>NZ_AQYJ01000001.1 GCF_000380565.1 Microbulbifer variabilis ATCC 700307
ATGCGCTTGCTGGGATCGTTGTAATCCACCGGCAGGAAATCCGGTTCCAGGCATTCGATGGTGTAAGGCACCTGGGTGCGATGCTTTAAGCCGGGCACCGTGCCCTGTAGATGCCTTAACAAAGTTTCGCCATCGCGCAGCCAGGTATTACAAAGAAGCCGCTGAGACTTGCCCCAACTGAATTGCCGGGTGCATTCCGGGCGCCGCGCCCATTCTTTATGGGCATCATTCATTTGGCTGGCGAGACCTTCATGGATATCGCCATCCCAAGTCTTGGGTTGGAACTCCACATCAATACCGCGTGGGCCGACAATGTTGTTCACCAGGGTGGTGAGAATGCCAAAGGCAAAATCGTGGTTTTGCTCCAGGTGCCGGGCCTGGCCGCGCAGCGCTTCCACACTGCCCTCAAGTACCAAATCACCACTACGGTTATCACCGGGGTTTTTTCTCAGTCGGCTTGGCTTTGCAGCTTCATAGGCCGCGGCAATTTCCAAGGCGCGCCGAGCTTGCACACGACGCAAGGCAGCCTCGGGCGAAAAAAAACCGATAACAGAATCTAATTTATTCATTAGCAAAAGTTCGCGTAGGCGGGTCCACGGCGCTTACCGGAAGCCTTTAAATTTTCTTGAATTGCTCGACGCTCCCACTCCTGCCGACCGGCGCGGATCTCCTGCAGGTTCTCCGCAGTAAATTGGCGGCCATTGATTACCGTGGTTTTACCGGCGAGCACGTCTATCTCGGCCTCAATATAGAGGTCGACCATTTCTTGCGGGGTTTTAGACATTTAACTATCCAGTAAGGAGCCAACAGGCTGTGCTGGCCGGAGTGGTTTTCTAGTAGATTGATTGGGTTCTGGGGATTGATCAGGTTCACTAAACAACGTGCGCTGGCCTAGACGCGCCTCAAGAATTGACCATTTTTTCTCAGTCTTTTTTTGCACTTCCATGGCATAGGCCGCGTGTAGGGCATATACCTCGGTATCTAGCCCTTCATTACTCTTTCCAGGTCTTTTCTGCCAAACTTCCCTTCCTGAATATTTTTTGCTTGGGGCTTTTACTTCAGCGGTGACCTGCTCCCAGTAATCCTGACGCACATGCTTGCAGCTATGCATATAGGCGCTGGTGCCTAACAATCGCCTGGCAATAAGATCCTTGGCCTTGTGGGTGCCCACCATGTACAACTTCACTTGATGGCGATCGGCTTTAGTAGTGCGCGTTGGGTTACTAACCTCTGCTTTCCTTGGATGTGAAAATATTTCTTTGCTGCCAAAGTCTCTACTATCGCCCTTAATTGCCATCACTAGGACGCGGCGATATTTTCTTTCTCTAGTTCTTACCCATTCATACACCGCGCCGCTGGTAGTACCATCA
>NZ_AQYJ01000003.1 GCF_000380565.1 Microbulbifer variabilis ATCC 700307
GACCGGCGATAACCCCAAATAAGTCGGTAAAACAATCTGTAGTAATACACCGCAAGCGATCGTATGTCTCTAACTCACAATCCGCTAGCTTAGCTAGTCGTTAGTAACCATCTCTGTTGTATGGTCAAGCCGCACGGGCAATTAGTACTGGTTAGCTCAACGCCTCACAACGCTTCCACACCCAGCCTATCAACGTGGTAGTCTTCCACGGCCCTTTAGGGGAATCAAGTTCCCAGGGAGATCTTATCTTGAAGGAGGCTTCCCGCTTAGATGCTTTCAGCGGTTATCCCGTCCGAACATAGCTACCCGGCAATGCCACTGGCGTGACAACCGGAACACCAGAGGTTCGTTCACTCCGGTCCTCTCGTACTAGGAGCAACTCTTCTCAAATCTCCAACGCCCACGGCAGATAGGGACCGAACTGTCTCACGACGTTCTAAACCCAGCTCGCGTACCACTTTAAATGGCGAACAGCCATACCCTTGGGACCGGCTTCAGCCCCAGGATGTGATGAGCCGACATCGAGGTGCCAAACACCGCCGTCGATGTGAACTCTTGGGCGGTATCAGCCTGTTATCCCCGGAGTACCTTTTATCCGTTGAGCGACGACCCTTCCATACAGAATCGCCGGATCACTATGACCTACTTTCGTACCTGCTCGACATGTCTGTCTCGCAGTCAAGCGCACTTATACCATTATGCTCATTGCATGATTTCCGACCATGCTGAGTGCACCTTCGTACTCCTCCGTTACTCTTTGGGAGGAGACCGCCCCAGTCAAACTACCCACCATACACTGTCCTCGATCCGGATAACGGACCAGAGTTAGAACCTCAAACATACCAGGGTGGTATTTCAAGGACGGCTCCACAACAACTAGCGTCGCTGCTTCAAAGCCTCCCACCTATCCTACACAAATAGGCTCAAAGTTCAGTGCAAAGCTGTAGTAAAGGTTCACGGGGTCTTTCCGTCTAGCCGCGGGTACACTGCATCTTAACAGCGATTTCAATTTCACTGAGTCTCTGGTGGAGACAGCGTGGCCATCGTTACGCCATTCGTGCAGGTCGGAACTTACCCGACAAGGAATTTCGCTACCTTAGGACCGTTATAGTTACGGCCGCCGTTTACCGGGGCTTCGATCAAGAGCTTCGCCGAAGCTAACCCCATCAATTAACCTTCCGGCACCGGGCAGGCGTCACACCCTATACGTCCACTTACGTGTTTGCAGAGTGCTATGTTTTTAATAAACAGTCGCAGCCACCTGGTCACTTCGACCGGCCTCAGCTTAGGGAGCAAGTCCCATCACCAAAACCGGCGTACCTTCTCCCGAAGTTACGGTACCATTTTGCCTAGTTCCTTCACCAGAGTTCTCTCAAGCGCCTTGGTATTCTCTACCTGACCACCTGTGTCGGTTTAGAGTACGGTTCACTATTGCCTGAAGCTTAGAAGTTTTTCCTGGAAGCAGGGCATCAACCACTTCGTCTCTAAAAGAGACTCGTCATCAGTTCTCAGCCTTAGGGACCCGGATTTGCCTAAGTCCCCAGCCTACAACCTTAAACATGGACAACCAATCGCCATGCTGGCCTAGCCTTCTCCGTCACTCCATCGCAGCAATAGCGAGTACAGGAATATTAACCTGTTTTCCATCGACTACGGCTTTCGCCCTCGCCTTAGGGGCCGACTAACCCTGTCCCGATTAGCGTTGGACAGGAACCCTTGGTCTTCCGGCGGGGAGG
>NZ_AQYJ01000004.1 GCF_000380565.1 Microbulbifer variabilis ATCC 700307
ACTGCAAAAGACTTTGCCCGCGATCTTAAAGCGCTAGGCGATGTCAGCAAGATCAATCTGCATATTAACTGCCCCGGTGGTGATGTGTTCGACGGTACCGCCATTTACAACCTGCTCAAAGATCACAAAGCCGAGGTGGAAACGTGGATTGAAGGCATCGCAGCCAGTATGGGCAGTGTGATTGCCCTTGCTGGGGATACTGTTCATATCGCCGAGAATGCCTATTACATGGTGCATAACCCCAGTGCCAGCGCCAGAGGTGATGAGCGTGCCCTGGAAAAAACCAAGAGCCTGCTGGCAAAAGTGAAAACCACCATGATCGGCCTCTATTCCTCCCGCTCAGGAATGTCGGATGAGGAGGTTAGCCAAGTGATGGATGACGAGACCTGGTATACCGGCGCCGAGGCCGTGGAAGCCGGCTTTGCTACCGATACCACAGCAGCAATGGAAATGGCCGCGAGCTTCAGTGCTGATCATTTAAACCAGTTCAAAAATACCCCTCAAGCTATTAGTGCATTGGTTATGCAGGGGCCTACTGAATTTAGATTCCCGTCTGCGGTTGCAGACAATCCCCCCAAAAACAAGGAGGCGCAAGCCATGACCACAACCACCTCCACTACGCCAGCTGCAACCGCTGCGACCGAGGTTACCCCAGAAATGAAAGCCCAGATTGCCGCCGATGCCAGAGCGCAATTTGCCGCGGATGAAAAAAAGCGCAAAGATGATATCAAAGCCGTTTTTAAGGGCTTCGAAGCACACAGCACCGTAATGCAATCCTGTCTGGATGATATGGACTGCTCAGTGCAGGGCGCCAAAGACAAGCTGCTTACAGCCCTGGGTAATCAAACCCCAACCCCAGTACAAAGCTACAGTGTGGTTGTGCAGGAAGGTGAGGGTATCAAACGCATCAAGGCAGACGCTGAGAATGCCATTGCCATGCGCGCCTTTGGCGAGAAACGCACCGAAGGCAATAGTATGGCCGGCTATACCATGCTGGAAATTGCCCGCATGTTGATGCACGCCCACGGACAGAATTTAGCGGGCCTGGATAAAATGGGTGTAGTCGCCGCAGCGTTTACCCATAGCTCCGGGGACTTCGCGACTGTCCTGGGCAATATCGCCAATAAATCGATGCTTAAGGGTTACTCTGAAGCGGCAGAGGTGTTTCCGCAGTTTACCGCCACCGGCAACTTGAGTGACTTTAAGATCGCTACTCGTACCGATCTCGGCACCTTCCCCTCACTGCGCCAAGTGGCACCCGGGGCAGAATTTAAATACGTGAGTATTGGGGAGCGCGCCGAAACTGCCGCGCTGGCCACTTACGGGGAAATGTTCTCTATAAACCGCCAGGCAATTATCAATGACGACCTGGGGGCCTTCACCCGAATCCCACAAAAGATGGGGCTCGCTGCTATTCGCACAGTGGGGGATCTGGTGTTCAGTATTCTGATCAACAATCCCAATATGGCCGATGGCAAGGCCTTATTTCATACCGACCATGGCAACCTAGCTACTAAGGCAGGCATCAATACGGCCAGCATCGACGCCGCGAGGGTATTGATGGGTAAACAGAAGGACGGTACCGCTTTCCTAAATATCCGCCCCAAATTCCTGCTGTGTGATATTGCCGACGAGGGTGCCGCAAAGGTTGCCCTGGAGTCAGAGTTTGAAGTAGGTGAAACCAGTAAAAACAACACCGTACCCAATAGCGTGCGTAATATTGCCAGTGTGATCTCCGATGGTCGCCTTAGCGGACACAATGGCTGGTACCTCAATGCCGACCCGGTAGCGCACGACACTATCGAAGTGCTCTATCTGGACGGCCAGCAAGCCCCAGTGCTGGAACAGCAAAACGGCTGGAATATCGACGGGGTGGAATTCAAAGTGCGCCTGGATGCCGCTGCGAAAGCCTGGGATGCAAAAGGCATGGTGAAAACACCTAAGACCTAATACCCAGCTCAAACCGAACCAAACCTTAAAGAGTCCGAAAAGGGCCGCACATCGCGGCTTTTTTGCTTTCAGTAATTTACTCAATTGAGAGAAAGAGAATGGCTACTAATTTTGTACAAGACGGGCGCATGCTGGATTACACCAATAGCACTAG
>NZ_AQYJ01000005.1 GCF_000380565.1 Microbulbifer variabilis ATCC 700307
ATAGCATTACTAGCTTAGCGGTCAAGTTTACCGGTGTTCCGGGCACTGTGAAGGCCTAGGTGATCCATGGATCTGGACCAAAGAGCCGCGGAGCGTGCGTTTCGTAAATGGGGCAAGCCCGCTACCTATACAGAGGGTAGCGGTGCTGAACCTATTGATTGCCGGGTGATTAAAGATCAAGAGATCGACGAGTTCGAAGATGATGAGCGAGTGCGGGTACCGCGTATCGAGTTGAGTCTGCTGGTGAGCGAAGTAGGGGCTTACAGTTCTGAGGCGGTGATTACCCTTGGAGGTTTGGAGTTTCTGGTGCGCAAGCGGCTGTCGGATGATGGGGTTGTTTGGCGAGCGTTGGTTGAAGTAATGGCTTAAAAATCGGCGAATTGTCAATTATTTGTTTTTCTAGTTTTATTTAAATATGATTCCAAATCTATCGAAAAATTGTGGTGAGTTTGGCAATAGCATTGTTCATGGCTCAAATTTATTTTTAGAAGGGTATCGGGTAGGGGATATGTTTAATTTTAAAGCAAATGTAGCAGTGCTGTTGTTGCTTATTTTTATTTCACCAGCATCACTATCGTTCGAGTTTACTATTGTTACACACAATATCTGGAATTCATTAGCAACAAGCTATGATGTTACGACTAAAAAGGAAAATACCCCGCTAAACTGTAGTGAAAGTGAAAGTTCTAAGAATGAATTTGATGCACGGTTTGAGGCTTATTTAGCTCAATTGGATGAGATAGTAGATAGAGAAAAACCATTCATTATTGGCTTTCAAGAGGCTATGAATAGGACTAAATATGTCTGTGATAAGCCTTTTATTCAAGAGGTAGATGAATATTTTTCTCCCAATGTGGTAAATCGTTTTTATGGTTTGGTTTCCAAAAGTTATTATGGTGATAAAAATGGAGGGTTTAGCGCCCGAACTGGGCCTAGTGGTATTGTTGGTATTTACAAAGGTGAGGCTGTAGTCACTAATGTTAAAATTGAAGATGAAAACTACTTAGGGCTTACAGGTACAGAGGGCACAGATACAGGAGCTATAGCTCTATTTCAGGATTTTGGTGATGGAAAAAATATCTGGTTCGTCACAACGCACTTTGTTTGGGCTGATGGTGATGTTCAGAAAAGTCTAATAGATGCGAGGGATATGATTCGGCAGTTTAAGGCTAAATTTATAGAGAAACCAGCACCAGTTATATTTGTTGGTGATTTCAATATAGATTACCAGATAAATGACCAATATAATGAACTCATCGAGGCATTTGAAAAAGAGTTCCCTGGGGTCGTGGATATAACTCAACACATTGCGAATACTAAACACAACGCTTCAAAAAATAGCCCTGAGAAGATAGATTACATATTTTACTATTCACCTGAGGGAAAGATTAAGCCGAAAGTAGATCAAGTGGTTATTGGGGAGGAATTTTTATCCACGTTCAATGTGCCAGCTGCATACACTGAAGAAGCAATTTGTGTGATGGAGAAATGTACACCTGATCACAAAATGATCTGGGCAAAGTTTGAATGGATAGATTGAAAGTGTTAATTAAGTTTCATGTTGTTATCAATTTATAAGTATTTAATGGAGTTTAAAACTAAATGAAGAAATTTATGTTAGGTGTCGTAGTCTACATGATGACAATGACAGTTTGGGCTGCCGGTTCTGGACTGGTTGGACCTGCGACAATTAAAACTATGTATGTAAATGGGGGCTGGACACAAGTTAGAGCTCCAGAACTTGACGCCTCAAATAACCCTGGTGAAGAAGCTGCCTATAATCCAAGTGGGTGTGAAAAAACTTACTATTTTGCTATTCACCCATCAGATGATAATTACGCAGCAATTCATTCAACTTTATTGTCCGCGCAAATGGCGGGAAAAAAAGTTAGCTTTTGGTTAGATGGCTGCGGTGGACAAGATGGAGCCTACCCGTATATACGTAGTGTTTGGCTATTCACCGATTAGTCAATAAATTTACATTTTGATTGCAGAGATTCATTAAAGTATAGGTAGCCATCACGAGCTTCCTAGTGCGAGTGGGCTCTGCCGTATTGTAAATATGAAAACCCGCAACAGCGGGTTTTTTTATGCACAAAATTCCAGGAGCCCCCCAATGACCCAACGTATTGCAATACGTGATGCCGTACAGAAAGAAATAGAGAACCTAAGCGGCTATTCCTTCCCTCCTCCTGGCACCACAGAAGAAATAGATTCAAAAAAGCTACCAGCCATTGTGGTGGGTTTTGCAACCGAAAATACTGACCACGAAATGTATGGCGGCACCAGTAGGCAACTGGATATGACGGTTGCTGCGGTAGTGAAAACTAGCGGCGATGTATATGCCGCGTTAGACCAGGCAGCGGCAGATATTGAAAGCGTCTTGCAGGATGCTTCTCTGGAGGACGCCTGTGATTTGTTCCTGCTCAGCCAAACCGAGTTTGCGCTGGACCAGGATCACCCATTAGGTGAAGTGCGCCTGACGTATAGCGCTAAGTATTCCACTGAACCCACAGATTTTTAACGAAACAACCCGATGAGGTTATGACTATGGCACAAGGTTATAAAACTAAGTTTTATCGCAGTGATGATGGCACTTCCTATTCTCAAGTGGCGGGCATGTTGGATCTTGAGCCTGGTGAAGAGTCTCGCGGTTCGGTTGATATGACTCCCATTGATGGCACCAGTGGTTATATGGACTAT
This sequence comes from Microbulbifer variabilis ATCC 700307, assembly GCF_000380565.1. Classification (GTDB taxonomy): domain Bacteria; phylum Pseudomonadota; class Gammaproteobacteria; order Pseudomonadales; family Cellvibrionaceae; genus Microbulbifer; species Microbulbifer variabilis. The sequence goes on from NZ_AQYJ01000005.1 coordinate 2,704, forward strand.
GACCCTTCGGGCTTGCGTGATCCCGGTGAGTTCTCTATTACCTTGATCTGGAAAGAGAACGATAGTGGCCAACAGTCTCTGCGTTCGGATTACGACTCCGATATCAACAAGCACTACAAGGTCGAATACCCTGAGGGTACTACCGTCGAGTTTCTTGGACATATTACCGGCTGGGGTAAGGCGGTACCCAAGGATGACAAGATCACTCGCACGGTTAAATTCAAGATCTCTGGTAAGCCCTCGGTAACAGCAGGTAGCTAGCCATGAATTTAGTTCCAGCCCTTATTTTAAAGTCTCAAATAGTGCCTTTCGGCGAGCAAGAAGTAGAGCTATTTGAGCTGAGTGCTTACCACCGATGTGAATACCTGCAGAAAACTACCGAGGATATCCCCTTACCGCAAGGTGATGATGTACCAAAAACTGAACTGGAATCCTTTGGCCAGCTCTGGGCATTCCGTGCCGGGGAGGTAAGCAATAAATTGTTGCTAATTGCCTACTCGATTTGGATGAAGCCGGACTGTCAGGAATCCGTGGAGCAGATTCATCAGGGACTTATCCGCAGTATCACTCCTGAATTGATCGATGTGCTCTATGTGCCTGCTGCTAAGCTATCCGGTCTTTTTGTAGAGATACCCGATGAGGGTGAAGGTAGCGATACGGAAGGTGAGGATAACGAAAAAAAAGGCTAGTGCCGGGTTTCTATTTCGCCCGGCAGCTCGCACGGGATTTTAACCGTCCCGACTATTTCAATATGTTGCGCTCCATGAGTTCTACCGAGTTTGATCACTGGTATGAATATCACTCTGAGCGTCCCCTAAATACCGAAGTCCAGCAGTGGCAACTCGCCCACATTGCCGCCGGCACACTGGGTGGCAAAGTCTCTAACTTCCTACCTCAGCAGCACAAGCCAAAAACCGTGCAGCAACAAATCGCAATCTGGAACTCCATGAGCTGAGCAATGGCAAAACAAACTTCCATGGCCACCATGGTGGCGAATCTGGAGCTGCGCTCCACTCAATATAAGCGGGAGATGGCCCAAGCAGCCGCACGCAATAAACAGCTCACCCGCGAAATGAAATCCACCAGTTCAGCGGGCACTATGTTTGGCCGCTCAATGCGTGGTGCTGCTCAAGGGGTTGCAGCTATTGATGGTCCCTTGGGTGGTGTATCTGGTCGAGTCGGTGCCCTGAATGGACTGCTGACAAATGGTGCAGCCAGCTGGGCGCTATTTGGGGCAGGGATTGCCGGTGTGACTGCGGTGTTTTATCAGAGCATACGCGCCGGTGAGGAGATGGAACGGCAGCAGCTTAAGATTGAGGCGTTGCTAAAAGCTACTGGCAGTGCCAGTGGTCGCACTGCACAACAGCTGGATGACCAGGCGCGCTCAGTGGCCCGCGCTACCCTGGCGAGCGTTACTGGTATCAGGGAAGCCCAA
>NZ_AQYJ01000006.1 GCF_000380565.1 Microbulbifer variabilis ATCC 700307
CACCGACACATCAAGCTAACCGGGAATGACCCCACATGCTCTTGTATCAGTGCGTACTTTACTCTTGGTGGTTCGCAAAGTACGCAGCTGCCTTTTTTAGAAATTCAACCTCCTGACGTGCTTCATGCAGTTCCTTCTTGAGCTTGCGAACTTCAGTGCTTTCCCGTTTGGAATAGTTGACGCCGTCTAACCTATTGAACTGCTTATCAGACAGTCGATTAAATTGACGACGCCAGTTGTAGATCTGCTGTGCGCTGACGCCTAGCTCTCGAGCCACAGAAGCCGTTGTTGCCCCAGGCTTTTCTGCTCTCTTAACTGCTTCTCTACGGAACTCCTCCGTATACGCCTGAGTTCTTTTCTTACCCATGATACACCTCCGTGTTAGGCCTAAACCTAACTATACAGGGTGTCTACCAAACGTGGGCAAGTCTTATGTCTAACGCCGCCAGCAGGGGCAGCTTACCTTGTGCGAATTTTGCGTAAAAATGGGAGCGTAGCGACCTGCGTAAAAGGTAAGCTGTCCCGCGGAGGGCCGCAGGCCCGGAGCTTCATTACCTGGCTTTGTTAGGAGCCTGCTCAATCTTGGCAAAATGCCTCGCTAACAACACCGTTTTCGACGGTGCTGATACAACCAAAGGAATCATGCTCACTCGACTGACACAACCCCAGAATCGCAGTTCCGATTTCATGGGTGTTGGGTGTGAAACATAGCCCTTGGCATTGTGAATTATCCGTGCAGCTTTTACCACCATCGATGTAATAAGCGACACAAGAAGGTATACCAAAAATTCCTATACCTTCAACTTTTCCACCAGAGGATACGCAAGCTTCGCTATCTATTTTCGCCCTGGCCTCGCTCCTCATTTTTTCTATAGAGCGCTTCATGCGCCAATCATTCCAAGCACTACATGCACTCAATTGAAAAATGATAATTAAATAAAGTGCTATTCGGATGATCAAGCTCCTAACGCCGGCAGCATGGGCCGGAGTTGCAACGCGGGAGAGGTCCAGTAAATGCGCAGCATTTACGAGCATGCCTGCCCTTGTTAAATGAGATACCTACATTGTTACGACTATCATAAAACACGACACCACACCCAACAAAATATTCAAAATGATCGCCAATCTCGGTTTGCAAAAACATCCCCAGATAGCAAAAAATAGAGCGATAAGGCCGCAAATTCTGTACGCACCGAGCTTTGACATTAGGCTAAATAGGGAGTCCTTTAATTTACCCTCCAACTGAAGATAATTATCCCCAACTATTTCCCAGTGAACCATTCCGTAGTAATTTAAAAGTACAAACCCAAAAGCCAAAAAAAGCATAGAATTGTAGATGGGAAACCATGCGCTTCTATACCACTTTTGACTCATCACTCTTACTCCATTACTCGACACATTTAACGCGTTTAGCACCTGTGCCGTAAGTGTTGGGCGTCCCGCGGAGGCCTGAAGGGCCGGAGTAAACTGCCTGCGATTGTTAGTGTTTTCTCCGATCAACCCTGATTGTCTTGATCTCACGATTTGTTAGCTGGCCATTTTCAAAAGTGTAAATAACAGCCTCATACTCATAGTATTCATAGTTGGGTGCATTCGATATACCACTTATACGAAAACTGAGATCGCCAGTCACCCAGCTTGCAGGTATACCACGAAGTGCACTCTTCTCATTAAAAACCGAAGACAAATCCAAATATTCAGAAGTTTTTCCGCAAGGATTATTTTTCTCTAGTTGATTTAACCATAGCTCCTTGTCTCGGATTACCCAGTAACCCTTATACCCTCTCCAGTTACCAGAACATACCGCTCGGTCAAAATAACCATTAATTTCTTTGAAATCTGGATGCAGCTGAAGAGGTAGCTCCTCTATATAAAATGTAGCCCCATCAATCCATAGCTCTTCTTGAACCTGAACTGTTGAGTACACATTTTCTGAGAGGGATATCAACAATGTAAGAAAGAAGAGATTCTTCACTAAGTTACTTCCTAACACTTACGCCCGCAATAGGGGCGCAAAGAGTTGGGCGTCCCGCGGAAGCTCGAAGGGCCATAGAAGCCTGCTTGCGTTTGTTAATGGGCTTTGCTCCTTAGCAAGAGAACAAGTACCGGAAGCACAGAAATCGCCAGAAGAACTTTTACACTTGTACTCACTAGAAATCCAGAGCTAAGAATAAAATCTGATAGTGCCGGCGCTACTTCCAGAAAGTTAACAACGCCGTAAATTGAAATAGGAATTAATGGAAGCCCCAAAAGCACCGATAGCTTGACAGGTTGTTTGAGCCGAAGCTTGACAATCAAAATTGCTAACAATGTAGCAAAAATTAGAACGGCACACAGACCATAAATTTCCAGCATCGCTTGATACAGTATTGGCGAGGTTTGGATATCTACTGGGACATACAAGGTGGAGGTGTAACCAAAAAGCCTCTCACAGATCCACGAGTAGAGTACCGCTACCACAAATACCAAGGCTATTTTCATCTTTATACTGATTCTTGACCATTAACTCAGAGTGCAGGGGTGGCTGGAACGAAGTATAAGCCGTCCCGGCGCGAAGCGCCCTTGCTGCCACGATTTGTTAAGTGCTATTTTTGGTACACTTGGTCTCCGATTTCCCAGGGTGGCTTGTAAATACTAGTTTATTACCAGAATAAACGAAGAAACTCGCCTCTTTTTTTGTGTTTAATGTGAAAGTTCCATTTTCATCCGTTTTGGTTTCTCCAAGTTTACCAGGCAAGTGAAAAGGAATCCATTCGTTTTCCCATGCTTCTACTTCTGCTCTAGCAATCGGATTATCTTGGCAATCGGTTACCGTTCCGGTATAGGTTTGTGGTGTAGCGCAACCATTCAAAATTAATGTAAGTAAAACAATTGCTACTGACGTCTTCATTCTCTGATGCACTTAACTCCTAGGTAAACTGTGCCGCCAGGTGTCAGTTTGACCTATTTGTTATGTGAATTTTTATGTCCATCCTTTACTCTTGGCAAAGGCTTTTTGTTTCTCTTTTTCAATCTGTTTTTGATTGTCGATATTTAGTTTTTCGTAATCTGGATGTTTGGCAAAGTAGGGCCCTAACCAACCTTCCTCATGAGTAAAAGCCATACACCAAGCCATATTTTTTGGAAAAATATAGTAGTCCAACAAATCAACTGTTTCAGGCTTTAGGTCAGTTAGTACTACTAACTCATCATCGTTTGCCATTATGTAATATTCGTGCGCACTATGATTGTTATATAGTTCGCGTGCTTTCTCTCCTTCGCTTGAAGGATAGCAACCAGCGCTAAAGGTATGCCATTTATAAGCTTTGGTATTTGCTCCCTGGGAATTCTTAGCGAAAGTGGCCATCCACTGTTTTTGAATGCTCCACATTTCCTTCTCGTAGAGGACTTCTAAGATTTTTCCTGGGTGGCATTCAATTACTTGTTCCATCACCTTCCCCGTAGACAAATAACGCCCAAAGCAGCGGGCGCTTTAGTTGTCCGACAGCCTTTGCTTGTTGACCCTTTCATCCTTCAATGCACTTTCATAAGCTGAAACCCAGATCTGCTTTTCTAAATTCGCCATATAATGTTTTTGAAACTCATCTACCCCGCTAATCCAGGCGTGAACTCTTAGAGGTGCTTTGGCTGTAGCCTTAATAGTAAACCACATCGATACTGGCGAATACGTTATCTCTTCTATTTCGCTCCACTCATATTCTCTGAGCCCTCTCCATCCTGATGTTCCTGCAATGCCACCGGCTTTCAGGGTGATCTTTACTGTAAAAAATTCAATATAAAAATAAGCAGTAAAGAGAAAAGCTGCCGAGAATAACCAAATAACTGCTCGCGCATCTGACTCTGTCTTTATTGGGACGAAGATAAGAGCAAAAAATAAACCACCTATAGATATAATGGAAAGGACGAGACCGGCACCTCTAATTGAATTCGTATACGTAAGAAGAACATCCCCATTCTCCATAGAGATTGGCTTGGCATTCTTTGAGGCTCCAAGCATCAGCGCAAGTACAAAACCCGCAATTGCTGAAATCAACACATAATTCACTCAATGCTCCTCTGGGTTAACGCCTCAATAACGAGCAGACAAACCGAAGGTTTGGTTGTCCAGCCGAAGGCGACCGTTGATTGATTTGTTAAGTGTAGCTATATCAAACAACCACCAACTACAAAAAATTTAAAAAATATAGGACAAACTATACCGTAAGATAATAGCCGTTATTAACTATGACAAAATAACAAAGCTGTAAAATTAAGATTATTATTCCAGCTTTTATAAACCTATTTTTAGATTCACTACCTAGATTTTTTTTACAAATACCGAACAATAAAAAAAATATACCTATAGGTATTGCAATAAATACACCCAACATTTGAGGTACTACTATATACATACCCGTAAAAGCCTCAAAAT
>NZ_AQYJ01000007.1 GCF_000380565.1 Microbulbifer variabilis ATCC 700307
TAAATCGATATCTTGCTGATGTTCCTCCGCAAGAAACCGTTGCCACTTTTTTAGCAAATCAAGCTCCTGCTTTAATTTACGATTCTCCGCCTCCAAACGCTTTACCCTAGAAAGTTCCTTTTCTTTTCTAGAGACTACATCAGTAAGCTTTCTTCGCTTATCTGCCAAAATCTTCCCTTCCTGAAACGCTTTTCACCATCGTGACAGCATGAAAGGGTGAATGTCGAGAGTTTTAGCCACTTCCTTAACTTGAATGCCCTCTATCAAGCTAAGCATTACCGCTTTCACTTTGAATTCGTTTGAATACTGCCAAGTCTTTCTAGGTTTGTTGTATTTCGGCATAAGACACCTCGTCTGTTTGACCTTGGTGTCCGTTAAAACGGGGCAAGATCAATGTCCATCTTGATCGCCTTGTTAGGTGCTTTTGCATAAAACCAAAATGCTGACACTGCCGCCTTCACTATAATATGACAGGGTTTCTTTGATAGGCTTACAGGTATTGCTATTCTCTAAATATAAATCGATATACTTTTCAATATCTCGAAAATATACCTCTTGACCTTCTGTATCATTCTTCGAACTAAAAGTATGGTAAGTATATATAAAATAATACGTTCCCTCTCCATACTTTGAGACCTTTCTTTCTTTTGAAAAGTCATCTAGCTCAACGTGGTGTGGCGTTCGTGAGCAAGAGATCAGTAGAAAGGATAAAGCTATCAATAAAACTCCAATTTTCATTGGCCGGTGCACCTAACGCTCAAAGCAGCGGCGCGCGTCAGCGCGTCCAGCCCGCAGGGCGATGCTGCCTTTGCTTGTTATGAGCTTGGTGCAATTGGGAAACCCTCTGGCTGTGCTTCAAATTCAGATTGTGGCCTTTTATCTTTTTCTCTAGTAGCAAAGACTTGGCCACTTTTATTGATTTGCAAATATACAGTGCCGTTGAAGTATTCACCATCTTCGCCGCCATACGTAATCAAATTTCGGCCGTATTTCCATTCTCCGATTTCGGAACTGACAACCAAACTGCTTGAGGTAAATACAATAACTTTTACTTCGCCAGGGGAAATATGAGTGATACTTCCCCCGCTATTTAAAGATATTGATACACCAGTATTGTTATAGATATCTATCTTTGCGATTCGAGGGCAACCACTCAACACTATTGCGAGTAGTGTCATTAGCGCTGAAAGTTTTATTCGTCTTGCCATGCTAGTGCTCATAACGCCCCGCACAGGGGCAGACAAAAAAGCGCAGCGTTTTGGCTGTCCCAGCGACCAACGGGAGCGATTGCTGCGGCTTGTATGGTTGTTCTTGCCCGGTTCTGATGTTGAAAATCCTTTTCCCTAACGGGTAAATTGAGACCCACCTTCGGCGGCCACCGAAGGCCTTGTTTGCCACAGTTCGTTGCTGCGCTGGTTCATAAAGACCGCTAACAAGTAGGAACGTGACAGACACTCATTAGGCATAACTCGAATAGTCATGTGGGCCTCGAGCCCGAATAGCAAGGCGGAGATAGCTTATCTTATGGAACCTCAAGAGATCAATGTCGGTATCGATACTAGCAGCAAACAGCTCGATATTTTTGTGAGACCAACTGGCCAATTCTTTAGTGTTACCAATGATAAAGATGGTATTAAGGACGCCATTAAACGACTGCAACCCCTTAAACCCAAAAGAGTACTTATCGAGTCCACCGGAAGGCTTGAACTGGAGTTTGTCTGTTCTGCCCACAAAGCGGGGGTGCCGATAGTTGTTTGCAATCCTTCGCAGGTAAGAAACTTTGCAAAGTCAGCGGGGCGACTCGCCAAAACTGACAAGCTGGATGCTGTCGACATTGCTCACTTTGGAGAGGCAATGAAGCCAAGATTATCGTCGTTAAAACCTGAAAAATTAAGGAATATCAGTAACTTACTCGTTGTAAGAAGCCAGTGCTTGGAGATGAGTACAATGCAAAAGAACCGTCTCAAGCGAATGCCTAAATCTGTACACAAACCTATTCAAGCCATATTGAAAACCATCAAAAAAGAGTTAGAAGGCATCGATAAGCAGCTGGATAAACTCGTCAGTAGTATTGCCGAATGGCGATAAAAACGTGACCTATTGTTAAGCGCTAAAGGGGTAGGAAATGTATTGGCCTACACCCTGATGAGCGAATTACCTGAATTGGGGAAACTGAACCGAAAAGAGATTGCTGCACTTGTTGGTATCGCCCCTATGAACCGAGATAGTGGGAACTTTCAAGGTAAACGCTATATTCGTGGTGGACGGCATCGTGTGCGCACGGTCCTGTTTGTTTCCATAATGTCGGCGATCCAGTGCCACCCTAAATTAAAGCCAATGTATAAACGCTTAGTCGACGCTGGCAAACCTAAAAAAGTGGTCCTCATTGCCTGTATGAGAAAGCAACTTACCATTCTGAATACGATGGTAAAAAACAACACATATTGGGATGAGAATATGGCTTAAAAGCTTGACGAAGAACCATAGTCACTTGTTAGGTGCATCTTGAATACCGTGCTTTTGCTTGAGGCTATTTGCAATAAACTGTGCATTATATGCGAAACCCTCAGGTTTTTCGTTGAAACACACTATTGTATTTGAGGTTCGGGGCTTGGAAATATTGTAAGTTTGGCCACCCGATACAGTAGTTGTTGCAGTGCCGTATGTATTAGCGTTGTAGGTGGTGTTATTGCCGTAATTGTATGCAGAGCCATATGTGTTGGCATTTACATTGGTTGTTGCTGTGGTAGGAGTTGTATAAGTGCTGTTTTTTGAGTACTGCTGTGCATCAACGATAACGAAATATTTATACCCATGCTCCAATGCTAATTCGGCGCTACGAAGCAACGCATAATCATTGGCCTTATCTCTTCCGGTGTAACCATTACCTATGAAAGTAACGGTAAACACATTTGTGTCTAGTTGTGTTTCTGAGAAGCCACCAGTCATACCCTGCGGTTGGTAGGCGGTTGCACAACCACCAAGGGCCAAAATAATTGATAAAGTTACGATGATTCTCATGTTCTCTCCTTGCACCTAACGTTGCCAGCAAGGGCAGCCGAAGCAGAGCGTAGGCTGTCCAGCCCAGCCTCCGTCTGGGCGATCTTGCCAGGCCTGGTTATACGATTACTCATACTTGTTTTTGAACCCTGAAACTTCTGGCGACATTAGTAGCCAAGCGTCAGGCAATGTTGCTTCATATTCTTTAAGATATTGCTCTGTTTCAGAGGCTGTGCCTGTGACACGAATTTCTCCATCTATACGATCGAAAATTACAGGCGCGTTGCCGCCTAGATAAGTTGAAAGATCATTCGGATTGTAATTCTTAGCTTGATAATAAAACACCCAGCCATAAGGTTTATCTTCAACGGCACTAACTTCGGCTACCCCCTCAGTAGTTACTTCAACCCATTTAGATACTATTTCAAGTGCTTGGCTAAATCTCATGATCTCTTTTTCGTATAACGCCCGGTTTGGGGCTGACCTGGAGCTGCAAAGCAGCGGAAAGGCAGTCCAAGCCCCGCAGGGGCGACAGCAGCCTCTTGTTATGTGATGGCACCTACTCCACTCTTTTCTTTCGTTCCCCAAAAGAAGTTGCACCATATATAACGCAGAAAAATACCGATGCAAGAGCATAGTACCTGGCAGACCCATTCCATAGGCTTCGATACAGCTCGACCTCATTTACTTTCTCACAAAGTTCGAGCGATTCAATTATGCAACTCTCTAGTCCTGACATAACTCGTTCTGCATAACTTATTTGATAGCCAAGCATAGAAATACACCACACGGCTACTCCGATGCTAAATACGGAAAGTACCTTTCTGTTACGACTTAATTGCCTGAACATTTTGAGCTTACTCTTTTAGTCACATAATGCCCGCAGTTGCGGCTGGTTGGAGCGCAGCGGAAAACCAGTCCGACAACCTGCGCTTGTTAAATGCTGAACTCACAGCCTACTCAAATACTCAATTTGAACTTCACCACCGATATAAGGACCATCATCACTACAATCGTTCGCTGGTTCATCGAAATTTACCCACACGCTTGTGATAATTCTGTCCTTGCCTTTTATAGTTCTCTGAGTACTTTCCACTGATTCTTCTTTTCCAATAGCTTCCTTACAAATTCTGGCTGAATTGAAACAGTTCCAATCGCCCCATCTGGCCACCAAAAATGTGGTTCAATCTTTACTCTATCACCATCTTCAAATTTCATTATGCTTTCGATTGCTACTGGCATTTAATGCCTCAATAACGGGCAGACAAACCGAAGGTTTGGCTGTCCAACCGAAGGCGACCGTTGATTGATTTGTTAAGTGTAGCTATATCAAAAAACCATCACCTACAAAAAATTTAAAAAATATAGGACAAATTATACCGTAAGATAATAGCCGTTATTAACTATGACAAAATAACAAAGCTGTAAAATTAAGATTATTATTCCAGCTTTTATAAACCTATCTTTAGATTTACTACCTAGGTTTTTTTTACAAATACCGAACAATAAAAAAAATATACCTATAGGTATTGCAATAAATACACCCAACATTTGAGGTACTACTATATACATACCCGTAAAAGCCTCAAAAT
>NZ_AQYJ01000008.1 GCF_000380565.1 Microbulbifer variabilis ATCC 700307
ACCATCCCAGAAGCCATCGAAAGGATTTCCACAACCAACCCCAGCAGTCCGCTGGCCGTATTCCGCACCAAGTACGCTCACCTCGTGGAGGTTGTGTTCGCGAATACGGTGGTGACCCAATTCTGGATAAACCAGGGCCACATAAATTACCTGGGCACGTATCACCGAGACAATCTGCACGCAGCCGAAAGGCGATTTCAGGATTATTTCGAGAGCATGCCGAAGGCAGCATGATGGGACGCTTGGCTGGTTTTTGGTTGCTTGATAATTGCTTGGGGGGCATGACATGAGATTCGATAGTGCTAGACAAGCGTGGCACGACGCCTTTGATAGCTCCACAGCTGCATTTGATTATGAGGCCATGGGCGGCCGAAGTACGGTTTTATCAGCTGGGAGAGGGCGAAAGGTTGTAATTCGCGGAGAGGTGCTGGGTAGGGCCAACCAAGTTATTTGCCGGGTTGCAGCCCCAACACTAGTTGCGAAAGAAACCCCCGGAGCCAAGGACAGCGGCAACCGCATCATGGATGCCTGTGAAAAGGGCTTGATTCAAGATGCAGTCGCCAAGCTGCGAGCAAGTGATCCTCTGGCCTACTGCTGGGGCATGGCCGCCTACGCCCCGCCAGCCTCAAGAGTCAAAGAGCGAGCGGCACTACTGAAGTACCTGATGAATGAATTCGACAAATGGGAGGAGCCGCACCCGCGAGAAAAGGTTAGCCAGCTGGCGCTATTTTGTATTAATGCGTGTGCACTGCGTGATGTAAATGGCCGAGTAATAGACCTGGGCCAAGCGCGGACAATTTTAGGGTGTGACAAAAAGCGTTGGGATAGGGAGTGGGTAAAAATTTGGAAACGTTTGCAGCGGCGTTTGGACCCATTACCCGCAAGAGCTTTAGGGCCTGTTTCTGAGGTTGTGCAGGAGTACAGAGGGCAGCTTAAAGCCGCTTGTTGACAGCTTTGTCCTGAGTAGGTATAAATTCCCCATAATGCGGTTTTTCCGCTTTGCAGAATAAAACCGGCCTCTGAGCCGGTTTTTTTACGCTGTTAATTTCTAAATCTATTGAGCGAATGTATGCACATGGAAATATTGGACGTAAAATTCTCATGAACTATTTTTATATAATTTTTTTAATGTTGTTAAGCATAAGCAGTTTAGCTTCTAATGATACTTTCTTCATGGAGGTGAATAATAATTCAAGCCATGAAAAAATCTCGAAGATTGATAGTACAGACCAGAGCACTAGAGATGAAGCAAGGATGGGTGCTGAATTAGATAATTGTATGAGCTTACTTAGAGATAAAGTAGTAGCTTATGCTTCTAGTCCTAATGGTATGAGTATAGATAAGCTTGTATATAAGGGAAGTCTAGATGATGAGTATAGTGTATCTAGAACACTGAGATCCATAATGAAGAGTGGTGTAGAGGAAATATCCTATTTTACACTAGAAGCTTATAATGCTCGCTATGGAGCTTCTCCTATACCCAATGTAAGAGATGAAATAGAACCAACGCATTTAATTTTTATTAAGCCGAATGGTAATAGATTTTCCAGTGGTTTAAGTTTTCCTGCTGGTCGCTCAGGTGATGTTTGTTATTTCCTTGAACCTGAACTTTTAGTTATTGACTGATATATGTAAATGTTAATGGCGGTTGTCTAAGCGCAAGGATTTTTCAGGATATTTTAAGTTGTTTATCTTAACTCATTTGCGGGGAAGAGTTTTGGAGTAGTATTTGAGTTGGAGAAAAAGGGTCAAGAAGCGATTTAAAGTAGTCTGTTGACAGTTTTGTCCTGAATAGGTATAAATTCCCCAGCATGCGGTTTTTTCCGCTTTGCAATAAACCCGGCTCCCCAGCCGGGTTTTTTCGTTTCTGTCTTACTGTTTTTCATTACTCCATCACCTGTACTTGGCGGCGTTCTTGTGGGCGTCGTTTTTTTATTCCTTAGCTCTGCGAGCGGAAATTCATGAATTGCAATCTGCAACGATTCGCCTATGGGCCTGAAGCTACATTGGGGCGGCTGAGAGTGCGCGACTGTGTGTTTTATACGGTAGAGCGCCCGTGGTTGGGTAATCGTCCGTTCGAGAGCTGTATTCCTGAAGGGGTTTATTCCTGTAATCCGTATAACTCACCTAGGTTCCCCAATGTGTGGGAGCTTCAGGAGGTTCCTGGCCGTACAAAAATATTGATCCATACCGCTAATTATTCGGCGGATGTGCAGGGCTGTATTGGTATTGGTTCTGGCCTGGCTCCCGGTGGCTGGTGGGTGATGCAATCCCGTAAGGCAATGCAACGGTTGCGAGAGCTGCTGCCCACCGAGTTTGATCTGACAATTACACACTATGTGCCGGAGTATCCGTGATGGGTATTTGGTCTGGAGTTAAGGGTTTATTTGCTGGCCCCGAGTCTGCGGGCAAGGTGCTGGATGCCACTGTAAATACCGTGGATGCGGTATGGTTTACCAATGAGGAAAAATCCCGTTGGTATCTCAAGTACCTGGAGGCAACGCAGCCTCAGAACCGGGCACGGCGATTAATTGCCTTTTTGGTGACATTTGTTTGGGCGTTACTAGTTTTATTTATTGCAGCGGCCATGGCTTTTAAGGCGCCTTTTGTAGCAGACCTAAAGGGCCTGCTGGTTGATGTGGTTGTGCAGCCTTATAGCATCATCATCGGCTTCTATTTCGTGAAGTCGTGGGTGAGTGAGGTTAAGCGGTGAACACTGTAGCTCAAGAGGCAGCGAGGGAAGCCATGGTTCAGAAGGTCGCCAGTGCAACCACTACGGTTGCTGCGGGTACAGCGGTAGTCGGTGGATATGCAGCACAAGAGTTATTGGCGGTGGGTGGTTTCTTGATTGCTTTGAGTGGGTTCATTGTGAATTGGTATTACAACCATAAGCGCTTGAAGCTGCAGGAAAGGCAGCAGGACGGGGACGATGGACGTTAGTGTAAAGCTGGATACTTCAAAGTTTGATCGGGCATCTGCTGAATTAAAAAAGCAGTTACCTTATGCCAGTTCGGTTGTCCTAAATAACGTGGCCTTTCGTATACGGGGAGAAGAGCGCTCAGCGATGGGGCGGGTATTTAAAAACCCGGCAAAGTTAACGCTGAACTCTGTATTGGTAAAGAAAGCCACGAAGCGTTCTGGCATTGCCAAAGTCTTTATCCGTGATCAGGTTTCCAACGGTACAGCCCCTAGCAAATATCTAGCCCCATCGGTCATGAATGTGAACCGGAACGACAAGCGCTTTGAGCGTGCCCTTCGGCACATAGGTGTCCTGCCTGCTGGTATGTATGTGGTGCATGGTGAGGCGGCGAGATTAAACAAGCACGGGAATATATCGGTCGGAACCTATAAAAAAATCCTGGCTGAACTACGGGGTAACCCTGGCTCTACAAGTGGGGCAGGTAGTGCGCAGGGTAAGAAGGGGAAATATTTCGTTGGCAAAGTTAATGGTGTCTTAGGCGTTTGGAAGAGGGCAGGCGGTAAGCGCCGGCCAACGGTTAAGCCCATTCTGATATTCCTCAAGGGGAAGCCAGACTACCGCAAGCGATTCCCTTTTATTCGAATAGCTGAAGGCATAGCACGGCGCCACCTTCCGATAGAACTTGATAAGGCCATGGACCATGCGATTGCGACCGCAAAGAGACGTTGAACGGGTCCTCCTGACGGGGCCAGCACACGGGTAATTCGAACCGTGTTCTTTTAACAGATATCTGAAATTTCCTAGGGGGTTATACCTTGGCTGGTGATATCTCTCTTGATGATCAGGCCACTCAGTCTGGTTTTGCCCGCCTGGTTGGTGCTACTCAACCTGCTATTGCCAAACACTACAAGGCAGAGGTTTTTACCGTAGGTGCCAGTTACAAAGTTTGGCTTCATGAATACTACGAGCGACTGCGAACCGAGGCCGCAGGCCGCCAGGCGAATGAGGCCCGAAACCGTCGCGATATGGCGCAGGCGGTTGAATCTGAGGCGAATGCCCAATTAAAAATGCGCGAGCTGTACAAGCAGGATCAATTAATTCTGGATATTGAGTCTGTACGCAAGGCGATGGTGGAATGGTCCACCGTTGGAAAGAATGAATTTATAGGAGCGGTAGAGAGCATCATTATTGCTATCGAAAGTCAGTATGCCATTACCGTCAACAGAGAACCCCTACAGCCAAACATTGAAGCTGCCCTCAGAACTATTGGCGGTTACGAGATTGAATTTACAGAGGCTGGTGAAGGAGGTACGCCAGACCTGGATACCGCAGCCTAAAATTCCGCTGATTGAGTGGTTGCCAGAAAATATCAAGTTGCCATCCGAAGATAGCGATAACGCGGGGTACTACCGAGTAGATTTTGTGCCCTATTTCTGGGGCGTAATGCACGCGCTCGATAGCCAAGTCTCCTGGATGGTTGTAATGCAAAAAGCGGCGCAGATTGGCTGGACGGTATTGCTAGCGGCAGATATCTGTAAGGTGGCGGTGACTGATCCCGCGCGGGTATTGATGCTCTTTCCAAAGGATTCAAAAGGCCAGAATTTCATGGACGAAAAGTTCGTGAAGATTGTTGAGGGCTCGCCGAATGTAGCGCGTGTGATTGATGTCTCCACCAGTCGCAAGCTGGGGAACAGATCTACCAGAAAAGTATTCCCTGGCGGGGAAGTGCGTACTGTGGGTTCTAATTCCGTCTCTAATGTTAAATCCACCACTGCCAAGCGTGGTTATGTAGAAGAGCCCGACGATACTAACAAAGACGTCGGTGATCAGGGCGATTCCATTCGCCACCTGCGCGAACGCCTAAAACGGATGCGCAATAAGAAATTGATTATTGGCGGCACGCCGGCGGTTGCTGATCTTTCCCAAGTGGAGCACTACACCAAGCTCGGCACAATGCGCGTGCTACCGGTTACCTGTCACGACTGTGGTGAGTCCCATGTACTGGACTGGGAAAACGTTAGTTGGTTGGAGAAAGAGGGCGGCACACCGCACCCGGTATTCGGCCTGAATCAGCCAGAAACCGCCGTTTATACCTGTCCTAAATGTGGTAGTGCCTGGGATGACTACCGCCGCCAGGCCAATATCCTGCAGACCTGTAAAACCGCGCGGGAAAACGGCGATGACTTTGCCGGCTGGTTCAAAACCCAATGCGGCGAGGACTTTGCAGAGGATGAAATCGAACCGATAGAAACCTTTATGGAGCTATCAGAGCTTTATGTGTGTATCCCGGGTACTGGCTTGGCGGAGGTCGTCAGGGATTTCTTGGAAGCCGAACACGAAGCCAAAAGCGGCGATGAATCTGCACGCATCGTGTTCCAAAACAACAAGTTAGGCAGGCCCTATAAATATGCGGCCAACCGGTTGCTGGATCATGAAAAACTGCAAGAAACTGCGGAAGACTATCCAGAGCTATTTTGTCCGGCTGGTGGGTTGCTGGTTACTGTCGGTATTGATGTTCAGCATGACCGCCTCGCCATCACTATCCGCGCATTTGGTCGCAATGAAGAAAGCTGGCAAATGTACTGGGGCGAAATTGATGGCGACACGGTAGATAAGCGCGATAGCTGCTGGGATGCCTTGGACAAGTTAGTTTTCCAAGGCTTCAAGCATGAGCGCTTTGGTGAGATTTACGCATCTGCAGTCAGTATCGATTCCTATGATGGTACTACCAGCGGCGCGGTGTATGAATGGGTAAGAACTAGAGAAAGAAAATATCGCCGCGTCCTAGTGATGGCAATTAAGGGCGATAGTAGAGACTTTGGCAGCAAAGAAATATTTTCACATCCAAGGAAAGCAGAGGTTAGTAACCCAACGCGCACTACTAAAGCCGATCGCCATCAAG
>NZ_AQYJ01000009.1 GCF_000380565.1 Microbulbifer variabilis ATCC 700307
TCGGCATCGGCATCGGCATCGGCATCGGCATCGGCGTCAGCATCCGCATCTGCATCTGCATCCGCATCGGCATCCGCATCCGCATCCGCATCCGCATCCGCATCGGCATCGGCATCGGCATCGGCATCTGCGTCAGCATCGGCATCGGCATCGGCATCCGAATCTGCGTCCGCATCTGAATCCGGAGGCACAAAGCCGCCCCCACGGTTACTATCGTCATTTGATGCTACAGCGATGACAACAACACCGAGAGCAATCAAAGCAGGGACAAACCACGGAACGGCAGGGGGAGGAGGGGGAGGAGGCTCACCAGCTGGGCCGCCGGCAACGGTAAAAGCTGGTATCAACCCTCCCGAAGCCGCAAGGAATAAGGGCTCTGAACCCCCAGTTACAGTCAACTCACTATGATCTCCATCACTGTCTTCATGATAGAAACCAAATAAAGTGAAGATTTGACCCGTCTTTAAAACTATTACTAGGTCATTTCCTTCCTGAGATAACGAGGCTATCTCGTCTGGATCTACCGGCAATTCAACCAAGCCTGTCGCGGTTAACTTCAAGCTATCCAGTGGCTTCTCAGCAATCAAGCCCGTAGACTTGTCAAAGATTTTTACGATCATGCTCTCACCAACTTCAAACGGTGCAACTTCCTAAATACACTGTTCATGGCCTGAGCTAAAAGACGGAAAATTCCCCACCTTGAGCCCATCCGTGACTAGATTCGTCAATGCATCTCCTTGCCAGGATCCCTCCGGAAAATAACTGTGCCAAATTTTTTCCACACACTCTTTTTGTATGGACGTAAATTAAAATGATTTCAAGGAAAGTCTGAAGAATAACGCCGACTAAATAAGTGCAACGTTAGAGAGAAATACAGTAGGAAAAACTACTCATGACAACGGACCCAAGTATTAGAAAGCTCACAAATAAGAGGTCAACACCTGTCATTGATACACCCGCTGGACCGATTATTGGCAAAGTAGACGAAGCTACAAGAACCTATAAATTTCTAGGTATACCCTATGCTCGTCCCCCAATTAACGAGCTCCGCTGGAAAGCACCCGAACCAATGCCAAATTGGAGTGTGCCATTCGATGCAGCGCAATTTGGAACGCCAGCTGCACAAAATCCCTCAAACCTGATGCAGGTCCGGGGAAAAAATGGAGAGATTCCTGATAGAGAAGAATGTCTTTATCTAAATATTTTCTCGCCACCTATAAACCAAGGAAGAAAGCTACCTGTAATGCTCTGGATTCATGGTGGAGCTTTCTATATGGGGTCAAGCTGCCAAGATATATATAATGGGTGCCATCTTGCCTCAAGCGGTAGAGCAATAATTGTGACATTCAATTATCGTCTTGGCGCTCTAGGCTTTCTACGTTTAAAGGACATCTCTGAAATCCCATCTACTGGCAACGAAGGTCTATTGGATCAAATAGCAGCGCTCAAATGGGTGAGAGATAACATTGCAGCCTTTGGCGGAGATCCTAACAATATCACTCTTTTTGGTGAATCTGCCGGCGCAATGAGCATCATCTCTCTATTAGAGGTAACTGAATATCATAATTTATACTCTCGAGCGATTGTACAAAGTGGCCACCCAAGGGCTGCTCATTCGATTTCCAGAGCCAATAACATGGCAGCAGCATTCATCGAGCATCTTAATAACATAAGTGGTGGAATACCAATACACAAATGCTCTACAAAGTTACTTCTTCAGGCACAAAGCGAAATTCTTAAAGATCCACGCATGACACAAAACTGGGGGCAACTTCCATTTAAGCCGGTGCTAGACGAAAGCTTATTAAGAAAAAGACGACCGTCTTTAGTAAATATTAAAACTAATACAGCCCATCCAATTCTTCTTGGCAGTAATCTAGAAGAGTGGAATCTATTTAGTGTTACAAACCCTGAAACTTTCACACTGAATTATCACTCAATCTGCAAAAAGTTAGAATGGCTGCTACCTGAGAGCACACTAAAACCTATTATTGATTACTATTACCAGCAGGCTTTATCTATTAAAAACAATCCCTGGCCAGAATGGAGTAAAACCTGGAATTTGATGTTGACCGATATGGTTTTTACCCTACCAGGGCTTAGGTATCTAACCCAACATAAAGGACAAAGTTTCCATTATCATTTCGCCCAACCATTAGCGGCACAGCCCTTTTTGGGTGCGTGTCATGCTGCAGAACTAGCCTATCTATTTGGTACTCATGGTGAAGCGTCTTTACAGGAATTATATCGCGATGAGCCAGCCCCGCACACCTTAAGTAAAAGTATGCAAGAAGCCTGGCTGAACTTCGCTGAATGTGGCAACCCGGGAAACAACTGGCCAATATTTACAGGAAAGCAAAGCCAGCGTATCGGTAATCATCCACATTTCACGAATTTCAATACAGCAGAACTGCTATCATTATGGCAAAATATACCAGATGAAGTATTAAACCAGTATCTATAATCCCAAATAACATGCCCAGAATTTTACTTGCACGACATGGTGAGGCAGCTAAAGGAGATAATATCCTTGATCCACCCCTCACCAAGTTAGGATTTATACAAGCTGAAGAGTTAGCCCAAAAACTTGCTATTCAAGGAAGATTAAAAATCACGAGCAGCCCTAAGCTGCGAGCCAAGCAGACAGCAGAACCCCTAGCAAGAATATGGGGCGCTTCAATAGAAGTGGTCAACTTAGTTACTGAGATACCAACACCCGAAGGTATTCTATCAAGTCAACGCCTACCATGGATACGCTCTCTTCTGAATAAAGAATGGACTATAAATGATAAACAGCAAAAAGAGTGGCGCAATGGAATTCAGAGATATTTATTTAGCATTACTGAAGATACTATAGTTTTTTGTCATTTTATGGTAATAAATTCAATCGTTGCCTATATTAATAAAAGCCAAAAAATTCAACAGTTTCGACCAGAGTATACGTCAATAACTGAACTAACTATTAAAAATAATCAGTTATATTTAGTAAGCTTGGGAAAAGAGAAAGACAGCCAAATTCTTTAGCATACGCTATTTAGGTCAGGATGCTAAACTCTCTGATAATAAGTTAAATTCTATTGAATCAAGTAGAACAGGATAGTTTTACAGTCTGTGCCTATGAACAATCACCATCAGCAACCAAGAACACAATAAATATTCAATTCAAATTATAAAAAATGATCTATCCATCTTATTAATTTTCTGCGACAAAAACCAAATAAAGTATAATAAGCAGTTGGCAGCTCACAGCAACTATAGAGGATAGTGTTTGATATTTGCACCGCCACATCCCCTTCAGCGAAGGGAGCAAACTTATAAATGGAAATATAAATCTGTACCTTATTGGGAGTGTTGATACCCCCTAAAGACCTTCACTCATAGTTTCATTACATAGCTCAACATATTTATCAGCTTTACGCTGAACGAAATCATCATTACTTTCTCTAATAAGAGCACTGAGATCAAGAGGTTTATATTTAAACCCGACTGATCGTCCCAAACTTTCTATTAATTCATTACAGAGCACTGCAACACAAGAAAGCCTAACCCAGAGGATTGGAGTTCCTCTAAGACATAGCCCAGACATAACATTAACAAGGGGAGAAATTTTCTCAACAAAATTATATCCTTTTAGGGCATCTGTAAACTCTGAAAAAGACATACACCTCGCTACTGACTCGCCTTCATTAATGGTAAGCGCATTTCCTATACTTGATAAGGTATCAAAGAAAATATGCTCCTTTTGTACTTTCCAATTAGCATTTGGGTGATGACTAGTTATTTTTGAACCGGACAACATCAGAAATAGCGATTTTTTGAACTCAAGCAACTTAACAGAAGACTCATCTACAGCAAAATCAGCATAAGCAACTTTACTCTCTATCAGCTCTGACAAACAGAGCAGTCTTGCTAGCCTGTAAATGGTGCTTTTTCCATAATGGCCATTCAAATAAATTTTATAGGGTTTTTTCGGAATATTCGTAACTCTGGCTTTAAAATCACGGGCAGCCAGAAGAAGCTGGAACTTAAGGGGACCAATAGCTTGATACAACCTGGCCCTCGCCTCAAAATTGTATCTTATATCAGCTTCATTCTCCTTCAGGTATACTTCTACATCCTTTCTAATTAGGCCATCTTGCACACTCTTAAAATCACTTAAAGATCTATCTAGCTCATTTTTATATTTCTGAAGATCCTTTTCCAATCTATGAGCAACTAGTGACTTAGTCAACCATATAGCAGTGAGTGAAGAAACGCCTAAAGAAGAAATGAATGTGGGGATATCTAAATCCATGAACTAATACCTCCTTGCTTAGTCTTCACACTGATAATCAGCCAACTTTATCCGAAATCAGTCAAACAATCTAACCATAAATTTTCCATCTACTCCATACTAAATATAAGCAGCAATCGAATACTTGCAGAATCTTCCAAAGTGAAAGTCGTTGTCCATCCTTATTGAATAAAATTCTGATATGGATTTCTATACATTCACACATCTTCACTTCCCAACAGCGTTGGAAGATTTTACTTCAGCTAATCCATGATAAAAATCTTTTAAACCAGAAAATTTCCTAACTCATAAATTGCAAATTGAATATGTACGGTTCGGTTTGCTTCCAGTATGTCGGCCATACAACATCATCCCAAACTAAAGCCGATGTATAAGCGATTAGTCGACACTGGTAAATCTAAGAAGATCGCCCTGATTGCCTACATGAGAAAGCAGATTACGATCCTGAATACGATGGTGAAAATTAACACTTACTGGGATGCAAGTATGGCTTAAAAACTTGACGAGCAACCATAGTCGCTTGTTAAGTATTTGCCAACACCCCAGCCAACCAAAAAATGGTGCTGTACGTTAAAGCTGTAAAGCTGATTAAAAATATAACTTGTAAAATAGATAGTTTAGAATGTATACCAAAATCAATAAGTTCATAGAGTTTTTTGGGAAAGTACTTTTTTATACTTAGTATAACCATAATTACTGCCATACCTACATAAAGTAACACGACACCCCAAAACCGTTCTGGTTCAACATCAATACTGATTGTTTCTGAGAGACCAGCTCGTTTATAGACAGATACCTTGCCACTCACAACAGCAAACACGCAATAGGCTAACGTGAAAATAGCAAACAGCAGATGAATGAATCCAACTTTCCGTGGCATTGCTACCCCATACTCTAGGTACTTAACGCTTTAAACAGCGGAATAAAAACTGGAGGTTTTTGTGCCCGCCCGGATTAACTTGTTAATTTCCCAGTATCTAATTTGTAGGGACATCTCATATTTCTTTCGAGATAGAAGACTGGTAGTTACCCTCCATACAAACCCTTAGAGGGAGGGCAGATATTAAAAAGGTTGCAATCAGCTTCCTAGCTTCCTAGCTTCCTAGCTTCCTAGCTTCCTAGCTTCCTAGCTTCCTAGCTTGAATCTGGCTTGGAACCAAAGGCAATGAAGGGTCGAGTTCACCCTGCACACGTAGTGCCCATTCTCGTATGCGACTACGACGGAAAAGTCCGTCTCCTCCTGTAAGCCCAGCCTCATAACCAAAAGCAAGGAGCGCATAGACAGAGAGGTCTGCAACACTCACTTCACTACGATTACACATAAAAGGACCTCTCTCAAGCTCTTTACTCAAACGTGCACCGACATGACGTGCAGCAGCCATTATGCTGTTTCCTGGAGCATTTTCAGCTTCCCTGCGGACAAAAGGAGCCCACAGAAGGACTAGAGGCCATACAAAACGCCATGCGCCGATTGCGTTATCTGGTACCGTGCGATTCATGGCACAACCGAGGCGCCAAGCGTTGATCAGCTGCACAGGAAGTGCTAGCGATAAAGCCGGTCGCACAAACCTAAAATTTGCAGGAATCATGCAATGCTGGACCCAATCATCAAGTTCGTTAATGCACGGATCACCGTCTACAGGGTACAGGGGACGCTGAGGGAAGCGTTCATCTAGCCAATGAGCTATTTCTTGTGAATCATTTTTACTTTCACCATCAATTGTCAAAACAGGCACGGTATGCCCCATCGGAAGTGTTTCCCTCATATTAAACGGAGATACATAGACAATTTCGTAAGCGATCTTTTTAAAAGCGAGAAAAGCTTGGACTTTAAGACCGTATGGACTGGTAGCGAAAGTGTAGAGCACGACTTTTGGGGTATTGAATTCCATGCTTTCCATAATTAGCTCCTTCTATACCAGTGGTTTAACAGCTCGTTTAAAAAATAGTGAGCCAAGGTGTCAGTAGAATTAACGCCGGCCACAGTGGCCTGCGGACTTAGCACGTAATTGTACCAGCAATTTGAGTGAAAGGTGATCTTGCCCCGATAAAACGGACACACTACTTTTCATACTGCTATTCGCTCATATTCTATTAATGATTGATAGCCTAAAGTTGAATGCAGCTGCTTACGGTTGTAAAAATCATTAATATATCGAGCCAGAGCATACTTTAAATGGCTCATTGTCTGGAAGCTAGTTTTTCTAATCAGTTCAGCTTTTAAGCTATGGAAGAACGACTCCATATGAGTATTATCCGTATATTTACCCGCTCTACTCAAGCTATGCTGGATTCCATATCTTCCCAACTCTTTTTGATACTCGGACCCTCTGTTCTCTACACCTCTGTCCGTGTGTAATATTAATCCCGGTTGTGATCCTCTTTTCCTTCCAGCATTCATCAGGGTTTTTCGGGTTAATTCTGTTGCTCTCTTCGTGTCTAAACTCCAACCGATTACTCGGCGAGAATACAAATCCATCACCACTGACAAGTACTGCCATTGACCCTTAACCTTAAGGTAAGTTATGTCAGCAACCCAAACTTGATTCTTGCTTTTAGGCACAGCTCCTTCCGGTCTAAGATTCTCCCCAGAGGCTAGGAAACGCATTATTCCTGGTGCCCTACGTGTCACTCTCGTAACTCTGGCTACGACTCCTAATTCCTGCATCAGCCGGGCTACGCGCTTATGGCTAACTTCATAGCCCTTGGTCAGCAGGGCTTTCCAAATTCTTGGAATACCATAGCGCCCTGCAGAGTCATCCGAAATCTTTTGAATCTCTGAACTTTTAGATCATCATCTTGGTGTTTTCGGTGCGATCGCGGCCTCTTCAGCCAATCATAATAGCCACTGCGCGATACTCCTAGCCACTGACAAGTTCTTTTGATACCTAGTTCTGATCCGAACCTCTGGATAAATCGATATCTTGCTGATGTTCCTCCGCAAGAAACCGTTGCCACTTTTTTAGCAAATCAAGCTCCTGCTTTAATTTACGATTCTCCGCCTCCAAACGCTTTACCCTAGAAAGTTCCTTTTCTTTTCTAGAGACTACATCAGTAAGCTTTCTTCGCTTATCTGCCAAAATCTTCCCTTCCTGAAACGCTTTTCACCATCATGACAGCATGAAAGGGTGAATGTCGAGAGTTTTAGCCACTTCCTTAACTTGAATGCCCTCTATCAAGCTAAGCATTACCGCTTTCACTTTGAATTCG
>NZ_AQYJ01000010.1 GCF_000380565.1 Microbulbifer variabilis ATCC 700307
GTACTTTTCTACAGAGTTGGCGCCGGTCTGTACAACATGAATCTCTACGGGCACACCTTCGTCGCCAGTGACAGAAGACTTGAACAAACCACCGGAAGAAGCGTCAATACGCTTGGTGAAAGTGACTTCGCTCAGGCTGGGGCGAGAGGCTTCACGGTTGGAGGTAGCACCAGCTTCCATGGTGATACCACGGCCAACACCAAAGTTGAAGCTGTCAACTTCGATCCAGTCTTCGTAACCTTTGGCGGTGACGTTGCCTTTGGTGGCTTTGTTATTGAAGTTCATGTAGATAGCCATGGGGATTCCCTCTTGGTTGGCTTTTGATGTTGGTGGTTAATCCTTTACCACGGCGATGAGTCAGTAGCTCAGGTAACGTCGCAGTGGCAACTGGGGTGATTTAAACAGAGAGAAAAGCAAAAAAAAACCATAATTTTTCGTTATTTAATCGACTCTGGCACCAATTATCCGAAGCCCTTTTACTGTTGTTGGGTATATGCCCGCTGAGCGTATTCGACTCTGACACCAATTAAATATACAGAGAATTACGGTTTAATTTTCCGTCCCGCCAAAATTTGGAAGAAATATGAAAATATTAAGAATTGTTAGCTTCCTTGCACCAATTAAAATTATTTCAATTATCGGGGTTGTTTAAAAAACATGCATGTAAGCCTATGTAATTGGTTGTATTCATTGGCAAGCATTCCGGTTAGCTGCACCACTACTGGGATAGTGTACTTATGACGCCTGTAGGCAAATTATTTTGAATATACCTTGATTGTTGCTCCTTAACCTGTTCGATATACTTTGCCACTTTAAATTACCTTAATTGATAAGCCCGTAACATTTTTGTTATGCATTTGGATATTTGGTAATACTTTCCCAAGGAGGCGGAATTGAACGATAAGACACGTATTGTTCGGCCGAGTGGCTCTCCGCCCGGCCCGGAGCAAGCTGCAGGTGGGTTAACGGAAGATGGTGATGTCACTGTCGTTGTGCGCCAGGATGCTACCGGTTCAAATGACCATCCGCCAGTTCGTGGAGCCCAAGCGATAATTCCCAATGCTGCTGCAGATTTTGGGACTGATGCTACCGTCTTCAGTCCGGCCCCGCACAAAGCTTCTGTTCAGAAAGAAGTTGGCACTAAGTTAGAAGGTGGAATACCGGCTAATCCCATCGATACTCCTGACTCTTTCGAACCCTTACCCTCAGGTGCTGTTACAAAGACCGTGATTAAAGGGCGTTTTGAGCTTGACAAACTCTTGGGTGTTGGCGGTATGGGGGCAGTTTATAAAGCTCTCGACCGCCGAAAATTAGAAGCTAACGACAGCGAACCCTATGTCGCTATTAAGCTGTTAAACGATGATTTTCAGAAGCACCCTGATGCCTTTATTTCCCTGCAACGTGAGGCGCGCAAGTCTCAAACTCTAGCCCATCCTAACATCGTAACGGTTTATGATTTTGACCGTGATGGTGACCGCGTCTTTATGACGATGGAATTCCTGGAAGGGGCACCCTTGGATAAGCTTCTGCGAGATCATGCAGATGTGGGGCTTGAACCAGAAAAAGCGCGATCCGTATTTACGGATATTTGTCAGGCACTGATCTATGCGCATTCACATAAAATCGTCCACTCCGACTTTAAACCGGGCAATATTTTCGTCACCAGTAAGAAAGGCGCAAAGGTTTTTGACTTTGGTATTGCGCGAGCAGTATCGGAAGGAGGAATTGCGAATAAAACTGGTGAGACCACTGTATTTGATGCTGGCAGTCTTGGGGCACTGACGCCCGCTTATGCGAGCTATGAGATGTTGAAAGGGGGAGAGCCAGCCCCCTCTGATGATGTTTATGCACTGGGCTGTGTGGCCTATGAATTGTTTTGTGGTCGCCATCCCTATGACAAAACTCCTGCGGATAAGGCTTTTGAGCAGAAGTTACGTCCAAAGCGCATCAAGGGGCTGAACCGCAGAGAATGGCGTGCCCTTGAGTCTGCCCTGGAACTGAAGCGGGAAAATCGTACCGATACCGTCGAAAAGTTTGTGCAGGCATTCTTTATTAGTAATACCTGGAAATGGGTTCTGGGTAGTGCCTTTGCCATGATGCTTATTGGCGCTGGATTTGGTTATAACCACTTGGAGCAGCAGAATACCGCCGAACAAGAGAGGGTAAAAATAGAGCTTGAACGAAAATTGCAGCAGGAGCTGTTAGAGCGCCGAATCAGTGATAAGAAAGAAGCGATTAGCCGGCTGATTAACTTGAGTATCTTAACTCCCGCCTGGGAGAACGACCTCCGTCTGGAGCTGAAGGAATACTCAGAGCTGAACCCTGGTGATGATGACTTTCTGGATGCCTCACGGCGTGAGATATCTGAGCTGTTCTTAGCTGCCGCAACTGGTCAGCTTAACTTGGGTAACCTGGACCAAGCCGACCTAATGCTTCGAAGTGCTGCTAACTGGTATGGGGTATCCAGCCGGGCAGTGGCGATTAAATCCCAGTTGGCGACTGATAGGGAGAATTTACAGGCACGTCTTGAAGCTGAGCGTTTGGAGGCTGAGCGAGAAGCGGAGCGCCTGCGCTTACAAGAAGAGCGGGCCGAGCGTCGTCGTCTGGCTACAATCAAGCAGAAACAGGTAGATGCGATTCTCAATGAGATGGAAGCGGTTCTGACTTGCAGCTTTGATATGAATGTGGGGGCTATTGGGGCGCAACTTTCCCAGCTCGCGAAAGTGGACAATATCAAGGCCCAGCAGATTCGTCCGGTTATCGGTGAAGAACTCAGTACCTGTGCTTCCAATCTGGGTGCAAAAGACCCGACCCAAACAGAGGCTCTGGTGGATGAGTTTAGGGCGCTTCTCCCCAGCTATCAGCCTCTGAAAGAGCTCAAGCTGGACTTCTGTGGGCACCTGGTACCAGGAAGTGGCGGTAGAGGAGATCGCTACAGTTGTCGTGATCGTCTTGCAGATGGTAGCAAAGGCCCGGCGATGGTCGTTATCAAAGGTGTAAGTGGCAGGCCTCTTGCTGTTGGTAAATATGAAATAAGTAATCTGGATTTGAAGCAATTCTGCAGTATCACTAAGCAGTGTAATTCGCTGGAATTCGGTGCCGACAATATGCCAGCTAATAACGTGTTATTAACTAGTGCAGAGGCATACCTAAGTTGGTTAAGCGACGAAACTGGTTATAGTTACCGTCTACCCACCGAGCAGGAATGGTTTGCCGCAGCCAGTGCGAATGGTCAGGAAGAGCTGGCTGATCGAAATTGCCACCTTAAATATGGTGGTATCGAGAAGGGAGCTGAATTTGTCCCAGCGCAATCCGGCTCTTCTAATAGGTTTGGCTTGGTGAATTCAGTCGGCAATGTGCAGGAGTGGGCACGTGGCACCGATGGTGAGTTGCTGGCCTTAGGGGGTAATCGCTTGGACCCCATGAGTCGCTGCCTGGCTACAACAAAGCGGCTCCATAATGGTCAGGCAGATGAATTTACAGGGTTTCGCATCGTTAGGGATGTTAACTAAATAATTGTAATTCGGCCTTTCCCAATTAGAAGTTCAGGGGGGCAAATAAATAAGAATTTTATTTGGGGGAGTTATGTTCTGGCTCAAACAAAGCAAACTGGCACTCTTTATTAGTGCCAGTTTTATGCTACTGCAAATGCCTGCTAAAGCTCAGGAGGAGGACTCCAGCTTTCGAAGTCGTGTAAGGCAGGCATTCGATCAAAATACACCAACTGTTAGCGAAGTAGATGTAACAAAAGACTATCTCCAGCGGACTTTTGAGGCGGAGGACCCAAACCTTAATACTGAAATCCCCGAAATTTCCCAGCGTAATCAAGGGCCACGTATTACTGTCAAAGAGTTTCGGTTTCACAGGTTAGAAGAGTATCCAGAATTTGGTATTGAGCGCACCACCATCGAGAAGATGGCTGAGGATTTGCGCATTAAATATATGAAGGAAGATAAGATTCTTGCCAGTGGATATACCGTAGAAAATTTGGAAGAGCTGGCTATCTTACTGGGAAACATGAATGCCCAATTTAATCCGGGAGGCCTTGGCCCTGCAGAATTAAAAAAGCTGGTCAGTGTTATAGAGAAGCAAAATAAGGAACGTGGACTAAGTTATGGGGACCTGGAAGATATAGCTGCAGAACTTACTAACTTTTATCGCCGTCAAGGTTTGTTCCTTGCTCAAGTACAAATACCTGCGCAAGACGTTGAAAATGGTGTAGTTACTCTCACTGTTCAGGAGGGGCTGCTGGGACAGGTTGTTGCTGAAGATAATGAGCGTTACGCCCTGGATCAACTTGCAGAGCCTTTCGAAGGCCAAAGAGGGGAATTGGTGAACCATGAAAGTATTGAGGAGGGGTTATACCTTCTCAATGATCTACCGGGCCTAAATGTTACTGGGTATTTTAGCGCTGGTGATAATCCTGGAGAAACCAAACTTAATTTGAAAGCGCGTGAAACAAGCTCTTATAAGGCTTCTTTAAGGTTGGATAATCATGGTTCTCTTTATACAGGTAATGAAAGAGCCTATGCCACGGTTGATTGGCTGAATCCACTGGGTATAGGAGATGCGTTAACGGTAAGCTATTTAAAATCTGCTCTTGAAACGGATGAAAAGCTTGGTTCTGATTTGGGTCAAATTAGATATAGTTTCCCTGTATTTTCTCCTCGTACCAGACTAGAGATTTCGGCAGATCATAATGAGTTTAATCTCTACGATGAAGAAAATAAGGAAAATGTTATCAATGCACTCAATATATCCGGTATCAATAAAAGTTATGCCGTTTCTCTAGATCATAAATTCCGTCGCTCTCGGGATTTCAATTTGACAGGCTCTTTCGGAATAACAGAGAAGGAATCTGAGCTTGAGGGGGCGATTGCTTTTACAAACGATCATGTTTATGGCGGTGAGGTTGGTGTTTATTTGGATAGTCTCTCTAATGGCCTTTTTTCCATGTTGAATATAATGAATGTGAATCTTCAATATGGTGAGCATCAGAATGATGTTGAAGCTGGCAGAGGGGATGATTTTAATAAAGTGGCGATCAATACCAGCTCTTTGCTTTTTCTTCCTATCCCTTTTATAGATGAGCAATCAAGACTTATCCTGAAAGGACGAGCACAATATAGCGAAAGCAACTTACCCGGGTTTGAACAGATGTCATTGGGTGGGGCTAATGGTGTACGAGCATTTGCAGTGAGGGATTTTTCCGCTGATAAAGGAGCGGTCTTATCTGCAGAGTGGTACGTGAATTTTCCTGAAGCGATCAATCCGGTTCTTTTCGGGCAGCGCTTAAACGACATTGTACAGGTTGCCCTTATAGCAGATGTTGGTTATGGCTTTGTTAATAACTACGAAGAAACACTTGATGATGATTGGGCCAGGTTCTCTGGGGCGGGTGTACTCTTCAAATTCAGTTGGGATGATCGGTTCTCAAGCAAAGTTTCTATGGCTTGGCCAATTATGTCGAGTACCTCGATAACAAATATTGCTGTTGGTGAAGATGAGCCAACGGTTTATGCTGATTTTTCAATTTTTTATAACTAATTATTAAATTTCTGAATTACTAACGAAAACAAAGTTCCTCTTCGCAGGGTTCTGGTATGAAAGCTAAAAAGAAAACGCTTGAAGTAAGAAGATTAGTAACTGCAATAAAATTATCAAGCCTTGCTTATGCTGGTGTGCTTGCGGGGATTTTGAGCCCCATGGCTTATGCGGGTCCTGAGGGCGGTGTAGTGACCGGAGGTGAAGGTACGATTGATGTGGATGGTTCAACCACAACAATCGATCAGGCCACTGATTTGCTATCGATAGATTGGGAATCATTTAACCTAAGCCCGGAAGAACTGGTCAAGTTTTTACAACCTGATTCCTCATCCATCGTACTTAATCGTATTTTAGGGCAGGATCCAACTACGATTCACGGATCAATTGAGGCGAATGGACATGTAATTCTTGTTAATCCGCGAGGAGTGCTTTTTACTGAAACTGCAACAGTGAATGTAGGTGCCATCACCGCTTCTGGGCTTGATATGAATCCAGAAGACTTCATGAATGGGGACTTTATTTTCCAGGGTGAAGATGGTTCATCGGGTATTGTCGTAAACCGTGGGGTAATTAATGCATCCAGTGCGCTATTGGTAGGAAAACAGGTTACCAATGCATCTTCAGGGTTGATTAGTGCAGAGCTGGTTAGTTTGGCTGCGGCTGATGAAGCATTACTCACATTTGATGCGGATGGGCTTATTGGTCTCAAAATTACTAAAGAGGTCATGGAGAATGAGCTGGGTGTAGATAGTGCCATACTAAATGAAGGAGCTATTGAGGGCGCGCAAGTATTAATGGAGGCTAGCGTCTCTGGTGATCTATTTACAGCTGCAGTAAATAATGAAGGTTCGATAAAGGCAAAAGGCATTGATACCAGCGGGGGAAAAATTCGCTTATTTGGTTCTGGTAGTGGTGTTGCCAACAGTGGAACTTTAGATGCCTCAGGCATAGCTGGTGGTGAAATTGTATTAGAGGGTGATACTGCTGAGCACACCGGACAAATAAGTGTTACGGGTAATTCCGGAAATGGTGGTTATGTTGCGGTGTTAGGTGACGAGGTTTTCCTTGCAGGCGATATTGATGCTCGTGGTACTGATTCCGGCGGTGAGGTACTTATCGGGGGAGATTATCAAGGAGTAAATCCCGAAATTCGCAATGCCGAATTTACGACGGTCACAAGTGAGGCAAATATTAATGCGAGTGGTATTGGAAATGCTAAGGGTGGCAAGGTCATCGTATGGTCCGATATTACTACGGAGTTTGGCGGGACTATCCTGGCGGAGTCAGGGGCTGCTGGCGGTGATGGTGGTTTAGTAGAAACTTCTGGTAAGCAATACCTTCATCTTGATGAAGAGGATATGTTTGTATCCACATTGAGCCATGGTGATGGAGAAACGGGTAACTGGCTACTGGATCCAGGCTGGATGGAAATTGCTGACGATCCTTGTGTCACAAACAATTGTGTTTCGGTTTCAGCTGTAGTAAGTGCACTGGCGAATAATAATATAGAGATCAGTGTTACTGATGCTAATAATGGTTCAGGTCCCGGTGGACCTGTAACCCCATCTGGCGGTGATTTTTCAGATGGAATTCTTGTTGCTGACTCCATTGCATGGACTACGGCTCATACTTTGACGCTGACCTCGTATAGCGGTGTAAAAATTGATAATGGAGTTACAGTTTCAGCAGTAAATGGTGGCTTGACAGTTAATGCTGGAGGGTCGTTTACCAATGAAGGTTCAATTACTGTTTCCGACTTCTCTCTCTCGGTTGGTGGTACAGATGACAATACGATTAATGAACTTGGTGATATCACAGTCACAAACTCCGGGACCGTTGTAGCTAACAGTGGTGACGACTTGTTTACGCTATCAGATAGCGCCGATTCCTTAATAGTCAATGGGACTAAATCTTTTTCTATCGATGCTATCTCTTTTTCTGGGGTGGAGAAGGTTGATTTGGGGGATGGCACCGACAGCGTAACTGGCGCAGACGGTGTTAACTGGGAACTCACTGGTACCGACTATCAAGCAAAAAATAGCGGGATCACCTTTAGTAATGTCGAGAATCTCACAGCGACGAATGCAGCTCTTGTGGGTACAACGAATGCAGATGCATTTATTTTACAGGCCGATGGGAATGTAAAAGCTTATGAGCTGACGGTTTCCGGCATGTCCTCCGTGAACGGCAATGGCGATAGCGATAGCCTGGATGCCAGCGCTTACAGCGATGGCCTGGCGTTGACAGGCGCTGTGAACCAAGTCACTGCTGAATCAGGCACCCTGACTTTTGATGGTATCGCCAGCGCGGTGACCGCGACGTTGACCGGCAGCAGTGGTGTCGATGCCTTTGAGATTACCGGCAACAATGCCCTGGATGTTGCGGACATCAGCTTTAGTGGGCTGAGCACTGTCAATGCAGGTTCAGGTACCGATAGTGTTGCGGCATTGGGAGTTGTGACTCTGACCGGAGTCGATA
>NZ_AQYJ01000011.1 GCF_000380565.1 Microbulbifer variabilis ATCC 700307
AAAGGGCCTGACAGGGATAAAAGTGACACAAAAATACCAACGAAAAAGCCGGTGATTTTTTGTGCGCTCGCGCAATGTCACACAACTGTAAGGCTGGCAGCGGATATACCACAGTTATACACAAGTCTATCCAGCCATTCTGTTAATAACGGCCGACCTGTGGAAATCACCCCAGAATCAGTGGTGTTTTTTTACCCATTAAAAGACCCCCTATGGAAACAGAGGCCTGAAAGTGGATATCCCGGAGTTATGCACAGGTCTATCCATGGATTCTGTTAGTAACCGTCTCTTCATCCGCTTGTCATCAGTTATAAACAACTACCTGTTTAGACAGAGGTGTCAGTTTTATTAAAGGTGGCACGGAAGTCTTTGTGATCGAAAGTTTGGGTTGGGTGGAATAAGAGGGAAATAAAAAAGCCCCTCTGAGTGGGGCTTTTTTATTTAGGTTGTGCTGAAGTATGCAGAAAATAGTTTGCTATGGTTCATAGGCATTTTCTGGAACCAGATCGTAATTCATTTCTTTTAGGCTCAGCTCATCAAGAGGAACCAGCTGTGCGGGAAGAGAAAAGCTACGTAGTGGCTTACCCTGGGCCCAGTCCAGGATAGTAATTGTTTCTGTTTCTTCTTGGAGCTGGTGTAGTAGGCCCTTTAGTGCGATCGCATTAGCTGAAGATAAGAAGTGATACTCATGCTCTCCCTGCAGCTGAACGAAACGGGACTCCTTGTCAGCTTCTTCAATACGAAGCCATGCCGTGCCTTTATCCACACCCTCTTCACCGAGGACCATAGGCCCAAGTGGGTCTTCATAGATCGAGGTTAAGTTGTTAACTATTGGAGGGCGTAATGTGCCAACCCAAACCCAACCAGAGAGACTTATACGACTTAACTGCCATTCACACAGCCAGACTGTCTGATCATCATCGATGCGAAACTCACGATACTCTCGCTGCCCAAGATAGCTGTCAAAACTAACTTCCTCGTTGGGGTTATCCCGACGGAAGCTGTGTAGCTGCTGGGTCATCTCATAATTGACTTCCCAGTGTTTTCTTAAGCGCCACTGCATAGGGTATTGACCCCACTCGACGATATATTCTTCCCGCTCGCGGATAGTTTCTACAACCCGCCAGAAGGCGCCATCAATCAAAATGCAGGTATCGCCAATTTTACAGCCTGGAGCAATGATGCTGCATTCCGGTGACGCCTCTGAAGCGCTGACAATATGTTCAGCGCGCCCTTCGATTACATCGTACCAGGGGAATCCATGGCGCAAGGGCGGAGGGAATGCGAGTGGTGGTCGACCACCGAGTAGGCGACGAAAAAGTACCGACTTCTCAATTTCCAGGTCAGAGAGAGTATAACCTTCCTGTTGGGTGATCTGCCCCCAGGCAAAGGCGGCTCGGATTAGGTGTTTTTCACGGTCTGAAAAGCTCATGGGTGCAGTCATGGGCAAACTAAAACGGAAACCTTACCACTGTGGGGAGGAGGGTGCTAATGCAATTCATTGACATGGGATGGTAAAGGACAGGTTTACTTGAGCTTAGATACACTGGGGTACTCGACAAATAGATTAGGAGAAGCTGTCGTGGTATGGATGCGGAGGTTATATTTCGGTTGTTTAGTAATGGGTTTTTTTATCGCCCATGGTGCTATGGCAGCCGAAGGAAATGGTGGGGCTGACGATTGCTATCTTGATGGATGGCAATACTCATTGCAGTGTTCTCGGATTACAGTTGGGAAAGGGGACACACAAGTTAAACTGGCCGTAATGGTTTCTCCCGCGCTGGATGAAAGCGGAGAAGAGCCTCTCTATCTACTCGCGGGGGGGCCTGGGCAGGCTGCGAGTGATCTTGCAATCCTGCTGAACAAGTTTCGTAAAATAAACCAAACGCGTGCAATCGTATTGGTGGATCGCCGCGGTGCAGGATTATCCCGCCCATTTAGCTGCGGTATTGATCGCAATACGCCAAACGAATTGGAGGTGATCTCAAAATCACTGGCAGATTGCTACCTGCAACAAACAACATTTGCCAATTCACTCAGTAGCCGCCAGACCATTGAAGACCTTGAACTGGTGCGGAAACATTTCGGCCACGAGAAGATTTCCCTGTGGGGTGGTTCCTGGGGAACACGGACAGCTTTACTTTATCAGCAGTGGTATCCGGACAGTTTAACTGCCTTGGTACTAGATGCGGTAGCACCTATAGATACAAAGGTGTTTTTAGGGGCTTCGGCTGCTGAGCATGCCTTGCAAACTTTAGTGAGAGACTGTCAATCCGATTTAGCCTGCTCCCGGTTTGGTGATTGGCGGGGAGAATTGGAACAATTGCTGATTAACTGGGATGACTCCGCTGCGAAAAAATTTCCGGACCCAGTTACGGGGAGAATATCCGAGCAACCCATGTCACTCTGGGCCTTGCAAAGCATGATCCGGGCGGCTTTGTACTCTCCCGAAGCGTCGGCGCAACTGCCATTTGCAATCACTGAAGCAGGCTCAGGTAATTACTTGCCATTGGCCGGTATAGCGGGATTTTTTTCAGATACAACAACGGGAATGTCCCTGGGCCTGACTTTCTCTGTTGCCTGCTCAGAGGAGTTACATCGAATCAGCGAGGAAGAAGTTGCTGCGGATATTGCTGGTGCTTTTATTGGTAGGGCTTTTCTTGAGTTTTTTTCTCGTGGTTGTGATGTATGGCCTGTGCCTAAAAGGCCTTATAGCAAACCTGAACCCCGTCACCATCCAGTATTGTTAATATCGGGTGAAGCGGATCCGATCACGCCGCCAATCTATGCACAAAAGGATCTTGATTATCTCTCCAATAAGCAGCACCTGATAGTAATGGGGGGAGGACATATTAATTCCATTCGAGGTTGTATTCCTGATTTGATTGATAAATTTCTTACTTCACCTGAAGTGAAGCTGGATCAAGCTTGTGTGAAGGATATTCACAGACCGCCGTTCATGATTGGAGCTTATGGACCAGAGTTGGATCGGAGAGGCGGTTCTGATTCAAAAGGAATGGAACAGGGGGGGAGCGGCAGTGATTAGAGTTAATTCGGTTAGTAAGCAGTTTTCGGGAACCCCTGTACTGAAGAACCTGAACTTTTCTATTGCTGATGGGCAGATAACAGCCTTACTGGGTGCCAATGGTGCGGGCAAAACGACATGTCTTCGCATTATTACCGGTTTACTAAAAGCAGATAGTGGGCATGCTTATGTTGGTGGCCTGGAGGTTTCAAAGTATCCGAAGGAAATACGTCGGCAGTTAGGCGTGGTTGGAGACCGGGAGGGACTTTATGAACGTCTTACCGTAGCGGAGTATTTGTCCTTTTTCGCCAGTGCCCAAGGGTTGGCTGGAGATAAATTAGAATTTGCATTGCAATCTGTGCGAGAAGAGTTAGAGCTATCCAGCCTTTGGAATCGTCGAACAAAAGGGTTTTCTCAAGGGGAGAGAATGAAGGTGTCTCTCGCTCGGGCGCTAGTACATCGGCCCTCCCATCTGATTTTGGATGAGCCCACCCGTGGTTTAGATGTGCTTGCTGCCAGGTTACTGCGTAGAACTCTTTTAAACTTGAGGTCAGAGGGAACAGCAATTTTATTTTCGAGCCATATTATGGCTGAGGTTGTAGAGCTATCCGATACTGTTTTAATCATGGCAAATGGCACTATTGTCGATAGTGGAACCCCGGGCGAACTCAATACACGTTCAGGTAGTAACAGCCTCGAGGATAGTTTCGTGAAGCTTGCTTATGGTCAAAGGGCAGGGAAGCGTCAGCAGGGAGAGGTAGCATGAGTATTGTCGATAATGTTTTATCACAGCAATTCCAAGCACTGGTTCTAAAGGAGCTTCTTGAAGTTTGGCGTGATCGGCGGGCTTTAATGATTGCATTGGGTTTTACCCTTTTATTTCCAGCAATAATGATTGGAAGTGGTGCCTTATCTTTTAAGGTAGTGTCCGAAACCAATTTAAATATTGCCATTGTAGGTAGTGACTATGCCCCTTTATTAGAGAATCAATTACATGGAACTGGTTTCCGGATTGATCTGTTGAGGGAGGGGATTCCACGTGAACTTCTTGAGGATAAATATGATGCTGTCCTACAAATAGGCAAAGAATTTGAGACAGACTATCGCAATCTCCTGTCTCCCAAAGTCTATTTGTATGTTGATGGTTCAAGTAAATCTGGTGGGCGAGGTATTCAGCTTATACAGGAGCGCCTGGGTACCTTACAGAAAACAATTATGCAGCAGCGTTTATCAGCACGTGGTATTGCGCCTCAGGTTCTTACTCCCTGGCAGTTACAAATAAGGGACGTTAGCACTCCGTCCAGCCGGGGGTTAGCTATTTTAGGAATTATGGTGCCAGTGCTATTGATTATGGCGTTGATGGTATGCAGCGCAGCTCCATCTATCGACACCTCTGCGGGAGAGCGGGAGCGCATGAGTATCGAAACCTTATTGCAGCAACCCTTGAATGGTTGGCAGATTATTGTGGCGAAAGTGCTCGCCGTAACCAGTATCGGTTGGTTTGGGTCACTTCTTTCGCTCGCAGTTTTAACGCTATCATTTACTCTTTTACCACTGGCGGAAATTGGAGTGCAGTTTTCTGCAGGAATAGCCGAGTTGGTGGCTATGAGTTTTTTGTTATTGCCACTGGCATTGCTGGTTGCTGTTCTCCAGATTCTTTTGGCCCTGCGCTCCCAGTCCTTTAAAGATGCACAAATCCAGCTGAGCATTTTGCAGGGATTACCTGTCGCATTGCTGATGATAGTAAATCTATCTGACATTAAATTGGACTCACCCGCTTGGCAACTGACCCCCTTAATCGGGCAGCAACAATGGCTCAGCCTGTTAATGGCAGGTGAGGCGATACCTGTACCCTTGGCTCTTGCTGGCTCCTTGGTCACCCTATCTTTGGTTGGGCTGTGTATATTAGTAGGTGCACGTGCTTTGAGTCGTGAGAGCCTGCTTGGGGCTACCTAGCTGATGAATTGAGAGTTGTATTGGCATGAATGACTTCCGCGAGGGGCTGCTGAGTATTAATTTGCAGTCAATTGCTGATAACTATCTAGATCTGACCGAGAAGTTGGCTGGTGGCGCCCGCTGTGGCGCTGTGGTCAAGGCGGATGCCTATGGCCTAGGTATGACCCAGGTAGCGCCGGCCCTCTACCGGCAAGGCTGCCGGGACTTCTTTGTTGCAACCCAAGCGGAAGGGGAGCGTCTTCGTAGAGAGCTGGGGGACGAGGTCCGCATCGTTATTCTAACCGGGGTGCGAAATGGGGCAGAATTAGAGTGTGCCCATGCAGGGTTGATGCCAACACTGTTTACCCTGGAGCAATTGCGCAATTGGGTCGAAATATGTGCTCGCGCGGAATTAGTGGCTCCCTGTGCGGTAAAAGTGGATTCGGGTATGACGCGCCTGGGTCTCAGCGAGGAGGAGTTTGAACTACTACTGGGGGACCGGCAATTACTTGGCTCCGCGGATATACGCATCCTTCTCAGCCATCTGGCTTGTGCGGATGAGCCGCTCCATCCACAAAATAGCTTTCAATTGCGCAGTTTTAAAGAAGCTGGTGAGAGGCTGCGTTCACTGTGTCCCGAGGTGCAGCTGAGCCTCGCTAATTCCTCAGGCATTTTCCTCGGTGAGGATTATCACTTTGATATTGCCCGCCCCGGATCTGCTCTCTACGGGATTAACCCGGTTCCCGGTACTCCCAATCCAATGAGGCCCACAGTAGCACTCAGTCTACCGATAGTGCAAAAGCGTTTTGTCAGTCGCGAACAGTCTGTTGGTTATGGAGCGACCCAACAGGCTGCAGCAGGAAGCTGGCTGGCAGTGGCTCGGGGTGGCTATGCAGACGGTATAATCCGGGCTCAGGGTGGCCGGGGTCGCGGCTGGGCCTGCGGTCGCCATCTACCGATAATCGGTCGTATATCTATGGATTCCACTACTTTCGATATCTCTGCGTTATCCGACCAAGACCGGGAATCTCTGCAGTCCATAGATGTTCTCAATAAAGAGCTAACGGTGGATGAGGTGGCAGAATACGCTGGCACTATTGGTTATGAGGTGTTGACCAGCCTCGGACATCGTTATTTTCGTCGCTATATAAAAAGTTGATCGCCTTGCAAGACACTATCGCAAAAAGCTCACTGGAACAGTTACGCCCGGTATTGGAATTACTGGCTGATGGTAATCTGCATTCTGGGGAATCTCTCGGTGCAGCCCTTGGAGTAAGCCGCGCTGCAGTGTGGAAGCAATTAAAGAAACTTGAGCATTACGGCTTGGCGCTCGAATCGGTTAAAGGGAGGGGTTACCGTTTGCCTGGAGGGTTGGAGTTGCTCTCTTCGGACAAGATTTACGAGGGGCTTGGGGATAATTCCAATGCTCTTTTACGCGAGCTGATTTTATTTGACGAGGTGGGCTCGACGAATACGCAGCTCTTAACTCGCATGGAGCAGGGTAGTGGGCATGCTATTGCCATGCTCGCAGAAAGACAGAGTGCTGGTCGAGGGCGTCGCGGTCGAGGCTGGATCAGCCCTTATGGGGTTGGGGTGAGTTTGTCTGTCGGCTGGGAGTTCAGCGGAGGAGTGCAAAGCCTGGAGGGACTGAGCCTCGCGGTAGGGGTGGCGTTGGCGCGGGCATTAGAACGTTTTTCGGTACCAGATATCCGCTTGAAATGGCCCAATGATATCTGGTGCCGTGGCCGGAAGCTTGCAGGGGTTTTGCTTGAACTCAAGGGGGATCTGACCGATCGCTGTGCAGTGGTTATCGGCATAGGGCTGAATAGTGGCCTGCGCATTGAAACCGCCACTGAAATTGATCAGCCTTGGGCGGATTTGCAGCAGATTTGCCCGGGGATACCGCGTAACCATTTAGTGGCTGCGATATTGGATGAGCTGTTACCGTTATTGCATGAATATCCACAAAGAGGATTTAGTGCTTACCGGGATGCCTGGACCAAGCTGGATCAATTTGCCGGCCAACCGGTCACACTGCAGGCCGGTTCTCAGGTTTGGGCCGGTATCGCCGCAGGGGTAGATGACAAAGGTGCCTTAATTTTAGATATGGATGGAGAGCTGAAACACTTTCATGGAGGGGAAATCTCTTTGCGGGGGCAGGTTTGATTCTGGAACTGGATATTGGTAATACCCGTGGCAAATGGCGCCTGTTAAACAAAGGGCAGGTAGATATGCGCGGGCATTTTGGTACCTCCGACTTGCGTGAAGGTCGTATGCCGGACGGCTGGGATAAGCTGGGCCTGGAGTTGCAGCCCAAGCGGGTTCGCGTGGTAAATGTTGCGGGCCCCGTAGTCGCTGAGTCGTTGTCAGAGCATGTAAGATCCTTGTTTTCTCTGGATGTGGAGTTCTCACAGGTACTCGAAGAATGTGCCGGAGTTACCTGTGGCTATGACAACCACCAGGTATTAGGTACTGATCGATGGCTGGCGATGCTTGCCGCATATGGCCGGGACCAGAGTGCAGCACTAATTGTGGACTGTGGCAGCGCGGTTACCCTAGATTTGATAGACAATAACGGAGGTCACCTTGGTGGGTATATCGTACCTGGGATAGGTTTAATGCAGCGCTCTCTGCGGCTGGATACTCATGCGGCCAAGAGTGCGCAGGCGTTTACATTGACGACATCGTTAAGTGCCGGGCGCAATACCGATGAGGCCATTAATCGCGGACTATTTCTAATGGTGCTTGGGGCAATCGATCGGGCACTTGATCAACTGCGAAATTATACTGGTGGGGAGCCGTTACTGTGGCTTACCGGTGGAGATGGGGCGCTACTGTCCTCTCTCTATCAAAGTGAGCATCACTTGGTGCCGGAGTTGGTACTGGATGGCTTGGCGTTGAGTAATCCCTAAATATAAAGACTGTTATGCGTTGGATCGCTCTCTTCTTACTGATACTTAATCTGGGGGTGTTTGCCTGGTTTATGGCGGCATCCCCAGCTAATGATGGCACCGTCAGTGTTGTCAGCCCAGGTCGGGGCACTGAAATCCAGGAAATTGTCTTGGTTAGTGAAATATCGCCAGAACAGCTGCCCCCAGTGGAAGAGGAGACGGCCCCGTTAGCCACTGAGGTCTCTGGAGAGCAATTGTGTACCTTGATCGGGCCTTTTCCCGAAGAATATCTGGGGAAGGATATAGTGGAGCGTCTCTCCGCCCTCCAGGTTTCTGCCAGTCTTCGCGAAATTCAAATGCAAGGGCAGATGCGTTACTGGGTTTTTTTACCGCCGCTGAACTCTCGTAGAGAGGCATTCAACCGTTTGCGTGAACTGCAGGCCCAGGGTATCGATAGCTATGTAATCCCCAAGGGTGCTCTTGCCGACGGTATATCATTTGGTATTTTCAGTGAACGCGAACGCGCAGAAGGTCTTGCTGAAGAGCTGGCGGAAAAGGGAATTGGGGCGCAGTTCCGTGAAGAGCCTCAGACTCATATGGAGCGTTGGATTATATTGGCGCCTGGGCAGGCTGAACGTTTGGCTGGAGAATTCTGGCAACATCTGCAGGAAGAGCACCCCAAGCTGGATCGGCGCAGAAATCTTTGTTCAGAAGTGGCGAGCTGAAAGGCTCTCGACTATAGGTCTTAATCCTCACGGCTTGATATTTAGCGGCTGAATTTTTCTCTATGAGGCAAATGGCGACACAAAAAATTCCGATTTATCTGTAAAAAGGGTGTTGCTTGTCAGGATAACTTCCCCTAGAATCCCGCCTCCATTGACGAGGCTGACCAATCAACTTCGCCAATGAATGGGATAGTGCTGGCGTAGCTCAGTTGGTAGAGCAGCTGACTTGTAATCAGCCGGTCGGGGGTTCGACTCCTCTCGCCAGCTCCATTTTATCCCAGCATTGTTCAACATTAAATTTCGCAGGTAAGTCTGTGAAATTTAAAGAAAAAAATGTTGACAGTGCAGCGGAAGGTGTAGAGAATGCACCCCGCATTGAGGCAGGGGTTCCCGAGTGGCCAAAGGGATCAGACTGTAAATCTGACGCGAAAGCTTCGGTGGTTCGAATCCACCCCCCTGCACCATTTTTTACACCGTAAGGTGTTGCCGGCGAAACGGATTGTTTCGTTTGGAGGCTCCCGCAAGCGGGCATAGTTCAATGGTAGAACCTCAGCCTTCCAAGCTGATGATGCGGGTTCGATTCCCGCTGCCCGCTCCAGTTATGGGTTCAGCTGGAATATCCTCCGGATTGGCAAGCCTTGTGGTCGCCTGGTTTGGCGAGATATTTGCTCATGTAGCTCAGGGGTAGAGCACACCCTTGGTAAGGGTGAGGTCGGCGGTTCAAATCCGCCCATGAGCTCCATTTTTAATAGCCGCGAGGGTGAGAGCTCTTGCGGTTGTTTGTGTCCGGGGTCGGGGTTTTCCGGGTCGGATGCGCATGTTCTGGACATGGGTGGGATCGTTAACGGCTCACCTATATTAGGAGGCTGCAATGGCAAAAGAAAAGTTTGAACGTTCCAAGCCCCACGTGAACGTGGGCACCATCGGTCACGTTGACCACGGTAAAACCACCCTGACCGCTGCTCTGACCCGCGTATGTGCGGAAGTATGGGGCGGTGACGCTGTAGCTTTCGACGGTATCGACAATGCACCGGAAGAGCGTGAGCGCGGTATCACCATCGCTACCTCTCACGTTGAGTACGAGTCCCCGACTCGCCACTACGCGCACGTAGACTGCCCGGGACACGCCGACTACGTTAAGAACATGATCACCGGTGCTGCTCAGATGGACGGCGCTATCCTGGTATGTTCCGCAGCTGACGGCCCCATGCCGCAGACTCGTGAGCACATCCTGCTTTCCCGTCAGGTAGGTGTACCTTACATCGTTGTGTTCCTGAACAAAGCGGACATGGTAGACGACGAAGAGCTGCTCGAGCTGGTAGAGATGGAAGTTCGCGAACTTCTGGACCAGTACGAGTTCCCGGGTGACGACACTCCGATCATCGTTGGTTCTGCTCTGATGGCCCTGAACGGCGAAGACGACAACGAAATGGGTACCACCGCTG
Organism: Microbulbifer variabilis ATCC 700307; assembly: GCF_000380565.1. Taxonomy (GTDB): domain Bacteria; phylum Pseudomonadota; class Gammaproteobacteria; order Pseudomonadales; family Cellvibrionaceae; genus Microbulbifer; species Microbulbifer variabilis. The sequence continues at coordinate 10,022 of NZ_AQYJ01000011.1, forward strand.
TTAAGAAGCTGGTTGAAACCCTGGACGAGTACATTCCTGAGCCGGAGCGCGCTGTAGACCTGCCGTTCCTGATGCCGATCGAAGACGTATTCTCCATCTCCGGCCGTGGTACCGTGGTAACCGGTCGTGTAGAGCGCGGTGTAATCCACACTGGCGACGAGATCGAAATCGTTGGTATCAAAGAGACCACCACTACCACCTGTACTGGTGTTGAGATGTTCCGCAAGCTGCTCGACGAAGGTCGTGCAGGTGAGAACATCGGCGCGCTGCTGCGCGGCACCAAGCGTGACGAAGTGGAGCGTGGTCAGGTACTGGCTAAGCCTGGTTCTATCACTCCGCACACCAAGTTCGAAGCGGAAGTGTACGTACTGTCCAAGGACGAAGGTGGTCGTCACACCCCGTTCTTTAAAGGCTACCGTCCTCAGTTCTACTTCCGTACTACCGACGTAACTGGTGCGGTAGAGCTGCCGGAAGGTACTGAAATGGTAATGCCGGGCGACAACATTCAAATGGTTGTTACCCTGATCGCTCCGATCGCCATGGAAGACGGCCTGCGTTTCGCTATTCGCGAAGGTGGTCGTACCGTAGGTGCGGGCGTTGTTGCTAAGATCATCGAGTAATC
>NZ_AQYJ01000012.1 GCF_000380565.1 Microbulbifer variabilis ATCC 700307
CTGGAATTCTGTGAGGAGATTGTGGAGCCGGTTACCCGGCGTTGGGTACAGATGGGTCTACTGGCTGATGCTTTTAAAGTGCCAGCTGATGTCGATCCATCCACACTAATGCACGTTGATTTTATCACTCCAGTCATGCCTTGGATTAATCCGGCCCATGAAGCCAATGCTGATGAAACCCTGTTGGAAAATGTTCTAGCCAGCCCGCAGCAGACCATCCGCCGCCGCGGCAAGAAACCTAACGATGTGATCAAGCAGACCGCCGCCTGGCAGCAAAAACTGAAAAAAAACAAGATCACTACCCCATCCAAACGCACTGCGGTTCCCGCAGAAAATACTGAATCCGAGTAGGAAACTGCTATGCCCAAAAAATCTTGGTACAGCATTACCGCTGCCGCAAATAACACTGAAGCCGATATCTATCTGTACGACTACATCGGTTATTGGGGCGTAACTGCAAAAGACTTTGCCCGCGATCTTAAAGCGCTAGGCGATGTCAGCAAGATCAATCTGCATATTAACTGCCCCGGTGGTGATGTGTTCGACGGCACCGCTATTTACAACCTGCTCAAAGACCACAAAGCCGAAGTAGAAACCTGGATTGAAGGTATCGCAGCCAGTATGGGCAGTGTGATCGCTCTTGCCGGGGGCACGGTTCATATTGCTGAGAACGCCTATTACATGGTGCACAACCCCAGTGCCGGTGTGCGAGGCGATGAACGTGCTCTGGAAAAAACCAAGAGCCTGCTGGCAAAAGTGAAAGCCACCATGAAAAGCCTGTATTCCTCACGCACCGGAATGTCGGATGAGGAAATCAGCCAAGTGATGGATGACGAGACTTGGTATACCGGCGCCGAAGCCGTGGAAGCGGGTTTTGCCACTGACACGACAGCAGCAATGGAAATGGCCGCAAGCTTCAGTGCTGATCACTTAAACCAGTTCAAAAATACCCCTCAAGCCATTAGTACATTGGTAATGCAGGGGCCTACTGAATTTAGATTCCCGTCTGCGGTTGCAGACAACCCACCCCAAACCAAGGAGGCGCAAGCCATGCCGAAAACTACCTCCACCACGCCAGCTGCAACCGCTGCGACCGAGGTCACCCCGGAAATGAAAGCCCAGATTGCTGCCGATGCCAAAGCGCAATTTGCAGCGGATGAAAAAAAGCGCAAAGATACGATTAAAGCCGTTTTTAAAGGCTTCGATGCGCACAGCACAGTGATGCAATCCTGCCTGGATGATATGGACTGCACCGCTGAGAAAGCCAAAGATCAGTTGCTCACTGCGCTCGGCAGTCAAACCCCAACCCCCGTGCAAAGCTACAGCTTGGTGGTGCAGGAAGGCGAAGGCATCAAGCGCATGAAGGCTGATGCCGAGAATGCCATTGCCATGCGCGCCCTCGGCGAAAAGCGCACCGAAGGCAACGAGCTTACCGGCTACACCATGATGGAGATTGCCCGCATTCTGATGCAGGCCCACGGCCAGAATTTGGCGGGTCTGGATAAGATGGGTATCGTCGCCGCCGCCTTTACCCACAGCTCCGGGGACTTCGCGACTGTCCTGGGCAATATTGCGAATAAATCCATGCTGAAAGGTTATTCGGAAGCGGCAGAAGTCTTCCCGCAGTTTACCGCCACCGGTAACTTGAGCGATTTTAAGATTGCCACCCGCACGGATCTCGGCACCTTCCCCTCACTGCGCCAAGTGGCACCGGGGGCAGAATTTAAATACGTGAGCCTTGGCGAGCGCGCCGAAACCGCCGCACTGGCCACCTACGGGGAAATGTTCTCCATTAACCGTCAAGCGATTATTAATGACGACCTGGGTGCCTTCACCCGCATCCCACAAAAGATGGGCCTTGCTGCGGTCCGTACCGTTGGAGACCTGGTGTTTAGTATCCTGCTCAACAACCCACAAATGGCCGATGGCAAAGCCCTGTTCCATGCCGACCATGGCAACCTGGCCACCAAGTCTGGTATCAACACTGCCAGCATCGACGCCGCACGGGTATTGATGGGCAAGCAAAAGGATGGCACCGCCTTCCTGAATATCCGCCCCAAATTCCTGCTGTGTGATATCGCCGATGAGGGTGCCGCAAAGGTTGCGCTGGAATCTGAATTTGAAGTAGGTGCTTCTGAGAAATCCAACACTGTACCCAATAGTGTGCGCAATATTGCCAGTGTGATCTCCGATGGTCGCCTTAGCGGCCACAATGGCTGGTACCTAAATGCCGACCCGGTAGCGCACGACACTATCGAAGTGCTCTATCTGGATGGCCAGCAAGCCCCAGTGTTGGAACAGCAAAACGGCTGGAATATCGACGGGGTGGAATTCAAGGTGCGCCTTGATGCAGCTGCCAAAGCCTGGGACGCAAAAGGCATGGTGAAAACGCCCAAGAACTAATCCCCAGCTCAAACCGAACCAAACCTTAAAGAACCCGAAAAGGGCCGCATAGCGCGGCCTTTTTGCTTTCAGTTACAAACCCAATCGAGAGAAAGAGAATGGCTACTAATTTTGTACAAGACGGGCGCCTACTGAATTACACCAACAACACCAGCGCCGCTATTACCTCTGGCCAAGTGTTAGCAGTAGGCGCAGTGCTGGGTGTAGCGATGGACGATATCTCCGTGGGCGCATCTGGTGTGATCGCTATTGAAGGCGTATTCACCGTGCCCAAGGTATCCGCCGCAGAGATCAGTCAGGGGGAAACCCTCACCTGGGATGTATCCGTAGCAGCCTTTAATAACAGCGCCGCAACAGCCGCAACCGGCGATATCACTGGCCCCACCGCCTTTGCCGCAGAGGCAGCCGGTAATAGCATTACTAGCTTAGCGGTCAAGTTTACCGGTGTTCCGGGCACTGTGAAGGCCTAGGTGATCCATGGATCTGGACCAAAGAGCCGCGGAGCGCGCGTTTCGTAAATGGGGAAAGCCGCTACCTTTGATGATGGTAGCGGCGGAGAGCCTATTGATTGCCGTGTGATAAAAGATCAGGAGGTTGACGAGTTCGATGATGAAGAACGTGTTCGGGTGCCGCGTGTTGAATTGAGTCTGCTGGTGAGTGAGGTTGGCGCTTACAACTCAGAGGCGGTGATAAAGCTCGGTGGTGTGGAGTATGCGGTGCGAAAGCGGTTGGCGGATGATGGGGTTGTTTGGCGGGTTTTGGTGGATGCTTAGCCTAAACCGACAGATCAGCAGGGGATTTATGATCACTGTGACTGTTATTTTTTTGGGTTGCTCAATTTGACGGATAAAACCAGTAAAATCAATGGGTTGAGAGATCTGTGAAAATTGGGGATAGTGGTCACGATGACCGTTTTTCTAGTTGGGTCGATAGTGCTAAGTGATCGCAATCTATTGATTTAGTAGAAGAAGACGGCATGTTGGCGTAAATTTGCATCAGAAATAGTGGTCAAGGGGATAGTAGTCATGATGACCACTATATAAATGTTATGCCTCTTTATTGATAAGGGAGAAAGGTTCTGTATAAGGTAGTTCTTGGTCTATTCGTTGCTGCTGCTCTCTTTATCGGAGGTATCTATTTCGAAAGATACAGGCTGTTGGAGCCTGTGGCGTTTAAGCTAAAAGGGCCTCTCAAGCTACAGTCCAGTAACGATTTGGGACAATTGCCTGCGGGAGCTGTACTTTATCCTTACACGAGCGGCCCTAGTACAAACACCTATATCTTGTTCATCAATACTAAAAATGAAGATATGCTAGAACCTATAAAATTCGATAGAGTTATGACGGTTGTTCCAATCGATGCGTACTCAGACAACTAGGCATAACAAAGGCGTGCATTTGACCACCGCTTCGCGTCGGCAAATGACGCTAGCGTTATGAGTATGAAGTGGTGAGTAATGATTGAAGGATTATTGATTATTATATGTATTTTGCTTTTATTATTGCTGTTATTTGTGAGGGGCATATATTCTTCCGTCAGTCGATTGCAAGATGATGTTCGCAGTCAATTGGTTCGAGAGTCAATTGAGCAAAGTTTTAAGCTCAATGAAATTGATAGCAAGCTCTCTAGTCGTGCGTATCTTGATGATGAACAAATGGAAGAGTTTTTAGAATATATTGGGGATATCCGAGAGGTTGCCATGGAACACAGGCGTCAATATCAAATGCTTCCAGGTGATAGAGAAATACTCGATGAGCTGAATAAAAACTCATAACAAAGCAATCGTGTGGGAAAACCTACGCGTTGCTTCGGTTTCCCCACATTGCAGCGTTATATTTCAGAGAAATCATGATAGATAGCAAGGAAAATCCAGTTGAATGGAGTCAATTAATGAGTGAGCTAGAAGGTGCACATGAGCATCTAGGTGATCTCATTAAAGAAATGGGATCTAAGGGGAGCGTCGATATCGAGGGCTATTCTATAGATATAGCCCATATATATGCGCACTTAAATCGAGCGTGGAATTCCCGTGATTTCAAAGGTGAAATGAGTGAATCTCAATGGGAGGAGTTTCGTTCTTTTCCCTCTGATTTGGAGCCAATCGCGTAATGAAATATAACCAGCGGCGGCACAATCGGCCTTCGGCCTGGACTCAGTACTGCGTACTTCGCCTGTGCGCCGGACGTTACAAGTCTTAGGGGGCTATGTTAGAAGTGGAAGATCCAAATAAAATTTTTAGAGTTCTCATAAAATTCATGGATGAGCAGCATGTTGATTCATTTTTAAATGAAGGGCTTCTCTACATGAATAATATCGACTACTTCAAGAACTATGAGGATGTTGATGTAGCACTCCGAGGAGATGTACATGAAGGGCTGGCAGCCTCATATAAATCTGATGAGGTTACAATTACCTTAGGAGAGCATGTAATTGAAGGGGCTGTAGGTAAGGTAGATCTCCGGTATGACCATGAAGGTGATACGAATATCTATAGTATGACTAAAGTAAGTGACGGCAAAATTCTGGATGCCGGAGAAAATGGTCTTCTTCTATCTGAAAAATTTAGTAGCTTCGGTAATCGCGCAGTCCTTATAGGTGGTTCGAACATTGTCGAGTTTGAGCGAAGGTTAAAGGCAGCAGTTTCTAGCGACGAAAATATCTACACACCACGTGAAGATGGTATCGTAGCCAAGCAGATTAGCTATCTAGATCGCGAGCAGCATCACGGGCAGATGGATACCTTCGATAAATTTGATGATTATGCGTGGCAACATGAGTGGAGAATTGCTTTTAAGCAAAGTAAATCTAATGGTGCTTATCCGCTTAAAATTGGCAGCCTAGCCGATATTGCTCAAGTATTTGAAACCGACTCACTAATTAGCCAACCCTTGAAGTTGGTGCCACACAACTTGTAACAAGTCAAAGCACTCGGACATGGTGAAGTTGGTCACTTTTTTGTACCCAAAAAGTGACCAACTTCACCATGCCAGTGTTTGAGGAGTTAGGCCGTCGAGATTGAGTTCTATGACTACTTTTATTAAAGGTGTAGATGAGCTAGAGGCTCATTTGTCAAAATATAAGAGCGGGTATTTATTTCGTGGACAAGTAAAGCACTATGTAGATTCTAACGGGCGCACGAGCATTCCTACATCTTTCAGCAGGCATGGTTGTATTCCTGATGTTATGTTCAAGTGGACGCATTACGCTAAAGCTATGATTCGTGGGTTCTTTGGTGTCGACTACTTTGATATAGATATAGAGTTGTCTCAAGCAATACTGCAACACTACGGTTGGAGATCATTTTATGTGGATTTAACTAAGTCTTCTTCTATAGCGTGTTGGTTTGCATCAAACGCATATGAAGAGTCTAAGTCTATCCATATGAGCGAAGATATAAATGAGAACCCTGTATGGCTGGTTCACAAAGATGCAAAATACAGTCAGGCTGAAGGAAGCGGTCATATCTACATTATAGATTGCTTAGCATTGGAGACCCTTGATATAAAGATTCATGACCTCACTTCAATGCAAGGTGATGAAGGTAGACTTAGATTTCACGCTCAGGAAGCATGCCTAGTGGGGAACTTGAACGACAGGCTGCCTCCCCAAGTTATTACTTCACATATCGAAGTTCCGAGCAGTGTATTAAAGGACTATTGTAAGAAAAATCTAATAAACGACGTCTCAGATATTTTCCCATCAAGCAAAGAAGACTTTGTTTTAAAAACACTTTTAAGTTTGCCTTGGGAAAAAGTGAATATCGATAGCCCAATAACTACATTTCGAAGAGGCTTGGAAATTCCGGATTATGAAGACAACTTTATAAAGCATCTCCCTCCACATGTAACTCTATATGAGAATTTCTGGGTTTCTGATAATAGAAATGATTCGGATAATCCATTTAATAATCTAGTCTTTTACAAGCTTCCACAAATCTCATATTACGCTAACACCGATGAACCTTTTGATATGATTCTTGTTAGTGAGGCACTGAAAAGGCATGGTGACTTTGTTGTTGAGATTGATGGCTTGGTAAAAATAGTGGAGGCGCAAGAGGAATACATTTATGAAAAGGGAATACATGTATCGGTTAATGAAGAAGGATGTATTTCGGTGTCTGGGTTAGTCGTCTCTCATCCAAGTAATATTGTTGATGGTGTCGGCACCAATGTTGGTTGGATTTACAAAGAAAATCATAATATCTGGGAGCGAGTCGACCACCAAGACGAATGCCCTTGCAACAATACACTTAGACACCAGTTGCAGTTTTCATTACTAAGAATGCTGAATGAAGCGATGAAGAATGAAGACTTTATTACAGAGAACGTTTGTTCCTACAGGCATAAAGATGTCCAGCCAGCCTAACAAGTCAAGGCTGTCGGACGCTTCGTTCCGCAGCTTGGGGCGTTAACCGCTACTCATCCCTGAGCTGTAATAAAAAACCCTACCAGTTAGCGCTGGTGGGGTTTTTTATTGCCTGCGGAAAGGGGCTGTATAGAAAACCATATATTTGGAGTGATTAACTGGAGATTGGCGACAAGGTATTGTTTAAACCGTGCTTGGCGTGTAGTGTTGGAGGCCTAAAACTCATAGTCCGGCCCCCGCACCCGTTAGCAGCGGTTTTTTTGCGCCCGAAATCCGTGCGTGAAATGCCTGTAATGGCGGGATGAGATAGGCGTGAATACAACACCCCTTTGGGGAAATAGCGCCCAGGCTTGACTATGAGCCTTAGTGAGTCCCGCCGCCTCAGCAAAGCGGCACCTCTAAAACATAGTCATAGGAGGCCGCCATGGCCAGTGCCCACGCAATCTCCACTGTTAATCACTCCCAACCAGCGCTACAGCCGGCTCATGTCCAGCAGTTGCGCGAATTGCAGTATTTAAATCTGGCTCGCCAACGCATTCTCGAATGGCCCGATTCCCCAATAAAAACCGCCGCACTCAATGCCCTCTGTGGCGAAGAGGGCGCGGTCCTGGTTGGATTGACCTACGCCGCCAAACGCGTGGCTTCAAGGCAGAGTACTGAACATTAACCACAGGAGAGTGATTATGAGTAACGTGATTCCATTTGATTTCAAAAGTCATCAAGTGCGTGTTGTTGAGCAGAATGGCGAGCCGTGGTTTGTGGCTAAGGATGTGGCCGATGTGCTTGGTTACTCTGATGCTCAAGCAATGACTAGAAAGCTTGATGACGACGAAAAGTCAAACCGACAGATCGTCGGTTTGGGATCTCCTACAGGGGGGCGCGGTACAACAGTCATTAACGAGTCTGGGTTGTACTCTGTGATTCTGACAAGCCAGAAGTCTGAAGCCAAAGCATTTAAGCGCTGGGTAACTCATGAAGTCCTGCCCAGCATCCGAAAGACGGGTCAATACAGCGAGCCCAAAGAAGAGTTGTCAGGTGACAAGCTGCTGATAGTGGCCAATCGCTCATTTGGAGCAGCCCACGGTTTAGCCAAGCGAATGGGCATGAAGGGTAATCAGGCAATCTTACTGGCCAATCGGGTAGTGGAAGAAACCACCGGCATCAGCCCAATGAAGCTGATGGGGGTAACCCACCTGGAGGCTGAGAATAACGAACCTCTCTACACGCCATCGGAGTTGGGTAAAGCGTACGAAATGAGTGCCCGAGAGTTCAACGCCATCCTACAACGAATGGGACTCCAGAAACATGTGGAATATAAGCCACGCAAGAAGCGCTGGGAGCTAACCTCAAAGGGTGAAGAGTTTGGTCGTTATTGCGATACCGGCAAGAATCACTCTGGCGGCGCTCCCGTGCAGCAACTCAAGTGGCATAAAGCAGTACTGGAAGAAGTTGCCCGGTACGCGGAACAGCTCCGCGATAAGTTGCCAGGAGGTTGCTTCCTCAAAGTAGTTTAAGTTTCACGGCGGCCATGAGCGTGAATACAATACCGCAAGGAAATAGCGCTCACCCATTTTTCATTCTCCTTTGGGTGTTCAATGGCTGCCCTTTTCAATCCGCCAGATCAGCAGTTTTGGAATATTAGTGGCTAGGGTAAAATTTGAGGGCAAAATACTACGAATAAAATACAGGTTAGAACTTTGCACTACATCCGATTATTGGGATATGCAGGCTGGATGAAAAATGTACAAATAGATGCTGTTGGCATCAAAAACCAAAAGAGGCTTCTCCTATTTTTCGGTAAAAATCAGTAATTCATTGATTTTTAAAGTACTCCCAAAATGATATAAAACCGCGAAAAGCTGAGGTAAAGAGCAGCTGCGTTTAAATTTACTGTTAACTACTGTGGAATTGTAAATGAGAAAGGTACTAATTTTATTGCTGGGGATGCTTACTTTTTCCGCGCATGCTGTAGAAAGCGAAATGAGCCCGACTTCTATAATTAAAATCGTCCACTCCTATCCAGCAGATGGTGAAGTGGTTTTTACTTTGGAGAATCCAACTTCCATTTGTAAAGGGTATTGGTTAAAGAGTGATTCACCGGGGCAAGCTACTACTATGAGTATGATATTAGCTGCATACCATGCAAAGACAAATGTAAAAGTTTGGGGGTATACAGAGGATGGCAATCAATGGCCAGGCTCTACCTCTAAATATTGTAAGTTACATACCATTGCTTATGGTTATGGGCTATAGAAATTACCAATTAAAGTGAGTAATTAGCAAATTTATTGAAATCCAAACCCGCACCAGCGGGTTTTTTTATGCCCAAAATTCCCGGAGAGGTTCCCAATGACCCAACGCATGATCATACGTGATGCCGTACAGAATGAACTACAGAACCTAAGCGGCTATTCATTCCCACCCCCTGGCACCACAGAAGAAATAGATTCAAAAAAGCTACCGGCCATTGTGGTGGGCTTTGCAACCGAAAACACTGATCACGAAATGCATAGCGGCACCAGTCGGCAGCTGGATCTGACTATTGCTGCGGTAGTAAAGAGCGATGGTGATATATATGCCGCATTGGATCAAGCGGCTGCAGATATTGAGAGCACATTGCAGGATGCAACTCTGGGCAACACCTGTGACTTATTCCTACTCAGCCAAACCCAGTTTGCGCTGGACCAGGATCACCCACTGGGCGAGGTTCGATTGACCTATACGGCCCAGTATTCCACCGAACCCTCAGCCCTTTAACTCAATAACTCAAAAAGGTATTAGCTATGGCACAAGGTTATAAAACAAAATTTTCCCGCAGCGATGATGGCAGCTCCTATACGCCAGTAGCGGGCATGCTGGATATCGATCCCGGTGAGGAGTCGCGCGGTTCTGTTGAGATGACGCCGATTGATGGCACCAGCGGATATATGGATTACGATCCGTCAGGATTACGTGATGCCGGGGAGGTTTCCATTACCTTGATCTGGAAAGAGAGCGATAGCGGCCAGCAGGCCCTGCGTGCTGATTACGATTCAGATACCAATAAACATTACAAAATCGAGTATCCCGAAGGTACTACGGTGGAATTAATTGCCCACATTACCGGCTGGGGTAAGGCGGTACCCAAGGATGACAAGATTACTCGCACGGTTAAATTCAAAATCTCAGGTAAGCCCTCGGTAACTGCAGGTAGCTAACCATGAATTTAGTTCCTACACCTATTTTAGAATCCGAAACTGTTTTATTTGGCCAGCAGAAAGTGGAGTTGTTTGAACTGAGCGCCTACCACCGCTGTGAATATCTGCAGAAGACTACCGAAGATATTCCGCTGCCGCAGGATGAAGAGTTGCCTGAAACTGAGCTGGAAAATTTTGGCCAGCTTTGGGCTTTCCGGTTGGGAGAGGTGAGCAAGAAGTTGTTGCTGGTTGCCTATGCCATCTGGATGAAACCAGACTGTCAGGACTCACTGGAGCAGATTCATCAGGGATTGATCCGCAGCGTTACCCCAAAGTTGATTGATGTGCTTTATGTGCCTGCAGCCAAACTATCTGGTCTCTATGTAGAAGCATCCACTGAGGGAGAGAGCAGCGAAACAGAAAGCGAGGACAACGAAAAAAAAGGCTAGTGCCGGGTTTCTATTTCGCCCGGCAGCTCGCGCGGGATTTTAACCGTCCCGATTATTTCAATATGTTGCGCTCCATGAGTTCTACCGAGTTCGACCACTGGTATGAATATCACTCAGAGCGTCCCCTGAATACCGAAGTCCAACAGTGGCAACTCGCCCACATTGCCGCCGGCACACTGGGGGGCAAAGTCTCTAACTTCCTACCTCAGCCGCACAAGCCAAAAACCGTGCAGCAACAAATCGCAATCTGGAACTCCATGAGCTGAGCAATGGCAAAACAAACTTCCATGGCCACCATGGTGGCAAACCTGGAGCTGCGCTCCACTCAATATAAGCGGGAGATGGCCCAGGCCGCCGCACGCAATAAACAGCTTACCCGCGAGATAAAGTCTACCAGTTCGGCGGGCACTATGTTTGGCCGCTCAATGCGTGGTGCTGCTCAAGGGGTTGCAGCTATTGATGGTCCCTTGGGTGGTGTATCTGGTCGAGTAGGTGCCCTTAATGGTCTGTTGACTAATGGCGCGGCTAGCTGGGCACTGTTTGGTGCTGGGATCGCCGGTGTTACTGCGGTGTTTTATCAGAGCATTCGCGCCGGTGAGGAGATGGAGCGGCAGCAGCTCAAGATAGAAGGTCTGCTAAAAGCTACTGGCGGTGCCAGTGGTCGCACTGCACAACAGCTGGATGACCAGGCGCGCTCAGTGGCCCGCGCTACCCTGGCGAGCGTTACTGGTATCAGGGAAGCCCAA
>NZ_AQYJ01000013.1 GCF_000380565.1 Microbulbifer variabilis ATCC 700307
AGAGCAGCGGTCAGGGTGGTTTTACCGTGGTCAACGTGACCGATGGTGCCCACGTTCACGTGGGGCTTGGAACGTTCAAACTTTTCTTTTGCCATCTTAGATGTCCTCTAGCTAAAAGTTTGCCAAAGAAGCCTCAGCCATTCACTGAGGCCCTTTTGAGCAGAAGTTAATTAGGCCTTGTTCTTTGCGATGATCTCATCGGCAACATTTTTCGGCGCTTCGGCGTACTTCAGGAACTCCATGGTGTAGGTAGCACGGCCCTGAGTAGCAGAACGCAGGTCGGTTGCGTAACCGAACATCTCTGCCAGAGGTACTTCCGCGTTTACAACCTTACCAGCGGGGTTGTCTTCCATACCCTGAATGAGGCCACGACGACGGTTGAGGTCACCAACCACGTCACCCATGTTCTCTTCCGGAGTTACCACTTCCACCTTCATCATCGGCTCAAGCAGTACTGCACCGCCCACAGAGGACAGCTTCTTGGTCGCCATGGAGCCGGCGATTTTAAACGCCATTTCACTGGAGTCCACATCGTGGTAGGAACCGTCGTACAGAGTTGCCTTCAGGCCCAGCAGCGGGTAGCCAGCCAGAACACCGTTTTGCATCTGCTCTTCGATACCTTTTGATACCGCCGGGATGTATTCCTTAGGTACAACACCACCCACGATTTCGTTAACAAATTCCAGACCTTCCTGGGACTCGTCTTCAGCGGGCTCAAATTTCACCCATACGTGACCGAACTGACCGCGACCACCGGACTGACGAACGAACTTGCCTTCGATCTCAGAGGTGTTACGGATCGCTTCACGGTAGGCAACCTGAGGCTTACCGATGTTCGCTTCAACGTTGAACTCGCGACGCATACGGTCGACGATGATGTCCAGGTGCAGCTCACCCATACCAGAGATGATGGTCTGACCGGTTTCCTCGTCGGTCTTCACACGGAAAGACGGGTCTTCCTGGGCCAGCTTGCCGAGGGCAATACCCATTTTTTCCTGGTCCGGCTTGGACTTGGGCTCAACCGCAACAGAAATTACCGGCTCTGGGAACTCCATACGCTCCAGAACAATCTTGTTGCTCTCGGCACACAGGGTGTCACCAGTGGTTACATCCTTCAGACCGATCGCAGCTGCGATGTCGCCAGCCAATACTTCTTTAATTTCCTGACGGTCGTTGGAGTGCATCTGCACCATACGGCCAACGCGCTCTTTCTTCATTTTTACGGAGTTGTATACCGCAGTACCGCTCTCCAGCTTACCGGAGTAGACACGGAAGAAAGTCAGGGTGCCAACGAAGGGGTCGGTAGCAATTTTGAACGCCAGAGCGGCGAACGGAGCCTCGTCATCCGCTTCGCGGGTCTCAACGGTTTCGCCGTCTTCCAGAGTACCTTCGATCGCCTTAACTTCAGTCGGCGCCGGCAGGTATTCGATAACTGCGTCCAGTACAGCTTGTACGCCCTTGTTCTTGAAGGCGGAGCCGCCCAGAACCGGAACGATTTCGTTGGCCAGAGTACGCTGGCGGATAGCTGCCTTGATCTCGTCTTCGGTCAGCTCACCCTCTTCCAGGTATTTCTCCATCAGCTCTTCGCTGGCTTCAGCCGCCGCTTCTACCAGGTACTCGCGCATTTCGTCGCACTCGTCCTGGAGCTCAGCGGGGATGTCAGCGTATTCAAAGGTCATGCCCTGGTCTGCTTCGTTCCAGATGATGGCTTTCATCTTCACCAGGTCAACAACACCCTTGAACTCGTCCTCAGCACCGATGGTCATTTGCAGCGGTACAGCGTTTGCGTTCAGACGGTCTTTCAGCTGGCTCACAACGTTGCGGAAGTTCGCACCGGCGCGGTCCATCTTGTTGACGAATACCATGCGCGGTACTTCGTATTTGTTCGCCTGGCGCCAAACGGTTTCAGTTTGAGGCTGAACACCAGAGGAACCACACAGAACAACAACCGCGCCGTCGAGTACGCGCAGGGAGCGCTCTACTTCAATGGTGAAGTCAACGTGTCCCGGGGTGTCGATGATGTTTACGCGGTGCTGGTCGAACTGCTGCTGCATGCCGGCCCAGAAACAGGTGGTTGCAGCGGAAGTGATGGTAATACCACGCTCCTGCTCCTGCTCCATCCAGTCCATGGTTGCGGCGCCTTCGTGCACCTCACCAATTTTGTGGGACAGACCAGTGTAGAAAAGTACGCGCTCAGTAGTGGTGGTTTTACCGGCGTCTACGTGGGCACAGATACCGATGTTGCGGTAACGTGCGATAGGCGTTTTACGTGCCACAGTTGTATCCTCGATATAACGGCAAAAGGCAGCCTGGAAATTTCCGTGCTGCCTTTCGGTATTAATTTCCGATGTTGGTAATCATCAGACTTAGAAGCGGTAGTGAGAGAACGCCTTGTTGGCTTCCGCCATGCGGTGTACATCTTCACGCTTCTTGACCGCACCGCCCTTGTTCTGAGCTGCATCGATCATTTCATTGGCCAGGCGCTGAGCCATGGACTTCTCGCCGCGCTTGCGGGAGAACTCCACCAACCAACGCATTGCCAGAGCCATACGGCGCGAGGGGCGCACTTCTACAGGCACCTGATAGGTCGCACCACCAACACGGCGGGATTTAACTTCCACCATAGGCGCGATGTTTTCCAAAGACTCCTCAAATACTTCGATAGGGTCTTTGTTCATTTTTTCAGAAACAGTCTCCAGGGCACCGTATACGATACGCTCTGCTACTGACTTCTTGCCGCTGATCATGACATGGTTCATGAACTTGGCCAGGGTGACGTTCCCGAACTTGGGATCGGGTAGTACTTCGCGCTTGGCGACTACTCGTCTTCTCGGCATGGGTATTGCCTCTCTTCAGGGTTATTCTGAGACGCCGCCGTAAAACCTTACAATCCGGCGAGCTCAGCCTTACTCCGGTTGGAAACCGAAACGCAAATCGTTAAAGGAGATTAACCTTTAGGACGCTTGGCGCCGTACTTAGAACGGCCCTGCTTGCGGTCGTTTACGCCGGCACAGTCAAGTGCACCGCGTACAGTGTGGTAACGCACACCCGGCAGGTCTTTTACACGACCGCCGCGAATCAGTACCACGCTGTGCTCCTGCAGGTTGTGGCCTTCACCACCGATGTACGAAGTTACTTCGAAACCGTTGGTGAGACGCACACGGCAAACTTTGCGCAGTGCGGAGTTCGGCTTCTTCGGTGTAGTGGTGTACACGCGAGTGCAAACTCCACGACGCTGCGGGCTGGCCTGCAGAGCGGGAACGTCGCTTTTTTCGACTTTGCGTTTTCTCGGCTTACGAACCAACTGGTTGATCGTTGCCATTAAAAATCACTCCAAAAATAAAATGCCCCCACCTCTTACAGTGAGGGCCTGTCGTCTGTGTGTAGCGCCGACTCGAAGGCCGGACGAAACACCCCACATCAGCGGGGGCCGCATTCTATAAGCGACAACCCGCCTAGTCAATCGGCGACGGAAGTAAGTGCTTACATCACAGACAGTCGCCAATCTCACTCGGCACCGAAATGCCTGGATATACCCCACTCCGCCGGCAAGGCAGAGTGGGAATACACCTTATTCGCCAGAGGACTTCAAGGCCTCGGTCAAGGCCGCTTCCACCTCTGCTGCGGAAGGACCTTCACTGAAGCTCTCTTCCAACTGCAGGCTGCGCTTGCGCTTGCGCTCGCTGTGGTAGGCCAGACCAGTACCTGCCGGAATCAGGCGACCCACTACTACGTTCTCTTTCAGACCGCGCAGGCTGTCTTCCTTGCCGGTTACCGCCGCTTCAGTTAGAACGCGAGTAGTCTCCTGGAACGAAGCCGCCGACAGGAAGGACTCGGTGGCCAAAGAGGCTTTAGTGATACCCAGCAACAGACGCTCGAATTGCGCAGGCTGCTTGTTTTCGGCACGCAGCTGTTCGTTCTCTTCTATCACGCGTTGGTATTCAACCTGATCGCCCTTAATAAAGCCGGAGTCACCCATCTCGGTGATCTCCACTTTACGCAACATCTGACGCACAATCGTTTCGATGTGCTTATCGTTAATGCCTACACCCTGGAGACGGTAAACTTCCTGGATCTCATTGGTGATGTAGCGTGCCAGCTCTTCCACACCTTTCAGGCGCAGGATGTCATGCGGGTTTGACGGGCCATCGGAGATAACCTCACCCTTTTCTACGGTTTCACCCTCGAACACAGTCAGCTGACGGTGCTTCGGAATCAGAACCTCGTAGTGATCCTTACCGTTGGCCAGAGGCTTGCCGTCGCGCGGAGTAATCTGCAGACGAACCTTGCCCTTGGTCTCTTTACCGAAGGAAACAGTACCGGAGATTTCCGCCAGGATAGACGGCTCTTTCGGCTTACGGGCCTCGAACAGGTCGGCAACGCGCGGCAGACCACCGGTGATATCCTTGGTACCACCGGATTCCTGCGGAATACGCGCGATAACGTCACCCACGTTCACCTGTTTGCCTTCAGCCAGACTGAGGATGGCGCGCGGCGGCAATGCGTAGTGCGCCGGCGCATTACTGTTAGCCAGAGTCAGCTCTTCGCCATTTTCATCAACCAGGGTTACTGCAGGACGCAGGTCTTTACCCGCTGCCGGACGCTCGGCCGGATCGATTACCTCAATAGAGGACAGACCGGTAATATCATCAGTCTGCTTGCGAATAGAGAGACCGTCTTCCATACCGGACAGCTTCACCCAACCGGCAACCTCGGTGATGATCGGGTGGGTGTGCGGATCCCACTTGGCCACAATCTGGCCACCGTCTACCTCAGCACCTTCGTAAACGCTGATCACAGCGCCGTAAGGCAGCTTATAGCGCTCACGCTCGCGGCCAGCACCATCAGCAATAGCCAACTCACCGGAGCGGGAAACCGCTACCAGAGTGCCGGCTTCGGTTTTCACTGTCTTCACATTGTGCAGGCGTACGGTACCGCCCAGCTTCACCTGAATACTGTCCGCTGCAGAAGCACGGCTCGCAGCACCACCAATGTGGAAGGTACGCATGGTCAGCTGAGTGCCCGGCTCACCGATAGACTGTGCGGCAACAACACCCACAGACTCACCTGGGTTGGCGCGGTGGCCACGGGCCAGGTCACGACCGTAACACTGGGCACAAATACCGTGGGCGGTGGTACAGCTGATCGGGGAGCGAACCAGAACCTCATCGATACCCATGGCTTCGATGCGCTCTACCCACTTCTCGTCGATCATAGTGCCAGCGGGAACGGCAATTTCATCGCTACCAGGCTTGAGGACATCGCGGGCTACAACACGGCCGAGGATACGGTCACCGAGAGACTCGATTACGTCACCACCCTCAATTACCGGCGCCATTGTCAGACCATCATCGGTGCCACAATCCACTTCAGTGATTACCACGTCTTGAGCAACATCCACCAGGCGGCGAGTCAGGTAACCGGAGTTAGCGGTTTTCAGTGCGGTATCCGCCAGACCTTTACGAGCACCGTGGGTCGAGATGAAGTACTGCTGTACAGTCAGACCTTCACGGAAGTTCGCGGTAATGGCGTTCTCAATAATGGAACCATCTGGACGAGCCATCAGACCACGCATACCAGCGAGCTGGCGAATCTGCGCCTCAGAACCCCGTGCGCCTGAGTCGGCGTACATGTATACAGAGTTGAAGGAATCCTGCTCGGCTTCTTTACCCTCGCGATCGATCACCTTCTCTTTCTTGATCCCCGCCATCATTGCCTGGGTTACCTTATCGTTGGTACGGGACCAAACATCGATAACCTTGTTGTACTTCTCACCCTGGGTTACCAGACCAGAAGCAAACTGGCTTTCAATCTCTTTTACTTCAGCTTCAGCAGCGCCGATCAGGTCGGCCTTAGCAGCTGGGATTTCAAAGTCATTCACACCAATGGAGGAACCGGACTTTGTAGAGAAATCGAAACCGGTGTACATCAGCTGGTCAGCGAAAATAACTGTCGCCTTCAGGCCCACCTTGCGGTAGCACTCGTTAAGCACACGAGAAATGGATTTCTTTTTCATCGGCTGGTTAACCAGCTCGAACGGTAGGCCTTCCGGTACGATGTTCCAAAGCAGCGCACGGCCGACAGTGGTGTCCTGTACAGAGATACTCTCGTGCTTCTCCCCATCCTCACCAAGAATCTTCTCGCGGATGCGCACCTTGACTTTCGCCTGCAAGCCAACCTGCTTGGCGTAGAAGGCGCGGCTCACTTCCTTGATATCGGAGAAGAACATGCCCTCGCCTCTATCATTTACACGCTCACGGGTCATCCAATACAGACCCAGCACCACGTCCTGGGAAGGTACGATGATCGGTTCACCGTTTGCGGGCGACAGGATATTGTTGGTGGACATCATCAGCGCGCGGGATTCCAGCTGCGCTTCAATAGTCAGCGGTACGTGTACTGCCATCTGGTCGCCGTCGAAGTCGGCGTTATAGGCGGCACAAACCAGCGGGTGCAGCTGGATTGCTTTACCTTCAATCAGTACCGGCTCAAACGCCTGGATACCCAGACGGTGAAGAGTCGGGGCACGGTTAAGCAGTACCGGGTGCTCGCGGATAACTTCGTCGAGAATATCCCAAACGACCGCTTCCTCGCGCTCTACCATTTTCTTGGCAGCTTTGATGGTGGTGGCCAGGCCTCGGGCTTCGAGCTTGCCGAAAATAAACGGTTTGAACAGCTCCAACGCCATTTTCTTGGGCAGGCCACACTGATGCAGGCGCAGGGTCGGACCGACCACAATTACGGAACGACCGGAATAGTCAACACGCTTACCCAGCAGGTTCTGACGGAAACGACCTTGCTTACCTTTAATCATGTCCGCCAGGGACTTCAGCGGGCGCTTGTTAGAGCCTGTGATGGCACGGCCGCGACGACCATTATCCAACAGCGCATCCACAGATTCCTGCAGCATACGCTTTTCGTTGCGCACGATAATATCTGGCGCATTCAACTCGAGCAGGCGCTTCAGGCGGTTGTTACGGTTAATCACACGGCGGTAGAGGTCGTTCAGATCGGAGGTCGCAAAGCGGCCACCATCCAACGGTACCAGTGGGCGCAGATCCGGCGGCAGAACAGGCAGTGCCTGCATTACCATCCACTCGGGGTTATTGCCGGACTTGTAGAAAGCTTCCAGCAGCTTCAGGCGCTTGGACAGTTTCTTGATCTTGGTCTCGGAGTTGGTAGCCGGGATCTCTTCACGCAGACGCTGAATCTCAGCAGGCAATTCGATGTCACTCATCAACTCCTGGATCGCTTCGGCACCCATCTTTGCTTCGAATTCATCGGCGAATTCTTCCATCGCCTCGAAGTACTGCTCGTCATTTAGCAGCTGGCCGCGTTCCAGGGTGGTCATGCCGGGCTCGGTTACCACGTAGGATTCAAAATACAGCACACGCTCGATATCACGCAGGGTCATATCCAGCAGCAGGCCGATACGGGACGGCAGGGATTTCAGGAACCAGATATGCGCAACCGGGCTAGCCAGCTCAATGTGGCCCATACGCTCACGGCGCACTTTGGCCTTGGTAACTTCAACGCCACACTTCTCACAGATAATGCCGCGATGCTTCATGCGCTTGTACTTACCGCACAAGCACTCGTAATCCTTCACTGGACCAAAGATCTTGGCACAGAACAAACCTTCGCGCTCTGGCTTGAAGGTACGATAGTTAATGGTCTCCGGCTTCTTCACTTCGCCGTAGGACCAGGAGCGAATCATGTCCGGCGAGGCCAGACCGATGCGGATCGCATCAAACTCTTCCAGGTGCTCCTGGGACTTCACCAGATTTAATAAATCTTTCAAGGCCTTTCCTCCACTAGGGGATAGTCAACCCGGCAGACAAGCTGTGCCGGATGGGCCGGTGCCCTACTGCATTCAGGGACGCCGGCACTTGTCTCAATTCGCCTGCTAACAGGCTGCTGCACAAATCGGTCTTACTCGTGCTCGAGCTCGAAGTTCATACCGAGAGAACGGATTTCCTTAACCAGCACGTTGAAGGATTCCGGCATGCCGGGCTCCATACGGTGGTCAGAGTCCACGATGTTTTTGTACATCTTGGTACGACCTTCCACGTCATCGGATTTAACTGTGAGCATTTCCTGCAGGGTGTAAGCCGCACCGTAAGCTTCCAGTGCCCAGACCTCCATCTCCCCGAAACGCTGACCACCGAACTGGGCCTTACCGCCGAGTGGCTGCTGGGTAACCAGGCTGTAGGAACCAGTGGAACGCGCGTGCATCTTGTCGTCCACCAGGTGGTTCAGCTTGAGCATGTACATGTAGCCCACAGTCACAGGACGTTCAAAGGCATCGCCTGTACGGCCGTCGTGCAGAGTAATCTGTCCGGAATCTGGGATATCCGCAAGGCGGAGCAATTGCTTGATTTCGCTCTCATCGGCACCGTCGAATACGGGAGTTGCCATAGGCACACCGCGACGCAGGTTGTGCGCCATTCCCATGACTTCCTCATCGGACAGGGTTTCCAGCTCCTCACGGCGACCACCGGTGGAGTTGTAAACCTCTTCCAGGAAACCGCGTACCTTGGCAATTTCCTGCTGCTCCTTAATCATCTTGTCGACTTTAACGCCGAGGCCTTTAGCCGCCATGCCCAAGTGCATTTCCAGAACCTGCCCGACGTTCATCCGCGAGGGAACCCCCAGTGGATTCAGAACGATGTCTACCGGCTCACCGTTTTGGTCGTACGGCATATCCTCAACGGGCTTGATTACGGAGATCACACCCTTGTTACCATGGCGACCGGCCATCTTGTCGCCCGGCTGGATGCGGCGCTTGATCGCCAGGTAGACCTTAACGATTTTCAATACGCCTGGAGCCAGGTCATCGCCGGACTCCAGTTTCTTCTTCTTGTCTTCGAAGGCTTCGTCCAGCAGCTTACGGCGCTCTTTCAACTGAGCTTCCGCCTTTTCCAGCTGATCATTCAAGCCTTCTTCTTCCATACGCAGCTTGAACCAGTCTTCGCGTGGCAGCGCACCCAGCACTTCAGCAGTCAGTTCCTGACCTTTGCTGATACCTTTACCACCAGCGGCTTTCTGGCCTTGCAATGCCTTCTGCAAGCGCTCAAAAGTAGCGGCTTCAACAATGCGGTATTCTTCGTTCAGGTCCTTGCGAACCTCATCCAACTGGGCTTTCTCGATATCGATGGAACGCTGGTCTTTTTGCAGACCGTCGCGGGTAAACACCTGTACATCGATCACGGTACCGCGGGTGCCGCTAGGCGCACGCAGGGAGGTGTCCTTAACGTCGGAGGCTTTCTCACCGAAGATTGCGCGCAGCAGCTTCTCTTCCGGAGTCAGCTGTGCTTCACCTTTCGGAGTTACCTTGCCCACCAGAATATCGCCGGGGCCCACTTCCGCACCGATATACACGATGCCGGATTCATCCAGTTTATTCAGCGCAGACTCACCCACGTTAGGAATATCCGCGGTGATTTCCTCACTGCCCAACTTGGTATCACGGGCAATACAGGTCAGCTCCTGAATATGGATGGTGGTGAAGCGGTCTTCCTGTACAACACGCTCACTGATAAGGATGGAGTCCTCAAAGTTGTAGCCATTCCAGGGCATAAATGCGATGCGCATATTCTGGCCCAGTGCCAGCTCACCCAGATCAACAGACGGGCCATCGGCAAGAATGTCACCGCGCTCAACGCGATCACCGGTGCTTACGATCGGGCGTTGGTTAATACAGGTATTCTGGTTGGAGCGGATGTACTTGGTCAGGTTGTAGATATCCACACCTGCATCACCGGCTTCAACCTCAGCATCAGCCACTCGCACTACAACGCGGCTGGAATCTACACGCTCAATCACACCGCCGCGCTTGGCTACCACACACACACCGGAGTCACGCGCCACAGTGCGTTCCATACCGGTACCCACCAACGGCTTTTCAGCACGCAGGGTTGGAACCGCCTGGCGTTGCATGTTCGATCCCATCAATGCACGGTTGGCGTCATCGTGCTCAAGGAAAGGAATCATTGCCGCAGCTACAGAAACCACCTGCTTAGCGGATACATCCATATACTGAATTTCACCCGGCGCTTTCAGGGCGAATTCATTTTGGTGACGCACGCTCACCAGGTCATCGGTGAAATTGCCTTCATCATCAACAGCAGCAGACGCCTGGGCAATTACGTAGTTGGCCTCGTTAATCGCAGACAGGTACTCGATTTCGTCGGTAACCTTGCCATCAACCACTTTGCGGTAGGCGCTCTCAAGGAAGCCATAGTGGTTGGCACGGGCGTAAGTCGCCAGGGAGTTAATCAGACCGATGTTCGGTCCTTCCGGTGTTTCAATAGGACATACGCGGCCGTAGTGCGTAGGGTGTACGTCTCGTACCTCAAAGCCGGCGCGCTCGCGCGTCAGGCCGCCCGGGCCCAATGCGGAAACACGGCGCTTGTGGGTAACTTCCGACAGCGGGTTGTTCTGGTCCATAAACTGAGACAGCTGTGAGGAACCGAAAAACTCTTTAACGGCAGCTGCTACCGGCTTGGCGTTGATCAGGTCTTGCGGCATCAGGCCTTCAGACTCTGCCATGGACAGGCGCTCTTTGACCGCGCGCTCAACACGCACCAGGCCAACGCGGAACTGGTTTTCAGCCATCTCACCTACGGAACGCACGCGACGGTTACCCAGGTGGTCAATATCGTCCACCATACCCTGTCCGTTGCGGATATCGATCAACATTTTCAGCACATCAACGATATCTTCTTTGCTCAGGGTGCCCTGGCCTGTTTCATCTTCACGGCCCAGGCGGCGGTTGAACTTCATGCGGCCAACCGCAGACAGGTCATAGCGCTCGTCGGTAAAGAACAGGTTCTCGAACAGGGACTCCGCAGATTCCTTGGTAGGTGGCTCTCCCGGGCGCATCATGCGGTAGATCTCCACCAGCGCTTCCAGCTGAGTGCGGGAGGGCTCTGCACGCAGGGTATCGGAGATAAACGGTCCCCGGTCCAGGTCATTGGTGTACAGAGTATCGAACTGCTTGATATTCAGCACACGCAACTGCGCGATCACTTCTGCAGTGATCTCGGTATTACACTCGACCGCAATTTCGCCGGTGGATTCATCGACAATATCGTGGGCCAAGGTGCGGCCAAACAGGTACTCCAGGGGTGCTTCCAGTTTCTCAACACCGGCCTTTTCCAGCTGGCGAATGTGGCGCGGAGTGATACGACGCCCCTCTTCCACAATCACCTTGCCCTGGTCATCTTTGATATCAAAGGAGGCAACGTCACCACGCAAGCGAGAAGGGATCAGTTCCAGGCTGACGTGATCCTCGTGCAGCTCAAACCTGCTGGTCTCGAAGAACATCTCCAGCATTTCCTGGGAACTATAACCCAGTGCACGCAACAGAATCGTCGCTGGCAGTTTGCGGCGACGGTCGATACGTACGAATACCAGATCTTTCGGATCGAACTCGAAATCCAACCAGGATCCACGGTAAGGGATAACTCGTGCGGCGTACAACAGCTTACCGGAGGAGTGAGTCTTGCCTTTGTCGTGATCGAAAAATACACCCGGGGAACGGTGTAACTGGGATACGATTACCCGCTCAGTACCATTGATTACAAAAGTACCGTTGTCGGTCATGAGCGGGATTTCGCCCATGTACACTTCCTGCTCTTTGATGTCCTTGATGGACTTATTCGCAGACTCTTTATCGTAAATAATCAGGCGTACTCGCACGCGCAGTGGGCACGCGTAAGTGACACCGCGCAGGGTGCACTCTTTTACATCAAAAGCCGGCTTACCCAGCGTATAGCTCACGTACTCCAGGGCGGCATTGCCGGAATAGCTGACAATTGGAAATACAGATTTAAACGCCGCCTGCAGGCCAACATCCAGGCGGTCATCTGGGCGCTTGTCGGCCTGTGTAAAATTGCGATATGAATCCAGCTGTATCGCAAGCAGGAAGGGCACATCCATGACCTTAGGCAGTTTGCCAAAATCCTTGCGGATACGTTTTTTCTCAGTATATGAGTAAGCCATTCAAATTCCCCAGCTTGATCAGTGACAAGACTTCGTGGAACTCCATTCGGGAGTTCCTCCGGGCGAGAAGCCTCTGAGCAACACAGTTTGGGCTGTACTGATCAGAAACCTCTCCGCTTGCTTTTAGGCAGCATGGCTGCGCTATGGTTAAATGAGGTTTGCCACGGTTTTTCCTTCCGCCGGCACCACTAAAAACCTCAGTACCGCAAACGGCAAAAAGGCCGGCGGACAAAGTCCACCAGCCTTACCGCTACCTGCCGCTTTACGCGACTGCTAGCGGGAATCGCAACAACTGAATTACTTCAGTTCTACAGTTGCGCCAGCTTCTTCCAGCTCTTTCTTAGCGGCTTCAGCTTCGTCTTTGGTTGCGCCTTCTTTCAGCGGGCTCGGAGCGCCGTCAACCAATGCCTTGGCTTCTTTCAGGCCCAGGCCAGTGATGCCGCGAACAGCTTTAATCACGTTCACTTTCTTGTCGCCTGCAGAGGTCAGGATCACGTCGAAAGAGTCTTTCTCTTCAGCAGCTGCTTCGCCGCCAGCCGGACCGGCTACAACTGCTGCAGCAGCAGTTACACCGAACTTCTCTTCCATCGCTTCGATCAGCTCAACAACGTCCTTAACGGACATTTCAGCAACAGCGTTGATGATATCTTCTTTAGTCAGAGACATGAGTCATTACCTGAATTGGTTTGAGCAGTAGCTGCTCGTATTTCGTTTTGAAGCTGCGATTCGCTCTTGCGAAAAAATTATGCAGCTTCCTGCTCTTTTTGGTCGCGAACGGCCGCAATAGTGCGAACCAGCTTGCCAGCAGATGCTTCTTTCAACACGCTCATCAGCTTGGCGATCGCCTCGTCGTATGTCGGCAGGCTTGCCAACAGTGCGACGTCGGTGATCGCGCCTTCGAAGGCAGCACCTTTCAGTTCCAGCTTGTCATTGCCCTTGGCGAACTGGCTCAGGATGCGCGCACCGGCACCCGGGTGTTCGTTGGAAAATGCAATGATGCTGGGACCTACGAATTTGTCGGTCAGACATTCGTAATCGGTTCCTGCCAGAGCGCGACGCGCCAGAGTATTGCGGACGACTTTTAACCAAACGCCGTTCTCGCGAGCCTCTTTGCGCAGGGCAGTCATGTCATTCACGGTTACGCCGCGGGAATCCGCAACTACCGCAGACAGAGCACCCTCAGCAGCTTGCTGGACATCTGCGACAATCGCTTTCTTGTCTTCGAGTCCAATAGCCATAGTGTCACTCCTGGATTTGAAAAAAATCGGACTTAACCGTCCGATCCGTTCCGGTGCATAAAGCTCAAATCCAGCAAAAAATACTGGTTTGGGCGACACCGTCTGCGTAGGCTCAAACCTCTTAGCGACCAACCTGGCCGAGGTTTGGATTAAGCCAGACACGTTAAACCTCAACGCACCGGGCACCTACGGTCTTTGACGGCCCACATTTCTGCCGAAGCATCAAGTGGACCCCAAAGTTCATTTCGGCATACAGCCCCAGAGGGCTGCACTGCCATAATTAGATGGTCAGAGAAGACTGGTCGATAACCAAGCCCGGGCCCATAGTGGTGCTCAAGGTGATCTTCTTCAGGTACACGCCCTTAGCGGAAGCCGGCTTGGCTTTCTTCAGGTCGGCAACCAGGGCTTCCAGGTTTTCTTTCAGTGCATTTGCATCGAAAGCTACCTTGCCGATACCGCCGTGGATGATGCCGCCTTTGTCAGCGCGGAAACGCACCTGACCAGCTTTGGCATTCTTAACAGCAGTGGCAACGTCTGGAGTTACAGTGCCAGTCTTCGGGTTCGGCATCAGGCCACGCGGGCCGAGGATTTGACCCAGCTGGCCAACTACGCGCATCGCATCCGGAGAAGCGATTACTACGTCGAAGTCCATCTTGCCGGCTTTAACATCGGCAGCCAGCTCATCCATACCGATCAGGTCAGCGCCCGCTTCCTTAGCGGCGTCAGCATTTGCACCCTGGGTGAAAACAGCTACGCGAACTTCTTTACCGGTACCGTGCGGCAGAGTGGTCGCACCACGAACAGCCTGGTCGGATTTACGCGGGTCGATGCCCAGGTTTACAGAGGCGTCTACAGTCTCTGCAAACTTAACGTTGGACAGCTCTTTCAGCAGGGCAACAGCTTCTTCAATGCCATAAGCCTTGCCAGCTTCCACTTTCTCAGCGATAGCGCGCTGACGCTTGCTCAATTTAGCCACTTAGAGACCCTCCACTTCGATACCGGCACTGCGTGCGGAACCGGCGATGGTGCGCACGGCCGCGTCCATGTCGGATGCAGTCAGGTCGGCTTTCTTCATTTCCACGATCTCTTCCAGCTGAGCACGGGTAACCTTGCCCACCTTGTCGGTATTAGGACGACCGGAACCGCTCTTGATCTTGGCAGCCTTGCGCAGCAGGACCGCGGCAGGCGGAGATTTCATAATGAAGGTGAAGGAGCGATCACTGTAAACAGAGATCACAACCGGCACTGGCAGACCTGGCTCGAGGCTCTGGGTCTGGGCATTGAACGCCTTACAGAATTCCATGATGTTCACGCCGTGCTGACCCAGTGCAGGACCTACGGGTGGACTTGGATTGGCCTGACCGGCCTTAACTTGTAGCTTGATATAAGCTTCTACTTTCTTAGCCATTACAGCTCTCCTCTAGATGGGTGGTAACGCCCATTCCAACTAACCACTATGATCAAAGGAACCGGCTCCCCAAAACCCCAAAAATAAAACTTATTTTTCGGGGACGCGAAAACCCCCTTCCACCTCGCGGCGAAAGAGGGCAAAAAAATATACTGGAATCAGGTCTTTTCTACCTGGCTAAATTCCAGCTCAACCGGGGTGGAGCGTCCGAAAATCAACACTGCTACGCGCAAGCGGCTCTTCTCGTAGTTAACTTCTTCAACCACACCATTGAAATCATTAAACGGACCGTCGATAACCCGAACCATTTCGCCAGGCTCAAACAGTGTTTTGGGCTTCGGCTTATCGACAGAATCATCAATGCGATTCAGGATAGCCTGCGCCTCTCGATCGGTAATAGGCGCCGGCCTATCCGCCTTACCACCGATAAAACCGAGCACACGTGGAGTTTCTTTTACCAGGTGCCAGGTATCATCATTCAGTTCCATTTCCACCAGAACATAGCCGGGGAAGAACTTACGCTCACTTTTACGCTTCTGTCCTGCTCGCATCTCCACCACTTCTTCGGTGGGAACCAGCACTTCACCAAACAGGTGATCCATTTCGTGCAGCTCAATTCGCTCTTTTAGGGAGCTGGCAACACGCTTCTCATATCCCGAGTAAGCCTGGACCACATACCAATGCTTTGACATGTATCAACCTTTAGCCGATGAGTTTGGATGCCGCCCAACCTAATGCGGAGTCCAGCGCCCAGAGAATTAACGCCATAATCAATACAAAAACCACCACAATCACTGTGGTCTGGGTTGCCTCTTGGCGGGTCGGCCAAACCACGCGCCTGACCTCGGTTTGCGCCTCGCGCAACAGTTGCCAGAGAGCATTGCCTTTGGCGGTATTTACTGCCACAACCAGAGCGACCAAGCAGATGGCAGTAACTGCCAACACGCGGTAGATCAACGGGAATTCGGCATAATAAGAGTTGCCCGCGACAGCACCGCCAACCAACAGCACTATCAGCAGCCACTTTAGGCCGTCAAGACGAAAGGTTTTCGCTTCTGCTTTAGCATTCATATATGAAGCCCTTAGCGCACTACAGATAAGCCCCTAGTGCTCAAAAACACAAAAGCCCCACTCATAAGCAGGGTTTCGCGACACCCCTAAGCTTATCCTAAGCGGAGTGATTGAAAATGGCAGGCCAGGAGGGACTCGAACCCCCAACAGCCGGTTTTGGAGACCGGTGCTCTACCAATTGAACTACTGGCCTGTACATCACGAGTGCTTTAACACTCGAAGATGGAGAGGACTATAGCCTGCCCTCTCATCTGGTGCACCGCCAAGGAACCTCGGTGGCACGAAGATCAAAGATTACTCGATGATCTTAGCAACAACGCCCGCACCTACGGTACGACCACCTTCGCGAATAGCGAAACGCAGGCCGTCTTCCATGGCGATCGGAGC
>NZ_AQYJ01000014.1 GCF_000380565.1 Microbulbifer variabilis ATCC 700307
GCCGCCCATGGCCTCATAATCAAATGCAGCTGTGGAGCTATCAAAGGCGTCGTGCCACGCTTGTCTAGCACTATCGAATCTCATGTCATGCCCCCCAAGCAATTATCAAGCAACCAAAAACCAGCCAAGCGTCCCATCATGCTGCCTTCGGCATGCTCTCGAAATAATCCTGAAATCGCCTTTCGGCTGCGTGCAGATTGTCTCGGTGATACGTGCCCAGGTAATTTATGTGGCCCTGGTTTATCCAGAATTGGGTCACCACCGTATTCGCGAACACAACCTCCACGAGGTGAGCGTACTTGGTGCGGAATACGGCCAGCGGACTGCTGGGGTTGGTTGTGGAAATCCTTTCGATGGCTTCTGGGATGGTTACTGTGCACATGGTGAGCGCTCCTTGCTGCCGAGTTATCGCCAAAATAAATGGTGAGGTCACCTTCAAAGGCTATACAGAAGATATGGGCCATATTTATCTACTCCCCATCAATCCAATCCGCTCCCCGATGAAAGTTACAGGCAAAGATATATCCTTTTGTGGCGTAATTATTGGCTCCTACACCCCTGAGTTGGTTCCTACACCCCTGAGTTGGTTCCTACACCCCTGAGTAAGACACAAAAAAGCCCGCAGTAGCGGGCTTTTTTGAATGCTGAGAATCACAACAGAATCTTTTTTACCATCTCAACTTCAATAACACCGCGAGAAACACAGTTCAAAGTGAGATCTTGAGCCGGCTTCCCAGGTAAGTATTCGCCCTGAATATTTGAGCGAACAATCACATCCCTATCATCAACAACCACATTAAAGGCGACTTCTGTCTTGGTGTAATTATCCTCTAAATAATCTCTGCCCTCGTTTGCACCACAATTGGCCTGCTCCGGCGTGAGCTTCCAGTTTTTTAGGGATGTAGAGATATAACCCGCCTCTAAATCAGAGGACAAAATCTGAAACCCATCCCGTAACAAAGCTTGCCTCGCCTTACTCAATACTTCTTGCTTTGTTGAAAGGTGCTCTAAAGCAAAGTACTCACTAATAATCACTGGCGTCTCATTCGTTGCAATACAACCACCAAGGCCAGCCACTAGCAGAACCACTACTACTGCATGTCTTAGTTTTTTCATTCTTATCCTCCGTGATAAGCGCTCACTGAGCATATCAAGGAGAGGAGCTTTTAAAAAATTAACTTTCGGCTACTGTGGTTGTTAACCAAGGACAGGGCATCAAAATGCACACAGCCAGCAATCTAAGGCCATTGGCGCCACGCCAAGCTGAAGCGCTTACACATCGCGCCCGCGGCCTCTCCAACAAAGAGACCGCCGAAGCTATGCGGTGCTCTGTAGCCAATGTCACTAACCTGCTGGCGGAATGCTTTTACAAGCTGCATGCCCGCAATAGCACTGAAGCCGTAGCCAAAGCGGTAAAGCACGGATCAACTCAGTTCGCTCTGATCGCCTCAGTTCTTAGCGGTATTGGTACGGATGCACAGGAGCAATTACGCACCCGTATCCAACGCCGCCCCACTATTCGAACTATTCGCATCCGCAATAACCGCGAGGGCATCGTATGACCGCCAAAGTCTATGTACTCCAACAGCCCTAACTCAACGCGATATAACACACCCCAGTGGTTATACCAGGCCAATCGTTGCCTCAAGCCATAAAGACCACCACACACAGCCAAAACCTGCGTTGGCTCTACCTCCGCAGGGTGATGATTGGCCTCCGTTTGGAGGTGATGCGGCATGAGTAGTTTCAGCCCAATACAGAGTGTGGATACCCTGCTCACCGTAGCCAACGGCTACTCCGGCGCTAGCGCAATAGCTGCACAGGTATTGCTTTCAGCCTGGAATAGCAATGATTTCACGGTCCCCGTTGCCGAACTCGCTCTACTGGATGGGGATAACGATCAGCACGCACTCAACTTAATTACAGATAAAGACCCCCAAAACGTCATTGCGCATGGCGAGAAAAAGTTTCGCACCCTTTGCGTCGAGTGGTCTCACCTTGAAACCCAAAGGAAGGGAACAGTGTGAACCAGGCCCATCGGCTCCCAAAAATACACCGTCCTATCTGTGGAAAACTCGCAGAGCCAGTATTCAACGGGAAGTTGCTACTAAGCGATTGGGTTTGCCTGCACTGCAAGTACTGGGAGCCGGCAATAGGCCGGTTCAAGAAAGTGGTAGGCACAGGCCATGAATGAATTCTCCCAGCTATTGCAAATCACCCAAGACCTTGATGGCCACAGTAGAAACCCAGCAGTTACAAATAAACGGCATGCGCGAGCAGATAGCCGCTCTATGAAGCTACCCAAGGTCAGTCCCCAAAACAAACTGTGGATAACCAGGAGGCAGCGTGAAAAAGGAAAAACTATTCGCAATCACTTTATCGGCCAAGTCCACCAAAGTGTATCACTGTAAATTTATACAAAATTAGAGTTTTGGGCCGAAGCTAATTACCAGTTAGAAGTCGCTTAGACTGTTTACCCCCAAAGGAATTGGCGGACTTAATATGAACTTAAATTTCAGGCACAAAAAAACCCGCTGCTTGAGCGGGTTTTTTTGTCGTTGATTTACAACGATAATTTGGTGGAGCTAAGCGGGATCGAACCGCTGACCTCAACACTGCCAGTCTTCTCTGCACAAAAACCTAATCGGTTGTTTTATATAAAAAACCCACCTTTCATCAACCTCTAGCCGCGCAATTTCCTCCACTATAGCGTGCTAATACATTAACCACTCTCTCCATAATCAATTACAGCCCGTCCTAAATGGGAATAAGTGATTTATTCAGACTTTTGGTAACAAATACCGAAACACTGTTGGGTAATTCACAACTAATGAATAAATGTTCAGGTTTATTTTCAATGCAAATATAACTGAATTCTATAATCGAATCATGATTACTAAGCAAGCGTTTAGTGTAGCTGATTTTTCCATTCAACAACTAGGATCTTAGGGTAGCTCAAATCTTGGCACCTCCAAAGATTTGCTATTTCCTAGTGAGATTCGATTTCATATTAATTTCAGTTATCGCATGAGAAGTAGGCTAAACAAAAAAATATTTCAAATGCAATACTGAACCATAAGTTCACAAATAAACAAATGGTTCAGCTTGCTCACAAAATATCTTACAAGAAAAATATATTAGCTATGAATTTCATTTCACTTCAAAAGTGTTTGAAGTATCCTTGAATACATTCGCAATGTTTTTATATTCTCCACCTTGATATACTGCAAGAGATACATAGCTAGCTGAAGTCCCTAACTGACAAGATGATGAAATATTTTTAAGCTCTACACCATGCGTACCAGCCATGTAATTTCCTGTAAACGTATCACCGTCATTAAATCCGTAAATTTTTCTTACAAAAGAGCCATCAATATATACATCTGCACTACATCCACTTTCACCTGCGATTAAAAACTCTACAGTTTTCCTCTCATCGGGTATTGACTGATCAGGACAACCTAACGTTACATTCCATTCGGTATTAGTATCACTGTTTCCAGTTACCTCTAATTTTACTGAGTGAGTGGATGTATCCTTAGGGTCTGGATCATGCTGAAAATACTTACGATGATACCCAGATTTTAACCCATATGTCGAAGCTACCACTGCATCATCTGAGGTACGCTTAACCGTCATTGCGTCAGGTATACGAAAAGCTTCAAATACTACTGTCACTTTACCCGGCTTATTTCCTAAGTTTACGGGAGGCGGTGAGAAACCTTCACTGCTACCACTAGCATTAATAGTGCTTCCACATGCTACTGTTGAGACAGGTTCAGCATAAGAAAATTGTTTTCCGCCTAAGCCTATTTTCTCGCCATGGCGAGAACTGGAAGCGACCATAATATAATTCCCGCTCGTATCTTGAGGCTCCAGAAAGCCTATCAAATCGACTGACTGACCCGCCTTAATAGTTCTTTCGCCATAATTTGCTCCACTAACTATCTTTCTCTTTCCATCCGTCGTGTCATAATAAGTAGTTAAATTCGCAGTTAGCGTTTTGTCACTAAGATTAGTAACACGCCACTTTGATGGCTTACCTTCACCTTGTGATAATTCTTGGACGCCTAATCGGTATTTGAAAAAATGGTTGACTAGCCCTGCTGTATATCCAACTGCTCTCGGCAATAGAGCTTCAATTTGACGCTCTAAATTAAAGTAGTTAACGGAAAAAATACTACGGGCTATATTAATACCGCCTATATTAAGGTCACGTCTAGTAAGCCTTTCCGTAAACAATGAAAAAGTTGCCATGCGATCATTATATAACCTCTGCCCTGTATAGTTATCAGTATAATAGAGCCCTATAAACTGTAGCTTTCCATCACGTAAACCTTGAGGTACTGTTAAACCTCTCTGTTTCAACAAATCACTCAATAAGACAGTTTGGACTGTTGTAACCGTCGGGTTACCATTTGGCATAGGAAGAGAAATGCTATTAGGCCCTAACTTATCAAGCTCAAAGTCACAGGGCAATGACGCGCTTCCTTTGCAACCAGTATAACTATAATCGGTATCTGTAGTAATAAAGTTACGACTGGAAAAATCTGCTAGTCCACGATTATCCGTTGTATGCCAGTAATCACGAGGAGTATCTAAATTTACAGCAGGGTAGCCTGATAATTTAAAGCGCGGTGATCTCCAATCATACTTCCAGTCCGCAACATACTTGGCTGCACAACCCAGATGACCACCACCTTCAGGTCTATCAGCATCAATAGCATCACATACTAATAAGTTATATGTAAAAACCTCATAAACACTAAGATCACTATCGTTTTCTGGATAAAAAAATTCACACACTAGAGAGTCACAATGAGCATCTAGACGCGTATGCTGAGGTTGAGCCATATCCTGAATATGATGAACCACATGCCCCAATCTTTGTATGGTTCGACCCAAACTCTTCAATCGGTCAGAAGCCGATTGGTTGGTCAAAGATTTGAAAAATTGAACCTGAGCATCATGATAAGAGAAGTTTTGAACTTCACAACCAGCTCCTTGGAATGGTGAGACACAAGTAGTACGCGATATCTCTTTTGTATCCTCCAAGATCCAATCAGGGGATGTGAAATTATATTGAATAGGTGCAACAAAACTAACATCCAATTTTTGATTGGCCTGAGGATTATAGAAGTGGTTTAATGCTCTAGAAACTTTAACTTCATGTTCAGTATCCTCCACATCCGCCCCAAATGCCATAATATCTGGTGCCGTAAGTGTAGTAGGCAAAGGATGATTTGCCCATGAAATATCTGACCCAATAGGTAATGCATTATCAAAAGTTAACAACGTATTCTTACCAGGGTATCCCCAATCACGCCATAAAGCGTCAGAGCTTCCGATTACTGATTGTTTGGATGCATATTTTGTCAGCTCGATATGTACATCTTGTTTATACGCCATAGAAATTGTGGGGCAGCATAACGCCACAATAATTAAGCTCTTAAAGCACTTACTCGTAAGTTTCTTTTTCTGCATTAGTTAAAACTCCACTGCTCTTTGAGCTTCAATCCATTCGATACCACCAGGACAGTCCCCACTATAAGCTGTTTTCTCTGGAGGCATATACCAGGGCCCAGCAGGCCCCTTTAGCAACCCCAACTTCTCACCTTCATGCATTTGTTTATCATATTCAATTATCATATGCTTCATTTTTGTCCAAGTGCAGCCGTGATCAAGGGCTGGGATAAGAAATGGAAGCGGATTTCTTGACAACCCCATAAACTTTTGGAACCGAGTAGATGGATCATCAGGCAGAGCTGATATATTCAATGTCTTTTTGCCCTTCCATTCGATACTACCAGATAGATCACGCAGACCTGGTTTAGAGGACTGGCTATCGTAACTATTCAAGTAGCGTTCTGGTACGTACTTGTATTTAAAAACCACTATTTCTGGCTGCCTCGCGGGAATAAAACTGTTGCTAAACCAGGGCCACCAACGTTTATCAAAACCGGGTAATAAAACTTTTCCCTCAGAGTCTGATAAGGCTTCCTGTAGCTCAAACGCTCCCGCATTATAAGTTTGAAACCAACCCTTAGAGACCGTCCAGCGCGCAACCACAACTGCTCCCTGAACCGGCATTTGTGTATCAGCATCAAGAACTGTTAAATGAATTGGCGACTGCTGGTAATAAGGCACCATCGGCTTTCCAAACCACACAGCTAATGCTATGAGCGGTATAATTATTATCGCAGCCTTTCTCATAGTTGATGCAGCTTCCAAGAACCATCTGACTGACGTCTATATGTGACAGTATGGATATAGGTGCCCCCATCATCTCCTTGTTTTTCAAGTAAGAAAATTGCTACGTCTCCACTAATAAAGTACGGTTTTTGTGTTCGAACTTGAGCGGCAACTTCGGCAACTTCCTCACCAAGCACGTCAAATACTTGACCAAATTTTTCTTGAGACCGGACATCAATGTACTTGTTCATATTAAGCCGGTCATTGGCCAACATTGCATTTAAGAATAAATTCCATGTAGTATTAATAGTTGCTATATCATCACTTCCATCTTCTTCAGAAAATAAGCCATTATCTCCTGCAAGCAAAGTTCTGATATACTCTCCCGACTTATAAATATTGATATCTTTGCGACCATCGTCATTAGTATCCTCGATAGAAATATCGTATAGATCGCCACGGATAATTGAACCTAGAGACTCGCTACTAAGCAGAATTCCAGTTTTGGATACTACAAGTACAATAGAGCTATCGGTTTTACCCTGCAGCAATATATCGTTTTGCCCATCCCCGTTAAAATCACCATCAAATAACTTATATGCTGACTCTTTACAAACGTAGCCACTAGAAGCACACATGATTTCTATAGTCTTGGTGTTTGTGCCTTCAGCCATTTTAGATAGACTACCTAAACTACCATTAGCGTAGAGCGTGCCAGTAAATGCAGGTCCATCCATATAATAAATTATAGGGGTAGCAATATCATCATGTAGAATCAAGATCGACTCCGAGGGAACGATATATAAGATCTTATCCGAACCTTTTGTACGTTCAAATACTGCATAAGAACTTACTTGAATCTCTGCATTAGCTCCCATACAAAACAGGTATATAAAAGTTATAACCCCTGCAAAAAATATCTTTTTATACACAAAACACTCAACTTTTATCAATGGAAAATACCCTACTCAAGGTAGGTGCCTTTAGGTAGTTAACGGACATTATCCTGTTTCACTGCCCTTAATTTTTAAACTGCTTATCTAGTAGTCAACAAGTACAACCTTATCTATATCAGGAACACAACTAGAGATTTTTCTTATTACATATTTGACTTTCTTTCCAATTGCTTGGTTAGCAGCTTATTTTTCCTGCGCAGAGATATTTAATATCCCATGCATTTGACTGGCTATTACATGACGCAGTGTAATTAACTTTAATCTGAGATTGGGCATGGAGTG
The DNA here is from genome assembly GCF_000380565.1 of Microbulbifer variabilis ATCC 700307. Classification (GTDB taxonomy): domain Bacteria; phylum Pseudomonadota; class Gammaproteobacteria; order Pseudomonadales; family Cellvibrionaceae; genus Microbulbifer; species Microbulbifer variabilis. The sequence continues at coordinate 7,431 of NZ_AQYJ01000014.1, forward strand.
CCGATAGAAGCACCGACTGCGCGGTTTTAAACCAAACTTTATCGCTATCCATTGCGAAACGGGCTGTGGTATTGCAACCACCCGACGGATTACCCTCCATCTGTATTATAAGTACTTCTTTAGTCCCATTTTGATACGGTATAAGTCCGGTTATTTCACCGGTATGGAATTCTGCCGTGACTGCCTGCGTAATTAATAGGCCAAGAATAAAAGCAAATAGTTTCATGTATTCTCTTAGTTTAGTAAGTCGTGTTAATAGGCGGAGCTGTGTCGACACCGTGGCCCAGCCTGCTCTGCAGGCACCAATGGCAGCTTCCCCCGCTCTTGAACACATTTTACCCATATTTAAATTAATAAGTTAGAGGAAATCTTTCCGTGGATGTCAGCCTTGGCTCTATAATTCGGGCCTTCACACCGACGATACGCCCAAACCACAGCCAGCATTACCCACTAGGAATAGCCATCCCCGCAATAGAGCTATGCACAGCCAGGCGGTTGAGCTCCTCGACGATGCAGCAAGACATTAAATCTCCAGCACCACCGGTTAGCACGGCGACCTAATCATTAATCTTTAGTATTTTTATTACTACTGAATATAATTACCAATATACTGAAGTCTATATGCATATTGAGCTTTTACTTAAGAGGTCTCTAGCGGAGAGTTATGACAACAAACACCCATAATTTATCTAACTGTCAATATTGCAAAATCCCATGCACTATTACTCCATAGGGTACACTCTTCAAAGTAACGCATTTCCACTGTTTGACCTGAGGCTTTAGCAGCAAGGGCGCCGCTAACAACAGAATTATATGAAGGGTGATCTGAAGTAATTGCAACTCGCTGAAAGCCATTAGCATTACCACATGAAGCAGGTAATGCATCCATATGTATTAAGGCAATAGATTTAGCATTTTCACCTACGCTCGCACTATAGCTGGTAAGATCCATACTCATAAACTGGATTTTATTAATAGTCCCAGAAGTAGTTTTAATTTCTGCAGCTTGAACAACAGTAGCAAACACAAAAAGAGCAGAAAAAATATATTTCATAAATACCCTCCTATTCTATTCAACTCTTTATTTAACAATTTTTTATATCAGCCTACTTTAAACTTGAAATTCACTAATACTAGAAGACTGCCTTCTTATGATATAGAACCAAGTAAATGGAGATATAGCAGATGCCTCATACCCTCGCATTATCACCTATTTTCCTCAATTAATGAACAAGTAAAATATCAATTACTTATTTATTTCGCCGGGGTAATCATATCTGACCGATCAACCTGTCACTAAAAGTAAAAAGCTATATTTTATTCACTCGGTAGACCCTGATCACCCACTCGGTATCGCCATAGCCGCAATAGAACTATGCACAGCTAAACGGTTGGCCACTTCCACAATACAGCTCGCTACTAAGTCAGCGGCATGGTCGGCGACGTTTACTGGCTGGCCGGCATCAGTCTGCAGAGTCTTGGTGGTGACATAAACACTGGACATCAGATCGCCAGCACCATCAGTTTGTACTGTGTTTTGGTTGTCGATAACAGCAATCGTACATTTAAGTACTGCAGCAGCCTGAGCTTCGTTATTGGTGGGCTCTGTGGTCTGGGTTACCGTTGCACGCACAATGGTGCCGGCACTGTGGCCTTCGTCGATGCTGTAGGCGAATTGCCAGGCCTCCAGACCTGGCACTGTAATCGGGGAAAAGCTGGGCATTATCTATTCCTTTGCTTAGTCAGATTTGTGTTGTCCGTTATGGGTAATGATGCGGTGTAATGGATCAACGCCGGCGGCATAACTCTTGCCACCTACAGATATTTTGTACACGGTACGCAGGCCGGCACATTCGACCCGCTCGACGGTTTCCCAGGTGAGCGGTTCCTCTTCATGCAAAACCCCCAGCTCAACGCCCTGGCAGTGCTGCGCCTCGTAGACTCGCCCTGCACGGTCGGTGACGGGGGTTTCGCGGCTACAAATTACTTGAGCACCGCTTGTTGTGGTGAGCAATACACAGGGTATTTCTGGCTCAGTATCTACTTCGCCAATAATGGAGCTTCGGTGGGTTTCCTCGTCGCCGGTATCCCAGCAGTCGATCAGGTCGCCGCTTTCGCAGTTATCCGCTAGCAAACCTTCGCGCAGCCAACTGCCTGCGGCAACGCACCAGGGATCTCTAGGGACTGTGGTTCCACCTCCATTGCTCGGGGTTGTAATGGTGCCTATACCTCGGCGCCAGGTGCTGGCGGCCAGCTGGTAAATGTTTGTGGTCGCGTAATAGGTAACAGCACCGCCCTGAGTGCCGGGATCATCACAGTACACATAATATTTAGTGCTGAAGGACAAACCAGTGATGCTGCCACTGTTGTAATTAATAGTGCCGAAACCAAACTGCACTGAGTGCGCGGCAATCGTGATTTTTGCGGTACTGCCATCATCTGAGGCGGATAGCGCAGAGCTGGTAGGCAGGCTGGCGATACCAGATTGAATCATTGGCAGGTTGCGCTGGTCCTGCACCTCAATCACGTCAACTTTTACATAGTCGAGAATGACACGACCATTTTTATTCGGGTAGTTGACGTAAAACATAGGAGAGAATGATCGCACGTTGGCATGTAGCTTAGCTGGGTTGCCGATGTGGTTAGCTCCAAGGGTTCCACTGTAGACCGCGTTAGCTGTCGAGTTCCCTTTAAAGTAGGCAATATAGGTTTGCCAGCTACTCAGCGGCGGCGTATGACCGGCTGTGAGAATGTAGTGCTGGCTACTGTAACTATCAGTTCCAACTCCGCTACATAAAGCCTCGCTACCGTCATAACCAACTAGGCCGCAGTGCATATGCCGGTCTGTATCTCCTTCGTTGTATACCAACATGCGCGCCTCGATGCGGTATAACTTGTCTGGATCGAATGGCACGCGTTCTTTTGAGTGGAAGTAGGCCATACCATCAGAACTACTGTTCCCCAGAAGTGCAGCACTGCTGCCGATTTTCAGGGGCGAAGAGCCGCCCACGCTCGTATAGTCTTGCACACCACCAGAACCAAAGGCTTTGGTCCACGCATCCAGCCAGCTCAGGTCAGAAAAATCCTCTAAAAAGGTATTTCGCATCGAGCGAATTTGCGCGCGCTCCTGTGCGGTAGCGCCGACTGTGGCACCGTCCTCGGGTTTATTGGTCCCGTAAATTTCTTCCCAGTCTGCGCGAGCACCGGCAATTTGATCGATCTTAATCAGCACCTTTTGTCGTGTGCTGTATACCGCCTCCCACTTGGCTTTCCAGGTGCTGCGATCGATGCTGGTGACTGTTGAGGTGTTACTTAGACCTGCACCGCTGAGATAACTGGATAGTGCTGTTATCGCACCGCTGTAGCTGGTTTTCTCAGTGGTAATCCCGTAGCTATTGGCCTGCCCTTCTATATCGCCCTGCTCTGCCAGGATCTGATTGTATTCACGTACTGCGGTTAATTTCTCTGTCGGGTGCAGTTTGCCATCTGCGGCTATGTTGCTGAGGTCCAGCAGTGCGGCGGCGGCATCGGTCTGTGCTTCTGCAGCTGCGTTTGCTGCGGCCTCGGCTTTGGCATCCGCTGCAGACACACCCAACAATGCCTCGGGGTCACCACTACCGCCCAGGGTAACCACAATGCCTCCGTAACTACCACCATCTGCAGCGTTAGACCAGATAGAGATTTCATTGGCGCCGGCCTGCAGAATGACTGGGAAGGAGTACCATTGAGTTGCATCATTCGGCCCACTCATCACCCCAACCTGAGCACCATTCAAACCGACGCGCGGACCACCCTCGGCATCATAGGCCAGTACATGGATAAAGCCTTGGCCAGCAGTGGCATTAAAAGAATACTTAGTGCCGCCTGCATAGTTGGTATTGGTAGGCCAAAGTAACCCGGTAGGTCGTCCGTCCCACTGAAACTGCAGCGTGGCCCCGACCATTCCAGCTTCGCGCGCTTGTTGGGCGATAGCGTTAAGTAAAATCTGGCGTGCACTGTAGACTGCCTCCCAGTTGGCATTCCATATTGTGCGGCTGATAGAAGTGCTGGCTGCGGTATCGTTCCAGGTGGGAGATAAGCCCCCCAAGTAACTAGTGAGAGCTGCCAGGTTGCCGGAGTAGTTTCCTTTTTCTATTACGAGTCCGGCGCCATCGGCCTGCGCTTCGATACCCACTTGTTCTGCCAACAGTTGCGCGTACTCGCGAATCACGATGAGCTTTTCGTTTTGATGCAGAACACCATCGGCGGCGATGTTATCCAGGTCTGCCAATGCTGCATCAGCATCCGCCTGTGCGGCTTCGGCCTTATCGATCGCCTCCTGCACTTCTGGATCGAGTGCCGGGTCCTCATAGTCGGTATAGGGCGTGCGCGACTTGGGTACAAACATCAGGCGCACGGCGTTAGTGCCTAAACAGGTGCCCCCGTGCCCCGCATTACCAGGGCTATCCGGGCTTTCCCCATAACATGCGATTATTTTGCTGTTACTGAGTATTGGCATGGGGTTCTGAGTACCGTCTATCAACAGCACTATGCCGCCAGGGGCACCACCGCCGCCACTGCCTCCAGGCACCTGGATTAAATCGCCAGTAGTACCGGGGCTGCCATCTTCGCCAGAGTTTTCTATTTTGCCGCTGACACCAATAGCGACACCCCGCGCAATTACAACAATACCCGCACCGCCCTTGCCACCTAAACCACCGCGCCCACTTGGTTCATAACTGCCATCCCAGGAATAGAAAGAAGAGTGACCACCGCGAGCCCCACCAGATCCGGATAGATCATCGGGGATCCCTTGTAGATCTCCCCCGTTATTCTCGATATTGAGAGGCGGCATTACCTCATTGCGGCCTTTGACAGTTTTCCCCCAAGCTCCCCGGGCGGTTCCTCGGTTGACAGTCTCTTGGACATTTTTTAACTGGCCAGCACCGCCATAGCAGGAGCCGAGAAAACCGGCTGAGGAATTGCTGGGTACACCACACAGGCTTCCGTCGATCTGCAGAACTCCGCGCACACGCAGCTCAATATTGCCACTCACAAAAAGTGTGCGTCCTACAGGAATCGTAAGATCACCCGGGTAGTAAAAAATTGCTCGGCTATCGGCATTACCAGCCAGGGTGCCATCAGCAGTTAAAAAGCCGCTGGAGTCGATACTCAAACTATCCGTCATGGCCGCACCTTCAGCGCTGTACCAGGCATCCGGTAATTCCGCGCTAGTACTATCAGCCTGATCGGCAATCATGCCCGCGGGCTGGTAGCTGCCGAATAGATCAACGGATACTGCACCGCTCACCTGATCGACGCTAATGCGCTGTACTTCCATAGCGCGATCTAGGCTGTGCTCATCGAGGCCCAGTGCTGGCAGCAGCCGAATATAGTCCACGTCATAGCTATAGTCTGCGCTGTGATCGTGACCAATATCAAAGCGCAACAGTTCGATTTGGTTGCCGGCCCAGTCGCTATTATTCGATAGGTTCAGAACTAATTCCTGCCACTCTCCTTTGGCCCCGTTTAGGCGCCCAATCAGGTCCAGCATTTCCGCGGTGCCAGCAGAAAAATAGCTGCTGCTTTCGGTATGTTTAAAAAACAACTTGCTACCGGTGCCCGCTACTATGGGTTCGTCGCTGGTACGGCGCACACGCAATTTAATAAAGGGCAGATCCGCCCCTAAAAATGTGGGCGCAAAGCTGCGACTGATCCAAGGGTTTTCACCTTTTACTGTTACCGAAAGGACGCCATTGCTCACGCTGGAACTGGTGATGTCATCGCGGGGAATCCAGCCTTCGCTGTCACTACCAAAATTAAAATCGTAGGGCCTGTCTCCGCGAATAGAGTGATCGCGCAATTGCGGCAGGCTTACCCGTACAATATCCCCTACTTCCAGGTCATTGCTACTGGGCAGTAATCCCAAACGCAGGCTTAAAGGTGGGCCGGCGAAACGATCGCGCAAAGCATCGAAAGTGTTTTTTATTGTGGTATAGGTATGGCGAGAGTTATGCAGCCCCCTGAATTTGAGGGTGTGCTGTTTTGCTTCACCATGGATAGCCACCGAGTCCGCATCGACTAAATTATTCGAGCGCAAAAACTTGCCATCAAAGCCGGGCTGTTCAAACCAGCTCCATTGCACGGAGAAGATATTGCGCACCCCGGCCAGGTTGTATTTGAGTTCGCCTAGGCTTTTCACATCATCGGGGCCTATGGTGGCTACTGTGCCGGATTCAGCCAGTACCCCAGCCATACGGCGAAAGCCCAGCTGGCCAGCCGCATTAACTGGCATAAAGGCACCGAGTAATAGATTGATTTCGGTCTCGATAAACTTCTTGCCGTCAACTTTTTCCAAACCGTCGAAGCGCAGGATTTTGCCTTTGCTGTTGTCGCTGGGCTTGTACCAGTCGGCGCCAATGTTTTGGAACTCATCCAGCACCACAAAGGCCGGATCTATGCCCAGGTGCCAGTTAGATGGCAGTACGTTATTGGTGCCGAGAATTTTCCCGGTTAAAAGTGCATAGGCCAGCTGGGGGCCAGGACCTTCCAGGTAGATAAACTCTTCAACCTCAACGCCACTTTCACTATCACTATCTTCAGGGAGTGCATGGTCTCGGGCAAAAGTTCCGAATAGGCCTCGCGTACAATTGGTAAAGCTGCTGCCGGTTTTGCCGGTTGCGCGGACAATCTCGAAGCCATCCTGATATTTAATCTTCAGGTAATACACGGATTGGCCTGGGGCATCGCCATAGGCAATAGTGTGTGGATTCGCTTCAAAGCTGCTGGTATCGAATACCTGCAGGGTGGTATCGGCTTTGGCGAAGTTGGCAGCTAGGCGTGTAGTATTCGGGGTGAAAATATCGCGGCGCATCTCGCGCTGGATATCCCGGCAGCGTACCCGGTACACGCCCTCTGCATAAGCAATGGATTCCTCGGCAATCTGGGTTTGCTCCAGACGAAATTCATCCCAGTCGAGACCGGCAAAACCGTGATACAGACGCACCGTGCGGCCCTTGATGCCGTTGCCCTGCTCCAGCTCATCACGCAGCACATAGGATAGCTGGCCACCAATATCTACTACCTCAAACGAGATAGCACCGATCTGTGCTAATCCCTGCTCAGGAATGAGTTTCTGACTAGTTGCACTGCACTTTTTTAGGGTGCCCAGAATCGCGTTTAACGGCAGGCCGGGAATATCGTTGTGGCTAGTAATGTAGAGTGGCAGATCGTAGCCGATTTCGATGACCAAACGCAGCTCACGCTGAGCCCCCCGGTTGTACCGGTCAAAAGTTTCTGAGTTGTTGCGCATGATTAATCTATGACTACAGTGATAGTGAAAGAAAAAAGTCGCTTGGTAGACTATGTACAAGAGCTAGCTTTTACTGAACAGCTGGGAGCACAGCTACAATCAAGGTACGAGACATCACCAGAGCAATTCAAATTGCTTGAAAGAGGTGTTTATATCGATAAGAACGAGGATCCCAATTCAGAAAGGAAATCCTTGGGGAAATTCACAGGTGAGTTATCGAAAAGCTAAAGTATAGCTGCATTGAGGATAAGTCATAAATCACCTGTTGGGACTGTGGTCATATAAGGAACACTTAAGAAAATTCGTATTCGCTGTAAGAAATCACCACTACCAAGCTATCTTAATAGTGGTGTGCATATCTCACTTACTGTCTCTCTAGAGTGACATATTGGATTGAACAGCTCTGTGATCCATCAACAATTCTTATATTTATCTTTTTTCCTGCCATTTGCGCAGCCAGTAGCGTGGCATATATAGCATCGGCACCTACCTGATTTTTATCTAAAGTCGTATACACCCCTGCTTCCGCGCTACAATTTAACAGCTTCTCATCACCACTAGTTCCAACATATGTGATATTACCAGTGGTTACGTAAAGCTTATCAATATCAACAGCTACGCATTGCCCCCCTGCACACTCTGCAAAGGTAACACCACTGATAGAAGACAACATAAGAATAGAAAATAATTTTTTCATTTTGAGTCCAATTTTTGATATCGATCTTTGTTCAAAATATAGTAAAAAACGGTTTGAGCAGCTCAATCAGATGGTGCTTAAAACTTGGTAAAAGGCGGCTCTTCAAATTTATTGAAGCAGCTAAAGGACGATATAGCCTTGAAACCCATCTACTGACTAATATATCACATCAGCTAATTTTCGGAACAATATTCCCATCTATGCCTCCTTAATTGTTGTCACCAAATAGCAACTCTACTCTAGAGCATCTATCTAAATCACCTCTCACTGGGGCGACAAGTTGTGCATGATTAAGCGATAATTTGGACGGTAGTAAAAGAGAAAATAAAGCGGCCATCTTTCTGACGCTGCTCTTTGAAGGACTTATATTTGAGTTGCACTTGTTGTGGGAAGTCGGCAGCGGCTTCAGTGCCGTATGCATCGAAGATAAAAAACTCACCGAAGGCACAGCTTCTTTTAAACTCTCGCCAACGGGCCAAATCTGTGTAAGTGAGTTTTAGCGCTACCGTCTGACAAAAGTATTCTTCTTCAAGGCGGTAAACTGTGTATTCCGTTTTGCCACTAAGCGCTTTGTGCTCTTTGCCTTCGGGGCGGTCACTACAATCGTAGCGTTTTAGCTTGGCTTCAATCTGATAATTACTGCCATCACCGACAATAGAACGTGTTGGAGTGTATTGAATTAGCATGACCCTACCCAATCAGTTCCTGACCCTGACGGCTATTCTTATCAAATAACACCAGATCCCCTTCCTCAATTTGAGTTTTTATATCCTCGATAAACTGATCAGCGCGATCACCAACCGGGCCATGGAATTCAAAAATATACTGGCTTGCCGGCTGTTTGGTTTCACCTTCTACAAAACCATCATTACCAGAACTGGCAAAACTCTCTGATGGTGTGGCTGCTACCGCACCCCCGGTACTCATACTGGGTGCGCTGGCATCACCGGAAACCCCACCGGGTGCTTTCAGCGATGACAACATGCCGGCGATCTGCGCCCCTTGTGTAATAGCACCGGCGATCATCGGAATATTTTGCGGATAACCGATCTCAGAAGCCTTAGCAATATTCTTTACTAGCGAAACCCCAGTAGAGAAAACAGCCATAGCCATTTCTGCTTTTGCCGCTTTTTGGTTGTAAGCAGCGGCTGCAGACAAGATCTGCCCGGCACCGGCAGTAAACATTTTCAGCTTGCTTTTGTTGGAAGCCTGCTCGAGCTTTTCGCGCTGCTTTCGGTGTTTGTTTTCTAAAAGGGTGAGCCTGCGTTCATATTCATCATGAGCGAATATTTTGCTGGCATAACCCTGATCCAGCAGGGCCATTTCCTCATCTTGCTGGACCTGTAGTTGTTCCATCTCGGTAAGCCAGGAAAGCTGCAATGTCTCCAGGCGAGCGGTCAAGCGCTGGCGCTCTGCTTCGGTGAGGCCATCGGCACCGGCTTGGTTACCATCGCCCTCACCATTCTCAGAACGCGCCTGCTCTTCAGCCAGGGCCATTTGATAGCGCTCTTTCTCACGCTCAGAGTATTCAGCCCGCAGAGCCTCGATAGAATCGAAGCCGCGCCTTGTCAGCTCCTGCTCAGCAACCTGAAGGGCGGCTATTTGCTGCAGTCTCTGCTCATGATCGAGTTTTATTTTTCCCTGCTGATCTGCCAGAAATTGATCCAGCTGTATTAACTGAGCTCCACCGGCCTCCTCTGCCATGGCACGTTGTTGCGCAATACGGTCGCGCTCAGATTGCTCCCTCGCCGCTGCAGCAGCTTCTTCAGCTATGCGCTCTTCCTCTTGTCGCTTCTTCTGCGCGGCTATGTGTGCATTCTGTAACTCATCAAGCTGTTTGCGTATTTGCTCCGATTTGTGGCGGTGAATTTCAACCTGAACCTGGACGCCTTCAGCTTCTGCCTTGGCCAACAGGTGTTGATGCGAAACATACCGGCTGTGAAGCTCAGCAAATTGTGTACGCTGCTTTTCTTCATCAGTTGGTGCGATACCTCGGCGCAGGGTATCCACTACCCCAGTGAGTTTCTGAATCCCTGCCGTAGCGATACTGGT
>NZ_AQYJ01000015.1 GCF_000380565.1 Microbulbifer variabilis ATCC 700307
TTAAATGCTTTACTGCGATTCATTTGGACTAATTTCTGCTTTAAACTGCCGAAACATTTCTTCCGGTGTTTTTCCATACACAGACAAGAATGCATTACCAAATTTCTCTCCATTTTCTATAGCCCGAAGTAACTTTATACCCCCTCGTGGGTGAATAAACTCATAGAATAGCGATGCTTGGCGATAGTCCATATGCTGCTGCGTCCAAGCATCTTCGGAGGGCGGATAATTCAGTGGCCAGCGTGTGCTAAAAAGTGCCCCTTTGTCTGCCGCAACGATATGGTTCCCTGAACGAATAGAAGTTAGGGCCTGCTCTTTACTGACACGAGTAGCACCGCCACCTTTAGACGCAAAGGTTGCTAAACCGTCGTGATACCACTGAGGTATAAATGTGGCTTTGAATATTGAGACCTGCTGGAATAAGTGTAGGTGCGACAACTCATGCGCCAGCCAAATGGGATAGTCCTCGTTTGAAATCACATAGGATGAGAGGAATAGGCCGTTTGAAGTTACAGCAGCAAGAATACTCCCTTTTAAACCAGTGTATGAGTTAAAGCATTCTCGCGTATCGCAAATATGGACGATTACCTTTTTCGAGAAAGGCTTGTCATGCACACGCTCAATTAGTTTTATTTGATCATCTAGGATTTTTTGAACGAGTAGGGCATTTTCCTCCATGCCTGGCTTGAACAAAATGCGCTCATCAGCAGCTAACTTGCTAAATTCATCCTCTACGGGTGAATGACCCTCTAGCGGAGAAAAATTATCGCAACCCGTAGATAGGACAAGAACTAGCATGGCGAAACATGTATAACAGCATTTCCTCCATAAACTTTGTAAAAGAGGCATTTTCTCAATCCTGTTTGCTTGGCAGAAAAAGAGCGAACGGTATTGCAGTTGGGCCAAAAAGCCCTCCCAAGATAACCCATAAAACTCGATTTAGATTCCTTTTCCGTGCGATTGCTAGGCAAACGACCATGCACACAAGGCTCAATACAAATAGGATACTAACCATTTCATAATCTCTACGTGGTTGGTTCAGACATTTAACAGTTTATTAAAGAGCCAGTGGCTCACTATCCATTTGGCCACTATTTCTGGGAGGGAGCTTCCAAGCTCCGCAGAAAAGCCTTTATTTACAGCAGGTTACAAACTATTGTCTAAATAACAACCAGAGATAGTGAGCCAGTGGCTCAAGTCGCCTGGTTCGACCTCCCGCTCTTGAACACATTTTACCCATAATTAAATCAATAAGTTAGGAGGAAATTTCTGTAGATGTCAGCCATGGCTCTATAATTCGAGCTTTCGCACCGGCGGCACACCCTCTCCACTACTGAAAACCACAGCCAGTATCACCCGCTCGGAATCGCCATAGCCGCAATCGAGTTATGCACAGCTAAACGGTTGGCCACTTCGACAATACAACTAGCCACTAAATCAGCAGCATGATCGGCGACGTTTACCGCTTCGCCACCATCGGTCTGCAGGGTTTTGGTAGTGACATAAACGCTGGTCATCAAATCACCAGCGCCATCAGTTTGTACTGTGTTTTGGTTGTCGATTACGGCAATCGTACATTTAAGTACGGCAGCAGCCTGAGCATCGCTATTAGCGGGCTCTGTGGTCTGGGTTACCGTTGCGCGCACAATGGTGCCGGCACTGTGGCCGTCGTCGATGCTGTAGGCGAACTGCCAGGCCTCCAGGCCTGGCACTGTTATCGGGCAAAAGCTGGGCATTATCTATTCCTTTGCTTAGTCAGATTTGTGTTGTCCGTTGTGGGTGATAATTCGGTGCTGCGGATCAACGCCGGCGGCGTAGCTCTTACCACCTACAGAGACCTTGTACACGGTGTGTAGGCCAGCGCATTCGACCCGCTCGACGGTTTCCCAGGTGAGCGGCTCTTCTTCATGCAGTACACCCAGCTCAACGCCCTCGCAGTACTGCGCCTCATACACTTGGCCTGCACGGTCGGTAGCGGGGGTTTCGCGGCTACAAATTACTTGAGCACCGCTTGTTGTGGTGAGCAATACGCAGGGTATTTCTGGCTCTGCATCTACCGCGCCAGTAATGAGGCTTAGATGGGTTTCCTCGTCGCCGGTATCCCAGCAGTCGATCAGGTCTCCGCTTTCGCAGTTGTCCGCTAGCAAACCTTCGCGCAGCCAACTGCCTGCGGCAACACACCAAGGGTCTCTAGGGACCGTAGTGCCGCCGCCATTGCTCGGGGTTCTAATAGTGCCTATACCTCGGCGCCAGGTGCTGGCAGCCAGCTGGTAAATGTTCGTAGTTGCGTAATAGGTAACAGCGCCGCCTTGAGTGCCGGGATCATCACAGTACACATAATATTTTGTGTTGAAAGACAACCCAGTAATGCTGCCACTGTTGTAATTAACAATGCCGAAACCAAACTGCACCGAGTGCGCGGCAATCGTGATTTTTGCGGTACTGCCATCATCCGAGCCGGACAGCGCGGAACTGGTAGGCAGGCTGGCAATACCAGCTTGAATCATCGGCAGGTTGCGCTGGTCCTGCACTTCCACCACATCGATTTTTATATAATCGACAAGGGTAGCGCCTATTTTAGCTGAGTAATTAGCATAAAAAATCGGAGTGATAAAACGCACATTCGCCTGCATCTTGGCGGGGCTACCAATATGGTTTCCCCCTCTTATGGCACTGTAGCTACCATTACCACTCGAGTTGCCTTTGACATAGGCCACCAGCGTCTGCCAGCTCTGCCCCGCAAGATTTAGATTGGCTGCCACCATGTAATGCTGACTACTGAATGTTTCGGCACCGCTGGTATTACAGAGCTTTCCCGCCCCATCGTACCCGGCCAGGCCGATATACATAGTGCGGCTAGTATCATCGCTGTTATACACATATACCCGAGTTTCAATCCGGTACAGCTTACTGGGATCAAAGGGAATTTTCTCAGCATGGTACATCGACACACCATTAGTCAGGCAGGCCGCGCCGCCGCCAAGCTGTAGATAACCGCTTTGGTAAAAAGTCTGGGTACCGGTACCCCACATTTTCCAATACTGCGGATAATTGCTATCAGAAAAATCCTCTAAAAAGGTATTCCGCATTGAGCGGATTTGCGCGCGCTCCTGTGCGGTAGCGCCGACTGTGGCACCGTCCTCGGGTTTATTGGTCCCATAAATTTCTTCCCAGTCTGCGCGGGATCCAGCAATCTGATCAATCTTAATCAGCACTTTTTGTCGTGTGCTGTAGACCGCCTGCCATTTGGCTTTCCAGGTGGTGCGATCAATGCTGGTGACTGTTGAGGTATTGCTCAAACCTGCACCGCTAAGATAACTGGAGAGTGCTGTTATTGCACCGCTGTAGTTGGTTTTCTCAGTGGTAATGCCGTAGCTATTGGCCTGCCCTTCAATATCGCTCTGCTCTGCCAGGATCTGGTTGTATTCACGCACCGCGGTTAATTTCTCGGTGGGGTGCAGTTTGCCATCTGCGGTAATATTGTTGAGGTCTAACAGGGCGGCGGTAGCATCCGTCTGCGCTTCAGCGGCTGCGTTTGCTGCGGCCTCGGCTTTGGCATCCGCTGCAGACACTCCCAACAATGCTTCGAGGTCACCACTACCGCCCAGGGTAACCACAATGCCTCCGTAACTACCACCATCTGCGGCGTTAGACCAGATAGAGATTTCATTGGCGCCGGCCTGCAGAGTGACCGGGAAGCTGTACCACTGGGCTGTATCATTCGGCCCACTCATGATTCCGACCTGGACACCATTCAAACCAACACGCGGACCACCCTCGGCATCGTATGCCAGTACATGGATAAAGCCTTGGCCAGCAGTGGCATTAAAAGAATACTTAGTGCCGCCGGCATAGTTGGTATTGGTAGGCCAGATTAGTCCGGTAGGCCGTCCATCCCACTGAAACTGCAGCGTGGCCCCGACCATGCCCGCTTCGCGCGCCTGTTGGGCGATAGTGTTAAGTAAAACCTGGCGTGCGCTGTACACCGCTTCCCAGTTGGCATTCCATATTGTCCGACTGATAGAAGTGTTGGCTGCGGTATCGTTCCAGGCTGGAAACAGGCCGCCCAGGTAACTGGCAAGTGCCGCCAGGTTGCCGGAGTAGTTGCCTTTTTCTATTACGAGTCCGGCACCATCAGCCTGCGCTTCAATACCGCTTTGTTCTGTCTGAAGTTGGGCATACTCACGAATCACGATGAGCTTTTCGTTTTGATGTAAAACACCATCGGCAGCAATGTTATCCAGGTCTGCCAATGCGACATCAGCATCCGCCTGTGCGGCTTCGGCCTTATCGATTGCCTGCTGTACTTCAAGGTCGAGTGCCGGGTCTTCATAGTTGGTATAAGGCAGGACAGTAATGTAATAATTATCTTTTAAAAAAATAATTTTAAATTCATATCCACAATGCCCCGCGCATCAATCTAAGCAAATAATGCTTCCAAAGGGCTAGCCAGCATAAGCAGCATGACTAACTAGGCTACCGAGTCTAGTAATTAACAAGAACAACCCTGTCTATTTCAGGAGCACAGCCAGAGATTTGTTTGATAATGAGCTTGACCCTCTTCCCGGAGGCAAATGAAGTGAGAAGTGTTGAAGATGTAACCTCATAATTTGGATGGGTTAAAGGTAAATAAAATCTGCGCCCATCATTACATATAGAATAATCCGAAGAGACTTTCGCCAAAACCACATTTACGCCGCCACGATCTGGATAAAACTCTTGAATATTATCAGGTGCAAGCCATTTAGTAGTCTCTGCACTTACAGAAATTGAAATACTAACCAAAAGAAAAAATGTAGAAAAAGTCTTCATATAACCTCAGCCAACCATATACTGCTAGCAATTAAAAAATATATTACATATACCGATATTATTAAGACTCTAACCACACATTAACAATCTCACATTCTGCCGTCCCATGACCTGTGACATCTGGCAAATCAGTTTTCGTATTGTAATAAAAACCAACCTTCAGTGATGCGGCTTTAGCAGTGAGAAGTAACGATAACAATGAGCTATCATCACTTGAAAAGCGTATTCTTGCAGAATTACTACCCATGAAACATTCATCATTTTCAAGCTTGTTTTTAAACTGGACAAAACTAGCTTTATTCATTTTATTACTACTGACCAGAACCCAATCTACACTGTTGTGACGCGAAATCCCTGCCAGCGCTACAGTCGGCATAAGGAATATAGTAAGCAATAAAAATTTTATACCCTTTGAGAACCCTTTTTCATTAACATTTAATTTCACGTTTATCATAGCCTCTAATTATCCATCTATTTTTTTGGCGCAATGCTACCACAGCCAGAATTACAGGACTAAAAATAATTCAGTCATTAGATCCAAACACTTCATCCTGGAGCACCAAAGCGTATCGGATTATCATACAAGCCTGCTTAAACAGCAATCACGCTTCCTCTGTTTAGTCCGAAAGGAAGCGGTCACTAACACGTCTTCGATACGGATAGTGTTGAGCACACGGACCTTACCCCTAACACTCATACACAACATCCGGGCAGCATACTCTGCGATTTCCTATGTCGTAATCATCACGCAGAGCCTGTTGGCCGCTATCGTCCTCTTTCCAGATCAAGGTAATAGAGACCTCGACAGCATCATGTAAGCCGGAATAGTCGTAGTCCATTTAATCGCTGATGCCATCAATCGGCATCATCTCAACAGAACCGCGCAACTCTTCACCGGGGTCGATATCCAACATGCCCGCCACTGGCTAATAAGAGCTGCCATTATCGCTGCGGGAAAATTTTGTTTTGTAACATTCTGGGTTTGACTGAGTAGGAATAAGTCACAAGTTTTGCCCAGGGTCGCATCATCTTGCAGGACACTCTCAATATCTGCAGCCGCTTGATCCAGTGCGGCATACATATCGCCATCGCTCTTTACTACCACGGCAATAGTCAGATCCAGCTACCTACTGGTGCGCCATGCATTTCGTGTTCAGTGTTTTCGATTACAAAGCCCGCCACAATGGATGGCAGTTTTAATGAATCAATTTCTTCTGTGGTGCCAGAGGGTGGGAGTGTGTAGCCGGATAGAGTTTGCTGCCTGTTAAAACCATATTGCGGATGTGTGATGCGTAGGGTCATTGGAATTGTTCCAGGAATTTTGGGCATAAAAAACCCGCTATTGCGGGTTTCAGTATTTATGGCAGAAAACAGCTTTCTTATATTATTTTCAGCAACCAGCTGAAATTCAAAAACATTGAATATCTAGAATAGATTACTTGAAATTTACAATTTACGCTCATTCATTTCAGTATAGCTTTTAACTACCACAACCAATTAATACTATTAGTACCACCGCCTTGATTCAACCCTTTAGTAGCACAACTATTACAAGTGTTATTGAAAGCTTTACCATAGCTCGCAGAACTTTTAAACCAAACCCCTGCCCCTTTATTTTTTAGCGAAAAAATATTTCCAGATATAATACCCTTATCCGAATGAACAACAACACCATTAAAACCAAAAGATCCTGAAGTGTTAATAAATGTATTATTAGAAATATTATAATGATCTGAGCCACCAAATAGCTGCACACCAAATACAGACTGACTAGATGTATGGTGCCCATACATCAAATTATCTTTAATACTTACTTGAGCAACTTTATCAAGCCAAACACAACCAATTTTACAATTAAGATGAGAGTTTGATAAATTTAACTGTGGCTCAACAGCGGAGTTCGCAAATTTTAGACCATAATTAACAAATACAAGATTGCTTTCTGAGATATAAAGTCCCTCATGATTCGCCACATCTATCGCAATATTGGTATAGTAAATCTCAGCCTCTTCGATTGTAACCTGGACAGAGTGACCACTCCCCCTCATCCATATCCCCCTACTACTCAATGGGGTATTTGTACTATTCTTTACTTGACCAGAAAAATAATATCCATCTATGTGGACCCCTAGAGCAGTGTCAATTATTAAGCCAGTATTCCAGCCACTATTAGTTGCTCCTGTGTAACCTGACAACTCTACATCACGAACTATAACTTTGGGCCTAGTTCTTGGCTGAATATGATCATTAACAATGCTATTTTTCCCATTATACTGATAAGCACTACCAGAATTTGATGACTTAGTAAATAAAGTAAGTCCTTGAATTACAGCGGCTTTGTGCTTCCCAGAAGGTGGCTCAACATAAATACCATTGGAACCAGATGCCCATACAAGCTTAGAAACTCCAATTCCATCCCCTTTTATAGAAAGGGTATCACCTTTAAAATTCAATCTGGCAGATAGATTAAACTCGCCCGCGGGGACGTAAACAATAGAATCAGAATTCTCAATCGCTCTATGAAAGGCAGCAGTATCATCAATACCATCGTTCGGAATGGCACCATAGTCTATAACATTATTTGAAGCTACTGCTTTGACACCAAAAAAAATCAAAAATATAGCTAAAAAACACCTAAATTCCATCTCTTATCTCCATGCATTTATATCGCTCGAGATATTATCAGACCAAAAGTATCGCCGCCATGTGAATCACTTATAAAACTAAAAGAACTTAATAAAACTAATGGCACGAACGTTTCGCTTTAAGCTTAAAGTAATTAAGTGGTTAACAAATCCTCGAACTTCAGGAGCCAAAACTTACTCCTCATTTGATAAACCTAGGGTACAAAAAAACATGAAAAAGAGTTTAGATATAAACAGATTCAGCTGTCGATTGTTACCGCCATGAATGGCGTGACCAGCTTTTTCGGTAGTAAAGCCCAGCACAATAGCCGATAGCCTTTTTTGAATCTATATCTTCTGTGGTCCCAAGGGGTGGGAATGTATAGCCGGATAGGGTTTGTAGCTTGCTTTGTACGGCATCGCGTATTGTTATGCGTTGGGTCATTAGGGATCGCTCCAGGAATTTCGGGCATAAAAAAACCCGCTAGTGCGGGTTCAGATATCGATAGCACAGCAGCGCCTTGCGACCGAAATACCTTTTCTGTGATGACTAGACAAATTTAAAGGGAGATCCTATTTTAGAGCCCATTTAGATATAACTATCTTCACAAAAAACCAGCTACATTCACCCTAAAAATATTTTTTTCATGTCTTATTGCTTCATATGTAAAATTGGGCTTCTCCCAATATTCATAAAGAGGAATTCCACTTCTATCGTAGATCATTTTTTTTAACATTCTATGTCTTATTGAAAGAGCTCCAACATTATGAATCCAAACACCATTTTCAAAAACAGTAAAAACTTTCTTTCTATCACCAGGAGGTCCATATATGCATTCTCCCAATACAAACTTACACTCACCCAACCCACTAACTTTAAATTTGTTTGGGCTCCATTTTTTGTCAAGAAAATGCCTTACACCATTGATATAGGCATACTTTGAATCACTACCTGAGTAATCAAACCTCTCCTGATCTCCAACTCTCCCCGTATATACAAAGCTCCCTCTAGTAAAGCTGGGCTTCTTTTTGACACTACTAACTTTGAAAGTCCACCCTATCTCTTTCTGAATATTTTCAATTTCACTAGAATTTTCTGGCGTGAGTATTTCATCTTGATTTTCCAGCAAAATTCTTTCTGCGACAGCCGTATTGGCCGGCACTTCAAAATCAATTGAAATCGGCGCAAACACTTCACAAGATTCTAACTTATCGAAATAATCCATTAGAGCAGAAAGTGCCTGATCCATATATTTCTCCTCGTCTACCAATCCAAATTCGGGTTTTGGTAATTTACCTGAAGAGTCTTTAGCCCATTCAACACAAGAGCAAAATTCATTCTCACCTTGATTTTTGCAGTCATTCGCATAAGAAAAGAGATTCTTTATAGGAAACTTCTTATATGAAGTATCTTTTTTTGCAAGATAAGTATTAACAATTTCTTTTTGATTGTAAGTCGCACACGAAGTTACAAGCAAGCAAGCCAGAATCATTATGATTCCATATTTAAGTTTACTCATATTCAACCTTTAGCGTACCTGTAGGGTGAACAGTTAAAGGTAAGCTAAGTTCAATAACTTGTGCAGGTTTACCAAGTGGTAGATAACCGTCAATACTTCCCATTTTCTGGCCTTCATATTTAGAGGAAGCAATAATAATAAACTTGTGAAGACCCATTTCCTTAAATTCACCTGCAATCGTCATAGACTGCAAACCTGACCGATGCAACTCAACTTGTTTGCCAGAAGGGCTAACTAAGTATACTTCTGATAGAACTGCCCATTTCCTCAAACCTAAGCAATCACACATGGCGTGAAGCACTAAAGAGAATTCCGTCTCTCTCTAGCACCCTCAACTTCTACCACTTCAAAATAATCTGTATGTTCACCTCTTTTTAGCCGAGGTGATAGACCTTCGCTAATTTCTATTTGAAGCGAATCCCCTCTACTAAGCTTTAACATGGAAGGAACTTCTGAGGCAGCTGAGTCTAAACTTGTGTAGACTTCTGAAATAGCTAACTGTCTTTTTTCTTTGATTAGCCCACATCCTGATAGAAAGACTGCCAAAGTTACTACTGTTAGTTTCAAAATTTTTTTCATGTAATTCCTACTTTAATAAATTGACAACTTGACGCTCAATATAAAATCTAGAAAGAGAGCTACTCTAAACCAAAACTTCTCCCGCCCCTAATCGCGGAAAAACCAAGCAAGCTATTTAAATGACTTCACCTAATGCAATATTAAGAGTGTAAAATTATGGTAGCTTCTTTAAAACTCAACATTTTCGCTGACTTATATCTTTTAGGGAATATTTAAAAAAAATTAAACTAACCAATTAGATCGATTGAAACCGCTGACAAACAATCAGTATCATCCGTATAACTATAAACATCAACTCGCTTGCCAGAAACTAAAGCTGTCGTTGCTAGCGTAAAAGTTCGTTGAAATACTCCTTCAGTCCCTGCATTAGCAAGCTGAAATTTTACCTTTCCTGAGCACTTATCTGTACCTGATGAATACCATACCCAAAAAGCATCTGCATTCTGTGAAGTTGCTGATACTTTTGTCACTGTAGCACCCGTGGTAATATATCCTGCACCAGCAAATGAATTCATCGAAATAAACATCAATATTAGAACCAAATACTTTTTCATTTATCCCTCTTCGCTAATATAAAATTTTACTGGAAGCTTGCTTTTGGTGACAATTATCCAGAGTTGTAACTGCTATCTCGGCAAATTTCCATTCGTTATTTTAAACAATTCTATAAATTTCAGCCACAGTAATCAGATATTCCCTGCTGATCTGCCAGCTTGGACTACCCATCCCTCTGTACCCGCCGCACAACCCCATCATCCTCCAACAGCTGACGCACTTTGAATTTCTGCCGATTAAGGTTAATCATAGCTTCGACACTATGAGCTCCTACCTCACTCACTAGAAAGCTGAACTCAATGCGTTGTACCCGCACCCGCTCTTTAGAAAATCCATCAAGGCCCTTCTCGCAAATCACTCGGCACTCTATAGACTCACCACCGCTACCGTCTGTATAGGTAGCGGGCTTATCCAATTTTCGAAACGCGCGCTCTGCGGCTCTTTGGTCCAGGTCCATAAATAAACTGGGCTTTCACCGTGCCTGGTACGCCGGTAAACTTCACTGCAACACTGGTAACACCATCCTCTGCGGCGAAGGCAGTGGGACCAGTGATATCGTCGCTTGCAGCTGTAGCTGTAGCTGTAGCTGTAGCTGTAGCTGTAGCTGTAGCTGTAGCTGTAGCTGTAGCTGTAGCTGTAGCTGTAGCATCATCAAAGGCTTTTGTGGAAACATCCCAAGTAAAGGTTTGCCCCTTGCCAATCACTGCCCCGGTTACCTTGGGCACCATGAATACGCCTTCAATGGCGACGACCCCACTCGCTCCAGTCGCAATATTGTCATGGGCCACTCCCAGTACTGCACCGATGGCCACTACTTGGCCGTAAGCGATAGCTGCGCTGGTGTTATTGGTGCAATCCAGCATGCGCCCGTCTTGTACAAAATTAGTAGCCATTTCATTTCCCCGCTTGGGTTAGAGCTACTGCAATAAAAAAGGCCGCAATAAGCGGCCCTTTTCGGATTCTTTTAAGCTGAGTTGGGTATTAGGTTTTAGGGGTTTTCACTATACATTTTGCGTCCCTGGCTTTGGTGACGGCATCAAGGCGCACTTTGAGTTCCACCCCGTCGATATTCCAGTCGTTTTGCTGTTCCAGTACTGGGGCCTACTGGCCGTCCAAGTAGAGCACTTCGATAGTGTCGTGCGCTACCGGGTCAGCATTGACGTACCAGCTATTGTGCCCGCAGAGGCGACCATCGGAGATCATGCTGGCAATATTGCGCACGCTGTTGGGTACAGTGTTGGATTTCTCAGAAACACCTACTTCAAACTCTGACTCCGAGGCAACCTTTGTGGCACTTTCATCGGCAATATCACACAGCAGGAATTTGGGGTGGATATTCAAGATAGCTGTGCGCTCTTTTCCCCGGATACGAAAGGCCACATTATTTAGGGCTACAGAGCTGGCATAAGGGAGTTGACGCTGCAGATCAGCAGAAGCACGATCAAATGCTGAGGTATCCAGGCTAACACTGACTTTCATCAGAGTTTTCCCTACAGCCTTTCCTATATTTTTTATCTATTGTGATTGTAATACTAGTTAACGGCAAGGCTTGCTGCAGCTATCAGTACACCAGTAAAACCTAACCAGTTATCTGCAAGCCACCCGGCAAAAGTGCCTACACTAACAGCAGTGAGATAACTGGTTTTTTCTGTTATTTCTTTTACTGCGCCCTGGAAAGTCATGACTGCTTCCAGGTTTTGATAGCCTTCTCAGCGCTGCGCCCCACGACATAACCACCGAGGCCGATTTTTACTACCCCCAGGACGGCGAGCGCTTGTTCCTTGCCGAGGTTTGGAGCTGTCCACCCCAGCCAATGAGCCACGATCTATCCTACGAACGTCAGCATTGTTAGCGGTCGCCAGTTTCTCTGTATCCATGAGTCACCTATAGCTTCCGTAGTAATCACCTGGGTAGCCCGCTTGAGCTCCTCCAGGTCCATTGTAATGAGCTTAGCATCCACCTTAGCCTTGAGACGGTTAGCCTCAGTCTTGTCAGGGAATGCCTTATCTATAACCTTACTAATCAACTCATATATAGCTGTAATCATGGTTATTCCGAAATATAGTGAGTGACACTTAATTCAAATCTTGGTAGCAAAACGGCTCGTAATTCCTTCATAGCTTTGCGCGACTGGGTTACCCACCAGGCACCCGGAGCAAGAGGCATACCAATTCCAATACCTCCTTGAGCATCAGAGGCGTAGTTGGCGGCGTGAATCAGGATTGTCGAGCGATCTGGAACTTTCTTTAGTTCCCACACGTTAGGATACTTGGCAGAACTATAGGGCTCACATAGGTATAGGCCCTCAGGGATACAGCTCTCAAACGGTCGATTACCCAATCATGGACGCTCTACCTTATAGAAGGTTCGGCCATACAAACTCAATCACCCCAAAGTAGCACTCGACCCATAGGCAAATCTTGTCAGGCTAAAATCCATGAGGTAGAAATTTCCTATTTAGTTTTTTGGTTGAAAGTAGTCAAAAAATAAGTAAGCTACTCTTCTTTATAATAAGACAGATAAGAAACATGAATCTTAAAAAAACTCTGGGGGCATTACTTTTAGCTTCAGCCGCACCTTTTGTTTCGGCGGACTCAACTAATGTTCGCGGTAAAATTATATTTACTGAAGGACACCATTCACCAAACTGTCGGACGGTACAGCTAGAAAGTAAATCAACTGGAGAGCTCTTGGCATTTAGAATTCAAGATGACGAAGGTTCTGATGATATTCAATCTATAGTTTTAGCAGCCCTTATGGGCAATAGAGAAGTAATGATCACTTATGATCCTGAGATTACATCGGGTTGCGGAACAAACCCTCGTATTCTTTATGTTAGGATTTATTAATTTTCATAAGGCCGTATACTCACTATAAATAAACTCTACCATGGAATAACTAATTACTATCCGTATATAGAAGTAAATCAAACCATAAGAATATCAAACTCATCTATAGATCAAATTTATTACTTTTAGATGAGAATATTTTATAAATAAACGTAAAAAATCTTACCATGAAAAAATTAATATTACCGATTTCCATTGCCTTATCTTACTCATCAATCACCAGTGCAGCTGGCATCGCATCTTCATTTGATATTGAGTATGTACGTATCGACGAGTCAGGAAAAGGGCATGTCAAATTCAAGTCTGACCTAAACTATGAACCCGCCGATTGTACTGCCTCCAACTATAAAGATATGCTTGCTTTCGACACGAATGAAAATGGCGGCGCGGCTATATATTCAATGCTTCTGGCAGCTCAAGCTCAAGGCAAAAAAATACATGCTGTTGGGACTAGCTCATGCAAAACATACTCCCAAATCGAAAACTGGAGTTGGGGTTACATTGTTAATTAAAACTTCTATGTAATCAGGGTGTAAAAAACCGGCTCAATAGCCGGTTTAATTATTCAAAGCAGAAAAACTGCATACTGAGGAGTTTATACTTCCTCAGGAAAAAGGTGTCAACAAGCGGCTTTAAGCCGCCCTTTGTACTCCTGCACAAACTCAGACACAGGCCCTCAAGCTTTTGCGAGCAAAGGGTCCGAACTCTGCTGCAAGCGATTCCAAATTTTTACCTAATCCCTATCCTAACGCTTTTCGGCACACCCTAAAATTGTTTGAACGAACACTCGTCAGAAATTGAAACAAGGTCATCCAAATAAATCGCTCTTTGATCAACCCTTTTGTTTCACGTCTATACCGGTGAGACTCTCTTCTAAGGCAATTTTGATTAGCTTTTGCACCCAACCTACAGCCACAGAAACATCAACAGCCTGCCCAGAGGTATGGGTCATGGTCGCATTCAATTTTTCGTTTTGAGCTGGACGCCGATAACCAGAAGTAATCATCACGGGTTTGCCATAACGCTCCCTAACTCAAATTAATCGCATTAGCATTTCATCTTTAAAATGATTTTTGCACAATAGCGACAAGCTAGCTTCCGGTTTAAGGAATAGTTATTTTCGAACATTAAATCATCACAAATAAAAAAGCCCGCTTAAAGCGGACTTTATAACAACCATTAGATTTAGATTAGAGTATAAAACCCTCTCATATGAAGGAGGGGCTAAATCACTATCAAAACTTAGTTAACACGTCAGCTTTTCCGTCACCATTAAAATCTTTGATCACTAAATCTTGAATAGAAACAGAAGATGCATTAATTTTCTCCCATCCAGACTTTCCGGAGAAAGACACCAACCAGTCTGAATTGCTTACTATAAAAATATCACTAGTACCATCTCCATCAAAATCAGCAAGCTTCATTCTATCCACAGTTATTTTCGATATCCCCCATTTTATCCATGGATCCTGACCTGATAAACTTACCCACCAGTAAGTACCATCAGCCTTTAATACGTCTGCGATTCCATCACCATTAAAATCACCAATCACTGAATCTGAAAAGTCAGGCATATTTGTATTTAGCGTCTTCCACCCGGAAGTTCCAGACCAAGATACAGACCACGTCCCTTTAGAGTTATGAACAATATCAGTTATACCATCGCCATCAAAATCAGCAAAAGAAAGGCTATCCACTGTTGTAGATGAAGTACCAATTCTATTCCAGGTTCCTTTTCCTGACCAAACTACATACCATCCTTCACCACTAGCTCTGAAAACATCAGTTTTCCCATCACCATTAAAGTCACCAAATCGCAACTTATCTTTAGTAACACTCGAAGAAACCAATTTGGTTAAATCACCCTTTGCTTTTGGAGACGTAAACCAATCTGAGCCATTAGCAAGAAGTGCATCAGTCGCTCCATCGCCATCAAAGTCTCCCCAGCCAAAGTTATTAAAATCTTCATCTTCAAATCGACGCCATTCCCAATATTGATCACCAGAGTAAGAAATACTCCAATAACCTGGCACCTTTTCACCATAAACGTTAGGCTTTTCTACTCCAACTTCATCTTTTCCAACAGTTAAATTCCCTGTTACATAATGCTGTCTAACAGCAAACTCTTTATCATCATGAGAAAAAACGTTATCAAAGACCCATGCCCCCTTAATAGGTATTCCTCTAACTTTAACTGCAGTATAGTTGGGGTTATAAAAAATATTGTGGTGATATAAAAAATAATGACCAGCGTTATGATCATCACGATGATCTTTATCATCACCTCCATGAACATCAAAACTATGGCTATTAGCTCCACCTAAAACTAGGTTGTATGCCGCTTCATACTCTGTCCATTCATCTATACTACCCGCACTAGCAATATCATGACGATTATGGTGAAAAAGATTATGCCTAATAGTCATATCCTGACTAGTGTCAGTAACAACGCCATAACCAAGCCCATAAAAACGACAACCTTCTGTTCTCTCACTTCGCCGATTGTGATGTATATGATTATGATGTATGTCAATTGCTCTTGAAGAATTAATCTTGATTCCCGAAAAGGGCCAAGCAAAGAACTCGTTGTTGTCAATTTCAACAGAAGAAGATGACATTACTCGTATACCATCAGCATCTCTATTACCACAATCATCTGTTTCGATCCCCGCAAATGGCCCTTTAAATCTAAGACCTGTAATCCTGATGTCGGATCTATCACCTAAATTGAACAACCCCCTCTTACTCATTTCATCTGTAAAAAGAAGTCCTCCAAGAGCTCCATCCTGTCCTCTACCAGAAGCAAGTGTAACTCCGCTAGGAATATCTAAATCCCAGTATCCTGTTAGATCTATTTCTGCGTTATCACTGACATATACAATTTGACCAGCGGAAGCCTGAGCCAAAGCATTCTGAAGCTCTTCTCTTGTAGAAACAATATAGTTCGCCTGGTTTACAGAAACCCAACTTCCATACAATTCTCCCCCACCCTTTCTTTTCAAATCAAACTCACTTGAGTAGAGTAAGGACTGAGAAAAAACACCCCCTGAGAAAAACACAAGCACTAAAAATAAAGAAAGTTTAAACCTGGTGGCCATTTATTTATACCTTTAAAACATAGTCACTTAAAAATTAACACCAATACGCTCACAAAATTCAATATATTTTTAACATCCACCATTCAAGCCAGTTAATTCGATTTCAGTATATTTAATAACTCTCGCTTGGGACAAATTGGTACACAAATGCAAATTATCAAAACAGACAAACCAATGTTTGTACCAAATTTTACTCCAATATCATCAAGCAGACTTGATCAATATTTATAAAAGATAGGCATATTAGAAATAGACAGTCTATCAACTCACAAATCAACATATAGAATATTAAGACACAAAAAACCCAGGTGAGGGAGCTGGTTTTTTTTGTAAACAGAAAAACTGCATACTAGGGAATTTATACCTACTCAGGACAAAGCTGTCAGAATGCGACCTTAAGCTTCCCTCTGTACTCTTACACAACTTCAGAAACAGGTCCTAAAGCTCTTGCGGGTAAAGGGTCCAAACTCCTCTGCAAGCGCTTCCAAATTTTTATCCACTCCCTATCCCAACTCTTTTTGTCACATCGTAGAATTGTCCGCGTATGACCCTAGTCTATTAATCGCCCATTCGCATCACTCAACGTACACGCAATAATGCAAAATAGTGCCAACTAGCTCAATTTCTCTGAAAGGTACAGCTCTTCCCATTGGTCAAATTCACTCATCAAGTATTGTAGTAGTGCCACCCGCTCCTTGAGTCGGTTAGCTTCCGCCTTATCCGGGAACGCCTTGTCTATGGCTTTTCCGAATAGGTCGGATATAGCTAAAATCATTAATAGCTCCACACCGTAGGGCGCGAATGCTTACCAGAAATTGATCCAAGGTCATCCAAATGAATAGACCGCTCTTTGATTAGCCCTTTCTGCTTCACTCCTATACCGGTGAACCCCTCTCCTAAGGAAATTTTTATAAGCTTATGCGCCCCGCTCACAGCTACAGAAACATCAACAGCCTGGCCGGAGGCATGGGTCATGGTGGCATTTAATCTGGCGTTATGAGCTGGACAGCGGTAACCGGAATTAATAATCATTGGTTTGCCATAACGCTCTCTGACTCGAATCAAGCGTCTGAGTGTTTCATCTTTAAAATGATTTTTTCCACAGCAATGACAAGCCATTTCCCAGTTTAGGAAGTAGTCATTATTGAACATTGAGTTATTAGAAATAAAAAGCTCGTATTAAGCAAGACTTAAGAATTTAGTTTTTCTCAGGACTTATAGAGAGAATATTTTTCTACAATAGTCAAACATTGAGGAAGTCAAAAGATCATAACAAGTCATTCACAAAACTAGTTACAACAACATACTCCAACTCCAGGAAGCACCTAATGATAGCAGTTTCGCTCGCAATGGAAGTCTAATACTGTAAAGCAAATCTTAACTAAATCGCGATGGAAAACTTGTTATCACTGGGTAATTGTTCCTACATTACCATTTCCTATCTGAACTACTACAGCGGTTTGACCAACTCCAGCTTGGTTAATTGTATGGCTATTACCAATTCCTAATTGAGTGGTAGAAGCAACACTAAGTACTGCGGATAGCTGGGTAATATCTGCATCATTCATAGAACCTATTTGAGTGATAGATGCACTAGTTTCTAAAGTTGTACTTTGATTAATGTTAGCGTCATTCATAACCCCCACTTGATTGGTCAAGGCGCTACTATCGGCAACCGAAATTTGGAAAGGTCTAGCCTCATTCATAGACCCTACTTGATTCGAACTAATAGAGCCTTCTGTACCTGACTGAGATATACCAATACTATTCATGACGCCTAATTGATTAAGCGAGATTGTATTTTCTGTACCCCCCTGGGAAATTCCGACAACATTCATTACACCTATTTGATTTATAAAATTATGAACTGATGTGATCGTACCCTGGCCAATACCAACTGCATTCATAGAACCTATTTGATTAATTGAAGTGCTACTTGCTACGACGGTATTTTGGCCGTTTCCTGCAATATTCATGGTACCTAACTGGTTGATAGTGCTACTGCTTGAAGTAACCATATTTTGAAAAACGTTAGCTTCATTCATAGCGCCGAGTTGATTGACCAGGGCCCCACTTCCAGTAACCTCGTTCTGATCAGTACCTGCCATATTCATGGAACCAAACTGGTTAACAAACGCAGTACTATCAATAGCTTCTAGTTGGCCCACTTCTCCAATATTCATTTGACCCACTTGATTCATGTAAGCAACACTTCCAGCAACCCCATTCCCTTGGCTGAGAATAGCTTCATTTGTGGAGCCCAACTGATTAATAAAAGCACTACTCGCCATCGCTCCAATTTGGGTAATACTGGCCCAATTCGTAGAACCTACTTGGTTGATTGAAGCACTGCTTTCGCTAACCGCTATTTGGCCAAGGCTAGCTCCATTCATATCTCCGAATTGATTGATCAAGGCAATACTTGCCATGACCGGACCCGATTGAGCTAGGCTAGCTTGATTCATGGATCCCAGTTGATTGATCAAAGCGATACTTTCAAAGGTAAGAATTTGAGCCAAGAAAGACACATTCATTGAGCCAACTTGGTTAGAACTCGCAAAACTGGTTTCAACATCACGCTGGCCAACAAATGCTTGGTTCGATGATCCTACTTGACCTACCAATGCAGCACTTAGAGAGACATTGCCTTGCTCTGCAAAGCCTTCATTTGATTGCCCCAGCTGCACTATTGAGATGCTACTAAGAGAGGTGTCATTAATCTGGGACGAACTAGAAAAGTTTAACTCACCATTCTGTAGATGTGTTGCTTCACTGCTATTGATACCAGCATTTTGCGCGGCAACTGATTCATTAGAGGTACCAATTTGAGTCTGAACTATTAAGTTATTTTGGGTCGTTAGGCCTGATTGATCTGTATTGGCTAGATTGCCGCCACCAACTTGAATCAATATTGCAGTATTGTCATCTGAAATAACATTTGTACTAACTGTCATCAATGTGATTGCAGCAAATGCAATTAATGCCTTCACAAGTAGCTCCTTTACTTAATTGATACGCTCTGAGTGACCTAGGCAAGTGCTTATCCAAATTCACACTTAACAACCAAGATCATATTTGCTATAGGTTTCAATAATTGCATATTCACTTTTGTTTATTTTCATGTATCGCGGAAATCAAGGGAGATTCTGACATCTGATTAGTCAATATCATGTCTACAGCTGCATGAGTTTTTAACCGCTTAAGCTTTTAGCAAAAGTTAGATAATTTCCATGAGATGAAATAGCTAAATCTCTAGGAATAAAGTTTGTAAAGTCACTTGTTAACTTTTACGACAAGGGAAATATCTTATTCCGCCCCTGAAAATAGAAGCGGACAGGTTGACTAAAATGAAGCCAAGTACAGAGTTCACCGAGAGATGAAAACAAAGCCCCAGAAACAAAAAAAACCAGCCAGAGAAGCCGGGTTTCTTACTCAAAGGGAATATAACAAAAGTCAAACAGTAGTTTATATTTCCAATCAGATTAATTTAATTATGGGCTTATGGCATCAACTCAAAAAATCGTATGTCAGCGGCATGCCAATCAGTGATATCTGCACAATTGGCAGTAGGTGCATTATCAATATACACTCTAATATCTTTCCCTGTCGCTCTTGCGGTCGTTGCTAAACTTGCAAGTAATTTACAACTTTCAGGGCCCGTTCTTTTGAATTGAGCCTCTGAGCTGCACGCCTTAAACAAACCCGTACTACCAATTGCTAAATACAAACCATCAGGCTGATGATAGGCAAGACGCTCAACTGGGCCAGTACATATCACCTGTTGTTCTGCCGCAACAAAGCTAGCCTGAAAAAATAATATAACTGCTAAAATTTTCTTCATTGAATTTTCACTGCTTATAAAATATCACCACATCGATTCAGATTGAATTTCTGAGGCAAAGACCTAACCCTGTCACACTTAGTCCAAATAAGTTGACGTAACTAATGTGTAGGTGACTCCACTCATATCAACACAAGATGCAGAGAAAAAGCTAATTTTTTTGCCAGCTGTTTTAGCAGCTAAAACCATAGCGTACATTTCTTTCGCTATCTCATTGTCCGAGAACATGATTACTGGAGTATCTTTGTTCTCACACGGTGAATCATTCATTGTGACATCGTAAATAAATAATCTACTCGACGGACCACTACTTATAAGCTGAATATTATTATCAGTTATATCCACATACCCACTACTTGCAGCAGCGACTTCAAGAGAGAACAAAAAACCAAATACGACTAATGCTAATTTTTTCATCCAAAGCTCAATCAATAATTATTAAGATACTATTTTTAACGATATCATCGACCGATCTAATATTACTTAAATACAGTCATAGACAGA
Source organism: Microbulbifer variabilis ATCC 700307 (assembly GCF_000380565.1). Lineage (GTDB taxonomy): Bacteria > Pseudomonadota > Gammaproteobacteria > Pseudomonadales > Cellvibrionaceae > Microbulbifer > Microbulbifer variabilis. The sequence goes on from NZ_AQYJ01000015.1 coordinate 20,383, forward strand.
AGGCCCTCATTCATCCATGACCCAAGATCGGGATATAAAAAACCCGGCTGGGAAGGCCGGGTTTCTTTGCAAACGGAAAAACTGTATGCTAGGGAATTTATACTCCCTCAGGACAAAGCTGTCAACAAGCGGCTTTAAGCCGCCCTCTGTACTCCTGTACAACCTCAGAAACAGGCCCTAAAGCTCTTGCTGGCAATGGGTCCAAACGCCGCTGTAGGCGCTTCCAAATCTTCACCCACTCCCTATCCCAGCACTTTTTGTCACACCCTAAAATTGTCCTCACATGACTCAGGTCTATCAATCGACCATTCACATCACGCAGTGCACACGCGTTAATACAAAATAGCGCCAGCTGGCTAACCTTCTCTCTAGGGTGCGGCTCCTCCCACTTGTCGAATTCACTCATCAAGTATTTCAGTAGTGCCGCCCGCTCTTTAACTCTTGTGGCCGGCGGGGCGTAGGCGGCCATACCCCAGCAGTAGGCTAGTGGATCACTTGCTCGCAGCTTGGCGACTGCATCTTGAATCAAGCCCTTTTCGCAGGCATCCATGATACGGTTGCCGCTGTCCTTAGCCCCGGGGGTTTCTTTCGCAACTAGTGTTGGGGCTGCAACCCGGCAAATAACTTGGTTGGCCCTGCCCTGCACCTCTCCGCGAATTACAACTTTTCGCCCTCTCCCAGCTGAGGAAACCGTACTCATGCCGCCCATGGCCTCATAATCAAATGCAGCTGTGGAGCTATCAAAGGCGTCGTGCCACGCTTGTCTAGCACTATCGAATCTCATGTCATGCCCCCCAAGCAATTATCAAGCAACCAAAAACCAGCCAAGCGTCCCATCATGCTGCCTTCGGCATGCTCTCGAAATAATCCTGAAATCGCCTTTCGGCTGCGTGCAGATTGTCTCGGTGATACGTGCCCAGGTAATTTATGTGGCCCTGGTTTATCCAGAATTGGGTCACCACCGTATTCGCGAACACAACCTCCACGAGGTGAGCGTACTTGGTGCGGAATACGGCCAGCGGACTGCTGGGGTTGGTTGTGGAAATCCTTTCGATGGCTTCTGGGATGGT
>NZ_AQYJ01000016.1 GCF_000380565.1 Microbulbifer variabilis ATCC 700307
ACCAGTATCGCTACGGCAGGGATTCAGAAACTCACTGGGGTAGTGGATACCCTGCGCCGAGGTATCGCACCAACTGATGAAGAAAAGCAGCGTACACAATTTGCTGAGCTTCACAGCCAGTATGTTTCGCATCAACACCTGTTGGCCAAGGCAGAAGCTGAAGGCGTCCAGGTTCAGGTTGAAATTCACCGCCACAAATCGGAGCAAATACGCAAACAGCTTGATGAGTTACAGAATGCACACATAGCCGCGCAGAAGAAGCGACAAGAGGAAGAGCGCATAGCTGAAGAAGCTGCTGCAGCGGCGAGGGAGCAATCTGAACGCGACCGTATTGCACAACAACGTGCCATGGCAGAGGAGGCCGGTGGAGCTCAGTTAATACAGCTGGATCAATTTCTGGCAAATCAGCAGGGAAAAATAAAACTCGATCATGAGCAAAGACTGCAGCAAATAGCCGCCCTTCAGATTGCTGAGCAGGAGCTGACAAGGCGCGGCTTCGATTCTATCGAGGCTCTGCGGGCTGAATACTCTGAGCGTGAGAAAGAGCGCTATCAAATGGCCCTGGCTGAAGAGCAGGCGCGTTCTGAGAATGGTGAGGGCGATGGTAACCAAGCCGGCGCCGATGGCCTTACCGAAGCAGAGCGTCAGCGTATGCTGGCCCGTCTGGAAACCCTGCAGCTTTCCTGGCTCACTGAGATGGAGCAACTACAGGTACAGCAGGATGAAGAAATGGCCCTGCTGGATCAGGCCTATGCCAGCAAAATATTCGCTCATGATGAATATGAACGCAAGCTCACCCTTTTAGAAAACAAACATCGAAAGCAGCGCGAAAAGCTCGAACAGGCTTCCAACAAAAGCAAGCTGAAAATGTTTACCGCCGGTGCCGGCCAGATACTGTCTGCCGCGGCTGCTTACAACCAAAAAGCGGCAAAGGCAGAAATGGCTATGGCTGTTTTCTCTACTGGGGTTTCGCTAGTAAAGAATATTGCCAAGGCTTCTGAGATCGGTTTTCCACAAAATATTCCAATGATCGCCGGGGCTATCACTCAAGGGGTGCAGATTGCCGGCATGTTGTCATCGCTGAAAGCACCCGGTGGGGTTTCCGGTGATGCCAGCGCACCCAGTATGAGTACCGGGGGTGCGGTAGCAGCCACCCCATCAGAGAGTTTTGCTAGTTCTGGTAATGATGGTTTTGTAGAAGGGGAAACACAACAGCCGGCAAGCCAGTATATTTTTGAATTTTATGGACCTGTCGGGGATAGCGCTGATCGATTTATAGAGGATCTTAAAACACAAATGATTGAAGGGGATCTGGTGCTATTTGATAAGAATAGCCGCCAGGGTCAGGAACTGGTGGGGTAGGGCCATGCTAATTCAATATACTCCAACACGCGCACTGGTTGGTGACGGCAGTAATTATCAGATTGAAGCCAAGCTAAAACGCTACGACTGCAGCGACCGTCCCGAAGGTAAAGAGCACAAAGCGCTCAGTGGCAAAACGGAATACACGGTGTACCGCCTTGAAGAAGAGTACCTTTGCCAGACAGTACCGCTAAAACTCACTTACACAGATTTGGCCCGTTGGCGGGAGTTTAAAAGAAGCTGTGCTTTCGGTGAGTTTTTCACCTTCGATGCCTATGGCACGGCTGCTACTGCCGATTTTCCACAACAAGTGCAACTCAAATATAAATCCTTCAAAGAGCAGCGCCAGAAAGATGGCCGCTTTATTTTCTCTTTTACTACCGTCCAAGTCATAGCTTAATCATGCGCAACAACTCAGAAACTTTTGACCTGTATAACCAGGGGGCTCAGCGTGAGCTGCGTTTGGTCATCGAGATTGGCTACGACCTGCCACTCTATATTACCAGCCACAACGATATCCCCGGCCTGCCGTTAAACGCGATTCTGGGCACCTTAAAAAAGTGCAGTGCAACCAGCCAGAAATTAATCCCTGAGCAGGGCCTGGCACAGATCGGCGCTATCTCGTTTGAGGTGGTAGATATCGGTGGCCAGCTGTCCTATGTGCTGCGCGATGAGCTGGAGCAGGGCAACGGCATCAAAGGCCGTACTGTGCGGCTGTATCAGGGTTTTGCCGGGCTCGACTGGGATGAGTTCCGCTTGGAGCAAACCCAGATTGCCGAGGAGTCCATTTCCTATGCTGAGGGCATCTACCGGGTACGCTGTCGGGATATCCAGCGCGAGATGCGCCGCGATATTTTTGTACCTAATACCACGCGCCTGGCTGCCAATTTTGCTAAAGCCGATACCACCCTGCAGGTATTCGATACCAGCAGCTTTGAAGCGAATCCGCACACTATTGCCTATGGCGATGCTCCTGGCCAGAACGTGTATTACCTGAAAATTAAATATCAGGATGGCTTTGAAATTGTGCGCGCAAGTGGAAAAACCGGCAGCAGCTTTACCAACTGCGCCAGGGGTTTGTTCGGCACCTTTGCCCGCGACCATGAATTGCCCGAAGACAGCGACGACGAAAGTGGCGTAGAAGTTGAAGAATTTATTTACCTGGAAGGCCCAGGCCCGCAGCTGGCCTATGCACTGTTGACTGGAAAGATTCTCGGCACCAATAACGTACTGCCATCTAACTGGCACCTGGGCATAGATCCGGCTTTCGTGGTGCTGGATGAATTCCAAAACATCGGCGCCGACTGGTACAAGCCCAGCGACAACAGCAAAGGCAAGATCCTGCGCTTTGATGGCTTGGAAAAAACCGACGGCAAGAAGTTTATCGAGACCGAGATTAATTTATTACTCGGAGCCTTTATGCCAGTTAATGCTGCTGGCCAGCTGGGCTTTCGCCGTATGGCTGGGGTGCTGGCTGAATCCGGCACTGTGGCCACCATTGGCCCCGATGATGTGAAAAGCCTGGGTGAGCTCAAGTACAACCTGGCCGGGGTGCGCAATATCTTCTCGGTGCAATGGAGCTGGTTTGAACAGCCGGGATTTGATGGCAAATTCCTGCGCTCGAATAATTTAATTGATGCGGACTCGGTGGCTATCCATGGAGAAGCCAAACAGCACAGCTTGAAGTTTCGCGGACTACACAACTCACGTCACACCTATACCACAATAAAAAATACCTTCGATGCCCTGCGCGATCGATTCGCCGGCCCACCTTTAAGCCTGCGTTTGGGCTTACTGCCCAGTAATAACGACCTGGAAGTGGGGGATATAGTGCGGGTAAGCCTGCCGCAATTACGCGATCACTCTATCCGTGGAGACAGGCCCTACGATTTTAATTTTACCAGTGACAATGAGGGCTGGATTGCCCGCGACGGTATCGCCACGTCCAGTGTTAGCGGCGGCGTGCTTGCGGTAACGGTTAAAGGAGAAAACCCCTGGATCAGCCGCGACTTCTCGCCGACTTTTTCCGGGGCAGATATCCCCTTTGTCAAAATACGGGTGCGGCGTACCAGTGACGAGCCAATTGCGAAAGGCTGGGGCTGTAAGGTATTTTTTAGACACACAGAAAGCACGGTGTATTTTTCTGATGGTGCTGATCAGATTCTGGATCTGATCGACCGACTGAATGCCAACAAAGGCGAGTGGCACGAAGCTACGGTAGACCTCTCCCAAAATACCGATTGGAACGGCAACCAGATCGAGCTGGTCCGCGTGGATATCGGTAACGATTACATAGCCGATTATAGCTATGAGGTGGACTATATCCGCCTGCTGCCGGCCCTGGGCCTCGATGAGTACAGCCTGGATCGTGCCATGGAAGTCCAGCGCATTAGCGTCGATCAAGTTAGCGGTGCGGTATCAGTAGATCTATTCGGCAGTTATCAGCCCGCCGGCATGATTGCCGATCAGCCCGAAGGCAGTAGCAGCAACGCCGAATTACCTGATAGCTGGTATGACGCCGAAGGCACAGCAATGACTGCTGCCGGCCTTAATATCGATGCCAGTGGATTCTTGACCGCAGACGGCACCTTATATGGTGCGGATAACAGCCGCACAGTATTTTATTACCTGGGGGATTTAACTATCCCTGCAGGGCGAACCTTGTTTGTTGCTGATAACGTCGAGCTGCGTGTACGCGGTGTATTGCAGATCGACGGCAGTTTGCGCGGTGTCCCCAGTAACGGCGGGGTAGGGTTTCTCGGTTCCTGTCGCGGCGGTGGTGGCCAGGTAACCGGGGCAGAATACACCAACCGCTATGTCTACAACCGCGTGCGCGGCAAGATCGTTACCGGTCGCAACGCGATAATGCCACCGCTGAATATTGAAAATAATGCGGGGGATTTACAGGGTATTCCCGACGACCTGCGCGGCACTGGCGGCGCCAGTGGCGGCAAGAGTATGAAATACCTGCGCGGCGATCGAAGCTATGAGCCGGTAGGCATTGGCGGTGCTGGCGGGCAGGGTGGTGCCGGTCTCGTGGTGATTGCACGCGGTATCGCTATCGGCGTCAGTGGCACAATCAATACCACCGGTGGCGATGGTGCCCCTGGGCGGACGATCGATGGGGCTCCCTCAAGCCTCGCCGGCGGCAGCGGCGGTGGCGGCGCACCCGGTGGCATGGTGTTGCTGGTAGACGGCACTCAAAACCCAATGCCAGTGCTCAGTAATAATAAAATCATCGCCTGCTATGGCGACAGTCCCAAACCCGGAAGTGCGGGGCAGGGCGGCAACTGCCTCGGCACCAACGCTGCACGCGTTTTATTTGTACCCAAATCGCGCACGCCCTATACCGACTATGAAGACCCCGCGCTGGATCCCGAAGTACAGCAGGCCATCGACAAAGCCGAAGCGGCACAGGCCGACGCTACCGCAGCCTTAGCGGATCTGGACAACATCGCCGCCGATGGGGTTCTCCATCAAAATGAAAAGCTAATTGTTATTCGCGAGTATGCGCAGCTATTGGCAGAGCAAAGCGGCATTGAAGCCCAGGCCCATGGTGCTGGCCTGGTTATTGAAAAAGGCAACTACACCGGCAACCTGGCCGCGTTGACTAGTTACCTGGGTGGTTTGTTTCCAACCTGGAACGATACCGCAGAAAGTACTTCCATCAGCCGCACTATTTGGAATGCCAACTGGGAAGCGGTGTACAGCGCAAAGCAAGCCCTGCTCAATGCTATCGCCCAGCAGGCGCGTGAGGCGGGTATGGTCGGGGCCACGTTGCAATTCCAATGGGATGGCCGACCTGCAGGATTACTCTGGCCCACCAGCACCGACTATGCCGGCGGTACCAAATATTCTTTTAATGCCACGGCCGGAAATGGCTTTATCCATGTGCTGGCATACGATGCCGAAGGTGGTCCGCGCGTTGGTTTGAATGGTGACGAAGTTGGGGTAATGAGTGGGCCGAATGACGCAACTCAGTGGTACTCATTCCCTGTCACTCTGCGGGCCGGCGCCAATGTAATTTCTATTTGGTCCAACGCTGCAGACGGCGGCACCTATGGGGGCATTGTGGTTACCCTGGGCGGCAGTGGTGACCCCGAGGCATTACTGGGTATGTCTGCAGCGGATGCCAAAGCCGAGGCCGCAGCAAACGCAGCTGAAGAAGCGCAGACTGATGCTACTGCCGCACTGCTGGACCTCAACAATATTGCTGCAGATGGCAAACTGCACCCGGCAGAGAAATTAACTGCAGTGCGCGAATACAACCAAATCCTGGCAGAGCAGGGTGATATCGAAGGCCAGGCCAATAGCTATGGCATCACCACCGAGAAAACCAATTACAGCGGTGCAATAACTGCGCTTTCTAGTTATCTCAGCGGCGCCGGTTTGGACAATACCTCAACAGTTACCAGCATTAATCGCAGTACCTGGAAAGCCAAATGGCAGGCGGTATACAGCACACGACAAAAGGTGCTAGTTAAGATCGACCAAATTGCCGGTTCGCGTGCAGATTGGGAAGGCGTCTTTGGACTGAACAAACCAGAAGACGGTGCCACCAAGGGCGCAACACCTCAGGAGCGCGCGCAGATCCGCTCGATGCGTAATACCTTTTTAGAGGATTTTTCTGATAGTAATTATTCCCAGTATTGGGACAACTTTTCTGGCGGTTATCAGAATTTTTACACGAGTGGTTATCTAAAAGTTGGCGGCGGTGCGGCTCGACTTACCGATCATGTATCGATGTACCACGCAGAGAAAATACCCTTTGACCCCAGTAAGCTTTACCGGATAGAGACTCGGGTTTATGTGTATGCCGCAGGTGATGCGGATCGCACCATGTATGCCGGTTTGGCTGGTTACGATAATACCGGCAAACGTTGTAATGCTACTGGTGCAGATACTATGAGTAGCCAGCACTATGTCCTTGCTGCTGGCCTAGATATAGTGGGGCAGAGTTGGCAGACGCTGGTGGCCTATGTCAAAGGCAATGCCTCTGGTAATGCTGAGTACAGTGGTACTAGGGGGGCAAACCATATTGGCAACCCGGCTAAGATGCAGAACAAGGTACGCTTTATTGCCCCGATTTTTTATTGTAATTACTCGGGTAAAACGGGCGATACCTTAATCGATTATGTGAAAATCGATGTGGTGGAAGTGCAGGACCAGCGCAACCTGCCGATGATTCAAGCTGGCATTGCCAGCCTGCCCACCAGTTCCGCTCTGTCCGCTCGCGATGCCGGTAGTACCGCAAGCATTGCCATCGCCTCGCACTCGGTGCAATTCGGTTTCGGCACTATCAGCTATAACGCCGGTACTATTACCGGGCTTTCCTTCAGCACTAAATATTACGTGTACTGCGATGATCCCGGCAGCCAGGGCGGCGCGGTAACCTATTACGCGACCACCAGCTTTTCCCAACTGGCCGCCAACACCTGGCGCCGTGGCGTGGGCACGATAATTACACCTTCAAATGGTGGCGGTGGCACTTATCCGCCGGACCCCTGGTGCGTTGCTGCAGGCAGCTGGCTGCGCGAAGGTTTAATAGCGGACAATTGCGAAAGCGGCGATCTGATCGACTGCTGGGATACTGGCGACGAGGATACCCACCTAAGCCCCATTGTCGGCGCGGTTGATGCGGAACCAGAAATACCCTGCGTATTACTCACCACAGAAAGCGGCGCCCAGGTAATTTGCAGCCGCGAAACCCCCGTTACCGACTGTGAAGGCTATGTCTATGAAGCACAGCACTGCCAGGGGGTGGAACTGGGGGTTTTGCATGAAGAAGAGCCGCTCACCTGGGAAACCGTCGAGCGGGTCGAGTGTGTAGGCCTACGCACCGTGTACAAAATTTCTGTAGGCGGTAAGAGCTACGCCGCCGGCGTCAATCCATTACACCGGGTAATCACCCATAACGGAGTTCATAAGCCATAGGAGGCAGACACAATGCCCAGCTTTTCCCCAAAAACCGTGCCGAACCTGGAAGCCTGGCAGTTCGCCTACATCATCGACGACGGTCACAGCGCCGGCACCACTGTGCGCGCAACGGTAACGCAAAGTACCGAGTCCACCAATAGCGATGCCCAAGCAGCTGCAGTACTTAAATGTACAATTGCTGTAATCGATGATCAGAACAACGTACAGACCGACGGTGCTGGTGATCTAATGTTTAGCGTTTATGTAACCACCAAGACCCTACAAACAGATGCCGGTCAGCCGGTAAACGTCGCTGACCATGCCGCTGATTTAGTAGCGAGTTGTATTGTTGAAGTGGCAAACCGTCTGGCTGTGCATAGTTCGATTGCAGCGATGGCTATTCCAGACGGGTAATAGCGAAAAATATCGATTATGATTTTTTGATTTACCTGTAGCTGTATTTAATTATGGCTGACTTGATAGATATCTTGTATATTCAAGTAAAAGCTGGTTTAAGGCTAGTTGTGTTCAGGTATTAAATTTAGTTCTCGATAGTATTTATGGGTTTAATTTTTTCATAAAGCTATTATGGGTTTTTATTTGGAAGGCTTAATGATGAGTAATGAGGCGGAAGAGATAAAATTACTTTTTCAACAGCTTATTCAGTCTGAACCTTTTTCTTTTCCAAAAGAAAGGGAGGTCTTAATGGCACCAAAGGATAGAGGTGTCTATTTGATATTTAGCAATTTAGGTGCCGTATTACATGTGGGTAATACGCCTACCGGAAAGGATGGCATAAACCAAAGGTTAAAAGATCACTTAAGAGGTGCTTCCTCTTTTGTTAGAGATTACTTAAATGGTAATGGTTCGAGTCTACGAAGAGAATGTTACTACAAATATTTACCTGTTTCAAAGAGCCGGCAAAGAGCATTACTTGAAGCATATGCAACAGGTTGTCTTTGCCCAAAGCATTTTGGTCATAGGGGTATAGATAGTTGTAAGTAATAATTAATTTGTTGTATATAAGGGATATAAAAAATGGATGTTAATAGTAAGAGTGGGGTGCAAGTTTATTTGGATTATCTTAGGGAGCATTGGGCCTTAGTAGCTTCTATAGGTTATTTGTATCTCACATCGGTCGGTATGGTTCAATCATGGACCTTATTCTCAAGGTATGACATTAATATTTTTGAGTTTGCAGAAATCAATGATTTCTTGCTGGCGGCATTTCGGGATCCAGGCATTCTTATCTCTGGTGGCTTAGTGTTTTTGTGGATTGGTATTGCGTTTGTATACTTTTATTCAAAAAATAAATTCAATTTTAAGGGGGATGTTTTTTTTGCGAGTAAGGGTATGATGATTAATGTATTAATTTCTGCAGTTACTATACCATTTATATTCTCAATTTGGCCTGACTTTTTTGATAGAGCGGGTCTTCATAAAAGTGTTACTATTGAATTACGTAGGGGGCGCATACCTGGGATTAATAACTTGAGTGGAACTGAGTTTAAGCTTATAGGAACAAGCGAAAACTTTATATTTGTTCGTGAGGAGAGTTTGGAGCAATCTTTCATTATTCCAACTTCAAATTTAGTTGCAATGGTGGTTAAATCGTAGTGGATTGTGTTGGCCTGTGTTTTTGAAACTGTTACAAATGAGTAAAAATATTGAGATTTAATAATGGCTGGTATGGATAGGGAGTCCCAAGAAATAATGAGTGCTGCAATGCGCTTTATAAAAGTGGGGGACCGTAAAAATTTAGAATCCTATTCTTTGGATCTGCTCAAAAAGGCAGATTATCAGCTTGGTAATCGAGATATGAAGGTAGGATATCGGCGCGCAATCTCGGATCGAATTGATGAGCTGGAGGGGGGCGGGAGCGTGTTGATTTAATTGAAGTTAAGCCAAATATTGACGGGGTGGGATTTAATTTTAATGAGGCTTGGCGTAGATTCAAATTGTGGTGGAGAAAGTAGAAAGGTTTGACTCTTAGCGAAAAAGCTATTTGTCCTGGATAACCTGTTTATATTCATTGTTGTCTCAATATCTTAGTTATGCTTTTCTGGGGGGGGGTATATTGGAATATGAATAAAGCATATGAAGTGATTGATCATGCTAATAGTTATACTGGCGGTTATATTAAAGAGGTATTTCTTCGTGATCAAGAGTTGAAAGGACAGATAGGTTATTTCAAATGGCTGATTATAACACTGGTTGAAATGATAGTCGGTTCAGAGCTCTTGGAAAGCTTGATTGTTACAGGTTCAGTTCCCCCGCACAACACTATTGAGAAGATAGATAGTTCCAAGTATGGAAGTGAGATGCATTTGTCATTGCATATACCTGCTGGTTTAGTAACTGGAATTTTTAAAAGGCAAATATTAGAAGTTTTGTACTTTAAGTTTTATTGTCGATATGAAATTTTGGATAAGGTCGGCGAGCCATTTATTAATCACAGGAATAGAGTAATAGATTGCACTAGAGTTAGGTTTAGAGCACGAAAAAGTCTTTTTTATCAATTTATTGCTTTGAGACGTGTTTATGATCTATTTTGGTTGGTATTGAACCTATTGATAGATGTTATTGTTTTTTTTATTACAACGGACATCAAATTTGCATTGTTAGCTGCCTTAATTGTTGAAGCTCTAAGGCGAATTCTTAGAGTTTAGGTTAAGTTGATTTTTTCCATAGATGATAGGTTGCTTCAATACTATTCTGCACATGCAGCTGCCAGTCTCTTGGCATTTGCGTATAAAGTCTTGAAGCGAATGGTGGGAATAGGATCTGCGAGAAGTGATGCCGCAATTCAATGACATATACCTCCGCCAAACTGATACCTACAGCTTCACGTCATAAGAGGAGTAAATCTGTAGGGATGCGTTGCATTCCAGTTTCCATTTTTGAGACTTGGAGGGGTTTAACTTAAGCTTTTGACTTAACAGCGCCCCAGTCATTCTATCTCGCTTGCGTGCCGCTCGTAGACGGTTCCCAAGTGCTCCCGCTTCTATCATTCAGCTATTTCTGTACTCTCGTGCAAGTCAAAGTATTTCGATTATCGAAATCTAACCACATTTTGCATTGCTAAAATCGAAATTTTCCAGAATATTCATTTAAGAGTTGGGTATTTGATGGTAGCTTCAGAGAGGTTGTCGCCAAAAGCCAGAATATAATGCTGGTGGTTTCTGGCGGGCGGCTGTTTGTGTCGTAAAGGATTGATGCGGCAAGGGGTTAGTAGTTCCTACAAGGAGATTAAGCCATGCATAAAACTGCCCACTTTCAACAACTAAACAAAGTTCATAGCCTCTGCGCTGGCCTTGAATGGGTTAGCGCTTGCCCTGATCAAAATACTCGTGCTGTTCTTGTGCAGTTAATTGGTGCAGAGATGCGCGCAGCAATTCAAGGAGTAATTTACGCCCTTGATGGGCGGTTGGCTGCTATTGGGGCAGAGCAGGAGGAGCGTAGTGATTCTGTTTAGTTGGGCTCTCAGCCCACTGGCCGCTAGTTTTTTTGCGGGTCAGTAGCATTGGATTTCAACATGTATTATGTGGTGATGGGGATGCCCCTACATATGGTAGGGGCTAATCATTCAATACTGTGTAAGATTCTTGCTAAAGAACAAGCCATCTAGCGATGATGCTTCGACCACTTCTTTGAAGGCCTCGGTGCAATAGATACTGACATTAGACTCTTTCGTCCTGAATATCGGCACCTCTTTCAGTTTATCTTCATCGAACTCAATAGCTGAGATTAGGTCGTTATCCCGTGCAACTGATCCGGGCACTACCGCATTAAGATCTTCGGCAATTGTTAGGGGGTTAAATAGGTAAAACTTGGCCCCTTGATGTGTGCAAGGTAGAAACTCGCCGAAAGAGCTCAGTGTGCCTTCGAGAGCGTTGTACGCAGCTTCATGCAACACAAGATAGTTTTGCCACCGAGAAATCGTTGGGATGACCGGTGCAGAATCGCAAGCCTTGATGCTCAACTCTAAAGGTTCCCACTCTTCACTGTAGGATTTAGGGGCTGTATTGAAAAGGAACTTCATACCCACTCGCTTCTTGAGCACCGCAGTAGGTTCGAAGTAGGGTGTCATAAAGTCGCTGTCGTTTTCAGATACTTTATAGATGCTCATGCTTTTCCTATACGTCTAAGTTCGTCGGCGGATAACATAACATAGCGCGGAAATGATGAGAATTTAAGGTCATACTCGATACCCCTTAGCAGCTTCTCTACACCCTCTGGATTGAGCTCTTCAGGCTGCATGGATAGCGAATCAAATTTTTCCCTTAACCACATGTAGTAGCCGTTTCTATGAATACGAGAGTGAGGAACTGCACTAGGCATTTTGGGGTGAGGGGTGTCTGCTGTTCTAGAGGGGAGCCAGGTACCATTCCGTATATCATCGATCCGAATTTTTACATAGGCTAGAATGGCTCGCTGCTGTACGGCTTTTGGATGGGAGCCAGAGACTATGGCGTGGGCGTCACAATTACCGCCAGGGTGCGGCTTACCATTTTTCTCCATAAACTGTCCCATTCTGGCTGAGTCATGGTCCTCAAGCAGTAAGGCCTCTTCATCCATATCCTTGGATGCTTTGCGGTACTTGTCTAGACCCCCTTCAACTTGTTCTACGACTCGCAAAGCCATGTAGTCTGCCCGAGTAATGTTCTCCTTTGAGACAAACATATCAATAGCCACTTCGCGACGATCTTTTAGGTAAAACGGCTTGGGTTGTTCATAGTGACCCATTCTTGAAGCTCCCTCTCTGAAACTGAGGCGTATTATATGAAGACAGTTGGCGTGCAAAGTCTGCTGTAAGACAATGAAATGTGAGCTAGTTCATCAAATAGATCGAATTAATTCGTCCAAATAAGCAGTGATCGCATTCTTAGATTGAGTAAGTGTTAATGTTGAGGAAGGGGTGGTTAAGGCGTCAACCCGGTATCATCGTGACGGATACTGCTGTGCAGTAAAAATTAGCCTTGGTTACCCTCTTCTACAGGGTAACCAAAATGGAAGCTGTGATGGGCTTTTAAATCGCCTGCCTACATAACCCTGCGGCTGGGATTTGCGAAGGGTGGTGGTCTGAGTAATTAGCTTGAGGCTTAAAGCTTAACTCATTGGCATGCTTTTAGTAGTGAAAAAAGCTCGCTTTAAAGTGTCTGGTTCATTTACTTCGTAGGGCTTTTTTGATCGTCACTTTTCATCGCTTTCGCGAACTCGAAAGCCATTTCAAAGACTTTAGGTTCAATTGAATTTATATTTAAGTTGGAAAATGAATTTTTTCCGCTAATATTCCAGTGCTGAAATACTTCCTTTATATCGCTAGCGTGAGCGTCTTCTCCGAATGCTTGGAGGAAGAACTTTCCAAATGATATGGCATGAATCCTGTCGGCATTTTTTAGAGATTCTTCCATAAATGATTTTGCTAAAGAGAATGAATATTTTGCTATGCCCAATAGAAGGCCAACTAAAATTATACTTTTTATAGCAGTGAATGTTACTAGATCCCATTTTGGCACTGGACCATTAAACTGAAAATAACCAAAAATTAAAAATAGCACAGTAGCAATTACTCCAAATGCAATTGCTCCGTATCCCATCCAGTACCAAAAGTTAGCACTTTTTCTTAATGTGCCCTCTCTTTCTTGAAGCTCACCAATTGCATCCTCAACATATTCCGACGCTTCAGTCTCGATTTTTTCTTTTTGTTGATAAGCCATTTCTTCATTAGCAATTACTTTGCCTTGGTGGGCGGCAATTGCATAGTCAATTCTCTTTATTGTTTCTTTTACCGAAGTTGGATCTTCAGGGTCAAGAGAGATGTATACACGTTGAGACATATCAGAGGGTACGCCTACATCACCAATTAATATCGGGATAAACAGTTTCTGTTTTGAATTTTCTGTATACGATAAAATATATTGGAGTTCCTCACCTCCATATTTAGACATTAAAAATGATTTTGAAATTAACGAAACTACGATATCTGCATTTTTTATGGTATCTTTGATAGATGATCGCCAATCTGACCCAAGCTGCATATCTGAAGGGAGCACTTTATACTTTTCTTTAAGCGTTTGTGTGATGGAGTTTTCAGCTTCTGAAGCCTCTTGTGCCCTAGAAATAAATATTTTCGTCATTTTTGCTCCTTGATTACAGAGACGATATTAAATCTTATATAGCGAATATCGTGAGTGCTGTCTAATTATATTCGTGACTTTATAGTTCATGGATTATAAAGGTAATTATGTAAAATGTAAGAGGTATCCAGAAACAAAAGACATAGTGAGTACTCTTCCACTTTGCTTATAAATAAACTTGCTTCAATCCATTTTTTACTGCTGTAGTAGATGGGTGTTATTATGTGGCTAACTTACTGCAGGGCTGAAATTACATAAATTGTCCAGTCGATCATAAGTGGTTTTCGATTTTCAAATCGGTCGTCGTGACGGTAAGCGGTTTCTACAAAATTCCCAAGGCAATGCTAGTGTATGTTCGCAAACCTCTCTTGGGTGCGAAGTAACTTCTACTGTCCAACCTTGGGACTTTATCGGAACCCATGGACAGTAAGATGACCATACTTGATCTGGCGCAGTACCATTGGCATTTCCATATCTGAAAATGGACTTCCCTTACGCTGGTCAGGCAAAGAGGTGGGTTATCATAGGTTCGTGGCCGGGATTGCAGAAGCCCTATTACTAGAAGGGTAAGGGGGAGATCGTGATCCTTGCTACCCTCCATTCTCTCAGAAGGGGTTGTTCATGTTTTAGTGTTTAGATCAACTTCGCCTCAAGTGGGGTCTTACTTGTGCGTGCAACTGTTAGGATAGTTAACTTCATCCCGCTACAAATTCTCTTGTTTGATTTTATCGAAGTTTTGTGTTTTCATTCGCCAAAATCAGTGTGGTAATTTTTAGGAATCCCTTAAGTATGTGAGTTAAAATGCTGTAAATATATACAGAAATTACCACACTAGAGGTTACTAACTCCCTGTTTTTCATCGGAAGCGTGAGTGGTTGTGGCTCCTGAGGTCGCGGGTTCGATCCCCGTCGGCCACCCCAGATTCTTCCTTGTTTATCAAGGACTTAAAACCTCGCTTAGTGCGGGGTTTTTTCGTTTTGGGTCTTTGAGGGGTAATTCGAGGGGGTAATTTTTACCACAATCGATTTTTCCCGCTTCCCGGATTGGATATTTATCCAGTGCTTTTGGTACTCAGAAGTGGTTCTTTCAGGCGTCAATATTCTTAGTTACGATGAGTTTTCTGTAGAGAGAAAAATGCCGCCAATGTTTGATGTGGAAGCCTAGGCCGCTGTTCAAATTTTCTGCGATGGGTTTCTGAATGAAAGACAAAGAAATATATGCTGAAATAGGGCAGTTACTATTTAATGAGGCTCCTGATGTTTTCGGGGAGGTTCGTGTTCTGTTTGGGAGATTTGTAGATACTTTTTTGATTTCTGCATGGACCGGAAGGTTTGGAAAGGGGAAAGGCTTCACATTTTCTCCCGGCACGCCTTTGAAACTCGCCGGGCTTGTAAAAGATTAAAGGCGTTCTACCTGGAAAATGAAATGGGGGATTGGAACGTTATGCATTATGTTTTGATACCTTCTTCAGGCAAATATGATCTTGAATTTGACTACTGCAAAGAGCTGGAGAATGATGAGATAGATTTCTCGGACTATGCAAGAAGGCTCGATAGGGCTTCAAGAATTCACCAAAAGTGTCATTGGAAATTATCCGCTCCCAGTAAGATTTTTTATCTGCTACCCGTTGGCGTGTCCCTTTTACTCTTAATTATCGCCTTGTTGAGTGAAATAACTTTATCTACGGTGTGGTTGTAGCGCCATATCATGTAGTGAGTTTTATATCCGCTGAATTTCTGCTTATCGCCTTCGAAATCTGAGATGCGTTTTATCTTTTGCCTTAATCGATGATCAAAACAATGTACAGACTGATGCAGGCCAGCCGGTAAGCGTCGCCGATCACGCGGCCGATATAGTGGCAAGCTATATAGTTGAAGTGGTAAACCTTCTACCTGTGCAAAGTTCGATTGCGGCGATGGCCCTACCTAGTGGGTATTACTCGCCGATGTTTTCAGTAGCAGAGAGGGCATATCGCTGGTGCGAAGGCCCGAATTATAGAGCCATGGCTTACATCCGCAGAAAGATCCCCCCTAACTCACTGATTTAATTGGAGGTAAAATGTGTTCAAGGGCGGGAGGTTGAGCCAGGCGACTTGAGCCAATGGCTCACTATCACTGGTTACTATTTAGACAAAAATTTATAACCCGTTGTAAATAAAGGCTTTTTTTCTGAGCTTGGAGGTCTCATCCTAGTAATAGTGGCCAAATGGATAGTGAGCCACTGGCTCTTTAATAAACTGTTATGTGTAAACGATGAAGAAAGTATATCTCTACGGTTTTAACGGTACTTACTCGGGAGAATCGAAATACAACTGGAGTCCTCCCGAGAAAGGAGATAGTCACGACTGTCTTCTTTTTCTTCGGCAAACCGAAGACGCAGTTAATTTCGAGGCCGCCACACTCGAAATTGCTAACTTCGGCTTTGTGGGTGTCAGCGATCTAAAAGGTAACAGCCTAAAAGTCGAGGCTTTAAATTCTGATCTTCATAGAGGGTTTAGGGGTTTTTACGAAAGTGCTCTTCACGATGGTAGCTGCCTTGTATTCTACCCAAACACATAACAAGCCGCAGCAATCGCTCCCGTTGGTCGCTGGGACAACTAAAACGCTGTGCTTATTTGTCTGCCCCTGTGCGGGGCGTTATGAGCTTTAAACTATGAAGCACATTCTTATAATTCTAGCTTTAATGTCATCCTTGGCTGCTGCAAGTGGAGGGCCTAAAGAGGTTTCTCTGACACCAGAGCTAGCCGCGAAACTAGGTTTTCATATAAGCGTGAAGCCAGAAGACCCAGCAATAATGTTTGAGCTTAAAGGCCCAAAAGAAAGTCCTTCTGGTTGTCCAGCATCTAGAAGTGGCACCTTTCTACTTGGTAAAAATAGTGAGGAGTTGCTGCTTCATATAACAGAGCTACCTGCATCAAAATCAGAGCCAGAAGCAATTGGTTACTTTACAGATAGCAAGCATACAATGGGTGTCTTTATCGACTATCTCTGTGAAGGCGAAAAGGTTTTAAAGAGTGTGCGTTACACCGTGCAATCAACCAGCGACTGGCTCATAACAAGTAAAGGCACTGGACGCAGCAAAACTGCGCCTGTGCTTTAGGCGTTATAAGTAATAGAAAAATGGAACCTGAAGAACTGAAAAGGAGGTTAGATGTTGTTGCAGCGACTTGCATGCAGCTATCTAGGGAGTTGCAGTCTATCGATGCACAGTTAAGTCTGAATATGGACCGAACGGCGATTCGGGAAATAATTGGCAATCTCCATTGGGCGGCCGAGAATACTACTGTGGTTGGACTCCACCAAGTCGGAGAGGCGCTAGAAGATAATATGGGTACCGGTCTGAATGATTGAAATTATTTATAACAAGCGCCGGCACAAATGCGTGCTTCGCGCTGTGGACTCGCAACAAGTTGCTCACCTGTGCGGCGGGCGTTAAGTGCCTATAGAGATATGAGCAAATCAATAGTAATACTTGGTGCCGTGACGGTATTTCTAGTTTTGGCATTCAGTGTTGTCAACATTCAGCAAGGCGGCAGAAATCTTGATCAGATTCTAATGGAAGTATCTGCTTCTGCTGAAATGGATGCTCAAAAAGAGATGGAGTTAGGGCAGTTTGATTTTCTGGCTGAAGCTTATGGCTTTGGCTTTGGCGATGGCGGTAGAAGAGTTCCGGGTATAGGATTTGAAAAATACAATAAATGTCTAAAGCAAGTGGCCTCACTAAGGATTTACCTTCGTTCGGGTGATGTCACATGGGAAAAAACAGAGTTAGAAAATCTTAAAGAGCTCACCGAAGTGCCAAAGTCCACCCACACTTATGCCGCCTCGTTCAATCTGAGGAAGTTCAAGTGGCTTACGGAAAGTGGGGTGATTCAATGCACTTAACAATCACAGGCAGTGAAGCTCCGGCCCTTCGGGCCTACGCGGGACGTCTTACTTTATACACGTTTTGCGCGGTCGCTTCGCTCCCAGTTTCGCGTAAAACGTGTATAAAGTAAGCCGCCCTTGCTGTGGGCGTTATGAGTTTTCCACTGGAAAGCAATGATACAAGAAATTGAACTTACATTTAGTTTAGGTGAGTATGGATGGAGCGATTTCCGTATCTGGACCAAAGAAGAACATATTGAGATTGGAATGACGCACATCTTTAATAATCCTCTCGAAGAAATGTTCTCTGCTTTTACAGAACTACTTAAGGGTATTAAATCTACATATATAATGTGGCTCGATGAGCCAGGTGCCTATCGCTGGGAAATAACTCGTGACGAAGAACAGCATTACATCCTTGATATTAGCATCACCGAAACAGCATCGATGGGCGAATGGAAGGAATCAGATAGGGTAATATCTGAAATCGAGTTTACCGTGAAGCAGCAACAGCTTATGGCCTGCATCTACGGAGAGGCTATTAAGCTTCGTGAACTCATGAAAATGAAGACTTACAAAATAGATCGAAACGAACAATATCAAGCGAGAGCGCTCAATGAGTTTTTACAGGCTTATGAAGCGAGGTACTCATAACAAGGCAATGCAGCGGACTGCTGCGCAGTCTCGCTGATTGCGGCGTTAAGTGTCAAATCATATGGAATACTTGAATAAAGATGATATTTTCGAACTAATAGACTCCTTGAGTAGTGATGTTGTTAGCTTTGATAGAGTGCGTCCACATAATAAAGGTGAAATTAGAAAATCAGCCTCAATGGATAGAAGAGAGCTTAAAGAGTTTATCGCTGAGGCTATTGAAGAGGAGCATCAACCTGGTGGTGATATTGAAATATTTATTCCATCAATCAATAAAATTTTAGTTGGGCAACATGACGGGGTTTATTGGCTTGAAAGCAACACTTAACAAGTTGCTGAAGTGCACTCCAGCCGCAAAAGGCGCGGCTTCCGCGAGACAGCCAAACCTTTGGTTTGTCTGCCCCTTAGCAAAGCGTTATGTTTAAGGAGTACTAATGAAGTTATTGATTATTGTCTCTATTGTTTTTGCTCTTACAGGTTGTGTAATGGGGGCACCCAAGCTGACTCCAGATCAAGCAGCAAGAGTGGATCAAATAGAGATTCTTAAGGAAGGCCAAGTTCCTGATAAAGAATATACCACCATAGATGATATTAGCGCTGCTGACTGTTCAGGTGCTCCTTATGGAGGTCGAGTTTGGGGTGACGCAGAAAAAGCAATTGAAACTCTAAAGGCAAAAGCTGCATCGTTAGATGCTGATGCGATCATAAACACAAGTTGTTCTGCGGCCCCATTCGTTAATAACTGCTGGGCTGCAAAACTTTGTTCGGGTCAAGCAGTAAAGTGGTCAAAAACATAACAAATCGCAGCACAATCGCCACTTCGTGGCTGGACAGTCAAGCCTACAGTTTGTCTGCCTGTGTGCTAAGCGTTATACATTTTACGAAAATAATATGATTCACGGTTTAACACACATAGAAGAGTTTATCTCCAAAGAAGAAGAGCAATTTCTACTAGATTCTTTGGATAATGAAGTATGGCTTACGAGTTTAAAGCGACGAGTGCAGCACTATGGATATCGATACGACTATAAGGCTAGGTTCGTTGATAGCTCTCTTTATCTCGGGGCACTCCCTGAGTGGTCTGCCAAAATTCTATCTCGCTTACATGCCAAAGAGTTTATTTCAGAAACCTTTGACCAGCTTATCGTCAATGAATACGAGCCAGGTCAAGGAATATCAGCACATATTGATTGTGTGCCATGTTTCAAGGAAACAATTGTTTCTCTAAGTATTGGATCACAAGCAGAAATGGTATTTGGCAATAAACAGAACGAGAAGCAAACCATTTTGTTAAATCCAAGATCGGTAGTAATACTCCAAAAAGATGCTCGGTATAAATGGACGCACAGTATTCCAAATAGAAAAAGTGACTTAATAAACGGGCAGAGAGTTCAAAGGTCGCGCAGAGTTTCTTTGACGTTTAGACAAGTAATCAAAAAAAATGTATAACAAGGCACTCAAGTTGATGCCAAAAGATCCGCTTTTAGCACAACTTAGTGCGGCGTTATGATTTTAAAAGAAATGAACAATGATTAAGAAAATTTTCGAGCAACTAGATTCTTCCTTTAAAGAAAATTTCAAGGATGTTTTTGATTCTCTTCAGCCGGGAGCGTCCGAAGAAGATCTAAAAGAGCTTCAAGAGAAATGCTTCAAAGGTAAAGATTTGCCACCTGATTTGGAACTTCTTTACAAATGGCACAATGGCCAAACTGGATATGGCTCACTGAATCAAAATGATAATCGGACATTTCTACCGATTGACGAAGTTATTGATGCATGGGAATTTTTAAATGGTTCTATGACAGATATACAGGGGCCAATGTCAAAGTCCTGGATTCCAATTGCTTACAATGGTGGTGGAGACTACTTGGTCTATGAATCAGAAGGCGAAAATGCCGGAATGGTAATTGCTTACTGGCACGACGATGACAGTCGTAAAATAGAGTATCGTGGGCTTCAAGAATGGCTCACAGCAGCATTAGAGGCATCAAGATCATAACAAGCGCATGTTGTACGCCGCTATCGCGGCCGGACGGCTTACGCTACGCTCCAGCCGCCGCAAAAACGAACGTTACATTTACAAAGAGGTACAACCTTGAAACTACTCCTAATCATTTGCTTATGCTTAGCATCTTTTGCTGTCTATGCCAGCATGAAGAAGACTGACAAACCAACACACCCATTAAGTAGGTTGGTATCATTAGTTTCTAAGTCTAGTGAGAAGGCAAGTAACGATATAAATCTGTATTTAAATTCACCTGAATCTTTCCTTGAAGAATATGAGTTCGAACTCAGAGAAAGAGACATCGAATCAGTAGATGACATGTCTGATTCAGTCATTGTGGTGGAAATTTTAATGAAAAATAAATTTCTTATATACGTAGATGGCGCTCATGAACCAGATGATGCATTGTTACAATTAAACACCCTTTCTAAGGAAAAGCTACAGACAGCAGACTCATACAATGAAATCATGGATTTCTATAGATCAAGTAACTATGGTATTGCAACTTTCTTACAGGATGGTGAATGGCCCTCTTTGTTTAAATGTGCTAACGAAGCAGGTTTTAAGCTTCTTGCTATTGATGAAGATTCTGATTCCTTGCCATTAATCCTTGTGCCAATTGAGAAATCCGAAGAACTTCTGAATGTGTTTAAAGAGGCAAAGCTTAAAACCTATTTTTCAAGTAAATAAATGTAACAAGGCCAAGCAGCATCGCCCCTCCGGGGCTGGACCTCGCTACGCTCGGCCGCTGCTGGCAGCGTTATATTCCCTAGAGAGGGTCGCAGAAGTTGAAAATCTTTAGCACATTTTTAATATGGTTGATATTTATGTCTAGTGCAGTTGCTGAAAATATATATTTCACTGCAACCGGTGAGCAAGAAGGGAAGCCTGTTATTTACAGGAGTATGCAAAGTGTCCCTAAGGGGGAAAAGGAAACAGATTTCCCTACTTTGATAAACATATATTGGCCATTTGAAAAGAAAGAAAATAATGGCATGCCTGATCGAAATACGAACAAAAAACAAATCGTCTTTGAAGATGCAATAGCACCCTTAGACGTAAATGGTGTGTCACATTTAATGATGGTTGTTACTGGCAATGGACGCAAAGAATGGATTTGGTACGTTAGAGACTCCGATGAATGGATGGAAAAACTTAACGAACTTTTAGTGGGACACGACGTATATCCGATACAAATTGAAATGGAAAATGATCCTGAATGGTCTACCTACCATAACTTTGTTTCTGACGTTAAAGGAATATAACAAGTTGCTGTACGCGGACACATACTGCTACGTTCGTTTTTGTGTCTGTCGCTGCGCTCCATTTTTACACAAAACGTTCCCCGCAGTATGTGCCGGTGAGCAAAGCGTTACACGGTAAGGAGAATTAGTGCTTAATCGAAAGGTAGTTGTAGTATTTTTTGTATTAATGCCATGCCTAGTGCTTGTTTTTTTGCCGATATACTCTGTTGTGAATGGGTACTTGAGTCCAAGTTTAGAGCACGTAGAGAGAGCAAGAAATTACTTTCCAAACTCTAAACTGCTTCAGATCGGATTTGGTTCTGGCAGCTACTCCTGTATCAATGGAGAATGTGATTACAGTAATACCTATGATCAGAAACAATTTATAAGTGTTTCTAGCGCCAGTAAAATTGTTACAATTCGCAGGTCATATGAAGGTGAATGGACAGAATCTGTGGAAGAAACCAATCTAAAGTTAGGGCTTTCACTTTTAGCTATTTATACGCTAGCAATATTTGGTTTGGGATTTTCACTAAGAGAGCTAAGGCGTGTGTAACAAGCCGCAGCAATCGCTCCCGCTGGTCGCTGGGACAGCCAAAGTGCTGCGCTTATTTGTCTGCCCCTGTGCGGGGCGTTATGTAAAGTACGAGAAACTAGATCGTGCAACTTATTAAGAAATATCGAGATCGACTTCTGTATCTGATCGTAGTGCTGACACTGCTTTTGATTACCTTGGTAGGGCAGAGGGCATCGACTAACGATGATATTATTTACGGTGCACTTATCTACATTTTTGGAATGTTCCTTTTTTCACCAATTGCCTTGGGGGAAACAATGTACGTCCCCTATTCAAATACCGAATTAGTTAAGGGTAGAGACACTGTTTTACGTAGTGTTTTTTCTATCATATTTCTATTCATCGCGGTTATTGGTTTGAGTTTTATTTCTTGAGTGGTATGCAAGTAAGATCACATAATAAGTGGGTGATGTTCGTTCCAGCTACTGCGTGGCTTCCACCGGACCTCCTCTGCTTCGCAGCTCCGACCGCATACCCAGGACGTTAGGCTCCAATCAGAAATAATGAAGAAGCTAATTTTATTTTTTGCACTATTGCTTTCTGGATGTTCAGTCGTTAGCTTCCATAAGCTTACTTCGAACCTGAAAGGTAAAGTCATATTTAATGGCGATCCCGTGTCGGAAGCCAAAATTATCTTTAAAGCTAAGTCACACTGGTGCGGCGAATGGGAGACAAAAGAAGTTGTTACGGGTAAAGATGGAGAGTTTGAAGTTCCGCAGTGGAAAGAGGTTAGGCCATTTGTTTTTGTTCATCAGCCGGTGGTTGAGCAAGAACTGATGATAATATACCAGGGAAAGGAATACGAAGGGTGGAAATACACCAGAATGAGTTATTCTGACAAATATGTGGCGCCAATAATTCTTTTTTACAGTGTGAGTTAAAGTCTAGCATGTCTACTCAAAAAGTCGATGGATCTAGAACTGCTAAAGGAGTATGCATTGTTGTTCAAGCCTAACTGGCACAGGTTGGCGAAAAATTTCTCCGCTGCTTTGCAGCTCCAAACTTTCCGCAACTGTGAGCGTTAGCTGTTGTACGTACTATGAGACTATTTACTGATTTTTATACAAAGGTTGCACTTAAGCTTTATCCATTTAGGTGGTTATTAGTTGTGTCTTTTTTTCTTCCTTTTATAGGTTAGTCTTTTGTCTCGACGGCATTACTGGTAATGCTGTGGGTGTGGACCAATTTAGGATTATTTATTGTTTTAACTTATGGACCTATCAACCATTTTGAGGGTTCTATTATATGGAGTGACGGGTGGCGGCCTATAGCTTGGGTTTTCCTAATTCCCATCCTACTGGGAGTCTTGGCAGCAACAGTTCTAATTCCTTATTCTCTTATACAAAGTAGTTAACAGAATGAATAACGAACACAGGGCACGGGATTGGATTAACTTCATTTTAGAGAGATGCCAGTTCCCTGATGCACAAGTATTAAAGGAGCACCTCGACAAAGCCATGGTTTCTGAGTTTTGTCAGTGCGGTTGTAATAGCTTCAAAGTTATGGTATCTGCTAATACCAAAGCGATTGCAGCTCCAGATAAGTACGGTGTAATTTTTGAAGCAAACTTTAATCTTGAAGAAGCAGGTAAAACGTTAGAGATCCTAATTTTCTCTGGAAAATCAGGAATGGTTGAATATATAGAAATAGACTGTTGTGGTAACAACTTTCCTGTTCCAGAAGCAGTTGAAGCTGTTGGAGAGCCGTTTCATGTCAGTGCCGGTAGTGTGTTAGCTCTCTAACAAGAGCCTGCACAAGCGCGCACTTCGTGCGCTGGACTCGCAACAAGTTGCTCGCCTGTGCGGCGGGTGTTCTGCATCGAGAGAGTAGATGAAAAAAGTATTGTTCCTATGCAGCAAGAATAAACTGAGGAGTCCGACAGCTGAAGCGATCTTTAGCGGCGTTGATGGCTGGGAGGTATATTCGGCGGGAATCAGCAACGATGCTGAGGTTCATGTAGGTCTTGAAGACATCGAATGGGCTGACCATATATTTGTTATGGAGAAGGTCCATAAAAAGAAACTGAGTAGCAAATTTGGCCGAGCTATAAAAGACAAAAAGGTGATCTCGTTAGATATCTCCGATAATTACGATTATATGGATAAAGAATTAATCGATATACTTCGGTCTAAAGTGTCGGGGCTTGTAAACTAGCAAATACAGAACAAGCGCAGGCACGATCACACACTTCGTGTGCTGGACCTCCACCGCTTTGCGGCTTCAGCCCATGCTGCTGGCCCTTCTGTACAGGCTACTATCGAGATTGAAGAGCTTGCTAAGTCCAAAACGAAGGCGGCGGGTTAGGGTTAATCCTGTCAAAATTGATTTAGTCGAAGTGCAGGATCAGCGCAACCTGCCGATGATTTAATCCGGTATTGCCAGTCTTCCTACCAGCTCTGCGCTATCCGCTTCAGATGATGGCAGCACGGCGAAAATAACTATCACTGCGCATACCGTGCAGTTTGGTTTTGGCACGGTCAGTTATAACAGCGGCAGTATTACCGGTTTATCGTTCACTACAAAGTACTATGTGTACTGCGATGATCCTGGTACACAGGGCGGTGCGGTTACTTATTACGCTACCACTAACTTTTCCAAACTGGCTGCTAGTACTTGGCGGCGCTATGTAGGCACGATCACCACACCTTCCAACGGTGGCGGTGGCACAATTCCATCAGACCCCTGGTGCGTTGCTGCAGGTAGTTGGTTACGTGAGGGGCGACTAGTAGACCATTGCGAGACCGGGAATCTGATCGATTGCTGGGATACTGGCGACGAGGATACTCACTTACGCCCCATTATTGGTGGGGTTGGCACAGAGCCAGAAATACCTTGTGTCTTGCTTACCATGAGCAGTGGTGCTCAAGTTGTTTGCAGCCGCGAAACCCCAGTCACAGACCGCGCAGGGCAGGTCTATGAGGCGCAGCACTGCCAAGGCATTGAGCTGGGTGTAATGCACGAGGATGAGCCACTGAGCTGGGAAGCTGTCGAGCAAGTTGAATGTGCCGGTCTGCTTACCGTCTACAAAATCTCTGTAGGTGGCAAGAGTTACGCCGCTGGCATAGATCCACATCATCGAGTTATCACCCATAACGGAATGCAGAAACCCTAGGAGGCTCAAATGCCTAGTTAAATAACGTACCTAACCTGGAAGCCTGGCAGTTTGCCTACAGCATCGATGAGGGCCACAGTGCGGGCACTATTGTGCGCGCAACGGTTACGCAAAGTACCGAGCCCACCAATAGCGATGCCCAAGCAGCAGCGGTACTCAAATGCACGATTGCTGTAATCGATGATCAGAACAACCTACAGACTGACGGTGCTGGCGATCTGATGTCTAGCGTATATGTAACCACTAAAACTCTACAATCCGATGCAGGTAAGCCGGTAAACGTCGCTGACCATGCTGCTGATTTAGTGGCAAGCTGCATAGTTGAAGTGGCAAACCGCCTGGCTGTGCATAGTTCTATTGCGGCGATGGCTATTCCAAACGGGTAAACTGATCGTTGTTTTCAGTAGTGGAATGGGCGTAGCGCCGGTGCGAAAGCCCGAATTATAGAGCCACGGCTGACATCTACAGAAAATCTCCCCTAACTTATTGATTTAATTATAGGTAAAATGTGTTCAAGAGCAGGAGGTCGAACTAGGCGACTTGAGCCGATGGCTCACTATCTCTGATTGCTATTTGAACAAAAGTCTATAACCTACCGTAAATAAAGGCTTTTCTGTGGAGCTTGGAAGCTCCGTCCCAGAAATAGTGGCCAATTGGATAGTGAGCCAATGGCTCTTTAATAAACTGTTAGGCGCTTCAAATCATCATTAGCTTCAGAAATTAGAAATACGAACATGGAATTATTTAAAGATCAGTGTCTTGCTGGGACTTCGAAAGACAAACAAGGGGAGAAAGTACCAAGGGAAATCTTACAAGGTTTCGTTGATAGCTATAAAGGGAAAAAACAATCAATTAACCAGCAGCATGAGTTACATTTGGAACAGATAGGTTATGTTGAAAACCTTAGACTGATAGAAAGTCCAAACGAGGAAGGCGAATTCAATCTTATCGGTGATGTCAGTTGTGATATTGACAAGCTCTCAACCGTGGTTGGAGGGTTCAGCATTTTCTATCTTGAGAAAAGTCATGAAGCCTCAAATGATGAAGATTTCAGTGTTTATTTGCCATTCCCACATTATAACGATGAAGGTTTAATCCAAGAATTATTAGAGAACCAAAGCTCAAGTGTTGGAAAATGGGTCAAAAAAGCAGCAGATCCAGCTACAACAGCACTGATTGGTTCATTCTTGTTTTTTGCTTTTGCGCCAGTTTGGGATGACACATACAAAAATCATTTAGCTCCAAGATTAACAGTATTCTTAAAATCAGCACTTAAGAAGCTACGCTCAAAAAATATAAATACTAACTTAATTCAGAAAATTGAAGTTGATGGCAAGTTTGTACAGATTGTATTAATACCGAATAAAGATGACGAAGAATCTTGCTACACAGAAAGAAAGCTAATAAATGCAATGTATGAAGTCCATAAACATCTAAAATCAGACTCCAATCGAGCAGATATTGATAGTGTCTTCATGCATTTCGACAGAGAAAAAGATAAATTCGATCTCCACAGAGTTGAGTATTCTGGTGGGAGAGTCGTAAACCACGCACCTAACAAGTAAATCCAGGTGACGCCTACGGCGCACCTGATTTAGGCGTTAGGTGTAAGACAAATGTTATGAGAGTTAAAACTCCTTTAAAAAAACTACTAAAGCAAGCTTATAAATCATTTGCTGTGATAGCCATTATTATATCTTGGCCAGCTCTGGGGGAAGAGATGGAAAATACATACTTTACATGGAATGACTTTAAAGAAGCATTTGGTAGAGAGATGAATATTTCATTAGGGATCTACGATTCCATGAAAGAAGGAGGTCTTACTGACTTTGATAGAAGCTCATTCGATTTCCAGTATAAATCTGACAGCAAGGAAAAACTTGAAAAACTATCAGCTTTTTTATTAGAAAGTTATCCTTACAAAATGGATTACATAAAGGAAATTGAGGGGGGGTGGGAGCTTTCCATGACCACTAACCCTATATCTATAACAGAAGAAATTATCATGTATTGGGCTTTAGATATGGCTAAGCGAGGTTATGAGTTTGACGCTATGCTCGAAAGTTATGGTGCTCCATATGACCCTAAAAATCCTGACTTGCCAGCTCTCTCTAAAGAGAAAGAAGATGAATACTTTGATAAAGGCGTGAAAGAATACAACAAAGGTAATCTCAGTGGAGCCTTGATGTATTGGAGCTATGCTATTGAGATTAATCCCAAGGATCCTAACTCTTTTTATTCAAGAGCAATTGTAAAAACCGAGTTGTATACTTGGAAAGCAGCAATTAGAGATTACGATAAAGCATTAGAAATTGCTCCAGACTTTGTAAGTGCTTTAACCAATCGAGGCAGCACGAAAGACGAGAACGGAGATCACAAAGGTGCTATTCAGGATTACAACAAAGTGATCGAACTCGCTGAAGCCGGAAGTGATAACAAGCAAATGGCTTTTTATAACAGGGGTAACTCTAAATACAAATTAGGTGATAATAAGGGAGCTTGCGTGGATTGGAAAAAAGCGGTTGATGAAGGTGCCGATTATGCGCAAGAGCGATTCGAAAAATACTGTAAAATTTTATAAGCAAAACACCTAACAAGCGCAAGCAATAGGGCTCGCAACAAATTGCTCGCTCTTGTTGCAGGCGTTATGAGTAAATAGATATGGAAGATCATGTATATAGCCCGACAACATTTTGGCAGCTATTTGGTGGCATTAACGACTTTACCGGTTGGTTTATGCCCTTCTTTCTATTTGCTGCATCATTAGTGTGGTTCTATAGAGAGCGCTCCATTTTATCTGGGCTTTCACTTTTCTCAGGAATGTTAGTTACCGCCTCAAGGGTTGCGCACATATTAATACCTAGCGTACATTCAATCGCCCTTGGGCACTCCGAACCAACTATTGAGCAAAACCCAATCATCTGGTTTTTATACGTACAAGCCTTAAATATTGGCAGTTTTATTTTCGTTGTATGCGTTGGTTATCACTTCGCATTCAGCCAAACACATAACAAGCAAAGGCAGCAACGCCCTTCGGGCAGGACGCGCTAACGCGCGCCGCTGCTTTGGGCGTTATGAGTACTGAGATTTAATGCATGGAAACTGTTACTTGCTATAGGCCAACCGGCGAAAAAGAGTTAGAACTAGTTAAGGAATCAGGCTATAAGAAATGGCCACCTCGCTTGCCAGAACAACCCATTTTTTATCCGGTTACAAACGAAGAGTATGCGATTGCCTTAACACAGTGGAATATCACCGATTTCGGTGCAGGCTACGTAACAAAGTTTGAGGTGGTTAAGTCCTTCATGGAAAAATACCCCATAAAATGCGTGGGTGCTAAGTCACATACTGAATGGTGGGTGCCCGCTGAAGACCTGGAAGATCTTAATAAAAATATTGTTGGGAAAATCGAGGTAATAGGTGAGTATCGAAGCTCATAACAAGTCAATTAACTACGCGCCTTCGGCGCCCAACAGCTTACACGCCGCTTCGTTATGTTTCATGAGAGTGTGAGTGGATGAAATTAATCGGAAGCAAAATGGAGAAGGAGTTTCGAGAGGAGCTGCAGAAATCAAACGAGCTTTTCTCTTCTCCTTCGAGGCTTCGTGATGCGCTTGAGTCCGAGGGTCACAACACGAACAATGCTTATGTTTTGCATTGGACTCCAGATTAAGGCGAAGACATATATATGGTATTAATAAATGGCTCCTATTTGGTTAGTGTCGAACTAGATCGAATCAACCCAGGCGCACCTCCAATATTTGAGCGCACAGAACTACAAGAGTACAAGCAGGGTCTCAGTAAAATGAACCAAGTTAGGCTTTTAGTTGCACAGGACCTAGCGAGTGAAAAAACATAACAAGTCAATTAACTTCGCGCCTTCGGCGCCGGACAGCTTACACTACTCTTCGCTCCGTTCCAGCTGCCGGTTATTGAGGCATTAGGCATCAATCATGAAAACAGATAAGAATGAATGCATTGATTTTTGGTCAATGGCCAAAGAGAGAATAGTGCTTTTTGAAGAGCTTGATGATGCTGAAGTGGTGTTTGGAGCTAGAACAAGAGGCAATGGCCATCGTTACAAAGTGCTTCCCTTAGTCACCGATAAAGAAATGCTCGAGTTTGAAAAGAAAAATGGATTCGAGTTGTCTCTGGAATATCGCACATTTCTTCAAACTTTTGGTGCTGGAGGTGCTGGTCCATATTATGGGATTTACGACTTCCGCAAGAATGT
The DNA here is from genome assembly GCF_000380565.1 of Microbulbifer variabilis ATCC 700307. Lineage (GTDB taxonomy): Bacteria > Pseudomonadota > Gammaproteobacteria > Pseudomonadales > Cellvibrionaceae > Microbulbifer > Microbulbifer variabilis. The sequence goes on from NZ_AQYJ01000016.1 coordinate 29,111, forward strand.
GTTAGCAAACTTGTATACGAAGCCATTCCCTTACACCTCAACATTTGAGTTTTCCGATGAAGTCGAAGATGATGATCCTATATGGGATTATGACGGGCTAGCATTTATTTGCGAAGCTGGTTGTGGAACTGATTATTTCATTGAGCTTAATGGTAGTAATCCAGGGCAAATGTGGTGTAGCTGGACAGATGAATGTTCAATAGAAGGTTCTTTTTTAGATTTTTATAAGGCATGGTTTGAAAAAGTAGATATTGGTCTACATCGATACCAATTATTGAAAGAGCTCAGCAGTAAGAGAAGCTGGTTTGGAAAACCTAAGAAGTTTGAGTTGTCAGATGTAGTTTCTCATATGCAGTGCGAATATGAAGAGCGGGCCTTTGATGGTAAGAATTTTGTTCCTGAAGGGCAAATTTGGGTTCAATTTGATAAAACACCAGGTAGAGTAATACTAAACGAAAAACGGGAAATCTTAAGAATTGATATTCACGATAGATGTGCAATATGCTGATAACACTGCTTTAGCTGCAGGAGTGATTTTTCCTCGTTGGGATTCTGACGAAATAGAGCGGATCCTATTAAGAGATATCGGCGAAATCGTACCATATGAATCCGGTAATTTTTATAAGAGAGAGCTACCTTGTATTCTTGCACTACTAGAAGATATAGAAGAGGAACTTGAGGCTATCGTTATTGATGGTTTCGTGAGCTTGGGTAGCATTGAAAAGGCAGGGCTGGGTATGCATCTCTATAATGCGATAGACAAATCAGTCCCAATTTTAGGTGTGGCAAAAAAGTCGTTTGTTGATACACCAAAAGAATGTGAAATCTATAGGGGATGCAGCGCTAAGCCACTTTTTGTGACCTCGGCTGGAATAAACTTGGAAGAGGCAAAAAGCCTTATCACTAGTATGCACGGGAAACATAGAATCCCTACTATTCTAAAAAAGGCAGATCAACTTTGTCGGGGTATAAATGCCTAACAAACGTATGTAGTGGATGGCAAACTCCGTGGCCCAAATTGCAATTGGCTGCTCCAATTTTACTGCAATTTGTACAACTCCGTTCGCTACCACTGATACGGTCGTTAACTTCGAAATACGATGAAATATATATCTAGCGAATCAGTAGAGCTATACGACATTGTCGAAAGCAATGAGGGTGGAACTTGGGTTCAAGCTACAGTCGTTTTTATTGCTGATACAAAGAAAGCAGCTAAAGAATGCCAGTGGCTTTTAGATGAAACACCTGAGTGGGCAGAGAATTCGATTGCTATCTGCTGGAATTACTCTCAAGAACTAGAAGACATCGATGATAGATTACTGTTCACCGATACAGAAAATAACGATGAACTTAGGTTTATCAGAAGACAAGGAATAGATAATGTCCAGCTTGCCCCCGATTACCATGTCAGGCTTGGCAGTTTGCCTACAACATAGACGTTGGCCACAACGCCGGCCCTATTGGGCGCGCAACGGTAACTCAGGCCATCGAGCCCACCAAGATTCTGCAGACCGATGCAGGCCAGCCGGTAAACGTCGCTGACCATGCTGCTGATTTAGTAGCGAGTTGTATGTTGAGGTGGCCAACCGCCTGGCTGTGCATAGTTCCATTGCGGCTATGGAGATTCCTAGTAGGTAATGTTGGCTGTGGTTTTCAGTAGTGGAGTGGGTGTGTCACCGGTGCGAAAGCCCGAATTATAGAGCCATGGCTTACATCTACAGAAAGTCTCCCCTAACTTATTGATTTAATTATGGGTAAAATGTGTTCAAGAGCGGGAGGTCGAACCAAACGACTTGAGCCAATGGCTCACTATCTCTGGTTACTATTTAGACAATAGTTTGTAACCTGCTGTAAATAAAGGCTTTTTTGCGAAGCTTGGAGGCTCCCTCCCAGAAATAGTGGCCAAATAGATAGTGAGCCATTGGCTCATTAATAAACTGTTAGGAGCATTATGTACCGAAGCTTCATAGGATTGCTTTTTTTGTTTGTTATTTCAGGATGCGTATCGCATGAAGAGAAGGAATATCAAGCTTATCTTCGCGAGTATAACCGTATAATCGCTAATCCAGCTCCAAGCACTTGGAAGCTTGATACACCTTGGTCGCTTGTACTGCTGGATGAATCGTCCAAGATAGTCGAGACGATGCAAGTTGAATTTACTTCATTGGCTGCGAAAACTTGTACTTCCGGCGACTGGAGACGGCTACGTGTCATAGAGGCAAACTCTGAGGTTCAAGCAATAGCTAGTTCTGGCTTCATCCCTGAGCCGGCGTATACATTGACGGGTAGCTACTTGGTAATCGATTTAAACGCAAACATATGTGATGCAGGCAATGAATTACGAGGGGAAATCACGGAGCTTGGTATATCTGGTACTCGCCAGACAGTACACATGTTTGGTGGAGAAAAGCTCGGTAGATTTGTCGGGATCCGCGTTGGCTCCTAACAAACGGCAGCACGGCGAGCGCTTTTCCGCAGCTGCGCTGCTCCAAAGCGCCGCGTGTACCGGGCGTTAACTGCCCGAGAGAAATCGAGTGAAGTACGAGATTCGAAAAGAAGATATAGTGGTTGGTTTTACCGCTTTGGAAGGTAGTGATCCTCCTATGGGCTTTGTATTTGGTCCTATCGAGCCAACTGAATTCTATACCCCTGACTTCGATGGTTCTGGTTGTAGCTTATACGTTATTGAAACCGGCCAAGAGATTTCTAGTGAATCTATCACTATCGAGGATTATTCAAAAGAAATGGGTGAGCAGTGTGTAGAGGTAACGGTTGTAATAGGATCGGCAGAAGAGTATGAAAAGTTTTTCAAGCACCACCTGGAAGCATATGAAAAACAATTTAGCTAGGCAGCAGTTAACAAGCAAAGGCAGCGGACAAAGTGCTTCGCACTTCGCGCACTGCTTTGAGCGTTAAGCGAAAAATGAAGCACATCATACTGACCATATTAATATTGGCATTCTCTACTGCCAGCCACGCATGCATCATGAGTCCGTTCAAAAGAACCGCCATGGACTCTGATAGAATGCTCCAAGAATATGATGTGATGTTCTTTGGGCGTCTCGATTCAGAAGAGATGATCCAAGATGGGCGAAAACAAGTGGCCACATTCACGGTTATAAAGTCCTACAAAGGTAATGTTTCAGGAGTGGTGGTAATAAACAACAAGCTAAGTTCAAGTTGTTCTCGTGTATTTCAAATACCTAACAGTGCTTTTTATGTGTTTGCTAAATCCGCTGAAACAGAGGGTGTCTATGAAATCTCTGGATTCGCATCGTTTATTCCACTTGGTAATGCAATGGAGTACGAATGGTCACCCGAGTAAAATCGCTTAACAAACGCAGGCTGTCGGAACGCCTTTCCGCTCCTTCGTCGCTACAAGTCGTCCGCAGCTGCGGGCGTTAAGTGAATAAGCATGGAAGAAACTAATCCAATATTTATGGCAGTCTTTGCGGTTATATTTATTGCCGCATGGATTGCTGCATTTGTTTCTTGGTTCCGTATGGTTACGGCCAAAGATCGCAAAACCTACTGGAAGAGCATTGCATTATTTGTTGGCCCTATACTTCTGGTTTTTGCAGTCGCGGAACTAGGGGGGCTATTCCCAGAAGTGGACTTTGAAAATCAGCCAAAACCGGAGCCTCCAGAATTCAATGATGTTTTCGGCCCTATGCCCCTATCACAAAAAATCTTGCTTGGGGCGGCTGGTGCTACCTGGATAATCGGAGGCAATATACTGTTTATTGTGCACAACAGAAGAACAAATAAACGGTGGTGGCATCAGTTGAATCCGTTTAACCCACCGTTCAAAGACTTTAATGGCAAAGAATGGTCAATTTTAGTGGGGCTCTTGGTAGTCTCAATGGTGCTAGGTGTAGCGGCTATATCTCAAAATCCACCGGAGCCACAACCATCACTTAACAAGTGACTATGGTTGCTCGTCAAGCTTTTAAGCCATATTTTCATCCCAGTAGGTGTTGTTTTTCACCATGGTATTCAGGATGGTAAGTTGCTTTCTCATACAGGCAATGAGGGCTACTTTTTTAGGTTTACCAGCGTCGACTAATCGCTTATACGTTGGCTTTAATTTGGGATGATGTTGAATAGCCGACATGATGGAAACAAACAGAACGGTGCGTACGCGATGCCTTCCGCCTCGAATATGTCGCTTGCCATGGAAGCTACCGCTATCACGGTTCATTGGGGCGATTCCTACGAGTGCAGCGATTTCTTTACGGTTCAATTTTCCTAGCTCAGGAAGTTCGCTCATCAGTGTATAAGCCAATACATTCCCGACTCCTTTAGCGCTCAACAATAGGTCGCGTCTTTGCCGCCACTCAGAAACACTGTTAACGAGCTTATCCAGCTGTTTGTCGATTCTTTCTAGTTCTTTCTTAATGGTATTTAGAATAGTTTGAATAGGTTTGTGCACCGATTTAGGCATCCGCTGAAGCCGGTTCTTTTGCATCGTGCTCATCTCTAAACACTGACTTCTTACAGTTAGTAAGTCACTGATCTCCCTTAGTTCCTCTGGCTTCAGCACCTGCAGCCTTGGCTTCATGGCCTCACCAAAGTGTGCGATATCAATTGCATCTAGTTTGTCAGTTTTGGCGAGGCGCCCTGCGGATTTGGCGAAGCTTCTGATCTGAGAAGGGTTGCAAACAACAATAGGCAATCCCGCTTTGTTTGCTGCACAAACAAACTCTAATTCAAGTCTTCCTGTAGACTCTATTAGTACTCTTTTAGGTTTAAGAGGTTGTAGTTGTTTAATGGCATCCTTAATACCATTTTTATCATTGGTAACACTAAAGAATTGGCCAGTAGGTCTCACATAAATATCGAGTTGTTTACTACTGGTATCGATACCGACATTGATCTCTTGAGGTTTCATAAGATAAGCTATCTCCGCCTTGCTATTCGGGCTCGAGGCCCACATGACCATTCGAGTTATGCCTAGTGAGTGCTTATCACGTTCATACTTGTTATCGGTCTTTTACGAACCGGCCAGGCAGCGAACTGTGATAAACAAGGCCTTCGGTGGCCGCCGAAGGTGGGTCTCAATTTACCCGTTAGCGAAAAGGATTTTCAACATCAGAATCGGGCAAGAACAATCATACAAGGCCAGGCAGTTTGCTCCGGGCCTTCAGCCCTCCGCGGGACAGCTTACCTTGTGCACGTTTTGCGCAGGTCGCTGCGCTCCCATTTTCGCACAAAATATGCATAGCATTGGTCGCCCCTGCTGCGGGCGTTATCTGCTTCAATAGTTCGGTCCAATTAAACTAAATAGAGAATAAGTTATGACTACAACACAAAAGCAGGATGAAAAAATTGCGAAGATGTCATTTGCTATGATCTATCCCTTATATGTTGCGAAAGTCGAAAAGAAAGGACGAACTGCTGATGAGCTTAATGAAGTAATCACTTGGCTTACTTCGTACAGTGAAGAGAAGGTAAAAGAATTTATTGAAAATGAAGCCACGATGAAAGAATTCTTTGCCGAAGCAACAATGAATCCAAATGCACACCTGATTACAGGAAAGATTTGTGGCTATAAAGTTGAAGATATTCAAACACCTTTAACGCAACAAGTAAGGTATTTGGATAAGCTGGTCGATGAGCTTGCAAAAGGCCATAAAATGAAAAAAATCCTAAGATCAGCATAATGAAAATGGCAGATAACAAGGCGCTGTAACCGACCTCCGGCAACTGTCATCTTTTTGCGGAGCAAAAAAGCGCCAGTTACCTCCGGCGGCTGAGTGCGGTGCTATGTGTCTATCACAAATTTCACCGAAGGATAAATATGATTGGTTATTTAACAATTGGAACAAACAATTTAGAACGTGCTACAGCTTTTTACGATGATCTGCTTAGTGGTATAGGAGCAGCAAGGGCATTCCAGACAGATGAACTGACTGTTTGGGGGTTTGGAGAAGGGAGCACGTTGTTCACCGTTACAAAGCCATATGACAAAAATGAAGCTACAGTTGGTAATGGAGTAATGGTTGCATTATCGGCTGAAAACCCAGAGGCAATTGACATCTTGCATGCAAAAGCACTAGAGCTGGGTGCTACTAATGAAGGAGATCCAGGGCCAAGGGGAAAAAACTTCTATGCGGCCTACTTTCGTGACCCGGATGGAAACAAGCTCAATTTTTTCTGTTACACATGAGTAAAACACATAACAAAAAAAGGCAGGCTGCACTATGGTCTACGGAGTGGATAACGATGTTATTAGGTTCAATTTGCAGCAAAGCACATAACAAAGCGCTCAACTACACTCCGGCCGCAAGCGGCCTCCGCCGGACAGCCAAAAGTGTGCTTCGCACTGGCTGCCGGTTAGCTTAGCGTTAAGTGTCAGATATGAATGTTAGCCATATCCTAAGCGTCGAAAAACTAAGAGACGGCGGTTCTCTCATCATAAGCTTCCAGGCTGATGATTCGTGTGAGTACTGGTTAATGCTCTCCATAAAAGTCAGCAATGGAACTTTCGGCGGTTATCTACCTCCGGTTCTCGTAAACAGGACCACGGATATAGAAGTGGATCTGAGTTGGAGTGGTGCTAAATCATGGCTGCAACGACTTGAGTCGTACATTAATGAAGAAGATCAGAAGTTGTTTAACAATATTCGCGGCACAGTGCATGAAAACACTTAACAAGTGCATGTTGTTCGCCCAATTCGTGGGCTGGGATCTCCGTACTGAGTGCTCCGGCTCCAAATGCAGGCTTTATGCTCACAAGGAAAACGAGTGAAGAAAGTCCCGATATTTATTTTAATATTCCTCATTCTTGTGCAAGCGGGTTGTACAACGCAGTCACAAACTAAGCCTCCAATGGGAAAGAATGTGTTTAAACGGGAGTTTCTTGCAGATTGCAAAGGTATAAAAACAATCTACGAGGGGCACAATAGCTCAGGCTACTATTTTGAGGACTATAGCGGCGGAGCGTCCACAAAACACTCAATTAGCTTGTCAGAAATGGCATCGTGGCTCAAAGAGTGTGGAGTTGATCCAAGTAGCGTAAGCCAAATAATAGAGTAGCAACAATGCCAGCATTGCATAACAAAGCAAAGTAGCACCGCCCACTACATGGGCTGGACAGTTTTTCAGCAGCTTCGCTGCTTCAAATCTGCCGCTGTTTGCGGCGTTAGCTTTAAGACTTGCCCACGTTTGGTAGACACCCTGTATAGTTAGGTTTAGGCCTAACACGGAGGTGTATCATGGGTAAGAAAAGAACTCAGGCGTATACGGAGGAGTTCCGTAGAGAAGCAGTTAAGAGAGC
>NZ_AQYJ01000017.1 GCF_000380565.1 Microbulbifer variabilis ATCC 700307
TAAATCGATATCTTGCTGATGTTCCTCCGCAAGAAACCGTTGCCACTTTTTTAGCAAATCAAGCTCCTGCTTTAATTTACGATTCTCCGCCTCCAAACGCTTTACCCTAGAAAGTTTCTTTTCTTTTCTAGAGACTACATCAGTAAGCTTTCTTCGCTTATCTGCCAAAATCTTCCCTTCCTGAAACGCTTTTCACCATCATGACAGCATGAAAGGGTGAATGTCGAGAGTTTTAGCCACTTCCTTAACTTGAATGCCCTCTATCAAGCTAAGCATTACCGCTTTCACTTTGAATTCGCTTGAATACTGCCAAGTCTTTCTAGGTTTGTTATATTTTGGTATAAGACACCTCGTCTATTTGACTTTGGTGTCCGTTAAAACGGGGCAAGATCACAGTCCGAGCAGTTGCGCTTGTTAGCCATTATTGGCATCGTAGCTCCAGCTGGAATTGATTTTTATGCTCTGGACATCTAAAGAAATAAACCAGTCTAACATATTTCCACCTGATACTCGCTTCATCTTCAGCATCCACTTGAGCGTAAAATATCATCTCTGAGTTACACTCAGTACAGAAACCTTGAACGAAGCGAGGGTAACCGCCTAAAAGCGTCGCATAGTCATTTAGGCAACCGGCTCTCTCTACAGCTTCTTCATACTCTCCCCAAGACGAATCGTCATTGATCTTGCAATATAAATCACTTACTTCTTCGGAGGCAGAATCAAGTCCTTCCCGGTCAGGGAGAACCTCAACAGATGAATATTTTACCTTACAGGGTGTGGGCGCGAACTCATCATTCTTAGTTCTAGTTATTTCGTTAATTAAAGATTCATTGTACAGCTTCACTAACCATTATCCCTTTTCTTCATCGCCAAGCTCCCATGGAAAGCATTCATTGCAATAATAGAAAACGAAGAGCTGTTGTTTTGCTTCACTGTGAATTTGGGCGATAAAAGTCAGCTCTTTCTTTCAGGTCGGGCATGACGGCCTAGTATCTCTTGTCTCAGCATAGGGTAACCCATCAGACTTAGTTTGACAGGAAACAACTGAAGCAGTCTCATCAATTATTTACAGCAGGTTATATATCTTTGTCTAAATAGTAACCAGAGATAGTGAGCCATTGACTAAAATCGGCTGGTTCAACTCCCCGCTCTTGAACACATTTTACCCATAATTAAATCAATAAATTAGAGGAGGGTCTTTCTGTCGATGTCAGCCATGGCTCCATAGTTTGGTCCTTCGTACCGGCGATACGGCCATTCCACCACTGAATACGACGGCCGGAAGGGAAAGCTGGGACACAAGGGCGCCCCAGCCTGCCAGCGGTTTAAAACTTAGTCAGCACTTTTTGTGAAATGCAGGCTGTCTTTCACCCGAACCCCGGTATTTGGGTCAGTTACATACCAAGTCAGCTCATAATCTCCAGCCTCAAACCAAGCAGGTATGTTTAAATAATTTCGAGTGTAGTCCTTTGCCTCAGAATAATTCAGCACGACATCCCGTGATTTATGAATGGGATAATTATCGCCGTCAGGAAATTTGAGCACACTCCATTGCTCAAGTGTCACCAACGATTGTGAAGAGTCTAAATTACGAATACTTGCATCATAATTGACTCTTCCTCCATAGGAAGGAACTGAAAATCCGGCAGGTTCATCAAGCACAATCGCCAACTGAGTGGCAGAGACATCACCCTCTATAACCAGCTCAAAATCCCAGAACTCCACATAACCACCGGACACATTGAATGTAAATTTACCTTCTCCATCAAGAAAATTTTTCGCCAAAATGCTAGTTTCACCTTCACAGAAGCTAATGTTTACCATCTGCTTGACAGGATTGGGGTTTTCCGGAGTTGGAGCATCGATAAAATAAAGGAGTGGCTGCGCATACGCTTGAGAGATAGGCATAGTGAAAGGTCCTGCTGGTTCACTTTCTACTCTGAAAAATGCTGCGCTTGCATCTCCATCTTTAACTTCCGTGTTGATACAAATTTTTTCAATACTATCGAATTGATAGCCAACATCTAATTTAACCTCGTATTCAATTCCATCTTCCATTTTAAATGGAAACGGCTCACCCAGGTCTATTTTTGTACTAATCGCTTCTGCCTGAACTAATGTCGATGTGCAGATTAAAGTGAAGCCAGCGATGGAATTTTTAAATACAGTCCTTTGCAAAGAACTGTTCTTATTTAGTTTTTTCAAAATTACAATCCATTACATACATTATAAAGTACGACAATATTTAGGACAGTTTTTTAGGACCAAATGCTGATAAATCAATACCTGTTCCTTGACAACCTATATTTTCCGTATGTCTTGGTAACTCCAATCTGCGAAAAATTACTTTTATAGGTTTACTGGACTAATACTGTCGGAAGCATTGTATTTCACCCTTTCATACCCATCCAAAATTTTTTCCTCTTTAACCGTACCAAATAAAACAAAAATAAAGAAAACCTACTAATTAATCGGTTATTCCATTAAGAATTATTTAACGCGGATAACAATTGTGTAACCATCTCGGCTAATTCGCTAACCGTATCCCCAGTAAAACGATGCTTTTAATCACCCACTCAGATAGCCATAGCTGCAATTGAACTATATACAGCCAGACGATTTGCCACTTCGACAATGCAGTCAAATACCTGGCCTGCTACATGATCGGCAACATATACCGGCTGGCCTGCATCGGTCTGCAGAGTTTTGGTGGTTACATAAATGCTGAACATCAGATCACCGGCACCATCGGTCTGTACATTGTTCTGATCATCAATAACGGCAATGGTGCATTTAAGCACTGCATCCGCTTGAGCATCGCTATTGACGAGCTAGATGGACAGCGTTACCGTTTCGCGCACAATAGTGCCGGAACTGTGGCCGTCGCCGATGGTGTAGGCGAATTGCCAAACCTGAAGATTTTGTACGGTTATTGGGGAAAGCTGGACATTATCTATTCCTTTGCTTAATCAGATTTATGCACGCCGTGAAGTGAGCTAGCTGCCCTGAACAGCCAACCCAGATCTTTCCAGACCCGGAACCTGCGACGTAAGCACTGTACTTATGCGGCAGGTTTAAAAACTGACCTTGCGGAACATTAAAGCCGCTCTCATTTCCCTCCCGCGTTCTTGCATCCTTGACCTCGAATATGACTTCTGTCGGTGGCATGTAGGCACCGTCACTGGCTTGGTCAGGGTTTCGTTGCCACTTTTCTCTTTGCCGGTTATGAAGCCAAGCTAAGCAAGCAGTTGTATCTGGTGGATAATGCTCAGTATATTCCTGAACAATGGGGTTGCCGTTGTGCTGCATTATCTTTACAGCTTCATGGCTATAGCCGCAGGCCCTTCGAAAGAGACTCTCCGTCACGTTAGCATCTGCCAAATTTTTCCCCTTTTTATGGACTCAAAAAATTCGGAATGCTTATTCTTCCAATTGTTGATTGTTTGCTCTGTTACCTCGAAGAATTCGCCTAACTCTTTGTCAGTCAGACCCAGCTTCTCAGTCTTCTCAGTCTTCTCAGTCTTCTCAGCGAATTCCTCCCTATAACTGATTCGCCTTGCCACTACTCCCCTCTCTCAATTAACCGCTCCAACTTGCTATCAATACACTGGAGTCGGGTTCTGATTTCATCCTTGAACTCAGCTATATGCTTTTGCTCCAGGGCGAGCATGGCTGGTTCATGTTCTATTGCCTGAGTATTTGCAGTTATACCTTTCTCTACATCGGAGCCCCATATGAATAAACCAGCCACCAATAAGATAATTCTGGCTATCTGAGTAATCGATATGTTTTTACTAAGGTGTCAATATTCTGCTGCTTGGGTCATAGGCTTTACCAGGTAGAATTAATTTTTAACAAAATCTGATCGATATAAGGCTTGTTTTGGGATCAAAGAGGGCCTCAATTGCAGGCCTTCAGATGTCGAAATTTCCGGCAGCTCTCGTTCTAAAACAAATGGCCAAACTCTAAAAATTTATGTCCAATTCATAAAATCAACTAAGCAATATCCAAGTACATTCCTCATGTTAGAGCTAGGTTTGGGAAGTAAGAGAGAAAGCCTACTATTGCCACTTAGTTTTGCTTTACATAGGAGAATTACTATGCCATTCAGCGAGCCATGGAGAAGATACTGTTCCGGAGACTTTTTTTATGGATTTTCGGGAAGTAGAGCGAGGCTAATTCAGCAGCTAACGCAAAGAACCATGCAGGATTTTGCCAGTAACAACACGGTCGCATGGCTTGACCAATTACTAACCGGTACTGCTGTACACGATTGTCATTACTTAAATGAAGACTTTAATAATTTCTGTCGTAGTAAAGAGAAATATAAATGTGTTGTATCAGATGATTCCAGTATAGAGCCACCCCAAACAGGGGAGGAATCTGTAGACAACAAAAGATTCAGAAGAAAGAGCAAAGCTGGAATCGAATTCTTAGTAAAACACCATCACTTCATACATTTTGCAATTGACTATGATATGGATTGGAATGCCGTAATTACCAAACCCGGACAGGGAGAAGGTATGGTAGAAGCAAAATTTCCATTTGAAAGAAAAACAATGTATCAGTATGACTTCGGTGAAGGTTTAAAAAACCGTGTTATTACATATGCAGAAATAAGATTTATCTTTAGAAACAGGAATGACGCAGATTTCATGAAACGAATACAGTTTTGGTATCGAGATACCGCTAACCCTGATAGCGCGTTCAGTCCTGAAGCCCCTCCTTGGGAAAGATACCCTGATATCTGGCAAAACTATAAACCAAAAAGTGAAGCTTGATTAACTGACAACCCTTAAAAATCACTATTTATGGTTTGTCCGTCTGAGTACCATGCGTTTTGTGATATGAACGCATGGCACCTATCCCGAGCATGGCCGTTATCATTGAGAACAGCCCACCAGTTTCTAGCACTCGCGGTCGAGTCACCCCAGTACGTATTGAGCCCTTAGCGCTGTAAATAGCCCAGCCCCAACAGAGCAATGGATATAAAACAAACTGATAAGCGAGAGCCAAGCCCCAACCCAGCCAATACAGGGATGCCAGCCAGCGACAAATACGCTTTTGTGCTGGACTCCAGCTTTGTCGACCTCTAGCTGCCCTTTAGCTTGAGTTCCTCCAACTTCCGCACTTTCTCAGTACGTTTAACCGGGTCAGGCCATATACGCTCAATAGCCAATGAGCCGGTTTCAAGAATTGCGGTTAATGGGGCTAAAGCCATCAGTAGCTCCAGACAGTTAGTCGGGTTAGCTCGCCAGTTATTGCCTAATGGTCATCCAGGTGAAGAAGTCGCCTTTTAAACTGTCCCTTTTGCTTTACCCATATACCAGTGAAGCCTTCCCCTGGGCGATTTGAATCAACCGGTAAGCTCGACCCAAGGCCACTTGAACATCAACAGCCTGCCCAGTGATATGTGTCATGGTGGCGTTTTACCAAGCGTTATGTGCTGGGCAGCGATAACCGGAATTGATAATCATTGGCTTACCAAAACGCTTCTTTAAAATGATATCTCCACAACAACGACAATCTGATTCCGACACTGTGATGTAGCCGTTTTGGAACATGGGGCCTCAGGATTTTTCAGACACAAAAAAGCCCGCATTGAGCGGGCCTTGAGATTATAGGGATATTTAACTAGCCAAAGATTATTGCGGCCCTCCAAGCGCTGAGTAGGCGTTCGCTACAATCTTGCCATATTTTTCTCCGAGAGCCATACCAGTAAAAGTTTCCGCCACAAATTCAAGAGCATTCGTGGTCGCATATTGGCTTACATCAAAAGATGCATTTATCCATCCACAAGAGTTATAAGCTTGAGCTGTCGACTCTCTCTTCAAGTCCCAAAAAATTTCAGGATGAAAATGTTCATGCAATGCATGTCCCATTTCATGTATCACAACCGTTTTTATCATCGCAGATTCTTTAGGGTTTTTGAAAAGCTGTCGAGAAGTAACATCATACATATAGTCCGCAATACCACGAGCACGCCCCACTCCAGCGGTAACTCCACCTTTAACTGAAACAATTGGAGGTTTTTTGCTTGGCTTAGCTGCCGACATATGATTCTTGATTCTTGATCCTAGAAAAATAGTGATATTTTCACCGTTCATGAAGGCAATATTTTTTACCATTTTATGATCACTAAGATATATTATGATCTTCTTATTAAGACCTTTATGAAAATCAAATGAAGAAAGTATCTTAAAGGCATCACTGATAGCTGATACATACTGCCCCCTTGATCCTGAAATACTTCCTGTTTTTATAGTTACAGAGAAACCATGAAGGTTTTTAATTTCTGAAAGAACAGACACTCCCCCCTCATACACAAAGTGCCTCTGCTTTACAATTTCAGTAAGCTCATATTCTCGCCCACTTCTAATATCAGACAATCCTGCCATATTCACCACTTTCTATTTTTATTATCTAAATATACATCTCGGCAACACACATATTCAGTGTTTATACCGTGACCCATCATTCAATAACTATACATTTAAATTAGCAACACCCAGATTGCCATTTGGTGACACGCCGACCGCGAAAAGTGCTTACTTAGTTCCCAGCTCAGAAAGCACTGATGCCGAGGCAGACCTGAAGGAGGCTTTACTGAAGTGCCCTTTAGGCGCAAAGTCCCTAGAGTCAATCTTATTAGAGTGAATGACTAAGATATTCCAGATTAGATTTAGTCCACTTTCGCTACCATTTAGCTATAGAGAACAAGTTCAGACATAGAAATTAAGACATCATTTTTTCAGATGGATTTGATGCCTTACCCCCCCCCCTCAACTATCAGCTCCTGGCCCTCCCAGATGGGAATTGGTGGGTATTTCTAATTTGCAGACAACAAGTGTCCTCGCCCTCTATCCAAGATTTTGCTTGCCAGCTGCCCATCAAGTACCACTACCAAAACGTTTCCTTCTACTCGTGCCAAAGATCCGTCAGCAGCACGAAAATGGCTATCGTCCATCTAACATCAGTCACCTACAGGAGTGCGCATAATTTATTCAGCGATAATTGTGGCCGATACAAGAGGCTGCTTAAAATACTTTTCAATATTTACTGCCACTTACTACTGCATCGTAGAGCCCATATTTACACTGCCAATTTGAACGACAATAGCTGTTTGCCCTACTCCTGTCTGTGTAGTTAAATAACTATTATTACTACCTATTTGAGATGTTATCGCTGTACTCAAGGTAGCTCCCATTTGAGAAATTTCTGCAAAATTCACAAAACCAGTTTGATTGATAACAGCCGTACTGGCAGTGGTGTTCTGCTGTAGTACTTCTGCACCATTCATTACGCCTATCTGATTGGCCACGGCGCTACTTAAAGAGGTTAGCGACTGACCAATAATGACATCATTTCCTAAACCTAATTGACTACTCAAGGCACTAGCCCCAACTTCCCCCCCTTGAAAAATCGAACTAAAATTATCTGACCCTATTTGATTGCTAAAAGTACTGCCTGCACTAGCTTCAAGTTGTTGAGAGACGGAAATATTCATGGAGCCAAATTGATTTATTACATGACTACTTCCAACACTCAAAGTTTGTACAGTTTGAGCGGCGTTCATAAGACCGACCTGATTAGTAAAGGATCTTGTATCTAGAGACTCAAATTGGCCATTAGTAGAAAAATTCGTAGATCCCAGTTGGTTTATGAAAATAGAACCCAAAGTAGTATCAGTTTGAAGAGAAAACCCAATATTTCCTTGGCCCTGCTGGCTAATCGAACTAAGGCTAAAAAAGCTGTTATCTTGTTGGAAAGATTCTGAACTATTTAACTCCCCAACTTGTGTATGGTTTACTGTACTATTGTTGGTGCCTATGGTTTGAGATACATCCGAATCATTAGAAACACCAATCTGTGTTTGGGTAATGAGATTGTTATGAGTAGTTGGATCTGCTTGATCTGCGTTGGCTGTATTATTGGACCCAACTTGAATTAATATCGCTGTATTGTTTCCCGCAAAGGCATCTAGGCTAATTACAACAGATACGGCAGTAGCTAGAGAGATTAACTTCTTCATTAGTAATCCTTATACAACAGTTGCACACATATATACTTCTTGTCGCCATCGTTGAGCACGGCAGTCATTTTCGTACAATTTTATACTACGTATCGAAATGATTGATTTAGTAGCCAGCGAACTAAATACTGTATTCATCAAACAGTAAAATCATATATTGCTATGGATACTATCAGCGCATAGAAAGAGTCTGGAAAGAGCAAAACCAACCCATACTTCAATTTATAAGGTTGGATAAATCTATCTCTGAGTTAACCAAGTAATTCTGACACCTAAAATCGTACTCAAACAAAACCAACGGGATAAGTCTTGCAGGGTACTAGGCTAGGAACCATAGGATAAAAATCTTAATTTACTAGGAAATAAGTTCATAAAAATAGTGGTTAAATAAGTATATTGATGGAAGCCTCATAAAAGCATAATTACAGCTGGAAGCGATATACTGCCACCAGCTTCCCTCAAGATAAAGGCGCTCTCACCATAAACTTCTGCACTTAGATGGCCTGAACAGGCTTATAGGCTGGCATCCACTCATCGGGGCTCTTGTCGCCTTTATTTTGGTTGCGACCATCATCGAGCAACTATAGATTTTCAGGGTCTTCTGTAAACTGACGCTTTAGCTCAACGGTCTAGTTGGCACCACCGTGCTCATGCGCCCATGAAAGTGGGACGATGTGTTCAACATCCAGGTCAGAAGCCAGGGTGTAAAAGTTGCCGGTGTATGGGTCTAGCCAGAGGCCTGTATCTACCATGCAGCGCTTTTCATTTGTGGAGGTAACCGGGGCGCCTGGGAGAACTGAACTAGCAGCTCATGGCGGGTGCTCTGGCAGTCGCCGTCAGTGTCGAACCACTTGAGTAGCCACTCGTGGCGATCATAACCGTGCTCCTCTTTGGCCTCAACTACGGGGCAGCCGGACAACAGCAACGGATAGGATGATAGGCAGAATCAGGCGTATGACGACCCCTCAGTTTGTATTGAGAGGTCGTACTTGAGGCGGGCAAAGGTAAGCTTCTATTGGGTAATCGTGCCCATATTACCGCTACCAATCTGTAGGACTATAGCGGTTTGACCAACACCGGTTTGAGTTGTTGTATGCATATTATTGCTACCTAGCTGGGTGGTAGAAGCAAGGGAAATAACAGCGCCCATTTGGGTAATATCTGCCATATTCATGGAGCCAGCCTGATTCATAGTGGCAATACTTAAGACGGTTCCATCGTCTTGATCGATGTCAGCATCATTCATTTCACCCAGCTGATTAATAATGGCAGTACTAAAGGCGGTTCCATCGCCTTGTTCAATGCCAGCATCATTCATTGTGCCCAGCTGATTAATAATGGCCATACTTGCGACAACAGGTCCATTTTCTTGTTCGATGTCAGCATCATTCATAGAGCCTGTTTGATTTATTATTGCCGTACTTGCAATAGTGTCATCTTGCTCAATGTCAGCTTCATTCATTTCACCTATCTGAGTAATAATGGCAACACTTGAGACAACACCATCGTCGTAATCAATGTCAGCGTCATTCATTTCACCTATCTGGTTAACAACGGCAATACTTAATACAGCCCCATCTTCTTGTTCGATATCAGCTTCATTCATAGTACCCATTTGATATAGTGTTGCTATATTTGCAGTGCCTCCTTCTTGATCAACATAACCATCGTTCATCGAACCTACTTGGTTGATCGTAAGGCTACTAAGTGAAGAATTATCATCCTGGATAGATCGCGAAACATTTAATTCGCCAATTTGTAAATGTGTTGCCAAATTGCGACTAGCGCCTAAAGCTTGAGAGGCTTCTGAGTCGTTAGAATCTCCAACTTGAACCTGTACAATTAAATTATTGTGAGTAGAGGGATCCTGGGTTGTGACGACCATATTATTAGAGCCAGCCTGAAACAATATCGCGGTATTATTATCCGCAAAGGTATTTCCGCTAAATGCTACCAACATAGCTACGGCGATGGAGGTTAATGCCTTCATAAGTAACTCCTTTACTTTCTACTGACAAGCCCTGACTGATCCCTGTAACAGCTTCTCATGCGAAACATCCTTATGTTTATACGCAAAAGGCAACAGAGGTATGACATTTAAAGCTTTGTTCTTAAAACGGCTACTAACTGGAGACTTAAGTTTTACCGCATGCTGATAAATTGCCATAAGATGAAATAACTAAACTACTAGGAGTAAAGTTTGAAAAACAACAATTGTTGCTTTTTACGATAAGAGGTACTTCTAGTTGAATCGATAAACTTGCAGAGCCTGACATCCTCCCCGCCTTCTCGGACTCAAGTGGGAGCTCCAATCACCCACTCGGAATCGCCATAGCCGCAATAGAACTATGAACGGCTAGGCGATTCAATAGCAAAGGTCTCTCTAACTCTCGGGCAAGTCCCATTTAACAGACTTGGTCGCACTAATAACCTCTATGCCTTTTTCACCCATATAGTTTTTAAGGCCTAAGCTAAGAGGGAATTTTTACACGTTCTTTGAAGGAACATCACCTGAAGGAACTCCTATTACTTCTATTTCATAGTAATCAGGGTTTACTACGTATATATGCGGTTCTAGGGACGGTATTATATCAGGGTCGTTTTTACCCCATACAGTTAGTACGTAATCCCCTGAATGACCTTTGATAACTTTAAATTTAGTGAAGTCAATTAATTTGTGTTGCTCAGATTTATTCCCTGACTGAGTGATAGACTGACCAGATTTTCCACCTTTAATTGGAAAAGGGCCATCGCCACCTTTTTTCGATAAAGGATCTGTACCACTTTTTACATGGACCATAAGTACTTCCTAAATATGAACGATTTCAGCTCGACCTTAAGGGCCAAATCTTAACAGAGTGCAACTGGCCCCAAATGTACATCTCGCTTTTAGCCTAGACCAATCAAGCAAAAACCTGCCAAAAAAGATAAATTTACACCAATACCGCAACAGTATGACTAAATTAACACCTTCATCCACATTCAGGCGCTCGCTATGGTGCTACTTCATCTATTTTTTCGGACTTGCACCTTGGGCATTTTATTGTCTTTCATTTCTTCTTGCTTGATGCATAACGTCCGCTACAGTCGGGCCAAATACGAAGCGGTTTTTGTGTTATTGTTTGAGCCCAGCAAGTAACGCAAAAAGTACGTAGTATTTGGCCACGGCTGCAAGCGTTTGTTAGGTACCGTTCTGCGCGATGCATCACCAGCCTTCGACTTCAACACCATTAATTCACCAATGCGAGTCATAAAGCCTGATACGCAAAGCAGGATGTTTTGAGTTACAGACATATCTATTAGTACTTGCACCATGTATTGCTGCTATTCATCAATAACATTCGCTGCCCCGTACTGAAAATCACCCAGAAAACCCGCTACAGTGTCTGCTTTTTCTTTGCTGTCGTATTTGAAGGTGAAATCTACCTCTCTGAATTTACTAAAGTCATCACCGTTGGAATCTAAGCGGCGAAGAACATCAGTATCCGCTTCTGTAGCTTCCATTAATTTAGAAATTACTGACATAGTTCGTAGGTTACCTAACGCCAAGTTTTGGTGCGCGCGTTAGCGCGTCCCAGCCAAAGGCGACAACACCGCCTTTTTATGTGCTTCACTCTTGATTGAAAACATTTTTATCGTACCAAGCCTCAGAGTGAACTTCCGTTTCTGCTGTTAATAGAAATTTCTTTACTGCTTCAATTGGCAGCTGAATAAGTTGGCCCCCGGATGAAATCTCAACGTATTTCTCTTCGGTTTCCTCATCGGCATAGACTTTGAACAAAGGATAATCGACCCTCTTATCAATAGAGGCATTACCAGTTTCAATGTAAAGCTCCATGGTCATGCCAAAATCTGAAACAACTTGGGTCTTTACTTCATCATCTTTAATTCGTTTCATATTTTTGGTGCTTTTGACACATGACGCCATGCTCTGGGGCAAACCGGAGCTCAGCGTAGGTTTGTCCCTAGCAGCATTTTGTTATGCATTACTTCACCATACGAAAATCTGGATGTTTTAACCATTGTTCAAACAGCTCAGGGCTAATTATTGACTCATGCTCATATTCAACAACCCCAGGATGTTCCAATATTTCTGGATCAGATGTGTATCTGCTAAGTACATGACAGAATGCAATACTACCATTTACAATCTCGGCAATACCAAGCGTCACTTCTCCGAGAGATTGATGGTCTCTATCTCCATTACACATCGCATATAGACCAATTATATCTTTAGGAAGCCAACCCAATAAATTGCTTACCCCGGCATATTCCTCGATCTCTTCGGGATAATCTGGGCCAAACTCATACCCAAACGAACCGCCATAAACCCAAAAATCGTTTCCTCGAATTTCACTAGAAACAGATTGAATGAAAGCCAAGATCTCTCTCTTGGCGTCATCGCCCAACTTTTCTTTTAATAGTATTCCTACAGTTGGTCCGGCCATAGTCCTTTTTTCATAACGCCCGCCGCACAGGCGAGCAACTTGTTGCGAGTCCAGCGCATACAGTGCGCGATTATGCCGGCGCTCGTTAAGCTCGGCGCTAGCCAAGAACACCGGAACTGTATGCCCAATAATAGATTGGCCCGCATACAATCCAGCCAACGAGAACAAACTTGAAAAAGCTATCCTTTTCTTGGACTCCAATACTTGCAAGCCCAGAGAGTTCCTGCTTAGGGAAAGGTCGAAATACCCTATAGACCTTCACTAGAACCCAGCCCACTAAAATTGGAATGACGGTAAGTAATATTATCGTAGTAATAGCTAATAATGCTTCAGGTGATGACTTTCTCATGCTTTTCTATTTCTTTGCTTAACGACTACAGCAGGGGCGGCTGGAGCGCAGAGTAGGCCGTCCCGCGAAGGGCCAAAGGCCCATAGCAACCTGCTGGTATTTGTTATACGTAGTTACGGCCACACTACCCACCCGATTATGAAACCCAAAACTAGGCACGTAAAACCTACTTTTACTACCGTGTTCCTCTCTGCGTTACTTTCCATGATAGAGCCTTGTATATAGAGCTCTAGAGCTGCTTTAGATGCAGAAAGCTTTGGCCTTGAACTAAAACATGCTAATAGAGCCGCTTGAACATTTGGAACCCAGCATGACGGATGATCATCTAAACGATCGTAATCGAGAGCCTGCTGAACTTCCTTCGCCTCACCAGTGTCGTGCAGCTCGGGACTCTCAGCTATCTCTTTAGCTTTTCGATAATACTCGCTTACTTCCATAACTCGATATGCGTATAATACCTCAAACACCGACTTGGTGAAATTGGCGGTTTTTTCGCAAGCGAAAAAGGTGACAGCTTTACCAAGTCCGCGTGCTTTGACTTGTTAGATGCGGCCTGCTTAGAGCCACCAATTAACTGGTTTGTTCTCCGAATCATATACATTGCCATACCACCAAACAGGCTCATTTAGTAGCTCACAGGCTTTTGTTATGGATGCCTCTATAGCCTTATAACCTGAGTTTGCAGGGATAGTCCACACAGCGACATGCTCAAGATTTCCGTCTCGGCGTCCGCCTACTTCCGATAATATGCCATCAATCTCAGGAAGCTTCTCAATTATGCTGGAAGCAGCTGAAATTTTTACTGAAACATTGCCACCATATTCGATTACTTCAAATTCACCCGTTTCTTCATCGGTCACTCGGATAACATCGCCAGCGGCTATATCTTCTACAAACCCCGGAGAAAATAAGATTCGATACACGCTCGGTGAAATCAATTCGACTTCTACTGGCTGTGTTCCACCTTCCGAACCTTCGACTATGAGATTAATGTGATTACTCATGTGCATCTAACGCTGCCATAAACGGCTGCCGAAGCAAAGCGTAGATAGTCCGGTGGAGGGCGCGCCATTTGCGCCCGGAACGCATTTAATGGCCTTGTTATGTTTTACCATACCTTTCGTTAATTGCTCCTCTTTCTTGCTAAAACGAAACAACCAAAAGCAACCAATACACCGAAGCCTGTCTTGGGCTGCCCATTGTACGCACCTACAACCGAGGCTAATGCGATGAGCGAACCAATAACATAAAGGGTTAATGGCGAAAATATTCCATTCCCACGCTTTGCTTTACCGAAGAGTAAAGACAACCCAACTAGACCTACAGGTAAACCTGCAACAAAACTCAAAATAACAACAACCATTTCACCTGTAAGCCAAGCAGACAAGGCAAGAGCCAAACCAATGAGCGTACAAGCAACTCCGAGTACTTTTCTCGAAGCTGGAGACACTTCATTCGCAAAATCATTAGGATTCAGCATATTGCTCCAGAAACATAACGCTGAGCTAACCGGCAGCCAGTGCGGAGCACACTTTTGGTTGTCCGACGGAGGCCACTTGCGGCCGGGGTGTAGTTGAGAGTTTTGTTATGTGTTTTCATAGTGCTTTAGTGCCTTACACTCACTGGTGGCTGAAGGCCACAGAATGACTTTATATAAATCATCTGCATCTTCCCACTCCTCGGTTATTGATCCGAGGCCCTTCGCGAGTGAAATGGCCGAATACTTACCGGGAGCCACATCGATTTTGGCTACATCAAGTAGATAGTCGGTGCAGCCAGAAACAACGCACTGCCCCGATGTCACTGTGAAATAACCTATAGAAGCATGATCCCATTCTCCGAGGCTAATTTCAGGCTCGCTATCGTGAACCTCAACCTCTAGAGGAACATCAACATTTCTGTACGTGCCGATAGCAAGAGTGTTTGGTAGGATGCCAAGCTTTATATTTAATGCTTCGTCTGTCCAGATATCTGAAGTGTCGTCATCGGCTTCAACATCCAGTAAATATATCTGAAAGTAGTCAGCGAAAATTTCAAATTTATACTTCTTCATCGGTACATTCGTAACACATAACGCCGTTATAACCGGCCGAAACGTGGTTGGTTTGTTTGCGCTAGCGTAGCGACTAAGCGCAAACGAAGCAACGTAATGACGGTCAGGTTGATAACCTTGTTATACCTTTTTAACCACATCTTCTTGCTCTTCCTTACACAACTGAATGTACTCTTCCATATCTGCTGCAAGCTCTAGATCACTGATATCTCGAGAGTCAAATTCTTCCTCGTGATCAGCAAAATAGATTGTTTTGTCATGCTCTTTTAAGTTTAAGAACATGAAATTTCCAAACCCATCATGGCCAATCGCTAAAAAATGAGGCGGCCATAGATTTCCATAAAAGTGACATTTTCGAAGCTCTAGATTAGTTATTGTAATCCACTCTAGCTCCTTCACTAAATTATCTTCTACACAATCAATTTCATCCAATGGCTTAAACGGATAGTTCAGTAAAGCCGACTTGTAGAACTCTGGTAAAATTAGGCCTAGCTTATCCTCAATTTCCTTGAAGTGAGTTTCCATCGCCATCTCTCTTGAACGTATAACGCCTCAATAACCGGCGCGTGCTTTTTGCACGTCCGGCGCCGAAGGCGCGAAGTTGATTGACTTGTTAGCTGCCTCTGCCTGCATGCGAAATTTAGCAAAATAGGCAACCATTGGGTGAGAGTCTTTTTGCATTTCCTTAACTTTGGCTTTTCCTAGCTTTCTATGGAGAACGCCAATGACTCTTAGCAAAGGATGCTCTGACTTGATGCAATCTTGCGCTGAGATGTTTAATGACTCAAAGCACATAATTTTAAAATCATAACTGCTGAATTCACCCGCTTCATATAGATTACCTTCAGTTCTTTCGGAGTCGTTTACAGTTTTATGAGTTAGGCAATCAGTAGGCGTGAGCTCATGAAAATATGCTCCTTGCTCCCACCAAGAATTACAATCAGTAAGACTTACTTCTTGCTTTCCATCAATTACAACCCAACTTCTAGCCGTCTCATCTTGTCGCCTGTATGCGGTTGTAAAAACCTCGATTCTACCTTTGATTGAGTCAGCGAAATTTTCTTCTATTCGCTTCTTCAATTTTGACCATTGCATGAGATTTACTCTTTGCACAGAAAAAATAAGAAACAAGCCAGTGGCTCACTATCCATTTGGCCACTATTTCTGGGAGGGAGCCTCCAAGCTCCGCAGAAAAGCCTTTATTTACAGCAGGTTATAAACTATTGCCTAAATAACAACCAGAGATAGTGAGCCATCGGCTCAAGTCGCCTGGTTCGACCTCCCGCTCTTGAACGCATTTTACCCATAATTAAATCAATAAGTTAGGGGGGACTTTCTGTAGATGTAAGCCATGGCTCTATAATTCGAGCTTTCGCACCGGCAATATGCCCACTTCAATACTGAAAACCACAGCCAGTATCACCCACTCGGTATCGCCATCGCCGCAATAGAACTATGCATAGCTAAGCGGTTGGCCACCTCAACAATACAACTCGCTACTAAATCAGCAGCGTGATCAGCAACGTTTACCGGCTGGCCTGCATCAGTCTGCAGAGTCTTGGTGGTTACATAAACGCTGGACATCAGATCGCCGGCACCATCAATCTTTACGTTGTTCTGGTCATCAATGACGGCAAT
The DNA here is from genome assembly GCF_000380565.1 of Microbulbifer variabilis ATCC 700307. Taxonomy (GTDB): domain Bacteria; phylum Pseudomonadota; class Gammaproteobacteria; order Pseudomonadales; family Cellvibrionaceae; genus Microbulbifer; species Microbulbifer variabilis. The sequence goes on from NZ_AQYJ01000017.1 coordinate 16,521, forward strand.
GGTGCATTTAAGTACTGCAGCCGCTTGAGCATCGCTATTGGTGGGCTCGATGGCCTGAGTTACCGTTGCGCGTACAATAGTGCCGGCGCTGTGGCCATCATCTATGGTGTAAGCAAATTGCCAGGCCTCCAGGCTCGGCACTGTTACGGGGAAAAACTGGGCATTATCTATTCCTTTGCTTAATCAGATTTATGCACGCCATTGTGAGTGATTATGCGGTGTAATGGATTTTCGCCGGCAGCGTAGCTCTTACCACCTACAGATATTTTGTACACGGTGTGCAGGCCGGCACATTCGACCCGCCGACGGTTTCCCATATCAAAGGCTCATCTTCATGCAGTACACCCAGCTCAACCCCCTGACAGTTTTGAGCCTCGTACACTTGGCCAGTACGATCAGTAACGGGGGTTTCACGGCTGCAAATTACCTGGGCACCGCTTTCTGTGGTGAGCAATACACGGGGTATTTCTGGTTCTGCATCTACCCCGCCAATAATGGAGCTTAAGTGGGTATCGCTGTCGCCAGTATCCCAGCAATCGATCAGGTCGCCGCTTTCACAGTTATCCGCTAGCAAACCCTCGCGCAGCCAACTGCCTGCGGCAACGCACCAGGGATCTCTAGGGACCGTAGTGCCGCCGCCATTGCTCGGGGTTGTAATAGGTAACAGCGCCGTCCTGAGTGCCCGGATCATCGCAGTACACGTAGTACCTAGTGTTGAAGAACAACCCAGTAATGCTGCCACTGTTGTATTTAACAATGCCGAAATCAAACTGCACAGAGTGCGCGGCAATCGTAATTTTTGCGGTACTGCCATCATCCGAGCCGGACAGCGCGGAACTGGTAGGCAGGCTGGCAATACCAGCTTGAATCATTGGCAGGTTGCGCTAGTCCTGCACTTCCACCACATCGATTTTTACATAATCGATTAAGGTATCGCTCGTTTTAGTCGGGGAATTACAATAAGAAATTGGGCAATAAACCGTACTTTGTCCTGCATCTTGGCCGGATTGCCAATATGGTTTGCCCCTCTAGCGCCACCGTACTCAGCGTTACCACTAGCATTGCCTTTGACATAGGCCACTAGGGGCTGCCAACTCTGCCCCACTATGTTTAGGCCAGCGGCAAGGACATAGTGCTGGCTACTCATGGTATCTGCACCGGCACATTGCAGCGTTTACCAGTATTATCGTAACCAGCCAAACCCACATATATGGTGCGATCCGCATCACCTGCGACATACACATAAACCCGAGCCTCTATCCGGTAAAGCTTACTGGGATCAAAGGGTATTTTCTCTGCGTGATACATCGATACATGATTGATAAGGCGAGCCGCGCCACCACCAACTTTTAGGTAACTGCTGATATAGAAATTCTGGTATCCGCCGGAAAATTAGCTCTTGGGCTTCCGCCGTGGCCCTGTTTAACCGCGCCTATTCCCGCATCGGATCCAGATCGCCAACGGGTTAGGCTGGGCGCTCAAGCTACATTTTCTTAACTAGTGCCTCTTCCCGGTTATCCAGAACGCCGCGCAGGGTGTAGTAATTTTTGTTTCCCTAGAGGGAAGTGGACTCCACCTTCCACTTGTCAAAAGCAGTTGCGGTGATACCTAGCGAATCACACACCTGCCGCTTGTTTAGCCAGTAATCAGGAACGGGGGTGAGTTGGTCATTGCCGGCTTTTTTTCCTGCAGCAGAGGCAGCCGTTTGAGTCTGTTGTTTTTTTGGGTTTTTGTTTGGTTTCAGCCATGCCCTAGTACCTCAATGACCAACCACCAACTCCCGCCTAAAATGCCTCATAAATATCGAAACCTCGCGCAGCTGCGGACCCGTACGGCTCAGGGCCCAGGAAGGACCCGCGTAGGTGTGTGGTGCGAGGTGTTCACTTGGGTTTGCGCAGCTAATTGTTGATTGATCGGGTGAGTTCGACGCGGACTCTGCCGCTGGCCTGGCATTCCATAATCTGCTGCAGTCGCTGGCTAATGAATGCACCGCGAGGGCTTGGCCCGGTGATGCCCTTCAATGGTGTACGGCCCTTGCCTTTGCGTGCGCAGACCAGTAACTGGCTTTGTGGTGCGCTGCCGATCAATGTGTGCTTATAGATCTTACTCTTGCCCCAGGCCTTGGCCTTCACGCCTGGCGCTTTGTGTGCGCCACGCTTATTGAGTGCATTGAAGTGGCCCGCCTTACGCTGGTTGGGGCGTACAAAGTTGATAAGGTTTCTTGCTCCCGCTTTCTTTGCATCAATAGCTACGCGCAGTCGGTCACGCTTAGCCAGGTGTAACTGGTAGGCCTGCCTAATCTCTTTCTGTTTGATGTTGGTCTCGGTTGAGACCTCTTTGATAGCGGCGCTAATCACTGAGCGCACCGCCCTATTGATTGCTTGGCTTGCAGCCTTGGGTATCATGCGGCATTCCATCTTGCCCAGCTTCTTCTCAAGCTTGGCTAAATCATCTTTGATTGTGATCATGTTGGAACGCGCAACGCTTTATCCTTGTCTTTGCTGCCTTAGCTGCTACCAAACCAAAAAGACATAATGCGGGGAATCTCCCCCTTCATAACGCCCAGCAGACAAACGGCGATATCTCGATGTGTCCCATCCAGTGCTACCTCGCCCCCAAATAGAAAAAACAACAGGGCGAAATAACCACCGATAAATAAGACTGACAGCGCCACTTGGGGCAAAAGGCTAGTTTTTGAAGCCAGGCCGCGAGCGCTATCTCTGTCGCGCACCTCCAGCTCAAAAACGTCTATATCTAGTTGACGCATCTGCAGACGAAATTTATTGTCGAGCGCGCGCAACTCCGCCAGCTGCTCCGGGCTACTGCCCAGCACAAAATCGGCAATTTCTTGCTCGCCGGCCAGTCCATCTCCCAGAAGTTTCTCAGCCATAAATTTGACGGCAACCCCAGCAGCGGGGCCACCCAAAGCCATGCCAATGGTGGGGGCAATGGTTTTTACCAGAGCTTTCCATTTCATGCCGTTATTCCAAATAAGGGGCCACCCGGTGCCGGTGGTATGGGGGAGGGAGCACCGGGTGGCGAAAAAAGTTAGGGGGGTATTGCCGTCTGATTTGTCGCGCTTCTCGCGCATATATCGGTTGTGCTGGTTGCGGGTAATCACCGCATAGATATTCCAAATCAGGCCCAGGCCGGCGATCAGAATGCCAACCACCTGTAACCAATCAACAGGGGTTTGCGTTAGACCAATTCCGGCACCGGTTACGCCTGCACTTCCGGCTACCTGCTCTTTCATTCCACGGCGATCTCCTTCTAACAGGCGAAAAAAAACCGGCCTGGGGTGGACCGGTTAAGAGGATGACATTCGCATTGCTCGTACAGCTCGTTCCCGGTAGAGGCAACAATCGCAACGTGCCCTATTTATACCTCCCAAACGCAAAAGCGCCTAAAACGTGTCACTCCAAAATAGTAATGGGTTAGACTTGGGAGCAAAACTAATTTATAAACCGTATTCAACGCTTATGCTTATATAGTAATTAGCCATAAGTGTGCACTAACAATACCTTTGTTCATCAAGTAGTAAATTAGCAACAGTAACGTAATCATTCACCCATAACGTTATTAAATTCTTTATATCTCACACGCCTCCAAATAACCTTTATTTGCAAAGCTTGCATAAGGTATTTTTGCTGCCGCTTCTTTATAGAGCTGCAAATCAGTATCAAACCAGCTAAAAGTTCCCCACCTATCAGCCATTACATCATCGCAAATTACATTTTCACCTGTATAATAGACTCTAAAATAGCCTTCGCCTGTCACCCTTCTCCCATCAGCATACATGACTAATGAGAGGTTTTCATAACTACAAAAGGTAACGTCATAAACTGTCTTGGTTGGAAATGCTTGCTGACAGTTTACCTCCACACGATCTGTAGGGCCTGTAGGCTCACCATCCGGCGAAGCAATTATCACTGGAATTTTAATATCCTCATACGGTATTAAGAAAACTTCCTCTGCTGAAGCTTTAGCGCTAAAGCATAAGGTTGCGACTATTGCCTCAAAAAAATACTTAGAGTATATATATTACTTTCCATTGATTGACGAAAAGTCCAAGCGCGAATTTTTCGTGCATATTTCAGCATTCATATTTATGGGGTATTGCATCCAAGTTTTTTCCATTTCATGTAAAAAGAAGCAAAACCAATCCCCCTTAGAAATATCTATACTCTTAGTCTTTTAGCACGCTTAAATAATTAAGTGTATCAGAAATTGGCTGATCTACACAGGCACCGTGAGTACGAAAGTTTACTGTCTTTCCTGAGGCGTGCGCATACATAATTGCGCTCAGATATTCCTTGGCCATTGGTCTATCCATACTAAATGAAATGTAATCTCCATTTGAACCATGACATGCAGGTGGATTTTTGACCCCGCCCTCTGGATAGACATAGACAAGTTTCGTGCTATCAACCAGCAAGAAAGAATATACTTTGGCTATAGTAGTGTCAGCAAATGAAACCTGAGAAAAAAGAACGATTGCAGAAACGGCAAGATATTTAAACACTTAATAATCCTCAAAACTTTATAAGATACAAAAAGCGCGCAATTTATAATCCAATAAAATCATATCGCCAAACTAGTTTGACAAATAATTCCAATAAAATAAATAGTTTGAGCTAAATTACCATTGGCTAGATTGGGTTTTGAGCGGCAGCAATGCCCAAAATTTATGTACCATATTCCTAAATCTATTATTCTGTTTGGTTGAAGCTATGACTCTCCTCATAAATGATCATGCCCGCGATGTAATTGATTGCCCCAAGCAATTCAACCACGCGGCGCTCTAAATCTGGCAAACGACGACTTTCCTGAATCTTTTTGATCGCCTGAAAAGCCATACCTCCATCGGTATCCAATAGCCCGCTAATTATTTGCATGGGTTGATCTTCGAAGCGCTGCCCATTCGCATGCCGCTCCACGCCCTTACCCCGTGCGGCCTGATCGTGTGCCCGCTCTAAAACGCCATACAGGCGCTGATAATTTGGGTCATTCAACTCATAAACCGGACCACCTTCGGAATAGCCGCTCATTTTCCTGCCCTCTTCTTCTCGCTTTTCACTTTAATCTGCTGTTTGTTCTGCACCTTCACCCAACTACGGCGGGTACTGTCGGAGGTATTAGGGACTACACGCAGGCACAGACCGGACTGGCCGCGCGGTATCTGTTCAATCTCTCCGCCGCCGGCCAGAAATTCGGCCACCTTGCTATCGATATTCGCCTGCGCCTTGCGCAAGGCCTCAGACTGGGGGCAGTTTGTTGCTGTCATATCGCACCCGCAGGCTAAAACGGAATATCGTCATCAAAGGATGTACCACCCCCAGCCGGTGCAATTGGTTGACTTGGGGCCTGTTGCTGGGCGGGCTGACCTGTTGCACCTTGGGGATAGCCGCCCTGCTCTCCCCTGCCGTCTAACATCTGCATTTCACTGGCAACGATCTCGGTGGTGAAGCGATCCTGGCCCGTTTGCTTGTCCTGCCACTTGCGCGTGCGCAGCGAGCCTTCAACATAAACTTTTGAACCCTTGCGCAAATACTCGCCGGCAATCTCTGCCAGGCGGTTAAAAAACACCACCCGGTGCCACTCGGTGCGCTCCTGGGGCTGGCCGGTTTGCTTATCCTTCCAGCTCTCACTGGCGGCCAAGCTGATATTGGTTACCGCCCCACCGCTGGGCATGTAATTGGTTTCCGGATCGTTACCCAGATTGCCAATCAAAATAACTTTATTGATTCCCCTGGCCATTACTCGCCCCTATCTTCCCTTGCCTCACCGTTAACCACGCGATAAGTGGTCAAGGTGTCGGTGGCTTTATCAAAGACCTGCAGCCAGTAGATAAACGGCTCACTGCTGGCAACTTCTTTTACCCTTGCCTGCGCTGCCTCTTTAGTGGGGTGGGACTCTATAAAATCTTTAGCCCCGTCCATCATTAGATTGTAAGTATCGCTAAATATGGCGAATCAGTTCATTGTTGCTCTCCCTGACTTAAAAAAATTGGTGTGTCCTACGCTGTAGCAGTGCTGCGATATTCGATCGGCTGGCCTGGCGGGCACGGTAGTCTCTGCGGTAGTCGGCCTTATAGCGCTTGGGCCGCAGGGGCTTAGGCGAATAGGGAAAAGATCTTGGGCTTTCCACTTACTGCAGCCACCGCAAAAGAACTCCCCGTGCTCAGGGGTTTTACGGCTCACTGATTCCCCCCCATTCCGTCAATCATTCCGTCGATGTTTTACGTTGCGATAGCCGGCCCAAACAACAGGCCAGCGAGAAATAACCGCCCCTTGTGCAGGTGGGATTGATAAGTGTGCAGGCTGATAAACAGATAGCGAGCGCTTGCCCTTTGTTCGTCCAGACCTTCGTGCAGCAGCAGCGAACGGGCCTCCACTTTCAGCACCTCGTACAGCTCCGGGCTTTCGCGTTTGATCGCTGCCATGGCCCACTCTACCGGCGCCGCAATTTCGTCGCTAATACCCAGGCCGTTGCTGGGGTTGCCCCGGCTGGCGTTGGCTAATGCAGTGCGCTGTTTTTGTCTGAGCCGTGAACCACTGCGCGCGGCGTGAACCTCGATGGAACACAACACGCTGCTGCCACTCACCCCGCCCAGATCCAGGGCCACCGAGCCCCAGAGGTAAAGCTTGTCTTCCAGGGCTTCTATCAATTCAGGGCTGATACGCTCCCCCACTTGCAGCCCCTCAATAGGTCCACAGCCAGGGACGTGGACGCCCTGGGGCTAAGTTGTTACCGCCGATATGAATAAACCGATCTTGTGTGAGGCCTCGCTGGTGCGGGCAAATGGCAGTAAATGGCTGCGGCTGGTTTTTTTGGAGGTGGAACCAGTTGTAAACATGCAGTGATCGCATTAACACGTGCGCAGCGGCACCATGAAGACGTTCTCGCGCTCTCGACGAAGCATATTCGTGAAGAGGAGGCATTAATTGTTCAAGCCAAGACGGAAAAGCAACAGATAAAGTTATCGTCACACCGGCTAAAAGAGGCCGTTGAAATGGCCCTGTCTACCAATACTCAAACCAAGGTGCAGACTTCCCACATACTAAGAGGCCATACCGGTCGCGGATATACACGCACTGGCTTCAATGCGGTATGGCAAAGGGAACAGCGTGCAGCTCTGGAGAGTGAGGCAATCAAGGAGCGCTTTCGGTTTCATGACCTCAAAATTAAGGCAATCTCCGATTTTGAGGGTGACACTCAACGCTTCTCAGGACATAAAACAAGGTCCATGGCTGAGCGCTACAATCGCACTCCAGACCACGTAAATACACTCGATAAAACCAGAATTGGCACCAAAGATTGGCACCGCAAGGCCCAAAACGAAAAAAACCCGCACTAGGCGAGGTTTTTAGTCCTTGAAAAACAAGGAAGAATCTGGAGTGGCCGACGGGGATCGAATCCGCGACCTCAGGAGCCACAATCAAACTTAAATCTCTACAACTATCATACATTTACAGACCTTTGTGTGTAAATATCAAGGTGGTTCAACATCACAATAAACCCCATGATTACTCAGCTTGTCAGTTTTTGACACACTTGAAAGCTGTACACTTACGCAGCAACTAGACTGCAATCACGGGTTCTTGATCTCAACGAAGGATATAGGCAAGCAATGTAAACGCCTGCCTATGCCACTTTCCTGTACACTTTCAACACCCAGACATGGTAATCCGCAACCAAACGTTTTGTTGAATCGGTCCTGCGCTTGTATCGTTCCCAAGCTAATTCTGGAGCAGTAACATGTTCTACCGCTATTCATAGTTTACAATTCCGCTAAGTGGCTACGCCGGCACAGAGGTTATTGAATGAAATACTGGTCGATGTATGGCTTGCGTAAGGCGGCATGGACAAACTTTTCCGAACTGACCGAGCCCCATATCGCTGAAATTATGCTGGGACACAAGCTGTCAGGTAAAATTAGATCCGCTGCTTATAAAAAAGGTATAAGGGATGTTGAATGAATAAAGTACACGTTACATTTTTAATTGGCCTTTTCACTTCAGGTGTGGCCGTTGCGGAAAGTTTTCATGAAGATGTTGGCATTGGGGTTACAAGCCCTCAAGCTACATTACACATTAAAGATTCAGGAACAACTAATCCAGCAATTCTTATTTCTGGTGCCAGCTCTGAAGAAGGTGATATAGCAGTTCTGAATAATGACACATTGCAAATTGGCAATTGGATAGATTCCACTGAAACTTATATTGAGTGGCTATCGATTGACACTTCAAATGTTAACCCCTCTGCCAATAATAACTATGCGGATGAAACCACAAAGACCAGAATGAAACTTATTGGCGACAACAGTCATTCAACCATATTTCATTATTCAGGCTATGACTCTGGCATATCTATAATAGAGAGAAAAAAGAACGAGGACAATTGTGAGTCTGATAAGGAGGAGGATAGGGAGAAATGTTATTACATCCCTTATCGAGAAGAACTTGCATTGAAAGCGCATTCTGACAGCGTTAGCGATGATAGTAATGGGGCCGGCGCTCACTTTTACGGAGATATGGATAGCCAGCATGCCGGTTGGATTGGTTTTTTTACAGGAGGCAAGACAAGGCTGAGTATAAATCAGCAAGGGCGAGTAGGTATAGGTTCTAAAAATCTCCTTGTGGATTATGAAAATCATTATAAAGGACGCTTTAATATCATTATTGATGATGAAAAAGAACAAGAAAAGGTAGAAGAAAATAAAGATGAGCCTGCACTTTATATCGAAAGAGATGATTCCACTAAAGGTTATATTGCATGGAAGCCTGAGAAAGATCTCACGATGGGAACATGGGAAGCTTCAGCCGAATCAGTAGATGCCGACCTAAGTATTGATGGTGATTTCAATGAAATCGTAAGAATTACGTCTACAGGAAATTTTTCGGTTCAAAATCCTATTAAAAATGATGATTCACCGGGGTATATACAATTAGATACTTCAGAAGGAACTCCTCCTGACTCTGATTGTAATAGCTCATCAGATGTAGGCCGCATGACAATGCACAAATATGATTCGTTGCTATATGTTTGCGCATCATCAGGCTGGAAAAGCTTGCCCCTCTAAGAAGTCAACAATTAAAGATTATTAGTTATACCTTTAAATCAGGTGAGCCATAAGCCTCACCTGATTTAGGCGTTACTTGCTAAAAGTTAAACTTCCACAGTCGCTTCAAGTCACCACCCTAGGGAAATCCCCCACCGAGTGGTATAGGCAGGCGATGTAAAGGCCTGCCGCATCTTCCATTTCTTCTGAATGCCTTCAGCCCCCAGGAATAGAGTCCCCCGTCCAAACTTGCGGTTGATGCTATCAATGGCTTGCATAGTCTCCCTAGCCCTTGCCGATTGGCCTGGTGTGAATAGATCACCTTGCCCTAGCGCGTGCGGGATAATCTCGACAAGCCCCGCTCCTGCATTCATAAAGCGGCACCCTGACCGGTACCGGCCAGCAACAGCCTTTCTCACCAGCCGCACGATTATTCGCGTATCGTCGGTAGGGTATGGTGTCCGCACAACTGTGCTGCGGCTGTAGTAGTTGGGCTCATGGGGCGAGGTATGCAGAAACACATGAATCGACTTTACGAGCGATTTCTGAGCCCGTAGCTTCTCCGCCGCCCTGCTTGCGTACAAGGTAGCAGCCTGCAGTATCGGCTGTAAGTCGGTGAGCTTTTCGCCAAAGGAGCGGGTGCAATAGATCTGTTTCTTCGCCGGGGGGCTCTTCCTCCAAGCCAAGGCAGGGAACCCCGTTCAACTCCTCAATCGTTCGCTCAATGTTCACATTGATATGGCGGCGCAATATTTTCGGATTGGCCTGTGCCAGGTCATAGGCTGTCTGTATGCCAAAATCCGCCAAGCGCTTGGATAGTCGCCACCCTATGCCCCAGACGTCATTAACGGCGGTACGGCGCTGAATCCATTACCACTTTTCTGGTGTATCCAGAGCGCAAACCCCATCACACTTGGGGATTTTCATTGCTGCTCTGTTGGCTAACAAAGTACCACTTCGTGCAGATTCCATTTCCTCCCTTTATTGCCAGACTTTATGCTCAACTTCCACTGGAGTTTCGACGGCATATCCATAGGGTTGTAGAGAGCAGCTATGGAAGACTCGGCGATAACATTCGCGGCACGAGCCGGAGCTGCAAAGCGGCGGAGGTCCAGCAAATACGCAGTATTTGCGGTCGTGCCCGCACTTATTATGTGTTATTACGATTAGCCTTAACTTTATACATGACAACATGAGTTAAGCTACGTACGAATACTACGATAGCAAAGACCAAGATTGAAATACCTAACGCAGCACTATCACCTACTATACCTGAATCATAAGCCGGATTACTTTCGCGCTCCGCCTGCAAGAAAAACATAAGCCACAATAAAAACTATACGGCAGCAGAATAGATCAGTAGTTTTTTACCCCAAGGCAATACTAACGGGGAAAATACTATCAACGATAGAAGGCCCAATACGAAAAGTGCCATAAAATCCTCTTACACATAACGTCGTGCCAACCGGCGAATTGTAGTTGCTTTTGATTTTTGCCATTTAAGTACAAATTAAAAGCAACGGAAATGGAGCAACCATAGTCACTTGTTAGATGACGCTTTCTGGAGAAGAACTTCATTGACTTTACACTCAGTTGCTGGCTGTATTTTGTTACAAGTTATTTGATATTTTTGCATAGGGCCACTATCAACAAGTGCGTATGACTCCCCTTTTGCTAAAAGAAACCATGTATCATCCTTTTTTGCACAAACAGACCATGGAAAGAAACTATGAGCCATAATCACAGAAGTGAAATTAAATCGCTGAAGCGGTGCTAGGTAAAATTCTCCTTGAGCATTTGTAGTTGTTTCGGCACTTTTACCCTCACAGTGATCCGAATCATTCCCTGATATGACATGAATTGGCAGATTATTTGCTGGTACTCCATTCTCCTTTACCTCTCCTGTCATTTCAGGGGTCAGATTACTGTAATGGGGCATTGGTACACATCCAGTCATGATTAATGCTAGAACTATGATTACACTCCGCACTTTAGTCACCTAACGCCCCGCGTAGGGGCAGACAAATAAGCACAGCGTTTTGGCTGTCCCAGCGATTAACGGGAGCGATTGCTGCGGCTTGTTATGTTTCATCGATGGGCTCTACTAGCCATCGGCCTTTATCTAAATATGCCACATAGCCGGGCCTCAGATCTTTAAATCCAGCTATCCATGGAAATTTCGTAAACAGGCACCCCATACACACAATCATTCCGTCAATTGCATCTTCGATGGTATTGCACATGAACTGCCAATCACCATCCTTCCAGTGGAGAGCCTCAAAAATGGGCTGCTCTCCGCTCATGACGAACTTGGTGGTAACTGCCCCTACATTGCCATCAAAATCGAATGGCGAGTCTTCTGTGCTGAAGGAATGCTTATGTGCTTCCACTTCTTTCATGACAAAACATAACGCCGTGCTAAGACGCGCGCGCATTTTGCGCGTCGGATCTTGAGCACATTGTTATGCATTTCCTTCATCATCAAAGTAGATATCCCATGAAACCCCTAGACCCAACCTCACTAGCTCTTTCATCATCTCTACGCTCAAAATTGGTCCGCCTTGACCCGTGGAATCCCAATAACAAAAGATATCAGTTAAACAGCCCTTTTCCCTAAGGCTAGATAGAATAGTGTCTTTATCGGACACTAATGACACTACAAATTCCAAATGTTCTACGTTATTTGTCGAGTCAATATCTTCTTTTGTAGTTCTGGACCAGAAATTTTGCTCTCTTCTCGACTTGTACTTTGAATTAGGATCTCTAGGTATCGAATCAGTTGAGCTTATTCCAAGCGCCGAACCAATATCATCAGGATGCATTACTTCTGAGAATATCCTTAATGTCGCGAATGTTTCAGTACAGGCCATTCTGTTTCTCTAGTTTTGCATAACGCCGCTATTTGCGGAAAATTTGGAGTGGTTCGCTTTGTGCTAGCGTAGCGTTAAACCATAAACAAAGCAATGCAGTGAAGGTCGGGTTGATGACCTTGTTAAATTAGAGAAGCCCACCAACCGAATATATCCCAACATGCTATAAGGATACCGGCCAAGCCCGTATATATTATGAAGTACAGAATGTATTTTGTGTTTACGAATTCGTTTCGATTATTTAAAACTTTAGGACGGAAGCTTTCGTCATAAAGCGCTCTAAAAGCGACAACTATTAGAAACATACACACGACCAAGAAAAAATGAAGCCCTAAAGGGAAGCTAACAAAGCGGTCTATGAGAATTGCCGGAACACCTAGCAAAATAGTGTATTTAAAATAGAGCCGAAGACTTGTTTGATTAATATTTGAAAAGATTAATCCGGTTCCAAAAGACGAGCTAGCTAGATCTAGGTAGCGATCTAAGTATTTACCTAATATCTTCATTTATTTCTTCTTAAAGTTAACCATGTAGCCATGAAACTAGGGATAAATTTAACGTCTTGGTATGCGGCAGACTGCGCGAAGCGTGGGTCGTCCGGTGGAAGCCACGCAGTGGCTGGAACGAACATCACCCACTTGTTATATTTCGTTGCTTCGAGCAATTTCGAACTTTGATACCGATCGTGGTGCCCGTGGCAACCGCCCCGATAGCGAAAATAATAGGAATGACAAAGGTAACCGGATCGAATGCTATTTCAAAATGACCCTTTATCATCAGGCTTAGAGGCGCATCGACACACCACATCGTAAAAGCGACCATAGAAGAATACACATATGGCTTTGCGGTTTCTCTATAGCCGACAAGCGCATATACCAGAATCCCCAATATAAAACTGAGGAGATAACTTAGTCCTATATATGTTCTGGCCGTATTTTCTAGATCATCAACAAATAACATAGCCAGCACAGTACTTGTCATAATCCACAACAAGTAAAATGATATCGCGTATTTTATTACTCGAACGTAATTCATGTTCAGAACCTGAAATATAACGTCTCAATAACCGGCACAGCTTTGCTGCGTCCGGCGCCGTATGCGCGAAGTTAATTGACTTGTTATGAGCATGAGCTAGCTCTTAACACCGGAGTCTCAATACGTAGCTTTTTTGCCGAATCATGTTCTAGTTCATATGGTGATTGTGGGTAAACCCATATAGGTTTGTCCCACACCCAGCAAGATGGTAATTCGACATACTCCCCTTTTGTATCAATGTTCAATAACTCTGCTTTAACTATCCAACAACGGCCAGCTGATCCATATGGGTAGTTAATAACCTTTCTAATCTTGAGTTGTGTTCCAGGCTCTAATACCCTCACCAATTCGTCGCCGCCATTACTTTCGCGATGATGGTCTTGGCTTTCTGCGCTAAGAAACAAATAAGACCATGTGAATTTCATGACGCGCTCCTTGTCGGAACCTTCGGTTCTGAGTAGCTCGCCAGCCTCTCGGAATTCATAACATTTTCCAATGAGGTCCCTTGCTAGATCAGTTTCAGAAACATCAATTGCAGCACATCCGGATAGCAAAATTATAAGTGTGAGAGTGATTGCCTTCATGGTGTGCTCATAACGCCCACGGCAGGGGCGGATTACCTTATGCGCGATTTACGCGAAAATGGGAGCGAAGCGACCCGCGTAAAACGTGCATAAGGTAAGCCGTCCCGCAGAGGCCCTAAGGGCCGGAGCATCACTGTCCGAGATTGTTATGTGCGCCCAACGCTCGAAAGAGGACTAAGAGCTGAAGGACTGCAATTCCCACAAACACGAAACTCCAGAAATAGTAACTTGACTGAATCAACTCAGCCCCAATTGATATTTTCTTCTCAGCTTCCGCAAGCGATTTAAATTTCTCTGCAATCTGCGCGTTTGTGTATTTCCCCGACTGAATTTCGGATGCCCAAGTAACGTACGAGTTCTGAATCTCACCATTAGCTGAAAATGCATTCCAATTTTCAGAGCTTTTGATACATAGAAAAAGAACTAAGATTAGCGGTAGAAGTACCACTGCTACAATTATCGATTTTTCTCGCTTCATGGCTCTATCACATAACGCCCAAAGCAGTGGGCGCTTAAGCGGTCCGACTGCCTTTGCTTGTTGACCCTTTCATCCTTCAATGCACTTTCATAAGCTGAAACTCAGATCTGCTTTTCTAAATTCGCCATATAATGTTTTTGAAACTCATCTATCCCGCTAATCCAGGCGTGAATTCTTAGAGGTGCTTTGGCTGTAGCCTTAATAGTAAACCACATCGATACCGGTGAATACGTTATCTCTTCTATTTCGCTCCACTTATATTCTCTGAGCCCTCGCCATCCTGATGTTCCTGCAATGCCACCGGCTTTCAGGGTGATCTTTACCGTAAAAAATTCAATATAAAAATAAGCTGTAAAGATAAAAGCTGCCGAGAATAGCCAAATAACTACTCGCGCATCTGACTCTGTCTTTATTGGAACGAAGATAAGAGTAAGAAATAAACCACCTATAGATATAATGGAAAGGGCGAGACCGGCACCTCTAATTGAATTCGCATACGTAAGAAAAACATCCCCATTCTCCATAGAGATTGGCTTGGCATTCTTTGAGGCTCCAAGCATCAGCACAAGTACAAAACCAGCAATTGCTGAAATCAACACATAATTCACTCAATACCCCTCTGGATTAACGCTTTGCTAAGGGGCGTTTTTAGTTGTTTTGATTTGTGCTATTTAAGCACAAATTGAAGCAACTAAAAATACGTCCCACTTGCGCAACTTGTTACGCGTTCGGACATTTAACACCGCTACAAAACTCTTGCACACCGGATGAAAGACTGCTTACGCCACATTGTTCTTGAAGCCGATTTTCCATTTCAATAATAAATGGATAAATTGTGTCTATTGCTTCCTGCGGTGGGTAACAGTTTAAACAACCGTACCCATGCCTGAATTCTACCTCACCATTGTACGATTCGACGAAATAAAAGTCGTTTTCAATGCCTTTGTAAGTGTACCAGTAGCGATGAATTACATTCGCCTTCTCAATGCCATGGAGAGTCAATGGTCTTCCTCCGCTCTCTGTGACGTACTCTATTTCTGTGAGGCCTTCAATGGACTTGGCTGAAGTGATGACGCACTCACTGGCAGGCACAGGTTCGAAGTAGGCGACCCTGGTGACACCTCGTATAGTGTCACATCCTATGGCAAAGACAGCCGAAATTAAGATCACTACAAGCTTCATTGCAATAGTTCGCATAACGCCCCGCACGGGAGCAGACAAATAAGCGCAGCGTTTTGGCTGTCCCAGCGACCAACGGGAGCGATTGCTGCGGCTTGTTAACTGCGATCATCCTCAGATGCAACCGCATTGAATATTTTGGCTAGCTCAGAACAGACGGACATAGGTACTCCCGTAGTTAGCAATGCTCCTTCTTGGAAACAGATATTGCCAGCTTTCTCACCACCCTCGCAGTAGAATGCCACCCCTACACCAGAAAATATTACTTCTTCATGAGTAAATGGATTGACTCCCTTTCTATCCGGGGCTTGCTCAAGAAGTTCATGTTTAGAAATAACCTCGCTCCACAGATCAAGATCGATTCCTTCAGTATCTTTGACAATCTTGCCGAAGTCCATCAACTCTCCTTAGCAGTTAACGCTGCCCACAAAGGCGGGCGCTTTTCAGCGCGTCCTTTTGCTGGGCCTGGTTATGTGCTTGACTTTCCATTGGAACTACCTATTTTCAGTTTATAGCATTGACGCTAAAGATCTTTGCATCGGTCTGGCGTTATCTATTTTGATTCCGGGTTTGATACTTTCTTTTTTTTCCAAATATTCCTACCCAGAATAGGCCCTCGAAAGTTACCCCGAGAATGACAAAGAATATGCCTCCTACGGGAACACCGAAGACATAGCAAGCTACTGCTGTAAAGAAGCAAGCGACAATGAGTACTACCCTAAATATCACGTTCATTGAATATTTCTCTTTCTAATTTTTTAGGAGCACATAACGCTCGCAATAACCGGCCGGAGCTGCACAGCAGCGGAGGTCTGAGTTAATTGCCTTGTTCTGTGCTACTTGCACATGGGTACTTAGTGTAAAAAGCTTTTCGGACTAAATCAGCAACACCTGCGACACCACTTTCACGATACTTAGTAACAGTTTCAGGATTATTGTTGATGTATTCGACAACCACACTAACCATCTCTTTATTTGAAATATCTTGCTCAGGAAGACAAGTCAGAGGATTGTCAGAGTTACCATTAAAAAAATCTACTCCTTCCACGATGCCTGAGATAAAGCCGAAACAAAATCCTACACCAATCAAATCTGCCTCATTTGGAACCCTAGACTTCAATAAATAAATCGAGCTGTAAGCCTTACATCCGTTGACTAAAGTATCGAAGTTACCAGCAGCAATTGAGCTATGAGACATTAAAACAAGTACCAAAGCTAAAAATACATTCTTAAATCTCATATCAGAACTCTCAATTGCACAGAACGCCTGGCGCAACGGCGAAGCACATAGTGCTGAGTCCGGCAGCCAAAAGCTGCGTATTTCCGCCACTTGTTATGAGTTTTTGCCATTTTCATAGTGATAATGCTCTTGAGAAGCTGATGTAAAGCTGGCAATGAATTTTGATGATGACTGATGTTCTTTTTTAGGCTCAAAATACTGGTTTTCAATTGCCCAGTCATATGCTGATTGATTAAGCGGATAAAGCGTAAGCATTCCTGTTAATTCATTTTCTGATATCCATTGCTCTGCTTTGGGGAGATCACTAAATACAGCCGAAGTGTACCTCGCAGACTCTCCATGAAATACGTATATCTTATCTTTCATCCGAATACTCATTTTTACACATAACGCCCGCAACAGGGGCGACCAATGCTATGCACATTTTGTGCGAAACTGGGAGCGCAGCGATCCGCACAAAATGTGCATAGCGTTAGGCGTCCCGCGGGGGCCCGAAGGGCCGGAGCATCCTGCTTGCGTTTGTTATGCATTTAGCACGCCACTTCACGAATCTCTTCAATTGCAGGTAACCCAGAAAAAATGCCGACTAGCCCAGACACATAGGTAGTCTTACCAATACACCCTTCCATCTCTGAGTGAACGCTGCCATTTCTAATTGCTGTGTCGGAGAATAATAGTAAACTCAATATGTTAGCTGGAGGCTGTGTCTGTAAATTAATATGATCTTTTGACGGGATTAATACTAAAACATTGCCTCTAGGCGGTTTGTACATATAACCGACAACTTGAACATGCTTGCCATAGTAATTTTCAAACATACCGACAACCATAGGCACATCTCCTCGCATAAACCCGCCGAACGGCTTATTACTACAAGCGGTCAGCCCCAAGAGAACTAGTAGTAGTATTGATTTAGTATTTCTCATGAATTCATAACGCCACCGGCAGGGGCAGCTTACCTTGTGCGCGTTTTGCGCGAAAATGGGAGCGAAGCGACCTGTGCAAAAGGTGCACAAAGCAAGCAGGCCCGGAGCAAATTGCCCGGCCTTGTTATGCTAGCGAACCTCGAAAATATAAAGTTTCTTGGGCTTACCTTCCATAGGGACCCAAACCTCTTTGACTCCTTTAAAGTCCAAGACTAAATCTGCTTCTTCCAATATGCTTTGGCCTTGAATGAGCCCATCCCAGTAAACTCCACCACAGGTCCAGTAAAATGATGCTTCTTTTTCAGGGATATTTACTACTAATTCGCCACTTTCCGGCCTGGTGATACTTAATTCGTGTTCTTTGAATGCAGCCGCGGAAATGAAATTCTTTCCTTCAATACTCATAATTTTAGGGAGTTCTATTTCCCTCACCTCTTGGGACGCACAACCGCCAATGGTAATCAAAATTATTGCGAGAAATATACGATTCATTTCATTCCTACTTGAGCATAACGCCTTACTCAGTCGCCACCGGAATGGAGCCGCTTTGTGCTAGCGTAGCGTACAGCACAAAGGGAGCGTAGTATAGGTGGTCGGATGCAGTAACTTGTTATGTGTTTTTCTCGTCACTATTTTCGTAATACGACACAGACACTTTTACTGCTTTTGTATACGCTTCAAAATTATCGAAAAGCACATAGCTTCTAACTTGCGCCCATTTAGCTGCGCCAACATGACCAGCATCCCAACCTGACTCACCACATCCAACTGGAACCTCACCAACAATAAATAGTTTTCCACCTTGATATTCAAAGCGTGGATTATCCAAATCATGTCTGCATTCCGAGTCGGTCAAACACATTGAAATACATTTACCAGAAAAGTCTGGAATATCTTCTTTATCTATACTCATTATTACTTCCCTACTTTACACATAACGCCGCCAACACGGGCCGAAATGGAGCAGCGAAGCTGCGGAATGTAGGTCCAGCCAGCTTTGCTGGCGTCCGTGCTTGGCTTTGTTAAGCATTAGACTGTAACGTACCCCTCGGACCAATGATCTTTGCCTATCTCATATTCATCAATATAAAACCCACTTTCCTCATCGTCCTCAAGAGGATCAATTAGCTTTGGGCAACCAGAGAACCCTGGTTGAGAAGCTAACCTTTCAATGGCGCCTAGGGCATCCTCTTTACTTGCGTAGAGACCAATGACTTTTACACAGTCATTATCTTCTGCGATGACGTGTAAATGCTGTAGTAAAAATGCAGATTTCATATTGTGCTTAACAGTTTATTAATGAGCCAGTGGCTCACTATCCATTTGGCCACTATTTCTGGGAGGGAGCCTCCAAGCTCCGCAGAAAAGCCTTTATTTACAGCAGGTTATAAACTATTGCCTAAATAACAACCAGAGATAGTGAGCCATCGGCTCAAGTCGTCTGGTTCGACCTCCCGCTCTTGAACACATTTTACCCATAATTAAATCAATAAGTTAGGGGGACTTTCTGTAGATGTAAGCCATGGCTCTATAATTCGAGCTTTCGCACCGGCAATACGCCCACTTCAATACTGAAAACCACAGCCAGTATCACCCACTAGGAATCGCCATCGCCGCAATAGAACTATGCACAGCTAAGCGGTTGGCCACCTCAACAATACAACTCGCTACTAAATCAGCAGCGTGATCAGCAACGTTTACCGGCTGACCTGCATCGGTCTGCAGTGTCTTGGTAGTGACATAAACACTGGACATTAGATCGCCGGCACCATCAGTTTGTACTGTATTCTGGTTGTCGATTACGGCAATAGAGCATTTAAGTACCGCAGCAGCCTGAGCTTCGTTGTTGGTAGGCTCCGTGGTCTGGGTTACCGTTGCGCGTAAATAGTGCCGGCACTGTGGCCTTCGTCGATGGTGTAGGCGAACTGCCAGGCCTCCAGGCCTGGCACTGTTATCGGGGAAAAGCTGGGCATTGAGGGTTCCTTTGCTTAATCAGATTTATGTACGCCGTTGTGAGTGATTATGCGGTGTAATGGATTTTCGCCAGCAGCTTAGCTCTTGCCACCTACAGAGACCTTGTACACAGTACGCAGGCCGGCACATTCGACCCGCTCGACGGTTTCCCACGTCAAAGGCTCATCTTCATGCAGTACACCCAGCTCAACCCCCTGACAGTTTTGAGCCTCGTACACTTGGCCAGTACGATCAGTAACGGGGGTTTCACGGCTGCAAATTACCTGGGCACCGCTTTCTGTGGTGAGCAATACACGGGGTATTTCTGGCTCTGTATCTACTGCGCCAATAATGGAGCTTCGGTGGGTGTCCTCGTCGCCTGTATCCCAGCAGTCGATCAAGGCTCCGCTTTCGCAGTTTTCCGCAAGTAAACCTTCGCGCAGCCAACTGCCTGCGGCAACACACCAAGGATCTCTAGGGACCGTAGTGCCACCACCATTGCTCGGGGTTTTAATGGTGCCAACACCTCGGCGCCAAGTGTTACCGGCCAGCTGGTAAATGTTGGTAGTTGCGTAATAGGTCACCGCACCGCCCTGAGTACCTGGATCATCGCAGTATACGTAGTACGTAGTGTTGAAGGACAACCCAGTAATGCTGCCACTGTTGTAATTAACAATGCCGAAACCAAACTGCACCGAATGCGCGGCAATCGTGATTTTTGCGGTACTGCCATCATCTGAGCCGGACAGCGCGGAACTGGTAGGCAGGCTAGCAATACCAGCTTGAATCATCGGTAAATTGCGCTGGTCCTGCACTTCCACCACATCGATTTTTACATAATCGATTAAGGTAACGCCCGTTTTAGTCGGATAATTACAATAAAAAATCTGGGTAATAAACCGTACTTTGTTCTGCAGCTTGGCCGGGTTGCCAATATGGTTTGCCCCTCTGGCGCCACTGTATTCAGCATTGCCACTAGCGTTGCCTTTGACATAGGCCACCAGCATCTGCCAACTCTGCCCCACTATGTTTAAGTTGGACGCAAGGATGTAATGCTGACTGCTAAATGTCTCGGCACCGCTAGCATTACAAATGCTTGCCAGCACCATCATAACCAGCCAAACCTGCATACATGGTGCGATCCGCATCACCGGAAACCCCGCCGGGCGCTTTCAGCGATGACAACATGCCGGCAATCTGCACCCCTTGAGTGATAGCGCCGGCGATCATTGGAATATTTTGCGGATAACCGATCTCAGAAGCCTTGGCAATATTCTTTACTAGCGAAACCCCAGTAGAGAAAACAGCCATAGCCATTTCAGCTTTTGCCGCTTTTTGGTTGTAGGCAGCGGCTGCAGACAAGATCTGCCCGGCACCGGCAGTAAACATTTTCAGCTTGCTTTTGTTGGAAGCCTGTTCGAGCTTTTCGCGCTGCTTTCGGTGTTTGTTTTCTAAAAGGGTGAGTTTGCATTCATATTCATCATGAGCGAATATTTTGCTGGCATAGGCCTGATCCAGCAGAGCCATTTCATCATCCTGCTGCACCTGCAGTTGTTCCATCTCGGTGAGCCAGGAAAGCTGCAGGGTTTCCAAACGGGCCACCATACGCTGGCGCTCAGCTTCGGTAAGGCCATCGGCGCCGGCTTGATTATCATCGCCTTCACCACTCTCCGAGCGCGCCTGCTCTTCGGCCAGAGCCATTTGATAGCGTGCTTTCTCGCGCTCGGCATACTCAGCCCGCAACGCCTCAGTAGATTCAAAACCTCGCTTTCTAAGCTCCTGTTAAGAAATTTGTAACGCAGCTATTTGTTGCAGTCGCTGCTCATGATCCAGTTGAATCTTGCCACTCTGGTCGGCGAGAAATTGATCCAGCTGACTCAACTACAGAGAGCTCGCATCCTGCTGACACTTCAACTCAGCCGCCGCGCGGTCCCGCTCTGCCTGATCCCTGGCCGTCGCTGCTGCTTCTGCCGCTTTTTTCTGTTCCTCTCGCCGCGCCATTGCCGCTTTCAGGTCTGCGGCTTTGAGTGCCTGCAGCTGTGCGCGGTATTTTTCGACCCAATAACTCTGTTGCTCAATTTGTGCCGCTACACCTTGAGCAATCGCTTTCTCCAGTAGCTTCTGATGCGCGACATACTTATCTTGCAGCTCGAAATATTTATCTGCGCTCTTCTCGGCTTCCGTTGGCATCAACACGGTGCGCCACCAGCTCACAGTGTCGGCGACAAAACCCACACTCTTGGAGGCCTCTTCAGTCCTGCCCATTGCCTCAAGAAACTCTTGCCAGTTCTGGCTTAGAGTATCGACCTGCCCGGCGAGTCCGCCCGCCTCACCAGAGCCAGCCCCGCCTACCTGTTGCGCCAGCTTGGCCAGGATGAAGCGCTGTGCTTCGGCAACTTGGCCGCTCGCCTGCATGGTCCTGATCTGTTCTTTTTCTGTCTCGGTAAACGAGACACCAGATCGTTTCAGTGCTGTTAGACCGCTTGCTGGATCTTCCAGCGCCTTACCAAGTTGCAGCGCTGCACTTTTGGCATCGCCACCCATTACTGCTGCCAGGTCTTACGATAGCACAATGGCTTGGTCGAACACGTCGGTTTGCACTGACTTAAAGGTAAGCAGCACACCCTGCGCATCGCGGATACCGGCAACGCTGGCCAGGGTATTGCGAGCCACTGAGCCCGCCTGCTCATCCAACTCCTGCGCGGTGCGTCCACTGGCGTTACCTGTGGCCCTTAACAGCGCCTCAATCTTGAGCTGTTGCCGCTCCATCGCTTCGGCAGCGCGAATGCTCTTGTAGAAAACAGCGGTAACACCGGCCACCCCTTCACCAAGCAGTGCCCAGCTGGCCGCACCAGTGGTCAGCAGACCATTGAGCGCACCGACTCGACCGGAAACCCCACTTAAGGGGCCATCAATCGCGGCGACGCCCTGAGCAGCACCGCGCATCGAGCGACCAAACATATCACCAGCGGCACTGGTGGACTTTATCTCGCAGGTGAGCTGCTTATTGCGTGCGGCGGCCTGGGCCATCTCCCGCTTATATTGAGTGGAGCGCAGCTCCAGGTTTGCCACCATGGTGGCCATGGAAGTTTGTTTTGCCATTGCTCAGCTCATGGAGCTCCAGATTGCGATTTGTTGCTGCACGGTTTTTGGCTTGTGCGGCTGAGGTAGGAAGTTAGAGACTTTGCCCCCCAGTGTGCCGGCGGCAATATGGGCGAGTTGCCACTGCCGGACTTCGGTGTTTAAGGGACGCTCAGAATGATATTCATACCAGTGATCCAACTCGGTAGAACTCATGGAGCGCAACATATTGAAATAGTCGGGACGGTTAAAATCCCGCGCGAGCTGCCGGGCGAAATAGAAACCCGGCACTAGCCTTTTTTTTCGTTGTCCTCGCTCTCTGGTTCGCCGCTCTCTCTTTCAGTGGATGCTTCTACATAGAGACCAGATAACTTGGCCGCAGGTACATAAAGCACATCAATTAGCTTAGGGGTAACGCTGCGGATCAATCCCTGATGAATATCTTCCAGTGATTCCTGACAATCCGGCTTCATCCAAATCGCATAGGCAACCAGTAGCAATTTCTTGCTCACCTCTCCCAGCTGGAAAGCCCAAAGCTGACCGAAGTTTTCCAGTTCAGTTTCCGGCAGCTCTTCATTCTGTGGCAGTGGAATATCTTCGGTGGTCTTTTGCAGGTATTCACAGCGGTGGTAAGCGCTCAGCTCAAACAGCTCTACTTTCTGCTGGCCAAATAAAACAGTTTCGGATTCTAAAATAGGCGCAGGAATAGAATTCATGATCGACCACCTGCCATTACCGAAGGCTTGCCGGAAATCTTGAACTTCACGGTGCGGGTAATCTTGTCATCCTTGGGCACCGCCTTACCCCAGCCGGTAATGTGGGCGGTGAATTCCACCGTTGTACCTTCGGGATACTCGATTTTGTAATGTTTATTGGTATCGGAGTCGTAATCAGCACGCAGGGCCTGCTGGCCACTATCACTCTCTTTCCAGATCAAGGTAATGGAGACCTCACCGGCATCACGTAAGCCAAAAGGGTCGTAATCCATATACCCGCTGGTACCATCAATCGGGGTCATCTCAACAGAACCGCGCGACTCCTCGCCGGGGTCGATATCCAACATGCCCGCCACTGGCGTATAGGAGTTGCCATCATCGCTGCGGGAAAATTTTGTTTTATAACCTTGTGCCATCGTTGTGCCTTCTGTGGGTTGCTCAATTAAAGGTCTGTGGGTTCGGTGGAATACTGGGCGCTATAGGTAAGCCGCACTTCGCCCAGTGGGTGATCCTGGTCCAGCGCAAACTGGGTTTGACTGAGTAGGAATAAGTCACAGCTGCCACCCAGAGAGGCATCCTGCAGGGCACCCTCAATATCTACAGCTGCCTGATCCAGTGCGACATAAATGTCTCCGCTGCTCCTCACCACAGCGGCAATAGTGAGATCTAATTGCCGACTGGTGCCGCCGTCCATTTGGTGGTCGATCGGTTCATTCGCAAAGCTCACAATAATCGCCGGTAACTTTTCCGGGCAGATACTCTCTGTGGTACCGGCCGGGGGGAAGTTGTAGCAGGATAGAGTTTTTAGCTTACTTAGTACCGCATCGCGGATGGTGATGCGTTGGGTCATTGGGATGGCTCCAGGAATTTCGGGCATAAAAAAACCCGCTGGTGCGGGTTTGAAAAAACTACTGTAGTTTTAACTAGCTATCTTTTTGATATCGACGATTCAAATATCTATGTAAAAAAAATTAAAATTTACTCTTTCACACAACCGTTAAGACTCGCATTCTCTACCTTTTCGCCTTTCTTACCATCAGTAATATCGTAGATGGAGACGAGGCAAAAATGACGAACTGGAAATATATCCGCTTCATAGTGTTTATTACTCTCTAGGCTCATAGCCTCAGTGCCTCTACAGATTGTTCTACCTGATTTATTCACATGAAGCACAATACTTTTGTTAGCTTGAACATATACATTTTCGCTATCCAAATAGCTTTCAGCCCTTACAGTTCTAAAGTTGACAGCACAACCTTTCTCGTTTAGCTCACCTAGCTTGTATAAAGTATTGTCATCTTTTGGCAATTTCAATTTAGTCAAATTACTATTTTGAGGTGGCTTATACGTTACAAGGACAGAATTACAACCCACAACGGAGAGTGAAATTATAATAAGGAAAAATTTTTTCATATCTACAGAAAGTTACCACTTTTAAAACTTGAACACAAAACGCCCGCCGCAAAGGCGAGCAACTTGTTGCGAGTCGAGCACACATAAGGAAGCTTCTTTATAACATTTTAAGAGGAGCACATAAAACACAATTTATAGTCACGTGTTAAATGCCGACGAGCCACCGTGCCCCGACCTCAAAAGCCCCGAAAGTTACTATCCAATATGAAGATACAAACGAGACCAATACTACCGTCAATGCCACCTTAATCTGGCTATACTTCCAGCGCTCTCGGACGCCGAAGAAGATTAATATACCTAAGGTAACAAGCATCATTGGCTCGTAGAAATACCTAATCGGAGCGTTGAATGGATAAAGAAATAACCCATAGATTAACCGACCCAGGCCTGGCGGAAATATTGCCACTAAACTTAGCAGCATACAAAGCATGTGCTTTTTTGGGGATTTTCGATACACAAAGCCGGAAACCAAGAAAAATACGAATAGAGGTATTAGGAATAGATCAACCCAATACACATATTGAAAAATAATCCCTTTCTGAACAGCTAATTCTATAGTACTTAAATATAGCCTTGACGAAGTGATAATAAAAATGACTGCTACACCAAGGGAGGACCAACCCAAATACTTGTGAATCAGGGAACTTCCTCTATTTATCAAATATGACTGAATACATAGCAGTGAAATCCAAAGAAATGCAACCAGTCCATGAATATGGTGCAAAGACGATAACGTCTCGTAAGCCATAAAATGGCTTGGAGCAAACCCAAGAACAATTACAGTAGATAGGATACAAACCCAAGCAAAGAGAACTTTAGAATTCAAGTATTTGCCCTCATGATACTTATCGCACAAAGCAAGCGAGCATTTATGCGTCGATTTTCCTTTGCTTGTTATGTGAGCTTTTCGAGAGGAAACTAAATATTAATACTGAACCCATATAATTGACTATGCTAGCCAATATGATACCAATTTCACCATCTACTTTATCAGAACAATTCTCGAAGCAGCCATTATATGCAAATGAGAACAATGCAGAACAGGCAGCAACTGTGACACCCAAATAAATACCGACGAAGAAGCGCGCCAGTTTAGATACTGCTGATAGCCCCTCCAATCTTATAGGAGCTAGAAATGCGGATAACAGCAGCGCTACCAAAGAAGGGTAAAATAGATACGAAATTATACTGTCTAGAAATTCTATGCTCATTTGGCCCTAACTCTCATATAACGCCTCAATAATGGGCCTGAGCACGCAGTGCGGAGATCCAGCCCCAACGGGGTGACATTGATTGATTTGTTAGGGTCTTTCTGGGAGTAGGTACATTTCACGAACAAGGACCTCCGTTGCTTGAGCTGTTGTATACGGCGAACTCTCGCACCTTACTACGCCCTCAATTCTTGGGGCACCAGCCATTGTTACAAATGGCAGAAAGAATGTTTCCGCATCCGTGACCATGTAATGATGCTCGCCATCCTGATAAATCATTTTCTCAAACTTGCCGCCACAGAGCCCCGCTGCTTTGGACTCCCAGTCTAGCTTTACCTTTTTAGAGTTTTCAAAGACTCTGCCAGCTGCGACTTCCCTAACATAGAACAACCCATCATCGATTCTGATGTGATGATTATTGTGGCCATCAAACTCATTTGTGCTCGCACACCCTGAAAGCAGAAGAATTATGACGATAGTACTTGCTCGAATCATTGTGAACCTTAACGCCGCCGGCAGGGGCAGCTTACCTTGTGCACGTGTTGCACGAAAATGGGAGCATAGCGACCCGCGCACCACGTGCACAAGGTAAGCTGCCCCGCGGAGGGCCGAAGGCCCGAAGCATCTTGCCCGGCATTGTTATACGTTGGGCCTGATACTCAGACTAAAAATCGTATCAACCTCTTCTCTAAACTCCGGAATTCCAAAATAGACAACTACGACTATTAGGGATACCGAAATGAACGCGCCAAGCAAAGAAAACCAATAGTAGCGAAGGAATGGTTTTCCTTTCTCTGTTAAAAAATTACCTGAAAATAGAAACAATCCAGCTGCTCGGATGAACCAACTATTACTACATTCTTCATTCAGTAAACGAAACAAAATCACAAAGTTGGAGATGAGACACACCAGAAATGCGCTGCTTAAAATTGTCAATAGTACGTTTGTAATCATACTCTACGTATAACGCTCGCATTTGTGGCTGGTTTGGAGCGCAGCGGAAAACCAGTCCGACAACATGCACTTGTTAGGTGATTCACTCAAGTGTAAGGTCATTTGATTTACCGAAAGCACCACATAGACAACATCCTTCCGGATACCAAAATACTTGCAAGAATGGAATATGCCCTTCAATCTTTTTTAGCTCGAAAGTAGAAACATACTCAGTACCTTTTTCTTTTAAATGAACTCTTTTTGAATATTCACCGAATCTGTGCTCAGAATTAGCCGGATAGTACTCTACAGTTGCTTCAGCTCCGTAATTTAAACCCTCAGCACTCATAGAAATAGTCGTCTGAAACGTATTCGATGCAACTTTTTCTACCTTGATGAGCTTATCAAACTCAGGCCCCATTTTAGGGGCACTACAGGCGAACGCCAAACTAGAAGCAAATAGAAATACAAGACTGATAAGAACTTGATTCATAGTTATTCACCTAACGCACAAAGTAGGACGTCCCGCGGAGGCCCGAAGGGCCGTAGCAAACTACCTGTGATTGTTATGCAGTGGCAGCACTGAGCAGGAGATAGAACAGGGTATCTACCGCTACTACTACAAGCAAAACCAGTAAGCCATAAAGTGCCGACTGCTTCCATGAAAGCTCGAACTGAAGCCGCAACATGAGTGTTGGCACGATAAAGTACAGCGCTACCAGGGCGACCAGAAATTGCTGATTAATTCCAGCTATGCCCGTACCAATTGTTGCCAGAAAAATCAGCAATTCAGGAACAAGAACAAAGGCAATAGAGGTAAACCCATCTAAGCCACGATCTTTACCCCGCTCAAATAACTTCAATAGGCCGAAAACAATACCGCTGGCCAATAATGCTTGAATCATTTTTTTCCTCGATTACTGATTTTACTGCATAACAGTTAATTCAAAAGAAGCTTCTTTATATCACCCTGCTATATAATTCTTGGCCCCACCTTCCTGAAAAACGAAATAAAGCCTATTAAATCAATAGGTTAGCTTAAATTGGCACAAGTTTACAAAAATAGATATAAAGCAGCGTCTTTATATCTCTGTATTTTCGCTGCTTTATATCACTTTGGGAACCCTATATATTTCAATTAGTTACCCATTTTCACCCAGAAATAGAAGAAGCTGCTGCTGATCTTTGTCACCAAATGCATAAGTGTGTATTTTTCAACCGTCCACCTGCACCCTCCGCACGATGCCATCATCTTCCAGCAGCTTACGCACCTTGTGTTCCACACTGTTAAAGCTGATTAAGGCATCCGGGCTGTGAGACCCAACCTCACTAATCAGCAGGCTGAACTCATCACGCGGCGTTCGCACCCGATCATCAGCAAAGTCATCAATACTCTTATCGGGTATCACGCGGCACTCTATAGGCTCAGCGCCGCTACCATCGTCATAGGTAGCGGGCTTACCCCATTTACGAAACGCCCGCTCTGCGGCTCTTTGGTCCAGGTCCATAAATCACCTAGGCCTTCACTGTGCCAGGTGCTTCGGTGAACTTCACCGCTAAGCTAGTAGTTCCATTTCTGGCTGGCTCTGCGACAGGGGGTAATCGAGTAGAGTTCACTGTAAATAGAATTTGTCGCACTTATCAAGCTCCTCCTCAAGATTCAGAATACGTTCCTGCTTTATCGTAAGCTCATAGGCAAAAGCATTAGCATTTATGTAAGCTGATATAGAAATGAGAAAGAATATGAAGAGTACCCGCATTTTAAATATCCTTGATGCCTAACACCGTGAAATACGGCGGACTAAGCGTGGCGTGCGCCGTCCGGTAGCGCGCTGTAGAGATGGAACGAGCATCATCAACTTGTTAATTTTTGTGCAGAGACAAAAATTGTTTCAGAATCATACCTACCAATTCTGGTGACTCCTGATGAGAAGCGTGCTCCGTAAATGGAATATTGGCAAAACTGGCATCAGGTATTTTTGCCTTCAGCGCAACAGCCTCATCTAATGAGAAAAGGAAATCATTGTCACCTCGAATAATTAAGGTCGGACACTTTATTCTTTCGACCAGGCCCCATGGATAACCGGCCCCTGTAGTATCAAGCCACACTTTTTTTACTGATTCTACAAGGCTCTTGAAATCCGGGTTGGGATTGGAAGCATTATAGGACTCCACATCTACAGGAAAGCTTTCACTCCAAAACTCAGCAGTCAGGCCACCCAGGGCCTCGATAGATGGGTCATTAGCCTCCAATCGCCATTGCGAACCAAGTGTGACTAAGCAAACAACATTTTTTGATTGTTGCGCCGCCAACCGGTAGCCCACAATTCCGCCATCACTAAAACCAAATATTGAATACCGTTTAACGCCTAAATGAGAAAGCACTTCTTGGATATCTCTTTCATATTGAGCATAACTCAACGAGGGCCCTGCTAATGGTGACCTTCCATGACCACGAAGATCGATACTAATCAAATGAAAGTCCGGAGCAATATATTCATGCAAAGGAGCTAGGTCTTTCCCCGAACCTAAGCCTCCATGCAACATTAGTAGCGGCTCACCATTTGGATTACCAGATAGTTCGTAAAAAATTGGTGATCCACAGATTTCTATGTAACCACTTTTTTCAATCATCAAAACTCTCCAACTATATATCAATCTTTGACCTGCTAAGCCCTCTTAGCAACCAATGGCCGATGAAATGCAAAATACTTTTGCCTGCCTCTCGACCGATTATTAAATAGAACTTCCTCCATAATCTGGGAGGCTTCAGTTTCTCTTTCAATTATTTCACCAATACACTCCACTCTTCATTCTTGGGTTTATAACATTCCCACACGAACATAAAATCAAATCTGTCACCGTACCTAAGCAATCTTGCAGGAATTCCTTTAAGGTGCCTATGAATTTCTACTGCTACCGTTTTGGCCCACTCTTGTTCTTTCACTTTCTCTCCTGTGACTTAACAGTGAGTTCAAGAGAAATTTCTTTATATCACCCTGTTTTATATCAGTTTGGGGCCCTATAAATATCAATAGATCACTGATTTTCACCGATAAGAAGAAGTGCCTTTTGATCTTTGTTATTAAAAGCACGACTGTATATTTTTTACTCCACGCCAGTCTCCCTTAATATCCCCAAAACCAAAGATCTCTGGGTTTCAACTATCCACCTGTACCCGCCATATAACTCCATCATCCGGCAACCGCTTGCGCACTGTATAATCCACACCACCAAGGGTAATTAGAGTTGTAGCCACCACTTCATTTACCAGTAGACCCAACTCGATGCGCTGCAAACAAGAGATTTTCCGCCGCCTCCATCACTACTGGAAGTTGACCTCCCCCATCAATGGTTGCAAAACCTACTTATTATTACCCTGGGTATTCATTATTGCTTCAAACAGCTTTACTCTTCTTTGCCACTGAAGACTATTCACACCAAGACTCTTAGCATACATATCTTTTGCCTTTAGATGGAACCCCATCGCTTCATCCATTTTGTTTTTGCGTGCAAGCATACGAGCAATTCCTGCTAAGTCAGCAGCTATAAACGAAAGTCGCGCATCTTCAATTTTTAATTTTCTCTCTAAGGAACTCCTATACAACAATTCCGAACGCTCATAATTCTCCAACAATTCCTCAGTTCTTGCCAGGTTACTTTCTATTAAAACTATATCACCATCATCCGATTGCTCTTTCGTACTCAAAATTTCGTAGGCTTGAGTTAATAAAACTCTGGCTTCATCAGACTTATTATTTAGATTCTTTGCGGACGCCAAATTATTCATCTGTATAACAAGCCAATCAGGACTAACTGACGAGCCCTCCCACATTTCATTTAATACTTTTTGATGGTAGTTTTCAGCCAGCACGAATTCCCCATGATTTTGGTGCTTTGCAGCAACTTTAATTGTATTTAGATATGCTCTTTGGGAAGGAACCTGGGAACAACCAACCATTAATACTGATACAATCAGGAAAACCTGAAAAATTTCATGAGGAGCACCTAAATTTTATATTGATTTGTTTTTCTAGATTTTCTCCTGAATTAATCAGAATAAAAAAGCTTTATTATTTGACCCATTAAGTTAAATAAAAAAATTGGTTGATGAGCAGTTTAAATTCTTTCCTTTATACACTTTATGTGACTATGTCGATTTATACAATTATTTAACCTACCACCTGCACCCGCCTCACAATCCCATCATCCTCCAATAAAGTACTCACCTGGTACTCTTTACCAGCGTGGTAAATCAGATCCCCCACGCTATGGGTCCCAACCTCACCGACCAGTAACGGGGTATCCGCACACGTCCCTCATCCTCGAACTCGTCAATCTCCCGCTCAAAAATCACCTTGCAATCAATAGGTTCAGCACCGCTACCGTCTGTATAGGTAGCGGGCTTACCCCATTTACGAAATGCGCGCTCTGTGGCTCTTTGGTCCAGGTCCATAAATCACCTAGACCTTCACGGTGCCCGGCACCCCGGTAAACTTGACTGCTAGGCTGGTAACGCCATCACCGGCAGACTCTGCGGCAAAGGCGGTGGGGCCGGTGATATCGCCGGTTGCGGCTGTTGCGGCGCTGTTATTAAAGGCTGCTACGGATACATCCCAGGTGAGGGTTTCCCCCTGCCTGATCTCTGCGGCGGATACCTTGGGCACTATAAAAACGCCTTCAATAGCGATCTCACCAGATGCGCCCACGGCGATATCATCCATCGCCACACCCAGTACTGCGCCTACTGCTAGCACCCGGCCAGAGGTAATTACCGCGCTAGTGCTATTGGTGTAATCCAGCATGCGCCCGTCTTGTACAAAATTAGTAGCCATTCTCTTTCTCTCAATTGAGTAAATTACTGAAAGCAAAAAGGCCGCTATGTGCAGCCCTTTTCGGATTTTTTAAGGTTTGGTTCGGTTTGAGCTGGGTATTAGTTCTTGGGTGTTTTCACCATGCCTTTTGCGTCCCAAGCTTTGGCTGCGGCATCGAGGCGTACTTTGAACTCCACCCCGTCGGTACTCCAGCCGTTTTGCTGTTCCAGCACTGGAGCTTGCTGGCCGTCCAGGTAAAGCACTTCGATAGTGTCTTGCGCTACCGGATCGGCATTGAGGTACCAACCATTGTGTCCGCTAAGGCGACCATCGGAGATCACACTGGCAATATTGCGCACGCTGTTGGGCACAGTGTTGGACTTCTCAGCAGCACCCACTTCAAACCCTGACTCTAGGGCAACCTTTGCAGCACCCTCGTCGGCGATATCACACAATAGGAATTTGGGGCGAATATTCAGGAAGGCGGTGCCGTCCTTCTGCTTGCCCATCAAAACTCGTGCGGCGTCGATGCTGGCGGTGTTGATACCAGACTTGGTGGCGAGGTTGCCATGATCGGCATGGAACAGGGCTTTGCCATCGGCCATTTGTGGGTTGTTGAGCAGGATACTAAACACCAGGTCTCCAACGGTGCGTACGGCGGCGAGGCCCAATTTTTTGTGGGATTCGGGTGAAGGCTCCGAGGTCGTCATTAATAATTGCTTGACAGTTAATGGAGAACATTTCCCCGTAGGTGGCCAGTGCGGCTGTTTCGGCACGCTCTCCGATACTCACATATTTAAATTCTGCCCCGGGGGCCACTTGACGTAGAGAGGGGAAGGTACCGAGGTCGGTGCGGGTCGCTATCTTAAAGTCACTCAAGTTGCCGGTGGCGGTAAACTGCGGAAAGACTTCTGTCGCTTCCGAATACCCTTTCAGCATGGATTTATTGGCAATATTGCCGAGGACAGTCGCGAAGTCACCAGAGCTATGGGTAAACGCTGCGGCGACTACACCCATTTTATCCAGGCCCGCTAAATTCTGGCCGTGGGCATGCATTAACATGCGGACAATTTCCAGCATGGTATAGCCTGCCAGGCTGTTACCTTCGGTGCGCTTTTCGCCGAGGGCGCGCATGGCAATGGCATTTTCTGCATTGGCTTTAATGCGTTTAATACCCTCACCTTCCTGCACGACCACACTGTAGCTTTGTTCTGGGGTTGGGGTTTGATTACCCAGGGCTGTAAGCAGCTTGTCTTTGGCGCCCTGCACTGAGCAGTCCATATCATCCAGGCAGGATTACATTAGGGTGCTGTGTGCTTCGAAGCCCTTAAAAACGGCTTTGATATCGTCTTTGCGTTTTTTCTCATCGGTTACAAATTGTGCTCTGGCATCGGCGGCAATCTGGGCTTTCATTTCCGGGGTGACCTCGATCGCAGCGGTTGCAGCTGGCGTGGTGGAGGTGGTTGTGGTCATGGCTTGCGTCTCCTTGGTTTTGGGTGGGTTGTCTGCAACCGCAGGCGGGAATCTAAATTCAGTGGGCCCCTGAATAACCAATGCACTATTAGCTTGCGGGGTATGTTTGAATTGGTTTAAGTGATCAGCACTGAAGCTTGCAGCCATCTCCACTGCTTCTGTGGTATCGGTAGCAAAGCCGGCTTCCACTGCCTCTGCGCCGGTATACCAGGTCTCGTCATCCATCACTTGGCTGATTTCCTCATCGGACATGCCGGTGCGCGAGGAGTACAGACTTTTCATGGTGGTTTTGACTTTGGCCAACAGGCTCTTGGTTTTTTCCAGGGCACGCTCGCCACCACGAACACCCGCACTGGGGTTGTGCACCATGTAATAGGCGTTCTCGGCAATATGGACGGTATCCCCGGCCAGAGCGATCACACTGCCCATACTGGCTGCAATGCCTTCAATCCAGGTTTCCACCTCGGCTTTGTGATCTTTCAGCAGGTTGTATATGGCGGTACCGTCGAACACATCCCCACCGGGGCAGTTAATGTGCAGATTGATCTTGCTGACATCCCCGAGTGCTTTGAGATCTCGGGCAAAATCTTTTGTGGTCAACTCCCAGTAGCCGATGGAGTCGTACAGATAGATATCGGCTTCCGTGTTATTTGCGGCAGCGGTAATGCTGTACCAAGATTTTTTGGGCATCGCTGCCTCCTATTCAGGTTCAGATTGAGATTCAGGCTCAGGCTCAGCTTGTTGTGGGGGAACAGCGGTGCGTTTGGTTGGGGTGGTGATCTTGTTTTCTCGCAGCTTTCTTTGCCAGGCAGCGGTCTGCTTAATCACATCGTCAGGCTTCTTGCCGCGCCGACGAATGGTCTGCTGTGGGCTGGCCAGAACATTTTCCAGTAGGGTTTCATCGGCGCTGGCTTCATGGGCTGGATTAATCCAGGGCATCACCGGGGTAATAAAATCGACGTGCATCAGGGTTGCGGGGTCCACATCAGCGGACACTTGAAAGGCGTCTGCTAAGACCCATTTGCACCCAGCGCCTGGTGACCGGCTCTACAATCTCCTCACAGAATTCCAGGCTGAGGGTTTCGTAGTTTGTCCATTGCTCTACTAATTCCTGGCGCTGAGAACTGTAGGTGCCGTTGTAGTTTTTGCTAATGCTGCTAAAGCTGGCCATGGTGCCGGCAGCAGTCATACGGTGCATGGTTTCTAAAATACACAGCATATGAATACAAGAACTCCTCAATCAAGCAAAACTCCTGACCAAACAGCTTTCATTACTCATGCAATCATGTAGTGACTGTAGGTTACCGGCTCTCGGTGGCCCTTTAAGAACTCCTGCCAGTCATCAGCTGACTGAGACTCTGCATCTAACCAGGTCAATATATGGTCTGTCCCTAAAAAGATTGGGCTTCGATCATGCCCGACAGCCTTAACTTCAGGTGCTGGGTCATCAGTAATCAAGGTACATGAAAAGTAACCAACCTCACCTCCCAAAGATTCCCAGTAGTCCCAAAGGATAGGTGCCCACATCAAGTCTTTCCCCTTTGGCGTAAACTGGACTTGAGCCTTACTACCCTTGTGTTCGACCCACTCAAAGAAGCTAGTGAACGGCAATATTCCATGTTGGTGACCTATCAGAGGCCGCCAAGTTTTTGCTTCAAGCAATTTATCTAGTCGAGCATTATAAAGGCTGTATTTTGTTGCCAGATCCCAAACTGAGTTAGACGGGCGTATCGAGTAACGTAGCGGACGCAACCAATTCTTACCCCCATCGCTCACAATGCCTGGAGCAAAGTACCGCGGGTATACACGCTGACTAGGCCCCGCTAGCCGGAATTGACTCACCCGGGGTTGCCCCTTTAGTCCCAGCACATGTTTAACTTCATCCTTACTGGAGGACTTTTCCCACTCTTGATCTAAACGCAGCTGCTCCCACGACAATCCATCATTCTGGAAATTAATTGGTAGTTCCGAAAGCAATCTATTGCTGGGCACAGCAAAGGAGTAACACATGAGAGCCCTCTACGCTGCAAGATTCAAGCTGGGTTTGAAAATCTAGCAACAATGATAGCAGGCGTTTAAATCAGTTATTCTTCCAGGAGTGCCATAATCTTGGCTGATTCTTCCTGTGAGAACTTCAACCCATACTTCTCCATTATCGCCATAAACCGCTGCACGTAGATCGCCTGGACCAGTTCATAGGGGGGCATCCATTCATCGGGGCCTTTGTCACCCTTGCTTTGATTTCGACCATCATCGACCAGCCACAAGTTTTCAGGGTCTTCTGCAAACTGCCGCTTTGGTAAAAGTAACCGGAGCCAGGGAGAACTGAACTAAAAGCTCGTGGCGAGTGTTCCGGCAGTCCCCATCAGAATTAGACCACCTGGGTAGCCACGCCTTTCTTTGGCTTCTGCCTCAAGACAGCCGGTCAGAGCGGCGGATAGGGCAATAGGCAGGATTAATCGCATGACGCCCCCTCAAGATTATTTTGAAGGATTGTACCCAATATGGGGAGCTTAAAAATATCCAACTTTAATTTCAGTTATTCTTTAAATTGCTCATCTTCTATCAAGTTACAGATTCTTTAAGTCCGCTTCCTTTTGATTCAGGCTTGACTCTATACAAGCTAACATTTTCAACTGAAGCCGATTCTGCTCTTTCAGTCTCCTAAGCTCCTCTGTCTTTAAATTATATTTTTTAAGGTGTGATTCCTGTAAATTCTGAATCTGATTCAACGTATGCTGACCCATCTGAATATCGGCATAAGCCTCAAATTGATCGAGCTGATTTTTTAAAGTTAATACTGCCGTTGCAGCCATGCCGTATGAGCTAAATGCAATCAATTTACTCGCAAGCTCAATAGGAGTTTTTGGAACTCTGGGCAGCATAGAGAGAGGAGAGTTTGATTTAATCGTCTTCAATCTGGCCTGACCCTCATCAAGCCTACGCCTTTGCCTCTCAAGATCTTTTTGATCAGTCTTAATATGATCATCCAGAATATCGATCTTAACTAAGACGTCTCTTTTCCTAGCCTCCAGGTTTTCACCCACATGAAGCTGCCTCTCTCTACCCGCTCTCAAGTCCGAGATATCCCTCTCGATTTCACGGTAGGCGCTGCTCTTACCTCGGATGAATTTATCAAATGGAACACCAAAAGTCCTATGAAAAACACCCTTATTTTCACCTTTAGGATCTGGCATATCCTCCCCCTCTAATTTATAAAGTTTGAATAATTGGAAATACGATTCTTATGAGAGAAATCACAACTATTCATTGTAATTTAACTGAACTTAATTCACATGTCGGCATGCAAGTTTGACACAAAATTATTCTCCAGGGACATCCTCCCCGCCCAGTCGGACGGGACTTCCTCATCGAACCCCAGTCACCCACTCGGAGAGGAAGTTGGCACCATTAACCCATTAAATGGCGTAAAAGTTAACACGATGTCAACGGCGATACGTGGTATTCGTGATATAGCTATTGCGCTGGAAGAGGAAAATCAAGAGAATTTCGCCGCCGCTGTTACAGCGCTAAGCAAGCAACCCTTGATTCACTGAGCGGAGACCAGCAGGCTCAAATGAAACATCCAAGCATAGCTCTACTAAAACGCCTCAAAGAAGGGATGGAGCAAATGGGCGAAACCCTAAATCGTATTGAAAAAGATTTAGAGGTCTGGGCAAAATAAAAGAAAGCCGCCTAACCGCGCGTCCTGTGAGATACAAAACCTCGTGCTTTGGTCCGAGGTTTTTTATCATTACACCTCCATCATTAAAACACCATACTGTTGGCCTACTACTCCGATTGGGGTTTGAACGACATTGTGTATGACCGCAGCGCTGCTATATAGCTTTCCACTAACAAATAATTACACAGTGCATCTATTTGATGATGAATCCTTTCATCCTTTACAGATTTTGCGTACAAATCAATCAAATAAAGATAGATCCCTCTCATCCTTTACAGATTTTGCGCACTAGTCAATCAAATACATTTGCTGAGCACCTTTTACCCAAGCCATAATTATTAAGAAAACGCCAAGTACAAAGGCCAAAAAGGCAAAAAATATAGATTCTAGATTTCTTTGAGAGTATGCAAAAAAGCGAAGAAAAAATGAACTCACCAGCCAATTTGAATCAATTACAGAGCCGATATGTTTTAATGTAATATATTAGTACTGGACATCTAAACCCTCATCCATATCATCAACAGATGTCACTTTTGTCAAAAAAGTACAGTTGAGTAATCTTTATTCTCAGTTTTTTAGTACTTATTTCTTATAGATAGACAATAGAACTACCATCTAAGCTGACTTCAGTCACCTTGTTTTTACCTAGAATCCGTTTGAGCAGTAAGGAATCCCCAAGGATAAAATGCTGTCGAGGTGACCTTATTCACCCACTCGGAATCGCCATAGACGCAATCGAGCTATGAACGGCTAGGCGATTCGATGTCAAAAGCCCCTCTACCCCTCGGGCAAGTCCCACTTAACAGACTTGGTCGCACCAATAACCTCTATGCCTTTTTCACCCATATAGTTTTTAAGGTTTAATTTGAGTGGAAATCTTTCCACCTTTTTAGGGGGAGGACTATTCAAGCGTTTTCCTAATACTTCTATCTCATAATAATCCGGATTCGCTGGGTATTGTTTTGGATCAAGTGAAGGCTCTATATCAGGGTCGTTTTTCCCCCATACAGTTAGCACGTATTCCCCGGTAAAGTCTTTAGCCACTTTGATTTTAGTAAAATCAATTAATTCTTGTTCCTCAGATTTATGTTCTGATTGGGCGATAGACTGACCAACTTTACCAGATTTTTTAGGCGAAATATCCTCGCCACCTCTTGCCCGCGCCATAAGTACCTCCTAAATATGAATGATTCCAGCTCAACCTTAGGGGCCAAGTCTTAACTATGTGCTAATACCCCCAAATATATGCCTCGCTTTTAGCCTAGACCAATCAAGTAAAAATCTGCCAAAAAAAGATATATTTACGCCAATACCGCAACAGTGTGACTAAATTAACACACTCATCCACATTCAGACGCTCGCTATGGCGCTACTTCATCTACTTTTTAGGAATTGTACCTTGGGCATTTTATTGTCTTTCATTTCTTCCCGCTTGATGCATAACGTCCGCTACAGTCGGTCCAAATGCGAAGCGGTATTTGTGTTATTGTTTGAGCGCGGCGAGTAACGCAAAAAGTGCGTAGTGTTTGGCCTCGGCTGCAAGCGTTTGTTAGCTACCGTTCTGCGCGATGCACCCCCAGCCTTCGACTTCAACACCATAAAATTCACTAATGCAAGTCATAAAGCCTGATACGCAAAGCAGGATGTTTTGAGTTACAAGCATATCTATTAGTACTTGCACCATGTATTGCTTTTCTTCATCAATTACATTCGCTGTCCCGTACTGAAAATCACCAAGAAAACCCGCCACAGTGTTTGCTTTTTGTTTGCTGTCGCACTTGAAGGTGAAATCTACTTCTCTGAATTTGCTAAAGTCATCATTGTTGGAATCTAAGCGGCAAAGAACATCAGTATCCGCTTCCGTAGCTTCCATTAATTTAGAAATTACTGACATAGTTCGTAGGTTACCTAACGCCAAGTTTTGGTGCGCGCGTTAGCGTGTCCCAGCCGAAGGCGACAACACCGCCTTTTTATGCGCTTCACTCTTGATTGAAAACATTTTTATCGTACCAAGCCTCAGAGTGAACTTCTGTTTCTGCTGTTAATGGAAATTTCTTTATTGCTTCAATTGGCAGCTGAATAAGTTGGCCCCCAGATGAAATCTCAACGTATTTCTCTTCGGTTTCCTCATCGGCATAGACTTTGAACAAAGGATAATCAACCCTCTTATCAATAGAGGCGTTACCAGTTTCAATGTAAAGCTCCATGGTCATGCCGAAATCTGAAGCAACTTGGGTCTTTACTTCATTATCTTTAATTCGTTTCATATTTTTGGTGCTTTTGACACATAACGCTGCCCACAAATGCCGGAGGTAAGGGGCGCGTTTTGTGCGGTTTTTTACACAAAACGTGGGGCTTACCGGAGGTCATTTTTCTGGGCCTTGTTAAATTTTTCATGTTGCAAGTACCGATATACATAGAATGCTGAACACACAGCTGCAGTAGGTATAGTAAATTTTAAATAATCAAAACTCTCTTGCGCTGCATTTACTTCTCCTAACATTAAGTAAAATGCTGGGGCAGCTAGAATAGACGATATCCCGCACGCCACTATATGAGCAATGCCTTTATTATCAACAAACTTAGAGATTAAAGAATAGAAGGTAAGCCAAAAAATGGACCCTGCAACACCAAACATTACATATGAATAAATCAATGCAAGAAGATACCTTCCGAAAAAGTCACTTCTTCCACCCCACATCCAAATTGCAGCGATAAGACAGCAGAACACGTTGCAAATTAGTATGGACTTTAGAATATTGAAATATACTATTTTCACTTTCATAAATTTAACGCCTCAAATAGGGGCGCGCGTTAGCGCGTCCCGGCCGAAGGCCTGATCTTGCCCCGATAAAACGGACACATTACTTTTTTCGAATGCGCGCATTTTTTCTCCGTCAGAGGCTAGTGCAACGAATCGCTGCACGTAGCCATTAGTACTCTCCATGTTGATTACTCTTTGATCGAGCGCACATGCCCGTATCACCCATATCACCCGTATCACCCGTATCACCCGTATCACCCGTATCACCCGTATCACCCGTAT
>NZ_AQYJ01000018.1 GCF_000380565.1 Microbulbifer variabilis ATCC 700307
AATATGGCTCTCGATCAGACTTAAGTCTTGCTCGGAATAAAACGTAAATCGAATTGTTCGAGTTACTTACTTCCGATAAATCTTTTTCTAGCCGAAGCTAGATGTATCGATTCATCACTCCGTAAGCACCCACACATATTGCTTGATCGAATTTTTAAACAACTCAGTTGAGCGCTCGGCTCTAACTGCGGGACGCGTATTCTACACATCCGGGCTGCTGAATCAAGTGATTTTTTGCAGCTTTTTTTCGGTGATTTGAACCGCTCAAAGCGCTTTTCAAATCCCGGCAAGGTTGTTTCCGCCCCTGCTTGAAGTGGCGCGCATTATAGCTTCGCCACTTCCTTTTGCAAGCGCCTCAAAAATTATTTTTTGGGGCCGCAGACCTTCTTTTCAGAGGGCCTTTTAAATGGCGGTGAGAGAGGGATTCGAACCCTCGATGAGTGTTAACCCATACGCCCTTAGCAGGGGCGCGCCTTCAGCCACTCGGCCATCTCACCTTTTTAATTTGCTTCGAAACTCTTCTTCCGAAAAACCTCTTTTAGGAGGTTTTTTCTACTCAACAACCTAACTGGTTGCTCGCTGAAAGTGGGCGGCATAATACCAACGGCCCGACAAAAAGCAATGGGGAATCAATAACTTTTTGCACTTTTTTGTCTTATCGAACACCTTTTAGACAACACGGCCAAAAAAACGACTTTCCCGCCAAGCACTTCTTTTGAGGAGAAGATTCAAAAATAAAAAAAGGCCGGGTTACCGGCCTTTTTAGGGAAACTGTGCGTCTAGTCGTTACCACCCTCCTCAGAGGATTGCTTTTCACGCTGGATACGCTGGTAAATTTCTTCGCGGTGCACGGCGACTTCCTTTGGCGCATTAACACCAATACGCACCTGATTGCCCTTCACCCCCAGCACGGTAACCGTGACATTGTCGCCAACCATCAGCGTTTCGCCAATTCGGCGGGTTAAAATCAACATTACCTACTTCTCCTTGATCATCCTGTGATAAAGAGCGGCCGGTGTTTTCCTGACGCTGCTCTTATTTGGTCATCTTAACCGGATGGCGGTGCAAAAAGGTCAAAAACTACCCATCACACTATTCAGTATTGACCAGTCGAACAAAATCTCAACAGGTTGGATGTAATGCCAAGCAACTGAATCGAAATGGGTGGCTCTTGCCGCCTTAGCTCCGGTTATAGCGTTTATTTCATCTCTGTTTATCAGAGAGCTCAAATTCACTATGCAAGGCACGCACAGCAAGCTCGAGGTAGCGCTCATCGATAATCACCGATATCTTTATTTCAGATGTGGTGATCATCTGAATATTGATATTGTCTTCACCCAGAGCACTAAACATACGACTGGCCACGTTCGCATGGGAACGCATTCCCACGCCGACAATTGATACTTTGGCAATCTTGTCGTCTGTGATCACTTCGCGTGCGCCAAGTTCCGCCGAAACACGCTCCAGAACATCACGCGCTTTATGCAGATCATTTCGATGCACAGTAAAAGTAAAGTCTGTAGTTCCATCAACCGCGCTGATGTTTTGCACGATCACGTCCACTTCAATATTTTCGCGGCCAACTGGTGCAAGAATACGGCAGGCAACCCCGGGGGTATCCGGAACACCGCGAATAGTTAGCTTGGCTTCATCACGGTTGAATGCGATACCAGATACGACGGGTTGTTCCATCTCGTTGTTTTCCTCATCCAGACTAATCAGGGTTCCTTCACCCTCTTCAAAAGTTGAAAGTACGCGCAGCGGAACCTTGTATTTACCGGCAAACTCTACGGCGCGGATCTGCAGGACCTTTGAGCCAAGACTCGCCATCTCCAGCATTTCCTCAAACGTAATCCGATCCATACGACGCGCACTATCCACCACTCGTGGATCAGTGGTGTAGACCCCATCAACATCCGTATAAATCTGGCACTCAGTGGCATCAAGCGCTGCAGCGAGAGCCACGCCCGTGGTATCTGAACCACCACGCCCCAAAGTAGTGATATTTCCATCATCATCTACCCCCTGGAAGCCGGCTACTACAATTACTTTGCCGTTATCCAGGTCAGCGCGCATGCGTTCAACATCAATACGCTGGATACGTGCTTTGGTATGGGCGTTGTCCGTGAGGATCTTGACCTGCCCCCCGGTATAGGAGCAGGCATCATAGCCACGTTTCTTCAGAGCCATGCTCAATAGCGCAATGGTGACCTGCTCACCGGTAGACACCAGCACATCCAGCTCGCGGGGATCGGGTTTTTCCTGGATCTGATATGCCAAATCAATCAGGCGGTTGGTCTCTCCACTCATGGCAGAAAGCACCACAACCAAGCCATGCCCTTTGGCGCGGAACGCGGCTACTTTATCAGCGACAGCCTCTATACGCTCTATCGAGCCTACAGAGGTTCCACCGTATTTCTGCACGAACAAACTCATAATCTTTGTGTTTCCTTAGCCCCTGGCCAAGTACACGCACTGCTCTGACTCATGCAGGCGCGCACTTAATCACCAAACTTCGGTGAAATCAACTTCACATACGACTTCTGGCGCCGTTTTTACCGAAATCAGCTGCTGAGGGAGCCCTCAACCCATGTGGGCACCTCCTGCAACATACCCGCCAGGGCGGAAACATCAGTTCCGCCCCCCTGTGCCATATCCTTACGGCCACCGCCCTTACCACCAAGCTTGGCAGCGGCAAAGCGCATAAGATCCCCCGCTGACAGGCGATCTGTCAGGTCCTTGGTTACTGCCGCTACCAGAGCCACCTTATCCTCACCAGGTGCTGCAAGCAGGACAACACCACTACCAAGCTTGTTTTTCATCTGGTCAGCCAGGTCTCGCAGGGATTTAGGGTCTGCGCCATCAACAGACGCCGCCAATAACTTGAAGCCAGCAATTTCCACCGCTTGAGCAGAGAGATCACCTCCGGCACCACTGGCCAATTTGGTCTTAAGCTGACCAATTTCCTTCTCCAGTTTGCGGTTGTTAAGCAATAGCTGCTCAACTTTATCGGCAAGGCTATCCGGGCGCGCCTTGAGAAGTGCTGCAATATGTTCAAGACGCTGCTGGGTTTGATCGAACAATGACAGCGCATGTGCGCCAGTCACGGCTTCAATGCGGCGTTGACCGGAGGCGATACCGCTCTCACTCACAATGCGCAGAAGACCTATATCACCGGTGCGCTTGACATGAGTCCCGCCGCATAACTCAACAGAAAAAGCGCCAGTTTCAGTCTCTCCCATGGAAAGAACACGAACTGTATCGCCATATTTCTCACCGAACAGGGCCATTGCCCCCATTTCCTTGGCAGACTCAATATCGGTTTCGCAAGTATCAACCGGAGTATTGGCGCGAACCTGGGCATTCACCAGGGATTCAATGGCATGCAGCTGCTTATTGGTAACAGCCTCTGGATGAGAGAAATCGAAACGAAGGCGCTCGGAGTCCACCAGCGACCCCTTTTGCGTAACATGCTCGCCCAACACTTTGCGCAGAGCAGCGTGCAGCAGGTGGGTGGCGGAGTGATTCAGTGCGGTTGCCTGGCGCACTTCTGCAGACACCTTGGCAGAAATTTGATCACCAATAGTGATGACACCCTGCAACATTTTACCGGTGTGCAAGTGGTGGCCGCCCTGCTTGGTACAATCACGAACCTCAAAACGGCCAGCTGTTGAACTGAGATAGCCACTATCGCCAGCCTGGCCTCCAGACTCGGCATAAAACGGGGTGCGGTCGAGAATCACCGCACCTTCTTCACCTTCCTCCAGGCGCTCGACTTGCTCGCTACCTTTGACGATAGCGATAACCCTGCCCCGCGCCTCAGTTGTTTCGTAACCGAGGAACTCTGTCACACCTTCCAGATCCAGAACCTCGGTATAGTCCTGCTTGAATTTACCTGCTGCGCGCGCACGTTCGCGCTGGGCTTCCATCGCAGCCTCATAACCTGCCATATCCAGTGACAAACCACGCTCTCGGGCAATATCCTGAGTCAGGTCGGTGGGGAAGCCATAAGTATCATGTAAAGTAAACACCAGCTCACCAGGAATCTCGCTATCTTCCAGGGAGGCCAGCGCACTCTCCAGCAGAGCCATCCCTTTGTCCAGGGTTTTGGCAAACTGCTCTTCCTCTTTACGTAGAGCCCGCTCAATAAGCTCTTGCTTCTCACGCAACTCAGGATAAGCATCACCCATTTGCTCAGTCAGGGCTTCCAC
The DNA here is from genome assembly GCF_000380565.1 of Microbulbifer variabilis ATCC 700307. Taxonomy (GTDB): domain Bacteria; phylum Pseudomonadota; class Gammaproteobacteria; order Pseudomonadales; family Cellvibrionaceae; genus Microbulbifer; species Microbulbifer variabilis. Next base: position 4,212 of record NZ_AQYJ01000018.1, read on the forward strand.
TAACTTAAAAAAGAACACCTCTTTATGGCCGAGTTTGTGACCATGACGCACAGCACGACGGATAATGCGACGCAACACAAAACCCCGCCCCTCATTGGATGGCATCACCCCATCAGCAATCAGGAAGGAGCAAGAGCGAATATGGTCTGCAATGACACGCAGGGATTTTTCTTCGAGGTTCTTGCAGGAGACTATTTCACTAGCAGCTTTAAGCAGCGCCTGGAAAAGATCAATTTCATAATTTGAGTGCACGCTTTGCATAACCGCGGCAATACGTTCCAAACCCATGCCTGTATCTACGGAGGGCTTGGGCAGTGGGTGCAGTTCGCCATCAGCAGTGCGCTCGTACTGCATAAATACCAGGTTCCAAATCTCAATATAGCGGTCGAGATCGTCGTTATCGGAACCTGGGGGGCCACCGGGAACATCGGCACCGTGATCGTAGAAAATTTCTGAGCTGGGCCCACAAGGACCTGTATCGCCCATTTGCCAGAAGTTGTCCTCATCGAGGCGAGAAAAACGCTCTGCGCTAACGCCCACTTCTTTTAACCAGATATCAGCGGCCTCATCATCGCTGATATGAACAGTCACCCACAGGCGCTCTTCGGGCAGACCCAGTACTTTTGTGAGGAAATCCCAGGCAAAGCGGATGGCTTCACGCTTGAAATAATCGCCAAAACTGAAGTTGCCCAACATTTCAAAGAAGGTGTGATGGCGCGCGGTATAGCCCACATTCTCCAGGTCATTGTGCTTGCCTCCGGCACGCACACAGCGCTGGGAGCTAGCGGCCCGATTGTAAGGACGCTTTTCCTGACCGAGGAAGGTGTCCTTAAACTGCACCATGCCGGCATTGGTGAATAGCAGGGTCGGGTCATTGCCCGGAACCAGAGAGCTCGACGGCACCACAGTATGGCCCTGCTCGGCAAAGTAATTCAGAAAGGCGTCGCGAATCTGTGCGCTTTTCATCCGGCGTAATTCCACTTCGTTAGTTGAAAGTTATGTGAACGACACCGATGACGCGGTGCCACGTCTGTCCTGCTACTGCGCAAGCCCTTGTTCGGGCATCTTCTTTTGAGCCAGCAGGTGAACATGCAGGTGAAATACGGTCTGCCCCGCACTACGGCCATTGTTAACCACCAGCCGAAAGCCCTCGAGTCGCAAGCGCCGGCCCAGCTCGGCTGCCACCCACATCAGGTGGCCGAGTAGACCTTTGTCTTCGCTTTTGGCATCGGACAGATTAACTAGAGGTTTGCGCGGGATAATGAGGAGATGGGTCGGGGCTTGTGGCGCCCGATCCTCAATAACGACACAAAGGTCATCCTCGTAGATTTTCTCGGCCGGGATATCGCCCGAGATTATTTGACTGAAAACGCTGGGTTCACCCATTGGCTTATTTTTCCAGCTTTTCCTCAGCTGTCAGCTGACGCGCTTCAGATTCCAGCATCACCGGAATCCCGTCCCTAACCGGATAGGCCAAGCCACTGGCTCGACAAACCAGCTCCTGGGTATCTTCGCGGTACTCAAGCGGTGCCTTACTTACAGGACACACTAATAGGCTCAGCAACTTCTTATCCATGTTCCACCCCACTATTTCCCCCCGACACAACTTCCGGAGGGCAAAAATGACCGCGTATCATACAATGCTTCATGGGGTTTTTCACGGTATTCACCTCTGCTTAAGCCAACAGATTTCCCCGTTTTAACCCATCTTTACCTATTTTTATCCAGAGATGACAGGGTTTGAGGCTGGCAAAATGGAGTTTAGGTGGCCCAGTAGTAAATCACGGGCTAGACGCCCCTCCTCCACCTCGTTGAACAGCTCGTGGTAAGCTGCCGGAAAACAGTGAAGCCTTTTATTGGTCGAACCCATTCGACCAAACCACTCCCGACTCAGCTCTACATCCACCAAACGATCCGATTCCGGCAGCAGCATTAAGCAGGGTGTAAGCAGCCGCTCCAGATTAGCTGACAGAAACGTCCTCTCCTGGAGAAAGCTTTCAAACCAACGCAGGGAAACCCCGTGGTGGGCAAGCTCATCATTGCGATAGGTTTCGACAATAGAAACATCCCTGCTCAACCACTTGTCATCAATTCGACTGGAAAGTACAAGCTTCGGAAATAATTTGGCCAGCATCATTACCAGCCACAGCTCCAGGCCAGCGGGCTCTTTAGCTCCGCGAAATCCAGGCGCAGACAGGATCACACTGTCCACGAAACCATACCGAATAGCGCTGCCGCAGGCCACTACCGCCCCCATACTATGGCCCAACAGATGCACACTTGTATCGGGGTTACCACTTTTGACCAAACAAATAAATTCATGCAGGTCCTCGCAATAAAGGGAGAAATCATCAATATGCCCCCTTTTTCCATCCGATAACCCATGACCATAATGATCGGGGGCGTAGACGCTGAACCCGGCACGATTCAGATATTGGGCCAGCATGGTGTAGCGGCCGCTATGCTCACCCAAGCCGTGGGAAATAACTACTACCCCAAGCGCTTTCTCAACCCACCAACGGCGGTAGTGCAGGCTTACATTTCTGGTTACAAACTCCATTGCCCCTCCTTATTTTCCTTATTGTTGTAGCTTGGGCCATTCGGCAACTGTCAGCTCTCCCGCTCCAGACTGCTGCAGTACTGTCCCAACATGGCCAAATGGTTAAGGCGTGCCCGCTTGAGTAACGCACCCTGTGCTTTGGCAATATTTTCAGAGCGCCCCGCCCAAGCTGCCAATGCTGGCTGCTGCAACGCCCGGCCGTAGGAAAAGCTCAGTTGCCAAGGTGCATTATTTATCTTGTTCAACGCGTTGAGATTTGCAGAAGCCTCTTCGTTCCCCTGGCCACCAGAGAGGAAGTTTATGCTCGGTACGGCTGCTGGCACTGACCGACGTAAACTTCGCAGGGTGTATTCCGCAACCTGCTGCGGCTCCGCTCGTGCCGATTGCGCCCCAGGTATGACCATGCTGGGCTTCAGTAACATCAATTCAAGAGTGACGCCATGACGATACAGCGCATGAAAAACAGTATGCCAAACTTGTTCATTAACTTCGGCACAACGCTCAATGCTGTGATCCCCATCCATGAGAACTTCCGGCTCCACAATTGGCACCACGCCCTCGGCCTGACACACAGCTGCGTAACGGGCCAACATTTCGGCATTGGCCTGTAGCCCGAGCTCGGTGGGATTGTGTGGACTAACTGGATAGACTTCACGCCACTTGGCAAATCGAGCTCCCTGCTTTTTGTACTCGCGCAGTCGTTCGGCAAGTCCATCCAGGCCATATGTAATCATATCCCCCGCAGCACCAGCCAATGGCCCTTTTCCCTTGTCGACCTTAATCCCGGGGACAACCTTTTGATTCGCAGCCACCTGTGCCAAAAGTTTGCCATTAGCACTGCATTGACCAAGCGTCTCCTCAAACAGAATTACCCCACTGATAAAATCTCCCAGGCCCTTTGCCTCTAGCAGGGCCGCACGGTAATCCCGTCGACTCTGCTCGGTGGACTCCACCCCAATCGTGTTGAAACGCTTGGCAATAGTGCCACTGCTCTCATCTGCAGCGAGAATTCCCCTGCGACCATCCACCAATGCATCAACTGTTGCCTGCAACTCCTCCCAAACCGCCATTTGGCCACCTCCCTGTGCCGAAAGCCCATCTTGAAAAATTATTGGCCTAACTAAAATGCCTTACACGCGGCAACTGCCCGTTGCCAGCCGGCCAACCGCGATTTCCTTTCTGAAGCAGCCATAGAGGGCATAAAATCTCGCTCAATCTCCCTCAAACATTCCGGCAACTTGTCAAAGTGCCACAGACCACTACCAATACCCGCCAGAAGAGCAGCGCCGATGGCTGTAGACTCGATTTGTTTTGGCCGCTCAACCCGCAACGCAGAAATATCTGCCTGAAACTGCATCAGGAAATTATTTGCGCATGCCCCACCATCCACTCGCATATGGCTAATGGATACCCCGAGAGCCCCCTCCATCAAGCGCGCCAACTCATCACTCTGATAGGCGATAGATTCAAGCGTAGCGCGCACTATTTCTGCCCGGCCAGCGCCGCGACTCAAGCCGCACACAGTGCCCCTCGCTGATGGGTCCCAATGAGGAGCACCGAGGCCACTGAACGCGGGCACCAGGTAAACTCCACGGGTATCAGGAATACTCTGCGCAATCACCTCTGTATCCACTGCCTGCTGAATCAAGCCCATCTCATCACGTAGCCATTGGATCGCAGACCCCGCGGTAAATACCGACCCCTCAACTGCATAAGCAGGGGCACCGCTGATATCACAGGCAATAGTGGCGAGCAGCCCCGGAGATGGCTTCGGTCGCTTCTCACCAGCAAAAGCCAGCATAAAACAGCCAGTACCATAAGTATTTTTGATCTCCCCGGGACGGAGACAGCCCTGACCAAACAACGCTGCCTGCTGATCGCCGGCCACACCACAAATAGGTGCGCTTGCCCCAATGAACGCCTCAGGATCGGTATCGGTAAAATGACCGGCAGAAGGCCGGATTTCCGGCAGGATAGACTCTGGACAACCAAAGAGAGCCAGCAATTCCGGATCCCAGCGCTTTTGTTCCAGGTTGTAAAATAGGGTGCGACTGGCATTGGTGTGATCAGTCAAGTGTGCGCGGCCACCGCTCATTTTCCACACCAGCCAGCTATCTACTGTGCCGAAACACAGGTCTCCGCGATGAGCGCGCTCCAGCAGCTGTGGCTGTGCACGGAAAATCCACAGCAATTTGCTTGCGGAGAAATAGGCATCCAACAGCAATCCACTTCGTTCGCGCAGCCAATCAGATTTTTCTGCAGCAGCTAACTCCTGGCAGATTTCTGCGGAGCGACGGCACTGCCATACAATGGCGGGGTGCACCGGCTCGCCGGTATGCCGGTCCCACAGAACTGTAGTTTCACGCTGATTGGTAATACCCACTGCCTCAACATCGGACGCGCGGATGCCGGCGCGTTGCAGAGCTGCCGCGCAAACCCGCTGCGTCACCTGCCAAATCTCTTCGGCATTCTGCTCAACCCAACCGGGTTTAGGGTAGTAGTTGGGGATTTCAGAGTAACTGCGCCCAACCAGAGCACCGCTACTATTAAAGACAAAGGCCGTAGTGCCCGTAGTGCCCTGGTCAATGGATAGGATCATAGGGTGTCTCGCGCTTATTATTCTTGCTTTCATCATCACAGGTCGGACAGCAACAATACCACCGTGACCCAATCATGCATGAGAGTATAAGCCCGATTACTTCCCGTCTAGCGCCCAGCTGATAGCATCTGCGGGAAAACCGCGATACGCCAAATAGCGCTGGCGCCTTGCGCGCTCTTTCATTTGCTGGTCTCTGGGCAGCGCTATATTGATAGGAGCACGGTATTTGCGCTGGAGCTGCTCCTGGGCAAGCTCAAACCAATCAACCTCCAGCTGCTCAATTGCATGGGTCGCGAGCTCTCCTCGAATCCCCCGCTGCTGCAACTCCTGACGAATACGCATAGGCCCCTGCCCACGCTGAACACGAGCGCGGACAAATACTTCAGCAAAGCGCTGGTCTGACTGATAATTAAGTGTTTGCAAGCGCTCGAATAGAGCATCGAAATCGGCACCGGGGAACTTGCCCGCAAGCTTTTGCTTCAATTCATGGCGCGAATGCTCACGACGGGCAAGTAACTCAAGCGCCGCACCGAACAGCACTTGAGCGGGATCAACGGAGAAATCCGTGTTTGAATAAGGCACTTACTCTTCCGGGAGTTCCACTGCCTCTTCGGGGCTTGCCGGAACCAGGTCACCCAGCAGTTGCACACGCAGCTGCCCTTCAATCTCATTGCGGATATCCGGGTTGTCACGTAAGAACTTTGTGGCGTTAGCCTTACCCTGGCCAATCTTCTCGCCCTTATAGCTGTACCAGGCACCAGCCTTGTCAACCAAGCCCAGTTTCACTCCATAGTCGACGACCTCGCCAACCATATTGATGCCTTCGCCATACATGATCTGGAATTCAGTCTGCTTGAAGGGGGGCGCCACCTTATTTTTGACAACTTTTACGCGAGTCTCATTACCCACTACCTCGTCGCCGTCCTTTACGGAACCGATACGACGGATATCCAGACGCACGGAAGAATAGAACTTAAGCGCGTTACCACCAGTGGTGGTTTCCGGGGAACCAAACATCACACCGATCTTCATACGGATCTGGTTAATAAAAATTGCCAGAGTATTGGTGTTCTTGATATTACCGGTCAGCTTGCGCAAAGCCTGGGACATCAGGCGGGCCTGCAAGCCGACGTGGGAATCCCCCATCTCGCCCTCAATCTCTGCACGCGGGGTCAGGGCCGCCACAGAGTCCACTACCAGCACGTCCACGGCACCGGAGCGTACCAGCATATCGGCCACTTCGAGAGCCTGCTCACCGGTATCCGGCTGGGAAACGATCAGCTCGTCAACATTAACACCCAGCTTCTCTGCATAGATGGGGTCGAGCGCATGTTCAGCATCCACAAACGCGCAGGTGCCACCTTTGCGCTGCGCCTCAGCAATAACTTGCAGTGTCAGGGTAGTTTTACCTGAGGATTCAGGACCATAGATCTCAACAATACGGCCGCGGGGCAGACCACCAATACCCAGGGCCACATCCAGACCTAAGGAGCCAGTTGAGATCGCCGGGATACGCTCGCGCTCTTTATCTCCCATGCGCATCACTGTGCCTTTGCCAAACTGGCGTTCGATCTGCGAGAGCGCCGCCTTTAGCGCCTTGTCTTTATTGGAATCCATGACCATTCCCATATTGCTAAGCTGTGTTGATTGGTGGCAAGCTTAACGAAGGATTACTGTATAGGCAACCAGTAATTCCGGCACAACCGGTACCAGTCACCATCGCGCAAATTATGGGCTTTGGGCAGCTGCAAAGCTCGCCCTAACATTGCCAAGGTAACCCCCTGCAGCCCTAAACCGGATGCTCATCCAGGATAGCGAGCATACCTTTGATTGCCTCTCTCACAGTCTGCGCCTGTACTTCAGCCCTATCGCCTTGAAAATGAAAGCAACGGGCATCGATCTGCACGGGTTCCTGCCCATCGGCATGAGCCCAGGCAATCCAGACGGTACCTACAGGCTTCTCTTCAGTACCGCCATCGGGACCGGCAATACCACTCACTGCAACAGATAGATTGGCATCCATCATTGCCAACACGCCACAGGCCATCTGGCGGGCAACCGGCTCACTGACAGCACCAAACTGTTGTAAATCCTTGACATCTACACCCAGAACGCTGTGTTTGATGCGGTTGGCATAACTCACGACAGAGCCGTCAAACCAACTTGATGCCCCGGCAATAGCGGTTATCGCTGCGGCAACAGCCCCCCCAGTGCAAGACTCCGCAGCGGTAACTCGCCATGCACGTTTATCCAGTTCTTCGCCCAATTGCTGCGCCAACTGGGTAATTTCTTCGCACTCAATCATTGTACCTTCCGTTAATATGAATCGAGGGCATCCCCTATGCAGGAACAAACCATAATTTTGTAGGAGCGCGAACCAGAATATAGATTGCCCTAACCCTTGGATGTGACTGAAGCACTCTTAGCTTCACACATCTGCGAGACAGAACTATTCGAAGGGCTCTTTTCAATTATGTGCGGAGAGATCAATCCCTTATAACCATAATCGACACTCACCGCATAGAGTGAAGGCTCAAAGCCAGCAGCGAGCCTTATCCCCAAGGAGGAGACCAACTCACTAACTTGAAACAATTACAGGCCCAAGGTTATTCAGTTATTGAGCGGAATCAGGTTTTGCTCAAACCATTAAATTAAACTCAGTTTTTGAGGTCAATGTAGCATTTGCGCTCAAATATAGCGGGGGACATAAAGCTCGAGCTGGAAGTATTTAGACATGGCGGAATCTATTGTCAAACCGGTTTGAACAGCAGCAATAAAAAGACCTTCCGCCATCGTTAAATCTGAAGTCGGGCTAAACCCAGGTTCAATTATAATAAGTTCGAAATATTGGCTGCCCAAGCCATTTAAGCCAGCTCAGGTTCCGCACATCGCTTCTGATGAACCCAATCTACAATTTCGCCCTCCGGGATATAACCACAAACAGTTTCCCTCAGTAGCTGGCGTACCCGCTCATAATCATCACGCTCTACCGCACTAAGTAGCTGGGCCAACACCGCCTTGAATGATTCCCAGGACAAGTGATCTTCTGTCGCGCACATAATCATTGGGTGATCGGTCGGGCTGACGTTGTCACCAATCAAAAGTTCTTCATAAAGCTTTTCGCCTGGGCGCAAACCGGTAAATTCGATAGCAATATCACCGTGTGGGTCTTTCTCAGAGCGTACAGAGCAACCGCTGAGGTGGATCATCTTTTCTGCTAACTCGGCAATTTTCACTGGACTGCCCATATCCAGTACAAACACATCTCCACCCTGCCCCATCGCACCAGCTTGAATAACCAACTGAGCAGCCTCAGGTATCGTCATAAAGTAGCGGGTAATATTTGGGTGCGTTACCGTTACCGGACCCCCACGCTTAATCTGATCACGAAAACGCGGGATCACCGACCCCGATGAACCCAGCACATTGCCGAATCGAACCATGGTGAAACGGGTTTTATTGACTTGGTTTACAGCTTCACCATCATTGAACAGCGTAGGAGCGGGCTCTTGGCTCAGCGCCTGTAGCACCATTTCTGCAAGGCGTTTAGTGCTACCCATCACATTGGTTGGGCGCACCGCTTTGTCAGTAGAAATCAATACAAAATGTTCAACTCCTGCTTTTACCGCCGCCTGGGCGGTATGCAGAGAGCCAAACACGTTGTTCAACACACCCTCAGCAATATTATGTTCAACCATCGGGACGTGCTTATATGCCGCCGCATGATACACCGTGGCCACATCCCAGGAGCGCATCAGATCCAATAGGCGCCCTGGGTTACGGATAGACCCAAGGACCGGTACCAATCGCACTGGCAACGATTCACGTCGGATCCGCTGCTCCAACTCTGTATGGATGCTGTAAAGGTTAAACTCACTGTGCTCAAACAACAGCAGTGTAGTTGGACCTGTAGCTACAATCTGACGACACAACTCCGAACCAATCGAGCCTCCAGCGCCAGTCACCATCACTACATGACCACGAATACATCTTTCAAAAAGAGCCTGCTGTGGCGGCACCGCATCGCGGCCAAGTAAGTCAGCAACATCCACTTCCTGGATATCTTCAACCTTAACCCGACCGCTGGCCAAGTCCATGAAACCCGGCACGCTGCGTACGTGCAGAGGGAAACTTTCAAGCAGTTCGAGTATCTCGCGCCGGCGTGCACGAGAGGCAGACGGAATTGCCAGGAGTATTTCTTCGGCTCCGGTTTGTTCAATCATCCGTTGGATATTCTTGGGCTTGAAAACCCGTAAGCCCGCAATCACCCGATTGGCAATGCCACGATCATCATCGATAAAAGCCACCGGCAGCATGACCCGATCTATACGCAATGCCGCTACCAATTGGTTACCTGCGGCCCCGGCACCATAGATGGCCACCTTCGGTAAATGGTCGACTCGATTGATAAAGGGCACCTGCTGGCTAGCCACATACCAGTCGCCCATAAAGTACTGTCGCATGACCAGCCTGAGGCCGCCAATCATCAATAGGCTTAGCCAGCAGTAGATAAACACAACCGAGCGAGGCACTCTTACCGGTGGCTCGCGGTTCAAGTAAACAACTAAAGCAAGTACCAAAGCCGATAGCATTACCGCTTTGAAGATGCTAATCAGCGCATCCTTGCCAAAATAGCGCATCACCGCACGATACATCCCAAACCTAACAAAAATAGGTATCGCGATTAACGGTGCACTGATAAATAACCAAGCGTGTTCAGCAAAGGGGTTAACAGGCTTATCCAAACCCAAACGAATTGCAAAAGCCAGCCAAAGAGCTAGCCACACTAGCAGAACATCAGTTACCACTTGTAAGATGCGTTTATTGCGACGGGGCAGCCCCAGTAGCCAGTTGCGCAGCTTATCCATTATTCTTTGGACCCCATAATAGTAATCATTATGCTGTCAGCACCGTTCCCGGAGCCAAGACCTCCCCCTCGGCTATAACTACGCGATACCCAGCACTGCACCCCGCCTGCAACCAGGCTTTTGCACCCACCTGCACTCCGCCAGCTATATGTACACCAACTCCTAAGTGGGCAAACTCCCCCAAGCAAGCATCATGATCCACAGTTGCGTGAGCATTGACGATTGCACCGCAGCCAATCCGTGCATCCACTCCAACCATGGCTAACGCCATTATCGTACTTCCCGCCCCCAGCACTGCACTAGCACTGACAGACGCAGAGGGATGGACGACCGTAGCCACTGGGAAGCCCTCTCGCTGTAGAGTTGCCAACCACTGCTCTCTTAATACATTATTACCAACTGCTGCAATGGCAGCATCCACTGTTCCAGCAACCTCAGCCAAAGTGAAGCTATTCGCTATTACAGGGCAGTTGAAAGATTCTTTCAATTCCGGCCAACGGTCATCTGCAAAACAAACCCGCTGCCATTCTCCTGACAACATTGCGGCCTCAGCCACGGCTTTGCCATGGCCACCTGCCCCCAGAATTAGCAGTGTTTTTTTTAGGCTCATATCTCAATTACTTGTCACGCAAAGTGTCATTACTTTTTAAGGGTTTCATTTTAGGGCGTACTTTTCGCTACCAAGAATAACCAATAAATTAACTACAGTAAGATTCATTGCCTATTCTTGCCCGCCCGCTTTAAACTTCACCGCCAGTACCAGCAGGGGAAAATAAGCAATAAGCAAACCTAGCATACCATTCAATTCTCCCAGTCCAACCCACAACGCAATTGGCAGCAACCAAAGTAAATTAATACCCAACACTGCCAGAGTTACAGGCAAGTGATTACCGAACTGACGTGAGGCGTACTGATAGGCATGACTTCGATGTGCCTCATACACCTTTTCTCCACGCAGCAAGCGACGCATCAAGGTCCAAGTCGCATCCAATACGAAGACCCCGAGCAGGATTAACCAGCTCCATAATAACTGCGGTGCCACCCAGGCAGCCTGCAGAGACAATATCCCCAAAGTGATACCTAGAAAACCGCTGCCCGCATCGCCCATAAATATTCTTGCAGGAGGAAAGTTCCAAAACAAAAAGCCTACGACCGCAACAGCAAGAAGCAGCGGCGTGATCCATACCGGAGTCTGTAGTGAGCCGGTAAAACCCAAGACTGCATACAACAGAGCTCCGCCCAGGCATACACAAATGGCCTCTACACTGGCAACGCCATCAATGCCATCCATAAAATTGTAGAGATTCAACAGCCAAACTAGATAGACAGCCGCCAGCACATGCCCAATCCACCCCAAGTCCAGGGGCATACCGAATAGACTCAGTGGCGGCAGCCCACCCAACCAGAACAATGCCCAAATAGCAGCCGTGAAGTGTCCCAATAATCTCCAGCGAGCGGGAATATGGCCATGGTCATCCAGAAAGCCAATTACGGCCACACCGGTACCCGCTCCCAGTAGCGCCCACATCACATCCCAGGACAACATATTTGCCCAAGTCAAAACCGGCAAAGTTACCAGGAAGGCCACCACGATGGCCACCCCACCGCCGCGCGGCGTCGGCACAGAGTGCGAACTGCGTGCATTCGGGATATCCATCAGGCTCCGTGTTAGTGCGTAACGGCGCAAGGCACCAGTCATAAAAAGTGAAACGCAAGCCACAGAAAACAGCAGCAAAATAGTCATTTGCATTGCTGCTCCAAAAAGTGCTTCGCCGTCTTATGCAACGCCTGGTCAACACTAACCGGGGGAGCCCAGTTTAATAGCTCACGTGTTTTATCGATATTAACCTGCAAAGAGCCGCACAGCCTCTGAGAGAGAGACCGCTTCCCTAAAACCGCCGCACTAGCCTCCAAAAGCCTGCCTGGAACAGGCAACAATCGTGCAGGCTTACCTAATGCTATGCCCATCCTGCGCAACAACCCCGTAGTAGAAAGGTCTTCACCATCGCTAACCAAGAAAGTCTGATTGGCAGCAGCAGGATGGCAAACACAAGTTACGATCAGATCAACCAGATTATCTAACGCGACCAGGCTGCGCTGATTGTAAATAGCCCCGAAAGGCAAAGGTATGCCTTTATGCAACCAACGCATCATATTGAGAAAGTTAGCTTTCACACCCGGCCCATACACAAGCGTCGGGCGGATAATCACCACCTCCATCCCAGTTTCAACCGCCAGTGCACGTAACCCCTGCTCAGCTTCCATTTTCGAAATACCATAGGGATCAACAGGCACCGGCAAGGCATCCGCTATATAGGGCACGCCTTCTGTAGTGCCCTCACCATTAACCTTGACTGAACTGATAAATATGAAGCGCCGTACGCCCGCAGTTGCAGCTTGGCGAGCGAGGTTCAATGTCCCATCAACATTAACCTTGCGAAACTCGGCAAGAGGCTGAAGCGATATCTCATTCATAACATGAACACGCGCGGCCATATGGATAATCGCATTAACCCCCTTCAGTTCATTTCGCCAATCAGTATTGGGCTCAACTCCCGGGATCTGCAGACTCCCGATAGATTTAGGGAGATCAGATACAGGTTTACGCAGTGCAGCAACTGTATCCAGCTCAATTAAGGTTGACACCCTTTCGGCTACTCCCCTGCCAACGAAACCAGTAGCACCAGTTAATAAAACACGCATTGATATATCTCTAGGCTATTCAGGCCTTCGACCAGACAGTACGATTAATATAATCAGTGTAACTGAGTATCACCCTCACCACCTGCTTTGAAACAGGGCCTGCTTGATAATCCTTAACAACAGGGATCACGCGCTGAGCACGATCATGATGATTGGCCACTACACGCACCGCATCCAACACTCGATCTTTCTTCAAGCCACACATGATCAACGTGCCCTCATCCATTCCCTCCGGGCGTTCATGAGCATTACGGATGGTAAGTGCAGGTAGATTCAATAGCGAAGCCTCTTCAGTGATGGTCCCACTATCTGAAAGCACACAGAAAGCCGACATCTGCAGCTTGATATAGTCCAGTAATCCAAACGGTTTTACAAAGCGAATGAGAGGATGATCCAGTGACTCACCCAACATCTCCAGGCGCTTTCGCGTTCGCGGGTGAGTAGAGACAATGATCGGGTATTGGTATTTATCCGCCAGCGCACGCAAAGTTTCCAGCAAATCCCGTAGGTTTTCTGGAGTATCTACATTTTCTTCTCGATGAGCACTGACAACAAAAAACTTACCATCTTCCAGCCCTTCTTTTTTCAGTACTGCCGAAGACTGAATACGCGGCATATAGTAATTAAGTACCTCCTCCATATGCGATCCGGTCTTGATGATGGTTTCCGGTGAAATGCCCTCAGCGAGTAAGTAGCGTCGTGCATGTTCCGTAAGCACCATATTGATATCACTCATATGGTCGAGTACCTTGCGGTTTAACTCTTCTGGAACACGTTGATCAAAACAGCGATTTCCAGCCTCCATGTGAAAAACCGGAATTTTCCGACGTTTGGCTGCAATTACTGCCAAACAGGTATTCGTATCACCATACAATAGAAGCGCGTCGGGCTTTTCCAGTTCGAGTACTCCATCGGCCTTAGCAATAACTTCCGCAATAGTTTGCGCAGCTGTATCACCGACCGCTCCCAGAAAATGATCTGGTTTTCGAATTCCCAGATCATCAAAAAATACCTGATTTAGCTCAAAATCATAATTTTGCCCAGAATGTACGAGGACATGGTCAACCTGTTCATCCAATTCTGCAATCACACGACACATCTTGATTAGCTCAGGGCGAGTGCCCACCAGTGTCATAACCTTAAGCATTGAGTTGCCCTCGAATATAATCAAGTTTTAATAAGACATCCTTGATACCTTGGATACTCAACCGTTCAGTATTGTGCGAAGTGTAATCATCTAACTCAGAAATGTGCTGCTCACCTTCAACGAAGAATTTCTTATAATTGAGATCCCGATTATCAGCAGGAATTCTAAAGTAACGGCCCATATCTTGAGCTTTGGCCATTTCCTCACGAGAAATCAGGGATTCATAAAGCTTTTCACCATGCCGGGTACCAATAACCTTGACTGGATTTCCACGATCAAACAATTCTTTGAGGGCTTGAGCAAGATCAGCAACAGTAGAGGCTGGGGCTTTTTGTACAAAAATATCCCCCTGTTCAGCATGCTCGAAGGCATGTAACACTAAATCAACCGAATCTTCCAGGGACATTAGAAAACGGGTCATGTTCGGATCGGTAATGGTTAATTGCTCACCGCCAATTAGCTGACTTATAAATAAAGGTATCACTGAGCCACGGGAGGCCATCACATTACCGTAGCGCGTTGCACAAATAACTGGGCCAGAATCAGGAATCATCCGAGACTTAGCTACCATTAATTTTTCCGCCATGGCCTTGGAGATCCCCATGGCATTGATCGGGTAAACGGCTTTGTCCGTGCTTAGCACTACAACCCGCTGAACTCCGGTAGCAATCGCAGCATTCAGCACATTATCCGTACCAACGACGTTAGTTTTAACCGCCTCCATAGGATAGAATTCACATGAAGGTACTTGCTTCAACGCAGCAGCATGGAAAACATAATCAACACCGACCATGGCATGGGCAACGCTACTATAATCACGTACATCACCAATGTAGAACTTGACCTTGTCATTAGCCAAGGCAATGCGCATGTCCTCTTGTTTCTTTTCATCGCGACTAAATACTCGAATTTCCCTGACGTTAGTATCAAGGAAACGCTTAAGTACAGTATTACCGAACGAACCCGTCCCACCGGTAATCATTAAAACTTTATTATCCAACATAAACATTCACCAAAATATAAAGATCAACGCTGTTCGTGCATCATTTTAACCAGCTCCAACCATACGGGAGGCTGATAACCTGCCGCCTCACGGAAGCGTGAAGAATCCAATGAACGATCAAGACAGATCTGCTCATCAGGTACGATCTCTATACTATGTCCATACACTTCAGCCACCAACTGGAGTAGTGACAACTTATCAATCGGCTCAGCCGATACATGGTAAAGGCCTTGCAACTCGGGATTAGGTATCACATACGTCTTAATTATTCGAGCCAACTCGACTGTGGGTAATCCGGAAAAAATTGCTTTTGCATACCCCTTGATCGGGCTTGTTTGTGAGAGAAACCAGTCAATCAAAGCATTACTGCTAGTGAGTTCATGCCCGATTATGGATGTACGTAATGTAATTGCGTGCGGCACCTCATCAATCTCACCAATGAATTTTGACTTGCCATATAAGTCTTCAGCATCTGACGGTTCAACCTCAGAGTACATCCCTTTACGGCCGGAAAATACACAATCAGTGCTAACGTGAATCAACCTAGCTCCCATCAGTCCGCAAAGCTTCGATAATCGATGCGGTAACATAGCGTTAATTGGCAGGGCCGATAGAGGGTCTTCGGCATCGGACAATTGCTTAATCAAACCGACGCAGTTGACAATCACGTTTGGGCGAACTCGATCCAGCAGGCCAACTAATGTGTCTTGGTCAAGTACATCAATTCCACACAACAGGTGCTGCCTATCTTGCACCTCAAAATGCCGAAGTGCACCAGAACTACGCAAAGTGCCCCATACTTCAAACGTAGGGTCTTGCGTCAAGGTCCTGTAAACAGCGCTGCCAAGCATGCCCGTTACACCCAATATCAATATGCGCACGACTGTCGCTCCTTTCGTTGGGTTTTAAGAATCTCTACCAAGCGCATTACCTGGTTGCTCATCTCAAAATGTTCATAAAAATATGCTTTGCCCGCCTGCCCCATTTTTTGCAGCTCAGCGGCTGGCAGATTCTTCATAGAACAGATTAATGCTGCAAGTGCGGAGGGGTCCTCAGGATCGCAAGCAGTTCCCGCCCCGGATTCTGTCACAATTCGGGCACCTTCACCGCGTAATGAGGCAATAATTGGTCGCCCAGCAGCAAGGTAAGCTTGGATTTTACTTGGAATTGTTTTAGCAAAGATTTCTTCATCCTTGAGCGATACCAGTAAAACATCTGAATGATCGAAAATCTGAGGCATGACTGCCATTGAGAAACGTCCGGGTAGTATCAAATTATCCAGCTGGTGTACTTGCTTCTGCGAATGTAACCACTCGACCCGGCTTCCACCACCGACTAGCACCAGACGAATTTCCGGATAGTGCTTCAGTAGAATGGCGGTCTCGAGTAGAGTCTCAACTGCTTGCGCTGCACCCAGATTACCTGCGAAAACCACACTAAAATGCTGATCAAGTAGCTCAGTCAATTCCAGAGGAACGCCATTCACTACTTCATCTGGTGTGGAAACATCAATAGAGTTGGGGTAATAAATGATCTTTTCCCGTCGCGCATAACGGGCTACAGGTTCGATGAACGAACGGGACTGAACAAGTAATGTATCGCAACCAGCATATATACGCTTAACAAGACGACCAATCGTCTTGAGAAGATACTTATGCTTAACAAATCCGGTGGCAGCCAGACTCTCAGGCCAAAGATCCTGTATCCACACTGCGAGGTGGGATTTTTTCAGCCACTTCAAGAGAAGAGCTGGGATAACCTGAGTGATTGGAGACGGAGCAAACACGAGAATAAAATCAAAGTCTCGCTTTCTTAGTAGCCAAGGAAAAAAGACGAGGCCCGAAAAAACAAATGAAATATAATTCAAGACCAAATTACGCGAACCACCTTCACCCCGCGGCCAAAGCGGAACCCGGAAAACTTCAACGTTATCAGTATATCGCTCACTCTGAACACCCAAACACTGATAACCATCATAGATCCTACCCTCAGGATAATTCGGTTTGCCAGTGGCTACTACCACCTCATGTCCCTGCTGAGCCAAAATACGCACTAAATCATTGACGATAAAAGATTCAGGCCAAAAGTACTGGGTAACTATTAGTAATCGCTGCGGATGCGCCTCCCCAAGATTCATCGTTCCAACTCTAACTGCAAGGCGGAATTCAAGAACCCGCTACTAAAAAAAAACATTCTATCCACTCGCTTTAAACTGAGATATTTTGTTGCAGTAGCTCACACCAGAACTCTTCCGGAGCTCGCAAACTTAATACAGGTTCGGGACAACCTAGGAAACGCTTAACTGCCCGGGCAACCGATATTGCGGATGAAGGATCAAACGTATGCATCGGGGAGCATACGTCGCGCACATAATCCAACTCAGGGGCCAAAATAGGCACTCCTAACTGAGTAGCCTCAATCAAAGGCAACCCGAATGACTCAGACGTTGAGGGGAAGATCATGGCACGTGTACGCTTATATAGCTCAATAACACGCTCCCTGTGAAGCTTACCTAGGTTAAAAATATTAAGGCCCACTTTCGCACGTGCAGCCTCCACCTCAAGCTTTAGTGGATCATCGCGTGAGGTCAACGTGAGAGCTAAAGATGGATATAAACCTTCTTGGGCAAGCAAACGCCAAGCTTCCAGTAATACTCGATGATTTTTGTGTGCCTCGCCATCTGCTACATAAATGAAATCCCATTCATGTGAAAATTCACCAGGGACATTCGCTCCGGCTATCGTGTCAAAAAAAGGAAGCACGTTCACGGTTGGTGCCCGAGAGCGACCTGCAGCTGAATACCACTGCAGTAAGTCGCGCTGCATTGTTGGCGTCTGCACGATATACTCAGACACACGATGCCGAAACATATGATTTATGAAACGCTCACAAGTAATACGTAGCCTTGCCTTCCATGCGAATTGAAACAAAGAATTATTGCCGAGCAAAATTCGGTTCTGCTGAAAAACAACTACCCTAGCTACGCTTGGCAACAAGGGAGGAAGGTTATGAAAACATAGCAAGGTATCACGGGCACGCACCATTTTTCTCAATCGGAATTCTGCTTTAAGCCTTGAACTTACGCTAGCATTTACCCAAAAGACTTTAGTTCCCATCGGCAACTCAAGTAGTTTTCGTGCACGACTATCAAGAAAAACAGCCAAGGGCAGAGTATCATTCCAAGCAGCAAGTAACGCACGGAGCAGCACAAGACCTCCTCCTGTGTGTACGTTAGGAGCATAAAGTACGAGACTTCGTGTCATTTTATTGAACCTTCGCAACCGTCATCTTCATCAAGTCTAACCATGCTAATAGCATTCCACAGACTGTATTTATTCCAAGAAAGCGCCCTATATCCCTCCGCACCTCTCGATCAAGAACCAAACCTTTTAATGAGGCTTCATCAAAAAAAATTCCATGAACAAATTCAACCTTCGCAGACTTAGCCTCTTTGCCGCCCCTGCGATTGAGCAAGCATACGCCCCACTTGATTATTGCAAACAAAAATCAGCTAGACTTTTACGTGCAAGCTCTGCTCCGCCAATAACTACTACACTCATACTCCAACCACACAACTTAGTTAGTAGCTACCTAGAAAGCAGAATAATCATTCAACAGAAAAAGGCTTCAAATACATCAAGCATAACTTGCAACTTGCGCACCCGAATGTCTTTTATCTTTTCTGGTTATTAAAAAAAACGAGGTCATGGCAAGTAATATTCCAGGAGAAAAATAGCCATAACCTCTTGTGAACAACTCTATTGAAAACGCAACCATCAAAGAGCTTCCAAGCACTGAGGATACAGGGAAAAACCCCAGCGCCGAGACTTGATCTTTCTTGTAGGCTTTAAGAAACCTATGGTTATACAGAACTGAAGAGAGGAGCGTAATCATATATAGGAACAAGAAAACTAAGCCCAGCACACCAAATTCACCTACAATTTTTGCAGCCAGAAACCCTCCATCCTCTCGGTTTTTATATTTCCCTAGTATTTGAAATATTCTCTCCCCATACATCCCTGGATCTAGTGACCCCATATTCTGAAAGCCCTGTCCAATCCAATTTGTATCCACCAGTGCTCTATATGCATCCTCCCACCCTTGCATATAAACCAAGGCCGTCAAGTTGGATGTCGAATCATCGAACTTCAACCTGTCAGTATAATATGAAATATCAGCGCCAGAAAAATAGACTAAAGACGCCAATACAACAACCAGCGAAAGAACCAAGCTAAACCTTAAAAAGCTATGCACATAATAACTAAACAGCATAACAAGAGTAAGTAAAAGTAAAAGCATACTTGGATAAAGCACCGAAAATAACAACATACTTAACACCAAGCCTACCCTCACAGCTGGGGTCAAATAGAAGCCAGAGGCAAGCAAAATACCACCAACAGTGATAGCATAATGGCTCGGCTCAGCAAATGGGAAAATTGCTTTCGCATACTTGCCGTAGCCTAAAAAATCTACCGAAAAAACTATTGAAGCGGCACCAAAAAAAACGACCACTACACTCAAACTCTTCAAGCCACTAACCAACTCCTCATCCCGCATACCTTTGATTTTCATAGAAAATAGGCCAGCGCTAAAAAACATCAACAATAACAGGAGAACCGAAAACGCATGCTTAAGATTTAAGCCACCCTGCACACAAAAATAAGCAACATGGAAAGCGAAGGCCGTAAAAAAAAATAGAAATGACAGATTTATAAAACCTATCGGAAAGTATAATTTACGAACAGCCACAACAATAACAGCACACACAACCAAGATCCCTACGGCCATTGAAGAGGCTGCCAGAGACACATAAATCAATGATGGAACCATTATGGTCGCCAGGAAAAGAAAGAAAGCCCCAGCAGAACTTTTTTTTATTCGCATTAGGACGTCTCTATAAACTTAGGTAATCGTGCATATTATCAAGACAAAAGCTATTAGTAGAGAGTAAAATTTGCCCGAAGGCATCAGTACCTAGGTACTTTTTTCGTTTTCGAGTAATTATGCAGTTACTACTCGATCTTCGCCTGATAAAGATTAGGCTACTCCTCTAAAAATTAAGCGGCTGTTAGAGGAGTCCACCATTTTATTTTTCTAACGAAGCCGAGAGCACACCAAGCGAAGCACATCTTGCAGTTAGCAACTTTTCCTGCGCCCCTTCAAAATCAGCATCAACTTTGAAATCAACAAAATCACTCTCACTTTTGACCAACTTATCCATTAGCCCAACAAGCGACAATAAACTCTCGATCCTATTTGCATGCTTTCCTGGTGAAACTGCCACAAAAGGCTTACCGAAATTAATTGAAAAGCATACTCCATGAAAGGAATCTGTTATCACAAAATCAGCCTCTGAAAACAAGCGAATAAAATCTTGAGGCCCAGCATCTCTTATATGTTTATCGACATGAGCGCCAGCACTGAGTCCTTGGTCAATTGCAACCACTTTCAAACCAATCTTCTTCGAAAAGAAATCGACAGCACGTCTAATCAGCGGAGATTTTGGAACGGTATACAGGAGAATATATCTCTCTCCGCCCCGAACTTGATTACTTATCCCAACACTCTCCAACCAATCATCTTTAGATAGTAAAAGCGTGGGATCGAGCACATGGTCAACCTCACGCTCTAATACTTCTTGCAACAGTAACTTAGCACCTCTCTCTCGCACCGACACAGCCGAGAAGCTTTTCAGGTACCCTTTGAGCTCTAACCTTTCCCGCTCAGAAAAGGAATAAGCCCCCATACTAGATGCATAAGAAATTTTCTTCGCTCCCTCAGGGCAGAAGTCAAGGAAATAGATGGGATTTAAGAGGCCGTCTGAACTCACACAACTAGGATTCCAAATTTGGTCGCTGCCTGCAACGTAACAATCAAATTCTTCTGCATTTCCCAACTTTAGCTCAGAAGCTGAAAAAACTTGTGTAAGCTCCATATTGTCATTAATAAATTTATTAAAGCTATTAATCACACGATACCGGGGAAACAACCTCAGTAAATCCTTTCCCATCCCAAGTAAACCATGTAACGATAGCTTAACCCTTACTAAATCAAAACTTCTTGAGATATGGCGATTATCATAATTAACTATTTTCACTTCACCATATCTGGAAAGTACGACCTGAAGTGCGAACGCCTGAAATATTGCACCGTAATTATTTGCATTATGTATCGTAACAAGTGCGATTTTCATTTGCAGCCTCCAGCACGCACTTCCAAACATGTATAAATCTCATCCAATGGTCGCCTTGCGGATACACACACATTATTCACTTCCTCAGGCCACCCCACTGCAAGCATCATGACCACAGTATGATTATTTTTAATGTTGACTGACGACCTAAGTAATTTATCGTTAGCAGGTGACTGGCTCCAATTCAAGCAACAGGACGCGACCCCCAAAGAGTGCAAAGCATAAATTAGTGACATTGAGAATAATCCACCATCTATCCAGTGCTGATAGTGTTCCTGCCCTGGCATAAAAGCTTTTAGGTCAGTGGTTACCACCATAAGATTTGGAATTCTTTCCCCGAACCCGCGATTTCCAGCTTGATACTTCAATGCCGCCTCTTTAGGTAATGACTCAGTAGTGTGGTAAACATGCCAAGCTTGCCGATTACAAACCGAGGGTGACTTCATCGCCAACGAAATAGCGCGCTTAATAAGCTCCTCACTCACATTCTCGCCTTTGAATTCACGTAAAGAATATCGAGAGAGAAAAAAAGCTTCGGGGGACTTCAGCACTCCTCGATGAAAGTCAGCCGCAGAATAAGTTTTTACTCCATGCTCTTCTAGAGATGCAAAATTCAGCTTTGACAACTCCCCCCTTATATAGCTCGCATTTTTCGTTTGGCTATTCCCTTCCAACTCTATAAATCTACTTAGCAACTTACACGCAGCCTTATCGTGGTAGCCGAGCTCATCAAACCTATGCGCTACCCTCAACAAATCCAACAATGCATAAGCATCTGACCATCCAGAACCTACCCTCCTATTCTTAAAGCTCATACTTTTTTCCAAACTATGATAGATTTTGACAGCAGTGTAGTTTCGCTGTTCAACATCCTTCATATTTGAACGCCATCCCGCATAAGAATAAAAACGCTTGAAATTGTAGAAAAATCCATGAAGAGCCTTAAGGAGGCGCCCAAAGGGCCTAATCCTCAACCAAACATATTTCATAATTCCCTCAGCTAACACCGACTCTCAAATCAAAATCGCATGAACTCATCTCATTCAGCCACTTCAGTTATACACTTTAATTCTGACCTAAAAACTGTATATTGAGCTGCGACGTAATAAATCACCAGTAACGCCAGATTACTTATTACTGTAGCCACAGCCGCACCAATAATCCCTAACCCAGGAATTAGCGCAAAGTTCAAAGTAATATTTAATACCGCCACCACCCCCATGTACTTGACCTTACTTGTCATATGCTGCTGGGTCACCAGCGTTGCTCCGACACTACTAGCCACAAACATGAGAGGCGCACTAATCGCTAGAATATTAAGGACAATGACAGACTGCTGGTATTCCACCCCGAATAATAATGGGACGACCCAAAACGCTGATGCCCAAATGGCCAACATTGCGACTACCCCTATAACCAGCATGGCAATATTTCCTTTGCGATACACTTCATAAAATCGCTTGCGGTCATGGTTGGCCCAGCGATGCACTTTAGGCAATAGAAATTTCTGGTAGACTGCGCTGGGCAACAAATAGACTGCAGCCATTACAGTGAAACCTACATTGTATATCCCAGCCGCTTCATCACCAGTAAGATACTTAAGTAGGAGGATATCACTTTGAAAATAAATCAAATGAAATATAGTGGCCAACCCAAAAGGCCAAGCTTGTGCTGCTACAGCCGACACGGTAGCTGGCACCGAATCTGAGAAATACCTCAGACCAGAACCAGCTGTTTGAGAGTGCCCTTTAAGAGCAAGCCTCCCGCTAATCATTGCCTTTAAACTAGTGAAGCCAATGGCGAAAACCACAAAAGCTACTAATGCATACACAATCGCAATAACTTCCACATCCGAGCTGTGATCCATTGCATACACAACTATAAGTATCAATGCTAACCGTGCAAAATGGGGCAGCAGCTGCCACAGAGCTAGGGAACGAAAGCGCTCCTCTAGCAACAACTTACTCGTTACTAGCTCCATGGCCAAATAACTAAAAATTACCGGAATTAGCCAAGTCAATAGACGAGCCACTGAATCAACATGGGGGCCCCACACAATCCAAGCAGAAAGCAATAACAGGGTCATCATTGTGCTCAAACTTACAAACCAATAGGACGCAGCTAACCATCGAGTAGCCAGCCACCCTTCAGCACCAAACACCTTGAGCCAAACACTGTGGACTCCAAAGCCAGCTAACGGAGCCAGAAGCGTAATAGTGGCCAGCGCAGCAGCAAATACGCCATACCCCGCTGGAGTAAGTTCCCTAGCTAAAATTACTTGAGTGAAAAATGCCAATCCAGAACCAGCAAGTGAACCAAACCATAAGAGCGATACTGCACCAATAGCCTTACGTATAGATGAGGCTTTCTTTAACATTTGCTTTTATACCAACCCAGATGTTGAAAGCCGAGCTGTCGAGCTGTCGAGCCGCCATGACCAACCAAATGAAAGCGCATTTGAAAAAGCCATTCAACGACAAACTTAAAAACGACTATACACAACCCGCTTGCTACTATGTCACCGCCTATAGCAGGTTTATGTCCTGGCACAACCGTGTTACCTTCCGCGCATCCTTAATGACGGGGCTCAAGTTGAGCAAATTACCAAGAGCATTTAACCACCATTACGGAGCAGACATCCCCTGCACCCACTTTCTTACCTAACAACTTCAATATGAGGGAAAGCGTTGCCAACCCAGTCGCCCCGTTCATGCCCGCTTTAATCCAATCGACCTTCATATATGGCTCAATGCCCAATATCACAATGCTTCAAGATGCCTCCATAAGTCGATTCTTTGAAGCTGAAGCTGGAGCTGCCACTGTTACAGCTGACTGATTACTAAGCTTCAGGCGAACTATCGCGATGACAACACCAAGCAATCCGCCTAGTAATAACCCAAGTGCCAGAATCAATATCTTTTTAGGTTTAACTGGCGCATCTGGCGTTTCCACAGCGCCATCCTGACGGGAAACAGCAAGCTCCTCTGCTGATGATAGAGCCTGCACTCCCTTGAGGAAACCAAGCTGCTCTTCCAGAAAGCGTAACGAAGGTATAAATGGATCTTCCGAAGCACGATTTTCCAACGCCTCAATCTCCGCCTTGAGCGCTTTAGTACCACGCATATACATTAAGTTACCATCCATAAAGGCCGACAACTGTTCTGCCACTTGCCCACTAATTACTGGGGGGGAGTCCAACCCCACCTTATTGGCCACGGCTAAAGCCTCCCTAAGCTTAGAAAGGCGATCATTTTTACGAATTTTTGCAAACTCTCTCAAGGTTTTGAGCTCCTGCTGGAGCTGGCGAACCCTCACTTCAGATTCTCGTTGAGTATGATTCAATATGTTTGTCAAAGATCGTCGTGTTACCCTGTCTAAATAGTTCCTAGCCCACTCCGCTGACTCAACTGCATCATGCCCCTCTACAATAACAATGTAAGCTGGCTGACTTTTTGTAGGGGGCTCGATCCTCAACACTTCAGCAAATTTCTGGTAAAGCCGATCCTGTGACCCTAAACGCTGATCACTGTCAAGGGATGGCACAT
Organism: Microbulbifer variabilis ATCC 700307; assembly: GCF_000380565.1. GTDB lineage: Bacteria > Pseudomonadota > Gammaproteobacteria > Pseudomonadales > Cellvibrionaceae > Microbulbifer > Microbulbifer variabilis. The sequence goes on from NZ_AQYJ01000018.1 coordinate 28,830, forward strand.
ACACTTCTTCGAAGAATTGGCGGCGGCTCTTTTCGGATTGGAGGTTACTTGTAAACTCAGAGAATATTTCGTTTACAGTGAAGGGCCTGAGTCCACTCTTGCTCCCTCGCGCCAAGTTAAAACCAGCAATATCGCTGAGTGATGGCGGCAACATACCTATACGCGCTTCGTAAACGGGCTTACTCAGAAATGTATAAAGTGCAGCCCCCAAGGTAACCACGAGAGTTACTAACGCAATCAACCACTTTTGAGCCCATAAGCTCTGCACCAAGGCAATCAAATCGATTTCATCACCCCCAAATGTGCCCCTTGGGTTATTAGCATTAGTCACTGTCGATCCACCTTGCTTTGATTAATTTTAATTCGCCACTAGAGCAAGAACATAGCTCTTTAGGCATCGGCGCAAAAAAATGGAGCATTTTGCCACTGCCCTCGCGTATTGCAACCCCTCCAAGAGAAGTTACACTGTTGTAGACTCCAATTCGATACTGTATCCCTTCCCCCCCTCCATGATCACTATAAACTATCCACCAGCTCAGTTTTGACCAGAAAATCTCATGAAATTTTTACTCTAGAACGCGACTAGTGTTAAACGGGGTGGCCTTATGTAGTAGTGGATCACTTCTCCAGGCTCGATCATCGCCTGCTCGCACCTCCCGCTGGAGGGAACATAGGAGCATGCAATCATGACTCATCCCCCGGCCGCTAAGCTAACTGGCGATCGTATACGAATTGGCCACCGGCATATAGGTCAAACCCTTTCACACAAATGAATTCGCCCGTGTGAATAGCTATATCACTTCAGTGTTGTGCCGCTACTAATCATGCCTCACTGCTGCCATCAAAAGAAAAAATGGCTATCGGTCGCACGCTTTTCAATCAAAGTTTTGGTTGCTTTTTAGCCAATTTAATATCACTCAAAATCCGCACCATCCCCGGTGAATCCAAAATAGAGGAACGCTGTATTTCAAGAGAGAGCTCACGCCACCCACCACAGTAAAGAGATTGCAATACTCTCCAGCCTTGGACTTCAAGAAAATCTTTCCTATGCGAAAAGCCAAGACATCCCCCTTATTGCACTTCGATAATGTCCGTATACTTCCCTGCCTCGAAAACACCACCAATCAATTGAAGGGTGATGCAGCCTCACGGCCCGCCCCAGCACCACCCACTCAAAAGAGCAGAATATAACCAAATTGATTGCAATTTAAACAAAAATATTATTAGGATAGCCAACGCTCATTAGAAATAGCTATCAGCTCAGAGGGCATCAACTACGGGAAGTGCCTAACATCCCATCTCTACGCGCAGTACCGACAGAATGAGCTTTACCGCTGTTCGGCCTCAAAAAGTAAGTGTCGCTGAGCATAGTTCACTATGCGGATACATAATGTGAGAAGTCTGCACCCTCTTTATATAAAGAAGGAACACAGAGTTGATTGATTCCAGTTCAAGGTAGGCTCCCTGAGGGGAATAAAGTTTCAAATACACCAAGATTAAACACAAGCCATGCCGCCCTACGCCAACATTCGTTCAACCTGAGCAAAATACCCAAAATTCCAGTCACCGATACCCCATCAACAAAATCCCACGACCCTGCTTCAAATAACTACGATACAGCTGCCCGACAGCCTCTGGCAATACCTCAGCATTCACTCGTTCAAGGCCCAAGGATAAATAGAGGGGCTCTAAATGAGTATACGGAAAAGTGTAAGTATCTCTGTTAGACTTCTCAGCCAGCAACTCCAGCAGGCTACGCGCGACTCCCCTGCCCTGGTGCTCCCGCGCCACCGCAACCCCAGCAAGCAGCCTGAAGGTGTCGTATCTCCTTAAGTAGCCACAGGCCACAATCTCCCTTTCATCCCGCACCACAGCACAGTCCTCATAACGCCTAGCTTTGCCTCGAAAGCCATGCATACGATAAAATTTATTTGCCAGCGGTATCTCAATATCTGACAGCCACTGGGCCCGATAAGAAGGCTGTGCTAACGTCATAATTCCGCCTGCTTTATGTAGAAAAGAGATGCCCAGAAAAACCTGTGATGCCTGCCTGCGTCCACAGAGTGTGTGCTACTGTACCGCTCTGGTAAAGGTAGCTAATACCATAAAGGTGCTGATCATACAGCACCCTCTAGAGGGGAAGCACCCATTTAATACCGGGCGTATGGCGCATCTTTGCCTCAGCAACAGTGAGATGATCATTGCTGAGAAGCTCTCAGGCTCAGAACTGGATACACTTCTCGACACACCTTCAGCACTCCTATACCCATCCCTAGGTTGGCTACCCGATAATATTGACTTGGATATCGATTCCTTTATAAGCGACAGTGACAACAACCAACAACCGGTAATTACACAGCTGATAGTTATTGATGCTACCTGGAAAAAGTCTAAGAAGATTCTCCACTTAAACCCTCAACTTCAAACCCTTCCCAGAGTCAATCTCAGTGGTGGTTTAAAGTCCAATTACACAATTCGAAAAACCTCAATATCAAATGGTTTATCAACAATTGAAAGTATTGTCCAGGCAATGCAACTGCTTGAACAAAAAACTGATTTTCAAAGATTACTAAAGCCATTTGAGAGGATGATCGCCTTACAGAAACTTAGCTACCTGAACTAACCCTACTCGCCCCAACCCAAGTATTATTTCTACTACATGTGTTATTCCCCCTTAAAGGTATCAGCCGACCTGATTCCTTTAGCTAATTCCTCTACGGCCACAAAATCCCTTCATTAACAATTTGACTTACAAAAGACTCATTAAAAACTGGACCCCCATAACCAGCCAGTAAGAGCTGCTCGAAAATATTCGTTTTCAACCCATGCAGCCTTAAGAACGGGCAGGCAACATGGCCAAGCCATGACTTCTTGACGACATCTTCATAAAAAAACAATAGTTAACACCTTAAATCGAAAAATATGTCGCAATGTCCAGACTAATACGTCTTTGCCTAATAGAAGAAGGCATAAGATGACTCCACAGTGATTAGACAGCTCCTTATGTCAAATAGATTACCGTATTGAAGTCACATGAAGATTAACCAATCGGACGCTGCCAACGGTAACGCCTTTCTGGAGTTGTCAGAGGAAAGGCCCAAGCTATTAATTTTCATCAGAAAACGAATCCGCAACACACAGGAAACAGGTGAAAGACCAAAAGGCCCCAAATAAGCGCGCCTTGCGCGCAGACGCAGTGCGTAATGAGGATGCGTTACTGGAGGCAGCCAAAGAGGTATTTCAAATTTCAGGCGTGAATGCACCCGTCAGAGAGATTGCCGCTAAAGCCGGCGTGGGTATAGGTACCCTGGTATAGTTACCCTGTACCGCAGGTTCCCGCAGCGGTCAGACTTGGTGGCCAGCGTATTCCGTCGAGAAGTGGATGACTGCGCTGCGGAAGCCGCCACCCTTGCTGCTGAAAAGAGTCCGCTGCAAGCGCTAACCCTCTGGTTAAAGCGCTATGTTAATTTTCTCGCTGCTAAAAAAGGATTGGCCTCAGCCCTCCATTCCGGTGATCCTGCATTCGAAGCACTGCCAGCCTATTTCCGTGAAAATTTCGAACCGGCCTTGAGTACACTACTCGCTGCAGTCATGAAATCCGGAGAAATTCAGGAAGAGGTTGATCCCTTTGATCTATTACGCGCGATCGGCAACCTGTCTGTCACCAGCAGTGAAGACGATATTCAACACACATATCGTATATTGGACTTACTGATTAAGGGATTGCAGTTTACTGGAGGTACCACAGGGAAAGTAGGGTAATGCTTTTACATGTAAATTAATAATGGGGCTAGATGCAGCCCCACTTATCAATTAACTCATGGCTTTGTAGATATCCTCTTCTTCGTGGTTTCATGTCACTCCTGCCTCAATAGATACCAAATTTACCACCCCTTGATAGACCAGCAAACACATAAAAAAAGATAAAGCATATCGAATCATCGAGCGATATCGGTCGCTATCAATTCTAGTCTGTAACCTAAAACCTACCACCAACCCTAAATAGGCAGCAATAGTTATTATGGATAACGGAATAAATTCAAATTCGTTATAGGTTAGGTACAAAGAAAGAATCGCAAGCTGCATCAACTTACCGATAAAAAAGCAGATATTTGAGACAAAAATAATTTCCAGCTTGGATTTGGTCATTTCAAGCAGGTAGATCATAAGAAGTGGCGCGATAGCATTTGTAGCGCCGCCTATTAATCCTGCCAACAGGCCCATTAGAACTGCAAAAAACTGTGGTCTTTTCGATAACGCAGATAAGTATTTTCTCAAGACTCCAGAGAACAGGTAAATTAATATGGACCCTGCGAGTAACAGCTTTAGAATATCAGGGTTAACCCATGTTAACAGCCATGCTCCCGACAAACTTCCCAACGAAACAAGAAGGATAACCAAACTATATTTAGATAAGTCAATCTGAAAACTCCTACATTTATATAAGCTTGATACTATCACCAACAGTGAAGGTACCATCGTTAAAATAACAGCAGTTTTCAGATCATAGACCAGGGCCAGAATGGGGGTTGAGAGCATTGGAAAGCCAAAACCCAATGCTCCATGGAATAAGCCTGCAATCAATATTAAAAGCAAACCAACTAAAATTATCTCTATCGCCACTCGCTAAGCAACCCTCAAAGTAGCAGGCATATTAAAGCGTATGCGCTTAAGGTGCCTCTTCTTATCCTTTATCTTGGTCCTAGTATGAAGATAACGCCGATTATCCAACAATAATATTTGATTATCACCCAAATGAAATCTAAACATATTGTGTGGCAGCGAAATCTTCAGCTCAAGTTCACTTAATGCCTCCAGCTCATCCTTAGAACAAAGGCTTCGCTCGATAATATCATACCTATATCTAAACCCATGGCTTTCATCAATTAGGGTCGCCTCAATAAAGCTGGCTTTTTTATGGAATTCTTCTGGCACTCTTAATCTAAATCTCTTATTTGAAAGTACTTGAAAAGCTCTCTCGCTAAGGCTCTCAATAATCCTATCAGCACATACCAAAACACTTTCACCTCCTCCAAGAGTATCTGCTCTCACCACATGAAGGCCGAAGTACCCTGGCATTTCCTGCTCAAAGGCACCATCATTGTGCAGATTAAATTCCCGGTCGCTATGCGATATTGCAAGTGCCTCATCTCCTGTTTCTCCACCAATCCTAACGTCCCATACTGTGCGCCCCCTTCCATCATGTTCATGAATTAAGCCTATGGTACTGATTATATTCTTCATAATTTCGGCTGAATCATCTGGGAAGCCCAACCGTATTAGTACAATACCTTTTTTAAGTAGTGCTATTTTATAACTTTCATATTCATAGTCAGAGTTCGAGCCTAAATTAAAGCAGCAATAATCTGGAACCCTAAGTGGTATAGCATGAGATGATAAATGTAACGATGACATAGCTAGCTCCCTCTATGGTTTCACAATTTCCAACGTAAGGTATGTCTGCGATCACTGACAATCAATGAGGAGCAAGCTTTATGCCAGAAATGATCAGCGCATCACAAATTGTTGCATTTTGGTAATTGATTATTCCCTGAGTCATCTATCAGCTCCAACAACGTAGCTGTACAATATGGTCAAGAGTCCAAATACCTGATTTGCTCCAGATAAGTGATAGCGATACCCCCACTCCGTCTGTAGGCAGTTTACTTTCAGCGCGTTTGATCCGAGAATCTTAGGAGTACGACATGAGCGAACCCTATAAGTTATATGGTATGGCTGCCTCCCTTTATACCGCCAAGGCCCGTAGCTATCTGCGTAAGCAAGGGATTGATTTTAAAGAGTACGGTGTCAATAGTGATCACTATGGCCAGCAACTACTTCCTGTGCTGGGCCGCTTTATTATGCCCGCCATAGAAACGCCGAACGGCGAAGTAATTCAGGACAGCTCAGATATTATTGAGTACTTTGAACGGAAAAATAGTACTCACAACCCCGCCTACCCGACCAGCACTGTTTTGCAGGTAATCTCGTATCTATTCGAACTATTTGGCGGAGAAGGCTTACTGCGGCCCGCGATGCATTATCGCTGGAATTTTGATCCCCAGAACCTGCAGTATCTCAAGAACGAGTTTGTAGCGGGACTCGCTCCTCCCAATGCTGACGAGGAAACAGAAAATAGTTTGTTCGGCTTTGCCAGTAACCGTATGCGGAAAGCCTGCCAAGGCTTTGGAGTATCGGAACAGAGTGCAGCTTTGATTGAGGCATCCTACAAAGAGTTCCTTGATCTCTTCTCTCACCATCTAAAGAAATTTCCCTATCTACTGGGACATCAACCTACTTTAGGTGACTACGCACTAATGGGACCATTGTATGCCCACTTGTATCGGGACCCAGCACCCGGCATGTTGATGCGGCAACACGCCCCTATAGTTGCGCGCTGGGTGGAGCGTATGAATACAACTGAGGATTGTTGGGTAGAACATATGGAGTCAAATTCTCCCCTTGTTGACCCAGCATGTCTCCCACCGACCTTAAAGGCCTTAATGCGATATATTGCTATAGAGTACTTGCCTGAATTAAAAGCGCATATCCAGTTTGCCAATAATTGGTTGGATCAGCACACCACCTTAAAAGCTGGAACCAATGGTATGGATAACCCAACTGCTCGAACAATTGGGCAGGTTGAGTTTACTTGGCGAGGTATCCGCTTAAAAACACACGTACTACCTTACCGTTTTTATCTGCTACAACGCTTGCAAGAATGTTACCAGCACGCCAATCAAAAAGAAAAAACTGATATAAAATCACTTTTTACCGAAGTAGGAATTGCATCTCTTCTGACAATTACAACAAATCGGAAAGTTGAGCGCCGTAATTTTCTTGAGGTATGGGGCGAAGCATGAACTATCAGAATAACACCTGAGATATCTTAGGGAACTGCTGAATAATTCATACCCAACTAGAGCTTCCCTGGATTTTAACTAATACCGTATTTCGCCTCTACCGTCATATGCTCACCAGTAACTGTCACCTCATGCACTTCAATTTCTTCACCGTGCTCAGTACTGCCAATAATATCCTTCATACATCCATAAAAGTATTTCGCCAAACCCTCAAAACTGGGGGAGAAGTCCACCACATATAATCTTAGATTGCCCTTCTCTACAATTTTTTTTATATCTGGGTACAATGGATCATTGCTATCAACAATAAATGAGTGATCCATTTGATCAATAATCTTTTGGAAGGGCGCCTTAAATAAGTCCGTATCCATAACAAAGTTCTGGCGATCTACTGTATCGCTAGATAATGTCACTGAAACTAGCAATGAGTGGCCATGCAGGTTTGCACATTTGTTATAAGGATAGGGCATATCATCAGAATAGAACTCTTTACCACGCCCTTTACGCATGTCCTGGTTCCATGTACGGTGGCCCATGTCTAGTTTGAATGTTTTTGTGATTTGATATGCCATATAGCTATTCCTAATAAAAGCAACATCAAAAAAAGGAGTATTTCACAATTATATCCCACATCCTAAATTATACCTTTGTCAGATAAAACCACATATTACTAATCATTCTTGATCATTTCGCGCCATTTCTTTTCAGAGGAAATGCTACCCTTTCTTTTTTATAGCATTGCTAACAACATAACCTGCTCCTATATCATCTACCCGAATCAAAGCAATAACTACGGACATTTAATGTGTTTTCTATGAGGAATAAAAATCTCGATTAGAAATTTTTAGCCCACTTCGTGCCCGATGACAGAATTGATTCAATGATATTCAATTAAATTCTATAGTAAAGCCTCCTCCAAAAGAATAATTAATTTACCCCCCCCACCAAAGCGGTATAAGTTCTGGTTGAATTTGTGTGTATTTTTAAAGGATCTACCCTTAAGAATGGAGGATCGCATTAAAACCCATGGTGATCCTTGTTGAGATGGATAGGATAGATTTGCCCTCTGCAGCGGGGGGGGATAAACAGCATGAAGGAACAATTCACACGAATTATTGAGGAAATAGGCGAAGATCCGAAACGCCCAGGTCTCAAAGACACACCTAAGCGCGCTGCCAAGGCCATGAAATACCTGACCCGTGGCTATAATCAGACCGTCGAAGATATAGTCGAAAATGCAGTTTTTCCTTTCGATGGCAGTGAGATGGTACTGGTTAAGGATATCGAACTCCACTCCCTGTGTGAGCATCACCTATTGCCGTTTATTGGCTACAGTCATGTAGCTTATATTCCTAATGGCAAGATTATAGGAATATCCAAGTTGGCACGTATCGTCGATATTTTTGCACGCCGCTTGCAAATTCAGGAGAGGCTTACTATCCAGATTGCCGAGGCCCTACAAAAAACTATTGATGCTACCGGTGTTGGTGTTGTCATTGAAGCCAAGCATACATGCATGATGATGCGGGGTGCTCAAAAGCAGAATTCCACGATGAGGACATTGGCTATGCTCGGTACCTTCCGCAGGAATCAAGCCATACGCAACGAGTTCCTCTCTTTGCTACGCCAGTAGTAAGTTCGCCTTACCAGTAAGGCCGTCAATATTTACGAAGTAAATTACTATTTTCCAGCCAGATACAGAGCATATAGAAATATTGAAAGCAACTCTCCCGTTACCAATAAAGATTACTTCAAAGACACTATTTTACTTTTTCTAGAGTATTTCACCACTTAGCGCCCAACAATTCCAACTACAGCAACGAATAATGGCGAGACCACAGTGTTCTAGCCAGGTAAGCAATCCCATAAATCATAGGTAAGAGCTGTATTTAGAGTACTGAGATAGTTCTACTGAATGCCAAATAATAGGAAGCTTGAAGGTTGCATCACCAATAACCAAGTACGACTATATTCGATAGACTTCTAACTTCTTACGGGAGGTACCACTATATCATGCGGCTGCGGCCACTCCAGATCTATCAAACTGAACATTCCAGGGCGAACTTGCCTCACAGCCCTCACCTCGAACTTCCACACTTTCGAAGTATAATTCCCGGGAATCATGGGTGCTGCGTATCACTTAGAGCACATCCCAAAGAGAGAGCCCGAAGCTCTTTTCCATATAAAAAATATATTTGGCTAAAACAATGTACTCTACCGAAGCTAAAATAAAAGCACCTAGCACTTGTGCATACTGCCTAGCGATAGAAACATGGTAATTGGGAAGATATCTCCCTGCATAAGAGCAATTTATCAAAATCCCAAAAAATGTGGACAACCCGCGTTAAAATTTAATGAGCAATTAATAAATTATCACCTTTCATCGAGAGTGGCGAAACTCCAGAAATCCTGTCGGTTTTCGGAGACTCTATAAGGGGTTAAATATCTATTGAGAGGGGTAGAACAATATAAATAGAGCTTTACCCACCGGGAATTTACCCTCCCTAAACCGTTCAGTGCTCTATTCCCCTAGTTTAAAGTAAAGCAAAGTTGCTGTCTCCTTACACCTTACTTAAAATAGATCAAGTATCTTTCCAGCTGTAATTCCCGATCGCATTTAGAATGTGCAAAGCCATATAAGGACTAGCGATCTGTTAAATAGGAAATTGATTTTTAGATGAACATAAACAGAAATATAGGCGCCAAAATTAATCCTATTCGATTTTATTAAGTTTTTATTACCATCATATCTGAGTAAAATCGATAGATATTTGCTGACATTATGAGCTGCGGTCAAGCAGGCTCCTACAAGCCTGCAGCTTGTAAACCCCAACAGACCCTAAGTTTCTTTCCCACATTCCAAGAGGTCCATTCCCACAATAGGAGAACGAAGAGTGACGTAAGAGTAAATAAAAGGCGCTGACCCAAAGTGCTACCAACACCAGGGGCCAGCTAACCAAATTGATAGAATAAGTATCAAGATGGTTATATGGATAATACGCTAGAAACCCACTCGCCTTCAATAAAGTGGAGTACATTCAGCAGCTTGGAGCGACGCCCTAAGCTCTGGGATTGTTGCATCCGTTTTTTCTTCTTTTACGCCTATCGTTCTCGTGCACCACCTCTTATTTCCTTCAAGTACTACTTTCTAAACTTTCTCACCAAAGAATGCCCCTCATGAATTGAGTATCATTAGGAAATGAATATGCTGACCTTAAAGCGCCGGACAGGCTAAAACCTACGGATTGGGACAAGTGTCACTGTTACAGTATTGGAGGTTAAGGGTAACCAAGTAAAGATAGGAATACATGCCCCCAAGTCTTTGGCCGTACACCGCGAAGAAATTTTTATGCGGATTCAAAAGAAGCGAAAAGCCGGCAAAAAAATTTCTGAGGAGCGGATTCTCTCAACAGAAAGCGCCCGTAGTGAACCCATACTTCTTTGCAAGGCCATTTAGCCTAGCATTGAGGAGGTCATGACACTATTTAATAGTGCAAGCCCTAGAGGGGCAAAAAAGCCAATTGTTAAGCATCTGGGAGTCCATTCCGAAATAAAGATCGTCTCCATAAAGCCCTGAAAACCCAAAAGGCTTGCTATCCTCAGAATTAAGAACTCAACCAGAATAAATTTTTCCGTTTTAAACGCAGTATATTTTTAGCTAAAAACTCACGATTCACGAATAAAACCTCGGAAGAATTGGATCTGTTGAGTACTCGTGTGTCGCGCAGCATAAAACCGTCGAAATGTAACTGACTGGCAGTAAACTTAGCATGCGGCACTTACTTTCGGTAAATTGATTTCCCATATTTATTATCTTTAAAATCACCGATTGTGGTTCCACACTCCAACAATATCCAAATCCAGCCGATTACAGGCCAAAATTGAATTAATCCCCACCAGCCTCTCTTGCCAATATCGTGATACCTTTTGGCCGTAACAGCCAATAGTGGCCAAAGAAGAACGACAAATAAGCTCAAAGCAGCATTTATGCTTACATCGACCAACAATGTCGGCATTAGAGAGATTGGTAAAAAAGCCAGCAAAAATTGCCTTCTTGCGATTCTACCATCAAAGCTAAAAAGCAAAGCTTTAATAGAAACTGATCTAGGGCTATCAAGAGTAACTAATTTTACCCTTTCAATGGGAGAACGACCTAAAATTTCCATTGATTCCTCTTTACTTTTAACATCCGCACTAGCAGCTTTATTGAAGTCCAGCGGAAGTAAGTGATCTTTCTCCTATAAAACAGGGCAAGATCAGTGTCGGTTTGCATGCACTTGTTATACGGCACCGCCATCCAGTGATTGATAGAAGTGCATAAAAATCCCTGAAGGACAGGTCGCAAATTTGATGAGTTTGTATTTTGACGAAATTTCACCGTTTTCAAATAAGCGCTTTCCTTCTCCAACAACTACTGGGAATGTCCAAAGTCTAAGCTCATCTACCAGATTATGCTTGAGAAGTGACTGCACCAACTGCCAACTTCCGTGAACCTGTAGTAGTGGTCCTTCCATTTCTTTAATTTTGGCGACCTCTTCGGCCGCATCCGAGCCCCTTAGCTTGAATGAATTATTCCATGTAAGATCATCAGTCCTTGATGTCACGACGTATTTTTTTGCCTGATTAAGTTTTTCCGCAGCTGGATTACCTGGTTCAACATTTGCAAAATTTGAGGCAAACAAATTGTATGTATTGCGTCCTAATAGCAGATCATACGGTTCCGCCATTGCCTCCTTTACGACCTGTTCCATGACTTCATCCCAATAATCCTTGGCCCAGCCTCCATGACTGAAACCGCCTGAAAAGTCTTCCTCGGGTATACTCGGTGCCTGCATTACGCCGTCAAGCGTTTGAAATATCAGTATGGCTAGATTTCTCATTGATTGATTCTCACGAAGAGTCAAATCTTTTTGGTCGTTAGTCTTGCCCACAAAAAGTAGACACTCTAACTATACGTATTTTCGCTCATACTCTGCTGGACTTACATAGCCCAATGCAGAGTGCCTACGAACCCTATTGTAGAAAATCTCAATGTATTCAAACAACTCAGATTTTGCTTGCTCTTCACTTTCGAATGTTCCGGCATAGACCAGCTCGACTTTTAGCCTGATAAAGAATGATTCCATTGCCGCATTATCCCAACAGTTAGCCTGGCAACTCATACTCGGCTTGCACTTGCTTTCGGACAAGAGATCCTGTATTTCTGCGATCGATATTGCACACCCCTGTCAGAGTGAACTATTAGCCCAGGCTTTATTTGTCGTCTCTCTAGAGCCATTCTTAATGCTCGACGTGTCAATTCATCGGTCATCTGGGAGTCGATCGAAGCAACGCTTAAGTAGGTTGGCGGCGACATTGATATTCCCCTCGACGGGCTGACTATATCGAAAGCCTTTGCCGTTTTTCGCTTTAATATGCTCCTGTTGCATAAGCTTAGCGACATAGTTCCGTGAGCATGGCTCACCTAACTCATGAAGCTCGCAAGCGATTCTAGGCGCTCCATAACGACCTTTAAACTCAGCAAACGTCTCTCGGATTTTCTCGATTGTTCGTATCTTTCTAATCGTGCGAGGAGGTGGCAACCGTCCTCGCCATCGATAATAACCCGATTTTGAGACTTCTAAGCACCAACATATCAAGCTAACCGGGAATGACCCTACATGCTCTTGTATCAGTGCATGCTTTACTCTTGGTGGTTCGCAAAGTACGCAGCTGCCTTTTTTTGAAACTCAACCTCTTGACGAGCTTCATGCAGTTCCTTCTTGAGCTTGCGAACTTCAGCGCTTTCCTGCTTGGAATAGTTGACGCCGTCTAAACTATTGAACTACTTATCAGAAAGCCGATTAAATTGACGACGCCAGTTGTAGATCTGCTGTGCGCTGACGCCTAGCTCTCGTGCCACAGAAGCCGTTGTTGCTCCAGGCTTTTCCGCTCTCTTAACTGCTTCTCTGCGGAACTCCTCCGTCTACGCCTGAGTTCTTTTCTTACCCATGATACACCTCCGTTAGGCCTAAACCTAACTATACAGGGTGTCTACCAAACGTGGGCAAGTCTTTTTCTTAACGCCGCCAACACAGGCGAAGCACGTAGTGCTGAATCCAGCCCACGCAGTGGGCGTTGTGCTTGGCCTTGTTATAGCCATTTACGATTTTGATTTATGTTGGTTGATTATGTTGTTTTTGTCACTATTGATTACGGTGCTTAGCAGGTTTCTATACGGTTTACTTACCGGATTAACCGCATAGGCAATAGATAAACTTAGAAGCTCAATACCTATCAGAATTAATGCCATATTTGAGTCCAATATACCTACAAAATAAGTGCACAGTATTGCCAATGCTATGAATATAGATATTTCATATCCTCGCTGCATTTTTACTAACGCACGATGCTTCTTAATATCTTCAGGGGATAATTCCATGATACACCTCTAGCTATAACGCTAAGTGAATGGGTAGACAAACCGCAGGTTTGGCTGTCCAGCCCACGCTTTTCGTGGGCGTTCATTGCACGCCTTGTTAGGCAATTTTAATTAAGGCTGCTTTTTCTCTATTGTGAGCATTCTTAAGGCACCTGACGGAGAATACACTGTAAAAGAAACTCCACCTATGTCAGTAGTTGCTTCATTAATGTTAATATTTTTTTCTAGCCAAGATTTGGCTGTTTCTATATTAGAACCTCCGTAAGGAAGCGTACACATATAGCTCAAAAACTCTAACATTTCTGGACTAGCTTTATTGGGTTTCAACGCAATCTGCTGCATTAATGTTGCGTCGATTTTATATACATCAGAGCCTGAGTCGCTGAATATTTCAACATTGTATGAGTCTGTACCCTCTGTCATTGCTAGCTCCCATGAATAGAATGCAAATGCTTCAGGGATTGAGGAGCCACTTTTCTTGGGGCCTTTTTTAGAGAAGCCCAATGCCGTTAGGCTTTGATAGACATCAACAGGCATTAACTCTGGGATAGTCAGCCTTTCAGCTAAAGCCGAATTAGATAAAAATACTGCAATAAGCAACGAGAAAACTCTTATTTCCATTTTTTAATTCCTATCGTTATCTTAAAAATTTGTAGAACCATGTGATGTTTCAGTGACATGACTGCCTAACGCCGGTAGCAAAGGCGAGTGTTAGCGAGTCCAGCCCGCGTTTTTTGCGGGCGATTTTGCCTACCTTTGTTAAGTGCTTTTTTCATTGTTTTTAACTCTGCGGTAAACGACAATTGCCAACAATGTAAAACCAGCAATACCAAAACCCCAGAACCCATAACCTGCTATTGAAGCCCACCTACAACGGGGCACCTCATGGAAAACGCTGTGCTCACCAGAACAAGTAGTGAAAGATAAGCTAACCGATGACATAGCCCACATAAAGCAATACATACTAATTACATAAAAAATTATTGCGACAACTACTAGCACTGTACTATTAATTTTCTGCATAGCTATGGCTACTTGACAGTTTATTAAAGAGCCAGTGGCTCACTATCCATTTGGCCACTATTTCTGGGATGGAGCTTTCAAGCTCCGCAGAAAAACCTTTATTTGCGGTAGGTTATCGGCTTTCGCTCAAATAGTAACCAGAGATAGTGAGCCATCTGCTCAAGTCGCCTAGCTCGACCTCCCGCTCTTGAACACATTTTACCCGCAATTAAATCAATAAGTTAGGAGGGACTTTCTGTAGATGTAAGCCATGGCTCTATAATTCGGCCTTTCGCACCGGTGACACACCCACTCCACTACTGAAAACCACAGCCAGTATCACCCACTCGGTATCGCCATCACCGCAATCGAGCTATGCATAGCCAGGCGATTTGGAACCTCAACAATACAACTCGCTACTAAATCAGCTGCATGGTCGGCGACGTTTACCGGCTGGCCTGCATCAGTCTGCAGAGTTTTGCTTGTTACATAAACGCTAGACATTAGATCGCCGGCACCACCGGTCTGTACTTTGTTCTGCTCATCGATTACGGCAATGGTGTATTTAAGCACCGCAGCAGCCTGAGCTTCGATATTGGTGGGTTCTGTGGTCTGGGTTATCGTTGCGCGCACAATAGTGCCGTCGCTGTGGCCCTCGTCGATGGTCTAGGCATATTGCCTCCTATGGCTTATGCATTCTGTTATGGGTGATGACTCGGTGTAATGGATTGATCCCAGCGGCGTAGCTCTTAACGCCCACAGAAATTTTGTACACGGTGCGCCGGCCAGCGCACTCGACCCGCTCTACGGTTTCCCAGGTCAGCGGCTCCTCTTCATGCAACACCCCAAGCTCAACACCCTGACAGTGCTGCGCTTCATAGACACGGCCTGCACGGTCGGGTCGGTAACGGGGGTTTCGCGACTGCAAATAACCTGGGCGCCGTTGCTCATGGTAAGCAAGACACAGGGTATTTCTGGTTCTGCATCTACTGCTCCAACAATAGGGGCCAAGTGGGTATTGTTGCCGCCGGTTTCCCAGCATTCGATCAGGTCGGAGGAAGTAGATATCTAACAGATGATGAGTATCGGGCTATACGCTCAAAAGCCAATCCGAATATCAAGCTAGTGATGGATATGTGCTACCTGACAGCTCAACGCATTTCAGATGTTCTATCAATCCAGCACAGTGATATAGGCAAAGACGGTATTAAGTTTCAGCAGGAGAAGACGGGAAAAAGCTATTAGTAACGATGGAGCCCGAGCTTCAGCGAATAATTGCTGAGGCCAAGCAGCTTCATAAGGTCATGTGCCTTTATCTATTCCACCCCCATGGCAAGCGCACTCCATTTAGCTATCGAGGCATCCGCGACGCGTACGAGCGAGCCCGAGTTAAGTCTGAAGTTGAAGACACCACCATTCACGATATCAGAGCAAAATCGCTCACAGATGCCAGGCGAGCATGTATAGATGCACAAGTAATGGCGGGGCACGTTAGTCCAGCCATGACAGAGCGGTACATTCGTCTACGCGAAACTGATAATGTAGCCGACCCTAGTCTTAGACAGCTTTTAGACAATAGGCAATAAATTGGCAAAAAACACAGTAAAATCAAAGACATCCGAACATACCCCCATGATGCAGCAATACATGCGCATCAAAGCCCAGCACCCCCAGGAGCTGGTGTTCTACCGTATGGGGGACTTTTACGAGCTGTTCTTTGATGATGCCAAGAAGGCTGCAGAACTGTTAGATGTCACCCTTACAGCACGAGGCAAATCAGGCGGTGAGCCAATCCCCATGGCAGGCATTCCTTACCATGCCGCAGAAGGATATTTAGCGCGTTTGATCAAGGCTGGTGTATCTGTAGCGATTTGTGAGCAGATTGGCGATCCAGCCACCAGCAAGGGACCCGTTGAGCGGCAAGTAGTAAGGATTGTCACCCCTGGTACCGTCACTGATGAAGCTCTCCTCAATGACCGTCGCGATAACCTGTTGGCTGCCATCTCTCACTTAGGTGATGGTTTTGGCCTGGCACTATTAGACTTGGCCACTGGCCGCTTTGTGGTGCAAGAGACCGATACCCTTGAGGCTCTTGCTGAACAGGTTCAACGGCATAATCCCGCAGAACTTCTAGCTCCAGAAGATCTCACTTTGCCGGCGGAGATTGAGCGCCGCACCGGTTTGCGCCGCCGCGCCCCCTGGGAATTCGAATTGGAAACTGCCCTGCGCCTGCTGAATCAGCAATTTGGCACCATGAATCTGGAAGCCTTCGGCTGCAGCCATATGCACGGTGCGGTAGTCGCCGCTGGTTGCCTACTGCAATATGCGCGGGATACCCAGCGTACCGAACTTCCCCATATTCGCGGCCTGCTCACCGAAAGCGGCGATGAAACAGTTGCCTTGGACGGTGCCAGCCGCCGCAACCTGGAAATCGACCTAAACCTCAACGGCGGCGATGACAATACCCTGCTGTCAGTTTTTGATAGCTGCAAAACCGCAATGGGTAGCCGTTTACTACGCCGTTGGTTAAATAACCCTCTGCGCCAGCTCACTACACTGCGCAACCGCCAGGATGCTATTGCGGCCCTGATTGCTGATTATGGTTTTGAACCACTGCGTGATGCCCTGAAACCTGTTGGGGACATGGAGCGTATCCTGGGCCGCTTGGCATTGCGCTCTGCACGCCCCCGCGACTTGGCACGCCTTGGCCAATCCCTGGCACAGTTCCCCGAAATTCAGGGGCAATTAGAAGATTCAGATGCCACGCTGCTCAGAGAGTTATGCAGCCAGGTCGGTGAATGGCCAGAGACCGTGGCGCTTCTGCAAAAGGCCATTATCGAAAACCCGCCTGTCGTAATACGCGATGGCGGGGTTATCGCCACCGGCTATGACGAAGATTTAGATGAGCTGCGGGCTATCAGCGAGAACGCCGGGGATTATCTGGTTCAGCTGGAGCAGCGAGAGAAAGAGCGCACAGGCATCCCAACCTTAAAAGTGGGTTACAACCGGGTGCATGGCTACTTTATCGAGATCAGCCGGGGCCAGAGTGACAAAGCGCCAGCCGAATATATCCGCCGCCAGACCCTGAAAAATGCCGAGCGCTTTATTACTCCGGAATTAAAGGAGTTCGAGGACAAGGCACTCTCCGCCAAGAGCCGCGCATTGGCTCGGGAGAAAGCACTTTATGAGGAACTGATCAATCAGCTAAATGAGTCCCTGGCAGAGCTGCAAGCCGCTGCGGCCGGTATTTCTGAACTGGATGTATTGGCCTGTTTGGCCGAGCGAGCGGACGACTTGCGCCTCTGCCGCCCCGAACTGGGTACCGAGCCGGGTCTGCATATTACCGGCGGGCGCCACCCGGTAGTCGAGCAAGTTTTAGACGAACCCTTCGTAGCCAACGATATCGAGCTTCGCGACGACCGACGCATGCTGGTCATTACCGGTCCAAACATGGGTGGTAAATCTACCTATATGCGCCAAACTGCGCTGATTGCATTGCTGGCCCACTGCGGCAGCTATGTTCCCGCAGACAGCGCCCAGATCGGTCTACTGGATCGTATCTTCACCCGTATCGGCAGCGCCGATGACCTGGCCGGTGGCCGCTCTACCTTTATGGTAGAGATGACCGAGACAGCTAATATCCTGCGTAATGCCAGCGAGCACAGCCTGGTGCTGATGGATGAGATTGGCCGCGGCACCAGTACTTACGACGGCCTCTCCCTGGCCTGGGCCTGTGCTCACTATCTGGCAGGGGAAGTACGCGCCTTTACCCTTTTTGCCACTCACTACTTCGAACTGACCGATCTACCCAGCCAATGTGCAGAAGCAGCCAATATCCATTTGGATGCCACTGAGCACGGTGAAGGTATCGTCTTCCTGCACCGCATTCAGGAAGGGCCCGCATCTAAAAGTTATGGATTGCAGGTCGCCAAGCTGGCGGGTATTCCTGCAGATGTGCTTACCGAAGCCCGCGCCCGCCTGGCAGCATTGGAGGCCGGCGTCCAATCAGTAGATGTTCCGGCTCCTCGCTCCAAACCCGCGCCGGCCCCCAGGCAGGAACCGGAATCAGCGGTAGCTCCAGCGGCTACGGCACCCGGCTCTCCCCAGCAGGTTGACCTGTTCGGCAGCCCCAGCCACCCGGCGGTAGATGCCCTGGAAGAACTGGACCCGGACGATATGACGCCACGTCAGGCACTGGAAGCACTCTACTCTTTGCGCAAGCTATTGAAGTGAAGACTTGGGCGACAGCTGTCGTCCAACGCAACTTGTTATAAACAGTGAACTAAATCGACTGAAAAGCCACTACAATTCGCGCCAGTAATTGATAAAATCCGCTGCACGAAGAATTCAGTGGCACTATCGAGGGACAAACATGACATTCGTAATTGGGGAAAACTGCATTAAGTGCAAATACACTGACTGTGTAGAGGTTTGCCCGGTAGACTGTTTTTACGAAGGCCCCAACTTCCTGGTTATTCACCCCGACGAGTGTATTGACTGCGCCCTGTGTGAACCGGAGTGTCCCGCCAATGCGATTTTCTCGGAGGATGAAGTTCCTGATGACCAGCAGGAATATATTGAGCTGAACGCTGAGCTCGCTGAAGTCTGGCCCAATATCACTGAGAAAAAAGACCCATTACCAGATGCCGAGGAATGGGATGGTAAGAAGGGTAAGCTCGAGCTTCTCGAGCGATAACAGCCTACAAAAAAGCCGTCACTGACGGCTTTTTTCATTTTTGAGCTTTAATAAAGCAGGATAGCTAAATGAGAATAATAATAACTGCGATTTCAATTATTTTTTTAAGCTTTTCTCCAGCCACTTTGGCTAATACTGGGAAGGAAAAACAGATTGCCCTGGCCTTTGGCGAGGGCCCCGTACCCGGGGTAACAGAGTCCCTATTACAGCAACTCGATGCACTCCAAATCAAAGCCACCTTTTTTCCCGTCGGCATGCAAATGGAACAGTTTCCCGAACAAACTCGCGCCATTATTAATGCCGGTCACCAGCTGGGAAATCACGGTTACTCCCACATCAACCTGGCTGAACTACCCCTAAGCAGTGCTAAGGAGGAAATCAAAAAAACCTGTAAATTACTCCAAAGCCATGGTTACCAGGAACGCCCAATGATTATGCCGCCATTTGGCAATATATCCGTTGAGCTCAGTGATTTACTGGAAGAACAGGAGTTCCAGCTGGCTGAATGGGATCTTGAGCCCCGCCTTCATGTCGACATGAGTGAACCTGAGTCAATTGCCGACTATGTGGCAGAAAACGCTACCGATGGCAGTGTGGTGATGTTGCATCCCATGTATGAACACAGTGAGCAGATTATTGAGGCCCTCCCGCTGATCAGCACTCAACTCCACCAGCAAGGATTTCGTTTTGTTACTCTCGCCCAAATAGCAGAGAGCGAGAAAATCGAAAACTTGTAAGAGACAGCAGACGACATTATCAATAAGGCCAATGGGAGCCGGGTATTGAACTCTGCGGCCCACTCCCGTACTCACATTGGGAGCTATCGCCATGTTGCGCTGGGCCATACTCTTTCTGGTAATTGCCTTGATCGCCGCCTTCTTTGGCTTCAGTGGTATTGCCACCACGGCGACGGAAATCGCTAAAATTCTCTTCTTTATCTTTATTGTGCTGTTCGTACTGGCACTGATATTCGGTAAATCCAGGCCGCCCAAATAGTATTGCCTGACAAGTAGCTCAGGGATTCAGCCAGTCACCCCGGTATGTACCGGGGTTACTTTTGGTGTGGTGTGCGAGTCGGGACCAGACTTAGTACTTCTGCCAGGTGGTTAAAGCCCGAAACCAGTTCCATCACTCCCAATGCTTCAAGCAGCTCATCATCCCTGGCCCCTAGCTTTCGCGCTTCAGCGATCAAGTGCCGGCGATGATCATCGGGGGCACTGTTGGCATTGCGGGCCAGATCGAACAGAGCATGTTCTTTTTCTGAAAAATGCACGTTTTTGGGGTCGGTACGGATGCGCATAATCTCCGCAGCATCCACTCCCAGCATTTGCAAAGATGTACTGTGATGATAGATGCCATAGTCACAATGATTGTCCGCGGAAACAGCAAGCCCGATAGCTTCTTTCAGCTGGGCAGACAGGCAACCGTGCAGCATGACCGCCTTAAACTTGTCCCAATTGGCTTTAAGCAACCCCTCGTGGTGTGCATAAACGCGAAACAGGCTCGGTATGCCGCCCAGCTGATCCTGAATCTCTGCAAAAACCCTGGCCTCCTCGTCACCATCCGGGCTCTCCACCAAAGGGATGCTGCTCATCGTTCACCTACCTGTTAACCTGGCTGTTATTAACTGGCTCCGGCCCCAGCAGCGACACAATTGACTTCCTGGCGCCCTAAAAGACTGTATATAATCACAGCATGCGAAAGATTATCCATTGCGACTGTGATTGTTTTTACGCGTCGGTTGAAATGCGAGACGATCCCAACCTGCGTGGGCGACCACTGGCTGTAGGAGGTAGCAGTGACCGCCGTGGGGTTATTTCCACCTGCAACTACGAAGCGCGCAGCTATGGGGTGCGCTCCGCTATGCCTACCGCCCAGGCCAAGAAACTCTGCCCTGACTTGATTGTAGTACCCGGTAACATGGCTAAATACCGGGAGGTTAGCGGGCAGATCCGCGAGATATTCCTCGACTACTGCGATGATATTGAACCCTTATCCCTTGATGAGGCCTTCCTGGATGTCACGAATAGTGCTCGCTGCCAGGGCAGCGCCACTCTCATTGCTGAAGAAATCCGCCAGAGGGTAAAAGACAACCTGGGTATCACCATCTCCGCTGGGGTGGCGCCAAACAAGTTCCTGGCCAAGATTGCCAGTGACTGGCGTAAGCCCGACGGCCTCACAGTTATTACCCCCGACGAAGTAGATCAATTTGTTGTGCGCCTGCCGGTTGGCAAAATCCATGGTGTCGGCCGGGTAACCGCTGAAAAAATGCATCGCCAAGGCATTCATACCTGCGCGGATCTGAGACGTTATTCTCAAATCGAGTTAAGTAAACTTTTTGGTAAATTTGGCCGCCGCCTTTATGAACTGAGCCGTGGTATCGACGAGCGCCCGGTTAGTGGTGACGGTGCACGTAAGAGCGTCAGTGTAGAACGTACCTTCAGTGAAGACCTGTGTGAATTTGAGGAATGGCTGGAGCAATTAAGCGCACTTTATATGCGCCTATTGGAACGGGTGGAAAAGCTCGGCGATCGCTACGAAGTTAATGGCGCCACCGTAAAAGTAAAATACGCGGACTTTACCCAGAGTACCCATGAGCGCAGTAGCCGCGCGGGAAGAATCTCTGAGTTTCGGCAGCTGCTACAAGAGTGCTGGGAAAAACGGCCGAACCCTATTCGTCTCCTAGGTGTCGGGCTCAGGCTGACCGACTTACGCGCAGGCAAAGGTCCTGAGCAGCTGCCTCTGCCACTACCAGAATTACTACTTCGATAATTTTTCCACCAGACATAATATTTCTTTTTGCGCCACCTCCCCTTTAAAAAAGGCTTAAAGCGACAATCAACCGCTCGTCAAAAACTGGCGTTGGCCGTTACCCGATGTAAAACCGGGTAAGAAACGGACATCTATACTTCGCAAGCCCAAAGACTCTTAGCCAACCTCTAAAAAACCAGAGTCCACCGGTGCCTGAGAAAATATGTAAGACGCTTAAACATACTACAATTTCCATTATCAACGCCGTATAAACCCAGGCTCCAGAAGCCACCAGAGCTCGGATTATCCGCGTACGGAGGCGCGACAACTTGTCCCGCAAAGCATTTCAACACCTGACAGACGAAGCGCTCCTCGATCACTACAAGGAAACGCGTAAAACTGTCGTATTTCACCAACTTTATACGCGCCACAAAGACGCCTTGTATCGCTATTCAATACAAATGGCGCCAGCCTCTTCCGCAAAAATATTACAAGAGCTCTGGCAAAAAATATTGGAAAACCCGCCACAGTTACATGGCAGGCTTTTTCGCAACTGGTTATTTATTCAAATCAACAAAGCTCTGCGTGAACAACAAGCATTGAACGAGCACAAGTCTACTGCAGTCGATTACCGAAAAAGTGCCGTGCTCGTAGCTATCCAGAAACTTCCCTCCTTGCAGCGCAACATTTTGCTTCTCCATATGGAGTGCAAGCTTTCCCTCGCCACTGTCGCAGATATTGAGCAGATATCCCTGAAAAAGTGTCGGGAATACTATCATCGGGCAAAGGAGCAAATTGAAACGCTGGTGTACGGAGTACAACCAAAACCCTGGCAAGTGGAGGTTATAGAAGAGTGATCGAGGTAGAAGCATGAGCAATTGGGAGCACCAATATCGCGAAGAGGTGTCAGCTTTTACCTCCCCGCAGCAACTGGATACCCAGGTGTTACAGCAAGCAAAAAGGCTACAGCCGAAAAAAGATATCGGCCGAATACTGTCCAGAGCCTCACTCGGCTGCGCCACCATCGCTGCCATCTTAATGTTGGTGCATCCAGCACAGCACCTGGGAGCCCTGACCCCAAGGATGACCCCAGAAAACGAAAGTCCTCAACCCGAATTGGAAATCGCCCGGTGGCAGCCTCCTCAAATAGAGTCTGAAACACAGGAAGACCCCTGGCAGGCATTGAGAAATCAGGTTACAGCGGGAAACTATATTGCTCTATGCCAAGAGTGGCGATTACAACAGAGGACCACAGCAGAACAACCCTTACCTCGTGAGCTGCGCAAATTCGCACAAAAGCGCTGTCGCATCCTGCACTAGCGACAGTCAGTTTTGTGTATTACCGCAGCTCCTATTTGAAATCCGGGTATCGGTTTACCAATCGACTCTACAGATGGAAGTCGTAATTAAGGCAAACCTTTCAAGTGCAGTTTGGCTTTACTGAAATGACCTTGATTGACGAAAAACTCCCCACCGAAAAACCAGGCAAAAATCCAGTATTAAAAAATAGCCTAGCCGTGGCTGGTATCTACGGTGCCGGTGGCCCAAGTGCGGGAGACAACCGAGCACTCAGCGCCCTGATCAATGAAATGGGTGGAAGCATGTTTGGCCCAGGCGAGAAGCGCCGGGCTCGAAAGTATCTTGTCCAAGAGGCTAGGCAGAAAAAAAGCCTGATGCTATTTGGCTATAGCCGCGGAGGTACCTCCGCAATTAAGCTTGCCAATATGCTCGGTCGTGTTGGGGTCACTCTAAATCACTTGGTGGTCTTTGATGCACACAGCATTTTTGATAGTAGGACTTTCCACCTTCTGTATGACAACGTCCTCCAGGCCCACAATTTTTTTCAGAGAAATCCGAGAAGCGCTGGACGTTATGGCTGGTGGGGAAGAAATCCTTACTGGGGGAGCCCGTTGATATCAAATTTTATTCAAGTACAGCAGGTCAACTTTACCGGTGCCTACTATAAGAAAGGGATTCCCGTTTCCCACTTGAATATTGTGCGCCAATCCCTGGCATCTCTATAAATAATGACTGCTGTCAATAAAGTATTGGAAGGCAGGGTCCTAACAGAGCGGACACGCTCACCCAAAGCAGGGCTGGATCTATATCTACTTCGTTTGAATGAACCGGTAATGTCGATGCAAAGTTGGGATCGCATTGCAACTGCCCGGAGTGATCGAAATGGCCGTTTTTCTTTTAATATCAGTGAAGCCGGCCCTTATGAGCTGCGCTGGAAACACGAAGCTGACGCGGTAGAACATGAGCTTCATATAGGTGATTTTGATACAAAAAAACAAATAGAAGTTATTTATTCCAACAAAGAAAGAAAGGTCTTCCCCTGGGCTAAAGACCTTTAATAAAGCTGAGCCCCTACCATTTGTTATTTGGTCAGCTGTAGAAACAAACACTCCGCCACGAATGCCGGCCTGACCTCTCCTTCGATATCCATAGTTGCCTGTAACCTGATCAAAAACTGGCCCTGCTTTTTCTCATTGATATCACAGATTTTTGCCCTTACAGCGACTCGGCTACCGACTTTAACTGGCCGAATAAATCGAACCTTTTCCAGTCCATAGTTTACTACCATATGCATTCCCTCAATCTGAATATCGAGCTTCTCTATAAAATGCGATAGCAGTGACAGAGTAAGGAATCCATGAGCGATAGTCCCCCCAAATGGTGTCTGCATTGCAGCTTCAGGGTCAACATGAATAAATTGCCGATCCAGAGTACATTCAGCAAAATTATTAACGCGCTGCTGATCTATCTCCAACCAGTGAGTGGGTTCAATTTCCAGTCCGATAAACTCACCAATTCTCTCTGGCGGAATTAGGGTAGGCATAGAAGGTTCCTTCTTCTGTGTTTTAGCGGGATTAACAAATCGGGGCAGCTGCAATGAGATTGCGGCTGCCCTCGATATTACTAGCACAAAGGAGCTAGTATGCCGATAAACCGCCATCCACCGCTAGTGCCTGGCCCGTAACATAAGTCATCTTCGGAGAGAGTAGCATCAACATAGCCGCTACCACTTCTTCAGGCTCGCCAAGACGCTTCATCGGACAACCCTCGGCGAGAAAAGCCTGTACCTCTTCCGGGCTGGCCCCAGGGGCCTCCACAGAGGTCACCATAGGCGTCAGGCAATAGAATGGGCAAATGGCATTGACCCGAATGCCATATTTGGCATTTTCCATCGCCGCAGTTTTGGTCAGCCCGATAACCCCATGCTTGGCGGCTGCATATGAGGCAATTTTGGGTGCGCCACCCAGTCCAGCCATAGAGGATACATTGAGCACTACACCGCCACGATCTTTCATTAATGGCAGCTGGTGCTTGAGTCCGAAAAATACGCCCTTCAGGTTTACATTGTACTGGTGGTCCATCATCGCTTCGTCAGTCTGCTTCAGAGACATCATCGGCGGAGCGATACCGGCATTATTTACCGCCATATCCAGGCCACCGAATTCGGACTCAGCCAGTTGCACGAGAGCAACACAATCCGCTTCAGAGGAAACATCACAGCGTTGAGCGCGCACCTGGATACCATCACTACCCAGGTCATCGGCGAGTTGCATCAGGCCCTCTTCATTGATATCTCCAAGCACCAGGCGCGCTCCACGAGATCCCAATTCTTTAGCCAGCAGCTTGCCAAAACCACTGGCGGCGCCAGTAATTAGGGCAACCTGGTTGCCGAAATCCAATATTGGATCTTGCATGTTAAATTCCCCCACAGGAAGTCATTCCGCCATCCACCACTACACATTCCCCCGTGGTGTAACTGGACGCATCAGAAACTAAGTAGAGCACAGTGCCCGCCATCTCCTCAGGCTCAGCGTGACGATGCATGGGGATATGGCCGATTGCAGTTTTATAAATATCCTCGTGAGTAAAAAGCGCCCCGGCAAACTTGGTTTTGGTCAGCCCAGGCAATAGGGCATTAACACGGATATTGAACTGGGCACATTCCTTGGCAAAGGCTTTGGTCATATTGACTACTGCCGCCTTGGTGATGGAGTAGATCCCCTGGCCCACGCCAGGCTGCAGGGCATTCACGGAGGCAGTATTCACAATCACACCACCACCTTGTTCGCGCATCAACTTGCCCGCCTCCACAGACATAAAGAAATAGCCGCGAATATTCACTTCAACCGTTTTTTCAAATGCCGCAAGATCGGTATCGAGGATATGACCAAAGTAGGGGTTGGTAGCCGCATTGTTGACCAGGATATCCAGCCGCCCGAAGCGCTCGCGAACATCGGAAAATACTTTCTGGATGTCTTCCATATTGCCTATATGGCAGGGCATCGCTTCTGCTTTACCACCGGCATCGACAATCGCATCAGCAACGGCTTGGCAGCCTTCGATTTTCCGGCTGGATACCAATACATGGGCGCCCTGCTCTGCCAGCAGTTTTGCAATTGCCTCACCAATGCCTCGGCTCGCACCGGTTACCAGAGCAATTTTTCCGGTGAGATCAAAAAGACTCTTTGCCATTTTTTATCCTTATCATTTTCCCAAAAGCGAAATAAATTGTATCGAGATGACCTTCTAACTAACTCGCCTCGCTGGCGATGCTCATTGCCGTTTGTGCCAGTGGCGCCACCAGCGCGCCAAGGCTCGCCGCATTGCGATTTGAGGCGTTTCCATCCTGTGCGCGCTTGGCTACTCCCTGGACTATCGCCGCCAGGCGGAAAAAACTAAACGCTAAATAAAAAGGCCAGTGATCAATGCCCTCAATCCCCATACGCTCACAATACTTGGCCACATAAGCCTGCTCCGAGGGAATACCCAGCGAAGCAATATCCATCCCCAATAACCCGGACATCTTGTCGCCCCCAGCAGGCATACGCATTTGCATGCACTGATAGGCAAGATCCGCAAACGGGTGGCCCAAAGTAGAAAGCTCCCAGTCCAGCAGCGCGATAACTTTGGGTTCTTTAGGATGGAAAATCATATTGTCGAGGCGGTAATCACCGTGTACCAGAGCTACCCGACCATCGTCTTCCGGTAGCGCACTGCCAAGCCATTCGATCAACTCTTCCATCGCCGCAATAGACTGTGTCTCGGAAGCCCGATATTGCCCCGTCCAACGCTCCAGCTGCCGCTGAAAATAATTTCCTGGGCGGCCGTAATCAGATAACCCCAAAGAGTCGATGTCGAGACTATGTAAAGCAGCGAGTACTCGATTCATTTCATCGTACATCGCACTGCGCGCAGGGGCGTCCACTTCGGGAATTGAAGCATTCCAGAAGATCCGCCCCTCACAGTATTCCATCAGGTAAAACATGGAACCGATCAAATCCCGGTCTTCACATAAATGAAAAACCTTGGGTACCGGTACATCAGTATCAGCCAAAGCAGACATAACACGGTATTCACGATCCACAGCATGAGCGGATTTCAATAGTTTTCCCGGGGGCTGCCGGCGCAATACATAGGTATTTGAAGGGGTTTCCAGCTTAAAGGTGGGATTGGATTGACCCCCAGAGAATTTACTCACTTTCAGTGGCCCGGAAAAACCTTCAACATTTGCGCTGAGGTATTCGCGCAACTTTTCCAGTGGCAAAGCTTCCACCGAACTACGGGATTCCTTTACTGTTTCAGACATGCTCCTCTCCCTGTGCAGTCTCTATGGCATAACGCGCAGCCAGGTTGCGTCCCAACTGCATCATATGCACTTGGTCCGGTCCATCGGCTAAACGGATAGTGCGCGCGTAAGCATAATGGTGGGCCAAGCTATAGTCCTGGCTCAACCCTGCCGCACCGTGAATCTGGATAGCGCGGTCAATCACCTTGCAGGCCATTTGCGGTGCAACAATTTTAATCATGGCGATCAGGTCTTTGGCCGCTTTATTGCCAAGCCGATCCATTTGCGCTGCAGCTTTTAAAGTTAGCAGACGCGCCTGCTCAATTTCACAGGCAGACTTGGCAATATCCTCCCGCACAGACCCCTGTTTGCTCATGGGGCGACCAAACACAATACGTTTTTCCGCGCGGCTTGCCATCATTTCCAGGGCGCGCTGGGCCTGGCCAATCAGGCGCATGCAATGGTGAATTCTGCCCGGCCCCAAACGTCCCTGAGCTATTTCAAAACCACGCCCTTCTCCGCGAATCAGGTTAGACGCGGGCACCCGCACATTATCAAAGATCACCTCCGCATGACCTTCCGGGGCATCATCGTAACCAAATACCCGCATGGGCCGAATTATTTTTACCCCAGGGGTATCGGTGGGAACCAGGATTTGAGATTGCTGGCGGTGCCGATCCGGATTAGCGGGATCGGTCTTGCCCATAACAATCATGACCTTACAGCGCTTATTCATCAGGCCACTAATATAAAATTTATGACCATTAATCACATATTCATCGCCATCGCGCACGATGGAAGTTTCAATGTTCGTGGCGTCGGAAGAGGCTACCCTGGGTTCGGTCATGGCGAATGCCGAGCGAATATTGCCTTCCAGCAATGGCCTCAGCCAGGTTTCCCGTTGCGCTTCCGATCCGTACTGGGTCAGTACTTCCATATTCCCGGTATCCGGGGCGCTGCAATTAAAAACTTCTGAGGCAAATAAGACCTTCCCCATCTCTTCCGCCAAAGGCGCATATTCCAAGTTGGTAAGGCCGGCACCATAGCGGGAGTCGGGTAAGAATAAATTCCACAGCTCAGCCTCCCGGGCCTTTTCTTTTAAAACCTCCATAATAGGGGGCTCGCCCCAGGGATCATCCTGTAACTGCTGAATATAAGTACTCTCAGCAGGATATACATATTCCTGCATAAAGCTCTTGAGCCGCTCCAACAGGCCCTTTACCTTTTCTGAATATTCAAACTCCATGTCTTCTCACCTTTAATTGCGTTGTAGGTTTTAATTCAGCTGTAAGTCACGGAAGTGTGGCGCTCCTCTCTCTCCAAATGAGGCACGTGGTTAAAACTGTTCAAGCTAAGGCCCTGCCCTGCGCTAGAGAAAAAACGGGTAGTGCCGGTATTCTGTATCTGCATGTTGAGTTTGATCACCGACTCGGGAGGACCTCCCAATACCTGCCGCACCATCATGGCAATAGCCCCACCGGAACTGACTACCAGGGTTTTACTGCCTTTGGGGGTATCGCTGATGAAATTCAAAACTTCACGAATGCGATTTTCGAATGCCTGCCAACTCTCTGCAGGAGCAATTTCCCCTGCGGACCAGGCGAGCATGCCCTGCATCAAAAAACGGTAAAAATCGGCACGGGGTGCTTTGGGGCCGGGGGTAGCTGCGGAATTTTTTTCACTGTAAAGACGCGCCACCTCATGGAAATTAAATTCATCCAACTGGGAAACTACCGTCAAGTGGCTGTCTAAATCGATGCCAAGACCTTCGCAAATGCCCACGGTGGTCTGCCGGTGGCGGCGCAGGCTGCCACATAAAATCCGGTCAAATTTCTGGCCAGTCTTCCGCCAGTATTCTCCCAGCCAGCGGGATTGCTGCCAGCCAACATCGGAGAGATTGTCGTAATCATCGGCGCCGAAGGACGCCTGTCCATGGCGCACCACAATTGATTCGGCCACAGCGAGTTCCTCTTTTTATGGAGCTCCAACCCTAGCCCTCTCGTTTGAATCATCAAAGTTTATTATGCGAATATGTGATCATTCACAATGGTTATGAATGGGGCACTTATGCAGCTGCAAAAAATGGATATGAACCTGTTCCTGGTTCTGGAGGCCATTTATAGCGCGGGCAACCTCACCCGTGCGGCTGAACAGTTGCATATCACCCAACCTGCGGTGAGTAATGCTTTGGCACGACTGCGCCGTACCCTGGACGACCCACTATTTATTCGCGGCCCATCCGGCATGACTCCCACCCCCCTTACGGAATCCATTATGCCCAGGGTGCAGCAGGCCCTTTCCCTGCTTGGTACCAGCCTGAATGAACACCGCCAGTTCAACCCCGCCCTGGCACGCAAAACATTGCGACTGTCTATGAACGATATGGCAGAAACCCTGTTGCTACCGCCCCTCTTGGAACGCCTGGAAAAAGAGGCGCCGGGTGTAACAGTAGAGTCATTCCACGTACCCAGGGATCAGCTGGCAAAAGAACTGGCCGCCAATACGTTGGATTTCGCCCTGGATATTCCTCTGGCAACAGCACCCCAGCTGCAGCAACAGCGCCTGCACCAAGACCGCTATCTCTGTATGTTGCGCAATGGGCACCCCTTGGCCGGGGAGTCAAGCCTGACACTGGATCAATATCTACAGCTGGAACATATCCATGTCTCCAGTAGGCGCACGGGTCCTGGGTTGGCAGATATAGCTCTGAACAAACTGGGGCGGCGACGCAATATCAAACTTCGAGTACAGCACTACCGAGTGGCGCCTTTGGTAGTGTTACGTACCGACTTGGCTCTAACAGTACCGGCGAGTCTGGCCAGTCAATATTCTGCCCGTCTATTCGAGCTGCCATTCCAAATACCCCTGATGGACTGGCACCTGTTGTGGCACAAAAATCTACACGAAGATCCCGCCAATCGCTGGCTGCGAGAGCAGCTTCTCGCGGTTTTGGCTGTGTAAATAAACAGATGAAAATCCCTTTAAAAACAGACATCTCCGCCAAATGAGAATGGGACGCAAATAGTTTAATAAAACGTCAGGAATTGATCACTGAATTCGACCGGAAAGGTCACTGTTTCACGTCAAAGGCTCTTGTTATCCTGCTGGGCAACGATATGCACTTTTTTGCATATATACATGAACCCCAAAGGTTACAAGAAGAGAATTTTGCCATGTCCCAAGCCTACCCTAATATGCTTGCCCCCCTGGACCTGGGCTTCACCACCCTAAAAAACCGGGTGCTGATGGGCTCCATGCACACCAACCTGGAAGAACACCCCGGTGGCTTTACCCGTTTGGCGGCATTCTACGCTGAGCGCGCCCGCGGTGGCGTTGGCCTGATTGTAACGGGGGGTATCGCGCCCAACGAAGAGAGTGGCGTATTTAAGGGTGCCTCTAAAATGAACACCCCGGAAGAGGCGCAACAGCACCGGGAAGTGACCGAGGCCGTTCACGCCGAAGGCGGCAAAATCTGTATGCAGATCCTGCATACAGGCCGCTACGCTTACAACGAAAACCTGATTGCTCCCTCCCCCATCCAGGCTCCGATCAACCCTTTCACTCCGCGCGAGCTGACCAGTGAGGAAATTGAAGGCCAGATCGACGATTACGTACGCTGCGCCACCCTGGCCCGCGAAGCCGGCTACGACGGCGTGGAGATCATGGGCTCCGAGGGTTACTTCATTAACCAGTTCATCGTAAAGCGCACCAACAAGCGTACCGATGAGTGGGGCGGCAGCTTCGAGAACCGTATCCGCCTGCCGATCGAAGTGGTTCGCCGTGTGCGCGAGGCTGTTGGCGAAGACTTTATTATTATCTACCGCCTGTCCATGCTGGACCTGGTGGAAGACGGCAGTGACTTCGACGAAGTAGTGGCCCTGGGCCAGGCTATCGAAAAAGCCGGCGCCACGATTATCAATACCGGTATCGGCTGGCACGAAGCGCGTGTTCCCACTATCGCCACCAATGTACCCCGCGCCGCATTTACCGATATTACTGCCAAGGTGAAACAGCACCTATCTATCCCGGTAGTTGCCAGTAACCGTATCAATGTACCGGAAGTGGCCGAAGAAGTTCTGGCCTCCGGACAGGCCGATATGATCTCCATGGCGCGCCCATTCCTGGCAGATTCCGATTTCGTCAACAAGGCCGCAGAGGGCCGCGCCGATGAAATCAACACCTGCATTGGCTGTAACCAGGCCTGCCTGGATCACACCTTCCAGCTGAAGCTCACCTCCTGCCTGGTCAACCCACGCGCTTGTCATGAGACTGAGCTGAACTACCTGCCTGCCGAAAACGTGAAAAAAGTTGCTGTTATCGGTGCCGGCCCCGCCGGTTTGGCTGCCTCCACTGTTGCCGCCGAGCGCGGACACCAGGTAACCCTGTTTGAAGGCAGCGACAAAGTCGGTGGCCAGTTTAATATCGCCAAGCAGATTCCCGGCAAGGCAGAATTCCAGGAGACCCTGCGCTACTTCAAACGCCGCTTGGAAGTGACTGGCGTTGAGGTCAAGCTCAATACTATCGCTACCGAAGAAGACCTGCAGTCTTTTGATGAAGTGATTATCGCCACCGGCATCGAACCACGCACTCCACCGATCCCAGGTATTGAGAGCGACAAGGTGCTGGGATATTTGGATGTACTGAAGCACAAAAAACCAGTCGGCGAAAAAGTGGCCATTATTGGCGCGGGTGGTATCGGTTTCGACGTGGCGGAATACCTGACTCACGACGGGCCCCACTCCACTGAAGAGGAAGTAGTTGCCAGCGATAAAGAAGAGTTCTTTAGTGAATGGGGTGTGGATATTGAGCTGGAACAGCGCTCTGGCCTGAAACCCCGCGAAGCAGTAAGCACCCCTCGCCAGGTCTACCTGCTCCAGCGCAAAACTACCAAAGTAGGTGCAGGTCTAGGTAAAACCACTGGCTGGATTCACCGTGGCAGCCTGCAACACCGCAAGGTAGAGATGATTGCCGGTGCTCTTTACGACAAAATTGACGATAAAGGACTGCATGTTCGCATAGGTGAAGAAGAGCGACTGCTGGAAGTGGATAACATTATTATCTGCGCCGGCCAGGAACCCGCTCGCAAACTCTATGAAGCGTTACAGGAGCGCGGTGTGAAGACCCACCTGATCGGTGGGGCCGACGAAGCCGCAGAACTCGATGCCAAACGCGCTATTGACCAGGGCTCACGCCTCGCAGCAGAGATCTAAAAAATTCCCCGGCAATATTCTTGTCGGGGAATTTCTCTATCAAATCAGAACGGGAAACTCCATCTGCTTATTATTGGATTTCCCGTTTTTTATGCCTCACAGATACCTTTCTATTTATATATCCGAAAAACGTTTTATTTAGGGTGCCTTTTACTATCCAGTGGCTTTGGCACTTTCACCTGAAGAGATTGTCGGCTCTTCCCGTTCCGGCCAGTGTGGGCGGGAGAGGTAGGCTGTTGTGCGATAAAGCACGAATACTACACCGCAAAGCGCGAGCAACATCCAATAAAGCGTCGGTCCACCCCACCACTCTAAAACCACCCCTCCAGCCAGTGGGGCCAAGGCCCAACCGAGAGCGTAAAAGGAAGAGGCCCCAAAATAGGTACCGCGTAAATGCTCAGGCGCCAACCGGTCTATCTGTACACTCATGGTTGGAAAGAGAATCGCTTCAGCCAAACTGAGGACAAAGGTCGCCCCCATCCAGCCCCAAAACCAGTGCACCGGATTGAGGGCAAACCACATTTGTGCCGCGGCTAATATCACCAGCCCGATCATAATTCGCCCATTAATATCCAGCTTGCGCATCAACTGCATAAGTGGAAACTGCAATAATACGATGGTCATTGCGTTCACAAAAATCATGCTGGATATCAGCTCAACCAATCGCGGAGCCTCTGCCCGTGTCAGATATTGCACCAGACTGGAATCCATATGGGCATAGATAAACATCGTGAGGATATTGGCAACAATCACAACCATAAACACCTGATCCCTGCGCAATATCGACAGGGTACTGCCTAAATCGACAGAGCCATCACCATTGCTCTTTGCGAGCTGTCCCGTCTCTGTTTTTGCAAATCCCCAAATAAACGCCAGTGCCAGGAGCAAATAACTGAGAGAAGTTAAGCCAAAGGTGGACTGCTGCGCACTGAGCCCCGCCCATACACCAACAATAGGCCCTAATGCGGCTCCCGCATTAATAAGGAAATAACGCAGCTGCAGGGCCAACTCACGACTTGCCTGGTTATCCATTAAGTCACCAATCAAGGCGCTTGCTGGCGGCTCCCAAACAGCACGACCGATTGAACAAAGGGTCATTGCCAGAATAAATCCCGGTAATGTCTGGGTTACTGCCAACAGGGCAAAAGAACATAAGTTAATTGCAGAACCCAGTAACAGAATATTTCTACGCCCATAACGGTCAGATAGTGCACCCACATAAAAGCCCAGCAAAGCCGCACCAACTGCTGAAGCACTGAGAATTAAACCTATTTCCGCTGCCCCCAACTCAAACTTATTAAAGAGAAGAATGGCCAGAAAAGGCCAAACCATAAAGTAAGTGCCACGGCTAAAAAAACTGCCTATTAATATTATCCAGACCAGAGGAGGAAAACTCCTGAGGTTCTGCCACCAATTCCAACGCATTACCTAATACTCCACATCAATTTCTTCCTTGTTCTCAAATAGCCCTTTCAGGCTCTTTGAACTCCGCGCCAAACAGCAAGACCTAAGCAAAAATCAGGGAAAACAGCCTTTCTCACAGGCCTAATGCCCATGTATCGCCTTTAAAGTCGACAGGGTAATCAACCGCGAGGGCCAATATCTTATTAGTCGGTTAATAATTTTCTGACAAAAAACCCGAAAGGATCGCCTTTCGGGTTTTAGGGATTGGCAAGCGTATAACCTGCAAAATCATTCAACCTGGATATTAACCCTCCTAAATAGCCTGAGGGTTAATTATGAGAACCTTCGGCACTTTGCGTGCCTTCCATTCTTCAGCGCGGTATCCCCAATACTATCCAAGTTAATTAGTTTTGAAAACCCAATTTTCTTTGTTCATAAAAAATTTATCTGGGAACAACTTATCATTCGATATTTCTCCCATTACCGGCAGGATCTGTACGTAAGTCTATACTCCAGCAGGAAAGTCCTCCCGTAGTTATCACAGAAATAAAAACCGTAATTTCTGCCAACTCGGAATCCAGAGAGAACAATAGCGACATGTCCCTATCCAGCATGCTGATGCAGGCGCGCCCCTTGGTAGAGCGGGCACTGCGTGAGGTCAGTCCACCCTATACGCTTTTTTTTTCAATTAGTGATGCCAAGCATCGTGCTGAAGTACGACATTCTCATGCAAAAGATTTTCCAAGTGCTTGGCAGGAGCTCGCTCAAAATACCCGTAGGGCTGCACAACAGTCAAAAATGGAGCCCTGCTGGCTGCGAATAGATTGGGTGACCCGCAGGAGTACGATGACTCTGGCCGGTTTGCATGAACTTCTACAGGACACCAAGCGCTCCTACTTCCGCTACGGTCTCGCACTGGATGTCAATTGCAAAATTGCTTTCCTCGAACAGGAACTCAATGGAAACGCCATGCTCTATGGCGGCAACAAAATCGACCACGCATTCCTCAACGAAAAGAATTTCCTCTCCTACTATAAAAAACGTTTTCCTCAGCAGGGCGACCTGAATCTATCTGAAGAGCGCAGTGTCGTGCTTCTCTCTACTGAAGGGCTGTTCTGCGAAAAAGATCGGGAACCTGTGTACTTATACGAAGCGGGATTAAATGCCGGGCGACGGATTATCGACAAACTGGGCGACGAGCAGGTAACAAAGCTTATTAGAAGCGGCAGTCATTACCTGGCCGACCAGGTAAAACCCAATGGGCTTTTCCATTATGGATGGCATGCCTGCTTCGACAGGGAGATCAACACCTACAATAACCTGCGCCACGCGAGCAGTACTTATGCAATGATCGAGGCTTGGGAGGTCACCAAAGAGCCATCCCTGATAGCAGCCATTCAACGTTCACTCAAATTACTCACCGATAAATTAATTAAACCAATAGCGCTCAGTGACGGGCAGGTGGGTGCATTCCTGGTTGAGCCGAATAACGAAATCAAGCTTGGTGGCAATGCAGTAAGCCTACTGTCCCTCGTAAAATACTCAGAGGTGGTACAAACCCAAGAATATGCTGAGCTCATGGAACAACTCGCGGTGGGTATTGCATTTATGCAAAACCCCGAAAATGGCCAATTTTGTCATGTTCTTGAATATCCCAGTCTCAAAATAAAGGACCAGCATCGGGTTATCTACTACGACGGGGAAGCCGCGTTTGGTTTAATGCGCCTATATGACTGGAGCAAGGACGAGCGCTGGCTGGCTGTAGTGGAAAAAGCATTTGACTACTTTATCG
The DNA here is from genome assembly GCF_000380565.1 of Microbulbifer variabilis ATCC 700307. Taxonomy (GTDB): domain Bacteria; phylum Pseudomonadota; class Gammaproteobacteria; order Pseudomonadales; family Cellvibrionaceae; genus Microbulbifer; species Microbulbifer variabilis. The sequence goes on from NZ_AQYJ01000018.1 coordinate 64,553, forward strand.
TATCCGGCCATTGGAGAGCCCATGATCACTGGCTGAGCTACTGTGTCAATGAACTTACCATTTATAGGCCAAAAGAGAAGTACTACCAGTTTGGCATCCGTAACTTTACCAACTACCTGGATTTTGTCGAAAACCGGATTACGACCTTTCCAACCCTTCTTGAGTTAATGATGGCCGCCGAAAAAATGATTGTGCGGCTGGGGCAACAGAGTGAATTCCAGTACTTACTGGACCAGGTTGACCTGGAGCACTTTTACCGAGCGTTACATAAACGAGCGGCTTACTTACTCAACGGTCATTTCTGGCCTGAATTTGCCATGTTCTTCAAGAACCCAGAAAAAATCCTGGGTAGCTTCTTCATCCGACATCACGCTTTCAGGATAAGAATTGATGATGTTGAACACTATTTATCTGGATTCGTTGCATACCGCAAATTCCTTATCGCCCAAAATGCTTCTGAGCAGCCTATCAATCAACCGGCTGAAACAGTAGACAATGTCAATGAAGAAAAAACAACACAATTAGAAATAGAGAACCTACCAGTACTCGCCTGGGGCGGAGATGTAAATCTAGGCCGACGCCAACACTATCGCACTGCACAATTGGGAGTCGATGAGGTTCTCGGGAAAATTCCCGCACTTAAGAACGCTGATATCAGTGCAGTAAATCTGGAGTGCGTTGTCTCCACCCAAGGAGAACAGGGAATCTCCAAGGGCGAGAGTTCTTCCTACTACTATCGCGCAAGGCCGGAAATGTTGTCAGTGCTTATTGCTGCTGGAGTTGATATCGTAACCACTGCTAATAATCACAGTGGAGATTATGGTCCCGAGGCTCTTTTGGAACAGGAACACTGGCTGGACATCACCGGCATAGGCCATACAGGTTCCGGCGAAAACCTGGATGAAGCTCTACAGCCGGTATTTAGGCCTGCCGGCGCCCTTAATGTGGCCCTATTTTCGATAGATGCGACTCAGCCCCGTTTTGCCGCTGGGCCAACCTCTGCCGGTTGCGCATACTTGCCATTATCCTTGCCCGAGCTCTGGAGAGAGACTTTAGGCCCCCGGATTTCAGCCGCTCGCACACAAGCCCAAGTAGTAATTGTGGCTGTACACTGGGGAGCAAATCGCGAAACCTATCCCAGTAAAGAACAAATTGATGTGGGCCATGCCATTATTGATGCCGGGGCAGACGCCATACTCGGAACCAGTGCTCATAATTTGCAGGGTATCGAGGTTTATCGCAACCGCCCTATTATCCACGACGCGGGAGACTTACTATTTGATGCCGTTCGTAACAGCCTCGCGGATAGCGGCATCTTTCGTCTGCAACTCAGTACACATGGAGTCGAGCAGATTACCTTTGTCCCGGTAGGAGTTGGCTTTGGTTTTAGTACGCAATTGTCGAGGGAAGAAGCGGTGAATCTTAGCCGACAGTTTTCCAACCAGTGCTTACCGCTTGGTACCAAACTGAGCTTATGCGAGGAAGGCACCGCAATCCTAAGACTCACGCCCCCCAGGCGCGATCATGTTAATCTTCCGAGCTTCCCAAAGACTCTCTACCAAATCACTGCGCTCCAGCAGCAACCATCTCTCAATCCGCGCTGGCAGGTAAAAGCTGTTCCCGTGGATGCACAAACCACTTCAATTAAAATAGGCCCGTTGGAATTGTTAGGAGTGCGTTTCTACCCAAGAGAGGTCAAATCCCGGCAGATACTGTGGGTGGAATCCTTCTGGAGAACAGACAATGAAATCCAGGAGGACTTTCGCCTGGATTGTCGTGCAGTTCCAATGGTGAAAACCACAATGCCCTACTGGGGCAAATCCATGGACCATGATCCATGTGACTGGCAATTGCCTACAAGTCGCTGGAAGCCCGGTACTATCTACCGTGATCTATACGGCTTAAGGCCACCAGCCAGTAGAGACATCACTGATGTGGATCTTCAACTTCATATCGGTCTTGTTTCCAATAGCACTAAGATCAAACCAGTACCTATTGCTGGTATGATCTCAAAAATAAATTTTTCCAGGAACGGGGAAAACCGCAAACGGAAAATCCCACAGTATCGATCAGAATTCCCATCCATAATCTACGATCACCCACCAGGACAGACTTGGAATGCGAAGCAAATTACTGCAATTGCCGGTGGTACATGGCTAGTGACCCCACCCGAGGGATGGTTTGTACGTAGTGTTATTTCCGGTAGTGCGTTTATCGAAGATTCCCTGGATCCAATCTTATTTGTTGCCCATACCAATCTCGATCGTATGTATCACGAGCAAAGCTCAAAAACGTCCGCAAAATTTTGGGATTTCCATCAAAAGTTACCTAGTTTTGCTCACCGTATTGCAGGAGCCATAGTCGCACGACCAATCGAAGGATTACCAAAAGAGCTCCCGATTCTGAAAGTGGATGACCCGATCAAAGCTATTATTGAGCTGGGTCTCGCAGCAAGAGATCGATTTGACGGAGAGGTAATTGCACTTACAGGCACCGCCGGAAAATCCACCACGTTAAAAATGATTGGACAAATGCTGGGACCAAGGGACCAAGTATTGACCAGTCTGGGAAACTATAATTCGCGCGTAGGGGCACCTTCTATGCTGGCTAGCCTGAGTAAGGATCACGAGGCAGCGGTTATAGAAGTTGCACAAAGTGCACTGTGGATGAAACGGGGCCCTATCACTCATCGTATTAAACCCACCATATCACTGATCACTGAAATCGGTATTTCCCAAACGGATCGGAAAGTAAAAAATGTGGAGGACACTGCTAGGTGGAAGTCAAGGATATATGATGGTTTGGTGGGATCCGCAATCGCCATCGTCGGTGAACACCTTCAGTGTTTTGACTATGTACTAAACAAAGCCAAGAAACATGCACGAAGAGTAATTATTTTTGGCGAAAGCGCTAATGCCGAAATCCGGATAATAAATACTCGAGCGGACGAATTAGGTAGTTGGGTAAGATTACAATTACCAAGCAGGGAACTTGAATTGCGAGTGCCCATACCCAGCATTGGAATGTTACATAATGCCTTAGCCGCAATCAGTGTCGCTTATGCCCTTGGCAGAGATCTCGATGAAGCCGCTATGCGATTACAAGAGCTTCACCTTGATGAAAGTCATTTACAACGATTAAGCTTGAATATACGGGGCCAGTCTATCACGTTAATTGATGACAGCTGGAACGCCACTGTAAGCTCTATGTTAAATGCCTTCTCTGTATTTTCGCAAAGTATGGTAAAACAAGGGGGTAGAAAGGTTGCCGTTCTGGGAAGAATCGTACACCTCGGTGAAAAATCCAAGGAAATACATGCCAGCCTGGCTAAGCCATTACTACAAAGTAAAGTAGATTGGGTTATTACCCACGGGGAAGACATGCTATATCTACGAGAATGTCTACCACCAGATATTTTGGGCCCGCACTTTTCCGACGCTCCTGCATTAGTGGATCATATTACAGGATTCTGTCAAAACTTTGATCTTATCCTGGTTAAGGGCTCAAGAAGAGACTCGGATTTCGGTAAAATTCCTGCCCTCTTACAAAAAACATCATTAAAAATATCAGATGAAGCCTCTATGGCGAAATAGGCACGAATTTATCCCTGATCCATCACCTGATCTTCAGAGAACATTACATCTCCTAGGGAAAGCATACTTGCGCTACGCCGCTTTAATGTACTGGTTTCCAGTTTTACATTAAAGGCAATGCAAATTCTTAGTGAGTTATCTTCTACAGGGTTTACATAATGTAATAACCAATTAGGGAACAATACCATTCTCCCAGCTCTCGGCATTACCCTGACTCTACCGCCAAAATTGCTATTAGGTAACTCAGTAGTTATACATAGCATTCTCGGATCAAGAAATTCTATAATGCCGCTACTCTTACTTTTCTCCTGAGATAACACAGAGCGCACATAATAAACACCCGACCATGTGCAAGATTCATGATTATGTATTTTTCGATAGCTATCTGCACGTGAAACATTTGCCCAGGCATGGGCGTACATATCCTGGGCAGCAGGGCTGTATTTCCCCCGAGTGACCTTCATTGTCATCTCCCGGGTAACTGAAACTATACGCTGCTTTACAATAGTTACTTCTTTGTATGGCCATTCGAGTAAGTCTTTTTTAGAGTCCCAACTTCCAATATTAGAACGTTTGGCAGCAGGAATAGATGATTCCTTACCGAGGATAATATCCGTTAACTGCTCATTAACCCTCTCCGAGTCAGGCCAATCTTTGACCAAAATTGGAGTTCCGAAAGCCGACTTGATCTTATACATGGCACTGCACCTCCAGTTTGGCTATGCCTGATAGTAATCTTTTCTCCCCCATTCAATTCTCAAGACCCTCGAATGATTTCAACTTTCCAATTGATTGTTACTTTCGGTCTCTCCTCATGTGGCTGAAACCTTTCAGGCCATACATTAGACCAGACCCAAGTAAAGTCCCTGGTTAAAGTAATCTTACTAACTCTTCCACTTCCAAATCCATATCCAAATTTGCTATCTATTGCTAAATTTGGATCTACCGGTAACCACCTACCATTGAAATAGACCTCTGCAGCATGGTGATTAGGTTGGGAAAACTCATTTCTACTGGCAAATAGAAATTCAGAGGTAACTCTAGCCGGATAACCCATTGACCTCGCCAAAGCCGTAAAAAGAGCAGCGTATTCTGTACAATCACCGGTCTTGTGAATAACTGCATAGTATGCACCTTTGGTTGACTGTACCCGATATTCAATTATATCTTGAGGCGCTTGAAATGCAGCCAATAAGCGTTCTTCATCACTTTTCGAACTGGACTGGATTTTCTGGGAAAGTAACTTAACTGGTGGGGACTCTGACTCTATATATTTCTGCGGCCTGATATAGCGCCCTTTCGGGTAGGGGATTGTACCTTTTGGCAAATCTTTATAATTGTACTCTTTTAGCGCCATTTCAAAAATAACTGATCTCGTTACTGATGATTGCGCAGGCACATCAAATTTAAATTCAACATATCTTGTATCGCCCCTTTTATGCCTTTTATATTTCAGCACTTCTGGGTGCTTGTAGCGAACAGAGAGCAGCCTCTGCTGAACACCATCCTCCACCGGAACAGAAATACGATGAATATATCCCGAAATATCGCGATCCAATTTATTATTTACAGTTACAGATGCTGTAAGCGATACAACCTTGGATTCATCGGCATAAGCACAAAGTGTGTACTGTATACAGAAAACAAAAATAAACTGTATTGTTAACTTCTTCATCAACATACCTGCTACCGCTCTCGCATTGCCTCCTTGGCACGACTTATTGGTTTCATCAGATAATCAAAAATCGTTTTTGACCCAGTCTTAATATCTACAGAAGCGATCATTCCTGGCACTATTGAGAACTTCTTACCCACACCATTCTCCAGCGAATCAGAAGTTGTTAAAATAAAAACCTTATAATAAAATTCATTTGGTGCCACCTCATCCTGTATAGTATCGGGTGATATCATCGTAACCTCGCCAGACAAGCCACCATAAATCGCATAGTCATAAGCGGTAATTTTTACTTTGGCAAGCTGTCCAGGATGAATAAACGCTATATCCCTTGGAGATATTTTTGCTTCAATAAGTAACTGGTCATCCAGAGGTACTATTTCCATCAGTTTTCCATTAGGTGGAATAACTCCTCCAATGGTTGTAATTTCAATAGCTTTTACGATACCTCGAACTGGAGATCGATGAGTAAGCCTGACTAACGTATCTGAGCGCCCCTCCAGTACAGAAGCCAAAACTTCCACTTCAGCACTTACTTTCGCAAGTTCCTCCCGAGCTCTCACCATATATTGGGAGTTAAGCTCACGAATTTTCGTTTCCAACTCCGCTTTTTGCCTTCGCAATTTAAGAACATCGACACTACTAGCAGCACCTGAATCTACTAGGCTGCTGGTCATGGTCAGTTCCCTCCTAACCAGCTCCAAAGACTCTTTTGATCCTCGCACTGACTCCAGCAACCCCTGCTTCCGAATATCAAATAATTTTCTTTCCTTAGCTTGCAGTTCTTCATACCCCACCAACTCCTCAGGAAAGCGTAGAGGCGTCTGGTTCACTTCAGCACTTAATCGAGCCACCTTCGCCAAGGCAGCTCGATACCTTGCTGAACTTTCATCCATATTAGAGCGGACTTTTGTCGGGTCTAGCTGGGCCAGAACTTGCCCTTTCTCTACAATATCCCCTTCAGAAACTTTTAGCTGTGCCAGTATGCCACCATCTAGGGATTGAATAATTTGTGCTCGTGAAGTCGGCACAACCTTCCCGCTGCCAGAAGATACCTCATCTACTCGCGCCAAGTATGACCATATAAATAAGGCAATGATCAACAAAAAGAACACCCAAACCACGGTCCCCGATCGAATCAAGGAGGATTCATCTACATCATCACCGTACTGTTGCTCATGAATCTGATGATCAATATCCAGCAACGCAACTCGCCGCTTATCAATAGCCAAAATTATTCCTACTGCAGTTAACTATTACCTATATCATTCATTTCTTACATAGTTAGGAGATTTTCTCTCCTTCAGTTGATGTCTTTCTTTGCGACCGGGTTAATACTTCCAATGCCTTCTCTTTTGGCTCGTCAAGGGCGACATAACCATTATTAAGAACAATAATTCGCTGAGCAAAGGTCAGGATATTGGTTCTATGTGTCGCGACAACAACAGTCCTTTCAGCGGCCCAGTCTTGTAAATTCCGAATGAATTTTCTCTCTGTTGACTCATCAAGTGCAGCTGTAGGCTCATCTAGCAAGAGAACATTGGGATGTCGCAACAGCATCCTTGATAAAAGTAGTGATTGCTTCTGCCCCCCGGATAAACCAAAACCACCTTCTTGTATTAAATAACCTATACCTTTGGGAAGTTTATTAACAAAGTTGCTCGCACCGCTCATATTAAGCGCCCAGAGAATTTCCTCATCATTTGCATTGGGAGCTCCCAACGTAAGGTTTTCATGGATGGTCCCATGAAATAAAGTGGCTTCCTGCCTAAGAAGACCAATATCCCTACGGACATCCGCAGGATCAATATGCTTAATACTGACATTATCCAGTTGCAACTGTCCTCGTTGAGTTACAATTGCACCCGCCATTGCATGAAGAAATGTAGATTTTCCTGAACCATTTTTCCCAAGAATTGCAACTCGTTCTCCTGCATATATTTTTAACTCGGGTATGATAAGAGCAGGGTCCTGCCCCTCCTCGCCATATTGAAAAACTGCATTTTTGAAGTGAAAATTCCCAGTTATTGATGTTTTCTTTACTCTTTTTTCTAATTGAGGATTATCCACCGGCAATTGCATTAGATTGTCAATTCCTTGCATTGCAAATTTTGCCTGCTGCCAACGGCTCAAAACTTTTGTGATATTTGCCATGGGAGCCATCATTCTTGAACCCAGGATTGATGCTGCAACCAATGCTCCTGTAGTCATAGTGCCGCTCATAACCATCGGTGCACCAAACAGTACAATGACCGCAAATACTGATGATTGAACATTATGAGTCCAGGCAAGCAGCATCCCCACAAGAGACCTCAGCTTTAGGCTCGCATCTGCGGTTATCGTGTTAAAGTGGTTCCACTGCCCCTGAAAATACTGCTCCGCCTGTAGTGATTTGATATCCTCTACCCCCTGAATCGTCTCTATCAATATGGCGTTACGTAGTGAGGATTCCTTTATCGACTCCTGTGAAAGCTTGGCTAATTTTGGCTGAAGTAATAAACCCGGAATAAGCAAAAGAAAAACAGCCAGTAGAGGTACCAAAGCTAAGACCCCTGCAATCCACCACATTACAATTAAAAACAACAGAAAAAATGGTAAATCAGCAATTGCCAAAATTGTAGTGGATGTGAATATTTCTCTCACTTTTTCTAATTCACGAATTTGTGAAATAAAAGTACCAGTAGATTTTGGACGGGCCTGCGCTTGAATTCTTACAGCATGCCCAAAAACCAAATCAGACATTCGGATGTCCGCACGCTTTCCAAGAAGATCTGTAATCTTCACTCTCATTGAACGCATTACAAAATCAAATATAATAGCAACCAAAACGCCACTAAATAGAACATAAAGAGTGGGAATAGATTCCGCTGGAATTACTCTGTCGTACACCTGTTTGGAAAAAATAATGCCCGATAAAGCCAGAGTGTTGGCGACCGTGGTAGCCAACATGATATGTCCATAGGGTTTTATATCCCTAAGTATTATTTTACGAAGCCAATGTTGATTATCTGTTTTAATATAATCATCTATCCTGGTATCTCTTGTTGTTTGCCTCGGCCTAAGGATTATCAGACTAACAATATCTTTGCTGATCTTCTCTAGAGGTAAAGTACTTTTAAGCCCCTGGTCACCACACAGCATAAATCCAACGTTCAAGTCACTGGAAATGGTTTCAATTACCGCTATCTGGCCACCACGCAATTGAGCTACGAGTGGTAAGCGCCATGGGTTAATATCAGTATCTTTTAGGGTACAAAACTTTATCGTCAAACCAGCTTGACGCGCCATTCTTCTTAGTGTGTGATCCACTGGAGAGTTCTGATCCCATTGTCCGGAAATTCGGATACTTTCGGGTGAACACTCCACTCGATAGTGGCGAGCCACATAGGTTACTGCTTCACACCATGGCTCAAAATCCATAATGTCAGTCTTTATTCCTTCACTTTCATCGAGAGGTCTTAAAACATTACTACTGTTTTCACTCAAGGAAGGACCTCCACACCCTGTATTTGCCGCCCATCAAGACTGAATGCACTACGTAATCCACCGCGACTATACAGACAATCAATCTTAAGGAGGTGAAGATCAAAAATAGTATTGTTCTTTTCTATGCGTGCCAGGTGTAATTCCTGCTCTGCATTGAGCAGGTCAAGTAAAGTACGGGTACCGAGTACTTCATATTGCTGTTTATACAAATCCCGAGTTTCAGCAATCGCACTTTCTCTGGAATTCAAAGCTTTGAGGCTTTGCATCAGCCCGGCAGCCTCTTCCTGGGATTCCTGATACTTTTGTATAGTCAATAACCGTATTGAATCTTTCGCTGCATCTGCCGATAAGAGTGCAAAACCAGCGCCTTCTTTGCCGGCCGAAATTTTACCTCCTTGATAAATCGGCATAGACACATTGAAGAAAACTGCACTTTCATTCGTGTCAAAAGCATTCGCATCAACGTAGTCCTGATCAAGGTACTGGTTAATGTTGGCGTCTAATGAGAAGGTTGGCCATGCATTTGCTTTAGATTCATCCAGGCGCGCCATTGCTTCTGCCCTGTAAGATTCAGCAATAAGCACCTCAGGTACCGCAGATAGGTCAAAAGAATCCAAGTCACAAGCCTGAGTCACATCATCTGGTACTGACATGGAGACACTAAACTTTTCATCTAGCCCCGTTAAATTCTGCAGTGTACTTCTCCACCTACGTAAAAGAGCTTGAATTTGTTGCCTGGACGCTTGCGCTGCGTCAATTCGCGACTGGGCCTGGAGAACATCAGATCTGGAGCTAGCACCTTTTTCTTTTCGAATCTTTACAAGATTTGCGATAGCAGACACCCCATCAACCTGCTCATCAGAGCTCTGCAATAGAGCCTGATATCGTTGTACCTCAATAGTTGCTTTAGCAGTTTGTCTAGCTACTTCTTCTATCGATTTTAAAATTTGAGCTTGGGATCGTCGCACGCCCGCTCTAGCCTGTCTTACATTGCTGGAAACTTTCCCAAAGTCAAACAGCATTTGGGTGACGTTTAACTGAATTGCATGTCCGTCACCTTCTCGCTTGTATTCGGTATCTTCACCAGCAACTATCCCAGCACTCAATTGTGGGAAGTAAGCGGATCTCGCTGCTTTAACTCCCTGTCTTTGCTGGTAGAGATAGCCGATCGATTCTGCAATTGATGGATGCCAACCAACCGCTCGGTGAACAGTATCAAATATACTGAGCTCACTTTGTGCTACCTCATCCTTATAAACTCGATAAGTAACATTTTCTGCTCTCTTATCTTGCCCTTCCCCGTGCCCGACAATTGTTTTTTCCGCTGATACAGAGTTGACAAATACTTCCTCTCCGACTACTTCGGATAGAAATAGAGAAGGGATAGAGAGTGCAAAAAATGACAGTTTTTTTAATACATCCATGTTTTCACACTTGTCATTGACAGTTTTGAGATCCCACAACCTGGAATTAAGAAGCCATATAAGCAAGACTTTTCCCAAGCCTCATAAAAGTTTAGCTCAAAAAAAACCGGGCCTTTTAGCCCGGTTTTTTTGCTTAACTTGAACTTCTCACCTCACATATCACTAAATCCATTTTGCTGCCATATATCTCCCATCGGATCTTCAATGACTGCGTAATTTTCAGGACTGGTTAGAGAACCAATATCTGTTACAGTCGTCTGATGCTCTGATTGTCCAGATACATCATAAGAAAGATTGAGCTCTATCAGCTGAATATCCCGATCACCAGAATCTAGTAACTCATCCAGTAAGGACTCTTCTACTGAGTCAAACCGCTGATAGTCATTGGCAAACTCTGCCAACCCGTCTGCAGTCATTACCTGTTGATAGTGGTTATCAACACCACTATCAACAAAGTCCAGCTCAAGCTCAGCCAGTTGCATCATATCCAACCCGGCAGAACCTTCCTGCTCGCTTCCATCACTGACGGACTCCTCAACCTTTGAAGCAGAAGCATATCCAACGGTATCGAGATACTCCTCAAACACACTGGGGATCGCAATAGCTTCCAGGGAAATGATTTCATCAATGTCAAAATCTATTTCCAAATCCGGGAATCCCGGCGGTAGCTCACCACCCTCATAGTCGTAATCGGCATCCGCATCACAATCGGCATCCGCATCGGCATCGGCATCGGCATCCGCATCGGCATCGGCATCGGCATCGGCATCCGCATCCGCATCCGCATCCGCATCGGCGTCAGCATCACAATCCGCATCGGCATCCGCATCTGCATCTGCGTCGGCATCCGCATCTGCATCCGCATCCGCATCTGCATCTGCATCGGCATCTGCATCGGCATCTGCGTCGGCATCCGCGTCGGCATCCGCATCGGCATCCGCATCCGC
>NZ_AQYJ01000019.1 GCF_000380565.1 Microbulbifer variabilis ATCC 700307
ATGGCAAAAGAAAAGTTTGAACGTTCCAAGCCCCACGTGAACGTGGGCACCATCGGTCACGTTGACCACGGTAAAACCACCCTGACCGCTGCTCTGACCCGCGTATGTGCGGAAGTATGGGGCGGTGACGCTGTAGCTTTCGACGGTATCGACAATGCACCGGAAGAGCGTGAGCGCGGTATCACCATCGCTACCTCTCACGTTGAGTACGAGTCCCCGACTCGCCACTACGCGCACGTAGACTGCCCGGGACACGCCGACTACGTTAAGAACATGATCACCGGTGCTGCTCAGATGGACGGCGCTATCCTGGTATGTTCCGCAGCTGACGGCCCCATGCCGCAGACTCGTGAGCACATCCTGCTTTCCCGTCAGGTAGGTGTACCTTACATCGTTGTGTTCCTGAACAAAGCGGACATGGTAGACGACGAAGAGCTGCTCGAGCTGGTAGAGATGGAAGTTCGCGAACTTCTGGACCAGTACGAGTTCCCGGGTGACGACACTCCGATCATCGTTGGTTCTGCTCTGATGGCCCTGAACGGCGAAGACGACAACGAAATGGGTACCACCGCTGTTAAGAAGCTGGTTGAAACCCTGGACGAGTACATTCCTGAGCCGGAGCGCGCTGTAGACCTGCCGTTCCTGATGCCGATCGAAGACGTATTCTCCATCTCCGGCCGTGGTACCGTGGTAACCGGTCGTGTAGAGCGCGGTGTAATCCACACTGGCGACGAGATCGAAATCGTTGGTATCAAAGAGACCACCACTACCACCTGTACTGGTGTTGAGATGTTCCGCAAGCTGCTCGACGAAGGTCGTGCAGGTGAGAACATCGGCGCGCTGCTGCGCGGCACCAAGCGTGACGAAGTGGAGCGTGGTCAGGTACTGGCTAAGCCTGGTTCTATCACTCCGCACACCAAGTTCGAAGCGGAAGTGTACGTACTGTCCAAGGACGAAGGTGGTCGTCACACCCCGTTCTTTAAAGGCTACCGTCCTCAGTTCTACTTCCGTACTACCGACGTAACTGGTGCGGTAGAGCTGCCGGAAGGTACTGAAATGGTAATGCCGGGCGACAACATTCAAATGGTTGTTACCCTGATCGCTCCGATCGCCATGGAAGACGGCCTGCGTTTCGCTATTCGCGAAGGTGGTCGTACCGTAGGTGCGGGCGTTGTTGCTAAGATCATCGAGTAATCGTTACTCGTGATCTGAAAAAGCCGCGGCGGAAACGCTGCGGCTTTTTTTATGCCCGGAATAGAGATTTGGAGTTAAGGGTTGGCGACATAATTGAAAGCACCCTTAATTACGGTTGGCCAGCGGCCTGGTTGGTCGGGTGGTAATTTACGGCCAATCCTTGCTCAGGTCGGCTGTGTGGCTGCTGATAAAGAGCTTGGTGAATTGTGGTCCGTCCATTTCCACAAGTTCTTCGTGGTCACCGGCCTCGAAATAAATGGTCTCCTGGTGGCTGAGGCTGCTGTCCAGCAGGGTGGTGATGCCATACGCCTGGCCAATTGGGGGGAGGGCGCCCAATTCACAATCCGGGAAGATTGAGCCGAGTTCATTCTCCGCAACCATTTCCAGGCCGTTACGACCGGTTTCCATATGTACGGCACGCATATCCAGGCTGCTACTGGCGGGTATCACCACCATTACATAGCCGTCATTGTCCTGCAGCATAATCGCCTTGGCTACCTGGTCCTCTCTGACATGGGCTGCGTGTGCGCTTTCGCGGCTGGTTCGTGTGTGTGGGTGTTGAACCAGGTGGTAGTCGACCGACTGGTCATTGAGGTATTGACTCAATTTTGCGGCAATAGTCATTTCTGTACCCTCGTTCCACTTTAGGTACTTCATTGTAGTTTGCGCAGATTGAAATTTGCGCAGGCTGTACAGTTGACAGCCTCCCGCGCTCCCCGTAGAATTCGCGCTCCTTTTCGCCCGCCCTCGGGGCTGCGGAAGAGGACGTTCTTTAGTTCATAAGTTGGAGTTTGATTCCATGCAGGGTCAACGTATCCGTATTCGCCTGAAGGCCTTCGATCACAAGCTGATCGACGCGTCCACTCAGGAGATCGTAGAGACGGCTAAGCGCACTGGCGCACAAGTTCGCGGTCCTATCCCGCTGCCGACTCGCAAAGAGAAGTACACCGTACTGATTTCTCCGCACGTTAATAAAGACGCTCGCGACCAGTACGAAATCCGTACTCACAAGCGTTTGCTGGACATCGTTGAGCCTACCGAGAAAACCGTCGACGCGCTGATGAAGCTCGATCTGGCGGCCGGTGTTGAGGTCCAAATTAGTCTCGGCTAACACTTTTACTAACTACCGAATCCCGGGCGAAAACGGTCCGGGTAGTGTAACGCTCTGAAACTGGGCGGCCGCAGTGGGTTAAAGCCCCGTGCACTGAGAGGTTAATAAAGATGACTATAGGTATTGTCGGCCGCAAGAGCGGCATGACTCGCATCTTCACTGAAGATGGCGTATCCATTCCGGTAACCGTTGTTGAGGTTGCTCCGAATCGCGTCACCCAGGTGAAAACTCAGGAAACTGATGGCTATACCGCTGTTCAAGTAGCAGTGGGTAACCGCAAAGCTTCCCGTGTCTCCAAGCCCGAAGCGGGCCACTTCGCCAAAGCCAATGTAGAGGCTGGCACTAATCTTTTCGAACTGCGCACTGACGGTTCTGAAGAGACTTTCGAAATCGGTTCTGAAATCACTGTCTCCAGCTTCGAAGCTGGCCAGATGATCGACGTAACCGGCACTTCCAAAGGTAAAGGCTTCCAGGGCGGCGTTAAGCGTTGGAATTTCCGCACCCAGGACGCAACCCACGGTAACTCCCTGTCTCACCGCGCACCCGGTTCTATCGGTCAGTGTCAGACTCCTGGCCGCGTATGGAAAGGCAAGAAGATGGCTGGCCATATGGGTGCTGAGCGCGTAACCGTGCAAAACCTGGAAGTGGTTCGTGTCGATGCCGAACGCAACCTGCTGTTGGTTAAAGGCGCTGTTCCCGGTGCACCCGGTGGCAATGTTATCGTTCGTCCGGCAGTTAAAGCCTAAGTCTGAGGGGAAATAGATATGGAACTGAATATCGCTACTCCCGAAGGCGCTAAAGGCACAGTAGCTGTCTCTGAAGTGACTTTCGGGCGTGAGTTCAACCAAGATCTGGTGCACCAGGCAGTAGTGGCCTATATGGCCGGCGCTCGTCAGGGTACCAAGGCGCAGAAGAATCGTTCCGACGTTTCTGGTGGTGGCAAGAAGCCATGGCGCCAAAAAGGTACTGGCCGTGCACGTGCCGGTACTATCCGCAGCCCGCTGTGGCGTTCCGGTGGCGTAACTTTCGCCGCTGATCCGCGCGATCACAGCGTTAAGCTGAACAAGAAAATGTACCGCGCTGCACTGCGTTGCATTCTGTCTGAGCTGGCTCGTCAGGAGCGCCTGGTAGTGGTTGAGTCCTTCGACGTGGATGCACCCAAGACCAAGCAGCTGGTAAGCAAACTGGCTCAATTTGACCTGTCCGACGCGCTGATCGTGACTGAAGAGGTTAGCGAAAACCTCTACCTGGCCGCTCGCAACTTGCACAAGATCGACGTCCGCGATGTACAGGCGATCGATCCCGTAAGCCTGATTCGCTTTGATAAGGTCGTGGTTACCGTTTCTGCGCTCAAGAAAATTGAAGAGGTGCTGGGATGAACCAAGAGCGACTCTACAAAGTACTGCTGGGCCCGGTAATTTCCGAAAAAGCTGCTGTGCTGGCCGATAGTGCCAACCAGGTGGTTTTCAAGGTTTCCACCGATGCTGAGAAAGCAGAAATCAAGGCTGCGGTAGAGAAACTGTTTAACGTTTCCGTTGAGCAGGTTCGCACCGTGAACGTAAAAGGTAAAACCAAGCGCACTCGCCACGGCATGGGCCGTCGCAGCGACTGGAAAAAAGCCTACGTTCGCCTGGCTGAAGGCAGCGACATCAACTTTGAAGCTGCTGAGTAAAGGGGACTGTTACAATGGCAATTGTAAAAACAAAACCGACCTCCGCCGGCCGTCGTCACCTGGTTAAGGTTGTTAACCCCGACCTGCACAAAGGTGCTCCTTACGCTCCTCTGCTGGAGAGTAAAAGCAAAAGCGGTGGCCGTAACAACAATGGTCGTATTACCACTCGCCACATCGGCGGTGGTCACAAGCAGCACTACCGCGTTATCGACTTCAAGCGCAACAAAGACGGTATTCCGGCTAAAGTTGAGCGCCTGGAGTACGATCCCAATCGCAGCGCGCACATCGCTCTGGTGTGTTATGCAGATGGTGAGCGTCGTTACATCATTGCACCGAAAGGCCTGAAGGCTGGTGCCACCATTCAGTCCGGCGATGCCGCACCGATTGCTGTGGGTAACACTCTGCCTCTGCGCAACGTTCCGGTAGGTTCTGTAATTCACGGCATTGAGCTGAAGCCTGGTAAAGGCGCTCAGTTAGCCCGCTCTGCAGGTGCCTCTGTACAGCTGGTAGCTCGTGAAGGCCAGTACGCGACTATTCGTCTGCGTTCCGGCGAAATGCGTAAGGTTCTCGCTGAGTGCCGCGCAACCCTGGGTGAAGTGAGCAACTCCGAGCACAGCCTGCGCAAGCTGGGTAAAGCCGGTGCTGCACGCTGGCGTGGTGTTCGTCCTACCGTTCGCGGTGTGGCGATGAACCCGGTAGATCACCCGCACGGTGGTGGTGAAGGTCGTACCTCCGGTGGCCGTCACCCTGTTACTCCGTGGGGCGTTCCGACCAAGGGTAAGAAAACGCGCAAGAACAAGCGCACCGATAAGATGATAGTACGTCGTCGCGGCAAGTAAGCCGCGCGATGTCTGAGCAGCTAGAGAGGAATCGACAGTGCCACGCTCATTAAAGAAAGGTCCCTTTATTGATCTGCATTTGATCAAGAAGGTGGAGGCGGCGATTGAAGCAAACGATCGTCGACCGATTAAAACCTGGTCCCGCCGTTCCATGATTATGCCGGAAATGGTTGGACTGACGATTGCCGTACACAACGGTCGTCAACACGTGCCCGTTTTGGTTAACGAAGAAATGGTTGGCCACAAACTGGGCGAGTTCGCTGCTACCCGCACTTACCGCGGTCATGCTGCGGACAAGAAAGCGAAGAAGCGCTAAGCCGAGGTTAAAAAGATGGAAGTAGCAGCAAAATTACGCGGCGCACGTCTATCGGCGCAAAAGGCGCGACTGGTAGCTGATCAGGTTCGCGGCAAAGGCGTTGAAGAAGCCCTGGATATTCTTGCATTTAGCAATAAAAAGGGTGCGGCGATTGTCAAGAAAGTACTGGAATCGGCCATTGCCAACGCTGAGCACAACGAAGGTGCTGACGTTGACGAGCTGAAAGTTTCCACAATTTTTGTGGACGAAGGTATGACCATGAAGCGCATTAAACCGCGTGCGAAAGGTCGTGCAGATCGCATTCTTAAGCGTACTTGTCACATCACTGTGAAAGTGGCCGAGAAATAAGAGAGCAGGCGAGAAAACCATGGGACAAAAAGTACATCCTACCGGCATTCGTCTGGGTATCGTTAAAAAGCATACCTCTGTTTGGTATGCCGGCAGCGACGAGTACGCAGACAAGCTGTACACGGATCTGAAAGTTCGCGAATACATTCGCAAAAAACTGGCCCACGCTTCCGTGAGCCGTATCGAGATCGAACGTCCGGCAAACACTGCACGTGTGACTATTCACACTGCACGCCCCGGTATCGTAATCGGTAAAAAAGGTGAAGACGTAGAACGTCTGCGCAACGAAGTAAGCGCGCAGATGGGCGTACCTGTGCACATCGATATCGAAGAAGTGCGCAAGCCTGATATGGACGCGGCTCTGGTTGGCCAGAACGTTGCCCAGCAGCTGGAACGCCGTGTTATGTTCCGTCGCGCTATGAAGCGTGCGGTACAGAACGCTATGCGTCAGGGTGCCGAAGGTATCAAGATTCAGGTGAGTGGTCGTCTCGGTGGTGCGGAAATCGCACGTACCGAATGGTACCGCGAAGGTCGTGTGCCCCTGCACACCCTGCGCGCTAACATCGACTACGCCACTGCTGAAGCGATGACAACCTACGGCATCATCGGTATCAAGGTGTGGATCTTTAAAGGCGAAGTTATCGGTGACGAAGTTCCCGATGAGAAGCCGGCTAAGACCCGCAAGAAAGCTGCTAAATAAGGGGTACGCAGATGCTGCAACCAAAGCGTACAAAATTCCGCAAGGTACAGAAGGGTCGCAACCGCGGTCTTTCTCAGCGCGGCTCTAAAGTGAGCTTTGGCGAGTTTGGTCTTAAGGCTATCGGTCGCGGTCGCATTACTGCGCGCCAGATCGAAGCAGCTCGTCGCGCAATGACTCGTCACGTTAAGCGTGGCGGTAAAATCTGGATTCGCGTGTTTCCGGACAAGCCAATTACCAACAAGCCCCTCGAAGTTCGTATGGGTAAAGGTAAAGGTGGCGTTGAATACTGGGTGGCTCAGATCCAGCCGGGCAAAGTTCTCTATGAAATGGAGGGCGTGTCCGAAGAGCTGGCTCGTGAGGCTTTCGCACTTGCTGCGGCCAAGCTGCCTGTAAAGACAACTTTCGTTAAGCGTTCGGTGATGTAATGAAGACTGCAGATCTACGCGAAAAGTCAGTTGAAGAGCTGAACCAGGAACTGCTGAACCAGCTCGAAGCTCAATTTAAGCTTCGTATGCAAAAATCCACCGGTCAGCTGGCACAGACTCATCTGCTGAAGCAGACTCGTCGCGACATTGCTCGCATTAAGACTGTGTTGACCGAGAAGGCAGGTAACTAATCATGGCTGAAGCAAAACTGAAGCGTACTCTGACCGGTAAGGTCGTGAGTGACAAGATGGATAAAACCATCACCGTTTTGATCGAGCGCCGTGTTAAGCACCCGATCTACGGCAAAATTGTGAGCAAGTCCACAAAGCTTAAGGCTCATGACGAGAACAATGATTGCAGCATCGGTGATGTTGTAACCATCGAGGAATCTCGTCCGCTGTCCAAGAGCAAATCCTGGGCCTTGCAGAAAATTGTAGAGCGTGCGGCGAAGGTATAACCCCTAGCGCATTGACTGCCGAATTGAAAGGTTTCGGAGAGAGACAATGATTCAAGCGGAATCCTACTTAGAAGTAGCTGACAACAGTGGGGCTCGCCGCGTCATGTGCATCAAGGTGCTGGGCGGCTCCCATCGTCGTTATGCCGGCGTGGGCGACATTATTAAGGTAACCGTTAAGGAAGCCATTCCCCGCGGTAAAGTAAAGAAAGGTCAGGTAATGAACGCTGTTGTGGTTCGCACCAAAAAAGGTGTACGCCGTAACGACGGATCCCTGATTAAGTTTGACGATAACGCAGCGGTACTGCTGAACCAGCAATTGGCGCCGGTTGGCACCCGTATTTTTGGTCCGGTAACTCGCGAACTGCGCGGTGAGAAGTTCATGAAGATCATCTCGCTCGCCCCCGAAGTTATCTAAGCCTCGAGCGGAGAAGAGTTATGCGCAAGATCAAGCGTGACGATGAAGTGATCGTTATCGCCGGTCGCGACAAAGGCAAGCGTGGTTCAGTACGTAAAGTACTGAACGACGGTCGCCTGATTGTTTCCGGCATACAGATGATCAAGAAACACCAAAAGCCAAATCCCCAGCTGGGCGTTGCTGGCGGCATCGTTGAAAAAGAAGCTGCGATCCAAGCTTCCAACGTAGCCATCTTCAACCCCAACACCCAGAAGGCTGACCGGGTGGGCTTTAAAGTACTGGAAGACGGCACTAAGATTCGCGTCTTCAAATCCAGCGGCGAAGCCATCTAAGGCTCTTGACGCAAAAGCAGGTTGGTAGATCATGGCAAAGCTTAAAGAGCTCTACACTAAGGACCTCGTGGCCAAGCTAAAAGAAGAGCTTGGTCTCGAGAATGTGATGGCAGTGCCGCGCATCACCAAGATCACCATCAACATGGGTGTTGGTGAAGCGATTGGTGATAAGAAGGTGCTGGAGCACGCTGTTAATGATATGACAGCAATTACTGGTCAAAAGCCCATCGTTACTAAAGCGCGCAAATCTATTGCGGGCTTTAAGATTCGTGACGGTTGGCCGATCGGCTGCAAGGTAACTCTGCGCGGTGAGCGCATGTATGAGTTCCTGGAGCGTTTGGTTGACATCGCGATTCCGCGTATCCGTGACTTCCGTGGCATTAGCCCGAAGCAGTTTGACGGCCGCGGTAACTTCTCTATGGGCGTGACCGAGCAAATCATCTTCCCGGAAATTGACTACGACAAAGTAGACAAGCTCCGCGGTCTGGATATTTGTATTACCACTACAGCTGCAAACGACGATCAAGGTCGCGCGCTGCTGAAAGCGTTCAACTTCCCTTTCAAGGGTTAAGAGGATTCCATGGCGAAGAAATCCATGATTGCGCGCGAAAACAAGCGCGCTCGAACCGCAGCTAAGTACGCCGAGAAGCGTCAAGAGCTGAAGGCGATCATCGCCAGTTCCACTGCTTCCGAAGAGGAGCAGTGGGAGGCTCAACTCAAGCTGCAGAAAATGCCGCGCGATGCAAGCCCGGTACGTCAGCAACGCCGCTGTCGTATTACTGGTCGCCCCCACGCTGTATACCGCAAGTTCGGCCTGTGCCGTAACAAGCTTCGTGAAGCTGCGATGCGTGGTGATGTTCCTGGCCTCGTGAAGTCCAGCTGGTAATTACCAGCTGGTTTAAGGCAGATTTGAGGAGTCTCATAAGATGAGTATGCAAGATCCGTTGGCAGATATGCTGACTCGCATCCGCAATGCCCTGGCGCGCGGAAAGGCGGAAGTCACCCTGCCATCATCAAAATTGAAAGTGGCTGTAGCCAAAGTCCTGAAAGACGAAGGTTACGTTACTGACTTGAATGTAAGCGAGGGCGCTAAGCCTGAACTGACTATCGCTCTGAAATACTTCCAGGGCAAGCCGGTTATCGCTGAACTGGACCGCGTTTCCCGTCCGGGTCTGCGCTCTTACACTGGTAAGAAAACTCTGCCTACCGTACGTGGTGGTCTGGGTATCGCGATCGTTTCCACCTCTAAAGGTGTAATGACCGATCGCGCTGCTCGCCAGGCCGGTATCGGTGGCGAAGTGCTCTGCACCGTATTCTAAGCGGGGGGTCATAATGTCTCGAGTAGCAAATAGTCCGGTAGTTATCCCCGCAGGTGTTACCGTTGACCTGAAAGGTCAGAACATCGCTGTTAAGGGCGGTAGCGGTAACTTGGATATGGTTATTCACGGTGAAGTAGAAGTGAGCCAGGCAGACAGCCAGCTGACTTTTGCCGCGCGCAATAGCTCCAAGCAAGCCAGGGCCTTGGCGGGTACTACCCGTGCACTGGTTAATAACATGGTGATAGGCGTAAGCGCTGGCTTCGAGAAGAAGCTGCAGTTGCTGGGTGTTGGTTATCGTGCGAAAGCCGCCGGTAAAACGGTTAACCTGACCCTGGGCTTCTCCCATCCGATCGATTATCAGTTGCCGGAAGGTGTGACTGCGGAAACTCCCTCCCAGACTGAAATCGTACTGAAGAGCAGCAATAAGCAGCTGCTGGGCCAAGTGGCCGCTGAGATCCGTGCGTTCCGTCCGCCGGAGCCCTACAAAGGTAAGGGTGTCCGTTATGCCGATGAGCGCGTGTATCGCAAAGAGGCCAAGAAGAAGTAAATAGGGCATAGATATGAACGTTAAGAAAGCATCTCGCTTGCGTCGTGCACGTCGTGCCCGCGCCAAGATCAGTGAGCTGGGCGCCGTTCGCCTTACCGTGAACCGCACTCCACGTCACATTTACGCACAGATCCTGTCTGCCGAAGGCAATACGGTATTGGCTTCCGCCTCTACCCTGGACAAGGACCTGCGCGCTGGTAAAACCGGTAACGTCGACGCTGCTACCGCGGTTGGCAAGCTGATCGCTGAGCGTGCAAAAGCCGCCGGCGTTGAAGCAGTTGCCTTTGATCGCAGTGGCTTTAAGTACCACGGCCGTGTTAAGGCTCTGGCTGACGCTGCCCGCGAAGCCGGTCTGAAATTCTAAGGGTTGAGTTATGGCTAGAGAGAAAGACAAAAGCAACGACGAAGGCCTGCAGGAGAAGCTGGTCCAGGTCAACCGCGTTGCCAAGACTGTTAAAGGTGGTCGTATCTTCGCCTTTACCGCACTGACTGTCGTTGGTGACGGCAATGGCCGTGTCGGTTTCGGTCGCGGTAAGGCGCGTGAAGTGCCTGTAGCGATTCAGAAGGCGATGGAAGCTGCGCGCCGCAACATGGTCCAGGTAGAACTGAATGGCGATACCATCCAGTACGCTACCAATGGTCGCCATGGTGGTTCCAAGGTTTACATGCAGCCCGCTTCCCAGGGTACCGGTGTAATTGCCGGTGGTGCTATGCGCTCCGTACTGGAAATGGCTGGTGTACACAACGTATTGGCCAAGTGCTACGGTTCCACCAATCCGGTGAACGTAGTGCGCGCAACCTTCAAAGCTCTGGAGCAAATGCAGAGCCCTGAAGATGTTGCTGCCAAGCGCGGTAAATCAGTCGAAGAGATTCTGGGCTAATCACAGTCCAGATTTAAGGTTATTGGTGGGTTAAGACCATGGCTAAGAAGACCATTAAAGTCACCCAGACCAAAAGTATCAACGGACGCCTGAAAAGCCATCAGGCGTGCGTTGCGGGTCTGGGCCTGCGCCGCATCGGCCACACAGTGGAAGTGGAAGATACTCCTTCCGTGCGCGGCATGATCAACAAAGTAAACTACCTGGTTAAGGTTGAGGGGGAATAACATGCGTTTGAATGACTTATCTCCCGCACAAGGCCACAAGCACAGCGCAAAGCGCGTTGGTCGCGGAATAGGTAGTGGGTTGGGTAAGACCGGTGGCCGTGGCCACAAAGGTCAAAAAGCACGTTCCGGCGGTAGTGTTCGTCCAGGCTTCGAAGGCGGTCAGATGCCTTTGCAGAAGCGTCTGCCTAAGTACGGTTTCACCGCTCGTGTTTCTCGCTTCACCGCGGAAGTACGTCTGGCTGAGCTGGCCAAGGTAGAAAGTGACGTAATCGATTTGGCAGCGCTGAAGAATGCCGATATTATCGGCAGCCATATTAAACGCGCCAAAGTGTTCCTCTCAGGTGAACTGACTAAAGCAGTTACCGTAAAGGGTCTGGGAGTGACCAAAGGTGCAAAGGCGGCTATCGAAGCTGCTGGCGGTAAAATAGAAGACTAATCGAGGCGCCAATGGCACGACCAGGATCCGGTGGAAATCCCCTGGGCAACAGCAAGGGATTGGGCGAGCTTTGGGCTCGCCTTCGTTTTCTGTTTCTAGCGATTCTTGTTTATCGACTGGGGACGCATATTCCGGTGCCCGGTATTGATCCGGAAAAGCTGTCAAACCTGTTTAACCAGAACCAGGGGACCATCCTTGGCCTGTTTAACATGTTCTCTGGCGGCGCCCTGGAAAGGATGAGTATTCTGGCGCTGGGCATCATGCCCTACATCTCCGCGTCCATCATCATGCAGTTGATGAGCGCGGTGACTCCCTCTCTGGAAGCGTTGAAGAAGGAAGGGGAGGCCGGAAGGCGCAAGATCAACCAATATACTCGCTACCTCACGGTAGTGCTGGCCCTGATTCAGGGTATTGGTATGACTTTCGGGCTTGCTGGACAGAATCTGGCTTACTCATCTGAGCCTGCGTTTGGTTTTTACTTTGTGGCGGTAACGTCACTGGTGACCGGTGCCGTATTTATGATGTGGCTCGGTGAGCAGATCACCGAGCGCGGTGTTGGCAATGGCATTTCCATGCTGATTTTCGCCGGTATCGTCGCCGGTTTGCCCGGTGCCATCGGTCAGGCGTTTGAACAGGCACGGCAGGGTGAGCTGCATATCCTTATGCTGCTGATCATCGGCGTAATTGCTCTTGCGGTGGTGTTCTTTGTGGTAGTGATGGAGCGCGGTCAGCGTCGAATCACAATTAACCACGCCCGACGCCAGGCTGGTCGCTATTCTGCCGCACCGGCTGCGCAGGCGAGCCACCTGCCCCTGAAGGTGAATATGGCCGGTGTTATTCCGGTGATCTTCGCCAGTAGTATCCTGCTGTTCCCGGCTACGCTGGCGCAGTGGTTTGGTCAGGGCGGGGAAGGTGTTGGTGCTCAGATTCTGCAGTGGATGGCATTGCAGCTGGGGCCAGGGCAGCCGCTGAACATTATTTTGTTCGCACTGCTGATCGGTTTCTTCTGTTTCTTCTACACGGCGTTGATGTTCAACCCGAATGAAGTAGCAGATAACCTGAAAAAGTCCGGTGCTTATGTGCCAGGTATTCGCCCTGGTGAGCAGACAGCCCGCTATATCGATAGCGTGTTGACCCGACTCACCCTGGTAGGTGCCGTGTATATCGCGCTGGTATCCCTGCTGCCGCAGTTCCTGGTAGTTGGGTTTAACGTTCCCTTCTATCTGGGGGGTACCTCACTACTGATCGTTGTAGTCGTAGTGATGGACTTTATGGCGCAGGTACAGTCGCATCTGCTGTCACACCAGTACGAAGGCTTGATGAAAAAAGCGAACCTGCAAAGCTACGGTCGTCGCTAGTGCGTCACCTGCTCGCAGTTTGATTGAATTGAGGTAAGGTCATGAAAGTACGCGCTTCTGTAAAAAAGATCTGCCGTAACTGCAAAATCGTACGTCGCAAAGGCGTTCTGCGGGTAATCTGCAGCGCTGAGCCACGTCACAAGCAGCGTCAAGGCTAAAAAGGGGCCAGCCCCTTCGGGGTGCGTCCATTGGGCGCCCCCGTAAAAGCTGGAAGAATTCGCTGATCGCTACAGCCCCGTATCGATTGGCAACACCTCAAAATTTTTGGGGTGGGGAGGAGGTGGTAAAGCCTTCTTCCAATTGGGGGCGTTGACTGTCGTCCGCAGCCGTTTCGGGAGGCCGAAACGGTCGTGGGCTATTGCAAATTAGTGTCTGAAAAGCTATTCTTGCGCGCCTTTTTGGTGGCGCCGCCGGTTTTTTAGTCGCTGTCAGCGCCGAAATCAAAGTAGAGCCACATACTTATTTATAGCAGTGGCTCCAATACGTGGAGTACGCCTCTATGGCACGTATTGCTGGTGTCAATGTACCAGACCACAAGCACGCCGTGATCTCCCTGACCCACATTTACGGGGTAGGTCTCACTAAGTCAAAGTCTATTTTGGCAGCGGTTGGTATCGCTGAATCCACCAAAATCCGCGACCTGTCTGAAGAGCAGATCGAAACCATCCGCGGTGAAGTTGCAAAACTCACTGTAGAGGGCGACCTGCGCCGTGAAGTATCCATGAACATCAAACGATTGATGGACCTGGGATGCTACCGCGGTTTGCGTCACCGCCGCAGCCTTCCGCTGCGTGGTCAGCGCACCAAAACCAATGCTCGCACCCGTAAGGGTCCGCGCAAGCCGATTCGCAAGTAAGCCTGATTAAGGCGCGATATCGCGGTTTAACAAGCCCCTTCCCGGTAGTGAACCGAGGGGATTTGATACAGGATTTAGGATACTGGTATGGCTAAGCCAAAAACTACTGTTCGCAAAAAGGTCAAAAAGACCGTTGTTGACGGTATTGCCCACATCCACGCATCGTTTAACAATACGATCGTGACGATCACTGATCGCCAGGGTAATACCCTCAGCTGGGCCACCGCAGGTGGATCCGGCTTCCGTGGCTCAAGAAAGAGCACCCCGTTTGCAGCCCAGGTTGCCGCTGAGCGCGCAGGTACTGCAGCTCAGGAGTACGGCCTGAAAAACCTCGACGTAGAAGTAAAGGGCCCTGGCCCCGGTCGCGAATCCGCTGTTCGCGCACTGAACAACTGCGGCTACAAGATCACCAACATCACCGACGTGACGCCAATCCCGCATAACGGTTGTCGTCCGCCCAAGAAACGTCGCGTGTAAGAGGGGGCTGATAAAATGGCACGTTATATTGGACCAAAATGTAAACTGTCCCGTCGTGAAGGGACTGACCTGCAGCTGAAGAGCGGCGTTCGTCCGCATGACTCTAAGTGTCGCGCAGAATCCAAGCCCGGCCAGCATGGTGCTGGCCGTGGTCGTCTGTCCGATTACGGTATTCAGCTGCGCGAGAAGCAAAAGGTTCGCCGTATCTATGGCGTACTGGAAAAGCAGTTCCGTAACTACTATAAGGAAGCGGCGCGCCTGAAAGGTGCAACTGGTGAGAACCTGCTGCAACTTCTGGAAAAACGCCTGGACAACGTGGTTTACCGCATGGGCTTCGGCTCAACGCGCTCTGAAGCGCGTCAGCTGGTTTCCCACAAGGCGATTCTGGTAAACGGCACAACTGTTAACATTCCTTCTTACCAAATTAAGGAAGGTGATGTAGTTGCTGTACGTGAAAAAGCTAAGAAGCAGCTGCGTATCCAGAATTCCGTTTCCCTCGCTGCCCAGCGTGGCGATGTCGAGTGGGTAGACGTAAACGCGAGCAAACTGGAAGGCACTTTCAAGCGCACTCCAGATCGTGTCGATCTGCCGGCAGAGATCAACGAAAACCTTATCGTGGAACTGTACTCCAAGTAACAATTAGTCCACTTTAAGGAATGCAACTGTAAACAGGTATGGCTATGCAGACTGCTGTCAACGAGTTTTTGACACCGCGTCGTATTGACGTCACCGAGTACAATCCGAATCACGCCAAGGTGATTTTGGAGCCCCTGGAGCGTGGCTTTGGCCACACTCTTGGCAATGCGCTGCGTCGCATCCTGCTGTCCTCCATGCCGGGCTGCGCCGTCACCGAAGTCGAAATCGACGGTGTCGAGCACGAGTACAGCGCGATTGAGGGTGTGCAGGAAGATGTTATTGAAATCCTGCTCAACCTGAAAGAAATCGCGGTTGTTATGCACGGCAAGGATCAGGCGGTATTGAGCCTGAGCAAGAAGGGCCCAGGTGCAGTGACTGCTGGAGATATCCAGGTAGATCACGATATCGAGATTGTGAATCCTGAGCACGTGATCGCCAATATCACTGGTGATGTGGAACTCAACCTGCGTCTCACCGTAGCGCGCGGTCGTGGCTATCAGCCAGCGGACGCTCGTCGTGACGAGGAAGAGGAAAGCCGCGCGATTGGCCGTCTGCAGCTGGATGCTTCATACAGCCCGGTACGTCGTGTTTCCTACAGTGTGGAAAGCGCGCGTGTAGAGCAGCGCACTGACCTGGACAAGCTGGTTCTGGACCTGGAGACCAATGGTACCCTGGACCCGGAAGAGGCAATTCGCCGCGCCGCTACGATTCTGCAGCAGCAGCTTGCAGTTTTTGTAGACCTGGAAGGTGAAAAGGATGCGCAACCGAAAGCTGAAGAGCCCGAAGTTGACCCGGTACTGCTGCGCCCAGTAGACGACCTGGAGCTGACCGTACGTTCGGCCAACTGTCTGAAAGCAGAAAACATTTACTACATCGGTGATCTGATCCAGCGCACCGAAGTTGAGCTGCTGAAGACGCCGAACCTTGGTAAGAAGTCTCTGACAGAAATCAAGGACGTACTCGCTTCCCGTGGTTTATCCCTGGGTATGCGCCTGGAAAACTGGCCGCCGGCCAGCTTGAAAGGCGACAGCAAGTTAAGCCCCCTGTAAGCATTTGGTAGTCGCGGCGGTGCCGCGACTAGTAGAAAGAACCCGAGCGGTGCCACAGCTTAGCGCGACACCGCTCCAGAACGACCTGCTGTGACAGCAACTTAGGTCGTAAGGAATTGAGTCATGCGTCATCGCTATAGTGGCCGTAAATTCAGCCGCACGAGCGCTCACCGCAAGGCCATGTTCAAGAACATGAGCGCCTCTCTGGTGGAGCACGAACTGATCAAAACCACACTGGCCAAAGCCAAAGAACTGCGCCGCGTTGCCGAGCCGCTGATCACTCTGGCTAAGAAAGACAGTGTTGCCAACCGCCGTCTGGCTTTCGCTCGTATCCGTGACAAGGATGCTGTGCGCAAGTTGTTCGACGAGTTGGGTCCTCGTTACGAAGCCCGTCCTGGTGGATATATTCGTATCCTGAAGTGTGGGTTCCGCGCTGGTGACAAAGCACCAATGGCTTATGTTGAGCTGGTAGATCGTCCTCAGGTTGAAGACGAAGCTGCGGAAGCGTAAGCTTGCCAACTAGCCATAGTGCTACGGAAGGCCGGTCATAGACCGGCCTTTTTTATGCGTTTAGAAGGGTTTGTATGTCTTTTGAACAATTACTGAGTAACTTGAACCCCCACATTGTAGCGAGCCTGAGGCGTGCTATTGAGTTGGGTAAATGGCCTAATGGTGTTGTTATTACCCCAGAGCAGCGTAGGCTTTGTGGAGAGGCTGTAGCCAACTGGGAGGCACGGAACCTGCCTAAGGAGCAGCAGGTAGGCTATGTAACTCCGAAGGCCTCAGAAGAACCTTGTGCGGGCAAAAAGGATGATGAGCAGCCATTGAACTGGGTTTAATATCGCACAGATTGAGATCATGGTTTTTGTTTTCAGCAGGCTTTAGAGATATTGGCGCAAATATCTACATCTGGGACGCCCTTTCCATTCATCACTTCAGCTTTCTCTGCTTATATAGTTACCGACATAGAAATACAAAATTTCCAATTTGCTCGGTAACTGATTATGAAAAAACTGATATTGCTTGCCGGCGCAGTAACTCTAGCAGTTGTTGGCATTGATCACTACGATATTGACGTGCAGGCCGGTGTTGCCAAAGTTCGGCAATTTATAACTCCTTTAACCGAAAATAGTGAGTTAGCGAAGGATATTGCTGAGCGTATACCGTGGTCACAGCTGGAAAATGCGGAAGTGGAGGAGTTATTGGACCACCCCCGTGTGAAAGCTTACCTGGACCAGGAAAAGGCGAAGAAGGCTTTGCAGAACTATTTTGCAAATCTTGGAAACCTATCCAGTGAGGAGGCCTGGGATACGATAGAACAAGTGGAAAGTGAAAAGCGAGTTACCGGTTACGAGGCGCTGTCCTTAAAGCTCGCCTGGCTGGAAAAAAATAGTATCAACGAAGCTGAGTTCAAGCAGCGCGCGGAAGAGCTGTTTAATATCTACCGTGAGCAGGCCCAATCAGTTATTAGTCACTATGATCCCCATACAGAGGTGCCTGGCTTCTCAACATATAAAGATCTTGAAAGGTCTATTGTTGAAGAAGTGCAGCAAATGACCTCCTTCCCAGATGGAATGAGCAAACATGAGTACCTTCGTAAACGCCTGCAAGAAGCACGGGAAACTGTTTACGGCTCCTAATTAGATAGCAGTGCCGCTAGTAATAAACTAACAGCACTGCTTTCTTTCAGGCTTTACCTACATGAACAGGCCGATCAGGTCGTAAAACCAATTACTATTGTTTTCAAAGTCTGAAACTTTATCCGTTTCGTAGGCGCGAATCATACCCCCACCGTTATGGTTCACAATGTTGTTGAGAAAATCTTTTAACTCCAGTCCATGTTCTGCAATCTCACCATAGTGCAAGTCGATAATGGTAGTGCAATGGCTCTCGTTAAGATTACGGAACATCGGGAAGTAGTAGCCCCAATTACTGGTTTGGTCCAAGAGAGGGATTAGATTCTCATGGGTGTCCTTTTGCCAGCGTTGGCGCAGTTTATTTAAGCGAGAGTTGGCATCTGGATCATTGTAAATATCTTCGTAGAAGCGCTCATAGGAGTATGAAGAAAAATTACCGTCAGCCAGGAAGTGCGTGATACCAAGGCGATCTGTGGGAAATTTATTTGATAATGCACTGTATATCGAAGCCAGCTGATTGCTATCAAACCCAGGAGTAAAGGATTTTATCGCATTAATTGGGTTCTCTTCATTGGGGTCCCCGTCAGTTGTGTAAGTGGTCCAGGAGTGAAGAACTTCGTTATGTAACGGTAACGATGGGTACTCGGTGCTGTTATCACTATCTAAAGGTGCTTTATAAAGCGGGCCGGAGTCATCAATTAAATAACCATAGTCGACATCCATATCCTCGCGAAGTTTTGTATAATTTAACAGAGCCCCTACACTTCCAGCGCTGCATCCAGCAGTCAGCATTTGTTTAGGCTTCTGTAAATTATTTTTTACCCACGAAGTGACAGCCTGGACATTACGTAATCCATTGTGGTGCCAAATTAAATCTGGATTTTGACCGCTGGAATCTTCATAAATCTCTGTTTTATCGCCAACATAAATATCACCGGTACAATAGGGAACATATACTAAATTCCATTCACCAGTCTTGTATTGGTTATAGGGATGGTGGGTGTAGATTAAGGGGGATACGCCGGCAGTCGTCAGGTTATCTAGATTACTGAAATCTAATAAATTTATGTTGCTGAGATAGTCGTCAGGAATGCCATTGGGGTTACGTGCCCCGCGAATGCCCGCCTGCCCTGAACAGCTCTCATAATCCCAGCATGCACCGCCACCCTCAAAATAGAAAACGGTGTTGCTGGTATCGGGCACTCGGTATACGAAGAATTTATAGGGGGAGCCGTTGCCGCACATGGCGCCTGTGTTGGCAGGAACGTCGATTTTTTGCCAGGTGTTGAAATCGCTGGGATCGAAGTCATCGTTAAAGCTGGGATCATCTATTGTTAATGGATACATCCCTTGGGCCTGCTCGGTAGTTACAGGAGCATTAGCACTGGGTGGATTAAATAAATGTTTTAAAGTTGTCCAAAAATTGTAATCTCCGGGCTCTGCTTGAGCATAGGAGGTGATTAGAAATGAGCTGGCAATCAGTGCCGTAATAAAACCACGGAGAATTCTTATCATTATTAATCCCCTTGAGGTAGTTGATATATTCTCTCTGGACCAGGTCGAATTGGGGGCGCTAAGTATAGAGGTCGGTTGTGGCCTCTACTCCTGCAAGTCAATTAGAACACTCGTCCAAATCGCTGCTTCGGTAAAACCCAAAGAGGTTAGTTAATATTGATCTTCTGGTCTAGCAGGAGCCGTATAAAAACTTATTGGTCATTAAGGACTGCTTGGTCCAGGCGGATTTATTGAAGATATTTTATTAATGTTTGAAATTTTTTGATTTTGGGTAAGATGTGTTTCTATTGAAACCGGTGATGCTAGAAGTGACAAGCTTTGGTTTTCAAAATAAAGAGGTATGTAAGGAGTGAGAATATTGTTTGCTCTATGCTCTTAGTTCGGAATTCTAAATAAGAAAAAATACTTTCAGAGAGTAAGTAAATCCCTGGTTTCTGTAGCAATCTCCCTTTGTAGTTTTTCCAAACTTTTCTGCTTTTCGCGTAGAATTATTCTCGCGTTTTCCAAGGTAATTACCTGAAAACTAATTTTATCTAATGCGTTTAGTTGACCCAATCTGTGGAGGTCTGCCCGGATGACATGGGCCAGCCGGGGATAACCACCGATAGTTTGTCCCTCTATAAAAGAAATGATGGGTTCACCATTCTCGGGAATTTGGATGCTCCCCGGATATAGACCGGACGAGATCATTTTCCCTGAAGTTTCAGTAAGAGCTTCACGACTAGGATTAATTGAGGGAGATAGGCGTATCCCCATACGGTTACTCTGAGCGGATACCTGAAAAGAGGTCCCGCTGAACTTTTCCATGATTTCCTGGCTAAAACTACCAGCTTCCGGGCCATGTACCACCCTTATTAGGGGGCGTAATTTATAATTGGGTTGAAGTTCACGTTTTAGTTTTGCAGGCCTAGCTGTCCAAGTATCTACGAAGCCAATTCTATCACCATTTTCAATGGCTCTATCATGATGTCCGCCAAAACCACTGATTAAATGGGTTGCAGTACTGCCTAAAATCATAGGGGTCGATATCTTTGCAGAAATACCTATATAAGCACGCATACCGCTGATAAGTTTAGAAAAATTCAGAATATCTCCACGTTTTACCTGGATAACCCTGTAATACTCAATGGCCCTGTTATTTAAAGATGTTTTGAATTGCGCTCCGGTAATGGCTATTGAGACATCACAAGTGAACTCAATAAGGGGACCGGTCAAGGTAATTTCCAGCACAGGGTTATTTAATGGGTTGCCCAGTAACATGTTTGCGAGTTTCATAGAGAGAGGATCTGCGGCCCCCCCAATGGGAATGCCATAGTGCATTAGGCCGGGACGGCCATAGTCCTGGATGCTAGTTTGTAACCCTGCCCGGATAAAGTGCATGCTCATGGATAGCTTTCCTTAGAGTATTTACACTGTACTTGCGGTGCTATGTCATTAAATTCTGACTCACTGATAGAGTAGAATTCGATGGTATCCAAGGGCTGGGCAATAAAGGGGGATGTATTGTAAGGCTGGAAGAGTTTGATAGGCGTTTGCCCAATAATTTGCCAACCACCTGGTGTGGCCTGTGGGTAGATCCCAGTCTGGCCGCCACCGATACCAACGGCACCTGCGGGAATGTGTAAGCGCGGCGCTTCTTTTCGCGGGCAATGTAGCTTGGGGTCCAGTCCACCCAAATATAAAAAACCGGGAGAAAAACCCAGCATATGCACTAAATAAACGGAAGTGCTATGTAGCTCAATAATTTCTTCAGGTGTTAGGCCTGTGTATTCGCTCACAGTAAGCATGTCTGGGGCAAAAGAATTTTCATAGCATACTGGAATGCGGATTACGCAGGGTTCTCTTTCCAGGAAGTGGGAGTTCGTGGCCTTTAAGAATTTTTTGGTCAGAGTTTTCACTTCCCGTGAAAGCGATTCGTCAAGATATAAAAGTGGATCAAAAGTAATAGTCAGGCACTGGTAAGCGGGAATCAGATCGATAACTTTTAGGTCGTCCTGCTTGAGAATGTACTGTCGCAATCCAATTATATATCGACTAAGGAGTTCACTGGGTTCAGCTGAAAAGCGAATATCCAGCGCGCAATCCCCATTTGCAATGATGTCAAACTCGAGTTTTAGGAAACGCGGCTTTTCTTGGGTAGATATCACGAGCCGATACTCAGCCCATGATGGTGTAGATGGTTGATCAGCCTCTGTGCAATATTAACCGCCTGGGGGTTGTCCCCATGTAAACATATTGTATCGACAGAAAATTTAAGGGGTGTGCCATGATAACTTGCAAATTTCTTTCCCTTAGCTAGCGCAACAGCCCGCTCAAGGCATAAATCTACGTTACTCAGTACGGAACCTGGCAGGGAGCGAGGCGCCAGTTTATCTGGAGTTAAATATTGCCGATCCATAAAGCCCTCTCGATAAAATATGCGGCCTTTCTCCTTGGCTATAACTTCCATTGCGCCATTGGCTAAGCCGATAATTTTCAGAGAGGGATATTCTTCATTGAGTAAGGAGGTAATTTTTCGTGCTAGCACTATATCTGCTTCTGCATCGTTATATAGAGCTCCGTGCAGTTTAATATGATCGAGATGCGCTCCTACTTCCTGAGTAAGGCCTTGCAATAGTTCAAGTTGCTCGTATAAAGAGTCGAGCAACTGATTGATGGAAATTTTTATTGATTTGCGCCCAAAATTTTCCCTATCAGGGTAGCTGGGGTGTGCGCCAACTTGTAACTGGTGTTTTCTTGCATTGATAACGGAGAGGCGCATTATCTCTAGGCTTCCCGCGTGCGCGCCACAGGCGATATTACAGCGGGAGATAAAGGGCATAAGTTGAGCATCCTTTTCACAGCTGGCTAGATCAACACCTTCACCTAGATCGCAGTTGATATCAATATGCACAATGCTTGCCTCTGAAGTCTTAATTGGCGCCGCTTAAACAAATAGGTGCTGTTTTTTTATTTTTTATTATGGGGGCAATGTTTTACTTCAGAGGAAATTTGAACTCCCTTTGATTCGTAACAATCACCCAAGGGTGAGCAAAAGCATGCTTCAACTTCAATATGGTTTCGAAGCATGTCGAGCTTTTCCCAGAGCGGGTCACTTGCCACTGTTCTTTGCAACGTTAAGAATTTTATAGATGCCTGAGCAGGAATGATGGCTTGTTCCAATATCACCGTGTTCAAACCGCTCTGGTTGGCAAGAATACTATCACCTTCTTTTTTAAGTTCACTTATAGCTTCATATAATTTCTTTTTTTCCTTGGCGCAGCAGCCGTCTAGAAAAGTATCTAAGTCAGGGTAGGTTTTATTTTGGTATGTGAACTCTAGGTTCTTTAGGATGGCAGGCCCTGCGCCGGCATTATGCAATGCGAAAATTATAGTTGCTTTTTGAGTTGATCCGTCAAAGTTGCCTTGGTCAAATTTAACGACTGGCATCGTCATTACTCTGACCTGTTTATTAGCTGCTTTAGCTTGAAGATAAGTGGCGTAAAAAGAGGCTATAGAAATAAAGATGGCGCTTAGTGCAATTATTAAGTTGAGCCTTTCCTTATTAAGATATTTCATAATTATGTGCCTACAAGTCAGTCAGAACTGGAGTGCGCTCTGTTTGTTTTCTATAGTGGAAAATCGGCGCCATTTGCTAATAAATATGTTAGCTGTTTTGGTGGTTTTTTACTTTACAGCAAATAATGGCGTGTATAGGTGTTAATCTGTTGAGCAATGATCTACCTCTGCAGACATTTTTAGAGAATTTGATTGATAACAATTTTCAAGTGGAGAGCAAAAATAGGAAGACACAGTAATGTTCCATCTTTCTTTGTTGAGTTTTTCCCATAGCTCAGCGGTTTCCTCTCCACGAGAGACTGCAAGAAGCGTGTATTTGTCCTGTGCTGGAATTATAAATTCCCTTCTCTCTCCAGACCATATGGATCCATTCTTGGAGAGAGAATAGGAGGAATTAGATTTAGCCTCTCTAATTTTCTGTCGCACTATCCTGAATTCTTCTTTGCAGCAGGCCTGTAGAAGCTCAAAGTAATTAGGATAGCTATTGCCACTATAATGGTATTCAATGGATTTCAGGATGCCGGTTTTTAGACTGGCACCCTATCTTACTTAACTAACTAAGCATCGGTTTCAGAAAACGTCCGGTATGGGAAACTTTTATTTCAGCAACTTCCTCAGGTGTCCCAGCAGCGATGATCTGCCCACCGCCTGAACCGCCCTCGGGGCCCAGGTCTACGATCCAGTCTGCAGTTTTGATAACGTCTAAATTGTGTTCTATTACAACTATCGTATTACCATGGTCGCGCAGGCGGTGCAGAACATCCAATAACAGTTGGATATCGGCAAAGTGTAGGCCGGTTGTGGGCTCGTCGAGGATATATAAGGTTTGCCCTGTATCTCGCTTGGAGAGTTCGCGGGATAGTTTCACTCGCTGGGCTTCACCGCCGGAGAGCGTGGTGGCTGCCTGGCCGAGCTTGATATAGGAGAGGCCTACATCCATTAGGGTTTGTAATTTTTTGGCGATTACCGGCACGGGATCAAAAAACCCCCGAGCATCTTCTACTGTCATCTCCAGCACTTCGTGGATATTCTTGCCTTTGTAGTGTACTTCCAAGGTTTCACGGTTATAGCGTTTACCATGGCAGGTATCACAGGGTACATAGATATCTGGTAAGAAATGCATTTCCACCTTGATCACGCCGTCACCCTGACAGGCCTCGCAGCGCCCGCCCTTAACATTAAAGCTGAAACGTCCAGGCTTATAGCCGCGTGAACGAGCTTCTTGGGTGCCGGCAAACAGATCGCGAATTGGAGTGAAGATGCCGGTGTAGGTAGCCGGATTGGACCTTGGGGTACGCCCGATGGGGCTTTGGTCTATATCCACGCACTTGTCGAAGTGTTCCAGCCCATGGACAGCCTTGTAAGGGGAGGCCTTTAGGGTGGTGGCCTTGTTGAGGGCAGTGGCAGCAAGCGGATACAAGGTGGTGTTAATTAACGTGGACTTGCCGGAGCCTGAAACACCCGTGATACAGGTAAATAGCCCAACGGGAATCTCTAAGTCAACATTCTGCAAGTTGTTACCGCTGGCTCCTTCGAGTCGCAGAACATAATCGGGGGCAGGGATGTAACGCTCTTCTGGTACGGCAATTTTCTTTTTACCTGACAGGTATTGGCCGGTTAGGGATTTCTTGCACCTGGCAATCTTATCAGCGGTGCCAGCCGCGACCACTTCGCCACCATGAACGCCGGCACCGGGGCCGATATCGACAATAAAATCGGCACTGCGAATGGCGTCTTCGTCGTGCTCAACAACGATTACGGTATTACCAATATCACGGAGGTGGGTAAGTGTATTCAGTAAGCGCTCATTATCCCTCTGGTGTAGACCGATGGAGGGCTCGTCGAGGATATACATTACGCCGACAAGGCCGGCACCGATCTGACTGGCGAGGCGGATCCGTTGTGCCTCACCGCCGGATAGGGTTTCTGCACTGCGGTTCAGAGTCAGGTAGTTCAGACCTACATCTACAAGGAAGCGAAAGCGGTCTCGCAGCTCTTTAAGAATCTTATCGGCGATCTCTTTCTGTGCGCCTTTGAAGGTCAGTTCGTGGTCGAAATAATCAAAGGCGTCGCCAACGGGTAACTCGGTAATCTGCGCCAGTGTACGGTTATCCACAAATACATGTCGAGCCTCACGGCGCAAACGGGTGCCGTGACACTCAGGGCACTTTTGTGTGCTCAAGTATTTAGCCAGCTCTTCGCGTACAGACTGGGATTCTGTATCCCTATAGCGGCGCTGGAAGTTGGGGATAATCCCCTCGAAGGTATGCTGGCGCACGGTGACATCACCGCGA
Source organism: Microbulbifer variabilis ATCC 700307 (assembly GCF_000380565.1). Lineage (GTDB taxonomy): Bacteria > Pseudomonadota > Gammaproteobacteria > Pseudomonadales > Cellvibrionaceae > Microbulbifer > Microbulbifer variabilis. Next base: position 24,597 of record NZ_AQYJ01000019.1, read on the forward strand.
TCATTGACATAGCTGAAATCGATTTCCTCATCGCCACTACCCTGCAGGATAATTCTGCGATGGGTTTTACGAAGCTTTTTCCAGGGTTTGTCGAGGTCGAATCCGTAATGTTCGGCGAGGGAGTCGAGCATATGGTAGTAATAGATATTGCGTCGGTCCCAGCCGCGAATGGCGCCCTCGGAGATACTGCTTTCCTGGTCGAGAATCACCTTGTCTTCATCGAAGAACTGCTTGACTCCCAGGCCGTCACAGCTGGGACAAGCACCGGCAGGATTGTTAAAGGAGAACAGGCGTGGCTCCAGCTCATCCAGTGAGTAGTCACATACTGGACAGGCATGGCGGGCTGAAAAGAGGCGGTCTTCCTGGTCACCATCCATAAAGCTGATGGAAGCGATACCATCAGTGAGATTTAAAGCGGTCTCGAAGGATTCAGCCAGGCGCAATTGCAGGTCTTCACGTACCTTAAAGCGATCTACCACCACCTCAATGGTGTGCTTGCGGCGCTTATCCAGCTTGGGGGTATCGTCCAGGTCGCAGATAAGCCCATCGATACGTGCACGTACAAATCCGTCTCGACGCAGCTGCTCGAACACATGTTGATGCTCGCCTTTGCGATCGCGAACCACAGGTGCCAATAACATGATCTTGCTGCCTTCTGGCAGGGCTAATACCTGGTCCACCATCTGGCTAACAGTTTGGGCCTGGAGTGGCTCATTGTGCTCCGGGCAGCGAGGCTCACCTACCCGGGCAAATAATAGCCTTAGATAGTCGTAAATTTCAGTGATGGTACCCACTGTAGAGCGCGGATTGTGGGAGGTGGACTTCTGCTCAATGGAGATGGCAGGAGACAGGCCCTCTACGGTATCCACGTCGGGCTTTTCCATCATCGATAGGAACTGACGCGCATAAGTGGAGAGAGACTCAACATAACGGCGCTGGCCCTCTGCGTAGAGAGTATCAAATGCCAGGGAGGATTTACCGGAACCAGACAGTCCGGTTATCACGATCAGCTTGTCGCGGGGAATGTCGAGATCGATATTCTTCAGGTTGTGGGTGCGCGCACCCCTTACATAAATCGTGTCCACGCTCTACCTATCTACTGATAATACTGGGCCGGACTTCGAACTTGTTACGCTCAGGGCGATCACAACTGCGGTGCCGGAAAAACAGCCAAGTATAAACTCGCTATCCGATGTGCCAAAATCGTCTGCCGCAAATATCCAACAGCCAAGCAGATTGAATTGATGATTCCCGTAATTCTCTGTGGCGGCACAGGTTCTCGTCTGTGGCCGCTCTCCCGTGAAGCCTACCCAAAGCAATTTTTACCTTTAATTGGTAGCGAGACCATGTTGCAGGCTACGGTGCGGCGCTTGGAGGGAATACAGCAGCTGCAGGCCCCCATTTTGGTGTGCAATGAGGAGCACCGCTTTGCAGCTGCAGAGCAATTACAGGAGATCGGCCATGGAACTCAGTCTATCCTGCTGGAGCCCTGTGCGCGCAATACGGCGCCGGCTATCGCTCTTGCGGCTTTAGCGGCTCTGGAGGGTGGTGATGACCCGTTGCTATTAGTATTGCCGGCGGATCATGCTGTGGCTGATGTCACGACTTTCCAAGAGGCTGTGCAATCGGCAAGTGCCTTGGCGGAGCAAGGGCACCTGGTAACATTTGGAATTGTGCCAACACGTGCTGAAACGGGATATGGCTATATTCGCCGTGGAGAGCTCTTGACAGCAAAGGCCTGGAAAGTGGCGGAATTTGTCGAGAAGCCTGACTCCGAGACGGCTGAGTCTTATCTGGCAGGAGGTGAGCATTGCTGGAACAGTGGCATGTTCTTATTTCGCGCTTCCCGTTACCTGGAAGAGCTGGGGCAGCACCGTGGAGATATACTCACCGCCTGCCGAGAAGCCTATAAAGGTGCTGTTAGGGATTTAGACTTTACACGTGTGAATAAAGTCGCTTTTGCTGCCTGTGCTGATGAGTCCGTGGATTATGCGGTGATGGAGCTCACTGAATCTGCCGCGGTGGTGCCAATGGATGCGGGCTGGAGCGACGTAGGTTCTTGGCTCGGACTCTGGGAACTGGCAGAACGGGATACCGATGACAATCTGCTACATGGAGATATCCTGCTGGAAGAGAGTGAGGGTTGCCTAGTGCGATCAGAGAGCCGTTTGGTAAGCCTGTTGGGAGTGAAGGATCTGATAGTTGTAGACACTGATGATGCTTTGCTGATCGCTGAAAAACAGCGGGTTCAGGAGGTTAAGAAGCTGGTTAGCAGTCTCAAGCGCTCTGGCCGCAGCGAGGCCCAGCGCCATCGCAAAGTCTATCGTCCCTGGGGCTATTACGACTCTATTGATGCCGGACCGCGCTTCCAGGTCAAGCGTATTGTAGTTAAGCCGGGACAGCAGTTGTCCTTGCAGATGCACCACCACCGCGCCGAGCATTGGATCGTAGTGCGGGGTACCGCCAAGGTAACTCGTGGTGAAGAAGAGCTGTTGATCACAGAAAATCAGTCCACTTACATCCCCTTGGGGGTGGTGCACAGATTGGAAAACCCTGGAACCATTCCCCTGGAATTAATTGAAGTCCAATCCGGCAGTTATCTTGGAGAGGACGATATAGTCCGCTTTGATGATGACTATGGTCGCGGTTAGAAAAGCCCGAAAGTTGTACGCCTTCCACTACAGCCTGGCGGCTGCTCGCTGTACAATGCGCGCCCAATTTAACGCTGTTCCGGGAACTGCATGAATTCCATTGAGCGCCGGGCCCTGGGCGGGCTGGCTTCCCTTTATGTCTTTCGCATGCTCGGCCTGTTTATGGTATTGCCGGTTCTCACAATTTACGGTGAGGGTTATCGCGATAGCACACCGATGCTATTGGGATTGGCGATGGGCGCCTATGGGCTGAGCCAGGCACTGTTACAGATTCCTTTGGGCCTTCTGTCCGACCGCTGGGGACGTAAGCCTGTTATTTATACTGGCCTCGCGGTTTTTGCCTTAGGCAGTGTTATTGCCGCGCAGACAGACTCTGTTTATGGCCTGATTGTGGGTAGGATTCTACAGGGATGTGGAGCGATTGCCGCAGCAGTGATGGCGCTGGTTGCTGATCTCACCCGGGATGAGAAGCGAGGCATTGCCATGGCTATCATAGGGGCCTCTATAGGGGTGGCATTTATGCTGGCGGTAATATTGGGCCCTGCTCTCGCGGGAGCAGGGGGACTCCCGGTTATCTTCTGGGTGACAGCAGGGCTGGCAATTCTGGGGATGTTGCTGGTCTGGCGAGTGGTGCCCACTCCCCAGGTGGCAAGGCGCCCAGCGGTTTTCAGCGGTGGTTTTCGTAAGGTTTTGGTTAGTGGCCTTACCTGGAGATTGGTTTCAGGAGCGTTTTTTTCTCATCTCTTATTAACAGCTATGTTTGTCGCCCTTCCATTGGTGTTGGTCGACAGGCTTGGCTGGCCGGCGGGAGAGCATTGGAAACTATATGGCCCGCTGATGCTGGGTACTTTTATCCTGATGCTGCCTCTGATGCGGGCGGCAGAGCGCAGCGATAGAGTGGGGCTCGCTTTGAATTTTGCCTGTGTTGCCCTGGTGGGGGGGAGCGCGGCATTGCTGCCTATAAATGGCCCCGTAGCTGTTGTGCTGCTGCTAGGTATTTTCTTTACTGGTTTTAACCTGCTTGAAGCTCTGTTGCCAGCCCAGCTGACTCGCAAAGCACCTGAGAATGCCCGTGGCGCAGCTTCAGGGCTCTATGCCACACTGCAGTTTTTCGGCACTTTTGTAGGCGGTAGTCTGGGGGGATACCTTTTTGGCCTTGGGGGTGCCAGTGCCGTAGCATGGCTCGGTTTTTCCGTTCTGTCTGTTTGGATTCTGCTTTGGTGGTTGTTGCGGGAGCGGGAGCCAAAAGCTCGAGAGGGTAGTGCTTACTAACTGGTAGTGTCTGTTGTATGCTGCTGGATAAAAATACACTGGTCGCCAATCTGGGCGGTCGCGCATGGTTGGTGTGAGTCACCTCACATCTTAAATATTGAATGATTATTGCCTGGGTAGGACCTGGGTCGAAGAGAGGAGAGGGCCATGGCCAGGGGGATCAACAAAGTAATTCTGATTGGTAATTTGGGTAATGATCCAGAGACCAAATATATGCCGAGTGGCGGTGCGGTCACTAATGTGAGCTTGGCAACCAGTGAGAGCTGGAAGGACAAGCAGACCGGTCAGCAGCAGGAGCGCACTGAGTGGCACCGGGTGGTATTCTTTAACCGCCTGGCCGAGATTGCCGGTGAGTACCTGCGCAAAGGCTCTAAGGTGTACATTGAGGGCTCTCTGCGCACCCGCAAATGGCAAGATAAGAATACTGGTCAGGACCGTTACACTACCGAGATTGTTGCCAGTGAAATGCAGATGCTCGACGGCCGTGGGGAGCAAGGAGGTTTCGGACAGGGTATGGGTGGTGCCGGAATGGGTGCTGCTGGCATGAGCGGCCAATCTATGGGCGGTAGCCAGGGTGGCTACGAGCAACAACAGAGTGGTTTCCAGGGCGGTTATCAGCAGGGAGGTCAGGATTCCTTTGCTCAGGGGCGCACGGCGCCATCACCAATGGCACCGTCCAGCAAACCGCAGCCGCAGCCTAACCAGGGGCCAGCGGGTGGTTTCGATAACAGCTTTGACGACGATATTCCCTTCTAAGCCCATCCAGTGTCTGATCTACATACCGGTTATAAGCCGGACACGGTAGCGGTCATTACTGCTGGTAACGATATCGACAGCGCTCTGCAGAAACGCCTGCAGCGCGCTGGCTTTCGTGTTCAACAGCTTTTACCCGCAGAGCTCGACCAGCTGCGATCAAGCTCGATTGTTATCAATGCCTCGGCCTGCGCAGACAGCCAGGGCATGCCAGAGTCTCTGCAGGTGGCTAAGCAGCTCGCGAGAGGACTCTGTCAACATGTTATTCACCTTTCCTCTTATCAGGTATTCGCTGGAGGTGAACAGCGGAGATATGATGAGGATGAAGTGGCGGATCCACAGGCTCGAAGCGGTCGCCAGTGGTTGGCTTGTGAGCGTGCCCTGAGTGGATTAGAAAACCTGACTATCCTGCGATTTGGCTGGATGGTGGATAGCAACCTGGAAGCCCTGCTTGCGCGGGTATTACGGGGCTTTATAACTGGTGAACCGCTCGAACTGGATGGTATCAATAACGGTAATCCGGTTACTGTTCTCGATTTGTCTCGTGTGACGGTAGCGATAGCACAACAGCTAGCCAGTGGTGCCTTTGCTCCAGGGGTTTATCATTACGGAAGTTCAGACAGCTGCACCGCTATAGAGTTTGCGTTAGAGGTTGTGGAGCGGGCACAGTCATTTCACGATGAAGAGCGGTTTGTGCAACTCAGTGCATTAGAGGATTCTGGTCAAAAGGATCGCAGTGTTGTGCTGGCCTGTGGAAAATTGAGGGATGTGTTTGGCATTCAGCAGCACAGCTGGCGCCAGGGGCTCACCCGACAGGTAGAGCTTTGGTTAGAACGTTTGGGTGCAGAAAAGTCTGGTTAGGTTTCTATCAGCAAAGATAAAAAAGGCGCCTATATGGCGCCTTTTTTTGTTTAGATCTTGTCGAATACTAGGCAGGCGTTAGTACCACCAAATCCAAAACTATTAGACATGGCCCGCTTGATCTCACTGTCGCGAACTTCGGTCACCAGATCCATACCCACAGCTGCAGGGTCCAGATTCTCTACATTGGCAGATGCAGCGATAAAGTTGTTTTGCATCATCAGTAGACTGTAAATCGCCTCTTGTACGCCAGCGGCGCCGAGGGAGTGGCCTGTAAGGGACTTGGTAGAGGCAAATGCTGGAACTGTGTCACCAAAGACTTCACGCATAGCCTTCAATTCAGCCACGTCTCCAACTGGGGTTGAGGTGCCGTGGGTATTAATGTAATCCACGTTACCTCTCAGTCCTTTGCCGTCCATTCCCGCTAACGCTTGTTGCATACAGCGGGTTGCACCCTCACCACTGGGGGCGACCATATCGTAACCATCAGAGGTTGCGCCGTAGCCGGTCAGCTCGGCATAGATGGTGGCTCCACGGGCTACAGCGTGCTCCATTTCTTCCAATATCAGGCAGCCGCCGCCACCGGCGATAACGAAGCCATCCCGGTCGGCATCGTAGGGACGTGAGGCCTTCGTTGGGGTATCGTTATATTTACTCGATAGGGCGCCCATTGCATCAAAAAGGTGAGTCAAACTCCAGGCTAGCTCCTCACCACCACCTGCAAAGACAATGTCCTGCTTACCCATCTGGATCAGCTCGGCTCCATTCCCTATACAGTGCGCACTGGTGGCACAAGCGGAGGAAATGCTGTAGTTCACTCCCTTGATCTTGAATGGGGTGGCTAAACAAGCGGAAACGGTACTGTTCATTACCTGAGGCACCCGGTAGGCGCCCACGCGCCTTACGCCCTTTTCCTTGAGGGTATGGGCCGCATCAATAATTTGCTGGGTGGATGTGCCGCCTGAGCCCATCACAATACCTGTGCGCGGGTTGGATATCTGATCCTCCTGCAGGCCTGACATATCAATGGCCTCTTGCATGGCTATATATGCGTAGGCGGCTGCATCACCCATAAAGCGGAGCTGCTTTCTATCGATATGTTCCTTGAAGTCGATATCGACCTGGCCCGCTACCTGGCTGCGCAGGCCGAGCTCCCGGTACTCCTCCTGAAAGCGGATTCCGCTGCGTCCTTCTCTCAACGAGGCGGTGACTTCTTTTGTATTGGTGCCGATACAGGATGTAATACCCATTCCGGTAATGACTACCCGACGCATAGTGGTCTCCAGCATAGCTTGTCGGTAGAGGACTACATGATTTCTACCGACAATGGTTTACGGTGTGTTTAAAAATTATCGGTACGGGTAAATAAGCCTACGCGAAGATCCTTAGCTGTGTAAATTTCACGGCCGTCTACAGCAACGGTACCATCGCCAATTCCCATAACAAGCCTGCGCTCAACAATACGGCTCATCTGGATGTGATAGGTGACTTTCTTGCTGGTGGGCAAAATCTGACCGGTAAATTTGACCTCGCCACAGCCGAGTGCGCGACCGCGCCCGGGGTTACCTTTCCAGGCCAAAAAGTAGCCGAGTAGCTGCCACATTGCATCTAACCCGAGACAACCGGGCATTACCGGATCGCCTGGAAAGTGACAATCGAAAAACCAAAGGTCGGGGTGAATGTCCAGTTCCGCAATCAGTTCTCCCTTACCGAAGGCTCCGCCTTCCTTTGAGATATGTGTGATGCGATCCAGCATCAGCATATTGGGAGCGGGCAGTTGTGCATTGCCAGGGCCAAACATCTCGCCCCGGGAGCAGGTCAGTAGCTCCTCTCTGCTATAGGTGCTTTTTTGAACAAAATTACTCATTTTTTCCCCGTTGGTGGGTGGTTACGCAATCCATACTGGGCGTTTTTGTAAGAGCGGGCATTCTAAGGGCTCTGTGTCGCTTGTCTAGTCGGTCAGGGCTGTTTTTGTGACTGGCGCTGGAATTGCTTTCACAATCTTAGAGCATTCAGTAGTAGATTTTATGGTCCAATAGGGGATTTTAGCGTCATTATCTGTAAGTGAATGGCCCTAACAACTATGATAAGTTGCCGGCCAAGCACTGGGTGCGCTCGTTTCAAAATTATGGGGGAGCATAATGCTCAAGAAATGTTTATTCCCGGTTGCCGGTTACGGCACCCGCTTCTTACCTGCTACGAAAGCCATGCCCAAAGAGATGCTGCCTCTGGTGAATAAGCCACTGGTGCAGTATGGCGTAGAGGAAGCGATAGAAGCCGGGCTGACGGAAATCGGCTTTGTCACTGGTCGGGGCAAGCGCGCCATCGAAGATCATTTCGACACCAATTTTGAGTTGGAACACCAGATAGCGGGTACTGGTAAGGAACGATACCTTGATTCCGTTCGCAAAGTCATTGATAGCGCCAGTTTTTCCTATACGCGCCAGGGAGAAATGCGCGGTTTGGGGGACGCAATTCTTCAGGGGCGCCGCTTGGTAGGGGACGAACCATTCGCTGTAGTGCTGGCAGATGACCTGTGCCTGAATGAGGAGTTAGGCGTACTTGCGCAGATGGTGCAGTTATACAAGCAGTTTCGCTGCAGTATTGTTGCTGTCGAAGAGGTGCCTACTGAACATATCCACAAATTTGGTGTGATTGCGGGTAATGAGATCAAGCCCGGTTTGTACCAGGTTACCGATATGGTGGAAAAGCCGACGGCCGAAGAGGCGCCAAGCAATAATGCGATTATTGGTCGCTATATTCTGACTCCAGATATCTTTGACCTGATACGCGATACTCCTCCTGGCAAGAATGGAGAGGTACAGATTACCGATGCGCTGCTAGCCCAGGCCCGCCAGGGCTGCGTTTTGGCCTACGCATTTAAGGGGCGCCGATTTGATTGTGGTTCGGTTGAAGGCTTTATCGAAGCTACGAACCATGTCTATGAGAATGTTTACCTGCCCAAGCAGGCTGCCCAGGAGAAGAAGTAAGTGGCTGAGCTTACCTGTTTTAAGGCCTATGATTTACGCGGTCGTGTGCCGGAAGAGTTAAATCCAGATGTTGCGTATCGTGTGGGGCGTGCTTTTGCCCAATTCCTCGGAGCGCGACGGGTTGTAGTTGGGCATGATATTCGTTTGACCAGCCCTGAACTGACCGATGCTCTGGCGAATGGTTTACGCGATGCCGGTGCTGACGTATTTCATATTGGCGAGTGTGGCACTGAAGAAGTTTATTTTGCCACTTCCCATGGGGATTTTGATGGCGGCATCTGTGTAACCGCGAGTCATAACCCTATGGATTACAATGGTATGAAATTTGTCCGTGCAGGAAGTAGTCCAATTAGTGGCGATACTGGTCTGTTGGATATCAAGCGATTGGCAGAGCAAAATAACTTTGCCTCAGCACCAAGGCGAGGTGATCTATATCGCTTTGAACACCGTGTCGATTTTGTAAAACATTTGCTGTCTTATATCGATAGCACGGCTTTGAAGCCACTCAAGCTAGTGGTAAATGCTGGTAATGGCGGCGCTGGTGCAGTGGTTGATGCCTTGGCACCGCATCTGCCATTTGAATTTGTACGAGTACACCATCAGCCGGATGGTAACTTCCCGAATGGTATTCCCAATCCAATTTTGCCGGAAAACCGTGCAGCGACTGCGGAAGCTGTGAGAGAGTGTGGTGCCGATTTCGGGATTGCCTGGGATGGCGATTTCGACCGCTGTTTCTTCTTCGATGAAAAAGGTGAATTTATCGAAGGTTATTATGTGGTAGGCCTGCTTGCAGAGGCATTTTTGCTCAAAAATGATGGTGCGAAAATTGTTCATGATCCACGCCTGCTGTGGAATACCGAGGACATTGTCCATGCAGCTGGCGGGGAGCCCGTGCAGAGCAAGACCGGTCATGCATTTATCAAAGAGCGCATGCGTAAAGAAGACGCTATCTATGGCGGTGAAATGAGTGCGCACCACTATTTCCGCGACTTTGCTTACTGTGACAGCGGTATGATCCCCTGGCTTTTAGTGGCAGAGCTGGTAAGTCGCAGTGGTAAGTCTTTGTCTCAGTTGGTGAGTGAGCGTATGGCTGCTTTCCCCTGTTCTGGGGAAATTAATTCTAAGGTGAAGGATGCCGCTGAATTACTAAAAATGGCCGAAGCAAAGTATGCTCCGGGAGCTGAGAGCGTTGAGCATGTAGATGGCTTGAGTGTGGCTTATCCCGATTGGCGCTTTAACTTGCGTATGTCCAATACCGAGCCCGTAGTACGCTTAAATGTTGAGTCCCGTGGGAATGAGGCGCTAATGCGTGAAAAAACTCAAGAGCTTCTTGATTTAATTCGCGCTTGAAAAAGATAGAGTAAATACAGTAGTTAAAATTTAAGAGACCTGTTTAAGGTCAGTCAAAAATTTGGCTGGCCTTCCCTGCCTAAATTAATACTATAATTACTAGTAAATAAAATTTCATATTTTAATCTGTTGTCCCGTAAGTCTAAAGCGGGCGGGTCTTTCTGGTAATAGAGTTTTGCATGGTATTTAAATATTGTGCATAAATTTTCCACCGTTCATGGACGCATGCAACAATTGCTGTCGCATAGACCAAATATTCATACTGATGCCTGTTCAATTTGAACCGTCCAAATGACCTTCTGACTTTACCAAAAAACCAAAGCTTCCTTTGTTGATTACAGCTGTATCCAGTATTTTTTTGCAGCTATAGGGTCCTTAGTATACATAGAGGAATATTGTGTATTTGCAAAATTAAAAATTCCAGCTTATTGCTGCAAGGATTGTTGTCATGCAGGAATTTGTAATCCACTACGTATAATGAAGTTAGTCCACCTCTAGTGATTACAAGGTTATTTTGTGGGAATTTTTCAGGTGCTAATCTGAATTGATATAGGGCAGTGGATGGCCTCATAATTTTTCTTCTGGGTATTTTCCATTGGGTGAAACTTTGAAGCTGTTTTCCTTCAAACTGATGGTGCTAAAGTTTCGTTTGGTATTTATGGACTAAAAATAATAAATGCCTAAATCTTTGATATGGCTAAGTTTTGGTCCTGCTTATTTAATTTTTCGGATAAGTAGTGCAATAGCTTGGCTACAGGTGGTGGTGTTGCATTTATAGGGAAGTAACCTGGCTCGATTTTTGTAAAGATGTGATTAAGAGTTATAGAGGCTGCTATCTGGAGGACGACTCTTTAATTCGCAACGTATTGTTACAAATATTGCCCACCTTGTAAGTGAGGGGAGTGCACTCAGGTATGGGGAGTACTTATGTTCCTGGAGGCGTATTTGAGTGATAGGGCCACTAACTAATATAGTTGGTGGCCCGGCTGCTGTGGCTAAAAGTGCTATACGCTTCTCTCTACAGCAAAGCTGGCCAGTTGTTGCAGAGCCAGCTTTTGTTCGCAGTTGGGTAGGAACTCCAGCTGCTCTTTAGCGTTGTTAACAGCGGCACGTGCACGCTCCATGGTGTAGTCCAGGGCGCCGCAGGCTTCAATCGCGTCGACTATCTCGGATAGTTTTTCCGCGCTGCGTTGCTCTATCGCTTCTTTTACCAATTGGGCCTGATCTTTGCTGCCATTGGCCATGGTATAGATTAGTGGCAGGGTTGGTTTGCCCTCCGCCAGGTCGTCACCTACATTTTTCCCAAGTTCTTCTGGGTTGCCACGATAGTCGAGAGCATCATCCACAAGTTGGAAGGCAAGGCCCAAGTGGCGGCCATAGAGTTTCAGGGCCGTTTGTTCCCCGTTGGTGCAGTTAGCCATTACGGCGGCAGTTTCACAGGCGGCTTCAAACAGGGCGCCGGTCTTTTTGTGGATAACCGTAAAGTAATTGTCCTCGCCCACCGCGGGATCACCAGCATTTACCAGCTGCTGAACCTCACCCTCAGCAATAGTATTGGTGGTGTCGGAGAGGATTGCCATGATATCCATATCCCTGAGGGCTACCATCATCTGGAATGCGCGGGAATAGAGGAAGTCCCCCACTAGCACGCTAGGAGCATTGCCCCATTTTGCGTTAGCTGTGAGGCGGCCACGACGCATGTCGGATGTGTCCACCACATCATCGTGCAGTAATGTGGCGGTATGGATGAACTCGATGATAGTCGCGAGGTCAATGTGGCTCTCCCCCTTATAACCACAGGCACGTGCACAGAGAAGCACCAGAAGAGGGCGCAAGCGCTTGCCGCCAGCTTCGACCAGATAGTGCCCTATGTTTTCCACCAGAGGAACGTCCGAGTGCAGTTGATCGAGAATGCGCTGGTTGACCGCGGCAAAGTCTTCGGCGGCGACCCGGTGAAAAGGCAGCATGTGAGAGTTCCTTATACGACTAGACTGGCGCCCCCCGGGGCCCGGGCAGCAAAGGGGCGCTATTGTATCAACCCGACGAATTGATTAGAATCTGCGCCCCGTCAATTGCGGGCTTCATGTGGCTATTCAGCTGCTTTGGGGTCGTTTGGCGAATATAGATGTTAAACAACACGGCGCAAGCTCCCGAAATGCGGAGCAGTGACTCAATAGTCCTCCCGCTGCTTCGTGTCGTCCATATCGGAGCATAGAAATATGTACGCTGTTTTTGAGAGCGGTGGTAAGCAACACCGTGTAGAAGAGGGCGAAGTTCTTCGCCTGGAAAAGCTGGAAGTAGCTACCGGCGAAACCATTGATTTCGACAAAGTGCTGATGGTCGTTAATGGCGACAAGATTAACATCGGCGCTCCCGTTGTAGAGGGCGCTAAAGTATCGGCTGAAGTAGTGAGCCACGGCCGCGGAGAGAAGGTGAAAATCATCAAATTCCGTCGTCGCAAGCACTCCATGAAGCGCCAAGGCCACCGTCAGTGGTATACCGAAGTCAAAATCACTGGCATTAAGGCATAACAGAGGAGTAACGACTCATGGCACATAAGAAAGCTGGCGGTAGTACGCGAAATGGTCGCGATTCCGAGAGTAAACGCCTGGGCGTGAAGCGCTTTGGCGGCCAGTCTGTAGCAGCAGGCAATATCATCGTTCGTCAGCGTGGCACCAAATTCCACGCAGGTATTAACGTTGGTATGGGCAAAGACCACACCCTGTTCGCCACTGCGGACGGCGTTGTGAAGTTTGAAGTTAAGGGCCCCAACAACCGCAAGTTTGTTTCTATCGAAACTGCTTAAGCGGCCATTAGCCCAAGCTTCATAAAAAGCCCCGCTATTGCGGGGCTTTTTTGTTGGAAAAGTCGCAGAAAAGCGGCGACGGGAAGTTAGGGTGGCAGGTGCCCACAGGGGGCGGCTTGTCGGCTGGTATGATGATAGGGGTGCGCGGATGCGCGTACCGGATAAGGCAACCGCTATAGCGGTGGAGAGATTATGAAGTTTGTCGATGAGGCGCCCATCGTTGTCCAGGCAGGTAAAGGCGGTAACGGTTGCTTGAGCTTCCGTCGGGAGAAGTTTGTAGAAAAAGGAGGCCCGGATGGCGGTGATGGCGGCGATGGTGGTTCCGTTTACCTGGAAGCCGATGATTCCCTCAATACCCTGGTAGATTACCGCTATCAACCTCGCTATGCAGCTGAAAGTGGACAGCCGGGCCGCGGGCGCAACTGTACGGGGGCCAAGGGAGAAGACCTGGTGCTGAAAGTCCCCGTGGGAACCACTGTGATTGATGTGGATAGTGGCGAAGCGGTCGGCGACATGACTGAGGCCGGCGAGCGCCTTCTGGTTGCCCAGGGCGGCTTTCACGGTCTGGGTAATACTCGCTTTAAGTCCAGTACCAACCGCGCTCCCAGGCAGACAACAAATGGTACTGAGGGGGAGGTGCGCAGTCTCAAGCTGGAGCTGAAGGTTCTCGCCGATGTAGGCATGCTTGGACTCCCCAATGCGGGTAAATCCACCTTTATTCGTGCAGTTTCCGCAGCCAAGCCCAAAGTGGCCAACTATCCCTTTACTACCCTGGTACCTAACCTCGGTGTGGTACAGGTGCAGAAGCACCGAAGCTTCGTGATTGCCGATATTCCCGGCCTGATTGAGGGGGCAGCAGAGGGGGCGGGTCTTGGGATTCGCTTCCTCAAGCACTTGACCCGCTGTCGTGTGCTGTTGCACTTGGTGGATTTGGCACCATTTGATGGTTCTGATCCGGTGGAAAATGCCCGAGCTATTGAGCATGAGCTCTCCAGCTTCAGTAAGACACTGGCTGGACGTGAACGCTGGTTAGTACTGAACAAAACTGACTTGGTACCGGCGGTAGAACTGGAGGAGCGTTGCCAGGCAATTGTAGATGCGCTGGGTTGGACCGGTCCTGTTTTCCGTGTGGCAGCAATCCGCAAAGAGGGCACTGATATCCTCAGTGGTCGTTTAATGGATTACCTCGAGGAGCGTCAGGAAGATGAGGACCGTGACCCTGAGTTGGCGCAGGCAGAACTGGAGTCTCAGCGCCAGATGCAGCGTGAGGCCCGTGAGCGTATTGAGGAGTTGCGTGAGAGCCATAGGGCTAAGCGCAAGGCAGCCAGGGAGCATGTGGATGATGATGAGGATTGGGATGACGATGAACACGATGTCGATATTGAGTATCGCCCCTGAGTTATCTCATTTGGCAAAGTCCCTCCTGAGCTGCCCCAGGTTCTAATTATTGTGGGCTTCTGAATAATAAAAATGGTTTAAATGACCCTTAGGGGCGATATCCAGGGGGGAGCATGGGCTCTAATTCAGATTCCCGTCGTGAGCTGGCGAATAGCCAGCGCTGGGTTGTCAAGATTGGTAGTGCCCTTTTGACCGATAACGGTCGAGGTGTAAATAGCGTGGCTATCTCTGCCTGGGTTGAGCAGATAGCCGAACTGCGACAGCGTGGTATTGAGGTGGTACTTGTATCTTCTGGCGCCGTCGCTGCAGGTATGGATCGTTTAGGTTGGGGGCGAAGACCGGAGTCTATTCATCAGTTGCAGGCTGCTGCGGCGGTGGGGCAAAGCCATTTGGTGCAGGTTTATGAGCAGGCTTTTGGGCGCTTTGATTTACGCAGTGCACAGATTCTGCTGGACCATGATGACCTTTCCAACCGTACCCGCTACCTCAATGCACGTAGCACCCTGAAAACCCTGCTTTCTTTGGGTGCCGTGCCCATTGTCAACGAAAACGATACGGTGGTCACCGATGAGATTCGTTTTGGTGATAACGATACGCTTGCTGCACTAGTCGCCAATCTAGTGGAGGCTGATACGCTGCTGATTCTGACGGATGCGGATGGGCTGTTTACTGAGGACCCCCGTGATAATCCCCAGGCGGAATTAATCGAGAAGGCCTCTGCCCTGGATCCTAGCTTGCTGGCTATGGCGGGGGATTCGCGCAGTGGGCTTGGGCGCGGTGGCATGACTACCAAGGTGCGCGCTGCGCAATTGGCGGCTCGCTCCGGTGCCTGTACCGTGATAGCTGGTGGTGCACAGGAAAAAGTAATCATGCGTACATGGGCAGGGGAGTCTCTGGGTACCCTGTTGTTGCCAGACGCTGATCCTTTAACAGCTCGCAAACGCTGGCTCGCCGGCCAGCTGCAGGTGCGCGGTACCCTGGTGCTCGACAGCGGGGCGGAAAAAGCTCTTTGCGAGAGTGGCGGCAGCTTACTGGCGGTGGGGGTGACTGAAGTGGAAGGGCGTTTCCAGCGGGGGGATCTGGTTTCCTGTCGCAGTGGTGAAGGGCGGGAAGTTGCCCGCGGGCTGGTCAATTACGATAGCAGTGAGAGTGCCAGGATTCTTGGTCGCGCATCGGAGAAGTTTGTTGAGTTGCTCGGTTACCGCGATGATGATGAGTTAATTCACCGGGATAATCTGATCTTGCTTTAGAGTTAAATGACAGACACAAAAAAGCCCCGCAACGCGGGGCTTTTTTGTGTCTGTTGCCTAAAGAATTAGGCTGCCAGAGCTTTAACCTGTGCGTTCAGGCGGCTCTTATGGCGAGCGGCTTTATTCTTGTGAATAATGCCTTTGTCTGCCATGCGGTCGATAACAGGTACCGCTTCTGCATATGCAGTTTTTGCTTTTTCAGCGTCGCCTGCATCGATGGCCGCAACTACCTTCTTGATGTAGGTGCGCACCATGGAGCGCAGACTGGCGTTATGCATGCGGCGCTTGTCGTTTTGGCGCGCGCGTTTCTTCGCTTGAGGTGAGTTGGCCACCGGTTGCTCCTGTCTGGAATCTGTAAATCTGTAACTAACAGGCCCTGGGGCCCGATCGGGACGCGACATTATCCCCACAGTTGGTTGTTTGTCAACCATAGCCGGTTGCGTCTTGTGGATATGGCTAGAAACTCTGATATGTGTCAGCGGTTTGGTAGCTTAAGGCTGAACTCTACGCCGCTGTTATCGGTGCGGTTGCGAGCCTGCAAGCGACCGCAATGATAGTCAGCGATTAGCTTGGCGATATGTAATCCGAGACCAAGGTGGCCTGCATTATCACCATCCTTGCGCACAGACACGAGGGAATCGAATAGTTTGTGCGCATAGCCGCTGGGTAGCAGTGGGCCATCATTGCTCACCGTGATCAGATAACTGTCATCATATGTGTGAGCGGACAAGTGGATATCACTGCCTTCCGGGGCGAAGCTACAGGCATTGTCTACCAGTTTGTCCAGTAGTTGCGCAAGTAACTCCGGGGCGCCGTGACAGTGTAACTCTCCCGGGGGCTTATCCAGCGTGAAGTGGTGTTTAGGGTGAGCATCGCCATAACACTGGACCATAACTTCAAGGAGGTCGGCGAGATCAAACGTTTCGCGCTCAGCTTGATGGATACTGGCCTCGAGGTTGCTCGCGGCAGAGAGGCTGTTGAGGATGCTGGAAAGGCGTTCACTGCCGTCTAATGCGCGCTCAGCGTAGCGGCGGCTGTGGGAATCCAGTTCGCCAGCAGAAAGGTTATCCAGGGAAGAGCGAACTACAGCCAGGGGTGTGCGCAGCTCATGTGAGAGCTTGCTGGCTAATGTGCGCAGGTACTGATGATATTGGTCCAGTTCACCGAGCAGGCTGGCAAAGGCGCGATTTAGGGCGCCCAGCTCATCGCTGGCCTTTGAATGAGGGAAGTTACCGCGCAACTTGCCGCTTGCGTCTACGGCGTGGCGTGCGGCGCGGTTCAGTTTGCGTATACGCCAGGATAGCCAGCTGGCATAGCCAAGTAGAAACATCAATGCAGTGGCTGCGGCAGCACAGCTAATCAGCCAAAGCCGGTGGGCAGCGCCCTCTGTCATGGACTGTATGGCTTCGCCGGATTGAAGCACCAATACCCGACCTAGCATTGGTCGCTCGATTACTTCGTCGGCTCGAGTGACAACCGGGACGCTGACAACACCAATGCGTGACTGTAGGGGACCGCCAAACCACTGCTCTTCGGTATCGCGGTTAGGTGCATGACTCAATGGCAACCTATCCACAGGTAGTGGCGGTAAAGTTTCTCGCGCCAATAACTTGCGGTAAATCCAGCTGCGCAACCAGGGAGTGGTGGTTACCTTCTCGGAGGGCTCTGGCTGCAGATGCCCGCTGCTTGCGAGAAGGAATCCTTCGTTATCCACTACGGCTAGGCGCAGACTCGGGCGGGCAAAATGATCCAGCTCGGCCTGTAGTTGAGGCAGGGGGGCTGTCAGGCGACCGGGCTGTCCATCGGAGGGCAATGTGCTGGAACTGCGAACAGGCGCTACACCGTCACTGCGGTTGCGATCCAGGATGCGAATTGAAAGGCCTCCCTGAGTTAGATCGTAGGGAAGGGTTAATTCGAGCTGGTAGCCATCAGGAGAGGAGGTCCAGCGTCCGCGCAGGCGCAGCTCACGTTCGTATCGCCCCTCTCTTGGATTATGCCACATGGCGCTTGTGGTGCCCCGGCTTGCCACTGGCAATATGTAATGCCGGCCACCAGTGAATAGTTCGACAGTATCACCACCGGCCAGCAGGCCGGTTCGGGGGTCGCGGTAAGCCGGCGTGGAGTCACTGACAGTCAGAAGCATGAAAACCTGTTCGCTATATTGCCCGAAGGTTACCTGTGCCAGCGGGTTAAGCTTTTCGTCGAGTAGCTCTCTGGGTTTCAGGCCCAAGGGGCGCCAGTCATCGCCATAGCCATCGACCATCGGGGGCTGTGAAAGCGGGTTTAGGTAGAGTTGAGCGCCAGGAGGGCGAGCGTGGCGCAGGGGATCAGGGGCAATCAACTGCGGTGCACTGGCTAAACGGGCGGCAATTGCCGCGGCGGTCGCTTCTAGTGCCTGTAACTGTCCCTGCGCCAGGGCCGCATCCACTTGGCGCAGATACTGGCAGCCGGCCCATGGAAGGGCCAGGGCGACAAGGCTGACAAGCAGGAGTTGGCGGCGAAGCTTCATGGGCGGTGCTCTTTAAATCTTATGCGCCGAGGCCAAAATTATTAAAGTTGCCAGCGATAACCCATACCGTAGGCAGTGCCAATGGAGTTGAACTCTCCGTCCAGGGTCTGGAACTTGCGGCGAATACGCTTCACATGAGACGTGATGGTGTTGTCATCCAGAACCACTCGCGCAGCTTCCATAAGTTGGTTGCGCGACTTGACGTGCCCGGGTCTCTTAGCCAGTGCGTGAACTATCCAGAATTCAGTAACGGTCAGGTCTACTGGCTGTCCATCCCAGTGGCAGTGAAGCCTGGATATATCCAGATCCAATTTACCTTGGGTCAGGCTCTCCCCTTGATCACCTTGGTCTCGCAGAACACTCACCCGGCGTAGCAGCGCGTTGATGCGTGCCTGCATGTGCGGCAGAGAAATATCCTTGGTCAGGTAATCGTCGGCACCGAGGCGCAGCCCGGAGATAATATCCAGCTCCGAATCTCTGGCTGTAAGGAACAGGATTGGCAGGCTAGGTGCCATGGCTCGTAACTCGCGGCACAGTTCGAACCCACCCTCCACTTCGCTGCCTAGGCCGACATCGATCACAGCGAGGTCCGGCAAACGCTGGCGAAAGGCATCCATAGCCTCAGCTCTCGCACTATAGAGATCGACCCGATAACCGCTGCGGCGCAGAGCGTCGCGATAATTTTCGGCGATAACGCGTTCGTCTTCGACAATGGCGATAGTTGCACTCATGGCTGATTCCGGCTGCTTCCTTTTTATGGTTGAGAATCATGCACGAAATTGCGGGTTATTGGCAAAAAGGCGGGCGCAGATCGCCCGCAAGCACAACAGGGTTTCTTTGGAGGGGGGCAGGTGAGCGTATTTGTAATCCGCCCACCTGATACCAGTGCATTTTATATCTTGACTTACGATAGCGGATTTACAGTCCGCTAGGGCCCGCCGATGCAGGTTCAGAAACTGCCGGCAACAGATTCCGGCATAGAGAAACGGATGTCTACCCGGCGTTCCATCGCATAGGCATCTACATCGCCGCGAGTCGCCTGGGAATAAGTGGAGCCCATAGCGCGGCGATTTATACGGGAGGCGTCGATACCCAGAGATACCAGAGCCTGTTCCACACTCAGGGCGCGCTGGTCTGACAGCACGTTGTTGTAGCCATCACTACCCCGAGGGTCGGCATGGCCCTCCAGTTGAATTTGCAGGTGCGGGTGGCGCTTGAGGAAATCGGCCATGGCACCCAATTGTTGGAGTTGGCCCTCCTGAAGCTCGTCTTCTCCGGTGGTAAACAGCATTTGGAATTGGAGGGAATCCAGTGCCAGTTGGCTGGCATCGTTCGCGGACAGTCGAGCCGCATCCAATTGCTGTGCCAGGTTGCTGAGCCCTGCACGGCTCTCTGTCAGTTGTGTTGCCAGCATATCTGCCTCGTCTGCTTGCTTGATCTGCTCGCCGAGCCAAGCCCCGCCGAGTGCTCCAGCGATAAATCCAACCGGTCCACCAACGGCTGCGCCGGCAACCGCTGCTGAAGTAAAGACCGTGGCCTGTTTGGCCGGGGTCAGATTTGATTCATTGTGTTCCTTTGCCTGGGCACCGGAAGCGATCAGGGAAGTCAGGGCTGCTACCAATAACGCTTTTTTCATTGCTTTTCTCCTTGGGGGCTTTTTTTCTTACTCGTTGGGGTCGGGGTGTTCCCGGCCCGTTTGAGTGTTATTAAAAAGCCTCATGGAGGCGCTGGCGTGGCGCTGCAGTGGCAAACTGCAGAGCAAATATGGCGAAATGTGGCAGGTGGCCAAGTGGCCAGTTACAGCAGGCGACGGTAGCGCCGGTCGCGAGGTGAATCCACTCGAACTCGGACTCGCCGGGGACGGGGACCGCGCATCACTGCTATATAGAGCACAATCGCCAGTGCCAGAGCAATAATTAAAGCGTTAATGGTCATCCTTTATCTCCCCGCGCCACCTGATCCGTGGGACGCGTGACTAGCTCATTGCTAGTATAGGCTCGCAGGCACTATGTCGTAGGGCCGCGGACTCCTCCTGATCTTCCAAAGTTACTGTTGAATTGCGGTAGACTTGCCGTCCAAATGATCCTACCTATTGCCAGGAGTTGAAGTTTTGTCCCAGCAGCCCCCTGTTCAGCAGCAACCCGTTGAAAAATCTGGCGCCTCGCGACTGCTGCGTGGTAGCTCAGTGGTTGGCGCTGCGACAATGCTGTCACGGATTGCCGGTCTGGCGCGGGATATGGCTCTGGCCCGCTTTGCTGGGGCGGGAGATGCCGCCGATGCCTTCTTTGTCGCTTTCAAAATTCCCAACTTCTTTCGTCGCCTGTTTGCTGAGGGGGCATTTGCCCAGGCGTTTGTGCCAGTACTAGCTGAATACCGCCAAAAAGGGGGAGTAGCGGCGGCAAGGGAGCTGAACGACAGGGTTGCCGGTGCTCTGGGTGGAGTGCTGCTGCTAGTGACCCTGTTTGGGGTGCTGTTCGCGCCAATAGTGACGGGTATTTTTGCTTTTGGTTGGTGGTGGGACGGCAGTGAGCGGGAGAAGTTCGATCTAGCTGCAGATATGTTACAGATTACTTTTCCCTACCTGATGCTGATTTCCCTCGCCGGATTTACCGGCGCAATCCTGAATACCTTTGACCGTTTTGCGATTCCAGCACTGACTCCGGTAATGTTGAATTTGGTATTGATCGGGGCTGCGACGGTGGCCACTTCCTGGTTTGATCCGCAAATCTTGGCGCTTGCCTGGGGGGTGTTTGTGGCTGGAGTTGTGCAACTACTGTTCCAGTTGCCTTTCCTGGCCCGAGAGGGTTTGCTGCCAAGACCCAAATGGGATTGGAGTCATCCCGGGGTGCGCAAGGTCCTGCGCCTAATGGCTCCGGCCATATTTGGGGTTTCGGTTACCCAGATCAGTTTGGTTTTGGATACACTGCTCGCGTCATTCCTTCCCAGCGGCAGTGTATCCTGGTTGTACTTTTCTGACCGCCTTACAGAATTGCCTCTGGGAGTATTTGGGGTTGCCGTGGCCACGGTGATACTGCCGAATCTCTCGCGCCAGCACAGTGATGGGGACCCTCGCCGTTTTCGACACACCCTCGACTGGGCATTACGCAGCGTCACTCTGATCTCCCTGCCTGCGGCAGTAGCCCTGATTGTACTGGCTGAGCCCTTGCTGACCACGCTGTTCCAATACGGAGAGATGCAACCGCGAGATATGCAGATGGCGGCTTGGTCCCTGCGCGCCTATGCCATGGGGCTCTTGGCCTTTATGTTGATCAAAGTTTTGGCACCCGGCTACTTTGCACGCCAGGATACTTATACTCCAGTTCGTTTTGGGTTAATTGCGATTTCGGCCAAGATGGTTTTGAGCCTCTTATTTGTCATTCCGCTGAATCACTATTTCAAGCTGGGTCATATGGGGCTGGCCCTTGCCACTGCCTGCCAGGCGGCTATTAATGCTTGGCTATTGTACAAGGGGCTGCGCAGGGATGACGTCTATACCCCTGAAGCCGGTTGGGTGGGTTATTTGTTGCGCCTTGTAGTAGCGAATCTGCTCATGGTGGCAGTATTGCTCGGGGTGCTGCATTTCTGGAGCGGTTGGAGTGAGTGGGGTTGGTTTACTAGGGCTTGGCGTATGGGCCTGTTGGTTGCGGCTGGAGGCCTGACTTATCTCCTGGTGCTGCTTGCATCGGGCTTGCGCCCGCGCCATTTCCGCGCGACGAGTTAAGGTCTTCAGGCGTAAATGTCTTTGTCCGGCGGTAAATATGAGCGACCACTGGCCGCCAAGTGGGAATCCGCTATACTGTGCGGCTCGATTTTGTGAGGATGGGAAGATCGTTTTGGCCCAGGAGCGCGAACTAATCCGCGGGTTGCACAACCTGCGCCCCCGCCACCGGGGAAGCGTGGCGACGATCGGCTCGTTCGACGGTGTGCATCTCGGTCACCAGGCAATAATTTCGCAGTTAGGGCAGCGTGCGCTGGAACAAGGTCTGCCCTCAGTGGCGATTATTTTCGAGCCTCAACCCCACGAATTTTTTTCTAGCGATAAAGCCCCCGCGCGACTGATGCGTTTTAAGGAAAAAGTGCTGGCGCTATTCGAGGCTGGTGTCGACCGAGTTCTGTGTCTTCAGTTTAATGAAACCCTGCGCAACCTCAGCGCCGAGGCATTTGTCCGGCATATACTGCTCGACGGACTGGACATTCGCCACCTGGTAGTTGGCGATGATTTCCGTTTTGGCTGCGATCGCAGTGGCGATTATGTTCTGTTACAAAAAATGGGGGAGCAGCACGGGTTTACCGTTGAAGATACGGCAACCTTGGAAATACGTGGGGCCCGGGTTAGCAGCACCCGCATCCGTGAGGCCCTGCAGCGGGGGGATTTTGAGCTGGCACAGGCACTACTGGGCAAACCCTACCGGATTACCGGCCGGGTTGCCCCAGGTCGCGCCCTGGGACGTCAGTTGGGCGCGCCTACAGCCAATGTCCGCTTGCGCCGCTACCGCTCCCCATTGGTGGGAGTTTATACGGTTCGTACCACTGCCACTGACGGTAGAGATATGGCCTGTGGATATACGGAACTGGATGGCGTAGCGAACGTAGGCTTCCGCCCGACAGTCGAAGGTGAAGGTGCCAGGCCGCTACTGGAGGTTAACCTGTTCGACTTTAGTGGCGATCTATATGGTCGTGAATTGGCGGTAGAGTTCTGCCATAAATTGCGCGATGAGGAAAAATTTGCCTCTCTGGATATCCTCAAGGCCCGCATTGCCGAGGATATTGATAATGCCAAGTGTTGGTTCGAGCAAAACCCCCGAAAAACTGACAAGAAATAATTTATTTTCTACTAGAGCTGAAGTAGACACCCAATGACTGATTATAAAGCGACCCTGAATTTGCCTGAGACCGACTTTCCCATGCGTGGCAACCTGCCGCAGCGTGAGCCGGCAATTCTGAAAAAATGGCAGGACAATAAGCTCTATGAAAAAATTCGCGAGGCACGTGCCGGGCGTGAACAGTTTATTCTGCACGATGGCCCTCCCTATGCGAATGGTGACATCCATATTGGTCACTCAGTCAACAAAATTCTCAAAGACATTATTATCAAGTCGAAAACCTTGAGTGGTTTTGATGCTCCCTATGTTCCGGGGTGGGATTGTCACGGCCTGCCGATCGAGCACAGGGTAGAGAAAAAAATTGGTAAGGCCGGCACCAAGGTAGACTTTAAGACTTTCCGCCAAAAGTGCCGCGAGTACGCTGCCAAACAGGTGGAAGGGCAGAGGAAAGATTTCATTCGCCTGGGGGTGTTCGGCGAGTGGGATAACCCCTACCGCACTATGGATTTTCAATTTGAGGGCGATATTATCCGCGCCCTCGGACGTGTGGTGAAGAACGGCCATTTGGCACGCGGCTTCAAACCTGTCTACTGGAGTGTTGTGGGTGGCTCAGCCCTGGCAGAAGCGGAAGTGGAATACCAGGATAAAACTTCCTACTCCATTGATGTTTGCTACCCAGTGAGTGAAGAGGCCGCCCTGGCTATTGCGGACGCCGCCGGAGGCCATGCCGGTGACGGTCCTTTATCTGTGGTTATCTGGACAACGACACCTTGGACCCTGCCTTCGAGCCAGGCTGTTTCTGTGAATGTTGAGCTGGAATACGTGGTTGTTCAGACTGGCGATCGCCGTCTGCTGGTTGCTGAAGCCCTTCAGGAAACTGTACTGAGCCGTGCCGGTTTGAAGGGTGAGGTGGTTGGTCGTATCCGCGGTGCGGCTCTGGAGCACTTGAAAGTACATCACCCCTTTTACGATAAGTTACTGCCGATCGTCCTTGGTGATCATGTTACAACGGATGCCGGTACCGGCTGTGTACACACGGCACCGGATCACGGGCCGGACGACTTCCAGGTGGGTAAGCGCTATGGTATCGAGACTCTCAATTACATCGATAATAACGGTGTATATCGCGATAGTGTGCCGTTGTTTGCCGGTGAGCATGTCTACAAGGTTGACGATAAAATTGTCGCCCTTCTAAAGGAGCGTGGTGTACTACTACACCAGGATAAATTGGAGCACAGCTATCCGCACTGTTGGCGTACCAAGACCCCACTGATCTACCGCGCGACGCCCCAGTGGTTTATCAGTATGCAGCAAAACGATCTACTGGAGCAGGCACAAAAAGCAGCTGATGACGTGCAGTGGATACCCGGTTGGGGTAAAGCCCGTATAGACGCCATGCTGGACGGTAGCCCGGATTGGTGTATTTCCCGCCAGCGCACCTGGGGTGTGCCGATCGCGTTGTTTGTGAATAAAGAAACCCATGAGCTGCACCCAGATACCCCAGCACTAATGGACAAAGTCGCTGAGAAGGTAGATGTTGCAGGTATGGATGTCTGGTTTGACCTGGATCCCAGTGAACTGCTGGGTGATGACGCCGATCAATATGAGAAAGTGACAGACACTCTCGATGTGTGGTTCGATTCAGGTGTAACTCACTACGCTGTTTTGGAGCGCCGTGAAGGACTGCGTTTCCCTGCTGATCTGTATCTGGAGGGCTCTGACCAGCATCGCGGATGGTTCCAGTCCTCCCTCAAGACCTCTATCGCCATCAACGATTGCGCCCCCTACAAGCAGGTGTTGACTCATGGTTTCACCGTGGATGCCCAGGGACGCAAAATGTCAAAGTCTATTGGCAATACCGTTGCGCCCCTGGATGTGATTAACAAGCTGGGTGCTGATGTTCTACGACTGTGGGTGTCGGCCACGGATTTTAGTGGTGAAATGGCTGTCTCCGATGAGATTTTAAAACGCACAGCTGATTCCTATCGCCGTTTGCGCAATACGGCGCGCTTTTTCCTATCCAATCTGGCAGGTTTTGATCCGGCAAAAGATTTACTCCCTGAGGATGAGCTATTGGCTCTGGACCGCTGGGCTCTCGACAAGGCAGCGCGCCTGCAGGATGAGATCCTGGTTGCCTATGACAACTACCAGTTCCACCAGATTTATCAGAAGTTGCATAACTTCTGCGTAGTGGATATGGGCGGTTTCTATCTGGATATCATCAAGGATCGCCAGTACACCACCAAGGAAGACAGTGCCGCGCGCCGCTCTGCTCAAACAGCCCTTTATCATATTGTGCAGGCTTTTGTACGTTGGATAGCCCCTATCCTTAGCTTTACTGCAGAAGAGCTTTGGCAATTCATTCCTGGTGCCAATGCCGATAGCGTATTTATCGAAGAGTGGTACCCATTGCCTAAACTGCCGGTTGAGGCAGGTAAGGGGGCGGATTATTGGGCTGCTATTGCCGAGGTAAAAACAGCGGTTAACAAGGTGCTGGAGGAACAGCGTGGGGCTGGCGCCATAGGTGGGTCCCTGCAGGCAGCGGTGACCCTCTATGCGAGTGATGACCTGCGCGAGAAATTACTGGAGTTGGAGAATGAGCTGCGTTTTGTGCTGATTTGTTCCTCTACTTCGGTTCAGCCTCTCAGTGATGCGGCCGGTGCTGAAGCCACCGAAATGGAGGGTTTAAAGGTTAGCGTAAGTAAGGTTGATCACCCCAAGTGTGCGCGCTGCTGGCATTACCGTGCTGATGTGGGCGGAAACAGTGATTACCCGGATATTTGTGGGCGCTGCGTGGAAAACGTAGCTGGCGAAGGTGAGGTGAGGCACTATGCCTAAGTCCAATCTTCTTCTAGGGCACCCCTGGCGTTGGTATTGGCTGGCGCTGGTGGTGGTGGCTCTGGATGTGGTTACTAAAGTATGGGCTGTGGATATGTTTATGCACGGCCCGGCGATGCAGATAATCCCGGGCTTACTGCAATTTACCTATGCAGAAAACTATGGTGCAGCTTTCAGTTTATTGGCTGACGCTGGAGGTTGGCAGCGCTGGTTCTTTGGCATTATCGCTTTGGGCTTTAGTGTTGTGGTTACTATCTGGTTATGGCGACTGCCCTCTAGGAAACGTTGGGAACCCTGTGCCCTGGCGCTAATCCTTGGCGGTGCTCTGGGTAATTTGTGGGACCGTATTTTATTGGGCTATGTGCGAGACTTTATTTCCGTTTATTACGGCAACTGGCACTTCCCAGTATTTAATGTAGCGGATATGGGTATCAGTATCGGCGCGGCCATGCTGGTTATCGAGCTGCTTTTTTTTGCGGAAAAAGACAGCGATAAAGCAAAAAATAATGCGGAAATTTAATAAACTATGAGCAATAGCGTTATCGGCGAACATAGCCGGGTAACCCTACATTTCAGCCTGAAGCTGGATGATGGCACCGAAGTGGATTCTACGTTTAAAGGCGATCCTGCTTCCTTTAGCGTTGGGGATGGCAGTCTTCTACCGGGTTTTGAGAAAGCCCTATTTGGCCTCAAGGAAGGCGATGAAGCTGAAATTGAGATTCCACCCGAGTTAGGGTTTGGCCAGCGTAACCCCGCGAATATGCAAAAGGTGCGTCGTGATAGCTTTTCCCCAGATATTGAGCTTGAAGCGGGTTTGGTTGTGTCTTTTGACAATGGCAGTGGTGAACTCCCCGGCGTTATTCGTGAGATTGGTGAAGACGAAGTGACAGTTGATTTTAATCATCCACTGGCAGGACAGACCCTTAATTTCCACGTGAAAATTATTGCGGTGGACTCAATCCAATAAATATTGGGCCGGGTTTCACGCTGAGCTGATTATCTAGAGAGTATTGAAGTAAAGATGCAAATCCGACTGGCTAATCCCCGCGGTTTCTGTGCCGGAGTCGATCGTGCGATAGATATCGTCAATCGAGCCCTGGATGTTTTTGGTGCGCCCATTTATGTTCGCCATGAAGTCGTACATAACAAGTTTGTGGTTGAAAGCCTGCGCGAGCGCGGTGCCGTGTTTGTGGATGAGCTGTCGGAAGTACCGGACGATGTTATCGTTATCTTCAGTGCCCATGGAGTATCCAAAGCGGTGCAGGGGGAAGCGGAAAGCCGTGGACTTCGCGTCTTCGACGCCACCTGCCCACTGGTTACTAAGGTGCATATTGAAGTCAGCAAGTTCAGCAGTGATGGTGCTGAATGCATATTGATTGGCCATGCCGGACACCCGGAAGTTGAGGGCACCATGGGCCAGTATGATAATACGACCGGGGGTGCAATTTATTTGGTCGAAGATGAAGAGGATGTGGCCAGATTGCAGGTTAAAGATGAAAACAATCTTACCTATGTTACCCAAACAACACTCTCGATGGACGATACCGAAAGAGTAATTAACGCCCTGAGGCTACGCTTCCCCAACATCCGTGGCCCACGAAAAGACGATATTTGCTATGCAACACAGAACCGCCAGGATGCAGTCAAACAACTGGCTCTGGAAAGTGACTTGGTGCTGGTGGTAGGAAGTCCCAACAGTTCTAATTCTAATCGCTTGCGTGAATTGGCTGAGCGATGTGGTGCTACTGCTAAGTTGATTGATGGAGCGGCAGATGTCGATGCCAATTGGCTTGTTGGTAAGCAATCCATTGGTATCACTGCCGGCGCCTCCGCTCCAGAGGTATTGGTACAAGAAGTGATCACGAGGCTGCAAGAACTTGGGGCTAATCTGCCCGAAGAGATGGATGGGTGCGAAGAGAACATCCGTTTTTCCCTTCCCAAAGAGCTGCGTTAATACGCAGCTCTTCCATTTCTCAGCCCTCTTGTTTTTAACTACCCGCCCGTCGCTTTAGTGAAGCCGCCTGTCGGCAACTGACCAAACCCTCGACCCCATCGCTCAAAGCATAATGATAAATTGATATACATACGTTATAGATAGCGTTTAGCGATATTGATATCTGGCCGTCTAGCTTCTAAGCACCCCGTAAGGTAATACATGCCTAGAGTGGTGTAGCCGTGTGTAGTCGATGCGGTTTGTCTTTATTAATTGAAGCGAGCTACTGGTATTGAAATTATCGATTCTACTGGGCCACAAGCCTGTTTTTAAAGGTAAAGCAGCATGAATAATCCTGAAGGAATGCAGGGTTTCACCCTGATTGAGCTGATGGTTGTAGTTACTGTGCTAGGCATAATTGTCGCCGTTGGAGTTCCGTCCTTTAGCACGCTTATAGATAACAATCGTATGTCAACAATGACAAATGACTTGAGCAGTACTTTGCAATATGCACGTTCTGAAGCTGTGCGGCATAGAGGTGCAGTTCAGGTATCGGCAATTGGTGGTGATGTAAAAGATGGCCTCAGAGTCTGGATTGATGTTGATGGGAATGGTGCTTTTGGCAGCGGTGACACGGAGTTGCGGGTTTTGGAAGTTGATCCAGCAATGATCACGCTT
The DNA here is from genome assembly GCF_000380565.1 of Microbulbifer variabilis ATCC 700307. Lineage (GTDB taxonomy): Bacteria > Pseudomonadota > Gammaproteobacteria > Pseudomonadales > Cellvibrionaceae > Microbulbifer > Microbulbifer variabilis. The sequence continues at coordinate 52,709 of NZ_AQYJ01000019.1, forward strand.
GCCGCAGAGTTAAATAGCGGTGCGTTGAAAAATGTAGCTTTTTCATTTAATGCCCGAGGTGAGAGTAGCTTGGTAAGCCCATTAATACTTAGTCTTTGTGATGATCGAAAAGGAGATTATGGTCGCCAATTGGAGCTATTAGCTTCTGGGGCATTACGACTAATAAAGTCTGCTGACTGCAGCGGAGGGTCTGCCAATGCATAAACAAAGCGGCGCAACATTAATTGAAGTTCTGGTATCTGTTTTAGTTCTCGCAATTGGTTTGTTGGGATTAGCCTCGACCCAAATGATGAGTCTAAAAAATGGTAATGGTTCGCATCATCGTTATATGGCAGCTCTGGCAGCACAGGAAATTATTGAGCGGATGAGAGCTAATCCCACCGGCTTTAAGTCGGGGGATTATGATAGTTCCGATATAGGTTCGAGTGTTGGTAGTTCCCCAGATTGCAGTAGTGGCTGTCAACCCTCACAGCTGGCAGGCTTGGATTTATATGAGTGGGGACTATTACTTTCCAATAACCTACCCAGCGCGACAGGGGAAATTGTAAGTAAAGGGGGGCAAGTTACGGTAACTATCAATTGGAAGGAACAGCATACAGGGGAAGATTATGCTGGTAGTAAAGCTGATTTAGATGATGCGATTTTTGAAATGAGCGTGGAGCTGTAAATTATGAATTTATTTATATCGCAGCGAGGTCTTTCATTGATTGAGCTGATGATTGGTATTTTATTAGGCTCTTTATTACTACTTGGTGTCCTGCAGATCTTCCAGAGCAACAGCGATACATTGCGTATGCAGAATGGCTTTTCAAGAGTACAGGAAAGTGGGCGTTTTGCAGTTGATATGCTCAGCAAAGAAATTCGCCAAGCCGATTTTTGGGGATGTGCTGAAAATAAAAATATAGAAAATTTGTCTGCTTCTGTAGATAAATTTTATTCAAGTATTGGTGGGGATAATATTGGCGTGGCTGGTCAGGACAATGTTGCCACTAATACTAAGGTTAAAAATACCGCAGTTATCGTGGGAACAGACGTTTTGACCCTTAGTGGCGCTGAAGATGCATGTGCTGGAGAAGGGCGAATGCTAAATGGTACAGATAAAGGGGATATTGTTGTTAGTGATAGTTGCCCAATTAAAAATAACGATATCGTCATAGTGTCAAACTGTAAATCTGGAAGTGTATTTACTGTTTTGAGTACTACTGAAACAGCTGGCCATAAAAAACTGAATTATCCAGCTGGAATAGTTTTCAAAGAAGAGTATGGGGTTGATTCAAAAATTCTTACCCCTTATGAAAAAGTGTTTTTTATCGCCTCAGGTACTCAGGATACTAATTCTTTATTTATGAAGGATGAGGCTGGAAATGTTCAGGAACTCGTCCCCGGAATAGATGATATGCAGGTATCATATGGTGTAGATACGAATGGTAACGGTATCGTTAATCAGTGGCAGACTGCTAATAATGTCATAAGCATGGCTGAAGTAACTGCAATAAAAATAGAGTTATTGGTATCTAGTGATAGTGTCGCTGGGGTCGATAAGCAGACTATTACACGCCTGGATGGTAGTAAAAAAGAATACGATGATGGTCTGCTGCGCAAATTGTATGTTGCTACGGTCAAGGTGCGTAATAGAGGAAGCATGTAATGGGGATAATAAAGAATCAGCAAGGTGCAGTGCTGATGGTCAGCCTGATTATTCTTTTAGTTTTAACGTTAATTGGCATTTCTGGAGCTCGTGGGGTTTTGATGGGGGAGCGAATGACCTCGGCTTCACGAGATGCGAAAGTCGCTCTGGAAGTTGCCGAATCCATGGCTCGTTTTGGCGAGCAAGCAATAAACGCGCTTGGTAAAAGTAGCGATTTTGGGGCAGCCACCTGGCAGCATAATGAGGGTGAGGGCCCTGAAGATATATTTGCAGAGGAAACCTGGGAAAACAGTAATTCCATTGCGAGAGAAGTTTACATGCTTGATTCCAATGGAAAAAAAATGAAAGGGCGGATGTATATCGAAAGATTCGGGTTGGCCTCAAGTGATAACGTTGGTGATATTAATATTGGTGTGGGGCAAACCGGTGGTGAGGAAACCATTGTCGAAGTATTTAAGATCGTCAGTCGCGGGGTAGGTAACAGCGGTACCGAGAGGATTATTGTTACTTTATATGGAAAAGAGTTTTGAGGACTTTGCTGTGAAAATAAAAAATCAAAAAAAACAATATTTCCCATTGCGTTCATTAAGTGCCGCCTTTTTTATGATATTGGCAACACATTCATCTGCTGCGCCAGGGGAGCTATCTGATGTGCCTTTGTACTCGCGGGGGTCGGCTGAGCCCAATATTATGTTTGTGCTGGATTCCTCGGGATCTATGGAAGAAATGGTTCTTCCCGCAGATGGCTATGATGCTAATAGCCCTTCAAGTTTTAATTGTAATAATCCTGTCTCAACAGAATATACATATCGGCATAGTAATGGAAGTTATTCCACTCGACATTATGATGAGGTTGAATATCGTGTAAATGTAAGCAGTGGTAATGTTCAGTTTCGATTAGTAGAGCGATATAACGGTTCTGTAATCGCAACGGGTGATTGGCGTACGTGGGATACTAATGGCGATTGCTTTGATGAAGATGAGCAGTATACCGCATGGCTATATGCAGCTGGAGGAGGAAATAATAGTACTTATTTCAGTGTTGGTGTAGATGCTGCTGACTATAAGATTCCAAATGGGTTTAATAAAGATTATGCGAGTGGCCATTTTTTAAACTGGTTTTTTTCTGAAGACAGAGAAACTGGCGGTTTTACAGCTGCAAAATTTATCACTGATGATGGTGAGGCTAGACGGTCTAAATTAGATATACGCCGTACTGACATAATGAAGACTGCTGCTCAGAATCTAATTTCTGGGTTGGAAGGCGTGCGTATAGGTTTAATGCAGTTTAATGGAAACCATGGTGGAAAATTATTAATGGGGCTGACAAGCCTCACCGACGATAATAGCCAAGATATTCTTGATGTTGTGGCAGATGTTGGGGCGAGTGGGAATACACCTCTTGCCGAGACTTTTACGGGTGTGGGGCGATATTTTATATCTGGTTACGAAGGATCTGAATTATCTTATGAAGCTTCACCTGGTAATGCGAAGACAGCGTCGGCCTCAGATATTTTTTCTGGATCAACAAGTAATAATGGGAACACGAGTACGATTATAAACTGGAATGGAGTGGATAAACCTACTAATCAAGTAGAGAGTTCTGCTATCCAATACTATTGTCAAAAAAGTTTTATGGTCGCCCTTACTGATGGGGCACCGACTTCAGACAATAGTATTAGCTCTCATTTAAAAGATTATGATACAACTTGTACAGCTGAGACTTGTACAACATCGCAGCAAATGGATGACGTGGTCAAAGCCCTCTATGATATTGATCTGCGTCCGGATTTGATAAAGCCTGATGGCAAACCAGAGATAAATAATATCACAAGTTACTTGATAGGGTTTGCTAACCAAGGCTTGGATGACTCCAAAGAAATGATTAATTCAGGAAAATTAGGGAAAGGAGGGAAAGGAAAAGTCTACTCTGCAGATAATGCCGCCGAATTGCAACTTACATTTAACCAAATATTTAAAGATGTCCGCTCTATAGTTGGTAGCTCAAGTGCAGTAGCTTTGAATTCCACAGTTATTGAAAGTGGGTCCGCAGTATTTGGGGCTAAATATAATAGTGGAAAATGGAATGGAGAACTATCAGCCTGGGATATAGATACTTCTGGTAACTTATCAGATGATCCTATTTGGGAAGCCAGTTCCATTCTCGATTCGATTTCAGATATTAATACTAGAGTAATACTGACTTACCGAGACAACAAGGGTGTGCCTTTTACTGCTGCGGGAGTTGGCACCTCTGGTACAGATCACGCACTGGATCTAACTCTCAATAGTTACATTAGTGATGCTGTGGATGATGGCAGAGTCTCAGATAGAATTGATTACCTGCGTGGAGACCGTTCTAAGGAAGGTGTTGGGGAAGGAGACTTTAGAGAGCGTGATAGCCGCCTGGGGGATATTGTGAATTCCACCCCGGTTTATGTAGGGGCTCCTGATGGAAAGTGGTCCTATGCATCCTTTCCCGGAAAATCGGCTTATTCAGCATTTATTGCGGCCCATAAAAATCGTACACCAGTGGTATATGTAGGCGCTAATGATGGCTTTCTCCATGGCTTCAATGCTAGTGTGGATACTGTGAATATACCGGATGCAGGCAAGGAACTTATTGCATATTCTCCGTCAATTTTATTGAGTACAGATGATAATGAGGGCCTTCATCCGCTGACCTCTCAATATTATAACCACCGGTTTTATGTCGATGGCACTCCGACTGTTTCGGATGTATATATCAGTGACGGCGCTAGTGAGAGTTGGCAGACGGTCTTAGTAGGGGGCCTAGGCGCCGGTGGCAAAGGTTATTATGCGCTAAATGTAACTGACCCAAGTGCTTTCACAGAGCAAAATGCTGAGAAAATAGTGATGTGGGAGTTCTCAGATGAGGATGATAGTAATCTTGGCTATACCTATAGCCGTGCTCAAATAGGCAGGATGCCTAACGGTGAGTGGGCAGCTATATTTGGTAATGGTTACAATAGTGCGACAGGAGATGCGGGAATCTTTATTGTTTACCTTGATGGCCTAGATGGCCCTGGTAGCACAACCAATAAATATGCTTACCTTTCTACGGGCTCAGGCTCAGTATCCGATATAAATGGTATGTCTACTCCAGCAATAATAGACACAAATTTGGACGGTACTGTAGACCGAATTTATGCCGGTGATCTACATGGGAATCTGTGGGCTTTTGACGTTTCAAGTTCAAATGAAAATTCGTGGTCAGTAGAAAAGGAGGGGGGAACACCAAAGCCACTATTTAGTGTAGCCCCTAGTACTAATGATCAACGAGAGGCGATAACCACTACACCGGTTGTGGCTAGAAACATCAAAGATGAGACAGGACCGGGATTACTGGTGGCATTCGGCACAGGACAATATTTGGTGGATACCGATACTGCTGACATTAATCCGGGTGGTTTTTATGCGGTGTCGGACAATGGTAAATATGGTCTTACCAAGTCAAATTTAATTGATCGTACTCTAAAAGAAGAGACTTTTGGTGGTATTCGTCAGCGTAAAATAGTTGGCGATGAAATTGACTGGGATAAAACATCAGGCTGGTACATTTCACTTGAGACTGGAAATAGTTTAGAAGGCGGGGAGCGAGTAATTGCCCAGCCCGCATTGCTGGGGCATGTAATCTTTTTCAATACGATGATTCCCAGCGGCCAAGTTTGTGCGGCGGGTGGTAGTGGCTGGTTGATGTCGGTTGACCTCTGGGGAGGCTTGGTCCCCCCTGAGGCGGTTTACGATGCTAATAATGATGGCGTTATTGACAAGAATGATTATGGGTACGCTGGTGAGTTCAGATCTAATGCGGCTCCTAATACATCTAGTTACATCCCAACTGGCGATGGGGTCCTTGAAATTACTCCGGATAGTAATGGTGACAATTATGTCCGACCAGTTGTGGCCTTGGGTGGTGGCCGCATTGGACGCTTGTCCTGGGAAGAAGTTACTCCCTTTTAAGGCTAATGACCAATTATGAGTGCGCCCCAGTACTGCCGGGAAAATTTAAATTATTATGGTAACTTGAAACTATGAAGAGACAGTCAGGGTTTACTCTTATTGAGTTGATGATTGTAGTGGCGATAATCGCGATATTAGCTGGAATTGCTTGGCCTTCTTATGTCGACCATGTTCGCACGGCCAGCAGGGCAGATGCGCAGGGTGCATTGATGGGGTTGGCACAGGCGATGGAGAAACACTATACCCAGAATGGAAGTTATGCCGGAGCTGCAAATGGTGGAGGAGACGATGGTACTCCAGGGATATTTCCCGCACAGGTACCTTTGGATGGGGGGAGCCCAAAGTATAACCTGACAATTACAGTTGGGACTGATCCGAGTACTTATATCCTTACGGCCACTCCCATATCTGGTCAAGCCGATGATGGAGTTCTATTGCTTAGCTCAAGTGGTCAAAGGACTTGGGATCGAGATAATGATGGGATTGACTCGAAAGATTCATGCTGGAGCAAAACCTGCTGATCAGTTTTGAGGGCAGGTCAGATTTTTCCTACTGCCATTTTCCACTATGCCATCGCCGTCCCTATCTTTTGCAAAATAGGGGCGGCCGATAGTATTGAGGATAATGATCCATCCATATTCTGCTCCACCGATGGCGGGGCAATAGGAGAAGTTTCCACTTTGAGATGGTGTTTCGCCATTTGGTTTAAAGATTAGGTAGCCTTTATTGTTAAAGGCATTCCAGTTGAGCGAAGCTCCATTTTCTATAGGCTCATATCTCCTTTCAATACTTTCTCCCTGATCTATGGAGCCATTGCCATTATGATCAGGAAACAATAACGCACCATTAGACCAATTATCGCCACATTCTTTACTTTGCCCAAGTGGGCAGAGCGTGTAGCTGATTTTCTCATAGTAGGCTTTAGAGCGCATTAATATCAATAGTTCAAATAATTCAAATTGTTTGGTTTTACTTTTATAGCGTTTTATAAAATCAGTAAATGAGGGGAGCGCCATTGTGGTAACAATAGCTAATATAGTCAGGGTAATGAGTAACTCTGAGAGGGTAAATCCCGCGGCCTTTTTCATGGTGCAAGCTTCTCGCTCTTGAGCTTGCATTAGAATACCGCGGAATAGATAAAAACCAATTACATTTGATTACAGCACGGCCATTTAACTATTGAGAATTTAACTTTCAAGTCCGAGCTTTTTTAAACGATAGCGTAGGGATCTAAAGCTAATACCGAGTTTTTTTGCAGCAGCAGTCCGGTTCCAGCGAGTTTTCATCAAAGCTGTTTCAATAGCCTCTTTTTCAATGTTTTGAAGAAACTCATCTAGAGATGAGTAAAGACTAGGATTAAAGTATCCTGCGTTTTGAGGGGGGGCTGAGTTTTTAGGCGTCTCTAAATTGGCAGTGAAACCTTCATCTTTAGAGGCTTTTTTATCGTGTTCTAGGAATAAGTCACGGCTACAGATTTCCTGTTCATCACATAGTGCAAAAGCCCGCTCCAAGATATTTTCCAGTTGACGAACATTCCCAGGGAAGGTGTAACTCTGTAATAAAGCTATTGCTTCAGGGGCTACTTTTGGTTGGCGGATTCCAGAATCACTAGCAATGCGCTGCATTGTTACGTCTACTAGTAGCGGGATATCTTCTAAATGTTCTCTCAGGGGTGGTGTTGAGATTTCAATTACATTGATGCGATAGTATAAGTCGTTACGAAATCTTCCTTCATTGACTTCTTTGCCAAGGTCTTTATGAGTTGCACTGAGAATACGTACATCAATGGGAACTTCCTGGTTTGCACCAATAGGTCGAATGCGCTTTTCTTGTATCGCGCGCAATAGTTTGACCTGCATTTCAAGTGGTAAGTCTGCAACCTCATCTAAAAACAAAGTACCACCTTGAGCACTTTGTAGTAGACCTAATTTATCTTTATGGGCTCCGGTGAAGCTGCCCTTCTTATGACCGAAAAACTCGCTCTCCATCAATTCTTTAGGTACAGCGCCACAGTTGATGGGTACAAACGGCTTATCTGCTCGAGCTCCTTGGGCATGAATTGCACGAGCAACCAGCTCTTTACCAGAACCAGATTCGCCACTGATGTAGACCGGTGCATCGCTACGAGCTACTTTAGCGATTTGCTCTCGTAGTCTACGCATATTCTCAGCTTCACCCAAAAGCAAGTGCTCGCTGACGTTATTTTGATTGGTGTTTCGTACCTGGTCCTGATTCAGTCGTAGGGCCAGTTGGGCGAGGTTACGCAGTCGTTCAAGGTCTACGGGCTTACTGACAAAGTCGAATGCCCCGAGTTTTAGTGCCTTGATTGCAGTATCCATGTTGCCATGTGCGGTGATAACGGCTACGGGCAATTCGCAGTGTATCCCAGTTTGAATATGCTCAACCAACTGTAGACCGTCACCGTCAGGTAGGCGAAGGTCTGTAAGGCAAAAATCGTAACGATTTTCTGTAAGTAATTTCTTTGCTTGCACGAGATTGGCTGCGGTATGGCAGTCCACGTTCATGCGCTGCAAAGTGAGGGTGAGCAGCTTGCAAATATCCGGTTCGTCATCGACAACCAGGGCCAGAGGTAGCATCAATTCCCTGTCTTTTCTTGTTTTGTTGATATTAGAGGCAAGGGCGCCGGTTCTGATTATGGCAGAAATTCTTTGCGAATAATCGTCGAAACTTTGGGAAAAAATTCTGAGTAAGATCAAGTCACACTTATTTAGTGAGCAAATTCAACTCTAAAGCAGCTCTTGTCGTCATCGCTGCGGCAATGATACAAGCTCGCCTTATTTGTCTCACACAGTTCTTTCGCAATATATAGTCCCAGTCCACTACCACCACTACCGTTGGTGAAGAATGGCTCGTAAATCTTTGATTTATGTTCTTCGGGCACACCTGGGCCACTGTCCTTAACATCTATTTGGGTACAGGCACGTTCTTGGTTGTATTGAGCACTGACTACTGCGAATCGCTTGCCGGTGGCTATTTGGGAGTGGTGAAGGGCATTATCTGTGAGGTTGGTCATCACCTGAGTAAGTTGAGCCGCGTCAAACCGCGCTGAAAGTGCTTGCTCAGGAAGCTCCAGCTGTACTTGGTCTCCACTTTTGGTACCGGCACTAAAGTCCTGGATAAACTGTTGCAACCAGGTAGCCAAGTTATGTTCTTGCGGTGCCCCTGCTTGCCTGCGTGATAGCTGCATTACATTTTCGATGATTTGGTTTACTCGCTGACTTTGCCGGCAAATGATGTCGGTCAGATAATGGTCCTCTTCGCGCAATTGTGGGGACTCTGATAGCAACTGTGCTGCATGGCTGATGGCGGAGAGGGGGTTGCGCACCTCGTGAGCGATAGAAGCTGTAAGGTGTCCTAGAGAAGCGAGTTTGAGTTTTTGGGCAGCCTCGGCCAATTTGCGGTTGTCTTCAACGAATACCAGCGTACTGCAACCGCTGTCATGCTGAAGGTTGGTAAAATTGAGTTGTACTTCATTACCAGTTTCTGACTGCAGTAAAGTGCTACTGGTACTGCCATTGTTACGCCAGTCTCGGATCGCTTGGCGTAATGCATCAGATTTTTCCTTCTCTGAATGTAGGTGGCAGCCCAAAAGTTGACGTGCAGCCCTGTTAATAAGTTCGGGTTGGCTGGTGGGGCCCATCACCAGCACCCCTGTCCCCATGCGTTCGATAATCTGTTGTGCCAGCCGTTGCAGGTGTGCTGCTTGTCGGCTTTGCTGATCAGCGCGCAGATTGGCACTGCGTATGCGCGCGGAGAGATATTGGAGTGCGCTAACAGTCGCAAAAAGCAGTATGCCGAGGCCTCCCGCGGCGACAATATCTTTGGTTGTGCCTTGCCCGGACATTAGGTTGTAGAGTTGTAAACCCAATACCCCTAGGCTGGCGATTGCGGCGAAGAAGGCGCTCATTCGGCGGTCGAGAAGAATAGAGCCGATGGAGCAATTAACGAGTAGTAGATAACCGAGACCGGAGCTGAGACCGCCACTGGCCTCGATGAGCAACAAAAATACCAGGATATCGCAGCCAAGGATCATCTCAATCTGACCGACCCCTACTTGATAGGCTTTCTGACGTAAGAAGACCAGCCAGCTGAAGTTGAGAAGGGTGTAGATCGCTATTGTGTAAAGAAATAGGCCTGGCAGATGAGCACCCAGCGCTCCGGCGCCAATATCAGAGTAGAAAACCCCCAGCAGCACAAGTGCAATTGCCAGGCGATAAATAGCGCAGATACGCAATAGCTCATGGTGCTGGAGGGTGAGAGTATTGCTGACGGAGGAGGGACTACTCAAAGTGATTTCCCGGTATTGTTGTTGTGTTGAGCCGCTGCTGTTGCTCCGCTACAGAGGTTACAATGGCGGCCTGTATTGTCCGAGGTTTAATAATGTCTACTTTGCAGCTAGTGCTGGCACAAATCAATTCTCTCGTAGGGGATATTCCCGGCAACACCGCAAATGTGATTGAGGTGGCACGTAAGGCTCATCGAGAGCTTGGGGCCGATCTGGTCCTATTTCCGGAGCTGACCTTATGCGGCTATTCACCAGAGGATTTACTTCTGCGCCCCAGCATGCAGATACGCATTGAGGCTGCGCTGGAACAACTGAAAACGGCCCAGCTGCCCTGTGCCATCTTGGTAGGTTATCCGCGATACCGGGATGGAAAGATATTTAATATGGCGGGCCTGGTTAGTCAGGGCGAAATTGTTGCGGAATATGCCAAGCAAAAGTTACCCAACTACCAAGTATTTGATGAGAAACGCTATTTCACCAAGGGCGATAAGCCATGTGTCGTTGAAATTGAGGGTATACCTGTTGGGGTCAGTATCTGTGAGGATATTTGGCACCCTGAACCGATTCAGCAGGCTGTTGAGGCAGGTGCAAAAGTGATGCTGAATATCAATGCGTCTCCTTTTCATCGTGGCAAAGCCCAGCAACGCTTGGAGTTGCTTTCCAAACAGGCGCGTGTGGCGCAGGTCCCAATCGTATACGTGAACTGGTGCGGTGGCCAGGATGAACTGGTGTTTGATGGTGGCTCAATAGCTATAGATTGTCGGGGAGAAGTCTGCGCCAGGGCTGAGGAGTTTGCGGAGCAGCTATTGCCGGTGTCGGTCTCCGAACAAAGTGGAAGGGTTACATTACTACCAGGAGATAATGCCCCCCCCCTGGATGATCTGGCAGCAGTCTATCAGGCCTTGGTACTTGGAGTGCGGGATTACGTCAATAAAAATGGCTTTAATGGCGTGGTACTGGGGCTCTCGGGGGGGATTGATTCAGCGCTGACTCTGGCGGTGGCAGTGGATGCCTTAGGTAAAGAGCGAGTGGAAGCGGTTATGATGCCTTTCCATTACACTTCTGATCTCAGTAAGAATGATGCTGCCGATCAGGCCCAGCGCCTTGGGGTGCATTACCGAGAGATCGGTATTGAGCCTATTTTCGACGCGTTTATGGGGGCTTTATCGGAAGAGTTTGCCGGTAGTGAGAGAGATACCACGGAGGAAAACCTGCAGGCTCGCTCCCGCGGTGTGCTGCTGATGGCCATTTCCAATAAGAAGGGAGCCATGGTGCTGACTACCGGCAATAAGAGTGAGATGGCCGTTGGGTATGCGACGCTGTATGGCGATATGGTTGGGGGCTTTAATGCTCTGAAAGACGTGCCCAAGGTGCTGGTATTTGAGCTTTCTCGCTATCGAAATACGGTATCAGAGGTGATACCAGAGACAGTGATCACGCGCCCACCCAGTGCAGAGCTGGCACCAGATCAGATAGACTCAGACAGCCTACCTCCTTATGAAGTCCTGGATCAGATTCTCAATCTGTATGTCGATCAGGATTTCAGTGCTGAGGAAATCATCCGTCGTGGTTTCCAACGGAGTGAAGTTGAGCGGGTTGTGCGCCTTGTAGCACGCAATGAGTACAAGCGCCGTCAGGCTGCTGTGGGGGTACGGATCTCGGAGCGAGGCTTTGGGCGGGATCGTCGCTATCCAATCACGAATGGCTGGAAGGCCGGCGAATAACTTGTTTTAGAAAGTAAAACGGCGCCGATTGGCGCCGTTCTTAGTTGTGGAGCATACCTACAGCAGCTCTGGAGGTAGGGGGGCCTCTCCACGATTGTATTCGGGGTTGTACATTTCGCGGCTATCAAAGCCCTCTGGGTCTGATTTCTCGAAAAGGCCCAGGGTTACCCGATGCACCAAGCTACGGCCACTAGCACCCTTGTAGAAGTTGTAGTTAAAGGAGCCATCTTCATTAAAGGCTGGGTGATCTGGGTAGTTGTTGCGCATAACGCTCAAGGCGTTGGCCTCTAACTCCGGCATCTCCATGAGGTTATACCCCTGTACCATCACCGCAAGGGCGTCCGGTACCGCAGGGGTCTGCTGGAAGTTTTCCACTACATAGCGGCCGCGGTTGGCGGCTGCGAGGTAGGCTCCACGCTTGAAATAATAGTTGGCTACATGGATTTCATAGCGAGCCAGCAGATTGCGCAGATGAATCATGCGTTTTTGCGCATCTGCGGCGTAGCGGCTCTCCGGATAACGGGCCATCAGCTGTGAGAAATAGGCGAAGGACTCACGTGCAGAGCCGGGGTCGCGGTTGGTCAGGTCTGTCGGCATAAAGCGCTCGAACAGTCCGGTGCCCTCGGTAAAGGAAGATAGCCCCTTCATATAGTAGGCGTAATCGACATTGCGATGCTGGGGATGAAGGCGGATAAAGCGATCTGCGGCGGCGATAGCCGCATCGTTCTCATAATTGCGGTAGTAGGCGTAGATTAGCTCCAACTGGGCCTGTTCCGCATAGTTGCCGAAAGGGAAGTTATCTTCCAGGGCGCGCAGGTTCTTGATCGCCAGGTCCCACTGGCTGGTGCGCAGCTGCCGTTGCGCTGCCTCGTAGAAGGCCTGCTCTGTACGGTTGCCGCTGGGCAGGCCCTCTTCTGAGTCGTCAGTGCTGGCGCAGGCAACCAATATTGCGGACACCAAGGCCAGCCACAGCATTTTCCAGGTCTGCATAGCCCTTCGCTCTATCATTCTTACACTCTACCTTATTAAACTACCCGCCAAGATTAATCTGGCGCGTCGGACATTTAACCACAGTCGCGGTGCTGCCCAAAGTATTTGCAATTGTTTAATGAATGACCACCTAAACCTCGATATTGAAGTTCCGGCCAATTTGGCTGGTCGAAGATTAGACCAGATAGCAGCCGAATTAATTCCCGATTACTCCCGTGCGCGTTTGCAATCTTGGATTAAGGGCGGTCAACTCACCGTAAATGGTGCCCCTGCCAAGCCCAAGGATAAGCTATTTGGCGGTGAGCGGCTTAGTCTTCACGCTGAACTTGAGGTTCAAGGCGCCTGGAGCGCCGAACCCATGGATCTGAGCATTGTTTATGAAGATGACAGCCTTATGGTCATCAATAAGCCTGCAGGGATGGTAGTACATCCGGCTGCCGGAAATCCCGATGGCACCCTGTTAAACGGTCTTTTGCATCACTGTCCCTCTCAGGAGAGGATTCCCCGGGCGGGGATCGTGCATCGTCTCGACAAGGACACTAGTGGCTTGATGGTCGTGGCCAAGACCCTGTTGGCGCAAGCTAGCCTTGTAGACCAGCTAAAACAAAGAACGGTCAGTCGTCAATATGATGCTTTGGTGCAAGGAATAATTACCGGTGCGGGGCGTGTCGATGCTGCAATAGGACGCCACCGGCAAAACCGCCTGAAAATGGCTGTGCTGGACTTTGGTGGCAAGGAGGCCATTACCCATTACCAAATTCAGCAACGTTTCCGGGTGCATACACTATTGCGTTGCAAGCTGGAAACTGGACGCACCCATCAAATCCGGGTGCATATGGCTCATATTCGTCACCCACTGGTGGGTGACCCGCTATATGGGGGTAGGCCAAAGTTGCCACCAGAGGCGCCCACTGAGCTGATTGGCGCCTTACAGGGCTTTCCCCGACAGGCCCTGCACGCGGCGGAGCTCGCACTCATCCATCCCCAGTCGGGTGAGGAAATGCACTGGCGCGCCTCTATGCCTGAGGATATGCTGGCCCTACTCGACCTACTTGAACAGAATACTTACTAGGTCAGTAGCAGCACAAACTTCCACTAGAAAAGGAGTCGGGGCCTTAGAGTTCGGCTCCTATTGCCCAGGCAGAGCAGATATACCATGTCCAGTGATCATTACCTGAGTCCAGTATGGCCGGCCCCTGCCAGGGTGAGAGCATTCTCTACCTTGCGATCAGGTGGGTACAGTTCGGGGCCCCATACCTCTTTTAATCTTGCAGCGCATGTTGGTGACAGTGAGTCAGCAGTTTTGGCTAACCGCGGGCTACTGTGTGATCAGCTGGAGTTGCCGGGTGAACCACAATGGCTTGAACAAATCCACAGCGACAGGGTGGTAGACGCTCAGGGGGATGGGCTTGTGCGGACTGCCGATGCCAGCTTTAGCCTGAAAAGTGAAATTGTTTGTGCGGTGCTCACCGCCGACTGCCTTCCCGTACTTATCTGTGACAAAGCAGGCACCCGAGTGGCAGCGGCCCATGCAGGTTGGCGCGGGCTGGCTGGGGGCATTTTACGCAATACGATAACTGCCTTAGATTGCGATCCCGCAGAGCTATTGGTGTGGCTGGGGCCTGCGATTGGTCCTGAGGCCTTTGAGACTGGGGTGGATGTCCTGGAGGCCTTTTTTGAAAATGCCCAGGGTGGTGAGCATACCGAGGCTATTGCCCGCTGCTTTCAACCTCATGTAAAAAAGCCATTACATTTTCTTGCGGATATTTATGGTTTGGCTCGGGCTGAGCTAAAGGGGCTTGGTGTCGGGCATATCTACGGTGGTGAGCGCTGCACGGTGAAAGAACCTGAATACTTCTATTCCTATCGTAGGGAGAAGACTACCGGGCGTATGGCCTCACTAATCTGGCTGGCGGATAATTAATGCTGCTCATAACCTAAGGTGCAGCTAATTATTGGGCTGGCTAATATGAGGGTGCGCTTGGTTCTTTTCAAGGGGTACCGACTGACAAATGCCGAGCTTACAAAGAAATAATTACTCCCCCTTAGGAAATTAATCGAAACTTCTTGCTGTTTGATTTAAATCATTGAAAACCTTTCCCTCGCCCCTATTTTAATAGCCAACACTACACTGAATGCGTAACGCCAACCGGGCGTTATTGACGCAAAGCTATATAAGATCCCTAAGTAGGAGAGGTTGTATTCATGCGAATTGATCGGATGACAAACCCACTGCAAGCAGCTTTTGCTGATGCACAATCCATGGCTGTGGGACGGGACCACAACCAGATTTATCCGGAACATTTAATTCTTGCACTACTCAACCAGAATAATGGCAGTGTCCCGGCATTTTTATCCCAGGCCGGTTTTAACTTAAATGGCCTGCGCAATGACTTGGCCAAGAGACTAGATAATCTGCCAACTATCAGCTCCCCAACTGGGGATGTGGGCATGTCTCAGGAACTGATGCGCCTGATGAACCTAACCGATAAAAAGGCGCAACAAAATGGCGATACATTTATATCCAGTGAAACGGTCTTACTTGCAGCTTTCGACTCCGCTGCAGGGGAAATTTCTAAAATTCTCAATGCTAATGGCGACAAGAAACAGTTAGAGGCGGCAATTCAGAAAGTGCGCGGCGATGAAAAAGTGGATGATCCCAATGCGGAGGAGGCGCGCCAAGCGCTGGATAAATATACTCTCGACCTGACGGAGCGTGCACTGGCTGGCAAGCTTGATCCAGTAATTGGGCGCGATGATGAAATTCGTCGAACTATCCAGGTGTTACAGCGCCGCACCAAGAACAACCCGGTATTGATTGGTGAGCCTGGAGTAGGGAAAACGGCCATTGTGGAGGGGCTTGCACAGCGTATTGTAAATGGCGAAGTACCTGAGGGCCTGAAGGACAAGCGCCTGCTTTCCCTGGACTTGGGTGCACTGCTTGCGGGAGCCAAATTTCGCGGGGAGTTTGAGGAACGCCTCAAGGCCGTCCTGAATGAGCTATCCAAGCAGGAAGGGCGTATTATTTTATTTATTGATGAGTTGCACACCATGGTTGGCGCTGGAAAGGCAGAGGGCGCCATGGATGCCGGTAATATGCTCAAGCCGGCACTGGCTCGTGGTGAGCTGCATTGTGTCGGCGCCACCACCCTGGATGAATACCGTCAATACATTGAAAAAGATGCGGCGCTTGAGCGCCGTTTCCAGAAAGTATTGGTGGATGAGCCTACAGAGGAAGATACCATTGCAATTCTTCGTGGCCTGAAAGAACGCTATGAGGTGCATCATGGTGTCGATATTACTGACTCTGCAATTATTGCCGCGACCAAATTATCCCAGCGCTATATCACCGATCGCCAGTTACCAGACAAGGCGATCGATTTAATAGATGAAGCGGCAAGTCGTATACGTATGGAAATTGATTCCAAGCCGGAGGCGATGGATAAGCTTGAGCGCCGTCTGATCCAGCTTAAGATTGAGCGTGAGGCGGTCAAAAAAGACAAGGGCGATGAGGCCACTAAAAAGCGCCTGGCAAAGCTGGAGGAAGAAATTCTTCAACTGGAGAAAGAATACTCCGACTTGGAGGAGGTGTGGAAAGCGGAAAAAGCCCAGCTCGCAGGTAGTCACGACCTTAAGGAAAAGCTAGAGCAGGCCAAGCTGGATATGGAGTCTGCACGACGTGCCGGTGATTTAACGCGTATGTCGGAATTGCAGTACGGCGTGATTCCACAACTTGAACAACAGCTAAAGTCTGCTGCTACCCATGAGGCAGCAGAAGAGCCGCGCCTGCTACGCAACCGGGTTACCGATGAAGAAGTGGCTGAAGTGGTTTCACGCTGGACAGGTATTCCAGTTTCGAAAATGCTGGAGGGCGAACGGGAAAAACTGTTGCGCATGGAGGATGCGCTGCATAAACGGGTTATTGGACAAGCTGAAGCGGTAGATGCTGTCGCCAATGCGGTTCGCCGATCCCGCGCGGGCTTGGCGGATCCCAATCGCCCGAATGGTTCCTTCTTGTTCTTAGGGCCTACCGGGGTGGGTAAAACCGAACTCTGTAAAGCGCTGGCGCAATTTCTATTCGATACAGAGGATGCGATGGTGCGGATTGATATGTCGGAGTTTATGGAGAAACACTCCGTCGCACGCTTGATTGGTGCGCCTCCAGGTTATGTTGGTTATGAAGAGGGCGGTTATTTAACCGAGGCGGTGCGTCGCAAGCCTTATTCGGTGGTTCTGCTAGACGAGGTGGAGAAGGCTCATCCGGATGTATTTAATATTCTTCTTCAGGTCCTTGATGATGGTCGCCTGACCGATGGTCAGGGCCGCACTGTGGATTTTCGCAACACTGTGGTGGTGATGACCTCCAACCTGGGTTCTGACCTAATACAGAAGTATGCAACGGCTGAAAATGGCGACGACCTAGATGCGGAGATTCGCTATCGCCAGATGAAAAATGCAGTGATGGAGGTGGTTAGCAATCATTTCCGTCCAGAGTTCATCAACCGTATCGATGAGGTTGTGGTTTTCCACCCTCTCGACAAAGGGGAAGTACGTTCTATTGCGGAGATTCAGCTGAGGCAACTATGTCGCCGCCTCAGCGAGCGTGACTTGAAGCTGGAGGTATCCGAGGCGCTACTGGATAAACTGGCGGAAGTTGGTTTTGACCCGGTTTACGGTGCGCGTCCACTCAAGCGAGCTATCCAGATGTGGCTGGAAAATCCCCTGGCACAGGATGTATTGGCTGGAAAATTTGCGCCCGGTGCTACCATTCACGCTGATGTTGAGGGTGATAAGGCCGTCTTTCATTAGTTATTTGATCGCGATGGCGCCAGCGATATCTGGCGCCACATACTTACCGTGCAGCCTGACGTCTTTTCTCCTCTTTAAATTCTCTTAGGCTGTTTTCGCGTGCCATGAGGCGAGGGCCCAGCGGCACTTATCGTATTTTCTTTATAAACTAAACTTTGTGGTCCGATAAAGATCGGGGTTGTTCTCGCCTGAATTCTCCTGACTCATCGATCTATGGCATTTTCTGTTGAGTGATCGGGGGTACATTATCAGTAAACGCATGGTATTAATGCTGCTGGGATGCTTACTATTGTTTGGCGGTATTTTTGCTTATAAGTTTTTTGGCCGCTACATGATGAATCAGTTTCTCGACACCATGTCTCTACCGGTGGCTACCGTCACCTCCGCCACTGCACAAATCCAGAACTGGCGTGAGGATCTGAGTGGAGTTGGAACAGTTCGCGCGGTAAATGGCGTCGAAGTCACTACTGAGGCTGAGGGTGTCGTCAGCGCCATTCATTTTAAGTCAGGACAATTTGTGCATGGTGGAGATCTTCTGGTAGAAATTTTTGCTGAACCGGAAAAAGCTCAGTTACAGGTGCTGGATGCAGAGTTACGTCTTGCACGGCGCAATTATGTCCGTATTAAAACCTTAACCAAGCGTGGAGTTACTACTGAAGCAGATCTGGATAGTGCTCAGAGTACTTTGGATCAGGTAATTGCCAATATTCAAGTACAGCGAGCTAGGGTTGATCAGCGCCGTGTGGTGGCACCTTTCAGTGGTGTGCTCGGTATTCGCCGTATCGACTTGGGTGAAAATGTCAGTCCCGGTGAGGCGGTAGTTTCCCTGCAACAGCTGAATCCTATCTTTGTGGACTTTTCTCTGCCAGAGCAAAAATATTCAATGGTTAAGGCGGGGTTGCCGATTTACCTGACTACAGATGCATTCCCCGGTAATACCTATCGTGGGAAAATCACCGCTGTTGACCCTCGCGTAGATAATGCCAGCCGCAATTTCCTTATTCAGGCAACCCTAGACAATCCAAAAAAACACTTGCGCCCGGGCATGTTTGCCCAAGTCTCAGTAGAAATTGATGCGAGTCGACGGGTTTTGGCCGTACCCCGAACATCTTTGGTTTTTGCACCTTATGGGGTGTCAGTTTTTGTTTTGGAAAAAGATGATGCAAGCGGAGAGTTAATCGCGAATAAGCGCTTTGTGAAGACGGGTGAGGAGCGCGGAGATATGGTGGAAATTGTGCAGGGACTTCAAGAGGGAGATATTATCGCTAGTAGTGGTTTGCTAAAACTTCGCAATGGTAAACGGGCCAATATTAACAACGAAAATAAACCGCCGGAAAATTTACATCCAAAACCTGGCAACAGTTGATTCCCTCCGAGAGCAGCGGTGAATTTTACTGAGATTTTTATTCGTAAACCGGTACTGGCTTGTGTGGTCAGTCTTTTTATTTTTCTGTTGGGGTTGCGTTCAATTGCCGAGTTGAATGTGCGCCAATACCCCAAACTGGAAAATGCGGTCATCACAGTGACTACCGTATATGTGGGTGCTGATTCCGACCTAGTCCAGGGGTTTATCACCACGCCCTTGGAACAAGAAATTGCCACTGCAGATGGCATTGACTATATGGTGTCTACCAGTGTGCAGGGGCTTTCTACCATCAATGCCTATGTGCGCTTTGATTTTGACCCTAATGAGGTTTTGACCCAGATAGTTGCCAAGGTGAACAAACTGCGTAGCGATCTCCCTGATGAGTCGGAAGACTCCAGTGTGGAGATGCAGCAGGGGGAAACTACGGCGGCAATGTATCTGTCATTTTCCTCAAATATTCTTGCCAATAACCAGATCACCGATTATTTGACTCGGGTAGTGCAGCCAAAGCTGGCCACTATTGCCGGGGTGCAGCGTGCTAGATTACTCGGTGATAGCACCTTTGCCATGCGCGCCTGGCTAAAACCCAGGGAAATGGCAGCACTTGAGGTAACCCCGGCAGATATTGCCAATGCCTTGCGGGATAACAATGTTCTCTCTGCAGTGGGTGCAACTAAGGGTTCGCGGGTTGCCATGGAAATTCGAGCGGATACGGATATAGCCAAACAAATAGACTTTCGTCAGTTGGTGGTACGTGCATCCGGTGACCAGCTGGTGCGCCTTGGGGACGTGGCAGAAATAGAATTAGGTGCAGAATCCTATGACAGTTCGGTGACCTTTAACGGGCAGTCGGCCACCTTTATTGCAGTGGAGGTTGCGCCCAATGCAAACACTCTTGATGTTATTAAGCGAGTTAGAAAGAAGCTTGAAGGTGAGATTTTTCCGCAACTGCCGGAGGGGATGCTAGGAGAAATTCCCTATGACAGCACGGAGTATATTCAGGATTCGATTACTGAAGTGGTGGAGACCATCATTGAGGCTGTCATCATTGTTATCGTGGTGATCTATTTGTTTCTTGGTTCCTTACGCAGTGTTTTGATTCCAGCAGTGGCCCTGCCCCTATCTTTGGTAGGAGCAATGTTTCTCATGTTGTTGATGGGTTTTTCCATCAACTTATTGACGCTTCTCAGTATGGTTCTGGCTATAGGAATAGTGGTGGATGATGCCATTATCGTTCTAGAAAATGTCCACCGGCATATAGAGGAGGGATTATCGCCAAGGGAGGCGGCTATCGTTGGCGCACGTGAACTGGCCTGGCCAGTAGTTGCTATGACCACCACGCTGATTGCTGTTTATATCCCTATAGGTTTTCTTGGAGGGCTGACTGGCACTCTATTTATTGAATTTGCTTTTTCCCTTGCCGGTGCCGTGCTTTTGTCTGGAGTTGTGGCACTCACACTATCACCAATGATGGCTTCGAGAATATTAAAGCCCAGGGATGGAGGTGGGACTCGCTTGGAAGCTTGGTTAGAGCGACAATTTGGGCATTTACAAAAAGGATTTGAAAAGCGTTTGCATAACTCCCTGGAAGAACGCGGAGTGATTTTGGTATTTGGCTTAATTGTTTTGGCAAGCTGTTACTTTCTATTCGTTACTTCACCGCGAGAATTGGAGCCAACAGAGGATCGTGGTCTTGTGCTCACTATTTCCACTGCCGATGCCTATGCAACTCTGGATTATGTAGAGCAATTCAGTGGGGAATTGGTGGATATTGCCGAGAGTTACAGTGAGGTCGAGAATATTTTTCTGCTTAATGGGGCCGGCACTTTTAGTAGCGGAGTCAATAATGCCACTGCGGGGTTTGTACTTGGTTCATGGGAAAAGCGCGATAAAGATACTGAGCAGATGCAGGAACTGATCAGTAAGGATGTAGCGCAAATTGCGGGCTTGAAAGTTGCTGTTGTAGTGCCGCCGAGCTTGCCCACTGCGGGGGGGCAATTACCGGTGGAATTCGTGATTGGTGCCACTGAGCCAATGGAAAACCTTGCGTCTGTTGCCAGCGAGATAATGACGCAAGCTCTCGAAAGCAGAAAATTTATTTTTCTCGATTCAGACCTGAAGATAGATAAACCAAAGATTGTGGTTGAAATAGACAGGGATAAGGCTGCCACTATGGGTGTAGAAATGGTGGATCTTGGGCGCGATCTGGGGGCCATGTTATCAGGTGCCTATATCAATCGCTTTTCCTTGGATAATCGCAGTTATAAAGTAATTCCTCAGGTGGAGCGGATTGATCGTCTCACTGCAGAACAGCTGGGGCAGTATTATATCCGGGCGGTTAATGGTGACCTGGTTCCGGTTAGTACACTGGTCCGCCTTAAGGAAACAGTAGAGCCACAGCAGCTAAAACGTTTTCAGCAGCTCAATGCTGTGACTATTTCCGGAGTGCCACGCCCGGGGGTCACCCTGGGGGAGGCTTTATCGGTTTTGGATAACGCTGCTCAGGAAATATTACCAGAGGAGTATTCGGTGGATTACTCGGGCCAGTCCCGTCAATTTAAGACAGAGGGCTCGGACTTAGTAGTGACTTTTTTCTTTGCACTCGTTGTTATTTATCTGGTATTGGCAGCACAATTTGAGTCCTGGCGTGACCCACTGATTATGTTGGTTACTGTGCCTATGAGTGTTTGTGGGGCAATGATCTTTGTCAGCCTGGGACTTACTACATTGAATATTTATACCCAGGTGGGCTTGGTCACTTTGATCGGGGTTATTTCCAAGCACGGTATATTAATTGTGGAATTTGCCAATAAATTACAGATGGGGGGGATGGACAAGCGTACGGCTATTGAAGAGGCTACCTCTATTCGACTGCGGCCGGTATTGATGACTACGGCATCATTGGTTCTAGCTATGGTTCCCCTATTAATTGCTTCAGGCCCAGGTGGAGGAGCCCGCTTTGCAATGGGGTTAGTAGTCGCGACCGGAATGACTATCGGTACTCTATTTACCCTATTTGTGGTACCAGCCATGTACCTTTATCTGGGGCGGGACTATCGAGCAAAGGCGGAGGCTGTTGGAGTTATTAAAGGGTAGCTCGATAAATGGTTTCACGCATTAAGCGTGTCCCCTGAAGTATTACTGCGCCTGAACTCGCTGGGAGTAACACCTTCGTGCTTTTTAAAAAACCGGGTAAATACTGCACGTTCGGCAAAGTGCAGTTTAACCGCAATGCTCTCTACTGATTCGCTGCTGGATAACAACAGGCGCTTGGTGAGAGCTAGAGTGACACTATCTTTTAGCTGTTGAAAAGTTACCCCCTGTTCACGCAATCTCCGCTGTAGGGTACGACCGCTGGTACGGAAATGGGCGGCGGCTTGCTTGATCGTGATCTCTTCGTTCAGCAGGTGTTTTTCCAGCCAGGAACGCAGGCTCGCAGCTAGGTTGTAGCTCGACAAAGTACTGTGTAATACGGTTTTCAAAATATTGCGGCTCTGGCTGCGTAGTAGCTTGTGGTAGCTGGGAATAGGAAAGTCCAGGGTTTGAGGTCCCAGGATAATGGAGTTTTCACTGCTGCCGAATTCGACCGGGCATTGGAAAATACGGGTATAGATAGTGTCGTCTTCTGGTTTTGTCCTGCGCAGTTTTACACCGCGAACTTCAGCGAACTGGGGGTTCAAGGTGCGTAATAACTCCACAGCGCGGGTCATCAACATTTCTGCGATAAATGCATTTACAGAATCACTGAATAACTCTTGGCGCCAGTTCAGGGTAAGAATTTCTGAATCTGTTTCTGTTCGTGTTTCAAAACGCAGTAGGGGGGCCAGGGTTTGTGACAGCACAATTTCGGCGGGACGCAGAATTTCCCGCGGGCGCCGTAGAGATGGCTGTGCCTCAATGATGGTTTCCTCAAGCCACAGAATGATTGGAAATCGGCTAAAGCTGAGTCCCGGTGAGGAGACTGGAGAAAGCGCTACCAGGTTATTCACCAGGGCATTGAATTCGTTATAGCTGAGCCGCTCGCTTTCGCGAGGATTCCAACTGAATGCAAATGGCAGGCGCTTGATCAGGGTCTCGGTTGGAATTCCGAGCCTGGCGGCAGCGACTACAAAGTAGGGGGCAAATATTTTGGGCACGCCGGCATGGCCGGACTTATTTTTATTTTGGTCTCTCATGACTCTTTGCCGTCCGGGTGGCGTTGGCAGGATCATAGCAAAGGCGTCCTAAACAACGAAAATAAAAATGCGGAATATGACGAGTCGGTCGCGTCAGGTGGCGTGCTTGGTCATCTTCTGGCGCCATTAATCCTATTACCAGCCCAGCGTCTGCGGCTAACGTGCAGGGGTCTGCAGCGAAAAGTAGAGAAAAATTCACGAAACCCTGCAGTCATAAATTTCTACTTATAAAATTATAAAGGCTAATAACAATGACACTGTCTAAACGACTGGGCGCAGGCCTGTCTGTTTTTTTCGCTGCGATGATGGGCGCTTCTTCAGCGGTAGCTGAGAACTGCTATATCCTGGTCCACGGACATGGAGTTGAAGGGCACACAACCAGCGTCAAAGCTGATGGGAGTTTAGTGCAGCCAGCACTGGACTATTGGAGTGAAACCTACTTTGACGAGTATAAAAACAGCAGTTTTATAGACCAGCTGGTAGCGAATGGCGGTAATTACGGTGTGGTAGGCTACAACTCCACCGATGAAGGTGAATTGCCTTATTGGCACGATCAGACTTCCGGGGAAATTGCCCGGCAAATTATTCAGATACGTAATGGGGAAGGTGATCGCTTCGAGCACGGTAACCAATGTGCTGCCAATGATACTTTCTGGATTGTTTCCCATAGCCAGGGCGCTGCACAAATGATGTATATAGCCGGGAATGCTGTGGTGGGCTCTCCTTACTACAACCGTGCTTATAAGCAGTACGATACCAACACTGAGATGCAAGAGGTTAAAAAATGCTCGACCACCTGGTATGGCAGCACCAGCTGTAAAAAGGTGACTGAAGAAGTACGAGTGGCCGGACTCAGTGATAGTAATGCGATTGAAGTTGATTTCGACACTGCGATTAGTGGTGTAGCGGCGATTTTCACCACCGGAGGTGCGATCACCGGCACTGAGGGTGTGGATCGTATTTGTAATGGCTCCTGGTATGACGATGTTATCAATGATCTTTTCCTAGGCAGGGAGTGTTCTGCAGTACGCTATATGCAGACCAATGACGTCTATACAGTGCGTAACTACGTGGGCACTAATCTGGGAGCACCTGTTTATACGATTGGTGGCTACGCCACTTTCCCAGGCGTAGAGAGTGCTTCCTCAGCCCTGCTAAATGGTGAAGATGATGGTTATATTAACCTTGCTTCGCAGATGAACTGCGCTGGCTCTGGTAAACGTAATCTCTGGTCCAACCTGAAGCAATACGACACCTTTATGGGTATTGCCTATGGTAGTGCGACTTTCTCATGCAATAACGACAACAAAGGTACTGCGCGCTCCTATAACCTCGCCAGCATTCATGTTGACCATGACGCCCAGCGCAATGGCGGTATCATGTCTCCAGGCTACGATGGTATCCCCGATGGCCTGGATTGTGGTGTGGGTAAAAATAGTGCCGGTCGTATCGCAGCTTGTACTCAATAAATATTTGTCAGGAGCGAGTAGATGTCCGTCAGCAGTAAACAACGTAACAGGAGGCGTACAGCCTTAGTTGTCAGTGTCCTATTTATTGCCGCTGCCATTTTTTTCTGGCGAGTGGGGAATAGTGGGGACCTGCCCACCGCGGTTGCTGCTGAAGCTAAAACAGTTTTTCCGTCCCTTCCCAAACAGGTGGAGATAAAAGAGTCTCAGGTGGAAAAGGAAGAGCTGGTTGATGATGAGTCCATCAAAGTTTGGCAAGAAATTCAGGCGCGTCCAGTAAAAACTGAATTACATCAGTCCCTGCTATCTGATCTAGCAAAGTTCCACCGTTACCCACCGGAGAACCGCGCTATCAAGAACCCCTCTCAGGATCCAATCACCCAGACCCATGCGCCAGATCAGCGCACCACTCATAGTGACAATGGTGATGCATTAACACTGTGGACTGAAAGAAAATTCTATTCCTATGGTGAAGTGCTGAGAGCTTATGCCTTTCAGACTGACAGCGACGGGGCTAAGGTGCCCGCAGATCTGACCGCGCTAATGGTTCTGGACGATCAGCAGGTAGTGGGAACCCTGACATTTAGCGATACAAATGGTGATTTAATTTACGAGGTGGAAATGGAGGCTGGCTCCTATCAGGGGCAGCCTCTGCCAGCTGGCATCTACAAAATCATTGTGGATACGGATATTGATGGTCTGCGTGATGCAGCCGCTTTTACCCTGTCGGAGGATACCGGGAGCTATACCGGGAACCTAAGGGATTCATTGACCTCCGAGGGCAATCTGCTTATCGAGGCTGAGGTGGAAATCCTTGAGCAGGGCCGCTTTTATTTCCGCGCTTCCCTTTATAATGATGAGCGGTCATCTATTGGCACAACCCAGAACGCCCTGCAGCTTCCTCCAGGACGCCACTGGATACCCTTCGACTTTTATGGCCTCATGATCCGCGATGCCGATCAGGATGGCCCCTACCTCGTGAAGCAGTTAAGTATTTCCAGAGTCACAGTGCCTCGAACGGAAAGGCTTTTCGAGCCAGGATACTACACCGAACGTTACAGCCTGGAGCAGTTCAACGATACTCCCTATAAAGAGCTGTAGCGGCAATTATTCGCGGGAATTAGCAGTTCTCGCGAATGCTCTTTTGTTCTTGGTTAATACGTTGCTGCCTCTCATCCTCACCGAGCACGCGGTGATTGCCGTTCTCGTCGACTTCCCTAACGCGTGCATGGCTGGTCAGCGCCTTTAAGTTATCCTGCGAATTTTGACAGCGTTGCGCGCGTGCGGCTGCTTGGGCACGGGCAACCTGCTCGTCTACTTCTGAAGGTTGTTGAGGAGTGGGCTGGCCTTGAGGCTGAGTTTCAATTGCAGGTTTGGTGGTTTTTGCTTCTTTCGCAGCTCGGGTCGCTTGTTGCTCCGCTTCCCACTGCTTGTAACGCTCTGATTTAGGTTTCTTGATTACCTCTACTTCGGTACTGCTAGGTGGCTGCTCGCCGAAATGCACGACCCCATTTTCGTCCACCCATTTGTAGATGCCGCTGGCCTGTGCTGTTAGCGCCAGGCTGGAAATTAGCATTGCGAGAGCGATGCGCATTGGAGTACCCCTCTTGGTCTTATCTTTCCTTACTGGCCACATTGTAACTGCGTCAGGGGTTTTTCCTGCAACCCTCTTAACACTTTCAGTCACGGCTATTGACAGCAAGGGAGCAGTTGGCACAATCGAAAGTTTCCTCGGCGAGTAGTAGTCACCGCAGACTCGCGGTCCAGACGCTGATTTTCAGGTGGATTACCCTTCCATCACATTTCCGTCGAGAGGCTCTCCCTACCCCTGGAGGCCTGCTAGCCTGCAACTTGGACACGGTTGTGTCTGGTTTCGGCTGGGTGTTTTGCTGTGCGCGATGATTTCATCCTAAAAATCGGCATGCAAACACGCAACAGGCTGATATTTGTCACCATTTTCTTTTATAATCGCCATTTAGCATTCTCGTTATATGGTGGATTCATGGCTTCTTGGTGATGTCTGTCCTACCAAGCAAGAAAACTGAGGAGACTCAAGTGGAATTACTTTCCGGCGGCGATATGTTGGTTCGCGCGCTGCAGGATGAAGGGGTAGATCTGATTTTCGGCTACCCAGGCGGCTCGGCACTGCATATATATGATGCTATTTTCAGGCAGAAGTCGATAAAGCACATTCTGGTGCGCCACGAGCAGGGTGCGACTCATGCCGCGGATGGCTACGCCCGCTCGACAGGCAAGGTGGGTGTGGTACTTGTGACTTCTGGTCCGGGTGCAACCAATGCGATCACCGGGATTGCGACCGCCTATATGGATTCAATTCCCATGGTGGTGATTTCAGGTCAGGTAACATCTGACAAGATCGGCGAAGATGCGTTTCAGGAGACTGATATGGTCGGCTGTTCGCGTCCGATTGTGAAACATAGTTTCCTGGTTAAGAACGCTGAAAACATTCCCGAAATTATCAAGAAGGCCTTTTATATTGCCAATACAGGTCGCCCTGGCCCCGTCGTGGTTGATGTGCCCAAGGATGTGACTAACCCGGCAGAACGATACCCTTATCAGTATCCTGAAAAGTTGCGCATGCGCTCCTATACCCCGGCAGGCAAAGGACATGGTGGGCAGATACGCAAAGCGGTGGCGCTGCTGTTGTCGGCGCGTCGACCGGTGATCTATGCCGGTGGTGGCGTAGTTCAGGGCGGAGGTTCGGAGCTGCTTACTGAATTGGCCCGTCGATTGAATTTTCCCGTGACCAACACATTGATGGGGCTGGGAGCTTACCCAGGTAGTGATAAGCGCTTCCTGGGCATGCTGGGAATGCACGGCACTTTTGAAGCCAATACCGCTATGCACCATGCAGATGTGATCCTGGCGGTGGGAGCGCGCTTCGATGATCGCGTCACCAATACCCCGAGTAAATTCTGTCCCGGTGCCAAGATTATTCATATCGATGTTGATCCGGCCTCCATTTCAAAGACCATCGTTGCCGATATTCCTATTGTTGGCACTGTGCAATCGGTGCTGTCCGAGATGCTGGACACCCTTAAATCTGGCGATGAGCAACCGGACCAGTCGGCAATAGTGGACTGGTGGCGCCAGATCGACGATTGGCGTGAGCGTCACGGTCTCTACACGGCGCCGCGTTACCAAACCGACGGTGCACTGATTATGCCGCAAGACGTAATTCGCGCGGTATACGATATTACCGAGGGCGATGCTTACGTTACCTCGGATGTAGGCCAGCACCAGATGTTTGCTGCCCAGTATTATCACTTCGATAAGCCGCGCCGATGGATTAATTCCGGTGGTCTCGGCACCATGGGTTTTGGTTTGCCCGCAGCTCTGGGGGTGAAAATTGCCTACCCGGATAAAGAGGTAGTGTGCGTAACAGGGGAGGGCAGTATCCAGATGTGTATCCAGGAGCTGTCCACCGCTACTCAATACCATTTACCGGTCAAAATCCTCTGCCTTAACAACCAGGCCCTCGGCATGGTGAAGCAGTGGCAGGAAATGCAGTACGAGGGACGCCTCTCCAACAGCGTCTACGAGGAATCTCTTCCGGACTTTGTAAAGCTTGCCGAAGCTTACGGTCACCTCGGGGTCAAGATTGAGCACCGAGATGAACTGCATGGAAAACTGCAGGAAGCTTTTGCAGAAAAAAATCGCACGGTATTTATCGATGTCTATGTCGACCCATCTGAGCACGTGTACCCGATGCAGGTCATGCCAAACGGCTCTATGCGTGACATGTGGCTGAGCAAAACCGAGCGGACCTAGGGGGCAGGGCAATGCGAAGAATTATTTCGGTACTGATGGAAAATGAACCGGGCGCCTTGTCTCGTGTAGTAGGGCTGTTTTCCCAACGTGGCTACAACATTGAAAGCCTAACGGTGGCACCGACAGAAGATGCCACCCTATCGCGCCTTACCATGGTGACCATTGGTGATGATCACAAGATTGAGCAGATAACCAAAAACCTGAACAAGTTGATTGATGTGGTGAAACTGGTGGACCTGACGGAGGGGTCTCACATTGAGCGTGAATTACTGATGGTGAAGGTGCGTGCGAATGGCGCCCAGCGCGATGAAGTAAAGCGCAGTGTGGATATCTTCCGCGGCCAGATTGTGGACGTCACCAGTAATATGTACACCGTACAGGTGGCCGGTACCAGTGAAAAGCTCGATGCATTTCTTCAGGCACTCGGCGAGCACACGATTATGGAAGTTGTCCGCTCAGGAGTATCCGGAATCGCCCGGGGTGAAAAAGTTTTAAGTGTATAGATGGCAGGAAACAGGAATTTAGCAATGCATGTTTATTACGATAAAGATTGTGATCTCTCTTTAATTCGCGAAAAAAATGTAGCGATTATCGGTTATGGTTCCCAGGGCCACGCTCACGCCAATAATCTTCAGGATTCCGGCGTGACCAATGTAGTTGTAGGTCTGCGTGCGGGTTCCAGTTCTTGGGCTAAGGCAGAAAGTGCCGGGCTGCGTGTAGCTGAAGTGGCAGATGCGGTTAGAGATGCAGACGTGGTTATGATTCTGGCACCGGATGAGTACCAGGCCAACATCTATAAAGAGCAAGTGGCTCCAAACCTTAAGTCGGGTGCCGCTCTCGCTTTTGCGCATGGTTTTAATGTGCATTTTGAACTCATTGAACCGCCGGCGGATGTCGATGTAATTATGGTTGCCCCCAAGGGCCCGGGCCACACCGTGCGTTCTACCTATCTTGAAGGCGGCGGCGTTCCGACCTTAATTGCTGTATATCAGGATGCATCGGGTAAAGCCAAAGAGCTCGCCCTTTCCTATGCGTCTGCAAATGGTGGTGGCCGCTCAGGGATTATTGAAACCAACTTCCGCGAGGAGACCGAAACGGATCTGTTTGGTGAACAGGCTGTGCTCTGTGGAGGTGTTTCTGCTTTGGTAACTGCAGGTTTTGAAACTCTGGTTGAAGCGGGTTATGCGCCTGAAATGGCCTATTTTGAATGCCTGCATGAACTCAAGTTGATCGTTGACCTGATGTATCAGGGCGGAATAGCGGACATGCGCTATTCTATTTCGAATACCGCTGAGTATGGTGATTATGTAACTGGTCCACGCATCGTAACTGACGAAACCAAGGCTGAAATGAAGCGTGTGCTGAAAGATATTCAGACCGGCAAGTTTGCTAAAGACTTTATGCTTGAATCTCTAGCTGGGCAGCCACGACTGAAAGCTGAGCGCCGAATTGGTTCTGAACATGAAATTGAACAGGTAGGTGCCAAATTGCGTGCAATGATGCCCTGGATTAAGGCAAACAAGATTATCGATCGGACTGAAGGCAATAACTGATCGATACATCACAGAAAAAACGGCGGGGATACCCGCCGTTTTTTTTTGCCCTGTGCGCGCACTTGGCAATGGCGTACACTCGCTGGCTGCAAAATGCATTAACGGAGAATCTATGAGCCTTCAAGGGGATGAAAAGAAACCCGCGGACTCAATGAATGCAGCGGGCGAAGAAATTCGTCTACCTGTCGATGAGCATATTGAGGAAGAGGTTGCGGCAAACGGTAAAAAAGTTCGTGCCCGTGGCGTTTATCTGCTACCTAACCTGATTACCACCGGTGCACTTTTTAGTGGCTTTTACGCAATTGTCGCTGGAATGGATGGTAATTTTGAAGCTGCGGCCATCGCCATTTTTGTCGCTATGGTACTTGACGGCCTGGATGGTCGTGTAGCGCGCCTAACTGATACCCAGAGCGCCTTTGGTGTGCAATACGACTCCCTTTCCGACATGGTGTCTTTTGGTTTGGCGCCGGCACTGGTTGCGTTTAGCTGGGCGTTGAAAACCCTGGGGAAGTTTGGCTGGGCAATTGCTTTTTTATACGCGGCTTGTGCCGCCCTGCGTCTGGCCCGCTTTAATACCCAGGTGGATACCGTAGATAAAGGGGTATTTATTGGCCTTGCCAGCCCCACCGCCGCAGCTATCGTAGCCAGTATGGTCTGGTCTGGTCACGATGTTGAGGTCGGCCCTGCGCTGGCAATTATTGCGGCGCTTGTGACTGCAGCTGCCGGTTTGTTGATGGTCTCCAATTTCCACTACACGAGCTTTAAGGGGCTCGATTTCAAGGGCAGGGTGCCTTTTGTAATGATGTTGGCTGTAATTCTTATTTTCAGCCTGGTGACTATTGACCCTGCTGGAGTATTGCTGACCCTGGCTGTGCTCTACACCTTATCGGGTCCGTCTATGTGGTTATGGGGCCTTCTTCATCCCAAGCCGGCAAGTGGGGCGGTAGAAAGTGACAGCGTGAAAGCGAAAGATAAGGAGCAGCGCTAGTCTCAAATAATTCCGCTTGGGATTCTCCTCGCTGACCTTAGTATTGTTATGCGGGAGTGCGAACTAACACGGAGTGTGATCGTCGGGAGGTCGGATGCGGCCTCATAACTCCCCCAAAAAAAGAGGGCTGTGCAACAGCCGAAAAAAAGTCTTGCACAGAAGCACAGTAATCCGTATAGTTCGCGCCCTCGCTGCTTGAGACAGCAGTGAGGGGTCAGCTCCAAGTAATTGATTTTCTTAAGAAAATTTCTTCAAAAAGAGCTTGCCAAGCACGGAGAGGTCGCTATAATGCGCACCACTTCAAGCAAGGGCGGAAACAACCTTGCCGGGATTTGAAAAGCGCTTTGAGCAGTTCAAATCACCGAAAAAAAGCTGCAAAAAATCACTTGATTCAGCAGCCCGGATGTGTAGAATACGCGTCCCGCAGTTAGAGCCGAGCGCTCAACTGAGTTGTTTAAAAATTCGATCAAGCAATATGTGTGGGTGCTTACGGAGTGATGAATCGATACATCTA
>NZ_AQYJ01000020.1 GCF_000380565.1 Microbulbifer variabilis ATCC 700307
CGCCTTTCTCAAGAACCGGAATATGGCTCTCGATCAGACTTAAGTCTTGCTCGGAATAAAACGTAAATCGAATTGTTCGAGTTACTTACTTCCGATAAATCTTTTTCTAGCCGAAGCTAGATGTATCGATTCATCACTCCGTAAGCACCCACACATATTGCTTGATCGAATTTTTAAACAACTCAGTTGAGCGCTCGGCTCTAACTGCGGGACGCGTATTCTACACATCCGGGCTGCTGAATCAAGTGATTTTTTGCAGCTTTTTTTTCGGTGATTTGAACTGCTCAAAGCGCTTTTCAAATCCCGGCAAGGTTGTTTCCACCCTTGCTTGAAGTGGTGCGCATTATAGCGACCTCTCCGTGCTTGGCAAGCTCTTTTTGAAGAAATTTTCTTAAGAAAATCAATTACTTGGAGCTGCCTTCCCGCTGCTGCCTGAGCAGCGAGGAGGCGAACTATACGGACTTCAGGGAGGGCCGGCAAGCACTTTTATGACAATTCTGTAAAAAAGTTTTTTTAAGCAAAAACCGGATAAAAAACCATCAATCAGCAAGGCTGAACAGATGGTACTTCTTCTTGCCCAAGCGCACGATAAAGTAGCTGTCGCCAAGTGCCTTTTCACGACTAAAAACCGTGGCCGGATTTGCGCTCATCTCCATACCAACAGCCTCTCCATTGACCAAAACCGCATTGCGGCCCAAGGCGTCTTTCACCGGTTTGCCTGAAGGAGCCATGCCCGCGTCAACCAATAGGTTAATCAGGCTTTGCTCGCCGAAACCTTTCGGAAGTACAGAAGAGGGCAAACCATCAAGACGCAATTGTTCCAAATCACCTGTGGACAGGTCAGCGATATCTCCAGAGAAAAGCGCACGGGAAATACGTTCCGCGGCAGCCAGGCCTTCCTCACTGTGAACCAGACGGGTAACTTCGCGCGCAAGGATACCCTGGGCTTCGGGCCTGCCGGCACGTTCACGGTCAGCAGTTTCAATCGCATCAATTTCATCGACACTAAGGAAAGTGAAGTAACGCAGGAATTTGTACACATCTGCATCAGCAGTATTCAGCCAAAACTGGTAAAAGGCATAAGGGCTGGTGCGCTTAGGGTCGAGCCAGATAGTGCCGCTTTCTGTTTTACCAAACTTGGTGCCGTCTGCTTTAGTCACCAATGGCAGAGTCAGGCCAAAGACTTTACCACGGTGTTGTCGACGGGTCAGATCTACACCACCGGTAATATTGCCCCATTGATCTGAACCGCCAATTTGCAGGGTGCAATTGTGCAATTTATACAGCTCGGAGAAATCCATTGATTGCAGCAACATGTAGGAAAATTCGGTAAAGGAAATCCCCTCCCCTTCACGTTGGATACGCTGCTTTACGGATTCCTTGTTAACCATATTGTTAACAGAGAAGTGCTTTCCTACTTCACGCAAAAAATCTAGCACGTTCAAATCGCGCGTCCAGTCGAGGTTATTCGCAACAACTGCACTATTCCCACCGCATTCGAAATTAATAAACTGGGAAACTTGGCTCTTCAGTTTATCCACCCAGCCAGCAACAACATCGGGCGTATTAAGGCTGCGCTCTTGCGCCTTGAAAGAGGGGTCGCCGATTAAGCCCGTGGCACCGCCTACAAGCGCTATGGGCTTATGTCCCGCCGCCTGAAACCTCTTTAAAGTCAGCAATGGTACTAAACTACCTATATGAAGGGAGTCTGCGGTAGGATCAAAGCCGCAATAGAGGGTTCGACTCTCCGACAAATGCTGCGTCAGTTCGCCGTCACCAGTCGCTTGATTGATTAATCCGCGGCGGTCCAAGTCTTCAAGCAGTGTCATGTCGACCCCAGCCATGCTTTCCCCTCATCTTCAGGCTTGAAATTAGTACCGCCGGACGGCGGCAAAATGCGCTGCAACATTACCGAAGTTTGCAGCAAATACAAGCGGGCAAAAGCGCTCGACACGACCTGTAAAACTACTGCCAAGGAACTTACTCATGGATAGCCGGGTCAATTACCCCGTGAACCAAGGCGGCTTTTTTGCTATAAAGCCCTTTCAATGCCTGTTTTTTAAACACCCTGATTTTCAAGCGCAGATAACAACCACAGCCGGCGCCGCCCATTAATACCATGCAAAATCATCGCAAACCGACTTCACGTGTCCGTATTGGCGCCTTGCCCAAACACTTTCCGCGAGTACACGCACTAACAGCTGGTGTCGCTGCCTGCGTACTCGTATTGGCGTTATTTATTCCCACTCCAGAGGTAGAAGCCAAGCGCATGCCCCTGGACGTCAATCTCTCCTCCTTAGATGAAGACACGCTGGAAATTGACAAGCAACTGGCGGCTGTCTCGCCCCGCCAGAGCATTCCCTTGGCGAGTGCGACGGTAGAGGCAATACAGTCCCTGAACCTCACGGTGCGCAACGGAGACACCCTTTCCGATCTGTTCAAGCGTGCCAAAGTGAGCGCAGGCGAAATGTATCAGCTGCTTGGCAGCGGCAAGGAAGCTAAGAAACTAGCGCGTCTAACTCCCGGTGAAGAGCTGACATTTAAGGTCAACTCCGAAGGCCAACTGCAAAGTCTGGAACTACAAAGAGACCGTCTCAACCAAGTCAAATTTACCCGCGCGGAGGGTAATGACTTCCAGCATACGTTGGTACAGCGCCAGCCTGACAGCCACCCCGCCTATCGCCTAGCTCAAATTGACAGTTCCCTGTTTGTTGCCGGTAGTGAGGCCGGTCTGAGTGATAGCCTGATTATGGAAGTGGCTGATGTGTTCAGCTCCGATATCGATTTTGCATTGGATATACGCCAGGGCGACACCTTTAGCGTGATGTTTGAAGAGAAATTCCTGGATGGGGAAAAAATTGGCAACGGCCCCATTCTAGCGGTCAGTTTTACCAATCAGGGCCGCACTTACAGTGCAGTGCGCTACATCGACAGTAGCGGCGACGCCAATTACTACACGCCTGAAGGCAAAAGCATGCGCAAGGCATTTATTCGTACGCCGCTGGATATAGTGCGCATCAGCTCCCACTTTAATCCACGGCGCTTGCACCCGGTTTTCAAGTCGCGCCGCCCTCACAACGGCACAGATTATGCCGCCCCGCGTGGCACCCCGGTTTACTCGACAGGGGATGGCCGTGTGATCGCATCCGGTTACAGTAAGCCCAACGGCAATTATGTATTTATTCAGCACGGAGAACGTTACGTTACCCGCTACCTACACCTGACCAAACGCAAAGTGAAGAAAGGTCAACGAGTAAAACAGCGCCAAGTAATAGGCACTGTAGGCTCAACCGGGTACGCAACCGGTCCACACCTACACTACGAATTCCTGGTGGACGGAAGGCATCGGAACCCTGCAACAATTGTGCGCAAGCTTCCCAAAGCCAAGTCAGTGCCGTCCTCTGAAATGACGCGCTTCAAAAACCAGACTCAACCTCTGCTGGCAAAACTGGAAAACTACCAGGGCCCAGCATTGGCCAAACTTGACGAAAACAATTGATAAAGCGCCATTCAATATGCCCGATCTTTTTATCGGTCTGATGTCCGGCACCAGCGTCGATTCCATCGACGCTGCACTGGTCGATTTTGGCGGCGAAGAGAGAATCAAGCCGCGTATCCTGGCAGCTCTGGGCCACCCGATTCACCCCTCGCTGCGTGATGCCATCCTAGCCCTGTGCGCCCCAGGCCCCTCTGAACTGGATCGTGCCGGACAGTTGGACCGACAGCTCGGCCAGGCTTTTGCCGAGGCCACCAATACCCTGTTGGCCCGTGCCGGTATTGAGGCCAGCGCAGTAACCGCAATTGGCAGCCACGGACAAACTGTGCGGCACCGCCCGCCAGGCACTGTGACCTCCCCCTTCACTTTACAACTGGGGGACCCGAACACTATCGCAGCTTTGACTGGTATCAGTACAGTAGCGGACTTCCGCCGACGCGATATGGCCCTCGGAGGCCAGGGTGCTCCGCTAATGCCCGCATTTCACCGCGCCGCTTTTAAAACCGAGGGCAATCGCGCCGTGGTGAATATCGGTGGAATGGCCAATATCACCGAGCTGACAGCCGATGGCAGTGTATATGGTTACGATACCGGGCCCGGCAACGCCTTGCTGGACTATTGGGTGAACCTACATAAGAAGCAACCGTTTGACCGGGATGGCGCCTGGGCCGCTGGTGGTCGTGCCCACCCCGAGTTGCTCAATCGCCTGATGTCAGATCCCTATTTTGCTGCGGAGCCTCCCAAGAGCACCGGCCGTGAAACCTTCAATGCCAGCTGGCTGGAGCAGGCGCTAGCTGGCCTGGAGCTGTCTCCTGCAGACGTGCAGGCAACCCTGTCGGAAGTAACTGCCGCCAGTATTGCCGAGGCTGTGCATTTGTTCGCTGATGGGGGGGAACTACTGATTTGTGGGGGCGGGGCCAAAAATAAAGATCTGCTGTCTCGGCTGCAGAGACGACTGCCAACCTGGTCAATTACCGATACCGGCACTTATGGAATCGATGCCGACTGGCTCGAAGCTGTGGGCTTTGCCTGGCTGGCCCGGCAGACTCTACTCGGCCTGCCCGGCAACTGCCCCGGAGTCACAGGAGCAAAAAAAGAGGCTGTTTTGGGCGCCATTTACTCCCCCTGAAACACCGCTCAAATCGCCTAAAGTGCGGCTCAGATCGAGAAGGAGGAGCCGCACCCACAGGTTGAGGAAGCATTGGGGTTCTGCACCACAAAGCGAGATCCGGCCAAACCCTCTTCGTAATCAACATTGGCGCCAACCAAGTATGGATAACTCATGGCGTCAACCAGTACCTGGATACCATCTTTCTCAATGATGGCATCGTCTTCGGCAACCAGTTCATCGAAGGTAAAACCGTATTGGAATCCTGAGCAGCCACCACCGGTGACGAACACCCTGAGCTTGAGCTCCGGGTTGCCCTCCTCTTCCAACAGGCTCTTTACCTTGGCCACAGCTTTATCGGTGACTACCAGTGGCGCAGGAGAAAAGGATACAGCTTCTGACATAAGTCTCTCTCAACTCATCGGGACATTCGCAGCTCGCATAAAAGCTATGCAGAATGCAGCTACGGGGGCGTCATCTTGCTTAAACCCAGGAAACCAGTCAAGTATTTGCGAGCAACAGGCCCTGGTGCTACTCACCTGCCAGGCCGGTGGAGTGGGCTTCAGGAAGCCTCGATGACAGTCTCATCTTCCGAGTAACCGATCATGGGGGTCTCACCAGCGGAGCTAATATCCACGTTGGAAACCAGGGCCCCGTTCACCTGGGCACCCTTTACCATCTCAATCAGCTTATAGTGCACATTGCCTTCCACCATAGCCTTGGCCGCCAGCTCCAGGTGGCGCGTGGCGTACACATCGCCATTCACGTTTCCGTTAATCACGACCTGAGGAACACGGATCTCTCCCTCTATGATTCCGCCATCGACTATCTGCAGGCGCGCATCACTATCGCTATGAGCGGTGACATTGCCTTTTACCTTGCCCTCAATGACCAGATTGCCACGAAAGTGAATATCCCCAGATACTTCTGTCTGGCGCGCAATTAGGGTCGTGTGGTTACTACCGGAACTGGCCATAGCTACTTGTTTCTCTTTTTTTCTCAACATAATCCCTAAAACCTCATGCCTCTGGCATTAATGCTAGCTTTTCTGTACCAGCCAACCGTAGCGCTGTTCGATATTGAATCCCTTGCGCCCGGTAGACTTAAGCGATAACTCCACCCCTTCAGGAACAAAGCCCTCGGGGAGGCGCAGTTCGCCCTCAATATTCTGGAAGTATTTAAAACGCAGTGGAATGGATACGCTCTCCACCTGGTCAGACAAATCTTTTAGTGGGTAGCTTTTCAGCTCTCCATCCTGGCGCCCCACCACAGTGAAAGTGGCTGAGCCTTGAACCACGTTGCGTCGCACCGCCGACTGCTGGACTTGTAATTTGTATTGGTAACTCCGCGCATCAGCCGTCTGCGAAAGAATAAAGCGGCCTATAGATACTCCCTCACCACCATCTGCCGGGGCCATAACGCCGCGGTAAAAAGAGATTTCCTGCTTTAGCTCTGCGATCTGGTTTTCTTTCTGCACAAGCTCGGTTCGTACAGTCTCACTGGCCTGCTCACCAATCGCCAGGGACTGTTCAGCAGTTGCTGCACGCATGCGCAGAGTTTCATTTTCACTGTTCAACGCCTCAAGGCGCCCCAGTACCCTTGTGTACTCCCTCGTTTTTTCATCGAGGTTTTTACGCAGTTGATACTGTCCGGCGTAGTAAGAGCTGGCGGAAGTAACCAGTACCAACAGGGCGACACCACCTGCTGTGATTACACCTGAAAAGGGGCGATGGGGCACCACTTTCATACGGTACTGCTTGCTGCCTTTCACTCTGAGCTCCCAAAAATCCGCTACGGCTTAACCGGGTTTTATCGATTGTCGTATTTTTTTGATTCTAAGGCAGCAGCGCCGGGCTCTCCAAGCCCAACGTCTCAGTTAGGCCAAACATAATGTTCATATTCTGTATCGCCTGGGCAGAAGCGCCCTTGGCGAGGTTATCGATTACCGACATTACCAGCAGAGTATCCCGACCCTGGGGCTGCATCACGGAAATACGACACATATTCGTACCTCTCACACTACGGGTTTGAGGGTGACTGCCAGCGGGGAGAACATCCACAAAAGGCTCATTCTGATAGCGATTTTCAAACAACTGCTGCAATTCCAGTGGTGACATATCTGTCTTGGACTTCGCGAACAAGGTTGCGTGTATGCCCCGGATCATTGGCAGGAGATGTGGAACAAAGGTCACCTGGGCAGGGCTCGCCTCACAGGGTTGGACCCGTCGTAGCCCCTGCTCAATTTCGGGTAAGTGGCGATGGCCAGCAGCCCCATAGGCGCGGAAATTGTCGTTGTTTTCAGCCAATATCAAATCCGTCTTACCCTGGCGACCCGCACCGCTGGCACCACTAGCAGCGCTGGCGATTAAGCCCGCTGGTTCAATAGCGCCCGCCTCCAATAGTGGAATCCAGCCCAGCTGAATCGCAGTGGGATAACAGCCTGGGCAGGCCACCAATTGAGCACCAGCTATCTCGGCACGATTTACTTCCGGTAATCCGTATATGGCCTCCTGGGCCAACTCGGGAGCAGCATGCTCCTGGCCATACCACTGCTCCCAGGTGGAAATATCTTTGAGGCGGAAATCGGCGGAGAGGTCGATAACTCGTACACCTCTTTTAATCAACGCCGGCACCTGGGCCTGGGCAACCCCATGGGGAGTGGCAAAAAATACCACATCACAAGCGGACAATTGCTCAATATCCGGCTCACAAAAAGCCAAGTCATAATGGCCTCGCAAGCTGGAAAATAACTCCGCCACCGGGGTGCCTTTCAAAGAGCGTGAGGTGATTGCGGTAACTTCTGCTTGCGGATGTGTCGTCAAAAGCCTTAGCAGTTCAACACCTGTGTAGCCGGTGCCACCAACAATTGCTACCTTAATCACCTTGCTAAAATCTCCCGGTAAATCTGCCAACTGAGACGATAATCATAAAACCAGCCAAGCACTCTACCATAAGCCCCAGCACTTGAAGGATGTGCAGTGTCACAGCGCCCTAGGAAATTACTGAAAAACGCGTTAGCTCGGTGTTTACCCAAGACAAACAGCTTGGAACACGTGCGTTTACAACTCTCTGCCAAGGAGGCTTTAGCGCCACTAGTGGGTATGGCATTAATTACTGGGCTATTGGCTGGAGGTGTAACTATTCTCTTCCGCCTGGCAATGGAGTGGCCTACAACATTTTTCCTGTCAGTCCCCCAAAATTATGAATCCTTATCGCCTTTCTGGCGATTTGCCCTACCTGTGCTGGGCTCACTGGTGATCGGCATTATCTATCTGCTACTCAGCCCCAAGCGCTACGACGTCGGTGTGGTGCATGTTCTCGATCGCCTCTATAACCATCAGGGCAAAATGCCAATACAAAATGCTCTACTGCAGTTTTTTGCCGGCGCCATTGCTCTGATCAGCGGCCACTCTGTAGGACGTGAGGGGCCTGCTGTACACCTTGGAGCCGCCAGTGGCAGCTGGCTAGCACGTGTACTGCACCTGCCCAATAACTCGGCACGCAGCCTGCTGGGCTGCGGTGTAGCCGCAGCTATCGCCGCATCGTTTAATACTCCTCTGGCCGGGATGGTGTTCGCCATGGAAGTGGTGATGCTCGAGTATTCAGTGGTGGGTTTTTTACCTGTCATGTTGGCTGCAGTGACTGGCAGTGCCATCACCCAAATTACCTTTGGGCGTGAGCCAGACTTTAACGTTCCGGCTATCCAGCTTAACTCCCTCGCAGAGCTGCCTATCCTATTTCTCTGCGCACTCGCAATCGGACTCTTGGCAGCTCTATTTATTTGGGCCCACCGCAGCCTGACACGCCAACAGTATCGCTCCCCGCTACTGCGCTTCTTACTGGTGGGACTTGTAACCGGCACCTTAGGCATTTGGGTACCTGAAATTCTTGGTGGTGGCTACGACACCCTGCAAATGGCAATGCTGGGAGAATTGGGCATCGCCACATTAACGGTAATTGTTGCCGCCAAGTTGGTGGCAACAGCACTGGGTTCGGGGCTGGGTATCCCCGGAGGAGTCATAGGCCCAGCCCTGA
The DNA here is from genome assembly GCF_000380565.1 of Microbulbifer variabilis ATCC 700307. Classification (GTDB taxonomy): domain Bacteria; phylum Pseudomonadota; class Gammaproteobacteria; order Pseudomonadales; family Cellvibrionaceae; genus Microbulbifer; species Microbulbifer variabilis. Next base: position 8,640 of record NZ_AQYJ01000020.1, read on the forward strand.
TTCTTGGTGCCTGCCTGGGGGGGATCGCCGGAGGCCTCGCCAATATGTGGCTGGGACCACACACCGCCAGCCCGGGCTTTTATGCAATGGTGGGTATGGCCGCAATGATGGCGGCAATGCTCAATGCTCCACTGGCAGCTTTGCTGGCAATTCTCGAACTGACCTACAATCCGAATGTCCTGTTCCCAGGCATGATGATGATCGTAGTAGCGATGCTTATTAGCAGACAGGTATTCGCCACCCGGGGGATTTACCAGGAAACCTTACGCGCCTTGAACAAGGCCGGGACCCCCACCTGGCGCCAACAAATGCTCAGTAGTGTCGGCGTAGCCAGCCAAATGGACAGAAACTTTGTCGTTGAACCAAGGGAAATCCCAGTTGATCAGGCGAGAGAGTTAATCGCTCAACACCCCCAGTGGATTTTGATCGACCTGCCCGATGAACCCGCTCCGCAATTGTTGCGTGCTGCCGACCTGGCCACATTTTTACAGGGTGCCGAAAAAGGTGGGGATACAGAAACCACAGTAAAACAAGAGGAGGAAAAACCTGGGCAGCCCCCCCTCATAGACCTGCTTAAAATTCCTGGCGAGCGTAAACAAATGGCCGAACTAAATTGGTGCGCCACCCTGCTCGAAGCCCAGCAAAAACTGAAAAGCACTGGAGCCGATGCCCTGTATATCAATCGCCATCAGAGCGGCTCACTGGACAATCGCATCGCGGGCATTATTCTGCCGCTACAGATCGATAACTTTTACCGGAAATAAAATAATTTCGCGTTTCTTTTTGAGGGGATATTCAATGCTGTGGATCAAGGCTTTTCACATTATCGCCATGGTGTGCTGGTTTGCTGCGCTTTTCTACTTGCCACGCCTTTTTGTCTACCATGTCGATGCCACAGACGCCGTAAGTCGCGATCGCTTTTGCATTATGGAGCGACGCCTGTACCGCGGTATCGCCATTCCCGCGATGATCGCTACCGTAGCTCTAGGCATCTGGCTCTACAGCCTAAACCCGGCTTACTACACATCCGCAGGCTGGATGCACGCGAAACTTACCTTTGTCGTGCTGTTACTGGCCTATCATCATATGTGTGGAGCCTATGTGCGTAAGTTTGCCCAGGGGGCCAATACCCGTAGCGGACGCTATTTTCGTATTTTTAATGAGGTTCCGACTGTAGCCTTGTTTGCCATTGTGATTCTGGCTGTGGTCAAGCCATTTTAATTTGGCGCAGAATCATTCTTTGTATCGGGCAGCCAGCAACTAAAATTAGGCGCACAGCTTTTGGCAGTCATGTAGATTTTCTATGGATACACCGCAGCCCGTTATTCTGACCGTCACCCACCATGACCCTAGCGGCAGTGCAGGAATAGCCGCAGATACGGAGACGGCTGTCAGCCTGGGCTGCCATGCTGCCTCCGCGGTTTCCGCCATCAGTGTGTGTAACACTGGCGAACTGCTTGGGGTTGCTCCAGTAGATGAAAGCTTGCTAGTAGAGCAAACCCGCACAGTTCTGGAAGATATGCCGGTAGCTGCAATCAAGGTGGGATACCTGGGCTCCGTAGAGAATGTTCGGGCACTGCACAGCGTATTGCGGGACTACCCCGATATCCCGGTAGTGATCGACCCCGATGCCACACTGGCGGATAAGGAAAGTGTGTTGGCCCCCCCACTATGGGAAGCCATGGCCTCCCTACTACTCCCCTATGCCACCATGGTCTGCCCAAATCGCCGCGAAGCCCGCGCTATGGCGGTAGAGGCCGATACACATGACGCCATGGCCCAGGAGCTGCTTGAAAGCGGTTGCCGCTATCTGTTACTTACTGGCGTACCCCATGAGCAACAGCTACAAAACCGTCTCTACGACGAACGTGGCCTGATCCGGGAATTCCACTGGGAACGGTTGCCACCAGCGGCCTATGGGGTCTGCGGAACCCTGGCCACAGCGATCGCCTGCCATATTGCCCACGGCCTGACCATCATTGAGGCTGTCAGTCGCAGCCAACAGTATGCCTGGAGCGCCATTCGCGACAGCCGCCGCCTGGGTATGGGGCGGCCGATACCCAATCGCCTTTTCTGGTGTGAGCGCTAAAGCCTCTCCCTGCCCGACAAGTGACTTGCCGCATCGGTGTGAAAATCGGTGCGACCCGCCGGCCAACCCGAAATCCACACCCCCTGTGATCTCCACATTGTCCTCAAGGCCTGTCGCCGCGATAATGGTCCGCTGATTCTTGGCCTATTCCGTAATTTCTGAATGAATTCTATGAGTAAATCCGAGCAGCTCTTCGCAGAAGCACAGCAGTACATTCCCGGCGGCGTTAACTCTCCGGTACGGGCTTTCCGCGCGGTTGGCGGTACGCCGGTATTTATCCGCCGTGCCGAGGGCGCCTACCTCTACGACGCTGATGACAAGCGCTATATCGACTATGTACAGTCCTGGGGGCCCATGGTTTTAGGCCACGCCCACCCCGAAGTCATCGAGGCCGTTGTGGAGCAGGCTCAATCCGGCCTCAGCTTTGGCGCTCCCACCGAGCTGGAAACCGAGCTGGCCGAGGAACTCTGTCGGCTATGGCCAAATATGGATCTGGTGCGCTTCGTCAACTCCGGCACCGAAGCCACAATGAGCGCCATTCGCTTGGCACGCGGTTATACCGGACGGGATAAGATTGTGAAGTTTGAGGGCTGCTACCACGGCCATTCAGACTCATTGCTGGTAAAAGCCGGTTCCGGCGCCCTGACCATGGGCGTGCCCTCCTCCCCAGGGGTGCCTGCCGCCCTTGCGGACCACACCATCACCCTGAGTTACAACGATCCAGATGCTGTACGCGCCTGCTTCGAAGAGTTCGGTGATCAGATCGCCTGCATTATCGTCGAACCCGTAGCCGGTAATATGAACTGTATTCCCCCGGTGCCCGGCTTTCTGGAAACTCTGCGGGAAGTCTGCGACCAGCACGGCGCCCTGTTAATTCTTGACGAGGTAATGACCGGTTTTCGCGTGAGCCTGACCGGCGCTCAGGGCTTTTATGGTATCGAAGCCGATATTACTACCCTCGGTAAAGTAATCGGTGGCGGTATGCCAGTAGGCGCCTTCGGTGGCAAACGCAAAATTATGGAGCAGATAGCGCCACTGGGGCCGGTTTATCAGGCAGGCACCCTGTCCGGAAATCCGGTGGCCATGGTGGCAGGCCTGGAAACCCTACGCTTGGTAGAGGAGAGCGACTTCTACAAGCCACTGGTAGCCAGGACAGACCGCCTGGTGGAAGGCATTCTCGCTGCCGGGAAGACAGCAGGTATTCCTGTTACGGCCAACAAAGTTGGCAGCATGTTCGGCTTTTTCTTCACCGAGGAGTCAAAGGTCACCAATTACCAGCAGGTAATGGCATGCAACAATGAGCGCTTTAATCGCTTCTTCCACGGCATGCTCGAGGAGGGGGTCTATCTGGCACCAGCATCCTACGAGGCCGGGTTTATGTCCGCGGCTCACACCGATGAGGATATTGAAGCAACCATAGCCGCTGCAGAAAAAGTCTTTGCACGCCTCGACTGATTGCCCCCGCTACAGCACCTGCCGCCCGCAGGTGCTGCACTCCAACACTAAATCCCATTTTACCACTCGCACAAATCACAACCATTTCTCAGGTATTGGCGCGCTTCGACGCATAAGTCTTGTGTATTGTTAAAGCATCTACAAAAATGTATACATAATTTAAAAGGTATACATTTTGAATAAATCGCCACTTTTAGATACCAGCCTCTCCACTGTCAGCGCCGGGTTCATCACAGTTCTGGTAGGAGTGGCCAGCTCAGCAGCGATTGTTTTTGAGGCCGCACGGGCTGCCGGTGCCGACCAGCTAATGACCGGCTCATGGATCGGTGCCCTCGGATTGGGAATGGGGCTAACCTGTATCGCCTTTTCCTGGTATTACCGGGCTCCCGTGATTACTGCGTGGTCGACCCCAGGCGCAGCATTGCTGGCCACCAGTCTCACCGGGATTCCGATTGCCGAAGCTATTGGAGCTTTCGTCTGCAGCGCCATATTAACTCTGCTGGTAGGCCTTTCTGGAGCCTTTGACCGGGTCAATCGTCTGGTACCAACCCCCATCGCCAGTGCCATGCTCGCAGGTATACTGTTGCAATTTGGCCTCTCTGTATTCACATCCCTGCAAGCCCAGCCAATTCTTGTTGGCGCTATGTCCCTAACCTACATAGTTGGGCGGAGATGGGCGCCGCGGTATGCCATTCTTTTGGTACTCATGGTCGGGGTCTCAGCCTGCTGGAAGCTACAATTGATCGCTTTCGATCAAATCCACTGGAAAGCCGCACAACCCGTATGGGTTACTCCGGAGTTTCGCCTTTCCACTTTGATCGGTATTGGGCTGCCTTTGTTTATCGTCACTATGACCTCCCAGAATCTGCCCGGTGCCGCAACTCTGGCTGCCAGCGGCTATGGAAGAGTGCCCATTTCCCCAGTCATCAGCGGTACGGGCCTGGCTTCCCTACTACTGACCCCTTTTGGCGGGTTTGCCTTCAACCTGGCCGCTATTACGGCGGCAATTTGCACCGGTCCTGAGGCGCATCCCAATCCAGACAAGCGCTATACCGCCGGTATTGCGGCCGGTATCTTTTATCTAATCGTGGGCTTGTGTGGTGCCAGCGTAGTGGCATTATTTAGCGCTTTTCCACAGGAATTAATCGCCGGCCTTGCGGGCTTGGCATTGATAGGGGTCATTGGCAATAGCCTGGCAAGTGCTACGGCAGAAGCAGAACATCGAGAAGCGGCAATCATCACATTCTTAGTCAGCGCTTCAGGTATTAGTTTGTTTGGTGTCAGCTCCGCATTTTGGGGGCTACTGGGCGGGCTCGCCTGTTACTGGCTTTTTAACCGCAGGAGTTCATAAGCTCCAATGGGCCTATACGATAAAATCAAAGCAGATCTACAGCGGGGGCGCTTCATCCCAGGGCAAGTATTAAGGCAGGTTGAACTTGCTGAACTCTACGATGTAAGCCGTATCCCGGTACGGGATGCCCTGCATCAACTTCGAAATGAAGGCTGGCTCTCACCACACGGCAAGCGCGGTGTTGCAGTGCCTCAGTTTGACCCTATCGAAGTAGAGGACCTCTACCTGATGCGTATGCGCCTCGAGCCCCTATTGCAGACCCTGGCGCTAGATAAGCTCAGTGGGGAAGTACTGGGGCGAGCCAACGATATTCTCGATTCGATGGAGGCCAACCCCCAAATGTCCGCCGAACTAATCGGCAACCTGAATTGGCAGTTCCATGCCTGCATTTACAAGGCAGCCGAGCGACCAACGCTTTTTTCTGCAGTGGAACAACTACACCGCCAGTGTGAACGCTATATCGGTTACCAATCCCGCAGCCTGCAATACCAAAACACTAGCCAGGGGGAGCATTTCTCCATTCTCAAAGCCCTGAAAAGGGGAGATAGAGAGCTAGCCACAACATTACTGACACAACATATTGAAGCCGCCGGTAAATCACTGGTGCGCTATCTGCGCTCAGCTCAACCCTGAATGGAGGCTAACTGCGGGGACTTATGGAGCCTCCGAAATCACCGCAGTAAGCAATTTGATATGATGGCCGCCAATTGTGGCTGCAGGATTTCTGCAGCCTTATGGATAGTCGGAGTAAATGCCCTATGAGTCAAAGTCTCGGCCGCGGTGCCTATCCCAACACCCGCCTGCGCCGCCTGCGTGCCCAGGATTTTTCGCGTCGCCTGGTGCGTGAAACCCAGCTCAGTTGCGATGACCTGATCCTGCCGCTGTTTGTAATCGAGGGGCGCAACGAAACCCAAAAGGTAGCCTCTATGCCAGGGGTGGAGCGCCTGAGTGTGGATTTGTTGGCGAGAAAAGCGAAGCTACTGCAGCAACTGGGCATCCCCGCAGTGGCCCTGTTTCCCGTGGTAGATCCCTCGGCAAAATCAGACTGCGCCAGTGCCGCCCACGATGCCGATGGCTTGGCCCAGCGCGCCGTGCGTGAGCTGAAAGATGCTGCGCCTGAGCTGGGCGTCATTACCGATGTAGCCCTGGACCCCTTTACCAGCCACGGCCAGGACGGGCTGATGGACCACAGCGGTTATATCGTCAACGATGAAACTGTAGAAGTACTGGTGCAGCAGGCTCTATCCCATGCAGCTGCCGGTGCAGACATGGTCGCACCTTCAGATATGATGGACGGTCGCATCGGCGCCATTCGCCAGACTCTCGAAGGGGCAGGCCACACCAATACCCTGATTATGTCCTACGCGGCCAAGTACGCCTCTGCCTACTACGGCCCCTTCCGCGACGCGGTTGGCTCAGCGGGCAATTTGAAAGGCGGCAGTAAAGCCAGCTACCAGATGGACCCAGCCAATACCGATGAAGCCATACACGAGTGCGCTCTGGATCTGCAGGAAGGTGCTGATATGGTGATGGTTAAACCGGGTATGCCCTATCTGGATATAGTACGCAGGGTGAAGGAAGAATTGCGAGTGCCCACCTTCGCCTACCAGGTGAGCGGAGAGTACGCGATGCACTGTGCCGCCTTCGAGAACGGCTGGCTACAGCGGGAGGCTGTTATCTTGGAATCACTGCTCGCCTTTAAGCGCGCCGGTGCAGATGGCATCCTCACCTACTTCGCCGAAGAGGCCGCACGACTGCTGCAGAGCTAGTCGTCAAGAATCGCGCGCGACTCTCGGTCATGCGACTTAAGTCAGGGCCACTGGTCTTCCAGTGCCGGGCCTATCGGCTGAGCCTCCTCTACGGGGGCGCCGCCAGGGCCCGATTCAAAAGATTGGTTGCGGGGGAGCTCGACGGGCTCTTCTTCGTACCCCCGATCAACACCAAATTCTTCCGCATCATCACCACGCAACTGTTCCTGCATTTGGCGACGACGCTGCTCACGCAGCTGCTGCTCGCTGGGATCTACACCCCAGCCGGGAGTCATTTGCTCCCGCGGTGCCGCCTCTGAGCGCCCATTGCCAAACAGGTTGCGAAACCAGCGCCAACGATCACGCCCGCGACATTCCGGTGCCGGCTGCAGGCGCGTCTCGTAGGAGAAAGGAATTTCATATCCGCCACGACAGTAGTCCGGGTCCATATATTCGCCGCGTGCATTCACCGACTTGACCTCCACCCCCCGCGGCGGCTCCACAGGCCCATGCTCATGGGGCAGCCTGCGCATGATCTCTGTCCAAATTGGCAGTGCACCGGTAGACCCCGTCAGGCGAGTGCGCTCATTGTCATCGCGCCCGAGCCAAACCACTGCAGTAATCTCCGGAGAGAAACCGGCAAACCAGCTGTCGCGGTTATTGTTGGTAGTTCCGGTTTTACCTGCAAATGCCACACTGCTAGGTAAACGCTTGGCAGACCTGCGTCCGGTACCCTCACGCATAGCCTGCTCCAGACCCCAGCGGAGCAGGTAGGCCGGTACCGCATCAACTCCGCGATGGGCACGGCGGCGGAAGTTCTGGACACGCCCGCCACCGGCATCGGAGACTGCCAGCAAAGTGCGCGGCTCCACAGTTTCGCCACCGTTGGCAATAGTCTGATACATGCCAGCCACTTCAAATGGTGTCATTTCAACGGCACCCAGTAACATCGCCGGCACCTTCGGCAGGCTGGTTTCCACTCCCAGACGGCGAATGGTCTGACGCACATTCTGCAGCCCCAGATCCAGCCCCAGGTGCGCTGTGGCAAGGTTGTAGGATTTTGCAAGCGCTACGTAAAGAGGTACCTGGCCGTGGGCTAGCTTGTCGAAATTCTGCGGCATCCACACATCGCCGTCCGCCTCTTCGATGCGCACAGGCGCATCGTCAATAAGCGTCGCCAGATTGTATTCTTCTGGGCGCTCAAGGGCAGTGAGGAAGACTGCGGGCTTGATCAGCGAGCCCACTTGCCGGCGGGCCTCAAGCGCGCGGTTAAAGCCCGGATAATCCGGATCGCGGTCTCCCACCATCGCCAGCACGTTACCGCTGCGGTTGTCCATCAGCACGGTGGCGGCCTGTAAAGTATTGACCTTAATTCCCCGGTCCTTTTCCAGCTGTAGGACCCCATTACTGATAGCCTCTTCGGCCAGCTTCTGTACCGAAGGCGACAAGCTGGTATAGATCCTCAAGCCCGCAGTCCGCAGCTCTTCATAGGAATAGTAGGGGCGCAATTCCGCCAATAACCGCTCTGTGAAAGCAGGGTAAGGGTTTTGCGCAGTCACTCCACCTTTCACCACCCCCAAGGGTTTGGCCGCATAGAGTTCGAACTCAGCCTGGGAAATTAACCCCTGCTCCAGCATTAGTTCCAATACAGTGTTACGACGCTCGAGTGCACGCTCGGGGTGTCGCCAGGGATTGTAGTAAGAAGCGCCCTTGGCCAAACCCACCAGTAATGCCACCTGATGCGGTTCCAGGGTGTCCAGTGGCTGCTGGAAGTAAAATTCAGAGGCCAGCCCGAAACCATAGATGCCTCGGGCGCCCTGCTGTCCGAGCCAAACCTCGTTGATGTATTCCTGCAGGATGTAGCCTTTGTCGTAGTGGATCTCCATCAAAACTGCCATCAGCGCTTCATTAATTTTTCGCTGCAGGCTCGGCTTGTGATCAAAAAATATATTTTTTACCAGCTGCTGAGTGATGGTGGAACCACCTTGTACCAGACGCCCGGCCTTCACGTTGGCAACCATGGCACGAGCAATACCCCGAGGGGATATTCCAAAGTGGTTGAGGAAATCCTGGTCCTCCACAGCAATCAGAGTATTGGCCACCAGCGGCGGGATATCGCTAAATCTCACAGGGTTGCGATCATCACCACCTCCGAGCAAGGAGCCAATATTGGCCGCATCCAGGCGGAATTCCGCGATGCGCTGCCCATCGCTATCGCGCAGATTGCTAATCTCATCGTTGCGCAGGCGGAAAGAAACCACTGCCGCCGGCTCTCGGCCATTGGAGTGAATAAAATCGCGACGCCAAACAGAGTAATCCATGCCATTTTGGGACCAGGAACCGGGCTCGCTGAGGGTTTCCTGCTTGCGGTAATTAAGTGCTGCAAACTCGGAGGCTAATTCATCCGGATGCATCACCATCCCTTCGCGCAAAACCAGGGGACGAGCATAGACTCGCGCCGGCAGCTGGTACTGGCGGCTATCCAGACGCTCTCGCAGTTGTACATCCAGGTAGGCCATATAACCAGCAAGGGAGAGTGCTCCCACCAGAGCCAGCAGGAACAGGAATTTGAGCCAGCGGTATCGTCTCTTCGGTTGTGACGCTTTGCCGCGCCGGCGTTTGGTCGAGGCCATAAAAAGAGGTATCCAGCTGCCAGGTCAGTACATCAATTGACAGCGGGGCACGACAGCCCAGTCACTATCTTTGGCAGGGTACCAGCTGGTGGCAGCTCCACTGGTATCTTGCCTCCGGCACCCGGACCGGTGCCTTTGGGGAACATCCCTGAACCACCTGACTCCCACGCCAGAATAAATACTGGCCGGTCGTAAATCGAAGTGCTACGACTTGTTCGTGGATTGACCACAAGTACGCCCTATTAGTTCATATTGAGGCTTAACGCGCCTTTATAAACAATGCCTCGCTGAAGTCAAACCTACCGCCTTGCACTTGCTGTAATCACAGCCATAATGCGGCGGAAATCTAGACAAATACCCCGAAAAGGATAGATATGAGGCAATACGATCTCTACGGCATTGGCGCCGCCCTGCTGGATACGGAAATTGAAGTATCCGACACGGACTTGTCAGCCCTCGGTGTTGAAAAGGGAATCATGACTCTGGTCGACGATGCCAGGCAGCAGCAGCTTGTAGATGACCTGCAGGATCACTTGGTCACAGCCAAGCGTGCCTGCGGTGGCTCTGGCGCCAACACTGTAATTGCTGCCAGCTATTTCGGACTGAACACTTTTTACTCCTGTAAAGTTGCTGCAGATGATAATGGCGATTTTTATCGCAATAATCTCAGTGCCGCAGGCGTCGACTATCCTGCCAGCCTGCAGGAAGCCGATGGGGGTACCACAGGCAAGTGCCTGGTACTGATTACCCCGGATGCTGAACGCAGTATGAATACCTACCTGGGTATTAGCGAGAAGTTGTCTGTGGCCGAACTGGACAATGAAGCTCTGGCATCCTCCCAATGGGCTTATATCGAAGGCTACCTGGTCTCTTCCGAGACCGGCCGTAAAGCAGCGATCACCCTGCGCGAGCAGGCACAACAGGCTGGAGTGAAAACCGCCCTGAGCCTGTCTGATCCGGCAATGGTACAGTTCTTCGGCGAAGGCCTGCGGGAAATGATTGGTGGTGGCGTAGATATCCTATTCTGCAACCGCGATGAAGCCCTAGGCTTTACCGGAACCGATTCCCTGGATGCAGCCGCCGAAGCACTGCGTGACTATTGCCGCAGCTTCGCTATCACCCTCGGCGCCGATGGAGCACTCCTGTGGGATGGCACACAACTTAAACGCGTGGCCAGCCCCGAAGTCCATGCCATCGATACCAATGGCGCCGGGGATATGTTTGCAGGTGCTTTCCTGTACGGGATCAACCGGGAAATGGGGTTTGTAGAGGCGGGAGAACTGGCTTGTCGCGCCGCCGCGCAAGTGGTTAGCCAGTATGGTCCCCGCCTGCAGGCTGAACAGCACTCGGAACTGCTCGCAGCAGTTATTTAAAAGATTCGCTGTTTTATGGATGGTAATCGGTAAGCGGCCTTATGGCCGCCTCTCTATTTCAAAGGCCTTGGAAATCCCCTATTTCGGGCAGCCCGGTGGCAGCGGCAATACCAAAGCCCTGGGCGTAGTCCACCCCCATCTGACAAAGTCGCTCCATCAGTTCCGGGCTCTCCACATATTCGGCGATAGTACTGATACCCATACGCTTGGCCAGATGATCGATAGTGCTCACCATGGCACTATCAATTTCATCCTCAAGCATATTGCGCACAAAGCTTCCATCAATTTTGAGGTAGTCCACCGGCAGCTGGCGCAGGTAGGCCAGGGAGGAAACACCGCGACCAAAATCATCCAGGGCAAAACTGCAACCGGCTGCGCGCAGCTTGTGAATAAAGATTAACGCACGTTCCAAATTATTAATTGCGCTGGTTTCGGTAATCTCAAACTGCACTCTTGAAGGTGTGACTCCCGCATCGGCTAACTCCTGCAGTGCAAAATCGGCAAAAGTCTCGTCACCCAGGCTGATACCGGAGATATTAATTGCATAGCTGGTGCCGGCAATCCCGATATGTTGCTCCTGGGCCATATAGTGGAACACCTTGCGGATTACCCAGCGATCGACCTCCTCGATCAAACCGTAGCGCTCGGCTGCTGGCAGAAACAGGCCTGGAGAAATCACCCCCCCATCCCGGCCACGCATGCGCACCAGAATCTCAAAATGGTGTACCTTGCGCTCTCCCTGGAGTGCGACTACCGGCTGCCTATAGAGAATCAGGCGATCTTCACGCAGGGCCGCATGGATCTCTGCCACCCAAGTGGTTTCACGGCGTTTCTCCAGCGACTTGCGGGAGTCACCAAATAATTTAACCCGGTTACGCCCCTGCTCCCGCGCTGAACAGCACGCATCATTGGCAGTGGCAAGTAGCTGACTGGCATTGGGAGTAAAGCGGTCCACTCCCACCACACCAATGGAAATAGCCACCCGGTTGTCATTGCCCAACCAGTGGAATCTAAACTCCTGCACGGATTCTCGCAGGCGCGCAACTACCCGCCCCCCCTCTTCCAGGGTGCAATCTCTCAACAGGATGGCAAACTCATCGCTACCCACCCGAGCAAACAGATCGGAACTGGACAAACCCCGCTGCAACAGGGTAACCAACTGAACCAGCAGTTGGTCACCGGCGACAAAGCCGAGAGTGTCGTTGATCACCTTGAACTGGTATACATCCAGGTAAAGAAGTACGTGGTGCTGGCGTTTATCGACGCATTGAGACAGGAGTTTTTGCAGCTCGCTCTCAAAATACTGGCGGTTTGGCAGGCGAGTGAGTGTATCGTGACTGGTTTGCCAGCTTAGGCGGGTAGAAATACGTCGGGCAGCGGAGGTATCACGTAACACAAGTACATAGTGCTTCAATTCACCGGCATCCCAGAGCGCCATTACTTGTACTGTAACCTCTAAGGGCGGGCGACTATCTCCAGGTCGGTGGATACAAGCGCTGATTTCCTGGGTACTCGGCACTTCGTCAGCGGGAGAATCCGGTAGCAATGGCGGAAGCGGCACGCCTTTTTCATCCCAGAGTATCAATCCGTCATTCAACGACTGGCCTGGCAGCAACCCAACCAGATCCCCACTCATTTCACTGACTAGTGGATTGGCATAGAGTACTGTCCCGCTGGGGTCAGTAACTATCACTCCATCGGCAATCTCGCCCAGAGCAGCTTCCGCCGCTTGCAGACTCACCTGCTCGCTGGGATTGAAGCGCTCTTCCAATTGGGCAAGTGGCCCCAGATACCTGGCAGAGCCTGGATCAAACAGAGTCACAGCCATATTTCCAGAGCGGGCGAGGCAGTTTGGCAGGCAACTCTGTTGTTGCAGAGTTGTTCCTTCCACAAACTAAAGGAATATATCGACATCGTCGTCCAAGATCGCCGATTTTATTCAATTATTCAGCCTCCCAGCCGCACCATTCTTACATGGCGCCTAAATTGCACATTCAAAGATGAGTTAGCAAGAAGTTTTTAAGCTTCTCATCATCAAATATTTTTTGCAGGGTGGCACTCAACAACCCGTTAACCCGGGTTTGTACCTCTTCACGACTGGGCTTGACCAGGTTGCGATCCTTACCTGACGTACTGTAAGTCGCAAAATATGAGGCGGCTCCAGCAGTCACTTCCAGGTGGATTTCAGCTGAGGTATCGATAGTGGTTGTGTAGACAGTGTTGGGACTGTTGTAAGTGAGTTTTACCAGTTTTGCCACCACTTGTACTTCGGGGGCGGTATCTGTGATACGAAAAGACCAATTAGCAAAACCCTGGCGTAAACCCAAGGCAATCGCTTCTCCCGCATCATTGCCGATACTTACTTGAGAGGTCTCAGCATAAACCCCCCCCAAAGAACCCAGGCCACCGTTGGGCAATTCATTGATTCCGCGCACACTCAGGCTATGGCCGGCTCCCAAGGACTCGGAAGCAACTTGCACTTGTGGCTCCAACTGGATTTGCAACGGGCTATGGGCACAACCAGCTAAACACAGGGCCCCTATAAACAATAATAATTTTTTCATTATTTCCTCCCCTTACTTCAACAAAAAAACTAGTTCGGCTCAGCCATGGTGATGATGATGCTCTTTGTCTGCTTTATTCGGCCCGACAACCGGTACTTCAATCTCAAGACTGGAACCGTTGGTAAAGACCAGGCGCAGGGGCAGTAATTCCCCTTCTCGCAGTTGTAATCCATGGATCATCAGGTGCACTCCCCCCGGAGCCATCTGTAGCTTCTGGCCGGCGGCAATCGCCAATTGCTCTAGCGGACGCATTCGGCTGATGCCATCACTGCTCTCAGTGGTATGTAGGTCAACACCAATATCCTGCTTTCCCCGCAACTCCACAGCTTTGAGTAACAGCAAATGCTCTCCTGTATTGTGAAGTGACAAATAGGCTGCGCTCATTGGGGCACCTGGGGGCGTCTCACGCGCATAGCCCTCTACCTGTAAAGGCAGGGCTATTGCGTAAGCCCTGCTAACAAACAACAGAACACCGACAGCAATTATCCATACGGACAAAACTGGTTTTTTCACTGGACCCCTCCACTGGGTTTAACAAGAACTAGTCGCGCCGGGCTACCGACCTTTATGTCGCCCCGCACACGGTAACCAGGCACAGCTTCGCGCAACTGCTGGTAAATCCAACGCCCTTCAGCATCGTCCCTGGCAACAATAATGACGCGTAACTGCTCTTTGCGGATTCTTTGCGCAATCTTTTCCAACTGACTGGAGAGATGTTTAGACCTGGCATTCAACTCTGCAGCCGGAAGTCCGATACTCTCTCCCTCTGGCAGGTCTAATCGCGCCCGCCCCCTTTCCCGCAGCAAGTTCTCGCGAACCTCAGCTACCAGAGCATTGCCTGGCGCAAGCATCTCCGCGCGCTTGAGGAGGGTTTGCACCTCGCCAAACGCCCGCCGGCGCAGGGCCTCCCGGGCCTGCTCCACATAGGTAACGACAATGGTCTGTATGCCGGTTTGCGCCCCGCGATTTCCGGGATCTAGCTGCTGTACCCTCAAGTAATAGTCATAGGCGCTGGCGCCAGCCGGCTGGGTCAGATGCCCCTTGCGCAGGGCTTGTTCAGCACGCTTTAGGAAGAAATTCACATTGCCCCGCCTTACTGCCTCCGCTGAGGGTCCGGCTTTTTTGGGCGCTGGGGTGGGTGGAGCGGGAACTGGCTGATTGGAACTGCAGGCCCCCAGCACCAGGATCATGAACAGGCAGCCACTAAGGCTGTGAAGGCGTTCAAATGACGGCAAAGCAATCCCCCGCTGTTGTTTTTTTGTACCACTGGCATCGCTATACTGCTGGCGCAACTGAACCCCTGTCCGGTGCAGCAGTCAGAACTATGCGCCCGACTATAATGAATTTTTTCATCTATGGCTGTGATGACCAAAAGTTTCAGAAATAATTTCCTCGCCCTGCTGGCGATCCTGCTGTTTGTGTCTGGTGCCAAAGCCCTGGCTCAGAGCCCAGACAACCCTTTTGCGAGTCTAAGCAATTCGCAGGACAACACCTTCCTGCCAGTAGATGAAGCCTACAGGCAAGACCTGCTTCTCAACGGCAGTCAGCTCAGTGCCATCTTTGAAATAGCCCCCGAATACTACCTTTACCGTGACAAACTTGCCCTCTATCAAATCGCTGGTGGACAAAAGACCCAGCTGCCCCTGGATCTGCCAAATGGAGAAGTGATCTGGGACGATTATTTCGAGAAAGAGACAGAAGTCTACCGCGGTCAGCTGGAGTTCCCTATTGCCCTTAAAAGCACGGCTGGTACTGCGCAACTGGAGTTGCACTACCAGGGCTGCGCTGATGCAGGGCTGTGTTACCCCCCCCAGACCCGCCACTACACCGTAAACACCTCGGACGGCAGTATTGAGGCGGCGAAAGGCGGCTTCTCCAATGTCGCCAATCCGACGGCCGGCGCCCCACCCCAGGGAGCCAATGCTGGCAGCAGCTCGATCACCCTACCTCTGGCCTTGCTGTTCGCTTTCGCCGGCGGATTGCTGCTGAACCTAATGCCCTGTGTTTTTCCGGTGCTTTCGATCAAGCTACTGGCCGTGAGCCAGGCGGCTCAGAATGACAGCCAGCGTCACCATCATGGCTGGGCATACACCGCGGGAGTAGTCCTGAGCTTCGTTGCTATCGCCGCAGTGATGCTGGCGCTGCGCGCCGGTGGTGAGGCGATCGGCTGGGGGTTCCAGCTTCAGTCCCCATGGCTGGTGGCAGGACTGGCCTACCTCTTCTTTATCATGGGGTTGAGCCTGTCTGGAGTCACTGAGTTTGGCGCCGGCCTGATGGGTATCGGCAGCAACCTGAATAACAGCCAGGGTCTACGCGGCTCCGTTACTTCTGGAGCCCTGGCCACTCTGGTGGCAAGTCCCTGTACGGCACCATTGATGGGCTCTGCGCTGGGATTTGCAGTAACCCAACCGGCCATCGTTGCCCTGAGTGTTTTTGCCTCCCTGGGCGCTGGTATGGCGTTCCCCTTCCTTTTGCTGACCTATATTCCCGGTCTAGTCAAAAAACTACCTCAACCGGGCCCCTGGATGGATAGACTCAAGCAGCTGCTGGCATTTCCCATGTACCTGACTGCGGTATGGCTCTTGTGGGTGCTGGGCCGTCAGACTGGTGGAGATGGAGTAACCCTGATTCTCACAGGTACGGTTGCCATCGCATTTGCCCTCTGGCTCTGGCCGCGCCCCCAGTGGCATTGGCTACGCGGTACAGTAGCAATTGCCGCGCTCGCTTTCGCAGTAATGCTGTTACCGCGTCTCAGCACAACACCCCTGGCCCAACAGCAAACCAGTGACTACTGGCAACCCTATTCGGCAGAAAGGCTGGAAACCGCACGAGGAGAGGGTCGCGCTGTATTAGCCAATATGACCGCGGCCTGGTGTATTACCTGCCTCGCCAACGAAAAGGTGGTGCTATCAAGCGATGCAGTTAGCAAAGCTATTGAGGAGCTCGGGGTCGTGGCGCTGAAGGGGGACTGGACCAACCAGGATCCGCATATCAGTGCCCTTTTGACAAAATACGGACGTACCAGTGTACCCCTGTACTTGCTCTATCCTGCCGGCGGGGGTGACGCCAAAATCCTGCCTCAGATCCTCTCCCGTGAGGAGTTGCTCATGGAGCTCGAGGCCGCTGCAGAGGGCGGGCTAAGCACATCATCTATCCCATAGAGGAAACTTCCGCCTTTGTAGCCATTCGCTGGGGTAAAAAGGCCACAACCTGGATATTTTGCGCTAATTTTTAGCCCAATATCGCCGAACTGCCGCTAACTTCGATAAACTGCTCAACAGGCATGGACAGGGAGTCACTTTTGCGGCACACTCGCCTAATGCACTCGGGCAAATAGGCCAAAATTCGAGTTTGCCCGCAAGATAGCCAACTTTAGACCACATTTCGTGGCTTTTCGGCAACAATTCTCAAGGCAGATTATGGCTAGACTCCTACTCTTGCACGGCCCCAACCTCAACCTGCTCGGCATTCGTGAGCCGCACATCTATGGTGCCAGCACCCTCGCGGAAATTGATGAAGCAGCTGAGCGCCAGTGCGAGGATGCCGGGCACGAGCTGGAGACCATGCAAAGCAATAGCGAATCTGCCCTGATCGACCGCATTCATTTGGCGTCTTCCACTGGCGTTGATTTCATAGTGATCAACCCTGCGGCGTTTACCCACACCAGTGTCGCTCTGCGAGATGCCCTAGCCGCCGTTGCCATACCGTTTATCGAATTACACCTGTCCAATCCCCACGCAAGGGAAAAATTCAGGCACCACTCTTACTTATCCGACATAGCCCGCGGTGTGGTGTGCGGCTTCGGCCCACACAGCTACACGCTGGCAATACAGGCAGCCATACACCAACTGGGAATGGCGCCTCGAAACCAATGAATCAAACCTGCGAGTGAATGAACTATGGATATCCGCAAAATTAAAAAACTAATTGAACTGCTCGAGGAATCGGATATCGGCGAGCTGGAGATCAAGGAAGGCGAAGAATCTGTGCGCATAAGTCGAGGAGTGAGCGGTGCGAACCAGCAGGTCATGCCGATGTACAGCGCCCCTGCCGTACCGGCTCCTGCACCGGCAGCCCCCGCTCCAAGCGCAGCAACTGCGCCAGCTGAAAAGGAGTCCAAGCCCGCTGTTAGCGGTCATGCGGTGAAATCCCCCATGGTAGGCACCTATTATGCGGCACCCAGCCCCGGTGCTGAGCCTTTCGTGAAAGTCGGCCAGCAAGTGAAAATCGGCGATGTGGTTTGCATCGTTGAGGCGATGAAGATGATGAACCAGATCGAAGCTGACAAAGCCGGTACTATCGAATCCATACTGCTGGAAGATGGCCAACCGGTAGAGTTTGACCAGCCGCTCGTGACCATCGTCTGAGCGGGGTAGGCACAATGTTCGACAAGATCCTGATCGCCAACCGCGGCGAAATTGCCCTGCGGGTTTTGCGCGCCTGTAAAGAGATGGGCATCGCCACTGTGGCGGTGCACTCCCTGGTGGACCGCAACTTGAAGCATGTGCGCCTAGCAGATGAATCTGTCTGTATAGGCCCCAACCCATCCCCGCAGAGCTACCTGAATATACCAGCCCTAATTTCCGCCATGGAAATTACCGATGCGGTGGCCGTGCACCCAGGTTACGGCTTCCTGGCCGAAAACGCCGACTTCGCCGAGCAGGTGCAGAAGAGCGGTTTTACCTTTATCGGCCCGGATCCAGATGTTATTCGCCTGATGGGCGATAAAGTATCCGCAATTGCCGCAATGAAAAAAGCGGGGGTCCCCACGGTGCCCGGCTCTGATGGTCCGCTACCAGACAACAGCGAGCGCTGCCTCGAGATCGCACAGAATATCGGTTACCCCGTCATCATTAAGGCTGCTGCGGGCGGCGGTGGTCGCGGCATGCGTGTGGTAGAGAGCCCGGATAATCTGGTCAATGCCATTGCTGTCACCAAATCCGAAGCTCAGGCTGCTTTTGGCGACGGCACTGTATATATGGAGAAATTCCTGCAAAATCCGCGTCATGTGGAAATTCAGGTAATGTCCGACGGCCAGGGGAATGCCATACATCTGGGTGACCGGGATTGCTCACTGCAGCGCCGCCATCAAAAGGTTTTGGAGGAAGCTCCAGCCCCTGGCATCCCCGATGCCGTACGCAAACAGGTGCTGGATTCCTGTGTGCAGGCTTGTATCGATATCGGCTATCGCGGTGCTGGCACCTTCGAGTTTCTCTACGAGAACGAACGTTTCTACTTTATTGAAATGAACACCCGTATCCAGGTGGAGCATCCAGTCACCGAAATGGTTACTGGCATCGACTTGATCAAAGAACAGATTCGCGTCTGCGCCGGAGAGAAACTCTCCCTGAAGCAGGAAGATATAGTAATTCGCGGCCATGCCTTCGAATGCCGAATCAACGCAGAGGACCCACAAACCTTCTTCCCTAGCCCCGGTAAAGTGAATAATTTCCATATGCCCGGCGGCCTCGGCGTACGTGTGGATTCTCACCTTTACTCTGGTTATTCGGTGCCGCCCAATTACGACTCGATGATCGCCAAGGTAATCACCTACGCGGAGGATCGGGATACCGCTCTCGCGCGCATGCGAGTAGCTCTCTCCGAGTTGGTCATTGATGGCATTAAAACCAATATCCCACTGCAGGAAGAATTGGTTCGGGATGAGGCCTTTGCCAAAGGCGGGGTCAATATTCATTATCTGGAGAAAAAGCTGGGACTCTAACCCTCGCCAGCAGGGATAAAGTCGGAGAGAATTGCGTCAGACGACGAACCCAAGCGCCATGGACGGCGATCCGTCGCAGGGATCGGGTGGACTTACCACCCACCACAGCAGTTACTCATTACGGAACCTCTATGCCCTGGCTACAACTCCGTGTCGATACCAATCGCGCACAAGCGGAAAAAATTGAAAACGCACTGCTATTTGCCGGTGCCGTCTCCGTCACCCTGCAGGACAACGCAGACCAGCCTATTCTTGAACCTGGCCTGGGCGAAGTACCCTTATGGGACCAGACCCGTGTTACCGGTCTGTTCGACGCCGAAATCGACACTACCGTCACCGAAGCCAAGGCAGCCTCTTATCTATGCGAGCTGCTTCCCAACGTTCGCTGGGAGCAACTGGAAGATAAGGACTGGGAGCGGGAGTGGATGACGCACTACAAGCCGATTCAGTGCGGCGACAACTTATGGATTTGCCCCAGTTGGTGTGAGCCACCCCACCCCGAGTCGGTTAATCTGCTACTCGACCCCGGCCTCGCCTTCGGCACTGGCACCCACCCCACCACTTACCTCTGCTTACAATGGTTGGCTCAGGAGCCTTTACAGGGCAAAAGCATTATCGACTTTGGCTGCGGTTCCGGCATCCTTGGCATCGGCACCTTGCTGCTGGGTGCTGAGCGGGCAATGGGCACAGATATTGACCCCCAGGCCCTGATCGCAAGCCGCGATAACGCCAAACGCAACGGTATCGATCCGCAGCGTTTTCCTGTGTACTTACCCGAGCAAATGCCACAGGAAAACGTGGATGTAATGCTGGCAAATATCCTCGCAGGTCCTCTTGTAGAACTCGCCGCCGAGCTGATCAAATTAACCAGAGTCGGCGGGCGCATCTGTCTTTCCGGCATTCTTATATCCCAAGCAGAGCAAGTAAAAGCCGCCTATACACAAAACGTCGAATTTGATGAAGACGGAGTGCATGAAGGCTGGGTGCGCTTGAGTGGAACCCGTATCTGTTAAATAGGCTAACCACCACTACGCGGGGGCCGAGCAGGCTGATAAACTTGACTGCAAAATAAACTACGCCATAGTCGAATGTCTCAACTGGTAACCCGCTGTCCCCACTGCAGCACCTCTTTCCACATCAATGACCAGCAATTGCGCGCCGCCCGCGGCGCAGTGCGTTGCGGCTCCTGCCTGCAGGTTTTTCGCGCTGACGAAAACATCGTCTTTAATGACGAGAACACCAATACCCGCAACGACCTAGAAGCTCTGCTGGAAGATGACGACTTCTTAATCCACGACGATATCGAACTGGATGACGATGAGCCGTCCCCGCCCGAGGAGCAGGAGACCACTCCAGCAGGAAAGGCAGACAAGAGTCCCCAAGCGATAGAAGCAGATAATGCCCAAAACGCTGATAGGAAGCCGAACTCCGATTCACTGATCGGTGACGCCTTCGGCGACAATGAGTGGCAGGAACTGCAGGACGAGACTGCTCATGAGGAGCCCGAAGAGGATCTAGAGTCCTTCCTCAAGCCGGATTGGGATGATGTCTCCGATTTCGATCACCGCTCGGTAAGTAATAACGACAATAATTCCAATATATCTTCGTACAACGATCATTTCAGGGACCGCGACCCGTGGGACCACCCCCTCGAATCTCAAGCAGAGAGGGCGGATACATTCGATCCTGGACCAACAACAATTCCTGATGACTCCGTACAAGAAAACCCGGTTACCCAAAACAGTGCCCCAGATGGACGTCGTGAACCTTTTTTTGCTTCCGGTGAGGAGCTCGATGCGGACACAGAAATAGAGCCCGAGCGGGAACAATTGATATCCGCTATCCAGCCCGCCCCCCTGGAGATGTCCTGGGGAGTGACACCACAAAAGAAAGTTATGCCATCTTGGGTCTGGTGGGTGCTACTACCGCTGCTGACCACCACATTGCTGGCCCAGATTGCCTACTTCAAGTTTGACACCCTCAGCAAAAAACAACCCTGGCGCAATATCTATGCTTCCGCATGTCCACTGCTCGGTTGCAAGCTGCCCCAGCTCCGAGACCTTAACGCCATCCAAGCCACCAACCTGATGGTGCGCAGCCATCCTCAGTTGGAAGGCGCACTGATAGTGGATGCAGTACTGGTCAATACCGCTGATTACGGTCAGCCTTTCCCTAACTTGCTATTGAATTTCAGTGACCTCAAAAATCGTAATGTCGCAAGCCGCCGATTTTCTCCCCTGGAATATTTGCAGGGGGAGCTGGCCGGTCGCAGGTTGATGCCTCAGGACAGCCCTGTACACATTGCTATTGAGGTGGTAGATCCAGGCGCTGAAGCAGTAAATTATGAGATGAAAATCACTCCGTAAAAAATAATTGTGCGCCAACAAAAGAGGTTAACTGGCACAAAAAGCCACATAAATTGCACACTCTGCAGGCTAAACGGATAGAGTTCGATCAAATTGCCCGCTTTTTCGCTTTGCCATTATCGGGCCAGCCGCTATCATAGGCGGCTCTTTTGCCGGGGCCCGAGATGTCCTTCTTACAGCCCAAATGGAGCTACCGTGTCTACTGCCATTGGCCCCTATATTATCGACAACCCGGTAATTCTGGCGCCCATGGCCGGTGTCACCGACCGCCCTTTCCGCCAGCTGTGCCGAAAACTCGGCGCTGGTTTGGTGGTATCGGAAATGGTGACCTCGGACACACGCTTATGGAACAGTCGCAAGTCTCGCTTGCGCCTGGACCACGGTGGAGAAACGGCACCGATATCGGTACAGATCGCCGGTGGTGACCCCGAAATGATGGCGGAAGCCGCACGGGAGAACGTGCGTCGCGGCGCACAGATTATCGATATCAATATGGGCTGCCCGGCAAAAAAGGTGTGTAAAAAAGCAGCGGGCTCCGCCCTACTGCGGGATGAAAAGCTGGTTGCAGATATTCTTGAAGCTGTAATCCAGTCTGTTTCCGTCCCAGTGACCCTTAAGATCCGCACCGGCTGGTGTCCGGATTCCCGCAATGGCGTCACTGTAGCCAAGATGGCCGAGGATTCCGGGATTGCCGCTCTAGCGGTACACGGTCGTACTCGTGCCTGTGGCTACCACGGACGGGCTGAATTCGATACCATTGCCGAAATTGTATCCAGGGTGAAGATCCCGGTTTTTGCCAATGGCGACATCACCAGTGCCGAGAGAGCCCAAGAAGTGCTCGATTACACTGGCGCATCAGCGGTCATGATTGGCCGTGCAGCACAGGGACGACCATGGATTTTTCGGGAAATAGCCCACTATCTCGCCACTGGCGAGCGGCTACCCGGACCGACATTGGATGAAGTCAGGAATATTTTGCTCGCCCATTTGGGCGAACTACACCGATTCTACGGTGAGGTGATGGGGGTCCGTATCGCCCGCAAACATGTGGGCTGGTACTTGAAGACGCTCGCGGATAGCGAGTCCTTCCGCAAGACCTTTTTCCAAATAGAGAGTGCAGAAGTACAACATGCCAGCGTTCACGAGTGGTTTGAACGCCGAATAACGAGAGGGGCACAAGCGGCATGAATAACGAAGTATTGATTCCGGATACTGGCAATGAAGAAGTATCCTCCAGGGGGCAGACTCAACTGGCACAGCCACAGCAGCAGTCCCTGCGCGATGCCGTCGAGCACGCAATGGAGAACTACTTCCGCCACCTGGATGGCCAGATGGTAACCGATGTCTACGACATGGTGCTGTCGGAGATCGAAGCGCCCATGCTCGAAGTGGTGATGAAATACACCCGCCACAACCAGACCCGCGCCGCGCAATTACTGGGTCTCAACCGTGGCACCCTGCGCAAGAAGCTGAAGCGCTACGGCCTGCTGTAAGCTTCCCACCGAGCGAAATATTGAAGGGGGATGAGGTAACTCATCCCCCTTCGCTATTTTCCCGGCAGCGTTTTTGTTGCCACAGTGGACAACCGCTAAAACCCTTTAAACATCCTTTTCGAAAACCAGTTGGATCAAGTGCAATGACAGACAAGGTTTCCATCCGCCGCGCTCTAATTAGTGTCTCTGACAAGAGTGGCATTGTAGAGTTCGCTCAACAGCTCTCCGCAATGGGGGTTGAGATTCTTTCCACCGGCGGAACCCACCGCCAGCTCAAGGAAGCGGGTATTCCCGTGGTAGAAGTTTCCGACTACACCGGTTTCCCTGAAATGATGGACGGCCGTGTCAAAACTCTGCACCCGAAAGTACACGGCGGCATTCTGGGGCGCCGTGGTACCGATGATGCCATCATGGGCGAGCACGGTATCACCCCGATCGATATGGTGGTGGTTAACCTCTACCCCTTCGCTCAAACCGTTGCCAAGCCCGACTGTTCCCTCGAAGACGCTATCGAGAATATCGATATCGGCGGCCCCACCATGGTTCGCGCTGCCGCCAAGAACCACAAAGATGTCACTATCGTGGTCAATGCCAGCGATTACGGCCACATCATCGAAGAAATGAAAGCTAACGATGGCACCTTGAGCCACGCCAGCCGCTTTGACCTGGCGGTAAAAGCCTTTGAGCACACGGCGGGCTATGACGGCGCTATTGCCAATTACCTGGGCGCCATTAAAGGCGAAGAAAAGCAGTTGTTCCCGCGTACCTACAACAGCCAATTCATCAAGAAGCTGGACCTGCGCTACGGTGAGAACCCGCACCAGAAATCCGCTTTCTATACCGAAGCCAACCCAGCTGAGGCCAGTATTTCCACTGCCACCCAGCTGCAGGGCAAAGAGCTGTCCTACAACAATATCGCCGATACCGATGCCGCGCTGGAGTGCGTGAAGTCCTTCGAACACCCCGCTTGCGTGATCGTCAAACACGCCAATCCCTGCGGTGTGGCGATTGCTGAAGATATTCACAAGGCCTACGACCTGGCTTTCGCTACCGACAGCGAATCCGCCTTTGGCGGTATCATCGCCTTCAACCGGGAACTCGATGGCGCCACTGCCCGCGCGATCGTCGAGCGACAGTTTGTTGAAGTCATTATCGCACCGTCAGTCTCCGAAGAGGCCAAACAGGCCATTGCCGAGAAGAAGAACCTGCGCCTGCTGGTATGCGGCCAGTGGAGCAGCGAGCGCACCCCGGCACTGGACTACAAGCGCGTTAATGGCGGCCTGCTGGTTCAGGACCGCGACGACGGCCTGATCACCGCTGCCGACCTGAAAGTAGTCTCCAAGCGCCAGCCCACTGAAGAAGAAATCCGCGATCTGCTGTTTACCTGGAAAGTGGCCAAGTTCGTAAAATCCAATGCCATCGTATACGGCAAGGACGGTCGCACCGTGGGTGTGGGCGCGGGCCAGATGAGCCGCGTAAACTCCGCACGCATCGCCGCGATCAAGGCCGAGCACGCCGGTCTCGCCGTTGCAGGGTCCGTTATGGCTTCCGATGCCTTCTTCCCCTTCCGCGACGGCATCGATAATGCTGCCGCTGTGGGAATCCAGGCGGTCATCCAGCCCGGCGGTTCCATGCGCGATGAAGAAGTGATCGCCGCAGCGGATGAGCACAATATGGCCATGGTATTTACCGGTATGCGCCACTTCCGCCACTAAGATTGTGCGCCCGCAAATGCTTACTGTTGCGGGCTATGATCAACGGGCTGGGAAGTATCGATACTTACCAGCCTGCACAAATCATTTGAATCCAAGGGCGAGACTCAGGCCCCAGAATCAATTCCACGTTAAACTAGCACACCTATAACCTGTGCAATGGACCGGATCGGTCGACTTAGGGGGGATTTAAGAATGAACGTATTGGTTATCGGATCAGGTGGCCGCGAGCACGCCCTGGCGTGGAAAGCAGCGCAAAACCCAAATGTCGGTACCGTCTATGTTGCCCCGGGCAACGCCGGCACTGCCCGCGAACCCAAGCTGGAAAATATCGCAATCGGTGTGGATAACTTCGCCGCCCTGGCAGATTTCGCCGAGGAAAACGGCGTAGAACTAACGATTGTCGGCCCGGAAGCGCCGCTGGTAGAGGGTGTTGTCGATTTCTTTAATGCCCGTGGCCTCGCCATTTTTGGCCCCAGTAAAGGCGCTTCCCAACTGGAGGGCTCCAAAGCCTTTACCAAGGACTTTCTCGAGCGCCACAAAATCCCCACCGCTGCCTACCGCAATTTCACCGAAGTGGAGCCGGCGGTTGCCTACATTCGCGAGCGCGGCGCGCCCATCGTAGTTAAAGCCGACGGCTTGGCTGCGGGCAAGGGTGTGATCGTTGCCGAAACCGAAGAGCAGGCTGAGCTCGCTGTACGCGATATGCTGTCTGGAAACGCCTTTGGTGAAGCCGGCTGCCGCGTGGTTATCGAGGAGTTCCTCCAGGGTGAGGAAGCGAGCTTTATCGTGATGGTGGACGGAGAAAATATCCTGCCGATGGCCACCAGCCAGGATCACAAGCGCGTTGGCGATGGCGATACCGGCCCCAATACGGGCGGTATGGGTGCCTACTCCCCGGCACCGGTAGTGACCGACACCATTTACCAGCGCATTATGCAAGAAGTAATCGAACCCACTGTTAAAGGTCTTGCTTCTGAGGGTACGCCTTACACCGGTTTCCTTTACGCCGGCCTGATGATCGATAGCGACGGTACTCCGAAGGTCATCGAGTACAACTGCCGCTTTGGCGATCCGGAAACCCAGCCAATTATGATTCGCCTGAAGTCGGACCTAGTCGACCTGTGCATGGCCGCTCTGGACAATAAATTGGATACCGTCACTGCTGAGTGGGACCCCCGCCCTGCCCTGGGTGTGGTCCTTGCCGCGCACGGATATCCCGGCAGCTACCGCAAAGGCGATGCCATCAGCGGCCTGGACAAAGCAGACAGTGACAACGCCAAGGTCTTCCACGCCGGTACCGCACTGGATGGTGAGCGCGTAGTCACCAATGGTGGCCGGGTGCTGTGCGCGACAGCATTGGGAGATACTGTCGCCGAAGCCCAGGAAAATGCCTATGAATCAGCTCGGACTATCTACTGGGACGGCGTGTTCTTCCGGAAAGATATCGGCTACCGCGCTGTCGAAAGAGAAGAAGCCACTGTTAGTGACAAGCAGTAAAAGCCACTCACGGCGACTGCCTCAGCAGTTGCCGTAATAGAGGAGCAGTAGAATATGAGTGAACGCAACCTGAGCGGCCTGGACCGCCTGCTCATTCAGGCTGATAGGGCGCTGCGCACCTTGAGCCCGGGAGAACCCTGTCATACACGCCCCTCCCCAGCCAAAGAAGAGCCCGAGGCCGAGTTCAGCGATACCGAGCGCCGTCACTCTGTCGGCCTGATGCGTGTCAACCACAGCGGTGAAGTATGTGCCCAAGCCCTGTACCAAGGGCAGGCCCTCACGGCGAAGCTACCTGAGGTACGAGGTGAGATGGAACGCGCTGCCGATGAGGAGATTGATCACTTGGCCTGGTGTGAGCAGCGGCTGAGGGAGCTGGACAGTCGTCCCAGTTTACTTAACCCCCTCTGGTACGGACTGTCTTTTGGCTTGGGTGCCGCCGCTGGCAAAGTTAGCGACCGCATTAGCCTCGGGTTTGTCGCCGCAACAGAAGAACGGGTTTGCAAACACTTGCGAAATCATTTGCAGCAACTCCCACCCCAGGACAAAAAAAGTCGTGCGGTTGTGGAACAAATGCTGATTGATGAGGATGAGCACGCCCATGCAGCCCTGGCAGCGGGGGGCAAACGATTCCCGGCTCCGGTTAAGGGCGCAATGTCACTGGTAGCCAAAGTAATGACTTCAGCCAGTTACAAAATCTAATGGGCATTCACTGGGTACTAGTAAAAACCCAGTGAATTCACCGGCTGGATATTGAGTGGCAGCAGTCACCAGCCTGCCATGCCCAGACCGATTAAAAACACCCCTTATTCCTCTTCAACTCGATAGCTATGTACTATTTCCACACCCGCGCTTCGCAGCATAATAGAAGCTGAGCAATATTTTTCCGCAGACAGCTCCACCGCGCGCGCTACATGGGATTCTTTTAAACCGCGGCCACGCACCACAAATTCCATTTCGATCCGCTCAAATGGCGACGGTGTCGTATCCGGGCGTACTCCATTGAGCTCACAATGACAGGAAATAATGTTCTGGCGGGCTTTTTGTAATATAGAAACCACATCGTAAGCGGCGCAACCACCAACACCGAGCAGAATCATTTCCATGGGGCGAACGCCGTTGTTTGTGCGTCCACCTTCCATGACTATCGAATTACCGCTGCCAGCCTCGCCGACAAAGGTTAAATCGTTAACCCAGGTTACCTTGCCCTGCATCGCCATACTCCCACAAAAATTCCAGTCGCGAAGCTTAGCATACCGTACAAGTTTATCCCGACGACTTACTATTTCCGGTATAGTGTTAGCCACGCCTCCGCGCGGAATGTATTTCAGTGCAATTTCAAAGCTCGTCGGTGAACGTCCGATCGGCTCTGGAGTCCAATCCCACCGGCGCCAGGGTGTCACAGGTCACAATGCGGAACTTTGCTGTGGCCTGCCTCTGTTGGGGACTCTTTTTTCGCGCGATAATTCAATAGTGCTCAGCTGCTAAAGCCGGGATAGGGCACGAGACAAAAAATGAGGAATAAATCCGTGACGGTTGCTATCGAAGACCCCATGACTATCGGCAATATTGAAGACTTTCTGGCCCACTGCCACCGGCGTCGCTACCCGGCCAAAAGTACGATTATCTATGCAGGCGACCGCTGTGAATCCCTTTATTTCATTATGCGCGGTTCTGTTACTGTTCTGATTGAGGACGATGAAGGCCGTGAAATGATCGTCGCCTATCTGAATGATGGAGACTTTTTCGGAGAAATGGGCCTGTTCGATCAGGATACCCGCAGTGCTTGGGTCCGCACCAAGACTGAATGTGAGGTAGCAGAAATCTCCTATACCAAGTTTCAGGAGCTCACCCGCCAACACCCAGAATTCCTTTTCGCACTGGCAACTCAAATGGCCGGCCGCTTGCGCAACACCACACGCAAAGTGGGCGATTTGGCCTTCCTAGACGTCACTGGACGTGTCGCACGCACCCTATTGGATCTGTGCAATGAACCGGATGCGATGACTCACCCAGAGGGGATGCAAATTAAAATTACTCGCCAGGAAATCGGCCGGATTGTAGGCTGTTCCCGCGAAATGGTTGGGCGTGTACTAAAAACCCTGGAAGAGCAAGGTTTAGTATCCGTAAAAGGAAAAACCATGGTGGTTTACGGCACACGTTAATCTTACTCATCTTAATAAAAAAGGGCGATCCAAAGATCGCCCTTTTTTATGTGAGTGTAATCACAATTCGTTCTTACACTTCAGTTAAACATTTCCATCAATTTGCGCCCGGGTTCCTGCTCACGCATAAATGCCTCCCCAACCAGGAATGTATTGACATTGTGGCCGCGCATGGCCGCAACATCGTCAGTGGTGTGTATTCCACTTTCAGTGACCACAATCCGATTCTCTGGAATCAGATCGAGCAATTTAAATGTGTTTTCCAGCTGAACTTCAAACGTATGCAGGTTGCGATTATTAATACCAATCAAGCGATTTGGCAGCACCAGCGCACGTTCCAGCTCCAAACGATTGTGCACTTCCACCAATACATCCAAGCCCAATTCCAGGGCCAAACTGTTCAAGTCCTGCATCTGCTGGTCATCCAGGCAAGCGGCAATTAATAGTATACAGTCGGCACCGATTGCCCGGGCCTCGTAGAGTTGAAAAGGGTCCACAGTAAAATCTTTACGCAACACCGGCAGGCGCACTGCATTACGCGCCTGTTGTAAATAGCTGTCTGCCCCCTGGAAAAAATCGATATCGGTAAGCACCGACAAACAGGCAGCCCCGCCTTTTTCATAGCTGGTCGCTATTTCCGCCGGTAGGAAATCCTCGCGGATAACACCTTTACTGGGCGATGCCTTTTTGATCTCGGCAATCACTGCAGCTTCGCCCCCATTAATTTTGCGCTCTAAAGCATCAACAAACCCCCGCACCGGCGGCTGGTCCTGTGCTCTCAGCCGCATTGTCTCCAGACCGCACTGAGATTTGCGCTCAGCCACTTCCTGCCATTTGCGCTCAATTATGGTTTTTAAAATTGTTGGCGTACTCACGACTTTACTTCCTCGGGGCGAAAGGCGCTGGTAAAAGCGGCCAGATCATTCATTTTTTCCGCAGCCAGGCCACTGTCGATGGCATCCTGCGCCATGGCAATTCCCTGTTCTGCACTACCGGCTACACCACTCACATAAATGGCGAGACCGGCGTTGAGGGCAATAATATCGGCAGCTTTCTGCCCTGCTTCGGTTTCGCGCTTACCCAAGGCATCGCGAATTAGCGCCAAAGACTCCTGCGAACCCGATACGATCAGGCCACTCAGATCGCGGCGCTCAATAGAGAAATCCTCAGGGGTAAGGGTAAACTCATTAATGGTGCCATCTTTAAGTTCCACCGCATGGGTATCTGCAGCAATACTGGCCTCATCCAGACCATCTTCACTATGTAATACCAGTACATGCTCGGAGCCCAGCCGCTGCAAAACTTCTGCCAGCAAACGGCAATAGCGTTTTTCATAAACACCTATCACCTTGCGGGTGACTCCTGCAGGGTTAGTCAAAGGGCCGAGCAAATTAAAAATAGTACGCAAACCCAGTGCTTTGCGTGCAGGCCCGACATGACGTACAGCGCTGTGGAAACTAGGGGCAAACATAAAACCAATCCCAATAGTCTCAACGCAACGCGCCATTTGCTCAGGGCTTAATTCCAAATAAACTCCAGCCCGCTCCAGCAGATCTGCCGAACCGCTGCTGGAGGACACCGAGCGATTGCCGTGTTTGGCTACTTTGGCCCCCGCTGCTGCTGCCACAAAACTACTGGCACTGGATACATTAAAGAGATTTGCACCATCACCGCCGGTACCGACAATATCCACCGTATTGTCCAGGTTCAGGTTTACTTTTGTTGCCAACTCACGCATGGTTTCCACTGCGCCGACAATCTCATCAACAGTTTCACCGCGAATGCGCAGGGCTATCAGTAACGCACCTATTTGTGCCTCCTGAGTCTCGCCTCGCATTATCTGGCCCACAGTTTCGCGCATTTCCGCACGGGTGAGGTGCTCTCCATCCACCAGTTTCGCTATGGCTTGTTGGATATTCATGGTGTCCCCTTTGCCCTGCTCGCTAATTTATTCAATCGGGACCAAGGCCCCGCGACATTTGCCCTTAGATATCAGGACTCAATAAAATTCCTTAACATATCGTGGCCATGCATGGTGAGAATTGACTCAGGGTGAAATTGCACACCCTCTATCGCCAACTCGCGGTGGCGAAGCCCCATAATCTCATCAATCTCTCCGGCTTCTGTCTCGGTCCAGGCTGTAACCTCAAGGCACTCAGGAAGACTGCTTTTTTCCACAACCAGGGAGTGATAGCGCGTCGCCTCGAAGGGGTTGGACAGACCGTGAAACACCCCCAGATTGTTGTGCACTATAGGCGAGGTTTTTCCATGCATAACCTGACCCGCACGCACTACCCTGCCACCAAAAACCTGACCAATACTCTGGTGGCCCAGGCAAATTCCCAGGATAGGAGTGCGTCCAGCAAAGTGCCTGATCGCCTCAAGGGATATTCCCGCTTCGTTGGGTGTGCAGGGCCCCGGTGAAATAACAATTTTCTCAGGGGCCATCTGCTCGATTTCCTCCAGAGTGACTTCATCGTTACGCTTAACCACGACTTCTGCACCCAACTCCTCCAGGTACTGCACCACATTCCAGGTAAAGGAGTCGTAGTTGTCGATCATTAAAATCATTGTCCGGCTCCCTTAGCCTCAGAAACATTAGTAGTCGCTTCCATACGCTTTTGCAGACGCGCTAGCGATGCCTGGGTAGCGCGCAATTCGCGCAGGATTTCAGTTTGGCTTGGTGGCAGGCACAGCTCATCCATACGCCGCAGTTTGGCCTCTTCCAGGTTATTAAGTACCACTCCGATAAACAGGTTGATCATTACGAAAGCACCCATTACCACGAAGCTGATAAAGTAGACCCAGGCCCAAGGCATCGCATCCATGGCCGTATACATAATGTCGGTCCAATCCTCAAAAGTCACAATGCGGAATAGACTCAACAGCGCAATCGGCAGGCTACGCCAATGGGTCGGATCCACATCGTGAAACAGGAAGTAACCCGCCACCCCATAAATATAAAAAATAATCCCCATCAGCAATGCTATGTGCAACATACTCGGCAGACTGCGCAACAAGGTATCCACCAGAGTGCGCAATTCAGGGAAGGCCGAGACCAGGCGCAATACTCTCAAAACCCGTACCAGACGCGCCAAAGTAGCTAGCGGCCCGGCCGCCGGTATTAAGCTGAGAGCAATAATAGTGAAATCAAAGCAGTTCCAGCCGCTGGAGAAGTAACGCCAGGGGCGCGAGCCATGGGCAGCAATTTTTATCAGCGCCTCCAGAATAAAAGCGCCAAGTACCAGCTGGTTAATCCCCCCCAATAGTGCGCCAAAGCGTTCCACTACCCAATTTGAGGTTTCCAATCCCACTGCGATACCGCTTAACAGGATCATGCCGATGATCATCTGGTTAAACAGCGGGGCTTCGACAATTTTCTGGCAACGTAACGCCAGGGTAGGTTTTTGGGCAATACTAACTTCGCTCATTGTTCTCGGTCTTTACATCTTTACTACTACTGGCCAGAGCCATGCCCGCCGCTCGGAAAAGCGCGCGGGCTTTATTCATGGTTTCATCCCATTCTGACTGGGGATCGGAATCAGCGACCAGACCGGCGCCGGCCTGGATAAATAACTGACCATCCTTGATTACCGCTGTGCGAATAGCAATAGCGGTATCCATATTGCCATTCCATGCCAAATAGCCTACCGCACCACCGTAGATACCCCGCTTTTCAGGCTCCAATTCATCAATGATCTCCATAGCCCGAATCTTCGGCGCCCCGGACAAAGTGCCGGCCGGTAGGGCCGCGCGTAGCGCATCCATACCTGAGAGACCATCCCTCAGTTGGCCTGTTACATTAGAAGTGATATGCATTACATGGGAGTAGCGCTCTACAACCATCTGCTCGGTCACCTGCACACTGCCGGTTGCCGCCACCCTGCCCACATCATTACGGCCAAGGTCAATAAGCATCAGGTGCTCCGCCCGCTCCTTAGGATCAGCCAGCAATTCCCGCTCCAAAGCCCGGTCCTCCTCTTCTGAGGCCCCCCGGCGGCGGGTTCCAGCCAGTGGCCGTACTGTCATCTCCCCCTCTTCCAGATGCACCAGGATTTCGGGGCTCGAGCCCACCACCTGATGGTCGCCAAGGTCCAGAAAATACATATAAGGAGAGGGGTTCAGGCTGCGCAAGGCGCGATAAAAGTTCAGTGGCGGCGCATCGAACGGGGCAGACAGGCGCTGCGACGGCACCACCTGCATAACATCCCCAGCCAGTACATATTCCTTGACCCGTCTTACGGCCTGCTTAAAATTTTCTTCTCCAAAGTGAGAGTGAAACGCACTTTCCTCTATGCCTTTACCATCCAGGTCCAGGGGTACCGTATTTGGTAAAGGCTGCGCCAGGCGAGTAACAAGTTGGTCGAGACGTTTCTGGGCATACTCATATGCGTCTTTTTGTATTGGATCTGCATGCACAATAAAAATAACTGCACCGGCGAGGTTATCGAAAACTACCAGCTCATCACTGACCATCAATAGAATATCTGGGTTACCCAGAGTATCTACTGGCATACTGTGCGCCAAACGGGGCTCTATATAGCGCACGCAATCATAACCAAAGTAACCAACAAGACCGCCATTGAAACGCGGTAGGTCAGGTAGCTCCGGCACCCGATAGTACTGTTGGAATTCTTCTACAAACGTCAGGGGATCTTCCGGGGCGTGGCTTTCTACTACTTCGCCATCCCGCTCAATAGTTACTTCGTTACCACTCACTCGTAGGACGGTACGTGCTGGCAAACCGATAATAGAATATCGTCCCCACTTCTCTCCCCCCTGCACCGACTCAAGCAGGTAACTGTAACGCCCAGCTGCAAGTTTCAGGTAAGTGGACAAAGGTGTTTCAATATCAGCCAGCACTCGGCGCACCAGCGGTATGCGGTTGTAGCCCGCAGACACAAGTTGGGCGTATTCGCTTGGGGTCATAGAGACTCCGGTCTATTTTGCGTTTTTTAGGTTGGCGCCAGAGTATAGATAGCGCCCACAGGAAAGGTGGCCGGAATGGTAGCAGCTACCAAATTGGCCTTAGCGGATCAGTGGCGCCATCGCCAGCTGGTTGTTGTGGGGATAGTGTGATTCACGGAAATTCCCTCAGTGCAGGCGCACAAGTTTACAAATCCCGTATGCGGCGGGCAAGGG
This sequence comes from Microbulbifer variabilis ATCC 700307, assembly GCF_000380565.1. Lineage (GTDB taxonomy): Bacteria > Pseudomonadota > Gammaproteobacteria > Pseudomonadales > Cellvibrionaceae > Microbulbifer > Microbulbifer variabilis. The sequence continues at coordinate 41,950 of NZ_AQYJ01000020.1, forward strand.
GTTACCCGCCAGGTTTTTATCAAGGCAGGCTCTTGCGCATAGCGCCGATCACCTCAGCGTAGTCCGATGTATTGAAAATGGCAGAGCCCGCTACGAAAGTATCTGCACCTGCGGCGGCAATTTCTGCAATATTATCCCGGTTAACTCCGCCATCGATTTCCAGGCGTATATCATAGCCACTAGCATCGATCAGTTGTCGTGCCTCACGCAGCTTTTCCAGGGTGGCCGGAATAAATTTCTGGCCACCAAAGCCCGGATTAACTGACATCAAAAGGATCATATCCAGCTTATCCATCACATATTTGGCGGCATCAAGGCTGGTAGCCGGGTTAAATACCAAGCCCGCCTTACATCCCAAACTGCGAATTAACTGCAGAGAGCGGTCTGGGTGGCGGGAGGCCTCGGGGTGAAATGTGATATAGGTTGCGCCCGTATCCGCAAACATGCGAATCATATCGTCCACGGGCTCAACCATAAGATGTACATCAATAGGCGCCTGGACACCGTGCTTACGCAGTGCTTGGCATACCATCGGACCTATGGTCAGATTGGGCACATAATGATTGTCCATCACATCGAAGTGCACCCAGTCGGCACCGGCCGCCAACACATTGTCCACCTCTTCTCCCAATCGCGCGAAATCGGCGGAGAGAATGGATGGAGCAATTTTGTAATCAGACATCTCAATATCCTTAAGTAAATCAGTTTTCCGCGGTTAAGCGGCGGTGCAATCGATCCAGGCGCTCAGGAGTCCCCACATCGCACCAGTCCCCCTGATATAATTCCGCCTGTAATTTGTCTTCGTTAAAAGTGAACACCTCCCCGAGGCCAAAACACTCACGCATCTTTGGATAGTGAGTAAGTATTTCCGGGCGCAACCAGCTAATTCCGGCAAAGGTATAGCGGGGCTTGGCAGTTCCTGATAGCAACCCATCCTCAATCCCAAAGTCACCTTCAGGATTATGGGGGGGGTTGGGCACCATCAATAACCGCCCGGGGCAACTCTTGGGTAAAGGGTGGGTTATCCATTGGGAAAGATCGAAGTCACACCAGACATCCCCATTGACCACCAGGAAAGGGGCCTCACCCAAGAGTGACATAGCATTGATAATACCGCCGGCAGTTTCGAGCGGCCTCTCTTCATGCTCTACCGAATACTGGATATCCATTCCCCAACGTTCACCACTACCAAGGCAACTCCTAATCTTATGGCCAAGATAACCAAGATTAATAACCACCCGCTGGATACCAATACTTTGAAGGCGCTCCAGGGCGTGCTCAATCAGCGGTTTTCCTGCTACAGGTAGTAAGGGCTTTGGCGTCTGGTCAGTCAGCGGGCGCATACGGCGACCGAAGCCTGCAGCCAGGACCATGGCGGTAGTTGGAGAGGTCTCTTTTGGGTGGGTCATCAAATTAATCTATACAATTTTTACAGCTTACCTGAGCGAGTCCCCAGCACTGCGGTAGTCACTATACCAGGGCTGCTGTTCGATCAATGGCAATAACTGGTCGGCAAACCAATCGCCAAAGGGCTTCAGTTCAGAATAGCGACCAGCTGTTTCCATTACATAACGAATAACCAGGGAGAGATTACTCAGATACCCCTGTTTGCCATCGCGAAGCGACAAGCGTGGGAACAGGCCAAGTACTTTAATATGACGCTGCAGCCCCATCCAGTCGAACCATCGTAAGAACCTTTCAGGGTCCACAGGTTCCATCACTCCGGCAGCTTCTGCAGTAGCTGCGTAAGCGAATACCCAGCGTTCAACCCGTTCCCGGGGCCAGCGTATATAGCAATCCCGTAACAGCGAAACCAGATCGTAAGTGATAGGGCCCCAAACCGCATCCTGGAAATCCAGAATCCCCGGCCTCTCTCCTTCCCGTATCATCAGATTCCGGCTGTGGTAATCACGATGAACCAGGGTATGTGGCTGGTTGGCTGCATTATCCAATAGCAATTGGAAGGTATCTTCAATCAGCTCCATCTCCTTTGCTGAAAGCTGATGACCTAGCAGCTTACCCGCCAACCACTCAGGCATAATACGCATCTCTGTCAGAAACAACTCTGCGTCATAATTGGGAAAAAGTGTTTCGTCTCTGGGTATCTGTTGCAGACACAACAACTCACTCATCACCTCGGCATAGAGGCCCTCGACACTATCGTTATTAAGTACACCAAATAACTGGGTATCGCCAAGATCCTCCAAGAGAAGATAGCCATTGGTCGTATCTGCCGAGACCACCATCGGCGTATGGATACCGTTGCGGCGCAGATAATCAGCAATGGCCACAAAGTGACTTGGCTTGGTGTGCTCCGGTGGGGAGTCAACTGCAATCAAACTCGGCTTGGTGCCTGTGCGAAAATAGCGTCGAAATCCCGCATCGCCGGCAAATTTGAACAGCTCCGCGGAGGAGTGCATTTCCAAAACCTGCCCCACCCAGCGGCAAAGCTCCTCAAATCGCGAGTCATCAGTCACAACACACCTTCAATTCTTCACCTGTGGCTTGTAATAACCGGGCTGATTCCCCAGGTATAAGATCGCATTGTAACCCCACGCAGTGTCGCGTCCAGCAGCGTCTGCGCAATTCCTCTTACACTCGTACCAGCGCTGTGGCTATTAACTATTTCTACATTCAAGTAGAATCGAGCGAAGATTTTTGCGCGCCCCGGCTCGATAGCTGTCGCACGCATCTACCGATAAAGAAACATTTAAGAATAGCCGGAACCTATCGATTGATGCATGAAGTCCCCCGGTGGCGTCGCCTAGCACTCGCGATTGCTAATTATTCACACACCCGTACTTTCGCAATCGGCTTAATTGCCGCAACCCCCCTGTGGGCACACGCCAACCAGGGTAATGCTTACGAAGACCCAAACTACAACCCTTATTTGTACCTCGACTGGCTACCCCGCTCAGAGCTTACCCCCGAAGAGAGGGGCAGGATACCGGCTATATGTTCAGGGGCCTTTATTCCCCCTCCGAGAAACTATCCTGATGCAGATCTTCCTCCCGAGAATGCCCCTCTGCGTGCCACCGCCGAAAGATCACAGGTACTTGATGATGGCACCGCAGAATTAAGCGGTAATGTGCATATCACCCAAGGATATCGCCAATTATTTGCCGACCAGGTTGACCTCAATCAGCAAAACCATACCGCCTACCTAAGCGGAGCCGTAGAGCTGCGTGAGCCGAATTTATTGATCCGTGGGGCTTCGGCTGAGGTACACACAGACAGTGAGGCAGCATCGATTGATGATGTCTCTTACGTTATTCACGATGAATACATCCATGGCGACGCGGCCTACGCAGCCCGCCAAACCAGTGGTGAACTCACCCTAACAGACGGCACTTATACCCGCTGTGAACCGGGAAAGGAGTTTTGGCGACTGATTGGCAGTGAAATCAATATTGATGAAGTAGAAAGCCAGGGTACAGCTCGAAATGTCCGCCTGGAAATCATGGACGTTCCGGTGTTCTACGCTCCCTATTTCCGCTTTCCAGTGGGAGATGCCCGGATGTCGGGCTTCCTCTTTCCCTCTTTGAGCAACAGTGATAAGAACGGCTGGGACCTCGCTATTCCCTACTATTGGAATATAGCGCCGCAGATGGATGCAACCCTTACCCCGCGTTATATCCAATACCGGGGCAAAGGTCTGGAAGTGGAATTTCGCCATTTGAGCCCTATCTTTAATACCAGACTCCGCGTAGCTGATCTGCCAAATGACAAAGGCGGCAACGATGATCTGTCCCGCAAACTTATCGACCGCGGCTTCCCCGAGGATCTGGTGCTACCCAACAAAGGCAGGGACCGTTGGCTGGTGAATCTTGACCAGGAAGGCGGCTACAGTGGCAGTATCTGGCGCACCGATATCGACTTTACAAAAGTCAGTGATCCAGACTATTTTCGGGATTTAAGTACTGCCAATCTGGGGATTAATGCGGAAACCCAGGTCAACCAAGCAGCGCAAGGCAGTTTAAGCACAGAAAACTGGCGAGTCACTTTACGTGCCCAGGACTACCAGGTCCTGGAAAATGACCTCCCCGACACCTTCGCTCAGCTGCCGCGCCTGGATGTGAACGGTGATTACCGCTGGGAGGACTGGCGACTCTCTATGCATAACGAGGCCATAGCCTGGAGGCACAAGGATACCCAGACAATCACATCTATTGGGGACACTGACGATCCTACTAGCGTGGTAACTAAAACCACGGATTTTATTACTGCGGATAGATTGCGCCTCGACTACGAACTCGCCTGGGATAAAGAATGGCTATGGGGCTATTTCAAACCCGGTATCGCCGGCCGTTACCTGGGCTACCAGGTGAGCGATCTGTTCCTGCCCGAAGATGCCAACGACACACCCGATGCCGCCGCTGCCCAGTTCACCCTGGATACGGGCCTGTATTTTGAACGGGATAGTTTTATTTTCAACAGGGACTTTATTCACACCCTGGAACCCCGGCTGTTTACACTGATCAGTAGTAATGCCAACCAGGATGACTTTTTTGATATCAGCAGGAAGGAAGTTAATTACCCTTACGACCCTAATAACATACTTGTTATTGATCCCCGTAGTAATAATCTGCTTTACGATACTTCGCTATTTACCTTCAGCTACGATCAGCTATTCCGCGACAGCCGTTTTGCGGGCAGTGACCGTATAGATGATGCAAGTCGAGTCGCTCTAGGTCTCACTACCCGCTTTATTGATCCGATCAGCGGGCGTGACCTGTTCTCCGCCAGCATTGGCCAGGCCTATTATTCCAGTGACTCACAAATTGGGTTAACGGAGTTAATTGAGGAGACCCCCCGCTCTGAACTCGCTGCCCGACTAGAAAGTCGACCGATTCAGTCCCTGCGTATCGGCAGTGAGTTTGTTTACGACGACACGGAGCACAATATCAACCGGGGCAATTTCAGCCTGCGATACTTTGACGATGACGCCAGAATCTTCAACCTCAGCTATTACTATGAGCGGAATGACGCACTGCTATTTCCAAACGAAGTGGACAATGATGACGACTCCTCTACCCGGCAGCTCAACAGCTCTGCAGTCCTGCCTATCAGCACCCATACCTCTATAATGGCTAGCGCCGCCTACGATTTAACCCTGGACCGGGAACTGCAATACTTAGCTGGCATCGAATACGATGATTGCTGCTATCGTGCGCGCCTGGTATGGAGCCGCACCCTGGACAATGACCTGGCCGGGGTCGTAGCCGCTGAGGACTTGGAGTACGAGGAAGGTATCTTCCTAGAGGTGCAACTAAAAGGTCTGGCAGGGTTCGGATCAACTGTAACTCAGATGCTTTACAAGGGCATTGCAAACTTTGATCAGAGAGAAAAGCTGAAACCGTGATGAGAATAATGCAGAAATTTGTGACTAAATTGAGTCTGTCATCCGTTCTGGCTGCCTGCGCACTGATCGCCGGTACTGTTACAGCACAAGTGCAAACCCTGGACCGAGTAGTCGCCGTTGTCGATGAAGATGTCGTGATGGCCAGTGAGCTGGCCCAGCGTTTGAATACTATTGCCAGCCAGATCCAAGCACAGCAGGTCCAGGCGCCCCCTATTGAAGTTTTACGCCGCCAAGTACTTGAGCAGCTGATTGTCGAAAGACTACAGCTGCAAATGGCTTCGCGCGCAGGCGTTACTATCTCTGAGTCTGAGCTTGATCAAGCCATCGCACGAGTTCAACAGAATGCCAGTGTCAGCCCGGAAGAATTCCGCCAGCGCCTTCGTGCAGATGGTATGACCATAAAGAGCTTTCGCCAGCAAGTCCGCCAAGAGTTGATGATTCGCCGCGTAGAACAAGGCAGTGTTAACCGCAGAATCCAAATCACAGATCAGGATATCGACAACTTCCTTCGCTCCAAAGAAGGAGAGTTCTGGAAGTCACCGCAATTTGAGCTCGGTCATATCCTGATTCCCATAAGCTCCAGCGCACCATCCAGTGAGGTGACCCAAGCTCGCGAAAAGGCAGAAGAGCTAGCTGAACAAGCACGTGAGGGTACTGATTTCCGTCGCTTGGCTATAGCCAACTCCGCTGGGCAAAATGCTCTAGCCGGTGGTGATCTAGGCTGGCGTAAGACAGTGGAACTGCCGACCCTCTTTGCAGATGCGCTCAACGGCCTGAAAGTGGGAGATGTAACAGAGCCTTTCCGCAGTGATGCCGGCTTCCATTTACTCAAGATTCACGCCCAGAAAGGTGCTAACGAACAGCTGGTGGAACAGACTAAAGTTCGTCATATTCTGTTGAAGCCATCCGCCATCCTCACCGATGACGAGGCCTATAACAAACTGATCGCCATGCGCGAGGAAGCCATGGCCAATGATAATTTTGATAAATTAGCCCGGGAAAACTCTGAAGATATAGGCTCAATGCTCGCCGGAGGGGATCTAGGCTGGTCTATGCCTGGCCAATTTGTACCAGAATTTACCCAGGCAATGGACACCACTAATATTGGCGAAATCAGTCTGCCGTTTCGCAGCCAATTTGGCTGGCATATCCTGAAAGTTGAGGACCGGCGCAAGCAAGATATGACTGATCAATATATCCGCAATCAAGCTGCCAACTTGTTACGTAACCGTCGCTACGAAGAAGAACTTCAAAATTGGCGCCGTGAAATTCGCGATCAGGCTTATGTTGAAATTAAGCTGCAGGATGGAAACAAAGACTCGACCGAAAAAGAGCAACAGTAGCACTCATCCTTTTAGAATCCCAAAACCGGGCCTAAGCGCCCGGTTTTTTATTGATCAAGGAATTGGCCCACCAAATGACCACCAAAATTGCACTAACCCCAGGGGAACCCGCAGGTATAGGCCCAGAATTAGCAGTTAAAGTGGCACAGCAGGGCAGCAGCTCACAAATAATAGCTATTGCAGATCCAGAACTACTATACCAGGCCGCTAGCATTCTCAGTCTCCCACTGACATTACTACCCTTCTCTCCTGATTCAGCAGCATCGGCTACTCCACCCGGCTGCCTATATATTCAAGAAATCCAAATGGCCAGCAGTGCCAAGCCAGGTCAATTGAGTACTACCAATGCTCCCTATGTTTTGAGCACTCTGGAGGCTGCAGCTAAAGGATGCTTGAGAGGACAATTTAATGCCTTAGTAACCGGCCCCGTACACAAAGGAGTGATCAACGATGCAGGCATCCCATTTAGTGGGCATACCGAATTTTTTGCTGAGCAAGCGGGTATTGAGCAAGTCGTAATGATGCTAGCAGCTGAAAATCTGCGCGTGGCATTGGTGACTACACATCTCCCTCTAAAAGATGTCAGTAAAGCTATCACAGGAGAGCGCCTCACACAGGTCATTCAAATTCTACACAAAAGCCTGACCAATGAGTTCCGGATCGAATCTCCTCGCATCGGGGTATGCGGCTTAAACCCGCATGCAGGGGAAGGCGGTCACCTCGGTATGGAAGAAATAGAGGTGATAGAACCAGCTCTGAATAGCTTGCGAGCAGAGGGCATCCAGCTCCTTGGCCCCTTACCTGCCGATACACTCTTTACACCCCCGCAATTAACTCACTGTGACGCAGTATTGGCCATGTATCACGATCAGGGGCTGCCGGTGTTAAAATTCAAGGGGTTCGGTAAAGCTGTAAATATTACCCTTGGGCTGCCTTTTATCCGTACATCAGTAGACCACGGTACCGCGCTGAATCTTGCTGGTACTGGCGATGCCGACAGTGGTAGTTTGGAGGCAGCTTTGGCGCAAGCTATTGAATTGGCTACTCGGTGAGCTACCTCGCAGTATTTGCAAAGTGGCTCTCCCTTTTGTCGTATATATCAACCCAAAAAAGCTTCAAGTATAGATTATTTAATGGACAGTTTTTTCCAGCACAAAGCCCGTAAACGTTTTGGCCAAAATTTTTTAGTCGATGAAAATATCATTGAACGTATTGTACGCGCCGTAGCCCCAAAAGAATCCGACAAACTCGTAGAAATTGGTCCCGGGCAAGGTGCGATTACAGAGCTTCTCCTCCAACGATGCCCTTCCCTAACTGCAGTTGAACTAGACCGGGACTTAATACCCTTGCTGCAGTTTAAGTTTAGGAATTATCTCCAGTTTAAAATTATTGAGCAGGATGCCCTCAAATTTGACTTTGGAGAATTTGCAGCAGATTCACCTTTACGCATAGTTGGCAATTTGCCCTATAACATTTCTACGCCATTACTTTTCCACTTACTCAGCTTCAAAGGTAAAGTGCGGGATATGCACTTTATGCTGCAAAAGGAAGTCGTCGACCGCCTCAGCGCCACTCCGGGTAACAAATCCTTTGGCCGTCTGAGTGTCATGGTGCAATATCACTGCCGTGTTCAGGGACTTTTTCCAGTGCCCCCCCAATCATTCCAACCAGCACCTAAAGTAGAATCTGCAATCGTACGCCTTACTCCTCATGAAAAACTTCCGTTCATTGCCGAGGATGAGAAGCTGCTGGAGCGAATTGTCAATGTAGCTTTTCAGCAACGTCGCAAGACACTGCGCAATGCTTTAAAACCGCTATTTCCAGAACTGGATGTAAACTCGTTCCCGGTAGATGCCAGCCGTCGCCCTGAAACCCTCGGTGTTGAAGAATTTGTCCGATTAGCAAATTTCTGTACACAGCTTGAAAAACAAAAAAATAACAAGCCAATTTAGGGGGCGAAAATTTGGCTACTTACGCCATTGGAGATATTCAGGGTTGCTTTGAGCCATTACAACGGCTACTAAAGAAAATCCGCTTCCGCTTTGATCGTGACAAATTGTGGCTTGCTGGAGATCTTGTTCATCGTGGGGACGACAGTCTTGGCACTTTGCGCTTTTTGTATGAGTACCGTCATCAGGTAACCGCCGTTCTAGGCAACCACGACTTACACCTTTTAGCTCTGGCCCATGGAGCCAAACACCTTTCTGAAAAAGAGCATGACTTAGCTAAAATCCTGAAAGCCAAAGGCTCAGACCAGCTACTAAACTGGCTTCAAGGTCTTCCCCTTCTAGTACACAAAAAGGGGTACACCATGGTTCATGCAGGGATTCCTCCCATTTGGAGTGTAACCAAGGCAGCGGCGCTTGCTCGCGAAGTTGAGCATGCCCTGTCTGATGAAGCTATGGCAAAAGCTTATTTTTATGGGATGTATGGTAATGAACCACATTGCTGGAATGACCATCTTATCGGTATCGAAAGGTTACGTTCCATAACCAACTACTTTACACGAATGCGTTTTTGTAAAGCAGATGGCACCTTAGATTTAGTGACCAAACGAGGACCTCAAGCCGCGCATGCCGATTACAAGCCCTGGTTTAGCTTTCCGAACAGAAAAAGTAAGAATGAAAAAATTATCTTTGGCCACTGGGCAGCTCTGGAGGGGCGTGCCGATACTAAAAATATCTATGCACTAGATACGGGATGCGTTTGGGGTGGTTACCTTACGGCAATGCGGTTGGATGATGAGGAGTTCTTCTGCCTAGATTGCAGCCTATAAAAAATTAAATACTTACGACTTTACTGCAAATTAGCAAACCTCAACTGTTAAGTTAGACCAAGCAGTTAGGGTTTTCTACAGGGAGTCGATATTACGAGCTATATCCCCCCGGGTTTTGTGATTGCCAACGCTATGCATCTTCAACCATTTGTATCAGGTCATATTCCGCTTTCCAGCCTAGCTCTTTTTCAGCCAGCTCAGTATCCGCATAGCATTCCACAATATCCCCAGGTCTACGCGGTACAATTTCATAAGGAATTTCTCTACCACTGGTTTTTCAAATGCCTTTACGACTTCCAACACAAAACTTCCCTGGCCAGTATCCAAGTTATGGATAAAGCAACCCTGGTCTGTTGTGGGCTTTCTAAGTAGTTCTAGGGCTGCTAAATGTCCCAGAGCTAGATCAGTATATAATCCCGAACACCTGTCCCATCTACAGTTTCATAATCATCACCAAAAACCAGTAGGTAAGGACCGCGACCAACAGCAACTTGAGATACATACGGCAAAAGATTATTGGGGATTCCTCGAGGATCCTCACCTATTCTTTCACTTTTATGTGCACCAATAGGGTTAAAGTAGCGTAACAAACTTACTTTCCAGTAGCTCCCAGGAACGACACAGATATTTCGCAGTATGCCCTCCTTGACGAGCTTGCTGGCACCATAGGGATTAGTAGCTCCAATTTTAAAATCTTCTTTAATCGGCACCGTGTCAGGTTCCTCGTAGACAGTTGTAGAAGAACTGAAGATCATTCGAAATACGTCAAATTCCTCCATCACGTCTATAAGAGCCTGGGTACCTGCTACATTATTCTGACAATAACGTAGCAGCTGCTCGACAGAACCTCCTACTACCTTCATACCAGCAAAATGAATTACAGCTTCAATCTCACATTCTGAAAAGACTTTCCGAAGCCCCTCTTGATCGCCAATATCAAAGTCATCAAATAGCACCTTTTGCCCAGAAATCATCTCGACACGATTTAGCACTTCCCGGCCGCTATTCGATAGGTTATCCACAACAACTGGCCAAAAGCCAGTACCAAGTAACTCTATGCATGTGTGACTGCCAATGTAGCCGGCACCACCAGTCACTAGAATCGCCATTTTACTTCCTTCGAGCTTTACCCACTTCTAAAAGAGTACGAATAAAACTTAAAACTGCCGTTATATTCAACCCATCTAGATAACAATACCGTGCCGTGATGAGACTGAAAGCTATGCTGGAATAGCTGGGGTCAGTTCCGTATACCCCAGGGAAGAACAAGGATAGTAACGGCAACAATCAATTGCGCTTTTGCCGAGCTTATCTCAGACAAGGCGATTGCTATGCCGCTTCACATATTGATCACCATATGTGTACAAGCGGTGCAACCTTAGAAACAACCAGTGCACTGACTCTAATTGATAAGCAGGACGCTGAGCTCTGCCCACTAGGCTACAGGGAGGTAAATACCGTGACAATTTTCAACCACTACCTGGAAAGGTATGAGTCAATCCAAGATGAGGAACTCAGCATCCAGGAGTATCTGGAGTTATGTAAAACTGATCGCAGCGCCTATGCATCTCCTGCAGAGCGAATGTTAATGGCAATTGGTGAGGCAGAATTAATAGATACCTCTCGCGACCCACGCTTATCTCGAATTTTCTGTAATAAAGTCATCAAGCGATACAAAGCATTCAGCGAGTTTTATGGTATGGAAGAAGCCATAGAGCAGATTGTTTCTTTCTTTCGACATGCAGCCCAAGGCCTGGAAGAGAAAAAACAAATTCTTTATTTGCTTGGACCTGTAGGAGGAGGTAAATCGTCACTAGCTGAACGCTTAAAGGCCCTAATGGAACAGGTGCCAATTTACGCAATCAAGGGATCACCTGTATTTGAATCACCTTTGAGTTTATTCTCACCTAGCGAAGATGGTCGAATCCTGGAAGAGGACTATGGTATCGCCAGGCGATATGTCAATACCATTATGTCCCCATGGGCTGTTAAACGGTTGCATGAGTTCAAGGGAGATATCAGTAAATTTCGGGTAGTAAAAATTCGACCTTCTATCCTGGATCAAGTCGCAATATCCAAAACAGAGCCCGGAGACGAAAACAACCAAGACATATCCTCTCTGGTTGGCAAAATAGATATTCGCAAGCTCGAAGATTTTCCACAAAATGATCCCGATGCTTATAGCTTCTCAGGCAGCCTCTGTCGCGCCAACCAGGGATTGATGGAATTTGTTGAAATGTTCAAGGCGCCAATCAAGGTGCTTCACCCCTTGCTAACCGCCACCCAGGAGGGCAATTACAACAGCACCGAGGGACTCGGCTCTATACCTTTCAATGGCACAATCCTGGCACATTCCAATGAGTCCGAATGGCAATCATTTCGAAATAACCGCAATAATGAAGCTTTTCTAGATCGAATTTATATTGTCAAAGTGCCCTACTGTGTGAGAGTCCAGGAAGAAATCAAAATTTACCAAAAACTATTGGAAAACAGCTCTCTCTCTAAAGCGCCTTGTGCGCCGGATACTCTGAGAATGCTGGCACAATTTTCCGTGCTGTCCCGAATCAAAAATCCTGAGAACTCTAGTCTTTACTCCAAAATGCGGATTTATGATGGAGAAAACCTAAAGGACACCGACCCTAAGGCAAAGACTATTCAGGAATATCGGGACAACGCTGGCGTTGATGAGGGGATGAATGGCCTATCTACACGCTTTGCGTTCAAAATTCTCTCCAAGGTCTTCAACTTTGATGCAACGGAAGTTGCAGCCAACCCTGTTCACTTACTCTATGTATTGGAGCAGCAAATTGAACAAGAGCAATTCCCTCCAGAAATCCAGGAAACATATCTTGGATTCATCAAGGAGTACCTAGCTCCAAGATATGTCGAGTTTATTGGAAAAGAGATACAAACTGCCTACTTGGAATCCTACGCAGAATATGGCCAAAACTTGTTTGATCGCTATGTCACCTATGCTGACTTCTGGATTCAGGATCAGGAATACCGCGACCCTGAGACTGGCGAGATACTCGACCGAGGCGCGCTCAATGAGGAGTTGGAGAAAACGGAAAAACCCGCCGGAATATCTAACCCTAAGGATTTCCGTAACGAAATAGTCAACTTTGTATTGCGCGCAAGGGCGAATAATCAGGGAAAAAATCCTGACTGGAGATCCTATGAGAAATTACGTGCAGTTATTGAGAAGAAGATGTTCTCCAATACCGAGGATCTCCTGCCAGTAATTTCCTTCAATACTAAAGCTTCTGCAGATGACAAGCGTAAGCATGCGGATTTTGTTGCTCGAATGGTCGAGCGCGGATATACCGAGAAGCAAGTACGCTTATTGTCTGAATGGTATCTGCGTGTCCGTAAATCGCAGTGACCTCAAAGCACAGTGGGAGGGCTTTCCCCAAGGAAAGCTCACCCTTACACGGGGAACCAAGCCAGCTGGCCTTAACAAAATATCCGACAGTTACCCTGAACTAAGCGAGTCCACTAGGATATTTCTGAACAAATTCCAGGCCAATTGACCGGTGAGTTTATCCGCCCAAAGGCAGAAATATGAGCTATATCATCGACCGTCGCCTGAATGGAAAGAAGAAAAGCACGGTTAATCGTCAACGTTTCTTGAGGCGCTACAAAGCCCATATAAAGAAAGCTGTCGGAGACGCCATGAATAGCCGCTCCATCATGGACATGGACAAGGGCGAACGCATTAGTATCCCGACCAGGGATATCAGCGAACCTCTATTCTCTCACGGTGCCGGCGGGCATATTGAACGGGTACTTCCAGGTAATAAAGAGTTCACTACTGGTGACCGAATCCCTCGCCAAAGCCAAAGAGGTGGTGATGGTGGCGGAGGTGGTGCCAGTGATAGTGGTGAGGGCGTAGATGAGTTTGTTTTCCAGATATCTCAAGAAGAGTTCCTCGATTTTATGTTTGAAGGGCTACAGCTGCCCAATATGATCAAGCGCCGACTGGCCGGTAATGAGTCCTTCCAGATAGTTCGTGCCGGCATCAGCAATGAAGGCACACCCGGCCGGCTCAATGTCATTCGCTCCCTTAGGGCTGCTCATGCACGCCGTATCGCTCTTACCAGTAATAAAAGGCGGGTACTACGTGAGTTGGAGCACTCCTTGGATATGGAGGAACGGAAAGATTCCGCCTTGCGTGATCAACGAAAGATAGAGGCAATTAAAAATGAAATCATCGAGTTGCGCCAGCGTATCAGTCGTGTGCCGTTCCTTGATGATTTTGACCTTAAATACAACCTACTAATTCGCCAGCCCAAGCCGCGCTCTAGGGCTGTCATGTTCTGCTTGATGGATGTTTCTGGCTCGATGAATCAAGCAACTAAAGATATGGCAAAGCGCTTCTTCCTATTACTTTATCTTTTTCTTCAGCGCAGTTATGAATATACCGAGGTCGTATTTATCCGCCATCACACCAGTGCCAAAGAAGTGGATGAAGAGGAGTTTTTTTATTCACGGGAGACTGGCGGAACTATAGTTTCCAGTGCGTTAAAATTAATGCGAAGAATCATGCGCGAACGCTATCCGGCTAGCGAATGGAATATTTATGGTGCCCAGGCTTCTGATGGTGACAACTGGAATGACGACTCCAGTACCTGCCATAGAATCCTGATTGATGACATCATGCCTCATGTTCAATATTACTCTTATGTAGAGATTACCCCACGAGATCACCAGGCCCTCTGGGAAGAATATGAAAGTGTTCGCGCACTATTCCCAAATCATTTTGCCATGGAACAAATTGTGGATGTCCAGGATATCTATCCGGTCTTTCGACAGTTGTTTAGCCAAAAGGTAACCGCTCGATGCTAGAAACATTTGCCAGCGGCAGCGACTCACAAAAATCTGATTCTTCTGGCCCTATTTCCACTTCTTCTGAATGGACCTTTGAACTGATTCAGGAGTATGACTGCGCCATTAGCGAGCTAGCGGAAGAGTTTGGTCTGGATACCTACCCCAATCAGATCGAAGTGATCAGCTCTGAGCAAATGATGGATGCCTATTCATCGGTAGGGATGCCAGTGGGGTATCACCACTGGTCTTTTGGCAAACAATTCATCAGCGTCGAAAATAATTACCAGCGCGGCCTTATGGGGTTAGCCTACGAAATTGTTATCAATTCCAACCCCTGCATTGCTTATCTCATGGAAGAAAACACCATGACGATGCAAGCATTGGTTATTGCCCATGCCTCCTACGGGCACAATTCTTTCTTCAAAGGCAATTACCTATTTCGCTCTTGGACAGATGCCGGCAGTATCATTGATTACTTAATTTTTGCCAAGAACTATATCTCCCGTTGTGAAGAGCGCTATGGCCTTGATGAGGTAGAGGCAGTACTCGACTCCTGTCATGCCTTAATGAATTATGGCGTAGATCGTTACAAGAGGCCTTATCCCATCTCTGCAATTGAAGAGGAGCGCCAGCAGCAAGAGCGCGAAGAATACCGGCAACGGCAACTCAATGATCTATGGCGGACTATCCCCAAACTTGGAGAAGGCACCGAGGAAACCCAGGAAAAACGCTTTCCAGAAGAGCCTCAGGAAAACATCCTTTACTTTATTGAAAAAAATGCACCACTTTTAGAAAACTGGCAGCGAGAGCTGGTGCGTATTGTCCGCAAGTTAGCCCAGTATTTTTATCCACAGCGCCAGACCCAGGTAATGAATGAGGGATGGGCTACTTTTTGGCATTACACTCTGCTAACAGAGCTATATCGGCGAGGTAGGGTGACCGAAGGCTTTATGATGGAATTTTTGCAAAGCCACACCAACGTAATTTACCAACCTGGCTTTGATAGCCCCCACTACAGTGGAATAAATCCTTACACTCTGGGGTTCAGTATTTTCAGTGACCTGAGGCGAATCTGTGAAAACCCTACTGATGAGGATCGTCGTTGGTTCCCCGATATCGCAGGAAGTAACTGGCGGGAAACATTGCAATTTGCCATGCGAGATTTCAAGGATGAGAGTTTTATCTTGCAGTTCCTCTCTCCGAAAGTAATGCGCGATATGAAGCTCTTCTGTATCAGCGACAACGACAAGGAGAATGAAATCGTTGTCAGCGCAATTCATGACGATAGCGGCTATCGACAACTAAGGGAGAATCTCGCAGGCCAATACAATCTGGGTAACCGAGAGCCCAATATCCAGGTTTTCTCAGTAGACACTCGCGGCGATCGCTCATTGACCTTACATCACACCCAGTACCAGCGCCGCCCTCTGGGTAAGGAAACTACTGAAGTGCTCAAGCACTTACACAGACTCTGGGGTTTTGATGTACACCTCAACAGCCTGAATGGTGATGAGGTTATGGCCAGCTTTCACTGCCCCGAGCAAGGTCGCGACCGCCAGGAGGGAGAAGAGGAGTCTATGTTAATCCCGAAACCTATTTAAGCGTTCAGCACGGGACTGCCTATAGGCAGGTCCCGCACAGAAGGGGTGGGAAACTAAGCCAGTCGCAGCTTGATATACTTTAGTCGTCAGCTTCCAGTAACAACTTCGCTTTAGCCGCCAGCTCTCCTCGCTCCTCGCGATTTGCCAACAAGGCATCGGCCCCCGCATCCAACCAACGAGCCTTATCCAGATCATCGTCAGAGGGCACAACCAGAATACGCAGGTTAGCGTACTCACTGCGGCTTCTCAAATAATCCAGAACCTGGAAGCCGCCATCGCCGACCAAACTCGCATCAATCACTAACAGAGTGGGTTTGGCATCAGCTAACAAAATACCAGCAGAGAAGCTATCACCTGCAACTTCGATCTCACAGCCTATATTCTTTAAGGCTTGGATTCCCGACGAGGTCAGTTCGGGGTCTGTAGTTACCAACAGTACCTTACGGCTGGGCACTGCTAGATCGTTTGGAACAGGCATGGAGTTATCACGTAGGAAACCAACGAAATCCTCCACACAAATACGATGGTCACCGCGACCTGGAAGTTTGTAAGCCTTGAGTTGCCCGCGCTCTATCCAGCGAATCACCGTACGGAAGTTGACGCCGCAATACCTGGCTGCTTCGCCGGTGGTTAGCACATGTAGTTCGCTCATATTATTTTTTCTCCCCAACAACTGCAGTCCTTGATGCTCAGATCAGCCTCTCACGCCCAGACCCCATCCCCCGAAGTCAGGCGCGAAATTATCCTGCCCAATAGAACCGCCCCTTTAAATTATGCTGTTTAATGCTGCAAAACCAGCCCGAAATTCGGTCCATGTAATTTATTAACGAACAGCGAAACAACCCCCTCAAAAAATACTAAAAGATATAGTTGACAGGTATGACAGGTCTCATAGAATGGCCATAGATTACGCGACACCTGACGTGTCGCCTGATCCTCTCCAGTGGGGTGGCCGGTAAGTCAGATACCCCACTTTTGGCAATTAGATGTTTGCTAAGCGAATACCCTAAGACCCTGGGCCCCCTTGTTTTTTCGGGGCCTTTTTTTTATCTTGCCAAAATCTCACTCCTACCTTCCCTGAAATTCCTGCCCAATATCCTGTTTAATGGGCAGTGCCGGAACCAATGGATTTATGGCAGTGCAACTCTTCACCGGGAAACCGGTTTCTCCAGCCTTGGAGCGATTCTATTGAAGACCTATCTCGTTGGTGGCGCAGTACGCGACAAATTACTTAAACGCCCTGTAACCGAGCACGACTGGGTGGTAGTTGGGGGTAGTCCAGAACAGATGTTGAATCTTGGATTCCATCCTGTAGGAAAAGATTTCCCCGTTTTTCTACACCCGGAGACCGGCGAGGAGTATGCACTCGCGCGAACAGAGCGTAAGAGCGGACGCGGCTACGGTGGCTTCTCCGTAAATACGGATGCCAGTATTACTCTTGAAGAGGACCTGCAACGCCGCGACCTTACTATCAACGCGATCGCTGAATCAGAGGATGGTGCCCTGATCGATCCTTACGGTGGGCAAGCCGATCTAGAAGCACGGCTACTTCGCCATGTATCCACAGCATTCGCCGAAGATCCGTTGCGCATCCTGCGTGTAGCCCGTTTTGCGGCGCGCTACCACCACCTTGGATTTACTGTTGCATCGGAGACAATGGCGCTTATGCGCCAAATGGTCGAGGCTGGAGAGGTTGAATATCTGGTAGCGGAGCGAATCTGGAAGGAAGTAAGCCGCGCCCTTACCGAGCCCGACCCCGATGTCTTCATTCAGGTACTGAGGGAGTGCGGCGCCCTGTCCATCCTGCTTCCTGAGCTGGAGAACCTGTTCGGTGTCCCCCAACCACCAGAGCATCACCCTGAAGTGGATACTGGTGAGCATGTTTTACTGGCACTTAACAACGCCCCTGCCGAGCTACCAGTACGATTCGCAGTCTTACTGCACGACTTAGGCAAGGGGTTAACTCCCGAAGAGATTCTCCCTAGCCACCACGGCCACGAATCCGCCGGCGTGCCCCTGGTAAAGGCCGTCTGTGAGCGCTGGCGTACCCCAAAAGACCTGACTGCACTGGCTATCGGGGTCTGTGAATACCACCTGCATTGCCACAGGGCCTTCGAATTGCGCCCACAGACCATTATGAAAATGATCCGCAGTCTGGATGCCTTGCGACGTCCCGAGCGATTTGAAAACTTTCTACGCGCCTGCGAGGCAGATGCCCGGGGTCGTGAGGGGCTGGAGAATAGAGATTATCCACAAGTGGACTTTTTACGTGCCGCTCGCGAAGCAGCATCGGCGGTAACTGCCGAGGAGTTGATTAAACAGGGCTACCAGGGTGCGAAGCTGGGGCAGGCACTGGACCGGGAGCGCATCAAGGCAATCGCCAAAATAAAGGATAATTACATTGCGTAATGTGTTGATTACCGGTGCTGCCGCACGCTTGGGCCGTGCTATTACCAAAGAGCTGCATAGAGATCACAGGGTTGTTATTCACTATCGCAACTCGGCTGATGCAGCCAAGGCCCTGGCAAACGAGCTGAACCGACTTCGCCCCAACTCTGCCATAGCGTTGCACAGTGAATTGAATAGCGCCGAAGCCTGTTCCAATCTGGCCCAGCGCGCACAAGAGGCCTGGGGCGGTATCGATGTTCTGGTCAACAATGCCTCAGCATTTCACCCCACACCTGTGGGAAAGGCGACCGAGGAGGACTGGGATCGGCTGGTAGGCAGCAACCTCAAAGTCCCCTTCTTTCTCATTCAGGCCCTGAAAGAAACACTCAGCCAACAACAGGGCTGCGTTGTTAATATGGCGGATATCCACGCCGAGCGCCCGATGCCCGAGCACACTATTTACTGCGCCGCCAAGGCTGGGCTGGTAATGCTGACAAAAAGCCTCGCTCTGGAGCTGTCTCCCCAGGTCCGGGTCAATGCAGTCGCCCCCGGTGCCATTCTTTGGCCAGAGCAAGAGGCAACTAACGAAGCCAAGAAAGCACAGATCACCCAGCGCATTCCTTTGGCCCGAACCGGTGACCCCAGCGATATCGCCAAAACCGTGCGCTTCCTGGTCTGTGACGCCCCCTATATCAACGGCCAGATTATTGCTGTTGACGGCGGCCGCAACCTCAACATCTAGAGCGGGGCTTCACTTCAATTTCACCGACACTCTGTCAGAATGTTTGGCAACTTACTCTGCCACAAGAGGTTTGCCGGTGCCCTCACTGAAGATATTGTTGATTGAAGATAACCTCACTATCGCCCGCCAGATTGCCGAATTCCTGCACGCTGAGGACTGGCAGATAGATTACGCCCATCGGGGTCGCCAGGGTTTACAGCTGGCCCTGGAACAAATCTTCGACCTGATCATTCTCGACCTGGGCCTGCCGGATATAGACGGCTTGGAGGTCTGTGAAAAGATCAAGGCACAAGCGCCAGTTAACATGCCAATTCTGATGTTAACTGCCCGCGATGCTCTCGCAGATAAAGAACGCGGATTTGGTATCGGTGCCGATGACTACTTATGTAAGCCCTTCGAACCAAGGGAACTGATACTGAGATGCCGCGCCCTGGCACGTAGACACCAGCTGCATACCAGTGAAGAAATCAAGGTGGGTGATTTACAGATAAACCAGCGCCAGCAAACCGCCTACCGGGATAAACAACCTCTGCCCCTGACAACTATCGGTTTTCGCATTCTCACTATGCTCGCCCAGGCGTCGCCAGCACCAGTAAGCCGCTCGGCAATCATCCACCATATTTGGGGTGACGACCCCCCAGAAACAGACGCCTTAAAATCCCACATTTATAGTCTTCGCCAAACATTGGATAAGCCTTTCCTGGTTCCCATGTTGAAAACTATCACCAATCTCGGTTATCAGTTGGAAATTCCCAATGCGCGAAACCAGTAATTTACAGAGGAAGGTCTTCGCTATTTTTGGCAGTTTTACCCTGCTGCTATGTTTGGTGTTTTTTGCCATCTGTATGATGGTGGCCTATGTAATTGAAGACCATTTACTCGATAACTTATTGGTCGGGGAAGTCCGCTACCTCGAACAGCAGGCAAAACAGGCTAAAACAATCCCAGAGCCACGCCTACCCTATTTAACGCTATACACTGAAAGCAAAGTAATTCCTACTGAACTGCGCACTGCCCTACCTAGCCATGCAGAAAAGGCAGAATGGTTTAGTGATACGGAACATCACTTCCATCTGCGCAGAGTACATTTTCCGGGCAACGATTCCGCCGTTCTCGTAGCTGAAGTCAGTGAATTACTCACTGTTACGCGACAATCCTCGCAACTTCTCTGGCTCTTTGCCGGCGCCTGTATCTTGACCCTACTCTTAGCCCTCTATTGTGCTTATCGTATTTCCCGTAAAACCATCGCGCCTGTGGTAACCCTCGCTAAAGCAGTTCAGCAGCAGAGAAACTGCGATTCTCAAATTTCCCTGCCCTATAACAATGAACAAGATGAAATCGGTTATCTCGCAAGCACGTTGCAAGATACACTTAACCAGCTCAAGCTGACATTGCGCAGGGAAACCGAGTTTACCCGGGATACGAGCCATGAGTTGCGCACCGGGCTAACCATTCTGAAAAGCACACTGGCTCTCAGTCAAAATCGGGAAATGACTAAAGCTGAGAAAAATGAGCTATTAGAAACTGTTGCCGGTATGGAAAAAACTGTTAAGACACTATTGGCCCTCGCCCGCTCAGAATCTCTACAGTCGGAAGATATCCCATTGCGTGCTTTACTGGAGGAGCGTCTTTTAGTTCAACACCAGGTAATTGTACAAAAGCAGTTTCATGTTGATTTAAAGTTAGGGCACAAAGTCAGAGTCCTGGCCAATCGACACCTGGTAAGTCTGCTAGTCGATAACTTAATCAGCAATGCATTACAGCACGCCTCCAACCCTAAATTGATTATTACCTATAAGGGGAACACACTCTTTTTTGAGAACGCCACAGACAACCAATTAGATTTAGAAACCTCCCTCTTGCCCGGCCAAAAGAGGGAGGGCAGTGACGGTATAGGTCAAGGCCTTTTCCTGGCCAAGAGAATCTGTGAAGCCTTAAATTGGACCATCGCCGTCAAATGTCGAAAAAATATTTATCAGTGTGCTCTGTCTTTTACACAGTAATTTTCTAAGGTCCAGATTTTTACCGCAAAAACATACTGCGCTCGAGACGCACAGTGAATTGGCACCCATGCCTTATACGATCCCGAGTGCAGTTTATTCTTTCTTCCTATTTAGCAACTACCATCTCACCTGAATTTCACCTTCCACCCCCTATTCTCCTACGAACTCACTAGAAGATTTTCCGTCTGCTACCGCAATTTTGGAGATTAATATGTTGAAGAAAATTGTTATTTCCCTGGCACTGACTTTGTCGGTATTTTTTGGTTTTATTATTTGGATTAAGGGCCTAATTCCACCCCAAGAGCAGGACTTTTCCACTACGACGGTCAGTGATCTACCGTATTTACAACAATTACCCAGGGAAAGCCGAGGAAAAATCTTAGCTGTTGTCACCAGTACTGAAACGATGGGAGATAGTGGCAAGGCTACTGGTTATGAGTTAACGGAACTGGCACGCCCCTATTACATCTTTTCGGCCAACGGATTTATTGTCGATATTGCCAGTCCCAGAGGCGGCAAACCGCCTGCGGTGATCGATAAAGATGACCTTGGGCCTTTCGACTATGCCTTTCTCAATGACCCGGAGGCACAACAAAAGGTCAATAACAGTATTCCTATCGATCAGGTATCGGCAGAGGATTATCGGGCAATATTTTTTGTCGGCGGTAAAGGCACCATGTTCGATTTCCCCGACAATCCCCATATCCAGTCCCTGGTGCGGGAAATCTATAGCAGCGGCAAAATTATCGGAGCGGTTTGCCACGGGCCAGCAGCCCTTGCCAATGTCACCCTGGATAATGGCGAGCCCTTGATCGCCGATCGGCAGATTAGTGCTTTTACTAACGAAGAGGAGCTTTTTCTTATTCCCGACGCCAAGCAACGATTTCCATTCCTGCTGGAGGATCGCTTACGTAAGCAAGGCGCGGTGTTCCAGGCTGGGCCCACTTACCTGGAACAAGTCAGCGTGGATGGCCAGCTTATTACCGGACAAAACCCCTGGTCCACCTGGCTGGCGGCTGAGAGTATGGTAAGGGCGATGGGGTATACCCCAGTTCCACGCCAAGTCACCCCGGTGGAGCAGACCGTCAAATTACTACTCACTTATGAGAAGCACGGCTTTACCGAGGCCGCAGAGAAATTACAGGAACTTCAAGAGAAAGGGGAAATAGACCAGCGCCTACTGGCCATGCACGGCGTTGTCTCTGCTATGCGCTGGGAGCCGGGCAGGGCTCTGGACATAATCAGACTGCTGTCCAAGAGCCAGGACTGATAGAGCCCCTCAAAAAGCCAGCTAGCCAGCCTGCTCTAGCGGCTGGCCATTTTCATCCACAAATAATACATCGCGAATACTGAGTTTTTGCCCTTGGGCATTCTGCACAACCATTTCAGGGATAGGTTCGCCGCTGTTTTTATCGACCAGATGCACGCCGTCTTTATTGCCATTCCAGCGCAGATTCCACTGGCGCAGGGCGATTACCACCGTAAACAGGTCGCGACCTTTTTCCGTTAAGCGGTACTCGTAGCGTGTGCCGTGCTCACCCGCATCAAAGCGCACCAGCACCTCGTTATCCACCAGACGGGATAACCGATCCACAAGGATATTCTTGGCGATTCCCAGGTTTCTTTGGAAGTCCACAAAACGACGGGTACCCAGCATCGCCTGCTTAATTATCAGCAGGGACCACCAGTCCCCCACCTCATTCAGGGCGCAAGCCAGGGAGCAATCAAGATCATCAAAGCGTTTACGTGACATATAGGGAGCCTCTGAATAACTCCGTGATACCTCTGGCATGCAGAGCGGTTCACAATCAAGGCGCGGCTTCACAGGAATGTCTAGACCTTTCAAGAAGTCGCAACGCGGAGTGTGAATCGCTCTGCAAGCCCCGAAGGGCGGGCCTTGAAGGCCACAGCTGCTGCGTTGCAGCTCTTGCAAAGGACTGAGCCATTCGCGGCGAGCTGCGCCTAACATCTGCAGCCTTCATGGCCCGCAGAGGCATTACGGAGTTATTCAGAGGCTCCCTAGCCAGTATACCGGCAAAAGAGTTGCAATACGAAACCAGATATTGAACTCAACCTTAAAATAAGGTCTTATAACGCAACCGTTTTAATTGTGACCTAGTGGGACCAGTGAGTCCCAGTGTTGAATCGAGACATTCAGGAGAGAAATATGAGTGGTTCCCTGGACAACCTACTGCGTCCTTTCGAGCATAAATCCCTAAAGCTGCGCAACCGGGTCGCAATGGCCCCCATGACCCGCACTATGTCACCGGGCTATTCAGCCAATGACCAGGTGGCCGGCTATTACCGCCGCCGAGCTGAAGGTGAAGTGGGACTAATTATTACCGAAGGCACCTTCGTTAATCATAAAGCCGCAAACGGCTACGAGAATGTACCGGCAATCTACGGTGAAGCCGCTCTCGCCGGCTGGAAAAAAGTGGTAGACGAAGTACACGCTGCCGGTGGCCAGATTATCCCACAGTTGTGGCACGTAGGTTCCGTGCGCAAAGAGGGCATAGGCCCGGATAAATCAGTGCCCGGCTACTCCCCCTCAGGCCTGTTCAAACCCGGCAAGCCCAATGGCCAGGCGATGAGCAAAGAGGACATCCAAGAAGTTGTACAAGCTTTTGCAGACGCGGCGAAAGCAGCCAAGGAAATTGGATTTGACGGCGTAGAGATTCACGGCGCCCACGGCTATCTGATCGACCAGTTTTTCTGGGAAGGTACCAACCAACGCGATGACGAGTACGGTGGCTCCATCGAAAATCGCACCCGCTTTGCAGTGGAAATTATCAAAGCGGTACGTGAAGCCGTAGGCGAAGATTTCGCCATAGTGCTGCGCTACTCCCAATGGAAGCAGCAGGATTACGAAGCCAAGTTGGCGCAAAACCCAGAAGAACTGAAACGCTTCCTAACACCGCTGGTTAAAGCCGGCGTTGATATTTTCCACGCCTCTACAAGACGCTTCTGGGTGCCAGAATTTGAGGGTTCTGATCTCAACCTGGCAGGCTGGACCAAGGAATTGACTGGAAAACCGGTAATTTCTGTCGGCAGTGTCGGCCTTGACGATGATTTTATCGGCGGCAATAACCAGGGCATGGGCGGTACTGCCAATCCTACCGATTTAGGCGAACTGACCCGCCGTATGGACAACCAGGAGTTCGACCTGATTGCCGTTGGCCGCGCGCTATTACAAGACCCACACTGGTTCGCCAAGGTGCGTGAAGATCGCCCGGAGGAAATCACTCCGTTCACCAAAGAAGCGCTAATGAGCCTAAGTTAATTATTCCTAAAAAAAAGCAGCCTTAAAGGGCTGCTTTTTTATCTGCATTTTTTAAAAAATTATTGGAATCACGGCCAAATAAATTCCACCGGCCACAATTTTTGTGAAGCCTGGTCGTACTCATCCCACAGTTGACGGTAAGTTTTCTGCTCGACCGGATGCAGTACTTCCGGTGCTATCTCTGCCAGAGGCTGTAATACAAAGGCATTTTTTACAATCTCACCTCGAGGCAATTTTACCCCGTCGACAGTTCCGGTCAGGTGGTCGTAGGTGAGGGTATCAATATCCAGGGTGCGTGCGCTGAACTTAGGCCCGGAGCGCAGGCGGCCGTTGGCATCTTCAATACCTCGCAGACACAGGGCCAGCTGCCCTACCGGCAGGTCAGTTTGCAGCCCAACCACCAGGTTGTAAAAGTTATCGCCCTGGAAACCCACCGCTTCACTTTCGAAGACCCGGGACACCTGTAATTCGCCAAACCGCCCGGCCAGGGCATTCAGCGCTGCGCGGATATATTGCGCACGATTGATATTACTGCCGAGGCTGAGATACACCTGAGCCACGTTTACACTCCCGCAGACATCGCTGCTGCACCTTTTGCCGGCCTCTCGCCGCGCTCAATAATGACACCCACATCCCTGGACCCTCTGACCGCACCCGGCTTGGACAACCGCAGTCGCAGCCAGCTTACAGAAAACTCTTCCCTGACAATTGCCGCAGCCTGCTCTGCCATGGTCTCCACCAACAGAAACTCACTGCTTTCAATAAAAGCGATCAAGCGCTTGGCCACCGCTTTATAGTTAAGTGTGTACTCGATATTGTCTGTGCGCGCCGCCTCACTGATATCGAAGGCCATCTCCAGATCAAGGCTGACGGTCTGGCGCACTTCCCGCTCCCAATCGTAAATACCAATAATGGTATTCACTTTTAAATCCCGTATATAAACAATATCCATTTATTGGCTCTTTTCTTTTTAACTGCCAGGCTGCTCCTGGGATTTTTAAAGTTCGGTCTTGGGCAATTCTGTCATAGGCCAGCGCGGGCGCACATCCACAGCTAAATCAGTCTGCTCCCCGACCTTTAAACGCAAACTACCGGCATAGGCAATCATGGCGCCGTTATCGGTACAAAATTCATGGCGCGGATAATAGACACTGGCACCGTCCTTGCTCAGACTTGTTTCCAGGCGCTCGCGCAGCTGTTTATTTGCGGAAACCCCACCGGCAATCACCAGGGTTTTATAACCGGAGGCCTTAATGGCGCGCCGACACTTAATCACCAGGGTATCCACTACGGCCTCTTGAAAGGCCGCAGCGATATCCGCGCAGGTTTGCTCATCCGGCAAGCCATCTTCGAGGGCGTGCTGGCGCACGGTAGTCAGAGTGAAGGTTTTAAGACCTGAAAAACTGAAGTCCAGCCCTGGCCGATCAGTCATGGGGCGCGGGAAGGTAAAGCGTTTGGAGTCACCTTTCTCCGCCAGGGCAGCCAAACGCGGGCCGCCTGGGTAATCCAGGTCGAGCATTTTAGCGGCCTTATCGAAGGCTTCACCGGCGGCATCATCCAGGGACTCCCCCATCAGTTCGTAGTCACCAAGACCACGCACTTCCACCAGCTGGGTGTGTCCGCCGGAAACCAGCAAGGCGACAAAAGGAAAGGCCGGAGGGTTTTCCTCCAACATGGGTGCTAATAGATGCCCTTCCATATGATGCACCGCCACCGCTGGAACATCCCAACCATATGCCAAGGAGCGGCCAGCACAGGCACCTACCATTAGGGCACCAACCAAACCAGGCCCCGCGGTATAAGCTACGCCATCCAGGTCAGAGGGCTTGGTATTGGTCTTGGCCATTACCTGGCGCACCAGGGGTAGCAGCTTGCGCACATGATCGCGACTCGCCAGCTCCGGTACCACACCACCATAATCTGCATGCAGATCCACTTGGCTGAACAGGGCATGGCCTAGCAGGCCGGATTCTGAATCGTAGATAGCTACGCCAGTTTCATCGCAGGAAGTTTCTATACCGAGGACGCGCACTTGATCTCACACTCGTGACTGCTTCGAGGGGCCGTTATCATACTTGAAAATGGGGTTGCGATCCCGTAGGGGAGTGTTTAGAATTTGCGCCCTCGCTGTGAACCGGCCACCGGATGCAACTGCGAGAGCATTGCCGGAATGGCCGAGAGAAACGAATTTTAACAGGTATCCTAATGCCCTCTGTACGAATTAAAGACAACGAACCTTTCGATATCGCCCTGCGCCGCTTCAAGCGCTCCTGTGAAAAAGCAGGCGTACTGTCTGAAGTACGTCGTCGCGAGTTCTACGAGAAGCCCACCGCTGTTCGTAAGCGCAAAGCTGCTGCCGCTGTTAAGCGTCACGCTAAAAAGCTTCAGCGCGAAAATCGCAAGTTCCAGCGTCTCTACTAAGAGCCGCAGGCTGCATAAGCCTGTCGCAGCGAGACGGCCGGACGGGCTCAGCTCGTAGCGGAGCTATAAAGAACGGCGTGCGAGCCATACTCGCGCGCCGTTTTGCGTTTGGGCTAACGCATTTTCCCCCGCCCAGCAGACAAGCTATTCTAAGCACCCGAAACCAAAATTCATTGCCAACAATCCCGGAACACTCGTTATGAGCACTCTCAAGGAAACCCTGACCCAGGCCACCAAAGACGCAATGAAAGCGCGAGACAAAGAGCGCCTGGCTACCCTGCGCCTGATCAATGCCGAAGTTAAGCGCGTTGAAGTCGACGAGCGCATCGACCTTGATGACGCCCGCATCCTCGCCCTGCTGGACAAGATGACCAAACAGCGTCGCGATTCCATCGCCCAGTACGAAAAGGCAGGCCGCGCCGAGTTGGCGGCAGTGGAGCAGGCTGAGATCGAGGTAATCCAGGAGTTCCTGCCCAAGCAGCTGACCGAGGCTGAAATCAACGAAATTGTCTCTTCCGCTGTGCAAGACACAGGCGCCAGCAGCATGGCCGATATGGGCAAGGTTATTGCCCAGGTTAAACCCCAGGTACAGGGCCGTGCAGATATGGGCGCAGTAAGTAAGCTGGTAAAAGCCCAACTGGGCTAATCCTCACACGGGAAGCACTATGCCCAGCAAGATCCCCCAGCATTTTATCGATGACCTGCTCGCCAGAGCAGATATTGTCGAGTTGGTGGACAGCCGGGTTAAATTGCGCAAAACCGGCAAAAACTACTCCGCCTGCTGCCCCTTTCACGATGAGAAAACTCCATCTTTTACCGTAAGTCCAGACAAGCAGTTCTATTACTGCTTTGGTTGCGGCGCCAACGGCAACGCCATTGGCTTTCTCATGGAGTACGACCGCCTCCCCTTCCCTGAGGCGGTAGAAAAACTCGCTGCAACCCGCGGCCTTGAGGTACCCCGGGAGCAACTCGCACCAGGGCAAGAGAAACGCCAAAAAGAGAGCCAGTCCCTCTACCAACTCACAGAGAAAGTCGCAGATTACTACCGCGAGCAACTTCGCAGCCACCCTACCGCCGGCAATGCCGTGGCTTATCTACGCAACCGCGGCCTTTCAGGGGAGATTGCCCGCGACTTCGGTATAGGCCTGGCGCCCCCGGGCTGGGATAACCTGCTCAACGCACTGGCCGATACTCCAGAAAAAGCGGACCAGCTGGAACTGGCGGGCCTGGCCATTCGCCGCCAGGATAGCGATGGCAATACTAAGCCCAACTCGCGCCACCATTATGATCGTTTCCGCAATCGTATTATTTTCCCAATCCGCGACCAGCGCGGACGCGCTATCGCCTTCGGTGGACGAGTACTGGGAGATGAGAAACCCAAGTACCTGAACTCCCCTGAAACCCCTATTTTCCACAAGAGCCGTGAGCTCTACGGCCTGTGGGAAGCACGTCAGGCCAATCGCAACCTTGAACGCCTGATTGTGGTAGAGGGCTATATGGATGTGGTGGCCCTGGCCCAGTTCGATATCCGTTGCGCCGTCGCCACCCTGGGGACCGCTTGTGGCGAAGACCATATCCAACTCGCCTTCCGCCACACCACAGAGCTGCTGTTCTGCTTTGACGGCGACCGCGCCGGCCGCACTGCCGCGCGACGTGCCCTTGAGTCTGCTCTGCCACAAATGCAGGATGGCCGCAGCCTTCGCTTCCTGTTGCTGCCGGAAGGTGAGGACCCAGAC
Source organism: Microbulbifer variabilis ATCC 700307 (assembly GCF_000380565.1). Lineage (GTDB taxonomy): Bacteria > Pseudomonadota > Gammaproteobacteria > Pseudomonadales > Cellvibrionaceae > Microbulbifer > Microbulbifer variabilis. The sequence goes on from NZ_AQYJ01000020.1 coordinate 70,429, forward strand.
ACCCTGGTGCGCCAGCTGGGCGGAGAGCGCTTTCAGCAGCTAATGGAGGAACAGGCCCTGCCACTGGAAGATTTTCTCTTTGATTTGCTCAGCGAGGATCTCAACCTACAAACCATGGACGGCCGCGCGCGCCTGTCCAAACTCGCCGCTCCTCTACTGGATTTGCTACCAGAAGGTGTTTACCGCCAACTGATGTTCCAACAACTCGCCTCACGCACAGGTCTCGACAAAGAGACTTTGCAGGAGGTTATCCAAGCGGAGAAAGCCCGCAACACCCAGGTACAGCGCAGGCAACCTCAACAAACAACAGCCGAACAAGAACATAGGACGACGCTAGAGCCCAATCAGGACTCCCAGCATCGCACTCCGCCAGAGCCCTGGCCACGAGATCGCGCCCCCTACCTGGCGGAAGCCTCCCCACAGGAACCTGGTAACCTGCGACGCAGCGGGCAATACCGCCTGCCAACGGAACGTATGCTTATTGCCCTTCTGCTGCACCATCCACAACTTTCTGCACAAATAAAGGACCTGGAGCACTTCCGGACAAGTAGTGATCCCGATCTGGCACTCTTTGCACAGCTGGTAGAACTACTCAGGAACCGCCCCGAATATAACCTCAATCAGCTACTCGGCTATTGGCGCGCCCATCATGGTGCCGAATCCTGCGATACCCTGGCCCAGCTCGCCGCATCCCAGCTGGTCTCCAGTATTCGCCAGTTAGCACAAGGCAATAGCAACCTGGAATACGATCCACAAACTGAATTCAGCGACTGCCTGCAGCGCCTGAAACAAGCCGCTGACAAGCAGCGTAAGCGTGATTTACTCGCCCAACTCAAAAGTGGCACCCAGCTCAGCCAGGAAGAACAGCTGGCGCTTTTGGCCAACTGGCGCAGAAAAGACAATTAATCTGCATTAACCCCTTGAAAACTGTGGGCTCAACACTATATTCACACACCCCGCCGGGCGGGAACGGGAACCCCAGCACCCTAAACTACGCACTAACGCCGTTACTTGACAGCTAAAGTGGTTATTGCTATTGCAAATACGCTATAATCCCGCGTCTTTGTCCCGTATTTTCATCCCCAGAATTCAGGGTTGTGCATGACCGACAAAACCCAGCAACAGACCTCCCGCATTAAGGAGCTGATCGCCCGCGGTAAAGAGCAGGGCTATCTCACTTACGCGGAGGTAAACGACCACCTTCCGGAAGATATTTCCGACCCCGATCAGGTGGAAGACATTATTGGCATGATCAACGACATGGGTATCAAGGTGTTCGAAAGCGCACCAGATGCCGAAGAGTTGTTGATGGCTGAAGGCGACAGCTCCGCTGACGAGATCGCCGCAGCCGAAGCAGCAGCCGCACTGGCCGCCGTAGAATCCGATGTAGGCCGCACCACCGATCCGGTACGCATGTATATGCGCGAAATGGGCACCGTTGAGCTGCTCACGCGCGAGGGCGAAATCGCCATTGCCAAGCGCATCGAAGAGGGCCTGCGTGAGCTGATGGCCGCTCTCGCCTATTGGCCAGGTGCAGTACAACAGATCATTGATGAGTACGCGCTAATCGAAAAAGAAGAGCGCCGTGTTCCTGATGTCATTTCCGGCTGGCTCGACCCCGCCGAAGATGTACCACCTGGTGCTCAAGCTGGCCAAGCCGCGGAATCCCGTGAGACCAGCGATAGCGATGACGAATCTGCCGACGACGAGGATGACGACAGTACCTCAGAGGAAGAAGAGGAAAACGCCGGTGGCCTCGACCCAGAGGAACTGGCAGAGCGCATGAATGCGCTAATCACTGCTCAGAAAGTTGCAGACGAAGCCATTACCGCCCACGGACGCGACTCCAAGGAAGCAGGCGAAGCCCTCGAAGCCGTGGCTGAAGTCTTCCGCTACTTCAAACTGGCACCGCGCCAGTTCGATCCGCTCTACGGCGAAGTGCGCGATATTCTCGACAGTGTGCGCAGACAAGAGCGCATCACTATGAACCTGTGCATCAAGCGTGCACGCATGCCGCGTAAGACCTTTATCAAAGAGTTCCCCGGTAACGAAACCAATGAGGATTGGATCCCGGCGATCATCAAAAAGAAGCGCGACTACTCCGACGCCCTGCGCCATGTAGTGGACGATATAGTACGCGCCCAGCGTAAACTGGCCCAGTGCCAGGAACGCTCCGGACTGGACGTAGGCCAGATCAAAGAGATCAACCGCCGTATGTCCATTGGTGAGGCCCGCTCTCGCCGCGCCAAGAAGGAAATGGTGGAAGCCAACCTTCGCCTGGTGATTTCTATCGCCAAAAAGTACACCAACCGCGGCCTTCAGTTCTTGGATCTGATTCAGGAGGGCAACATCGGCCTGATGAAGGCTGTGGATAAGTTCGAATACCGTCGCGGTTATAAGTTCTCCACCTACGCCACCTGGTGGATTCGTCAGGCGATCACCCGCTCCATTGCTGACCAGGCACGTACCATCCGTATTCCAGTGCATATGATTGAGACTATTAATAAGCTCAACCGTATCAGCCGCCAGATGCTGCAGGAAATGGGGCGTGAACCCACTCCTGAAGAGTTGGGCGAGCGTATGGAAATGCCGGAAGACAAGGTACGCAAAGTCCTCAAGATCGCTAAAGAGCCCATCTCCATGGAGACTCCCATCGGCGATGACGAAGACTCACACCTGGGTGACTTTATCGAAGACCAGAACCAGTCCTCCCCGGTGGACACCGCCACCCAGACCGGCCTGCACGATGCCACCCGCTCCGTGCTCTCCGGCCTGACCGCGCGTGAAGCCAAGGTACTGCGTATGCGCTTTGGTATTGACATGAACACTGACCACACTCTGGAAGAGGTGGGTAAGCAGTTCGATGTAACCCGTGAGCGTATCCGACAGATTGAGGCCAAGGCCCTGCGTAAGCTGCGACACCCGTCCCGATCGGAGCACCTGCGGAGCTTCCTCGACGAGTAAGCGCCAACTAAAAAGCCCGGTTTCGACCGGGCTTTTTTATGTGACACAATAAAGACCACCCTCAAGGGTCTACGGATGGCAGGAGAGTAATATGCAAAAAGAAGTCGCCAGCAAACCGGAAAAGTCTGAAGGAGTCGCCAATAAGCCGGGCAAAAAAGGCCTTGCTCGACTGATCGCCGCCGCCAGATATTCGAGCGAAGGCCTCGCCGCCGCCTGGCGTAATGAGGAAGCCTTCCGTATGGAAATCATCCTCGTAATCTTCATTATCCCTCTCGCCATCTGGGTCGGAGATACACCGGCAGAGCGCGCCATACTAATCGCCGTAAGCTTGGTGGTACTGCCCCTTGAGCTAATCAACAGCGCCATTGAGGCTACCGTGGACCGCATAAGCCCAGAAAAACACCCTTTGGCCAAGATTGCCAAGGACACAGGCTCCGCCGCCGTAGCCGTGGCTCTTATTTCATGGCTGATTGTCTGGGGCTGCATAGTAATTCCCAAGCTGCCAATCTAACCGCGATCTGTGTAAAAGCTTGAAGAGAAAAGCGGGAAGCTTAACTTCCCGCCCCATCTAAACGGCAGTACCAGTTAAAACCCTAAAATCATACGGTCGTACTAATATAGAAAGCTGTAAATTCCAACTGCCTTACCATTGACACTAAAATACACCGCCAAGTATTTCGTATAAAAAATAAACGATAAAGTTCACGTTGGCAGGCAAAGGCTGCCGAGAGGAAATCTCTGCCACAAAGGCATTGATTTGAAAGGAAAAATCTTGTACTTTCCCCAACCGCTTGCAACGATCCCCGCAAGCAAAGTGTGGGCCCTTAGCTCAGTTGGTTAGAGCATCCGACTCATAATCGGCAGGTCCTGGGTTCGAGTCCCGGAGGGCCCACCACCTTTAAATCCCCCAGTGAACCCCATGTTGTTGCGATCAAAGCTTGTCCGCTTTGGCCAACTTTTGGTCCCATAGGATAGCTAAATTATCCACCGCATTCTGAGGCCCTGCCCTATTGAAACCATATAGTGTCCCTTGTGGCCAGGTTATATTCCATAGATAAGCAAAACTGACCGCAGACAAAACAGCAAAGCCCTCTCAAAAATCTCCACTCACCTTCTCTTCCCAACATCTTCAGTCAGCCCACTACAATCCATACTTACGCTCGTTAGCTTTACATCCTCGGCCCACTTTTCTGGTGACCAATTAAAAACTACGCATAATTTAAAAAAAACCTAAGCTATTTTTAAATATCAGCCCTACAGAATTCAATTTTTATGGGCTAATAAATAGCGCATACTAGTAATTGAATAGACCCTCAATATCATCGCAAGTATTTGGAGGCACATTGCATATGGAATGAACACAAACTCATATATCAGTGAGTTAGAAAGTCAATTCGGCTGACGGAGGGACCATATTCCCCCAAAACTTAAAAGCTAATTTCTTAGCTCTTCCTCGCTTTGCCGCTTGGAAATACACTTTTTCAGAACAGTCGGATCACAATAATTTCCAGTATCTACAAAACGACTTCGAATAATTTGTGCCGTAACATCTCCCTTATTCCCTTCATCAAGCTCAATGCCGTCAGCACCAACACGCGAAAAAAGTGAGTCAATGACAGTTGTATAGATACTGCCTTCGCCACGTTCATCAATCCAGATACCATCACCATCAAAGGCTCCATACCCGACAGATTCTATCTTTACATTCGCCAAATGTGCAGATATAGACGCTGGTGAACCATCACCACCGCCACCCATGCCACCTCCACATTTATGCGAAGAGCACAGTCGGATATGTGAATACCATGATGAGCCGATCCGCTAACATGAACTTTTTCAAGAATAATATTTACAGTGCCCTTCTGACTCTCGCCTACCTTGAGATAAATACCTTTCCCACCAGGTTCAGCAAGATCCACTCTGTTCTCAATATGAAAACAACCAGGGCCTTCAAAATTCAGATTTGAGAGTGATAAATCAGCTTCCTCACTGATTCGTAAAAGGTCAACATTATTTTGAGTTATAATAATTTGTCCACACCATGGATAACCAAAGGCAATTTACCTGAGTACTCCAAAGACTCCGCAATTCAAATATCACCGCCTGTTACAATGCTAATTATAGGAGGAGTCGAAAGTTTAGAGGCTATGGAAAGTACAGCGCGAAGAGAACCGGAACCAGAATCCCCTTAGATGTCACAACCAGAGGCTCGGCATAGGAGTTAAGTGATAGCAAACAACTAATTAAAAAATTCAAAAAACTATGCTGAAAAATATTTTTAGAGCCACTCAATAGAAGAATTTTCTAAAATTCCTGTTAGATTATTACCCTGCCAAAAAACAATCTTAACATCATAAAAATGTACAGTCCGGCCAAACCATAATTCGAAAAGATAAATATAGGCTGTCATAAAATGACACTTATTTGCCTATCAAAGATATTTTAAGAATTAAAATCTTAACGATCTAAAAAGCTTATATACCATGGCATTTTAAATGCTCAATACCGAATATCATATAAAAGAAAACCTGTACTACAGTGGAGCTACAGTAGTGCGAAATAATGGTTGATTATTCATCCATGGAATTTTTTCAGCAGCATGGCATTTCATACAGGCTGAACGACCATTAGAAAATCCCTGCCATGCCTTTTTGATATCTCTACTCTCAAATGAACCAAGCACATTACCGTATACCAAGTCCAAGAAAATAGCATCGGCATTGGCTTTGCGTGCGGGGCGCTTGAGATAGCCATTTTTAATAGCAGTTTTTATTTTTTCCCAGTGGTATATGGCAAGATCAAAATTCTCATCCTGTAAAGCCAAGAAAATGCTTTTGTATCGATATCCCACTTCCCACATTGAAGCAGAAAAACCACCAAGATAGTTTTGCAGCAAAATCAAGCGATCTTTCTCACTTTCTGCGTTTAACAACCAGTCTCGCTCATTACCAGTGTCGTAACTCTCAGAATATGCAAAATTTGTTACTGATAAACAAACTATCAGAGTCATCAGCAATTTATTCCCATTCAATATCTTCGTCATGAGCGATAACCAGTTAACCAGTGGTGTATGTCTGCTAAATACTTATAGCAGCTTGAAGCAGACAAGAACGCCAAATACTCTTTAATTAGTTAAACAATTGTTGGTTTTTGTAATTTTAACCCTCTGATCAAATTTATTGGGGGAACTCAAAACATCAATCAGATATAAGATTTGGCTATATAAGAAATTATAAATTAAATTTATATTTATCCGCCATTATAATTTTATGAACTCCCTAAAGTAGACCTGCAAGATTGAACGAGATGCCGGTAAACCCGCAGGGAATAAGTGAATGGCCGGTGTCGAAATCGAGAAAATCACAATGAGTGAAATTATTTGGCCCCAGGGCTTTGTTCCAGGATTTACCGATAACTATTGCTCTAATGAGCTAATTGTCGCCGGATTATCTACTGCGGATATATGGCCATTACTCAACACCCCATCGCTATGGCCCCGCTACTATGCGAACTCTGCCAATATCCAATTCCAGGATGGACTGGGGCCTGAATTGAGAGAGGGTACGCGGTTTTCATTTGAAACTTTCGGCTTTCCGGTTGAAGCGCGCTGTGTAGAGTACCTTGCCCCGGTCAAAGGGCAGCCCGCGCGAGTAGCTTGGCATGGATGGGCTGGTGAAGGAGATGCTCGTCTAGATGTTCACCACGCCTGGTTAATAGAAGATCTATCCGGCGACCGAGTACGTATCCTCACCCAGGAAACACAGAATGGTTTACCAGCCATTGAATTAGCGAAAACACGACCTAACCCTATGATTAACGGCCACCAAGATTGGCTAGAGGGCCTGAGAACAGAGGCACTTAAGATTAAAGGAAGAAAATAATGAAAGCACTGACACTAAAAGCACCTGGTGGACTGGATCACATATCTGTAAGCGATATGCAAGACCCAGGGGAGCCAGGCCCAAATCAAATTCGAGTTGCTATTGGCGCATCTTCACTTAACTACCATGACTTGCTTGTCGCCAACGGCAGTATACCCACGGAAGACGGCCGCATCCTGATGTCAGATGGCGCCGGCACAGTGGAAGCTGTTGGAGAAGGTGTGAGTGAATTTAAAGTTGGCGATTCTGTAGTTTCCTGTTTCTTTCCCCAGTGGCAAGCAGGGCCTGCATGCCACAACGTCTGGGGCTTCGGCAATACGCCGGGCGATGGTATTGATGGAATGGCTGCTCAGTATGTTGTTCGTAGCGCCAACGCATTTACCCTCGCACCTACAGGCTGGAGCCATGCAGAGTCCGCCACGATCACTACAGCCGGCCTCACTGCCTGGCGAGCCCTGGTGAGTGACGGCAAAGTGAAGCCAGGTGACACCATATTAACCCTCGGCACCGGTGGCGTATCAATAGCAGTGATTCAAATTGCCAACATGCTAGGGGCTAAAGTGATCGTGACTTCGTCATCTGATGAGAAGCTGAAGCGGGCAAAAGCCTTGGGGGCGACTGAGGGTATCAACTATAGAACCCATGCCCAGTGGTCAGAAAAGGTATTGGAGTTAACCCATGGAAAAGGTGTCGACCATATTATTGAATTAGGCGGCCCTGCCACCTTGGAACAATCGATTCAATCAGTCAGGGTCGGTGGGCATATTTCACTGATTGGTGTTTTGACTGGGAGGCAGGGTGAAATTCCAACCGCCCTGCTGATGGGTAAACAAGCCCGTTTACAAGGGCTTGTTGTGGGAAATCGCTGTGAGCAACAAGACTATGTGGCCGCATTGGAAGCCAATAATATCCATCCGGTAATTGATAAAACCCTCCCCTTTACTGATCTGGCAAAGGCCTTCGAGCACCAGGCCAAAGGGTCACACTTTGGAAAAATCTGTGTAGAGTGGTAATTACTTTTAAAAAAAATTTTTACCTCCCGCAACAGGATTTTAAAACCCTGATGCGGGGATAAGCTAAAAACTCTCCACTAAATTTAAATAGAGAATTACTGACTTCACTTAACAAGGGGATATATAACTATCCGAGTATCTATTAATTATGAGAATAAGCCAGGAAATGATTACGTCAGCTTCTCGGAAGATATTGTGTAGCTAATACCCAGTAGAAATAAAAAGTTTCCTTTCGCTACGTTTTAAGCTGCTCTTACACATAACGGCGGAAACCGGAAATCCAGTGATCGCAGATCTAGTGGGTTATTTATTTTCCCAAATGCACAAAGAAATTTCTGTTTAACCATGATTTCTGCTGAAGTAGGAGGGAGATACGCCAAATTGGGCATAAAACGCACGACGAAAGCTATCATAACTAGCGAATCCGACGCGCAAAGCAACCTGTTCCAGGTTGAGACTTTCACAAGTAATAAGGTCCCTCGCGCGATTTAGACGTATCTGATTTAGATATTGGCTTGGTGTGCTCTGCAAATGGCGTTTAAATAAGCGAGTAAGCTGGCGCTCACTGATTGATATTCTCTCCGCCATGTCCGGAACACTGATAGATTTCTGGTAGTTCTCAGCCAACCACTCCAATAATGGGTTGAGACGCATACTATCGCCAGACTGTACCTGAAGCAGGTCTGAGTACTGGGCTTGACCTCCTCGACGCTGCAGGTATATGACAAGCTCCTTCGCCACACTCGCTGCAATCGTATTACCATGATCCCGACGAATAATCTCCAAGGCCAAATCGACACCGGACAAAACACCAGCGGAGGACCAAATCGCCCCACTTTCAATAAACAATGGATCTTGTTCTACCTGGTAATTAATGGCCTGCCGAGCCAGTTGCTGGCAATGACGCCAGTGTGTAGTAACTCTGTGGCTCTGCTCGGGGAAGATCTTAGCCAAAACAAAGGCACCGGTGCAAATACTCACAACCCTACTGGCACTATTTGCAATTAACCTTAGCGCATTGAGCTGCTTGGAGCTCAGCTCTAGTTGCCGCATGCCAATTCCACCACAGATAACCAAGTAGTCGAACTGAGGTAACTGATAAATATCGCCGTCTACAGTTAGAGACTGACCATAAGCGGTTTTGACATGGCCGGCCTCAAGGCCAATCAGGCTACAAATATAAGCCTCACTTACAAAGCTATTTACCTCCATAAATGCATCCAGGGGACCAAAAAGGTCTAAAGCTTGGAACCCATTAGCAATAAAAAAACCTATTCTCTTAGCCATAACGTCTCCTCCGTGACTGCATTTTAAACCTTCATCCAAGTCGGAAAAGACACAAATACGGCCTAAACAGACATTTAATACTCCTAACTCATAAAGATCGTAAAACCTTAATATCAAATACTTCACTGGCTTTGATGGTGGCTTTCATGACGATGTGGTCTTAAGGAGAGATGGAAGTCTACTGCTTTTAGGCAGTTCGATTATTTACTGCCGTTAATGAAATAGATTATTTCACCTAAGAATTTTAAAGTTGAATGTAAAAGCCTTACGAGAAAGTAAATAATCTGAATCTCAACCTGAGAGCGATACTTGTTTTATTGGCTTCACTTGGATTATGCCAAAGATGATACATCAACAAATAAGCCCTATTAAATTCCAACTTGAAACGCACCTGAAATTTCCTCTAGCCACATAAATAGATTAAGTTTCACCTGAGTCATGCTTCAATCACTTCGTCGTCTAAATAGATAGGCATCTAGAGCCATGTACTATAGATATTTCCTACCTTACGCTATACTCGGGCTTATTCGTCGAGATGTACCATTTTTTCTCAAACTGTAGCCAAACGAGTATGAGCCTTTCTTCTATTGCTATAGCCCTGCTTGCAACCAGTGCAACGCCAGATACCTGCACCGATGGTATAGCGCTCGCTAGAGGCGTAGCTGCTATTACTTATGAATACCCTTGGCAAAGCGCCAATAAGAAAGACTATCTGGTGCGTAACTATCCACGTATGTATTTGATAGTCCCAAAAAAGCTCGACAAGAAATTGAAAGAAGGGGGTTCCCCCACTGCTACAGTCAATAAGCAAAATTGCCAAGTAATTAACGTTTACCTCGCCCGCTAACTCATTAATCTGATCCCAGCCTCCCCAATCACTGTTCTGGGGAGGCTTATTTAAATATTCTTATCCTTGCTTACTGTACACCAAGGTATTATTGGTCTCATCACACTCTTCGACCATTTCCTTATAGTCGGCTGTGACTTCTAGATGCGCATCTGGATCAAACACCCAATAGCCCAAAGTAAAAACCAGTGTCACAGTTGCTCCCGGAGCAATAACCGGCGTAGCCTGAACATCATTTGCCAGAGTATCTGGGTCTATCAATCGGGCAAAACTGGCTATAGAAGCCGATGCGCCGACATTGGTGATATCCACGGTTATCACCGACTGGCCCGATCCGCCATCCCAAACTGGATCATATATTTTACTCACCACTAAGTCCGGCTTGTCGCAAACACACAAGCACATATAATGATCATCCTCTTTCACTCCAAAAGGCGTACCGACATAACAGTTGGTTTTATCATCAAATTGATTTCCATAGAGCCAATGGGAAAGCGGATCATTAATCGGCTTTTCAATAATTTCCGGATCTCGCGTAATTTTACAAACGTTAGTGCGCTCAAATTCCTCAGTCATATCCTTAGTCATTTCTGATTCTGGCACACCTCCCACCCAGATCGAACAGGTTCTACGACAGGTCAAAGGACCTTGACCCTGCCAAAAGTTGGGATACCAACCCGCCTCGTAGTTCTGCATACTCAGATCCTGGATTGGATCTGCATAACTAACAGTTGCCAAGGACCAAGTTAATCCTAAAGCCAAAAGAGCTAATAAATGCCTCAACATATCATCCTCCCTAAGAAATATTAATATCAAAAAATATGCTCAATCAATAACTGGTAAGAGTTTCAGGATTACTTGATGAGCAAACCGATTTTAAGAAGGCATTTATAAAATTCTATGTACTATCGAAAAATAATGGCGTAGTTTCAATTCATGTATAAGCACTGTAAGGATATATTTCTAGTGGAATAGCTCCTGATAGCCTGCTTATAATTCAAAAACAAATAATTTAAAGATATTTACTTCGATCGAAATAAGCGGTACAACTCTTTAAACGAGCCAAAAACAGTTACTGGCGCTAAACTACTCACATACAGACTCACTTCAACTAACCCTACCCACCCAACAAAAATACTTAGGGGAAAAGAATAGAAAACAACGTATTATAGAAATACAAGCTAAATTAATCTTATTTGTTGATTTTTTTATATACTAATTTCAAAAGCATCAAATTTTAGAGCAAAATATAACCCCAAACTCAGGCGAATTGATGATTCCCTTAGCAACAGTCACTCCAAAGCAATCACAGAAAGTACTGCAATAGATTTTCCCAGGATTACTATTTTCTTATAAGTGTATTCTGTTTTTTATATCATCGTTCTATGATAAAGGAGCGTTAACGTTGAAAGCCAATTCGTTATTTTCAATATTTAAAGTTCAGCAAGAGTATATAGGGCTGTCAGGGTTGCACCAAATATCAACAATACAGGATACAAAATACCCAATGCCCAATATTTCATCAGAGTTATAATCCAACCCTGCTGGTAAATCCGTTTTTGCATAAGCAGAAGGTAAATAGGTATCCATAAGATAAGTGCTACCAGGGTCCAATTACATAAAGTATCAATCAAACTGTTGTTAGTTAGCCAATCTTGAAGATCTCCCAGTAAAGTCACCAGCAACAATACAAAACAAATAAAGGCATGACTATGAAGAGCGACTATCAGATGCTCCATATAGAGGCGGCGCTTAAAGAGATAAATTACCCAAAGCATTAGTGCAAAGAGTGGCACCAAAATAAGTAACGTAGAGGGAAGAGAACCCAGAAACGCCTTTTTAAAGCGGTTTGGGTCATCGGAGACTCGTGCAATATTGTCTTGTGCCCTGGCAACCTCTTTATCAAGCCAATTCGTGAACCCCTCCGGTAAACCATCAATTTCTAAAAAATCCCGATCTACTTCGGTAATTGCGTGTTTTAACCCCGAGGTAACCTCAGCTTTCGTTAATTTCTCCGGCTCACTTGTTCCACTTTCAATAGTGGCTACCTCATCCTGCAACGCCTCAGTATCATCCGTCAAATTTAGTTGAACTTTATTCAGCTCAGCTAAAAGTTCTGGATTATTAGCATTAGCTAACTTTGCCTGCTCCACTGTATCCAGGGCGTCATTTACTTTTTTTTCAGCAATATTAACTGCCTCTTTCGAGCTACTACTATCAGCACCGAAGTTGATACTCCAGTCGCTACTCATACGCACTACAAAGAATGTAGTTACGCACAAAAAAATAAACAGACGTACAGGACTGACATAACGTACCCTGCGACCTGCAAAGTATTCAGCGGTTAGAAAGCCAGGCTTAAAAAGAAGGGGTGGCAGGGTTTTCCAGATACGGGAGTCTAATGCTAGCAGGGTGTCAAAAAGGTCTCCTATTATAGAGGAAAAGTGCCGAACCATCCCCTTAATAGGTTGGCCACAGGAGTAGCAGTGTGGCCCCAGTAATTCAGTCTGGCAGTTGGCGCAACGGATCTGCTTCACCGAGTTCGTTTCTGTTACCCCAGAGGTACTCATTTACATCTCCCCTTTTATTTTCTTACCAGAGCGCGGATAGTATTACAAAATTCTTTGTTGCTGGTTAACTAGCCACTGGATATTAATCACACTGGATTCAACAAAACACTGGACCACCAGCTGTGCCAATTTCATCAGTCCCAAATAGAAAAACGCGCCTTATAATAGACGCGTTTTTCTACTGTCTCTGTAATCGTTTTGTGCGGTAATAAGAGTCAATTTTCCTGTAAAAAGCGCGCGATAGTGCGTAAGCCGTGGCCCTTGGCACCAGTGGCCCAAAGATCATTAGCTGCTGGCTGGTAGGAACCGGATAAATCCATATGAACCCAGTTGCGGCCTTCATTGGGCACAAAGCGAGCCAGGAAAGCCGCTGCGGTGGAGGCGCCTGGACTGCCATCAATACCGATATTGGATATATCCGCAAAGCTGGAGGGAGTCTGCTCCAGATGGAAATTTTCTAAAGGTAACCGCCAGGCTTTTTCGTTTTCCTGAGCTGCAGCATCCAGGACTTTTCGGGCCATTTCATCCTCAAAACTGAATACGGAATTAAAATCACGTCCCACAGCCATTTTCGCAGCACCCGTCAGGGTAGCAGCATCTAGCAGCCAGCGCGGTTGCTCCTCAGAGGCCGCGATTAGTCCATCGGCGAGTACCAGACGCCCTTCGGCATCGGTATTCAGTACTTCCACAGTGACATCATTTTTGTATTTAATGATATCGCCCAGCTTGAAAGCATGACCGGATACCAGATTTTCAGCACAGCATAAGTACATCTTCACCCGCTTGTTCAAACCGCGAGCAATAGCCAGAGCGAGGCCACCAGTGACCATGGCGGCACCACCCATATCAGACTTCATGGTGGCCATGTTACTTGACGGTTTAATACTGTAGCCACCGGAGTCGAAAGTAATGCCTTTGCCCACCAAACAGGTATCTACCGGCGCAGTATCCTCTCCGGTTGGGTTGTAGTCCACCTGAAGCATCACCGGTTCACGCACACTACCACGGCCCACGTTATGGATACCCACAAAGCCCTCGCGCAGCAGATCATCTCCCGCAACAATCCGGTAGCTTAAGGCCTGAGGGGCGAGTTTTTGCAACATTTCAGCAGCACTTTCTGCCAGTACACGGGGAGAGACATCATCCGGTGTGCCGTTTGTAATCTCGCGTACCCAACGTGCGGCACTCTCGCGGGCAGCCAGTTCTTTTATCTCTTCGTCATCCTCTGAGCCCCAATGGATAGTCTTGGTTACCTTGGGATTGAAATAACCAGCCCAAAAGGCCCAGCGGCTTTCGATATCCCAGCCGTCGCCACTCAGGGCAACTTCGGTTACTCCCATGCCATCCAGCCGGCGAGCTGCACGTTGTGCAGCTACCAAAGAGGCACCATTGCTTGCGCCAATATGGATAAAAGCATCGCCACCAGTAAAACTCAAAAGCGCAGAATCGCTCCACGGATCACCTGCCTTACCTTCAACCAACTGAACGCGCATAGCTTTTGTCATACAACACCTTTCTTGAAACCTTTATGCCAATTTTTTTGCAGTTCTTTTTACATTCTAACAGTACGTCAAAAATACTCGACGACTACGCCACTATCCCAACGATAAATTTCTCAAAGAGTATTACTACCGTCTTCTTCTCTCCACACAATATTAAATAGGCCTAATAAAGCAACCGAGCTTTATCTCGCCATGGAATCCACTCTAGTGTAAAAAGCTGGGAATTTGTCACGCCCTGCTCCAATTGCTCTATCAACAACACAGTTACCAACTGGTAGCACAAATGCTAAATAGCCTTCACAAGGAAAATATCCACAACTGGATGCTGTTTATTTGCTACTCACCAAGCACACAGCCAGTGGAAAGTTTTGAGTAACGCAGAAACCACAAACTGATCTATCTGACAGAAGAGATCACCAGTGCTTTAAAGCCTTATTCCACAGATATAGGCAGCGGGCAAATCCATTGTAAGCTTTGTTGAGTCCCCAACGCACTCCTGGAACCTTGGACACTTTTGCTTTCCAATGCTCGCCAGGGGAGTTCTCCCAAATTGTAATAAACGCCTCGAAACCAACCTGTAGCCTCCCTTGTGTATCAATCACGTGCAAACGCTCACGCACAGACTCTAGGTCCACATTGAGCTCTTCTACCTTGGCATTATCCAGATGTACATCTTCCCAGGCTACTTCACAGGTAGTCAGCTTTTTCTTTTGAGCACTAATACCCGCATTGCACACTGGGCAGGCGGAATTATAGAAAACACGAATCTTGGCGGTCATGAGGAAAGAAATCGGTCAATTTACCTGGGTTTCTCGATATCATCGTGATTTACCAGCTCCCAGGGCAGCCCTTTATTGCGGTAAATCCTCTTACTTTTATTGGGGTAGTCGGCCACATCATGATCCAGGCGCTGGCCCACTACAATACAGCGCAAGGTCTCAGTGCCGGTATTTTTCATTGCATGTGGCAGTCCACCAGCCGGATAACCAATAAAATCCCCTTCCGATACCCCGTATACCTTCTCACCAATTTGAACTTGCGCCTGACCTTGCAGGATATAAACACACTCATCCTCGAATTGATGGCAGTGAAATTCCGTAGACTCATAACCCGGTTCTATTTCAATAACATGAAATCCAAAACCGGTAATTCCGGTCATATCTCCGAAAGATTTATTGCGGCGCACGGCATTTGGATTGAGGAAGTGCACCTTCTTTTCGCCTTCCATTTCCAGAATTTCTTCATTCTTAAGAATATTTTTACTCATGCTTTTCCTTAACCTATCCAATCTTTTACTGGTGACCTAAAAATTGTGCTCTCCCTACCAAATTTAAAAGGTCGCTACTAGGACTGCCCCTGTATCTCCACTGCCTGGGTTAATTCTTTCATTTTCCGCGCACTGCCTTCCTCTCCCATACGCCGGTAATAATTTACCAGGGCCAAACCGAGCTTGGGTATTAATGGGTGCTGTACCCCCTGTGAAATTAGTCTCTGAAGCAGCTCCTCCAACCACGGCCAGTTTTTAGCTTCCGCAGCGCGGCGTGCCATTAACAGGCACGCTTTAGAGCTCAATGCGTGAGGTTGTTGAGTAGCCTGCAAATAGCTGCGATATCCATCTGCCAGGACATAAGTATCAATCCGCGAATTGGCCGCCTGGGAAAATAGTGCCAGGTTGGCGCGGTGGTAGGCCTCACTATCCGGGGAAACAGCGGTCAGTTCTATATAGCGCAGGATGAGCGGCAAAAAATCCGGGTACTGCCGCACCGCAGCGGCCGCAGCGTCGGCGGCCTCCAACAATTTACCCTCCTCCTGAAAGCGATCGATACGAGTGAGAGCACTTTTTTGTGGCGACGGCAGTTCTTCCTCTTCTTCTGGCATAACCCGAACTGGCGGACGCCAGTAAATCAACATTAGCGCCAAGGCAAAACCGGCCAAAAGGCCACCGGTATGAGCCCAGTAAGCAATACCGGCATCTCCGTAGAGATAGCCGAAAATTTCCTTGCCGAGCCACAAGGGCAATACCATTAGTGCCGGGGCACTGAATTCGCCAAACATAAAGCCAACAGTGTAGAAAAAACGCAGGCGCCGCACTCCGTAGATAGCGACAAACATTCCCATAATCGCCGACACGGCTCCAGAAGCACCGACCATTGGCACATAGCTACCAGCCTCCACCAGCATATGTAAGCCAGCAGCGGCCAGGCCCCCAAGCAAATAGAGTGTGATAAACCAGAGCCCGCCAAGCGCCAGCTCTACCGACAAACCAAATAGCAGCAGGAAAATCATATTGCCGATAAGATGATCCCAACTTCCGTGCAGGAACATATGCCCAAACATGCCTCCAATACTCGGCTCCGCCGGTGTTAGGCCCAAGGCCATACTGCTGATACGATCACGTAACCCGGCAAAGTGCTCGCGCTGCTGCAGCCACAGGGTTTGCCCTTCCAGCTCTAATTTAGGTAACAGCCAGTGGTGAAACTCCGGATTCCACAGCAGCTCCCGGTAGACAAACTCCTCGCCTTCCGCATCCATCTGTAGGCGCCATTCGGGATGCATTTCATCGACATACATCAGAAAACGCTGCTCCTCCAGATCCGGAAGATCACTGGCAAAATAGTAATCTTCAGCCTCCAGCCAACGAGCTTCATCACCGCCTTGGTAAAACATAAATACCAGTAAATTTGCGAGTATCAACGCAAAGCACATCAACGGCGGGCGACGCCAGTCCGGCTTATTCTCGATAGGGATGATCAGCACGGGCGTTTCCTTGTTACTATTGCTCGAGCGCCCGGTAGCAAAACGCAGCAATACAAAGTGAATTGGACGGGGCCGATTGTCACATCGGCCGCAGGGAAAATACTACGCATATTCGCCGAGGCTGAATACCCGCCGCGGTGCTATTGGGCTATTTCCGAGCCGCTCGGCCAATAATGGCCGGTACATCCCAGCTGCGCAGGTGTAGGTCCCGCTGTGGAAAAGGCACCTCGATCCCCTTCTCGCGAAACTCTCTCAACAACTCCAGGTTATAAAGCGCGTATGAGTCCCCCAAAGAAGTGACCATATTGCTGTTTACCCACACGACCAGCTTGAAGTTCAGCGAGTTATCACCGAACTCCATCAACCAAACCTCGGTTTTGCGTTTCCAGTCGGTGTGGGTGATATTGACCCGGTCAGCGGCCTCCAGCGCTGCTTCACGTACCAGGTCTGGATCTGAGGAATAAGAAACACCAAAAGGCACATGGATACGCCGCACCGGATCATCCAGGGTATGGTTGATTACACGACCGGCAACAAATTCGGTGTTAGGCACCAGGATATCCACATTGTCCCGAGTGGTAATACGGGTAGAACGCACGTTGATGTCGCGAATCCGACCAAAGACACCAGACTCCAGCTCCACCAAATCCCCCACCTTCAAGGGCCGTTCGAACAACAAAATAAGCCCGGAAATAAAATTGGAGAAAATGGCTTGCAAACCAAAACCAATACCTACGGAGAGCGCACCAGCCACCAGCGCTAGCTTGGATGTATCCAGCCCAAGCATACTCAATACAATAACAAGGGCGACTGCAACAAAGGTGTAGTGCAACACCCTGCTCAGGTTATACATGGAGGATTCGCTGGCATGCTCCCTGCGCACCAGGCGGCGCAAGAAAGCCCTGGTCAGCACCGACAGGAGCCAGGCACACACCAAGACAAATATCATCTTGGCAATCAGGCGCAGGGTAATCGGGTTTTGTGCGATGGTAAATAACTGGTAATCAGCCAAAGTGCGCCAGCGCTTGTATACCTGGCGGGCAGCCAGAGAGACACGCTCACGCACTGTGGCCCACCAACCCTGGCGCTCGCGGTAAACTTCCAGCTGTGCTTTTTCATAGCGCTGGATATCCTGTTCCAGGTCGTTGGCCCGAGCCAAACCACTGCCGATCCGTTCAAAATAATTCCACCAGCGACTGAGGTCCTCGCTCTCATCTTCGCCCCGCCAGGCCACCACTTGGCGTTGACGGATAGCGAGTTCCCGCGACGTAGCATCAATCACTGTATTTGCATTCTCCAAGAGTTCCCTGCTGACAATTAACGGGCGCTCCTCTGCCGCCGGGTCCAGTACGGTGTTAATAGACTGCAGCAATTCGCTCTTGCGCTTGCCGAGGTGCTCCTCCAGCAGATCCACCTCAAGTTGCATCAGGGTGAGATCTTTTTTCATATTGGTATCGGGGTCGGTGGAGGGCTCGGTGGTACTCTGTATACTGGTACGGGTTGCGGCTATACGCTCAATTTTCTTATCTGTATCAGCAATAGCTTTTTCGAGTTCCTTGGCATCTTTTTCGCTGAATTGCAGATCGTCGAGCATGCGTCGCAGCTTGCTTTCAGCCAGTTCAATTTTCTCCTGCCAAGTACCGAGGAAATCATTCACTGTCGCCAGCTGCTCAATAATATTGAGGTGATTAATCTGGGCCAGCAGCAGTGCTTGAGCCGCTTCATCTTCCTCCTTGCCTTTGGCATCGCGCAGTACAATCACCTGCCTGCGCAACTGCGACAGGGACTGGGAGCGGGTATCCCGCAGCTGCCGCGCCTCCAGCTGTACCCCACTCAAACGTCGCCGCCCACGACTGATTGCCGAGTCCGCTCTGGCCCAGTCGAGTACTGTCGGATTTTCCGGGAATTTCACCTCCGGCATCAGTTCTACTTTTAAATATTCCTGACGCTTCTTCCAGGTTATCTCTATCCCATCCAGGCTCTGGGAAATTTTCTTCGCGCCTTTTTGTAGTGCTTCGTCGTCTTCCGGTAACTCTCCTTCCCACTCAGACCAAGCAGTTTGCAATGCGTCCAACCACTCGCGTCGCTGCTCCGGTGAGGCATTGCTCCATCCCGTCCACCAATCCGCGGAAGGTTCAGCAAAGTCGGGAATTTCCGGTTTAAATTCCTTCGGCTTCGATCCAGGCAGTTGTGCACTTGCGGGCAGAGAGAATAGCGCGACAACAATGAGGAGAGTAAAGAGAGAAAGCAGGCGAAGCTGCGGGCATTCAGTGAAATTCTTTCGAAGGAGGGAGAAACCGCCAGCGCCCGCCATAGATTACATCTGTCCGTGGAGAAACAATCGCGAGGAAGAAAATATGCCCCCTCGAGGGCATATATTTCAGTGTAGTCGAGAGCGACCAGGCTCCCGGGACAGACAGCTCAAAGCGGTATCAATAACGTCTACGACCATACTTACGCATACAATTGAGGTACTGCCTGCGATAGGCGCGCGAGCTGATCACTGACACCCTGCCGGGCTGGTGCACACTTCTCACAAGATTGGCGGCCCTGGCCTTACAAAACAGTTCCCTGCGGCCGATGTTACGATCCGAACTGCGCAAACTGCGCAGCTGACTAACACGCCGGGGAGATTCATACTTGGGTGGGTAGGCTCGCTGATAGATTTCCACCTGGCGTGCGAGGGGATTGCGATTGTAATTGCGCCAGTTAGCTGGCGGTGTGACTACGACAAATTGGTTGTCCTGCGGGTCAAACTCAAAAAAGGTGCCATTGCCCGCCCGCCGGTAGTCCTTTCCATTTAGGAAAAATGAAGTACCCGTAGGTACTTCCGGCACCCTAGCTCCCAGAGGCGGTTCCACTCGGGTATACCCATCCGGCCCCTGGCGATAGAAGTATCCACCCACGTAGAAATAAATCTCATCATTGGCTTCAACAAGGCGCGCCCCATCCGGCAGGCGCTCCGCCTGCGTTTCCGCTAGGGGTGCTGAGGTAATAGTCATTAACAGCAGCGCAAACAGGAAACGCATGAGACACCTCGACGAGCAATTAAGTGTCGCAGAAGTGTATTGTCAGAGAACACTGTTCCCCAATTTATTTAAATAAAACTGTGACCGTAAAACTGGTCAGCTATCCCCCTCAATATTGGTACCATCCTCATCACGTACCACCTCTGAGAGTATCTTCACTTCCTGCCCCGGCTGCAGGCGCTCAGCACCGCGAACAATCACCCGGTCACCACTATCGAGGTCACCATAAACGGCTATCCACTCTCCATCACCGCTACCAATACGGACCGACAAGCGCTCCGCTTTATCCTCATCGCCCACGCGGAATACAAAGGTGTCACCATTACGCAGAACCAGAGCGTCCCGCGGCACCACCATAGTCGCGCGGGCTTCGGCCAGGGGCACAGCGACCTGGACCGGCATTCCTACAATCCAGTCCCACTGTTGTGGTGCGCTCTGCGGTAACTTCACCATCAGCTTCACCCGCCGCGAATTATCACTGGCCACGGGTACAAACTGGCGCACCTGGCCAGTGAAAACCTGGTCGCTGGTGCGCTCTCCTTCAGAGCGAGATACCGCATCACTGCGCACGGCTATGGTATCGCCAGCAGCGATCAACGGCAGAGCGGCTAGCGGGATATCCGCTTCCACTTCGAGTTGCGACATATCCAGGGCGCGCAATAACTCGGAACCAGTGCGCACATACTCCCCTGCCTGTAATTCACGGCTCGCCACCAAAGTATCAAAAGGCGCATCAATTTTGGTTTTGGAGAGTTCGTAAGCTCGCCTGTCTCTTTCAATTTGCGCAGCCAGCAGATCCTGGGCCATTGCCTCGCGCTCGGCGTGCTGTTCCTCCAGCGCCGAGCGCGAAGTACTATTGGTTTCCGCCAGCTTGCTCAACCGCTGCAGCTGGGCATCCATATAAGTGAGGCGTGCCTGCAATTGCGCTATCCGGCTCTCGCTGTTACGTAACTGAAGGCGCCAGTGCGTAGCATCCAGCTGTGCCAGGCGCTGGCCTTTTTTCACCAGGCTGCCCGGCTCGGCGACAAATTCCAGCACGCCATCCAATTCAGAGGAAATCAGGATATCGCGACGACTCACCACCTCCCCGGCAGACCATTGGCTCGGCACCACTTCACGGGTTTGCGCCCTATCGACAGTGACTGCCACTGCCCCGCCCTGAGCCAAAACCGGCTCGGCGATGAGCAGGGACAAGGCGGCCCCGGCTAAAAACTTTCTCATTGGGAACTCCTCACAGCCAATCTTTGGCGCAGGCGGGTAAATTGCGGTAGTGGCACACGCCCGGTCTGCAGCAGCGCCGGCAACAATATCAAGGTAAATAGGGTACTGACTGCCATGCCGCCGACGATCACCGCAGCCAGCCCGCGATAGATCACACTGCCCTCACCCGGCGCGACCAGCAGGGGTAACATACCAAACACACTGGTCAGGGTACTCATAAAGATCGGGCGCAGACGCAGGCGCAATGCCTGCTCTACTGCCTCTACCCGGCTAGCGCCGGCATCTTCCGCAGCACGGGTCTGGTGCACCAGCAGAATGGCATTGTTCACTACCAGGCCCAGCAAAATAACGAAGCCAATCATGGTGAGAAGATCGAGAGGCTGGAAGCCAATTAAATTCAGGAATTGTAGAGCCAACACTCCACCCACCGTGGCAAGTGGCACGGTGAGCAAAACCAGCCCAGCATCACGCAAGGAGCGGAATAAGGCACTCATCAACAGGAATAGAATCAACAACGCCAAAACAAAATTCTGTGACAGGGATACCAGGGCCTTATCCAGATCACTGGCATTACCACCCACCAGAATACTGCCATCATCTGGCAGAGCCTCGCGGATTTGCGGCAGCACTTCCGCCTCCAGCTGCGCGCGAACTTCCTCCAGGGACACATCATCAGGCGGCACAATATTCAATGTAATAGTGCGGCGACCATCCACCCTGCGCAGGTTGCCCGGACCCACAGTGCGCTCAACATTGGCAAGCTGGTTGAGCGGCACTACCTCACCGCGGGGCGTGACCAGCGGGGTATTCTGCAACTGCTCCGGGGTGCTCCAGGGCTGTGCCTTGAAAATCACATCCAGACGTTTTTCCCCGTCAAAATATTCGCCCACATAGAGACCATTACCCAGGGTGCGAATCAAGCTGCCCATATCCTGGCGGTTCCAGCCCTGCTCCAGCATTGCACGGTCGTTCGGGCGCACAGTTAGCTCAGGTTCCGATAAAGAAAGCCCCGGATTGGTCTGCACCGGTGTGCCCGGCATCACCTCTTCCATGACTTCCACACCACGGGCGGCGGCACGCATCAGGCCATCGGCATCGCGCGACTGTAAGTGCAAAGCTATCCGGCGATCTCCACCGAATTGGCCAAACAGATTGCCGCGGGCAGCAAATCCCTGAAAATCGGGAATATCCACCAGGATTTCCTCACGCAGCAGCCGCTCCATCTCCTTGGCCTGGTCCATATCCTTAACGCGCACACCCATGGTGCCGCCATTGGGCCAGGAAATAATGTAATAGTTCTTCAGGGCCGGCTCCCGCTCACCACTCATATAAGGTGCCATGCGCCGGTCCAGCTCATTGACGATTTCCTTTTCGATTGTTTTGGTGTTGGTGGACGAAGGGAAATTCATCCACACATCCACCGCATCCCTTTTTACCGGGGGTAAATAATCGAGGTTTGGTAAAAGAAAATATGTCGCGGCAACAGGTACCAACAGGAAGCCACCTATGACCTGCCAGCGACGAGCGCGAGTGCTGGTTAGTGCCATTACCTGGGAAGTGATTTTTCCCCAAACGCGCGCCAGGCGATCCTCGCTGGAAATAGGGGGCAGCCAAAGCTTCGCCGCCAATGGCACTATTGCCACAGCGGCCAGTAGGGAAAACACCACTGCCACGGCAATAGTCAGAGCCAGGTCCCCAAATACCTGCCCTTCGACACTATTGAGGAAAAATACCGGCAGGAAGATCGCCACAGTTGTTGCTGTGCTCGCCAACAGTGCTCCCCAAACCTGCCCGGCTCCCTGCTCTGATGACTCCTCGGGGCCGAGGCCTTTTTCCCGTAGACGCACAATATTTTCCAGCACCACAATCGCGGCATCGAGCACCATACCTGTGGCAAAGGCGAGGCCGGCGAGGGAGATGACATTCACACTGCGTCCGGCAGCGGACAGCACTACAAAGGTCGAGAGCAGGGAAATAGGGATCGCCGCCGCAACAATCAGGGTGGCACGCATACGCCGCAAAAACCACCAAAGCACCCCTACCGCCAGCAGTATACCCAGTATCAGATTGCCGCCGAGCAAATTCAGGGCGCGGTAAACAAACACCGAGGCATCGAAGGACTGCACCAGCACCAGCTGTTCGTTTTTCAGTTTGGTTTCGTTCAGCTCCGCAACTTTCCGCTTTACCAGCTCCAGTGTGGCAAGCATATTTGCGTCGTTGGTGCGGTTAATGCGCATAGATACCGCAGGATTGCCGTTCTGCGTTGTAACCCCACGGGACTCAGACGGTCCAACCCGCACCTCGGCAATATCGCCGAGTCGCACCGGTTGGCCATCGCGCCACTCCAGCACCAGCTCAGATAAATCGGCCGGCTCATATTCACCGACAAAACGCAATGTGTAGCGGCGACGCCCCACATCGGTAAATCCACCAGAGACGTCCCGCGCCGAGGCCAGCTGACGGCTGATCGCCGGCAACTGAATGCCCAGCTCAGCCGCTTTCCAGGGGTCAAAAATGACTTGCAGCTCCTCCTGTGCGGCGCGACCGGACTGAGCTTCCACACTGGAAACACCCGGTACAGACTCCAGCTCCGGCCGCAGTACATCCTCAATCAGACCTGCATAGTCATCGAGGTGATTGGCGTTACCAGGCAGTTTTTGCAAAAAGAAATAGGTGAGAGCGGTGGCATCGCCGCCCCATCCTCCAAGCATAACCCTCGGCGGCTCCGCATCCCGCGGCAGTGGCGGCAGGCTGCTCATACGACTGATCACATCGATCAGCACCTTATCCATATCGGTGCCCATGGTGAATTCCAGGTTCACCCAAGCGCCGCCTCGACCTGCATTCACCTCCATGGTTTCCAGGCCAGTGAGGCCCTGCAGTACCGATTCGATAGGCTCGACTATTTCCGCCTCTACCTCTTTCGGCGCGGCGGCACGCCAGCCAGCTTGGATGGCAATACGGGGGTTTTCTATATCGGGGAAAAGCTGTACCGGCAGGCGACTGGCAAGAAAAGCTCCCAGTAATACAGCCAATACCACAGCCACGCCGGCTGCGGCGGGATTTTTCAAAGCGACTCTCGTCAGCGCCATTCCATAGGCCCTTGTTTTTTAGTTATAAATACAGAATAAGACGGAGCTTCCCGCCCCTGTTTACTGATTTCCGAAAAAACCATGCAGCTTTTTACACAGACTTCATGCTTTTGGGCTCACACTATTGCTGCACTGTCCTATACCGCGTAATTCATCCGGAAAGAGCTTGCCGGACCAACCAGTGTGAAGGCTAATGCAATAAAAACGGCAAACAAGAGACTTGCGATCAAGTGCCGGGAATTATCGATCAGGCCACATCCGATATTTTCCAATGATGTGGCCCACAGGAAAGTTAAAGGAAGTGCTGCACTTTGCTCTTGTAGCTGCGGCTCATTTTCAGGCACTCACCATTATCCAAAACCAAATGGTATTCCCCATTTATATGCGCTCTAATTTCGCGCACGCGGCTCAAATTCACAATTGTGGAGCGGTGGATACGCTGAAATAGTTTAGGGTCCAGTTGTTGCTCCAATTCTTTCATAGTGATACGCATGACATGGGTTTCACCCTGAGCGTGTACACACATGTAATCCCCGGCAGCATCAATCCAGTCAATCTCACGCGCTGGGACCAGGGTGATTTTCCCCGAATCCTTAACTGCAATTTTGTCTGGATAGGCACTACCGGCAAACTGGCCACTCACCAGCTTTTGCTCTAAGGCCTCCGGAGACTCCTTGGTTAAATCCGCCACAGCCTCCAGCAATTGCTCACGCTGGATGGCAATATCTGCAGTGGACATTTTCTCGCGAGCGCGCGCCAGCGCCAACGCTAAACGCTCCTCTTCAATGGGCTTTAACACATAGTCCACTGCATTAACTTCAAACGCCTCTACAGCGTACTGATCGTAAGCAGTGACAAACACCACTTGCGGCAACTTCTCTAAAGGAATCTGTTGCACAAGCTGCAGGCCATTGATACCCGGCATCTGGATATCCACAAAAGCCACATCGGGCCCGAATTCGAGAATTTTTTCCAGGGCATCTCGGCCATTACCACTCTCTGCGACCACTTTTACACCAGGCATCTGCTCCAAGCGCAGCCGCAGGCCACGGCGGGCCAGGGGTTCGTCATCGACAATAATTGCGGTCAGGTTTTCAACTGCACTCATCTCGTTATTCCTGTTCATAGGGAATGCGAATGTTTACCGACAGGCCGCCCTCCGGGCGATTGCGGAAACGCACTCTCTGATCCTCGCCATACAATGCGCGCAGGCGCTCGCAGGTATTGCGAATGCCAACACCATAGCCCTTGCCAATCAGGCGCAACTCCTTTTCCGACATGCCTGGACCATTGTCTGTGACTTCCAACAGAAGCTCTCCAGCAAAGACCCGCGCTTTGATACCGATTTCCCCGCCCCACTCCAACTGGGAAATGCCGTATTTAATCGCATTTTCCACCAGAGGCTGCAGCAACAGGCTGGGCACCAGCGCCTGAGGCGACTCTCCCTGTAAATCCAGGCGCACACCGAGACGATCGGCAAAGCGCACTTTCTCAATATCCAGGTAGAGCATCAGTGCCTCCACCTCCTTGGCCAGGGTGACCTTTTGCATGGGGTCGTTGTCCAGGGAGTGGCGCAGGAACTGTGACAAACGCATTACCATATTGTTGGCGGTGCGCCCATCGTTATCCAGGATCAGTGTGGAAATGGCATTGAGAGTGTTAAACAGGAAGTGGGGATTTAACTGGTAGCGCAACATTTTCAGCTGGGCTTGGTGCGCCATAGATTCAGCACGCAGGGCCTTCGCCTGCTGGGTCTGCGAGGTTTGATAATACTTAATGCCGTAATACAGTGCCGCCCAGGTGGTGAGAATCATAAATGAATAGGAAAACCAGTAGGTGGCTTGCCAAACCGGGTTTTCATCGCTCACTTTACCGTACAACCACAGAAAACCTCCGAACTTGATGGCTGCCCAGAGCGCGGCTACCAGCACTACCAAGAGCAGTGACCCCAGGAAACGGGTTGCCGGGGGCTTGTTCCACAGGCGCTGGAAGCCATAGCGCATGGAACCGCTGAGCAAAATCCCGGCAGTGGTGGCCATGGCGATATAGCCCGAATGGACCCAGTGGTCTTTCACCCAGAAAAAACTACTGATAAAAGTCATTAGGGTGTAGCCGGCCCAACCGCTGAGCTGCAGGGCCCAGTATTGGGACTTATGGCTCGAAAGGCGCTGTGAAAGCCACTGAAATGCTTTATTTCCCATAATCTCCCGCTGAAGACATCAAAATATGGCGTCGATTTGACACTTTTGTATGGCTTCATACTAAATGGGGTCGATCGCCGGCGAAACACCAACCGGCGCAGCACAGGGACAAACTGCCGCATGACATACTGGTTATTCAAATCCGAACCGGACGAATACAGCCTGCAGGACCTCGCCGCCGAAAACACTGGCAGCGGACGCTGGGATGGAGTCCGCAACTTTCAGGCGCGCAACTTCCTGCGCGATCAGGTCTCAGTGGGCGATGGAGTATTGTTCTATCACAGTGCCTGCAAGGTGCCAGCGGTGGTGGGTACCGCCGAAGTGGTCAGGGCCGCCTATCCAGACCCGGCCCAATTCGACCCTGAGAGCAAATACTTCGATCCCAAGGCCAGCCCCAGCAAGCCTCGCTGGTACTGTGTCGATGTAACCTGGCGCAGTGAGTTTGCACGACCTGTTCCACTGGCCGAAATCAAGAAGACCCCTGAACTTGAGGAGATGGTACTGGTTAAGCAGGGGCGGTTGTCGATACAGCCTGTAAAAGCAAGTGAGTGGGACACTATTCTCGAACTCGGACTAAGCTGACGGCATAGCGACGCCTTTGGCGCCGCTGCGGGTAATTTAGTTATCTTCGTGAGGGGAACGTCCCACGCTGTACCAGTCAAGTTTTCTGGTCAACACCATAGTGCAGCTAAGTACCGCGAATACCAGCAGTGACCCCATCAGCAGGGCGTAATCCTCAGCACTGAGCAATCCATACAGGAGTCCGTAAAGCGCTGCCAGCAGAGCGGCAAAACCCAAACCCCGACGCCAGCTTCGCAACACAGAACTGGTATAGAAACCAATCAGGCCGACACAGGCTGCTGCAGAAACTGCATAGGCCTTGGCAAAAGCAATATGCTCCGACAGCGATAACAACAATAGGTAAAACAACGCCAGCGCCAAACCCACCAGTGCGTATTGCACCGGATGCACGGACAGTCGCTTGAGTACTTCAAACAGGAAGAAAGTGGCAAAGGTCAAAGTGAGGAATAGCAGTGCATATTTAATCGCCCGATCAGTCTTCAGGTACTGATCCACAGGGTCAAGAAAGCTGACGCCAAAGCTGCGCCCGAGTAAATTTGCACACTCGCTATCTTTCCCACACTGCTGCAACACCTCTTCCAGGTTGGTCGCAAAGAAACTGGTCTGCCACTCGGCAGTGAAACCGCGATCGGTGATCTCTCGGCGACTCGGTAGGTACTCGCCG
Organism: Microbulbifer variabilis ATCC 700307; assembly: GCF_000380565.1. GTDB lineage: Bacteria > Pseudomonadota > Gammaproteobacteria > Pseudomonadales > Cellvibrionaceae > Microbulbifer > Microbulbifer variabilis. The sequence continues at coordinate 98,039 of NZ_AQYJ01000020.1, forward strand.
ATAAAGCTGGGGTGGGGCCAGTCAGCAGCCAGCATCACCCGGCTATCGCGACCTACCGGCACCAACTGCAAATGCTCGGTACCCTGCAAGTTCAGATCAAAGGCAAATTCCAGGTCCTGACCACCCTCTGGATTTATCATGGGCAGTTGCGCATGAACACCCGCGCCAAGCATAGAGGTACCACTGCCGGGCGCGAACTCCAGACTTTCGTTATTCAAACGCAATTTCAGGTCTTTACGAATACCTCGAATATCACTGATACCAACGGAGAGGAAGGGTGCATCAAAGCGATATTGATCCAGTTTTTCACCCAAACCCAACTTCTGTGGCAACCGAAACACCCCACTCACCTTGCTATCACTATGGTAAAGAAGCGCCTCATAAATACCCCGGGCGCGGCGCTCGGTGCCCAGTTCGGCATCAAAAATAAATCGCTCCGGCAGAAAATACAGCCGCCCACTGGTTTCACGCTGTTCCTGATAACGTTCGCCAGTTTGGTCGTTTATCTTCAGGTGCTGCACTGTTCTGGTATAGGGCATTATCAGAATAGGCCCAACGATTTTCTGGCTGTAACTGGAACTTCGGGCAATATCCCGAAGTACTTCTCCCTGGTATCGCTGCCGCTCATCGATCAAACCGCCAATCATAGTCAGCGGTATCAACAGCAATAACACCAAAAAGGCGATCGCGCCCAATTTAAATGCCAGGGTTCGGTTCATGGTTCAGACCTCAGTGTCGAATTTCGATCTGCTGAGTCTGAGCGGCCCGGGTGGGATGCCGATGGGGTCTAAAAGGAGATTTTGTGGAGATTATGTGAACTTTGGCCTTCAACTTAATCAGCTGGCAAAGTCAGGCGCACCTCAACACCTCTCTCCACATTGGCGATAGTCAATTCACCACCGTGCAGTTCGGCCACTTCCTTTACAAAGTTGAGTCCCAGACCAGTACTTTTACGTCCACCACTGGGACGAGGCAGTGAGTAGAAACGCTCCGTCAGGCGCGCCAGGGCATACTCGGGAATAGCTTCAGCCTGGTTGTATAGGCAGATTTCTATCCATCCCTCACACCGCCCGGCGCCAATGCGAAGCAGGCCACCTTGTGGAGTGAAATCCAATGCGTTGTCGAGCAAATTGGCCAGGGCCTGGTTCAATAAGAAACGCTCGCCATACAATCTCAGAGTATCTTCCACTGCCCACTCCACACTAAAACCGCCAGCGGTAATACGCGCCTGTCGGGCCTGCAACAGCTCTTCCAGCAAGTGTGCCAGTGGAATGGCCTCCCTCTCCTCCAGCCCCTGACGCTGCTCTACCTGGGCCAAGTGCAACAATCGTTCGCTCAACTGCTGTAAACGAGAGGTCTCCTGTTGAATATTGCTTATGAAACGCCGGCGCTGATCCGCGGGCATCTCACTATCGAGCAGTTCAGCAGCACCGCGAATGGCCGCCAGCGGACTTTTCAATTCGTGGGTCAGAGTATGCACATAGCGCTCAACATAATTCTTGCCTTCCAACTCAGAGCGCATCTGTTCCAGGGCCAGTGCCAGCTGCCCCAGCTCACCATCAGACATTTTCGGTGGCTCGACTCGTTGCCCCGCACTCACAGCCTGGGCATACTGGGTCAGTTTTCCCAGTGAGCGGCCCAGCCACCAGGACAACAGGGCGCCGACCAATAATCCCAGTACGACCAATCCCACCCCCAGCCACATCAAACGCCGTTGCGACCGATCAATATAAGGCTGTAGGGTTTGATTGGGCTTGGCCACGGAGACCACACCGATAATTTCTTCCCGGTCGAGTATGGGCGCCGCCACATACATCACCGAGGAATCCGGGTTGTCAGGATCTTCGCGCGTAGAGCGCGCACCGTAATCGCCACGCAGGGTTAGGTAGACATCATTCCAACGAGAATAGTCCTGGCCGACCGCCCGACCGCTGGAATCCAATAAAACTCGGCCGAAAGCATCGGTGACATAAATTCGGTGATTCACCTGGCTCTTGGTCAGTCCCCAGATATTTGCCTGTGGCTGACGCCGACCATAAGCTTCCAGCAACTCAGGTAGTTGGCTCTGAGCCAGATTACCGCTCCTGACATCATCACGCAGGATTTCCGCCAGCAAGTTGGCAGTATCTACCAGGGTTTCCTCGGTGGATTGGCGTACCCCGGGACGGATCTCCTCCATCACCGTATTCAATACAAACCAGCTGGCCAAGCCAACAAACAGGAAATAGACAGCGAAAATACGAATGCCCAATGACATTTTAGGATTCCAGGCAGCAGCTATACCCCAAGCCCCGGTGGGTCTGTATTGGCTTGGCATCAGGTGCAATCATTCGCAATTTGGCTCTCAGCCCTTTGATGTGACTATCGATATTACGCTCATAACCCGCCTCCAGTGCCACCCCCAGTGCATCGAGTAATTGTGCACGGGAAAACACTCGTCCCGGCTGGGTTAACAGGGTTTCCAGCAGGCGATATTCATTGAGCGTCAGAGGTAATAACTGCTCGCGGAAATGAATCTGGTAACTCCCCTGCTCTATGCGGAAAGGCCCTTTCAGCTCTATTTTTTGTGACTTATCAGGGCCCGATGTCATGCGTTTAAGGATGGCCTTTACCCGCGCCACCACTTCGCGCGGACTGAAAGGTTTCACCACATAGTCATCAGCACCGATCTCGAGCCCCACTACCCGGTCTATTTCTGCATTGCGGGCAGTGAGGAATATCACCGGCACTTCGGAGAAACGACGCAACTGCTTACAGGCTTCGAAGCCACTGATATCCGGCAGTCCCACATCCAGGATCACCAGGTCGAAAGGCTCATTCTCAAGCAGTACCAGCGCCTCGCCGGCCACCCCCACCCAGCGAGTGGTAAACCCCTCGGTCTGCAGGGCATAGACCAGGGTATCGGCAATAGCGCCTTCATCTTCAACGATCAGTATTTTTGGCATAGGACCCCAAGCTCAAATTCTGCCAGTGTACCTATTTTTTACTGAGCCCTACGCTTGCTTTAGCCATAACTCAAATAAAATCAGAGATTTCATCCAGGGATTTTCTGGCAATCGCCGGCACCTGGGCGCCCTCCGCCGGCAGCCCGGCCACCAAAATCATATAGGGCTTTTCCTCAACCGGGCGACCGAGAATTTCATTGAGAAATTTCATCGGGCTGGGGGTGTGGGTAAGAGTCGCCACACCGGCATTATGCAAAGCAGCAATCAACATGCCAGTAGCAATACCCACTGATTCTGCAGTGTAATAATTTTTTAATCGCTCACCATTTTCCGCACTGGAAAATTTCTTCAGGAAAATTGCGATCAGGTAAGGGGCGGTTTCCAGGAAAGGTTTGTGCGCATCCGTACCCAGTGGTTCCAAGGCATTGAGCCACTCTTCAGAGGCACGCCGCTGGTAAAACTCACGCTCTTCCTCCTCTGCTGCCTGGCGAATGCGGCGTTTGACCTCCGCACTTTCAACTACGACAAAATGCCAAGGCTGCATATTAGCCCCGCTGGGAGCACTGCCCGCAGCGCGCACGGCATCCTCGATAACTTCACGAGGTACGGGCCTTGCAGAGAAGTCCCGCACCGAGCGGCGCCGGCGCATCAGTCGGAAGAACTCACCTGCACGACGGCACATCTCATCATCGTCAAGGTGGGTAAAATTCAAGGGCTGGAATATTTTTTCAGTCGTCATATCCAGCCCCTCAAACCACACCTTTGGTCTGTGCGATAAATACACTGAGCAGTGACAAGAGAGTTAGTACAACCACAACCACCAGCAGCAATAACCAGGGCCTGAAGGGCTTTCGCTCCACCTGATTCACACCACTTTGCAGGTATTGATCGACCCGGGCCTGGTCTTCTGCGGACAGTTTCTTTTGGGGGGTATCGGACATTGGCTCTTTCGCTCGTTATTGTTTTGTCCCGAGTGTAGGAGAAAGCGAAAAGTGACTCCACAAAAAACGCCATCTCCTATTGCTTAATATTATGAAACAGCGAAATTCCCGGGAGACTGATATTAGGGCCACTCCCTATACCCAGGTTTCCCAAGCGAAGGGAAGTGGGCCCAAGTTACCCTCAACCGGCAAACAAGTAATAACTTTATTAGATAATTTTATAAGCAAAATTCAATTAAAGCCTGAAGGCTAACGTTACGAATTCGTTACAAAATATGCCCAGGTGAGTATTTATTGAAGAATGAAATTCCTGGACTCTGTGTCTTACATGCACAGAGCCTTGAGGCTAAGGCCGCCCGCTCAGGGATCAGTCAAACTTATTAGGCTAGCGAGCGCACTTGGAGCCAACAATGAAAAACGTACTGACAAAGTAGCCAGTGCGGATAATTCCAAAAGTTGTGGAGAAAACAATAATAATGCGCTCATCAATAAAAGCCCTGATGCAAAAAACAGCAATCGCAACGGCAGTTTCGCTTGCGTGTGCTACCCCTTTCGCGGCTCATGCGAATGAGACCGGCCTGACTGACGGCATCATCATCAAGTACAAGAAAAGCTCAAAAATTGGTCATGGTGCCAAGCTTGCACAAGACACTATTGATAAGGCCTCTCAGCGAGCCGGCCACAAGTTACGCCACAAGCGCCGTATGGCCTCAGGAGCCCAGGTCATGCGCCTAGAGGGCCGCAAAAGCAAGGCGGAACTGAAAAAAATAGTTGAGCGGCTAAAGCAGGACCCCAATGTCGAGTACGCAGAACCAGATTTATTGATGCGTCCAATGGCAACTCCGAATGATCCCAGTTATTGGAATCAATGGCACTACCGGGAATCCACAGGTGGCCTCAATCTGCCCTCAGCCTGGGATGTCACACAGGGTGAGGGCGCTGTAGTAGCCGTCCTTGATACCGGCTATCGCCCCCATCACGACCTGGTCGACAACCTGCTACCTGGCTACGATATGATTTCCAATACGTTTGTCTCAGTCGATGGCGATGGACGTGATGGCGATGCCACTGACCCAGGTGACTGGCACACAGACAATGCCTGCCAGAGTGATGACCCCAGAAATTACGAAAGCGACAGCAGCTGGCACGGTACCCACGTTGCCGGCACTATCGCAGCCACTACCAACAATAATATGGGAGTGGCCGGCGTCGCTTACAAAGCCAAGGTGGTCCCAGTTCGAGTACTCGGCCGCTGTGGCGGTCTGACTTCAGATATCGCAGATGCCATCGTTTGGGCTGCAGGGGGCAGTGTTTCCGGTGTACCGACTAATGCCAACCCGGCACAGGTTCTCAATCTGAGCCTCGGTGGTGAGGGTACCTGTGGCTCGGCCTACCAAACGGCTATTAATACCGCACGCAGTCTCGGCGCAACCGTTGTCGTGGCCGCCGGTAATGACGATGATTACGCAAGTAGATACACCCCGGCGAGCTGTGATGGCGTTATCACCGTTGCCGCAACAGATCGCGATGGCGGCCGCGCTTACTATTCCAATTACGGCAATGCAGTCGATATGGCCGCTCCTGGAGGCGCACAGAGCTTCGCCAATGATTCCAATGGCATCCTCTCGACAGACAATAGCGGTACCAGAAGCCCCGGAAGTGATGCCTACTACTACAGCCAAGGCACCAGCATGGCCGCGCCACATGTTGCCGGCGTTGCCGCTTTGCTTTACTCGGTAGACCCGAACCTGACCCCAGATGAAGTTGAATCCGTACTCAGTAACACTACTCGTAGCTTCCCATCTTCATGTACTGGCTGCGGGGCAGGCATCGTCGATGCTGCGGCTGCGGTAGCGTCTATTACCGGAAATGGCAATACCGGCAACGGCACCAGTCTTGTGGAAACTAATGTTGCAGGTGCGTCTGGCAGTTGGCTGACATACCAGATTGAGGTAGAGCCAGGCATGTCCTCCCTGGATATTGAGATATTCAACGATAACGGTGAAGTCGACCTCTATGTTAGTTACGGAAGCAGCCCGACCAGGGGGAGCGTAGTGAATGATACTGAGAATTGCGTACCTTACGAGTGGGTAGGAAACACCAACGGATATAACACTGAGAGCTGCTCTTTCAATAACCCCTCTGCCGGTACATGGTATATCGCCCTGCATGGCTATGAAGCATTTAACGGACTGACTTTGACTGCTGAAGCCAAGCCGTGACAAGCTTTGAAACCTAAACAACCAAAATAAAAAAGCCCCGCGATGCGGGGCTTTTTGGGATTCTCTCCAGCCCCCTTAGAACAGCTCGTCCTCCAGATCCATAAGGGTCGCGCTGCCGGCATTTACACTTGCAGCCAGTGCTTGGGTGCGCGGCAGCAAACGCGCAAAATAGAATCGCGCAGTTTTCACCTGACCTTTGTAGAAGCTATCTGCCTCCTGCTGATCCAGTGCTACTGCAACCACCTTGGCCCACATAAAGGCGTAGGCCACATAGCCGAATAGATGCAGGTATTCTACAGATGCCGCACCAGGCGCGTGGGGATCTTCTTGGGTAGCCGCAATCATCTTCTCGGTGGCCTCGCGCAGGCGCTGCAGCTCGATTGCCAACGGCTGCACGAACTCCGCCATCGCCTCTCGATCCACCTGGCTGTCGATAAATTTCTGTACATCCGCGGCAAACAGCTCAAACAGGGCACCACCGCTGGCGACAGTTTTACGGCCCACCAGATCCAGGGCCTGGATACCGTTGGTACCTTCGTAAATCTGGGTGATGCGCACATCGCGCACCAACTGCTCCTGACCCCACTCACGAATATATCCGTGGCCGCCGAATACCTGCTGACCGATTACGGTGCAGTCCAGGCCCATATCGGTGGTAAAGGCCTTGGCCACCGGGGTCAGTAATGCCACCATGGATTCGGCATTCTTCTTCTCTTCACCCTCACCAAACTTGGAAATATCCAACCACTGGGCCACATAAGTGGACAGGGCGCGGCCACCACCAACCAGAGCTTTCTGGGTGAGCAGCATCCGGCGCACGTCAGGGTGTACGATAATCGGATCGGCTGCTTTCTCTGGCTGCTGGGCACCGGCCGGAGAGCGGCTCTGAATACGGTCGCGAGCGTATTCCCGGGCATTCTGGTAGGAGCGATCGGAAGCGCCGAGGCCCTGGATACCTACACCCAGGCGCTCGTAATTCATCATGGTAAACATGGCGGCGAGACCCTTGTTCTCTTCGCCCACCAGCCAGCCCTGGGCTCCATCGAAATTCATCGCACAGGTGGCGGAGGCTTTGATGCCCATCTTGTGCTCAATAGAGCCGCAATTCACGTTATTGCTCTCGCCAACACTGCCGTCTTCGTTCACTTTGTATTTCGGCACCAGGAAAAGGGAGATGCCTTTGGGGCCCTGGGGTGCGTCCGGCAGCTTGGCCAGTACCAGGTGAATAATGTTATCGGACAGGTCCTGGTCGCCGCCGGTAATAAAAATCTTGCTGCCGTTTATGCTGTAGCTGCCATCCTCGCGGGGCTCTGCCTTGGTGCGGATAATCCCAAGGTCGGTGCCCGCATGGGGCTCGGTCAGGTCCATGGCGCCAGCCCAGGTGCCCTCATACATCTTGGGCAAATATTTCTGTTTCAGCTCTTCGCTGGCATGGGCATCAATCGCCAGGCAGGCGCCGTTGGTCAATACCGGGTAGAGAGCAAAGGAAATATTGGAGGCATTGATCATTTCCTCGACCTGAGCACCCAAAATTTTCGGCATACCCATACCGCCATACTCCGGGTTACCCAGCAGTGCGCCCCAGCCGCCCTCGCAGAAAGTCGCATAGGCTTCCTTGAAGCCCTCCGGGGTGGTTACAACCCCCTCATTCCAGTGACAACCCTCTTCATCGCCGCTGCGATTGATAGGGTCCAGGGTATTGGAAGCCAGCTTGGCCATTTCTTCGAGAATCGCATCTGCGGTCTCGCGATCTACCACCCCAGCAAGTCCGGGCAGTTCCGTCCAGAGTTTTTCTGCAGCAAAGACTTCGTGCAGCAGGAAGTTCATCTCCCGCAGGGGCGCCTTGTAGTCGGCCATGCTCCCAATCCTCATTCAAGTGTTTCAAACGCTTGTTTGAATCTAGGGCCGAAGGCGGGCAAAGTCAACTGGTTTGGGCCCTCTCAGGCCCCGGATGGAACGGCCTTTACGGTGGGTTCTTCAGGCGGGTAGCAACGGGCGGATATCCAGGTTTTCGGCTGCCTCACGATAATCCCGCCCCTCGCTATGGGGCAGTACACCGAGTAATGATGCAGGTATCAGGGCTTCAAGGGTGGCCAGATTCTCCTCGGCTCGCTCCATGCCCGGACGAACAAAGTTAGCCACCCAGCCAGCCAACGGCAGACCATCACGGCGGATAGCCTCGGCAGTAAGTAGAGCGTGGTTGATACAACCCAGCTGCATACCCACCACCAGTACCACAGGGATATTCAGTTCCCTCGGCAACTGGGACAGGAAGCTCCTTGGTCCCAGAGGGGTACGCCAGCCTCCAGCGCCCTCAATCAGCACCAGGTCGGCGCCGGCAGACATCACACCACGGCAAACGCCCGCCATACGTGACACACTCAACTGCTTTCCCGCCTCAATAGCGGCAATATGAGGTGCGATTGCAGGCTCTAGCGCAAAAGGGTTCACCTGCTGGTAAGGCAGCTGCAGGGTCATCGCCTCCCGCAATAGCAGGGCATCTTCATTACGCAATCCATCTTCAGTCCGCTCACAGCCAGACGCTACCGGCTTCACCGCAGCGGTTTGTAATCCCGCGTTTGCGCCTGCTGTAAGCAGGGCTGTACTGACAAAGGTCTTGCCCACTTCGGTATCGGTACCGGCCACAAAATAGGTTCTGCCCAAGGCCATCGCCTCCGCTAATCAAAAAAGTTCAATTTTTTTCTTGTGGTGACTTTTCACGCCATCAACTTGATGATAATTTATCCATGTAGCGCAGATTTTGAACAAATCAAGCCGAGCACTGATAACAAAGGCACGGGGTAGCGCTAACAAAATAACTCCCCCAAAAGGGGAAAATGCTCTGCAGGGACGCGGAAAATCTCGAAATAACTGAAAACATTCAAGCAGCTTAGAGACCATGCGATACCTGACTCTTGCCCTATTGCTGGCGATGCCACTGCTCGCCTCAGCAAAAGTAACCCCTGTCGATCATGTTGTTGTGTACAAGTCGAAGAAGCTGATGCAGCTTATTCGCGACGGCCGGGTAGTGAAAAGCTACACAGTCTCCTTCGGCGATAACCCCAGGGGACACAAAGTCCGCCAAGGGGACGAGCGAACCCCAGAAGGACGCTACACCCTGGACTGGAAAAACCCCAATAGCCGCTTCTACCGCTCCATCCACGTGTCCTACCCGAATAAACAGGACCGAGCGCGGGCGGCCAGGATGGGGGTCAGCCCCGGTGGCGATATCATGATCCACGGCATCAAACCCGAATGGGCCTATATGGAAAACCACCTGCGCCGTAACAACTGGACCGATGGCTGTATCGCCGTCGCTTCCAACCGGGAGATGGATGAAATTTGGGCTCTGGTGAAAACCCCCATCCCCATCGATATCTACCCTTGATTACCTCCCAGGGCCAGCTTCATATAAATCACCTCGTAACTCACCGGCAGCCCCTTTGGCTGCCGGAGACCTTCATAGGCTTCGGCCAATCGCTGTAACCGGGCTCGCCCAGTCATGCCTCGCTTGGCCGCGCGGTTGATATTATGTGCTCCCACACCTTTCAATTCCTTCATCAGCTGGCGCAGACTGTCGAAATGCAACAGGCGTTGCTCGTCGAGTACTTCACCACAAAGCTGCGATTGCGCCGCTGCCTCACGCCAGTTGGCCAGTGGCAGGAAGCGATTAACGTGAACACCGCTGTCTACCAGAGCCCAGCTATCGCGCAATTCTGCCAGGGTACCCGGCCCCAATGTCGCCACCAGACATTGTCCAGCGGGAGAAAGTACCCGACGCAACTCGGCGAATAACTGCGGCAATCGGTAGCACCATTGCAGTGCCATACTGGAGAACACCAGATCTACAGTACCTTCCGCCAGGGGCAGTTGCTCCGCATCCGCAGTGATATAGCCATCTGCCAGCGGCCTCTCTGTGCGGGCAAAGCGCAACATGTCCTCTGCCAGGTCCAGGGCGATAATTTTTGCCTTGGGAAAATGCTGGCGCAGCAACTCACTGCCAAAGCCGGTGCCACTGCCCAAATCAACAATGGTACGAGGTTCCCAGTGGCGTTCCGCCATTTTTATCAGTTGACGGCACACCGCTCTCTGTATATGTGCGCAATCGTCATAGCTGGCGGCGGCACGGCCGAAGGAGCGCGCCACCGCAGATTTATCAAAGGGCTCTGCCGCTAGGGCACTAGAGGGGGATAAACTCTCGACAAAGTGTCGTAATCGCTCTGCCACTTGGCGAGGTTGTGACAACTGTGGTTTGTGGCCGCAGCCCTCCATCACCTCTACCGCCGCACCATAGGCCTGGATTTCCTCTATGGCCGCCAGCGGCACCAGGGCATCCCGCTTGCCAAACAGGTGGAGTGCGGGGATTTCCAGCGACTGCAGAAGATCCCGATTATCCAGCTCTGCCAGGCAGTCCAGGGCCTTAACCCAGGCTCCGGGGTTAATGTTGGGTTTGCGCGCTTTCAGTTGCTTGACCAGGGCACGCATGGCGTTATCACCATGGGACTGCAGGGCGCAAAAGCGCTCCCAGGTAGCATAGGGATCCTGCACGAAAGCGCTACGGAACCTATCAAAAGTGCGACGGGGCATGCCGGGCCAATTGTCCCTCTCTACAAAGCAAGCATTGGCGGAGATGGTGACAACTCCATGGATTTTCTCTTGTCCTGGCCTGGCGGCAATCTGCAGAGCCAACATGCCGCCAAGGGAGTGCCCTACCAAAACACAATTTTGCGGTAGCGCTTGGTAAAGCTGTTGTAGAAGCACCTCTAGCCTTGGCCATGCCTGCTCCCTGCGTTCACCAAACCCCGGTAACTCGATACAAATCAGCGGTAGCCCCAGTTGTTCATGCACAGCCTCCAATAGTGGCTGCCAGGGCCCCTTGTCTCCGCCCCAACCATGCAAGAACACCAGGTTCTCTATCTGGCTCACAAGTGCACCGCCTTGTTTTCCCGGAGGACCTCCGCCAAGGCATTGAGAAGCGCATCGATTTGGTGATGGTTATGTGAAGCACTCAAGGTAATTCTCAGGCGGGCAGTACCCGCGGGCACTGTCGGAGGGCGAATAGCGCTCACCAAAAAACCGCGTTTTTCCAACTGTTCAGAAATAGAAATAGCGGTTTCTTCACAGCCGAGCAGGAGCGGCTGAATTGCGCTGGGGGAGTCAGCCAGAGGTAAATTCAATTGCCTGGCGCAGTGGCGAAAGTGGGCAATGTTAGACTCCAGGCGCCTGGTCAACTCAGGCTGTCTACGCATCAAATCAACAGCGGCAACACAGCCCGCGGCCACCGCCGGAGGCATTCCAGTGGTGTAGATGTACGTACGGGCAAATTGCACCAGATAATCAATCAGCTCGCGAGAACCAGCCACAAAGGCTCCGGCATTACCAGCGGCCTTGCCCAGGGTGCCCATGATCACTGGTGCCTGGGACTGGTCAAGACCCGCCGCAGTACAACTGCCAGCGAAAGGAAATTTTTCGCTGCCCATTACCCCAAATCCGTGAGCCTCATCCACCATCAACCAGGCACCATACTCACGACACAGATCAGCAATCTCTGCCAGCGGCGCCAGGTCACCATCCATACTGTAAACACCGTCGACCGCCACCAGGATATTGCCACCTCGACTGGCAGCACGCCGTAATTGGCGATCCAGACCAATAAGGTCGTTGTGGGGAAAGCGCAAGCTGTTAGCGCCAGACAAGCGTGCTCCATCAATCAGTGAAGCGTGGTTGAGCTTGTCGGAAATAATATTGTCGGCACGGCCCAGTAACGCACAAAGCGTGCCCACATTAGCCATATAGCCACTGGAGAATACCAATGCAGCCTCGCGCCCGGTGACTTCAGCAAGACTGTATTGCAGCTGTTGATGGACTTGCAAGTGCCCATTGACCAGGTGAGAGGCAGTGGCACCAGCGCCCAGCTCAGCTCCGGCCTGCTGGGCGCGGATGACCTCAGGATGGGTTGCCAGCCCCAAGTAGTCGTTGCTACTGAAAGTAAGCAGTTCTCGGCCATTAACCCTGGCCTCAGGCCCCGGCACCGAATCCAGAGTCTTGACTTCCCGGTAGAGGTTACGCCTGCGCCGCTCATCTAGCCGCTGGCGCAGGGTTTGATCCAGGGTCATTTGGCCGCGTCGTAGAAAAAGGCATCGTTTTGTCGCTCGCTGATCTGGGCGGACAGCTCAGCTTCCACTTCTGATTCGTCAGCGTATTGCTGGTATTCCTCCGGCAGGATTCCCAAGCGGTTGAACAACTGCATATCTTTGTTGGCCTCAGGGTTAGCGGTGGTCAGCAGCTTCTCCCCATAGAAGATGGAGTTGGCACCGGCGAGGAAAGCCATTGCCTGCATTTCATCGCTCATTTGCTCACGTCCTGCAGACAGGCGCACATGGGACTTAGGCATCATAATTCGGGCCACGGCAATACAGCGGATAAACTCGAAGGGGTCCAGATCCTTTTCCTGCTCTAACGGCGTACCCGCTACTTTTACCAACATATTGATCGGCACCGACTCCGGGTGTTCAGGCAGGTTGGCCAGCTGCATCAGTAGCCCTGCGCGATCTTTGTCCCCCTCACCCATACCGACAATGCCACCAGCGCAGACCTTCATACCGGCCTCGCGCACCCTACCCAGAGTCTCAAGACGATCCTGGTAGGTGCGGGTGGTGATAATCTCACCATAATACTCCGGAGAGGTGTCCAGATTATGGTTGTAATAGTCAAGCCCGGCATCCGCTAATTCCTGCGCCTGGTCATCATTCAGCATACCCAGGGTCATACAGGTTTCCATACCCAGCGCTTTAACTTCACGCACCATCTGGGTGACGTAGGGCATGTCCTTTTTCTTGGGCGAGCGCCATGCGGCACCCATGCAGAAACGGGTAGCGCCGCCGGCTTTGGCCGCCCTGGCCTCCTCCAAAACCTTTTCCACCTTCATCAGTTTTTCCCGCTCCAGCCCGGTATCGTAGCGAGCACTCTGGGGGCAGTAGGCGCAGTCTTCCGGACAGGCGCCAGTCTTAATCGAGCAGAGCGTGCTCACCTGCACCCGGTTAGCATCAAAATGCACCCTATGCACCTGCTGGGCGGTAAATATCAGGTCGCTAAACGGCAGGGCAAAGAGGTCCAGAATCTGCTGGCGGGTCCAATCGTGGCGGATCTCAGCGGCGGGTAATTGCTGGGCGACAGTCACAGGGCTTACTCTCTCTAGTTGCTGGAGTTATTCGTACTGTTTTTTTATTCGCAGGGCCGTGGTGACTATCACTAATTGCAGTGGCAGACTCGACCAAACAGACTGGCCAGTTTAGCCAGGCCCGTATCGCTGTCAACTCAATCACCCGATTATGGTTTACAGGATTATCTCCCCACTGTTTATTACCCGAAACCTGGCCCAATGCCTTTTATGTGGTGACCGGGCCGGCGATTATGGGATCTGCCCCGCTTGCATAGAGGATCTGCCCTTTCTGGAAAACGCCTGCGAGACCTGTGCTTTGCCGCTGCTGCCGCCCTCCCAGCTTTGCCCCGCCTGCCTGAGGCAGCCACCACACTACAGCCGAGTCCGCGCCGCCTGGCATTATGCTTACCCGATAAACCAACTGATACAACGCTTCAAATACCATGGCGACCTGGCTGCGGGTCACAGCCTTGCCCAGTTGGCCGCCCAAGCTTTCAAACCAGCCAACCAAGGGCCAGACCTGCTTGTCCCCATCCCTCTTCACTGGCGTCGTTATTGGCTGCGCGGCTATAACCAGGCGCAGTTGGTAGCAGCTGAGTTGGGAAAGCAGTGGCAACTACCGGTACGCCCTCGATTACTGCGAAAATTCGGTGCCACCCAGACACAATCTCAATTGCGCCGTAACCAGCGCCTGCGCAATTTACTCCATAGCTTCTCTGTCGATGAAAATGTTGAGAGGCTACACATCGGCCTGGTAGATGATGTGTTGACCACCGGCGCCACTTTGGAAGCAGCAGCACTGAAACTGCTTGAAGCAGGCGCAACCAAGGTAAGTGCCTTTATTTTGGCCAGAACGCCATGACTCATCGGCGCGACCGCAGATAGACCAGTAGTCACAATAGCGTCACAATATTATGCCTTGCCGTTCTGGCACGAAAGTCCCACATCAGCCAGCGCTGCTAAGGTTCTATTCAGTGACTAATTGCTCGCACGATTTTTGGTGCGGGCCAGGAATTCAGCGATGAGTGAGTACAAATTGCCAAGGGGCATTGTCATCAGCGGGACAGGCCTATGGACCCCACCAGAATCTATCAGCAATGAAGAGTTGGTAGATGCTTACAATACCTACGCTACACAGTACAACCTGAAGCACGCGCAGCAAATTGAAGATGGGGAACTGCAAGCCAAACCCCAATCCTCTGCAGAATTTATCGAGAAAGCCTCAGGGATTAAAAGCCGTTATGTAGTTACCCGCGAGGGGATTCTCGACCCAGAGCGCATGCGCCCATTTATCCCCGAGCGCAATGACGACGATCTCTGTGTACAGGCCGAGATGGGCGTGAATGCTGCCAAATTGGCGCTGGAAAAAGCCGGTAAGAAAGCCTCCGATGTGGATATGGTAATCGTCGGCGCCTCTTATATGCAGCGTGCCTACCCAGCTATTGCTATCGAAATCCAGGGTGCTCTCGGTATCGACGGCTTTGCCTTTGATATGGAAGTCGCCTGTTCCTCTGCAACCTTCTCCTTACAACGAGCGGTAGATGCGATCAGCTCTGGCGCAGCGCGCACTGTGCTGGTGATTAACGCGGAGCTGGCCTCCCCTCAAGTGGACTTCACAGACCGCGATAGTCACTTTATCTTCGGGGACGTGGCTGTAGCCAGCGTAATCGAGCGCCGTGAGACATGCTCTGTAGATAGTGCCTGGGAAATACTCGGCACCAAGGCCAAGACCGTCTACTCCAACAATATCCGCTCAAACTTCGGATATGCAGCGCGCGCCGCGGATGTTGATCCCTTCGGCCCAGGCAAACTGTTCCGCCAGAACGGTCGCAAGGTTTTTAAGGAGGTTTGCCCCATGGCTGCAGCCCATATTGAGGCGCACCTGCAGGAAACCGATACCAATCCGCAAAGCGTGAGCCGCTACTGGCTACATCAGGCCAATATCAATATGAACAACCTGATCGCCAAGAAACTGATGGGAGACGAAGCCAGCATCGAGCGCGCCCCAGTAGTACTCGACCGCTATGCCAATACCGCAAGCGCCGGTTCGGTAATCGCCTTCAACCTGCACAGTGACGACTTGCAGCTTGGAGATCGCGGCATTATCTGTTCCTTCGGCGCCGGCTATTCCATCGGCAGTCTGGTGGTAGAAAAGATCGCGGTCTGATTAGACTTACTTCAGACCTGAAAAAACCGGGCCCGGCCCGGTTTTTTTATTTCACTGCCTGGCCATCCTCTTCGCACTTCTCATCCAGCTCTTCGAGCAACTTTTCCGCCCAGGTGATCCAGGTCTTCTCCGCCTCAATACCCAACAACAGGGTCTGGTGCGCGAGCCAGTAGCGCTCTTGCAGGGCAATATCACTATTTAGTACTCGCTCGTTTTGCTCACTGTAGTTATCCAGAAGTCCCCGGTGAAGCCTTAGTTGCGTATTCAGTGCCGAGCGTAGCTCTTCCTGGCTCAGGTGGTGGCCGGCAAACATACGCACCAAGAAGGGCTCGCGGATCTTTTGCGGCGCCGCTGGCTGGGTCACCCAGTCGCGCAGTTCCATTCGGCCTTTATCAGTGAGGCTGTAGACTTTCTTATCCGGCTTTCCCTCCTGGGGCTGTTCCACGCAATTCAACAGACCTTCAGCGTGTAACTTGTGTAGTTCCCGATACATCTGCTGGTGGCTGGCGCTCCAGAAGTGCGAAACGCTGCGCTCGAAACGGCGCTTTAGGTCATAACCGCTGCCGGGCTCGATATCCAGCAAGGTGAGGACAGCATAGCGCAAGGACATAGGAACTCCGATTAAGCTTATGCAAAGAGTTGCATATTAACTGCTGAATAGCCCTTATAGCCAGGAGGCACCAGGAGCCAATAAGATAATTAGATTAATTTTCTAAAAAAATTTAGGATGTTTATCTCGACAAGTCTTACCAGTCGAGATGTAGGGGCTAGCATTTATGCCAATTGTAGATATAATCGCCGGCTTGCCGCCACCCTGTATCAGGCGGTCAGAAGTCTACGAGGTTTCCAGCTCCATGTCCGCGCCCGCAATCACTCCATCCAGCCCAGACGCCGACACAGAAACGCCCAATGCTCGCCGCTGGGACTTTCTGCTGGATATCTTCGCAATGAACAGCTTCTCCTGGGCTGTGGCAATTCCCATTGAGCTGGTCCTGGCCGGTATGAGCTGGAATGAACACCTGAAAGTGCGATTGATGGCGCTGGTATTCAACACTCTGATAGCACGTCCTTTCAGTGTTTATCGCAGCTGGATTGTGAACAGATTTGGCGGAGGCGGTGTGGTCAATGCCTACCTCGTGGACACCTTCGTATTTCTGAGCTTTCAGTTTCCTCTGTATCTGTGCAATATGCGCCTCGGCGGCGCCAGCTGGGATGAAATCGCCACTGCCAGTATCACGTTTATGCTAATCGCCGGCGCTCTCGGGCGCCCTTATGGGATTTATCTCGACTGGGTGCGCCGAGTATGGATTAATAATGTCAGTTCCCTGTGGAGCAGAAGGGTCTCCTAGGCGAACAATAACACTCGACTGAGCATTACGAGAGAGAGGAAATTCGCTGTGTTGACCTATAACGCCATTGAGAAGAGTTCCATGACCATTGGCATAGTCGCCGGCACCCCCACAGATACCCGCTTTGGTCTCGATTTCCTTGCTGCACGACAGTTTCGCGGGCTGGGCCTTTCACTTTCAGCATCGCCACAAGCCCAGACCCAACTGCAAGCCCTGGAGCGCGGTGCCCTCACTCAGCAACTGATCGAAGCCATCAAGCAATTGCACGAAGCAGGTGCTGATGCTGCCATGATCTACTGCAACTCCCTTTCCGGTGCGGTAGATATGCCGGCAGTCAAAGCCGCCTCCCCCATTGAGGTTGTCTCGCCCCTGGAAGTCTACGCCGAACTGACACAGCGCTATCGCAACTTTGGCCTGCTCGCAGCTAACTGCCAGAGTTGCGCCAATATCGAACGTGAAATCCTCGAGCGCAATAAAACTGCAAAAGTAATTGGCATCGGCAACTTGCAGATTGTCGAGGATATTGAGGACGGTCTCGCCGCGGAAATGATCGTGCAGCAGCATGCCCTCGATGACCTCGTTGCCGCACTGGTAAAAAGCGGCGTGCAAATCCTGATCCTGGGCTGCACCCACTTTGATTATTTCTATCAGGAGCTACTCGCCCACTGCGATGGCATCCGTCTCTTCCTCCCTTCAGAGCGTATGTTACAGCTACTGCAGGAGCGTTTACCCCAGGCCGCCTAATTGCCTCAGGGTGTTATTCACAGGGAATCGCGCCGTTTAGCCTGAGTTGTGAACTCGCCAAACCTCGTACGCGCCCTGTAAAAAAGTCTGTCCTCCCAGCCTTTGTAATAGGCTGCAATTCCTACCTATTAACCCCTACAAAAAAACCGCCAATGCCTGATTGGCGCGATATTACTTGGATAGTAGAGAAAGCAATCATACATGTGACTGTTTTCTCCTCCTGCATAGGGCCTTCATCCAAAAAATATCTCTTGTACCCTGTGCAATATTGCAGTATCAAACGGTCTGAAGTATTCGGGAGTATCTATAGAAACCCACCGTAAAAAACAGAATGCGGACTGCAGGATTTAGTCCGCCCCAACAAAAAATGGTTACAAGGATGATAAAGACCATATCTTCTGGGAGGGTACCCTCTCGTCGTGTTTCTTTACACGCCCTGCTGATCGGCTCAATAGTATGTGGCTCTGTGTTTATCTCCAGTATCGCACAGGCTTACGAGCTGCCCACTCTCGATCAACAGCTGCCAATTATCTGGCTCGTCTTAACGGTCATTGCGTTTTTGATAGTTTGTGCTTTTGCATTGAATAGACAGTTGAGTCTAAGCAAATTAAAACGGGAAACTGACCGACGCATTGATAGTCTGGGCGCGGAAAATACCAGTCTGTTTCAGCAAGTGCACAGCCGCAATAGCGAATTTAATGCTATGGGAAAGCAACTGGAAGAAACTCGCGAAAGCCTGGAACTTTTACGACAAGAAAAATCTGATCTACTCACTATCGCCCGTCACCAGTTACACCATCCACTAGATACTTTACTCGGCACCCTTAATTTACTGGCACGTAGTGAAGACAATAACATCAAGGCCCTGGTGGAAATCGGCAAGCGCCAACTTAATGCGGTACTTAAATCCCTGGATGACCTTCGCCAGGCTGGAAAAGTGGAAATGGTGGAACTGAAGTTGCCAAAGGAAGTTATTGGAAATAACGGTACTCGCCTTTCAGTGTTATTAGTAGAAAATAATAAACACGAATCCCTCCAGTCAGTCCTGGAATCCATGGGACACCATGTGCAACGGGAATGTAATGGTATTGACGGCAGTAGTGCCGCGCTGCAAAAAACATTTGATTTGATTCTCACGGACACTCATCTACCACTAATGGATGGTGTTGAAGCAGTACGTGAAATTCGCCGTGAACGCGGCGCTGAACTCCCAATTTTTGCCCTGCTGCAAAATACTAATACTGGAGACAAAGAGCGCTACCAGGCCCGCGGTTTTACCGGGGTGCTTACTCACCCTGTCGCCGACCGCCAAATAATGCAATTAATGAGCTGGGCCGGGCGACGCAGCCAGGACGCCAATATTCAACAAAAACCGCGGCCAGCAAAACTTCTCAATACCAACACTTTGTTTCGCCAACGGGACACTCTCGATCACCTGACTTTCGCCGAACTCCTAAGTGATCGCAGTGCCACCTTGCCCAAACGGATAACCACCCTGACCAGTGCCCTGACTGGACGCCACTGGCGGGATGCGGAAAAACAGGCACAAAATATATCCAGAGCAGCATCAGAGGTTGGGCTCGACAGTGTCGCCGCACGCCTGCGCAGCCTCGCAGCCAATCTATCGATCGACAGCGAGCGGGAGCACTGCAGGCAACAGCGCACGGAGCTGCTGCAACTTATGCGTGAATCCGTTCGCCAACTAAAAGCCTGGCGTGAACGCAATGTACACACAGAGTGGGCCTTGAAATAAAAGGGGTAGCTCCATATCGTCAAAGGCGGCAACCACATCCGATTGTCGCAAATAACTGCCATTCCAACTCACCTAAGTTGAATTGAATCGCTCAGGCCACACTATATTTTACTGAACCCTTAAGAGAATAAAGTTATGTCTGAGCAGTACCCCGTGCGGTCCCAGGAAGCCCGAGAGCAAAGCGGACGCGACCTGGCCATCATGGTTTATTTAATCCAGGCCATCAGCCTGTTTACTGCTGTTCCAATGTTTATTGGTGTGCTGATCAACTACTTTAAACGCAGCGATGTGCGCGGCACCCTGGCAGAATCCCATTTTCGCTGGCAGATTCGTACCTTCTGGTTCTGGCTGCTGTGGACCATCGTAGGCATCTGCACTGTATGGATTTTTGGCCTTGGCTATGTCGTTCTCGCCATTAACTGGATCTGGGTTTTCTACCGTGTCATCCGCGGCTGGCTGGTACTCGTAGATCGTCGCCCAGCCTACTGACTTTGCAAAAGTTAATAAATTCAAATTTTTCGTTTTACCTGCGCAACATATTGCGCAGGTTTTACATTCTCTTTAATTTTCATAAGCCTTCCTAAAGCCAATATTTTCCTTTTAATCACTACTGCTAAGAACACACACCCAGTGGCAAAAGAAATAAAGATTCTGCTCAATTATTCGAAGTAAAAAGTTTTTTCCCCTCTAAATTCACTAATTCCACTAGAAAAAGCCACCTCCCCCAATTTGTGTAAATTTATGACAAATAACTACCAACCAGCTATTAATTAGTTGAATACTTACTAATTTAAATTTCTTATTGTTCGGATTATTCGCCCTGAATTTCAGTATGGCTAGAAGCCCAATCCCTCAGCAGGTGAAATTATGCGAAGATAGTCGCCTCGTTGCCTTTGCTAGGGAGAATAGGATTCGTGAGTCAGGATCAAAATACCCCACTGAGGGAAGATGTGCGTCTGCTTGGCGAGGAGCTGGGTTCGGTATTGCTTGAGCAGGCTGGCGAGCAGCTATTCGATACCGTCGAAACGATACGCCAGGCCGCTGTAGAGAGCCGCAGCACTGGAGAGATGCAGGTAGATCGCCTGCGTCATCTACTTGACCCCCTCGATGATGAGACCCTGCTCGAGGTAGCGCGCGCCTTTAGCCAATTCCTGAACTTGGCGAATATTGCTGAGCAACGCCATCGCGAACGCCTGCACCGGCAGCACCAGCGCTTCTCCGGCGACCCAGACACCGATCGCGGCCTACGCCAGGTGCTGGAGGAGCTGAAACGGGCCAAGATACCCTCGGATGAAATTCACAAGGTTTTGCAGAACCTGTCAGTAGAGCTGGTCCTTACCGCCCACCCTACAGAGGTTACCCGCCGCACCTTGATCCGCAAGTACGACCGAGTTGCTGACCTGCTCGCTAAGCTGGACCGGCCAGACCTCACTGTAGAGGAAAGCCAGGAGCTACGGCGACATTTACATGAACAGATTCTCTCTGCCTGGAGCACCGATGAAATTCGGCGCGAAAGGCCGACACCGGTCGACGAGGCCAGGTGGGGCTTTGCCACTATCGAACAATCCCTGTGGCAGGCAGTTCCCCAAAGCATGCGCGCCATTGAGAAAGAGCTTGATCTGGCGGAGTTACCGCCTCTGCCGGAAGACTGGGTGCCTATCCGCTTTGCCTCCTGGATGGGGGGCGATCGAGATGGCAACCCCAATGTCACTGCCTCGGTAACCCGTAGGGTGTTGCTACTTGCGCGCTGGATGGCTGCTGATCTCTACTTGCGGGATGTGGAAAATCTGCTTGCAGACTTATCGATGCACAAAGCCAGCGAAGAGTTATTAGCGCATACTGGACCCAGCCACGAGCCTTATCGCCTGGTGCTGCGCCAGATCCGCAACCGTTTGCGCAACACTCGCGCGCAGATAGAAGCGTGCATCAATAGCCAACCGAAGCCCAAGGGCGAAACCTTCACCAGCGGCCAACTGTCCGAACAACTGCGCCTAATCGACCGCTCCCTCCGCTCGATGGGCCTCTCCGCAATTGCCGATGCCCAGCTTAAAGATACCCTGCGCCGTCTCAATTGTTTCGGCATTACCTTGCTACGTCTCGACATTCGCCAGGAATCCACTCGCCATGCAGATGCTCTCGATGCCATCACTCGCTATCTCGGTATTGGCAACTATGCCACCTGGGATGAGAAGCGCAAACTGGAGTTCCTACTGGCAGAGCTGGACAACCGCCGGCCATTGATCAACGCAGATTTTTACCAAACAGATTTCTGCGATGAAGATGTGCGCGAAGTGCTGGAAACTTGCAAGGTAGTCGCTGAGCAGGGCACCGAAGGTCTCGGTGCCTATGTGATTTCCATGGCGAAAAAATCCTCCGATGTCCTGGCGGTAATGCTGCTGCAAAAAATTGCCGGCGTTCAACAACCAATGCGCGTAGTACCACTGTTTGAAACCCTCGACGATCTGAACAATGCTGCTACCACCATGAGCACCTTGCTCAATATTTCCCAATACAAGCAACGTGTGCTGGATGGCCAGGAGGTAATGATTGGTTATTCAGATTCCGCCAAGGATGCCGGCTTCCTCGGTGCCGCCTGGGCGCAATTTCGCACCCAGGAAGCACTCACCGATATCTTTCGCAACCACGGTATTCCACTGACTTTATTCCATGGTCGCGGAGGCTCCATTTCCCGTGGCGGTTCCCCCACGCGGATGGCTCTGCTCTCTCAGCCGCCAGGTTCTGTTGCCGGCCGCATCCGGGTTACCGAGCAGGGAGAAATGATCCGCTTTAAATACGGCCGTCCGGCAGTTGCTGCCTATAACCTGGAGCAGTACGTGGCTGCAACACTTGAGGCCACCCTAATGCCACCCGCGCAACCACGACCTGAGTGGCGCAACCAAATGGAGCGCCTTACGGATATCTCTGTCGATAGCTACCGGGAGGTTGTTCGCGACGACCCCGCGCTGGTCGCTTACTTACGCACCGTCACTCCCGAAACGGAGTTGAGCCGGCTCGCTCTGGGAAGCCGTCCTGCAAGACGAAAGCCCGGTGGCGGCGTGGAAACATTGCGTGCCATTCCCTGGGTATTCGCATGGACCCAGATTCGCTTAATGTTACCCGCTTGGCTGGGTACCGGTACCGCCTTGGAGCAGGCCTTAAAGCACGCTGACGAGGCCGATACTCTGCGCGATATGAACCACCAGTGGCCCTTCTTCCAAGGCGTGGTGGATATGCTGGAAATGGTATTGGCCAAGTCCGATACACGGGTCGCCTCCTGGTATGAGGAGCGACTGACCGACGATCAGGAATTGATTGCCCTTGGTGAGAACCTCCGAGAGCGCCTCAGCCACACAGTGAGTGCACTGCAGCGGCTCACCGGGCGGGAAAGTCTGTTGGATAATAATCCGGTAATGCGTTGGTCGATACGCGTACGTGACCCCTATACAGATCCACTTCACTTGCTCCAGGCAGAGCTGATGGCGCGTTTGCGGGAGAGGGAGGCCGACACGGTATTGGAAAGTGCCTTAATGGTTACCATCGCCGGAATTGCAGCCGGTATGCGCAATACTGGTTGAGGGTGGTAAGAAACCCGTTCCAAGATAGTGCAGCACAGCTGTGTGATCAAATCGAGGCCACTCGATAGTATGCGGGGAGCGGACGGGCCGCTCCCCTATTTAGTTCCGATCAAAACCGCCCGGTAAGCGCCATGATAAATAGGTCCGGTGGCAAATCCTGGCCATTCACTTCCAACCGTCCCCGTTTTACTTCAAGGTGCATTTGCAACTCACCATCTTTTTCCAGTAGCAGCCCATATTCTCGTAACATCATTGCTTGAGCTACTAATGGTGACTGCAATAGGGCTGACTCCGCCGCGCTCAATGTCATGGTGCCCACCAGTGGTTTCAACCATTGATTCAGTGGGCTGCCCCCACGGTGACGAGGTGGACGTTGTAACCCTTTCCAGTCAATATCCGCATCCACTAACACCGGACCATTATGTGACTCCACTACCAGTTGCTGTTGAAGACGCAAAGGTGGGCGCATCTCACGGGCCCAGTTGCGCTCAGGATTGGGCAACAATACACGCAGGTAGTGGCCCAAGTCTGCAGCGGTGATTTCGGGCAAGGTCATCTGTTGACGAGCGGAGATGATCGGAGTTGCAGACTCTACACTGGGCAACTGCAAATCACTTACAATTTTTAAAGTCTGTGCAGCAAGTATCTCCAAATCCAGGTCGAGAGTAATATTTCGCAGTTGTACAGGTCCCGAATCAGACTCAGCACGTAACAACGATAATTGCAGCTGCGCCTTACCACCGCGCCCGGGCTCTACTTGAAACTCACCCTTGAGGGGCTCAGTAAATAATACCTCCACCTCGTCCCGTATCTGTCGCAGGCTACCCAAATCAATAACGCCATCTAACATGGCTCCGCTATAATCCGTTTTTACTGTGATTTCACCGCCATCAAATTCCAGCTGGCCATAGGTACCGGTATTTTTGAAGGGCTCAAAAAGCAGTGTGTTCAGTACGCGGTTATCGGCTGTTACAAGAGTTTCCAGCACCAATGGGCTATCCTGTAAACGGCCATATATGTTCTCAAGCCGTGCGCGAAATTCAGGGGTTAACTGCTCCAATTCCAAGCGTGTTTCACTATAGATAACCCCTAATCTCGGCCCTTGGGAAGTAAACAGTACAGGGCCATGGTGAATTTCAGTATGCAGCTCAGTAGTACCATTTTGCAGTCCAACCTCAGTATTAGTCTCAGCACCAAACCAGCCACGCTGGTAACTCGTGGAATTACCCCCTTGTAACCTACCGACCTGCTGTTTCCAGACCTCCTCCACCTTGGGGCCAATGAAACCCGGCGCCGCAAGGGCGGAAATCACCAATAAGACAAGCACAATAAGCAGGAGCCAACGTAATAGTTTCATAGGGATTGATCTAACAACAGGATTTACGCCGATGTTAGCAGATTATGCAGAAACTAGTACGATCGAAATACCAAGATAGAAACCAGCAAGGTTTATAGTTGCTACTCTTTAGAACCACTCTAAAAATAAACCACTGGGCATAGCGCCTTATCCACTTGGCAACCATTATCTAAAGAAGCCAAGAAAACTAAGATATAGAGTAAGGGAGTTCTGCTTAAGAAATTAAAAATTATTCTTCTTTTTGAAGGGCAGAACAATTCTCACAATTTAAAGTAAAAGAGGCCATTCTCCTATAGCACCATAGTGATCGGCTTTGCCGTTTCCCATGTACGACTCGATGAAACGTTTTCCTTTATTGGCAATTTATCAATCAAAAAATCCGAAATAAGAAAGATAGCCATTGACTCGGTTGAGGAGCGTGGCTATTTTTTTCCCTATCCTACAACCAGATTTCACCAGGAAAAATTCCAGAATTTATCTTTCCATCGAATAAGCTTGCCTTCTTTCGCGAACACCTGCAGGGAGTACGTCCCTCCAATATAGAATTTATTACATAAAAATTTCGATCGAAGAAGCAATCTGCAAAATCGATATGGCACAGATCAAGTAGCCAAAAATGTTGAATAGTGATAACTCTGCGTTATTGTTAAACGATCATTGTCTCTCTTTAACGGGGATATGGAGGTACATTTCGGCTGTCGGGCTGGCAACCTGATACCTGGGCGGATAGAGCTCAAAGTCTGGCTTCTCGATATAGTCATAATTAGACTTTGGCAGCCAGCTCCCCCAGATATACTTCAATGTCTGCTCCAGGGTGGTAATAGATCCGCGGTGAACAAATTTTGCATATAGCTGCTCCGGTAGTTCCCGCGCCACCATTCCCTCGGGTACCTGAGTCAGGTCGGCAACCGGCGCACAGCAGACATACTTAAACTGAATTTCATCACCCGCTTCCTCATAACACTCATAGATGCCAAACGATTCATCGTTGATACGATTGGGGATTTTATCCCTGTAAGGTCGAAATGCAGACCAGAGCTTTGGCAAGCTGAGATTTTCATGATCGTATTCCTGCGCTATCCCCACCAATTGCATCGCTGGGCGCGAAATAATTTGTGGCTCCATGGACAGCTCATTTTTCAAGAAGTGCAGCATATGGGGGCTAAATTGATCTTTATATAGCAACCGGAAAGGGTCCTGCTGCTTTCGATACTGCGCCGGGGTTACATTAAATAAAGCTTTAAACGCACGAGTAAACGCTTCTTGGGAATCAAATTGGCACTCCATGGCAAGCTCAAGAATACCAATATCTTCACTCAACAACCTCTTTGCAGCGACGGTCAATCGGCGCTTACGCAAATACTCTTTCGGTGAGTCCCCCACTAATGCCTTAAAAATACGGCTGAAGTGGTAGGTGGAGTAATGAGAGGCAGCGGCAATTTCGTGAACAGAAATTTTGTCGTATAGATGCTGCTCTACGAAGTTGATACTTTTAAAAAATCGCTGCATGAGAGGCTCCTTTACTGCCTATTTACGTTGGGACGGTGAGATTTTTGAGGAATACCTTCCCGGTTTAGCATGCCTTTAAATCAAATTCGTTCACTAGTGATAAAAAAGCGTAAATGGGCAAATGCCTTGTCCCTCAAAGGAATAATCGCCTGGTAGGCTGGATCATTGAAGAATGCATAGATCGCCTCCCGATCCGGAAAAGATACCACAACAAATGCCTTTGGTGACCGACCTCCGTCCAGGGCTTCTTCCACATCATAAGAGGCGATAGGCACCCCCCCATACTGTTGCATTAATTGCGGAGCCAAACCTATATACTGCTGAAGAGCCTGCGATTCCTGTAGGTTTGGTGAAGACTCTATATGTAAAAATACTGGTAACAAAGCAATAACCTCTTAAGCATAAAAAATTTTAAGTTGCTTGACTAAGAGCTTCTAATGACTAACTTTAAGAGGCCACTCGCCTATGCCAAAAAACCAGAAGTGGAACTATCGCAAGCTCAATAATCGTAGGCGGTAAGACCTGGTCATCCACCAATCCAAATTCCAGAATATTGCTTAAGCGACCCAGACCGCCAATGAAGAGGGATAAAGCCACGAAGTAAAACAATGCTTTATGTTTTTCGATATTGCTCAGGAAATACAGTAGAACCAACCCCTGGGCAAAGAAAACACCAAAGGCAAATCGATATTGATTATCCCCAAATCCTCTCAAGGGGCTATCCGGGCCGAAAAGCATAGCACCACCACTCAGGGCAGCACTGCCATTCAGCCCCCCAAATGCACTGATCCCGCCAGGAACAAAACAGATCACTGCCAGTGCTACCACTAACAATTGGAAAATTTTTCTTTCTATAGAACTCGCCTGATTCATAGTGTCACCTTAGTTTGCCGTATTTGAAGAGATGACCTAATCATATTGGTCGGTAAGGCCCAATTTTTGATATTTCTTGCGGTCTTGGTATCCCATGAGGACAGCAAGAAATATCAAAACCCGAGGCGCTTAATCGCTTATCTTTCCCTCCAACAGCCGGGTATATCCATATCCGGGTACCAGTTCCCAATATCCACAGAGACAGAAAGATGATTAAGAGTGTATTGATTACCGGAGCGAATGCAGGCTTAGGCAGGGAGTGCGCCAAGCAACTGGCGGAGTACCAGCAGATTAACAAGATCTATCTCGGGTGCCGCAATCTGCAGAGAGTCAAAGAAGCCCAGGCCGAGCTGATGTCGGAAACAGGCAGGAATATCTTCGAAGTATTGCTGATCGATGTCGCAGATCAACAATCCGTGAAAGAGGCGGTTCAAACCTTAGACTCCCCAATTGATGCACTGGTTATGAATGCTGGCGGCACTGGAGGTAAAGAGTTTTATAAGAAAACCCCTGAGGGAGTCACACAAATTTTCGCCGTCAACCTGCTCGGGCATGCACTACTGACTAACGAGTTGCTGAAAGCCAATAAATTAACCCAGGCTGCTATCTACGCCGGCTCCGAGGCCGCTCGCGGCGTAAAAGAGATGGGTATGAAGCGACCAGACCTGAAAAGCGCCTCTGTGGAGGAATTTATGCAGATCTGTGAAGGAGAGCTCTATGCCAGTACCAAAGACGCTACGGTGCCCTATGGTCCGATAAAGTATATGGGCGCCCTATGGATGTCTTCCATGGCACGGGAATTCCCCCATATCCGCTTCGTAACCATGAGTCCGGGGGCTACTGTAGGCACAGAGGGCTTCAATACACTGTCGTTATTCAAGCAATATATGATGAAGGGCATGATGCGGATTATGCTGCTATTGGGCAAAGTCCACAAAGTCGAAATAGGCGCCAAGCGCTATATCGATGCCCTGCTGGATACAACATCCTTCCGCACAGGTATTTTTTACGGCAGTGAACGCGGATTGACAGGACCTCTAGGTGAACAGCGGAAGCTTTTCCCGGACCTGGACAACCCTACCTATCAGGACAATGCCAAAACGGCGATCAATCGCTTTATCTAGTGAAGGGTCGCATCGGGTAAGGGCCCTGTGCGCCTTTGTCTGCACTTAAGGTCTCTCCGATCTGACAGTACTCCCTTACCTATACTTGGCTGTTAAATACGAACCACCATGAGCAGCCAATGCTTCGGATATTCTTCTGCCTATTGTTATCACTTCCTGTTTCCCTAATTGCTAGCGAGGAAAAAATTTCTGTCGTCAAGGCACCTCCCCTGACCCTCCTGGATCCAACAACTGTGGATAAATTCGTTAACGAGCTACCAATACCTGTAGAGATCCGACCCAAGAGCTCAGCTCCACTCAAACTGCCAGCAAGGCCCACCCAGGTTTGGATGGGGCTACGGGATAAGGAAGGCAAACGTTTAATGACAAAGGCCTGGGGTTTTGAGTATGCAGGTCGCATCCACTCTCCCGGCCCTACTATTCGCGCCCGGGAAGGCCAACCGGTATTTGTACACTGGGCCAATGAGCTACCGGGGCCGCATCTATTTCCGGTGGATCGATCCATTCACCTCGCCGATGTAAAAGATCCCAAAGCTGTACCCATGGTTATTCATCTTCACGGCGGGCATACAGAATGGAAAAGTGACGGCAATCCCCTCGCTTGGTACACACGAAATTATCACGAGACGGGCCCGTTATTTGAAAAAAAGATTTACGAATACGACAACTCCCAGGATGCCACCACTATCTGGTATCACGATCACACCCTGGGAATGACCCGACTTAATGTTTATGCAGGATTATTCGGTTTTTACTTGGTCGGCGACGACAATGAAGATCGCCTGATACAGGAAAAACTACTTCCCACAGAAGAGCGTACCTTGGTTGCCGCTATTACAGACAGCCTGTTTAGCTCAGATGGGCAGCTCTATTTTCCTGGTTGGAGGGACCAGCCTCCATCACCGGTTTCCCACAAGGCAGTGAAGGCCAATTGGCCCAACCCTTCTCACCTGGACGAATTTTTTGGCAATTTTATGTTGGTAAACGGCATGGCTTGGCCCAAAGTCAACGTCACACCACACGTTTATCGACTGCGATTACTCAATGCGTCCGATACACGCACACTGATACTCAGGATCGACGAAGGTACCCCCTTTGTGCAGGTCGGCAGCGACGGTGGCTTTCTCGATCTCCCTGTGCAACTTAACGAGCTGGTATTGGCGCCCGCAGAGCGAGCAGATGTTTTAGTGGATTTCAGTGGTTATGAAGGACACAAACTGACACTGCGAAATTTTGGACCGGATATCCCTTTTAAGGGATTTGTAGAGGCCAATGATCCAAAGAGTTCAATTCCACTGGTATACAACCCTGATGGTAAACGTGTATTAAGTGATGGGCGCGGTGGCACCACACCAGCTACCGACCCCGATACCACTGGCCAAGTTTTGCAATTCCATATTGCTTCGGCACCTGCAAAAGCCTCTCCCGATAAACAGAAAGCAGCGGTCAAAGATACGATTGGAGATTTAAAGCTAACCTTGAATACTCCCCTGCGCCCTCCACTTAATAGGCTTAGTCAAGCGAACTACACACGACAGCTTGCCACCTACCGCCTGGACGACCCCTATGGCCGTAATCTGCTGATGTTAGGTCCAGTAAAAGAAGGCTCCCTATTTTTCGAGGACCCTACCACGGAAATTATCCAGCACAACGCCGTAGAGATCTGGGAGATATACAACCCTACAGTATCGGCTCATCCAATCCATATTCATCTGGTGGAATTCCAAGTGCTGGATCGTCAGCCTTTTAAAGGCAAACTTATCCCCAAGCCGCAGAAATTTATGCATACCGATAAGGTATTTCAGGGGGCACGACTGGAAGTAACATCTCTACAGGGGAAACCCCTTCCACCACAACCAGAAGAAAGCGGCCCTAAAGATACGGTCATTGCCCTTCCCGGCCAAGTAACACGGGTAATAGCTCGCTTTGACCGTGAGGGCCTCTATGTATGGCACTGTCATCTACTCTCTCATGAAGATTACGATATGATGCGACCGTTTAAGGTATTGGCGCCTAAACCGGAAAATAATCACTAAACAGATAACCTTTAATCTCAACTCAAGACCGGAGTATTGATTGGCTATCATTATTCAACAACTCAAATTTAATAAGACAATAAGAAAACAAGAAGCAAATACAGCAATTTCTAGCTATAAGCTTAAAACAACCAACTAACAAAAACTTACTGAAATAGAAACAAAAAAGCTTACCACCTGCGACAATTAACCCTATATAGAAAACCAAAAAACCCAGGTTAAAAATTATTATCCACACCTACTCTTTCCTTTTTTAGGCGCAGCACGGGAGCTTCTGGTAATAACTATCACTTGCAAATATGGCGGTTAATTCCAATTAAACGAGGGGTACAAAATAATAATAAATCGATTTCAATCTTTCTTAATTAACCATAAAATAGTCGGGCTAAAAATTGACAGGTGATTTTCATTATACTTTAAGTGAGTTAAGAGTTTTTAATTATATTATGAAAATGAAAAATTTATTCCCCGGACTACTACTAGCGCTACTAGCCAGCACCAGTTTTGCATCAAGTACAATTGAGCCTAATAAAACTATCGAAGGCATTACTACCTATAAATACTATGCAGTTATTAAATTCTCACCAAATGCTAGCGGCAACGAATTAGGGGAAGGCTGCCCATCAGCTTCCAGCAACCATGTAGTCATAGAATTCGACCGCAATGATGGAACAAATAATAATGACACGAAAGAGCAATTCTCATCACTTTTGTCTGCATATTTTGCAAAATCTAATACTGTAGGTTTTGGAGTAGAGGATTGCAGGGAAGGTAACGGAAATAATTACCCACTAATTTATCGGGTAAATATCTGATCTTCGCTAATAAGTGAATCCATAGTATCTGGGCGGTGTTCCAACCGCCCTAGAAATTTCTCAGCAAGGCACCAAAGCCTTGGCCACACGGGAGTTGGTCTCCCGCCCCAGCTGTTCAGAAATAAAGTTCCCAGCCTCTGCCAGCAACTGTAAATCCACGCCGGTTTCAATACCCATGCCATTGAGCATATAGAGTACATCCTCACTGGCAACATTACCGGAAGCGCCGCGGGCATAGGGGCAGCCGCCCAAGCCAGCTACGGCGGAATCTACTACTGCGACACCCATTTGTAAGGCCGCGTAGATATTGGCCAAGGCCTGGCCGTAGGTATCGTGGAAATGCACCGCAAGTTTTTCCACAGGTACACGGGCCATCACCTGTTTCAGCATACGCTTGGCGGCTTCCGGGGTGCCGACACCGATGGTGTCGCCCAAGGAAATTTCGTAGCAACCCATTTCCAATAGAGCGGCACTGACTTCTGCCACTTTGGCCGGATCAATATCGCCTTCATAGGGGCAACCAAGTACGCAGGATACGTATCCGCGCACGGGTATACCGCCTTGCTTGGCTTTTTCCACCAGTGGACGGAAGCGCTCAAGACTCTCAGCAATACTGCAATTAATATTTTTCTGGGTGAAGGCTTCTGAGGCCGCGCCGAATACGGCGACCTCATCCGCTTTGGCTTCCACTGCGCGCTCATAGCCTTTTAAGTTTGGCGTGAGGGCGCTGTAGATAACACCGTCTTTGCGCTGGATACCCGCCAGCACTTCCTCGCTGGCGGCCATTTGCGGCACCCACTTGGGGCTGACAAAGCTGCCGGCTTCAATAACCGACAGCCCGCTGGCACTGAGCTTGTCCACCAGCGCGATACGGGTCTCCACAGAGATAGGCTGCTTTTCATTTTGCAGCCCATCGCGGGGGCCCACTTCGACGATTTTGACTTGCTTGGGCAAAGTCATTACTGCTCCTCCCCGGCAAAATCCACCAGCAGGCTACCGCCATCCACTAATTCACCTTCGGCGCAGAAGAACTGCTGCACAGTGCCGGCTGCTGGAGCCCGCAGGGTGTGTTCCATTTTCATGGCTTCCATGACCAGTAGCGGCTGGTCTTTTTCTACTGTAGAGCCGGGCTCAACCAGCAGCGAAATTATGGTGCCGTTCATGGGGGCATCGAGGCCGTGGGCCTGGTCATTGCTCTCACCGATATCTGGTGGCAGCAACTTGAATTCCACCTGGGTGCCATCGATAAATACAGCACCACCATCGCGGGTATCCACGGCGGAGAAACTCATGCGACGGCCATCCACCAGCATCAAGTCGCGTCCCGGGAGCAGGCGAATGTCACCGCTGTTATGTTCCTCAGGCAAGGCATCGCAAGTCCAGCGCAGGCTATCGCCCTCTGCAACAAAGCGAATTTGAGCGTGCTGGCCACGGTAGTCCACCGTCTGGGTGCGACTGCCAGCCAGAGCATTGCGCCAGTTATCGCCATTATGCCAGGGAGAGAAAGGATCCCGCTGGGGTGCGCTGTTGCGCAGATCGCGCTCTTCACGCTGCTGCAAATAACCGGCAATAGCAGCGCATTTCAGCGGCGTCAGTGTCTGCTCCTGGTGCAGTACTTCCGCTTCGTAATCCTCGATAAAGTGGGTCGAAATACAACCGCTGGCAAATGCCTGGTGATTGATCACTCTGCGCAGGAATTCGATATTGTGGCGCACACCGGCAATCTGATAATCACGCAATGCGCGATCCAGTTTGGCCAAGGCTTCTTTGCGGGTGCGGCCGTGGCAGATCAATTTGGCGATCATCGGGTCGTAATGCACACTGATTTCATCGCCGGTCTGCACGCCGGTGTCCACCCGCACGCCCTCGCCTTCCGCCGGGGGCTGGTGGCGCACCAACACGCCAGTTGCCGGCAGGAAATCATTATCCGGGTCTTCGGCGTAGATGCGCACTTCCATGGCGTGGCCATTGATCTGCAGCTCATCCTGGCCCATGGGCAGGGTATCGCCAGCGGCAACTGACAGCTGCCAGGCCACCAGGTCCTGGGCAGTGATCATTTCCGTAACCGGGTGCTCCACCTGCAGGCGGGTATTCATTTCCATAAAGTAGAAGGCACCGCTGGCATCCAGCAGGAATTCCACCGTGCCGGCACCCACGTAACCAATCGCGTGGGCCGCACGCAGAGCCGCTTCACCCATGCGGGCGCGCAGCTCCGGAGTCATGCCCGGTGCGGGAGCTTCCTCCACTACTTTTTGGTGGCGGCGCTGCACCGAGCAATCCCGCTCAAACAGATAGACACCGTTGCCCTGCTGATCGCAGAACACCTGAATTTCCACATGGCGGGGACTCACCACATAGCGCTCCAGCAGCATGATGTCGTCGCCAAAGGCATTCATGGCCTCACGCTTGGCAGCGCCCAGTGCTTCGTGGAATTCACCGGCACTGTCGACACGGCGCATGCCCTTACCACCACCGCCGGCAGCGGCTTTCAGCAATACCGGGTAACCGATGCGGTTGGCGTGACCTTCCAGCAGCTCTTCATTTTGGTTGGTGCCGTGGTAACCGGGCACCAGGGGCACATTGGCCTCTTCCATAATACGTTTGGCGGCGGACTTGGAGCCCATCGCCTCAATCGCGCCGGTGGGCGGGCCGACAAAAATAATGCCGGCGCTATCGCAGGCGCGGCAAAACTCGGCATTTTCCGACAGGAAGCCGTAACCCGGATGGATGGCATCCGCGCCTGTCTGCTTCGCAGCACCCAATACCTTGTCAATATCCAGGTAGGAATCCCTGGCCGGCGCCGGACCCAGGTGCACCGCTTCGTCCGCCATCTGCACATGCAGGGCGTCGGCATCCGCATCGGAATAGACGGCAACGGTGGCCACCCCCAGGCGGCGGGCGGTCTTTATAATACGGCAGGCGATTTCGCCGCGATTAGCTATTAACAGTTTGCGAATCATAAAATTATCCTTCGCCACCATTCATCCACTTGGGTGCGCGCTTTTCCAAAAACGCACTCAACCCTTCCTGTCCTTCCGGCGATACACGCACGGCAGCGATCAGCGCGCTGGTCTGGCCCTGCAATTCATCGTTGATAACCCGGTTGGACATGGACATGGCCAGTTGCTTGGCCATGGCGACCGCTTTGGGGCCATTATCGGCAATGGCATTCACTAATTTC
Organism: Microbulbifer variabilis ATCC 700307; assembly: GCF_000380565.1. Lineage (GTDB taxonomy): Bacteria > Pseudomonadota > Gammaproteobacteria > Pseudomonadales > Cellvibrionaceae > Microbulbifer > Microbulbifer variabilis. The sequence continues at coordinate 131,792 of NZ_AQYJ01000020.1, forward strand.
TGCACATGCAGGTCCAGGTCGCCCTCGGCGCAGACTTCGGATACCAAGCCCATTTGTTCCGCGCGCTCGGCGGGGAAACGTTCCGCTGTGACAAAGTAACGACGCGCGTGGCGGGTGCCGATCGCATTGATGACATAGGGGCTGATGGTGGCGGGCAGCAGCCCGATTTTGACTTCAGACAAACAGAAGCTGGCGCGCTCAGAGGCCACGGCCATATCGCAGCAGCTCACCAGGCCCACGGCCCCGCCAAAAGCGGCGCCCTGTACTCGCGCAATGGTGGGCGCAGGGAAAGTGTCGAGCTTGTACAGCATGGCGGCGAGCGCAGCCGCGTCGCGGCGGTTTTCCTCTTCTGAATAAGTCGCCATGCGCTTCATCCAGTTGAGGTCGGCTCCGGCAGAAAAGCTCTTGCCATTGGAAGCCAGTACCAACACACGTACAGCGGGTTTTTGCGCCAGGGTGTCAAAGGTGGTGGCCAGCTCGTGGATCAGTTCATCATCAAAAGCGTTGTGGATTTCCGGCCGGTTCAGGGTGACCGTGGCCACGCCCTCGCTATCCACTTCGCACAGCAATTTATCGCTCATTGTTATTCCTCGATTGGGGCGTCTCTCAAAAGCGGCACCGGAACATTTCATTGGCGCCGCAACCACGGTTCCTTACATGCGGAACACGCCGAACCTGGTCTCTTCCGGTTCCTTGTGGCTGGCCGCCGCCAGGCACAGACCGAGCACGCGGCGGGTATCCGCCGGATCGATAACGCCGTCATCCCACAAGCGCGCGGAGGCGTAGTAGGGGTGCCCCTGGTGTTCGTAGTTATCCACAATCGGCTGCTTAAACTGGCGCTCTTCCTCTTCGCTCCAGGATTCACCCCGGGCGGCCATCTGGTCGCGCTTCACCTGGGCCAATACGCCAGCAGCCTGTTCACCCCCCATAACCGAGATGCGCGCATTGGGCCACATAAACAGGAAGTTGGGATCGTAGGCGCGGCCACACATACCGTAGTTACCGGCGCCGAAAGAGCCGCCGATGAGGATGGTAATTTTGGGCACCTTGGCGGTAGCGACAGCGGTCACCATCTTGGCGCCGTGTTTGGCGATGCCGCCCGCCTCGTACTGTTTGCCCACCATGAAACCAGTGATATTTTGCAGGAAAACCAATGGAATCTTGCGCTGCGCACACAGCTCAATAAAGTGCGCGCCCTTCTGAGCACTCTCCGCAAACAGGATGCCGTTGTTGGCAACAATTCCCACCGGATAGCCCTGGATACGGGCAAAACCAGTTACCAGAGTGGTGCCGTACAACGCTTTAAATTCATCGAACTCCGATCCGTCCACAACCCGCGCGATAATCTCGCGCACGTCAAAAGGCTGGCGCGATTCTTTGGGCACCACACCGTAAATATCTTCCGGTGGATAAATCGGCTCCACTGGCTTTTGGATATCCAGGCCGGGATTTTTGATGCGATTCAGGCGCGCTACAGAGCGCCGCGCCAACTGCAGCGCATGTACGTCGTTATTGGCGTAGTGATCGGAAACCCCGGAAGTGCGACAGTGCACCTCGGCACCGCCGAGTTCCTCGGCAGAAACTTCTTCTCCGGTGGCCGCTTTTACCAAAGGCGGGCCCGCCAGGAAGATAGTGGCCTGCTCTTTCACCATAATGGATTCGTCTGCCATGGCCGGCACATAGGCACCACCGGCGGTGCAGCTACCCATAACCACCGCAATCTGCGGAATATTCTGTGCAGAGAGATTGGCCTGGTTAAAGAAGATGCGACCGAAGTGCTCACGGTCTGGGAAAACGTCGTCCTGGCGCGGCAAATTGGCACCACCGGAATCCACCAGGTAAATACACGGCAGGTTGTTCTGTTCGGCGATGGTCTGCGCGCGCAGGTGTTTTTTTACTGTGAGGGGATAATAGGTTCCACCTTTTACAGTGGCATCGTTGGCCACTATCACACAGGGCTGACCGGAGACGGTGCCGATGCCGGTAATAATGCCCGCGGCCGGAACATCCTCACCGTAAACCTCGTGAGCGGCCAGCTGGGAAAATTCCATAAAAGGGCTCCCCGGATCGAGCAGCGCGTCGATACGGTCCCGTGGCAATAATTTTCCTCGCGCCAGGTGTTTTTCCCTTGCGCGCTCGCCGCCGCCCTGGGCGATGGCTTCCACTTTCTCGCGCAGGTCTGCCACCAGCGCCTGCATTTGCTCGCGGTTTTCGCCAAAGGCGGCATCGCGCGTGTTTATTTTGCTCTGCAACTGATTCATAAAGTCCGATTCACTTTCCCGGAGAAAAGACCTCCACAGGGCGCAGCTTATTGCCGCAGTGCCCGGCTGGAGACAGCTGCCGCCGACAGGCGTCGGCGGCGAGAAGAAATGCCCAGCCTTAGCGGGTCTCTTTAAACAGCTCGCGACCAATCAGCATACGGCGCACTTCAGAAGTGCCCGCGCCGATCTCGTAGAGCTTGGCATCGCGCAGCAGACGACCGGTAGCGTACTCGTTGATGTAGCCATTGCCGCCCAAAGTCTGGATAGCCTGCAGGGCCATCTGGGTTGCGCGCTCTGCAGTAAACAGGATTACAGCGGCGGCGTCCTTGCGCGAGTCCTCACCGCGATCACAAGCCCGGGCCACAGCGTACAGGTAAGAGCGGCTGGCATTCAGGTCAGCGTACATATCGGCGATCTTGCCCTGCATCAACTGGAATTCACCGATGGCCTTGCCGAACTGCTTGCGCTCGTGAATATAGGGAACCACCACATCTAGGCAGGCCTGCATAATGCCGACAGGGCCTCCGGAGAGAATGGTGCGCTCATAGTCGAGACCGCTCATCAATACGCGCACACCGCCGTTCAGTTCACCGAGGATATTTTCTTCCGGCACTTCACAGTCTTCGAACACCAGCTCACAGGTGTTGGAACCGCGCATGCCCAGCTTGTCGAGCTTTTGCGCCTGGGAGAAGCCGGCGAAACTGCGCTCAACGATAAACGCAGTAATACCGCCGGAGCTGATACCCGGCTCAGTGCGCGCGTAGATCACATAGGTATCGGCATCGGGACCGTTGGTGATCCACATTTTATTGCCGTTCAAAATAAAGCGATCACCGCGCTTCTCAGCGCGCAGTTGCAGACTTACCACGTCGGAACCGGAGTTGGGTTCACTCATGGCCAAGGCGCCCACATGTTCACCGGAACACAGCTTGGGCAGGTACTTGAGCTTCTGCTCGCGGGTACCATTTTTACGAATCTGGTTTACACACAGGTTGGAGTGGGCACCGTAGGACAAGCCCACAGAAGCGGAGGCGCGGGAGATTTCTTCCATGGCCACGGCGTGTGCCAGGTAACCCATATTGGAACCGCCGAACTCCTCTTCCACGGTCATACCCAGAAGGCCCAACTCACCGAATTTTTTCCACATATCGGCGGGGAACAGGTTGTCTTCGTCGATCTGTGCCGCGCGCGGGGCCAGCTCCGCCTGGCAGAACTTGTAAACCATGTCACGGAGCATATCGATCTCTTCACCGAGACCGAAATTCAGGGTTGGGTAGGAGGTATTCATAATGACTCCACGTTAAATTTGCGAGTTTTAATTAAATTGGCCGCGCCTGCGACTGCCGTTACATCAGGCGCCCCCGTAAAACCTCTGGAGGTCACCGGCAATCGCACACTTGCCGAAATTTTCAGGATTTTGGTTTAGGGGTTGTCCTCTCTGCGGCTCTTCACCAGGGCCGCTTGTGCACGGACCTCGGCTTCGTCCAGCTCCCCCATCAGGCTTTCTATATCTCTCAGCTGCTGCTGCAACAGTGCACGCTTCTGGGCAATGCGCTCCAGCAGGCGCTGCAACTGCTCCACATTGCCATGAGCGGGATCGTACATATCGATAATCTCGCGGCTCTCATCCAGGGAGAACCCCAAGCGCTTACCGCGCAAAATCAGCTTCAGCCGTACCCGCTCCTCAGGGCTATAAACACGGGTCTGGCCGCGCCGCTCAGGTTTGAGCAGTCCCTTGTCCTCATAGAAACGGATGGCGCGGGTAGTGATATCAAATTCACGGGCCAACTCCGAAATACTGTAACTATGGGGCTCTACGATACTGGCTTTGGCTTTCATAAGTACTTCCTCGAGACGCAACCAAGCCTAACAAGAGTTTACGTTAACGTAAACGTAAGGCAGGTGCCAAAAAATAACTACGGAGAGCAAACGGGTCATTTACTCGCCGCTGTGACCAGCGGTAGGTATTCAGGCGCCCAATAGTTGTTGCAACTGGTTGTTAAGCAACTTTTGATACGAGGGCGTCAGCCCCGTAACTTCCAGGTTCCAGCCAGCGCCATGGTGCTCGATGCGTCCAGCCAGGGAGGTTTCCTCCAGCAGCTCCGGATGCAGGAACAATCCACGGGATTGATTTAGCAGCTGCTCGGCGGAGAAGTCCGGCGAGCCAGGCTCGCAGGGCACCACAGCCAGGGCCAGCTTCAGACCAGTGGCTCGGCTGACACTCTGCATCTCCCGCAACAATAGACCACAGCAGACCGCGCGAAAGGCTGCATCAGTGCCGGAAAACCCCAGGCCAACCTGAGGCCCGGCGCTACTCAGAGGGTGGGCACCGTAAATTCGGCGCAGTAGCTGCATGCGCCCATCCAGTTCCCGCTGTATTCCCTCAAGCGCACTGCGGCTCAGTTGGTTGGTCAACTGAGCCCAATTCAGGGGGCGCAGGTAAAGGCCTATAGAGTCCCCTTTTTCTTCAGGAATATTCACCGATGCGTGAGACTCTTCAGAAGGCAGACTGCGCGGTGCGGAGAAGCCTCCTGCCATCAGTGCCGCCACTGCACTAAAAGGCAAAGCAAAGACCAGGGTCAGCAACAAACTGGCCCAAGGAAAAGTAACACCCGCACCGGGAGCCAGGGCCACGGTAACATTGCCAGCGATACTATCGTGTAACACAACTGGCACACTGATGGTCTCACCATTTTTTAAATCGCCCACTTCTGCCAGACTATTGGACTCCACATCTTCAATAGAGATACCAATGACGGCAGGCAACTCTAGTAATTGCCGGGCCAGTAGCTGCATGCTGATTCGATCATCAGCAACGATACGCTCCAGGCTCTGCCCTGCGAGAAAACTGGCGGCAGCCTGCGCCGAGGCCCGGTCTTTTTCCACAGCATCAGCATGTCGCTGCCCATAGTAATGGCCAAGAGCAGCGCTGCAGAATACGGCCAGAATCACCCAAATCGCTACGGCCAGCAGGCGCTGGCGAATACGTTTAGATAGGCGTGCAAATTGTTCGGGCAACTTGCGCAACAGAGAAATAATCGATACAGACATATTAAGCGGCTGAAATACCTTGCCTTGTTTTTTTATTACCTTGCGTTTCTTTTTCCTTTCGTCTTTATAAATCATCCTGACTGATAAAGACGTCGCCCAAAAACACTGGCACAGGTGCATGGACCCACTGGTGTTTTTAGGCTCACGACGGCCTGCGGCCGCGGCGTATTTTATCCTCACAAAAAGCCAATAAGGCCCAGTGTAATTTCCTGTGCCGTTGGTCGATCCGGCAACAAAATAGTTCCACTGGTTTTTTTATTTTGTAACAAATAAGCGGGCCCAGGCTGCGGCGCTGATTTTAACGAAGATTCCCGCTAGAGCTATAATGCGTCGCTTATTGATTAAATTGGGGAGCTGCGCCATGGGCGACGAGACAAAAGCACAAGAATTTCATCTGCCCCTGGCACAAGTTATCCAGTCGCCCCTGGACTGCCCTGTGCGCTACCTCACCTATAGCGGCAACTATGCGCGACTGGGGCTTGAATACAGAGGTGCAGACCCTTTTCCGGACGCCACCAGTTGTGAGCTGAGCTTGCCCAGTGCTAAGCCTTCAGTCGTACAGTCCCCTTGGTGTTTAACCCTTCTGAGCCCAGCCGCCACCCTGACACAGCTACAACGCGTACTAAAGTTTTGTACCGAACAACAATGGCAAATCAACACTATCGACACTCTCGCCCACCGGCATAAGTGCACGGTAATTCGCCTCCAGCTCAGTGCTGAGTTGGAATTTTCCCCTGCGCGTTTCGCTTGCCTGCAACTGGCCGAGGAAATCGGAGCCGACCTGGTTTTACAGGATGGGGCCAGCCAGAGAGTACCGACACTGGCAGGCTTCGACATGGATTCCACTCTAATTGATGCGGAGGTGATCGACGAGCTGGCCAAGATTACCGGTATCGGCGATCAGGTAGCAGCCATCACCGCAGCCGCGATGCGTGGCGAGCTGGATTTCCGGGATAGTTTCAAAAAACGTATGGCGCTACTCAAGGGCTTCTCCGAACAGCGCCTGGCAGAAATTGCCCAACAATTGCCCCTAAAGAAAGGGGCACAGAAACTGTTGTACTGCCTGCGTGAGCTTGAGTGCAAAACCGTCATTCTGTCCGGGGGCTTTACTTACTTCGCCAACTTCCTGCAGAGGGAACGACTTGCCGTAGATTTGATATACGCCAATGATTTGGAATTTGCCGAGGGTGCACTCACCGGTGAAGTGATAGAACCTATCGTGGACGGCACGCGCAAGCGGTTGTTGCTGGAGGAAACAGCAAGGAATATGGGGCTGTCGCTGGAACAAGTGATTGCAGTCGGGGACGGGGCCAATGATATCCCCATGTTGAACCTGGGTGCCCTGGGTATCGCGATTCACCCAAAGCCTAAGGTACGCCTGGAGGCACCGCAGGCGATCACCCTATTCGGCCTTGATGCGGCGCTATACCTATTCGGCCTTAACGACCGCCAGATTGCCGAGCTGGGGCAACCCTGAAGCTGCCCCAGGAAAAGTCAGGTCATTGCATGTGGGAAGGGAAATGAATTCGGCCTGTTATCAGAACAGGCGCTCGGCTCATACTCACAGCCAACGGCCAAAAAACTGAGAAAAGCCAGCATTAAAATCCGTCTGTACATAGGTACCTCCCTTTGCCTTAATGGATTTTTATTCGAGCAGCAGGGTACGCAAAGGGTTCCGCTTTGAACAGCAGTTTAATGATTTTTATGCCAGAAAATTGACGTGAAAATCTTCTTTTTGTACCAATTCGTTCAGCTTTGCTACACAAGAGATTACACAGGCATTTTTTAGTATTGCCCGCCGCTCAAACGGTACCCAAAAGCCACTTTAGCGGATTTATTTTGTTAATCTTTGGAAAGAGTAAAAATGGGAAGATGCAGATAAAAAACCAGGGAAAACTTGTTGGTAGCCAGTGTTGCACTGGCCCCAATCGGTATAAAGGGCGGCGATTTCGGTGCACAGCACCAAAATCGCACAAGCGACGAAGGTCGATCTAGCCCTCTTTCTTACCGTAAATTACCAGGCTGTTCACTTTCACCGTCAGCGGGTGATACCCCACCTTGGCGCGCTCGAAAATGCGTGCGGCCACATCCTGTTTCCCAGACTCAACCATATTGCGATACAGCGGGCGCAGGAACTTGTTGCGGCCGATGCTGGTGAGGAAGCTCTCCAAACGATCGAAGGCCGGCTCATAGTCATTGCGCACAGCAATCATCAGCCAGCTGAAGGCCACTTCGTTATTGCGGGATTTGGTCAGGCCAAAGGCGCTGTCCAGTTCTTTCAACTGCGCTTCCGTCAGCTTCTCAGGCATACCGTCGAGGAAATACTTCCACTGATGGAAGGTCCAGCCTTTGGTATCGATATCCTTCGCCGCCAATTTGCCGTCCAACCATTGCTGACGCACCGGGTCCAACTTGCTGAAGGCATCGGACTGCGGGTGCGGTGCACCTTCGGGAATACCCGGCTCGAAGATCCACTGGTGAATCCGCTCGCGATCCAGTTTATCGGCGTGCTCAACCAGCAGGGTCTTGTCGAGGTACTTAACGAAGTCCTCAGTGGTGATGCTCTGGAAGGAGAAGTGGTTGAAGTACTCCATCAGGAAGCGGTCAAACGCTTCGCGGCCTACTTTCTGCTCCAGCTCATACAGGAACAGTGAACCTTTCTCGTAGGGAATATTGGAGAACACTTCATCGGGATCACGGCCGCGCAGGTCGATCGCCATAATCTCATCGCGGGGCTCTTTGTCCGCGAGGTCCGCTTGCAGATCGTCATAACCCAGGGCCATTTCCATCTGGTAACGCTCGTCACCATAGACAAACTGCATGATGCGGTTGGTCAGGTAAGTAGTGAAGCCCTCGTTCAGCCATAAGTCGCGCCAGCTGGCATTGGTCACCAGATTGCCGGACCAGGAATGGGCCAATTCGTGGGCGATCAGGGCCACCAGGCTTTTGTCACCGGCGATTACGGTTGGAGTGATAAAGCTCAGACGCGGGTTTTCCATACCGCCAAAGGGGAAGCTGGGCGGCAGGATCAGCAGGTCATAGCGGTCCCAATGGTAGGGGCCGTAAACCTTCTCGGTCACCTCCAGCATGGATTCGGTATCGGCGAACTCCGCCGCTGCAGATTCCAACATGGAGGGTTCGGCGTAGACACCAGTGCGCTTGCCCATGGGTTTGAATTGCAGGTCGCCAACCGCCAGGGCGATCAGGTAGGAGGGAATGCGCTGGGGCATTTCGAACTCGTAAACGCCATCTTTGGCCGCCTGCGGGTCATTGTTCGCACTCATCACCGCGCGCAGTTCTTTCGGGGTACGAACGGTCGCCTTGTAAGTGATACGAACTTTCGGGGAGTCCTGCAGCGGAATAAAGCTACGCGCATGGATCGCCTGGGCCTGAGTGAACAAGAACGGGTGCTTCTTGCCCGCCGTCTGTTGAGGCTCAAGCCACTGTACGCCAGAGGCGCCCGGCACTGTGCGATAGCGGATGGTGATGCTGTTGGCATCTTCCGGCAACTCAATATTCAGCGGGGTGCCCAGGTGACCGTCTTTCTCGCCCATGGAGAATTTCACCGGCGCACCATTGGCTGCTACAGAAACCACTTCCAGCTCGCGGGTGTCGAGCACCATCGGCAGGTTCTTGTCGTTGAGGCGCTTGAAGTCCAGCTGGGCTTCGCCCTCGAGAACCTTGCGGGAGAAGTCTACAGTCAGGTCCAGATCCAGGTGCTGTACCTGGTAGTCATTACTGTTGGCAAAGGAGTGGTAATCCACACCGGATTCAGGCGCCTTCTCAGCGGCACTTTTCTTTTCAATCACGGCGGCTGCTTTTACCGACGCGCTTGCACTCTCAGCTTCGACTTTAGACGGCTCGGTCTTTGAGCACCCGCCGGCTACGGCGAGGCCGCCGACAATCAGGCTGGTGCAAAGTAAGCGGGGCAACATGGATCTACTCCCAGGGTGTTCTGTTTTTAATCGCGACACAGCATACCCGAGAGTGCACAGATGCGGAATGATAGGGAGTTAATCGACGGCGGTAACAGCCCTAAGGTCATCCCCCAAAGCATCCTCAAGCCGACAGTCATACTTTTTAATGCCTTCAAAATAGACAAAAGTCTCACTTTAGCTCGCTGCGGACGAATTTACCGACTAATTGAGCTGCTTCAGAAAAAATCTGACTGGAAATTAACAAAGCGTTCACCTTTCGAAGACAGACTGCGTGTCCTTTATAACAAGCACATAAAAAGGAGAGCACTATGTCTTTGTCCCGGAGGCGATTTCTGCAATTTTCCAGCGCCGGCCTGGCATCCCTGCCACTTCTTAAGGCCTACGGCTCCGGCCAGCAGCCTTTCCAGCACGGCGTTGCCAGCGGTGATCCCCTGGCCGATCGCGTGATTCTCTGGACCAGGATTACCCCATCGGAAGACCCTTTATTCCAGTCCATGGTGCCCTATAGCTGGCAAATCGCCCTGGACCCGGAAATGGCGCTGGTAGTGAACAGCGGCAACGGCATGACCGGCCCCGAAGTGGACTACACCATCAAGGTGGATGCCAGTGGCCTGCAGCCTGGGACAACTTACTACTACCGTTTTTATTCCAACAGCATGGACTCTCCTGTAGGGCGAACCAGGACCCTGCCTGTAGGTCATGTGGACCGCCTGCGTTTTGCAGTAACCAGCTGCTCCAACTATCCAATGGGCTTTTTCAACGTCTACCGTGAAATCGCTCAACGTCCCGATTTGGATGTGGTACTGCACCTGGGTGACTACATCTATGAATACGGCCCCGGCGGCTTTGGCACCGGCACCGGGCTTGGACGCGAACCTATCCCCGCGAAGGAAATGGTGGGTATCCAGGATTATCGCCTGCGCTACGCCCAGTATCGTTCCGACCCCGACTTGCAGGAAGTCCATCGCCAACACCCGTTTATTTGTGTTTGGGACGATCACGAAACCACAAACAATGCCTGGGCCGGTGGGGCAGAAAACCACGATCCCCAAGATGGCGAAGGTGACTGGTATGTGCGTCGCTCAGTGGCAAATAAGGCCTACTTCGAGTGGATGCCCATCCGCGACAACGGCATTCTGGACGTATTTGGGGATAGAGCCATTTATCGCAGTTTCCGTTACGGAAACCTGATGGACCTGATGATGCTGGATACCCGCATCGCCGCAAGGGATGAACAGGCCAACTGGTTTGACCAGAAAACAGCCGACAATCCAGAGCGCAGCTTACTCGGCCGACAGCAGGAAGAATGGTTGTACCGCGGCCTCACCCAATCTCAATCGGACGGTGTACGCTGGCGGGTACTCGGACAACAGGTGATGATGGCGCAGCTCACCCTGGCCAAGGATTTCTCCATTAACATGGATCAGTGGGATGGTTATACCGCCTCCCGTACTCGGTTATTCGATCACATTGCCAACAACAACATCGAAAACTTCTTTGTGCTCACCGGAGATATTCACAGTTCCTGGGCCTGGGACTTGGCCAGCAACCCATTCAGCATTCTCGAATACGGACGCCTTACCGGTCGCGGTGCTCTCGGGGGAGAGTTTGTAACTCCCGGCGTAACCTCCAGCTTCCTCGATAAGTCACATCTAACTGACGTAGCCGCGATCGCCATGGACGGATTAATTCCGCACTTAAAGTGGGTCAATGTCACCCAGCGCGGCTATTTGCTGATGGATGTTTCCCACTCCCGTGCCAAGGCCCACTGGTACCATGTGGATACCGTCACCAGTAAGAGCTACAACGCTAGCCTGGCGAGGATGTACAAGCAGAAGGCCGGCCAAAACCACGTACAACGCGCTTGGAGCGAGAGCACAGCCCCGGAGAATGCACCGGCGCCTGCGCCTGAGTATGGCGCCCTGGCCCGCAATGCTATCGCTGCCCTGCGCAACCGCTACAACGTATGACCTCACAGAGCTAGGTCCTGTAAAAAAAAGCGCGTAACCCGATGGGAAACGCGCTTTTCTTACAGATATAGGCTTGCGGAAATTAATCCAGACTAAAGTCGAAACTCATTTCCTCCGCCGGAGCCTGCACATAGTAGCCCTGGATATAATCGGTACCGGTTTGCCACAGGGTGGGTAACATGCTGGCCTGCTCGATATGAGGCACAATCACCTTGGTCTCTGCCTCACCCAAACGCTGTACCAGCCCGGCTAAAGATTCGCTGCTCTCTCCCTCGTCCTGAACTTCACGCACAAACGACGGATCTACCTTGGCCATATCCACTTTTACATGCTCCAGAGCTTTGAAGGGGTTCAAGCCGGTACCGAAGTGGCACACAGCCACGCGGCAACCGAGCTGCTGCACCTGGGTAGTGAAATCACGCGCTGCGTGCAGGTTGCTGGTGATGTCCTCCTGGCGCAACTGGAAAATCACCGTGCTTGGCGGAACTTTGGCAGCCTTGAAAGCCACCCCCAGCCAGGCAGGCAAACTCGTATCGAGCAGGGAAGCTGTGGTCATATGCAGCATCAGCGATACATCCTTACCCTTAGCGCGAGCCGCAGCGGCAGCCTTAATCGCGGTGAGAATCACCCAGCGGTCCATCTTGGCGGAAAGACCAGCGTCGCCCAATTCCTGCAGGAACGCCAGTGGTGCCAGTTCTTCCTTGTCATCGAGCATACGCACCAGCACTTCATACATTTGCTCCCCGGTGCCCTGCAGGCTCAGGATCGGCTGGAATAAAAGCTTTAGGTTTCCCGCCTCCAGGGCCTGTACCACCCGAGCGCGGTGGTAAGTATCAGCATCAGCGCCACTTTCGGTATCCGGCTCATACAGGACGAAATTGCCACCCTGCCTCTCCTCTCCCAGAGCTTGCTTATGAGCCACCTGCGCCTGCTCGAGCACCTGCTGTGAACCACTGGAGGCCTCGCTTAGCAGGGAAATTCCAATAGAGGCAGTAACCTGCTGGGTTTTGCCTGCAGCGTCAAAAATGGTATCGGAAATTTTCTTCAGGATATCGCGCGCGCGCTGCTCAATACTGTCCGGCGTGGTATCCGGGCTCAACAGGCAGAAGCTGTCATCACTATAATGCGCCAGGGTATCACCGCTTCGCTGGCATCCCTGTAGCAGTTCAGCCATGGCTTTCTGCAGTGCGTCTGCACCTGCAACGCCTACGGTCTTTTGCACCTCCTCGGCAAAGCGATCCACCCGGATAAACATCAGGCCACCGGTGCGATGGGAGTCCGCTGCAGATTTAATCGTGGAGTCGAGTAACGATAAAAAGTGCTGTCGATTAAACAGGCCAGTTAGCGGGTCGCGGTTTTTAATATCACTGAGTTGGGCTTCCAATTGCTCAGTGTCGCCCTTGCGCATGGCGATGCGCACTTGCAGGCAGCGCTCCTCTTCGTAAGTAGTACTGAGTACCTCCGCGCGAGTGGGTAACGGATCACCTGCAACGGTTCGAGCAGTAAACTTCCACTCCTTAGCTTCCACTTCATTGTTATCGATCGCACAGCGCTTGAGAAAATCCCGTGCGCCTCCCTGCTCATTTTCAGCCAGCATGTCGATCAGTGGCTGGTACTCAACATCCTCACCACTTTCATAGCCAAAGCGCTCGGCGAAAGAGTCATTGGCATAAACGATTAGCCCATCGGATACATAGGCTATTGCATCCTTGGAACTGTCCAGAAGCTCTTTGGCACGACCGAGAGTTGCGTGGTAACGACGATCATGCAGGCGTGCCTGGCGACGGTTATCCAAGGCGAGCATCTCTCGCTGAATCACCAGCAGAAGGTGCTGGTCCTCATCTACTGTCACCACATCCCGTGCACCCTGTTTTAACCCCTCCACAATTGGCTGGGAACCACTGCGTTCGGTCAACAGGATAACCGGTACATCTTTTTGCAGCTTACTGATGGTGCGTAGCGCCACTGCCGGCGGAATCTGGGTGCTACCCTCTGCGGCGATCACAAGGTCCCAGGTTTTATCCTGTACCAAGCGAGTAAAGACCGCTTCACTGGCAACATGCTGAGCCCGGTTGGGTCGACCCGCGTTGTGCAGCATGCTGACCAAGCGCTGCGCCTCGGAGGGCATATCGTGAATCAGGAGAAGTCGGATAGTGTCGTTGCTACTCATTTTTTGCTCTATTTATTCAGGGCAGCGTACCGCTACCGCATGCGGTAAGTTTAGGGGCCTCCTGTAGTGGCATACAAGGCCACATCGGGGTGGTACGCGTGACTCAAGTCACACAAATCTCCCTGTCGTAAATGCACGCCTTAGAATTATCATCTGCTAATTAGCAATCACTAATTGGCTCTGGAAACCTTATCTCTTTCAACCTACAGCCTAAGACGAGCCCAGAGCTCGGCGGCAACTATATAGATAGGCGAGTCGGTACATTTAGCCTAGATCAATTTAACGCTATTTTTACAGCACTTTAATCCTGGTACTTTATAGAGGAATAACCTTCTGTATTTTCTAGTTGCTTTCAGATAACTCTATGGGTGTTTTGGAGGGTACACCGGGGATTTCCCGCACCAATTTCGGTACCAAGTATCCAGGCAATCGATGACGTAGTTCTTCAATTATTTGCAACGCCCTGCTATCACTCACTTCAAAATGCGCCGCACCCTTGACCCTATCTAACTGGTGCAGGTAATAAGGCAACACGCCCGCGTCAAACAGTGTTTCGCTAAGGCCTTCCAGGGCTGCACAACTATCATTGATACCACGCAACAGTACCGCTTGATTCAGCAATGTGACTCCAGCAGCGCGAAGACAAGAAAGTGCGTTACGTACCTCATCATCAATTTCGTTGGCGTGATTACAGTGCAGAACCAATACCGGCTTCAGGCGTGAGCCAGTAAACCAGGACAGCATTTCGTCGGTGATACGGCTCGGCGCCACTATTGGTAAGCGGGTGTGAATGCGCAGTTTATCCAGATGTGCTATCTGCACCAGCTCATTACTTAGCCAAGAGAGCTGGCGATCATTGATCACCAAAGGATCACCACCGCTTAAAATCACTTCTCGCAACTCCGTATGTGCACGCACATAATCCAGAGCCGCCGACCACTGCTTTCGATTCAGGTGGTTCTCACTGTAGGGAAATTCGCGGCGAAAACAGTAACGACAATTCACCGCACATTGCCCTGCAGTAATTAGCAGCAGGCGACCGTGATACTTATGCACCACTCCGGGCAGAGGGTTTGCCTCAGCCTCCTGAAGAGGGTCTGCACTAAACCCCACCACTGTTTCCAACTCTGCAGCACCGGGTAAAACCTGCAGAAGTAATGGATCTTTCGGGTCAGCAGGTCGCATACGCTTGATAAATGGACGCGGCACGCGCAAGGAAAACTGGCTACTAGCATTCAGGGCTTCGGGTAATTGGGCTGGATCCAATTGCAACAACCGGATTAGCTCGGCAGGATCAGTGACCACATCAGATAAATCATCCTGCCAGCGGCGGGACTCACGAGTGCCGATCAGTTTGCTGTCGATAGGTGATGGATTCGCCATAGGGTTACGCAGGCATTAGGGAAAACACTAGAGGTGAGGCAATTGTACCAGAAGCGGACTACAGCCCGGGCAACTCTGCGATGCATGCCCGAATAAGCCTGGCTCGAAGCCAAATATCATCAAAGCAAGAGGATCAGAACCATATAGTCACGCGCACTGCAAACCAACAAATATCGATCCAGGCCGAAAAGCTCGACCTGAACCCTATGAAGCAAGCCCAACGCAAGAGTTTATCCGTATATTTTCCAACTATTGTCTATTCAACTTCATCACAAAAACAGTAAAAAAAAATTGAAGAATAAACTAGCGCCAAACGGCTTGTGAAAACAGTAGTAGCAATACGGTTCGCCCCAGCAGGTCCCTATGGGCTTGGCCTGGAAGCGAAGCGGCAACTTCACCGCCCGAGAGAACAAAGAATTATCCTTGAATAAAGAAACACGCTTAGTAAAAAAATAACTATCAAATTGAAAATATTACTTTTCGTACAAATTTCTTTAGGAAATTCTTCATAATTCCCCCATTCCCAACAGGGTTAATACGGTGTTAATTTAACCAAAGACAAAGCAATAATAACCTTGTCTTTCTTGAATTCAGTGCACTCGAATTTCAATAAAAATTAAATCGGGGTAATAACCTAGCCCTGCAGAAAAATGGAATTACAAAAAGGAAAAATTCGATGGAAATGCAGCTCGAATTACTTGAGGCAAATAAAGATTTACTGATTGAGCAGACCCGCGCTCATCCTTTCCTCAAGCGCTGCCGCGATGGCTCTGTAACCATAGAAGAGCTGAAAATTTTCCTGGTACAACAGGGAATTTACAGTAGTTACTTCGTGCGTTACCTGTGTGCGATGATGGCAAATCTCCCCAGTAATAAAGAGGTTCACGAACTGGCAGAAAACCTGATGGAGGAGCTTGGCCTGGAGCCGGACAGCCCCAAGCCACATGCAGAAATTTACCGTGAAACCCTCGAGCATTTTGGCTTGAGCCTGGAAAATGCGGAAATGCTGCCGGGCACTCAATATTTGATAGACACTATGTTCCAGCACTGTCGCGACCTGCGTGCAAGCTCCGGTCTGGGCGCACTGTGTCTGGGAGCCGAAGCCTTGGTACCGGATCTGTACAGCGATATTGTTGCCGGCTTCCGCTCCTGTGGTATCGCTGACAAACATCTCACCTTCTTCTTGCTGCACATTGAATGTGATGATGGTCATGCAGAAACCATTCGTGACATTATGATCGAGATCGGCAGTCAGGATGCCTCGCAACTCGACGTTATGCTGGATGCAGGCCGCCGCCTGGTACAAGCCCGCCAGCAGTTTTTTGACTCGATCGAAACTGCCTACCACGCCATGACCCCAGAGCAAGTCCAGGCAATCCCTGCCTAAGCCGTGTGTGCCCAGCAACTAAAAAGTAGCTGGGCACTGCACAAGGATGTGAAGGCAATAGCACTAACCCCACACCTGTTGCGATAAATTCAAAATGGGATTTTTCTAGAGGCATTCTGCAAGACAGTGCCCCTCGAAATCCTATGCTATCAGCATTGGAGTACAACATGGCTGAAACACTATCCATGCAAAAACGCGAGCTTATTGAGCGCGCCAGCAAATCCATGAAACTACACTTGGACATGCCCCAATGGTCCCTGCGGGAGAAGCTTGCACTTACCTGCCGCATTTTATTTACTCATGGGCACGATTCCGGTTTGGCAGGGCAAATTACAGCCCGCGCAGAAACCCCGGGCAATTACTATACCCAGCGCCTTGGCTTAGGCTTTGATGAAATTACCGCATCCAACCTGCTCGAAGTCAACGAAGACCTTGATGTCCTGTCCGGTGAAGGGATGGCTAACCCCGCTAACCGTTTTCATACTTGGATTTACCGAGCAAGGCCGGATGTAAAGTGTATTGTGCATTCCCACCCAATTCATATTTCCGCACTGTCCATGCTGGAGCGTCCACTGAAAATTTCCCATATGGACGCCTGCATGTTGTATGAGGATATCGCTTTCCTCAAAGAGTGGCCCGGCGTACCGGTAGGAAACAACGAAGGCGAAATTATTGCGGAGGCAATAGGGGACAAACGTGCCATTCTCCTTGCCCACCATGGTCTGATCATCGCATGTCGCTCGGTGGAGGAAGCCTGCTCCATGGCCCTGCAATGCGAGCGTGCCGCCCAGCTGCAGATGCTGGCGGAATCTGCAGGTACCATTCAGGACATAGCGCCGGAGTTGGGCCGCGAGGCTCACGATTGGATACTGCAGGAAAAGCGCAGCCAGGCAACCTTTGCCTATTACGCTAGGCGCCTGCTGCGGGACATTGATAACACCAGCGATAACCCCCTGAGCTGATACACACTCCTGTCACCCTCTTCAGTCCGCAAGCCTTGCGGTTCGCGGACTGCTTCAAATCTACCACTAGGCCCAGTCGTAGCGCTTCGTTCAAGGCGCCCCCCTCCTGTATAATCTCGCCCCATCTTTTCAGGGCTGCCGGTGAATTCTTTGCGCCGGAGCCGAACGAGTCGCTCGCAGCTATCAGATTTGGCGGCAGCCAACAGAGCTACCCGGCCTGAACGGGAAGAAAAACTCGTTAAAAATCATATAGATAAACGACTTATAAGGGCTCTATTTGCTATGGCTAGTTACTCCACCAACGAATTTAAGGGCGGCCTCAAGGTAATGCTGGACGGCGACCCCTGCTCTATCGTGGAAAACGAGTTCGTAAAACCTGGCAAGGGCCAGGCATTTAACCGCGTAAAACTGCGCAACCTGAAGACCGGACGAGTTTGGGAACGTACCTTCCGCTCCGGCGAGAGCCTGGAAAGCGCGGATGTAATGGATCGCGAAATGGAATACCTCTACAACGATGGAGAGTTCTACCATTTCATGGAGCCAGAAACTTTCGAACAGCACCAGGCCAGTACAGATGCCGTGGGGGATGCAGCTAAGTGGCTCAAGGAACAGGATATTTGCACTGTGACCCTTTACAACGGTGTACCGCTGGCAGTAACCCCCCCCAATCATGTGATCCTTGAAATCACTGACACCGACCCTGGCCTGCGCGGTGATACCGCCCAGGGTGGCACCAAGCCCGCTACCCTGGCTACCGGCGCCGTAGTTAAGGTGCCCCTGTTCCTGGAGATTGGCGAAACCATCAAAGTGGACACGCGCACCGGCGAATATCTGGGCCGCGCCAAAGAAGACTGATTTTTCCTTCCCTGTGGGCGGCCACCCGGCCGCCCGCTGCCTGAGCCACTTCAATGACTACTGACCTATGGCGCCCCAGCGCCACCATTAAAGCCCTGCGCCAACGCGCCTCGCTGCTAGCAAAGATCCGCCACTTTTTTACCCAACGCCAGATTTTGGAGGCGGACGTACCGGTGCTATCACGCCGCGCTACCAGCGATCCACACATCGAATCTATCAGTGCCCTGTGTATTGGCTCTCCCGCCTACCTCGCCACCAGCCCGGAGTTCGGCTTAAAACGGCTGCTGGCCGCAGGCATTGGCGACTGCTACTACTTGGGCAAAGCCTTTCGTCAGGGCGAGGCAGGTAGCCGCCACAATCCGGAATTTACCATGCTGGAGTGGTACCGCTGCGGTTGGGATGACCACCGCCTGATGGATGAGGTAGCAGACTTACTCCGCAAGGTACTGGGTATTTCCCAGGTGCAATCCCTCAGTTATCGCGCGCTTTTTCAGCGTGAACTACAACTGGACCCCCACAGCGCCAGCGACAGAGAGTTGATCGCCTGTGTCGAACGGGAAGTGGAGTTGTCCTTTACCCCTGTCGAGCGTGCCGAATGCCTCGATCTACTGATGAGTCATCGCCTGGAGCCCGCCATGGGCGAGGGTATTACCCTGCTCTTCGACTTCCCCGCTGACCAGGCCGCACTCGCCAAAGTGATTCCAGACGAACAGGGCATTCCGGTCGCGCGTCGCTTTGAGGCCTATGTCGGAGGGCTGGAATTGGCAAACGGCTACTGGGAGTTGACCGACAGCACCGAACAGCTACGTCGTTTCGAGGCAGACTTGGCCTACCGAAGGGCCCATAACCGCATTGCAAACCCCTTTGAAGAACGCCTGGTTTCTGCCATGCAAGAGGGCATGCCCGAATGTGCAGGTGTGGCTTTAGGGGTGGACCGCCTGTTGATGCTGGCAGGAGGCTATGACTCTATCGAGGATGTCATCGCCTTCCCCATAGAGCGCGCCTAAATTCTACTGATACCTACTCACTAACGTGTACAGTAAGTTAGGGAGAGTAAACATAGCGGGCTACTTCGCCCACAGCAAAAAAACCACAATCCAGAGGCAATTGCTGTTTATTCGCCGGCGCAAGTGCCACCAGGCTGCGATGGTGGCTGGCCTGGGCCTGCTGAAGCAAGTGACGAAAGAGTGCACGGCCGATTCCACGGCTCCGGTATGCCTCTAACGTAACGAGGTCATAAAGACCCAATGCATCGGCGGAGGCAAACAGGCAACCCGCCGCCACTGGGGTACCCTCCAAGCGCGCGAGAACAAACTTGAGCCGCGCACGTTTCTGTTCAGGTATATCTACCAACGCCCGATAAAACTTTTTCAGCTGCGCCCCTTCCTGGACGCTGCCACACCCAGCCGCCTGTACTTCTGCATAGCTGGCGAGATCCTCTTTTTTTACGGGGGATATCACCAATTTTTCATTTTCATCTGCCCCTGCCGCAGCATCCGGGCTGAGGCGCTGGATCTCTGCCGCCATAGCCACTTGCGACTGCCTGCGCTGCAAACCCATTTCTGCCAAGGCGCTGTCATCCTGAGGCTTGGAGGCACTGTGCCAAAGGGTAAAAGGACTGTGGCGCTCAGCAAAATAATCCAGCGCAAACCGTTGCAGTATACGCGGTGGCATTACCGAATTTGAGACCACCTGGTTAAGACGACCCGACAGTAGACCACTATCGCTGCGCACTATTCCGGTGATTTCCTTGGTGTGATTTGGATTGAGTAAGCCCGCACAATAGCTGGCGTGGTTCTCGAGGTTTCGACAGACGAGGTTTTTGGCGCTGAGACTGTATTTCATGGGTACAAGGATAGTTCCATTTATCCGTTTCCCTTGGGAAGAAGTTACCCCGTTGTTTCAATACAAACGGAGTAACAATCGCTACTTTTCCACTTGTGAAAGGGCGCATTGATCCATGGACATAGCCGGCTGGGCACAAGTTGCCGGCCCCTGAACCTTGGCAGGTACCCCAGCCACCAGTGTCTTTTCCGGGACCGGTTTTAGTACCACACTGCCGGAGGCCACCTGGGCACATTCACCCACTTCAATATTGCCAAGTACTTTGCTACCAGCGCCAATCAGGACGCCACAGCGGATTTTCGGATGGCGATCGCCACTCTCTTTACCAGTGCCACCCAGGGTCACCGACTGCATAATGGAGACATTATTCTCCACCACTGCGGTTTCACCGATAACAATACCGGTCGCGTGATCCAATAATATCCCCTCTCCCACCTTAGCTGCGGGGTGAATATCCACACTGAACACTACAGATACCCGATGTTGTAGAAATAATGCCAGTGAGCGGCGCTGCTGTTTCCACAACCAATGTGCCACCCGGTATACCTGCAGCGCGTGGAAGCCCTTGAAATATAAAAAGGGCTCAAAAAGGGAGTTACAGGCAGAGTCACGCAAGTAAATAGCATTCAGGTCTGCGCGGGCAGCGTGACCAATACTTGGGTCCGCCTCCAGGGCCTCATCGATCACTTCGCGGATCAACAATGCTGGTGCTACAGCGTTATCCAGTTTATTGGCCAGGTGAAAGCTAAGCGCCGCCTCCAGAGAGCTGTGATTGAGAATAGTGGCATGCAGAAAGCTGGCGAGAATGGGCTCCTGCTCTACTTGCTGCGCTACTTCAGTACGAATTCTTTCCCATAACAGGTCCGTCTTTGCCTCTGCGCAGGTGACATTCATTGCGGGTTTTTCCATGTTAGACCGCTCCCAGTGTCAGTGGAGGTTCCAGCAGCGCTGACTGCTGCTCGCGTAATGCCAGTATATGTTCAGCCCAATAGCGGGCCGTATTGAACCAGGGGAAAGCCTGGGGAAATGCCGGGTCCTGCCAGCGACGTGCCAGCCAGGCAGCGTGATGCATCTGGCGAAGGCAACGCAACGGTTCCACCAGCTGTAACTGCTGGGGATCAAAACGATAGAAGGTTTCATAACCTTCGAGAACCGTGTCCAGGTATGCAGTTTGCTCAGCGCGGTTGCCGGAGATCAACATCCAAATATCCTGGATAGCCGGCCCCATCAGGCAATCATCCAAGTCAACAAACCAGGGGGTGTCATCGCGCCACAGGAAGTTGCCGCTGTGGCAGTCACCGTGCAGGCGCAACAGATCCCAGTCACGCTCAAAAAGTGGGGCCACCTGCTCAATGATATGACCCGTAACGGAGGCATAGGCCTCCCGGTTCTCCAAGGGCAGGAAATCACCACCGAGAATAAATTCTCGGCTGTCGATGGCAAAGTGCTGCAGGGTCAGGGACGGGCGATGGCTAAACGGCTTAGCACTACCTACAGCATGGATGCGTCCAAGCATGGTCCCCACCTGCTCCAGGTGATCAAAATTATCCATTTCCAACTGGCGCCCACCGCGACGGGGAAACAACGCAAAGCGGAAACCTTGGGATTCCAGCAAGGTGCGTCCGTCAAATTGCAGGGGCGCCACTACGGGAATTTCCTCTTCTGCCAATTCCAGGGTGAACTGGTGCTCCTCCAATATCTGCTGATCGCTCCAGCGATCCGGGCGATAAAACTTGGCGATCAGTGGTTCCGTACCCTCAATACCCACCTGGTAAACGCGATTTTCATAGCTGTTTAAAGGGAAAATACGCGCATCAGAGACAAGCCCACTACTCTCAACGCAGTCAATCACCACGTCCGGCGTGAGGGCTTCGTAGGGATGGTGATTCTGGGCCATAGCGGGTACCAACTGGATTGCAGCTGGCTATGCTAACGCGGTGGCAGGGGCGGGGACAAACACTGAATTAGATTGTTATGCCTGGCTGTGGCCTCAGTAGAAAAATAAGTGCAGTGTTGCCGTTCGGCACTCTGACGTACCAGCCGTGCTCTATGCAATTTTAACCGCCATTTTCCCGCTGTTGCTGCAATAGCTGAACTACGCGGTCGCGGCCAAACACCTTGGCAAAATCCTCTGCAGAGTGCCCAGCTTTATTGGCTTGCTGTGGATCACAATCCTGCTTAAGTAAAGTGCGGGCAAGGGCAAATTCACCGCGGAAAACCGCCGCCATCAGAGCAGTATTCCCACGCCGATCCTGTACACAGGCGTCAGCGCCCTTTCGCAATAGGTAGTTCACCGCCTGCGCATTGCCGTTATAAGTAGCAATCATAAGGGCCGTATAGCCTTTGGAATTGCGAACATCCAGAGGAAAACCCGCTTCGGAAAATTCACGCAATACTTCAGTATCACCGACCCTGGCCGCAGCAAAAAAATACCGGGAGAGTTCGGCAAAACCAGAGCCGGCATTTCCTGGCTCTTCGGCCTGAACACCCAGGGCAAGTAAGAGCAGCGTGGATAATATTGATCTCATAGTTGCATCTCTCAAATATTGCGGGTGACAAAGCCACCCGCTCTCCAGTTAAATTTACTGAACCAGTTTCCTGACTCGAACCAAATCTCCACCAACAGCTTTGGTCAGGCGTTGTCCGTAATCATTGTCGGCTTGGTAGAAGTAGCTCAGCATAATGTGCTTGGTATTATCATCGCGCACTTTACCCAGATCGCCAGCCAGGTTTTCGATCAGATTCTGGCGTTCTTCCGGGCTCAGACTGCGATAGAAGGCACCCGCCTGAGCAAAAGGCAGCTTCTTCTCAATCGCCTTTTGCTGGGTGCGACCACTTAGAGGTTTACTGCTGTAAAGGCCTTTCGGGTCCTCATTGCGCACATCGATGCGGCTCGGCTGGTAATTCACAGTAGAAGCCTGTTGACCGTAATTGCCTGCTCCATCCTGATTCCAGTTGGTTACCACCACGCGGGGGCGGTTGATCGGCAACTGCTGGTGGTTGGCGCCCAGGCGATACATTTGAGTATCAGAGTAGGAAAACACACGCCCCTGTAACAAGCGGTCTTCAGATGGCTCAATACCGGGAACAATATTGGCTGGCGCAAACGCGGATTGTTCGGTTTCCTGGAAGAAATTAGTGGGCACACGGTTGAGCGTCATAGTGCCGACTTTGGTTTCTTTCACGTCCAACCACATTTTGGTGGCATCTAACGGATTGTAATTAAAACTGTTCAGCTGCGAGGGCTTCAGCACTTTAATATACAAGTCCCACTGGGGATATTCGCCCTTTTCAATCGCCGCATACATATCGCGGGTAGCATGACTGAAGTCCTTGCTCTGAATTTCCGCTGCCTCTTCCGCAGTCAGGTTTTTAATACCCTGACGGGTTTTCCAATGAAATTTCACATAATTCACATCACCCTTGTCATTAACAAGCTTATAGGCGTGAACGCCCCAGCCATCCATCTGACGCAAATTGGCTGGTGTACCGTAATCGGAATAGACCCAACTCAACATATGGGTGGATTCCGGCACGTGGCTAAAAAAATCAAAGAAGCGATTGGGGTCCTGCTGATTAGTCACCGGGGAGGGCTTCAGCGAATGAACCATATCCGGGAATTTAATCGCATCACGGATAAAAAATACCGGCAGGTTATTCCCTACCAAATCCCAGTTACCTTCTTCTGTATAAAATTTGGTGGCAAATCCACGCGGATCGCGCAGGGTTTCCGGTGAACCCTTAGAGTGAATTACAGTAGAAAAGCGCACAAACACGGGAGTTTTGCTACCGGGCTCAAAGACCGCAGCGCGCGTTAAGTGGCTGATATCCGCTATAGGCACAAATTCACCGTGAACTCCGGTTCCTCGCGCATGCACCACTCTCTCAGGGATACGTTCTCGCGCGAAGCGTTGCAATTTCTGAATTAAGTGCACATCCTGTAATAGGTTACCGCCATTCTCTCCTGCAGTCTGGGAGTTCTGGTTATCACCCACCGGCGCACCATTATCGCGGGTAAGTGTCTCAGCATTGGCGCCTCCTATGAGGCCAATAGTTAATGCAAATAAGGGAAGGTATTTCATCGCTGGGTTTGCCCCTGTAGTTGTTTCTATCACAGGGGAAAAGCTTATAGGGGCGAACAATAAGCTGGAAATTGGACCTTATTATCGTTCTTATAGCGGGGATTAATTGAGAGAGAAAGTTGAATTACCCCAGAGATAATGCCCTCAATTATCCTGTTATTTTTTCACATGCTTGGGCATCAGATACCAAAGGATTACAGCAACCAAATAAAGCGCAGGTATATCTCCCATCAGGTTTTCTCGCTCTGTAACATCAACAAGGGCCTGAATTAACATAATGGTTGCATGCACCAGACTCGACCAAATAGTAAACCAAATTAAGCTGGCATTAGCCGCCGGGTTTTTGGCCGCGCGAATTAGAAATACTCCCAGGGTGGCATATACACCCATTATCATCTGCTCATATTCCGGTTGTCGAGGAGTCCAGCCCCATCCCGCAGGCCATATCCACATCATCATTGGAAAAATAGCCAGAATAAAAATCAAGCCAACAACAACCAGCGCAATAGACAGATACTTGGCGCGAGCATTATCATCCATAAAGCTCTCCAGCAGTTATCAGTTAAGTTAAGCTCTTCAGCTAGCCCTGCAGGTCGCCTGGAAGATGGCAGACCACTTCCAGGTTATTGCCATCGGGATCTAAAACGTAGGCCGCATAGTAGTCTGGGTGATACTGCTCATAGACGTCGGGCACACCATTATCGGTGCCTCCGGCCTGGAGCGCGGCCCGGTAGAAATCACGCACCACCTCGCGCTCTTCCGCGCGAAATGCGATATGTAATTGTCCGCTGGCAGGTCCGCTACTATAGATCCAGAACTCAGGTTTATCCGCCCAGCCAAAACCGGCAGAATTATCAAACTCCATCACCAGCTCATATCCCAGAGGAGTGAGGGACTGGCGGTAAAAGTCACTGCTACGCGCAAGGTCCTGAACTGGAATTTTGATATGGTCCAACATGCATAAGCTTCCAAAGTAAAGCAGTGGCAATATCGACAACCTGCAAGATAGTCCAGCGGATTGAAGTGTGCCCTTTTTGGGGAAAATCATGTCGGCTTTTACAGCCTATGAGACTGTCTTTAAGCGAACAAAAAACTCAGTAGAGAATGCCATTGCGTATACAAATCTCAAATGACATATCTAATTTGGCCAGGAAAACTGGCCAGAAAAATTTAGTATTCACGTCATCATCTAAGGGGTGACATACCAATGATGTAATCCATAGGCCGCCACCCCAAAACCAAAGATAAGCTGGCCAACTAGTAGCACACGAAATGCAAACGTATATCGAGCGAGATCCCCCCTGCGTATTGCGTCATTGGAAAAGATCCTGGCTTCCTCTGGAAAATTCTGCTCCAACGTTTTAAGAGCCGGCACAGCAAGTTTAAGTAGTTGACGGCTTCGGATATCCATTAGCCAGAATACAGTTACCAGGATTACCACAAATCCGCCCAGCAGAGCCAGGATAAGCGGATGAAAGTTTTTCTCTACCGCGGTGAAGATGCCCCCCTCGACAAACATGGTTAATACCACAAAGAAATTAAATACCTTGAGTCGCTGATCTGCGGCAAAACGGTAGTGCTCGCAAAGATACTGTCCCTGCTCCAAACGGATTCTCCTTTACTGCATTGAGCAACTGGGCTTACCCCAATCTGCTAAAAGCTTGTCGTTATGTTCAAGCCTTGTCAGCTATAAAATGGCTGTTTTTACTGCCAGTAAAAAAGCCGGGCTAAACCCGGCTTTTGCATTATGCCTCAGCGCGCTATGGCGACTAATCAAAGCATTGATGTGGTAAGTCTCTATTAGCGATTTTCGCGATGCTCTACCAGCTCGTCAACTACTGAAGGGTCCGCGAGTGTGGAGGTATCTCCCAAGTTATCCAGCTCATTACAAGCAATCTTACGCAAAATACGACGCATAATTTTGCCCGAGCGGGTTTTTGGTAATCCAGGTGCCCACTGGATGAAATCGGGCTTGGCAATAGGACCTATTTCTTTGGAACAGAGATCTATCAGCTCCTGATGTAGCGCATCAGAGGGAAGGCACCCTGACTTCAAAGTAACAAAAGCATAAATGCCCTGCCCCTTAATATCGTGGGGATAGCCAACGACTGCCGCTTCCGCCGTATCATTGTGCAATACCAGGGCACTCTCAATTTCCGCAGTGCCCAGGCGGTGGCCGGACACATTCAATACATCATCTATGCGGCCTGTAATCCAGTAGTAGCCATCCTCATCCCTGCGCGCCCCATCGCCGGTGAAGTAATAACCGGGATACATGGAGAAATAGGTATCGATCATGCGCTGGCGATCTCCGTAAACTCCACGAATTATTGAGGGCCAGCTTCTCTTGATCACCAAAGAACCCTCACCTACACCATGAATTTCCCTGCCGTTCCCATCTAAAAGCGCCGGCTGGACACCAAAGAATGGCTTGCTAGCGGAGCCGGGTTTAAGTGCCAGAGCTCCAGGCAGAGGGGTGATCATATGGGCACCAGTTTCAGTCTGCCACCAGGTGTCCACAATTGGGCAGCGCTCATCGCCAACTACCTTGTAGTACCACTCCCAGGCCTCCGGATTAATCGGCTCACCAACGGTACCCAGCAGACGTAATGAGCTTCGATCCGTACCTGTTACAAATTTATCACCGGCTCCCATCAGCGCGCGAATTGCTGTCGGCGCCGTGTAAAAGCTATTTACTTTGTGTTTATCTACAACCTGCCAGAACCGGGATGCATCGGGGTAAGTGGGTACTCCCTCAAACATTAAACTCGTAGCGCCAGCGCACAGGGGTCCATAGACGATATAGCTGTGTCCTGTGATCCAACCAACATCAGCAGTACACCAAAAAACCTCGCCCTCTTTGTAATCGAATACATATTTGAAAGTCATAGTGGCCATCAATAGATAGCCAGCAGTGTTGTGTAAAACTCCCTTGGGCTTTCCAGTAGATCCGGAGGTATACAAAATAAAGAGAGGGTCCTCTGCGCCGATAACTTCTGGCGGACAGTCACTTTCCATTTCGACCACGGACTCGGCATACCAGATATCCCGCTTACTGTCCCAGTCCACCGCTGTGCCCGTATGTTTAACCACTATCGCCGTATGCACATTGGGGCAGTCTGCCAATGCTTTATCCACATTGGCTTTCAGGGGCACTCGCTTGCCGCCGCGGACCGCTTCATCAGCAGTAATCACCAGGTGACAATCGGAATCGAGGATGCGATCTTTCAGGGATACCGGGGAGAAGCCACCAAACACGACCGAGTGCACCGCACCGATACGGGCACAGGCGAGCATAGCGTAGGCTGCCTCGGGGATCATCGGCATATAGATACAAACCCGATCCCCTTTTTTAACCCCTCGGGACTTCAGTAGGTTGGCCAGCCGACACACATTTTCGTATAGGCTTTGATAGCTGATTGCCTTGCTGTCCGCGGGATCATCCCCTTCCCAAAGAATCGCTGTCTGCTCGCCACGGTTGGCCAGATGTCGGTCAATACAGTTCACGGTTACGTTTAACTGACCATCAGAGAACCAGGCGGCGTGGCCTTTGTGCAGATCCTCCTCAAGAACTTGCGTAAACGGCTTGTCCCACTGCAAAAAGTCCTTGGCCTGTTGCGCCCAAAATGCCTCTGGGCTCTCCACCGATTGGCGGTACATTCTTTCGTAGTCTTCAGCGCTAATAAGCGCGTTGGCAGCAAAACTGGGGGGAACCGGGCGGGTATGCACTTCAGACATCATCCTCTCCTTTATTATTAGCGCAGCAAGGCCAGCTTAGAGAAACCTGAAATTATTAGAGCTTTATTCTTGCCACTTTATAACATAGCCACTGCGAAATAATCTCCACATCTCACAGCCCAGTGTATTGGTAGGCGATAATTCTATGCAGGCCCTGTAAGATAAAGCCACAACAAAAAAGAGGATAATGAAATAAAATCGGTTAATAAATCGCCTGTTTATTGCAGAAAATGCAGATACCGATTAAATCCAGATATCATTTTCAGCAGTTAACTCTCCACAGGCATCACCGGTATTAACAACCCCTTTGGGCTCAATCAGCAGGACTTCACATTCCTGTTCAGCCTTAGGTTTATGCTCCACACCTTTAGGCACTACTGTCATCTCACCGGGCCCCAGAGAAATGGCACTATCACGAAATTCAATCTCCATATTGCCCGAAATTACAATAAATACTTCATCGGTATCGGGATGATCATGCCAGGTAAACTCCCCTTGGATTTTCACCAGTTTTAACTGGTAATCATTCATCTGGGCAATTACCTTAGGGGACCAGTGTTCCGAGAAAAGACTCAGCTTTTCTTTAAAATTGACAACTTCAGAACTCACTTTTTGATGCCTAGTTATCATTGGTCTAAATTTATTTATGCTCAAAACTCAATTTGGTCAAGAAGAACCGATAAGTTCTCTGAGAATACCCACTGTATGCTGGCTAAATACCTGTATTCCCGATTTTTCAAGAAGCGCAGATACGACACCAACACCGACTATTTTCTTTCCTGAAAAACTGCCATCGTAAATATAACCGCTGCCGCAAGACGGACTATTTTCAGTAAGCACTGCATAACGAATATTATGTCGACGACATAATTTGAGGGCCAGTTTAGCCCCCAACAAAAACTGGTCGGTTAAATCTTTTTTTTCGCTTCCTATAACTCTGGCTGCACCCGCTAAAATGTCTGCTCCATTACCACCGCTGATCTCCGCCGGCTCTCTCGGAATAGGCAGTCCGGCCGCAACTTCCGGACACAGAGGAACTATCTCCTGGGTTTCCACAAGCCAATCAAAATCACTGTTGTAGACCTCAACATCAGTACCGTTGTAACGCACGGCACACCCCAGGAGGCAGGAACTAACTAGTATTTGGGTCATAAACACCTGCGGTCAAAGAAGACACAATAGGGAATCCAGTTCAATGGTCAGTGTACTTTAGATTACATGGTGAGGATAAGTTGCCTGGCAAGCAGATTGAGACAGAAAGCCTGATTAGCAAGACAGGTCAAACCGGTCCTAGCGAACTGCCCATACATAAACTCATTAGAGACAGAAATCATGCAGCGTTCAATCTTATTGTTGATAATCTGCCTGTTAACAACCCCTGTGGCTAACGCCAAGCAACTGGCAATTACATTCGATGATGCCCCTCGTAAAGCCGATGGCTACTTTGATGGACCAACCCGAGCCAAAACGTTAATTGATAGCCTGAAAGAGCATCAGATTGGCAAAGTGACCTTTTTTTCCAATACCCGGTTCCTGGACAAGGAAGGCTTGGAGCGAATGCGCCTATACGACAGAGCCGGACATATTATTGGCAATCACACTCACAGCCATCCAAACTTTCTAAATACAGAGCTACCCACCTACCAGAAGGAGTTTCTACAGGCACACCAGTTACTCCAGCAATTTGATAATTTTAAGCCTTATTTTCGCTTCCCTTACCTGCGCGAAGGGGAGACTGTCGAAAAACGGGATGGCATGCGAAACCTGTTGCAGGAACATAATTATCTCAATGCCTATATCACCTTAAATAATTACGACTGGTATATCGAAGAGCTTTTCCAAACGGCAGTGAAAGATGGGAATCCGGTTGATTTGGAGAGACTCTCCAACTTTTATGTCGACGTCCTTATGGCAAGTATTAATTACTACGATGATATGGCAATTAAATATCTCGGACGTTCACCCAAACACGTAATATTGCTGCATGAAATGGATATCACAGCACTGTTTATTGGCGATCTGGCTCAGCGACTAAGGCTGGAGGGGTGGGAAATAATTTCTTTGGAAGAGGCCTATCAGGACCCCATCGCTGATTACCAACTCGGTCAACCAATTAAATACAACCCCGGCAGAATTGGCGAAATCGCTCTAGCTAAAGGACAAAAGAAAAACCTCTGGCATTACACCCTGGATGAGTCCTACCTGGAAAAGAGGTTTAAACAGGAAGTGTTATTAATGTCTGGTCAATAAGCGGCAGAGATGCTACAGGGCAAAACGCCCTGTAGCGAGAAGAATCAGGCTTCCGCTAACTGAACCGGAATAGTATTAGTGCTGCGCTCAACCTTGTTTTTCTCATCCAGGTAGACCAGCTTGGGCTTATGGCTATCAGCCTGTTCCTCGGTCATCTGCGCATAGGAAGCGATAATAATACGATCGCCCACCTGGACACGGCGAGCTGCAGCCCCATTCATAGAGATGATTCCTGAGCCGCGCTCGGCCAGGATTACATAGGTATGAAAACGCTCACCATTACTCACATTATAAATATCGATTTTCTCGAATTCGCGCAGACCGGCCAGCTCCACCAGCTCTCCATCAATTGCGCAGGAGCCGTCATACCAGAGTTCAGCCTGGGTCACCGCGGCCATATGCAGTTTGCACTTCAACATTTCGATTTGCATAGTTGGATGCCCCTTTAAAGTTCCAGGGAAACGTTGTCGATCAGGCGTGCAGCGCTGGTATACATCGCTCCCAGAATCGTAATTTGTTTGTCGTCATCTGCCGCCGGCTGTAAATCCTTGCTATAGCAGATGGAGAAATAATCTACGCGAAAACCGCTATCTTCTATACGCTTGCGCGCCTCTTCTTCAAGGGCGGCAAAGTCCCGACGCCCCGCAATGATCTCGTCTTTTGCCCAGTTCAGCGACTGGTTCAACACAGAAACCTTGGGCCTCTCATCCACCGTGATATAACCATTGCGGGAACTCATCGCCAGGCCATCCACCTCCCGGTGCACCGGGGCCGCAACAATTTCCACTGGCATGCACAGGTCTTCCACCATGCGGCGAATCACCGCCAATTGTTGGAAATCCTTGATGCCAAATACGGCCTTATCCGGCTGTACAATATTGAAAAGCTTGGCCACTACCGTCGTCACCCCTTCGAAGTGACCGGGACGGCTGGCACCACAAAGTACATCGGTCATAGCCGGGCAAACCACACGGGTCTGCTGATCCATGCCATTGGGGTAGATTTCGTTCTCATCAGGATGAAACAGGAAATCACACCCGGCTTCGCGCAACCTGGCCATATCCCGCTCCATGGTACGCGGATACTTGTCCCAATCCTCGTTCAGGCCAAATTGCAGGCGGTTAACGAAGATAGACACCACTACCAGATCGCAATGTTGCTGGGCAATCCTGACCAGTTCTATATGGGCATCGTGAAGGTTGCCCATCGTAGGCACGAACCCAACGGTCTTGCCGTCCCTGCGGGCTTTGGCCAGCGTCTCGCGCAGGCTCGCTACGTGGTGGAAGACTTGCATCTCTCTACCGCTCACTGTGAATCAGCGCGGCATAATACTCGCTGCGACCGGGTGTCTCAACAGAGCAAAAATCGCCGCTATCTATAGGTTTCCGACGAGTGTACCGCTCAACTCCCCAGATTGGAGAAAACATTGACAAATGGATTATCAGTCACCCCCATCAGCTGCCTTTCTTTTGACTAGGTCTGCCTACAGTTCAGGAAGTGTTCAGACCCGCCAAGGCAAACTGCCCGCCAAGATACACAAAAGACCTCAAACGACATAACAGAGCCACTCGTGCTCGGGAGTGCTGCCATGAGACACCTTGCTACCGCCATCGCTACTGCGGGCTTGCTGCTGATAGCAACCCCAGCGCTGTCCGAAGTCAACCAGGGATACCAGCGTGCAATCGACCACGACCATCATGGGCAAGGGAGAGCTCAACGTGAGCAGCGTCATTTTGAGCGCAGCCATAAAAAGCATCACGATAAGCACTACGATCGCCAGCAGGAAAAAAAGCGTCGCAGGCAGGAGCGCAAGAAAGAGCAGCGCAGACAACAGCGCAGGGAAGAACGCAAACATCGCCGCGAAATTCGCCATGCTTACAATGATGGCTACAACAAAGGCTACAAGAAAGGCCACAGAAAAGGCCATCGGCATGGGCATCGCGCGGCTCATAGGCCCCTTTACCGCCACGGTTATCGCGGTCATCGCCCCCACCACCGTCCGACGCACTATGGTTATGGCTATCGCTGGCGCCACCTGCCTCGCAACTTCGTCAGTATTAGCATCGGTGCAGCCGGCTTCTATTACAGCGAGGGTATTTTTTACCGCCCGGCATCCCACGGCTATGTGGTAACCCATGCGCCCCATGGAGCCATAGTACACAGTTTGCCAGCCTCAGCACTCACCGTGATTGTCGGCGGCTACAACTACTACGTCGCTTACGATACTTACTATCTGTGGGACGATGTACGACGCGGTTACCGTGTAGTGCCACGACCCGGCCTGCTATAGTCCAATACCCCCCCCCCGCTCCTGCGGCCCTCGGGCCGCTTTTTTATTCCCCCTACTTCCATACCCCTCAAATCCGATCAAAAATTCAGCATTGTCACAGCACGCAAATACCTCTCAAATTGACTGAGCAATCATTTGGTTTTGCCGTATCAAAAATTAGCGTTTTTTTATCTATAGTTATTGCTTTCCAGCCCTGCTGGGCCCAAGATTCGCGCCCGCCAAAGGTCAACAGAAAGGCGCCATGAAACAGCAACAAGTAAAAGATTGGACTTGCGAAGATTCGGCCGAACTCTACGGCATCCGCAACTGGGGCGCCGGCTATTTCGATCTAAATGAAAACGGTGAAATTTCAGTTCAGGTAGAGGGCCAAAACGGAGAGTCCTACAGTGTTTCCCTGATGGAGATTGCCCGCGGCGCCACCGAACGCGGCCTGGGCATGCCGCTGTTATTGCGTATCGAAAACCTGCTCGATGCTCAGATCGCCCGCATCAACGAATCCTTTGCTCGCGCTATCGACAACTGTGGCTACAGCAACGTATTCCGTGGAGTCTTCCCCATCAAAGTGAACCAGCAATGTCAGGTGATCGAGGAGATCGCCACTGCTGGCAGTCACTTTAACCACGGTCTGGAGGCCGGCAGCAAGGCGGAGCTAATTGCGGCGCTATCTATTCTGGATAACACCGAATCCCTGATTGTCTGCAACGGCTACAAGGACGAGGAATTCATTAACCTCGGCCTGCAGGCACAGCGCCTGGGTATACAGGTTTTCTTTGTAGTGGAAACCCCCTCCGAAGTAGAGACCATTATTCGTTGTGCGGAACGCGAGCAGGTACGACCCAATATCGGCGCGCGGGTGAAACTCGCCTCCAAAGTGGGGGGCTATTGGAATGCCACCAGCGGCGACCGCAGTATCTTCGGGTTGGGCAGTAACGACCTGATTGCCATGGTCGACCAATTGCGCAATCACGATATGCTGGATTGTCTCAAGCTACTGCATTACCACCTGGGCTCACAGGTACCGAATATCCGAGATATTCGCACCGGTGTGCTGGAAGCCTGCCGCTACTATGCCGACCTTGTGGAGGAAGGAGCCCCCATGGGTTACCTGGACCTGGGCGGCGGCCTGGCAGTGGACTACGACGGCACGAAAACCAACTACACACACTCCAAGAACTATTCCCTGGATGAGTACTGTGTGGATGTTGTGGAAGCCATTATGGGCACCCTCGACAGTGAGGGCGTGGCACACCCGGTGATTATTACCGAGTCCGGTCGCGCCACTGTGGCATACTCCTCAGTGTTGCTGTTCGATATCCTCGATACCACCCGTTTTGAACCGGTGGAGCTCGAACACACCAAGATCAGTGACGACGATCACCAGATGCTACTCAACCTGCAGGATGCGGTGCGCAATATCACTCCAAAAAACCTGCAGGAAAGCTACAACGATGCCCTCTATTACCGCGATGAATTGCGCTCCCTTTACCTGCATGGCCAGGTGAGCCTGCGCGAACGCGCCAATGCGGAAAACCTGTTCCTGCAGGGCGCCCAGGAAATTCGCAAACTGCTCGATGAGGCTGAGGAAATCCCAGCGGATCTACAGGCCCTACCAGAAGTTCTGTCGGATATTTACTACGCGAATATGAGCGTATTTCAATCGGTGCCGGATATCTGGGCCATCGACCAGGTGTTCCCTCTTCTGCCGGTCCACCGCTTGAACGAAGCACCGACACGTTCAGCCATCATTGCCGATATCACTTGTGACTGCGACGGCAAGATCGACCGTTTTATTGGCCGCGAAAAAGAACAGAAAACTCTGCCCCTGCACGAGTTAAAGGAAGGTGAGGACTATATCCTCGGAACCTTCCTGATCGGCGCCTATCAGGAAACCCTTGGCGACCTGCACAACCTGTTTGGCGATACTAACGTAGTGAGCGTGCGAATCCAGGACGATGGCAGTATCGACTTCAGCCACGAGATTCACGGCGATAGTATTTCAGACGTACTGAGTTACGTAGAATACCAGCCCAAAGTGCTGTTCGAGCGCTTCCGTCGCCTGGCGGAGCGTGCGGTAAAACAGGGGTTGATTACCGCCGCGCAGCGCAAGCAGATCCTACAGACCTATACCGCTAGCATGAGCGGTTACACCTATTTTGAAAAATAAGGCCCTGCGCCTTTGAGAAGATAGCGGCAAGAAAAGCTGCAGATTGAGGAGACCTTTATGGCCAACGTACTGATCATCGGCGCCGGCGGCGTCGGCCAGGTTGTTGCGCACAAATGCGCCCAGGTTGCGGATGTATTTGAGAATATCACCCTGGCCAGTCGCACCAAGAGCAAGTGTGACAAGATTGCAGCCATGCTGCCGCGCAAAATCGATACTGCCGAAGTAGATGCAGACAACGTACCTGAGCTGGTCAAATTGATCGAGAAAGTGAAGCCGGACATGGTGATCAATGTGGCCCTGCCTTACCAGGATCTGCACATCATGGATGCCTGCCTGGAAACCGGCGTGCACTACCTGGACACCGCCAACTACGAGCCGCCGGAAGAGGCCAAGTTTGAATACAAATGGCAGTGGGCCTATCAGGAGAAGTTCGAGAAGGCCGGCCTGATGGCACTGCTGGGCAGCG
The DNA here is from genome assembly GCF_000380565.1 of Microbulbifer variabilis ATCC 700307. Taxonomy (GTDB): domain Bacteria; phylum Pseudomonadota; class Gammaproteobacteria; order Pseudomonadales; family Cellvibrionaceae; genus Microbulbifer; species Microbulbifer variabilis. The sequence continues at coordinate 166,604 of NZ_AQYJ01000020.1, forward strand.
GTTTCGATCCCGGTGTAACCAGTGTATTTACCGCCTACGCCAAGAAGCACCATTTCGATCGTATCCAAACTCTGGATATTCTCGACTGTAATGCCGGCGACCATGGCCTGCCGTTCGCTACTAATTTCAATCCGGAAATCAATATCCGCGAGATTACCGCCAACGGTCGCTACTGGGAGAACGGCCAGTGGGTTACCACCAAACCAATGGAAGAGAAACGTATCTTCAACTTCCCAGAAGGTATCGGTGACAAAGACATCTACCTGCTGTATCACGAAGAGCTTGAGTCCCTGTCCAAGCACTTCCCCGAAATCGAGCGCGCGCGCTTCTGGATGACCTTTGGGGAAAGCTACCTGAAGCACCTGGAAGTACTGCAAAACGTCGGCATGACCAGCATCGAGCCAGTGCAATTCCAGGGCCAGGAAATTGTGCCTATCCAGTTCCTCAAAGCCATGCTGCCTGATCCCGCCAGCCTGGGACCGCTGACCAAAGGCAAGACCTGCATCGGCAACATTATCCGGGGCACCAAAGACGGCAAAGAAAAGATCTACTACGTCTACAACACCTGCGACCATCAGGATTGCTACAAAGAAGTGCAGTCCCAGGCGATATCCTACACCACCGGCGTACCCGCTATGATCGGTGCCAAAATGATGATGGAGGGCAAGTGGATGAAGCCGGGTGTATGGAATATGGAGCAGTTGGACCCAGACCCCTTTATGGACGACTTGAATAAGTACGGCCTACCCTGGCAGGAAACCTGGTTGGATAAACCCTTCCAGTAATTGTGCACTTTTCCGCATACTCCTAGGGATGGGCGCCAGTGCCCATCCCGTCGCATCAGGATATAACGCCACCCATGGACCTCACTCCCCGCGTAGATTATTTCGGTCACTTTGATCCCCACCGCGTACCCTCCCCCTGTTTTGTCGTCGATGAAACTGCCTTGCGCGATAATCTGGCAGTACTCGCCGATGTACAGAAGCGCAGCGGAGCCAAGGTACTCGCCGCTCTCAAGGCCTTTTCCATGTTCAGCACAGGGCCGATCGTGGCTGAGTACCTATCTGGCACCTGCGCCAGTGGGTTGTATGAGGCCAGGCTCGGCTTTGAAGAATACGGTGGTCGTGACCAGGGCAAAGAAGTACATGTATTCAGTGCCGGCTACAAAGATGAAGAGCTGCATGAAATACTGCAGTTTGCCCACCATGTAATCTTCAATTCCTTCTCCCAGTGGAAGCGCTATCGGGAGCTGTGCCTGGATATGCAAAAGCAGCGCCCGGAATTGCGCTTCGGTTTGCGTATCAACCCTGAGCACTCGGAGGGCCACACCGATCTCTACGACCCCTGTGCTCCCTGCTCACGCCTGGGCATAGTGCGCTCCCTGTTCGAAGACGAATCCCTGGAAGGTATCAGCGGTCTGCACTTCCACACCTTATGCGAGCAGGATTTCAAACCACTGGAGCGCACCATCGCCGCGGTGGAGGAAAAGTTTGGCGATCTGCTTCCACAGATGGAGTGGATTAATTTCGGCGGCGGCCACCATATCACCCGCCGCGATTATCAGGTGGATGAGTTGGTTGAAGCCGTGCGCAGCTTTTCCAACAAGTACGATGTGCAGGTTTACCTTGAGCCGGGTGAGGCCATCTCACTATTTGCCGGCATTCTGGTAGCAGAAGTGGTGGATACCGCCTGGAATGGCCAGAATCTGGCCATTCTTGATGCCTCCGCAACCTGCCATATGCCGGATGTCCTGGAAATGCCATACCGCCCTGAAATTACCGGTGCTGCACGCCCCGGTGAGCTGCCCCACACCTATCGCCTGGGTGGACAGAGCTGCCTGGCCGGAGACAGTATCGGTGAGTACAGTTTTCACGATCCACTCCGGGTCGGAGAGCGCCTGGTGTTCGAGGAAATGGCTTACTACACCATGGTGAAAACCAACACATTCAATGGTATTCCCCTACCTGCCATAGCCCTGTGGAACTCGGAAACCGACGAGCTGAAAATGATCAAAAGCTTTGACTACGACGATTTCAAGGGACGGCTCTCTTAAGCGTCTGCCGATCGAGATTAAGATGCGGTGGGTCTCACAGAGACCCGACCCAGCCGCCAGAGGAACGAAATTTAATGTCAGAAAAAAATTATCCCATTTTTCTCGGCTCCGAAATTGAGCAGCCGAAACCGGAAGATGCGCTCTTTCATATCATCCCTATACCCTATGAAGAAACCGTCTCTTACGGCGGTGGTACCGGGAAGGGCCCAGCCTCCATCCTCGAGGCCTCCTGGCAGCTGGAGACTTTCGATAACTTCTCCAATCCATGTGATCTGGGCATCTACACCCGCCCACCCGTATCAGTTTCCGGTCCTGCAGAGCAGGTGATGGATAATATCGCCACAGTCACCAAGGAGGTGCGGGCACTGGGAAAAATGCCGGTAGGCATCGGCGGCGAGCATTCAGTGACCTGGGGCATTATCAAAGGCCTGCTGGATGCCGGAGAAACTGACTTTGGCGTAGTGCAAATTGATGCCCACGCCGACTTGCGCGATCGCTATGAGGGCCATAAACATAGCCATGCCAGTGTTATGCGCCTGGTGGTAGAGGCCGGTGTACCCCTGTTCCAGCTGGGAATTCGTGCCTACTGCGAAGAGGAGATGCAGGCGCGCAAGGACTACAACGTGGGGTACCTGGACGCTCACCAGCTGGTACCCAACAACATACAGGAATTCCAGTTACCGGACAATTTCCCCAAAAAAGTCTTCTTTACTCTGGATGTAGATGGTATGGATCCATCGGTCTTCCCATCCACCGGCACTCCGGTCCCCGGCGGCCTCGGCTGGTACCAAACCCTCAACTTGTTCGAGTCTGTGGCACAGCAAAGAGAGATAATTGGCTTCGATCTGCTTGAATTCGCGCCGATCGAGGGCTTTCATGCCTACGACTTCGCCGCTGCACAGCTAATGTACAAACTGATGGGTATCATCCAGCGCAACCGCTGACCAAGGCTCCACTCCGGCGCTTTGACAATTCTTAACCAATTATCCTGTCTTTGCTGTCAGAATAAGGGTTAGTATGTCGATGTGAGTAATCACTTCGCTGGAGAGACTGTGAACAAGTTGAATTTAGTTCTTGGCGCCAGTGCCTTCATTGCGCTGGCGGCTTTTGCATTTAGCCCCTCTGCAGATGCACGCGGCTATGAGCGCGGGGGCGATCACCACCATCACCGAGGTGGTGGCTACTATCGCGGCCCCCGTGTTTCCGTTGGGTTTATCGCTCCCATATTGCCCAGGGGCCATGTTCGCGTTGCCGTAGGCGGGCACCCTTATTACTACCACGGTGGACACTTCTATCGCCATGGCCCAAGGGGTTATGTCGTCGTTAATGCGCCTCTGGGTGCTTCAGTTGTAACACTGCCAAGTAGAGCCGTGCAGGTTCAAGTGGGGGGGGCGACCTACTACCGATATGCTGATGCCTATTACCAGTGGGTTCCTGCCAGCCGTACTTATGTGGTGGTAGCACCACCGGCTCCCGTCGCTGTAGTACCGGTTCCAGCGCCAGTAGTAGCCGTCCCAACAGTGGCTCCGGCTCCCGCTCCAGCCACAGTTCCCGCCACCCCAAATCCAGGCCCCGACGGTTTTCAGCCTGGCCAGGTAGTGGAAACTCTACCTACAGGTTATGCAGCTGAGATCATCAATGGCATTCAGTACTACCGCTATGGCGGTAACTATTTTATGCCTACCCAGCGCGATGGTCGCGAAGTCTACGTAGTGGTCAAGCTGTAAGCGCTGTTTCGCTTTCCAGCCCGTGAAAGCGGGCAAACTGCCCCAGAGCCCGGTGGTAACTCGCCTCGAGAGACACGCCGGGCTTTTCTTTCCAGTGCTGACTCTCTACCCGCAACAACCCCGCGTCCCGGTCAGCCTTCAGATCAACGAGCCCCACAAATCTGTCTCCGTATAAAATCGGCAGGCAGAAATAGCCGTAACGGCGCTTAGCCGCCGGTACATAGCACTCCAGCTGGTATTCAAAACCAAACAGGCGGCGCAAGCGCTTGCGCTGCAATATCAAAGGGTCAAAAGGCGATAAAAGCCGCACCTTGCGCGATGGTCGCCCCAGGCTCTGCTCCAACTGTTCGGTCAGTACCAGCTCTTTACCATGGGGGGTCAGCTCTCCAGTCGCCAACATGCTATCTGCTGCCAGCTGAATAAGAGGTTTATCTTCCCGGCGCAGGTAGGCAATTTCCTCGATGCGGCCAATACCTTGGCAGCCAAGAAAAGTGCGCACCAGATGGCTGCCATATTCCAGCTTCGAAGCGGCTTGGGTCAGTGTATTTGCCGGCAGTATCCGCTCCGAAAGATCGAAGACTTTTTGAAAGCCCTCACGGTGGCTGACCATCAATTCACCTTCGTGAAACAGCTGCTCAAGGGCTTTCTTTTCATCGGACCACTCCCACCACCCGCTTTTGGTGCGCACAAAATCACTGGCCCGCAAAGCGCCTTCATCACGCACTCGATCCAGCACATAGCGACATAACTTGGCGTTTTTCTCAAACCAGTGGCGCTGGCCCGCGCGAATACGATCCATACGCACCCGCGCATAGGGGTAGTGGGCCATTGGCAGATAGGCGGCGGCGTGGGACCAGTATTCGAAAATTTCGCGACGCTGCTCCGCTTCAGCCAGGTGTGATTCGCGGTAACGGGGCAAGCGAATGTAAAGCTGGTGATGGTGGGCCCTGGTAATTCGCTGGATAGCATCAAGCTGTAAAGCGCCCAGGTGTTGCAATAGCCGTGAAAGTCCCTCATTCCAGGGGCTGTGGATAAACTGTTTCTGCAGCACCAAGGCGCGAATCTTTTGCTCGGATAACAATATATGACCCCCTTGGATCCCGATGCTCGGCAGCCCCAAACTTAGCGGAAGGGATTACTCGCCCTGGTAGTATTCCGCCGCCAAGTTATCGAAGCGAGTATATTTACCGACAAAGGCCGCGCGGCAGGTACCAATCTCACCGTTACGCTGCTTGCCGATAATCAGCTCAGCCATGCCTTTGTCCGGGCTGTCCTCGTTGTAGTACTCGTCTCGGTAGATAAACAGGATTACGTCTGCGTCCTGCTCAATCGCCCCAGATTCCCGTAGGTCTGAGTTCATCGGTCGCTTGTTGGGGCGCTGTTCCACCCCCCGATTGAGCTGCGACAGAGCAATCACGGGGCATTCATATTCCTTTGCCAATGCCTTGAGAGAGCGGGAAATCTCAGAGATCTCCTGGGTACGCCCCTCGGTAGTGCCCTTCACCTGCATCAGCTGCAGGTAGTCCACCATAATCATGGCGGGCATACTCTTGGCCTCTGCATCCTCACGGCTCAGCTTGGGATTCTCACGCATTAATTTATTGATGTGATCGCGCACGGTGCGCTTGGTGCGCGCGCGTACCTCACTGGGACTGAGCGCCGGGGTATCGTCAATATACAGCGCCTTGCCCTTCATCTTCTGCACAGCGCTGGAGAGCTTGGGCCAATCCTCTTCCTGCAGCTTGCCGTTCCTGATTCTCCCTTGGTCGATACGGCCAATGGAGGACAACATCCGCATCACCAGGCTATCCGAGGGCATCTCCATACTGAAAATCAGCGTTGGGCGCTCCTGCAGCAACATGGCGCTCTCAATGAAATTCAACGCCAACGCGGTCTTGCCCATGGAAGGACGCGCCGCGAGAATAACCAGCTCTCCCGGTTGCCAGCCGGAGGTGCGCTGGTCCAGTTCGGTGAGACCGGTGCTGAGGCCGGTGATATCGCCCTCGGTCTTGAATAGCTCGTCGATACGCTCGACAGTCTTCTTCAGCAGGGTATCTACACCGACGAAGCCGCCCTCTTTGGCACGCCCCTCGGCAATTTCCGCTACCCGGCGCTCGGCCATCTGCAACAGATCGGCAGAGGCGAGGCCACCGGGGTTAAAACTGGTGCGGCTGATCTCACCGGCAGCGGCGATCAGCTGGCGCAGCATGGAGCGCTCTCGCACTATCTTGGCGTAGGCGACGATGTTTGCTGCGGAGGGAGTATTCTCGGCCAATTCCGCCAGGTAGACAGGGCCACCTACTTCACCGAGCAGATCGCGGCTGGTGAGGCCTTCAGCGAGAGTGACGATATCCAGGGGCTGCTCGCCATCACTCAGCTCGCGCATGACCGCAAAAATCTTGCGGTGGCTGGCACTGAAAAAGTCCTCTTCACTCAGCTGTTCGGCAACGGCATCGATACGGCCCGGGTCCAGCATCAGACCACCCAGCACTGACTGCTCCGCCTCTACCGAATGCGGTAGCGGTGAACTCTCCTCACTGTGGATCTCTTCTTCAGGATTGGCGTATTCGTCGATCATTGGACTTTACTGTATTCCAGAAACAAAACAGGCGCTGACCCGACAGGGAGCAGCGCCCGATTGTAGCGCGGCCGGCGCTCAAGGCACCAACCACTCGTCAGCAAAACCTTACTCGGCTTCGATAACGACTTTAACTGCAGCAATTACGTCAGAGTGCAGCTGTACGTCTACATCGTACTCACCCACTTCGCGCAGAGCGCCTTCCGGCAGCTTCACTTCAGCTTTAGCTACTTCAACGCCACCAGCGGTGATCGCTTCAGCGATATCGCGGGTGCCGATAGAACCGAACAGCTTACCTTCGTCGCCAGCGTTAGCTGCGATGGTAACAACCAGGTCGGCCAGTTTGGTAGCACGGCTCTCAGCTTCAGCCAGCTTAGCGGCAGCAGCGGCTTCCAGTTCAGCGCGCTTAGCTTCGAACTCAGCAACGTTAGCTGCAGTAGCCGGAATTGCTTTACCAGTCGGCAGCAGGAAATTGCGGCCAAAACCGGCTTTAACATCAACGCGGTCACCCACGTTGCCCAGTTTGCCTACTTTATCGAGCAGAATAACTTCCATCTCGGTTTCCTCAATTTCTGTATTGTGCGGTGCGCGCCTACTTTGAGGAGCGTCCGCGAATATCTATCCAGCTATCTACCAGGGCCAATCCACACAGGAATCCAGCCAGGGGCAGCCCACCAATCACCAGCATCACATACATCGCTACCAGGGGAGCTATCCCCCAATTGCGGCTAGCGACCAGCCAGTGAATCAGCGCGATGCCCGCCACCTCTAACGGGAAGGCAATAACTGCTCCCCAGAAGGCATAGCCCGGTGTTACCAGGCAGAGCACCCACAACAGCATACTTACTGCCGCCAACCATAGCGGCAAGCGCAGCTGGTGAAACTCCTGGCGGAAACCACCGGGGTTGTACAACAGCGCCTGCCAGTAGCGCCCCAGTACCAGGGCCAGCGTGGCACTAATTACCAGCACCCAGCTCCAGTAACCGGCGAATTGTAAATCGCCTGGAAATACCTTCTTCAGCTCATCAAGCGGAACAGTGTTTGGTTGTTCCGCAGCTGTCTCCAGTACCTGAAGGAATCCCTGCAGGAGACCACCGCTGAAGTAGGAGGTGAGCAATATGCCCACAGCCGAGATTGCCGTTAATGCGAGCAGTGCGGCAACCCAAGAGCGGCTGCTGCGCAGCACCGTAGCACCGCAAAATACTGCTGCAAAAGAGCTGGTGGAAACACCAGTCACCAGGGGAGGCACATGGCCACTCATACCTGCAACGACAACCGGTAACAGCGCCCAGGCCAAAACCATCAGGCCGTCACTGCCACCTCGACGTAAACTCACCAAAGCGAGGATCGCCGGGCTTATCACGGGAATCCCCACCATAGTGAGGATTACCGCCCTGACGCGTCCGCGCATAATAAATTCAGCTACGGCGCGCATAGTTAGATAGCTTCTCTATTAATGAGTCTAAGCAAACTGCGGCTTAGGCTTCGTGGCTGTCCGTGTACGGCAGCAGGGCCAGGTAGCGAGCGCGCTTGACCGCAGTGGCCAGCTGGCGCTGATACTTGGCTTTGGTACCGGTAATACGGCTAGGAACAATCTTGCCAGTCTCAGAGATGTAGGCTTTCAGGGTATCGAGATCTTTGTAGTCGATACGCTTAACACCTTCAGCAGTGAAACGGCAGAACTTGCGACGACGGAAAAAACGTGCCATCTGATAATCCCCTTACTCTTCGCTTTCAGCGTTATCGGAAGAAGCTTCTGCAGCGTCAGAAGAAGGCTTTTCTTCTTCAGCGCGCTCGCGACGCTCGGTGCGCTCTGCACGTGCAGCCTTGCGCTCACGGCTCTCTTTTTCCGCTTTCATGATCGGGCTCTCTTCAGTGATCGCCTCGTCTTCACGAATTACCAGATTACGGATAACCGCATCGTTGTAACGGAAGTTGGTGGTCAGTTCCTCCAGAGCCTCTTCGGTGCACTCAACATTCATCAGAATGTAGTGGGCTTTGTGGATCTTGTTGATCGGGTAAGCCAGACGGCGACGGCCCCAGTCTTCCATGCGGTGAACTTCACCACCAGTGTCCTTGATGGCAGCGGTATAGCGCTCCACCATGCCAGGTACCTGTTCGCTCTGGTCCGGGTGAACCAGGAATACAATTTCGTAATGACGCATTTTAGCTCCTTACGGGTTAATCAGCCTTCCGGACAGTCCGGTAAGGCAAGGAGTACAACAAGCACGGGAATACCGAGCCCATTGCGGGCGGCGTATTCTAGGCAGTTGCGGATTTGGTTGCAAGTTGATCAATTACTTTAGGGCAGTGCCTTCGCCAACCCGGTTGCAAGTTGATCAATTACTTTAGAGTGGTACTTTGGCCAGTCCGATAAGCGGTTGATCAACTCCCTGAGCCCACAGCCTTTTGTGGAACTTGCAACTGAAGCACCATTTGCATCGATTAAGCTACTGAAGTGCGCGGTCTGGTCATGGGTTTGCACTGATGAACTGGCATATAGTGCCTCCCATTGAAGGGAGAAGTACCATGCCCCAAGAAACCCATAACCTCACTTTTGGCGCCTTCCAGGTTCCAATCACCACTGCCCACAATGGCGAAGGCCCCCTCGCCCTAGTAATTCCCGCCATGGGCGTCCCGGCTGACCGCTACCGGCTATTGCTGGAGGAATTACAACGGCTCGGTTATAGCACCGCAATCACTGAGTTGCCGGGTACCGGTGAAAGCTTGCCACGTCCTAACCGACATGCAGACTATGGCTACAACGATCTGGTGTTTTCCTTTATCCCACAGTTGTTGGCATTGCTGGAGAAGTCATTCCCCGGTGGTCCCGCCCTGATCCTGGGCCACAGCATCGGCGGCCAGACCAGCACCTTAGCTGCACGAGCCGGCCTCACAGGTAATGCCAGGGTGGTAACCATCGCCTCAGGTCATGTCGACCATCGTAGTTGGCACGGGCTAAGACGCTACGCTTTATTAGCCTTTGCGGCGATTGCCAGCATCACCTCCAGTTTGCTTGGCTACTTCCCTGGCGCACGAATGGGGTTTGGCTGGCGCGAGGCCAGGAGGTTGATGAAAGACTGGGCAAGCTCCATATTCAGCGGCCGCTTCGCTCCAGAAAAGTCGTTTGGTGATCGCCAACAAGCCAAACATCCTACCTTGCATATCGCATTGGCTGGGGACCCCTTTGCCCCCATGCCGGCTGCACGCAAGCTAGCTGCGATTGTCGGTGGCGAAACCCAGGAAATGTCCGCAACCTACCCTAAGGGAAACCCACACCTCTCCTGGATCAAAAATCCACGCCCAATAATTGCAGTAGTGGATAGCTGGCTGGCTCGGCAACCCGCGACTTCCCCCTAATTAAAAGGCAACCCTGCCTGGAGCCATTCGATACTGATTCCAGGCAGGAACTGTTCAGACACTTTTCTAATTACCTGCCTTGAATCCTAAGCGACTCCCTTCCCTGCCAGTTTCTCCTGTCCATGTCCGTTTCTGGCCAGCACCCCTCAAGCTGCCAAGGTATTTTCCCTTCTACCGCCAAACAGGCAAAAAATGATTACCAGAGGATAAACAATGGAAACTACCGACTCAGAACAGTTCAATGCTTTGCACCAAAGCTGCAAGCCTCTCATTTTGCCCAATATTTGGGATGCTGCCAGTGCACAGCTTTGCCAGGCAGCAGGCGCCCGCGCAATTGCCACCAGCAGTGCCGCCCTCGCCTGGTCACTGGGGTACGCCGATGGCGGCAAACTGCCACTAGCGGAGCATCTGGGAGCCATCAAACGTATTCTGCGTGTTTCCCGTGTACCAGTATCCATAGATCTTGAGGACGGCTATAGCGACAACCCCACACAAGTTGCCGAGCTAGTCAGGACCTTAAGCAAACTCGGTGTAGCTGGAATCAATATTGAGGATGGCAACAAAAATCCGCAACTACTGTGTGAAAAAATTACAGCCATTAGATCTGTCCTGCAGAAACGACCATTTTTTATTAATGCGCGCACCGATATTTATCTGAATGAGGAAGATAACAACGAAGATTCACTCGTAGAAGTAACTCAAAGACTTACACGATATCAAACTGCAGGAGCCAACGGCGGATTTATTCCGGGCCTAACCTCTTTGGAGGATGCCCATTACCTCACAAAAAATATCTCTATGCCCCTTAATTTAATGTTGTTGCCGGGAATGGAAACACCCCTGCAATATTGGAAGGCTGGTATTCACAGACTCAGTAGTGGACCAGAACTATTCCTGTCTATTTATAACCTTTTTTATCAGCTCTCAGGCAATCTAGTAAAGAGTTACTCACCAATAGGAATGTTTGATCATCATCTGGACTATAACCATTTAAATGATGAGGCGATGAAATTATAAAGGCTATCAAATTCGTTCTGAGTACGGATAGCTCTTGAGAAAACCAGCTGCCGACCATTTAATCAACAAGAGTCAGTAGCTGGCGTATCCAATTAAAATATTAAAGAATTAGGCATTATTACTTTTACTCAGAAGGTATAACCAATCCCGAGACTGAATTCACTCTTATCATAGGTATATACGTCTCGATTTTCTTCATTATCGATATGTTGGTATTTCCCACTTACACTGAAATTGGGAGTAATCCTGTACTTTGCTGCCATCCAGGAGCGGACCCGGTCTGACTCGCGCTGGTAGGAGTCAACATTACCTTGACTATCCGTAATGCGGTTTTTCTCACCGTAGAGGCTGCGACGATATTCGATTCCGGTGGATAAATGCCATTTTGGAGAAATTTTCCAGTCTAGGCTTCCCCCCAGCGCATGACGTGCAGGGGAGTAACTATAATAATCGCCCCCGATTTTTTCCTGCCCTTCACGGTCATTATCATCGTAACGGTAGAACAATCTTGTCTCAGTAAAAAATACAGGCCGCTGCCAACTAAGTTCAGCGCGCTGGCGCCACCCATCCAGATAAGCATACTCCTCACCCCCTGAGTAATAGCCCGGACTAAATGTGAAACTTACAAGCGAGCGCCCCCAGGCTTTTGCCATCTTTGCCAGCAGTAATGCCTGCCGGCTGACTGGCTCTCCACCTAAGGTAACCATCTCAGCAGCCAGTCCCAGCTCAGTATTCCAACCCAACCATTGACGATCACGGGAAAGAGCCGTACGAACGCTGGCAAGGTCCAAGTTCTCATACTCCTCATATTTCCGTCCAAATCCGTATCCGTGTACCCGCCAGCCATTATTTTTAGTGCCGCTCAGTCGATATTGGCCCCAGGCAAAAAGCTCCGCAAAATTGTCTGCGCCTATCGTTGAATCCGACAAGATTTCATTGTGCAGCGCAAAGGCATTGTCATCGCGGCCAGCGCTTAGGCTCATCGTTGCCAGCCAGGGCAACTCCTTTTCGCCACGATTATCTCCAGCTAAATAATTCAAGCGATGAGCAGCCATATTTCGTAACTTTTCCGTAGCAGCGCCCTCTCGTACAATGCGATAGTGCTTCGCTGCTATCAAGTTACGTTTATCACGCTCTGCAGCAAGCGCCAAATTGTAACGTGCCAAATCTCGCCACTTGGCATCATTCAACAAACCATGAAAATAAATTGTGGCCGCGGAATAGCGTTTGAGCTTCATCAGGGTAACACCGATGTTATACCTGAGCTTTGCGGAATTGTTACCAGACTCCACCTCAACTTCAAAGTATTTCAGTGCTTTTTTATATTTCCCCTGTTTGAATGCTTCAGTACCTGTATTGAAAGATTCTCCAGCCGTTACCGCCAATGGAGAAAGTATCAGCTGTGCCAAAAGCACAATTCCACCCAAAGTATTCCGCACCACCATTTACCTCTATAAGTCCTTTTATTGGCCATCCATGCATTCAATCAACTATGTATCGGAATCCTCTGGCAAGTTCTCTCGAGCCTGCTCAAAAAGAGCATTGAGATCCACTGTAATTTGCTCACGTATATCCGCAGGCAGGCTATCGAGAATGTCCTGCATCATTTGTTCAATGACTCCCTGTATCTCCGCACCAGAGAGTGCGCTTTTTACCGCCTCCTCAATACCCTCACGGGCTGTTTCAGCTGCGCGTAGGGCCTCCTCTCTTGCAGCCTCTGCCGAGAGGCGTGCATTGGCAATTAATTCCTGATGACGAGCCATAGCTTCATTAACTATTTCCTCAAGTTCTTCACTTTCCCGGCCGCCCTCTTCCCGCGCTGCTGCAACAGCGGCCATTACAGCAGCCATGGTTTCCTCGGCAATTTCCTGCAGATTTGGAGGCAATTCGATATTGTTCATCACATCGAGAGCATCCTCAGTTTCCTCGACTACTGTCAACGTGAGATCCAGATCTGATGGCATGTCCTGCCCCATTACCGACCCCGCATGTAGCACTGCTGCTGTGATACCTACCGCTAATAATCCCTTTTTCCACATTGCCCGTTACCTCCGGCTTTCAGATCAGATCCAATAAATTAGTCATCACACTTTCGAAACTTAAAGCTTGGTTAGGTTTTGACGCAGCAATTTGCTGGACCCGCGATATTTAACCTCAACCAAAATTTCTCCCGCCGCTTTTTCATTCGATATTTTCACTGGTAGTGAAAGACGATTCCTGCCGGCAAAAATATCGGTTTCCCACTGCAAGACTCTTCTGTGCTCATAGCCATCGAATGAAACATTATCTGGTAGCACGATACGGATTATTGCTCCAAGCATTTGCTGTTTACTGTGCAGAACAAAATGCACGGAACGAACTTCCGACAACCTGCTTGGCACTGGCTCCTGGGCTGTGTAATTGGCGACAGGAGACTTGATGCCTGGCAGAAGTACAAACACTGTACTCATGGTGAGAAAAATCAGTGCCACTAATCCAAGGCGCACCAGAGAATCACCAACAATTTTCAGCCCAGATATCTCCGCGCGAAATTCAGGACCTCGTTGCTGTAACGCTCTGCGCAATAACCGTATTTCAAAGCCATTATCTGGCTCATCAAGTGGCAATGCACGTAACTGTCGCCGCAATTCATCATCACTTAACAGATTTACAAATTCTCTTTCCGGCATTGGCTTGTCCTCTACCTGTTAACACGGATGAACCTCACCAATGGTTCCCTCAGTAATAATTTTTTTTAATTTTTTATGGGCGCGATGCAAACGCGATTTTACGGTACCAACATTTATGTCGAGGATTTCTGCCACCTCACTGGCGGTGTACCCTTCCACATCGTGTAAAAGCACAACATCACGCCAACCCGGCCCCAACATTAGCAATGCTCGATTCAAAAGGCGCTCAAGATCCAGGTTGCTACAATGCTCAGATCTTCCATCGCTGCAGCTTTCTACATCCTGCAAGTCGAAACTTTCATCAATTGGCGATGCGCACTGTCTGCGATAAAGATCCACATAGCGGTGATAAAGCACCTTGACTAACCAAGGCCCCAGGCGTTCGGTTTTCTCTAGGATCGAAACTTTATTTAACAAGCCAGACAATACATCCTGTACCAAGTCTTCCGCGTCTACACGACTCCCCGTCCAGCGATAAGCCATGCGATACATGGTGCGAATATATGGGTAAACCAGGCCAGAGAAATGCTCCTGGCTGGAACGTTTGTGAAACAATGCTTTTGGCCAGGTGTACAAACCACTACCCCCGGATTTCTTGGATAATAAAATCGCACCCAAGTGCCTACAAAAAGAGTGACACTGCGCAAGTAGACGAAAAAATCGAAAAGCGTTCGTTGTGCGAGCTGTGCAAGAAATCTAGCAGCGTAGAAATAAGAAGTAGGGAAAAGGTATATTTACGCGTGAACTTGGGTGACGAAGGAGGACCCCGGTAGCCTTAGCCGCCGGGGGTAAGTGTGATAAAGGGGCAAAGAGCAGTGCCTAGCTACTGCGTTGACGCACCGCTTCAAACAGGCAGACACCCGTGGCAACTGAAACATTTAAACTGCTAACCTCACCTGCCATAGGAATTTTAATCAGGTGATCACAGTGTTCACGTGTCAATCTGCGTAAGCCGCTACCTTCAGCCCCCATCACCAATGCCAGCGGGCCTGTCAGTTGGCTCTGGTAAACATCCTGCGTAGCCTCTCCCGCCGCACCAAAAATCCACACGCCTGCCTGTTGCAATTGCTGCAAAGTGCGTGCGAGATTAGTCACTGTGACAAAGGGCAGCACTTCAGCAGCTCCACAAGCAACTTTTCGGGCAGTTGGCGTTAGCCCGGCGGACTTATCCTTAGGAGCAATTACCGCATGAACACCAGCTGCCTCAGCGGAGCGCAGACAAGCTCCCAAGTTATGGGGATCTGTTACGCCATCCAGGACCAGCAGGAAGGGTACCTCACTTTCCTTTTCAAGCTGTTCCAACATCCCCATCAGGAATTTTTCATCGTGGACTTTTGTTTTACCAGCACAAATGGCAATAACGCCCTGATGATTCGCACTCTCATCAACTTTTTCATCCAGGGCACGGCGGTCAACAAAGCGTATGGCAATGTCATTTTTATCCGCCTGTTGAATAATTTTTTGTAAGCGTTGGTCTTTACGGCCACGCAATAACATCAGCTCCCGCACATGCTGTGGGGACCCTTTTAACAACGCCTGCACCGCGTGCAGGCCATACACCAGTTCTTGGCTCAATTTAATCCTCGATCACTATTTCTTTTTGCTTTTAGAAGAAGTTTTCTTCTTCTTTTTTACTTTGCCTGCGCGGGTCTTGGCCTTTTCTGCTTTCTGCGCCGCTTTGCGCGCAGCTACCGCAGGGCGCTTCCCACCTTTACG
Organism: Microbulbifer variabilis ATCC 700307; assembly: GCF_000380565.1. GTDB lineage: Bacteria > Pseudomonadota > Gammaproteobacteria > Pseudomonadales > Cellvibrionaceae > Microbulbifer > Microbulbifer variabilis. Next base: position 181,724 of record NZ_AQYJ01000020.1, read on the forward strand.
CGTAGGTGTACGCTTGCTGCCGCGACGCTTGACTGGAATATCTGTTTTTTGTTGATCCCCAGCCTCATCATCTGTCTTTTTCCTCGCAGAAGAAGATTTGCACTGCGCAGACTCCTCAACCAAAACGGTTTCTTTAGAGCCAACTTTACGTTTGCGGAAAGGGGCTACCTCCGTAGAGGTTTCCGCATGCTTAGCCCAGGGGTTAGATACTGCTTTACTTCCCATTTTCTTCTTCTGTTTGCTCCGACGTTCTCGCTCCTGCTGGTGCTCTACCGCCATTTCCATCGCTCGAGCACTAACCCTGGTAGCCTCTTCCTTTTTACTCGCCGCTCTATTTTGTTTACTGCGCGGTATCAACCCCTCAAGGATAAAATCGACCTTACGTTCCTCCAGGTCGACTCTTGCTACCTGTACAGTAACCGAATCGCCAAGGTGATATCGCTTGCCACTGCGCTCACCAATCAGCCGCTGATGAGCCTGCTCAAAGCGATAATAATCCTTCGGTAACGCAGTCACATGAATCAACCCCTCCACATAGAGGTTATCCAATTCAACAAACAAACCGAAACCGGTCACTGCACTGATCACCCCCGGGTAGACTTCGCCTACATGATCCTGCAAATATTCACACTTAAGCCAACTAACCACATCCCGTGTGGCGTCATCAGCGCGTCGCTCAGTCATGGAGCATTGCTCACCAAGCTGTAACATCGCTGGCATATCGTAAGGCAGTATCTGCTCCCGGCCGATAGGCTTGGCACCCGGCACTGCATGAACCTTTTTGGCTACAGCTTGCTCATTGGCGCTTCCATTACGAACCAACCAGCGCAGGGCTCTATGCAACAAGAGGTCGGGATAACGACGGATAGGTGATGTAAAGTGAGCGTAAGCTCGATAATCCAAACCAAAGTGGCCGCGATTTTCCGGCTGGTATACCGCCTGGTTCATGGAGCGCAGCAGCATCACTTGGATAATATGAGCATCTGCACGGCCCTCAATCTGCTCTAGCAACTCCTGGAAATCTCTGGGCTGAGGTTCGGCTCCACCTGGCAGACGCAGCCCCAGCTCCCCCAAGTATTCGCGCAGGTTACTGAGTTTTTCTTCCTTGGGAGCATCGTGCACACGGTAAAGTGAAGGCAGCCCTGATAGTTCCATCAGGTTCGCCGCACAGACATTAGCCGCCAACATGCACTCTTCAATTAGCTTGTGGGCATCATTTCGCTCAACAGGAATAATGCGCTCAATTTTGCGATTACTGTCGAAGAGAATACGGGTCTCGGTTGTCTCAAAATCGATAGCCCCACGACGGTCACGAGCTCCACGTAATGCCAGATACAAGTCATGCAGGTTATCTAGATGCGGAGTAAGAGTCGCAAACTGCTTCCGCGTACCGCTAGCCCGGTTATCGCGTTCTGCGAGTATTTGGCCAACCTGGGTATAGGTAAGGCGGGCATGACTGCGCATCACACCCTCGAAGAAACGGTAATTAAGAATTTCACCGGTTCGATCAATATGCATCTCACACACCATGCACAACCGATCTACCATTGGATTGAGAGAGCAGAGTCCATTGGATAATTTTTCCGGCAACATGGGCACCACGAAATCGGGGAAATACACTGAATTTCCACGACTGTGCGCCTCCTCATCCAAAGCGGAACCAGGGCGCACATAATGAGACACGTCGGCAATTGCCACCAGGAGCTTCCAGCTGTCATCTGCTTGCAACTCGCAGAAGACGGCATCGTCAAAATCTCGTGCGTCTTCACCATCAATAGTTACCAGAGGCAACTGGCGCAGATCTACTCGCGCCCTCTTGTCCTCCTCCAGCACCTCATCAGCAATTGCATCCACCTCTGCCTGAAGAGCGCCGGGCCACGTATGCGGAATTCCGTAATTGCGAATTGCGACATCAATCTCCATACCCGGCGCCAAGTGATCACCGAGCACCTCAATGACTTCTCCCTGGGGCACACGGTCACGCCCCGGTTGAGTCACGATTTTCACTACCACATACTGGCCGTGTTCCGTCCCCTCGGCATCCTCCGCCGCCACCATAATATCGAGATTAATACGGGGATTGTCAGGCCGCACAAAGCAGATGCCATTTTCCCGATAAAAGCGTCCAGCCAATTGCTCGGTGTTATGTTTAATAACCCGAACCACCGCACCTTCTCGCTTACCACGAAAACCGCCCGGGGTTTCTCGTACCAGGACTTCATCGCCATCAAATACTTTTCGCATCTGCCGGTGAGATAGAAACAAGTCCGTACCGCCATCACCGGGGATAACGAACCCGAAACCATCGCGGTGGCCAATAACACGACCGCGAACCAAGCTCATTTTATCCAGCACACCAAAATCGCCAGCGCGATTACTGGCAATCTGTCCATCACGAGACATAGCAATCAGGCGACGGCGTACCCCTTCCCGACGATCTTCGTCCTGAAGCTCCAAAAGCTCCGCTACTGCCTCCCAAGGCACAGGTCCAGCCTGTTGCTCTAAAAGCTGCAGTAGAAATTCACGACTAGGAACAGGTTTTTCATATTTCTCCGCCTCGCGCTGAGCATGCGGATCAGAAGCAAGGGGCTCTGAGGTATTCTTTTGTGTCAAAACAGCATCCGTTGTTGAGGTAGCCACCAACTATATGGTGACATCCGGAGGTTATCCGGTTAAAGGCAGGCGGCAGAGATAGAGAGTAATTGATCAAGATTTCGCCGCTATTGCACGCATTATAAGCGATTTCGCCAAATTTCCCCTAGCATCAGATGATATGTTGAAATAGGCGCAACAAAACCGTTGACACCCCCCTTCCGGATCCTTATAGTTCGCGTCCTCAACGAAACACACGTTGATTTGCCCAGGTGGCGGAATTGGTAGACGCGCTAGCTTCAGGTGCTAGTGACCTAACGGTCGTGGAGGTTCAAGTCCTCTCCTGGGCACCAATTCCTAAAAGGCTGACTCGAAAGAGTCGGCCTTTTTTTGTTGTGAAATACTTAAACTCTTAGCAAGTCTTCCTCCTTGATCCCTACCTTCTTCTGTTAAACGTCTTCCCCAAATTGCTGTAGTTAAGAGAAATAAAAAAGCCGGTCCTCAAGGGCCGGCTTTTTACTCAGAGAATAACTTTAATTACCGAGATAAATCAGCCCCCTGCACTGCCAGCCAAAGGTACTATCTCACCGATAACGTCAGCAGGTGCCTCGCTGACCCCCTCATCCAGCACTGCATCAAATTCCGAGCCTGGAACAGGTTCACCACCAGCAGAAACTGTAGAGGGCAATAGCTCCCCAGACTTAAGTCGCATCTCAGGAGAGTTCACTGCATCCACACCGCTACTATATGGTTTAACAGCGCTGAAAATTGCCGGGTCAACTTGGGTAAAATCCTCTACCGCATTTTGTACCGCAGATTTCAGCCCTTGAGAGGCCTGAGACCCTGCTATCGATTGAAGCTCATCACCAGTACTGGTAACGGTAGGGACTTGGCCAATAAAGTCCGGCTCATAGTAACTTACTGAATAAATATCCAGAGTGTCAGATACATCCAATCGTAAAGGATTAACTGACTCACCGATAATCGTCCACAGCTTCGTATCTGTGCCTAACTTCACAGTAGAGGCCGTAATATGGGTATCACCATATGTCTCGGCGGTTAGTGCTCCAAAGTTTGAGCTGGCCAATTCCACATTACCCCGGCCTGCATTTATCTCATCAATAACCAGGTCTCCCTGGGATAAAACACTGATATTAATATCTGCACCAGATGTCGCTATAGCAAGGGTATTCACTTCAACTTCAATATTTACATCACCAGCAACAGTCAACTCAGCTCTGCTAGCCTTAAGGCTGCCACCAATAGTATCCGATGAGCTGCTAGTAATATTAATATCGCCTTCACCATCATATCCAAGGCGCACACCACTGGCAGCGAATATGAGTCCGGCCCCATCCAAATTAAAGTTACTGGAATTATCTCCTCCATTTACGAAATCAAAACCTAAATCTGTCTCCAGTGTGAGCGAACCATCGGTATTATCCAGATATTCAAAACCGTCAAATATAAAATTACCTACAAGGTTACCGTTTGAATTTATCTGCCAAGTGGCCCCAGAGAGATTGTATTGGAAGGAGTCATTCCCACTTCCACCGGATAACTGTGTATTTTGAGCACTATCCGCATCTACTTGCACATAGTCATCACCAGCACCCAACGACACAGTACTGATAGTGGTTCCAGCCAATAGCACTGAATCATTGCCTGCCCCTGTATCAATTTCGGTGAGCGTTCCGCCTGACAGTTTGAACTGGTCACCCCCTCCACCAGCAAAAATAGATTCTACACCGCTGAAGATCAGGGTTTCGCCCGCGCTACTGACACTCTGTTGAGAGTCGCTAATATTCCATTCAGCATCTATATCTGCACCATAGATGACATCACTTCCGCTACCGGCAGTTAGACTTTCCAAGCCCTCAAAAGTCACTCCTCCAATGGTCATCGTATCCAGAGCACTGAACAGGTATTCACCGCTTACATCTTGTCCTACATATGTTCCTGCACCTTGAACTAGTTCGAGATTCTCAAAAACTACAGTTAAACTATTTACCAGAGCTTCAGCTCCACCATTTACCAGTGAGTTATTTGAACTTGTTGATGTCCAAACTGCCCCATCTGAGCTAACGGAATCGTTCCCGCCAGCACCATCTATTGTTTCGAGCCCGGTAAAATCAATTCCGGCCACACTGATATCGCCAGTAGAGCCCAACACGAAATCATCATTATCCTCGGTACCTAGCAATAAACTACCCGCACCGGTGGTGTTTACCGTCTCCAAGCCACTGAAGTTAATCCCCGCAGTTTTAAGAGCCTGGGCTCCTTGCAATTCAAAAAGCGCTGAGTCGTTAGTATTTGTCAGGACAGGAGTATTAGCGCTGAAGATGCCGCTAAATATAAGCGAGCCTGCAACAAGCTGATTTTCAGTCTCGGTTAGTGCTAATCCATCACTATAGGTACTGGCATCCAAGCTGTCCTCACCGCCATTGCCATCCACCGCTGACATACCAGTGATGGTCATACCATACACTTCAACATCTCCATCAGACACTAAAGTAAATGCATCTGCATTACCTGTGCCCAACAAATCTGCATTATTTACAGTAAGGGTTTCTACACCAGAAAAACTTATGCTGCTATTAGTGGCCTCGAAATTACTCCCCGCAAGAACCCAGTCTGCACCACTAGCCCCAACAACATTATCACTGCCTCCCTGCGCATCTACACTACCAACGCCGCTAAAGGCAATACCGTAACTTGTAACTGCATTGCTACCATCAACCACAAAATTGTCAGCATTACTGGTGCCGAACAATGTTCCTGTGAGAGCGGTAAAAATGCCATCAAAAATCAAACTCCCGGCCGATACTTGGTTATCAGCTCCAGTAAGAGCAAGACCATCAGCAAAAGAAACTGCATCCAGGCTGTTATTTCCTCCCTGGCCATCCACTGCAGACATTCCAGAGACAACCATTGAATAGGCTTCAACATCGCCATCAGACTGAAGAATAAATGCATCTGCACCGCTACTACCCAACAAGCTGGCATTGACCGCGGTGAGGGACTCTACATTGGAGAAGGTAATACTGCTGTTGCTGGCTTGTTTGCTACTGCCGGTTAAGATCCAGTTGGCACCATCGGCACCGATCACACTGTCACTGCCATCCAGGGCATTGATCGTGCTCAAGCCGCTGAAGGC
>NZ_AQYJ01000021.1 GCF_000380565.1 Microbulbifer variabilis ATCC 700307
GATTCATTTGGACTAATTTCTGCTTTAAACTGCCGAAACATTTCTTCCGGTGTTTTTCCATACACAGACAAGAATGCATTACCAAATTTCTCTCCATTTTCTATAGCCCGAAGTAACTTTATACCCCCTCGTGGGTGAATAAACTCATAGAATAGCGATGCTTGGCGATAGTCCATATGCTGCTGCGTCCAAGCATCTTCGGAGGGCGGATAATTCAGTGGCCAGCGTGTGCTAAAAAGTGCCCCTTTGTCTGCCGCAACGATATGGTTCCCTGAACGAATAGAAGTTAGGGCCTGCTCTTTACTGACACGAGTAGCACCGCCACCTTTAGACGCAAAGGTTGCTAAACCGTCGTGATACCACTGAGGTATAAATGTGGCTTTGAATATTGAGACCTGCTGGAATAAGTGTAGGTGCGACAACTCATGCGCCAGCCAAATGGGATAGTCCTCGTTTGAAATCACATAGGATGAGAGGAATAGGCCGTTTGAAGTTACAGCAGCAAGAATACTCCCTTTTAAACCAGTGTATGAGTTAAAGCATTCTCGCGTATCGCAAATATGGACGATTACCTTTTTCGAGAAAGGCTTGTCATGCACACGCTCAATTAGTTTTATTTGATCATCTAGGATTTTTTGAACGAGTAGGGCATTTTCCTCCATGCCTGGCTTGAACAAAATGCGCTCATCAGCAGCTAACTTGCTAAATTCATCCTCTACGGGTGAATGACCCTCTAGCGGAGAAAAATTATCGCAACCCGTAGATAGGACAAGAACTAGCATGGCGAAACATGTATAACAGCATTTCCTCCATAAACTTTGTAAAAGAGGCATTTTCTCAATCCTGTTTGCTTGGCAGAAAAAGAGCGAACGGTATTGCAGTTGGGCCAAAAAGCCCTCCCAAGATAACCCATAAAACTCGATTTAGATTCCTTTTCCGTGCGATTGCTAGGCAAACGACCATGCACACAAGGCTCAATACAAATAGGATGCTAACCATTTCATAATCTCTACGTGGTTGGTTCAGACATTTAACGCCTAGCCGCACGGGCCGGAGGTGCGAAGCACCGGAGGTCCAAAAAATACGCAGCATTTTTGATCGTGCCGGCTCTTGTTACAACTTTATCTGCTCTTAGTTTGTGTACCAAGATCTTTCTTCGACCGTAATATCCAATATTTCCCAGCTCAACTGCTCAGATACTACTAATACCTTCGCATCGCCTTCCGAAACATCAACATGCCACAGCTCATCAACCTCTATATTCTGTAGAACATCTGAATGTATAAGTCCCTCGAATGAATTCTTCTTTTTCAGGCTTATACTTGTCTCGAAAACAACATACATGGGCAAATCATCAGGATCTTGTTCGACAGAGAATTTTATGGGGCGTTTACACGTTACTAGTACTTTCTTTCCAACACCTACAACATAGAAGACTAAAAGTATTGTACTGCCATCATTACCGAACTCTACCTTGATATCTAGATCAGCATTATCTAACCACTTCCTACAAATTTCGTTCAGGTCTTTCATAATTTCTAGTTGTAACGCCCGCAACAGCCGTGAGCGTAGCGAGTCGGCTGCTTGCGTTTGTTAGCGCAACCGATCTAGCTCATTCTTTATTTGATTAATTTGTTTTGCAGAGAACACAGACTGACTAAATTCTATGCTGCTTTCACTGCCTATTATGCAAATAGTCATTGGCCACCACCCCTTAACTACATAATCCTTATACTCAGAGATAGGCATGTAGTCAGACCCTAACAAGCTACGAAAAACTATTGCATCTTCAGTAACTAAAAATGAGTACTCCTCGACCTTAGACTTACCACTATTAAATACTGCGAGCCAAACTGTTACCCCAATTGGAATGATGAAAAGCCCTGTCACGTAGAATTTTATATAATTTTGAGGAATGTCCTTTCCAAAAAATACCATTGCAATCGATACCAAGCAAATACCAATTAGAGAGAGGACTAAGTTATCTAATCTATAGATAAGCCCTTGGACACGAGTTTGTACAACTTTCATACTCATCGCTCTTATGACGCTAACGCCCGCGTCAACTGCCGGAGGTTAGATTGCACTCGCTTGTTGTGTGCGTACCTGAACTAATCTTCAAGCTTACCAAAAGTCCACTCAGCATTTATGCTTTTTCTTTCAGCATAAGTACCTGGTTCCAAAACTGTAAGGTCATTTATGCTTTCATCTCTCTTTATTAGATGGCCTACACCTATGAATCTTGGCTCACTGTTTTCCATACATTCCTGAACGCCACATAAAAACTGCCAACTACCATCCGTATCTCTACAAGAATCTAAAACAGGTCTAGAGCCATCAAATACATGTGGGCAAACATACACCCCGTAGTCATCTCTAAATTTCACACGATCTCCTTGAGCACATAACGCCTTGCCCACAGGCAGCTGAAACGCAGTGTAGGCTGTCCAGCCCCAAAGGGGCGATTGTGCGGCAACTTGTTAGCCATGCATGCAAATTTCTGCAATATTCTGCGCCTTTTCTATGCTGATACCATTAATAAAGTCATTATAAAACTCATGCTCAGCTTTATGTAAACACAGTGTTGGTCTTGAACCTTCGCTTTGTGGGTTTACATCTGTTGCTAAAGAATGAGTGCTTTCATAATAAGGAAGTTCACTGCAGAACCAACCAAAGTAACCTTTACCAGTATCTGGTTCGTCCCAAGTCTCAATATAATGATTGAAGCTTTGTTCACTTAAAGATACCCATACACCCCACATGAATGGGTCTGCTACACCGTGAATAGGTATTTCTATTATTACTCTTGCAAAATAATGTGTGCCATCTTCATCTGTGTAATAGCAAAGGTCATCGCTGATCTTTCCTTTCTCTTTTATTTCATCTGGTTGTGACAGCCACGGATCAGGAGCTTTGAAACCAAAGCTTGGAGAGCCTTCGTGGACTTCACCGCAGCATGAACATGTAAAGCTAAATATTCCTGACATATCTCTAATTCTTTATTCGGCTAACGCCTAAATCAGGTGCGCCGTAGGCGTCACCTGGATTTACTTGTTATGTGCCTGATGCTCATTGCGTACTTGAATCTCGTTTAGACACCCTTCACAGATCGCCATGATTTGTGCGTAACCTTCAGATATATCATTCCATTCACCCTCAGCCATTAACACAGTGTCGCACTCATGGCACCAAGCTTCACGAAACGGAAATTCAGGATCGGGATTATCGTTTGCTTCTATAAACCCTAAGTTCACCCCATGCTGGAGATGAGAGCATATGAAAGCAGGTTTCTGAAGCCCATGTTTAGTGCACTCCATCCTACTGTTTTTGTTTAAAGGTTCACCCATTTTATGCCTTATTGGGGCTAGTTATTTTAAATTCAGCTGATTCTGAAAATGGAGTTTGAACAAGGATAGAAAATTTATAGCTCTCATTGTTGTGGTAAAAATCGATCTCCATCTCTTGCGTTGCTCTCCATGAGCCTTTATCTCTAGCATCTTTTTCAATTTGATCAGTCAGGTCACTATCACAACGAAACTCACCAGAAATTGCGTTCCCATTTGAATCAAAGTATATGGTTTTCAATTGCACTTGGTAAATATAACCAGAGTCAAGGCTGATATTTGCAGATGATCTCATTATTTAATTTTTCTCCATTCAAACTCTCAGCTTCAACGATTGCTGGAGATTTGGTAGCACATAACAGTGTATTCAAAAGCAGCTGCATTATATCACCAGCCGATATATCCCAAGAGGAGAAAACTCCTCTAGCCAGAAAAAAATCAAATAAATCAGTATGTTAGCCAACATTGGTGGAAAATTACTCTAGTGGATATAGTGCGATTGCATTATATCCTGATATTTTGCTGCTTTTGATTACAGGCGTAAATCATTCAAAATCAATGAGTTAGCGCTTTTTCTACTGTGGATATGTGCGGTTGCTCTTGATCTTTGATGTTGGCAGTACGGAAAAGCAACAAAATGTATGCAAAATCAGCATGTTCAAGCAGTTAAGGATGATATTTCCCCAAAACCATCTGTCAAACTAGAGCGTTTGGTGGATGTTCTGGTGCGGCCTTTTTAAATAGGGGTTACCGTACCAGAAGGCTTCGATCCTAAATGATGAGTGAAAATAGCACTATCACTACGAATAGAGTGCCGACCTAAATACCACAGCAATATATTAAAAGTCTGTAAGATATTTTGGCTCTCGAGAGATCTTTTCTATTGATGCGTGGAAGGTATTTCAAGTAGCAGTATTACCAATGTTTTTTGCATTCTAACGCGAGAAACGGTGAGGAGTATTAATTTAAATGGCCATTTTTAAGTGTGACTAAAATCTTTCAAAGCGTGAATAAATAAAAATATAGGCACAAAAATAATCTTATTAGATTTTATTAGGATTGTTTTAGTGTCAAAGCCACGTAAAATCGATAGATATTTATTGATATTTTGGCGGCGATTAAGAAGCCATCTAAAGGCAATAATCAAAGCAGCTCGGTTCAAGAGTATCGAGAGAATCAAGAACCCAAGAATTTTCTAAAGACCACCCCTTAAAGGAGAACGGTAGCGTGAAGTAAGAATAAGTAAAAGGCGCTGACCCAAGGTGCTGGAACACCTGGGGCCAGCTAACCAAGTTGATAATCACAGTATCAAAGTGGCTATATGCATAGTACGCTAGAAACCCGCTCGTCTTCAATAAAGTGGAGCACAATCAGCGGCTTGGAGAGATTCTCCAAGCCCTGGGAGCGTTGCGTCTGCCTTTTTTTATTCTATGCCTACCGTTCTCGCGCACCTCCTCGCAGTTACTCAAAACATTTCTATTCAAGCTTTCCCATTGTGGAAGGCCTATCCATGGTTTGAGTATCAGTAGGAAACAAATATGTTGATCTTAAAGCGCCGCACAGGCGAAAACTTACGGATTGGAGTGAATGTCTCAATCACCGTATTAGAAGTTAAGGGCAATCAGGTAAAGGTAGGAATACTTGCCCCCAAATCCCTGCCCGTACACCGCGAGGAGATTTATAGGCGGATCAAAAGGGAAGGAAATATAGGCAGTGGAAATCGTTGAGAATCTGATCGGGATTGTGGCGTGTAGCCATAAGCGGGTGGTGTTGCTATGAAAGCGCTAACTGCTGATAGTTAGCGCTTTCAGTCGAGCCTTTCGCTGCGGATAGAGCCACAGGTTAAGCTCGGAAGTGATCTGTATTAGTGATGTTTATGCTTAAATCCAGCAGCAAATTTGTCTGCTAATTTAAAGTAGTGATTCAGATCCTTGCGGGTTTTTTCTGGGCGGTTGTTTTCGGAGTTAATGTGGATATTTTCCACAACAACGGCGATGTCTTTTGCCAGCTTCTGTCTTTCGCCTTTCAGGTTCTCAGCGAAATACTCAACACTTTTTTCGAGTCTGTAGGTGATGACATGAATCTCGTGAAGTTCAGCAGGGTTAAGCTTTTTCTTGCCCTTAATTTCTTCTGTTGTTTCAACAAAAATCTTTCTCGCATCCTTCAAAGAAGTAACTTTCGCTACTTTAAAGTGCTGGATGGGCTTTTCGCCTGATGCAGGGCTAGCGTGAGCAGTGGTAGCAAAAGTAACAGCAAAAAGTAATGCAATTAAAGTTCTCATCTTTTCTCTCTAACGCCCAAACTTTAAGGGTTGATAAGGCATTGATCGGGCGAGGTGAATGCCTAACATTTATCAGTGATCATTTTGACCACTTTGATCGCTATCGTAAATGAGGATAACTATCATTAACATTCATGATACAGGAATTTTTAGGTGCTCAAAACATTTGTCGTAAAAATTGCGATCAAGCTGATCGAAATTTGTAAGGAATAAGAAAATTGAATCTGGAAAGGATGCGCAGGGGAGGGGGCTACGGAGGTTTTTGCCAGGAAGAGGCGCCCCGTGTTATGGAATTTGATCTATTAACCCTCTCTTCGCGGTAACAAAGAGAGGGTTATTTTCAGGAGGAGCCGGTTAACCCGGTATTATTGAGACTGGCTTCACAAATTACCTGGTACGGAAGCTAGGAAATCTCTCCCAGTACATTAACCATCGCCGAGGTTAATTGGCTGAGGTCTTCTTTCGAAATCACATAGGGCGGCATGGCATAGACCAGCTTGCCGAAGGGGCGCAGCCAAACTCCGCGTTCGATTAAAGCTTCCTGCACTTTGGCTGTATTTACCGGCTCGCGCATTTCCACCACGCCAATCGCTCCAAGGGCTCGAACATCGGCGACACCCGGTGCGGATTTTAATGGGGCTAGCTGTTCGGTCAGCTGCTGTTCGATTGCGGTTACTCGCTCCTGCCAGGGTCCGCTGAGTAGCAGTTGAATACTGGCATCGGCGACGGCACAAGCCAGGGGGTTACCCATAAAAGTGGGGCCGTGCATAAATACACCGGCTTCGCCTCGGCAAATACCTTCGGCCACTTTATCGGTACAAAGGGTGGCGGCGAGGGTCATGGTGCCGCCGGTGAGGGCTTTGCCCAGTGTGAGGATATCCGGGGTGATGTCGGCGTGTTCACAGGCAAATAACTTGCCGCTGCGGCCAAAGCCGGTGGCGATTTCATCGGCGATTAATAGCAGATCGTGCTCGTCACAGAGCTCGCGTACACGGCGCAAATAGTCGGCAGAATAAAAACGCATGCCGCCAGCGCCCTGGACGATCGGCTCTAAAATAATCGCGGCGAGTTGATCGCGGTTTGCTTCCACTTGCTGGCGCAGTTCGGCGATATCACTGTCACTACAGGTGTTACCGAAGGGGACCTGCGGAGCGGGGGCGAACAGATGCTGGCTCAGCTGCCCGGCAAACAGGTGATGCATTCCGGTGACCGGGTCACAGGTGGCCATGGCTCCGAATGTATCGCCGTGGTAACCGTTGCGCAGGGCGAGTAGTTTGCTCTTTTGTGGTTTTCCCTGGGAGTGCCAGTATTGAATGGCCATCTTGATGGCCACTTCCACAGACACTGAGCCGGAATCGGTGAGAAATACCCGGTTGAGGCCGGGTGGAGTGATTTCCACTAATTTCTTGCACAGCTCGATTGCGGGCTCATGAGTTAAACCTCCGAACATCACATGGGACATTTTGTCCATCTGCTCGCGCATGGCCTGGTTTAGCTCGGGCACATTGTATCCGTGCAGGGCACTCCACCAGGAGGACATACCGTCGATCAGGCCGCGCCCGTCTTCCAGGTAAAGTCTTACCCCCTCGGCCCGCGCTACCGGGTACACCGGGGGCGGGTTGATCAGCGAGGAGTAGGGATGCCAAATATGTTTGCGATCGAAATCCAGGTCCATAAAAACTACATCTTTATTCTCAAGAGCCGACATTCATCAGTTAGGCCAGTTCGCGCAGTACTCTGAGCGGGGGCTGGCTGATCGAGCTGTAACAGGCCAGGGTACCGGCGGTGCCAACCAGTACTGCACCGGTGAGTGGCCCGGTTAGCCAAAGGACTGGGTGCAATATCACCGGCAGTTCAAAGACCCAATAAGACAGCACCGCCAAGGTGGCTTCAGCACCGATAGCCGCGAGCAAACCGGCGGCAAAACCCAGTAGGCCAAATTCCAGTATCAGGCTTCTCAGCAACAAGCGCCTGCGGCCCCCCAGTGTGCGGATAATTGCCGCTTCCTGCAATCGCTCGGCGATACTGGCGCGCACCCCGGCAATTAATACCAGGACCCCGGCAACCAGCATCAGGGCCATGACTGATTCGATAGCAAAGGACACCTGGTTAATGGTGTCGCGGATACGTTGGATGATCTTATCCAGCTCTATCACGCTGACACTGGGGAAGGCGCGAACCAGGTCGTTAACCAGCAACTTGTCCTCCGGTGGGAGGTAAAAACTGGTGATATAGGTAGCCGGGAAATCATCGATAGTGCCCGGTGCAAATATCATATAGAAGTTGGGCCGCATGCTGTTCCAGTCCAGCGAGCGGAAGCTGGCTACCGGGGCTTCTACTTCCAGTCCGCCAATAGAGAAACGCAATTGATCTCCCAGTGACAGTTCCAGCTGGGCTGCCAGCTCCACTTCTACGGAAACACCTTCGCTGGCCTTGTCCCACCACTCGCCTTCCAAAATACGGTTATCCGGCGCCAGGGTATCGGTGTAGCTCAGGTTCAACTCCCGGCGAACGCCACCGGGACGATCTTTTTTCTCTTTAATCGAGACGCCGTTAATCGCTACCAAGCGGCCGCGCACCATGGGGTAAAACTCGGTGCTGCTTACCTCGCCCTCTGCCAGCATATTTTCCATGGTTGGAACGTCGTGGGGGGCGATATTCAGAAGGAAGTGGTTGGGGGCTTTTTCTGGTAATTGCATCCGCCATTCATCCACCAGGGCTGTGCGGGCAAAGACCATGGCCAGCATGGCCAATAATCCGGTGCCAAAAGCGGCAATAAGGAGGGTGTTGAACGCGGCGCGGCGTTGCAAGCTGCCCAGGGCAATACGCCATGCGCCGCCGAGGGAAGCTAATTTGCCGCGCACCAGGAGTCGGTTAACCAGGGCGCTGCCCGCTACCAACAGGAGCATGCCGACAAACAAGGCGAGCGTCATGAGCAGACTGCCGGACAGCCACCAGATTAGGAGCAGCATGGCGCTGGGGCCGAGAATCAACCCGAGCCATTCGCGTCTGTCCGGATTGCTCCAGTCGTGTCGCAAGGTTTGCATCGGGTCTGTGCGAGCCAAACGGAAAAGCGGCGGCAGGGCAAAGCCCAGGGCGCAGGCGAGGCCGGTGGCGAGTCCAATTAGCAGAGGGCTCCAGCTGGTGGCCGGGGGTTGAACCGGGAAGAACCCTTCCATCAGGTTGACCGCCTGGCTCTGGATAAAGGTGCCCAGTGCCAGCCCGATAGCAGTGGCAATCAGGGTGAGGGCGGCCAGCTGTCCCAGGTAGATGCCGAGGATTTTGTTGCGCCCGGCGCCGAGGCTTTTCATTACGGCTACGTAGGCGCCGTGGCGCAGTCCGTAGCGTCTGGCTGCCAGGCCAACGGCGACGCTGGCGAGAAGTACAGCCAGGCTGGCGGCGAGAAACAGGAATGACTCGGCTCTATCCAGGGCTGAGGCAACGCGGGGCTGGCCTTCGCGCAGGTCCAAGATTCGCTGGTGCTCAGTCAATTGAGGTTTGAGCCAGTCAAAGTAATCCTTCAGGACTTGGTCATCACCGGCAAATAGGTAGCGGTAGCGCACTCGGCTGCCGGGCTGGATCACACCTGCGGCGGGCAGGTCGGCGGTATTGGCTAGCAGTCGCGCGCCCATATCAAACAGGCTGGTGCCCCGGTCGGGTTCCCGCTCCAGTATGGCTGTCACTTTCAGTTGGGTGTCGCCGAGGGCGATAGGATCGCCGAGCTGGATTCCCATCAATGGTAGAAGGCGGGACTCCACCCAGGCTTCTCCCGGGGGAGGTCCTTGCGGTGCCACTTCCCCTGGGCCTTTCGGGGACTTGCTGATTTCCAGTTGTCCCACCAATGGATAGCCTTTGTCGACAGCTTTGACTGAGACAAACTGGAACTCGTCGTTGGCGGAGATCATGGATGAAAACTGGACTATCTGGGCCTGTTCCAATCCCTTTTTATTGGCTTCCTCCAGCCATGCGCTATCCACGGGTTTGCTGCTGCGCAGCACCCGCTCTGCGGCCAGGAAAGTGAGGGATTGCTGCTCCATGGCGCGGGTAAGGCGGTCAGTGAAATGGGCAATGGCGGTTACACAGGTCACGGCCAGTACCAGGGCACTGGCGATCAGGGCCAGCTCGCCACCGCGCCAGTCCCTGAAAAGCAGTCGCAGCGGCAGCATCAGGCGGATACCTCCGACAAGTTGTCGTCACCAGAGAAGGGCACGTAAGACTCCACGGCTCCAGCAGACATACGAAGGTGAGTGGCGCAGCGTTCAGCGAGGCGTTGCTCATGGGTTACCAATACCAGAGTGGTACTGGACTCGGCGTTGAGCTTGAAGAGCAAATCGATAATTTTGGCGCCATTGCCTGCATCCAGGCTGCCGGTGGGTTCGTCGGCAAAGAGGATGGCGTCCTCTCCGCTAAAGCTAGCGAAGGCCCTGGCAATGGCAACCCGCTGCTGCTCCCCACCGGAGAGCTGGCGCGGATAGTGGCCCAGGCGATGTTCCAGACCAACCTTGGCCAGGAATTCCTCTGCGCGCTTGGCGGCGCCGCGCTCTCCACGCAGCTCACTGGGCAACATGACATTCTCACGAGCCGTGAGGCCTGGCAGTAGCTGGAAGGTTTGGAATACAAAGCCCACGCAGCGGGCGCGTATCGCTGCACGTTGTTCCTCATCCATGGCGGTAATTTCTTCACCGGCCAGCCAGATTTTTCCTTCGCTGGGCTTGTCCAATCCCGCTAATAGACCGAGCAGGGTGGACTTGCCGGAACCTGAGGCACCGGTCACAGCCAGGCTTTCCCCGCGCGCCAGTTGCAGAGAGATATTGTTTAATAGGGTCAATGGCCCTTCGCTGGTGGAGACTCTGTGATACAGGTTTTCTGCCGTAAGAATGGCGGACATACTGTGTTCCCTATACGGATACGCGAATTTTTTGGAGAGTATGACATGACGACAGCCTTTTTTCGGCAGTTGGCGGCTCAATTCAGCTTGGTACTGTTGCTGTTTATCCCTGTCGGGGCTGCCCAGGCGAATACTGCGGATACCTTATTGGTGCTGGGTGACAGTATCAGCGCTGCTTACGGTATTAATGAAGAGCAGGGCTGGGTGCAATTATTGCGAGAGCGCCTGCAGGAGAAAGGTAAAAAAATTCGAGTGGTCAATGCCAGTATCAGTGGCGAAACGACTTCCGGTGGGTTGACGCGTTTGCCTCGCCTGATGGAGGAGTACAATCCGCGTTGGCTGATTGTGGAGCTGGGTGGTAACGATGGCCTGCGGGGCTACCCGCCGCAGTCCTTGCAGCGCAATCTGATGGAAATGGTGAAACTGGCCAAGAACTCTGGTGCTGAGGTATTGCTATTGGGCATGCGTATTCCTCCTAACTACGGTCGTGCCTACACCAATGCCTTTGCCGCTGTATATCCCAAGGTGGCGAAATCTGAGCAGGTCGGGTTGGTGCCTTTCTTCCTGGAGACAGTGGCGCTGGCAGATGGGGCAATGCAATCGGATGGTATCCACCCAACCGCCAAGGCCCAGCCCGCATTGCTGGACCATGTATGGCCCTGTGTTGAGTCACTGCTGGCAGAAGAGGTGGATAGCCAGTCGTGTACTCCGTGATCGAAATGCGTACAATCGCGCCCCCAGGATTGGGAAAGCCAGCAACTGGCCATCAGCCACAAGAAGTAGTACTGCGGCTGTGCCCCCAGGTTTGTAACCGGCCAGCGGTACTGAACTAGTTAGAGAGACACCATGCCCGAAGTGGAAAATCGCCGCGAGCGACTCGAATTTAACAAGCTGCAGAAGCGCCTGCGTCGTCATGTGGGTCGCGCGATTGCGGACTTCAACATGATTGAAGAAGGCGACAAAATTATGGTCTGCCTGTCCGGTGGCAAGGATTCCTATGCCATGCTGGATATCCTGCTGAACCTGCAAAAAACTGCACCGGTCAATTTCGAGCTGGTGGCGGTGAATATGGACCAGAAACAGCCGGGGTTCCCGGAGCATATCCTGCCGGAGTATTTGCGCTCCCTCGGCGTGCCGCACCACATCGTGGAAAAAGACACCTATTCAGTTGTGCAGGAAGTGGTGCCTGAAGGCAAGACCACCTGTAGCCTCTGTTCGCGCCTGCGCCGCGGTACCCTTTACGGCTTTGCCGAGGAAATTGGTGCCACCAAAGTAGCCCTTGGTCACCATAAAGACGACATTGTCGAGACCTTGTTCCTGAATATGTTTTACGGCGGTCGCCTGAAGGCAATGCCGCCCAAGCTGCGTGCCGATGATGGGCGCAATATTGTGATTCGTCCGCTGGCCTATTGCCGTGAAGAGGATATTGCCCGCTATGCGGAGTTTAAGGAATTCCCGATCATTCCCTGCAACCTGTGCGGTAGCCAGGAAAATCTGCAGAGGCAGGCGATTAAGCAGATGTTACGGGAGTGGGATAAAAAATTCCCAGGACGTAGTGAAAATATCTTTGCCGCATTAACGCGTGTATCCCCATCGCAACTGGCAGACAGGGATCTCTACAACTTTGAAAGCCTGGAATTGGATCGCTCTAAGCCGTCGGCTGCCGAGCGCCCTGACCATTTAATTCAGCGTCAGGTGAATTCCTGGGAGCCTGAGGATGCTCAGGAGGCTGCGCCCCAGTATATCTCGGCGCTGAATTTGTAGGGTCTGCACCACTTACCAGTTGGGCATAGCTGCATTCAAAATCCCTCGTAGTGGCGCTGGGCCCGTGGTGAAAATGCTGGTGCCACAGCCGCGCCATTTTCGCCACATCATTGGTCTCCGGTTCGGGAATCTTGTGAACATTCGCTGAGCGGTAAACCAGCCAGGCGATAGCGGTGGCATAGCGCAAGTTGGTGGTCAGCTCGCTGTGGGGGTGATCGAGAAAGTCTCGCTGGCTGGCCAGGCCGCGTACCTTTGAGGCCAGGGCTGGATGATCGATCAGATAGTGATCCCAGATCTCCCGGTGCGTGTGTGGTTGGATTTGATAGATGCCCAATCCATGGCGCCGTCCCTGCTTGAGATGAAACCCGAGCTGTGATTCTTGTGCGGCTGTGCCGAGCAGGAGGTTTTCCATGCCCTGACTCCAGGCTCTCAGGTGTTTGAGGGTCGGACGGATAACCTGGAGGCGCAATTCGTCCAGACAAATGCCCATAGTGTTGTCTTTTTTTCTGTGGCTGTTCTGAATATTTAGTTTGCGGATTGAGTCGACGCCACCTGTTGGGTAGATTTAGGCGCAATAAACATAACAATTTTTGAAGTGGTACCGATCCCGTAGCTCATTTTGCCCAAAAAGCGAGCAGCGAGTCGCAGAAAGTGCCCTCTCTGGGTGCCACTCAGTTTGAGTAGAAGGAATCCCCCATGCCCGCACAGTGGCTCGTAGCCCTAACCTTTATCGCCTACCTGGCCCTAATCCTGGTGATTGGCATTTACGCTTATATGCGTACCAAAAATGCCAGTGATTATTTCCTTGGTGGCCGTTCATTGCCCCCTGCCGTTGCGGCGCTCTCTGCTGGGGCCTCTGACATGAGCGGCTGGTTACTGCTGGGATTACCCGGTGCTGCCTATGCTGCGGGGTTGTCTGCGGGCTGGATTGCTATAGGCCTCTTTTCCGGTATCGTGCTGAGCTGGGTCAGTATGGGGCGCCGCCTGCGCATATATACCTATGAACTGGATGATTCCCTGACGGTGCCAGCCTACCTGGATCGCCGTTTCAAGATGGGCCACCCTTATCTGCGCACGGTATGCGCTATTTTCATCTTGCTGTTTTTCCTCTTTTACGTGGCTTCGGGGCTGATTGCCGGCGGTAAGTTATTTGAGACTGTTTTTGGTTGGGACTACCACTTTGCGGTGGTTATCGGTGCAGTTGCAGTGATTTCTTACACGCTATTTGGCGGTTTCCTGGCGGTATCCTGGACAGATGTATTCCAGGGTCTGCTAATGAGTGTTGCTCTGATTGCCGTTCCTTTAGTGGTGATTTCCGATCAGGGTGGCTTTTCCGCCAGCTGGGCTCAGTTGCAAGCACAACAGCCCCAGTTAACGCATTGGTTGACTGATGGCAGTGGACAGGCGTTGGGCATGGTTGCCATTTTGAGTTCTCTCGCCTGGGGGCTGGGCTACTTTGGCCAGCCCCATATCCTGGCGCGTTTTATGGCGGTACGCAGCCCGGATGATGTACCTGCGGCTGCAACCGTTGCCGCAGTTTGGTCCCTGGTTGGCTTTTTGGGTGCTATGGCAGTTGGCCTGTTTGCCCACCTACAGATGCAGCAGGGGCTGCCGGATGGCGAGACGGTCTTTATGGAACTGGTTCAGGTTCTGTTCCATCCAGTTGTCGCGGGTGTGCTGCTAGCGGCGATCCTCTCCGCCATTATGAGCACCGCAGATTCCCAGCTGTTGGTGTCCTCTGCAGCATTGGCAGAGGATATTTATCATGTCTGGTTTGGGCGTAAGACCAGTCCTGAAGCCATGGTGAAAGTGGGGCGCTGGGCCGTTGTTGGGCTCTCTCTAATCGCTGTTTGGATTGCTATGGATCCTGATTCCAAGGTCTTGGATGTGGTGAGTTACGCCTGGGCCGGACTCGGCGCCGCCTTTGGACCGGCACTGCTGATCAGCCTCTACTGGTCAAGAATGACTGGCAGCGGTGCCATTGCCGGGGTGATTGTCGGTGGTGGCACAGTGGTGATCTGGGAGCAGCTCTCCGGTGGTCTCTTCGATACCTATGAATTGCTGCCGGGCTTTATTTTCTCAGCAGCTGCTATCGTCATAGTTAGCGTACTGACGAAATGCCCGGAAGCCGTGGCCTCCCAGCATAAAAAATTGCTGGGCTAACCCCGGAGGGCTTGTACTTGCGGCCCCCAGTGATGGGGCTGAGTGCAGTGTGACAGCTACGCAAAGGGCGCGCCTGTGATATGGGTGCGACTGTTGTGAAGCGAAAAGGATTTCCATCCGCAGCGATTATTCAAATAGCGGTTGGAGATACTGAGTGATCAAAGTTCATCTCGGTGATATCACGCGATTAAACGTCGATGTCATCGTCAATGCCGCCAACGCTCGTCTACTCGGCGGTGGTGGAGTGGATGGCGCCATTCACCGTGCGGCGGGTCCAGATTTGTTGGATGCCTGCCGCAGTATCGGGGGTTGCCCGGTTGGTGAGGTCCGTGCCACTAGCGCTTTTTCAATTCCTGTCAAACGTATTTACCACACGGTTGGGCCAGTCTGGCGCGGTGGCCGTTTGGGTGAGCCAGAGCTTTTATCGAGCTGTTACCGCCAATGCCTGACTTTGGCGCGGCGAGAGAACATGCGTTCCATCGCATTCCCCGCAATTAGTTGCGGTGTTTATGATTATCCTCCCAGGCTTGCGGTAGAAATTGCCGTTGAACAGGTGCAGCAGCACTTGGAGAGAGAGGGGGAGCCACAGAGTATTGTTTTCTGCTGTTTCGATAGGGAGATGGCTGAACTCTATCACGCTCAGCTGGATGCATACGTGCGGCGTTGACAAAATATTTTACCTGGCACTTTCGGCCATTGATTACCGTTTGTGCCCGGAGGATCATAGCTCTCCTGACAATGACACAATAAGAAAAGGAGATTGTCATGCGCACCGCCCAGCAGTGGTTTGCCGAATACGGCGAGAGCCACCAAAACCCGATCAATAAATCCATTCACTGGGTTGCAGTACCGGTAATTTATGCAACTGTTGTTGGCCTGCTATGGGATATTCCGCAGCCGCAGTTTATGGCGGCGATCCCTTGGTTGAACTGGGCTGTAGTGATCACAGTGCCAGTGATGCTTTTCTATTTTGCCCTTTCCTTTGCAATTGCAATTGGCATGACGGCCTTAACGGTAGTTTGCCTCTGGGCCTGGTCGATAGCGGAGCGCCTGGGGGTGCCCGTTTGGCAGACGGCACTGGGACTATTTGTAGTGATGTGGATTTTTCAGTTTATAGGCCACCATATCGAAGGGAAAAAGCCCTCTTTCTTTAAAGATATTCAGTTTCTACTGATTGGCCCGGCTTGGGTTATAGGTTTTGTTTATCGCAGGCTGGGAATCCACTACTGATCACTCTTGCCAACTTGCAGTAGGGGGGCTGACTAGTCGCCCCTACTGATGGGCTTATCGATTGTAGTGAACTGGTACTTCCAGGGTTTCTTTTACTTCCTCCATCACCACGTAACTGGTGCACTCCTGTACTTCTGGCAGAGTCAGAAGAGTCTCACCGTAAAACTTGCGGTAGGCGCTCATATCCGCAACCCGTGCTTTGATCAGGTAGTCAAAATTGCCAGAGACCAGATAACACTCTTGTACTTCCGGTAGTGCGGCCACAGCGTTGCGGAACTCTTCAAATGCGTCCTGGGCGGACCGGTTCAGGCGAATCTGTACAAAAACCACCAGGGCGGCATCCAGGAATTCTGGATTGATCAGGGCAGTGTATCCTTGGATAACGCCATCATTCTCCAGTCGTTTTACCCGTTCAACACAGGGGGTAGCAGTTAAACCCACTTGTCGGGCGAGTTCAGCATAGCTGGTACGGCCATTTTTTTGCAGGACTCGCAGGATATTGCGGTCCACGGTATTGAGTTCTTCCGCGCGCTTGCGCATACCTCTGTCTCCTGGATAGATGATCAGCTCAAAAATCGGACTATCGACTAGGTTTAATAGTGGATTCCACTAGTTTGATAAAAAATCTTATAGAAATCCACTTTAGGGGTGGCCTTATACTGGGGAAAACACAGAAATTAGGTGTGGCTTTGTCTATGCGCAAAGATTGCGCCAGATACAGAGATTGAGGAGCAGAAAATGTTGATTGGCGTCCCTAAAGAGATCAAAAACCACGAGTATCGTATTGGCCTGACGCCGTCGAGTGTTCGCGAACTGGTTGGCCACGGTCATCAGGTAATCGTACAGAAAGATGGCGGTGCAGCTATTGGCTTTACCGATGAAATGTACGAGCAGGCCGGTGCCAAGATTATTGATACTCCGGAAGAGATTTTTGCCACTGCCGATATGATCGTCAAGGTCAAAGAGCCGCAGCCGAATGAGTGCGAAATGCTGCGCCCTGGGCAGGTTCTTTACACTTACCTCCACCTGGCTCCAGACCCCAAGCAAACCGAGCTGTTGGTGAAATCCGGTGCAACCTGCATCGCTTATGAAACTGTTACCGACCGCTTTGGTGGTCTGCCGCTGTTGGCGCCGATGTCTGAAGTGGCTGGTCGTATGTCTGTACAATGTGGCGCCCACCACCTGGAAAAAGCTCAAGGCGGCCTTGGAGTATTGCTCGGTGGTGTACCCGGTGTAGCCCCCGCGAAAGTCCTGATTATCGGTGGTGGTGTTGTTGGTACCAATGCAGCCAAGATGGCCCTGGGTATGGGTGCTGATGTAACCATCCTGGATCGCTCACTGCCACGTCTGCGTCAGCTGGATGACATCTTCGGTGGCGCTGTGCGCACCGAATACTCCACAAACGACGCTATTGAAAAGCACGCGCTGGAAGCGGACCTGGTTGTGGGTGCAGTATTGATTCCGGGCGCTGCGGCTCCCAAGCTGCTGACTCGCGACATCATCAGCCGCATGAAGAAGGGTGCTGTGGTTGTAGACGTGGCTATCGACCAAGGTGGTTGTTTTGAAACATCCAAAGCCACTACCCACCAAGAGCCTACTTATGTGGTAGATGGGGTAGTACATTACTGTGTAGCCAATATGCCCGGCGGTGTAGCCCGCACCTCCACCATGGCTCTGAACAACGCTACCCTGCCTTACGCCGTGGCCCTGGCAAACAAAGGTGCTAAGCAGGCGTTGCTGGATGATGCGAATCTTCTGGAAGGGCTGAATGTTCACGCTGGTATGGTGACCTACAAAGCTGTTGCCGATGTATTGGGCTATGAATTTGTGGATCCCAAGCTGGCTCTGCAAAAAGTAGCTGAGTCTGAAGAAGCTGTAGCCTGATTGTTGGCGGCTGCTCAGCAGCCGCCTATTTAAAACGGGCTGCAACGCGCTTGTTATTTGGGATTTTTTCCCGGAGCGCTCCTGGCGTTCCTCTCTGTGAGACCTGACAGTGGAAGCTGTCATTGATAGCCGCGTGTCAACGCGGCTTTTTTATTGCGAGTTTTATTTTCTGGGTTGGCTTACTGCTGCACTGATTTCCCTTAAAGTCAGTTGTTGGCGATAGCTCAGTATCAGAAGACAGGAAGGACTTTACAGAACACTCCATCGGATTTAATCCCGCCTCTATCATTTTTTCTTCCCTGTGAAACGGCAGGATCTTCAATTTACAGAAGCCAAACTTCAACCCGGCGATTTTTTACTTTGCCACTGGAGTTGTTCGATGCAATAGGTAGGTAAGCGCCGAAGCCCTGTACGGGAGCAGTGTTTATCTGGTGGTCGCGAAGTGCGGATCGCACAGTTACTGCACGCAGCTTGGATAGAATTACTGAACGTTCCGGGCTGGCTTTTTCGTCGCCAAATCCAATCAGTAGCAATCGGCGATCACGATTTTGGGGTTTTTGCATATAGTTTGCGAGTCTTTGAATATCCTGCTGGGCTTTGTTGTCCAGAGACGCACTACCTTCAGAGAAACGGAAATTAATACTTAGTCGTTCTGCTTTTTCAGTCAGGGTCAAATACTCCACTGGGCCTTCCCTTAAGCTGCCAGGCTTTACACCAATTGGGGTCTGTGCAACAAACCCTGTGGCTTTTACCTGCTCTTGTCCCAGCTCACTTTGCACAAAACGTAGAAAATCATCAGCAGCTGGTTTGGCTGAATACACCGGTGTATATAAAAACAGGCGGCGTGATAGGGGATAATCTTCTGTCGCAACAGTTAAGTGTTCAGGTGCTTGAGGCAAAGTATCTTCATCGGAAACAGAGATTGCCTTGGATTGCCTTATTGATGCCAGCCCAACAAAGCCAATGCCGTTGGGGTCTGCGGCAACCAGGTCCGAGAGTTGATCATTGGATTCAAAGCGTTTTGCGCTGCCGGCGAGTGTGTGGCTTTTGCCAAGTACCAGATTCTTGAATGTATCCCAGGTGCCAGATTGATTATCACGGGCATAGACTTTGATTCGACCTTTGTTACCGCCGAGTTGGGACCAGTTGGTAATTCTGCCGGAGAAAATAGAGGCGATTTGTTGCAAGGTCAGTTTTTCGATGCGATTACCGGGATGCACAATAATTGCCAGGCCATCGATAGCAATTACATGCTCTGCCCGGCTACTGCGCATGTCTCCAAGGCGGCTCAGAGATGATAATTCCGTATCCTTGATCGGTCTGGAAGCCATGGCAATATCTGCTTGAGACTGCTCAAGCCCTTTAAACCCAGTACTTGAACCATGCGCCGCTATATCAATGAAAACGGTGTTACTGCCAGTGTCTGCCTGTACGCGAAGTTCATTGGGAGTGTTCAAGGGGATTACGCGAATATTTCTGGCGCTTTTTGCGGAGAGGTAATCGCGAATCAAGTTGGGTGCCAGCTGTGCACCGATGGTGTTGGATCCGTGTAAGGTAAACAACAGGCCCGAAGTGCTCGAGTCGAAAGGAGGCAGCTCAGCTGCAGCCGCCGAGGTGAGTATAGGCCCCAGTAAAAGTGATAAGGTGAAACATAGCCGGTGAAGGAACAGGTACATAAAAACTCGCCCATAGGGAAGAAAAACGAGGCCGCAAAATATGTCTTATTTATTACAAAATGATGAAATCTTGATGAATAAAACGTGCAAATGTCTCACTATCCGCTGTAGGAGTGATTCGCATTAAATGATCGAGTGGAAATTTGAAGCTGTGAGGTAGGAGAGATTAAGGCTTTGTAATAGAGGTGGCTCGGGTGTAAGAGGCTGCTTAATTTTTTTTACAACCCCTTTTCCGTTCGGTTGTGTATGCTCAGCGGGCGGGGAAAAGCCGACTTACCAATACTGGCAGCGCGGTTTCCACGCGCAGAATACGCGCTCCCAAATGTACCGAGTGGAAACCGGCCTCCTTTAGCTTTTCAACTTCGTAGGGGATAAAGCCTCCCTCAGGGCCAATCGCAAGCGTTGTTGTCTTATCGATATCAACGGGACAGGCATCGCCACCTACCGGGTGAGCTACCAATTTTAATGTATTGGCGGATAGCTCGGGTAGCTCATCCTCCACAAACGGTTTGAAGCGCTTGCGCAAGATGATTTCCGGCATCTGAGTATCAACAGCCTGCTCAAGGCCTAACAGGCACTGTTCGAATAGTTTATCCGGTTCCAGCCAGGGTGTTTGCCAATAGGACTTTTCTACACGATAGCTATTCAGGAGAACCAGCTTTTTTACGCCTAGGGCAGTGATATGCTGAATAATCCGCTTCAACATTTTAGGGCGCGGCAATGCCAGAACCAGCGTAAGTGGTAGTGGTGGTGGAGGGCTGTTTTGTAACTCCACCCTTAACTCTACTTGTTGATCAGTAAGAAAAGTGATTTCACCAAAACCAATCTTGCCATTGAGTAACCCAACACGCAGTTGCTGCCCCGGTGCAGCTCGATGGACTTGGATAATATGCTCCAACCTGCGGCCTGAGAGGCGTACATGTGTTGAGTCGAAGAAATCAGTTTCCCGTAAAACAATCAGGTTCAAAATCCGCTAACCTTTGCTGGGCCCAGGGAATAATTTATGCGCAAAAGCTTATTGCTTGGCGGAGGCTATAGCCCCTTTACCCAAGCCTTCATAAGCGCGAACGGTGATTTCTTTTCCAGGCAAATCTTTGGCCAGGGTATTGGCAATATATTGAGCCAGTTGCTCCACGGTAGTATCGCAGTTGATCACCTCGCAACAGCGCACAGGAATCTCCAGAGTGAAATTGCCCTGCTGAGCCCGATAAGCGAAGCTCAGGGTTTTCTCGCCCTCCTCAATTAAATCTTCGCGGGTTCCTATATAGATGTCTTCCCAGCGTTTTGCCCATTGTTGCTCCAGCTGCTTGTCGCGCTCTCCAGCAGAATAAATCTGGATGCGGGATCGAT
Organism: Microbulbifer variabilis ATCC 700307; assembly: GCF_000380565.1. Lineage (GTDB taxonomy): Bacteria > Pseudomonadota > Gammaproteobacteria > Pseudomonadales > Cellvibrionaceae > Microbulbifer > Microbulbifer variabilis. The sequence continues at coordinate 20,581 of NZ_AQYJ01000021.1, forward strand.
GGCCATGGGCAATTCGCTGGCAATTGCCATCGTGTTTTTTTAGCCCATGGCTGTAGTGGTAGAAGGCATCTTCTATTTTTTCATCTTCAAAAGAGAGCTTGAGTTGCTCGACACTGGTCGGAAAGGAGCTGGCCAGCTGCTTTACACTCCAGTTTGCAACGGTGTCTCTATTAACAGTGTCAGCTTCGACTAGAGCGAAAGCCTGCTCGGGCCCGGATACGGCAATTTGCTCGCCATTTGCCAGCTGCCAACTGAGTGAAATTAGCTCGCCTTCATTAGTAAGTGTCAGGCCTGGGGCCTTGGTGGGCACTAAAAGGCGGTGGTCAAGTTGATCATCCAGCCAATGGCGTAGAGTCTTTTTAACGATACCAAAGTCACAAACCATACCCTGGTGATCCAGGGTGCCCTCAAGGGCAGCATTGGCCAGCCATGTCTCTCCTACCAACCCGCGTTCATGGTCCAGGTAGCTGAAGTCAACATTGGTCAAATTATCGACAAAAAGGTGCATGAGTAACTCTATTGAAGGGGTAAAATACTAGACGTCTATTATAACCTGTTAATAGGGCTGGAACTTGCGCCTTTATGCCTCTATAATCGCGCCCTCTTCGGATGCACCGAAGATCGTTGTGGCGGCCCTTCCGGTCCCCTCGCAATGAGCAGCTGTGAACCCCGCCAGGCCCGGAAGGGAGCAACGGTAGCAGTGGTATCATGTGCCGAGGGTGTTGCTGGTTGGGCTGCCTCCATCTTCTCAGTCTTTCCCTTCTATTTTCTTTTAGATCTTCTTTCCCCGTTGCGAAGTAAGCTTCTTGAGACCTCGCGAACTGATTGGTTTTGAGCCGTATTTTCCCCCGGAAAATCTGCAAAAAAAGGTATTTTGTGTCGAACTGGGCTTTCAAATTGCGCCTGACGTCGATGACAATATGAAGCTTATGCTATAAACGGCGTCAGTTATAACCAGGCCCAATAATGATTATCTGAGGGGAAGATGAAGAAAATTGCTTTCGCCATCGCCACTACGGTGGCGCTGTCTGCTTGCGACGATGGCCAACAGGCTCCGAAAAATATTGATGTGGCTCAGGCTACTGCAGAAAGTCCGGCGGCAGAACAAGGCCAGCTGACAGCCAAAGATGCCCAGGCGTTCCTGGATGGCGCCCAGGCGCGCCTGGAAAAAATGGCCCAGGAGATGAGCCATGCAGCCTGGTTGGCCTCGACTTACATCAATATGGACTCCCAGTACGTTGAAGCGCTCGCCAGTGAGCGTTACACGACCCTGGCCGTGGAACTGGCCTCCGAAGCAGCTAAGTTCAATAACTTGGAACTGGATGCAGATACCCGCCGCAAGCTGACTATGTTGAAGCAGGGCTTGGTATTCCCCGCTCCGAAGGATCCGGCATTAACTTCCGAATTGGCTCAAATCGGCTCGAAGATGCAGGGTATGTATGGCGCTGGCAAATACTGCCGTGAGGAGTCGGGGGATGAGAAGTGCTATACCCTGACCGAAATGGGTCAGATGATGGCCACCAATCGCGACCCTGAACTACTCAAGGATCTTTGGGTCGGTTGGCGCAAAGTCTCTCCTCCAATGAAGCCACTTTATGAGCGCCAGGTTGAGATCGGCAACGCCGGTACCAAAGAGCTGGGCTATGACAACTTGAGTGTTTTCTGGCGCTCCAAGTACGATATGAAACCGGATGCTTTCGCAGCTGATATGGATACGCAGTGGAATAAGGTGAAGCCTTTGTATGAGGCTCTGCATTGCCATGTGCGTGCCAAGCTGAATGAGCATTATGGCGATGAGGTTGCACCTGCCCAGGGCAAAATTCCGGCACATTTGCTCGGTAACATGTGGGCTCAGGAATGGGGCAATATCTATGAATTGGTTAAAGACGAGGACATGCAAGCGCCTTATGACCTGACTCAGCTCGTTGTTGACTCTGGCATGAGCGAGAAGGATATGGTGAAGGTGGGTGAGAAGTTCTTCACCTCTCTTGGCTTTGAGCCGCTACCTGATACTTTCTGGGAGCGCTCACAGTTCACCCAGCCCCAGGATCGGGATGTGGTATGTCATGCCAGTGCCTGGAATATGGATGGTCAGGATGACATTCGTATCAAGATGTGTATCAACAAGACTGGTGAAGACCTGGTTACAATCCATCATGAATTGGGCCATAACTTCTACCAGCGCATCTATAAGGACCAGCCTTTCCTCTACAAAGAGGGTGCCAATGATGGTTTCCATGAAGCTGTTGGCGACACTATCGCGCTATCTATTACCCCGAAGTACCTTAAAGAAATCGGCTTGATGAATGAGGTGCCGGACGAGAGTAAGGATATTGGCTACCTGATGCAGCAGGCGCTGGATAAGATTGCCTTCCTGCCTTTTGGTTTGTTGGTAGATAAATGGCGTTGGCAGGTATTTAATGGCGAAGTGCAGCCTTCCGATTACAACAAGGCATGGTGGAAATTGCGTGAGGAATACCAGGGTATTGAAGCTCCAGTAGAGCGCACCGAAGCGAATTTTGACCCGGGTGCCAAGTACCACATTCCAGGTAATACGCCTTATGCCCGCTACTTCCTTGCGCGTATTCAGCAGTTCCAGTTCCATCGTGCACTCTGTGAGGCCGCTGGTGAAACCGGGCCGCTGCATCGTTGCTCTATTTACAAAAATGATGAAGCGGGCGAGAAGTTGCGCACCATGTTGGCTATGGGTGCAAGCAAGCCCTGGCCCGATGCAATGGAAGCTCTGACTGGCCAGCGCGATCTGGATGCCTCGGCAATTATCGATTACTTCCAGCCTTTGATGGCCTATCTGGAAGAGCAAAACCAGGGGCGTCAGTGCGGCTGGTAATCTGCTGGTTATCCAATAGCGTATTAGCGCACTAATTAAGAAAGGGGGGCTCCCCCCTTTCTTATTGTTCCGATGGTTTCTTCAAAGCTTTTCTGGAGTATTCTTCCAATTGCATCCTCTGTTCTTATAAAGTTGTGCTTGAATCCAATAATTTGGCATACAGCTGAGTAATCACATTCATATTGCGCAGCATTAGATCGGTAGTGCCTGTAATTACTTGAATCTGGCGCTTCTCAGATATTTTCATCTCTCCTTCGAACCCGCGACTGGCGTAATTTAGGTGATCCTGAGCTTTGCGCAGATTGTGGGTGATTTCGGGTGTGTTGAGTGGGCTTTCCAGAAGCTGGTTAAGGCGGTTGGAGTACTCGGAAAGATCCTGTTGCAGACCGCTACTGGCATTATCTTGGGAAATTTCCCAGAGTTTAGCAGCATAGTTTTTGGCTATGCGCTGGGAGAGCATGCGTTGCCGACCTGCGATGTTAATTAACTCAGCGCTATTATGCGGTGCAAGTTGCTGGAGCTTCACAACATAAGCATGGGTTTCAGACAGGAGTTCATCACTCCGTTCAAACAGCTTAGTAGCGCTTTCCTTGCTGGTGGGTTGGAGGGCGATTTTTTCAAATTTTTCCCACTCCTTTTGCACTTTTATTAATTGGGTTTCGATTTTTTCCGCGCCCTGAAAGTTACTTAGTTTTTCGTGGTTTCGCTTGAACTCCTGGAGGGACCTTGAAAAGACTTTTTTGTGGCGCTCCGCACTGGGCTGTATTCCGCGGAGGATATACGTCTGGGTGATACGCTGAGACAGCATCCGCTGTCGGCCAGCTATATTGATGGCATCTCCCATGGTGAAGGCCGAGATATCGAAGCTTAAGAATAACAAGAAAAATACTGCTATTAACTTCATGATTTTACTCTTGTTGCTTGGTTGTTTTCGGTTTTGATTTTTGTTTGATCGGGCTGGTGCCGGGGTATAGATCCGGTACTGCTGCCAGTGGTGCTCGGTTCGCCTAAACTTCTAGTGCCCTCAGTAGGTTGTTCATTGCAATCGGGTTCAAGGTGGAATTTCAGTTGTTACTATTTTGCTTGCTCCCTGTTCCAGGTCATGGTCACAACAAAGAAAGAGGGGTGGTTCTAGTGGCCGCTTTTTGTTGAGAGTCATTGGTAGAATTTAATCGACAAGCAAAATTGTTGGCGTTGGATTTTTGGGTTAGACAGAGATTTGAATTTAATTAACTTGAGGGGTGTTTATAGCAAATTTGCCTGGATGGTTATCTACCCCCTTTTTTTAAGGTCGGGGCTGTGGTGGTATAGGCAAGGCTTTGGGGGCTTGAAGCGGGTGTCTTTTGTTGGTCTGTAAACAAAAAAGGCCCTACCGGAGGTAGAGCCTTTTTTTCGTGGGGACTTGCTAATCAGAAGCGGTAGTTAATAGCTGCACTGAACAGCCAGGCCTCTGTTTTGGTCGTGCCGCCATCGTAGTAGGTCGGAACGGGGATTGGTGTATATTCCTGAATTCTCTCGTCGTCACCCCAGATGTAAGCTATGCCGGCATCTACGCTCAGCTTTTCATTATATTGATAGGTTCCACCAAGCGTGAGCCACTGACGATCGGTGTCTGGAATGGATAATGTGCGCCAGGTGATGGGGAGGTCCAGGCCAGTAGTGGCAAGAATTTCTTCTTGCTCGTGACGATTGAAACCATCGCGCGCTGCACCTTGGTCATAGGCATAGCCGAAGCGCACGGTAATATCATCATTGTAGAAATACTCGCCAGCGAGGCTGAAGCGTGAACCGCTTTTAAAGTTTTCTTCTTTGATGAGTAGAGGATTGAACCCCTCACCAGCGCTTGGGATAAAGGCTTCGAGACGCTCAAACTCTTCCCAGTTGGTCCACATATAGCCAACTGCAACTGCCCATTGGTTGTCGAAGCGGTGGTAGAAACCCAGCTCCAAAGTATCCGGCAGGTCTAACGTGAGGTTGCCGCTGGTATCATCAAATGGCGCGGCAGGGGGGGGAGGTATTAAGTCGGAACTCACATCCCCTTTGAGTTTGGGATCGTACTTGGCATGGTAAGAAATGCCGGCGCGGGTATTATCACTGATGCGCCACAATGCACCTAAGGTCCAGCTAACATCCCAGCCATCGCCCTCAATCTTAAGAACGGAAGCGCCAGAGAGGCCTCTGCCTAAGACCGCAGGATTACTGAAGATTGGGTCAAGAACAAAGTCTGTCGGTATATTGGTCTTCAGGGTTGCATCGGCGTACAGGAAATTGATAGAAGCGCCAATGCTAAAGGTGTTATTAATATCGTAAGCAATAGAGGGCTGGATATTGACTGTCAGCAGCTCAGTTTGGTTTGCAATGGCAGCCGCTGGAAAGCTATCGGGGAAGTCAGTCTCAAGGCCAAAATCTGTATACATGGCCAGGCCCCAAGACCACTCATCGTTGATCGGTGCGGCTAAATAACCGTTGGGAATCCATGCGCTGGTAGCGTAATCGTCGGCATCAGCCCGAACAGTGGTGCGGGTGCCCGGGATTGGCCCGAAATAAGTAACATCGCCAGATACGTCGATATTGGGGTCTACGTAAGTAAGGCCACCTGAAATAGTGTAGGTGTCAAACAGCGCAGAGCCCGCGGGGTTGCGTGCGAGGATAGAGGCATTGTCACCGATGGTGTTTTCGGCGGCGAAGGCGCGGCCTAGGCCAGATGCGCTGGTTTCCTGCAGGTAGAAACCTGCTGCCATTGCGCCTTGGGAAACGGAGCCGATTGCTGCGGCCAGAACTGCGTGTCGCAGGTATTTCTTATTCATGAGAGCCCATCTCTAAGTCTGCTGATTACTGAAAACCATATGCAGCATTTGAATAAATGCCGTTACATGGAAGGAAGGCCGTTAGACTTATATAGATACCTTCCGATTTCATAGCAAATCCCTTACTGGAAAAGTTAGGCAATAGAAAACTGCCTGAGCAAGGGAAAGGAGTCACTTTATAATGAGAAAGGAGGCAAAAATCCATCAAATGAATAGATTTTTTTTTGCCTCGCGGGGAACTGGTTTTTTATTGGCCTGAGCTGACGTTTTTTCCATTAATGGATAGATTTGTCATGGTGATTTGGTATTTTTTACCATTTTCCTCTCTTTGAACAAGCTTCACTAACGCATAGTTCCACTGGGGGGCAATCCAGACTGTCGTCTCTCTTGCAGAGTCGGCATCCCGAACCCTGCGCACTTTAATTGTCTCAATTTCCCCCATCGGGGTATCCAGGGTTTCGGTGCCTTCTCGGGCAAAAGTGTATTTGCGAATCTTCTTGCCATCGGCAATTTCGTACTGGAGGTCTTCTTTGCCTGCGGCGACATCCATTGTCAGTTGCAACTGGTAGCTGACCTTATCGAGAATATGTGGAGATACATCTTTCAAATCCCTTTCGGGATTGGAAACATTGAGTACCATGCCCTTGTCTGGCTCAAAATTGAGCACAGTGCCGCGATTACGGCCCAGTCCTTTGCGGCGATATTCGTAATGGTAGGGAGTTATGTGGCCGTTCTCACTGGTAAAGCGGGAGTACTCTTTGATGCTGGCAAATAGGGTGTTGGTGCTGAAATCCAGTCGCCAATTGCCCTGCTGGCCTGTGAGCTCGCGGGTGGCGGTGACGCTGATACCATTGAAGCGCGCAGTATAGGTCGCTTTAAAGGGTTCTAATTGGTTGGCCAGGGTTTGGCTGGTGAGTAGAAAAAGAAATAGAGCGGAAACTAAAAAACGCACGGCTGAGCCCCACTAATACTGAATCTCCTTGAATATTAGCCGGCGGGACTGGCAAAGTACATTGAAGGACTTTTACCCCGCCAGCTAATAACAGGTCTCAGCTGTTTAGTTTGGCTCCGCTACGGGGTAGGAGTTCGCCATCCAACTGGGAGCGATCACCGTGCATATGCAACCTTTTCTCTGCGAACCAGGTAACTGCCATTGGGTATATTGCATGTTCCTGCACTTGAACCCGCTTGGCCAATGACTCTGTTGTATCCCCATCTTTTATAGGGACTACAGCCTGGATGATGGCTGGGCCCCCATCCAGTTCTTCGGTAACAAAGTGCACGGTAGCGCCGTGTTCGCAATCACCGGCATCCAGGGCGCGCTGGTGGGTGTGTAAGCCCTGGTACTTTGGCAGCAGGGAAGGATGAATATTGAGTAGGCGCCCGCTGTAGTGCTGTACAAACTCCGGTGTCAGGATGCGCATGAAACCGGCCAGGACTACCAGATCTGGTTGTTGGCTGTCGATCTCGGAAATCAGAGCACGGTCAAAATCCTCTCGGCTGGAGAACTCCCGATGATCAATCACTGAGCATGAGACGCCAGCTTCGGCGGCTCGAGTCAGGCCGTAGGCCCCAGATTTATTACTGATAACTGAGCAGATAGAAAAGGGCGCGTCAGTTTTTGCCGAGGCATCCAATAGCGCTTGCAGGTTACTGCCACTGCCGGAGATCAAAACGGTAACTTTGCATACACCCTGAGTCATTATAAGCCTGCCAGTTCAACAGCTTCCGAGCCCTCAACGGCATTTTCAATGCTGCCCACTACAAAGGCTTCCTCACCCAGTTGTTTGAGGGTTTCCAGAGCTTTATCAGCTTGATTAGCAGGTACACAAATTACCATGCCGACACCGCAGTTGAATGTGCGGTACATTTCGCGTGGGTCGATATTGCCTGCGCCCTGCAGCCAGCGAAATACCGCCGGCATTTCCCAGCTGCTAACGTCAACGCGCGCAAGGCACCCTTCAGGAAGAACACGGGGCAGGTTTTCCAGCAGGCCGCCGCCGGTGATATGGCTGAGGGCATTAACCTGGACACTCTTCATCAGCTGTAGCAGGTTCTTGACATAGATACGAGTGGGCGCCATTAAGGCTTTGGCCAGGGTTTCTCCGCCAACAGCCTCTTCCAGGTCGGCACTGCTGACTTCCAGTACTTTTCGGATCAGTGAGTAGCCATTGGAGTGAGGGCCACTGGAAGAGAGACCGATCAAAATATCGCCGCTTTTGACTTTGCTGCCGTCGATGATTTCTGATTTTTCCACCACTCCCGTACAGAATCCGGCTAAGTCGTAGTCGTCGCCCTCATACATGCCTGGCATCTCGGCGGTCTCGCCACCTACCAGTGCACAGCCGGCCAGCTCACAACCTTTACCAATTCCAGAGACTACCTCAGTGGCGATATCTACATTGAGTTTGCCGGTAGCGTAGTAATCGAGGAAGAACAGGGGCTCAGCGCCTGCGACGACAAGGTCGTTGACGCACATGGCAACCAGGTCAATGCCGATGCTGTCGTGGATACCCAAGTCCATTGCCAAGCGTAGTTTGGTTCCCACACCATCGGTGCCAGAAACTAATACGGGCTCTTTATAGCCAGAGGGCAATTGGCAAAGGGCGCCAAAACCGCCCAGGCCGCCCATTACTTCTGGCCGGGAGGTGCGTTTGGCTACATGTTTGATGCGCTCTACCAGGGCGTTACCCGCGTCGATATCGACTCCGGCATCTTTATAGGAGAGGGATGATTGAGTGGATTGCGGCTTGGAATCGCTCATGATTCTTCCTGCGGTGGGTATTCGAAGGGCGCGTATTCTAGCCGGGTCTTGCCTCAGTAGCCACGCCCTGGCGGCATCTCATTAGGCGATTATGGAATTTATCTCCATGTTGGCCTGTTGAAATACACGAATAGTGAGAACTCGGGGCTGAGAGAAGTCGCCGACGCTGATACAATAGCCCCAATTTTTATCCTAACCGTGGATTTTGGCGTCTTGCGCATCAATAACAATTTCGTGCAAGCTCACGGGGTGGAATGAGGTTTGGAGAGAAATCCTATGCACAAGCTGCTCCGGCAGGGATTGGTGTTGCAGTTACTGGCACTGCTTTTCGGTGCGCTAAGCCTGCCAGTCCAGGCTCGAGTTATCTCGGATCTATACGAAGTGGTTGAAGCCGTGCCCAGTCGTGGCGCTACAGACCGTGCGGCTGCGGGTAGCCGGGGACTCGAGCGGGTATTTGTGCGGGTTACAGGGGATGCCGCTATTGGCAGTAACCCCAATCTGCAATCGCTCCTGCCAAAGGCTCAACAGTTAGTACAGGGCTATCGCTACACTAGCGAGAACAATCAGCTTTATCTTCATCTCTCTTTTGACCCCCAGGCTGTCTCCAGGCAAGTTCACCAGCTGGGTTTACCTATGTGGCCAAATAACCGCCCAGGCACTTTGGTCTGGCTGGCCGTAGATACACTGCAAGATGGCCGCAGTGTCCTGCGTGAAGAAGATGCTCCAGAATTATTCTCTGTGCTTGACGCTATGGCCATAGAGCGGGGCGTTCCACTGGATTTCCCGGTGATGGATCTCAACGATCAGCGCAATATGCCTTTAGGGTCCCTCTGGGCTCAAGACGAGGCAGCTGCCGAACGTGCGGGTTTTCGCTACCGACCCGATGCTACTCTGATGGGGCGCCTATTGCAGGCTTCCGGCCGCCGCTGGCAGGCAGATTGGCTGCTGTTACACGGTGGGCGCAGCTATGCGTTCGACAGTAATGGTGGTTCTTTGGAAGAGGTGGCCTTACGAGGGGTTAACCAGATGGCTAACTTGTTAGCCCAGCGCTATGCGGTGCGCCCAGAAGGACAGGATGCTGAATCTGGAGCTGTGATTGTTGAACTGTCTGGTGTTGGTAGTTTTGCCGACTATACCGAAGCTTTGGCTTACCTGCAGGGGTTGGCTCAGGTGAGCAGTGCTCAGCTGCTCTCAGTAGAGAGCGATCGAGCGCGCTTGGCCTTGGTCACCTCTGTGGGGATGCGCAATTTACGTGATGCCCTGGCACTAAACCATAAATTGAGGGCACAGGGCCACGGGGACCCCATCGACCTGAGTGGAAACCGTGCCCCACTGGGCAGTGCTGACAATCCGTTGCGTTATCGCTGGGACTGAGATGAGTATTCCGCAGCAGTTGCCACTGGGCGTCTCCCTCCGGGACGATGCCACTTTCGATAACTTCTATCTGTCTGAGATGGACCCCAACCGTCAGGTTGTAGCCATGCTTCAGTCGTTTGCAAGTGGGCAGAACCCCGAGTCGGCAGTGTATATCTGGGGGGAGGCCGGTAGTGGTGTCAGCCATTTGTTACAGTCGGCCTGCCAAAGTGCCGAGGCCAATGGTCGTACGTTCCAATACCTGCCTATGGCTGAGCTGATGGCGATGGACCCTCTGGTGCTTTTGGATGGCCTTGAGCAGCTGGATTTGGTTTGTATTGATGACCTGCACCTTTTGGAGGGGCAGCCACAGTGGCAGACGGCGATGTTCCACCTATACAATCGGGTTAGGGATAGTGGCAGGCAGCTGTTGCTTGGGGCGCGTAAGTCCCCCCGGGGGATGGACATTGCCCTCGCGGACTTGCAGTCACGTCTTCAGTGGGCTCTGGTATTCCAGCTACAACCCATGAACGATAAGGATAAGGTAGCTGCACTGCGCAGGCGCAGCCGCTTGCGTGGTTTTGATTTGCCTGAGGATGTGGCCCAATACATATTACACCGCGCCCCTAGGGATACCCGGGCCTTATTTCTGTGCTTGGAGCAGTTGGATAGAGCTTCCCTGATGGCACAGCGCAAAATCACCATCCCCTTTGTGAAGCAAGTGCTGGATATCTAATTGGTTAGAGGATTGACCGGCGCCACACTGCGCCGGTAGTTTATCTACAAAAATATTCTACTCCCGGATCTTTTCTCAGATCCATCAGATGCCCTTATTGGTCCTTTTTCTTTGATTTTCCCTCGCCCCACAATATCAAGTGGTGACGGCCTTGGGGCTCGTGCGTAAATTGCTGTCCCTGCTTACTTCCGAGGCTCACAGCCAGAGGAGATTGATATGCCAAATGTTCATAGAATCCTCTATGTGAGTCACGCTGCGGAAGATGAAAGTAGCGGCTTATTGCAGGCATTTGCAGTTGCTCGCAATAACCATGCGGATATTAAGGTTTTGTTAGTGTGCCCTGCAGTACCTGAAGGTTTTGAGGATTTTGGTGAGTTGTGTGAAAAGGCCATGCTGGAGCGGGTAAGGGGGGAGATTGCTTCAGCCCAGGAGAGGATGAACCTGCCCAAGGATCAGATAAAACTGGAAATAGAATCTGACTGCGGTCCACGCCCCGCCGAACGGGTGATTCGTCGGGTTCTTACCGGGGGCTATGACTTGGTCATTAAGAATGTAGAAGGGCGCACCCAGCGTAAGGGTTTTAAAGCTATTGATATGGAATTATTACGTAAATGCCCTTGTCCGGTTTGGTTATGTCGGCCGATAGAGCGTACTCACACTGATATTCGGGTTGCAGTGGCAATAGACCCAGAGACCGATGCGGCTAGTACTTATGATCTGGCAATTCGCCTGTTGCGCTGGGCTAGGGTATTGGCGGATAGCTGCAGTGGCACCCTACATGTAATTTCCTGCTGGGACTATGACGTGGATGAGTATCTGCGCCGCCATTTTCCGCTCAGTGCTTCTGAAGAGGAATTGGATCAGGCTACCGAGGCCGCACGATCCCAACATCGCTCGAAGCTGGATGTGCTGATCCGTGCATCGGGCATTGGTGGAGACATACAGGTCCATCACGTGATTGCCCATCCTGATAACTATATCCCGCTGCTAATCGATGAGGAAAAGCTTGATTTGTTGGTGATGGGAACGGTGGGGCGCGCGGGAATACCTGGATTTATTATGGGTAATACCGCAGAGAATATCTTACAAAAAGTTAGCTGCTCTCTCCTAGCGTTAAAGCCCAGTGATTTTGAATCCCCTATTAAAATTTAATTTTTGGATTCTTGGTTAAGGTGCAATTGATATATTAATTTCTTTTGTTTCAAGTTATTAGATTTTTTTCAGGGTCTTTTTTTCATCTTTCTTATATGTTGGGTGGCTTGGGGTTTTAGTTTCTTTTGATTGTTTTTCTGAGTGAAAAATTCAAGAAGGTTATTGTCTAGAGACAGTATGGCCTGGTATTTCTGAATATTGCTTTTATTTAGCTGTTTAACTCTTATTGATGTTATCAATATTTACATATTGATTGCCAAATTACTTGTTCCTTGGTGCCAGTTGGGTTTTATTTAAGTCGGGGCGTTTCAAGTGGCTACTTACCTAAATTGATTTTCAGTTGGTGTTTTGTCGCTCAATTCTACTTATTCGTCGCACTAAAAAGCCAGAGCGGTTGTGCCAGACCTCATTATAGAGTGAGAATGGAGTCACAAGTTAGGAGGAGAAGATAATGATAAAAAGGATATCCAAATGGTTAGGCGGGATACTATTACTCGGGGTAGTAGCAGTATCGGTCTTTGCTGTCAATGCGATCTATTTTAAACCCTGGTCTATCAATGTGTATTTCGAGCGTGCTTTTATTAAGCTCGGCAGCACCAGTCCAGAGATTCTCTCCCAACTGCGGGTGTTGGAGCAATTTGGTATCGATGGGCACAATGCTCACCTGGATGATGTTTCTGAAGAAGAACAGCAACGCCAGATGCAAATGATTAAAGATGAGCTGGCAGTGCTGCAGGGGTATAACCGCGAGGAGCTAAACGGGCAGAAGGCAATTTCATACGATGTGTTTGCTCACTTTCTTGGCAATATGGTGGAGGGAGAGCGGTGGAAACATCATAATTATCCGCTTAACCAGATGTTTGGGGTACAAAATAGCTTGCCCGAATTTCTTGCCGAAGTACACCAGATCAATAATGTCAAAGAGGCAGAGTATTATCTCTCCCGGCTAAGCGAGGTTGATAGAAAGTTCTCCCAGGTGCTTGACGGGTTAAGAATCCGTGAACAGAAAAAAATTCTACCACCTCGCTTTGTTATCGATAGTGTATTGGAGGAGATGCAGGGTTTTATTGCTGTTCCTGCTCATGAAAATATCCTCTTTACCTCTTTGCAAGAGCGCTTAGGGAAAATTGAAGGATTACCGGAGCAGGAGCGCACACGTATTCTGGGTAGGGGTGAGGCTTTGATTGATGCGGAAGTTTATCCTGCATATAAAAGCCTGATCGCTTATTACCGTGAGTTGCAACCACAGGTCTATGAAAATAATGGGGTTTGGGCATTACCGGATGGTGATGAATTTTACGCTTACCAAGTGCGCAGTCATACATCCACTGATTTGAAACCGGAGGATTTGCATCGTATTGGTCTTGAGGAGGTTGCTCGTATTGAAGGGGAGATGAGCCGAATTTTCGCCTCGGTAGGCCAGGATAGCGGCAGTATCAGTGAGCGTTTCGCGGGGATTAATAATGACCCCCAGTTCCTCTATGAGGATTCTGATCAGGGGCGTGAGCAGATCATAGCCGATTATCAAGCGATGATTGATGAGGTAAATACGGGCTTGGGAGATTACTTTGATATAAAGCCGGCGATGGGTGTTGAAGTTCGTCGTGTGCCTGAATTTAAGGAGCAGGGGGCTCCCGGCGCCTATTATAATCCCCCGGCTATGGATGGTTCTCGCCCCGGTGTATTTTATGCAAACTTGCGAGATGTTCATGAAACCAAGAAGTTTGGCATGCGCACTTTGGCCTATCATGAAGCTGTTCCCGGCCATCATTTCCAATTGGCGATAGCCCAGGAATTACAGGGCGTTCCCACTTTCCGAAAAATGGGTTTATTTACTGCCTATGCCGAAGGCTGGGCCCTCTATGCTGAGCAGGTAGCGAAGGAGGCTGGTTTCCAGGAAAACCCCTATGATGACCTGGGTCGACTGCAGGCGGAAATGTTTCGTGCTGTGCGATTGGTTGTGGATACCGGCATGCATCACAAACGCTGGAGTCGTGAGGAAGCTATCGAGTATATGGTGGAAAAAACTGGTATGACAGAAACTGAAGTTACCACTGAAATTGAACGTTATCTTGTGATGCCGGGCCAAGCCCTGGCTTATAAAGCAGGGATGTTGAAAATCCTGGAGCTGCGTGAAAGGGCCCGTGAAAAATTGGGTGGCGACTTTGATATTCGACAGTTCCACAACGTGGTCTTAACTAATGGAGCCTTGCCATTGGCAGTGCTTGAGCAGCAGGTGGACAGCTGGATCACAATGAAAAAGGGGTAATGCTTTTTCGTACCCATAAAATAAAAAGGCCGCTCAATGAGCGGCCTTTTTATTGGGGTTACTTTTGTTATATGAAGCTAGCTATTCGCTTTCACTTGTGCGACCCATTCATTCACGAGCTCTTCCAGTACATCAAGTGGCACTGCACCATTGGCTAGAATAGTGTCGTGGAAGCCGCGAACATCAAACTTGTCACCAAGCTCTGCCTTGGATTTCTCGCGCAGCTCGACAATCTTGAGCATGCCAATTTTATAAGCGGTCGCCTGGCCGGGCATGACGATATAGCGTTCGATAGCCTTAACTACATCGCCTTTTGGGTTGGGGGTATTTTCCACCAAGTAGTCGATGGCTTGTTCGCGAGTCCATTTCTTGGCGTGGAGGCCAGTATCCACAACCAGACGGCCTGCGCGCCACAACTCCATAGCTAGGCGACCAAAGTCAGAGTAGGGGTCTTCATAGAAACCCAGTTCCTTGGGAACCAGCTCTGAGTAGAGCCCCCAGCCCTCGGTATAGGCCGTGTAGCCACCGTATTTGCGGAATTTTGGAATATCCTGAAGCTCCTGGGCGATAGAGAGCTGCATATGATGGCCGGGGATACCCTCATGGTAAGCCAGTGCTTCCATTTGATAGGTGGGCATATCTGACATGTTGTAGAGGTTGGCGTAGTAAATGCCGGGACGGGACCCATCTGGAGCAGGGCGCTGATAGAAGGCTTTGCCGGCAGATTTTTCACGGAATGGCTCAACAGCTCTTACATCAAGTTCAGCTTTGGGCTTGGTAATAAACAGCTCATCCAAACGCCCCTTCATGGTGTCGATAATAGCGGTGGCTTTCTCCAGGTATTCCGCCTTACCTTCCTCTGTAGTGGGGTAGTAGAACTGCTTGTCGGTTCGCATGAATTCGAAGAATTCCTGCAAGTTACCCTCGAACTTTACTTTGCGCATGATCTCACGCATTTCGTCGTGGATACGTGCAACTTCTTTGAGACCTGTCTGATGGATTTCATCAGCAGTCATGTCGGTAGTGGTGTATACACCCAGGCGGAATTTGTAGAAATCCTCACCATCAGCCAGTTTCCAGGCGCCGTCGTCGGTGGTGGCTTTTTTCTCAAGCTCCTGCAAATAGCCGATCAGTTTTTCATAGGCGGGGCCCGTGCTCTCTTTCAGCGCGGTACTGGCTTTGTCGATGAGTGCTTGTTTCTGCTCTTTGCCAATATCCAGTTTTTCTACTTTGCCTTTAAAGTCAGCAAACAGAGGGCTGTCTTTATCACCGTTAAAAGGTGCACCATTGATCAGGTTTTGCGAATCACTGATCACGTAGGGGAATACGAATTTTGGTACAATAGTGCCGGCTTCAGCATTGGCTTTCAGTTTCTCTTCCAACTGGGAGAAGTACTTGGGCATTGCATTCAGGCGCGCGATATAAGCCTCAGCATCACTTACATCGTCAATGCGATGCTGGCTAATAAGTAGGGAGGCCGCACTGGTGTGTGTGGCGTACATCTGGTTGACGGGATAGCTGTGGTTGCGCCACTTATAGCCCTCGATATCCTGTTCCAGGTTACGCTTGGCCAAGCGCAAGCTCAGTCGGGTGGCTTCGTCCAGGTTACTGGGGTCAATTTTGTTTAGTTCAGCCAGCTGACGCTTGTCAATTTCCAGGGTTTCTTTGGCGAATTCCGGGGAGAGGTCGTCCCACTTATCGTAGTCCTCTTTTTTGCCCAGGAATGTTTTGAATTCTGGGCTGCGGGAAAGATGCTCCTGGAAGAAGTCCTCGAACATCTGGTTAACCTGTTTGATGGCTTCCTGGCTTACCTCGGTAGTGGTGTCTTGTGAGGCTTTGCTTTCTGCTGCAGGAGCGGTCATATTCTGCTCCGCTGTGTTCGGTTTGCCGCGGTCACAGCCGCTGATAACAAGAGCACTTATGGCAGCTGCGATCAGGGTCGGTTTCAACTTCATGAGCATATTCCCAGTGTTCGGAGGTTCGTTGCTACTTTGTGCCACTCAAGTGGCATTCTCTAGGTTTTCGTTGCTATGGAATTTGCAGTTCCAAAGCGCACAGTAGAAGGTATTGTGCGCACTTGTGGTGCTTTTGGCCAGAGGCAGTTTCCCTCCACTTCGGTGTCACAGTTGCGCCCTGACCAAAAATAAAAAAGCGGGCACAGGGCCCGCTTTTTAGGTGAACTCGCGATTAAGCGAAATTCTGGTTTACAAATTCCCAGTTCACCAGATTCCAGAAGGCTTCCATGTACTTCGGACGCAGGTTGCGGTAGTCGATGTAGTAAGCGTGTTCCCACACATCGCAGGTCATCAGGGGAGTTACACCCTCTTCGGTCAGTGGAGTAGCTGCATTGGAGGTGTTCACGATTGCAACTGAGCCATCAGCCTTTTTCACCAGCCAAGTCCAGCCGGAGCCAAAATTGTTAACGGCACTGGTGGTAAACTCTTCTTTGAATTTTTCAAAGCTGCCGAAAGCGGCAGTGATAGCTTCAGCGATTGCGCCAGTGGCTTCGCCGCCGCCGTTGGGGCTCAGGCAGTTCCAGTAGAAAGTGTGGTTCCACACCTGGGCCGCGTTATTGAATACACCACCAGAGGAGGACTTGATGACTTCTTCCAGGGATTTGTCAGCATCAGCGGTGCCTTCCAGCAGGCCGTTCAGTTTATCTACGTAAGTTTTGTGGTGTTTGCCGTAGTGGTACTCCAAAGTCTCTTCGGAGATATGTGGGGCCAGGGCATTCATCGCGTAGGGGAGTTCGGGCAATTCGAAAGCCATGGTGTCTTCCTTCCTTTGTTTTCGGGTTATTGGTGAGAGCATTCTACACGCGCCGTATGCCAGAATTAAGCCGGCGCGATTGAATAGGGGAATTTGGGACGATTTCCTCGAACTCAAGGGGGGGGGTATATTGATGACAGTGTGCGACTGTCGTCTATTCTTACCAGTGGCCGCTTACTTTTTCGTCAATTTTTGGTATAACTGCCGCAGAATTCGACGAATCTGTCTCGGCTTTGATTGCCACATAGTATTCGATTTACCGGTACCTGGCTGGGCTGTTTTGAACCAGCCGGTACCGAATTCAGCAGATTTAGCTACCGGGTGTATTAATACATGCAACGCAGAGAGCCCACACTGGACGGCAGCGCCGCTATTGAACCAGCACTGGACCCACGGTCACAAAGAGAGAGTGAGGCGGCGACTGAACCGCAGGTTATTGTTGAAGAGCGCCGCGGAGGTTTTTCCTTCCTCGGTATGTGTGCACTTGTCCTCGCTATGGGCGGGCTTGCCGCTTCAGGTTTTCTCTACCAGCAGTGGCAAGAGAGCCGTACTCAATTGGTTAATGCCGAAAACCGTATTGCCGATGCGGAGAGCCGGATTGCCGAGCTGGAGAAGCGTTTTAATCTCTCTGACGAGGAATCCACGGCATCTGTTGAGGTGCTAAATGCTAAAGCCAAAGAGAACTCCTCTGAGATTCGTAAACTCTGGGGTGTTGCTTACGATACTAACCGCAAGAGTATCACTGCGAATAAAGCAGCTGTTGCAGCCAATAAGAAGCAGGTTGCTGCACTCAATACCAAGCTGGGCAGCCTCGATGCCAGTGTGAAGAAGATTGCCGCTGTTGAAACTGCATTGTCGGAGCTGCGCAAGAGTAACACCGACAGCAAGCGCGAGATGACGGATAAAATTTCGCGTTTGGAACGACAACTAGCTTCTGTGCGCAGTGACCTGACTATGCGTGTTGGCGCTAATGAGGAAGCTGTGGAGTCTATCGACGCTTATCGACGCTCTGTTAATAAAGATCTGGTGCAATTGCGCGATGCAATTCGCTCCCTGCAGGCCAGCGAGCCAACTGCCTCATCTATGTAGGCATTGCGAGAAATAAAAAAGGGCGAACCCTATGTTCGCCCTTTTTTATTGCCCTGATAAATCAACAAGTCCCTTGCCAAATCAATAACCGGTCTATAACCCTACATTTCGTGTAGAATCGCCGGCCTTGAGACGTTAATCGGAGTTGGGTATGACCACTATCCGCCAGGATGATCTGATCGATAGCGTGGCTGACGCGCTGCAATTTATTTCTTACTACCACCCACAGGACTTCATTCGGGCCCTGAATAAGGCTTATGAGAAAGAGGTCAACCCGGCGGCCAAGGACGCCATGGCACAGATACTGATCAACTCACGTATGTGCGCCGAAGGCCATCGTCCCATTTGCCAGGACACGGGTATTGTGACCGTGAAGCTGAAAGTGGGCATGAATGTGCGCTGGGACGCTGAAATGGGTGTCACCGATATGGTGAACGAAGGTGTGCGTCGTGCCTATAAGAATGCCAGCAATGTGCTGCGAGCCTCTATTCTTGATGACCCTGATGGCGCGCGTAAAAACACTGGTGACAATACTCCAGCGGTCATCCACTACGAGATTGTACCCGGTGATACTGTCGAAGTTTACGTAGCGGCCAAGGGGGGGGGCAGTGAAGCCAAGACCAAGTTTGCCATGCTGAATCCGTCTGACTCCGTAGTGGACTGGGTTTTGAAGATGGTGCCGCAGATGGGCGCTGGTTGGTGCCCGCCGGGCATGCTGGGTATCGGCATCGGTGGTACTGCTGAGAAAGCCATGTTACTGGCTAAGGAGTCACTCCTAGATCCTATCGATATTCAGGAGCTGCAAGAGCGCGGCGCCTCCAGCCGTGCTGAAGAGCTTCGTTTGGAGTTATATGATTCCACAAACAAACTGGGTATTGGTGCTCAGGGGCTTGGCGGACTGACCACTGTCCTGGATGTAAAGATTAAGGATTATCCTACTCACGCAGCTAACAAGGCAGTGGCGATTATTCCCAATTGTGCCGCTACTCGTCATACGCACTTCACTCTGGATGGCTCTGGCCCCGCGTGCCAGACTCCGCCGAAGCTGGAAGACTGGCCGGAAATTACTCGTGAAGCTGGCAGCAACACTCGCCGTGTCAACCTGGATACCGTCACTGCAGAGGATGTGCAGAGCTGGCAGCCCGGTGAAACCTTGCTACTGAATGGCAAGATGCTTACTGGTCGCGACGCCGCTCACAAAAAAATGGTGGATATCCTAGCGAAAGGGGAGAAGCTGCCAGTGGACCTGACTGGCCGCTTTATCTATTACGTAGGGCCGGTAGATCCTGTGCGGGATGAAGTGGTTGGCCCCGCAGGCCCAACTACCGCGACTCGTATGGATAAGTTTACGCGCACTATGCTCGAAGAGACTGGCCTGCAAGGGATGATCGGTAAGGCAGAGCGTGGCCCAGTGGCAATTGAAGCGATTCGTGACAATAAAGCGGTATACCTGATGGCTGTGGGCGGCGCAGCGTACCTGGTAGCTCAGGCGATTAAAGCCTCCAAGGTAATTGCTTTTCCGGAGCTGGGTATGGAAGCCATCTACGAGTTTGAGGTGGAGGACATGCCAGTAACCGTAGCTGTCGATAGCCTGGGTGAGTCTGTGCATACCACTGGACCGTTGATCTGGAAGGCAAAAATTGAGGAGGGTATCGCCTAGGGGCTGCCCCAATTTAAACAAGCCGGGTCCGCGAAGTTCCCGGCTTTTTTTGTCTTCAAGCTTTTAGGGATTAAGTTTGGCGGGACTAGGTTGTCTTCTCAGCTAGTCACTGTAAACAGGCATAGTAAAAGCCTAACCTAATGCCTCAATTAGATTCATCCTGGTGCAGCACACTCCAAAAGCCTCTACATACCCAGCTCTGGGTAAAGCTGCAAAATGGTTTCTCTTAACCAGCGATGGGCGGGGTTATTGGTTTGTGACTTATGCCAAATCAGCTGCAGGCTGACCTTGGGGAAGTCCATAGGCAGCTCAATTGTACGAACAGGTAGTGCTCGGTAATGAGAGAACTTCATCATCCTTGCGGGTACAACGGCAATTAAATCGGTGGTGGCGACTATATGAGGAAAGGAGGATAGGTGTGGGACACGCAGACAAATATTGCGCTGCAATTTATTCGGTCTGGCCAGCCTCTCCATCGGTGAGCCTACGGGGCTTCCCCTCAGCAATGATATTTGTGGTATTGATTGAAAATCCGCTTCAGAGATGGATTTTCCTACCTTCTCATTATGCTCTCCTGCGATCACCACCAATTCCTCTTCGGCAATAATCAGGCTGCTGTAATTGGGAGATTCTAATGGTAAATAATCGATAATTAAGTCGACTTCACCATTGCTTACCATTCTGGAAGTCATCTCTGATTCGTCAGGCAATATTGTGAGCCTTATCCCAGGTGCATACTCTCGTAGCCAGGCACTGAGTCCTGGAATCATAAGGGTTTCCACCACATCGGGTAGAACAATCGAGAAATCCCTTTCTGCCTCATGATGTTCAAAGTCGAGTTGCTGAAAGCTGGATCTCACTGCTCCAAGAGCGGTGTGAATGGAAGGGTGTAGTGACAGGGCACGCTCGGTAGGGCGTAGCCCTTTTGCGGTGCGGATAAAAAGGGCATCGTTATAGGTGGATCTCAAGCGCTTTAAAGCGGCACTTACTGCAGGTTGGCTCATGTGTAGCTTTACTGCAGCCCTAGTCAGGTTACGTTCGACCATCAGGGCATCAAATACAGGCAGTAAATTCAAGTCCATTGATCTGAGATGACTCGACATTATCAATCTCACAAATAATGCTGTTAATTATTATTTATTAGAATTCAATCATCCGCCTGATTATATTTCTGGTCAATCAAATTCTTAAATTTGCTAATGCAATTGATGAGGGGCACCCTTTACATCACTTCTAGAGAGATGTGATCAAACAGCCTGATTCTGATTGTTTATATAGCTTTACGGAATACCAACTCTAATAAAAAGGAGCAGATATGTCGATCAATCACGATGCGGCTACTTTCAGAGCCGGGTACCGGGCACGAGTGAAGAGCCGTTACAGCGGGTGGTTTCATCTATCGGGTATTCTGGCTATTGGCGTCGGAGTTTGTATTTACTGCATATTTCAGTTGGATATGTTAAAACCTTGGGAGTTATTAGTGATCCCCGTAGGGGTTGTTCTATATAACTTTTCTGAATACGCAAGTCATCGTTGGGCTGGTCATAAAAAAATTAGAATTGCAGGAGTTTTTTATCGCAGACATACTGGGGATCATCACAGTTTTTTCTCTCCGCCCCTGTTTTCAATTGATACTACCAGAGACTGGAGGATAGTACTTTTCCCTACTTACTTAACGGCAACTCTTGCTTTAGTGATAGCCCCGAGTTTAGGGTATTTTTTTTCTATTTTCTTGTCGATGAATGCTGCTTACCTCTTGATTGTGACTATTGTAGTAAATCATTTGGGTTATGAATTGTTGCACTTGGGATACCACCAGCCTCTGGATCATTGGTTTCATCGAGTTCCCGTTCTGCGTGAGTTGGCTCAACTACATCGTATACATCATCAACGTAACTTGATGAATCAATGTAACTTTAATTTGACTATCCCCCTGTTTGATTTTTTGCTGGGTACTTTTCATTGGGAATCTATTGGGTATTGTCAGAAGAGCGAGAGTTAGAGCTCTAGAACGTATTTGGTTCAAATAGATCCCGTCTCCTCCAGCTGGGTCAACATTAGCTCTCGAATTATCGGTACAGGTGCATTACCAAAGCTGAGAAATTCTTCGTGAAATTCTTTTAAATTAAATTTTTTCCCGAGTTTCTGCTTTATTTCATCACGCAGAGAAAGTATGTCAGTGTAACCCGCGAAGTAACTGGTTAACTGTACTTGGCTCAAGGTGGCTCGCCGCCATTTGCCCTCAGCTTCAGCCTGCTGTTGGAATGCGCCCTGAATCATCAGCTTAAGTGCATCGGCTTCATTAAGGCCTTTTACTTGAACTTCATAATCCAGGATTGTATTGGTGATAGTGCGCAGGTTCCACTTGTAATACATAAGCCACAATTCTGGAGAAAAGTTACCATATCCAGCTTCTAACATCATACGCTCAGCATAGACAGCCCACCCCTCGATCATGGCTCCATTACCTAGAATACTTTTTATAAGGCTGGGGGATTGGTTGGCATAAACCAACTGAGTATAGTGTCCCGGGATGGCCTCGTGGATATTGAGGATCTGCAGGGTGTAGTTATTGTATTCTCGTAGCAGGCTGTCAGCTTGATTGTCGCTGAGCTGTGCCATAGGCATTACATTGTAATAGGTAATGGCATTCTTATTGTAAGGTCCAGGAGCATTGATGGAGGCAACAGCAAAACCTTGAAGGTAAGGTGGAGTGGTGCGTACAATCAGAGGTTTGTTTTTATCCAGTGTTAGCAAGTTATTCTTAGTTACAAAAGTGGCTAATTCTGGAATTTGTTGTTCAACCTTCCCCTTAAAAGTATATTTTGTGGCATGGTGTTCGGATAGTTTATCTAGTACCTTTTGGATCTTGAGTTGCTTATCTGAAGGTGGGGCTTTTTTAGGATAATATCTGGGCCAGAGTTTTTCTGATAGCTCTAGCATTTTATCTCGAACTAATATCTTTTCTTCCATTGCAAGCTCGTAAAGTTCGGCTGCACTTATACCAATCTGGATATCAAAATTGAATTTTTCCTCGTAGAGTTTTTCGCCAATACGAAAATCGCGGAATTTTCCAGTTTTTTCCAGTTTTTTTTGTAGTTTCTTCAGGAATGTAATATAGCCTTGGATAGCCTCGCGAGTTACTTCCAGGCGCTGTTGGAAAACTGCTTTTTCATCGTCGAACAATTGGCTGTTTACTGCTTTCTTTTCTGTCTCTTCACCGAACACTTCCATGGCCCCTTCATTTTGCTGGATAGCCAGTGCCAGTTGAGGGGCGGCGGGCCTGCGGATGTTATGCATAGCAGCTTGATAATATTCCGGTACCTTGCGCATACGAGTACTAAAAGTTCGTAAGCGTTGCTCTAAAGGTGCATACTCCGTATTCAATATAAGGGCAAAAGGATGAGAAACATTGTAATTAGAGGGGTCCCATTCAAAAGATTTGAAGGTGGTATATTCCCACTGTAAACGCAGAAGGAAGTTTAAGATCAATGCCAAGTCAGTACGTGCGTTGATGCTCAGCTGATCTATGTTCAGTGCATTAAACTTTTCTTCATAAGTCTCTGCAAAATCCAGCAAGTATTTCCGGTAGGCCTTATTGGGTACCTGTATCTGGGTGGCGACATCATAGTAGCCCTCACGAACAGCCCAGGACGGAAAAAGACGCCAGAGCCCATTAACGAACTGTTCACTCAATTGCTGGAAAGTCAGCTCTGTCTCAGCACGCATTTCTGCGATAGTTTCGGACTCCGGGGGGGTAATACGGTTCTTATCCAGACTCTGTGGACCGCAGGCACTAGTTGAGAGGAATGACAGTAATATCAACATACACAAAAGGGCTTTCATAAGAGTCCTTGCTTCGCTGGGCTTCTAATACCTGGGGGCTGTTCAAAAATTAACACACTTGATGGCGTTGCTGCGGCTGGTCGGCACCAAATGTCTCCAACAGTGGCTTATCCCGCTGCTTTTAGCAGGCTGTATCATATTGGCGTGTTAAAACCGTATAAAATGCCTTTTTTGAGTGTGTGCTTGTTTCGCTGGGGAGCCCCGGTTAGAGTGGAGCCCACGCTAAATAGCCGATAATAAACAAGGTGTTGAGGACTCATTTATGACCGAACTCGCCCAACAACAATGTGAAGCCTGCCGAGCAGATGCGCCCCTGGTCAGTGATAACGAACTTCCTGGATTGCTGCGTCAGATCCCAGATTGGACCCCAATGACCCGAGAGGGCATCATGCAACTGGAGCGCGTGTTTAAGTTCCGTAACTTCAAGCAGGCTCTGGCGTTTACTAACCGTGTTGGTGCTATTGCTGAAGAGGTGGGGCACCACCCCGCGTTGCTTACCGAATGGGGTAAGGTTACTGTGACTTGGTGGAGTCATGAGGCTAAGGGCCTGCACAAGAATGACTTTATTATGGCTGCACGTACTGACCAGCAATTGGATGCTGAGTGATAGCACCTCTGGGGCCGCTCTGCGGCCCCTGTCCCTAAGTGCCCGGCCCTGACCCCAGGTTGGAAATGATCACCGAAGATACCTGCCAACTGGCTGCCCTCTCTGGAAGTCCCCGAGTAAGCCCGTAGATTTCAGACAATCAGTCAAAATAGCAGAGAAAGACTCTATCTGTAAGAACAGAAATTGTGTGCCCTGGATAAAAGGAGAGAGATTTTGTCTGAGTACACTTCCACAGTAGTTTGGCAGCGCAACGACCAGATTTTTACCGATAATCAATACAGTCGCGCTCATATCTGGCAATTTGATGGTGGCCTGTCCGTCCCGGCTTCCTCCTCCCCTCATGTGGTTCCCATTCCATATTCGGTTGCAGAGAATGTTGATCCGGAAGAAGCTTTTGTCGCTGCACTTTCCAGTTGCCATATGCTGTTCTTCCTGGCCATTGCTGCCAAGCGAGGTTTTGTGGTGGATGAGTATCGTGATGAAGCAGTTGGTCTAATGGATACGAATAAGGAGGGCAAATTGGCAATGACCAAGGTTACTCTGCGCCCCCTGGTGCGTTTTTTTGGAAATAAGAAGCCCAGTAGGGAGCAGCTGGAAAAAATCCATCATCTTTCACATAAACAGTGTTTTATTGCCAATTCTGTTAACTCGGAAATAGTTACAGAAATTCGCGAGGATTAGCTGACCTATTAAGTGTTGTGATTTATTAAGGGGTATTTAAGATATTATGTATACAGTGGTAGAGAACGTGGCTCCCGTTGAAGGCTTTCTTCGTTTGAGGGAAGTTGCTGGACTTACCCCGAGAACCAGAGCGGCTGCGGAAAAAGGCTTGCCCAATAGCCTGTATGGCATCCACATCAAAATAGGCTCACAGACTATTGCTATGGGGCGGGTAGTAGGGGATGGAGCCCTGAATTTTGAAATTGTTGATGTTGCTGTCGATCCAAAATACCAGGGGCAAGGTTTAGGGCGCTTGGTGATGAGGCATATGATGTCTTATTTGGATCGGGAGGCCATGCCTTCAGCTTATATTACTCTTATGGCGGATGTACCGGAGCTATACGAGAAGTTTGGATTTAAGTTAAGCAGCCCTGAAAGTGAGGGGATGTACATGTTGAAGTAGATTTACATCAAAGTATGTAAAATCTTGGCTGTAATTAAGGCCATATGGAATATCGGACCGAGTGTTTGATATTAAATGGTGTTTTCGGGTTAACTTGTACATCTTGTATTTCTTTCTGTTTATTTTTTTAGTGGCTTAAATACTTTCGTGATATCTCCAACCAATTGGGGATTCTTTGGGTCGGCAGCCCGCTTTCCTGTGCCTTTTGAAAAATCAATTCCATGTAAATCTACCCAAACAATATTTGGATTTTTAACCCAGTTGAAATAGTAAATTCGGCGTTTTAAATCAATCACCGAAAGCCACCAAGTGGGGTAAGTAGATGGTTCTTCAGGCCCCTCTTCCTGATTGGGGCGACTGTAAGGTGCGCCAAAAGGAACGGCCACAGTGCGAATAGCACTTAGGAGGTAAGCGACTGCCTGAATATCATTGGCAGGTTTTGGTAGATTGTGTTGATAGTAAGATAATCTAACAAAACGGTCAGCGCCATCAATCCCTCCTGGAACAGATTTAAGTCCTCCAAAGCCTTGGTAAAAAGGCAGGTTTTGAAGCTGCCATTCATAAGGTGGGTCATTTGTCATAACCGAAAATTTCTTACCGTGATGTACAACTAATTTACCATCGATTATTTCGAAGATAGCTGAATCACCGCTTGGGTCCTCTATTGCCATATGTGCACCAAGTACTTCGCCACCAACTTTCACTGGCGATATGCGTATATTTTTCATCCCGATGACAGCATCTGCGACTGTAGCATGGTTATCGAGAATAAAACGCAGCCAGCGCATATAGGATACCCCTGGCGTATTATTTGGTTTGGCGTAGCGGGTTGCTCCAAGATATAGAATATGTGCCGTTAGACCTTTTTCGTTAATTCCGTCGGTAGCACCGTCATTATTTGAGAAGCCATATTGGCGGGCATAGGGAATAATACTTTGTACAACACTTCCATATTTTGAAGTCCATTTGGCGGGGTTATGGCCATCCTCACCAATCATCTTCATGCCTCGAGGATTTATATAAAGAATATCCTCAAAAGAATGTCCCCAATCCATTGATCTGGCGGCAAAAACACCTTGCCCGGTATTCCAGGCAACCCGGGAGCATGCATAGAGTTTGAATGGCCAAAAAAGTAGAAGCAGTGAGATAATCAGTAGCACTCTTCTTATAGTTACCTTGATCATTGCACGAATCGCCTTTTTGGCGTGGATGAAAGATAAGTAGTTTAGCTTCTTTCTTATGAGCTCTAATATGCACTGACTAACCTTGGCGGATATCTACTCCTAGTCTTTGTTTAGTTAGGCGAAGTACCGGGAGCGAGTGAGATTTTTATTTAATGAGGTTGGCTGGAAAAGTCTTGGCTGAATTGTCATTTAGTATAAATTAGTCGAAGTCAATGTTTTAAATGATAAGGGTATAGGTATTAGCATTAAAGAAATTTATCTTGCTAGTTTAAGATAGTAGTCTTTATGTTTTTTGTAGCTTTATTTATATTGGCGGGGGATATGGAACCTTATTTGATGTAGCCCCGAATAAACAGATACTCGATAATTTGGCTGGAATCTATGACAACATTAAAATGGCTAATGGGCAGTTTTTGGTGCAGGGGAAAAGGTTGCAGGCTTTCCTGACTCTACTGGGAGAGTGAAGACCTGGGCAAAACAGGACACATTATTGCCTTTTATGGTTGAGTCGCAGATCAGGGAAAATAGGGCCCTAATAGTTAACAAAAGTAATATTATCGATAAGTACGACGTAGTAATGGATAAGCGAATCGATTCCACCATGTTTATACTTTCGGCAGCAATGGTTGCCATGGAATTGGTTGTCCTTTCTGGGCTAGGTGAATCCTACTATCCTGATTAGAGTAGTCAGATGCTTCATGGCAATTAAGGCGTTTTTTTAGAGTGAGGGATAAATGGGTGAGGGTCAATTATTTAATTGACCTACTTGCATTTTTTAGTGTAGGCGTTGATTCTAACGAAATTACGCTAAATAAGCACAAAGTAATTACCTTGGAAGTTTTGAATGAGGAGCGGGAGTGCTGGGTACCTCCACTCACTTCCTATCGGAAAGGTGAATTGAAAAAATATCCAGTTCTTTAGTTTCTTGATGTAGATTTAAATAGCTTCTTTCCTATTTTACTGGCACGGTTAAACAAATGGCCTCTGATACTACTCCAATTATTCCTGGAATGATTCTTGTTGGAATTATAAGCCAGGAATGAGTAAGAGATAGCTCACCAAACAGGCTGCAGATTAACTATGTTGGATATCGAAATGGAGCGTTAGGTATTACTGAGATTAATGAAGGTTGTCCGACTTCAGGATGGCAAGTCCTAGCAGGTTGTTTATTTGCAAGGTTTTAAGCTATCTATCATTTTTATTCATTCCCCAAGACTTTTAATGTTTACTCTGCGATTGTTCCCGGTATATGGTAGGGCGATCAGGTTTTACTGAAGAAATGTACCGATTTTGTATGAAGTGAGCCACTTGATAAATACAAGTTATGTATAGCTACATCTCAATGAATAAGTATGTATTTCTCAAGGGAAATCATGTCTCAGAATTTATTGGTCTGTATGTTGATTCTGTGATATATGGTTTATAAGAAAAGTATTCCACGATGTCCGTTATTGGTTTCTATAGCGAATTAAGACCTGTTTAAAGGTTATATGATTGACAGTCAGGCCAGGTTTTTTTGGTGAGCAATATTGACAGATATTTGAGAATGTATGAAAGCGCTTTGTGGAAATTTTTTCCTAATGGGGGATGTTATCAATTTTTATTGTTATAGTCGGTTATGCAATAAGTGGTTCTGGGGTGATGTTGATCGGGCAATATAGTTCCTTAAGTTGAATGCTGAATACTCAGAAACTTACAAAGTGTTGAGTAGCTTGGCTGAAGCCTATATAGTCAAAGGAGATATGAAGTAGGCTTTAGGGTACTATGGAAAGCCCCGTCATTTAATTTTGAGAATTAGCCCGCAAGAATTAGAATAGCTGAAGCAAAGGTTGAGCAATTCTTGTTCCAAAAATTTCAAATGTAGAGTTATATAAAATTTATAGTTTTAGCGGCCTGGTAGAGAATCTATTAAATTCTTCAGGCCGCTTTATTAAGTGTTGTGAAATTTAGTTAGCGTTGATAATTTTATAGTGAGTCAATCATCTGGAATTAAATTATTTTCCGGATTGTAATAGCAAAAAGCGTGATCCAGGCTCTTGCGAAAGCAGTAGGGGTCTTTTGCTTCTGCTTCTCCCCACAATCCTAGATTGGAGTAGTATGCAAACTCTTGCTCAATCTCGAATTTATCCCCGCAATAGTAGGCATAATTCCAAGCGGCTCCTCTTGCGACCATTTCTTGATTGATGTTGTACCCATTTACAAACAGATAGCCAGTTTCTCTGCCGTACTGATCTCTCCCTGTAGATTGGAAATCCACAGAGCCAAATGACAATAAATAATTCAGGATTTGAGTAGCCTCTGGGCCATACGTTTGCGTACTGGGATAGGTTTCTGGTGCATCAATACATTGAAGGCGTATCTCAACATATTCACCAGAAATATATCCGTGAACTGTGTCACCATCTATTATCCTGTAGTTAGTCAGTGGAGCTGCTTGCAATGAACTGGAGAATGCACACAACAAGATTAATCGTTTCATTGGAGTTATCCGGGCCGTTGTTTTATGTGCGCAGGATAGGGAGCATTTATTACGTGTTCATTTATAAATTGTGATAGTAATAAATAGTTTTTATTAAAGGAGGGAGTGTTTTTAGAGGAATATAGAGATATTCCTTAACTCTAAATGGTAAGTATCTAAGATCTATTTGGAAATTTTAATTTTTAAACGAAATTGTCAAGGCCCTCAAAATATGATGGCCCTGGCGTAAAGTAATATTAAACTTTTTTCAGTTCTCTTCGCTCATATTTCCCTATGTACTGCCCAAAGTAAGAATTCCCGGTTGCCATCGCCACCTTTAATTGGACTGTCAATGTATTCTTTGATCTCAAGTCCCAGTTCATCACATAAATGTGTGATTCTCTGGCGCACCTGTGGGTAGAGATTTGTATTGCGCACCAAGCCCCCTTTACCAATACCTTCGGGACCAACTTCAAATTGTGGTTTTACCAGGGTCAACAATTGGCCTTTTGGTTTTAAAAGAGGGGGTAGCTGCGGCAGTATTAATGTTTGGGAAATAAAGGATACGTCCATAACGATGGTATCAAACCCGTCGTCCCCATAGGGAGCTATCTGAGAGGCTTCCAGGTGGCGAGCATTAATACCCTCAAACAGGTGCATACGTGGGTCCACCAGGAGTTTCTCTGCCAACTGGCCCTGACCAACATCTATTCCTACGACAGATTTTGCGCCTTTCTGCAACAGACAGTCACTGAATCCGCCGGTGGAACAGCCGATATCCAAGGCGTGCCACCCCTTTGGGTTTAAGCCTGTGTGATCGAGAATGGCTGCCAGCTTTAATCCGGCACGGGAGACATACTGATCTTCCGGTAACGGTGTGACATTAAGGGAACAATCGTCACTGACTAATTGCCCGGCTTTGCGTGCTAGTTCCAGGGGGCCGCCTTCAGATAGCATGACCCTGCCGGTATCAACCAGCTTTTTGGCGTGAGTGCGGGAATTGGCGAGTTTTCTCTTTACGAGCAATTGGTCCAATCGGGTCATCTTCTGCAATGCAATCCTGTCAATATGGTTAAGAATACAGTGGCCATGCTAACCTCTGGCTCCCGTAGGTAGAAGTGCGGCCCTCGTTTTTGTAGGGCTAGTCTTTAGGTAGGAGGACGTCAGTCGATGGCAAAAAGCGTTTTGGATAAGTTCAAGATTCGTAAAGGAAAGGTATTTGAAGCGCCTTTAGAAGGGGCCTTTGGGCGCCTGGTGACACCTTTCGAAGAATTTATCCATCGACAAAGCAGCAGCGGCATTTTACTGATGCTTTCTGCGCTGGCTGCACTGATTATTGCCAACTCCCCCCTGGAAGACGCGTACAAACACCTGCTGCATATGCCTATCAGCCTTAGTGCAGGGGAGTGGGAGTTTTCTCTTTCCCTTCATCACTGGATTAATGATGGCCTGATGGCAATCTTCTTTTTTCTGGTAGGCCTGGAATTGAAGCGCGAATTTATGGTGGGCGAGCTTTCCGACTTGCGCCAAGCGGTATTGCCGGTAATGGCAGCCATTGGTGGCATGGTGGTTCCGGCCCTGATCTACGGCGCCTTTAATTCTGGCGGTGAGGCAGAGCGTGGCTGGGGTATCCCTATGGCTACAGATATTGCCTTTGCAGTGGGGTGTATTGCGTTACTGGGTAACAGGGTGCCCCGGGCGGTAGTAACCTTCCTGGTGGCCCTGGCCATTGTGGATGACCTGGGTGCCATCCTGGTAATAGCAATCTGGTATACCGAACAGGTAAACCTGACTGCGCTGATTGCTTCGGGTTGCCTGGTGGTGATTATGTGGCTGTTAAAGGCTGCCGGTGTGCGCCGCTCCCCAGCTTATGTTTTTGTTGGGGTCTTGTTGTGGTATGAACTCTACCTGGCCGGTGTTCACGCAACCATTGCCGGCGTTATTACCGCTATGGCATTGCCTGCCAAACCTAAATATGACCCGGTGGCGTTCAGTACTTTTGTAAAAGATATTATTCGCAGCTTTGATCGCTGCTTCCGCCCGGGAGACAAGATTATTGCCAATGATGCTTTGCGTGCTCGAGTCATGGCTCTGGGTAATGGTGTGAACCTGGCACAGTCTCCCTTGCAGCGTATGGAAACCCGGTTGCATACCCCGGTGGGCTTCCTGGTAATCCCCATCTTTGCCCTGGCCAATGCGGGTATTCCGTTCGACAGCTTTACCAGCACTACTGCGGTGATTAACCCTGTTACTTTGGGGGTTATTGCCGGCTTGGTGATCGGTAAGTTGGTGGGTATCGTGGGTGCTACGTGGATTGGCTGGAAGTTGGGGTGGGGCAAGCTGCCTAAATCGGCGAACTTCCAACATATTGTTGGGGTGGCATTACTAGGCGGTATCGGCTTTACCATGTCGATATTTATTGCCGAGCTGGCGTTTAGCACCCAGGCGGATCTGTTGATACAGGCCAAGGCGGGCATTCTGTTAGCCTCTGTGATCGCCGGTATCGCTGGTTTTCTGGTGT
Organism: Microbulbifer variabilis ATCC 700307; assembly: GCF_000380565.1. Lineage (GTDB taxonomy): Bacteria > Pseudomonadota > Gammaproteobacteria > Pseudomonadales > Cellvibrionaceae > Microbulbifer > Microbulbifer variabilis. The sequence continues at coordinate 51,767 of NZ_AQYJ01000021.1, forward strand.
TGCGTAGTGCACCTGTGTCAGAAGAATTTGAAGGTGTGCACCTGGAGGTAGAAGACGAGGAGGGCCTCGGGGAGAGTGCAGCGGACGAGCACCCTGGAAAACATAGCTAAGTTCCTGTCGTCATTTTGATTGTGGGCCCCTGCCTTGTGGGGCTGCGGTTCCCACCAGAGACAATTCATCACACAATCAATATCGGTATTAAATGAGTCGAGCGAGAAATAATAATGATGCAAGCGATTAAAGCGGTGGGTCTGTTGCCGATGCTAGCTGTACCACTGTTTTTGGGTGCATGTGAAGGAAAAAAAGCCAGTGAGATCCATACGGCGATACCACCGAAGGTTATTGAGGCAAAACAGGCTATGGAAGAAGCGAAGGGCGATTTATCTATTGACGATGTGGCAAGGGCGTATGTTTCCCTGGTACTGGAGCTGGGTAATCATGACAAGAGCTATGTGGATGCTTTTTACGGCCCAGCCGAGTGGCGTGAGCAGGCACAGCAAAGTAGCGCGAGCACTGCAGAAATTGCCCAGCGTGGGGAGGCGCTACTTGAACGGTTACCGGTCGGTAGAGAAGCAGATGGTTCTATGGGTGGCCTTCGTCTTCACTACCTGAAAACCCAATTGGGGGCTTTGGTGGCCCACGCTAAGCGCCTTTCCGGTGAAAGCGAACGCAACTTCGCCCAGGAGGCCCGCGAGCTGTATGACACCCAGCCACCTAAGCAGGACTTTGCCAGGTTTGAGCCCCTGCTTACGGAGTTGGAAGAGTTGCTACCGGGTGACCAGCCACTGAGTGAACGGGTACAGGCATTTCGCAGTAATTTTGAGATTCCCGCAGACAAGCTTGAGGCGGTATTCGATGCGTCAATTAGAGAGTGTCGTCTGCGTACCAAGCAGTACATTCCGTTGCCGGACAATGAGAACTTTGTACTGGAGTATGTCAGCGACAAGCCCTGGAGCGGTTACAACTGGTACCAGGGGGGCTCCCACAGTTTAATCCAGGTGAATGGTGGTCTGCCGATCACTATTGATCGCGCTATAGATCTGGGGTGCCATGAGGGTTATCCCGGTCATCACACCTACAATGCGCTGCTGGAGCAGTCCCTGGTGAAAGAGCGCGGCTGGGTGGAATACAGTGTTTACCCTCTGTTCAGCCCCCAGTCTCTTATTGCCGAGGGCAGTGCTAACTATGGTATTGAGCTGGCCTTTCCTGGTGAGGAAAAGACCCGCTTTGAGATGGAAGTACTCTACCCCCTGGCCGGGCTGAATCCGCAGAATGCTATAAAGTACGATCGCGTTATGGCGCTAGTGGATAAGTTGAGCTTTGCCGGTAATGAGATCGCGCGCCAATATATTGATGGGGAAATCGAAGGTGATGATGTGCCGGCGCTATTCGAGAAGTACACCCTGATGAGCCCGGCCAAAGCCAAGCAAAGAAAGGACTTTGTGGATGCCTATGGCGCTTATGTCATTAATTATAACTGGGGGAAAAAGCTGGTGGCGGATTATGTAGAGCGCGGTACTGATAACACCGATGAGCGCTGGCACCGTTTTGCCAAACTGCTGTCCTCACCGCGCCTGCCGTCTTCACTGGATTGGTAGGGTTTTATTATGTTGAGAGTGGCGATGAGGAATTATCTGCTATCTCGCCCTGAGGCTATTGAGGATTTTCCCTTTGGTCCAGATGTGGCGGTATACAAGATCAAGGGGCGAATGTTTGCTACCCTCAGCCGTTACCGTGGAGTGGATGCCTCCAATCTGAAGTGTGACCCGGATGAGGCTCAGGCCTTGAGGGATATCTTCCCCGGCGTGCTGCCGGGGTACCACATGAACAAGAAGCACTGGAATACGGTGTTGCTGGATGGCACAGTGCCAGATTATGAGATTGAGCGGATGGCAGATCGATCCTATGGATTGGTAGTAAAAGGCCTGCGCAAGATAGAGCGGCAGTCCCTTGAATTGGCCTATGGCGCCGATATCCTATACCGCTAACAGTACAACAAACCAATACGCAGACGTGACTCAGGAGAGTTTGTGAACGAATTTATTGTCGATGTAACGGCAGAAAACGCCCAGCAAGTATTGATTGAAGAATCCATGAAGCGCCCGGTACTGGTGGATTTCTGGGCGGACTGGTGTGAACCCTGTAAGCAGTTAATGCCAGTATTGGAAAAACTGGCTAACGAGTACGCTGGTCAGTTCCTGCTGGCCAAAGTGAACGCGGATACCGAGCAGATGATTGCCGGCCAGCTGGGAGTACGCAGCCTGCCGACGGTGATGTTATTGAAAGATGGTCAACCGGTGGATGGCTTTGCGGGCGTGCAGCCGGAAGCCCAGATCCGCGAAATACTGGACAAATATCTGCCCAAGCCCTGGGATATAAAGTTGCAGCAGGCCCAAGCACTTATTGGTGAGGGTAAGGTGGATGAGGCTTTACCTCTGTTGCGCCAAGCTTACACTGAGTCCTCAGAGCGGGCAGATATTGCCAAGCAGCTGGCAGCAGTATTACTAGACCAGAATCGCGCCCAAGAAGCGGAAACTGTGCTGGGCAAAATCCTGCTTGCAGATCAAGATGCAGAGTACCAGCAATTGATGGCCCAGCTGGAATTGAAGCTGCAGGCCGCGGATACTCCGGAAATCCAGGCATTGCAGAAGGCGCTGGAACAGAATCCCCAGGACTATGACTCCGCCTACCAGTTGGCGGTACAGTACAGCCAGGCGAACCGTCACCAGGAAGCCCTGGAGCTGTTACTGGATATACTTCGCAAGGATATGAACTTTGCCGATGGCGCAGCCAAGCAGGCATTCCTGGATATTGTAAAAAGCCTCGGTACTGGAGACCCTGTTGCCATCCAATACCAGCGCAAACTGATGACAATGATGTTTTAAATCATTATGAATTGATGCTGGGCTTTGCCGTACGAAAGAGGCCTTAAGGGCCTCTTTTTTATGCCCCACTATGAGCTGCTGCTATGTATAAGTTTTGTATTTATATTCCCGAATCCCATCTCGAAGAGGTGAAGCAGGCCCTTTTTGCTGCTGGTGCGGGGCGCATTGGTGATTACGATAATTGTTGCTGGCAGGTGCTGGGTACTGGCCAGTTCCGTCCATTACCAGGTAGCCAGCCATTTATTGGTGAATCCGGGGAGGTGGAGCAGGTATCAGAGTATCGCGTGGAAATGGTATGTGCGGATGAACATGTCGATGCCACACTGCAGGCACTTTATGGTGCCCACCCCTATGAAGAGCCTGCTTTTGACCTGTGGCGCCTGGATGATCGTTGCAATATAGCTATTAAGCAAAGGCAGGAGACAAGAGAGTTTCCCACCGCTTAGATTCTAGAGGTTGTCTAAGGCTTGTTGGCGCTGCAGGCTTTTCTCTTGCAACGCTTGCACTTCTTTAAGAAGTTGGGAAATCCGGCTATCGGCTCCAGCACTCTCCTGCGGGGGAGTCGCTTGGGCATGCGGAGGCTCCTCATTGGCAGAGACCTGAGTGCCTGGTACTGTGTTGATGGGCTTTACCCGGTGGATACGTACTGAGGTATCCAGCCCCTCAGGCACTGAGTCAGAGAAGTGCCAGTTTCCCTCTCTATCCTGCCAAGTGAAGACTTCAGTGGCGGGTGTTTCACTTTGAACTGGGGATATCAATCCACTGGACTTCACAAAGCTTTCCAGTTGCTTTGCAGATTGCTGTGAAGTGGAAGTGACTGTGTGCAGTGCACGTTGCCCTTGGTAGCGCACATTGTCTATTGTCTTCTGGTCCGGCAACCAGTCACTGGGAGACATTATTGGTTTGCCCTCTGGGTCAGGCAGAATCATTGATAAACCTACGCCTACCAGGAGCAGGACCGCAAGCATATAGGCATATTTCATCGGAACATCCTTTTACAATCTGGTGAGGCTGTGTTTCTCCCAGGTCTTGGGGTAACAGCTAGCCTTCATTCGCCATATAAGTTTGATGTGGGTTTGCCGATTACAGTTTGAGTTTTCGTGAAATTACGCCGCGGTGCAGTTGGTATTGCCCCAGTTTGCTGTCCTCAAAGTAGTGCTCGAGAGTTTTGTGCATAATGGGAAAGGCAATTTCACGCCAGGGGATGTCCACTTCGCGAAATAATTCCACTTCCAGGGATTCCGGTCCAGGCCCAAAATTGGTATCTGTCAGCTCACCGCGGTACATCAGGTAGACCTGATTGATATGGGGGATGTCATAGACCGAGTAGAGGCCATCCACACGGATGTTGGCGCGAGCTTCTTCCCATGACTCCCGTAGGGCACCTTCTTCGCTACTCTCCCCGTTTTCCATAAAGCCTGCAGGTAAGGTCCAGAGACCCAGGCGCGGCTCAATAGCGCGTTTGCACAGCATCACCCGGTCTTCCAGGTATGGCAGCACACCGACGATAACGCGCGGGTTTATGTAGTGAATGGCGCCGCAGTTGCCGCAGAGGTGGCGGGGGCGATCATCACCTTTTGGAATGGAAAACGTGACGGCACTACTGCCGCATTGGCTGCAAAATTTCATGTCGTCAGTATACCTATGCAAGATTCCAGCGTCAGCTCACAGAATTTTGACGCCTATAGTTGTTAATAGACGTTGATGTATTTAAGGCGGTGTCTTCTCTGCCATGGCGCGTTTTTTATTTTTTTGGCTGATCCTATTTGTCTTATACGCCTGTGGTGGCAAGGGCGATGAAGAAAAAACGCCGCCACCGCCTCCAGTTGAGGTGCTCGTGGTGCGAGAGCAGCCTGTTATTCCGCGCTTTGAATTTGTCGGTAGGGTAGAAGCCACTGACGAGTACAAAGTGCGCCCCCGGGTAGAGGGGTATATTCAAAGCCGCAACTTTAAAGAAGGCGATACCGTTCAGAAAGGCCAATTGCTTTTTGAAATCGACCCACGTCCTTTTATTGCAGAGTTGGATAATCAGAGCGCTAATTTGGAGCGCACTGAGGCCTCGTTACGGGTTGCCGAGCGTAATTTCCGCCGAGGTCGCACCCTCGTAGCAACCGGTGCTATCAGCCAAGTGCAGATGGATGAACTGATGGGCACGTACGAGGAGACAAAATCCCAGGTGGATGCGGATCGCGCCAAAGTCGAAAGCGCCAGACTGGATCTATCCTACACCAAAATTTATGCGCCACTCACAGGTCGTATCGGTCGCACGGAGTTTACCGAAGGCTCCCTGGTGGGCCCTAATTCTGACCCCCTAACGACCATCGTTAAGATGGACCCAATTTATGTACTTTTCGAGGTGCCTGAAGATCAACTTTATGCTGTTCAGGTGGATGCGGAGCGACGCCGGCGAGAAGGACTGCCCCCCACCAGTTTGGATGTGCGTATAGAACTGCCGGATGGCAATTTTTACCCCTACAAAGGCAACATAGTTTTTATCGACAACCAAATAGACCCAAATACCGGATCTGTGGCAGTACGCGCCCTGTTTCCCAATCCAGGGCAGTTGCTGGTACAGGGTCAATTTGCCCGAGTTTCCATTTTGGTATTTACCGGCAGTGAGGCATTGAAGCCATTAGTGCCACAGTCATCTGTGCTGGAGGATATGCAGGGTCGCTATGTGTTTGTACTGGGTCGAAACAATATCGCGGAAAAACGCTATTTAACCCTGGGTCAACGCGAGGGGGAACTTTGGGCGGTGAATGATGGGCTGGTTGCCGGTGAGTCGATAATCGTCAATGGCCTGCAGCGGGTTCAGGCCGGAAAACCGGTAACACCGCAAAATACACCACGCAATCCCTATGATGCCGCAGCGAAGCCGGCGGAACCCACAGGAGAAGGTGGCTCACCAGCGCAGATGCAGTCAAAGGGTGCGAAGAAAGGAGAGCCTGGTAAAGGAGAGGATGAAAGTACGCTCCCGGGTTATGAGGGAGAGGCAGATGACTATAAGTAGTCCCGAAAGGGCGGGGGGCATCTAGCGGCTTTATGATCAGTGCCTTTTGTATCCGGCGGCCCCGTTTCGCTTTTGTAATATCCATACTGATCTCCCTTGCGGGGATTTTATCCCTGCCCTTATTACCAGTAGCCCAGTTCCCTGAAATTACTCCTGCGACTATTAATGTCACTACCAACTATGCAGGCGCCAGCGCGGAGGTGATGCGCGATAGTGTCGCTGTGCCAATTGAGTCACAGGTCAATGGGGTGGAAGGCATGGATTATATGTCTTCTACCAGTGGCAATGATGGCTCCTATAGCCTGACGGTCACTTTTAAATCCGGTTACGACGACGATATTGCTCAGGTAAATGTTCAGAATCGGGTAGAGCAGGCAATGCCTCAACTACCAGAGGATGTAAAACGGGATGGTGTAGTGGTTTCCAAGAAGAGTACTACGCTACTGCTTGTCGTTAATTTATTTTCGCCAGACCAGAAATTCGACGAGCTGTTCCTGGCCAACTATGCGGAAATTTACCTAAAAGATGAGCTGGCCCGTGTTTCGGGAGTGAGCAGTGTTGTTATTTTTGGTTCGCGTAATTATGCCATGCGGTTGTGGTTGGACCCCAATCGTATGGCAGCACTGGATGTTACTGCCCAGGATGTAATCAGTGCGGTGCAGGCCCAGAACGTTCAGGTAGCGGCAGGGCAGATTGGCTCGCCACCTATCCGCAAGGATCAGCAATTTCAGTACAATATTCTGGTGCAGGGACGTCTGGTTAGCCCTCAGGAATTTGAAGATATTACTATCCGCGCCAAGCCCGATGGCGCCATGGTTAAGGTTAAGGATATAGCCAGGGTCGAACTTGGGAGTCAATCCTACTCGTCCTATGGTCAGTTGGATAACGAGCCTTCGGCAGTGATGGGGGTCTATCAATTACCTGATGCAAATGCCTTGGATGTGGCTGAGGGCATTAAAGAGAAGGTGGCGCAGCTCTCTCAACGTTTCCCTGAAGGGCTCACTGCAGAAGTTCTTTATGACACCACTCTCTTTGTGGAGGCCTCGATTAAGGAAGTGGTGCAGACACTGTTTATTGCCTTGATTTTGGTAATACTGGTGGTGTTCCTGTTTTTACAGGACTGGCGCTCCACTCTGATTCCCGCTATCGCCATCCCGGTATCTCTGGTCGGTACCTTCGCTCTGATGCTGGCATTTGGTATGACCATCAATACCATCACCCTGTTTGCGCTGATCCTGGCCATTGGTATTGTGGTGGACGATGCAATTATTGTGGTGGAAAACACCCAACGCCTGATGGGGGAGGGGTTGCCTCCCAAAGAAGCGGCACTGGAATCTATGCGAGAAGTTACCGGGCCGGTGATCGCTACCACCTTGGTGTTGTTTGCCGTATTTGTGCCGGTAATGTTGATGCCGGGTATTACCGGAAAAATGTATCAACAATTTGCCATTACTATTTCTATGGCGGTGGCTATTTCCTCATTAAATGCGCTTACGCTGAGCCCGGCACTGTGTGCCAGTATTCTTAAACCTGGTAAAGATGGAGAAGTTGCCGGAATTAAAGAGACCGGAGCATTTGGTTTCTTTAATAAACTGCTCCATCGCTCCACCAATTTCTATGTGGGCATGGTTAAGGCCTGTGTGAAAATTCCACTGATTGGTATCCTTTCTGTTATCGGGCTTTTTCTTTTTACCGCCTGGTTATTTACCAGTATTCCCACCGGATTTATTCCCGATGAGGACCAGGGCACTTTTATGTTGCATGTGCAGCTGCCGGATGGTTCATCCCTGGAAAGGACTGGACCAGTGGTTGATCAGGTCACGGATATTCTGTTGGAAGAGCCGGCCATGGCCCATGTGGTAGGGGTGCCGGGTTACAACCTGCTCACCAACAGTGCCTCCTCCAATACGGCCATGATGTTTGCGGTGCTGAAACCCTGGGACGAACGAACAAACGAAGAAGATCATCAGTTTGCCCTGATGGATCGCCTGCAGAAAAAACTGGCAGCGATACCCAATGCGCAGATTATGCCTTTCGCAATTCCGCCGTTACCGGGTATAGGTACCGTGGGTGGATTCGAATTTGTACTTGAGGATTTACAGGGGCGCAGTATTCTGGAACTCACCCAGGTTTTATTTGACCTGCTGGGTAACGCTAACCAGCGTCCGGAAATTGCTCAGGCCTTTACCAGCTTCCAGGCCAGCACTCCCCAACTGGAATTAAAACTGGACAAAGAAAAAGCCCATGTGCTCGGAGTGCCCCTGCCGGAAGTCTATTCCACTTTGCAGACATTTCTTGGTGGCTATTACATCAATGATTTCAATCTGTACGGCAAAGTATTCCGGGTGATTGCCCAAGCTGATGCGCAATTTCGCGATGAGGAAGAAAACCTGGCGGGCTTCTACGTGCGTGCCAATAGCGGTGGCCTGGTGCCGGTGACTTCAGTTGCCACTATCACCCCGATCGTCGCTCCGCAAACAATCACCCGCTATAACTTGTACAACAGTATCACTATCAACGGTGCCCCTTCGACCGGTTACTCCAGTGGACAGGCTATGGATGCAATGGAGGAGTTGGCCGAAAACCTGCCAGAAGGGTATGGCTATGAGTGGACAGGGATCAGTTTGCAGGAAATAACTTCGGGTAATCTGGCTCCAATCCTGTTCAGTCTGGCCATTGTGTTTGTATACCTGTTCTTGGTCGCCCAGTATGAAAGCTGGAGTATTCCGATCGCAGTGCTCTTGTGCGTGCCAATCGCTATATGCGGCGCCATGCTGGTGGTTTGGTTGGCTGGCTCTATCAACAACCTCTATACCCAGATTGGTTTGGTCTTACTTATTGGCATGGCGGCTAAAAGTGCCATCCTGATTGTGGAGTTCGCCTGTGTAGAACGGGATAAAGGGAAGTCGATTGCTGATGCGGCTCTCTCTGCCACGCGTCTGCGTTTTCGAGCGGTTCTGATGACGGCTATGTCATTTATCCTCGGAGTGATACCGTTACTGGTGGCCACTGGGGCCGGCGCGGTCAGCCGGGTTTCCCTGGGGTTGGTGGTGTTTGGTGGCATGTTGGCCGCCAGCTTGTTCGCCACCCTGCTGGTTCCGGTCTATTACGCCTTGGTGCAGACAGTGCGGGAGAAGCTAAAAGGCGGTTATACCCCGCAGACTGAACGAAGTGTTGCGGCGGAAAAGTAGGGATGTAGAGGTGTTCGAGCTATATGCGACAAATGGATTATGTGGCAGATAGCTCGGTGTTAACGCCAGAAATGAGTATGATGAAAGTTAGGGAGTACCCAGGTCTTCTGGGGCAGGACAGTGATTTATGCTATCAACGATTGAAAAAAATATATTTCAGCAGATTGAGGAGCTTGAGGCTGGAGTTCCAATAGGGCCGGACCTGTCCGGTCACGCTGCGGTTCTGGTTGCCCTGACCGATGAGCCTGACCCACAGGTAATTCTTACCAAGCGCTCCGCCAATTTGTCCACCCATTCCGGAGAGGTCTCCCTGCCTGGGGGACGTTGGGATGCCACCGACCCGTCGTTGCAATATACCGCTTTGCGCGAGGCAGAGGAGGAAGTTGCCCTGCCGATGAATGCGGTGCGTATGCTCGGTCCCCTGTGGCCGCGTAGAACCAGGTGGCAGGTAAATGTAACCCCATGGGTGGGAGTAATCTCCCCTGATATCGAACTTTCCCCTAATCCGGGTGAGCTGGATGCCGTGTTCCGTGTTCCCCTTTCTTTTTTTATGGCTGATCCCCGTATCCGTACCGATAGAGTGACCATTGATGATCAAGCTATTTATTTGCCGGCTTATCAATACGAGAGTTATGAAATCTGGGGTTTTACTGCTGGGGTGCTTACGGAATTTCTGGTAAGAATACTGGGGGTATCAATTGGGCGTCGCGATGATGTGCCATTGCGTGCATTAAATTAGTCCTGGTTGGTGGGAATAATTTTATAATTTATTTTGGCCTGTTTTATTACTATGTTGGGAGTTTAACCCGGTATCAGCTCACCCTGGTTGTTCCATGCATCCAACAACAAATTTATATGATCGCAGGGTATCCGGATCAGTAATGATAATTGGAAAAACAGGATCTTCCGGCAGGACAACTTCCCTCCCTCGCCGACATTGAAAAAGCCAGTGACCTGCTACCTTGACTAATTGATTCCGGTATTCGGCGGCTACGGCAACAGGATAACCGGATCGAGTCGCTACGATAAACATGGTAGTTGCTTTGCCCGAGGCAGATTGCCCATCTTCTGAACTTTGATGTCAGGGAGAGTATGTAATATGCCGCCCCCCACCTTGTTGTGTATCACTGTGTAGCATTTCAGTTTTTTTCTTCCCGGGGGCATAGGATTGCCGTGTTTGAAGCGACCTTCAGGCGTAAACACTGATGCTTAGCCATGTGTATCATAGCTACTTATCGTTAATGTGTGGCGAGCAAGTAGATCACTCATTGCGAACTTATCTTTGAATAATTGAAGATCATTCATTTTAATAATCGGATGCCTAAAAAAATGGACACCAATGAAAATAACCTGTGTGTCTAATTTTACTGGGATTAACTTTTATAAAGGACATAGTACAAATCAAGGAATAGTGTCGGCCTCCAAGCCAAATTGATAGAGTTCGTTTCCGAAGGAATTTTTCCGTTCACCTTTTCTTCATTTTTTGATTACACCTGATGCTCTAACCAGCTAAATGACTATCAATAACAAAGCTGTTATCTACCCGCCTGAAAGCCTAAGAATTATAGGGTTTTCTGATCAGGGCGCCAACAGAATTACTGGCCGGGTACTGTTAGCCATAGTCAACAGTAGAATGCTGTGCCAATGAGGGGCAAGGATTGGCCGAGTAATACCCGGGACTCGAAAAACGCGTCTTTATGAGCTCTGAGCTGGAATATGCTGTCTCAATATTCTCTATATTGGTGAGCAGTTGTTCCAAATTGGTTTATTCTTGCCTATTGCCAGCAATGAGACAGCTTAAGGATAAGCGAATCATGCGTAAGGATTTTCTAAAAGAAAAGAAAAAAAAACCGTTTATACAAAAAAGTATCAATACTGGAATTTGGCCGATAGAGGAGCGTTGGTCGCGCTGGAAGCAACATCTGGAGGAAATATTACCTTACAACTGCGAGCTAATTCTCAAGCCCCATCACTGCCAGGAGTATGAGGGGGAATTCTCTGGCACCATAAACCCCCTTACTGGAGACTCTTTTGCCCGCGCAATCTTCTCTGGAAACTCTTTTCATCGCAACAATCATCATCTTAGTGATGGCTACGCAGATTACACCGTGGTGTATATACTGTCTGGTCGTGGTGCCATACAGCGTGGTAATCACTTTATTCCAATGAATTCTGGTGGGATTTATCTGGTGGACTTGGGGCAGACTATTATCCATGACTTGATACAGCAAAGTCATGTACTGCTATGTCGTATCCCTAGAAAAAAAATCGAAAAATTTCGAAAGGGCCCTGGTGATAATCAGCCTCTAGTGATTGATAGCAATAGTGGCCCAGGCCTATTACTCAGAAACTATCTTTTGCTCTTGCCAAGAGCCAGACAGCAAAGTTCTTTTGTCTCTCCTGAGACACTATTTAACCCGGTAGCGGAGTTGGCTATTGCCTGTATAGAGGAGAGCCGCGGAAAGGCGGCGGCTGAAGTGGAAACACCGCAACGCTTGAATGTGGTATTTCGCCAGACTTGTCAGCTTATCCAGAAGTACTGTTGTGATGTAGATCTTTCAGCCCAGCAGCTGGCCATATCCTTGAATATTTCCCCTTCCTATCTACACCGTGCCTTGCGTTATCACAATACATCCTACAATAGCTTATTGCGTCGTGCCAGGGTGGAGTCTGCCTCAGCACAACTGGTGGGCTCTGGGCGCAATGCAAGTATGTTGCAGGTTGCCTTAAACAGCGGTTTTAATGGCACCAGCCAGTTTTCACGGGCTTTTAAAGAGGAGATGGGGATCACGGCGTCTGAGTTCGTAAAACAAACTTTCGCTGAGAAGAATGATTTACTCGTATTGGAAGAGTAGCTTTAGAATTTGGGGATTACATCCCAGCGCTATCATAATCTTATCTTAGGTCCCTTGGAGTGCTTTAAGACGGAAGCAAGGGGGGCATCAGCTACCTTTAAGTATGTGAAATATTCCTATGGAAGAAAGCGCAGGCATGCCGGTTCAGAGGACTCAGCTGTATTGTTACCCCACTCATTGGCAAGATTAAGGCATGTTGGGTCGGCACCTGGTGAACTTAGGTCATAGTTCATATTACCCAGTGCGGTGTTTCCTCTAATGATGTTGCTCTCACTACTGGTTTCTTCTATAAGTATGCCAACAGTTTGGTTGCTATTGGCGGTATTTCCCCTAACAATATTATTGGAGCTGTCATCGGCTATTTCTATGCCTTCAGCACCATTATAATTGGCAGTGTTTTGGCTTACTGAGGCATTGTTAGTATCGATTAATATTCCATCCCCGGAATTGTGCTCAGAAGTGTTAAATGAAACTACGCCTCTGGTTCCATCCAGGTCAATACCATCATCACCACTGTATGATATGTAGTTATGTAGTACTGTTGAGTCCTCTCCATCAATTAGTATCCCTTCATCTCCGGCATATTTTATCGTATTGTGTGTAATTAAATTGTAATTTCCATTTGAGTCTATGCCATCATCACCACTATATAACGGGTTTCCAGTGATCGTATTACCTTTGATGATATTGTTGTCACTATTGATCTTTATACCGTCATCCAGGTAGTAATTTTTTATTTCCATATTCAAAATGGAGTGCGAGCCGGAGCCAGAAACAAGGATACCCCCGGGGCAGTTTTCTATAATTCCTCCGCGTACCTGCCGGCCAGTTCCCTCGATTAGTAAGCCAAACTGGTCTTCCATATCTGAATTGCCGGTGCAAGTTATTCCTCCATCCCCCTGTATTTGTAAGTTGCCGGAAGGTCCGCTGACAATTATCGCGTAAGGATTTTCTGATGTTAATTCACAGTGGAGGTTTTCAGTGAGGAAGGCTGTAGTTGTGACGGTTTCATAGCACTCTACAGCGAATGCAGGGGAGACTGAAAGCGCATTGGCTACAACTATGGTAATAGATGAAGGTATGGTATTTAAGTCTATAAGTTTCATCATAATCCCCCTTTAAGTCAAAGTTAAAGTCAATCTATAAGCTGTTGTTCTGGAGTGCTTGTTAAAGCTGAGCTTTAAACCAATTTGGTTTTTGTTGCTTAAGATGTCTTAAATGGTTTTATAAGGCTATGGTCTGGCAATTTTTGTTAATAAACAAATTATATTTTTGAGTATAAGAGGTATTTTAATTATTTTTAATAATATGGGTTGTTTTGAATCTTTGGTGGTATTTTGTGCTCGTTGCTCTTGATGACTTTTATACTATAGGTTCTCCCAATTTATCCCATGCGTCGAGTAAAATATTAATTAATTTTTTTGTATGGTGATCTGCGGTTAGCACTGAAAAATCAGGAGCTTCCGGCAAGCCAAAAGCTTCAGCACGCCTGCATTGAAATAACCAGTTGTTATTGATTTTTATTAACTTGTCATCGTATTGTCCGGCCATGATGGTGCGATAGCCATGACGTGTGGCGGCGATTACGAGGGTGGTTGCTTTCCCTGTAGCGCTTTGCCCATCAGAAGAAATGGTATATAGAGGCGAGGAGGTTATATGTCGAGTTCCAAGCTGGCTGTGTATAATCAGATATTGACGCAGTTTTTCTCGCCCTCTTATCATCAGGTTTCCATTCTCAAAGCGCCCATTTTCTGTAAAGAGCGATGCCCACCCCTCAGCATCATGGTTGTCGGCTGTGAGGGTGTACTGGGCCAGCAAATCTAAGATTGCTAGTTTCTCAATATTTTTCTGTAGATTATCCATCGCAGATGCCAGTTCAAAATTTATCTGTTGGGGTCAGAAGTATATCTTGGGATTAGTTGGTTATTTTTTCGTGAGTTTAATTGATTTTTTACTTGAGTAATTACTGCTGCGTAATTTCTCGTTAAAGTGCAATTCCGATTTTTTTGATTATCGGTTCTCGGGTTTTTGTTAAGCCTTCAAGTGGAGTATATCAGGTAGTTTCTGTTGGGCTATCCGGTATACGTTTTTAGTTTATTAAAATAAAATTGTGTTTGTTATAAATTGGATGTCTGTAATTCTGGATGTGCAACAATTCCGATGTCTTGAAGTCTAAAAGTATATGATTCTCACTGTAACGCTATTTTTGGCGTTAAAAAAGGCTTTTCTGCCTGGTTAGATGAAATTAATTTAATTGACTTTAATTATTAATAGAGGGGATTTTGCTATGAGTCGTGCTACAGATATTGCTGATGATGCAGAAGTAGATGCAAATAATCACCAACAATATACTTGGGGTCCCACCGATAGAAATATTACTACCTGGGGAGGAGGTACGGGACCTCATGCCCTGTTAGGAAGTCCTGCCCAGCCTATCAACTGTTGGAGTTATCCAATACTGCTTGCAATAAGGCGCGGCTACCTCAATAGGCAAGGAGCTTTAAATCTAGTTCAGGATCTCAATCTAAAGTCACCATCACTTAAGCCCTATGCTTTTAATACTAGTGACCTGACAACCATGTGGACTGACTGGAAAGATTTTCCAGGTTCTTTGTGGCGCCCAAGAAGGGGGGACCTTGTATTTTTCCGGTCCTTTATGGGCGGATTACTAAATCACGTAGCTATATCAACTGGGAGAATACACCCAATGCTGGGTCATAGTGAGATTATTAGTTTTGGTGAAGGTAGAAGTACAGGGGGGCTCGCGACAGTAAATCGAACATCAATTGAGCTGGTTATGCAAACCCATCATACAGAGGTAAAATTTATTGCTCCTAGCTGGGATCATTAGCCTGGCTAATGTTGTTGTCTAGTATTTATACGATTGATGATTTCGTTTGAATAAATGGCGACTGAGGAACAAAATTATAAATGTTTCTTGGCTTTGAATCTGGTTAGACTATTAAATAGAGTATAAGCAGAGGTTGTTTGTTTTGAGCAAGCAACCTTTGCTTTTGTTATTCATTTTTATTTTTGAGATCTTTCTGTTGGGCGTATTCCCTTAGGTTGTTCTCAAATTTTTTTGAATGTCAGCCTACAGGTAATGGCGGCGTTTACGAATGATTTATTATGGCAGGTTAAAATAAACCAGTAAGTTGATCATGAGGCAGCCTAAAGCTGATGATTATCTTTATCTGAATATTTCAGTTGGTCTTTCACCGATTTTATAAATCTCTGGACTTTAACAGGAGGCTTCTTTGGGTAAAGGTGCATATAATGTATAGGGGTTGAGCCGACTTCAATCACCCGCTTCAATAGACCTTTTTCGATACTTTGTGATGCAGTAATATCTGGAATTCTGGCAATCCCTAACCCCATCTCCGTCATTTTTAAAATATCATGTAAAGAGTTGCAGCGAATTTTTGGTATGACTCGTATTTTTCTTTTGCTGCCTAACTCATATTTAATCGGGATACCCTGCCAATCATTAGCGATATGTCGCCAATGGATCAATGTGGAGAGGTCCTCTGGTAAACCACCCTGCTCATCCATATAAGTTTTGCTTGCATAGAGACTTTCCCGAAGTATGCCTAGCTTGGATACTTTGGCTGATTGCATATCGAGGCTGCCCACTCGGATTGCAAGGTCTACTTGAGACTCAATCAGGTCTATGGGGGCATCGTTCGCCAGTAATCGTATTCCAAGCTGTGGATGCTGTTCCGCGAATTGTGCAATTGCCGGAACAATAACTGGCTCACAGAGTGCGTGAGGTGCAGTAATCGTCAGCGTGCCTGATAACTTTTCATTGGTGCTTTTTAAGTCTGCCAAGGCGGAGTTATAGATATCCCGGATTTCGCGGCAGTGAGTGTAGAACTGGGTGCCTGCTTCCGTTAAAGAGAGTGCCCGTGTACTTCGGTAGAGCAGCCTTGTACCAAGATCTCCCTCCAGCCGGGTAACCGCTTGGCTAATTGCCGACTTGGTACGGGCAAGGTTATCTGCCGCAGCCGTAAAACTACGGGCTTCTACTACGGCCAGGAATACTTGCATATCCTCAAGATTAGGCTTCATTGTTTAATTTTACTAAACAGTTATTTGATTGAATACCTGTTTATCATAAGGTGGTAGCTGGGGCAATATGCTTGCAGAAACTCAATACTTAGTTTTTGTGAAGAGGAGTCTGATATGAGTAAGGTGCTAATCGAAAAAACTGTAGTAGCCAGCGAGCAATGGAAGTTGTTTTTCAATCAGGGTAATGCTGAAGGCTGTGCGTCTATGTATGAAAAGGATGCCCAAATGGTGGCCAAACCGTTCGGCCTGTTTCAGGGAAGGGAGCAGATACAGGCCTTTTGGGAAAATCTGGTAGCCCAGGGATTCTCAGAAGTGTCCTATCTGGATACTAAAATTGAGGTCGTAGATGATGCTTCAACTGTACTTTCTAGCAATTGGAAAATGAACAAGGCGCAAGGGGTGATCACGCGGGAACTCTGGGTTCTACAGGAGGATGGCACTATGCGCCTGCGCGAGGATCATTTTGAAGCTTTAGACCCGAGTGTGAAGTAAAGGAATATAAGATGAACGAATACTGGAATAGTTTTACACGGGAAAAAACAGACGAACAATACAACCCAACGCTGTGGACCCATCGGTTGCCTACAGAGGAGTTACTACCAGCCCATGTGGCATTCACCGAGAGTCATAGCTCCATTTACCGTCAAAAGGTAAAAGATGGGTTGCAAACTGTTCACTTTGGAGAGGGAGAGTTATTGGGTTCTATGGATGTCTTCAGGCCTGGGAATGTTCCTGAAGATGCCCCCATAGTAATTTATATTCATGGTGGTTGGTGGCAGTGGTTCTCAAAGGAACAGTTTTCCTTTCTAGCTGAATCTTTTAATAAAAAGGGGTTTGCTGTCTACATGCCTGGATACCGTATGGCCCAGGATTGGAATAATGGCCAGCCAATGGAATCCATTGTAAAACAGATGCAGTGTGCGATGGCTACGGTACTTATAGAAGCTGAACAGAGAGGCTCATCGGCAGTTTACCTGGTAGGGCACTCGGCGGGTGGTCAGCTTGTAGCGATGCTTCACCAGACCGATTGGGAACAGTTTGGTGTTTCAAAATCCGCACAGAGCAAATTCAAGGCTGCATTTTCCTTAGCCGGGCTTTTTGATATCCGCCCCCTGGTAAAGAGCTTCGTCAATGACACAATTAAGATGTCGATGGACTCAGCGGAGAGGGTAAGTCCACAGTTAATCCCGCTTAGAGAGGGGAGAAAACTCTGCCCGCTACATCTAATAGTGCCTGAGTTTGATACTCCTGAGTTTTTTCGCCAGACAAAGGAGTATCAGGAAAAACTGCTTAAGTCAGGAATCAACTGCTCTTTTTCTCTGGCTAATAACCGAGATCATCTTAATATTCTTGAACGATTGAATAATGTTGATGACAAAGTTTTAAAATATATGTTAGAAAATATGGATTGCCATGGTTGATTACTTTCAATTGGTTTGGGGTTGATCCAACAGGATAGTTTTAAAGCTTCGAGATCTCTGAGTTATTTTTAAGCGCTTAAATGCCTTTATTAGGTCGATTTATTTTTGGGGAGTATTGATTTCTAAGATGTGATTTGAGTACAACAACCATTCAAGGAGAGAGAAATGCCTTTTACTATGCATCAAAGCAGAAGGTTTGTCCGTGAATTTGAAGCTTGTAATGCTTATAGACAGCAAACAGGTGGGGTGAATGAGTACTTGATTTACAGATTTGACAGTGATGACAGCACCCTCAGTAACATATTCTCGATTGACTACAAAACCCCTGTTCGAAGCTCACCTTTACCTGGAGGAATTTACCCTGCTCAAAGGGGTAGGCTTAATAGCAGTAAGACAAAAGTGACCAAGCCACAAAATTATCAAGGTGGTGGGCATGCTGAAGAAATTTTCTTACGGTCACTGGATAAGTTTACTAGTTATGGGCCGGTAGGGAGAATAGAAATGTATATTTCAAAGATTCCATGTAATTATTCATCTGCAATGATGGTGAATGTAAATGGGTCAAATCATCACGTCCCATCTGGTTGTGGGAATAAGCTTCAAATGATGATCGAAGCCTTTACCAATATAAATTGGTATATTTGTTTTGATAGAGAGTATTCAGGTGCGACTCAAGGGCGTGAAACCAAGCAGAAAATGCTGGTGTTAGATGCAAAGATGAATTGTGAAGTTTACCGCTACAATAATGGCGCGCTGAATCGAGTTTCGGCGAATTAGGAGGGGGAAGCTGTATCACGTTAACTTAAGAGAGTTATCTGTCAATCCAGATGACTTTCTTGGGTGTGCCGAGTGAGTTTATGACTTTTCCTGACCTGTAATATTATATTTTTTATGAGATTCTTACTCTAAAAATATGTATTGGTTATTGGCTTGGCGAAAGTCAAATCTGATAATTAAAATATTATCTGTTTATTGGTAATAGGCAGAGCCTCTCTTTCTCACTAGATAAACACTATTTGCTGCAGGGTAATGTCGTTATAGTCGTTGGTAGCAATATAGAGGTATCGCTAAGCGCCGCTTGCCGCTTTGTGGAGGCGGGCTAAGGGTAGCTATTCTGATGAATTGTGAGCTGGAGGACGAAAATTCGAATAAGCCTTCTTATACTTCCACCGATGCTGACCAGGTTGGGTGTTTGCCGCTGTTTCCAGTGCCTGCTGTCTCCCTGGCATCTGATAACCCCCTCTTTATGCTGCGGATATGATTAATCTGAATATTGGTTGGGTAACCAAGGTATGTGATGCCGCAGTAGGGCGTTCACCCTGCATATCTGGCTGAGCGTCTATATAAGTCTTTCAGTCTATTTATAATAGGCGCCTAATTTTCCTTCCGGAACCAATTATGCCGAGACCTAAGTCCACAGTTCCATTGGATGAGGTGCATTGGGGCGCACTTAAGACCCTGTTTCCCTACCTGCTGGAGTTTCGTAGAGCTGTTGTCCTGGCAATCCTGTGCCTGATTGGAGCCAAGGTCGCAGGGGTTACTCTTCCATTTATTCTTAAGCACATAGTCGATAATTTGGATAAAGCTGGTGGTGTAGCCGAGGCTATTGCGTTGCCGTTGGGGCTTTTGCTGGCCTATGGTGCAGTGCGTTTTTCCAGCACCTTGTTCGGTGAGTTGAGGGATACCATTTTTGGCCGTGTGACCGAGCGTGCCCAGCGCCGGGTAGGGCTGGAGGTATTTCAGCATCTGCACAAGCTGGATTTGGATTTTCACCTGGATAGGCGCACCGGCGGTTTGTCCCGGGATATTGAGCGTGGTAATAGCGGCATCGGCTTTCTGATGCGTTTTATGGTGTTCAATATCGTGCCTACCCTGGTGGAGATTGCTATGGTGGCGGGGCTTCTTTGGTGGAATTACAGCGGTGTGTTCGCCCTGGTAGTTTTGGCGGCGGTCATTATTTATATCGGCTTCTCCGTAGTGGCCACAGAATGGCGCACCCGCTTTGTACGAGCGCTTAATGAGGCGGAGTCACAGGCCAGTAGTCGTGCCGTGGACAGCCTGCTGAATTACGAGACGGTTAAGTACTTTGCCAACGAGCGGCACGAATCCAGCCATTATGATAAGGAGCTTGCAACTTGGGAGCAGGCCCGGCGTAAGAACCGCTTATCCTTGTTTAGTCTGAATACCGGTCAGGCTCTGATTATTGCCAGCGCCATGTGTGCCGCGATGGTGCTGGCAGCGGTTGGGGTAACGAACGGACAGATGACCATCGGTGATTTTGTCCTGGTTAATGCCTTTATGATGCAGATCTTTATCCCGCTTAATTTCCTCGGGTTTGTCTACCGCGAAATGAAGGGAGCCCTGGCAAATATTGAGAAAATGTTCTCGTTGCTGACGGTAAAGCCGGCGGTAGCAGATAAGCTGGAGGCGTCCAAACTACAGGTATTCGAAGGGCGTATCGACTTCGAGCAAGTACGGTTCGGCTACAAGGACAATCGCGAAATTTTGCGTGGAGTAAGCTTCTCAGTGCTGCCACGTCAGAAAGTAGCTATTGTCGGTGCTAGTGGTGCCGGTAAATCAACATTGTTTAAGTTGCTGTTCCGTTTCTATGATGCCGAGGGTGGCAGAGTCTGTATTGATGGCCAGGATATCCGCACTGTTACCCAGGAATCCCTGCGCCGCGCTATTGGCGTGGTGCCACAGGATGCGGTGCTGTTCAACCAGTCAATCAAAGAGAATGTGCGCTACGGCAAGGTAGGTGCCACTGATGAGGAGGTAATGGAGGCGATCCAACACGCGCACCTATCAGACTTTGTCGAGCAATTGCCTAACGGAATGGATACCTTGGTGGGAGAACGCGGCCTGAAACTTTCCGGAGGGGAGAAGCAGCGGGTTGCGATTGCCCGGGCACTGCTCAAAAAACCACCAATCATGATTTTTGATGAAGCGACCTCCTCCCTGGATAGCCGATCAGAGCGTAGCATTGTTGCCTCACTACAGGAGATTGCCCGGGAGCAGACCACTCTCGTCATTGCTCACCGCCTCTCTACGGTTGTAGATGCGGACACCATCCTGGTAATGGATCAGGGCAAGGTTGTTGAGCAGGGTTCCCACAGCCAGTTGCTGGAACAAGGGGGGCATTATGCGATGCTCTGGCAGATGCAGCAGCAGGAGCGTACCGATGAGGTAGAGATTGTCACGCCCTAGGCTCCTATCTTGATAATTGTGCCCAGCCCGACTAATGTGGCGCCGACACAAAAAAACGATAGGCAGAGCGATATGACCATTCCTTTTCAGTCCTCCAAGATCGCTGCCGCACTGTTGGCGATAGCGCTGGTGGGCGGCTGTAGCAAAAACAAAGAGGCCGAAGAAGTCAAAAAAGATGAGGCCGAAGCCCAGATTGTTGAATCTGAGACTGTGAGCCCGCCTCCTGGCCAGACTGTGGAGAATGCAGATAAGCGTTTTGATATCTATGTGCCTGTAGAGCTTACTGCTAACCTCAGCAGCTTGAGCAATAACCAGCGCAAGATGATTGGTTTGCTGATCGACGCCAGCCAGATTATGGATCGCCTGTTTTGGCTGCAGTCCTACGGCCCCGCAGAAGTACTGCTGCCGGAAATCGAAGATAGCCGCGCGCGCAAGTTCGCCGATATTAACTATGGCCCCTGGGATCGTCTAAACGACAACAAACCGTTTATTGTTGGCTATGGCTCTAAACCCCTCGGTGCGAACTTCTATCCAGCGGATATGACGCGTGAGGAGTTTGAGGACTGGGATCAGCCTGGCAAAGATGGCCTCTATTCCCTGGTCCGTCGCAATGATGCCGGCAAGCTGGAGCTGATTCCTTACAACAAAGCGTATAACGCGGAATTGAAAAAAGCCGCTGATATCCTGCGCCAGGCTGCCGCACTGGCTGAGAGCAAGGAGTTTGCACACTACCTGACCATGCGCGCCGATGCGCTGTTGACGGATAATTTCCGCCCCAGTGATATGGCCTGGATGGACATGAAGGAAAATGAGATCGACGTAGTCATCGGTCCCATTGAGAACTACGAAGACCAGATGTTTGCTTACCGCACCGCTTATGAGTCCTATGTATTGTTGAAGGATAAGGAGTGGAGTGAAAAGCTGGCTAAGTTTGCCGCACTGCTGCCTGAGCTTCAGAAAGGCCTGCCAGTTGAAGAGAAGTACAAATCGGAAGAGCCGGGCACTGATTCTGACCTGAATGCTTACGATGTACTTTTCTATGCAGGGCATAGCAATGCTGGTTCCAAGACCATTGCCATCAACTTGCCCAATGATGAAGAAGTGCAGCTGGCCAAGGGCACCCGTCGTTTACAGTTGAAAAATGCCATGCGCGCTAAGTTCGACAAGATTCTGGTGCCTATCAGCGATGTACTGATTGCTCCTGAGCAGCGCAAGCATATTACTTTCCCAGCTTTCTTCGCCAATACCATGTTCCATGAAGTGGCCCATGGCCTCGGGATCAAGAAAACCGTTGATGGTGGTGCGAATGTACGCACTGCATTGAAGGAAACCTCCTCCTCCCTGGAGGAAGGCAAGGCGGATATTCTGGGTCTGTATATGGTCACCCGCCTGCATGAGAAAGGTGAAATCGAAGATGGCGAGCTGATGGATAATTACGTTACCTTCCTCGCCGGGATCTTCCGCAGCGTACGCTTTGGTGCGGCAAGTGCGCATGGTAAGGCGAATATGATGCGCTTCAACTTCTTCAAGGAGCAGGGCGCTTTTACCCGTGATCCTGAGACTGGGCAATACAGTGTAGACTTCGAGAAGATGCAGCAGGCAATGACTAATTTGTCTCGCCTGATCCTTACCATCCAGGGTGACGGTAACTATGAAGAAGCTAAAGCGCTATTGGCCAAGCAGGGCGTGATTGGTCCCGAATTGCAAGGTGACCTGGATCGGTTGTCTGAAGCGAACATTCCTGTAGATGTTACTTTTATCCAGGGGAAAGAGGTACTAGGCCTTAAATAACAGAGTTTTAGGACTGGAATTAAAAGCCCGGCATCGCCGGGCTTTTTTATTCTTTCTTAAAGCAGATCATTGATTTTGAAGTAAAAGCTATTAAATAATTTTTTCTACTTTGATAACAAATGTTATCTAGAGCTTTCAGTGATTCTCTTCTCCCCCAGGCTTTACTTGTAGTTCTCATTAAGCTTGCTCAATCAAGTCAAACCTGTTGCACTTTGGCTTAAATTTGTTGGTACGTTTGTGCCCTTAAACTGATAGAAAATAAATAGCTTTTTGCATTCTTTCGTTGCTAAATAAGCGCCGGTTATTATGAGGTGGAAATTACTAGTCTTCAGTTAGGTGGAGAGAAAGGATGCGCCGTATTTTATACACCGGTACAAAAAATGCCTCTTCTTGGGCATTCCGCGCTTGGCTCGCTATGCGGGAGCTTGGTATTCAATTTGAAGAGCGAGTGGTGGATATAAGAAAGCCCCAGAGGTTCGAAAATCTGCGGCGAATTGGAGAAATATCACCATCTACATCCGTACCAGTGTTGGTTGATGGCGATAACATCATCTTTGACTCTTTGGCAATTATGGAATATGCCAATGAAATAGGTGGGGATGCCCTGCTCCCCGCTGAGCCTTTAGCCAGGGCAAGGGTCCGCTCATTTCTGAGCTGGCAACATGCCGGGTTATCGGGGCTCTGTCCCCGCCTGTCATTTGAAAGTGCTTTTTATCCCAATAAGCGTGAGATGACCTCGGATGAGCATAAGGATACGGAGAGATTATTTTCTGTGTGGGAGTCGGAACTGAAATCCAGTGGTGGCCCTTATCTATGTGGGGAGCTTTCTCTGGCCGATCTGGTACTGGTGCCTACAGTTATTCGGATTTACTCACATTCTCCCCAACTGAATACCTGGCCCCTAACTCACCAATGGATAGTGAAACTGCTGGCAAGAGAGTGTGTGGAAGAGTGGGTGTCCCAAGCCAGGTCTTTACCGCCCGTGATTTTGGACAATTATTGACTGCCAGCACATTGATTAACGAGTTTGGAGCTGGGCTGGCGTTGTTTATTTCGTCAATAACTGGTCACTATTGGAACTGATGCTGGCCTTCCTTTACTGCCCCTTTATATTTTTAGGTACTGATGAACTGGCAGTTACTACCTTTTATCTGTTTATGGCGTTTATAGCTTGTAAAAAGAGGGACGCCGCGTACATTTTGCAGGAAATTCCTCAAATGTGAACCTATAGAAACTCGGTTGTAAAAAGGCGACTAAAATGTCCCTGGGGTAAAGGAAGGTTTGCCCGCTGGAATTGGGCGGCCAATATAAAAATGTTAAGGATAAACATTGGAACAATGAAAATACCAGCCTTGATTCTCGCCTTTGTATTCTGCCAAAGTGTGCAGGCCTCTTGCCAACTGGAGGAGTATGAACGTTTCCTGAATACGCAAAGCCTGGTGATGTTGGAAGCTTCCGTTAAATTGTTCGAAGAAGATAAAGATAAGTTCAAAACAATAAAACCATTCGTGAAGCTGGAAGTCAGGAATAACAAGCTGAAGGTATATATTGCCAGAAAACTGAGTGAGCTGAATCCAGAGGTACTCAATCTAACCGGGCCAATTGCCAATCTGGTTCCCAGTGTGTCGGTGCAAATTATGCCTGACGGGTCCATAAGGGATAAGGTGGATTTGGCGATGTCTGCAGATTCCCACTACCGACAAGAAAAGGCAGCAATGAAGCCTGTAGAACAGTTATATCTGTATCATGAAGGAATGACAGAGTCAGAAAAAAAGCGTTTTCTTGTCGCCAGAAGCTCATTGAGTAAACTTATGGAGACCAATGAGCAATTTGAATTTATGAAGCGTGCATTTACTACTTCGCTTGAAAGTCTTTGTCCCGTTGATTAGTAATCGCTAGTGAACTTTTGGTGATAAGGAAAGCGGTAAATCTCCGGTAATGTTTGAATTAAAAACAATAGCTTTGTTTTTTGTAACTGCACTTGCTGAAATTGCCGGCTGTTATCTTCCTTATCTCTGGATCAAGCAGGGAATGAGTGCTTGGCTTTTGCTACCTGGCGGCATTAGTCTCGCGCTATTTGTCTGGCTGTTAACACTTCACCCGACCGCAGCAGGGCGGGTTTACGCAGCTTATGGCGGTATTTATATCTTTACGTCCATTATGTGGCTATGGTTGGTGAATGGAGTTAAGCCAACTGTCTGGGATATAACCGGTGCCAGTGTGGCAGTGGTGGGGATGAGCATTATTATGTTCTCCCCGCGACAAATGCATTAATATAATGGATTTGCTGTGATAGTATCCGATTTTTTCTTCATAAGAATAAATTTTATATATAAATCAAGTTTCGTTTGTATTCTGGTTAACATATAAATCTTTAAGGAGTTGACGCTTTAGCTGTTTTATGGTTTTCAGTGCTTCTGTTTTTTGCTGTAAAATGGTGCGCTTATCTTTTTATGGTTGTCGTGTTGTTTTGCGTTTTATGCCCGGAATAAAAGTTTTTCTCATAGGCTTATAATTTTTTTAATCTTCCTAATTTACCTGGGGTCGGGCATTCTACTTACCTGGGCCAATTGAAAAATAGTAAATGGTTATAACAGTATCTGTTGGGGATATTGATTGTTTTGGCTGTTGATAATCCAGGTTGTTTTGCTATCTATTTAGGAAAAATTTCCTATGGCCCTTTCTCAAACCTAGGTCAAACTCTCCTTGGCTTTGGGTGTACTCTCCTTTGAAACAATCAATAAATGAAGGGAATCTAATATGAAAAATGTAAGTGTTAATCCTTTAAAAGCAGTACTGCTCACCGTTGCCGGAGCCGCCAGTATTTCGGTGTCGGGTATAGCTTCAGCTGTCAGCTGTGGTGATGTTCTTACATCCGCAACTGTTCTGTCTGAGGATATTCTTTCATGCGCGATAAATCCTGCATTAACATTAAAAGAAGGTGCAAGTCTGGATTTAAATGGTTATACCATTAGTTGTGATACTCCCGTTGGAATAGGAGTAAGGTTAGTTGGAGCAGGCAGGGTTCTTGAGGATACTGCAGGCGGTGGAAGCATTGAGAGTTGTGCCACTGGGGTATCTGCAGAGGGTGATGGTGGCCATTTTATTATGGGAGTAAGTACCACTCTTAATAGTTTGTCCGGAGTTACCCTTTGGAGCACTGGCAACACCTTGGAGGCTTCTTACGCGAATGGCAATACAGGCATGGGTATTCGTCTGATGGGTGACGGAAGCCAGGTGAGAACTACTGAGGCGACAGGAAATACCCTGATGGGAGTAAAAATTGTCGGTAACAATTCATTGTTGAGAGATAATGATACCAGCTCTAATGGGGCGAGTGGCATCGTAGTTGCCGAGGGAAATGGCGGTATTATTGCAGAGAACTTATCAACAGATAATGGTGTAAATGGAATCATGATGCAGCCATTTGCTCAGACAGGATGGCTTATTATCGGGAATGATGCCGCAGGTAATACAGGAAATGATCTTATGGATCAGAATGTTCCTGCCTGCACTGGCAGTGTTTGGGTACTTAATACTTTTGATAATGCAAACGACGCCTGTATTCAGTAGATGTAAAATCTAATCTTTGGATGGGCCTATGTATTGAGATCGTATTTGATATGTAGGTCCATTATACCTAAATTTGACTTTTCATTCGTTAGTGGTTTGACTTGAGATGGCCAGGCCGCGACATTTGACTGCATTTTATGCTTGGTAAATAGTCAGTCTATATTGCACATCCTTTTGTTACGCTCTAAATCTCCACACTTTTATTTTGTAAGCTGGCTGGGTGATTGCGCCATCGTGTTGTATTTTGCCTGATTTTGATAATTCTCTTCAAGGTCTGAATCTACCTGGGTATTTTTTCCTATATTTTCGGTACTTATCTCCTATTGCGCAAGCACGGCCTGGCTACAAAACTCATCACAGCATCAAGCTGTGGCCTTATATAAGAAGTAACTCGTTGTGTGTTTCTACTGTGAGGAAATTTACAAGGATAGTTGCCAGAGTATCGGTACAACTTTTGTTGAGTATTACGCAGGAAACCCCTTTAAGCATTTGGCGTTTGCTTTTGTGCTAGGGCGTGATGTTGATTAGATTCATCTTTAAAGCAGTAACAAGAAGTTTAAGTTTGCTAATTTCATTTCCTAAGGAGATAAACGTGAAAAGATGTACCCCCATAGCAGCCGCTGTTTTGTTCGCTATTGGCAGTCAAGGTGTTTTTGCTGACAATAACACTGCTATTGTTAACCAAAGTGGCAATGCGCACACTAGTGTTGTGGATCAGGTGGACCCAACAGTTACCCATAGCTTGATTTCCCAAACCCAGATTGGCACCAGTAACAGTGCCTTTGGCCAGCAGATAAATAGCACCTCATTTGCTTCTATATTTCAGCTTCAGGATGGGCAGTCAAATACAGCTAATTCTGTTCAGGATTTTGCCACTCTTGGAACGACTGCCGGTATTGCGCAAGTTGGTAACAACAATACCGCAACAACATCTCAGATTACTGCAGAAGCCACTGTAGCGACGATCAACCAGTTTCAGCAAAGTAATACAGCGACAATTATTCAAGCAAATACTTTCGGTGGTACTACTGCGGTAGCTACTCAAGTAGGCACTTCCAATGTAGCCACGATTGGGCAGTTTGTTGTTGTAAGTAGCTCTGCGGATTCAAGTCAAGTTGGTAATACCAATACAGTAAATATCAATCAGTCCAACCTTACAGGTGGATTTATTGATGCGGATCAGTTAGGAAATAATAACTTGTTGAATGCCTCACAGGTTGGCATTGGCCATATTGCCTTTGTTAGACAGGAGCAGGAGTCGAACACTCTGAATCTCTTGCAAACTGGTACTTCTAACTTTGCAAACTCCTTCCAGCTTGGAACCAGTAATACGGGACTCTTAGCCCAGTTTGGAATGATGAATGTTGCAGTTGCTTCGCAGAATGGGCAAAGTAATAATTTTAGTGTGACTCAAACCGGCACTATGGATACTGCAACAGTCGGACAAATTGGTAATAACCATAACAGTACAATAGTACAATAGTTAATCCTTGCCTCAAGAAGTCCCTGGCAATTTTTAGTTTAATTGTTAGGGATTTCTTATTGTTGTGATCTATATTTGATAGCCCATTTCTTGTTGGGCTATTTTTTTACCTGAAAGTAAAGGTTAAGGTTGATTTGGGAAGTTGAGCTCTTTGCTATTTCCTTAAATCCTGGTTGATATGGTTTCTTTAATGTTAGGGTTGAGGGTTTATTTGCTAATGCTTATTGATAGTTGGAAGAAGAGGTTTTAAGAAACAGCTTTGTAGTATATTTTTCTAATCGGGAGGGAGTTCTCTTATAAGGCCTAAAAGGGTAATTTTTTCTGATCATAAACCGAGAATCTGGTTTTTTAATTTCAGTTAATTGTTGAAGCTATTGTTGCTTCATATACTGAATAGGGGGTGAGGCCAGAATGGTGATCTATATTTATAGTTTCCGACACTCACCGTAGTGCTTGCTGTATACTCCTAAGAACAACCTACATTATAAATTGAAGACTGCTACTTAAAGAGATAGTTATACTATTGTGTGCTTGTTTGTAGCCCTGAGGCGGCTTCGAAGAGTTTAGTTATGAGTTTGTTGACTTTGATTTTGTTGGCGTTCTCAAGGTTGCTATTAGCCAGTAAAACTACTCCAATTTTATCAGCTGGGTTATAGAGTAAGTAAGAAAAAGAGCCTGGATCCCTACCATTGTGGCCATTAAGTTTGTGATTTTTTCCATTGTAATTCCATAGAAAATCAAGACCCCAGAAAATGCCGAAACCATCTTCAATTGGTGTCAACATATTAGAAACAGTTTTAGCCTCTAGAATTCTACTGCCCTGTTTTCTTGATACTAATTCACCACCATTCATAATAGTGGCGAGGAATAGTGCCATATCATAGGCGCTACTCCTTAATCCTCCATCTGGCCAGGTTGCAAGGTCGTAGTGTGGTATAGGTGTTAAATTATTTTCGATTGCATAGTGTGGGCTGGCGATATTTCCTGGGATAAAGTCGGGGAGCTTCCAGCTTGTGTTAATCATACCTAAAGGGGTAAATATTTCTCTATCCGCATAGTCAGCGAGAGAAAATCCGCTGGCGAGTTCCACAGTATATCCAGCTAAGGCTGCTCCTATATTAGAATATTCATATGCTTCTCCAGGTGTCTGCGAGAGAAAGTTGTGCTCTGAATCATAAAACTCTCCCTCGCTGTCGAGGTACGCTCCTAAAAAACCGGCCAAGGTGATTGGGCTGTCTTCTGGACAGATTCCAGGCTCTTTGAGGTTCATCAGTTTTGAGTGGGTACCATCTCCATGATTGATATAGTAACTACATTGATATGTGGGGCCATCATTAATGCCAGATCTATGGGTGACAAGATGTTGGAGTGTAATAGGTTGTGAGCCTGGGTTATCAATGTTGAAATAGCCCCCAGCAAGAAGGTTTTGTACTTCCTGATCCAGGCTCAGGATTCCGTCTTCTTGCGCTTTTGCAATCGCTGTTCCCATAACAACTTTACTCACTGATGCTAGCCAAAAGGCCGTATTCCGGGTAACCAGACCACCCTCTTCCAGGCTTTTTACTCCATATCCTTTAGACCATATGATTGGCATTTCAGGCCTGGCAACCAAGGCAATAGCCATGCCGGGAATTTCGATATCCCGCATGGTGTTTTTAACGGCTTCATCAACCTTGGTGTGGTCAAAAATGCGAGGTTTATTTGTATAAGTTACTGTGGAATCAGCTTTAGTGTATTCAGTGTAGTTGCTGGTATCACTAGCATCCATTGCATTTGTAAGCACGGTTATAGATAGACTTGCACAAATAAAAAGATTAGACAGAATTGAAGTTGTCTGTTTTCCTTTCATGGTAAAACCTCCTTGATTTACTTTTCGTTTGGTTACTCCAGTTTTTTACGTCCGCTGTCTATTTTCCTATATTTTTGTTGAAAAAATTGGAATCAAAACAGCGGTTTAATGCTTCGGAAGATTGTTTCTTTCCTGCTATAGAAGAGGTAGCTCTTCCAGGAAGGGTGTTGCCAGTATGTGAATCGCTGACTTAACCTGTGCTGAATAAGATAGGTTTGAAATTATTCTGGCGGATTTATCTATTAATTAGGCGTGACTGCAGGCTTAATAGTAATCGGCGATTAAATTAAGCTAATACCTTGAAGGGGCTGTGTAGAAAAAATGAAAGGTACTTTTTATGGTGATAGTGAAAGCAGCAGCCCTTTTTAGGGCTGCTGCTTCGATGATTAATAAGCTTATGGTTGCTGGTCAATCGGTACCGCGCAGGCTAGATAAACATCCAGCTTGTTATTAATAGAGTTCAGGCCTTTCAGGCTTAGGCGAACCTGATCAAAGTCAGCCTGGGTATTTGCAAGGAGTAGACGGTGATAGTGCGCTCCGTTCACTTTGAAGGGGGCGAGCATATAACCACTTGTAGTCTCGCCAGTGGCTATGCCATCCAGGTAAGTACCGATAACAATGCTGTTCAGTTCGATCTCATCGAGCGGTGAATTGCCATTTTCCACCAGGAAGCCAATCATGTAGCGGCCGCTCTTAATATTGTCGTGATTTATCTGGATATAGGCGCTGCCTCCAGCACCGCTAACTACCTCTATTCTGGCTGCATCGGAGAGTATTCCGTTGGTTACCTTGTCGATAGATGTTACTGAACATCCATCGCAAGGTGAGGTTATGCCGTTGACCAACTCAGCACTCACACCATCCATAACTTCAAGACCTTCGAAAGAGGTACAGGAAAGTACACTATCGAAATCACAGGCATCTCCTACGCCATCATTATCTGAGTCTTCCTGGTGAGGGTTGATGGTTTGTGGACAGTTATCGATATCATTTTCTACACCGTCATAATCCACATCCGGGTCGCAGGCATCTCCCAGACCGTCACCGTCAGTGTCAGTCTGGTTTGGGTTGGGAATAGTGGGGCAGTTATCTGCGCCGTCATCTGAGCCGTCGTTATCCTGGTCATGATCACAGGCATCACCGACACCATCGTTGTCGCTATCTTCCTGCCCACCATTTGGTACTGCTGGACAGTTGTCGACATTATCTTCAATGCCATCTCCATCAACGTCATCATCGCAGGCATCACCAGTACCGTCGTTGTCACTGTCGGTTTGGTCATTTGGAGTCAGAGGGCAGTTATCGAGATCGTTGATTACTCCGTCGCCGTCGCGATCGTTATCACAAACGTCGCCGATATTGTCTCCATCTTGGTCTGCTTGATCGGGATTTGCATCTGCCGGGCAATTGTCCTCACCATCGTCATGGCCATCGTTGTCGCTATCACTGTCCAAGTCACAAGCATCACCAATACCATCGCCGTCCTGGTCCTCCTGCAGTGTATTGCTGACAAGGGGACAGTTATCGACCTCATTTAATATGCCGTCGCCATCTAGGTCGGAATCACAGGCGTCACCAATGCTATCGCCATCGGTATCTGTTTGATCGGAGTTGGGAACAAGCTGGCAGTTATCGGTGAGGTCATCTACGCCGTCATTGTCATCGTCGGAATCGCAAATGTCTCCCTGGCCATCACTATCATTATCCGCTTGATCCTGGTTGGGAATATAGACGCAGTTATCGCTATTGTTGTCGACGGTATCTCCATCGAGATCGCTATCACAGGCGTCGCCTACGGTGTCACCATCCAGGTCTAGCTGGTCGGGGTTGGGTACATTAACGCAGTTGTCGATACTATCTGGAATTAGGTCCCCGTCGCTATCGGTATTGTCGTCACAGGCATCACCGTAGCCATCTCCGTCTGTGTCGGTCTGGTCTTCATTGGGTTCCAGCGGACAGTTATCATTGCTGTTTTCTACACCGTCATTATCGCGGTCGCTGTCACAGATATCTCCGGTGCCGTCATTGTCGGTGTCGGTCTGGTCCTCATTGGCATCTGCGGGGCAGTTGTCGGAGTCATCTTCAATACCGTCAGCATCATCGTCGCTGTCACAGGCATCCCCTTCGCCGTCAGAGTCGATATCACTTTGGTCGGGGTTGCTAATAGAAGGGCAGTTGTCGGTATCATTTTCAGTACCATCATTGTCGAGGTCGGAGTCGCAAGTGTCACCAATACCATCGTTATCCTGGTCATCCTGCGAAGCGTTGGGGACATTTGGACAGTTGTCAGAGTCGTTATCAAAGCCGTCGCCGTCTCTATCGCTATCGCAGGCATCGCCTATGCCGTCTCCATCGGCGTCTTTCTGGTCGGGGTTTGGTGTATGTGGACAATTGTCGGCGCCATCGTCCAGGCCGTCATTGTCACTATCACTATCGGCGTCACAGAGGTCGCCAATGCCATCATTATCCTGATCCGCTTGGTCGGGATTGGCTGTATCCGGACAGTTGTCCAGGCTATTGGTGTAATCGTCGCCATCACGGTCATTATCGCAGGCATCACCGACGCCATCATTGTCTATATCGCCCTGCTCATGATTTGCGTCAGCGGGGCAATTATCGCTGTCATTATTAATTTCATCGCCGTCAAGATCTTCATCACAGGCATTGCCAATGCCATCGCCATCACTATCTGCTTGGTCAGAATTGGCTGTTAGCGGGCAGTTGTCGTCGGAGTCTGAATGGGTATCACCGTCGTCATCGCTATCGCATGCGTCACCATTGCTGTCTTTATCGGTGTCATCCTGGCTGGAATTGCTGATGCTTGGGCAGTTATCCCTGCTGTCTTCAATCCCGTCTCCGTCAGTGTCCACAATACTGGCGCCTGGCAATAGATCTTCGGCAGCATCTCCCCGGCCACCGTCGGATCCACAGGCACTTAAAAATAATATTGAGAGAAAAAATATAATTAGCGGTATTTGGGGCATGGTTAAAGTCTCCGAAAACAAATTTTATTTTTGTTATCTGTCGGAGAAGAAGAGATGGATCTCGTCGGTTAACGTCGGAAAAGTATAAAAATTATTTTCACTAGTTTCCCGGTCTCTACTTCCCTGTAGATAGTTCCGGGGTCGTGCAGATAAATCGCTAATACTTTTGTATGTAACTACGGCACCGGACTTTGTGCCGTTTAATATGCGTTGTTTTGGTGTTGGATGTGTGAAGGTCGATGAAAAAATGGCGGGCTATTTTCTGGTTTATATCTCTTGTAATTTTAAAAAATAAAACTCCGCCATTTGGTTGGGAATGTTCGCGCAGATGTTGTGTTAAACATGTTTAGGCAAAAGTGTCAGGCAGATATAAGAAAAGGACTATGAGTCGAAGATACTTTTAAATTCATGCTTGTATTGTTATTTATGCTTTAGCCTGATTTTTTCCAGTAAGCGAAAAAATTTATGCATTCTCTGCGCAAGTGTTACTGCCGTTATTGCTACTGATATATAAGCCCGCTTCCAATTGAGTGAGACCAGTTAGTCAGCTTTTTAAAAATGGCCAGTTCCGTTTTTGACTAGTTCCATGGGCGTGGAATCCATACACTGGTAGTCAGAAACGGGAGGGGTTTATGAAAATTGATGCTGCAGTTTGCTCCAGTGCGCGACTGGCTCGCGATCGTCGTTTCGATGGACGTTTTTTTACAGCGGTGAAAACCACCGGGATTTTTTGCCGTCCCATCTGCCCCGCACGCCCCCCCCTCGAGCAGAACGTTACTTACTTTGCCACTGCGGCAGAGGCCGCGAGTGCTGGCTTCAGGCCCTGTTTACGCTGCCGGCCAGACTCTGCCCCAGGCAGTCCGGCCTGGGAACTGGTCTCTACCACCGTACAGCGGGCACTGAAGTTGATGCGCAGCGAACGGGAGCCTCATTCAGTGGAACGGCTGGCGGAGCGCCTTGGGGTCAGCAGCCGTTACCTTCGACGTTTGTTTGCTGAGCACTTGGGTGTGAGCCCTTTGTCGGTATGGCAGACTGAGCGGGCGCTTTTTGCCTTTCGTTTATTGCGTGATACCAATTTGCCGGTAGCAGAAATTGCTTATGAATCGGGATTTAACAGCTTGCGTCGATTTAATGGTGTGTTTAAACAGATTTACCAACGCACACCATCCGAGGTGCGCAGGGAGGGCCATAATAGGCGGCTGAAATGTGGTGTTTCTACAAAAGTACGGCTCTATCTCGATTACCGCCCACCATTGGATTGGCAGCAATTGCTGGCATTCCTCCGTACCAGAGCCCTGACGGGGGTAGAGCAGGTAAGGGACTGCGAGTATTTACGCAGTTTTGCGTTGGAGGGGGGGCGTGGAGTGATGCGGGTGACCCACGATCCAGAGAGAAACCGCTTGGTAGTGGAGGTATCCGGGCAGGAGGGTGGTACCGGCTTGTACCTGCTTAATCAGCGTCTTCGTCGATTGTTTGACCTGGATGCTGATACAGCGGAGATCCAGGCAGTGTTAAATGAAGACCCCTTGCTGAAGAGACAGCTGGCACAGCGACCGGGCCTGCGCTTACCCGGAGCCTGGGACCCATTTGAATACGCTTTGCGGGCAATACTTGGGCAGCAAATCAGTGTGGCAGCGGCTACCACGATTGCGGGGCGCCTGGTGGCTCGCTATGGGGAGTCCTTTGTGGATGACTCTGGAGTTGAGAGGTTCCTGTTTCCCACTGCAAAACAACTTGCTGAGGCGGATTTTACCGGCTTGGGGCTGACACGTACCCGGGCCAATACTTTGCGAGAGTTTGTTGACGCAACACTTGATGGCCGGGTTAATTTTGGCGAGCAGTCCTTGGAGGATTGGTGTACGCAGGTCACTGCATTGCCGGGTATCGGCGATTGGACAGCACAATACATTGCCATGCGCGGGCTATCCATGCCGGATGCCTTCCCATCTTCAGACCTGGGAATTTTGCAAGCACTGGGCAGTAAAGGTCTAAAGGCAAAACCAAAAGAAGCCCTGGCGAGGGCTGAAAAGTGGAGGCCCTGGCGGGCTTACGGGGCAATCCTGCTGTGGCAGTCCCTGAAATCTGGAGAGCAGAAATGATTTTTTATGAGAGTTACACCACAGAACTGGGTGAAGTTGCCATAGCGGCCTCTGGTCAGGTAAATGAGGGTGAAGCCAGGGGTATTGTTTCGTTGCAGTTTTACGATAGTGAGCGCCCGCTTCGCGCTGGGCCGGGTTGGAAAAGAGAAACCTCTGATCTTATCGAAAAAGCTGCTCAGCAGTTGCGAGAATATATTGCCGGGAAGCGGAAAAATTTCGATCTGCCCCTGGCCCCGCGGGGGACCGAATTCCAACGGCGAGTATGGGACGCCCTGTTGCAGATTCCCTTTGGTGAGACCCGCAGTTATAGCCAGCAGGCACAGCTCTTAGGGCAGCCTCGTGCTATTCGCGCGGTAGCGCGGGCCAATGGTGCCAACCCGGTAGCGGTGATAATTCCCTGTCACCGGGTAATTGGTGCGAATGGCAGCCTTACCGGTTATGCCGGAGGCCTGCCACTGAAGGCTCGGCTTTTGAAGCTGGAAGGAGCCAACTTTGTAAGTCAGGGTGAGTTGCTTTAGTGCTCGGAAAGTGAAAAGCACAAGTGCCACCTGCTAGCCATAGACCCTTTGGCGCGGGATAATAAGCGGTTCATAATCATATTGAGCCGGAGGCCAAATGCTGTACAGATTGGGGGATAAACAGCCGCAACTGGAAGGTAAGGGCCACTATATCGCGCCTGGTGCCCATGTGATTGGCGATGTGCGTATGCTTGCGAACAGCTCTGTGTGGTTTAATGCGGTGGTGCGTGGTGACTGTGCGCAGATCACCATCGGTGAAAATAGTAATGTGCAGGATGGCTCTGTGCTGCACGCCGATCCGGGTACGCCGTTGACAATCGGTACCGGTGTCACCGTAGGCCATAAAGTGATGCTGCACGGCTGTGATATTGGTGATTACAGCTTGATAGGTATCAACGCCGTGATCTTAAACCGGGCCAAAATCGGTAAGTGCTGTATTATCGGCGCCAATGCGCTGGTGACCGAGGGCACGGTGATTCCCGACTATTCGATGGTTGTGGGTACTCCCGGTAAGGTGATAAAAACTCTCGATCCCGCTGCCTATGCGCTGCTGAAAGCCAGCAGCGATCACTATGCGGCCAACGGTAAATATTTTGCCAGCGAGTTGGCTCTGCTCGAGGCTGAGGATGTCTGAACAATCTGTAAAAACTGCGGTGCCTGAAGAGCACCCGGTTAAGTCCCCCTGTATTTCCGTATGTGCACTCAACGACCAAGATGTTTGCGAGGGTTGCTTTCGCAGTGGTATGGAGATCAGTCGTTGGGGCTCCATGAGCAACGATGAGCGCCGTGCAGTTCTGAAGCTCTGCACCGAGCGAGCGCGGCAAATGGGCCGACTCTGGTAAATCATTGAATGCGCTTTGCGCGGGCCTAGCTCCGCAGGGCCTGGAATCAAACGCGAATATGACCCAACCTTTTGTCCATTTAAGAATCCACTCTGAATTCTCTCTGATTGATGGCCTGGTACGTATTAAGCCGGCAGTTGCACGAGCGCAGGAGCTCGAAATGCCTGCCCTGGCTCTTACCGATCAGTGCAATCTGTATGGCCAGATAAAATTCTACCGGGCCTGCCTCGGGACCGGCATTAAACCTATAACTGCTGCAGATTTCTGGCTCAGTGAGGGCGGCGAGGGTAAGCCTACGCTGATCACCCTCTATGCCATGAACGGCGATGGCTATCGCAATATCACTGAACTGATTTCCCGCGCCTGGATGGAAGGGCAGTACCACGGCAATGCCTATATCAAACGTGAATGGGTGAAAGAGTACAGCGAAGGGGTGCTCATGTTGTCCGGGGCCAAGTACGGCGATGTGGGCCGCGCCCTGGTTGCCGGACGCCGTGCTCAGGCTGAGGAACTGGCCAGTGAATGGGCGGAACTATTCCCTGGTCGCTATTACCTGGAGCTGCAGCGCACTGGTCGCGCCGGGGATGAAGATTACCTGCACGCTGCAGTGGAATTGGCCCGGGCCCTGAATTTACCTGTGGTTGCCACTAACGACGTGCGCTTTATGGAAGAGAGCGAGTTTGAGGCCCATGAAGTGCGTGTATGCATCCATGAAGGCCGTGCTCTTGATGATCCACGCCGTGAGCGCCGTTATTCCGCCGAGCAGTATTTCCGCACATCGGAAGAAATGTGCGAGCTGTTCAGCGATATTCCCGAAGCTTTGCAAAATACTGTAGAGATCGCTAAACGCTGTTCCGCACCGATTCAGCTGGGTAAGTACTTCCTGCCTGAGTACCCGATTCCCGAGGGTATGACTGAAGACCAGTTCTTTGAGAAGGTGTCCTATGAGGGGATGGAGCGGCGACTGGAGAAGATCCTGGATAAGACCGCTGCCGATTACGCCCAGCGGCGCCAAGTGTATGAGGATCGCCTGCGTTTTGAACTGGATATCATCATCCAGATGGGATTCCCCGGCTATTTCCTGATCGTGATGGACTTTATCCAGTGGGCCAAGGACCACGATATCCCGGTGGGGCCGGGGCGTGGTTCCGGTGCAGGCTCCCTGGTGGCCTACTCTCTGGATATTACCGATCTTGACCCGCTGCAATACGATCTGCTGTTTGAGCGATTCCTCAACCCGGAACGGGTTTCGATGCCCGACTTCGATATCGACTTCTGTATGGAGAAGCGCGACCGGGTTATTGGTTATGTAGCGGATAACTACGGCCGCCAGGCGGTGAGCCAGATTATTACTTTCGGCACCATGGCTGCAAAGGCAGTGGTGCGTGATGTGGCGAGGGTGCAGGGCAAGTCCTACGGCCTAGCCGACAAGCTGTCTAAGATGATCCCCCCCGATGTGGGTATGACATTGCAGAAGGCCTACGATCAGGAGGATGTACTCAGGGAGTTCCTGGAAAGTGACGATGAGGGCCAGGAAATCTGGGAGATGGCCCTGCAGCTGGAAGGGGTTTCGCGCAATGTGGGCAAGCACGCCGGTGGTGTGGTTATCGCCCCCACCAAGCTCACTGATTTTGCTCCGCTTTATTGTGATGAGACCGGCGCTGGCCTGGTAACCCAGTTCGATAAAAACGATGTGGAAGATGCCGGCCTGGTGAAGTTCGACTTCCTCGGCCTGCGGACACTGACCATTATCGACTGGGCCAAGCGCATGGTGGATGAGACGCGCGCGCGCGAGGGGTTGGAACCTCTGGATATCGCCGCGCTGCCGCTGGACGATGATGAAACCTTCAAGATGCTCAAGCGGGCAGAAACTACAGCGGTGTTCCAGTTGGAATCCCGGGGTATGAAGGATCTGATCAAGCGCCTACAGCCGGACAACCTGGAAGATATGATCGCCCTGGTGGCCCTGTTCCGTCCGGGTCCGCTGCAATCGGGCATGGTGGACGACTTTATTAACCGGAAGCACGGTCGCGCCCAGGTGGCCTACCCGGATGCCAAATACCAGCATGAAAAGTTAAAGCCGATCCTGGAGCCCACATACGGGGTAATCGTTTACCAGGAACAGGTCATGCAGATCGCCCAGGAGTTGGCGGGGTATACCCTTGGTGGCGCTGACCTGCTGCGCCGGGCAATGGGTAAAAAGAAACCGGAGGAAATGGCCAAACAGAGGGCCACTTTTGAAAATGGGGCAAAAGAGCAAGGAATTGACCCCGAACTTGCGATTAAGATCTTCGACCTGGTAGAGAAGTTCGCGGGTTACGGTTTTAACAAGTCTCACTCGGCAGCTTACGCCTTGGTGTCTTATCAGACTGCCTGGCTGAAAGCGCACTACCCAGCCCAGTTTATGGCTGCGACCATGTCTTCGGATATGGATAAGACCGATAAGGTGGTGACCTTTATCGAAGAGTGCCGTGCCATGGAGCTGGTGTTGGTGCCGCCCGATGTGAACCTGGGTAGCTTCCAGTTCTCGGTGGATATCGACAACCGAATTATCTACGGTCTTGGTGCCATTAAAGGGCTTGGAGAGGG
Source organism: Microbulbifer variabilis ATCC 700307 (assembly GCF_000380565.1). Taxonomy (GTDB): domain Bacteria; phylum Pseudomonadota; class Gammaproteobacteria; order Pseudomonadales; family Cellvibrionaceae; genus Microbulbifer; species Microbulbifer variabilis. The sequence continues at coordinate 90,132 of NZ_AQYJ01000021.1, forward strand.
GCCTATCGAGAATATTATCGCGGCGCGGGAGGAGGGTGGGCCCTTTAGTGATCTGTTCGACTTCTGCTCGCGGGTTGATCCTCGCAAGGTAAACAAGCGTGCTCTGGAGGCGTTGGTTCGCTCTGGTGCTCTAGACAGTATTGGGCCGGATACCGGCGGCAATGATGGTCTGGATTATTCTCGTGCGGTGCTGTTTAACGCCCTGGACGAGGCAGTGAAGGCTGCTGAACAGCAAAAGGCCAATGCCAATGCAGGCATGATGGACCTTTTTGGTGAAGTGGTACCCCAGGCATCCGATGGTGATGTTTACGAAGATTTTCGTCGCACCCGTTGCTGGAGTATTCGTGAGCGCCTGGAGGGTGAAAAAAATACTCTGGGACTTTACCTGACGGGCCACCCTATTGATGAGTACGCTGATGAGCTGCAGCACTTGGTTAAGGCGCGCATTGCCGACCTGAAGCCGGGGCGCGAATCGCAAAAAGTGGCGGGGTTGGTTGTCGCTTTGCGAGTGATGAAGACCAAGCGTGGCGACTCCATGGCAATTGTCACCCTGGACGACCGCAGTGGTCGTATTGAGGCGGCTATGTTCAGCGAGGCTTTTGGTGAGCATCGGGAAAAGTTGGCCAAGGATGCGCTTCTGGTGCTGGACGGGCCTGTGGCGAATGATGATTACAGTGGCGGTCTGAAAATGACGGTCAATGGAGTGTCAACTCTGGATGAATTGCGCCAGAGCAGCGTGAGTGGTTTGCGTTTACAGGTTGTCAGTGGCACTGCGACGCCGGGTTTGGCAAAACGATTGGCCTCCTGCTTGCAGCCTTATACCGGTGGTAAATGCAGGGTCAGCCTGGAAGTCGTGCGTCACGATGCGCGAGGTCTCTACCGCCTTCCACCCGAGTGGAATGTTGAGCCGAATGACCAGATGGTTCAGTCCCTGCGAGAGTTGTTGGGAAGAGAGCAGGTGGCGCTTCAATACGCTGAAAGGCGTTAAAGTCCACCGGACTCGACTGGTCGGTTCTGTACAGTTAAGCTATGCCGCTGTGAATGCCCGGTGGCGTTGGAAAGAGTTAAAGGCGCAGATTTCATGAATTTCAACTTTCTCGAGTTTGAGCAGCCAATTGCAGAGCTGGAAAGCAAAATTAAAGAGTTGCAGCTGGTCGGTGACGACAACGAACTGAATATTGCCGAAGAGGTTACCCGGCTGAGGGAAAAAAGCAGAAACCTGACTGAGTCTATCTACTCTGAGCTCACCCCCTGGCAGGTTGTGCAGGTAGCGCGTCACCCACAGCGTCCCTATTCCAAGGACTATATAGAGCGCTTATTTACCGACTGGGATGAGCTGCATGGCGATCGCCACTTTGGCGACGATAAGGCAATTATTGCCGGTATCGCCCGCCTAAACGGCAAACCGGTGGCGGTGATTGGGGAAGAGAAAGGCCGCTCCGTCAATGAAAAAGTTGCGCGCAATTTTGGTATGCCGAAACCAGAGGGTTACCGCAAGGCTCTGCGTATCATGGAAATGGCCGAGCGCTTCAAAATGCCGGTGCTCACCCTGATTGATACCCCGGGAGCTTACCCCGGTATTGATAGTGAAGAGCGCGGTATTAGTGAAGCCATCGCCCAGAATTTAGCTGTGATGTCCCGTTTGCGCACGCCGATTATTTGTACCGTGATTGGTGAAGGCTCTTCAGGTGGTGCATTGGCTATTGGCGTGGGAGACCAGCTCAATATGCTGCAATACTCCACTTACTTTGTGATCTCCCCGGAGGGCTGCGCCAATATTATCTGGAAAACGGTGGAAAAAGCCCCGTTAGCTGCTGAGGCTATGGGGGTGACCTCCAGTGTGCTGGAAGAGCTGGGTATCGTAGATGAAACAATTCCCGAGCCCCTCGGTGGTGCACACCGCGACCCCGATGCCATGGCTTTGAGTCTGAGAGAGCGTCTCGGTGAACAGCTGGATCAGCTGAGCAGTATTCCAATTGATGAATTGTTGGAGAAACGTTATCAGCGCCTGATGAGCTACGGTAATATCGTTTCCTAACCCCTTAAGAAAAGAGTTTTGTGGCCGGCGTCTTACTGGAGAATCGAGGGCCGGCTACAGACCTTCCCCTTCTTTTTTTCCTCTGTTAATGACCCTTAGCTAGCTTCTCAGCTTGCAACTGGGCGTTGTCTTTTGATTGTTTCCCAAGACATTAAGCCGCTGGTTTTGTCTTCCTCCAAACGATCTGCTCCTTAACTTGCTGGTTTCAATTGCTTTTGAGCGCTTTTCTTAAGCAGCTGGGTATGGCTAGCGGAATAGTTACCTGCGTGTCCACATTGCCCCTGTTTTGACCCCCCTTATCGAAAAGACCTGCGGAGTTGATGTAGCTCCATGTTAGAAAGCTGGAAGAATAATGAGTGGTTTGATTGGCAATGATCTCCAGCTATGGGTGGGCGATATTGCTGAGGTCTGTGGAACAATAATTATGGCAATTTTGCAGAGTAATACAGCAACGGATACCGAGCAGTTGCAAACTGGTGAAAAACCTGGAAATAGTTTTGCGTTGGTGGCTTTAACCTCCCTGTTTTTTTTGTGGGGGTTTATTACCTGTTTGAATGATATTCTGATTCCCTACCTCAAAGAAATATTTAGTCTGAGTTATACCCAGGCAATGTTGGTGCAGTTCTGTTTCTTTGGGGCCTATTTCCTGGTTTCCTTACCTGCTGGTTTTTTACTTTCTCGTATCGGTTACCAAAAAGGGATAGTAACTGGGTTAGCTGTTTCGGTAATTGGATGTCTAATATTTATTCCCGCTGGGCGTATGGAAACCTATGCGCTATTTCTGGGGGCGCTTTTTATTTTGGCCTCTGGTATTACCATTTTGCAGGTGTCGGCAAACCCTTATGTCGCTGTGCTAGGTAAAGAGAGTACTGCTGCCAGTCGTTTAACAATGACCCAGGCATTTAATTCTTTGGGAACAACTGTGGCTCCACAATTTGGGGCGCTGTTAATTCTTCCCGCTGCAGGTGTTGCTGCTGGTGCCGTCGGCGCCACTTCCGTAGAAATCCCCTATTTGATATTGGCCGTGGCCCTGGCATTGTTGGCAATTGTATTTGGATACCTGAAACTACCTAATATCGTCAGTGCCAACAGGCTGCCCGAATCTGAAGAGATTTCCGGGTCGGCTTGGAGCCATCGCCACTTGGTACTTGGTGCTGTAGCCATATTTCTTTACGTGGGTGCAGAGGTATCCATTGGTAGCTTTCTGGTGAATTTTATAGCGGAGGACTCTATTGCCGGGTTGGAAGAGTCCGAAGCCGCATTTTATATTTCCCTTTATTGGGGCGGTGCAATGGTGGGACGTTTTGCTGGTGCGCTGGTGATGCACTATATATCTGCCGGAAAAGTGCTGGCTATCTGTTCTATTGGCTCTTGTTTACTTCTAATGATCACGATTACCGGCAGTGGGCATCTCGCAATGTATGCTGTGTTGGCGGTTGGTTTGTGTAACTCCATTATGTTCCCGACAATATTTAGCCTGGCCCTGGCGAAACTGGGCACGGCTACCAGTCAAGGGTCTGGTATTTTATGTCAGGCGATAGTTGGCGGGGCTGTTGTGCCATTGTTGCAAGGAGTACTTGCCGATCAAGTGGGTGTGCAGCTTGCGTTTGTCCTACCGGTTTTTTGTTATCTGTATATCCTTTACTACGGTGTGATCGGACACCATCCAAATAAGTGCGCTTAAGTTGTTTTTATACTCTCATCTGAGCTCGTTTTGCCGGCATTTTATGTCGGCTTTTTTCTGTTCCTAAGAAAAATATTAGGCTTAAGGTTGATTTAGATAAGCGAGCTTAAGCTCCTTGATAAGGTAGGTTTAATGATGTCCATTCGGGTGCATTGATTGGCGGGATTTATCTTTATGTGACATTGATTTTTTATTGAACTCTTGTGCCTCCCTTGACACTAAGCTGGATTAAATTTTTGAGTGAAGCTTCTGGATAAATTTTTTGGTTCCGTGTGGCCGCTTTCTTTCGTGAGAGCTTTGTGAAAAATTTCTTTTTTTTTGATATTTCGTAGGTTGAAGTTCCAATATAAGAGTAAGTCAAGAGTAATTAACCGGGAAGGAAAGATAATTATGAATATCTATGATGCTCGGAAGGCTAGAGTGCAATACCTTTCAACCAAACTGTTTTTCAAGTACTTAAACCAATTGCGCAAGCCGGTTAAGGTGGGTGTTATTTTTTGTGCTGTGTTTTTTCTCGCTGCTAACCATGCCGTGGGTTTGCAGGCGATACAAAATGGAATTGGCGGTATTCAATTTACAGATGAGGGCTCAGCTGAATTTTTTGTTAATGTCGGTAGCTGGGCCGATGTGCATTACCAAGTAAACGGTGGTGTGCAACAAAATGTACGGATGCAACAATCCGGTAACCGCCAAACACTCTTTCTGGATGATTTACATCTGGGTGCCACGGTGAGGTACAGCTTCACCTATTTTGATCAAGAGTGTAATTGTGCTATCGATAGTGATTTACGAGATTATGTTCATGGCGATGGCGATGGCGATGGCGATGGCGATGGCGATGGCGATGAAACTGATGGGCAAAATAGTGATACAGGTATACAAGCCCAAGATGTCAACAGTGCACGGTTTTTTGTAAATGGCCAGGGCTGGGCCGATGTGCACTATACACTCAGTGGCGCTGGTCAATTAAATCACCGTATGACCCAGGCGGGAGGCATAAATAAATTTGATATTACCGGCCTCTCAAATGGTGATGTTGTCCGCTATCGTTTCACCTACTGGGATGTAGATTGTAATTGTGCCAAAGTTACTGAGTGGGCAACTTATACTCACAACGGTGACGGTGACGGTGACGGTGACGGTGACGGTGACGGTGACGGTGACGGTGACGGTGACGGTGACGGCGTAGTTGATAGTGTCGATCTCTGCCCTAATACGCCACAGGAAACATCTGTAGATATCCACGGCTGTCCGCTGGCGGTTGATGTAGCTGAAGTCAGCATAATGAATGGCTTCCTGGTTGGGGGTAGAGGCAGTGAATTTCCCGGCTATGCGCTCTATTTTTTTGATGGCGATTTAGGGTCACCAAATAGTAATTGTAGTATTGAGTGCTCTGATAGCTGGCCTCCATTGTTAGTAAATGATGCGGCAGCTTCAGGTATTTCTGGCCTAGACGTTATTGTACGTGATGATGGTCGTCAACAGGCTGCTTACAATGGCCGTCCTTTATATTTCTTTTCTGGTGATTCCCAACAGGGTGATCAAAATGGTCATGGTGTAGGTGGAACTTGGTGGCTTGCAGAGTTGTTTGATCGCAGTGACATTGTTCCCCTGTTTAACGGTGATACCCCCCTTGAACCTGATACGGTTATCGAAACGGGAGATGCGATCATTACTCGTTTTGCTGATAGAGCCCGGGATAGACATGCCAGGGAAGATCAATTCCAGGCCTATGACCATTACCTTACTTTTTATTGGGAGCACCGCACAGCGCAAGTTGAGATTATCGACCGGGTTGCAAAGGGTGGTAATGATATTACCATCAACGTGATCACAGAGTGGGAGTTGGGCCAACCCGAGTTCCGCGCTTTTTATCGGGGAATCAATACCGTTGCTGAGTACTACCACAATGTCTTTTTAGACCGCGATCCTGAGGATGTAACCCGATATAGCACAACGATCCATTTTAACAGTAAAGAAGGTCGCCCCCTTCAAGCTGGCGATCGTATGGAAATGGAGGTGAGTCAGTTTTTACTTAATCCACCCAATGGCCGGGCCAATTATTATGGATCTACCGTGCTTTATATTGTGGGGCAAGGAGGGTTGGTGCCTTGGGAAGCAAAGGGCACCTTTGGTGACCCCGCCACAGAACATGAGGATTCCTACCCTATCCCTACTAAGGGGTGGTTGGGAGGGGGCACTACTCTCCCCTATCAATATTCAGGTGAAGCAGATAACCATTTTATGCAAATGGCTTCGAATCTTGCTCCGCAAAACGGCCAAATCTTTGTGCGGGGTCGTCGAATTCATCATAGCGATTTTGGTGATGGATCCCACAATGAGAGTAGTGAAAATCCTGGGCTCATTGAGGTTGCCAATAAATTAGGCCCTCAATATATAAACCGATCCTGCGTTAGCTGTCATGAAAAAAATGGCCGGGCCCCATCTGCAACTACCGGCTCTGATCTATCCCAGTATGTAGTCAAAGTGGGTTCTGTTAGCGGAGAAGCGGATCCACTTTTAGGTCATGTATTACAGCCTAAAAATATCAATGGTAGCCCGGAGGCCACAGTTACTCTCAGCGCGTGGGTGGAAAATAACGGCTTACGCCGCCCCGTCTACAAGTTTAGTGGAAATAGCCCTGCGTATTATTCCGTCCGTATTGCTCCACAATTAGTAGGCATGGGTCTATTGGAAGCAATTCCTGAAAGCGCTATCGTGGCCCAAGCGGATCCAGACGATAGTAATGGCGATGGTATTAGTGGTCGTTTGCAGGTTGTCAGTGACCCGCAGAGTGGGGAGCAGCGAATTGGTCGTTTTGGCTGGAAAGCGGCTCAAGCCAGTGTTGCTTCGCAAGTTGCCGCAGCTCTCAATACCGATATGGGAGTAATGACTTCGATATTTCCGCTACCTGATTGCGGTAGCGCCCAATCAGGCTGTGGCGCTGCTGGTAGTGAATTAAATGAACAGAATCTTAGTGACTTAGTCGACTATGTATCACTATTGGGCGTTAGTGCACGCCGAAACCTGAACAACAATACTGTGCTGAAGGGTGAAGAGTTGTTTACTAATGCTGGCTGTAGCAGTTGCCATACGCCTACCGTGGTTACCAGCGCTTATCATCCAAAGGCGGAACTTCGTAACCAAATAATTCACCCTTATACGGATTTATTGCTCCATGATATGGGTCCAGAGTTAGCAGATAATCTTCCGGAGGGGGTAGCTTCAGGTTCTGAGTGGCGAACCCCTCCACTTTGGGGGATTGGGCTGGGAGTCGATGTTAGTGGAGATGAGAGTTATCTTCATGATGGTCGTGCCCGCACCCTTGACGAGGCAATTTTGTGGCATGGGGGAGAGGGGAATAATTCGAGACAAGCTTATGAGCGAATGTCGGCGGATGAGAAGAATGCGTTAATTATGTTCTTGCAATCACTCTAATAAAAATAGCCCCTCTCAAGTAAGAGAGGGGCTATTTTTAGAATATTGCCGGCCCCTATGCTGCTTACCAAGTACTAGAGAGTGCTAGCATACTGTAGTAAGGGAAACCCATATGAATTTGATAATCCTTATATGGCAGTTAACATTGACACCTGGAATGTAAGTTTTTCGAATGATTCGTTTTATAGGTGCGTGTAATCGGAAGTGCTGGAAACTTGACTATATGTGAAAAAGAAATTATTTGTCGTAAAGATATTTCGATTTTATTAACAGATAGAAATACCAGCTAATCCCTGTCGGTATTTCTCGGACTCGAATTATCTTTTGTCAAAAGAATACTAGGAAGCTTGGGGGGCGGCTAAATTTTTGTGCCGATTGGACTCCAGGAACTCTTTGATTGGCAAGCGATAGTTTCTGCTAACCTTTACTTTCGCGCCACTGGTCAAGGTGAGAAAATATTCTCCTTTGGTAAGAACCTTAATGTGCTCAATAAAGTTAAGGTTTACCAGTGTGGAGCGGTGAATACGTTTGAAGTTCTTAGGACACAATTTTTTCTGTAAGTCTTTAATAGTGCTACGCATAACATGTGTCTCTCCTTTTACATGTACGCACATATAATCCCCGGCGGCATCAATCCACTCAATATCCTGCTGGCTCACCATAGTGATACTACCGCGGTCTTTGATGGCCAACCGGTTGGAAGCGTTTTGAGGCAGAGTAGCCCCTCTGTGGGCGTTACCCTGGTTTACAGTATCGTCAATGGAGCGCATCAGCCGGTTTTTCTCTGTCTGATGGCTATGTTTAGTAGAGGTATTCACCAGTTGTAGACGTTGCCGAGCCCGTTCCAGGGCTGTGCGGAGACGCTTACCATCTAACGGCTTGAGTATATAATCTACTGCGTGGACTTCGAAGGCTTTGAGAGCGTATTGATCAAAAGCAGTGGCGAATATAATTTGGGGCATAATGTCTCCCTGCAGGTTATAAACTACATCGAAGCCATTCATTCCCGGCATTTGCACATCCAGCACCAGCAAGTCGGGAGTGTGATCGGATACTGCTTGCAGCGCTTCTCTGCCATTTCGGCAGCAGGCAACAATTTTTATATCGGAAAACTCCTCAAGCATGCTTTTTAACAGCCGGAGGGCCAGGGGTTCATCATCCACTAGCACGACGGTGTAATTATTCATAGGGCTTCTCCCTGTGTCTGGTTTATGGGGGAGGTGGAAATTTCCAGCGGGATATCAATATGCACCATCATCCCGCAACCGGTCTTTTGGAACTGCTTTATTTGGAAGTCTTGTGGATAGAGGCTGGAGAGTCTCTCGCGCACGTTCTTTAATCCAACGCCGGTAGAGGTTGTGTGGCCGTTCTGCTGCTCTGGAGAATCATTCGAGCAGCCTGAATCATTGACTTTCAGTACTAGGCGGTTACCCGACCGGTGGGCGCGAATTGCTATAGTTCCACCTTTTTCATTGGGGGCAATAGCGTATTTAACTGAGTTTTCGACCAAAGGCTGCAGTAGCATACTGGGAACCCGGGCTTTGCGGACTTCTTCATCAATAGCGATATCTACACTGAGCCGATCGACAAACCGGGTCTTCTCAATTTCCAGGTAGAGTAGAACGGCTTCAATTTCCCTTTCTAATTCTACTTTTTGCATTGGCCCTTCTTTTAGGGATAGGCGCAGGAAGTCGCTTAGCCGGATTACCATCTCCCGGGCTTCGTCGGCTTGCTGAAAGCGAATTAAGGCATTAATGGAGTTCAGGGTGTTAAAAAGGAAGTGAGGGTTCAATTGATAACGTAGCATCGTCAGTTGGGCTTCGTTGGCAATAGCTTCCGCCCGGAGTCTACGCAGCTGCTCGCGTTCGTTGACTGCAGCTACATCAAGCATTTTCCTGTGCTCATCCTGCAGGAGCATATAGTATTTCACTCCACAGTACAGGGCGCTCCAGAATAAAAACACAAAGAGTGAGGCGTAATACCAACCCCCGAATTCGGACCAGATAGAATGCTCACCGCTCAGTCGGATATAAGCCTCCATTCGTACCAGTGTCCATATGCCTGAAATTACCGCTACAGCGAGCAGGTAGATGACGGTTCGTACCGCGAGCTCCGAGTCCCAAGCTATATCAAAAATGGGCCTGAGAAATAGCGACAATACAAAAGCAACTGCGCATTGGAACACGGTGTTTGCTGGTTCAAATTTCGGCCATTCAGAAGGGGAGTGCCATAATGTGAGTGAGAGAAATGTAACCAGCAGGATGCCGGCCCAGCTGACCAACTGTAACTTCCAAAACCAGCGAGTCGACTGAACATCAGCGTTAAGTTCTATAGTTTGACGGGGGGAGTACTGCATGATGTCCCGTTTATTTAGTATTGTGAAAATGACGGGATAGGCGCTGATTATTGCGCTTATTATTATCCAATAGATACTACCTTGGCTTGGCGGGCCCCGCCATAGCTGGTGAGCGCCAGCTTTCCGGCTTACCTTTTAATTGGTCCTACTTGTCGCTTTTTGGGGTGATTAGTCAAGTAACTTTCGGCAATCTGGGTCCATAAGGCAAATATACGTGTTGAATGATATTTTTACTGGTTAATACCCTAAGCCCGTTAACCATTTTTAATGGTGATGCGATATTTTAGATTGGAATCAAGGACAAAAGAAGAAAGTCGATGACTGGAATAGGCCATTCTGCTGCATTAATTTTCCCTGTTTATCCTTAAGCGACTAAAAAGGGTTTAGGATAAACAGTTTCATTGCCGATATATAAAGAAGAGATTTGGGGATTGGTTTCTAATGAGCCAGATGTTGCCCGGGTCGAGGCTTCCCTCGAACGATATGGCTGTAAATGGTATTGGTGCTTCGGAACAATCTGCCGTGGCTCCAGGTCCTTTCAATTTGGCCGCCTTGACTTCACTGTTTTTACTTTGGGGCTTTATCACTGGTCTAAATGATGTACTGGTGCCCCACTTCAAAAATGTTTTTGAGCTGAGCTATACCCGCGCAGTACTGGTTCAATTTTATTTTTTTGCTGCCTATTTCCTGGTATCCGTTCCAGCAGGCCTACTATTACGGCGGGTAGGTTACCAGTTAGGGTTAGTACTGGGCTTGTTAGTAGCTTGCGCGGGTTGCCTGATATTTATTCCTGCTGCGCGCCTCCAGATCTATGAAGTTTTCCTGCTGGGATTATTTGTGCTGGCTTCAGGCATTACAGTACTTCAGGTGTCGGCAAATCCCTATGTTATTGCCCTCGGACACAGTAGCACGGCACCCAGTCGATTAAACCTTACCCAGGCATTCAACTCTTTGGGTACCACGTTGGCACCTATAGTTGGCGGAGCTGTTTTTTTTACCGCTTTTTCCATCACTTCTGATCCGGATACAGTGGTTACTCTGACTGACTTCCGTGCGCGGGAGGCAGCCCTGGTAGAGAAGCCATATTTTTGGCTGGCAGTTATCTTGTTGCTGCTTGTGGCTTTCTTTTCCTGGATACGCCTGCCCGTTATTCCAGGGCATCAATTAGCTCCCGGGGCTGAGGCTAATAAAAGTGATGTTTTCTCTATATGGCGCTTTCCGAGATTGACGTTGGGTGCGGTGGCGATTTTTGCCTATGTTGGAGCTGAGGTGGCTATAGGCAGTTTCCTGGTCAGTTTTTTTGGCGAGCCCTCAGTTGCGGAAATGCGCCCCTTAGAGGCTGCACACTTTGTCTCCTATTACTGGGGAGGTGCCATGTTAGGTCGTTTTGCCGGCGCTTTGTTATTGCGATATATACCCGCGAACAAAATGCTTGCAGTCTGTGGGTTAGGGTCGGTTGTTCTGATTGTAGCGGCAATGCTTTTCTCCGGGCTGGTGGCAGTTTGGGCGATTGTTGCTGTAGGTCTGTGTAACTCTATTATGTTTCCAACCATTTTCAGCCTCGCTCTTCGTGGTTTAGGTAGGCATACCAGCCAGGGCAGTGGTGTGTTGTGTATGGCCATTGTCGGAGGAGCGATGATTCCGCTTATGCAGGGTGTCCTGGCTGATAATGCTGGTATTCAACTTTCATTTTTAGTGCCGATGTTGTGCTATTGCTACATCGTTTACTACGGTGCTTTTTCTCCAACTTTACGTGGCGCGGCAGTGGAATAGGGTATGTCTATATTTCCACTTTGTCCGTATTTTGAACCAGTCCATCGGATTTCTATTGGCGCTTCAGGTCAAGTATTGCACTTTGGTTGAATTCATCCTTTTCAGGCGGTTTCTGGTTAGAGTGGGTTGTTAAAAGTTGTCAGATATTTACCTGTTTGTATTTTGGACATTCTGTAATTATCCAGAGCCGATAAATTTATAAAAGTAATAAAATTAGCCTGTTTCCAATTTTCTAAAATTGAGCTTGAAGCCCGCAATACCAGTGGGTAGCTGGAAAATAGTAGCTGGTTAACAAGATAGGAAAACTTGGGAGTTATCTGTGAAATTTAGTAAAAATTTTTCACTGGGTATTGTGCTCTGTGCGTCAGTATTTGCTGGTTGCCAACAGCAGAATAATGAGAGCCAGGCAAGAAAAGGTGAATCCCTGGTAAGTGATGGCGGTGGCAATCTCGAGAACTGGCCTGTACTTGCACCAGCGTTCATACGTGATGAAAAACTGGAAGCGCGTATTAATGAAATAATGTCTCGCATGTCTCTGGAGGAAAAAGTAGGCCAGTTAATTCAGGCGGAAATTCGCCATGTAACCCCAGAAGATGTGAAGAACTATCACTTGGGCTCGGTACTCAATGGTGGCGGTGCCTTCCCGAACAATGACAAGTTTGCTACTCCCCAGGATTGGCTGGCACTCTCGGATGCTTTCTTTGAGGCGTCTATGGACACCTCCGATGGCGGTGTCGCTATTCCTCTGATTTGGGGTTCCGATGCGGTTCACGGTCACAATAATGTAATTGGCGCTACCCTGTTTCCTCACAATATTGGCTTAGGTGCTGCCCGGGATCCAGATTTGATCGAGCGTATCGGTCGTGCGACAGCTCGCGAGGTCGCTGTTACTGGAATTGACTGGACCTTTGCACCAACAGTTGCAGTTGTTCGCGATGATCGCTGGGGACGAACTTACGAAAGCTACTCTGAAGATCCTGTGCTAGTTGCCGATTATGCGAAAGCTATGGTTAATGGGCTACAAGGAATAAAAAGCAGCGTGGGTTTTTTGCGCGGTGAGAACCTGGTAGCCACTGCCAAGCACTTTGTCGGTGATGGTGGTACTACCCGAGGAATAGACCGGGGTGATAATGCGGTACCCGAGCGTGAACTGGCTGAGGTGCACGCGGCTGGTTACCTGACGGCGCTCCCCGCGGGTGTGCAGACTGTGATGGCTTCTTTTAACAGTTGGAATGGTGAGAAGTTGCATGGCCACAAGTATCTGCTGACAGATGTCCTGAAAGGGCGTTTGGGCTTTGATGGCTTTGTTGTAGGCGACTGGAATGGCCACAGCTTTGTGCCAGGTTGTACCTTGGAGAGCTGTGCCGCAGCAATTAATGCCGGTCTGGATATGTTTATGGTTCCGGCAGACTGGAAAGCGCTCTACAAGAATACGCTTACTCAAGCCAAGAGCGGTGAAATTCAGCCTGAGCGTCTAGAAGATGCGGTGCGTCGTATCTTGCGAGTGAAGCTTCGCGCAGGCCTATTTGAGCGTAACATGCCGTTGGCTGGTAAAGGTGGCATTTTAGGAAATAATGAGCATCGCGCGATTGCCCGGGAGGCGGTGCGCAAATCTCTGGTGTTGTTAAAAAACAATGAACAGCTACTGCCGTTGGCTGCCAACCAGAATGTGCTCGTGGTGGGAGACGGGGCGGACAACCTTTCCAAGCAAAGTGGTGGTTGGACTATCTCCTGGCAGGGAACTGGAAATACCCGAGCTGATTTTCCCGGAGCAACCTCGATTTATGAAGGGATTGCTTTGGCAGTAAAAGCGGCTGGTGGTGAAGCTATCCTGAGTGTGGATGGATCTTTCGGGGCTGATACCTTTGCAAATGGCAAGCCACCTGGAGTAGCGATCGTCGTTTATGGTGAGGATCCCTATGCAGAGTGGCACGGAGATATCACCAATATTGAATACCAGCGCGGCGGTAAAAAAGATTTGGCACTACTGAAAAAACTTCGTGAGCAAGAAGTGTCGATAGTCAGTGTTTTCTTGTCTGGACGTCCACTATGGGTGAATAAGGAGCTAAATGTGTCAGATGCCTTTGTAGCGGCGTGGTTGCCGGGCTCAGAGGGCGCGGGTGTAGCAGATGTATTGTTCAGGGGAGAAAATGGTGAGGTGCGCTATGACTTTACTGGCAAACTACCTTTTAGCTGGCCTGTGTATATTAACCAAGCCGTTCTCAATCCTTACCAGGAACACTATGAGCCACTTTTCTCGTTGGGTTATGGTTTAACAGCTAGAGAGGAGTCTCTGGTGAGTAATGAATTGCCTGAAGTCAGTGAAAATTTTGCTGGGGGAGTCCTTGAAGATGCCTGGTTAATGGTTTCCCGTCCCAGGGCTCCCTGGGTATTGAATATCGTTGAAAGGGATTCCAAGACAGTTCCAGTCACGGGTAATTACGCAGCTAGTGACGATGATGAAAATGTCGTTGTTACCTCAATTGACATGTCCTCTCAGGAGGATGCCCGTCTGATCAAGTGGAAAGGTTTACGTCCTGGAGCCGTAGAGTTGTCTGCAGAATATATGCAGAACCTGAATATTTACCTGGAGGAAAAATCTGCTCTTAGCCTAAATATCCGGGTTGACCGGGAGGTGAAAAAGCCGGTATTTGCCGGGATGACTTGTGGTGAGGGCTGTATTGCCAAGGTACCTTTACATTCTGCCTTGAAAACCATGCCTCTGAAAGACTGGACTCGTATCTCTGTGGACCTGCAGTGTTTTGCTAATGCGGGCGCTGACTTTGGAAAAATTTTCAGTGTTTTCCGCTTGGAAAGTGAAGGCGCTATGGAAATTGCGGTGGCCAATGTGAAATTGATTCCAGAAGCGGCAAAAACTGCAACTGTTCAGTGTAAAAGTTAATAGCGAGATATTTGAGGGGGTCAAGTAGGTTCAATAAAATGGACTGGTTCAGGCCAAATCTGAACTACTACAAATAAAAGCTTGATTCCCTTCAGAGATTTTGAAAGCCCGCATTCAACTCTGAGGTGCATCACCCTCTAGGCCGCTGTAGCACTCGCATTGTCTTCCATAATCTGTCGAGGAGTTTTATAACCTCAGTGGTTCAACCATGGAAGATGCACTTTACGAAATTGAATCAACAATTAAATTTGTCAAAGTAACCTTGGGGAGCCGATCCCCAGAGTAAACAACCATCCTTGACAATTTTTCCTGCTAGCCCATTAACCTCCTAAATGCCGTCAAGGCTTTCAGGAAAGCTTTTTCATGTTCTCCAGCTACAAGGAGTATCAGTAAGTCCCTGAGTCAGGGGCGCGTCAGCGCCCCAGGAACATCGGGTTACCACCCTGTGAGAGTGATCAATTGCAGGTTGCAGGACCAATTTCCTCCCAAACTGTGGATGCACCAGGTTCGTCACCCTGGGTCCACCACTTGGCACGGTAACGGGCATCGCCGTGATTTACTTCGTCCCCACCGTTGTAACTGGTCGTTGCATTCCATGGCATTTCGACTTCACTGACCAGTATCCAGTCAGCTGCAGTTATCCCCGGCTCCATCTGGGTCCAGTACTTGGCCTGCCAAACGAGATTCTGATGGCTTACCTGGTCACCGCCCAGGTAAGTGCCCCCCATTTGCCAGGCAGGGTAATTATCTGCGTTGGGGTCGGACTGGTTGCAGCTATCCCCTGTATCGGTCACATTCACCTGCACTGCGGCAGAGACACTGGTGAAGCCATCGCTGACGGT
Source organism: Microbulbifer variabilis ATCC 700307 (assembly GCF_000380565.1). Classification (GTDB taxonomy): domain Bacteria; phylum Pseudomonadota; class Gammaproteobacteria; order Pseudomonadales; family Cellvibrionaceae; genus Microbulbifer; species Microbulbifer variabilis. The sequence goes on from NZ_AQYJ01000021.1 coordinate 105,165, forward strand.
CACTGTCGCGGTGAAAGCAGTATTCGCTTGAACCTGGGGTGCAGTGAAGGTAGCACTGGCACTATCGCCATTGGCTACAGTAAGACCCGGTGCATTCCAGTTGTAAGTAAGCGTATCGCCATTGGGGTCACTAGCATTGGCAGTAACACTGACACTCCCTCCTTCAGCAACAGAGACACTGCCTGGGACGGAAACGACGGGGGGCGCATTATCTCCCTCTGGTAGCAGAGTCACTAAGACATTATCGGTATTCGATAACTCACCATCGCTCACAGTGAGTTCAAATTCCAACTGCGTCTCCATAGTAACCTGCGGAGCGGTAAACTCTGGAGAAGCACTATCCGTACCCTGTAGGGGTACTGTGGGGGTACCGATCTGAGTCCAGGAGTAGGTCAAAACATCACCATCTGGATCACTGGAAGCACTACCATTCAAAGTCACTGAAGTACCGCTCACCACAGACTGATCAACTCCCGCATTGGCTGACGGTGCTCGATTGGCCATGCCATCATCGTGGCCCAGGCTCTCATGCATGGCATTGAGTATGTCACCGTTGTCTGCATCAATTTCCCAGGCAAACAAACCTGCGAGACCATTGCTTCGTGCGTAAGTACCTTTTTGCATGACGGAGGTGACATTGTCATAGGTAATCAGGTCACCGGTATCAGCCTTGAAGATATAGGCGCCCTGAGCAGTACTGTCGTAGTGCTCCTGCCACTCACCGCTGGCAATCTTCCCGGCAATATCACGGTAGTCCACAATGCCGGCTTCCCAGGTGCCTGGAGTCGCTCCGGTCGCTGTTCCTGTCAGGTGATCAGCACCCGTCCAACCGGTAACCCCGGTCCAACCGCGACCATACATTGCAGTACCCAACACCAGCTTTGACGGTGGTACACCTGCGCCGATCAATGTCTGGATACCGGAATGAGCATTGTAGTCATCTGTCGGATTCCAGCTCGGAGCATAAATCGCCGTCTGATGCCCAAGAGTCTCGTTACTCCAGGCTCCGTAGAAGTCATAGGCCATCAAAAACAGATAATCCATGTACTGTTCGACATTCGAGTAATCGACATCTTCGATCTTGTCAGCCCCAGCACCAATAGCAGAAGTGAGCTCGTACTCACGGCCGGTTTCCTGCTCGAGCTGGTCCAGCATTGCGCGCAGTTCTTTCATCAGTAAGCGGTAAGTTTCACCATCGGTATTGGGATCGCCAAGATTAGGGTTCGCGCCCTGGCCACCAGGGTACTCCCAATCAATGTCCACACCGTCAAAGAATTTCCAGGTACGCAGAAACTCCTCTACTGAATCCACAAAGCGGGTACGAAGTTCAGGATCATCAAAGAAGTAGAATGGATCGGATAGGGTCCATCCACCGATCGACGGTAGTACCTTGATATCTGGATAGGCCTGCTTCAACGCCATCAACTGGCCGAAGTTACCCTTGTAGGGATCGGACCAGCTGTGCCCTGCTTGTGATTTCTGCAGTGCCGCAAATGGGTCGTGAATAGCAACTTTGAAATCTTCCCGCCCAGAACAAGAGCGCTGTAGTGCCTGGAAGCTGCCTTCAATGTCCTTGAGGCTGTCGTTGATGCCGTCGCCGCCGCAAATAGGAATAAAGCCGTACAAGATATGGGTGAGGTTATAGGCTGGGATTTTGTCAACCGGGAACTTTCGACCGTACACACCCCACTCTACAAAGTAAGCACCCACAACAGATCCGCTGGTATTAGTGTAAGGCTGGTTATTCTCTCCATCATTGAGCACGATTGGGTCCAAGTGGCTCCCGTCAGTATCAGCTACGACGATGTCAGTTACTTCTGAACTGCTGCAACCGGAGAAGTTACATAGGGCGACCTGCAGTTCGTATCGGCCTCCTTCAGTGATCTGCAATGTGGCAGTTCCGCTCTGGTTGCCGGCGCCATTTACTGGCTGCTCGAATACAACTTGTCCATCGAGCAGATACTGTGCAGTGTCGGCATCGTCGCCTGAAAATTTGGACCAGGACACAGGTATTTCAGCCTGGTCTTTGATGGTCACCAGCTGCTCGTAGGCGGTAGCTGTGTCGTCAACTTCAATAATGGCAAAGCGGGTTTCCATATTGTTAATGGCGGGTACACCGGGGACTGCGAGTGCGGTCGAACTGACTAAAGCAAATATCAATGGAGTTTGCGACCAGGTCAGGAATTTAGGCGTTTGCATAGGGTTTACCTTGAGCAAGTTATTTTTATTGTTGGCCATCGGCAGTTAGGTGATGCGATTGCCAAAATGACACCGCTGTCAAAATATCATCGCTTATGGGGAGTCGCAATGCAGAAAGGGATGAATTGCCACGGGGTAAAGAGAATTCGAATGAAAGTGCCGCCATTGGAGGTGATATGAGACCTGTATCACGAAAAAAACGGAACTTTACGAGAAGATGACTGAGGCAAGACATTGCGCCTTTTCCCAGGGGGGGAGGTTTGATCAACCCGGATCAAGGGGAGAAAACGAGGAGTACTGGTGGGCGACTTTTCTGCATCGAGCAGGAGCTTTACCGGTGGTGATCGTTACGGTTCACCGACCAGCTTGCCAGCCGGTAAGGGAGGTGCAGGAATAACAAAGTTAAGGAACCTCTGATTAACGAAGCATTTTTCTAGAATTAAGCTGAATCACTTATAAAACTCACTTTTTTACGCGCAAACGCTTAATTTTCGCGTACTAGCTCCCTGATTTTTCACCAGAAGTCCTCAATAGGCGAATCACGGGCGCCCCCCCTAGGCAGCCAAGTATTTTTTCCCTATTAGTAAGTAAGTGAAGCCTGCGAACAAGCACAGCCGCTCAGTATTTTTTACCAGTCCTCGATAGCGGACCTTGTCATAACCCAATACCCGCTTGATGTAGCGAAAGGGGTGCTCGACCTTCGCTCTTATCTGCGCCTTGATCTTTTCCGCAAGGCGCGACTGTGGAACTAAAGTGTCCATTTCTTCAAGGAATTTTTCCCTACGGGTCTTGCGGCGCTTATTCAGAGGTTCCTTAAATCAATATCTAATATGGCATAACAACGTCAGTTCGAACTGTTTACGAATATCTTAAGCTCTGTGGAGGGGGTACGCTAAAGAAATCTGCCTAACAGGCCTGTGAGCAAAACACAATTCCTGCATGAATTAATTTAATATGTAGTGTAAATGCTCATAAAAAATAAAAGCATGATTATGTTGGAGGTTGGTAATCTTCTGTTTGTGTATGTTAATCGTTCCTACTCAAACCATTACTTTCCAAGCAGAAGATTACACCTGATTTTGTGATCGGACACCGGGTAACAGCGGGGGTGCCTATAAAAACGATCACGTAGATATAGAAATTACTAAAGATCGTGGCGACGGCTTCAATGTTGGCTGGATTGATCAGGGAGAGTGGCTTGCCTACAAAAATTTACAAATACCCAGCACAGGAAACTACAAAGTTCATATGCGTGTTTCCAGTCCCTCAGGTGCCACAGTATCTGTTGATTTAAACGGTGTGCAATGTATTGGATCGAGCCGTCACCCCCAATACCGGCCGTTGGCTGGCAGAAATGGCTGACTATCGAATTCACCGCCAAAATAGAGGCGGGTAATTATAATTTACGCGTTTATGCAGAGTTTGGAGGTTGGAGTTTCAATTGGATCGAAATAATTGCCATAGACTTTAAGAGTCTTGTGTCGGCCGACGAGCTCAATAGTACCGATAGCAGCAGCTGGAGTTTCTAAACCAATTATGGTGGTTGCGAGATACAGTATTACACTAACGGGCAGAATGTGACGATTCAATATGATCGCGCTGTGGGTTGTAAGGTACTGGCAATCGAAGCCGGATAAGAGGAGCACAACAATTAGAATTGCTGATAGGGGCCGTGACCTTCAACTCCTTTTCCAGTGGAATGGTGGGGGTGGCGACGACGGAATATCGTCGGCTTAATGAAGGTGAAGTCAGTAAAGGAATTTGCTTCTGTTGAGGTGGGTTAGTGGTTTAACGGTTATGGTGGGTCCTCACTTTCTGCCCGGGTAGGTATACTGTTGCGGATTTTACTTCCAGGCTTTCCTGTCAGTGACAATTTCAACTTACCAAAAACGGCTACCAGAGCTTATCCAAGCTTCGCTGCAGTGCTATCCCGCACAGGGGCGTCTTTGGGTGGGGTTCTCTGGTGGCCTCGACTCCACTGTGCTTCTTCACGTATTGCATAAATGTGAGATTCCGGTGCTGGCTGTGCATGTACACCATGGTCTTAGTGAAAGCGCGGACAGCTGGCAGGCCCATTGTCAGGCATTTTCCAATGGGCTAAATATCCCTTTTACAGCGCTTCGCGTGGCAGTAGATAAGAAGGGTGGTGGGCTTGAGCAGGGCGCACGCCTGGCCCGTTATCGTGCCTTTGGCGATGTCATGTCCCCAGGTGATCAAATTTTGCTCGGTCATCATGGGGATGATCAGGCGGAGACCTTCTTGCTTCGCTTACTGCGAGGTGCCGGTGTGCTCGGGCTTGCTGGTATGGCCAAATGGCGCCCATTGGGGAGTGGCGCATCCCTGCTTAGACCTCTGCTTAAGGTTGGTCGGGCTGAACTGGAGGATTGGGCCCGGGAGCATAACCTCAGTTGGATTGATGATGAAAGCAACAGTGATGAAGGCCTGGATCGCAATTTCTTACGTCATCGCATCATGGCTCCGCTTGGTGAGCGCTGGTCGGTTAGGCAGAGGGTTGCTCAGGCTGTGGATAACCTCAGGGAATCCGTCGAGCTGTTACAGGAGTTGGCACTTGCTGACCTGAATACATGTGACCTAAAGCGAGAGCGTTTAGGCGAAAGCCTGTCCCTGAAAGTATTTTCCGCCTTGAGTATGGCGAGACGTAAGAACCTGTTGCGATACTGGGTTCAACGCCAGGGGGGGATGCCACCAGAATCTGTCTCGCTGCAAGAGGCTCTGGCGCAAGTGAGTGGTGCAGCACAGGACGCCCAGTTGGTTGTGCATTTGGGGGGGCAGGTAGTGAGGCGATATCAAGACCGGCTTTACCTGACCCCGAAGCTGGCTCCTCTATCTTCCTGTAAGAATACTCTTTTGGCTTGGGATGGTATTTCCAGCCTTGCGCTGCCAGGAGGGACGGTATTGGAGCCGGTGACAGGGTGGCCGCAGGCAGATTACCTGGTGCGCTATCGCAGCGGTGGAGAACGCGCACTGCCAATAGATCGTACCCATTCCCAAACTCTCAAAAAGATTCTGCAAGAGCGGGGCTTGGAACCCTGGCTGCGCGACAGGGTGCCACTGGTATACAGGGGAGAGGAGTTGGTGGCTGTTGCCGGGCTCTTTTCCTGTAAAGTAAATAGCGATATCCCCGATCGGCCTCCAAGCTGGCGGTTTTTCGATTGAGTGGGAAGGGGTTTTCTGCTACTCTGGCGCCCCGTCTCAAAGGCACCGGGAGAAGCTGGATTATCCGCCCGGGCCAGCCCTGTAAGCTCGACATTCATCGAGCGCTCAACTGACCAAGGTTTTGCATGACGCGCTATATTTTTGTAACTGGTGGCGTGGTTTCCTCGTTGGGGAAAGGTATCGCCTCCGCCTCTCTGGCCGCCATTCTCGAGGCCCGCGGCCTCAAGGTTACCATCCTAAAACTGGACCCTTACATCAACGTAGACCCAGGTACCATGAGCCCCTTCCAGCACGGTGAGGTGTATGTCACCGAGGATGGTGCCGAGACTGACCTGGACCTGGGTCACTATGAACGCTTTATCCGTACCCGGATGTCCAAGCGTAACAACTTCACCACCGGCCGTGTGTACGAGACCGTACTGCGTAAAGAACGTCGTGGTGACTACCTGGGTGGTACCGTACAGGTGATCCCCCACATTACCGACGAGATCAAACGCCGCGTCGTGGAAGGTGGCCGCGATGTCGACGTCGCTATTGTTGAAATCGGTGGCACCGTAGGTGATATCGAATCCCAACCGTTCCTGGAATCTGTGCGTCAGCTGCGTGTGGAAATGGGCACCAACCGCGCCCTGTTGATCCACCTGAGCTATGTGCCTTTTCTTGCCACTGCTGGTGAAACCAAGACCAAGCCGACCCAGCACTCTGTTAAAGAGTTGCGTTCTATCGGCTTGCAGCCGGATATTCTGCTGTGCCGTTCCGAGCGCGAGATCGATGAGGACTCCCGCCGCAAGATTGCACTGTTCACCAATGTTGAAGAGCGCGCTGTGGTACCGCTGCCCGATGCCAAGACCATCTATGGCGTACCGCGTCTTCTGCACAGTTACGGCCTCGACGATATCGTTGTGGAAAAGCTGCAGCTGGAATGCCAGGCTCCAGACCTGTCCGAGTGGGACCAAGTGGTCGATGGCAAGCTGAACCCACAGCACGAAGTGAAAATTGCCATGGTTGGCAAATACATGGAGTTGCTGGATGCCTATAAGTCCCTGATCGAGTCCCTGACCCATGCGGGTATCAAGCATCGCTGCAAAGTGGATATCGACTTTATCAACGCTGAAGACGTTGAGGGCGAGAACGGTATTGACCTGATCAAGGGTGCCGATGCAATCCTGGTTCCCGGTGGATTTGGTGAGCGCGGTTTAGAGGGCAAGCTTGAATCTGTTCGCTACGCCCGTGAAAACAATATTCCTTACCTGGGCATCTGCCTCGGTTTACAATCTGTGGTTATCGAGTTCGCGCGCAATGTGCTCGGCCTCGAAGGTGCCAACAGTACTGAATTCAATACTAAAACCCCGCACCCTGTTATCGGCCTGATCACAGAGTGGATCGATAGCGAAGGCAATATCGAGACGCGCGATGAGCAGTCCGATCTGGGCGGCACCATGCGCCTGGGCGGCCAGGAATGTCGCCTGGCTAAAGACACCAAGGCCCGCGATATCTACGGTGCAGACGTCATCGTAGAGCGCCACCGCCACCGCTACGAAGTGAACAACAACTACGTTGATCGCCTGCAGCAAGCCGGTTTGAAAATTGGCGGCTGGTCTGCAGACGATACCCTGGTAGAAATGGTTGAATTGCCGAACCATCCCTGGTTCGTTGCTTGCCAGTTCCACCCGGAATTTACTTCAACCCCGCGCGACGGCCATCCGCTGTTCGAAAGCTTTGTTGCCGCGGCAATGAAGCAGCGTGAAAACCAGGGTTAATCAGTAATTCCATCCCCGGCGCCTGTGGCTGGGGGTGAGATGACAGGGAGCTGACAGTGAAAACCATTGAAGTCGGAAATATTCAGGTCGCCAACGATAAGCCTTTTGTGCTGTTTGGCGGTATGAATGTACTGGAATCCCGCGACCTGGCGATGCAGGTGGCAGAGCACTATGTAAAAGTCACTGAAAAACTGGGTATTCCCTATGTTTTTAAAGCGTCTTTTGACAAGGCCAATCGCTCTTCCATCAACTCTTATCGCGGACCGGGAATGGAAGAAGGCCTGAAGATTTTTCAGGAAATCAAAGACACCTTTAAGGTCCCCTTGATTACCGATGTCCACGAAGTACACCAGGCTGCTCCGGTTGCCGAAGTCGTGGATATTATCCAGCTGCCGGCCTTCCTGGCCCGTCAGACTGACTTGGTCGCCGCTATGGCAGCGACTGGTGCAGTGATCAACGTCAAAAAGCCCCAGTTTATGAGCCCGCCGCAAGTTAAAAATGTGGTGGAGAAATTTGCTGAGTGCGGCAACGAAAATATTCTTTTGTGTGAGCGCGGTGCCTGCTTTGGCTACGACAACCTGGTTGTCGATATGCTGGGCTTTAGCACCATGATCAATGCCTCCGGCGGTGCGCCGCTGATTTTTGATGTTACCCACTCACTGCAAATGCGCGATCCTTCCGGCGCAGCCTCCGGTGGTCGCCGTGCACAGGTCACTGAGCTGGGCCGCGCAGGTTTGGCTATCGGGATTGCCGGCCTGTTCCTGGAAGCACATCCGAATCCAGACAAAGCATTGTGTGATGGCCCCAGTGCATTGCCATTAGAGAAGCTGGAGCCATTCCTGGCGCAGATGAAAGCGGTAGATGACCTGATCAAAGGTTTTGAGCCGCTGGATACGAAATAAAAAAGAGAGTTTTTTGCGCGCCCTGATCGGGCGCGCGGCACTTTCCCCTCTGCTATTTAGCTTTAGTGCTGTAGCAAAAGTGCATAACGTCTGATTTACGAAAACCTATTTTCAGTAAGTACCAATACGGAGCCCATTGTAAATGAGCAAGATTGTCGCTGTTAAAGCCTTTGAAGTAATGGATTCTCGCGGTAACCCTACCGTTGAAGCCGATGTAATCCTGGAAGACGGTTCCATTGGCTCCGCCTGTGCTCCTTCTGGTGCCTCTACTGGTTCTCGTGAAGCTCTGGAATTACGCGATGGTGATAAGAGCCGTTACCTGGGCAAAGGTGTATTAAAGGCGGTTGAAAATATCAACACCACTATCGCCGATCTGCTCAAAGGTATGGACGCAACTGATCAGCGCACCCTGGATAAAGCGATGATCGATGCCGATGGTACTGAAAACAAAGCCAAGCTGGGTGCCAATGCTATCCTGGCTGTTTCCCTGGCGGCAGCCAAGGCCGCTGCAGCCTCCAAGAAAATTCCACTGTATCAGCATATTGCTGAGGTGAACGGCACCCCCGGTCAATACTCTATGCCGGTGCCGATGATGAATATTCTCAACGGTGGTGAGCACGCTGATAACAATGTGGATATCCAGGAATTTATGGTTCAGCCCGTTAAAGCTGAATCTTTTGCCGAAGCCCTGCGTCAAGGTGCTGAGATCTTCCACTCCCTGAAAAAAGTACTGTCTAGCAACAGCCTGAATACGGCAGTTGGCGATGAAGGTGGCTTTGCTCCGAATCTGCCTTCCAACGAAGCAGCTTTGAAAGTCATTGCTGAAGCGGTAGAAAAAGCCGGTTACACCCTGGGCGATGACATCACCCTGGCTTTGGACTGCGCTTCTTCCGAGTTCTACAAAGATGGCAAGTACGACCTGTCCGGTGAAGGTAAGCAATTCGATAGCGAAGGTTTTGCCAGCTACTTGGCCGAGCTTTCCGCAAACTACCCAATCCTGTCTATTGAAGACGGTATGGACGAAAGCGATTGGGACGGCTGGAAAGTGCTCACCGACAAAATTGGTGACAAAGTACAGCTGGTAGGCGACGATCTGTTCGTAACCAACACCAAGATCCTGAAAGAAGGTATCGAGAAAGGCGTGGGTAACTCTATCCTGATCAAGTTCAACCAGATCGGCTCCCTATCTGAGACTCTGGACGCGATCAAAATGGCAAAAGATGCCGGCTACACCGCAGTGATATCCCACCGTTCCGGTGAAACCGAAGATACCACCATCGCCGACCTGGCTGTTGCTACTGCTGCTGGCCAAATCAAGACGGGCTCCCTGTGTCGCTCCGACCGCGTAGCCAAGTACAACCGTCTGCTGCGTATTGAAGCTGAGCTGAACGGTGCCGCTCCTTACCGTGGCCGTGCTGAATTTAAATAATCAATATTTGAATCGCACATTGATATTGCAGAGGACTTCCTCTGCAATATCTATAATACGAACAAGCGAAATATCGTAATCTCGTATGAAATGGCTGCTGGCAATTCTCACTATCATTCTGCTTACCACCCAATATCGACTTTGGGTTGGTGGAGGCAGTCTCGCCGAAGTTACCCGTCTTAAACGACAACTCGACCAGCAACAGGAAAAAAATGCTGCTCTCGCTCGGGAAAATCGTCAGCTATTGAGGGAAGTAAGGAGCCTCAAAGTGGGCACCGATGGTGTTGAGGCTAAAGCACGCTATGACCTGGGACTCATAAAAGAGGGGGAAACCCTTTTTATCTTCCTGGATTCGGAAGAGGGTAAAAAGTGATTACAGATTATTGGGTGATTGTACCCGCTGCGGGAATTGGCAAACGCATGGGCGCGGATCGGCCAAAGCAATATCTGCCTTTGCTTGGGCAACCCCTGTTATCCCTAACCTTACGTAATATTTTAAGTTGGCCCGGGCTCGCTGGAATTGTCGTAGCCCTTTCTGGTGATGATCAACTCTTCCAGCACTTGAGGGAAGCGGAGCATCCATTCGTGCACACTGTTACCGGTGGTGCTGAGCGTTCTGATTCTGTTCTTGCTGCATTAGAGTTTCTTTCTGAACGGGAATTGGCTGATACCCCTGTGCTGGTTCACGATGCTGCACGCCCCTGCGTGACCCTGGATGACATTAGCGCACTTCTGGATGAGAGTGTTTCCCCTATGGCTCTCCTGGCAAGACCTGCCAGTGATACGGTAAAGCGCGGTCATGAATCCAGTGGTGTGCCCTGTGTGGAGCAAACTCTTGACCGCACACAGATATGGTTGGCACAGACACCCCAGCGCGCCCCATTGGGAGTGTTGTATTCCTGTCTTAATCGCGCGCTGGAGCAAGGTGAAGCGGTGACGGATGAGGCGAGTGCACTTGAGACTTTTGGCCACTCGCCGCAACTTGTTGAGGGGCAGGGCGATAACATTAAAGTGACCCATCCTTCGGACATCATGGTAGCTGAGGCCATACTCCGCCTGCGTTATGCACCCACTGAGGATAAACGATAGTGAGTTTTCGAATTGGTCAGGGCTTTGATGTACATGCATTCTGCCCTGGCGATCATGTTGTGCTTGGTGGGGTAAAAATTCCCCATACGTTTGGCTTACAGGCCCATTCAGATGGGGATGTGCTTTTACACGCCCTAGCAGATGCTCTACTTGGAGCTCTGGCCCTTGGAGATATTGGTTACCACTTTCCTGATACGGATAAACGCTATGCGGGTGCTGATAGTCGCACATTGCTGCGGCATGTCCTGTCCTTGGTTAATAGTAAGGGTTATCGTTTGGTGAATGTGGATACCACCCTGATTGCCCAGGCCCCCAAGATGGCACCATATATCCAGTCCATGCGAGAAAATATTGCCGGGGATTGTGATGTGGATGTTGAGAGCATCAGTGTAAAAGCCACAACCACTGAAAAGCTTGGTTTCACTGGGCGTGGAGAGGGAATTGCTGCTCAGGCTGTGGTATTGCTAGAGAATAGCCATGCCTGAGGCCTGGAACCTAAATTGGCCCCGGGCTTTGGGAGGGGCAGAAATCTCCGCAGATTTCCGTACTGAGCCGGAAGACTTTGTTGTCGATGAGTTGGCCTTTCCAGAACCCTGTGATGATGGCGAGCACGTATACCTGCACATCCGGAAGCGAGGTGCCAACACTGCCTGGGTTTCGAAACAATTGGCCAAACTCGCCGGCGTACGTCAACTGGATGTCAGCTATTTTGGTTTGAAAGATCGGCATGCAGTTACCACCCAGTGGTTTAGCGTGTGGCTTGGACAAAAACCTGAGGCCGATTGGTTGCAGATTAATGGTGATGAGGTTTCTTTACTGCAGACATTTCGCGGTGCCCGCAAGCTACGTCGCGGCGAACATGCCGGTAACCGATTCAAAATTCGCCTGCGCAATATTCGGGGAGATCGCCAAGCTGCAGACAAGGTTCTGGAGCAGGTTAGGGAGGGTATACCGAATTATTTTGGTGAACAGCGCTTTGGTGTTTCTGGCGGTAACCTGGATCTGGCGCGCCAATTGGCGGAAGAAGAAGGTCGATGCCGCAAAAGTGAGAAAGTCTTTGCCATGTCGGCAGCGCGCAGTTGGTTGTTCAACCAGGTTCTGGCGGAGAGGGTTAATTCAAAAAGCTGGTTCAAGTGCCTTGATGGGGAGCCAGAGGCCACTCCCAGTGGTCCCTTGTGGGGGCGCGGACGCAACCCAACTGTAGGTATTGCAGGTGAGCTTGAGGAAAGGGTTCTTGGAGAATGGCAACCCTGGTGCAACTGGCTGGAACATTGTGGCCTAAAGCAGGAGCGTAGACCGCTGGTATTACGTCCGGAGGCTTTTCGCTACCAGTGGTGTGGCGATAACCTGGAACTTGAATTTGCTCTTCCACCAGGCGCGTTCGCAACCGCCTTGCTGAGGGAAGTCGCCAATCTGGTCAATGTGAACTCGGGCACATAAAATTCAGTAATGGAAGCGACGGCTGCGATACAGGGGATGGAATCAAACAGCTTATGGACCGCTTGAGACACGAAGGTTTGGGAATGACTTCCCAGCGTACCCGCAATCGCCTGATACAGCGATTGCGTGAAGAGGGCATCAGTAATGAAGAAGTCCTCAATGTAATGGCATCAACACCGCGACACCTGTTCCTGGATGAGGCTCTGGCCATTCGCGCCTATGAGGATACGGCCCTGCCGATTGGTTACGGGCAGACTATTTCTCAGCCTTACATTGTTGCGCGAATGACAGAGCTACTCTTGAGCCGAGCCAAGTCTTTGCATAGCGTTTTGGAAGTGGGGACGGGTTCCGGGTACCAAACAGCGATTCTCTCTCGTTTGGTGGAACAACTTTATTCTGTAGAGCGTGTCGAACCATTGCTGGAGAAGGCACGTAAGTGTTTGACAGAGCTGGGTCACCATAATGTTGAATACAAACTTAGCAATGGCGGCTTTGGTTGGCCAGAAAAAGGTCCATATGATGCAATCCTGGCTGCGGCAGCACCGGCAGTAGTTCCCGATGAGCTGAAGCAACAGTTGGCACCTGATGGTGTGTTGGTGATTCCTGTTGGTTCAGAGCATCAGTATTTGACGATGGTGACCCGTCGCCAGGATAGTGATCAATTTGATGTGGAAAAATTGGAGGCGGTTCGCTTTGTACCGCTGCTCAGTGGTGTTGTTCGATGAAGTTATATGAAACCCTCAGAGGTCGCTATCCTGGGGTGGTGTTACGAGGTATGGCGATGGGGGCTGCAGATGTGGTCCCCGGGGTTTCTGGGGGAACTATCGCCTTTATTACGGGGATTTACCAGGAGTTACTGGACTCTCTCAGCCGAATAGGCCCACACTGTATCACTCTCCTAAGGAAGGAGGGCGTTGCAGCAACCTGGAAATATATAAACGGTGGTTTCCTGTTGTCCCTGTTTTTGGGAGTGCTGATTAGTATTTTTAGTCTTGCCCGATTAATAAGTGGACTGCTGGAGAATTACCCGATTGTTGTCTGGTCTTTCTTTTTTGGTTTGGTTCTGGCATCCACTGTTCCGGTTATACGAAATATTCCGCGGTGGTCCCCTTCAGTTATAGTTTTTTTGTTCCTGGGCATAGCTTTGGCGGTTACAGTCAGTGAGCTACGTCCGGGAGAAATCCCGGCAACGCCTCTGACATTATTTTTATCTGGAGCTTTGGCTATTTGTGCAATGGCACTTCCGGGTATTTCCGGCGCCTTTATTTTGTTGATGATTGGGATTTACCCCAAGGTGCTTTCCGCCGTTCATGAGTTACAGATAACAAATTTAATTTGTTTTGCCGCAGGTGCAGCCATTGGGTTGATGTTATTTAGTCGATTACTTTCGTGGTTGATGCATAGGTTTGTCGCTCGTACACTGGCTTTTCTTGCTGGAATCTTGCTGGGAAGTTTGAAAATAATTTGGCCTTGGAAACTGCCTATGCCCGGAGAGGCAGAAACGTCCAGTAAGCTGGCACCGCTGTTAACAAATACCACTCCGGCAGATTTTGTGACTCAAACAGGGGATTCGGCACAACTTGGTGGGGCTATTACAGCTGCCCTGGCGGCCATGGTGTTGGTTCTCACAATAGACTTTTTGGGAGGGGCTCATCGGGGAACATCTAGCGCCACACCGCAATAAGATCTGGAAAATCTCGGTATGGCAGCGTTTTATGAAGCGTTCACCGGAATTTTTGGAGCTTTTCTTTAGACACTTTTTCCATAAATGCCGTGGTCTGATGTAAAAAGAGAATAATGGAATGTCATCTTTTGCTACGCTCTAAAGGCCTGTTTTGGCGGAACAATTCCCCCATTTCTGGTCATTTTTTGTTTGGGGTGTTAAAAATATTAGGCATCAGTATCCTGTTATTGCTTCTGGTTTCCTGTGGTAGCCATATGGCTCCCACCAGTTCCCTGAAGCAACCCCCCAGTATCAGGCTCAACTATCACACAGTGAGTAAGGGCGACACCCTCTATTCAATTGCCTGGCGATACGGCAAGGATTTTCGGCAGCTGGCGGCGCTTAATGGCATTAGATCTCCCTATAATATCTATCCTGGTCAGCGGCTTAAACTGACGGGAAAAGTACCTCCAAGTGCCTCCTCAAAGGCTCCCATCGCCGCAAAGAAAACTGTGAGTAAACCGGTTTCCTCAAAGAAGCCAGTCGCGACAGCAAGTAAAAAATCCTTAACGAAAGCTCCTCGACGCCAAATGGCTCAAACCAAGCGCGCAGGCTCTATTCGCTGGCGCTGGCCTGTACAAGGCCAACTGATCAGCCGCTTCCGCTCAGGGGATCCTTTGCGTAAGGGTGTTGATATCGCAGGAGAAAAGGGTGAGTCTGTATTGGCAGCAGCCGATGGCACCGTTATCTACGCGGGAAGTGCATTGAGAGGTTATGGAAAGCTGCTGATCGTTAAGCACAGTGAAGTTTACCTGAGTGCTTATGCCCACAATCACCGTTTGTTGGTGAAAGAGGGCAGCAAAGTCAAAGCTGGGCAACGGATAGCGGAACTGGGTTCGAGTGGTACCGACCGCAACAAGCTCCACTTTGAGATTCGCAAAAACGGTCAGCCAGTAGACCCTCTTGCTTACTTGCCGTAAGCCGGATGGGTGCAGTAAAGCTCTGTAAATAAAAATGGACTTTTAACTAATACCACTTGAGGTAGTCACTGTAATCGTGACGACTGAAGGGTCTGGCCGATTCAGTGGCTGTCGCCATACACTCATGGTGCCTGATTGTATTTTGATCAGCTTCTTGAGTGTTTGGGCGGCTGATATTGGCAAAGTACAAGGAGCAGGGGAAATGGAAGCACAACGGCAAGACCAGTCTTTGGCTGGCCAGGCAGAAGACTTTCCTCCTGAGTTGGCGGTAGAGAATGAAGAGCAGAAACTAAGTAGCAGCGAAGAGAGAGGTAAAGGCCGTACCCGGAGAAATGCGGCAAAAAATAACTCCGTCTCCTCCCCCGGAGAGAAGAGTAGGGTCACCAGATTGGATGGCGACAGCCATTTGCAGAAGAATTTGGATGCTACTCAACTCTATCTGAATGAAATTGGTTTTTCCCCCTTATTGACCGCTGAAGAAGAGGTGTATTACGCACGTAAGGCTCTGCGTGGTGACGCTGCGGCGAGAAAGCGCATGATTGAGAGTAATTTGCGCTTGGTAGTAAAGATTGCTCGTCGTTATGTCAGCCGTGGCCTGGCGCTGCTAGACCTGATCGAAGAGGGTAATTTGGGGCTTATCCGCGCTGTTGAGAAGTTCGACCCTGAGCGGGGTTTCCGCTTTTCTACCTACGCTACCTGGTGGATACGTCAGACAATAGAACGAGCCATTATGAATCAGACTCGGACTATTCGCCTGCCAATTCACGTTGTAAAGGAATTAAATGTGTACCTCCGGGCATCCCGTGAGCTGGCGCAGAAGCTGGATCACGAGCCGTCCGCAGAAGAGATCGCTAATTTATTGGAGAAGCCGGTTGAAGACGTTGAGCGGATGTTAGGGCTCAATGAGCGGGTAACTTCAGTAGATACTCCGATAGGTCCCTCTTCGGAAAAGACACTGGTGGATACGATTCCCGACCAGCAGGAGTCTGATCCGGCTGAGTTACTTCAGGACAGTGATCTCTTTGATAGCATTAATCGCTGGCTCGGGGAGCTTCCCGACAAACAGTGTGAGGTTGTTTCCCGGCGATTTGGGTTGCGTGGCTTTGAAGCGAGCACCCTGGAAGAAGTTGGTAGGGAAATCGGCCTAACGCGTGAGAGGGTGCGCCAGATCCAGGTTGATGCACTTAAGCGCCTGCGTGAAGTCATGGAAAAACAAGGACTTGATGGACTGTCTTTGTTTGGAAACCTATAAACTTGGTCCTTAACCGAGGAAACCCCACGAAGACAATGTATCCGTGGGGTTTCCGTTAGCGATTCAATTTGAGGTTAATAGATTGGGTCTGATCTATTTCCTGACCCAGCGCCCAAGATTGTCCTGGTAATACTCCCCAGGAGAAAGGCGAGCTTCCAGTTTTTCCGCGGCACGGGCCGCTACTTGAGCAATATCGACATTATTGCGTTTGGCAATTTGCGCATAAGAAGTTTTGCGCTTTGCATTGATCTCTTTGACTAACTTCTCAAGCTCCGGGGAGCTAGCGTCTACGATAGCGATATAGCCGCTATTTGCCTCTCCAACCAACCCTTGACTCTTGGCTTCATTGAGTGAGATCGCCATTGCTGGAAGTGCGATGACGAAGCCTACGAGTAACAGGGCCTTCTTTAACATATGCATACGTTGCCTCCTCAAAAAATGCCTTCTTTGTCTTCAAACAAGGTATCTAGGTCCCGATCTACTTTTACCCGGATTTCGTGTTCAATCTTTACGTTTAAGTTTACAGTGATTGGCTCACTGGGAGCCTTTACCGCCACAGTAGGGGTGCACCCTGTGGCAACCATAGCGAACAATAGCCCTATGGAAATCAGCCGGCTGGCTCTCATCTGCTACTCCTTTCCGTACCTTCAGGTACCTTCTATTTGTTGCTGTTACAGCAGTTATCTCAATGTCTGGGCCAGGTTTGCCAACCATATTGGGAGTTACCATATTCCCCATATAGTATTCGCTTAACCTTAACCGGCTCTGAATTAGCCAGTCCCCAATTTCGAAGAGCCTACTTTAATCCAGACCTATTGGTCCAGCTGCTTTTCCAAGGCTTCTGTCAGATCGCGGCTGGCCTGAAGAGAGCGAAGCATGGCTGGAATATTATTCTCAAGATTGAGGTTAATAATCAGATCCCGCTCTGAATCCACGGAATCACTGCGCCCTACAAGCTTTAAGCTTAGCTGCAGGTCACCACTGGGAGGGTACTCCATACTGCCTTCCAGGGTACGGAAATCGTAATCTTCGAGCGCATTCGCAATCAGCTTAAGTTGCGGGTTACCCGCCAGTATCTGAGGGGAAAAAGCTCCGTAATATCTCAGTCGTCCTCCCGGCTCGACTGCTTCCAAATGGCCGTGCTTTACTGTGATGCCGTCGGGGCCAGTTATAATAGGAATCACCAAATCTAGATGTCCGCCAGCTTCAAAGTTTTCTGACTCAGTTTCCTGAGCCAATTGTTCCAAGGACACATTCTTGGCAGACAGGATACTGCTCCGAGTTTTATCGGCCAGATTCCAGGTGAGCGCTTCTGAACGCAGCTCCCCGTCAAGAAATTCAGCTGAGAAATCCCTCAGCGACAGATCCTGCTCCCTGTCCAGAGACAAAGAAAAAAGGACTTTATCCAAAGTGAGTCCTGCATTGATAGATCGTATTGATAGCGGCTGAGGCTTCGGCGTAAACCAATGTTCCTCATCGTTTTCCAGTAGAATTGTCCCTTCTACTCCAGTAGCAAAACTTTCCCCGTAGACTGCAGCAATATTGGTAAGTATTAACTTGAAGGAATTTTTTGGTTGTAAAGGCCAGGATACATTGCCATTGGCAGAAAATGCCCCTGAAACTATATCTAAGGGCAAACCTTGAACTGCCTTGCTGAGGGGGTTATTTGTGGTGAATTCAACCTCTGGTAAGGAAAAATGAATATTACCGGTGGCCTGCTCGATATTATGATACCAATTCGAATCAAGCCTCAAAGCCCCAGCATTGAGCTGGCTTTTTCCCTCAATCTTATCTCCGTTCAGGGAGAAAACCCCAGTGAGGGTTGGTGTCATTGAATAATTTTCAGGAGTAATAACTTTGAGGTTTTTGCTGGAGAAGTTGGCACTTAGCTCAGTGTTTCTTTTGGTAGTTTTTAGGTTAAAATCACTTAAGACCAAATCTCCAGATAACGAAATAGATTCACTGTTAAATGCATCAAGTTGATTTTTCCATTTCGGACTAATACAGCTTGTAGAGAGTGTTTTTATCTCACAGTTCATTAGGGGTTGTTGAATAACACCCTTCTTTAGCTTGAATTCTCCCCCTGTAATTTCTTCAAATGTGGTATTTATCTGCTCAAGTTTAACTTTTCGAATGTCACCGTCCGTTTGGATTTTGATTTTTGCAGAAGAATGAAGCTCCTTTACGACGGTATTTATCGTTTTGTTAATAATGGTTGGTGCCATTAAGTCCAGGTTGAAATCGCATTCAGAAGTCCTATTATAACTGCAATTAAGCTGTCTAATTTGTAAAACAGCTGAGGTGGTTGAACCAGATGCTTGTAATTTTGAATTAACCCCACCATTGCTGATAGAGGCCGCAAAAGTGTTGGTGGCAGATGGCTCCAATATAAGTTGTACCGTATCTACAATCTCTACATCTGCTTGGCTTTGGTCCAATCCGGTGGACTTTAAAAGGGAATTTTTTTCCTGGTTTGATATTGAAGTGTTGAGGTGTATCTCACTGCCAGGGAGAAAGTTGATGCCAATCCTTTCTAGCCAGCTTTGCCACGCCGAGGTTGAGTTGACAGGCTTAAAGAAAATCTCACTCTGAAACTTCAGCTTGCCCCCCAAGTTGGTTACTGTAAATGAGGGAGCAAATATCTTCCGGTGAAGCGATTGTAGTATAGGCTCTGCTGCATCGAGATAAGCAGAACCCTCCGCGTGTAGTTTGGGGCTTTGTGCTTCGTCAGTAGCGGACTCAAATTTCAAGTTGAGCAGGGGTTTATCAGCTTCGTTATCATGTTTAGATGAAACTTCAAATGCACCGGAACCCGTGATGTACTCGAGTAGTAGGGGAGAAAATGATTTAAACTCGATCTCAATAGGCGTTGTGGTTGATAGCCTGGCCGTCGTATTTATGATTGATTTGTCGTTGAAACCTGAAATTTCCAGTGCTTTGCTCTTCACCTGTAGATTGATATTCTGGTAATCCGAAAGGGAAAAGATATTATCAGGGATAAGTGCATTTGCATTTACAGTAAGTCGTCCGCTGGAGTCAATTTCACTTTCTGGAAATAGGTTTAGTAGCCGAGTAGCCCTGATAATTGGAGTAATTACTTCCAGGTTCGAAGTTGCTTCACCATTCAACTGCCAATAGTTACTGCCCTCTTTCGAGATACTCAGTGTCGTATAGGATATTAATTCAGAAGAACCTGGAGTGATACTAGCATTCACAGAAATCTTGTCTGGGGTTAGGTCTAGCTCTAAAGAGATGTGATAGTTATCAAATCCAATAGTCTTATAGGGTAATTCTGCGAGGATGTTGCTGTCTTCTCGGACAATGCTGAGTGGGCCAGCAATAAAGCTGTTATTAATTTCGATTTCCTTCACTAGCACTTTTCCGGGTATATTTTGAGTGATATCCCGGGCGATCTTTTCTAGGGAAAAAATAATTTCTTCTGCGAGCAGATGAGACGTCGGATTCTGTGTGTCCGGTTTGCTTTCCTGATGAGTTAACTTGTCAACTGATAATTCTATTCTCTGGATGTTATCCCGGCTGATAAGTACATGGAATGGGTAGAGTACTTGAACATTATCTAGAGTCAGGTTTTTGCCACTGGTGGATGTCAGTTGAATCCGCTCAATGGAAACTTCCCTGAAACTGATGTTCAGCCCGGATAGTTGCTTGATGACGACTTCACCGGAAAATAAATTGATAAGTTGAGGGGCGACGATATCCTTCTTCCACCAGCTGCCGAATAGCAGCATAGCCAGGATAGTTAAAAACGTAAAAATAAGAATACGGGGCTTTCGCACGCTAAACCTCAAGCTCCAGGAAAGGAGGTAACTTTGTTATCTCGCTTATGGACTGCAGTAGGTGGCATACAATGCAGGACAACTGCTCCCATAAAGTTGGTAAAAGGCTATTTTATCAAACTGGCCGGATAATCATTGGTGCAAACGTTGGATTATTCGTGAATAGGATGGTTCACTCATTCATGGCTGAAAAAATGTGAACAAGCAGTCATGGTGCTTCTACTATGGTCTCCTGCAGTAGCTTCAGGCGCCATAGGCCCTGTTCCTTGACCCAGAGGCTGGATGTAAACAGCCAGGCGGAAACTGGCTTATCTTCGAAGCTGCCCTCAAAAGATGTATACATGGTCATAAGTGCAGTCTTTGCGCTCAGAGGTGTTATTGAGACCTTATAAGAGGAGTGTTTCTTAATATCCAAGGTTCTGAACTTTTCAACAACCTGTCCGGGACCGAGGGCTTCCTTGTAATAGGGAGTAACTATCAATCCGTCTTTAGTCATTATTTCTCTGATGGCATTACCATCATGTTGCATAAAGGCCATTTTGAGAGCTTCCATGCGGGAGTTCAGCTCATCGTCCAGCTTTGCTGCCGAAGCTGGCGTAGCAATGAAAAGCAAAATGCCAACGATAAACAGTAAAGCGATAAGCTTGTTACCCATAATGACCACCTGAGTGAGAAGCAGCCCACCGACCGTTTGTTGCTTTAAAGATAACTGTGAAAGTAAATGGCCGCAAAATTGCTGAATGCTAGTGTCAGGGTGAGAGGCTTCCAAACCAGCCGGCATGGAGAAGGTCTTGTTATTCTGATCTACTGAGTGATAAGTGGGAATACAAGCCCATAAGAAATGCTAATAGTTAGGCTTATTATTTCAACTTGTAATACTGCTTTTTACCCCAATTTATTTATCCCCTTACCGTTCCGATAGGAACATACTTATTGAGGATGTTTCAACAATGCAAGATGCCCAGCCGAAGACTACTTACCTGAAGGACTATCGTGTGCCGGATTACCTGGTGGATAGTACCGACTTGTGCTTCGAACTGGAGCCAAAGGCCACCCTAGTGAAATCCCGTCTCAAAATTCGTAGAAATCCGGAGGCCGAAGAGGGAATACCGCCTTTACTTCTGGATGGAATCGACCTGGAACTGCTGTCTATTGCTATTGACGGCACCATGCTGTCTCCCGCTGACTATCAGGAGTTACCGCAGGGATTGTCGATTATTGTTGAGAAACCAGATTTTCTCCTGGAAATTCACAATCGGATAAACCCTGAGGATAATACATCCTTAGAGGGCCTGTATCTCTCCAACGGTATGTATTGTACGCAATGTGAGGCCGAGGGTTTCAGGAAGATTACCTTCTATCCAGACAGGCCTGATGTAATGTCAAAATTCACAACTACCATTGTGGCCCCAATAGATCATCCTGTGTTGCTTTCCAACGGTAATGAAGTGGATCGGGGCTATATTGAGGACGGACGTCAGTTTGTTACTTGGGAAGACCCTTTTGCCAAACCGGCTTATCTCTTTGCTCTGGTTGCGGGAGATTTACAGCATGTTGATGATACTTTTACCACTTCCAGTGGACGTGAAGTAAAGCTGCAGATTTTTACTGAAGCAAAAAATATCGGCAAATGTGATCATGCGATGCGATCCTTGAAAAGTGCCATGCACTGGGATGAGGAGGTGTATGGTCGGGAATATGATCTCGATATTTTCATGGTTGTTGCAGTTGATCACTTCAATATGGGGGCAATGGAAAATAAAGGGTTGAATATCTTCAATTCTGCCTGTGTTTTAGCCAGCCCGGAAACCGCTACCGACTCGGCATTCCAAAGAATTGAATCAATCGTTGGTCATGAGTATTTTCATAATTGGTCGGGTAATAGGGTTACGTGCCGCGATTGGTTCCAGCTTAGTCTTAAAGAGGGATTTACGGTTTTTCGCGATGCAGAATTTTCCGCTGACTTGAATTCGAGGGCCGTTAAACGTATTGAAGATGTGACCTTGCTGCGTACTAATCAATTTGCGGAAGATGCCGGTCCAATGGCGCACCCTATTCGCCCGGACTCCTATATGGAAATCTCTAACTTCTACACACTTACTGTGTATGAAAAGGGCGCAGAAGTTGTGCGTATGATCCATACGCTTTTAGGAGCGGATGGCTTTCGCAAGGGGAGTGACCTGTACTTTGAGCGGCATGATGGGTGTGCCGTTACCTGTGAAGATTTTATAGTTGCAATGGAAGATGCTAATCAGGTGGATCTCACCCAGTTCCGTCGCTGGTATAGCCAGGCTGGCACGCCAGTCTTGGATGTGACAGATCAATTTGATGAAAGTACGGGTGTATATAGGCTTGTCATTCGCCAGTCTTGCCCTCCTACACCTGAGCAAAAAGACAAACTCCCGTTCCACATTCCCCTTACGGTGGGGTTACTGGACTCAACAGGGAGCGATATCGCGTTGGATAAAGCGGGCTCCACCCAGCTTGTTCTGGAGATCACTGAAAGTGAACAGATGTTTGAGTTTAATGGGCTGAATGAGAAGCCTCTACCTTCCCTTTTACGAAGCTTCTCTGCACCAGTGAAAGTACGCTATGACTATAGTCTTGAGCAGCTTCTATTCCTGATGAGCCATGATTCGGATACTTTTAATCGATGGGATGCTTCTCAAAGATTAGCGTTTAAGGCTATGAATCTGCTTCAGGGTGCATACCAAGAAGGTTTAACTTTAAAACTGTCTCCAGAGCTCATTTTGGCTTATCGGAATATATTGTTGGATAAAGAGCTAGACCCGGCACTGGTTGCGGAAATTATGCTTTTGCCCAGTGAGCACTCCATTGCGGAGGAATCAGTATCTATTGATGCTGAAGCTATTGTCGCTGCAAGAGCTTTTGCTCGTAAATCGCTCTCCTGCGCGCTTATTGATGAGTTAAAAGAACGGTATGCTGAGCTTGATATTGAAAGGCCCTATAGCCCTAATGCCAAGGATATCGCTGAGCGCAGGTTAAAGAATATCTGCTTGGAATACCTCTGTATCACAGAATCTGCGGATGCTCTAGATCTCGCTCAGCGACAATTTGATTCGGCTGGAAATATGACAGACAGAGCAGCGGCGTTAAGTGCATTGATTAACTATGGTAATGATCAATACGCTGAACAAGCCATTCATCAATTTTATGACCGCTGGAAGGAAGATACACAAGTTACTGAGCTTTGGCTTGCACAGCAAGCCTGTAGCGCGAAAAGAGGCACCCTGAATAATATCAAAGCGCTTATGCAGCATCCCGCCTTTGAGTTGAAAAACCCAAATAAAGTGAGGGCAGTAATTGGTGGGTTTGCCAATCGAAATTTCCAACAATTCCACAAAAATGATGGTAGTGGTTTTGAGTTTGTTGCAGACCAGGTTATTGCTTTAGATAAGTTAAACCCCCAGATAGCCTCCAGAGTGGTAATTCCTATCACGCGCTGGAAGAAATATCAGGGGGATTTGGCAGATAAAATGAAAGCTGCACTATTACGAGTGTCAAATTCCGGGGAGCTCTCCAAAGATGTTTATGAAGTGGTGAGTAAGAGTTTAATGAATTAGCCATTAGTCAGAAAAGAGCGGTGGTCGTAATACGGCCCCGCACAAACAGTCACACATAATGTACCTTATGGTTGGTGGTGTGTTTCTTCTTTAGAGATATTTTTGGGTTGCGTTCCGATATGTAGCTATGAACGGCCTTTAAAGAGTAAGCTATATGCGATTACACATTGATGAGATAGGTTTTATTCACTGGTGCTATGCTCTTCTTGTTGGCCATGTTTCCTGAATTCACGTGGGGATTTTCCCGTCCATTTTTTAAAGCTCCTCGAAAAGCTACTGGTGTCATTGAATCCAAGCTTATAGGTAATTGATGTCACGGGTAACTCTTGTTGCTTCAGGTACTGAATAGCCTGGTGTTTACGCGTTTTGTCCAGTATTGCCTGATAGCTGGAACCTTTTTCCTTAAGTTTTCTGTGTAGACTGCGGCAACTGATTCCGATGGTTTTGGCGACAATTTCTTGGGATAGGTCACCGGTAGGCATCAGATCTATTAAAACTTTATTTGTTATATTGATAATGTCATTTTTTCTTAGGCGTGATAGATAATTCGTTAGTGCCTGTTCGTTGATATTAGCCAACTCACTATTTCCTGAGCAGATGTGCCGATCTACAAAATCGCGTTCTAATCGAATTTCACAGGTGCTTGCAGAAAATCCCACTGGGCATCTATACATCATTCGATGGTGTTCAGGGTTGACTGGCTTCGTGCGCGTAAGGTTAATTGCAATCAGATTTTTGTGGATATCCGGGGATATTTTCCTGCATGATTTTATTAACAAGGCGATAAAGGCATCCACTGCATGGATGCTGGGCTCATAATGCAAGTCTTCGACCTTGTGCCAGGAGACTATTACTTCGTGTCGCTCATTGCGAACACTGATTTTCATGGCAGTGCTGACTACCTCTGAGAATCGCGATGACCGCTCCAGGCTTTCTCTGATGGAACTACTGGCCAAGTGAGCATAACTTAGAGCGTGGAGGTTTGTGTGGTTAACATGCTTCACAACCTCTAAACCTATGCAATCATTGCCGGATAAGGACTCTGCCAGATTCCATAATTTTTTCATGTTTTCCAAAGGGATACGTCTATTTGTATCCTCTATGCTACAGGCTGAGATACCGGCCTTTCGCAGGACTTCCCGGGGGGGACAATAAGGTTTTAAAGCCTCAATAATGGGTAAAACCCAGGTTGCAATGGTTGTGTGTCCATTCTCAGCCATTTGCCAGCTTGTCCTAATTGGTCAAGAGTTTGGCCAGTTAAGTAAAGAAGTGCATAGGCCAAACTATTAGCATCAAAATCAGTATTTCTACATTCTTCCAAGATTAGCCTAACAGTCTTGGTATGTTAAGGAAACCTGCTGCTTTTAAAGTAAGTCCCGATACTCATGCGATGGGAACTATGCACAATTTAATTAAAAGAATAGTGGTACTTACTGGTTTATCAGCCTCCGCATTATATGGAAGTGTGAAGGCTGATGAGCCCACCCAGCTTTTCTGGGGAGATATGCATTTACATACCTCTTACTCATTCGATGCCTTTTTAAGTCAAAATTACTCGGCAACACCTGATACTGCTTATCGGTGGGCCAAGGGACAACCGGTTATTCACCCTTATACTCATGCTAAGGTACGAATAGATACACCGCTGGACTTTCTTGTGGTCTCCGATCATGCAGAGGGATTGGGGGTGATGAGGGCGATAGTTAACGAAACAGACCAGCTAAATACAGAATTACCCATTTCCCAATCAATAAAGCGCTGGTTCGCCAAGCAGCATATTCGCTATAAAGTATCTGTGAATGAGGGGATGGATATATTTAATGAGTTGCTGCCGATACAGGCGCTCAACTCGGAGGATGATGCTGATCCAGTACAGGACCCTGCCAATATTGCCCCAGAGCCGGTGCTCGGGGACTTAAATCAAACCCGGGAAACTGCTTGGCATGAAATCATTGATGCAGCCGAGCGTCATTATCAACCTGGTACTTTCACGAGCTTTATAGGTTGGGAGTGGAGTTCAACCCCTACAGGGGCCAACCTGCATCGGGTGGTAGTTTCCCCCAATGGTTCCAAACAGGCTAAGCAATATCTGCCTTTTGGGTCAGACCAGAGTCAATATCCAGAGGAATTATGGCGTTGGTTGGATGAAACGTCAGAGCGAACTGGTAGCGAGTTCATTGCTATCCCCCATAACTCCAATGTGTCCAAAGGGTACATGTTTGCAGAAACCACTCTGCGTGGTGAGCCGATCGACACACAGTATGCACGAACGCGCATGCGCTGGGAGCCCCTGGTTGAGATGACGCAAATAAAAGGGGATTCCGAGACGCACTCACAGCTTTCACCTATGGATCCCTTTGCTGACTTCGAAAATTATCCTTTCTACTTACAAGCTGATCCAGAAGCTTATCGTGTAGCTAAAGGCGACTATGTGCGCTCTGGCTTAAGGGCTGGTTTGGAGATTGGAGAGAAAATAGGGATGAATCCCTATAAGTTTGGATTGATTGGGTCCACCGATTCTCATACCGGTATATCGAGTGCTGAAGAGGGAAACTTCTGGGGTAAATTTGCCCATGATTCAATTCCGGAGGGCAAGCGGAAAAATACTGTCATAGGCGGAACCAAAGCAACTGGTTGGAATATGTCAGCTTCTGGTCTTGCTGCAGTTTGGGCCGAGGAAAATACACGAGAAAGCCTGTTTGCCGCTTTTAAGCGTCGTGAGGTTTATGCAACTACAGGGCCGAGAATTCAAGTGCGTGTTTTTGCAGGTTGGAGTTTCCCAAAGCATGCAATAGATGCAGAAAATATTGCTGAATTGGGTTATTCCCATGGAGTGCCTATGGGGGGGGATTTAACCAGGCCCCAAGCTTCAGATAAGTCGATACAATTACTGATACGTGCTGTTAAAGATCCCAAAGGAGCAAATCTTGATAGAGTCCAAGTTGTAAAGTCATGGCTCGACGAGGGAGGGCACAGCCATGAGCAGATCTTTAACGTAGCCTGGTCTGGCCAGCGGTCCCTGGATAACAGAGGTCAATTACCTCCGGTGGGTGATACTGTTGACCGCGAGACAGGCCTTTATACCAATACCCTGGGTTCTATCGAGTTGTCCACGTTATGGCAGGATCCAGGCTTTGATATGAACCAGAGGGCTTTTTATTATGTTCGTGTTTTACAGATTCCAACGCCGCGTCACTCCCTTTACGATGCGGTGGCAGCAAAAGAAATCAACCATGGAAGAGTTCAGATACCCTCTGAAGGCCCGGCAATTATTCAGGAGCGTGCCTATACCTCACCTATTTGGTATACGCCGTAGCTAATCAATGAATAAAGTCTGATGGTACAGTGAGGCGATCATTGCTTAACCTTATTAGTTTAGTAGTTGTAGAGGTTTTTAGTGGGAGGCTTAAATGCTGAAGAATTTGGGAGGACTGGGTAGAGATCCATTGGTACATTTTTTGGCTATCGCTTTGTTTCTATTTGTTGGTATTGAGCTGGTGGATCCAAAGGCAGGAGCATCGGATCAAACGAATATTCTACATTTGAATGAAGATTTGTTAATTGAATATATTCAATATCAAAAAAAAACATTCAACCCGAGGTTTGCCAGGACTTACTGGCAGAGCTTGGCCCCCTCTGATCGATCAGACTTGATTCATGACTATATTAGGGAGGAAGTGCTTTACCGCGAGGCTATGAATCTTGGCCTTCAGGATAATGATCAGATCATACGTCGTCGCCTTATTCAAAAGCTTGAGTATGTTACAGATGGCTTTATTGGTGATATTAATGTTTCCCGGCAGGATTTAGAGCAGTACTTTTGGCTTCATCAGGAAGAGTACCGGATTGAAGCTTCTGTGACTTTCACTCATGTTTTTTTTGATTCCAGGAATCAATTTAATAACAGTCTAGAGGAGGTAGCTTTACAGACCTTGGATCACCTTTTGGAAAAGTCAGTGGCTTTTGAAAAATCCGCAGGGTATGGAGATAGATTTATATTTCACCGAAATTATGTGGCGCGAACGCGTCAACTGGTAGCTAGTCATATGGGGGAGGATATGACCCGGAAAATATTTCAGTTGCCAATAAACACTTGGTCCGGGCCTTATCAATCCCCTTATGGATTGCATTTAGTATTGGTGGTTGAGAATAATCCCAGTCGCCTGCCAAATTTTCAAGAGGTTGCTCCTCTGGTATTAGAAGACTATCGCCGTCAAAGAATGGATGATATGAGGCGACGTAAGATACAGGAATTGATTGCTCAATATCGAGTTGAATGGGATCTTTCAATACAGGATTTGTCTGCGGATTTTAC
The DNA here is from genome assembly GCF_000380565.1 of Microbulbifer variabilis ATCC 700307. Taxonomy (GTDB): domain Bacteria; phylum Pseudomonadota; class Gammaproteobacteria; order Pseudomonadales; family Cellvibrionaceae; genus Microbulbifer; species Microbulbifer variabilis. The sequence continues at coordinate 132,752 of NZ_AQYJ01000021.1, forward strand.
CTATGTTAAATAGATATTCCTGCAGGTTAAGATTAATTATTTTAATTTTTCTGGTGGGTGGAATCTATGGTCGTCCTGGCTTTGCCCATGAAGGGAGGCCAATTTATATTCAATTGCAGGAGGTCTCAGAAAAAGTCTATAGTTTACGATGGAAGATCCCTCCCGTGATGGAGCCGGGTACTGAGCCCGATATTTACTTAAAGGGTGCAGGCTGTCAAAAAATCTCTGGAGTTGAGGTTCCTCGTCATTCTGCTGTAAAAATGTATCAGTGCCAATCTCTAAGCTTCAATACTATTAAAAGCCCTACTACTGATTTGCAAATATATCTTGCATACCCTGTTGCAAATCCAGTGCTATCTACCTTGATTCACTTTGAAAGGATAAATGGGGATGCTGTCCACCTTTTTAATGGCCCAGGTGTATTGGAAGTAAATCTGCCTGCTGATTTGTCTGCCTGGGAATGTGTGAGGCAGTATATTAAAGCAGGATTTTTACACATTTTAGAAGGTTACGATCACCTGCTTTTTGTTTTGTGTCTGGTTTTTATTGCAAGGGGGCTTCGGGGTGTTTTGATAGCGGTAACTGGCTTTACGCTAGGTCACTCGATCACACTGGGGCTCGCAAGCTTGAATTTCTTTACCATAAGGGTGGATGTTGTAGAAGTATTAATCCCATTAAGTATTATGGTCCTAGCGGCTGAGATTATTAATGCAGGGCATTCTCGTGATAGGAATACTTTGTCTTGGCGATTCCCGGCTATTGTTGCTAGCGGTTTTGGGTTGTTACATGGATTTGGGTTTGCCAGTGCATTGACAGGGCTGGGCCTTCCTCACGACCAAAAATTAGTAGCCTTGATTAGCTTTAATGCTGGTGTCGAGCTTGGTCAATTGGTATTTGTTTTATTTGTGCTTCTTTTGACATATATGGTTAAGTTGATATTTTTAAGATGGGGTTTTTCAGTATACTCACTTCGTGGTTTGATGCCGTCTACATCAGCTGTTTACCCAGTAGGTGTGGTGAGTGGGTATTGGCTGATTGAAAGATCTTTAGAATTGGTTTCTTAGAATTTAAGAATTTTAATTTACATTAAATGTAAGATTTCTATTCGGTTATCCACTTATAGCAAAATTCAGCAATATTTATCCATTTGGATTCTAGCATTAAGTAGTGGCCATAGCCTTCCGCAACATGCAAGGTGGTTTGTGAATTGCATTTCTTGGCGATGAGCCGTGCTGTAGAGGGTGGTATTGCGAGATCTTCAGAGCCTGAGATCATTAGAATAGGGCACTTTATTTTTTCATATTCAATTTTGGTGGTTTTATTTTCATCAAAGATCCAGAAGAATAGTTCAAAAAGCACTCTGCCTGATTCCGGTCCTAAACGATTAAATACAAGGTGCTGGTCAGATAAGTTTAGTTTGTTGAGCCCGAATTTTGCCATTGTTTCAAAGTCGGGTAATAGTATATCCTCCCAGAACTTCCCCGATGCCATAAACATTTTGCCAAGACTGCATTCCTGGCTGGTTGTGGGTGGAATTCCCCAGTTAGTGCTTCCATTCAATAAGATTATTTTTTGCGCTAGGCCCATGGAGGCTATTTTTTGTGCAATAACTCCACCTAAGGAATGTCCAATTAGAATTGGTTTTCTATTCAAATGTATAACAAATTTTGCTATATCCTCTACATAGTCTGTAATGCTTGTTCCGGCAAGGAGTCGATGAGCCGCTTCTGATTTTGGGGTTTCATGGTACCGATAGGCGGGACTATGGCAGTTAAATCCTTTTTGAATAAAGTAGTTATGAAAATTCTCTAAAGTCCAAGGGCCAGCATTAGTACCGTGAATTAGAACAATGGGAGTGTCTATGGCTATTCTCCTGTTTTCTGTTACCGGGAATGTTGAAAGCTTAGCAAGGGAGTATGCTTTTTATTGGATTTTGGATGAGGTAATGTGGCTGTTGGTCAATTGATGTACGTATCGATTGACGTCTATAACCACAAGGAGAGTTTTTAGCTGTTTCGTCATTGAGAACCTAAAAGTACGTAATTTTATTTGTGGGATATTTAGATGATTTCGCATATATCATTGGGCACTAATGACCTTCAGAGAGCTGAGCGCTTTTATGATGCAATTTTAATTGTCATACAGGCTACAAAAACCTATTCATCTGAACGGGTTATATTTTGGGGGTTTCCGAACTCAACAGTAAAATTATCAATTACGGTTCCTTTTGATGGTGAGCCAGCGTTTCATGGCAATGGCACTATGGTGGCTCTTAAGGTGGAAGATGCAGGACTGGTGGATGCCATATTTACTAGGGCAATAGAATTGGGTGCTATTAGTGAGGGCGAACCTGGAGAGAGAAATCAGGGGGCTTACTATGGTGCATATTTCAGAGATTTGGATGGAAACAAAGTTGCTATCTTTTCGCGTTAGTAATTTTTTGAGACACAAAGACGGCCTCTACTCCGACAAAAGTTATATATGGATTTTTTTAAGGATTATTGTTAATGAGCAAAGGGATGTTTCATAAAATGTTGGATGGCAATTTACCTATGCCTAATGCGGCACAAACTCTTGGTGCAAAAATACTGGAGATAGATTGCAAAAACGGAAAGGTAAAGGTTGAGTTTGAGGCGAAAGAGGCTTTTACCAATCCTGTGGGGAATATCCAGGGAGGATTTCTATCCGCCATGCTCGACGATACTATGGGGCCGGCGCTTGCTGTAACCCTTGAGGATAATGAGTTTGCGCCAACTTTAGAGCTGAAAATAAACTTTATTGCACCTGCTGTAATCGGTAAGCTATATGGATGGGGGAGGGTTGTTTCCAAGGGGGCTAGTGTTTGTTTCCTTGAGGGAGAACTTTTCCAGGAGGGAACCTTGATTGCCAGGTCTACTGCTACCGCTCTTATTCGGAATTTCTCTTCCTCCGCCAAAAAACAAGATCACTAGTGTGTGTATCAGGTGAGCTTGTGCCCAGAAAAAGGGGTAGGTATAGATCCGCTAATATATTTTTCTAAACTAGCTGCAGGCTTCGATCTCTGCGATTAAAGTTGTCATTAATTCACTTGCAGGTAAGGCTCTGGCTAATGGGGCGCCCTGGCCTGCCCATTGGACTGAAAAGTCCTCGCTGCCAGCATTGGCTGCTGCGGCGGCAAGTGCTTTACCTGCACTGTAGCATATAGGGTAGTCCGGGCGGGCAGGGGCATTTATATCCAGCTCTCGATAAAAGCGATTGCTGATTCCCCGGGCAGGGCGCCCGGAAATGTTAATGGTAATTGCGGTGTTGTGTGCCCGCTCACTCTGAAGGGATTTGCGAAAGGTATCATTAGCGGCGGATTCAGGGCATAGAACAAAAGCTGTCCCCATCTGCACCGCACTGGCACCGAGGGAAAAAGCTGCCTGGATACCGGCTCCATCCATTATGCCTCCTGCGGCAATAACCGGTAGGCGGTGTTGGCAGCTCAGTAGCCTTACTAGTGCCAAAGTGCCTAGCTCCTCATCAAGCTCTGGTTCGAATACACCTCTGTGACCACCGGCTTCTATACCTTGTGCAATTACGGCGTCAATGCCGGCTTCTTCAATAAGTTGTGCCTCTATAAGATTTGTGGCGGTAGCTAGAAGAGTAATACCTGCATCTTTCAGGGTGTCGATAGTGGATTGCTCTGGTAAGCCAAAATGAAAGCTGACTACGGCTGGCCTCTCTTCCAGAATTACTGACAGCATTTTACTATTACCGATAAAGCTATAGTAGGGCTCATGGAGTTCTTTAGGTGGTGTCGCCTTCAGGGCGGCAAAGTAAGGAGCGAGGTGGGCAAGCCAATCTGCTTCGCGTTTAGCGTCTGCAATAGCTGGCTGATGGCAGAAGAGGTTTACGTTAAATGGGGCGCAGGTTAGTGCCCGGGTTTGGCGGATTTGCTCTGCTGCTTTTTGTGGTGAACTTGCTCCGAGGCCAAGAGCGCCCAGGCCGCCTGCATTAGAAACAGCAGCGGCCAGTTCTGGGCTAGAAACACCTGCCATGGGTGCCTGGAGTATTGGGTGCGGAACTCCCAGTCTTTCCAATAGTGCTTGCGCCATCCCACCGGCCTCTCTGATATTTGTCTTACTACATTAAGGTAGTTTGCGCGCGGTAACTATACCGCGCTGCGGTTATTTCGAGTAGGTGGGGCAGGGCTATTTACAGGTGCAGGTTGAGTCCAATATAGGGACCTTTAATTTCGATATCGCTCTGCAGGTCGTCCAACTCTTCCAGGTCAAGGCTCATTACCCGATAGCCTGCCTCGATAGCCAAATCAATTGCCGGTACGAAATCCCAGCGTACTTTTGCGGTGAGGTCTGTGTGGGTATCACCTCGGTAGGCCGTACCATTACCTTGAGCAATAACCGACCAGCCGGTAAATGGCAGGTCGAAACGCGCCATAGCGTAGGCCATTGGCAAGTAACCGGTGAGGTCGACAGTTTCTGCCTGGGTTTCGCTTACCGCAGTAAATTCTCCGTCATACATGCGCGCAGTCAGGCCTATGTCTAAATTCACCCAGTTATCCAGCACTTCATAGTAGAAGGTGGCATCGGTGTGTGTAAGGGTGAGGTCAGTGGTGATCTCTGAGCCTACCAGGAAGGTTTCATCGTCGAAGGTTACAGAGCCCTCCAATAGTGCGGCACCATCGGTGTCAATCTTGCTGTGGGCTAACAGGATATTGGGGACCAGTGGTATCGGGTGCTCCAGGGCCGCCTGAATAAAGGTAATGTTGTCTTCGCTGAGGGAGAGATTGTCCAAATCATAGTCATCATTGCCAATGCCACCGGTGTAACCTGGGAGCCAGACGCCTGCTGTGGCATCAAAACCAAGTATGGTATCTGCGCTGGCAGTCGTGCAGGCGAGGAGGGCACTGAAAGCAATTGCGGTTTTTTTCATGGACTTCTCTCCGTGATGAATTTGTCGCGGAGTGTACAGATATATTTTTTATGTGCCGCTGTAAGTTGCACATTTTTACAAATCTTTTTGAACGGATAAGCAAAACTGGCGTGTAAAAGCGTCGTGCTGTTGGGGTTCAGCTCTCCGCCTCATTTAGTGTATTGCGATTGGCTCCGTATTCGTCAGCCAAGTCTCACTAAATGAGCTTGTGATATTTTTCCTTTTGCGCTGGTTTAATTGGCTGCTTCAAATAACATTTCTTGTAGGGCACTGGCGGCATTGCTCAAGGTGCGACCGCGATGACTGATGACACCCAGGTTGCGCAGCACCTGCAGTTTCTTCACTGGTAATACAGCGAGGCTTTCATCGACCAGCGTGTGGGGCAGTACACTCCAGCCAAGGCCCACACAGGCCATCATCTTGATAGTCTCCAGGAAGTTGGTCGCTAATTTGGCGCTGAGTTTTAGCCCTTGCGCATCAAACTCGCGTTTAATCAGGCGCCCGGTATAGGTATTGAGGTCCGGCAGTATGGCGGGATAGTCGGCCAGGTCGGCCAGTTCCAGCGCGGGAATTTTTGTCAGGGGGTGTTCTGGAGCGGCTACCACCACACAGGGGTCGGGCCAGATAACCTGTGCATTGAGGTGCGGGTATTCTTTCAGGGCCAGAGTTACAACTGCCAGCTCATACTTGGCTGCCATCAGTGCCTCATAAGCCTGTTCGGAATCCAGGAAATCGATATCGAGGGCCACTTCTGGATAGCGGTTACTGAACTCTCTAAGCACCGGTGGCAAGTGGTGCAGTCCCACATGGTGACTGGTAGCAATGCGCAAGCTGCCGCTCACCGAGTTGCTGAGGGCGCGTAACTCCCGCTCTGCATCACTGATTTCGTTGAGAATATGTCGGGCGCGGGGCAGTAGCACGCGGCCGGCATCAGTCAGCTGTAGACGCCGGCCGATGCGGTTGAATAATGTCGCGCCAAGTTGCTGTTCGAGGGCGGCGAGGCGCTTGCTTACCGCGGGCTGCGTCAGGTGAAGCTGAGTCGCCCCCTCGGAGACAGAGCCTCTCTCAGCAATTGCTAAAAATGCTTTAAGCCATTGAATTTCCAAATTTTTTAGCCTCGTTTTATGGGTTGCGGGAATATTGTTGGCGGTGTATGAAGCGACCCAGCTTACATGCTACTTCAGGATGAGCTTTGAATTCCATTATGGAATACTTGTGATAATAAATATAAATTGGTGTTATTTGTTGCTGCTGGGTAGACTCGTTCTCTAAACAATTGAGAGGACTGGCTGTGGCAGGGCAAACACTCTACGACAAACTGTGGCAAGACCATCTGGTCAAGACCAGTGATGATGGCTCGGCGCTTATTTACATCGACCGTCACTTGATTCACGAAGTGACTTCCCCACAGGCATTTGAGGGCCTTCGACTGGCAGGGCGCAGACCCTGGCGCAAGGATTCCCTAGTGGCGACACCGGATCACAATGTGCCTTCCGAGAGCACGGAGCGCGCCGCAGGCGTGAGCGGTATCCGTGACGATATTTCCCGCATTCAGGTACAAACTCTGGATGAGAACTGCCGGGATTTCGATGTGGTGCAGTTTGGCATTAACGAACCGGGTCAGGGCATTGTGCATGTTATTGGTCCTGAGACCGGGGCGACTCTGCCCGGTATGACCGTGGTATGTGGTGACTCACACACCTCTACCCATGGTGCTCTGGGCGCGCTGGCCCACGGCATAGGCACTTCTGAAGTGGAGCATGTCATGGCCACCCAGTGCCTGACCCAGAAGAAGATGAAAAATATGCTGGTGCGCGTAGACGGCGAACTCCGTCCAGGCGTTACCGCCAAAGATGTGGTGCTGGCGATTATCGGTAAGATCGGCACCGCCGGGGGCACTGGCTATGCGATTGAGTTCGGCGGTGAGGTTATCCGCAACATGTCCATGGAAGGTCGTATGACCGTTTGTAACATGGCGATTGAGGGCGGTGCCCGTGCCGGCATGGTCTCGGTTGACCAGATCACTCTCGACTATGTGAAAGGCAAACCCTACGCGCCAAAAGGTGGGCAGTGGGACAGAGCGGTTGAGGCCTGGAGTCACCTGCATTCCGATGATGACGCCGAGTTTGATGCGGTGGTGGAATTGCGCGGTGAAGATATCGAACCCCAGGTGAGTTGGGGTACTTCACCGGAAATGGTGGCCTCGATCAGTGCCAAAGTGCCAGATCCCTCTGCCGAAAGTGATGCTACCAAGCGTACTGGAATGGAGCGCGCTCTCGACTATATGGGCCTTGAGGCCGGGCAAAAGATTAGTGATATTCGCCTGGATCGGGTATTTATCGGCTCCTGTACAAATTCCCGGATCGAAGATCTGCGCGCTGCTGCTGAAGTGGTCCAAGGCCGGTACAAAGCAGATAGCGTCAAGCAGGTATTGGTTGTACCCGGTTCTCAGGCGGTGAAGGCTCAGGCGGAACAGGAAGGGTTACATGCAATCTTTGAGCAGGCAGGCTTTGAGTGGCGAGAGCCCTCCTGCTCTATGTGCCTTGCTATGAATGCAGATAAGTTGGGGGCTGGTGAACACTGTGCCTCAACCTCTAATCGCAACTTTGAAGGACGTCAGGGCTATGGTGGGCGCACCCACTTGGTGAGCCCCAGTATGGCGGCAGCCGCAGCAATTGCGGGACACTTTGTCGATGTGCGTGAAATGGCGACGGTGCGAGCGGAAGAGGAGATGGCCTGATGAAAGCGTTTACCCAACATGAAGGTCTTGTGGTGCCGATGGACCGGGCCAACGTGGACACCGACCTGATAATTCCCAAGCAATTTCTTAAGTCCATCAAGCGCACCGGGTTTGGCCCCAATTTGTTTGATGAACTGCGCTACCTGGACGAGGGATTCCCTGGGCAGGACTGCTCAAACCGCCCTGTTAATCCAGATTTCCCACTAAATTTCCCGCGTTACCAGGGTGGTTCGGTATTACTTGCGCGCGAGAATTTCGGTTGTGGTTCCAGTCGTGAGCATGCGCCTTGGGCGCTGGATGATCACGGTTTTCGTGCAGTTATCGCCCCCAGTTTCGCCGATATCTTCTTCAATAACTGTTTTAAAAACGGCCTGTTGCCGATTGTATTACCGGAGGAGGTAGTACATCAGTTGTTTGAAGAAACTCATGGGCAGGAAGGATATTCACTGACCATTGATCTGGAGCAGCAGCATGTGCGCAAACCCTGCGGTGAAGTGATTCCCTTTGAGGTAGATGCGTTCCACAAGCACTGCTTGCTTAATGGCCTTGATCACATCGGCCTGACATTGGAGCACTCAGAAGATATTCGTGCTTATGAAGAGGTGCGACGTGAAAAAGCCCCATGGCTTTTTGATGCGGTTCAGTAATTAAAGGAAATTCCTGTGACAAAGAAAGTAATGATTTTGCCGGGCGACGGCATTGGCCCGGAAATTGTTGAGCAGGCGATGGCGGTACTGGAAGTCGCGTCTGGAAAATTTAATTTGGGGCTTAGTTTTGAACAGGGGCTGATTGGGGGTTCCTCAATTGATGCCCATGGTGAGCCCCTCACCGATGAGGTGCTCAAGGCTGCTGGCGAGTGTGATGCAGTATTACTCGGTGCTGTTGGTGGTCCCCAGTGGGATACCCTGGAGAGAGAAATTCGTCCGGAGAAAGGCCTGTTGAAAATCCGCAGTGGCCTCGGCTTATACGCCAATTTGCGCCCGGCAATTCTTTACCCCCAATTAGCAGATGCTTCCTCCCTGAAACCGGAGGTGGTTTCAGGGCTGGATATTTTGATTGTACGTGAGCTGACTGGCGGCATTTACTTTGGTGAGCCTCGGGGTATCCAGACTCTGGAAAATGGCGAACGCCAGGGCTTTAACACCTATGTCTACAGTGAGTCGGAAATTGAGCGTATTGCGCGCAGTGCCTTCGAGGCGGCGCAAAAACGCAGCGGTAAACTCTGCTCTGTGGATAAGGCTAATGTGCTCGAAGTCACTGTACTTTGGAGAGAGGTATTGGATCGTCTGGCACCGGAGTACCCCGATGTTGAACTGTCCCATATGTACGTGGACAACGCTGCGATGCAATTGGTGCGTGCGCCCAAGCAGTTCGACGTAATGGTCACCGGTAATATGTTCGGCGATATTCTCTCAGATGCCGCCGCCATGCTTACGGGCTCCATTGGCATGTTGCCTTCTGCCTCCTTGAATGAAAGTGGTTTTGGCCTTTATGAGCCCTGCCACGGTTCCGCGCCGGATATCGCAGGGCAGGGTATTGCCAATCCATTGGCAACGATTCTGTCCGCTGCGATGATGCTGCGTTACTCCCTCAATATGAGTGAGGCAGCAGAAGCCATTGAGGCCGCGGTGAGCAAGGTGTTGGAGCAGGGGTTGCGCACCGCGGATATTTATACTGAGGGCAGCCAGAAAGTCACCACCGCAGAAATGGGGGCTGCCGTCGTCGCTGCACTTTAATCCCCGATTTCACTATCGCGCCGCTTTCCCGGCGGCGCACTTTGATCACATCACACACAGGATATCGCAATGCAAAAAATTGGTTTTATCGGCTGGCGCGGCATGGTCGGTTCGGTATTACTGGAGCGCATGCGCTCAGAGGATGACTTTGCCCATATCGTTGAACCGGTTTTTTTTTCCACTTCCAATGCGGGTGGAAAGGCACCGGATATTGACCGTGAACTGCCGCCTTTGGGCGATGCCTACGATATCAATGCATTGGCAGAGTTAGATGCGATTGTCAGCTGTCAGGGTGGTGACTATACAAAGGAGGTTTTCTCCCGCCTTCGTGACGCAGGCTGGAATGGCTACTGGATAGATGCCGCCTCGAGTTTACGTATGCAGGACGATGCCGTAATCGTTCTGGATCCGGTTAACCGTGATGTTATCGATCGCGCCATAGAAGCCGGGCAAAAGAATTTTATTGGTGGCAACTGCACCGTTAGCCTGATGTTGATGGCTCTCGGTGGTTTGTTTAAAGCCGGTATGGTGGAGTGGGTTACAGCCATGACCTACCAGGCCGCCAGTGGTGCCGGTGCCCGCAATATGCGGGAGCTCATTGGGCAGATGGGCGCTATTCGCGACGGTGTTAGCGGTGAGCTCGCCGACCCCGCCAGCGCGATTCTGGAAATTGATCGCAAGGTGGCTGCGGATATACGGTCGGTTGAATTTCCCACTGCCGAGTTCGGTGCCCCCCTGGCTGGCAGCCTTCTGCCATGGATTGATACCCAGCTTGAAAATGGCCAAAGCCGTGAAGAGTGGAAAGCTCAGGTTGAAGCGAACAAAATCCTGCAGACAACTGCTCCAATTCCGGTGGATGGTACCTGTGTGCGTATTGGTGCGATGCGCTGCCACAGTCAGGCTTTCACTGTGAAGCTGAAGAAAGACCTGCCTATGGCAGATATTGATCAGTTGATAGGTGCGGCAAATGAATGGGTCAGCGTCGTGCCCAATGATCGCGAGGCTACTTTACAGTCGCTGACTCCCACTGCCGTGACTGGCAAACTGGATATCCCGGTGGGGCGTCTGCGCAAGTTGAGTATGGGGCCTGAGTACTTGAACGCTTTCACTGTGGGGGACCAACTGCTGTGGGGTGCTGCAGAGCCCCTCCGCCGCATACTTCTGATTTTGCTCGGCAAGCTTTAATTGGTACGGCCCTGGATAAGTCCTCAAATGGCAATCTTTTTTGTGCCTATTAATGGAGGACTTTTCGCCAAGCTGTGAACCCCATCGCGTAAAAAGCCGCTACTGGTTGTCATAGCGGCTTTTTCGATTTTCCCTCACAGGTATAATCGCCCCTCATTTTTTCCTTTCCAATTTCAACGAAGTGAATAGCCATGTCCGAAGCCGCCCGCGAACTGGTCATCGTCGGTGTCGATAACGCCGCCTTTGCCCCTCTGCTGGAAATACTGGAGGAGCGGGAAATTATTACCGCTGAACAGCTGAGTTTGCTGGAGACCGAAGACCGGGAAGTGGACCCGCAGGTGTTTGCTAACCGCAATATTCCTGTGCAGTCCCTGGAAAAATTCGCTTTTAATGACCAGCAGGTGGTTCTCCTATTGAGCGCCGGTGATGCTGTTCAAGCCGCCATGGCTGCGGCCGAGCAAAATGATGCCTGGATAGTGGATGCGGCTGCCAATACCCGAGGCGATGAAAGTGCTGTTTTGATCCACCCGATGTTTAACAGTGGGGATCTGGCGAATGCAGATCGTCGCCTAGTTACCCTACCCTGTGCTGGTGCCGCCATGGTCGCGGAGGCCTTGGCCCCCCTGAAGGATAAGTTGCAGGCTATCGAAGTTCAGTTGAGCCAGCCGGTATCTGCGCTGGGGAAGGCTGCGATTGATTCAATGGCCGCACAGACGGCGCGTATGTTTAGTGGACAGGAGGCAGAAATTGATCCGGCGATCGGCCACCGCTTGGCTTTTAATTTGCTAAGCGCTAGCGAGGGGCTGCTCGCCAGTGGTCACACTGTGAGTGAGCTGACCCTGATCCATGATTTGCGCCGCCTGCTTGGCGAGAATGTTGCGGTGGACGCCAACATCAGCACGGTTTCCGTATTTCACGGTCAGCTGGCTAACTTGGGTGTTTCCCTGTTGGAAGATGTTGATTTGGAAAATGCGCGCGCATTGTTGGGCAATGGCGCTCGCCTGCAGTTGGCGGAACAGCCATCAGCAGAAAACGCAGTCGGCAGCGATGTGACAATCATCGGACGCTTGCGCCAAAGTCTACTTAATAAGCGTCAGCTAAATCTTTGTGCAGTATCAGACAACCTGCGAAAAGATGTAGCAATGAACTGTGCACAAATTGCTCACTTGTTGCTAAAAAACTACTGATATTTAATACTTAGCGGCCATAGTGAAGGTGTAATCTTAACTTTGGTCCGGCTGAGAGTGGCGAATTATTCACCACAGTTGGTGGCCGCTTGAAAGGCGGTCAATTAGTCGAACGATTACCGTTCAGTAATGGGGATTTTCTGAAGGCGCGCTTTTCGGAAGCCCTGGGAAGATTCTAACAATAAAGGGAATCGGATATGCGTGTGCGTAAGCTGGCACTTGCAGTTGGTCTAGTCGGTGCACTGGGAAGCAACGCGGCTCTAGCGCTCGGATTGGGTGAGATCAAACTCAACTCCACCCTTAATCAGCCACTTAATGCGGAGATCGGACTGCTGCAAACGCGCGGTCTGAACGACACAGAGATTAAAGTACGCCTCGCGGGGCCGGATGAATTCAATCGTGCCGGGGTGGAGCGCGCCTATTTACTCACTTCACTGCGCTTTGATGTGGATTATTCGGGTGCCAAGCCGGTTATTCGCATAACAAGCCGCGAGCCTATCCGTGAGCCTTTCTTGAATTTCCTGGTGGAGACTCGCTGGCCCAGCGGCCGCCTGCTGCGCGAGTATACCCTGTTGATGGATCTGCCGGCATTTTCGCCGAACACAGCCCAGCAACCGGTGCGTGCTGCTGAACGTGAACGCCAACAAGTCCGTCGGGATACTCCGGTACAGCGTCCCGCTCAACGTCCCCTCCAGCCAGCTCAACAGCCGACGGTTGAGCCGGACAGTGAGTTGGTTGGTGAACCTGCGACGGCGCAGCAGTCTGAGCCGGTTCGGCGCCAGCCGCAACGCGCTTCTTCTGTGGAAGACGCGGGCAGCAACAGCCAGGTTTATGGCCCGGTTTCCTCCGCCGATACTCTGTGGGAGATCGCCTTGGAAAATCGCGTTGGCCGCGAGTTTTCAGTGCAGCAGACCATGCTGGCGATCCAGCGCCTGAACCCTGAAGCCTTTATTAATGACAATATCAACCTGCTGAAAAAGGGCGCTGTTCTGCGCTTGCCCAATGCTGATGACCTGCGCAGCCTAAGCCTTACCGAGGCGATCTCCGAGGTTGCCCAGCAAAATGATTCCTGGCGCCAGCGTACAGGTGCGGAAGACATTGCTGCAGCTGCGCCCCTGGATGCCCGCGCTGTGGTCGAAGAGACCGTAGCCAATGATGTTGTTGAAGGGAGGGTAAGCTTGGCCGCTCCAGGTGATAACGAATCCGTTACTTCCGGTTCTGGCAGTGGAGCAGAAGACAGCGAAGCGCTGGATGGCGACCTGACAGTGGCAGAGGAAGAACTGGATAAATCGCAGCTGGAAAACACCGAGCTGCGCGAGCGCATCGCAGAGCTCGATGAACAGATTGACACCATGGAGGCTCTGGTCGATGTCTCCAATGAAGAGATGCGTGCGGTACAGGCAGCTGCAGAGCAGTCTGATCCTCTGCTTGATCCCAGTGAAATTGACTCTGCAGAAATCGATACCGTGCAGGAAGAGATGCTTGCCGCGAGTGAAGGTGAATCTCTCGATACAGCCGAGCAGCCTGAGGTGGAAACGGCTGCTGTAGAGCCGGAAGCGCGCAATCGCGTAGTTTCGGTCCAGACCAAGTCAGAGCCCACTCTCATGGAGAGGCTCGGCGATAATATGCAGTTCATCGGTATTGGGGCTGCCGGCTTGCTGGTCGGTATTTTTGGCTTCTTTACTTGGCGCCGCCGTAAAGCTGAGCAAGAGGCCGAGCAGCAGCTGGAGCAGGAAATGGCTGCCGAGCGGGCGCCAATAGAGATTCCGATGGAAAACGCGGAACCGGATGAAACCCTGGCCGCTGTTGAAAGCATGGAGGCGGATGATACTTTTGACCTTGGCGATCTTGGGGATGTGGGAACCGATGACCCTATTTCCGAGGCGGAAATTCATTTGTCGCTGGGACAGTATGAAGAGGCTGAGGCCAAGCTGTTACAGGGCCTGGAAAAAGACCCACAAGTGGTGGATGCGCGCCTGATGCTGATGGAGGTGTATGCCCATCATCAGGATGTAGAGAAATTTGACGAGCACTATCTGCAGTTGCTCAGTATTAGCGATGGCCCTGTGGCTGACCGCGCAGCGCGTTTGCGCGAAACCATTGCCGGGGCGCCGGATTTTGAAGCACCGTCAATGGATTTTTCCAGTGAATCCCTGGAAGCGGCGCAGTTGGATGATATCGGTGCAGCCCTGGACCAGGATTTTTCCAGTGCTGAACCGTCAACCCTCCCCGCTGATGATTTCAGCAGTGACACGTCGCTTCTCGATGATCTGACCATGGATCTGTCCCTGGGCGATGAAAAGCCTGTCGGCGCCGATTCCGAACAGGAGTTGTCCCTGGATCTCGACCTGGACACCTCTTTTGATGAGTCGGTTTCTGGTACTGACCCAGCTTCGGACCTGGAAAGCGAATTCAACCTGGATGACCTTGATCTCAATGGCGCACTGGAAAATGATGCGCAGTTGGCTGATAGCGAAACCCCATTGCAGGCAGATAATGATCTAAGCCTCGATGATCTGGATCTGGGTGAGCTGGACCTCGGCGATCTCAATTCAGAAGCTGGTGACCTTGGTGAGCCAACAGTGAAGGAGGCCTCTGGGGATGAGTTAGCGATAGATGCCTTCGATAGCGCTGAGTTGGACCTTGACTCCCTGGAGCTTGAAAGTGACAGTGCGGAGCCAGCCATTGAAAGTGCGGCTGCCGAGGCCTCTGAAGCCAAGGCCGGCGGGTCTATAGGTGGCTTGGACTTCGAGCTGGACCTCTCCATGATGGATGGTGAGGATGAGGTAAAATCGATTATTGAGGAGCCTCAGGCTGAAGAGCCAGCTGCTGAATTGGATCAGGACCTGGATCTTGATGCTATCGATATGGATCTCGCAGACTTGCAGAGCCCCGCAGGTGAAGCCGATTTGTCCCTGGAGGAGTTCTCTGAGGGTGAGCTTGAAATGATTGGTGGAGAGCTCGATTCCGAGTTGGATCTCGACAATATCGATCTCGATGATATTGCCGCGGATCTTTCCTCTCCTGATGAATTGGCAGTGGAAGCTGAAGCGGTTTCCAGTGAATCGGCTGAACTCGATAATAGTGGTGATTTGTCTCTGGAGACGGATCTTGAGCTGGATATGGCCTCGTTGGAAGCAACCGGTGAGGAGTTGTCTCTGGGCGGGGAGTCTATTGAGGAGGAGTTCTCTCTAGAGGATGAGCTTGCCCTGATTGATGAGTCTACTGATGGCGACCTTACTCTTGAGACTGGCGCGGATCTTGGCGAGGGGGCTATAGCCGATGAGCCTGGGCAGCTTGAGGCTATGGCTGAAAAAGAGCAATCTGGAGGAGAGTCTGAGTTTGCCGACTTGGATTTCAACCTGGAAAGTGACCTCAACTCGGAATTGAGCCTGCTCGAAGGCGGCGACGAGATGGGTACCAAGCTGGAATTGGCCCAGGCTTACCTGGATATGGGGGATAAAGAGGGCGCCAAGGATATCCTCAAGGAAGTGGCCCAGGATGGAGGCGGTGAGCATAGGAATCGCGCTGAGGAAATGCTGGAGCGTATGGTGTAAATTTTCTTGGTATTTCGCCTTAGGAAACCTCGCACAGGCTGCGAGGTTTTTTTATTGGGCTGGAGCATTATTTTCCTGTCCGTTAGGGGCATTAATCTGATTGATATTGCTGTCGCTCTGATATCGGGAGGGGCAAAGAGTGGTTTTTCAATATGATGCAGGCCAGAGAACGCGAGTACATTTATAAAACCAATGGAGAGGTTCCAGCGGGTGAGCGGTTGCCGGATGGGCTGCGTAGATTCGCTCTGGGGGTTGAGTATTGCGGTGCGCGATTGCACGGTTTTCAGAAGCAAAAATCAGCTGCGGAGACAGTGCAGGCTCACCTTGAGCGGGCTTTGTCCATTATCGCTGCAGAGCCCATAACGCTGGTCTGTGCTGGGCGTACTGACGCGGGCGTTCACGCCACCAATCAGGTAATTCACTTTGATACTCACGCCCAGCGCCCAGAACGGGCCTGGATACAGGGAGTGAATACCAAGCTGCCAGACTCTGTGCGTGTGCGCTGGTGTCGCAAAATGCTCCCGCAATTCCATGCACGTTTCTCCGCCCATGCGCGCAGTTACCGCTATTTGATCCACAGCGCGCCGACTCGTTCTGCCCACAGCGCAGCGGAAGTTACCTGGACCCAGCACTCCCTGGATCTCGGTGCTATGCGCGAGGGGGCAAACTACCTGATTGGCCGCCATGATTTTACCAGCTTTCGGGCCTCCCAGTGCCAAGCCAAGAGCCCGGTTAGAGAAATTACCCGCCTGGACGTTGCTCGTGTAGGGCAGCTGATCGTTCTGGAAGTAAGTGCCAATGCCTTCCTGCATCATATGGTGCGCAATATAACTGGGGTACTAATGGCTGTGGGGCGCGGAGAGCGGGCACCGATATGGGTAAAAGAGGTGCTGGACCAGCGCGACCGCTCGGCAGGAGGGGTTACAGCACCGCCATTTGGCCTTTATTTGGTGGATGTGCAATACCCGCGGGAGTTCCAACTACCCCAGTGTGAGCCTGGGCCA
This sequence comes from Microbulbifer variabilis ATCC 700307, assembly GCF_000380565.1. Classification (GTDB taxonomy): domain Bacteria; phylum Pseudomonadota; class Gammaproteobacteria; order Pseudomonadales; family Cellvibrionaceae; genus Microbulbifer; species Microbulbifer variabilis. Next base: position 149,075 of record NZ_AQYJ01000021.1, read on the forward strand.
CTTCTGGTGCCTTTGTCTCTGGGAGAGTTACCGGTTGTATGACTGGAATAGTTGAGTAGTAGTCAGAATGGCCTTATAGGTTAGGGTGGCACGCGTTTCACACCTTGCACCAATCTGCTAGTATCGGGAATTCCCTCGTTTTTGCTGGTCGGTCGGCTGGCTTCAGGTTTAGCAATGCAAGTGAAGATTTGTGGCATCACCCGTGCTGAAGATGCCCTTATGGCTGTTGATGCTGGCGCTGATGCGCTGGGACTGGTGTTCTACAAGGCGAGCCCCCGCTATATCGATCCCAAGGCTGCTGCCGCTATCGCCGCTGTAGTTCCTCCCTTTGTTACCTTAACAGGGCTCTTTGTGAATGCTGCACAGGGTGAGGTGGATCAGGCACTGGAGCTCGTGCCTCTTAACCTCCTGCAGTTCCATGGTGAGGAGGGAGCCCGTTACTGTGAACAGTTCCGCCGGCCCTATATAAAGGCCCTCCGAATGAAAGAGGGGTTGGATACCATTGCTGCAATGGAGGAACACCCTAAGTCGCGTGGTTTCCTACTGGACGCCTATCGCCCAGGGGTTCCCGGTGGTACTGGAGAGACCTTTGACTGGGATAGGGTGCCTCAAAGTAGCTCCAGACCCATAGTTCTGGCCGGGGGGTTGAACCCGGATAATGTCGCCAGTGCCATCAAAGCTGCGCACCCGCAAGGCGTGGATGTCAGCGGAGGTGTGGAACAGTCACCGGGTAAAAAAAACCCGCAAAAAGTAGCTGCCTTTATTCGTGCGGCGAAGGGTAGTCAGCTCGGTACCGCAGAGTAAAAATAGGTGGCACATTGAGGTGTCGCCCACCGGTGTTGGCCGGTAAATAAAAGTAGAGCGGAGTATCTACAACAGTAATGACCGGTAATGTTTAAAGTGGTTAGGAGTAGCGCTTTAATCAGTAGGTAAATAGACAGAAGAAATTTTTGTGATCGACGGAGTATGAGTGTGACTAAGCCAGGTGCTATTGATTTTTCCACCTTTCCGGATGCCAGCGGGCATTTTGGTCCGTACGGCGGTCGCTTTGTATCGGAGACACTGATCAGCGCACTGGATGAACTGCAGGCGATGTATAGCCGCTTGAAAGATGATCCGGAGTTTGTCGCTGCTTTTGACTACGATCTTGCGCACTATGTCGGACGGCCATCGCCCCTGTATCTAGCTGAGCGCCTGACAGAGCAGGCCGGTGGAGCGCGTATCTGGCTTAAGCGCGAGGATCTCAACCACACCGGGGCTCACAAGGTAAACAATACCGTAGGCCAGGCACTATTGGCCAAGCACAGCGGAAAAACCCGGGTTATTGCAGAGACCGGTGCGGGTCAGCACGGTGTAGCTTCTGCAACGGTGGCCGCACGTCTGGGATTACAGTGCACGGTTTATATGGGGGCGGAAGATGTTAAACGTCAGTCTCCCAATGTTTACCGTATGAAACTCCTGGGTGCTGAAGTAGTACCGGTGGAATCCGGCTCCAAAACCCTCAAAGACGCCATGAATGAAGCGATGCGTGATTGGGTTACTAATGTCGATAACACTTTCTACATTATTGGAACTGTTGCCGGCCCCCATCCGTATCCGCAATTGGTGCGGGACTTCAATTCCATTATTGGGCGTGAAGCGCGTCGCCAGAGCCTCGAGCATTTTGGCCAGCTGCCCGACGCACTGGTGGCCTGTGTGGGTGGGGGCTCCAATGCCATAGGCCTGTTCCACCCCTTCCTGAATGATGCCGATGTGAAGATGTTTGGTGTGGAGGCCGGTGGTGAGGGCCTGGCTTCCGGTAAGCATGCGGCGCCGCTCAACGATGGTATCCCCGGTGTCCTACACGGCAACCGCACGTACTTGATGGAAGATGAGGATGGCCAGATTATCGAGACTCACTCTGTTTCTGCAGGCCTCGATTATCCGGGTGTTGGACCCGAACACGCCTGGCTTAAAGATATTGGCCGCGTAGAGTACGTCACTGCTGATGACAAAGAGGCGCTCGATGCCTTCCGTCGCCTTACCCGAACCGAAGGTATTCTGCCGGCCCTGGAGTCCAGCCACGCTGTTGCATACGCGATGAAATTGGCTGCCAGCATGCAGCCGGAACAGAATATTGTTGTGAACCTTTCTGGTCGTGGGGACAAGGATATTTTTACCGTTGCCGCTATTGATGACATTGAGGTTTAACTGATTGGCGCCGGCTTGTTGAGGCGGGCAGGTGGCAGAGAATACAGACCAAGTGAGCTGGTGATAGCCAGGAGTAGCTCAGGGAATACACAGTGACAGAACAAAACAGAATTGACCGCCGCTTTTCCAGATTGCGCGGCGAGGGTCGTAAAGCCCTGGTAACTTATATTGTCGCCGGTGATGGTGGCCTGGAGAATACGGTACCGCTAATGCACCAGTTGGTAGCCAGCGGTGCCGACATGATTGAATTGGGGGTGCCTTTTTCAGATCCTATGGCTGAGGGTCCGGTAATCCAGAAGGGACATGAGCGCGCGTTGGCCAGTGGTGCCTCCCTGCGCAAGTGCCTGGCCACGGTGCGTGAATTCCGTCAGGTCGATGAGGAAACGCCAGTAATCCTGATGGGCTATGCCAACCCGATCCAGCGTATGGGGGAGCGGGAGTTTGCCGATGCAGCGCTTGATGCCGGTGTTGATGGGGCGCTTACAGTGGATCTGCCTGCGGAAGAGGCAGGTCCACTCAATAGCTTGTTGGCAGAGCGCAACTTGCGCAATATCTTCCTGCTGACCCCCACCACTACTGAGGAGCGTATTCGCGAGATTACCGGCCTGGCGAGTGGCTTTGTTTACTATGTATCCCTGAAGGGGGTAACAGGTGCAGGCCATCTGGATCTGGATTCAGTGCGCGACAACCTCGAGCATATCCGCCGCTTCACCGACCTGCCACTATGTGTAGGCTTCGGTATTAAAGACGGGGCCTCGGCACGCTCAGTAAGTGCCCACGGAGATGGCGCTGTAGTGGGGAGTGTCCTGGTGACGGCGGTGAATGAGGCGGCAGATCTGGTGGCAGCAAAGGAGAGGGTTGGCGCAATTGTCAGTGAGATGCGCGAGGCTCTCGACCGCTAATCTAGCTTGGTGTTCCGTTACAGGGCTGGCCAGAAAGCCAAAAATAGCGGCTGATCTGGCCGGGTTTGTAATTCTGCTTAGTGTTTTAATTCGTAGCCTGAAACTCACTGGTCGGTAAAATGAGCCGGCCTATTGAAAGTATCCGGATTTGGAAACGAGATGAGCTGGTTAGAAAAAATAGTTCCCGCGGTGATTCGCACCGAGCGCCGCGCAGGTAGCAGCAAGGTTCCGGAAGGCGTCTGGAAGAAGTGCGTCAAGTGCGACGCCATGCTTTACCGCCCGGAGCTGGAGCGCAACCTGGATGTGTGCCCTAAGTGCGACCACCATATTAGGATTGGTGCACGTCGACGGCTGGATATTTTTCTGGATGAAGAGGGGCGTGAAGAGCTGGCCACCGATGTATTACCGGTCGATCGCCTCAAGTTCAAGGATGTAAAAAAATATAAAGACCGCTTGCTGCAGGCGCAAAAATCCACCGGTGAAAAAGATGCCCTTATTGCCATGCAAGGCACTTTGAGGGGGGAGCCCCTGGTGGCGGTGGCATTTGAGTTTGCTTTCCACGGCGGTTCCATGGGTTATGTTGTGGGTGAGCGCTTCACCCGTGCAGCCCAGCGCGCCCTGGAACAGCGCATCCCCCTGGTGTGTTTCTCCGCTACTGGAGGAGCTCGTATGCAGGAAGCCTTGATCTCCCTGATGCAGATGGCCAAGACCTCGGCAGTGCTGGAAAAAATGAAGATGGCCGGGGTGCCCTATATCTCGATCATGACTGACCCCGTTTACGGTGGTGTATCGGCTTCCCTGGCCTTGCTTGGCGATATCAATGCGGCTGAACCCGGTGCCCGTGCTGGTTTTGCCGGCCCCAATATTATCGAGCAGACCATTCGCCAAAAACTACCCAAAGGTTTCCAGCGCAGTGAATTCCTGCTGGAGCACGGGGCGATTGATATGATCATCCCGCGCAGGGATATGCGCTCTACAGTATCGCGCCTGCTGGGCAAACTGAGCGGTAACTGATATTCCATCCCCCGTATCGGCAGCCGGTTACAATACAATCTGGCTGCCCAATTCCTACCAGTGATTTATCCAACTATGTCTTCATTGCAAGATTGGCTCTCCCGCCTTGAGCAGTTGCACCCAACTGAAATTGAGCTTGGCCTGGAACGGGTTTCCAGTGTGGCCGCTACCCTCGGTGTGCAAAAGCCGGCACCTACGGTAATTACGGTGGCAGGCACCAATGGAAAGGGCTCCTGCGTGGCGACAATGGAAGCCCTTCTGTGTGCTGCCGGCCATTCCGTTGGTGCCTATAGTTCCCCACATTTGCTGCGTTTTAATGAGCGGGTGCGGATCAATGGTGTCGAGGTATCTGATCTGGAATTGGTCCGCGCTTTTGAGGCGGTGGAGACTGCTCGCGGTGAAATAAGCCTGACTTATTTTGAGTTCTCGACCCTTGCGGCGCTCTGGCTGTACCAGCGCGCTGGGGTTGAGTTTGCACTATTGGAGGTCGGCCTTGGGGGGCGCCTGGATGCGGTTAACCTGGTGGATGCGGATTTGGCAATTATCACCAGCGTGGCCATTGATCATGAGGATTGGTTGGGAAGCGATAGGGAAGTGATCGGCCGGGAGAAAGCGGGTGTCCTGAGACCGGGAGCCCCGTTTGTCTGTGCAGATAAGAATCCTCCGCAATCCGTGTTGTCTGCGGCAGAAAAACAGGCAAATTCGAGCTATTTTATTGGACGGGATTTCTCTGTTACTCAAAGTGAAGGTGAAGAGAAATACCAGTTTGGCGAACTGCAGCTGACAATACCGCCGATCAGTCTGCCGCGCCCGAGTATTGCTGCAGCAATAACTGCACTGGTGCTACTGGGTGTTCTGCCGGAGGAGGGTGTAGAGAGCGCCCTGGCAAAAATAACCTTACCGGGCCGATGCCAGCAGCTGTTATGGCACAATCGCAATCTGTTACTGGATGTCGGGCATAACCCCGCTGCGGCTGAGCATTTGGCCCGCTGGTTGGATGCGAACCCAGTATCGGGAGAGACCCACGCCCTGGTAGCGGTTATGGCGGATAAGGATCTCATTGGGCTGTTTGCCCCCCTGAGCAACCAGGTGAACCACTGGCACCCAGCGCTTTTGCCCGGAAATGATCGTGCTGCGGGAGCGGATGCACTGCTCAGTGGCCTTGCTGGTGCGGGTGTTGAAGTAACTAAAGTGGATGCCCGCTGTCCAAATGTCGCCGATGGTTTACAGCAGCTGTTAGCGACCACCGGTCCACAGGACAGGTTGCTTGTATTTGGATCCTTCTTTACTGTGGCGGAAGTTCTGCAGCAGATGCGAGATGAGGATAATGGAGAATTGCGAGGATAAGTCTCCCCTTAGGGGACGGCTGAACGATGGCTTCAAGCAGCGTATCGTCGGTGCGCTGGTGTTGGCTGCGCTCGCTGTCATTTTCCTGCCCAGTCTGCTGGACCGGGAGTCGTCAGGCTACATCAGTGAGGTGAGCCAGATTCCAGCGGAACCGGATATACGGCCTATTGAGATTGCCAAGCCTGAGCCTGTTGCCAATGTGGCACCAGCCCCGGCGCCAGGAGAGGCTTTCCAGCCGGAAGTACCTGAGCAGTTTTCCAATCCCAAGGCGGCAACTGTGACTGAAGAGACTACGGCAACGGTCGGTGGGGTACCCGACGATAATACTGTGCCTGATATCCCCGTCCGCTCAGCCCCACAAAAAGGGTCTTCCGCCTTAGTGGATACTCAGGGTCTGCCTGTGGCTTGGGTAGTGCAAGTGGCCTCTTATCGTGATGCCTCCCGTGCGGATCAGCTGCGTATGCGTCTTATGGATGAGGGGTATCGCGCTTATACTCGGGCGGTTGAAACTGATAAGGGGCGTTATGTGAGGGTCTTTGTGGGACCTAACGTGGAGAAAGCGGAAGCCCAGGCTCTGAAATCGAAGCTGGACGCCCTGCTGGAAGCCCAAACCTTGGTACTGCGCTTCAAAGCGTAACAGCAATTGCTATTTGTAATCCCTTTTTAATGGCCCGGTGGACGTTGTTGCCACCGGTGACCCTTGACTTCCAATGCACTTTTATTCGGCAGAAATTCACAGCTGGACCGTCAATCTTCCACGAATACTTGTTCTCTGGGTATTAAATTCCAATCGGTTGGCCTACGGCTTCACGCGCCTAGCCCCTTAAGTTAGAATGCGCGCTCTTCGCGGCAGCAGCCGCCACGCAGGTAGGGTTGAATGAATTGGGCTGACTGGACCATCCTGGCTATTGTGGGTATTTCCACACTCTTCGGCCTTAGCCGGGGTTTTGTGCGTGAGACCCTGTCACTGCTCACCTGGATCGCTGCCTTTATTGTCGCAATGATGTTTCGCGACCAGCTTGCGCCTCTGCTTTCAAATCTCGTCGATACTCCTTCCCTTCAGGTGATTGCCGCTTTTGCCATCCTGTTCTTTGGCACTCTCCTGGCCGGGGCTGTCCTGAATATGATGCTTTCCGCTTTTGTTGAGGCCACCGGTTTATCCGGCACTGACCGTGTGCTGGGTATGGTGTTTGGCTTGGTGCGGGGAGCAATTGTGGTGATGGCACTTTTGATTCTGGCTCCGGCACTGGTGCCGGTGGAGCAGGACAGCTGGTGGAGTGAGTCGGTATTGATTCCCCATTTCCTCGAGTTTGAGGGCAGTGCGCGGGAGCTGGCCAAGTCCGTGAAGGACTTTTTTGTAGAGTTATTTTAATCGGGCGCTAGCACCGCCTTTTCGATCAATAGGGTCAAATATATGTGTGGTATCGTCGGTATCGTCGGTAAGAGTGATGTCAATCTACAGCTCTATGATGGACTCACTCTATTGCAACACAGGGGGCAGGATGCCGCAGGCATCGTAACCTGTGACGATGATCGCCTGAACCAGCAAAGGGCCAATGGCCTGGTGCGCGATGTATTCCGTGCGCGCCATATGGAACGCCTGAAAGGTAATTTTGGTATTGGCCATGTGCGCTACCCTACTGCGGGAGGCTCCGGCCCCGCCCTGGCGCAACCGTTCTATGTGAACTCCCCTTACGGCATTGCCATGGCTCACAATGGCAACCTCACCAATGTACGCAAGGTAATGGACGAAATCTTCCAGCAGGACCTGCGTCATATCAACACTGATTCCGACTCGGAAGTATTGTTGAATGTGTTTGCCCATGAGCTGCACAAGCAGCACAAGTTGCAGCCCAAGGCAGAAGACATCTTTACCGCTATGCGTGCAGTACACAAACGTGTGCGTGGCGCTTATGCCTGTGTGGCCTTGATTGTTGGCTACGGTATCGTCGCTTTCCGCGATCCAAATGGAATTCGCCCACTGGTTTACGGCAAACGCGAGACCGAGAAGGGCACCGAATATATGGTGGCTTCTGAGTCTGTGGCCCTGGATGTACTGGGTTATACCCTGGTGCGGGATGTGGCTCCTGGTGAGGCACTGTATATTGAGCTGGATGGTACCGTGCATTCCGAGCAGTGTGCGGAAAACCCGTCCCTGACCCCCTGTATTTTCGAGCATGTGTATTTCGCCCGCCCGGATTCCATTATGGACGGCGTATCTGTGCACAAAGCGCGTCTGCGTCAGGGTGAGCACCTGGCAGATAAAATTCTGCGCCTGCGTCCGGATCACGATATCGACGTGGTGATTCCAATTCCCGATTCCGCCCGTACTGCCGGCCAGACTGTGGCGCACCGATTGGGGGTTAAATTCCGCGAGGGTATGGTAAAAAACCGCTATATCGGCCGTACCTTTATTATGCCGGGACAGAAGCAGCGCAAGAAGTCTGTGCGCCAGAAGCTGAACGCGATTGAGCTGGAATTCCGCGGCAAAAATGTACTGCTGGTGGATGACTCCATTGTACGCGGTACCACCTGTAAACAGATTATCCAGATGGCCCGTGATGCCGGTGCTGCGAAAGTGTATTTCGCCAGTGCAGCGCCTGCGGTGAAATATCCGAATGTGTACGGTATTGATATGCCATCAGCCAATGAATTGGTGGCCCACGATCGCACCACTGAGGAGATCTGCCAGGAGATCGGTGCAGATTGGTTGGTTTACCAGGATCTGGAAGACCTGGTAGTGAGTTCCAGTGGCGGCAAGCAGAAAATTGAGCAGTTCGATTGCTCTGTATTCGATGGAAACTATGTAACTGGCGATGTGGATGAGGAGTACCTCAATAACCAGCATGTGGCACGTAATGACGATGCCAAGCGCAAGAAGGCCAATACCAGCGCCTTGTAATTGACCTCTGGACCAGCGTCCTCTTCACGGCAGAAGAGGGCGCCATGCACGGCCGTTTCGGTTAAGATGACCGCTTCCAAAAAATACTGACCAGGAAGCGGTATATGTTTGAAGACGACGGTTACGCTCTGGAAACCCTGGCCGTGCGTGCCGGGCAGGTCCGTTCGCCGGAAGGCGAGCACTCTGAGGCCCTCTATCTTACCTCCAGTTACGTTTTCCCCTCCGCTGCGGAAGCCGCCGCACGTTTTGCCGGCGAGAGTTCCGGTAACGTTTATTCCCGCTATACCAACCCCACTGTGCGTATGTTTGAAGAGCGTATTGCCGCGCTAGAGGGCGGTGAGGCAGCTGTGGCGACTTCCAGTGGTATGGCCGCGATCCTCAGTATTTGCATGGCTTTGCTGCAAAGTGGTGATCGGGTAATTTGTTCCCGCAGCGTATTTGGTACTACTACCGCACTGTTTGGGCGCTATATGGAAAAGTTCGGTGTGCGCGTAAGCTACGTGGATCTCACTGATATGGATGCCTGGAAGCAGGCGGTGGACGGCTCTACCAAGCTGTTATTCATGGAGACTCCTTCCAACCCCCTGTGCGAGGTGGCAGATATTCGCGCCCTGGCGGAAGTGGCACATAGTGCCGGTGCTCTGCTGGTGGTGGATAACTGTTTCTGTACCCCGGCACTACAGCGTCCGTTGTCGCTGGGCGCTGATATCGTTGTGCACTCCGCGACAAAATTCCTTGATGGCCAGGGGCGTGCCCTTGGCGGCGTCGCAGTTGGGCGCAAGGAAATTATGGATGAGTTGGTGGTATTTTTGCGCACAGCTGGCCCCAGCATGAGCCCTTTCAATGCCTGGGTATTCCTTAAGGGCTTGGAGACGCTGAAGCTGAGGATGCAGGCCCACTGTACTAATGCACTCGATTTGGCCTGGTGGTTGGATGAGCAGGAGATGGTGGAGAGAGTCAACTACACCGGTTTGCCAAAGCACCCCCAGCACCGGTTGGCTCGGGAGCAACAGGATGCCTTCGGCGCCGTGCTGAGTTTCACTGTGCGCGGTGGCAGGGAACAGGCTTGGAAGGTGATCGACAGTTGCAAAATCCTGTCTTGTACAGCCAATCTCGGTGATGCCAAGAGCACGATCGTGCATCCGGCCACCACCACCCACGGACGCCTGAGCGATGAAGACAAGGCCCGTGCGGGTATCACCGAAAACCTGATTCGCATTTCTGTGGGGCTTGAAAATGTGGAAGATCTCAAGCGTGACCTAATGCGGGGCTTGTCCCAGCTGTAGGTTGCACTTTTTGGCAGTGCCCCTTTCTACCTATGATTAATACGGGGTAGCCAGCTTATTTGCAGCAAAAAGCTGCCGGTGAGTGCTACCCATATTGAGGTTGAGGCCGTGTCCGAGGCCTGAAAAAAACAGAGCAGTAATGGATTTGCCGTGCAAAAAATAGTTTCCGCCATAGTTTCCGATATCGGCAGTGTTCTGCTGGGTAAAGAGCGTCAGGTAAAGTTGGCTTTGGCCTGCCTTTTGTCAAAAGGGCACCTGTTGATTGAGGATTTACCCGGCATGGGTAAGACCACCCTGGCCCACGCCCTGGCTCAGGTGTTGGGGCTTTCCTACAAGCGGGTGCAATTCACCAGTGATATGTTGCCGGCGGATATACTTGGCGTTTCCATTTTTGACAGGGAATCGGGTCAGTTCCATTTTCACGAGGGCCCGGTTTTTAGCCAGGTTCTTTTGGCAGATGAGATCAACCGTTCTTCGCCAAAAACCCAGAGTGCGCTGCTTGAGGCGATGGAAGAGTGCCAAGTCAGTGTGGATGGCGAGACCAGGTTATTGCCACAACCATTTTTTGTAATTGCTACCCAGAATCCACTGCAACAGTCTGGCACTTTCGCTTTACCGGAATCCCAGCTGGACCGCTTCCTGATGCGCATCAGTCTTGGTTATCCGACCAGAGAGGCCGAGCGAGCCCTGTATTTGGGCACCGATCCGCGCCAACAGCTTGCTAAATTAAAGCCGCGTATCGATCTCGCAACCCTGAGAAAGATGCAGAGCCTAGTGGGCCAGGTAAAAACTTCCGACAGTTTATTGAATTACCTTGAACGGCTTGTACTGCATACACGACAGAGCCCGGATTGCGCGGTCGGTTTGTCGCCCCGTGGTGCACTGGCGTTGTTGCGAGCGGCTAAGGCCTGGGCGCTTCTTCACAATCGCGGCCATGTGTTACCTGAGGATATCCAAGCCGTATTGCCCTCTGTGGCGGGGCACCGATTGCAGGGCGAGGGTGGCAATGGCGATCAGTTGGTGGAGCGGCTGGTACGCCAAGTGGATATTATCGCGGCTTGAATGAATGAGTGTTTTACGCAACCCGGCTCGTTTTCTTACAGACCCCTTGCGTGGCGCCATGCAGCGCTGGCTCAGTCGCCGTGCGCCGCGCTCCCGCAGTATCACCCTCAATCACAGTCGTCTTTTTATCTTGCCCACCCGTGCGGGGCTAGGGTTTCTTCTGGTGATTATGCTGCTGTGGTTACTGGGTACTAATTACGAAAATAACCTGGTATTTGCCCTGACTTTCCTGCTTGTCAGTGTATTTGTAGTTTTGCCAGTGCATACCTTCGCCAACTTGACTGGCTTGCGCCTGCAGTTGCTTGGCACAAGCCCGGCTTTTGCTGGCGACTTTGCTGAAGCGCAAATCAATATAAGCCGTGAGGATAAGCGCGAAAGGGAGTGGATACGACTGTGCTGGCCTCCCGAAGAAGGTGCTTACTTGGATCTTTGTGCGCAGGCTAGCGAGGATATTCGCATTTCCATGCCTGTGGTGGAGCGCGGCCGTGTACAGGCCCCGCGTCTGCGAATTGAAAGCCGCTTCCCCCTCGGTTTATTTCGCTGTTGGAGTCGTATCGACCTAGATGTGGAGTTCCTGGTATACCCCCGACCGATATCTGCTGGTCCTCTTCCTTTTGGGGGCGTACAAACAGAGGGAGATTTCGGTGAGGTGCGCCATGGGGGTGATGATTTCAGTGCCCTTAAAGCTTATCAGCCCGGCGATTCCCTGCGGCACGTGGCCTGGAAACAATATGCCGCGGGGCGTGATCTTTACAGCAAGGATTATGAGTGCCGCACTGATGTGCGCCTCTGGCTCGATTGGGCACTGCTCGATGGGCGCGATGTGGAAACCCGTTTGAGCAACTTGTGTTACTGGTGCCTGCAAGCAGAGAAACAAGGCATTGCTTATGGGCTGCGCTTGCCCAGTGTCGCTATCGAGCCTTCCCTGGGGCCGAGCCACCAGCGGGAAGTGCTGCAGGCTCTGGCCCTGTTTCCGAAGTGGGGTAGTTAATGGCCACCACCCAGGATTTGCTGCCCCGCGAGAGCTTACTGTGGATCTTCGCTGCACAGTTTGTTGCTCTTTTACCCCAGTTTACCCAGCTGCCGCTTTGGGTGCCCTTTGCTTGGGCCTTCGCTGTCTATTGGCGCCTAGAAGTTTTTCGAGGTCGTCGAGACCTGCCTGGCCGTACTCTGAAGCTTCTGGTGATTTTTCTGATAATAGCCGGGTTGGCTATGTCCTACCGGCGCTGGTTTGCGCTGGAGCCGATGGTTGCACTGCTGACCGTGTCATTCACCCTGAAAAACCTGGAGCTGGTGAGCCGCCGTGACGCCTTTGTCAGCCTGTTATTGGCTTATTTCGTCGCCGCCACTCTTTTTGTGCGAGAGCAGACTATTCCCTACGCTCTTTACGGTTTGCTCAGTGTTGTTGTGATCACTGCAGCCCTAGCTGCTCAAATGGGTAGCTTTAGTGCTCGCCCGCGTCGGGCCCTGGGGCTTTCCCTGCGACTGCTGGCCCAGGCTACGCCGCTAATGCTGCTGCTGTTTGTGGTGATGCCGCGTCTGGGGCCCTTGTGGTCAGTACCCCAGGACACATCTGCCGGGCGCACTGGGGTCAGCGATTCCATGGCTCCGGGCGACTTTACCCGCCTATCGAAATCCGATAAGCCGGCACTGCGGATCTCATTCGATGGACCCATACCGCCGCCAGAGCAGCGCTATTGGCGCGGTTTGGTGTATTCCGAGTTTGATGGGCGCACCTGGCGTCAGGGCTTTGGTGTCGATCCGCGCAATGGTGGGCGCGTTTACTGGAGGAGTGGTGAGCGGCCGCTGCCTCAGGTGGGGCCACGTTACCGTTATCAAGTGATTCAGGAGGCAAGCCGGACCCCGTGGTTGTTTGCCCTGGCGCGCCCGGTTTCCGATAGCACCGAAGTGGGGGAGACCGAGGATGACCGGCTGGTTAAACGGACTCCTGTTTACAGTCGCTTTGCCTATGAAGTGCGCTCCTGGCCGAGGGATACCGATAGTGTGCAGGCTCCTCTTAGCACCGCCGAACGCCGTCGCAATTTGCAGTTGCCTGTAGAGGGTAACGAGCGCACCCGTAAGTGGGTGGAGAACTTGCGTCGCAGGGGGTTGGGTGCAGAGGAAATTTCCACGCAGCTGTTAGCTCGTTACAACCGCGAATTTACTTATACATTGAGGCCCCCGGCTCTGGGTGTTGATAGTGTTGATGAATTCCTGTTTGGCAGTAAACAGGGCTTTTGTGAGCATTTTGCTGGCAGTTATGTGTTCGCAATGCGCGCTGCAGGTGTACCTGCACGGGTTGTCGCCGGTTATCAGGGTGGTGAGTGGGTAAGGGGTGAGCAATATCTGTTGGTTCGAGAGTACGATGCCCACGCGTGGGCGGAGATCTGGCTGGATGGGCGTGGCTGGCAGCGGGTGGACCCCACTGCGGCAGTAGCGCCTGAGCGGGTGCGCGATGGACTGGAGAGTGCAGCTGGAGAGGAGTTTATGCAGGACTCGCTGCTGCCCCTGCACCGTATTGATGTACTGGTAAAACTTCGACTGCAATGGGACATGATCAACTACCGTTGGTACCAGACGGTAGTGAGCTTCGATAGTGAAAGGCAGCGCGATACTTTGCAGCGTTTGCTGGGTGATGTGTCGCCACTGCGAATGGCGCTGTTGTTTGCTTTACCAACTGTACTGGCATTGCTGGGCGTATTGGCGTGGATCTGGTACAGCGGTCGCAGACGCAAGTTGCCACCGGCGGAGCGGCTATACCGCAAGTTTTGTCGTCGCATGGCGCGCGCAGGGGTAAAACGCGATGCTGGAGAGACGCCGCAGGATTATGCGGAGCGTATCGCCGCGCAAAAGCCGCGTTTGGCAACCCTGGCACAACGGGTTACCGATGCTTTTGAGCGAGCGGCTTATGCCGGTGAGAGTGCGGCTTTGAGTGAGCTGCGTCAGCTGCTGCGTTGGCGATTAGCGTCAGCTGTCAGTCCTGCCCACAAGCGGGAACTGGTGGGGAGCTGAAACTTGACTAACCTCTCACGCAAAATGCCGGCCCGGTTGCAGAAGTTTCTACTGGGTTACAGCGGAACATCGCTGGCAACTGGGTTGCAGGTCATTTTACTGCCTTGGATAGCACTGACTATTGTGGATTTGCCAGCACTGCAGTTGGGCTGGGTGCAAGCGTCGGTATTGCTTCCCAACCTGATATTCCTGTTGTTTGGTGGCGCCCTGGCTGACCGACGCGATCCGGCACTGGTGGCCACACTGGCCTGCCTGGGGCTTGCCCTGTGCCACGGTGGGCTGTTGCTCTACTACTCGTTAAACGTGGTCACACTGCCAGTATTGATGATCTATGGCGTTTGCCTGGGTATTTGCAGCGCGTTCCTGCAGCCTTCACGGGATAACTTGGTACAGCGTAGCGCGCGCAATGAGCAGGGCAGGGCATCAGAAAGCCGCGTTCAGAAAACCGTTACCTGGATGATGTTGGCCCAATATGGTGGACAGGCGGCAGGTATGTTGCTGGCGAGCCGATTTGATCAGTGGGGTTTACAGCCCTTATTAGTTGTTCAGGTAGGGGTGCTATTACTGGCAGCACTCTCCCTGCTGTCCCTGCGCGACGGTGAAACCCGCGTGACGGAGATAGAGAAGCGCCCTCACACTCTGATTCTTGATGGCCTCTCCCAGGCTTGGCGGCATCCGGTCTTACGCGAGTTGACTGCGCTGATGGCGTTCAATGGCTTCGTGCATATCGGTGTATTTCTGGTGGTATTGCCACTACTGGCGGAGGGGTATGGCCGCGGTGCCGGATACTACGCGACCCTGCAACTGGCTTTTGTAGCGGGAACGGTGATCGCCACTGTAACCATGTTGCGCCGGGGACAGGGGCCTGAACCGGGGCGGGGGATTCTTATGTGCCTGCTCTATAGTGCGGCTCTGTTGATCGCCATTAGCCTTGGCCCCACCCAGCTGGGGCTGATCTTGCTTTGCCTGTGCTGGGGAGCAGTTGCGGCCGCCTCTGCCGGTTTGGGGCGCAGTATTGTGCAACTGTTGGCTCCGGCGGAGTACCGCAGCCGGATTATCTCAATTTACCAGTTTGCTCTATTTGGCTCGGCTGCCCTGGGTGCTCTGGCGGCGGGAGTTCTGAGCGAATATGCGGCCCCGTTCTCGACGCTCATGTGGGCCGGTATCTTAAGCCTTGTCGCCTTTGGAATGGTGGCATTGAGTGGTGCTTTACGCCAGTTAAGGGTCAGTGACCCGGAAGTTTAATGCATCGCCTGGCGCTGCCTTTGGGGCGCGATTTGGTCACCATATAGTTGGCATAATCAGCAAGTGTAGATTTTGAGGGTAGGAGGTGAAATTTGGGTCCTGCCAAAACAGTCAACTGGTCTGAGCAGGTGACGCGAAGCAGTCGTGCCCTGGATCTGCCTGAAGGACTATTTAGCCTTGATAACCCTAAGGCTATTGCCTGTTCACTAAAGGCCGCTGCCGAGTCCAGTAAGCGGCGCAAGGCTGATCCCTATCGCTCCGCAATGTCGATGCTGACGTTCTTTATCAATCGTGCAGGGCATCGCCTGCCGGCCAAAAGGCGGCGTATTCTGGAGGCGGCTAAAGATGAATTGCGCGATCTGTATGGGCGTCCGCGCCGGCATTGAACCGGCGGCGGAGAATGGCATCAGGCTATGAAAGCTTTTAGGGCGCCTGGCAGGGCAGGCAACGCACGTAGAGGGCGCGTGGGTCGCGGTAGCTCTGCAGTTCGGCGATTGGCGCCAGCACCGGCTGTACGCTATTTAACCAGGCGCCTAAGGGCAGGTTGGCCTCAAGGCTTGCGGCGATTTGCGCGTCCACATTATCGCTCAGCGCGCGCAAGAACTTCTCACCGGGGCTCAGTTCACGCTGAATCTCTATTACGTCGTATTCTTCGATTTCAGCAAGCTGCGCGGCGTCGGCGATGGCATCGCTGAGATTGCCGAGATCGTCCACCAGTCCCAGTTTCTTGGCCGCGCGGCCAGTCCATACTTGCCCCTGCGCAATCTTGTGTACCTCTTTGGGGGTGCTGCCACGAGCCTCGGCAACAATACGCAGGAAGCGGGCATAGGTATTATCGACGCCCTGTTGCAGGATGCTGGCGGCTGCCGGTGGCAGGGCGCGATCCAGGCGCATGCTGCCAGCCAGGTCTGAGGTGCCAACTCCATCGGTGTAGACGCCGATGTGCTCGAGAGAATCCTCGAATGTTGGGAAGGCGCCAAATACTCCAATAGAGCCGGTGAGAGTGGCCGGAGAGGCCCAGATACGATCACCACCAGTGGCAATCCAGTAGCCCCCTGACGCGGCCAGGCTCCCCATGGATATAACGACAGGTATATCGGCTTCGCGGGTGGCCAGCAGTTCCTGGCGAATGGCTTCAGAAGCAAAGGCGGAGCCGCCGCCGCTGTCGATGCGCAGAACCAGGGCTTCCACTTTCTTTTCACGAGCCTGGGCGATCAACTTACCGAGGCTCTCGCTGCCAATACGCCCCGCAGGAGCCTGGCCGTCAATAATGGCGCCGCTCGCAGTGATGAGGCCAATCTTGTTGGATTCCTTGATTGGCTTTGCAGTCTCGGAAATTTTACGGCTTCGCAGGTAGGTGAGGGCGTCGATGTATTTGTAATCGCGGTCTTTGTTTTCGTCTTCGCCTATTTCTTGCTTCAGCGCTTTCAGGGCCTCAATACGGCTCGCTAGCTGGTCCACCAGTTTGTTGGCAAGTGCGGCATCAGCCCAGCTACCCTCGTTCTGTTGCAACTTTTCCGGCAGCTCACTGATGAAGATATCGAGACTTTCCGCAGGCAGGTTACGCAGACCTGTTACCTGCTCACTATATTCACTCCAGAGTTCATTCAGCCAGCGCTGGTTATTTTCACGGGAGGCTGGGGACATATCATCCCGGGTATAGGGCTCGATAAAGTCTTTGTAATCCCCCACACGAAATACATGGAAGTTTACCTTGAGTTTTTCCAGTGCACTCTTGTAGTAATTGCGGTAGACACCAAAGCCAGTGAGCATCACTGAACCCATTGGGTTCAGGTAGACCGTGTCGGCATGGCTGGCGAGGAAATACTGGGATTGGGTGTAGTTATCCCCCACTGCGTAGATGGGTTTATCGGCGGCTTTAAATCTCTGTAGTGCGGCACCGATTTCATCTAACTTGCTAAGGCTGCCCCCTACCATATGGTCCAGTTCAAGCACCAGCGAGGAGATTCGCTTATCCTTGGCGGCATTATCGATGGCGTCTACTAGATCTTTGACACGCACTTCTGCCGGGCCCCGGTTGCCGCTGAGGAAAATTGGCAGCGTAGCGGGTTGGGTGAGTTCATCCACAAGGAAGCCACTGGGTGCGACACGCAGAGCCGCACCCTGAGGTACCACCAACTGATCGTCTTTCCCAAAAATAGCAATACCGAGAAACAGCAATATCAGGAGAAATACCAAGTTGGTAAATACTCGTCGCAACCAAGTAATGGCGCCACCGATAGCACCAAAAAAACTACGGACAAATCCTTTTTGCTGGTGTAAATCAGTCAAACCTCAAAACTCCTTAGCGCGTCGGGGACCAGGGTAACCCACGCATTTGTGTCTGGAACCAATGGCGGTACGACCGCCGCGGGGTTACTGCATGCGATGCCAGCGACTGCTCATCATTGCAGAGAAGAATAGGATAAGGCTCAGGGCCGCCATTACGCCATCCTGCCAGCCGCGTGTAGGCATCATTACATCGACAATGCTGGTTGTGATGTAAAGGAGCAGGATAAAGCAGAGCCATAGGTAGCTGCGGTAACGCTGTTTGATTAAGCCCGGCAGCACTAACAGCAGTGGCACGGTCTGTATGGTCCACAACAGGATGGAGCCCCCCTCTAAAAACAGGTTTCGCACGGCAATAAGCGCTAGCAGGCCGATATAGCAAAACCAGTTAATTCGCAGCGCAATATGAAGTTTGCGCTTTACCGTATCATTCACGCGCTACCCCCTATTTGGCTGCGGCTTCTAATGTTTGGGACAGTTGGCCGACTCGGGCACCCAATGCCTTGCACAAGGTGATCTCATCATCACTGAGCACGCTACTACGCCCTTTGGCCCAGTGAGATGCACCATAGGGGGTTCCACCGGTTTGGGTACGCATCAGTGCGGCCTCGGAATATGGGATGCCGGTGATCAGCATGCCGTGGTGCAGAAGTGGCAGCATCATGGAAGTTAGGGTGGTCTCCTGGCCGCCATGGAGGCTACCTGTTGCGGTGAATACCCCCGCAGGTTTTCCGGTCAGGCTGCCCTCCAGCCAGATGTCACCAGTCTGGTCGAGGAAATAGCGCAGAGGTGAAGCCATATTGCCGAAGCGGGTAGGGCTGCCCATCAGCAGCCCGGAGCAGTTGCGTAGGTCTTCCAGGGAGCAGTAAGGGGCTCCCTCACTAGGCACTGGTGGTTGGCTGGCTTCTGTATCGGGGGAAACACTGGGCACTGTGCGGAGGCGCGCAGCCACCCCGCTGGATTCAACTCCGCGAGCCAGTTCTTTGGCCATGCGTTCGGTGGCACCGGTGCGGCTGTAGTAGAGAATCAGCACATAGGGTTCTGAATCCGAGGCCATTAAAGCAGCTCCAGCACATTTTCTGGTGGGCGGCCGATAGCGGCTTTGTCACCTTTTACAACAATTGGCCGCTGAATCAGAATTGGGTTCTGTGCCATGGCGTCGATCAGTTGGGCTTCACTCAGGTCGCGATCTTTCAGGTTGAGTTGTTTGTAGGGCTCTTCACCTGTACGTAGCAGGTCCCGTGCACTAATGCCGAGTTTGATAAGGATCTCTTTTAGGTTTTCTGCGCTGGGCGGCGTTTCCAAATAGAGAACTACTTCTGGCTCCACGCCATTTTCCTGCAACAGTTGCAGCGTTTGACGGGATTTTGAGCAGCGGGGGTTGTGGTAAATCGTCCACATTGGGTCGGCATCCTGTTAGTGTTTGGCGTATTCTAACCGAATAACGTTGCGGAGTTCTAAGTGCGGGCTGGCATTGCCTGCTTCTGCTGATAACCGCACATTGCAAGATGGAAAACGGAAACCACCATGAAGGATACGGTGATTCAATGGCGGCGCTTTGCCACTTCGCTGTGGTCGCTGTTTAGTGAAAAAGACTGCCAGAAGAGTGCTGCGGCACTCACCTATATGACCCTGTTTGGCATAGTGCCTTTGGTAACGGTCAGCTACGCGATGCTATCCCTGTTTCCAGATTTTGCCGGTTTGGAGAGCAAGTTTCAGGAACAGGTTTTTTCCCACTTTGTGCCACAAAGTGGTCGAGAGGTGCAGGAATATATCAACAGCTTCTCCGCTCAGGCCCAGCGCCTGACAGGGGTGGGCATCGCCATGTTGATTATTACCGCTGGACTGACCCTGAGAAGTATCGAAGGTACTTTCAACTCCATTTGGGATGTTTCCCGCGGGCGCAGCGGGGTCTCCAGTTTTCTGCTGTATTGGGCCATTCTTAGCCTGGGCCCTATTTTATTGGGTGCCGGCCTCGCCGCCAGTACCTATCTTCTCTCTCAAAAACTGTTTATGGGGGGGGAGGATGGTTTTGGCATGATGGCGGTGGTATTGAGGGTACTGCCTTTTATTTTCACCAGCATTATTTTTACTCTTCTGTTTATTGCCGTCCCCAACTGTTATGTGCCTCTGCGCCATGGTATTGAAGGTGGTGTAATTACCTCGATCGCCTTCGAAATAATGAAGTACTTGTTTGGGTTAATTGTTGCGCGAAGCTCGGTTCAGGCTATCTATGGGGCCTTTGCATTTGTGCCGTTATTCCTGTTATGGATTTACTTGACCTGGATGCTGGTACTGGCTGGTTGCGTACTGGTGCGCACCTTGTCGGTTTACCAGGCGGCAACCCAGGGGCGGCAGCATTCGGATTTGGTGGCGACCCTGATTGTGCTATGGCAACTTTATAAGGGCGGTCGCCATGGTAAACCTTTGCGTGAGCAAGATATTTCTTTAATGGGGATCAAGTTTGGGCAGTGGCGTCGCCTGCGCAATGTACTTCAGGGGCACCGGGTGATAACCCAGACCGAAAGGAATGATTATGTCCTGTTGCGGGACTTGAATTCCGTTTCGCTAATGGAGCTGGCTGGCTGGCTGAGTCCGCACTGGATACCCAGTAGTATCCCCCGTGATCTGGAGGGTTTCCGCTGGTACGCAGATATAGAGCACCGTTTTGCCAATGCGCGGGATTCCGCCAGGGAGCAGCTCAGTATTACGATCGGCGCCCTGTTTTGGGCGGCCAGGCAGAAAGATGAGGAGTCTTGGGCCAGGCACGGTAGCGCCCCTGCAGATACCATCGAGAATAATAATGAACGTGATAGCAATGGCCGCGAGGGAGAGAAGGATGTTTCAGGTAGTAAATCTAAAAAACGTGAAGGGAGTCCTGGGGCTGGCCTTTCTGTGCTTGGCAAGCGGAATAAGCGGCTGTGATAGTGGGGTTAATTTAAAGAGCAGCAGTGGTGCGCTTATTGAGACTGAGGGCAAAATAGTTCTGGTCAACTACTGGGCGGAATGGTGTGCACCCTGTCGAGAGGAGGTGCCTGTGCTCAACCAGCTGGCGCAGGCCAATAGCAATATAGTTGTGGTGGGAGTTAATTTTGATAATCTGCCAGATTCCGTTGTCAGCGAGCAGGCGCAAAAACTGGGAATAGAATTTCCCTTATTATCTACTGAACCAGAGGGCCGATGGGGTCAGCCTAGGCCTGACGTTCTGCCTACAACCCTGGTTATCGGTACCGATGGCAGTTGGAAGGAAACCCTGGTGGGTCCGCAGTCTGCTGAGGACTTTAAAGCGGCACTGCAATAATATAAATCGCGGAACCTACAAATAACTGTATAAAAATATAACTAAAGCAACTATAGGGCGTTGGCGTAACGCTGATAGCATGCCGCCACTTTCCAGTTTGCCCGCTGTGGGATTTTCAGATCATGCATATCAGCTCCTTTGCTCTGCTGTTTTTCTTTGTTGCCTTGCTCTTTGCTTTACATCGCTGGCATAGAGGCCGGAAGTCTCTGGCCCCCGCAGTTTTTGCCGGTCTGCTACTCGGTGTAGTTTTTGGTGCTCTGTTGCAATTATCTCGTGGCTGGGGTGCCGCCCCCGTAGAAGTATTGCCCTGGATCCAGATGCTGGGTAAAAGTTACGTAAACCTGCTGTACATGCTGGTTATGCCGCTTGTACTTACTTCTATCCTTGTTGCGGTAGTGAAAGTTAGTCATACACAGGCGCTTGGCAGAATCAGCGTTTCCGTTTTGGGGGTATTGCTAGGCACAACAGCGATAGCAGCCTTAATCGGCGTAGCCATGGCAGAGCTCTTTGGCCTCTCCGCCGCTGGGCTGGTTGAGGGTTCCCGAGAGGCAGCACGGGTTGAAGTACTCAATGAGAGAATCGGCCGGGTGAGTGATCTCTCCATACCGGAAATTATCAGCACCTTTATTCCGCGTAATATATTTCAGGATTTGACCGGTGCCCGCTCCACCTCTGTGATTTCAGTGGTTATTTTTGCTGTGCTATTGGGGCTTGCGGCCCTGGCTGTGCGTCGAGAGTTCCCGGAAGAGGGCGCGGCAATTGAGCGCTTTGTTCACATTGCCCAAGTGTGGGTGATGAAGCTTGTGCGCCTGGTGATGGCTTTCACTCCATACGGTGTAATGGCACTGGTTGCAGGATTGATTGCAAAGTCCAGTTGGGCTGATATCGCCAATCTGTTTGGGTTTGTGGTGGCCTCTTTTTGTGCGATTGGTCTGATGTTCCTAGTTCATGGGGCACTGTTATTTATAAATGGAGTGAACCCACTGCACTATTTCGCCAAAGTATGGCCGGTGTTGATATTTGCTTTCAGCTCCCGCTCCAGTGCTGCAACAATACCGCTCAACGTGGAAACACAGGTGGAACAGTTGCGTAACTCTCCCGCGATTGCCAATTTTTCCGCATCGTTTGGGGCTACTATTGGGCAGAATGGTTGCGCCGGTATTTATCCTGCGATGCTTGCCACTATGGTGGCGGTACCCATGGGAATTGATGTGTGGGACCCGCTTTGGTTGGGTACCCTGATTGCGGTAGTGGTTATCAGTTCATTTGGGATTGCTGGCGTGGGTGGCGGTGCTACTTTTGCCGCGCTGGTGGTACTTCCAGCCATGGGGCTGCCCGTAACAATTGCCGCATTGTTGATTTCCGTGGAACCACTGATCGATATGGCGCGTACCGCACTGAACGTTAACGGTGCTATGACGGCTGGAACCCTGACACAGCGCTGGCTGGGTGATGAAGTACCCGGAGCTGAAGTGGTAGAAGGGTGAGTAAAATGCCAGTGACTACTGGCATTTGTCTTAAACAGTCTTTATTGAGGGTGAATTACCAGAAAAATCAGGGTTGACTGTCAACCATTTAGTGCAGAGGCCGTTCTAGTCAGTGTTTGGAAAATTTGTTTATTTTTGATCACGGAGCTGGAGCAACTTATGAAACAACTGATAGGACTTCCCCTTCTGGTCGCCAGCCTGGCCCTGCCAACCTCTCTATTTGCCCAAGAGGATAGTATCCGATCCCATGATCACGGCGATCATGTGGAGGAGCGCCTGGATCATAAAGGTGATCGTATTGAAAGCAAGCTGGACAACAAGGGGGATCGTATAGAGGAGCGTCTTGATAACAAGGGCGACCGAATTAATGACCGCCTCGATCAGCGTGCAGAGCGAGCAGCTTCCAATGGCAATGAAAAGTTGGCTGAGAGGCTAGACCGCAAAGGGGATCGTATTGACAACCGCCTGGATCATAAAGGTGAAAGGATCAATGAGGGCCTCGATACGAAAGGCGAGAAAATCAATAGCCGCTTAGATAATAAGGGTGAGCGAATCGATCGCCGTATGGATCAACGAGCAAAACATAAGAAACATAAAAAGAACAAAAACGACTGATGAAGCCCGGTAAAAAATCGTCTTAAAAAAATCGTGACGGGACTGGTTTCGTAAAGAGACCGTGGAAAGTATTTCTGTGCACAAGGACCTCAGCCGGCATTTATGAATCAGTTCCTCGCTCAGGTGGAAAAGCGGGCTTTTACTATGGCAAATTTTGCTGTAGGTAACCGTGATGATGCGTTAGATATTGTTCAAGACTCCATGTTGGCACTGGTCAAGAATTACAGTGGCCGTGAAAGGGCCGAGTGGCGCCCGCTTTTTTTTACCATTCTTAACAACCGCATTACTGACTGGCACCGACACAATAGGAAGTTGTCCCGCTGGCAATTAATCCGGGAAAAGCTTCCTATCAGTGGTGATGACGATGATGATGCATTTGCCACGGAATGGGTTGATATCTGGGGACCGACACCAGATAGCGCATTGATCGGCGAACGCTTATTGCTGGCTATTGATGGTGCAGTAAGCCAGCTGCCATTGCGACAACAGCAGGCATTCCTGTTGCGCTGTGTTGAAGGATTTAATGTGGCAGAAACCGCTCGCGCAATGTCTTGTAGCCAGGGCAGTGTCAAAACCCACTTATCCCGCGCTATGCATAGCCTGCGCAGCCACTTGGAGGAGTTCCAATGATACAGCCGGATAAATCTGTTCTGGAACAGGAGCGGCGGCTAGTGAAAGCTGCTCGAGTGGCGGTCACTCGCCGGGAAGAGGAAATTGATGGGGAAACCCTTTCAAGGTTGAGGCGTGCCAGGGCGGACGCCCTGAAGCAGTCAAAGACCAGGAGTATATCGGGGTATCACTGGCTATGGCTCAGTGGTGCCTGCTCAGTGCTGGTGGTAGCACTGCTTTGGTCAGGCACTGATAATTCCCCGGGTAAAATAGAGCCGTTTATTGCAGGAGACTGGCTGCTGTATGAAGAAGTGGATGTAGAAATGATCGAGGATATGGAATTTTATCAGTGGCTGGCGGAGGAGCTGGATGGGCACTCCTCTTAAGGAGGGTAAGTTTCTTTTTGTTGTCCTCTTGTTGTGTGGGGTGGCGGTAAAAGGTGCGGAGATGGAGCCCCTCGAGGAGGATTTTCTGTTGTTTCTCGGCGAGTGGGTGGATGAGCGGGGAGATGTACTCGTGCCTGAGGAGTCAGAATTATGGCCTGAAAGTCCGCAAAATGAGGTGCGTAGGCAGCGCCATTACGACGAGGGTGGGTCTACCCGTGAGGATCAGTGGGATGAATAACTGGGGCATCTTCTACCTCGTTCAGCTGTGTGGTCTGCTGTTATGTCTCTGGGGAAATATCTCGCTGGCTCAGGAGTGGCAGACCCTCAATGAGGGTGATCGTCAGTTATTGAGGGGATATCAAGATCGCTGGCCCCAAATGAGTGAAACCCAGAGAGCTCAATTGCTGCGAGGCGCCAAACGCTGGCATACAATGAGCTCCCAGCAGCGTAGCCAGGCGCGTGAAAAGTTCGAGAGCTGGCAGGCGTTACCCGAGGATCGTCGCAACCGTCTTCGAGATTCCTACCGCCGCTTTATGGATATGCCAGAGGAGAAGCGCCAGCAAATCCGTGAGGCGCGCAAGAAATTCCGGCAGATGCCCCCGGAGCAGCGCCGCCAGTTGAGGGAGCGCTGGAATAAAGACAAAAGTGGTCAGCGCCAAGCCAGAGGCCGGGAGCTTAATGACTCAGGAGGGCAAAGTGGTCGCAGTGAACGACGTGAGCGAAATGGTCAGCAAGAGCACAGCAACCGGAGTGAGCGGCGCGAACGCAAACAGCAGCGTGAGAGAGATAATCGCCGTGAGCGTTCAGAGAGACCAGAGAGACAGATGCGGCGCGAACAGAGAGAAGGAGGGGAACGTCGCCAGAGGCGAGAGAGGTCGGGGGATTTCTGACGCTTTGTGCCTGCTATTGTGTAATTCAGCGTCTATTCAGATCGATTCGATTAATCTGCTACCCGTTGATAAATAACGGGAGACTGATTGTGCAACCTTTGAAGCAGTTTATCGCAGGCGCAGCCGTGGCCGCTTTGGTTGGCTTAAGTGCTACCGCCAAGGCGGGACCGGCTGGTTATGCAGATCCCTATGGCGCCGATAGTTACGATTTCGCTCGGGTTACGGAAGTTACACCCGTTTATACCGATGTAGAGGTTCACACTCCTCGCACCCAGTGCCGCGATGAGCAAGTGATGTACCGCGAACCTGCATCTCCGGCGGGTACCCTCGTAGGCGGTTTGATTGGTGCTGCAGTGGGCAACAGCCTCGGTGGGCACGGCCATCGCGGCCGCTACCACCACGGTGGTCATCGTGGCGGTGCCACTGTAGCTGGCGCTGTAGTTGGTGCCCTGGTGGGAAGCCAGATCAGTCGTGCCAATGCCCAGACATATTACACCACTGAATCCCGTTGTCGTGTTGTGGACGAATTCAGCTTACGTAGGGAATTAGTCGGATACGATGTGCGCTATCGGTATAATGGTCAGGTTTATCTGACTCGTACAGATTATCATCCTGGAGATAGAATCCGGGTTCGCGTCGCAGTTTCACCGGCACCTTGAGCCGGCGATAGCGCGGCCGAAAAGAGTTTAAGGTGGAAAATTTGGATATCCACAGGAGCCACACCGTGAAACTAAGCCGCGCTTTAATACGGCCTTTTCTCCTTGTCTTCGCACTGTTACCCGGGCTTTGTGCCGCCTCACTGCACGGTTTACCGTCATACGAAAAAGAGGCTTTCAGGTACGAATACCGACGAGCGCAGGCTGGGGAGATTTCTCGTAAACAGGCCGCCTCCATCGTGAAGCAGCGTTATGGCGGCAAAATATTGTCAATCTCTGAGACCCGCAGGCAGGGACAGGCGGTATACCGCGTGAAGGGATTGTCGGATAAGAGTCAGGTTTATGTGGTCTATGTGGACAAGAAAAGCGGTCGCATCTCCCGTTAGCTGGCCGCACCCCCACAAAATAGATCCGCAGTGTAAAGGGATAGAAAATGCGTGCTTTATTGGTCGAAGATGAAGCTTTACTGAGACAGCAGCTGGCGGAGTCCCTGCGTGGTGCCGGTTATACGGTGGATGAAGCCCCGGATGGAGAGGAAGCCCTCTATCTGGGTCGTGAATTCCCCTACGATATCGCGGTGATGGACCTGGGATTGCCCAAAATGGATGGTATTCAGGTGATCCGTACCCTGCGCGGTGAGGAGAAACACTTTCCCATCCTGATTCTAACGGCTCGCGGCCATTGGCAGGAGCGTGTGGCCGGGCTTGAAGCCGGTGGTGATGACTACCTGGTAAAACCTTTTCATACCGAGGAACTATTGGCGCGTCTCAATGCGTTGGTGCGACGTTCCGCAGGTTTCTCCTCCCCCAGCATCAAAGCTGGCCCCATAATGCTGGATACCAGTTCACAAAGGGTCACTGTGAATGAAACGGAGCTGGAGTTGACTTCTTTCGAATACAAGGTGCTTGAGTACTTGATGTTGCACCCGGATGAAGTGGTTTCCAAAACTACCCTCACTGAACATATTTATGAACAGGATTGTGATCGAGACAGCAATGTCATTGAGGTCTTTATAGGACGCCTGCGCAAGAAGTTTGATACAGCAGCGCAACTCAAGCCCATCGAAACCCTGCGTGGGCGTGGCTACCGCTTTGTTGCGCCCCAGTAACTGCCATTCTGAATGCGTTTTTTCTCATTTTGGTTGAATTCCCTCAAAGGCCGGCTTGCCCTGGTTACCAGCCTGGTGCTTGTCGGATTTGTCTTGCTTATTTCTGGTGTGCTCGAACACGCTTATCGCACCTCTCTTGACGAGGCCAAGCAGCGGGAATTACAGCTGTATATCTACACTCTATTAGCACTGGCTGAACCTGAAGGGGAAGGTTTGGTGCTGCCGCCGGAATTACCTGAGCAGCGTTTTAATCAGCCGGACTCCGGCCTGGTTGGCGCAGTCCTGGATGGCGAGGGAGAGATTATCTGGCGCTCTGAGTCGGCATTGGCTATGCCGGATCTGCAATTCAATTCACTGCCCCAAGGGCAGCAGTCCTATATGCAGATTTCCCTGCCCGGGGATGATACAAACTACAGCAGTTTTCGCCAGGGTGTGGCCTGGGGACTTGAGAATGAAAATCCCTTTACCTTCGTTGTTTTGGAAGATGCAGGGCCTCTCAGAGCGCAGGTGGGGCAGTTTCGTTCCACTATGTGGCACTGGCTTGGTGTGGGTGCGCTTTTGTTGATCTTGGCACAGTGGTTGGTTTTGCGCTGGGGTTTTGCACCACTAAATGCACTGGCAGATGCACTGCGGGATATGCAGCAAGGTGGCAGTGACCGACTCGAAGGTAATTTCCCACGGGAACTGCGTCCTCTCACCGATAACCTCAATCTGTTGATTGAAAATGAGCGGCGCCAGCGGGAAAAGACTCGCCATACACTGGCCGATCTGGCTCACAGTCTAAAAACGCCCTTGGCTGTACTCAAGGGGTTAAGCCTGGAAAGTGACAGTAAGGCTGCAGGAAAGACTCTGGTGGATCAGGTTCAGCGCATGGACAGCATTATTAGTTACCAGCTACAGCGGGCAGTAGCCAGCTCCCCCAAATCTATCCTGCGTGGTATCCCAGTTGCGCCCCTGCTGGAAAAAATCCTGGATGCCCTGGAAAAAGTTTATCGAAGTAAACCCAGCCAGGTGCACAGCCAGTGCAGTGAGCGAGCCTTATTTTACGGGGACGAAGGGGACCTGATGGAGTTGCTAGGTAATCTATTGGATAACGCCTATAAATATGGTGAGGGTGAAGTAAAAGTTAATATTAAGAATGCCGATGATGGACGCAAGTTGACAATTCGTGTGGCAGATAACGGCCCTGGCCTTGATAGTAAAAAATGGCAGGAAGTCACCCAGCGTGGGGTGAGAGCCGATCAGCAGCAGCCGGGGCAGGGGATTGGGCTTGCTGTGGTTATGGATATTGTCGAGAGTTACCAAGGGCGCATTAATGCAACGCCCTTATCCGGTGGAGGTACGGAAATTACAGTGGTGCTGTAAATTCCGTATTGAGCCCAGGGACTGTTTATTGTTTAGAACCAGCTATCCTGCATATCAAATGGAATACTGTTACCGCTTTTAAGTAGAGCCATAGATTGCTTAATATTTGGTAGTTCCCACTCAAAGTAAAATTGAGCAGTGTGTATCTTGCCGCGATAGAAGTTTTCATCCTCCAGACTGGGATTATTTTCCAGTGCTTTCTCTGCAATAATGGCTTGGCGCAACCAAATCCAGGCGACCAGTACACAGCCAAACACATCAAGATATAAAGTTGCGTTACTGAGGCCGCGGTCTACGTTTTCTTGCAGTTGCCCGAATAGAGCCATTCCGGTTTCATCGAGTTTTTCCCGTGACTCCTCCAGGGCGTTTGCCATGGACCCCAGGTTATCTTTATCTCGCGCTTGCATTACTGTGTTGCGGATTTCTGCCTGCATTAGCTGATAGGCGGCAAGGTTTTTGGCGGGCACTTTTCGTGCAAGCAGGTCCAGTGCGTGGATTCCCTCAGTACCCTCGTGAATAGCATTCAGGCGGTTGTCCCGATATAGCTGCTCCAGGGGGAATTCGCGGATGTAACCGGCACCACCGAGAACCTGGATGGCCAGTTCGTTGGCTTTCAAGCAATATTTTGAGGGCCAGGATTTTACCACTGGGGTAATCAAGTCCAGCAGGGTGGCCGCTGCCTGGCGTTTTTCCTCCGTAGGTGCTGTATGCTGATCCTCATACAGGGAAGTTGCATAAATACTCAGCCCCAGACCACCTTCGGAATAGGCTTTCTGCAATAAGAGCATACGACGCACATCGGCGTGCTGGATAATGGGAATCTGCTTGGAACTGGGGTTGCGATCGGAGGGAAGCCGGCCCTGTGGGCGCTCTCTGGCGTATTGGAGAGAATAGGCATAGCCTTGATAGCCCAAAACCGAAGCTCCGGCACCAACACTGATGCGGGCTTCGTTCATCATTTGGAACATATATTTTAGGCCTTGGTGCGGTTGACCAATCAGGTAGCCCACTGCCCCCTCATTTTCTCCAAAGCTCAGTACAGTAGAGGTGGTATTGCGGTAGCCCATCTTGTGCAGCAGCCCAGCCAGTTTTACATCGTTGCGCTCGCCGGCCTGACCATTTTGATTGAGGAGGAATTTGGGCACTAGGAAGAGGGAGATTCCCTTTACTCCCGCCGGAGCACCTTTGATCTTCGCCAATACCAAGTGCACGATATTTTCGGTTAGGGACTGGTCGCCCCCTGAAATAAACATTTTCTGTCCGTGAATACGGTAACTACCATCTTCCGATAGTTCTGCACTGGTGCGGATATCAGCCAGGGCGGAGCCCTGATCCGGTTCTGTTAGCGCCATGGTGCCGGCAAAGCGGCCATCCATCATCTGCGGAAGAAATTGAGCTTTGAGTTCATTGCTGGCAAAAGAACGTATCAGGTTGGCAGCACCGATTGTCAGGAATGGGTAACTGGCACTGGCAATATTGGCTGCGCTGATAAAGGCGAGGGAGGTGCGCATTATGATTTCGGGAAGCTGCAAACCGCCCTCTTCGAAGTCGCAATGTGCGGCGAGAAACCCAGCCTCTGCAAAAGCATCCCAGGACTGCTTGGTTTCCTCGATCAGGTGTACCTGTTCTCCATCAAAGCTCGGCTCATTGGCATCCCCCTTAGCGTTGTGATTGGCGAAATATTTTTCTGCAATAGTACGAGCGGTTTTGAGGGTAGCGTCGAAAATCTCGCGGGAGTGTTCCCTATAGCGCGGTCTTTGCAGCAGCGCTTCAGTGTTGAGGAATTCATAGAGGAAAAAATCTGTATCACGCTCTTTGAGCAGTGGATGAGCCATACCTGCCTCGTCAATTATTTTTATAAATCATCGTTGCTTAGGTACGGCGATAGATTAGTCAAGCTACCCTACCGCCATATCAGCATATAAGTAAACGCGCAGTATTGGCACTGGACAATGACTTATTGTGTGATTGCACTTGGCGATATAGTGAGAGGATATGGTCGTGCTATTTAGAGGTGTTTTGGTAAGTGTAGTCTCGGCTTTCAGTGGGTCTCGGTACCACTTTACGCCACAGGGCATCGGCCATTTCAGCCGGTGGTTGTTTGCAACCAGCAGCAATCCATCTGGCAATTGCCTCCGCCACATTAGGCCACTGGATACGTAGTGGTGGCGGTAGGTTGTTAAGCCAGTTAATGATACTTTGAGCGTTAATACACTGAACAATTTTTGCCAGCCCTAACTGATTAAGTGCCTTGGCATTGGCCAGCTGTTCGAATTGGGAGGCCAGTGGGCGGCTGAGAATTGGCTTGCCCAGAGCCAGCGTCTCGGCCAGCAGCTCGAAGCCGCTATTGCAGATAACTGCCCTGGAATTTGCCAGGTCCCGCTGGAATCCAGTGGTGGAAGGCGCTTTGAGACAGATATTCTCAGCAGCAGGCAGGTTCTCAGGTATACCGTATACGATAAACTGGTCATCTACTTTTGAAAGTTCCTCCAGCATCGGGACGGGATGCTCAAAAGGTAGATATACCAGGATATGGCTTCCCGCATCCTGATCGGGTCCTTTTTGTGGTGGAACAATTGGTGGAAGTATGGGGTGTCCAAAATGATGCCAATGTAAACCCAGGCTTTTTTGTGTCGGTGCGAAGATCCGCAATATGTTATGGACGAGCCAATTAAATCTGGGGGCAGGGATCGGGTAGAGAAATGCATACTGGTGGCCGATCCCCACGCTAGCTTTCTTTCGAATTTTAGCTGCCCAGGCAGTTACAGGCTCATAATCACTAATAATTAAATCGAACTCATCGATTGGTAATTCTGAAACTTCTTTTTTAAATTGGAAGAAACCGAGCTTTTGGATTGTCTCAAAGGTTTTTAATTTCCCTTCTCGATGTATAAATGTTAAACCTCTCCGCCACCAATAATCTCCAAAAATTTCCATGCCAAATAAATTTTCTTTTGGTCTACCGGAAAATAGCCATTGGATTTCCAGCTCGGGGTATTTTTGCAGCGCCATTGCCAATGTGCGTGAGCGGGCAATATGGCCATTACCTGTAGCTTGCACACCATAAAGTATCTTCATGAGAAAGTTACGCTCGTGGTTATTGCAACACAGGTACCGAGCAGGGCTCCAGCACAAATATCTGAGGGAAAATGCACGCCTAGGCCGACCCGTGCTACGCCGACGCCCATGGCCCAGATATAACCAAAGCCCCACAGAGGACTGAACTCAAGCGTTAAAAAAGTAATAAGCATGAAAGCAGCGGAAGTATGACCTGAGGGCAGGCTGAATTTATCGTGTGCGATGATGATGGGACGCATGCCGGGTATGGCTTGTGGGGGGCGCCTGCGTCGGGCTGTATTCTTGATGGCCCAATACAGAGATCTTTCGACTGCAACGCCGGTTAGGGCTGCAATAAAAAGCTGTGTGGCTGTATTATAAATAATGTGGCTGATGAGTACGGTTACGGATAGCCAGCCATCACCGGATTTTGACATCCACAGGTAACGCCTGCGCGAACTGGGTTGTGATGCCCTTTCCATCATATATAGGACCAGGGACACATCGACACTCTTCAGATTCATGGATAAGTCTCGCATGCAGCCAACATAGGAATTGATTATTGCACGGAGTTGACCGAATTATGTCGCAATAGTGAAATCTCAAAAATTGGAAAATCTGGTGACTTGGCGGCGGGCTCTTTAAATTTGGTGGGACTTCACCTTGCGCTAAAAAAACTAGAATAAATGAACGCTTAAAAGCGTAAAAAGACAGGTTTTCCCGGCAGGTAAAAGAATTACCCGCCTGGAGAGAGGTTTTTGGTTAAGAAATTTTGATTTCTATATTACTGGAACCAGGTAGGTTTTCCACTAGCTCTGGCCCACATAGCATTGATGGCGTGAAATAGCCGCCTTTTCCCGAGTAAGTGAGGAGAAACTCCATAACTGCCAGTGAACCGGATACTGTAACATCGTATCCATTGGCGGTGATGACACGCCCCACTTTTCGCTCTCCACGGCGGTCGTTGCGCACCTCACCCCAGACCCAGGTCTTCTGTTCCTTGCGGCGTTCCTCATTGGGTCCGCGCACTGATTTATCGACCTTGGATTTCAGCCAATTCTGCACCCATTGGGTGCCCAACAGCCAGCGGATACTATTCAGGCGCTTCAATTTCTTCGCCCTTTTGGGGCTCATGGGAATATATGCCTCTATATTTGGAATACCGGTGGAGTAAAAGGCGGTTGCGACATCTCCCCATGGAATGGAAACTGCAAACTTACTGCCGCGGCCAAAGTCTATCTCTCGTGTCAGCTGGCCATGGCCGACTGTCTCAATCTTCCCCTTGCGGCGTATGGCACCACCAACGCCTAGACTCTCGATTGAGGTTTTCGCAGTGCCGGGGCTCAAACCTGAATCAGAGTCGAACCCCAATGCCAGGTGCGTGGCAGAGGGCATCTTTTTGTGTAGTGCCGCCGCCAGGCAGTCGGTGGGGACTACATCAAATCCTGTGCCTGGGCAAAGCACTACTCCGGCGGTCTCAGCCTCAGCTCCTAGGCTATGGGCTGCCTCATATACCGCGATTTCGCCGGTAATATCCTGGTAGTGGGTTTTTGAGCGAATACATGCCCGCATCATCGGCTCTGCGGTTGATGAAAATGGACCGGCACAGTGAATTACCAGATATACATCCTGCAGGCTGCGCTCCAGGGTTTCAGTGGCTTCAAGGCTAACTGCTATTGCAGGCAGGTTGAGCTGGTCTGCGACGGACTGGAGCTTCTGGGGGTTGCGTCCGGCCAGGATAGGGTGATAACCCTGTGCTACGGCTGCTCTGGCGATTAGTTCGCCTGTATAACCATTAGCGCCATAGATCATGATGTTTTTATTGTCCACAGAGTATCCTTATTATGTGGCGTAGCTGGTTATTACCCAATTAACTGGCACCCCAGCGAAATAGTTTGTTATTTTGGGTTTTGGGCTTAGGCCCGGGTGACTTGAGGGTATATTGAGCGAGCTCCCTGGTGCAATTCGCGAAATTGTTCCGCCCTTCAAATAGCGGTTGCAGATTATGCGCCCGCCCGTTGACTCTCAACCAATTCGAAAGGCTTCTCCAGTGCGAATCGAGGTATGATTTTACCGTCTTTTTCTGGGGTTTCTGTGAACATTGACAGTGGTTTTGCCCACACACCGTAGTCTCCATATAGAGCGCGGTAAGTAACCAGTTTCTCCCCAGTTTTACTGTGAGTGGCGACATATAGGGCCCCGTAAAGGTTTCCTTTGTGGTGGCGATAGAGGCCGCGCTTCATTTTGGAATTACCTGTTAACTCATATGGTGGGGAGACAGTTGCAGTTGCTCAATTCGGCTGCCATGCAGAATGGCGATGCCAGAGTAACGGTGCTCCCCAGTGGAAGTGAATTCAAATTCATAGCTGCGCTGCAGGCTGATATGGCCATGTTTGTTGCGCTTGAGACGGGTTTTTACCAGCATAACGGTATCGTCGAGTAACTGGACACCCAGCTGCTTGCAGTGGTTGGATGCTGCGCGTTTGACTTGCTCCTTGGCTGCCATATTCGCCCAGATATACCAGACAATGGTTGCCAGAAGCAGGAACCAGAAGATATCAGTTAATGAGTAATACATTGCTCTACAGTTGCTATGATCGCTTTGCGCAAGAATAACATCGAAGGAGTCGAAATGTCTGGAACCATACTGATTACTGGAACTAACCGCGGTATTGGCCTGGAGATTTGTGCCCAGTTTGCCAATGATGGCTGGAAGGTTTACGCCTGTTGTAGGGATCTCGATCGGGCCAGCGAACTCAAGACCCTGCAAGGGCAGTATTCAAACCTCTATCCCATTCAGCTAGATGTGACAGATTATTCACAGATGATATCCCTGGCAAAAGCGATCGAGGGAGAGCCTATAGATATCCTGTTCAATAATGCCGGTTATTACGGTCCCAAAGGGGTGGCTTTTGGGCAGGTGGATCTCACTGAGTGGCGCCGGGTGCTGGAGTCCAACACTATCGCCCCCTATATGATGGCGGAGACTTTCTGCGACAATGTGGCGGCCAGTGAACACAAGCTGATAGCGATGATGAGCAGTAAGGTGGGCAGTATCGCCGATAATCGATCTGGCGGAGGGTATATCTATCGAACCTCCAAAACGGCCCTTAACCAGATCGTGAAAAGCTTGTCGATTGACTTGAAGGAGCGAGGTATCACGGTAGTAGCTCTGCACCCAGGGTGGGTAAAAACTGCGATGGGTGGTCCAGGAGCCCTTATATCTGCTGAGGATAGTGTCAGCGGCCTGAAAAAGATCCTTTTACAGGCAAACCAGGCCGATAGTGGTCACTTCTACAATTACGATGGTAGCCAGATTCCCTGGTGATAGCCGGGTATGGGTTACTGGCCTTTCTCTCGACCCCTCCCCCGTAGATGTCCTGATGTCTACTCGTACTGAGATTTATCCCGAGCACGCTTAGAGGTGATTTAGTGGCGCTTGATTTCCCTGTTTGCAAAATTAGGCAAGGATAGGGAAGGAGTTAGCTACCACCTTGTTCATTAAAACGGTAAAAATATCCACGAATATGGAGGGTGGGCGTTTCCCTCGATTTATGCGAATAGGAACGACGGCGGCATTTTAGGCAAGGACTGTGCGGTCAAATATGAGAGTGGCGGAGTGGAACTGATGAATGGGGCTGTAGATAGCACCGGCGGTGGATATACCCTTTCCCAAAAACGGCAGTTAAAAGGTATACGCCTGCTACTGGGATTATCGTTAGCTGCTGGAGCGGCGCTTTTAGGGGGGATGCCTATTTGGGTGGCTATGTTAGGTGTCATTGCCTATCACTCACGCGGTAAGAATCTACAGGCCGGGGCTTACAACTTGGCTTGTGCGGTTACCGGCCTGGGCCTGGGATTTGCTGCCCAGGTGGTAGTGGCTAAATGGCAGTTACAACCTCACTTTGCAGCCCTTCCCATAGCTTTGCTATTTGCGGCAAT
Organism: Microbulbifer variabilis ATCC 700307; assembly: GCF_000380565.1. Lineage (GTDB taxonomy): Bacteria > Pseudomonadota > Gammaproteobacteria > Pseudomonadales > Cellvibrionaceae > Microbulbifer > Microbulbifer variabilis. Next base: position 183,740 of record NZ_AQYJ01000021.1, read on the forward strand.
CGGTGCTTGGGCAATGGGCCGGGTAACGGGCGTGAGTAATATTTCCGGCTACGCGATCGGCATTTTGATTGGGTTTACAGCTCAGGTGAAAATATCACTGGATAGTTACTTTATTTTGATTGCAGCAATATCGATCGGTGCCGTTATGTCGGGGGTGGTCGATAGGCTTTGGCCCGGACGCCACAGCTTGTAATGGGAAGTGGATGTGAGTACCACAGAACAAAGATTTTATTAGCAGCTTTTTTATTTGGATCGAATGGGAGTTGGGCGAACAGGTAAGAAGCAATCATTGGTGTAATCCCGTTTTTTTAATAGTGAAGTGGGAGTATATTGCTTAGAGGTAGTTGCAATGTTCAAACGAGTTATGTTTACAGTGGCGATGGTTTTCGTTACAGCTCTGGCCTTTACTGACCCTGCAGCCTCCGGCTCTGAAGCTGACTTAAAATATCTACAATATTGATAGAATTCAGTCATTGGCATTAATCTATATGTTGCCTTAATTTGATGCACAGGGGGTGCTTAAATGGAAGAAAAATTCTGGTTGGATAAATGGCAGAAAAATGAAATAGGTTTCCACGAAAAGTCTGGTAACCCCATGCTGGCTCAATATTTTACTGCGCTATCACTGAAAAAAGGCAGTCGTATATTCCTGCCTTTATGTGGTAAAACTGGGGATATAGCTTGGCTGAGAGCTCAGGGATGTGCCATCGCCGGTGCAGAACTTAGTGAAGTGGCTGTGCAGCAACTTTTCGAAGAGCTTGAACTGACTCCAAAGATAGAAAAAGAAAATAACCTCAAGTGCTACAGTGCCGAAAAAATTAAGATTTTTGTAGGTGATATATTTTCCCTGACAGGAGATGCCCTTGGCTCTGTGGAAGCGATATATGATCGAGCCGCTTTGGTAGCATTGCCCGAAGAGATGCGTAAGCGCTATACCCAGCACCTGATGACAATAACAGGGGTTGCCTCACAGCTATTAATATCCTTCGAGTATGAGCAGTCGCAGTTAGCTGGCCCTCCTTTTGCGATCGGCTCCCGGCAGATCTTTGGCTATTATGATGCAAATTATCACCTGGAGATGCTTGGCCATCGGCAGGTTCCCGGTGGCCTGAAAGGTTTGGTGCCCGCTGAAGAGGTTGCCTGGCTACTGACTCGACGCTAATGCCTGTTACAGGTGTAACTTATTGCTACTTAAGCTTTCTGCCGGAGTAAGTCGCTTAATTTCCTATCTCCTGCTCGCCCTCCTTGAATAACACCATCGGTGGAAGGGTGCCGGCGATCAGGGCTTCCTTCTTTTGCTTGGGCCATTTCTTGATGGTCATTTCCAATTTGAGTGCCGCTGACTTACCTGGCACCCCTATCTGGTACTCAAGTTTGAGAGGGCCCTTACCCCGCAAAGCTTTAGCCGCTCTGGGACCGTTGGAACTGTGCTCTGTAAATCGCCGTTGAACATCCATTGTGATCCCCGTATAAAGAGAACCTTTGGAAGTACGGATCAAATAGACATACCAACTGTTCATTTAGTGGATTACCAGAAAAAGGTATTAAAATAGTTCAAAATAGTATCTGCTGATCTCCAGGCTGAGGTGGGCGGCAGAACTGGCTGCAGTCTAGCGATAGTCGACGATGATTCAATCCCAATTTCTTGATGGCAATAATAAAGCGTTGACGGAGTAGTTGGGCAAAAATACCAGTACCAGTGCGGCGCTGGGAAAATTCACTTTGGTAGTCACGCCCACCTCGGCTTTGCTGTACCAAGCTCATGACATGCCCAGCCTTTAGTGGGTAGTGAGCAGAAAGCCACTCTCGAAAAAGGGGCGCCACTTCATGGGGCAGTCGTAAAAGGATATAGGCTGCTCGCGTTGCTCCCGCATCATGACCGGCCTTCAGGATTTTTTCCAGTTCATTATCATTGAGAGCTGGGATCATAGGTGCTGCCATTACCGCGGTAGGTATTCCTGTAGTACTTAGTTGCTCAATAATACGCAAGCGGGCTGCCGGCCCAGCGGTACGAGGCTCCAGCTTTCTCTTTAGCTCGTTATTTAAAGTGGTCACGCTTATTGCGATTTGGGCCAAGTTGTCCTGCGCCATTTCTGCAAGAATGGGAAGATCCCGAAGTATGAGCTGTCCCTTGGTGACAATAGTTACCGGTTGGTTAAACTTTTGCATAACCTCCAAAAGAGAGCGAGTGATTTTTTTATCTTTCTCCAGGGGTTGATAGGGATCTGTATTTGCTCCCAGAGCAATTGGGCTACATTGATACCCCGGCTTACGTAGAGCCTGCTCTAATAGGTCTGCAGCATTAGGTTTGAAAAATATTTTGCTCTCAAAATCCAGTCCCGGCGACAGGTCCATATAGGCATGAGCGGGACGAGCGTAGCAATATATACAACCATGCTCACAGCCTCGGTAGGGGTTAATTGATTGAGTGAAGGGGATATCCGGTGACTGATTAGTGGCGATAATAGATTTTGCCTTCTCCTCAATAGCCGTTGTTATCAAGCGCTCTATAGGTTCCAGGTCCACTTGCCATCCGTCACTTTCATAAGTACTTGAATGGCTGGCAAATCGCCCGGTAATATTACTGGCAGCTCCGCGACCTTTGTGTAAGCGCAGAGGGTTGTTGGAATCTGTCATTTTACAATGGGAGAGGGTGCTGGATGTATGTACAGTATAGATTGATTTGTTGAAATTGGGAATAGCCAGAAAGAAACTTGGTTTAAACAGCTTTTGTCGTTTGGCGACAATGACATAGATGATAAAAATTTTGGCCGAAATGAGCGAATTAAGGTAAATTTCTAATCAAGAGTAAGTTGAATTAAGCATGTTTATTGGTGAAATCCAAAAGTTTCTTGATCCAACAATGTGGATCACCAATAAATATTAGCAGAGAATAAGCTGGCGCCCGCCCTGAAGAGTTTTACAAAGCGGGGTAGCAGATGTATCTATCCATTGGTTTCAGTAATGGTTTTGGGCATATATTTGGCAGGTACTGTAAGCCCTGGTCGCTCATCATCCCAAATCATATTCGTAATTTTCCATGATTTTCCATCATGGTAAAGCTGAATACTGTTGATCCCCCTCTTTAGAAACTGGGTTCTTTCCTCATCTTTCCAGGCTTCATAGGTACTAAAGGCGTGGGCAATATTACCGAAAATTTCAATAATATTTTGAATTTCATCCTCGTAAAAGGCCCGCTCGCCTATCAGCTCCTGAAAGTTATCAGGGTAGTCTTGGATATCCATTACCAGTGATTGTGGTTCGCCATTACTGTCTGCTGAGGTGCGGATTACCTTTGCATAGGAAGTGAACAGGTTCTGTTGCCTCTTCCAATCCCGCTTATAACCCGCAGGGCCAGAAATTACCTTGTAGAGTTCCCTTAAAAGTTCTTGGATTTGAATTTTTGCGTCCATTGCTTTGTTCTTTTCATGTTATTTTTAGATATGTAAGAAAGCTATAATCCCATTTAACTTATACGAAAGTAAACCTCAATTACTGCTTTTATTTTTTATAAAACACTGGGTAGTTGATTTAGGGGGGGTAACCAGGATAGGATTTTCCACCCCTTCTCTGTATTCGCCAGAGTGTAGGTACTACAGATATGATCAAGTAGGGAGTAATGTGATGTGTAGCGCTTAAGTAAGGCTGAAGTAATGGTTAGGTTCTCGCGACTAAACTGAGTTTGAAAATTGACTATTTCAGACTTTGCATAACCGCTCTTCTCAAGTGCGAAACGGATATCCGCTAGGATAGCCTCCACTTCAGCTGCACTGCTGGGTGAAAATATCTTTGGGTCGAAAATAAAGTGAGGAGTTTGTACTAAGTAGCGGCTTGCTGAGCTCTCAATTTTCCCTGATGAAAAGTTATCAATAAAACCTGTAAGGTAGTCTTCATCTGAGGTTTTTGCATAAGTATGTAAACTCGTACAAAGCAGAAATATTACTAATTTTTTGAATATGTTCAACTTTCTACCTTTAGATTTTGTTGATTGAAATCTTTGCTATCTAAAAATGTATTTTTTCTGCCGGCAAGTATCGCGATATTAGTGGCTCATCGATAGAGTTGCTTGCGAATAATAATTTAGTGTTGGCTGTGGAGTAAATGTGTATTTGATAATGGCAATGTTTGATTGTTCTTTGATGATATCTGGTGAGTCTGATCCTGTATGTATTGTTCGTGCTACGTCATTTTTAACATGGGCAATAGTTGGCTTTAATTTAATGGCATGGCAATCAGATATGTTTTTTATAAGGTTTGGATGACTATTTCCAGAATTTTACATATCTTGCTTTGAAGGGGCTGCTTCTGTGATCTAAAAGTAGCTATCAAAAAGCGGATTTTCCGTAAAGCAGATCGGTTTAGTTATAGGTGCCAAGTTGGAGTCAGAGCTTGTTCCTAGCATAACTAGTTGTTTATTCTTATTTATTATTAGCCGTTTCTGGGTGCGTTCTGAGAATCGAACTATTGATAGCGCTTGGAAAGGCTGGAAAATTGTGGATATATGGAAGGGTGCCGCGCTTTCTCTTTCCTATACTTCTTGGGCAAAGACCTCCCCGCCGGGAAGAGTTCACAATGCAAAAAGCAAAGCCTTTTCGAAAGCTTGGGGCTCAAGAAGCTCTTGATGTACATTTGACCAGCGAGTCAAACGGTGCGGTTCAACTGGTAACTTTCTTTCGGGTATGTAACACACTGAATATAGATAAGTTAATAAAGGGGGTAGAGTATCTACATAATTTCCATCCTATGCTCCATTCACGGATCAAGAGGATTCCATATGCCCATTGGTTCTGCGATGTGAGATTTGAAGATATTTCTATTGAAATCAAGAAGCATACACCACCTTTAAATTATGAAAAGGAGTTCAAGCGATTAGGAGGTAGCATTCTTGACTTGAATAAATTTACTTATTGCCTGACTGTTTATCTCGATAGGCAAGGAAGTGTGAAGTGGGTTGCTTTTGTTTTTAGCCATGCTGCTGTAGATGGGCGTTCAGCATTGATCTTAATTCGTGATTTAGATAGGTATTTGAGAGGGTATCAAACAGAGAAGTCCTTTCCCTCGATAATGCACAAGCCAGTGGAGGAATATGTTAGCTTAAGAAAACGTCTTAAAGGTTCAAATTTGCGAGTTAACGACAGTGTTTATACGCCAGTAAAGTGGCCAGTGGAGGAGGCAGCTCACGCCTCGCGGCGAAGTGGATGCTCTATTTATCGAGTCCTCCCAAAAGAATCTCTCGAACGTTTACAATCATTTCTAAAAAAAGAGAAGATATTAATTACATCTTTTTATAGTGCGATAGCCATTCTCGCTGCCCGGTCACTACCGAGTTTTTCTTCCGCAGCAGAGTTGATGCTGCCTATAGATGCACAATGCTTATGTAAATCTCTGATAAGCAAAGATGTTGTGGGGGAGTGCACAACATCTTTAACTTTATCACTCTCGCCAGAGGATACGAGTCTTGATTTGTTAAGTCTAGCAAGCTTAATTCAAAAAAAAGTTTATGTGCACTTGAGAAGTGGTGCATTTTCTGATCTTGCCCTGGAGCCGGATTGTAATCCTACAGAGATCGTAAAGATAGCTAAAGAGCTTGCCTCTGAAAAGGACTGTTTTTTTTCCGGTATTTGTGTTTCCAATATGGGAGATGTACAGGAATTTGTGGGCCCTTTGATATTCTTTGATTTTGGCTTGATTATGACTGTTCAGACCCATGGGGCTCATCCGATAATGGTTCTGACTTATACAATAAATGGGCAAGGGGTATTTGTTTTCGGGTATTGTGAGCCACTGGTTAGTAGAAAAAGTGCTGTAAATTATGTGAAAAAATATATGAAGTTACTTGGGGAGGTGTTTGATGGTTAAGGTTTTAATACAGATTAGCCTTTAATTAATTTTTTAAAGATCTACTGTTTGCAGAAGCAAGCCCAGCAGTATTTTCCGCTCAGTAATAATTTTTTGTTGACTTAGTAGCGAGTGTTATAATTTTCTAACTGGGAGCGTATTTGTGGCAGCTAAACAATTCTCCAGAGTGCTGGGTGCAGAATAGGCTATTTTTACGGAGCTGGCACGAAGAACTTGTGGTGGGACTTTAGTTGTATCTTTCATAAAGGTTTTAACTGCGCTGAGCGTTGAGCAGTTATGCTCTGGATTCGCCAAAATTGATAAAGTTTATCCGCTTTTGCAGGCAAGGGTTGAGCCATGAGAGCAGTTAATCTGGCGTTGTGATGTGCCCTTTGAGTCAATTCTTATTGAATTGGTTAAACTGGATAATCCCCTTGACTTTGAGCGAGAGTTTCATCGTAGTGGAGAAATGGGGCTGGATGTTGACAAATGTACCTATACGCTCTCCTTCTACATTGATTCTAAAGAAAAGGTAGAGTGAATTATCCTTGATAAGCAGCCATGCGGCCTTAGATAGTTGTTCTGTAATGACATTATTTTGTGTCTTGGATTTCTACTTTAGGGATGAAGTGACTTTTAATTTAGATGGTCGGCCCCTGTATGGTGCGGTCGAGAATTACTTTGAACCATCAAAGTATTTTACAAGCCAGGAGCCTTCGGTAGTAAAGGATGAACTATTTAAATGGCTTGTAGAAGAATCAGCTTTTTCTCCCGAACGTCAGGGCCGGGCTGTTTATCAGAATTTTACAACGAGGGATCTTGCGACTCTAGTCGACATGGGGAAGAAACATAAAGTGAGACCTAAAGCGTTATTTTGTGCGGTTGCTATTCAGTCTTCCCGCATTCTGCCGAATCACAGGGATTGGATAAAAGTTTTATTGCCTTTAGATGTGAGAGAACTATATGGTGCTCATATAGGATTGAGTGCTGTCGGTGCTTTCTCTGCTGTGACTACACTCGAAGTAATGCCGGATATTGATGTGGAAGATACCTGGCAGTTGGCAAGATACTTACAAGTGGAACTTGACCGTTAAGCTGAGACAGGAGAATCCCGTAAATTTGGTATCCCCAAAGACTATGAGCTGAGGGATGTCATCGGTTGTATACGGGAATATGAAGACAAAAACCCTATTTTTGCTGAGGGGCTATGTGTTTCCAATGTAGGAAGTATGAAGCCTCTAGGCACAGAAATGAATTACTTTGAGATTGTTACTGCTATTCCACTTCAAACTCATGGTGCTCATCCGATCCCACTACTAACTTATTCCACCGTAAGAAATTCGGTTTTCATATGCTCTTACTGTGAGCCACTCATAAAGAAACCAGGTGTTTTGCTATTTGTAGATAGATATATAAATACATTAAGGAAGTTATTGAAAATGGAAAAACTAACGTAGTGCCTGCGTGAATATGAAGAAAGTTAATATTCCATATGTTTATGCGGTGGGTATGCCCTTTGCAGTACTTATTGCCTCCACTTCGCCTAATTCCTCCCCTTTTCCTATACTGGTTGAGTAACTTCGCTGGACTACAAGATTCAATCAATGTAGGGCTCAAATATGCAGACAGAGCCACCTTCCCGAAAGCTGGATGCCCATAAAGCGTTGTTTTTGGCCTTGACTATATGGTCAATAGTTGGCGCCCAGGTTATTGTCTTTATCCGGGTATGGGAGGCAGTGGGTATTAAACTCTTGCACCGAGGTATCGCTTATCTACACCTGTTTCCCCCGATGTTGGAAGCCTGGGTTGAGAAGGGGGTAAAGCCCTCGTGGTGTTGCAATGTTGAATTTGGGGGGATTCTTTTTGAGGTGTATCTTGGAAGGTATGCCTGCCTGGTAACCCTTTATATAAATAAAGAAGCGGAAGTTGAATGGATCGTGGTAGCGCCCTGCCATGGAGCTATTGATGGCCGCTCCATTATGGCTCTGTTTTGTTATCTGGATGTTTTTTTGGTTGATGGCTTTTATCCAGAGCCGGCCTCTCTGCCTTTGCCAAAGCCTGTTGAAGAATTACTTAGGGCTGTGGGTCACGTTAGTAGTGATACTTTATTTTACCGGAGTAGGAAAGAGGTAATGTGGCCACCAGTAGAACAGCTGGCTGCAGTTGAAAAGCGTACTAGCCATGCCATATCCCGGGCCCCACCCACAGAAGTGAATGAGTGTCTTGCTGCATTTGGAGAAAGGCACCATATAAATCATACGGCTATCTATTGTGCAATTGCGGTAATATCTGATCACACCTTACCCAGCCACCGCCCATGGGTAGAAATTCTCTTACCAATGCGTGCTCGAGGAATGTACCAGCCGATAATTGATATTCATGTTGTTTGGGGGAGGGTGCCGCCACAACCGCTTCGGAAGTTCCTTCTGAGTCTGTTTCAGGGGATATTATGAAGCTCGCAGGCTATTTTCAATCAGGTTCTAATCAAAAGTGTCGACGGCAGGGACCGAGGGCATTTACATTTGAAACGAATTATCAACAGCAAGATATCCTTCAAATAGCCAAAGTGTGTGCTTCAGAAAAACCAGTATTTCTCTCAGCAATTTGTGTTGTGAATGGAGGCAATATGTGTGGTACCGAGGAAGGATTATGTTATTTTGAGTTTGAAGCAGAAATATTAGCACAGAATCACCGTACCCAACCCGTTACGGTAATTTCCTATACCGCCGAATGCCTGTCGGTATTCGTTGTTGGATATTGCAAATTTTTAATCAGTAAACAGAGCGCTTGTAGGTTTGTAGATCAATATATGGAATTAGTCGAGGATTTAGTGGAAAGGACTTAATACCATAGAAACCTATCTTGAATACAGTCGGAGGTTTTTAATTCTGAATTGCTGGTTGATCCTGATCATCGCTGGGAGAGTAAATTTGTGAACGATGTGGTTGTCATTGTCGGGCAGGGGCTTTATTTGGCTGCAGCAGCTGTTCTTGGCTTAGGTATTGCCCGTATCTTAAGGATCGATAACACACTCGGGTGCCTGGTGGCTGGGGTACTGGCGGGATTATTGCTACCAGTGATTGATTATGATACTGGCTTGCGCGCTACCAGTCTCCGTGAGTTGGTTTTCTTTGTGATTCTGCCTGTTTTAATTTTCGAATCGGCTTGGCAGCTTGAGCCGAAAATACTGAAGCGTTGGATTGGTCCGATTCTTCTATTTTCTACTTTGGGTCTTGTAGTCTGTGCCTTTCTTATTGCTGTAATTACTTACTATGGAATCGGGCACCCAGAAGGCTTCCCCTGGATTGCCGCCCTGCTTACCGGAGCGATACTTGCAGCTACTGATCCGGTATCAGTGGTCAATAAACTTCGCCAGGAAAAAACCGGTGAGGATTTATTAACCCTCGTAGAGGGTGAAAGCCTTTTTAATGATGCTGCCGCTGTAGTCCTGTACTCACTGGTTTTAGGGCTGGCCACTTATTCTATTGTTGGCGCAACTGGTATGGGAGCAGAAGCCCCCTCTCTGGGTGTGGGTCCCGTGACGCTGTATTTTTGTATGATATTTTTTGGTGGAGTGGCAGTTGGGCTTGTTTTTGGGTTGTTTACTACTCTGGTTATTTTATTTCTCAGGTCTCCCAGTGCCTCTCTAATGACTTTGGTCGTTGCTGCTTTTGCTAGTTTTTACCTGGCTGAGAGCATATTGCATGTATCGGGTATTATCTCGGTGATGACTTGTGCAATTGTTGCCAGGGCCTGTCTGCGCAAACAGAGTAAGACGTTTCTTGCCGACGCGGAGCCCACCTGGGAGTGGTTGGGATTACTATTTACCGCGATCATTTTTGTGATTATGGGGCTGGTGATTACCTTTGAGATGTTTACCCATCAATGGCTGGCTATGATGATTGCCACAGCAGCAGCTTTAGGAGCACGGGCTTTGTCAGTGGTTTTGGTGACCCCTTTGACGAGGTTCGTTGGCCCACCCATCCCAAAATCCTGGCGCCTATTAATGAGCTGGGGGGGGCTGCGTGGTGTAATCGCTGTTGCATTAGTGCTATCACTACCTGTCGAACTTCCCTACTGGTGGACGATCCAGTCTATGGTATTCGGCGTTGTCCTATTTTCACTACTGGTTCAGGGTACAACCAGCGGGCGTCTGATACATAAATTAAAGTTATAGATATGAAAGTTATGGATATGGCTTTTGTGTCTTTTGTTTACGGGATGGATCGGGCAGAAAGCCAGTAAGAATTACTGAGAAAGAAATACTGAAAATATCGAGGAAACACGACAGAATCAGGAGGGAGTGCTGTTTTGATGAAGGGCTTAGGGTTGGGCTGCGGGTTGCCCCGCAGCCTGGGCAGGGTTATTTCCAGTTAAGGATAACCTTGCCGGACTCTCCGGAGCCCATAGTATCGAAGCCTTTCTGGAAGTCATCGATATGGAACTGATGGGTAATAACCGGAGTTAAGTCCAGGCCGGACTGGATCAGGCTGGCCATTTTATACCAGGTTTCGAACATCTCGCGGCCGTAGATACCCTTAATGATCAGGCCTTTGAATATTACCTGGCTCCAGTCAATGGCCATCTCGCCAGCGGGAATTCCCAGCATGGCAATTTTGCCACCGTGGTTCATGGCAGCGAGCATATCGCGGAAGGCCGCGGGTACACCGGACATTTCCAGGCCCACATCGAAGCCTTCACTCATGCCCAGTTCAGCCATCACATCGCTGAGGCTTTCCTCCGCAACGTTCACTGCACGGGTTGCGCCCATTTTACGGGCCAGATCCAGGCGATACTCATTGATATCAGTGATTACCACATGGCGTGCGCCAACATGTTTAGCTACAGCAGCAGCCATAATGCCGATGGGGCCGGCTCCGGTAATCAACACATCCTCACCGACAAGATCGAATGACAGAGCGGTGTGTACGGCGTTACCCAATGGGTCGAAGATAGAGGCCAAATCGTCGGAAATATTATCCGGGATTTTGAAGGCATTTAATGCAGGAATAACCAGGTACTCGGCAAAGGCGCCCTGGCGGTCCACGCCTACTCCATAGGTGTTGCGGCATAGATGGCGGCGACCGGCGCGGCAGTTGCGGCAGTGCCCGCAGGTAATATGGCCTTCGCCGGAAACTCGATCACCCACCTGGAAGCCCGCGACTTCCTGGCCCATACCAACTACTTCTCCTACGTACTCATGCCCCACTACCATGGGGACCGGGATGGTTTTTTGCGACCAATCATCCCAGTTATAGATATGCATGTCGGTACCACAAATGGCGGTTTTGTGGATTTTGATCAGAAGGTCGTTATGGCCGGGCTCAGGAATTTCCACGTCTGTGAGCCAGATTCCCACTTCAGACTTCAGTTTCGATAGTGCTTTCATTGTCATTAAAACTACAAATAGAAAGGCGCGGCGGAACCATGCAAAGGGTGAGTCCTGATATGGCGCTCTGCCGCGATCAATTGGGCGTTAAATAATTTTCAGTTCACGGCCTACTTCAATAAAGGCATCGATACACTGGTCGAGTTGTTCACGAGTGTGTGCCGCCGACATCTGAGTGCGGATGCGCGCCTGGCCTTTGGGTACTACCGGGTAGAAGAAACCCACCACATAGATGCCGCGCTCCAGCATCTTGTCGGCCATCTTCTGAGCCAGTGCGGCATCGCCAATCATTACCGGGATAATTGGATGGTCGGCGCCGGCCAGGGTAAAGCCAGCTTCAGACATGCGCTTGCGGAAATAGGCGGAGTTATCGCGCAGTTTCTCACGCAACTCACCACCTTCCATCAACATATCCAGCACCTTTAGTGAGGCGGTAACAATTGCTGGGGCCACGGAATTGGAAAAAAGATAGGGGCGCGAACGCTGGCGCAGCATATCGATGATTTCCTTGCGGCCAGAGGTGAAGCCGCCGGAAGCGCCGCCCAGGGCCTTGCCCAAGGTGCCGGTAATAATATCGATGCGATTGATAACATCGCAGTACTCATGAGTGCCGCGACCGTGCTCACCGAGGAAACCTACCGCGTGGGAGTCGTCCACCATCACCAGGGCGTTGTAGCGATCGGCCAGATCGCAGATGGCTTTTAGGTCGGCGATTACGCCGTCCATGGAAAAGACACCATCAGTGGCGATCAGCTTGGTCTTGGCGCCCTCGGCGTCAGCTGCCTGTAGCTGTTTTTCCAGTTCCGCCATATTGTTGTTGGCGTAGCGGTAGCGCTTGGCCTTACACAGACGTACACCGTCGATAATCGAGGCGTGGTTCAGGGCATCAGAGATAATTGCATCTTCCGGGCCTAGTAATGTTTCGAACAGGCCGCCATTGGCATCAAAGCAAGAGGTGTAAAGGATAGTATCTTCAGTGTGCAGAAACTCGGATAGGCGAGACTCCAGGGCCTTGTGGATGTCCTGGGTACCGCAAATAAAACGCACAGATGCCATGCCGAAGCCGTACTGGTCGAGGCCTTCTTTCGCAGCTTCGATAAGATCTGGATGATTGGCCAGGCCCAGATAGTTATTGGCGCAGAAATTCAGTACCTGGGTGTCGTTGTTCACCTGGATCTCAGCGGCCTGTTGGGAGGTAATAATACGCTCGCGCTTGTAGAGGCCGTCGGCATCAATTTGTTTCAGTTCATCGCGCAGGTGCTCAAAGAATTGTTCTGGCTTTGACATGGTATTGTTTTTAGCTCCTGTCCGGTGCTCGTGGCACTTAGTGATTGGCGCTAAGCAGGTTGGCGCCTGTGTATTCTAGTTTATCCCGCCAGTTCACACGCCTTGTGGGCAGTGATCGGCTGCTCGCTGGCGCGGCAACTGGTGGCGAATTTTAATGCCTCTTCCGCAGTGTCGAACAGCAGTTGCCACAACAATTGCCGATCGGCCCGTCTCACTGCCCTAACCGCCGTACGGTTTCGCTGGTTGGCGATCTGAATTTCTATAACGTCTTTACTGGATAGCGGTGTTTCGGACATGGTCCCTCCAACAATAAAATTTGGAGGGCTGACGTGGAAGCGGCGAATGGGTATTCGCTAATCCGGTTGGATTGCTCTTGTAGAGCCCCATCCTCCCCGCTGGCATTGGTGTGCCGGCAGAGAGAGAACCACCTTGCCCCGGTCGGCAGGTTGGCGTTGGCGTCAGCCACTCTCGTGATGTGCGGGCAAAGATAGCTGGGAGGGGATTGGCAGTCAACTATGCCGCCCCCGTTTGGGGGCGGTGCAGAAGTTTATGCGGGCAGTTGCACGGATTTCAGTTCGATAAACTCGCCGAGCCCGGCATCGCCAAATTCGCGTCCATTGCCCGAGCGCTTGTAACCGCCGAAGGGAGCATCGTAGTTAAACTCGCCCCCATTAACGAAGCAGAGTCCCGCCTCGATACGGCGTACCAGAGGCATGGCACTATCCGCATCCTTGGCCCAAACGCCGCTGGATAGGCCGTATTCGGTATCGTTGGCAATGGAGATGGCCTCGTCCATATCCTTGTATGGGATCAGGCAGGTTACGGGACCGAAGATCTCCTCGCGCGCGATGCTCATATCGTTGTGTACATCGGCAAATACAGTGGGCTTAACATAGAAGCCTTTTTCCAGGTTCTCCGGTGTCTCGGCACCACCAGTGACCATGCGCGCACCTTCATCAATACCCCGCTGGATATAACCACGAACGATTTCACGTTGGCGTGCAGAAGAGAGCGGCCCCATAAAGGCGTCTTCTCCGGTGCCCATGGTGATTCCTTCGGCCACTTGCTGGGCAATTTCCACCGCTTCTTCATAGCGCTCAGCAGGTACCAGCATACGGGTCAGGGCTGTGCAGGTCTGGCCGCTGTTGATAAATACATCTTCGCAGCCCCAGCGTACAGCAGCTTCCAGGTCTGCATCGGGGGTGATAATCAGCGGTGATTTACCGCCCAGCTCCTGGGTTACACGTTTTACCGTGGGCGCCGCAGCCTTGGCTACTTCAACGCCGGCGCGGGTAGAGCCGGTGAAAGACACCATATCGATGCCAGGGTGGGATGAAAGTGCCGCACCCACTACCGAGCCAGCACCGGGCACCAGGTTGAAGACGCCGGCGGGTACTCCGGCCTCATCAATAATTTCTGCCATGATAAAGTCCTGCAGAGGGGTAATCTCGGCAGGTTTGGTGATCATGGTGCAGCCGGCGGCCAGCGCTGGTGCCACTTTGCCGACGAACTGGTGCAGCGGATAGTTCCAGGGGGTAATAAAACCACACACGCCCACAGGCTCGCGGAATAAAATTGAATGGGCCGCTTTCTCGGTTTTTTCCATCTCGGAAGTGCGCTCAGCGTAAAAGCGCATGGCGTAGATAGGGCCGTCGACGTGTAGCCAGCGAGCGATATGTTCGGGGCATCCGAGAGTTTGGGAAATTGCGAAAGTCAGTTCTTCTTTGCGTTTTTCCATTCCGTCAGCGATGGCGTTGAGCAGTTCGCGGCGTTTCTGTGCGGTACTGTTACGCCAGCTGTGAAAAGCCGTTCTGGCGGCGGTTACGGCCAGATCCACATCTTCGGCAGAGCCCTCTGAAACTTCGCAGATTAACGCTTCGGTGGCAGGGTTGATCACAGGGTGTGATCCTGCACCCAGGGGCTCACGCCACTGGCCATCAATAAACAGCTTTCCGGTTTGCAGTTTGCTGAGATCTGTCATGTCACGCTTCCATTTATTCTGCGCCTGAAGGCGCGCTGATTTCTATCAGGGTTGGAGTTTTTCGGCTAAAGGCTGCACTTACCGCTTCTGTCAGCTGGCCGGGTTGATTGATTCGGCACCCCTCTGCACCAAAGGCTTTGGCGAGGGCGACAAAGTCTGGGGTGCGCAGGTTTACACCTTCCTGGGGCACTTCAGCGGCGTCCATAAAATCACGGATTTCTCCGTAACCGGAATTGTTCCACACCAGTATCGGCAGCGGCAGTTGTTGTTCCACAGCCACTGCCAGTTCCCCCAGGGTAAACATCAGCCCTCCATCGCCAATCAGCGCTACCACGTCGCGCTCACTGGATAACTTGGCGCCAATAGCCGCGGGCAATGCAAAGCCCAGGGTGCCGTAGCCTGTGGTACAGGTAACGTGGCTGCGCGGATGATAGAGGGGCAGTGCGTGGTTAGTGTTATAGGCCAATTGGGTGGAATCTGTCACCAGGATGCCGTTATCCGGCAGGGACTCACGCAGGGCTTTTACCCAGGGGAGGCGTTTCTCAGAGCCATCCCACCACTCTTTGCGACAGTCCTGTAGTAATTGGGCAACCTCTTGTTCGGATTGCTCTTTAGCATTTCCGCTGCGTTGGACCAGAGCGGTATTTAATTGCTGTAGGCTTTCTGCTGCATCGGCGCAGATGGCCAGATCGGGGGTGGCGTTACAAACAAGTTGTGCAGCATCTATATCGATTCGGATTAACTTACCGGAAAAGGTGTAGTCTTCCCGGACCAGATTGCGGTCTGTCTCGGAAAGTTCGGTGCCCACTGCCAGTACGATATCCGCATTTTCCACCCGCTTGCGCACGCAATCGAAGCTCAGGTTGGCACCGCCGCACAATGGGTGGCGTTCGTCCACTACGCCTTTGGCAGCCAGTGACAGGAAAACTGGAGCGGCAACTTTTTCGGCAATTTGTGTAGCTGCCTCACCTGCAGACTGAGCCCCTCCGCCCAAAAGAATAACGGGGCTCTGCGCATTTTGCAGCCAATGAGTGGCAGTGGCGATAGCGGTGCTGTTGGCGCCTGGGGCCATAGCTGCTGGAGCGGCGTGATAATCCTCTATTTGGCCAGGCATGGGTGCCGGGAACAGGTCGATGGGAATTTCAATATGTACTGGCCCTGGGCGGCTGGATCGCAGTAGCTGGAAAGCCTTCGCCATTACTTCCGGCAGTTGTCCGGCCTGAGTCAGGGAATGTTGCCAGATACAAAAGCCGCGGCTGGCATCACTTTGCCGAGGCAGTTCGTGAAGGCGCCCACGGCCCATGCCCAGATCTTCGCGGCGATTAACTGCGGAGATAACCAGCATGGGGATGGAGTCGGAGTAGGCCTGTGCCATTGCGGTGGCGGCGTTGGTGAGGCCGGGGCCGGTGATCAAAAAACATACGCCGAGTTTGCCGCTTGCGCGTGCGTAACCGTCCGCCATAAAAGCAGCACCCTGTTCATGGCGCGGAGTGATATGTATCAGGTCGCTGCCTGGCAGGCCGCGATACAGTTCGATTGTGTGTACACCAGGAATGCCGAAGACTTTTTCCACCTGGTATTCGCGCAACAGGCGCATCAGCACCTGGGCACATGTGGGTGCAGAGGACATAACCACCGTTTTCCTTATTCGTGTAAAAATGCAGTGAGCCTAGCCGCCCGCCAAATGCCACGCAAGCGCCCGCAGAGTCTGCATCTGCGAGATGAAAATCGCAGGAAAATTGAGATTCCCCCTGCGTCGCGACAGGAAACTTTGTACGGCTGTCGCGCTTTCATTTACCGTTGGCGGGATGGAAGGGGAGCAGATTTGACGAGTTACTCGCGGAAAAATACCTTTGCCACAACTCGCCAGATACACTATTGAGCAATAGCAACTTAGGAAGTAACACCATGGAAATCGATCAGTGGCGCCGAGAATACCTACTCGGCGGTTTACGTCGTTCTGAGCTGAAGCCTACGCCTCTGGAGCAGTTTCGACAATGGTTGGAGGAGGTCGTTAAAGCGGGCCTTAAAGATCCTACTGCGATGTGCCTGGCCACTGCGGATGCTGCGGGCCAGCCATCTCAGCGGATCGTTCTGCTGAAAGGTTTTGATGAACGCGGTTTTGTGTTTTACACCAACCTGCAGAGCAAAAAAGCCAGGGACATGGCCGATAATCCGCAAGTATCACTTTTGTTCCCATGGCATTTATTGGAGCGTCAGATCATTGTCTATGGTCAGGTTCAGCCGGTATCCAGGGAGGATGCTATAGCTTACTTCCAGTCCCGACCACTGGACAGCCAGCTGGCCGCATGGGCTTCTCACCAAAGCCAGCCCCTGTCTTCCCGCGAAGAGCTGCAAAAGCAGTTTGAAGAAGAAAAAGCCCGCTTTGATGGCGGTGAGGTTCCTTTGCCTGAATTCTGGGGTGGCTACCGGGTTGTGCCGCATTCCGTGGAATTCTGGCAAGGGGGAGCAAATCGCCTGCACGATCGTTTTGTTTACTGTGCTGATGATAGCGGCAGCTGGTCGGTTCAGCGCCTTTCCCCCTGAATAACTCCTATCAATTTCTCGGCTGTAGTTCGTTAGCGGACTGCACCTTTCCCTTCCCTGAGTAGCAAAATAAATGAAAGCGGCTTATTACCGCTTTCATTTTCTGTGTTAAAAACTCGCTTTCGTTCGCTTGCACCAGCTGGCTATTAATATGCCTGGCCGCTTAGAATATTGCGCAATAAACAAAGTAGAAAACCGGTTGCAAAAACTGTGGGTTCGATTTTTTTGCTTACTTAGCCTTTAAAAATAGGTAGAGAGAATTATGGCCATTATTGGGATTGATCTGGGAACCACTAATAGCGCTTGTGGGGTATTGACAGACGATGGAGTGAAACTGGTTCCCAATCGCCTTGGAGAGACCTTGACCCCATCAGTTGTCAGTTTAGATGAGGCTGGCAAACTGGTCGTAGGAAAAACTGCAAAAGAACGCTTGATCAATCACAGCGATACCACTGTTGCTGCCTTTAAGCGTTTAATGGGCACCGATCATAAAATTAAGCTAGGCCGTCAGCAGTTTAGTGCAACTGAACTCTCTTCATTGGTTTTACGTTCCCTGAAAGAAGATGCTGAGGCTTTCCTGAATAAAGAAATTACCGAGGCTGTGATTAGTGTGCCAGCCTATTTCAATGATAACCAACGCCAAGCAACAAAACAGGCTGGGGAATTAGCCGGCCTGAAGGTAGAACGCCTGATCAATGAGCCCACTGCGGCAGCTATAGCCTACGGTTTGCATGATAAACGTGAAGGTAATTTTCTTATTTTGGATCTGGGCGGCGGTACCTTCGATGTCTCCATCCTGGAATTCTTCGATGGCATTATGGAGGTACATGCCAGTGCCGGGGATAACTACCTTGGCGGTGAGGATTTTGTCGAAGCGATGATCGACAGTGTTCTGGAAGAATTAAAACTGAAAAAATCCTCACTGAAACCTCGCGAACTGCAGAACCTGTATATGCAGATGGAAACGGCCAAGCGCCGTATCAGCCAGCAGACAGGGCAGTTACTTAAATTAAACCTTAGTGGTCGTGAAGTTGAGTGGAAAGTGACTTCCGAATGGTTTGAGAGACTCAGCACTCCGCTGCTGCTGAGAGCCAAGCGCCCGATTGAGCGCGCCATGCGCGATGCCGATTTGCCGTCTGCTAAAATTGACGAAGTGGTACTGGTGGGTGGCTCCACCCGCCTGGCCCTGTTCCGCTCTATGGTGGGGCGTATGTTTGGCCGCTTACCCTCCTGCCACCTGAACCCGGATACCGTTGTCGCCATGGGAGCGGCTATTCAAGCCGGGCTCAAGGAAAAAAATTCCGCGTTGGATGATATTGTTCTCACCGATGTATGCCCCTACACCCTGGGTACCGGCATAGTGAACGAAGACAGCCCGCAGCTGGGCAATTACTTCCTGCCGATTATTGAGCGCAACACCGTGGTGCCGGTGAGTATCGTACGAAGCGTCTGCACTGCCCGCGATGATCAGAACGAAGTTTGTATCGATATTTACCAGGGGGAAAATCGCCTGGTAAAGAAAAATGTTTATCTGGGCGAACTCACGGTACCGGTACCCAAGAAACCCAGGGGCGAGGAAGTTGTGGAAGTCCGCTATAGCTACGATATGAACGGTTTGCTGGAAGTGGATATCACCGTCGTTTCCACCGGTAAAACATTTAATAAGTTAGTGGAATTTACGCCGGGCGCCCTGAATGAACAGGATAGAGTCCAAGCCCTGGAAAAACTGGCCAAGCTCAAATTTCACCCCCGTGAAGATGAAGAAAACCGGGCGCTGCTCGCCCGTGGTGAACGCTTGTACGAAGCGAGCCTCGGCGAGCAGCGCGACCATATTTCTAAATTACTCGCAAGCTTCGACCGGGTTTTGGATAAACAAAACCTAGTGGAGATTAGCAAGACGCGTGCCGAACTCACTGAAATATTTGATAAGCTCGACGGTGAGGACTGGATTTAATGAGCCCCTGGGAGATACTCGAGCTAGCGCCCTGTGATGATGCGCGGGCGATCAAGCGTGCCTATGCAAAAAAACTGAAGCATACCCGCCCGGATGAAAAGCCAGAAGAGTTTCAGCAGTTACACAGCGCCTATAAATGGGCGCTGAAAGCTGCCGAGCGTCAAAAAGAAGAGAATGAGGAAAGTAAGGAGTCGCAAAGTACTGAAGCTATTGCGGAAATTACCAATGCTGAGCAGGCTACACTTTCCCCTGAGGTCGCGCAATTACAGGGGCACGTAGAGCCGCAAGTACAACAAGGTAGTGAACTGAATCATCAAGATCACTCCCCAGTCTCCCCAGAAGCTATTGAACAAGCCCCATCAGAAGTCTCTCATGACCTTAACCAAGTCCAGGGCCAGGAAACTGGGGGTGAGATACAGCGGGAGACCGCTACAGAGAAATATACTGAAGAGCAGCATTCTGAAGGTAGGGATGCACAAGAAAATCCTATTGAAGAGGGTGTTACTGAGCAAGATCCACAGCGAGCACAGCGAATTACCGAGTACCATCAAGTACTGGATCAAGTGGATAGGCTGCTGAAAGAGCCCAGTAAATTCAATGTAAAAGAGAATTGGCGGTTTCTCACCGATACACCTTATATGCTCGATGAGGAATATAACTGGAATCTGGGTCTCACAATTTTCGAGCGTTTTGCCAGAATAAATTTGCAGGCAGGTGAGTGTGCCTCTAAAGATAAAAAACAAATACAGATTTCCAACAATATTATTCAGTATTGCAATAACCTGTTCGACTGGAATGGTAATGCCCCCTATTTATACGGCGCTTTGGATGAATCTCTTTGTGACTGCATTTTCAATTCACTACAAAGCGAAGAAGTTACTGTGGACCCTGCCCAAGGGCTTCGAGGTGGGCGCAAGCTGATCCGGCAGAAAGCTATCCAGCCGGAAGAAACCTACGATCAATACTATTTTGGCCACCTGCTGGCTCGAGGCGTAGCGGTCTTACTGGATTTATTGTTGTTGTACGTCGCTGTCGGTTTTATCGCCTCCATTGTAATTATGAAGGTTTACGATATGCCAGAAGGTGCCGCCACAACCATAGCGTTGGGAATCTGTTGCCTGGCCTATCTGCTGATGGCCTGGATTGCAGAGAGCTCCCACTTTCAGGCAACGCCGGGTAAATATTTGATGGGCTACAAAGTCACCAACAAAAAATTTGAGCGAATAGGCTATGGCCACGGCCTTTGGCGCCTACTGAGTTTCACCCTCACCCTACCGTTGGGTAAGATCGGTTGGTTGATTAACTGCTTCCTAGGTGGAAACCTGATGCACGACCGCCTCAGCTCAAGCCATGTCATCAATATGCGTAAATCCCGTGAGGAGCATTTGCGAAAATTAAGAGGGTAGGATTTTGAAAGATAGGAAGTCTATAGATGAACAGATGGTGTCTTTGATATATTTGCGCCTTCAGAGCTATGGTTCAAACAGCTCACAAATTTGGAGTTCTCACGAGTTTTTATAATGAGTAAGTTTTTACATTCTGCAAAGTGGTTATTAGGTAGCTTGGTTTTACTGAGTGGGCAAACTCTCTCTTACGATGTGGGGAGTAGTCCTGTTGAGTATCTTCGTACCTATAAAGGGTATGCTGTTGCTACTCTTACAAATGAGGGGCCTAACCCCAATGGATGCACTGCAACTTATAAGAATTGGGGGGCTGGCAGGTATGTCGCCATTGAGTTTGACACAGAAGAAGGGCAGGAGATGTATAGTGCCTTATTGGCTGCCTACTTAAGCGGTAACAAGGTAGCATTTGGGGCTTATGATGGTAAAGACCGTTGTAAGATGTGGAATGGAACGAATACTATTCCGGTTGCATATCGAATAGATATTCTTCGCAAATAGTTATAAATCCAAAAAATTATCGTCTACGCATAGATGATTATATTATAGCCCTAATAAAAGAGAGGCGGTGTAAAGACAGAACCGCCTCTCTTTTTAGTGCTACTTTTACAATGTAAAATATGGTAACCCCTTATTGTTTAAAGAGTGCTATGTTTATATGGGTTTTATTCTATCCAGTTTTTAATTGGGATTAATTAAGCATGATTTTCCATGCAGACTTAAGATATATATTGTAATGAATTTATTTGCCATTTGCGTAGCTAAAGTAACGGATAATATTTAATCCACCACTTGCTTGTTGGCTATAAAAGTCAATTGGGGCGAATTTAAGAAGCAGCCATTTGTTATTGCAAAGAGCGAATTTTAATTATAGGTAACTGCTTTCAGAACTCCTCTAGTATGAATTCAGATAAACAGAACTTATCTTTGGATATTGATTAGGCTGCCCACCGCATCCACTTACCCAGAAATTTACTTTTTTGCCATCTAGTTTAAGTGGGGGTTTATAAGTCCCCTAACATACTAAATAGTTATAGGATTTTTTTGCTTTTAGTAATCAATATATCTTTTTAATTGTTATTTAATGTTGAAGAGTGGTTTCAGTTGAAGAATTGGATTTCATCCAGTGATTTATTTGAAATTTTTTAAGGGCATCTTTGGTGTCCTTATTTTCCTATCGCCTATTCCAATAGCTTTAAGGCAAGTTAGGTGGGATTGAATGAAAGTGCACTATGTCACTTATGACAGTTAAGTTCTTTTTTTCGTTTCTCTTGCTCTATCGCTACTCTATTTTTGTACTGAATCATAAAGTCCCGCAATATTAAATCCAATTGATTCCTTATTGCCCTTATGTTTTTTAGGGTGGAGAAATTGATGCTTGACTTTCAACAGAGTGAATATAGGATTCGCCATCCGGCAGTCTATTGGTAAGCTATGTTTCATCCCTTGGAAGATAGATTCTTTTAGTTGTAGGTGTTAGTGATTAGGTAATACAAGCATAAATCTTTGGGGTTAAGAATTTTTGCTTACTAAAAAAGGTAGTGGAGTTATGGGGTTGTGGTTAAGGCTTAGCCTTTGGTTATTTTTATGTGTCAGTGAAGTGGTAATAGCCTCGCAGATTTTACCTGCGTCTCAGCATGCTTCAGATATTAAGCTGATAACAAGCACTGAAGATGGCAGTGTTGAAAATCTTATTATCAGGCCTCCTAACGATTCGGGGATTTCTGTTAACCGGTTTTCTACTTTCTCAGTATCGAATAAATCACTAAAGATTCTTAATTTACCTGAATTCTCCGGTTCAACGAGCTTGCCAGCCACATTAATTGTTATTCAGTCTAACAATCTGTCCCTGGCTAACAATATAGAGCTGGTTGGAGAGCCAGCAGATGTACTTTTCATTACAGATAGCAGTAGCTCCACAGTATCTTGCTCTGGGTGTAGTTTTGCCAACTTTCAACGTATCTCCCTAGCCGCTGGCGCCCTCAGTAAAAGTTTATCCGATAGCACCAGTAATATCGGTGATATTAAACTGTTAGGAACGATTAATATCAACCAGCTTTCGGCTCCAGGTGCGCTGTCAGTCGATGTCATGGGGCGTTATATGAGCCTCAATGGTGAAATTAATACACATCAGAACGTCTCCTTAACATCTGGTGGGGATTACATTAGTGATACGTCGGGTCGCTTAACCACAGGTGGTGGGGCGGTTAACCTGTACTTGGGTAACTATTCACTGAGGTATGAATCCCGAGAGATTACCAATATCCCCTCGCAAGCAAAGCCCTCTTCCTACACAACCTTGAATGGCACTATTCGTTCTACATCTGTTACGGCCACAATGGCTAATACTTGGTACAGAATTGCAACGAATATTGATACCAGTAGTAATCTCATCTACTCAACGAGCTATCAAGATACTCATGTGATCAATGAAGAATCGATACTGATACAGAGTTTTAGTTCGCCATTGATTATCAACAGTAAATTGGCATCTGATAACAGTGTTACACTGCAATCTTATGACAGCTTAATCATAAACGAGAATGCAGAAATCAATGCACATACACTATCGGTGCTTGCAAAAAATCAGATTATTAATGATGCGAATATATTAACTACCAAAACAGAAATTGCCGCCAATGATGTATTCAATAAAGGGGAAATCGAGGGGCTGTCTGGAGTAGATATCTCAGTTGTTGATAATCTGCTTAATTCCTTTGGTGGAATCATCCGGGGTAATCTGGTTAATTTAAAATCCGATAAAGGTTTGATTCGCAATGGTTCCAGAACGCCATTCTTGAGTGAATATAATCAATATAATAACTTGCTGAGCTGGGATATAAACAATATTAGCCCTGCTGAGTTGGGTACTTTTTTTGCGCTAGGGTTAGATGCTAATGAAGCGCAGGGTAAACAAAAAGCTGATACTCTTGCAGCCAATATCTTATCTAATAAACTAACTATTAAAGGCAAAGCCTTCGAAAATATTAACCCCTACTATGTGTATAAAGCACCAGGGGATGACTGGTCTACAGGCGTGCCATTAAATGCGGCACTAGCTAATCAGGTTTTGGTTTCTGCGGAAACTCAGTTCTTTATTAAGGCTGATAACTATGTAGTTAATTCCTCTGCTGTTATGCGCTTGAATCAACCAGGCGCTGTCTATATTGATACGAATCTATTAACTAATGAACGTTATCGCTCCCAAGTACTTATTGAACGAGAGTCTGATAAGTGGGAAGAAAATTTTTATTACTATTCTCCACCAGGTCTAATTCATACTGTTGGCGACTTTAATCTCAAAGCAAATACAGGTTTTATCAATAACACCGCCTTCTTCGAGGTTTTTGGCAATGCCACGCTGGATACTCCTAAACTAAAAGAATTGGGTATAGCAATTTCACAGGTTTCTTATACTACCTATACTACCGTTTATCACACATGTTTACAGAAGGGGCGAAATGGGGTTTGTACTGAGCCGGGTGAACCCAAAACTGTTGAGACAACCATTGTCCGTGTCAATCAGGATGAGAAAGAATCACTCTTTCATGTGGAAGGTAATTTCATTGGTCCTAAGACGACGGTGAATTTTTCTAAGCATGATCCCATTGCTTATTATCAAAATCTTGCAATTGCTGATTATAAATCACGGGAATTCTACATACCCTACGGTGACAAACAGCAATACAATAAAAATGGAGTCCCATTTTACAGTATATATACAAGCACTGCTCAAGATGAGATCAGAATTACTCAAACTAGGTGCATTGTAAATCAGCAGGATCCTGTTGATGATTCTTGTGTTTCAGGGGTAATTAAAACTGAGTCGATTACAGATGTCGTAATTGCTTACATGGAAAAGATTAAGAATGCCGTTCTAAGCTTTTTCGATCAAGAGTTTGACTGGTGGGACTAGGTTTTAGGGAAGTATGATAATGAATACAGAAAAAAAGACAGAAAGGTCTAGTTACACCAAGTGGCAGCGTCTCATAGCTTCCGTGGTGACTTTCTTTTTCTCTATGCAGCTATGTATGCCTGCTATGGCTGGTGTTGCTGGGATTATAGAATCTGCACTTATTGAAGCTGAGCTGAATGCCAATCATCTATTTCAGCGAGAAAATAACAACGAATATCAATTTAAGTCCGCTGACTATTTGGATACAAACGCCCATCAAACAGATGTAAATATAGAGAGCTTTTTTAAACGTTTAAAAGAAAGCAGCAAGGAAAATCTACCTGCGCCCTTGATGATACCCATTGGGGTAGGCGATATTACGGTTATTCTGCCTCACTACCCATTAATTAAGCGGGTGGGTACAAACTTTGTCCAGAGTCGTTATATTCGTTCACAAGTCTATGCCCAGCTCGGCAGGAATCTGATTAATACGCAGGTCTACGGCACAGAACGCGAGCAAATTAGCAAGTTATATGATAACGCATATAACTATGCACTCGTTTCCGGGAAAATATTTGGCGAACCTCTTGGGCTATCTGCCAGTCAGATTACAACCGATATGATTTGGCCAGAAGTGCGCTATATCAATGGTGAGAATGTTCTGGTTCCTATCCTCTATTTGAAGTCTTCCACCATAGATGCACAAAAAGTTACCGGTGATGAAAATGAATTTGGCGGTAGTCTTGTTGAGCTTGGCGGACTACAAATAGACAACACCGATGTTACCCTCCGCAGAGCTTCATTCCTAAAGATTGCTGAGAACTTGGTTAATAACCAGGGTAACTTAATCGCCGAAGATGATCTAAAAATAGTTGCAGGAGGTTCCCTGCAGAATATTTCCGGATTGATTTCAAGTGAAGGAGACTTGCTTATTGGTGCGCACTCTATTGAAAACCGCACTATTGTTCACCGTTACAACCTAGGACAATTTCAATCTGAACGGTTTGGTCCTGTAGCAGAAATTAATGCTGAAGGCGATATCTACTTTAAAACCAGCTCCGATATTATATTACAAGGATCTGTAGTCTCTGCAGGAGAATCCATACGATTCGAAGCGGGTGGTGATATCTATATCGGCAGTCAGCAAATCACCAACCGTCGAGAAGGGTCTTCTGGAGGGATATCTTATCGCAGTTCCTCAATTGCTCACTTGGCCTCCAAGCTTTCAGCCAGCGATACCATTGCACTGATAGCACAGGGAAATATTCTAATTGATGCTTCTGAGATTATTAGCGATAGCGGTCATATTGAGATATTGTCTGGTCTCGGTATTACCATAGAAGACAATCTGAACGTCAGGGAATCTTATAGAAAAGGGAAATATGGTAAGCGAAAGATTGAAGAATCTATTTATCAGACGGTAGCAATACGCTCACTTCTGGATGCTGGCGAAGGTATTCGACTGCATAGTGAGTATGGAGATATCACCCTCCGCGCAGCTGATATATCCAGTGAAGATGGCACGAAAATTCAGGCCAAAAACGGCGGTGTCAACCTGTTGATGACAACAGAGACAGACCAGTATAGCTACACCTCAATTAAAAAGGGTTTATTTACTGTATCGGTTAAGTCTGAAGGTCACGTTATTGAAAAAGCTGTCACCAATTCAATTGTTGGTGGTCTTGCAGTTAAAGCCTTTTCCACCGTAAACGTGGAATATGAAGGTGACCGCTCCTTATCGATGGATGAACAAATTGCTCAGCTTTCCAAAATGGAAGGACTGGAGTGGATGGGATATGTACGCTCTGAATTTCCAAATGCTGACTGGACAGCTATTGAACTTCAGTACGAAGAGTGGAATGAATCCAGCACTAGTATTTCACCAGCTTTTGCTGCTGTGATTTCAATAGCTATGGCTATTGCCTCTGGAGGATCAAGCCTTACTGCATCATCCTGGATGCAGGCCGCAGTTGCCGCAGGTACCGCTACTCTTGAGACTCAATTAGTTATTGCACTAGCAAATGGAATTGTCGATGGCGATATTGCTGGATCAATGGAGAATTTAGCATCCTCAGAGACCTTTAAAGGGCTGGCTGTTGCTATGGTGACTGCAGGTGTTTTACATCAGGTTGATACCACTTTCTTTGGAGCGGATACGAATGCCATAAATAAAGGTAAAGAAGCCTTTGATGCCGCGATAGCGATCAATCCTAGTGATATCGCTGCTGCGGATAAAGCTTTCCAGGCTGCCTTCGATGCGGCAGCAGCACAAAGTGTTTTGTCACCTTTGCAGCAGGTTGCTCAGGCTGTGACTCATGCTGCAGTTAGAGCAGGAATACAAACAGGAGTTTATGATTCTGACTTTGAGGATACTTTTACTCAGTCACTGATGCAGAATGGGATCAACCGTCTTGGTGCCCATATGGCAAAAAAAATTGGGCAAGCTTGGGATCCTAAGGATACTAATACGGAGATAAGTAACTGGGATACGGCGATGAAGTATATCGCACATGCGGGTTCCGGTTGTGTTATTGGTGTACTTACTGCAGAGAATTCTGGCCAGCAAAATGCCTCTGATGGTTGTGTAAGTGGTGGAGCTGGTGCAGTTATTGGAGAATTTACCGCCACTGTCTATAGGGAAAGAACTAAGCCTCAGGTTGATAAAGCGAATACTGCAATCAATAACCTATTTAAAAAATATGGTGACGATGTAGCAGATTATGAGAGTAGGGGTTATTCTCGTGAGCAGATTGCAGATATTTTCCGTTATGAATACGGGTTAGGTGCAATTGAGCAGCAAATTACAGAGTTAAAAGAGCAAGGAGTAGATTTAGCTCGATTCTCTGCTGGACTTTCTGTATTTCTAGCGGGTGCGGAAGCGGCGGGTGTTAATACGGCAGCGGATGTTGGCGCTATCACTGCTGAGAATAATGCACTCTTCATATTCTTAATCCCAGTTATTTTAAAAGCAATTGACCTTGCACTACTTGGTGTCGATTTATACCCGATATAC
The DNA here is from genome assembly GCF_000380565.1 of Microbulbifer variabilis ATCC 700307. GTDB lineage: Bacteria > Pseudomonadota > Gammaproteobacteria > Pseudomonadales > Cellvibrionaceae > Microbulbifer > Microbulbifer variabilis. The sequence goes on from NZ_AQYJ01000021.1 coordinate 211,044, forward strand.
GAGGCCTATCGTGATGGAGGAGTCGATGCAGGTAATCAAGCTTTAGCTGATTATATTATTGTTAATGGTACTACCAATTTAGTTCTTACTCTGTTCCCTGGAGGAAAAATTGGTAATAAGCTCATTTCTAAGATGGATGAGAATGAGCTTTTCCAAGCAATTAAAGTCTGGGGGGAGCAGCTTGGAAATGTTGCCAAAGAAACAGGAGATGCATTTTTAACCCTCCTTGGTGAGAAAAGTGAGTTAGCTCTTGAGGGGCTTAAGGGATATATTCTCAGAAGAGAGTTGCGAGATGATAAAGAGGGACTTGAATTAAATGGCGGTAAAGTAGATACAGAGAAATATTTAGATGGGCTGACAGACTTCTACGAACGGAAGGGTGATCTTTATATTAGTAAAAAGGGCGAGGGAGTTGCATATAGAGATACTGGAGTTTTAGAAGATGGCAAACCGGTTTTACAAAGTGAGAAGGGATCTTATTACTTCTATGTAGATGAAAATGGTGTTCAAGTTCCCACTAGTTCGCCATTTGCAGCCAATGTCGATAAGTACCGCATATTTCATAATAAGCAGGTTGATGCTATTTTTATTGAATATGGAAAAATACCGAATATTAAAGTTCAAAAAGAAGTGACTGTTCAGTATGACAACGAGGGGCACGAATATCATGGTATGATCGCGCGGGCAGATCTTTCAGTGACCGGTGGCGGAAGAGATGGAGCTATTGATGTACCCGATGATTTTGAGTTATATGATCTAAATGGCAATCATATACCTGGAGGAAAGATCCAGCTTGACTCAGAGGGACGTGCACTTCTCGAAGTTAAGACAGGGAATGCAACATTAACGTCAAACCAAAAAGTAGTTTATGATGCATGTACCTCCGGCCAGGCAAGTGCATGTGGTGCTAATGCTGATGAAGGCGGGTTCAGAGGACAGATGGATGAGATATTTGTTTATATTCTAAGGTCAACAAAATCTCCACATGATTAAAGGCAGGTCTACCATGACTTTTAAAAAAGAAATCTTGGAGGCCGCCAAGGGAAAGGCGACCAAACTCCCAGATTGGCAGTTTGTTTCTAATAGGTTTAGATCTCGTCCAGTGAAATTTTGTGATCTATTAATAGCACCCTTTTGGAATTTTAGTGGTTCTCCTGCTTGGGTAACAACCCAGCCGGCTGCAGGTGTTTATATTAAAGAGGTGGAAGATATTTCATCTCATCTTTCAGGTCTTCCTCTGAGACGAACTGCTACCTTTTCAAGGAGAATTAGAATAGATGACCTAAAGAACCCTTTTAATCTAACAGTTTATGCTAAAGATTTCGGAAGCCAGGGAGAAGCTGTGGCGCAAGTTATGCGTGACCTGGATAATATAATCGAGTTTGGGCAGGCGTACTTAAGAAAGCAATATTGTCTAGACAGCAAAGAGTCGTTTTACCTAAGTGTACCTGAAGAAACACGTGGTATCTGGGCTACACACTATTGTATTGTGCGTGGATTGCTTGGAGATACGGATTATATAAAACGGGTGCTTCGCAAAGAAATTGATCCCGAGGGTCATCAAGAGCTAGAGCTTATTGGCAAGGTTTTGGATTATTTTTCTTGAGTTTAAAATGGGGGCAAGGTTCGTCTTGCCCTTAAACTCACTACATAAAAAGCTTTACGCATCTTTAGCCAAATTCACATATTAAAATTTGGTTTTATTTAATTGGCATTTGAGCTAATTTTATATTTAATCGAGTATCAGTCATAATTTTAAGAAGGCATTCCAATGAATATCAAACTGTTGGGCTATCATTCAGGTTTTGCTCTCTGTAATGCTTTATATATAGGTAGCGTCACTAAAGAAGAGGAATTGCTTGTTCCTTTTTGTTGTTTTTTTGATGCTGAACAAAGTGTGATTACTCCTTTCGAAGCAGAGTCACAAGCTTTAGCAGATCAGAAAGCCCGTGCGGCTATAGCGAAAGAAGAAAAAGATTGGACAGGATGGTGCTATGCACGTGAAGGAAAGGTGAACCTTCAAGGTGGAGGTAAATCTGATGCTTATGTGATCGAAGCAAAATTAAAGGAAATGAAGCAGCCTTTAAGCCTGATCCAGCTCTTTGAATACCCATTTAAGCCTGTGAGCCGACTTATTGTTAGTGCTCCTAACGATTTTCGTGAAGTATTTGCAAATAATCTTCCTGCATTTAGAGAAGCATTTATTCAAGGGGCTAGATCTCACAAGCTGGGTGGTGAGAATTGGAAAGAGTGGGAGTCCACAGTTTTTACTGGTTAAGACTGTTTAGAAGAAGATGGTTGTTGTTTAGAGAAAAAATGAAAGATTTCGGAAAAGTATTGTTCTTAATTATTTTCTTTGTACCTTTGCTAGGTCGAGCCGAATGGACTCCCTATTCAAAAATTTCCTATATGAAAGTCCACGATGCTGGAGTTGAAATTAGATTGCAAAATTTCACCAATACCAGCTCAGAAATAAACTGTAAAAGTGATGTGGATTTTCATCTTACTGTTGAGGATACAAAACTATTTGATACAAAGCTCTCATTCTTACTGTCTGCGTATATGGCAAAGGAAACCGTTAGCTTTAGCTATTATGAGTGCAATAATACGGGCTCCAAAATACTGCTGTCTTCAGTTATGTTTCCTGAGTAGAAAAAATAGTAATGGTACCGTGTCCAATAAATTTGCCTTGCCCAGGACATAATCGATCTGAATGATTCTGAGTTTGTTAACGGTCGAGGCTTTGAGTTAGTAGAATGGGACGATCTATTTTTATTTGGTTTCGTTCCCTTGCGCATATAAGCCGGCATTCAAAAAGTGAGAGGCCTAGTTGAATGCCAGTTTGTTTAGTGGGTAGATTGTATTGTTTTAAGCTCGACCTAATTTAAAAAGTTAAACGGCAAATCGATGGCTATATATTTTCTATGGCATAACAGAGAGATTCCTCAAATCTGCAACATTGTGGTAAGTTGTACAGTCATCGCTACTCTTCAAAGTAACAGTCTGCTGGACGGCGAGGGCGCTTAAAAGCAGGCTGAGATATATTTTGCCCTCTTCATTGGTACTATCATTAGCATCTTTGTTTATACCGTCAAATGCAAAACTATAGTTTGTATTGGTTGAACAGGAAACCTCTCCTGAAGGTGCTCCCTGAACTTTAACAAAAATTCTACCCTGATACTGTGGCCCAGTGTGAATTTGATTTAACTTTCCTGTAAAAGTGAACTCAGCGAGGCATATAGTAGGTAAAAAAATAAGTAGTAAGGCTAAAAATGTTTTCATTTTAAATACTATTGAATAATTGGGTGAGGGTATTTTTCTTTACGGTAAAACACTAAGTGATTATATTCGATTTTCCTATGTTAGTAAATTCTTCGATTGTTAGTAATAATGTATGCTTTTTGGGGGTAAGGCATATTATGCTTTCACTTCACTCTTTAGACGTTTGTTTGATTAGACCTTTTGATCTTATATGCAATAATTAAATTGTACAATTATGATCCCTGAAAAGCTTAAGTGAGACTGATTTTTTCAAATTAAAAAATTGAGGGTAAATGAAAGGCTACAATATCAGGTTTTTTTCAGTAGAGCACTATCGCAGTTTTTGGAATCTATCGATTACGCCTCAGGTATAATTTATAATTAGTTTTGACATTCAAGGTTAACAGATTTTAAGGCTATACCTATACGTCATTAGGTTAAAATCTTATAATTTCTAGCAGTTGATCGATTGTTGTAAATTGAGAGTTAAATTTTGAGGTGTTGATGAGATTTTTAAGTGCTTTGAGCTTTACTATGGTCCTTTTAGCTGTAGATGTGCTGGCTCTAGGGGATGCTAACGAATCGACAGTGCGCTATATCGAGGTGTTTTCGAGTGCCTCCTCTAGAGATGGCGAAGTGGTTGTGAAGTTGGACGCTGAAACTGAGAGTTGTCATCAGTATTGGATAAAGTCGGAAGAGAGTGTAGGCCAAAAAAACTCAGTGGCTTCTATCTTGGCGTCACTCCATGCCAAATCTACAGTGCGGATTGTTGGTGATACTGACAGCCTTTGGAGTGGAAGCAGCGCCTTTAAGACCTGTGAGATTATTTCATTGCGTGTTCTGTAAAGGTTTTTGTAGTTTGAAAACTGGTAATGTCTTCTAGCTAGAGCAGCCCCACTTTTGCTTGGTACAATATTGGTAACTAGCTCCTCTTAGGGGGCGCACTCTGCGGTGTGAGAAGCTTGTATTAGGTGGCCGCATTTATTATGCGGCCTTTTAAAATGATCGTATGATAAGCAGAGTGACCTTTAGTTACTTGGCTCACAACAATATTTCAGATCTCTTGCCCTGATATTGGATTGTCTCTACTCCATAAATAGTTTTTTTGATGCTCTCTTCTGCTAATTCTTCATCTGTCTTTTGTTGAGTTGTAATATACTGATTTATCGGCATTTCTTATGGGGTGTCGCAATAAAGTGAGAAGGTTAAGCTCGGTAAAGAGAAATGGGGCCCTTCTTATATGTGAGGCGAAGAATTCCTACCTTATTGTTATTTTGCTCTGTCTTAGCCCCCATTTCGTCTCGAAGTTCGTATTTTGTTGGTATTTTTGTAATATAAGCGTCTTCAAGTTTTAACTCTGTTAGCTTTCCATTAATTTTATTTAGTCAATGCCTTGGATATTAATACATCTTGTTGAGTTTTAGTTCCAAGTCGGTGAATATATATTTAATCCATTATGGTTATAGTTCCTCCTTGCCATTTTTATTTTTTGTCTGTTAGATATTTGGTAATCAAATCAAGTACAAAGGGCAGGTGCTAAGTGGTGATGCAAAATTACACTTTTAGGTTTCTGGTAGCGACTTATCCATACCATTAATTCTGTTTCTACATGGCGGCTCGGGAGATGTGGAGTTGGGGTTGGTTCTATTTCAGATGACTGCTGAACGGGCGCTCAAAGATAAGTATTTAGTGGCTTATCTTCAAGAAATAGAGGCCGGCAAGTCTCTTGAGGTGAGTGACGATACATTAACGATAAAGAGTAATATTTAAGGTATGCGTAATGTTATCTCTTTTCTAAAGGAGCACTATAAGACGGATAAGGTTACTTTAATTGGCCACTCTTGGGGCGGGGGGCTTGCAGCTCTCTAGGCTAGTGAGCATCCTGAGACATTGGAGAGGCTGGTGTTTATCTCTTCCTCCCAGGATGCGCATAAGCAGGTAGAAATCAGCTTAGAAGCAACCCTGCAATGGGGGGAGAAGGACGGCAACCAGTTAGCAATACAGGAGTACAACAATATCATGAGTCTCCCTCTGAGTATTATCCGCTTCTTTCTAATTGGGTGAGTCGCGCGAATGGTGGTAACGCAAATGGGACTGATATTCGAGATTTTCTAGCAGCTGAAAAGATTAGTGAGAGATTTCCTGGGTGGCAGGAACGGCGTGGAAGTCTGGCTGACAAGATGCACGATGAGCTTCAGGCCATGAGCGTAAAGGGGGGTATCGATCATTTACAGGTTCCTGCTCTATTTGTTGTCGGTGAGAATGATTCCATTACCACGCCTTCACAGGTAAAGGCAGATTATAAAAGGTATAAAGGGAGTAAATCTTTCTCGGTACTAAAAGATAGTCATCACTTGCCCCTTAAGGACGCAGCGGAAAGTCTGAAGAAGACTATGTTAGTATTTTTAGAGGCCGGGGAGTATATTAGTGAAGAGCATTAGTGACGGATAGCAAGCTAGGCGAGTAGTCAGGGCCCAGTAGCGTTTTCCTGCTATAGGGCCGGCAGGTTCGCGGTTAAAAAGAATACTTCCGTGGTAGCACCTTGGTTTTAAAAACCTGCTCTATCCCCTTATCGTAGCCTGGATTCACAACAGTATCGTGGTTTTCACCCTTAATGACTCGCTTGCGTAGAGACAAATTTTCATAGTCGCGGGACTTGAGTCGCTGGGCCAGGTCCCTAAAGTCTTGAACACCACAAACCTCTCCTTCTTCTAAGCAGACCTCCTCTCCACCGATAAACATATACACGCTTTTCGATAAGTCAGTCTGGCGTTCAGCGTAGGCAAGCTCACTCTCTAGGATTTGCTTATTGGCCCACCAGATACTCGGGCTGCCGATCACATAGCGGTCGAAGCTATCGGTGTGATTGAAGAGGGCGTGGAGGGCTAACAGTCCGCCGAGGGAGTGGCCAGCCAGTGTTTCGTCGCTTTCATCTCCCTTGAACGAATTATTGATGAAGGGCTTAAGCTCGTTCTCCAAAAATTCCAGAAACTGATTTGCACCACCACCCAGGGTATTACCCCTGATTTCTCCAGGTACCGGAGTAAAATCCGTTAAGCGCAAAGTGAAGTTGGAGCTGTCCAAGGGGTGTGAGATACCTACAAGGATCACCGGCGGAAGCTTGGTATTACCCTGCTCATCGGGAACTTGTTCATGGATCAGGTTCGGTGCCACCATGGGGAAGTTCATATAACCATCGGTCATATAAATCACTGGGTATCTGGTATTGTCTTCGGGATTAAAGGAGAGCGGCAGTAGCACATCAATAACAAATCCACGCCCCAATAAATCGGAATGGAAGTTGTAAGAGAGAATGCCCTGGCGGGTAAATGTTGTAGGTTCAGCAGTGCCGGCTTGCACTAACTGAGTGGCCAAAACCATTAAGCCTATAAACAATATTTTAATTATTTTCATCTTTATCCCTTAATGAGCCACGCTTTAGTGTGCTCAGCCGCGTCAGTGGGCGGTCAAGACTGACAAGCCTATCAGATCGGATACGACACTAGCTACCTTGCGCTGTGCCAACAGTCGCAAAGATGAGTATATAAGTTGGAAAGGGAGTTGTGGGGCGCAGTTTGGCGGGTGGAGTGGCGCCAGGAATATTCCCCTGGCGCTTCCTCATCCTGTGAGGGAGGATTTGGTTATCTAACAGCTGGGGCAAAGTACCTGGGCCATACGCAGAGAGCCCACCTCGCCAGAGCGGCCGGCGAATTTTGGTGGGACTATAAAAGAGCGGATGTTGCCTTGGGATACCTGGGGTAAATAACCACTTGCCAGGTTGAGAAACTTGTGGTGAATGTGTGCAAATAGGCACGCTTGTTCCATAAAGCCACCACTGAGGATGATTCGCTCCGGTGAGTAGCAGCTGGTCAGGTTCACGCACATAGTGGCCAGATATCCGGCCTGAGGTCCCAGGCGGCATGGTCCCTGTCTATACTCTGGCCGCGCAGGCCCCAGCGGGATTCAATGCGGGGCCGCAGGCGAGGCCTTCCAGACAATTGCCATGGAATGGGCTGTGGCCTGGATAGGGATCTCTTTATCAGTCCTGTGGCATCAACATATGGCCGATTTCCGAGAGCATGGCGCCGGTTACCATCCACTATTACCCGGCGCAGATACCGGTGCCGATGGTAATAAATAAACTCTTTACATCTATAGCGTAGCGGCCCTGCACAGGTGTTCTCCTAACGCTGCGCCACTGACATCAGTGTCAAAAGCCACAAGGATAGAGAGGGCTTTCTTCAGTTGGCCAGCCATGTTGGTGTTGGCCCACCCGCTTTTAGGGAGGGTAGTGATATATCTGTAGTGTTTGGATTGTGGATCCAGATCTTCTGGTCCAAAACTTGCGATATCCAGTGCAGGCATAGAGCCATGAGGTTGGGTGCCGGCGTGGAAAAATTTGGTTACCTTGCCCTTTCCTTTACTCTATTCGGCCCGGCGGCGATTGCATAATTTAACTTTGTACCGCCGGCTTCTATACCTCCAAGCAAGGTATTCACTGCTTTGCCTTGCACTTCCATCCGTATCTGCTCCGCAGTCTGGATAATGTATTCAATGGAATTATTAACCGGTTTGTCTTAACAGGTGACACCGTTAGGGGAGTGATTGCACTGCGGTTAGTTTTTGCTAAAGAAAAAGACCGGATGCCAACAGAGAAGTTGAGCTTTCGCTGTTTGCACGAGGCTCTAAATGGACTGTAAGCGAATTCCGGGAATAGGGAAGACAACGATCAAAAAGCGAAATGAAGCTGACACTCGTGGAGCGGCTGCTAATAGTCGTATTAACAATGTGGATACAAAATGCTCGAATATGAATCCTTGCTTTTTTCTGGCGAGAAAAACTAACAAGTAGCTCTCTTTTGTGTCGCCAAGGGTTAAGGCCAGTGTTTTCAAACTGGCCAAAGGTCATTTTTAATTTTGAATAGAATAATCTTTAATGGCTATATTCCGCCCTCGGGTGTAAGTTCCCTAACTACCGAAGTTGGATTTATCCGATGTGCCGCAAACACTTTTAAAGATAGCATGGCAGACATAAAGCCCAATACAAAAAGAGCGCTGAATAACATGCCTCCGGTAATCACTGTTGCAAGACCCCGATAAATCGCGGCGCTGTCTCCTGGACTGAGTACTAACGGAAGGTTGCCAAAAATACAGGTTGTGGTCGTTAACATTATCGGACGAATGCGCAAGCTCACAGCACTTTTAATGGCATCAAATTGATGCATGCCTTTATTAATAGAACTTTGGAATTGATTCACTAAAAGTATCGCATTATTCACTACCAATCCCATCAGAATTACGAATCCGATCATCGTAATCACATCTAGATTTTGCATTACAAACAGGTTGAGTAGACGAAGACTGAGCATGCCCCCGGCAAAGGAGAGTGGAATTGCAAATAAAACAGCCAAAGCTAATTTAAGGGACCTGAGAGCAAAGTACATAAGTAATGCAAGAATCAACAAAGCTACACAAAAGATCTGAAAGAACTCCTGCAGAAATAATTTCAACTCGTTGGCACTGCCCCGAAATTGGGTGTGCAGGTCTCCATACTGGCTCTTATTAAGAAAGGCCAAAACGCTTCGATCTACCTGCTCAGTAAAATCCTTCATGGCAACACCCGTTGGTGGGGTCAGATTGAGGGAGGTACTTACTTCCTGGCCGACACGAAGAATGCTGTCTGGAGCTTGCGTAATCTGTGCTGACGTTAACTGCCTCAAAGGAATCAGGCCCTGCCCAGCAATCATAATTTCTGTATTTAAGAGCTGCTCAAGGTTGGCTGGTTCTTTGGCTTTAAAGTAGAAGGGAAGGGTATTGGTGCCTGTGTAAAAATTACCGATATAAATGCCATCAGTAAGTGCCATCAAATGACGATTAAACTCCGGTAATGTCATTCCCATACGAATCAGTTGATCCTGGTTGGGCTCAAATTCAATACGCAATCCACGATTGCTCAATGCGCTCCCTTCAAGAATTTGTGCGCCAGGAAACTCTGAACGAAGATGTTCTAATAAGTCGCGCCCAGCTGCTTGAAGAACCGGTAGTTCAGCTCCTTTGATATCCAGTTGGCTTACACGGCTATTGGGCATTGCAAACCGGAGAAGGCCCCCTTGCTGCGTATGAATTCTGGTACCTATCAGTCCGGAGACAATATCCTTGTCAATCCATTTCTTAAATGCTTCGAAATCCCAGTCCCCTTGGGTATAAATGTAAAGGTGACACATGGTTGGATAACAGAGTGTGCCATAAGTAACTATTTGCTCTTCGAATCTCCCTTTTCCTTGTTCAATGCGATCCATAATTACCTGACCGACTTCGCGCTCAACAACTTCAACCGCCATAGGGCCTTCAAAGTTTATAAAGGTTGAAATCATCGCCTGTTTGGGGTCTGGAAGCACATCGACTGAGGGCGAACTGAGATAAGTCACTAATAAGGCAACAGGTAACCCAAGCACTAAAACGCAGTTACGAAAAGTGACTCGACCAATTGGTATCACTGATATAGCAGTCCAGCGTTGTAATATTCTATTAAGGGATTGAGTTCTTCCTTTTGGATTGACCTGCGGTGAGTCTTTTAGAAGATGTCGTGCCAATGCTGGCAAGAGCAGGAGGGCAAATAACAATGATGCAATAAGTGCGCTGGAAATGGTATAAGCTAGATCTGTAAAAAGTTGCCCCGTGGCTGACTGCATCGCCAGGATAGGTAAGAAGACGATGACACTCGATATCGTAGATGCTGTCAAGGCACCGGTAACCTCCTTAGTCCCTTGCCTGATACTGGTTAGCAAGCTAGCTCCCTGGCCGCGTAAACGCTGGATATTCTCGATAACAATAATGGCGGCATCTACCATCAAGCCAATCGAGAGTGCAATACCTGCTAGTGAGATAACATTTATGCTTCTTCCGCCCAGATACAGACCCAAAATTACCAGTGCAATACAAGCTGGTATGCTAGTGAAAATCAATACGAGTGTTCTAAAGTCTCGCAAGAACCAATACAAAATAATGCAGGCGAGAAAAGCTCCCAGGATCAAGCTGCTATAGACTAATTGCAATGAGTTGCGAATGCTTTTGGAATCATCGCGGCTGATCGCCACTTCCATTCCCAATCTACCGAGTTCTCCCTCGTTTAGATCTGATATTAATGTTTTGATCATATCGATGGTATTCAAAACATTAATATCCTCAGTAGGCATTAAATAGAAATAGAAAGAGCGGTTGCCTTCTAAAGCAAAATAATTCCAGTCGGAGGCCATTCTATTTTTTACTTTTGCAACGTCACCTAGGCGAATAATATGTGGCCCCCTGGTAGCAATTGGTAGTTTCTCAATATCAGCAATAGGGATCTGGCCTTTAAAGTGAAGGGCGTATTCTCTTGATCCGATAGTTAAATTACCGCCAGAGCGGTCAACCAAGTCACTCAAGCGAGACTGCACTTCATTAATGGTGAGTGATGCCTGAGTCAGGCCCCTGGGATCGAATTCGATATCTATCCTTTGCTCAATAGGTGTGCCGGCTACAGTAACGGAGGCTACGCCTGGAATCTTACTAAACGCAGGTTGAACATGATCTCGGAATGCCTGGGAAAGCTCCTGTTCAGTGGCCTGGTTAGTGGAATAAAGAAAGAAACTGGCCAAGGTTGCTCCGGCACCATTACTAAAATTATAAAGGCGGGGAGCAGATACTTGGCTAGGCCAGTTGGGTACCTGGTTAAGCCGGGATAGAACGTCAATATACATCTGTTCCATATCGGCATTTGAATGAAAGGTAATCAATGTCCAGGCAAACCCGTTGCTAATGGTGGTCTGGATTTCCTCCAGAAAGCCAAGGCTGGAGAGCTCCTGCTCCAATGGGGCGACAAGTGCCTGTTCTATTTCCATAGCTGTCTTGCCCGGCCAAGAGGTAGCAAGAGCTATTTGCGGTCTGTCTATATTTGGTAGTAGCGTATTTGGAATTTTGACCCCATAAAATACACCTAGGCAAATAAGAAGAAGGCCGCAACTGATAATAACCGGACTATATTTTTCAATAATATTCATGAGTCACGGTCCACCGGTACTACTTCTTGACCTGCTTGCAGGTTCCCATTACCGAGAACTACAAGCTGATCGCCGGGCTGAATCTCTGAGATAACAATAAAATGATCAGCAAGTGTATCCAGGATTTCAACTTCGACTTTACGAACTTTGTTTTCCAGTCCTAATGCCCATGTATGGTACTTTCCCCCCTCTAATAGCACTGCATCGGAAGGTAACTTGGTAATATTGCCTGCTTTTTCTCGAGGCCCTGTAGGAGTGAGCATGGCGATCTGGAAACGTTGGCCCACCAACAGAGACTCAAAGTGCTTCCCGTGGCCATCGAAGTATAGGGACAGATTCTGAGTGTCCCCGTCCATGGTTCGACCGATGTTTTTTAGGGAAAGCGGCTCTCCATCGTAACGAAATTCGTTCTTTTGAATAGCTAAATTCATTCCTACTTGATCCCTGGGTACCAAGCACTCCAGTTGTTTCTCATTCAAGGGAAGAAGCTGGAGAATCCGTTGTCCCTGAGTGAGTCTCTCACCAGGATGTGCCTCGACTTGTAAAACCTGGCTGTCTCTGGAGGCAAAGTGCTTCAGTCGCTCGAACCTATACTGATCTATTTCAAGTTGTTGCTTAAGTCTTTGCTTGCTCAGCCTGAAAGTACTGGCATTAAGTTTAAGGTCATTGAGTTGAGAGGGGGAAACCATTTGAGCCTCGCGAAGAGGCATAAGTCTGGCTAGTTCCTCCTCAGCATGAGAAAGCTGACGTTCTGCAATTTCCAGGTCTGTTTTCAGGATATCCATACCTCTGGACAGGTAAAATCCATCCTGTTCTGCGACCAGCTCCCCTGCCTTGACAATAGATCCTACAGGCTTTACTGATTTCAGTTCGGCTTCAGCATGACTGGAAATTTGTGTTAGGGGTGGAGAGTTGACTGTGCAATAAATTATTGACCGCGTAGCTTGAAGCCATTCTTGTGCAGGTTGTATCCTGACTTTCTGCAGATCTGAAGCGTAACACTGTGATTGATATAGTACAGTTGAAAAGGATAGCGAGACCATAACGGCTGCTACTTTGATAGTCTTTTTCATCCTTGATCGCTTTCTTATTTTTTATGGCAAATAATTGACGAAAATCGATTTGCTAAGCAACTTGATGTTGTGTGAGGGGACTAAGACTGTATTTTACTAGTAGAGTCAGCAAGGCGAATGAGATCAGTTGAGAGATAGAAGAGACAAGATAATTAGTTTACTTGGTGTACTCCCTATAAATGAGGAATATCTGCAGAGAAGAGCGCCAAGGCTTTATTTATCTTCTATCTTAATAGGTCTTTTCCCGGTAGCATTCGTAGTGGCTGAAGCTTACAGATGCTTTTGCCATATATGCGGACAAGAAAAGTGAGACTATCGTATCATATGCCTCGGGTTCACCTTTCACTAATATGAAAGTTTTAGTATCAGGGCATCACATTTCAGTGTCGACGTTTTCGAAGCATTTCAGCTGGATATCTAATCCCCAGCTATGAATCATTAAATAGTCAATTCGTGCTTCCGGGGTCCAAAAGACTGGCTGGATACTAGCAGCCAAGGCACGAAGGAGAATAGCTGATACTATAGTTTTTATTTGCGCATCCTTGTAAAAAAGCCAGCGACAACTTGTGGCTGGCTGGTTCCTTAGTGTTTTTATAATAATAAATAGCAAATTAATTGGAGGGGGTCGAAGCCTCTATTGCTGTCGTAGTTGGCAAGGAAAAGAACTGTATGTGTGCCTAAGCATGTTTAATAGTGCACACTTGCATAGTCTTGTCCGCTCCATAAATAGAGTTTCTATTTTTCCAATACTATTCTTTGCGACTCCCTAATCCTAATTCTGCGATTTTTCTGCCGCTCCCCTCTAATTCTTACGCGCTCTCCAGACTTCATTCCCTTTTCTTTTAATTCTTTTGCATCGACAAAATAATATCGACCGGTGCTCTCATCCTTGATAGAGAATCTATGGTCAATTTCTCCAGTTTCAAAGTTTTCGGAAATTTCTTCTTCCAATATACCAGTTACGGTTTCCTCAGCTTGGGAATAAGTGGTTAAGGAAATTAATATAATTATAGTTACGAAATATTTCATGGTCTTGCCCTCATTTGCTAGTTGCTGTAGTTAACAGCAATAGTGGCGCTGTTATTACTGCTGTCCTTGGATTTAAGCTCAATGGTGACCCCAGCAGATGAGTCACTAAATTGATCGCCAGTAGTGGTAAGGGTTGCCACTTGATTAGCGGTTCCGTCATTTAAATAATGAATTGTTACCGCATTTGCATGGTGAGGATAGGGGTTCAAAACATTATGGGGAATATGGTATTCCACGTAATAGTGATTTTCTCCATTTGTACTGCCGTTACTTTCAACTTTTAAAAGTTGCGGTAGAGAGCTATTGAGTTCACCTGCAGTGAGCTCTACGGCCTGCACTACATAATCGGCATTGTTGCCAGCAGACTGCCTGATGGTTGTAGTATATCCAGGGAAGCTCTCATACCAGCCCATAAATTCTCTATGGGCACTACCGAATAACCGTGACTTCCAGCTGTTACCCATAAAGGCACCATTAGCTCCGTATTCGCTTTCGCCTTGGTCATTGGTATCGCCATCGTTATTGTCATCGTTACCGGCGTGGCTAAGTCCAATATTGTGGCCCAACTCATGCCCCATCACTAGTTGATCGGTATCTGCGGTAATGATGCTCCATCCCCCCCGTACCGAAGCAACTCCTGTACCAACCAAGCCAGCATTATTTGCGGCTCGGGGAAAAATAAATACACGGTGTCTCCAGTCATTGAGATTCACAGGGCGGCTATTGGAATCTACAAAATTATTTTGAATCCAGGTGGTAGCGTTATCTCTCCAGGTATAGCCACCATCTGAATATTGACCATCCTGTGAGGAGCCAGAGCGAGCCTGGGCATTCCCAACACTTAGTACGCCCCCACTTTGACTATCGGGGATGCTATAAACAAAGCAATCAATTGAGCTACTCTCATTATTGTCTTCTCCATAACAGTACTGTGCGAGTGACTGGTCGCTAATGAGATGGCGCTTAAATTTCAGTTGGCCGAAGGAGTTTTCTTTGTAAGTATTGTCCAGAGAATCCGTATCATTGAATGTCATATTGGCGAGTTGTGAAATACTAACGTCGTCAGTGACAGCGGCATCTGAAAAATTCATCAGAATAAAAACTATGCTATTTTCGGTAGCTTCAATAGTTTGTATTGCAAAGGTAATGGAGTGTTGATCTCCGTTTGTTAATTGAATAGAGATGGTGTCTTCTACAGATTGACCATTGTTGAGACTGGATGTATTGCTATTTAGCTGGTACTCCCAGTTCCCGCTATCATATAGTTTAAAGCTACCGTATTGACCTTCGATAGTGGACGCTTGGAAACCAGGGCTTTTGCTATCAGTGCCCTCCAGCTCCAAAGTACCCTCTGCATACTCATTGGTACCTACAACCAAGGTGGCCAAGGGGTTAGCTGGATTGAATGTGTATTCACCAGTATCCGAATTCCCCCCATTTGTTCCGGTATCCGACCCTGTATTTGAGCCGCTGTCAGCTTGAGGGGTATCTGTACTTTCCCCTCCACTGGAGCCGCCGCCACAAGCGGCCAAGAGGGCGGATAAGGTGATTGCGGTAAATATCTTAAGTGAACCGTGCATTGCTCTCTCTACTTATCTGTATATGCGTGGTAGCTGATGAAAATAGATATCTGGTGGACCGTCGTTATTTGGTACGGTTCCTGTGATTTGGCTGATTGATAACTTAGTAAGGTCAATTAGTCACCTTACGCAATAAACCAGTCTTCTTGTTGAGTGTTTAGGAGCTTTGTGGGGCATTAGTAACAGGTTTCGGGTGTTACTTTTCTACATCACATCCAATCTTGTTTTTATCTATTGGCGACATTGCTGAAGTGCTATTAAGTGGAATGAGGCTGGGTGGAGGAAGGGGTAGCAGTGTTTCTTTTTTGGTTTGTTTGTGCTTCTTGTGACTTACTTTTTTAGCAGGACGAAAGGGTTGCCCCGTTGGCCTGATTATCCGTTATTAGTTTGTTGACAGGCAGCAGGTCATAAGTGAGAGAACTCAAGATCCGCATAGCAGCCTTATTATTGGTGTATTTGGATTTGGTGAGATGCAATTTAGCAAATGCTGACAGGGAGTAGCACTATATTATTGTGCTGCGGGTATCTCACTGGTGGTTCTTAGAATCTAGAGTGCTAATGAAGTTTATCGTGTTCTTCGCTTCTACATTGGTAACTTGAGGTTGTTCTGCCGTAGCTTGAGAGAGTATTTGTTTACTTCTAATTACAAGTGGAGGCTAGGTACTTGGTGTTTTAAAGATTGGAAATCGCCTGTTAAATTTAGGGATGACGTTGTTAGGCTGGCTTCCGTTGATAATTTTTGGTCGAAATAGGTTTACTTTTTGTTGTGATCCTCAATTTTAATTGATGGTGGATGCCTGCTCATAAAAGGAGGGTCCTAGACTGTAAGAATATATTTTAATGATAGGGAATCACTTTTTTCTGGAGTTGATTTTTTGCTGCCATAGGTGCTGTTTTTTCATGGTTTCTAGTATTGGGGGTTATGCAATCAACCAGTGAGTTTAGTAATTTAATGAAAGTACGTGGATGACCTGGAAAAGCGATGCTGTGGCAGTCGATGCAATATAATAGCTGCCCCAAACACGAATTTTTGGTGTTTTGATGTATATATTTTCTTATTTGTTAGTTTCTAATAAGGTCTTTTGAGGTGAGGATTTATATGGGATGGGGTTGCTTAAACAATAAACAATAAACAATAAACAATATAGAGGATTTAGAGTAGAAAAATAGAGCCTGTCAATTCATTATAAACTGTCTTATTGGTTGATTTTTTCCGCGAAAAGGCGCTTGTTATTAGCTGTAATTGGAGGAGTATTGACGCTCGGCTATACTGCCGATCCCACCTAATTCTTGAAATAGGTGGGAGAGAACTATAGTTTGCATAATAAGAGTATTTTTGCTGTGTCCAAGAGTTTTAGTGCACTTTCCAGTGCCTGGTTGTCTGGATTATTTTTTCTTTGGCTACCTGCTCTGGCCCTGGCTGGCGTATCGGGTCCCTCATCCAGTTCTACAGGAAAATTTACGTTAACATTAACTGGAACCCCTGAGTATCTTACCGAGTATAAAAATGGTTCTCGGGTGAGAGATATTGCAGTCAGTGGAAGTTCTGCATCAATCACTGTTTCATCAACAGGGACTTATAGGTATGACGCCTGGAGTAGGCTTTGTTTGATTTGGGGGTTTGGGGGTCGCTGTGAGGAATGGGATATTGAGAAAATTTCCTTCGGCAGCCATACGGTTAAAGTTACTCTCGAACCCAACGCTACTCCCCCGGGATCTATTTCTCTCCCATCTACTAGTACATCAGGCAATATTAGAGTGCAGTGGGGCGCTGCTTCCGTAAAACCAAAAAGTTATGAACTTTGGCGAAAAATTGAAGGTAGTACCACTTGGAAGATGGTTTACTCGGGCTCTGCCCTTTATAAGGACTTTTCTGACCTGATAACTGGAAAGTATGAGTTTCGGGCTCGTGCTTGCATCTCTGGTTGTAGCAGCTATACATCTTCAAAGAGTATTACGGTGGTTAGAACCCCACATTCAATTGGGGTGCCAGTAACAAATCTTTACGGCAGTATTGCTGTGTCGTGGTCTTCCGTTTACGCTGCGGAAAAATATATTCTTCAGGAACAAAAAGACGGCGGAGCCTGGACTCAGGTTTACAATGGTATAGGGACGTCCAATACTTTAACTGGTCGCAGTACCGGTAGTTATCTATATCGTGTTGCCGCGATCAAGGGCGGTATTACTGGTGCATTTAAATACTCTACTACTGTTACTGTAGTCAGATCTCCACTCTCTATTAGCGTGCCTGTTGCGAGTGCCAATGGCATTTTGGCAATATCTTGGGCGGCAGTTTCTGGAGCGGACAAATATATACTTCAGGAACAAAAAAATGGCGGCTCTTGGACTCAAGTCTACAGTGGTAGCGGAACGCAAAAAACGTTAACTGGTCGTGGTAGTGGCAGCTACAGTTACCGCGTTGCCGCAGTAAAGGGTAGTACCACTGGCCTCTATAAGCAGTCCTCCACGGTTACGGTAATTAGTATCCCTCAATCGATTACAGTACCAGCATCGAGCACTACTGGCAGTGTGACTGTATCTTGGTCGCAAGTTGCCGGTGCGGACAAATATGTTTTACAGGAGCAAAAAAACAACGGCTCCTGGACTCAGGTCTACAGTGGTAGCGGAACGCAAACAACCTTAAGCGGGCGGGGCAGTGACAGCTACATCTATCGGGTTGCCGCGGTCAAAGGCAGTGTCACCACGGCTTTTAAAAGTTCCTCGACGGTCATAGTATCTCGCCCCCCCGCTGTGCCAGGGAACCTCACGCTACCGGGTAGTTCAACTGGTGCCTATAGCGTCAGTTGGAGCCCGGTTACCGGAGCGGCAAGATATATATTGGCTCAGTCCGGTAATGCTTCTGGCAGCTGGAGTTTGGCCGGAACCAGTAAACCTTTTAGCCAGAGCAGTAACGGAAATTATTCCTATCGGGTTAGAGCTTGTAAGACGTATGGTGGTGTTGAGGCCTGCAGTGGCTGGTCGAGTAGCAAGACTGTTGCTGTCAGCCTGCCAGTTTTGGCGATTCAGTCAATTAACGGCGGGTCTGTCAAATTATCTTGGAATATCGACGCGCAGGCACAAAGGATAACCCTGAAGCGAGGTTCCACCACTATTTATGACTCTGGCTGGAAAGAATCAGTAAGTAAGCAGGGTACGTTTACCGATTCCATAAGCACCAGTGGTAGTTACTCTTACTTCCTCACCACCTGGTACTGTTCCGTTGGGATTCCCGGCGGAGGCTGCCAAGAAGGCGAGCCATTAAATAATTTTGGCCCGGAGACAGCCAATATTATTTTGAAGCCAGGCCCATCAAGTTTACTTGCAAGCGTATCCAGTAGTTATGACGGTTCTGTGGGATTAACCTCCAATAGCTCTGGCCCTATCGAGTCGGTGCGTTGGCAAAAAAGAAAAGCGGAAAGCGACTGGCCGGCAGATAGTTCCTACGGCTCTGCTGGGAGCAGTACCTTTTCCGTAACCGGGCTTACCGATGGTAATTGGGAGTTCCGCAGTAAAAATTGTAATTCCTCTGGCTGTAGTAATAGTTGGAGTACATCGGTTGGACTGCTGGTACGGAATCAACCCATACCTACGGCCCCGGCGCTGGATACCATTACTAACAGTTCTACCGGTACACTTAAATTGAACTGGAGTGACCGCTCTGCCCAGCAAGTTTACAGGTACAAGCTCTACGAAGGCGGCAAGCTACTTGAAGAATTAACCACGAGCTCTGCGAGTCCAGCGCCTCTCTCTGGCACCACGCTTCAGCGAGATGATGGCAGTTACAGTTACTACCTGATAGCTTGTAATCTGCGTGCTTGCTCCACAGCCAGCAATGCTCAATCTGTTATCGTCGCTAAAACTCCAGGTGCACCCAAATCCCCTAATCTATCGACAACTTTCTCGCGCACCGGCGAGGTTGATCTCACTTGGGGTAGTGCTAGTGGCACGATAGTGCACTATGAGATTATTGCCGGTACCGCATCGTCGGCAGAGGGGCCAGTAAGTTGGGATGAAAACGCACCGAGTAAACATACAGACCTAACGCGTTTGAGCAAAAAGCTGTCGTTGGAGAATGGCTTCTTCGCCTATCAGGTGCGCGCCTGCAACCAGGTATCGACTTTTAGTAGCTGCTCAAATACGGTTGCCACGGATATTGTTCAGGTTGACCAGACCCCACCACCTGTAATCGTGGCGGTGCCCCCTTACAAAGCCTCGGCACTATCTACTACCGACCCTAGTGTGTTGGCCTCCGATCGCGTCGGCATCTTGCCCGGGGAATTCCGTGTGAATGAATCCGGCGCGGCGACTTATACCATTCCGCTGCAGGTGGGCCCTTCATCCGGTGGCAGTACCCCGGCGCTCAGTGTGACTTACAGCAGCTCCGGCAGTAACGGCCCTCTCGGGGCCGGTTGGGGAATTAGTGGATTGTCCGCTATTAGCGCCTGCCGTAGAACTTTTGAAGAGGGCGGTGCCAATGGCAGCGTCTTCGATCGATTCTGTTTGGATGGCCAGCGGTTGAAACTAGTGTCGGGTCAGTACGGCAGCCTCGGCAGCGAGTACCGTACAAGCCTGGACAGCTTTGTGCGGGTACGGCTGGTTTCCAGTCCGGCAGGTAACGGCCAGGGTTTTGAAGTGTACCGCAAGGATGGCTCTATCTCTTATTACGGTATGCATGAGGATGCACAGCAGGAGAAGACCTGGTATCTGAATACCCAGGAGGATAGTGTTGGCAACCGTATCGAATACACCTACCTGAAAGACACCGCGCTCGGGGAGCACCTGATAGAGGCGGTCGATTACTCTGCGAATGGTCACGATGCAACGCTGAATCGGATTCAGTTCCACTACGATACCAGCCGCAGCGATAAACGCTACGGATACAGTTTCGGACAGAAAACGGCATCAACCCGCAGGCTCACCGCAATTACATCCACTGCGGACTCGATGGAGTTGCGCAGCTACAACTTCAGCTACCAGGAAAGCGCTACTGGCCGTTTACTGCTCGAAGAGGTTGAGGAGTGTGTGCTGGGTAACTGTCGCAAGCCCACGATATTTACTTATGCCCAGTTTGCCGGAGCGGGCATGGTGAGTGCGGCTGCTAATCCTAATATCTTCCACTCCGGTTACGAGGGTGGCAAATATGGAGATGTCAACGGTGACGGACTCACAGATCTGGTGTTTATCCGTTACGACGGCAGTCATGGCAAACGCTATCTCCGTGTTGCCCTGGGCACTGCCGAGGGGGAGTTGGCCCTGCAATCCGAACAGATGCGTATCCGCGCCAATGAGCGCAAGGAATGGCATCTGTTGGACTACAACAACGATGGTAAGGATGACCTGCTCCACGCGCCGATAGATGACACCGGCACCCACTGGGCCGTGAATTTGTCTAATGGTAGCGGATTTAGCAGCACTGATAACCCCACGGCAATCAGCTATCAGAAAGATCAGCTGGGTCAGATGCACGACTTTAATGCCGACGGCTTGCCGGACTTCCTGTCATTTACTCACGCTGTGGGCCTTCCTTCAGTGAGTGATACGCCCACCATGAAAATCCGTGAGCTGCAGCGCAGCAGTAGCGGAACACTCTCCTTCAAAAGCTCTGAGACGACTCGCAGCTTATCCCTGCCCACGGTCAGCGCTCCCGGAGGAGTGTCCTCAGCAAACTTCCTACGCACCACTCGAGTGAAACTGCGTAATACGGATATGGTGGCCGATTTCAATGGTGACGGTATTGCCGATCTGACTGCGATAATGCAGACAGATTGGACTTGTATCGAGGCACCGAGCGACTGCAACAATCAAAGTCATGTGACCGACAATCACTTCGTTGTACTGATGTCAGAGGGCGATAATAGCCACAGGGCGGTATTCCATCGTGCACTCAACGGAGAGATAGCACAGGTGGATGATGCCGAGCACCGGATCGCGGATCTCAATGGCGATAGTCTGCCAGACATGTTATTCCGCTCCAGCGCAGACTGGGATTGGGGCGTATATTACTTTACTGGTGAAGGGTTTATCTCCACGGGAACACTTCCAGGGGCCGTGGACGATAAAATCCAGCTATATGACTGGGATATGGATGGCCTGGTGGACATTCTCTATCCCAATGCCAACGATAAAGAAAACAACGAATACCAGTACCTCTATGTGCTGCCCAACCATTCCAATGGTTTTGGCAGCGCCATTGATACTGGCTTGCTGTTCGGCGCCGATACCAATGATCACAGCCATTTGGTGATGGATTTGACTGGTGATGGGCGACCTGAAATAGTCGAGAACTGTGCGAACCGCGATGAGCAGGAAAATCATTGCGATGATATGCGCAATCACTCAGGCTTTTTTAGTGGTCTAGGCGCTACAGATAAATATGTGCGTGTCTTTAAGCCCAAACATGCCGACAAGCCGGTGGATGTTCTTGAGTCTGTAGTGAATGGCTTTGGGGTGAAGACGGAAATCCGCTACGCGCGCCTGAATGATACCAGCACTCGTGTCTACACACGTAAACTGGGTTCTTTCAAACTGAACTACGGGCGCAGTTCACCGGTATTCGATCTCTACTCACCGATGTACGTGGTACAGAAAGTAATCTCCGATGCGCCGGCGGCCAATGACAATAACAATACGGTTGAGGCCCATTACCACTATGCCGGTGGGCGCATGCAGAGCGGTGGGCGCGGCTTTCTCGGTTTTGAATCGGTCACCACCTATGACCCGCAAAACCAAGTGAAGACCACCACTCACTACCGCCAGGATTATCCCTTTATTGGTATGCCTTCACAGACGGCCAAGGTGATTGAGTCCAATGCCAGTAATATCAAAACCCCGGCTACCTGTGAGGGTAGTGGACTCACCCTGATCAGCTGCTCTATCAATACCTTGGAATCCATAGCACCGGTATCGGGCAAAACGGTAATGCCCTATATCAGCCAAGCGGAGGACAAATCTTACAGCCTGAGCGGGAGTTACCTTGGCAAGGTGGTAACAACCACCAACTACACCGCAGCCAATGATATTCAATATGGCAATGTCAGCTCGGTAACTGTGAAGCACTATGATGCTTCTAATAACTTGGTGCAGAGCAAATCTACAAGTAACACATACGACAATGTGGTGAGCAGTGACCGCTGGCATTTGGCGCGCTTGCGTGAGAGCAGCGTCACCACCCAGCGATATGGTGCTCTGGTAGCACCGCAAATCACGCGAACCGCTCATTTTGATTACGATAACCAGACTGGCCTGTTAACCGATGAGTGGGTAGCTAAAGGTAGCGCACAAGAGTTACACACCCACTATGAGCACGACCGCTTCGGCAATCGTGTTGCATCCACGGTAACCAATGCGCAGGGCGAAAGCCGTACCAGTCGCACGGGTTTTGACGGCTATGGCCGCTACGCATTAAATCGGGTTAATGAACTCAAACAGACTGCCGAGCAAGCTCTGGAGATGGACCCCTTCGGCCAACCGCAGCGCGTACTGGATATCGGCGGTGTGGAAACGCACTATGCCTATTCCCCGTTCGGCAATCGCTATTTTGAACACCACGAGACCGGCAGCCATGCTACTACCTTGAGCACACTCTGTGCTGACAGTGGTGGCTGCCCCACAATAGCCGGTGTGCCAGCTCACTTTAAAGTGACCACAGCCGGTATCGATCAGAGCCAGAGCGTGATGTACCACGATCGACTGGGTCGAGAGATCCGCAAACAGACTCAGGATTTCCATGGTAATCCAGTGTTTGTCGATACCCAGTATGATGAACAGTCCCGCGTTAAAAAGGTTTCCGACCCTTATGGCAACGGCGGCTCTCCACGCTGGACCATTTACTCCTACGATATTCTCGGTCGCACCACTAATGTGGATAGCCCCAGTGGCCAGTGTGACAGCACAATCACTTATAATGGCCTCACGGAAACTGCCACGAACTGTGCCCAGCAAAGTAAAGTAACCGAGAAAAACGTCCTCGGTGAGTTGGCTCAGGTTACCGACAATATCGGCGGCAAACTGCAGTACAGCTACTATGCCGATGGCAACCTCAAACAGGTGCGTACCCTTAACAGCGGTGGCGGTGAAACTTCAGCGACCAACATTGAGTACGATAATCTCGGCCGCAAGACCCGCATGGTAGACCCGGATAAGGGCACCTGGACCTACGGTTACACCGGCTTTGGTGAACTGGCCTGGCAAAAAGATGCCAAGGGGCAGGGCACCGCCATGAGCTATGACGCCCTCGGCCGTATGGTGACTCGCGCTGATTACACCAGCTTCGATAGCAATAGCCAAACGGGCACTCTGCAGAACTTCAGCCGCTGGTACTACGACCAGGATCCCGGCTGTGATTCCAAATTCCGCTTCGAAGGCAAACTGGTGGCTGTAGCCCAGGCCCCTGTCGCTATTGCCGCCGGTTGCAATGCCAATCTGGAGGATGTCAATTACCTCAAGCTGCTGCAATACGATACCTACGGTCGTCTGGGTGAAACGAATACCGGGCTCGGTGTACTCGATGGTGAAGGGGATTTTTATGAAAAAGTCACCTACGACCAATACAGCCGCGTTAGCCGCAGTTTCGACGCCAGCAATCAGCAGGTGGGCGATAATGGGGATTATTTACGCGGTGTAGAAACTGTCTACAACAACTATGGCTTTAAAGTGGGTGTGCGCGATGTAACCGCCCCCGCAGACAGTGGTTACTATTACCGGGTTAAGCGCATGAATCTGCGTGGCCAGGTGGAAGAAGTGTTGCTAGGTAACGGCCTCACCACTACCTATGCCTACGATCCACAACATCACCGCCTCACCAGTATCTTAACGGATATCAATCCCGGTGTGGGTCAGGTGCAGAACCTGCATTACGATTGGAATACTATCGGCAATCTGCTCTCTAAAACCGACCTCAGTGGCGATGGCAGCTACCGCAAGGACCTGCAGGAACGTTTTGAGTACGACGGCCTCAACCGCCTGCGCTATGCGCGCCTCTATCTGGCCGACAGCCAAACTGCCACCCAGGAGGTGCGCTACGATGATGCCGGCAATATCACCTATAAAACGGGCGTCGGTAGCTATGAGTACAGTGGCCCACGCCCTCATGCCGTAACCAAAGCCGGCAATACCAGCTATCACTACGACGACAACGGCAATATGAGTAGCGACTCAGGCAGTCGTACGCTGGATTACACCGTCTTTGATAAACCCAGCCTGATTAGTAAAGGCGGCCACGATACGCGCTTCTCCTACGGCCCGGACCGCAGCCGTTTCAAGCGGGTGGATGACAACGGCAAAGGCACAGTGACCACCTTGCAGATCGGCAGCGTCGAGAAAGTGATTGA
>NZ_AQYJ01000022.1 GCF_000380565.1 Microbulbifer variabilis ATCC 700307
TTTTATTAAAGGTGGCACGGAAGTCTTTGTGATCGAAAGTTTGGGTTGGGTGGAATAAGAGGGAAATAAAAAAGCCCCTCTGAGTGGGGCTTTTTAAAATAACTGGAGTATTTATAGATTACTCAGATTTAGTGGGAATACGCCCGAGGTCACCTTCCATTTCGGTGGCAAGGAAAGACATCACCACCCAGGCAGCGACATTTTGGCGCAGGTTCTCAGGGTCGATCTTGTCCAGGGTATCGTTGGGAGTATGGTGGTAGTCGAAGTAATCAGTACCATCCTGGTAAAGGCCAAAGGCTGGCACACCCTGGGCGACGAAAACACTGCTATCGGGGCCGCCATAGGATTCGTTATTACCACGCTCAATGCCTAGCGGCGCCAATAATTGCATCATCTGGTCGGCGATATCGAATTTACTCTCCGGCAGCCTAGTATCAAAGCGCCAGACTTTTCCTGCGCCAAAGTCAGATTCTGAAATGGCGATAATGTTGTCGAGTTCATGGCGGTGGGCATCGATATATTGCTTAGCACCGACCAAGCCAATTTCTTCTGCACCGAACAGGACTACACGCAGGGTGCGACGTGGACGCTCGGGTAACTCACCAATCAGGCGTGCAGTCTCCAAAACAATGGCGACACCAGCACCATCGTCAAGGGCACCTGTGGCTTCGTCCCAGGAGTCCAGATGGGCCCCAATGATCATGACTTCTTCCGGTTTTTCGCGACCAGTAATTTCCCCAATCACATTAAAAGAGGGGCCATCGGCAAGGCGCTCATTATTCACATTGAGCTTAACTTCTACAGGTGCACCGCGTTTGAGCATGGCTTCAAGCAGGTTGGCATCGGGTGCTGAGAGCGCCAGGGCGGGGACCGGATTTTTAATACCGTCGATAGACATCATACCGGTGTGAGCGAAACGGTCTGAGTCTGTGCCGACGGAGCGCAGGAGCAGGGCAGCTGCACCTTTCTCTGAAGCTGCGCGCATACCGCGACTGCGCCCCTGAACTGCAGGGCCATAGCCTTCACCGGTGCGGGCTTTTTCCATGCGTTTGTTGATAAACGCTATTTTACCCTTAACCTGTTTTGGCGATGCTTTAATTAAAGCCTCTACATCGGCGAACTCGACAATCTCGGCGGTGAGACCGCCATCGGGTGTTGCAACACTGTAGCCCAGGGAGCTGACAACCAGGGGTTGCGGATAAGGAGAAACAACTTCTGCGTGGGCATGGCCACGAGCCCAGCGCGGTACGTCTATCTGTTCCGTATAGACCCGGTCAAAACCCAGGTCTTTCATCTTTTTCTGAGCCCAGGTCACTGCACGCCGGTCTCCCTCTGTACCTGCGCGGCGAGGCCCAACTTCCACTGTCAATGATTCCACGATGCTGTATGCATCTGAGGACTCCAGGGCGCGGTCGCGTAGCACCTCGGCAACTGAGAGGTCCTCCTGAGGCAGCGGTTTTGCCTGGGCGATACCAATCGCCATGGTTGCTATAAGACCCCCGGTAAGGGATAACAGTGGTTTAAACATATGTTTATCCTTGATTAACACTCGTTGGCTCAAGATTTTGACTGTTTGTCTGATGTATTAATAAGTAGTTTGCTGCGAATTTGGCGCAGCTGTTCCAGTCCCCTTTCGGTAAATAAATAGGGTGGGCTATCACTGGACTCGTACTCTTCTATTTCCAGGCACTTGAGACGCATTTTCTCCAGCTCTGGGTCATGGCGCATCGGAATCGCCACCAAAGCACGCCACTCACTCTCGCTGGCCTGACCGGTAATGGCGTCTTCCAGGCCTTTAATAAAAGTGGCTCTATCCATGCGAAAACGCGGGGTACGCAGGTGCATAAAAGTCCAGATTACAATGACGAATGCACAGAAGGACAGCAGCAAGGTGAGAAACAGGGTCACTTTTCTACGGCTCCAATAGTAATTTTATCGAGATAGCCAGGGTGGCAAGAATAATCACAGGCTTAATTAGCTTGGCTCCATGTGTGATAACCAGGTTGGACCCAAGTCTTGCACCAATTATCTGGGCGGCAGCCATAGTAATACCCAGCATTAGAGAGAGGTGGCCACCTAGTATAAATATAACTAGAGAAGTGATATTTGTGGCCAAAACCAATGGTTTGGTCGACGCAGTAGCTTTACGCATGTTGTAGCCGAGTAGCGCCGCAAATGCCAAGGCATAAAAGGCTCCCATACCGGGGCCAAAAAAACCTCCGTAAAAACCTATCCCGCCACCGACAAAAAGATGAAAGAGCCTCGAGTCCATTCTGGGTTTGGAGTCGATGTCTGAAATTCTCGGTGAAAAACTGAAGTAGAGAGCAATGGCGATAATCAGTAAAGGCAGTAATGTATCCAGTGTTTCAACGCCGAGCTTTGTGACAGCCCAGGTCCCCATGGATGAACCGATCATTGCTGTGACCAGGCCGGGCCACAGGGGTCTCAGTTGCAAGTGCCCCTTTTGAAAATAGTTAAAACTGGATGAGAGAGTGCCGAAAACCGCTTGGAATTTATTGGTGCCGAGGGCATCGAGCGGGGGAAGGCCAGCCCATAAAAGTGTGGGCAGGGTGATCAGGCCTCCACCACCGGAGATGGCGTTGATAAAGCCCGCGGTGAAGGCCACCGCGGTGAGTATCAGGAGTGTGGTTAAGGTTAAATCGCTACTAAGTTCTATCACGGGAGGATTCGTTACCCTCCAAGGTGCCAGTCTGCATTTTGCGGTGGAACCCCTGGTATTTACTGAAGCGGTGCTGGATCTCTCTCATATCCTCGTCCAGGTTTCCGGTGGGATGGTAGAGGGAGTCAAGGCAGAAGCGTTTACGTGAAAAATCCCAGGCAACCAATAAGATTGGTACATTGGCTGCGTAAGCAATTCGCAGGAAACCACTTTTCCACTTGGTAACTTTCTTACGAGTTCCTTCGGGAGTAATACCGACCCACATTTTTTCGTTATTGCGGTACTGCGTGGCTACCTGTTTTGCGATACCCCCTGCGGAGCCGCGATTGGTAGGGACACCGCCGAGCCACATAAAGAGATTTTTAAAGGGGAAGAAAAAAGCTTCCCGTTTCATCAGCCAGGAAATTTTTACCCTGTAGGCCATGATAAAAGGCATGGCTACGACAAAATCCCAGTTGGATGTGTGTGGGGCCAGGGCCACCATCACTTTCTTCTCAGGGGGGAAGGTGCCCTCCAGGCGCCAGCCCATCAGCCTGATCAGCAGCCTGCCAATAGCAGCGGTGACGCTGTTGCCAAGGCGGGGTATCTCTGCCGGTAATTCTTTCTGCTGACTCATTATGGATCTCTCAGTCTACTGCTTAAACGCCCTGGAACTGGCAAATGGTCTCAGGAAAAGCCCGCATAAATTAATGCTCACGGGTAGCGTAGAAGCGAATATCCGGATAACGCTCCTCTGCCAACTGCAAATTCACTCGGGTTGGTGCCAGATAGGTTAGGTGGCCGCTACCGTCAATGGCGAGATTGGTACTTGCTTTGCGTTTGAAGTTCTCCAGTTCTTTGACGATTTCACTTTCCACCCAACGGGCTGTATTCACATTTACATTTTCGTAAATGGCTTCTACTTTGTATTCGTCCTTAAGGCGATAGGCAACCACTTCAAACTGCAGTACACCAACGGCACCGACAATAATGTCGTTGTTATCCAGCGGGAAAAATACCTGGGTAGAGCCTTCTTCAGAAAGCTGTTGTAAACCTTTTTGTAACTGTTTCAGTTTCAACGGATCTTTGAGGCGAATCCGGCGGAACAACTCTGGAGCAAAATTGGGGATACCAGTAAATTTAAGAGCCTCACCTTCGGTAAATGTATCGCCAATCTGGATAGTACCGTGGTTGTGTAAGCCGATAATGTCACCGGCAATGGCCTCTTCTACATGGGTGCGGTCGCCGGCCATAAACGTCACGGCGTCGGCAATTTTTACATCCTTGCTAATGCGCACATGCTTCATTTTCATTCCGCGGGAGTAGGTACCGGAACAAACGCGCATAAAGGCGATACGATCCCGGTGTTTGGGGTCCATGTTGGCCTGGATCTTAAACACAAAACCGGAAAACTTTTCTTCGCTCGGTTCAACCTGGCGCTCTTGGGTAGCGCGGGACTGGGGACCCGGAGCCCACTCCACAAACCCATCGAGCATTTCACGAACGCCAAAGTTACCAAGGGCAGTACCAAAAAATACTGGGGTAAGTTCACCCGCAAGGTAAGCTTCCAGATTGAACTCATGGGTGGCACCGCGCACCAGCTCGATCTCCTCGCGGATATCCTCTGCGTACTCCCCGAGCAATTCGTCAGCCTCTGCTGAATCAAGTCCCTTAATCTGGATATCATCCGGGATGGTGTGGCCTTGGCCTTGGGTAAATACGTGAATCGTATCGGTGTAGAGGTTGTAAACCCCTTTAAAGCTTTTGCCGGAACTGAGCGGCCAATTGATAGGAGCGGCCTGGATGTTGAGGACCTCCTCAATTTCATCCATCACTTCGATGGGGTCTCGAATGTCCCGATCGAGTTTGTTGATAAAAGATAGAATGGGAGTGGTACGCAGGCGGCACACATTCATTAGTTTTATTGTACGGTCTTCGACCCCCTTGGCCCCATCGATCACCATCAGTGCCGAGTCCACTGCGGTGAGTACCCGGTAAGTATCCTCGGAGAAGTCCTCGTGTCCAGGAGTATCGAGCAGGTTAACCGTGCGCTCTTTGTAGGGAAACTGCATGACCGATGAGGTGACAGAGATGCCCCTTTCTTGTTCCATGGTCATCCAGTCAGAGCGCGCATGGGGCCCCTTCTTACCTTTGACAGAGCCTGCCATCTGGATTGCGTTTCCGAACAAAAGTAACTTTTCGGTCACGGTTGTTTTACCGGCATCCGGGTGGGAAATGATGGCGAAAGTTCTACGTCTTTGAAATCGTTGAGAAAAATCTTGGTTCACTTAGATTTAACCTTATCTGTGTACGCCCTGTGTACACATATAGAAATATACTCCAAGGCCGAATCCGAAAGGACGCATTATATCAAATTGGCCTTTGGTTTTGCTCTTGGCTGGTGACCAATGAATACTATCCGGTCAGGCTGGTCGATGCTAATAGGGTGGCAGGGTAGGCTCTTGGCTGTATACATTTACTGTTGCTGGAGTTGACTCTTTCCAACGTTCCTGGGTTAGCTTCACTGATTAGTTTTCGCGGTCCATGTTTTGTATTGATGTGACAATATTGACATTTGATGACAGGCTGGGTTGAAATGACTATGGACTTGCTGAAAGTCTTCACACGTCATTTTCAAGGAGCACTGAAATGGAAGTTAAACGAAAATTTTTTCTAACAGCAGCATTACTTGTATCAGTAGCGCACTCTGTACCGGCACTGGCATCTACATTATCAACAAGCATAGAACTCAAAAATAACACTTCTTCTGATAATGTGCTCATTAATGGAACAAATTCAACCGGGATTATTTCTCCATTATTTCCAAGCCCAGCAGTTGCAAACAATTCGACTTTCCACACCTCTATCACTAATGGTGTGGCGGATGCTGGGGTATTAACCTATCAATCATGTAGGTTCAATTGGTCAGTTATCCAGATGAATGGCTACTATCAATTTTCAATAGGAGCAACCCCTTCATCTAAGTGCAGTTCAGATGTATTGGTTCAAAATGTGTTTACTGGGGAATACAAAATAAGATTCAACATCGACGCCTAAATAAGTAAGTAATCCTTAGCGAAGGCGATGAGGTGCCTGTCATCGCTAAGGATGGACTGGAAAGCAACTGTGTATTTTTTAAGTGTAAAATTTGAACCTCCCGCTGCTCATCACCTTTGATCGACTAATATTCATTTAAAATCTTTTTGCCTTCGATATCGAAAATCCCTTAGAGATACGCAAAATGTAATACCCGCTCAATTTTAACGCAGAAAAAATAATTATTTTCTATTAATTGATTATGGGTAATGGAGATAGATTTATTGAGAAATGCAATAAAAGACGCCGTGTAATTGTGTGTGATAAATAATGAAGTTCGAAGCGTAACAACTTACCCCTTAGTGCCGACAAATAATCTCAAGTCAGATTTTTTACTTGAACTTAGTGGATAAATTTATTTGCGACGGTTATGTAAGGAGAATGATGATGTGTAATAGTTGTTATAGTTCTGGGGCAACTTATACCTTAATAAATAAAATTGAACTGTGGGCCAATAATGGTCTTACCTATACCGATTTGGAGTGTTTGGTTCGTTCATCTGCTGTGACTTATCCAAATACTTATGTTTTTGTTTTTAAAAATGCAATTATATTTAACGGTACTGCTCGAAAGGTATACGTCGACGTACATTATGTTGGCAACAAAATAATTCCGGGTTCGCCGCGACAAGCATTTGGAGGGCTTTGGGTGAGCGGAGTTGGAAATCAAGCGATGAAACCAGAACAGCACGGTGGTGTGCTACTAAGACAATTAAAATTGGAGCTTCCCAGTCATGCGCCAAAAGGTGGAGTAAAAGCTGTATTTGGTGACCGACATGGCAATCAGCCATTACCAAATGGGATAATTCAATCGAATAAGTTAATATAAGGTGCTCTTTTCGGGTTGATATCCTTCCCGCCCGATAAAATACAAGCTTTCCTCTTCGGGTGGGGAAGTATTGGTCTCAAGCTGATTCTGGATGTGAAACTTGAGACTCTCACTTTTCAATATCATCGATAGCCCAATGTTTGTGACTGTCAGATGCTTTGATGTGTGGCTATGGAAAAGGGTTTGTGTCTCATTTTATCCATCTAAAAAATGTACGGCATGAGTAGCGGTAGTGCTGGTATAAATCCTTGGTTGACCAATATCCTTTAATCATATTTTTTCTGTTTCTTAATATCTAGACATTTTGCTCTACACAAAGGCAAATCCCTGGCCGTTGTGTGTGAGTTCACCTGCTTGCTACACGGAGTCGTAAACGGGATTAACCGTTGCGTGTTCGAAGAAAATATCGTTGATAATATTGCGTATCATTAGGTGATGTGATCGCCGAAGTTACCATTACCGCTATACAGACTCCATACATCACCGGTGATTCGTAGGTAGATTTTCGGCAGGTCAGAAAGTCCATTATTGGGTCGTAATTGCCAGGTGAAGGGAAACTATACAAACGATCGAAAGACTCAATTTAAAGTCTGGCTAGGGAACCCTTTATCTGGGGGCTGTAGGTCCTCAAAAGAAATGGAAGATACAGGAGGCTTATATATCTCCTGCCTATACCATTAGGTGGGGACTTGCCAAGGGTGATGACTTGAGTAGTTAGTGGAAGCTGTACCTTAGGAGTGGGATTTGCTGAGGGTGGCAACTTGAGTGGCTTGCAGAAATTTTACCCTTAGAAAATTAACATTTAAATCAGGTAGTGTTCCACTTCATATTCTTTGTGCCATCTCAGCCACTGTATTCTGCCAAGTGTCCGACAGTGCTCTGTACGTATACATTTTCACGGTTAACAACAAGTCGATTTGTGAACATGCCTATATACAGATTTTCTTGTGGTTGAGGTTGGTTTTGTATGCGTCGGTACTGTTTAGAGGGTGGGGTATACTGCGAATTAGGCAATATGTGAGCTTGATCAGCGAAGACCAAGCTCCAATGGGCTGAGTTGCTGTCAGGGCTGGCGTTTCTGGACATCTTTCGAATAAAGTTGGCCTTTCAGCCAAATCAATGTTGGACGGATTGCACAGTGGGACCAGTCAAGGCTGGTGAACGGGTTTGCAGTTCTCTTAAGCTAAGGGGGATCTATGAGTCAGGACAGGTTGCAGGCGTTGCGTGGTGAGCTCAAGCGGCAGGGGGTGGAGGCCTTCCTGGTTCCCCGCGCTGATGAATATCAGAATGAGTATGTACCCGCCGCCGATGAACGACTGTCCTGGATAACTGGGTTTACCGGGTCCGCCGGCATGGCAGTAATCAGTCAGAGGGAAGCAGCGCTGTTTGTCGATGGGCGTTATACATTGCAGGGAGAGCAGCAGATAGGGGATCAACCCATTGAGTTGGAAAACCTTGATGGTCAGGCTATTGCTGCTTGGGTTTGCGATCAATTACGTGAAGGACAGTCGCTTGGCTTTGACCCACGTCTACATACCGAACCTGGACTGGCACTGCTGAAAAAGCGTCTCGCCGAGAGGGATATCTCTCTCCGGCCACTGGAACAAAATCCAATAGATGCGGTTTGGCGGGATCGGCCCCACCCCCCCTGTGGAGCCGCGCGTCCACATCCATTGGTATTTACCGGGGAGCACTCTAGAGAAAAGCGCCAGCGTATTGCTGGATTACTGGCGGAAAAACGTGTAGATGCCCTTTGGCTGCCCAACCCCGAAAGCTGCGCTTGGCTTTTTAATATCCGCGGTGATGATATTCCCCACCTCCCCGTTGCCCTGGCTAATGCGGTGTTGTACCGGGATGGCAGTGCCACACTGTACCTGGCCGAGCAGGCTATTGGTGAAGGGGTGCTGGAGCATCTGGATCACGAAGTGACACTGGTGTCAGAAAAAGGGCAGTTATTCGAAGACTTGCGCCGTCGCCATGCCAATAAGATCTGGGTAGATGCCTCAATAAGCAATTGCTGGACCCTGCAGCAGCTGCGCGAACTGGATTTACAGTTGCTACTTGAGCGCGATCCCGTGATTGAGGCGAAGGCTTGTAAAAATTCTGTGGAGCTGGCCGGCTCCAGGGCCGCCCATGAGCGCGATGGCGCGGCACTGTGTGAGTTTCTGTGCGAGTTACCCAGCGCGGTTCAAAATGGCCTCGACGAACTGTCGGCGGTGCAACTGCTGTATAGCAAGCGCGAGGAGCGCGAGGGTTTTCGCGGAAATAGTTTTGAAACTATCTCGGGCTACGGACCTAACGGTGCCATTGTGCACTACCGGGTGAGTGATCAATCCAGCTTGGCGATGAAAGCGGAAAGCATTTACCTGTGTGATTCCGGGGCTCAATACCCGGATGGCACCACCGATGTCACTCGCACAGTGGCCCTGGGGAAATTTCCGGCACCTGCAAAGGAGCACTTTACCAGAGTACTGAAGGGCCACATTGCAATAGCCACCCTCCGCTTCCCACTAGGCACCTGCGGAGAGCAGATAGATGCTATCGCAAGGCGCTCACTGTGGGAGGCGGGTCTGGATTATGCTCATGGTACAGGCCATGGGGTTGGCAGTTTCTTAAGTGTGCATGAAGGACCACAGAGAATTGGCAAGGTAGCCACTGGTGTGGCATTGCAGCCAGGCATGATTCTTTCCAATGAGCCCGGCTTTTACCTTACCGGCCAATATGGAATTCGAATAGAAAATCTGGTTTTCGTTAAAGAGAGTGCGGATTACATCGGTTTTCTGGAGTTTGAGGAGCTGACATTGGCGCCGATCGATCACCGTTTAATTGATGTGGAGCTGCTGACAAAAAAGGAGTTGGACTGGCTCAATCGCTATCACCAGCGCGTACGCGATACTATTACGCCGCTGGTCAATGAGAAGACTGCCGAGTGGCTGCAAAAGGCGACCGAAGCCCTGTAATTTTTTAGCTGGGGCTTGCCCCCAGCAGTTGTTATAAGCACCAAAATTTGCCTATGAAAAACAAGGCTATTATTGCATCTCGAATTTATATCCCGCCCCATACACCGATTGAATAAGCTCTGTGTCTGGTAGTACAGCGGTTATTTTCTTGCGTACTTTTTTGATATGGCTGTCGATAGTGCGGTCGCTGATTACCCGGTAATCTGAATAGATGCGATCCATGATTTGCTCTCGGGAAAAAATGCGGCCGGGTTCACTGTAGAGCAGCTCAAACAAGTGAAACTCCAGGGAGGTCAAACCAACATCGCGGCCGCCAATACGCAGCTGCCTGGTTTTGGGTTCCAGTTGTATCGTGCCCAGGTCTGGTTGCCCGGTGGCAGTGGTACGACGTAATACCGCCTTTACCCTTGCTACCAGCTCCCTGGGACTGTACGGCTTGCACACATAGTCGTCCGCACCAATTTCCAGCCCTCGCAGGCGGTCTGCTTCCTCTATTCTGGCGGTCATCATAATAATCGGTACATTACTGGTGCGACGGATTTCCTCGCAGATTTCCAGTCCGCCTTTTCCGGGGAGCATCAGGTCCAGCAAAATTAAATCTGGCGATTGGGACTTCATATAGGGCACAACCTGATTGCCATCAGAAAGGATATCGGCTTGATATTCAGCTGCGCGTAAATAGTCCAGCAGCAGGTTGGCCAGCTCGGTTTCATCTTCAACTATAAGGATTTTTGCGGTCATTATTCCTACCATTTGATCCGCTGAATAAGGGGGAGAAAAATACTGATTTCCAGGCCTCCTAAGCGCGAAGAGGTGGCTGAGATACTGCCCTCATGGGCTTTGACAATATTTTGACAGATTGACAAACCCAGGCCAGCCCCACCGGTCTCGCGGCTACGTGAACTTTCAGTACGGTATAGGCGGTCGAAAAGGTGGGGTATATCCCCATTGGTGACTCCAGGGGCTGAATCCTCGAAAGTGAGGATAACGGTTTGTGCTTTGGCACGGGCTGAAACTCGTAATTGGCCGCCACTATCGGTATAGCGCTCACTGTTAGTGAGCAGGTTGCCGAATAGCTGCTGTAGGCGCGCCGCATCGGCATAGATGAGCCTGTCTGCACTTAGTTTATTGGTCAATTTCAAGGCTATATTTTTCTGCGCAAAGGCACTGCGAAAATCATCGACGATATCATTTAGTAATGGAGCTAGGGGAATATCGGTTTTGCAATAACTAAGAGCTCCCACGTCAGATAGGGAGAGTTCGTAGAGGTCGTTGATCAGGCGATTTAACTGGTGAATTTTATCATGGAGTATATCGAGGTTTTTTGGGGAAGCGGTGCGTACACCATCCTGTAACGCCTCAATTTGTCCCTTCAACACTGCCAGTGGAGTGCGCAATTCATGGGATATATCTGCCATCCAGCGATTGCGTGCGTGTTCATTGGCCTCAAGGGTTGCAGCCAGCCGGTTGAAATCCGCACTTAGCTGGCCCAGCTCATCGCTGCGTTCAATATCGATACGGGTTTTGTAATTGCCGGAGGTAAGGCGATGGGTAGCTTCAGCTAGGCGGCGGATGGGGCGAACCAGCTGCCAGGCCAGGGGCAGGGCGATACCAAGGGCCAGGATGAAGGTGACAATAGAGATCAGTGCAAAAGTACGTGACTGTTCCCGTATAAAGCCCTGCTCATAATTATTGGACAGGGATGCCGGTGGGTTGATAGTGAGAAACCCCACTGTCTTGCCTTCAATGGTCAAGGGTTGGTAGAGCAATTTCTCTGCTGGTGCGGGGCGTCCAATCACCAGGCGCTTTTCGCTATCGAGCAGGCTTAGGCGTGGGCCGAGACGGTCACCAGCGGGTGGGGGCATTCCTGGTCTGCCACCTTCTGGACCCATGCCCCTTGGAGGCCTGCCGGGGCCGCCAGGGGGCGGTGGTGGTAATTGTCCCAGTTGGCGAAAGATAGTTTGGTGGTGTAGGTCCAGCCATTCATGGCCGTTGCCTTCCAGGGACTGCCAGCTCCCTTTATGTGCATAATAGTCTTCCAGCGCTTGAACAAGGTCTTCAACATCGCGTAGTTCCTGTGCACGCATGTAGGCGAGAAAACCGTGGCTAAAACTCCACTGGAAAAATACAAACATACCACCGACGGTAATTGCGGTGGTCAGTAAAAATGCCAAGCTGAGTTTGTAGCGAATATTTAACGACATATCGTATCCGGTTCGTCCTTCAGGCTGTAAACGCGGCGAATCCTCCCGTTCCGTTGATCCTGGGTCGTGCCTGTGCTGGTAGGTTGTAACACAAGCGTACACGTACAGTAATTATGCAGTAAATACGCAGGTGATTTTCTTTCCCATGGCGGGTGAGTAGCTTTTGCTGTGCAGAACAAAAGCTCAATTATTTGCAAGGGCGGCTCCCAGTGTTGGAGCCTGATTTTTAACGGAAGCTCCGAGAGAAATTGGCGAAGTGGAAAACCGGTGTAAGACGAAGTTTTCCCGGTCGCACTGTATAAAGAGGGTTGCCAGTATCCGTTTACCTCCACGGCTCCAGGTG
The DNA here is from genome assembly GCF_000380565.1 of Microbulbifer variabilis ATCC 700307. Taxonomy (GTDB): domain Bacteria; phylum Pseudomonadota; class Gammaproteobacteria; order Pseudomonadales; family Cellvibrionaceae; genus Microbulbifer; species Microbulbifer variabilis. Next base: position 12,091 of record NZ_AQYJ01000022.1, read on the forward strand.
CTGTGATCATGTGCATTTAGGGTTACAGTGATTTGGTTAAATCCGGGCCGTAATAGCTTTTCTGGCAGGTGCACATCGGCGGCATAGAGGCGCTGTACTTTTTTGCCATTAATATAAAGATGTGCGTGGCCCTCAAGAAATCTTTGTGGGGTATCACTGGCATCGCGAGGTGATTCGAGTTCGAAGCGGTCAAAGTCGATGTGTAAATTGAATCCGGACATCGTATCCCGGCTGATGTTCAGCTCAATTCTCGGTGTGGCAATATGCATTGGTATTTTCACAATGGGGTGCTGATCACCACCGTGTCCTGTATGCGGATTGGCTTGGGCTATCACTGTGAGGGTGCCGATCACTGCATATACCAGGAACCCAGCAGTTAAATACTTGTGTAATTTCATAAGCTGCTCGCTTCCAAGTATGATTAAACTTTAACGACCAACAGTAGTGGAGCATCGATTCACGATAGTTTGGTCGTCCAGTTTTCCGTAAAAGCGCGGCCCAAAAGTAAATGGGAATGCCGGTATCAGCTGGGCATCATCACTGAGCGTAACCGTTAGGTGGTAGTGATAGCCGCGCTCGCTATCGCTGTGCCCGTTGTACTGATCAAGGTAGGCTCCGCCCAGAGCGGTTAATTCGGAATCCCAGTAGTAATCTTCGTAAAAGAAACCAGAGGTTGTATCGAATTCATTACCCGATAGTGAGGTATAGCTGCCGCTGGTAGTGGGACCGGTATTATTGGTGGTTTGGGTCCCCTGGTTGATGTTGTATTCATCTACCAAGAGACAGCTCCGCTCTCCGGCATCGCCACAGCCGGTTTTCGAGTTGGGATCGTTATAGTTGCGCACCGCCCAACTACTCAGTGCCAGTTGGTCGTCGTCTTCCCAGGGGCCGTGAATGGCATAGCCATCGGCAGTGTAGCCGTAGATTGGTGAGTGGCTATCACCCACATCACCCACCAGGTCAGCGAGGCAGTTGCTGTAGAAGTGATGGTGGTAGTCGCCATTGGCGGCATGGCCTCCACAGACATCCACATCGTAGACCTCTGCGAAAGGTGCGAGAGTGTGCCAGGTGTTGTTAACTGACTGGCCATCACTCCATTGGTAAATTGAGGTGCCGTTCACCCAGTAGCCCTGGACGCCGAGGCCGGTCTCGCAATCCTCGGTAGCAACTTCTGGCGTTTTGGGAATATAGCCTTCATGGGAAACGTTTTCTGGGCAAAGGGGCCCCGGTGGCCAAAAACCATATCCAGCTTCAGCGCCGCAAGAGGAATTACTGCGGTAACCAATATCCTGACCAAAACTGATAATATCCCCTGGCTGCACTGTAGGGCTGCCACTGAGGAAGTCTGTGCTGACTTTGGGGCGGCTGAGAAGCGCGTTGAGGATATTGTCAGTGATAAGAATTTCGTAGTCGGGGATGCCTGTAGCAGTTACCCGTGTATAGTCTCTGCCATTCACCGTTACTGACTCGACACTTTGTACGTTTACCTGAACCTGTTCATTACTGTTATTCTCATAGATGTAAGGAGCGCGCTCATCGGTGGTGTTGATGATCCAAACACCGGCATCCCCCGAGCCGCCATCATCGCTGCTGTTATCCCCAGAGTCACTATCGCCATCACTGCCACTGCTGCTCACATCACTGCTTGTTTCTGTTTCAGAGGAGGAGTTTCCACCACCTCCACAGCCATGCAGTACACCAGCGAGTAATGTGAGGGTGAGGGCATAGGACAGTAGCGAGTACCCGTCGTGATTTAAGAGTGCTTTTACTTTCATAATCCACCGAGGCATCAAAGGATAAGTACTTTGAAACTACCCGAGAAAAGTGGACAAAATATGGATGCTTGCTGTGCATTTTGATACTGGATGCAGTACAAGAATTATACTGAGAAGCGGTTTCTAAGCTGGAAATTCCCCCCGACAACCTAAACTGAAAAGCTGTCCTATGTCTTTGCCGCTAAGTAATTCAGTCATTTTTTAGAGAGAGCAAATTCCTCCTGTACCTATGATTATTTATCGCCGGGCATTGTGTACAGTGCGCCTGGGGTAATGGTGTTAATTTTTGCAAAGCCCAATATTTTTATGGACAGAGTTCCAGCGCACAGGCTGTGCGCTGGAGTCCCGTCGAGTCACGGAGGGAATCAGGGGCGCGGAGGTGGTCTGGGTGGCAGCCCGCCGCCGACTTCACCGGAGCAGACATTTACCAGGGTTTGATCGTCCAGCTTGCCGAAGAAGCGTGGGCCAAAGGTATAGGGGAAGGCTGGAATTAACTGCGTGTTGTCACTCAGGGTCACGGTCAGGTGGTAATGGTAGCCACGCTCGCCCCATTCTATTGGTCCAGATAAGCGCCGCCTTGTGCGGTTAGATGCGGGTCCCAGTAGTAATCCCTATAAAAGAAGCCGGCAGAAGTTTTGAAGATATTGCCGGACAGAGCGGTAAAAGTATCGCTGGTACTGGGACCAGGTTTATTCAGCACTTCATAACCCTGTGCCAGGCTTTATTCATCGACCAGCCGGCGGTTCCTCTCTCCGGGAGAACCACACCCGCTGATTGAGTTGGATCGTCGTAATTTTCGGATAGCTCAGCTACTTTTGGCCAGCACACCATCTTCTTCCGAGGGCCCATAAACTGCATAGCCGTCGGCAGTAAAGCCGTAAATGGGTGGGTGGTTGTTACCTATGTCGGCTACAAGCTCTGCAAGGCAGTCGCTATAGGAATGGTGGTGGTAATCGCCACGTGCGGCGTGCCCACCGCAAATATCCACATCCTACATTTCTGCCACTGGCGCCAGAGTGTGCAAGGTTCCATCCAAAACCTGGCCGTCGCTCCACTGATAGATAGAGGTACCGTTAACCCAGTACTCTTGGACACCCAGGCCAGTTTCACACGCCTCCCCAGACTCTTCCGGCACCAGCGGAAAATACCCCTCGTGGGAGATATTTTCCGGGCAGACCGGGCCTGATGGCCAGTAATCATAGCCAGCATTCACGCCACAGGAAGAGTTACTGCGATAGCCGATGTCCTGGCCAAATCTGATGAGATCGCCAACCTGTAGGAGTGGATTGCCGCTGACGAAATCGGTATCCACCCTGGGTCGACTTAGGAGCCATTCGTACAGGTCTTCAGTAATTTCGGTTTCATAGTCGGGGATACCGGGGGCCGTTACACTCGAATAGTCTTTTCCACTCACCGTAACCGAATCGACACTCTGTACATTCACCAGAACCTGTTCATGACTGTTGGCTTCGTAAATATAGGGCGCGCGTTTATTGTCGATATTTATTATCCAGGGGAAATTATCCAAGTTTTCAGTGAAGTTATTTAAATTCTCACTCGAGTCAGAGCTTTCTTGGGTTGGGTTATCCCGATCGCATCCGCCTAACAAGCCAATGAATATGATTAACAGGATTTTTTCAGGCAGCAGGCGCTGCATTGAGCGGGGGTATTCCATTGCTTCCATAGGTCACCGACCATGTTGGGAATTGGTCGATTTCTAAGTGATCCTTCACCGGAAATGCCGGATTTGAGGTGAGGCTTGCCGGTGGTGTCTGAAGCGATTGAGGAAAAGTGGAAGTAATGTGCATGAAGAGAAAAGTGGCGGTCGCTTCCTTGACTGGTACTGACGTTTGAGTTAGTGGAGTGCCTGAGGTGGGGAGTAAGCCCCGGTGTGCCCGGGGCTGCTGTTTAGCTGGCTGGCAGCTGCTCCGGGGTGGCTACTTCGGCCGTACGCTGTCGGGTATCGTGGCGTAGCCACCACCATGAAAGGATACCCAGGAGGATATTGGATGTGGCTGTCGCAACAAACAAACCGGTCATTCCCCATAGCTGATTTCCCAGCCAAGCCAGGGGCAGGTAGATACCGAGCACCCTCAAGAAGGAAATCATGGTAGCGGGCAGGGGGCGTCCAAGGCCGTTAAAGGCGGCATTGGCTGACATTACAAAGCCGTAACCGGCATAACTGATGGGCACCAGGGTGAGGTAGGCGACTGCCACGGCGATAACTTCTGGGGACTCACTAAACAGGCGCGCGATAGGTTCGCCAATAAAATATAAAAGTACTGCCAGGCTACTGCCCAGTATGAGGCAGAAACGTGCCAGTACGCTGACAGTTTCCCGCAGCCGATCGATTTTTCCAGCTCCAGCATTCTGTCCCATAAAAGGACCAACTACCGCTGAAAGCGCATAGAAGATAATCAGAGCCATCGGCTCAATACGCATCGCTACCCCCAGGCCGGCAACGGCATCATCACCATGCACAGCAACCAGTGCTACAACGACACCGCCAGACATGGGGATGATCACATTGGTCAGTATCGCCGGCAGTCCTACGGCCAGTATCTTGCGCCAGGATTCAATCAGGGTGCCCAGGTGCCATTGGGGTGGGGCCATCAAGTGTTCGCGGCGAATCAGGAAATAAAGAGCTGCAAAGAAACTCAGTGCGCGCACGATGACCGTCGCGATTGCCGCACCCTGTAATTCCAGGCGGGGGAAGCCAAACAGCCCAAAGATCAGGATGGGATCGAGAATAAGGTTAAACAGGGCCACACCCACCATAATACGCCCGGTCAAGGCGCTGTTGCCGATGGCGCGTAAGGCGGACATGGCGATCGTGGGGACAATCACGAAGATAGTGCCGAGGTACCAGGGCACCATATAGTCGGCAATGAGTGGCAGTAGCTCAGGGCTCGCACCAAGCAGTGAGAATAGTGGTCGGATCGTGAGCAGGCCGGCAACTGAGATTACCAGGGAGATCAGTAACGCCAAAATCGAAGTATCGGTAACCAGTCTGCGTACATCCTGTACTTCTCCGGCACCAAAGGCACGGGCGACTGCCGATGAGGTGCCGGCGCCCAGGCCGATAGCAAAGCTGTTGATTACCATCACTACGGGAAAGGTAAAACTCATGGCCGCCAGTGGCGCACTGCCCAATTGGGAGACAAAGAAAGTGTCCACAATATTGAAGGACATTACGGCGAGAATGCCCCATACCATAGGAAGGGCCAGCCTCTGCAGGTGAGCGGGCACCGAGCCTTCGAGGAGTGATGGGCTGCTGTTCGATAGCGTCATTCAATAACTCTTTTTACGCGGTCGGATCAGTGGGAACCTCGGTGATGCTGCCGCAAAAACTGATGGGTGGTGACGCTGTTTGGCAGGGCGCCCCCCTTGAAAGTCGCCCTCTAGGCGCAGTGAGAAAACGGTCCTTTCTGTCGTCAGTGGGTATTTTACGACCCGCTATCGTCCAGGGCGAGGCTCATGAGTACAGCATTCTCTCTGCTACCGTTTTCTGCGGGATAGTAATTCTTACGCAAGCCGTCTTCAGAAAAACCTAGTTTGCGGTAGAGCGAGAGTGCGGCGAGATTTGAACTGCGCACCTCAAGCAGTAGCCGCCGGATGTCATCGGGTAGCTCTGTGATTAACCCCTTGAGCAATCTCTCGGCGATGCCGTGCCGGCGCCAATTAGGAGCGACGGCTACATCGAGGATTTCCACCTCGTCGAATAGATGGCTGATGACACAGCAGGCGATCATTTCCCCTTCATTCTCAAGTAGCCAGCCTTGGTGTCCAGACTCAAGACTTTGTCGGTATTGGGTTTCATTCCACGGGTGGCTGTGAGCACTGCGTGCAAGCGCAGCGAGAGCTGCACAATCAGTTACTCCTGCCAGGCGTTTTCGTAACCCAACAGCTGCCGGCAAACTCATTTTGCCTCTGTCTCTGCCGGGTAAGTTACACGCAGTAATTGCCAGAGGTCGCGTTTGCGCTCGGGTTCCTGTAACAATAGGGACAGGCTTGGCATGCCGATGACACGGACCCCTTGCCAATTATTGACAGTTTCATCGAGTGGAATGGGAGTACAAAACTTCTGTGCTTCATCGCCCATCAGCCAAATAGACTTTACCGGGTGGCGGGCACAGGAAGCTTCTAGCCAGCTGGAAAAAGTATCTCGAGCTTCAGAGGCATCGGCTATCGGGCCAAAGCGGTTTTGTGCCAGAGGCCAGTGCAAGCGCTCCTGCTGACGCGATAACTGATGCCAGTTCATCGCTTGTACAATATTGCCAAACAGGGCATCCAGCGGTAGGGCGGCTCCGGGCTCATGGCTGTCCACAGCGAGAAGCTCTTCCCCGAGTCGCCAGCAATTGAGGACAAATGGCCGAACCTCCTGTCGGGGCGGCGCAACCTGCGTAATGACCGCAGGTTGCACTTGGGGTACGCCACCGGTAAGCGTTGCAATATCCGGCGGGCTAACAGCTGTGTCAGCCTGCTCTGGGGTAGAGACAATGTGCGCTACCGATTGAGGCAGAGGGTTGGCAGCGGGCTCTGCCTGTCGCAGTGGGGGTGGGGCAGCCTCTACAGCCGGTGGCAGCAGGGCTTGGCGAGGCTCCGGTGCGAGCGGCAATACGAAGCGCGGCGCATAGCTGGCGACACCAAGTACTGACAAATATTCCGCTCGCTGCAGTTCGTTCACTTACACGCCCTGTTTTTTACTCTCACTACTGGCGAGCAAGTTTAACGCATCCATATAGGCTTGTGCGGAGGCAATTAGAATATCGGTATCTGCCCCTACCCCGTTAACCAAACGGCCATCTTTTTCCAGGCGTACAGTCACTGATCCCTGGGAATCGGTTCCCTGGGTAACAGCATTCACGGAATAGAGTTTCAGGTCTGCACCGCTATCGACGATATACTCAATGGCTTTAAACGTGGCATCTACGGGGCCGTCACCCTTAGCTTCTGTCTCGTGAGCTTTGCCATCAATTGACAGGCTGATAAAAGCCTGGGGGGCGCTGCCAATTTTGCTGCGTACATCCAGGTCGTTGAGCTGAAAGCGCTCCACAGGAGCTTCACTTTCAGCAACCAGGGAGTGTAAGTCTTCGTCGAAAATTTCGTGTTTCTTGTCAGCCAGTTCTTTAAAGCGCAGGAATACCTGATGGAATTCTTCGCTGTCTGAGAAATTGATGCCCAGTTCTTCGTAGCGGGCGCGCACGGCAGCACGACCGGAGTGTTTGCCTAAAACTAGGCGGTTCTGGCCCCAGCCCACATCCTCAGCACGCATGATTTCATAGGTTTCACGATGCTTGAGTACACCGTCCTGGTGAATGCCGGATTCGTGCGCGAAGGCATTGGCGCCGACGATAGCTTTGTTTGGCTGCACCGGGAAGCCGGTTACTGAGGAAACCATGCGTGAAGTGGGTACAATATGGCTGGTATCGATACCGGTTTCTACTGGGTAGAGATCCTGGCGGGTCTGCACAGCCATAACAATTTCTTCCAGGGAAGCATTGCCTGCGCGCTCTCCCAGACCGTTGATAGTGCACTCTACTTGACGTACCCCATTCATCACGGCGGATAGGGAGTTGGCTACTGCCAGGCCCAAGTCGTTGTGGCAATGGGTGGAGAAGATGGCTTTATCGGAATTGGGGACACTCTCGATAACCCGGCGGAACATGGCACCGTATTCTTCTGGTTCGCCGTAGCCGACAGTATCGGGAATATTGATGGTGCCAGCCCCGGCAGTGATTACCGCTTCAATAATGCGGTACATAAAATCGGGCTCGGAACGGCTACCGTCCTCCAGGGAGAATTCCACATCATCGGTAAACTGGCGTGCGGTTTTAACTGCGTTTACCGCTTGCTGCAACACGTCTTCCGGATCCATCTGTAGCTTGTACTTCATATGGATCGGAGAGGTGGCGATAAATGTGTGGATGCGGGAGGCGTTGGCTTTCTTTAAGGCTTCACCGGCACGCAGAATATCGGCGTTAACCGCGCGGGCCAAGCTACAAATCCGGGATTCGGTCACTGCTTCAGCGACTGCCTGCACGGCTTCGAAGTCCCCGGGGCTAGCGATTGCAAAACCGGCTTCTATAACGTCCACCCGCATGCGCTCCAGCATACGGGCAATACGTACCTTTTCCTCTTTGGTCATAGAGGCGCCGGGGCTCTGCTCACCATCGCGCAGAGTCGTATCAAAAATGACTAACTTATCTTTCTTTGTGCTCATTTTCGCTTGTTCTCCTTATTTGTTCCGAGGCTAAACAAGCGGCTCTGCTGCTGTCTATGCGCCGTCCAAATAAAGTTGGGAATTCTGTTGGGGGTGGGGGAGAGAAAAATTATATGCCGCGTAGCGGCACTCGTAGCGAGGAAGCTAGGGCGAGATGATGCTGGCTAAATGTACAGATGTCAGTCTTCATGTCTGGCGATATCCGCGTCGGACTGGATTTCACACATTATGTATATTTTTCAACCTTGCAGTCAATGGTTATCCTAAATTTGCACTTTATTCTTTTTTTTGTAGTTTTTTCATCCTATTTTATATCGGTTTTCAATGAATTTTATTTAATAAATGCATGTCCCCTCAAACTGTGAGGCCAATGAGGGGGCATAAATGGAGCAGTAGAGTCTATTTAGTAGGTGAACTGGCAGTCTCACTTCCCAGCTTATTCAGGAATTGCCAAAGGTCTCCGTGCAATTGCTCCACTTCAGACCTAGTGATTGAAGACTGGTCAATGCGTTGTTGTACCCAGGCGCGGGCCCGGGGCTTAAGATCCAGAGCTACTTCGGTAGCCGACAGTAGGGTGACACGTTCATCCCAGGAGGCGCGGTATCTTTGGACCAGACCGCGCTGCTCCATGCGCTTTAATAGGGGGGTGAGTGTGCCCGAATCGAGCATGAGGCGCTGGCCAAGAGCTCCAAGGCTCCGATCTTTGTGGCTTTGATCCCCCTCCGCGGCCCACTCCCACAGAACCATCAATACCAGGTACTGGGGGTAGGTGATATCCAGGTCCTTCAGCATGGGCTGATATGCCCGGGTCATAGCTCGGGAGGCGGCGTAAAGGGCAAAGCAGAGCTGGCGATTGAGAGCCAGCTCTATGGAATCATCATCACAGACCACAGTCACAGCATCCGCTCAATTTCCGCCTGGAGGGATTCGGGAGTGTCCTTGGGAGCGTAGCGCTTTACCTGTTCGCCGTCCTTACTAATCAGAAACTTGGTGAAATTCCACTTGATTCCTTCGGTGCCAAGCAGCCCCGGTGCACGCTTTTTCAATTCTACAAACAGTGGATGTGCAGAGGGGCCATTTACGTCCAGCTTGGCGTAAACAGGGAAACTGACTCCAAAATTCAGCTCACAAAACTCCTGAATCTCTTCATCACTGCCTGGTTCCTGCTTGCCGAATTGGTTGCAAGGAAAACCGAGAACAGTCAGGCCGCGATCCTTGTACTCTTTGTAGAGGTTTTCCAGCCCACTGTACTGTTTGGTAAAGCCGCATTTACTAGCGGTATTGACTATCAGGATCACCTTGCCCTTAAAGTCTTCGAGAGTTGCAGTCTCACCAGCGGCAGTCTTGACGGGAATCGAGTAGAGGTCAGTCATGATCATCTCCTGTAATTTATATTGTGCGCAATGTAATTGTGTGCAATATAAATTACAAGCTTATCTCTGAAGCAGTTAGTGTTCATGCGGACTTTGTTGTGAGAATGGTTATCAATTATATTATGCGCCATATTCTCAACATTGTTTGCAGCAACAGAAAAGGACTCTCCATGCGCCTTTCCCAATACCTGGCCCGCCTGTTTGTGGCGTTGTTGGCGATTACGATAATCCCCACCCAGGCCCAGCAGGCAGGCCTTTCCGAGCAGCAGCTGCGCCAGCTTATGCAGATGGCGGAATATATAGGTGTGGATTACCCGGAGGCGGTGGCCGACGGTGAGATCATTAACACGGATGAATATGCTGAGATGGAGGAGTTTGCCCAGTTGTTGATCGACCGTGGGCAACAGCTCGCGGATTCCGCAGAGGCTGTGACAATCCGCGCCGAAGCCAGGGCTTTACAGGAGGCGATTCAGCGCAAAGCAGCTATTGCCGAGGTCCAGGTGCACACGGCTAAATTGCGACAGGGATTACTGTCTATTGCGCCGGCGCTTTCTCTGCCTACCACGCTGCTCGATCTTAATGAAAGTCGTGCCCTCTATCAGGCTCAGTGTATCGCTTGCCACGGTGTGGAAGGTAAAGGGGATGGCCCTCTGGCGGCCCAGCTGGAACCTGCACCGACCGATTTCCACGAGCGCGAGCGGGCTGAGAATCGCTCGCTGCTTGGGCTCTATGATGCCATTAGCAATGGTATCGACGGTACTGCCATGACAGCATTCAAGAACCTCAACGAACAGCAGCGCTGGTCACTGGCTTTTTTCGTGGGGAGCCTGGCTTTTACAGGAGAAAGCGCTGACGCTGCAGAACCGAAGCTGAGCTTGCAGGATCTAGTGATGTACAGCCCACAGGTACTGCGAAGCGACCGTCCGGATTTTTCCCCCCAGTCAGTAGCGGCTCTGCGTGGAAATCCCAGCGCGCTGTTTAGCACTGCAATGGAAGAGGGGGACACCCCAATTGATGTCGCGCGTGTACAGTTGCAAAAATCCCTGCAAGCCTACCAGCAGGGCGACTTTGTCAGTGCCCGTACTCTGGCTATCAGCGCTTACCTGGATGGCTTTGAGATGGCTGAGAACTCGCTGGATTCACTGGATGTGCATCTGCGCCAGGCCACTGAGCGTGAACTGCTGGGTTTGCGTGCACAACTGAACGCAGACAGCGACCCACAACAGGTTGAAGATCAGGTTGAGGCGATTCTGCAGCAACTGGCTCAGGCGGAAGCACTGATGGAGGATAGCAATCTGTCCGGCGCCGCCTTGTTTATTGCCAGCTTGGTAATCCTACTGCGTGAAGGGCTGGAGGCCCTGCTGGTAGTAATTGCGCTGACAACAATTCTGGTGAAGACTGGACGCCGCGATGCCCTCAAATTTGTGCACTTGGGTTGGATTGGTGCATTTGCAGCTGGCTTTGCCACCTGGGTTGCGGCCCAAAGCGTTATCACCATCAGCGGTGCCAGCCGTGAGGTCATGGAAGGTGTCGCTGCGCTGTTGGCCGCAATGGTGCTCTTCTATGTAGGTTTCTGGATGCATAGTAAGACACAGGCGTCAGAGTGGCAGAAATATATTCAAGATAGTATCAATCGCAGCTTGAGTACTGGCGCCCTGTGGGGGATTGCCGGCCTAGCCTTCATTGCGGTTTATCGTGAAATTTTTGAAACTATTCTGTTCTATCAGTCGCTGTTGGCGCAGACTTCAGAAAGTCAGTACAACACACTCTGGGGAGGTATTGTCGCTGGTGTGGCCCTGCTCGCAGTAGTTGGCTTTGCCCTGATGCGTTACTCAGTGAGCCTGCCGATTGGCAAGTTCTTCTCTGCGACCACTTATGTACTGCTGGCCCTGTCATTCGTGCTCGCAGGAAAAGCGGTGGCGGCGCTACAGGAAGCGGCCTGGATTGCTATTTCACCCCTTCCAGTACAATTCAGTATTGACTGGTTGGGAATTTACTCCACTTGGCAGGGGCTAGGTCTGCAGGCCACTATTCTTGTGGCCGCGTTATGGCTGATGAGAAAAGGCGGTGCTACTGCTGAAGCTGCGGGCAAAGCGGCTTAGATGTCAACGAGATACCCGTTCTTGTGGACGGGTATCACCTCCCCCTACTCCTCCTTCAAGTTTGCATTTGCTCTTGCAGAGTTTCCGCGTCAATTTTAAAAGCGGTCAAAGTCTTACCTGTCACGGCCAGAGTTCTGGGAAAGCTGGTTTTTTCTTGTCTCGGGTTGTCGGGCCAGTGAGTTTGCAATATGGCTTTTGGGGAGCTAGGGGCATTACTGGCGCCGACGAACAATTGCTCAAGTACCCCTTGGAGATCATTGGTGAAAGGTTTTCGTATCTTCAGGAGTAATTGCTGCTCCAGCGGTGATATGAACTTTGGACAGAAGTTTCTGCCGCTTTTTACTCTTATTATTTCTGTGCGTATTGAGCCCCTGTAAAAAGATAGGAAAAAGGGGAGTAGTTATGCCGGACAGAACTCTGTCGATAGAGACCCGGTTATCTTGGGTATGATCTTTATCCGTTCCAGTACTGGGGAATAAGCAAACCAGATCACCATTGCCTAGCGCATTTTGGATGTCTCCAGATACTTTCTCTTCAGCTTCGGTTATGTCATGGATGATGGGATTGGTGCCGTAATTCTTGAATATAAAGTGCAATACCGGTGCTTCATAGATAGACCTGGGCAACACAAAACGAATAGGGCGTGAAAACGTGTCCATTAATAGTAGAGGGGCAAGTTTCCCGTCAGGAGAGCAAACCAATAGAGCCGCGCCCTTTTTGGGTATTTGATTGAGGTTTCCGTGTGTTGTGCGGACCAAAAGGCGAGATGAAAACCAGATTATCAGGTGCACAATAAATTCGGGTAATTTGCAAAAGAGGAAGGTTATGACTGCAATATTTAAAAGAGCGATGAGAATAAACAACTGTGGAATGGTGATTTTCAACACGTCCAAAAATACGATATTCAGCAGTGAGATAGCTACAATAAAGAAAGCGTTAAGTACGTTATTGAGAGATAAAACCTGAGCGCGAACCGTTTTTTCTGTTCGGTCCTGAATAATGGTATAGAGTGGAACGATAAAAATACCTCCAAAAATGCCCAGTAAAGCGGTGTATATCAGGATTGCATAGGCGCCATCGCTGCGGAGGTACTCTGCTACCGATGCCCCGGATAGTGTTTCAAACTGGGCGGCACTCCAACCCAACCCAAGACCGGCCAGTGTTATACCTAACGCACCGACAGGCACGATACCGAAGGTAATTCGTCCCCTGGAGAGACTCTCACACATCAGTGAGCCTACCGCGACCCCAATAGATAAACAGCATAAGATGAGGGTGATAACAGGTTCACTGGCGCCCAGTATATTTCTAGTGAAGCTGGGAATCTGGGCCAAATAGGCTGAGCTCACCAGCCAAAACCAGGAACAGGCAATAATTGCATAAAAAACAGATGGTGTTTTTATGGTCAGCCGTAAGATGCGCCAAGCCTGTGACAGGGGGTTCCAGCCGATATGTAGCTTGGGAGCCGATGATGGTGCTGTCGGGATCCAGCGACTAGTTAAGTAGCCAAATATTGCGACGATGACCATGATCCAGCCTATATCGAATAGACCAGGCTGTCCCGGTTTGGTATAGCCAGCCAGTAGAGAGCCGGCAATGGTACCGATAAGTACCCCGGCAAAGGAGCCCATTTGTGCAAGCCCGTTACCGCCCATTAACTCCTGGCGCTGCAAGTGCTGGGGTAAAATGGCATATTGCACTGGGCTGAAGATCGCTGTGTGTGCTGCCAGCAGGAAGAGCACAAGAAAGTCCAAGGTACGGCTGTTGTAAATCAGGGCATAGGCCCCGAGTATCACAATAAAAATCTCAGCCAGCTTCAATATTCTGATGATTACGCTTTTGTCATACTTGTCGGCCAACTGCCCGGCGGTAATGGAAAATAAGAAGTAGGGCAATATATAGAAGCCGGTAGCCAGGTTGATCAGTGCGTTGGCCTGACCTTCTGATAGGCGGAATGCCAACATTACCAGGAGCGCATTTTTGAATATATTGTCATTGAATGCCGCGGTAGTCAGCGACAGAAATAATGGCAGGAATCGGCGTCTACATAGCAGTTTGAATTGATTGTGCTGAGCCATTGATGCTCGCTTCATAGAATTATTAGCGCTGGATATTGCCGAGAGGCTCTAAGTATCTAGGGCATCAGTAAACGCAGCCTCGCCGCCCAATAGTGTGGAAATATCAAGATGCTAGTTATAAGAATGCTAGCAGGTTGTGGCAGTCATATTTGCCTGGCTTGTTTCAAGCTAGAAATACTTTTTCCATAGATAAGAAAACTGTCGCTCAATACTCGCTTTATTTACACTGGCGCCATTAATAGGCTTATCAGCGAGGAGATAAAGCCGTCTAAATAGATGATGATGTTCATTATTGCCCTGTGTATCTTGAATTGAACCCGATTGCGTCTTTCCTGTTAAAAGTAGCGGAATGACTGGAAGTTCACTGTGCGCAAGGATTTTCCCTATCCGTCTATCCCAAGTACGTTCACCAACTTCTAGCTCAGGAAAAATACACAGTAGCTCGCCCTGACCGATGGCCCGCTCCAGTTCGGCACGAGTGGTCTTTGTGAAGTCCCCTGTGGGTAAGTCATACCAAATAGGAGAGGGGCCGCCATGTTTCAGTGTGAATCGCAGAAGTGCCGATACTTCTTGGCAGTATAAAGCGGACTTGTCGAGGCACCGTGTCATAAATAATCAGTGGAGCCAGTTAATCAAATGGGCTGCAGAATTTTACTGCCAATAAAGAGGGCGGCCGCACCCAGTAGAACTATAGGAATCTCTATCAGTTTGATGATTCGCAGCATACGGCTTTTATCTACCCTATCTGCCAATTGCCCTGCGGTAACTAAAAATAGGAAGAACGGGAGTAAGTAAAAACCGGTGGCGAAGTTGATCAGGGCATTGGCTTCTGACTTTGCCAGCTGGAATGCCAGTATGACCAGTAGAGCATTCCGGAATAAATCATCGTTGAAAAAGGTGGTGACGAGAGATAAAAAGAGTGGCAGAAAGCGACGTTTGCCCAGCAGTTTAAATTGATTTTCTCTGGCCATCGCCGCTTATTCTGGGAATAGGATTGTGCAGAGTCGTATAAATAACTGACAGCCATACTCTAGGCACATTCTGTACAATAAGTGGAGCGTCAGAGCGGAGCTAGGTGGGGAAAGGTTAGCGTTTGGGAGACTGTGGCTCAGTATCGTAACAATGAACTGGGGCTGAGCATGCAGGTCAGCCCCGGGAATAAGGGCTTTTAGCGCTGTTCGCCGCGCAATTCTAAAACTTCATCGTGGAGTATTTCTGCCTTGGCCTCGGGGGGCTCAATTGGACTACCGGCAACTACGCTCACTTTGGACCAGAAGCGCCGAGGCCAGGTAGAAAAAGCGTGCCCATCCTTGTGGCTGAAAAAACTGCCCCACAAGCCCCTTAGCGCCATAGGAATTACCGGCACCGGGGTTCGCGCCAATATTTTTTCAATACCGGCTTTAAACGGTTGTATTTCTCCATCCTTTGTCAGTTGTCCCTCGGGGAAAATACATAGTAGATCGCCATTCTTCAGCCCCTGTTCAATTTCCTGGAAAGCTTTTTCGTAACCCTCTGGGTCCTTCGCCTTGGAGCAGATGGGAATGGCGCGCCCGGTTCGGAAAATAAAATGCAAGACCGGAATTTGGTAAATGGGCTTGTACATGATGAAGCGAATCGGGCGTCGCACGGCGCCGGCCAATAGTAAAGCATCGACATAACTGACATGGTTGCACACAATTAGTGCCGGACCATTTGCGGGTATCTGTTCCAGCCCTTCGTGCTTTACCCGGTACATCGTATGGGAAAGCATCCAGATCAGTAAGCGCATGGCAAACTCGGGCACCTTGGTAAATACGAAGGTGGCCACAGCGGCATTCATCAAGGCAATTACCAGAAAGAACTGTGGAATGGTGACTTCCAGGATATTCAGGAAGAACAGGCCGAGCAAGGCGGAAACCACCATAAACAGCGCGTTGAGGATATTGTTGACGGAGATAATTTGTGCGCGAATTTTTGCGGCTGAACGGTCTTGCATCATCGCGTAAAGAGGTACTATGTAGAGTCCCCCGCAGATACCGATCAGAACCAGACAGGTGAGGATTGGGTAAGCTCCGTCACTGCTGAGGAAAGCGCCCAGGCTTGCCTGCTGTAATTCGACAAAATTGCTGCCGAAAACAGATAGGGCAATACCGGTAACAGTAAGGCCGGCGGCCCCAAGGGGAACCAGGCCCAGTTCAATATTTCCATCCGACAAGCGCTCACATAGCAGTGAACCCAGGGCTATGCCAATGGTAAAGGTACATAACAGCAGGGTGACGAGGGATTCGTCACCGCCGAGAACATTTTTGGTAAAGCTGGGAATCTGTGTCAAGTAGGCTGCACCCATTAACCAGAACCAGGAAATACCAATAATTGCGTAGAAAATGGATGGGGTTTTGGAAGTCTGAACCAGGATGTTTTCTGTTTGGGTAAAAGGGTTTGGGTTGACGCGTAGGTTTGGCGCTGGTGCTGGAGCCAGTGGAATACTGCGACTAGTCAGGTATCCCAGGACTGCCGCCCCCATAATCACCAGGCTTAGGTAGAAGAGGCCGTTTTCTCCCTGGCCGGTTATCCCTGCCAGCAGGCCGCCGACGATGGTCCCGGTAAGGATGCCGACAAAGGTTCCCATCTCTACCAATGCATTGCCGCCAACCAGCTCAGAGCGCTTCAGGTGTTGCGGCAGGATGGCATATTTAACTGGGCCGAAGAAAGCGGACTGTATACCAAGCAAGAAGAGCACGGCGAGACAGAATACATTATTTCCACTGTAAAGTGCGGTGACGCCAAGTGCCCCAATACAGATTTCCCCGAGCTTGATAAGCCTGATCAGACGGCTTTTATCGTACTTGTCGGCCAGTTGCCCGGCGGAGGCGGAAAAGAGAAAGAAAGGCAGGATGAACAGGCCCGCAGCCACATTAATCAGGGCATTGGCCTCGCTCTCTACCAAGCGGAAAGCAATCATCACGATCAGTGCATTTTTATAAACATTATCGTTAAAGGCACCGAGAAACTGGGTGAGGAAGAAAGGCAGAAAACGGCGGCTGCTTAGCAGCTGGAATTGGGTGCGGTGGGCCATAAATAATCTCTTTCCAGTAAGCACCTTACCTATGTTACGCCATAGCGGCTACAAGTTGTCTAGGCTGTAGTGGCAATGAAATATGCGAAATTGGCGCGGGGCAGTGAATAGTGCAGAGAGGGGCGGGAGGAGAGATATCGCAGGGATAAGGATGACCGGCCGCTGGCGGCGGCCGGTCTTGAGAGGAAAGTCCGTTACCAGATTTTCACCCGCTCTTCCTCAGGCAGATACATGCCGTCACCCTCTTTTACATCGAACGCCTCGTAGAAAGCTTCAATGTTGGGCAATACGCCTTGGACCCGGTATTCGGCGGGAGAATGGGTATCTGTTTTCATACGACCGCTAAGCGCTTTATCGCGCATTTTACTGCGCCAAACCTGGGCCCAGCCCATAAATACACGCTGATCGCCAGTGAAGCCATCAATCACCGCAGCCTCTTTGCCATTAAGGGACATTTTGTAGGCTTTGTAAGCGATGCCCAGACCGGAAAGATCACCGATATTCTCACCCAGGGTCAGCTCGCCATTGATATGTTCGCCTTCCAGCGGTTCGAAAGCGTTGTATTGGGAGACCAGCTTGCTGGTGAGGCTTTCAAAGTTGCTTCGGTCTGAGTCTGTCCACCAGTTGTTCAGATAGCCCTTGCCATCGAACTTGCTGCCTTTGTCGTCGAAGCCGTGACCAATTTCATGGCCGATCACTCCACCAATACCACCATAATTCACCGCGTCGTCCGCATTTACATTGAAGAAAGGTGGTTGCAGGATAGCGGCCGGGAAAACAATCTCGTTCATCGCCGGGTTGTAGTAGGCATTAACGGTCTGTGGGCTCATGCCCCATTCGCTGCGATCGATAGGTTTACCCAGCTTGTCACGCTCGAAGCTGGCTTCAAACAAGTTGGCGGCCAGCACGTTACCTACCAGGTTATTGGCATCCACCTGAAGGGCGGAGTAGTCGCGCCACTTATCGGGATAGCCGATTTTTGTGGTGAAGTTATCCAGCTTAAACAGCGCCTGCTTGCGGGTATCCTCCCCCATCCACTCCAGAGACTGGATGGATTCACGGTAGGCCGCTTTCAGGTTATCCACCAGAACGACCATGCGCTCCTTGGCCTCTGGCGGGAAGTGCTTTTCTACGTAGCGCTTGCCGACAAGCTCACCCACCGCGCCGTTGACGAACTGTACTCCGCGCTTCCAGCGGGGTTCCATTTGCTCTACACCGTGAATAGTGGTGCTATAAAAGTCAAAATGGGCCTGTGCCAGTTCACTGTGCATATAGGGCGCCATAGCGGATAGGACTTTGACCTTTAGATAGCGCTTCCAGGTGGCCATATCGGTATCGGTGATAATCTGGTTGGCCGCTTCCAGGTATTCGGGCTGGCCGACGATGAAGCTGTCAGCCTTACCCAGCTTGGCCTTGGCCAGATAGCTGTCCCAGTCTACCGCCGGCATCAGCTTCTTTAGCTCCGCAACAGATTTTTTGTTGTAGTACTTCTCGGGGTCTCGGTTATCCAGACGGCTGCGCTGGTGCTTAGCTAAGCTCTCTTCCAGTTTGAAGATCTTGTCAGAGAAAGCTTTGGCATTGTCGAGCCCAGCCAACTCCTGGATTTGTGCCAAGTACTCTTTATATGCTTTGCGCAGTTTCTTGCTCTTCTCGGTATCCTCGAAATAGTAATCTCGATCCGGCAGTCCCAGACCCGCCTGCCAGAGGAAAGTTATGTAATTTTCAACCTGCTTCAGGTCCTGATAGATAGTACCGCCGAAAGGAACGTTGTAGCCGGCGATATCTGCATAAGCGAAGAAGTCAGTTAGGTCTTTACGGGACTTGATAGCGTCTACCTTGGTGAGTTCACCGGAAACGGCAGACAAGCCCTTTTTCTCAATCAGCTTCTCATTCATAAAGCTGTTGTAGAGGTCACCAATTTGTTTAGCGCCATCGCTTTTGGCGCCCTTGCCCGCTTCCATAATGAGGGCTTTTACCTGCTCGGTGCTCTGGTCCCGCAGGATTGAGAAGCCACCCCAGCGGGATTTGTCAGCGGGGATTTCGGTGTTTTCCAGCCAGGTACCGTTTACATAGGCAAAGAAGTCATCCTGTGGACGTACGTTAGTATCCATGGCGCTGAGATCAATGCCTGAGGAGAGCTGCTCCTGCTGGCTAGCGGCTTTATGATGGCCAGAATTGCCGTGATCGTGTGCCTGGGCTGTTATTGATAGTTGGGTGCCGGTAAGGATGCCCGCGATAGCGACTGGTAATAATAATTTTTTCATTTTTGCTCTATTGGCTAAATTTTCATCGGTCAAAACAGCCGCATATGGTAAGAGGTGACCTCAGGCCAGGACAAGGGGAACTGCGTTCAGAGGGAGATTGGTCGCGATAGACTGCGGAGGGAGCAAGTAAAAAGAATGGGATGAGGGCGGTAAAAGTATCAGTTTGAGCCAGTAATAAGGCCCCATAAGCTGGGACCTTATTGGGATGGGACTTAGTCTGGTAAGTTAAAGGTAATTGGCAGTGAGAAGCTAAAGCCCTCGCTCCCGAGCTGTGTGGGCACAGAGGGGTAGGGGGCTGCCCGCTCAACAGCAGCACGGGCTTCGCGATTGAGAATACTGTAGCGAGAATCCTGTACCGTCTGAATTTCCTGGATATCACCAGCAGAATCAATTACCACATGCAAGCGTACACTGCCTTCCTGGCCGCGTTCCTGGGCGCGTTTGGGGTAACGAATATGGCTGAAAGTATGGCGCAATAGGGTGGAATGGAATATCTGACGGGCGAGAATCATATCTGCGGTGAGAGGGGCTTCTTCTTCCTCCTCAAGCATTTCCGCAGTGTCGGCGGAGGACTCCATGGCGTCAGTGGCAGCCAGTTGGTTGGCCTCTGCGCTGTCTACACCTGCGAGTTGGCGCGGTTCACCTGCTGACTGCAGGAGTTGGTCTGTTGTCTCAGCTCCGGCCGCGCTCTCTACCAAGTCTATGACCTCAATAGTCTCGGCAGCCGCGGGTGTTAGGGTCATTGTTGGGGGGGCGAGTTCGACTGCGGCCAGAGTCGGTTTGGGTAATACCTCCTCTTTTTCCGGCTCCTGGGCAGCCGCTAGGGCTTCTTCCTGGCTGATTTGCTTCAGCTGCAATTCGGCGATGCGTTCACTGCTGGGCTCGAGTGCTTCAAAGGAAGTGAGTAGGCCACTGGGAATATTTCCCGCAGCGAGCAGACCATCGCGGAAATCTGTGGATGGCGGTACAGGACCAACCCAGGCACGCATCAGGGTATCAAAGAAATCGGGATCATTGATCTCGCCCAGAGTAATGCCGTTTAAGGCTACGGTGGTGATGCCGGTATCTGCGGCAAAATCAATGGTCAACTGGTCCCCGCGTAAAAAGCGCCCCTTAAACAGATTGGCAAATGTCACCATGGTTTCAGCCTGGCTGCTCAAGGTATCGCCGCGGTTGTTAATGGCGATGCCTTCCATCCACTGGTTGCGGAATCGGCGTGCGGGCAGGCTACTGGCTAGTACACGCACCTCGAGCCGTCGTAGCAATTCACTATTAAGTAGCCCGGCGGAGTCACCGCTGAGGTTTTCAGAATAGATGGCGGCGATGTAGAGCTCTTTGTTGAATTGCTTTTCGAGCGCGAGGCCGTTTAGGAGTGGTGCAGCTTTTGCAGATACAGCAAGTGTAAACACCAAAAGTGAGAAGACAATTTTTATCGATTTCATTGTTCTACGGTGTCTGATTACCCGGATTAAGAGGTTCCGGTAATTAAGAAGTTGGGGCCCCTCCCCAGTGCACACAAGTCAGATGAAAAAGTGCGCATTCAAAGTGTGAGCGAGCACACTGTACTCACCACTTCGTCTAACTCTACTGCAACTGCAATGGAGTTCAAGCCTAGAGCGGTTAGAATGTCCTCCTACAGGTGATTGGACGATCACAGCGGGAAACGATTGTCACAAGTCAGGATGGGTGTTGCAGACTGTTATCGTTTAGAATCGCGCTTTATAAAGTCGCTTTGGCCACAGTTTCCAAAAAAATGGAATAGTTTTCACTAATTTGTCGTACGCATGGAAATTAAACCTCTTATCGATTACCCGCGGGATGCCGTGGATCGGCTGCTCAATGTCATTCATCTCTTTCGTGATATTCGCGCAGCCAGTGAATGGCAGTATGATGTACTGTTGAAGCGATCCAGGCTGGTAAGCCTGGAGCCGGGAGAGCAACTGTTGCGCGCCGGTGATGTGGATCAATGGGTCTATTTCCTGTTGCGTGGTGAGTTGCAGGTACAGATGGAAAATACCGGTAATGGTTTGGGGGTGTCCCCGGAGCGTACCTTGGCAGTTATTCGGCCGGGAGAATTATTTGGCGATTTGTCGATGTTGCTGGCGGAGCCGCGCAGTGCC
This sequence comes from Microbulbifer variabilis ATCC 700307, assembly GCF_000380565.1. Classification (GTDB taxonomy): domain Bacteria; phylum Pseudomonadota; class Gammaproteobacteria; order Pseudomonadales; family Cellvibrionaceae; genus Microbulbifer; species Microbulbifer variabilis. Next base: position 33,081 of record NZ_AQYJ01000022.1, read on the forward strand.
AATGTATTTGCCGCGCGTCATAGCCGTGAGACTCAGGTACTAGGCCTCGATTGTACTTTGTTTGGTGATCTGGAAGACCTCTCCCTATTGCAGTTACCGGCTAAGCTGATTTTTTATCGCAACATGGTGCATTCACTGCGTTGGAAACTAGAGGTTTACCGCTCCAAGTATCCGGGCCACCAGTTGGCGGATAGCCACCGCAGGCTGAAACTTTATACTGGTCCCAAGAATAGTCGCGAGGAACTCCTTGCCCTTGCGGAGCAGGCTCGTGCATTGGCGCAAATACTGCTCGATTGGAATGCGGAGTTTGGTTCTGGCGAGTTGGTCGATGATGAATCTGATATGCTCGGCTTCCTCGAATCCATGCTCTCATGAGTATCAAACCAATTTAATCTTTAAGAGGGTTGAGCTGCTGTCGTGGCCCTAGGTAGTTAGTCAGAATTTGGCAGTGGCCAGCCTTCCCTCCTCTTTAGGTTAAATTCCCGGTTAAAACCAACGCTGTGATTAGGCTCCCCATATACTCAGAGTCTCTCAGACCTCTGTGGATGTAATCGGCCCTGTCGTCACGTCAGTTGGTCTATTTCCAGCAAAATTCAATTTTGGAATATGGCCGTGCTGTGTAAAATTTGGCCTGCTTAAGCCCCTGCTCCATTGAAGCGGGGCCTGTTTACCTTTGTTCAACAGGTTTTTATAGCTATGAGTTTATTGGCATCCATCTGGTCTAACCGCAATTACCGCATGGCAATGTTCATCAGCCTGTTGGCATTTGCCTGGCTGTTCAGCGGCGAATTGCGTTCGGGTGATCCTGTTGAGGAAGAGGAGAAAGCGGCGGCAGGTATAAAGCCCGAGGCGACTATGCGCGTCCAGGCCCAGCGTATCGAGGCACAGTCCTATGCAACCCAGGCACTGGTAAATGGGCACACAGAAGCTAACCGCAGTGTACGCCTGCGTGCGGAACTGGATGGGATCATTACCAATCTGCCTGTGCCCGAGGGCAGTTCTGTGCAACGCGGAGAGGTGATCTGCGAAATTGAAGCGGAGGATCGTCTGGATAAATTGGTGCTAGCGGAGGCAGCCCAGCGCAAGGCTGAGTTGGATTATGCCGGTGCCTTGCGCTTGAAAAAGAAGGGGTTGCAATCGGATACCGCCATGGCTGCTCAGCAGGTGGCATTGGCCCAGGCGCAAGCGGACTACATCCAAGCCAAGGTTATGGTTGATAACTTAAAAATCCGTGCCCCTTTTGACGGCGTTGTTAACAGCCGGGCTGTAGAGTTGGGAGACTTTATTCGCCGCGGTGAAGAGTGTGCCACTCTGTTGGATCTGGACCCGCTCCTGATAGTCGGAGAAGTATCGGAAAACCAAGTAGGCCACCTAATTCCAGGGGGACCAGCCAGCGCGCAATTACAGCGTGGAATACCGGTGCAAGGTAAGGTCCGTTATATCAGCCAACAGGCCCAGGAGATTACCCGTGCCTACCGGGTCGAGGTTGCAGTTAATAATCCTGATAATGCTCTACGGGGTGGCTTGAGTGGTCGCCTGGCCCTGCCTACCGGTGAAATCCTGGCACATCATATCAATTCCTCGCTATTGACCCTGGATGATCGGGGTGAACTGGGGGTGCGTATCCTCGATGAAAATAATCAGGTTAACTTTATTAATGTCACCCTGGTGGGCGATGGGGATGGTGGTGTCTGGGTTAGTGGTCTACCGGACAAGGTCACATTAATTACTGTAGGCCAGGAATATGTCAGTACTGGGGATATTGTCCGTGTGGAAATGATTGCACCCGAGCGGACTTTTGAAAGTCTTTCCCAGCCTGCAAATACTAACTCCGAGCCTGTTTTAATACCTGCCTCGGACCAGCGCCCAATAGTAGAAGGTGACCAGCAATGAAGTTGTTGGAAGGCGCGATTGAGAGAAATCGCAGTACGCTTTGCTTGATGCTGCTGATTGTCCTGGTGGGGCTGGTGGCACGCGGAGCAATGACGATCGAATCCAGCCCCGAAGTAAATCCACCCTTTGTTATGGTGCAGGTAACCCATGAGGGAATCTCGCCGGAGGATGGAGTTCGACTGTTAGTGCGCCCAATGGAGCAGGAAATCCGTGCAGTCGAGGGCGTTGTCGAAGTGATTGCCGTCGCGCGGGAATCGCTCGCCTATATAGTGGTGGAATTTGATTCCGCAATCGACGTCGATGATGCCGTGGACGATATCCGCAATGCTGTTGAGAGAGCCAGGGCCGAATTACCCAGGGATGCGGAGGAGCCGACAGTTGAAGAGGCTTCAGCACAGCCATTCCCCACAATAGTAGTTACTCTTTCTGGAGAAAAGGTCAGTGAGCGGGTTTTACTCGACAGTGCACAACGGCTAAAACGCAAAATTGAAAATCTCAGTGATGTGCTGAGTGCAGACCTGCATGGAAACCGTGAAGAAGTTGTTGAAGCAATTATCGACCCGGTGCGCCTGGAGCATTACCAGGTAACCAGTAACCAGCTGATTAATGCGGTACTGGGTAATAATCTGCTGATTCCCGCCGGCGAACTGGATACCAAGCGCGGTCGTTTTTCAGTAAAAGTTCCAGGTTTGATAGAAACTGCCCAGGATGTTTATGAGATCCCCTTAAAAAACTCCCCCGATGGAGTCATTACCCTGGGAGACGTTACCGATATCCGCCGTACCTTCAAAGATGCCGTTAGTTATACAAGCATTAATGGCCGCCCCGGTCTCGCAATTAATGTCGAGAAACGTAACGATGCCAGCTCCGTAAATGTGGCTGACAGTGTCAGACAGGTTGTACAGGAAGAGCTGGATATGCTGCCCAGGGGGGTGGAAGTGGAATTTGTCTTCGACCAGTCCAACTTCGCGCGGGATATGGTCAGTGAAATGCAGGGCAATATTCTCACAGCCATGCTGCTGGTGATGATTATTGTGGTCGCCGCACTTGGTTTCCGCTCGGGTATCCTCGTGGGTCTGGGCGTACCTTTTTCATTGCTATTTGGTTCCATTGTTACCTGGTATTTGGGTTACTCCTTCAACTTTATGGTGATGTTCGGCATGTTGCTGGCGCTCGGGATGTTGATTGATGGTTCCATTGTGATCACCGAGTTTGCCGATCGCAAAATGGCTGAGGGGTTGAGCGCACGCAATGCCTATATCGCCTCAGTCAGCCGCATGTTTTGGCCGGTGGTCGCCTCTACCGCGACAACGCTCGCCGCTTTTTTGCCGATCATGCTTTGGCCTGGAGTTGTCGGGGAGTTTATGCGTTATTTGCCGGTGACTGTATTTGCAGTTCTGGCGGGTTCGCTGTTGTACGCGCTCTTTTTTGCCCCGGTGCTGGGCTCCCTGTTTGGCAAGAGTAATCTGACTGCATCCACTCGAAATCACCTCAAGCAACTGGAAGAGGGAGAGCCGACCCTGCTGCCGGGCATTACCGGATATTACACACGCCTGCTGGCGTTTGTACTGCGTCGCCCCGCCGCAGCATTTGCAACCACGATAGTGATACTTGTGGCGATCTTTATGGCCTTTGGCCGTTACGGTGCTGGGGTGGAGTTTTTTACGGAAACTGAAGAGCAATATGGCAATGTAGAAATTCGGGCTCAGGGCAACTTGTCTATGGCGGAAAAGAAAGTACTTGTAGCCCATGTAGAAAAGGCTGTGTTAGGCGTACCGGAAGTTCGCGTTGCTCACAGTACTATTGGCTCTGGAGGAATATCCGGTAATTCCGATAGGGCACCGGATCAAATAGCCAATATGCTGGTAGAGCTGTTACCGGCAGAAGAGCGGGCAAGGCGCAGCCGGGAAGTATTTGAAGATATTCGTGCACGCACTGCCAACTTTGCCGGAATTAAGGTGACGGCCAATGTTATGGAGGGAGGGCCGCCGGTTGGTAAGGATATTGTCTTGGAGTTACGAGGGCAGGATTATGAAAAACTCCTGGCGGAGACTTGGCGATTGCACCGGGCGATGGAGGATGAATTCACAGGTCTGCGGGATGTTGTGAATACAGCCCCACTTCCCGGTATTCAGTGGGAGGTGCAAGTGGACCGAGCCAAAGCTGCCCTGTATGGAGCGGATCTCACTGAAGTAGGGCGCGCAGTACAATTGGTGACAAATGGTGTGCGCGTGGCCGAATACCGTCCCGATGACACTGATGAAGAGGTGGATATTCGTATTCGCTACCCAAGGAGCGCCCGTGGAATTACCGCATTGGAGCAGCTGAAGGTAAATACGGCCCGAGGTACAGTGCCGATCAGTAGCTTTGTACACACAGAGGCCATGCCCAAGGTTGATAAAATAGAGAGGATTGATGGAATAACCCGTATGCAGATTAAGGCGGACGCCCAGGAGGGAGTATTACCGGATGATAAGGTAAAAGAAATCCGGGCCTGGCTGGAAAAAAATCCGGTGGATCCGAGTATTGAATTACTGTTTCGTGGTGCAGATGAAGAGCAGAGTGAGTCTTTCCAGTTTTTAGGCGTTGCTTTCCTACTTTCACTATTCCTCATGTTTATCTTATTGGTGACCCAGTTCAACAGCTTTTATCAGTCATTGCTGATTCTATCCTCGGTAATTATGTCTACCATTGGCGTCATGCTCGGCCTGCTGGTAACCCAAAGTACTTTTAGCGTCATTATGACTGGAGTTGGCATCGTTGCTCTGGCGGGAATTGTGGTCAACAACAATATCGTACTTATTGATACTTACAATTTTGTGCGTAAGAGTGAACCGGGACTCACACCAGCCCAGGCTGCGCTAAAGGCCTCTACCCAGAGGCTGCGCCCGGTGTTTCTTACTACGGCCACAACTATTCTTGGGTTATTACCACTGGCTTTGGGGGTGAGTGTGGATATGGTTGGCAGGAATGTGGTGGTTGATGGAGTGATAGCCTCCTTCTGGGTCAAACTTGCCAGTGCTATTGTGTATGGTCTTTCTTTTTCCACATTACTAACGCTTCTGGTCACTCCGGTGATGCTGGTGCTACCGGGACATCTACGTGGAAAGCGATTTGGGACCGGGTTGGGCAAAATTCGCTGGAGTTAGCTTTATATAGTCTTATGATCACTAATTGCGGGGGCCATGGCCCCCGTTTTCTTTGTAGGAAATAAAAATGCTAAAAACCTGGCCCGAAAGTATTGTGGAGCGCAGCCGCTATCTTGTCGGGACAAACTTGCGCTCCAGTATCGTGGACTTTATTTCGCAGCATCAGTTGCCAGCGGAGTTTCACTCAGAGGTACTTCAATATTATTTGCCGCTGGCATTGTGGTTGCAGGAGTGTCATGCACCAGGAAAAACGCTGGTAGTGGGTATTAGCGGTGGCCAGGGCACTGGTAAGTCCACACTGACAGACTTTATTCGTTGCGTTTTGTCAGAGTTTGGACTCGATTGTTGTGCACTCTCCCTGGATGATATTTACCTGACCCGCGCAGAGCGACGACAACTTGCACAGGATGTTCACCCCCTTTTGCAAACTAGGGGAGTACCGGGCACTCATGACGTTCAAATGGGGATTGATATCCTTGAGGCTCTGTGTCATGCCAGCAGTCAAACGACTATAGCTCTCCCCCGTTTTGACAAAACTGTTGATGAGAGGGCGCCTCATGATCGGTGGCCGATACACAATGGGAAGGTGGATATAGTTCTGTTTGAGGGCTGGTGCCTTGGAGCTCGGCCAATGGTTAGAGCAAATTACCCATTAAACCTTCTGGAAAAGACAGAGGATCAAGCTGGTATCTGGAGGAATTACGTCAACCAACAGCTCAAAGATCATTACCAACAGCTTTTCGATAAAGTAGAAGTTATGGTATTGCTAAAGGCGCCAGATATGAGTTCTATTCTTGAGTGGCGAAAACTGCAGGAGCAAAAGCTACGTAAGCGGACTGGTATGGGGATGCGAGAAGAAGAGTTGGAGCGATTTGTTCAGCATTATGAAAGAGTAACTCGAAACATCCTGATGGATATGCCTAACTGGGCGAACTGTGTTTTGCAATTAGGTAGGGACCATCGAATTAAGAAAGTCAGACTCAGGCCAGAATGAGAGAATTACGCGGCTTGGAATAGGAGGAGTGGCAAACGAAAAGCTGAACCCCGGGCCAGCCGGGGTTCGTACAGCGGGAGTTCAAGTTCCCGTTGCTAGGGCACTTACTTGGCCTTGGGCGGGCGGCCACGACCGCGCTTTACAGGAGCAGTTTTAGTTGCAGCTGGGGCTGCGGCGTCTGCTTTTTTGGGGCGCCCTGGCTTTTTCTTTGCTTCTTCGCTTTTAGCTGGGCGTCCAGGCTTCTTTTGTGCAGTTTCTGCCTTTGGTGGACGGCCGCGGCCGCGCTTCACTGGAGCAGCTTCAGTTGCAGCTGGGGCTGCAGTGTCTGCTTTTTTGGGGCGCCCTGGCTTTTTCTTTGCCGCTTCACTTTTGGCGGGACGACCGGGCTTTTTCTTGGTTTCTTCAGTTTTCTTGGGGCGACCGGGCTTCTTCTTAGTCTCTTCAGCGGCTGCTGCTTTTGGCGGACGGCCAGGCTTCTTCTTGGCTTCTTCAGTTTTAGCCGGGCGTCCAGGCTTTTTCTTTACAGCAGTTGCCTTCTTTTTCTCTGCAGCGGCGGCCTTTTTGGCAGCAGCAGCAGCTTTTTTGGCTTCAGCAGCGGCTTTCTTCTTGTCAGCAGTAGCCAGCTTTTTGGCAATAGCAGTTTCTTCTTTAGCGACAACTTTAGCTACCTTAGCGGCAAGTTTGTTGGCAGCTTTGATCGCAGCCAGTTCTTCTTTGGCTTCAGCCGCGGCATTCTTGAGTTCAGTTGCTGCGGTTTTGGCAGCTGCTGCGGCATCGCGGGCTTTCTGCAGTTGCTTTTGCTGTGCAGGAGTCTTCTTCTTGGCGCGAACAGTGGCCAGTTTTTCCTGGGTGGTTTTAGCTTTTTCTGCAGCTTTCTTGGCGTTGATGGCCAATTTTTCTGCTTTAGTGGAAAGGTCTTTCTCTTGTTTGACTCGAGCGCTTTCCAGTTTTGCGGTCAAAGAGCGAAGCTCTGCTTCTAGTTGAGCGATATCGCTAGTAGCGACCTTAGGGGCTTTCTTTGTAGCCATTAAATTATCCCTGCAAAAGATTTGTTTTAGTAAATTGGAGGCATTCCTATCAATTATTCTCAGCCATCTTTGCGTTGCATTGCGTCACTAAAGACGTTTGTTTTCGGCAGAAAACAATTGATAGTGAGTCCCTCCAAGTAAGCGGCGCTAATTGCAGCTTATTTGTATACCTAAATGCAAGTGTTTTATAGGGTTTTTTGCAATTTAAGTTAAAAAAAATGGTTTTTTTTAACTTATTTCCATTTTGTGGACCTGTCAAAGAGGATTTCGAAGGGCGTTTTGTGTTTCTTGATAAGTTATGGACACGTTTTGTTTATCGTAGTGCACGTTTATCAAATGTGTTTAAAACGTGAATAGTTGAGTAATTTCGTATGGATTAATGGTCCTACATTTTTTGTGGCCAACTCTCTTTGTTGGCAAGCTTCTCACTACGGTTAAGATGAGTTAAGTAAGCAATTTAACTTTCTTGTCTACTCATCATGCTAACAAAACCTAACTGATGGCTGTCCATGCCACTTTGTATCTCCGGAAATTTCGCTGTGCAAAGGCATCTATTATCGGGGTGTATAAGTGTGGTGAAGCAAATCATGTAGTTTGAGTGGTTCTTGAGTGTAACTAGTGCGGTGTAAATTAAGTATTTGCAGTGGAAGTGAGTGGCAGACGATATAGCCTTCTTATTTATACGGTTTTATGAGAGCAGTTCTTTGGGAGCAGATTATTAGATGATGCTTTTTGTAACCCATGGTTCTACGGCAACATGGCCGATCTCCGACACCAATGTATAGATTAGTTTTGATGCTCCAGGTTAAGGGGTGCCAACTGATTGAGGGGTTTACACAATGTTTGTGACAGGATTACCAAATAAAAAGCAGGTCAGTTCTTTCAGCCAAAGGAGGGGAAGTTCTAGAGGGGTAGATTAACTAGTTGTTTGTTGATTCATACACTCTGTATTGTCCCTACTTCAGACCGAATCAATTCATTTTGTTATATAGTGACACAAGAACGTATTTCTCTCATTTGTGAATCCCAGTTGATGTTTCGAAGCTTGAAGTAGTCTCACTAGGCAGCATTCGGCCCACGAATTATCACTTTTGTTCATTTTCTATTGAAAGTTGTAAGGGCTTAGTTTGTTAATAGTGTTCATGGGCAGATGTCAGGCTGGGTTGGCGGCAACAAAGTTATTGCGATTGATATTTGCAATTGGGTGGGAGGAGGTTGGACTTTAGTGGATTCTTTTATGGGGCTCCGGTGAAAGGAAAAGACCAGGCTGTTTCTTTCACCGAACAACTAGCTATCTTCATTAGTAATGATTAGATCATAGTGGCCCGTATGGCAGATAGCGGTTATCAGAGTGTTGGCGAATCCACAGCAGCTGTTCTCGTGATAGCGCGGCTTTACGTTGTCGAAGAACCTTTGCTAAAGGTATTACGGCTGACTCCGCTCCCGCATCCCAGCCGGCCAATTGCATTTCTGCGAGTGTGAAAAAACGTATCAGTTGCCATAGCTGATCGTTATTCCAATGCTGGCTTTGCTCCAGCCACTGTTGAGCTGGAAGTCGGATAAGTTGTGAGGCTTGTTGGTCCTCCTCATTTATGGTTTCTGCTAGAGGGCTATCTATCACTGTGGCCGCAATAAATCTCTGCAGTTGATCCCGGTTGAATTCCCAATGGCTTTCTTCTTGCTGGCCATTCACCTGTGGCTCCCAGGCACCGACACTCATACTCACTCCTTTATATAGATAGGATTTTTTTCCTATTATAACGGGCTGGAAATATTCCTGCGGGAGAGAATTTTCTTAATTGGATTGGCAAAGGGTTTTCAAGGGGAGGATGCCAGAGCTAAAAGCCAGAATTAAGATAATATAGAAGAAAATCACCCTGCCGAGGTTCCAATGGAATTTATCTCTAAAGCCCTGCCTGCTACCAAACGCGTCGCTCTAGTGGCACATGATAACCGCAAGGGAACAATGATCGACTGGTGTTTGCGCCACCGCGCGCTTCTGGAAAAGCACAACCTCCTGGCTACTGGAACTACCGGTGGCAAGATTGAGGAGGCCACGGGCCTGAGGGTGGAAAGGTTGCTAAGTGGCCCCCTTGGTGGGGATCAGCAATTGGGGGCCAGAATCAGTGAGGGAGAGGTCGACCTATTGGTTTTCTTTTGGGACCCTTTTGAGCCGATGCCACATGACCCGGATGTTAAAGCGCTATTGCGTATCGCGGCAGCCTGGAATATCCCTGTGGCTTGTAATTCGAGCAGTGCTGATATGATTGTGCAGTCGGCCTTGATGGATCAGGCTTTCAATCGTGAAGTACCGGATTATCAGAACTATTTAGAACAGCGCTAGTCGGATTTTTTCGCTCAAAAAATGATCTGCGGGGCTGGGATTATTTTGTAAGCTATTGATTTTTATGGACTATTTGTCTGAGTTATAGGTTGTGCTTGCAATGCTTGCCGATTCGCGGCAATCTTGCCCACCAGATTAGACCGGTTAATCCGGCACCTTTGGTATTTGATAATTGCACGGTGTTTTATGAGTAGACGACGCGGAAAGGCCGTAGAAGAAGAAAAGGCGGATATCGACCTGACGCCCATGCTGGACGTTGTGTTTATCATGCTGATCTTCTTTATTGTGACGGCGTCCTTTGTGAAAGAGAAAGCGTTGGACGTAAATGTGCCTGATCCGAATCAGACCAACCAGAACCCACCTGATGAAAGTAATCAGAATATTCTACTGGTTGTGAATGCCAATGATGAGATCACTCTGGCGGGTAGCAGAATTGATAGCCGTGCGGTTCGTGCCCGTATCGCCCAGCTGTACGCTGAGAATCCCCAGGCAATCGTGATTGTACGTGCGCACAACAAGTCCAGTGCCGATACTTATGTACAGATTGCTGATGCGGCTAAGGAAGTAAGCCCGGTTATCCAGGTGTCACTGGTACCCTTCGAGAAGTAAGCTCACTCAACTATTTAGTTGAGGGTTAGAGTTAAAAAGCCAGCATTGTGCTGGCTTTTTTTATGCCTGCGCAGTTTTACGGGCAGGAAGAGCTACTTGACTATTCACCGACTTATAGTCATAGCTACTTTCTTAGGTCCCGAGTTGTATCTAGAATTCTGAGCGGATAGCCCACAGATCAGGAAAAACGGCCTTGAACAGGGTAGTTTGCAAGTAGCCCACACCACTAGAGCCGCCGGTGCCAATCTTACTGCCAATGGTACGCTCCACCATCTTCACGTGCCGATACCGCCATTGTTGTAGTGAGGTATCAATATCCACCAAAGCCTCGCAAATCTCGCTAATCAGGGGATCATTGCGATAGATATCAATTAGAATTTGCTGTACCGCAGGGGATGGTTCGGCAACCAGGTTAAAATCACGCTCCAATAGACTATTGGGTATATGGTGGCCCTCCTTAGCCAGGAAATTTAGAAAAGCGTCCCACAGTGTTGGGGATTTCAGTCGCTTTTGCAGGCGAGCATAGTGTTCAGAACCCGGTAAATAGTTATCGAGCTTTCTTGGATCCTTGGCTCCATATAAGAATTCCAGCTCGCGGAATTGAAAAGATTGAAAACCACTGGCGGTTGAAAGACGATCACGGAAAGAGAGGAACTCCAGAGGGGTGAGGGTTTCGAGGATATCTACCTGCTGGATTAGGGTACGATAAATGGCATCCACTCTTTTCAGCGTATGCAGAGCGCGGTTGCGTTCGCCAGCATTGAAAAGGCTCACGAGGAAGTCCAGCTCGTGCAGCATTTGCTTAAACCACAATTCATAACTCTGATGAATCACAATAAATAAAAGCTCATCGTGCTCTGGGCCATCAGAAAGGGGCTTCTGGCATTGCAGAAGCTCGTCTACTTTAAGGTATGAGCTGTAGGTGAGTGGCATAGTGGGCAGCTTCCTGGTCGAGTTTTGATCAGCTACAGAATATTGCTCTCTTTAGCCAGTCAGGATCAAAACAAAAATTTCAGCAAAGTGATTAGTATGTTGCTCAATATTAGGCCCGGAGTTCTTTGAATGGAAAACCCCGTACAACAACTGCGTGTCGACGGTGCACGCCTATGGCGTAGCTTGATAGAGATGGCTGAAATTGGAGCCACTCCTGCTGGTGGCTGCAATCGACAGGCGCTGACGGATGAAGATCGCAATGGGCGCGATTTGTTTGTGCGTTGGTGCCGTGAAGTTGGCTGCGAGATTCGTGTGGACCGGATGGGAAATATCTTTGCCAGGCGAGCGGGTTTAGATAATAGCTTGCCTGCGGTTATCACCGGGTCCCATCTGGATACCCAGCCTACTGGCGGAAAATTCGATGGTGTGTATGGAGTACTGGCGGGATTGGAGGTACTGCGTACTCTGGAGGAGAAGGGGATAAGGACCAAAGCGCCACTGGAAGTAGTCGTGTGGACTAATGAAGAGGGCGCACGTTTTTCCCCAGCGATGGTGGGTTCTGGTGTTTGGGCTGGGGAGTTCAGTCTCGAGTACGGCCATAGCCGTGTTGATAAGGCGGGATTCAGTATTGGTCAGGAGTTGGAGCGCATTGGATACCTGGGAACTGAGCCAGCCAAGCCCTTCCCGGTAAAAGCGGCTTTCGAAGCTCATATTGAGCAGGGGCCGATTCTTGAAAAGCAGGATCAGGTGATTGGTGTGGTTACCGGGGTACAGGGTATCCGCTGGTACGATGTCACTTTTTTCGGTACTCCCTGTCATGCCGGTCCTACGCCTATGGAGGACCGCCGTGATCCGGTGCAGGCTTTGGCATGGCTTTGTGAAAGGCTTTACGGCGAAGTAAAGGCTTACTCTGAAGATGCCAGAATGACCTGTGGCGATCTGCGCGCAGCTCCGGGCAGCCGCAATACAGTGCCGGAAAAGGTTGTACTGGCCCTGGACTTGCGTCACCCCAAGCCAGAGGGGTTAGAGCACCTGCATCGCAGCCTTTACCGAGTGGCAGAGCAGGTGCAGGAAGCCAGTGGTGTTGCCATTGATGTGCGGGAGGAATGGTATTCGCCGCCGGTAGCTTTCGATGAGGCGTGTATCGAGGCTGTTGACAGCGCTGTGCAAAGCCTGGGTTACAGCCATCGCAAGATGGTCTCCGGTGCTGGGCATGACTCTGTTTATGTCTCCAGGGTTGCCCCGGTCTCAATGATTTTTGTCCCCTGTGCAGGTGGCCTTTCCCATAATGAGGCTGAATCCGCTGAGCCTGGACATCTTGAGGCAGGTTGTAATGTCTTGTTGCAGGCAATGCTTTCCAGTACTGATTTGGCCTGAGGCTATAGAGAAATAAATTAAAGACTGAATGGGCTTTTGGGGAATATAGCCAGTGGCCCGGCAATAGTAATTTGGATGGATTAGATGAGTGAATTTACCCTGAAGTACCGCAATGAGGATGGCGGCACAGTTCCCCTTGCCAATTGGGGGATGGATTCCGAATACGGCGTATTGCGCGATGTACTTATCGGGCCTGTGGATAACTTCAGCTGGCGGACTGGTAATGCCAGTGCCCGTCGCGCCGAGCGCCTCGGAATGCAGTTTGATCACAAGGTAGCTGAAGCCCAGCACGCGGAGATGCTTGATGCTTATCGACATGCGGGAGTAAATACACACCTGATTCCAGCCGATCGTAGCTTGCCTTACCAGATTTATGGGCGTGACTCCTCAGTAATGACTCCTTGGGGCCCGATAGTGACGCAGATGTACAGTCCCTGGCGTCGTGGTGAATGGGTGCCCATCGTCAAAAAATATGCCCAACTGGAAATTCCCATTTACGATGTGATTACTGCAGGTTCTCTTGAAGGCGGTGATTTCATGGTGTTAGAACCCGGGGTAATACTTTGTGGATACTCTGGCGAGCGCACTAGCCGCCAAGGCTTCGAGCAAATGCAACGCTGGGTGGAAAAAGAGGGCTGGGAAGTGAAGGGTTACCAGTTTGACCCCTTCTTCCTGCATATTGATGTCATGGTGGCGATGCTGGCAGAGAAGTTGGCAGCTATTTGTGTTGATGCTGTAGAGCCTGAGTTGGTGCAGTGGTTTAAGAGCCGTAATATCGGGATTATCGATATCCCTTTCCCTCAAGTTTTGGAACTCGGGGTTAATGTGGTGGCTCTGGGCAACGACCGGGTGATGTTGCCTAAGGCTAACACTGGCCTGGCGGAGAAATGCCGCGCTCATGGGCTGGAAGTGATTGATCCAGACATCTCCATGATCACCCCGGGGGGTGGCGGCGTTCACTGTATGTGTCAACCTCTACGAAGGGACCCTGCGGTAAAAGGCTAGCGGTGCAGCCCTCCCGGTGACTCTCAGCTGCCGGGTTAATCCCGTCAACGAAAGTGGTTGGTTATGAACTCGCCTAAGCGAGTGCAGCCGGTAATATGAATCGCCTGAATAGGTGCTCTCTGTTATTGATCCGCTCATTGAGTGGATAGCTGGAGTCGTTTTAATGCAAAACGGCTCTATGACAGGCCAATATAAAAGACTGTTTGGCAGTCTCAAATGATTCTATACCCGGAGAATAATATGCAAAGTGCATGTACGGAAATTCTGGCCCAGGTCAACGACCGTATACTGGAAATCACCATTAATCGCCCGGAACGCAAAAATGCTCTGACCATGGCCATGTATACTGCTATGGCTGAGCTGCTCAATAGTGCAGCGAATAACTCCGATATTCGAGTGGTCATCATAACTGGTGCAGAGGGCATTTTTACAAGTGGTAATGATTTAACAGACTTCCTCGGCGGTTCCGCTGAGGGTGAAGAGTCACCGGTATTCCAGTTCATGAGTGCGCTTTACAGCTTCCCCAAGCCTGTTGTAGCAGCGATAAATGGTCCGGCGGTAGGTATCGGCACCACTATGCTGTTGCACTGTGACCTGTCCTTTGCCGGTCATGATGCTATGTTCCAAATGCCTTTTGTAAACTTGGGGCTTTGTCCCGAGTACGGTTCCAGTTACTTGCTCCCCCGTATTGCTGGCCATGCCAAAGCTTCAGAACTTCTATTACTCGGCAAGAAGTTTTCTGCACAGGAGGCTGTGGATATTGGTATTTGTAATGCGGCGGTGGAACCTGAGCAAGCGATTGCTCGTGCTCGAGAGGCCGCTTTGGAACTTGCGGTAAAGGCACCGGCAGCTGTGCGCTTGACCAAACAATTATTACGTCAGGCGACACTGGAAAAAGGACTGGAGTTTATCCAGGATGAGGGGCGCCACTTCAAGGATCGACTAGCCTCGGAGGAATTCAAAGAAGCTGCGACTGCTTTTATGGAAAAACGTCCCGCAGACTTCTCAAAGTTCGACTAAAAGTAAAAGGCCGCTAAAAAGTGGCCTTTTTTTTCGCTTGATTTACTTACTGTTGATGTTGCTTACGGTTGCCGCGGGATAGGTAATTGACTGCCTGATCGGGGTGATCTGTAAATAAACCATCCACGTGTAACTGGTAAGCGGCAAAATGTAAAAAGTGATTAAAACTTTCGAACTCTTCTGGGAGCTTTTCTGGGTCGGCGCGGAAAGTGTAAGGATGTACCTGTAAATGTCTGCGGTGAGCGCGGCGTACGACATTATTGGCACGTGGTTTTCCATCCTGAATTTCAATCAGCATGGGGTACCAGGGGCCGATGCCATCTGCGTAGTTGGCAATCTTACGCAAACCGCCCTGTTCCAACATCCAATCATAATCGTAATTTTGAATATTGCCGTTAACTTGAATTAATTTCTCTCCCCAGCTGGTTGCTGCAATAAGTTGAACCAGAGGGATGTCCATATCGAGAGCAGGCATTAATTCATATTTAATTCGTTGTAATTCTTCAGCATCAAAACACTGGAAGAAGATTTTTTGATCCCTGTTGATGTAACCGTATTGCTTAAGTTTCTCCAGTGCAATTGCGGCAATGTCCTTACCTTCCCAGTGATGAAAGTAGGGTTTTTTGATTTCCGGATAGATACCAATGTCATAGCCAAGTGAGCGGTTCAATCCCTGGATCAGTTCAATTTCCTCTTCAAATGTAGAGAGTTGGAAACTGGATTTCCACAGGGGGAAACGATGTGGATATTTCGCCTGAGGTCCATCTTCACCCATGATGAATGCTTCACTGACACGTAGTTTTTTCAGTTCTTCCAAAGTGAAGTCAATAGTGTAAAAGTGGCCGTCCTCACGGGCCCGATCGGGAAAAACATCAGCAACGTCGGTTGTGCTATCAAGATAAATATCGTGCATTACAATCAGGTGGTTATCTTTACTAAGAACCAGGTCCTGCTCGATATAATCAGGGCGCATACCGTAGGCCAGTGCTTTAGCCTCCAGGGTGTGTTCCGGTAAATAGGCAGATGCTCCACGATGGGCAATGACCAGAGTGCGCTTATTCTTGTCAAAAGAACTATCTGTTTCGGCACAGGTAAGACTTGCAGCAACGGAAGAAAGTATTATTAAAAAAGATAAAAATTTTTTGAACATTTGAAATGCATCCCATATGAAGATACGAGACTTTCTAGCAAATAAATATGACAGGGATGTATCAGTATACAGGGTATAATCTGAGGTTGTGATCTGCCCAGCATTTTGCTGGGCTCCGCCAGTCAAGTCGTTGCATTCAGACAGATTCTTCATATCTGTCTGAATGCAAAATTTACTAAACATTTTACTTCTGGATTTTATACGGTTATCTCTTGAGGCCATAAGTGTTCTGAAAATTTCTGACGCAGATCCTTTTTACTAATTTTTCCAGTAGCTGTGAGTGGTAATTCATCGATAATTATACAGTCATCGGGAATCCACCATTTGGCAAACTGCCCCTGGAAAGTACTGAGAATTTTATCGGGTTTTAGTTTGACACCTGTTTCGAGAACCACGAGCAATAGGGGACGCTCTGCCCATTTTTCATGAGTCACGCCGATAACTGCCGCCTCTGCTACACCCTCTAGTGTCATAGCGAAGTTTTCCAGCTCTATTGAGGAGATCCATTCACCACCAGATTTAATAACATCCTTAGTGCGGTCGGTAATTGTCAGGTATCCAAGAGAGTCGATAGTGGCAACATCGCCTGTGTCAAACCAACCGTCGGTGGTTAGAGCAGACTCTTCGGACTTAAAGTAGCGCTCACAAATCCAGGGACCGCGCACTTGTAAGGCGCCAAAGGCAGTCCCATTGTGAGGGAGGAGGTTTTCTTGAGGGCCGACAATACGCATTTCTACTCCAAACCCTGCTCGTCCCTGCTTGAGTCGTAGTTTTTTGGCTTCTTTAGGTGCAATAGAGGGAGCGATTCGGGCGTTATAGGTACCGAGTGGGCTCATCTCGGTCATGCCCCAGGCATGGTGGGTATAGACACCATGCTGCTGTTCAAATTCTTCCATAATGCTCCAGGGACAGGCGGAGCCACCCACTACTACGCGGTTGAGGCTCGGAAGGGTCTCTTTGCTATTGCGTAGGTACTTCAGCAGTGCCAGCCAAACAGTTGGGACGCCGGCGGCAATCGTTACTGATTCCTGTCTTATCAGTTTACTAAGTGTCTCTCCACAACCCATACTGGGCCCAGGTAAAACGAGTTTGGCGCCGACTGCTGGTGCTGCGTAGGGAATAGACCAGGCATTGACATGGAACATGGGGACAACCGGGAGAATGGCTTCGTCGCGGCGAATAGCAAATGCATCTGGCATTAACACACCATAGGTGTGCAGTGCCATTGCGCGGTGGGAATAGAGTACGCCTTTTGGATTACCGGTGGTTCCAGATGTGTAGCAAAGAGCTGCCGCACTCTCCTCACGTAAATCTGGCCATTGGAAGCAGCTGGGCTGGTTGACTAGTAGGTCTTCATAGCAATAGTAATTGGCTAATTTACTATCGGGCATATGTGCCCTGTCTGTTAAGACAATTACACCCTCCACGGTGCTGAGCTTATCCTCCAATGATTCGATGAGTGGCACAAATAAAGGATCAATAAATAGCCAGCGATCTTCGGCGTGCTCAATAATATAGTGAATCTGCTCAGGGAAAAGCCGGGGGTTAATCGTGTGGCAGACCAAGCCGCTGCAGGATGTTGCGTAATAGAGTTCAAAGTGCCGGTGGTCATTCCAAGCGAGTGTGCCGATGCGGTCACCTCTATTTGCTCCGAGCATACATAATACTTGGGCGAGCTGCGCAGCACGAGCAAAAGCCTGCTTATAGCTGTAGCGGTGGAGGGGGTTATCCAGAGTAACCGAAATGACTTCACTATCCGGTGAATTACACAGGGCGCGGCGTATAACAGCGGTAAGTGTGAGCTGAGATTCCATCATCATGCCGTTCATAGTCGACTCCTATTATTATGTTTATTGTCATCTATCGGTAACTAGCCTGAATGGCCACACCGGACTTTAGGGGGTTCTTTCAAAATGACTCAGGTAAGCTTTGAAATCAGGGCCCAATGTTCAAGCTTATGAAAAAACAAATCACCCTTCATAAAGTAGGCAAATAAAAGCTTTACAGAAAAGAGATACTGTTGCCAAGAAATTAATGTGGATGAAGCAGTCACAATGCGTTACCGCACTATCTTAATCCATTCACCAGGTTGAGGTTCACCGCGAGGGTAGTAACCATTTAAAAGTCTTAATTGCTCTTCGGCATATTCACCAATTTCCATATGTTTAGCCAGAGAGGAAAAAGTAGTTTTTTCATTTGCTTTTACGTAGCGCAACCGGCGAATATCTTTCTCCACAATATCTGTTTTACGTAGGGGCCGGAAACTACGGATACTAGTTAGGAACATAGTGTCATATTTTTCCAGGGCCTCTTTATCCTGAGAGCCAGAGTTGGTTACCTTGCCCTCCAACATAAATTGCCGGCTTCCATAGTAGATAACTGCAACTCTGTCGGGATCGGGCGCCTCTTTTTCAAGGTTGGGAAATTTTCCTGTGTGACCCACAAGCTGATATTGTTGTAATTTTTCCCCTTGCTCCAGTTTTCGTAAGTCATATTCCTCACGCAAGGCCATATCTGCAGGTTGGTTACCATCGCGTTTCGCTACCTTGATAGTAATTGTGGCGGAGCTATCTGGGGCGGATCCTACAATTGAAGACCGCTGGTTTGCCACCGTCCAGCCATCTGGGAAGAGGAGAGAGAAGCCCAGGCGTTTATGATTAAATCGATTTTTATTGGATTGCCGGGAGTTATCCCCGTACACCAGACCATCTGTCTTCTCCCGATAATAGGCCACTTTGGTTTCTTTATTATCTTCAGGTAGGGTACCCGCTGCTTTTACTACTTCCTGCAGGCGAAGATCATTACGAGGATGAGTAGAAAAAACACCATGATAGGTTTGGGGTTTTTTACCCTCAATACGGGCACGTCTTCTGGCAAAGGTCTCCTGGTCTTTTAATAGCCCGATAACATTTATCATTGCCTGTGGATCATAGCCCGCATTAAACATATATTGCGCACCGAATCGGTCTGCTTCCAACTCCATTTCCCGGCCATAACCCTTTACCGCTGCTGTACTGTATAAATTGGCTACATCGCCAACCACGCCGCTACCGGTTACTAGAACCGATAAAACCGATGCGACGCTGGCACCAGTGGCTGCAGTTTTTTGCCGAACAGCGTGTCGCGCAGTAATGTGCCCGATTTCATGGGCTAGTACGGCGGCCATTTCTGCCTCTGAATGTAAATAGGTGAGTAGGCCGCGATTGATATAGACATAACCGCCAGGAAGGGCGAAGGCATTGATGTCCTGGCTGTCGATGATGGTGAAATGGTACTTGAGATCAGGCCGATCACTGGCAGCAGCCACTTTTTGCCCGACATGACTGACGTAGGCTGTGAGAATCGGATCCTGGTAAATAGGAGTACTTTCTATCAGCTTCTCATGCATCTCTTTGCCAATAGAGATTTCCTTGCCTTCAGACATTAACACCAAGTCTGGGCTTTTTGTGGCAGGGTTGAATGCACACCCTGCCCCCACTGCTACCAGCGCACTGGCGAGCCACCGATTAATGGTTTTCATTACCCCCTGCCTCCTTGTCTATTTATTGTCTAAGAGCTTGTACCACTAGCTGGAACCAGGAACTGTTGTAGCTGGGCCGCCATACCTTTACAGGCATTATTCTGTACCCTGGCAATCAAGGGGATTGGGATGACAATCGCAGGCATATAAGAGGTGCCTTTGGCATCAGCACTCAGTTTGCCTGATAATTCCCGATCGCGGAAATCCCAAACAGAGGCCTCATAGTCGGATTCCTTATCCCAGGTACCAAACCCGAAACAGCCGGCGCCGCCGGTACTGATGGTGCAGCTAATAGACCCAGCACTTGCCGTCGTTTCAGTGGATCCATCAATCCATACTATGTACTTAACCCCGTAGTTTTCCATGCGCTCACGCACGCCTTCATTTTCCATTAGACGGTCCAGAGAACGCACATGCATGGGAGCTGTGCGGGGTTCAAACCAGGGGTACATAATGTCGACAAATTCTTTCTCTGGAATGATGTTTACACCCATCTCCGGGTTGTGGAGCTCTCTGCCGACACAGGCAATAAGATCTGGTTCTGTCTCATAATCGCTGGAGTGACGGCGCCCGAGAATAACTACGGAGTCGCCTGCTCTTAGCTCTCCATCGCTACGCCGGTATTCGTCAATAACAACAGTGGTACAACCGGTCAGGAAAATCAGTGCGAAAATAATGAATGGCTTGAACACAACAAAAATCCTCTATTCAGCCTTGCTGGATTTCACTTTGAACTCCTGCAATGAAGCAGACCTTAATTTCCCAGAGAGAAATGCCTGTAACTCAGGTACTTTTTCGAAGCCGGTGTAGAGCGTTGCCCCTGCGTCACGCAGGGCAATGTTGATTGCCTGGGTTAGAGCCTGCTCCTGGGACTTCAGGAAGGCTGTAGGTGTTTTTCCGTAGGCAGTAATTACCCAGCTGGCTACCTGTTGCCCACGGGGATCATAAGCATTCATGTCATATTTGATCCACACTTCAAAAATATTAACTCTGGTTTCCCGTGGCATGGTGAATTGCAGCTCCCTGACTTCGGGAACTATTACCAACTCGACATTATCGGGTACTTTTTGTGGGTACTCGGAAAGGGAAACTGTATTGGTAAACATGGAACCGAGTACTGTCTCGAACAGGTTTTTTTGTGCCCGGCCAGTATTAATCTTCCATTCCTCACGATCTTCGCTATCTTCCTCGTAAATGTAATTTCTAAAATCGTCACTGAGGTAAATGCCTACAGAGAGGGGGAGCTGTTCACCCACAGGTGATGGATACTTCCCCTCCACCCGCACAGTATGAGAGCAGGCCGCAACCAGTAGTGAAAACAACACCACCGCGGTAAAGTGGAGTGGCAAAGCCGCCTTTATCCTGTACTTCATGAATTGCTCCTGGAATCAATCAGCTAGCGAAAATCGTTTAGTCCTACAAAAGTGCCACCATTGCGATAGGTGAGTTCACGCATAAGGGCTGCAAATCGCAGGCCAGTGGTTTGCAAATGGGGAGGGCGGGAAAACTGGATGGGAAATCCCACAGCATGAATGCGGATATTGCGCTTTCCTTCTCCATGCTTTGCGTTCACCCGATCGACCGCTAGCATCACATTACGGATAGATTTACCAGTAAATTCATCGCCCAGGACATAGATACTGATTTTCTTGTCGGGATCGTAAAAGCTACGAACTGCTTTTTGTATACCTTCCACCGGACTGGAGTTGCTAAAGGGGTTCCAGGTTTTTAAACGATTAAGAATAGCCTGGCGACGCCCGGGTGTATCGGGAATCCACTTGTTGCGGTAATTGAAAAACATGTAATCGCCCATGTCATTCATCACCTGAATGCCCTTAACATTGGGATAGAGATCCAGAGTATTAACCATTTCTGCCATCATGCGGTCCCAGCCGTAATTGAACATACTTCCGGAGGTATCGATGATGAAGAGAATGTATTCGCTGTCTACAGGAATACCGCCAATAACATTGTTTTTACGTTGATAGTTTTCACCCAGTAAGCGACGCATTTCTTCAGTCAGTGTCTGTAATGCGACGGTAAGTTCCCCTTTTAATTTCCCCTCTTCACTTTGCCCTTCGGTTTTACTGGCATAGACGGCCTGCAGAGCTACTAACTCTCCACGAAGATTGGCAATTCGCTTGTGTTCAATATCAATTTGTTCTCGTTTAGCATTGAGGTCTCGATTGAGGACTGTGGTCTCCCCACGGATTTCTGCCAACTGCTGTTGCAGTTCCATTACCTGGGCTTCCAGGTCGACTTCTGCCTCCTCTAGAACTATGGGTTCGGCAGTTTTAGCGATCATCAAGAGCAAGACAATGGCTCCGAAACCACAGCAGATTACGTCGAGAAAGGAAATACTGAACTCTTCTTGGCGTCTTTTCTTTCGTGAAACTGTCATGGCCAGTCCCTCGATGGTGCGAGAAAAGAGCCTTGGGTTTCCATTGCCAACTTCCAAAACTCGCTGGCAGCAAATGGGTCGCCTTCCATAGGAGTCAGGATAATATTCACGGGGACATTTTTAGGAAGTACCTTGACGGCGCGCTTGAACAGGTTGCGCCTTTCTCTACCAGAAATTGTGGAGCCCCTGGGCGATTTAATTCCCTGGGTAGGTAGCCCATCTGTGATGAGAATAATGTTATCCGGTAGTGGAGTCATAGCATGAATGGCGTTGAACACCCTTTCCAGGCTGGTACCGTTTTCAGGTACTATTTCATTCAGTCCTTTAATTGCCTGGTCCAACTGGTCGCGATCATCCACATTGAGCCAGCGATCTTCCGTACCGGCAATGGCGGCGCGAAAAGAGGTATTAAAAGTATAGATCTGGTACTGGCTGTCTGGAGGCAGCTGTGCGGTTAACCAAGAGACTGTGTTGATAGCCCTACGCCACTTTTCAGTTTGTCGTTTCACTCGTGACGACATATTTCGAGCGCGTATGATTTTGATCAGTTCATCGCCGAGCATAGAAGCGGAAGAGTCCAGCAGGACCAGGATTCTGTTGCCTCCCAGGCGTAGCCCGGTCAGGTATTGGCGATCACCATCACCGGTATATTTGCGCACATTGTTGCCTAACTTCTTATTTTCCTCCTCGAGATTTTTCTTGGCCTGTTCCAGCTTTTTAAGCTTATCCTGAAGCCTTTTAATATCCTCTTGTTCGTCAATGCTGTCGATTTCAGCGATATTACCTTTTACCTCTTCAATTTGATCCAGTATACGGCGGGCGAGCCCTTGGGC
Source organism: Microbulbifer variabilis ATCC 700307 (assembly GCF_000380565.1). Taxonomy (GTDB): domain Bacteria; phylum Pseudomonadota; class Gammaproteobacteria; order Pseudomonadales; family Cellvibrionaceae; genus Microbulbifer; species Microbulbifer variabilis. Next base: position 55,337 of record NZ_AQYJ01000022.1, read on the forward strand.
CTCAGCCAACTCATCGCTGACGATATCTAAGGTATTACGTGCCTGGACCAAGTGCTCTTGACCGAATTCAACCTCTTCTTGGAGCAGGTTTACTTCGGCGCTCAAGTCTTCTGTTTCCACCTCTATTTCGTGGTCTGAGCCGTGTTTGATGATTAAAAAAATCAGTGCCACGGCGCCGAAGCCACAAGACATGATGTCTAGGAAGGATAAACTGAAGGTGGAAAAACGACGCTGCTTACGTCTCATGGCGTTCCACGCTAATTGCCGTTATCACATCCGGTTGATTGGCAATACCAATTTGGTCTCCTGCATTTAGATTGACCGGAGCAGACACCTCCTCGCCATTCAGCATTAGACGGGTTCCCGCATCCACACGTAGAGCCAGGCGACCTGCGTGATTAGTGACTGTTGCTGCAGGGTGTTTTGGGGGAGTGGGAGTTATTTGAAACTTATCTTCATGCCAAAAAACAAAGAGTGGCTGATGCGCAGCTAGGGCACGATGGCCGAACAGGAGATGCGTTGCCGCTGCTTCAGATGGCGCTTCGAGGCGTATGGTAATTTCGCTCTCCGGTGTTGCGCTGATACTGTTTATCAAGCGCAGAGCCGAGTCCTGGCTTCGCAGTTCCTGCCAACGATTATTGATGGATTGCGCGATACTGTCTCTGGAGAGAAGGTACATGTGCTGTGCCAGCTGAACACCTCCGGGAATCTCCGCCCAGCGGTGAGATATAAAGCTGACACTGTTATTCTCTGAGAGGTTTTCAATCATCGCCCGTACGCGGGAGAGTATAGGCGCAGTGGCATCCTGTAGCTGACGCAGAGTGATTTTTGCGGTGCGATCATCCAGCTCTGCCAGAACTTCTCCCTGGCGCATGGCGCGACTTACCCACTGTGGCATCAGGTCGTATAGCTGCTGTTCAGACTCTGCGGAGTGGAGTGGGTCAAAGCGACACTGCATGACAAAAGCGTCGGTAAAAACCCGTGCCCAAGCCTCCTGGAAATGATACTGTCCAGCATCGGCTACTGTTTCAGCGGACTTGACGACAGCCTCTTGATCAACATTGATACGGGAGACCAGGGTTTGGTGTAGTTGTAGTTCTACATGCAATTGCAATCCGGAAGGAGCAATATGGCCAATATTTGCAGTGGCAGAGTCAATAAGGCCCACAACATTTATACTGCTTTCTTTGATAATACCCAGCAACAAGGCCAGCTGCTCTCGAGTGAAGTTTCCTGGCACTGCGAGTACAAGTTCCTCTGGAAGATCGCAATGCTCAGAAATTTCTTGTAAATGGCAGTAGGCCAAATCGGCATGATGACGACAGCTCTGGTTTTCAGATTTCAGTGATTCCAGGCTGAGCCTGCGCCAGAACTGATTATTAACTTGGGTTGGGTGGTTGCGTGCACGCATTTGTGCTGCAGTACCTATATGGATCTGTCGGGGTTCAATTACCGCTATACCAGGGCTTTCTAGAACTTCCGTAGTTCCAATAAAAACCCTTAGACCATAATCATTGATTTCAAGGATACCTTGTCCCATGGGGGCTTCCTCGCGGCCAATAACCGATATGTTGACAACCTGTGTCGGTTAACTAATTTTCAGGAATCGCAAAAGACGGTTGTCACAGTAGTTCTGCGTATCGAGTACCAGCCTCTCTTGCATCAATTGCAACTGGTGCGTAAAAAACATAATGACAATACTGATTACCAGAGCGATAAAAGTTGAATTGAAGGCGACACCGAGGCTCACGGTCACCCCGGCAATATCACCCTCCACAGCTTTGTGCGCTTGTGCTAGAGCTTCACCGATGCCACGCACCGTACCAATAAAACCAATAGAGGGGATTGCCCAGGTGATATAGCGAACCATTGCCAGCTCTGAGTCAAGGCGGTCTCCCTCGGTTTCACAAACCTCTTTTATAGAGTTGGAAACTGCAGCCACATTACGGGTTGAACCAAATCGCTGCAGGGCGGTGAGAATAGCTCTGGGTACCAGATAACTACGCTCCTCCTCAGGGAGTGCCTGAATCGGTCGAGACAGGTCGCGAGTATCTTCTGGTAAAATAGGCGTGCCTTCACTGACATTGAGAAGTGCTCTGTTGAGCAGCTTCCGTTCTCGCATACTTCGCTGGGCTTTCAAACCCATTATTGCCATGGCCCAGAGCATTAGTACAAAACAGGCCTCCTGCTCATAGTCTCGCATCACAATATAGATGGAGCGCTGTTGCACGTAGGTTTCTCCCGCCGCCTCACGAGCCAGCTGCTCCTCAATTAATGCATCAGCGTTTGGACGGATAATGGCTACATAAATGGCATGTACCAGGATAACTGAGCCCAACAGCGCAAATATCTGGAAAATGAAATCTGATGATTTGAATTTCATGATGGTGCTCTTGGCAACTTTTCTCTATATATCTACTGGATAGGAAACGGATAGATCCTCAGAAATTTCTTCGGAAGCTTTGTAATCATCGGAACTGCTTTTACTACTTTTTGACTTCTTTTCATCCGATTTTTTTTGCGCGACCTGAGTGAGGGTCTCCCCTTCTTTTTCCTGCTTTTCCTGTGCAATTAAAAAGGAAGGTAACAGGAGGATGAAAATAAAAATAAATTTAGGCATAGCTCTCTCCTATTTGACCCAGCGCGCCACTCTGAAGCCGATATCGTTTCTTGGGGCCTCTCCATAGTCGCGATAAGACAAACGCAACTCCGTCAGCCCTGAGTGACGCCAGCTGGAGCCACGAATAACATGGTAGTCACCATCCTGTGGGCCCACTGGATTTTCCTCCTGGCGGGATGAAAGACCTGTGCCAATGGTATAGAGATCGTGTATCCATTCAGATACATTGCCTCCAAGGTCATAAATTCCCAACGGGTTTGGGTTATAGCTGGCTACAGGTGCAGTCGCTGCATAGCGATCACTATAGGTGCGCAGTACAGTGGGAATTAGTTTGGCAGCATGACTGTCGGCATAATTACCTGAGTTATTACCAATGGGCAGGTCATTCCCCCAAGGATATTTGCGCATAACACCGCGGTCGTAACGGGCTAGCCATGCCCATTCAGCTTCAGTTGGTAAACGATATCCATTTGCGGCGGAATCAAAGCCGACAACCCGACCGCGTTCTGTCAGGTATACAGGAGTCAGCCCATCCCGTTGGCTGAGCCAATTGCAAAAGAGAACAGCATCGGCCCAACTGACATTGACTACGGGAAGGTTGTCGTTATCTAAGCTCACACCGTTTACATGGCTTGAGGTATGTGAGGGTTTAAATCTTCGGTATTCCCGGTTGGTGACCTCTGTGGTGCCTATATAAAAGGGGCGGTTTAGAGCGACCTGCCGCATAACTTCATTTGCGCGACGCCCTTGCTCGCGTCGGGATGAGCCCATAGTGAATACAGCGTTGGGGCGCATTAATTTCATGGTGCCGCCTGCGCCATGGCGAAGCTCTGGTGGAACTTGTTGCCAGCGAGCCTGCTCCTTGGTTAATAAAACTGCACGCACAGTTTGCTCCAGTCTGGCACTGGGAATCACGCGGGTATCAAATGTTTCATAGCCTCGCTTGCGCACTTCAATACGGTGAGTTCTTGCGGGTAGGTTGAAAGTCTGTCCGGAATTCCCCGCAAATTGCCCATCAATATAGACTTCTGCATCTGGTGGCACACTGGAGACACGAACCCTGCCATACACTGCATTCAGGTTAATATTCAAGTCGCGCTGCATACCTGCAGCGAGGTCGATGGTGTGTTCTACGGAGGCATAACCGTCCTTAAAAAAACGCAGGCGATGGATTTCCCCTGATGTGAGCTCGAGCTCCAGTGGGGTATGACCTCGAAACTCCCCATCCACGGTTACACTCGCGCCCTCAGGAGTGGTAACGACACGCAATAGCCCGTCAGCTGGCCCGAGGGTTACTGTGGCTAGTGCCTGGTCTACTCCAGCGGTAACAGCGACAGGGATATCAACCGTCTTATGCTCGGCAAGGGAGATAGAGATAACTCTATCTCCCTGGATTAACTCTGCGTTAAGTGGCGTAGTTCCAAGTACCTTGCCGCCCACGGTTACTGTAGCGCCTTGCGGATTGCTGTTGATTCGGATACTGGCCCAGGCTGGACGTAGTTTGGCTTCAAGGCGGTAGGTTTTATCGAGCCCCTCGATATTAACCTCGCGGGTAAAAGGCAGATAGCGGTCAGATAAAACTGTTATCCGCATGGACCCCGTAGAGACATTTTTCACCAGACCATTTTCATTTGGAACTTCACGACCATTCATCAGAACTTTTACAGGTACTGGGGGATCCGTTTCGATTTGTAGATGGCCCGGAAGTTTTTCAAGGGTAACCGAGTGGCGACTATGGCCTTCCCGGCTGACTTCTACTTCGCCACTTTTGGCTAGATAGCCCTCAGCTTTAATTGTGTAGCTGTAGTTTCCAGGTAATACGAGGTGGCCATTGCCGAGGGGAATTGCAAAGCCACTGATACTGATTTTTGCATGGACGGGCTGTGTATCGAAAATTAGGGAGCGGGCGATAACTAAATAATATAGCGCCAACGCGCTTAAGAGTAAGCAGGCCGCAACAATCAAGGCGCGCTTGGAGAAAAATAACCGAGCACGAGTGGATTTTGGCTGTACTGGAGTGAAACCAATTGGTTCGATGAGGGGGGATTCATCGATTGCGGGTTTCTCATCCTGGACAGGTACTGCCTCTTTCACTGTCATTTATGCTTCCCTATTGCCACATCGTTATGGAGTTATCGCAATGACTTCGGTGTCGCTGGATAGGCCTTGTTAGGGCCAGGTTGGCAAAACCGAAGCAGGGGTGCTGTGTGCAACAAAGCTTAGCTCGCCGATACCATGGCTATGTGGCATGGTGAGAGGTTTGTCGCGGAACTCTTCATATCCTGAATTTAAATCAGGCGCTCTAAATCAGGCACGGCCCCACTGCGAAAAGACCTGTTTTTTTGATTTTTCGAGGCAATAGAGGTTCTTGTAATTAGCTGTTATTAGCGCCGTTAATTTTTTCCGCACATTGTATGACAACTTCTGTGACAGGTTTCCCTGGCTTGACGATAAACTCCCGACGCACATCCCGATAGCCGTCTCGGGTACCGATGGCTGTATAACGGCCGGGCTTTAAGGCAATTTCTCGCTGATCAAAATAGCCCAGCCTTCCCACATGATAAATCGTGACACTGGTACTACGGTCGGACTTAAAACGTACGGGCATGGGGATTAGTGCTTTAGTGAGTGCATCTTCAAGATCTTCGATCTGTTGTGCCAAACGTGGTGTTTGGCTATTGAGTTTCCGCGCATCACTGAGTACTTTTCTGGCAAAATGATTACGCTTTCCTTCGCCTAAAGTCAGAGGATCTTTAAGGAGATCCTGCATTTGATCATCCAGTTGAGCCCTGGCCGTGGCGCGGGCTTTCCCTGTCACAGCAGCCACTAAACTAGCGTCTTTTTTTACTAAGGTAGTGTAACTCTGCAGGGCTTTGTGCCAGTTTTCCTGCTTTTCCTGGTCGCGCGCGTGAGTGAGAAGTTCTTCGATCTTGGCCTGCTCGGCCCCATTTTTTGCCTGCTTAAGGCCTATACCTGGGGCCTTGGCTTCAGGCTTCAACTTACTGGCTTGGTTGAAGTGTTTCTTTGCTGAGTCAAATTTTTTATCAGCAATAGCGGCATACCCTGCGGACATGGCATTTTTGTAGTCGCGTTCGGTGATTTCCTGTTCTACTTTTGCCAATAATTTTTTTGCAGGCTTTGTTTGTGGATCAGAAGAAAGAGATTCCTTTAAAGATTTCTTGGCAAGATCTAAGTCTGAATCCAGATAGGCACTTTTCCCTTCTGTGAATTTCCACCAAGCCAGCGGAAGCTTATCGGTGCGCTCTAATCCTCTTAATCCCCTGGGGTGCTTCTCGGAAATTATAAGGGTAAGTTTGAAAGCTTCTGTTGCAGAATCCAGATCCCCACTTTCTAGCGCTCTTTCGCCTTCAGCAAGGTGTATTTCAATACGCTCGGGTATACCGTCACGTAATACTTCTAGTGCCTGCAATGATTCCTGATATTTCTCCAAAGCGGGCATAAATTGTCGTTTGCGGTAGAGGCTGTCGGCCTTGAGGGCCAGATCTTCTGCCGCATAGAATTCTTCATATGCCCATAGCTCTACTTTTCGCTCCTTTAATTCTTCCTTGAGGGCGAGAATATCCTGCAGAATTTTCTGGACTTCCCGGCGTTGCTGCATAATTTCGGCATCTGTATAAGGAGATGCTTGGGCAACATTTTCCGAGATGTTATTAGTTGGGGGGGAGCTTATTTGCAGGCTACGTAACGGAGGTTTTTCCACCACCTGGGGAAGCCCCCAAAAGACGCCAATGAGACCGCTGAGCATGGCTGCACCAATTACTATGGGTCCATAAAACCTTTCTTTTTTAGGTTTTCCCTTATTGGTGTTGGTTGCCTTGGGAGAATGAGCCTCCTCACCGCCAAAGGTAAAATTGGCTGGCTCGATTGGTGCTATATCTTCCTTGGCATTATCGCGGTGCTGCATAGTATTTCCGCCTAGTTATTCGTGGTCCCAGTGAAGATGTTGGGTGAAAAGAGTGGAAAAGCGCTTTGATTTACCTCAGTTAGTAACACTTGTGATGCTAGATACTGTTACTGGATGAGCCCGTCTCAGCATCGTATATTTCCTTCAGAATTTCGCGCCATTGCCGATATTGGTTTTCTACTGAACCGGTAAGAGTCACAGTACGATCCTCAAGCTCTACGATTTGTGGCTCAACTTCGGCCTCCATTGAGTCACCCAGCTCCTGCAGTGCCTCTAAGTGCATCTTGGCATCAGCACGGCGATCAAAGGCGCTCTTTATCAGGTAACCACCTGCGCCGATACCGACCTGGCCCGCAGCTTGGGCGCTGCCACCTCCAGCTCCTGCGGCAGCAATTCCGCCGATAATGGCTGCGGCACCCATAATGGTGTGATTACGGGCCTTACGCTTTAATTCGCGCATCTCCCGAACCTCCTCGTAACTGCGCGCACGCCATTCCTGATAGGGCACCTCCATGGTTTTTGCGAATGTGCCGTAATACTCCTGTAGGGTATCGACAAACAGGTAGTCCCGCTCACGAATTTTGCGCACCCTTGCTAGCATCGGATCATTTTCTGCGGGTAGGGCACTTAGATAGTAGATACCACTTTCGCTTTGGTGCAGGTAGCGGTCGAAGGCTTCAGGGGAGAAGCTGCGGGCAAAGCGCATTTCGGAAATAGTGCGAAGCTCGACAATTTGCTGATTTGATAGTTTTTGCCGGTACTGCAGCATGTCGTTGGCAATACGGTTGTAGATGCCTTGGAAAGCATCCCCCTCCGTAGGGTGCTTGCGATCGTAGGCATAATGCGAGGCGTTTTCACTGTACTCTTTTGTAAACCAGAGCTGGCCTCGGGAGTCAGCGACAGTAATTTCAACTGTCAGGGATTCGCCGTCGGATTTGAGAATACGGCCAGAGACGGTTACATCTATATTGGTGCGTGCAGATGGGATAACTCGAACTGCTCCCCAGCCAAGGCTTGATTGCAATGAGTCGGCCAAGGTGACGGCCATAAAGCGAGACTCCGCCTGGCGCAATTCAGGAAATACCAGGGTATCTTCGTCTGCCTCAGTAGTTTCTAGGCCTGGGTCAAACTGAATTACGCCTACGTCGAGTAATCGCTCTTCAGCAATATTTTTGTCCTCAATAGTAAGGGGCGTAAATGCGGTAGTTCGTACTTCCGTTGTGGTACAGCCTGTGAAAATTAATGCGACTACCGACCACAATAATATGGTAAATAAGCATGTCGGGGAGTGGCCGTTTTTGTAAGTGGACTTGTAAAATGACATACCGGCATCCTTAGTAACTACTTCGTCGCTTTTTTATACTTTCGGTATTCTTCCCATAATTTTTCCCGCAATTCGGGGTCGGTTTCCCGGGTGGCTGCTTCACGAATTTGCCTTGCTACAACATCGTCATCTGTACCACTGGGTATATCTGCGGGTACTATGGCCTGTGAGCTGCTGTGGTTGTAGTCCCCCTGTCGCCCTTTTGTAGGCAGCCCGGGTCCGGTAACCTGGCCACTGGAGTTATTTTGCTGCGGTCCTCCTCCAGCTGGTGCTCCACTGCCTGGTGGTGCGGGGATTTCAGCTTCGGCTGATTCAATGAGGTCTTCCAGGGATTCCCCTGGCGGCGCTTCATCCATGGCGTCCTCGTCACTTTCAGCGGAGGCCGAGCCAGGCCTATTACGCACGTAATCACGCTCGCGCAGGATCATGCCGTCGTAACTCACCATGGTGGATTCAAAGCGGCCCTCCAGTTCCGCAACCTGCTCCGCAGCCGATGTCGGGGCTTCGTTGGGTGCGCTTCCCGCCCTTGATGCACTATCGCCTGGTTGCCCGGCATTAGCGCTATTGGCACTACTACTGCTGGAAGATGCACTGCTGGAAGAACTGCTACTGGAGGCGCTGGAAGATGAAGCGGTTTGATCCTCCTCGGAAAAATCGATTTCGTTTGGAGGAGTGCCTTCCTCTCCAGAGGAGGGGTCTGGCGGATTACTTTGATCCCTTTGTGATTGCTTTGAATCACTATAAACCGGTGTGGAGCGATTGCGGGAATCAGATTCCGGCATAGAATCTCCAGCTGAACTCTGGCGGGAAGCCTGTTCCTCTCCCGGTGCCGTACTGCTGTTACTCTGGGAGTTTCTTTCCGCACCGGGCATGCTCATACTGGGCTGGCTAGAAGAGTTGCTACGTGGCTGGCCGCTGCTACTGCTGGCGGTCTGCGACTGGCTGGAGCTCTGTGAACTGCTGCTGGACGAAGAACTGCTCTGAGACTGCGATTGTGACTGCGATTGCGACTGTGGCTGCGATTGAGACTGAGAACTGGCAGAGGGCATTGATGGCATTGCTGGCGGTTGCGATTGTGTCTGTTGGCTCTTACAGCCGACCATCGCTGAGGTCAATAAGGCAACGGAGAGCAGAGTATGCCAGCCAATACACTGGCAATGACCTTTTCGAAGCGCTTTCCGAATTGTCATCTGCTTTCTCCTAAAATATTTGATATGTGCCCGGGCAGGCGGGTCGGTGAACAGTCTACGTAATCTGCCAGTCCGATAAGTAAACGGTGTGGAATCTTAAAAATAGTTGTTATTTGATTATTTGCGCGTTTACCACACCGCTTTAAAAGTGCTTTGCAGCAAAAATCCTCAATCAAAGACGAATCGTTGCACTATGCCGCGGGTTTCTACTGCTTCGCCGTCCTCAAAGCGAGGGCGAAACTTGGCGCGCTTTAATATGTTGCGGACTTTGGAACGAATGCGCACCTTGTCCGATGGGTAGGCTCTCAACACCTTAATATTGCGTGCTTTCCCGAAAGCGGTAACGTCGTATGAAACAGTGATGTGGGAGTTGGCTAGGGCCTTACTGTCGGAGTCCAGTATTGGAAGTGCTGGCAGGGCGACAGGACGCCCAAAAATATCCTCTATTTCGTCATTGGAGGCGCCATTGTCCCATAGTGCCTGATAGGCTTCGCCATATGTCTGGCGAGCCGAATGCCACTTGTTAAACATCATGTACCAGTCACCTAGCTCTACTTTTGCTTTGGCTGAAGCTGCCGGTGGGGATAGGGGATTTCTTTGGTAAACGTCGACGATACGGGTTATGGCTTTTTTACCGGTGTTAAAACTCTTCGTCCGGTAGTGATCTACTTTGTGAAGTTGACTGGCATTGGATCCACCAGCGCCAAAGCTGGTATTGACGATAACTGGTGCCTGTGGTTCGCCCTTATAGGTTGCCAAGTAATAATTGGTTGCTTTGAGTCCGCGTAGAGCGTCTACCAAGCGCAAATCACTGGCACCAAAATTCTTTGTGATAATATCAACCGCTAAGGTATAAAGTTTTGTAGCATTGATCAGGTGCTCAACAAGAGTCTCACCTTTTTCTTCTATGTAAGACTGTAGATGCCAGCGGCTCAGGTTATTGATAACGGGTAACATCCGTGGATCTTTTTCACCGTAATTTTTTTCGTAAAGCCAGTAGAGGTACTGTTGATTGTCGTTAGCTTCCTCCCACTGATTGAGGGCAATCTGACTTTCGATCAGTCGCTCAATCATAGGGATCTGGTTGAGGGAGTAGAGTCCTTCATTGACCCTATTTACCAGCATGGCACGACGGAACTCACTGGCGGCTTCTTTATGTGCACCAGTTTTTTGCAAAGCTGTGGCTAACCCAAGTAATTGTTCATCAATTCCCGCGCCATAAGCACCGTGTTGTGCCTCAAGTTCTTCAATTCGTTCGCGGTAGCTTTCTACCGCCTCAGAAGGACGAAGTTGTCGTCGATTTTTTTGTAGGGGTTTGGAGGCGGCCTCAATAAATGCCTTGGGAGGGGCATTAGTATCCTGGCTCACAGTTACGCCATCTGCAGCGAAGGCGCTTTTACACAGCAGTGCTGTGGCTGTAAACATCAAGCCGATAGCAAGTGATTTGCTGGTATCTATCTGTGTCACGATTGAACCACTTCCATTCCGGTTTTCATTACCCACAACTGCGAAAAAAGCCATGGCCTCACGCAGGGTATGTGGGTCTCGTTTCCACCTGTGGACCCCAAAGGTCGTTGAGTGGAAGCTCTCTCCTGAAATGTGGTTCTGCTTCAACACGAGGGCCGGCGGTGAGTTCGCTCTTGGGGCCTCGGGGAAGACGCAGCCGGATGCTTATCTTTGCGCTCCTGGCTGCGTATTAAACAGTATAGCCAGCACAATCTGTCATCAGAGGGATTGTGACGGAGACTTCAACCAACCGGCTATCGATTTGCCGGCATGCCTGCGACCACCCTTTTGGTTTAGCAGGCCGGGAGAAATAGCAGAACTCAAGGTCGGTAAGCAGGTGCCAAAAGTTTATTGTGCTTGTTTGGGCGACAGTTGATATTGCCGGGGGGATGCCGTATCTGACACTGTGGGGCAAGTAATACGAACTGCTTAGTGGATTTTTATCCTAAATTTTTGCGTTTTTTTAGGGGCTATTAGCTGTATCTGATCAACCCTCGGGTGACATATTTGGATTGCAGCGCAACAGGCGCCATAATCAGCCAATTGGAATGAGAGGAGAGAGCTGGTGAGCATCTATATCGACCCTGACGTAGCCCCGAGCCTGCGTGGATATGAAATGCCTGAGAGGCTGGGTTTTGGGGCAGTAATGGCGCCAGTAATGTTTCGTGCTGTCTGTCAGGATGGTTGCTGGAGCAGTGGTGAGTTGGTCCCCTACGCACCACTATCTGTTGACCCGGCAGCTAAGGTATTGCATTACGCTCAGTCGTGCTTTGAGGGGATGAAAGCTTACCGTACGTCGCAGGGTATTGCCCTTTTCCGCCCTGAAAAAAATGCAGAGCGCATGTCTTATTCAGCCAAGCGCCTATGTATGCCTCCAGTGCCTGAGTCTCTGTTCATGGATGGTGTGCGCACTGTCGCTGCTTACTGCGCAAATTTAGTACCTGGTAACAGTGGAGAATCCCTCTACTTGCGTCCCTTTCTGATGGGTACCCAGGCAGACCTAACGGTATCTGCGAGCACCTCCTATGAGTTTTATGTGATCGCAAGCCCTTCAGAGGCTTACCACTCCGGTAATATGCGACTTTGGGTAGAGCGAGAAGACGCCAGAGCTGCAGTAGGGGGCACTGGGGATGCAAAGGTCGGTGGTAACTACGCAGGCTCCTTGCTTAGTATTGGTCGCTTAAAAGAGCGTGGCTTTGACCAGTCACTATGGCTTAACCCAGACGACCGCAGTAGTGTGGATGAGTTGTCTGGTATGAATTTCTTCGCGGTAATCGACGGCGAGCTTCACACTCCGGCGCTTAATGGCTCCATTCTAGAGGGGATTACCCGTTTTAGTCTGATTGAATTGGCTAGGGACCTCGGATACAAAGTAATTGAGGGTGCAATTCATATTGATGAATTACTAGGGCAGGTCGCCTCGGGCGTCTGCTCTGAAACATTTGCCTGTGGCACCGCTGCGATTATCAGCCCTATAAGCGTGATAGGTGATGAAAGTGGTACCTACAAACTTCCTCAGGCACCTGGTCCTGTGGCCCAGCACCTGCGTCAGGCGCTCCTTGATATTCAGGAAGGGCGAGAGGAGGATCGTTTTGGTTGGATGTGCGCTATTCAGGCGGTCAGTTTCTGAGGCTGGAATGTCCCTCCAGGTAGCTGGCTGAGTTAATTCGCCAGCTACCTCTGATATGGCTATATCCACTTATTTGTCTCTCTTTTATTTATACAGATAATTATCCTCCCGGGTTGTTTTGTATCATTTTCGGTGGGTTAAATGTTTCTCCTAGAAACGCTCATGTAAGCATTTCCGCCAATTCCTTCCTTATTGTTGACTTGAACGACTTAAGCTCCTAAAAGTAAGTCGATAGAAGAAGAAATGAACTGGAGCTTCGAGGATGGCCTTTTAGTGGTACACCTCATTTTGACCAGCAGTTTCAAGATCAAATTGAGCAAATAGGTCGCACTTAGAGTTCCTTACAGAGCGTGAGGAAAACGGAATGTTGATCCATATGTTCGGCCTTATGATACAGCCCCGCAGGCAGTGGGAACTGATCAGTAGCCTCCCTGAAAAGAAATTACGCAGTCAGTTGCCCTACGTGATTATTTTGGCGTTGCTTCCAGCAGCGGCGTGGTATTTTGGCACCACTCAGGTGGGTTGGAGTATTGGTGGCGGTGAACCGGTCAGAATTACAGGTCAGAGTGCACTGGAGTTGGTTGCGGTTTTTTACTGCACTATGGTATTGACTGTTGTTGCGATTGGCTACTTCATTCACTGGATGGCCAAGACCTATGGAGCTGAAACACACCCATTGAAGGGCGTTGTTATCGCAGGATTTACTGCAACACCAATCTTTTTAGTCGGTGTCGCCGGTATATACCCTTTGCTATGGTTAGATATTCTTTTGGCTACCGTTGCAGTTGCCTATGCCGTTTATTTGTTATATTTGGGAATTCCCATTGTTATGGGTGTCTCGGAAGAGCGCGGGTTTCTTTTTGCCAGTGCCATTATTACTGTCTCTCTGGTAATGGCTGTGTTGATTATGGTGGGAACTGTACTTTTCTGGAGCTATGTCTCCGAGCCAGTTTTCCACTGATATCACAATTATTCTTCAAATAGCCAGTTTACTTGTTAATTCTAAGCTGGCTGCTTTTAGTAGACAAAATAATTATATTTATAGATTCTTAATTATTTTCTATCAGTTAATCAGGTAGCCTTTATGTATGGAGACTACTTATAATGTTGATGATTGCTTTGTGATTTACCTGAGAGGACAGCCTGTTGCGAAAGGTAAATGCGAAACTGATCCCTTTTCTGGATCAACTCAACGAGAGTATGGCTGCGCAAGCAGCTCAGGGGTTCAAGTTTAGTGTAATTAATTCTCGTGAGATGTCTGGAAATATGATCAGGAGTTACATTTCTGATATTCCAGAAGTGGACTACATATTTGATGAAGTAGTCTATTCCACTGGCTATAACGTGCCTGTCAGGGTATATAATCCTGCACCAGAGAAGAAGTTGCCTGTACTTTTATATTTCCATGGTGGTGGTCATGTTGTGGGAAGTGTAGAAAACTATGATCCGATATGCCGGAAATTTTCCCTCGCGACGCAGCATATTTTGGTGGCACCAGAGTATCGGCTGGCTCCCGAAAATCCATATCCCGCTGCAGTGGTCGATTCGTGTGCTGTCGCTCGTGGGATATGGACGGTTTTGGATAAAAGAAAAGTCAATTATCAAAAAAGTTTATCTCTTGCTGGAGACTCAGCAGGTGGAGCCCTGTCTGCATCAGTTTCGCATCTCGCCCAATATGATCTAGGTATTACTATTTCCAAACAAGTTCTGGTCTATCCCTGTGTTGATTATACAGCTAGGTGTGCGTCATATAAGGAAAATGGTGTGGGCTATTATGTCGAACGCGATAAATGCATCTGGTTTTCTGAGCAGTACTTTAAGGATGGCCAATGTAGAAAGTCAGCATCTCCATTACATATGGATTTCTCCGGAGGATTGCCGGATACTCTAGTTATAACGGCAGGGTTTTGCCCCTTGCGAGATGAGGGGGTGCTTTATTATCAGTCTATAAAAAATACTGGGGTTCGTTCAGAAAATTTCCACTTTCCAGATATGATACATGGCTTCTTAAACATGGAGGACTTAGTAAGAGATGAATGTCAAGAAACTTATTTTCAGGCTGGTAAGTTTCTAAATGTTTAATTACTTGTATGGTTTTATTTTGGAGTGTAATGATATTTTAAAATGTAGCCGTTGCTTAGCTCCAGCTCCTCTTGCTTTTCTATGTTCCTCATAAGATCAATTTCTCCAATAGTGTTAAATATCTGTTTTGGCTCGGTATCAATACAATGAATGCCCATACTTGCTACTGTCAAATCTTTATTGATTACTGAATACTCGATAAACTGTAGGTATACTCGATCATTCTTCTTGAAAATCTCTATGCCTGGACCGCTTGATAGCATCACCTTGTACTTAATTGCACCCCATGGGCCGTTGCACCGTATCGCTTGATACTCTTTCATTATTGCCCTTATAGATATTACGGGAGTGCTTTCTGTGAGTCGATTTTCCAATATTTGTTTTGTTTGAAATGTTTCTCCATCAGGTGTCATGATCACTACTTTAAGTGACTGCTCGGCGAGAGTGCTCTCCGCCAATAAGCTGATGGAAATCAAGGCTGGCTTTAAGATTTTCATCGCTTTAGCTTTCCTGGGCCAATTTTAAAGTGTAAGTGACGGATAATTTGCTAATGCCGAGTCGGTATTGTTTTCCGGTTCATTAATAATAGTGTCTTGATGCAGAGGCACTGGTTGGATAGTATCGGTAAAGCTATGTAAGAGGGTTTTTTGCGCAACTTAATTGGTACATTCGTGCCTATTTTTATAGATTGCCACTAATTGCTACCGATAATAATTCAAATAAAGGACGTATCATGAAAACATCAATCTGTGTGGGAGTGGTTTTGGCACTAATGGCTTCCACAGCTTGCTCGCCTAGTGACAAAGACAAGCGGGTACAAAATGACGCTCCCGACGTAAAAGCTAGCCATGATTTTCAAAAGCAACTACTCAGGCAGCTGATATCCGCAAAACCGGGGGATGTGGTGTTAATTCCCGAAGGAGAGTTTCAAATTAACCGCAGCTTATCCTTGAATGTGGATGGCGTCACGATACGCGGTGCGGGTATGGATAAATCTATTCTCTCGTTTAAAGGGCAGATTCAGGGGGCTGAAGGATTACTGGTGAATGCAAGTAATTTCACTATCGAAAATCTTGCCATTGAAGACACAATCGGTGATGCCTTAAAAGTAAATGAAGGCGAGAACATAGTGATTCGCAATATACGTGTTGAGTGGACAAATGGGCCAGCCACTGAGAATGGAGCTTACGGCATATATCCTGTTCAAACTAAAAATACCCTGGTGGAGAGTTCAGTTGCTATAGGGGCATCCGATGCGGGTATTTACGTAGGGCAGTCGAGAAATGTCATAGTGCGTAATAATCGTGCCGAATTCAATGTGGCTGGGATTGAAATTGAAAACACGATCGGCGCTGATGTATACGGAAATGTGGCAACTAACAATACGGGTGGAGTCTTGGTTTTTAATATGCCAAACCTTCCTCAGCCTGGGCATAGCACCCGTATTTTCAATAATAAAATTTTTAAAAACAATACATCAAATTTTGGTCATGAAGGTACGCCAGTAGCTGCAGTTCCTGCAGGGTCAGGTATTGTAATTAACTCCAATGATAATGTTGAGATATTTGAGAATGAGATAGCAGATAACGATACCGCTAATATAGTAGTGAGTAGCTACTTTACGGCGGGTTATTATAGCGACAAATCCACACAGGAAGATTTCGACCCATATCCTGAAGGAATTTATATCTATGATAACCAGTTTTCTGGTGGGGGCACTTCACCGGACCACCTGGAATTGAAAGCCTTGAAATTGGCTCGATTTGGACTGGGTGGAAGCATTCCCGATGTACTTTGGGACGGGGTTGTCAATCAAGAGAAAACAGTTGATGGAGCCCTGCCGGATCACTTGAAATTATGCATTGATAATGCAGAAGCTGGTATTCTCAATGTGGATTTCCTCAATGGCTATCAAAATATCTCTACAGATATTTCCGCACATAAATGCCAGCTTGAGAAATTACCCCAAATTGTCCTGGAGTTTGAGCAGCCCGTAGAGGATCAGAAGACAGATAATCATCTGGCAGTATTAGAGGGTAGAAATGAATAGTTGGATATCCTGGGCAAGTGCCTTTATCCTGCTTCCAGGAATGATGCTGTCCACTATAGCAGGCTGTGATAAATCTCGCCCTCAAGTGGTCGTGTTTGCTGAAAATGCGATTCCGGAACGACTAAGTGATTGGAACCTGGTAAATATTCTCGATGGTGTATTAACGCCAAATATCGGAGTGGTGCCCTATGATCTCAACACAGGACTATTTACTGATTATGCCCATAAGTTGCGTACAGTGTGGATGCCTGATGGTGTTTCGGCCCGATATGGCGATGAGCAGTTTGACTACCCTGTTGGCACAGTTTTAACCAAAACATTTTACTACCCAAGGGGCGAAAACGAGACAGTACTGCGCACTGATAATTTCGAGCATGACTATGCTGAAGGCCGTATGGGTGAGGCCCTGGATATGCAGCGGGTGCGTCTGATGGAAACCCGGTTGCTAGTGAGGCGTGAGAGTGGCTGGCAGGCGATTCCCTATATTTGGAATGAATCACAGACAGAAGCGGTATTTGAAATTGCTGGTGATGCCAGTCGACTTAAGCTAAAAACGGCAACGGGGGATATTACAGAATTTACCTATGTGGTGCCTGATGCTAATCAGTGTGCTGGATGCCATGCAGATAATTTCACCGGCAAGAAAATTTCACCTCTCGGCCCAAGGGCCAGACACCTCAATCGAGATTACCCCTACCTCAGTGGTACAGAAAATCAGCTGAAGCACTGGCAAAAGATTGGTTATCTTCGTGATGTTCCCAAGACTATTGAACTGCCCAGCTTAGCCAAATTTATGGATAACAGTGTAACGCTGAATGAGCGAGCCAGGGCCTATCTTGATATCAATTGTGGTCATTGCCATAACCCTGCTGGCGCGGCCGATACCTCTGGTTTAATGCTAAATCATAGTGAGACAGACTTGCGTAAGTTGGGCTTGTGCAAGCCACCGGTGGCGGCGGGAACTGGCAGTGGCGAGCGCTTATTTGCCATAGTGCCGGGTGAACCGGATCACTCCATTTTGAATTTCAGAATTGAGTCTGTTGATCCCGGTGCGATGATGCCGGAACTGGGTCGCAGTTTGGTGCATGAGGAGGGGGTGGAGCTACTGCGCCAGTGGGTTGCGGCTATGCCGGGTACTTGCACATAAACCCTTCTGAAAGACGGAGCTAGTTCAGAAGAATGGGTACAGTGCCCGAGGGCACTGTACCTTATCCGAACCCCATTTTAACCGTATGCTGCGGCTTCAGTAACCGGAGTGGCGGCGGGAATCAGCCCGTGGACCATCATGGTAACCGTACGCTCGAGTAGTGGTGAGTCGAGGGCAATAGTGCCACTCAGTATTTCATACTCTAGCTTTAGAATTGTGCCATGGGCGATCTGAGCTGCAGCTTCGGGGTCTGTGAGGCCGAGCAGGTGGAAGAATTCCTGCATCAGGGATTCCCGTGCATGGTTTGACATGCGTACTGCTCGTGTCAGCTGCTCATTCCGCAGTGCTTCATTGCGAAATGCTAGTTCTATAAGGCGCCGGTCCTTGTCCTCAGCTTGGCTTCGGACATGGGTCAGCACAAAACGGGTTAGCTGTTGGACTAATAATTTGCGGCTACTGTTCGAGGCGCGTTCTTGTGCTGAAAGGTTACGGGCAGCGCTGAAGCTTTCTTCCTGAAGTTGGCGCGTACTCTCTAGTCCCTGTTCGACGAAATATGTAAATGAGTCGCTGATAAGGTCATTGAGGTCTTTAAAGTAGTAGGTAGTGGCAGCCAGGGGTACACTTGCTTCCCGGGCTACAGCGCGGTGACGAATACCGCGAATACCTTCCTTTACGATCAGTCGCAGGGTGGCCTCAAGGATTGCCTTGCGGCGCAGGCGGCTGTCGGCGCGCTGAGCGCGGCGGCCGTGGTAGACCAAATCAGACTTTCCATTGTCTACAGTCATAGCAGTATCCCTGTTCTTATTGCGTTGGCACCGATAGCACTCTCAAGCTGGTCGGTCGTGCCATTCTAGCCAAACGAATTCAAAAAGAGACAATAATGCTATTACATTCGATTACACCAGTATTGCACTGAAAAAGGGCTTTATTTTCAGTGTGTTAGCAAAGGTGTATGTTTTTGGGCTTTTGGTGACAGATAGATGTCTATTAATCTATCAAAGGAAAATAAATACGCCAAATATGAATATTTTATTTAGAAGAATAAATGAAATATGCCCTTTAAATAATCACTGGCAATCAAATGGTTTTCGCTAAACTAAAAGATTGCCGTCGATATTTTTTCTCCAAGTTTATTTCTAAGAAATTTTTCCGGTAACGCGAACACGTTTAGAGCCGGGAACAATTTTTACTTGTTGGCTGCGACGACGTTCAATACCTGAATCTATTGCATTTTTTGTTGCGATTAGTAGACCTGCAACCAGGAATGCTCCTGGGGGGAGTACCGCCACAAGTACTCCAGGATAGTTACTACCCAGGACCGAGATGCCCCAGTCTTTTGCCATGGGGCCGAGTAATAAATCCATATCTGAAAAGAGAGTGCCCTGGCCCAATATTTCCCGTACGGCGCCAATTACGATTAATACTGCGGTAAAGCCAACTCCCATCATAAATCCATCTACCAGCGAGGGAAGGACCGGGTTTTTACTCGCGAAGGCATCTGCACGCCCGAGAATGGCGCAATTGGTAACAATCAAGGGAATAAAAATACCGAGCACCAAGTACAACTCATAAGTGAAGGCCTTCATGAGCAGCTCGACACAGGTAACGAAGGTGGCGATGATCATGACCGAAGCGGGCAGTCGAACAGTATCTGGCATTTGCTGACGCACGAGGGATACCGCCAGGTTTGAGCAGGTAAGAACTCCGGTTGTGGCTAGGCCCAATCCAATAGCGTTGACCACTGTGCCTGTCACTGCCAACAGGGGGCAAAGCCCCAGTAGCTGCACCAGTGCAGGGTTATTCTTCCAAAGCCCATTGTGGGTGATTTCTGCGTAACCGGGGGTTGCCATCAGTTTTGCTCCATCTCTGGTTGGGCCCCATCTGTTTTTTCTGCTTCGGGGTTCTCAACTTCCACCGCACGCTTTGATATTGGTGCACTAAAAATCTTTTGGTGATTCTGTGCGACAAATTCCAATACTTGACGCACCTCATTCACGACCGCGCGCGGGGTAATTGTGGCCCCGGTAAACTGATCGAACACTCCGCCATCTTTCTGTACTTTCCATTCATAGGCGGGTGGATTTTTTAATGACAAACCATCGAATTGCAGTATCCAGTCACTTTTCTTCAGCTCAACTTTGTCGCCGAGGCCGGGGGTTTCGCTATGACCTGTAACCCGCACCCCGGCAATAGTACCGTCGCGGTTTACTCCCACCAGCAATTGGATCGGGCCTGAATAACCGTCGGGTGCCACCGCTGGCACAATCACAGCGGAGATTTTTCCATCCTCCCCCCGCGCGAGGTTGATATCACCACCCTGGGGGAGGCCGAGCTGGTTCCAGAAGACCTTGGGAATTGGATAGGTATCAACCAGTAGGTCGTTACTGTGGCGATCCAGGGGAATGATTTCCAACAGTGCTTTTGCCGATGCTGCCCGTATGGCGCGCTCAATGGGTTCACGTGTAGTGACCTGGGTCACTGCCAGCGTTCCGGCAGTGACCAGGGCAAATAGGGTTAAGACAGCGGCGTTTGTCGCCATGGACTGTTTGAGCATCAGCGCTCCTCCAGATCGGTGGCGCGTCGTGGCCGCTTATGGCCATAAGTGCGGGGCAGGGAATAATTGTCGATAGTGGGCGCGGCAAAGTTCATCAAGAGCACTGCGAAAGCCACTGCATCCGGGTAGCTGCCCCATGCGCGGATAATATAGGTAAAGAGCCCCACCCCCGCCCCAAAAATCAGGCGCCCCTTATTACTCGTACAGCCGCTAACCGGATCGGTAATAATAAAGAAGGCTCCAAACATGGTGGCACCAGAAAATAGGTGCAATAGCGGTGAACCTTCAGACAGTGAACTGCCACTGTCATAAAAAAACAGGGATAAAAGAGTCAGGGTGGCGAGCATCGCGACCGGCGCATGCCAGGTGATAATGCCGCGGAAGAGCAGAAATAGTCCTCCGAACAGGAAACCAAAACTAATGGTTTCCCAGCCAGCCCCAGCAAAGGTGCCCTTGTTGAAAATGGGCTCCAATTCATACAGCTGTGACAAAAGAACTGATTCATTGAGGCGGACAATCTCCAAGGGTGTAGCGCGGGTGAAACCATCCACGTTGTAATTGCCGAAGACGAGGGCGAAGGCTTCCCCAACACTGGGGGCACCGCCGATTACATCTGCAGCGCCCACCCAGCGAGTCATGTCCACAGGGAAGCTGATGAGTAGCACCACATAGCCCACCATTGCAGGGTTGAACGGGTTGTAGCCCATACCGCCATAGAGGTGTTTAGCCAGTACTACAGCCACGGCACTGCCTACTACCGGCAGCCACCAAGCACAATAGGGAGGAAGGGCGATGCCAAGGAGCAATGCGGTGACAAAGGCACTATAGTCACGCAAGTAAAAGGCCACGGGGCGATTGCGTAATTTCATCACCGCCGCTTCGCACAGCATGGCGGTGATAATCGACAAGGCAATATTGATCAGAACGCCTATGCCAAAGTAGATCACCATCGCCAGTACACCCGGGGCGGTGGCGGCGGCCACCTGCAGCATCACTTTGGCTGTTTGATCTCCGGAGCGGGCATGGGGAGAGGTGGCACGGATCAGTGACATTATTGATCTCCACCCTGTGCCGATTGCTGTTCATGCATCTTGTTTTCCAATTTTTTCTGCAGCTTCTCCAAGGCGGTCTCAAAAGCCTCTAGATTAGCGTCATCTTCTTCCCGGGCCTTTTGCAGTCGTGCTTCGGCTTTGGATACCCTCTTGCGTAGAGCATCAATATCCGCAGTGAGCTTTTCCGCATCACTTAACTGGGCCCGCGCCTCTGCGGCGGAACGGGCTTTGTTGATAGCGCGTACAGCGGCATTGGTTTCTTCTTTACTGGGTTCTCGCGCGGGGTCGCGGTCGGCGCGTCGCTTGGCCAGGGTGAGCTTGTGTTCAGCTTCCTGTAGTTTCAATTCAGCAGCTTTGAGTTGAGCGGCAAGCTGGTCGCGCTGGCTGTCATTGGCGGTTTCCAGTTTGCCGCGTAGGCGCTCCACGCGGCTCTCTGCACTGGAGAACGTGCGCTGAGCACGGGCGAATAATTGCTGGGGGTCCTCTTGGCGGGACTGGACCCTAGCTAGCGCTGCGGCGACAACATCGGCCTCCTGTTTACTGGCTTTGGCTTGCTCAGACTCTGGGTTTTGCTCGCGCTGCTGGCGGGCCAGTTCGGCTGCCTTGCGTCGGGCTTCACGTTTTGCCTCTTTTTCCTTTTCCGCCTTTTCCAGGCGCAGTTTACGGAATTCGAAGCGGTCGCGAGCACGGTCGGATTTCTCCTTCTCCGCCTCGGTCTGGCGTATAGCCCCCTTTGCCGCGCGGTAATACTGGACCAGAGGAATCGTGCTGGGACAAACATAGGAGCAGGCCCCGCATTCAATGCAGTCAAACAAATTGTAAGCCTGTAGTTTTTCCCGTTCATCAGCGCGTGCATACCAGTAGAGTTGTTGTGGTAGCAGCGATGCAGGGCAGGCTTCTGCGCAGAAACCACAGCGGATACAAGCTTTGGCTATTGGAGCGGGTGGCAGCTCATCAATGGTAGGTACCAGCAGACAATTGGTGGTTTTTACAACTGGTGAGCTTTCATCATCAATGGTGTACCCCATCATGGGGCCACCGATAATCACCTTTTGCATCAATCCGCGGTGAATTCCGTGATGCTTAAGGATATGACGAATGGGGGTACCGATGGGTACTTCAATATTGCGTTGTCGCTCCAGGGCTTTGCCCACTACAGTGGTAACCCGGCTGATCAAAGGCTCTCCGAAGTGTACTGCGCGGAATATGGCTCTGGCAGTACCCACGTTCTGGCATACGATACCGACATTGGCCGGCAGTCCCTGGTTGGGGACCTCACGCCCTGTGAGAATCTGGATCAGTTGCTTTTCACCGCCGGAGGGGTATTTAGTAGGAAATACGACAATATCGAAACGAGTGCCTTTGGCGGCCTCGCGCATCGCTGCAATCGCTTGAGGTTTGTTATCCTCAATCCCGATGAGAACCCGTTCCGGTTCATCAAGGATGTAGGAAAGGATACCGACTCCGGCAATAATTTCTCCAGCGCGCTCCCGCATCAGCATATCGTCAGCGGTGATATAGGGTTCGCACTCGGTGCCATTGATAATCAAAGTATCAATCTCTGCACCGCCATGAGGGTCCAGTTTTACTGCAGTGGGGAAACCGGCACCTCCCATTCCCGCGATGCCGCAGTCACGAATTTTCTCCAGCAACTCCACTCGGCTGAGCTGGGTAAAGTCCTCACAGGTCTCAAGCTTGCACCAGCGCTCCTCACCATCGGTGCGAATAACAACGCAGTCTTCCACCTGCCCCGATGGGTGGGGGACGGCGCAGGGCTCTATAGCAACGACCTTGCCAGAGCTGGGAGCGTGCACTGGACAGCTGATCAAGCCATCCGCTTCAGCAATTTTTTGCCCCTTTAATACATCGTCACCAAGATTAACCAGTGGCAGGGCTGTAGCACCTGTGTGCTGTAGAAGGGGCACTATCAGATCTTCGGCTAAGGGAATACTGCCAATGGGCTCGCCGGTACTTTGATGCTTATTCTCCGGGGGGTGTACGCCACCGTGAAAATCATTGGGGCGCAGCTCCCGCGCTTTTTCGCTGGCAATTAACTGGGCCTCACGGGCAGCGCGACGCTCGGTAACCGCTTTCCGCTGTTGGGCTCTCTCTTGCTGTGCTTGGGTCTCGTTCTCGGGGCTCAAACTGCACCTCCCCCAGTTTCTGTCTGATTACCGCGACGGTCAGAGGCTATTAACTGGATGCCGTCCTCAGGTTTCCGGGGGTGCCAGTCTTGTAAAGGCATATCCACAGGCACCATATCAATACAATCCACTGGGCAGGGTTCCACACACAGGTCGCAGCCAGTGCATTCATCGGTGATGACGGTATGCATGTATTTAGCAGCCCCGGCGATAGCGTCCACCGGGCATGCCTGGATACATTTGGTACAGCCGATACATTCTGCCTCGCGAATAAAAGCGACTTTCTTTACTTCCTCTACCCCGTGCTCGGCGTCCAGTGGCATGGGTTCCATGTCCAGTAAGTTGGCCAGCTCATTGATGGTGGCCTGGCCTCCGGGTGGGCACTTGTTGATGGCATCGCCGTGCACGATGGCTTCCGCATAGGGTCTACAGCCGGGGTAACCGCACTGTCCACACTGGGTCTGTGGTAGTAGCGCATCAACCTGTTCCACCAGGGGGTCGCCTTCAACTTTAAAGCGTACAGCGGCAAATCCCAGCAGGGCACCAAACGTCAGCGCCATGCCGCCAAGTACCAGTAGGGGAGAGGAAATTTCTGAGATCCAGTCCAGCATCGTAAAACCCTATACCAGACCGCTAAAGCCCATAAATGCCAGGGACATCAGCCCGGCAGTTACCATACCGATAGCTGCACCGCGAAATGGCAGGGGTACATCTGCGGCAAAGAGACGCTCACGCATGGAGGAGAAAAGAATCAAAACCAGGGAGAAGCCTACAGCAGCTCCGAAGCCGTACAAGGTGGACTGCATAAATGTATGGGCCTTCATGGTGTTTTGCAGGGCCACTCCTAATACTGCGCAATTAGTGGTGATTAGAGGTAGGAAAACCCCTAGTACCTTGTACATTAATGGGCTGGTTTTCTCGATAAACATTCGCGCAAACTGCACTACTACTGCAATTACCAGAATAAAGGAGATAGTGCGCAAATACTCGATACCAAAAGGCTCAAGCAAGTAGGTATTTACCAAGTAGGAGCAAATTGACGCCAGGGTTAGTACAAAGGTTGTGGCACCGGCCATGCCCACGGCGGTCTCCAACTTGTTGGAGACACCCATAAAGGGGCACAGGCCCAGAAACTGTACCAACACATAGTTGTTGACCAGGATGGTACTGAGCAGGATAACTGCGAATTCGGTCATAACAGGTCCGGTTGAAGCCCTGGGGCGAAATGGCACGAGCGCTATGGCGGTGTATATGCCCCTGCCCCTGATAGTGGTGCGTTCTGTGAGCAAGGTGTCCGTCGAATGTCGCGCAGGGCCGGTATTATGGGTGAGTCGCAGAGGGCCTTCAACTCGGAAAAGGCATCTTCTGGCAGGTGAGGGGCCCCAGCTTCGGGGTCAGTAATATGACCAAATAGCCGCTGCATGACTATAAGCTGTGCGAGGTTATTGAGATATGGGGTTGTCGTTAGTGTCCATATAAAAAATAGGGCTTATTTCAGCTGGTTTGCCGGTTGTGAGTGTAGTTTCGGGTGAATTAAGTGAACTCCTTTGAACTTTCTCGATAAATGTTGGCGCGCCCCTTTACAGTAAATTGACGTGGCCATATCTATGGCTGGACAAATCCTAATATCAGTTGGAGCCGTGAAATGTCGGATCAACCTTATACCCCACCAAAAGTCTGGACCTGGGATTCGGAGAGCGGTGGGCAGTTCGCCAAGATCAATCGCCCGGTGGCGGGTGCCACACATGAGAAGGCGTTGTCCCGGGGTAAGCACCCGATGCAGCTGTATTCACTGGGGACGCCGAATGGGGTCAAAGTGACGATCATGCTGGAGGAGTTGTTGGAGCTGGGTTTTGATGGAGCTGAATACGATGCCCATCTGGTTCGTATTACTGAGGGAGATCAGTTTGGCAGTGGTTTTGTGGAGGTGAACCCCAACTCGAAAATTCCTGCTCTTTTGGACCAGAGCACAAATCCGCCTATCAGGGTATTTGAAAGTGGCTCGATACTCCTTTACCTGGGAGAGAAGTTTGGCGCCTACCTACCGCATACCCCGGAGCAGCGCACGGAAACTCTCAACTGGCTTTTCTGGCAAATGGGCGCTGCCCCCTATCTCGGTGGTGGTTTTGGCCACTTCTATGCCTACGCCCCTGAGAAGTATGAATATCCGATCAATCGTTTTGCTATGGAAGTAAAGCGGCAAATGGATGTCTTGGATCAGCAGCTGGCAAAACACCAATATATAGCCGGGCGTGAATACACTATTGCAGATATCGCGATCTGGCCCTGGTATGGAGCATTGGTACGCAATGAGGCTTATGATGCTGCCGAATTTCTCGATACCCAAAGTTACAAACATCTGAATCGCTGGGTTGAGGAAATTGCCGCACGGCCTGCAGTGCAACGTGGACGCATGGTAAATCGAACCTGGGGAGATCCCAAAAAACAGCTTCACGAGCGCCATGATGCCAGTGATTTTGAGACAAAGACCCAGGACAAATTAACAGATGAAGAGAGCTAACAGGGAGTTGTTTATGAGAAAAAAGCTCGCCTTCCTCTTTAGAAAGTACGCAGTGAAAGCATCAGCTGAACTATTTGCGAGGTGCGTGGCAGCCGCCACAATTTCTCGGTAATAAAACCAGCAGCGAATGCCAGACCGAGCATTAGTGGTACAGGAATTGAACTCAGGAGTTGGCGGGCCTGCTGCTGCTGTTGATTGATTAAGTGCAATGCGCTACGACGCTGTTTTTCTGTATCGTGGCGGCATTGTTCAATCTGTTTATTTAAAGTTCTCAGCGACATCGCTTAAGGCCTCTTTCACCTGCCGCTTGGTTTCTTCAAACCCAAGCAGCGGGCGCAGTTTCTGTTGGTATATCAGCACGCCGATAAAAATAGCAATTTGTAATAAGAGAAAGACGAGAAAGCCAATATAGATAGACTGGGAAAAATAGTAGGCAAAAAGGCCTACGCCGCCGCAAATAGTGACAAGCAGGGCTGTTCCCAGGGGCACCAACATCAGTTGCAAAAATATAAGGCGTTTGCCAGCAGTCAGAGTCCGATCCAATTCCAATTGGAATAATCGCTGAATATTGCTGATCCAGGCAGTAAGCAACGTGAGAGTGGCTTCGGCACGGGCCAAAGTTGTTTCTAAACTGTCATCGTCGCTATTTCCAACGCCGTTGGCTGATCCATCTGTTTCGTCCCGGCCGCGATCGTGCGCAGCCGGGCCGGAATTAGAGTCGGGCTTTTTTCCATTTCCCATCTAGGGTATCCCTACTGGTAAAAAAATGATCAGAGCTATTTAAAAAGCTTAGCGATTGCCCAACCGACTACAAAGGCACAACCCACCGCAAGAATTGGGCGTTCCCGCAATGAAGATTCCGCTTTTTCCATAACTTCCGCAGCACGCTGTCTCTGGGTTTCCACTGAAGATTTAGCTCGCTGTCTCAAGCTTTCCGCAGCATCAGTTGCCGCCTCGCCTGCGAGATTATAGGCCTGTTGCAGCTTTTCCCTACTGGAGTTTGTGTGGGGAGATCTTGCAGTTGCCATCGGGTTGCTCCTTTTCAGGGGTTGATTGGCAAGGAATGATATAGTCGTCCCCTGTATTCCCCAGTCAAATTAGCGCTTTTATTAGGGGAATTGAAAATAAGCACAATTAATTATTTTATAAAAAGCTATATACACTCTCTTTTCTTGTCTCCTAACCAAAATCACTGAAATTCCTTCCTGGGTATAAGTACTTTTTAGGGTGAGAATCGTGCCCAATGGGTAGGATAGTGACCCCGAGCCTTAATTGTGATCATTTTTCTAAGGCTCTGTTGGGTGCGGGGAGAGCATATAGATAGAAGAGGGAAGTCACGGCTTAAGGGGTGCGTTGTCGAATTCCCGTCTCCAGGATTCAATATTATTAACCACGCCATTTAATAGGCGCTGGCGGCTTTCTCGGCTGATCCAGGCATTGTGAGGGGTAAGGATTAGGTTGGGAATGTCGTTATCCAGCAGAGGGTGGCTTGCGGGTGGGGGTTCTTCGCTGAGTACATCCAAGGCTGCCCCACCCAGCTTGCCGCTGCGCAATGCGTCGGCGAGAGCTTCCTCATCTACCAGGCCGCCGCGGGCTGTATTGATCAATAGAGCGCCGGGTTTCATTGCAGCGATAAATGTGCGATCGATAAGTTTCTCAGTTTGCTCTGTGAGTGGACAGTGCAGACTGAGCACATCTGACTCCGACTGCAACTGCGCCAGGGGCACCCGGTTTTTCTGTTCAGTTTGTCCGGAGGATTCAGCGATCAAAATCCGCATATCCAGAGCCTCGCCGAGGCGAGCAACCCTCTGACCTAACTCCCCATAGCCAATAATGCCGAGAGTTTTTCCCGATAGTTCAACTACTGGATGATCCAGCAGGCAAAAAATCTCTGACTGACTCCATTGTCCCGCCATTACGTCCTGGTGATAGAGGTGCCAACGTGAGGCGAGGGCCAGCATTAAGGCCAGAGTATGTTGTGGCACTGAGGCTCCAGCGTAGCCTTGGACGTTGCGCACTGGGATGTCGAATTCTTTTGCGGCCTCAAGGTCAACATTGTTGGTGCCGGTAGCGCATACACAGATCAGTTTGAGGTTTTTTGCTTGCGCTAAAACGGCGCGATTTAATACCACCTTGTTGGTGATTACCACCTCCGCATCGGCAATGTGTTCAGCAGTTTGCGTGTTGGAAGTGGTATCGTGGAAATCCCAGTGGTCTAGACTGTTTTGCAGGGCTGATATGTCCAACTCCTCCAGCTTCATTGTCAGTGCGTCAAGAAATACGCCGCGCATGGGGTCTCCTTAGTTTCTGTGTTGTTTTAGGCATGCTACGGCAGTTGATGCCGATTGCAATGGCTTCGCTGGAGGGGCGCGTGATCTGTCCTGTGTGGGTGGCTACGGTTTGTTTGTCGGGCCTTTCTGTTTCAGTTGAAGAGGGCTCTTAATGGGAATATCGGTAACCGCAGCAACACTGGTTTTAGTATCGGCATTTCTCCATGCGGGATGGAATTTACTGGGAAAATCCCGCACACCTTCCCCGGCTTTTTTTTGCATCGCCACACTGAGCGTGGGCTTATTACTTCTTCCCCTTGGTGTTTGGGTCTTGTCTCAAGCACAGGGATTGCCGCGTGCGTTCTGGCTGCTTCTGATAGGCAGTGGCTTTTTTCAGATGATTTATATGGGAGGTCTGGCGTTAGCATACCAGCGCGCCAATATGGGGCTTGTTTATCCCATAGCACGAGCACTGCCTGTATTACTGGTGGCGCTGGCAACGGTGCTGCTCGGACAGACTCTGCCGTGGCTTGCCTGGCTGGGCATGTTACTGGTCACCATTGGCTGTCTGTTAGTGCCACTGGTGTATTTTCGTCAATGGCACTGGCGCGCTTACTGGCGAGCTGATTGTGCCTGGGCTCTGGTCGCCGCACTGGGGACTGTAGGGTATTCACTGGCAGATAAGGGAGCTTTACTCCACCTGGAGACAGCTCTCGACGGTGCCGTTCGGCCTATGGCGATGGCATACAGTTACCTGGGTATGCAGTTCTTTGCCAGCGGCTTGTGGTTGCTTTTCGGTTGTCTTGGTAGCAATGGGCGTGCCCAATTGGTGCGAAGCCTGGGTGATTTGAAGCTCGGGTTAGTAACGGGACTCATGATGGGAGCTACCTATGGCCTTGTTTTGCTGGCCATGGCGATGACGGAGAATGTGAGCTATGTAGTGGCCTTGCGCCAGCTCAGTATTCCGCTGGGAGTTGGTTTTGGTATCTGGCTATTAAAAGAGCCGGCATACAGGCCCCAACTGCTTGGTGTGGGGCTAGTATGCGCCGGCCTGATTGCGGTGTCACTGCGCTAGGCTAGGGACATCGCCAGATTCAATTACATGACTCGCATGCCGGGCTTGGCGCCCTCGTGAGGCTCTAGAATCCAAAGGTCTTTACCACCAGGCCCGGCGGCCAACACCATACCTTCGCTCACCCCGAAGCGCATTTTGCGCGGCGCCAGATTAGCTACCATGACAGTATGCTTGCCCTCCAGTTCTTCTGGCGAATAGGCGCTCTTGATGCCGGCAAACACCTGTCGTGTTTCGCCGCCCAAGTCTAGGGTCAGCCGCAGTAACTTACCGGCGCCCTCTACGTGTTCTGCTTTGGCAATCAGGGCGATACGCAGGTCTACCTTGGCGAAATCATCGAACTGGATTTGCTCGGCAATGGGCTCATCGGCCAGGGGACCTGTGGCGGCCTTGGCCTCGGCCTGCAGTTGGGCCAGAGACTCCTTTGCCGCATCCATCACTGCATCCACTTGGGTTTTTTCTACACGCTGCAGCAGCGGCTTGAACTTGTTGATCTCATGGTCGACCAGAGGTGTAATCGCACTGTTCCATTCCAGCCCGCTGTTGAGGAATTCAGCCGCCTTTTGCGCGGTGTTGGGCAGTACTGGGGCGAGCCATGTGATCAGCGCGCGGAACATATTCACGCCTTGAGAACAAATTGCCAGTACTTCGGACTCAGCTCCTTCCTGCTTAGCCAGGGACCAGGGGGCTTTGTCGGCGATCCAGGCATTGGCAGCATCGGCCAGTGCCATAATGTCACGCATGGCGCGGGCATATTCGCGCTGCTCATAGTAATTGGCAACGCGTGGTGCGGCTTCTATAAACTGGTCCCACAATTTTTCATCGGCCAGTTCAGTGGCGAGCTTGCCACCGGCCTTGCTGACAAACTTGGCGGTGCGTGAGGCGATATTGACTACCTTGCCTACCAAGTCGGAATTCACCTTGGCGATAAAATCATCCAGGTTGAGGTCCAGGTCATCCACTCCGGCGGTGAGTTTGGCGGCGAAGTAGTAGCGCAGGTATTCGGGATTCAGGTGATCCAGGTAGTTGCGGGCGTTGATAAAAGTGCCGCGGGACTTGGACATTTTCTTGCCGTTGACGGTTAGGAAGCCATGCACACATACCTTGTTGGGGGTGCGGAAATCTGCGGAGTCCAGCATGGCCGGCCAGAATAGGGCGTGGAAGTTGACGATATCCTTGCCGATAAAGTGATATACCTCAGCATTGCTGTCTTTCTTCCAGTAATCCAGCCAGTCGCTACCATTCTTGTCGCAGTAATTTTTCAGGCTAGCCATATAGCCGATAGGAGCATCCAGCCATACATAGAAATATTTGCCCGGCGCGTCTGGGATCTCAAAACCGAAGTAAGGTGCGTCGCGGGAGATGTCCCATTCCTGCAACCCCTCTTCGAGCCACTCGGCCAGCTTATTGGCGACTTCATCCTGCAGGGTACCGGAGCGAGTCCAGTCACGCAGAAATTCGGTGAAGGCGGGCAGTGTAAAAAAGAAGTGCTCGGACTCTTTTTCCTCCGGTGTAGCGCCAGAGATGGCGGAAACCGGATCGATTAGCTCTGTGGGGCTGTAAGTAGCGCCACAAGCCTCACAGTTATCACCGTATTGATCGGGTGTGCTACAGCGTGGGCAGGTACCCTTGATATAGCGGTCTGCCAGGAATAGCTGTTTCTCTGGATCGAATGCCTGGGTGATGGTGCGAGAGGCGATATGGCCATTGTCGCTCAAACGCTGATAAATCATAGAGGACAACTCGCGGTTTTCCTCTGAATGGGTGGAGTGGTAATTATCCACGCCGATCAGGAAGCCGGCAAAATCCCGCTCATGTTCCGCCTGCATGTTGGCGATGTGCTGCTCCGGAGTCAGGCCCAATTGTTCGGCCTTGAGCATGATTGCGGTGCCGTGCGCATCATCTGCGCAAATGTATAGGCAATCGTTGCCGCGCGCACGCTGGAAGCGCGACCAGATGTCGGTCTGGATGTACTCGAGAACGTGGCCCAGGTGCAGGGAGCCATTGGCATAAGGGAGTGCGCTGGTGACTAGGATTTTGCGCGTATCGGGCATCGGTTTTTCCATCGCTTTGGGGTTGCGGCCGGGGGCTCCGCTGGAGCGGCCGGAGAACGTCAAAAGACCGCGGAATATAGCAGATTTGTGCTATGCCGGGGAGGTATGTGGGATGTCGTTGAAATGATCCATTCACTGGCGTTGGGCTGTTTCATCCTACACAATGCATCCCAGACAAGAAGCACCAAGAGGGAGATACCGTGAGCGATCATCACGACCATGAAGAGCTATCAATGGAAGTTCAGGCCGAACTCGAGCGCCTGGCTGAATGCCTTGGTCAGTTGCACGACTCGGCCAGTGGGTTGTTACTGGACGAGTTGGATGCGGACATTGAGGTAGGTTACGAGGGCGATACAGTGCTTGTAGGTATAACCCTTGGCTACCCTTGCGCGAGCCAGGTGGAATCCTGGCACAAAAGGGTCAAAGAGGCCTGTGAGCCCTTGTTGAAAAGTGGCCCCCTGGGTGGTAGCAGCCTGCAGTTTGAGCTCTTCAGTGATATCCCCGCGACTTCATCGCCAAGTGCCCCTGAGCCACTGCAAGGGGTAAAAAATATCGTTGCGGTAGCCTCTGGCAAGGGGGGGGTGGGGAAGTCCACCACAGCAGTAAACCTGGCGCTGGCGCTGGCGGCAGAGGGAGCCCGGGTAGGGTTACTCGACGCAGATATCTATGGCCCCAGCCTACCCACGATGCTCGGTACTGAGGGGCAACGTCCTCACGTAAAGGAGCAGAAATTCTTTGTGCCGGTGGATGCTCTGGGAATTGAGACCATGTCTCTGGGCTACCTGATGACTGAGGATACCCCAGCTGTATGGCGTGGCCCGATGGCCAGTGGTGCTCTTAATCAAATCCTTACCCAGACTCTATGGTGCGATGCAAAGGAAGAGCTAGATTACCTGATTGTGGATATGCCGCCCGGCACAGGTGATATTCAGCTGACATTGGCACAAAAAACTACTCTAGCTGGGGCGATTATAGTGACTACCCCCCAAGACTTGGCGCTGAAAGATGCCATCAAGGGAGTAGAGATGTTCCGTAAGGTCTCTGTGCCTGTACTTGGTATCGTCGAAAATATGGCACTGCACACCTGCTCCAAATGTGGTCACAGCGAACCGATTTTTGGCGTTGGTGGCGGTGAACGCATTGCTGAGGAATACGATACACATTTACTTGGTGAGTTGCCGTTGGCACAAAAAATCCGTGCAGATGTCGATAGTGGCTGTCCGAGCGTTACCGCAGATCCAGATGGGGAGATTGCTGGGTTTTATCGGGAAATTGCTCGTAAAGCTGCTGCTCAAGTCTGGCTCAATGCCAGTAGCGAGGAGGACCTTCCAGAAATCGAAATTAGTTGAACCCATTCGCGATATTGATCACAAAGAATTAATTTTTTTATTATTGTGGTTTTTCGCGGTGGTAAAAATCCCTATATTGAGCCTCTCCGGTGTGCCTTCCATGGAATTTTCTGTTGTGTGAAAGGTGCCTAAATCAATGGCCGGGTATTATACCCGGCCATTACGTATCAACTGTCGGTTTGTGAGTTCTGGCCGAACAGTGCCTCAACCTTTTAATTAAAATATTTTTCGTAATTTACGGGTATCACTGTAGGTTGCCTTATTTAGAAGCTTAAAGGGAGATTGTCCGTATTTGCAGTATTTTAGGGGGCATTTGCTCTGCACTGAGATTGATGATTGTGTTAATGAGCATTTATACCTATTTAAGAAAAATTAAGTATTTATGCTGTATTTATGCTGGTGGTCGTCATAGCTATTAGTCAGTGATTCTGCCAAGGCTTCACAATTCAGGGAGGGCAAAAGGCCGATATAGATTGCGTGATAAGAAATTTCGACGATCCGGCAGAACAGCACAAATTTGTCGGGTTAAAGTGATAATTTCAGGAGTGTGCGAAAAGTCCCCAGCAGCTGCGTTAGCCATAGTTGCAGGTGAGGCTCATAAAAGGCATTGCAAAAGCTGTAGTCGATAAAAATAACAAAGACAAAAGCGCGGGTGCTTATATCAATGAATTTTCAAATCAGCTATCGACCGATAGGGGGTATTGCGCGGGTATTATTTTATGGGCCGGTTGGTTTTGCGGAGAAAATGGAAGCTGCAGCCCGGCTTGTGGAAAAATACCGCCACAGGGTGCCATTACGAGTACTTTTGGACCTGCGCTATGCGCGTTCGAAAGTCACTTTAGAGGAGCAGCGGAAATTTACTACTTACATCGCGGAGCATCCGGTATTGCGACGTGCTTATATAGCTGTGTTGCATCCACGCAGTCGTTGTACATCTCCGCTGGCGACACAGGGGACCTGCCTATGCAGACATAGCTCGCGGGAATTTGTCGCCGAAGCCGAGGCTGAGGCCTGGCTTACCCAAAATAAGGGAGCTGTCAGGCCTGTCGCGCTCTAGTTATTTTAAGCCTGCTGCTGGATCTGTGTGCGCTGGGCTTCAGCCTGGCGTCGGCGCTCTTCTTTTTTCTGCAGACGTTTATTTGAGGTCAGGTCACGGGCATCCTGTCCCATATGTTTTTCGCCCCGTTGTTTGGCCAGTTGAATCTGCCTTTCACGCTCGCGGAAGCGGGCGCGATCGGCATCGCTGACCTTGTCGTGGCAGTGTGGGCAACTGACCCCCTGTTCAAACAGTGGGGACTTCTGGTCTTCCTGAGTGATCGGCATTCGGCAGGCGTTGCACTGGTCGTACTGCCCGCGTTCCAGGTCGTGGTTGACAGTAACACGCTCGTCGAAAACAAAGCACTCACCTTCCCATAGGGACTCCTCTTTGGGCACCTCTTCGAGGTACTTCAAGATCCCGCCGTGCAGGTGATACACCTCTTCAAAGCCCTGCTCTTTCATATAGGCTGTGGACTTCTCGCAGCGAATGCCCCCAGTGCAGAACATGGCGACCTTCTTGTGTTTGGTCGGGTCCAGGTTTTCTTTTACGTACCGGGGAAATTCGCGGAAAGTATCGGTTTTTGGGTTGATTGAATCCTTGAAAGTACCGACTTGGAATTCATAGTCATTGCGAGTGTCGACTAAAACGACTTCTGGGTCGCTGATCAGGGCATTCCAGTCCTTGGGTTTGACGTAGGTCCCCACCACGCGGAGAGGATCAATACCCTCCACACCCATAGTGACAATTTCCCTCTTCAGTTTGACCTTGCTGCGAAGGAAAGGCATCTCGCCGGTAAGGGATTCCTTGTATTCCAGTTCGGCTAGACGCTTGTCAGATCTTAGGTGGGCAAGGACAGTGTCTATGCCCGCGCGGGAACCAGCAATAGTGCCGTTAATGCCCTCGCTGGCCAGAAGTAGGGTGCCGCGTACACTGTGTTCCAGCATGACATCCAGTAGAGGGGCGCGCAGAGACTCGAAGTCCTCCAGGGTGACGAACTTATAGAGTGCACATACAACAAATTGATCCATGGTACTTCCTCATTTGCGGGCCGGAGCGTAAATCCGGAGCAGAAAAAATCGCCGCGCATTTTATCGCAAAAAAAACAGCTTGTCGTACATTTAGCAAGCAGTTCATAGCTTGCCCCAACACAGATTTGTAGTTGACCGGGAGGCTGCAAATTGTCAAAGTTCTGGCCGAAATATAAGGGTCACAGCGAGGCGAACCCCATGGGCGAAGAATTTGCACCGAAAGAGTCGGAGTTAAGCCAGGTCTACCGCGAGGGCGAGGTTTCTGTCCAAATTGATATTTATGAGGATGGAGAGGGCGGCTGGCTACTTGAAATCGTCGATGAGAATAATAACTCCACGGTGTGGGAAGACTCATTCGAGACTGAAAAAGAGGCCCTGGATGAGGCGATGGATGCTCTGCGTGAGGAGGGCATTACGGCCTTTATAGGCCCGGTACAGGAGGTAGATGGTCATTGGTGAGTAGTTCTTTTCATACATCATGCGGGAGGCTGCGCCCCGTCTAAAGCCGGCAAACCCACCGGCTTTTGAGGTGCCACCGACTTTTACTGCTATGGTTAAGGTGAGAAGGGAATCGCGACTGTGTGACAGCACACCCAATCACCGCGCCGTCGCGAGGCAACTGTGTAGTCTTTGTCTCCGGCGGTGCTATCTAGCCAGCGGTTACCCTGCCGATGAAACTGCGCTGCGTATTGCCTCTTCTATCTTTGTGCATTCTGCCAGCCTCTGCTGAAACCTTAATTCTCTCCGATAAACAGCTGCTTAATACAGGCCTCAAGGAAGCTCGTCTGATTTCAGAACTACATGGTTACGCCATTGTAGCTGGGCGCTATTGCGTGGACTGTGATGAGAATTTGGCAATTTATATTCATCAGATCCCCCGACAGGAGGAGGGTGGTGGTGAATTGCTGGGCTCGATAGGTTCTGACCGCTATACCTACCCAGGTCGCTATATCGATTACATGACCAAAAAACTGGTAGAGAAAACCCGGATGTTTTATGGCTACTGTTATGAAGGGCAAGCTTCTTTACTGTGGCTTACGGAATACTTCACTGGTGACAAGTGGGTCAAAGCGGAGTATCTGATAGTGCTGGGTGATAATGGACTAGAACATCGCTATAACGAGAACCAGCAGCCGGGTATTTTTAATCTTGAAAATGAAGACTGTCGGGAGTTGAAGGGTATCTTTGCAGAAATGGAGCCTTAGGGATTTTTAAAAAGAATATAAGCCCTTAGGCTCATCTGTGCTTTTAATAGCAAGGTATCGCACAATAAAAAAACCCCGCTGGAGGGCGGGGCCAAAAGGGTCGTTGAAATCAGTTCTGCTTACTTAACAGGTTCGAAAACAATCTTCAGTTTTTTCTTGCCCCAAGCTCGGGCTTTGCGAATATCTTTTTCCATCCACACGTCAATACGGTTGGTAAATCGCTTGTTCATACGGTCACGCACAGTGTAAGTACCGGGCAGACCTTCAATTTGTACTTTGGCACCGTTCGTCAGGCCGTGCTTTTCCAAGTCACGGGATACGGCAATTATTTTATCGCCTGGGCGCAGGCGGTTGTTCCAGGCGGCAACCCAAGGGTCGCTGTCAGTTTGTCCTGGTACAGAGTTATAGGCGGTTGCATCAACGATCATGGTTTTCTTGATTGCCGCGGACGCGTTGACACTTACACCAATTGCAAGAAGAGCGGCGATGAAAAAAGCTGTATTGCGCAGAGTCTGTTTCATGATGTCCCATTACCTCCAGGAATCAAATGGTCACAAGCCAAGAGGCGCTTGTGAAATTTCCAAGTGTTTTTGGAAATCGTTGATCAATATTTAATCAACGCTGGTTATATTACCGGCGATTTAGGAGGTATCAACTTTTTCTTATTTGATGACAGGATCACCAGCAGAACGGAGGCGGGCATAAAAACTTTGGAATTATTTGTTAAATAAATAGATAAAATAGAAATTTTAAAAGCATAATATGGAAATTTATTACTCTAAAAAAGAATTAAAAAGGTCTTTCAGAGGGAAATAATTTCAATATCAAAAATCTACCTGACAGCGATGTCATTCTAAATATTGCTGGGCGGTACGAGGATCGGCTTTCTAATTAGCAGCAAAAAAGTAAAAAATTTCTCTGTAACTATTTGTGACTAGACCTTCAAAACCTTCATATTGGAGAGATATAGGGTTATGAAATGGCGTGACTAATTATTCATATGGCCGGTTCGGGCTTAAAGAGCATTTTTGTCGAAGGCTAAAGAGTAGTTTCGGGGTTCTGACCAATAGGTTCCACCTGCTGACGCAATGTGGCGAGATAGTCAGCATCCTCTTTCAGGTCAGGTAGTTTGTATTGAAGATCTAGTTGTACCGCTTTCTCCAGCCATGCGATAGCTTCTTCCAGATTTCCTTGCCACTCACATACCTGTCCGATATTGAAGTAAGTAATGGCCAGGTTATGCCACTCTTCCTGAGCCGATAGCCCGTTAATAGCACTCTTATAAAGAAGGTAAGCGGTGTTTAGTAGGTGGGCACGTTGGGTTATGGTTTCCTCGCTGGCTGCTTGGCGATGGTAGGTGTGTGCCATAGCTGAGCGTACCCTGGCAGCAGAGTGTGGCAATTCAGCACCGGAGTCCAGGTAATTCAATACAGATTTAAACTGGGCGCGAGCCAGAGGGTAGAGATCAGGGCGGGATTTTGCTCCCAGTGCATTTAACACAATGCCATAGCGATAACGCAGGGCCTGCTGCTGTGCTGGGTAAGGGGATAGTGCGGAGATAGCTTTTTCATAAAGGGGCAGAGCGGCACCGTATTCCCCTTTACGAGCCAGAGTTTCAGCTTCATTCACCCAGGTAACAGCGCCATGGGTGCTGCTGTGCGAGTCGAGCTTCTCGATTTGGGCATGTTGTGTGATCGATATAGCGGGCACTAGTATCGCAAGGGTGAGAAGGGCGCAAAATAGGATCTGAAAACTGAAAAGATTTCTGTGCATAAGGATTTCCGCAATCTGGCCCGGTCGACGGTAACAAGGCCCACTTTCGTAGGCCCCTTACGTTAGTAAATCCCTAGTTCTTGAGTTGTGCCAGGAGTCCTTGCAGAGGGTGGCGCAGGCTGACACCTGCGAAGCGATTGGCTTGGCAGCGACAGGAATAACCGGTGGCTAGTTGGTTGCCCTTGCCGCCACTAAGTTTGGGTGCCCATGACTGCTGGAATATTACTTGCGAGGTATCCTTGTGTGTGGCCTCGTGGCCATAAGTGCCCGCCATTCCGCAGCAGCCGAGACTTTCGGTTTGCAGTTCCAGGCCGAGGGTGGCAAAAACCTCCTGCCAATCCTTCAAAGAAGCGGTGGCGTTGGTTTGTTCACTGCAGTGGGGCAAGAGCTGAAAACTGGCTGGGCGCACTCGCTCGCGTTGTTTGTATAGGTGTTCTTCTTGCTGTGCCAGCCACTCCTGTAAAAGGTGGACTTTCGGTGCCTGTTCGCCCAGGAGTTTTTTGTACTCGGAGCGGTAGGTGAGAGTCATGGAGGGGTCTATCCCCACAAGAGGTATGCCACTGTCCGCCAGATTGTTGAGCATCTCGCTATTACCCTCGGCAACCCGTTGAAACTGGCGCAGGAATCCATGCACATGCAAGGGTTTGCCGTTGGCGCGGTAGGGAGCAAGTATCGGTACAAAGTCCAACTGTTTGAGCAGGCGCAAGATATCGGCCACCACTTCAGCATCAAAATAACTGGTGAAAGCATCTTGCACGATGATTACCGCCCGGCTGCGCTGGGACGGTCCCAGGGTTTCCAGGCAGGCTTTACTGGCAGTAGGCACGCCGAGTTCACGCACACTGGCTTGCAGAGTTTTCTGCGATAACTGAGGACTATCTACCATGCCGAAAATACGTTCCATTAAGAGGGAAACCGGCTTCAGTTTTAAGGGCCAATTGTAGAGCTGTGGCAGTTTTGCCATATGCGGCATCAGAAATTCCAGTCCGCCGACGGCGTAATCTTTTAACGGACGCAGGTATCGGCTGTAATAGAGTTCGAGAAACTTGCTGCGGAATTCCGGTACATCTACTTTGATTGGGCATTGGCCGACACAGGACTTACATGCGAGGCAGCCTTGCATGGCTTCATTCACTTCGTGGTTGAAGTCGTATTCGCCGCGAGTTTTAGCCAGGGTATTGATGAAGCGTTTGGGCAGGCCGACAAAAAAGGAGCGCTCGCGGTACTTGCGCGCGCTGGCTACAGCATCTACATCGTGCTTGCTTAACAGCCGCAGCCATTCGCGCAT
Source organism: Microbulbifer variabilis ATCC 700307 (assembly GCF_000380565.1). Taxonomy (GTDB): domain Bacteria; phylum Pseudomonadota; class Gammaproteobacteria; order Pseudomonadales; family Cellvibrionaceae; genus Microbulbifer; species Microbulbifer variabilis. The sequence continues at coordinate 94,160 of NZ_AQYJ01000022.1, forward strand.
TAGAGAGGCGCGCCCCTTGGGAGAGTGGATTCGATTGCGGGTGGCCTTATAGGACGGGCACATCGCTTCATCGGGGTTCCAGTTAAAGCAGGCGCCGTTGCCATTACAGTGCACGCCTTCATCATAGCCCTCCCATACCTGGGCTGGGATCTGTCGGTCGAGTTCTCCGCGGGTGTTTACCGCATCAATTTTCAGCAGGCTGGAGTTGTCATCAGGCGTGGCAATTTTGCCGGGATTAAACTGGTTACGTGGATCGAAAGCGGATTTAATTTTTTGCAGCTCGGGATACAGTTCCCCAAAAAACTCTGGTGCATACTCGGAGCGAATGCCTTTGCCGTGTTCCCCCCAAAGTAGCCCCTTATATTTTTGCGTAAGTGCCACGACCTGGTCGGTGATTGGGCGAATTTGTGCGGCCTGCTGAGGATCTTTCATATCGATAGCTGGACGCACATGTAATACACCGGCATCCACATGACCGAACATGCCATAGTCGAGGTTGGCTTTATCCAATACTGCGCGAAACTCAGCAATAAAATCTGCCAGGTTTTCGGGCGGTACGGCGGTGTCTTCCACGAATGGAATCGGGCGTTTTTCCCCTTGGGCATTACCCAATAGGCCTACCGCTCGTTTGCGCATGGCCCATATCCGGTTGACCTCCGTGTGACCGCGGGCGATGGAATAGCCGAAGCTTTTACCCGGTCGGCCTATGGTCTCATCAATGTGCCCAGTGAATGTTCTTAATGCATGCTCCAGCTCTTCTTCTGTGTCTGCAGCGTATTCCACCAAGTTGACACCTTTGACTGGGCGATCCTCTGAGGGAAAAAATTCGCTCACGCTGTGCCATACGATATCTTCCATGGCCAGCTGCAGGACTTTACTGTCTACCGTTTCGATAGACATGGGCCCCGCGCGCATCAAATCATTAGCATCGCGCAGTGCTTCCTGGAAGTGATCATACTTCAAGTTGACTAGCGCTACGCACTTGGGGATGGGTAGAAGGTTTAGCTTCGCTTCAGCGATAAAACCGAGGGTCCCCTCGGACCCGCAGAGTACACTATTGAGGTTAAAGCGCTCGCCTTCGCGGATATGGGCCAAGTCATAACCAGTAAGGCAGCGATTGAGCTTGGGGAACCTCTGTTCAATTAATTCGGCTTTTTCCCTGGCGATGTCATCACAGGTTTCGTGTACCTTTGCGGAGCGGCTGTCCTCTTGACATATTTTTTGTAGCTCTGTTTCCTCTATGGAAGAGGAGTGCCACAGCTCTCCCCCCATGAGTACTGTATGCAGCTCGAGCACGTGATCGCGGGTTTTACCGTAAACACAGGAGCCCTGGCCTGAGGCATCGGTATTGATCATGCCGCCGATGGTGGCGCGGTTACTGGTTGATAGCTCAGGAGCAAAAAACAGACCATGGGGTTTCAAGGCGGCATTTAACTGGTCTTTAACTACGCCAGCCTGCACTCGCACCCAGCATTCTTTTGCATTGATTTCCAGGATTTGATTCATATGGCGGGAGATATCCACTACCAGTCCGTCAGTGAGTGACTGGCCATTAGTGCCAGTGCCGCCACCTCTAGGAGAGAGCACAATAGAGTGAAACTCTTTCTGATCCGCCAGCGAGGCCAGTAGCTGCAAATCGCGGCTATCGCGGGGATACACCACTGCCTGTGGCAACACTTGATAGATGGAATTATCGGTGGCTAGGACCGTGCGGCTGGCGTAACTGGGGGTGGTATCGCCGCGGAAACCCGCATCTGTCAGTTCTTGCAAAAACTGCAAATAGAGCGCTTGAACCTCGTCGACTTCGCGCAATGCTGGAATCATGAGCTAATCCGTACTTATGGGGGAGGTGAAGGCCGCATACAAGACCGGAGTGGAAGGCAGGTAACAACTTAAAGCCTGGCCGCTCGGTAGGAATGCGGCTCTGCATTGTAGCTGCGGTGTGGGTGGGCGCAAGCGGCATAGCGCTAAATCCAGGGTGCCCAAAAAGTTATACAAAGAGGAAGCTTGTATAACTAATTGCCGCAGGCTATAAAAAAGATACATGAAATTTTTCTGCGCACCATAACTATGCATATCCATCTACTGCCTAAGAAAATCCCTGTGGGAATTAGTCGCTGCGCGGTGGGGGACCCAGTGCGTTACAACGGCAGTCACAAGCACAGTAAAGTCTGCACTCAGCTGCTGAGCAATTGCTTCGAGCTCCATTCCTATTGTCCGGAAGTGGCAATTGGCATGGGAGTGCCTCGACCACCTATTCATCTCATAGTGAGTGACCGCCTGCGAGCGGTGGGAAGAGAGGATGCCACCCTGGATGTGACGGAGTCACTGGAGCACTATGCGGATCAGGTAGTACCAGAAGTGGAAAATCTTCGCGGTTTTATTCTGATGCAGAAGTCTCCCAGTTGTGGCATTCGCACCACGCCCCATTACAAGGTGGATGGAACCGGAGTACTTGCCCATGACTCTGGATTGTTTACCGCGCGTTTACGCCATCATTTTCCGCATTTGCCGATGGAAGAGGTGGGGCGTCTGAATGCCAGTGATATACGTGAAAATTTCCTCACCCGCGTTTTTGCCTACGATGCCTGGCATCGCTACGTGGCTTCCGACCCCCGCCCGGCTCGCGTGATCGAGTTTTATACCGCTTATAAGTACTTGCTGTTGGCCCATAGCCAGCCACAGACACGTGCACTTGGCCAGTTTGTTTCAAATTCCCGAGCGTTGGAAGCTGAGCGATTTGCCTATGAAGTGCGGGGAAAAATTATGGAAATTCTTACCAACCAAGCCAGCCGCAAGGATCGAACTAATGCCCTGATGCATAGCCAGGGCCACCTGAAAGGTTATTTGACCAAAGAAGAGCGGGCCGAGTTGGCACATCTTATTGATGAGTACCGCCAGGGGCGCAAACCTTTATCGGCAGTGCTTACTATGCTGCGCCATTATTTACCGCGCAGTCCCCATCATTTTATCCATAGCCAGGTCTTACTTGCTGCAGAGCCAGCTGAACTTGGTTTGTGTGAGTTTCGTTGATGGTTAGCATGAATGATACAGGTCTCACAGAAGTTGCCTATCTGCCTATTCGAGAAGTGGCACGTCGCACTGGTGTTCAGCCGGTAACATTGAGGGCCTGGGAGCGCCGTTACGGCCTCTTGACTCCGGTCCGTACCAGTAAAGGCCATCGTCTCTACAGTGACGAGGAGGTCGGGCGTATCGAAACTATTTTGACGTTCCTAGCGCGTGGCGTGTCTATAGGACAGGTTCGTGCACTATTGGAGCGTGGTGATGGAATAGTATTGCGCGCAGAGGAAAGTATAGAAACCGGGAGCAGTTGGCGTGAGTTACTTGATGAAACTTGTGAGCTGCTTCGAGAGGTTGCTGAGCCTCAGTTACGCCGGCGATTAGATCAGTGGATAACCGGTTTTTCTCCGCAGTTATTATTGGAGTGCTGGTTAAAGCCCTTGAGGGAAAGACTGGATCGGTCGCCTTTACCTGACAGGATGTTGGTTCTTTCCCTTTTTTGGCAGTTGCTACATGAACAGCTGATAGTGGCCAACGATATTGCCCGCAAAAACCTGTGCAAAGATAACAAACCAGATAAGTGTCGTATTTTTCTCCTGGGGCCTCCGGGTGAGGAGCAAAAGGTTTTTACCCTGATGTTTGGCAACGTGCTGCTTGCCAATGGTATTGATGCTTTTGTCTTTAATGGTCAGGTAGGCATGGGCAACTTGGCAGCAATTATGCAAAAGCTGCAGGTGGATGGTGTACTTTGTTATAGCTACCGTGCGTTGCCCAAGCATTTTGTTACTAGGGATTTATCGACTCTGGCCTCAGGGCTTCGGGTGCCTCTATGGCTGGCGGGGGACTATGTTGAGATCCAAATTACTGAGTTGGATGGCATTATGAGACTGCCTTTTTGCTCAATTCTGCCAGGAGCTACCGCTAGTATTATTGCTCAATTACGGGAGCAGCTGAAGTAATGAGCCAACAATTTACCCTGGGGCGCGGATTGGTTTGGTTGCGCAGTGATCTGCGGTTACATGATAATTCTGCGCTCTACCATGCCAGCAAATGTTGTGAACAGTTGGCAGCGATTTTCATTGCATGCCCCGATAGTTGGAAAAGCCATAATGAAGGTGATGTATTAGTGGCTTTTCGTATGGGCTGCCTTTACGAACTACAGCTCCAGTTGCAAACCAAAAATATCCCCCTGTATTTTCTCGAGGTGCCCACATTTTCTGGAGTTCCCCAGGCACTGCAGAAAATTATCCGACGCCTTAAAATAGACGCGCTATTTGCCAATGCTGAATATCCCCTAAATGAACAGCGCCGGGATAATGCTGTGCGGGAAAAGCTACAGAGAAGTGGTATTCAGGTAAATTATTATAGTGATCGTACGCTCTTTTCTCCGGGGTCAGTGAGGACAGGTAGTGGAGATCCTTACAGGGTTTTTACTCCTTTTAAGCGCGCACTGATAGAACGATGTACAGATAGTGATGTTAAGCCTTTGCCCGCCCCTCGAAAAATACCCCTGACTGATGAGAGAGCACAATGGCCGAGGTCGGTGACCCTGGAGGGGGGCGAAAAACTGAATCAAAAAGTACCTGGTAAGTTATTACATTTTTCAATTGAGGCCTTTAATTCGGGGGTTGTCAATGGCTGGAAGACTGGGGAAAAAGCTGCGCAAAAACGCCTGAAGGCATTTAGTGAAATAGTTAATAAATATCAGGCAAAACGGGATTTTCCTGCCTTGGATAGTACCTCGCGGCTATCGCCCTACTTAAATAGTGGGGCTATCTCAATCCGTCAGTGTGTAGGAATGGCCCTAAAACTCAATGACGGACACTGGTTAGGTGGACAAGATGGTATCGCCTGCTGGATTAGTGAGCTGATCTGGCGGGAGTTTTATACCCATTTATTGGTGGATTTCCCTCGGCTGAGTAAAGGAAAACCATTCAGAGAGGAAACTGATCAAATTCCCTGGTCATATGATAAAGATAGATTTGAGCGTTGGAGCCGAGGTGAAACTGGAGTGCCTATTGTCGACGCGGCTATGCGACAGCTGAACGAAACGGCATGGATGCACAACCGGTTACGTATGATAGTAGCTTCATTTTTAAGCAAAAATATGCTTATCGATTGGCGCTGGGGTGAACGGTATTTTATGCAACGCTTGATTGATGCTGACTTTGCATCTAATAATGGCGGTTGGCAGTGGACGGCATCCACCGGTACTGATGCTGCACCCTATTTCCGTGTATTCAACCCTTATAGTCAATCTCGGAAATTTGATCCCAAAGGTGAGTTTATCCGAAAATTTGTGCCGGAGTTAGCTTCTCTTGATGACAAGGGTATCCATGATCCACCACCTGTTGCAGGTTATCCGCAGGTTATTTGTGATGTGGGAGCTGGACGAAAACGGGCGATTGAGCTTTTTTCGAAATTGAAGTAAAGGCCGCTAACGTGTTTTAGTAAGTATCATGTGCTCCAGTTAATAAGATACGTTCAAAATATTTCATCTTCATCATATGTAGAGATTGATAAGTCTCCATTCATATCAATATTTATGCGAAAAACTATTGGATTGCAACATACTTGGCAGTCTTCGGTGTATTGCTGTGGGGTTACAGAGGTGTCGATCAATACCGTAATTGATTCACCACAATATGGGCAATATATTCTCTCTTCAATTAAGGCATTAGGCATGGTCTGCTACCTCGCTAAGTTGGGGTAAAACTTTCATTTATCTTGCCATAAGAAAAGCTTTTTGAACTCGTTGTTCGATTCTATGATTAGAATATTCGACAATTTGTGTCATGATTACTTATGTGAATATAGCAGAAATTATTTCTTTGCTATAAGGCGGGCTCCCTATTGTAACTACCCTTCCCCCTTTTTGGAGAATTTTTTAATTTATGAAGTTGTCGATGTGAAAGGGGATGGCTTAATTAAAACAGGGGAGAGTCTGGTTTTAAACCTGAAAGCAGATTTTGCCATCTTTTAACAGGGCTTTTTCATGTCTAGCCAGCTTTATTGGCTTTAAAAAGAAAGAGAGCTACTTTTTAGATTGTCATTTTCTTCCGATGAATAATAAATTGATACTACAATATCTTGTTGCCCTCTAAGGCAGTAGCATATATGGTGTGGATTATTGCTTTAGGACTTCTGTATTACTTGACAGATATAAAGGTAGCTTTGAAATTTATGGGCAGCTTGGTTGATTTTGGGTTTGTAGGTCTTTTTATTTCCGCACTCTTGGCTGCAACTATCTTACCTTTAAGTTCAGAGGTTATTTTAAGTGCATTATTATTAAGTGGCCTATCACCAATTTCTTTAATTGCTGTAGCAACTGTTGGGAATGTGGCAGGCTCTCTGATTAATTATGCCTTGGGGTACTGGGCTGGCTTGGGGCTTGCGAAGAAATGGCTTAAGATGACCGAGAATGAATTTGATCAGGCAGAACAAAGATTTAAGAAGTACGGGGTACTTTCACTTTGCTTTTCCTGGGTTCCAATTATTGGCGATCCATTGACAGTTGTAGCTGGTATTTTACGGGTGCGCTTGTTGTGGTTTTTGATATTAGTAGGCCTGGGTAAGCTGCTTCGATATATAGTTCTTAGCTATATGGTGTTAAAAGTTGTATAGCTATAAGGCCTTGTTATGTTTTCCTCCTGTAATGTCCATTTTATGGTACTTTAAAGGGTAGCCGTGTTGCCTAATTGGAGTGGCGAGTACCGTAATGCCACTTCTCAAAGAGGTGAAATAGAGGCGAAAAGTAAGATATGTTTTTTGGACTAATTTATTAGAAGTCAAAATTTGTATATGCTCAGTCATTTTTACTTTATAAAACGAAATGCTCAATTGTCTTGCTGTTAAGCCAGTTTTTCAATTTTATTTCCAGTTTTTAATACCTCCGATATAGACCTCGTCGACATGGTAGTATAAGAATGTGCGGTCTCCGCGTTCAAACTTGTGTATTAACCTATCGATAAAGCTTCTATCAGGTGGTGTGGAGAAGAGAGAGTAAACAAATTGACCTGTTTGGGAATGTAAGCGTGCCTGCCCATTTCTCAACTTATGTCTCCAGTTTTGGCTTGGTAGCTTCAAGAATGTATTGATATCCATTAGCTTTAATCTGTGTTCGGGCGGATTAACCCAATTATAATTTTTCTTGTGGCGAGTGATTCTAAGCTGTCTATTTACTTTTGATATAGTTTCCATCTGTTCAGCTAATCCCTCATTTAGCCTGGAGGGAGAGTAGGGTGTTATAGTATTTTTGTTAGCGTGGCTAACATCATGTTTGGTTGTACGAAACGTCCTAGCTCTTGTTTGCTTATCTAGGTATTTAACGTTTCACCGGTGATTTTGAACGGAGATCAGTCTGATATGTACTTTTTAGAATTGATTATTTCTTGTTTTACATTTTCATTTTTCTTATCACTAAAATGTACTTGGCCGATTTTTATCGGCCCACTTATAAATATTGGCATTGGCTGTAAACGAAATTAGGATAAAAAAGAGAAAGGTAATGGAAGATAAAGGGGAGGTCACTGCGGATATTCTCTAGATAACAGATACTTGGTGCTTTTGTATATATTAATGATTGCTATTTTGACCGCATCAATATCGCTTCTGCCATAGCTGCCTCTGCCAATAATCGATTGGAGTTTAACGTTGGAATGGGTGAATTACTATCGTTAATTATCAATGGTATTTCCGTGCAGCCAAGGACTACAGCATCGCATCCCACTTCCCCGAATTGCCTTATGATATCCTGAAAATATTGAATGGTGTCTGGTTTAAAAATCCCGTTGACCAGTTCATACATAATTAAGTGGCCGACTTTTTCAATTGTTCTTTGTGGTGGGCGCTGCCAGCTTATATTTGCCGCCTCAATTTTTTCCGGATATACATCACTCTCCACAAGCCACTGGGTCCCAAGTATGCCTAGATTTGTGTAGCCCTTTGACAGTGCTGAATCAACTACACAGTCAACGATATGGAGCCAAGGCAGTGGAGACTTTGAGCTTATATAATTGAATGCTTGATGGATGGTATTGTCAGGGCAAATTAGTAGATCAGCCCCTTGAGCTTTGAGTTTCTTTGCGGAAGAGAGCATCAGGTCGCCGATACCCTCGAAATTATTTGACTCCAGGTACTGTACATAACTTGCCAGGGAGTGGGTGTGCATGGAAACCTCAGGATGGGCGTGTTTCCCAAGATACTTGGCGCTCTCATTGCAAATTGTCTTGTAGCAAAGCGCTGCTCCCTCAGCGGAGCATCCCACAATACCAATGTGCTTTATTTCGTTATTTAGCTTCACTGACTACTTCCTTTGATGTTTGAATAGCGCCCAAACACGCTCTCAATTGCTTATAGGGACAGGGTTTACTGACTCGGCAATAGGAATAGTTATCTTAAACGATGCATCCAGTGGAAAGAATTGTCAGGGATTAGCTTTTCCTTTGGTAATCTCACCAAGTAGAGTGGCTCTCTTTAAGTGTTTTTGGTAGTAAGCAAATGCTTTTGTACTAGAGAATGTGTTTTTGCTGGCCCTAAAAAAATAGGAGTATCAGATCTTCTTTCGCCGTTAATATTATCGGAAGTTCAGAGTTCTGATGTTTTATTGGAAGCTTTCCAATAAATGCTGTTCAAGTGTGTAGGCATATCAATAAGCAGCTGCCAATCGGCTGGCCCATATTTCCATCACCGCCACAATTATTCCTGAGAGTAAAGATGATGAAATCGGTATCTTCTGCTTGTGTCTCTTTAGATTGGGAAGCCCTCTGTAGACTTTTGTGAATTGCAGGAATGTTTCCTGTAGGATGTAACAGCTGGACATTTCCAAGTTAAGCGCACTAATTAAAGTGTCTTTTTGCTCTTTTGGTAAAGACGTGGAGAAGGCTAAACTTGCGATATGTAATAGCGATTTAGCCAGACATCTGTTCATTTGGTCCAAGCTCTTTTTTATTTGTCCCTGAATGTCCAGTTCAGAATGGCAACTGAAAATTATCGGCGATTGTAAACCTTAAAAGGTTATGACAGATCTTCCTAGTCTCGGTTGCAGAAATAGGCGCCAATAGAAAACAGGTTTGTGCACCTTGGTAACAGGTTGACTCTTACCGGGCCTAAAATGAATTTTGCCTATCTGATCAGGTTGCTGCTGAATTATCCAGACCAATTGGTCATATTCAGGTGCTTGATAGCATTATCTGATTACCTGCTTTAACTCCTCCCCTTTAACTCTCTCTCTGGTATCTCTTTGCCGACCAGAACCCACTCCCCGGTCGCAAATCGAGAGAGACGGATACTCACAGAATTTTCTGCGGTAATGCCCCTGCAAAATTCTGCCTAATGCGAAATCAGCCCTGATTTATAGCCATCAATTACCCTGACGGTTGTTACCGTATCGGGCATAAATGGCAGATAAATAGTGAAGAACGTGACAGATTTTACTCCCCGATTCAGCCTGCAAAGTCAGGCTCTGAACAGCGAGGATTCTAATGTATGGGCCGTCAGTGACCGGGCCCATGGCCTGGCTGACAAGGGGGAGGACGTCATATTTCTGTGTGTGGGTGATCCAAACTTCGACACCCCGGAGCCCATACTGGATTTTGCCCGTGCCAGGCTTGGCGTGGGACGTACCCATTACTCTCCCGCCGCGGGGGAGCCTATGTTGCGCCGCGCTATTGCCGATATCGAGAGTAAGGTATCTCAACACCCCTGCAACCCCGATGATGTCGTAGTGTTTCCAGGTGGAACCAACGCTATCTACGCAGTGCTTTCCTGCCTTCTGAATCCTGGTGAGGAGATAGTGATTCCCGAGCCGATGTATATTGGTTATGTGCCAATTTGCGACGGTCTCAGGCTCTCTGTTAAGCGGGTGGCTTGCCCTGCAGAGAAAGATTTTGCTTTCGATGTGGAAGCAATCAAGGCAGCTATTGGTGAAGAGACCCGGGTGGTAATGATCAATACCCCGGTAAACCCCACTGGCGCCATGGCAACCCCAGAGCAGTTACATGAACTGGCGGCATACTGTCGCCAGCGCAATGTCTGGTTGGTGTGCGATGAGATGTATTCCATGATTACGTTCGCTCGCCGTCATACTTCCCTACGCACGGCCGCTGAAGAGCTGGATAACATTGTGGTCATTGACGGCCTATCTAAATCCCATGCCATGAGTGGATGGCGCCTTGGCTGGGCAGTAGCTCGTGGTCCGTTGGTTGATCGGCTGGCGGAGTTTGCAGGTGCTACTATTTTCGGTTGCCCACAGTTTATCCAGGAAGCAGCGGCTTTCGCCCTGGAGTTCGATTCCTATTTCGTCAAACAGATGCGGGATGCTTACGAGCGCCGCCGCGACTTAATTGTCGAACGCATTGGCAAAATACCTGGCCTTAGCTGCTACAGCCCAGAGGCGGGAATGTTTGTTATGGTGAACGTGTCTGAAGTCGCTACCTCTGGGCAGGAGTTTGCCGAGGCCCTGCTGGATGCTGAGCGGGTATCCGTGCTACCTGGCGCACCTTTTGGTGAGAGTGCAGTGAACCATGTTCGCCTTACCCTTGCCGCGGATGAAGCTGAACTGTCCCGAGCGTTGGATCGTATCGAGCAGTTTGTCACCAGTGGAAATCGCCAGGCCGGCTGAGCCGAAGAGCGAAAGAGGTCGCCTCAGACTAAAGTGTTGAGGCGGTGGCTTTTGCCGCTGTGGAGGCTGTAATGTTTCAGCCTTCAGCGAATACCGCTATCCTTGCCCCCTTTCAGATTCAAAAGAAATCAGTTCTGTGAAAATTGACCGGCATAATTTGCGTATTTTGCAGGCGCTGCAAACCAACGCCCGTATTAGCAACCTGAATTTGAGTGAACAGATTGGTCTGTCGGAGAGTGCCTGCCTGGCTCGGGTTAAGCGCCTGACCAGTGAGCGCTACATCCGCGAATTCCTTGCCGAGATTAACTTGGATAAGGTGCGCCATGCAGAGTTTTATGTAAACGTGGCCCTTAAGCGCCAGGATGCGCGTACCAGTGAAAATTTCCGGCGGATTATCAATGACATCCCTCAGATAGTATCCTGTGTGAAGATGTCTGGTGAGTTTGACTATATGTTGCGTTTCGTTTGCCCTGATGCGGCGGACTTCAATCGGGTCTCTGAGCAGCTGCTGGCCAACGAGGAAGCTGCGATCTCACGTATGACCTCGCACTTAGTCATTGAAAAAACCAAACCTTTCACTGGCTATCCCCTGGAGCTGCTGTTTCAGGACTGAGCCAAAACCGCAGGTGGTGGGGCTGAATAGCCCTACCACTGGAGCCAAGGGCTAGATTAGTAGCGATAGAGTTCTATCCAGACACCACCAGCAGGCGACTGCGCCGATCGAGTAGGCAATTGGTGTTGCTATCCAGACTGTTATATTGCCCCTTTCCCACTTCTTTTCAGGCACCTGCTGCCCTGGGATGTATCGTTGATGGAGCAGCCTGAGTATGTGACAAAACCCTATGAATAGAGTGGCAGTGATGGCGACAAACAGTATTTGTCCAGCTTCCACACCCAGGTTGAAACTGAGAAGTGCCAGGGGGATAGAGCTTTGCGGTAGCCCAATATCCGCCAGAGCACCGGCAAAGCCGAGGCCATGCAGCAAACCGAAGGCGAAGGCCACAAGCCATGGCAGGCGCGTTGTCAGGCTGCTGTAACCATGACCCTTGGCCAATATTTCTCGGGCTATAAAGACAATGCTGAGAGCGATGATTACTTCGACAGGGGCTTGTGGCAGGGATAAATGCCCCAGGGTGGTGGCGCCCAGGGTTATGCTGTGAGCTAGGGTGAAACCGGTGAGGGCAAGCAGTAGCTGCTGCCAGCCACTGCAGAGCAACATCAGGGCCAGGACAAACAAGAGGTGATCTATGCCGAGTAGAATGTGTTCCAGGCCGAGCTTGAAATAGGTGATGGTAACTTGATCATGGGATTCCTTTTTGCCGACAGTAAAGCCAGTGCGCTCGGGCATCAGTCGTTGGAATATTTCATTCCCATCTAGCCAGGCAATCCGTACAAGTACGTCGGTGAGGGTGTGTTCCAGCCCATCAATGGAGATGGGCAGTTGTGAAAGCGCATTGGGGTGATATATCTGCCAGCGCTCTGTATAAAATCCGTTTTGGAAGCCACCACTGGCTGGGCCAAGTACAGTAGAACCCAGGCCCAGATGTACATCCAGAGACAGCCGTAATTCTCCGCGCGCGGGCACTCGCCACATAACATCAAATCGCCGTGAGTCTATCTGTTCAATTTGGAGATAGGCGGATCGTAACTCATGGGCGGTGGTAGGGAGTGAGAGAGCAGCTATACACAGCACTAATAAGTATATTTTTGCCCAGCTTTTATAGTGCATCTTTTTCGTCCTGCTATAGTGTGGCAATTTCAGAGGGATGGTGCGTCAATACGTACTGTGTAATTTTCTCGGTACTGCTGATATTGCTGTTCCAGTTGTGCTTTTCGCCTGTTTAATTGCCAATCACGCAGCACCTGAGTCCGCACTTCTGAAAACTTGGCTGCGCTGCTGGGTTCATAATCATCTACGAAAACCAGGTGCCAGCCATAAGCGGACTTCAGTGGTCCAAACCAGTTTCCCTGCGATGATTTAGTAAGTTGGCTGGAAAAGCCGGGGCCAAATAGCTGATCAATACGCGTGCTGCTCTTATTGTTTATCTGATTGGGCAATAGGCTACTGTCTCCGGCAGAGGCGTCTTCCAGGCCCTGGTTAAGCCGGATGAGGACTTTTTTAATATCCTCCTGGCTATTACTGGTTTGAAAATAGAGTTGTCGGAAGCTGAAGTGGGCTTGGCGCTGGTAGTCTTTCCCATTTTGCTCCATGTATTGCTGCAGCGTGCTTTCCGCCGGCTCAAAGTTGTCGGCAATATCCCTGGCGGCAAGTTCTATCTTCATACGTAAACGTCGCCGGATCACGGTGTCATTGTGATCCAGACCGAGGTTCAGCGCCTCACGGTACAATATTTCTTCTCGCACATAAGTTTCCACAAGCTGCTGTACCTCAACAGGAGAGGGTGCCCGTTGCCAGCGACGGGAAAATACTGCGGAAAGGTGCTCAATACGGTCCTCAGTTATGACAATTTTGTTGCGGTCCACCGATTGTTCTTGTACAAGCGTATCAAGGATAAACAGTGCACCGCCGATGATTAACATATGAGTGAGCGGCTCTTTGATTAGTGCTCTCATACTCGGGACCTGTTTGAAGTAACTGGTGGGAATGAAGTGGCGACCGGTAAGTATGGAAGGCGGTAAGTGTTTTGCCAGAAAGAAAAAGCTTTCCCTGCCGGCCAATTTACCAAGGAATGGTGACCTATTAGAAAGAGTGGCGGCTTGGGCCTCATATATACTTGAGGAAGGCTTTCGGGAAGGCTTGCGGTTTTGCGAGCCTTCCTAGACGTTAGATCACCGCTGGTGGAGGGGAGTTGCAGTTGAAATATTTGGGTAGAGTCTATTTAACTCTCAACTTGTTGATTTTTGCGTCTATCGGTCTGGGAGCTCTGTTTAATCCAGAGGCTTTCGCTGCAGCAGTTGGCCTGTCATTCATTTCCCCTGCAGCTGTGCCAGAGTTTCTTGCTACTTATGGTGGCTTTATGCTGGCAATTGCCGTAATTCTCTTAATTGCTCTGGCAATGCGGCCACACCGCCGGGCAGCCTATGCGGCTTTGTCGATTTCTTATATTGGGTTCGCCATGGGTAGACTTTTTGGCATGCTGGCAACCGGCAGCTTTGACGAGCGCAACTTGTTGTTTTTGGCCCTGGAAATATTGATGGTGGTCTGGGGACTTTTCTGTTATCGAGAATCTCGCTGGTTGCCGTTGCAACATGGACACTAAATGAGAGTTTTCCAATTCAAGTTGTACCTCTAAAGCTTTCGCTTATTGATAAATGACTTATTCTTTTCCCATCCAATAATTTTCCTTGTATTAATTATTGCCAAAAAGCCTGGCGAGGGCTTTCAGCCCTGGCCTGCTGTGTCTTTTTTATCAATTGAAAAATTGTTGCGCAGTGGCCCTGTGTGGCCTCTGATTGGTGGGTGAAATGTCACAGTTCCAAAGCTTGGTTGAAGCCTTGGTTATCCTGGTTGCTCTCTGTGCCTCGGCAATCTGGTTGCGTAAGCACCGGGTGATTCTCGAAGAGGAGCAGGGCGTTTTTGGGCGCCTAACGACGGATTTTGCACTGCCCGCAGTCATCCTACTCAGTTTGAGTAAGGTTCCTTTTTCCTCTCAGGCGTTAATACCGGCTGCAATTTTGTTCGTGGTTAGCATCGGTATTATGGTGCCCGCGTGGCTCATCGGAAAAATGATGGGATTAGGTCGCAAGACACTTGGCTCTATTGTATTGGTGGCTGGGTTTGGCGGCTCATCCACCTTGGGACTATCGTTGATCCGGCGGGTTTTTAACAATAATCCACTGGTAATGAGAGATAGTGTACTGATAGGGGAATATGGCGCCTTATTATCCGTGTTTACTTTTGGTGTTGCCGTAGCTATTTACTTCGGCAGGGATGAGGGAAAAAGGGAAAGTCTGTGGGAAGCCTGCAGGCCTTTTTTTACATCGCCAATTTTCATTGCCATGATCCTAGGAACTGTTATTTCTCTTATTAGCTTGCCTCAGGGAAATGTCTTTGTTCAACTATTTGAAGATATTTTGCGAGTTTCGGGTCGGTCCCTGATTGTACTGGTGGCATTCAGTATCGGTTTGGCATTGCGTCCAATTGCGGTGCGTGAACTGGCGGGTCTGATTACTGTTGCTGTGCTTTTGAAGTTAGCGGCAGAGCCTCTTCTTGCCTGGGTTCTGGCGCTGTCTTTTGAGCTGCCACACCTGGAGCGGGAGTTACTGGTTTTACAGTCTGCTATGCCCTCTGGTGCGATTGCTGCTGTCCTGGCTAAACGTTATGGATGTGATGGTGCGGTTGCCTCAGCTATGGTGGTGGCGACAGCCTTTATCAGCTTGGTATCACTGCCACTCACGCTGTATTTGGGAGGATGAGCATTCGGGATCCGGACCTGTGAATATCAGTTGAATGCCACAGGTCCGACCGAACGCCCTATGCGATAATTTTTTCTCCGTCCTCCCTATCTGGAGTTGGTGCCGTCCCATGGGCTTGAGGCAGCTTTTCACCATGGAGCTCCCCGTCTACCGCTTGGCGGAAAACTTTCTTGTAGTCTTTGAATTCAGTACCCATCAACCGGTCCCACCAAGTGAAGTAGAAGCCATAATTACCCTGGAATCGCTGGTGGTGAAGGTCGTGGTGGGTGGTTGTAGTCATATTGTCCAGCGGACCATCCACCCAGCTGCGTGGGTGAAATTCGCGGCCGGTATGTAGCATGGAGTTACGGAAAATCATTACAAACAGGAAACTGAGCCAGATAGTTGGGTGTAGGGGTATTGTTAGTGCAATCAGGGGGGAGAAGAGCCCATTAACAAAAATTTCCCCGATTGAAAAACTGTAAGCCGTCCAGGGTGTGGGAGTCCGCGACATATGGTGCAGACGGTGGAAGTGTTTAAACACCCTTGGGTGGTGCATGGCCCTGTGGGTCCAGTAAAAGTAGGCGTCATGTAAAAGGATAACTACAGGCAGGCTGATCAGGTTCCACCACATAGGGTAATCACTCCACTGCCAGTAAAGCTTGGCAATGCCCATATCCTGCAGCAGATTAATAGTGATACCGAAAAGAGTGAAAATACAAACGGTCAGCATTGAGTAGCTGACTTCTCGTCGAATGTCCCCCCAGTTGGCTCGGCGTTCTTGAATTCGGCGCCGGTTCATCCAAGCGCGAAATAGCCAGCCTGCACAGATACTCATTACCGAAGCCGCCAGCACATAGCGAAATAGGGTTAATTTAAAGTGAGTGGCTCCGTAGTGACTCACGTCCATTAGAAAATCCATACTCTCACCATCAATATTGTATTGGAAATGGAGTCGCTGTTTTCCCGGTAGGATTGGGGCAGCGCGTGCGGTGGAGTTTCCAGTCTGGGGACGTTTTTTAATAGAGGCTTGCGGAAAATGAAAAAATGCTGACGGATTCCGAACGGCTGCCCAATCAGGCGGGCAGCTTCTCGCGACGGTACTCGGTGGGAGTCAAATTATGGCGGCGCTTGAAGGCAGCATTAAAGGGGCTGAGTGAGCGGTAGCCGATATCCAGGGCGATAGTCAGTACCGGAAGGTGCGCCTGTTCAGGGTCTGCAAGGCGGGCGCTGGCTTCATCAATACGGAACTGATTTAGATACTCATTAAAATTCCGATAACCGAGATGGCGATTAATCAGAGTGCGCAGCAGGTGTTCGCGAGTATCCAGTTGCTCTGCCAGCTCCCGAATAGTAAGACCCGTGTGACGGTAGCCGCCGTTTTCCATATGCTCCTGCAGTTTTACCAGCTGTGCCTGCTGCTGTTCATCCAGACTTGGCACTGGTTCTGGTGGTGGTGCCTCTTCCTCTGGGGATTCTACTGGTACTTGTGAAAGGGACTCCCCCAAGGCGCTGGGTGCTAGTGCCAGCAGCCATAAACAAGCTGCCAGCGATAAAAGGCTGGCTAACAGTGCGTGTAGGGTCGGTACACCATTCGGCACAGGTCGGTAAGCAAACAAAGACTCGGCACTGATCACAATAAACATATAAGCGCCAACTACAATTAACAGGATTGCGCGCAGGCGGCGGCGCTCTTCCACAAGGTCGGATTGGAATTGCCCTAACAGTGTCAACACTCCCAAGCCAATCAGGGCGAGGCGCAGGAATTGGGATAGATTAAAGAAAATTTCCTGTGCGTTGGCGCTCACTGAAATTGGTGCGTGATTTGCCATGACGCTGAAGATGATGGAGAGGGAAATCGGGAGCCAGCCCCAATGTGGGAAGGATTCCTCCTCTCGGCATAGCAAATGTGTAAAAAGCCAAAAGGCGGCAGGCACCAGAATCACAGGCATATGAACAAGCATGGCAACGGTGCCACTAAGCGCGGGCAGTGTCGGTAGTAGCAGGTAGCAAATTACGCCTAGCAGGACCAGAATCAGCCACCGACCTGCAGCGAGCTGGTAGTGGTTAATGGATACTTTGGCAGCCGCCAGCAACAGTAAAGCGCAGGCCCCGCCAGAGAAAAATAAATAACCGGCGGTCATGGCTTACCTCCAGCGGTTAGCCCAGGCATCCAGGACTTTGCTGCTATAGCTGTGGCGGCCATAGCTGCCATTGTAATAAGCGAGGGCATTGGCCAAGTTACCCTTGGCTTTCTTAATATAGTGCTTGAGGATTGTGCAGCCATAGCGCAGATTGGTATCCATATCGATCAGGTTGTCATCCGGACGCCCGATTTCCTTTTTCCAGAATGGCATCACCTGCATCATACCCTGGGCACCTACTCGGGATACCGCATAGGGATTGAAGGCGCTCTCGATCTGGATTACGGCGAGGACAATCTCCGGTCGTAGTCCCGCACGCGTCGCTTCGCGGTGCACCGCTTTCAGCACATGCATCCGTCTTTTAGGGTCTTTGATATAGCGGGATAGAGGCTGGGATTTTGACATCAGCCACACTTCTGCATCGAAGCGATCGACAAAACTGTCTGCCTGGCTGATGGCTTCTCTCAGGGCGAGGCGCAACTCGGGATCGACTTCATTGGAGATGCTCTGGGATTGGGCGCCACACCAAGCCAAGCATAACCATATTGTGGTGATAGCTTTTTTTATCATGGCTTGGATTTTACGAAATCCTGGCAAAATGGGCAGTGCCTTTTTGCGGACCTGTAACGCAAATCTACTTTATCGCGGAGTATTGGCAGGATACCCGGCCCGCTAAGGAGCCGGGATGGCGGGTTGTGGATTAGTGGCTGATTTTATCCAGTAAGACTTCTTCCAGCTGGAAGACAGCAAACTCCTGGCTTTCAGCATCGCCGCGCCCTTTGTACTCCACCACACCTTTTTCCAGACCGCGGTCGCCGATTACGATACGGTGTGGGATACCGATCAACTCGACATCTGCAAGCATGGCGCCAAGTCGTGCCTTTGGCTCATCCATCAGCAATACATCGATGCCTTTGTTGCGCAGGGATTCGTACAGGTGGTCGCACTTCTCCCGCACCACTTCGCTTTTGTGCATATTGATAGGCACGATCGCCAGCTGGAACGGAGCGATTGCATCTGGCCACAGAATGCCGGAATCGTCGTGATTCTGTTCGATCGCTGCCGCTACGATACGGGAAACACCGATGCCGTAACAGCCCATCGGCATTACCTGTTCCTTACCGTTTTCGTCGAGTACAGTGGCATTCATTGCGCGGCTGTATTTGTCACCCAGCTGGAAGATATGGCCTACTTCAATGCCGCGTTTGATTTCCAGGGTTCCCTGTCCATCAGGGCTGATATCGCCGGGAACCACATTGCGCAGATCGGCAATACGGCCGAGCTCTACATCGCGACCCCAGTTCACGCCGGTATAGTGGTAATCGTCGCGGTTAGCACCACAGATGAAATCTGCCAAGTGCGCTGCTGATCTATCCACAACCATCTCGATCTTCATGCCCACTGGGCCCAGAGAACCGATATTGCAGCCCAGCTCGTCAGCGATACGTTGCTCTGGTGCGAACTCAAGCGGGCTTGCGATACCGGCCAGCTTTTCCGCTTTTAGTTCATTTAACTCGTGGTCGCCGCGGAGGACCAGCGCGACCAGTGGTGCGGTTTCCCCTTCTTCGCATTCGCCCATCACAATGAGAGTTTTCACCGAGTGGGCAGGGTCGCTCTTCAGGAATTCGCTGACATCGGCGATGGTTTTCTGCCCTGGGGTGTGCACTTCCTGCATATCCCCACTGGGTGCGGCACGCTCACCGGCAGGGGCTACAGCTTCAGCCAGCTCTACGTTGGCTGCGTAACGGGACTCTGTGGAGAAGGCGATATCATCTTCACCACTTTGTGCCAGAACGTGGAACTCGTGGGAACTGGAGCCTCCGATAGAGCCGGTATCCGCCAGTACTGGACGGTAGTCCAGGCCAATGCGGTCAAAAATACGACAATAGGCATTGTGCATTATGTCGTAGGTTTCCTGCAGGGAGTCCGCATCGATATGGAAGGAGTAGGCGTCTTTCATGGTGAACTCGCGTGCGCGCATTACACCAAAACGGGGGCGAATTTCGTCGCGGAATTTGGTTTGTACCTGGTAGAAACTCGCCGGTAGTTGTTTATAGCTGTTGATCTCGTTGCGGATCAAATCGGTGATCACTTCTTCGTGGGTTGGGCCCAGGCAGAAGTGATTATTGTGGCGGTCCTGGATTCGCAGCAGCTCAGGGCCATACTGCTGCCAGCGGCCGGATTCTTCCCAAAGTTCTGCCGGTTGTACCACGGGCATTAGTACTTCCAGTGCTCCGGCTCGGTCCATTTCCTCGCGTACAATACGCTCCACCTTACGCAGCACGCGCAACCCTGTGGGTAACCAGGTGTACAGGCCGGATGACAGGCGACGGATCATACCCGCGCGCAACATTAGTTGATGGCTAATTACCACCGCGTCGTTTGGGGTTTCTTTTTGGGTTGCAATGAGATAACGGGATGCGCGCATAGGAATCTGTTGGGCTCAATTATCAGTAAGCTGGCTATTTTACGCTATTCATCGCGCAATAAATATTGCCGCTTGGTTCTGGTCTGGTTATTAAGATTGGGGGGGCAGTGAGCTCTAACTGGCTCATATCCTATGTAAGCCAAATTAAGTAGGAAAGGGCGTTTTCCGAGTACATCAGTAAAAAACCCCGCATGAGCGGGGTTTTTTACTGAGGAAGAGGGATGTCTTAGGACTCCGCCATTTCTTTCAGCTTCTTCAGCGGACGAACTTTCACCTGAATGCTGGCCGGCTTGGCCTTAAAGGTGGTCTCTTCACCAGTGAACGGGTTGATACCCTTGCGAGCCTTCTTGGCCGGCTTCTTCACGGTGGTGATTTTCATCAGGCCAGGCAGAGCGAACTCGCCAATAGCGCGCTTCTTGATGTGACCTTCGATGATATCGCTCAGCTCATCCAGAACAGACTGAACCTGTTTGCGGGACAGCTCAGTGTTTTCCGCAATTTGGTTCAGGACCTGGGTTTTAGTGTACTTTTCCTTGATTGCCTTTACTTTTTTGGCCGGTGCGGCTTTCTTAGCTGGAGCCTTTTTGGCAGCAGCTGTTTTAGTAGCAGCTTTCCTGGTAACAGCCATGGCTTACTTCCTTCTTTTGTTGTTTGGTATGTATCCGGTAAAAGTGTGTTTGGTCTCCCGCTGCGCTGCATCCAAAAAACGGCGGTCTCAGCGGGTGATGGAGGGAAGTATATATAGTTTTTGTTCGGCCGCACGGGGAAATACTGGAAAAATAGTGCTTTTTCTATAGTTTTTAGCCTTTTTGTGACTCTGAAACCCCTCTCGACAGGCCAAAAGGTGGGGGCAGCTTCTTCCCTTTGGGGGGCTCATGTATACTCTGTCCCCCTTTTTACAGCACCAGGTACTGAGTAATGCCGATCTATGAATACCAGTGCAATGCCTGCGGCCATGAAATGGAGGCCCTGCAGCGCATGAGCGATGACCCGCTCAAAGACTGTCCAGCCTGTGAACAGGCAGAGCTGCGTAAGAAAGTTTCCGCGGCTGGATTCCGCCTGAAGGGCGGCGGTTGGTATGAGACTGACTTTAAAACCGGTAATAAGAAAAACCTTGCCGGTGGCGCAGCCAATAATGGTAATGCCAAGGGCGACAAGCCCGCTAAGCCGGCGGCAAAGACGGCCTAGATCCGCTGTGCGGGTTTGCCCGCGCGGTGTACTCTCTACTTAAACTTTTCACCTATCGATAACGGGAATTTTCATCCATGCGCAGCGACTACTGTGGCGTCCTTCGTTCCGCGGATATAGACCGTGTAGTAACCCTCTGTGGCTGGGTCGATCGCCGTCGAGATCACGGCGGTGTGATCTTCATCGACCTGCGCGATCGCGAGGGTATTGTTCAAGTAGTATTTGATCCGGATGCTGCCGAGCATTTCGAAATGGCCGACCGCGTGCGCAGTGAATATGTGCTTAAGGTCACTGGGCGTGTGCGTGCCCGCGCTCCAGAGGCATTGAATCCAAATATGGATACAGGTGAAGTCGAGGTATATGGCACCGAGCTGGAAATTCTCAATGCAGCGGAAACCGTACCTTTCCAGTTGGATGAGCATACCGAAGTAGGTGAGGACGTACGTCTTAAGTACCGTTACCTGGATCTGCGCCGCAATGAGATGCAGAGCAATCTGTATTTCCGCTCCAAGTTGACCACTGCTATCCGCAATTACCTGGATGAACACGGCTTCCTCGATATTGAAACTCCAATCCTGACCCGTGCCACCCCGGAAGGCGCGAGGGATTATCTGGTCCCAAGCCGGACCCACGAAGGTAAATTCTTCGCCCTGCCGCAGTCTCCACAGCTGTTTAAGCAGTTGTTGATGGTTTCCGGCTTTGACCGCTACTACCAGATAGCCAAGTGTTTCCGAGACGAGGACCTGCGTGCGGACCGCCAGCCGGAATTTACCCAGATCGATATCGAGACTTCCTTCCTCGACGAGGAAGAGATCATGGCGATCACCGAAGGTATGGTCCGCAAGCTGTTTAAGGAATTGAAGGGCATTGAATTGGGCGAGTTCCCCCGCATGACCCACTATCAGGCCATGTTGCGCTACGGTTCCGACAAGCCGGATCTGCGTATTCCGCTGGAAATGGTAGAAATTAAAGACCTGATGACCGAAGTGGATTTCAAGGTATTTTCCGGACCGGCTAATGATCCTAAGGGCCGTGTGGCTGCGATCAAAGTACCTGGTGGCTGCGATAAGCTGACCCGCAAGCAGATCGATGACTACGGTAAGTTTGTCGGCATCTATGGCGCTAAGGGGTTGGCCTATGTGAAAGTCAACGATCGCGCTGACCTTGAAAACGGTCTGCAGTCTCCAATTGTTAAATTCCTGCCCCTGGAAACACGCGCGGCAATCCTCGACCGTTTGCAGGCGCAAGATGGAGATATTATTTTCTTCGGAGCGGATACGGCTAAGGTGGTTTCTGAAGCCCTGGGTGCATTGCGCTGCAAGCTGGGTGAAGACCTGGATCTCTATACCAGCGAGTGGGCTCCCTTATGGGTGGTGGCCTTCCCGATGTTTGAGGAAAATGATGACGGTAGCCTCACCGCATTGCACCACCCGTTTACTGCGCCCTCTTGCAGCCCGGAAGAGTTGGAGAAAAATCCGCTCGAAGCTTTGTCGCGCGCTTACGATATGGTGCTAAATGGCACTGAGCTGGGTGGTGGCTCTGTACGTATCCATGATCAAGAGATGCAGCAGGCGGTATTCCGCATTCTCGGCATTGATGAGGAAGAGCAGCGCGAGAAATTTGGCTTCCTGTTAGATGCGCTTAAATACGGTGCGCCCCCCCACGGTGGCCTTGCCTTTGGTTTGGATCGTCTGGTTATGCTAATGACCGGCAGCGACTCTATCCGCGATGTGATCGCTTTCCCAAAAACCCAGAGTGCGGCCTGTGTGATGACAGATGCACCGGGAACGGTGGACGCCAAGCAGCTGCGTGAATTAAGCATCCGCCTGCGCCAGAAAGAAGAACAAATCAGCTGATTTTCCCCGGTGGGCTATGCGAAGCGAGCCCGCGAAATCGTGTAGATGGACAACTCGCTTCGCTTACTGGTCCATCCCACGCACAGACTGAAGAGAGACGACAATGGCCGGACATAGTAAATGGGCCAATATCAAGCACCGCAAAGCGGCCCAAGATGCCAAGCGGGGCAAGGTTTTTACCAAGATTATTCGCGAATTGACGGTTGCAGCGAAAGCGGGGCCGAACCCAGATGATAACCCGACGTTAAGGGCTACCATTGATAAAGCTCTGGGCGCCAATATGAAGCGCGATACCATCGATAAGGCGATCGCCCGCGGGGCCGGAAATGCTGAGGGTGAAAACTACGAAGCGGTTGTATACGAAGGGTACGGTGTTGGTGGTGTAGCGGTGTTGGTAGAGTGCCTGACCGACAACCGCAACCGTACGGTGGCCGAAGTGCGCCACGCTTTTTCCAAGCGCGGTGGAAACCTGGGTACAGATGGCTCGGTAAGTTACCTGTTCACGCGTAAAGGTCAGATGTTCTACGAGACTGGGGTCGATGAGGATTCGCTGATGGAAGCGGCCCTGGAAGCGGGTGCTGAAGATATCGAGACCAATGACGATGGCAGCGTTGAAGTTACCACTGAATTCCAGGACTACCTGACAGTAAAAGACGCGCTGGTAGAAGCTGGTTTTACTCCGGATAGTGCCGAGATTGCGATGATCCCCTCCACCACAGTTCCCCTGGATAAAGAAGGTGCGGAGAAGGTGCTGGCGCTGGTCGAGATGCTGGAGGATCTCGATGATGTGCAAAACGTTTACACCAATGCGGATATTCCTGCAGAGGTCATGGAAGAGTTGGACTAACTCCCGCTCACTGCAGGGCAGGGAGCGTCCTGCCTTGCCCCATGAGATTTTCGATACGCTCCTCGCAAGCTCTCCCTTGACGCTTTCATCTCACCTTGGGACACTCCCACCACTATATAAACATACAGATACCTGGGGAGCTGCCTCTTGACCCGAATCTTAGGTATTGACCCCGGCTCGCGTAAAACGGGCTATGGAATTATCGATGTGGAGCGGGGTAAGGCTCGCTATGTGGCTAGTGGGGTTATTCGTATTCCCGAGGGACCTCTGCCGGAACGCCTCAAGCTGATTTTCGATGCGGTGTGCCAGATTGCACAGCAATACCAGCCTGCACAGATGGCAATTGAAAACGTATTTATGTCCAAGAGTGCAGGCTCCGCCCTAAAACTGGGGCAAGCCCGTGGTGCCGCTATTGTGGCTGGGACCAATAGCGGCCTCGAGGTTGCCGAGTATGAAGCGCGCAAGGTCAAACAGGCGGTGGTGGGCAATGGCGGTGCAGATAAATTGCAAGTTCAGCATATGGTAAAAACCCTGCTGTCGCTGCCAGCGGCGCCCCAGGAGGATGCCGCTGATGCGCTCGCGGTGGCGCTGTGTCATATGCATACAGAGCAGACATTGGCATTTACCGCTGGAGATGGGGGGGCGCGCAGTCGCTTCCGTCGCGGGCGTCTCAGTATGTGAATGGCTCCTGCCGCTCTCCCTCTTTCGTTGGGGCAGGTATAACAAATTTGGAATAACACATGATTGGACGATTGAGCGGCTCTCTGGCCGCAGTGCAGCCGCCGCTGCTATTGGTGGATGTGCAGGGAGTTGGCTACGAAGTGCTCGCTCCCATGACCACTATCTTTGAGCTCCCGGCCCTGGGTCAGCAGGTGCAGTTGCACACCCATTTGGCCGTTTCAGAGACTGCCCAGCAGTTGTATGGCTTTATCCGTGATGCCGATCGTAAGCTTTTTCGGACCCTGATAAAGGTAAGTGGTGTTGGACCCAAAATGGCACTGGCAATTCTGTCTGGACTCGACGGTGCGGCGTTGGCGCGCTGTGTTGCAGAAGACAATGTTGCAGCTCTGGTAAAAGTGCCTGGTGTGGGTAAGAAGACTGCTGAGCGTTTGATAGTGGAGCTGCGGGATAAGTTGACCCCGGACTTTGGTGATGCCAACGATATCCCCTTGATAGCCGCGACTGCCAGCCCCAGGGCAGATCATGCCGGAGAGGCTGAAAGTGCCCTGGCGGCATTGGGCTACAAGCCAACTGAAGCCAGTAAAATGGTTGCCCGCGCCAGCAAGGAGCAGCCTGATGCAGATAGTGCTACCTTGATTCGCTTGGCCCTGAAGGGCATGGCGCCCGCGTAAATTGAGTGCCCTGGAGTTGTTGCGATGATAGAAGCTGATCGCCTGGTAGCACCAGATCCGGTAGGCCCTGCAGGCCACGAAGAGCAGTATGACCGCGCTGTGCGCCCCAAGACTCTGTCGGACTATGTGGGTCAGCCGGTGGTGCGTGAACAGATGGAGATCTTTATCCAGGCCGCCAAACTGCGCAAAGAGGCCCTGGACCACACTCTGGTGTTTGGCCCGCCCGGCCTGGGTAAAACGACCCTTGCGAATATTATTTCTGCGGAGATGGGAGTGGCTATCAAGACCACTTCCGGGCCCGTGCTGGAAAAGGCGGGCGACCTGGCCGCCTTGATGACCAATTTAGAGCCGGGTGATGTGTTGTTTATCGATGAGATTCACCGCCTGAGCCCACATGTGGAGGAAGTCCTGTATCCGGCGATGGAGGACTACCAGCTGGATATCATGATTGGTGAAGGGCCTGCGGCACGCTCAATCAAACTGGATTTGCCACCTTTCACCCTGGTGGGCGCCACAACCAGGGCAGGCTTGCTCACCTCCCCCCTGCGCGATCGCTTCGGCATAGTTCAACGCCTTGAATTCTATAACGTGAAAGACCTCACCAGCATCGTGCGCCGCTCCGCGGGCCTTATGGGGGTGGATATGGATGAGGGGGGAGCCCTGGAGGTGGCGCGGCGCGCCCGCGGCACCCCGCGGATTGCAAACCGCCTGCTCCGCCGCGTCCGCGATTATGCCGATGTTAAGGGCAATGGCTCTGTGGATTCGGCCACCGCGGATGCCGCGCTCAATATGCTCAATGTGGATGCCCGCGGCTTCGACCAGCTCGACCGACGCATGTTGCTAGCCATGATTGAGAAGTTTGATGGCGGCCCTGTTGGGGTAGACAGCCTAGCAGCTGCGGTGAGTGAGGAGCGCGATACCCTGGAGGACGTAATTGAGCCCTACCTGATTCAACAGGGCTATATCGCTCGCACACCTCGCGGACGGGTGGTTACAGGGCTCGCCTATGAACATTTCGGCATACCAGCGCCGGATAAAAAGCAGTGAGAGGAAACGGGGTGAAGGGAGACTTCAGTATTCCCATGCGTGTGTATATCGAAGATACAGACGCGGGCGGCATTGTGTATTACGTGAATTATTTGAAATATATGGAGCGCGCGCGCACAGAACTGTTGCGCTCCCTCGGTTATGATAAGCCGGCGATGCCGGCGCAGGGACTCTTACTGGTGGTGCACTCCGCCGAGATCCAGTACCGCCGCTCCGCTCTACTCGATGATGCATTGCGCGCTACAGCGACGATTGGCAAACTGGGGCGAGCCGCAGTGACTTTCGAGCAAAAAATCTGGCGCGGCGATGAGCTAATTTGCGAAGGTGTGGTCAAAGTTGCCTGTGTCGCTGACGACAGCCGCAGGCCCTGTGCCCTGCCGGAACCTATTTATTCAGCATTAAAGGCAGTTATTTAAGAAGATGAACGCCGGTGAACAACTTTCTCTTTGGGGGCTAATCCAGAACGCCAGCCTGTTGGTACAGCTCGTGATGCTGTTGCTTTTATTGGCCTCTGTGGTGTCTTGGGTCATGATTATCCAGCGCGGGCTTTACCTGTCCCAGGCCAAGCGCGGCCTCAGTAGCTTTGAGCGTCGCTTCTGGTCCGGTGCGGACCTCAACAAGCTGTTTCGCGAGGGGAGTGAGCGCGCCGAAAAAGGCAAAACCGATGGGGTCGAATCCCTGTTTCGCGCCGGCTTTACCGAGTTTACCCGCCTGCGACAGCAGGGCAGCAGTGGCCCTGAAGCGGTTATGGAGGGTACTGAGCGGGCGATGCGCGTGGCCATGTCACGTGAGCAGGAAAAGGTGGAAATGAATCTGCCGTTTCTGGCTACTGTTGGCTCTGTCAGTCCCTATATCGGCCTGTTTGGCACCGTTTGGGGGATTATGAATTCTTTCCGCGGTCTCGCCACGATGCACCAAGCCACCATTGCCACGGTTGCCCCAGGTATCAGTGAGGCACTGGTGGCCACGGCTATGGGCCTATTTGCGGCAATACCTGCAGTGATGGCATACAACCGCTACTCGGCCAAAGCGGAGTGGCTGTTATCCAGCTACGAAACTTTTGCCGAGGAGTTTTCCTCGATCCTGCACCGCAAAGTGCACTCTGGCTGAGTAGTGAGTAGGCGAACCCTATGAGTGTGTTTCGCAAAGGAACCAAGAAGAAGCTGGTATCCGAAATCAATGTGGTGCCCTACATCGATGTGATGCTGGTGCTTCTAATTGTCTTTATGGTCACGGCACCATTATTGATGCAAGGGGTCAAAGTCGACCTGCCCAACGCGCCTTCGGCGCCGATGGAGGATACCGACGAGGAGCCGTTGATCGTGTCTGTACGATCCGACGGTACCTATTACCTGAACCTGGGATCAGAGGAAAAAGAAGCTAAGCCACTGTCTGAAATCAAGGAGACGGTGGGCAAGGTTTTGCGCCAAAAGCCAAAAACCCCGGTGTTGGTATGGGGCGATACCGATGCCAGGTATGGCCTGATCGTGAATGCCATGACTGAGCTGCAACAGGCGGGAGCGCCCAGTGTCGGTCTGGTGACAGAGCCACCGCAGGGGTAGTGTGTCGGTGAATAAAGGCTTTTATGCACTGGCGATTATAATCAGCCTCCTGTTGCACGGAGCGCTGATTGCTGCCATCACTTATGGCTGGGAAGCCAGCAGTATGCCCGAGCGCAAGGCTATGCCGAAGTTTGTGCAGGCCAAACTGGTGACTATCGAAGCAGCCACGCCGCAGAAAAAGCTGCCAAAGAAGGTGGATAAGATCCAGCAGCGCGCCCAGCGCGAGGCAGAGCAGAAGCGCAAGGCAGAGGTTGAGCGCAAGCGCCGCGCGGCCCTGGAGCAAAAGAAAAAGCTCGAGGCTGAAAAGAAACGCAAGGCCAAAGCTGAGGCCGATCGCAAGGCTAAGCAAGAGAAGGCCCGTCGCGAGAAAGAGCGTAAGGAAAAGGAGCGCAAAGAGAAAGAACTGAAGGAGCAGTTGGCTAAAGAGCGCCAGAGTTCTTTTGATGAAGCACTGGAGGAAGAGCAGGAGTTATTGGATGCCAATGAGGGGCAGCAGGCAGTAATGTCTGTTGGTCAGGCAATCCAGCAGCGTATTGAATCAGTATGGAGTCGCCCGCCGAGTGCTCGTAACGGTATGCTGACCAAAGTGAAAATTAATTTTGTCCCCACCGGTCGAGTAGTGGCAACTAATATCGTCGAGGGCAGCGGCAACGCCGCCCTGGACCGTTCGGTTCTTACAGCTATTCGTCGGGTAGAAGTTTTCCCTGAAGTGGCTGAGCTGGCCAGGGAAGAACCAGTAATTTTCGAGCGGGAAGTCCGCACTACTATTTTGAACTTTAAAGTCGAAGATCTGCGCCAATGATCAAGAGATTACTGAAAACAGTCGTCATTATTGCCATCGCCTCGGTGAGCCTGGGGGCTCGGGCCCAGCTGGTGGTAGATATCACAAGCGGTATCGATGATCCTACTCCTATTGCGATATCTCCTTTCAGCTGGTCCGGCAGCGGTGTGCTGAAAGAGGATGTCTCCGGGATTATTTCCGCAGATCTGCGCCGGAGCGGCCTATTCTCGCCGGTGCCCAAAGAGGACATGCTGTCTTTTCCTAAAACCCCGGAGGATGTGGTGTTTCGGGACTGGCGTATTCTCGGTACCGAATACATAGTGACTGGTAGAATCGAGCCCCAGGCTACCGGTTACCTGCTCACTTTTGACCTTGTTAATGTGTTCGGCCAGCACAAGATGTTTACCAAGCAAGTGCGCGGTGGCCAGACCCAGTTGCGGGATATCGCCCATCGCGCCGCCGATGAAATTTTTGAAGCCGTTACCGGTATTCGTGGTGCCTTCTCTACCGAAATGGTATACGTGCAGGAAGAAACCCGCGGCGGTAAACCCAGCTATGTGCTGATGCGCTCAGATATCGATGGCGCCCGCGCCAAGCAGATTCGCCGCTTTAATGCGCCGGTGATGTCTCCCATGTGGTCGCCAAATGGACAGGAGCTGGCTTATGTTTCTTTCGAGACCGGCCGCCCGGCGATATTCCGCGAGAACCTGCGCACCGGTGCGCGCAAGCAACTGACTAACTTCAAGGGCATCAATAGCTCGCCGACGTGGTCCCCCGATGGAACCAAGTTGGCCATGGTGCTCTCCAAGGACGGCAACCCGGAGATCTACGTACTGGATCTGGTGAGCAACAAGTTCACCCGTATGACCAGACACTTCTCCATTGATACCGAGCCAAACTGGATGCCTGATGGTAAATCGTTGGTTTTCACATCCGATAGGGGAGGAAAACCACAAATTTACCAATTGACTCTTGCCACTGGTCAAGTCGACCGCTTAACCTTCGATGGCGACTACAATGCGCGGCCGCGTGTTTCTCCTGATGGGAAGACGTTGGTCATGGTACATCGCAACCGGGGAACCTTTACCATCGCCACGATGGATATTAATTCGGGCAGAATGCGTGTCCTCACGGAGACCACACTGGACGAATCCCCTAGCATTGCACCGAATGGGGCAATGTTGATGTACGCAACCAAGCGCGGAGACAAAGGTATTCTGGCTGCGGTATCGCTGGATGCTGGGGTGAAGTACAACCTGCCCTCACAAAGAGGTGATGTCCGGGAACCGGCATGGTCGCCATACTTTGATTGAGGCGGGGGCCCGACGCGTTGATGCGTAGGGTGTTTAAAAGACCAATTTTAAAAATCTTTCAGGATTTTCGATAACACAAAAAAGCGGAGTAGCTTATGTTGAAATCAGTTAAAACAGGTTTTGGACTGGCCTGTGTATTTGCAGTAATGGCCGGTTGTAGCAGCACTGACAGTGAGCAGAGCGGTCAGGAAGTTGTAAACCAAACCGATATTGAAGCTCCGGTTGAGACCAATGTTGTAGACGATGGCGAGGCTCTGGCTCCTCTGGAAAACGTAGTTTACTTCGACTTCGACCAATCCCTTCTGAAGCCGGAAACCCGTGAGTTACTGATCCGCCATGCTGACCGTATGCGCAGCGCTTCTGGCTCTGTGCGTCTGGAAGGCCACGCTGATGAGCTGGGTACCCGTGAGTACAACCTGGCTCTGGGTGAGCGCCGTGCTAATGCTGTACGCGACTTTTTGGTACTGCAAGGCGTAGATGCAGCTACTCTGGAAGTGATCAGCTACGGTGAAGAGCGCCCGGCTCAAATGGGCTCTAACGAAGCTGCCCGTGCGATGAACCGTCGCGTTGTTATTAACTAATCGTCAAAATGGATGCCAATGGCTTTTACGATTAGAAAACTGGCGATTACCGCAGCATTAATGGCTGCGGCATCGCCCGTATTCTCCCAGGCTCCGATTGTGGATCTGTCTGCCAGCAGTCAGGAGCAGTCGATTTCCCCGAGCGATAGTGACGCTGCGGAAATGCAGCTCGCCCGTGCCGGAAGTCCGGCCCCGAAAGCCAAGACTAACCCCCAGGCCGAAGCCTACTACCAGATGCAAGTGCTGCAGCAGGAAGTACGTGAACTGAGGGGGACGGTCGAGGAGCTGCGCCACGAGATCAAACGTCTCAAGCAGCAGCGCACCGAGGACTATATGGACCTGGATCGGCGTATTGCCCGCCTCAGCGGTACAGAGCCCTCGTCTCAGCCGCCAGCCAATGCCGACGATGGCGGAGCAACTTCCGCTCAGGGCGGTAGCGCAATGCCTGTCAAGCCTCAGGGCCCAAAAGACGGCAAGAGTGAGCGCGATCGCTATCAGGCCAGTTTTGGCCTCGCTCGCAATGGCGACTACGGTGGTGCCAGCGCTGAGTTCAAGAGTCTGCTGCAAGACTTTCCCAATGGGCAGTACGCTCCCAATGCCAACTACTGGCTGGGTGAGATAGCACTAGTGCAGGGAAACCTGGAAGAGGCTCGAGAATGGTTTGTGGCACTGCTTGATGGCTACCCCAACTCCAATAAAGTCTGGGACGGTCGTTACAAGCTGGGTACTGTTTACCACCAGCTTGGTGACCAGCAGAAAGCCCGCAACCTGCTTGAGCAGGTTGCTGCCAGCGACGCCAGGGCATCAAACCTGGCGAAGAAGTATCTCCAGGAGAACTTTTAGTAGCGGATAATTCGTTACTCTCAAAGTACCATCGCTGGTTTTTTGAGCAGAAAAAGCCTATGATCCCGCGCCCGGATGGCATGTGCCCTCTGGGCGTTTTTGTGTCGGGTGTATATGTCCAGTCTGTCTAAAGAATCACTGAGAATTAGTGAAATTTTCTACTCCCTTCAGGGGGAAGCACGAGAAAGTGGCCTGCCAACAGTGTTTGTTCGCTTAACTGGCTGCCCGCTGCGCTGTACCTATTGCGACTCCGAATACGCTTTTTATGGTGGAGAGCGTATGACCCTGGAGCAGATATTACAGCAGGTAAAGAGCCATCCTGCGCGACATGTCTGTGTGACTGGCGGTGAGCCCCTGGCGCAACCCAATTGCCTGCCCTTGCTTGAGTCCTTGTGTGATGAGGGTTACTCAGTAAGCCTGGAGACCAGCGGGGCCATGCCTGTGGACCAGGTAGACCCGCGTGTCTCCCGGGTTGTGGATCTGAAGACACCAGCTTCTGGGGAGCAGCACCGCAACCGCATGGAAAATATGCAAGTGCTCACCCGCGATGACCAGATTAAATTTGTGATCTGCGATCGCGGCGATTACGAGTGGGCCAGATTTACGCTGGATCAGTACAGCTTGCCAGAGCGAGTAGGAGAAGTGCTCTTCTCGCCCAGTTATGAGCAGCTGCAGGCGCGGCAGCTAGCTGAGTGGATACTGGCGGATGGCCTGCCGGTGCGTATGCAGATGCAGCTACATAAGTTGCTCTGGGGAGATATTCCTGGGGTTTAATTCCATGCCCGGGTTTGCCGTCTGCTGCGTATAAATAAATGAGGAACTGATGACTGCAAAGAAAGCGGTAATTTTGCTATCTGGAGGCCTGGATTCAGCCACCGTACTCGCTATGGCGAATGCTGAGGGCTATGAATGCTACGCATTAGGGTTCGATTATGGTCAGCGCCATGAGGCCGAACTGTTAGCCGCGGAAAGGGTTGCCAAGGCCCAGGGTGCCCGTGAGCACAAGGTAGTCAAGCTGGACCTGCGCGCTATTGGCGGCTCTGCTCTGACCGATGACTCTATTGAGGTACCGGAAGAGGAAACTGCTGGCATCCCTGTCACCTATGTACCTGCACGAAATACGGTTTTCCTTTCTATTGCCCTCGGTTGGGCTGAGGTTCTGGGGGCGCAGGATATTTTCGTTGGTGTTAATGCGGTGGACTATTCTGGGTATCCCGACTGCCGCCCAGAATACATTGATGCCTATGAAAAAATGGCAAACCTTGCCACCCGTGCTGGCGTTGAGGGGCACAAGCTCTCAATCCGCGCGCCTCTGATGCAGATGAGTAAAGCGGATATTGTGCGTGAAGGGACGCGTCTTGGGGTGGACTACAGTTTGACGGTATCCTGTTACCAGGCGCGCCCGGATGGAGCCGCCTGTGGGCGTTGCGATAGTTGCCGTCTGCGCGCAGCGGGTTTTGCAGATGCAGGCCTTGAAGACCCTACAGTCTATGCACAGTGACCGGTACCTGGTGCCAAATTTCAAAGAAAATACCTAACTCCTTAAATTTGTTGGATTTTTTTTCGAATTAGGTATTGTCTTTTCGGAATAGATCCGTAAGATACGCAGCTCCTCACATTGAGGCACGGAAAAGGGTCGTTAGCTCAGTTGGTAGAGCAGTTGGCTTTTAACCAATTGGTCGCTGGTTCGAATCCAGCACGACCCACCATTTTCCACCGGGTAAGCACACAATTACCCAGTATGCTTTTTATATCTCCGCGCGAGAATAAAAGCTTCCTGAGTTGGGACATACCAAGATAGCCCAACGTTAAAGGGTCGTTAGCTCAGTTGGTAGAGCAGTTGGCTTTTAACCAATTGGTCGCTGGTTCGAATCCAGCACGACCCACCATCTCCAAAACCTCTCAGAATTCAGCGATTATGAGAGCATCTGAATTTCTCTACAGTCTCCTTCTGTCATCCGATTCCCGAGAGATTATTGCATAACTACATTTCGTCAACATGATTCCCCTCTTTGGCATAGTTTCCAATATTCTTATGGTGAAACTTAAATTCAGTTATGCCAGTGCGAATGTTGAAGTTGAATAGGGAAGTGGGCACAAATTTTTTTCCTATACTTTCAGTGCTTCTTTCTCATGGCGATATCCCTCTCGTTCAATAAAAATTAGCTCAGTGGTTGATCGGCCCAGGATCAGCCGATTTGAGAATAGTTTCTAAGTATTTAGCTTTTCTGTATCTCAATTGATTCAGTGCTATGGGGCGTAAGTCTCTCGTAGTCAGTTATCCACATTCCGATCTGTAATTCTTATCGCGCATTGACCTTAGTGAAAATCAGCGCTGTTTTATAGCTGTATTCTGCAAAGAGCGATTGCTTTGGCTTTTTGGGTGGTTAATAGTACCTGTTTAGGCCATGCAGAATTTAGTGATAAAACTTTAGTGGAATTTTATTGCCAGGAATTGTTTCCGGGTTCATGAGACTTACTGAAAAAATAAAAAATTCTATAGTCTGAGAATTATCATTGGGCCGGTTAAAGTTGTTGCGAACTGATTTGGAATTACCGGTAAAGTGCCGCTGGTAGACTGGAGCAAAGCCTAATGGCGACTGATATTCTGACTGAAAATCCAATGTAGAGTTGTGGTACGAATATTGGATCTATTATCCGGTCATTTCAGCCATATCTTTAGGGTAGGGGGTGAAATGAATGTTGCTGAGACCGAGCAGAATGCTATTAGCGGAGGTGCTGTAATGGTTAATCAACTAGGGGGTGACAATTTACAGTTTGCTTCCCAGACAAATGGCAGCCAAACCGCCCAGGTAACACAAAATGGCAGTGGAAATATGGGGAGCGTTTTCCAATAGATAAGCCAAAGAAGGCGCAGGATATTAAGTGGATATGATCTTGTGGAAGGGGTTGCTGTTCCATTTTACAGTGTGCAAAAAGAATTTCTGAGTGGGAACTTTCGTCAAGAAATTAAAAGATAATTGAGCAGTTATTCCCGGCTAAGATATTTTCCCATGGCTAGGGCAGCGAGTTCGCCGAGGTAAAGTGCAGAGGTTAAGCCGGGGGATTCAATACCAAAAAAGGCTAGCAACTGCAGGTTAGATGCCTGGCCTTTTTGATAGATGTAAAAATCGCCTGCAGGGGCACCTTTGGGGACCAGTTTTGGGCGTATTCCTGCGTAGTCAGCGTGTAAAGAGCCACTTGGTAGGCCGGGCCAATACCGGCGGATGTTTCGATAGAATTTTTCACCGCGCTTTGCGTCTATGCTGTAGTCAATCGCATTGACCCATTCTACATCAGGCCCAAATCGAGCATGGCCGGCTAAATCGAGAGTGAGATGTATACCCAGCCCACCTCGTTCAGGCAGGGGGTAAATCAAGTGTGAGAAAGGAGCCTTGCCGGATAGGGTAAAGTAGCTCCCCTTGGCCATATACAGTGGTGGGATTGCTCTGAGAGTGGCTTCATCTATGCCGGAAAGCAACTTATTGGTGTGGAGTCCTGCGGCTACTACCAGCCGGGGTGTCTTGAGCTGGTAGCCATCCTCCATTGTCAGCAGATAGTCGTGCCCAGTGAACGACAGGTTTGTGACTCTGGTTGATAGGGCTAGTTGGCCACCTTGATCTTCCAGGGCTCCCTGAAGAGCGAGTAGCAGGGCGTGGCTATCAAAAATGCCTGTCGTTGGGGAATAAATTGCAGCGCAGCACTCCAAATCGGGTTCCAGCTTTCGGACATCCTTTGCAGTAAGAATTTGCAGCCCCCCTGCGTTGTTTGCATCGCCTTGTACTTTCAACGCATGTAGTTGAGGCAATTGGTCCTCGCTGGTGGCCACGATTAACTTACCGATGCGCTTGTGCGCTACGGCATATTGCTCGCAGAACCTGTAGAGCCTGGACTTGCCTTCGACGCACGCGCGGGCTTTTAGGCTATTAGTCGGGTAGTAGATCCCTGCATGAATGACTTCGCTGCTGCGAGCGCTGATCTCCGTACCTATAGCATTGTGTTGCTCGAGTACTATAACCCGGCGACCAGAGCGGGCGAGTGCATTAGCACTGGCAAGACCCAGGGCTCCGGCCCCGATCACTATGCAATCAGCTGTATCCATAAATTCCTTTGGGGACGGTCAAAACC
This sequence comes from Microbulbifer variabilis ATCC 700307, assembly GCF_000380565.1. Lineage (GTDB taxonomy): Bacteria > Pseudomonadota > Gammaproteobacteria > Pseudomonadales > Cellvibrionaceae > Microbulbifer > Microbulbifer variabilis. The sequence continues at coordinate 129,228 of NZ_AQYJ01000022.1, forward strand.
AGGAGGAATGCGCAGATACAAACTCCAGGCAGTCGGCGCTGTCCAATGGCGTAGTAACTATAGATGAGGTTGTGAAAGCACTGTGTTGGCGCTGCAATGCGCTATAATGCGCCCTTTTCGCGAGTAGTGGTAGTTAGCCATGACCCAAAAGTCCGTTGCCGCAGAAACGGTAGAATCCCGCTCACTGGTGCAGGCACACCTGGCGGAGCCGGTTGTGACTCAATACAGTGATGAGGAATTGCAAGGCTGGCGTGAACGTATCAAGCGCCTGTTAGAAGAGCAGAATGCCGTACTGGTGGCTCACTATTATACGGATCCACTGATCCAGGCTCTGGCTGAAGAGACGGGCGGCTGTGTATCTGACTCCTTGGAAATGGCCCGCTTTGGCGCTAGGCATAGCGCTGATACTCTCGTGGTGGCGGGGGTGAAATTTATGGGGGAGACGGCCAAGATCCTGACCCCGAACAAGCGTGTCCTGATGCCTACTCTGGAGGCCACCTGTTCCCTGGACCTGGGCTGTCCACCCGATGAATTTTCAGAATTCTGTGACCAGCATCCCGATCGCACAGTAGTGGTATATGCCAACACGTCCGCTGCGGTAAAGGCACGCGCGGATTGGGTGGTAACCTCCAGCATCGCCCTGGATGTGGTAGATCACCTAGATGCCAACGGTGAGAAAATCCTCTGGGCACCGGATAAGCATCTTGGTGGCTACGTTCAGCGCGAGACCGGCGCAGACGTCTTACTGTGGGATGGCTCCTGTATTGTGCATGAGGAGTTCAAGGCCAAGGGAGTGGAAGACCTGAAAGCCCTGTATCCAGATGCGGTGGTATTGGTACACCCGGAATCTCCCGCGTCGGTGGTTGCTTTGGCGGATGTCGTAGGCTCCACTTCGCAGATTATCAACGCGGCCAAAACCCGCCCGGAAAAGCGCTTTATCGTAGCCACCGATCAGGGCATCTTCTACAAAATGCAGCAGGAGTGTCCAGATAAGGAACTGATGGTTGCGCCTACTGCCGGTGCCGGTGCCACTTGTCGCAGCTGTGCCAACTGCCCTTGGATGGCGATGAACTCCCTGGAAAATCTCTGTGGGGTTTTGGAGCGCGGCGATAATGAAATTTTTGTAGATGCGGAGCTGGGCCGCAAGGCAATGATTCCCCTGCAGCGAATGTTGGATTTTCGCAGGGCCTGACGGGTTAATTTAGCCGTATAGCGATAAAAAGCGGCTGTTGGCCGCTTTTTATTTTGGGTTAAAGCTCTTTGGCTTTTTCCTGCATTTTGATCACATCCTTGAGGCGCTGCTCGAGAATGGCATTGGTCTGGTATTCGTTTTTAGTCATGCGAATACCGTGACGCAGGTGCTGAAGGGCTTTATCGAAGACGCCATTGAGAATGTAGTACTCGGCGCGGGCCTCATGCACTCCGACGATGTCCCCAGCGAGTCCATGGGTCTCCGCCAGCAGATACCATACGGAGGGGTCTTTCTTGCGTATGCGGCTATATTTGGCCAACAGGCGCTCCGCAGCCAGGTAATTGCCGGCTTTAAAGTGGGCATTGGCGAGGCCCATGATTAGGGCGTGATCACCAGGGTTGCGGTCAAGTGCATGCTGCAGACGCTGGGTGGCACTGGAATAATCTTCCCGCACCAGGTCGATGTCGGCTCGCGCCAGTACAAAGGCGGCCTTTGAAGGTTCTTTATCAAGCAGCGGCTGAAGGGTATCCAGGGCTGTATCTGGTTTACCCGCGGCAAGCTGCGCCAAGGCCAGGCCATAGCGTGCGGCGTCTTCATTGTCATTGATGCCGTTTAGCTCGGCATTGAAGCGTTTTACAGCTTGTTGGGGGGTTGGCTCCCCGGCCAGGCGAATACGGGCGCGCATCAGATGATAGTCCCGGCTATCACTCGGAGGTACTTTTGTCATGCGCTGGGAGCGGAGCTTGGCATCAGCGATACGTTTTTCTGTCACTGGGTGGGTGAGTAGGAATTCTGGTGGGCGGCGGTAGTAGCGGGTTGCCTTGAGCATTTGTTCGAACATTTCACCGGCGGCTTCCGGATCGCGCCCGGATTTGGCCAGGGTTTCGATGCCCACCCGGTCTGCTTCCTGCTCATTCTTGCGGCTGAAGCGTAGCTGGTTATCCAAAGCTGCAGCTTGGGTGGCAGTCATGGCAGCGAGGCCAGCTTCGCCGCCGGCAGTGGCGGCGAGTACCAGGGCGCCGAGCATGCCAGCCAGAGTGGGGATGGTACTGTTGCGCTGGGCTTCCAGTGATCGCGCGTAGTGCCGCTGACTGAGGTGCCCGAGTTCGTGGGCGATCACCGAGGCGAACTGGTCTTCATTTTCGGCAAATAGAAAGAGACCGGTATGGATACCCATAATCCCACCGGGAACCGCAAATGCGTTCATGGTTTCATTGCTCACCACGACCACATCGATATTCTTGTCTTCCAGTGGGCTGTATTCCGCCAGCCCCTTTACGGTTTGCTCTACATATTGTTGGAGCAGGGCATCAGAGGAGGTTTTCACTTGGCTGCGGAACATACGCAGCCACATTTGCCCCAGCTCTTTTTCCCGTTGGCGCGAAACTACCCCGCTAGTGCTGTCGCCCAGCTCCGGTAGACGTATTTCCTCGCTGTCTGCGGTGGTGGCGATCGGGGTGGCGCCGAGTAGCAGGCCTATACCCAGCGCCCTAAGGCCGGTGCGGAATCGCTGCGTTAGAGGCGCTTTGTTACAACGGCGAGGCAGGGTCTTGTGGGAATCAGTCATCTCAATTACTGCTCGGTCTGTCCGTGAAGGATCTATAGTCCAACTCTATACGCAACCCTATTGAACTGTCGAGGTTTGGACTCAGTGGAGCACAAATGGTTCAGCTTTGCGCCACGTAGAGGGTTAAAAAGGGTAAAGCTTTGTGGGTGTGTGGCGCAGATTACGCGCTATAATCCGCGGCAATTCAAAGCGTGTGACTGAATAGCCAATGGCAAAAATCCCCACTGAGACAGTGCGAGAACAACCGCTTCCAGATTGGGACGCGGCGGAGAGGGTGGATGCGCGGAATTTGCCGTGCCCCCAGCCCCTGTTGGCCATGCGTCGCGCCCTGCGCGAGTATGAGGTGGGAACTCTTTTGTGTGTGATAGCAACAGATGAAGCTTCCTGGCGCGATTTTCACAGCTTTGCCGCCTTGAGCGGTAGGTCGCTACTGCGCGCAGAGCGGCGTGATAATACCTTTCTATATTGGCTGTACGCTGGCAAATGATGAACCAATCCCGAGAATCCATGTTATCGATTGTTAAAGGCTGGGTGAATCGCTACTTCAGCCAGGAAGAAGTGGTGCTGCTGGTGCTGCTTCTTACTGTAGCTCTGGTGGTGCTGGCCACACTCGGGGTGGTATTAGCGCCTGTACTTACGGCTTTGGTAATAGCCTTTTTAATGCAGGGCATGGTGCAAAAGCTTAAATCCTGGCGGGTGCCCCACTGGATGGCAGTAACACTGGCTTGCCTGGTGCTGGTGGGCGCCATCGTTGCCTTACTGTTTGTAGTGCTACCAATTATCTGGCGCCAGCTAGTGCGGCTGGGTGCGGAGTTGCCGAATATGGTTCAGCGCGGGCAGGAACTTCTACTGCTGTTGCCTGAGCGATACCCACGCCTGATTTCAGCGGCGCAGATCGATGAGATTTTTAACTTACTGGGCAGTGAGTTGGGTGGCATAGGTCAGACCCTGCTAGCCTTCTCCCTGACCAACCTGCCAATTTTTGCCGGATTGTTGATTTATGTGGTGGTGGTGCCGATCCTGGTGTTTTTCTTCCTCAAGGATTCCGATCAATTGATCCGCTGGTGCACCTCCTTCTTGCCAAAGGAGCGTCCGATGATGCATCAGATCTGGCATGAGATGAACGACCAGGTGGCAAACTATGTGCGCGGTAAGGTGGTAGAGATTGGCATAGTGGCAGCGGTCAGCTATGCCGCTTTTCTACTGTTAGGGGTGAATTACGCCTTACTGCTCGCGGTAGCAGTAGGGTTCAGCGTGTTGATTCCCTATATCGGCGCTGCGGTAGTGACGATTCCAGTGGCGGCCATAGGCTTGTTTCAGTGGGGGTGGAGCAATGAGTTTTTCTACTTGATGATCACCTACGGCATTATCCAGCTGCTCGATGGTAATGTGTTGGTACCGTTGCTTTTTTCTGAAGCGGTCAACCTTCACCCAGTGGCAATTATTCTGGCAGTTTTGTTTTTTGGTGGCATCTGGGGGTTCTGGGGTGTCTTCTTTGCTATCCCTCTGGCGACTTTGCTTAAGGCCATTATGAGTGCCTGGCCTACCAGTGAGCACCAGGCTGAGTGGGAGGCGAGGCGAATATCGGATTAATTATCTGATTTGGGTATTTAATCGATATCTTTTCTTTGTCTGTAGGTCGCGGCATTTGCTAGAATGCCGCGCTTTCTTTTATTTGGTCCCTTCAAATAGGTGAGAGCCCATGAGCCTGGCTGACAAAGTCCTAGCGGTCAATAATGACCTGCCTATCCGCACTGACAAGCCCATCCACAGTGGCAAAGTTCGCTCCGTTTACTGGCTGACCGAGGCCGACAGCCGTCGCCTGATCGAGGAGAAAGGTTATCCGGTAGCGCCGGACGCGCCTCTCGCAGTGATGGTAATTTCTGATCGCATCTCTGCATTCGACTGCATCTGGACCGGTGAAGGCGGTATGCGTGGCGTGCCTGGCAAGGGCGCGGCATTGAACGCTATTTCCAACCACTGGTTCAAGTTGTTTAAAGAACAAGGCCTGGCCGATAGCCACATTCTGGATATCCCGCACCCGCTGGTGTGGATCGTACAGAAGGCACGCCCGGTTATGATCGAAGCGATCGCCCGCCAGTACATCACTGGCTCCATGTGGCGTTCCTATCAGAAGGGTGAGCGCGAGTTCTGCGGGATTGAAATCCCCGATGGTCTGCAAAAAGACCAGAAGCTGCCAGAGCTGCTAATTACTCCCTCCACGAAAGGTATTCTCAAGGGCATCCCCGGTGTGCCGGAAGCCGATGATGTAAATATCACCCGCAAGAATATTGAGGACAATGTCGAGGCATTTGACTTCCGCGATTCGGGAGACATTGACCTGTATGAAAAGCTGCTGAAAGAGGGCTTCGATGTAATTTCTACGGAGCTTGAAAAGCTTGACCAAGTCTTCGTCGACACCAAGTTTGAGTTCGGTTACGTGACCGATGCCAACGGTGAAGAAAAACTGATCTACATGGATGAGGTGGGCACCCCGGATTCCTCTCGTATCTGGGACGGTGAACAATACCGCGCTGGCAAGGTTGTGGAAAACTCCAAAGAGGGTTTCCGTCAGGCCCTGCTAAACCACTTCCCGGATTCCGATATCCTTCTGAACAAAGACCGTATGGGTGAGCGTCTGGCTCTGGCCCGTGATAACGAGTTGCCCGAGTCTATGCTGATGGATCTCTCCGCCACCTACGTGGGTATTGCCGAGAAAATTACCGGCAAGGAACTGGAGATTTCAGATAACCCCAAAGAAGAGCTGCTTGAAGTTCTGCGCAAGGATTACGGCCTGGTCGATTAATCCAGTTCTAGTTGAAAAAACCGGCGCTGGCGCCGGTTTTTTTGTTCCTGCAGTTCCGGCTTGGCTCTTAGGGCTTTGCAATTTTCTACCCGCCATAATTCGTCATTTTTGCTCCTTACTTTCGCCCGATTCGTTGCCGTGTTTCGCCTGCTTCCCTGTTTTTAATAACCCCAGTTAATTAAAAAGTGGAGGGAAGTTTGTGAACAGGGTGATGTTGTTCGGGCAACGCTTTCACAAAGATGATCTGATGCTGCCGACAGAGGAATACTATCGCCGTCGTCAGCGCAGCGGTGGTCTGGGCCGCTGGATATTGTTTATTGTGGTGGTATTGGCGGTAGTAATCGCGGCTATTGGTGCAGAGGTGAACGCGCAAGAACTGCCCGGTGAGGTGGACACTGATGCTGCCTTCTTGGAAACGGTTACCCTGGATGAGGTAAAGGCTGGTGACTTGTTATTTACCGGTGCTGAGATGGGCCGCTATATTCCCGCAGTACACCTAGCGAGCCAAGTCAAAATAGTTATTCGCGGACTGGTTGCAGATGTACAGCTACAGCAAAAATTTCAAAATACCAGCGATAATTGGCAGGAAGCCATTTATGCATTACCACTGCCAGAACAGACGGCCGTTGCCAGGTTACAAATCCAGTTAGGCGAGCGCTTGATTGTCGGAAAAGTACGTGAACGCAAGCAGGCGGCGAAGATTTATAAGGCTGCCCGTGCGGCGGGCAAGCGCGCAGCCTTACTGGAGCAACAACGGCCTAATTTGTTCACCAATAAGGTTGCCAATATTGCACCGGGAGAGGTAGTGCAGGTAAATATCCGCTACATCCAACCGGTGACTTACGATGGGGGTACGTTTTCCCTACGTATGCCTACTACGCTAACACCCCGTTATATCCCAGGTGAGTCTGTCCCTGTGCATGCGCTTGGTGGAGATGAGTTGAATCTGGTAACACAACATAATGGCTGGGCCCTACCGACAAATCAGGTACCGGATGCCCCGGCCATTACCCCACTAATGCAGCCGGCTGAGGAGCTTCACGCTATTGGCAGCCATAAGATGGCTATTGAAGTGGAGTTGCATAGCGGTCTGCCACTGGCACAAGTCAGCAGCCCCTATCACAAAATTGATGTTGAGGATCAAGAGGGCGGGCGCTACGACGTCCATCTGCGAGAAGGAGCGGTGAGTATGGATCGGGATTTTGTCCTGCGCTGGCAGCCGCATGCCTCGGCCCTGCCTCGCGCCGCCCTGTTCAGTGAGAGGATCGATGCTACTAGTGAGAAAGCTGGAACCTACTTACAGGTGATGTTACTGCCGCCCGATGACGGTATTCGCAGCCAGCGCCTGCAGCGGGAAGTGGTTTTTGTAATTGATACCTCTGGCTCCATGTCCGGCAATTCCATTCGTCAGGCTAAGGAAAGCCTGATACTGGCACTTGCTCGCCTGAGTGTGAATGATCGTTTTAATGTGATCGCATTTAACAGCGCTAGCCGTGCCCTTTTTCCACGCCCTGTAGTGGCAAGTGCGGAAAATATCCGTCGCGCACGGCAGGAAATAGAAATCTTGAATGCAGAAGGTGGCACAGAGATGGCACCGGCTCTGCGCCTGGCTTTGGAGCAGCAGTTACCGGGCGATATCAACCTGGTGCACCAGGTGGTTTTTATTACTGACGGGGCGGTAGGGAATGAACAAGCGCTGTTTGAGGTCATACACCAGCACTTAAATAACACCCGTCTTTTCACTGTGGGGATTGGCTCGGCACCCAACAATCATTTTATGCGCAAGGCTGCGCAGTTTGGGCGAGGTGCCTTTGTCACCATCGGAGATATTACTGAAGTGCGTGAGCGTATGCACGCCCTGTTCACCAAGCTTGAAAACCCCGTGGCCACTGACCTGCAGCTCAGCTGGCCCGAGGGGTTAGTAGCGGATGCTTACCCCAAGAGAATTCCGGATCTTTATCGTGGTGAACCCTTACAACTGGTGGCCAGGGTAGAGGGCGGTAATTTTCAGGGGGAAATCAAGCTACGTGGGCGTATGGCAGACAAACAGTTTGTGCGTAAGCTGGCTTTAAAAGTCGATGAATCTGGACATGGTGGCAGTCTTGGAAGCCTGTGGGCGCGCAGCAAAATTGAATCCTTGCGTGACCAGCAGATGCAGATCGGTGAGAGCAGTGATACTGGCCAAGTATTGCGTGAACAAATTTTGCAGCTAGCCCTGGCGCACCAGCTGGCTAGCCCTTATACCAGTTTTGTTGCTGTAGAGGAGAAAGTGGTTCGCAATGAAAAGGATAAACTCGCCCGCGGCCCGGTTACCAATGTGGTGCCTCGAGGGCAAGTGCTGCAGCGTCAGGCTTACCCCAGTACAGCGACTGGAGTCTATACCCAACTGCTTGCTGCCCTGGGATTATTCAGCTTTGCAGCATTGTTAAGTCGCGGGCGTAAGCTTCGCAGCAACATGGTGCATCAATTGCGCTACCTGTTGCGCAAGGTAATGCCGGATGTGCGCTGTACCCAAAATAGCTTTGAAGCCCGGCCTGGGGGAGTTCGTCCGTGATCCGCCCCCTGCTTTTCCTGGTGTGCTTCGTGGCGGGGTTATGGCAGCTGGGTTCCGCTGCCTGGTTGCTGGCAAAGGCACAGTTGGCTCAGCTACTGATTGTCAGCGCCTGGGAGGAGCAGTTGCAGGGTGGGGCTCCGCAAAAGCCCTGGCCCTGGGCGGATACTTGGCCTGTGGCCAAATTGAAGCTGGAAGGACAGTCGCCATTAATTGTTCTCGCCGGAGGCAGTGGGCAGGCGCTGGCTTTTGGCCCCGGCTTGTTGTCGGGTTCAGGGAGCCCAGGGGAAAACCGCACTACAGTGATTGCGGCTCATCGGGATACTCACTTTGCAGGATTGGACCGTGTCAGGCGAGGTACCTCCATTTATCTGCAAGATAAATACGGACGCTGGCATACTTACCGGGTTTCGGAGATGCGGATTGTGGATAGCGAGAGCGAACGCCTGCCGGTCTTTGCCGAGCGCGGGTTATTGCTGGTGACCTGTTACCCCTTCAATGCCCTGGCGGCGGGTGGTCCCCTGCGCTACTTGGTCTACGCTGAATATCAATCCGGCGGGGAGCTGGTTCGGCTGTGACCGAGACTATTATTTGGGACTCGATTTTGTAGTTCATTTTCTGAATCTTTCCATAAAATATTCCGGTAAAAGGACAAAATGGCAAATAATTGTTTTGCCCTTTTGTTTTATTTGTTACTAACCGTCCTATCTGGAAAATTTTTTGTAGTAATACTACAATCCTCTCCGCTAACAACCGGGAATGGGGTTTTGTCCGCCACTTTGCGCGGATCCCGGAGTAGATAATCACAGTCAAACTAGGCATTTGCGGTAGCAGATGGCGTCGCTTTTCCTCTCCGCCATATTCAAGTGAAGAAACACGCACTTTGCATTTGCGCCAACAAAGTTGGTGAATTGGCGGAACCAAGAAAAAAAGGAAGCTTTTTTTTGCCCGCGCTGTAGTTTGCCCGCGTACCGATTTTTGAGAAATAGACCGACTCGACGTCGCCTAATTCGCCGAGGAGCACTTGATGCACGAAGATACCGATAACCTCGAAACGCAGGAATGGCTGGATGCGCTGCAGGCGGTTATCCGCTACAGCGGCAAAGAACGCGCAGCCTTCCTTCTGAAGCAGTTGTCCGATCGCGCTACTGATGTAGGCGTACAGCTGCCCGCGGCTATCACCACACCCTACCGCAATACCATTCCGCCCAATGCGGAAAAACGCATGCCCGGCGATCTGTTTATGGAGCGCCGCATACGCTCTCTGATCCGCTGGAATGCCCTGGCGATGGTAGTGCGCGCTAACCAGAACAACGACCATCTCGGCGGCCATATCTCCAGCTTCTCTTCTGCGGCTACTCTCTACGATGTGGGCTTCAACTACTTCTTCCGTGGCAATGAAGGTGAAGAGCGCGGCGACCTGATTTTCTTCCAGGGTCACAGTGCGCCGGGCATTTATGCACGTTCCTACCTCGAGGGGCGCTTCGATGAAGAGCAGCTGGACAACTTCCGTCGCGAAGTAAACGGCAATGGCCTCTCCTCTTACCCGCACCCTTGGCTGATGCCGGAGTACTGGCAGTTCCCCACGGTTTCCATGGGATTGGGGCCGATCCAGGCGATTTACCAGGCACACATTATGCGCTACCTGTCTGCCCGCGGCCTGTCCCCGCGCGGCGATCGCAAGGTGTGGGCTTTCCTCGGTGACGGCGAGTGTGACGAGCCGGAAACCCTGGGCGCAATTTCCCTGGCGGGCCGAGAGCAACTGGAAAACCTGGTGTTTGTGGTCAACTGTAACCTGCAGCGCCTGGACGGCCCGGTTCGCGGCAACGGCAAAATCGTGCAGGAGCTGGAAGGCGTATTCCGCGGTGCCGGCTGGAACGTTGTCAAAGTGCTCTGGGGCCGCCTGTGGGATCCGCTGCTGGAGAAAGATGATAAAGGCCTGTTGCAGAAAGTCATGGACGAAGTGGTCGATGGCGAGATGCAGAACTTCAAGGCCAACGGTGGTGCCTATACCCGTGAACACTTCTTCGGCAAATACCCGGAGCTGTTGGAGCTGGTTAAGGATATGTCCGACGATGAGATTATGAAGCTCAATCGCGGCGGCCACGATCCTTACAAAGTTTACGCAGCCTACGCAGCGGCGATGGCCCACAAAGGGCAGCCCACTGTAATCCTGGCGCAAACGGTTAAAGGCTACGGCCTGGGCTCCGCCGGTGAAGCGGCGATGGATACTCACTCCGTGAAGAAGCTGGACCTGGATTCCCTCAAGCGTTTCCGCGACCGTTTTGCCATTCCGCTCACCGACAAAGAGTTGGAAGAAGTGCCTTACTACCGTCCATCTCCGGACAGCCCGGAAATGAAATATATGGCGGAGCGTCGCAAGGCCCTGGGTGGTCCGGTTCCCCGTCGCCCGGTTGAGTGCCCGAAATTGGAAATTCCCGGTCTCGACGCATTTAGCGCACTGACTAAAGGCTCCGGTGAGCGTGAAATCTCCACCACCATGGCATTCGTTCGCGCCATTGCCGCACTAGTAAAAGACAAGAATATCGGCAAGAACATCGCGCCGATCGTTCCCGATGAAGCCCGTACCTTTGGTATGGAAGGCCTGTTCCGCCAGCTGGGTATCTATTCCTCCCAGGGGCAGCGCTACACCCCGGTGGATCACGGCCAGATCATGTATTACAAGGAAGACAAGAAAGGCCAGGTGCTGGAAGAGGGCATCAACGAAGCTGGCGCTATGTCCGCCTGGATGGCGTTGGCCACTGCCTACAGCAACCACGGCGTGCCGATGGTGCCTTTCTATATTTACTATTCAATGTTTGGCTTCCAGCGCGTGGGCGACCTGGCCTGGGCCGCTGGAGATATGCAGGCACGCGGTTTTCTGATCGGCGCCACTGCCGGCCGCACCACCCTGAACGGTGAGGGTCTGCAGCACCAGGACGGTCACAGCCACGTGCTGTCCTCCACTATCCCCAACTGCCGCAGCTATGACCCAGCCTACGGTTACGAGCTGGCAGTGGTTATGCAGCGCGGCTTGAAAGAGATGTACGAGGAGCAGAAGAACCTCTTCTACTACATCACCATCGAGAACGAAAACTACCTGCAGCCGGAAATGCCCCAGGGTGTGGAAGAAGGCATTATTCGCGGTATCTACAAGCTGCAGTCCAACGTCAAGAAAGGCGCCAAGGGCAAAGCGGCGAAAAAGCATGTGCAGCTGATTGGTGGCGGTACTATTTTGCGCGAAGTACTGGCAGCGGCGGATATCCTCGCCGACCAGTTCGGTGTGACTTCTGACGTGTGGAGCCTCACCTCCGCCGTTGAAGCTGCCCGTGAAGGTCAGGATGCGGCGCGCTGGAATATGCTGCACCCAGAAGCTGAGCCGCGCAAAGCCTGGATCACTGAGCAGTTTGAAGGCAACACGTCTCCCGTTATCGCCTCTACCGACTACATCCGTTCCTACGTGGAGCCTCTGCGCGAATTTATCGACGGTGAACTGACTACCCTGGGCACCGATGGTTTTGGTCGTAGTGACAGCCGTGAGCAGCTGCGCCGCTTCTTCGAAGTGGATCGCAACTACGTGGTAATCGCCGCACTGAACGGCTTGGCCAAGCAGGGTGTTATTGATGCTAAAGAGGTTGCGGAAGCGATCGTGAAGCTCAATATCGACGCCGAAAAAGTTAACCCACGCATCAGCTAAGAGAAGGCAGAACTCCTATGGCAAAACAAGTCATTAAAGTGCCTGATCTCGGTGGTGCCGATCAGGTGGATGTGATTGAAATTACTGTTGCTGTCGGCGATACCGTCGCGCAAGAGGATTCACTGATTGTGGTGGAGGGCGATAAAGCCTCCATGGATGTCCCAGCCCCAGTGGCTGGCAAAATCCTCAGCATCAGCGTGAAAGAGGGCGATAAGGTCTCTGAAGGCGATGTGATTGGGGAGATCGAAACCGATGTAGCGGAAGCGCCGGCAGAGGAGCCCGCTGCGGCACCTGCCAAGGAAGAAACTGCACCGGCGGCCGAGCCCGCAGCTGAAGCCCCTGCGGCAGCAGTGAGCGGTGAGCCGAAAGAGGAAACGATCCAGGTCCCGGACCTGGGTGGTGCCGATGCAGTTGATGTGATCGAGATCAGTGTACAGCCCGGCGATGCGGTCGAAGAGGGCGACTCCCTGATTGTGGTGGAAGGCGATAAAGCCTCTATGGATGTGCCTTCCCCCAGCGCCGGTACTGTGGTCTCTATCGCCGTTAAGGAAGGTGATAAGGTTTCCACTGGCGATACCCTTGGTGTGTTGAAAGTAGTTGCCATAGGCGCCGCCGAGCCCGCGGCTACAGCTGCAGCCCCTGCAGCGACAGCGCCTGCCGAGAGCGCGCCACAGCAGGCATCTGCGTCTGTTGAGCCCCCGGCAGTGCCGCAAAAAGATCATCAGCTGGAACGAGATTTTACCGCCGCAGCCCAGGTTTACGCCGGTCCTGCCGTGCGCAAACTGGCGCGGGAGTTGGGCGTTACCTTGAACAAGGTGAAGCCCACGGGTCCCCGCAACCGGGTCTCCAAGGATGATCTGCACAACTATATCCGCGAACAGGTGAAGAAGGCTGAGAGCGGTGCCGTTGGCGTAGGCGGTGGAATCGGTATTGCCAAGATGCCGGATATCGACTTCAGCCAGTTTGGCCCGGTGAACGTGGAGCCGATGAGCAAGATCCACAAGATCACCGCTGCCAACATGTCGCGTAACTGGCTTAATGTGCCCCACGTCACCCAGTTTGATGATGCGGATATCACTGAGCTGGAAACCTTCCGCAAGTCCATGAAGGCCGAGGCGGAGAAGCGCGGAGTGAAGCTCACCCCAGTGCCTTTCCTGCTGAAAGCGGTAGCCGCAGCCCTGCGCGCAGAGCCCAGCTTTAATGTATCCCTGCACAATGATGGCGAGCACATTGTGCGCAAGGACTATGTACATGTGGGGATGGCAGTGGATACGCCAAAAGGCTTAATGGTGCCGGTTATCCGCAATGTGGATAAAAAAGGCTTGTACGAGCTGGCGGCCGAGGCCACTGAGATGGCCCTGAAAGCCCGTGATGGCAAGTTGAAACCCAACGAGATGCAGGGTGCTTGCTTCACTATCTCCAGCCTGGGGGCTATCGGCGGCACCGGATTTACCCCGATCGTCAATTCTCCGGAAGTAGGTATCCTCGGAGTATCCAAGCTGGCGATGAAGCCGGTGTGGAACGGTAAGGACTTTGAGCCCCGGCAGATGTTGCCCTTGGCGCTCTCCTACGATCACCGCGCGGTAAATGGCGGAGATGCCGGACGCTTTATGACTTATTTGGTCAGCGTGCTGGCAGACGTGCGTCGACTGTTGCTGTAAAGGTTCCAGAGTCATTACCCTAAAAAAGCGGCCTTTGGCCGCTTTTTTATTTTTCGAGCTGCCTTATGTAGCTATTGCTTTTAGGTATGCTCGCCTACGCAGTGGGGTGGAAGGAAAATGACGTTTAAATTCACTTAAAGATGAATTATGCGAATAAATGACTTGGCGCCAACTGGCTGGAAATTCCCTGGCAACTAGACTCAGAGAAAGACAACTATCAACGCAACACTGAAAATGTGGAGTGTCGGATCATGAGACCTTCAGGGAAATTCGCCTTTCCTGTCGTATCGGCACTGGTGATGCAGGGTTGCTTGTTTTTGCCGGCTGAGGAAGTGGAGGGTGAAGATCCATTCTTCTTTGAGACTGGCACAGCCAGGCAAGGCGAGAGTTTTGTTGATGCCGGCGCCCATCACTCCCGACTTCGGCCACCTATAACGGCCGGTTTTCAGTGTGAGGAGAGTTGCGAGGATAGAGTGTACGATTCCTCTAGTTGGTTTTTCCCGATACTGAGGGTGTATTAGCCTCTGTGGGAATCCGCATGGAGATCGCTACAGCATAACCCGGTCTTTTACCGAAGTACGCGAAGTCAATTTCGCGTGGTACCGATACGGAGAAGTGCCCATGCAAAAATCCCCGATAGTAATTTCATTGTTTACAACGAGCTTGTTATTGGCAGCTTGTGGAACACCAGATACACGCAATCAAGTGGTTTACCCTTACAGTCCACCTACACCGCGCCATCTGGATTACCGTGCTTATCCTGCCCCTTCGTCACACGTGCCCGCAGCGCCCCCATCACGTAAATCCAGTTATTCCAGTTGTCCCGGAGATTCTGAAGAGCTAGCGCCCGGTTCTATTTGTCCACCCAGTGCTCGTTGTATAGATATTTCTGGCGGAAGGCGATGTATCTCTTATGAAGAGTAAAATTATACTGCCTTTGATATTTGCGCAGTTGCTCGGCGGCTGCGCCGACGGCTTTTGGCAGGATTTGTGTGGCGACCCGGTTTATTACACTTATAAGCGCAGCCCAGTACCACCCGATGAAATTACGGCTTTCCCGCGTTTTTGTCTTGTGGGCGACCCCTACATGGGGGAACTTGAAAACTGCATTGCCGCCGGTGTGCACTGTTACCAACTAGATACTGGCGACTGGTGTGCGGGACCTTATTCGCCATTTGTATTGAGCTACAGTTTTTACTAGCACGGGATGCGTGCAGCTTTATTTGATTCAGGTTTGGGTGGTTTAAGAATACTTAAATATTAAGTTTACTCAGGCTATAGTAATTAGATTTTAAGCAAGGACTTTAAACTGTCTTTGATGGTCGTGCCAATATAGTGCTTTAATCCATTGAATGTATTCTTGATGTTAACCTCATGGTAATAATCATATCCTAGTTCTTTTAATAGTACGTGAATATTCTTTGTAACACCTATGGCGAACCAGCTGCAGGGAAAGGAAATAATGCAGGGCATCTCTTTATTTTTAAGCTGGATTTGCCCCTGGTCAATGCAATTTACCTGATTGAGAAGGTTAAAGCTTCCGTCTGAGAGGTCAAAGTTATAAAAGAGCCTGGACTTGCCGTCTATTCCAATGTGTTCAGGCGAATGGTGTGTGTAGTATTCCCTTATCATTTTTTGGTCATCGCTATAGTCGGGATACATCTCCTTAATGACTGAAAATAGATGACTTAATGTTTTTACTTTTCCTATAAATATACCCGTTGAAAATATGGTGTTTCCTGCAAAGTACTTTCGCTCGAAGAAACCCTGTGTTCCACTATGTTGGTGGTCATTTGAGAATACTATATCTCGGTCAAAAGAATAAAATTTACTCTCGAGTTGATGAATGGCCGGTAAGATTATTGAATCGAAACCATCAAAATAACAGAGGATATCTTCTTCCGGTAGAGTCTTGCAGAAAGGGAGAAGCAGATCGATTTTTGTGGAAAAATTTTCCCATGGTTGTTCTTGACCGAGTATGGTGAGTGAAACCCCATTGCGTTTGGCGGATTCCTGTAGAACAGGGAACATTCTTTCAGAGTGAGTGGCAATAGTGACGAGGTGTAACATTTCAGGAACAAGACTACCTGGGTTCCATGGCCTTAATCGTTGACTGGTGAATTCCAGCTGCTGAAGCAAGTCTAGTCCAAGGTTTGTGAACCGTTTGGAGGGACTGGTTTCCTCGCATAGTGTGACTCAACGCCTTGCCTATGAGGGCAAGAATTACTTTTGAGCAAATGGGGAAAGGGTTCCAGGCCGGTGCCCGCTATTGAAAAGACGAGCGTAAAAAGAAAAAGCCCCAGGCACAAATATGTGCCTGGGGGTAAGGGGCTTTAGCCGTTAGCAGGTTGTTCTAACGGCAAGGGGGTATCCTGGACTTGATGTGCGCTTACATTCTTTGACGTGGATATTTTACCGCCGGCAATTTTGCGTAGGGCAACATAAAACACGGGTGTCAGGAACAGGCCAAACAGTGTGACACCGATCATGCCGGTAAATACGGTAATGCCCATGGCATTGCGCACCTCAGCGCCAGCGCCGCCGGCCAATACCAGTGGAACAACACCGGCAATAAAGGCGACGGAAGTCATAATGATCGGACGAAGACGTAGGCGGCAGGCTTCCAAGGCAGCTTCTACCGGGCCCTTACCGTCCATTTCCAGTTCGCGGGCAAACTCCACAATCAGAATGGCGTTTTTACAGGCAAGTCCCATTAAAACAACCAGCCCGACTTGAACGAAAACATTGTTGTCGCCGCCAGTAGCCCAGACTCCGAATAGTGCAGCCAGCAGGCACATGGGCACGATCAGGATCACCGCCAGCGGCATAACCCAGCTCTCATAGAGTGCGGCCAGTACCAGGAATACCAGCAGTACTGCGAGTGGGAAAACCACCATAGCGGCATTGCCCTGGTTGACCTGCTGGAAGCTGAGGTCGGTCCACTGGATTTGCATGCCCGGTGGCAGGGCTTGGCTGGCAACCTGCTCAACCGCTGCCAGTGCCTCGGAAGAGGACAACATGCTGGGATCGGACTGCCCCATCAGGTCGGCTGCCGGATAGCCGTTGTAGCGGATCACCGGGTCTGGTCCGTAACTCTGGCGCAGGGTCACCATGGTGCTGATGGGCACCATCTCCCCATTCATATTGCGAGTGTAGAGATTATCGAGATCCTGCACTTCATCGCGGAAAGGCGCATCTGCCTGGGCAACCACCTGGTAGGTGCGACCGAACAAGTTGAAGTCGTTGATATACATGGAGCCGAAATACAGCTGCAGGGTGCCGAATAGATCGTCCATACGCACGCCCTGGGCTTTGGCCTGTAGGCGGTCTACCTCGGCGTCCATCTGCGGCACATTGGCCTGGTAGGAGCTGAAGGGGTAGCTGAGGCCGCTGGCTTGGCTCAGGGCCCCAGCCAGCATATTGGTAGCATTTTGCAGCTCACCGTAGCCGGCACCGCGACGGTCCTGGACATAGAGGGAGTAGCCGGACCCAGCACCCAGCCCGAAGATGGGCGGCGGCATAAAGGTCATGGCAAAGCCTTCCTTGATCTGTGAGATTTTGCCATTTAGCTCCGCAGCGATTTCCTGGGCACTGCGCTCACGTTCATCGAAATCGTCGAACAGGATAAATACCGTGCCCACGTTGGGGGTGTTGGTACTTTGCAGGGCATTGAAGCCGACAAAGGCCGCGGCGTTGGCAACCCCCTCAGTTTCCAAAGCCAATTCACTCACGCGGCGAGCAACTTCCTCGGTGCGGTCCAGGGAGGCACCTTCCGGCAGGCGAATACTACCCACCAGGTAAGTCTTATCCTGAACCGGAATAAAGCCGCCGGGCACCTGTTGGAACAGGGCGAAGGTACCGCCGAGCAATATCAGGTAGGCCCCAAATACGATACCGCGACGCTTGAGGCTATGGCCCACCACCCGCTGATAGCGCTCGGAGTTGCGCTGGAAGAAGCGGTTGAACGGGCGGAATAACCAGCCGAACAGGCGCTCGATAATGCGCGCGGGTATATCCGGCTTGGCACCGTGGGGCTTCAGCAGGGTTGCCGCCAGAGCCGGGGACAGAGTCAGGGAGTTGATCGCGGAGATAATGGTGGCGATGGCAATGGTGGTGGCGAACTGGCGGTAGAACTGACCGGTGATGCCGTCCAGGAAGGCCATGGGCACAAATACCGCACAGAGCACCAAACTGATGGCGACAATCGGACCGCTCACCTCGCGCATGGCCTGGTGGGCAGCGGCTAAAGGTGTCAGTCCCTCCTCGATATTGCGCTCGACGTTTTCCACCACCACGATGGCGTCATCCACCACAATACCGATGGCCAGTACCATGGCGAACAGGGTCAGGGTGTTGATCGAGAAGCCCAGCATCAACAGCACCGCAAAGGTGCCGACAATAGATACCGGCACGGCCAAGAGTGGAATCAGGGAGGCGCGCCAGGTCTGCAGGAACAGGATAACCACCAGCACTACCAGCAGCACCGCCTCCAGAAGGGTCTTGATCACAGAGCTGATGGAAGTGCTGACGAATACGGTTGGGTCGTAGGCAACTTTCCACTCCAGGCCTTCGGGGAACTGTTCTCCCAGTTCTGCCATCTTCTCGCGCACTGCAGCGGAGACTTCCAGGGAATTGGAGCCTGGAGACTGGAAAATCGGAATGGCAACCGCCTGGCGGCCGTTTAACAAGGCGCGTAGAGAGTCTTGAGATGAAGCCAGTTCAACCCGCGCCACGTCACGCAATCGGGTAATTTCACCATCGCTGCCGGTCTTCAGTACCACATTGCCAAACTCTTCCTCGCTTTGCAGGCGGCCCTTGGCGTTGATAGAGATCAGGAAATCAGAACCATTGGGCATCGGCGAGGCGCCGATCTGTCCGGCGGACACCTGTACATTTTGTTCACGCACTGAGCTGACGATATCCGCTGCAGTCACGCCCAGGGCCGCCGCTTTCTGCGGGTCCACCCACAGGCGCATGGCATAGTCTCCGGAGCCAAATACGGCGGCCAGGCCCACACCGGGAATGCGCGACAGCTCATCACGGATATGCAGTACGGCGTAGTTGCGAATATAGGTCGCATCGAGGCTGTCGTCTGGAGAGATCAGATGCACCGCCATCATCAGGTTGGGCGACTGCTTCTGCGTGGTTACCCCCTGGCGGCGTACATCTTCCGGTAGACGGGGTAGTGCCTGGGATACCCGGTTTTGTACCTGAACCTGGGCCTGGTCTGGATCGGTGCCCAGTTTAAAAGTGACATTTAAAGTGAGGGTGCCGTCACTGCCTGCTACCGACTTCATGTAGATCATGTTTTCTACACCATTGATGGCTTCCTCCAATGGTGTGGCAACAGTTTCGGAAATCGTTTTGGGGTTGGCTCCAGGGTAGCGAGCGCTAACTTGCACGCTGGGTGGTACAACTTCCGGATATTCACTAACCGGTAGCGATGGGATACTGATCAGACCCACCACAAAAATAATGATCGACAGCACCGATGCAAAAATAGGTCGGTCGACAAAGAAACGGGAAAAATTCATACACTGCTACCCCGTGAGCGGCAATATAAACGCTCGAATTCCATTGATATAACTCTTCCAGAGTGGATGCTGGCCATAGTAGGGCTGCCTTCTACCCGTTGTCTCAGTGGCCCGCTGCCTGGGCGCCACCACCCCGCACTTGCTGGGCAACCATTTCAGGCACCACGGGCATACCGGGGAAGAAAATTTTCTGCAGGCCGTTGACCACAATTCGTTCGCCAACTTGCAGGCCACTGCGAATTACCGTGCGCTCACCCTGGCGTGGCCCTACTTGAATTGGGCGACGTTCTGTCAGGTTCTCTTGAGTGACCACATAGACGTAGCGGCGGTCCTGATCGGTAAGTACGGCCTTGCTATCGATTAGTACTGCTTGATCCATTTCTTCAATGGGCATCTCCACACGGGCGAACTGTCCGGGCTTAAAAGTACCTTCGGTATTGGAAACCACTGCCCGGAACTGGATGGTGCCTGTGTGGCTATTGAGGCGATTATCGATAAAGTCCAGCTTGCCCTTATGGGGGTAGCCGTTTTCACCGGAGAGGCCGATATGTACTGGAGGCGCAGAATCGGCCTTGAGCAGGCGGCGGCTCTCGGCGAAAGTCTGTTCATCGCTTTCGAAGTAGACGTACATGGGGTCTACAGAGACCAGAGTGGTCAGCAAGGTGGCATCGGCATTAGCGAGATTACCTTTAGTGACTAGGGCGCGACTTACCTGACCACTAATTGGAGCCTTGACCTGAGTGTACTGGAGGTCGAGTCGGGCGTTTTCCACTGCTGCTTCTGCGGCGCTTAGGGCTGCGCGTTCCGCGTCCCTTGAGGCGATGCGACGGTCGTATTCCTCGCGGGAGATCGCTTTACTGTCCAGTAGCTGCTGAGCGCGGCCGGCCTGTTTTTCACTGAAGGACAGCTGGCTGCGCACTCGCTGTAAATCGGCCTCAGCAGCACGAAGACGGGCTTTATAGGGGCGTTGGTCGATGGTGAACAGGACATCGCCACGTTTTACTAGGGCACCTTCGGCAAAGGAAACCTGGTCGATATAGCCACTCACGCGGGGACGTAATTCCACGGTTTCGGGCGCTACAACTCGCCCGGTGAAACTGCGCCACAGGGTGGTAGGCTCAGAGCCGACTTTTGCAACTTCAACCGCAGGTGGCGGCGGCTGTTGTCCCGCAGGCTCGCCGGTGCCACAACCGGACAGAATCAGTGCGGACAGACCGAGTAAAGTGACTGTTAATTTCTTGACCATAACGCGTGTACTCCCTTTGCTACGGAAGAGGGAGGTGCTGAATGGCTCCTCTCCTACTAGGGCTGCAACTTTAATGATGAGCAAGATGATGAGGGTATCCGGTAACTATGGATTGATTGCCTATTCCTGCTTAAGGGGGAAAGTGATGTAGAAATGAGTGCCGCATGGGGGGAGTAATTGGAACTGGATATATAACTAGTTGTTTGTCAAATTGAATGAGATTTTACCGTGATTTGAGAGGTATGATTCGTCTGCGGTTATCTATTACTGCACGGTAATTGCCCATTCCTGCAAAAGAGTCGGGAGATTGCCTAAAACTCCGTATACTGTGAGCCACCTAGATTGATGTAGCCCGCTGGGATGCGGTCGAAAGGGGAACGTATGAGAACCGATGGCAGTGTGAATCAACAGTCTCCAACTTCTTTGCTGGAACCTACTCGCAAGAAGTTGGCCGGGACACTCCAGCGACTGGCACCCGAGCAGGGGCTAATAGAAACCTACTTGGATGGTTTGGCCCTAATCCGTTGTAACGAGCCGGTAGCTTGTGCCTCCTCTGTATATGCGCCATCTCTCAATTTTATTATTCAGGGAAGTAAAACTCTGGAGTTGGGAGACAGGGAAATTTCCTATATGCCTCTCAGCTATGTGGCGACTTCAGTACATCTTCCCATTCTTGGGCGAGTAGAGCGTGCTTCGGAGGACACCCCTTTCCTCGGTGTGAAGTTAACGATAGATCCCAAAGAAGTAGCTGACCTGGTATTGGAGCTGGGAGATAAGGCCCCGGGAGTGGAGGCGGGGTATGACTGCCCTGAAGTGAGTTGTGGCCTTTGTGTGACGCAGATGGATCAGGGAATGCTGGATGCATTGAGCCGGCTGGTACACCTGTTGGAAACTCCTGTGGATGCTCAGATATTGGCCCCCCTGGCGCGACGGGAGATTATCTATCGCGCCTTAATGGGTGAAATCGGTGCCCGTATGCGCAAGTTTGCTATGGCAGACAGTCAGGCAAATCGGGTATCCAGAGTCATTGAAGTATTGAAGGACCGCTACTCGGAGCCGCTACGCATTAGTGACTTGGCAGAGCAGGCGAATATGAGCGAGTCATCGCTGTATCACAGCTTCAAGCAAATCACCCGCATGTCGCCCCTGCAGTTTCAAAAGAAATTGCGCTTACATGAAGCCCGCCGCTTGATGCTCACTGAGGGCCTGGAGGCAGCTTCCGCCAGCTATAGGGTGGGCTATGAAAGTCCTTCACATTTTAGCCGTGAGTACAGCCGCATGTTTGGCCTCCCCCCACGTGCGGATGTGAGTAAGCTGCGTGGTGAGCAAAGGGTGCCAGCCTAGTCCGAGGTGGCATCACCCTGTTTGAGGACAAACAGGCTGCACCACCCCTCAGGACTGATTTCTCCTTCGACCACGATGCAGGCATTAGGCGGCTGGAAAAGCTGGCAGTCAACGCACTTCTTGCCATTATTTGGTGTGTCCTGATAATTCACGGCTTCTTTTTTTGCCTTGATCTGTGCGTTAGTGCGATCTGTGACAATAACTGCCGCCGGTAATATCGCTAGTGAGCAGCTGGAGATTTTGAGGAATTTTCTACGGGAGATAGTCTGTTTCCGGTCCATGCTAGAAAAGTGTCCAAATTAATTGGTTAGGGCTTCAAAAATTCAGAGTAGCTGGACGAGAGGTTTTTGCTGGGATTAACACTTTTTACAGAAGAAAAGAGAAGTAAGAATCAATCTTATTGTCATTTGAGGGTTCAATACACCTGTCTGTTCCCTGGTCAGCTGAAATCAGGCTTCGCACTAAATTAGCCGCTGGAGGAGCACTATTTATTCTGCCGTGATTTTGTTGGATAGGGTTGCTTTAGGTAGTTGTATAAAAGAAATTTTTGTTAAAGTTTTTTGCTCCCATAAATAGGGGGCCGCCTTGTTTAGCCAAAGCTGCTATAGGTCTGAATGACACTTAATTTATTGTATAACTTGCTATTTGAGCAGATAACCATTTGATGGTTTGCTTTTTGGGCAAGTTCCTCGTTAGTGAGATTCTTTAGCCCAGGGCAGCCATAAGGTAATTTGTAATCCTCCCTCAGGGCGGTTTAGCAGTTGAATGTGTCCTCCGTGGGCATCGACAATTTCTCTGCACAGCGCTAAGCCAAGGCCCACACCCTGTTCTTTGGTAGAAAAAAATGGAAGTAGTGCCTGTTGTAGAACTTTTTCACTCATGCCGCAGCCGCGATCCGCAATTACGAGTTTTTGTCCTAGGCCATCAGTGCTGATGGTAATTTTAATATCTTCATTACTGGAACCGGCCTCGTGGGAGTTTTTGATCAGGTTCAGTAGGGCTTGCTCGATTTGTACTGGGTCAAAATACCCCTGGCGCTCTGGTAAATCCCCCGACAAGGTGAATTCCTGCAAGGGGGCAATACGCTCGATAAGTGTCTGCCAATCCACAGTTTCGCAACTGGGGGCGGGCAGCTTCGCGAAACTGGCATAGCCCTGGGTAAATTCCGTCAGGTGTTTGCAGCGGTCGGCGATGATATCAAAAACTTTTTCCAGCGCCGCAGCTTTATCCGGCTTGGCGATAAGCATTTTGCCTGAGTGCGCCAGTGAGGATATGGGGGCCAAAGAATTATTGAGCTCATGGCTGATTAGGCGAATGACTTTTTTCCAAACTTCTACTTCAGCGCGGGTTAACTCTCTTGTCATCTCACGCAAAACAATCAAGCGGTGCTTTTGCGCATTGAGTACAAATGTACTATTACCGATGTGCATGGAGTGAGTTCCATTTGTATCGGTGTAGTTAAAAAGCCCGTTTTCCCAATTATTAATAGCATTTGCGATCTCCCCTGGGCTATTGGGGAGTAGTTTCTGTAAAAGCAGGCCCTGGATGGGCCTGCCGGCATTAAGTAGTTTTTTGGCACTGCTGTTGGAATAAATGATGTGATCGCTTTGATCGACAAGTAACAGCGCTTGCGGTGAGCTTTGGATCACAGTATCGAGGAGCAATTCGCGCTGATAAATATGAGCGCGCTCACGTCGCAGGTGCTCACCGATTTCGTTGTATAAATTTGTAATCTGGCGGAGCTCTATATCCCTGGGAGGGACCAGAGAGATCGAAAAATCACCATCGCGAAAATTAAGTAGTCCCCCCTGTAAGGATTTAAGGGTGGTCGTCAGGGGAGTGAGAACCTGACGCATCAGCCCCAGGATAATAATAATCCCGAGGAACAGCCCCGTAGCCCACGATAAGCGTGGATCCAGGCCTATATAAATACAAAGCCATGGGATAGCTGTACCTATAATCAATGCCAGAGTGGCTGTGGCAACGATGCGCCCCTCCAGGGAAAAATGTTTGGACATCAATAGGAAATACCATGTTTTTCCAAGCGACGATACAGCGCTTGACGGCTCATACCCAGCTCTCTTGCAGCCTGGGCAATAATACCATTGCAGCTGGCTAGGGTTTGCTGTAGTAGCTCCCTACTAGGCTCAAAACTCACATCAACTTTTTCAGTTACAGGCTGTTCGGGCAAGGCCAGCACCGCCTCATCAATGGTGTCCTCCTGGCACAGGACTGATGCACGCTGCATCACATTCTGTAATTCGCGTACATTGCCTGGCCACTGGTAGCGGGTCATTGCGGTCAGTGCCTGTGGGGAAAGTTTTTTGGGGTTACTGTTTTCACCTAAAAAGCTTATTGCCAGAGGTGCTATATCCTCGGGGCGTTCACAAAGAGGCGGTAGACGCAGCTCGATCACATTCAGGCGGTAGTATAAGTCCTGGCGGAAGTTGCCCTCAGTGATGGACTTGGGCAGGTTACTGTTGGTAGCGCTGATTACCCGTACTTTAACCTTCCGCGTTTGACTGCTGCCAAGACGCTGGAATTCTCCGGTTTGCAGCACACGTAGCAGTTTTACCTGGCCACTGGCAGAGAGTTCGCCGATCTCGTCGAGAAACAGGGTGCCTCCATCGGCCGCCTCAAAACGACCTTCACGGGCCTTATTTCCTGCTCCGGTGTAGGCTCCGGGTTCCGCGCCAAAGAGCTCCGCTTCCATCAGCTCCTCCGGCAGTGCTCCGACATTCACTTTGATAAAGGGGCCATCACGGAGTAGTGAGTTAGCTTGAACAATATCGGCTATTTTTTCTTTACCCGCCCCGTTGGGGCCTGTGATCAGCACAGGTACATCGGACTTGGCTACCTGGGTGGCCATTTCCAAAAGCTTTTGCATATTATCGCTACGGTAAATAATATCTCGTAGATCAAACTTTTCTCGCAGTTCGCTGCGGGCATTCATTGCCTGTTGTTGTGACGCACGCTGGCGCTTTTGTAGCTCGCCCAGCTCTAGTAAGTTGACAATCGTGGAGATCAGCTTGTTATCGTCCCAGGGTTTGCCCAGGTAATCGGCCGCTCCAGCGCGGACCAGCTCCACCGCCATTTCCAATTGCGTCCAGGCGGTCAAGAGGATAATGGGCAGATCCGGATTGATTTCGCGAATAGCAAAAAACAGTTCGCGCCCCTCTTCACCAGAGGTGGTGTCCGCAGTGAAGTTCATATCCTGAATCACCAGGCTGATATCCCGGTTCTCTCGTAATAATTGCAGACCTGCCTGGGGAGTAATGGCACAGAGGGGCTGCAAGTCATGTAATGACAACAGTATTTCCAGGGCCGAGACGATACCGCTGTTATCGTCAATAATGAGTATTTTATCCATAGGACCAAGAGCCAGCTTGTAAGCTGGCCATTATGCAATGAGTGAGTGGTTAGGGGGAACTGCTGCCGCTGGTGTTTAAATCCAGGCCGTAGGTTTGAACGTTAGTGTCAGAGGCTAATGACCATTGCTGGCAGGTTGGTGATCAAAACTCAATACTCTGGCGAGCTTCCACTGCCCATCCTCTTTTTTCCAGAGGTGGGTGAACTGTCCACTCTCGCGTAATACTTCGCTGTTATCAGCATTTATGCCATAAAATTTATGTGTACCGCTTTGAATGGCCCCGTAGTTGTTCATTGGGAAAACTCTAACACTATCGTTAATGAGTTCGCGGCGCGCTTTAATGTCACTGCCGGATTTTTGACGTTCACACATACTGCTAATACCATTGAGAAACTCTTGTGCTGAGCTTGCAGTTTTCCCCCACTTATCATGGTACATTTCAAAATCATCGGTGACGAGTTGACCCAGTTTTTTAATGTCGCAGCTGTTGAAAACAGCATCAAAAAGTTGTGAGTCCACAACGGTGATTTCCTTTTCTAATTTCTCCGTAGCTTGAGGGCCGGCAACGACGGGATGTTGCTCGGCAATTGCTGTGGGTATGAAAATTGATATGGCAGTAAAACCTAGAGCCATCAAATAATTTCGCATAATAAATTCTCCCTTTTTATTTACTATCTTACTTTTCGCCAAACTGGCGGTCAGCTAAAAAGCCCGACCACCAGTTTCAATTTGATTTTATACACTGCGCGTGGCGGTAGCCGGAGAGATATTGGCTGCACGCAGTGCTGGCGCTAGTGCAGCAGCGAGACTAACAACCAATACCAATAGAGCACAGATAAGGAGAGGTAGTAGGGTTAATACCGGCTGAGAGTAATCGCGTACCATATACTGATTAACGATTAGGGCTGCGGCACTACCCAGGGCGATACCGGTAACGGCAATCAGACTGTTTTCAATCAGGAAATAGCGGCTGATATTGCTGCGGCTAGCCCCTAGTGCCCGTCTAACACCTATTTGTTTGGCGCGTTGGTTAATCCAGAAGATTGTCAGCCCGACGATCCCCAGCGCTACGATAAAGCTGAGTGTGGCCGCAACAATAGATAACACTTTGACCATTAAGTTATCGCCTGCATAACTGCGAGCGACATACTCTGAGAGCACTCTGGTTTTAATGACTCTTTGAGGGTCCCTTTCAGACAGTTTATCTACCAAGGTTTTTAACACATCATCGCGCTTGCCTGGTTCGGCGCGTACTAAATAATTGACGTCCTGAGTATTTCTGACAATGGGGAAAAAGGCCACATTACCTGCTTTTGACCAGTCCACCCAGGCGCCCAGATGCCGTTCGATAACACCAATAATTTCTATTGGATGGGAAGTGTTGCCATCATAGAGGGGTTTTCCAATAGGATCTTGGTCTGGGTAAATTTTATCGGCGAACTGCTGGGTAATAACTGCGACATTGATATCCCGAATTTCACTTGGATCAAAATATTGCATTTCTGCATTGGTAAAATTTCGCCCCGCCACTAATTTTAAACCTAGGGTATTGATAAAGTTTGGGTCGGTGTTGTATCTGTTAGAGACCTCTCCGCCGACCTCCTGATTAGGTTGAGTGTAAAAAGTGCCCGCGGAGCCAGACCGCGATAAGGGGACTTGGTTGGTAATGGTTGCATCTTTGACGAAAGGCAGTTTTCGCAGTAACTCCAAATCAGAAGAAACGGCTCCAATCATGTCGTAGTTATTGGGAATTGCCATCACGTTGATGGCAATGATCTCCTCTACGGCAATACCGGTGGGCCTTTCTATCTTTGCAATACGATCTTTTACGATCACAACCGTGTTGCTGATGATTGCCAGTGTCAATGCAAGTTGAAGAGCGATCAGCAGGGCAGGCACTTTGTTACGCCAGAGGGCGGATAACATGGGTTTTAATTCAAGCATGACTCGTCCTTACTGGGTTTTCAGGTAAATGGAAGGGTTAGTGCGACTGATACGCCAAGCTGGGTAAAGCCCTGCCAGCAGGCTTGCGATTAGCGCGAGACCAATGGCTGCGATCACCATCACCCAATCCATCCTCGCGACCGTATCCTGTTGTCCCATAGCTAAATAACGGATTCCACTGATCCCCATAAAAGCAAGTAAAATACCGGCTATTCCACCGAGAATACCGATGGTTGAACTTTCAATGAGGTGCTGCGTGAAAATGGCATTGCGGCTGGCTCCAAGTGCCCGACGCACACCCGCTTCAGGCGCTTTGCGGAGAAACTTGGCGAGTAATAGAGCTACTGCGTTGATAACGCAAACTAACAGAAAAGCCAGGGATACCCAGCCCAATACGCGGTTGTCATCGCTGAGGACTTCGTTGAGAACCAGCCATTCGGAAGGTTTACTCAGGGCAAATTTCAATGGTCGCTCGAAGCGCCCTTGGTCCTTCTGCCCTTGAATATATGCGGTTAGAAAGTTTTCGTACTCGGTTTTTTGTTCTTTATTAGTGAGTTCCACCCAGTACTGAATCCAGACGCTCTCACTTTGTAGGAAACCCTCATAACCTTCGCCCTCTCCACTATCCCAGCCATTGGTATTCCCCCAGCTGTAAATTTCCAGCTTGCGGTGAAGACCAAAAGGCACGAAAAGGGATTCAACTTTCGTAAAGGAACCATTATTGACATCGTAAACTTTGGGTGAGGGTTCCCAGGTATCAATAACGCCAATGACGGTAAAAGGTTGGCTATTTAATATGACGGTTTCACCAACGCTGTCTTCTCCAGAGAATAACTTTTCATTGGTGGCCTTGGAGAGTATCACCACTTGCATGGGTGAGCTGTCGGCAGTCTTCTCCCAGGTGCCTCCATATATAAAAGGGATATCGAATAGGTTAAAGAAATCACGGGTGGTTACGCGGATGTCAGCGGTATAAGGCCGGATTGCTGACTCTTCCAGTTCCACGGTAAAACCATAGCGGTGCATGGCCACCTGATGAGTGGGGATGTCAGAGCGCAGTAGGGCTTGGGCATCTCTATAAGTCAACTGCCAGGGAATTTCATTGGTAGTATTTGCGGCTTCATTAACATCCCAGCTATCGAGTTGAACGGCAAAAAGAACATCGTCTTTATGCTCTAGCGCGTTCTGCGACATCATGTAGTTGAGGGTGAGTACTGTCATGGAGGCACCCACACCCACCGCGATAGCAGCGACCATCAACGCACTTAATGTCGGTGTACGACGCAGGCTTCGCAGTGCCAGGGAAATATAGTATCCAATCATTACTGCAGACTCCTTAAGCAGTAGCGGCTTCGGGTTGCTCTGTGACCGGGCGCAGGTCGCACACTTGCCCATCCACGATCTGGATATTGCGGTGCGCACGACGGGCCAGCTCCGGATCATGGGTAACCATTACGATGGTAGTTCCCCACTCATTGATAAATTCCAGTAGCTCCATTACTTGGCGTGCCATTAGGGAGTCGAGGTTTCCAGTGGGCTCATCTGCGAGCAGGAAACGTGGCTCCCCTGCCAGGGCCCGGGCAATAGCAATACGTTGTTGCTGTCCGCCGGAAAGCTGTGCAGGCAAGTGTTTTGCGCGGGCGGACAAGCCCACTTGCTCCAGTACTTTCTCAATACGCTTGCGGCGTTCTTTAGCGCTGAATCCACGGTAGCGAAGAGGGACATCAATATTGTCGAACAAGCTTAGATCCGGGATCAGGTTAAACCCTTGGAAAATAAACCCGATCTTTTCATTACGCAGGCGGGAGCGCTGGCGATCGTTCAGGTTACTTACATCCTCGCCATCCAGCAGGTACTGGCCGCCGGTTGGGGTTTCCAATAACCCTGCGATATTCAGAAAGGTCGTTTTTCCGGAGCCACTGGGGCCGGTGACAGAGACAAATTCCCCCTCCTTCACTTCTAGGCTGAAGTCACGCAGGGCGTGGGTTTCAATAGTGTCTGTGCGGAAACTCTTGCGGACGTTATGCATCTTAAGCATGGCGATGTTCCTTGTTTGTCACTGAATTTTTAAATCGTTGATAAATCGCGGAAACTGAGAGGGTGTAGCTTGCGCGTGTTGAATGTCTCGCTCGGTTTATTCTTTCAGGGCAACTAGCTGTGCCCTCTCCAATTCTTCGGAGGCGGAGATAATGATTTGATCTCCCTCTTGCAGGCCGGAAATGATTTCCACTTGTTTCAGTCCCAGCGCGCCAATTTGAATGGCAACGCGCTCTGCCTGTTGTTGATCGTTGAGGCGGAATGCAAAGCGGCCGCCGCTCTGATCCAGGAAACCACCACGTTTCACCAGCAGCACATCATTGCGATTCTCCAGTAGCACGCGGGCGGTGAGGCGCAGGTTTTGGCGCAAGTTTTGGGGTTGTCCCTCGCTAAAACGCACTCGGGCGATGACTTGGTTGTCGATGACTTCGGGGGATATCGCAGTGATTTCACCGGGTAGTTCACGCCCCCCTAGGTTGACGGCCACGGCCATATTCAAGCCGAGGTCGTCGGCGTAGTTCTCTGGCACTGCCGCCTCAAGCTCAAAACTGGTGAGGTCAACTACGGTGATCAAGGGGGCGTTAGCGGCAACGGCGCTGCGCTGGGATACGGCGAGACTGCCGATGGTGCCGCTGACAGGGGAGAGGATTTCTAATTCCCGAACGCGGCGCTCGAGTTCCTCTACCTGCAACTTCTGCTGGGACACTTGTAAATGAAGGGTTTGGGTATCAAAGCTCAGGGACTCTTTTTCCAGCTCGGCGTTTTGTACAGCCTGCTCATACTCCAGTTGTGCTCGGGCCATATCGTCCTTGCTCTTTTCAAAGTCGAGCAGGGAAATAATCTGCTTCTCCTTGGAAAGCTCAGCCCGTTTTAACTCCCGTTTGGCGGCGGTGAGGTTTACCCGGGCGAGATCGGCCTTTTGCTGGTTTTCCAACTGCTGGCGCTTGGCCTGTATTTTCTGCCGTTGCAATTCTACGGACAGTTTATTGAGTTGAGCTTCCTCCTGGGCGAGTTGGTTGGATAGCTCAGGGCTGTCAACCGAGGCGAGGACTTGCCCAGCTTTCACAGTATCTCCGGCTTTTACCGCAAACTTAACGATGCCCTGCGCAGGGCTATAAAGTGTGGGGCTGTTGGCTGCGACCACTTTGCCCTGAACCACCAAGTCTCGAATCAGGTCACCGCGCTCAACCTGGGCAATATTGATACGGGATAAGGACAGGGTGTTATCTACTGAGCCGGTCCTATGCCAGGCATTAACACCCCAGATCAAAAATGCGATGGTGAGGCCAAGCAAGGCGGCAGCCTTATAGGCTTTGGGGTTTTTCCAAAGCGGTAGGGCTTCGATTTGTGTATCTTGCCTGGAAGTATCTCTAATCATTGTTGCTTTCCACTTCTCTGTGCGATTGCTTCTGCTTTGTAATTTGGATGCAGTGCATTTCTGTTTCGGATGCAAATCAAAAAAATCTGCTCTGTGAGCTACTACGCAAACGCTGTGCCAACTTTTTTATGTCTGTAACTTACTGATATTTATTGATATTTTTCTTTTATGGGGATCTGCACAATCACAGGGGTGTCCGCTAAAAGTGTCCGCTGTCCGCCCTGTCCGGGAGATGGACCGGGCACTGTAAGCTGCATATTTCCGCCGGAAGAGGGGCGGATACCGAACTTTGCTTGCGGTTTCACGAGAGTGGTTGTCATGCGGGGGGACGGCGGTTTGTGGTAGAGTGCGCGGCCTTTTTTTGATCAATTCAAATTTATTTGCGTTTATGTTCCTTCCATCGCTGCTCTCTTCGACCAAAGCCGACTGGTTCGGCAATATACGTCGCGACGTACTCGCCGGCCTGGTAGTGGCCCTGGCACTGATTCCCGAAGCCATCGCTTTCTCGATTATCGCGGGAGTTGATCCCCGAGTTGGCCTCTACGCCTCTTTCTGTATTGCTGTGGTCATTGCCTTTGTGGGCGGTCGGCCGGGGATGATTTCCGCCGCTACTGGCGCAATGGCCCTTCTGATGGTGACCCTGGTGAAGGAGCACGGACTGCAATATCTGCTCGCAGCCACATTGCTCACCGGGGTGTTGCAGATCATCGCTGGCTATCTGAAGCTGGGTAGTTTGATGAGCTTTGTCTCACGGGCGGTGGTCACGGGGTTTGTGAATGCCCTGGCGATCCTTATCTTCCTGGCGCAAATGCCCGAGTTGATTGGTGGTACCTGGGAGGTCTATGCCATGACAGCTGCGGGTCTGGGGGTCATTTACCTATTCCCCTATGTCCCGGTGATTGGTAAAGCTGTGCCTTCACCGCTGGTATGTATCCTGTTGCTGACGGCAGTGGCTGTCACCATGGGGATGGATATCCGTACCGTGGGGGATATGGGCGAGTTGCCGGATACTCTGCCTATTTTCCTCTGGCCCGAGGTTCCGCTGAATTTCGAAACCCTACAGATTATTTTCCCCTACTCCGCTGGTCTGGCAGTGGTAGGTCTGCTGGAATCCCTGATGACAGCAACGATTGTGGACGACTTGACCGATACTCCGAGTGATAAGAACCGCGAGTGTAAAGGTCAGGGGATCGCCAATATCGCGGCCGGCTCCCTGGGGGGGATGGCCGGTTGCGCCATGATTGGCCAGTCTGTCATCAATGTGAAGTCCGGTGGCCGAGGTCGGCTCTCAACTCTGGTAGCTGGCGTTGGCCTGCTGACCCTGGTGGTGTTTCTCAGTGACTGGGTTGCGGTAATTCCTATGGCAGCACTAGTTGCGGTCATGATTATGGTTTCCATAGGTACTTTTGACTGGAGTTCTATCCGCAACCTGAAACGCTACCCGCTCTCCACAAATTTGGTGATGTTGGCTACTGTGGTTGTGGTAGTGTGGACCCATAACCTGGCCTATGGTGTATTTGTTGGTGTGTTACTGGCCTCGCTGTTCTTTGCCAATAAGGTTAGCCACTTTATGTACGTGAGCAGCTCTCTCGAAGAAGCTCAGAGCCGCCGAACCTACAAGGTCATTGGACAGGTCTTCTTCAACTCCGCCGATAAGTTCATGGCCTCTTTCGATTTTAAGGAAGTGGTGGATACTGTAGTGATCGATCTCAATCGCGCGCATTTCTGGGATATTTCCGGAGTAAATGCGCTGGACAAGGTGGTGCTCAAGTTCCGTCGTGAGGGTGCAGAAGTGGAGCTGGTAGGGTTGAACGAAGCTAGTGAAACCATCGTCGACCGGTTCGGCGTACACGATAAGCCCGAGGAAATTGAGCGGGTTCTTGGAGGACATTGATGGCCGTAAGCAGCAGCGAAAATAACAATAAAGAGACACATAATGGTGGGTCTTTACCAGTGGTACTTTCCTGTATTGATGGTTCCCAATACACCGGCGCCGTCTGTGATTACTCCGCTTGGCTGGCTGCCAAGCTGGACGCACCGCTAAAGCTGTTGCATAACATTGAGCGCAGTAGTGTACCTGCGGTCACCGATTTTACCGGCAGTATCGGCTTAGGCAGCCAGGAAGAGCTGCTGGAAGAACTGACGGCGCTTGAGCAACAGCGTGCGCAATTGCTGGTGAAGCAGGGCAAGCTCATGCTGCAGGCGGCACGAAATCGCGCTGAGGATGCCGGCGTTGGACAGGTCATTACCTGCCAGCGCCACGACACCCTGACAGAATCTGTGGTGGAGCTGGAAGACTGCATTCGTGTTCTGGTACTCGGTATTCGCGGTGAGGAGCATGGCGAGTCAGAGCAGGGGCTGGGCGCACAGTTGGAAACTGTAGTCCGCTCCCTGCACAAACCGATACTGGTGGTTAATCGGGAATTTCAGCAGCCGCAGAGGATTATGCTTGCCTATGACGGTAGTGAGGCGGCGTGCAAGGCCCTGGGCCTGATAGCTGGTAGCCCGCTGTTCCGCGACCTGTCCTGCCACCTGGTAAATGTAGGACCGGCGCAAGTGGCGGAAAAGCTGTTAGCTGAGGCCAGTGCCGAATTGGACAAGGCCGGCCTCGCAGTAACGGCCAGTAATCTGGAGGGTAATACAGTTGAGGCCTTGATCACCTATCAGGAGGAGCACCAGATTGACCTCACTGTGATGGGGGCGTTCAGTCACAATCGTCTGCGCGATTTGTTGATGGGCAGTATCACAGCGAAGATGCTACTCAAGACCCGCCAGCCTCTGCTGCTATTGCGATAACTTTCCTAGAGCGCGAGTACTGCGTCCCGGGGGCTGACAAACCAACGCAAAGCCTCCGCATCCTCGGGAAGCGGTAGATCGTAGAATTTTGCATTGCGTGGTTTGCGGCAAAGCTCCCGCTCGGCAATGGCCAGGTACTCCTCTAGAGGAAGTAATGACACCTCCTGCTCGCTTTTACTGGAAGGGCAATTGCTGAAGTTCAATTGCGCCAGGCTGGCTGCGGACTCTGGTTTTTTGCCTTGATAGCGCCAGACTCCCTGATCCTGGTCGAAATAATAATACGGCAGTAGTCTCCAGCCGTGGCGCGCTACCAGAGCCACGGCTTCAAGCAGATATTCGAATACTGTCTCACTGATGAAGTAATTGAAATTCAGGCGTACCCAGCCCGGACGCATTAATTTTTGCCCTTTGAGTATCTGTCCCTCCAGCGCCCGGCTATAGGCCATATCGATATCCAGAAGGGTATGCCCATAGGGGCCTGCGCAGGAACAGCCACCGCGGGCCTGGATTCCGAAAAGGTCATTGAGTAGTGCTACTACAAAGCCGTAGTGCAAATCCTTCCCGCGCCATTTGATGCGCAGCGAGACAATTGAAAGACGCGGTATATCAAGGCTACCGAGAACCTCGATGTTCTCTTCCTTTGACCAGCGCTCGAGAGCATGGCCGATCAGCCGCTTCTCCCTCTGGGTTATTTCATTGATACCCACAGTTTGCTGGAGTTTAAAGACCATGCCTGCGCGAATGGACTCGACTATCGCCGGGGTGCCGCCTTCCTCGCTGCGCTCCGGGTCTTCGAGGTAACGGTGATCCTCAGGAGTGACATAGAGCACCGTGCCACCGCCGGGTGCTGCAGGGACGGCGTTTTGCAGTAGCTGCTCTTTCACCACCAGAATTCCTGGAGTGCCGGGGCCACCGACAAATTTATGCGGAGAGATAAATACAGCGTCTTTTGAACTATCGCCCCGGGGGTCTTGCTCACCGCGCACATCAATTGCCATATAGGGGGCGGCCGCGGCGTAGTCCCAGAAAGACAGGGCACCGTACTGGTGAAGTAGGCGGGTGACAGCTTCTACTTCGGTCACGATGCCGGTGACATTAGAGGCGGCGGAAAAGCTGCCGATCCGCAGGGGGCGGTCAGCGTACGCACGCAGCTGATTTTCGAGCGTATCAAGATCCAATGTGCCGGTGCTATTCAACGGAATAGACACTAGTTCGGCAATGCTTTCCCGCCAGGGCAATTCATTGGAGTGGTGTTCATAGGGCCCAATAAATACGACAGGACGCTGGCTGGCAGAAATACTGTCACTGAAGCGACGCTGCAGGTTCAAGTCCACCGGAGGACGCAACTTTAGAATATCGATCAGCTTGTTAATGGCGGCAGTGGCACCGGAGCCACAGAATATGATTTTGTGCTCCTCGCTCCCGTTGACTGCACGCCGGATCTCTTTCCTCGCCTCCTCTCTGAATCCTGTGGTTTGAGCACCGGTGTAAGACGTTTCGCTATGGGTGTTGGCATAGTAAGGCAACACCTTTTGGCGAATAGAGTCTTCGATGAAAGATAGTGAGCGGCCGGATGCAGTGTAATCAGCGTACACCAGTGGTCGCTGTCCGAAGGGGGTGGCAATGGGCTGCATATCGCCAATAACTGAGTCACGGATGTATTTGATGAGAGCTGTCACGAGTTCCATTTCCTGTATTTTTCATGGAAATTACTCTAGTGCTTTAACACCGAAACAATGTCCCTGTTTGTCTTTTTTAATTGGTAAATTTCGAAACATTGTGCCGTTTTATTTTATTTTTAGGTACGTTAATACTTTAAAAAGGTATGGTGGAAACACTGGTAATTATTATGAATGTTTTAAAGGAGGGGCTTTAATGGCGGCGCGGCTAAACAGGCAAGACAAACAAATTCTGGAGCTGTTACAGGGGGATGCGACGCTGTCTGTTGGGGAAATTGCTGAGCGAGTGGGTGTGTCAAAATCCGCTTGCTGGAGGCGCATTCACAAGATGGAAGAGGAAGGGATTATCGCTGATAGAGTGACCTTGCTAAACCAGCATAAGTTAAATTTGCCCCTGACTGTATATATCTCTATCCGTACCAACCAACACAATGACCAGTGGGCAGCCCAGTTTGCCGAATTGGTGCAGGGGGTTGCTGAGATTCTGGAGGTACACCGGATGAGTGGGGATCTGGATTACCTGATCAAGGCGGTGGTGACCGATATGCCTGGTTACGACCGCCTGTATAAAGAACTAATTAAGGCCGACCTATTTGATGTCAGTTCCAGCTTCGTAATGGAGACCATGAAACAGACGACCCGTTTACCTCTCACATACGCTGTTGATAAGTAAGCTTCAGTGGCTGTGGCGCTTGCGTAACCATTGGCGGAGTTTTGCCTCGCCAAGAGCCCTGTCTCCATGTGGTACTTTGAGGCTATTGCGGATTTCCCGCCAGGCATTGGAGTTGAGCCAGAGATTCAAGGCCAGTACGACCAGCATCACCAGGATGGAGCCCAGCCCCGCCAGCAGCATGTCCTTTTGCGCGTCCCAGATATCGCCCTGGGAGCCGAGGAACGCGATTCCCAGCTCCGGAGAAACTGTCCGTGCTGCCAACCATTCAATAATTTCGTAAATAGAAGAGAGGGCAAACGTCACATCTACTGGGAAGAAGTAGGCCCAGAATCCACGCAGACCAGCCAGGCGTATTAATATTTCCCGCACTGGGTAGGCGAGCAGCAACCCAAAACTAAAGTGCACCAGGCGATCGTACATATTGCGCTCGGCGCCAAGCCATTCCTGCAGAGTGTAACCAAAGGGCACTTCTGCATAGGTGTAGTGGGAGCCAAACACATGCAGGCACATAAACACGGTGATCAGCGTATAAGAGACGTTGGAGAGCGGGAGCATACGTATGCTGATCAAAATTACCGGCAGCGCCGCAAAGACCAGGTAATTTTCTAATAACCAGTCATCCGGATGCAGCGGCTGCCAGGCTGACCAGCCCCATGCGACTGAGAAAATAGCCAGTAATAACAGGCGGTACCAGTGTTTTCGAATAGCGGACATAACTGTAAAACCCACTGCAAAAAAAGTATATCTGCGCCAGGATACACCATTGACCGCCGTTGTGGATTGGGCCAAATGCCCCCTGGTATGAATAGCTAATGCAGGGCCGGCCGGTAGGGAAGGGCGGCAATAATCCTGGCTTCCTCATTCAGCAAATGGGCAAGGCGACTCTCCACCGCCTCACGGGGGAAATACTCCAAGGCCAACTCAACAAACAGTTCATGGTGGCGGGCCTCACTTTCTGTAATGACCTTATAGAAAGTTTGTAATGATCCCGCTGGAAGGGCCTCAGCGACCAAACCAAAACGCTCACAGCCTCGCGCTTCAATAATTGCTGCGGTGAGCAGGCGGTCTATCAGGTACTCTTCCGGACCGCGGCGAATCAGCTTGCGCAGGGCATGAATATAGGGATCTTTCTCATCTGGTGCCTGATAGATCCCCCGCTCATGCATAATCCTGATCACTTGGCGGAAATGGTTCATCTCCTCTAAAGCCAGATTCACCATGGCCTCGACCAGTAGAGGTTTATCGGGATAGTGAGAGAACATGGACACTGCCATACCAGAGGCTTTCTTTTCCGCTGCGGCATGATCCTGCAGGAAGCGGTTAAAGTCACTGAGAACGACTTGGGCCCAGTCTTTCGGGGTCTTGTAATACAGTTGGAACATGGTGAATGGCGGTGACGCAAAAACGCCATTATACCGCCATCGATAGGATTGACCTGCTGGCCCTGTTGAAAAAGGTTTTAGCTCGCCAGGCGGCGTTCGCGTACTTCCCGATCGCGCTGAGTAGCAATTCGCGCCTGCTCCAGGGACATGCCGGCTTTAGCATGGGGGGTTGGCCTGCCATTAGCACCCAAAGCTACGAAGACTATTTGCTCGACTTGCACAATCAACTCCTGGCTCTGCTTGTTGCGAACCTCACAGTGCACGGTGAGTGAACTCTGGCCAATGCCGATCACTTCAAACCCAAACTCTACTACGTCTCCGCAGCAGGCTGGGCTGACAAAATCGATCTCTGACATTAGCTTGGTTACCAGCATTGGTGTACCCATCTGACAGCCGGCAAAAATGGCAGCCTCTTCATCAATCCAGGCGAGTAACTGGCCGCCAAACAGGCGCTGGGCGGGGTTCAGGTCGCCGGGCTTTACACAGTGACGCGAATAGTATTTCACACTGACCTTCCTAACTAACTGTGGAATGAACAATTGGTGAGCTACTGGTGGCGAATTTGCCAGAAGTAATCCTCGGCAAATTTCGCAACAGAGATTAAATCGATACTCACATAGGGAGTTACTGCATACAGCGTGCCAAGGCAAAAAAAGTGTAGCCGAGGAAAAAGGTTGTAAAGAGTGTCACGGAGTTTAAGGCAAGCACATATTTGGCGCGATTAGGCACCTGAGAGCACATAAATAGTGCGATAAGTCACAATAGATGGGTTTGGTGGCTGCTTTGGCCGCTGGGTGGGATATTCTGGACAATCTGCTCGCCAGCCTGGAAATGTCGCTATGGGACTCACCAGCCACAACCAGTAGAATGGCCGGGAATATGTCCCAAGTGTCTTTATTCTTGGGGCCGTCAGTGTTTTCCCGATGCGCTGTAAGCGTATCTGTGATCACATAACCACGATTCCCCAAGTGCAAAGGGAGAGACAGTAAGGATGATCATCCAGCCGAAAGTACGCGGATTTATTTGTACCAATGCCCACCCGCAGGGCTGTGCAGCCAATGTGCGTGAACAGATTGAGTACATCAAGTCTCAGCCAGCAATTGAGAATGGCCCCAAGCGGGTTCTGGTTGTAGGTGCCTCCACCGGTTACGGCCTCGCTTCGCGTATCACTGCCGCTTTTGGTTGTGGCGCCAAGACCCTGGGGGTGTTCTTTGAGAAGCCACCCACAGAAAAGCGCACCGCTTCTGCCGGTTATTACAACTCGGCTGCGTTCGAGGACGAAGCGTATAAGGCGGGCCTGTACGCCAAGAGTATTAATGGGGATGCCTTCTCTGATGAGGTGAAGGCCCAGGCGATTCAGATGATTCAAGAGGATCTGGGGCAGGTAGACCTGGTGGTCTACAGCTTGGCATCTCCGCGTCGTACCGACCCCAAGACTGGTGAACTTTACAGTTCTGTATTGAAGCCGATCGGTGAGTCTTACACCGCCAGGAACCTCAATACCGACAAGCTGGAAATCTCGGACATCACAGTTGATCCTGCCAGTGAGGAAGAGATTTCCAATACCGTGAAGGTTATGGGCGGTGAGGATTGGGAACTGTGGATGCAGGCTTTAGGCGATGCCGGCGTATTGTCAGATACCTGCAAGACAGTTGCTTACACCTATATCGGTGAAAAGTTAACTTGGCCTATTTACGGTCATGCGACTATTGGTAAGGCGAAGGAGGACCTGGATCGGGCGGCCAGAGCCATTACTGAAAGTGGTCAGGCGGCGGCAAATGTCGCGGTACTGAAAGCACTGGTCACTCAGTCGAGCTCTGCAATTCCAGTGATGCCACTATATATCTCCCTGGTCTACAAGGTGATGAAAGAAGAGGGCACCCACGAAGGCTGTATCGAGCAGTTGTACCGCTTGTATACCGAGGGTCTGTACACCGATAGCCCGCGCCTCGATAGTGATAACCGCCTGCGTATGGATGACAAGGAGTTGCGCGAGGAGACCCAGGCTAAGATTGAAAAATTGTGGCCAGAGGTGACCAAAGAAAATCTTTTTGAGTTGACTGATTACAAAGGTTATCAGGCCGATTTTCTCAAGCTGTTTGGTTTTGGCGTAACCGGTGTTGATTACGACGCAGACACCAGCCCACAGGTAGAAGCTGAATTCAGCTGATCACGCTGAACCAGTCCCGACTGCAATTTTGCATTCTAGAAGGAGCGGCATGGCCGCTCCTTGATCCAACCCCACCCAGGTCTTCTATCTACTCTCTCAAGTCCCAAAACGGCATAATTCCTGTTTCGCCTTTTTGTGGAGAGAGGACGCCATGAATTACCGCCAGCTTGGCACCAGCAATCTCAAAGTCAGCCAGATTTGTCTGGGCACAATGACTTTTGGTGAGCAAAATACAGCTGCTGATGCGGCTAAACAGCTGGATTATGTCTTTGATCAAGGGGTAAATTTTATCGATTGTGCCGAGATGTATCCGGTGCCGCCGCGCCCTGAGACTCAGGGGCTCACCGAGGAATATATCGGTAAATGGCTGTCGGCCCGTGGCGGTCGTGACAAGGTAATTATTGCCACAAAAG
Source organism: Microbulbifer variabilis ATCC 700307 (assembly GCF_000380565.1). GTDB lineage: Bacteria > Pseudomonadota > Gammaproteobacteria > Pseudomonadales > Cellvibrionaceae > Microbulbifer > Microbulbifer variabilis. Next base: position 168,668 of record NZ_AQYJ01000022.1, read on the forward strand.
TGGCGGGGCGCGGTGAGGCTAATCCGGGGGTTAGGCACCTGCGTTCTGGACCGCGCCTCAGCCGAGATCATGTACTGAAAGCTTGTGATGAGTCCCTAAAAAGGCTGGGCACCGATTACCTCGATCTCTATCAGGTCCATTGGCCGGAACGCCAAACCAACTTTTTTGGTTGTCTAGGGTACCAGCATGGAGGTGATGATGGCATTACTATTGCCGAGACACTCAATGCACTGGAGGAGTTGGTCAAGGCAGGCAAGGTGCGTTATATCGGTATTTCTAACGAGACGCCTTGGGGCATGCATGAATACCTAAGAGAGTCCGTTGTTTATGGTAAGCCGCGTATCGTTTCCATTCAGAATCCATACAATCTGCTCAACCGGAGCTTTGAAGTGGGCTGTGCGGAGATCTCCATCCGGGAGCAATGTGGCCTTCTGGCATATTCGCCACTTGCCTTTGGTGTCTTGTCCGGCAAGTACCTTGGCGGCGCAAGGCCTGCAGGGGCACGCCTGACTTTGTATGAGCGTTTTCAACGCTACACAAACGATCGCAGTGCAACAGCTACCGGTGCTTATGTGGAGTTGGCCCGCCAGTTTGGTCTAGACCCTGCGCAGATGGCTCTGGCATTCGTCAACCAGCAGCCGTTTGTGACTAGCAATATCATCGGCGCAACCACCATGGAGCAGTTGCGTAGCAATATTGCCAGCACTGAATTATTTTTGGATAACGAACAGCTAGCTGCGATTGAAGCTATTCATCAGTACAACCCAAATCCGGCTCCGTAATAGGTGGCTCTGCTATCTATAATGGGGAACACAAACCGCTAAATCGGTACCAATACATCACGTGAGCACGAGAGAGGCAGCTCCCATGGAAACGACCGGGCATCACACGCTCAACGATCTCTTTGCCCAGCTGGGGATGTCGTCGGAAGATGCGGCGATTCATGAGTTTCTGATTACTCACTATTTGCATAGGCATGAGAAATTATCTTCCGCATCATTTTGGACTGAGGGGCAGAGGGAGTTTCTTCGGAGCGCCATAGAGGAAGATTCTGACTGGTGCGTCGCTGTTGATGAGCTGGATTCCCTCCTGCGCCATTAAGTTGTAACACTACTGCGGCTGCTGTCCATTCCAGCCTGTATCCCATGGGTTATACTACGCCGAATTCAACCGATTAAGCTGGTGACTATTCGCCGGCAGCGTAGCGATACCCGATGGAAAAACCCCGATTTCGAGTTGCCTTACTGCACCCCCGGCACTGGCTGACCTGGTTGCTCTTTGCTTTTTGGTTCCTGCTGGCCCAGCTGCCTTTTCGTTGGCAGTTGTCTATAGGGCGTGGTGTGGGCAAGGTGATGATGAGGCTAGCCCCAAGCCGGCGCACTATTGCCGAGCGCAACCTTGCCCTGTGTTTTCCTGAGTTCAGTAAGGCTGAACGCTCACAACTTCTTCGTCGAAATTTCGAGTCCAGCGGAATTGCCCTAATGGAAACCGGCATGGCCTGGTTTCGCTCTGCGCGCTGGCTGCGTAAGCGTGTCTCTATAGAGGGGCTGGAAGCCTTGCAGGATATCCAGGCTGAGGGGCAAGGTGTGCTGCTAATGGCTATGCACTTTACCACCCTGGAATTGGGGGCGGCTCTTATGGGGATGAGCATTACCCTTGATGGTATGTACCGGCCGCACAAAAACCCTGTATATGACTATATGCAGCGTAAAGGGCGTGAGCGCCATACTGGTGATGGTAGTGTCTACCAGCGTAAGGATGTTCGTGGGGTATTGCGCGCCCTGCAGCAGGGGCGTGCCGTCTGGTATGCTCCAGACCAGGATTATGGAATTAAGCAGGGCGTCTTTGCCCCGTTTTTTTCCAATCCTGCGGCAACGGTGACAGGCACATCGCGATTTGCCCGGGTAGGACGCGCCAAGGTAGTACCCTATGTGCTGACCCGTTTGGAGGATTGCTCCGGTTACCGCCTGAAGGTGTACCCACCTATCGAGGAGATTCCCTCTGGAGACGAACTGCAGGATGCCATCCTGGTCAACCAGTTCATTGAAGCTCGTATTCGAGAGGCACCAGAACAGTATATGTGGGTGCATCGACGTTTTAAGACCCGGCCGGAAGGCGCCAATAATGTGTACGAAGGAGTCCGCAAGAAGAAAAAGAAGCGCAGGAAAGTGGCGAGCTAGTCACACTGGCATAGACACTGCGCCCTAAGTAACATACAGGTTCGATTCTGGCGGTGCTATTCCAGGCCGAGCGCGAAAATTAAGGAGAGAGAATGTTTACCGGCAGTATGGTGGCCTTGGCTACCCCAATGTACGCAGACGGAAGCCTGGATTGGGACAGTCTGCGCAATTTGGTTGAGTGGCATATAGAACAAGGCACCCGCGCATTGGTTGCAGTAGGTACTACCGGCGAATCAGCCACTCTGGATGTGAATGAACACATTGAGGTCATCCGGCGCGTGGTAGATCAGGTTGCGGGGCGCGTTCCAGTGATTGCAGGAACGGGTGCCAACTCAACTACTGAAGCGATTGAACTGACAGAAAATGCCGCTCGTTGTGGCGCCGATGCCTGTTTATTGGTGACCCCTTATTACAATAAGCCTTCCCAGGAGGGCTTGTATCAACACCATCGCGCTATCGCCAAAGCGGTGGCCATTCCGCAGATCCTGTATAACGTGCCTGGGCGCACAGCTGTGGATATGTTGCCCGAGACTGTGCAACGTTTGGCTGCCATTGGCAATATTGTTGGAATCAAGGAAGCGACTGGAGACCTGGAGCGGGCTAAAGTTCTATTAGAAACTCTTCCCCAGGGTTTCGCCGTTTACTCCGGCGATGACTGCACTGCGATGGAGTTGATCCTGATGGGGGGGCAAGGTGATATCAGCGTCACCGCCAATGTCGCCCCAGCTGCTGTTGCGCAAATGTGTGAAGCTGCTCTGGCCGGAGATGCTGCGACTGCACGGGCAATTGATCAGCGTATCCAAATATTGCACAAAGTGCTGTTTTTGGAGTCCAACCCGATACCGGTGAAATGGGCTCTGCGGGAAATGGGGCGTATAGACGGGGGGATTCGCCTGCCGCTGACCAGCCTTTCCCCTGAGCATCATGCTACAGTGCGCGAAGCTTTGCGCAGTGCCGGCGTACTGTGAGTCCGCGAACAGAGAATTAACCAGGAAAGCTTTGATGAATAAATTGACCGTTGGAGCCGCGCTCTGTATTTCCAGTCTTACCCTGGCAGGTTGTGGTGTGTTCGGCAACGATGGCTATTTCCGCGATCGCAGCAATGATTACCAACAGGCCGACAGCTTGGCACCGCTGCAGATACCGGAAGGCATCAACGCCAAGCACCAGGAGGAGCTCTATGAGATCCCCCAGATTGCAGGAAATGAACTGGAGCAGAGTGACTTCGAGGTTCCGCGGCCTCAAGCATTATCTGTCAATGCTGGAACGGAACGGGTAAAGATACAAAAGCTGGGTAGCAACCGTTGGGTGCTGGTATCCCAACCACCGGCAGAGGTTTGGCCTCAGCTGCATTATTTCTTGCGCTCCTCGGGCTTACACGTGGAGATGTCTGATGCCAGCACCGGTATTATGGAAACGGCCTGGATGACATTTAACGAGAGCCCGGAAACCAAAGATAAGTACCGCCTGCAGATTGAAACCGGTGTGCAGCCCGACACTACCGAGATCCACGTGCGTCACCTGTCGGTTGCCGCGGATGCTCCGGTGGGAGGCTCCGTCAACTGGCCACAGCGTTCCAGTAGCCCTGAACGCGAAGGTTGGATGATCGATGAAATGTCCACATCCCTGGCAACCGAATCCACTGGTGCTTCTGCTTCATTGGTGGCCCAAGCTATCGGTGGCAGTACTGTGAAGGTTCAGTTGCGCGAGCCGGTAGGCCATGAGCCCTATATCTCTATGGGGCTGGAGATGGAGCGCGCTTGGGCGACAGTCGCTCATGCGGTGAATGCGGGAGGTTATCGTCTGCATCGTGAAGATTCTGATATCGGCCTTTTCTACGTCACTTACGATGAGGAGCGCGAGTTGGCCGATAGTGAGGATGACGGTGGCTGGTTCTCTTGGGGTAAGAAGGACAAACAAGATGAGCTGGCCGATAGTGCTAACCAGGTTACCCTGCAGCAGATTCTTGCCGGTATCGATACCACTGAAGGCACTGAGCCTCCCTTGTTCAAAGAGATCAAAGGGCTTGGTGTAAGCGCTAGTCCCGAAGGAGAATATCCTGGCTACTTGATTGTGATTCGCGGAAATGATGATGAGATTGAAGTGCGTATCCGCGATACCCGTGGCCAGCCGCTGTCTCGGACCAAAGCCTCTGAGTTACTACTCTCGATTCAGCAGAACTTGATTTAATGGGCCTGCGCTTCGCCTCACTGGGAAGCGGCAGCAAAGGCAACGGCACTCTGGTCGCCAGTGGCGACCACTGCCTGCTTGTTGATTGTGGCTTTACCATCAAGGAGACCGAGCGGCGTATGGCGCGGCTCGGTATGTCCCCTGCCAATCTCACTGCCATTCTGGTAACCCATGAACACAGCGACCACCTGTCTGGGGTTGCTCCTCTCGCGCGTAAGTATGGCTTGGCTGTTTACCTGACCCCGGGCACTCTCCGAGCTCGCGATATTGGCAAGTTGCCTGAAGTTCACCTGATTGAAGGTCATCAACCGCTTACTGTTGCCGGTATACAAGTCACACCTGTGGCTGTGCCTCACGATGCACGGGAAGCTGCGCAGTATGTTTTTCGCAGTCGTGGCAGTAGTCTCGGCCTCCTTACTGATCTGGGGACGGTGACACCTCATGTAGAGGCCCACTTTAGCGGCTGCGACGCACTGGTTTTGGAGGCTAATCACGATCCCCAGATGCTGGCACAGGGGCCATACCCTCCCTCATTAAAAAGGCGGGTTGGCGGAGCTTATGGTCATTTGAGTAATCAACAGGCTGCCGGATTTTTGCAGCGGGTGGGCTATGAACAGCTGCAGCACTTAGTGGTGGCCCATATTAGTGAGAAGAATAATACGCTGGAACTTGCCCGTTCAGCGATGGCTGAGATGGCGGAAAGTGTGGAGAATTGTATTTTTGCCTGCCAGCAAGAGGGATTCGACTGGCTCACTGTGGAAGCACGGGGATAGGCCCCATTCGCTTCGTACCACTCGGCTCTAAATCTCTCAATACAAATCTGCTTTGCCTTAGTTAGGACGACCTCTGGCTATTCGAGGGACGGGGGATATATGGAAACAATACTGATTTATCTATTGGTTGGGGCGGTGGCTGGCACTATCGCTGGCCTATTTGGTGTTGGTGGCGGCCTGATTATTGTTCCAGCGCTGGTACTGGTTTTTACCGCTATGGGAGTCTCGCCAGAAATTCTGACCCATATGGCTGTTGGGACCTCACTTGCCACGATTGTTATTACTTCTATTAGTTCTGTACGAGCCCATCACAAGAGAGAAGCTGTGGATTGGCAGCTGTTCAGGAAGATGACGCCGGGAATACTGCTGGGCTCTTGGCTGGGAGGGATGACGGCGGAACTATTACCTGGGGCCTGGTTACAGTTATTGATAGGAGTCTTCGCCATTGTGATTGCCGTCCGTATGTGGCTGAGTGGCCTCCGCCATGGCCAGGTTGAGGAGGGAGTTGGTAATCCTCCAGTTGCTCCTTTGCTGGCTGCTGCCGGCGGCGTGATAGGTTGGGCCTCTGCAATTTTTGGTATTGGCGGAGGGTCCCTCACCGTACCTTTTCTTTCCCGGTGTCGTGTACAAATACAGCGCGCGGTTGCTACCTCTGCAGCTTGCGGGTTACCAATCGCTTTAGCTGGGGCGCTGAGTTTTACGGTGCAGGGGTGGGATAATAGCCAGCTGCCGAGCTGGAGCAGTGGATATATCTATTGGCCCGCTTTCCTGGGAATCGTCGCAACCAGTACCTTGTTTGCCCGTTTTGGGGCCAATTTGGCTCACTGTCTTCCGGCAAAGTGGTTAAAACATGGCTTTGCTGTTTTACTTTGTATGATAGGCGGGCGCTTTATTTGGCTCAATAGCAGCTTGCTAACCTCTTAGATACTGGCAGATTTTAATGGTAGTTTCCTCTTGAAGCGATTTGGTTGATTGGGGGGATCTTAAGATTCTTTTCCTTTGGCAGAATCAGGTGATCCCGTCTTATTATATCTGCCTACTTATCTGTTTATGGGCTCTAAAATATTCACTAACATCTGTCTCGGTGCGCTATTAGTAGTGACTAAAATGAAGCATCATGGAGATGTTTTTTATTTATTTATTGCTCGGTGCGGTTGCTGGGACTGCAGCAGGCCTCTTGGGAATTGGAGGAGGCCTGATTATTGTGCCGGCACTGGTACTGATTTTTTCTGCAATAGATATTTCTCCTAAGGTCCTAACCCACATGGCCGTGGGGACTTCTCTGGCGACAATAGTCGTAACTTCAATCAGCTCAGTGCGAGCGCACAACGCAAAGGGCGCAGTAGACTGGCACTTATTTTGGCTGATGACCCCGGGAATACTTTTGGGGTCCTGGCTGGGTGGTGTGACTGCAGACTTATTGCCTGGTGCTTGGCTACAGCTCTTGATAGGTATTTTTGCCATCTTAATGGCAATACGCATGGGATTGAGTGGCTTGAGAGCTATGCCTCTAAAGAACGGTAATAGCCGGTTACCATCTCGATTTCCCTTAATTTGTTCTGGTGGGGTAATTGGCTGGTTAGCGGCCATTTTCGGAATCGGAGGTGGGGCTCTGGTAGTACCTTATTTATCTCACTACCGGGTCAAGATGCAGCATGCTGTGGGAACCTCTGCGGCATTTGGGTTGCCTATCGCAATTTCGGGGACTCTCAGTTTTGTTGTGCAAGGATGGAGTAATAAGTTGCTGCCTAGCTGGAGTAGTGGCTACATCTATTGGCCCGCATTTTTGGGTATTGTTTTAACCAGTGTGTTCTTTGCCAAAGTAGGAGCGAGCTTGGCGCATAGGTTTTCAGCTGAGCGATTGAAATTGTGTTTTGCTTTACTGCTCTGTGTTATCGGGGGACGGTTTATTTGGCAAAATTTCAGTTTGCTAACAAATGTTTTAGCTAATTGACTTCAATTACTGGCAATCAACTATCTCGGTTAGCCTTTAAATGAAAGCCGCTGTTTCCAGCGGCTTTCATCAAACTGGACTCAGTTTAAGGCGTCTCTCATGCAGTTTTTGTTTCCACTTGGGATTCTGCCGCCTGCTGACTTTCATTGGTGTCACTTTCCCAATACTTGGATTTCAGGCTGATCAACGCGAGGATAATACCTACGCCGATGGTGAACAGGCTGATTTGCAGGTAAAGGTCGGGCATTTCTGCAACATTACTAGGATCGAAGTGTCCAGCCAGAAGACCCGAGAAAATATTGCCGATGGAATAAGTTAGGACAAAGACTCCCATCATCTGTCCAGCGAAGCGGCGCGGAGACAGTTTGCTAACAGCACTCAATGCTACCGGGCTCAGGCAGAGTTCGCCAACAGTATGCAGGAAGTAAGTTGTAACCAGCCAGTATGGAGCGACTTTAAGGCCATCAGCGGCATATTGAGCCGCAAAGAACATCACCAGGAAGCCGCTTGCCATAATGATGAGGCCAATTGCACACTTTAGCCCATAGGATGGCGTGATCATCCGCTTACCAAGATTAATCCATAGGGCGGCGAAGAAAGGTGAAAGGGTAATAATAAAGATGGAGTTGAAGCTCTGCAGCCAAGATGCCGGCATTTCAAAAGAGCCGATAAGGCGGTCAGTATAATCACGACCAAACAAGTTTAGAGATGAGCCGGCTTGCTCGAAGCCTGACCAGAAAAAAGTAGAGGCCACACAAACCAGGAACAGGGCCCACATTTTCTTTTTTTCGGAACCGCTCAACTTTCCGCCGAAGTAAATGAAGCCGAAGTAGGCCAGGAAAGTTAAAGTAAAGGCCACCGCGACATATTGAGCCATGACCGTTGGATTAATAACGATAGTGCCATTCATGGCAAGACCGGTGATCAAGGCCACACCGACAGCGATTACTCCGATGATCCGCCATGCAAGCTTGGCCTTTTCTGGAGCTAGAGGGTTTTCCGGTGCCAGGCTCGCATCACCCAGATTCCCGATTGTCCTACGGTATTGGATAAGACCGATCGCCATACCGACCGCTGCTGCACCAAAGCCCCAATGCCAGCCAACATTCTCACCAAAATATCCACAAATTGCATAACCGAGAATCGAACCAATATTGATACCCATATAATAAAGTGCGTAGCCACTATCACGGCGAACATCATCGGGCTGATAGAGGTGACCGACCAGGGCACTGATATTGGGTTTGAGTAGACCAGTACCGCAAGCAACCAGAATCAGGCCAATAAAGAAACTGCTATCTGTAGGGATTGCCAGAACGATATGGCCACACATGATAATAATGCCGCCATACCATATGGTCCGCTGTCCGCCAAGGAGGCGATCCGCAATCCAGCCGCCAGGCAGGCCAAGGAAGTAGACAGCGCCAGTGTAAAGACCATAGATCGCCGTAGCAGCAGCGACAGTGAAGGCTAAACCTTCTTCTTGCAAGCTGGCGGTCATAAACAGTACGAGCAGAGCGCGCATACCGTAGTAACTCATCCGCTCCCACATTTCAGTGAAGAACAGTGTGGAAAGCCCTTTGGGGTGGCCAAAAAAGCCCCCTCCATTCTGATGTGTATTCGACGACATAAGCTGAATTTCCAATTGTTATAGCTCTAGTAGGGTATGCAGGGCATACCGGGTACATCTCTATTGATCCCGAGCAGTTGCTCGCTTTGACCATGCGGTCATCTCGTCTATTCAGGAGAAACTATACCCCCTCAAGTATTGATTCGAGATTCTTTAGCTAACTAGTTCTTTTCCTTGCCATAAGAAAGCCCTTCTCATGGAATTAGAAGATAGAAGCTTGCGAGCTAGCCCCCAAAGCAATTCCTGAAGTTTACCAGTTGTCTAATTTACAGGCGAACCGTTGTCGGATTATTTGGTGAAATGGAAATTGGGCACTTCCTTTACTCTCAAAATAGTGGTAAATCCTGTTTGAAAACCTATTTCAAGGGGAAAATAACAATGAAAGCCCCATTGCTGCTTAGCCTGATCCTGTTCTTGGCTGCTTGTTCAAGCTTGCCCTCTAAAAAAGATAAAGCGGAGATAGACCTGACCTCGGCCTTGAGCGGGGAGGCAATACTTGGGTATCCGGTCAGCCTGAATGAGTTGCCCTCAGAGGATCTTCTTTGGCTATCTCCCGAGGTGCGAGATTTTTTGGCGACTCTGGCTCCTGACTCTGATTCTCGCCACCGCCTTGCCGCTCTGATAAGGGCCTTCGAGGAGCGAGAGTTTCTGGTCCAGTACGATGAAAACAGTACGCTTTCGGCTATGGAAACCTATCGCCAGGAAAGAGGTAATTGCCTTGCTTTTACGTTGATGATGGTGGCTATGGCTCGGGAGTTGGGAGCGGAAGCTTACTTCAATCAGGTAGAGGTTCCACCAGTTTGGAGTCATGATGAGGCGGAGACCTTTGTACTTTACCGCCATATAAATATGGTTTCTGAAAGCCTCCGTGGCCGCCGGGTAGTCGACTTTAATCTGGCTGCCTATGACCCAGTCTATAAACAGTTCGAGCTGGATGACACCACAGCCTTTTCGCTTTATTACAGTAATCGGGGAATTGAGCTGATGCGTGCAGGAGAGCGGAAGCAAGCTTTTTTGCACTTGCGAAAGGCGGTGGAGATGAGCCCGGAGAGAAGCGACTTGTGGGCTAACCTAGGTGCAATGTACAGCCACTTTGGATTCCTCCAAGAAGCGGAGCAAAGTTATCGTAAATCCTTGTTCCTGAAGAATAATAATCTCACCGCAATTAGTAACTTAGAGCGACTTTATCGCTTCAAGGGTGAAGAGGGTCTTGCTGATATATATGCCAAGCGTGCTCGCTTTCATCGCGAGAGAAATCCTTATTATCTCTACTATCAGGCTCGGGAAGCCTACGAAGTTGGCGAGTATAGGCAAGCCGAGAAGCATTTGCGCCGTGCTGTTTGGCGGTATGAGGGCGATCACCGCTTTCACTTTCTTTTAGGGTTGGCAAGGTACCAGCTTGGGAACATGGCGGCATCACGAGCAAGCTTTGAAGAGGCCTTTTCTTTGGTAACTGGGCCATCTACTGCGAAAGCTTATGAGCGCAAGTTGAATTTACTTTTGAAGTAGGGGGTTTTGTACAGATTGTGACTTGTCACAATTGAGGGAAGTGTTCAGAGATGCAGGTTAGCAAGGTAAGCACTTTTTTTGAGTTTTGGGTAAATTTTTATTGAGGGGGGGAGTATCTGGTTCGTCTCTATCTACGTTGGGAGCTGAAGTGGCCATGGGGGTGGTTGCTTCATGAGTAAACTCAAACGTATCTAGTAGGGCCCAGCCCTACTCTAGAGAGAGATAAAACAATGAAAAGGAATATCCTTTCGTCTGCAATCAAGACAGCACTTGGAGTATCTGTAGTCCTTGGAGCAACTGGCCAAGCTTTTGCCCAGGAATCCGCGGATGCAAATGACGCGACACTGGTTGAGGAAGTAATCGTAACCGGTTCACGCATCACCAGATCTAACCTGGAAGCTGCTACACCAATCACAACCGTAAACTCTGAGAGTATCGAATTCTCCGGCATGATAAACAGTGCTGACGTTCTGCGGAGTCTGCCGGCAACTGGTGTGTCAGGTATTTCTAGTAGCAACTCTAACTTCTTTACTTCTGGGGCTGGTGTCAACACCGTTGAGCTCCGCAACCTGGGTGAGGATCGTACCCTTGTTCTGGTTAACGGGCGCCGTTATGTTTCTGGTGTTGCAGGTACATCAGCTGTTGACTGGAACACTATCCCTACTGAGCTAATCGAGCGCGTAGAAGTTATTACTGGTGGAGCATCAGCTATCTATGGTTCTGATGCACTTGCTGGTGTAATCAACGTTATCCTCAAGGATGACTTCGAGGGCCTGAGCATCACCTCCTCGCATGGTGAAACAGTAGAGTTTGGCGACGACCAAACGGATCGTTTTAACATCACTGCTGGTGGCAATTTTGATGACGGTAAAGGTAATGCCGTTATCTCTATGACCTACACCGATCAAAAAGGTGTTTTGGCGCGTGACCGTAAGAATACTGAAGTTGACGATATTGCTACTTGCCGCTTGACACAAAATATCGACGATTGTCAGGATAGCACCGCTCCTTTTTACTCTTCTTACTCTGAGCACGGCCGCTTCTTTGTCCCATCCACAGGGGATTCTTATGTAGTTGATGGTGGCCAAGTTGTTCCTTGGGACCAGGAGAAGTATGGGTTTAACCGTCAAAACTTCCGTCGCTACACTATACCAACAGAACGTTACCTGATTAGCTCTAACCTGAACTATCAGATTAGTGACTCTCTGGAAGCGTTTATCGAGACCACCTTTGCCCGCACCGAAACGCAGAGTGAAATCGAGCCATATCCACACAGTAATGAAGATTTATTTATTACTGGAATCTCCGTTGATAATCCCTTCGTGCCTGATGACCTGCGCGCTGCTGTAGTAGCTGAGGGTGACGACGTAATCGAATATTTCCGTCGTACCACAGAGCTGGAGCAGCGGGGCAATTTTGCGGAGCGTCAAACTTTCCGTGGTTTGATGGGTCTGCGCGGTGAGTTCAACGACTGGAATTGGGATGCTTATTTTGGTCAAGGCCAAATGCAGGATAGCCAGCGTGGCACAGGTCAGCTTAATATTTCCAACTTCCGAAATGCGTTGAATGCGACCGTTGATGGCGATGGCAATATCGTATGTGCAGATGCCGCTGCAGTAGCAGAAGGGTGTGTACCAATTAACCTGTTTGGTTATGGTGCCATTTCTGCGGATGCAGCAAAGTACGTAACTGCTCCGTCAATTCGCGACCAGCGCACCAAGCAAACCTTTGGTGGTATCAACATAAGTGGCGAACTGCTTGAGTTACCTTCTGGCCCCTTAAGCTTGGCAGCTGGCCTTGAGTACCGTGATGAGTACGCGGCAGATTTCCCTGACGCCTTAACTCGTACCGGTCAGAATGCCGGAAACAAAGAAGAGCCTACTGAAGGTAGCTTCGATGCTACTGAGTTGTATGTTGAGGTAGAGGCACCAATACTCTCGGGTCTTCCTGGTGTCCAAGAGTTGAGCGTCGGCGCTGCATATCGTTATGCCGATTACAATACTGTTGGCAATACCGATGCTTACACTGCACGTTTTTCATGGATTCTTAATGATGATCTGCGAGTTCGTGGCCAGTATGCACGCGCTGTACGTGCCCCAAATATCAGTGAACTTTTTGCACCCGGTGGAGAATCCTTTGGTGCAGTAAGTGATCCTTGTAATGGAGTAACTGCATCTACTACCGGCACTATTGCAGAAAACTGCCGTGCTATTCCTGCTGTAGCTGCTCGAATTGCCGATCAGGGTGTGTTCGACTTGTCACAGACTGAAATCCAAGGAACAGGTGGTTTCGTTGGTAAGGGCAACGGTAACTTGGATCCTGAGACCTCTGACAGTTACACCTTAGGTGTGGTGTTTGATCGTGACTTGGGTATTGGTAGCCTGTCTGTTTCTGTTGACTGGTACAACATCGAAATTGAAAATCTAATCGATACTGTTGGTCGTCAGACTTCTGTGGATTTCTGCTACAACGCTACTAGTTATCCAAATAATTTCTGTGATTTTGTTGTCCGTGATACTTCTGGCGCTGACTTCCAGTTGGGTGAAATTACTGAAGTAAATTCCGGCTATATCAATGAAGGCTCCCTCGAGACCGAAGGTGTGGATGTCCAGGTTCAGTGGGGCATGGAGTTAGGTAGCGGCCAGTTGGATCTCTCTTTAGTCTATGGCCATGTAATTGATTACACTGAGACCAAGTTTGGAGAAAGGGATGAGCTCGTAGGAGAGGTTGGCCTTTCTGAGAACGAGTGGGTTGCGACAGTTAATTACTCCTTGGATCGACTGATGGTACAGTGGGAGACCTCTTTCATTGGCGATGCAGTGCCTGACTTGAGTAATGACCTGTACAATTTTGAGGTGGGCACTTATGTCTCTCATGACCTGTACGCTTCTTATCAGTTCACTGATAGCATCAGCGCAAACCTCGGTATTAATAATGTCCTGGATGAAGAGGCTCCGGTTATCTTGAGTGGTATTCCGGGCAATACAACCGGGCACGATACTGCTGCTGCTGTCTACAATGATATTGGTCGCAGTGCATTCGTGGGCGTTCGTATGGAGTTCTAACCCTCTTTACTGAAATCGCTAACAGCGGGCCATAAGGCCCGCTTTTTTATTTTCCTCTCCTCTAGAGCCCTCGCTAGTACTTGTTTTGGTTCCGCTTCATCTAGGGCTTAATTTTTAGCCATCTCTTTCCTTTCCATAAATATACTGCTTGCTAATGCGAAGTGCGTGATTCTCTGCTTAGGTGAATTATTTTTCCTAGGACAAAAGTGACTTTTACGAATATAAGGGCAAGCCCGAATTTATTGAGGTTTTCCTGGTTTAGACCGTCCAAGAACTGTTGGGAAGAAAGCAGCCACTTGGGGGTAGTTGTTTTCATGACACGTCAAAAATGACAAAAAACAAATAAGTCCAACGATCAAGAGAGGATTGACCATGAAGAAGAATCTCCTATCTGTGGCTGTAAAGGGAGCCCTTGGCTTCACTGCAGCGGCAATTATGGTTCCAGCTATGCCAGCTTTTGCCCAAGAAGATGCGCAAATGGTGGAAGAGGTTGTTGTAACAGGCTCCCGTATTGAGCGTGCGAATGATGTGAGTGTTAGCCCTGTAACTTCCGTTACTGCTGAAGACTTAAAAGCAACGGGGGTTGTACGTGTAGAAGATTTGATTAACGATCTTCCGCAGGTTGCTGCTACTCAAACAGCTGGGCAGGCCAATGGTTCAACTGGTACGGCAACGGTTTCTTTGCGTGGGCTCGGCTCCCAGCGCACACTGGTGCTGATTGATGGTCGCAGAATGCCGGCAGGTTCTCCACTGCAGGGTGGTTCTGGTGCTGACTTAAACCAAATCCCTGGAGCTTTAGTGGAGCGGGTTGAGGTACTTACAGGTGGCTCTTCCGCAACTTACGGATCTGATGCAATTGCTGGTGTTGTCAACTTCATCATGATGGATGATTTTGAGGGCGTTCGTTTCGAAACCCAAACAAGTGTGTATCAACACAATAATGACAACAGCAAAATGCAAAGCTTGGTCGAATCTAATGGATTTGATGTGGCTGATGGCAGTGTGACCGACGGGGAAACCAATGATTTTTCCCTGATTATGGGGGCCAACCTCGATAACGGTCGCGGCAATGTAACAGCTTATGCGAACTACCGAAAAATTGATGCAGTACTACAATCTGACCGGGATTACAGTGGCTGTAGCCTGGATGGAGGCCCTGACAGCTTCGAGTGTGGTGGCTCCTCAACAGTTCCTTGGGGGCGTTTTACTGATTTTGGGGGCAATGAGGGAGATAATACAGAGGGCTTTGACTACAGTCTTGATGGGACTGGCTTCACTAACTTTAGCCGCCTGTATAATTATGGCCCACTGAACTACTTCCAGCGCCCTGATGAGCGCTGGACAATGGGTGCTTTCGGTCATTATGAAATCAATGAGAAAGCTGAAGCTTATGCTCAGCTGATGTTTACGGATGACCGTACCGTTGCACAGATTGCCCCCTCAGGTGCTTTCTTCGTTACCGATGATTTGTATTGCGGCAACCCCCTTCTTTCTGAAGAGCAGTTCCAAGCAATCTGCGGCGTTTACGGCTTAACAAAAGATAATTATGTTAGTGATCTAACAGTTGTTAATACTGATCCAGACACAGGCCTTCAAACTTTTAATCCAGGTAAGGTATACATTGGTCGTCGAAATGTGGAAGGTGGACCTCGTCAGGATGATATGCGTCACACCACTTTCCGTGGCGTGTTTGGGCTGCGTGGCGACATAAACGATAGCTGGAACTATGATGTTTACTATCAGTATTCTGAAGTTAGTTTAGAACAGACTTATCTGAACGATATGTCTGTAACTAATATTCGCCGCGCGCTGGACGTTCGTACTGATGATCGTTTGGATGCAAATGGAAACCCCCTTGCAGAAACATACGGCCAACCTGTTTGTCAATCTGTTATTGATGGTTCTGACCCCAACTGTGTGCCCTGGAATGTATTTCAAGAGGGCGGTGTAACTCAGGAAGCGATTGATTACTTGGTCTTGCCACTTTATGCCCGTGGTACGACTGATCAGGAAATTATCTCAGGATATGTGACCGGTGATCTGACGGATTACGGCTGGAAACTCCCCAGCGCAGATAATGGTATCGCTGTAGTAATGGGCCTGGAAAGTCGCCGTGAGAGCCTGGTTTATTCTCCCGATGCTGGTTATCAGAATGGTGAGGGTGCTGGACAGGGTGGACCAACATTGCCTGTTGACGGCTCTTTGAGTGTTAAAGAAATTTTTAGTGAGATGAATGTCCCACTCATCAATGGAATGCCAGGTATTGAATACTTGGGATTAGAGCTAGCTTACCGCTACTCCGACTATTCTACAGATGAGCAGACTAATACCTATAAAATTGCAGCGGACTGGCAGCCTACTGAAGACTTAAAACTGCGTGGTAGCTTCCAATCAGCTGTTCGTCATGCAAATATTCGTGAACTTTTTCGCCCCCAGTCAATACAACTTTTTGATATGACTGAGGACCCTTGTGGATCTCGCACTAAAGATGGCCAGCCAGTTGCGCCTTCAGCAACTCTTGAGGCCTGTATGAATAGCGGCATTACTGCAGCCACCTATGGTAATTCAATAGATTCACCCGCTGGTCAATATAATTTTATTGGTGGAGGCAACCAGGAGTTGACACCAGAGGAGTCTGAGACTCTTTCATTTGGTTTTGTGTACTCTCCTTCATTTGTTGAGGGGCTGACTGTCAGTGCCGACTACTTCAATATTACTGTTGAGGATGCAATTGCCAATATTCAGCCAGAAACCATCTTGAATAAGTGTCTGGAAACTGGTGAGGCTCGATTCTGTGATTCTATTAGCCGCGGTGGTAATGGTAACTTGTGGATTGGTGAAGCGGCTATTACAGCGGTAGATGTCAATATCGGTTACTTTGAGACTGAAGGGGTTGATATTAATGCAAACTATGGCTTTGATATTGGAAGCTATGGCGCAATTGATATGAACTTGATTGCAACATACCTCACAAAGTGGGATCAGCAGGAGTTTAAAGGCGAGCCAGTTGAAGAATGCGCCGGTAATTGGGGCAGTTCTTGTGGTACACCCACTCCAGATTTCGTAAGCACCTTACGTACAACGTGGTCTACCCCTTGGAATTTGGATGTGGTTGGTAGTTGGCGCCATATTGGTGGTGTTACTGATCTTGGTGCAAATGAAGCAGACTTTGATGCAGTTGACTACTTTGATTTAGCTGCTTCTTGGGCAGCTTCTGAAAATTGGACCATTCGTGGTGGTATTAATAATGTTTTTGACAAGGAGCCACCTCTAACCGCTGATGCAGGTTCAAGTATTTTTGGTAATGGTAATACCTTCCCAGGAATCTATGATGCACTTGGACGTTATGCATTCTTAGGTCTGACAGTGGATTTCTAAATTTAGAAGCTAGATTTAGAAGTTAAAAGGCGCGGCATGATATGCCGCGCCTTTTTTGTTGGTGTTTTAGAATAGATTTAGCTCTTATATTTATTTAAGATTTTTAAATGCTTGCTGTAATAATTATTTCTTCCCATAGAGGTGCTATACAGAGGGTTGCGGACCTGCCAAATACTGGCTGTTTTCACATAATTTTTCCTTTGGGAGAAGTCTAGGCAGCTGGACTCCCATGGTAACTCTAGAAATCTCAGAAGTTCTCTAGTTGTGATTTCAGAATTAGTTACAAGGTTCTCGTAGTTGATTTCATAGATATCATTTGGGAAAAGATTCTTCCAGTGATCCATTAAGTCAATATGTTCGCTGTAGTAGTGTGCAATATGTTCCAGGTTTACTGAATAATTAAAATCTGGCCCCATTTGTTGGAAGAAAATTGATAGGCAGTTGTCTAAAAAGTTTCTTGTTGTCCATACTATTTTCGCTTTAGGAAAAATTTTTTTTATTAATCCAATGTGGAGGAAGTTGTCAGGCCTTTTGTCTGTGATATATTTTTCGATTGGAACAGGTCTTTTTAATTCTTTTATATAGAGTTTTGATAAACTATTGAAAAAGTCTTGTTTTTTTGTCTTCAGGATTGGAGGGTATAGGCTTCCCATCTTTTTAACCTGTTCAGGTATAAATTTTATTTCTCCACCTGGGGAGACTTGAGAGTGGCCACTTAATATTTGTTCAAGTAGGGTGGAGCCTGAACGGAACATACCACAAATAAAGATTGGAGTGATACTGCTATTCCCTGATCCCTCTGGGATGGAATTATCTTTAAAAAACACATCTTTCAGTGTGTTTGTTTGCCACTCCTGTAGTTTAGGGTCGTAAGGTGGGATTCGTTGAGCACCTAAGGCATTGGCTTCGCAATAAGTTTTAAATGCTGCATCATACTGGTGGCAATCATCAAGCAATTTTCCTAGTGCGAAATTTAGTTCCTCCATGTTAAGGTTAGAGAGCCTACCAGAATCTAAGGCTTTTCTTATATTGTTTATACGAGGGTCCTGGATGCTGTCGGCATGGTACATATATGATAGTCGAGCGAGAGCCAAACTGCATTTTGGATCGACTTTCAGGGCTTCGTGATATATTTTAGTTGCTTTCTGTTTGTCGCCTTGTTCTTCAAACAGAGCGGCAAGGTTTAAAAGGGCGGGTGTATATTCTCTGTTTTTATTTAGTGCAAGCTGATAACTGTCTTTGGCTTTATCCTCTTGTCTTAGTTCAGAATAAATGACCCCGATATTTGTGTAGACCTCTTCCGGATTTGAGATCCCCTTGCTCAGAGCTTTTTTGTAAAAGGATAAGGATTCTGAAAGTCTGTTTTCTATTTTTAAATGGTATGCGAGGTTGTAGACAATGTTTGGGGAGCACTCTGGCGTTTGTTGGATGTAATAGTTTAGAGCCTGTATAGCCTTATCGTTATATCCTTGTGACTGAGCTAGCTTATATGCTTCGGCCCAATAGCTTGTGTCATTTTTTTTTATTGAAGCAAGAGAAAATAAATGA
This sequence comes from Microbulbifer variabilis ATCC 700307, assembly GCF_000380565.1. GTDB lineage: Bacteria > Pseudomonadota > Gammaproteobacteria > Pseudomonadales > Cellvibrionaceae > Microbulbifer > Microbulbifer variabilis. The sequence continues at coordinate 186,895 of NZ_AQYJ01000022.1, forward strand.
TCTAGGGCCTTATCCTTTCTGCCAAGCCTCAAAGTAAGTTTGTATAGCTCCTCAAGAGCCAAAGTTTTCAAGTTGTTATCAGAGTCTTCTAGAACCCTCAGTAATTTAGCCTCAGCTGCTGTATATTGGTGCTTATTAATGAGCTTTTTGGATTGTTGCAATTCACTAAATGAAGCCTGAGGTTTAGTCATTTGAGTTGTCCACAGCAGATGATTGAAAAAAAGGCGCTTACACAAGCGCCTTGGTGGATGATCAATTTTTTTGAAGCTTCTGCCCCAAAAACTTTAGTTGGTACAAATTATCCACCTTCAGGATTGCCTAAAACCCCTTTACGATTTTGGTTATTTACCATGTTGGATGACTCGCGAGACATCCTTTTCCATTCTTCCGCTGTCATGCATGTTTTTTGCTTAAACCTGGAGCCGGTAATTGCTCTTGATTTACAAATCAGTTGATTGCTGGTGTTACTCTCGACTTCATTTGTATTTTGGCTGGATGGCGCAATGTTTTGGCCTTGTTGTTGCTCACTTGCGCAGCCTATAAGTAGCCCCAATCCGAAAAAAACAGAGATGAGTGATTTTTTTCTCATTAGATATTTCCAATTATCTTAAACAAGTCCATGCTAATGCTTAAATAAAGGCGGATCTATTATAAGGCCACCAATCGTTGAGGTCACCCTAAGGCGGAGAAAGGAACGATTCAGGGGCAGGCTAATTAAGAACTATATTGCTCATGTTAATAAAGATGGTAAAACCGGCTGGTTCTAATAACTGATTCTTTCTTAATGGTCTTGAAGTAAAAACTTTCGATATTTATTGCGTAAAGTGAAGTTCCTCTTAATTTTCGATCATTCTCATGGTGAGCGGCACTCTTTTTTAATTTTGGCTTTTATCTTTTTGGTTGATGTGTGTTTCCACTAGTGGTTTTTGGGGGTAGAGGTCGGAATGTGATAATAAGCAGGGGTTTTTAGGTTGGTCTGGTGCGTTCTGAGCCTAGGGGGCAGCGTGAGCTGACTGTAATGAGGTTTGTCAGTCATGTGTGGTAAGTGATATAGGTTCATAATGATACAGATCGCTGCCTCCTTGAGAATAATCTCATCAAGAGGACTCTTTAAGTCCTGGCTATACAGTTTCATGTTTTCATTCTAGAGAGATCGATAAGCCCTGAATTGGTAGAGGACCCTTTGCTCTCTCACCCCATTTCCCCACAAGCTCCCCCTAATATGAGTAAACCCGGGGCTAAATCTTGCCAAAATAGCCTTCAATCAGCTTATCTTGGATAGCATTGGGCTTAAGTGTTTTTATACTAATAAAGCCCTATATTTCGCAATATAAAGCTAATTTTAGACTGCTAGATAAGTATGTATATCTGATATCGAACGGTATATGTACTAAATATCTTTTTGTTTTTAATCACAAGCAAGCCAACCTTGAACAAAAAAAAGTCACAATAGTTCCATAAATCTCTTCAATGCTTTAAAGTCAGGTACGTTCTTTAAGAATGCTAATAGATAAAAGCAGTTTAAGTACCTTAAGTATAAGAAGGTTCCACTATGATCAAGACCAAACTGAGCGTTGCCATTGCAGCACTGGGCACGATCGCCAGCACTGGCGTATTCGCCCAGGAATCCGTCCCCGGACCAGAGGTTGAAGAAGTAGTTGTTACTGGTTCTCGCATTGCGCGTGACCCACTGTCCACTACTGGCCCAATTACCCTCGTTGACTCAGAAGCCATCCAGCGTTCTGGAGTGGGCACCATCGACGAACTGTTGAACCAACTACCGTCCATGGGTACCACCGGTATCAACGCCAACGATAATAATGGCGGTGCTGGTCTTTCATTCGTGGACCTACGTAACCTGGGTTCAGCGCGTACCCTGGTACTGGTTAATGGTCGCCGCTTTGTGTCTTCAAGCTCAGGCGTGAGTTCTGCTGTAGATATGAACAATATCCCTGTAGACATGATTGACCGGATTGAAGTGCTGACTGATGGTGCCTCTGCGGTATACGGCTCTGACGCTGTGGCTGGAGTTATCAACGTAGTATTGAAAGACTCTTTCGATGGTGTGCGTATAAATGCCCGTGCTGGTGCTACTGAAGCTGGTGGCGGAGAGAATGGCGAGCTGTCTATCACTTTCGGTAAAGAGTTTGATCGCGGACAATTCATCGGCAACGTTACTCATAGTAAGCGCGATGAGATCGCTTACACCGACCGTGACTGGGCTGGCCTACAAAGCTCTATGTCCCCGACTGGCAATATTTTCACCAACTACGGTGCTTTTAGTGTTGGTGAGGATGGTGAAACGCTTGGTGATTACTCCTCCTACGACATTGGCCAGTACATGTGGCTGTCCGGGTCTATGGAACGTACCAGCTTTACAGGAAGCGGCACCTTCTCAATTACTGACTCCATCGAATTCTATGGAGAAGGTTCTTACACCACTAAAACTACCAATCAGCAGCTTGCTGCTCAGCCGATGTATGCAGGCAATGGCCTGAACATCACTGCTGACCATCTTTCAGCAGAAGTCCAGTCTCAGTTGTCCGACGCTTGGCAAGCGGCTGAAGATGCCTACCAAATTGAGCTCGCGGCATATAACGCAGCTGTTGCAGAGTGGGAAGCCCAGGGCAGCCCTGATGACCTGAAGCCTACTGAACCAGAAGCCACTCACGGGGAAAACTGGCAAGACGGCCTCAGTGATGTGCGCTTACGCCCGGTTGCTGGTGGTACTCGCGACTCTGAGCAACAAACTGAAACTTACCGAATTCTCGGCGGCTTGCGTGGTGATTTCTCCAATGGCTGGGGCTGGGATGCGTTCGTGAGCTACGGCAGAAACGAAGGTGATAACACCGTTGGCAACTCCATCAGCAAGACGAAAGTTCAGGAAATTCTTGATGGTGTAAGCGGTATTGCAGAGGAAGATATCCAGTTCCTCGGCGGCATGAGCGGTGAAGTTATCGACTACATCAGCTACACCGATCGTGAAGACAACGAATACGATATGCTTAATGTCGGCGCCAGCTTGACCGGAGACATCGAACCTATTCAGTTCCAAGGTGGAGCTTTAGGTTTTGCTGCGGGCGTTGAGTATCGTAAAGAGTCTGGTGAGTTTAATCCGAGTGAAGAAACTCAACTTGGTGAGACCTTTAGCAACCAACAAGATGCCACTTCTGGCGACTTTGCGGTAACTGAGGTATTTGCAGAGTTCAACCTGCCAATCCTGTCTGGTGCCAAGTTTGCTGATGAACTCTCCGTTGACGCTGCTGTACGTTACTCTGACTATGACACCTTTGGCGGTCAGGCAACTTATAAGCTTGGCGCTGTATACGCACCAACAGAAAACCTGCGTTTCCGCACCAGCTTATCCACTGCATTCCGTGCTCCAGGTATCTATGAACTCTATAGTGGTTCTGCTCAGAGCTACGAGTACCTCATCGATCCCTGTGATACCAGCAGCAACAATGAGGATGGGCAGGGTGCAAACTGTGGCATGGTAGGCGCAGGCTTCACCCAAGCAGGCAATCAGGTACCAACCAACATCGGTGGTAACGAAGATCTGCAGCCTGAAGAATCTACAAGCTTCACGGCTGGTATCGTATGGACCCCGGCTTTTGCTGAAGATCTGTCTATCACCCTTGATTACTTCAAAATTGAAGTCGAGGATGCAATCACTTCAGCTGATACACAGCAAATCCTGGATGACTGCTACCGCGATGGCAACGCTACAGCTTGTACGCTGGTACGCCGCAGCGACAGTGGCCAGATCGAGTATCTGGAAGGCTCCCTGATGAACATCGGTGAGATCAACACCAGCGGTATTGATATCGATGTAGTTCAGAACTTCCATTACGATGCGGGTAAATTGGCTCTGCGTGCCCAGGCAACTCACCTGCTTGAGTACGAAGAGTACAACTCTCAGACAGACCAGACCACTGACCGGGTAGACTACATCGGCACTACCAGTGAGGCTTACACCAAGTGGCGCGGCCTTGCCAGTGCAACCTGGTACGCTGACAACTGGGACTTTGGAGCTGACATTCAGTACATTGGTGATGGCCACAGCCCATACATGGACATGCCTTCCCACACTTATCTGAATTTGAAAGCAGGCTGGGATGTAAATGAGTCCATGCGCCTAACCGCTGGTATCGATAATGTGACCGATCGTGAACCGTCTACTACTTCAGGTAGCGATTGGAACGGCACTTACGACTTCCAGGGCCGCTACGCCTGGGCTGGTGTTACCTATCAGTTCTAAGAGCTGTTAAAGCATCATATTAAGGGGGCTATTTTAGCCCCCTTTTTATTGCTTTGATTTTTGTTAATTTCTTAGAAAGATTATCGGTCAAATACTACGAAGTTCTACATGGTTGTTTAAAGTAACCTAAACCAATATCAATTTATTGGCCTCAGTGACGCTTTTTATTGAGGTTGAGTTTCTTTACTTTATTCTCCTAATCTAAGTACCTGTAGATTCAATTGATCAGTGCAACACCCCTGTAGGAATATGGCCTATCGGGGGATCATTGAATGAAGCGCATATTTACAGCAGAAGAAAAGGAGTGGATTTTCGACGCTTGGAAAAAGGGCATTGGCTTTTGTGAAATTGCCAATGCCATAGATTCTAAGTCAGGAACCATTTTTACTGTTTTGAGAGATACTGGCGGAATTAAACCAATATCCAGAAAGCCATCTCCTCAACACCTCACATTAGCCGAACGCGAGGAAATACGTGCAGATCTTTCTGCAAAACAAAGTATTCGAGTAATCGCTCGCTCCTTGAATCGGAATCCATCCACAATCTCGCGTGAGATTCAGAGAAATCGGGGGCGACGATACTGTAAAGCAGTAGACGCAAACAACCGTACAAAACGGATGGCAAGGCGTCCCAAGCCGTATTTGCTGGAGCAAAACTCGAGGCTAAAGAAGCTTGTTTTGGAAAAATTAGAGTTGAACTGGTCTCCAGAGCAGATATCGGGTTGGTTAAGGAAGACATATCAGGCTGATGAATCAATGCAGATATCAGCAGAGACTATCTATAAAACACTGTACTTCCATGTGCGTTCAGCACTTCATCATAAGCTAGTAAAGCATTCGCGTCGATCTCACAGTCTTCGTCACAGCAAACAACATTCACGTAAAGGCGAGCGCGGTACTATCAACATCTTCAACGGTATATCGATAAGGGAGCGTCCTCAGGAGATACAAGAGCGATGTGTTTTAGGTCATTGGGAGGGTGACTTAGTGTCAGGTTCAAACAACACTCATCTCGCCACGCTTGTGGATCGAAAATCGCGGTTTACGATCATTCTTAAATTGAAAGGGAAAGATGCGACTTCTGTGAACCAGGTGCTTGTTGCTAGGTCTAAAAACTGCCAAAAGAGCTTTGCCAATCACTGACGTGGGACCGAGGAATGGAGTTGGCGAAGCACGCTGAATTTAAGGAAAATACAGATGTTCCTGTCTTCTTCTGCGATCCTCAGAGCCCTTGGCAAAGGGGAACGAATGAGAATACCAACAGTTTAATCCGTCAGTACTTTCCAAAAAAGACATGCTTGGCGCAGCATACTCAGAGGAAACTCAATCAAGTTGCTAACGATCTTAATAGCAGGCCAAGAAAAACACTGAATTTTGCGACACCAAAGCAGGTTATTAAACAGGGTGTTGCCTTGACAGGTTGAACCCACACCTGCTTTTTCCTTGTCGGTGGTGTGATTGATAGAATATTAGTGCCCAGCCAATTGTTAGAATTGCCTTTAATGATCGACACCTAGGTTTTCCTCGCTTTTTCTTTAAGTTCTAAATAAAAGAGGAAGTGCTTATTGTTTTATCTGATGTAGATTTCACACTTTTTTGGGTAAGGGAAAGGTTGTAAGTGTGGGATGTATACTAGCCTTGAATTGAGTTTAATATACTTGGTCATGAAATTGTGGGCTTAAATTTTCGATCCTAATCAGGGCTGTTGAAGTTATTTTAATAGCGTTATAGCAATGGGTTAGGGTGATTCGTATTGTAATGCTATCTAATTCTTCTATTAGGTTGTCGGTTGATGCTTCAGGGGAAGGTGTTCTTCTGGAGGCGTAGTGAATTGCATCTTGGTACGTAACTGGGAGGCTGGCTATAAGTCAGAATTTGAATGAAATATTACCAAATAAAAACCGGCCAGTTAAATCATATGTGCGATAGTCAAAATTATTATCTGTAGCGGTAATAGTAAGAGGAGGGGCGGTGTCGAACAGGTTTCTTATTCCAAATGAAAGTTTATAATTTGATGCGACAGAGAAGGCAAATTGTAAATCGTGTGTAGACCAGCTATTAATTTTTCGATCTACAAATGCATTACCCTCAACATAGGACTCCCTCATTTCTCCTACGAAGTGTACAGTGTATCCGGCTTCCCATTGATTTCCAGTCCAATAAATCCCTGCATTAGCTTTCCAGTCGGGAAGAGATCCCGCTCCACCCTTTGCAGTATTTACAAATAATCCTGCTAAGTCTTCCTCAGGCAAGCTCGGGGCACTTTGGTTTAGGTAGTGCAGCATGTGGCTCAGGTTCAGAGCAAAGCTAACTTGGCCGATACCCTCTGGATTTACCACTTGGCGGAGGGCAATATCGTAGCCTCTTATATGGCGGCTTCCTTTATTGATACGCGTGGCTAAGATTTTTGTAATTTCACCATTTTCATCCCTAATAACTTTTTGATCAAAGGTTCCCATGTAAGCATTTTGCTCGACTAAAAACTGCGGACTAGCACCGATCACTTCTTCTTGTCGTATGTCGTAGAACTCAATAGTTGCGTTAAGACCTTCAAGTTGACTTGGGGTCCAGCTGAGACTGGCGAAGAGGCTTTTTGATGTCTCTGGCTTCAGGTTGGGGTTACCACCAAACTCAGTTAGGTATTGGATTCGAGCGCTGTCTGATTGTTTTAAGCATCCAATTAGTCTGTCTGCATTCTGACCCGTACATGGATCTAAGATAAACTCCTGACTCTGATAACCCTGCTGGTACATATCGGTAAGAGTTGGGGCCCTAAACCCTGTAGTAAAACTGGCTCTCAGCTGCAGGCTCTCTGTAGGGTGCCAGCGAATAGCTAACTTAGGGTTATGAGTACTGCCAAAGTCACTGTAGTCGGAAAGTCTTACTGCGCCATCTAGCCATAGTTTACTTTCTTGTATGGGTATCGAAACTTCTGCGAAAGCTTCTCTGATGGTACGGGACCCTTTAGCTGAGCCAGGTGTATAGCCTCCAATGAATGAAAGCTCCATGCTGTCATTGGAGTTTGAGGTTAAGCCCTCGTGTCGAATTTCAATACCCCCTGCTGCTAGTATTTCCCCTGATTTTATTTGCCCTAGTGCACCATCAGAGACAAAGGTTAGTGACTCCATGCGTGAATGGTTCCGGGTGGAGCTTTGGTCACGGATGAAGTCCAGTTGCTCCTCGTTGATGCTGCCACTTGGACCTAGAAGATTTACAGGGGTACAGCCGTTATTTGTGCTGCAAACATCAGGCCCCTTTAGCCCCAGGGAGAGAGCAAAAGGATCGATTAAGTTACTGATTTTCTCGGTTCTGTCGGTATGGTGAAAAGCTGCGCCGAGTTCCCATTGCCACTCATTGTGTACACCTTTCAGGCCTCCGTTAAAACGCCAGGTTGTTGCATGGTTCTCTTGGATGCGGGGCCCTAGTTCAATGATTCGTTTCCGGACGTCAATGACATCTTGATTGAAAGGGTTGTAGATGTTGTCTGCTGTTATAGTCAATTCACCATTATCAAAGCGGGTGAATACCGGGGTGGGAGCGTTGGTGGCTTCTGCTGAGGTGTGCAGTCCCATTATTTCTGCAAAAAGCTGAGTGTTCTCACTTAAATCGAAGCTGGTGGATATATAGCCGGAGTTACTTTCGACAGGGGTTATTGCAGAAGTGTAGTCATTGTAGTTGTACCTCTCCTCAAGAGACCAATCCTGGTAGCTCCCACTTGGGGCGTTGGTAAGTACCTGATTTCTGCCTAAAGCAATAAAGCCTTCAGGAATTGCAGATGAACGTTTATCTGTACCGCCATCCCCGCGGCTATCCGCTGACTCTGACAGGCTGCGATCGCGGCTCATCACCGATCCCTGTCGATAGTGTGCCAAGCCTATCATCAGGTGACTGCGCTCCCCTTGCCGTCCCCAGGTTAGGTGGTGGGATTCAGTCTGGCGGTCATTTTCATATGCTTGGCCGTAGTAGCTATCGACAGAGAGTCCCTCGAAGTCCTTGCGGAGAATGATATTGATAACCCCGGCAATTGCATCTGATCCATAGATAGCTGATGCGCCGTCTTTTAGGATTTCAACGCGCTCAACCAGAGACAGGGGAATGGTGTTGAGGTCTGTAGCCTCACCGTTAAATCCATCTCCTATGATGCGGCGGCCATTGATCAGGACTAAGGTATTGCTCGCAGGTAGGCCGCGTAATGATACTGTTGCCGTGCCGTTGTCTTCTTGGCTGACTGATGTGCTGGTGGAGTTGCCGGATACTGCCGGTAAGAATTTTAATAAGCCCGCAATTGTTTGCGCCCCTGTAAGCTCAAGTTGCTCTCGGGAAAGTCGGTCGATAGGGGCGTAACTATCAAGCTGGTAATGACGCAGGTGGCTGCCCGTCAGACTTTGTCCTGTAACAGTGACTTCCTCTGTTGGGAGAATGGTTGTGCCTAAGGGGTCTGGTGACTGCTCTTTGTTAGGTGTTATCGCAAAAGAGCTTGGGCCAATGCGCTGGTAGGTGAATGGAAGGTCCCGCAATAACTGCTGTAGTATGGGTTCGAATTGGCCATCATCACTTGTCAAGGTCTGCTTGGGTACCGCATAGCGGGATGCAGATGAGGTTTGCACCAGAACGGAGACCTTACACTGTTGGCCTAATGATATTAGGGCCTGGGGAAGCGACCCTGCTGGTAGTTGGATTTTGGGTTCTGGGCAGGCGGCATCAGCTGTACCAGTATTTGGTAGCAGCAAAGCCAGAGAGAAAAAAGCCCAGTGCTTTAGCTTCAAAGAGGGTGCCCGTGTTTATTGTATTCAGTGCCATAGCTGGCACTGAAGTACTTGTTACTATTTTATTAGTGGGCGGCAAATTGTAATTTGCACAATAAACAACCGCCAAATTAAGACGGTTATAACCTAGTTGTGCTTTGGGGACAAGATAGTCAGGTTAGAGTTACTGCGGTCTTGCTGAAGTTGTAAGGCTGTTGCAATGGCCTCTAGGGTATTATCAGGGTCAGAAACGGCGAAAGTACCAGAAACCAGACGCCCCTCTACTTGTGGAGTGGCAGCTACAGGTACCGAAAGATAACGATTTAACTCCTCTAGGGCCTCTTTTAGTGGAGTTTTCTCAAAAACGAGAAGGCCGCGGGTCCAGTCAGTTACTTCCTCGGGAGAGGTCCTACGGACTTCGCCAAGGCCTCGATCAGTAATGCTGACTTTCTGGTTTTTGGTTAATTTTACCGACTCTGGGGCCAGTCCGGGGCTGGATTCTGCCTCGCTTACTGATACTGTACCTTCAGTGACAGCTACCCTGGTGCTCTCCGGGTTGAGCTCTACATTAAACTCCGTCCCAAGTACGCGAATATTGGCACCGCCGGCTGAGACAGTGAATGGTCGGGAAGTTTGTCGGGCAACTTCAAAGAAGGCTTCGCCGCGAATTAGTTGGGTCTGCCTTTCGTTTCGGCTGTAGTTAATAAGCAGCTTACTGTTGGAGTTTAGTTTTATTTCTGACCCATCAGCTAGGTTTATCGTTCGAATCTCACCAAGTTCGGTGGTATAGACTTCCTGCTTGGGTTTTCCTGTATTAAGCCACTCTAAACCGACCAGGGCAGCGAGAAATACGCCACAGGTAGCTAGCCCACCACTGAGGATCCACTGCGGCATACCCCAACTGCTACGCATTGACTTCTTCGAGGTCCCAAAATTTTGCTTTCTTTCGTGAGTAGAATCAGCTATTTGTGGCGCTGGAGTGCTTTCTGGGAAGAGCTGGTCAACCGGCATATGTGCAAGTGCACCTAGGTCACCCCATAGCTCTGCAATTTCCTCAAAGGCCTGGTGGTTCTCACTCGACCCGGACAGCCAAACTGCAAAATCACGCTTATCAGCTTTACTGACGACATCAGAGCGTAAGCGCGCAACCCAAGCGCAGGCCTGATCCAGGCTTTCTTCGCTTAAGTTTTGTTGTGCGTTGATATTCATGCTTGCTCTGATATTTCGTGTTTCTGGCTATTCAGTGAGACTGTCGTGCCTAAATTTGTGGTGCATCTTACTCAAATTCCGCTGATTTGTGTGATGCATGCGGCTCAAACTTTCCATTTGCGAAATAATCACAATGTACTCGATCACTTTGTCAGCAAAATATTCTGAAAGTGCCCTGATTGGCAGGGTTGTTCAAGCTTTAAGTATCTTCCTTGCATTCTGAGACGGCTGAGCAGATTCCCCCCTCAACAAAATTTTGAATTCTTGGGGGATCGCAGAGATTTAGTCGACCTTCTTTCTACAGGCTTTTAGAGCCTGTAGAATATATTTCTCCACACTACTGACCGAAATATTCATTTCTCGTGCAATTTCACTGTAGGAAAGCCCGCGGGCTCTATGTAGCAGGAAGGCCTGGCGACATTTGAGTGGCAGTTTATCCATGGTTTCGTAGATGGACTGAAGCTGTTGACGTGCTGCGAGAACCCTTTCCGGGGATTGATGGTCAGCGTGATCATCGCTGTGGGGCTCCCCATCAAAGGGAACTTGCTGATTGATATATTCCACATGCAGCTTGCCCCGGCGCAGTTGATCGACAGCCAGGTTGTTGGCAATTTGATAGAGGTAAGCGCGGGGGTTGTCCAGTTCCTTTTCGTCGCTGAGTTTTTGCAGGCGCAGGTAGGCGTGTTGTGCGATATCTTCGGCATCATCTGGACTTTTAACAATGCGTGCAACAAACCGTACCAGGGCTTGGCCGTGCTCGGCAAACAGCTTTTCCAGAAGCGTCTTCCTGGCCTTATTCATTACTTATCGTGATCCCCGTACCAAACTCGCTGTAGTTATGGACTGATTGTTCTAAGTGCGAGTTGGCGCACAGTTATAACACAAGCATTGCTTTGGCTACGAGTGGCACGATCGATCTCTTTAGGTTGCTGTTGGTGACCGGCTATGCGTAGGCGCCTATGCCGGTATAATGGCGCCCGCGCAAGTGGCGCACGATGATCGATTTTGCAGAGGTGTGCCGAGCACCGGAGACTGGATGAGCTATCAAGTACTGGCACGTAAGTGGCGCCCACGGCTATTTCGGGAGATGGTAGGGCAGGAGCATGTACTCCAGGCACTGATCAACGCCCTGGACAACGGCCGCCTGCATCACGCTTACCTATTTGCCGGTACCCGGGGGGTGGGCAAGACCACCATAGCTCGAATTCTAGCCAAGTGTTTGAACTGTGAAGAGGGTGTCAGCTCTGAGCCCTGCGGCAAGTGTGACACTTGCATGGAGATTGCTGATGGTCGCTTTGTTGACCTAATTGAAGTGGACGCGGCATCTCGCACCAAGGTAGAGGATACCCGTGAACTGCTGGAGAATGTTCAATATGCTCCGACAAGAGGGCGCTATAAAGTTTACCTGATTGATGAAGTCCATATGCTCTCCAATAGCTCCTTCAACGCCCTGTTGAAAACCTTGGAAGAGCCCCCTCCTCATGTGAAGTTTCTTCTCGCCACAACAGATCCGCAAAAGCTGCCGGTCACTGTGCTATCCCGCTGCCTGCAATTCAAACTAAAGAATATGAGTCCTGAACGGGTGGTTGAGCATTTGCGCTTTGTTTTGGAGCAGGAGCAGGTACCTTTTGAAGAGGGGGCCCTCTGGCACCTTGGGCGCGCTGCGGACGGCAGTATGCGAGATGGCATGAGTCTTACCGATCAGGCGATCGCTTTCGGAGCCGGAAAAATTAGTGAGGCTGAGGTTCGAGGTATGCTCGGTAGTATTGATACCGGGCTGGTGTGGAAGTTACTCCAAGCTCTGGCTGATGAGGATGCCGTAGCGCTGTTTGCGGTGGTTGCAGAGCTGTCCCAACAGGCACCCGACTACGGCGCTGCGTTAGCGGAGATTGCAGATAACCTACATCGCTTGGCAGTCGCCCAGGTTTTACCTCAATCGATGGATAATTCTCTTGGGGATGGGGAGCGGCTGAAGACTCTTGCGGCTCAAATAGCCCCGGAAAATATACAGCTTTATTACCAGATGGCTCTGCATGCCCGCCGCGACTTGCCTCTGGCCCCAGACCCGCGAAGTGGTTTCGAAATGGCGTTGCTGCGTATGTTGGCATTCCGCCCCCAAGGGGTAGCGGATATCCCCAGGAAGGCACTTCCCGTGAATGAGCGGGAAGGGCAGGGCATTCCTGAAAAGGTAGAATTACAATCTAGCTCCCCAATAGTACGGGAGGATGCCGAGGCAAAAAAGTCTGAACTGACCTCGCCACAGCCAGAGGTTGCGGCGGAAAAAGTGATACCTGTTTCCGGGGAACAGTTGAAGCCAGTTCAAGCAGACGAACAACCGGTGCTGAAGGTTGCAGGAGAGCCTGAGCCGGACATACCTGAGTCCGAGATCACTCCGGGCCGTGTGGATGAGGAGCTACCCTCTCCCGAGATTGAAGCAGGAGTGTCATCGCCGAGCCCCCGTGAAAATGTCTTGGCTGAGCTTCGACAGCGTGTAGCGGAAGTGGAGTCGACCCCGGTAGTTCCCGCACAGCCGCAGCAGAGGCCAGCAGTGGTAGCCACCGAGGTGCCAAAAGCGCGCCTTGATGCGCTCACTCCAGGCAGTTGGCCGGCGATGTACCAGCAACTGGGAATCAGCGGGATACTGCATTCTATCGCCCAGCACCTTGAGCTTGTGGGGCGCCGGGACAATATACTGTCCTTTACCTTGGATGAATCCTATAGCAGCCTCTATGACGATGTGCATCAGAGGCGTCTCGGAGATCTGCTTGGAGACTTCTTTCAGCAGCCGGTGGTGGCGCAGATCCAGGTTGGCTCGGTGCAAGGCGGTACACCTGCGCGTTTGGCAGCCGCGACCCGTGAGGTTCGCCTTGTCGCTGCCCGTGAAGCGCTGACTACTGATCCTTTGGTTCAGGAGCTTCAGGCCGAATTAAATGCGCAGTTACTGCCAGACTCCGTCGAATCACTAGTCGAAGCAGATTAATACAATATTGTATGCCCGGTTTTTATTTGGGTGGTTACATGAAACAGGAATAGAGGTTACTTATGAAAGGTTTGGGCGATTTGATGCAGCAGGCCCAGAAAATGCAAGCCGACATGCAAGAAAAGATGCAGAAGCTCCAGCAGGAGTTAAGTGACCTGCGTGTCTGTGGTGAGGCTGGTGCGGGTCTGATTAAAGTCACTATGAATGGCCGTCACGATGTGACATCAGTGGAAATTGATCCTTCGTTGCTTACTGAAGATAAAGAAATGCTTGAAGACTTACTTGCGGCGGCAGTCAATGATGCGGTGCGCAGGGCTGAAGAAAAGGCTCAGGAGCTGCAAAAGCAGCAGGTTGGCGATCTTGCTTCGGGTATTAATCTGCCCGAGGGTTTTAAATTCCCGTTCTGATAGCCGGGCATCCCATCTAATTAGAGTTTTATGTTTAGTCCCCTGATCGAAGAACTGATTCGCGCATTGCGCTGCCTGCCTAGTGTTGGGCCCAAGTCTGCGCAGCGCATGGCGATGTACCTGCTGGAAAAGGATCGCGATGCTGCAGTGCTTTTGGCGCAGAGCCTGTCGCAGGCAGTGGAAAAGGTTGGCCGCTGCAACCAGTGCCGGACACTCACAGAGGAAACTATTTGCGCGCTGTGTAATAACAGTCGTCGCGAGCAAACGTCCCTATGTGTAGTGGAAACCCCCGCAGATGTTTTGGCGATAGAGCAGGCTGGCAATTATCATGGCCGTTACTTTGTACTGCATGGCCATCTCTCCCCAATTGATGGTGTAGGGCCAGCGGACCTGGGAGTAGATTTGCTGGAGCAACGCCTCGCCAGTGAGTCCCTGCAGGAATTAATTGTAGCGACCAACCCGACGGTCGAAGGTGAGGCAACGGCGCAATATATAGCTGAGCGTGCAAGGGCGCATGGTGTAGCGGTAAGCCGCATCGCTCACGGGGTTCCCATTGGAGGAGAACTGGAATATATCGACGGCGGAACTCTGGCTCATGCCTTTAACAGCCGCACATCTTTTTTCCCCTCTGTTGAGTGATACCGATGGTTGAGATAGATACCACTCCGCGCTGGGTGGATAGCAGCGAGCAGCTGGCTGCCCTGTGTACCGAGTGGCGCCGGCAGCGCGCGGTAGCACTGGATACTGAGTTCATGCGCAGTCGTACCTTTTACCCTCAGCCAGCCCTGGTGCAGGTAGGGGATGGGAAGTACTGTTACTTGATCGATAATCTAGCTATTGAAGACCTTCAGCCTCTGAGGGATTTACTCCTGGATGCGGCTGTGACCAAGATCATGCATAGCTGCAGCGAGGACCTGGAAACCCTGGAATGCCTGTTGGGAGTCGTTCCTGAGCCGATTTTCGATACCCAGATTGCAGCTGCTATGAGTGGCATGGGGGCGGGCCTGGGATATGCGGCTACTGTTCGCGAGTTATTGAATATTGAATTACCGAAAAGTGAGACCCGCTCTGACTGGCTGCAGCGTCCACTGAGTGAGGCACAACAGAGTTATGCGGCTCTTGATGTCGCTTGGTTGCCAGTGCTTTATGGTGTTTTACTGAAGCGACTAGAGGGATATGGCCGGGAAGGATGGCTTCAAGAGGATTGCGCTGCACTGGTAATTGCTGCGCGTAGTCCACAGGCGCCGGAACTCTATTATAAGAAAGTAAAGGGGGCATGGCGCCTGCGTGGCAAGCAGCTGGCGGCTCTTCAAGACCTCTGTGCCTGGCGTGAGCGCGAGGCACGGGTACTAAACATGCCGCGTAATCATCTGCTCAAAGAAAATATCTGTATGGCCCTGGCCCAGCAGTTACCGCGGCATAAAGGTGCTCTGAGTCAGGCTGGGTTTGAAGGTCGCGCCCTCAGGGAGCATGGGGACAGTCTGTTGCAGGTGATTTCCCAGGCTGTACAGCGGAGCGATATGCCAGCACGCCTACCGCAGCCCCTCAATCGCCAGCAGGGAGAGGTTCTCAAACAATTGCGCCAACATCTCAGCATAATTGCTGAACGCGAGGGCCTGCCAGCTGAAATCCTTATCCGCAAGAAGGAGCTAGAGACTCTGGTGCAGGCCCGCAAGCCGGAGCTACAAGGGCGCATGTGTGGTTGGCGGGCAAAGGTTGTAGGCGAGCCTCTGCTTGATGTATTGCGCCAGCTGCGCAAAGAGGAACTATAAGTGAAAGTTTTATGTGATATATACCGCAGTCCCAAAAAAGAGGAAATGTACCTGTACGTGGATAAACGTGAGGGAACTGCGCGGGTGCCTGAAAATCTATTGGAGCTATTTGGCAGCCCTCAGCACCTGACTACCATGTTGTTAACCCCGGAGCGTAAACTGGCGCGCGCAAATGCTGACAAGGTCCTGCAGGATGTGCGTGCGCGAGGTTACTATTTACAAATGCCGCCGGTAGCTGATTCTGAAATGAGTGAAATCGCACTGAAGAACAGTAAGCTGCAACGCTGAGACTGAAATGGCTCAAGTGCCTTTTTGGCGGCGTAAGACCCTTGAACAAATGAATGCTTCCGAGTGGGAGGCGCTTTGTGATGGCTGTGGACGCTGCTGTATACATAGTCTCGAAGATGAGGAGACGGGAGAGGTATATAGTACCAACGTTGCCTGTCGACTGCTCGATACATATTCCTGTCGCTGTAGCCAGTACAGCCGGCGTAAAGTATTGGTGCCTGGCTGTATACAGCTTCAAGTAGAGGACGTTCCAGAGTTCGGTTGGTTGCCGAGTACTTGTGCTTACCGCTGCCTGTCAGAAGGGCGCTCTCTACCGGATTGGCATCCACTGATTAGTGGGGACACAGAGTCGGTGCATAAGGCCGGTATTTCAGTTCGTGGCAGAGTCGTAAGTGAGGAGCTGGTGCACCCGGATGATATGGAAGAGCATGTCGTTACCTGGGTTGATGTTGATTGAGAGGATGCCTCCAGATGTTCTTGCGGGAGGCGATGAGGATTTAGAGAAGAAAGTAAAAATGTCAGAAGATTTTCAACTTGCCTGGATTGTTTACACGGCGTCGACTCTGGTGCTGTTATTGGCGGGCTGGTGGTTTATGCGCAATTGGCGCTGGAGCTGGTTGCGCCGTACTCTCTTATTAATCTTTGCAGCGGTATTGTTAGTGCCGGTAAAGGTACCTGTTGCTGAATCAGTGGCGATGCCAGTGTTACCTCTCTTTGTTTATCAGATGCTTTTTGAAGAAAATGGCGCAGCGCCGGAGGTCACCGCAAATCTGGTTTTTTCCGCTGGCGGAGCTTTGGCTGTGATGGTTTTTTGGGGGATTGTCACACTGCTGCTGCGCTTTCGGCGCGATCGACGCAGTCGCTTTGATGATGATCCTTACTTTAATGAGCAGTAACCGCCAGAGACCAGACTTTTTTTAGTTAGCGATCACTTTTAAGGGCTGGTGGACAAATAATTGCCTATTAGCCTTTCTTGCATCTAGCCAGTTAATAGTCGACCCAAATATTTCTTCTGCGAACTACCTTTCCCCATTGGATCAAAGGCGCCGTATCCTCTGCTCCGGAGTTCTCTATCCGGTGACAGCTGCTATATCTATTAGGCTGCCTGCAGGCTTGGCGTGAGGCCATGCTAGTCGGTTCAATTTTCGACGTTGAATAAGGGCGTAGCCATATAGAAAATGCGGCTTGGAATGTCCGTAAGCAATTCGAAAATTCACTATGCTGGCAGCTTGATGGCCGGACTTAAAGAAAAATACTGAAGAAGTGCAATTGGCACATTATTCCGTCCTTGTAAGTTGGCGGAGGCTGCCATTGACGTCTGAGGAATCCTGATGCTCGACCACCTGCTGATTCTTACCGCGGTAATGCTGGTTTCGGGCATTCTTGGCGGGTTGGTGAATTACTATCAGATGCTGTTTACAGAGGAGGATCCGGCCGGTCTTGCACGTTGCCTGATTATGGGCTTGTGCGGTGCCTTGATAGTGCCAATTTTCCTCAAATTCACTCAAAGTGACCTCTTGATCGAGATCCAGGGGGATCCATCGCGCCTGCTGATTTTCACCGGCTATTGTTTACTGGCTGCCATTGCCTCGCGTATGTTCGTTTTTAATGCTGCACGTCGTCAGTTACGGGACGCCAGTATTGCCCGGGCCAGGGTTGAGAACCTTGAGCAGGAGCTGCGTACAATGCAGCTCGAGATGATGCCGTTATTGGAGCATGAAATTGAAGGGGATCTGGAGCAGGGGCCAGTGCTGGATTTTAACCAGATCCGTAAGCTGGATGAGAATGCCCTGCAAGTGCTCAACCTCCTTAATAGTGGTGAGTGTGTATTTCGCTCCCTGTCAGGAATGGTGCAAGACAGCGGTATGGAGACCAATTCTGTCGCCCGCGCCTTAAATAGCCTGTTAGTGTTGGAGATGGTCGGTAAGATTCATAGTCACTTGGGAATCCGCTGGTACATCACCAGTAAGGGAAGACAGGTGGTACATCGCCGTAGTACCCAGATGGCTTGACCCCGGTTGCATAAGCAGTCGCTCAGCCTACTCAAGCTGGTCATCCAATTTGGTCGTTCCCGCCTCGCCTCCTGCCCTGTTGTTCAATTATCATTCGCTAAATCAGATAGATAGCGGCGAATACAGGATTGGAGTAGTCATGAAATTTACCGGTACCGACAGCTATGTAGCTACTGAAGACCTGCAGATGGCGGTAAACGCAGCGGTCACCCTGCAGCGTCCCCTTCTGATCAAAGGCGAGCCGGGCACCGGCAAAACTTTGCTTGCGGAGCAGGTTGCGCAGAGCCTCGGCATGAAGTTGATCCAGTGGCATATTAAGTCCACTACCAAGGCACAGCAGGGTTTGTATGAATATGATGCCGTGTCACGCCTGAGGGATTCCCAATTGGGAGTGGATAAAGTCCATGATATTGGCAATTACATCAAGCGCGGTAAGCTGTGGGAGGCTTTCGCGGCTGAGGAACGTGTAGTACTGCTGATTGATGAAATTGACAAGGCAGATATTGAGTTTCCCAATGACTTGCTGGTAGAGCTGGATCGCATGGAGTTTTTCGTCTATGAAACCGGCGAAACCATCAAAGCCAAGCAGCGTCCCGTCGTAATTATTACCTCCAATAATGAGAAAGAGTTGCCTGATGCTTTCTTGCGCCGGTGTTTTTTCCATTACATCAGCTTCCCCGACCGTGACACCATGCGCAAAATTGTTGACGTGCATTACCCGGATATAAAGGGGCAGATGGTGGCAGAGGCGATGGATATCTTCTTCCAGTTGAGGGAAGTGCCAGGCCTAAAGAAAAAGCCCTCCACTTCGGAGTTGATTGACTGGCTGAAATTGTTGATGGCAGATGATATTCCCGAAGAAGTCTTGAAAAACCGTGATAACAGCAGTGCGATCCCTCCTCTCTACGGAGCCCTGCTGAAAAATGAACAAGATGTTCATATGCTGGAGCGTCTTGCGTTTATGGCGCGTCGAGATAATCGTTAATTGGTGAATCGCTGTGTTTCAGGGAGAGGATATGCTCTTCCTGAAGTTTCATCGGTTGGTTCGATTGCAACCCTATTTTCCTATGCTGACTGCGAATTACTATGCTGATTGGCTTTTTTCTAAATTTACGCCGCTATAAATTACCGGTATCCATTACCGAGCTGCTTTCCTTGCTCGAAGCTTTGCAGCAACGTTTGGTGTTTGCAGACTTGGAGGAATTTTACTTCCTGGCCCGAGTTTGCCTGGTGAAGGATGAGAAGCATTTCGATAAATTCGATCGCGCTTTTGAGTCTTATTTTAAAGACCTGGAAACACTGGATGATATTGTCGAGCAGATGATCCCGGATGACTGGCTCCGTGCAGAGTTCCTGAAACAGCTCACGGAAGAGGAAAAGGCTAAGGTCCAAAGCCTCGGTGGTCTGGAAAAACTGTTGGAGGAATTCAAAAAGCGCCTTGAAGAGCAGAAGAAGCGCCACAGTGGCGGCAACCGCTGGATCGGTACCGGTGGCACCAGTCCTTTTGGTAACAGCGGCTATCACCCGGGAGGAATTCGGGTTGGGGGTAAGGGCCGCAACCGCTCGGCATCCAAAGTGTGGGAGAAGCGTCAGTTTAAGAACCTGGATGACAGTGTCAGCCTGGGTACTCGTAATATCCAGGTCGCCCTGCGCAAGCTGCGAAAATTTGCCCGCACCGGCGCTGCTGAAGAGCTGGACCTGGATAACACAATTTCCTCCACAGCACGCAATGCGGGCCTTTTGGATATCCAGATGGTTCCGGAGCGGCACAACGCGATAAAAGTATTGATCTTTTTTGATGTAGGGGGCTCCATGGACCCCTACGTACGGGTTTGTGAAGAACTGTTTTCAGCCTGCCGCTCCGAATTTAAGCACCTGGAGTATTTTTATTTCCACAACTTTGTCTATGAGCATGTTTGGAGAGACAACCAGCGTCGTTTCAGTGAAAACACTTCATTGCTGGAAGTACTGCGTACTTATGCCAAAGACTATAAAGTTATTTTTGTGGGCGATGCCTCTATGGCGCCCTACGAAATTACCAGCCGCTATGGCAGTGTCGAGCATATGAATGAGGAACCCGGTGCTGCCTGGATGGAGCGAATTACGAATACCTACAGTAACCTGGTCTGGTTAAACCCTGTCGGTGAGGAGTACTGGCAATACACCCCCAGTATTGGAATGACACAGCGTTTGGTCGATGGGCACATGTACCCGATGACTTTGGCGGGGTTGGATAGGGCGATCGCCTATCTGGTAAAAGGGCGCTGATGCTGCAGTAATATCTTTCAAGTCAGGCGGCACTGTCCGAACCGCCTGATCACTTCTTACTTATCATTGCCGCTAAAGTGTTTCGGGGGCACACCGTCGTGATCGGCGGTGATACTTAATTCCTCTTTAGTGGTTTCTCCCACTGTGGCGTGCACCTCCTCCGCGCCATGCATCCAATCCACCAGTTTCTCGCGAATGAGATACAGGATAATTCCTGCAACAATGGCAACTAGGGCTACGCCCCCAAAAGTAGCGAGAGGGCCGGACACTCCCACCAACTTGCCAATTTCCGCCGCTCCTTTGTTAGCAATACCAATAAAGGCAAACCAAAGCCCCATCATTAAGGATAAATAGCGTAGAGGGGATAATTTGGTGACTACTGAAAGCCCGATAGGTGATAGGCACAGTTCACCGATAGTGTGAAAAATATAGGCAAACACCAGCCACCATATACTTGCTTTTATGGTTGTAGAGTCTCCGATTTGTAATGCTGCTCCACACATTGAAATAAAGCCGATACCAAGAAATACCAGCCCCAGGCTGAACTTGGCTGGTGAGCTGGGTTCCTTATCTCCCATTCCTATCCAGATGCTGGCCATAATCGGCGCGAGGATAATGATAAATATGGGATTCACCATCTGTAGCCAACTGGCTGGAATCTCCCATCCCAAGATATTTAGGTCGGTGCGATATTTGGCAAACAAGTTCATTGAGCCGGCAGCCTGCTCAAAACCGGCCCAGAAAATCACTATAAAAACACCAAGTACCAATATGACCTTTATACGGTCTCGCTCTTCGTGAGTCAGGGGACGATGCTTTTCGGCCTCTTCATGTTTCCGGTTTTTGAGTTCCAGGTGTGCAGAGGGCTCTACGCCGATTTCTCCCAGATAGCGCTTGGCCTGGGTCATTTGCAGCAGCAGGCCCAACAACATGCCAACTCCTGCAACGACGAAGGCCAGCTGGTAGTCCACCTTCTCTCCAACCCAGCCCACAACTAAATAACCGAGGATTGAGCCCAGGTTTATGCCCATATAGAAAATGGTAAATGCCGTATCGCGACGGTGATCTCCCTCTTCGTAGAGGTCTCCAACCATGGTGGAAATATTTGGTTTGAAGAAACCATTGCCGATAATCAGCAGGGCCAGTCCCAGCCACAGCATATAGATCTCACTGCCATTGGGCAGCCAGGCGTGGGGGAAGCCAAGGGAGAATTGTCCCAGCATCATCAGGGTGCCGCCGAACATAATGCAGCGGCGTTGTCCCCAGCGGTTGTCCGCCATCCAGCCGCCGATAATTGGAGTCAGGTAGACCAGCATTGCGTACCATCCCAGGTAGCTGAGGGCTTTGGATTGTAATTCGGTCTCGGTGAGCTGCTCCCAGCCGAATACTGCAGCGGTGGCCGTGGAGGTCAGGTAGAAAACAAAAATACCGCGCATACCGTAGTAGCTGAGGCGTTCCCACATTTCTGTACCAAACAGCAGAAACAGGCCTTTGGGATGGCCAAACAGCTGCCCGGCGCTGGAGGGGGGCTTGGGCTTGATCTCTTGCATAGTACCGCTCGCAAGGTGTGACCCTGAGGCGCAATGGTGCTTCTAAAATTGACCTCTATCTGCTCCAGTATAGATGAGCGCCACAGTAAGGTTTGATAGCCCTATCGTATCCAGGGGTTATAATCCCGCGTTTGCCATTGCTGTACGAATTATGAGTCACACCGAAGCAGAAAAAGTTGTGGGAGCGCTGCAAACCCGTATCCCGGCCTGTATGGGTAGGGATCGTTTTGACTTGCGCAGAACCCTGAAGAACGTGCGCCGGCGCCAGAAAGAGGGCAAGCCGGTCGATCGAATGCTGGCCCAGCTGGAACAACAGTTACAAGCGTCTGAAGCCCTGGTGGAAGAGCGTCGGCGAAAGCTACCGGACGTGCAGTGGCCGGAAGCACTGCCCGTGGTAGCGCGGCGTGATGAAATCGCCGGGTTGATCGAAAAGCACCAGGTTGTAGTTATTGCCGGTGAAACCGGTTCTGGTAAAACCACCCAGTTACCGAAAATCTGCCTGTCTCTGGGGCGGGGGATTTACGGCCAGATTGGCCACACCCAGCCGCGCAGGATTGCCGCTCGCACTGTGGCTAATCGAATCGCCGAGGAATTGCAGCAGCCCTTGGGGGAATCAGTCGGTTACCAGGTGCGTTTTACCGATCACAGTACTGAGCATACCCATGTCAAACTAATGACGGACGGTATTCTGCTGGCAGAAATTCAGCGTGACCCACTGTTAAATAAATATGACACGCTGATTATCGATGAAGCCCATGAGCGCAGTCTCAATATTGATTTTCTGCTGGGCTATTTGAAAACTATCCTGCCCAGGCGTCCAGACCTGAAACTGATCATTACCTCGGCCACTATCGACCTGGAGAAATTCTCCCGACATTTTGATGATGCGCCCATTATCGAGGTATCTGGCCGGACCTATCCGGTGGACATTCATTACCGCCCGGCTGTGGACAGTGATGCGGATCTCAATGAACAGGTCGTAACTGCGGTAGGGGAGTTACTGCACGAGGAAAAATCCAGCAGCCGGCGCGGCGGGGATATACTGGTATTTATGAGTGGCGAGCGGGAAATCCGTGAATGTGCCAAGGCCCTGCGGGATGCGCAAATTGCCCAGCTGGAAGTATTGCCCCTTTATGCGCGTTTGAGTCTGGCGGAGCAGGCCAAAGTCTTTCACGGCCATAAAGGCCGCCGTATTGTACTCGCCACCAATGTGGCGGAGACCTCTATTACGGTGCCGGGAATTCGCTATGTGATTGACCCGGGTACTGCACGCGTCAGCCGCTACAGCTATCGCAGTAAAATTCAGCGACTGCCTATAGAGCCGGTTTCCCAGGCCAGTGCCAACCAGCGTGCCGGTCGCTGTGGCCGCGTCAGTGCCGGTGTCTGTGTACGCTTATATGAAGAGCGGGATTTTGTGCAGCGTCCGGAATTTACCGATGCGGAAATTCTGCGTACCAACCTGGCTGCAGTAATCCTGCAAATGTTGCAGTTGCGTATTGGTGATATCCGCGAGTTTCCTTTTGTAGATCCGCCCGATCCGCGCCTGATTAATGATGGTTACAAGCTATTACAGGAACTGCAGGCCGTCGATGGTCAGGGCAGGGTCACCAAACTGGGGCGAGCCCTTTCACGATTGCCGCTGGATCCACGACTGAGCCGAATGTTGCTGGCCGGGGCAGATAATGGTAGTGCGCGTGAATTATTAGTTATTGTCGCCGCCCTGGCCGTACAGGATCCGCGCGAACGCCCGGTGGAAAAGCGTCAGGCAGCGGATGAAAAACATCGCCAGTGGCAGCATGAGCAGTCAGATTTCCTGTCCTTTGTACAGCTTTGGGATACTTTCGAAATCCAGCGTCAGGAGCTGAGTCAAAATCAGTTGCGAAAATGGTGCCAGAAAAATTTCCTGTCCTGGTTGCGTATGCGTGAGTGGAGAGATATCCACCACCAATTGCGGGTGGCTTGCCGCGATCTTGAAGTAAAAGAAAACAAAGAGCCAGCGGAGTATGAAGCGGTACACCGGGCTATAGTCGCAGGTCTTCTCGGTAATATTGGCGCTCGCGATGAGAACAAGGAATTTATTGGCTGTCGCAATCGCCGCTTCCATATTTTCCCTGGATCTGGCCAGTTCAAGAAGCCTCCCCGCTGGGTTGTTGCCGCCCAGTTATTGGAAACCAGCCGTTTATTCGCCCATACGGTTGCAAAAATAGAGCCCGATTGGGTATTGGCTGCATCCCAGCACCTGGTAAAGCGAAATTATTTCGAGCCTCATTTTGATGCCCGTTCGGGTCAGGTGATGGCCTTTGAGAAGGTTTCCCTGTACGGCCTGGTGCTGGTGGAGAAACGCCGGATTCCCTACGGTAAGCTTGATCCGAAAACCGCGCGGGAAGTCTTTATTCGCCAGGCTTTAGTGGAGCAGCGTTATCGAGGTAAAGGCCGTTTTTATACACACTACACCGACCTGCTGAAATCTCTGGAAGAGCTGGAGGCTAAATCCCGCAGGCGGGATATTCTGGTAGATGATGAAGTGATTTATCGCTTTTTCGATGAGCGTATACCTGCCGATATCGTTAACCTGGCTGGGTTTGAGCACTGGCGCAAGAAAGTGGAATCCACTGATCCGCAGTTGCTCTTTATTCCCCGTGAATTGTTGATGCAGCAGAGTGCGGATCACGTCGGCGAAGCCCAATTCCCCGATGAATTGCAATCGGGCGGTATTGTTTATCCGCTCAGCTATCATTTCGAGCCGGGCAGTGTGGATGACGGTGTCAGCATTCAGGTACCGATTGCGGCTTTGCACCAGGTGCCCGCTGCTCGACTTTCCTGGCTGGTGCCTGGAATCCTACGGGATAAATGTATTGCCCTGGTCAAAGCCTTACCTAAACAGTGGCGTAAATATTTTGTCCCCGTACCAGCAGCAGTGGATAAAGCCCTGCCGCGATTGCGCCCGGATAATGTCCCCTTATGGCAGTCACTAGCACTGGAGTTACAGCGCCAGACGGCGCAGCAGTTGCCTGATAGCGCCTGGGAATCCGCTGAGCAATCCTTGGAAGATTATTATCGCTTCAATATCCAAGTGGTGGATGAGGCAGGTAAATTGCTCGACCAGGACCGAGATCTCTCGCTGCTACAGGCGCGCTACCGCGATCGGGTGCAGCAGGGGCTTGCGAGTGCAGGAGACAGCTTTGAGCGGGAGGGGATTACCAGCTGGGACTTTGGAGAGCTTCCAGAAACCCACACCCTTAACCAGGGCGGCCTCAAGGTGCGGGCATACCCGGCTCTGATAGAGGAAAAAGACAGTGTTTCTCTGAAACTCCTGGATAACCCGGATGACGCGCGCCGGCTGAGTCGTGCAGGTATTTCCCGCCTGGCACTGTTGCACTTGCCGGAGAAGGTTAAATACCTGCGCAAGGAGCTGCTTCGTGGCAAGGAGCTGGGGTTATCTGCCGCGGACTTGGGGCGGCGTGAAGAGGTTGCAGACGATATCCTGTTGGCTGCCGTGCGAGAGGTATTTTGGTCCAAGGGCAATTGGCCGCGTACCGAAGCTGAATTTCTGTCCGCGCTGGAAAATGATAGTGACCTGGTGGGGGTGGCCCAGGAAATTGGGAACCTGCTGGTCAAAGCTTTAGCCCTACTTGTGCCCCTGCGCAAACAGATCAAACAGCAGAAAAACCTGGCAGTTGCAATGGCGGTGGGAGATATTCAGCAGCAATTGTCTGGGCTCTTTTATCGCGGTTTTCTGTTCGATACCCCTCTGGAATGGTTGCGTCAGTATGGCCGTTATCTTAAGGCGATCGCTATGCGACTGGAAAAAGCCGTCCTCGACCCGAATCGTGATCGCAAATTACAGGTTGAGTACCACAAGGCCGCGGAGCCTTATGCCGATCTGGCTGAAAAATATTCAAGCAGGGAGTTGGCTGCGGAAGCCTTGCTAGTGGATTACCGCTGGATGCTTGAAGAGTTCCGCGTTTCTTTATTTGCCCAGACCCTGAAAACCCTGATGCCAGTATCTTCCAAGCGCTTGCATAAGGCGTGGGTGGAGGCTGATGGGAAGGGGCTGGTAGGTTGATTGCCACTATTGGTATGAGATCACAAAAAAACTGATTTCTTTATGTAATATTCTGGCGACCGGTTCGACAAACCTTATGTGAGTAGGCTATAGGTTCAAAGTGGCGTGAGATTCTCACCCTAAGCTGGCTAGCCTCAACAAATGACGGTTTTCCACCCCGCGTCATTATACTGGCGCGGGAGAAAAGAAAGTCTTTGGTACTTTTTATTACTCAGGGTATTAATTAGGAGATCCCTTATGAACAAGAAGCATCTTTCCCCCGTAGCGGCCGCAGTTGGTGCAGCGTTTATTGCCTCTGCTGCGATGAATGTGTCCGCAACCACTGGCGAAGCTAATCCGTTTGCTGCGGCAGAGCTGACTTCTGGCTACAACCTGGCACTGGCTGACCATGGCGATAAGGAAAAAGAAGGCAAGTGTGGCCACGACAAGAAAAAAGAAGGTAAGTGCGGCGAAGGTAAGTGCGGCGAAGGCAAGAAGAAAGAAGGCAAGTGCGGCGAAGGTAAATGCGGCGAAGGCAAGAAGAAAGAGGGTAAGTGCGGCGAAGGTAAGTGTGGCGGATAATTTAAAGCCATACTCGATCGGGGCGGTATTGCGTTAACTGACGCGCCGCCCCTTGTTCTTTTCTTCACATAGAACCGTTTGAGGCAGACAGAAGTGCGAAATTATCCAGTGGAGGGGGCCGGTCTTGGACTGCGTCGCTCTATGATGGGAGAGGAAGTGCCATCTGCTGCGGTGGATTTCTTTGAGGTAGCGCCGGAAAACTGGATCGGCGTCGGTGGGCGCTATGGCCGCTGGTTTCGGGAATTTACTGAGCGCTACCCATTTATTTTGCACGGCTTGTCCCTTTCAATTGGGGCGCCGGAGCCTTTGGATATGGACCTTGTTGGGTCTATCAAGAAATTTATTCGTGAGCATGATATTCGCTATTACAGCGAGCACCTGAGCTACTGCTCCGACCACGGACATCTCTACGATTTACTGCCGATTCCCTTTACTGAAGAAGCGGTGATGTATGTCGCCGAGCGAATTCGTATTGTGCAGGATGCATTGGGGCAGCGTATTGCCATGGAAAATGTTTCCTACTATGCCGCACCAGGCCAGGAAATGAGCGAGCTGGCCTTTCTAAATGCCGTACTGGAGGAAGCAGACTGTGACCTTCTCCTTGATGTAAATAATATTTATGTCAACTCCATTAATCATCGTTACGATCCATTTGAGTTTCTGCGCGGACTTCCTTCGGAAAGAATGCGCTATGTACATGTGGCGGGACATTACGACGAGGCGGAAGATCTAAAAGTAGATACCCACGGTGCACCGGTAATTGATCCTGTGTGGGAGTTGTTGAATAAGGCTTATGAAATTCACGGTGTAATGCCAACCCTGCTTGAGCGGGATTTCAATATTCCACCCATACCGCAATTGCTCGAAGAAGTAGGGCATATCAAAACCATTCAGGCCAGTCACCAAGTAGAAGAAAACTATGTCCTCAGTCGCCGATAAAACTGACAATTTTCAGGGGTTGCAGAGAGACTTGGCTGCTCATCTGCGTGCTCCGGAGCAATGCACACCGCCTCCCCAAATTGAAGATCGGCGCTTGGCGATTTATCGGGATCTAATTTACAACAATATTGAGTCTTTTATCTCGAGCGGGTTTCCGGTGCTGCGCAGTCTCTATAGTGACGAATTCTGGCACGCTATGGTGCGTGATTTTGTGCATCACCATACTTCTAGCAGTCCCTACTTCCTGCAAATCAGTGAGGAGTTCCTCACTTACCTGCAAAATGAGCGGGGCCAGCGGGAGGGAGATCCCCCTTTTTTACTGGAGCTAGCTCACTACGAATGGGTAGAGTTGGCACTGGATGTCAGTACCGCTGAGATACCTGCCAACCTCAGCCGCGAGGGGGATATATTGGGATCCGTACCAGTAGTATCGCCCCTGGTATGGAGCCTTAGTTATCGATATCCCGTGCATCGTATTGGCCCGGTGTTCCAGCCTCAGGAACCCGATGAAACCCCCACCTTTTTGCTGGTGTATCGCGATCGCAGTGATGAGGTGAATTTCATGGAAATTAATGCGGTGACAGCGCGTTTGTTGCAACTGGCTTCAGAAGAGTCGGCCACTGGAGAGCAACTGTTGGCACAAATTGCTGCAGAGTTACCCCAGGTAGATACCAGCACCCTGAGGAGTTTTGGTGTGGAGCTATTACAGAAACTTCTGGGGAATGGTGTAATTGCAGGCCTTAAACCTCTACCTGCTGAAAAATAGGTGTCGACAGCTTATCTTTTGGCGTCATTATTATTCTAAAGCACCGCTGCACTTGCCTGAAACTGCTTCATCTTTGACGAATCCCAGCTGCTATGCTGCCGAGGGTAGCTTACGATATGCGAGGGCGTTAGAATCCTTGGTCTTAGTATTTGTTAGTAGAGGAGCAGGGTTTTGCTAGGACGCAGAGTTTTATCGCCCTGGTTGATGGCCGCGCTGATCGCGGTTTCTCCAGTGAGTGTATTAGCGCAAGATGACCCGTTTGGAGGCGCGGCAGGGGATACCGCCGTTCAAACTGGTACTGATGGTCAGGTTACCACAAGTGGCGATGAAAATGGTTCGCTACTGGATGAATATGGCTTTGATCCCGCGGATGAATTTGGTGGTGCGGAAGGGGAGGATTTTTCCCTTCGTGACCCATGGGAAGGTTTTAACCGCGCTGTATTTAGTTTTAATGATGGCGCTGATCGCTATGTGTTGAAGCCAGCTGCCGTCAGCTATCGGCAGATCACCCCAATATTCGTGCAACACGGTGTTAGCAACTTCTTCAGTAATCTGGGTGAAGTGACCAATACCTTTAATGGCGTATTGCAAGGTAAATGGGGCCAGGCAGGCAATGATGCAGGTCGCTTGCTGATTAATACCACTATTGGTATTGCCGGTCTTTTTGATGTTGCCAAGCATATGGGGCTTGAAAAAGGCGATGGCGAGGACTTTGGTCAAACCCTGGCTGTTTGGGGGGTGCCTTCCGGTCCATACCTGGTTTTGCCGCTTCTGGGTCCTTCCACAGTTCGGGATACGCCAGCACGGGTAGTTGATTACTACACCAACCCGCTGACCTATGTGGAACATGACCCTACACGCTATACGTTGAGGGCAACCGATATTATTCAGAGCCGCGCCAGCTTGCTGCAGGCCGAATCACTGTTACAGGGGGATCGGTATGTGCTGTTACGTGATGCTTACCTGCAGCGCCGCGACTTCCTGATCGTGGATGGCGAAGTAGATGTGCAGAGTGAAACTGAAGCCGCTGAAGCGATTGACCAGGGTGAAGTTGAAGAGTCCAGTGACTACTGATCACCGGATAGAACTTACTCTTTTTCCAAGGGCCACTCATGCCCGGTCCCGGTAGCCTGTTACTGACTGATGACGAGCGCTCCCGCAGTTTCCTGCGTGGAGCACTTTCACGCCAAGGGTTCTCTGTTGCGGAGGCAAGTAGTGGGCAACAGGGTATCCAGCAATTTTCCCCCGGTCTTTTTCAATTGGTCGCGGTGGACTTCCAGTTACCCGATATGAGCGGGCTGGAGGTGTTACAAAAAATCAAACGTCAGTCTCCAGACACCTCTGTCATCGTAATTTCATCCAGTGCAGTACTGAATGATGCCCTGCAAGCAATACGCCTGGGCGCCTGCGATTATCTCCTCAAACCTCTCAAGGAAGCCGCGCAAATTGACCGGGTTATTTGTCGTATCAGCGGTGAGGAGAATCTGGCCCAGCAGAACCGGGAATATCGGGAAGCTCTGGAGCGGCGTAACATAGAGCTGCGTGATCACGTAGAGCTTTTGCGGCGGGACCAGGAGGCTGGCCGCCAGCTGCAACAGCACTTGCTGCCGCGTACGCCTTATAGTTATCCAGGTGGTATTGAGGCGAACTATCGCCTGATTCCCTCACTGTATCTCAGTGGTGACTTTGTCGATTACGGCCTGTTTGGAGAGCGTTTTGTCGCCTTCTACCTAGTGGATATTTCCGGTCATGGTGTCTCGTCTGCGCTGGTTACCGCACTCGTCAAGCACAGCATCATGCATCGTCTGCGTGAGGGTCCACTTTTTACCCAGCTGGAGTCCCTTGGCAGTGACCTGTTAGAAGTTCTCGAGCTGATTAATCGGGAGTTGTTATCCACACATATGGGCAAACATGCCAGCATGTTCGTCGGTGTTGTGGATACGGCCGCGCGCCAGCTGCATTATGCTGTTGCCGGGCAGATTCCCATGCCGGCTCTCGCCAGTGATGGTGGCGCTGATTGGTTGCCGGGCAAAGGGCGTCCGTTAGGTATCTTTGAGCGGGGTGACTGGCAGGTAATGTGCGCCGAGCTACCGCCCAGCTGGCGTTTGGTGGCGTGCTCCGATGGCGTTCTGGAGCTGCTTCAGGGAGATCTTCTGGAAAAAGAGGAGCGCCTCTTACAGATGATCGCTGAGTGCGGAGGAAATTTGGAAAGTTTGTGCCAGAGCCTGAAAGTAGATACTTTTGGGGCGTTACCGGACGATATTACGATCCTCACCCTGGGGCACAATTAGGACGAGCGTTTGCATCGACTAAATAGTCGAATTTCATGCCCTAGTATACTTGTCAGTCCGGGCAGTCAGGAGTAAGCTCCGCCCACTTTATGCACAAAATTGCACAAGGCGGCAAAACCACCGAGTGCGGCTTGTGTTCTCTACCAGTGAACTTTTGCCACCTGTTAGCACTTTCACCTAAAAGTGTATCCGGGTGAGCCAGGGGTTGTTATGCAGTCCGGGCAAATTATGGTTGGGGCCCACGAGGGCGTTTACATCATCAAGTTGATTGGTGATGTTCGGCTCAACCTTTGTACTTCATTTGATAGCTTCATCGACAACATGTTTGCGCGAGATGACTTCGCTGGGGTGGCTTTCGACCTGGACCGTGCCGAAGGTGTTGACAGCACGACCCTTGGCCTGATGGCAAAAATTGCGATTCGCGCCCAAGAGCGCGGTTGTCAAAAGCCATTGGTTTTCTCTGCCGATAAGGGAATTCAACACCTGCTTGATGCAATGGGATTTGACTCCCTGGTGGAGATCAGTAGTGAGCAATATGATATCTCCGTTGAGACTAAACCCCTGGTCTGCAACACTCCTGATGAATGTGCTGCGCGGGAGAAGGTACTGGAAGCACACCGTGTTTTGATGAGTATGAACGAGCAAAATGCGGAAACTTTCCGCGATCTGGTGCATACCCTCGAGCGGGAATGCGAGCCCTACAGCAAACGCTCCGCCCATCTGCATTGAGCTTCTTAAGGGCTCCTGCTACTGATTTGGCGCTTTAGACCTATTCCCCCAACTTATTCAGCTAGCGACTCAATTATCTTTCAAATCCCTCGCTTCCGCCCTGGCTCTGGTGAACAGTCCGTGGGGTAGGTAGATAAGTTCGGATACCCGGCGAATAAGGTGTTCCTCAAATGCCTCGATAACATCATCGGAAAAAGCGACCTGCCACATTTGCCGAACCAGCAGGTACTTGTCCTGCTCAGTGAACTGATCATTAACTGCTTGGGTAAACTCGAATAATGAGGTGGCATGCTCCCGTTGATCAATGGCCTCATCAATAATCTCGGCGGCGCTGTGTACATCTAGTGCATAGTGTTGGCAAAGTAGATGCGTGAGGGTGTCGCGCTCGCGCTGGTCCAGCTTCTGGTCCACAGTCGCCACTTCAACTAGAAGGGCGGCGCTGATCATGCGCACGTCTTTTTCATTACGTGTTTCTACATCGGCACTGTTGCCAATCTGCTCAAACAGCTTACGGATTTGTTGCAGCATCAGTTTCCTGGTGTCCCATCACTTGGCTTTGTAGCAGCATTTCAAGTCGCTGCTGGTCTTTAACAAAGTTGCGAATGCCTTCTGCTAGCTTTTCTGTAGCCATGGCATCGCTATTGAGCTGGTAGCGGAATGTCGCTTCCTCCAATCTCTGGGTTGGCCGAGCCAAAGGTTCTGTAATCGCCGGTAGGCCTCCTACCAGCATCCCCTCACTTTCCTCCAGGGACTGCAACAACTGCGGGCTGATAGTCAGGCGATCGCAGCCAGCCAAGGCTTCTATCTCACTTGTATTACGGAAACTGGCACCCATCACGATGGTGTCGTAGTCGCGGGATTTATAGTAGTGATAAATATTGCGTACCGACAATACACCGGGATCCTCTTCGCCACTGAACCCCTTGCGCTCACCATTTGCCAGGTGCCAGTCGAGGATACGGCCGACAAAAGGAGAGATTAAAGTGGCTCCGGCCTCGGCACAGGCGATGGCCTGGCACAGGCTGAATAGCAAGGTCAGGTTACAGTGGATGCCTTCTTGTTCCAGGATTTCTGCCGCTGCAATACCCTCCCAGGTGGAAGCAATTTTGATGAGCACACGGTCCCTTTCTACATTCGTTTGTTCGTAGAGAGTGATCAGGTGCCTGGCGTAATCAATTGTGGCGCGGGTATCGAACGAGAGTCGCGCATCCACCTCGGTGGAAACCACGCCGGGGACCAGCTGTAATATCTCTGTACCGATACCCACTGCTAGCTTAATTGCCGCTAATCGCGCTGTCTCCGCTGTCCCACGTTGCTTCTGGTGGCGAGCTGCCCACCCCAATGACTCTTTGATAAGCGATTTGTATTGAGGGAGCTGGGCGGCCTTGTACAGTAGTGAGGGGTTGGTGGTGGCATCTTGAGGGCGGTAGCGGCGGATAGCCTCAATATCACCCGTATCGGCCACTACTAAGCTGCGCTGTTTAAGTTGTTCCAATTTGTTCATTGCACTCCCTCTGTCATTGATTGGCCTCCATTTCCAGCCATCTTGGTTTACCCTCTATGCGGCCTGGGTAACGAGCGTTAAAGCGTGTTCAACAATTTCTGGTCCGGCCCCTTTCTTGTGGGCATTCTCACTTAGGTGGCGGCGGAATCGCCGCGCGCCCGGCAGCCCCTGGAAAAGCCCGAGCATATGTCGGGTAATATGATTCAGGCGCTGGCCGCGCTGCATTTCATTTTCTATATAGGGCAGCATTTGCTCGACCACTTGCGCTGCATCCGGCCCTTCACTTTCACCAAATAGCAGGCTATCCACTTGGGCAAGGATTGCCGGAGTTTGATAGGCTGCACGCCCCAGCATAACACCGTCCATATGCCGCAAATGTTGCAGGCTCTCCTCTAGCGAGTTAATACCGCCGTTAATAATGATTTGTAGCTGTGGATAGTCCTGTTTCAGACGGTAAACCATATCGTAATTAAGTGGGGGGATTTCGCGGTTTTCCTTTGGGCTGAGGCCTTTTAGCCAGGCTTTGCGCGCATGTACGATAAATGTGTCAGTGCCAATAGCTGCCTGGGCCTCCACAAAACGGGTCAGGCCAGGATAGTCCTCCATATCATCAATACCGATTCGGTGCTTTACCGTAACGGGGATAGATACTGCTTCGCGCATCGCGGACAGACCCTCAGCTACCACATCCGGTTCTGCCATCAGGCAGGCACCAAAACGGCCCGATTGCACCCGGTCACTGGGGCAGCCGCAGTTGAGGTTAATTTCAGCGTAGCCCCACTCCTCGGCGATACGGGCGCATTCGGCCAGCTCTCTGGGATCGCTTCCGCCCAGTTGCAGGGCTACGGGTTGCTCTGCTGCATCAAACTGCAGGTGGCGCTCCCTGTCTCCATGCAATATTGCCCCAGTAGTCACCATCTCCGAATACAAGCGTGCCCGCTTACTCAACAGGCGCCACATATAGCGGCAATGGCGATCACTCCAGTCGAGTAGTGGTGCGGTGCAAAAGCGGTGGGGGCTGTATTCAGACATAAACTGCGGCGTAAAAGACTATTAAAAACAGAGTAGCCCGCCATTATATGGGATGTAAAACCCAGACCCTATGGCGGGATGGCCTGATGTTGGTGAATTTGGGGGTCAGAGAGTGTCTTAAAGAGTTACTTCCAGCTTTCTTATCTGAAGGAGAGGGACAGCATGCAAGCATACCCCAGGCTAGAGGGGAGTCATCGCCCCTTTTCAATTGATAGGCCCATCAAGTGCTCGCTTTCGTGTGCTTGACCACTTGTTATCTATTCTTGGAAGGCCGGGCATGGCTAACTGTTGACAGTACTTGTAATAATATGCCCGGCTTAGATCTAAGTTATCTAGACTGGGGTTTTTTACCGTAGTCCAGTATGTTAATAATTTATAACTAAACGGTTTATATAGCACTTTGGCGTTGAGGTATCATATACGATTTGTAATTGTTTACCTGTAGTTGCCGCTGTTAGTGCAGCAGAAAACATCTTATCGATACCCTCTGCAGTTACTCCATTTTCTCCAACTTTTACATAGTGATACTTTGGGTTTGAAGAGCTAGTGCATGAATCAGAATTTTCCTTAAATGCAATCACAAATCTACCATCTCCATAGGGATAGATTTTTGCAATTTGTGATTGATGCCATACCTCATCAGCTACAGCGACACTATTAATAAAAAGAAAGAAAGTAATAGTTGAAATTTTTTTTAGCATAAATTTCCGCTTTTTAAGGCTATTAGTGAACAACTCGGGGCCATAACATTATCAATGGGTGTGGTATGATGTCCAGAGCAACCAATCACTGAAAAGTGTTACTTGGTTTAATATTCTTGTTGTGGTCAACTCCGATCGGACACTTTCTTAAGCACATTTTTCAAATTCGATAGGGGCTACGTCCCCCAGTGTTGTATGTATCCTGCGTGAATTGTAATACGCAATATAGGCCCTCACATCTGTTATCGCATCCTCCCTTGTCGGATAGAGAATTCCCGTTAACCACTCCCGCTTCAGGCTACTAAAAAAACGTTCAGTCGGTGCATTGTCCCAACAGTTTTCCTTGCGGCTCATTGAGCACACCATTCCATGCTGCTTCAGTAGCGTTTGGTAGCTATGGCTGGCATACTGGCTACCTCGATCAGAGTGATGCAGAAGACCTTTTGGTGGTGTGCGCAAATTGATAGCCATCATCAGTGCACGACTTGCCAGGGCCGTTTCCATCTGACGGCCTAAGTGCCAGCCAACAACCCGGCGTGAATAAAGATCAATTACCACTGCCAGGTATAACCAGCCCTGCAAAGTCCAGATATATGTGATATCCGTAGTCCAAACTTGATTTTTAGCACTCGGTGAGAAATCCCTATTTAGAAGATTCTCAGCAACTGGCAGTTGATGTTTGCTATTTTTGGTTAGTGTAAATCGCTTCTTGTGTTTTACTGCCAAACCGAGCTTTTTCATTAGCTTGGGGACTCGATAACGCCTAATTTCAAAGCCTTCTTTGCGTAACAGCTTCATTAACTGACGGCTTCCGAGGCTCTCAAGAGGTTCTGCAAATAAGGCCTTCAATCGATGGCATAGTTGCCAAATCTGGCCATCTATTTGGCTATCATTACGGCGACACCATTCGTACCACAAGCGTGGCGATATGAGTGTTGTTTGAACCTGACACTAAGTCACCCTCCCAATGACCTAAAACACATCGTTCTTGTATCTCCTGAGGACGCTCCCTTATCGATGTACCGTTGACGATATTGATAGTACCGCGCTCGCCTTTACGTGAATGTTGTTTGCTGTAACGAAGACTGTGAGATCGACGCAAATGCTTTACTAGCTTATGATGAAGTGCTGAACGCACATGGAAGTACAGTGTTTTATAGATAGTCTCTGCTGATATCTGCATTGATTCATCAGCCTGATATGTCTTCCGTAACCAACCCGATATCTGCTCTGGAGACCAGTTCAACTCTAATTTTTCCAAAACAAGCTTCTTTAGCCTCGAGTTTTGCTCCAGCAAATACGGCTTGGGACGCCTTGCCATCCATTTTGCACGGTTGTTTGCGTCTACTGCTTTACAGTATCGCCGCCCCCGATTTCTCTGAATCTCACGCGAGATTGTGGATGGATTCCGATTCAAGGAGCGAGCGATTGCTCGAATACTTTGTTTTGCAGAAAGACCTGCACGTATTTCCTCGCGTTCGGCTAATGTGAGGTGTTGAGGAGATGGCTTTCTGGATATTGGACTAATTCCGCCAGTATCTCTCAAAACAGTAAAAATGGTTCCTGGCTTAGAATCTATGGCATTGGCAATTTCACAAAAGCCAATGCCCTTTTTCCAAGCGTCGAAAATCCACTCCTTTTCTTCTGCTGTAAATATGCGCTTCATTCAATGATCCCCCGATAGGCCATATTCCTACAGGGGTGGTGCACTGATCAATTGAATCTACACTGGCCTTTTTTAGGATTTCCTTCTCCATCCGCAATTGCTTTACTTCACGTCGCAGCTGGTTCAGCTCACCTCGTTCGCCCGTATCCAACCTTACTCCGCTCTCTTCCAGTTTCAGCTCTTTTATCCAGCGTCGCAGGTTGTTAGCCGTGGTTCCTACAGCCTCTGCAGCCTTGGAAATCGAATACCCTTGCTCCGAGACAAGAGCTACGGCGTCTTTCTTGAATTCCGGCTTGAATTTCCGGCGTGTCCCTTTTGTTGTCATACTTCACCTCGCTTGGTAGTTTTACCATCTTAGCGAAGTGTCCGGAAGTATTAGACCACTACAGAGGGCTTAAAAATATTTTACCGGAAATTGATGAATTTTTAGAGGTACCCATAAACTAATCTGTCTGAGTGTTGCAGCAATGGCCTTGGGAGGTTGCACTACTCTGATGAAAGAAACCGTCTCTAAGAGGGCGCCTTTTGACTTAAATTGTGATGCTTCATCTATAACTATCCACCAATTGGGTACCAGAACATATGGTGTTGCCGGATGTGATAAGCGAGCCACCTATGTATTACAAGGGCCTTGCTCAGGCCCTGGAAGCATGTGTGTAGCTGTAATGAATTCTAGTGTAGAGGAAGGTTAGAAGTAGGGGGCAATAAGCCAGCGGGTGCAAAGGGTTTCTCTCTGCTGGCTGAAACTTGTTACTCACATGAGTACTGCTCTTCAATAGATTTCGGTAAAACTAATCCACTCCTGTAGTGCCAAATACCTAAACTCTTTGTTCCTTTAGAGGTTCGGTTAGAGTAGAGGTTTGATTAGAAGGTACTGTAGTTTTGTATGGTTTTTCCATAACTGGCTGCCGATCTCTCCACTGATATTTTCACTGAAAATTACCACGTCCCTATTTTGCTATCGTAGAATTAAGCTCTGCGCGGGACTTTATTACGGTTAATCGAGAGAAGCATTGAATTCTTTTGATCGATTAGAGGTTCCGTTCCCGCTCAGAGGTGCTGGAATGGCTAGAGGTTTCAGTGCTTTCGTGAGTTGATGTTGCCTTATCCTGCAGAGTGGCTTCGAGTTTCCGTGCCAGTTTTCGCGCAGTGGCGCGGTAGCTGGTGAGTTTCCCACCTGCTACGGCGAGAATCCGAGGTTTGCGCTCATCATCGCAGCAGATCATAGATTCCCTTGAGCGTGCAAATGGGCTTTTCTCCGCTTCAGGTAGTACCCGCAGACCGGCAAAGCTTTCACAGATATCTTCAGCTTGCAGCCCGCGAGTCTGGGTGAAGTACTGCTGCACAGTGCGCAGCAGGTAGGACTCCTCCTCAATTGTGGGGGACACATCCCGCGGATCGCCACAATAAGGACGTTCTGTGGTGCCCACCAGGGTTTTATCCTGCCAGGGCATCACAAAAACTGCGCGCCCATCATCAGCTTCCACATAAAAGATTTTGTTGCCAAGAGATAGCGGGAGCAATATGTGGGTGCCTGCGACCAGATCTATTGGTGGAAGGGCGACTGGCGGTGAGCAGCGGGCATTTGTAGTGGCGACCCAGGGGCCGCTGCAGTTGACCAGGGCACGGGTGCGCAGTGTGTTGAGTTTACCGTCGGCCACATAGTCAATCCGTACACAATCTTCAGTGACCTCCGCTCCTACCAAACTGCCGGGACAGATAATCTGTGCACCATGGGCAATTGCGGATGCAACCACATCACGGGTGAGGGCGGCATCATCTGTCTGTGCATCGTAGTAGCGGAATACGGCAAGTAAATCTTCACGCTTTAGACCGGGCAGGGTATCCCATTCAGACCTAGGCAGGGATCGGAATCTAGAGTCGCCATTTCGAATACCGGAGAGCAGGGCATAAAGGCTGAGCCCCAGCCTGACCATCCAGGGAGATCTTTTGCTGTTGCGATACACAGGGATATAAAAAGGCACCATGCGCACCAGCTGAGGTTTGTTATCCAGTAACCAGCTGCGTTCGCGCAGGCATTCATAAACCAAGCGGAATTGTCCGCTTTCCAGATATCGCAAGCCACCGTGAATCAGTTTTGAAGAGCGTGAGGAGGTCGCAGCGGCAATCCCCAGCTGCTCCAAAATGACGACAGAGTGATGGGCTTGGGCCAGGGCCTCAGCGGTACCGGCGCCGAGAATTCCGGCGCCGACGACTAGAACGTCAAAATCCGTAGACATCACTCGCTTCCCGGGAGCGCATTAATAATGGCAGGTTACCGGTCAGGATATGGTGTGCGCCGCGTTTACGCCAGAGAACGGCCTCCTCTGTGGAGTTGATTTCATAAACAACCCACTGCCAAGGCCCCGGTGGTAGTTCATTGCACTCAACAAAACTGTCCCGGATCAGCAGATACTCAGGAGCAAGAGTAACAATATCTGCCGATAGACAGCGGGAGACGCAGCTGATCTGCAGTGCCACCCTGTGCCAACCCATATTGCGTGCAGCACGTAAGCTGCGACAGTCCTGGGAGAGCAGGGCGAAGGATTCGCGTTCATTACGCATGAGGTCCAGCAGCTTTTCCACTGCTGCGGTGAAACCGATGCCGGTAATATTGGATGCGGAAATCCCTACAAACCAGTCTAGGTGGCGATGACAGCTTGCCCAGTCCACCAATTGGATAAATGAGTTGATGGGCTGGTGGTGTAGTTGTGAGTCCCTCAGTTCGTGAAAGAAGTGCACGCGCTTATCGCTGGGCAATTGCAGTGTATCGCTGTGGAAACACCAGGGTGTTCCGTCCAGGCTGAAGCGGACATCGCACTGGATTGCGCAGGCCCCCAAGTTATGGGCTGCTTCGAAGGCGGCGATTGTATTCTCCGGTTGGCGGGTCTTGTCGCCTCGGTGCGCGATTAGCATGTGAGTAAAGTCCGGAAAGCGGGTGTTATTGTCGGCTGGATTTGGGGCGAGCGGCCCCTGTCACCAATGGGTATTTCCGACCTGGGTAGGCCCCGGGTCTTACAGGAAAAATAGACTGTGCTCCAGTTGTTGCAAGCATCGTGGGGCTGAAATATTGGCGCCTGGTACCATGAGCCGGCAGTAGGGATTGAATTAGGCTGGATCGCCAACTGCAGTTTACGCAAATGTGATGGTGCTGGGGCTCTGAGAGGTATGGTGGGAAGTTTAACGCTGGCTTTGGTGCAGCTCATCTTTGAGGTGGCGCCATCTTCAATGCAAAGTATTGTCGCAGCAGGCAATGCAGTATCCGCTAGCGCCCGGATTATATTGATATTGCCCACCCGAGCTGAGTGGCGCCAGTTTGAGAAGGGAGCTAAGCGCGAGCTGTGTTTGAGACAGATTCCCACACAGCATTTCTCCTTGGTTGCAACTGGGTTGGATGAAGGTGAACAGCAGAAGCCGCTTTCACTGGGGGCTGGAGATTGCCTCTCTGAAGTGCGACTGAAAGATTACTCTCAATTGGTTATTACAGAGAAATAATTATCTTTCCCAAGGCTTGATTGGTAAATAAAGCCAACTGCCGCCCACTCCTAGTGTAAAATACCGCCACCAGAA
Organism: Microbulbifer variabilis ATCC 700307; assembly: GCF_000380565.1. Taxonomy (GTDB): domain Bacteria; phylum Pseudomonadota; class Gammaproteobacteria; order Pseudomonadales; family Cellvibrionaceae; genus Microbulbifer; species Microbulbifer variabilis. The sequence continues at coordinate 226,208 of NZ_AQYJ01000022.1, forward strand.
TAATGAATGCCGAGTTATTCACTTTCCTATGAAAAAGATATTCCTTGCATTGCTTTTGGCAATTTCACAGCCAGCCCTGGCTGCGATGTCTCTAAACAAAGTAATCCTTTACCTCGATGACGCTCCCAGTGCTCGGGATGACGTTGTAATCACCAACCCGGATAATGAGACTCTGTACTTACAAACAGAGATTTTCCGGGTGGATAACCCCGGGCAGGAGAATGAGCAGCGTGTAAGGGTGGTGAACCCCGATGAATTCAAGCTTCTTGTCAGCCCGGCCAAGGCTGTCCTGGCACCAGGAGAAAGAAGACGTTTCCGCCTGATGGCCTTGGATCGTGACCTGGAAGAAGAGAAAGTTTATCGGGTGACGTTTAAGCCAGTTGTCGGAAAAATCAAAACTGAGCAAACGGCCTTAAAAATACTCGTAGCCTACCAGGCCTTGGTATTTGTGCAGCCAAGCAGCGGCCAGTATAAAGTTGAGCTTGTTGGGGAAGGAGATAGCTACAAGCTGGTTAATGATGGCAATATCAATATTGAAGTTGTTGAAGTACGTCATTGCCTCGACGATGGAAACTGTAGGAAATTGAATGTATCGGGCCGTTTGTATGCCAGAACTAATCTCTCACTTGAGGACATCCCAAAAGATGGGGAGTTGGAAGTACTGTTACGTGGGCGCAAAAGCGAAAGGGTGCGTTTCCCTCTTAACAGTTAGCCTAAATTTTTTTCGATATAGCGACTAATAAAGTTAGTGGCTTTTTATATTTTTCTGCCTTGAGAGGTTTTATTTGACGCTGGCTCCTGTGGTAAATCTACTGGCTACTAACCGTCACCGTCAAAACATCGGTATAAAACGGTTCGTTGGCATTTTCCCAGTCTGACGGGGAGACGCTGATATAGATTCTCGCGTTGTCAGAAATACAGGACTCATCAGTCCTGCGGGAGAAGCTACCAGGCACGTCCCCGAGTCCCCCGGGCGCTATGCCGCTGGTGCCCGTTAAGTCATCTGAGAAAGTTACTGTATAGGGTATATTTTCGCTTGATCCACCTAACTCATAACCGCTGCTTCCACCACCGCCGGTACTGCCATTACTACTGCTAAGGTTAACGGTATAGTTGGAGAATCCGATACCGCCTACACAGAAATCTTCTGATCCCTTAATAACCTGGCCCAAAGTGATGCCTGAATTACTCAGGTCGATATCTCCCAGGTTGCGAATAGTAATATTTGGTTCTACTTCCAAGACTATGTCGAACTCTATGGTTTCTGTATCAATGGGGAAAATTAAAAAATACTGGCTTAGTTCCATTTGAAAGCTGCCAGAGTATCGACTGGAAGATGGAGTGAGAGAACTATCTACCTCGACAGAAAGAAAAGCACCTGTATCGTTTGTGGTACCACCAAAGGAGCCGGCCAGAACTCCAGGATTTAATACCTCTGTAATGCCTCCGTTGGAAGTGAATGTTATAGAAATATCAATCTGCTCTCCGTTATCTGAGACCAGTGAAAAAGTATTGCCGTTTAGCGATGATATTTCTAGATAGTACGACCAGGCATTACCGCGTCGATGACTGCGTAAGGTGAAAGGGATATCCTTGGGGTCTGTTTCGTAATTTAAAGTATGGGATCCCCCAAGATTACAAGTGCGTAAACTACCATTACTGGAACAACTGGTCTGCGAATTCACTGGTAAGCCCAATCCCATAGCTAGGATAAGTATAAAATAAACAGGCCAAATAGCTTTTTTTAGAAGTGTTTTAGTGGTGTACACCTTTTGCCTCCGAGGTGTATTCGATTTGGCAAAGAGCCCGAGATTGCTCAATGGTGCCTAGATTTAGCCAGTTTTCCCCACCGGATTGGATTTTTATAGGGATGCGGCAGTTACTCCAGGTAATTTCCTGGGAGGTTAGAGTTTGCTGGTCGCCACTCACTTCCAGTTGGAAAACGCCATATTGGTCGGTAACAGTATTGTGGTCGCCGATGAAAACCTGAATGTTGGCTATTCCTATACCTTCATCGCTTAGTCGGCCTAAAACCAGTGTTTGGGGCAAGATCTGGTAGCTCGCTGAACTTACGTTGCCGGGATAAAGGGTGACAGTTTCACTTCTCTCGCGAAAATCAAAGAAGCCTTGTTCAAGCGGGCGCAGTGACAAATCGTAGCTTTTAAAAGCCGGTAGATTAATAACGGATTTGTTACCACCCTTGGCATAGCCGCGCCGAACACCATTCACCAGTACTTCAAAATCCTGTTGATCACTTCCTTCAATATCGACAATAACTGCGCTTTCCAATGCCCTTTCGCCTCCCCAGGCCAGCTCTCGTTCTGTGGAAATCAAGTTGGTGCTAAAGCCTCCCAGATAATTAATGGCATCACCCTGATCATCATGAGTAAAACCGACAGTAGCATTTGCATAGCCCATATGTCCCGCCAGGTGGGTACGGCTTTCCAGGTAATTTGCCCCCGGTGCTTTTTCAATAAAGAGTTTCTGCTCAAACTCTGGTGCCCATAAGTCACGGTCACGCCAGCGGGTATGAAAAGCCAACCGTTCCCCGTCTGTTCCGCTATCACTATTTTCACTGTGTAAATTAGCGGTGTGCTGCCAGTGCTTTGATCGCAGGCGGAACTCGATACCAAGGTTGGAATATTGCAGCCCATCTGCTTTGCCGTAGGAGAAGCTGGCATTGCCTAGCCAATTTGCGTTTTGAAAGAAAGTGCGGCGAAACTCCAGGGTTGTTAGTTTACGTGCTCCATCGGCAGTGTTATCCAAAGTGAAATCACTGGGTAATAGATTTTGAGCTTTGTCCCGCTCGCTATGGCGCAGGGAAAGATGCCCACCCAGAATACCGCTTTGTAAGCTAAAGCTGCGCTGGGAATACCCTCCGGGTAAAAGCTGATAGTTGTTATCGAAAGGTAGTTGATCTTTTGCTGGAAGCTTGGCCTCCATCGCACTTATGGTGGCAAAAGGCGTTTTTATTAGAGCTTGAAAACGGTGGCCATTACGGCCTTCACTGGTAGTAACCAGGCTTGGGGAAAATTCCAGATATTGCCCCACCCAGCGCAGGCCAACCTCTGCCAGTTGTTGCTTCTCTGTGGTAGCTACTGAAGCGAATAGTCCTGTGCCGGTTGAAAGGCGGCGCGCAATCGAGCCTTGAACCAGTCCTTCATCATAATACTCGGGCAAAGTGCCGGTATTGTAGGGTAGAGTGGGTAGTCCTGCTTGGAAGCTCCACAACCACTCTCCCGGAGCCGGCAGCAACGAGTCCTTGGCAAAAAATTCTGTGTGCTGGCTGAGTGCTCGCCCAGTCTCATCATATGTACGAATCTCCACTTCATAGGCACCATGCGGCATAGTGGAGGTATTTAATAAACGGTTACCTGCCTCCAATAGTTCTGTGTGAACCAGGCGCTTATCCCGATAGACTTCAACCCGCCCGCGTACTGGCATATTAATTTCCAGTGGGGCTCCTTGCTGGTATTTAATATCGGTACGGCTTCGCTGGGAGTTTCGCAACTCCAAGCCGTATATAGTCTCTTTAGACTTAAAAAAATTAAGCCCACCTTGTGGCTGCAATAACCCTATTGAATAGGCCTGCCCACGAAAATCCCTGCTCCAGTGCAAGTTATGAAGCCGGCCACCCTGTTCTGTTGCGTTGGACCAGAGGCTGTGCAGCGCGCTCTCACCAAAACTGATAATGGTATTGCCGCTCAATGTTGCCTGGTAACTATTTGGGCCCCAATCACTTTCGACACCACTCCAGGTGCCACTTAGATTCTGAATTACAGAGAAGTCACTACTGGCAGCCGGTAAGTAAGGGTCTTTAATCGCTGCCTGCAGAGGCAACAGCTCGGGTGCAAAAAACAAATCAAGCCGAAAACGCTCTTCGTCATAGATAACTGCGAACTCCTCAGGCAGCAGGTATCCACAGTTCACTTGTCTAGCCGAGTGACAGATATATTGTGTATTTTTGGACTGGCTTGTTCCCAGTAAAGTGAGTACCCGTTCGGGGTCATTCACTTCTGGCAGAAGGACGAGTACAGATTCGGGGGAATCAAAGCGGATACGGTTAGACTCTACTGAAACCTGCGCGGCCCCAATTTCCTTACCACCGTAATAGAGATCAACCACAAGATGTTCGGAGACTAGCAGCGCATCAAACCCTTCCGGCGCTGATGTTTCCAGCAAGAAGGTAGCCGCTGTTGCCGCTAGGGCATCAGATTGAAGGGCTTGCGCCAAGCAAAAAGCCAGCGCCAGCCCTCTCGGGTGACGTCCTGCCATAAGGAGCTGTCGGAGCAGTTGCTAGAGTCCAACTGCCCTCTAAATTACTCGGAAGCTACGGTAATTTCGAGAATATCAGTGTAAGTTGTGCCATTTAGCACATCGGGCTGCTGCCATTCATTTTGATCCACAGTTACTTGGAAATGAGCATTGTCTGAGCCACAGGAAGCAGCCTGTCTATCCAAGTTGGTAACGGGAGTACCGCTTGTTACTTCCTGATAGAGATTAGAGGTGTCGTTTACGAAGCCAACGCTATAACCGACATCTATACCATTCCCCTTCAGGTTAAATGCAGTATCACTGTCAGTGTTATCACTTTGAAATGTGATACTAAATTTTGAGAAGCCGAAGCCGGCCACACAAAAGGTATCGTCACCTTCTGCGCTGTCACCAAGATCGTCAACTGTAATTAGGATGTCTTCGACTCCACTAATTTCAATTGCAGGGGTAATGCTCAGGGTGATTGTACTATCTGCACTAGCGCCAGCAGCCATTGAGGTCGTTGAAGCGCTGAAGAGTAAGCCTGCTGCGACTGCAGAGACCAGAGAACGAACTACATTTTTTTTCATGGCCTATCTTCCTGAGCCGTTGATTTATCATTTTGAGGAAAAGTTGCTCACGGAAATCCCTGCACAATAAGGGCTATTGCGTTAGTCAAGCTATTCCATGTTTATGGCGGCAATCATACTTTTTTCGTGAATCAAGTCACGTCAATTGTGTACTTTATTTGAGCTATGGCACGAAAAGCATCTTTTTGTTGAAAAAATACCGCCTGGGCCCAGGGGCAAGCCAGCGCTATAATCCCGCGCCTTAACAGTCCTTTATCTATCTTCTATCAGGTTTGTCATGACCGTAAGAACCCGAATTGCACCTTCACCAACCGGTGATCCCCATGTTGGTACTGCCTATATCGCTCTCTTCAACCAGTGTTTTGCCCGCGCACAGGGTGGCCAGTTTGTACTTCGTATTGAAGATACCGATCAGCAGCGCAGCACCCCGGAATCCGAGAAAGCGATTCTCGACAGCTTGCGCTGGTTGGGTTTGGATTGGCAGGAAGGGCCCGATGTAGGAGGTCCCCACGGCCCCTACCGCCAGAGCGAACGCGGTGATATCTACAAAACTTACTGCGACGAGCTGGTACAGAAAGGACATGCCTTCCACTGTTACCGTACTGCGGAAGAACTGGAGCAGCTGCGTGAAGGATTGCGCGAAGCAGGGCGCACTTCACTGAAGCCCAGCGACCTCGCCCTGCCGGAAGAAGAGGTAGAGAAGCGCCGCGCCGCCGGAGCGCCTTATGTTGTGCGCATGAATGTGCCTGAGAGCGGCACTTGTGTAGTGGAAGACCTGCTGCGCGGTACTATCGAGATTGACTGGGCCCAGGTAGATGCCCAGATTTTGCTCAAGTCCGATGGAATGCCCACTTACCACCTGGCGAATGTGGTAGATGATCACCTGATGGAGATCACCCATGTACTTCGTGGTGAAGAGTGGATTAACTCTGCGCCCAAGCACAAGCTGCTGTATGAATACTTTGGGTGGGAAATGCCGGTGCTCTGCCACTTACCGCTGTTGCGCAACCCGGACAAGACCAAGCTGTCCAAGCGTAAGAACCCCACCTCTATCCTCTATTACCAGCGCGCCGGCTTTATGCCTGAAGCCCTGCTGAACTATCTGGGCCGCATGGGCTGGTCCATGCCGGATGAGCGTGAGAAGTTCTCCCTCGAAGAGATGCTGGAACACTTCGACATCCAGCGTGTCTCCCTGGGCGGCCCGGTATTCGATGTGGAGAAGCTGTCCTGGCTGAATGGCCTGTGGATTCGCGAGCTGGAAAACGAGCAGCTCGCCGATCGCCTCACCGAGTGGATGTTTAACCGTGACAATCTGCTCAAGGTGCTGCCACAGGCCAAAGAGCGTATGGAGACCTTCGGAGATTTTGCTCCTCTGGTTAGCTTCCTCGCCTCCGGCAAATTGCCCCTGACCGAAGAGAGCTTCAACGGTAACAAGCTACCCCTGGATGACCAGAAGAAACTGCTGCAATTTGCCCTGTGGCGCCTCGAAGCCCTGCGTGCTTGGGATAAGGACAGTATCTTCCAGGCAGTGAAAGCCCTGTCCACAGCCATGGAAATCAAGCTGAAAGACTTCAACGCCCCACTGTTTGTCGCCATCAGCGGCACCACCGCCTCCTTCTCTGTGATGGAAGCCATGGTACTCCTGGGCCCCGACCTCAGTCGCGCCCGCCTGCGTCAGGCAATCGACGTACTGGGCGGCGCCGGGAAGAAGGTGCTGAAGCGCTGGGAAAAGGAGTACGCTGGGCTCAATTAAGGCTTTGCTGCCTTCATAGCCCTTGGAATTGACAGCTTCTAAGGGCGTCCATTGTTGGCAGCTAACTAATTGATTAAAAAGTTATTTTTTCTGTTGACAGGCGCCTAAACCTTGCTAAAATGCGCCCCGCTTTCGACGGAAACGTCAGGCAGCAGAATTTGGGGCTATAGCTCAGCTGGGAGAGCGCCTGCCTTGCACGCAGGAGGTCAGCGGTTCGATCCCGCTTAGCTCCACCAAATTTCCCTTGTCTATCAAGGGGTTGTGGAAGAAGAGAAATTGACTTCTGCAAGGTGTACACAAACTGTACATAAACCCGCACACAAACTTGCGGGGATGAAAAAAGGGCCTTAAAGGCCCTTTTTTTTGTCTCAAATTTCTCTTTTAAAAGTCCCTCTTTATCCTTCCGCTGATTTTGGCAAATGCTAATTTTCACTTAATCATACCTTGCGGGTTGTCATGGACTTTCTTGGGAAAATAGAAGGTAGTTCTCTTTCTCTTCAAACATACCTGAAGACCATGATGATCAGTAAATTTAACGAGTGATATATATATGTATAAGTACTGATATATTAAAGAGTTTTGCAGTATCCAATTAATTACGATAGTGCCAATCAAGGGTGTCTAGTTTATTCACAAAGTTGCATCTCTTAGTCGGTAAAAAATAATTTTGGGGATATAAAGCAAAGTGGTATAAAGAAGCTCTTCTTGAATATGTTGTTATGCAAGTTAAGGATTGACTATGCGAATTGCTTGCTTAGGGTGGGGTTCTCTTATTTGGAAGCCAGATAATTTACAACTTTCATCTGATTGGGCCAGCGATGGACCGAATCTACCTATAGAATTTGCTCGAGAATCTGCTGATGGTCGAATGACATTAGTATTGGTCGACAATGCCATACAATCACCTACGTTGTGGGCGATGCTAAGCGCAACAGATATTGATACAGCTATATCTGATTTAGCTAAGCGTGAAAAGATTTCTGAAAAGAATAAAAAATATTCAATTGGGTATTGGGAGTCTTACTCGTGCACTTCACATGGGAAGTATTCTGATGAAATATCCAAATGGGCAATAGAAAAAGGATTAGATGGTGTGGTGTGGACTAACTTGAAATATGGATTTCAAACTGCTCGAAACCAGATCCCTACGTCAGATGAAGTCATAAAACATCTTAAAGAACTGCCTATTGAGAAAAAAAGAAAAGCAGAAGAGTATGTTCGAAAAACACCACTCCAAGTGCGAACCAATTATAGAAATGTAATAGAAAATAAATTGGGCTGGTTTCCGGTTAGTGGTAATGCATAACTAAGCTATCAATTAAACTGCTTTGGGCTACGATCTGAAGAAATATTATGATAGCTATATAACTCAGGAAATGAAATGACTCAAGAAGCATCAATTTATGACATTCTAAGAGATGCAGAGAGCGAAATAAAAAAGCAATTAATTTATTGTATTCCACTCCTTTTTTTAGCTGGCTCACTTCCAATTATGGCGTGGTATTCTTTTCTTATTCCAAATGATGAGCCCTCTGATATCTGGTTTCAAAGAAGTGGTTCACTTATGGTCCTTTTCGCCGTTTGGGCAGAATATAACCTTATGAAGGTAAATGAACACATAAATCTTTCTGGAAGTTCTTACAGTCAGCAGTCAGTTTTAGCTGAGCGGTACAAAACTATATACAATATTGCACAATATTCTGCAGCAGTATTGGCAATATTAGGTACCTTTATCTGGGGGTATGGAGATGTATTCAATAAAATTATAATAAGTATAACTGGCTAATTTATCCTCTATTAGCTATCTATTGGGTAGATTACCGTGTGTGTTTTATACATGGAACAGATTTACTAAAATTTTGTACGTAATATTGTCAATATAATTCTCAGCCTGTGGCGCTACTTATTATTGGGGAGTAAGAATTAAAAATGGGAACAATTACTAGGGACTGCCCACATTGTCATTCCGCAAATTCAACGTTTAATACATTTGGGGAGTTCTCTGATCCGAATACAAATACACCTAAGGTTTATACAGTAGCATTAAGGTGTGGTGGTTGTCATGAAGGCTATATTATACGTGCTGAGCAACTTGGGGGGCAGAGTCCATGTCGGATCTCTGGTAATCTAGAAACATCAAAATACTTAAAGGTTATTCGAGAATATCCGGAAGCGATTACAGCAGAATATCCGAAATATTTGCCCGATAATATTGAGAAGTTTTATATTCAGGCCGCAGATAGCTTAAAGGCAGGAAGTTACGACGCGTCTGCCATAATGTCTAGGAAAGTTTTAGAAGTTTCTGTTAAGAAATTACAGCCTGACGGAAAAGGCTCACTTTACCAACGTATTGAGAGACTTTATGAGATAGGGAAGATTACTGATGACCTTAAAAGTTGGGCTCATATTATTAGGGGTGATGGAAATGATGCGGCCCATGAGGAGGACCCGGTAACTAATTTATTTGCGGAACAGCTTCTTGATTTTACAGAAATGTTCTTGATGTACACATTTACTATGCCAGGAATGGTGAGTACAAAAAAAATATCTATATCAGAGGGTGTATAATTGTGAACGGAGTTTTTTGGAGCATAAGTTTTCAAATGTTTTCTAGATCTTATGCTGCTCGAAAATAATAGGCAGATTGATTATCGTATATGCGGAGAACCCAATGGAACATCAAGATCCCTACAGTCATGGCTATGAAGACTTTAAAGATGGGGTGTCCAGTAAGAAAAATCCTTACGATGAAACAGATGAATGCGATGCAACCGAGTGGCTGAGAGGTTGGGAAGATTCTAAAGAGGATTGCCTTGACTCAATTCAGTTAAAAAATAGACAAGCTAAGTCGGGAGATAGGCTAAAGTCGGTTTCTGATATTTTAAAAGATATTTAACGAGTTACGTGCAGTGGATATATAGGGGGCTCTAGTAGTAAGGTTGGCTTAGGAGTAAAAGGATTGCCTTTATTAACTAGATGGAATTCTTATTTGTTTAATTTGTTCAAATTTTCTCTCCTATAGCTTGCTCATTCAAGTAAATACTAACCTCTTCGAAATCGATTTCATATTTGGCTAGGTAAGCCTGCTTAATTTACTCATTTGTATGGGCTATTAGCTGCTTCACATTATATCCTATTCGCCTAAACCGATTAGAAACCAAGCTGTGCACTTGGTAAAATCTGGGTGGTGTTTATTTTTTTTGGTGGGCTGTTACATAAAGCGATAGCACTACGTACTTCAGTAAACATGTTACTGAGCCGATGAGAGCATACATGGAAGGTGTGCTCTTTAGTTTCCTCTGTATTGCGTTGTTAAAATATGTGGATAAGTAGGTAGTAATAATCTGATATATCTTTCCCCACCTCTTTGGAATTCTGTCAGGTACTTTACAGTGTTCCTCAAAGGGTGGGTGCTTTCAATATTAGGCAGTTAATTCGATTTATACGTTAAGGGATTAAAACACATGACCAAACTGTTTTTGACCTCATACTTCGCTGAGGTTGCTGACTTAATTGGAAGCTATGAGAAAGGTCTTGAAGGGAAGAGGGTTACATTTATTCCAACTGCAAGTATTCCAGAAGAGATTGATTTTTATGTTGATGATGCAAGGCGGGCCTTCGAAAAGTTGGGCCTTACTGTGGATAACTTGGATATATCCACAGCCTCGATTAGTGAGATTGAAAATAAACTTAAGAATAATGAATACATTTATTTGACTGGTGGTAATACGTTTTTTCTGCTTCAAGAGCTCAGACGAAGTGGGGCGGATAAAATCATACTGGAGCAGGTAAAATCCGGTAAAACGTATATTGGTGAGTCGGCAGGTTCTGTCATACTTTCACCGAATATTGCGTATGTCCAGGAGATAGATAATGCTGATGCTGTAAAGGATTTAGAGTCTTATGAGGGGCTGAATCTTGTGGATTTCTATCCATTACCTCACTACGGAAATCAACCCTTTAAGGATGCCGATGAGCATATCCTCTCTAGCTTTTCCAAGGAGATAAATATCTATCCTTGCAGTAATAACCAGGTGATTGCTGTTATTGATGGCAGTGCTGAGCTTCTAACCGTAGAAGGTGAGTAAATTCGTTCTGCTTGTACTAACCTGGGTTGATACCTAGAGCAGAGTTAGTACCTAAATTATTAAAAGAGCTTTTCCAGCCCTTTTTTAAAACTCTCGACCGATTGCCTGCTCATCCAGGTAAATAGCAATTTCTTCGTAATCGATGCCATGCCCAGCTTGGTACGCCTGGGTAACACGCTCGTCGGTATGGGCCATTAGATGTTGCACATCCTTCACGTCATATCCCATCCGTTTAAACCGGTCTGAAGCGAGGCTACGAACCTCATGGAAGCTGGGTGGAGTTTGGCTTTTAGGTAAGCCCTTATAGAGATTGGTTGCGTTGCGGGCTTCGGTGAACATATCGCTAAGCCGGTCGGGACTTACTTGGCAAACATGTTCTTTAGTTTTCCCCGTCCGCCGTTGCTTAGGCGTGTGGCTCAGTAGGTAGGGGCAGCGAAAGTTTTTAATGCTGAGCTCTCTTGCTCGGCTAATAAGTTTGCCTAGCTGCTGATGTGTTGTCAGGTTAAAGCTTAAGTGGCTGGCTGCGAGGCTATCTCGTTGGGCTTCGGACTTGTTAATTGTTTTACGTAGATGATTGCCCTGAAGGTGCTTATCAAAACGCAGCTCGCAAATATCGGCGCGGCGCATGGTGGTGAGTATGCTGATACCCATAGCAATTTGAAGTGCTTCATAACCAAGCTCGTCCGCTTTCTCATAAATAGCCCAGTAGGCCTCAAGGGAGAGGCGTTGTCGTTTCTTGGTGGGCTTCCCTTTTTCCAGTAGGCGAGGGCGGTCGTCTGCGGTGGTGAAGGGGTTACTATCGAGTTTGCATAAACCTTCTGCCATTAGGTAATTAAAAAATTTATTAAACTCTGCACGGCGTGCGTGTTGTTGATGGTAGGTAAGGGATTCCCACCATTTGCGTAAATCAGCCAGTTTGGCTTTGTGTATAGGAATAGCCTCGAAAGCTTCGCCAAACCGCTTCAGGGCGTTACAGCGGTTGCGCCAGCTGGCTTTGCTGGGTAAGCGTGGGTCGTTCTCTATTCGCCACTCTATATAGCCTATGGCGTGGTAGGCGAAGCTTGCTCTGTCTGGAACCTTGATCGGTTTGCTTGCTACTTGCTTGCCGCGTTGAGCATTGGCTTGCTCGGCCATTCTTATGGCGTCTTCAAGCGAGGCTGTGAACACTTTATCTCTAAGGTCTGGGCGGCGATAGCGCCAATAGTTCTCACGTCCCCGTGGGTCCGGGTAGAGGTTGTCTGGTAGTAGAGTGTCGCCCCACATGCGGGGCTTTCTGGGTCTGGCCATTTCCTTGCTCGACTGCAGCTTTGTTGGTGTTGTTTTTAGCCTGCCAGCAGGTCTAGCCCGCTTTTAGGTTGGCCATCGTTGATGGCGGTATTCTGAGCTGGGCTTTTACCGGTGTGATCGCGTATGGCGAATCGGTCGGCATCGACATAGGGTTCCCCGGCAATGATCTGGCCGGGGATATGTTCGGCGGTGATCCATTCAATAATTTTGTCCCTACCAGGGCGAGAGCCTAATTCAAATTGCTCTCTGGCCCAGGTAGTGCCTTTAACTAGCTTACCCACGGGGTAGCCCTCCATGGCTTATTCAGGTAAAGCTCGTTCCTTTAGTTCACCATTAACAATGCTATAGGAGGTGAATGTATCGGTTTCTTTATCGAAGATTTGTACCCAGTATTTGAAGCGTTTTTCTTTGGCAATTTGTTCTGCTTTTTCCTTCGCTTCTTTTAGGGTTTCTGCTGACTGCCGGAAATCTTTAGCACCACCCATTAGTAAGTTATAACTGCCGCAAAATAGTGCATACCTTTTCATTGGATTCTCCTATTCTAAAAAGGGGCTCCGTGTCGGCAGCCCAAGGATGGTTACCTCTGACTGAATGCGCCGGGGCGCGGTTAAATCTTTAGCTGGCCTGGGGGATGGTTCCTTTTTCGATTAAGTCCCGAATCCACACCATGCCTTTCGATGTAACCTTGGTATTAATGTATGGGACCTTCACCGGGCCGCGGTTGTATTCAGCGTTTTCTGCAACTAACAGCCCCTGTTTTACCGCGGTCTTTGTGGGTGAATTGCGCATAGGTTCACGGCTGTGCAAAAGGTCATTATTGCGTAGCAGTTTCAACAGGTTATTCCTGCCCATGTCCAGCGTTCGGGCGGCTTGAGTGATTGTGAATAGTTTTTCCTTTTTCACGCTGCCTCCTGGTTATCCACAGTTTGTTTTGGGGGCTGACCTTGGATAGCTTCAGAGAGCGCGGCTATCTGCTCGCGCATGCCGTTGATTTGTAACTGCTGGGTTTCTACCGTGGCCATCAGGTCTTGGGTGATTTGCAACAGCTGGGAGAATTCATTCATGGCCTGTGCCTACCACTTTCTTGAACTTTCTTTCACGGCCTATTGCCGGCTCCCAGTACTTGCAGAGCTGGCAAGCCCAGCCGCGTAATAACAGCTTCCCGTTAAATACTGGCTCTGCGAGTTTTCCACAGAGGGGGCAGCGTATTCTTGGGAGCTGCTGGGCCTGGTTCACGCTGCTCCCTTCCTTTGGGTTTCAAGGTGAGACCACTCGACACAAAGGGTGCGAAACTTTTTATCGCCATGCGCAATGACGTTTTGGGGTTCTTTACCTTGGTAGCGAAGCGTAATTACGTTGAGTGCGTGCTGATAGTTATCCCCATCCAGTAGGGCGAGTTCGGCAACGGGGACCATAAAATCATTACTGTTCCAGGCCGAAAGCAATACCTGGGCAGCAATTGCACTAGCGCCGGAGTAGCCGTTGGCTACTGTGAGCAGGGTTTCCACGCTCTGCTTTGGGCTGAAATTACTCATGCCGCATCACCTCCAAACGGAGACCAATCGTCATCTTGCTTGGGTGAATCCGAAGTTGGTTTGGGCTGTGTGGCTACTGCGTGACGGCCTTTATGAATTGCGGCAACGATTGGCCCGGTACAACCATTTGGGCGTTTGATACCGCGTTGAGTTTGAGCTGTTGGGAGTACATAGACTGTGGCGGTCATACGATGCCCTCGCGGTTATTGCGGATGCGAATAGTTCGAATAGTGGGGCGGCGCTGGATACGGGTGCGTAACTGCTCCTGTGCATCGGTACCAATACCGCTAAGAACTGAGGCGATTAGGGCGAACTGAATTAATCCGTGCTTTACCGCTTTGGCTACGGCTTCAGTGCTATTGCGGGCATGCAGCTTGTAAAAGCACTCCGCCAGCAAGTTAGTGATATTCGCTACAGAGCACTGCATAGCTTCGGCGGTCTCTTTGTTGGAGAGCCCACGGGCACGATGTGTAAGCGCTTCAGCTTGACGTGGCGCCAATGGCCTTAGATTGCTGGTTGTGTGCATTTTGATGCCCTGTCCTTGGTTTCTTATGCAAATATAGGTATACCATTTTTAAGAGTCAATAGGCTTACCTATTATATTTGTTGATGTGGTTGAAATTAGATCGACTATTGATATTCTCAGTGAGCGCTTATCACGGAGGATAAGAATGAAAAAACTAAGACATGCAGTAGTGGGAGTTCTGATGGCAGCTGGCCTTGGTGGTTGTTATGCAGCGAACGAGACGCCAGTGATTATTAGTGAGTACTTTGCTTTAGAGCACCTTTCAACAAAGCAAGAAGTATTGAGTAAGGCGAGGCAGGCTTTGTTGAGGGATGGGTTTCAGATTTTGTCCTCTGATTTAGAGGCGGGTTATATCTCTACATCCCTAAAAAACTGGAAGCTCACGCCGGAACAAGCCAATTGTGGTGCAATTGAGGGCAGGGATTATTTAGAGGATAATTTCACCAAGACAGAAGTTGCCTTTAATGTGGTTGTTGATGATAGGGATGTGATTGTTCGTTCAAATATTCAGGGCGAATACTTACCGGGGAAGCCGGCTCAAGACCTTACTTTGAACTGTGTTTCTCGCGGTGTTATTGAAGTTGAGATGGTCAAAAAGATTCTGTTGTGATTCTCAGCATTCAAAAAGGCCCGCTTGGGCGGGCTTTTTTAGTGATTTACTCGGGGCTGTAAGAACCAATAATTACGCCACAAAACGATATATCTTTACCGGTCACATCCATCGGGGAGTAGGTCGGATTGATGGGGCGTAAATAAATATGGCCCATGTCTTCTGCATAAGTTTTGAAGGTAACTTCGCCATTTAATTTGGCGATAACTCGACAACCATTGATAAGGGCTTTATCAGGGTCAACAAAAATTATGGTACCTTCAGGGTAGGACTTTTGCCCAGGATAGGGGCTGGTCATGCTATCGCCGTTTACACGTAATGCGTAAGTACGATCCGAGTGCTTTGCTGGGCAGGGTATCCAGTCTTCGGCATCTCCAGGCTCGAATATATCGATGGACTCACAAAACTCTCCTGCTTGAACCCAGCTAATCAGTGGCACCCGGCCTTGTATGCGAGGGCCTGGGCTTACGTTGCTTAGAGCACCTGCTTTTTCTGCTGCTTTATCGTGATCCAGTGATCCTAAAGGAAGCTGCAATCCATCTTCTATAGCCCTTGCAACTCTACTGTTGATAGCACGATTTTCAGTAAAAATAGCTTGAAGCTGGCTTTCGAGTTTCGGAAGTTTTTGGGCTAACCCCTCTATTCCGAATTCATTAAGTAGCGGATCCAAATTTTTGCGCCGAACTTCCTCTACTGAGGCATTACGCATTACGCCATTACCAGTAGCGAGCCAAAGGGGATTAACACTGAGGTATAAAGCTATTTGAGTAATGTAGCGTGTGCCATAAGACCTTCCATTCTCTAGCTCTGAATAGGATGGTTGAGTAATACCTACAGCTTCTGCGACCTGCTTCTGTGTCTTGCCGGCAGCTTTTCGGGCCTCTTTGAGCCTGTCCTTTAATTCGGTCACTTGGAAATTCCGTAACGTGCTTTGTGAAGAAGTATGTTATAGGTCTACCTATATCATGAAAAACTGGAATACCAGTTGACTGAATATAGGTATACCGATACTCTCCAGGAATGGACAAATCAGATCGGGTCGAAAAAGCCGTCCGAAAGCTGATAGAGCATTTCGGGGGGCAAAAGGATACTGCTAAAGCGCTACGTGTAAGTCAGCCCACTGTCAGTAACTTGCTGCATGGAAAGCATGGCGCATCAGCTGAATTGGCTTTGCGTGCTGAGCTGGTGGCAGGTGGAGTTGTTAGTGCTGTTGATCTCTGCCCGAAGCTTGCTCAGCTTTTTTGTGATGCGGGTCAGCAAGAGACGATAAGAGTCCAGTAAGTAAGCTAGCCGAGCATGAGTTTGCTGGCGAAACCTGAAAAACAATCATTTTCAAATTCCTCTGTTGTGACTTGGTAATTCTGCTGCTTGTGGAGTAGGGCGGTAATCCGGTGCGCTATATGGAAATTTATACAGGAGGTGCGTGGTGAGCTTTGAAGCTGCGGCATGGGCTATTAAACGCAGGACCAGAACACCAACAGCAAAGCTGGTTTTAATCGCGTTGGCCGATTGCCATAACAGTGATACTGGGCAGTGTGATCCGGGCAATGCCTACCTGGCCGACGTTGCGCAATGTACAAAGCGTTCGGTGATTAATGCCATCGAAGAGCTGGAAGAATTGGGCTACCTGAACGCCGAAAAATCCAACGGGCGCAGAACCAATTATGACCTCTTTTTACACGTAAACCGGTGCAATGATTTCACCGGTGAAAAATCTTCACCGGTGAAAATAAAACACGAACCGGTGAAATCTGTGCACCCAACCGGTGAAAATGACAACACGCCCTTCTCTATAGAACCAGTAAGAACCAATAAGAAACCAGTAGAGAGAGGCACAGTTCCAAAACGCGCCAACCCCAAACGCGGCACACGCCTGCCTGGAAACTGGGTTATCACGGACAAATTCCGCATCGAAGCTCAACGCCTCCGCCCAGACCTGATCCCCCGAATCCACGACATTGCCGAAAGCTTCCGCGATTACTGGATATCCCAACCCGGCCAGCGGGGCGTAAAACTCGATTGGCTCGCCACCTGGCGCAACTGGCTAAAACGCGAGAAGTACTTCGCACCCCAACCTCGGGCGTCAGGGCAGCGGCTAACGCGGGATCGGCCAATTGGCGAAATTCTTTCAGACACAGGTTGGTAGTGAAATGGTTGCTTACTACAACGAAGTCGATCCATTTGCGGCTCAGTGGCTGCGAGAATTAATTTCAGCTGGGCACATAGCGCCAGGCGAAGTGGATGAAAGGAGTATTGAGGATGTTCGACCAGATGAGCTTGCTGGATTTACCCAATGCCATTTCTTCGCCGGGATCGGAGTCTGGAGCTACGCACTCAGAAAAGCTGATTGGCCGGATAAAAAACCAGCCTGGACCGGGAGTTGCCCTTGTCAGCCTTACAGCCAGGCAGGCAAAGGGAAAGGGGAAGCTGACGAGCGGCACTTATGGCCAGCGTGGTTCCATCTCATCGAGCAGTGCCGACCTGGAACAATCTTTGGTGAACAGTCTTCAAGTAAAGCTGCGCTCGCTTGGCTCGACCTTGTACAAGCTGACCTGGAAGGAGCGCACTACGCAAGCGGGGCGCTCGATTTATGCGCTGCGGGCATCGGTGCCCCGCACATCAGGCAGCGGCTCTACTTTGTTGCAGAAAGCCGGTTGGGCAACTCCGGCTGCTCGGGATTGGAAAAGCGAATCGGCGAGCGAGGTGTTCAATCAGAAAAGGTGGTCGCATTCCCGAGGGAAGCCATTAAGTGCTCAGGCAACATTGGCGGGATGGCCAACTCCTCTAGCTTCGGACTCAAGCAAGCAGGGGCGAGTGAGTCCGCGGCCTGGGGCAATGGCACTGCCAGAAACAACAGCTCTATTGAGGGAAATAAAAGGCCCGGTCCGTCTAACGGCTTCTGGAGAAATGCTGACTGGCTCGGATGCAGAGATGGAAAGTTCCGGCCAGTTGAACCCGGAACATTCCCGTTGGCTGATGGGGCTCCCGCCCGAGTGGGACGATTGCGCGGTTATGGCAATGCAATCAATGCAGAGCTAGCTATTGCATTCGTTGGTGCATACAAGGAAGCCGGCGACTACAAAAAATTTATTTAGCGACTTTTCAACAACTGCTGAAAACATCAGCGGATAAGAACTGGTTAAACCCATTCACCAAGGAGAGTTCACCATGTGCACAGTCACCATCCCAGAAGCCATCGAAAGGATTTCCACAACCAACCCCAGCAGTCCGCTGGCCGTATTCCGCACCAAGTACGCTCACCTCGTGGAGGTTGTGTTCGCGAATACGGTGGTGACCCAATTCTGGATAAACCAGGGCCACATAAATTACCTGGGCACGTATCACCGAGACAATCTGCACGCAGCCGAAAGGCGATTTCAGGATTATTTCGAGAGCATGCCGAAGGCAGCATGATGGGACGCTTGGCTGGTTTTTGGTTGCTTGATAATTGCTTGGGGGGCATGACATGAGATTCGATAGTGCTAGACAAGCGTGGCACGACGCCTTTGATAGCTCCACAGCTGCATTTGATTATGAGGCCATGGGCGGC
>NZ_AQYJ01000023.1 GCF_000380565.1 Microbulbifer variabilis ATCC 700307
CATATGGACTATCGCCAAGCATCGCTATTCTATGAGTTTATTCACCCACGAGGGGGTATAAAGTTACTTCGGGCTATAGAAAATGGAGAGAAATTTGGTAATGCATTCTTGTCTGTGTATGGAAAAACACCGGAAGAAATGTTTCGGCAGTTTAAAGCAGAAATTAGTCCAAATGAATCACAGTAAAGCATTTAACAAATGGCGGCAATTCGCACGCTGCGCGTGCCGGACTCAGCACTACGTGCTTCGCCGTTGCGCCAGGCGTTATGTGTAATCGATAAGTTGGTGAGGCCCTAGTAATGAGAAGAGTAATATTGTTAACAGTATTTCTAGCGGCATGTGCTACGACTCCAGAGATGTATCAACCGAATTTAAATAAAGCGGTCTTGGTTGCCCAAAATGATGCTTGGGGAAAGTCATTTATTCCACTAGAAACCCAAGCCAATACACGGATTGAAGCAATTGATGGTGAGAAGGTATCGGATTTCTTCAATAGTACAAAAAATATTTCCATTGATCCTGGAGAACATAAGGTAGTGGTTTCTTGCTATCTACGAAGGGGAGGACTTCATCAAAAAGCGGAGCACGAGTTCATCCAAACTTTCAAGAAAGGCATAGTGTACGTTTTTGCGGGTAAGCTCGGTAAGGGCGCAGAATGTGAAGTTGATATTGAGCAACGTACATAACAATTACAATCAGATTGCTACGGGCCTTTGGCCCTTCGCGGGACGGCCTACGCTGCGCTCCAGCCGACCCTGTTGTAGCCATTATGTTCCCCAAGGGTAAAGTATGAAAAAGAAAGATCGAAGCCCTGTAGATTGGTATCTAGTGTCAGCAATACTTTCCTTCGAGAAAAATACCGAGGAAAGCCATGATTATAGAAGTGTCTGGGAAAACACTTACTTAGTAAGAGCAAACTCTCCACAAGTCGCTTTTGATAAGGGACTTATGTTTGCAAAAAATGATGAAGAGAAAATCGAGTATAAGGGTAAACCCGGCACGTGGAAGCTCAAGGGAATACGAGAAGTTCTTCCAATCTATGAATCACTTGAAGATGGCTCTGAAATAATGTGGACTGATCGAGGAAAAATGAACTTTAGCGAAATAGATTCAAAAGTAATTTCAAAAGAAGAATTTGAACAAAAGCTAAACGAAGAAACATAACCAGCAAAGGCTGTGGATGCTTCGCACCACAGCTTTGGGCGTTAAGCAATCAAACCATGAAACCAGTAAATACGAATAATTCTGAACACTACAAGTGGGGAAACGGCTCTGACGGTTGGCATCTATTAAAATCAGATAAGCTAAGTGTAATTGAAGAAAGGGTTTCCCCTGGTGAATCTGAAGTTCGGCATTTCCATAAACACTCACAGCAGTTCTTTTATGTGCTTTCAGGAATCGTCACCATAGAAATATCGGAAGTTCGTCATACAGTTGAATCAGGCCAAGGCATCCATGTTCCAGCAGGCATTCCCCACCAACTGATGAACCTGAGCACTAGTGAAATCAGGTTTTTAGTTATCTCTGAACCTCGGAGCCATGGAGATCGTGTAAGTGCTTAACAAAACCAAGCAAAATCGGCAGCGCAGAATGCGCGCTGCCTGGACCTCGCAAAAAGCGCTCGGCCTTTGTTGGCAGCGTTAGGTGCTCGTACATATGAGAATCTTCGTATTACTTTTAAGCCTTATTTTTTCACCTGTACTATTCGGTGAAAGTACTGGCTGGAGTACATATATTAGCGAGTATGGCTGGGCTACGGTTTCCGATACACATCAGGGAGAGCGTTCACTCTCAGAAGCAATCGCTCTTGTTCCTGATGACGTTTGGCTAAAGCACTTTCGAACATTCCCATCGGGGGAGGATGTTAAAATGCAAAAGGAGCTGCATAATTTCCTAGTATCAAAATATCCAGAACTTCACAATGAAGCCTTAGCGTCGGCTGGAAATATGCACAATCCTAAGGTGGTCTTCTTACGCGCAGCCTTTCAAGAGGCGTTGATGTCAACAAGCTTGGTCACACGAATTAACGCATCACTCAAGTCGAGGTGCGAGCGCATTACATCGGCCAGCTTCGAGAAGTTTACAATTCGTAAAAACGGCAATCAGCCTACCTATAATGCTATGGTTTGGCTTAGTTCCGAAAAATGCACCCAACAAGGCGATCAAGACTGACGGCTATTCCGTCGCTTGTTTATGTGGCGGTCGCTACGCTGCCACAACACAATCAACTACATAGCTGCAGCTTACCGCGACGTTAAGTTTCAGGAGTAATAATGGACCCAATAGTAATTGGTTTAGTTTATGCAGTAGCAGGATCGGTGATTCTGTGTCTTGCATTAAAACTATTCAAGGTTGAATTTAAATTGTGGCAACCAATTCTAGCAAGTGTTGTTGCAGGGTTGTGTGCAGCGTTAATACCTAATAATGGTGCAGGAATCATATCGCTAGCAGCTTTACTTGCAACTATGAAGTTTACAACAGATGAAGATTGGGAGGACTTGATGTACCCAGTATTCATCACTAGATTCGCATTAGTCCCAGTCTTAATGATGTTTGGCACATGGTAAACTTAACAAATTACTCAAGTGCGTTCCGGCCACAAAAAAGCGTGACCTCCACCGGACAGCCTTTTATGCATTGCTGTCGCACTGCACAAAAGTTTGCCGCTTAACAAGGCGTTATGCCTATGAGAGAAATTAATGAGTAAAGAGTGTGTTTGGGTATTTCATTCCGCTGGTGCTCGATTCGCAGGCGGAACTTTCTCAAGCGTAGAGTCTGCTGAGCTGTGGATTGGAACTCATAAACTAACGGGTGTTCTTACCTCTTATCCTCTTGATACGGGTGCTTATGAGTGGGCTGTTAAAAACGAATATTTTCAACCCAAAAAAGAGAAGCACAGCACGGCAGAGTTTATAGGTGGGTTTACGTCAGCTAATCAGGAGCATTATCACTATGAAAACGGGCAACAAGCATAACAAGGCGTGGTAGCGAGGGCGCTGCGCGCAGGGACAGCTTACACTACGTTCCAGCTGCCCCTGCACTCAGCGTTATAAGTAATAGAAAAATGGAACCTGAAGAACTGAAAAGGAAGTTAGATGTTGTTGCAGCGACTTGCATGCAGCTATCTAGGGAGTTGCAGTCTATCGATGCACAGTTAAGTCTGAATATGGACCGAACGGAGATTCGGGAAATAATTGGTAATCTCCATTGGGCGGCTGAGAATACTACTGTGCTTGGACTCCACCAAGTCGGAGAGGCGCTAGAAGATAATATGGGTACCGGTCTGAATGGTTGAAATTATTTATAACAAGCGCCGGCACAAATGCGCGCTTCGCGCTGTGGGCTCGCAACAAGTTGCTCGCCTGTGCGGCGGGCGTTAGAGCTCTCTAGGTAGTTACGAAATGGTATCTGAAGGTCCTGTGTTCTCATTGGGAGAATATATCTCTGAGCACAAAGATGATGATTGTGGTACGTGGGAGAATGGTCACGCTCCTTATATTGAGTATGTTCTAAATCAATTTAATGAACAGGAATCAAAGGAATTCAGTGAAAAGATATGGATGTGGTCAGATTTTCACTTGTATATGCTGGCAGATCCAATTCTCTTTTGTAAAAATGAATATATTGATCGTTATTTTTTATATTCAAAAATATTTGGTCAGGTTGGTGATGTGGAATACTTGGAATACTTAGCTGAAAACCTACGAGCTGTTATTCTTAACTCGAAAATGAAAAATATGGATAGTGATTTTCTGAGCAGGATAAAGAGCAATCTAGTTAAGATAATTGAAACAACAGATAACCCGAATTGGGCCGATGCACATAATCAATTAATCAACTTATTGATGGAAGAGATTCTGAAGAATGACGGGGAGAAAGCATGTCTCTAGTGGTAGCTAAAATTCGTCAAATTCTAACTCCACCGGACAGCCTACACAGCGTTCTGGCTGCCGTTTAGCAAAGCGTTATGAATCGAGTAGATTTTTGAGGATTATGAGTAATAAAGTTATTTTTATAATGGCCTTTTTTATGGTTGTTTGTGGGGTAGGTTGTGCAAGCCAAGAGGATCTTCTCCATGCTGATCTTTGGTCTGATGATTCATATATAAACACTCCTAAAAACAGTGAGGCTGCACAGGATCTAGGCAAAACACCTCGGGCTAGAATGTTGGAACAACGAAATATTGATAAAGAGAGAAAGAATCAATCATTAAAAGATCAGTTACTTGATGATTTAATTTTGGGTAAAGATGGAAAGATTAATTTTTAGCCTAATGTCAGTAGTACTCAAAGTATAATGTCTCCGGCAAATCCATACAAAGCCATTAGATTCACTCTGGCCAAAAAGTACGTGGCCTCCACTGGACTACCTCCGCGTTGCTCCGGCACCCGTTTATGGCGGCGTTACCTAGAAAAAGAAAATCGAATCATGAAAGAACCAGAACTAATCGTCATCCTACTAAATCTAGTTATCGTGCTTATTGCATATTTCATGATTTATCCTAAGTTAGCAGGGGCAGATGGGAATAAACTAGCAATTAGTGATATTTTTGCATCAGGCATATCGATAATAATAGCTGGCACCTTGTTCTGGAATTCAGGGAAAGAATTTAATGCCTTGTTTTTTAAGCTGAACTGGTTTTGGTTTACGTTATTCACATATGCTGCAATAGAGATACCTTTAATGCTTTGGTATCACAAAAGAAACAATGTTTGGGAATCGTTCAGCAGCTAAGAAGCACATCAAACATCTTCCAGCCGAAATTGGTAATAAAATTATTTTCAGAAACAATCTAAACTTTTGCAGGGGGACTCTTTTCCTGGGGGGTATCCGGAAGAAATGGGAGATGACATCGCCAGCCTATACGACTGGGTAGGATATTTTCCGAAGGTGGCGACTTGAGTGCGAATAAGCCTGTTTTCCCTGATGTCAAAATGTATCTTGTGTTTGGCGGGCTAGACATTGAGTATTGAAACCAGTGTTTTTTCATATAAAATTATAGCGTTACATTTTTGTGTGCGGAAGACTGGCAGTGTTGAGGTCAGCGGTTCGATCCCGTTTAGCTCCACCAAATTTCCCTTGTCTATCAAGGGATTGCGAGAAGAGGTCTGCAGTCTCTTGTCCGGTTGACTAAAATGTGAACAAAAAATCTCAGAAATAAAAAAAGGCCTTGTAGGCTCTTTTTTTATTTCCAAAATTTTCTCTCCTTCAAGCTCCTATCAAGTTCAAATTACTTACATTCTCTGTGATATGTATATTCCAGTGTTATCAATTTTGAATTGGGTTGCTTCCATATTCGTTGTAGTGAGGATTGGAAGGAGTGTCATATATTTTATTTAATTGTATCAATTAAAGGTGGAGAAAAGGTTAGTTACTATCGCTGGTGCTTTCCGGCAATTGGTGGCTGAGATTTTTAGGGATGTTATGCAGAGTGTTATAAAGAAACCTCCAATGAGTTAACAGTCATATATCGGATTGAGTAAAGGGATAGCAATGGAATGTAATTTTCAGAGGTTGAAAGCGCACATTTTACCACTCTCAAATTCGCAGAATTTTCATGCAGCTAAAAATGAATGGAAGTCAGTAGGAATAGAGATTTAAGAGAGTTCGGAAAATTGCCCATGCGGCCCGGCAATTAAAGAGTATTGCGACATTGAAAATTAATTTCAGAAATGTTTGGGGAGCTTTAAATATATGAAATAAACCTTTAAATTCAGGATCAGACTATACACTACAAGGCTCTTTTTATCACTACAGTTGAATACTATATCAATGAGGCGACTGTGTGCCTTAGACGTAGGTTACCTTGCCGATACTACTCGATGTACAAAGCGTCCTTCACCATTGAACCAATAAGAAACCAGTAGAGAGAGGCACAGTTCTAAATCACGACAACCCCAAACGCGGCACACGCTTGCCAGGAAACTGAGTTACAACGGAAAAATTCCGCACCGAAGCCAATGTCTCCGCCCAGGCTTAAATCCCCGAATCCCCGAATCCCCGAATCCCCGAATCCCCGAATCCCCGAATCCCCGAATCCCCGAATCCCCGAATCCCCGAAATTACCGATAGTTTCCCCGATTACTGAATATCCTAGCCCGGCCAGTGAGTGTAAAACTCGATTGGCTCGCCACCTGGCGCAACTGGCTAAAGCGCAAAAAGTACTTAGCTCCGGAACCCTGGACGGTAGGAAGTCGGTCAGTGCTGGGCCTCAGTCATGTAGAAATTGCGACGGACACCAACTGATAAAACCTAATCACTAAGGAGAGCTCACCATTCCAGAAGTTATCGAAAGGAATTCCACAACCAAGCCCAGCAGCCCTCTGGCCGTATTCCACACTAAGTCCACACACCTTGTGGAGGTTGTGTTCGCGAATACGGCGGTTGCTCAATACTAGATAAACCAACCCATTTAAATTCCTAGGCACATATCACCAAGATAATATACACGCGGATGAAAGGCGGTTTCAGGAATATTACGAGAGCATACCGCAGGCTGTGTGATGGGGGACTTGGCTGGTTTTTGGTTTGAGATGAGATTCGATAGTGCTAGACAAGCTTGGCAATACGCTTTTGATGGCTCTATAGTTGCCCTTAATTATGGGGCCATAAATTCGGTTCATATGGGAGCTGGGCGAGCAGGAATGTTGTAGTTCGAGGAGAGTTACAAGGGACGGCTAATCAAGTGATTTGTTGAGTTAATACTCCAGAGATAAGCGCTAAAGAAACCTCGGGAAGTAAGGACAATGGCAACCTCATTGTGGATTCTTGTGAGAAAAACTTTTAATTAAAAGTGTAGTTGCCAAGCTGCGACATAGTAATCCGTTGGCTTACTTCTGGGGTATGGCCGCCTATCTCCGTACAGACTCAAGAATCAAAGAGCGAGCGATGTTACCTCAGTACTTAATGTCTGAGTTTGATAAGTGGAAAGAGTCACTCCCGCGAGAGAGGGTTGGCCAGTACGCATTATTTTGTGTCAATGACTGTGTCTTGCGTGAAGTAAATGGACGCCCGGTAAATATTCGTCATGCACGTAAAGTCTTGGGGTGCGGCAATAAACGCCGGGATTAGGAGTCGGTGAAGTTTTGGAACCGCCTACAGAGGCGTCTGGGCCCCTTGCAAGTAACGGTGATTGAATAAACCAGAGCTATAAAAATTTCCCAGGCATATTGCTCCAGATTGCTTCAAGAGCATGCTAAATATAGCTTGAAAGTGTGCTTGTTTGCTTTCTGGTGTTAAGAGCTTAAAAGGGAGTAGTCCAAAGCTGATCCCGGGTGGGCAGGGGCTTTGGTATTTTGCCTTGTATCGTTGCCTTTGCACGGGAAGAGGGTGCCAACCAATAGTGAATATGTCCTTAGAGCAGTAAAGGGGTGCAAAAGCCAGGATAAGGTAGAGGCTGAGTTAAAGGTATTCTGGCTTCGCTACTTCCGTAGATGGGACCTGCAGGATGTTGTTACGGTGGTTAAAAGTCAGTCGCCATTATTAGGACTTTATGCCAAGTCATTGAGTTGAGTATTTAAATAGCATTCAGAATGTAGGAGAGGTTTCAATGACTTCAGGGAGTAATTTTAGACATCTTATTTAATATATACAGATGTTATTTAAGGCTGACATGAAAATTACTGTACTGGTGGAGTTTGGTGCTAGTTATTGTCTAATTAGAATTCAGGATCCAATATCTTAGCCTACTCTACTATTTAAATCTTCACAAAATTCCAGGTTATTACTGAGTGCTGATATGCAAAACATTAGTTTAAAGCAGCTACTCATGCTCGCTATTCTACTTGGCTGTACTTTATTTACTTTCGCGGCGGATAAATTGGCTCTGGGGAAGCCCTTAAAAGTTGCCATTGAATTTGATACGCCACCTTATGTAGAAAATCATGCAAAGGAAGGATTCGAGGTGGAGGTAATAAAGAGATCCCTACCTATGTATTCAGTAACTTTTGTACAGTTGCCCTGGAAGAAAATCTCGGAAGCCATCAAAGATGGAGTTGCAAATGTTGAAGCAAATGCAACTGAGGGGGTTACACATAAAAATCCTGATGATTATTATTATTCAAAAAACTATATAGGTTTTGTGAACTCTGTGATTAGTCACAAAAGAAAAGCATATGAAATAGAAAGTGTGGAAAACCTTGCTGAACACAAAATCATTATTTGGAGAGGTGCTCATCTTAGCCTGGGTCCTGAATTTAATCGCATTACCGAAGCTTTGAGAGCCAATGAAAAAAAATCAAATAATGTTAAACAAACTGATGCTAAAAAAATGTACATCGAGGCAGACGATTCACCCACTCAAGTTAAATTATTTTGGGGAGATCCTGCTTCAGTAACTATCATGGACGAAGCTATTTTCCGTGAACTATCCGTTAAACTATCCGATAAACAAGAGCGTTCTATGGAAGAAGTGAAATTTCACAAACTTCACCTACCTGTTACTAAGTTCAAGATGGCATTTAAAGATTGTAAGACCAGAGACGATTTTAATAAGGGACTGAAAAAAATTTGTAGTAGTGGTGAATATGCTAAACTAATGGAGAAGTATGGCATTCCGCCAAAGGCGAATATCTGTGAGTGAGGTGTGCATTATGAGTAAAAGCTCAAAATAGATAAGACGGTAGCGTGGTATCTTTGGTGCAAAAAAATCCTGATGTAAATTTATCCCAAAGCTGTCAGTGTTTACAGTTAACTGTGGAATAATTAATCTCTAATGAACTGTCGAATTCTAATGTAGTAAATAAGAACTCCTCCTTAAATCGGCCTTTGAGGCAGTTTATTTTTCCCTGAAAATACACAATTTTTATACTTTGGTGACCCCGAATCTATTTCAGGCGAGTGTAGCCGCCCTACAGTATGGAGCTACAGATACTCTCCGCTATTTCTGCCATTTTAGACCTTTTTGGAAAAGCCATGGATAATGCACTTCCTGACAAGAGTGAGTTTAATCGTCTCAAGACTGAAGTGGACTAAGCTAATTACGATGAACCTGGAGAAGCTTAAGTAGGCCTTTCAGGTGATTACTAAGGAAGCTAAAGGTGATTCATGGATACAGAGAAATTGGCGATAGCTAACAATGTTCAAGTTCGTAGAACTGACCGTGGCACCCTGCTGGGGTGGCCAGCGCCAAACCTCGACAAGAAATAGACCCTTGCTCTCCTGGAGATAGCAAAAATCGGCCTCGGTGGCTAAGTCGTGGGGCGCAGCGCTGAGAAGGCCATCAAAACCTGGAAGCAGCCATGACTTTCCAGGTAGCGGTAAAGGAAATAACAGAAAAGATAGGTTATCTCGCTGTTATTGGAGTGGGCAGTTTTGCCGAGTGGCTTGCAGATAAGCTGGCTTGACGTTTCTGGTGTATTAATAACTACATCAATCCTTACAATCATAAGCGATTAAAACTGCAGGAAAGGCAGCGAGGAAAGTTCTGATGGAAGTCACTGTCACTTTGGATACTTCAGCGTTTGATCATTCTCTTGTTGATTTGCAACGCGCACTAACTTATGCCAGCCCTTTAGATCTAGACAATGTAGCTTTTAAGATCAGGTGGGAAGAGCATTCAGGATTGGGCTGGGTCTTTATGAGCCCAACCAAACTAATCCCGAATTTCGTATTGGTTGAGAAAGCTACCAAGCACTCTAATGTTGACAAAATCTATATAAGTGACCCTACCACCAAGGGCACGGAACCAAGTAAATACTTGGTCTTAACGATAATTGGATTCAGTCGTAATGAGAAAAGGTTTTAGCGAACACTATGCTATACCAAGCTACTGCAGCTGGTGCAGTAAATCCAAGCGAGGATCACCCAAGAGTTACTTTTTTCTCTTTTATAGAGTGTTCTTAGGGTTTTTTAGTGGAAAAGCGCAGAAAATATTATATTGACAACCCAGATAAAGGGTAGTTAGTTGATTAATATCATGCCAGAAAAGTTATAAATGGAATGGACATAGCGAGAAAAATTGAGGGGTATGTCAAGGAGTTTTAGCACGCGCTTCTTGAGGTTGGAGCAGTCGCTTAAAACATGATTTACCACTTACTATTAAGTTGGTGACTGTATATCTTGTTGGCTACCGATGAAGTGAAAATAGCTACTTAGATGTAGTGGATTGAACTGAATCCTAAAGTTATTGGAATTAAAGAGGAAGCTCAGTCTGGAGTTAAATTTATCAGGTGAAATAGAAGAAATAGAATTAGATAGACATTTTCATATGACCTAAAATTACGTAGCGGCAGGAAATTTTGATAATGCAATTTTACATTATAGAGGAATTAAGCGTACGTATTCGTAAATACGATCATATCTATGCTGAATATGGGAAAAGGTTGCTTTGGAGCAACTAGAACTACTAAAAAAAGAAGAGGTGGGGCTAATGTCAACGTAATATTTTGGGTTATGGTCACAGATTTCAACGTAAAATCTTAACTGTGTTGAAATACAGTAAGTCTAGTAAGTTCATATCCAGGGACGAACTTCGAGTTTCAAGCTCCCGGTAATCCCAGGTCGAGACCCTTGTTTAATTGGAATACTATAACTATAACCCAAAACTGTATCACCATCTTTAATCGCAGTGGCCTCTAAAGGCTTGGGATTCATACTAAGGGTATTTTCCCTATCAGAGTACATTATACGCCAACCACCAGGTGCATTAGCGTTCGGAACCGCCTCAATGGGTATCAGCTTGCGAAAGATGAAGTCTCCTTCGTAATGACGCTTCATAAAAAGAACATGGTCTACCTCATAGTCAGGCATCATAACTTTTAAATCAATTGCAAAACAAACTGAGTTTGAGTGTTCGTTATCGATTTCAAGATCTGAGTCTGAACTTTTTTCCGGGTCAAGAAATACGGAAAAGAGATGCGGGCTCATGGAGCGATTAGGAACACGTTTTGAGTTATTACCCTTACTAAAAAGTTCATTATATTTGCGGAATATTTCAGAATTTTCACTCACCATCCGGCGAGTAACTTGCCATTGATAACGACGTATACTCACAGCAACCTCAAATTGATAAGCGGCCTCTATTTTCTTACCTCTATCGTGAGCCTCCTTTAATGGCTCTGGTAGTGTTAAATTATCAATGTCAAGAATTCCATCAACACGTAATTTACCAAATAGAAAGCGGGTAAGATTTTGGTATCCTTCTTCGGAATTAACGATACCGTAATGTCCAGAATGACTGCGATGTACAAACGCTCGAGGGGAGGCTACCTTTTTACCATTCTGATCATATCCATGAGTTGTTGCGTTTTTAATTTGTACTAAACCATCACTTGCGGGGCCAACAGCCCAAGAGGAGCCTCCTCCTAGTACTGTATAGTCATCTGAATTAGTTCCGACTAAATTAAATATTCGATCGGGCGGAAAATTTTCAACAAGAGAGACATCGGAGGTATCATCTAAGTTAAAATAATCAGCCATCTTTCTTCGGTTAAAATTACTTGCGTCACCGAAAGATAGCCAACCTGGTATGTTACGTATAATTCGTATGTCTATTCCACTGTGTGGGGTAGCATAAGTAAAAACTTTATCTACTGCTTTGCGGGCATTATGAGTGCTTAAACTTTCATTCTGTAAGAATGAGCGGCAAATGAGCCCACCCATCGAATGGGCTACAAGGTGAACTTTAAAGTTCGATTTATTAACGTTGTTTACTTTATTTGAACAGACTTTCTCTCGTAACAGGAGAATAAGTTTACCTAGCCCTGCAGCAAAATGTTCAATGGATGGAGTTTTTCCATCTCCGAAGTCTTTTGATGCTTCCTCATAGTATCGATATGTAACAACACAACGATACGGAATGGGATTGTCTTCACATTCTCCCACTACTAAGTCTTCTCCATTTTCAAGAACATCTTCGTAATTGTATTCACTAATCAGCCTTAAAAGGGGTGACTCAAAATAGTAGGCCTTAAATCCCCCATCAACAGCACGCCGCATTTTAGTTGACCCAGTATTGAATCCCATATAAGGGTCGGCTACCGCATCCTCAATAGCAGATCGAGTAAGTGCAAAACCACGGACATAAATAATAGGATGAAAAGGATGGTGTGAATTATTAGTCATCGTATACCTCATCACACATTTACATGACAATTGCAACTACTTTTAGAGACAGAAAGTATATAACAAAAGCTGATAGAAATAAGGATCATAATATCTTCGGATATTAAGAAAAAGAATAGCAGTTTATTGCTTTTTCATATAGATCAATTGAGTATTACTGTGCAAAAAGCAAAGTAAATTAGCTAAGACGAAAATTAAGAGAGTATATTTTCATCTTATGTACAAGACAGTAGGTTAATCAGTTAGTACTTTTTTGTATATCTTGGGGACAGATATATTGTTAAAGGAAATCGACGTTAGTTGGTTAGCCACCTTGTTAGTAAAAATATTGATAAGATGATTAATATCAATTTGTTATAGATGCCAAATTAACTTTGCAAGATAAAAAGAATAACTTCTTCGAGGTGGCTACGATTCGATATCGAATGTTCGATTTGATTGTCAAGGAATAGATCGATAGATATAAATCATGGGATAAATTTACACGAATAATTCTCTTTGGAGCTAAACTATTTTTCAAGATTTTAATTTGTAAAACCTGTCTAATTTATTTCTATCTTTAATCTTACCAACGTTTTTTATGAAAATATATGTATACAATATAAGGTGCTTTTCGCTATGAAAAAGACATGGCTTTGGTTAACGATGGAACTTAAAGATCGCACATTATGGGAGTGGCTGCAATTGCTAATCGTTCCCATAGCCCTAGCACTAATGGGGTTTTATTTCACTATTCATATGGAACGTAATCAGGATAAAATAGAGCAAAAAAGGATTGATCAACAGAAGGAGATTGAAAAAGAAAGGGTTCAACAAAACAGACTAATAAATTATCTAAATACAATGACTGACCTTTTAGTCAGGAGCAACTTGATATGCGTATTAAATAAACGAACCGAAGAAAGTCAAATAAAAGAAATGAGAAAACAAGAGGTGATTAAAAAAGTGTATGAAGAAGCTCAAAAAGAAAAGTTGGCTAAACAAAAAAAAATATTAGAGAAAAAGGGACTAGCTAAACAGCAAGAAGTGGTTAAACAGCAAGAGATATTGGAGCAAAAAGGAAAAGAAAAAAAAGAGAAATATGAACAAAAAGATAGAGCAAAAGAAAGAGAAGTTTCCGAAGAGGGGAGAATTAGCAAAAAATTTGAAACAGCTAAACAACAACAAAGAGCCAAAGATAGAGAAGATGAACAAAAAAATCTTAAGAAGAGATGTGATAAGTTACATCCAGAAGAGAAAGAGAAAGCAGAATCTGCGCTTGATGCAGCTATAGCTCTAACGAAAGTTGTGATAAAAGATATGGATGGGCCAAAGAATTCTGAGGTGTTAAAGTTTCTCTCTGTTTCAAATCTTTCAATGCTGTCACATATAGATAATATGTTCAAAGGGATAGATTTTAGCGGGGGCGATTTAGAGGGGGCAAATTTAAGTTCATTTAATTTAAAGTCAGCTAATTTTAAATGCGCAAATCTGAAGGAGGCCAACCTAACTGATGCCATTCTGGAATCCGCAAATTTAGCATGTGTTAACCTAAATAAGGCAAATTTAAGTTTTTCAAATTTGATGAGAGCCAATCTAACAAATGCTCAAGCTAAGTCGGCTAACTTCTATCAAGCAAACTTAACAGATGCGAATATGAAGGGAGCAGATTTAAGTGAGAGTGCGTTCGTAAAGGCGGCCCTAAAACACACAGACTTAGAGAAAGCGAACTTAAATCATGCGTATTTGGAAAGTGCATCTCTTGGTGGAGCATGGCTGAGATATACAAATTTTTATGGAGCAATATTAAGAGATTCTGATCTACAAGGCGTATTATCATATGGATCTGATTTTTCAAGCGCAGATTTGACCAATGTTAATGCCAGTGTGGCGAAAATAATAAAATCAAGCTTTTCCCGCGCTGTTTTAAGTAATGTTAATTTTACGTGTGCAATAGTTGTTGGATCAGACTTCTCAAATGCTAAAAATATGAATGCTTTTGAACTTCAAAATATTACTTACAGCAGTAAACCTCTATGTGATAGGAAGATATTGTACAAGCTCGCTGGTAATGTTGTTGAAGATGAGGTTGGAGATTGTAGAACCTTATTTCCTGATAATTGGTATTCTAACGAGAATACATTAACTATAACCACAGAAACGTTATGTGATGTTGCATATAGTGATGAATACTTTAAATGTGCATCCAGGTGCCTTAAATTCTATGATAAAAATAAGGGTAAAGATTACTATTAATCAATATAGCTTGTGATAAGGTATCCTATAGTTTTGTAGTGAAGGTTAAATTTTTGAAGCTTTTTTATATACATATAAAACGGATTGTTTTATCACTATAGTAATCCTCTCAGCTTGTATAGGTGTTTTCATGTGTCATTTTTGTAGATTAAATAATGCACTTTAATATGGCCAATCAAAACTCATCGTTAGCTAACTTTTGTTGAATCGGGAAGACAGTAAGAAACTGTGATTTCGACAATAGTTTAAGGTACACTATTAAAACGATGTTAACTTCGTAACTTACTTTTTTCATCATGTTATACCTTTTTTTCAATATTTAAATAGTGCCAATCAAAGTTATTAACTTTCGTTGTATTGTGTCTAAAGCCACATTTTGGCTTTGATTTAGACTTTATTCCCGTCTTTATTTTGGTTGGTTAGGTGTTTAGTGTAAGATTTCCTCACGTTTAATCGACACCTTGTATAGTTAGATTTCGGCCTAATACGGAGGTGTATCATGGACAAGAAAAGAACTCAGGCGTATACGGAGGAGTTCCGTAGAGAAGCAGTTAAGAGAGCGGAAGAGCCTGGAGCAGCAACGTCCTCCGTGGCACGAGAGCTAGGCGTCAGCGCACAGCAGATCTACAACTGGCGTTGTCAATTTAATCGACTGTCTGATAAGCAGTTCAATAGTTTAGACGGCTCCAACTATTCCAAACAGGAAAGCGCTGAAGTTCGCAAGCTCAAGAAGGAACTGCATGAAGCTCGTCAGGGTGTTGCCTTGACAGGTTGAACCTACAGCTGCGTACTTTTCGAACCACCAAGAGTAAAGTACGCACTGATACAAGAGCATGTAGGGTCATTCCCGGTTAGCTTGATGTGTCGTTGTTTAGAAGTCTCAAGATCGGGTTATTATCGATGGTGAGGGCGGTTGCCACCTCCTCGCACGATTAGAAAGATACCAACAATCGAGAAAATCCGAGAGACGTTTGCTGAGTTTAAAGGTCGTTATAGAGCGCCTAGAATCGATTGTGTGCTTCAAGAGTTAGGTGAGTCATGCTCACGGAACTACGTCGTTGTGCTTATGCAACAGGAGCATATTAAGGCGAGAAACGGCAAAGGCTTTCGATATAGTCAGCCCGTAGAGGGGAGCATTAATGTCTCCGCCAACTTACTTAAGCGTTGCTTTGATGTGGATCGACCAAATTGCCGCTGGACCAGTGATATTACGTATATCTGGGTTCTGGAGCGGTGGTTGTACCTCGCGGTAGTTATGGATCTGTACTCTCGACGTATTGTAGGTTGGGCATTCGACTCCCAGATGACCGATGAATTGACACGTCGAGCATTGAAAATGGCTCTAAAGAGACGACAAATAAAGCCTGGACTAATAGTTCACTCTGACAGGGGTGTGCAATATCGATCGCAGAAATACCAGGATCTCGTGTCTGAAAGCAAGTGCAAGCCGAGTATGAGTCGCCAGGCTAACTGTTGGGATAATGCAGCAATGGAATCATTCTTTTGCAGGCTAAAAGTCGAGCTGGTCTATGCCGGAACATTCGAAAGCGAAGAGCAAGCAAAATCTGAGGTGTTTGAGTACATTGAGATTTTCTACAATAGGGTTCGTAAGCACTCTGCATTGGGCTATGTAAGTCCAGCAGAGTATGAGCGTAGCTATACATAGTTAGAGTGTCTACTTTTAGTGGGCAAGACCAATAGTAAAATAACTTAAATTTGATTATAACGAACCCAAATGCAAAGGATAATTAATTGAGCTGAGAACAATCTATTGAAAAATATGTGCGCTAGTACCGATTATTCGGCTGAATCACTGTTGCGTAAACTAAGTATATAGATTTAAGGTGAACTGTCGATTAAACCTTTACAATCTAAATTAAATTTTTATGACAAGAATAAATGTTTAGCGTTTAAGGTTAGTTAAGAATATTCTACTAATTTTCTAGTAAATCTTCTAGAGCGTAATAGAAGTATTTTGTCATCACACTAATTTTTTAGTTCAAGTATTATTTGAACCAGATTGGAAACATGTTTATTAGATTCTTGTTATAGAGCAATATTAAGCACCTAAAGCATAGATTCAATAAACTAGCAGGTTTGATTGGTAGTATATTTGTATTTCATGTAGTGGTTTACCAATTTAATAATAAAGGAAATTCTCTAAATGAAAAAAATGTTAAAAGCCATTGTCTGTCTTGCTTTAGGAGTCGGTTTCTGTAATCAGGCCTTAGCTATAGAGATTCTTGCTCACAGGGGGGCGTCTGGTGAGTACCCTCAAAGTACTTCCCTAGCATTTGATATGGCCATGGAACAGGGTGCAGATATCCTGGAGCTGGATGTTCATTTATCAAAAGATCGTTACATCATTATTAATCATGATGCAGATCTCAAAGACAATGTAGGGGTGTCTGATAAAATTGAAGATTTGACCTTAGGTGAAATTAAATCCCTAGATGCAGGATATGAATTCACTCGTGATAATGGTAACAGTTATCCCTTTCGAAATCAGGGGCTTACTTTGTTAACACTGAATGAACTATTCGAGCGTTATCCTGATGGTTTATTCAATGTAGAGATTAAACCTAATGATAAAGTGCTCTCAGAGGTACTTTGGCAGATTATTTCAGATTATCGGATGCAGGGGCAGGTTACCGTTGCGAGCCAACATAGCAAAGCAATGAATCATTTTCGTGATATCAGCGGGGGTGAGGTTAGAACCAGTGCAACCATAGGTGAACTTATTGAGGCAAGTCTTGCCTGGAGCACAGGGTTCGGTTGGGCTTTCAAGCCTAAGTTTGATGTTGCTCAGCTTCCATATAGCATTACAACTAAGCCCTATGTGCGTTTTTTCCAGAAAAAAGGGGTACTTGTTGATCTGTGGACCGTGAATGATGAAGACCATATAGAGCGCAGTATTTCACTGGGTGTAGACGGCATTATTGGTGATTATCCTGATCGTATTTATCAGGCACTTGTAGATGCTGGAGAACGCTAATTTTTGAACCAAATTTCTTTATACTAATTTACAGCCATAGCAAGCCATCATTAATAGAAGAGGGGCATCGTTGATAATGAAATGAGTAATCCCAGGCAATTTTGGATCATTTTGATGGTTTATGTAAATTTACGATACCGGCTTAAGAGTCGGTTTTTTATTGAAAAATAAATATTAATATATTGAAGTCATAGATTGTAATCAATTCCCTTGATATTTAGCGTCGCCCTTCTGCTTGCTACCCCATCAATTTGATGTTTAATAGAATCGATTTGTAGACGCCAGACAACAGTACAGTATAATTTTAAAGTGTGTAAAACGGTTTCTTCAAAATAAAGAAATTTAATTGTCACCAATTAAAACCGATCAGGAAAGCGGATCCACTTTCAATTTTTAGAATAGTTCCTATGTTTATTTTTATAATTTATCAATCAATTTTTTATTTTAAAATGTGATGGCACCTCTTTAGCTTGGTTTTCTGTCAATTACAGGACTTTGATATGGCCGAATAGATTTTTTCAGTATTTTTTACATTGGCCAGCTTGGTTTCAGATAATGCGCATTAAATAATGTATGATGGGCAGTATCTAACTCTATTTAGGAGTTTTATCTAGGAAAATATTCTAAATTCCGGTGACTAATATAAACCTTTTGGTGATGTGGAATGAAGCGGCTACGAATGTCAAGTTGGGGAGAATGTGCAAAATGAGCGGTGATTTACTTCAGTTTAGGTATATAGCTCCTATTGAATAAAAGTAACAGGAACTTTGATAAGGAAAAGATTGCATTAAAGATGGTTCAATTTAATGCCTCTTACTACGGGAAATTTCAAATATCCGTGAAGGATGGAAGAAGTAGGCAGCCCTCCTAAAGCTTTTAACTGCTGCTTATTTATTTGAAGGAGTAAATAATACCAAAGATGCTGGAAAGATTTTCATGCCAAAAGGGATTAATATTTAATTTTGTATTCCACGCAGGTTAATTATCTATAGAGGTCCACCAATCTATACGCGCCACTGACATCACATTCGACTCATGGGCGAATTTTGGCGCTAGTCCGTGTCCATTACCATATAAGGTATTATTTCATAGCCTAATCTACTATCTAACTTATTCTAATTTCGGTGTCATTCTGAGTATTGTTATGCAAAACAATGGATTAAAACAGCTAGTTTTGATTTCCTTTCTATTTGGTTATGCACTGTTCACTTCCGCGTCAGAGCTTAAAGTAGCGATTGAGGAGGATGCGCCACCATATGTGGGGAATAATGCGGAACGCGGACTCGAGGTAGATGTAATACTAAAGTCACTTCCAGGATATTCAATAACATTTTTACAGATGAGCTGGGGTGATATTCCAAAAGCAATTGGGAGGGGAATTGCAAACGCAGAAGCAAATGCGATCGAACATAGTGGCCCAGAGAAGTACTACTACTCAAAATACTATATCGGTTTTGTGAATTATGCGATTAGTCACAAAAATAAAGGTTATAAGATAGATAGTGTGAATGATCTTGTTGGGCATGATCTCATTGTTTGGCAGGGAGCCCATCTTACTCTCGGACCAGATTTTAAGCGCCTGTTCTCGCCTGGAGCGCCAGGCAGGAAAAACTATGTTGAGGCTGATAACTCAGAGGATCAAGTCTTAGACTTCTGGAGAAATCCAGATTCTATCATAATAGTTGATAAAAGTATTTTTATGAATTTTACTATTGTGGAGGGACACTCAATGGATGAAGTGGATATCCACAAGATTTTTTTGCCTGTTACTAAATTCAAGATGGCATTTAAGAATGAAAAACCTAGAGATGATTTCAATAAGGGGTTAGACCGACTCTGTGCCAAAGGTGAATATGCTAAGTTGTTGAAGGAATATGGTATCCCAGAAAAAGCAAACATATGTGAATGAAATGTAATTTTGAACTAAGACTTTAAATTTTGGATGCGTGAAAAAATAAGTGATATGAATATATTTATAAATTATCTAGATAATAATTGGTTTTTAAGTCATTCTCTCTAAGCAACCTATTCATATATATTGCGATAAATACTCTCGGTTAGTTTTCCCCAAGAATCGCCATGGTAAAAGATTTATAACTGATGACTCTATAGAAAATACAGGCTGGATTGTCGTTGTTGAAGATTAAGATAACTCAAAAATGAAGTCCTTGACGCTTGATTTCACATAATTAGATACTTCAGTAGACTAATCTTAAGAAAAACTGGCTCTCTTCGCCTTACATAGCATCTAGCTAAATATCATTATGATCCGAGCTCTTGTATGGTCGAGAATGCATATTGCCTTATGAGTATCATGTTGAATGATTTATTC
Source organism: Microbulbifer variabilis ATCC 700307 (assembly GCF_000380565.1). Taxonomy (GTDB): domain Bacteria; phylum Pseudomonadota; class Gammaproteobacteria; order Pseudomonadales; family Cellvibrionaceae; genus Microbulbifer; species Microbulbifer variabilis. The sequence goes on from NZ_AQYJ01000023.1 coordinate 19,626, forward strand.
ATGAGGATATGTATAAAATAAGAGCAATTATTGAGAAGTTAATTTTTATTCTATGGATTCTTGAGTTGACTTTTAGTGAGAGTAACCGCCTCAAATTTTGATAAATTTTAATATTTTCCAAGCCTGTATTTCTTATAAAAATCATAGATGAGCTTGGTTCCCAGTAGATTACGATAAACATGGGAACACTCTAGTCTGCTAAGCAGTTTATTTCATTAAAACGACTGGTCTAGAAAGCTTGACTCAATCTACTAAGACTAACTTCCGTAGAATGGATTGATGCTTATTGGTTAGAGTTTCAAGGCTTACCACAACAAATTGTCTGTAGTTTACAAAGTTTACTTTTTTGTGTGGCAAGCTGCCACCAGTTATCGAACGATAATCGATGCTATGTAGAATAATTGATATTATCCCAAACTGAAAAGAAACAACTGTCTAACAAGCGGATAATTTTTGATGTTAGTGTATACCCATTGATTTGAGCTTGCCCCGAAATACGTAGTCTTTTACCACACACTGAGAGAAAGGGACAGATATCGAAAATGCGTAGTTTTTCAACTAGATTATTCATTGAGCCATTAGGCTTGTAACTTTATAGATCTTGCTGGTGGTAGCTGCGGGCAGTTAAATACGACTAATCTACTAACAAACTTAGCCTGCTTAATAGCTGGTTTACGATGCTTTAAGCTGGGTGTGTATTATTTTGGTAACGTATAGTGACCTTGCAGTATCTATTAAAAGCTCATCGGCGATGATCTCGGTCGGCTGGTTGATTGATTGGGTGGACGAAGTGTTAGCCTAAATTTAGGTTGTTCAGTGACCGTTAACCACAAGGCAACCTTACTTGGATTGTTTTACTAAAAGCCTTTTTAAGGCGTGAATCTTGTTATCACCAACAGAGCGTTGCTGTGAAGCAAATTGAGCTGGTTTGGCTTTTATGAAAAGTCACTCCAATCGGGCACGGGCTTAATTAAGAGATGTCATTTTCACATGGTAGGCAAGCATACGCCTAAGTGCGGATCACAGTGTGAGAACCTTTGTTTATTGCGTGAGTATGGGAGCCTATACCTTTGCAAGGTATGGCGTTGGTCAAGTCAGCCCTGAAGTAAAATCTTATCACTGTAGTTTTGGCATATGGGTACTAACGTATGCAAAAGATTGAGTAGACTTATTGCTTTCTTTAGAATGCAATCGATTGCATCGTTGAGCGACACCCTCTGAGAGCACTACCTCAATCAGGAGCGCCTCTATCGTTGCATAAGATTTGTTCAATTTATAAGGTTTATTAGTACGCTCAATAAATGATCGAATCGTTGGGTCATATACCGTGAATTTAGGTTGGAGCGGAAATTGTAACTGGTAAATTACGAAGAGCTGCACACGTTACGTTGAGGGAATGTTTGAGATTTTGGGTGAAGGTTCTTGCTGGAAATTTGCCCAGAGTGGATGCTTATTCGCCTGCTTGCCATTCAAACCATTTGGTCCAAGATTAGCCATTGGCGACAGGAAGCGTGCGTGCATTGAGTGGATTGATCAAAGAGTGTACCTTTTCAGACTACTCAGTCTGATCTCACCAATTTAGTGTAGGAAAGTTCGTAATGGCGCGTAATTAATTCGTCAAGACGCTGATGGCGGGACTGCGATAGCATACCGCGCCTATTAAGGACGCAACTGGCGTTTTCAGGAAGATTCGCTATATAAAGTGTGTGACCCTAGTATTTTTCACGCTAATAACAACGATCACAGCAAAAAGGCGCGTGTAACAGTTGTAACAATGTGAAGAAAATCCCACCAAATGGAATTGAGTTAATTATCCCAGTTTGTTGCCCTGGTTGGCGTGGAACTGGTTCACATATATCAAAGAAAAAGCTGATATGGAATCCTCCGTTCAACGCACAGTGTGGCAGATCCAGCGTGATGTAATTCATGCGATGCTGGTTAGGGAGATGAAAACTCGTTTTGGTAAGTGGCGGCTGGGCTACGTGTGGGTGCTGCTCGAACCGTCTCTGCATATGATGGTTCTTGTAACAATTTTCAGCTTGGTTAGGGAAAACTTCTACCCTGGTATTCCCACTGCATTGTTCATGTTATCTGGAATTGCGCCTTTCCTTTGTTTCAGCCATTGCTTTGGGAAGGGGCTTACTGCTATTGAGCCGAATAGGGGGCTGTTTAACTATCGGCAACTGAGACCATTTGACGCAGTACTGACTCGCACGCTGTTGGAGTTTGCCATTTATTTGGTGGCCCTGACATGCTTACTTGGCTTGCTAGCGTGGTTCGGAGTGTCCACTCGTTTTAATAACTTCTTGTTGTTAGTAGTCGTAAACTTGCTATTTTTCTGCTTCTGCCTTGGGCTTAGTTTGGCTCTCTGTGTTGTTGGCCAAAGGTTTCCTGAAGCTGCGAAGATGTCCCCAATAATTGTACGATCGCTATATTTTTTGTCTGGGGTGTTTTTCTCACTGGAGCAAATTCCAGAAGAGTATCACCCTTACCTGGTATGGAACCCACTCCTACATGTTATTGAGCTTACTCGAGAGGGGTTATTTGTTCAGTATCAAGGAGCTTTTGGAAACCTTAACTACTTGATATTTATTTCCGTTTCTTTCCTCGCCTTTGGCTTGCTGACATATAGGGCTAACTGGCGTGACCTGGTGAGAAGCCAATGATCAAGTTGGAAAATCTAACAAAGTCTTATCGTACGCCAAATGGCCGTAAAGTACTGTTTCGCAATGTGAACTCGACTTTTCCAGAAGGAAAAAATATCGGTATTTTGGGCCGCAATGGTGCGGGTAAATCAACATTGTTACGCATCATGGGAGGTATTGACTATCCCGATTCAGGGCGGGTGGTAACTGATCGGAGAATTTCCTGGCCCATGGGGCTTTCTGGCGGGTTCCAGGGAAGCCTAACTGGAAGGGATAATGTAGCTTTTGTTTGTGGAATACATGGCATTTGGGGTGGGGAACAGCGCAAGGTTATGGACCGGGTTCAGGACTTTGCCGAAATCGGCGATTATTTCGATGCCCCAGTAAAAAGTTATTCTTCTGGAATGCGCTCGCGCCTCGCATTTGGGCTCAGTATCGCCGTAGATTTTGATACTTACTTGGTTGATGAGGTGATGTCTGTCGGGGATGCGCACTTTAAGAGAAAGTGTGAAGAGATTATTGCCGAGAAGCGCAAAACTTCAACGTTCATTATTGTTGCCCATGCTATGCCATTGTTACGAAAAAATTGTGACGTTGGTATTTATCTTGATGCTGGACAGCTTACCGTATTCGATACGGTGGATGACGCTATTGAAAAATACCAGGGTGAACAACCTAGACCCAAACCCAAAGCTGGCAACGCCAATAAGGCTCTTAAAGTATAAAAGTTGATTATGGAAGCTAGAGACTCGCTCAAAGCAGAGCAAAAAATGGACCTTGCCAAGTATAAAGCGAAAAGCACTCTACGGAACGCTTTTAAGAGCTTAAAGCAATGGGTGGGGGAAAATGCATCAGTGAAAGATAAAACAATTAAAGATCATCTCTATCGGTGGCGTGGTATCACCCTGTTTGTTGTCTTACCACTTATCATGGTCAGTGCTTACTATCTTTTCTGGGTTTCTGAGCGCTATTTAAGTAGCACCCAGCTAATTGTAAAAGATAGCGGTTCCAGTCAAGTGGCCTCACCAGCTCTGGGTTTCCTTATGCCAGGAGTCGGCACAGATAATCAGGATGCCTTCCTGGTGGTCAACTATATCCAGTCTCTGGATATGGCTCTGTATCTCGATGAAAAACTGAAGTTGGCTGAGTATTACCAGAGCGATCGCCATGACATTTTCTCCAGGCTGGCTCTAGAAGCTACGCAAGAAGACTACCTGGAGTATTACCGGAGCCATATCAACGTAGGCCATGATGAGGCTACAGGTATCATCACAATAGATATGCAGGCCTATGACCCTACTTTTGCGCAGCTCTTGGTGGAGACAGTTACTCAAAAATCTGAAGACTTTGTCAATGCGGTGAGCAATCAGCTGGCAGACAAGCAAGTTGCCTTTGTGAAAACCGAAGTCGAACTGGCGCAAAGCAAGTTACGAAGTACTAAACAGGAGATTCTTGATTTCCAGAACAACAATAATGTGGTCAGCCCGGAGGAGTTAACCAAGGGGATAAGCAGCATTATTCAAGGCCTGGAAGCTCGCTTGGCAGAGCAGCGGGCGAATCTCACTGCAGCTAAAACCTACCTGAATACTGACTCCTCGCAAATTGTTTCCATGATGGCCGAAATTGGAGCACTGGAAAAGCAAATTGAAATGGAGAAGGTTCGCTTGGTCGGTATAGGTGAGGAAGAGGGCGACCAGAGGCTTAATAGCTTGGGAGCGCATTTTCAAAATCTGGAGTTAGACCTTCAATTTGCTACTGATGCCTACGCGGCTTCTTTGAAAGCACTGGAAACTGCCCGAATGGAGGCTTCAGGTAAGCTAAAACATTTAATGGTAGTGACTCAGCCTTCTCTTGCCGAGGAAGCCGAATACCCACACAAACTATATAACCTGACAACTCTCGCCATAATACTATTGATGCTATATGGGATAGTAAAAATGTTAGTCGCCAGCATTCGCGATCACAGAGTGTAACCTGGGCAGGGAAGGACCTGGCTCATAGATAGAACCGGCGAATATCGCCCTCTTATTAACTAAGTTAATTTTCATTTACAAAGAATGACGAAAATGATTAAAGGGAAAATAAGAAGCTTTGGTTTAGGAGTAGGGCTACTAGTTTCATTTGTCAGTATACAGTCTGTAGCTCTAGAGACTCAGCTAATAGATGAAGTGGCACCTACAGAAATACCGCGATCAGGTGTGCCAGTTTTTGGTGAATCCCTCTTTAAAGGAGCCTTCAAGGACCAGCCATTTAGCGGTTTTAATCCTGACTACCGGATCACTATAGGTGATCAAATCAATCTGCAGCTCTGGGGTGCTTATAGTTTTAGTGCCACCTTGCCAGTTGATCCCCAGGGCAATATTTTTGTGCCTGAAGTTGGGCCTGTTCATGTTGCAGGCGTTAAAAATGGCGTGCTGAATGATTTTGTCCTGCGGCATGTAAAGCGCGTCTTTAAAAATAATGTACAAGCGTACGCGAATTTAGAGGCTAGTCAGCCGGTAAAAGTGTTTGTTACCGGGTATGTTAACAGTCCCGGCCTATACAACGGCTTTAGTTCTGATTCTATTTTGTACTATCTGGATAGTGCCAGCGGTATTGATGCAGAAAGTGGTAGTTTTGTTGACATTAAAGTCATGCGCCAGGGAGAGGAGATACAAGGAGTAAATCTGTACAACTTCCTGGTGGACGGCATTATGCCAGCTCTCCAGCTTCGTAATGGTGATGTTGTTGTAGTGGGCGGGCGGCATGGATCGGTAACCGTGGAAGGTGCGGTACAGCAACCCGCTCAAATGGAATTCGTAGGGCCTTATACCCAGCTTGGGGAAATGCTACTTGTGACCAAGCCCGACCCACAAGCCAATTTTGCCCGAATTACTCAGGTCATTGGTGGAGTTCAGCAGGCTAATTACATGCCGTTAGCGGATGCTATGACAACGCGATTGTACCCTGGAGCACAAGTAGAGTTAGTACGAGATAACGATATTGAGTCTATTTCGATACGTGTATCGGGTGAGCTGGATGGTCCAGCTACCTATGTTCTTCCCTATGGAGCAACACTCAATGAGTTGTTAGATCAGTTGAGTTTCCGAGGCAACGCTGATGTAGATTCTATTCAGCTTTACCGTAAAAGTGTTGCCGAGAGGCAGAGAGCAGCTTTAGATCGTTCGTTGGATGCCCTGCAAATGGAAGTCTTAACGCGTCAGCCCAATACTGATCTGGAGAAGTCAGCGCAAAAAGACAATGCCATGATGATTCAAAATTTCATTGAGCAAGCACGCAAGGCTGAACCCAGAGGGCAGGTCGTGATTGCAAACAACCCAAACGCGGCGGAAATGCTTCTTGAGGATGGTGATGAACTGGTAGTGCCTCTAAAATCTTCAACGGTTTCAATAGTGGGAGAAGTTATATTTCCAACTTCTCTTGTGTATAGCAAAAAGCGTACTTTAGAGGACTATATCGAGCTGGCCGGCGGATTCGCTAATAATGCTAATCGCGATGAACTCGTTATTTTGCACCTCGATGGCACTATCAGTCGTATTGATGATAGGGACTTTGATAATCGCCTGGGAGATCGTTTGCGCCCCGGAGATGAAATCATGGTGATGCCAAAAATACAGTCTAGTGAATTACAAGTAACCAAAGATGTCACCGAGATACTTTATCGTATCGCAGTTGGCACAGCCGCAGTTCTCTCCTTCTAAATTGGTACGCGGTGCCCGTTATTTTTATTCATATTGGCCTCATTATTGCTGATTAATTGTCAGGAGCCGCGGAGTTTGGCTCCTGTCTTTTACGGTTATGAATATAGCTTTTGGCGAGTGTAGGCACGTGTAATACCGTTTTCATTAATTGTATGTAACTATGCACGTCAAAATTATTTAAATAAATTTTGACTGATAATCGCATTCTGTCCAATTAAACAAACCGGGCAAAAACCCCTGAATTTATCTCTGAGGGGCGTTCTCGGATCATTAAAGGATGTAAATTCAAGGGTGGGCGAAATGGTTGTGAAAGGATCTTCTGATAGAAAGGGGATAATCTTAGCTGGAGGTTCAGGTACTCGCCTGTATCCCCTGACCAAAGGTGTAAGTAAGCAGCTGATGGCTGTCTATGATAAACCGATGATTTACTATCCACTGACAACCCTGATGTTGGCAGGTATCAGAGACATCTTAATTATCACTACACCAGAGGAACAGTGCCTATACCAGCGCTTGCTTGAAGATGGTGCTCAATGGGGTATCAGTATTTCTTATGCAGTGCAGCCCTCACCGGATGGTCTCGCCCAGGCCTTCTTGATTGGGAGAGAGCATGTGGGTAATCATAAAAGTGCACTTGTTTTGGGTGATAATATTTTCTACGCACAGAATTTCAGCCAGATACTTCAACATGCCAATGCTAAAGAGGCTGGAGCCACAGTATTTGGGTACCGTGTTGCGGACCCTCGTGCCTATGGGGTAGTTGAGTTTGATAGCGAAGGCTGTGCCATAAGCCTGGAGGAAAAGCCCGAACATCCAAGGTCCAACCATGCTGTTACGGGTTTGTATTTTTATGACAACCAGGTTTGTGATATTGCCCGGGAAATTAAACCTAGTGCTCGTGGTGAACTGGAAATTACCGATATTAATAAGGTCTATCTGAATGAAGGGCAACTTGACGTAGAGCGACTTGGACGAGGAAGCGCCTGGCTGGATACTGGTACCCATGACAATCTGTTGGAAGCTGCACATTTTGTTCAGACTATTGAGCGGCGTCAGGGTCAAAAAATAGCTTGCCCGGAAGAAGTTGCCTATCGTAAAGGGTTTATAAGCGCTGAAGACTTGGAAAAGCAAGCCCATCCGCTAATGAAGAGTGGTTACGGCAAATACCTGATGCAAATACTGATTGAGAGTGGAGAGAGTTCAACTCTGAATGCACGACGATACGCACTAGGGACATAAAAAGAATTGCTTCGGGATAATTCGAGCCATAAATTTTAGTCAGTAGGCTATTGCAATATTGCCGGTTGTTCATGATAGGCCGTCAGCCGGCGCCTTCCCCTCTTACTTTGTGATTACTAATGTTGTATGAAAATCATTGAAACAAAAATCCCCGATGTAAAAATTATCGAACCCAAAGTATTTGGGGATGAGCGTGGCTTCTTTTTTGAGTCTTTTCGAGATGACGTTTTTAATAGAGAGTGCGCTGAGAGAGTCTTTGTGCAGGACAATCATAGTAAATCTTCTCTGGGGATACTGCGTGGCTTACATTATCAGACTGAGCAGACGCAGGGTAAATTAGTTAGGGTGACTCAAGGCGAGGTTTTTGATGTTGCCGTGGATCTACGCAAAGGTTCAACCACTTTTGGTCTGTGGGTTGGTGTTTATCTTTCTGCAGAGAATAGAAGACAGCTCTGGGTGCCCGAAGGTTTTGCGCACGGGTTTTATGTTACTAGCAAATCAGCCGAATTTGTCTATAAATGTACGGATTATTATGCACCAAAGTATGAGCAGTCGATTGTTTGGAATGACCCGGATTTGAACATAGAATGGCCGCTCGTCGGTGATGAGCAGCCACAGCTATCGCCGAAAGATCGGGATGGGAAATACTTTAAGGATGCTACCTATTTCGCCTGAAATTTAGGACTTATTTCCTTAAAAGAGTGTAATTACCCTTCTGGTTGTAATTCAGTCTCGTTGAATCGGAAACTTCTTTTTTTGAGCGGCAAACTGAGCTGCTTTTAGTGTATTGGTAAGCAGGCACAAGAGACACTTATGAAAATTCTAGTAACTGGGAAGAATGGGCAGCTGGCCACTGAGCTTCAGCAGCAGTGCCCCAATGAGTTTGAACTGGTGTCTCTGGCAAAAGAAGAACTGGATATTTCTGATAGAGCGGCTGTATTTTCGGCAGTCGAGCATTTTTGCCCTGACGTGATTATTAATGCAGCAGCCTACACTGCAGTAGATAAGGCTGAGCAAGAGAAAGAAAAAGCTTTCTCTATAAATACGCTTGGTGCAGAAAATCTGGCTCACGCCTGTAAAGAGTTTAATTTACGTTTTCTACATGTATCAACGGATTTTGTTTTCGATGGTAAAAAATCTTCCCCCTATTTAGTATCAGATACTGTAAATCCACTTGGCGTCTATGGAGCCAGTAAAGCTGAAGGCGAGTCCGCTGTTCAGAGTATAGCTCCTGAAGCAATAATTTTAAGAACAGCCTGGGTCTATGCTGCCCATGGTAATAATTTTGTTAATACGATGTTGCGCCTGATGAGTGAGCGCGATGAGCTAGGAGTAGTGGCTGATCAGGTGGGAACACCGACATGGACCGGATCCATTGCACAAGCTCTATTTTGCTTGGCCGAAAGTAAAGAGGCGTATGGTATTTATCATTGTACAGATCTCGGTGTGGCCAGCTGGTATGACTTTGCAGTAGCTATATTTGAAGAGGGAAAGGCAAGTGGCCGGATTTCCCTTGATAAGGAATTGATCATTAAAGCCATTGCAACGAAGGATTACCCGACCCTTGCAAGAAGACCCGCTTACAGCGTGTTGGATAAGAGCCGTTTAGTTGATGAGCTAGGTATGGAGTTGAGGAACTGGCGTGATTCGTTGAGATTAGCCTTATCTCATAAAGCACTTCAGCGAAATGTTGAGCAATAACCCCCTTTTAATATTTAAGAACTAAAATTAATAGTGATCTTAAGATGAAAAACTTACTGGTAACTGGCGGCGCTGGTTTTATAGGTGCCAACTTTGTGCACTACTGGATAGAAAATTATCCGCAAGATACAGTTATCGTGTTAGATGCATTAACTTATGCAGGTAATCTCAAAAGTTTGAATTCGGTAAAGGATTGTCCAAATTTCCAGTTTTACCAGGGTGACATCTGTGACACTGATCTAGTAGAAACGCTTCTCAGAGAGCATCGTATAGATACATTGGTACACTTTGCGGCGGAAAGCCATGTAGATCGCTCTATCAGTGGTCCCGATGTATTTATTCAGACCAATGTCATAGGTACTCATAGCCTACTTAAAGCGGCAAAAAAAGTTTGGCTGGAAGAGGGGGTCAATCGCGAGATACACCGTTTCCATCATGTTTCAACTGATGAAGTATACGGAACTCTCGAAGCTGAAGATCCGGCATTTAGTGAGGCTACGCCTTACGCACCTAATAGTCCTTATTCAGCGAGTAAAGCCGCATCAGATCATCTGGTACGCGCCTACCACCACACTTACGGACTAAAGGTAACCACCAGTAATTGCTCAAACAATTATGGTCCCTACCATTTTCCGGAAAAGCTGATCCCGCTGCTGATCACCAATATCTTACAAGACAAGCCATTGCCAATTTATGGTGATGGCCAGCAAATTCGTGATTGGCTCTATGTTGAGGACCATGCTCGAGGTATCGATTTGGTAATCCGCAAAGGGGAGCTGGGCGAGTGTTACAACATTGGGGGAATTAACGAATGGACCAACATCAATATCGTAAAAATGATTTGTGAGTTGATGAATAGAGAGTTTAAAAATCAACCAATACTTGCCAACAGGTATCCGCAGGCAACTTCTGTAATAGCTGGCAAAGCCCAAGATCTTATTATTTTTGTGGACGACAGGGCTGCTCATGATCGGCGCTACGCTATAGACCCACGGAAATCCAATAGCCAGCTGGGCTATCAACCGCAGGAGAGCTTTGAAACTGGCATCCGAAAAACGCTCCTTTGGTATTTAGAAAATGAGGATTGGTGGTCTTCAGTGATGGATGGCAGTTATCGACAGTGGATAGAACAGCAATACAGCACCGCTGAGTAAGGATGGATAAATCAATGGGTATTAAGATACGAAAGCGTTTCAAGGCTGCTGGATCCGTGCAGGAAAAAATGTTCTCAGAGCAGGTGCAGGTATGGGTAGACGTATGTGGAGTTATCGGTGGACGACATCTGTTGATACAAGGTTGGGCGTTCCACCCTGAATACAAATCTCTGGACTTTCGGCTTGAATATATCGGCAGTGAAGAGGACAGCAGCTCTCAGGATGTAGGTGAGCTTAATTATTATACCCTGAGAACTACTCGATTAGATGTAAACAGACATTTCAAATTCGAAGGTGATAGCTGCTGGGGTTATAGCCTCCTAGTGGAATGGCCCTATGATGTCGCTGTGGAAAACACTTTCCTGCGCATGACTGTAAGTGCTGACAGCCAGTCTAAAGAGGTAGAGCTTAAGCCATTTGTAGAGTTAACCGGTGAAACCTTATTTGGTCACTGTATGACTTGGCGTACGGGAGAAAAGGCTGAATTACTCAACTTGATGTTTGAGAGCATGGGTAATGGGGTCTTTGAAATTCCGGGATTAAAAAAACTAGAAGAAAGCCAACTCAAGTCTCTGGTTGACTGGCACTGGGATAGTATTCTGGCAGTGCCCGGTCACGGAATATTCCTTTCTGGCTGGCTACTTGATGGTCAGCGGGATCTGGCAAGTTTAGTGCTACGTACTACTGATGGCAGCTACAGTCTCAATTTGCTTGAGGAATCTGCACGTTTTGACCGTATTGATGTCTTAGAGGCCTTTCCCGGTAGAGCTGAGCCAAACTATAAGGCAGGCTTCTTCACTTGGGTGCCTATGCCACATCTGATAGAGCGGGCCAGTCTAGAGATGCTGTTTTTTACAAAAGAGGGCGGCTTGGGCGTAGTGCCAGTTCGGCAGTCTAACGTTCGTGAAGATATCACCCAGGCCAGCCAGCAGGTGCTGGTGAATTTCAATGTAGATGGCCGGGAATACCAGAGCAATATGCGTAAATATATTGGCCCGGCACTGTCTGCGCTTTGGTCCAATCGGCGCTATCTCCTGGAAGATCCCCAAGTGGAAATATTGCAGTTCGGGCAAGAGGTGAAAGAACCCAAGCGCAGTGTGATAGTACCGCTATATGGTCGCTATGACTTCTTACTGCACCAGATAGCCCAATTTACTGAGGATGCCGATTTTGCCGAGACGGAACTGATTTATGTTCTGGATGACCCCAGGCTCTATGATGCGTTTATACCTTTCTGTTATGACACCAGTATGTTGTTCCCTGTAAGTTTTAAGGTGATATACGGCGGTCGTAATTTGGGTTATGCCGGTGCTAATAATCTCGGAGTGCGCTATGCCAGTGCAGATAACTTAGTATTGCTTAATTCAGATATTATCCCTAGCTGCAGTGGTTGGATATCCAGAATCGAACAAAAAGTATCTTCGCTGAAGGATGTCGGTGTGGTTGCACCAAAGTTGGTTTTTGATGATGGCACAATCCAACATGTGGGAATGACTTTTTCCAATAGCGTCCAGTTTGGCAACTTATGGTTGAACGAACACCCAGGTAAGGGTAATCCGGAATGGTTGGTGGACATTGATTCTGTGATGGAATCACCGGCAGTTACCGGTGCGTGTATGTTTATTAGCAAAGCGTTATATGATTCTGCGGATGGTCTGGATGAGACTTATGTACTTGGGGATTTTGAAGATTCTGATCTCTGCTTGAAATTACGCGAAGCAGGCTACCGTCACTATGTTCTTGCCGATGAAAAGCTCTACCACCTGGAGCGGATGTCACAAAATTTGTTCGAAAATAGAGACTGGAAATTTAAAATCACCCTTTATAACGCCTGGCAACATACCGAGCGCTGGGGAAGCCTGATTGAACAGCTGGTTCGTTAAGGAATTATCAATGACTGAACACAGAATACTGATTGTTTCCCACGGTCACCCGGATCACAGCAAGGGTGGTGCAGAAGTGGCCGCCTATAACCTGTTTAAGGAATACGAACGACTGGGCTTGGACACTGTTTTTTTGGCACGTACCGACCAGCCTTCCCATGGAGGATCTGCTTTCTCCACTATTAATTCGGACAAAGAGATTCTATTCCATACTCATATGTCCGATTTTTTCCTGTTCCAATCGGGTTGTAAAAAGCATGTTTGGCAGGAATTTCGTGCATTATTAAAGCGCTACCAACCGACTGTAGTACATTTTCATCATTACATTCATATGGGGTTGGAATTGATCCGTGAGGTAAGAAATACCTTACCGGATGCACGTCTTGTTGTAACACTGCACGAATATTTAGCTATCTGTGCTAATAATGGCCAAATGGTTAAGCCAGGCAAACAGATGAAGCTTTGTTATAAGTCATCTCCCACTGACTGTGCACGTTGTTTCCCCGATCGCTCTGCAGCGGACTTCTTCCTGCGGGAGAAGTATATTAAATCCATTTTTAACTTGGTGGATATGTTCGTCTCACCCAGTCATTTTCTGATTGAGCGCTATAAAGCCTGGGGGATCCCCGAAGAGAAAATGGTAATGATCGAAAATGGCCAGCCGGAGATCGAAACGCCTGCACCTCGCCCCTTAGCAGAAGGAGAAGGGCGCGGCCGTTTTGCTTTCTTTGGTCAGATCAATCCTTTTAAAGGTGTAGATGTATTACTGGAGGCCTTTAAACTGTTGCCCGAAGATATCCAAGAGAAGGTTCACTTGGATATTCACGGAGCTAATTTACAAGGCCAGACGGAAGAGTTTCAGGAGAAAATTCTTGGGTTGTTAGAGGATCTGGGCGATTTGGTTACCTTGCATGGATCCTATGAGTCCCATGAAATAGGTCGCTTAATGGAGCAAGCCGACTGGGTGATTATTCCTTCGGTATGGTGGGAAAACTCACCGATGGTTATTCAGGAGGCCTTTAACCATGGCCGTCCTTTGATCGGTAGTGATATCGGCGGTATGGTTGAAAAAATTTCCGATAATATAAGTGGGCATCATTTCCGTAACGGGAGTAGTAATTCTCTGAAACAGGCAATACTGAAGGCTTGTGGAGAGGATAGTAGCTGGAACCTGATCGCAAGTAATATTCCGAAACCTCTAACTGTTAGTGAATGCGCAGATAAACATATGGGTATTTATCATGGCTAAACTATATCTGCATGTCGGAATGCCTAAGACGGGCACCAGTTATATTCAAGCCTATATGAACCTGAATGCAAAAAGGCTAAAAGGTGATCACGATGTTGATGTTATATCGGGGCGGGATCCACATATTATTGCATGTGAGCATATTGGGGATGCTCGCTTACGAAAGCGCGAAGATATTAACGGATTGTTGCAGGAAAAAAAGTTATCTGAAATATCCAAAAAACTGACTACATTTAGCACAGGCTCTGTAGCTATCTGTTCATCTGAGTATTTTACGCTCTCCGATAAGAAGTCGGTTTTGAGTTACTTCTCTTCCTATTTTGATGAAGTAGAGGTTATCTATACCGTTCGTAGACAAGACAAGTTACTGGCTTCAGGATTTAACCAGGATGTAAAAGCTTTAGGTAGAACTTCTAATCTTGTTTGGTCAAAAAAAGATAGCCTTCTGGATTATTATGCCAACTGTCAGGAATGGGTAGATCTTGGAGCGAAAGTATCGATCATTAATTTTGATCAGGTGCGAAGTTCAAACCAAAAGATAGAGGAACAGTTCTTTGAGGTCTGTGGTATATCTGGAAATTTATCAGGTTACGCTATTCCAGATTCAAAAGGAGCGAATTACTCCCTGAAAAAGAGAGAGGTTCTTTTAAAGCTGGCTCTTAATCGGAGAGGCGTGTCTGCGCCAGAGCTGCTGGAAGAGTTTATCTCCTTTAACAATCAGGATGTTGAGTTTGTACTCCCCAAATATTATGCAAGGATATTGATGGGGTATTACTCTGAGTCAAATAGGAAGTTTGCTGATAAATTCTGTATCGGAACTGATATGAGTGAATTTATTGCCGTTGATCCTCTGGTAAATAATGTAGACAGGTTTGAATGGAATCCTCTATCTGAATCTGAATATCTAGTCGATTTTTTTATCCAAAAATTAATTCCTTAGGTGCTTTATGAAGAGAATAGCATTTATTGGTGCTAATCCAAACGGGTCATCATTTAAAAGAAATACAGATGAAGCATTTTCAGTTTCTGGAAATAACACGGGGAATTATGCATTCTGGAATGCGGTAGATCGGCAAATTTTAGGTGATAAAGAGTATATCGAAGGCTGGAATTTCAATCCTGAGAAGATTCAATGTGAATTTGATCTAGTTGTTCTTCCTGCATCAAATTTTATACATCCTGATAGGGATATGGGTGGGCTGGCAGATAAATTAGAAAAAGTCAATCTACCAGTGTTGGTGGTTGGTTTAGGTGCACAAGCGGCACATAAGAATGAAGGAGTTAGATTTAAGAAAGGCACTGTTCGCTTTGCTAAAGTTTTGAGTGACTTGGCTACGAAAATTGCTGTTCGAGGAGAGTATACAGCCGCAGTCCTTGAGTCATTTGGCATTAATAACGTAGAGGTTATTGGTTGTCCATCGAACTTTACAAACTTAGATCCTGAGTTGGGTGTAAAGAATGAAAATTCTTTAAGTGAGTTAAGGAATACTCCTGAAGAAAATATAAGTATTTTGGTGAATATTGATGCACATAGGAAGAAGTTTAAAGGGGCATTTAAAAAGTTTCATTCTTCAATAAAAAATAATCCTTTTCAAATTGTTTGTCAGAATCCCTTCGAGTTAGTCTCTTTGGCGCGTGGGGAGGTGTATGATGAGGCTAATCATCATATGACTCATCAGGCTGACTTATGGTGTTCTGGGGAGTCTAGAGAGGTGTTTGAGCGCTTCGCCAAAGAAAGGTTTATTACTTTTTTTAACGCTGAAGCATGGATGGAGTATGCAAGAAAATTTGAACTATCAATAGGTACGCGGCTTCATGGGAATATGCTGGCCTTCCAAAGTTATGTTCCTTCATTTTTTGTATCCCATGACTCAAGAACAAATGAATTGGTTGATATTATGATGCTCCCTAGGTGTGATTGGGATGATTTCACCGGAGGACAAGTTCATAAAATAATCGAAAAATGTGAGTTTTCTGGTCGAAACTATGATCAGAACCGCCGCTATTTGGCGGCTAGCTACCAAGTTTTACTTGATAGTTATGGTGTTCCCATTTCGAGAGAATTACGTGAATTCGTTGGTTGACCTTAAGATCTTTCACATATTGAATTGGTGATCATTTTGGATTCAATAAATGTAGAAAATGGTGTATTGGTAGGGAATAATGATGAGCTTTTTCTTGCGAAAGGCAATCATAATCCCTTGGAATATATCTTAGGTGATAAGGTTGTAGACCTTGAATCTAT
Organism: Microbulbifer variabilis ATCC 700307; assembly: GCF_000380565.1. GTDB lineage: Bacteria > Pseudomonadota > Gammaproteobacteria > Pseudomonadales > Cellvibrionaceae > Microbulbifer > Microbulbifer variabilis. The sequence goes on from NZ_AQYJ01000023.1 coordinate 35,443, forward strand.
TGAGAGCTTCTGGGCTAATATCGCAGCTAGGGCGAGTTATTGTGCTAAAGCTGGCTGTGCTTTTAAGCATGTAGTTTTTCCAGATAAACATGTTGTTCAATATAAAGATTTTCCATTGGGAAAAGTTGATGGCCTTTTTTCTTATTACATGGAGAAAAAATGGGATAACTCTGTTATTTACCCTGTCTCCGAGCTTCGGGGATTGGTTGAAAAACCATATCTTAAGTATGATACTCATATGAATATGTATGGGAAAAGGTTGGTTTCCTATTTGCTCTTAAAGGAGACTTTAGAGGAGATTTCTTTCGAAGACCATAGAAAGATCCTTGCAGAAAATATTAAGACTGCTCGAACGCAAGGGGATTTGTCAGTTAAGTTGGGCCTTGGTCCGGACGATGTTGAAGTTATTTCTTCCCCAAAAGGTGCAAGATATCTCAGTAATGGTGTCAAGGGCGGGAATAATGGAATTGTTGATATTTATATCAACGAAAAATCTATAACAAATAAGCGCCTTTTGATTTTTGGTGATTCTTTTTTTAGATCTATGTTGTCCATCCTTGCTTATTATTTTAATGAGATTCTGTTTCTGAGAACACCTTATTTTCATACTGAAATGTATAATTTATATAGGCCGGATGTTGTTTTTACTGGCAATGTAGAAAGATACTTGTCGAAAGTAACATGCGACAATGAGGCTCGCCCATTTTTTATGTATCGTTATGCAAAATCTAGTGAAGACTATGGAAATGAAACCAAAGGCTTTTCTGATATTTATGGTTCTTTATTGAGCGCTAAGAATAGCTTTGTAGTCTCCAGATAGATAAGATTTTATGAAAGCAATTTTACCTGTTGCCGGCTTGGGAACCCGTATGCTGCCGGCCACCAAGGCTATTCCCAAAGAAATGCTGCCTATCGTCGATAAACCGCTTATTCAGTATGTGGTCAATGAGGCGGTTGCCGCTGGGATAAAACATATTGTGTTGGTTACCCATTCCAGTAAGAACTCTATCGAAAACCATTTCGATACCAGTTTTGAGTTGGAGGCTACCCTAGAGGCCAGGGTCAAACGACAGCTATTGGATGAGGTTCGGTCCATCTGCCCGAAAGACGTTACTATCATGCATGTACGCCAGGGTGAGGCGAAGGGGTTGGGGCATGCTATCTTATGCGCCCGACCATTGGTGGGTGATGAGGATTTTGCGGTGTTACTTCCGGACGTCATTATCGATGATGCAGCTTCTAATCTCTGTCGGGATAATTTGGCGCAAATGTTATCGCGATTCAATCGGATTGGTGTTAGTCAGGTGATGGTTGAGCCGGTTCCGGAAGAAGAAGTGCATAAATATGGCGTGGCGGATTGTCAGGGAGCAGCGTTGTCTCCAAATGCCTCGCAGCCAATGACAGCCATTGTGGAAAAACCTCCTGCAGCTGAAGCGCCATCGAATTTAGCAGTGGTTGGACGCTATGTATTGTCACGCATGCTATGGCCCTTACTTGAGCAGACATTACCAGGTGCCAGTAACGAAATTCAGCTTACTGATGCTATTGCAGAGTTGATGACACAGGAAACAGTTGAGGCTTATCGTATGGTCGGCAAGAGTCATGATTGTGGCTCTAAGTTGGGCTATCTAAAGGCAAATGTTGAATACGGATTGCGCCATCCAGATTTAGCAGAAGATTACCGGGCTTATTTGAATACGTTGATGCTATCTGGGGATATGGCTTCCGATAGTCAGATCCAGCTTCCAGAGGATGCTGTTGCATGATTGAGAATAGCGAAACGATGGGTAGACGGATATTGGTTACCGGTGGCGCGGGTTACATTGGCTCTCACACCCTGGTGGCATTACAAGAGGCTGGGTTTGAGGCTGTAGTTATCGATAGTCTGTGCAATAGCTCCGAAGTAGCTTTACAAAGAGTACAGGCGATTAGCGGCAAACCGGTTCGCTTCTATCGTGGTGATATTAGAAACCGCAAACTGCTAGACCAAATTTTTACTGAGAATGTGATTCATGCCGTAATTCATTTTGCCGGACTGAAGGCAGTAGGTGAATCTTCACAGAAGCCGATCGACTACTACCAGAGTAATGTTAGTGGCAGTCTGGTAATACTGGAGGCTATGCAGGCGTTTGGAGTTAAGCAGCTGGTGTTCAGCTCTTCCGCCACTGTTTATGGTAGTGAGGCCCCTGTGCCTTATGTGGAAACTCTACAAACTGGTCGCACCAGTAACCCATATGGCACCAGTAAATGGATGGTAGAGCAGGTTTTACGGGATGCGGCCGCTGCGAACCCAGAGCTTTCTGTGGCACTCCTTCGATATTTTAATCCTGTTGGTGCGCATCCTTCTGGATTGATTGGAGAAGATCCTCAGGGAATACCTAACAACCTGCTACCTTATATCGCCCAGGTTGCAGTGGGTAAGCGCAACGAGTTATCGATATTTGGCGATGACTACCCCACACCGGATGGCACCTGTCTGCGGGATTACCTTCATGTAGTGGATTTGGCGATAGGGCACGTTCGAGCCTTGGAGTGGCTGGCAGATAAGTCAGGCGCAGAAGCATTTAACCTTGGGACCGGTCGGGGCACTTCTGTACTGGAAATAGTTCGAGCTTTTGAACGGGCTTCAGGTGTAACAGTTCCCTATCGGCTGTCACCACGTCGTGCAGGCGACCTGCCAGCTTTTTGGGCTGATGCTTCCAAGGCAAAATGTGAATTGGGGTGGGTTGCAAATCTGGGGTTGGAGCAGATGATGGCCGATACTTGGCGGTGGCAGAGTAAAAACCCCCATGGCTATGGCGCTGTTGCTACCAATAAGTAGATGAAAATGGCGCTAGCGATATTTTCTTGAAAATAGCAGAAGAAAATAGAGAATCTCGCGAACGTCTCACTATGCACTGTGTTGACAGCGTTAAGTTAGCTCGGCATTGAATAAACAAGTTTTTTAGATTTTTAGCATGAAAGTATTTCAGATTGGCTTTAATAAGTGTGGTACGACAAGCCTGAACCACTTTTTCTTGCGCAATGGCTATAAAGCTATTCACTGGGATCATGGGAACTTGGCTTTACAGATTGAGGATAACTATCTACATGGACGGCCATTGCTGAGTGGATATGAAGATTTCGATTTCTTTAGCGATATGGAGCTGGTTTCAAGTCGGTGCCTATATGCCTTCGAAAAATACTATCAGGAACTGGACCGACAGTACCCAGGTTCTCTTTTTATATTAAATACACGCCCTGTGGATAAATGGATAAAGAGTCGCCTTAATCACGGTGATGGAAGTTACTTGCGGCGTTTTGAACAAATCTACTCGTGTAACCGTGAAGGCGTTATAGATCGTTGGAAGTACGAGTGGTACAAGCATCATTCAAATGTGCTTCAGTATTTTTATGGGCGTGAGAACTTCCTTCTATTTGATATTGAAAACGATGATGGAAGCAAGATAAAAAAATTTACTGGCTGTTCAAAAATGCAGGCTTCTTTTTACAGACATGATCACCGGACCAGCTGTTAGTGTGATTGGTGCTACGACTGAGATAATGTGTGCCTGCACTTTTCTGATTGTCACTCCTGTTAGATTATACGTTATTTTAATAGTGACCACTTTCGAAACTTTTTTAGAATAGTTGACTAAAGATGGTTTTTTGGAGCGCGAATGAAGTTTGGAATCGCTGCGATTTTTAAAAATGAATATGAGTATATTCTGGAATGGATTGTCTATCACCAGTTGATAGGTGTTGATGCCTTTTATATTGCTGATAATGTCAGTGATGATGGATCCTCACAGTTATTGGAAGCACTGGACAGCCTAGGTGTGATAAAAAGGGTTTATTTCCCCAGAGTTGGTACCGGTGGTCCACAGATGCCTGCTTATAATAATATGTTGCATCGGTTCGGTAACGAAGTTGACCTTTTGTGTTTTATTGATGCCGATGAATTTCTTGTCAGCACAAATGGCAGTAATTTAAAGGATATTTTATCTGGTTTTTATGCACTAGAGGATGCTGGTGCTCTGGCACTCAATTGGCGAAACTTTGGGTCGTCCGGTCATAAATTCAAGGATGAGGGCTTGGTAATTGAGCGTTTTACATATGCTTCAAAACAAGATCATGATTTCAATCGACATATCAAGACGATCTTAAAGCCCTCTATGGTAGAGAGGATGCATGTTCATGAATGTATCCTTAAATCTGGACGTTATTATTCAGGGAATCTTCAACCAACGGTCTTTGAGAATGGCAGTCCGTGTGAGCCCAAGACGAGCAAGGTTCTCTATGATGGGATAAGAGTTAATCATTATGTGGTTAAGTCCCGTCATGAGCATGTTATGAAAAAGGAGCATAAAGGCTCTGGAGCTGGCAGTGCAGAGAGAAAAAAGGGTGAGGCTTACTTTAAGGCGCACGATTTAAATGATGAGAGAGATAAGGCACTGCTCTGCTATGTTGATGACGTCAAGGCAGGCGTTGCAGCCCTGAGGGATCGTATTGGTGCAGAAACCCCATTCCTCTGTTACGGGAAAGCGTTTGTTGATGTTAAGCCTGAGCTGATTACCGGTTGGGCTGTTACAGAGTCTGATTGTCCAGTAAAGATTCGCTTGTTGGTCAATGGCGTAGAACACCTTGTCGATTTGAGTCGGGCGCGCCCCGATGTTGTACGTAAGGGGCTTTCCAAAAGGCTACAATGTGGCTTCAGTTTTAAACCCAAGAAGGTTATCACCAGCGAAGATAAAATTGAGGCGTATATATACGGTACGACTGTTGAAGCGAAGGTTAACTTTAAGTTGGATATTAGCGCTTAGGAAGAAACCTTATATATGGCCGGATATGGCATTGAAACAAGTAGCTAAACTTGAAAGTAAGGTTATTCCGGTACGCATAACAAGCACGGTAAAGTGCACAATTAAATAGCGGGATTTAATACTGGTGTTTAGATTTTTGAAGTCCCTGTTTCGTATTGATTTGATCTCCAGGCTTAAGCCTGCACTTGCTATTAGTCGGGCCAGTGATGCTTCGATGAATTTTGACTGGTATTCTGAGGGAAAAGATCCGCAATTTTTGGTAAAGGGACGGATGCCCAGTGCCGGATGGTATATGGTGGAAATTGCTTTGAAGTATAATCAGTCTTCTATAGATTCAAAGATCTACTTTGATTATGGGGCTGGTTTAAGTGAATCTGACAGCATTTTTATTCCTATTAAATCCGGTAAAGTCACCAAGCGTCTGGTATACCTTTCTGCTCGACCACAGGCAGTACGTTTTGACCCCATGGAATCTGTGGGGCTATTTTCAGTAAAGCGTTTTAACTTAGTCAGACTTTTGCCCCAGTTTGCTTATGATCGCTTGGCTCAGCGTCTCAACAATATGCACTTTAAGTTTCGTAACTTGGGAAAAGCGAATGTGTTGCGGAGCATTCGCGAGGAAGCCTTAGAAAGGAATTGTTGTTGGCGTGATTTGGCGTTAGAACACTACGGGAGAACTTTTATTAAGAGACGTCAGTCTCGCGATTATAATGAGTGGATCAGAACCGTTGAGCTCAAACGCCTCGAATCTGCGGATAAGGGGTTTTCCCTAAATACAAATACAGGCCCCCTGATTTCAATTGTTGTCCCTACTTACAATACTGATTTAAAGCTATTGTGCGCTTGCGTTGACTCGGTACTAGCACAAAGTTACGGCAATTGGCAGCTTTGTATTGCCGACGATGCGTCTTCGGAACCACAGGTTAAGGCTTGCTTGAAGGAATACCAAGCCAAAGATGCACGCATCCAAGTGGAATTCCGGAAAAGTAATGGACATATTTCAGCGGCTAGTAATAGCGCTTTAAATTTGGTAAAGGGCGAATATATCGCTTTACTGGACCATGATGATACTCTGGCGCCGCACGCCCTACAAAGAGTGGCAGAGGAGATTCGGAAGAAACCGCAAGCTCAATTGCTTTATAGTGATGAAGACAAAATTGATCATTTGGGTGAGCGTTTTGATCCGCACTTCAAGCCGGATTGGAATCCTGATCTTCTATTGTCACAAAATTATATTTGCCATTTGACGGTGCTAAGGGCATCTCTAGTGGCACGGGTAGGAGGCTTCCGCTTGGGGGTTGAGGGCAGTCAGGATCACGATTTGCTCCTGCGTTGTTCGCCCTATCTGAATGCTGGTAATGTCGTACATATTCCGGAAATACTATACCACTGGCGAGCGATCAATGGTTCCACCGCCCAGGAGGGCGACGCCAAAAGTTATGCAGTCAAGGCGGGCTTAAAGGCTGTGACTGATTATTTTGAAAGTGAAGGGTTGCAAGCTATGGCAGAGCCGGGTACAGCACCAAACAGCTATCGGGTGCACTGGACTATTCCTCAGCCTGCTCCTTTGGTGAGTTTACTGATTCCAACTCGGGATGGCCTGGAGATTCTTAAGCCCTGTGTAGAGGCGATTCTGTCCAGAACAGATTATCCGAATTATGAGGTGCTGATTTTGGATAATCAGAGCCGTTGCGAGGCAACATTGCGCTTTCTGAAGGAGATTAGTACTTCTAATACAAGGGTTTCAGTGCATCGTTGGGACCACCCATTCAATTACTCTGCGATTAATAATTTTGGCGCTGAGCTGGCCAGGGGTGAGATTATAGGGTTGGTGAATAACGACATCGAGCCTATCAACAGGGGCTGGCTGACAGAGATGGTAAGCCAGGCGCAGCGGCCTGAAATCGGCTGTGTGGGCGCAAAACTTTACTACTCCAATGATACTATCCAGCACGGTGGAGTGATTCTCGGGATTGGAGGTGTCGCAGGCCATTCCCACAAGTATTTCAACCGTAATGAATACGGTTATTTTTCGCGCCTGCACTTAGTGCAAAACCTTTCAGCAGTGACAGCCGCGTGTCTTCTGATACGTAAAGCGGTATTCGTGGAAGTGGGGGGGTTGGACAGTGCTAATTTGGCGGTGGCTTTTAATGATGTGGATTTATGTCTCAAGGTGCGCGAAGCGGGTTATCGTAATCTGTGGACACCTTATGCGGAACTCTACCATCATGAATCAGTTTCTCGAGGCGCCGACAATACCTTGGCTAAACGCCGCCGTGCGCAGCGTGAGGCGCAGTATATGCGCAATCGTTGGGGAGAGTTGTTAGATACTGATCCAGCTTATAATCCTAATCTGACGCTTGTGCATGAGGACTTCTCATTGGCATAAATCTGAAGTAGTAAGGCACCTTAGCTATATTCGCTGATTTATTCTAATGGGGACTTCTTTGCATTTGCCAGCTTGCCATATTAAGAAAGTGGCGCGTATGGATGCTCTTCTGTTGCGCTTGGCGGTAAGGCTGGGGGCTTACGGGCATAACTATATAGGAAGCTTTGGGCGGGCAGCATAACCGGATCAGTTTTGGCATAATCTGTTGTTGCCCCAGGCCTGCAATAAAACAAACTCTCGTATCGGTAACCAGAGCGGTGCCCTGATCTTATGACACTTTCCCAATTTTTTGTTGCGGGTATCTTTACCCTGGTAATCGGTTCCCTGATTTTCACACGTTTCCGCCCTTCTCTGGTCTTTGCTTCAGCTGCAGGAGCCTGTTTTTTGACCGGATTGGTACCTGCGGAGTCGGTGTTACAGAAGGGGGCTAACCCGGGTTTGGTGACATTGATAATTTTATTACTGGTATCGGTGGGGTTGGAGAAGGCCCGTTGGTTGCGGGCTCTTTCAGAAGGGTTGATCAATGGCTCCCTGAGGATCAGCCTTCTGCGCTTAACTACTGCAACAGCGCTAAGTTCAGCTTTTCTCAACAATACTGCTGTGGTGGCAGCTTTGGCGTCCAGCGTCAAAGGACAACGCCGTTTACCGGCAGCAAAGCTGCTATTACCACTTTCCTATGCCGCTATTCTCGGTGGAACCCTGACCTTGATAGGCACTTCTACCAACCTGATTGTTAATAGTTTCGTGCTGGACCGTGGCCTGCAAGGCCTGGAGTTCTTCACTTTTTTGCCAGTAGGATTGGCCGCAACCTTAGTGGGGCTGGCAGTGTTGTTGTTGTGTAATCGCCTTTTACCTGAAGGGGCGGTAACTGAGGAGCCGGTGACTGAATATCTGCTGGAAGCAGAGGTAGTGGCAGATTCACCCCTGGATGGCAAGAGCGTTGAACAGAACCGCTTGCGCCAGCTGGAGACCCTCTACTTGATCGAAATTGTTCGTGGTAATCAAATCATAAGTCCAGTGGCACCTTCAGAGGTGCTCCGTTGTGGGGATAAGCTGATTTTTAGTGGTGATGTCCGAGATCTGGGACGTTTACAGGATATTGAGGGGTTACGCCTTTTCGCTCTGGAAGATGAGAAGTTGGACCTGAATCTCACCGAGGTGGTGGTAACGCCCAGTTCCAGTATCCTTGGCCAAACCCTAAAGGGGTGCAACTTTCGTACTCGTTTCGACGCTGCTGTAGTTGCTATGCGCCGTGGCGGTGAACGGTTGTCAGGGAAGCTGGGGGAGATAGAGCTGCGCGCGGGAGATGCGCTGCTGCTGGCAGTGGGAGCGGATTTCAAGCATCACTTAAATATCGATAAGAACTTTTATGTGATAAGCGGTACTGAAGTACGGCGTGAACTTTCACGGCGGGATAACTGGCTGCTGGGCCTTGGTTTTGCTGCCGTAGTTTCCGGTGCGGCGCTCGGCTATTTTTCGTTGCTGAAAGGGCTGGTGGTATTGCTGGGTGGCATGATAGGGCTGGGTATCGTATCGACTACTGAGATGCAGCGACGCTTCCCTTTCCAGATATGGTTAATTATTGCCTGTGCCTTGGTACTTGCAGAGGCCTTTGCTGTTAGTGGCTTGGCGGACACGCTGGCTGGTGGTTTGAGGAGTATGCTTGCTGGGTGGGGACCGTTGGCTGGTCTGGTGGGTATATTTTTACTGACCTTAGTCCTAACCGAACTGATGACGAATAATGCAGCCGCCGCGCTTACTTTCCCCCTTGCCTGGAGTTTGGCAGAGAGTTTTGGGGTGAGTTGGGTGCCTTTTGTAATGGCCGTGGCCTATGGGGCCAGCGCAAGTTTTTTGACTCCATTTGGCTACCAGACCAATCTGATAGTGCAAAACTTGGGTGGGTATCACTTAAGGGACTTCCTGCGTGCGGGTTTACCTCTCACCATTGCATACTCTTTGACTGTCCTAACATTATTGCCAATCGTATTTCCCTTTGAGAATTGAAGCTTTTGAGAACTGAATTGGATAATGCGAACCGCTGGTTGATCGTTGAAGAGGGCCCAAACCCCTCTACGGATTATTTTGTTATTCCTTATTTGCGGAAGAAAAGGGCACAAGTACAGCGGTTGTCTTTTTCGGAAGTTCTTAGTGGTGATGAGCTTGAGGGCCTGGGATTGATATTTGTACGTTATATCCCCAGATCATGGCAGTCTCTTATCCATAAAAATCTTAGTAAATTGTCAGAAATTTATTTATTTATTGATGACGATTTATTTGATTGGTCTGCCTTTGTTGGCTTGCCCCTCCGCTATCAACTAAAGATTTTTCGTTATAGTTGGTCACGACAAGGTTGGCTGAAGTCCATAGGGGCAGGTCTGTTGGTCTCAACGCCATATTTACAGAGCAAGTATCAGGAATGGTCTCCACAGTTATTACAGGCGCAGCAGATAGATTGTAGTGGAGGTCAACCTCTAACAGTTTTCTATCATGGTTCTGCATCGCATATTGAAGAAATTCGCTGGTTGGTCCCAATAATTCAGAAAGTATTGCAAAGAAATTCAAGTTTGAATTTCGAAGTTATCGGTGATGGGCGTGTAAATAACCTGTTTCGAGGGATGTCAAGAGTAAAAGTAATACATCCTATGAAATGGTCAACCTATCTATCCATGTTGCAAAGGCCAGGGCGAACTATAGGTTTGGCACCGTTGCTAGACACTCCATTTAATAAAGCCCGGTCTTACACTAAGTTTTTTGATATTACACGGGCTGGTGCTGTAGGAATATATGCGAATGGGGATATTTATGGCAGGGTGATTCGTCATCAGGAAAATGGTTTGTTGGTGCCTATGGAGACTTCGGCCTGGGTAGATGGCATTTTACATTTAGCGGATGATAAACAATTACGTGAGAAGTTATTAAGTGGGGCTCGACAATGTCTGTAATCGGATATTGTTCGCTGGGCCTTAGCCGATTGCGCAACCTGGAGCATTTTCTAGGGGCTCCCTGTCAGTATGTGCTGTCAAAACCAGGTAAGTCTGTTACCCATATGGTTGGTTGGGGTCTTAAGGCTACTGCGGTTAAGGCGCAACGTATAGCCGTTCGCTCAAATTTACCTTATTCCTGTATTGAAGATGGATTTTTGCGATCACTGGGTCTGGGGGTTGAGGGCGCTGAACCCCACAGCTTAATTGTTGATCAGACAGGTATTTATTACGATGCCTCCCGCCCAAGTGATCTTGAGTCCTTGATCGGAGAATCTGCTTGTTCGGCAGAAGAGATAGAGCGAGCAGAAGCAGGGCTCCGGCTTTTACGAAGCTATAGACTTTGTAAATACAACTCTGCTGATGATACTCCCCTGGAATTACCGGACAGTCGCGCTTATGTGTTGGTAGTTGACCAAACCTATGGCGACAAATCTGTTAGTGGAGGATTAGCTTCAACAAAACATTTCCAGCAAATGTTGGAAAGCGCCATCTGTGAAAATCCTAGGGCTGAAATATTAGTAAAAATTCATCCAGATGTTATTGCGGGAAAGAAACGCGGATATCTGGAAGAGCTGGCGGAGGAAAAAGGCTGTAAGATACTTACCCAGGATATTTCTCCTTGGGCAATCTTTGATCGAGTTGAAAAGGTCTATGTGGTAAGTAGCCAGCTGGGCTTTGATGCACTAATTGCTGGTAAAGAAGTGCATTGTTTTGGTATGCCTTTTTATGCTGGTTGGGGCTTGACCAAGGATCGCCAAAGCTCAGAACGCCGTGGAATCAAGCGTACTTTGGCGGAGATTTTCGACGCTGCTTACCTGCGCTATTGTCGATATATAAATCCCTACACAAGACAGAAGTGTGAATTTGAGGATACTGTTGGACTCATTGCGGAACAAAAAAGACAGTGGAACCGGTTTCGGGGACAGTGGCAGGGCATTGGGTTTTCAGCTTGGAAGCGTCGATTTATTCCTGATTTCCTTGGAAATAAGGATAGGGTGAAATTCTCTAAAAGGTATAGCGAAGCAAGAAATCTGGATATCGGTACCAATATCCTGGTTTGGGCAAGTCGAGCGTCGAGTGAATTAAAGGAGGAATGTAAGCGCTCAAACTTAAATTTATGGAGGGTAGAGGATGGTTTCTTACGCTCTGTTGGTTTGGGAGCAGATTTAATTTCGCCAAAGTCGCTGGTTTTTGACTCTCGTGGTATCTATTTTGATGCGGAGCAACCAAGTGATCTTGAGGCGCTGTTAAATTTTGGGGTTTTTCCAGAGTCATTATTAAATAGGGCCAGAAAGCTACAAAAATCGCTGATCAGAAAACGCTTAACTAAATACAATTTAAGTGTTTGTAAGCCAATATCCAGTTTAGGTATTTCCTCAGATAAGAAAGTGATCCTGATTCCTGGTCAAGTCGAAAGTGATGCATCCATTGCCTATGGCTCACCAAAATTAAAAAGTAATTTTTCATTGCTTGAAAGAGTAAGGCGCGATAATCCAGGGGCATATATTGTGTATAAACCCCACCCGGATGTGGTAGCCGGAGCTCGACTGGGAGCGCTGCCGGCAGGTGCTGAGTCTTTGTTTGATTTAATAGTAGAGCAGGGTGATTTTTCTTTTTTATTAGAAAATGTAGATGAAGTACATACACTCAGTTCACTGAGCGGCTTTGAGGCTCTGATGCGCGGGGTAAGGGTGGTAACCTATGGCCTGCCTTTTTATGCAGGCTGGGGTCTCACAAATGATAAACTTATAGAAAACAGGGAGATGAGTAAAAAAGACTTATTTGAACTGAAGTCTCGTAGGCAGCGCCACTTAAGTCTGGATCAACTAATTGCGGCTACTTTATTGCTTTATCCGGTATATGTGGATAGAAATACTGGGGAGTATATAGACGCAGAGACAACAGTTGAGCTGTTAGAGTCTGAACGAAATTTGAGTGCCCGAAATAATATTTTCTTTAAGTTTTTCTGTTGGTATCGGAGTAAATTTTTGCGTTATTAGTTTAAGCGGTTGTTGGCTAGGCGTAGACTTCTACCTTAGAAGATATGTAATACAGGTCTTTGTGAAATATATTTTCATTTAGGTTATTTGGTTTTGTGTTTTCTTGATGTTGATCTCGCACCTTTAAATAATCGCATTATTTTCTAATTACAGTCTAATTTTGAGTGGGATTTACGGTATTTGGGTTCTTTTCAGGAATTGCTTCATCTTTTTTAAGTTAATGCCCTTTTCTCTAGTTGCGAGTCCTGTTTTGTTGTTGAAGGTAACTTTATTCTTAAGTTTTCCTGGGATTATCTGTCTCGCTTATGGTTGCTATCAATGCTGTCTTAAAGATTGAGGCGAGTCATAGAGTTTTGCTTTGCAAAAAGAGTTGATCAGTGGTTTTGTATTTAATGGTTTTTCGCTTTTCTGAGTTTTGGCAGTGATTTTATTTAAGGGGAAGATGTTTTATTCAATTCAAGCTGCAAACGATTGCAACTGCGCTGCATCTAGTCTTTGAGCTGCACTAAACTGGTCACCGATGACGTACGGCTGTGCGCAGTGATAAAAATTTGTTGGGTAAAAAACAGGGTGCGGTTATATCTGGACTGTTAGTCTACTTTGAAGGGACACATGCGCTGTATTTGTGTGTGATGGCATATTTTTTTTCTTGATATAAGATGCTTTTTCTCCGGGCACTGGCAATTGGCGGGCGATAGATTTATTTGCGTCTATGAAAATAGGTAAAGGCCTAAATTAATCGACTCTCAATTTCCACTAATACAGACGCTGTCTTTGTAAATAGCTATTAAGAAAGGTTCAATGTATAGGCCTTGGCTTGTCACTGATCTGTAGAGAGCGGTATTGCGGAGTTAGAGGAGGCTTTAGGAGCTTGACTTTAGATGAGATAATACCTCACTGTGGGTTGTTGACTAACTTAGGTTTTGTGGTATCGAAATGCGTAGGCAAGTTTCTGTTCTCTCCTCCTACACTTGCCTACCGACAAGTTGTATTGCGCCAGCTTATTGATACTCAGGGGTAGATCAATTTATGTCTGTTGCAGTATTTCTACAGGGGCCTCATGGTCCATTTTTCGCCAGGGTGGCGAAAAGGCTATCCCAACATGGTGTGATCACCCATAAAATCAACTTTAACGGCGGTGATCGCTTTTTTGCGTGGGCGGATTTCCAGGAAGATTTCGCCGGTAGCGAGGATGACTGGCCATTCTTTTTTCGCCAATACCTGTTAGACAAGGAGGCTGAGGCGGTCTTTGTCTATGGCGATTGCCGACGTTACCACGCCACGGCAAGAGAAATCTGTTCATCACTTCAAATCCCTTTTTGTGTATTCGAAGAGGGATACTTGCGCCCAGATTTCGTAACTCTGGAGTGGGGAGGAGTAAATGCTTTCTCCCAGAGGGATTGGTCTGAGGAGATAATTAACCAGTACGAACCTAATGGACGCCAGAAAGGGCTTCCCGTAGGGCAAACGTTCTGGCATAGAGCACTTTTTGCGATCGAATATTACTTGGCAATGCGTTTTGGACAGTCAGAATTCCCTTATTACCGGCATCACCGCAGTCGTGATTGGCTGGAGGAGGGTACTAACTGGCTTCGCAGCTTTGTTCGCAAGGGACTTTACAAGATTACGGAGCATAAGCTGACTGATCGGTTAACTTCAAATCTGAGTCAGCAGTTTTTCCTGTTTCCCCTGCAGACCCGAGATGATTTTCAGCTTAGGAGGCATTCCGACCTTCTTTCTATAGAAAACGCCATCGATGTAGTGCTGAAGTCCTTTGCCCAGAATGCTCCAGAGGGCACAGTGGTTGTTATCAAACATCACCCTATGGATAGAGGCTTTTGCCATTACCAGAAGCTGATTGATGTGTTGGCCGAGCGGTACAGTATTGTCGGAAGGGTTATCTACTGCCACGATTTACACCTACCCACTCTGCTCGATCATGCCAGGGGGGTTGTGACAATCAATAGTACGGTGGGTATTTCAGCATTGCTGCATAAAGTTCCTACCAAGGTGCTTGGTCGTGCACTTTACGATATCCCCGGATTAACCCATCAAGGTCAGTTAGCCAGCTTCTGGTCATCACCCGAGAAAGTAGACTTTACATATTTTCAGCGTTTCCATACCTATCTTTACGAGCAAACCCAGATTGACGGTAGCTTCTCCAAAGGCATTGATAAGACAATAGACGGAGTGATAAAGCACTTACAATCAGTTGCCGTATTAGCAGCACAGGGACCTGTTTCCGTCGAAACCTGTAGTACAGATGCCGTATAAAGCATGGGTGCTCCCAACTCCCTGCTCCTTCTCAGCCTAATACGGCATCTCCTAAAGGCTTTCAGTTGCACTGGTCACCCTTTGTTTAAAAAATAGGCTGATCTAAATCGACTAACCTGTTAGACTGCGCGGCCTTTTGACCCGCCGCTCCGGTCCCTCGATAGGGACTTTGGCTTCAAGTGAATTCCGAAATGACCGATACCCCTAAACCGGCCGGCTTCGACCAGCTGGGCCTGCCGCCTGAAATCCTCAATGCCATTGAAAAGCTTGGTTATGAGACTCCGTCCCCAATTCAGGCGCAGACTATCCCTTCCTTAATGGAGGGCCGCGATGTACTGGGCCAGGCACAAACTGGTACCGGCAAAACAGCTGCTTTTGCGCTGCCGCTGCTTTCCCAGTTAGATTTGAGTGACCGGCGCCCCCAGGCGCTGGTATTGGCGCCGACCCGTGAACTGGCAATCCAGGTGGCAGAAGCTTGCCAGGCCTATGCAGGCAAACTTAAAGGCTTTCATGTAGCACCGATTTACGGTGGTGCAGACTACCGTGGACAGATACAGCAGCTGAAGCGCGGAGTACAGTTAATAGTGGGAACTCCAGGTCGGGTGATGGACCATATGCGCCGCGGTTCTCTGGACCTCTCCAACTTACGTACACTGGTACTGGATGAAGCCGATGAAATGCTGCGCATGGGCTTTATTGATGACGTGCAATGGGTATTGGAACAAATTCCCGAAGAGCGCCAGATTGCCCTTTTCTCTGCGACCATGCCCAAAGAGATTGCCCGTATCGCCCGAGAGCACCTGCAGGAGCCGGTAGAAGTCAAAATTCGGGTTAAGACCGAGACTGCTGAGACTATTCGCCAGCGTTACTGGCCAGTGGGTGGTCTTCACAAGCTGGATGCACTGACCCGCATTCTGGAAGCTGAGCCAGTGGATGCCACAATTATTTTTGTGCGCACCAAGAACAGCACTGTGGAGCTCGCGGATAAGCTGGCGGCGCGTGGCTTCGCCAGTGCAGCATTGAATGGAGATATGGCACAGAACCTGCGTGAGGCGGTGATCGATAAGCTCAAGAATGGCAAGCTCGATATCGTAGTGGCCACTGATGTGGCGGCGCGAGGCTTGGATGTGAAGCGTATCAGCCATGTGATCAATTACGACATCCCCTACGATACCGAAGCCTATATCCACCGTATTGGCCGTACTGGTCGCGCAGGCCGTGAAGGTGATGCCATCCTGTTTGTGGCACCGCGTGAGCGTCGCATGCTGCGAATTATTGAGAAGGCCACCAAAAAGCCGATTGAAAAGCTGGAGTTGCCAAGCGCGGCGGCGGTTAACAGTGCTCGTATGCAGCGTTTCCGCGAACGTATTACCGCAACATTGGAAGGCCAAACTGATCTGGCTCCCTACCGCCAGCTGGTAGAGGAATTCCTGGCACAAAATGAAGTGGACCCACTGGATGTAGCCGCGGCGCTGGCTGCGATGGCTCAGGGCGATCAGCCTTTGTTGATCAAAGAGCAGGAGCCCAAGCAGCGCAGAGAACGACGCGAGCGCGATGATGACTTCGAAGGGGCGCGCGGCCGCAAGCGAGGTGGTTATGAGAAAGACCGCAAATTGCCGGCACCGGACGAAGGCCTGGAGCGCTACCGTATCGAAATCGGACGCGAACATGGTGTAAGGCCTGGCAGTATTGTTGGCGCAATTGCCAATGAAGTGGAGCTGGATAGTTCCTACATTGGTCGTATTGAGATCTACCCGGATTTCACTACGGTGGACCTGCCTGAAGGAATGCCAAAAGAAGTCTTCCAGCACCTGAAAAAAGTGCGTGTGTCTGGAAAGCCGATGAAGATATCACGCTTTGATGAGGCGAGCTCAAAGCCCAAGGGTAAACCGAAAGGTAAACCCAAGGGTAAGTCGAAAGATAAGCCAAAAGGAAAGCCCAAGTTCAAGCGGGAGAATAGCGGGGAGTAATATAGCCCCTATAAAAAACGGCGCCGAAGGCGCCGTTTTTTATTTGATAAACCATTTTAGTTTATCGCTTTTTCTACTCTCTGGTGCTAGCGCTGCGGCAGCATACGGGTCAGGGTGGTATCGCGCTTCACAAAGTGATGCCACAGGGCGGCGGCAATATGCAGGCCAACCAATATCAACAGCGCCGGCCATAGAACGTCTTTGTGAAGGAAGGCGAGCTGCTTGCCCAGGTCGGGGTTTTTCTCTAGCAGGCGTGGCAATGCGAAGAGACCAAAAAATTCAGTATCCCGGCCAAACAGCTGGCGCATGGCAATTCCGGATACCGGCATTGCCAACAAGACCAGGTAAAGGGCGCCGTGTGTCAGTTTGGAAACGGCCTTCTGCCAAGTAGTTCCCTGAATTTCCGGGCGCTTGTGACGTGCACGCCAGTAAAGGCGAATAGCCAGCAGCATCAGTACAGCAACACCCAACGAGAAGTGCAGGCGTACAAACCAGCCGCGCATGGGGTCCTCCCGGTCGAAGAACTCGTGTAGCTCTACAGCGCCCCATACGGCCAGCAGTAGAATCACAAATAACCAGTGCAAGCCCTTGCTGACTGAATTCCAGCCTTCGTTCGATGTTGACATAGGTAAATCTCCTGTAAAAACAATGCCCGAGAAGAGGCTTATCAATTGTGGCGAGTGTGTGCACCCGCTCCCGTTATGTCTCTGTGGTTAATTCGGCCTGTCGGTTTTTATCCCCAGTGGCAGCGCGAATGCCCTTCAAGTGGGAAAAACAGGTATCCCGCGCTGTTTGAAGGAAGTCAGCCAAGTAAGCCTGCTCCAGTATTTCCTCTCGCACCGCTGCGTAGAGGGTGCTCCAGAGGCCCTTTTCCCCCAAGCGCAATTGCGCAATAAATCCTTTTTGTAGGTATTCGTGTAGGGCCCAGTCGGGTAGGGCACAGACACCACGGCCACTGGCCACCAGTTGCACCATCATAACCGTCAATTCTGCCGTACGCACATCTGCGGGTTCAACACCTGCCGGGTCGAGGAAATGTTGGAATATATCCAGGCGCTCCCGCTCCACGGGATAGGTGATCTGTATTTCTCCGTCCAGGTCATTGGGGGTGACCCAGCGCCGCTTGCCATTTTGTAATAAGGGGTGGTTACGGCTGAGCGCCAAGCACATCTCGAAGCTGAACAGAGGGTAGTAGTGGATACCTTTCAGCTCTGAATCAGGGTTGGAGGTGACCACGAGATCCAGATCGCCGCGAACTAGTGCCGGTAGCGGTGCGAAGTGAAATCCACTACAGAGGTCCAGCTCTACTTCGGGCCAGTCGTCGCGGTAGGTATTTAGGGTTGGCATCAGCCACTGATAACAGCTGTGGCATTCAATGGCGATATTGAGACGGCCAGACTGGCCTGAAGCGAGCCGGGCCAGGTCGCGCTGTGCGACGGCCACCCGCGGCAGTATGTCGTCAGCGAGCTGTAACAGACGCAGTCCTGCGCTGGTAAAGCGTAGCGGGCGGGATTTGCGCACAAATAACGGCTGGTCGTGGCGCTCCTCCATTTCCCGGAATAAATGGGATAGTGCCGACTGGGTTAGATGCAGCCTCTCAGCGGCTCGGACCAGGCTGCCGGTCTCCCTTAGGGTGCAAAGGGCACGTAGTTGGCGCAGCTCAATCATCTTTAAATTTATTCATGTTAACCGCAAAAAATATGAAATTGATTGAATAACACTGTGCCGACACAATCAAGTCTGAATTATCGCGGAGTGTGTGACGGGATCTGGAACCGGCGATTTACCGCGAACAACCGTATACACGGAGCGATGCTCCCTCACAGGAATGGACTTGGTAACAGAGACATGGCGCAGACACATATTCTTGGCTATCCCCGTATCGGGGCCAATCGTGAGTTAAAGAAGGCCCAGGAGGCATACTGGCGTGGGGAAATTTCCCAGCAGCAACTCTTGCAGGAGGGAGAGGAAATACGTCGTAGCAACTGGCAGGCACAGAGTGATGCCGGTCTGGATTGGGTGACAGTGGGAGATTTTGCCTGGTATGACCAGGTACTGAATCACTCTTTGATGTTTGGTGTGGTGGGCGATCGTTTTTCTGAAGGTGCCGCGGAGAACAAACTGGATCAGTACTTTCGTTTGGCGCGGGGGCGAGCTCCCTCTGGGCAGCCGGTTGCGGCCAGTGCCATGACCAAGTGGTTTGATACTAACTACCACTACCTGGTACCGGAGTTTACTGATCAACAGGCCTTCTCCCTGGATAGTGAATGGTTGTTGGATGAAGTGCGTGAAGCTCAGGTTCAGGGGCATAAAGTAAAGCCGGTAGTAATGGGTCCCTTAACCTACCTATGGTTGGGAAGAGGCGTTGATAGCGCTTTGGCACTGTTGCCGAGTTTGTTGCCGTGTTACACACAGTTGTTTTCGCAGCTGGCTGATCTCGGTGTGGAGTGGGTACAGCTCGATGAACCAATCCTGGGTTTGGACTTGCCAGAAGAATGGCGCTCTGTATTTATTGGTGCATACAAGGGGATTGGCGCGGATTCTGGCAGCCTGAATTTACTCCTGGCAACTTACTTTTCCCCACTGCGGGAAAATCTACAGCTGGCTTTCTCTCTGCCAGTGGATGGTGTGCATCTTGACTGTATACGAGCGCCTGAAGAATTAAATACCGCCCGCGATCTCCTTGGTGATAAGCAGGTACTTTCTGCGGGTGTGGTGAACGGACGTAACATCTGGCGTGCAGATCTGGATAAATGGCAGCGTGTCCTGAAGCCAATGGCGGAAAAGCTGGGTGACCGCTTTTGGATCTCAGCCAGTTGTTCGTTGCTACACAGCCCGGTAGACCTGGATACTGAAATCTCCCTGCCCGTGGAGCAAAAGCAAAAACTTGCCTACGCTCGCCAAAAACTGGATGAGCTGGTGCACCTGCAAAGTCTTCTAGATCAAGAGGTAAGTACGACCGTAACCGAGTTGAAGAGCGGTGATAAAAGCGGTTCAGTTGCCCAACAGCTACGGGATACATGGCGTGAACAGGGTTACCTGGAGCGTGTTTCCGTGCAGGCTGAGCGCTGGCAATTACCACTGCTGCCTACAACGACTATCGGTTCATTCCCACAGACTGATCTACTGCGCAAGGTTCGCCGCCAGTATCGCAATAGTGAAATCAGTGAAAAAGATTATCTGGAGCATTTGCGCGCGGAGATTGCTGAAGCGATCCGGCGGCAGGAAATTCTTGGCTTGGATGTTCTGGTTCACGGTGAAGCGGAGCGCAATGACATGGTTGAGTACTTTGGTGAACAGCTTGATGGATTTGTGCATACCGGCAATGGTTGGGTGCAGAGTTATGGTTCCCGCTGTGTAAAACCGCCAGTTATTTTTGGGGATATTTCCCGGCCCCAGGCAATAACTGTGGAGTGGAGCAGCTACGCACAGAGCCTTACCAAAAAACCTGTAAAAGGCATGTTGACTGGCCCGGTAACGATTCTCAACTGGTCCTTCCCGCGAGAGGATATTCACCGCAGTGAGAGCTGCCTGCAAATTGCCAGGGCTTTGCGTGAGGAGGTTCTGGACCTGGAGTCGGCGGGTATCGGTATTATTCAGATAGATGAGCCGGCTCTGCGCGAAGGGGTGCCCCTGAGAGAATCAGAACATGCAGATTACTTCTCGTGGGCGGTGGGTTGTTTCCGCTATACCTGCAGTGAAGTGAAAGCGGAAACGCAAATCCATACTCATATGTGTTACAGCAATTTCAATGCAATTATGGATGCGATTGTTTCCCTTGATGCGGATGTGATTACTATTGAATCTGCGAGATCTGACCTGCGCCTGCTCAGCGCTTTTGCCGACAAGGCTGGTGGTTACCCCAATGAAATTGGACCTGGCATTTACGATATTCACTCTCCCAATGTGCCGGATAGGGGTGAGCTGGTGGAGCGGCTTAAGAAAATTGCACAGGTGGTGCCAGTTGAGAGACTTTGGGTAAATCCGGATTGCGGCCTTAAAACCCGTAACTGGGCTGAGGTGGGGTCATCCTTGCTGAATATGGTAGAGGCTGCGCGTACTGTGCGTACAGAACTGGCTTAGTCAATTTATAAGTAGAAAAACCGGCAATCATTTGGATTGCCGGTTTTTTCTTTTCTGTTTTTTCCGCTACTGTTTTTTTCGCTTACTGGGACTTGGCGGCTACTGTAGTAGTGTTATTTAATTCAAATGGCACTGAAGGGTGGAAAGGTTTAATACCCAAAGCTGTGTAAAGCTCATCCGGGCGATACATATTCTGCCCCTCGAGCACCAGTGCGGTGCGACGCAGCGCGGTAATATCCTCGAGAGGATTTCCCTCCAGTAAAACCAGGTCTGCATTTTTCCCCACCGCAATACTGCCAGTGTACTCGTCGGCCCCCATAACCTGCGCCGGTACCAGGGTGGCTGTGCGTAGCACATCAATATTGGGAATACCGGCTTTGGCATAGAGTTCCAGTTCACGTAACAGGGTAAATCCGGGGATGCCATCGGAGCCCGCGACCATAGTGACCTTATGCTCGTGTAGTTTGAGCATCATGGCCAGCAGGGCTTCCGCTGAAAGGTCGTAGTCATCCCGGTGTTCCGGCTTCACATCCAGTTCGGCCCCAACAAAAGCGCGCTGGATATTCACTGGAAGGTGGTCGGTAATATCGGCAAATTCAGGATCTACTTTGCCCGGTTGGCGCAGTAACATCGAGCTGAATACGGTGGTGGTTGCGTCTACGACAGTGCCTTTCTTGGCTAGCTTATCCAGGAAAGTAGCCACTTCTTTGCTATCCAGATCCAGCTCGTGGGCGTGCTCCCCGATTTCTGTAAAGCGCAGTCTTTTACGGGTATCTATCTTGCCCATAAAATTCAGGAACAGCATATTGATATGCTGAATTTCATCAAAGCCCGCGTCCACGGCTTCCTCGGCGGTCATAAATGCAGGGATATGGCCGGATAAACGCATACCATTTTCGTGGATATGCTTGGCTAAGGGAGCGATCCACTCGGGCTCCATTGAGCTGTAGGTTTTAATTTGCTGATAGCCGCGATCCGCGTACCATTCGACAATATCCTTGGCTTCTTCCAGGCTGTCTGCAGTCTTGCCCATACGCATGGCATTTTCGCTTTCCCGGTCCATAAAGCCCGCGCGGAATAGGTCGCCGCCAATGATTTGCTCTGACTCAAACATCCCTTCAATACGCATGATACTTTCATGGGTATTACCGATGTCGCGAACATTAACAATGCCAGCGGCCATATTCAGAACACCATCGGTAGGGGATAAGTGGGCGTGCATATCCCAGAGGCCGGGGATCAGCGTATGGTTACGGGCATCAATGGTGGTTGCCCCGTTGGCTTTGATCGGTTTTTTACTGATTTTTGCGATCTTTCCATCTTTGATCAGAACATGGTGCTTTCTCTGTAGTTTGCCAGATTCAACATCAACCAGGTTGACGTTGCTGATCAGGATGGGTTGGATTGATGTGTGGGTATGTTTCTTGGCAATACCTTGCAGGTACTGGTCTGCGGCTGCGACTTGCCGGGTTTTCAGTTCTTCGAGGTGAGATTTATCCCAGCCTTTGCGCAGGATGGCGAACCATCCCCCCTCATCGGAGGCAAATAAATCCCCATTGTCATCATACCAGGCGAGATCTGGGGTAAAGCCCAGGCCGCTTACGCCATAAAGGTGGACCGTTTTCTTTTTCTCGCCTTGCTGCAGGGTAACTTTATCAAGCTTATGGAGGCGTGCTTGTCCTTGCGGCAGTAAATCAATATATTGATCTGCATCGGCAATCAGTGCTTTTACCAATTGCGCCTGTACGGCAAGGGTGCTGTTCTTGGGAATATAAAATTGGGCTTCGGAAGTTTTTGCGCTGCCGTGCTCATCGGAACCTTTCCAGCGAGCGACACCATTTTCCAGGGAAAATTCTTCGCTGACTGGAGCACCAAATGGGCTGATCCCTTCAATGGATAATTGCTCGGGCATTGCCGCCTCACCGATAGTGAAGCTCTCCTTGAGGTTTAGGCGGCGGTTATTCCAGCCGAGCTTTAATTCACCAGATACCTTTGTTCCATCCTGGTGAATAATTTCTGAGCCCGCAATGCCCTCTTTATCGTAAAAAATATACTCGATTGATTTTGCATAAGCGCTATTGGCTGCGGCTAGAACTGTGGCTGCGATAAGCGTTGTCAGTGTTTTTTTTCTCATGAACTGTCCCTTTTCTTGTTGTAATACCGGTGATGGACTTTGGCTTCTTTTCGGTGAGGGGGCAAGCAGCTTAGGGGCGCAAGCGGCGAGAGGAAAAGCGGGAGCGGTAGGGCGTTCTTTAATGTTTTAACTTTCGGAGTAAGGTAAAGGTATTGCGAGAGCGCTTACTTGTAAGCACTCTCACAGTATTGCTTTAGTCTATGAACTAAGGGGTGCGAGAAAGGTTCTCGTTACCGGATGCGTGTACAACAATATTGTCTTCAATACGCACGCCGCCGTAGGGGCGGAAGCTGTCGACCTTATCCCAGTTAACCTCGGCAGCGAGGTCTGAGTCTTTCAGCTCTCCCAATAAGCTGTCGATAAAGTAGAGTCCCGGCTCGATGGTAAATACCTGGTTCTCCTCGATAGTTCGGCTGGTACGCAGGAATGGGTATTCGGCCGGTGGGGGTGTCGTGCCTCCATCGGGGCCGGTCTGGTGACCGCCGACATCGTGTACCTGGAGGCCGAGGAAGTGACCCAGACCGTGTGGCAGGAATGGGCGAGTTAAGCCGGATTCCACAGCACTCTCGGCAGAGGTTTTGATAATGCCAAATTGGGCCAACAGCTCCCCCACGCTTAAGTGGCACTGGCGATGCAGTTCCGGGTAGGGCAGGCCAGGTTTGAGGCCGTCCACCAGCTGCAACTGTTTTTCATCCATAGCCGTTACCAGCTCTGCGAACTCGTTATCGGCATAAGCATAAGTGCGGGTGATATCGGAGCAGTAGCCATTGCAGTCGGCACCCGCATCGATCAGGAAGCTTTTCAATTGCGACTCAGGCAGGCGTTCAGTAGACAGGTGGGTGTAGTGCAGGATTGCAGCGTGTTCATTCAGGGCAACAATATTGCCGTAGGGCATACGGTTCTCGCCCTGGCCAGCAGCGCCCAGGTAGGCCTGGTTGATTTCAAATTCACTGGCGCCACTGCGGAAAGCCTGCTCGGCGGCGCGGTGCCCATTGACCGCAATACGGTTCGCCTCACGCAGGCAGGCGACCTCATAAGGCGTTTTATAAGCGCGGGCCCAGTGCAAGCGGTTGATCAGAAGCTCCGGATTTTCCTCCCCCAGTGACCAGCCTTGCAGCTTTTCGCTCTTACCGATAAAAGCAGCATTCTCTGGGCTCAGGAACGCCTGGGCATCGGCCGGCTTGCTCAGTAGCTCGATATCGTAGAAATCGCTCCAGAAGGTCTGGGGTGCCGGCGGTACATAGTGCCAAAAGTCTACTGGACGGTAGAACAAAAGCTTTGGCTTTTGTCCGCGCTGATAGATAACCCAGCTGTGGGGGTTGTCGGTAATGGGAACCAGTGCCTTAAAGTGGGGATTCACCTTAAACGGGTAATAGTTATCGTCCAGGAACTGTACCTTGGGAGCGCCACTGAATACGTTGAGGGTATCAAACCCGCTCTGCTCGAGGATTTCGTCGTAGCGGCGGCACAGGGTGGCCATATGATCGGCGTAAAGGTTTTTATCCATGTTCTCCCCAAAATGGATCGCTGAATCGTAAAGTCGGCATAGTGTATAGTCTGGACTCTGGATATTTGGCCTGAAATTTGACCATGGAAAAGAAGATACTGCTGACTGACTGCCCTGATGATAAGGGGCTGATCGCGAAGATTACCAACATTTGCTACAAGCACCAGCTCAATATCATCAAGAATGACGAGTTTGTAGACCGGGAACAGGGGCGCTTCTTTATGCGTACCGCCCTTGAAGGGATCTTCAATGATGCAACTTTCCTGGAAGATCTGGATATGGCCCTACCTCAAGGTGCTGAGCGGCGCCTGGTTTCGACAGAGCGTAAGAAACGCCTGGTGCTGATGGTTACCCGTGAGCCTCACTGCTTGGGGGATATACTGATGAAATGCTATTCAGGTGCTTTGGATGTGGAAATCACAGCAGTGATCGGTAACCACCCTGATCTGGCGAGCCTGGTACAAAAGTTTGATATTCCCTTCCATTGCGTGCCTGCGGAAGGGATGGATCGTGTGGCACATGAGCTACAGGTTGCTGCGTTGGTAGATGAGTACAACCCGGATTACCTGGTACTGGCCAAATATATGCGTGTACTCACTTCTGATTTTGTAGCCCGCTATAGCGGTCGCATCATCAATATTCACCACTCCTTCCTACCTGCCTTTATTGGAGCAAAGCCCTACCAGCAGGCCTATGAACGTGGTGTGAAGATCATTGGAGCCACAGCGCATTTTGTTACTGATGACCTGGATGAAGGGCCGATTATTGAGCAGGATGTCATTCATGTAGACCATGCTTACTCCGCAGAATCTATGGCAGATGCCGGTAGAGATGTTGAAAAGCTAGTACTTTCCCGGGCCCTGCAATTGGTGTTGCAGGAGCGGGTATTTATCCATGGGAATAAAACCGTAGTGTTTAAATAAGAGATGAAAAAGGGGGCTGAGAGGCCTTTTAGCTGAAATGGTGTATAAATTCAGAGGACAGAATGGGAATGAATAGTACCCGGATTGACAAATTTCCACTCAGACAGAGAACAATAACAGGTCTATTATTTTTTTTGTTGCTTTCAGCTTGTTCTAACCATGGGCCTATTCCCGGGATGGTGGAGTCTTTTCAAACTGAGATCGCCCCCAATGGCGCCAAGCGTTTTACATTCAGCATAAATCGAGAGCGACGTGATATACCTGCGCCTGTTGTGGCGAATACCAGCCCTCAGCGGCGAACGCAAAATGAGTCAGTGAGAAAAGTGGGTTCGACTCGTCGAGTTGAAAGTTACTTTGATTGGGCCCTTGAACAAAAGATGTTGGAAACAGGTTTTTGTACGCAAGGGTATTTTGAGATTGAACGTACTATTTCAGAGTATGGTGGTGAAGTGCGTGGGGAGTGTAGAGAAGGAGCGTTTTAGTGCTTTTTCTGACTTTCGTTCTCCAGATTAGGTTTATTGTTTAAAGAGGGCTTTTTAGTCAGTAGTAAAGCATGGGTTTCGGTTAGTACTAAAAATGTAGATAAGAATAATGAAGTACGAATCAATTTTAGAGCAAGTCTCTACTCAGCAGATCATTGCAGTATTTGATCTTATATCAGATATTATTTTTTGGGTAAAAGATGAATCCGGCTATGTGGTTCATTGTAACCGGGAGTTTATTGAGCATGTCGGATGCAGATCCTTGCATCAGGTAGTAGGCCGCTCAGATATGGACTTCTCCCCTTCTTATCTCGCTAAAAACTATATGCGTGATGATAAAAGGGTGATGGCAGGAGAGACGATTACAGATCGGCTGGAATTGAATATTGGTAAAACAGGCGAGTTAGTTTGGTTTACGACATCAAAACGCCCCTTAAAGAGTGCCAGTGGAGAAATCATAGGTACCTATGGCGTAGCTCGAGATCTTAAAGAGACAGTTAAGACTCTCTCTAGAATGGACAAACTTAAAAGGCCAGTTGAATACATAAAAAATAACTATAGCCAGCCAATTGCAGTGGAAGATTTGGCAGAGGCCGCGAGTTTATCGGTGAGTGCATTAGAGCGGCGTTTCAAAAAATATCTGGATAAAACACCTATGCAATTTGTTCGGGAAGTCAGATTAGAGAACTCTCGCCGTATGTTAGTGGAAACGCAAAGCCCAATATCTGAAATTGCTTATCGAGTGGGATTTACGTCGCATAGTTACTTCAGTAGACACTTCAAAGGCATGTTTGGACAGCTTCCAGCAAATTATCGTGATGAAGTTCAGTCCAATATATAAAGATCAATTAAGCTGAGTACCCTCAGCGACTCTGGAGAGAATACTGCGTTATCCTCTCCTGATGAGTTGATAGCCGCCCATTTCATTCATTTCCGGAAATTCTATACCTAAGTTTGACATAGGTTTTTACCTCTAAAAACAGGTAGTTAGCTGGTTGATATTTGGCTTTCTATGACTGCTTATTTTTCTCTTAAAATCCAAAACGCCGATTTCGTTTCATTAGTGTCCCAGTATTGATTACCTCTTCATCAGGGTTTTTTTTTAGGGTTTTAGAGCTCAACAAATGAACTGTCTTTTTGGGGTTTAGGGTCCCCTGACAGTTTTATGCCAGCCCTCCAGTGGGGCTGGCGATTTTGAACCAGTGAGAGAAAAAAAAGAAAGTTGGGATGCTATGAAAATATTGAAAAAGAATAGCCGAAAAATGGTTAATACTTGGAGCAGGGGCTTCACGCGGAAGTCTATGGTTGCTGCTATCTCGCTGGTCGTTAGTAGCATGGCGATCGCGGAAGATACTTCCGATTCTGATGAGAGATTAGAAGAAGTTGAAGTAATTGGAATCCTTGAGAGTGCTATCAGGAACCTTGAAATAAAAAGAGATTCCCTTGCTGTAGTAGATGCCATTACTGCAGAGGATATTGGTAAGTTCCCAGATAAGAATGTTGCAGATTCTCTTCAGCGTGTGCCAGGTATAACTATTGACCGCAGTGGTGGTGAAGGTAGTACGGTTAGTATTCGGGGAACCAGTCCTGAGTGGACGCTTACTCAGTTGAATGGAAACTATATTGCCACTTCCGGTAGCGAAGCTCCTTCCCGAAATTTTAACTATTTATTACTTCCTGCCAGCATGATTAGTCGGGCAGAGGTTTATAAAAGCCCCGAGGCTAGAATTGATGAAGGTGGAGTGGGTGGTACCGTTATCCTCCATAGCCACAAACCTCTTGATTTAGATGCTGGGCAAGGGGTAATCGGCACAGAGGCAACTTACTCAGATACCACTGAAGAGTGGGAACCACAATATAACGCTTTCTACTCCTGGAAAAATGAAAGCGAGACATTTGGTATTTTAGTGGGGTATACCAGCCAGGATCGCACTGTAACTGGAATTAATAACTATGCTGATTACTGGCGTTTGCACTCAGATACTAATGAAGATGCAGAAATGCCGCCCCTTGTTGACCAGACCACCGGTGAAGTTTACAACGATGTATGGGCGCCCCGAGCGCTACATATTACCAACTCGACTCAAGACCGAACCCGTGATGGATACCAACTTGCTATTCAGTGGCGACCGACTGAGCGTTTGGAGCTTGGTTTTAATTATTTTGGTTCCAAGTTTGGTTATGACAGCAATACCCAAAGACTAACATTTGCGGAGTGGAATCAGTTTGATGATGCTTACTATGGTATAGAGGTGGATGGGGATACGGTTGTCTCCTATGGGTTTAATGATAATGGTAATCTTAATGAAAATAACTGGGGGGATGGGGATGTAAATGGTGGTGTAGATGTATACCGTGGTTTGTTGTCTCCCCAGCTGACTGGTTATAAAACCAGGGGTGCATCAGAATCCAATACTTATGATTTTGAAGTCATCTATGAGGGTGACTTTTATACTGCAACTATAAATTTAGGGCATACAGAGGCAGAGGGAGGAACTTCTGAATCCACATACGCCAATATGGATGCTCGCTACGGCTCAGTAGATAGCTGGCTTTGGTCAATTGCAGACGGTAAGCCCAGTTATGAAGTTTCCACAGATCTCACTATAGATACTGAAGCTTATCCCTA
This sequence comes from Microbulbifer variabilis ATCC 700307, assembly GCF_000380565.1. Taxonomy (GTDB): domain Bacteria; phylum Pseudomonadota; class Gammaproteobacteria; order Pseudomonadales; family Cellvibrionaceae; genus Microbulbifer; species Microbulbifer variabilis. Next base: position 63,620 of record NZ_AQYJ01000023.1, read on the forward strand.
TTATGACTGGTTTGGTTCAGATGCTATAGAAAATAGCGACGAAGAGAGTTACTACCAGTTAGATTTAGCATTTGATACTAACTGGGGAATTGTTAATAAGTTTTATGTGGGCACAAAGTATAGGGATCATGAGGCTAGATCCTATAGAAATATTTTTGTATGGGATGACGGTATTGCAGATAATGGTGGTTATCGAGGCTGGCTATCCGGTTCTCAGTGGTTCCACAATCCTGATTTCCACCCAGATACTTCTACTCTACTTAGTAATAAAGTTGTAGATAATAGTGCAGGTAATACTGGTGCTATTGATTTCCTGGCATTTGATATTGATGCCTTGATGGACTATGTAAGTGGAAACTTCGATCTCGCTGTTGTACCTGTGCTATCTGGCACATATACGATCGATGAAGAAATATTCTCAACCTATGCGCAAGCAGATTTTGCATGGCGAGACTTCCGCGGTAATTTTGGGGTTCGCTATGTCAGCACAAAATTATCTACGGAAACGTATGACGATATTTCCGGAATGGAATCAGATGAAGTTATTGGTAATTCACGTAGTAATACCACAGATGAGTTTCTGCCAAGTTTGAATATTGCTTGGGATCTAACTGATAATCTGGTAGCACGATTTACAGCCTCTAGAGCCATGTCAAGGGTGAGTTACGCTTTTCTGGGGCAGGCAGAAACTTATGGTCCACCAGTTAATATTATTTCTAAGGATGAATGGACTGGTCGAGGAAGTGGAACAGCTGCAAATACCGACTTAGAACCCATGATATCCACGCAGTTTGATTCGGGACTGGAGTGGTATTATGCCGAAGGCTCTGCATTGGGTATAACTTTATTTGATAAAGATATCGTCAATCTTCCAATTGCAGTGAATGAAGTCGTTGAGCGTGAGCACGATTGTTGTAATGGCCCTATTGAAGTGGATATGAGCACTCAGATAGGGGGAGGACATTCAACGTCGAGAGGGGTGGAGTTGTTTGCACAACATGCTTTCGAAAGCGGCTTCGGTCTTATGGCCAACTACACATTCACTGATACCGGCACTTCCACAATTATTCGCAATGGTAAGTCAATGGACTCTGAGATACCTGGTACCGCAAGGCACCAATATAATGTATCTGCATTCTATGAAAACGAAAAGTTTGGTGTTCGTGCCTCTTATAATTGGGTGGATGACAGGGTTGTAAGTATACATAAGGATTACCCTATCTATGACAAAGATTATGGTCAATTAGACCTGAACGCAACCTATACCTTCACTGATAACTTTAATATTACTGCCTCTATTATTAACTTGACAGAGGAAGTTGTGGAGCAGTACTGGAAGCAGGAAAATCGGCTGGCTTACAATGGCTACTCTGGGCGTCGTTTATATGTTGGTGCTAATTATAAGTTTTAATCTCTCTTGATCGTAGTTTTGGGCGTGGAATATAAATTCCACGCTCCTTTTTTATTTATAAGTTTGTAAATTATAAAAGGCTATTATTTTAATAATTTTGTGCGTTTGGAATTTTGGTATTTAAATAAATGAATCATAGGTAAGGCCTGTACTATCAGGTAAGTATGATTCGATTGTGATCGCTATAACCTCCCTATTTAAATAGTTTATTTGTGTCAGGTTATTGGTTATATTTCAGTTTGGTGGCTGATGATTTTTGAGGTCGCCTATCTATAAAAATTGATAATAAAAATAGGTTTTTAAAATGAAGCAACAAAGTCTAAGGGCAATTCAAATTGCTTGCGCCATAGCACTCTTTCATGCCAGTGCACATGCGGATGTTGAAGTGGTTAACTCAGAGGTTTGTCCATCTGATATGATAGCGGTGAGTTACTCCGAGGCTCTTAATTATCCTGATGAGTTTTGCGCTTTGCTCGATAATGGTGATCTGGTGGGTTTATCAAATGGTGCTTCAATTGAAAATGTTGGAGCAAATTGTCAGCTCTCAGGGAGTGACGGTCGCCAACTAACTAAAGCTCTTTGTAAATCACAACCTTCAGCACCACATGTTGTGAGTGGAAGCAGTTGTTCATCCGATGCAGACCCGGTTACCTATCTTGAGGCGCAAATTTATAAAGATGAGCTGTGTTCGGTTCTGGGGGACTGGGAAATTGCAAACCTTGCCGATAATGCCTCCATGGATGGCAGTGGATATGGGTGTGGTTCACGCAAGAATGAAATACGTGAGCTGGGCTCAACACTGTGTAAATCTGATACTCCCCAGGAAAGTGGATCTGCTCCGAAAGTTGCCTACATAGAGGTTAACAGTAATAACCTGGGCAATGCGGGCTGCTTTACAGAGAGCGATGGTAGTCAGTTGTTCGATATAGCTGTTATCTTCGCGGCAAATATTAATTACGATGGACAGAAAGCTGTTTTGCATTTCAATGATCAAGTGTCAGACCTGCTCAATAACAATTTGAGTACAGTGCAAGATTTACAAAACAAGGGTACGAAGGTGGTACTCAGCGTTCTCGGAAATCACCAAAATGCAGGTTGGTCCTGTTTTGCCGATGAGCAGTCCGCTGATGACTTCGCGCAGCAGCTCAAAGATGCCGTGGATCAATATGGGTTGGATGGTATTGATATTGATGATGAGTACTCGCAGTGCAGCCAAACCTATTCTGACTCCTTGGTAAAAGTGACTAGTGCATTACGAGAGAAGATGCCTAACAAAATTATTTCTAAAGCACTTTGGAGTGATACCGATGCTTTTCAGGCTGAATGGAATGGGAAGAAACTGGGCGACCAATTAACTTATGGTTGGGAGATGAGCTATTGGTTGGGCTCAAGCTGTACTTCACGAATTCAGAATTACTTAAATTTGGGGGTCGATAGATCCAAGTTGGGTGTTGGCGCTTCTACTGTGTTGAATACTGCTTCTGCAGCGAGCGCTTTAGCATCGTGTAATGAGAATAATAATCTTGGTGGCGGCACTATGATTTTTAATGTGACTAAAGATTCTAGCAGCTATCTTTCTACAGTATGGCCAGGTACTTCAGAGATCCCTAATTGCCTTAAGTGATTATATAAACCCTGGCTGAGAGCCCCGTGGGAATTGGCATTAGTCGATGAAGCGGGGTAGGTCTTAAAAAAAATGGAGATTGAAAAGTAGTTCAAGGGAGTGAAAAAGGTGTACTCAATTATTGACTCTGGTATTTATTCTAAAATTACTATGTTGGGTCAATTTTCATTTCTTTGAGTCAAGCGGGGGTAGCCTGATATCTTTTTACGTTGGTAACAGCAGTGCTTCCCCTACTCAGTACTTAGAAACAACTTTACGAAGCCATTACTACCTTGCCTCCCTCACAGATGGCCCCATTGTTTGGCCGATCATACCAAAACTTAATTGGTATTCGAGCAGCATGAGCAGCTAGAACTACACTTTGAATTTGTTTAATGGACTCGTGAGTTACGCCTTGGGAGTTCCCTACTTCAATATAAATACGTTTGCCACTTCCATCTGTACATGCGGAATTAAAAGCTTGCGGAAAATTAATTTCCAGCCTCCCATCGGGTAGAACACCAACAGTTTCTGGAATCTGGTAGCTGGGCATAGCTACGCTTGCTAATGATGGACTTGATATAGCCAGGAAGGATAGACCGATCACAGTTTTCTTCACTTCGACTCCTTTTCGTGTAGCTTTATAGATTAGTAATTTTTGATTGTGCTTAATGATATAGAAAAGCGGGCATATAGCCCGCTTTTAAATCCACCTGTGAGAGTGTTGGATTTTACTCGGCGTAGCTCTCGATCGGAGGGCAGGAGCAGATCAGGTTGCGGTCGCCGTATACGTTGTCGATACGGTTAGCAGCCGGCCACACCTTGTGTTCTTTTAACCACGCTGCCGGCCGCGCAGCGATATCGCGGGAGTAGCTGTGGGTCCACTCTTCGCTCATCACGTCCTCAAGGGTGTGAGGGGCGTTGTGCAGCGGGTTGTCCTCAGAAGAATATTTACCGCTGGTTACATCTTCCACTTCCTGGCGAATTGTTGCCATCGCTTCGATAAAGCGATCCAGCTCACCCTTGGATTCGCTTTCGGTAGGCTCGATCATCAGGGTGCCGGCTACCGGGAAGGACATGGTGGGGGAGTGGAAGCCAAAGTCCATCAGGCGCTTGGCGATATCCTCTTCAGTGATACCGCTGGCCTCCTTGAGGGGGCGCAGGTCAACCAAGCACTCGTGGGCAACAAAGCCATTGGTGCCGGTGTAGAGCAGTGAGTAGTGCTCACCCAGCTTCTTGGCTACGTAGTTGGCGTTCAGGATTGCCATCTCGGTAGCCTGCTTCATACCCTGCTTACCCATCATGCGGATATACATCCAGCTGATCGGCAGGATACTGGCGGAGCCCCAGGGAGCAGCGGAGATGGTGCCGTTATCCAGGTTGGTTTCCGGTACTTCAGTCACCGGGTGGGCTGCCAGGTAGGGCTTCAGATGTTCGCCAACAGCGATCGGACCCATACCGGGGCCGCCACCACCGTGAGGGATACAGAAAGTTTTGTGCAAGTTCAGATGGGATACGTCACCACCGAACTGGCCCGGAGCCGCTACGCCGATCAAGGCGTTCATGTTGGCGCCGTCGATATAAACCTGGCCGCCAGCCTGGTGTACCAGGTCGCAAACTTCACGGATACCTTCCTCAAATACCCCGTGGGTAGATGGGTAGGTGACCATTAGTGCGGCAACGCGGTCGCCATGCTCTTCGATTTTGGCTTTCAGGTCTTCGATATCCACATTGCCTTTATCATCACAGGTAACCACAACCACTTTCATGCTCACCATCATGGCGGAAGCCGGGTTGGTGCCGTGGGCAGAGGCGGGAATCAGGCAGATGTCGCGCTGGGTTTCGCCCTTCGCTTCGAAGTACTTCTTGATAGCAACCAGGCCAGCGTATTCGCCCTGGGAACCGGCGTTGGGCTGCAGGCTCACCGCATCGTAACCGGTACAGGCGGACAGCATCTGCTGGAGCTGGCGGAACATTTCCGCGTAGCCTTCCGCTTGATCTACGGGTGCGAAGGGGTGCAGCTTGCCGAACTCGGGCCAGGTGACCGGGATCATCTCGGCTGTGGCATTCAATTTCATGGTGCAGGAGCCCAGGGGAATCATGGAGTGATTCAGGGCGATATCCTTGGCTTCCAGAGACTTGAGGTAGCGCAGCATCTCGGTCTCGGAGTGGTAGGTGTTGAACACTGGGTGAGTTAGGAATTCGGTATCGCGCGCCAGGGCGGCGGGTACACCCAGAGAGCCCTTGCTGGCAATTTCGCTGTCCAGAGTATGCAGATCGATGCTGTGTTCGGTGCCGATAAAGGCATTGATCAGGTCGGACACATCCTGCAGGGTGGCGGTCTCACTCAGGCTCACACCCAGGGCGTCTTCACCAATTTTACGCAGGTTGATCTCAGCGGCCAGGGCACGCTGGTAAATCTCTTCCTGCTTGGCGCCAACGGTGACATTCAGGGTATCGAACCAACTGTCGTGGGCCAGATTGAAGCCTTCCTGCTGTAGGGCGGAAGCGAGAATATCTGCCAGGCGCTGGATGCGGGCAGCGATGGTTTTCAGGCCTTCAGGGCCGTGGTAAATCGCATAGAAAGCGCTCATTACCGCCAACAGCACCTGGGAAGTACAGATGTTGGAGTTGGCTTTCTCGCGGCGAATATGCTGTTCGCGGGTTTGCATGGCCATGCGCAGGGCACGCTTGCCTTTGCTGTCGACGGAAACGCCGATAATACGACCCGGTGCGGAGCGCTTGTAAGCTTCGCGGAAGGCGAAGAAACCAGCGTGGGGACCACCGTAGCCCATGGGGATGCCGAAGCGTTGGTTACAGCCAACAACTACGTCTGCACCCATATCACCCGGCGCTCTCAGGGCTACCAGGCTCATCAGATCTGCGGCCACGGTTACCAGGGCGTTGGCTTCGTGCACCTTGGTGATGATATCGGTCAGGTCGCGCACGCGACCGGTGCTGCCGGGGTATTGCAGCAGGGCGCCGAACAGCTCGGCGGGGATATCTTTCTCCACATCGCCTACAACGACCTCGAAGCCGAAGTGCTCGGCGCGGGTTTTAACGACGGCGATGGTCTGCGGGTGGCAGTCCTGGTCCACAAAGTAGACGTTGGATTTGTTGCGTTTGACCTGGCGCTTACACATGGCCATGGCTTCAGCTGCTGCGGTACCTTCATCCAGCATGGAGGCGTTGGCCAGTTCCATACCGGTGAGGTCCATAATCATCTGCTGGAAGTTCAGCAGGCCTTCCAGGCGGCCCTGGGCAATTTCCGGCTGGTAAGGGGTATAGGCGGTGTACCAACCCGGGTTCTCCAGCACATTGCGCAGGATCACATTGGGGGTAATGGTATCGTGGTAACCCATACCTATAAAGGTACGGTAGATCTTGTTGCGCGCCGCAATATCTTTTAGCTCTGCGAGGGCCTCCACTTCATTGATCGCATCGGCCAGATCCAGCTCATCGGTCTTGCGAATGGCTTCGGGCACGGTTTTCTCGATCAGCTCTTCGAGGCTGGCAACTCCGAGGGTTTCCAGCATGGCCTCTACCTGTTTGGCATCGGGGCCAATATGGCGATGGATAAAGGCGTCGTGTTGTTCCAACTGCTGCAGCGATGGTTGGGTCATAAACTTCGTTCCTGTAGTCGCAGGGAGTCGTCGCGGTGCGCTCGCGGTTAAAAATAGCACCTGGCCTCGGTACCGCTTTTCCTGTGGAAAGCCTCGGGCCTCCGCATTGCGGATAGGCGAGGGTAACGCTTGGGAGAATCGGTTTGCTGGCAGCCCCAGTGTTGCAATACGGAACCAGAGGGGAAGCCGGGCCATAGCGGCAGGCGCGCATCTTAGCAATCGGCGCGAGTAGGGGCAATCTGCGGGTTTTGGGCGGGGAAACTGCTAAATTTTGGCACAAAAAGTGGGTTAAATCCTGTGAAATGGGGGCTGGGGAGATTTTGTTCTACATATGGCTGAGCAGATTTGAAGTCTGCCTATTTCACTATTAGGCCGCTCAATGCTAATGGAATGCTGAATGCCGTGCTTCTTCCCTACGTTTTTTCTTTTTTTCTCAATAAGCACACCATCTCAGCTCCTTCTACAGATTAGCCAACACCTTATTGAGAGCGACGTATCAGCCACCAAGAATTGCGATATGGGTGTAGTCAAAGCGACCATGGATGCCGCTTATGGAATGAGGCTTATATTAGATGTCGTTTAGCCCGGGTGCTGAATCTTTAAATCCACGAATGACCGGTTATCTGGGGTGAGATAGAGGAATGTTCAAAATAGAAAGAAGTTTTGACGATATAACCACCCTAAGGAATTCAATCGCTTTCCTGCAAGTAGGTAATCCCCCCGAAGGGGGATGAGACTGGACGCTAACCTTGCTCTATCATTCGCCTGTCTTTGGCTATTACTTTGGGGTTAAATTCCGGGCTCAAAAATATACAACTGCCACACAGCCCCATGGCTGCTAGCAATAACCAAGTATTGTTCAATCCCATTACGGCTGCGCCAAAACCACAAACCAGTGAACCAATAACACCGCCAAAGCGAGTTGTTAATGAAAAGATGGAATCAACAGTTGACCTGACTTCGTCCTCCACTGCTTCATGTTGTAACTGGGCAGAGGCAGAAAGCCCCAGACCGATACTAAAATTAAACAATAAGAATAAACTTACAAACAGTAACAAATCTCCAGACAGCGCCAGTAACATCACTAAAGATAATTTTATCAGGCTGGCTATCAAAAGTACTTTCCCCAATTGATGGTTCAAAAATTGAGTCATCCAGGTAGTAATTCTCGCTGACAGACTGCCTAATAGCATGATCATTGCCATTAATAATCCGTACAGCCAGCCCACGGACATATCGCCTGATAAGGCCTCTAAGCGTACCGGCCAATATTTTTCGATAGCACTGGCTATTGGAGTCAGTAATATAACAGTCAACAACAAGCGCCATAGTGATGGCGAGTAACAGGCTTTAATACCTAAACTGAGCTGGCTGGGTATTTGACTGATATTTGAAAGTCGAAAACGATCAAATACACGATTCTCTCTGATCTTTGTCTTGGTGAAGGCGAACAAGAGTAAACTACTTAGCAACGCCAAAAATATAAGTCCCCGATATAGATCCAGATCATGATGTCCGAAATATTCCCCACTTCCTACGACCAAGGCGCAGCATAGTGCACCTAGGGCTCCGATGAGTCCGGCACGAGTCGCGATACGCGCAAAACCCTCCTGTAGGCTCATTGTACCTTCAGCTTGGTTAAAGCATTCTACAAACCAGGCATTTAAAGATCCTGAAAATAATGCCTGGCTAGCTCCCCATAAAAACATCGCCACCAAGGCTCCATAGAAACTTTGCCAAACCAATAGCACCACGTAACAAGTCATAGCCATTGTCAAAGAGACTAAGTATACCTTTTTCCGACCGATCTGATCCGCCAAGCTACCAGTAGGTAATTCAAAAAGCATCACTGACAACCCCATGACTGCCAGTATCATCCCCAGCTGCGGCATAGACATACCCATAGCTAAAAACAAAGGCGTTAATATAGGCAATATTAAATAGGTGGAGAAAAAACCCCATCCCATTTGAAATCCGTATAAACGGATTAATTCTATTCGCTTCATAAACCCATCCTAAGGAGCCCCTGAAAAACTCTGTAATACCCCTGAAAGCCCCGGCGGATATCAGTTGTAGGGCAATCATACTTAATGAAACATATTCAAGTATTAGAGAGATGTTGGAAATAATTTAGAGATTGACTGAATTTAAACATAATTTTAAGGCTATACCAGAATCATAATTTCCTGTTTAGGGGAATTCGTACTCTGTAAAAGACGAATCCCTCCCCTGGAAAAATCAGGTTTACATTTCTGTAGTTTGAGCTTCTGGTGCTAGATACGTTTGTTGTCCAGCAGATAATTTACGGTTAATTGCCATGGCTATAGTATTCAGCGTCTCATCTTCGATCATGACCCGCTCGTGTTTGGCTTTAATAGAAATATAATCGCAATTTAATAACAGATCTTCGAACCCATTTTTTGGTGTTGAGAAGCCCTTTTTAAATACGCCTTGAATGTCAATATAGTCATTGATCAAAGCAAGGGTTTGTGTCGGGGTTGCTTCATCAGAGACACTGCTACCTTCAAAGAAAATCGCAGGTCCGCCATAGGGTTGGAGTGATTTAACATATTCGGCATAAAATAGAAATGTATCAACCATTTCCGCTTCAAAACGGCCACATTCGAGTAATCTGGAATCTTGTTTTATAGTATCAATCATAGTTTGTTCTATGGTGATTACTACAGGATCAATTAAAAACAACATTTCAACTTGCTCCCCTAAAGCTTCCAGCTTTTGAGCAATACCGAGAGAAACCATGGCTCCTTCGCAGTAGCCCCCCAGAAAATATGGTCCACCCGGCTGCTTTTTACGTATCACGGCTAAATAGTAATCAATCAAATGGTTCAATCTAATTTGTCGACCGCTGTACACCTGTATGTTTTCCAATAATTGGACCGGACGATCGATATCAAGCTTTTCCACCAGTGGGATAAAAGTTTCTGGCCCTGCTGCCGCAGGAATCAAAAATAAACCAGTTTTATTACTATCACCATTGAAAGTCATAAATTTTCTAAACTCATTATAATCTTTCAAAAAGTCAACAATTTCATTTTCTGTGCAGGATGAAAAGTTAGGTATAGATTGTGATTTTATCTTTTCTGCCAAGCCCCTAATGGTTGGTTGTTCATTAAGTAATTTAGGCGAAACTCGGATATTACTGCGACTACAGTGATGATAAACTTTAAGTAGCAATATTGAGTCTCCGCCTAAATCAAAGAAATTGTCAAGTACACCTATGGTCTCTACACCTAATAGCTTCTCCCAAATTAAGCACAACTCGCGCTCTAATTCATTTTCTGGTTCAACATATTCTGCTACGGTGGTAAAATTGGGAAGTGGCAGTGCGTTTCGATTTAGTTTTCCGCTAATTGTCAACGGCAAAACGTCAAGCAAAGTAAAGGTTGTTGGTATCATATAGGCAGGTAAGTGAACCGAAACAAAAGCTTTTAACTCATCAATAGTTGATTCTTGTTTTTCACTTAGAACCACATAAGCAGCAAGGTACTTATTCTCTTCTTGGCACCTGTCTATTACTGCCACCTGCTGCACCCTGGGATGTTGTGCAAGAACAGCTTCAATTTCACCTAATTCAATGCGATAACCCCGGATCTTCACTTGAGAATCATTTCGCCCTAAATACTCCAGCTCGCCATTAGGTAACCAACGGACTAAATCACCAGTTTTATAAAGTCGAGTATTAACCTCGTCCTCTGGTGAAATAAATGGATTTTTAATAAATTTTTCAGCTGTGAGCTCCGCCCTATTGAGGTACTCCCTGGCCAATCCTGCTCCCCCTATATGTAATTCACCCGGGGCACCGATAGGTAAAGGTTTTAATCTACTATTGAGAACATATGCCTTCATATGTTTTAAGGGCCGCCCAATGTTGGAACGGCTGGTATCTTCATCGACTGTCAGCTCTTTGTAAGTTGCAGTCACGGTTGTCTCTGTGAGGCCATACATATTTACCAGCCTAATTGACTTACTACCATTGGTATTCCACCACTCTTTAAGTTGTTCAATATTTAATTTCTCCCCACCCAAAATCACCAAGCGAAGTAATACAAGAGGTTCACCAGTGAACCTCAATGTATCAACCAGGGCATAAAATGCAGCCGGCGTTTGGTTTAACACCGTCACTTGCTCTTGCTGACACAGGCGGACGAATCCGGGAAGGTCCGTCTTGATTTCGGTTGTCGGTACTACCAGCTTTCCGCCTGTGGTCAGGGCTCCCCAAAGTTCCCAAACACTGAAGTCAAAGGTATAGGAGTGATATAAGACCCAGGTATCGTTATCATCGAAGCTCAAATCTGCCCGGGTGCTTTCTAACAGCCGCATCACATTTTCATGAGTTTGTAGCACTCCCTTAGGTTTGCCTGTCGTACCTGAGGTATAAATTACGTAAGCCAAATCTTGAGGCTCAATATCGCTGACAGGTATGAGGCTGACGTCATCAGCTAAGGGTACAGAAGCATCTGCAAATACTAATACGGGTGTTAGCTCAAGTTCGCCAGAGAGTGCCGTAAAGGTACCAGTGTATTTATTGTCGGTGATGACTATGGGTACTTCAGTATCCTGGAGGATATACAAGGTTCTGCTTGATGGGTAATTGGGAGAGATGGGTACGTATGCGCAACCCGTTTTAAGAATTGCAATAATACTAATCACCATTTCCATGCTATGATCGAGGAAAATACCGATCAGCGTGCCGGATTTAAGGTGCTCTCCATATGCTGATTGATAATCAGCCTGGAGCTTTAAAGCGAGTTGGTTAGCTCTATTATTTAATTGGTCATAACTTAACGTTTGCTGCTTAAAAGTTAACGCGGGTTTATCGGCAAATGACCTAGCCTGGATTTCAAACAATTGGTGAAGACATAAATTTTGTGGGGAGCATGGTGTGGTTTTGACCCAGTCAACCAACAAGGTTTTCCTCTCCTGTTCACAAATCAAGTCCATATCGGCAATAGGTTGCTGTACATCAGCAACTATCTCCGCCAGTATCCTTTGATATAAAGTGGAGAATCTAGTAATTGTCTGCAGGTCAAATAAACTAGTAGAAAAATTAATAAAACCGTCAAGTTCAACCTGCCCGTCATTAATATGTAAACTTAAATCAAATTTAGCAGGGGAATACTCTTGATTATACTGCATGCCCTCTTGTGATTCGTCATCTGAAAGTCCTTGGTTAAGCTCACTTAAGGACTGCTGAGTAAATGGAAGGTTTTTATCTTCTTCGCGGATCTTCGACGAGGTATTCTCTAGGCTGAATACGACCTGAAACAGAGGATGACGGGAAGGGTCCCGTTCCACATTAAGCAGTTTAACTAAGCGTTCAAAAGGTAGCTCCTGGTGAACTTTGGCCCCTAGAACAAGCTGATGAACTTTATATATCCATTGTGCAATTGTGAAGCTCTCATCTATTTCTCCCCTTAACGCTAATAGGTTAACAAAAAAACCTATCACGCCCTGAGTTTGTGCATGGTGACGATTTTCTGACGGTGTGCCGATAACTAAGTCTTTCTGGCCGCTTAAAGTCGAAAGTAACAGATAAAAACCGCTAAGCATTAGGCTATACAGTGTTGTCTTCTGTTCTCGGGCTAACAGTCTTAATTGGTGTGAAAGCTTTGTATCCAAAGAAAATTTCAAAATCTGCCCACGGTAATCGAGTTGGGGCGGACGTGGTCTATCTGTGAATAAATGAAGTGAGCTGTAACCATTCAGTTGCTCAAGCCAATAATTCTCTAGATTTCGTAATTCTTCTCCTTGTAAAAATGCTCTTTGCCATACGGCATAATCGCTGTACCGAATGTCTATCTGTGCGAGCTGTGGCTCCTGCCCAAGACAGTAAGAAGAATAGGCATGAGATAATTCGGTAAAAAAAATCTGTGCTGACCAGCCGTCAAATGCAATATGGTGCCAGACAAAAAGTACAAAAGCTCCTTGGGGAGAATCAAGTCGAATAACCCTAAACGGTCTTCCTTTGGCCAGGTCAAAGTCCTGCTCTATGGCTTCTTGCAGCCCATTTAACAGAGCAGCATTGTCCTTTTTTGATATACAGCGAATAGTTAAGGGGGTATCAAGGACCTGCTGGTAAGCATCACCATTTTCATGAAGGCGATAAATGGTGTTGAGTATGGGATGGCGCCTAACCATATACTGAATGGCGTCTACTAATGCCGGGTAGTTAATATCATCGGATAGTCGAATCAGGTGCGGGATATGATAGGCATTACTTCCTTGCTGCCACTGATGAATAAATAATAACCTTTCCTGGGCAAAACTAAGTTCAGACTTCTCTTCGGGTGTGGAAAATATTATCCTATTGATAAAGTCGCCTTTACTGTAAATATGATTAAATTTCAATAGGCGAGTTAATGACGATTTTTGCTCTTTGATTAACTCTAATAGATCGCTGTTCGATAAATCTTTTTTGCTGTTGAGGCGCAGTTGTTCTCCATCCAGCCAAATTGCGACTTGATTGGTTTTTATTTTGCTGATTAATTGATTCATTTTATTATCCCTATAAGACCATCTCAAATTCTTGAGTTTCGTCCTGGTTTGATGCTGCGTCTTGCTGTAACGAAGTACTTAATTTTTCAATTGTTTGATTTGCAAATAACATTGCTAGTGGGATGTCTATACCAATTATCTGGCGACTTTTGGCCCCAAGACTGATGGCTTTGATTGAATCTCCTCCGATACTAAAGTAGTTATCGCGGATACCAACCTGGTCCAATCCCAAGACTTGTTGCCAAACCTCGCATAACTGGCGTTCGAGTTGCGTACGTGGTGCCAGATAATCAGTCTGGGAAACAAGTTTGGGAGTTGGCAAGGATTTTTTATCCAGTTTACCGCTTAAATTGACAGGTACTTTATCAATCCAGTTAAAGCTTGTCGGAATCATATAGTCGGGCAATACCGATGTTAATGTAGCTTTTAATAGATCAAGATCTTTGGATTCCTCGGAATCTGGTACTAAATAGGCTGCCAAGTATTTTTGATTTTGATATTCATGATCCGTTACTACCGCTTGCTTAACTCCTTCCAGGTCATTTAAAGCCGCTTCGACTTCACCTAACTCAATACGGAAACCTCTAATTTTGACTTGTAAGTCATTGCGACCGATATAATCTAGCTCACCGCTGGGTAACCATCTGACCAGATCGCCAGTTTTGTAAAGTCTGGTATAACCTCTGGCTTTATCTTCCTCGCTGGCAAAGGGGTTTTTTATAAAACGCTCTGCTGTCAGTTGAGGTTGGTTCAAATAGCCCCGGGCAAGGCCGGCTCCGCCTATGTGCAACTCACCAACGGCCCCTATTCCTAATAACTGACCTGATTTATCGAGGACATAACTTTTGTTATTGGCGATGGCCCTGCCTATGGGGATCTGGTTGTCTTCTGATTGAGGTGGACAATGATATTGATGGCTGCTGATAGTCGCTTCTGTAGGTCCGTAGACATTAATGAGTTTATCCCCCAAATCACTGGCCAGCTTGGTTGAGGTCACTTCGCCACCCGAGATGACTCGCTTCAAGCCATGCTTTTCCCCAAGCTCCAATGCCAGTAGGAGACTGGATGGTGCATCCAGGTGAGTAATGGACTCTTGCTCAATCAACTGCTCAAGATGACTAAAAGACTGGATATCGGCTTGACTGGTAATTACTAGCCGCGAACTACTAAGCAATGCGATAAATATTTGCTCTATTGAGGCATCAAAAGTGTAGTTAGCCAGTAATAACAGAGACTCATCAGAAGAAATCTCATACGCTTGTATATTATGCTGCATCAAATTTACGCAACTACGATGCTCAATCATCACACCTTTAGGCATGCCAGTGGTACCGGATGTATAAATCACATAAGCCAGGTCGGATGGTGATGTCAGCGCAGGTAAATTTTCTCCACTTATTGCTTCATTCAGAAGTAACTCTTGGGTTACACAGAATATGAATTCTTGACGTTCAAGACCGATGATTTTTCGGAGTTTATCCTCAATACTCTCTCCTGTCAGGATCATCGGGCATTGACTGTCAGATATGATATAACGCAGGCGCTGCTCGGGGTAATCTGGAGAAAGCGGCAAATAAGCTCCACCGGCTTTTAGTACTGCTAAAATAGCAATGACCATATCGATACCGCGTTCGAAATATAGTGAAATAAGGGTATCTGGAATTATCGATTGCCCGTAGGCTGATTGATATTGTTTTGATAGGATGCGGGCCAGGCGGTTGGCCCTTTCATTAAGTTGACGATAAGTAATCCGCTGCTGTTCAAAGATCAGTGAAATGTTATTTGGCGTTTGCAGGGCTTGCTGTTCAAATAAACCATGTAAGGTTTGTCCCTCAGGGAAGTCAATTCTAGTATTATTCCACTGACCCAGGATTAGTTGACGTTCAGTTTCACTAACTCGGTCAATCTGATCTATACATAACTTCGGTGTTGCCAACAAGCTTGTGAGTAGGTGTTGATACAGGTTGGCAATGCGAATGATGGTATTTTCATCAAAAAGGCTGATCGCATAATTAAAAGTTGCAGTAATTTCCTCACTACCATCATTTAAAAATAGACTTAAATCGAAAATTGCCGGTGAATAAAGAGAAGTTTCTCCATCAAGTTCAGAGGGTAAAAAAGGAAAATTTTCATTAACATTTTCTTTCTGAACAAAGCTCTGTACGCCGAACATGACTTGGAAAAGTGGGTGGCGCGAGGCATCACGTTCAACATCAAGTGCCTCGAGCAGGCGTTCAAAAGGCAGTTCCTGATGCACTTTAGCCTGAGTAACGGTCTGATGCACCTGGGCTATCAAATCCTTTACAGTCATTTTAGTATCAAGAATAGCTCTCAATACTAGAGTGTTCACGAAAAATCCAATCAAGTCTTGAGTTTGGGCATGGTGACGATTATCTGAGGGTGTGCCTACAAGAATATCTTCCTGCCCGGATAAGGTTGCGAGGCAAAGATAAAACCCAGTTAGTAATAGAGTATATAAGGTAGTACCTTCAGCTCTTGCAAAAGCGCGTAACTGCGCTGACATATTTCTGTCTAGGATAAAGTGATAGTGCTTACCTCTTTGATCAGCCTTTGGCGGCCGTGGATGATCTAGTGGCAGTGCCAAGGGTTCATAACCGGACAACGTTTTTTGCCAGTAATTCAGCAGATTTTCCAGTGTCTCACCTTTGAGATGGGCTCGTTGCCAAACAGCATAATCATGATATTGAATTTCCAGCGACGGTAATGATGCTTGCTGCCCCTCACAAATAGCATGATAGATTTGTGAAAATTCTTTAATGAAAATGCCAGTAGACCAGCCATCAAAAGCAATATGATGCCAAAGAATCAACAAGTATCGTTGTTTTCCTAACTGGTACATATGTAAGCGGACGGCACCCTCATGGTTTAGATCAAAAGGGTGATTATTTTCCCTTAGCAGGGCAGTCTTCAATTGAGCTTCATCATTAAGCTGGTGCTTGTTTATTTTTATCTCCCTGGGCTGAACTTCTTGTAGGCTGACACCATGTTTGTCAGTGTAATAGATACTGTTGAGTACAGTATGACGTCGTACTACCTCACATATTGCCCGTTCAATATTATTCAGCGATGCCTGCGGCTTGAGCCTGACTAAGTAGGGAATATGATATGTACTTGCCCCGGAGTCGAATTTCTCGATAAAGAATAAACGTTCCTGTGAAAAAGACAGGGGATAAGGGCCGACTTTTACCGAAGGAATTCTTAGTAGAGGCTTCTCCTCAAGCCCTTTGGAGAGGGCAGCAATATTTTTTTTCTCAAACAGAGTTGCTAGGGGAAGTTCAATACCTAATTCCCTGCGAATGGTAGCTATGAGTTGTACCGCATTGATCGAATGTCCACCGATTCGAAAAAAGTCATCCGCAATACCTACACGATCAAGTCCCAATATCTGCTGCCAGATCAGGCAGAGATTTTGTTCAAGATTGGTGCGGGGAGGGAGATAGTTATCATTTATGATCAATTGTGGATTTGGTAACGCACGATAATCCAGTTTTCCATTAGGGGTTAATGGCAACTTTTCTAGAAAAATATAGCTTTCAGGGACCATGTATCCCGGTAAATTAGTGGATAGAGTTTGCTTTATGGTTTCCGGTGAAGTTTTCTCTCTTGACTTAAGTACTATATAAGCAACTAATATTGTATTTTCTTCATGGTGAAAAGTAGTCACTAGTGCCTGTTTTACTACGTCAATTTCATGTAGGGCTGACTCGATTTCTCCTAATTCGATCCGGTAGCCCCGTATCTTAACCTGCTTACCAATGCGCCCAAGGTACTCTAAATTTCCGTCTGGTAACCAGCGAACCAAATCCCCGGTTTTATATAGCCGGTCATGTCCCCTTTCTCTATCTTCATCACTGGCATAAGGATTATTAATAAAGCTCTTAGCTGTCAGCTCTTTCTGATTAAGGTAGCCGTGAGCAATACCTGCACCGCCAATATATAGTTCCCCGGAAGTCCCGACAGGCGACAGCTGGCCACTTTTATCTAAAACATACAATTTCTTATTATACAGTGGACTGCCAATAGGCAGTTTTCTCATCTTGGTATTCAAGTGACAAGCAGTAGCAAAAACAACCGTTTCAGTAGGGCCATAAACATGTGTGAACGAAATTTCAGGGTGGTCGTTAACTAGCTGGTGAAAAGTTCCTGCATTGGCCTTTTCTCCACCAAACAAAATATTTTTTACCTTCAACCCGTTTAACAGATTCTCTTTGGTCAAGACACTCAGTAATGCTGTTGTGATAAAAAATGAATCAATATGATGGCTATTTAGATAATTTATTAAGTGTATAGGAGATTGGATTACGTCCTGCGTAGCGAGATGCATACTACAGCCATTAAGAACACTGTAAAATAAGTCAAATATAAAACCATCAAAAGCATAGGAGGACAAACTGGCTATATTGGTCACCCTGGAGGCTTCCAAATAACGATTATTACAAGCAAAGGCTGCTACTGCATTATGTGGCACTAAAACGCCTTTAGGCTTACCTGTTGTCCCTGAGGTATAAATCACATAGGCAAGATGATTGCTACCTGATGTTTCTGGTAAATTATCGTAATGATATTCGGCGATTCCCTTATCATCATCAACTACCAGAGTTGATGGGGCCTGGTACTCGCCAGCGTCAGATGCGGGTAGTGCCGATAAGCTCTGCTTATCACTCATTACTAACGAGACTTGGGCATCTTCCAGCATAAATTTGATACGTGCTTGAGGGAGGTCTGGAGCAATTGGCACATAGGCAGCTCCAGCTTTCAGCACAGCCAAAATGGCAACCACCATATCTGCACTACGTTGAAAACATAATCCTACTAGAGTGTTGGGTTGTATTGCCCCTGCGGCGCTGGCCCTATATTTATCTAAAAGCGCACGTGCAAGACGGTTGGACTTTTGATTAAGCTCCCGATAGCTAAATCTGTATTGCTCAAAAACCAGGGCAATACGATCAGGTGTCTGCCTGACCTGTTGTTCAAATAATCCATGTATAGTGTCTCTGTCGGGATAATTAACCTGGGTATCATTCCACTGGTACAACGTTTTCTGCCGATCAGCTGCACTTAGCTTTTCTATTTGTGCTATCGGAAGGTCTGGCCGAGAAAGGAGACCGGAAAGCATTCTTTGGTAAAGGCTGGATATACGCACTATGGATTCTTTATCAAAAAGACTTACCGCATAGTTAAACCCCGCTGTAATTTCATCGCCACAATCATTTAGGGATAAACTTAGGTCAAATTTTGCCGGTACATATAAGTTGCTTTCATCAACTAATTTTTCAGGAATGAAAGGTAATTTTTCGGAATCACTGATTTCCTGCCCATTATTCTGTAGACCAAACATTACCTGGAATAAAGGGTGGCGAGAACTATCTCGCTCTATCTTCAGCTCTTCCACTAGACGCTCGAATGGGAACTCCTGGTGTACTTTGGCCGAAGTTACGATCTGGTGCACTGTAGCGAGTAGTTCTTTTACCGACATTTCGGGCTTGATTACAACACGCAGAGCCAGGGGGTTAACAAAAAAACCGATCAAATTTTGAGTCTGGGCATGATGACGATTATCTGACGGTGTGCCCACTAAAATATCTTCTTGCCCAGACAGGGTTGTCAGGCATAGGTAGAATCCACTAAGAAGTACCGTGTATAGGGAGGTTCCTTGATCTCTTGCTAATGTTCGTAACTGTGCTGAGATTTGACTACCTAGAGTGAACCGATAGTATTTACCTCGGTGATCAGCCACTGTGGGTCTGGGGTAATCAAGTGGTAAAGCCAAAGGTTCATATCCGGACAAACGTTGTTGCCAATACTGTAGCTGCTTCTTTTGCTGCTCTCCTTGCAGATAGTCGTGTTGCCAGGCAGCATAATCACGATATTGAATATCCAGTTCGGGTAGGTGAGCTTCTCGCTTTTGACATATGGCTTGGTAAATTTCTGAAAGCTCTTTAATGAAAATCCCGCTAGACCAGCCATCAAAGGCGATGTGGTGCCAGAGTATCAGTAGATAATCTACTTCCCCTAATTTATATATATGAAGTCGAATTGCCCCTTCCTTTTCAAGGTCAAAAGAACGCATACACTCTTTTCTAATTAAGAGCGTTAATTGTTTTTTATCCGCAGCCTTGTGCATTTGTAAAGTGACAGGAGTAGAGAGCACTTCTTGCCGACTAATCCCCGTGTTATCGGTATAATAGATACTGTTAAGCACAGTATGCCTACGAATCACAGCGTTTAGTGCTTGTTCAAGCTTGTCCAGCGATGTCTTTGGCTTTAGCCGGGTAAAATAAGGTATATGGTAAGCACTGCTTCCGGATTCAAATTGTTCAATAAATAGCAGTCTTTCCTGAGCGAAAGACAGTGGAAATGCGGTTGCGTTTGAGCGTGGGATTGTCAAGAGTTCCTGTCTTTTTAATTCTGAAATCAGAGTGGCTATATTTTTTTGTTCGAACAAATCTTCCAGTGAAACTTCTATAGCCAGTTCTTGGCGAATAGTAGCAATTAGTTTCACTGCATTGATTGAATGGCCACCTATACGGAAAAAATCATCCTTAACGCCTACTTGTTTCAGCCCCAGTACACGTTGCCAGATCTGACACATCTGACTTTCTAGTTCGGTTCGGGGTGCAAGGTAGTTATCCTTAGAAATTAGTTCCGGGGTGGGTAAAGCACGATAGTCTACCTTACCGTTGGTGGTTAGCGGGATCTGATCCAAGTAAGCATAGCTCTCCGGTAACATATACTCAGGTAAGCTAAGAGCCAATGTCTTCCGCAAGGCTTCTGATGAAATATCTTGTGCTAGAAGAGGTACTATATAGGCTATCAGTAAGGTACTACCCTGATGATGATAAGTTGTCACCAGTGCCTGCTTTACCGCTTCTATGTTGGTGAGCGCAGTTTCGATTTCTCCTAACTCAATTCGGTAACCCCGAATTTTAACCTGCTGTCCTATGCGTTCCAGATATTCCAAGTTTCCGCTGGGTAACCAGCGCACCAAATCGCCGGTTTTATATAGGCGATCATACCCCCTGCTTTTATCTTCATTATTGGCAAAAGGGTTATCGATAAAACTCTGTGCTGTCAGTGCTTCCTGGTTGAGATAGCCTCGGGCGACTCCTGCTCCACCGATATATAATTCCCCTGGAGCCCCGATGGGTACCGGATAACCTTTTTTATTAAGTACGTAAGCCTTAACATTATTGATAGGGCGCCCTATACATCGATTATTATTTTGCTGATAAAAGTTCAGGCTTTGAATGGCTGTTACCGTAGCTTCAGTTGGTCCGTATTCATTAATAAGCTTGTCTTTCCAAATATTTACCAACTCCGGTGAACAAGATTCACCGCCAAATACCACTCTTTTTATTTGCTGTTTGTTTTTGATATCACCTAAAGTCAACAAATGAGCAGGAGATGCTACCAAGTGTGTAACCTGATGTTTGGCTAATAAGCCGATGATTTTTTCCGGTTGTTTTAATATTCCTCTTTCGGGTAATATCAACCTCCCACCATTCAACAGAGCCAAATAAAAGGGCTCAACTGAAGCGTCAAAAACATAAGACAACAGCCAAAGTACACGTTCTTGATTGTTAAAATTAAATGCTTCGCTTTGTGCTTTAATTAGATTAACAACGGATTTATGCTCTACCATAACTCCTTTAGGAGTACCGCTTGTGCCTGAGGTATAGATTAGATACGCCAGGTTGTTTCCTTGCGGACCATGACTTAGGTTTTCGATAGAATACGGCGCAGTTTCTACTTGGTTATCTACTGCAAGCAATAAAGGTGGGGTAGGGATTTCCTCGAGTAAAGAGCGGAGTTTATCTAGCTTGAAACTTTGACTTAATACCAGAGCAGAATTACTGTCTTCTAATTGAAATTTCAGACGTTTTTGAGGTGCATCACAGGCAAGAGGCAGGTAAGCTGCGCCGGCTTTTAGCACAGCTAATATCCCTATTACCATTTCCAGGCTTTGCTCAAAATATAGGGCAACGATAGTATCAGGTCTTATCGTATCTCCGTGTTTATTTTGATAGTTATGCTGTATTGCTCTTGCTAACTGATTAGCTTTTTCATTCAACTCTTGGTAAGTTAGTTGTTTTTCTTCAAAACTAACCGCGATTGAATCATGATTTATTAGGGCTTGAGTTTCAAATAGATGTGATAAGCTTAGCTCATTACCACCAGGTGAGCTTGTCTGATTCCAATCAATTAAAACTTTTTGGCGATCCCTATCTGATAAACTATCAAAAGTATTGATAGATCGTGAGGGCTGCTCCAGCATCTGTACCAAAATTTTTTGATAGACTCTACCGATATGAATAATGCTGTCTTCATCAAATAGACTTACGGCATAACTAAATATACCTTTTATCTGGTTCCCACTGTCATCGAGAGTTAGGCGTAAATCCGCTTTTGCAGGCGAATATAATGGATTTTGAGGATCTGTTTCTACCTGGGTAAACGGCAATTCATATAGGTTTGTTAAACCAAAATTTTGTACCGTAAACATTACCTGAAACAATGGATGGCGGGACAAATCCCTTTCCACTTCCAGTGTATCAATGAGAGACTCAAATGGTAGATCTTGGTGAGTTTTAGCCGCAGAGACTACCTGATGTACTTGCCTGATTAATTCATCAGCTGTTATATCTGCATTTAACTTTACTCGTAGCGCCAGTGAGTTGACAAAAAAGCCAATTACGTCTTGGGTCTGGGCATGATGACGATTATCTGACGGAGTACCTATCAGGATATCTTCTTGCCCTGATAGGCTAGACAGTGTTGCAAAAAAAGCACTGAGGAGGACGGTATATAGAGTAGTTTCCCTTGTTTGGGCATAGTGCCGCAATTTCAGGGATAGTCCAGTCTCTAACGTAAAGTAGGTATTTTTTCCTCGGTAATCCATTTTTTTGGGGCGAGGGCGATCTGTTGGTAAAACTAAAAGTTCATAACCGCATAAGGTATTATGCCAGAAAGACTTTAGCTTGGAGAGATTCTCTCCATTTAGGTAATCCCTCTGCCATTGGGCATAATCGCTATATTGGATAGATAGGTCTGGTAAGCGTACTTCCTGACTGTTAAGTAGAGACTGGTAGATGCTAGATAATTCCCGTAAGAAAATATCCATTGACCAGCCATCAAACGCAATATGATGCCACATAATTAGCAAATACAGCTTTTTATTGACCTCATAATATTTCAGGCGCATTGGTGGATCTTGCGACAGATCGAAGGGACGCACTATCTCATCTTTTACCGCCGGTAGTAACTTTTCTTCTGTGCTT
Source organism: Microbulbifer variabilis ATCC 700307 (assembly GCF_000380565.1). Classification (GTDB taxonomy): domain Bacteria; phylum Pseudomonadota; class Gammaproteobacteria; order Pseudomonadales; family Cellvibrionaceae; genus Microbulbifer; species Microbulbifer variabilis. The sequence goes on from NZ_AQYJ01000023.1 coordinate 86,072, forward strand.
AATTGGTTTGTCGAAATTTTAACAGGGTCAGATAATATCTGGCTGATATTCCGGTTATCAGACTCAATATAGACTGAATTGAGCACGGGATGGCGTATTGCCAAATGTGTAAAAGCACTTTGTAGAATATCTAATCGGGCATCTTGGTTCAATTGCACTAAATATGGAATGTGATATGCACAGGTTTCAGGCTGTAAACGTTCAATAAATAATAGTCGCTCCTGAGCAAAAGACAGGCGGTATTGTATGAGTTCCTCAAGCTTGGAAAACTTTTTCTGTGAGTCAATTTTTCTTTTTTGTAAATACTTAACTAACGGAGACTTTTCTGCTTTCAATCGTGTTAGTAGTTCTTGCGGTATTTCATCACCGCTACTTGCCAATTTAAGAATATCTCCACTGACCCATACAGCCAGTTTATTTTTCTTGAGTTCTTTTAATAACGCCAACATCAACTAAATCTCCATTACAAACTGATTATTAGCCGTAGGCTTATCAGCCAGCTTGGGAATGACCATGCTTTGCTGGTTTTTTAATGCAAGTGCTAATCTGGCAATGGTGCTGTGCTCTAATAGTAGGCGTAAGGGAATATCTATCCCGCTTAACTTTCGGCTGACAGCTGTGAGCTTTACTGCATTGATGGAGTTGCCACCGATACGGAAGAAGTTATCCTCAATCCCGACCTTGTCCAGCTTCAAGACTTCTTGCCAAACTGCACACAAATGTCGTTCAAGCTCATTTCTTGGCGCTTCGTAATTATGCTGCGTGACCAGTTCTGGCTCAGGTAACAGATTGGGGTCAAATTTGCCATTGATATTAAGGGGGATGACATCTATTAAATTATATGAATCAGGCACCATATAATTGGGTAGGCTCGATTGTAGAAATGACTTTATTGCGTCGCAATCCAATACTACATCATGTGTTGAAACCAAATAGGCTGCCAAGACTTGATTGCCCTTTAACTCCCGTTTAATAACAACTGCCTGCTTTATTTCAGGGTGAGTGCACAAGGTGTTTTCGATTTCACTTGTTTCTATTCGATAACCACGGATTTTTATTTGGCTGTCGTTTCGGCCAAAATACTCTAGAGAACCGTCAGGTAACCAGCGGACTAAATCACCAGTTCTATATAATCTATCGTAACCTTTATCCAGATCTTCCTGTGTTGCAAAATAGTTGGGAATAAATCGCTGTTGCGTTAAGGTTTCTCTATTTAAATATCCGCGAGCCAGACAAGCTCCACCTATATATAATTCGCCAATAACACCAACAGGTGAATAATGTCCATATTCATTTAATACATAAAGCCTCACATTATCGATTGGTTTTCCTATGTTTATTTGGTCAGGTTTCTCTATTTTTTGCTGTGTCACACATACCGTGGCTTCTGTCGGGCCATATTCATTAAATGTGAACTCGGCAGGTAATACTGCTAATGGACTTAAATTGTCACCACCTGTGTGAACTAATGTTAATGTGGAATTCCTTAGTTCTTCCGCAATTTCATTGAGTATTGCAGTTGGAATAAATGCCTGGTTAATATTATTCTCATTGATATATGAAATTAGCCTTTCACTCTCAACTCTACATTCATCCGAGGCAATATGGAGTTCCGAGCCAGATAAAAGTGCTGGAAATATTTCAAAAACACTGGCATCAAAAACATAGTTGGAGAACTGCAAGATCCGTTTTTCAGTATTCAACTGATGACTTTTGATCATGTATTGAGCAAGATTTACTACACTTTGGTGCTCTATCATCACCCCCTTGGGTTTTCCTGTAGTGCCGGAGGTGTAAATCACATATGCAAGAGCTTTGGAATCTAGCTTAATAGCGGGAGATGCTGACGATTGAGTGAGTAGCAATTCAGGTATGTCAACAGAAATAAGTAATGGAATATTTTTAAATTCTGATAGTTTTTTATCAATCGCAGTAAAGTGGTGCCGTTGCGTTAGAATAATCGGAGCTTGACTGTCTTTAAAAATAAATTGAGTACGTTGCTCTGGGTATTCTGGAGAGATGGGTAAATAGGCTCCGCCAACTTTTAAAACGGCTAACATACTAATAATCATGTCCAGGCTGCGATCTAAATACAGCGCTACTATTGTATCTGGCATTAACTCATGGCCGGTTTGAGCTCGATACTGAGTGAGAATAACCTGGGCAAGTTGATTAGCCTTCTTATTAAGCTCCTGATAGCTGATAACACTATCCTGATACACCAGGGCTGTATTTTTGGGGGCTTTACTTACCTGGGATTCAAATAATTCAACCAAAGTTCTGCTCGCTGAATATTCGGTATCGGTATTATTCCATCTGGCAATCTGTTGATTCAGTTTAGCATCAGATATATCCAAATCTGATATTTTACTGGCATCCCCCTGCAGGATTTGGGTCATTACTGACTTAAATGAGGCCATCATATTCTGAATAAACCAAGGGGCATGTCGTTCCTGATTGAACTCCCATAGTACGGTAACAGGATCGCCACTACCTTCCTGCCCGATCCTGGGTATAACCACAATATTTAAATCGAACTTTGCAGATTTGCTGCCGATGGCTTCGACCAATTGCATCTCTGAGATGCCAGGCAATGTCATTTTGGGTAATGGAGAATCATGAAAACTAAAACAGACCTGAAATAACGGATTTAATTCTTTAATACGCTCAGGATTTACCAAATCAACTACAGTTTCAAATGGAAGTTCCTGATTTTTTTGTATTTCTTGTGTCGTATCAAAACATGTATGAATAAAATCATTGATTTCTTGTTTTGAGTTCTGTTTTATTCTCGCAACATTGGTTGCCACCATCATTCCGATAGTGTTCTCTACTCCTTGATAATTACGGTTCGCAGTGCCAGTGCCGACGCAAATATCGGTATCACCGGAGTACCGAGATAATACTAAGTTGACGGCCGCCAACATAAAGGAAAATGGCGTTACTCCCTGGTTCTGACAATAATTTTGTATCTTATGCCAGAAATTCCGAGGGATCTTCATTTTTTTAGTGTCTCCTCCCTTTAAATCTCCCGTGGCGGTCTGAGGTAAATTGATTTTAGTTGGGGCATCTTTGAGCTTTTCATACCAGAATAGCTTTTGTTTTTCAGCTGCTTCGCTCGTTAGCCAGTTGTTTTGAAAAACAGCAAAGTCGGCGTACTGCCCAACATGATTAAGAGTTATATTTTTTCTGCCCTCGAGTCTTTGCTGATAGCAGGAGAATAAATGCTCAAGAAATATATTCGAGGACCAGCCATCATGGACAAGGTGGTATTCAATATGAATAAGAATATGTTCTTTGTCTGTTAATTTTACTAATCCCCAGCGTACCAAAGGTAGTTGGGTAATGTCGAATACCTGGTTCAGACCTTCTGCTATTAAATAGTCAACCTGCTGTTGAGCCTGGTGATAATTCATGGAGCTAAAATCATATCTAGCTAACTCAACCTGGTAGTTTTCATGGATGTATTGGCAGGGTTCTTCCAAAGAATAGGAGCTTCGGTAAATCTCATGTGCATCGACTACATCCTGGATAGAGTGAGCAAGAATGTCTGGATCGATTTCACCTTTTAGAATCAACTTGCTCTTTGCATGATATGCTCTATTTCCTGGGTTGGATTTTGTCAAAAACCATATGGCTCGCTGCTGAGAGGATAAAGGTGAAATAGTCCGATATTTATTATCCCTGGTATTGATACTGAAACTTTGCTGGCAGCGAGGTAATTCCTGCCAGATATTTTCAGGTGTGCGCTCTGTATAAATTAACTCAACTGGAATATTTACAGATATTTCTCTGGCGAGTTTTGAACATAATCGAATGGCTGAGATTGAGTCGCCACCAGCGGCAAAGAAGTCTTCTTTCCATGCCAAAGGTAACGCTGTGTATTCATTTATCCAGGCTAGAAACGTCGCCTGTTCAGAATTAAGATTCACATCCACCATCGCAGATGTGTCGTGTGTTGCCATCGATAATAAAATCGATTTATCTATTTTTCCATTCTCTGTCAGCGGAAGCTCAGGTAGAATATGAAAATGCTCAGGTACCATGTGAAGTGGCAAATGTGCCTTTAGGTGTGATGCGAGCTGTTGTATATCCAACGAGACTTCTCGCTTGAGTACTGCATATGCATGCAACGATTGTTTGTTTCCTGTATCGCTTACAAGTACACATGCCAAGGCAATGCCATTTAGAGTTTTTAGGCAATTTTCAATTTCCGAAAGCTCTATTCGGTGGCCTCGTATTTTTACTTGCGAGTCATTCCTGCCTATAAACTCAAATTCGTCTCCTTGGAGGCGTCGAACTAAATCTCCTGTTTGGTATATGCGTTTATAACCGTCGCGACTAATTTCCGATGGTAGTAAACTACCGCTGATAAATTTTTCGGCTGTTAATTCTGGTTTTCTCCAGTAGCCACGAGCAATGCCTGTACCGCCAAGATATAGTTCTCCAATATCTCCGATGGCCACCTGCTGTAAATTACTATCTAACACCCAGGCTTCGGTATTCTTTAACACTTTGCCGATATTATTTGCTGAATCCCCATGTGTAAAAAGGTGTGCGGTCGCGCAAACAGTAGTCTCTGTCGGTCCATAGGCATTGAAAATTTTGCTTTGCCTGTTGAGCTTTTGCATCATATCTAGTGCCGGTGCTTCACCAGCAACAACAATACTTTGCAAGGAGTGAAGTTTTTCTTCAGGTAATAACGCTAATAATGATGGTGGTAAAGTGGCAAACTGTATTTGATTGTCTCGGATTAGGATCGCAAGTTTATTGTGATCTTTACGTTCCTCCTCGCTAGCAATATAAATCGTTTGCCCCAAAAATAGACTGGCAAATATCTCAAATACACTGGCATCAAAAACATAAGATGCAAACTGTAATGTCCTTTGATAATTAGCTAGTGAAAACCTTTCAATTTGAGCCGAAGCGAGATGAAGGATATTCTGATGAGTGATCATGACCCCTTTAGGGTTGCCTGTTGTTCCAGAGGTGTAGAGTACATAGGCAAGATCATTAAGGCAGTTCTTTTTAGCTTCACCTATTGAAGGGTCGGGTTCAGTAGTATCTTTAGTGTCGGAAAAGAGTAAAGTTGGCTGGTTATGAGATGAGTTGAGCCAGCTCGTCAGCTGAGCATCATGATGAGTTTGAGTTACAACCACTCTGGTTTTGGTATCCTGAAAAATATATAAAGCTCTCTCTCGTGGATACTCTGTAGAGATTGGAACATAGGCAGCTCCGGCCTTTATTACTGCCAACATGGCTATTATCATGTCCAAGCTTCGATCTAAATACAGTGCAACTAGATTTTCCTCTGAGTTTTCTTCTTTAGCCAGCGTCTGGCTGATTAGAGTCGAAAGTGACTTTGAACGCTTATCAAGTTCTTGATAACTAATACTTATTCCTTGATGTACAAGAGCTGTTTTATTTGGATTTATACTGATTTGCTTTTCGAAACAGCTATAGACCGACTGGGCTTTTGAATTGAAATTCTCGCTGTGAATTTTTGGTGAATTAAATATTTCATTGATTTCCATTATCAGTACTCCATTATTATTTTTTGAATTAAATTTGTATTAATTGTAAATATTGAGAGGTTTAAGCTCGGGTGCTTTATCCGGTTTGTACTCTTTTTTAATGACTTTCAAATATTATAAATATGGCAGTTTTATGACTTTCTATATGGCGTATATGATCGATCAGGTCTGATAAGCCCCATGGATCTATAATTGCTTATTGCCTAATAGGCTAAGATTTCCATCTCTTGATGGACGGGGCGGTAGATACTTTGGGTGGGGCTAAGTAAATTAATATCGAATATGAGAGGCGTGCGCCAACAAAAGATAGTTTTTCAAATAATTTAAAATAAATAATTTGAAGCGAAAGTCGTTGTTTAATTTGAGGCTGCTTATCTCTTGTTTGTTTAAAGTGAGATAAGAGTGAAGTAATAAATAGAGCTAGGCGTTGATGGTAATATACATTTTTCATAGTGCCGACTTCCATGTTTATCTGTCACTACAATCCTGCGCCAGGACGTTATCAGAAATAATTCTGCGTATCAACGGCAAAATACATTGAATGAATTTATGTCGAATTTATTAATGATTATTTGTTTGTTGGTACATTTATGAATAGCGGTACAAATCGTACTTTTTGTATGGTTATGACTTCATGCGTTATAAGTTGTAGAGGGTTGTATCATTATCAGGTGACATGAAATGTTTCATCTGGCGGTTTTAAATATGTATATATCCTTTTTACCCATATAGATGTGGGTTTGATAATACTATTTAATGGGTGATTCATTGCGCATTCACTGTGTAGGCTTGCTTAAATCTTTTCAGTTTAGTGATAGTGGATCATTTTCGATGAACAATCTGTGCTAACTATTGCTAGAAAGGTATTGAATATCGTATTCTGAAAAATTTTTCCCCTTAAGTCCTTGTTGATTGTTGGTACCTATTTTTTAGGTTGGTCTTTTTCGACTTTATCGAATTGAGCAATTTGGATAAGTAGAAGGCTTTCTCGAATTCTTCGATAGTGATAATGCAATGTCTCAATAACGGATGATGTGGGCTTTCCTGCATAGTCACACTAAATGAGACTGAATAGCCTAATTTTTAGATAGATCTGGTCGTAGTGAAAAGTCCAAAGGCAAAGATGTTTATTTGTTTACTTAGATGAATTTAAAAATGAAAACAGCTTCTGAATTGTGCCGCTTAAAAGTACATGGAAATTTTAAAGTTGAGCTTGAGAAGAAGTGGGTGCATACCCGGCTCTGTCGGGACATTTTTTGACTAAGAAAAAATTGTCTTTGGTATTTGCATTAAATATTACTAAGGGTATCCCTATTTTCAGGGTTTATTAATTTATAGTTCGGAAAAATACCTGATCTCATGAAATCGTGTGGTGTAAGGGAGTATTGCTGGGTCTATTGTTTTGCCTAGGCAAAGGACCTTTTAATGCTTTTGCAGTTATTCTGCATTAAATTAAAAGGTTCCTTAATATTAAGACATCGTAGATTAGTGTAGTTTAGCCCGGCACCTAGGGCCCTTACGTGCACTATTAAAGCCATCACGCAGGCGCTCAATCATTGCTGTACGGGCGGCATCATGATTGATTCCCATAACCACATTAACTTCCAGCCCTTCACCGCTTTCAGTAATTGTGGTTTTACCCACGGTAGGGTCGAAGGTGATGGGGTCGTAGGGAGTCATACTGTCGGCCAGGCCGGCATTTAGCTGGTCTACTTCGATAAACCCAGGTACCAGGTCCATCTCCAGAGTTTCAGGCTCCAGCAGTACCAGTGCGGCGATAATATCCCACAGGCGGATGACGGCATCCATAGCGAAGTCACCATTACCTTGGAAATCTCCACCTTCAAATTCACGAATAGAGCTGAGAAGTTGAGACGTGTAGCAAGCTTCCGGCGTTGCGCGGCGTTTAGCCAGGGCTTCGATGGTGCTGCCCTGTACCTTGGCCATATCGGTAGAGTTGGTGGGTACCAGATAAGTTTCAATATTACTTTCGCTCAGGGCGTCAAAGGCCCACTGTGCACTCAAGGGGTCGAGCAGAATATTGAATTCCTGGTGGGTACTGAAGTCGCTGTCACAGCCGAAGCTTGGGTGGGAGAAAATATTGCCACCCAGGTTGCGAGATTTGTCGCCAAAGCAGGCCGCCTCGTGATCTGCAGTAAATGGCTCGTAATTTTCAAAGCCGCCACCCATCATAATAACGCGATCAATTTTATCCAGCTGCTCTTCGTTGGCTTTGCCAAGTACCCGGGCCAGGGTGGTGAGTTTGCCGGTGTTGAAAACTACTGGGGGCTTCTCCAGGTTATCCAGGGTGTCAAGAATAATATCCTCTGCTAGCTCGAAATTAAAGGAAACACCATTGTTGCCCTGATAGCGATAGTGCGCCTGCTTTGCGCGTGGGATTAGATGATCGGTGCCATACAGGGTGGAGCCGTTGTCGCGCCAGGGGCCGGGCACATACTGGCCGTAAAGGTTAATCCCCATGGCGTTGCGGCGTTCCAGGTTCCAGGTGCCGGTGGTGAAATCCGAGGAGTTAGGCAGCTGATAATCATCGCGGCCTGCTACAGCTTTGTCGTCATTTACCGGAGTGATGGAAGCCTTGCCATTAGCTCCGTAGGCGACCTCTTCAGTGGCAAAGTAGGCACCGCGAATTACTTTGGTATCGTTGTTGCCCAGCCACTCAAGTATGTTGTAAACCGTATTGGCTCCATGCGCTACAGTATTGAAGGAGTCTTCGACGACTGCCAGTTCCAGGGTATAGCGGGGGTCTTTGGCAATCAGCATCAGTGCCACGGCATCGTCAAAGTTATTGAAATCGCCAATCCAAATAATGGATTGGGCATCTTCGTTTTTGCTGGCCTGATACAGCTTATTACCGTGGTGGCCACTGTCTGCGTTGCAAGAAGCGAGTGTGGCAAGACTGCCCAGTAGCAAAGCCCCTGCGGAAAACCAGTGTTTTAATTTCATCAATTCTTCCCTAATTTTCGAATGGTTTAATCCTGGAACCCAATAGGTCTTCCATGATCTATTCGGTTGCCACTTTTGTAATACTCGTGGTTTATGTATTGAGATATTGCAAAAGAGATGCCGATTTTAATCGGCAGCGATACATCCCTGTTGAACCAATTGAAAACTGCCTACATCAATTTCCAATAAATGGCTTTAAATTTCGAGCCAGCTGTTGCTGTAATGGTTCCTTGCCTTGAATGCCTAAGTCTGTAAGGCGTGATTTATCCAGTTGGCAATTGTATGGGCGCGGTACAGAAAAATTGGGTTCACTATCTGCACTGATATGATCGGCCCTTAATTCGCAGGCTTCGGCAATAATGTGAGCGAGCTCATAGCGGGTGCAGGCGGTATCGCCGCTCCATTGATAAATGCCTTCAAACTTGGTGTTACAGCAAATTTTTAACAGACATTGCTCCAATACTTCTGCTACTTCCTCCACACTGGTGGGAAAGCGAACTGCCCAGTGGTCCAGTGTGACTGGTTTTTGTTCTCTCAGTGTATCCAGAAGGGCAGTAATACCGGATTCCTCCAGACAGGCGACGGGTCCAAACAGCCAGGGCAGTCTTAATACCCAATGGTTAGCGTTTTTCAGTACCGCTTCCTCTCCGGCTCGCTTGCTGCGGCCATAGAAATTTACAGGATTGGGGATGTCATCGGAACTGTAGGGTGCCGCTGTTCCATCAAAGACATAGTCGGTGCTGATATACACTAACTGTGCATCGATTTCGCTACATTGTTTTGCCAAAAGCTCTGTGCTGCTGACATTCAGTTGCCAGGCAGTATCTGGGTTTTCGGCACAGCGGTCTGGCCAGCGCTCGGCGGCACAGTGGATTACGACATCGGGCTTAATTTCTTGCAAGCAAGTTTTTACTGCGTCGCTATCAGATAAGTCCAGGTGAATGAGGTTTTCATCTACGCGGGAAAAAGCGGTACCAGCTACGGTAAAAGCCGGGTTGCTGTAAAGTTGTTTAAATACACTGCGGCCTAATAGGCCGGAGGCGCCGGTAATCAGGATTTTCACGGGTTACTTTCCTTTAATCAGGCCAGTGGGAGAAATGTGACCCTAATAGAGCAATTGATGATGCAGGATGGGTGGGCAGGAAAGGGAGAAAGCTTACCTGCTCGAGCTGCCCGGCTCGCCAACCTGCATATTTGCTGGAGGTGTGGCCGGGCAGGAGCCAATTACATTTGCTCCATCACTTCAATGCCGAGTAAACCGAGGCCAGTAGCAATAGTGCTGGCGACGAGGTTACACAGTTGAAGGCGGCTGTGCTTCTGCTCTGCGCTGACGCCTTTTTTCAGTACCGGGCAGGCTTCGTAGAAACTCATATAGGCACTGGCCAGCTCGTACAAGTAGGTGCAGAGTACGTGCGGAAAGGTATCTTTGGCTACCTGATCGAGTACTTCCCCAAATTGGCTTAGTTTAATGGCCAGGGCGCGCTCTTGAGGGCTTTCCAGGCTGATGTCGCCCTTGAGTTCGCTCGGCTCAATACCGGCCTTGCGGAAAATACTGCGGACACGGGTATAGGCATACTGCAGGTAGGGGGCTGTGTTGCCTTCAAAGCTGAGCATGGATTCCCAGCTGAAGATGTAATCGTTAGTGCGGGTTTTGCTCAGATCGGCATACTTTACTGCGCCGATGCCCACCTTGCGCGCGATTTCCGCACAGGTTTTTTCATCCAGCTCAGGGTTTTTCTCGGCTACCAGTTTCTCTGCCCGCTCCACCGCTTCGTCCAGCAGGGCTGCCAGTTTTACGGTACCACCGGTGCGGGTTTTAAAAGGTTTGCCGTCATCGCCCATCATGGTGCCAAAGGCGCAGTGCTCAAGAGAAACGGATTCCGGCAGGAAGCCAGCTTTGCGTGAGGCGACGAAAGCCTGCTGCAGGTGCAGGGATTGACGGGCATCTACTACGTAGAGGATGCGGTCGGCTTTGAGCTGGTTGGCGCGATAGCGGATGGCTGCCAGGTCGGTGGTAGCATACAGGTAACCACCGCCTTTCTTCTGAATAATCATCGGGCTGGGATTGCCCTCTTTGTCGGCCATCTCTTCCAGGAACACTACGATAGCACCTTGGTCTTCTACGGCGATGCCGTTATCCAGCAGTTCTTTAACCAGCACCGGCAAATCGTCGTTGTACTGGCTCTCGGCGTAAACGTCCTCCTGTTTGAGGGTGACATTCAGCTTGGAGTAGATTTCTTCACAGTGGCTGATAGATATATCGATAAACTGCTTCCAAAGCTTCAGGCACTGCTCGTCGCCGCCTTGCAGCTTTACGACGTATTCACGGGCGCGGTCGGCAAAGCCTTCTTCGTCGTCGAAGCGCACTTTGGCTTCGCGGTAGAATACTTCCAGGTCGGCTAAGGCCACCTCTGCATCACTATCCGCCAGCTTGTCAGACAGGTGAGCCAACAACATACCGAACTGGGTTCCCCAGTCACCCATATGGTTTTGACGGATAACCTTGTGGCCCTGGAACTCCAGCAGACGCGCCAGGGCATCACCGATAATGGTGGTACGCAGGTGGCCCACGTGCATTTCTTTGGCCAGATTGGGGTGGGAGTAGTCGATAACTACGTTCTTCGGCTCTTCAACAGCGGCGATATTCAAACGCTGATCCCCATTCGCGGCCAACAGCTGCTGGCTCAGCCACTGCTCGCTCAGGTGGATATTCATAAAGCCGGGACCGGCGATCTCGACCTTTTCGATCATATCGCCTTTTTCAAGATGTTCCAGGATTTTGCTGGCCAGCTCGCGGGGGTTGGTACCGAGTCGCTTGGCTGCACCCATAGCGCCGTTGGCCTGATAGTCGCCAAATCCGGCTTTTTTCGCAGGTGCCACGATGGGGCCGCATTCTTCGGGGGTACCGGCGGCGAGCATGGCGGCCTGGAATTTATCGGAGAGGAGTTGGCGAATATTCATAGAGGGATATAGCTGTCTTAAATTCGTGGAAACGCCGAATTTTAATGGGCGGTGGCGGCTTTGCAACCAACCTTCGCTATAGAGAGGTTTAAATCTGGATGCAAGTGTCCAGACGGCATGGCGCTCAGTGGTATGATGCCGCCAAATTATGGAGGTACCGTGAGTTCTACCACACTTTATTGGCACGATTATGAAACCTGGGGTACAGACCCGGGGGCTGACAAGCCGGCGCAGTTTGCCGGTATCAGGACTGACGAAGAGCTGAATATCGTCGGCGAGCCGTTGATGATTTACTGCCGCCCCTCAGTGGACTGCCTGCCGCAGCCGATGGCGAGCCTGGTGACTGGAATCAGCCCGCAAAAGGCCCTGGCCAATGGCGTGCCGGAAATAGAATTTATCCAGCGCATCCTCGCCGAGCTGGGTGCGCCCGGCACCTGTGGGGTGGGCTATAACAGTTTGCGTTTTGACGACGAAGTTACCCGCTACACCCTGTATCGCAACCTGTTAGACCCCTATGAGCGCGAGTGGCGCTCCGGCAACAGTCGCTGGGATATTATCGACATGGTGCGACTTACTTACGCCCTGCGTCCTCAGGGCATCCAATGGCCGACCCGAGAAGACGGTGCGCCGTCCTTTCGCCTGGAAGAGTTGACCGCTGCTAATGGTATTGCCCACGAGGGTGCCCACGATGCCCTGTCGGATGTGCACGCCACGATTGATATGGCGAGACTGATCCGTAAGCAGCAGCCGAAATTATACGATTATGTATTCCGCCTGCGTCGCAAGCAGGAAGCTGCCAAGATGATTGATATGCGCGAGCGTCGCCCGCTGTTGCATATCTCCGGCAAAGTGTCTGCAAATCACGGGCATTTGACCTATGTAATGCCTTTGGCCAGCCATCCAGTTAATCGCAATGCGGTCATTGTTGCCAATCTGGCGATGGACCCCGAACCGTTGCTTAATTTGGATGCGGATACCCTGCGCGAGCGCCTTTACACTGCCCGCGACCAGCTTGGTGAGGGCGAACTGCCTGTGGGTCTGAAGTTGGTGCATTTAAACAAGTGCCCGGTTCTGGCCCCGGCAAATATGCTTGATGACAAGCGCGCCACTGAGTTAGGTATCGACCGCGCAACCTGCGAGGCGAATTGGCAGAAGCTCAAAGATGTTGACCTGACTGAAAAGCTACACAGCGTATTCCTGGATCGGGAGTTTCCCAAGAAAGATGTGGAGGCCGATTTATATGGTGGTTTCCTCAGTGATGCCGACCGCGATATCTGCCGTGAGCTCCACCGTGGGCTGGCTGCCCGAGGCCCCGAAGCGCTGGCTGGTGAAGTGCCTTTTAGTGACAAACGCCTGCCTGAGCTGCTGTTCCGCATGCGTGCGCGCAACTTTCCTGAGACCCTGTCTGAAGAGGAACATCAGCGTTGGCAGATCTGGTGTTTCCAGCGTTTAACTGACCCTACCGCTGGGGCTTCTATCACGCTCGAAGATTATTTTCGCCAGTTGTCCGATTTACGGGTACAGCACCCGGAGCGGATCTCGCTGATTACCGAGCTGGAAAACTGGGGCGATAGCCTGCTCGCCTAATGTATCGAATCACGCCGGCGGTTATTCTTCCTCTGGGCTCTACTGCAGTGCCCAAGTAGAATGCCGCTCGCGAACACCTGGCGCCCACAAGGCGCAACCACTGGAGTAACCATGGACTTTATCGGAGCCAATATTCTGTCCGTCAGCCAGTTCGAGCGTGCCGACATAGAGCGCGTGTTCGATGTGGCCGACGCCATGACCCCTTACGCCAAGCGCGAAAAAGTAACGCGCGTGTTGGAGGGGGCGATTCTCGGCAATATGTTTATGGAGCCGAGCACCCGCACTCGACTCAGCTTTGGCGCGGCTTTTAACCTTCTGGGTGGTACCGTGCGTGAAACCGTTGGAATTACCGCCAGTGCCATGGCAAAGGGGGAGTCCCTCTACGATACGGCGAGAGTGCTCTCTGGTTACAGTGATGTGATTTGCATGCGTCACCCACAGGAGGGCTCTGTGGCAGAATTTGCCGCGGCGAGCCGCGTGCCGGTGGTCAATGGTGGTGACGGTGCCAATGAGCACCCCACCCAGGCGCTGCTGGATCTCTATACCATCCGCAAGGAGCTGGCCGCCCACGGTCGCACTTTGGACGATTTCCGTATCGCTATGATTGGCGATCTCAAGCACGGGCGCACCGTACATTCGCTATGCAAGCTGTTGTGTCTGTTTGGCAAGGTGCAGGTGGTTCTGGTATCTCCGCCGGAGCTGGCTATGCCGGAAGGGGTGGTAGAGAAGCTCCGTACCATAGGGCATGATGTGACGGTCACCGATCAGCTGGAAACCTCTATTACCGATGTGGATATTGTCTATTCCACCCGCATCCAAGAGGAGCGTTTCGCCTCCCAGGAAGAGGCCAACCTTTATCGCGGTCGCTTCCGTCTAAATCGTGAAATTTTCACCCGTAACGCCCAACCAAATACGGTGATTATGCATCCGCTGCCCCGGGATTCCCGCGCGGAAGCCAATGAGCTGGATACGGACCTAAATGAGCACCCGAGCCTGGCAATTTTCCGCCAGACAGATAATGGCCTGCTGGTTCGTATGGCATTGTTTGCTCTGTTATTGGGGGTGGAAAACCAAGTGGACAAGTACGCCCGTGAAGTGAACTGGCACAGTCGCCGCAACCCGGTTTAATGCTGATTGGTTCCGTTTTCAGATAGCGCCGCTTTTTTCTGTTAATCTGATTGAGTTAGCCCGGCCAGTATTGATCTATCTGGTCCGGGTGCCTCTGCAATCGCATCAGGGAAAGGTGCATGTTGAATCAGATTTCGCCTGCGGTTTTCTCTCGCAGCGTCGCTTTTCTGGCGCTGTTTTTTTCCGTATTAATTTGTAAAAGTGCCGCGCAAGAAGGCGCTTTTCCCCATGTGGCACTTTTAACTATCGATGGCGCCATTGGCCCGGCTACTACCGATTATTTTAAGCGTGCCACAGAGGAAGCGGGAGAGCGGGGTGCAGAATTAATTATTTTGCACATCGACACCCCCGGCGGCCTTGATGCCGCTTCGCGCGATATTATCCAGCACATCCTTTCTTCCCCAATTCCAATTGCAACTTATGTCTACCCATCTGGCGCCCGTGCGGCCAGCGCCGGTACTTATATCCTCTATGCCAGCCAAATAGCAGCCATGGCTCCAGCTACCACCCTTGGCGCCGCTACACCGGTACAAATAGGGGGTCCGCCAGGAACACCCACTCCGGGAGGTAAGCCCCAAGAGAATGAAAAAAAAGAGGAAAAAGAAAAGGAAGAAGGTGACGAGAAAAGCGAAGAGGAAAAAGAGGAGAAGCCTCTATCCGGTACTGCGATGGAACGTAAGGTGGTTAATGATTCGGTCGCATTTATCCGGGGGCTCGCTCAGCGCCATGGGCGCAATGCGGATTGGGCAGAAAAGGCGGTGCGCGAAGCGGCAACTCTGACGGCTTCGGAAGCACTTGAAATGAATGTGGTGGATATTGTTGCCAAAAATGATCAAGACCTGTTAAAGCAGATTGCAGGGCGCAAGGTCTCCCTTGACTCCGGCGAGATCACTCTATCAACAGAAATTGCGCAACTACCCATAGAAAATTATGAGCCGGATTGGCGCAATGAATTACTGGCGCTGATTACCAATCCGCAGGTCGCCTATATTCTTCTGCTTATTGGCATTTATGGCTTGATATTTGAAGGCTATAGCCCCGGAGCCTTTGTACCCGGAATTGTCGGAGTTATCTGTTTATTATTGGCATTTTACGCATTACAGGTCTTGCCAATTAATTATGCAGGCCTGGCCCTTATTATTGTTGGCGCACTGCTGATTGTTGCGGAAGTATTTATGCCCAGCTTTGGCGCTTTGGGTATTGGCGGGATTATTGCGTTGGTGATTGGCTCGGTAATGTTGATTGATACCGATGTTCCCGGCATGCAGGTCTCGAGAAAGCTGATTGGCGCAATTGCCGGAGTAAGCGGGCTCTTTTTGTTGACATTTTTCCTGGCTATCGGCCGAAGCTTGCGTACGCCGCGGGTGCCAGCTGACCAAGCCCTTGTAGGGCGCTCCGCGGTAGTTAGTGATGTCACAGAAACGGAGGTGCTGGTGCACCTCGATGGAGAGATCTGGAAGGCCCAATGTGAGACACCATTGGAGCCGGGGCAACGTGTACGGGTAATCGCACAGCACGGTTTACTTTTATATGTAGAGCCTGGTTAATTGTTTTGAATTTATCAACCTGTGAGCGTACTTGCATGCTTGCAGATTTCAGGTGGTGAGAACAGGGAGAGAGGAAAATGGTCAGTTATTTTATTGGTCTACTAGTGCTCGCGGTAGTGCTGCTGCTGATGTATGCCATCCGCATCCTACGAGAATATGAGCGCGCGGTGGTATTTTTTCTCGGGCGTTTCCAAACAGTTAAAGGCCCAGGCCTGATCATTATTATCCCCATCATCCAGACTATGGAGCGTGTGGATTTACGCACCGTGGTAATGGATGTACCCACGCAGGATGTTATCAGCCGGGATAATGTCTCAGTGAAAGTTAATGCAGTGGTTTATTACCGCGTAATCAACCCACAGTCTGCAATTATCAATGTAGAGTTTTACCACGAGGCAGTAAGCCAGTTATCCCAGACTACTCTTCGCTCTGTGCTAGGTAAACACGAATTGGATGAGATGCTTTCTGAACGCGATAAGCTTAATGTGGATATACAAAATATTTTGGATGAGCAAACGGATGCCTGGGGGGTAAAGGTAACCAATGTTGAAATTAAGCATATCGATCTCGATGAGAGTATGGTTCGAGCTATAGCTCAGCAGGCCGAAGCTGAGCGGGCGCGGCGCGCCAAAGTTATTCACGCAGAGGGTGAAGCTCAGGCGGCTTTGAAGCTCACTGAGGCGGCTGATCAACTTTCCAAAAATGCAAATGCAATTACCTTGCGTTATATGCAAACTATGATTGATATTGCCGGAGCCAATAACAGCTCAACATTGGTATTTCCGCTGCCGCTTGATTTGATTGAGCCGCTTCTTAAGCGAGGTTCACAGGCTGGTGGTTCCTAAATCTGGGGCCGCTTGCTTTTAGGTGTGTTATTATTTTTATAAGAACAGGTGTGAGAGGAATAAGGAAATTAACTGTGTAAAATCTAAGATAAATTAAAAAGGCCGCATTATAACCGCGGCCTTTTTAGTTGAGTAATACCTTTCTGCCCTAGGATTTTCTACAGTAGTTTTTCCATCAGAATACGGGTGGAACTATCCCAATCTTCCGGTACTTCGCTATCGGCCGCCTTATGAATTTTTGAACTCAGCTGTTTGCCAAGTTCCACACCCCATTGATCGAACGGATTGATACTGAGCAAGCAGCCGCCCACATAAACTTTATGTTCGTACAGCGCCAGCAGAGCCCCTAAGTGATGAGGGTCCAGCCTATCAAGGATCAAGGTATTACTTGGGCGGTTACCTGGGATTACTTTATGTGGGGCCAGTGCATGGGCTTCGCGATGGGTATAGCCGGCCTCTTCAAGTTCCTGGCGCGCTTCATGCAGGGATTTACCACGCAACAAAGCCTGGCTCTGGCTGATGCAACATGCCAGTAGCCAACGGTGCTGTTCATGTAATTTAGAAGTTGGCTCTTTCACCGCAATAAAATCCGCGGGGATCAGGTCGGTACCTTGATGTAGCAGCTGGTGAAAAGAGTGTTGGCCATTAGTGCCTTCGGTACCCCAGATTACACTGCCGCTCGGATAGTCCAGCGCTTGACCATTTTTATTTACGCTTTTACCCAGGCTTTCCATGTCTAACTGCTGCAACCAGGCTGGGAATTTTGCCAAACGTTGAGCGTAGGGCAGAACAACCTGGCTGCTGGTATTCCAGCACTGCCGATACCAGAATTGAATAAGGGCCATTATCACTGGCAGGTTATCCTGCAGAGAGGTATTGGCGAAATGCTGGTCCATAGAGTGAGCGCCTTGCAGCAGCTGCTCGTAAACTTCATAACCGCAGGCTAGAACGATCGGCAGGCCAATGGCGGACCACAGGGAATAGCGGCCACCCACCCAGTTCCACATTGGGAATATATTCTCAGGGGCGATGCCGAAGTCCTGTGCCGCAACAATATTGCTGCTTACGGCAACGAAATGTTGAGCAAGTTTCTCTTCATCACAGCCAGCAGCTACTATCCAGCGGCGCGCAGAGAGAGCGTTCTCGCGGGTTTCCAAGGTGGAAAAAGATTTGGAGGCGACGATAAACAGGGTTTCCTCAGGGTTAAGACCCCGAAGGGTATCACTGAGATCAGCACCATCCACATTCGCTACAAAGTGAATCTGGAAATCTTCCTTGTACCATGGGCTAAGTGCCTCCACTACCATGCGTGGACCAAGGTCAGACCCACCAATACCGATATTAACAATATGGCGAATTGGCTTTCCGCTGAATCCTCGCCAACTTTGGTTGTGGATATTTTTGGCAAATTGCCTCATCTGTGTGCGGCAGTCAGCCACTGCGCGTTCGTGATCATTTTGTGGTTCACCCTGGAAGCGCAGGGCAGTATGTAGGGCCGGGCGGTGTTCAGTATTATTGACATTGGCGCCGCTAAGGAGTGCTGAGATCTGATTGCCTAGATTCTGCTCTTCGGCGTAATCGAGTAGTAACTGGAAGGTATCCTTGCGTAGGTGATTCTTACTAAAATCCAGGTAAATACCTGCGGCTTCACAGCTAAAGTTTTTTGTACGTTGCGTATCGGTAGCGAACAGCTCACGCAGGGACCATTTATGTTGTTTAAAATGAGACTGCAATTGTTGAATTGCTGCGGCTCGGCTGAATGCCAAAGTTTCACTTGTCATGGTGATTGCTGATTAACTCTCTTGTGAGCGGTTTCTTATTGCGAATATCACACAAGCTTATGGTGCATGATTGAAAAAAGCGGGTAATGCTAACGCATTCCAGTCTGTTGGCTGGCGCCCGAAGCGTTACAGTGTATTACAGTGGATAGTTTCCGGTAAGAATGAACTGCTCAAAAGACAAATGCCGCTCGTAAAAGCGGCATTTGGTGGTGATTCATACTAAATAAAGCTTTTCAGAGTAGGTGTCTGTCAGCTCCGATTTGGTCAAAACCTCATTTAGTATGAATCACCACGCTGGTTCTGCTTGAAAGTGATTTTACTTCACCACTTTCATGCAGCGTACTCTATCCGAAGCCATCCAGCAGTCAGCATCTGCGGGGCAGGCCATTGAAAGAGGAATTTGTTCAGCGCCAGGAGGGCAGTAAGCTGGAGGTGCCGGAGGGCTACAGCAACCTGCTAGAACCAGTGCACTGATAATTCCGATTAAGTACTTGGCTGGAGTGAAATTCATCCCCTAACTCCTTTCCGTTGATGTAGACATTAGCATAGCCAATAAAACGTCACCTGTTGGTCAGCTTTGTAAAATGCTCTCTACAAAGATACCGCCTAGTTGAGTGTAATAGGCGCAGGGATTAAATAGCTGCCAAGATTAAAGTCTGGAAAAAAGTCGTGCCAATTTATTGTGTTTTGTGCTTTAAAAAGCGAGTTTTTTGCCAGTTTAGGGCGTGTTTAAATTAACGGGGTGTATTTATTTTTTTTGCTTCTTCCAAGTTGGAAAACTTGCTCAAAAGAGAGATTAATTTTAGATGGTTTTTTAATTTTATTTTGAGGGTTTGGGGAAAAGTGGCGGGAAATAAATGATGAAAGGGTGGTTGTTAAAGGAGGATGAAGCAGTGGGAATTGCTGGAAATTTACAACAAGTCTTCAGAGTGAGTCACTCTGTTAGAGGTTGGGAAGAGCTTTTTATTGGTTCATTTAGTGAATTGGTTGAGATATGGCAGCTTTAAAATTATAAAACCGCCGTATTTGAATCAATGAGTGGGTTTGGGCCCATGAAGAAAATTACCAAAGGTCTGAGCAAGGGTTTCTTCACGTGCAGGGTCACGTAATGCGATTAGCAGGGAGTTTCGTATCTGGGGAATGAACATTAAGTCCGATAGTAACAGGTTAAATGTGCTTTGATCTCCAGTGTGCGCCAAGTTGGTGAGCCAGAGCTTGGCCAGTTCTGGGTTCTCCAGATCAAGTGCGCAGCGACTGCCAATTGCTGCGAGTACTTCTTTGTTCCTAGCCGCGTTAGAGGATTGCAGCAGTTTTTGTAGGAACGACTGGCGCAGCCCTTTAGCTGGCGAGTTTGAGATACCGCGTGCGGCGGCGCAAACCACATTAAAGTCAGGCGTACTATCGGCGAGTAATGTATTGGCTCGAGTGATGATGGCTTCTGCCAGTTGATGGTCGATAGTTTCGTTTTCCAGGCAGTGGCACAAGCTGACAAATACTGGCGCAGCTATCTTTGAAATTTGGCACATAAGGAGCGCCTTTTCACTTTCCCAGTGAGCGGCAAGGTCAGCAATGCCCTGCAGTGCCAGGTTGTCCCAGCGGGACTCCTGCGGGTTGCGGAAGTAACTGAGTACCGTTTCAAAATGAGCGCTGGGCTTGTGTTTCAACAGCAACCCGGTATGGGCATGAAATGCAGCTTGTCGCTCGGTAGAAGGGGTATAGAGAAGGCCGCTCTGTTGTAGCAATTGATCCAGCTGCGCTGCGGATTCAGCGGCAGGCCCCCTTAATTCCTGTGCCAGCGCACGCAGTAGACCATCGCGAGCCTGTAACTGTAATTTACCCTGCTCATCGAGAGGAAAACGCAGGAACCATACCGCTGGCTCGCCGCCTTCGGCGGGTTGCAGTAAAAGCCCGGTCCAAGCCTGGCGCAAGTAGGGGGAAGGCCAGGGCTTTTGACCCGCTTCAAAGGCTTCGGCTGTGGATTTGGATATAGACTGCAGGCGCCGGCCCAGGTCGAACCAGCGCAATTTAAAGTTAGCCTCTTCGATAAGGCTGCTCAGGGTACCGCTTTCACTCATGGGTGACTTATCTACTTCCTTAGGACGCAGTGGCTGCAATAGAGATGGGTTTTTGCTTAAAGTGCAACCAGCCGTATGCAATTGCCAGCAGCGGGCAGATGATATTGAACAGGGCGTAGGGCAAATAATTCCAGGTTCCAATACCGAGAGTTGCGGCCATAAAAGCGCCACAGGTATTCCACGGAATCAATACGGAAGTGATGGTGCCTGAATCCTCTAAGGTGCGTGACAGGTTTAGCCCGTGTAACCCCTTTTCC
Organism: Microbulbifer variabilis ATCC 700307; assembly: GCF_000380565.1. Taxonomy (GTDB): domain Bacteria; phylum Pseudomonadota; class Gammaproteobacteria; order Pseudomonadales; family Cellvibrionaceae; genus Microbulbifer; species Microbulbifer variabilis. Next base: position 106,751 of record NZ_AQYJ01000023.1, read on the forward strand.
TTGAAAGCTTCGCGGAACATACGGCCAGGAATAATAATCGCCATATATTGATCGCCAGCAGCTAAGTTCATGCCAAAACAGGTGAGTACGGTGGAGGTTACTAGGCCGCCGACAGTTTTAACGAGTGATAAGACGCCAGTGACAATCACTTGCAGGAAGCCTGCGCGCTCCATGGCTCCACCGAAAGCCATGGCGGAGGTGATCAACCACACGGTATTAAGCATGCTACTCATACCGCCCTTCGATAGCAGTGCGGCCACGTTTTCATTACTGGAAGTGGACTTGTAGCCGTCGAACAAGCTGTACCAGGCGCCTTTAAGGGCTGCCAGGGTACCCTCTCCACCGCCCAGGCGGCGTGCGGCTTCAGGTTCAAAAATCAGGGCAATCGCACAGCCAACCAGGGAGCCGATGATCAGGGTAGGGAAGGCTGGGACTTTGCGCCAGGCCATGGCCAACAGCAATACGAGGGGTAATAAGCTGATAAGCGAGATCTTAAATTCGCTTTTTAGTGCGGCTAACAACGATTCGATATCACTGGCGGAGGCACTGCTGGCTTCAGAGGTGAAGCCGAGGAAAGCAAAAGCGATCAGGGCGATTGCGAAAGCCGGGATAGCGGTGGACATCATGTGGCGGATATGCTGAAACAGGTCATTTGACGTTACCGCTGCGGCCACATTGGTGGTGTCGGAGAGGGGGGACATCTTGTCGCCAAAATAGGCGCCTGAAATCACTGCGCCAGCGGTAACTTCCAGGGACAGGCCGAGGGCGCCAGCGATCCCCATCAGAGCTACGCCCAGGGTGCCGGCGGTAGTCCAGCTGGAGCCAATACTGAGGCCTACGACGGCACAGATAATACAACTGGCGGCATAGAACCATTGGGGGGAGAGAATCTGTACGCCGTAAAAGATCATAGAGGGTACAGTGCCGGCCAGTATCCAGCTGCCGATCAGGGCGCCCACTGCCAGTAGAATTAGAATAGCGCCAAAGACCAGGCCGATGCCGTGCAGCATGCCGCCTTCCATATCGTTCCAGCTGTGACCATTCTTCATACCCATCAGGGCGACCACACAGGCGCATAACAGCAACGCAATCTGGTTCGGGCCGTAGGAGGAATCGGCACCGTAGAAATAAACAGACAGGGATAACAGGGCGATCAGGATCCCTAGTGGGATCAGCGCATCCAGCAGGCTGGGCTTGCGCGGTTCATTATTGGGGCTGGCTTGAGACAAGGTGAACTCCTGCTTGACTGCGTGGCTAGTGCCGTTTTCGTTATCGTTGTTTTTGCCGTCGGCGACGGTTGATCCTCCTATTCTCTCGGCTTGGGGCGGTGAAGTCTACTTTGAATAGAGAACCGAACAGGAGGACCTTTTCACTGACTGACCCGTCTAAGCATGCTTTCATCACTCTCATCAGGTATCTGGTTGGGAGAGGTGCTAGCAGTTCGGCGAGGCTTCCGGTATGTTCTGCGCCGATTTCTTATCCCGGCTAGCCTTAGCCGCACAATAAAATGAGCCAGGGCCACTTGAAGTTAGCAGGTCCGGCAGGTAGTGATTTCATGAGAGCAAGTGAGTTAGACCCCGCTCAATTCGAGGATATGCGCCCCTATCGCGATGATGAGGTGCGCACAGTACTGGACCGGTTGATTGCCGATCCAGAAATGTCCCATGCCGTAGCGCATTTCCTGATTCCTAAGTTGGCGCGCCTTGAAGGTCCGCTGGCTTGGTTGGTACGTCAATTTCTACGCTTTGAATTCCGCAATGTACACGATGTGCGCGGCGTGCAAGCGATTGTGGATAAATACATTGACAAGGTGGTGAGCCGTACCACCTCTGGCTTGACTATCTCTGGGTTGGATACTCTGCCCAGGGATCGCGCCTGCCTATTTGTGAGCAATCACCGGGATATTGCCATGGACCCTGCCTTTGCGATTGTGTCCATGTATAAGGAAGGGCATGAGACCTCTCGAATCGCTATTGGCGATAACCTGCTCAGCAAGCAGTTTGCCAGTGACATTATGAAGCTCAATAAGTGCTTTACGGTCAAGCGCAGTTCCGGCAGCCGTCGCGAGAAGCTGGCAGCGGCGAGCCAGCTATCCAATTACATTTATTACTCTATCGTCAACGAAAACGAGCATGTGTGGATTGCACAGCGCTCGGGCCGTGCCAAGGATGGGTTGGATCGCACCAATCCGGCCCTCGCAGCCATGTTTGCAATGACCAAGGATCGGGATACGCCTTTTGCCGAGTTCTGGAAGAAGCTGCACATTGTGCCGTTGTCCATCTCTTACGAATGGGATCCCTGTGATGGTCAGAAGGCCAAAGAACTTTACGTCACTGAGCACAAGGAAGAGTATAAAAAGGCCAAGAATGAAGACCTTGCCTCCATCGGTAAGGGGGTTATTGGCCAGAAGGGGCGTGTTCATACCGCTTTTGGCACCCCGATCGAAGGAGACTTCGACGATGTAAACAGCCTGGCTGAAGAGATTGACCGCCAGATTGTGGGCAACTATGTCCTGCACCCCACCAATTTAATCGCCTATGAGATGCTTTATGGTGATGTATGTGGCTTGCCGGTAGGTTACCCATCAAAGCCATGGGATCCCAGGGATTACGAGGAAACCCGAGAGAAGTTCAAGGCGCGTATGGCCAAAGTTGATAAGCGCTGGCGCGACAAAGCTATCCAGGCCTATGCCAATCCGGTGGTATCCCGTCTGGCATTTGAATGATCACTGGTTGGGTGGAGTGGTGGCGAGAGTGTGCTTAGTGGATAATAGCGCCCCTTGCGCCACTCACTAGCGAATAGATTCCACTTCCTGTGCTCAACGACAAACACAAAACCGCCATCCAGGCTGCCTATAGCCAATTCCTGTCCAGCCGTGGGCTTAAGGCCCGTTACGGGCAGAAGCTAATGGTGGCGGCCATCGCCCGTACGCTTGGGGCTATAAGCCAGAATGCCAGCGGCGAACGCGATGTGGAAAAGAGCGATGGTGAGCATATTTGTGTGGTTGAGGCTGGTACAGGTACGGGCAAGACAGTGTCCTATCTCCTCTCAGCTATCCCTCTGGCTCAGGCCCAGGAAAAGACCCTGGTGATTTCTACTGCCACTGTGGCTCTGCAAGAGCAGATTATCTACAAGGATCTGCCTGAAGTTGCTCGCCATAGTGGTCTGAAGTTTGAATACAGTCTGGCAAAGGGGCGAGGTCGTTACCTATGCCTGTCTAAGCTGGACCAACTACTTTCCAGTTTCTCCGCAAGTGGCACCGGTATTTCCCTCGGCCTCTATGAAGACGAGTTACCCCAAGTGGAAGCGGAGAGCATTGCCCTCTACCAGAAGATGACCGACAGCCTGGCAGCCGGCAGCTGGGATGGTGATCGTGATAACTGGGCAGATGCGATTGAAGCCGATGACTGGAGCCGGGTGACTACAGACCACCGTCAGTGCAGTGGCCGTCGATGCCCTCATGTAACTAACTGCAGCTTCTTTCGCGCTCGAGAGAATTTGGGCAAGACCCAGGTAATCGTGGCCAATCATGACTTGTTGTTGGCAGACCTGGCTCTGGGGGGGGGCGCTATATTGCCGCCGCCGGAAGAGACAATTTATGTACTCGATGAGGCCCACCACTTACCAGATAAAGCACTAAATCATTTTTCCCACCACAGCCGGGTTGGTGCCTCCACTGGTTGGCTGGACCAGGTCAATAAAGTACTGGGGCAAATGCTGGGGGAAATTGGTGATGGTGCGGAATTGGATCGCTGCGGTGAACAGCTGCCAGCGGTACTGACCTCGGCCAAACAGGGCCTTGAGCAGATGTGGCCCTTGATTGAGGAGTTGTGCGAATTTGAGGATGAACGCGGTAACACCACCCGCCACCGTTTTGAGGGCGGTGTGGTGCCGGAGACCATGGCACAGCTTGCAGAAAAATTGCGCGAGGATTTCGACGAGCTGGAGAGCTTGTTCAATAAAATGCTGCAAACAGCCCAGAGAATGCTGGAAGATGCACATTCACCTGTGCCGATTGTGGACTTGGAGCGCTGGTATCCACAATTGGGCAGCTGGTATGGCCGTGCCGAAGCCAACCTGCAGCTCTGGGCCAATTATGCCCGCCCCGATACTGGCGGTGCCTTGCCGCAGGCGCGGTGGGTAACCCTGGTGGACTGGGGTGGCTCTACTGATTTTGAGGTGTGCAGCTCACCGATACTCGCGGGTAAAGCTCTGGAGTACAGCCTGTGGCGACGTTGTTACGGTGCGGTGCTTACCTCAGCCACGCTGACCGCATTGGGTAAGTTTGACCGTTTGCGCATGCGAGCAGGTACCCCGGACAATGCCAGTTACCAAGTGGTACCTAGTCCCTTTGATTTCTCTCGGGCTACTTTGCAGGTTCCTGCCAGCGCAGTGGATGCAGGCAATGCAGACCGCCATACAGATGCGGTGATTGATGCCTTGCCGGAACTACTCAATGGCAGTGGTGGTTCTCTGGTGCTGTTTTCCTCTCGCAGGCAGATGGAAACTGTTTACGAGTCGCTGCCAGGCACCTGGCGCAATCGCATACTGATGCAGGGGCAGAAGTCCCGCCAACAGTTGCTGGATAGCCACCGAGAAATAATCGATGGAGGAGGCAACAGCGTTCTGTTCGGGCTCGCCAGTTTTGCCGAGGGGGTTGACCTTCCCGGTGACTACTGTCGCCATGTAGTGATTGCCAAGTTGCCTTTTGCCGTGCCGGATGACCCAATTGAGGCTGCACTGGCAGAATGGATTGAGGCCAAGGGTGGTAACCCCTTTATGCAGATTACTGTGCCCGATGCGGCCTTGAAGCTGGTTCAGGCCTGTGGTCGCCTACTGCGGGCTGAGGGGGATAGCGGTACTGTCACTCTGCTGGATCGGAGAGTAGTTACCCGGCGCTACGGTCAGGCAATACTTAACTCACTACCGCCCTTCAGTCGCCGAATCGAGTAATCTCTTATAAGTACTCCGACTTTCTCTGTCAGTGTGTGCGGGGTGCGTGAATCTTATTGCTGCGCAAATTGAGCAGCTCTGGTATTGGATGATATGCAAGCTATTTATTCTGAAGTTGCCGATCAATTATTGATTCTTGAGGCGGAGCTGCGCCGCATGGAGTTGTGGCAAAGTGAGCCGCCGCCGGCGGAGGCACTGGCCAGTTCGGAGCCATTTTGTGTTGATACCCTGACTCTGCCCCAGTGGTTGCAATTTATCTTCTTACCGCGCATGCGGGTGATGATTGAGCAGGAAATGCCGCTTCCCCGGGAGTGCAGTATTGCCCCCATTGCGGAGGAGTTTTTCAAGACCCGCAGTGGTGCCGAAGAGCTGATAGTAATCCTTGAGCAGATAGACCAGCGCTTACGGCTTGGCTGATACAAGTAGGAGCGATACCCATCTCTGCCTGCCGGGTGTCGCCACTTCCATTCCTCCATGTCTTTCTGATGCTGACTGTCTGTTGTCCCTATTTGGATTGCAAAGATCTGGCGCATGTCACATTGTGGCGCTTGCATAGCCCGGCTGGATGGAGATCCCTGTTCACTTGGCTCTGTCATAGGCTAATATCGACTTTTTGCTTGGCGTGGGGAGGAATTTCCCCACGTTTTACCGTGAACGCTGCTGAGACGGTATGGTCGGATTGAAATGCTAATGGGGCTAGAGGTAATCGTTAGGATGCAGAAATTTTCCCTTCTGTGGTTATTGGTGGCGGTCCAGCTTTTGGCGGGCTGCCAATCTGTATTGTATCCCGGTAAGGAGCGCACTCAACCGGCGTCAGTGGGAACACAGCAGACAGAGCCGCAGGGTGAATTGGTACAGTGCCCTGAGCCCGTGGAAGTGATTTGTGCCGAACCGGAAGTCAGGGTTGTTGAGAAGGTTATCGAACGAAGCGTTGAAAAAGTAGTCGAAGTGCCCGTTGCCAAGGACAAATTGGTGCTCGGAGCAGTGGAACAAGTCTCCGTTGAGCCCTCTGGCCTGGTAATAGAATCCATTGTCGATACAGGTTCACCGACCTCCACTTTGCGCGCCCAGGCGCTGACCCGCTTCGAGCGAGACGGCGAAGACTGGATCAGAATCCAGCTGACCAGGGCCGATGGTGATGGCAAGGCCAGGCCCGTGTCTGTGGAATTGCCGGTCAAGCGGCATATCCGCGCTACACGGCTCGGTTTTCCCAGCCAGCGGCGTCCGGTGGTGGAAATGAACCTCACCGTGGGGAGTATCACCCATATGGTTGAGGTCAGCCTGACAGACGAGGGCGGCACTGATGTTTTGATGCTGCTGGGACGCAATTTCCTCAAAGACGCCGCAGTTGTCGATGTGAGCCGTCGCAATGTTCAGGGCCCACCCCAAATATCCGGGGGCAAATAGGCCGAGTTGAAAGTTAGGTTCCGATTGGAACCGTAGATTTACGGGGAAGGGCGAATGTCGCCGCGTGTCCAAGTTTATGTCATTGCGGCATTGCTCGCATTGATCGGAGCGGGTCTTACCGCATACAAACACTTCGAATTAGGTTTTCCACTACTGCCGGGCGAATACCGCACCGTTTGGACCATTGAGGCCAAAGTGGGCTTTGATGCGGAGGGTGGGCCTGTCAAGGCAGCCCTTACACTGCCCCGTGAGCAGCGCAATATGGAAATTCTTGGGGAGACATTCAGCTCTTCAGGTTTTGGCTTTTACATTGCCCGTGAAAACGATGAGTACCGGGCAATCTGGACACGCCGCTCGGCAGAAGGGGCCCAGTCCCTATTTTACCAGTTGGATGTTTATCAGACTCCCGGCGCTGCCCTTGAACAGCCCCTGAATCTCAGTACCGAAGTGCAGAAACCCTTCCTCGGTGCGCGAGAGCAAGAGGCCGTGCGCCTGGCTATCAATTCTTTGGTACAGCAGGCCCGTGAGCGCTCCTCCGATGTGGAATCTTTTACCACCCAGCTGCTGTTTGAGCTGAATGATGACGGCAACCAGGATCGCAACCTGGTCTTTCGTCATTATGCTGATAGCTCCCTGGTAGATGTAGCTCTATTGATGCTGGCTACTGCTGATATTCCCGCCCATCGAATTCGCGGTCTCTATCTTGAAGATGACCGGCGCCGGCTGACACCCGAGGACCTTCTAGAAGTCTACGATGGCAGGCGTTGGATCGTGTTTGAGCCCAACAGTGGCATGCCCGGTGTGCCGGAAAACTTTTTTATTTGGCAGCGTGGCGGCAAGAGCCTGCTGGACCTGGAGGGTGGGCGTAACTCTCAAGTGACTTTTTCGGTGATTGCCAATGATGTACCCGCACGAGATGTTTCCATGCGCAGTACCAGCCAGGATAAAGAGGCCCTGGTTGATTTCTCTATCTACAGCCTGCCCATTGAACAACAGAGTATTTTTAAACTGATTCTGCTGGTACCCGTAGGAGCCTTGGTAGTGGTGCTACTGCGAGTATTTGTAGGGTTGCGCACCTCCGGTACCTTTATGCCGGTGCTGCTGGCGATTGCCTTTATCGAGACCCAGCTGATTACCGGACTCTCCATCTTTGTGCTTATCCTGGTGCTGGGGTTATGGGTGCGTTTCTATTTAAGCCGGCTCAACTTGTTATTGGTGTCGAGGATCGCCGCCGTAGTGGTAACGGTGGTGCTCATAATGGGAATGATCAGTGTGGTTAGTTTCAAGCTCGGTATCGAGCAGGCGCTGACAGTCACTTTCTTCCCAATGATTATTCTGGCCTGGACCATCGAGCGTATGTCAATCGTGTGGGAGGAAGACGGCCCCTATGAGGTGATTGTCCAGGCCGGTGGTAGCCTGCTGGTGGCAGTGCTGGCCTGGTGGGTGATGACCAATCGATATGTTGAGCACTGGACATTCAACTTCCCTGAACTGTTATTGGTGCTGTTGGGCTTTATTCTGGTGATAGGTAATTACACCGGTTATCGTCTCAGCGAACTGATGCGCTTTCGGCCTCTGGTCAGGTAGGAGGTTGTTATGCTTCACTTTTCGTTCAAGCATATGATCAATAAGGTACGCGGTGGTGTAGTTTCACCGCTGACCTTGAACGATATCGGTGTGCTCGGTATGAATGCGCGTAATATTAATTACATCGCGCGTTACAACGACCGTAAAAAATATCCCATCGTTGATGACAAACTGAATACCAAGCACGCCGCAAAAAAGGCGGGAATCCCTGTGCCTGAACTGATTGAGGCCTTTGAGACTCCTGCCAGTCGCAAGCGTGTTATGGAAGTGATTGACCCCCTTTGGCAGTTTGTGATTAAGCCGGCACGTGGATCGGGGGGTAAAGGCATCCTGGTGATTGCGGGGCGCAATGGTGATAAATACAAGAAAATTTCCGGCTCGGAAATCGAAGCATTGGATATTTTGCGCCACGTTAATAATATCCACAGCGGCCTATACAGTCTCGGAGGCAAGCCCGACCGGGTAATGGTGGAGTCTCTGGTGGATTTCGATCCGGTCTTCCAAAGCTACTCCTTTGAAGGCGTGCCGGATATCCGTGTGATTGTTTTCCGTGGGTTTCCGGTGATGGCGATGCTGCGTTGCTCCACTCACGACTCCGATGGTAAGGCCAATTTGCACCAGGGGGCTGTTGGAGTTGGCATCGACCTGGCTACCGGAAATAGCTGTCACGCTGTGCAGCGGGGTCTACGGATTAATCGTCACCCGGATACCGAGGTGCATTTCGATCAGTTAAAAGTACCGGGTTGGTATGATCTGGTGCGTTTGGCGGCAAGTTGCTATGAAATGACTGATCTAGGTTACCTGGGTTGCGATATTGTCCTGGACCGCGCGCGGGGCCCGCTTCTCTTGGAAGCTAATGCTCGTCCCGGCCTCGCCATTCAGGTAGCCAATGGCGTCGGTCTGCGACGGCGCCTTAAGTTTATTGAGGAGCTGGATGAGGATATGCTCAATAAAAATGTGGATGAGCGGGTGGCTTTTTCTATGCGCGAATTTGCGGCTGACAAAGGGTTTTAGGGGGAGTCTTGCCACTTGAAAATTTTGATCCCGGCAATGCTAATGCTTGCCGGGATTTGTAAATGAAGCAGGCTGCCCTCTAGGTCGCTGTGAGAGGGCATAAGTGAAATTGATTCATCACCATCTTTAAGCGTTTACTCTGCATTTTTAGGGAATATTCTAATTCCCGGATTTTTGTCTGGATTTCTTTCAGTTCCCACCGGGGTGGGGGCTCTTGCCGCGCTTTATTATTTCGACGGATTTGTAAGTTGCTCCACTTGCTGTTTACGTCGGCAAGATGCTGTTCCTCCTTCGCTAGCCATTTTTGCCAAAACTCTCTGTATCGGGAGTCAGCCAGTCTCTGTCTGGCTTCTTCAAACAAAGTTGTGAGGTGTGCCTTATAGGCCTGAATCGTCGCTGCTTTTTTCAGATTTCGGGTAATACCGACCCAGCTCAGCACCTTGACCATCCACTTGGTTGGGTCGTACTGGTACCAGCGAATACCACTTCGATAGTCAATCTGGAATGTGTGATGGTAGTTGTGATAACCCTCACCAAAAGTAAACAGGTTGAGGAAGGGGTTGTCCCGTGCAGTGATGTCTGTGCGAAATGGGCGCTTTCCCCACATGTGTCCGAGGGAATTAATCATAAATGTGGTGTGATGATTAACGACTACACGCAATACCCCGGCAAGCAAAAACATACCAATAATATCGCCGGTCAAAGCTCCCAGTGCGATAGGTAGGCCGATATTCATTGCCAGGGTAATGGGTACGTAGTGGTTGAACTGCCACATAACAATCTTATCGCGTTTCAGGTCATTCACATTTTTGTAATCCAGGCGACCACTCGGGTAGTCGTGCATCATCCAATCGATATGGGAGAACCAGAAGCCGCGTTTGGCTGAATAGGGGTCTCGATCATTATCGTCAATGTGGCGATGGTGATGACGGTGGGCGGCACACCAGTTTAGCGTGGTGTTTTGCAGTGCAGCGGCAGTAAATAAGGCAAATAAAAGGCGTAATGACCAGTGTGCCTCATAACTCCGATGCGACCACATACGATGGTTGCCTGCAGCAACCGAAAAACTGCATAGGGCGCCGTACACGGCAAAAACAAGCCACTGATACCAATGGTAGCCATGGATCACACCATAGATAGGCACCGCAGTCAGCGCTAAAAAGCCGGTACTGGAAAAAAGTATTGTGGGAATCCAAAAGCATTTGCGTTTATCTGAGTTAACGGTAGAGGCTGTGCGCATGTTTTGTTCCGGTTCAAACTGCTCCAGGTAGAAATGGTGAAATTGACGCTCAGTTCCATGGAAAAATCTGCCTTGGAACCCCGCTTTATCGCCACCTTGTTAGTCACATTGATTCAAAGATAGTCGTTGAGCGAGTCGGAGGTTGGCGGTTAATTCCCAATCTGCTGGTTGATAGGCTGAGTTATGATTCCCAGTGGCGAGAGATGCCTAGAGGTTGGTATCTCACTTCAGTAAGTGTTATTCGGTAGGATCTGGTGCACTATTCTGGCGCAAAAGAAGAAGCTGAAGTCACTTATTGGTTCACGATTGTCAGGATATTAATTAAGGTGCTGGACTGTCGGCCCCCGAGATATTGGAGTTTCAATAGTTGGCATGGCAATTGCTTTGACTAATTGTGCGGGAAGCATGACCCGCACTTCGGGAAGAATGCACGAGGTTATGGCAAACCGTCTCCTCTGAGTAACTTCCCGTTTTCTCTCATCATCGCTGATTACGGCCCCGCTTTGCGGGGCCTTTTTTATCTGTCACAGCATTTCCGTTTGAAACAATTCTTTAAGTTTGTGACCTCTTGTAGAATTCCCGCAGATGTTATTGCCGGGTGAATAGACGCCCTTTTTACTACTCGGTATAAATGACCCATTTCTACCGCAAGCGAATACCAACAAATTGAGCGCAGTGTGTCCGAGTCACAAGTTTCAGGCCAACCTCCCCTCCTATTCCAGCTGGCTACCTCCGATGAGCTGCACACTTTGGATGCTGCTCGGCTTACCCGACAAGCTGCGAACCTGCAGGGATTATTGCAGGATGTAGATTGCGGGCTGTGGGAGTGGCATTTGAAAACCGGTGCCCAGAGAGCCCAGGGAGATATTTGGCTCCTGTTTGCAGACAGCGCCCGCGGTGCATTGGAATCCCTTTGGACTGGCAGTGAGCTGCGTCAGGTCCATATAGATGAGCGCGATCGTATTTTTGCTTTGCGTGAGCAGATTAACGGTGTTGGTGGCTACTTTGATACTTGTTTCCGCGCTTATGATGTCTCAGGCCAGTTGCGTTGGCTGAGGGTATGGGGTAGGACGATTCACAGCAGTGATTCCAATGGAACAATCGCTATCGGCAGCTGTGCCGATTACAGTGAAGCCCTGTCACAGAGCTATCTTTCAAACCTACCGGCTGAGCGCCCCTTACAGGCTCTCTCTGGTGTTGGCGATGGCTTGTGGGAATGGGATCTGCGTGCAGATGAGATGGTGTTAGACGATGCCTGCTGGAGCATACTCGGTTATGAGGTGAGCCCCATTCGCAGTATTGGGCGTTCGGCTGCGGCACAGTGGAAGGCCAGGGTGTTGTCTGAAGATGCTTCCCGGGTCGAGCAGGCCATGCAGGACCACGTGCGTGAGCGCCTTCCCCTTGATGTTGAATTTCGCCTGTGGCGTTCTGATGGAAGTATTGTTTGGGTGCGCTGCCGGGGTAAGGCCCAGCTCAACAGTCGCGGCCAGCCGGTACGGGTATTAGGTACCCTGCAGGATATCAGTGGTAGCCGCGAGACTTTATCGCGAGTGGAGCGGGAGCTACAGCAGCAGCGCGAAGAGAATGCGCATCGTGCAGATCTGCTTTTTAGTCTGAGTCACGAACTGCGTACCCCACTGAATGCGATACTGGGCTATAGCCAGATGGTGGAACTGGACCAGACCCTCAATTCGGACCAGCGGCAGAGGCTGGGAGAGATTCGTCGCGCCGGCCAGCATTTATTGCACTTGGTTGGGGATGTGCTCGAACTGGCTCGTATTGATAGCCGGCGCCTCGGTCCGTCAATGGAATCCATTCGCCCTGCGGAGCTTGTAGCCGAGTGCAAGCGTCTACTTGAGCCCCTGGCTGAAACTCGCCGGGTGAGCCTTGTTTTTGAGCCTCTGGGTTGGGAGTCCGCATATATTTGCGCGGATCCGGTGCGCTATAAACAGGTGGTTCTCAATCTCGCCGGCAATGCGGTGAAGTACAACCGGGAAAATGGTCGCGTCATTATCAACTTTGCCCCAGAGGCTGAAGGCTGGTTACGCTTGAGTATCCTCGATACGGGTAAAGGTATCCCACCGGAGCGGCGTACCGAAGTGTTCGAGCCATTTAATAGGCTGGGCGAGGAAAAAGGTCATATTGAGGGCACGGGTGTGGGGCTTGCGATTGCCAAGCGCTTGACCGAGGCCATGGGTGGGCGCATTGATTTTGATAGCCAGGAGGGGCAGGGATCGATTTTTTGGATCGAGTTTCCCATGATTGATGCTCCTGACGCGCTGATGTCTTTTTCTGCCCAGCCGGAGGTGCCGTCACATTTGCCTGAGGGGCGCCTATTGCTTGTGGATAACCGCCCTACAGCTGCGAGCAGGTTGAAAGAAATGTTGAAAGATACCCCGCAGATCCAGTGCCTGGTAGCCACTGATGTTGTGGAGGCGATTTTTATTGCGCGAACTATGCATCCCGAAGTGTTGCTGTTTCACAGTGAACTGCCGGGTATGTCTGCGGCGGACCTGGTGCGTATCCTTGAGGAGGATATTTCCACTCGGTCGACGCGTTTTGTGTTGGTTGGTGAAAATCCTACAGGGGAGAGTCACCCAATGTTGCCGGATCAATTCGATTTTGTGCAGCTTTCGAAAGTGCTGGCGGAGAGCCTTGTGAGTGCAGGCCGATCTACCTGAAATGCACTCAGGTTGTACTGAGGAAAAGTTGTAAATTACCCGGCCATTAGCCGGGTAATTTACATCGCGGGGTTAGCGGATACCACCGAGGTGCTTGCCCACGATTTGTATCAGGGGCTTGAATACTTTGGGGGTGGCGCACACCAGATTGCCGGAATCCAGGTAGTCTTCCCCTCCGCGGAAGTCACTGATCAGGCCGCCTGCCTCTTTTACTAGCAGGGAGCCCGCGGCGATATCCCAGGTGTTCAAGTACATTTCCCAGAAACCGTCAAAGCGACCAGCTGCAACATAGGCCAGGTCCAGGGCTGCGGCGCCTGGGCGGCGGATACCAGCGGTCTGCCCGGCGATTTCTTTCAGGGCGGATAGGTAGGGGTCGATGTTTTCCAGGGCCGGGCCATTAAAGGGCAGGCCAGTACCGATCAGCGCTCCGCGCATGCCCTGGCGCGGGGATACCCTGATGCGGCGTCCGTTCAGAGCAGCACCGCGACCACGACTTGCGGTGAATTCCTCTCGTTTAATCGGATCCAGCACCACGGCATGTTCAATGCGACCGCGATAGCGGCAGGCGATGGAAATCGCAAACTGGGGTACGCCATGGATAAAGTTAGTGGTGCCGTCGAGAGGATCGATAATCCATTCGTAATCGGGTTCCGCACCCTCCAGCAAGCCGCTTTCTTCAGCGCGAATGCTGTGTTTGGGATAAGCCTTGCGAAGGTGATAGATGATCTCCTGCTCGCTGGCTTTGTCCACTTCAGTGACGAAATCGTTGCGCGCTTTCTCCTCGAATTTCATCAGGTCGCCGCGCTCCCAGGCCCGTTCGATCAGTTCTCCGGCCTTGCGCGCCGCGCGCAGGGCAATATTTAGCATGGGTTCCATAACTATTCCGCACTAAGTGGTTGAAGGGGTTAAAAAGCAGACTGCGAGTTGACCGCAGCGGACGCGATTGTAGGGATTCCCATCCATTTTTGCTACACTCGCGCGCCCCCATGACACCGATTTATTACTTCAGTATGGCCAAGTCCCCTTTAGATACGACTCCGCTCAATGCGCTCGACAATGTGCGCGTGGTTTTGGTTAACAGTGCCCACCCCGGTAATATCGGAGGTGCGGCGCGCGCGTTAAAGAATATGGGCTTGAGCCAACTTTACCTGGTGGCTCCGCGTGAATTCCCGGCGGCCAACGCAATTTGGCGCGCGGCGGGGGCGGCGGAGTTGCTGGATAGCGCTGTGGTTGTAGATACCCTGGAGGAAGCGGTAGCGGATTGTGGTCTGGTGGTGGCAACCAGTGCCCGAGAGCGCCGTATACCCTGGCCACTGCTGACCCCGCGCCAATGTGGTGAGCGAGCGGTCGCGGAGGCGCCAAGCCACCCGGTGGCGCTGGTCTTTGGGCGCGAAGACCGTGGGCTTACCAATGAAGAGCTTCAGGCCTGTAACTTCCATGTACATATCCCGGCAAATCCGGAATACAGTTCCCTGAACCTGGCAACTGCTGTGCAGGTACTGGCTTACGAAGTGCGTATGGCCGCCTTGGAGGCCGAAAAGGGGGAGCCGCTGAACTATGCCGACTGGGATCGCCCCCCAGCCAAGGCCAGCGATATGGAACTGTATTTTGATCACCTGCAGGAGTCTCTCGGCGAGCTGGGCTTTATCGACCCTGACAACCCCCGTCAGACTATGACCCGCTTGCGTCGACTATTTAGTCGAGTGCGCCCTGATGATATGGAACTGGGTATCCTCCGCGGCATGCTGACCTCTATCCAGAATTACATCCATCGCACAGGAGGTAAGGGGCGCCCCGACTAGGTAAATACCCGAGTTGGGCGGGGGGTTATATACTTGACTGTAGTGCTGGGTTATTCCATACTCGCGCCCCGATCGGAAAAGGCTGTACATCAGTTTGGAGCTGATATGCGTTTGACTACTAAAGGCCGCTATGCGGTCACCGCCATGCTGGATCTGGCGTTACACGCAGAGCGTGGGCCGATCAGCCTAGCGGATATTTCCAAGCGCCAGGGTATTTCCCTGTCTTATCTGGAACAGTTGTTTTCCCGCCTGCGCCAATCTGGTTTGGTTTCCAGTGTACGTGGTCCCGGTGGCGGCTATCGCCTGGCCCGTGACGGCGAAGAAATTTATGTGGCACAGATTATCGATGCGGTAAATGAATCTGTGGATGCCACCAGTTGCGGTGGCAATGCCGATTGCGCCAATGGCGAACAGTGCCTGACACACTATCTCTGGTCTGATTTAAGCGACCAGATTCACGGTTTTCTGAGTGGTATCAGCCTGGCCAACCTTGTGGCTCGTGCGGAGGTGCAGGAAGTAGCGCGTCGACAGGATATGCGTGAGACACCGGAAGAGCGCATCGCCGTACTTGGCGGACTATAAGTGCCGGCCCGGTTGGGGCCGGGACGGGGTATTAGAGATTTATTGAGCGGAAACGGTATGACTATGAAGCTTCCCATCTATCTGGATTATTCAGCTACCTGTCCGGTGGACCCGCGCGTCGCCGCAAAAATGGCGGAACAGCTGACGATGGAAGGCAATTTCGGAAACCCGGCCTCCCGTTCCCACCTGTTCGGCTGGAAAGCGGAAGAGGCAGTGGAAAATGCCCGTCGACAAGTGGCGGAGCTGATTAATGCGGATCCGCGTGAAATTGTCTGGACAAGCGGTGCCACCGAGTCCGACAACCTGGCTATCAAGGGTGCGGCCCATTTCTATCAGGGCCGTGGAAAGCACATCATCACCTCAAAGATCGAGCACAAGGCGGTGCTGGATACCTGCCGCCAGCTAGAGCGTGAGGGCTTTGAGGTCACCTATCTGAACCCGCGTGAGGATGGCATCGTTTATCCCGAGCAGGTGGAGGAAGCACTGCGTGAGGACACCATTTTGGTGAGCTTAATGCACGTCAATAACGAGATTGGTGTAATCAACGATGTTGCCGCGATTGGCGAACTGTGCCGTGCACGCAAAGTAATTTTCCATGTGGATGCGGCGCAGAGTGCCGGCAAGTTGCCGATTGACCTGCAGGAAATGAAGGTCGATTTGATGTCCTTCTCCGCACATAAGATTTACGGCCCCAAAGGGATCGGCGCCCTGTATGTTCGCCGCAAGCCACGGGTGCGCCTGGAAGCACAAATTCATGGTGGTGGGCACGAGCGCGGTATGCGTTCCGGCACCCTGCCCACTCACCAGATTGTGGGTATGGGTGAAGCTTTCCGCATTGCCAAAGAGGAAATGGCGCAAGAAGGAGAGCGACTGCTGGCCCTGCGCAATCGCTTCTGGAATCAAATCAAGGATATGGAAGAGGTTCATATCAACGGATCTGCGGAACAACGTGTGCCCGGCAACCTGAATGTCAGCTTTGCGTTTGTAGAGGGCGAGAGCCTGATTATGTCCCTGCGCAACCTGGCGATCTCTTCCGGCTCAGCCTGTACATCCGCCAGCCTTGAACCGAGCTATGTGCTGCGTGCCCTGGGTGTGAACGATGAACTGGCACACAGCTCACTGCGTTTCAGCTTCGGCCGTTTTACCAGCGAGCAGGATGTAGATACTGCTGCTACTGAAGTGCGCAAAGCGGTTGAGAAGCTGCGCGAACTGTCGCCTCTTTGGGATATGTACAAAGACGGCGTAGACCTGAACAAGATTGAATGGGCCGCTCACTAAGCGCGCGCAAGAGTTAGGAGAACAGTCATGGCCTATAGCGATAAAGTAATTGACCATTATGAACATCCCCGCAATGTCGGGCGAATGGATGACAAGGCGGACAACGTCGGAACTGGAATGGTTGGGGCACCTGCCTGCGGTGATGTGATGCGCCTGCAAATCCAGGTAAGTGAAGAAGGGGTCATTGAAGACGCCAAGTTCAAGACCTATGGCTGTGGTTCTGCTATTGCCTCCAGCTCCCTGCTCACCGAGTGGGTAAAAGGGAAGACCATTGATGAGGCAGAGCAGATCAAGAATACCGCTATCGCTGAAGAGTTGGCCTTGCCCCCGGTAAAAATTCACTGCTCGGTACTGGCGGAAGATGCGATCAAGGCTGCGGTGCGCGATATTCGTGAAAAACGCGGTGAATCTGCCAATGCTGGTGAAGCAAAAGAGTCCGCCGCAGGTTAATTCTACTGGGCTATGTGCCCTACAGCAGTGAAGGTATTGTTTTGGCTATTACCATGACCGAGGCCGCCAAGACTCATATCAAGAGTCAGCTGGCCAAGCGCGGCACAGGTATCGGTATCCGGGTAGGAGTTAAGACCGCCGGGTGCTCAGGCTTGGCCTATGTACTGGAATTTGTCGACTCGACAGAAGCCGAAGATGTGGTGTTCGAGCAGGACGATGTAAAGCTGATCGTCGACCCCAAAAGTTTGGTTTACCTCGATGGAACCCAACTGGACTTTGTCAAAGAGGGGCTAAACGAAGGCTTTACCTTCTCTAACCCTAACGTGAAAAATGAGTGTGGCTGCGGAGAGAGTTTCCACGTTTAATCGGAACTCGCCGCAGCGAGGCCGGGTGCACTGTGCATGCCGGCCTTTTTATTGGTCCGGTAGCGACTGCCGGGCGGGGGCGCCGCCGCCCAGTTTTTAAGGCCCAGTGCCGGTAGGTGAACTGAGATGGCAACCAACCTGACCCATTTCGAAATATTCGGGCTTGAGCCCACCTTTGAACTCGATCGCAACGCCCTGGCAGCGCGCTATCGGGAATTGCAGAGGGAATTCCACCCGGATAAATACGCTTCCAAATCTGAGCGTGAGCAGCTGCTGGCTATCCAGATGGCGGCACAGATTAATGAAGCCCACACCGTTCTGCGCGACCCGGTGCAGCGCGCCGCATATCTACTTAAGTTGGCCGGCGTGGAAGTACCGCCGGAGCAGACTACCGCCGATACGGAATTCCTGATGCAGCAGATGTTGCTGCGTGAACGCCTCGAAGAGGTACGGGAGCAACCCGATCCAGCCTCCGCCCTTGAAGAGCTTGCCGTTGAAGTGCAAGGCCTATTCCGCAATGAGCAAAAGCAATTTGCTGAGGTTTTTGATGCTGGCAAGTTGGTTGAGGCCGAGGGCTCCCTGCGCAAACAACAGTTCCTGGTGAAGCTGCAGTTGCAGATTGAAGAACTGGAAGCCGATCTGTTCGGTGATTACTGAGCGACAATTGATAATAACTTGGGATATGGCACTGATTGTGCCGTGGCAACGCCACCCTGACGATAGAAGAGATTAGCAATGGCATTACTGCAAATTTCCGAACCGGGACAGAGCCCCGATCCTCACCAGCGCAAGTACGCTGTGGGGATTGATCTGGGGACCACCAACTCGCTGGTGGCGACTGTGCGTAGTGGTTCAGCAGAGGCCATCGCCGACGAGCAGGGCAGAGTGATACTGCCCTCGGCGGTACACTACGGCAGCGAGACTATCACCGTGGGTGCCAAGGCCCGAGCACGGGCCGCGCAGGACCCATACAACACCATGATCTCCATCAAGCGCTTGATGGGGCGTGGGGTGGCAGATGTCAAAAGTCTTGGTGAGCAGTTGCCTTACCACTTCGCTGACAGCGATGGGGGTATGCCTTCCATCGAAACTGCTGCCGGCCCGGTAAACCCGGTACAGGTATCTGCGGAGATTCTAAAAAAGTTGGCTCAGCGCGGCCGCGAGGCTCTATGCGGCAAGGATGGCGGTGAGCTGGATGGTGCGGTGATTACCGTGCCGGCATACTTTGATGATGCCCAGCGTCAGGCCACCAAAGATGCGGCCAAGCTGGCAGGTTTGAAAGTGTTGCGTCTACTCAATGAACCTACGGCGGCGGCTGTGGCATACGGCCTGGACAGGGGCGAGGAAGGGGTTATAGCAGTCTATGACCTCGGTGGTGGTACCTTCGATATTTCCATTTTACGCCTGTCCCGTGGTGTTTTCGAAGTGATGTCGACTGGTGGTGATACCGCACTCGGTGGTGATGACTTTGATCGTACCATCGCTGCCTGGATAGCCGAACAGGCAGGTCTGGGTACGGACCTGGATGCCGCTACCCAGCGCCAGCTCCTCGATAGTGCCTGTGCGGCGAAAGAAGCCTTGGCCAATGCCGAACAGGCGGAGGTGAGCCAGGGAGATTGGCAGGGTGTATTCGACCGGGCAACTATGGCCTCACTGCTGGATCCCTTGATTGATAAAACCTTACGCGCTTGCAAGCGCGCTCTGCGCGATGCTGCCATCGACGTTGAGGAGGTGCAGGAGGTAGTGCTTGTAGGTGGCTCTACCCGTACCCTGCGGGTGCGTGAGCGGGTCGAGAATTATTTCGGCCGAGCGCCTCATGCAGAAATAGACCCGGACCAAGTTGTTGCTATTGGTGCGGCCTTGCAGGCGGATATGCTTGTGGGCAACAAATCTGATGATGAGCTGTTATTGCTGGATGTGATTCCCCTATCGCTTGGAATCGAGACCATGGGTGGCCTCACTGAAAAATTGATCGCGCGCAATACGACGATTCCGGTGTCTAAGGCTCAAGAGTTCACCACTTTTAAGGATGGTCAGACAGCGATGGCTATCCATGTAGTGCAGGGAGAGCGGGAGCTGGTGAGCGATTGCCGCTCACTTGCGCGCTTTGAGCTGCGCGGTATCCCGCCGATGGTGGCAGGTGCGGCTCATATCCGTGTGACTTACCAGGTGGATGCGGATGGCTTGCTGTCAGTTAGTGCCGTGGAGAAGAGCAGTGGTGTCAGTGCAGATATCACAGTCAAGCCTTCTTACGGGCTTGAGGACAAGGATATCGCCCGTATGTTGCAGGATTCCTATACCCATGCTGCAGAAGATATTGCCCTGCGCGCCCTGCGTGAGGCACAGGTAGAGGCAGAGCGTACCTTGGAAAGCCTGCTGGTTGCACTGCGTGAAAATGGTGCTCAGTTGCTGCAGGAAAATGAATTAAACGAGCTGGAACTTGCTATGGAGGCGTTGCGTCTGGCCCATAACGGTGGCGATGCAGAAGAGATTCGTCGTCGTATGGAAGCTCTGAATAAGCTGTCGGAACCCTTCGCTGCCCGGCGAATGGATGCGTCGATTAAGCGAGCGATGCAGGGCCACAGCCTGGATGAATTCGATAAATAAGCGGCTGGGGCACAGCCCCGTCGGATTGAGACCATAGAGAGTCAGTACCCATGCCGAAGATTGTATTTTTACCCCATGCCGAAATTTGCCCTGAGGGTAAGGTCGTGGAAGCGGAGAGTGGTGTCAGCGTAATAGATGCAGCGCTGGCCAACGATATTGAAATTGAGCATGCCTGTGAGAAGGCCTGTGCCTGTACCACCTGTCATGTCATCGTACGCGAGGGTTTTTATTCCCTTGAGGAGCCTGATGAGCTGGAAGAGGATCTGCTGGACAAGGCCTGGGGGCTGGAGCCCGAATCTCGTCTTTCCTGTCAGGCCATCGTTGAGGATGAAGACCTGGTAGTCGAGATTCCCAAGTACACAATAAACCAGGTTTCGGAAAAGCACTGATCGGTGCGGGTATTGGGGGAGCCAAATAATGAAGTGGACTGACATTCACGATATCGCCATTGAACTTTGCGACACTCACGAAGAGGTGGACCCACTTACCGTTAACTTCGTCGATCTGCGTAACTGGGTAATGGCATTACCGGGGTTTGATGATGACCCTGATCGCTGTGGCGAGAAGATCCTGGAGGCGATCCAGGCCGCTTGGATTGAAGAGCGAGAGTAGTTGAGTGGAGTTAACCGAGTATTGGTAATGGAGTACAAAAGTCGATCAATACCCCGTATAATCCGCCGGCCGCGAAATGCGGTGATCAAAATTTGAGTACCCCCGGCCCGGTGGGTACGGAAGGAATATCAGGAAAGAGCAACTGTGCAGGTTGCTCTTTCTGTATGTAAGTTCAGTAACGAAAAATCACATTGGAGATAACCATGGCCCTGGAGCGTACCCTTTCCATCATCAAGCCGGACGCAGTAGCCAAAAACGTAATCGGTGAAATCGAGAGCCGTTTTGAGAAAGCTGGCCTGAGCATTGTTGCCATGAAGATGGTGCACCTGTCCCGCGAAAAAGCTGAAGGTTTCTACGCTGAGCACAAAGAGCGTCCTTTTTTCAAAGACCTGGTTGATTTCATGACTTCCGGCCCGGTTGTTGTACAGGTTCTCGAAGGCGAGAACGCTATCCTGGCAAACCGTGAGCTGATGGGCGCTACCAATCCGAAAGAAGCTGCTGTTGGCACCATCCGCGCTGATTTCGCTGACAGCATTGACGCCAACGCAGTACACGGCTCTGACTCCGCAGAGTCCGCTGCCCGCGAAGTAAGCTACTTCTTCGCTGACGACGAAATCTGTCCGCGCGCTTAATTTGTGTGCTGAAATCGCACTGGTCCGTCTGGGCCGGTGCAGTTCTTCCCCGAGGTGAAATGAATGACCGCTGAGAAAACCAACCTGCTCGGCCTTTCTGTTGAAAAGCTGGCCGCCTTCTTTGAATCATTGGGCGAGAAGCGTTTCCGCGCTATCCAGGTTTTAAAGTGGATTCACCAAAACGGGGTGAGTGACTTTGCTGAAATGACCAATGTCAGCAAGGCACTGCGCCAGAAACTGGCAGAAGTTGCTGAGATTCGCGCTCCGGAAGTATTGGAGCAGTGGGATTCTGCCGATGGTACGCGCAAATGGCTCATTAAAGTTTCTGGTGATAATGCCATCGAAACCGTTTATATCCCCGATGGGGATCGCGGTACTTTATGCGTATCCTCCCAAGTGGGCTGCTCCTTGGATTGCAGTTTTTGTGCAACCGGAAAACAGGGCTTCAATCGGGACTTAACTGCTGCTGAAATCATTGGGCAGGTGTGGATTGCCTGTAAGTCTTTCGGCCAGCTACAGCCGAAAGGTCCACGCAAGGTAACCAATGTAGTGATGATGGGAATGGGTGAACCCCTGCTCAACTTCGACAATGTAGTCGATGCCATGAACCTGATGATGGAAGACAACGCCTATGGCATCTCCAAGCGCCGCGTAACCTTGTCTACTTCAGGTGTAGTACCCGCATTGGATCGCCTTGCGGATGTTACTGATGTAAGCCTGGCGATATCCCTGCATGCGCCCAACGATGAACTGCGCAATGAGCTAGTACCGATCAATAAAAAATATCCGATTGCGATGCTGTTGGATTCTGCTAAGCGCTATATCGACCGCATGCCAGACACCCATCGTAAGATGACCATCGAATATACGCTGATGCGCGAGGTTAATGATCGCCCTGAGCATGCTGAGCAACTGGCGGAACTACTGCGCGATGTGCCAGTAAAAATTAATTTAATCCCTTTTAATCCGTTTGAGCTTTCCGATTATCAGCGGGTGAGTAATAACGCTTTGCGACGCTTTCAACAGATTTTACTCGACAAAGGTTATACCGTAACCGTCAGAACCACTCGCGGTGATGATATTGATGCAGCTTGTGGTCAATTGGCAGGAAGTGTGAATGACCGGACCCGCCGCTCTGAACGCTATCGCAACGCTGAGCGCCCTGTCCGTATTGTTGGCTGAGTACCAATTTAACCTGAGTGTCTTGAGCTGGCGATTAGCTGGGATGCCAGGTGGTCCTAAAACATCTTCTTCCGATCTGGGTGGCTTAGAGCTGCAGTTTTGGTAGAGGATAGTTTTTAAATCTTTTATTCCTCTCTAAGTGGTAATTCCTCGCACGCCTTGCCTTCGATTTGGTGGTGCCTTTTTTTACTCCGAAGTCAACCAACCCGCAGGGTAACGCGTTAACAGTCCAGAACTTTTTAAAAAGTAGATGGAAGGGACTGTTAAATTATATGAACGTTCAGAAACTGGATCTAATGCTATTTTCCAGAGCCTTATTACGGCTTTTTTTTCTAACACTCGTTTTGATAATGCTTGGTTGTGGCTCGGGGTCGTCCGGTGGTGAGGATCGCTCGGTTCCGGATATTGTAGGGGGTGATACTGATCCCGATCCCGATCCCGATCCCGATCCCGATCCCGATCCCGATCCCGATCCCGATCCCGATCCTGCAGAGGGAAGCTCACCTGCAGAATTGATTGGTCATGCTTACTCTGGAACCAGTATCGGCCTTGTCTGGGAGCGGGATGGTGAAACCTATTTCATCTATCGTAATGGAAAAAAAATAGCGGAAGCCAGCAATAACTTTTTTATCGACCAGAGCTTATCGGTAGATACTGAGTACGCGTACTCTGTCAATACCGTTGATGCGGCCAGCGAGCTGGAAGCCTCCCAGATCATCGTTAAAACATTAGTCAATGATACGAACGAGGGGCTGAATAACGGCACAGAAGATGATGTTTTAAATGAGCGTATATCCGCTTTTGAGGAATGTAAAAATGCTTCCAGTGCGGTGGACTTGCTCGAAGAAGACCTGGATAACTGTTTGGCAGCTATGCTCAAACTCAACCGTATGGCCCCTCTTGTCGAAGACATACGCGCTTTTGCCGCACGTGTTCGCAGTGAGCAGGAGCCTGCTATGGTGGAGCTGGGAATGCGCCTGTTCCACAACAAATCCTTAAGTGCAAATCAAGATGCCTCCTGTTCGTCCTGCCATCATCCCGCGATTGGCTGCGGTGGGGATGACCTCTCAATGCCGGTGGGTATTAATGCTATAGATACCGCCCTGCTGGGGCCGGGGCGCTCAGATGGTGTTAACGAAGTACCTATAGTGCCAAGGAACTCTCAGGCTATTTGTAATGCCTCACTGTGGTCTCGGGGCCTGTTCTGGGACAATCGGGTTTCTTTAAGCCCTGATGGTGTCCTCAGAACAGACTCGAGAGATGTTACGAATAATACCGTCAATGCTGTAGGACCTGGCTCGTTGGCACTGCTTATAGCACAGGCGCATTTTCCGGTAACTGCTCCGCCTGAGATGGGGGATATCACCGACTTTGGATATGATGATTCTGTTGATGAGAATTTTACTTCCTATCGCGAGGATATATTAGCAGCCAGCCTGGATACTGCAGCTTGGGGGGCCTTGTTTACTTCCGCTTTTGGTGATCCCGAGATTAATTTCAGCCGTATTGCTCAGGCAATTGCGGCTTATGAAGCCGTACAGATATTTATCGATAATCCGTTTTTTGAATATGTCGAGGGGAATCTGGAGGTGCTCAACGCTGAAGAGAAGCGCGGTGCAATCACTTTTATGTCAAGAGATGCCGGTTGTACTTTCTGCCATAAAGGGGCTTTCTTTACCTCTGAGGCACTGATGGCTGCCAATTATCCTCAAATAGGCATAGGCACGGATGCAAGCGGAAGTGGTGCGGATTTGGGGGGAGAGGGGTCTTTGGGGCTTGGAGCCTTCCGTGCGCCTACTCTGCTAAATGTAACTATCACGGGCCCTTGGGGGCATAGCGGGCAATTTGGCACTCTGAGAAGAAATGTCGAACACTACAGCGACCAAGGAGCTTCCATCCTTAGATATTTTGAAAATAACGAGATGTGTGATCTTGACCAATTTAAAAATCTGCAGGATTGTCCGAGCAAGGTGGCTCCCAATGGTTTGGCTCACTCCCAAGATATTCTCGATGGGAACGATGGAGGAGGCATCAACCGTTTGACCGAAGACGAAATTGACTTTGTTGTGACATTCCTGGGTACGCTTACTGATCCGAATGCAGCGGATATCAGTTCCAATGCGATTCAGTTCCTGATACCTCCCAGAGATGGTGGCCCAGACGGTAAGCAGCTGGATGCAAAAGACCAGAGCGGAGAAATCTTATAAGTTTCAGTTAGATTTTTCCCGGACTGCATGAAATATTAAAAATAATATGGCGAGTATAGAGGGTATGGTTCCTACAACTCTCTATGCTCGGCAATCATAGCAATCCTAGTATTGTAGAAGCAGCATGCTCTTGCGAATGGCAATTGTAAAAAATACCTACATTGACTGGTACTGCCATTGTGTCGGGCTCGGGTTAAAAATAACAGATAATTCTTGCCCCCGAAGATCACCTTAACCGCACTGACAGTTTGCGACTCCCTCAACAGAAATTGTCGGGTAAAGGCGCTAAATTGTTTACTCCTATGGCTGAAGCGACTGGTAGTTAAATAGCCAGGCTCTGTGGCCAGTTGGCCATCAAAGTAGAATCAGTTTTTTGTTAGCAACAATTGCCACCAAGGCAGTAGATATTGTTTTGGGTTTATTCAAACGGCCAAGGCAAGAGATAATTCAGATCTTTATCCTTTGAAATTAAAAAGGACTTTTGTTGAGTTTCAGCAAACCCTGGGGATGTTAGCTTTTGGTGCCGCAAGGGGCACTAGTTCGCTTATTGCCTGTCCAGAGCTTCTCAAATGAGGTTTTAGTGGCGGGGTCGGTCAGATTTTATGAAAGTTCATAGTAAAAATTCGAATGTATCGATCATGGTATTGCTGCGGCTGTTGATCCTGCCACTGTTTGTGTTTGTAGCGGGTTGCAGCTCGGGCTCTTCCGGTGGGGATGACAATCCGTCCTCTGATCCAGTTGCAGATGGCAGTGGCGGAGATATAGGCACTGGTGGAGATGTAGGTGGTGATGGCGGCTCGGACACCAGTACAGGCGGTGATAATGATACTGGGGGTAGCTCCCAACAGGGAGGTGCTCCCGCAAAGTTAATTGCTAATGCTTTTTCCGGTACCAGTATCGGACTCTCGTGGGAGCGTGATGGGGCAACCTATTCCATCTATCGTAACGGTGAAAAAATTGCTGAAACGAGTAATCACTACTTTGTCGACCAGGGGCTTTCGATAAATACAGAGCACACCTACACAGTGACTGCTGGAGACGTCGATAATGATAGTGACATCGCCCGGGTCAGTGCAAAAACCTTGCTGAACAATACCAATAGCGGGCTCAGCAGCGGTGCGGATATTGAGGTGGACAATGATCGCATTTCTAATTTTGCAGAGTGTAACAATGCACGCAGTGCATTGGATCTGCTTGATGCAGATTTGGATTCCTGCCTTCAGGCCATGCTTGAGCTGAATGGTATGGCCTCTCACTTGGAGGATATACGGGCATTCGCCGCCCGAGTCCGCAGTGAGCAGAGCCCCGCAAAGGTGGAGTTGGGTATGCGCTTATTCCACAACAAAAGCCTCAGCGCCAATAACGACACCTCCTGCTCGTCCTGCCACCAACCGGTTATGGGTTGTGGAGGCGATAACCTTTCTATGCCTATTGGAGTAAGCGCGCTCGATCCGGCTCTAGTGGGGCCGGGGCGGTCAGATGGTTTTAATGAAGTGCCTGTTGTGGCGAGAAATGCCCAACCGATCTGTAATGCCGCACTTTGGACTCGTGGGCTTTTCTGGGATAACCGTGTGGCAATTACAGATCGGGGGCTGAGAACAGACTCCCGTGATGTCAGTAATAATACCGAGGCGGCAGTGGGTATTGGTACCCTGACTCTAATGATGGCCCAGGCTCATTTTCCCGTTACCGATGCTGCAGAAATGGGGGACATTACCCAATTCGGTTACGATAATACTACTGAAGGTGGATTTACCGCCTATCGCGAAGAGATACTTGCGGCAAATCTGGAGAGTGCCAGTTGGAGCTCGTTATTCAGCGCTGCTTTCGGTGATCCTGAGATTAATTTCAGCCGTGTTGCTGAGGCTATAGCTGCTTATGAGGCAGTACAATTATTTATCGATAACCCCTTCTTTGATTATGTGGATGGTAATCCGGATGCTTTGGACAGCGATGAGAAGCGCGGGGCTATTACCTTTATGGCGGGTAATTCGGGCTGCACTAACTGTCATGGCGGCGCCTTCTTTACTACCCAGGGGCTTAGGGCTGTAAGTTATCCACAAATAGGCGTTGGTAAGGATGCTAGCGGTAGTGGTGCCGATCTGGGTGGTAATGGTGCGGGTAGTTTTCGTATTCCAACACTACTCAATGTCGCCATCACTGGCCCTTGGGGACACAATGGCCAGTTCGCCACGTTAAGGAGAAATATCGAGCACTATCGCGATCGATCAGGTTCCATTACCCGATATTTTGCCAACAGCGAAATGTGTGATTTGGAGCAATTTGTGGGGCTGCAGGACTGTGCCAGTAAAGTGGCTCCCAATGGCCTGGCTCATACCCAGGATATTCTCAGTGCGAACGGCGGGGGCGGTGCCAACAATCTCAGTGATACAGAGATCGACCTGGTGGTGAAATTCCTTGGAACACTCACTGATCCGGATGCTGCCAATACCAACTCTAATGCGATTCAGGCTCTGATGCCCCCTCGGGATGGTGGCCCAGATGGCCGGCAGCTAGAGGCGAAAGACCGCGAGGGCAACGCGCTATAAATGGGAGCCAGGAGAATACTATTCCGCAGAATATTGTTAGCTCTGTGATATCCGCACTTTTTCTCTCCTGTAAGCCCGCGACAAGTCGGGCTTGGTAACTGTTAATTGAAATTCATTGGGGTTATGGAGCTGCAACGGGCTGTACTTTACGGCAGTATAGGGCCCGGGAAGCACAGGTTAGGGGCTACGACCGGCTGATGGGACGGCAAATAGTGACTGGGTTTGTGTTGAAAAATTAATCAGCCCTGGGCGTAAAGCGAATTTCGGTTGACGGATGTAGCGTGTCTTACGCCACCTAGCTGGGGTTGACTGCGCCCAAGGTGCTTCCGCTAGATGGACAGATAAAAAATAAATTTACAGGTGATGTTGTGTCTGCAAAATCTTTTGGCCTGCCGTTTTTGGGGCTGTTATTTACTGCTCTGTTGGGGGGCTGTGTAACGACCGGGTTGCCTGAGCGCCAGGAAGTGAACCTGGATAAGGCCCTGGAAACTCACGTGCAGTTGGGGCTGCGCTATCTGCAAAGCGGTGATAACCGTGAGCTGGCCAGGCGTCATTTCAATAAGGCTCTGGAATTAGGCAGGAAAAACCCACTAGCCCACCATGGCCTGGCTTTGTTATATCAGGCAGATGGCGAGCTGAAGGTGGCTGAATCCCACTTCAAGAAAGCCCTGCGTTATGGCGATAACTTTTCGATGGCGCGCACCAATTTCGGGGTTTTTCTCTATAAGCAGGAGCGCTACAAAGAGGCGCTGGAGCAGTTTCGCCACGCTTCAAAAGACCTGACCTATAACCGTCGCTTCTTCGCCCTGGTTAATTATGGCCGCACTGCCAGCCGACTGGGTATGCTGGAGGAGGCTGAACAAGCCTACACTCGCGCTTTGGCCCTGAATGCAAATCTACCTGTGGCCCAGCTTGAGCTGGCTGAGTTGAAGTTTGAGGCTGGCGATTATGCCGTGGCCAAGCAGTACCTGGATAAATACAGCGAAAATAACCGCCAGACACCGCGGTCCCTGTGGCTGGGTATCCGCATCGAAAAGGTGTTTGGGAATCGTGACAAGGAGCTCAGTTACGCGCTTGCCTTGAAGAATTTGTACCCGTACTCTGCGGAAACACTGAAATATCAGGAGTTGAGTGGTAATGACGGATAGTAGTTCCGCGCACCGCGATAGCGGTGAAGCCGTACCCCCGACACAAACGTCCCCAGTTTCTCCAGGTAGCATCCTGCGTGCAGCGCGTGAGGATGCTGGCCTGTCCCGTGAAGATTTATCCCGGCGCTTGTGTATTATCGATAACACGGTGGAATGGCTGGAAGATGATATTTTCGAGCGTCAGCCCGAGATAGTTTATGCACGTGGCTATATCCGCAATATCTGTAGGGAGCTGGGTGTTCCTTCAGAGCCAGTACTCACCGCCTATGATTCCGCACGACCTCAGCCGCAAGCACGCAGTGAAGGCCGCCGTATAGAGGTGAAGGCCGATGCCCTGCGTCCTGCCCGTCGAAAGGGACATGGAGTGTTGGCAATATTGCCTCTGCTTGCTGCCGGGGGCGTCTTTTGGTGGCTCTATGGCGGTCCGGTAAATATTCCCTCTGTACCAATGCCAGTGGTACTGACGGATGAAGTTTCCCAGGCTCCTGAGGAGATACCAGGGCAAAGTACGGCAATTCTAAAGCAGGAAAACAGTGCAATAGAGCAAGGTGATTCTACTTTTGTATTACAGGAAAGCCCTGTTGACCTCAATAGCGAGCAGATTGCCGTTGAGGCCCCCACTGTTGCTCTCGCGGCTCAGTCACAGGCGACTTCTGCTGAGCCCTTATCGGAGCTTCCCGCCGAAGTGGCGCAACTGGATCAGCAACTGCAAGGTGCCTTACGGCTCAGTTTTGATGAGGACTCCTGGATTGAGGTGAAAGATGCAGGTGGTGTAGTACTCTTAGCCGGAGTGCAGGAAGCGGGCACTTCCAAAGAGCTGGATGGGCGCGCACCTTTTGAGTTGATGCTGGGAAATGCCCGCGCGACCAAAGTGGTTTATCGCGAGCAAACGATAAATAGCGACCCTATTGGAAACCGCCGCACTCGACGCCTGATCGTTGGTGATTGAAGTGATTCCCTCAGTTTGGGCGCGAATACTGTAGGTTTGCGCCCAATCTCTCTATAATCTCCCCTCGATTTTTTAGCAGCAATACTGCCAGGTCAGCCCTATGCAATTTGAATCTCCCATTGTTCGCCGCAAGTCGCGCCAGATCATGGTAGGAGACGTACCGGTCGGAGGTGATGCCCCGATATCGGTGCAAAGCATGACCAATACTGAAACCTGTGATGTAGCCGCTACAGTGGGGCAGATCCAACGTTTGCAGAAGGCCGGTGCCGATATTGTGCGGGTATCCGTGCCTAGTATGGAGGCCGCTGAGGCCTTTGGGGAAATTAAAAAGCAGGCCGATGTACCGCTGGTTGCGGACATTCATTTTGATTACCGCATCGCCCTGCGCGTGGCCGACTTGGGGGTGGACTGCCTGCGCATTAATCCCGGCAATATCGGCCGAGAGAAGCGTATCCGCGCCGTGGTTGATAAAGCCCGCGATCTGAATATACCGATTCGTATCGGAGTAAATGCGGGCTCCCTGGAAAAAGATCTGCAGAAAAAATACGGTGAGCCAACGCCTGATGCACTGGTGGAGTCCGCCCTACGCCATGTGGATATCCTTGATGGTCTGGACTTCCAGGACTTCAAGGTGAGTGTAAAAGCCTCGGATATCTTTATGGCAACAGCTGCCTATCGCAAACTGGCCGAGCAAATTGAGCAGCCCTTGCACCTGGGGATCACTGAAGCCGGTGGTCTGCGTGCGGGCACGGTGAAATCTGCGATTGGCCTCGGTGCCCTGTTACTCGATGGTATCGGCGATACGCTGCGTGTGTCCCTGGCGGCGGACCCTGTTGAAGAGGTCAAAGTGGGCTGGGACCTGCTCAAAAGCCTGCGCTTGCGCAGCAAGGGTATTAACTTCATTGCTTGTCCCAGTTGTTCGCGCCAGAATTTCGACGTGGTGAAAACCATGAACGAACTGGAGACACGCCTGGAAGATATCACTACACCGCTGGATGTGGCTGTGATCGGTTGTATCGTCAATGGTCCTGGAGAGGCGAAGGAGGCGGATATCGGCCTTACCGGCGGCACTCCCAGCCATGCTATTTATGTAGACGGTCAGCCGGATCGCAAATTTAAGAATGAGAACCTGGTGGATGACCTGGAACGCCTGATTCGTGACAAGGCTGCAGCCAAGGCTGAGCGCGAAGCGGATATCATCGCCAAGGCGTAGCGGGCTCCAGCCTGCAAGCACCATCCGAATAGTTGAGTTAAATATTAAGGAACAGCGTTGAAACAACTTCGCGCAATTCGAGGCATGAACGACCTGCTGCCGGAACAGTCCCCGGTTTGGCAGTATGTGGAAGCCACTCTCAGTGAACTTTTTACCCGCTATGGCTATAACGAGATTCGTACGCCCACGCTGGAGGCGACCCAGTTATTCAGCCGCGCGGTGGGTGAAGCCACCGATATTGTCGAAAAGGAGATGTACACCTTTGAAGACAAGAGCGGAGACAGCGTTACTTTGCGCCCTGAAGGTACCGCCGGTACTGTGCGCGCAGCGATTCAGAATAACCTACTGATCCAACCCCAGCGCCTGTGGTACTTTGGTCCCATGTTCCGCTATGAGCGCCCACAGAGGGGCCGCCTGCGCCAGTTTCACCAATTTGGTGTGGAAGTGTTCGGTATCGAAGGCCCGGATATCGATGCGGAAATGCTTATTATGACTGCGCGCCTGTGGCGCCAGCTGGGTATCAGTGAGCATGTGACCCTGCAACTCAATTCCCTCGGTAATTCAGACAGTCGTGCGGCCTATCGCGATGCATTGGTGGCCTATCTCAGCGAGCATCGCGAGCAACTGGATGAAGATAGCCAGCGCCGCCTCGAGCGCAACCCGCTGCGTATTCTCGATAGTAAAAATACGCAAACTCAGGAACTGCTCGCCGACGCCCCCTGTCTACTGGACTTCCTTGATAAGGAATCTACCGCCCACTTCACCCAGCTGCGCGAGCTACTGGATGCCGCAGGTGTGAAGTATGAAATCAACTCTAAACTGGTACGCGGTCTCGACTATTACGGTAAAACCGTATTTGAATGGGTGACTGATAGCCTCGGTGCCCAGGGCACAGTCTGTGCCGGTGGTCGCTATGATGGTCTAGTAGAGCAGATGGGGGGGAAAGCCACTCCAGCGGTTGGTTTCGGTCTTGGGGCTGAGCGCTTGGTGCTGATGCTGGAAACCCTCGAAGTTCTGCCGGATAGCCTGGCGCAACAGGTGGATGCCTACCTGGTGGCGGTGGGTGATGTACAATCAGCCGCCTTAGCTGCTGCAGAGCAGCTACGGGACGAGCTGCCCTGGTTGCGCCTGCAGGCGCACTGCGGTGGCGGAAGCTTTAAGAGCCAAATGAAGAAAGCCGATAAAAGCGGTGCCGATTATGCACTGATTATTGGCGAGGATGAGGCCGCAAATGGTCAGATAACAGTGAAATACCTCCGTTCTGAGCAGCAACAACAGACCCTCCAGCTGAATGAGCTGGCCGCACTGTTACAGGGCTGATCAAAATACTCCGGGGGGCGGAGGCCCCCGTCGGGAAAGTTAGAAAACCACAGGAAAGGCGATTTACCCAATGTCTGAGCATCTTACCGAACAAGAACAAATAGAAACGCTGAAGCGCTGGTGGGCGGAGAACGGCAGGGGCATTGTTACCGGCGTGGTCCTGGCTCTCGCCGGCTACTTCGGCTATCAATGGTGGCAGGGTGACCAGCGCGGCAAGGCTGAAGCAGCTTCTGACCTGTATCAAAATTTTGTTGAGGCGGTATCCGCCAATAACAATCAGCCGGACAATAAACAGCTGACGACCGCAAAAACACTGGCGGAGCAGCTCAAGAACGAGTTTGGCAGTCGTATTTATGCCAGCCAGGCGTCACTGCGCTTGGCTGCCATCGCTGCAGATAACAATGATCTGGAAGCAGCTCAGCAACAGTTGCAGTGGGTGATCGATAATACCGAAGAGACTGCCCTGAAGCTGTTGGCCAAGCGCCGACTTGCCTCGGTAATCGCTGCGCGCGGTCAACCCGATGAGGCTCTGAAGCTGATAGAAGGCTCTGTGCCGCCAGCGTTTGCTGCTCTCTACTCTGAAACTCGTGGAGATATCCTGAAGCAAAAAGGGGATAATGCCGGTGCGCGTGCAGCGTATGAGAAGGCAATTTCTGAGTTGCTGCCGGAGCAGGCTGGTAGCACCCAACTGCTTCGCCTCAAGGCTGATAGCTTAGCAGTAGTGAGTGACAAAGCTGTGCAGGAACAGAATCAAAGTGAGCCAGCACCAGAGGGAGATGAGTAATGGGATTTCTCAATCGCGCTGTGGGGCGTACAGCTGCAGTAGCCCTGGCAATCGCCCTGGCTGCCTGTGCCTCCAACGATGAAAAGGAAGATGTCGAGCCGGTTGAGCTGGTGGATATCAATACCAGTGTTGAGCTGCGTGAGGTCTGGTCAGCGAGTATTGGTGATATCGATAAAAAGCGCTATGCCATGCTGCAGCCGGGTCTGGCTGATGGCAAATTGGTTGCGGCCAGTAGTGATGGTGAAGTTACCGCATTTGAACGCAGTACCGGCCAGCCTCTGTGGGAAACTGACCTGGATATCGAGTTAAGTGGTGGCGTTGGTGTCGGTCTTGGTATTGCGGTTGTAGTGGACTACCGTGGTCGGGCCATAGTGCTCGACCTGAACAATGGTGCAAAGTTGTGGAATTACCAGGTCTCTGGAGAAGTGGTTTCTGCCCCTGCGGTCGGTTCCGGGGTTGTGGTTCTGCAAACTGTCGACGGCAAGCTGGTTGGCCTGGATGCAGGTACCGGTGAAGAGCTCTGGAGTCATAATACCACCCTGCCAGTATTAACTCTGCGCGGCACTGCGGCTCCCGTCATCAGCGGTGGCTTGGTGCTCGCTGGTCTGGACAACGGTAAACTGATCGCCCTGGATGCCCGGGATGGCACTCCCCGCTGGGAACAGCGAGTTGCTATACCCCAGGGCTCCGCCGAGTTGGAGCGAGTTGTGGATATCGATGGCTCTCCGGTTGTGCGGGGTGATCTGGTATTTGCGGCGAGTTATCAGGGCAGGGTTGTTGCCCTGTCCAAAGATGGCGGCCGGGGCTTGTGGGCCCGCGACGCCTCCACACATCATGCGGTAGCGGTTGGTGGTGGCCATGTCTACCTTAGCAGTGTCTCTGGTAGTGTGTACGCCTACAATGTGGGCAATGGCCAGATTGTCTGGACGAACAATGAGTTGTTGCGCCGAGAGCTTAGCGGCCCGGCTTATTTCCAGGGTGTCGTTGTTATCGGTGACTTGGAAGGTTACCTACATGTTCTCGATCCAAACACTGGACAGTTTATTGGCCGTGAGCAGGTAGATGGCGATGCGATTCGTATCCCCATGCTGGTGGATGGTGATCTGTTGTTTGTCCTTTCGGATGACGGTGAGCTGGTTGCCCTGCGCCTAGCTCAGGACTAAAAAACCTCAATATTGATGGTGGACAACTGTCTACCACTGGGCCTCGGGCCCGCAAAAGGAGCCTGCTTAGCAGGTGAATTGAAATCGCCCGCCTCGAGCGGGCGTTTGTATTTATTTATTAGGCTAAAAGCCAGAATTTGTATGCTGCCAGTAATCGCCCTGGTCGGGCGCCCCAATGTGGGCAAATCCACCCTGTTTAATCGTCTTACCAGGAGCCGTGACGCCTTGGTGGCCAACTATGCAGGTCTTACCCGTGACCGCAAATATGGTGAGGCGGAGATCGACGGGCGCAAAGTACTCCTGGTTGATACCGGTGGTATTAGCGGCGGGGAGGAAGGTATTGATGCTGCCATGGCGCAGCAATCTATGCAGGCTATAGAAGAGTCGGATATTGTCCTGTTCCTGGTGGACAGTCGTGCCGGGCTCACCCCTGCAGACCAAATGATCGCCGAGCGACTGCGTACTCGCTCCAAGCCCACTTTTCTTGTGGCCAACAAGGTTGATGGGGTCAACCCGGATATTGCCTTGGCTCCGTTCTATGAGCTGGGTATCGGTGAGCTGTTCCCAACTACTGCAACACAGGGGCGTGGCGTTCGCTCATTGATGCAAAGAGTGGTGGAAGATCTACCTGAGGTGATAGAACCCGAAGAGGTTGATGAGGCCACCGGGATCAAGATTGCTATCGTCGGCCGACCCAATGTGGGCAAATCGACCTTGGTCAATCGACTATTAGGCGAGGATCGTGTCGTTGTTTATGACCAGCCGGGAACCACCCGCGATAGTGTCTATATCAATTATGAGCGTGACGAGAAACCTTACACCTTGATCGATACTGCGGGAATCCGCCGGCGCAAGAACATTAAGGAATCGGTAGAGAAGTTCTCTATCGTAAAAACCTTGCAAGCGGTGGAAGATGCCAATGTGGTGGTTCTGGTGATTGATGCCCGTGAGGGCCTGGTGGATCAGGATATGCACCTTATGGGTAGTGTGATCCAGGCTGGGCGTGCCTTGGTTGTGGCTCTGAACAAGTGGGACGGCTTGGAAACGGATCATCGTGAATACGTGAAAGCAGAGCTGGAGCGCCGCTTGCGCTTTGTTGATTTCGCCGATGTGCATTTTATTTCTGCATTGCATGGCACAGGTGTCGGTCATTTGTACGACTCTATCGAATCGGCCTATCAGAGTGCTACAGACAAACTCTCTACTAACCATTTGACTCGTATTCTCCAATGGGCAGTAAGTGAGCACCAACCACCATTGGTGCATGGCCACCGTATCAAACTGCGTTACGCGCACGCAGGTGGACAGAATCCGCCGGTGATTGTGATCCATGGCAACCAGACAGAGCAGGTACCGGCCCACTATGTGCGCTATTTGGAGAAGACCTTTCGCAAAGCCCTGGACCTGCAAGGGACTCCGGTGAAGATTGAGTTTCGTACCAGCGCCAACCCCTATGCCGATAAGAAAAACAAGCTGACGGACCGGCAGAAGGCTAAGAAGCGCCGTCTGATGAAGTTTGTGAAAAAGAAAAAGTAAGGCTTCTAGCGCCAGTCAATCCAAGTGTCGCAAATCCCCTCATAGTGTTGCACTTTGAGGGGATAATTACGGGTTAATATCCTAAGCAGTTGATTCCCATTGCAATGGGAATCGGGCAAGACACCATAAGGAGATGGCGATGCTGGAGCTGAACAACCCTGCGCTGCTGCGCACCCAGTCTTACATCAATGGCCAGTGGATCGATGCCGATTCCGGTGCAACTTTTGATGTCATAGATCCGGCTACTGGCAAAGTTGTTGCCAGCATTGCCGACCTTGGGGGAAACGAAACACGTCGTGCCATTGAGGCTGCCGCTGCCGCGTGGCCGGCCTGGATGGGAACACCGGTCAAAGAGCGTGCCAGGATACTGCGTCGCTGGTATGACTTGGTTATTGCCAATACCGAAGATTTAGCCAAAATACTGACTGCCGAACAGGGGAAGCCCCTTTCCGAGTCATGCACTGAAATTGTCTACGGTGCCAACTATATCGAATGGTTTTCCGAAGAGGCTAAGCGTGTTTATGGTGATGTGATAGCACCGCCTGCCAGCGACCGCCGTATAGCAGTAATCAAGCAGCCGGTGGGTGTTACCTGTTCCATCACTCCCTGGAATTTCCCTAGTGCCATGATTGCCCGCAAGATGGCCCCTGCTTTGGCCGCTGGTTGCCCCTTTATTGCCAAGCCTGCTCAAGAGACCCCGCTCTCCGCACTGTCCCTGGCTGTGTTGGCTGAGGAGGCAGGTATTCCCGCCGGTATCTTTAATATCGTCGCTGGACAGAATGCACCGGCTATCGGTGCCGAGATGACTTCGAATCCCCTGGTGCGCAAGTTCACTTTTACCGGTTCAACCGCTGTAGGCAAGCTGTTACAGGCCCAATGTGCCCAGACCATGAAGAAAACCTCCATGGAGTTAGGCGGTAACGCGCCCTTTATTGTTTTTGACGATGCGGATCTGGATGAGGCGGTAAAAGGAGCCATCATCTGTAAATACCGCAATGCGGGCCAGACCTGCGTCTGTGCCAACCGGATTTTTGTGCAGGAGGGGGTTTATGAAGCGTTTTCACACAAGTTTATTGAAGCGGTCAATAAGCTAACCCTGGGCAACGGCGTAGATGACAAAACCGATGTTGGGCCCATGATTACTACCAAGGCCGTTAAAAAAGTAGAGTCTCTGGTGGAGGATGCCCTGCAGAAAGGTGCGCAGACCCTGGTTGCCGGAGGGCCCAGTCCTATAGGAGATCACTTCTATTCCCCTATGGTACTTGGTAATGCCACGGATCAGATGCATCTATTTAAAGAGGAGATTTTTGGGCCTGTCGCGGCCTTGTATAAGTTCTCCACCGAGGAAGAGGTTGTGAGGATGGCCAACGATACTGAATTCGGCTTGGCCTCCTACTTTTACTCCAGGGATATTGGCCGTGTTTGTCGCGTATCTGAAGCCCTTGAATACGGCATGGTGGGCGTTAACGAGGGCATAATTTCCAATGAGATGGCACCGTTTGGTGGAGTGAAGGAATCTGGCCAGGGACGAGAGGGGTCCAAATACGGTATTGAGGACTACCTGGAGGTAAAGTACTTGTGCATTGGCGGCATTGATAAATAAAAAAACAGCAACTGGTTTAAAATGTCCGGCTCATTAATGGTTACTTGGAATTTCCATGGTTGTTGAGCCTATAGGGCGTGTGCATTCCTGCTTTGGTGAGAAATTTGGTGTGCCCCGGCAGCCAATGCTTGCCGACGCCAGTCGTGCAAGTATTGAACTATTATCACCATTGAATGTAGCGGATGCGGTAGCGGGTCTGGAGGAGAATAGCCATATATGGGTGGTATTTCTGTTTCACCAGGCAGCTGGGCAGTGGTCTGCCAAAGTACGTCCCCCGCGATTGGGTGGTAATAAAAAGCTCGGCGTACTCGCTACCCGCTCACCATTTAGGCCAAACAATATTGGCCTTTCTGTAGTCCGTTTGGTAGAAGTGCGAACCTCACCAAAAGTTGAATTGGTTGTTGCTGGGGCTGACCTGGTAGATGGCACCCCGGTATTGGATATCAAGCCCTATGTGCCCTATGCCGATGCATTACCATCCGCAGAGAGTGCTTTTGCCGGTGCCGCTCCTGAATTGACCCCTGTGTTTATCCCCGAGGAGATTCTGCACCAGGCAAGGGAGTTCTGCGATGACTGGGGAACAGATTTACCACGGTTAATTGAACAAGTACTGGCCCAAGACCCCAGGCCTGCTTATCAGCGGACAGATCCTAAGCGTGTCTATGGGATGAAGCTGTGTGGTTTTAATCTTTGCTGGCGCTATACCGGGAAGGGAATAGAAGTGGTCTCCTTAGTTGCTCTGTAAGATGCCTTAAATTTTCTATCTTAGGGTGTCCCTATATGTCTGGTAAAAACAGGATATCCACTTTCAGCTATTTCAATGTAGCTGCTAGCGTTGGAGTCTAATATAAGTCCAATACATGAGTAATACTATGCGGAATCAATTTTACTTGGAGATAATTTGAGGGTGATTTTTAGGTTAACTTGAAAATAGGGCCTGAATGTTTGCAATCGTTTTCTAAAATTAGGTGCACAATTTTTAAAGGCGCTTAAAAGAGTTCTTCGCGGTTTGAGTAAATAGCTTTCTAGGCGATTGTGGCAATAGTGAAATTATAACCGTAGCGGAAAATATAAATATTTATAAGGTTCTGCCTGGGAGTTTTTTCTTTTAGGTAAATGTTTACCTATATGCTAATGGCTTGATTGTTTGGGTGAGGCCTGCGTGTGATTTACTTAAATTATTTATTTTTTATCCCTTATAGAAAAGGGGTGTTCTTAAAAATTACTTTACACGAAAAAAATGCTAAAAAAATCATATGTAATAAGTCAACTCATGATGTGACTGTTCGGACATGCTTTTTTCAAGTGTATCCAAAAGCATGTCGTTGGATTTCTCTGGTTACCTTTGAAGTAGTAATATGTCACGTATTTTCAGGGAAATTGCAATTTCCTCTTTACTATAACCACATAAGAATAGCGCTCATTGATTTAGAGGGTACCCCATGTCTGTACGTGAATCCTTTCGCTACCAGGATCTTGATGCGTTGCGAGTTGGCCGCTTTAATATGGGAGTCAACACCACTTTTGTTGTATATCGGCTGAATGGCACAGTGATTGACACAGGGCCCAGTAATCAGTGGCGCTATGTCAAATCTTTTATCCAAAGTGGTCCCATCAACCAGCTTTTGCTCACCCATCACCATGAAGATCATAGCGGTAATGCTGGACTTATCCACCGCCTGACCGGTGTCCAGGCTTTGGCTCCTGAGCAAACCATTAGTATTCTCAGGAAGGGGTTTCGCATACCGCCCATGCAGAAACTCTTCTGGGGTACTGCGGGCAAAGCAGAAGTGGCGCCGCTGCCCGGGAATATCTTTATTGGTAAAGAAAGAGTTGTACCTCTGTTTAGTCCAGGGCATGCTAAGGATATGACTTGCTATTTAATACCGAATCGCGGTTGGCTATTCAGTGCGGATCTTTATATTGCCAATTACCTCAAATTTTTGCGGATAGATGAGCATATCCCCACTTTACTGAAAAGTATTAAAGGGGTACTTGATCAGGAGTTCGACGTAATTCTCTGTCCGCATCGAGGAGTGGTAGAGAATGGGTGGAAGCAGCTTAATGAGAAATATGAATTCCTGCTAAACTTAACTGGTGATGCACAAAATTTACAAAAAAAGGGTCTGTCCCTGGAAGAAAGTACTTTGCGTCTGCTGGGTAAAGAGGGTTTGGTTAGCAAACTCACCGGTTATAATTTTTGCAAAAGAAACCTCATTGCTTCCTGTTTGAATGTTAATCTTGATGAAATGCCTCGATTTTAATGCCTCTCTAAGAAATTTTTAATGTCCTTAGTATAATAGTTTTTAGGTCGGCTTGGTTTCATTGACTTGATTGCCTTTGAGGGGTTAATTAAGTTGCTTTGGATTTAGGTGCATAAAGGCCTCTACTGCTATTTTGATTTTTATAGTTGTTGGCTGGAATTATTTTCACTTCGCATACACTGGAGGTGGTCGGTGCTCAATATAGTAGTTTTGGATAGCATTGCACTGGGTATATGATCAATAATCAGTGAGGAGGGATTATATCTGGTGTTGGTCGCAAGCTAGATGGTGGCGAGGTTTCTTGGGGCGCCAGGTGATGAATGAACGATATACCTTGTTTTTGGTCCGGAGTACTGTATGTAAATCTGTTTTTATATTATTTTTCTGCTTCAATAATAAATCTTTTGATTCTTATTCCTGCATTTTTGCGAGTCTTGGGCTCTATCTTTTTAAAATATTTACTCATGACTTGATGAGAAAACTTTTCTCTTTGCGGGGGCTGCAAATGTCTAAACTGGGGTACCCAAGATAAGAAAAACGCTGTGAGCGTGTCTCGGGTCCCAAAGTTTTCCACATGATGAATTTCATCAATCCTGGGTAGGTAAAATCCTGACCCTTCGATATAATTGCGCATTTCGTTGAGCGTATAGTGGTTGTAGGGATCGAGAAAACTCTCAAAATATGGTTGCCAGTCATTATCGTGTTGGAATTCGTATACTGTATCCCAGAAATTCTCATGACCAACCTGAAAACCGACCACAATCTTGCCACCTTCCTTTAAGTGCTTATAGAAGCCATCCCAGACCTTCTTCTGGTCTGCCACCCAATGTAGGCAGCTGAAGGAAAAAATAATGTCGAACTGCTCATTGAACTGAATTTCGTCGGCACTCATCTGCTCGAAGGAAAGATTGGGTATGCCAGTGTGGGCTTTGCGGGCGTGGTGAATCATATCTTCAGTGAGATCCACACCGATAATTTTACCATTCTCAAGGCGTTCGGCTAGATGATGGGTGATTCTGCCATCGCCACAGCCGACATCGAGAATGGCACTGGCCTTTTGATAGTTGCAACGTTGTATGGCTTCCATTGCATGGCGCCATTGCATGGCGGACGCCTTTACATATTCCTGAGCCTGCCATTTATCGTGTCTGATGGGCTTATCCATGGTTTTGGCACCCTGTTACTTATTCGGTGGGAGTTTCTCAGTCTAGCCCAAATACAATTACAGGAAGGGATAACCGCGAGTTGCTTTTCTGTCGGTAAAAGCATATCTGTAAATTAGACTTGATCAGGGATGAAATTTCAGGGAGGGATATCGTGAAACTTAAAGGTTCTTGTCATTGCCAGTCGGTGCAGTTCACCTTGAACTCCGAGCAACCCTATCCTTTCAATCGTTGTTACTGCTCAATATGTCGCAAGACTGCTGGGGGAGGGGGCTACGCAATAAACTTGGGAGGAGATTTCAATTCCATGAAGGTTGATGGCAAGGAATTTTTATCGGTTTATCAGGCTAGAGTAGAGTGCCCTGAGCGGAGTGAGGTTTTTGAAAGTCCAGCTCAACGCCATTTTTGTTCCAGGTGTGGCAGTGCACTTTGGCTCTGGGATCCACGTTGGCCAGAGCTGGTACATCCCTTTGCCTCAGCTATAGATACCGAGTTGCCTATTCCTCCTGAGCGGACCCACATGATGTTGCAGTATGCCAGGCCTTGGATAGAGCCAGATATTCACGAGAGTGATCAAAGCTTCGACGCTTACCCCGAGGAATCCCTGGCAGAATGGCACAAATGCCGTCATCTTAATGTGTAGGTCATTACCCAATGATGATATTAAATGAAGAGAGGCGGAGCGAGCCATTTGGCCGCCCCGCTTCATTGTGTTGTTCAGGCAAGTTATTCTGGGGCTAGGTAGAGAACCAGGTTATTGAGAAAGCTCAGAAGGTCGGCTTTTTCTGTATCACTCAATGCATCAAACTGTTCTTTACTGGATTGAGCTTCACCACCGTGATAGAGAATGGCTTCGGTCATCGTTGTTGCGCGTCCGTCGTGTAAGTAGGGGGCTGTAGAACCTACGCCCCACAAGTTTTCCGTTAGGAACACTGATGCGCCTACATTGCCCTCGTCGAACTCCTCC
Organism: Microbulbifer variabilis ATCC 700307; assembly: GCF_000380565.1. Lineage (GTDB taxonomy): Bacteria > Pseudomonadota > Gammaproteobacteria > Pseudomonadales > Cellvibrionaceae > Microbulbifer > Microbulbifer variabilis. The sequence goes on from NZ_AQYJ01000023.1 coordinate 148,009, forward strand.
GCCATGGCCCTACCCATATCGTGCCGTTTAAGGTCGCCATATAGACGTACAATAGCCCCACCATTTTCAGATTCTTCAAATTGTCCCAGGGTTTGTCCTGAGGCGAGTTCCTGAGGGTTATCGAGAATATCAGTCAGTAGGTTGAACTGTAGTGAAGTTGTCGGCAGGCCGGCAATGTCTCCTGCTGGGTATGTCTCGTCACGGAAGCTGGCATGCTTGGAGGGCTCGTAAAATATTGGTGATGCCACTTCCATTTCAGGGCTGTGGCAGGAAGCACAGTCAATAGAATTAAAAATTACTTCACCGTTTTGAATGCCGGCAATATCAGCTTCGCTAAGTGGTAGACCGTAAGTCTCCTGTTCCTCTTCACTCAATGTGCTGATTACACTATTGAGTTCAAGCTTGGTAACGGGACGAGGTTGGGCGGCATTATAAATGGCCAGTGCAGTGATATCCCCAACACTGAGTTCGTTGGTTACTGAGTCAAAATCGCTATCGGCATCCCCCACCAGCTCTGTAGCTTGCATGCCAAGTTCCTGGTGAGCAGCTCCACGTACAAAGGCGCGGACATAACCCGTGAGCCCTTTCCACTCAAAAGGACGAACAACCAGGTCTGTATCAATGCCATCGAGATTATCGTAATTTACATTTCCACAGGAGACACTGATTTCACCAAAGTTAACCCCCTTGGTTGTCATTTCCACTATATGACTTTCTCCTGAGTTACAACTTTCGGAGATGGCGTCGTCGCGTAGTGTATGCAGTTCCGTGGTCATTTCTTCAGCAACTAGCTGTACCGCCCCCATGCCAAAGAGGTGTGGCGATTGACGCTCGATAAAGCCTTTTTGTTTACGTTCCGGGTCCATACGGATCACATTGTCATTCACACCACCACCGCCATCGGCCACGGGTACATTGTGGCAACTAATACAGGAGTCACCATTTGGACCGGTGGTCCTGTGCGGTAGGATATTGGCCCAGGCCATGGGGCCTTTTAGATCCGGCCTTGGAAAACTGGTAAAGCGTTTACCATTGCCGACGTTGACTCCAACTCCGTCTAGGGCGTTGTAATTCATTTCGAACAGTTCATCCCCCTCCTCAAAGGCGTGCACATAGGCCTCTATGGGATCCATGGCTTCCAACTCCGATTGCTCCAGGTGGCCACCAAGGTGCCTCTCTACAGCACCGGCCTCGAGGATTTGCACAGTATTAAAGATTTCACTGAAATCAAAGGGCTGTTGCCGGGATGGTCTGGGTCCTTTTCTGGCATTCTTGGGAACTCGGTTTTTATCGTGTTTGGAACCAAAGTCAGCCAATATGGGTACCGGGGTAAACAATAGGGCTGATAGTGCCATTGAAATAGGTAATAGATGCTTTTTGGAAATCATTAACTGTATCTCCCGATTCTGATGAGACATGGATGGAGCGATTATGTCTATGCAGATACGCTTGATATGAGACTGAATTGACTACTTTCCTGTGGCTAAACAGTCAGCTATAGGAATAATTGCCTATTCATTGAAAATTTAAATTTTTCAGTCTCATTAGGTGCACTTTCATAGAACTAAAGTGCATCCATGCAGGCCTTGAAAAAAAAACGTTCGAGACCTTAGGCTTAAAAATCGGGAAATATAATTGAGAAGACCCATCTTTTGCCCAGGATTGATTATTACTTCCAGCCCAGGCTCCAACCCCGAATATTTATTTTTGCCCATAACCCGTTGCGTGCTTGCACAACTCTGTTGTAATTGTCTGACATGTCTTAGTTGTCATGTTTTGTCCTGTAGTTCCGTGATTCTGAATAAAATTTTCCAAATGTAAATCTTCAAGTTGGCAGTGAGTGGGGAGAATCTGTGAGGTGTGAATGCGAAATGTGTAAAAAATAAGGATGCAGGAAGCAGTGAGGGGATTGCTGGGAAGATTGTGGCTCACAGGTATCTTAGGCCTCAACATTTTGGCGTTCTTTCCTTCTTTTGGAAAGCTGTGAGCTAATTAAGGTGATTAGTGGTTTAGACTAGAAATCTGTTAAAACTGGAGAATGGCGTAAATTACATCAATGTGGCGTGAATTATTGCTTCTTTGACATATATTTCAATAAGTAAAGAGTGAGATAGTTTTACCTGTTCTGACTGCTATAGTTCCGGGGGCATGGTACATGCTCAAGGTTATCTAAATTATGGGATTTAGTGATTAATAAAGTTTGTTTGATTTATAAGTGTGTGAGATTTTCAGGCTGGTTGTGAAGTAGGGTAGCCCAACTGGAAGAGAGTTTTGCTTTGGTTTTATGAAAAAAAATAAAAGAAAGATTAGTTGAAAGAAAACACAGGCTCTTGAGCTGGTATATTAGAGGTATTGTCGCTCAATATCCAGTTTGGGTCTGTCTGAAGTGAGTTCGTTGGGGAAAGTGTTTTTATTATTGGAAGTAAGTTGCTGGAATAGATTCTGATGCACAGAAAATTGAGCATCTAAAGATAAATAGGGAATTTCAGGAAATATGTTCGTAATTTTAATTGAAAAAATATCCTGTTTATATCACCGTTGTCTATTTGAAGTAGTGTCAAATAAGGGAGTGCAAGGTTTGAGTAGCAACTTTGTTGTATGTTGTAGTTAAGGAGTATCAGATATGAAGATATTAATCGCCACTGATACTTACCCACAGCAATTAAATGGTGTTTCCAGAGTTCTTGATAAGACTTATAAAGAACTCACCTTACGCGGGCATGAGGTTAAAATATTATCAGCTGATGATTGTATGGCCTTTCCATGGCCAGGATACCAGGAAATAAAAATTGCAGTTTTTCCTGGGCAAAGAGTAACCCGGATTGTGGATGAATTTTGCCCTGATGCTATTCATATTATGACAGAGGGCCCGGTGGGATGGGCGGTGCGAGGTTATTGTAAACAACGCGGTCTAAGATTTACTACTTCTTGGCTTTCCAGACTTTCAGAATATATATCAATCCGAGTAAAAATTCCTGTCAGCTGGTTACATAATCTTTTATTGCGGTTTCATCAGTCAGCGGCGCACACAATGGTAACAACAGATGGCATGGCATCTGAAGCTAAGGCTATGGGGATTACCAGGGTAAGACACTGGCGGCGTGGAGTGGAGTTGGATAAATTTCGTCCAGTAGAGTCGACAGTCTTCGATGGTTTGCCTAGGCCTGTTATGTTGAATGTGGGGCGTGTTGCCGTTGAAAAATCACTGGAAAAATTTCTCTCGCTTGAGCTTCCGGGAACTAAGGTTATCGTAGGGGATGGTCCCCAATTAAATATATTAAAAAGAAAATTCCCATCAGCAATTTACATGGGGGTTCGTGAGGGGGAGGCGCTGACAGAATGCTATAGCAGTGCAGATGTTTTTGTATTTCCCTCCTTAACTGATACTTTTGGCCTGGTTAATCTTGAGGCATTGGCCTGTGGTTTACCTGTTGCTGCTTACCCAGTTACTGGCCCAAAAGATATTATTGGTGATGCTCCTGTAGGAGTAGTGCATGAAAACCTGAAAGTGGCGATTGAGCGCGCTCTTTTACTTAAAGGAGAAGATTGTATTGCCCATGCCAGAACTTTTTCGTGGGATGTTGCTACAGAAGACTTTCTCTCCGGGTTGGTGCCTGTCAGGGTGGAAGAACCGGTTGCTGTGGAGTTCTAGTTTTCATTCATACCATAGGATGAATTTTTTATAATTTAAGAGGCTGCTTTTCGGTAAATTTGATCTGTAGTGTTTAAGTATAAGCTTATAGATTGGCCATTATATATGGTTAGACATTTACCTTCTCAATCATTTGGTGTTTCAGTTTTATTATATCGATCACATCACCTTGAGCTGCAATCTGTAAAACCTCGGTATAATTTTCAATTATTTTTTGGATATAAGCCGTTATATTCGCTTGTACAGCATGGATCTCCTGGAATCTCAGGATGGCTATTAGGGCTTTATCGGTGTGCGAATTTGTTTGGCGTCAGAGAATTGATCATTCAAAATGATTAGAGAGGCTTAGGAGACGCCATCAATATCACAAGCAAGGAAATGTCCGCCATACACTTATAATGAGAACATACGACACCTGAGTCAGGTTATGTCATAGTTTGTGACTTAATCCCAGACTGTCGGAGTATGTGTTGTAACAATTCCAGGAACAATGCCGCCGAGGAAGCGACAATTGTGATTGATAGAAGAAATTTTTTAATAAATATCCTGGGTTTTTTACTACTGGCGGGAAGTACACATCTCATTGCCCAGGAAAGTATATCTGGAGACCATGTTACTGTTCGTTGGTTGGCGCCTTCAAGTTTTGTAGATCGAGCCAGTGAAAAAATCGGTTTCTACTTTGAAGTTGACCCTGGCTGGCACGTTTACTGGCGTAATCCCGGGGACTCGGGGGCGGCACCGCGATTCACCATAACTCCAAATGGAGCCGAGGTAGGGGCAATTGAGTGGCCATTCCCCTCTCGTCTCAAGATAGAGCACCTGACCAACCTAGGGTATGCAGGGAATGTCGCCTACCTGTTCGATTTAACTCCTGACAGGGGAGGCAAGGTAATTGCCTTAAGCGCCGAGCTTGAATGGCTTGTGTGCAAAATAGAATGTATTCCCGGGTTTGGCACTATGACCTTAACCCGCCCGGTATCAGATGAGACTCGCTGGTCTTCAGCGAACCTGGATTTGCGGAATCACTTTGCAAAGAGGGTTCCCCAGTCAAGTGTGTATAGCCCCTGGAAACCGATTTCTCTGGCGGCGCAGGGCAAAGATCGAATTCATCTTTTACTCGAGTCGGAAACGGCATCTAAAGCACCTAAAGTATTCCCCATAAATGGCGACCTATTTTCCGCGTCAAAGCCGAAACTTCAGCGGGAAGGAAAGACGCTGGATTATACTTTTGGGCGCCAACCTGGTGCTGCCTTGAGTGAATCTGCGGATTTTGTGTTAACGGATGGTACTCGTGCCTGGCGCCTGGATAGAGTTTCGTTTGGTACAGCAATGCCAGAAGCAAAGTCGCGCCCTCTATGGCTTCTGGTCCTCGCTGCCCTAGCAGGTGGGATTATTTTGAATTTGATGCCCTGTGTTTTTCCCGTACTTTCCATCAAGTTATTGGGATTGGTAAACGAGGGCTATAGCGAGAGGGGCAGGTGGCGAGAGGGGCTTTTATATGGCGCTGGGGTGCTTACTACATTTGTCGCCTTGGGAGTATTGCTTCTGGTACTTCGCTCATGGGGTGCGGCTATCGGCTGGGGGTTCCAATTGCAATCCGCTCCGGTGGTAATGGCGCTGATAGCACTTTTCTGGCTTATGGGTTTGTCATTCAGTGGTGTCTTTGAGTTCGGGCACCGCCTGGTAAATCTAGCTGGCGTCAGCCGGGGGGGCTCTTTTGCAACTGGGGTGTTGGCTGTATTCGTAGCGGCTCCCTGTACAGGGCCTTTTATGGGAGTTGCATTGGGTACCGCGGCTGTATTGCCGGCGGTTGAAGCACTGCTTATTTTTCTAGGATTGGGGATGGGTCTTGCCGCACCTTTTGTCTTACTCTGTGCCAGCCCAGTTCTTTTAAAGCGATTGCCGAGGCCCGGTCCATGGATGGAAAAGCTGCGCCAATTCCTGGCTTTTCCTCTCTACGCGACTGTCATCTGGCTGCTTTGGGTGCTGGGGAGGATTCTGGGGGAAAGCGGTTGGTTAATCGGTGCCTTATTATTGTTGGCAGTTACTTTCACTTTATGGCTCGGATATAACTTTTCACGTATCGGCCGTATTATTGCATGGATATTGATGCTGACTTTTTTGGTGATTGGCTATTCGACCTTAACCCCGAAAGAGAAGACGTTTTCCAAGGTTGCTGCCGGTTGGCAGGAGTATGATCGCAGTTTATTGGATCAGGCCTTGGAAGAGGGACGCCCAGTATTTATCGACTACACTGCGGCATGGTGTATTACCTGTCAAGTGAATAAAAAACTAGTTTTGGATACGCCTGAAGTACAAAGATTATTCCATAAGAATAAGGTTTTGCTACTCCGTGCGGATTGGACCAGGCAGGACCCAGAAATCACAGAGGCTTTGGCTGCTTTGGGACGTAATTCTGTGCCGGTCTACGCCTGGTATCCAGCTGGATCCAGAGAACCGCAGCTTTTGCCACAAATATTGCAGGAATCCATAATCGTCGATTTATTCAATGAAAAAAGAAAAACCAAATAGAAAAGGGCAACTGGTCATGGGTATGAAGATTATAAATAGCAGCCTCTTCTCGATAGGCTGCTTATGGTTTTTTTTATTGCTCTCATCCAGTGTGGCGGCAACTGCCGTACCGGGCGAAAAGGCGCCAGATTTCTTAGTTGCTGATGCTCAGGGGGATAAGCATTCATTGGCAGATTATGCGGGTCAATGGCTTGTAATTGAATGGTTTAACAAAGATTGTCCCTATGTAAAGAAACATTATGGCAGTGGTAATATGCAATTCCTGCAGAAAAAATATACTGAGCAGGATGTTAGATGGTTAACAGTTATTTCTTCCGCCGAAGGCAAGCAGGGATACCTGGAGCCGACAGAGGCACTTAGTGTGGCCAAAACCCATAATTTAAGTGCCAGTAGACCTTTTTTATTGGATACCAGTGGTGAAATGGGGCGTGCCTTCGGTGCCAAGACAACACCACATATGTTTATTATTAATCCTGAAGGGGAAGTGGTATATGCAGGGGCAATTGATGACAATGACTCAGCAAATCCCTCAGTTATCGCCAATTCCCACAATTATGTCTCTGCTGCCCTGGATGCATCCCTCAAAGGAAAAGTCGTTCCACGGTCATCATCCAGGGCCTATGGTTGCAGTGTAAAGTATTAGAGAAGAGGTGGTAGAGGTGCGGGATCACTGGGTTCGGCTGGCGGGAAAATTTGCAGTCTTCGCCTTGCTTGCGATTCTGGTGACAACAGCAGTTGCTTACTATCAGCAGCGAGATGTACCAAAAGAGCAGGCACCTCCCCTTAAGGGGGAGTCACTTCACGGCAATCTCCTCGACCTTCAGCAGATGACAACCCAGGGACCGGTACTTATCTATTTTTGGGCAACCTGGTGCCCCTACTGTCGTATAGTTTCTCCAAAAATTTCTGAGTTGGCCCGTGAGCACCAGGTTATTGGTATCGCTATGCAGTCTGGGTCAGAGGAGGTGGTGGAAGAGTATATGCAGCGCTACAACTTAAAATTCCCCACGATCAATGACCCCGGAGGAGTTACCAGTGCCCTTTGGGGGGTCAGGGTTACACCGACTATGGTTATTGTAGGGAGTGATGGAAAGATAGCCTGGGTAACCAGCGGCACTACTACCAAGCTGGGACTGAAGCTGCGCTTGGAGTTGACTGAATAGCAGGCTCATTCTGGCTGGATTCGGTTTTTCTTTAGAGCGAGAGCCGGAATGTCGCCTGAAGAAAATTTGCTGATTTACCGATTTACTGCACTCCAAACAGGATAATCAGCAGGATGGCACGATATGCCTTTCCTGAGGTGAGATTTCAATGCCTACTTTCCAGTGCCGGAGGGTTGTGTGTCGGTTATTGATTCTTTTGACTATAAGGACCTGGATGCACAAAGGGTTGGCAGGTTTGACTTTGGAATCAATACGACGTTTATCGTATATCGATTGAAGGACACCATTGTTGATGCTGGTCCCAGTAATCAGTGGAAATACGTGAAGTGGTTTGTTAAGAATAAGCCTTTCAAACAACTGTTGTTAACTCACCACCATGAGGACCACAGTGGTAATGCCGGCTCCATTTATAAACTTACGGGTATTCAGCCTCGGGCTCCCAAAGCAACTGTCGAAATCCTAAAGAGGGGTTTTCGCATACCGCCAATACAGCGTCTGATATGGGGGGCTGCGGGATTGGCTGAAGCTGCAGAATTACCGAAGGATCTGCGCATAGCTGGTGAGAAAGTAATTCCCATACCAGCTCCAGGGCATGCGAAGGATATGACTTGTTATCTGATGCAGGATCGCGGCTGGATTTTTACTGCGGACCTCTATGTTGCCTGCCATCTAAAGCTGTTGCGCAAAGATGAAAGTATCCCGACCCTGATGCAAAGTATCCGCAGGGTGCTTGAGTATGATTTCGAACTGATGCTCTGTCCGCATCGGGGAATGGTTGAGAATGGAAAAAAGCGTCTGCAGGATAAATATGACTATTTGTTGGAACTGTCCAGCGCAGCACAAGAACTCGGTCGACAAGGGCTGCCACTCAAACAGATTACCAAAAAGCTTCTGGGGCGCGAGAATTTAATGGGTTTGTTGTCCGGATATAATTTCAGTAAAAGAAATCTGATCGCTTCATGTATGGCATTTGATCCATCCAAGTATTCCAAATAGATTTCTCTTTAAGTATGAACGATAGAGTGTCTTGTGGGTGAGTCTCAGCCGTGTTAAAAAAATCAATCTTATAAAAGTATAAGGAATAGGAATTTGAAAAAGTTGGGATTACTCGGTGGTATGAGTTGGGAGAGTACCCAGACTTATTATCAATTGATTAATCAAGGGGTTAATCGTCAGCTTGGAGGACTGCACTCGGCTGAGATTATTCTATACAGTGTGGATTTTGCGGCAATTGAAAAATTGCAAGTTGCTGGAGAGTGGGAGGAATCAGGGCAGTTACTGGCCAGATCTGCTCAGAGGATCCAGGCGGCGGGCGCAGACTGTGTATTGATATGTACCAACACCATGCATAAAGTGGCCAGCCAGGTAGAGCTATCGATTAACATTCCGTTGTTACATATTGCCGATGCCACGGCCGAGGTTCTTGTCCAGAAGGGAATGAAAAAAGTTGGATTGCTGGGTACTGCATTCACAATGGAGCAGGATTTTTATCGAGAGAGAATCCAGAGAAAATATGGGGTAGCAGTTATTGTTCCTGAAAGCAGTGATCGAAAAAAGGTACATTCGATTATCTTCGATGAGCTTTGCAAGGGAGACTTGCGTGAAGATTCCAGAAAAGAGTATCTGAGAATTATTCAATCTTTGTCAGATAAGGGGGCTGAGGCTGTGATTCTTGGGTGTACTGAAATAGGCTTGTTGGTCACTCAGGATGATATCGAGGTTACTCTCCTTGATACTACTCAAATTCATGCGGCTAAGGCAGTTGAGTTTGCTCTTTCATAACTAAAAAGCCGATTGCAACGTTGAGAATTACTCAATTTAGTGCTGGGTGATTCTTAACTATTGCCCACTAATGTAATTTCTTTTCAGAACTTCACTCTCTTTAGGATGGCTTGTTTGATTATCGAATCAAATTATTCTGGTCTTGTTGATTTCGCGATTCCGAATAGAGGTTCATTCTTTTTTGTTCCATAACCGATTTAAATAAAATTTAAATTGATCCAGATATATGTCGGTTGTTACGAATGACATAAATGTCGATTTAATCAGATAAGGCATGATTTAAATTGTCAATATCTGTTATTTAGGTATTTTAATTTCTCATTTTTACTGGCACTTTCTATTTGTGTCACGCTTTTTGCAGTGATCATTAATGATGATAATCTTCGGTCGGTATACGAACTCCTGCAGTATGTTGTCCGTTGTAGTGGTGGCCAGCTTTAAATGTATTTTTTTCTAATAGTGATTTCTCGCTATCAATATATTTTGAGTGTCAGGTAGGTTGGGTAGTTTGGCTAGGAAGATAAAACAGATAATTAACAGGGTAATTTCATGAAAGTAAACAAGAGGCGTTGGTTGGCATCTTGTGGCGCTCCATCGCTGCTGGCGATGGCAGTAGCTGCAGTGTCCAGCCCCGTTATCGCTGAAGATGCACTTATAGAGGAAGTAATCACAATAGGTACTCGAGTTGAAGGCCGCTCGGCTACAGACTCATCTGCACCGATTGATGTTGTCACTGGCGATGAATTTGTGAATCAGGGAGATGGCGATCTCAATAACCTGTTGCGCAACGTCGTGCCTTCCTACAATGTGAATGCTAAGCCAATCTCTGATGCTGCATCGATTGTGCGCCCTGCCAACCTGCGCGGACTACCACCGGATAGCACCCTGGTTCTGGTAAACGGCAAGCGCCGTCACCGAGCTTCTGTGATTGCTTTCCTCGGCAGTGGTGTATCTGATGGCGCCCAGGGGCCTGATATTTCAGCCATTCCCGCAATTGCCCTGAAGCAGGTGGAAGTCTTACGTGACGGTGCAGCTGCACAGTACGGGTCTGATGCCATTGCCGGTGTGATTAACTTCCAGCTGAAGGATGCTGCTGAGGGTGGCTCGGTGGAAGTCAAGCATGCGACTACTGCTGAGGGTGATGGTGATCAGAGTATGGTTGCCGCCAACTTTGGCCTGCCATTGACTGATTCGGGCTTTGTGAATTTCAGTATGGAGTATCGTGAGCAGGACTCTACTAGCCGAAGCACTCAGCGGGATGATGCTGCTCAGCTGATCGCCGATGGCAATACTTTCGTTGCTGACCCTGCACAAATTTGGGGGCAACCAGAAGTTAATGATGACACCAAGTTCTTTATCAACAGTGCTATTGAACTGAGTGATAAGGCGGAGGTATATGCTTTTGGCAATTATGCCAGTCGCTCCACAGACGGTGGATTTTATTTTCGTAACCCGGAAACTCGGTCAGGTGTTTACGCGGATGATGAGGGAAATCCACTGATCGGTGATCTCGATCCAACGAATGGTACCGATAGTTGTGAGAGCGTTTCGGTATCCGAAGCCCATGATTTAGATGAATGTTTCTCTTTTACGGAAATACTTCCCGGCGGTTTTACGCCTCGTTTTGGTGGTGATTTAGAAGATTATTCTATGGTCTTCGGCCTGCGGGGTGAATTTGCCAGTGGTATTGGTTATGACGTTAGCGCCAGCAGAGGGCATAACAAAGTAGATTTCAATATCTACAATACTGTAAATGCCACCATGGGGCCGGACACCCCAACTAAGTTCAGCCCTGGCGGTTATGCACAAACTGAGACAAACTTTAATATCGATCTCACTAAAGCTACAGAGATTGCTGGCAAGACATTGTATATGGCTGGCGGTTTTGAGTGGCGAGAAGAAGAATTTGAAGTTAATTTGGGAGATGAAGCCTCCTGGTACAAAGGCCCCTTAACCGAACAGGAATTTTCGATTGGATCAAATGGATTCCCAGGTTTTGGACCGGAAGTAGTGGGTACTTTTGATCGCGACAATATCGCGCTTTACACCGATTTTGAACTGGAGGCGACAGATAGCTTACGTCTTGGCGCGGCGCTGCGCTGGGAGGACTTCTCTGATTTTGGTGACACTTCTAACTTCAAGTTGTCTGGGCACTATGAAGTTAATGAGATATTGGCGTTGCGCTCTACAATCAGTACGGGTTTCCGAGCGCCTACGCCAGCCCAATCAAATATCAGTAACGTAACTACAGCCTTTACTGAAGGGCAACTTCAAAATAAAGGCACTATCCCACCCACTAATCCCATTGCTGAATTGAAAGGCGGTAAGCAATTACAACCGGAAGAGTCCGAGAGCTTTACTCTTGGCGCTATTGTTTCAGCTGGGGACTGGGAAGTTACCCTGGATTATTTCCAGATTGCCGTAAGCGACCGTATTACGCAGTCAGCTGACCAGAAGTTGAGTGATGATGAGCGTGCTCAGCTAGTGGCAGATGGCATTAGCGGCGCTGATTCTTTGGACTTCTTCCGCTTTTATACCAATGACTTTGATACCAAGACCCGTGGCATTGACCTGGTTGCGACTTACCCTCTGGGTGAGGCCACAGACCTGAGCTTTGCTGCAAACTGGACTGATACTGAAGTAACAGATTATAGGGAAGAGACGATTAGTGATATGCGTCTCAGGCAACTGGAAGATGGACTACCAAATGTTCGTGGTAATGCCACGATTAATCATGTAGGTGATGGCTGGCGCGGTCTAGTCCGACTGAACTACTATGGCAGCTACTGGGAAGCGCATCTGGATGACTACAGCTTGCCTATTGATGCTGGTGATGAGTGGACAGTAGATATTGAGGGTGCTTATGAGTTTAGTGAGTCTCTGTCCCTGATTGCGGGGGCTGAGAATCTGTTCAACAATTATCCCGATAAAAATCCCTGGTCTGGTGTTGCTGGCGCTGAATACCCAGAAACTGCGCCTATGGGCTTCAATGGTGCACTTTATTATTTACGTGCACAGTATGATTTTTAAAGTCAGCAGTGGTGTAGTTAAGCCCGTATAAATATTAGACTCAGCCGATTAATCGGTTGAGTCTAATAATCGGATTCTTATTAAATAAAAAGTCCACTGTAAAAATTAGCACTTACATATCCCAAAGGGAGTTAGTGGCCATTGAAAGGGTGATACGCTCTTTATCCTGGATCTGTTTGAGGTCTTCGAATATTTCCTTTACCTCCATTGACTCTATAGCTCCATAAACCGCCTCGTACAAGCTGGAGAAGTAACGGTCCACCTCACGGCCCATATTGTTAATTTCTTTGATTGTTGGTGGATTACTTAACGGTAGGTGGCGAATAAAGTCCTTTGCACTCTCCTCGTGGGTGTATTGCAGCCACGTTTTCATCACTTTTTGTTGCGCGACTTCGCCATAGTTGGCAAGGTTTCTGGCCATCCGTTGCTCATGCTCGAGCATGTGTTTCAATAATAGTTGGGTTCGGTAGTCGTCTGATTTCTCAAGCAGATCCTCATAGAGGCTCGCCATGTCCAGGTGAAATTTCTCAGCGTCTTCGATAATTTCAAATGCCTGTTTGAAAGTTTTCATAATTTTGCCCTTTGGTACCTGTTGGCTTTTTATTGGGCGGAAAAAACAGGTCGTGCGCTTGTACGGCCATACCCTTAAGTATCGTTATAGTGCATTTATCCAGTTGATCAAGAGTTGGGGAAATATACCAAATACAAGTAAAGCCCCAGTCAGAATAATTAATAGTAAATTCCCGGAGGTGGCGATTTGCACGCTTCCACTGGGTTCTTCGGTAACTATATTATCTCTTTGTACCATGATTAGTAGAAGGCGCAAGTAGTAAAATAGCCCCAGTGCACTACCAATAACTACACTTGCTAGAAGTATCCACAATTGCCCCTCTATACCAGCGGTGAAAATATAAAACTTGCCAATAAAGCCAATAGTTAATGGGATACCGGCAAGGGATAAAAGCATTGCCGCCATGCAGCCGGCGAGCCAGGGGGAGCGCCATAAGAGCCCCCGATAAAAATCGCACTGATATGGATTTTCTGAATTTAGAGTGGGATTTTCAGGGTATTCACCGTTGAGAACTTTCTCTTCAACTGAATCTGCAATTAGACCTACCACAGCGAAGGCACCTAAGGTGGTAATGATGTAAGCTACAAGGTAATAGATAACAGCTTCGGTGCCAAAAGTGCTTTTGCCGATAATAAATGCGACTATCAGGTAGCCAATATGGCCTATGGAAGAGTAGGCTAATAGCCGCTTGATATTAGTTTGCATTAGGGCCAGGAGATTCCCCACCAGCATACTGGCCACAGCCGCAATAGACAGCATATCAATAAGTACCTGGCTTTCATAAAGATCCAAAGTACTAAAAAAGCGCAATAGGAAGCCGATAACGGCACCTTTACCCACAGTGGCGATAAGCGCTGTAGTTGGTGTCGGAGCACCCTGGTAAACGTCTGGAGTCCAAATATGAAAAGGCACCAAGGATAATTTAAAGGCTACTGAAATTAGTAGGAGAGTAACTCCGGTTGCAAACAAAGTGGAGGTTTGTGAAAGCTCCGTCATGTGGGATGCTATTCCACTAAAGCTTAAGGAGCCGCTGGCACTGTAGATCAGGGCGATACCAAATAGCCCCAAAGCTGTGGATAAAGCGGATAGGAGCAAGTACTTAATTGCTGACTCTAGAGATTGCAGCTGCTCTTTTTGTGGGGAGAGGTCACCATTTACGGCAAATCCAAGCATAGGATATAAAGCCAGGCTGATCAGCTCGAGTCCGAGGAAGAAAGTAGCAAAATGGCTTGCGAAAACCAGGGTGGTGGCCCCTAGCATCGCCAGTAACAGGAGGATATAAAACTCCTCCGGATAACTGCCGGAATTTACTTTTGGGTTGCATCTCATGCGTAAGTAACTGTATCCCATGATACATACAGCAATTGCTGTCAGGAGTAACAAAAGGGCGAAGAATAGTGAGGTGTGGTCTACCAGTAACAGTCCAGTTACTTGGATAGAGCTGGCCCCAGTGGACAAGGTGCCAGCTACCCAGAAGCATGAAATGCCGGCGAGCACCAAAGTGATAATAGTGGTCGCTAGTGCTCCGACATGCCCTCGCCAGAATGATACCTGCAGCAAGAGAATGACAATTCCTGCACTTACTAACAATAGAGGTAGTATTCCAAAAAGTTCCTGTGCATTCATGGAGACTTATCCCCTGTTGAAATTAGGATTTCCTGGCGCTGCGATTGGGAGGACAGGAGGTTTTGATCTGGAGCCACTGCTTTAATCTCGGCTATTGCCTGGGTAACAGTGGGTTCAGAAATATTAAAAATTGGCTGTGGGCGCAGCCCTATCACAACTAAAAGTAGTGCGAGAGACAGCAGGGCACAGGATTCCCGAAGGCTGAGGTCAGCTGTATCTCCACTCTCTGAAGGTGATTCAAACTGATTTCTCAGTTTCCCGAAGAAAACCCTCTGCATCATCAACAATGCGTAAAGTGCAGCCCCAATCAGGCCGATAGCGGCGAGTGCGGTGATCCAATGGTTACTACGGAAACTGCCCACCAGTACAGTAAATTCAGCAACGAAGTTCCCCAGCCCCGGAAGTCCGAGAGAAGCGATTGCGAAGAATAGTGCTACTGCTGACAATTTCGGCAGGATGGCCCAGACTCCGCCCAGCTGTTGCATATCCCGTGTATGCAGTCGATGCTGCAATGCACCAACAAGTGCAAAAAGAGCTGCGGTGCTCAAGCCATGTGCAATCATCTGCATCACGGCACCTTGCACCGCGATGGTATCCAGTGCATAGAGACCGAGCAGTACAAATCCCATATGGCTGACACTCGAGTAAGCAACCAGCCTCTTCATATCTCTTTGTGCGAATGCCAACATGGCGCCGTAGATAACACTGATTGCTCCAATAGTCATAGCTACCGGGGCGAATGCCATAGAACTCTCGGGAAACAATGGTAAGTTGAAGCGCAACAAGCCATAAGCCCCGGTTTTTAAGAGAATAGCTGCCAGTAGGATACTACCAGCGGTTGGAGCTTGGGTATGGGCATCTGGCAACCAGGTATGAAATGGTAATGCCGGTAATTTCACAATAAAGGCGATAAAGAACCCGAGCATCAGCCAGTAGGCGGCATTGGCTGTAAGTTCTGCGCCGAGCAACTCGTTGTAGTTGAAGGTAAGCTGGCCGGAGTTCCTATAGTGGATATAAGCCAATCCAACTATAGCGATAAGCATCAACAAGCTACTAGCTTGGGTAAAAATAAAAAACTTAATGGCGGCATAGATTCGCTTTTCATAACCCCATACAGCAATTAAAAAAAGCATGGGAATCAGCATGACTTCCCAAAAGAAAAAGAATAAAAAAAGATCAATAGCCGTAAAAACTCCTACAACTCCAGCAAGTGTCCAAAGAAAATTAAAATAAAAAAATCCACGACGAAAATTAATATCGTTCCAGGTCATGACCAGTCCAAAGATACCCATCGCTATCGTCAGGGTAAGCATCAGGAAACTCAGGCCATCAACTGCGAGATGAAAACTAATACCAAACCTGGGAATCCAGGCTGCTTGTAAGCTGTCCCACCATGGTCCACCTGACACTGATTGTGGAGTACCCAGATAAGACCAATAATTAACAAGAAGTAGCGCTGCCAATAAGAGGCTGACCAAGCTAATCCAGCGCCCACCCTTTTGAAGATAGCGCTCAGAGAGCCAGGCAATGATACCTCCCGCAAATAGAATAATTATGATTGCCAGTAATGTCATAGGGCCACCAAGAGAGCGAGGAACAGAATGGAACCAGCTGCGAAAGTTGCCAGATACCAGCGTATCTGGCCATTTTGGGAAGAGCTGAGCAGGCTATTCAGTTGTTGGCTGAACGCGGCGGTGCCTTTATATATGCTATCGATTATGTCCTTGTGATTTAGACGTGCCAGGTTTCTAAATGGCTTGGCCAAAAGGTTTTCGTAAAGCCAGTCAAAACCCCAGCCGCTAAACCAGAATTGCATAATCGGAGAGCGTTTTTCGCCAGTCTTTTGCTGCTGCCGAGAGAGTCCCCAAGCTATCACAAGCCCGATGAGTGGCATAGCAATGGCAACCCCCTCTACCCAGGCAGCTGGATGCTCCCATGTTTGTGTTCCAAATACTGACTGAAGTGGTGGCGCCAACATCCCACCAAAAAGCGCGAGCGTGGCGAGTATTGCCAAGGGCACACGCATTACTGTGTTATTGGCATCTTTGCAGTGGGATGAGGATGAACCTTCACTCCCTGCGAATACAAGGAAGAGAACCCGGAAACTATAAATTCCAGTGACCAGGGCACCTAAAATGCCGGCTAACCACAGACTGTTAAAACCGTCATGGAACTCCCATGCACGTAAAAGAATCTGGTCTTTACTATAAAACCCAGAAGTAAATGGCAGTGCCGCCAGGCAAGCGCATCCAATGGCGAAACAAATAAATGTAAATGGAATTCTTCGGTAGAGCCCACCCATGGTAAAAATATTCTGCTCATGATGCAGGCTTAGAATCACAGAGCCTGCAGAGAGAAATAGTAGTGCCTTGAAGAAGGCGTGGGTCATCAGGTGAAAGATGGCTCCAGACCAGGCACCTACGCCGAGTGCAAGGAACATATATCCAATCTGGCTGATTGTGGAATAGGCGAGTACACGCTTAATATCGCTTTGTGCAATAGCACTGAAGCCGGCCAGTAGCAGAGTTAGCGCGCCCACCACGGCAACAGCCGTCATTGCAGTCTCTGAGAGCATGTAGAGCGGATGCATACGGGCAATAAGGTAGACTCCAGCCGTCACCATTGTGGCCGCATGTATTAAGGCACTGACTGGTGTTGGGCCAGCCATGGCATCAGGTAGCCAAGTCTGCAGTGGTAGCTGGGCTGATTTACCAACTGCACCACCCAATAGCAACAGCGTGGCAACTGTGATTATTTGTGAATTTGCCCCGGAGCTATCTGCAGCGGAAATGAGTTGCGGGATATTGAGAGTGGAAAACTCAAAGAAAAGCAGAAACAGTCCAATGGCCATGGCGGTATCGCCAATGCGAGTGACGATAAATGCCTTTTGCGCAGCTGCGCCGTTGGCTGGATTTTTGTACCAGAATCCAATTAACAGATAGCTGCATAGACCGACTCCCTCCCAGCCCAAATAGAGTAAAACCAGATTGTCAGCCATTACCAGAATCAGCATGGCGCATACAAAGAGGTTCAGGTAGGCAAAGTAGCGGCGAAAATCTGGATCTTCACGCATATACCCTGCTGAGTAGAGGTGTATCAAAAATCCGACACCAGTAATAATCATCAGCATAACCAGCGTAAGCCAGTCTACATGAAAATTGAAACCCAGCTCCAAGTTATCTACCAGCATCCACTGCCAAAGGGCGATATTCACGACTTCCCCAGGGTTCTGCCAAAAGACAGTCGTCGCGACAATAGCAGTGAGTAGTGCGGAGATTCCGACACTGCCAACCCCGATAGCAGTGACAAATTTTTCTGAGGGTTCTTTTGAATAAAATAATGGGATAGCCACCAACAACAGGAAGCCAATAAGCGGTAGAAGTGGCACCCAGGCCAAAAGTCCCTGCATATTAACCTCTTAGTTCATTTAATTGGTCTATATCAACTGTGTGTTTGCGGTGGTAAAACTGGAGAACCAGCGCAAGAGCAATCGCTACCTCGGCCGCAGCAAGAGTAACCACAAAAACAAACATTACCTGGCCATCGGCATTTCCCCAGTGAGCACCGGCAACAACGAACATCAAAGCTGCGGCATTAGTGCATATTTCGACACACATCAACATAAAAATGATATTACGCCGCATCATTAATCCAGCAAGGCCCAGGCAGAAAAGGATCGATGCTAAAAGCACACCGGCCTCTAGCCCCGGTGCAGTTTCAAATGGCATTGTTTGAATCTCCCTGGTCAATTTTCCTGCGTCGTGCTAAATGAAAAGCACCGACCAAACCAGCGAGTAACAACATTGACGCCAGCTCTACCGCTAATACATAGTGGCTGAAAAGGGCAATTCCCACCTGTTTAGGGCCGATATAGTGAAAGGTCTGTGTAGATGATATCTGGCCACTACTGACCAATAGAATCAATTGAACCAGCAGGAGAGCAGATAGTATGGCAGGACCAACCCAGGTGGTGGGTTGGAGCCAGGCTTGTTCCTGCACAACCGTAGAGTCCCCTTGGTTGAGCATCATAATTACAAAAATAATCAGTACCATTATGGCGCCGGCATAAATGATTACTTCCAGCGCAGCTGCAAGAGGCGCACCGAACTGGTAAAAAATTACCGCCACGGCTAAAAGGGAAGTAACCAGGTAGAGCAGGGCATGCACGGCATTTTTATGAAAAATTACCATGATGGTAGAAATGATAGCGATCGCTGCAGTAAGGTAGAAAACAAAATTCATTCAAGCTCTCCCTCTCAAATTATTTTTATGTTTTCATTTGTAAGGCCACTTTCTCTGCAAGAAGGCCAGCTATATGACTGTTTCCTTACAGATTTAGACTCTTAATATTGATCGGTGCAGCTTCATTTTCAGCTTCACCTTTATCTTTCCCAGTGATGGCCTTGCCGGCCACCTGATAAAAACTGTAATCGTGATACTTTCCCGGGCCGTTGATCAGAAGGTCTTCCTTCTCATAAACCATATTTTGTCGATCGTATTCGCACATCTCAAAGTCAGGGGTCAGCTGTATGGCATAGGTGGGACAAGCATCTTCACAGAGGCCACACATAATGCAGCGTGAGAAATTGATACGAAAATACTCCGGCCTCCAGCGTCCATCTGGGTCTTCGGTTTTCTGTAAAGATATGCAATCAGGGGGGCAGGCTACGGCACAGAGATTACAAGCCACACAGCGCTCATCGCCATTGGGGTCACGAGTGAGAATGATACGGCCTCGATATCGTGGAGCCAGATACGGTTTTTGATCGGGGTATTGTACGGTGACATTACGCCGAAACAGGTGTTTGAAAACCAGCCACATACTGCGGAGTTGACTCGCGATCATGTATTTTCTCCAGCCAGTATTTCAGCAAAGAAGCTTTGGGCTAGGCAGTCCATAACAATACCCCCGCAGTGACAAGTAAATTAATTAATGCCAATGGCAACATTACTTTCCAGCCAAACTTCATCAGCTGGTCATAACGTGGGCGTGGCAAAGAGGCTCGAAGCAAAATAAAAATTGCCACCAGGATTGCGGTCTTCAGACAAAACCAGATAATGGGTGGTAGCCATGGCCCATGCCAACCACCTAGAAAAAGAGTCGTAATTAAAGCTGAGATAAGAATTACGGCCAGGTATTCGCCTACAAAGAACATACCAAATTTCATACCGGAGTACTCGGTATGAAAGCCGGCAGTGAGCTCGTGTTCCGCTTCGGGTAGATCGAACGGGGTTCTCCGGCTCTCTGCAATACCGGCAATGAAGAACACAATAAAGCCGACAAATTGGGGCATGATAAACCAGCGTTCAGCTTGAGCGTTGACAATATCCCGCAGGTTAAAGCTGCCGGACATCATAACCACACCCATCAGGCTCAAACCCATAAAGACTTCATAGGAAACGGTCTGTGCTGCGGCACGTAACCCCCCGAGAAGGGCATATTTATTATTGGAGGCATATCCCCCAAGGATAATGCTGTACACCGCAATAGAGCTCATCGCCAGTACAAATAGTAAGCCAATATTAAGGTCCACCACGCCAATACCTGGGGACATTGGCACTACGGCGAAAGCAATCAGCATGGTGGCCATCACAACTGTTGGCGCCAGTACAAAGACCGGAATATCTGCAAAGCGGGGGATGAAGTCTTCTTTAAAGAAAAGTTTAATCATGTCGGCAAGTACCTGAAGGGTACCGAAAGGGCCTACGCGATTAGGCCCGGGTCTGTCCTGCCAAAAACCGAGTAGACGCCGTTCACCCCAGGTTAAAACTGCCGCGAGTATTACCGTGGCAATTAATACCCCGAAGATATTCAGCAGTGTTATCCAGATCGGTGTGCTCATTGCTCAATCAGTCCTCGGTTATTGCGGGGGCTTCTGCCGGCCGTAGTGACGCGTATCCAGGTAGGAGAGGAGATAAGGTTTCAAAATCTGGCAAACCATACGGTATACCCACAGTGCCAGAGGGAATTGTGGGGCTTATACGGACTTCTGCACGGTATGTCCCGCAGCTGGTCTCCAATTCAATCAATTCCCGTTGATGAATGTCGAAGGCTTTAGCATCTATATGGTTAACCATTACAAAAGGCGCCTCAATGACCTCGGAAATACCCATTGCCTGGTTACTAAGCTCTTCGGAACCAAATAGCCGATATAGCGGTAACATTTGTACATGGCTGGGATCAGCAGCCACTTCTGGAGGTGTGCTAGGTGCGGGCCATTCCGGCATAACCCGCTGAGGCCGTTCAATCCTGATGCCCGAGGGGCCGCCTCTGCGTTCACCACCAACCTCCTCTTGGAACTTGAATATCGATTGGTTGGAGTTCCACCCGGGCGACCAGATATTGGCTTGCAGCGGGGATCTGTTGGGATTGTGGATTCCCTCCATGCTGAAACTCATCGGAGCATCAGGGTCCTGAAGTGGAGGATTCTCTGAAACCTGTTTCTCCGCGTGTATTGCTGTGCGTCCACTGTAGCGGGCGCTTTGGCGCGCTACTTTTAGGCCATCAATACGGAAATCTTCATCGGGCCCGAGCGAGTCGAGAGCCTTAAGTACCGGAAATTCCCGTGCAATAGCATCGCTGAGGTCTGTGCTGTGCTGCCATTCGGCAATCGCTGACAGGTTAGCGGGTTTCTCTGTACAGAAATTTACCGCATCCATCAGCCAGCGCCAGCTTTCCTGGATAAATCCCTTGCCCTCGTAGACAGCATAGAAGCGCTGGGCCAATCCGTTATTATTGATAAATGTACCCTGGGATTCCGCAGTTACCGAAGCTGGAAAAATCCAGTCTGCGCGCTTGGAAGTAGGGTTAAGAAGAGTATCCAGCAGGATAATTTCGTCAGCTTGTGAAAGTAATTGCTCGAGGGACTTCTTATCCAGGCGTCGATAGAGGTCATTCTCAAGAATCATCAGGGATGTAGGGATTTGATTGTCAGTATTTTTTTTCAGGCGTTCGAGCAACTCGTCAAGATTCCCTTTTCCATCATTAAAAAATTGGATAAGTCCTAAACTGTTGACCTCATCGCAGGCCAAATAGAGCATGGTAGGTTGTTTTTTGTAATCACTTAACACAGTGGCAACTTGGGCTACGCTTTTGAGTGTATCAGCGTGTTTACTCGATGTTCCCGAGATGATTAATGGCTTACTGGAACCGCGAAGTATTCCCGCTGTATGAGTAATCAATTCAAGTAGTGATGGTTCAAGGTCTGGAGACAGGCTTGTGGGATCAGAAATTGCCAAGGCGAGGTTACAGGCGAATGAAGCAACTTTTTCAGGTGATTCAAATAATGTATTAGAGGTTATTTTCTCTAAATTACTCAACTCTGTTCCAGCAAAAATAATCGGACTGTAATCTCCCTCCAGTTGCCTTACAGAGGAATCTTGCCACAGTGGAATTTTCAGTGATTTTGCTTGCTGTTTCTGCCGATTGCGTGCGGCCTGGCGAACAGCTAAGGAAATACGTGGTGCGGTATTGTATATATCCTCACCGAGAATCAGTATCGCATCGGCATTCTCAATTTCCGGTGTAGAGGGGCTTTGAATTCGATCATCTTGCTGGATGGTGCTCACCAGATGCAGAAGTTCCTGATCTTTTTGACTCAGGCCTGAGTAAAAATTACCAGAACCTACCAGTTTTCGCAGTGCGTAGTTATTTTCCAAAGAAGTGCGTGGAGATCCAATTCCAATCAGGTTTCTCTTACCTTGATTGGCCATTGCTATTTGTTCCGCCAAATGGAGGACCGCCTCTTGAGGGTTTATTTCCCGATGCATACGGTCGCCTTTTTCCGCCGTAGAACTGATTACGTCCTCTTGGCGAACAGAGAGCACATTTTGGATACGAGTGGCACTGTTAATATATTCGTAGCCAAAGCGCCCCCGGTCACAAAGGAAATAGCCATTGATATCGTGGTGATAAAGGTTGGTGATCCGTCTCAATATCGGCTCATTACTGTTGCCGGATTCCCTGGCTCCCGGTGCAGTGTTACAGCCCACAGCACAATGCTCACAAACAGATGGAGCTGTCTGCAAATCCCACTTGCGCACAAAGTGTGAGCTGAAGGTTTTGTCGGTAAATACGCCAGTTGGGCAGACCTCGACTAAATTTCCGCTGAAGCCATTTTCAAGCCTTCCCTCTTCCTGGCGGCCGAAATAGACCTGGTGATTTCTTCCAAGTGCTTGTAGGTCTTCTCCACCGGCATAATCATTGTAAAACCTGACACAGCGATAACAGGTTATACAGCGATTCATTTCATGGTTAATAAAAGGGCCCAGATATTGGTTGCGATGGGTGCGCTTGGTGCCCCGGTAACGTCGCATGGTATGGCCAGACATTTCTGTCATGTCCTGGAGATGGCACTCTCCTCCCTCTTCACAGACCGGGCAATCGTGTGGGTGGTTGGTCATCAGGTCTTCGATAATACTGCCACGAAACTCCTCCGCTACCTCATCCTTGACGCTATAAATACCGCCGTCACGGATAGGTGTCATACAACTCATAATCAGGCGGCCATGCTGGTCTTCACTATCTTTATATTCCATCATGGCGCATTGCCGGCAAGCGCCCACTGAACCCATTTCCGGGTGCCAACAAAAATACGGCACATTGAGCCCCAGTGTCAGGCAGGTGCTGAGCAGGTTCTGCTCACCGTCGACTTGGTATTTTTCACCGTCAATAGTGATGGTTGGCATCGCTAGTCCATTATTGTTGTATCGATATCAATTCAATTACTGATCTGATAGTGGCCTCTGCTGATGATATAAATTGAATTTATTCATAGGGGCAGCAATGGTTTTCTATGTGGTCGATAAAATCCTGCTCGAATAGTTTCAATGCACTTTGCAGTGGTTCGGCAGCCCCTGGAGCAAGAGCGCAAAATGTCTTACCGGGGCCAATACGCTGGCACTGCTCGCGCAGCAGATCTAAGTCTTCCGGTAAACCTTCGCCGTCCTCTATTCGTTGCAGTATTTTTACAACCCAGGGCAGGCCATCCCGACAGGGGGTACACCAGCCGCAAGATTCACGGGCAAAGAACTGGGAGAGGTTCAGTACCAATCCCACAGGACAAGTCTGATTGTCCAGAACAATGATTGTGCCTGTACCCATACGGCTTCCGGCTTTACCGATGACGTCATAATCCATCGGTAGGTCCAGATGCTCAGGCCCCAGAAAGTCCGTAGAGCCACCGCCGGGCAGGAACCCCCTTAACTCCAGTCCATCCTGCATGCCACCAGCATGTTTCTCGATTATTTCCCGGATAGGAGTGCCCATTGGAAGCTCCCATGTGCCGGGGTTGTTTACTTTACCGCTGACCCCGAAAACCTTGCTGCCAGCGTCCTCTCCGCGCCCTAGGCCTCGGTACCAGTCAACTCCAAGCTCAATCAGGTGGGGGATATTGCAGAAGGTCTCCACATTATTGACCACTGTGGGTTTACCCCACAGTCCGCTCACCTGGGGGAAAGGCGGCTTTGCTCTAGGAATAGCACGGCGTCCTTCCAACGCATTTAGCAATGCGGTTTCTTCGCCACAGATGTAATTACCCGCACTGCGGTGTACGAAGATTTCCAGGCTAAATTTGCTATCAAAAATATTACTGCCAAGAAAACCTTGCTCCCTGGCTTCTGCGATCGCGTTTTCCAGGCGCTCGGCAGCTAAATGGTATTCACCGCGAATAAAGATGTAACCAATAGAAGCACCTATGGCATAGGCGGCTATTGCCATACCTTCCAAAAGCAGGTGAGGATCGCGCTCCATAAGCAGGCGGTCCTTGAAGGTGCCAGGTTCCATCTCATCTGCATTGCAGACAATAAATTTTTGTTCGGGAGATCCTTCACCCCTGGGAACGAAACTCCATTTCAGGCCCGTATTAAATCCCGCGCCTCCACGGCCGCGAAGCCCACCATCCTTTACTTGCTCAATAATTTTATCCGGGGCCATGGTGTGAGCTTTACGCCAACCCCTATAGCCGCCATTTTCCAGGTAGCGTCCAAGATCCGCGGCGACATTTTGGTCGGTGACATTTTTAGTCAGGGGATTTGTCAGCATGGTATTTTTTCTTTTTATCAATGAGATCGTCGATGGCCGATTCATCGAGATTACGGTGCATTTCTTCACCCAGCATCAGAACCGGTGCTTTGTCGCAATCCCCCAGGCAAGGCGTTTCCAATAAAGTGAAGATACCATCTGCGGAAGTTTGTCCCGGTTCTATAGCCAGGGTTTCAGTAATGTGTTTTTGCAGACGGTCACAGCCCATAACCCAGCAACTTGCGCTCTTACAAAGATAGATAACTTCCTTTCCCACAGGCTGGCGGAAAATAAGTTGAAAATAGGTAGCTACACTTTCCAGCTCAGCAACGGGGATATCCAAGTAATTGGAGATAGCCTGGATAGTATCGTCAGAAATCCAGCGGCGATGCTTTTGTACAATTCTCAGGGCCTCCAGCCCCACAGAGGATTTGTTCTCGTAGTGAGAAGCCTCCCGATCAATTTCCTCTTTTTCCTCGGCTGTGAGAGGCCCGGAAAATTTGTCTGAATCCCTGTTGCTATGCTCCATTACTTCGATTAGTTCCGGTTCTAGTAAGCTGGACATATATGCATCCTCAGGCGAAATCGCGGAGGCATATGTGATTCACCTGTGTTGCACATGAACACTGTGGCACTGGCGAATAGAAATTTCCTACGCACTGGTCTCCTCCGCTGCGATGCGACCTGAGGCCGCGTATTTATTATTTACCTATCTACATCAGCCATAACAAAATCAATACTGGCAATAATTGCGATCAAGTCGGCAATTAGCAGCCCCCTAGACATCAGTGGAATCATCTGTAGATGCGGAAATGAGGGGGTGCGAATTCTGGTGCGATATGACGTAGTGCCGCCGTCACTGATAATTTGGTAACTATTTAGCCCTTTCGTCGCTTCTATTGGGAAACATACTTCCCCGGCAGGCATGACTGGCCCCCAGCTGTTATTAACAAAATGCTGGATAAGAGTCTCGATATCCTGCATGGTGCGCCCTTTGCGAGGGGGCGTGGTCAAGGGATGATCGGATTTATAGGGCCCTGAGGGCATATTCTCCAGGCACTGGCGAATTATTCTCAGGCTCTGCCACATTTCATCCACTCGTACCCGGCAGCGATCAAAACAATCCCCGCCATCGTAAGTGGGAATATCAAATTCGAATTGATCGTAGCCGCTGTAGGGTCTTTTTTTACGCAGATCCCACTCCAGACCTGTAGCGCGCAAGCCTGGCCCGGTGACACCCCATTCCATGGCTTCTGCGGTATTGTAGACGCCGATGCCCCTGGAGCGACGTTGTAACAATTTATTCTTGATAACCATGCCATCGTAGTCGCGCAGACGTGCGGGCATATAGTCGAGAAATTCCCGCACCATCTTGTCCCAGCCTTCAGGTAAATCCTGTGCAACACCACCAATGCGGAACCAGGCCGGGTGCATGCGCCCGCCAGTGATTGCTTCTACGATGCCAAATAATTTTTCACGATCAATGAACATATAAAAGACGGGAGACATCTGTCCCACGTCCTGGGCGAATGTGCCGAAAAATACCAAATGGCTGGAGATGCGGAAAAATTCGCACATCATTACCCGAATGACCTGGGCACGTTCGGGAACCTGAATTCCAGCCAGTTGCTCAAGGGCCAATACGTAGGGCAGGTTATTCATAACCCCACCTAGGTAATCGATGCGGTCTGTGTATGGCACATAAGTGTGCCAAGCCTGGCGCTCCGCCATTTTCTCCGCACCGCGATGGTGATAACCAATATCCGGCACGGAATCCACGATTTGTTCGCCGTCTAGTTGCAATGCTACGCGGAAAACGCCGTGGACACTGGGATGGTTTGGCCCCAGGTTGAGGAACATAAACTCTGAATCCTCATTGTGGCGAGCCATCCCCCAATCTTCCGGGCGAAACAGCAGGGCTTCCTGCTCACGACGCTCCTTCTCCTCGGATAATGAGAAGGGGTCCACCTCTGTAGCGCGAGCGTGATGATCTTTCCGTAATGGGTGACCTTTCCAGGTTGTCGGCATCATAATACGCTGCAAGTGCGGGTGGCCGTTAAAGTGGATTCCGAAAAGGTCCCATACTTCCCGTTCATACCAATTAGCGTTTTCCCAGATACTGGTAATCGATGGCGCAGACAAATGAGACTCAGGGAGTGCGATCTTAATACGAATAAACAAGTTACGGCTAAAAGAAAGCAGCTGGTAAATAAGGGTGAAATCACTGGCTGGTTGCTTTTCCGGACCCTCCCCACGATTAACCCGCAAGCGCTCATCAATAGCGCTAAGATCGTACAGCATGGCAAAGGGGCGGGAAATATCCTGTTTGAGAAAGCTTAATAGCGGTATTAGGGATTCGGTATCGACCCACAGCGTGGGCATGTCATTGCTGTCAGGTTGCAGCCAATAATTATGCCGTTGATATTCACGGTTCAGGTCTTGCAAGAAAGCCCGGGCTTCTTTGCTATAGGGAGTCTCGCTGTGGACACTTTTTGCTATGACGCCTGTCATCGGGCATTCCGTTGTTATTGTGTTGTCTGTCAGCGGCAACAGTGTGGCTATACAGTATCTGGTGAGCGCAAAACATCTGCGCGCATGCGCTCCTCACGGTGCAGGTCACGTTGGCTTTGTTTGGGGATTTTCCTCGTACCCTGCTCATCCACCACCCAGCTAAAGCTGCGTCTCTCTGCGGCAACTGATTTTTGTAAAAGAGTAAGTCCCTGTAGCAGAGCTTCTGGTCGGGGTGGACAGCCCGGTACATACACATCTACCGGAAGGAATTTATCCACACCCTGTACAACGCTATAAATATCGTACATTCCACCGGAGTTGGCGCAGGAACCCATGGAGATAACCCACCGAGGTTCAATCATCTGTTCGTACAGGCGCTGCACTACCGGAGCCATTTTCAAGAATACAGTTCCGGAAATCACAATAAGATCAGCTTGACGGGGTGTAGCGCGAATAACTTCTGCGCCGAAGCGAGAAATATCATGACGGCTGGTAAATGCGGTAGCCATTTCCACATAGCAACAGGAGAGCCCAAAATTAAATGGCCACAGTGAGTTTGAACGACCCCAAGCGACAAGCTCTTCCAGTTTTGCAAGCAAGATATTTTTCTTTAGATCTTCGGCTATTGCACCGTTTTCCGTTTGAGAAGAATCGGCGGCAATTACATCTTGGGCTTTGCTTAACTGCCAACGCATAGCATATTCCTATGAGTGCTTATTGATGATTTTCGCGATCAATCAGGCTCTTTTGATGGCCACCCCATTCCAGCGCACCCAGTCGCCAGAGGTATATCAGGCCCACCAGCAAGATCACAATAAACACGGTGGCTTCGATAAATCCAAGTAGTCCTGTTTCATAAAATGCAATAGACCAGCTAAACAGATAGATAGCTTCCAGGTCGAATACGATGAATAAAATGGCAACCAGATAATAGGCAACAGAAATACGTAATCGGGCACTACCTTGAGAAATAATGCCGGATTCAAAGGGCTCGTCGGTGGCGGGGTCTCTGCGCTTCTGGCCAAGGAAATAGGAAAGTCCCAGCATCAATACGATTAATGCAAGCACGGCCAGGCAGTAAACTATTAGTGGCCATACTTCCGGGTTGAACTCTTCTGGATAGTTCAACGTATTTCTCCCCGATTTTCTTCTGGGCCTGAGCCCGGGTTAACCACTGATACTGCGACGAAATTTACAGCGCAAAAATATTGAATGGGGATGCTTTCAGGCAAAATGAAAGCTGATTGAATAAGATGTTCTTATTCTCTGTTTATGGCTATATCTTGGGCGCTTCTATTATGGGCCCATACATATAACTGATCGTTCACTGTTTATAAATCGTTGCGCCACCAAGCGCCAGTACGGCCAAGGAACTTTTAATTCTTATGCACCCCGTTCTTATGAAAGGTGATTCTGTAAAAATAAGCGTCAGGTGGAATTTTACGAAAATTGGGCAATAAAAAGAGGGCTGAGCCCGCTAGCCAGATGTTTAATGCATTGTAGGGATTAATGTAACTCCCACCTTTGGATCAAAGGATACTCATTTCCATCAGCTGCTGCTGTAGGCGCTCCTGGGCACTTTTCATGTGGGTGAGTTTATCTTTTTCCTTGCCGACAACTTCAACCGGTGCTTTTCGACAAACTTCGGGTTATTGAGCTTGCTTTCGACGCGAGGGAGATCCTTGGATAATTTTTCGATCTCTTTTTGCAAGTGTGTGCTTTCAGCTTTGACATCAATCAGGCCGGCCATAGGCACCAGCAGTTCCATATCGCCCACCACAGAGGAAGCCGCTAGTAAAACTACGAGCTGACGAACAGAAACATCCTATAAGGTTTAGCCAGGAGGTGCGGTGGCCCAGGACACCGAAGCCATGTGGCCTAACGGGTAGAGTCAATGATGCAGTTGTGTAGTGAAAGTTTACGTTCTTATCTGGGGGATCTGCTTAACTTGCCGCTATGAAGCTGTCAGTATGGCCGCTGACTCATAACTAGGCCTAACCTGATAGCCACCATCGCGGGGATAGACATAAGTGGTGAGATATAGCAGCGCCTCGGTCAGTAATGATCAAGGCGATTAAACAGAAGTCAGCCGATGGCATAGTAGCCAAATGCCAAGATGAATACCTTGATCATGGTGAAGGCCTAAACCCAAAATCCACGCGTTAAAAGACAGGGCTAGCCTACCGATATGTTTCCAGTCTGATAAAGTTGAAGTAGCGCACTGCCATGACACTTAAATCAAATGAAGAACTGCTCAAGGCTATCGTTGGGCAGAGATGTATTACGGGTAGGAAACTGCCCATGGTGGACACGTATGATGGGTAGTATGAGGGACGGTAGCCAGAAACTACCGGCTACCCGATTTAGATTTTTTTCTCGCTACGATGGAGAATATATGCCAATGATGCGGTGTACCATCTGTAGTTTCTCCTGAAAGGTCATGTTCAGTCCACTTTAATAGCTCAAAGTTACTGAAGCGTTTTCTTATCTTCGATTCATTCATAACCAGAGTATCACTCCAAAATGCTTCCTTATCATACTCAGGCCCAGCCATTGTATCTTTTGGCCCTAGGAATGAACCGCAAAAGATCCCGCCTTCTAGCAAAGAGTTAGTTATTTTCAACCAAACTGACTCAAAATCTTTTTCAGGACAAAAGAAAAGACTAGCATCAGCAACTACCAGTGAGGACTCAGGATAATTGAAAGTATTAAAACTATCCCTGGATAGAATAACCTGCTCATCATCTTTGAATCGTTTACGACATCTAGATATGGATTCATTCTCGATATCAAAGGCATGAACTGTGAAATCATTACTGCGTAAATAAGCTATATCTGATCCTGCTCCACAGCCACAATCAACAGCAATCTTTCTTCCTTTTACTTCGCTAAGAGCAAAAATTAAATCTTCTCGAGTATCACTATGTTCTGTCGAGTCATAATAGTTGGAGATCTCTCTCGTTGACATTCCCTATCTCCGATGAGTAGAAAATCTAACGTCACCAACAGCGGCCGAGCGTAGTGAGATCCAGGCCCGAAGGGGCGATGCTGTCTTTACTTGGTACGCCCAGCATGGGCGTAAACTAATGGGGCGAAAGTCCCCTGTAGGAAGATCAACATTTAATGCTAACTACTAGCGAATGGCAACTGCAACACCGCGCGCTCTTGTAGGGAGGAGGCTGCTAGCAAGACTATGAGCTGACGAACAGAAACATCTTCTAAGGCTTAGCTTGGAGGTGCAGTGGCCAAGGACACCGAAGTCGGGTGATCTAGCGGGTAGAGTCAATGATGCAGTTATGTAGTGGAATGTCACGCTCTTATTTGGGGAGATCTGTTTAGTTTGCTGCGGTGAAGTTGCCAGCGTGGCCGCTGACTCGGTAGTAGCGCACTGCCATGATACTCAACTCATATGAAGACCTGCTCGACACTATCGTTGGATGGAGATTCATTACGGATAGGGAGCTGTCCATTGCTGGCTCGCACAATGGGTGGTGTGGGGATCGGTAGCTAGAAACTACCGACTACCCGATTTAGGGCTTTCACAGCTCAACCTCTGTTAGTTTGGCCATAAAGTCATTAAAGGAATTTGCCACCGGAATAAATTCATTTCTCAACAGTTCGAATTCGCAATCTTCAGGCAAACTTTCTAAATTGTTTATGACTTGAATTGGTTCAAATTGAGCTAATTCATTAGTTTTCTTTACTTGGCCTCGATCAAAGCCATATTTTTCTAGAGTATTTAACAGTTTCTGGTCGTAGTAACAGTAGCCATACTTCTCTAGCATAAATTTACGTCCAACTATCGAATACATATAGTTGTCATAATAGTAATAGACCTGACCAAAATCTCTTTGGTCAGTGGATATTGCAAAGAGACTACCAAATGATTCTTCCTTATATGCAAAAGACATCATATTGTCAGGAAGAACATCAAAGTTTTCTTTAGAGTTTTCATTAGAGGCAAACAGTTCTGGCCAGTTTAAATTTGAAGATTCATTACCGTCAAAGCGGTCATACCAAACGCCAAAAATGCCAGCCACATTTGCCTTTTGTATGAATGGCAAATCAGTTTTAAGCTGGATTCCAATTTCCAAGTCTTCATCATTAGGCGAAATAAACAGCCGTTTGTTTCTTGTAGAAAATCGCCATATTCCCTTGGAAATTTTTTGTATCCAAATCTTTCTTTAAGACGATTACTAACGTCCAAAATATCATCTGGAGTTAACGAAGGAAATTGAGGTATAACATCTATTTTTTTAAAAATATTTAGATTTCTTTAAAGTGTCCTAACACGGCTAGCAGGGGTAGACGAAGCACGTAGCGGTTTGGCTGCCGCTCTGGCTGGCTTTGTTATGCTAACCACTAGTTAAACTCCCTTGGGCAAGGCTCAGACGCACCTGGCAACATTGTAATAGTGGCGTTTCTATTAAAATCTTTCGAACTACCATTCTTGGTAAGATATGTGAAATACCCCTCTTTATATACACACCAATTCCAGAAATATACCTCTGCACCATGAATCATTAGTGCTTCAACTCTCCATTCCTTGATTTTGGGAAATACTGCCTCTCCTTTATAGTTAGTATCTATACTCATTCTTGTTTTTTCGAACCCGTAAGGATATGCATTTGAGACAAGCGTAACAGTCGCATCCTGTAGCGGCTCACCTGATTCGTTTTGAACTGTAATCATTGATGCTGGCTGTAATGTCTTGTTAATGGGATAACAGCCCGACAACAAAAACATAGCTACCACGATAATTAATTTTTTGATACTAAGAGCCATAACGCCTCTCGAAAGCCCTGCTTCGTCGAACGGTATGGCGAAAAACGAGGTACGCGATAGCGTAGAACACTGCGATACACAAGCCAGTGTCGCTGGCCACCATATCCCACAGCTGTGAGCGCGAACCCGGTTCCGTTAAAAGCAGTACAGGAGCCGCGAACTGGAAGAAGAAGTTGTGAGCAGCGTGGGCGATGGCGGCAACCCAGACTGATCCGGAGCGCATTCTGAGCTCGCTAAATACAAAACTCATGGCGATAACACCGAGGCTATAGATCAACGCCATGAGCAACGTATAATCTGTCTGGTAGAAACCTCCGTAAGCAATGAGTGGAAGATGCCAGGACGCCCATACAAGTCCGCTGACGAGATAGGGGTTCTTAACACCACCACCTATTAACTTTGGCAACAGGAATCCGCGCCATCCGAGTTCTTCCCCAAATGCGCCGATCAGGCCAAGCACTAAGACAGACAGAAGAACAGGGCTGAGTAGGATCAGCTGTTCCAATGACACCAGCGAGAATTGCCGGATATCGAGGGCTGCAGATACCAGACCCGTTAGCAATACTAATAGGAATGGAATTGCGACGGCATAGACGTAGTAGCATCCCTTTCCGATCCGAAAGCTGACATCTTCATATCCAGATTTCAGGATGAGTCTCAGCACTATGGAAAGAGCACCAGGGATGCACATCAGGGCGACTATCCAGAGAGGGCCGAAGTTCCTGACACCCCCGCTGGTGATGATGAACGCCTCAAAGCTCCAACTAATTGCAAGCACTGAGACGATGAAGACTAATGCTTGGTTTCTGTCCCTCATCATACCTCCGTGTATTCAACGGCTAACGCTTTGCACGCAGGCGAGCGAAACGTAGTGTAGCGAGTTCAGCCCGCGCTTTTTGTGGGCGATTGTGTCGTAACTTGGTAGGCCCAGCATGGGCGTGAATTAATGGGCTGAAAGTCCCTTGTAGGAAGATTACAGTTTAATGGGTCCATTAAATGCTAACTATTAGCGAATGGCAACTGCAATACTGCGAGGTCTTGTGGAGAGAAAGCCGCAAGTAAAACTACGAGCCGACGAACAGGAAAATCCTATAAGGCTTAGCCTTCTGCTGTGAAGTTGTCAGCGTGGCCTCTGACTCATAAATAGGCTCAATCGCGCTAGCGACCATCGCGTGGGTAGAAATCAAGTGGTGGAACACAGCAGCGCCTCAATCAGTAGTGATCAAGGTTATTAAGCAGAAGTCAGCCGACGGCATAGTGGCCAAATGCCAAGATTAATACCTTGGACATGGTGAAGGCCTGAACCTAAAATCCACAAGTTAAAAAGACTGGGCTAGCTTACCGATATGTTTCCAGTCGGATAAAATTGAGGTAGCGCACTGCCATGACACTCAACTCAAACGAAGAGATGTTCGACACTATCGTTGTGTAGAGATTCATTACGGACAGGGAGCCGCCCATTGCGGGCCCGCAAGAGGGGTGGTGTGGGGCCGGTAGCTAGAAACTGACGGCTACCTGATTTAAATGATGAAACATGCAAAACTAAATAGTATTTATGTTAATCTTCTTAACATAAATTAATTCACAAGCTCCTTTTCCAGTATCTTCACGAGTTTGTGAACTTTTCCAATACCAATTATCGGTGGTAGATTTTACGTTTACCAAACTCCCTGATATTTCTATAATATCCCCCTTACGAATTTCATCAATGAGGCCTTCTATAGCATCGTTACCAGGAATGAGGTGCATATTCGCACTATGGGTTTCAATTTCTCTTCTAGGTATTGGAAATGAGTCTACCCGCCACCAATAAAATCGACGTGATTGTGATATCTCAATTTTTTCTAGGATACTCTCATCAGACATATTCCCCCAACCTAATACTAAATCAGTAGGTGAAAGCTCTGCTTCTCGACCAGTATGATAGTTTTTCTTTGATAGTACTTTTGCTTTAATTCTAAATTCTGCAATTTCCGTAATATTGTATTTTCCAAAACTGAAACTAAAAATCGAGTCAATTTTATCCTGCTGCGGTAGCTCAGGTGCCATTACACCAGGCCCAAACGACACCTCAGGTGAGTGGTTGTAAAATTTCCAAATTCCACCAACTATCAAAACTAAAAAAAGTGCTTTTTTCATATTTATCTAAGATTCACATAACGCTTAAAGCAAGCGCGTATTTATGCGTCGCCTTTCCTTTTTTTGGTGCGCCCAGCATGGGCGTGGACCAATGGGGTGAAAGTTCACACTAGGAAGATCACCATTTAATGGGTTCCATTAAATGCTAACTACCAGCGAATGGCAACTGCAACACTGCCACTTCTTGTGAGGAGGAAGCAGCTAGCAAGACAACGAGCTGACGAACAGAAACATCCTATAAGATTTAGCCAGGGGATGCGGTGGCCAAGGACGCCGAAGCCGGGTGATCTAGAGGGTAGAGTCAATGATGCAGTTATGTAGTGGAATGTCACGCTCTTATTTGGGGAGATCTGTTTAGTTTGCTGCGGTGAAGTTGTCAGCGTGGTCGCTGACTCATAAGTAGGTCCAATCCGCTAGCCACGATAGCGGGGATAGAAGAAAAGGGTGAAACACAGCAGCGCCTCGATCAGTAATGACCAAGGTGATTAAACAGAAGTCAGCTGACGGCATAGTAGCCAAATGCTAAAATTAATACCTTGGATACGGTGAAGGCCTGAACCGAAAATCTATGAGTTAAAAGACAGGGCTAGCCTACGGATATGTTTCCATTCGGATAAAGTTGAGGTAGCGCACTGCTATGACACTGAACTCAATTGAATAGCTGTTCGAAACTATCGTTGGGTAGATATTCATTGCGGATAGGGAACCGCCAATTGCGGGCCTGCATGATGGTTGGTGTGGGGGCCGGTAGCTAAAAACTACCGGCTGCCCGATTTATGTATTGCTGCACTTTTCTTTAAGCAAGGCTAAAGAAATACCACCGAGCCCTCTGATTCTTTCACCACTATATGTGGTTGAATATCTCATACTTGCAGGATTACCCTGCATGAATACAACCGCTTTCTTTGGAGTGAAATCGTCTGACATTTTGTGATGAGTATTTTCTTCATACACTTCACCAACTCTATAATACAAGTCAACTCCATTTTCTTGTTTCAAGATGTCTTCAACCACACTTTTATAATTACCATCTTCACCAGGCTCATATCTCACAGTAAGGATTACAGTAGCCTTTTCGATCATCTCATCCACTGATAACTCATGGAAATTTGGAGTATTAATATATTTCTTTTTTTCTATGGAGGGAACTTCTGTAATAGTCATCTCGGTATCGAAGTTTTCAGTAATTAATGGAGGTATTACGTAAAACATCCAAGCCGTATATAAAGATAAAGCTGCTACAGTAAAACCTGCACCGAAAACAATTCCTGATAAAAATTTCCTTAGCATTTATTTCCCCTAAGACACATAACGCCCGCTACAATGGCGAGCAACTTGTTGCGAGTCCAGCCGCGTAGCGGCGTATTGCCGACACTTGGTACGCCCAGCATGGACGTCGAATACTGGGGTGAAAGTCCCCTGTGGGAAGATCACCATTCAATAGGTTCCATTAAATGCCAACTACTAGCGAATGGCAACTGCAACACTGGGAGGTCTTGTGGGGAGGAAGCTGCTAGTAAGATTACGAGTTGACGAAAAGAAACATCCTATAAGGCTTCGCCTGGAGGCGAGGTGGGGAAGGTCACCGAAGCCGGGTGACCTAGCGGGTAGGGTCGATGATTCAGTTATGTAGTGAAAGTTCAGGTTCCTATCTGGGGAGATCTGTGTAGCTGTCAGCGTGGTCGCTGACTCATAAATAGGCCCAACCCGCTAGCCACCATCGTGGGATGGAAAACAAGCGGTTAAACACAGCAGCGTCTCGGTCAGTAATGGCTGAGGTGATTAAGCTAAAGTCAGTCGACGGCATAGTAGCCAAGTGCCAAGATTAATACTTTGGACATGGTGAAGGCCTGAACCCAAATTCCAAGATTTAAAAGTCGGGGCTAGCCAACCGATATGTTTCCAGTCCGTTAAAGTTGAGGTAGCGCATTGCCGTGACAATCAACCCAAGACCTGCTCGACACTTTCGTTGGGTAGAGATTCATTACGAATAGGGAACCGCCCATTGCGGGCCTGCACGATGGGTGGTGTGGGGGCCGGTAGCTAGAAACTACCGGCTACCCGATTTATGCTGTTAACTATCTTACAGCGACTTTACATTGTTGGCGCACGGTCCTTTTTGCCCTTGCCCCACAACATATTCTACTTTTTGCCCTTCATTCAGAGATTTGAAACCACTCATTTGAATTTCTGAATGGTGAACAAATAGATCTTTGCTTCCATCATCTGGGGTAATAAAACCAAAACCTTTGTCACCATTGAACCACTTTACCGTACCTGTACTCATACTAAATATGACTCTTTTTGGGTGATTGCTGTTACCTATTTTCGTTATCACCATCACGAAAAAGGTTTCTTAACTATATTTACACATACGCCCAGCACACGGGCGGCCGAAACAGAGCGAAGCGGCGTACAGGCCGTCCTGCCCGTTTTTTTTGCTGGGCTTACGTGCTGCTGCTTGGTGCTCCCAGTATGGGCGGGAACTAATGGGGCCCATTAGATGCTAACTACTAGCGAATGGCAACTACAATACCTCGAGGTCTTGTGGGGAGGAAGCCGCTAGTAAAACTGCGAGCTGACGAACAGAAACATCCTATTAGTCTTGGCCTGGAGGCGAGGTGGTCAAGGACACGGAAGCCGTGTGATCCTGGGGTAGAGTCAATGGTTCAGTTGTGTAGTGAAAGTTCACATTCTTATCTGGGGAGATCTGTTTAGCTTGCTACTGTGAAGCTGTCAGCGTGGTCGTTGATAGAGAAGTAGTGCACTGCCATGACACTCAACTCAAGTGAAGCGCTGCTCGACACTATCGTTGGGCAGAGATTTATTACGGATATGAACCGCCCATTGCAGACCCGCACGATGGTGGGTGTGGGGGCCGGTGGCTAGAAACTACCGGCTACCCGGTTTATATGACTGTAAGCGTCATTTGGTAAAATTTATCATCTTCGCTTTCTGTGACAAACCCTAGGCGACCATAAAGTCTATATGCTGGACTACGTTTAAATACTCGTAGATCAATGAATTCTAGTTGTTTTTGCCTTGCAAGCTCGGTTACCTTAGAGATAACTAAAGCGCCTAACCCTTTGTTTTGTTGATTAGATAGAACTTGAATATCTCGCAGTTGACAGCGATTGTTTTCAAATGAGAGTCTAACAATCCCAAAAACTCCATCATCATTCACTACATCATAATTCTCAAGATTTTCAATTGCACTGCATACATCTGATAAAGTCCAGTCAACGCCATACATGTCATAGTACTCCTGCATGTTGGCAAGAGTAAGTTTTGCAGATTTATCTAAGTCTTTGGTTTTAATAAATTGTATCATTGGTCAAGTTATAACGTCTCAAACACCGGGCGTCGCGACAGTGGCGTCCGAATGATTTGACTTATTCGAAGTGAAGTGGTCAGCAATTTGAGCTTCCACTTCTTTTCTACAAATCTCAATTACTTTATCGCCCACCTCGTCATTGAATGAAGATTTAAATATGCATTGAATAAAAACGCCTTTTTCACCAGAACTAAAAGACACATTTTTGTAGCGAAGGCCCAAAAGATTACTTAAATCTTGATCTTGGAGCTCTACAACTTCTTTTTGAATTTGATGATGTAAATTTCCATTCCAGACAAGGTTAGCTATGACAGGGGCGGCCTTGAGGTTCTCCTCATGATTCTGGCCTCCCTCAACTTGAATAGTATAATTCTTTGAAGTGGATACTTCGCAAGCACCAAGAAAAAGAACGGTTATTAATAAAATGGCCCTCATTTGAAACTCCTTACCTTGGTCTTACCTCTAACGCCTAAAGCACCTGTGACAAAAAGAGCGAAGCAGCGGTTTTGACATCGGGTGCCTTAACTTGATGAGCCCAACATGAGTGTGGACTAATTGGGATGAAAGTCCTATGTAGGAGGATCACCATTTAATGGGTTCTATTAAATGCTAACTACCAGCGAATGGCAACTGCAACACCGTGAGGTCTTGTGGGGAGGAAGCCGCTAGCAAAGACTAACAGAAACATCATACAAGGTTTAGCCTGGATGCGAGGTGGCTAAGGATACCAAAGCAGGGTGATTTAACGGGTAGAGTCAATGATACAGTTGTGTAGTGAAAGTTCACGTTCTTATCTGGGGAGGTCTATTTAGCTTGCTGCTGTGAAGCTGTCAGCATGGTCGCTGACTCATAAGTAGGCCTAACCTACTAGCTGCCATCGTGGGGATAGACAAAAGTGGTGGAACACAGCAGCGCCTCGGTCAGTAATGATCAAGGTGATTAAACAGAAGTTAGCTGACGGCATAGTAGTCGAATGCCAAGATTAATACCTTGGACAGGGTGACGGTCGGAACCTAAATCTATGAGTTAAAAGATAGAGCTAGCCTACCGATATGTTTCCAGTCAGATAATATTGAGGTAGCGTACTACCATGACACTTAACTCAAATGAAGAGCTGCTCGATACTATCGTTGGGTAGAGATACACTACGAACGCCCAGACCGCCAGCCTAAGCCGTGGGACTTTTTATTATGCAACAATGAACTTAGTGAATGCATAAGAAAAAGGCCTGTGGTGTAGGGCTAGTGCATTGTCTTGTTATGTATTTTCAAGTCACCTGACCAGCGACCAACCTTTCTTTCTAGCGCTCTCCGTACAACTCATTCCTATAGCTTGAGAAATAATGCTACATGGATGTGCGAGCTGGAATATTTTTCCGTTTTCGATAGTAACCCTACTTTCTAACCTAGTGCCCATGTATATGCTTTCGAAGGCAAGTCTTTTTCGTCTTTGAATCCTATTTCCATCTTTATCAATAAACTCTAATACTTTCGGTGCCCGATAGTAATCAATAGAACTTTCCTCAAGAGCATCTACAAACTGATCAATATTGATTTCTTGAAATTTCACTTCCTCTTCTTCGCCGAAATCAGAATATTCAAATTCCTCACCAGATAAAGAACCCGTAATAGCATCCACCAAATCATTGTCGAACCAAATTACCCATCCTCCATAGCCCCAAATGTTGGCCTCCATAAATTCGTCAATCTCTTCACTTGTTGACGAGCTAGCCCATCCTTTAGGCTCTCCAATCTGGCTGAATAACTTCAGCTTTGGTAGCTCCTGGGTGTATACCCATAAAGTCACCATCATTCAGAAATTTTAATATTTGAAGTTTCATTTTTTCTATACACTCTTACACATAACGCTTTGCCAACGGGCGACCCTGTAGGGTCGTCGCGTTTGGGCAACTTGTTATGTATTGTATTATCTGCACTGTAGGCACAATTTTAATTTCTTATTGAAATCAATGTTTACCCTTAATCTTGGTTACTATCTCATTAATTAATTCAGCAGGTAATAACGATTTAGACAAGTACTGCTGCCCCCCAGATTTAGCTACCAAAATAAGCCCTAAATCGGTTTCAATAATACGCTCGATATCTGCCCATGACAGAGCTGTTATCGTATAAGGATTCTGTGTCTGGATTCCATCCTTATCTATGGTTAATTTCACTTCACTACCGGCACTTTTCCCAAGCATCTGCCGTGCTAACCACCAAGCTCGTCGAAATCGAATGTGAATCAGTTCCAGCACGCCTAATGCAATTAACGTGCAACTTGCGATCTTAGGTTGCTCAGTAAATAACAGTAATCCCGCACCAGAAGATAATAGTAATGTAGGAAGAAGATAATTGGGCTTGACATTTTTCCCATAGGGTAGAGACTGATCATAGCATTCGGCAAGGTAATCTCTAGATAAGGTAAATTGAGTATTAAAAGGCTGCATAAAAACAACTTATTGTGTCTGGTAAATTTGTCGTAGCACTACAGTGAGTGTCAGGATGATTCTTTAAGCTAATGTCAATTACGCCACATCTTTCAATAAGATCTGACTTAGCCCTACATAACGCCCTGAGCAACGGAAAATTACGGAATCGAAGGCGTAGTAATTTGTCCGCTTGCCTAAATTTGGCACGCCCAGCATGGGCGTGGACTAATGGGGTGAAAGTCCCGTGTAGGAAGATCACCGTTTAATGGGCGCCATTAAATGCTAACTACCAGAGAATGGCAACTGCAATACGGTGAGGTCTTTTGGGGGGGAAGCAGCAATACTACGAGCTGGCGAACAGAAACATCCTATAAGGCTTAGCCTGGATACGAGGTGGCCAAGGACACCGAAGCCGGGTGATCTAACGGGTGGAGTCAATGATGCAGTTGTGTAGTGAAAATCCACGTTCTTACCTGGGGAGATCTGTTTAACTTGCTGTTGTGAAGCTGTCAGCACGGCCGCTGACTCATAAGTAGGCCCAGCCCGTTAGCCACCATCGCGTGGATAGAGAAAAAGTGGTGGAACACGGCGGCGCCTCGGTCAGTAATGACCAAGGTGATTAAACAGAAGTCAGCCGATGGCATAGTAGCCTAATGCCAAGATTAATACCTTGGGCATGGTGAAGGCCTGAGTCCAAACTCGATGAGTTGAAAGACAGGGTTATCCTACCGATAAGTTCCCAGTTGGATAAAATTGAGGCTTCGCACTGTCATGACATTCAATTCAAATGAAGAGCTGTTTGACACTATCGTTGGTTAGAGATTCATTACGGATAGGGAGCCGCTCATTGAGGACCCGAATGATGGGTGGTGTGGGGATCGGTAGCTAGAAACTACCGGCTACCCGATTTAGACATTGTTTTGACATAAAACCAAAAGAGTTGCTAAAACTGCAGCCTAAAAAGGTTTTGTCAGTTCTCTACCAACAGCTAATTATTCGCGATCCACACCTGTCCCTTTAACCCATACGAAATAATACTCGATGAAAAACCAAATCAGAGGGGCGAAAATCCAAACTCCTAAAATAACGTGAATATATTTGTATTTTTTAAAACTTCCAAATAAATAGGACAGTCACCGATCTTGTTTGTGAATGACTGTCCATGTTGTTTTGTGAACTTCCCTTAAAGACTTCAAACCATATGATTGTTACTGGGCAGTCCGTATTGAGCTGGTCGATCACAACAAGCCACCCACCGAAAACGGTCAGACCACCAACAGAATGACCAGGAGACGTACTCAAAATTGTGTCCGGCGGTTTCCCAATGGATCAAGACTTGAGGCTCACCAGCATCAGGTACCGAACACCACAGTCCTCCATCGCGTATAAGCTGAGTTTCATCAACGTCGCCACGTTTGATATTCCGGCTCTCAACAGCATTAACATTTCTAACTAGCTTGAATTTAATTATGTATCTTGTGTTCGCGGTAATAGGCGATTCAAACCCACTGGTAGAGAGGTAGAATTGTCCCGCTGGTTCGATACGACCTTCCGCAAAAAAACGATCGTTAGTGCCGTGGTAGAACAATTGATCCGAGTGAAATCTTACGCTCATAAGTATTACACCTTTAACAATAAATAGAAAATTATGATAGCCAACCATAGATACAAGGTATAAGAGTGTTAACCGCTATATTTCTTTACTTCAATGGGTGCCACCAGTTTGGAATATGTAGTAAAACGCAAACGCTATTTACTTTTAGGTCTTTATCTTGGCGGATTTCAAACTCGCCGGATTGATAGTTCAGTGTCTTATATCCCACACTTGCTTTTTGTATTTAACCATTAAACTCTCCTCTATTTAATTCGAGTACTTAGTGTAATGCATAAGAGTGTTGAAAAATATTATCATTACCACCATGAGGAAATTGGTTTATTTAATGTGTTTTTACATGACTCCTCAATAACCCGCAGCTGTAACATAGCGAAGCGGGTTGTAAGCTGTCGGGCGCCGAAGGCACGTAATTCATTGACTGGTACACCCAGTACGGGCGTGAACTAATGGGGTAAATGGGGTAAAAGTCCCTTGTAGGAGTATCACCATTTAATGGGTTCTATTAAATGCTAACTACCAGTAAATGGCAACTGCAACACCGTGAGGTCTTGTGGGGAGGAAGCGGCTTGTAAAGTTATGAGCTGACAGACCGAAATATCCTAGAAGGCTTAGCTTGGAGGCGAGTTGGCCAAGGACACCGAAGACGGGTGATCTAGCGGGTAGAGTCAATGATGCAGTTGTGTAGTGAAAGATCACGCTCTTATCTGGGCAGATCTGTTTAGCTTGGTGCTGTGAAGTTGTTGGCGTGGCCGTTGCCCAACCCACTAGCCGCCATCGCGGGATAGAAAAAAAGTGGTGGAGCACAGCAGCGCTTCGGTCAGTAATGGCTGAGGTGATTCAACAGAAGTCAGCCGGCGGCATAGTAACCAAATGCCAAGATTAATACCTTGGACATGGTGAAGTCCTGAACCCAAACTCCATGAGTTAAAAGGCAAGGCTAGCCTGCCGATATGTTTCCAGTCGGTTAAAGTTGAGGTAGCGCACTGCCATGACACTCAACTCAAATGAAGAGCTGCTCGACATTGTCGTTGGGTAGAGATCCATTACGGGTAGGGAGCCGCCCATTGCGGATCCCTGGATGGGTGGTGTGGGGGCCGGTAGCTAGAAACTACCGGCTACCCGATTTATAGCTTTATCACAAATTTGTCAGACTCTAGCTTCTTCGAGACAAGGTCAAAAACTTTGTAGCGAAGTTCATCTGACACTTGTACAAGCAAGCCCAACGTCTGTTTATCTGAGAAATACTCGTACTGGATGATTTTGTTTAATCCAGTATCAAGGCACTCAAGGGTTGTTCCATCGGTGGCGCTGACACAAGCGCTTACCCCTTCAGATTTAGGGCTAATCTCCACATATATGTAGTCGGATGTCGATTCATTTGTTTGATTGTCATATGTTTTAAGAATGCGATGATTAATAATTTTAGAGTTATTGTCCGGAAGTAACCATGTAGGTTCCTCTCCGATTTGACTTAAGAAAAGTAGGTTTCGAAGGGTTCGGCTATATCCCCCAGACTTTAAAACACCGTCACGCTTTGAATAGACACGTATATACTGGATTCCTTTGTCTCGAATTGTTTCTACATCTGAAAGCTCGATTATTTCTTTAGTTTCTTTGTTAGGAGTTGAGATTTCTACCGCATTTCTCCTTGTGTTTTTCGTTATCTCTTGAAAGATAAAAAAAGCCCCAATTAATGAAGCAATCAATAAGAGTAGAAAGAGTATTGAGTTAACTCTATTGATTGTTAGAAAAATCTTATTATTTTCCATATCTATCCTTGGTTATAACCACTAAAACAGGCACGGCTGGAGCGTAGCGTAGGTCGTCCTGCGAAGGGGCAAAGGCCCGAAGCAACCTGCTTGTACTTGGTACGCCCAGACGGGGGACAACTAATGGCGTGAAAGTCCGTAAGCTGTCCGGCCCCGAAGGCGCGTAGTTAATTGATTTGTTAAGACTTAGCGCTAGCGCTACCATGCCGTGATTAGCCCCCAACCAATGGTTGGCCCTAGAAAAAACGCAATTATATACCGCCAACGAAGACCTACAGCTTTTGGTAGAAAAAGTCCTAAGAGAAAGCCTATGCCTGCCAGAATACTATATAAAAGTAACCCCATTGTAAAAGAAGCCAAGAACATCGAAGGCTCTTCTGAGAGAAAGATGTAATGATCGATAACACCAATAATTAGGAATAGAACCATAGGGGTAACTGCCCCTAGGACAGGAGCGACCAAACTACGTTTAGTCGGTTTCGTTACTATGAGATAAGCCAAAAGTGTTAGAAGACCGAACTCTATCAGCATTGACCCAGTTGTTAAGAGTATATCCATATTCCTCCAAAGGCTTAACGCTATGTTCAGAGGCCTATTCAAGCAAAGCTTGAGCGAGGCCGTAGGTCGGAACGTACTGCAACCTTTTGTTATGCCTATACTCTATAGTTGTCTTTACCTGTCCAGCCCACTGTACCACTACAACTACCAGATTTGACTCGAACCTTTACCCATGTGATTAAACCTTCAGTATATTCGTTCAGTAGATCAACTTTAGAACCGGATTCAGCTTTACATAAAACAGATGAATTCAAGTTAGGCTCTAACCATAACCAACTGTTACTGCCGTTTTCATGATTTAAGTGAGGAACAGAATTTGACACAGGCTGATGCAAGGAAATACTTACATTTATATCTTTAGTAAGCATGCTTAATACCTGGACCTTACAAGTGTTGGCGTCTTTCATTGCACTAGCAAGATCCTTTTGTCTAACACCCAACCAGCTCTCTTTGGTTACGTTGCTATTTATATCGCCACTAAGATCACCTAACTTCTTGAAAACACCCTTTAGTTTTGCATTGGCATCTGCTGACAAGTGCACTTTTGAGTAATGTCCTAACTCCGAGGGTGACTGACATATAGCGTTTGCTGCTGCTGTTAACTCGGATATTAACTCAATTCCTGCATTAGTTGATGCATTTACATTACTGGTAAGAATAAAATGCAACGGCATAAGTAACAAAATTATTTCATCTTTTCTCATTTAGATCTCCTTTCCTTTTTTTGCATAATGCTTAAAGCACCGGCGTGGCTTTATTTGTTAGGGCTGCTCTAGTTTTGGCAATCGCACTAGTCGCTTGCTTTGCGTGCCACTTCTTACCGAGACTATAAAGAACTACCATTTCTCCAAGATCCGCTTTACCGCCACGACACCAACCTAATTTC
The DNA here is from genome assembly GCF_000380565.1 of Microbulbifer variabilis ATCC 700307. Lineage (GTDB taxonomy): Bacteria > Pseudomonadota > Gammaproteobacteria > Pseudomonadales > Cellvibrionaceae > Microbulbifer > Microbulbifer variabilis. Next base: position 192,414 of record NZ_AQYJ01000023.1, read on the forward strand.
ACTTGAACAAGATTTTCTTGGCTGCCCTTCAGGGTCTCATATACCTTTATTCGGATTACTCTTTCCGCTCCACGAACTAAATAATCTTCTTGTTCTTTACTTAACACTCGATGTTCCAACTCAGGGATAGATATGCTAGACACTCTGCCAATATGAACTTCTTTGGCATTTTCAGCCCACTGTTCTGGGGTCCAATTTAGCTCCTGACATGTAAGTGCATCTTGAGCGAAGAAAGCAAGTATAAGGGTCAATAAAATTTTCATTTCAGGTTTATAATCCTAACGCCCACAGCGTAGGCCGTCTTGCGGAGGCCCGGAGGGCACGTAGCAACGTGCCTGTGATTGTTAGAGCGGTGCTTGCCCGTGAAACCCGACATAGAGCCCCTTTAGATTCTTAGGCATTACTTCCCAGTACGGCCGAGCATTATCGCTATTTACTTGCCAAAACAGATTCTCTAAGAACGCGACGTCAATTGCTTTCATTATTCCACTTTCACCGTGCTCGTACTCTGAACTAATGGTTTCAAGGAGTGCCTGATAATTATCAGCTGCCACTTTATTTTTCATTTCACTATTCATGGCATTCGCTAGTGATTCAAACTAAGAATATGAAGAGAATTCCGTTTGACCAACCTGTTCCAATAGTCATCATATAACTTGTCAGCATGTGCTGATATTTCAGGATAGGCTTCCTTAATTTGTCTATAAAAGGTATCTAAATCCATCTCGCTTCTCGGTCTGGAGTTCTAACGCCCTGCACACGGGCGGCCGAAGTGAAGCGTAGGCCGTCCAGCCCGCGTAGTTTGCGGGCGATCGCGCTGCTGTTTGTTATGTTTTTTCACACTTTACTCTTTCTAGTAACGTAAACACTTTATTTGCGATCTCTGCTAACTGGGTGTTTAGCTTATTTACCTTATCTTCATCTTCGGTTGCATATTCTGTGACCAGCAAATCGTCAATATCACAAGTTGGTGCATATTTAATCCAAAGATCTTCTAAAAAGCTAAAGTCATTTCTCTCTATTTTATTTACCGCCCCTAGGGCTTCAAGTTCCCATTCGGGGATACCACGAGACCGAAAGTAACTAGCGGCTTCAAGCAATGCGATCTTAAGTTCTTCTTTAACCATGATTCGAAACATAACGCCGCCGGCAGGGGCAGCTTACCTTGTGCGCGTTTTGCGCAAAAATGGGAGCGAAGCGACCTGCGCAAAACGCGCACAAGGTAAGCTGTCCCGCGGAGGGCCGCAGGCCCGGAGCAAATTGCCCGGCCTTGTTAACTGTGCTAACCCTCGTACACTTGAGCCCGGAAGTAAAGGCCGACTCCATTGCAAAAACTATTTGGGACGTCATACGTAAAGAGATTGCCATTATTGAGCTCTAGTGCTCCCTTAGCTTCGTTTCCAACTACATACAGAGCTATTCCTGCCCCCGAAAATACTACTTCTTCTTGGGTGAACGGGTTAATCCCTACTCGCCGCGGCTTATGCTCCAAATGTCTGTTCAGACGAATGAACTCGTTCCATTCATCAATCGAAATCTCACCCGATTTTCTCTTTATTATTTTCAACATCCTGGAATCTAAACAGTTAACGCCGCCATAACCGGCGCGAGGGACGAGGGTCCGGCGCCGAAGGCGCTTAGTTAATGGCCTTGTTAGTTGCTTTTACTTTCAACATGGCGTTTAAAATTATTAAGGATGCTTTGCCAGCCTTGCTTTTGCTGCTCTGCTGCGTTTTCATCCTCAGCCTCGAAAGATTCAACAACTCTTACTCCGTTCGCCGTTTCAGTAAATTCAACAATTACAACTCGATCATCATTAAGCGTAAAATGTATCCTTTCCCTAGGTGAAACTTTGGTAAAGGAACCTTCGAAATCGAAACCTATAGACCCATCTTTTGCTTCCATTCGATAGTTAAATTTTCCACCTACGTTCAGATTTATATCTGCCTTAGGGCAGCACCATTCATCTAGTGCGAAATTCCATTGGACAATGTCTTCAGGGTTAACCCAAGCATCCCAAACAACAGGAAGTGGTGCATTTACTTCTGTCTCAATCGTGATCTTCATTCTTTTTCCTAACTTTAATCTTTGCGGGCAACTAACGCCGCCAACACGGGCCGAAATGGAGCAGTGAAGCTGCGGAATGTAGGTCCAGCCAGCTTTGCTGGCGTCCGTGCTTGGCTTTGTTAAGCATTACACTGTAACGTACCCCTCGGACCAATGATCTTTGCCTATCTCATATTCATCAATATAAAACCCACTTTCCTCATCGATCTCAAGAGGATCAATTAGCTTTGGGCAACCAGAGAACCCTGGTTGAGAAGCTAACCTTTCAATGGCGCCTAGAGCATCCTCTTTACTTGCGTAGAGACCAATGACTTTTACACATTCATTATCTTCTGCGATGACGTGTAAGTGCTGTAGTAAAAATGCAGATTTCATATTGTGCTTAACGCTTGGGTATGCGGCGGACCGCGCGAAGCGTGGGCCGTCCGGTGGAGGCCACGTAGTGGCTGGAACGAACATCACCCACTTGTTAGGTGACGATTTTAACTACATCAGCCGTTGACTTATCAAGCTCTTTGGCAAGAATCAGCGCATTTTTTATTACCCAATAAGGCGAGTCGGGATCGAACGGTGCACTGGGTCTTGTCAAATTCCAGAGCATCTTTGCAACAGCCTCTTCAAAGAGATATTGGCTAAGTCTGACTCTATCGTTTTGCTTCTCGGCCTTAACTGTCCGGTCTCTAATTGTGGAATGAAGTCCGTGAGCTTTTACCCATCGGTGCTTTTCATCGCAAAACTTCCAAAGCAGTCTATTCGACTCCCGATCAGGAACACTATCTTCAAAGTAATTTAGAAGTGACTTGATCTCTTCAACGTACATACGAGTCACCTAACAGTGTATTCAAAAGCAGCCGCATTATATCACCAGTCAATATATCCCAAGAGGAGAAAATTCTTCTAGCCAGAAAAAACAAATAAATCAGCATGTTAGCTGATAATGGTGGAAAATTACGCTAGTGGATATATTGCGGCTGCATTATATCCTGATATTTTGCTGCTTTTTATCACAGACGTAACCCATTCAAAATCAATAAGTTAATATGCTTTTTTCTGTGGATATGTGCGGCTGCACTTGATCTTCGAGATTGACAGAGGAAGAAAGCAACAAGGTGCATATAAAAGCAGCAAGGTGAAGCCGCTAGGGATGAGCTGTTGTTTCTGGATTACAAAGTGAGTTTCGGGGAAGAGAACCAATCTTAACGGTTATTTTTATGTGCAACTGAGATTCTCAGTTTGTTAATACACAAAATATAGGCACAAAAATAATCTTATTGGATTTTATTCAGTTTGTTTTAGTGTCAAAGCTGCGTAAAATCGGTGGATATTTATCGATATTTGGGTCGTCATTGAACAGCCTTCTGAAGGCCGATGAGCAAAGCGGTCCAAGAAACTCGAGAGAATCAATAATTTCCTAAAAACCATTCCCTCAAAGGAGAACGGTAGCGTGACGTAAAAGTAAGTAAAAGGCGCTGACCCAAGGTGCGCTAACACCTGGGGCCAGCTAACCAAATTGATACACTCACTATCAAAATGGCTATATGGATCATACGCTAGAAACCCGCTCGTCTTCAATAAAGTGGAGTTCATTCAGTAGTTTGGGGCATGTCCCCTGGCTCTGGAGGCGTTGCGTCTGCCTTTTCTACCTCTATGCCTACCGTTCTCGTGCCCCACCTGATACTTCCTTAACAGTTACTTTCAAATCCTTCCATTAAGGGAGGTCTACGTATGGTTTGAGTATTCATAGGAAGCAATTATGTTGATCTTAAAGCGCCGGACGGGTGAAAACTTACGGATTGGAGCTAACGTCTCAATTACGGTATTGGAAGTTAAGGGTAATCAAGTAAAGATAGGCATACGTGCTCCCAAATCCCTACCCGTTCACCGTGAGGAAATCTATAGACGTTTGCAAAAGGAGAGGGTGTTGGGGGATGGAGGTGGTTGAGATTTCGGAACGCGCGAAGCAAGGGCGCGCATTGGCGTGTTCAGTCCGCCGGGTTTGTTAATAAGAGCGTTAACGCTGCCAGTAGGGGAGGCAAGACCAAAGCGAAGCGGAGGTTTGATATCCCTCTGGCTGGTCTTGTTAACTCTCTATGATGCCTTGTTTAAGTAGTGATTTTTTTACAACCCCTGTAAAGAAATAGATAACGACTGCATGAATAGCTCCGATAATCGCAACTGAGAACAAAGAACTGAACCGATTGCTTCATGACCAGATTCGGAAAGTACGGCAGCTCCGAAAATAGCTTGAATAACCACGTTAATAGTGATAAACCCCATCACTACCCTGGTTTTTTCACTTTTATTGAAATAGCGGCGATTCTTATTAGCAAAAGAAGAACATACCCAAAATATCGAGCCCAATAATATTCCGATATTTACGCCGCTATTACTGCCAACGCCAAAGTAGTTAAGTGTAAATCCTACGAGGATAACCAGTATTATATAAGTTAAAGCAAACTGGGTTAATACTCCTCGAATGCTTATTACTTCTCCTTGTGTAGTGTAGTTAATGCCAACTACTACTGCGTAGTATGCTGGCGGGCTTTTTGGAACAAAAAGCGTGACACTTTACGGAGTTAGATTGATGGTTTTTGTTAGGCTCATCACAACTCGAAACAGTTCGTTTCATTACCTTGTACCCATTGAAAAACTGATTTTGTAGCAGTTTCCCATTTCTTCGAGTCATTGAGTAAATAAACCTTTATATTTGTTGGACAGGCGTCTGTTTTATAAAGTTCAATTAACTGCAAAAAACCACTGTTAACAGGATTAATATGTTCGACGGTTACTTTTGCATTGGCTTGATCTTTAGAAATAGTACCTGCTATTTGGTTCTTTGCTGTCACAGGAATAAATACGCCACCCGCAGGCATGATTAAGCTATCAGCCCCACCGTGACACCGCGCAGTATTTGAGGCTATAACCTCATACGCTTCAGCTAAAGGTGCATCTATGCACTTTTCTACAATTTGATAGTGATTGTTTCTCAACTCTTGTTCTGTTTTTGGGATACTCACGCACCCCGTACAAACCAGTAATATCCCAAATAATGAAAGTCTCAAGTGCTTCCCCATGTAAACCTAACCTTTATATAGTAATCATTCTGACCATTATTATCATGATTACCATCCTGGAATCAATCTAACGAAGAAGTGCGTAAGAACCTTGAGGGATCAATAAAGCACATACAAGCCAGAACTCTTGTCCCAAATTCAAAAATAATTACTTTGGTTACTATCCCCAATGAATAGTCTTTCTATAACTCACTGTTAGACCGAGAGCTTCAATCAATCAGGCTCTTTTTAAAAAATAACAGTAAAACCGATCAAAAATCATGCTGATTTCTTATCAGGCATTTAGGAGGGTTGAAAAATGGAGCGGTGTCTGAAGCGTTTCACCGTGCTTTAGGTCGTATACCACTTCGGTAAAGCTGATTTTGGAGCTGACAAACCCATAAGCGATACAGGTATATTACGCACATACCCGGGTTCTGGAGTTGATAAAAAACCGAAAGGCACTAGGGCAAGAAGGGTTGCTTGATTTATATCAAAAAAAGAAAAGGGGGCAGAGCCCCCTTTTTTAAATCAGATCCGCTCTTTATCGGAGCAGATTACCAGAACCATTAAAGGCTGCTGATTTCCTCAAGTTGCTGTTGCAGGCGCTCGTGAGCACCTTTCATTTCCGCGAGCTTGTCCTTTTCCTTGGCAACAACGGCTTCGGGGGCTTTGTCTACAAACTTGGGATTGTTGAGTTTGCCTTCAACTCGTGCGAGTTCTTTGGAAAGTTTATCAATCTCTTTTTGTAGACGGGCGCTCTCGGCTTTAACGTCGATCAGGCCGGCCATGGGTACCAGCAATTCCATATCGCCTACCAGGGCCGTGGCGGAGGCGGGGGCCGCTTCACCACTTTCCAGCCAGGTAATTTCTTCGAGGCTCGCCAGTTTGATCAGCAGGCTGCGGGCTTGCTCCAGCAGTTCTTTGTCACGGCTGGAACCGCCGCGCAGGATCAGTGGGATTTTCTTCGCTGGGGAAATATTCATTTCACCGCGAATATTACGCACGCCTTCAATAACCTGCTTCAACCAGGCAACAGCCGCTTCCGCTTCTTCATCAATCTTATTCTTGTTAGGTTCTGGATAACGCTGCAGCATAATGGTATCGCCTTCAGCACCGGCGAGGGTTTTTACACGCTGCCAGATTTCTTCGGTGATAAACGGCATCAGCGGGTGGGCCAGACGCAAAATGGTTTCCAGTACGCGGATCAGGGTGCGGCGGGTTCCTTTCTTCACTGCGTCGGAGGCGTTGTCGTCCCACAGTACCGGTTTGGACAGCTCCAGGTACCAGCTGCAGTACTCGCTCCAGACAAAGTCGTACAGGGCCTGGGAGGCGAGGTCGAAGCGGTAGGTGTCCATGGCTTCGCGTACGGTGATTTCGGTGCGCTGCAGCTGGGAAATAATCCAGCGGTCGGCGATGGTCAGTTCATAGTCGCTGCTGTTGTCCTGGCCACAGTCCTGTCCTTCGCAGTTTTGCAGCACGTAGCGGGAGGCGTTCCATATCTTGTTACAGAAGTTGCGGAAGCCTTCGATACGGCCTACATCAAACTTGATGTCGCGGCCGGTGGATGCCAGTGAGTAGTAGGTGTAGCGCAGGGCATCGGTACCGTAGGCTTCGAGCCCTTCGGGGAAGTCCTTGCGGGTTTGCTTTTCGATCTTCTCGCGCAGGTGCGGCACCATCATGCCGGAGGTGCGCTTGGCTACCAGGCTCTCCAGGTCGATACCGTCGATCAGGTCGATAGGATCGATCACGTTGCCCTTGGATTTGGACATCTTCTGGCCGTGATTGTCGCGCACCAGGCCGTGCACGTACACGGTGTTAAACGGTACTTCCTTCTTGAAGTAGAGGGTCAGCATCATCATGCGTGCAACCCAGAAGAAAATAATATCGAAGCCGGTGACCAGTACGGAGCTGGGGTGGAAAGCTTTCAGTTCTTCGGTATCTTCTGGCCAGCCCAGGGTACCGAAGGTCCACAGGCCGGAGGAGAACCAGGTGTCGAGTACGTCGTCGTCCTGGCGCAGGCTGATGTCGGCGCCCAGGTTGTGCTTCTCGCGCACTGCCTCTTCGCTGCGGCCAACGTAGACATTGCCGTCGTTGTCGTACCAGGCGGGGATGCGGTGGCCCCACCACAGCTGGCGGGAAATACACCAGTCCTGGATATCGCGCATCCAGGAGAAGTACATGTTTTCGTAGTTTTTCGGTACGAACTCAACGCGGCCATCTTCAACAGCGGCGATGGCTTCATCGGCCAGGGGCTGGGTTTTTACGTACCATTGATCGGTGAGCCAGGGCTCGATCACGGCGCCGGAGCGGTCTCCGTGGGGTACCTTGAGGGTGTGGGGTTCTACTTTTTCCAGCAGGCCGAGAGCGTCCAGGTCATCGACAATCTGGGTGCGCGCGGCAAAGCGCTCCATGCCTCGGTATTTTTCCGGCACTGCGTCGTTCAGGTGGGCGTCGGCATCGAGGATGTTGATCATCTCGAGGTTGTGGCGCTGGCCCATTTCGTAGTCGTTGAAGTCGTGGGCCGGGGTGATTTTCACACAGCCGGTGCCGAATTCACGATCGACGTATTCGTCGGCAATAATCGGGATTTCGCGATCCGCCAGGGGCAACTTGATGGTCTTGCCAATCAGGTGCTGGTAGCGCTCGTCTTCCGGGTGTACGGCTACGGCGGTATCGCCGAGCATGGTTTCCGGGCGGGTAGTGGCGACCACCAAGTGGCCAGAGCCGTCGGAGAGCGGGTAGCGGAAGTGCCATAGGTGACCCTGCTTCTCTTCGTTTAATACTTCCAGATCGGAGATCGCAGTGTGGAATTTCGGGTCCCAGTTCACCAGGCGCTTGCCGCGATAAATCAGGCCGTCTTCATACAGTTTGATAAAGACTTCCTGCACCGCTTTGTAGAAGCCGTCGTCCATAGTGAAGCGTTCGCGGGACCAGTCGGGGCTGGCGCCCAGGCGGCGCAGCTGGCGGGTAATGGTGCCGCCGGACTCTTCCTTCCACTCCCAGACCTTCTCAATAAACTTGTCGCGGCCCAGGTCGTGGCGGGATACGCCTTCGGCGCCCAGCAGGCGCTCTACCACCATCTGGGTGGCGATACCGGCATGGTCGGTGCCCACTTGCCACAGGGTGTTGTCCCCTTGCATGCGATGGTAGCGAATCAGGGCGTCCATGATGGACTCCTGGAAACCGTGGCCCATATGCAGGCTGCCGGTGACGTTCGGCGGCGGGATCATGATGCTGTAGGGCTTGGCCTCAGTATCCCCGGAAGGCTTGAAGTAGCCGTTCTCCTCCCAGGTTTTGTACCACTGCTGTTCGATGGCGTTGGGCTGGTATGTTTTGTCCATGCGGGCGGGAAACCTTGTGTTTAACTGACTGCGTGCACAGCGTTTTGGCTCAGGATAGTCTGGTGCTTGCTCGGGCTGCGCGGAAAAGGCGGCAATTATACCGCCGGGGTCTGGTGGGCAAAAGGCAGGTTTTGCCTGTATTGGTAATCAGTCCCAGACGCCCAGCTCGTCGACGACTTTTTCTATCTGTGCGCGCAACCGCCTCTCCAGTTGTGGCAATTGCTGTGCAACTAACTGTTCGATCAGGGCCTGGCGCTGCCGTTCCTTCTCGGTTGGCTCCAGCTGGTCGGCAGGCTCCCCTTCTTCAGTAATGGCTTGGGCCATTGCCAGGGCCTGAGTGCGTGTACCTGCGCTGGTGGGGTCTACCGGCTCTGGACTTTGGGCATCCTGGTCTACACCGGTGGGAACCTTGCCACCAGTGAGGCGCGCACGAATATGGGCAGGCAAGAAAGGGTTTTCCTGGGCGGGGCTGCTCTCTGCCTGAGCTTGCTTCGCAGTTTCAGTTATCCCTCTGCCAGTCGCTTCAGGATCTGTCACCTCGGTTTCAGTCTCAGTTGGGGGCAATTCCTGTAGTGGACGCAGCAATGCCAGGTCGGACTCAGCTAGCTGCATTTCGCACTCTGAAGGGGCAACTTCTTCCACCGGCGAGAATAGAATAGGCAGATCCGCCGTATCCAGGGCATCCTCCTCTAATGTAGGAGCTGGTTGTTGCTGAGACATAGAGTCTGTTGATGAAGGGAGATCCGATGGTGGCTCGGCAGTAAGGGTGGGGACCTCTACCTGGGATCGGGGCTCTGGTGTCTGTTGGGGAGTGCCTTGCCCGTGAGGGCCGGCTACTTGATTGAGCAGGGGAATTTCGTCCAGGTCGTCGCTATTAAGGAGGTCGTGCAACGAACTGAGCTCGCTGAGCAATTCGCTGGGCTGCTTGCGTTGTTGTCCGCGCTGCTTGTGTTTGTTCTTTCGACCGGACATAGCGGTAGTGAGTAATTACATGCCTTAGTTGATCTTATGGGATTGTAACGGATATCCGCGATCACGGAAGTGACCAAATCGTAATCGTGAACGCTGCAGTGTATCTGGATGTTGTACAACTATCTCCGCAAGGCGCTCAAAGCGGCTGAACCACTTGGGCACTTTGCTACATAAATTAATCAGCAGTCCATGGTGAGTTCCCGGATCTTCCCCGCTATTAATTTCAATGGCTGAGTGCTGCTCTTCGCTTTGAGCAGCATGTGGGAGAAAGCTGTCTTCGCGAAAAGTCCACAATAGCTGGTCGATCTGGCTGGCGTGGTCCCGGTTATCGACGGCAACCAGCACGCGCAATCCACTGCGGTAAGCCTTTTCCGCAAGGCGACAGGCGAAAATATCCGCTTGTTGGGGCTGGTCGGATGAAAGGATATAAAAGTCGATTCGAGTCATCGAGGGCGCCGGTGAAATTCTTGTCCATGCAGAAAAGACAGACGGCCCCACCGGAGCCGTCCTATCAGCTACCCACCGTAAAGTGGGCGGCTATTGTGCGCGTTTAGCGCTTATTTGCCCAGGAGGTATTCAACTAGTAGTGGAACCGGGCGGCCTGTAGCGCCTTTGGCGGCGCCAGACTTCCAGGCACTACCTGCGATGTCCATATGTGCCCAGTTGTAATCCTTGGTGAATCGCGCCAGGAAGCATGCGGCAGTAACAGAGCCCGCCTCGCGGCCGCCAATGTTTTGCATATCGGCAAAGTTGGAGTCCAGCGAGGGTTGATATTCATCCCACAGAGGCATTTGCCAGGCGCGGTCTCCGGTAGTCTCGCCGGCCTTGATCAGCTCTTTAGCGAGCTTTTCGTTATTGGCATACAGGCCTGTTGCATGGTGACCAAGGGCAATAACACAGGCACCAGTCAGGGTAGCGATATCAATAACAGCACGGGGTTTGTACTTGCCGGCATAAGTAAGGGCATCGCAGAGTACCAGGCGGCCTTCGGCATCGGTATTCAGGATCTCGATGGTTTTACCTGACATTGAGGTCACAATGTCACCGGGCTTGCTGGCGCCGCCACTGGGCATGTTCTCTGCGGCAGCAACCATGCCCACAACATTGATCGATGGCTTCAGCTCTAATAGTGCATTCATCACACCGAAGACACTGGCAGCACCACCCATGTCGTACTTCATTTCATCCATAGCCAGGCCGGGCTTGATGCTGATGCCGCCGCTATCAAAAGTGATGCCCTTGCCGACCAGTACAATCGGCTTGTCACTGGCTTTACCACCTTTGTAGTTCATGGCAATCAAGGCCGGCGGCTGGTCGCTCCCCTTGGCAACACTCAGCAGGGCACCCATGCCCAGGGCTTTCATTTTCTTTTCATCAAGGACCGTGGTAGTGAGTTTTGTGTGTTTTTTGGCCAATGCGCGAGCTTCACTTGCCAGGTAATTGGGGGTACAGATGTTGCCTGGCATATCGCCCAGTTCACGGGCTACATTACTACCGATTGCTTGGGCTGCCCCGATATCGATTCCAGATTGAATAGATTTGAGTTGCTTTCGCTCCAGGCCGTGTACCGTGAACTTGCTCAAGGGATAGGGCTTTGCGTCAGTCTGGCACTGGGTGAAGCGGTAGGTGGCAAGTCCGGCTGCCATTGCAATTTGCTGTGCTTGCCAGGACTTGTCTGCACCGTCTACATCCAGTTCACACAGATAAGAAGTGGCGTCCTTGAACTTTTTAGCCGCTGTAGCGCTGGTCGTGGCCAGCTTGCGGAATTCAGCCTGGGTGAGAGCACCCTTGCCGGCACGAACGACCAGTACGCGATCACTGGGACCTTCGATCAAGTCAATCAGTTGGGTGCTGCCTGGCTTGGTGCCGAGGTCACCGCGCTTGAGGATTTTGCCAATCACTCCCCCGGTGAGTTTATCTAGGCTTTTTCCACTGTGGGTAAGGCTGTTTTTGGCATCTGCCGAAATAATGGAGCAGGCTGTGCGCTGTTTGGTGATATCCAAAACCTTGGCGGAGAACTGCATTTTTAGCTTTCCTTAAAATCTGACAAAAGATTGCATGGCTCAGAGCCGAGACATAGCAAGAATTTTTAGTGATAATGCGTCGCACAAGTTTAACCTGCCCGTCTTTGGAATGCTGTAGTCGGTGGGAAACTTGTTCATTTTGAGTCCAGATTTCATCACACCGCTGTCACCAAGGAATACGTTCGCCCTGTGATTATTTTCCGCTACCTCTGCCGTGAGCTGCTGTTTGCCACGCTGGCAGTCAGCGCTGTTTTACTTTTAATGGTGATGAGTGGCCGATTTGTTAAATACCTGGCGGAGGCTGCCGCGGGTGATATCTCGGCTAATATTCTTTTCTCCCTGATGGGGTTCCGTCTGCCGGGGTTCCTTGAACTTGTGCTGCCTCTGGGGCTTTTCGTTGGGATACTGCTCGCCTACGGTCGCTTGTACATTGAGAGTGAAATGACAGTGTTGCATGCCTGTGGTTTCAGCGAGTGGCGGCTGCTGATGTATACCCTGGCTCCAGCATTGATGGTGGCTCTGGTCGTGGCTTCCATGAGCTTGTATTTCTCTCCTGCAGGTGTGGCACGCTCTACTAACTTGCTCAACATTGAGAAAGCCCGCAACGAGTTCGACCACCTGATACCAAAGAAATTTATCTCCACCAGTGGCGGTCGAGCAGTCTATTACGCTGAGTCCCTTAGCGAGGATAAGTCCACAATGCAGGATGTTTTCCTGGCTGAGTTGGGTGCGACTGAGGAAGAGACACAGGCAAACCACCAAGTGGTGACCCGTGCGCGCGAGGGTGTGCAGCAAGTCGACCCTGAGACAGGGTTGCGTTATTTGGTGTTGCGCGATGGTTATCGTTATGCAGGGGTGCCTGGGCAGCGTGAGTACAGGCAGATGGAGTTTGACACTTATGAGGTGCTGCTCGAGGTTCCTCAATTGCGCAATCGTTGGCGTGACCAGATGGAATCAGCACCCACCTTGCAGCTATTAAAGAGTGATGACCCCAAAGAGAAGGCATTCCTCTATTGGCGCTTCAGCCTTCCAGTTTTAGTACTAGTGGTCGCCGTGTTGGCTGTCCCTTTATCCCGAACAAACCCCCGGCAGGGGCGCTTTGCCAAGATGATCCCTGCGATCCTCCTTTACCTGATATACCTGGTAACTCTGCAGGGCGTTCGTGGTGCCATTGAGGACGGCAAGTTTGCCAACCCCTCTGTGATTTGGCTGGTGCATCCGCCGTTCCTATTGATCGGTTTGTTGTTGCTGGCTATGAGGAACTGGCGGCGCAAACCCAAGTTGCGCCCAGAAGGAGTAGGGGAGGCGACAAATGCTAAGGCTTGATCTGTATATTGGTCGAACCATAGCCCTGGCAGTGGGTGCGGTACTTCTTGTTATCCTCGGGCTGGATATTGTATTTGCCATTGTCGATCAACTGGGAGAATTCAAGGAAGGCTACGGCTTTGCGGAGGCAGTGCAGTATGTTTTGTGGAAGCTTCCTGCACGGATTTATGAGCAGTTAGGTTTTTCCGCACTGGTTGGCTGTATGGTTGGCCTGGGGACTTTAGCCGGGACCAGCGAGTTGACGGTTATGCGCGCTGCTGGAGTATCGATCGGGCGTATTGCCTGGGCTGTGATGAAGCCGATTATCCTGCTGATCCTGATCGGTTTGGCACTGGCCGAATTTGTTATTCCCAAGACAAATGTCATTGCTGAGAACAACCGTGCCCGCGCGCTCGGAGAACTGGAGGCCACCGGTCTGGAGAGTGGTCTTTGGCTGAAAGACAGCGGGGAATTTGTGCATTTCAACGCGGCCCTGCCGGATGGCGAACTATACGGAATAACCCGCTATCACTTTGACAGTGATCAGGAGCTTAAACGCGTAGAGTTTTCTGAGCGTGGGCAGTTCGAAGGGGATAAATGGCAGTTGGAAAACAGTCGTATTACCAGCTTTTCAGCGGAGAATACCCAGAGTGAACTGGTACCGACCAGTAGCTGGAATGCCGAGATTTCCCCAGAGCTTTTTGCGCTCATTGTACCGCTACCCTCAGACCTATCCCCGAGAGATCTCTGGTCCTATGGTACCTTTCTCGATCGCAAGGACGAGGATTCCAGTCGCTACTGGCTGCAGTTCTGGAAAAAGCTTTTGCAACCACTCACCATTGCCAGCCTGGTGATGGTAGCGATCTCCTTTATCTTTGGGCCTTTGCGCGAGGTAACCACGGGGTTACGGGTTTTTACCGGCATTATTGTCGGTATTGTTTTCCAGACAGTGCAGGATATGCTTGGTCCATCTTCATTGGTTTTTGGCTTCCCACCACTACTGGCCGTGGTGGTGCCCATAATTCTGTGCTTCATAGTGGGGTGGTTACTACTTAAGCGCGCCCGCTGAAGCGAATCACTTTTTCTTTTTGGGCAGCAGGCGCACCTGGGACTCAGATATCAGGTCGTGCCAGCTGGCCTTATCAGACCTGGCCCAAGCGGAAAAATAGCCGAGGCCAAGGCATGCCAATGATATTGGTGCCACTACAGCACGCAGGATACATTGACGCCATGAAAGCTGGACGCCATCGGGATTGGCTACGATGAGACGCCAGGCGCGCATACCAACAGTTTGCCCAGCTACACGCCAGGACCAAAAAAAGTATCCTGCGATGACCGCAACTGCACCCAACTGGTAAATCGGGCCGCCCACACAAGGACTGTAATCCATGGCTTCCGGCTGGCAGTTGAGACCTCCAATTGCCGATGCGACAGGTAAGGCGACGAAGCCATAGACCATCATTAGCCCCATCAGGATCAGCAAATCGTACATCAGGGCCGCAAGGCGCCGTCCAACACCGGCTATAGGTAGTTCTGGGAAGGTAGTTGGGGTATTTGAGGTACTCACGGCAGTCTCCGCCAAATTCAGATGGCGGAGATTCTAACAAACCTGAAGCTATGCAAGGAAAGGCCGCTTGCCAGTACTAGAATTCGTACTCGAAGGAGACTTTGAATTTGTCGTTTGAGAGGCTAAACCCATAATCGACAGAGTTGCCAATCTTACCGCGGTTGGTGGTATAGCGCAGTAGGCTGTTCCGGGCTGTGCGTTTATTACGTTGCTTATAGGTCTCAAAACCCATTTTCAGGATTTTGACCAGGGCCTTGCCTCCGGTAGTTGGTCGGTGTTCAGAAGGGTAGGTATGCATCTTCAGCCATTGGTAGTTAAGACGCCTCTGCGTACTGTTCATGGAGTTGTTGCGGAGGAAATCTGCTGCTTGGAGAAGGTCTGCATTGCCCATAGCGAAGGCGCTATCGGAGAAGTAAAGATTGCCGGATTGTAAATTGAGGGCCTGTTGGGAGTCGGGGATAAATAAGTCATCAGCGGAGCAGAAGCAGCAGGCGGGAAGCAGGAGCAATCCCACAGTTGTTGGTAAGGTCTTTCCCTGTCTGATTCTGAAGTTGCAGAGTACCATTCGATTTACCCCAGGGTGTTACTTCTCATCGGGACGCCGTAAGCGGTCGTTAAATTTATTATGGGACACCCAAATCAAAGCGTTATCCCTTATAAAATAGGCGGCTCTTACAACTTCACTTACTGGACAGTCGGGGATTGACGGTTAATTTTCTGCAGGCCGCATTAACTGGACACTTTTCCATTTTTGTCCAAGCAGTCGCAGATGTGAGCAGCAGGGCGCCAATGTTTTTTTATTATTTTTTTGATATTGCTAGATTAATGCTAATGAGAAATTGATCTTGAGTTATGGGTCAATATCCATGGGTCTACCAAGATCCAGATCGGTTAAAACCGCAGCTTGGCGTAGTAATTTTCTATAATGAATTTTTAATGCCACTTTTCCACAGAGAGTAAGTGTTGGCTTGTTTGCTCAGGGCACTACAAAGTGGTTGTTCGCCGGCCGCACAATATAAGTGAGGCTGGAAGTCCTGTTGTGGGATTGAGGGGCTCCTTCAGGGAGAGCAGTGCCAGGTTATTTTGGGTAAACAGATCAACCCAGCTTGATATGGTGCGGAAGTACCAGGGTGCGGCCTCTTCGAAATTCCCTTCGATCCCTTCCCAGGTGCCGGGTCTCCAGCCATCTGTGTAATCCTGCTCTCCGCAAGAAATCAAAGGATGTAATGTCTGGACCAGCAAGTGGCCTCCAGGGTTGAGTAGGCTGCCAGCTTTCTGGAAAAAAACCTCCGTTGCCGATTCACCGATCAGCGAGAAGTTACACACCACTAGGTCAAACTTTTGCCCCAAGGCTTTCGTGTCCAGATCTTCATAGCTGGTTGTCAGGAATTGTTGATAATTCCCGCTGCGATGCTGTGCCTCTGTAATGAGTTCGGCTACGGCATCAATACCGTAGACATCAATGTTTTTAGCTGCCAAGTTGCGGGCCAACCAGCCTTCGCCGCAGCCGACATCCAGGACATTTGTAGGGTTGTGCGCCAAAATAGCTTCGATAATGGCGCGGTTGGTGATTAACTCCCGACTGGGAATAGCCGCTCGATCAATAACATTCACCCACTCCCCAGCATTTTTGTGCCAGCTTTGCAGGATTTTATTATCACTGAACTCGTAATCCTTCACCTTTGATCCTTTTCGTCTATGTAATTTCTTTCTGGTTGAGTGTACCGTCATGACAAATCCAGCTGCAAAGGTGCTGAGGTCCCATGTCCACTCAAATGGTGTTTGATTATGTGATCGTAGGTGCCGGCTCTGCCGGCTGTGTATTGGCTAACCGTTTGAGTGCTGATGAGCAACATCGGGTCTGCCTGCTGGAGGCGGGCCCTCCAGATCGCAGCCCACTGATCTCCATGCCCCTGGGGATAGGTATGCTGCTTTCCGGGACCGGTTACAACCTTCATCACTTTACAGAACCCCAGGAGCACCTGCACGAACGGCGCCTGTTCTGGCCTCGTGGTCGCACCCTGGGTGGCAGTAGTTCTATTAATGCGATGGTTTATATTCGCGGTAATGGTGAAGATTATGATGCCTGGGAAGCTGCCGGCAACCCGGGCTGGGGTTGGCGTAGTATGCTGCCGTATTTCCTTCTGTCTGAAGGTAATGAGCGTGGCAGCGATGCCCATCACAGTGGCTATGGTCCGCTTTCAGTTAACGATCTGAAATGGAAGACTGAGTCGGGACAGGCATTCCTGCGGGCAGCACAATCTGTCGGGCACAGGTTAAATGATGATTTTAACGGCAGCCAGCAGAGTGGAGTCGGCTTTTACCAGGTAACCCAACGTCATGGGCGCCGCTGTTCTGCCGCTGCGGCCTATTTGCATCCAGTCAAGAAACGTCCCAATTTAAGGGTATTGACCCGCAGCCCGGTAGCGCGCCTCATGTTGAAGGGCGATCGGGCAGTGGGGGTGGAGTTGCTCAACGGCAAAAAGATCCTGGCAAATAAGGAGGTTTTACTCTGTGCTGGGGCGATTCAGTCTCCGCACCTACTATTACTCTCAGGTATTGGCCCCCAGGAGGAACTGCGGAAGTTTGATATTCTGCTGCAGAATCACCTGCCTGGGGTAGGGAAGAACCTCCAGGACCATTTGGATATTTCCCAGGTAGTGAAAACCTCGGCCCCAGTCACTTTTGCAAATGACTTGTGGGCGAAACTGAAGCACGCTACGCGCGCGCCTGAGTGGTTCTTCCTGAACCGCGGGCCATTAACCAGTAATGTTGCTGAAGCTGGGGGCTTCGCCAGTTCAACCTTGGCTAATGGCTGCCCGGATATACAGTTTCACTTCACTGCAGTGCCATCTTTTGATCACGGTCTTACTAAACAGTCTGGGTATGGTTACACGATGCATGCATGTGCATTGCGCCCTAAAAGCCGTGGGGAAATCACCCTCAATACTGAGAACCCCAAGGCGCTGCCGAGTATCCAGCCAAATTACCTAAGCGAACCAGATGATATGCAGGTGATGGTGGAATCCTTCGAGATGTCTCGGGACATCATTAACCAGGAAGATTTGCTGCGCTATCAGAAACGGTTGTTGTTGCCCGATCAAAAGCTCACCAACAAGGCTTCTATCAAGCACTATATTCGTCAGCATGCCGAGACAATTTATCACCCGGTGGGAACCTGTAAGATGGGCAATGATGATCTTGCGGTGGTCGATGCTGAGCTAAAAGTGCATGGTGTAGATGGACTGAGAGTTGTGGACGCCTCCATAATGCCCACCCTGATCAGCGGCAACACCAATGCGCCGGTGATCGCTATTGCAGAAAAGGCGGCGGATCTGATCTTGCAGCGTACGCCGCCATCAATGATGAAGAATACTCAAGTTCAGGAAGTTGAATGATTTGGCAATGTCCTCTCTGTGCAAAGCCGTTGACGCTGGGAAAAGAAACCTGGCACTGCAGTAACCGGCACAGTTTTGATCGAGCACGGGAAGGTTACGTTAATTTGTTACCGGTTTATCGCAAGCGTCGTAAGGAACCGGGAGATTCAGCTGAGATGTTGCGCGCGCGGCGCCGATTTCTCAAGGCGGGTTATTACCGCCCATTAGTAGATGCAATTGCAGCGCTGTTGCCACCGAAATCAGGTCGTAAACTCTTGGATATTGGCTGTGGAGAGGGATATTACTTACGCCAACTGGAATCCGCTGGGTGGCATGGTCATGCCCTGGCTGGTGTGGATATTTCAAAGTCCGGCGTGCGTATGGCAGCTAAATCTGATAGTGGCGCCCAGTTTATTGTGGCCAGTAATGTCAACCTGCCGGTATCCTCGAATAGCGTAGATGACTTGCTACGCATTTTTGCGCCGGCCCCGGATGAAGAAATGCTGCGGGTGTTAAAAGTGGGGGGGCAGCTGTTGGATGTTTCACCTGGACCGGACCACCTCTGGACCCTAAAAGGCCAGCTATATAAAGAGCCACGTAAACACCCTGCGCCAAAATTGGTTGAGGAACTTTACCCTGAGGTGGATATGCGCTGTTGCTTTCCTTTTAAGTTGCAGGGGCACGAAGCGATTACCGATTTTCTCGCCATGACCCCCTTTGCCTGGAAAGGCTGCCGAGAGGCCCGTGCAGAATTGGAGCAACAGGACAGCCTGGTTCTGGAAGCCGACTTTATTGTGCGCCGCTTTATCAAGCGTAAGTAGGTTTTACTTAGGGTAGCGAAATGATTTCTCCCATGGCTGCAGCTCGGGTTGATAGAAGTAACTAGAAGAGATTTATGGCAACACCAAAAGACTATGCATTTATGCGCAGGGCCCTGGAATTGGCGGAACTTGCCGCAGAGAGGGGTGAGGTGCCTGTTGGAGCAGTGCTGGTTCAGGATGGCAAGATTATTGGCGAAGGCAGCAATCGTCCCATCGGGAATTGTGACCCCAGTGCCCATGCGGAAATAGTGGCGCTGCGTCGAGCTGCTGAAGGTAAACAGAACTATCGCCTGCCCAATACAACACTTTATGTAACGATAGAGCCCTGTACCATGTGCTTCGGTGCCCTGGTTCACGCTCGCGTCAACCGGCTAGTGTACGGTGCCACCGAGCCCCGGGCGGGCGTGGTGGAGAGCCAGTTAAAGTTAGGGGAGGCAGGTTTTTTCAATCATAAGATCGCCGTAGAGTCTGGAGTGATGGCGGAGGAAGCTGGAAAACTGGTGCGCGA
Source organism: Microbulbifer variabilis ATCC 700307 (assembly GCF_000380565.1). Classification (GTDB taxonomy): domain Bacteria; phylum Pseudomonadota; class Gammaproteobacteria; order Pseudomonadales; family Cellvibrionaceae; genus Microbulbifer; species Microbulbifer variabilis. The sequence goes on from NZ_AQYJ01000023.1 coordinate 211,452, forward strand.
GTTTTTTCATGGTCGACGCTGAACTGGCTTTTGCATTCCTGGTGAACAGCATCATTGTGGCAATTGTCGTGCTGATTCACCATGAGGTCCTCAACGCTCTGGTCCACTTAGGGCGCTGGTTGCCTGTCCGGCATAATTTCGCCATAGTAATTGGAGTATTTGGAGCCCTCCTGGCTCATGTAGCAGAAATCTGGCTGTTTGCTTACGGTTACTACTTTATGGTGAATTCGCCTTATTTTGGGACTTTAGTGGGCAATTTTAATGGCAGCCTGCTCGACTGTGCTTACTTCTCTTTTACCACATATACCTCTTTAGGCTTTGGGGATATCGAACCCCTGGGGCACTTGCGCTTTACTGCAGGGCTGGAAGCGCTGACAGGGTTGGTTATGATCACATGGACGGCTTCATTTATGTTCCTGAAAATGCAAAGGGTCTGGGATATTTAAACTGATTACAACTTCATTCTCGCAGTGCGACCAGGCCTCTGTTTCGGTTTTTGTGCAGGATAGAAGGCCTGGTAATGCCGCAGTAAATAAATATGTCTCTCGACACTGCGCCACAATTTGCCAAATGGATGTACCCAGTAGAGCCAGCGCGCAACTTTTGCTCGTCCCACATTCGACTTTACGATGCTTGAGGTGTGCGCTGTTTCCCAAAGCAAATGAGGCTCTACACCATACAGTTTCAGATCAAACTGCCAGAAGTGATCAAAGACTTTATCAATCGGCTCGAAAATACGATTGGCATGGCCCAGGATCTTTTCCATACCCTTACGGTTAAGCAAATACCCTTGGGCACCGCACCAGCCGCGTTCAGGGCGAACCAGCTTGTGAATGCCGTCATTCAGTGTCTTGATAATCTTGCGTTTGCGTACTTTAAGCCCCATCAGCCGGATCATTTCAATTTCTTCCGGTAGGCGCTCAAGCTCGGCCAGTATTTTGCCAAAATCCGGCTCCAACTGTACATCATCTTCCAGGATGCAAACCCGGTTGAGACCGGTTTGGTAGGCGAGACGGATAGCGCGCAAGTGGGCTAAGTAGCAGCCAACTTCAGAGTTTTTAAGTGCGCATAGGTGGCGCCAACGGGTTGTACGATTGCAAAGGACTTCATCACCTTCAAACCTGGGAAGGGCAGAGCGTCCATCGACACCGCTGACTAAAGCGGTTCGCAGTCTTTGGGACTTGAGGGTTTCCAGAAGGTTATAGACGGTTCCTCCCTCTGGGTGGAGGCTGATAATCCAGCAGGGAGTTTGAGCTATAAAAAGAGGGATCTTCTGCGGTTTGCGCTGCAGCCTGGGGCGAAGACTAAGCGGCAGGCGCCGTTTTAGGCGGTGTTGGGGGAATAGAGGTTGCCGTAAGCGGACGGGCTTGGTCACAACTACAGCAGGGCTCTCAATTTCGGCGTACACATAGACTCCCAACCCCCAGAGGGAGAAAAGTGACCGTAACTAGAAAGCTTCTGCATAACGTTAACCTCAGTCACTGCAAGCAAACTGGTAGTGTTGGCAAAGCCTTACTTCCATTTAGGCGATCAAGTGGTGAATGGTTTTCTCAATGGATATTAGTGATCGACTAAAAAGTCAGAGCATTACATGCACCGTTACAGCTGGATGGTGCTAGGCCTAAAATAAGTTGCTTTCTAGTCTGAGTGGGTGATTGATTTTTCTCTAAGTGCAAGGGAGGCTTTGGAATGAAAACAGAGCAACAAAAGTGCTAAAGGGAATATGCAAACCCATTTGATATTGGCCAAAAACTATTGGCAATAATTGTTTGATACCACATAAGAATTTTATAGGTACTACGGAAATTTATATGAAGTCAGATTTAATTAAGATGGCGCTGATTCTTGGGCTATTGAGCTGCGTTGGCCCAGTCGCTATCGATATGTATTTGCCGGCATTGCCGGATATTGCAACAAGTTTTGGCGCCCCTATTGAGGCAGCACAGTACACCCTGATGTCTTATTTCATTGCTTTTGGAGTTTGCCAGCTTATTTATGGGCCGGCTTCGGATATGTTTGGGCGCAAGCCCCCCCTGTACTTCGGGCTACTTCTTTTTACCCTTGCATCAGTTGGCTGCGCTGTGGCCCCGACCATTGAATCGCTAATAGCTTTGCGCTTTTTGCAGGGAGTAGGTGCTGCTTCAGTAATGTCTATTCCACGAGCGGTTATACGTGATCATTATACCGGTGCCCGTGCGACCCGCTTGATGACTACCGTAATGCTGGTAATTTCTATCTCCCCGATGCTGGCGCCGCTGATTGGCAGTATCTTAATAGTACCCTTTGGCTGGCGCAGTGTTTTTATCCTGATTGCCCTGTTAACCCTCGCCAGTCTACTTTTGGCTGTAAGCAGTTTACCGGAGACGCTTGAGCGAAAGCATCGTGTTCCATTCCAGTTCAGTGCCATGTTGGGGGCTTTTTCTACACTTTTACGCGATCCGGTTTACATGGGATTGACTTGCATAGGTGGCTTGGGCATTGCCAGTTTCTTTTCCTTTCTTGCCACGGCTTCTTTTTTGTATACAGGGTTTTACGGTCTTACTCCGACAGAGTTCAGCCTGGCGTTTGCTTTAAATGCCCTTGGTTTTTTTGTTTCAAGTCAATTTGCTGCAAATCTTGGAATGCGTTTTGGTTCAGTAGCAGTGGTGAAGTGGGCCACTGCCGGTTTTGCCATAAGTTCTCTTGTGATGTGCGCTGTGACTTTTGCCGGTTTTGATGAGTTTGTTTTATTAGTGGCAATGCTACTGGCGACCAACGTGTTTCTCGGCCTGGTAATCCCCACTTCAATGGTGCTTTCCCTTGAGGAGCATGGGCCTATTGCAGGCACCGCTGCAGCGTTGGGCGGAGCCCTGCAAATGTTACTGGGTGCATTGTCGATTGTGTTAACCAGTCTGGTATTTGATGGAACTCCCCAGCCTCTGACTGCTGCCATCGCAACTTGTGGTGTGGCCGCATTGGTAATATCTCGGTTGACCCTACGCGGTATTGCGCACCTGGCGGTACCCTCGAGCTGAGGAGCTCATTAATCCGATAGGTTTTTTAGTGGCTCAATGGAGTTATGTAACAATGGAAAATGTATTGGTTTACTCTGACAGTGTTTCCTGGGGCGTCATCCCTGATACCAGGAAGCGTATGGCTTTTCACTTGCGTTGGCCTGGAGTACTTGAGCGAAACTTGAATGAAAAAGGCTGTGACGTGCGGGTGATAGAAAACTGCCTGAATGGTCGTAAAACAGTGTGGGATGATCCGTTCCGGGAGGGGCGGAAGGGGGTTGATGGCCTGGCGCAAGTGATAGAAATGCACTCACCACTAAAGTGTGTTCTGTTGATGTTGGGAACCAATGATTTCCAGGATACGCATGATAATAAAGCCTGGATGGCCGCTCAGGGGGTGGCAAAGTTGGTGTCAGTAATCAGACAAGCACCCATTGAGCCCGGCATGTCGATTCCTAAAATATTGATTATTGCTCCATTGGCTATCAATAACCCCAAAGGTATTATCGGCCATAAATTTGCGGGGGCTGAGCAGCGCTGTAAGGACTTTCCAGCAGAACTGGAAAAAGTATCCCGGGAGCTAGGCACCCACTACCTGGATGCCAACACTTTAGTCAAGGTTAGTGATATTGATGGTATTCATCTCGATGAAGACCAGCATTCCATTCTTGGCCAGGAAGTTGCTGATTACCTGCGGAAAATAAAAGTCTTAAGTTGGCCCTAGAAGTATACTTCCCAAATAGAAAAGGGCACCGGAAAATCTCTGGTGCCCTTTTCTAACCCAAGCTTTTAAGATGTACAGTATCAGGTGTAGGCACCGCTACTATAGATCAGCTCGTAGCTATGGCTGTAGAGTTCCAGGATGTTTCCGAAGGGGTCTTCCATATAAATCATGCGATAGGGTTTCTCTCCCGGATAGTAATACCTGGGCTTGGGCATGCGCTTTTTACCACCGGCGGCGACTATCCTTTCAGCCAGCTCTTCAAGGTTTGGGTCCTGCACGCAAAAGTGGAATATACCAGTCTTCCAGTATTCAAAATTATCTTTTGGGTTTTCCTGGTTAGGAAACTGGAATAGTTCTACTCCGATACGGTCACCGGTCGACAGGTGGGCAATGCGAAAGCTACCCCATTTGGCCCCAAAGACATCGGTGCACATCTCTCCAATAGCGCTATGATCTTCATTGATTTCCGTTGGCGGCATAATCAGATACCACCCCATGACCTCTGTGTAAAACTTAACAGCCGCCTCAAGGTCTGGCACCGATATGCCGATGTGAGAAAAATTTCTCGGATAAACATTCTTCATTGGTGGTTCTCCAAAAGTTACGTCCGTTTCTAAGTTACTGTGGATTGTCCATTACGTATAATTATGATTTGTGATTATTTTGAGTAATTTTTGTAATGATAAATCCTGTGTGGCTGCGCAGTTTCTGTGCATTGGTAGAATTGGGCAGCTTTACCAGAACGGCGCAGCACCTGCACATGACCCAGTCTGGCGTCAGTCAGCACTTGCGTCGGTTAGAGGACTTTCTAGGGCTATCTCTGATCCAGAGGAATGGAAAGCAATTCACCCTTACCCAGGCGGGTGAAAAGTTATATATCGAAGCCCAAGATATCGTCGATTCTCTCTCTACACTGGGTCAACGCCTTAGTGAAGATCCGGCTTATGAAGGGCAAGTGAGAATCCAGTCTCCTGGTAGTGTCGGGCTAAAGCTATACCCCAAATTACTGAATTTGCAGAAGACATACCCGAAACTCACCATAGACTATCGCTTCGCCCCTAATAGTGGCGTAGAAGAATCCATACTTGGATACAAGGCGGATATCGGGTTTATGACCACCCCCTCGACGCTGACGGAAATAGCAAGCCAGCCCGTGGGGAGGGAGGAGCTACTTTTGGTGACCCCTGCGTCAGTTAAGAGGTTGAGTTGGCACTCATTGGTACAGCTCGGATACATCGGCCACCCAGATGGCGCCCATCAGGCGGGCTTGTTGCTGGGCGCTAATTATCCCGACTTTCAACATGTGGATATGTTTGCTCTTAAGGGATTTTCTAACCAAATTAGCTTGATTCTAGAACCTGTCAGTATGGGCTTGGGTTTTACTGTACTGCCTGCCCATGCAGTAAATGCATTTAAGAATTTCGGGCAGATTAAACCCCATCGCTTGGAGCACTCTATTAGTGAGACTTTGTTTCTGGTTACCCGCCGCCACAAAGTGATGCCGGCGCGGATAGAAACTGTGATCGCGCTAACCAAGGAATGGCTTTAATCAATTGGAACGCCTCGGGTATTGTATGTTGCGTTTTACCTCATATTTGCTTTTCGGAATGCTTGCCTTGAGTGCGAAAGCTGAGTTAATACCCAATTCACCTATCCAGCAGGAAAAAGACGAGATATTGATGTTGCTCGCATACTCGGTTGCTTACTTGGATTGGGTGGATCCAAAAGAAAAGCAAAAGCGAGGGTACAATATTGCAGCGGTCCTGTATGACAATAAGCAGGACAAAATTTTAGGAGTGCAGCGCAATGCTGTTGGCTTGTGTCGAGATAAAACCCAACATGCTGAAGTGCGAGTAGTGCAGCAGTGTATTGGTAGTAAGTGCAGGGGTAAAGAGACTGATTACCTGGCTGATACTACGATTTATAGCACTCTGGAGCCCTGTATGATGTGTGGAGGTATGATGATTTTTCTTGAAGTTTCCAGAGTTGTTTATGGTCAGTCAGATCCGAATTTTGGGAAAAATATAGAAAGACTAAAGCAGGATTTTAAATCCAACTGTGAATATAAAATTGAGTCGAAGCAGCATGTGGAAAATATCTGTAAGATAGATATTCCCGCAACCTATAGAGCTAGGAATATTTCTTCTGGGCCATCTACTTTGCTACAGAGAGCACAGCTTGAAGGGGCATTTTTCAGTTATCGTTTGTTATTTGGTAGTGTAATGACAGATTTTCTGATGAGTGCAGAAGCGAAGAATATATATCGCACTGCCCACCAGCGTTTGGTGGAGTTCAAACCTAAATATCAAGCAAATAATATTGTGCTGTCTGAGAGCCAAAAACAGTTGAAGCAATTAAAAAATACTCAGGGAGATATTGATCGATGTATGGTGGGGGAGCTGCGCTAACACTAACATGATATAATTTTATCTGAAAAATATTGGAGTGTTTACTCCAGAACAATCAGCTAAACTGTTAAGGGAGCGAGTGATATAAGCCAAGCCATAGCTATATACTCGCTAATAGTATTTGAACTCACTGTAATATTAACGACCAGATCTTTAGAGTTTAAATAAGCTCATCTTGGTGGAAAACATATTGATTTACTTATTGCCTGGCTTGTTTTGACATTGACTTATTTGATCAAGTATTTCTCCAGCGTTTATAGGATTCTTCATATGCAACAACCGTTGAGAATCCCAATGCTTTTGCAATTTGCATTTTATCCATGGATTGGATATCCAGTGAATTCAACTTCTCCCTCCGAGCTAAATCCAGTATACGCCTGAAAGAAGTATTTTGTGCATTTAGACGAATCTGCAAGGAGCGCTTATTAACTTGTAGTATATCTGCCAAAAAATCCAGACTGGCCGCACCCTCAGGTAAGTAATCTTTGATAATATCTTTGCATCGATTAGGTAGAGACTCATCTGATTTCATCTTCTGGAGCTGTTTTTTGGCAGCCAGTTTATTGAAGTCAAGGGAGGGTTTCCCTGGACTGCATAATTGTTTATCAAGTATAGAGTTGTCAAAACTGATGCAGTTTTTGTGATGTCCAAATTCAATGGGAACATTAATCAATGATGCTGCATTGTTCATCAATTCGGAATTATGATGAGTGAAGTGGATGACCGGGTGGCAGCTTTCATAATCGACAACAATATCTGAAATTAGTTTGAAGATGATTCCAATATTCAATTCGACTTGTTGTGTGGTGAATGGTGAAAAGCTGGGAATTAAAATATCAAAGCTGGAGCGCTCAGCCCCCTCACTGAATAATCCCTGATAGCCTTGCGTGCCAAGTTGCTGGAATTGCGTGCCAAGGCTAACAAGATGGCGAACGGTAGGGCAAGCCATTAAGACATGCGCAAATGCCTGAATGCTGGAAATTGATACATCTAGGCCGGTACGAAACGCTATGGTGTTATCACTGAAGTAGTTGGATACTTCTTGAAGTGCTTGCCCGGTCAACCTTACTGGTACACGATGTTGTAGGTTCTGTAACTTAGAGTAATGATCATCATATATATTCTTTAACTTATCTCTTGGAAACCCTAAGTTTTGCCAGTATTGCACGTGACGATAAGTGGATGTTGCCAACCCTGTTGGCTCAGAAGCATAAAGTTCCTGGATGTTGGTAGTCATACTGAATTTTTGTACTGCTAATAATCTATTGAACCAGTCATTAAATGATAAATAGATTGTTTTTGTGAGTTTCTTAAGCCAATGTATAAAGTAATGCTATTGTAGTATGAATTTAACACTTAAAGTGTGAAATTGAACCATTTTTTTGACCAGTAATTTGGATTAAACAGACAAGGTTCTTTCTCGGCTTACGAGTGATAACCTTTTGCTGTACTGGTGGGAATGTTCCCAGTTTTGGTGATTATTAGGGAACAATTGATGTCTCAATTTGTCTCATCAGCGGAGATGTAACTAACAAAGGGTATTCTTATATTTCCGAAGCATGGGAATAGCTTCTCTATTAGAATATCACTCAAAAGCTTTTAATGATATCCGAAACTCTGAATTATCGGGATATGTCACCATCGCTGTCGAAACGGATAGCTTTTTCAGTGAGCTTATATTTTAAGTGAAACATAGCACCGTCCAGGGATTTGTTAGTATTTATTATCTCTATTTGGCATCTGAATGTTCCTAGATGGATCACTTCATTTTTAGATCGATAATATAAGTCTATAGCTAAGTTTTATCTGTTTGAATTAGTCCTGATGTAAGTGATATCTCAATAACAAAATTAAATTTTCTTATATTAAGCTGGTAAGTAAGTATATTCTGGATATCTAAGTGGAAGATTATAGCTTTCGAATACTTATCTTGGGTGTTTTCTGTGTAATAGAGATAACCTAACGGCCTAATAATATTTTTTATCTTTTTTTTACCATTTTGGCTTGTCGAAACTAGTTGAGTCATTAGTTCTATTCAGAGTTTTTTGTCGACTTTTTAATCTCTTTAGGGTTTCAGTAGGGGTAATCCGGATATTATTAAAATAGAGGTAGTTCAAAATTTCCTTACTAGAAAATACGAAAAAAATTACTCTTTTTCGTCAATCTATAAGCTGTGGAACTAGTCCTGACTGCATGTGACTGAATTCACGGTCGATATGTATCTGTGCGATTTAGTATCTGGCCAGTGCTGCATGTTGCAGCCGATTTCTATATGCCCATTAAATTCTGTAATTAGTAAATAATTGTTTGCTTCTAAAGTAGAGAATACTAGAAATGAATAACAGTAGCTTGCCTCTGGCACTTCTGATTAGCGCCGCATTAGCTGGTTGTGGTGGCGGTTCGTCATCAGGCGAATCCGACGATGAGACCACGCCCCCTCCGGCAAATTCTGATATACCTAACCCTGGAAACGGATTAGTAATATCGTCTTTCACCTTGGTCAATTCACAGGGCAACTCGGATATTGTTTCACTAACCGATGGTACAGACATATATCTAAGTCAGGTTGGAAGTCAATTAAATATTAGAGCAAATAGTGATCAGGCAGAGAGTGTGGTATTTGAGTTAACAGGGGCTCAGACACACAATATGATTGAAAACGTCTCGCCATATGCTCTATTTGGTGATGATCAGGGTGATTTCAATCATTGGACCCCCTTAGTTGGAACTTACACCCTTACCGCTACACCTTACTCCCAGGATGATGGGGCAGGTTCTGCCGGAACCAGTGCCTCAATTACATTTACTGTAAAGCAGAACGATGGAACCGACCCGACAGATCCGGACCCAGATCCGACGGATCCTCCGGGGCCAGTCGACCCGGATGATATTGGCCATAGTGAACATTGTACTGTTTCCGGTACGCTGGAAAAGTGGCACCGTATAACGATTACTTGTGATGATTTGTACGCATCTGAAAATAATGATGCTACGTTTACCGATTATCGATATAACGTGACATTTACACAAGGTGACTTGTCTTACACAGTGCCTGGTCATTTCGCTGCTGATGGCAATTCAGCAAATACGGGTGCTACTGAAGGAACAAAATGGCGTGCCTACTTTTCACCGCCAACTTCAGGTAAATGGTTCTTCGATGTATCTATGAGACAAGGGAGCCAAGTTGCAGTTAATCTAGATACAAATGCAGGCAATCCTATTTCATTTGATGGTGAAAATGGTTATTTCCCGGTATTGCAATCCACGGCGCCTGAGCTTGATATGAGGAGTAAGGGGTTACTGGTACATAAAAAAGGAACCCGCTACTTACAGCATTTGGGGGATAAGTCGGTATATATAGAAGGTGGAATGGATAGTCCTGAAAACATTTTTGGTTATTCAGGCTTTGATAATACAGAAAAACACTACAACGTAAATTCCTGCAAAGGCATATTACACAGTTTTGAGCCCCACCTTGGTGATTGGAATAATGGAGATCCCACCTGGAAAGATGGTAAAGGAAAAAGCCTTATTGGTTTGGTTAACTATATAGCCGAAAAAAATGTCAATGCAATTTATATCATGGCAAATACCGAAAGTGGTGATGGCTGCGATGCCCACCCTTGGACAGTATACGATGCTAACCATCGGGCTTTTGATGTCAGTAAATTAGACCAGTGGGAGGTCGTAATGGATCACATGACCAGTAAGGGCATGTTGATTCATTTTATGACACAGGAAACAGAGAATAATAAAATCCTGAATAACGGTAACTTAGGGCTTGAACGCAAATTATATTATCGGGAGATGATTTCCCGCTTTGGTCATCACCCGGCGCTTCAATGGAATATGGGTGAGGAGACAACTCTTAGTCAAGAGCAACACAAGGCAATCGCTCAATACTTAAAAGACGTGGATCCCTACGATCATCCCACTCTACTCCATACTTATGGTGGCCAATGGGATCAGCACTATCGACCATTGTTGGGAAATAGTAATTTTGATGGACCGAGCATTCAGATTGATAATATTCCTAGCGATGCGAACCATCGCAACGCCCCTTATCAGATGAGTAGAAAGTGGCTGACTGAATCCCAGAATAATAACCATCTTTGGTATGTTACCTTCACTGAAGCTTCCGGCGGGCAAGCGCCTGTACCCTATTCTGAGGTTACCCAAGTTCAGAGGGTCAATTGGATGTGGGGCAGTGTTATGGGAGGCGGTGCAGGATTTGAGTGGTACTTAAAAAATCCTAATTCTGGTCACGCCTATGACTTAGCAGTAGAGAACCTGAGAGAGTTTGATAACCATTGGGAGCAAACAGGCCACTTCGTTAAATTTTTTAACGATATTATGCAAAACCAACTTGAAGTTAATTTACACAGTTTAAATGTGGATAATGAAGTAACTTCAACCAATAACGATTGGGTACTTTCAGATAGCGGTAATGTCTATTTAATTTACTTGCGAGAAGGTGGTACGACAAATATTGAGATTCCAAATGAGGATACCTATAAGGTTTACTGGTTCAATCCAAGAAGCGGCCAGTTGACTCCGGGTAATCAACTTGACGGAATGGGTACTCATAATATTGGCACTGCCCCAACAAAAGCTAATCATGACTGGGCAGTAGTAATCAAAGCGGAAGGTATAAACAGTAATGTTCATCCGGATATTGTAAAAGTTATACCAATTAACCCTGATGATGTTTTACTCGAACCTCAAACTAGTTGGATGGATAGCTACTCTATTGGTGATCAATGTTTTTGTGAGTCAAATTTTGACCACAATGTTGCCGATATTATGGTTTCGACCGACCATGGAACAATGACGGTTAAAGAAGCTTGTGACCTAATTGGCCCGGGTCCAGGATCGGCTGGCCGTCCCAAGTACAATGATATTCAGTGCGGTAACGGCCCGGCAAATGATGCTGGTGATGAAAACTACTGTCCTGGCCGTGTGGATATAGGTAAAGAAGGATGTGGTCATATCGGTCCGATTTGGAATTTTGATAAGTTAAATCCAGATCAACCTGAAGGTGACTACACAGAACAAAATGGTCTGGTAATTATGGAGGCTGAAAATACCTACTCAAATCTAGATGAATGGATCAAGAAAAATGATATTGGCGGCCATGCAGGGAGCGGTTATCTTGAATTTAATGGCAATACACCACTAAATGGTCCACCTAAATCTCCCCTAGAATATACTTTCAATATTACAAGAAGTGGTTTGTATTATTTACATCTGCACGCTGCAAAAGAAAACTTAGTGTATGAAGGTGAATTCCGTACAGACCTGGCAAATGACGCTTACTTTCGACTTGAAGGGGATTATGAAGCGGGACCTAATGCCGGGAATAGTCATGGTAAAGATGCGCCTCTGGAGCTATTGAAAAAAGATACAAAGTTCTTTGGTGGAGAACACAATAAATTTGTCTGGGAATCTGGCAATCATTTAGATCCAGGCGGTCATGACAATAAACGTGTTGCTGTTTATAAGCTAAAAGCAGGCGAAACGTATAAACTGGTGATGTCAGGTCGTTCGCAGAAATTTAAGGTGGATAGAATAGTTTTTCGGCATATTGATGTACCTGAATCTGATGCAGAGAATATAAATAATCCAGAAACCGTTGAGTAGTAACTGTTGCAGTGAGAGCCATGGATGGCTCTTTCGGCTGGGATAGTATCGTCATTCAATCGCGACTATTTCATTGCTAAAGGCTGGAAATAAGGCTGTATGAGGTTTTGGGCCTCATGAATTATTGGGTTTCTAAAGTACACTGTTGGTGAATAATGAATTTTCAAATAATAAAAAGTTTATTTTGGTTGTCGATTGCTTTTAATTCTGCCCACGCTCAAGCTTTTGAACCAAAATCGGATTTTTCGGTGAATTTGGAGCGGGTTCGGTATTGCCAGGAATTTTGGTGCCTAAACCAAGACACTCTATCTGAGTATCGCGCCTGGGAGGTAGAGGGCGTCAGTAATAGTCGACAGCTTCATACTCAGATTGCTAGAGTGCAAGACCCAGTACGTAATAATGTAAAAAACTTGGTATTTATTGCTGCGGGACAACAGCCTCCAGGAAATGGTGCGGAAAGTTCTGTGACAGGCCAGAGAGCTGGCTATAAAAAAGACTGTGGGGTATTAAAAAAATCTTGCTCTCGCAGCATAGATGGCCGCTCACTTGCTCGGCAGTTGCTAGATTCAGAGCATTTCCCAACAGATGAGACCTTTTTGGCGATTGCTTTTGATACGCAATTTAATCAGATGATTAGTAGTAATGAGAAGTCTCGTATAGAAAGGGCATACCTCAGTTGGCTAAAGTCAAAGGCTTATGCCTCCAATCTTGAGACTATTTACTTGGCGGGTTCTTCTCGTGGTGGTTGTCTCGTGATGAGACTGGCGAAAGCTATGCGAGCTGATCCAGATTTTCGTAATATCCGAACTGTTGTCCACAGTTTTGATGGTGTTTGTAAATGGACTCAAAATGAGTTGGGATTAACTTCTTCATTTTATCGTAATCCCATGAATTCTAGTTACTTAAGCTATTATACTGATCTCCATACACAATTTCCTTATAAAGATAATTTATACCTTCGGCAATTGACTGGCGGGGCTGAGGTCATTGAATTATCTGGGGTTCACTCTTTTGCTTATACAGCTCAAGATACTGACTTGGGGTGGTATTCACAGAGATGGGTAAATTTGGATCATACTACTATCGGTCGGGACATGAGTCAGGACGTGAGGAATCAAACAATAGTACCCTTTTTACAGCACTTAGATGATGTGCTTTAGTTTTAGAATATTTTTTATCCACTTATCTTTAGGCGTTGGTAGCTACTAAGCCACGGCCATGATAACTACATTGAGTAGTTATCATGGTGGCTACACTCTTTTTCTAATCTCCAGCAGTGGATTTTCTTATTTGAAAGTATATTTTGTATGCTTTTCATTCCTATTGCTAAAAAATTTGTACTCACGTATGGAGTGATCTAAGCAGAAAATTAAAGCATTGTTAGCATGAAGATATTGGAAGTAATTGAGTCACTTCTAAATAATGTTTATGTCAATCAGGCCATTTTTGCTTAGGGCTTGGTAGTTTTCTATTGAGAAAGTGCGCTTATAAACCGGGTTTTCAAGCCCTTTAGGGAATGGCGATTGCATCTACTTATGGGTGTACTCTTAGTGGTTCAGTTTCTAAATGAAAATGGATGACACTACTCGATACATACCAAACAATAGGCACAGTAGAGATACATTAAATTGAGGTTGAATTAAGTGACTTTTTTCTAAGATGCATATTACACAATATTGTATGATTGGGTTTTCTCTGTAATATTACACAAAAAAATAAATAGGGACTATTGTCGTAATATTCACTATGTATCAGTTTACTTATGAGCCCACTCCAAAAAATGTTCTGTTGGATCTAATGGGTGTTAATAAACGACATGAGCTGGCGACTAGCCAGCTGGGTTATATATCTGATGCATTTGATATTTCTATCAATAATCTGCGGGTAACATTAAATAGATTGGTCGGTGCCGGTCTGATTACTCAGAATGGGCGAGGCATGTACCGTTTAACGGAAAAGGCTCTGGCCAAACGTGCTTTTATTAACCGTTGGCAGCAAAATACCTTTCACTATGATAATTGGGATTATCGCTGGCTCGCCTGCCATTTGCCCAAAGGTGTATCGCGTGCGGTCCGCGCAAAATCAATACTGGTACTTGAATGGTATGGCTTTGCCGCTGGTCTAGATCACCTATGGGTGCGCCCGAACAATTTAATCATCAATCATGCGGAATTGACCGTAACCCTGATAAGGCTTGGTCTCGAAGAGAGTGCTCATTGCTTTGTGTTGCAGGACGTACCGGACATATTAGTTAGTCACTGGGCGCACCACTTATGGGATATCGAACGGCTCGATAGTGAATATGATGCTCTTATACATTCGCTTGAAAGCAGCCTTACATCCCTGGCAGCAAAGTCTGTTAGTGCTTCGTTGTATGAAACATGTCGCTTGGGTGGTGAGGCGATCCACCGTTTAGCGGTCGATCCTTTACTACCAAAAGTTATTAGGCCACAAAAGAAGTATCAGCAACTAAAGAAAATTGTACGTAAATATGATCGTGTAGGCCGCAATATTTGGCTGGAGCAACTGCAGAAATTAGGTGTTGACACATAATCAAAAAAGGTACCCCGCGATGAATATTCCTGTGAGTAAAGAAGAGGTAAAGCCATTTCTGGAGCGCAGTGATGCCAAAGCCTGGTGGGTGGTAGTCAGCACTTGGCTCGGAATAATAGGTATTTTCGTCGTGGCAGCACTACTGCCACACTGGTCAACTTACATTATTGCAGTATTCTTACTAGCGGGGCGGCAGCAAGCTTTGGCGGCTATTATGCATGAAGCGGGTCACAAAACACTTTTCGCAACTCGCTCCTATAATAAATTTGTTGCCAAATGGTTGTCTTCACCATTTTTATTGATGGATGGTGAAACTTATATAAAAAGCCACATGCTTCATCACCGGAGAGCAGGGACAGATCAAGATCCAGATCTACAGAACTATAAAGATTACCCCGTGACCAAATTGAGCTTGGTGAGAAAGTTTACCAGGGATTTTTTGGGGATTACTGGTTTAAAGGCTAATTTATACTTATTTCTAAGTGGACGAGATCTATTAAGCAGAAAAAAGCGGATTAATTTTCAGTTAACACGTGGTTTATTTGTTAACGGTGTTATGTTTTCGATGTTATGGGCTTTTGGCTTTCCACAGCTTTATATATTATGGGTTATAGCCTACCTCACCGTATATATGGCTATTATACGGATGCGCCAGATCGCCGAACACGCAGGTGTTAAAGACCTCTACCATCTGGAACCTAAATATAATACACGTTCGGTTCCAAGGGGTATCTTGGGATTACTGTTTGTTAGCCCCACTGATGGTCTGAGTTACCACTGTGAACATCATGCATTTATGGCGGTCCCCACATATAACCTCAAAGCGCTGCATAAATTGCTGAAGGAGCGCGGTTATTACGATGATGTTAAGTTGGCCGATAATTACCTAGGTGTTTTGAAGCAGGTGGTAAGGTAAGGATTAGCGACAGCTAAATTTTCACTTGTACGTTGTTTCTCACCAATTGTATTCCCCCTAGAGCTGACTAAAGGCCATAGTATTGATGATAGTTACCTCGATAAAGCCCGGCACCGGTCTCTCACTGGTGCAGGGCCTTGTGAGCAAACTTTGCAAGGGTATTGGTAATTTGCTTGATCAGAGAGGATTTTAGATTCCATACATGCCAGTACAGCGGAATTTTCAGATGTTGATCTGGGGTGAGCTTTATCAGGGTGCCCCTTTTCAGTAAATCGGCAACTTGAATATCCGGTGCCATTCCCCATCCAAGTCCTAAAGTCAGGAAGTTGAGAAAGCCCTTTGAGGATGGGATTTCGTGTGAGGGATACTGTCCTGCCTCAATTCCCCAAAACTGCTTAAGATAACGGCTCTGTAACTGGTCTTTGTAATTGAACTCGACGGCAGGAGCATAGCGAAATTCATCCACATCTACCGGATCGGAGAAGTACTGCTCCTTGAAGGCCTGAGTGCATACCGGGTAGTAGGCCATATGTCCCAGTAGCAGGGACTGGCATCCCTGCAGATTACTGGTTACAGAACTAACACAGCCGATAACTTCACCGTTCTTCAGTAATTCATGGGTGGCATCCTGGTCATCTACCTTCAGGTCTACGAGCAGGTGCTGTGAGCGGATCAAGGGTGTGATGGCTTTTAAAAACCAGGTATCCAGACTGTCCGAATTGAGGGCAATGCGCACCTTGTTTTGGTTGCTATAGCGGGTCTTGCTACCCTCTGGATCGATATCCTCCAGCAGCTCATGTTGCAGCAGGTTCATCTGTTGGTAGTAGCCCATTACTTTCAGGCCGGCTTCCGTTGGACGTAGGGGGGTAGACCTGATCAGCAGGGCCTGACCAACCTGTCCCTCCAGGGCTTTGATACGCTGGGACACCGCAGATTGGCTTACATGAAGCAGTGATGCGGCCTTGTCAAAGCTCTGCTCCTCCACCACAAAGGCGAACGCCTGTAGTTGCTTTAGATCTAGCATAAGATTTTCTTATGATGTCTCAAAATAATTAAATTTACTTATTCTAGCGCCCCTCTTAATCTCTCGCCACTTCCCAGGTCCGCAGGCCCGCGGACAAGACTCAATAGCTACAGGAGGCACCGTGGTTTCGGGTTTGTTACTGGCCCCTATGACAAAGGGCTTTATCACCACTATCAGTTTGATCATGGCGATTGGCGCGCAGAATGCGTATCTACTAACGCAGAGTATTCGTCGCCAGTATCACTACAGTATCGCCGCGCTGTGCGTCTTGATGGACATTGTTCTGATCACCTGTGGTGTTTACCTCGTATCACACCTGGCCCAAGCGGAAGGCAACTGGATGGTCTGGTTGACCTGGTTGGGAGTGGCCTTCCTGGTTGGCTACGGCGCTATGGCATTTCGCTCCGCTTTAACCAATAAAGGGCTTGAGGACAAGAAGGAATGGGTTAAATCGAGACGCTCGGCTCTGATCACCGCGGTAGCTCTGACCTTGCTAAACCCCCATGCCTATGTGGATACCGTAGTGCTGATCGGGTCGGTCGGTGCCCAGTATGCCGGGGAAGGTACTCTGTTCTTCGTGATTGGTGCCTGCAGTGCCTCGGTACTCTGGTTCGCGCTGTTATCAGTAGGTGGCAGTATGATGCAACCGCTGTTTAAGAATCCGAAGACCTGGCGTGTACTGGATGTTCTGGTGGGTATTATGATGTGGTCGATTGCGGCAAGCCTGCTTTGGGCTAGCTAATTTTACAAAAAGTTATCAATCGATGTGAAATTGGGGTCTACCGATTTATCTCGTAGGCCCCTATATAGGCCCTTATAGAAGCTAGACCAGTTTCAACTCCAGTGAAGGGGCACAGTTGTATGGGCCTTCACTAAATATACGGTTTTTCAGAGTATTGGTGAATGGGTTACGTTCTTATGGCAACCTTCTCACTTTCTTGTTGTTGGGCACTCTCCGCATCTTGAGCACTGGTACTTAAAGAGCGCCCCAACTTGACAAATGGCCTTTCAATAAGCCAGTAAATCAAGGTTGCCAGCGCTATACTGGCCAATGTTGTTACAGACAGATAAACGGATAAAGGGAAGCCTGAAAAAGCTTGGCCCCAAGGCTGGGATATAGACCATTTCATCACGTATATCATGCATAAGTGAAATAAATAAATGGAATAGCTGATTGTTCCCAGGGTGGCGAAATGTCGTATGGAATTTAAAGGTAATGATATTACTGAGAGGAAAATACCCAGAGCAATCAGGTGCGACAGTCCAAAGCGAACGGGCTCACTACTAATGGAATTACCGAAAAGGTGCAAGCTTAGCACCAGTATAGGGATAGAGAACGTTGAAGCTATAGCCAATACAGCATAGCGATGAAACCTCTTGGTCTCAAAACAGTAACGGAGTAAGGCTCCACAGAACATTACGGCTATACCATAAGGGATATAAGTGATTGTTACCGGTAGTTGTAGCTGTAAAGCTGGTGAGTGTTCGAAAAGCTGTAGACAGATAAATAAAGACAGCGTCGCCCAACAAAGCAATAAAAGGTTCTTTGGATTCCCTAGTAGTTTAAGGGCAAACATCATTGCACATAGTAAGTAGAAAATAAGCTCTGCAGTAAGGGTCCAGTATAACTTCTGCACATTTTCAAAGCCCAGGAGTCCTTGCAGCATAGTGGTATTTGCCAAGATGGCTACTGGCGAGAAAATGTGACCAGTAAATAACCATGTAAAGCTAACTGCGATAATGAGAGAAACCCAGTACGTAGGGTAAAGTCGAAAGAAGCGTCGTATAGCAAAGCACTTTAGAGGGCGATTCGCTTCAAGCAGACTATGAGGAATTACATAGCCAGATAACAAAAAGAAGCAGAGAACACCTATTCTGCCAAAATCCAACTGGCTAATAAAATTAGCGAGGTCTGTCCCATGCAGGGCAATATTAGGTATTTGAATGAATACTTCGCTACTATGCTGCCAAACAACCAAAAGGGCTGCCAGTCCACGTAGGGTATCAAGATTAAGTAAGCGCTTACTCATGGTTGACAGCCTCTATCCCTGGCCAATCGTAAGAAGTTGAACACTTCTTGTTACTACTCTATTACTATTGCCATAAAATGAATTGACTAAAAGCCAATCAAAAGGCTTATTTTGGTAACTACTTTCCTTTGATACTACCATAAATCAACAAGATGTAGCTCTGTCTAATTTTTTCTTATTGAATGATTATGAGGTTCTCCGATGACTCTTTTTTGCGAAAGAGTTAGTGATAAGAATCAAACTTCTAATCTGATGAATATATTGATAAGTATGTCTCT
Organism: Microbulbifer variabilis ATCC 700307; assembly: GCF_000380565.1. Lineage (GTDB taxonomy): Bacteria > Pseudomonadota > Gammaproteobacteria > Pseudomonadales > Cellvibrionaceae > Microbulbifer > Microbulbifer variabilis. Next base: position 230,018 of record NZ_AQYJ01000023.1, read on the forward strand.
GACGAATCAAAATTTTCCTTTCGAAATTAAAAAAGAGAAAGTGATGTATGGAAAGAGATCATTTCTTATAACAATATCTTTTCAGCCAAATTTTTAAAAAATGTGGGTCTTTGTTAATCAAAATCGTAGGGGTACAAACTGATTCGTTATTAGAATTGTAAATAGAAGAAAAATAAGGGTGCACGCTATCCAAGTGATTGCAATTGAAAGAGGCAGGGTGCGCATTTTCATACCATGTTCTTTATGGTTCTTATCGGTGGGATGGCTTTCAAGCGAGCAGTGTCCTAAATGAGGTGCAGGCCCATCCCGCCCTGGTAAAGTCATACACCCATGTTTCAAGTGGTTTTTAACCAAGTAATAGTTAATAGGGTAAGCGATTATTCCACCGACGATAGTTGCAAGGCTCATTCGGAACCAAAATGTGGCATTTGTGGGTTCTTCTGATCCGGGCCATAGCGAAGCCAGTATTACCATAGTTGGAATCATTCCTCCCATCACCATATTCATAGAAACAGTCTCGGCGAAGAATGTTTTACGTACAGCTTTTAGATAGCTTCCCTGATACATACCACGCATCATCAGTGCTTGGAAAATAAAGAGCCCACAGATAAAACCGGCAATGTATTCAATAGTGGCATCCCAGCCATTAGTGAGTCCGAAAATAGGAACTATTGATGCTGCAATCACGATTCCAGTTGCATCGCCAGCCAGGCAATGCATCTCACTGTTTACGCTTTGCTTCCATGTTGCCCGGGTAAAAGCATCGTGGGCGCCAGGGAAAGGCCGACGACAAGTAAGAAGATAGAGTATTAATCCGACAACACCGGTATATACCACCACCAATATCCATGCCATACGTTGTACCCAGCTGGTCGGCGCGTTAGTGATGGAATCCCAAACGACAAAGACCACACTTATAGCCGTGAAAATAAACCAGACAAGCATAGCGCCATTTAGCATGCCAGATTCTCTTTAAGGATTAGGCTGATATCTAGTAGTTTAATTGATAGTTACCGGTTTTTGAGAATTTGGATGGGTATTGGCTGTATCCATTCGAAGTTACATATTTATATATCGCACTTACTTTTTCAGGACTATAGTGCAGCAAGATAATCTTGGAAGATATTAGGGTAATACTTGAAGTACTTCATTTGATATAGAGTTATATTTACCTAATTGATCCACCAAATGATTTGGCTTAAGCTTGATCTATTGAAGTTACGTAAGATTAGCTGCTTTTACACTTTGATTTGACCTGGGCTCGTATATTGTTGCTTGGATCATGTTTAGAGAAATTTGATGGTGAGTTATGTGAACAACGCAATAACAGGTCAAAAAAATTGTTTGGACGCTAAGCGGCGATGTAAAAAGTAATCGAAAAACTGCTGTTAATTTCTAAATTAATTGCAGTTTGTAAGTACATAAGTGCTATTTATGTGCTCTACAATTGGTACTAAATGGAGAATAAATGTCTAAAGATCCTAAACTGGTCGCGGAACAGCTAAGGAAGCCATCTGGTGCTTTAGCTTCAGATACTGCACTGCAGATGAACAAGGCTAATAAAGCAACGAACCTGGCTGCACTAGAATTGCTTAATGTGGTAGATCATGATCATATTCTTGAGATTGGGCCCGGCAATGGCAAGTTTGCAGTAGATGTGCTCCGTAAAGGCTCCAGTATTCGCTATACGGGAATCGATTGGTCCAGTGAAATGGTTGCGAGCGCGAAAACTCTCAATTCTAAACACATTGAATCGGGACAAATGGACTTTAAAGTTGGAACCTCGGAGAGGTTGCCGTTTGCCGACAGCCAATTCGAGAAGGCGATTACTGTCCACACCGTCTACTTTTGGGAATCTCTCAAAAAACATTTATCTGAAATACGCAGAGTACTGGTACCTGAAGGAAAATTTTGTTTAGCTTTTGGTGATAAGTCTTTTATGCAGAGTTTGTCATTCACACCGTTTGGGTTTCAGCTTTTTGATGAAAGCGACATTCGAACTCAATTAATTGAAGCTGGCTTTAGGGTTATATGTAGTGAAAAGCATATTGAATATGGAGAGAGCAATACTGGTGATCGAGTAGAAAAATTAATAAATATTATTTTATGTGAGGCTTGAGCCGAAAATTATATAGGGTTACCAAAAAACTTGGTGTTGCTGCTGATTGTTTCGGGTATGATTTCAATGAAAATTTGGCAATGAAGCCTCAAGCACAGAGTTGGTATGTTTTGAGCAGTGGTAAAGTCCATGAAAAGGTTGTTAACGCTTGGTCTCTATTTGATAGAGTACTTGAATGATTACTTATTGGCTTAGCTAATTTTGTGTTGATAGGTATCAGTATCCTTGCTTATATTGATGAATATCTTGTGTGTTCAGCAATGTCCGAGTAATGTCATCCAGTAATTTATCATAGTGCTTTGCATTTCTTTCACCAGACCTCTTCAATTCTTTCAAGTTTTTGGGGGATGCATCATCCAATGCGGGATTAGCATCATATAGATCTGGCTGAATTCGGAAGTACTTTGTATTTTCTACAGTAGATGAAATTTGTTTCAGATAATAATGCGTCATTTGGGCTCCGCCACTCAGTGCGATATCTATCGCTGGTCTCGCCCAGTTAAAAATGCCCCAATTTTTGACTTCTTTGTATTTGTAGCTTATTAGCTGTTTACCAGTGCCAAGAGATACAATAATCATATCCTTAATACCACCCACACCGCTAAACTTAATGGCCTCTGAGTAGGCGCATAATGCAGGGTCACTGGCTACCATACCGCCGTCTACCAGGATATATTTTTTGTTAAGTGGCGGCAGCGAATAAATACGTGCAGGTTCAAAGTAGGTTGGTGCGGCAGTACTGCCTCTTAGTAAATCTCTTACCAAAAAATCCTCATCTCTTATTATGGCGCAGTGTTGCCTAAAGATAACTTGCTCGCGCTTTTTAATATCATAAGAAATGAAACAGGTGGGTTTTAATAGTTTGCTTAGCTTTGTTTTACCAAAATACTTCTTTAATATCTTTTCCAGTTCATGTGTAGAGTATTTTTCCTCCTTAAGTAGTCTCAGCTTGTTCAGGTAAGGCCAGATTCCAGTATCAAACACCTTACCTCCTTCTTTAAGGTAAATATTTACCGCTTCCCGGGCTGAAAATTTGGGTCTTCCCTCCTTGTTTGGACAAATATAGGCCGCGCCTAATATAGCGCCAGTGCTTGTTCCTGCAACCAGATCAAAAAAATCTCCTATTCTGGCGTCGGGATTGCCTGATTTCACTCTCAGCTTATGTTCAAGAGAAACCAATATCTGACCAGGCAGTATGCCTCTTATCCCCCCTCCATCAATAGATAGGATTCTGATCGCCACTGTTCACTCTCCTCGTCTTTACTAATTGTGTGCGATTCTAGAAAGATAGCACTAGGATCAACAGTTAATGATTTAAATATCAGAGGTGACTACTGCATATCGAAAGAGTTTATCGGTACAAAAAATCCCCTTTTTAGCAGTATTTCTGTATGAATAAAAGGAATGTATAAATTTTAAAGAAGGTTGGTGCATGCACATAAACGGGTTGGTGGGCAACTATCAGCTTTTTTTAAAGCAAAAAATTTACGCTGACTTTTATAGTTACAGTAAAAATCTTAATAGTTCCTTATTGTCCTCAAGGAAAGTACAGCCACAGATTTATACACAGAACATGAGGCTGTTGGATATGATCACTTGTTTATTAAAAGGCAAATACAAAAGACCATTATTCATGGCAGGTTTGGAATAGCGCGTTTTCCTATTTTTTGAGGCTTAAGGTTATCGGTCCCGTCGCTTAATTAACCATGCAAGTACAGAAGGGCATTTAGAGACACATAGTAACTATCTTGGGTCGGACTACAATGATCAGGGCTAAGAAGCGCCGCAGGTGGAGCTTCCCAGATTAAGGAAGGGTACCCATTATGGCTATGAACCTCGCACAGAAACTGATTAAGAGCCATCTCGTGAGCGGTTCATTGGAACCCGGTAGTCCAATAGAGATAAAGATTGACCAGACGCTGGCTCAAGATGGCACCGGCACTCTGGTAATGTTAGAGCTAGAGGCGCTTGGTTTATCGCAAATCAAGACTGAGCTTTCCGCACAGTATGTAGACCATAACCTCCTACAGACGGACTTCAAAAACGCTGATGATCATTTGTTCCTGCAAAGCGCCTGTCGCAAGTTTGGACTTTGGTTCTCACGTCCCGGTAATGGTGTAAGCCACCCGGTACATATGGCTTGCTTTGATATCCCCGGAAAGACGTTACTTGGCGCCGATAGCCATACATGTGCAGCCGGCTCTATGGGCATGCTGGCCATTGGTGCTGGTGGCCTACAGGTGGCCATGGCTATAGCTGGCGTTCCCTTCGCGCTGAAAATGCCGAAAGTGCTCGGCGTAAAGCTTGAGGGTGAATTACCGCCATGGGTCAGTGCCAAAGACATAATCCTGGAAATGTTGCGCCGGCAAACAGTCAAGGGCTGTGTGAATAAGATTGTCGAATATCACGGCCCAGGCCTCGCCAATCTGACCGCGATGGACCGCCATGTGATCGCCAATATGGGGCAGGAGATGGGTACCACTGCCAGTGTCTTTCCTGCCGATGAAGCTGTGAAAGCCTTTCTCAAACAACAGCACCGAGAAAGCGATTATGTAGAAATGAAAGCCGATGAGGGTGCGAGCTATGACGAAGAGGATACTATCAATTTATCTGATCTTGAGCCGTTAATCGCTTGCCCATCCAGCCCAGATAAAGTGGTAACCGTACGTGAGGTGGCGGGTCGCCCTATTTACCAGAGCTATATAGGTTCTTCTGCTAACCCGGGGCTGCGGGATTTCGCCATACCAGCGCGTATTGTCGCAGGTCGTCGTTTAGCCGACGATGTCTCTTTTGATATCAACCCAACCTCGCGCCAATTGCTCGAAGAGCTTAGCCGGAGTGGCGATCTCACAAAACTACTTGAAGTTGGTGCGCGCTTGCACCAAACAGGCTGTGGCGGCTGTATTGGTATGGGGCAAGCTCCCGCCACTGGCCGTATCAGCCTACGAACTGTGCCACGTAATTTCCCCGGTCGATCCGGCACAGCAGATGACCAAGTCTATTTATGCAGCCCTGAAACTGCCACTGCCAGTGCACTGAAGGGCGTGATCACCGATCCTCGTGACCTGGACATGGACTATCCCAGCTTTAGTGAGCCGGAATATCTGCCAGATATAAGACCATTACTTCAACCACCCCAAGAAATCCCTGTAGCAGTTGAGCTGATTAAAGGTCCGAATATCAAACCGTTACCAAACTTTGATAAGCTTCCGAACATCTTAACGGGCCCGCTATTACTGAAAGCGGGTGACAACGTCTCTACGGATGAAATACTGCCTGCCGGAGCGGAGATTTTACCTTTGCGCTCAAACATACCCGCCATTAGTCGCTATACATTTTCCCGTATCGATGAAAACTTTTACCAGCGGGCAATGAAATTGAATGGTGATTGTTTTGTTGTTGGTGGTGAAAATTATGGGCAAGGCTCCAGCCGTGAACATGCAGCGGTATCTTCACGGTTTCTTGGCGTAAGGTGCATAATCGCAAAAAGCATGGCTCGTATCCATCGCCGTAATCTCATTAACTTTGGTGTGCTGCCACTGCTTTTTGAGAACTTTGATGATTACGACCGAATTGAGCAAGATTCAATTCTTGAGATTGACAAGCCAATAGCACAATTGAAGTCAAACAATTCTGTAAAGCTTTTGATTAAGTCATCTGGCGAGACTATTAATCTGCGCAGTGACCTGTCAGCGGATGAAATCGAGGTGCTAGAGGCTGGTGGCATGATTAATCAAGTACGAGAAAAGTATCTGAGTAACGAGAAATAGTAGATTTTACTACATCCATAAATTACTCAGATAATTTCAGAGATATTTTTTATATCAAATGGGCTTTTGCGCTAAGTGGCATCCTGTTGTTCTAGCCACTTTAAAATTATCTGATTTGTTTCTTCAGGTTTCTCCTGTTGAATCCAATGGCCGCAGTCGAGGCTGATGATATCAACATTGGGAACGAACTCTTTTAGGTTTTGGGCTTTGGGGATCAAGTCTCGATCGCCGTAAATCATGAGTGCTGGCTTTTGAATGATTGGGTCTACATCTGCCAAGATCTGCCAATTGCGGTCAAGATTTCTGTACCAATTTATACTGCTCATGAACCCTGTTTTCTCAAATGCGGAAATAAAAACAGCCAGTTCGCTATCACTCATTAAGGGCTCGCCAAGTGGCGCTTCTGCTCTGGCGAGATCGATCATCATCATTCCAGGCTCTGGTGGTGCTGGAGGCACGTTCTTGCGGAATATATTGCGAAGGAACTGTGAAGTATTTGCGTCTAACACAGTGTCCGCGATGCCTGGCTGTCGGTTAAAGTGAACGATGTAATAGTCGCTTCCTAGAAATTCCTCCATAAACTCGACCCAAGGCTTTTCTGTGCGAGCCTGGTAGGGTAAGGCCATATTTATAACTTTATTTACCCGGGTTGGATGTAATAGCGCAAGCCCCCAAACCACCATTGCCCCCCAATCATGGCCGATAAAGGTAGCATCTTTGTATCCATAGTGGTCAAGCAGTGCGACGAGGTCATCCGACAAGTTTTTAATGTCATAGTCAGTTACGTCGGCAGGACGGGATGAATTGCCATAACCACGCTGGTTTGGAACGATAACGTGGTAGCCGGCTGCGGCAAGTACTGGCACCTGATGGCGCCAAGAATAGGCATGCTCTGGCCAGCCGTGACAAAGCACAATTGGGTTTTCCGTACTCTGCAGGCCTGCTTCAAAGACTTCTAACTCAACGCCGTTGATTGAAATAAGAGTGGGCTTAGGGAAATCGGTTAGATTAAACAATTTATTTCTCCTTTCTTGGATGGCTCAAGTAACGCCGCATATACCGGATGGACCCTTTCTTTCCCTTGGGATTACGGGTGTGCGTTGCAATTTCAGAACTCCTTTGCTGAAATGAACGGCCATAGATTAAAATCCAATGGTGCCAAATAATGTCACCATTTAATCATATTCTTACAAAATGAGTGTTCGCCTTCGACAAGACGCCATCGTGCGCAGCCTTCGCCGAAATGGTACTTCTACGATTGCTGACCTAGCAGAAGAGGTCGGTGTATCCAGGCGTACAGTGTTGCGTGACATTAGCGCACTGCGCGATGAGGGCTTTGTTATTCATTCTGAACCCGGTCCTGGGGGCGGCCTGCAACTAGACCCGCAATCGGTTCAAACCACAGCGCGTCTCTCGGTTGCCGAAGTCTTTGCTCTTCTGATCAGTGTTGCATCAATGCGTGCGGCTGGGAATTTACCTTTTTCAGGTCTTGCAGATGCTGGCCTTGCCAAAATAGAGAAAGCTTTGCCGCCGGACAAGGTACGTGACTTACGCCGGTTTTTGGACTGCTTATATATCGGTAAGCTTTCACCACAGGTAGACATCTCAAATATCCAAGAGATGGAGCCCGCCCTGCTACCCACTTTTGAGGCAGCTTTTCTCCAACGGCTACAACTAAGTTTCCAGTACTGTGATGCAAAGGGGGCTGTAACCAGCAGGGTTGTTGAGCCACAAGCTATGCTCATTTTACCACCACTATGGTATTTGGTAGCTTGGGATCCCGCACGCAAAGACTTCCGTCATTTTCGAATGGACAGAATCAGTAAGCCGGAATATCTTGAAGGCAAAACATTTCGGCGCCGACATGTTTTATTCGAAGATAGTGTCTCCCCAATTCGCCATTTACCTCGCTAATCTTATTCGTTATGAAAGACAAAATGGTGTCTTAAGCCAGACTCATTTTGCCAGAGCTAAGTGAGATATCGATATAAAATGGGTGTATTAATACTCACCACTTAAAATATATTTCAATATATTTTGTCGATAGAGGTCGCTAGAAAATAATTAGTAGCTGTGATTATACCAGCTCATGATTAAGTTAATCGAGTATCAGTAACAAATTTGCAAGGGCATTTATATTGAGTTATTTACATACATCAATATCTTTATTGGTTGCTTTTTCCTGCTATCTAATTCCGCTTCGCGGTTGATGATTGGGAAATAATACGAGATTTTTAATAGATGTAACCTGATTAAAGTAGGGGGTTTGTTCAGGGTTCTCTGTATCTATGCTTAATCGGTCAACGACTGCCCAATCACGCGGCTATGGAGCTTGTGCCGGAATCTTATAGATCACATATTGGCGCCCACGGTACTCTATACCTTTTGATAGATAAAGCCATCTAGATACGGCGACTTCCATGGGTTTGTCCCACGCTTTGTTTGAGGAACCTTCGATCTTTATTTTTCTGGGAATGAGTCCTCTACCTTCTGATTTCGGAATCTCTGCTAATTCAAACGAAACCACTATACATGCTGGTAAGTACTTGCCATTACCTTTAGGAAGCACAGGTATGGTCTTTATTGTTGGCTTGGCCTTAGATTCTGGTATATCAAGATCTAAGTTTGGGCAAACATCTACATCCTCAGTTGCTTGAGTAACCATGGAGAAGAGGATTAAACCTGTAATCAGTAAATTCTTCACTTTGTTAGGTCCTTGACTAGAGCGTACTAATCGGTAGTCTGTATGAAGCCAGCTGGAAGTACTTTTTCTTTGTCCTCCAGGATAGAGTTTTATCCTTAAATTACAAAATTGGAAGGGATGTTGCTTTGAGCGCAATTGTTTCAAATGAGTCGCTAATCATATGTATATTTCACATTGACCAGTTATCGCTTGATGTAGCGTATTAGCCCTCATTAAGAAGAAAAGAACGCAGTAGATGACTACAGGTGCATATGAGAGCCATCTACTATTTTAGATAGTAATTAGAGTAACAGCTTATTTTCAATTGGGGTGAATTTACTCGCTGCATTAATCAATGAGGCAGCTGTCAACTCTGGTACGCCATATACTTCAACTTTCTTGCCTCGGTCTAATCTAAGTTTATGAGCAAGAATGTCAAAGTCACCATCTCCCGAGACTAAAACTATAGTATCTACCAGGTTTGAGTATTCTATGGCGTCAATAGTTATCCCTACATCCCAATCACCCTTGGCGGAGCCATCGGACCTTTGCGTAAAGGGTTTTAATTTCACTTCAAAACCAATAGATCTCAAGATATTTTGAAATTCATACTGTTTTCTATCGCCACGGTCGATGGCATAAGCCGCCGCCTTAACCACTTCTCTTCCACCCGTCACTTCGGACCAAAACTTATTGTAATCAAAGTTTCGTTTATAGATTTGCCTGCATGTGTAATAAACATTTTGCACATCAACAAGTATGGCAATTTTTTCCATTTGAGAATCCAGTAATATTGAGAGGCCTAATACACAAACAGCGATATGACCTGCGGCCTCTTTTGTACACACTTTATGCTGCTAGCTTTTCATATTCAAGTGACAATTTTTTGCCAAGGCCGGGTATAGCTACTCTCGGCTATCACGCTTGGCTACTTGGAATAGGGTGCCTGTCCTGATATTTATGCTGATACCCTTATAAGGTATCCAATCTAAGCGTATGAAATTGCTACTGCCATTAGAGAGTGCAGTATCGAGAAGTGAGATGCCACTTACCCGCTGGTCAGCAACTCTTAGGTAATACACTGGCTAAATTCAATCACCCTATTTGAGTATCCGCGTGAGATTCTATATAGGGAGTGTGAAAGTGCCTCTCAGCGATTTTACTCGTAAAACTGCCGAGTTACATAAGGTGATTCTGTTGGGTGACTTAACGGGGAGGTGGGTGCATCTGATAATGTAGATAGCCTCAAATGACCGATGCTATTCCGAAGCTAGAGGCCGCGAGTACATCGATTTATGATCTAGTTTGTCAAGCTACTGTCTGGTTATCACTATTCAACGATTAAGAGCAGCCTCTCATAATCATTTGCAGTTGTATGAACAATCAAAACTCGAGCTTTGCTACATGCATATTGGTTCTAATTGTAGCTCCTCTATTTCCAAGGTTATTACCGGATTTATACTTTAGATTTCTAGAATCAGTAACAACTGAAGAGGCCCCACCATCTTTTAACGCTTGGTGTAGATCTTGTTGAGGAATCTTTGGATTAATATTGGCGCTATACACATGGAGATTGACTTCATTATTTATACCGAAGTGTCTGCATGCTTCCATGATAGCTTCAGTTGTTGCTCTATATAAATCTTTATTTAGCTTCACCAAGAGGCTGAGTTCCAGGCTTGCTTCCCCCTCAGCATTCAGATTTTTGACATAGACATTGCTAAGAATATCCCTTGGCTCAATCATATAGAACTGAGAGGCTACGGTTACTGCATCAATAATATGATGCGGGTTAGTACCATCTATACCAAATACCCATATTTCATTATCAATTAAAGCCGCCTCTTTTATGCTCGTTTTAAGGCGCGGATAAAATGGTGAAACATTGACGGCGTACTTAGTTTTCCAGACTGATAGTGAATCAAAAGCAGTACGAAGAACATACTGTCGCTCTTGTATTCCATTTAAGATTAGTGTTGCATCAGTTTTATATTTGCTAGCCTGACTTCCCTCGGCTATTGTCATTGCTCCCTTTGACACAATTAATCCTCCAAGGAAAGCTCTGATGCAAAACAGCCGAATACGATCTCCCCAGTCTGCTTGGCTTCCTCATAGGACTCCTTGGTCTCGTAATCTTCATCAGCTTCTGTATCCCACTGCTGGCTATCATATGTAGTGACCCTGGAAACCTCCTCCACTAACATGAAGTCTTCTTCAAGTGCGGCGGTCAATCGAGCTACAGCATTTTCTCTAGATTCGTCCGGAACAATAGAGCGACCAAAATAGAAAGTGCTACCATCTTGGGGTAACGAGCTTTGTGGCAAAACTTTTACTTTAGTATCAATTACCCAGAAAATAGACATATACATCCCTCTTGATATTGCAGGTGTGGAATTAAAACACCAAATAGTACATAAATTATCTAGTGATATTTCAACCAGATCAATAACATCCTCTTGCAGCTTGGGATTTATATAAATCAAATTTATTCAATTATCCTTGCCGCTAGGTAGTCTCATCGTTTTTAGCATTGGAGTCGAATACCTTAAAAAAGTGTTTAATCAATAGGCCCTGCCTGTAGATAAAAAGCGGAGTATATTTGCCATTGGTTGCCAGAGTGGTAGCAATCCGTGGCCCAATGAAAGTGGCAGAATCAGCAAAAGAGTTCCGTCACCGTTATGAACCGGATATATTTAATTGATCACTGAATATAAACCTGATGATCGCTCGCATGGTAAACTACCCCCTGTGGGTGCCCGCGTTGCGGGCTTCTGAGGGGCGTAGTCTCAAGGCCAATGTTTCCCTTCCTGGGTGTATACTGGTAAGGAATATCCATTGGAATCTAATACAGAACTATAAAACCGTAGAGCTATTCTCTATGGAAGTTAGATTCATGGAGTAGCCGCGTTACAGAAAGAATCCACCTCTCAACGATCTTCACTCTCCATCTCTCGTTCTTTCTGGATGCGCATATAGATTTCTTCACGGTGAACGGGCAGGGATTTGGGAGCCTCTATCCCCACTCTCACGTGATTACCTTTAATATCCAAAACTACGATTGAGACGTTTGCTCCAATCCTGAGGTTTTGGCCAATCCGACGAGTTAAAATTAACATATCCATTTCCTATTGATACTTAAACCATGGGGAGACCTTCCGCTGTGGGAAAGCTTAGAGAGCGACGTTTTGAGGCAGTACAAGGTGGGGCGCGGGAACGATAGGCGTAAAAGTAGAAAAGGCGGATACAACGCTTCCAGAACCTGAAAAAGCCTTTCAAGTTACTGAATGTGCTCCACTTTATTGAAGACGAGCGGGTTTCTAGCGTATCATCCATTACAGCCATTTTGATAGTTCGCGTATCAATTTGGTTAGCTGGCCCCTGGTGTTGGTAGCACCTTGGGTCAGCGCCTTTTACTTACTTTTATGTCACGCTACCGTTCTCCTTTGCGAGATTGGGCCATTTAGAACGTTTTGAGCCTTTTGATTCCGGGTTGTTCGCTAATTAAAGCTTGCTCAGCTATGGCTAAAAATACCGATAAATATCTATTTACCTTACGCATTTTTGACACTGAAAACAATCTTAATAAATTCCAATAAGATCATTTTGGTGCCTATCTTCCTATACGCATTTGCTATTGCACGGTTTTTAGATTGTTGGTCTGATCCAGGCTTGATTACTACTGTTAGATTTACATTCGGAAGAGGTTGGGTGGACCAAGATAACTGGAATCAGTAATCTAAATTTTAAATGCACTCCATGATTTATTGAGTAGATAAGAATTTATAGAATCTATTGCATAGCTTCTTTTCTTCTGGGTCAATTTATGGCTGCTTGCTATGCAACTAGATTGTGGTCTGCATTTAATGAGGTGTTTAGTGGTTAGCTAATTAAAGTATTCTTATTTCAATTCTAAGTTACCGAAGCTAAAAGATCGGAGAAGGCTTATTCAGCTGCTCAGTTTAAAGTGATGATCCAGCCGATGCTTTCACTTATGAACATTTTAAATATGGAAGAGTTGAGTAGTAGAGAGATAGAAAACTGTTTGTTGAAAGTCAAACAACCAATCAGAAAATTGAGTACTTTGGGTAAAGACTGCTCCCTGTTTGGTGCAAAATGTTGGAAATATGATTTCTGCCTTTTTCAGAGCAAGAAATTAATGGTATCGAACAACAGTACAATATTTTTCTACCGCAGTAATTTCGAGACTTTTTACTAGAGATTGGCATTGGGGAAGTCGGCTGCGGTATTGAAATTATGTTGGTAATTCATGGCCCCATCGTAGGGAAGTGTGGATAACCCGGAGCTACCGTGAACCACAGTCATTCTCTATCAGCTATCTGGGTTAGTATGAAGCTGGCTGGCTAATAGTCTTCAGATGTTAGAGGCACAGTATCCACTTTTAAAGGCTGACCGCCAAAGCGCCTCCAGATGACTAAAGCTAATCCTTTGAGCCTGATAGTCAACCAGACCCACATATTCGAGTATATCTAATCCACCGCACGCTAGGGAGGATTGGACGATCTGATCCATGCACTACTTACTGCTGATTCTTTGGTTAACGCCTATCTGATTATTATTTGAGCAAAAGAGATCGCTGATCAATTTTTGTACTGCACATAGTGGATAACCTGATAAAGGTAACCAGCGCTATTACCTCTACTGCGGCGGAGTATGCGCACCGAGCTACAGACAGCGGCAACTCACTAATGACCAAAATGCCTGGCTAGGCTGGGGCTTCACTGGGAAGAGGGGCACGCGGGCTATCTTGACAGGCCCTGAGCCCTGTATCATATACTGTATGGGTATACAGTATTGTGCTTGGAGGTAGTCATGGGAACCAAAAACATCATTTTTGACGGAGAGCCGATCCGGATATGCCGCTATCGGTCGGACTATGACAACCGACCAATGTACGCCATCTGCATCCTTAACTATACAAAGTACGTACGCAGCTTTTCGGTTTCTGTGGGTGTGAATTTGCGTGAAGAACTGGAGCTGACACTAAGGCAGATGCGGGAAGTTGAGCGCAGTATGGCTTGGTTGGAATCAGAATTTAAGGAGTTGAGTGCTTAATCTGGGTTGCTCTAAGCACTATTGAATGGCTAGCGGATGGCCAGGGAAACTTAACCGGAGAAAGGACATGGGAAGAACGATCAATAGGTTTGCAATCTTTGCCGAGCGTATTCATTTAATGAATGGCGGTGCAAAAAGTTTTAGAGGCTCCGCTCCAACTGATGAGGCGGCAATGGAGCTAGCAGCGGAAATTGCTAAATCCGAGAAAGCGGAGTTTTATTCCTGGCTGCAAATCCTTGATATTGTAACTGGGAACTATACCGAGTATTCAATCAAGAGAGGTGGTGTATTGGAGGAAAGGGAGTGCCAAGAATAACAAGAGCCTGCTAACTAGGGGGGGCTGCCCTCGTGACAGTCTTAGACTCGATGAATAAGGAGAAGGGGTGCGAGCGTATCGGAAAAGGTGATTGGTGGATTATAAGAATGGTGAGAGTCTTTTATAGTTTAAGCTAAGGCAGATCCTGGTTTGAAACAATTCTGGATGAACAGCATTGGTTACCAATGGTTAAGTTAACTGGTTTTGCAGCGATGCGGTTAGATAAATTCAGAGTAGTAATTGATTAAAATCAATTCGATATTGGAAAAGTGCTTTACACATAATGAGAAACATAGTGGTGGTAGAATGTAGATCCTATAGCGTTAGGGTATTTGTGGATATCTACAATTAACACACCTGATCGGGTTTTATGAGCAGGTTGCTGGCTATCAATAACCAATCGACTGCGTGTTTACAGAAAAATAATTTCACTTTCGGCTTGCTCTACTCAGGAAGTTGCCATCTAATAGTTTGCATATCCAGAAGGGGCATAACGCGATAAAGCTATGCTGTTGCTGGTATTTATAGGGAGTATCAAAAATGGCAAACCGTTCTTATCTTTACAGTCTTAGCAACCAACCAAAATCCTACTCAGACCGCCCCGACACTATCTCGGGCTTATCTGAATGGCCATACAATATCCCCTTCACTTATCGTGTGCTCATGTCTGGGAACCCAAAATTGTGTGCATCACTGATATCAGATGGCTTTGACGATGATTCGCCCGATAATAAAACTCAGCTTTATGCTATCAGCAGTGACTTTGAGACAGGATTTACGCGGTTAAAAAAATTTATTGAGGTTCTGCGAGTAATCGGGAAAGAGATTGATGGCCTGCAGGAATCAACGCTTAATGAAACATTAGAGTTTCTTGAAGAACATAAGGATAGTTATCTACTACTTGAGACTATCGAACTGGACTGCATGGATGAAAGTGAGGAAGCAGCCCTGCGTGACTACGTTGAAGGCGAAATCAGCGCTTGCCGTGAAGCTGGAGCTGCGATTGATGCGCTGCCAGAAGACCCAGAGGTAGCTGCCGATATTGTAATAAATGCAGCGAAAAACAAGTCAGAAGCTGCCCCAAGTGCATTTTACGGCCTCCAGTTCAATGATAAGTTTGACGATATTGAGAGTGAGCCACCTTTAGGTCTGTACTGGAGTGATATTCTTTATTATGAATTAGAAAATAAAGAGGAATTTTAGGAGGCTCTTTGATAATTGGGTATAGGAGCCCTTAAATATCCCCCAAGGTGGCGCCGAATCAAACTGGATGCTTTTATAGTTTTTTCCAGCGGAGGATGACTTCAGTATCTGGCTAGTACAGTGCTGCCTCATTGCCGATATAAATGGCGACATGGTAATTATTGCTCATTGCTACATAGGCGTTGATATCATGAGCAAAAATTTTAGCCTGATTATGAATCTGGGACTTAATTCACCCATGACAATATTCATAGTTGTTGCAATATTTTATATTTCTACCGCATAGAGACGCTCTCCGCGAACAATGAGATAAATGGGATGTGCTGTCTATAGAAATTTGGGCGCTGCGCGATAGGGTCATAGGCTTTCTATCGATTGTGCTTTTATATATTGATTTAATTCTGTTTTTTTTGTGGGTAGTGTTTAGCGTTGACTATCATTGCAGATCTAATAAGGCTAATAGCACTGTTGGTGTTTAACAGTGTACGAACCGCCATGCGCATTAAATCAATTCAAAAACCTATTGAGGAGGCTGCCGTCGATTAGCGTGGGAATAATAGCAGCTAGTCAAATATATAAAAACTAATGGTTCTGGCTTCCGTCCTGTCTTATAAAAGTTAAATAAATAAGTCAAGAAAGAGAGTAACTCTGTTAGGCTTATTTTTAAATTTTTATAGAAAATAGCCGGTTTGATAAGTGATAGTAAAGGGTTTCTTTTAAACTCTGCAAGTGTCATTTATATTTGCTTAGGATATTGTAGAGAGATTGCTGAATATATTTTCAATATTTATCTTTGGATTGGCTACTCGTAATAAGTTGTAATGTGCAGGTTTTTGAAATGATTGTGTGGTTTTATTTTCTCATCTGAATGTCGTGTGCTAATAATATGTTTGAAGTAAATATTCGAATTGTTACAAAGGAAGCTTTAATTGTGCGTATGGTGTTACAGATGATGTGTTGGTGCATATTTGTTTGTATTTCACTTAAAAAGGAAAAAAATGAGAAATGTCCAAAAAATACAGCGGATTTGAATGGACGGCATGGTTTCATGGTGGCTTTCAGCCAAGCCTCATTGCCATGGATAATCATTCAAATATGGTTGCGGTACCTGATAACGTTTTAATCCTTACATACACGGCGATTGGGACTAGCTTAGTAGGTAGGCGAGCTGTCGCGTTTTATAATGAAATTACTAGGGTTGGACGTCCTTCATTAAGAAAGTTTGTATCTAATGAACATCAAAAGGCCGTAAGTTTCCAAACATTCACTGGTGCAACTAGCCCTAATAATTTAGTGCATTTCACATATCACTCAATCAAGCGTTCCCTACAGAAACTGAGAGTGGAGGGACTGTATACAACTATTCACTGTCGGCAACAGGCAGAGACCATGGGCATAAAATGGGTGTGCGTATGAAGAATGGAGGTAGTTTGTTACATGGACTAAATCATAATGGTTGTTACCTCAGTGATATTCTCGACATTTTAAGAAGGATAGATGGACGACAAATATTGCATTTACATTGTTGTCGAGAATATGGCCATGATGGTGATGTGACAGTGCTCAGCCGCGCAACGAGAAATCGAACTGCATAAGAAGAAGTGCTGCTATTTGAATACCTCTGTGTAAACAAAGTTGGATTGGTAATCTCCTGCCATATCTTCCTTCTAAAAATTAGGCACCGTCATTAGGTGCCTTAAAGCTAGCTGCCAATAAGGGCGGCTAATCTGTCCGTAATTAGGTGTTACCTAGGAACAGAGAGTGTCATATAAATCATTGATATAACCAACTACAATGATTATCTTTAAGATATTAGGGGCTATACGTTCATACGGATAAAAAATAGATGTAGTTCAATTATACTCTCGATAGAATATTGTGAGTCTTGTAAAGTGTTTTATATGATATTACATGAAAAACTATCTTGGAATTTCATGGTTAATAAAAGGTCTCAAAGGCCGATCTTCATGGGAGTGGCTGCAGCTACTCATTATACCTGCTGTACTCACATTAGCTGGTTTGTACTTAAGTGATCAATTTGAGCGTAGGCAAGAAAAACTTGAAATGGAAAAGTATCGACGTGCCGAGTTAGTGAATTACTTGAATACAATGACGAATCTTTTGATTCATCAAAATTTGTCATTGGAGTGCGGTAGTGAGGATTATAAAGATCCTGCATGTGATAAATTGAGTAAAGTAGAACTTAAAAGAGCAGTTGCTGTATTTGATGTCGCCCTTGCTCTTACAAAGGGTATAATTAAAGTGCTGGGTGGTCAAGGGAATGCCCAGGTATTAGCTTTCTTGTCAGATTCGGGGCTTTCAGGGATATTCCATAGTGAGCGAATTTTTCATGGGATAAATCTAAGAGAAGCGAATCTTTCACACCTCTACTTAGACGGCATAGATCTGACCGATGCGAATTTGATAGGTGCTGACTTAACACTCACTCACTTGTCAAAATCTATTCTGATAGGAGCTCAGTTTCAAAATGCTACCATGGAAGGGGCAGTTCTTCATTGTGCTTGGATTTTCAAGGCTAACTTTACGGCTGCTAAAAAGTTAGACCATGTAGATTTTAGGGGCGCCCGATTAGCAGGGGACGGAAATTGTCCTGATATGGTGCATCTTACTTATTTGGAGGAAGAGGGGGATTGCAGTACGATATTCCCAAGATATTTTGATAAGAATTCGCAAGAAATATGTGGTTTAGATGATAATTATTCGTCAGAAATTTGTACTGCGTGTTATGAGGAGTTTGAATAATATAATGAATGAGAATGCAGATTTAAATCATAACTATTCTACAATAAATCCTTTTTGCTATAAGGGCACCTCTAAAAATTCGTCAACTTCCGGTAAAATATTTTAAGCCCTCTCTGATAAAGGTTATTGTCAAATGCAGCCGAGTTTTTCCGTCTTGATGACCGCCATCGCAAGCTAAATGAACGTGATCCATTGGTTGCTCTACGCAAGTTGATTGACTGGGAGGGCTTCCGGAGTAATTTGAATAAAACCCCTACTCCTCCAAGAAAGAGTAATGCTGGAAGAAGACCTTTTGATCAAGTGCTGATGTTCAAAGCACTTGTATTACAGTATTTATATAACCTATCGGATGATGAGCTGGAATATCAGATACGCGACCGATTTTCATTTTGTCGATTTCTCAGCCTAAACCCGGAGGACCGTACTCCGGACGCCAAGACAATCTGGCCATTTCGTGAACGGCTGGTAAAGGCAGGACTCATGAAGTGTCTCTTTATGGACTTCAATTTTCAGCTTGATGCACAAGGATACAAAGCTCAGAAAGGGCAAATAGTGGATGCCAGTTTTATTAATGCGCCGAAACAACGGAATAGCCGATAAGAGAACAAGGAAATCATGGCAGGCAAGGTTCCAAAGCGAATTGAGCAAGATCCAAACGTCAAGCGGCAGAAAGATCTTGATGCCCGCTGGACCAAGAAAAACAAGGAGAGATACTATGGGTATAAGAATCACGTCTGTATAGACAACAAGCATAAACTGATCCGTGAATACCAAGTAACCTCTGCCGAAGTCCATGATTCACAGGTGTTCACTGAATTACTGGGTGACAATAGCTCGAAAGATGTTTGGGCGGACAGCGCCTATTACAGTGAGGAGGTTGAGATCACATTGGATGTAATGGGTTACCGTAGCCATGTGCATAAAAAAGGCTATCGAGGCAAACCTCTTAGCGAATATGAAAAAGAAGTTAACCACCGCAAATCAAAAATTCGGGCCAGGGTTGAGCATGTATTTGGTGCTATAGAAAATGAACTGGGAGGAATGTTTGTTCGAACTATTGGGCTTGCACGCGCCAGTGTTAAAGTTGGCATGATGAATTTGGTTTACAATATACGTCGATTTGTCAGTTTATACGGCGCGATTAGCGCCTATAGCATGAAGAGTGGGATAAAATAGCGATGAGTTTTACTTGGAGTGACAAGAAAGCACACTGGCTGTCAATATTTTTTCACAAACTTAATTTTACAACTAAAAATCAACTATAAAATAGCCCCCTCCAATTGTTCGTAAATTTATCTCCGAATTTATAGAGGCGCCCCTAAGTATTTCTCATGCTCATCGAGTGTTTTTGAGATGTATTCCATTTTTTAATTAATGTTTGGATTGCTGGGTTTGATAGAGAAGTTTTTTCCAAAGGGCATACCCTCAAGTAGACCTGCCCTAAGAGGTTATTTACTCCTTCCCTCTATTTAGTTAGAAACAAATCAATAGAAGTGCGTGATTTATTGATTGGCCGTCTAAATCCTATCACCCCAAGACGATGCTTTAAAACCTGGAACACGCAGCAGCTACGATCCAGCCAAATTTCAAAACTCTTCACCGCTTTCCGAATGAACCAAAACCACCAATTTTCCCACAAACCCCGCTGCTGCTAAGGACGCTCGGTCTTCCTGGTCAAAAAACATACCGAAAAAGGGTTTGCCGTTCACTCCGCCCCACGCCTGTCGATTTTTGCCGTTCTTTTGGTCAGTGAAATTGAAAATGGGGTAGGGTGGCGAGCTGGCGCGGGCGATAGGGTAGGTTGTCTTTTCACACAATGAAGAGTTTTGATGAGAAGTGAAGAAGAGTTTGATCTAAGCTGGAAGCGAATAACCGGTGCCTACAGGTGGGTCAAATGCAGGCCAAAAAACTTCTGTGTGGACACTCTGAAGATTTTAAGCGCCATCCCTAAAAATGGGGTTGGCAAGCCTGAAACGAAAAACCCGCGAAAGCTAGGGCTGACGCGGGTTTGAGAGATGGTACCAGAGGCCGGACTCGAACCGGCACGCTTTTAAGGGCGGGGGATTTTGAATCCCCTGTGTCTACCAATTTCACCACTCTGGCACTTTCGCTGCTCGACCTTGGGGTCGGTGCGAAGAGGGCGTGATTATAGCAATGCTTTGGCCGGGGTCAACCAGTGATTTCAATGACTTACGGCATTTTCTGTCGCGCCAGTTAACAGCTCCTAAAATTTCCTATAACCTTCGCGACCTCTCCATAGTTTCTAGATTTCCAGGATTCCATGCAGCGTCAGGACTTTGACTTTCATCTGCCCGATGAGCTGATCGCCCGCGCGCCTACTGAAGAGCGCCGCGGCAGCCGTCTTTTGTGTCTGGATGGGCCCAGCGGGGCCATTACACATCGGCAGTTTCCAGATATTCTCGACCAGGTACAGGCAGGTGACCTGATAGTCTTTAACGATACCCGGGTGATTCCGGCACGTTTGTTCGCGCAGAAGGAAACCGGCGGTAAGCTGGAAATCCTTGTGGAGCGGGTGCTCAATGAGACGGATATCTGGGCCCATGTGCGCTCCAGTAAGTCTCCCAAACCCGGTTCCAGCATCGTTCTTGAAGACGGTACCCGTATAGAGGTTACTGGCAGGAAGGATGCGCTGTTTGAGCTGTCCTTCCCAAAAGAAGAGGGCGTGCTGGCGATTTTGGATCGCCTCGGCCATATGCCGCTGCCTCCTTATATTGATCGCGAAGACGATGCCAGCGATCGCGAGCGCTACCAGACGGTATACGGCCGCAATGCAGGTGCTGTGGCGGCGCCGACGGCGGGGCTGCACTTTGACGATGAAATGATCGGCGCGCTGCGGGATAAAGGTGTCGAGGTTGTGTTCGTTACCCTGCATGTGGGTGCCGGGACTTTCCAGCCGGTGCGCGTGGATAATATTTTTGAGCACCAGATGCACAGCGAAGTGCTGGATGTTTCCCAGGAAGTGGTGGATGCCGTAGCCGCTTGCCGTGCCCGAAATGGCAGTGTGATTGCGGTGGGTACCACCAGTGTGCGCGCACTGGAAAGTGCGGCGCGCGGTGGCGAATTGCAGGCCACGGTGGGGGAGACGGATATCTTTATTTATCCCGGCTATGAATTTCAGGTTGTGGATAAGTTGGTCACCAACTTCCATCTGCCGGAATCCACCCTGTTGATGCTGGTGAGTGCCTTCGCGGGGTACCAGCATACGATGGCCGCATATAAAGCTGCTGTTGAGGAGCGTTACCGTTTCTTTAGTTACGGCGACGCCATGTTTATTACCCGCGATCCCAATGCCAAAAAAGAAGAAGTCGCACCAGCGAAAGGAGATACCCAGTGAGCCGCGAATGTTTTATGCAGTTTGAAGTGGATAACACTGATGGCAAGGCCCGTCGTGGCCGTTTGCGTTTTCCTCGCGGTGTGGTGGAAACCCCGGCGTTTATGCCGGTGGGTACTTACGGCACTGTTAAAGGTATGTTGCCGAGAGATATCGAGGGCATTGGTGCACAAATTATTCTGGGCAATACCTTCCATCTGATGCTGCGCCCGGGTACCGAAGTGGTTAAAGCCCATGGCGACCTGCACGACTTCACGCAATGGTCTGGCCCTATCCTCACCGACTCCGGCGGCTTCCAGGTATTTAGCCTGGGTGAGCTGCGCAAGATTACGGAAGAGGGGGTTTCTTTCCGTTCACCCATTGATGGCAGCCCGGTATTCCTGGACCCGGAAGAATCCATGCGTGTTCAGCGGGACCTGGGTTCGGATATCGTGATGATCTTCGATGAGTGCACGCCTTATCCGGCCACTACCGATGAAGCGCGCAAGTCTATGGAGCTGTCCCTGCGTTGGGCGGAGCGCTCCAAGAAAGCCCATGGCGATAGCCCGTCTGCGCTGTTCGGCATTGTGCAGGGCGGTATGTACCCGGAATTGCGCGATGTGTCCCTGCGCGGCCTCACTGAGATTGGTTTCGATGGCTATGCCATTGGCGGCCTGTCGGTGGGTGAGCCGAAAGAGGAGATGATCAAGGTATTGGATCATCTGGCGCACAAGATGCCGGAAGACAAGCCGCGCTATCTGATGGGCGTGGGCAAGCCGGAAGATATTGTTGAAGCGGTGCGTCGCGGTGTGGATATGTTCGACTGTGTCATGCCCACGCGCAATGCGCGCAACGGCCACCTGTTTACCTTTGAAGGTGTGGTGAAGATCCGCAATGCCAAGCATCGCCATGATACGGGCCCCTTGGAAGAAGAGTGCGATTGCTACACCTGTGAAAATTTCTCCCGCGCTTACCTGCATCACCTGGATCGCTGTGGTGAAATTCTCGGTGCGCAGCTGAATACAATTCACAATCTGCGCCACTACCAGCGCCTGATGCAAAAGCTGCGCGATGCGATCGCCGCCAATGAACTGGAGGCGTATGTCGCGGAGTTCTACCGCGGTCTGGGCCGTGAGGTTCCAGCGCTAGAGGCCTGATAGCGCCGTACTTTTATCCTATCTGGGGCACAGTCGATCGCACGATTGTGCCCCTGTCATTTGTCCGTTCATCCGATCCCCGTATAATCAGCCCCCACTTTTATTGGGGGCGGTGTACCTTGCATTCTGCGTATACTGCCCGCATATCCAGGCAAATTGCCAAGATTTACCGGCCCTCGGGGTCACACTAGAACAATGAGAACAGCATGAATCGCTACCCGATCTGGAAGTACTTTCTGATTCTCGCGGTTGTGGCCTTTGGCCTTATCTACGCCGCGCCCAATCTCTATAAGCCGGACCCTGCGGTGCAGATTTCCGGGCAGTCCAGTGCCATGGTGATGGATGAGAATGTCCTCACCAAAGCACAAAAGGCCCTGGATGAATCGGGGATTGCGCACTTTGGCGGAGAGGTGGGCGATAAGGCGATATTGATTCGCCTTGAGTCCCAGGATGAGCAGTTGCCGGCCAAGCGCGCGATTCAGGAGGCCCTGGGCCACAGCGATTACGTGGTTGCCCTGAACCTGGCTTCCACCACGCCTCAGTGGTTGAGCGATATTGGCGCAAGCCCGATGAAGCTGGGCCTCGACCTGGCTGGCGGTGTGCACTTCCTGATGGAAGTGGATACCAACACCATCGTAAAAACCAATATGGAAGGCTATGCACAGGATGTGAAAACCAAACTGCGTGAAGCCAAGGCCCGTTACCGCAGTGTTGACCTGATCGACGATCGCGAAATCGTCGCCCGTTTCCGCAGTGATGAACTGCGCAACCTGGCGCTCTCTACCATGCGTAAGGAATTCCCGCAGCTGCAGCTGCGCGAATCCGGCAGTGGTGAGAACCTGGAGATCCGTGCCACCCTGTCTGAGCAGGAGATCAAGCAGCTTGAGGACTACGCGGTTAGCCAGAACCTGACCACCCTGCGCAACCGGGTGAATGAGCTGGGCGTGGCAGAGCCGATCGTTCAGCGCCAGGGGCGCAACCGTATCGTTGTAGAGCTGCCCGGTGTGCAAGACACCGCCGAGGCCAAGCGTATTATCGGTAAGACCGCCAACCTCGAGTACCGTATGGAAGCCCGCCCCGATGAGCTGGTTACCAACAAGGAGTACTTCGAGTACCGCAGCGAGCAGACGCAGCAGATGTACGGCGGTGCCTGGCTCGAGCGCAAGATTATTATCAAGGGTGACAGCGTTACCAACGCTCGTGTCGGCTATGACGAGAGCGGCTTCCCCCAGGTAAATATCACCCTCGATTCCCGTGGCGGTGAACTCATGCACCGTGCCACCTGGAAAAATGTGGGCCGCCGTATGGGCACCCTGTTTATCGAGACCCGCTTTACCCCGCAAACCAAGATCGATGCGGAGGGCAACGAGATCACCGAGCAGATCAGGACTGAAGACAAGAAGATTATCAGCCTGGCTACCGTGCAGAGTGCCCTCGGCAAGCAGTTCCGTGTTACCGGCCTGGACAGCCCCGCAGAGGCCCAGGAACTGGCCCTGCTGCTGCGCGCCGGTGCCCTGGCAGCTCCCATGTATTTTGTGGAAGAGCGCGTGATTGGCCCATCTTTGGGTGCCGATAACATCAAGGTGGGTATTCAGTCGGTAGAGTACGGCTTGTTGGCGGTACTTATCTGTATGCTGATTTCCTATCGCGTATTTGGCCTGGCCGCGAACCTGGCTCTGGCAGTCAACCTGATTCTGCTGGTGGCGGTGATGTCGATTCTCGGCGCTACCCTGACGCTCCCGGGTATTGCCGGTATCGTTCTGACCGTGGGTATGGCGGTGGATGCCAACGTGCTGATTTTCTCGCGAATACGGGAGGAACTCAGGAATGGGATGCCTCCGCAATCGGCGATTACCGCCGGCTTCGATAATGCTTACAGCACCATTGTGGATGCGAATATCACCACCCTGATTGTGGCGGTTATTCTGTACGCTATTGGTTCCGGTCCGGTTCAGGGCTTCGCGGTAACCCTGTCCATCGGTATTCTCACCTCCATGTTCAGTGCCATTATGGGTACCCGTGCAATCATTAACTTGTTCTACGGCGGTCGCCGTGTACAGAAACTCTGGATTTAAGGAGACTGGCCATGAGTGAGACCAAAGTGGAAAACGGTAAGATCACCGAGTACATGGGCAAGCGCGTTTATGACTTTATGCGCTGGCGCAAGATTGCCGCGGTTGTTTCTGTCATCCTGGTACTGGCATCGATTGGCATACTGGCGGCCAAGGGCCTGAAGTTTGGCCTGGACTTCACCGGCGGTACCCAGGTTGAAGTGGGTTACGAAGTTGCGCCGTTTATTAACGATGTGCGCACCCAGCTGGAAAATGCTGGCTATGATGGCGCTACGGTAGTGAACTACGGCTCCGAAACCGAGCTGATGATCAAGCTGCCGCCGGAGGTAACTGAAGAGGAAACCCAGATCAGTGCTACTGATCAGGAAGCTGTTACACCGATTGGCGACAAGGTGGTAGAAGTGCTGCGTGCAGGCAGCGATGGTACTGTCACCCTGCGCCGTGTGGAAATGGTGGGTCCTCAGGTAGGTGCCGAGCTGCGCGATGATGGCGGCTTGGGCATGCTGGTGGCTCTGGCCCTGGTGATGATCTACGTGGCCCTGCGCTTCCAGTACAAGTTCTCCGTTGGTGCCGTAGCGGCATTGGGGCACGATGTGATTATCGTGCTGGGCTTCTTTGCCCTGCTGGGGCTGGACTTCGACCTCACTGTACTGGCGGCGGTGCTGGCGGTGATCGGTTACTCCCTGAACGATACCATCGTGGTATCTGACCGTATTCGTGAGAACTTCCGCAAGGTGCGCAAGGCTGAGACTGAGGAGATTATTAATATCTCCATTAGCCAGACCCTGGGCCGTACCTTTATGACCTCGTTCACGACCTTGCTGGTGTTGTGGGCGCTGCAGTTCTTCGGCGGGGAGCTGATCCACAACTTCTCCCTGGCGTTGATCGTCGGTGTGGTTGTAGGTACCTACTCTTCTGTGTATGTGGCAGCAAACGTGCTGATGGGACTGAAGATCTCCAAAGAAGATCTGATGCCGCCAGTGAAAGAGGGTGCTGAGCTGGAAGAAATGCCCTGATCCAGGCTAACCCTTAAATTAAAAAGGCCGCTTTAAAGCGGCCTTTTTTGTGCTCCCGGTTTCTCAGTCACCATTAATCAAGTGTAATTAAGTGCTGAAGTCGGGGCCTTTTGTTGGGCTAATTAGTGAAGCCAGTTACGAGCGGTTTAGCTGCGAGGCTTCTTACCCAGGGTGATGTGCTTGGGGCCGGAGGTGTTGGTCTGGCCGCTCACACCCTTGGGCACCTGCTCAATCTCGCCACCCTTGGCCAGGAAAGCCTGCACCTGCGCTTCAATGCTCTCGCTGGTCTCTAACGGAGCGCTCTGCTTGCGACTGGAAGACGAGGATGCTTTTTTGGCCACGATAACTATCCGGTTTATGGGTTGGCCGGACATCATACATTGTTTTGAACAAAAAATCACCCAAACGCCTAAGCGCTGCACATAGCGGTCAGTTTGCCGCCGGGTGCAGCGGCACGGTGTGTCACTCAGAGGTAATTTCTGGGGCTATTCCACTTCCTGCTCTGCAGGTGCCTCGGTAGCCAGTGGCCAGCCGCCCATTTCCCGCCACTTGTTTACGATTCCACAGAACAGGGTTGCGGTTTTCTCCGCATCGTACTCTGCGGAGTGGGCGCAGCTATTGTCGAACTCGATACCTGCGGCCTGGCAGGCTTTGGCCAGAACCGTTTGGCCATAGGCGAGCCCGGCGAGACTGGCGGTATCGAAACAGGAGAAGGGATGGAATGGGTTGCGCTTGATTCCGGTCCGCTCAACGACGGCGTTAACAAATCCCAGGTCGAAATGGGCATTGTGAGCAACCACGATGGCGCGGGTACAACTGTGTTTTTTCACCGCGCTGCGGATTTTGCGGAACAGCTCTGGCAGGGCGATTTCTTCAGGCCAGGCATCGCGATCGGGGGACTCCAGGTCGATACCGATAAAGTCCAGGGCCGACTGCTCTACGTTGGCGCCCTCAAATGGTTCCAGGTGGAAACTGTGGGTCTCATGGGGGACGAGGTTGCCCTCCGCATCCATATCCAGAATAACCGCCGAAATCTCCAGCAGGGCATCGGTACGCGCGTTAAAGCCGCCAGTTTCCAGGTCGATAACAACCGGCAGGAAGCCGCGAAATCGCTGGGCGAGGGGGCTCTTGGGTCCTGTTGGTTCTTCCGCGGGGGTCACTTTGGGTCCTTGTAAATCTCAATTGTGCCGGGGTTGCTTGGACCCCGGCATGAGCGGGCTTGCTATTGGCCCGCAACAGTTCAAACCGGAATTATACGAGTTTCCAGTTCAGGGTTTCACCGGCATTCAGGGGTATCAGGTTCTCACCGCCCATATCCAGGCTTTCCGGCAGGGTCCACGGTTGTTTGACCAGGGTGATGGTGTCCTGGTTGCGTGGCAGACCGTAAAAGTCGGGCCCGAAATTACTCGCGAAACCTTCCAGCTTATCCAGCTTGCCGGCGCGCTCAAAAGCTTCGGCGTACAGCTCTATGGCGGAGTAGGCAGTGTAACAACCGGCGCAGCCGCATTCGTGTTCTTTTTTATGGTGAGCGTGGGGGGCCGAGTCGGTGCCGAGGAAAAATTTCGGGCTGCCGCTGGTGGCCGCTTCGATCAGAGCTGACTGGTGATCGCCGCGCTTGAGGATTGGCAGGCAGTAGTAGTGCGGGCGAATACCACCAACCAGCATATGGTTGCGGTTGTACAGCAGGTGGTGGGCGGTAATGGTCGCGGCCACACCATCGCGGGCATTCTGTACAAACTCAGCGGCATTGGCAGTGGTAATGTGCTCAAAAACCACTTTCAACGTGGGAAAATCTTCCACCAAGCGCGACAGAGTTTTCTCAATAAATACCTGCTCGCGATCGAAAATATCGATATCGTTGGTGGTTACCTCCCCGTGCAGCAGCAGCTTCATGCCGCAGGACTGCATTTCCTCCAGGGCGGGGTAAATATTGGCGATGTCGGTTACCCCGGAATCGGAATTCGTGGTTGCTCCGGCAGGGTATAGTTTTGCTGCGATCACACCGGCAGCGTGCGCCTGGCGGATTACTTCGGCATCGGTCTTATCGGTCAGGTAAATAACCATCAGCGGCTCAAAAGCGCGGCCGGCCGGAATATGCGCGCGGATACGCTCGCGATAGGCCAGGGCCATATCGGCGTTGGTAACTGGTGGTACCAGGTTGGGCATCACTATTGCGCGGTGAAATTGTTGGGCGGCATCGCCTACTGTGCGTTCTAGGGCGGCGCCATCGCGCAGGTGAATATGCCAGTCGTCAGGGGCGCGAAGAGTGATTTGCTCCGTCATGGTACTCCGTGGTCTTGGACGCTGTAGTGAGTCGTTGTGCGGCGCGCATGCTACCCGATGCGGGGTGAAATTGCGATGCACAAAAGGGTTAAAAATTAATCAATTGTGTCTACAAGTGTCTTGGCGCTAGTCGATTGCGAGCTGAGGCGCTACAATCGCGCCCCGATAAACAGTGTGGGTATTATTGTGCCCATAATACCGACCCTGGGTATACCTCCAAGAATAACTCCCCCAGACCGACATTAATTCGCGCAGAGGCGATCCATATCGCCGTGCCTAATGTTGTGACGGCGTGTTCCCGGCAGCAGAGGATAGCAATGAGCAAAATCGAGAAGGTAGTACTGGCATATTCCGGCGGACTGGATACGTCGGTAATTGTGCGCTGGCTGCAGGAAACTTACGGTTGTGAGGTGGTAACTTTTACCGCTGATATCGGCCAGGGCGAGGAAGTGGAACCCGCCCGAGCCAAGGCTGAGGCCCTGGGTGTAAAAGAAATTTATATCGACGACCTGCGCGAAGAGTACGTGCGCGATTTCGTCTTCCCGATGTTCCGTGCCAATGCGATTTACGAAGGCGAGTATTTGCTGGGCACCTCCATCGCGCGCCCGCTGATCGCCAAGCGCCTGATCGAGATTGCCAACGAGACCGGTGCCGATGCTATCTCCCATGGCGCCACTGGCAAGGGCAACGACCAGGTGCGTTTCGAACTGGGCGCCTATGCGTTGAAGCCAGGTATCCAGGTAATTGCTCCCTGGCGCGAGTGGGACCTAAACTCCCGCGAAAAGCTGATGCAGTATTGCGAACAGCATAAAATTCCGGTGGATTTCTCCTCCAGCAAAAAGAAATCCCCTTACTCAATGGATGCCAACCTGCTGCATATCTCTTACGAGGGCGGCAACCTTGAGGACCCATGGGCGGAAGCCGAGGAAGATATGTGGCGTTGGAGTGTCAGCCCCGAAGCTGCACCAGAAGAGCCGACCTATATTACTTTGGGCTTTGAGAAGGGTGATCCCGTTTCTATCGACGGTGAGCGCTTAAGCCCTGCTACTTTGCTTGAGAAACTGAATAAGTTGGGCGGAGCCAACGGCATTGGTCGCTTGGATATTGTGGAAAACCGCTACGTGGGAATGAAGTCCCGCGGCTGCTACGAAACACCTGGCGGCACCATTTTGATGAAGGCGCACCGCGCCATTGAGTCCATCACGCTGGATCGCGAAGTGGCTCATATGAAAGATTCCCTGATGCCGCGCTACGCTGAGCTGATTTATAACGGCTACTGGTGGTCACCGGAGCGCAGCATGCTGCAGGCTGCGATCGATGAATCCCAGCTGGTGGTTAACGGTGAAGTACGCCTGAAACTCTATAAGGGTAGTGTGAGCGCTGTGGGCCGCCGTTCTGCGGACAGCCTCTTCGACGAGCGTATCGCTACCTTCGAAGACGATGCCGGGGCCTACGACCAGAAAGATGCAGAGGGCTTTATTAAGCTCAACGCCCTGCGTCTGCGGATCGCCGCCGGTAAGGGAAGAAAATTGATTTAGTTGATTTAGATCATCCTTGGCTAGTGCGGGGTGCGCTTAAATCCTTATCTGGCCAATAAAGTGACAGCTGTGTTTGCGCATAGCTGCCGCAGACCATGCGGTGGGCCAGTCCCGCTCAGTGGAACCGATTTTAAAAAAGCAACGGAAGTTTAAACATGACGACAACGGTGGCAAAGACCGGCCCTGTGCCGGACTATGACTACAATATCGTGCGCCAGTTCACCATCATGTCCGTGGTCTGGGGCATTTTTGGTATGGGCATGGGCGTATTGATCGCGGCCCAGCTGGCCTGGCCAGAACTCAATGATTTCTGGCAGCCCTTCTCGCACTTTGGGCGCTTGAGGCCATTACACACCAATGCGGTAATTTTCGCCTTTGGTGGTAGTGTTCTGTTTGCCACCTCTTACTATGTAGTGCAGCGCACCTGTCAGGTTCGCCTGTGGGGCGGCTGGCTGATTCCCTTTACTTTCTGGGGATGGCAGGCCGTTATCGTGGCAGCGGCTATCACCCTGCCGATGGGCTTCACTTCCACTAAAGAATACGCCGAACTCGAGTGGCCGATTGATATCCTGATCGCCCTGGTTTGGGTGGCCTACGCGCTGGTGTTCTTCGGTACCATCATGAAGCGCAGAACCTCCCACATCTACGTGGCGAACTGGTTCTTCGGTGCTTATATCGTCACTATTGCTGTACTCCATATTATTAATAATTTGGAGATCCCGGTTGCTCCTTTCAAGTCTTACTCTATCTACTCAGGCACCAAGGACGCAATGATCCAGTGGTGGTATGGCCATAACGCAGTAGGGTTCTTCCTGACTGCTGCCTTCCTGGGGATCATGTACTACTTCGTACCTAAGCAGGCGGGCCGTCCGGTTTATTCCTACCAGCTTTCTATCGTGCATTTCTGGGCCCTGATTTCCCTGTACGTATGGGCTGGTGGCCACCACCTGCACTACTCAGCGCTGCCTGACTGGGCCCAGAGCCTGGCGATGGTAATGTCCCTGATCCTGCTGGCTCCATCCTGGGGTGGTATGATCAACGGCATCATGACCCTGTCCGGTGCTTGGCACAAACTGCGCACCGACCCGACCCTGCGCTTCCTGGTGGTATCCCTGTCCTTCTACGGTATGTCCACCTTCGAAGGCCCGATGATGTCCATCAAGACTGTAAACGCCCTGTCCCACAACACCGACTGGACTGTTGGCCACGTACACTCCGGTGCATTGGGCTGGGTTGCCATGATTTCTATCGGTGCTCTCTATCACCTGGTTCCAGTGCTCTGGAAGCGTCGCGAAATGTACAGCACCAAGCTGATTAACGCGCACTTCTGGCTGGCTACTGTAGGCACGGTACTGTACATCGCTGCTATGTGGGTGAACGGTATTACCCAGGGCCTGATGTGGCGTGCATTCAACGCTGACGGCACCCTGACCTATAGCTTTGTGGAAAGTGTGGTTGCGAGCCACCCAGGTTATGTAGTGCGCTGGTTGGGCGGAGCCATGTTCCTGCTGGGCATGCTGCTGATGGCTTACAACGTTTACCGTACGATCACCGAGAAGGTAAACGATGCCGAAGCCGATAACACCGTTCGAGCTGTACCGGCGGCATAGGAGAGCAGACCGTGAAGAATCATGACATCGTAGAAAAAAATATTGGCTGGATGATCTTTTTCATCATTATCGCCATTAGCTTCGGCGCTCTGGTGGAGATCGTTCCGCAGTTCTTTACCAAGGCGAACTACACGCCCCTGCCGGGCCAGAAGCCGCTGACCGCACTGGAGCTGGAAGGCCGCGATATCTATATCCGCGAAGGCTGTCACGTGTGTCACACCCAGATGGTGCGCCCGTTGCGCGCTGAGGTGGAGCGCTATGGACACTACTCCATGGCCGAGGAATCCGTGTACGAGCACCCCTTCCTGTGGGGCTCCAAGCGTACCGGTCCCGACCTGGCTCGTGTAGGTGGCCGTTACTCCGATGAGTGGCAGCGCGCTCACTTGTACAACCCGCGCAGCGTTGTACCCGAGTCCATCATGCCGGCCTACCCTTGGTTGTTCGACAATGTAGTTACTGGCAATTACACCGCGCGCAAGATGGAAGCACTGCGTTTCGTCGGTGTGCCCTACACCGATGAGGACATCGCCAACGCCTCCAAGCCTTTCGAAGGCGGCAAGGTTAAGGAAATCGATGCTCTGGTCGCTTACTTGCAACAGCTGGGTACCCTGGTTACCCAAAAACGCTAATAGCGAGGAAGGAAACTCGTGACTATCGAAACATTGCGGGAAATCGGACTGGTTTTGGGATCAATCGCCTTTCTGGCTATCTGCTGGTGGGCCTTCTCTCCGAAGCGCAAGAAGCGCTTCGAGGAAGATGCCAATTTGCCATTTGCCGATGAAGAGCAACAGGCCGATAAGGATGAGTCGGCCGCTCAGAAGGATGAATCCAAATCCGGGCAAGAGTCCGGGACTGAACGAAAACAGGGGCAGGACAAGTAATGAGTACATTCTGGAGTGTGTGGGTAATTGTACTCACCCTCGCCAATCTGGCGTTGATTACCTGGGTGTTGTTCGCCAACCGAAAAGTGGCAGTTGACGACCAGGCAGAACCGGAAAACAAAACCACAGGCCACGTGTACGACGGCATTGAGGAGTACGACAACCCTCTGCCCAAGTGGTGGTTCATGCTGTTTATCGCCACGCTGGTGTTTTCAGCGGTATACCTGGTGATCTACCCGGGCATGGGTAACTTCAAAGGCCTTGGTGGTTGGTCATCTGTCGGCGCGCTGGAAGCTTCCCAGGCTAAGGCCCAGGAGAAGTTCGACGAGCAGTTTGGCATTTATCTCGATATGCCCATCGAGGAAATCGCCCAGAGCCCGCAGGCACTGAAAATGGGTTCCCGTATCTTCGCCAACAACTGTGCTGTATGTCACGGTGCGGATGCCGGCGGTAACTTCGGCTTCCCTAACCTGACCGACAACGCCTGGCTTTACGGCGGTACCCCGGAGAAAATCCTGGAAACCCTGTACAACGGCCGTCAGGGCATGATGCCTCCGCAAGGGCCGGTGATTGGGGAAGAAGGTGTTAAGAACGCCACTGAGTATGTTCTCTCCCTGAATGGCCTCGAGCATGACAAGGCTATGGCTGCGGAAGGACAGAAGGTCTTCAATACCGTGTGTATGGCCTGTCACGGTATGGACGCCAAGGGTAACCAGCTCCTCGGTGCGCCAAACCTGACCGATGACCTATGGCTGTATGGCAGCGATCGTGCGCAAATCCAGCACACGATCCGCAGCGGCCGTAGCAATATGATGCCCGCGCAGAAAGATAAGCTGCGCGAAGACAAGATCCGCTTAGTAGCGGCCTATGTCTACAACTTGTCCAAACAGGACGAGGAACAGCAGTAATCGAATAGGGCCCGGCTATGCTGGGCCTTATTTTTTGGAAGGAACTCCGGGTGCTGCAGGGACGGAGATAAAAGCCTCATACATAAGTGGCTGACTGTGCCCGCGTGCAGATAATGCCCGTGCGAGAGTGAGGTTTTTGTGAGTGACTTGATTCCCACCCGCGAAGAGCAGGAAGGTAACGGTGAAGTTCGCTACCGCATGCTCTACGAATCGGATGACAAAATTTATATTCGCCATATCCGTGGTATTTACACCCGGATTCGCAAATATACCGGCCTACCGTTACTGTTGGCTTTCTTCTTTATCCCCTGGGTTAATATCGACGGGCGCCAGTCTGTCTTCTTCGATCTTCCCACCCGCCAGTTTCATATCCTCGGTACCACCTTCGGCCCACAGGATGGCTTCCTGCTAGCCTGGTTGCTGATTATTGCTGCCTTTGCCCTGTTTGCCGTTACCACCTGGATGGGGCGGGTCTGGTGCGGTTTTACCTGTCCACAGACTGTCTGGACCATGATGTTTATGTGGGCCGAGCGAGTTTGTGAGGGCGATCGCAACAAGCGGATGAAGCTCGATAAGGCCCCCTGGAACGCGGAGAAAATCCTGCGTAAAGGTGGCACCCACGCTATCTGGCTGCTGATTTCTCTCGCCACAGCTCTGGCTTTCGTTGGTTACTTCTATGGTATCCGCGACCTGGTGGTAGACCTCGCGACCTTTGATGCCCATCCGCAGGGGGTCTTTTGGGTCGCCTTCTTTACTTTTGCCACCTACATGAATGCGGGCTTCCTGCGTGAGCAGGTGTGCAAGTACATGTGCCCCTATGCGCGCTTTCAGTCGGTGATGTACGACCAGGACACTCTTGCGGTCTATTACGATGCACAGCGCGGCGAGACCCGTGGTCCACGCAAGAAGAACGTGGACTACAAGGCCGAGGGTATGGGTGACTGTATCGACTGCTACTGGTGTGTGCAGGTATGCCCTGTGGATATCGATATTCGCGATGGCATGCAGTATGAATGCATTAACTGTGGTCTATGTGTTGACGCCTGTAACAGCGTCATGGACAAAATGGGTTATGACCGCGGCCTGATTCGTTTTACCTCAGAAGACGAATTGGAGACCGGAAAGACCAATTACCTGCGTCCGCGCCTGTTTGGTTATGCCATTGTCCTGTTGGCAATGGTTGGCTTGTTCTCCCATCAGGTGGCTACACGCAACCCGATTGAGACTGAAATTACCCGCGATCGCGGTGCGCGAATGTACCGAGTATCCCAGGGACTGGTGCAGAATGTGTATACCGTGAAGATCAGCAATATGGATCAAGCGGCACATGAGTTCACTATCCGTGTGGAGGGCAACCCGAATTACGATTATTCGGTTCGCAAGCCGCGTACGATCTACCTGGAGGCGGGGGAGATTTTCCCGGTACCGATCCGGGTGAGTGTGCCCAAGACACAGTTGAAAGAGAGCAAGCACGATATCGATATCGTAGTGGAGGCTGTCGATAACCCTGAGCTGGTCGACAAGCACCGAACGGTATTTATTGGTCCCAAGCAGTAGACGGGACGCCGTTCCCGTTGCAAAGTACGGGCCCGCCCAGGTGGGCTCGACTTTTCTGCATAAAACGGTAATTTTTGGTAACGCGATGAATGAACCAACCTCGAAACCCTGGTATCGGGAATTCTGGGCCTGGATGGTCCTGGCACCGCTGATTACAGTGCTGGTAGTGTCCTCTATCACGGTTTCTATAGCTGT
Organism: Microbulbifer variabilis ATCC 700307; assembly: GCF_000380565.1. Taxonomy (GTDB): domain Bacteria; phylum Pseudomonadota; class Gammaproteobacteria; order Pseudomonadales; family Cellvibrionaceae; genus Microbulbifer; species Microbulbifer variabilis. Next base: position 264,493 of record NZ_AQYJ01000023.1, read on the forward strand.
GCGCCACGCTGACGATGAGGTCAGGGACACTTATCACAAAGACAGCCGTATGTACCATTTTTCTGCTGAGCAGGACCAGCGGGCCAAAGCCCTGGGATTGGCGGCGATGGTCCAGTTCCAGCGGGGCGATCGCGGGGTGGTTGTCGAACTGAACGGTAATACCGAGTATCCCGAGAAGCTGTTGCTTACCCTCAGCCACCCGCTAGAGGAAGATCTGGATCAGCATATTGTGTTATCCCAGCTCTCCGTTGGGCGCTATTCAGGCTCTGTGCCCGTGGATTTGAACAATCGCTGGTATCTGCGCCTGATGCCTGAACTCGATCCTGAGCTCCACAAAAACGCAGAGTGGCGTCTTAAGGGAGAGATTAATTTCGATCTGGGTGAGGCGGCGCCCCTGAACGCTGCCAGTCGATGACATCCTCCTGTTATCACTGCGGACTTCCGGTCCCTGCCGGTAGCAACCATTCGGTTGTTATTGAGGGGGCTGCACGTGATATGTGTTGCCCCGGCTGTGAGGCCGTGGCGACGGCCATTGTTTCCGGTGGCCTGGATGGCTTCTATCGCTACCGGGAAAAGCAAAGTGACCGCCCGGAACAGGCCCAGCCGCGGGACCGCTGGACCGCCTACGATCTCCCCGAAGTACAGCAGCAGTTTGTTCACGACTGGGATGGCGGCAGCAAGATGGCGGCGCTGCTGATCGGTGGAATTACCTGTGCCGCCTGTGTGTGGTTGATTGAAAAGCACCTGGGACATTTGGCGGGGGTTGGAAAGGTCTCAGTCAATGCCAGTACCCAGCGTGCCCAGATTGTGTTTGATCCTGAGCAGATTAAACCGAGCCAGCTTTTTGAGGCGCTGGAGCGCATTGGCTATCGCCCGGCTCCGGCCACCGCTGCCAACCGGGAAAATGTGATCCAGGCCGAACATCGGGCAGCCCTGCGCCGCCTTGGGGTTGCGGGCCTGGGTACCATGCAGGTGATGATGTTCGCTATCGCCCTGTACTTTGGCGCTGGTAGCGATGGTGTCGGTGAGTTTGAGCGCTATTTCCGTTGGGTGTCGCTATTGGTAGCGACACCAGTGGTGTTCTATGCGGCGCGCCCCTTCTTTAGCGCAGCACTGCGCAGCCTGCGCGCCCGTCACCTGAGTATGGATGTACCTGTCTCCATCGCTATTGGCCTGGCCTACGGTGCCAGTTTCTACGCTACGGTGTTTGGCACCGGCGAGGTGTACTTCGAATCCATCTCCATGTTCACCTTCTTCTTGCTGCTCGGGCGCACGGTTGAGATGCGTGCGCGTCATCGTGCTGGGCTCGCCAGTGGCGGCCTGGCCCAGCTGCTGCCGATGACTGCAGCCAGGTATCAAGGCGATGAAGTGGTTCATGTACCGGTGGCCGCATTGGTGGCTGGCGACCGGATTTTGTTGCGGCCCGGCGACACGATTCCCGCTGACGGCGAAGTGCTGGAAGGGGAGAGTGGCGTGGATGAGTCGCTGCTCAGTGGCGAATCCGCCCTGCAGCAAAAGCTCGTGGGCAGTCCTGTGTATGCAGGCAGTGTCAACGGTGACTCCAGCCTGACTGTGCGTGTGACCGCAGCCGGCCAGTCTACAAGGCTGTCTGCTATCGAGCGTCTGGTGGAGCGCGCCCAACTGGATAAGCCGGCCCAGGTGGCCCTGGCAGACCGGGTCGCCGGTGTTTTTGTCGGAGTTGTATTGCTGGCGGCTGTGGGGGCCTTTGCGGTTTGGTGGCAGCTGGACCCGAGCAGGGCTTTCTGGGTAGCTCTGTCTGTATTGGTGGTGACATGCCCCTGTGCTTTGTCCCTGGCGACACCGGCGGCGCTGGCCTCAGCGACTTTGCGATTGCAGGAACTGGGGCTCCTGGTGGCCGGTGGCAGCCTTCTGGAAACACTGCCGCGTATCAGTCGCGTTGTGTTCGATAAAACCGGCACCCTAACTCGCGGTGAGCCGCGCATCCTGGAAATTCAATTGATGCGCGATGGCTGGGCCGAACAGCGGGTTAAGGATGTAGCTGCAGCCCTGGAATCACAGACCCACCACCCCTTGGCCCGTGCATTTCGCGCTTGGCGCGGCAACCTTACAGCGAGCAAGCTGAAGGTGCATACCGGTCGTGGCCTGGAGGGGCAGATCGAAGGGGTTGATTATCGCCTGGGCCGTGCCGATTTCGCTGCACCTGAAATACTGGCGCAGCCGCAGGGTGAGGGGCAGTGGTTGCTGCTTGCTGATGGAGGCGGCCCTATCGCCTGGATCGCCTTGGGGGATCAACTGCGTGAGACAGCTCGGGATGCGGTACATCAGCTGGAAAAACTGGGCTTGTCGGTAGAGTTACTGAGTGGTGATCAGTCCAACGAGGTTCAGCGCCTGGCCTCGCAGGCTTCCATTGCCCACTTCCGTGCCGGTGCTTCACCGGAAGACAAGCTCTCCCATATGCAGCAGTTACAGGCCGGTGAAGAGAAGGTCCTGATGGTTGGCGATGGGCTCAATGATGTCCCGGTACTGTCGGGAGCGGATGCTTCGGTGGCGATGATGTCCGCTGCGGACTTGGCTCAATCCCGTGCCGATGCCATCTTGCTGAATGGTGACCTGCAGGTGCTTCCCCAGGCAATTTCCCTGGCGCGCAAATGCCGCCAGATAGTTCGGCAAAATCTGGCCTGGGCCCTGGGTTACAACGCCATTGCACTACCGTTGGCGGTTTGCGGCCTGGTACCGCCCTGGGCTGCGGCCATTGGTATGTCGGCCAGTTCGCTGGTGGTGGTTCTTAACGCCTTGCGCCTGTCCCGTGCCAATGCGTCGACGGAAAGTGCGGACAGCTCGGTGCCTGGTATGCAGGCACACCATGCAAATTAAAGAGAGGAGTGAATTGTGGACAGTCTCTATTTCCTGATCCCTATTGCAGTGGCCTTGGTTGCCTTCGCTGTAAAACTCTTTTTCTGGGCGGTAAATAACGGCCAGTACGATGACCTCGAGACTGAGGGCCGGAGAATACTGTTTGAGGATGACGTGCAGAATCAGCCCGCAGCGGATTCGGACAAGGAGAAGTAACCAGTGGGAGATTGGGGGTTTTTGGCGGCTGCGCTCGCCATCGGGTTTCTGGGCAGCAGCCACTGTATTGGTATGTGTGGGGGTATCTCGGGTGCGCTCGGAATGGCGGTGCCCGGCAAGCAAACAGCTTGGGTACAGCTCGGCTCATACCAATTGGGACGTCTCGGTAGTTATACGTTAATGGGGGCGCTCGCTGGCGCTCTGGGTGCTGCGATTATTCCTGCCCTGACGCCGCTGCGCTTCGCTGCGGGCATTATGCTGATCGTTATGGCGCTCTATGTGGCCGGTATCTGGCGTGGGCTGGTATGGCTGGAGAAGGGTGGCAGCTATTTATGGCGCTATGTGCAGCCTCTCTCTGCGAAATTGTTGCCAGTTCGCTCTGCGGGGCAGGCGGTTGCCCTCGGTTCCCTGTGGGGCTGGTTGCCCTGCGGCCTGGTTTACAGTGCGCTGACCTTTGCACTGGCTCAGGGCAGTGCTGAGCGATCGGCCTTGGCGATGTTTGCTTTTGGTCTCGGAACCTTACCGGCCATGCTGGCCACCGGTGCTGCGGCTGTGCAAGTGCGCAATATTGTGCAAAAACCGGGAGTGCGTCTGGGTTTTGCAGCGGCTATTTTATTGTTTGGTATCTGGACTATTTGGGGAGCTCTTGGCCATGGGGGCCACAGTGACCACGGCAATCATGGGGAAATGGGGGCGATGGAATCTCCGCAGGCAGAAGAGCAGGAGCACCACCACCATAATCACTGAGTTTTGAGCTGGCGCCGTTTTGACGCGGCGCCATTAGCCGACACCGGATAAAAACTAAAAATCAATTCTCAGGGAGAGGTCGATCGCGCGCAGGTGCTTGGTCAGGCTGCCGGAGGAGATGTAGTCGACATCCAGAGCTGCCAGCTTCTGAATCCGATCCCGGTCTACACTGCCGGAAATCTCTATTTTGGCTTTACCTTTGGCCAGGGATAGGGCGGAGCGAGTGTCTTCGTCATTGAACTCATCGAGCATGATTACATCGGCACCGCTATCCAGTGCCTGCTGTAACTCTTCAATGGTCTCTACCTCCACCTCGACCAGTGCGCCGGGTTTGATAGCCCTGGCCTGGGAGACAGCTGCATCAATACCGCCGGCGGCTGCGATATGGTTTTCCTTAATTAAAAATGCGTCGTAGAGGCCGATGCGATGATTGTGGCAGCCGCCACACAGCACGGCATATTTCTGGGCACTGCGCAGGCCTGGAATGGTTTTGCGGGTATCGAGAATCTTAACTTCGGTTCCTGCAGCACGGTTTGCGAATTCCGCTGCAGTAGTTGCCGTGCCGGATAGTGTCTGTAGAAAGTTAAGGGCGGCGCGCTCACCAGTCAGGATTGCGCGGGCATTACCCTCCAATTCAAACAGCACTGAATCTGCAGCAACCCTGTCTCCATCTTCAAAGTGCCAGGTCAGTTGCAGATCCTGATCGAGCTGGCGAAAAACCTCTTCTACCCAGGCGCGTCCGCTCAGGGTGCAATCTTCCCGGGTGATTACTCGCGCACGGGCACTGCGCTCCGCTGGGATCAGCTGGGCGGTGATGTCTCCACTACCGACATCTTCATCGAGCGCAGTGTGCACGGCCCTTTTCAGGTCGGTCATGATGTTTGGGATCGCGGAGTCTTGTGGGTGCATTGGAGGACCTCGATAAAAAAGCGCGGGCAGTTTACCAAAACAGACTGGATTTGGGTTGCCTGGGGGATTTACTCGATTTTTACCGGGTTAAATCCTCGGGTAGCAGCTGGCCCTACATTTCGCTGTGACAAGCGTCTCAAATATGTCGCTAAAGTGTGTAAACAGGGGGGGTAACGCGAGTAGAATCGATGGGGTGAGAGAAAAGCTCACTGCGGGAGCCGTCGCCAAATTCGCTAGTCAAATTGACTGCATTAATGCGTTTAAAACCTGAGCAAAATCAAGTAGTTGTTGGATTTTCGGGTGCATTATCTCGAGAGAATTTTACCAGACCTATCCCCGCATGTTTTTAAGCCTTGAGGCCGCCTATTGAAGTGAGCAGCGAGGTGAACAAATGGGACTGGTGATTTAAGACGGCCTATCCGGCCGACAAGATTTCAGCCAGCAAGTGCGCAAAACGCCGGATGGCATGCGAAGGACTTCTTGGAAATGAGTGAATCCAGCAAGGTAGTTTCCCTTTCAGAGAAAAGTGCGGGTCGACATGGTACTTCTATGGGTAAGCCCGCAGTCCTGCCCTCGGCGGTTGTGCTGTTAAAGGAAAAAGCCAGCACCCAGTTGTTTGAGCGTGTCAAAGCGCTGTTTGGGGCGGTGGATGATTCACTGTTTGCGATGGCGGAGCGTGCTCACGGCCAGGAAGAGCAGGATGGTCTGTTCCAGGCATTGCGCCTGCTGAGAGTAGAGCGCCGCAATGTCGCTGAGCGCTTCGTCAAAAACGTGCAGCACGCTTTCCAGATCCGCCAGGAGGAGCCGTCGGAACCCGCTTTTGCCCAGGACAATCTGTCACTGGTTCACAATGATGACCTGGAGCAGCTGGTGGCCGCGGATACCATGGTGGCCAATGCCAAGCGAGATTTTGCCGAGCCACTGACCGAATTGTGCCTGCGCCTGGATACCCTCTACGCCGTTAAGGTGTATGACAAGAACAACCCTCTCGGCCCCGATGTGATCTGCGATGCATTTGTAGATGCAATTCAGGAGCTGGATCTCTATATCCGCGCGCGCCTTACGTTGCTCAAGAAATTTGAGCAAACAGTTATGCAGCAGCTGCGGGGTTTTTACGAATTCTGTAATCAGCTACTTGTAGAGCAGGGCGTGTTGCCCTCACTGCGGGAGCAGCAGCGCGCAGCGCGACAGCGCTCGGCTTATCCGGCAGGGCGTGGTCCCGGCAATCCGGGTGCAGCTCAGGCCGCTGTAGTTGGCAGCGCTGGGGATGGTGCTACCCAGGCCGCACAGGGAGTACCTGTCAGTGGTCACTTTGCCCCAGGGCTCGTACCCGCTACGGCGGGTATGACACCCATGCCCGCTGGGGATCTGCTCACACATCTGGGAGCTTTGCAAAGTGGGGCTCATTACCAGGATGCCGGTGCAGCCCAATTGTTGAATGTTGGCGATCTGCTGCAGCAGCGCCTGGTTGACTCCAATCAGGCAGCTTCGTTGGCAAAAGTGGATAGCGATGTAATCAAACTGGTGGAAATGCTGTTTTCCTTTATTTTGGAAGATCGCAGTCTCGCCACACCGATTAAATCCCAGCTCGGCCGTTTGCAGCTGCCATTGCTCAAGGTTGCGATTGCCGATAAGTCGTTTTTTAGTAAAGGTGGCCATCCCGCACGCAAACTGTTAAATGAGCTTGCCGATGCTGCCACTGGTTGGCAAGCTCCAGACAATTTCGAGTCCGACCCTCTATACAGTGAAGTCTCGCTGATCGTAGAGCGGGTTCTCAGCGAGTTCGATCAGGACATCAATATTTTTGCCACGCTTCTGGAGTCTTTGCGCGAGTTTATTATTCGCGAACGCAAGCGCGCGGAAATGCTGGAGCGCAGGGTTATAGATGAGGCGGATGGCCGGGCAAAAACCCAAGCCGCGCGCGCTCGTGTAGCAGCGGTAATGGATGCCCTGGTAGCCGAGAGAGACCTGCCGCCTGTGGTACAGGATTGGCTGCAAAAGGTTTGGAACAACGTTTTATTCCTCACTTGTGTGAAAGAGGGCACTGAAAGCGAGGCCTGGAGTCGCGATGTGCGCACAGCCCGCGACCTGGTGTGGAGTGTGCAGGCACCAATGCCGGATTCCCGTAAGCAGCTTCTGAGCTTGTTGCCGGTTTTGCAGGAGCGTTTGCGCGAGGGTATTGAAGCTCTCTCCTACAACGCCTTTGAGGCGCGCGCCATGTTTGCCGGTTTGAAGGAAGTTTATCGCGAGCGTTTTGCCCTCGCGCAGCGCCTCACCGAGGAGCGCGAACTTCAGGTTAAAGAGCAGGTGGCCCGCGAGGTTAAGGCGGCCACTTCGGTGGATCATTTGGCGGAAGTGGTCGAGGTTCAATCCAGTGAAACTCTGCCGGTAGAGGCCATAGCTCCCGAAGCTGGCGAGCCGCAACCGGCCGCTGATGATAAAGACGAACCGGTAACCGAAGAGACCGCTCTGTCGCAGGAAGTGGCGGTGCCGCAAATGGAAGAGCTTGAGCAGGCGGTTGCCCAGGCGGAGTTAGCGGCATCTTCTGCGGAGCAGGAGGGCCTTGCTCCTCTCGATGAGGCGGACCCCCACTGGCAGATGACCTTCCGCCTCGCCCAGGGGAGTTGGTTTGAGTTGAAGCGCTCTGATGAGGAGCAGTTCCGCTGCCGTTTGGCAGCGGTTATCCGCGATATTGACCAGTTTATTTTTGTGAACCGCAACGGTGCCAAGGTAGCGGAGTTCGGCCGATTGGAGCTGGCTCATGCGCTGCGCTCAGCGCAGCTGTTGCCCCTTGATGACGGTATGTTATTTGAGCGTGCGCTGCAGTCGGTTATTGGCAATGTGCGCAAAAAACGCAGCGAACAGCGCTGATCTGCCTGTTTTAGCTCCCCTGTCCCGGCAACTATTGCCGGGGCCCACTTCTGTCGCGATACGTCTCTAAACCGATTGGCATATCGATCAACGCTTCCATAGAATGGTAACTGCCAAGGCCCTGAGTTCATTTGGGGTGGTAGTTTGCTGGAACGGAGATCGCAGATTGAAATACCAAGTGGAATCTGGCTGGCTATCCGGTGCGCGCCGGGTGCCCAGTCCTCACTGCAACAGCCGGCCCGACGACTGCCCCGTGGACCTTTTGGTCGTTCACAGCATCAGCCTGCCACCCGGGCAGTATGGCGGGCCTTATATCGATGCGTTTTTCCTTGGGCAGCTGGATATTGATGCCCATCCCTATTTTGCCGAGATTGCGGCTCTGCAGGTTTCTGCACATATCCTTATTGATCGGGATGGTATCGTCACCCAGTATGTGCCCCTTGACCGGCGCGCCTGGCATGCGGGTAAGTCGGAATTCAAAGGGCGCACCAACTGTAATGACTTTTCTATCGGGATCGAGCTTGAAGGCTTGGATACGGATATTTATACCGATGCCCAATACCATGCCCTGGCAGAGGTGAGTGCGGCCATTATGCTGGCTTATCCAGCCATCGGCGTGGACAGGATAGCCAGTCACTCTGATATAGCGCCTGGACGCAAGCTGGACCCCGGCCCCGGCTTTGACTGGGAGCGCTACTTGAATGAGCTCGATAAGCTCGTTGAGTGAAACTTCCACTTCGCGGTGCTGGTGTATCAATCCACATCGCCTTTAAAATTGAACTGCCATTGTGTGAGGTTCGCCTACTTGTTTAGCAGACCCAGGGTGGCGCATCATGATTCAACTATGGGCTGACGCGGTATCACTATGACTCTGCTAATCGTTTTATTCACTTTGGCTCTGGTGCAAATCTGGGGGTCTGGTGCGCCTTTGCACCGCGATGGCTGGTTTGATAAATGGTGTGAGCGACTCTCTAAAGTGCCGCAACTGCAATCGAATGGCGGCTTGTTGCTGGGGGCCAGTATTCTGCCACCGGTGCTGCTGATTGCGGTGGTGATGGTAATTGCAGAATCCAACTTTGGAGGCTTGGGAGCGCTTTTACTTGGGGTGCCACTGTTACTTTATTGCCTGGGACGAGGCAATTTTAACGAGATTGTAAGCGTTTACCTGCGCAGCTGGTATCGGGGCGACTTCAAGGGGGCTGAGGAAGCTGCGGCCCCTTTTCTACAGGATATCCACGAGACTCCGGCAGATGGCAAGTGCCTGCATGAACAGGTCTTCCGCGGTGCCGCTTACAGTGCCTTCGAGCGCCTCTTTGCCGTTCTTTTCTGGTTTATTTTGCTCGGGATACCGGGTGCGCTGCTATTTCGTTTGAGTGCTCTCTATGCAGAGCGCGCTCGCGGGACACAGTGGCAGGCAACTGCAGCCCGCTGGCTTTGGTTACTGGAGTGGTTGCCGGTAAGGATCATGGGGCTCAGCTTTGCGATTGTGGGTAATTTTGCCGGTTGCTACCGAGCCTGGCGTCAGTGTCTGATGTGTCGTGAGAGAGATACGGCACAGGTGCTCGAAGCCTACCTGGAAGGGGCGTTAGGAGGAATTGACGCCAGTGAATGCAGTGCCAGTGCAGATCTTTCACAAGTCCAGCGTCAAAGTGGCGCGGAAATAGAGGGGCTGCAGTCCTTGCTTTCCAGAACCCTACTGTTGTGGGTTACCGTGTTGGCCCTGACGGTTTTGTTCGCCTGATTTTTTGAAGTTATTCAGAGCTGAAATGAGTAAATTATTTTTTAACTGAATTACATTTTGGAAAAATTTCCCAGTAATTGCTTGACTTTTAACCATCCTCCCAGATGATTGCGCCCGCTATCGCACTCCGGAGATTACCGGGTAGCGGGATGCTTATACTCAGTGGAGGAAGTAGGGTTTGAATGTTTCATTACTGGAACCGCAAATGCTGTCAGATCTCAGTGCTGCAAATGGTAGGGACTCCGCGGCGTTAGTCGCTGGACTAAGGGCATATTTTCGCAGTGGAAGTACCCTTGAGCTGGCCTGGAGGCGTCGCCAATTAATTCAGCTGCGCAAAATGCTCTCGGAGAATGAGGCGCGCTTTATTGGGGCCTTGAATGAGGACCTGCATAAGGCTCCCCAGGAAGCTTACCTGACTGAGATTTCGTTTCTCTATAGTGATATCGATCATACCCTCAAGCACCTCAAAAAGTGGGTACGCCAGCGCAAGGTTTCCTCGCCACTTCTCACCCAACCTGCGAAAAGCTATATACAGCCAGAACCCCTTGGGGTGATATTGATTATTGGCGCCTGGAATTATCCCCTTCAACTATTGCTGTCGCCTCTTGTGCCTGCCATAGCGGCGGGTAACTGTGCAGTGGTCAAACCGTCGGAATTATCCCCTGCGGTTTCTCATTTGATCGCTGAGTTGTTGCCCAGATACCTGGATAATGATGCCTTCGCCTGTGTTGAGGGAGCTGTGGCAGAGACCACGAGCCTTTTGGAGCAGCGCTGGGATCACATCATGTACACCGGCGGTGGTCGGGTAGCCAGGATTATTATGGGGGCAGCAAGTAAGCACTTAACTCCGGTTACCCTGGAGCTTGGCGGCAAAAGCCCCTGTATTGTGGCCGATGATGCAGATATCGATATTGCCGCGCGGCGTATAGCTTGGGGGAAATTTACCAATGCGGGGCAAACCTGTATTGCACCGGATTATGTACTGTGTACCAAGCACACCGCGGACCGTCTTGTCCCTGCTATCCAGCTGGCGGTAAGGGAGATGTTTGGGGACAGCCCCCGTCAAAGCAGCGATTATGGACGGATAATCAATACCCAGCACACATTGCGTTTGGCGGACCTCCTCGGTGATGGTGAGGTAATTTTTGGTGGGGATGTCGATGTGGATAGTTGCTACATGGCGCCAACCCTGATGCGCTGTGTCAATCTGGAGTCCCCGGTAATGCAGGAAGAGATTTTTGGTCCCTTGCTGCCGGTAGTTGAGTTGGATGACTTCGGAAAAGTGGAAGCGTTTGTTAATGAGAGGGAAAAGCCGTTAGCGCTGTATATTTTTACCCGGAGTGATGCCATCGCTGACCGGGTGCTTTCCCGCTGCAGCTCCGGTAATGCCTGCGTGAACGATTGCATGATGTTTATGCTGGCCCAGGATCTGCCATTTGGAGGAGTGGGAGCCAGCGGTATGGGCTGTTACCGCGGTGAGCATGGTTTCAGAACTTTTAGCCACTACAAAGCCGTGATGAAACGCAAAAATATTCTGGATGTTGACCTGCGTTATGCGCCGTACACCAATCGAAAATTTAAGTGGTTGAAAATACTGCAGCGATAGAGTGGCCAAAAATATTTAGCGAGATATGGGCGAAAAGGGAATTTTGCTGGTTTTTTAGTGGCTTGAGTTGGTACATTCAGTCGTAAATTAAAAAGACCAACAGAGCTATGCCCTCGGACCCCAATGACCTGCCTACCAGTGCTGATGTTTTTTGCGCGGCACAAACAGTCTCCGGAACTGTCCATCGAACTCCCTTGATTCGCTCCCAGCTTCTCAATGAGCTGGGTGGCGCCAATCTTTGGTTTAAATGTGAGCACTTGCAAAAAGTGGGTGCGTTTAAAGCACGTGGAGCTGCAAATGCACTTTCCCTCTTGCCTGAAGGAGCTGAGTTGGTGGCGACCCACTCCTCAGGCAATCATGGCGCGGCGTTGGCATGGGCTGCTGCGGAGCGGTGTTTGCCCTGTATTGTTGTAATGCCAGAGACGGCGCCCGATATGAAGCGCATGGCTGTGGAAAGTTATGGCGCAACAATTGTTACTTGCGGTCCTACCCTGGCAGACCGTGAAGAGGCTCTGCAAAAAGTGGTGCAAGAGACAGGGGCCCATGTAGTGCCGCCCTATGACGACAGCAGGATTATTGCGGGGCAGGGCACGGTAGCTCTAGAGGTTGTTCAGCAATGTCGGGAGCAGGGTTTTACTCCGGATGTGATTGTGGCCCCTGTGGGTGGCGGTGGCCTGCTCGCAGGCACTGGGCTGGCAATAGCGGCGTTGGCTCCAGATGTATTGGTAATAGGCGCAGAGCCCGCTGGCGCGGATGATGCGCAGCGATCTTTGCGTGGCGGTGTTCATATCACTACCCAGCAGCCCCATACTATTGCCGATGGCTTGCGTACAACGCTTGGGCACCGAAACTACAGGGTGATTCGTCGCACTGTGAGAGATATTGTGACGGTTTCTGAAAGTGGTATTGTGCGGGCAATGCAACTATTGTGGACTCGCACCAAGCAAATGGTTGAGCCCTCAGCTGCCGTGGGGCTCGCAGCTGTGCTCGAGCACGGAGCGCGTTTTCGCAACAAGAATGTCGCAGTTGTATTGACCGGTGGCAACATGGATCTGGGCAAGGTTTCAAGCCTGTTGGCCAGTGTGGAAGAGTAACAATGAGAGTGTTGGATATGAACCTAGGATTTCGCCGCATAAAGTACAGCAAAATTGCCAGTTTCTTTGCAGCGACAATATTTTCTTTGATGGCTGTTGCCTCCCAGGCCGGGCAGTTGACACTGTCTTCTACGTCTTTGAAACCCGGCAAAAAAATGCCATTAGCTCATGTATATGCCGGCTGTGGCGGGGAAAATGTCTCTCCGCAACTGAGCTGGGAGGGGGCCCCCGAAGGCACTAAAAGTTTTGCGGTGACGGTTTATGATCCCGATGCACCGACAGGCAGTGGCTGGTGGCACTGGGTGATTTTTAATATCCCTGCTGACGTAACCAGTCTGCCAGAGGGTGCTGGAGACCTGAAGAACGGCCTGATTCCCGAAGCTATTCAGGGGCGCAATGACTATGGAAATCCTGGATATGGTGGCGCCTGCCCACCCAAAGGGCACGGCGACCATCGCTATCGCTTCCGTGTATATGCCCTGAAAGTGGATTCCCTGCCGTTAGATGAAAATTCATCTCCCGCCAAGGTGGGCTTCAATGTGAATGCCAACAAGTTGGCCGAGGCAGAGCTCGAGGTTCTGTGGGGCCATTGAGTTAGGTAGCTTTTTGGGTGCAGACATATTGCCTGCGCTCTTTCTTTATGGCCGGCAATAGGGCTCAAAGGGGAAGATTGAATATGTCGCGGCAGCAACTGACATGGGGGCAAGCACTTGGAGCTTATCTGAAGCCCCGTGTAATCACCATGTTTTTCCTCGGCTTTTCTGCCGGCCTTCCGCTTTTACTGGTCTTCTCAACCCTGACTGCCTGGCTGCGCGACTACGGTGTTAGCCGCACCGCTATAGGCTTCTTTGCCTGGGTCGGAATTACCTTTTCAATAAAGGTGCTCTGGGCTCCCATCATTGACTATTTACGGTTGCCTTTACTGACCAAAAGCCTGGGAAAACGGCGGAGCTGGATGCTGGTGTCCCAAGTGGGCGTTGCCATTGGCTTGGTGGGTATGGCCAGCGTGGATCCCCAGCTGTCCTTGTTGCAAGTAGCTCTGCTCGCTCTGTGGGTTGCATTCTGCTCGGCTTCACAAGATGTGGCTATTGATGCCTACAGAATTGAAGCCATGGATGAAGACTACCAGGGAGCTATGGCGGCTAATTATGTGTTTGGTTATCGGGTTGCGATGCTGATTGCTGGGGCTGGGGCACTATTTATTGCAGATTTGTTCAGTTGGTCTGGCGCCTACCTGGCAATGGCCGTTTTGATGGGGGTGGGTGTGATCACCACTTTGTTGATCACAGAGCCCGATCACTCGAAGGTTAATAAAGAGGCTGACGTACTGCAGAGTGAATGGGAGCAGCGCCTGTTGGGGAAGGGCGAACACAGTCGCTTGAAGCAGTGGTTTGTTCGTGCTGTCGCCTGTCCCTTTATTGAGTTCTTCCAACGCAATGGGCGCTTTGCTTTTGTTTTATTGCTGTTTATCGGTATTTTCCGCCTAAGCGATATTGCGATGGGGATTATGGCCAATCCCTTCTACTTGGATTTAGGCTTTTCCAAAACAGAAATTGCAGAAATCAGTAAGCTGTTCGGATTCTTCTGCACTATTCTCGGCTCCTTTCTAGGTGGAGTCCTGGTGGTGCGCTATGGCATTTTGCGCCCGCTGATACTCGGGGCGGTAATGGTTGCCTGCACCAACTTACTGTTTGCCCAGCTTGCACTGATTGGTCCGGATAAGGCATGGCTGGCCCTGGTGATCAGTGCCGACAACATCAGCGGCGGTATTGCTAATGCGGTCCTTGTCGCTTACCTGTCGAGCCTGGCCAATAAGGCTTATACCGCAACCCAGTATGCCTTGTTCAGCTCTCTGATGACGCTGCCGGGTAAATTTATCAGTGGTTTTTCCGGTATGGTGGTTGATGCTCAGGGTTACGCCCATTTCTTTATTTATGCTGCCTTAATGGGAGTTCCGGCAATTTTACTCTCTATCTATTTCTGGCGGCGTGAACAGCGTGAATGGCATCTGGAAGAACCGCAGCCAGACTCACGCGCGACCTGAAGAGAGCCATTCCAGGGTCTAATTTTATTGCTGGCATACAGATCTGCTTTATGACAGAAGCTTTCCTGTGTGCCGGTCACTCATCTCGTTGCTACGCCCCCGGATAATTCCTCATCAACGGGCATTTTCTCCGACTTGTGTCTATGGTGGTTGTATTACTCCTCCGCTCGAAACCTGTAATGGTTATTGGTTTTTTATAGAGATAAGGGAGGGGTTTTGGTGTCACTTATGGCTGTTAGCTGGGATGTCTAAGAGCTGTAGTTTTCAAGAATGATAATCAGCAATTAAAAGCGACAAACTATGGCCCACGAAACGGTTCGGGAGGCGGTATTCAATCGGCGTATGCTGATCTGTATCGGTACCGGATTTTCCTCAGGAATGCCACTTTTTGTCCTGATTCAACTGGTGCCTGCCTGGTTACGTTCTGAGGGAGTAGACCTGGCTACCATCGGGATTTTTGCCTTACTTGGTCTGCCCTACACATGGAAGTTTCTGTGGGCTCCATTAATGGAGCGCTTTGCTTTCCCGATTTTAGGGCGTCGTCGTGGTTGGATGCTCGTAATGCAATTGCTGCTGATAGTCTTTATTGGCGGCTTAGGTATGTTCAATCCGCAGTTCAATATATGGACAATTGCCACTTTATGTTTTGGTGTGGCTTTTTTTAGTGCCAGCCAGGATATTGTCCTGGACGCCTTCCGTCGGGAAATATTGCCGGATCATGAGTTAGGTCTCGGTAATTCCTTTCATGCGAATGCCTATCGAGTAGCGGGCCTGATACCGGGTTCGCTCAGTTTAATCCTGTCGGATCATTTGGCCTGGGACCAGGTTTTTTGGATAACTGCAGCTTTTATGTTGATCGCTGTATTTATGACCTTGATGGTTTCAGAGCCCCAGCACCCGGCTGCGCCACCAAGGACTTTGCGCGAGGCTATCGTGCTGCCATTTGTCGAATTTTTTAACCGCAACGGCGTAAAGCACGCAGTATTGGTGCTTGCTTTCATGTTCCTGTACAAGCTCGGCGATAATATGGCCACTGCATTGGCGACACCCTATTACCTGGATATGGGGTACACCAATACGGATATTGGTATTGTGGCTAAAAATGCCGGCCTCTGGCCCGCCGTGATTGGGGGATTTCTCGGCGGCCTATTGATGGTGCGTATTGGGATTAATAAGTGTCTGTGGATCTTTGGAGTTATCCAGCTCGTATCCATTTTTGGCTTTATGATTTTATCTGAGGCTAATGGGGATCTGGTGGGCACACCGGGTTTTAAGCCGAGCCTGTGGCTACTGGCGATAGTGATTGCTTTTGAGTATCTGGGGGTTGGTCTTGGTACTGCAGTTTTCATCGCTTTTATTGCCCGCACAACCAGCAAATTACACACGGCTACCCAATTCGCCCTGTTTACTGCGTTAACCTCGTTACCCAGGACTTTTGCCAATGCTTCAACAGGGTATTTGGTTGAGTCTGTGGGGTGGACGAACTTCTTTCTTCTGTGCGCCGCGTTGGCAGTTCCGGGGATGTTACTGCTCTTTTATGTCGCGCCGTGGAATGGTGATGCAGCGGAGGAAGCCTGATTACTACCGCCTAAACTTGTACAGCTCCTTTCGGGGTTATGGTCTCCAGCGATACTTGGCCATGTCCACCCGCCCCTTTAACAAGGTAATCCCTTCTTCTTCCAGCCGCTTGCGTTGGCGGGAAGCCCCGGGTTCGGGTAATGAGATTCTTCCCTGGGCGTTGATTACCCGGTGCCAGGGTAATTTGGTGTCTTTGGGTAGTTTCCGTAATGTCTGACCAGCTAGTCTGGCGGCTCTTGGATAGCCGGCCATTTCGGCGAGATCTCCATAAGTGACGACCCGGCCTGTTGGTATTGAGGCCAAAACCCGGCATATTCTGGCGAGAGCGCTGCCTGGTGTTTCTGGGCCGGTGGTATTGGTCTCTACAGGCACAAAAGCCTCATTTCTTAGTGGTTTATTAGATTTAGCCGCCAGTTTGCCGTATTTGTCTGCAAATAAGCTATAAAAAAGCACGGATTAAAGCCGGGGTATCATACTGAGCCGTTACAAAATAGGTAGTATTGGCGTGCCACATTTATGGCAGTTGTGGCATTATTGCCGATTGAATAGGGCTTTCATCACAGTTTTCATCGCAAGCTCATCCAGAAACTTCAAGGTTCTCCTGTGGTTCTATCGACACAAATTCCCCGGATTTTTGCCAAAACTCTCCTTTGCCTTGCACCCTTACAGGTTTTTGCGGGTGTGCTCACCCTTGAGAATGGTGATCGCATTCAGGGGGAGCTGGTGCTTGTAGATACTGAACAAGTGGTATGGAAATCTGAGACCTTCGGTGAAGTTAAGGTCGATAAATCCAAGGTTGTATCCATGGATGTGGATACCGATCTCAAAGTTGCCGGGCGGGATGAGCCATGCACGCTGGCAGGGCACCGCCAGGAGCAGTGGGAACTCTACTGCGCAGAGGGTGGAGGTTGGTTGATCGACTTTCCTGGAGTGGAGCGTGCTGAGCCCTATCCACACTTTGTCAGTAATCCAATGACATTCAAGGGTAATGTGAGTGCGGGCGGCGTTTTTGAATCCGGGAACCGTGAGCGTGAGGACCTGGATGCAAATGTTAACCTGGATGTGCGCCATGGGGATTTCCATCACCTGGTCGGCGCCCTTTACCAGAATCAAGACAGTGAGGATGATGGCGCGCTGGAAAAATACCGGCTGACTTATGACCTGCGCTGGATTTTTGCAGAAAAGTGGTTTGCTGCAGCAAATACCGCCTGGGAGCATGAAGAGGCGCGGAACTTGGACCTCGGCACAACCATGGGTCTGGGTCTTGGTTACCTGTTTTATGACACAGACAAAACAGCATTTTCACTGGAAGGCGGTGTTAGTAGCCTGCAGGAAGATTTTATTGATACGGAGCTGAGTGAGAATCAGGACGACCAATATGTGGCAGGGCGTGTCGCGCTGAATTACCGTTATAAATTTTCCCTGGGCCCGGAAATTTACTTTGACCAGGAAACCCTGCAGTCTTTCGATCACAGTGATGACTACCAGGCAAATGCCAAGGTGGGGGTGAGAACACCACTGGTTGAAGGAGTGCTGATGGAAATTGGCTACCAGTGGCAGTACGACAACACACCATCGCTGGAAAGTGAAAAAGAAGATACCAAAGTAACCGTTGGTGTTGGTTACCAGTGGTAATAGCCTGGCGGCATTCTCCCAACTTTGCCGGAATAACAGGCCTTAGAGAGATAAAATCTAAAAAATACTAATGAGGAGTGCAACATGCAGATTGCCGGCAGTATTGTGGCGATTACCGGTGCTGGCCAAGGGCTGGGAAGAGCAATGGCCGTTTACCTGGCGGAGCGCGGGGCCCGTTTGGCATTGATTGATGTCAACGAAGAGGGGCTAAAGGAAAGTGTTTCTGCCTGTGAACAGCTCGGTGCCGAGGCGCGAAGCTATGTGATCAATGTCGCTAATGAGGAAGAGGTAGATAAAGGCTTCCTCCAGGTCGCAGAGGATTTCGGTGGTCTGCAGGTGTTGATTAATAACGCCGGTATTATGCGCGATGGCATGTTGCTCAAGTGTAAAGAGGGCAAGGTCACTGACCGTATGTCACTGTCCCAGTGGCAGTCTGTTATTGACGTAAACCTGACTGGGGTATTCCTTTGTGGCCGTGCCGCAGCCGGAATTATGGCGGAAAGTGGCAAGGGTGGAGTGATGGTGAATATCTCCAGCCTGTCTCGTGCCGGCAATATGGGACAGACAAACTATTCCGCCAGTAAGGCTGGTGTTGCTGCCATGACGGTAACCTGGGCCCGCGAGCTGGCTCGTTACGGCGTGCGCGTAGCTGCAATTGCTCCCGGTTTTATCGGCACTGATATGGTTGCGCAAATGCGCCCGGAAATCCTGGATAGTCTGGTTAAGCAAGTGCCATTGAGACGCCTGGGTGAGCAAGAGGAAATTGCCTCAACCGTGGCGTTTATTCTGGAGAATGACTATGTAACCGGTCGAGTTCTGGATATCGACGGTGGTGCACGTATTTAACGATTCAGTAGCGTGTTATCAGATGAGGGCGAACTTTGTTCGCCCTTTTTTATTTCCCTTTCAGTAATGATTTTAAGATTTATCTATCCCTTCCTCGCATATCTTGTGTTGAGAGTTTTTCGATAAAACAGGTATACAAACAAGGAAATAATGAGCCAGGCCAGGATGGATGCCACTTCGTGAAATACTGTTTGTTCTAAAGATAAGTGAAAATCCCGCAGCGCAAAGCCTTTGATTTGTGCCGACCAGGCATACAGCATCTTGCACATATGCAGTGCCCACCATGGTCGGCCTGTTACTTGTGGTCGGAAAAAAAACGTATAGACATCGAGCCCCATAAAAACCAGCATTAATGCGGATGGAGCCAGGTAAATATTGGCATAACTTGGGTGTTTACCAATATCGTAAAGAAAAACCTGGAAATAGAATACTGCGACCCAGGCAGCTATGGCAGCCAGTATCCAATCGATAATTGGAAGTGATTCTGCCATCATTGGAGTGCTTGATTCTCGGCCATATTTAGGCAGAAAATATGGAGTAACTGAATATGCTGATCAATCCCAGTAATAAAAGGTTTGGGTGAGTATTGTAGACATAGGCAATATCGATCTGGTACTCGGGAATGTCGGCCTTGAGATGAGGAATGATGTAAGGGTTGAATAGCATCAGCAGGGCACTGATGGAAAAGATAATGGCAATCAAGAGTGAGCTGAGGCCACCGATCCGATGGTAACGGCTGCCCTTTTTCATCAGAAGAGTTAATGGAATAGTAATAAACGTTAGAACTATGGCCGCAACCGTATGAACCTCTATAAGAAACTTTAGCTCTTGAGGGGTTGTGAATAGATAATGCATTGAGTAACGACCTGGCGGCAGCAAGTATTATTCGGGCTTGCTGATAAGTAGCGATAGCTAATGGATTTGATTGTCAGGAGAAAGGTCTGGGTGAAGCATTGATAGTAGTAGAGCTAAATCACCGCCACTAATTGCTCCCCCAGACTTTTGAAACTCTCAATGTTGGAAGAATTTGAAGTCTTCAATCAAGAATTTCTTACCCTAGCAAATACGTTCCACACTATCGGTTCTATTTTTCGATAACATCCACTGCCATAACTGCATTCTGCGAACTCTAAAGGATGCCGCGCATAACAGAAGGTAATAACGCCACATACGATAAAAGCGTCGACCATAGCGATCGGCGAAGCGAGGCCAATTACGTTCAAAATTATCATGCCAGGCCATCAGGGTTTTATCGTAATCGGGGCCAAAGTTATGTAGATCCTCACAGGTCAGTAGCTCCTGAGCTGCCAGAGTGATTTGACTGGCGGCAGGTATTTCTCCATTGGGGAAAATATACTTCTCAACCCAGGGGTCGGTAGGTGCGGGTTTGGATTTACCAATAGTGTGAAGTAGTAAAATGCCGTCTTTTTTCAAACAGCGTTTTGACACCTCCATAAATGCGCGGTGGTTTTTTCGTCCTACATGCTCAAACATTCCCACGCTGGCAATTCTGTCAAAGGGTTCATTGAGTTCGCGGTAATCCTGAAGGTGCACGGTGATCGGCAGGTTGGCATAGCGTTCGGCGACGTAGGCTCTCTGCTCACGGGATACTGTAACCCCGACACACTCTACCTGGTATTTCTGTGCCGCATAACCGATGAGGCTTCCCCACCCGCAACCGATGTCTAATAACTTCATTCCTGGTTCAAGCTGCAGTTTGCGGCAGATAAGGTCCAGTTTTGCTTCCTGGGCCTCATCTAGGGTCTGGGCCTCCTTCCAATAACCACAGCTATATGTAAGGCGGCTATCGAGCATGGCGGCGTAAAACTCATTACCTAAGTCGTAGTGGTGCTCGCCGACCTCGAACGCCCGGCGACGGCTTTGCAGGTTGAGCAAGCAGCTGCGTATATAGGGGAAGATATGGCGCCAGCTCTTGAAGTGACGGCCCAAGTCGGAATCTAGAATACGGTAGATGAACTGATCTATGGCCTGTACATCCCAGTCCCCGCGCATATAGGTTTCCCCCAACCCCATACTTTGGCGGGCGACGATCTCATCAAGTGCCTCTTCTCGATGGAGCTGGATATCCCAGGGGCGGTCACCGTTAATACGGATATCGGCCTCGGCTAAAATATCATCAACAAAGTGGCGGCTTCGGCCTATGGCTGGTGCCTCTATGGCATCTTGCTGCTCGCTTGCCATTCAAGTCTCCCTCTCTCCTGGTTAGCGTGGGGTCGATTATGGCGCCCTTGAATAATTTGCCTCCCCACTCCATTTAATACAGCATGTCGAAAATATCCCCAGCCCCGGATTAGCCGTGGGCTGTTAGATCAGGAATCCTCTCTATGCGTCCCTTGCTGCTGCTTCTATTTATAGCTCTACCTGTACTCGAATTGTGGGTATTGATTGCCGTAGGGAGTGAAATCGGCGCCTTGCCCACCATCGGCCTGGTGTTTCTAACGGCTATCATCGGCGTGACGCTGCTGCGTCGCCAAGGGCTCTCTACCCTGGCAAGGGCCCAGGAGAAGATGCGCACTGGTGATATTCCCGCCCAGGAGATGGTAGAAGGTATCTTTCTCGCCGTCGGCGGTGTTCTGCTGCTGACCCCCGGCTTCATCACCGATATTCTCGGTTTCGCCTGCCTGATACCGGGACTGCGCCAGTTATTACTGGGGCGGTTACTTCGCCATGTCACTATCGTTCGACCAGGTGGCCCCTTCCAACCGAATGCCTCCAGACGTGGCCCCGATATTATCGAGGGAGAGTACTCACGGGATGAGCGGAACTCCGTTGAGCACAAGCGCCACAAAGACTGATTTGGTTGAATAGTGCACACTTTTACACTTAAAACGGCACTTTTATAGTTTTTTCACTTTAGGGTGTTGAAATCTATTCTCCCGCCCATAGATAGGGATCAACTGAGAATTAAGCCCCGCCTCTGAGGACCAGAGAGGGGTGAGGTTACCGGCCCGATGGGCCTGTACCGCCAATGTTGGAAAACCTTAAAACGACTCAATGGAGAACTTATCCATGAAAATTCGTCCTTTACACGACCGCGTCGTAGTACGCCGTAAGGAAGAAGAAGCGATGTCAGCTGGCGGTATCGTGCTGCCAGGTGCTGCCAAAGAAAAGCCAAACCAGGGTGAAGTGGTAGCCGTGGGTGAGGGCAAGCAGCTGGACAATGGCGATGTGCGCGCACTGTCTGTGAAGGTAGGTGACACGGTTGTTTTCGGTCGCTATGCCGACAGCAATACCCTCAAGGTGGAAGGCGAAGAGCTGATCATCATGAGCGAAGGTGATATCTACGGCGTGTTGGAAGGCTAAGGCCAGCCTTTAACTTTACTCGCAAAAAGAATTTGAGGAATAAGAATCATGGCAGCTAAAGACGTAATTTTTGGTGACGACGCTCGTCAGAAAATGCTGAAAGGCGTAAACATCCTGGCAGACGCTGTAAAAACTACTCTGGGTCCTAAAGGCCGCAACGTAGTTCTGGACAAGTCCTTCGGCGCTCCTACCGTAACCAAAGACGGTGTTTCCGTAGCGAAAGAAATCGAGCTGAGCGACAAGTTCGAAAATATGGGCGCACAGATGGTTAAAGAAGTTGCTTCCAAAGCTTCTGACACCGCTGGTGACGGCACCACCACCGCTACTGTTCTGGCTCAGGCTATCGTAACCGAAGGTCTGAAATCCGTAGCCGCTGGCTTCAACCCAATGGACCTGAAGCGCGGTATCGACAAAGCGGTAACCGCAGCAGTTGACCACATCGCTGGCCTGTCCACTCCTTGTGCCGACACCAAGTCTATTGCTCAGGTAGGTACTATCTCCGCTAACAGCGACGAGAGCGTTGGTACCATCATCGCTGAAGCCATGGAAAAAGTTGGCAAAGAAGGTGTTATCACCGTTGAAGAAGGTTCCGGCCTGGAAAATGAGCTGGACGTAGTAGAAGGTATGCAGTTCGACCGCGGCTACCTGTCTCCTTACTTCATCACCAACCAAGAGAACATGACTGCCGAGCTGGACAATCCGTTCATCCTGCTGGTAGACAAGAAAATCTCCAATATCCGCGACCTGCTGCCCCTGCTGGAGCAAGTAGCTAAAGCCTCCAAGCCGCTGCTGATCATCGCTGAAGACGTAGAAGGCGAAGCGCTGGCAACTCTGGTTGTAAACAGCATGCGCGGCATCGTTAAAGTTGCTGCTGTTAAAGCACCTGGCTTCGGCGACCGCCGTAAAGCCATGCTGCAGGACATTGCGATCCTGACTGGCGGCACCGTGATTTCTGAAGAAGTTGGCCTGGAGCTGGAAGGTACCACTCTGGAGCACCTGGGTACTGCTAAGCGTGTCACCCTGTCCAAAGAAAACACTGTAATCGTTGACGGCGCTGGCAATGTTAAAGACATCGAAGCTCGCGTTAGCCAGATCCGTGCACAGATCGAAGAGTCCTCTTCCGACTACGATAAAGAGAAACTGCAGGAGCGCGTAGCCAAGCTGGCTGGCGGTGTTGCGGTAATCAAAGTAGGCGCCGCTACTGAAGTGGAAATGAAAGAGAAGAAAGCCCGCGTTGAAGACGCCCTGCACGCTACCCGCGCCGCAGTAGAGGAAGGCGTAGTACCTGGCGGTGGTACCGCTCTGGTTCGCGCTACCCAGGCTATCTCCGTAACTGGCGACAACGAAGACCAGAACCACGGCATCGCTGCAGCTCTGCGCGCTATGGAAATGCCTCTGCGTCAAATCGTTTCCAATGCTGGTGACGAAGCTTCTGTAGTTGTTGACAAGATCAAGCAAGGCGAAGGCAACTTCGGTTACAACGCTGCTACTGGCGAGTATGGCGATATGCTGGACATGGGTATTCTGGACCCAGCAAAAGTAACCCGCTCTGCTCTGCAAGCGGCAGCCTCTATTGCTGGCCTGATGATCACCACCGAAGCCATGGTTGCAGAAATCCCGGAAGAGAAGCCGGCTGCTCCTGACATGGGCGGTATGGGTGGAATGGGCGGCATGGGCGGCATGATGTAAGCCGGCCTTAAAGCCTACCCCAAAAAGCCCCGCAATTGCGGGGCTTTTTTATTTTAGGTACATGGAATGATAGGTTAATACTGGTGCTGCGACGCAGCAAACAATCTGATTAATGGGGATACAACAGACCCAGATCCAGGAATAGCCTATGGATCTAAATTAAGTTTCTTAGTTTGTTGTGCTAGTAATTCGGCTGTTTCCTTAGATATGCCATTGATTGGTGGAGCATTTAATTGAGGTTGTTTCAGTAGATAGGAAACAAAGACCGCGGCAGATAGATATACACCATTCTGATTGGGGTGGCTTCCATCATGAGCGTATAGGTCAATGACTTTATCTGAGGAGCTAATTGTTTCCCAAGCGAGGCCGACTGGTATTACTTTTGAAGATGTTGTCTGGGCTATATTCTGATAACCCTCAAACAAGCGGGCTTGCATTTTACTGCGAGTATCATTGGAATAATTTTGAGTGTCCCCATGCTTACGGCCCCAGGTTAGAAAGAGGAGAGGAGTGGCACCGGCCAATCTAATTTCTTTGGTGAGTTTTTTTGCGTAGGGGTAAATCTCTTTATGCCTCTGTTCTTCGGAGAATGAGGGAAGCTGGCTTTGCTCCTGAAGCACCACATAATCCCATGCCCTCTCATGAATAGCTTCTAGTGTATCCGTAGACTCAGAGTGTTTTTGTAAGGTCCACCCTCCCGGAGTTATGGATCTATATATAATTTGTGCTCCATTGCTTTTAGCAATTGCCTGGATTATCGGAGGAAGAGGGCGTGTGTAGCTATTACCGATAAAAAGCACAGATAGAATTTCCTGAGTTTTCTGCTCAGTCTGCTTCTTTGGCCCTACTAGTAAGTAAGCTCCTACCAATAATAGAAAGATAAGAAAAAATATTTGGATTTTTAGATGGCTTTTAAATTCTTTCATTGTGTTGGATTTCCAAGTGGGGCTATTACCACTTAGGATAGGTCTATTTTGTAATTTGTTCTGTGCAGCGTGTTTAAGGATCTACATTCTTATGAGGTTGAATAGGTTATTGAGGGAATAAATTGTTATCTTGAAATTAGTCATCTGATTATTTTTCGTTACTTTATGAGCTGTGAGAATAATTATGAATATGAACGATCTAGATTCGCTAAATATAAGTCCTATTTTAATTTGGGGGGAGAAACATTACATATATTTAATGTTCAGTCCAGCAGAGGGTTAGTATGTCCTTTTAGACTTCCCTTTCAGTAAATGGGAGGAAAGAGCAGATATGTTGCTATCAAAAGGTAATCTTGTACTAGCTGCCTGTCTTGCAGTACTAGGCTGCAAGGATTCGGGGGACTCTGGAGGGAGGCAGGTGTTAGAACCCAGGGGTTCGCAAGTAGACTTAAGCCAAACGTCGGCTGGTTTTTTTGCGCACTATACCCGTGTCAACTCAGTAGATATTCCGGAAAAGATCACAGGACCTTATGCTGACATTATTGTGAACCTTGAAGGGAAAGGTAAGCTTGTTTTTGCTCGTGATCATAGTTATCGGCCTGTTTGGCACTTTGGAAAAAATTCTAATCCTGTAGCGCATTTGGCTGATATTTCGAGTGATGCCAATACTCGCTTTGATAAATCAAATGACTTTTCTTATGTTCGTATTTTAGAGCAGTCAGATGAAAAGGTTGTTATTCATTGGCGTTACTTCCCGAAAGCTAATGCGAAAATGGGGCGAGATCCCGAAGGGGTAGTCCATGAGATATATACGATTACTCGAGATGGCAATGTAACCAGGTTATACCGGCCAGGCACTGATACCATCACAGGCTGGGATGTGCGTCGAGGGGCTATTATTCAGACTATGCGTCTCACGGAAAATGGCATAGCCGATGTACAAAATAAGTCTGGAGAGCTACAGGCAGGTGTGTCTCAGGGTAATGGGAATACGATAGTTAATTATACTCCCCCTGCCTTACCAGTGGCGCATTGGAAGTTTGATGAGGGGGAGGGCACGAGTACTGTTGAGAGCTTGAAATCAGCGACTGGATATATTGACAGCCACGGGGGTGATTGGGTCGCTGGTGTGTCTGGTTCGGCCCTTTTTTTTGACGGTTATAGATCAGCAGTGGTGGTCGCGCAGGATGAGGCACCCATATTTAAGGAGGCTCTTTCTATTGAAGCCTGGATTAATCTAGCCGCTTATCCATGGAATAATGCTCCTATCATTCACCAGTCAGATAATATGGGAAATGAGGGGTATTATTTTGGAGTAAGTTCTGACGGTAAGCTGCTTTTTACGGTAAATGGAAAAACTTTAACTTCTGATAGTGTAATCCCAGTTAATCAGTGGATTCATGTTGGTGTTTCTGCAGAAAAGAGTTTGTCGCTCTATATCAATGGTGTTTTAGATAAAAGCCAATCTTATGATGTCAATTTTTCAATTCCAGATATGCCAATGATTGTTGGAATGAATAATTCACCTTTACCAGCAACAGATGGAGTTCGGGAGAGTGAATTGAATGAATTCAATCATTTCTCCAGTATATTCGGTATTGAGGGGGCAATAGACGAGATTGCCATTTATAAGCACTCTCTGACTTCTAAGGATTTTGATGATAGCTACAACGGTTTTTTATTGGCACAAAAGAAAGCTCCAGATCCTGGTTTTACGAAGCGGCAATTGCCAGACCTTGAAAAATACCCCCAGAAGTTTGGTGGGATTTATACAAAGTTAGACTTTCATGATGCTTGGGATAACCTATGGAGGGTTACGGACAACGAAGATATTGTAGTCCGATTCGATAATAAGCCGATCAGTTATGTATATTGGCGAGGAACATCACACGGCATGAACTTGGTGACAGATAATCGGTGGATGTCTGATCAAAGTGTGGAACTGGTGATTCCCGATCCGGATGATCCTGAAACCCCAGCTTCAGTCAACCCAATTGTTTCTTTGGCTGAACACATGTCTGATAAGGCCGCTCTACGCACCCATGTTCGTATGATTGAAAATACTCCTGCACGGGTTAAAGTTCACTGGCGTTATGCTGCCGCAGATGTATTTGATTTACTCGTTTTGGATACTGCTTATATTGATGAGGTGCATACAATTTATCCCGATGGGGTGGCAATCCGGGATGTTTTTTACCATCCTGCAGCTGATGAAGGTGGCGTAGAATTTTATCAGGACTTCCAATGGTTACTAGGACCGGGTCAAAAAGCTGAGGACTTTCTGAATTATAATGCAGTTTCGATTGCGGGGCTTACGGGTGACTCCTCTGATATCATTTATCCTATATCCTTAGACAGGCCTGGTGATGGAGTGGACCCCAGTCCTTTGCCCGGTAATATTGCGGTGCTCAATAGCCAAACTAACTGGAAGGTCTTTGGAGTAAGTCAGGCAGGTGGTTTTTTCCCCTCTGCTAATGAGGAGAGTTCAAAGCATATAGATTTCCTGGGAGGTATTTTTCCGTTTGCAGGCCCTTGGAATCATTGGCCAATAGCTCAAATTCCTTCCGATGGTCGATTCTCCGTTGCCAATGATAGAGTTTCTCACTTTGCGGTTGGTAATCTAGAGGCCTTTGAATATGGTTCTGGATCTATGATGTATGGCTTTACCCAGGGAACACCGGTTGATTTACAGGGCTTGGCAAGTTCATGGATTTCTCCACCTGTAATAGATGCGGTTCAAGGTGTTAAGGGCAATGTAATTAATTTTATCACTGATGAAAGAGCCTATAGCCTGACATCAGATGGGGTATCAGGAGATATTTCTTTGATAGTGAAGGCTAATGATAGTAGTCCTTTGGTAAATCCATCACTAATTATTCGCGAATGGGGAACAAGCAAAACTCCGAGAGTAAAATTCAATGGCAAAGTACTATCCGATGTAAAATTGGGTATTATCAGAGATACAGATGGATCCCAGACTTTGATTGTGTGGTTACCTGTGACGGCAATCACGGATTCATCCATTGAAATTGTTCGTAATTCTGTTGGTGAGAGTTAATCTTCTTATTGGTTGTTGCATTTTAAGAATAAGCAGAATAGCCGTACCATTGTATGGCTATTCTGCTTTGTAAGTGGAAATTATCTGTATAGAATTTTTAACTTCCTTGTACGGATAAATATTCAATATAATTCACTGAATTTACTTTCCTGAGAATTTAATGAATGGGCGGGATGTGGATCTGTGATTGAAGGGATATCTATCTGTATCTTTAATCCATTGCAGTTAGCTAGGTGAATCTTAGCTTTGTGCAAATTACAAACAGCCAAAACAAGACTTAATCCAAGTCCATTACCTTTTGTATGCCTATGCGATTCCAACCGGTAAAATCGCTCAAAGACCTTTTTATGATCATCTTCTGGAATTCCCGGACCGCTATCGTGTAGCTGCAATTGAAGATTCTCCCTACCTTGTTGAGGTTGAGCTGAAAGCCTAATATCCAGTTTGCCACTTCCTGGTGCGTACTTAATTATATTGTCAAATAGGTTTGCAATAGACTGAGACCATTGGTTTTTATCTCCAAAGATCATATGTTGGTCATCAATCAAAGTAACGGATGGAAGTATTCCCTGATCATGAAAAATCGGTTCATAGACTTCTACCAGGGTTTTAAGAAGGTTATGAAGCGAAAAGTGCCGAAATGCTGACCTTTGTGCTCCTTGCTCAATTTGCGAGATTCTGAGTAACGCATTAAAGCACTCGATGATCCTGTCGTTTTCATTAATAATGGCTTCGATAGTATCTTTATCTGGTTTTTCTATATGCAATAATAGTTCTAGCTGGCCTCGTAGCCGAGAAAGTGGGGACTTCAAGTCATGGGCAATATTGTCGGAAACTTGTTTTATTCCCATCATCAATTGTTGGATTTTGTCCAGCATTGTATTGATATGTATAGATAACTGATCATAGTCTCCGCCATTACTATTATATGGGATCCGTTTGTCCAGATCTCCAGACATAATTTGGCGGCATACTTTGTTAATCTCGCTTATTCTTCTGACTGCTTGCCTAGATACAAGATATCCACAAATTAGGCTAATAATTGCAGTGATCAGAAGTCCGTAAAAAATAACAGAGTTAAGACTTTTCAATAGGTGATATTCTTGGGTGAAATCCTTCCCCAGTATTAGTTCTCCCCCGTCACTTAGTAGGGAAGTTCTTGCTAGGCATATGTGCTGTTCATCTTCTTGACCAAATGTAGAGTCTGGATTGTAGGTTGCCGTGTAGGTAGACTTATAGTTCTTGCTTTGTGGGGAAATTCCTTCGATATTACTAAGTATAATATTTCCCTTCGCGTCTTGAAGTTTTACACAGAGATCCTCTGTATCTAGAAAATACTCTGTCTCAATGTAATATTTTGCGAGTAGTGTTGCATCTATGTGGCGTTTCTTATGATATTGGGGCCAATGGCTAAATCGCTCATCAGTAATGTTGTCTACATAATCGTGAAAATCTTCGGGGAATTCACTATTAAGTAGATGCCAGATTAGGTTGGCGGGAATTTTTTCTAGTGGGGGATTGATATTCTCTCCCAGTGCGAATAATCGCCCTTGAATAGCAAGTTTCTCCTGATTGCTTAAGCTGCTTTTATTTAAAAGATTTTTGAAGTAGTGTGTGTAGTCGCTAGTGAATTTTGATGGTGAAGTGTGGTTGTTAATGAAATTTCTAGGTTTTACATTTTTAAAGTTTGGAAATATATCAGGGTGAAAAAACTCTAGATCATTGATTTCCGCAATAGATTCTTTTGTTATATTTTCAATTTTATGAAATGTTGGATTTGCCAACGATTGTTTTGTGATTAAATAGATGCTTGCCAATGAAATACTGGAGCTAAGGCAGACGCAGCTGAATGTGATAATTGCCAGTCTGAAACTGGAGCTTTTATGTAGCTTAATTTTTTTTGCGAAGGACATAGCCGGCCCCCCTTACTGTGTGAATAAGAGGACTGTCCTGAGATTGGTCAACTTTCTTTCTCAATCTGCTTACGTGCACTTCTACTACATTAGTTTTCGGGTCAAAATGAAGATCCCAGACTTGCTCCAAAAGCATTGTTTTTGTAACAATTTGACCTTCATGTCTCATAAGATATTCCAGGAGTTTGAATTCCTGGGTTAATAGTTCAATACTACGGCCTCTGCGTTGTGCCTTCCTTGTTAAGAGATTGAGCTCAAGGTCTGAAACAATAAGGAATTCGCAGGTGTTGGACTGAGGTTGGCGCCTACCAATGACTTCGACTCTGGCTAAAAGTTCTGCAAAAGAAAAAGGTTTGGAAAGGTAGTCATCACATCCACTACGTAAACCCTCTACGCGATGGTCGACGTCTCCGAGGTTACTTAGCATTAAAACTGGTGTACTGATTTCCATTCCCCGCAGGGATTTTAATAGTTTTAACCCATCCATACCAGGAAGCATTCGGTCAAGGATTATTACATCAAAATTTTCGATGCTGGCTTGAATTAACCCTGTTTTTCCATTATGGCATAGCTCTACACCATGCCCTTCCTGACTAAGGCCCTTGTGAAGGTAATGACTTAATTTGATGTCGTCTTCTATTATAAAGATTCGCATATATCTTTAGCTGGTAAATAGTTTTGGTTGCCGGTTATTTGTTGATCGAGTTGTTTTTTTAAGGTTTTCTGATTTGCCTCAGACTAAGCCATGTACATATGGTGAATATAAAAACGTAACTAAATATTGCTAGGCACTTTCAGCCTTTTAGATATGAAAAGACTTAATTAAAAGTGACAAATGCTATTTTTACACCATTCTGAAGAACTGGAAGTAGTGAAGTCTTTCTAGTTTTTTGTTTGTGGAGAACACTAACAAAAAAAGAGTTGTTAGGCTAAAACTGCGTCTTAAGTTGTGTGTTAAGTGTGCTTCATACCCCTTGTAATATCAATGCTATGTGGATCAGGTATTGATAGAATACCCTTTTGGTTAAGCTCACCTTGGTGTAAACAGTGCATTAAAAATGACCTGTAATCTATCGGGAAATTTAGAGGCTGTTAAAAAGCTTTGGTTCACGGAGTTACAGCAAATGACTCAATTGAGGTAGTAGTTCTTGCTCTCCAGAGTAGACAGACGTGAGACCAGGAAGTCAAAGGATCGGAAAAACATGAGTAACGATAGCTTGACTGCACTGAGTTTTAATATGGATGAAGTGCACGAGGGTAATGATCACCGCTATTGATAGGTACTTGAGAAAATTATCCCGTTTATACCGAAAGGAGCGCCTTCCGAATTCCTGGGGTTGCAGTTTCAAGGTCCGCAGAACGGGAAACGAGATCTTGAGCTTGTTTCGATGTTTCTGCGAAACTCTTAGAGTAGGGTGAAGGTATGCCTTTGGATGATGGCATGTTTGGATAGTCAACCGGCACAATCGGATTCTTAGCTGGCGTCTTTAGCTTATATACTGATTCCAAGATTAACGCTTGGGAGACAGTTAAATGGAAACGGCACTTATTACAGGAGCCTCAGGTGGTATTGGCCTTGAGTTGGCCAGGATACATGCGGCTAAGGGCGGCAACCTGGTTCTGGTCGCTCGGTCTGAGGGGAAGCTTTCAGCACTCAAACAGCAGCTGGAGAAGGATTTTGGTATCCAGGCAATGGTTATTGCTGAAGATCTTTCCGACCCTTTGTCCGCACAGAGAATTTTTGAGCGAACCCAAAGCGAGGGTGTGGAGGTTGGTACCCTTATCAATAATGCGGGATTTGGTGGTCACGGTCTCTTCTATCAGCGAGATCTGGAAGCTGAGCAGGGTATGATGCAGGTGAATATGGTTTCCCTAACCAATCTCACCCACCTGTATGTCAAAGGCATGGTTGCCCGCAATAGTGGGCATATCCTTAATGTTTCATCCACGGCATCTTTTATGCCCGGTCCTTTACAGGCGGTTTACTACGCAACTAAAGCCTATGTGACTTCCTTTAGCCAAGCCTTGGCGGAAGAATTGAAGGGCACAGGTGTAACAGTAACCGCTTTATGTCCGGGCGCTGTTGCGACTGGGTTTGTAGCGGCTGGTGATCTTCAGGGAGTAGATATCTGGAAGAACGCCCGTTCAGCAGAATCCGTTGCTAAATGTGGTTACGGGGCTATGGAACGTGGGGATTTGGTTGCTTTTAATGAGAAGCGGCTTAAAGTATTTCTGAATTGGATAATGCCATTACTGCCCCGTAAAATGGTGTTGAAATTTTCCCGCCAGACGATGGAAAAATCTTGATTGCGAGTAGACCCGGTAATGACCAAGCGCGCAGCTAAATTTCTGGTATCCCCCAGCTGGAAGCTGATGTTACACGATATGAATATCGACTCAGCCATGGCTCTGGCTTATGCCGGGTTACCTGCAGATCTATTGCAGCGAGAGTCTGTGACACTTACTCCAATAGAGTACTTCCGCTTTTGGTGTGGTATAGATCAGGCCTCAAAGGATAGGCCGCTACCGCTCTTGTTGGCGGAGCATCTTACAGCTGAATCGTTTGATCCCCCTGTGTTTGCGAGTTTGTGTAGTGCAAACCTAAATCAAGCCCTATTGCGGA
Source organism: Microbulbifer variabilis ATCC 700307 (assembly GCF_000380565.1). Lineage (GTDB taxonomy): Bacteria > Pseudomonadota > Gammaproteobacteria > Pseudomonadales > Cellvibrionaceae > Microbulbifer > Microbulbifer variabilis. The sequence continues at coordinate 296,148 of NZ_AQYJ01000023.1, forward strand.
TACAGCAGTATAAACCCTTGATTGGTCCCATGGATTTGCACCTGGATATTACCGAAGAATACACAAAGCTCAATTTAGAGTGCTATGGAAGTGACGGTAATATTCCTACTGCTTTGGGGCTAAGCGAATTAATTTTCTATATCCGCCTGGCCCGGTTGGGAACCCGGGAGAAAATTCGGCCATTGGAATTGGCGTTACCACAGTTACCAGAAGATCAAACGCCTTATAGAGAGTTTTTCGGTTGCTCAATTAAGCAATCAGATCGGGTACGAATTTGTTTCTCGGCGCAAGATGCGCAAAAGCCATTCCTGACCGCCAATATGCCTATGTGGGATTTTTTTGAGGGCAAATTAAGTCAGCAGTTAAAAGACTTGGATCGCGAAGCAACAATGGGAGACCGGGTAGGCTCTGTATTGATAGAACTCTTACCAGCGGGTGAGAGTTCTATCGAATCTGTCTCTGAGCGTTTATCTATCAGTAAAAGAACTTTACAGCGAAAACTTGGGGAGGAGAACCAAACCTTTCAGACAGTGTTACAGGAAGTCAGGTCAAATTTGGCCGATCACTATCTTGCCAGGTCCAGCCTACATTTGGGAGAGATCTCCTTTATGCTTGGGTTTAAGGAGCCCAATTCATTTATTCGAGCCTACCGAGGTTGGAAAGGAATAACACCATTACAATATCGGGATTCGATTGATTAGGCGACTAAAGTTATTTCTGGTAATAAAATTTAGTCGATTTTCTTTCGATTGTAGGTCTTACCGATGCACAATTCGAGAATATCAAAAATAAAAGATCTACTGGATTTGTTACCTGGCTGGACGATCAGCAAAAATTATTCCGTTATCTGGATTTACTTCCAGAGCTCTTAGTTCTCCTTGATACACGGCTTGTATTTTCCAGCGACCACCAACAAACCGCATACTGGTTATAGGTTTGAATCCCAGACTGTAGAGTTTTGCCCTAATAGTTGATGGATCAAGTGCGATTACCGAAGGGGTCGCCCCGTAAAGGTCGGGGCTATCATAGATAGGTGCTGGTTTATTAGGGTCTATCCCCGGGGGGATTGGATTGGTCAAGTTGCTCACGAGCACAACGGTTGTAATAAAACTCACATGAGGCTCCACACTACATAAAAGCCATATACTTAGTGTGGACAGGGGATGATCGTAGCGCCAGTGCTTAGGGGGGTATTTTTGGGTTTCCTTGCCAAAAAAATACCCCGGCAATGAGTTTTGCCGGGGCAATAAAATCAATTAGCGGTTAAAAATTTTACAAATGTATCTTGCGGTTAACGGGTCATCTTCAACATTACGTTCAAGATTTTGTTTGTGACATTCCCGTAGGGAGGGCGCATAAGTTTTAGTAGGTCAACAGGGCCCTGCTGAAATATTGGGCGTAACTTTGAAAAAGTGAGAAACCCTTCATAGCCGTGATAGTGCCCCATTCCACTCTCACCTATACCACCAAATGGAATATCGTGTTGGCCAACATGTAATACACAGTTATTAATCGATACACCGCCGGACATAATCCGCTCAATATAGCGGTTTTGCAGATTTTTATCGTAGGTATATGGGTATATTGCCAATGGTCTTGGGCGGGCATTGATATAGTCGATGACTTCCTCGGGCCTTGAGTAGGTCATAATTGGCAGGAGCGGGCCAAAAATTTCCCTTTGCATCGCCAGCATATCACCGTTCATATTAACCAGAATATGTGGTGGGAACTTGCGTAAGCTGTCATCCCGCTTGAGTTGCCCGCCACTGAGGTCATATACCTTAGCTCCTTTGTCGACTGCATCGTCCAGGGTTTTCCACAGGCGCTGGTAGGCGTTGCTATCAATAATGGAGGTGTAGTCAGAGCTGTGCCAATCTGGAAAGCGCTTCTTAATTAGCTGTGTCGCATGCGCAATAAAATTGTCCAGCTGGTTTTCTGGAAGGAAGAGGTAATCTACATTTACGCAGATCTGTCCGGCATTTACTAATTTCCAGTGGATCAGGCGCTCTGCCGCTTTTTCAATCGGGAAATCAGGGGCGATGATAGCCGGCGATTTTCCTCCCAACTCTAATGTGACTGGAGTTAGGTTTTCTGCAGCGGAGCGCATTACAGCGCGGCCTGTAGTACTTGAGCCAGTAAAAATTAAGTGATCAAATTTCAGGCTGGAGAATAGTGGGCCTATTTCGCCATAGTCGGCGATAAAAGAAAGCTTCTCCTGGGGAAAATACTTGGGGCTGATCTCTATTAACAGCTCGGCCAGCCGGCATGAGTTTGTGGACATCTTGACCATTGCCTGATTGCCTGCGGCAAAGACATTGGTCAATGGGGAAATACTCAGGTTAATGGGAAAGTTCCAGGGCACTATCACTCCAACTACACCAATAGGCTGGGGCACCACAGTATTTTTTGAGAGCGGGTAGGCCTTGAGGTCAATATGGCGCCGTCGAGGTTTCATCCACCTTTTGAGATTTTTTATCGCATCCTTGATACCTGCAAGTGCCGGGTAAATCTCCAGGAGCAGGGTTTCTTCCCTCGAGCGGTTCCCATAGTCTGAACATATGGCTTCTATGATCGCCTCCTGTTGTTCCCTCAACATTCGCGCCAGGGTTTTCAGGTCCTGTACTCGCTGCTGATAACTGGGGACTGGGTTGGCGTGATAGGCTCGACGCTGGCTATCCAGCTGACTCTGGAGTAGCGCCTTGTCTGCATCCTGCCGGGTAAGGGTCTGGATGGTCATTTTATTATCCTATGGCGTTTATCTTCGACCAGATTAACCGAATAATCGTTTGGGAGATTGACCAATCGCGTCAGCAGATTGACTAAATAGTAATTAAAGCGCACGTTCCAACTTTGAGGGTGGAAGTGCTAAGGGTCTGGCCCCGTCACAATAAATGTGTGCGGGGCGATAAGTAGGATCCTCGTAATTCGAGGGTCAGCACTTCTTTGTAAAGGCGACCGCTTAACTGTTGTCAGGTTTGTCAGACAAAACTTCTGCAGAATTAGGATCTACTTCCAAGTCGTGTTTCTGGTCTCCTTTATAGGCCTCAATTTTCCAGCGCCCATTGTCCAAGTCTACTTCGACAATGGGAGTAAAGCCTTGTTGTTCGAGTTTTGTCAGAACAGTGGATAGAGCCATAGCACCAGGAGGGGGTTTCTCATCGGCAAGAGCGGGATGGAGAGCGACCGCAGCGATACTCGCTAGTAATAGCTGGTAGGTGGTCTTCATGGTTGTACTACCTCGCTTGTAGTTGATTGACCGCTATTAGCGGAATAAATTGACCCCGCTCCTCTCCCCAGAGGAACGGCGGTAGAAGCGGTTTTCTGGCTCTTTATGGGCCCTGGCTACCTCCTTGAGTAAGGCGCTTTTGGATCTGCTCACACCACTCGGGACTTCCCGGTTCTATTCCGGGAAAGCTGCCACCTGTCAATATGGTTACTGCAGTAAACCATTCTTTACTGCCAACTGGAGGCAGGCCGGATGGGTATAGTTTTGCTATATGGGCACTTTGTCTGGCGATGATTTGTTGCTGCGCCCAAGCGAACCACTCTGGGGTGCAATCCCTTGCGTTCATACTGTGTTCTGTTGGTGGTGCTGGAGTGTTCCCTATAGGCGTGGGCGGCGCGACTGGCTCTTTCATGGCTTCTCTGGCAGTCCCGTCAGGGGCAGGGGTGTCGGGCTCGGGAGATCTGTGGCTATCGGACTGACGCTCACAGCCGTGAATGACAAGCATCAAGACGAGTAGGGGAGCAAAGCGGACCATGAAAACTCAAAAGGGTGACTGATTTGCTCCTAAGCATAGGAGGGATTTTGCGACTTTGCCGGTTACAGAGGTTCCAGGTTGACATTAACATTCATCCAAATGAGAATGCTTCTCAAGTTATCCCGAGGGTGATAGGACTCCCATGTTTACCAGATCTCTATTTCAAAAAGCGATTGCAACTATTGGTTTGATTGGTGCCTTTGGTGCCAATGCCGCTGAGCAAGTCAATATTTACTCTTACCGCCAGCCCTTTCTGATTGAGCCGATACTGGAAGAATTCACCGAGAAAACCGGTATTGAGACCAAAGTGGTCTACGCGAGCAAAGGCTTGAACGAGCGACTGCAAAGGGAAGGGCGCAACAGCCCCGCCGATCTGGTGCTCACCTCCAATACCAGTAGCCTGATGGACCTGCTTAACAAGCAGTTGACCCAACCAGTAAACAGTGAAGTCCTGAAAGACAATATCCCGGCACAATTCCGCGATGAGGCCGGCAACTGGTTCGGCCTGACCACCCGGGCGCGTTTGATTTACGCTTCCAAAGACCGCGTTAAGCCCGGTGAAATTACTCGCTATGAAGAGCTGGTAGACCCTAAATGGAAGGGGCGAATCTGTACTCGCAGCGGCAAGCACCCCTACACCCTGTCCCTGATCGCCTCCATGATCGCCCATCACGGTGAAGCAGAAACCAAGCAGTGGCTGCAAGGCGTGAAAGCGAACCTGGCGCGTAAGCCCCAGGGCAATGACCGGGCTCAGGTAAAAGCGATCAGCGAGGGTGTCTGCGACCTTTCCCTGGGTAATAGCTACTACTTCGGCAAAATGATTACCAATAAGGAGCAGCCGGAGCAGGTGGATTGGGCCAAGTCAGTCAACCTGGTCTTCCCTAACCAGAAGGATCGCGGCACCCATATGTTTATTTCCGGTGCGGCGCTGACCAAGCATGCCCCCAACCGTGAAAATGCCGTTAAGCTGCTGGAATTCCTCAGTGGCGCCGATGCTCAATACACTTACGCTGAGAAAAACTTTGAGTTCCCGGTGCGCCCCGGCACTGCCCGGTCTGGGTTGATTAAGGAATATATGGGTGAATTCAAGGAAGACGATCTGAGCCTAACGGAAATCGGTTCCTACGTTCCGGCGGCTTCCCGTATGGTTGATGAAGTGCGCTTTGACTTTTAGAATGGTCAACTAATGGGAATTGCTGCCTGGCATATTGGCAGCACTATCTCAGCCTTATTCGAACGGCCCTGTCGAGAGACCAGGGCCGTTCTTTTATAATGAGCTTTTGATTCCTTAATCCATGCTAAACCGAGCGAATTTATCAGCTTCCCGCTGGCTGCTACTGATAGCTACTATTTCCCTACTAGTGGCCCTGCCAGTGTTATCCATCTTTTGGTTGGCATTTTTCCCTGAAGAGAATATCTGGCCGCACCTGTTAGACACGGTGCTGCTCCACTATGTGTCCTCCACATTGATTCTGGCTGGTGGTGTCGGTTTGGTAACGCTGATGGCGGGCGTGGGCAGTGCCTGGCTGGTGAGCATGTGCCAGTTCCCCGGACGCCGTTTGTTCGAATGGGGACTGTTACTGCCGTTTGCTGTTCCCGCCTATGTCATTGCCTATGTCTATACGGATTTGCTGGAGTATGCGGGCCCTGTGCAAAAGTCCTTGCGCGCCTGGTTTGGCTGGCAGACGGCCAGGGATTACTGGTTCCCCGAAATCCGCAGCATGGGTGGGGCGATTGCCATGCTGTCACTGGTGCTCTTCCCCTATGTGTATATGCTCGCGCGCGCGGCATTTATCGAGCAGTGCGGCAGTATTCGGGCCGTGAGCCGGTCATTGGGCTGTACGCCCTGGCAGAGCTTTCTGAGAGTATCCCTGCCAATGGCACGCCCGGCAATTGCAGTGGGTTTATCACTGGTGTTGATGGAAACCCTGAATGACTTCGGCACTGTCGACTTCTTTGCCGTGCGCACCTTGAGTGTCGGGATTTACGATACCTGGCTGAGCCACGGAAATTTAGGGGGCGCAGCACAAATTGCCTGTAGCACTCTGATTTTTGTTGTTCTGTTAATTACGCTGGAGCGAATGGGGCGGGCGAGACAGAAGCACTTTGTACAGTCACCAAATTCCCAACGTGAACGCTATGTATTGCGCGGTTGGCGAGCCGGCGTAGCCCTGTTGTTCTGCGGGTTACTGCTGGTGGCGGGTTTTATTATTCCCCTGCTGGTTTTGGGAGGATACGCACTTAGTAACTTCTCCAGCTATTGGAGCGAAGATTTTATACAGATCGCCAGCAATAGCTTGTTACTGTCTATCGCAGCCGCATTGGTCTCTGTATTGCTGGGCTTGCTGTTGGCTTACGGTAAGCGGTTGCAACCCAAAGGGCCCGTGAAGCTTTTAGTCGGCTTTTCCAAGCTGGGTTATGCAATGCCAGGGGCGGTATTGGCGATTGGTGTCCTGATTCCACTGGCTGCATTTGATAATGCCGTCGACGCTTTTTTACGTGAGCACTTCGATATCTCCATAGGGCTACTGTTAAGCGGTAGTATTTTTGCCATTATTTTTGCCTACACGGTGCGCTTCCTGGCCGTATCCACGGGGGCCATAGAATCCAGTCTGGAGAAGGTAACCCCATCAATGGATAGGGCTGCCCGCTCTTTGGGGCGTAATAGCTGGCAAACCCTGTGGGCCGTGCATTTACCTTTGGTGCGTACAGGCCTGCTCACAGGCGGCTTGGTGGTCTTTGTGGATTGTATGAAAGAACTGCCGGCGACTTTGCTACTGCGCCCCTTCGGCTTTGACACCCTGGCGACCTATGTTTATCAATTTGCTTCCGATGAGATGTTGGAACGCTCGGCCATGGGGGCTTTATTGATTGTCCTGGTGGGATTAATTCCGGTGATTATGCTGAGTCGTTCCATTGGTTGGCGTAGAGGTGAGGAGCGCACAGCCCTGGCGAGCTCTGAAACGCCCGCCTTGTCCTGATCGCTTCTATTGGGCTTGGTCAAACACCAGTGCAGAGGAGAGGTGCAGGGGAAGTTTATCGCCCGGTGCCGCTTGAATATCTGCCTTCAAAGCGGCCTCGATAGTATCCCCTGCGGCCAGCTGGAAGCGATAGCTTACCTGGTTACCGAGAAAATTCTTTTCCAAAACCTGAGCCATCACAGCACCGGGATGTTCGCCTGCGGCAATATCCTCACTGCGCACAAACAGCTCGAGCTGATCTCCACTTTCGTACGCAGCTGTCGGCACCTTTACTTCCCCCAGAGGGGTGCTGATCAGGTCATTGCCCACAACAGTACCGGAAATGATATTTCCTTCACTGACGATTCTCGCAACCGCCAAATTCCTCGGCTTCTGATAAGTATCCTGTGGGCTGTCCCACTGCTGTAATTGGCCTTGGCTGAGTACTCCCAGCTTGTCTCCAGCAATAAAGGCCTCGTGGCGGTCGTGGGTAACAATAATCGCGGGGATTTTTTCCTCACGTAGTATATGGCGGACTTCGGCGGCGAGACTTCGGCGCAACTCGGTATCCAGATTGGAGAAGGGTTCATCCAGAAGCAACAACTTGGGGCGTGGTGCCAGCGCTCGAGCCAGAGCGACACGCTGCTGCTGTCCGCCGGATAGTTGGTGCGGGTACTGTTGCCCGAAGCCTTCGAGGCGCACTAACCGTAGTAACGACTGAGTGCGGGATTGCCGCTTGTTTTTTGGCATCGACTGGATACCGAAGGCAATATTCTGTTCAACGGTAAGATGTGGGAAGAGGGCGTAGTCCTGAAATACCACCCCTATTTTCCGCTGCTCTGCTGGAACCTGTATCTCAGGGGAGGAAATCACCTCCTTTGAGAGCTGGATACTCCCTTCCGTAACCGGCTGAAAACCTGCAATGGCGTGCAGCAGCGTCGTTTTGCCACAGCCGCTGGGGCCCAATAAACAGGCAATTTCCCCTGCCTGCAAAGCAAACGAGACTGATTCGATAACCACCTGCTCGCCGTAGCAGCACTGCAGGTTTTCTATAGAGAGTATGGGGTGCACAGGTTTTCCGGTAGTTTGGCTTTTAAACACTTCGGGCAGCTTTCGAGTGTAGTTGCTGATCATACTTACCACTAAACCAACCAGTCTAGTGTGAAGCATACCTTTAGCTGTACAGCGGAGGCTTCTTTTGATCGGAGTAGAGTTGGGTGTTTTTTAAGCAGGCAGGTTGTTAAAACACTCAACATAAACCCCATACGCTAATATATCCATTCTCAAGGATATTGAGATTTCACCTACTCCATAATCATAGTGATCAGCTGAATAGTATCGACATCTAATTGTAAAATAAGCTGGTCCAATTCAGATTATACCATCAGCCTAGGTATTTAGTCGTGTATTGGGCTACAAGTGATTTCGAACGGAGATAATAATACATCACTTACATTGAATTTTTCAGGGAGGGATATCTTCACTGGACGCTCATCAATACTGAGGTCGATGTGATGATTGGAATTCGCTTTTGAAGTGAGGAAAACTGGAGTAAAACTTTTTGAAGAGGCTAATCAAAGCTCCGTATACGCCTGAGTTTTCCTCCTGTCTATGCCACACTTCCGTTTTAGGCCGAAACCTAACTATACAAGGTATCTACTAAACGTGGGTAAGTTCTACCTTTAGCGCTGTGGCCAAATTAACTTTGCCACTATAGTCATGAAGCTTGTTTTTTAATCTTTGCTTTATGATCATTTATTAATAGAAAGTAAATCCATAAGGTCGATATTGCAGCAAAGAAACACCAGGTTGATACCCATGTTTCACGCTGAGTAAAGTAGACGATAACACCGAGTAGCATGACAAGTGCCCAAAACTTTCTAAAAATTAGATTGCTCGATAATAGAAATAAGAAACCAAGTGAAGAATAAATAATATGTCCTGCTGTAATGGAGAATAAGCTGTCATCGGACATGATATAACATAGGCTATGCCCACATACACTCGTTTTTATTAAGTGTCTTGGCCCTGTTTCTAATAGGACAGGTATCCAAAGGTATAAGCCAAAAATAAAACCTATCATAATTAATATAATAAAAAAAATCCTTTTCCATCTTTTTGTTTCAAGGCTAAAGGCTACGATTGGTATCCAGGCAAGCCAAAAAAGTAGAGCAAAAAATAAAAAGAAAATAGAAGATGCTGTTGTCAGTGAGGTTAAGTTTCCGTTGTGTCCAATCCATACCACGCCTTCACTCACTTGTTGTAGCGCAAAAAGAATAGGGGTAATCGCGAGCAACAAATAGGTTTTATCATTTTTTATAGCGTGTCTTATACACAAAGTCCCGCCGACAAGAAGCAGCGCTGCTGATCCGAATGATGCTGTGGCTGAAAAACACATAAGGATATTCTCTATATGTAGAATAATGTATTTTAAGCCAGGGTCTTATGACTTAATGTACAACATAACAATAGCCTTAACCTGGAAAATCAGTATAACTTCGCTAATTTGTACTAAACTTTGGAGTTGATCTGTGAAGACTATATCAAGTTCAGTGCTTTCAATTCTTCCAGTGAGTGAATCTGAAAACATCAACAAAGATGCATCAAAATTGCCCACGGAAATCGATACTTATACAGACAAAGTCTATGTCGCATGAGGGCAACAAGCCAATGCGATGCCGCTCGGTCAGTAGTCGTTCTTTATTCATTTATAAACGCTGGCCACCGTTTTGACCCTTGAATTGAGGATCGCCCGTTGCATATTAAGGTAATAATGCTCCCACTAAATTAAATGTATTTGGGGTATGTCGGTACTATCTGGTCAAACACGTTACGCGCGTTTAGCTTGGATCGCCACTGATCCCGCGACAACGGAGCTATTGAGTATGACTAATGTGGTTAGCGATGGCTCAGTCCGTCGCGTCTTGCTCAAACTGGCAGAAAAGCTCGCTAAAGATTTGTTGTAGCAACATTTACTTGAGAGTTATCGTCTCCTATCAACGACAACTTGGATTTTAGACGTGGATACCACGGTTAAACCTACCCGCGGTAAACAAGAACCGGCAGTCAAAGTTGATAACCCCATAAACCTGGGCGTCCTTGTCACACTTTTATGATCGTGAATTTACGGCTCATTTTGGATGTTGTGGTAAAGGCGGACACTCACTGCCATTCGAGTCACAGTTTTCCCGGATTACTGGTCATACTCGAACGACTAGAGCGTTCAAAATGGCCTCGTTTTGTACTTTGGTAACCCCAAGTAACTTAGTTGCATGCCACGGAAATAGCCGACAACAATAAAATTAGAAAAGTCATCTTGATATTCCGGTTATTTATAGATGACTTCCAACACTCTAATAAGGTGAAAAAAGAGGCGTAGCGTATAGAGATCGGATTAATTGGTTTTTTAGGCTGGTTTAGGTAATGCGTAGATATCTCTACTCAAACCGTCATTAAACTGTACCCGCCTAGTTTTTTTTCCACCTAGCCTTTCTACTAGGGCACGTGCAGCAATATTCTCATCATCCATATAGGTTTCTACTATATTCCATTTGAACTCATTATAAGCGTGCAACAAAGCTGCATTAGATGCTTCTGTAGCTATACCTTTTCCTCGCCCTTCAGGTGTTACCCACCAAGTAAGTTCTCTAGGCCAGTCTTTACCCTGCCAAAAACCACACGTTCCAATATAGCTATTATCTGATTTTAATTGGATGGCCCAAACACCAAAGCCAAGTAAATGCCATGATCCTAGATCGGCTTTCAATCTAGACCAAACTTGTTCTTTTTTAATAGGCCCGCCATACATTTTTGATGCTTCTTTATCTGTATAAAATTCCTCATATGCTTCAAAGCACTCTTCGCTTGGCGGAACTAATCTGAGCCTTTCGGTCTCTATTATTGGTATCATACTTTTCCCTTCAGTTTAACGCCTTTAGCAGCGGGCCGAAAAGGCGCCAGGATTTTTGATCCGTTGCCTAAACTTGTTAGAGTAAATATCGCACATTAGTTTTCGCGGACAAAGTTAATCAGACAGAGCGCTAAAAGCAAGGTTGCAATAACGCCAGATCCTCCAGCAATAGCAGAGGGCAAAAAGGCATCTCGTCCAAACGCAATCAAAATTGCATTAGCGAATATGGCAACAGCGCCAACTAATGCAGTCACACCTCCCAATGCCTTGCTATTCCCATGCATTTTGGCTATTCCAAAAATGAGTGCAGCAAAGCCTAACAAGAGCTTTGCTGCGTAATAGATCATGAAGGACAAGGCTACAACTGCTCCTGCCGTAGTTCCAAGCACGTCAAGTTGACTAGCGGCTTCGCGAAATGGTCCGAACATGGTAAGACCAATGCTAACCTGGACTACATTCAGTACTGCGCTGAACGCAATGGCGGACCATCCAACTTGATAGTTACTAGCTTGCACCATTGCGGCTCCGGCAAATGCTGAGAGAATAGTGAAGAGTAAGGCTTCGAGCCCCCAGAGAATTTGCCGCGGGGCGTTAATCTCAGCAATGTAGAGAGCAGTATAAACTGTCTGCGTAAGCGCCAGTACCAACAGCAGATATGATGTGATTTGGACAGTTTGTTTATTAGTAAAATTCATAATTACATGCCTCGTATTTTCTATGCCCGACTTTTGCTTTTAGGTGTAACTATCGTTCCAATACAATCCGTCTAAAGTTATTAGCTGGTGGCCGATTAGTCCAATTCATCAGGTTCCGTCTCACGCCGCCATCACCCACCGGAAGTAACTGGCGCTTTTTGTGCTCAGCAAAAAAGGTGACAGTTACCGGAGGTCCGTTGTCTGCCCTTGTTTGGTTGTTCTTGCCCGATTCTGATGTTGAAAATCCTTTTCTCTAATGGGTAAATTGAGATCCACTTTCGGCAGCTACCGAAGGCTTTGTTTACCACAGTTCGTTGCAGAGCCGGTTCATAAAGACCGATAGCAAGTAGGAACGTGACAGGCACTCACTAGGCATAATTCGAACAGTCATGTGGGCTTTGAGCCCGAATAGCATTGACGATGATGCTCCTCACCATCTAGATTTCTACTAGAGACGGTACTCTGAAACCCAGTCTATCTATATGAGAATAGAGAGGCATGTAAATAAACATAAAAGTGCCATACAAAAGAGTAAAATTCCTTGTGAATTTTCCTCTTCTAATCCTTCTAGTTCTTTCCAAGCCCTTTTACTGCTTTTCTCGCCATTTAAACACTTATAGCTACCATGCTCTTGTCAATAACGCCCACAGCAGGAGCGGCAGAAACGTAGTGTAGGCCGCCCCGCGCAGGCCCGAAGGCGAAAGGCCGGAGCAACCTGCCTGTATTTTTAAGCATTTTTTCGCTCTGCAAGTTTTAACATGCTGCATATCACCAAGGCCATTAACTCTGCAGCTAGAGTGAAAAGCAAGAGCACTATTGGTGCGACGATAACATGTATTTGTGTCGCTGATGTGTCTGAGTTTTCAGCGCGACCGTTCAAGGTGTAGTAGGTATAAGCAACCATGCTTAAGGCTACAGAAAAGATAGCTACAAGCTTGAAAGGAAGCTGGGGAAAACTGGAAAATTTAGAAACACCTTGTAAGATCAGATTGGCCAATATTGGCGCAGCTACAGCACCAAGGTTAGCTACGCAAAAGTCCCAAAAGTTGAAATAGCCTTCTTCGTACCAATTGTAAATCGATAGCAAGAAAATAAACGCTATCAGAATCCAAAGATATTTGTTCATACTTATGCTTAACGTTGCTGACACGCGCTTGTCGTGTGCTCAGCATTATTAAATTTTTTAACGTCCATAAGGCCACTCCGAGCCAATCGGCTCTGAAACATGCCAATAAAGAAGCTCGATGTACCGCAGGGGGCCATATACCCATACTGCAACTTGTCCTACCCCGGCAGCGAATGGCTGAAGTGAACCAATAAAGTCCCCTCTGCGCACACTATGCTGATATATCTTCTTATCAGTCCCTACCTCTGATTTGTAACCAGTCGCATGTACGAGAATGTCACTATGCCTGATCTCAACATATCCCAGGAGGTAAATTGCTAAAGCAACTAGGAGAGCTATTTTTTTCATGAAATTTAACGCCTCAATGTGCGGTGAGTGTTAGTGAGTCCAGCCCAAGCTCGCTTGGGCGATGCACCATTGACTTGTTATGAGTGATTCCTAGCACCAACTCGAATTGCTTATAGTTTTGTATTTGATAAAGACCTACTGATGCAGATTTAGCTAATGGCATTGACCATCCGCCACGATACAGCCAACGCCCAGAATCATTGCCACCAGTTTAAAGCCCTTTGACCAATCCATTCGTATCTTTTTGTCAGACGCAACCTTGGTTTGCCACAATGAGTAAAAGGCTTCAATGTCTTTTGGCTGAGTTAGCTCATTTATTTTTTTGAACTCACCATCAAAAACTGTAACGGACTTATTCTCTGCAAATGCCGCGCTACAAAATAAAGTCAGTGACAGAAATAGTATGTTCTTCATTAAATTACTCATAACGCCCGCTGAGGCCCGAAGGGCCGTAGCATTCTGCTTGCGTTTGTTAGGTGATTGATGCTTGCGCAGAGCTTTGCGTACCACTTTCACTTGCCGATAAATAGTGATTCCATACACCCGCTGCACCTGCAATTGCTACGCACACTAGAAAGCAGCCGATACATCTAAGGGCATTTACTCTATTTTTGTTACCTAGATCAGTAAACAAAGAAGGCATGAAGACCGCAAATGGGAGTGCCGCTCCCCATTTTCGATTTTCCCTCATGTTCTTGTTCGCTGCAAAGATATAGAAAAAACCAGCGATTCCAAATCCTAACCCAGCGACACTGGATAGCAAGAATAATACGTAGCTGACTAAGGCTATTCCTTCTGTACTCATAATCACCTAACGCCTTGCGGAGGGGCGAAGGGCGCAGCACCTTGTCCCGCTTGCGCAATTGTTATGTTTATGGCTGGCATGGTACTAGGTACTTAGCGTCAGGTTTTGGGACATTTTCTTCTTTTCCATTTATCCAGTAAGGGCTAGGGTGGACTAGGGAGAAAGATGGTAGTTCGATTTCCATTTCCGTACCACCTGAGGTTATGCTCCCCCGAACAGCTCAATATCTCCCAATTGTTCCCCACCCATGGTGAACTACTCTTGAGATGGTAATCTGAGTGCCTGACGGAACCTCAAATAGCATAGTCCTCTGTTTTTCAAATAGGAGCTTATCGAATTGTTTTTTATCAAATGCTTCACGATTTTCAAGATAAACAGTCCAGCTAGACGGAAATCCACCTTGTCCTACCGCCTGCACACTATTACATAGTTCGCTATTTTCATTAAATCCAGTTAAGTCAGCACATCGCCCTTCGTAAATGAATGCATTCTTCTTGAATTCGAAGCACTGCCCGATTAAATGCATTGCTTCAGGGGCCTCGCCCATATCCATGGAGGTGATGCAACCTGCCAGCAACGCAGGCAATAGTAAAACTAATTTTTGATGCATAAAAAATAGTTCTTAGTAAACATAACGCCCGCGTCATTTGCCGCAGCGCATCGGAGGTCAAATGCACGCGTTTATTATATTTTCGCCGCATTCTTTAGGTTGCTACCCTTTAGCGACACAATTTGATCTGCCAAAGTGAAAAGCTCTTCATCAATGGTACTGCCGTAGTATGGTTTAACTTCAATCACATTATTGTATTCAGACTTCACCAGATGTGGCTTATCATCAATGACTATAAAATTTTCGTAGCTCCAACCTAGCTCAACGATTTTTCTTGTATCTTTGACAAACGCATCATAACCGTCATTTTCAGTTATTTGAGCGCAATCTTCCCTAGTCAAAAGAAACTCTAGGTTATCTACACCACCAAAAAGTCTTTTAACGATATCCTGAATATACAGGCCATAAGACGCTGTCCAAACCGCTAAAACGAAATGCTCGGACAATTCTGCAAGGAGTCTCTCGGCTCCGGGCCTTATATGCACCATCGCATTTGATATAGAAAAACTTGGTTTCTTACCAATCCATTCATGGCATGAGTGAATTAGTGTTTCATCCAAGTCAAGAACAACTAGTTGCCTGCTCATAGTGCCCTAATAAATATAACGCCTACGATAATGGGCCGCAGTGCCGGCGCGAAGCGCCGGAACGGAGGTCCGAGGCCACTTGCGGCCGGGCGTTGATTGTATTGTTAGGCATTTAAGAAAACCATTCCTTTGACTCTTTTGCATTTAGCAGTAGAAACACGAAAAGAAAACACACTGCCTCCCCTATATCCGTGTATATAGAATACTCCTCTAAAGGGGTATAAATACTCATACCTGCAACCAATAATGCCAGAATTAGAAATGTATTCTTCGGATTGTCACTTCTAGTTCGGATTGAGCTTGAAACCCAATATAGAATTCCGGCCCAAACCGGGATAAATAGATAGTTATATATATCGTAGGGCCCTTCTTCCGAGGCATAGGTCAGCTCTTCAATTAGAAAGATTATAAAGCTAAGCACAATAAACCCAAATGCAAAATATATTGTTTTTGGCATCACTTTCGTATCTGTACTTAAATCTGATTCTGGAATTTTGTATGGGTCCATGATTTATGCCTAACGCCAAGCCTTGCTGCCTGTGATTGTTAACTTTGATCTACGCTCTTGAGCTTAACTCGCGCACTTAGCTTCCTAGCAATACCAGTGAGTACAGAGTCAAAGGGATTTTCATACTGAATAAAACGAACCCCATGCTCAGTAAAATGAAAGCAAACTTTCCCGTCGTAAGGAAATCGCTCTAAGTTCATAGAGCTTGGAACCCAGTAACCAGATCCCGGAATCTCAATTTCTAGAAACTCTTTTGTAAATGGGTTTTGCTGAATCAGTTTATCGGTGACTAGAAAGTTCGGCTCTCCACCCGCAACTTCACGCCATTCATCAACCGATATCCTTCCCCCATCCCTTTCTATGATGCAATGCTTCATTGGCTACTCGTAAAGCTAACGACCACAGCACGGGCGGCCAGAGCGCAACGTAGGCCGTCCCGCGAAGGACCGAAGGGCCGTAGCAACGTGCCTGTAATTGTTAGCTGCCTTTGCGTAATTGCTCATTATATATTTCCTGTATCTCAGCATGGCCAACTACTCTTGAGCCTTCTCGAACCTCCAGATGAGCACCAGTCTCTAGGCATTTTGGGTATGCCTCTGGCGTGATGAATTTAACAAACGCTAGAGTGCGCCTGTTAGGTTCCGCAATCCCCGCATCAATAAACCAATGAATTGTAGTCGTGAGGTAGTCGGCTTTAACCCTGTAATGAGGTCGGTATCCATTCTTTACGATGATATCTTTACCGGAAAGACATATCTGCACAAGAACATCAGGCTCCCAGTCTGGATTTTCAATTCTATTGAATTTATCAGATATCACATTTGTCTCTTACAACAGTTAACGTTGCCAACAGGGGTAGCCGGAGCGTTTGCGTGCGAAGCGCGCCGCGTAGGCTGTCCAGCCTAGCCCCACTGGGGCTGGGCGAGCCTGCTTGGCCTAGTTATGGGGCCCCATTGTATAATAAGTACCCCTGAATTATCCCATAAAATAACACACCCACCACAACACTACTTGGGACATAGTAACGAGCGTTGTTTACCGGTAAAGCCGCTGTCAATAATGCTGAACAAACTGCTGAAACCACAGCAACACCAAACCAATTTCCCTTTAACCCTGGTGAAACTGCCCAAAGTACATATGCCATGGGAATCAAGCTTGAAGTAAAAAGACAAACCATGAATTTCCACAGATATACACTTAATTTTTGGTCTTTGTGAATTTGGCTCAATTTCTAGCCCTATAACGCTTCAATAACCGGCAGCCAGAGCGTAGCGTAGGCTGTCCGGCGCCGAAGGCGCGTAGTTCATTGATTTGTTAAACATAATACACCACCAATGCCACTAGAACTAAAATTAACAACAGGTAGATTGGTTTGATCTCGATGGAGCCGGCATTCTCTGCCTCAGCCTCTAGCTTCAGTAGTTTTTCGGTATCGCCAATATTGTTTAGGAGCATTTTGTTTGAGAATTTCGCAATCCTAATACTCCATTCATTAGGGCCAAGCTCTTCTAAAGAATCACAAAGGGCAATCAGCTCTCTAGATTCTTGTTCGGGGAGACTTTCAATAACCTCAGAGATCAAATCATGCAACTCGATAATATCCATTAGATGTTTAACGCCGTGCTAAGCGGCTGATTTTTATTGATTTGAATTTGTGCTATTCAAGCACAAATTTGAAGCAATGAAAATGAGTCCGCCTTAAGCGCCTTGTTAGTTGTCGCCTCTAATTTACTCATTGAATTCGCCACTTAGTTTTGAATTTACACGTACCATGGTAACAACATCATCTTTTAGCCAGAACTCAATTTCTTTACCGGTATAATTGTATTCTTTATAATCGCGATCATTAACGTCCAATATAAGCTCAGGAAAAATCGAATTTAGCTCAATGTCTGTCAGTCCTACTGGTTTGATTCCTTCTAGAGTTACTTCCTGTGAAGTGATGTTTATTCCCCACAATTTAAACTTTTCATCCGGATTAAAATACAGTTCTAAGCCCATATTGTGGTACAGCCATATTTCAGAGCTGACGCCATCGGCTCCACCCTCATTATTTATTTCATCAGGGAATCCAAATATTTCTCGAGCTTCACTTAACAAAGCACCGAAACTGATGGCATCTAATCCTTTAAGTGGCTCTATGTTCATTGGCAACTAACGCCGCCAGCAGGGGCAGCTTACCTTGTGCACGTTTTGCGCAAAAATGGGAGCGTAGCGACCTGCGCAAAACGTGCACAAGGTAAGCTGTCCCGCGGAGGGCCGAAGGCCCGGAGCTTTTTGCCTGGCTTTGTTATGAGTATTACTTGCTCCAAATTGTTTCAGAGCCACTATGTGGAGGAACCTCTCCCCAAGAGAGCTTTATTGACTGAACCTCGTTTGGCTGGTTTAACCCATTGAAGCTCATAACTACACCATGATCCATACAGCCACTTACGAGGATATAACCTCTTTTAGGGCGCAGCTTTATGATTTTCAAGTCAGCAAATTCTGGCGGCATTGCTTCGCCTTCACCGTGAAAACTATAGACACGCCGTACATTTTCATCAGCCGCTAGTTTCTCGAAATCACTGAAAAGTAATGCTAAACGTTCATCTGTAAGTGAGCGAGCCCAGACGGCCGCGTCTGAATTTCTCCCGCAGCTATCAGTGCCTTTTGAGCAAGATACAGAAAAAAGACAACTGACGACCATAACAATAATGCAAATTTGTCTTTTCATTGGCTCGTGCTGATTTACTCATAACGCCGTGCACAGCGGCTGGCAAAGCTGGCGGTTTTTGTGCGGCGTAGCTGCACAAAAAGTGACAGGTTTGACAGTCCGTTGCTGCGCCTTGTTATGTGCCTAGTCATATTTTTGCCAATTTGCCACTACATTTTGATATTGAGAGGGTAAATGAGCTTTGGCCTCTTGAATAGATGCGTATTCAGAATCTTGCTCCGACTCCCAATCAGAGTCACAACTAAAACGGTAGATAATCTCGCTATTGGGATACTTACAAAGTGCTAGACCGAATATCTCTGCAGCAACCTTTCCATCTGGAAAGCAAACAGTACCGAACGGCTTGGAACCAGACCACGCCCACTCTATAACTCTAGCCCCGTCAATTTCTCTAGGAGGATTGCTCATGACTCTCCTTGCACATAACAGTGTATTCAAAAGCAGCTGCATTATATCACCAGTCAATATACCCCAAGAGTAGAAGGCTTCTCTAGCCAGAAAAAAGTATATAAATCAGTATGTTAGCCAGCACTGGTGGAAAATTAATCTAGTGGATATATCGCGACTGAATTATATCCTGATATTTAGCTGCATTTGATCACAGGCGTAAATCATTCAAAATCAATAAGTTAGCGATTTTTTTACTGTGGATATGTGCGGCTGCTCTTGATCTTTGATATGGATAGCATGAAAAGTCAATAAGGTGTATACAAAAATAACAAATTCAAGTCACTACGGTTGATATTTGCCCAAAGCTAACTGTTAAACCAGAGTCTCTGGTCGACAGTCTGGTGCAGCCTATTTCAAATAGTGTTTACCGTACCAGAAGGCTTCTAACTTAGATAATGGGTGAAAATAACACTATTGCTACGAATAGAATGCCGACCAAGATCCCACAGCAATATTTTAAAAGTCTGTAAGATAATTAGGTTATTGAGAGATCTTTCCTATTGATGCGTGGGAAATATTTCAAGTAGCAATACTACTATTGTTTTTTGTGTTCTAACGTGAGAAACGCTGAAGGGTTCTAATTTAAGTGACCATTTTTATGTGTGACTGAAATTTTTCAAAGCGTAAATAGCCAAAAATATAGGTGCAGAAATAATTTTATTAGATTTGTTTAAGTGTTAAAGCTGCGTAATATCTATACATATTTATTAGTATAACGTGTAGCAATATGGTTTTGTCGCGCCTGCTGGGGCTCAATAAGCAGGTAATTTCCCCTGGGAGCAGGGGGAACAGATTCGATCACGTGTTCTGCCTCTGCGTTGGAGAGATTGCCATAGCGGGACAGTAGCTTGACCTCCTTTTGGGAGCCGAATGTGACGGGCGTCCATCTTAGGAGGGAATAACACTTTCCTGCAGTTAAGGTGTTCCAATTGACCTTTGGGGGGCGGCGGTATGCAGACAGGAAATTTTTAAAAATTGCTGACAACGCTGTCATCAATCTTGTAGTATGGCTACAAATAGTTAGCGCAGGAGCGTTTATTGCTCTTCTGGCGTTACTTCCGGGGGACTGGGAAGCCCGGATGTAGTACATAACAATACAAATTCTTAGAGGCCGTTTCTGATGGCTGCGTTGGGAGACAGGGAAATTCTTTATATCGGTATCGATGGAGGCGGCAGTAAGTGCCGTGCTTCAATCCTCAACAGTGACAATCGGGTGTTGGGCACAGGGATATCAGGCCCCGCGAATCCACTCCACGGTTATGCGCAAACAATAGATTCGATTGTGCGCTCCGCCACGCTTGCGCTTTCTGATGCAGGCCTTCCGCCCCAAGCGCTCGGTGAACTCGTCGCCGGAGTTGGTCTTGCGGGCGTTAATATGCCAAGCCTCTACAATGAAATGGATGCCTGGGCGCACCCCTTCAAACAGATGTTCCTCACCACTGATCAGCACTCGGCCTGCCTTGGTGCGCATCGTGGTGGTGATGGGGCGGTCATTATTGCCGGTACCGGTTCTTGCGGTTACGCCTGGGTCAATGGTGAGGCTCGCCTTTTGGGCGGCCATGGGTTTCCCCATGGCGATAAGGGCAGCGGTGCCTGGATGGGGATGGAAGCGGTCAAGTACTTGTTTCTGGCCCTCGATGGTCTCGCTGAAGATTCCCGACTGAAAGATGAATTGCTGTCAGCGCTGGAAAGTGCCGATGCCCAGCAAGTGTTTGAGCGCATTGGTGGAAAATCCTCCAGTCATTATGCGCGCCTTGCAGTGCCGGTGGTGGAATATGCGGAAGCTGGTGATCCGGTTGCGCTGGCGATCGTGCGTGATGGTGCAAGTTACATCAGTGACCTTGCGGATAAATTATTTGAAATGAATGCTCCACGGCTTTCCCTGATCGGCGGCGTTGCACCGCGCCTGAAGCAGTGGATGGCTCCGCATGTTGTGGAGCGTGTGGCGGAAGCCCTGGACCCGCCGGAGTTTGGCTGTGTTTATTTTGCTCGCCAATGTGTTGCCGAGGCGGCGAGTGGCAGTGCAGGTCCTATCGATGCCGATGAAAAAGCATTGTTCGGATAATTGAAAAGATTGGTACGGAATTGAATTTTCCCGCTGGAGCCGTTAAGGGAGACAGGTCATGGCGATGACAATTATGGAAACCGAGGCCCGTGAAGCCCCGGATTGTATTGCAGAACAGCTGCAGAGTAATGCTGCGGTAATGGCCCAGCTGGGTGAACGCCTGCGCAACAAACCGCCGCGGTTTGTCATGATCGTGGGGCGTGGGTCCTCTGATCATGCGGGCGTGTTTACCAAATATCTGATTGAAATCGAGACGGGTACGCCGACTTTCGCTGCGGCGCCCTCTGTATCCAGTGTCTATGGGCGCACGCTCAAGCTGGAAGATTCCTTAGTCATCGTCATTTCCCAGTCGGGCCGTAGTCCTGACATCCTGGCTCAGGCGAAGATGGCTAAAGAGGCCGGTGCCTATACCGTCGCTTTTGTGAATGATGAATCGGCCCCGATCAAAGATATCGTCGATTTGATGGTGCCTTTGAAAGCCGGGCCGGAAAAAGCGGTCGCAGCGACCAAAAGCTATCTGGCGACGTTATCCGCGGTGCTGCAGTTGGTAGCCAACTGGAAGCAAGACGAAGAGATGCTGAAGGCTGTTGCTGAACTGCCGCAGGCGCTACGTGGTGTGGTTTCCGCGGAGACCCAACTGCGTCCGGAAGATCTCGCTGCGGTGAAAAACCTGGTTGTGTTGGGTCGTGGACCGGGTTATGGCATTACCCGCGAGCTGGCGCTGAAGCTGAAGGAAGTCTGCAATATCCATGCAGAGCCTTTTTCCAGTGCGGAGTTCTTACATGGGCCGGTAACCCTGGTTGAGCAGCAGCTGACCGTGATCAATGTGCCGATTGAAGATGAATCTTATCAGGCGCATAGCGAACAAATCGCAGATATTATCCGTCGCGGTGGCACCCTGATTAATCTGCATGTGCCTGCAAAAGGCATACATCCACGCGTTGCTCCGCTACCTCTGTTGCAGCGTTTCTATATTGATGTAGCGCATATCGCTGTCAGCCGTGGGATTAACCCGGACGAGCCGGCAGGTCTGAAAAAAGTCACCCAGACGGTCTGAGTTTGACCGCTAGAGCAGGGGGGGTGCGCGTGGTTCAGGTGTTGCTGGCAGAGCGTTTGTTTGATGGTGAGCGGGTTCTCAATGATATCCCGGTCTCAATCAATGCCGATGGCAGAGTTGCTGCGATAGGTGGTGATGTACCGGCTTCTGGCGCGGAGCGCTTGCCCGGTACCCTGGCGCCGGGCCTGATTGATGTTCAGGTCAATGGTGGTGGGGGTGCATTATTAAACAATGAACCGACGTTGGCATCGTTGCAGAAGATGGCCGGTGCGCATGCCGGTTTTGGCACCACGGGTATGTTGCCGACACTCATCACTGATGAGGTTGAAGTCATGCAGCGTGCGGCGGACGCGATTAGTACCGCCTTGCGTAAAAAAATACCCGGCATTATCGGTGTGCACTTTGAGGGGCCGCATCTCAGTACTCCGAAAAAGGGTACCCATGAAGCACGTTTTATTCGAGGTCTCAGTCAGGCAGAGCTGGATATTTACGCGCGTGACGACCTGGGTGTAAAAGTCGTGACGCTGGCGCCCGAAAATGTTGCGCTGGAGGATATCCGCAAGCTGGTGTCGCTGGGCGTGCATGTGTGTCTTGGGCACTCAAATGCCGATGGGGCGACAACCGCTGCGGCATTGGAAGCGGGGGCGAGCGGATTTACCCATCTGTATAACGCGATGTCGCCGTTCCAGTCTCGGGAACCGGGTGTGGTCGGAACGGCGTTGATCAGCGACGATGCGTGGTGTGGTCTGATTGTTGACGGCCATCATGTTTGTGCGGATGCAATTCGCCTGGCTCTGAAGGCCAAGCCCCGGGGGAAATTGATACTGGTGACAGATGCCATGTCGCTAGTCGGTAGTGAAGAGACCAGCTTTCCTTTATTTGAGCGCGTGGTGACCCGCGAGGGTGACAAGTTGACTTCGACTACCGGAGAGCTGGCAGGTTCTCACCTCGATATGATCGGTGCCGTACGAAATATTCGAGACTGGTGTGATGTGCCATTAGAGGAAGCGCTGCGAATGGCCTCCCTTTATCCGGCGACGTTCCTCAGCGTGGAAGGTGGCCGACTGGCAGTGGGTGCGCCGGCAGACATGATTTTACTGGATAGCGAGTTGCAGGTACGCAGGACCTGGATTTCGGGCAGGGAGGTTCACAGCATTTGAAGTTTTTTTCGTAATACGTTCAAACAACAATAAATATAAAAGGTGCTTCTTATGGAATCCGCCGTTAGTGTTCAAAGAGAGACGCGCAGCAGCCTGTTGCCTATGGCAATTATCGGCATGCTGTTTTTCATTTTTGGTTTTGTGACCTGGCTGAATGGCTCGCTGATGCCGTTCCTGAAAGTGCTCTGTGATCTCACAGAATTCCAGGCGCTGTTCGTTACTTTTGCGTTTTATATTGCCTACACCGTCATGGCGTTGCCCATGTCGTTTATCCTGCGTAAAACGGGATACCGCGATGGCATGGCCATTGGCCTTGCGATCATGGCAGTCGCTGCGCTGATTTTTATTCCGGCTGTGCAAACCGGTAGCTACCTGGTTTTCCTGGTGGCTCTGTTTGGCTTGGGGGCTGGCCTGACCATTCTGCAAACGGCTTCAAACCCCTACGTGGTGAAGGTGGGGCCTGCTGAAAGCGCGGCCATGCGTATCGCCATCATGGGCATTATCAGTAAAAGCGCGGGTGTGCTCGCACCTTTGGCCTTTACAGCGCTTGTGCTGTCTGGCCTGACCGATTTCAATAGTGAATCACTGGCCGAACTGTCTGCGGCTGAACGGGAAGCCCAGTTGGCGGAAGTTTCCAGCCGCCTGATCATGCCTTACATCTACATGGCGATTGCGCTGTTCGCGTTGGTTGGACTGGTGAAGTTTTCCGGCCTGCCGGAAATCGACGAAGATGACGCTGGCCAATCTGAGGGAAGCTTCCTCGATATTCTGCGTTACCCCCAGGTTGTACTCGGCTCTCTGGCGCTGTTCGCCTACGTTGGTGTCGAGGTTATTGCGGGTGACACCATCGGCCTCTATGGCGAAGGTCTTGGTTTGTCCAATTACGCCGCCCTCACGTCCTACACCATGGTGTTTATGGTGATCGGTTACACCATTGGTGTTGTAGGGATTCCACGCTTTATCAGCCAGCAGCAAGCCTTGTTCGGGTCGGCGGTGGCTGGCAGCCTGTGTGTGGTCGGTGTGCTGTTTGGTTCACAGGAAAGTACTTTACTGGCCGATATCCTGTGGGGGTGGAGTGGTATCGCTCCAGTAGTCCCTGACACCATCACTTTCGTTGCCCTGATGGGGTTGTCGCACGCACTGGTGTGGCCTGCCGTCTGGCCTCTCGCCCTGGACGGTCTTGGACGTCTGACCGCGCAGGGGTCTGCGCTGTTGATTATGGGCATTGCCGGTGGGGCCATTATCCCAACCTTTGGTTTCGGTCCTCTGTCCGAAATCGCCGGTGAAGTGCGCACGGGCTACTGGGTAGCGCTGCCGTGCTACCTGTTCATCCTTTTCTATGCCCTGAAAGGGCATAAGATACGCAGCTGGAAATAATTCCGCTGCATGTTGCATCAGTCAGTTTGATTCTCGTCGTTGTATCCCTTTGGCTCGCGTGAACCTGCCCTCCTTAAAGGAGGGCTTTTTTTGGGGGAGGTAAAAGTTGGAAGGATCAGTTGCCCGGAGCGCTTCCGCTCGAATCACGTACGACGAGCTCGGGAGTGAATTCACGTTGAATACCCGCTTCCTTGCTGGCGCTGGCGTTCTCACCGGATGTTTTACCGCGCGCTTTGCTCAGCACGAGTGCGGCAGCACACTTGGCGATTTCGTTGTTGGGCTGGTGCGCGGTTGTCAGTTTCGGCCAGGTCTGCCTGGAGAAAGGGCTATCTTCGAATCCTACGATGGAGAGCTGGGACGGGATGTCGACGTTCATTAATCGAGCGGCAAAGAGTGCACCGGCCGCCATTTCATCGTTGCTGGCGAAGATGGCACTGGGTGGGTTGTCAGTACCAAGCAATGCTTTGGCACCCTGAACGCCGGAATCAAACGAGTACTCTCCTTTGAGAATCAGGGATTCGTCCACAGGGAGGCCGGCTTCCTTCATGGCATGCCGATACCCGTCAAGACGACTGTGGGTAGAAATGTGTTCTTCTCCACCGCAGAGGAAGCCGATGCGCTTGTGGCCGAGCCCGATGAGGTGGCGGGTGATATCAAACGCGGCGGCAGAGTCGTCTACCTGAATGCAGTTGTCCTGGTCCTTTACATCCGCGGTTTTGGAAACGATGCGTACGTAGTCTGCGTTGAGATCCTGGAGTGTCTCGATCACGGCAGGTGTTTCCGAAAAAGGCGGAGTCAAAACGAGTCCGGCCACCTTTGAGTGTTCGACCAGATTTTTCAGTTCATCGTGGACCGATGCCGATTTGGAGTTACTGGGATGGATCAGCAACTCATAGCCCCTGGCCTTACAGGCATTGAGGATACCGTTTTGCATGTCGATCACATAGTAGGCGTTCGGGTTGTCGTAAATAAACGCGATGGTATATGTCCGGGAGCTGGCCAAATTGCGGGCGGCCAGGTTGGGCTGGTAATTCAGGGCCTTGACCGCATCCTCGACCTTCTTTTTGGTTGCGGGGCGCACCGAGGGCTCGTTGTTGATGACCCTGGATACGGTTTTTATGGATACTCCCGCATGCGCGGCGACGTCGTTAATGGTGGCTTTCATGGGGCCGTCTGGTCCTTGAACTGTTTCGTCGGCGCTTGTCGCTGCACCGTTGGTCTGTCCGCCATCCTAGCAGAAATGACCGGAAATTCGCCGTGAGTAGCGTAAGTAAGTGCTGGATTTGATGTGGATGAAGCTTGCGGAACGGCCCCCCGGATTTTCCGCCCTTGAGCTAACGGCTTTAAATTAAAGGGTTTTGGTATCTACGAGGTGCGGAATGTCGTTACATCAATCGCTCGGACCGAAGGTTTTTTTACTCCAAAGACGGTAGCAATTCCGGGTAATCCTGTGTATCTTCGATTATTTAGAATGACAGCGCTATCATAACCTTAAATGACAGCGCTATCATTTTGCGGTACGAGGTGAAATAAAAAAAATTACTCACAACCTTCATATAAATAATAAGCAAGGAAGGGGAAATCGATGCTAAAGCGCAATCAACTCGCTCTGTCTATCAGTGCAGCTGTACTTAGTGGTGGCCTGATGGCTCCGCTGGCGACTGCCCAGTCGGATGAAGCTATTGAGGAAGTCTCTGTAACCGGTATTCGTGGCTCTCTCCAGGATGCCTTGAGCACCAAGCGAAATGCTGGTGCAATTGTCGACGCAATTTCTGCGGAAGACGTCGGTAAGTTCCCGGACAAAAACATCGCTGAATCTCTATCCCGTATCACGGGTGTGGCGGTAAGCCGCGAGTTCGGTGAAGGGGAACGTGTCTCTATTCGTGGTGCGGGTCCAGATTACAACCGTACAACCCTGAACGGTCAATCTGTCGGTACTGCTGACTGGTTCATTCTGGATAATCCGTCTCGCAGCTTCAACTTTACCCTGTTGCCTTCCACTCTGATCTCCTCCCTCGAGGTAACCAAGAGCCCGCAGGCTTCTCAGGACGAAGGTTCCCTGGGCGGTACCGTTAACGTGCGTACTCACCGCCCTCTTGATCTCGACGCGGGTCAGGCTGCGATTGCAGTAGAGAGCATCTACTCCGAAACTTCGGAAGAGTATGACCCGAGCATCTCTGGCCAGTACTCCTGGAAGAACGATAGCGAAACCTTTGGTGTGCTGGTATCTGCGGCCAAGCAGGACCGCACTGTTCAGCGTTCCGGTTTTGAAGTGCTGTCCTGGACCGACGAAGCCACTCCTGGCGTAATGGTTCCCGGTACCATGGGTACCCCGACTTTCTTTCAGGAGCGCGAGCGCGAAACTGTATTCCTGTCTGCTCAGCTGCGTCCGACCGACGAGCTGCAGCTGACTCTGGACGTGCTGGACACCAGCATGGACGCGGATAACATGAATGCCAACTGGCTGGTATTCGCAGGAGACAATGCGGTCGATCATGCAACTAATGGTCAGCTGAGTGGCAACAGTGTTGTGGCTTCCCAGATTTCTGGTGATGGCCGTGGTGTTGTGAACTGGATCAACCGCGTATCTTCCTCTGAATCTCAGTCCTATACCCTGACTGCCGAATATGTAACTGATGCATTCAGCGTTGATATTGTTGCCGGTAATACTTCTGCCAAGGGCGGTACCTATCGCGAGACTTCTTGGGAGTATGGTTGGTCCGGTGGCGACTATGAGTTTGACCTGAACGCGCCATCTCTCGACTCCAATCCTGCGCCTAGTGATGCAGATGCCTATGCCGCTGGCTGGATCTGGGGCGGTGAGCGCCCGACCACTGATGAAGAAACCTACTTCCAGGTAGATCTCGAGCTGCCGATAGAGGCGGGTGCATTTACCTCTATCGAGACAGGTGTCAAGGTTCGCAACGCCGAGCGTACCCAGCAGCGTATCGTATACAGCTGGCATGGTCCTGAGACTATGACTGGCAACGAGGATCTCGCTGGCTCATACCTTGATTATATCTTCGCAAATTGCCCGACTTTATCTTCTTGTGGTTTGAACTCTGGCGGCGTTGTGAGTTTTGATACGCCCGCCGGTGGTAACTCCACCACCGCACTGGCACAAATGCGTGACGTGATGGAGCAAATCGCGTTTGCTGGCTTGAACGGTGTCAGCGCCGATTACGCACGCTCTCTCGAGCTGGCCAATAACTGGGCAGTGGAGGAAGATATTTTTGCGGTATATGTTCAGGCGAATTTCGAGGGTGACAACTACCGCGGTAACTTCGGTCTGCGCTATGTATCTACTGAGCAAGCCTCTTCCGGCTACGAGTTCAGCAGCGATTCCTGGGGCTTCCAAACGGTTGATCGCGATTGGTTGAATCCGTCTTACCTGGCCTGGGTCACGGAAGATAACGACTACAGCGAAATCCTGCCGAGCTTTAACATTGCTTATGACCTGAATGACGATATGGTGATTCGTACTGCGGTTGCCCGTGTTATGGCTCGTCAGAATTGGAACCAGATTTCTCCGTTCGAGACCTTTGGTGCTCTGAATGCACCGGACCCCCAGGGGCAGGCCGGTAACCCTCAGCTGGAGCCGTTCCTGGCGGACCAGTTAGACGTTTCCTACGAGTGGTACTACGGTGATGTGTCTGCGTTCTCCGCAACGACCTTTATTAAAAAGAACCACAGCTACCTGGCTCAGGAGACCTTTACCGAAGCGCGTTACGATGAACAGACTGCTACCTGGGTTGACGTTGACTTTAGTCGCCAGGTGAATGGTGATGGTGGCCTGGTCGCTGGTGTTGAGCTGGCTGTGCTGCACGACTTCGACAACGGCTTTGGTGTTCAGGCGAACTACACCTACACCGATACTGGTTCCGATAGTGTTGTTGGTATCTCCGATACCATGGCTAACCTGATGGGTTACTACGAAAACGATACCTTCGGTGCGCGGATGATGTACAACTATCGCTCGGAGTGGAGCAAGGGCTTCCATTGGAACGGCAACCCGCTGTCCAATGACGCGTTTGGTCAGCTGGATGCGAGCTTCTCGTACAACGTCACTGACAACGCACAGATCACTCTGGAAGCAGTGAACCTCACCAATGAGCAGGTCGTAGAGTACAGCGAATATGAAGATCGTCTCATGTCCCTGTATGAAAATGGCCGTCGCTTCGTTGTGGGAGCACGATACAATTTCTAATCGAAGTTGAACGGAAAAAGCCGGGCATTGCCCGGCTTTTTTTGTCGCTGAATTATTGTAATTATGGGTATTGATAAATATGAGTAGCAGTATTTTTATCCCGTATGACCGGTACTTTGATTGTGGAAGTCGCAAGCAGGGAGTGGAGCAAAGCCTGATGGAGGCTCCCTAGGGGCTGACAAACAGTTTTCGACGGTAAAGCCAGTGGAGAATAATCCACTGTACCGCCAGCACACCGATAACAATCACCAGGTTCCCGGCATCCGCAGAAGAAAATACAGAGGCAATGCCGCCAAACAGGCTTTTGCTTGTGTAGGTCCAGTTCACCAGGCTGCTTGCCATATACACCAGAATGGCATTGCAACCGATCACGGCAAACAGAGTGGTAAACCCGCGCCACTTCCATATATCCGAAATCAGATAGAAGCAACCGAGGAACAGCAGGCTGCAACCAATGGTGACGAGGGAGAAGGATCCCGTCCATAAATCTTTATTCACCGGGTAAACCAGGTTCCAGGTCCATCCGAGTGCGCATAGGGTGATACCCGCGAGGAACAATCCCCTGAGCAGTTTGCCTGGCTGGTCTCGGTGCAGATGCAGCCAGCGGCCGGCAAAAACGCCGGCGAGGGCATTGGCGACGGCGGGCAGGGTAGACAGCAGCCCTTCAGGGTCGTACGGCTTGCCTTGATAAGTGATGCCCGGCAGGCAGCATTGGTCTACCGCAGCGTTAATTGATCCCGAGATACTGAAATCCCCCAGTCCGAGTTGCAGGAGCCAGTAGCCAAGCAGGATACCCGCAAAAATCAGGTACTGGGCGATGGGGCGACAGTGCCAGACAATCAGTGCGGCAAAGAACCAGGCAAAGCCAATGCGGGCGAGAACACTGGCATAGCGTATTTCGGACAGGTCGGGGGGAACACTTGCGCCCCAGCCGTGGTTATAAAGCACCCCGAGACCCACAAGAATCAGCAGTCTTTTGATCGCTTTTTTGTAGGCGCTCTGGCGTTGTTGTGGTGGCTGGCCCCGCAAGGTTTTATTGGCCAGACCGAGGGTAACTCCGGAAAGAAAGATAAACAGTGGGAAGATCAGGTCATACAGGGTAAATCCATGCCATGTACTGTGCTGCATCTGTGCTTGTCCCCACGCAAAAGCACCGAGCCCGGTCAGGGACAGAAGCGGGGCGAACAGGGATTCGCCCCCAATAATCCAGAACATATCAAAGCCACGCAAGGCATCGACGGATGCCAAGCGCCTGTGGCTAGTGGGAGAGTAGTTGGTCTGTTGTTGCATGCTACCGCTTGATTCCGTATCAGGATTCATGAGTGCGAGGCGGTCATTGTTGTGCGTGCAGTTCGGGAAGTTGCGCTTACGAGCATGAGAAAAATTCCTTGGTCAAAAAAAAAGGCCCCGGAGACCGGGGCAAGTACAGGAGTAATAACCTGTAACGTCTTCAGAGAGAAATTGGCAACATCCTGTTGTAACAGCGGAGGGCTTCCTGCCCCCGCTAAAACTCAGTTCACGTTGCAGACAAATTCCCAGCTGCCATCGGGGCTTCCTGGAACCGAATTTGTCCACCACTTTGCTCGGTATACGCTGCCATCATGAATGATTTGTTGACCGCCGCTGGCGTGATCGCCAGAGGGCCACTGTGGATAGGTCACCAGTCCACTGGTATCGATACCGGCGTCGGCGCAGCTGGTCCCTCCGCTGCCTCCGCCAGTGCCGCCGTCGCCACTACCCGCAGGCGTCGCCAGAGGCAGTTCCGGATGCTCGAATGCCAGTGCGTACGTTGTACCGTTCACGGTGGCTGTGTAGGCCTGAGGGCCTGAAACGGGCAGGTAGTAATTCATGGTCATATCCCAGGTCTCGCCATCGGCAAGATCCTGCCAGCCCGGCAGGGCGAAGCGCACGCGGTGGAATTCGTTCTCGAGTCCGCCGACATTGCCGCCACCGGAATTGGCCCCGTCCTCAATGACTTCGAGACCGGCACCACTCTGATCGGTAATGATGTTGGATGTCGACGTCGGCATATCGAACTCAAATACAGTACCGCCGGGCAACACACCACCGGTGTTATTGGTAATGTACAGCTTGGGGTTTAGCGGGTAGTTCTGGTCGCCGAGTTTGAATCCGGAAATTTCGATACCCACATCGATCGCTTCAGAAGGGATTACGCGATCACTGCGCTGCTCGCGATAGGGCACTGCACTGGCAAATTTGTCGTAGGCGAGGGTCGTCAGGGTGGAGCCCATATAGTACTCGCCTTTGGCGGCATCCCAGTCGTAGTCACCGGCGAGTTCCCAGAACATGATGCCACCGACACCCTGGTCGATGACGTACTGTACCTTCGCGTCCATTGACTCTTCGTCTTCTGTGGAAATATACACATTCTTGGTGCTGTTCCAGAGCCACGGCGCTTCAGACACGGCATCGTAGTTACGTACGTAAGTGCCGACAAACGCATCGTCCGGGTCGCCTGCTGGATCGAGCCCGTAGTCCGTGGCATAGGAACCGAGAATGCCATTTTCCAGATTCTTGGCATGCCACATAGGGTTGGAGCCCGCGCCCATTTCCACGCTGTTTTCGTCCAGGTCGTGCCACATGTTGTCGATGCCAATGGCACCGTAACCGCACTTGGCAGAGCCGCCGGTACCGGTCGGACAATCGGACTGGTTTGGCAGTGCGGCAGAGCCGCCCAGGCCGTTGTTGCCACCGCTCACGCCCTGCCAGCCTCGGGTGTAGTAGGGAATACCGATATTAATTCGGCCCGGGGACATGGATCCGCGGAAGTACTTCACAGCCCAGTCGATATTCAGGTAGCCAATACCACCATACTGGGAAGTGGAGTAAACACTCGCGGCGGCCAGTTCCGGATCTTCGCCGTTGTCGAACAGTGCGGAGTTGTGGCCCACATATTCATTCCACGCGCCGTGCAGGTCGTAGGTCATGATGTTGACGTAGTCCAGATACTGGGTGATCTGCATGGTTTCCATGCCGCGCAGCAGGTATCCGGAGGACGGCGAGGCGATGGTGAGCATGTAGTGGGTGCCATCTTGCTCACCCGCGATGTCCAGCTTTTCACGCAATACACGCATCAGCTCCACATAAGATTTCATGAGAGAACCGCGCAGCGGATTGGCGATGCCAAAGTCCAGCGGGTTGCCGGCATCGTTCATTGAGGTGGGATATTCGTAATCGATATCGACGCCATCAAAGCCATACTGGCGGATAAAGTCCACGGCGGAGTTGGCGAACGTTTCAATGCCGGCATGGTTGATGCTGCCATCGGCATTGGTGGTCATGGTATAGAAACCACCATTGGCAACACGATCACCAGATTCGTTGAAGTAACCACCGGTTTCTGCCCAGCCACCGACGGAAATGAGGGTGCGCACTTCAGGATGCTGCTTTTTAAATTTATTCAGCAGGTTGAAATGGCCCTGATAGCTGAAGTCCGCATCCATCTCTGCGCCACTGACGCCGGGCCAAGTCATGCCGGTGGCAGGGTTGGCGGGATCGGCGGTATTGCCAACGGATACTTCGTTGCTGTCATTGATATGGGCGAAAGCGTAATTAATGTGGGTGATCTTGTCCCAAGGGATATCGTTCACCAGGTAGGTGGGCTGTCCATTGGCACCGTTTCTCCAACTGGTGAAGTAACCAATGATCCGGCGCGGATGATCGGCCCCCATGATCTCCCGGCCTTCTGCGGTATAGATATCGCAGTAGTCCGGTGCCGTCCCGGGGCTGGTAAACAAGCCATCGGGACGACAGGGGAAGTCACCCGCTACGGGTTCACCGTTTACGGTGATTGAAACCGGCGCGGAGTCAGTGAACTGGTTAGCGGTATCGAATGCTCTCGCGAAAACGGAGGCACTGCCGGGAGTGGCGACCCAATCGATACTAAACGGCGCACTGGAATCTTCGCCCACTTTCTGCCCGGCGACAAAGAACTCCACTTTGGAAATCGCACCTTCTGTATCGCTGGCTGTGGCCGCGATGCTGACACTGGTGCCTTCATCAAACACGCTACCGTCGACAGGATTATTCAGGGTTACGGTTGGCGGGATATCGGGTGTGGTGACGTTGATATTGGCTGAGTCTGATTGAGTGCTTTGGCCATCGTTGTCGGTGGCCGTTGCGTACAGGACATGGCTGCCTTCGGTCGCTGTCCACTCGATCGCGTAGGGTGCGCTGGTGTCACTCCCCAGGCTGTTACTGTCGACGAAAAACTCTACCGAAGTGATGCTGCCATCTGCGTCACTGGCGCTGGCTGTGAGGGATACAGTCGCACCGGTATCCAATTGCGTACCGTCTATCGGGTTGTCGAGCGAGATGACCGGGGCCTGTGGGCCGCTCACGGTGATGGTGACATTCGTGGTGAACGCGTCCTGTCCCGTGTCGTCCACTATGCGTGCGCGCAACACCGGGTTGCCGGCAACGGCGGTCCAGCTGGCCTGCCAGGGTGCGCTGGTATCTGTACTGATAGCGCTACCATCGACGAAAAATTCCACACTGACGACCTGGCTATCATCGCTCGCGTCCACGGTAATGATAACGCTGTCATTTTCGCTAAATGTCATACCGTTGGTGGGGGCGGTGATGGAGCCGGCTGGAGGCTGGTCAACAGCACCCTCACAGGCGCCTTGCAGCGTCCATTCCTGATACTGGCCGGAGAACTGCTCCGGATTCTGGTTCTGTGTCCACCAGTTGGCCCGATAAGCGTTGCTGTTGTACTGGACTTCTGCACCGCCGTTGTAGGCGGTTGCGGCATCCCAGTCCGGGAGGCCTGTGCAGTCCACGGCATGCGCCTGGCCTGCGGCAAAGATCGCCACGGCAAGACTGCCGAGCGCGAGAAAGTGTTTCATTGGGTTCACCTTGAGTAAGTTATTTTTGTTGTTGGTCATCGGCAGTTAGGTGACGCGATTGCCAAAATGACATCGCTGTCAAAATATCATCGCTTATAGGGAATCGCAATGCAGAAAGGGACGAATTACTACGGGGTAAAGACAATTAAAATGAAAGTTCCGCCACTGGAGTTGATATGAGACCCGTATCACGATCAAAGCGGAACATTAAGAGAATATGACTGAGGCAAGACATTGCGTCTTGTCCCCGGGGAGATACGGTGTGATCAACCTGAATCAAGGGGAGAAAACGAGTGGTACTGGTAGGTTGCTTTTCTGCCTTAAGCAGGGGCTTTACCGGTGGTGATCATTACGGTTCACCGACCAGCTCGCCAGCCGGTAAGGGAGGCGCAGGAATAACAAAGTTAAATGGAAGCCTACATGAAGCCAATCAATCTATTGAGAAACCCAGCCCTTCTGGTGGTAGCAATCGCTGCAGCGTCTGCTTCGGCAATATTAACGGGTGCCTGAGATCTACCCGGCCGACTACCGCTTGTACGTGAGGCAAGTTCACTGGTTGACAGCGTTGTCTTTTTCGTTATTGTGGACCTTGCAATCACTGGTGCCATAACAAATAGAAAAGGACTCCCATGCTTTGCGCCATCCCCTCCCTGAATAAGACCAAGCTAAGAATTTCAGTCTTTTCCCTGGCCTTGGGATTGACGATCGCCCTGACGGGTTGCGGTGGGCACGACAATCCGGAACGGGGTTCGGCCCGGCAGATTGCCGAAGATTTCTCGGTGCAGTTGGAAGTGCTCACCAACTACCAGGCGACCGGCGACGAACTTGCAGAGCGTTGCAAGCGCGAAGGCGGTAGCGGGGCAATTTGCTCGACCTACCGGATATCGCTGACCAACGCCGGCGAGGCCGCTTTGGCACCGGGTGCTTTGGAATGGAGTCTCTACTTCCACAGTGTGCGCCGTACCCTGGCGCTGATGAACCGTGACGATTTGCGCCTGGAGCATGTCAAGGGAGATCTGCACCGTTTGGTACCTCTGGCCCATTTCCCGGGGCTGGCACAAGGGGAGACGCTGCAGCTGGATTTTCTCGCCGAGTACTGGTTCCAGTTCGAATCCGACTTTATGCCGCGCCTGTTTACCGTCGATGCGAACGGACAGGCACAGGTTATCCAATCCACCGACTCCAATAGCATTGCCGAACTGGTTCTGCCGATTGAGAAAAACCACTCCGATAATTGGAAGCGGGCATCCACGGATGCCAATGTCCTGGCAACCGCAGCCAGTCGGTTTGAGGAATTCTCCCGGCGTGGTGTTCAGGAAGGTGATCAGTGGCAGTCCCGTATTATCCCCAAGCCCCTGAAGCTCGAAAGTCGTGGTATTGCCGTTGATATCAGTGCGGGTCTTTCTGTAGATGGGGGGGCGTTATCGACCGCGACCCTCAACGTTATAAAACAGCGTCTGGATGCCTTTGGCCTCGTTGGTGAAGGCGCTGGAGCCTATCCCGTATCAGTGGTGATCGATACAAAGCTGTCTGCGAATACTGCAGAATCTTACCGGCTTGAGGTGGGTGAGACAGGCGCTTTGGTGACCGCCGCGGACCAGTCGGGCGCCTTCTATGGACTTCAGTCATTACTTGGCCTGATCAATGTACGCGCCGGCACGCTGATGACAGCCCGGGTTGAGGATGCGCCGCGTTTCCCCCATCGCGGGCTCTTTCTCGATGTAGGCCGTAACTTCCATACCAAACCGCTGGTGCTCAAGCTGCTCGACCAGATGGCGGCTTATAAACTCAACCGTTTCCACGTCCACCTGTCTGAGGACGAAGGTTGGCGCCTGGAAGTGCCCGGTCTGCCAGAACTCACTGAGATTGGTTCTCGCCGCTGTTTCGACCTGGAGGAGAACCAGTGTCTGTTGCCTCAGTTGGGCTCTGGCCCTAATACGGATAACAATGGCAGCGGCCATTTCAGTGTCGAGGACTACATCGAGATTGTTCGCTATGCCGGTGAGCGTCATATCGAGGTGATCCCCGAGTTCGATATGCCCGCCCATGCCCGGGCTGCGGTTGTGTCGATGGAGGCGCGTTATCGCCGACTGGTGGAATCAGATCCGGAAGCGGCTGCGCGCTACCGACTGATTGATGCAGAAGACAACAGCCGTTTCCTGTCGGTCCAGTTCTACGACGACAGCTACGTTAACCCCTGCATCGACTCCACTTACCAGTTTGTGGGCAAAGTGATATCTGAGGTGCAGGCGATGCACGAGCGCGCAGGCTATCCGCTGCAAAGCTGGCATTTCGGTGGCGATGAGGCCGTCAATATTTTCGCCGGTGACAGCTTTGAAGATGCGCCAGGGCAGGACCCCGCCAAAGGAGATGTTGACGCTGGTGCTCGCAAGCAGCCGTGGTCGGGCTCCCCTCAGTGCCAGAAGCTGGTTGCCAGTGGCGCGGTTGCGGACATCTCGGAGCTGGGTAGCTACTACGCGCGCCGTGTTGCCTCTCTGGTCCATGATACCGGGATTCCCACGCTCGGCGCATGGAATGACGGTGTTAAAGCTGTAAAAGATGCCAGCGAGGAACTCGCGACAGAAAACAACTATGTCAACTCCTGGGCCCCGCTGTTCTGGGGTGGTGGTGATGAAAGCTCGCATTTCGCCGCCGTCGGATTTGACGTGGTGCAGTCTCACTCCGACTTTCTGTACTTCGATATGCCTTACGAGGTCGATCCGAAGGAGCTTGGTTACTATTGGGCGTCACGCCATACCGACACACGTAAGACCTTCAGTTACGCCCCCCTGGTCACGGCCCAACTGGCAGAAGTATCTACTGATCGCGATGGCAATGCCTGGTCGGCGAAAGCGGCAGATGAAAGCTTTGCCAACAGCGTACGCGGTATACAAGGTAATCTGTGGAGCGAAGTGGTGCGCACCGATGCGCAGGTGGAATATATGATATTCCCGCGGCTGCTGGCCCTGGCCGAGCGGGCGTGGCACCAGGCGTCCTGGGAGTTGGATGCGGTCCCGGGGCAGGAGTTTTCTGCTGAGAGTGGTCTCGTTGATGTTGCCGCTTTGGAGGCGGACTGGAGAGGATTTGCTGCCGCGGTGGGGCACAAAGAGCTACTCAAGCTGGATCTTACCGGGGTAGGGTATCGCATCCCGGTGCCTGGGGCGTTGAATGATGAAGGATATCTAAAAGTTGCCCAGGCCCTCCCAGGGCTGGTCACCGAATACTATGATGGTGAATCCTGGCGCCCCATCACATCCGAGACACCAGCAGAGAAAGTAGATGCCATTCGAGCGCTTAGCGCCGATGGCCGCCGCGCCAGTCGCGCTGTATCTTTCAGTGTTGTGGAAGAGACACTGTAATCTTCCAACTCTTGGGCCTCGGCACGGGGCCCTTCCTTCTTACGCTGAGTGAGTTGCTTTTCCAATTTCCGAATTTTTGCAAGTGCATTCCTTGGCTCAAGACTGTTCTGATGCAGATTATTTTTGTAGGTCCGACCGGTTTACTCTTTTTCACTTTCGACTTTTCATCCTACTTACCGTCATTAAACTCCTTGCGCCAGCGATAGATCAGGACCGGATGTATATCTAATGCCTCGGAAATATAGGTGACTTGGATATAATTATGATTTGCCAACCTAACGAGTACCTATTTGAACTCAGATGTGTATTGGAAATAGTTTCTTCTTTAAGTTTGTCCCATAAGGACCCCCTTTAGTGGATACTAAATTTACTGTCCACTAAAGCGTTATAAGTTCAAAGCATGGCGGGATTGCGGGCCGGGTCGTGTTGCAGCCTTTTGTTAGGTAACGGTACATGAGTGAGCCGCTTTAACCTGAAGGCTATTATCCTGATTGGCCCATATACGCGTAAACCTGAAATCTCCGTTAGTTGGATTGCCATCATATGTTCCACATATTTGTACTCGAGCGGTAACTACAGCAGTGTTGCCTAGTATTTTTATACTATTTTCTGAAATATTGATTGACTCTATATCAAGCCTTCCTGATTCATGTGCCGATAAATCGTCTCTTTTGGTAAGCAATTGGCCGAGGTGGTTTGTAAAAACTAAATCATCAGCAAGAAGCGCTGATAATGCATTTAAATCAGAATCCAACATCGCATTCCGTAGCTTTGTTTCTGCTTCTTGTACTGCTTTACCAAGCTCTGTATTCATGTGTAAAACTCCAGTTTTTGCCTATCGCCGTGCTCTGCGGTAATTTGGGAGCGCCAGCGAGTAAATTTTCTGCAGCAGCACCTTGTTATAACTCACTTACTAAGTATTGCTTAATCGATGACGCCATGACAACTAACTCAACAGAGACCCCGCTAGAAAACTCAAACTTTAGAGCATCAGAATAGCCTTGATTATTCCTCATTTCCCAAGCCCAAGTTAGCTTATTCCCTATGCATTTGTGAAACACTGTAGGGGAAGTCCTTTCAGCCAATAAAGAGCCTTCCTCGAAACTCTTTAGATAGATTTCATCCGTGTCATCGATTACACAGAATACACAACTCGAGTGCTCAAACCTCAGCAATATCTGCGTTATTTCGCCAGGCAGTTCTTGGGGCCCATATGATGAAACCTCTTCAAGTATTCCGGCCGACTCGACTAACTCTGAAAGTTTCACATCCACCCTCGAGAGTTATAACGCCACCAACATGGGTCGAAATGGAACAGAGAAGCTGCGGAGTGTAGGTCCAGCCAGCTTTGCTGGCGAGCGCGCTTGGCTTTGTTAAGTGTTTGGTTAGCTCTATATAACATCAGGGTTGTTACCTATTTGCATACACACTGTAGGGAATTTTTTAGCTTTGAACTCAAATACTGCGAGACCATCCTCTGCCAACCAAGGCTCAACTACCTGATTTTCTGGAACCTTACTAACTGTATACTCCAGGCCGTACTTACCAAGGGCTTTGATTGCCGGTTGCCACAACCCCTCACAATTTTCTGAATCAATGGGGAATTCGCTATTGTACTCTGAGTTAAAAAGTCGCTCGCGCCATGTAGGATCTTGACTAAGATCAATAATCGCTAACTCCAACCAGCGCCTATGGATTTTCTTCAGTACTCTAGGCTTTCTCTTCATGTGAAACTTAATGCCTTCTGCATGTGGCCGAATATGAAGTCCGGGTTTTGTGTGAGTATGTAGTCGCATAAAGTTCAAGCGGAGTTTTTGGGTCCATGCTACTAAACTTGTTAAATCCTGTTCATAATATACGATGATTTATGGATATCAATACGCTTCACTACAGCAGCCAATCCGACAACATTAAGATAATCCGAGTCACTTGTAGAAACACTAACTTTTTTCAGCCATATAAGCTGCAAGAGCAATTGAAAGCAATGATTTTCCGCCTTCAGTTTTTGAATCAAAAGCAAAAACTCCAGTGCCCGTTAAACATGAATTGATTGCAGCATCCCCCCGGCCAGTAGAGGACCATAATATTGTTGTCCCAGTATCTGTAGTGACGATACGATCTAAGCTAGCATTTTGATAATTACTCGCTAAAGATTGTTGTGGAATTGTTAACAACAATGTAAAGAGCGAAATATGTTTCATAAGTATTTAATAATTATTACGACTAAAGATTTGACGTCTCAATAACCCGCAGCTGGAGCGCAGTGAAGCGGAATGTAAGTTGTCGGGTGCCGAAGGCGCGTAGTTAATTGATTTTTTAAATATATAACCACACTACACTAATGATAAGTAGAGCCATTATTACCGCTTGGATTTATTGGATTTACCTTGCTCAGCTTTAGCTTCAAGTGTATCAGTCACTCCTTTATTCATTGTTTCTCCCTCCGCATAACGCCGTAATCGACTGCGCAAAAAGTGCGTAAAATTGGCTGTCTGCTGCGTTTCCTTGATGTACTGTTTTTCTTGCGTCAAGTTAATCACTGACTATACCAATTGAAAAGACGAAAAATAATATTGCTAGAGAGCCAACAAGAATCCATTGCCCATACACAGCAAACAGAATCATACCAAGAAACAAGAAAATAGTTATTAAAGTTGATCCGAGATCATTAAGAACCTTCTTTCGCTTCAGTCTTTTGATCTTGGGTTTTAATTCCTTTTCCTGCAACAGCTCTACGTTATTTTTCAAATATTATTCTCTCTAAATGTATAACGCCGCGCTCAGCCGCCGCAAACTTTGGACGCTTTATACGCAAAAATAGGGGCGAGGCGACCGCGTATAGAGTGCATAAAGTTAGACGTCAGTCTGCAGCGATTTGTTACGCCTTATTTTACCAAGCTAGCCTTCCCCGCTTCTACACTCCATAGGCCGGTAGAAGTACTTACATAAATTGGCTTTCCATGATGAAGGCTCAAAAACACATGAAATTCAGTTGGCACGTTTGAAATAAAGTGTGTAGAGAAGGGGATGCTATCCCCCTCAGCATGAACCAATAAGCATGTTTTTGTGGATGGGGACACATCCACAATATCATTTGTACCTAGTTTGAATCTGAATTTCAAGTGACGACCAAATTGAATACCGGAATCATTCTCTGGGCTTAACACAAAATATATATTTTCAGTTTCAAACTTATTATCTATTACAGATACAGCCTTGTACTTTCCGTCACACACAAGATCTTTAGACATATCTAAAAGATCTTGCTCTCTACTCGTGTAGGGCAAGCTTCCATCTTCCGAACGGATAGCATCATATAGCTTTTTGCCTAAGTATTCTGAGTGTGCAATCTGAAACGCTGCATCTATGTCATTTTTTACGGACGTAGTTTTGCATCCAGAAATAGCCAGAATAGCGAAAATTATCGATATTATTTTTTTCATTGTTATTTTCCCTGATTGAAGTAAAACGCTATGGGTATTGGGCGGACCGCGCGAAGCGTGGATCGTCCGGTGGAAGCCATGTTGTGGCTGGAACGAACATCATCCACTTGTTGCTTAGCAACACTTTAAACCAATCCTAACCACTCTGTTTGCCCCTCTGTATCGGGTACTTGAACACCTCTGGCCTGAGATATGAGTGATAGCGCTTCTTGTGAAGTGAGGCCCGATCTTACCAGTACCGCACCGGCAATAATGCCAGTGCGACCGATGCCTGCTCGACAATGAATTACGACATGTTTACCTAATGAAATCTCATGTAGAAGTTGATCAGCTAGTTCTATCGCATCTTTTGTAACTGGAAGACCTCGATCGGGTATAGGAAAAGAAACATACTCTATCGAATTCTTTTGGCAAAGTTCTTCTTCTGATTCCAATCCAACTTCGCGCTGCTCGAATAATTCTAGAAGGCTCACAATTTTATCAATGCCTAGACGAGCAAGTCCTTGGAATTCGTCTTCGATCCATTCGCCAGAAACAGGCTTTGCCATGACTGACAAAGCACCATTTCCAATATCTTTTACTTTATATGTGGTGGGTAGCATAATTTCCTTGAGGTACGTAACGCCCGCGGCAGCGGCGGATTACCTTATACGTTTATTGCGCGAAAATGGGAGTGGAGGGACCAGCATAAAGCGTGCATAAGGTAAGCCGTCCCGCGGAGGCCCGAAGGGCTGTAGATTTATGGCCTGTACCTATTATATTTCTCAGGGACATACTGGTAGTGTCCGGTTATTTTGAACTCAAATAGCATATCCTCAAGCTCAGGACCGCGCCCAATATTGTGGACAATCATAGGATTTCCAGATTCAGAATGAATAGTATCGGTGACTATACCTATATGAGGTAAGTTACCTGGCAACATCCAAGTTACTATATTTCCTGGTTTGTAGTCATTTGCCGAGTTTGAAACTGCAAGCTCTTTGCCATTTCTTTTAAAGAATGCCTGTAAATTAGGAACCCTGCGATGATCGATATTCTTATCTGGCTTGTTTAGGCCCCAAATTCTATTCGACGGATAAGAGCTAAAATGAGAGCGCATATCTTCATGGACCAAAACCTGAAGGTCCACTCCTAGTCTTCTGTAGGATCGAATAACTACATCAGTGCATACGCCTATATTCTCTGGAACATCCCCTCCAGGGTATGGGATTGAAATATAACGACCATCATATGTGACCGCTTTCTTTATTCTTTCATGGGCGGCTTCAACAAAATCCGTTTCAAATGTGGCGCCGCTTGCGGAGCAAGAGACGAAAAACAAAGCTATCAGAATTTTTCTTTGCATCTTAGCTTCCTAGAGATATAACGTTGCCAATAGGGGCAGCCAGAGCGTTTGCGTGCGAAGCGCGCCGCGTAGACTGCCCAGCCCAGCCCTGAAGGGGATGGGCAAGCCAGTTTGGTTTTGTTAAATAGCTGGCCTACAAACATGTCCCCACCTGTTCTATTGTAGATTTAGCAACTACCCCTTTAGAGTCCGCCTTGAATGTGATGATATAGTGCCATTTACTACAGACAATACCTTCAGTCTCACCAAAGTCTACAATCGTTAATGTATTTTCAGAAGAGTTAAAAATAGGCTCAAACACTTTGTATTTTACCATTAGATAACCAATTTCCAGCCTACGTGACTCGATAGATTCTATTTCTGCCTTCCAGTATTCAACTCTTCTTGGCCCCTCATTACCTAACTCACAAGAGTAAAGAAAAACAACCATTATCAGGGTGCATAAATATTTCATAGGCTATTTAGTGTCTGCCGAAAAAGCGAGCAACTTGTTGCGAGTCCAAAGCGCGAAGCGCGTATTTGCACCGGCGCTTGTTAGTTGTTTTTTTTTAGCCGAAATATATCATCCAGAACAGACTCCCCATGGACAGTAGGTGCTAATTCATACTGCCAATTGCGATCTCTTGAATATGAGTTTGACCAATTCCAAGGATCATTAATGAATTCTACCAAGTCAGGCCCATCCAAAGTCCTCGTATTTTCTGGTGAATACGGAACCTTCGAGTCCGGCTTTAGCTGATACAGAGCCAGCAAGCCTTTCGAATTTAGAGAAATTAAAAGTTCAATAGCCAGCTCAAATTTAGCTACTAGGCTCATTTCAAGATTATCAGAATGAATCTCAGAGATAAACTCAGGAAGCGACTTTCCAAAATCGGTTAACTCTACTAACAAGCATTTTTCTTGATCTGACAAATTGATAGCTTTTTCTCCTTGGGCAACTAACGCTTTTAGCACCTGCACCGTAGGCGCTTAAACTTGTTAAGTTATTGTGCATGCTAAGTCCTTTGCCACTGCTAACCTAACTTGATTACTTTTACTTAGCCCGTGCATGTAGGATTTTAATTCGCTTCTCTCCACTATTGGCGGTTTGGAGTTGTCGTACTTGGCGATCTCTACATCAACTAGGTAAGAGCCACTTATTAACACTGTGTATAAATCTTCGAGCTGCTCTGGTATCCAGTGAAGAACATACGCTGTTTTAGTGTTATGGCCTTTGGCAGTCAATACCTTCCGAAGTTTTGAGTCAGGCTCTTGGATTGCGTCGTTGGATCGTATCAACTCTTTGCGAAAGTCACTTTCCATTTTACTTCCAATTAGCGTCATCTACTCGATGCCTCGTGAAACATAACGCCCGCAGCATACTGCCTGCGTTTGTTAAAGGGACTTGGCACACCAATGTGTTACAGCCACTTTAGCGTCAACCTCAGGTTCATTAACCTTTTCTCCAGAGCTAGCAGCGCACTCATTGCTACCACACGTATAGCCAACAGCACGATCTACTTCCCCATATTCTTGAATTAGGCCAACAACTGCATTGTTACGAAGATAAAAACGATTCTTATACGTTCCAGTTGGAACCGCGATAGGAACCGGTACTACCCCTATAAATGCTCCTGCACCCGCCCATGAGGTTCCATCTTTATAAATGAGTACTTTGCATTGCTCAAATTGATCTACAGAATCAGGACTACCCCAATGCTCAACAATTTCAACCTCTGAATAAGGCGAAGCTCTCTTTTCGAAAGAGAATTGATTTCTCTCTTTCCCTAAGCTGAATTCTGTTCTCGCCCATTCGTTTTTCCCATAAGTACCAACAGCCAAACCAACACAGCCAGATACTATGCTTAGAGAAACTAATACGAAAATAGATTTGATCATTGATTTACCTTTAATGCCTTTGGCTGCAGTGCAAGAAGTGTATCTGGGCCGCAATGCGGCCGCACTGCCTAAATTTGTTAAGCTTTGGACCATATTGGATTTTTGATTCGTCCATAACTAAAGAGAGCAAAATATCCTGGAAGTGACATAATATAACCAATAGCTATAGAGATGTGAAATTCACTTTCAGACATACCCATTCTTAAATCAACCTCGGATATAAACATGTAAATAATCCCATAAATAAAATATAGAACTAAAAACATCATCCAGAACTTTGGAAAGAGTATTTGTTTAAGAAAGCAGTAACCGAACAATCCGACAGTTGCAATAACTAAGCTAAAAAGACTTAGGTATTCAGGAATACCTGAATTCTCCGCTACAATATAAGAATAAGAACCAAGAAACGACAAAACCGTAATTAAGAAGAAGTATATCTTCCACCAAATCGACCTTTGCAATTCGCTGCTCTCATCTAAATCTACGCTCGGCGGAGTGTACGGGTTTTCTAACATTAGTTTTTCCTTTAGATAAATTAGCTTAACGCTTTTTAGTAGGCGCGCCGATTTTTGGCGTCACCTGCTTGAACTTGTTAAGAGCTACTTGGCACATACTCATGCCAAAGCAACTCGAATTGTTTTTTATATTGTTTTTCCCCGAAATCCATCTTGGGAGTTTATTTCTTCAAAAGGCAGTACGACTTCAGTGCCATAACCTCGTATGGAGGCTTTCTGTTGATCCGAAAGCAAAGCCAACCGAACCATCATGAAAGAACTCCAATTTCCTTGCTTCGTAGTCATCTATGCCAATTTCAGACACAATCCTTGTAGGTTCATCA
Organism: Microbulbifer variabilis ATCC 700307; assembly: GCF_000380565.1. Taxonomy (GTDB): domain Bacteria; phylum Pseudomonadota; class Gammaproteobacteria; order Pseudomonadales; family Cellvibrionaceae; genus Microbulbifer; species Microbulbifer variabilis. The sequence continues at coordinate 340,221 of NZ_AQYJ01000023.1, forward strand.
TTGAAATAATGCTTCCATTCTAAGTCTATATATCTCATAAGATCTTAACGCCTGCAGCACAGGCGGAGCGTCAGCGACATCCAGCCACCTTGCTGGCGATTGTGCCTGCGTTTGTTATGCATTTTTCTGAAGACGAACATGGACAGAGACTTTATCTTCCAAAATACGGACAAGCACTGGGTCCATCCGGTCATAGTTATCAGGTATTGCCAGGCAAACTAGCTTCTTACCCTTTAGTAAATCCTTAAACTTTTTCATTACCTTATTGCGGTGAGACTTCTCCATAACGAAGATTATGTCAGCCCACTCAATAAGATCGCCGCTAATAGTTGTTTCTGCATCTTTATTTGTGCCGCAACCAATAGCATTGATGCCATCATACTGAGAAAAGACTTCTTCTCCAGTTGGGCTTCTCAATCTATTCTCGCTGCAAACGAATAGCAAATTCATTGAACCTTACCCATTGGTGAATAACGCCGCCGGTAGGGGCAGCTTACCTTGTGCACATTTTACGCAGGTCGCTGTGCTCCCATTTTTGCGCAAAATGTGCACAAGGTAAGCTGTCCCGCGGAGGGCCGCAGGCCCAGAGCAAATTGCCCGGCTTTGTTAAGGGCGCTCACTGGCTAATAGCTCCAGTAGCTTCGCATTGTATGCCTGAGCAAAGTATTTATTGTATTCATGGCTGCCTATGTCTAGCGCAAAATTTTTATAGTGGAGCCCGGTGCCACAAATAAGGAAAGTATTGGGCGCAAAATCCTGTAGGCTACCCTTGAGAGCCGACTCCGAAATCCCTGGGACTTTGTACCCTTCGCCGGGAATGTAAACTTCAACAAATTGCTTGTGATCCTGACGATAGTCACTAAGGGCCTCTTCAAAACCACGGTTAGCAGACGCTATAGGATCATTCGCTATTGCGATCAATTCATTACTTTTCGATATTTCGACCCAAACCCACGAAACTAGTCCAGCTAATAGAGTCACACCTAAGAAAAATACGTTTTTTATGGTGTTGTTCATTCTGCCCCTTAACGCTTTGCTCAGCCGCCGCCGGAATGGAGTCGCTTTTTGCTAGCGTAGCGTACAACACAAAGCGAGCGGAGTGTAGATGGTCGGATGTAGTAACTTGTTAAAAGCTTATCGGGACCAGTAACCCAAAATATGGTATTTTCCTGACTCTTCAGGTTTTAAGCGAATGCCGAGAGTTCTAAAGCCAGGGCAGATAATCAGAGCACGATTGCTAGCGCTACCATCGCCTATTGGTTGTTTGGCATCACCTTCTAGAATGTTGAGGGCGCATGATGAGGCAATACTTCGCCGCTTATTGAATTCTGCCTGTGTGCTGTTGCCGACGTGAACGAAGCTATCTGTACTCCCAAACTCTAATAGAGATCTGACGGTTGTTGAAAGTGCCTGATCTGATGAGGCACTAGAAGATAGAGTAAACAAAATAAATGCTGCGATAGTTTTCATAACTTTTGACGCCTCAATAACCCGCAGCTGGAATGCAGCGAAGTGGAATGTAAGCTGTCGGGCGCCGAAGGCGCGTAGTTAATTGGTTTGTTAAATGTAAGGCCACACTGCACCTATGATAAGTAGAACTATTGTTGCCACTTGGATTTTATTGGCTTTACTGTGCTCAGCATTGGCTTCAGGTGTATCAGTCACTCCTTCTTGATGATCGAACCCTCCTTCATCAAGATCTTCGTTGAAGATGATGAGGCCATTAATCAAAACAGCGATCATTACCAGTAACATTGCTGTTAGCCAGTAAAATCCCGTGAAGTACTGGATGCCCAAACCAATTAGAAGACAAAAAGTAATCATTACTGCTGCGGACTTTAGGTCAATACCATTCATCTTCGAGTACATCTAACGCCCGCGTAATCGGCTGGACACGCGAAGCGTGACCAGTCCGGTGGAAGCCCGCAGAGCTGGAATGAAGTTCACGCGCTTATTATGCGCTTTACGTGTCATACTCACCACTATCCCATGGCTCAAAAAATGCCATGTAGTTACCAGGCAGTAACTCTACTGACCAAATATCATCTTCGTCCTCAGGCTCTATAGCAATTAACCCGAATTTAGTTCCATTCAACTCTACAGAAAAAGGCTTAACTTCAATTCTCTCTAAACTTATATTTCCGAGGCTTTCTAATTTAGATGAATACTTTGCCTTTGCTTCATCTACTGAGAACGAACTTCTGGGGCCTAAAGGCTCAATATCTGAATCTACTAAATTACCCAAAGCATCAAATTTGAATAACGCAATATATTCAGCGATACCAGGCTCAAAAGGAGTTGTGAGGAAGAACTGTAACCCGTCTTTGGTAGTTCCGATATGCTGAGCATGATAATTATCATGATCTATTGCGATTAGCTCTGGTTTTCCATTCATGTCTTTATAACTCTTCTGACACATAACACCGTAAGCAAAGTCGCGCGGTAGCGCGTCCAGTGGAGCGCAGCGGAACGATTTCACCTTGCCTTTTTATACGTTTACAGATCTTCTTCACTTATTTTCAATAACCTACGGCTATCTCCTAACCAGACCTCTGTGCCAGAATACATTCTGATCTCACCGTTATTTTCATTGTTGAACGAGAAATTTAATTCCCCGCTAAATGTAACACCACTAATTTGGATATTGTTAAGTTCATCTCGCAGATAGACATCTGCGGTGCACACACGGCAATCGATGACCGGTGCATCTTTAACAATCCAAACTTTACCGTCAGGAACGACATAGCCTTGCTCTTTACTCAAGGTTAATTCTGCACCGAATGCAGAACTAGAAAGTAGGATTAGAGGGATAATAGTTCTCATATCTCAATTACGTTGGTCTTGCCCACAAAAAGTAGACACTCTAACTATGCGTTTTTTCGCTCATACTCTGCTGGACTTACATAGCCCAATGCAGAGTGCCTACGAACCCTATTGTAGAAAATCTCAATGTATTCAAACACCTAAGATTTTGCTTACTCTTCGCTTTCGAATGTTCCGGCATAGACCAGCTCGACTTTTAGCCTGCTAAAGAATGATTCCATTGCCGCATTATCCCAACAGTTAGCCTGGCGACTCATACTCGGCTTGCACTTGCTTTCGGACAAGAGATCCTGGTATTTCTGCGATCGATATTGCACACCCCTGTCAGAGTGAACTATTA
>NZ_AQYJ01000024.1 GCF_000380565.1 Microbulbifer variabilis ATCC 700307
GAGGATCGTGGTGAAGACCCCGATGGTGATGGCCTGACGAATGCCCTGGAATTTGAGCTGGGTACAAACCCCATTAATCCTGACACTGATGGGGATAATATCCCTGATAATACAGATCCTTCACCGGCAGAGTAGGATATTAGTTGAGTTCTGGAGCCTGGAAGGGAAAGGCAATAATTTCGCTGGTTTAGCAGGGTATTGATAGCTTCGAGGTGATTTTTGGAGCGGCATTTGCCGCTCCAAAAAATTAACGCAATAAGTTGGATTTCTTAACATCCGGCTTCTGCGCCGCACGGTAAATCAATGCAATCTTGCCAATCTCTTGCACCAGTTCCGAGGAGGATTTCGCACAGAGGTCGCCCACGATCTGGTGGCGAACTTCACGGTCGGCAATCATTAATTTGACCTTGATCAGCTCGTGATCTTCAAGCGCACGCTCCAGTTCTTCCATCACGCCATCGCTGAGCCCATTGCCGGCTACAGTCACCACGGGTTTCAGGTTGTGACCGAGAGAGCGAAGAGCTTTTTTGCGGTCGGCGGTTAAAGGCATACAATACTCCATTACCACTTTGTGGATATCGATGTGGAAGCAGCCACAGACCTCGATTGTCACCAGCAGACGTTTGGGACATGCGCGGTCTGTGGCCGCTCTTATAATTAAGCTGTAGTGATTGTAGGCATTGTACCTGATGGGCCGATCTAAGAGCAGCCACCGTTGGTTGCGTGAACATTTTAATGACCAGTACGTCAAGCAGTCCCAAAAAGAGGGCTACCGCTCCCGTGCCAGCTACAAGCTGCAGGAGCTGCACAATAAGGACCGCTTGTTCAAACCGGGCATGACGGTTGTCGACCTGGGAGCGGCGCCGGGTGGCTGGTCCCAGGTCGCAATGGAGCTGGTGGGGCACAAAGGCCGGGTTTTGGCGTCTGACATATTGCCTATGGACCCTCTGGCGGGCGTGGACTTTGTACAAGGCGACTTTACCGAGGAGTCAGTGCTCAATGAGCTGCTGCAACACTTAGGTGATGATCTGGCAGACCTTGTGATTTCCGATATGGCCCCCAATATGAGTGGGATACGCGACGTGGATCAGCCCGCCTCCATGTATTTGGTGGAATTGGCTGTGGATATGGCTCGCCAGGTTCTGAAACCCGGCGGGGCCTTCGTTGCCAAGGTGTTCCAGGGCGAGGGTTTTGACGAGCTGATTCGCGATCTACGCGGCAGCTACAACAGTGTTGTGACCCGTAAGCCCGGTGCTTCCAGGCCCCGCTCCCGCGAAGTCTACTTGGTAGCGCGTGGTTTTAAGGGCGGTTGAGGCGAGCGGTGTATTTCTGGTCTGGGCGCCCGATATGGTATAAGCGATACCAAGATCGGGGGCAGGGCTGTTGACCCCCGCACCTATACTGGTTTGAATCAGTGTCGATGTGACCGGCGTTGCCGGATGAACGGATTTTGAGTGCGAAAGCGAGAGGGCTATCCCTTTGAATGATATGGCAAAGAACCTTGTACTGTGGTTGATCATCGCGGCGGTGCTGCTGATGGTATTTCAGAACTTTAAACCGCAGTCACGGGATGAGGCTCTCAGCTATTCCGACTTTGTTCAGGATGTGCAGTCGGGCCAGATAAAAAGTGTGGTTGTAGATGGCCTGGTGATCACCGGGGAGAAGGCGGATGGCAACCGCTTTAAGACTATCCAGCCACAAATCATTGATGACGAACTCACTAATGAGCTAGTGCGCAGCAATGTGCAGTTCGTCGGTCGTGAGCCGGAGTCCCCCAGTATCTGGCAGCAGCTGTTGGTTGCCAGTTTCCCGATTCTAATCATCATCGCTGTATTTATGTTCTTTATGCGCCAGATGCAGGGCGGTGCCGGTGGGCGCTCTGGCCCAATGGCCTTTGGCAAGAGCAAGGCGCGTTTGTTGGGCGAAGATCAAATCAAAACCACCTTTGCCGACGTTGCGGGTGTGGATGAAGCAAAAGAGGAAGTGCAGGAGTTAGTTGAGTTCCTGCGTGACCCGACCAAGTTCCAGCGCTTGGGCGGCAACATTCCACGTGGGGTCTTGATGTGCGGTCCTCCTGGTACTGGTAAGACTCTGCTGGCTAAGGCTATTGCCGGTGAGGCCAAAGTACCATTTTTCTCTATTTCAGGTTCCGACTTTGTAGAGATGTTTGTCGGTGTGGGTGCTTCCCGCGTACGCGATATGTTTGAACAGGCCAAGAAGCAGGCCCCCTGTATCATCTTTATCGATGAGATTGATGCTGTTGGTCGCCACCGTGGTGCCGGTGTGGGCGGTGGCCACGATGAGCGCGAGCAGACACTGAACCAGTTGCTAGTGGAGATGGATGGTTTTGAGGGTAGTGAAGGGGTGATTGTTATTGCCGCAACTAACCGCCCTGATGTGCTTGACCATGCCCTTTTGCGCCCCGGCCGTTTTGATCGTCAAGTATTTGTGGGTCTGCCTGATATCCGTGGACGTGAGCAGATCCTTAAAGTGCACATGCGCAAGGTGCCTCTGGATGACAAGGTCAATGCCCAGACTATTGCTCGTGGGACTCCCGGCTTTTCCGGTGCTGATTTGGCGAACCTGGTAAATGAGGCAGCCTTGTTTGCTGCTCGTGCAAACAAGCGCACTGTGACTATGGAAGAGTTCGAACGTGCCCGTGACAAGATCATGATGGGTGCCGAGCGTAAGTCCATGGTTATGAATGAAAAGGAAAAAGTGAATACTGCTTACCATGAAGCTGGTCACGCTATTATTGGCCGCCTGGTGCCGGAGCATGACCCTGTACATAAGGTAACCATTATTCCTCGTGGCCGCGCGCTTGGAGTCACCCAGTTCCTACCGGAAGAAGATAAGTACAGCCTTTCCAAGCGTGCGATTGAATCGCAGTTGTGCTCTCTGTTTGGTGGGCGTATCGCTGAGGAAATGACTTTGGGTATCGATGGCGTAACGACTGGGGCCTCCAACGATATCGAGCGAGCCACTGATTTGGCGCGCAATATGGTGACCAAGTGGGGGCTTTCCGAGAAACTGGGTCCGCTGCACTACGGTGAGGATGACAGTGGACAGCCAGGGCAGGGCAACCCTGTTTCCGGTAAGACCTCCAATGAAATTGATGAGGAAGTACGCCGTATTATTGATAGCTGCTACGAACGAGCGAGTAAACTGCTCGAGGAAAACAGGGATATTCTTGAAGCGATGAAAGATGCGTTGATGGAATATGAAACCCTGGATGCAGAGCAAGTTGATGATTTGATGGCTCGCCGTAAGGTACGCCAGCCGCGGGACTGGCAGGACAATAATTTTGGTTCTGGCGGTAACAGCTCTACCGGCGAAGCGGATACTGAGACTCATGAAGCTTCTACCGAAGCCGATAAAAGTAATACCGTGGGCGGCCCGCTGAACGAGCATTGAGCTCCAAACAGAATTACAAGGACATAACTAACGGAATGCCCGATCGGAGATAAGGCGTATGCCTATTCCGCTCTGGCATTCCGTTTTTTTATCTTTGACATGAAAATTATTTGTGGAAAACATGCGCTGGACTTATCCCAGCCTGTTGTTATGGGGGTCCTGAATACAACACCGGACTCTTTCTCTGACGGCGGCAGCTACTATGCTGGCGGAAGCCTGGACCTGTCTCTGGTTCTGTGTCGAGCTGAACAGATGCTGATGGCAGGAGCTGCCATTCTGGATGTGGGTGGTGAGTCCACCCGCCCAGGAGCAAGCCCGGTTTCGGAACAAGAGGAGTTAGATCGGGTTATTCCAGTTGTTGAGGCTATTAGCTCGAACTTTGAAATTGTAATTTCTGTCGATAGCAGTACTCCTGCGGTGATGCAGGCCGCTGCCGAAGTTGGGGCAGGCTTAATTAATGATGTTCGTGCTTTGGAGCGGCCTGGGGCCTTAGAAGCTGCGGCGCAAACTGGATTACCAATTTGCCTGATGCATATGCAGGGACAGCCAGGTAGCATGCAGGCGGCGCCTTCCTATGGAAATGTAGTGGAGGAAGTTGCCGCTTATCTGGAGCAGAGAATCGCGATATGTGAAAGCCGGGGAATAGTACGCGAGCGGCTTATCATTGATCCGGGTTTCGGCTTTGGAAAAACTGATGCGCATAACCTAGCACTATTACGTGGTTTATCTCAGCTGGCCCCCTCCAATATTCCTATCCTTGCCGGGTTATCTCGCAAGTCAATGATCGGGCGGCTGCTAAAACGTGAAGTGGATGAAAGGCTGCCTGGAAGTCTGGCTCTCGCCATGATGGCTGCGCAGCGAGGAGCTAAGATCCTGCGGGTCCATGACGTCGCAGAGACCGTGGATGTGTTGCGCTTACAACAAATGGTTGACCGCGAAGGCTAACCCGTTCCACTGACAAAGTTAAACCGAGCCGCTGGGAAATTTCTGTATTTTCCGCAAAATAAAAAAGCGGTATTTGACGTTACTGAGAAGAGTTATGGAAAGAAAATTTTTTGGCACTGATGGTATCCGTGGGCGAGTGGGTGAAGGCGCGATTACCCCGGATTTTATGCTGCGATTGGGATATGCTGCCGGTAAGGTGCTGGGAAAAATGGCTGGCGAGAAGCGTCCGGGCAGACCCTGTATTTTGATTGGCAAGGATACACGGGTTTCCGGTTATATGTTTGAGGCCGCACTGGAGGCTGGCTTGATAAATGCCGGCGTGGATGTGGGATTGCTTGGGCCAATGCCAACGCCTGCAATCGCCTACTTAACCCGGACTTTCCATGCGCGCGCAGGTATTGTGATCAGTGCCTCTCACAACCCTTACCATGATAACGGTATTAAGTTCTTTAGTGCTGAGGGTAGCAAGTTACCAGATCAGATAGAGATGGAAATTGAGGCGGCGCTGAGCCTGCCTATGGAGACCGCAAAGGATCTCGGCAAGGCCCACCGAATTGATGATGCTGCTGCTCGCTATATCGAGTTCAGCAAGGCATCTACTCCCTGGAACTTCTCCCTCGATGGGCTCAAGATCGTATTGGATTGCGCCAATGGAGCGACATACCATATTGCCCCGAAAGTATTCCGTGAGCTTGGAGCCGAGGTCACAGCCTTGGGTGTCAGTCCTGATGGAATGAATATCAACCTTGAGTGCGGCTCGACCCAACCCCAGCAGCTCCAGAAGGCAGTGCTGGAACAGGGAGCGGATTTGGGAATTGCATTCGATGGCGATGGTGACCGAGTACTATTTGTGGATCGTAACGGTGAACTCGTCGATGGCGACCAGTTGCTTTTTATTATCGGCTTGCACCAGCAAGAGTTCCTTGGTGGGTGTAAAGGGGTGGTCGGCACCCTAATGAGTAACTATGGGTTCGAGCTGGCCTTGCGAGAGCGCAATATCCCATTTGAGCGGGCAAAAGTCGGGGATCGTTATGTCCTGGAGAAAATGTCTGCAAATGGTTGGATGCTGGGTGGTGAATCTTCGGGCCATATTATCTGTGCTGATGCCTCCACCACCGGTGATGGTATTGTTGCTGCACTTCAGGTACTTCGTGCTTTGCGTGAATTTAATGAGCCCTTGCATCAGCTCAAATCGCGTATGAGAATGCTACCCCAGCACATGATTAATGTGCGACTGGGGCATAGAGATGGTGTAATTGAGCACCGGGACGTGAGAGCGGCCGTTAGCGATGCAGAGGGCCAGCTTGCCGATAGTGGACGTGTACTCTTGCGCCCATCAGGCACTGAGCCACTGATTCGGGTAATGGTAGAAGGACGCGACAGTGCACTGGTTGAACAATTGGCAAAACAGATTTCCTCCGTGGTTGAGCGGATAGGGAATAGCTGATTCCGAATTGAAGAAAGCTTGGTAAGCTGGACTGAGCCGGGTATACGGTAAAGTCGTATATTTTTGGTTGTATGTTGGCGGCAATGTCGCTAAGATTTGCGCCCCTTGAAGGAGCACACATGCGAACACCGCTGGTAGCAGCTAACTGGAAAATGAATGGCAGCCGAGAGTTTGCCGAGCATTTTTTTGCAGACCTCGATCTGGAGGGAGTGACTTCCGACGTTGTTGTATGTCCGCCATTCCCTTACCTCCCCTTGGTTGCTCAGGTAGCGAAGGATAAAGGCAGCATTTGGGTCGGCGGGCAGAATATGAGCCAGGAGCCCGTAGGGGCTTTTACTGGTGAAGTTTCTGCAAACATGTTGCTCGACTGGAATGCCCGATATGTAATTGTCGGTCATTCTGAGCGCCGTAGCCTCTACGCAGAAACCAATGAGCTGGTAGCGAAGAAATTTGTTGCTGCTCAGCGGGCTGGCCTGATTCCCATTTTGTGTGTGGGAGAAACCCTTGAAGAGAGGGAAGAGGGGCGTACTCTAGAGGTTGTTACTGCACAAATTGCGGCGATAAGTGATCTTATTGATACAAACGCCTGGAAAGACGCTGTTGTTGCTTATGAGCCAATTTGGGCCATAGGCACAGGAAAAACTGCGACTCCAGAGGAAGCACAGAGTGTGCATCAGTTTATCCGTGCTCAGCTCGGTAATATTGGTGCTGAAGTGCAGATTTTATATGGCGGTAGTGTAAAATCCGCTAATGCCGGCGCGCTGTTTGCGCAGGCTGATATTGACGGTGCCCTTGTTGGTGGAGCCTCGCTTGATGCGAAAGAGTTCGCTGCAATTTGCCACGCTGCAATCTAGATTACAGCGGGTGGATTAGGGAATACTGAAAACGGGTTGGTTCAACCCCGGCAGAGAGTTTCCAGAAAATGGAAAAATTGGTATTAGTCGTACACGTTCTGACAGCGTTGAGCATTATCGGTTTGATTTTGCTGCAACAAGGTAAAGGCGCGGAAGCAGGTGCCTCTTTTGGTGCGGGTGCATCACAGACAGTTTTTGGTAGTCAGGGTAGCGGAAATTTCTTTTCTCGCTTGACAGCAATTTTTGCGACGGTATTCTTCGTCACCAGTTTGGGGCTGGCCTTTTTGGCTCGTCAGAACGCCGATGCTAATGTCGATGCAGACCTGCCGCAAATACCTGCTGTAATAGAGCAGGGCGCCCCTGCTACAGAGTTGCCCGAAATCGAAAGTGATATCCCGCAACTCGAAGCAGATTTGGAATCTGGTGATGTTCCCCAGGCTCCCACTGACAGTGACTCCACAGAGTCTGAAGCTGATCAGGAAAATGAGGAACAGCAGTAAATTTTAAGCCCAGGTGGTGGAATTGGTAGACACGCTATCTTGAGGGGGTAGTGAGCTATGCTCGTGCGGGTTCAAGTCCCGCCCTGGGCACCACATCAAGATCCGAAGAAGTTCGGAATCATCCAGAAAGCCCGGTAAATCCGGGCTTTTTGCTATCTGGAGGGTACAGCCCCCCCGCTCTTGTTCGTTGTCATCCGGTGCTATATTTGGTGCTACCTGGTTCAATTTAGAAACTGGTAACACCACTATGGCTCTGAATGCCCAAACCAAGCAGGTCAAACCAAGCGACAAGGACCAGTGGCTAACAGATGGCCAGGGGTTGTGCTTGTGCTCAAATCTACTGGAGTAAAGTATTGGCCGCGTGGATGCCGATTCCAGGCAAAGCAATGAACGCTGGCTCCGGGATTGCCTATAGCAGAAGTAGTAAAAGTTGCAGGAATAAATTTGCTATTCGTAGGAGGCGTGCCTCTTTTGGTAGAAAGCACATTGAAAAACACCAGGTGAGATTCGAATAGACTGAAATTTTTCTGCAGCTGTGGAAGAGTGATGAAATTATCAAAAAGGGATTTAGGCAGAAGGGATCGCCGATCATGTGCGAGCCAGGTTAAGAAATAATATCTTCTTTCAAATTGGGCAAAGGCCTAACACCTACCTGCATTCCCAAGATGAAATTTCTGTTGTCCGTCATATTGAGGAGCGGGATGTAATGCATGTTGCTCTACGGGTTTTGCGGGATATTCGCTGAATTTGTTGCTATGCCGTTCAGTTTGGCAAACTTGCTCATAGTTCCACAATTGTCTTGGCGGAGCAAAATATAGCTGGGAAACTAGTTACTGTACTTTCACTTCAAGAATCCGTAAGTCAATAATTTAGTTTGACGGCAGGCTTCAGCGAACAGTATGTGGCTATCTAGCACCCAATGATAGATAGGTAAATTTTCCCTGCAAGAAGTGAGGCCATTATTCATTATGTAGCTATGCCAGGGACTTGCAGGGTTCGCACTTGGGGCTTCTTACAAGTCAGCAGATAGAATCAAACTTTAATGTGCTCTTCGGAGTGAGAGCAACCCGAACTCTTCTGTTTAGCTAAGTAAAATTAGCTCCCCAGTCTGATTATTTCTAAATGGCACCGCGGTACATTCTATTAAGAGTAAAGTAGGGGTGAAGTTCAGCGTTTAATTGCCAGCGCCATAAATGATAATTGAGCTGAAATCCTTTGATTTATAGTGCGTCAATGTAATTGAGCTGACTGAGTTCGATACTTACTTGTTAGTAAATAAAAGGGTATTTATACTGCTGCTGCGTATGTTAATTTTTTAAGGATAAAAAATGAAGTGTTTTAAAGTTGTGTTATTGGTGTTGGCTTTTTTGCTCTCCAGCCCATTGTTTGCGGAAGTGGTTGCAATTGCTGGTGTTAAGCATAGTGTTACAGATTTTTTCCATAGTTCAGATACCCGGCGCATTGCAAATATTGAAATCTTCGGTGATAGTGGACAGGAAATTACCTTTGATATTACCGCAATCGTATCAGGTCTAGGAGAAATTAAACCAGACGTCATTTGTCGCTCTTCATACGCCAGAGAAAATTGTTATACCATGGATCGTCCCAAGATCTATGATTTTGTTTATGACATCAGGATGACAGCTAGCTGTATTGCTGAGGATGGTAGCAAAATTGCAATAGGAGCTGATAGGGACAACAAGAATATCTACACCAACGTACCTATTTCAGAGTTGCGTAAAGAGGTAATCTTAACTATCGATAATACCTTAATTACAGAAGGCAAGTGCGATAATTTAACAGTCGATATTCAGGGTGATATGGACGTGATCCAAGATGTAGATTTAGAAGTTTATATTTACGAGGTATTTTAGTTCGTAGATTGATAGTGCCGGTAGAAATACCGGCTATCCTATAGTCGGACTCTGTTTCAATGTAATATCCGTTACTGATTGTGGACTTATTATAAGACCCAAGTTAAACCCTTTGAGAATCTAAAATTACCTTGTATTGAGAAAAGTATGAGACCCCCTATCTTTGAGTAATTACTTAATATTTGGTATGGAGCTGTAGAGCTTGGGTTTTAGTTGTATCTCAAATTAGCTAGGCACTTAATAAGAACATGAGCTTAATAAAGCTGCTATTTTCTATGCGCTCGAGCGCCACTACTCCCTGATAGTTGCATAATGCAATTATATGAATAAATTTTATTTTTCTTAATTTTGTGGTGTTGCTTGCTGGGGGGGCAATGTCTTAACCACATGTCTTAGATAGATCGTCTGTATATCGTAGTTTATAAAAGTTAAGAGCGTTTTCAAAAATCTCTTAAGATTGCCACTTGGTCCTGTTTTGGAATTATTTATTTTTATTAAGCCTGTTTGTTGAAGCCATGATTAATGAGATTCTTTAAGATTTAAGGGGTGTTTACATTGGCCGTTGATAGAAGCTTAAAACTTTTAATATAAGCCTTATAAATCCAAGCAGCCAAAATCCTCGATGAGCTAGTGAAAATAATAGCATCACTTTAAGGGGCGTGAGTTCAATATCCAATAACCACAATGACCTCGGTCTCTATAGGAGGGCAATATTAATGAACTGGACAGTTACTCTACTGCTAAATTAATGAAGAGCCCTGGTCAATAAACGAAAAAAATACCTATTAATTGAGATAGATCATTTTATTGGGAGAAGAATCAATTAAATTTAGAATGTCTATTAGTGAGAGCCGATAGGCCATCAAATATTTATAGCGAGACCTCCAAGTATCAAGGTGAATGTAATTTCTGGTCCTTATGAAAAGGATTGGTAATATTGCTGCAATAAAACTGGATAGTATTTGATCAGGGAGGATCAAAGTGAATCTTATTAGTGACTCATGGATACCGGTAATTCGTCAGGATGGAGCAAGAGTTAAAGTCACCCCCTGGCAGATTACGGATCGGGATAATTCGATCCTTGATATTGTGACAGTACGTGCAGATTTTCGTGGGGCTTTGTATCAGTTTCTGATTGGCCTGCTACAGACTACTTTTGCACCGAGAAATGTGAATTCTTGGGGGAGGCTATATCAGGAATCCCCTTCACCAGAGTCACTCAAAGCTGTTTTTTCATACTATGAAAATGTGTTTGAGTTAATGGCTTGGACCGAGCCAGCTTTTATGCAGGATCTGGGTTTGGTTACTGGTGAGTCCAAGCCGGTTGTCTCCTTATTGATTGAAGCGCCCGGTAATAAAACCTGTAAGGCAAATTTGGATCACTTTATTAAGTGTAACCAGGTTCAAGGTATGTGTCCTAGCTGTGTTGCCACTGCTCTTTTAACCTTGCAGATTAATGCCCCTTCAGGTGGGCTGGGGCATAGAACCAGCCTGCGTGGCGGAGGCCCTTTAACCACGCTGCTAATGTCGTCTTCAGATGAAAGTAGTCTCTGGCAAAAGCTCTGGCTGAATGTATTACCAATGGAGGAAATACCCACTAGGCCGAGTAATAAGGATACCAGTGTTTTTCCTTGGCTGGCTCCTACACGACTTTCCAACACCAACGGGATGCCTACTTACCCCGAAGATACACACCCTTTGCAAATGTACTGGTCCATGCCTCGAAGGATTCGCCTGGATCTGGCGACATTACATATTGGCTCATGCGACTTATGCGGCGAGCACTCTTCTTCTTTACTTAGTCATTTTATATCCAAGAACTATGGTGTCAATTACGATGGTGCTTGGCTTCATCCGTTAACACCCTATCGATTTAATCCAAAGAAAAAGAGCCCACCAATCAGTTTAAAGGGGCAGCGGGATGCAATCGGTTATCAACGCTGGCTTGGCCTGTTATGGCATGACGATACTCTAGGTGATCGTGCCAGTGCAACTGTGCATTATTTTAATAAGGAGTATGGTGAATTAATTAATGAAAAGACTGGTGGTAATCATCTGAGTTTGTGGTGCTTTGGATATGACATGGACAACATGAAGGCCCGCTATTGGTCCGAATACCAAATGCCTGTAATTTTAGTAAAGCAGCACGAACAAGTGCATTTTGTTGAGCAAGTAAGTTTGCTAATAAAGATGGCAAGAGATGTGTTAAAGGCACTGCGCTTTTATATCAAATCTGTGTGGTTTCCTCAATATAAAGAAGCTAAAGGCAATCTTTTATTTATTGATCGAAATTTCTGGAGAATTACTGAGCCGGAATTTTACAAAATGCTGAGCATCCTCTCCACACACTCTCAAGAACTAAAATCTGTGTCACAAAATATGATAGCAAGCTGGTACAGAACTCTTAAAACTGTTGCAGAAGAAAGTTTTGATCGGTGGATACTTGACAATTTTGTAGAAGATTTAAATCAGAAAAGAGTTTTTGGAGCTAGGGAGGGTCTACAAGCCAAGTTAAGTCGTATGGCCAGAGTGAATTTACTGGATAGTGACGCTGAATTTGAGCAAGGAGAGAGCGTGATGGCGAGTTATCAATTTCTCAAAAGTGAAGATGTTTCGAAACTGCGTGCATGGCATACCTGGCTCAATACGTTAGAGGGACGCGCAGACCGTGCGCGGCTACGGCGTGCTGTAGAACCAATGGACGCTTTGGTTACTTCAGCATTCATTCGTTTTTTGAAGGCAATGCCCGACCGTTGGCAAAACAACGAAGATATTCGTCTGGAGGATGCTGCACTTGTAGCGACTTTGGCTGCTCACGTTAGCAGTGATACTCCTAGAGATGTGGCGAAAACAATTGCTCATTCTCTAGCTACTGTTGATGAAGGAAATGGACGGCCGGTGATGAGTGAGATGCGCTTTTCCCAACTGCAACGGAGTAGAGACACTCCTGAATTTTATCGACGTCTGGTCAGGGCTCTAAGATTACTTAGTGGAAAAGCAGATATCGCCAGTCTAGCTAATGATTTGTTGCATTGGCAGCATGAAAGGCGAGTGGCACCGGTGCGAAATGTAAGGGAGCGATTGGCTGTTCGTTGGGCAACGGACTATTACGCAAGGCTGTTAGATTATTAGTTAGTCTCAAGTTTAATATTTTTTAGTCAGCGAGTTGATTTTCAAATTATGAACTTCCTTTAGAGTTCTTATCGGTATCAAAGCTGGCGTGAGTGCTTTTGAGCGAACAATCGTCTCAAAACAAGGAGAGAGTAGTGAGTCGGTTTATCCAATTACATGTTTTGACTGCCTATCCACCAGCTAATCTGAACCGGGATGATTTAGGGAGACCAAAAACTGCCAAAATGGGGGGGTATGATCGACTTCGCATATCCTCACAGAGTCTAAAACGTCACTGGCGCACTTCAGATTTATTCCAGCGTGCCTTAGGGAGAGAGGCAGAAAATGGCTTAGTTGGAACGCGCAGTAAGCGACAAGGTGTTTTGGTTTTTGAAAAGTTACTTAGGCTGGGAGTAGCAGAGAAGAAAGCAAAACTATGGGCTCAGAGGATAGCTGAACAATTTGGCAAACTAAAAAAGTCGGAAAAAGATAATCCAAGTGCGGATCTCGAAATTGAGCAGCTGGTGCACCTGAGTTTGGCTGAGCAAAAGGGTATTGAGGATCTGTTACACAAACTTGCAGCAGAAGGTCGTGAGCCGGAAAAATCTGAGCTGGACTTACTGCGTAGAGAAAATATGGCGGTAGATATCGCCCTGTTTGGTAGAATGCTCGCCTCCAAGCCTGCTTATAATATCGAAGCCGCTTGTCAAGTGGCTCATGCACTATCAGTACATTCTGTAGTCATTGAGGATGATTATTTTACCGCAGTGGACGACCTCAATAATCATGGTAAGGATAATGGTGCAGCTCACCTCGGAGAAGCCGGTTTTGCCGCAGGACTTTTCTACTCTTATATTTGTATCAACAAAGAGCAGCTGATTGATAACCTTGGTGAAGATAAATCACTTGCCGATCGTACACTTGCAGCCTTGACTGAAACAATTCTCAAAATTGCTCCTGCCGGAAAACAAAACAGTTATGCCAGCCGTGCATATGCCTCTTATGTGCTCGCTGAAGTCGGCGATCAGCAGCCGCGATCACTTTCCGTAGCCTATTTAAAACCCGTGGATCGCTATAGCGAGGATTACGCTCAGGAGGCGATTGATGCGCTGCAAGGACAACTGCATAATTTCGACAAGGTATATGGCCAGTGTGCTGACAGCCGCTATATTCTCAATGCCGTAAATGGGCAGGGTAGCCTGCGAGAGTTGCTGGCATTCGTTAGCGAATAGGTGGCTTTATGGAACACTTGGTATTTCGCCTTTATGGCGCCATGGCATCCTGGGGAGAGGTTGCAGTTGGTGGAATCAGGCACAGTGCTTGTTATCCCAGCAAGTCAGCTATTGCAGGTTTGCTTGGTGCAGCATTGGGTATTAAGAGATCAGAGGAAACACAGCAGTTGGAGTTGGCGAGAGGGTATTGTCAGGCAATAAAAATAGTTAACTCGGGAGTTCTGCAAAGAGACTTTCATACAATACAAGCTCCAGACAGTGCCGGTAAATTCCGTTATCGCACACGTAGGGACGAATTGGTAGTGGGCTGCAGCCGGCTGGGCACTATCTTGTCTCAACGCGAATACTTAGCCGATGCTCAAGTATTGGTCGCTCTTAAAGCAACAGAGAGCGCGCATTGGTCGCTGAAAGATCTGGCTGGGGCACTGGCTCGCCCCAAGTTTCATCTGTATCTGGGGCGTAAGGCTTTTCCTTTGTCGGTACCCACTGCTGCTCATTTAATAGAGGCTGAGAATTTTCGGCATGCACTTGATCTGTACCCATTGACTGACGTCTTGCAGTATCAACTTACATGGGCAAGGCAGGAGCGCTGGCGACCTGATGATTTGCCTAGGCAATACTACTGGGAGGGTGATATAGAGGATTTTTCACAGGAAGATGAACAGTTTTCCTTGGGAGCTGTGCAGCAATTGAGTCGCCTGGACGAACCTCTATCTCGCAAGCGCTGGCAGTTCCAGCCGCGTATGGAATATCACTGGCGTTCATAAGGAAGTGACTATGTACTTATCCAGAATTCAAGTGTCCTCCAGTTTAGCCATACAAGCGCAATTGGCGACCCTGTTGAAAAATAACAGCTACGGTATCCATCAGATGTTATGGGAGTTATTCAATGGTAGCGAGCGTTTTCTGTTTCGTGAGGAATCAGCCTGTGAGCAGCTCCTGAGTGAGCGAAGTCTGCCAGTATTTTACCTGCTTTCTCGGAAGAAGCCGATTAGAGATGGGTCGCTGTTTAGTGTAGAGAGTAAAGCTTTTATACCTCGGTTACAGGCCGGGGATCGGCTGGCGTTTCGCCTGCGAGCCAACCCTACTATTTCACGAAAGTCGGCTGTGGCTGGCCGAGGTAAGCGTCATGATATTTTGATGGATGCCCAATATCATTGGTTACGTGATCAATGTAAAACTCATTCACTTTTGCAAAGCGGAAGAAAGGGAGAGTTGAAACAGCGCCTACTGGATGCAAAACCAGGTTTCTATGCAGGTGGGCAAATAGAATCCCGGCTCCAGGAGGTATCCGTGGTAGCTTCTCGTCACTGGCTGATTGATAGGGGCTCGCGCATGGGTTTTGATATTTACCCTCCAAAACTTCACAGTAATGGCTATCGCTGGAACCTTCTGCCGAAAAAAGGACGCGGTGCTGGTTTCTGCTCAGTAGATTATCGTGGAGAACTGCTGGTGACTGATCCAGAGTTATTCTCACAGAAGATTTGTACGGGTATTGGTCCGGCCAAGGCATTTGGTTGTGGTTTGATGCTGATACGCCGCATTTGACTTTTAGAAGAGTGGAGTATTTGCAGGCTGAGTTTTTTTGATGAGGGCGTATATATTAGACACTTTCTCGAGTATGAAACAAGTATTGTCAATTTCCCAGCTCAGGCAGGGCTTTACCGATAAAATCAATCCCGATTGATTTTCTCCAGGTGTGTTCCCCACATGGGTGGGGTTTAGCCGGTAGTATTTTTAAAATACAGATGAAGGCCAATATGTTCCCCGCTATGCGGGGTCAGTTTACTGTGGGAGCAATAGCTTAGCCTAAGGCGTGAGCTTCTCAATGGTCTGGAGGCAGTTGATAAAACTCGACTAAGGCTTTAATAATTTCCCTCCTTGTGTTGAATTACCTATTTAGGGGTAATGCACTTTCATAATTCTAGTGGTAAGTTATCGCGCCTATTTCTGGCGACGTAAATAATTAGCTGATTACTAAATCTTCAAAGTTTGAACTTTCCCTGTGCCCACGGGGATGAACCGACGATGGAGAAATCGTTAGTCGGAGTGTGGATGTTTCCCTGCCTGTGCAGGGTTGAACAAACTCTGGGGAATGATGTTATCTGCTAGAGTGTTTGCCGGGGATGGGGTTTGTGCTGTACGAGTGCAATGGCCAGCAGTCGATGTTCGGCTGCTGGCCACTACTTTTTAGGGCATCCTTTCCTTGGACCAGCTAACCGGATAGTGCTTGCATTCTCTATCTACCAGTTTCAAAAGTGAGGGTATTCTGTATTGGCCATACCTTGTAGGATATGAGGTTTTTAGGTTGTAAGGCCAACACCAAAACTACTTATATATAATGGCTTGATGCTATTACCTCGTAGAGTGTCAGCTTTGCCTGGAGTCCCTTTATATCGTTTTTTGGCGGATCCGATAATTGGGACTTTATATGTTAGCACTTGGTATAGATAGGTCCTTAGGTCGGGCTGCAGCTCTGAACCCAGTGTGACATAGTTATCAATCACAATAAATTGCGATTGTAGTTGGTTTTCCTTGATTAGAGCTAAAATGCAAAGTAGTCCTCGTTTGTGCTTGGTTGTTTTTTTATTTTCGTGTCTGTTCTTTACGGGGTAGCTGCTCCAGATAGTTTACATCAACAGCCCGGATCACTTACCAAGCTCCAGTATTAGAAAAGAATTACTTTCTTTAGAACAAAGTATTTAGGAGTAAGAATATTTCCTGCTTTATGCCTTATCCTGACAGTTCTGCTTTAGCCTGCTTAAGAATATCCTTATGGATGCTGCGGTAAAAACTGTTTGTTTCATCTGCATTTTTTAGGATTCTTTGCAGTATATTCATAGCTTTATCTCCTTGTTGAAGCCTTTTTAAAAAGATTGCATAGTAAAGACCTGCGGCGGGCCCACTATAATAGCTGTACAGTGTCTCGTATTCATGTTCAGCCTCGGCAATCATCTGTAAGGCATCCAGGGTGCGAGCATAGAGTAGATGGGCATCCTGATCTTTAAACTCTGGACTCTTGTCTATCAAAAAATCCAGGGTTTCCTTACAGTTGTTAAATTCTTTGAGCAAAAATAGACATCGAGCTAATCCGAACAAAATCTGAGGGTCATCCTTAAAGGGGCCTTGCAAGCTCTTTTGATATAAGTCCTTGGCTTCCTGGTTCAGCCCCTTCTCAAGGCACTCCTCCGCCATTTTTATATAGTTTTTTATGCTACTGGATTTGGCCAGATTTTGTGCTGCCTGATTGATATCTTGATTTGGATTCATCAGTTTCTGGACTTTTCTACGAGCTTTTTGTCCGTTTCGGGAATTATTCATTTCTGGCAATATTTCCAAAATCAGATAGGCAATAAGTCCCGCCAAAGGCAGCATGACCAGGATCCATATCCAGGTGGTATTGCGCCCGGTCTTCAGTACGTGAATAACAAAAGCGACTTGTATCAGGATGGAGAGAACTAAAAACGGCATATTGGGAAGACATTTATCCGGCTTAGAGGACTACACAGCTACTGCTTTTGCCAGGAACTGCACAAAAGGGGGGTAGGGTAAACGAGCGGCTTCGCTAAGCCAAGACTAAGTATGCCGGCTGTCTGACAGGTGTCATTGTTCCACAATCAGAATCATGGGAGTTCTAAGACTGATTTGCTCTTGTCTGTATTTGTATACGTTCTTACTGGGGCGCTTAAATTGGCATACTTTTACTTGTTCTAATCTGAAATGATGCTTGGCAGTTTATCCTGCAATTCAATACCCAACAGCACCTGCTTTTCTACTATTTGTGGATAGAGCTATCTATGTGCTTGGTTCCAAAGGAGGGAGGATGTCTCGTCTAACGCGTCGGGAGTTTTGTCTTGGTACTGGTGCTATGGCGGCATCGCTATTCACTGGTACAGAAGTAAGGGCTCAGGAGTCTTCTCTTCCTAATGGGGGCAAACGTTTGGCACTGCCTATCCCAAAGGAGTTGAGAGCTGATTCAGCGGGGAATATACATCTAGTGGTAAAACCGGATCAACAGAGTTTTATTCAGGGTTTAACCACACCTACCTATGGATTTAACGGGCCTTTCCTCGGCCCAGCCATACGCTTACGCAAAGGGCAGACAGTTACAGTGAGTGTCAATAATCAGTTAACGCAGAATGTGACAGCCCACTGGCATGGCCTGATTGTCCCAGGCTATGAGGATGGCGGCCCCTATATGCCGATCGTGCCTGGGCAGACCTGGCATGCAAGGCTGCCGATTATCCAGCCGGCAGCTACGCTCTGGTTTCATCCTCACCTCTACCCTACTACAGCCGAGCTGGTGCTTAAGGGATTGGCCGGCCTGATTATTATTGATGATGAAAATAGTGATACTTTGCCTCTGCCAAAAGAATGGGGCGTTGATGATATTCCAGTGATTATTCAGGATCGCCGCTTTAACAAAGATGGTAGTTTCTTTCATCGCTTCAATGAGATAACCGTAGCTGCAGGTTATTGTGGTGATTGCCTCTTGACTAACGGGGCCGTTAATCCAGAGGTGAAAACTCCCCGGGGTTGGCTGCGCTTTCGTATTCTGGATGGATCAAATGGGCGCAATTATCGCTTGAGTACTAGTGATAAACGCCCAATGTATGTGATTGCCAGTGATGGAGGCTTCTTACACGAACCGGTACAGGTGGATATTCTGCCTATTGCGGCGGGCGAACGTTATGAGCTGATGATCGATGCGCGCGATGGTAAGCCTTTTGATTTGATCACCCTGCCTGTGCCGCAGCCGGTAATGCGTTTACCCCCGTTTGATGGCCCTGTGGCATTTCTGAGAGTGATACCTACAGGAGCAGAGGGAAGGGGCACCTTACCGGAACAGTTGGTACCGCTGCCTCAAATACCACAAACATTGCCGCCTATCTCTCAGCGTCTGGTGATGCAAATGAACCGGCAGGCTCAGGCCAATAAACTGATTAACGCTACAGGTTTGCCACAGATGATCGCCACAGGGCGGACAGATCCAGCAGTAGTAGACAAAGTATTGCAATTAGTTACCCAGGCTCCGGCAATGCCGTTAAAGGCACAGCTCACCGCCAATGCAGTCAATGGGGTCTCCTTTGCATTTACCGAGCCAGGATTCAAGGTGCCAATCAATAGAGATCTTCACTGGCGTATTTCAGAAGGCAGTGATTTGATGCTGCACCCAGTACATATTCACGGCTGTCAGTTCCGAGTCGTTAAATTTAATGGGACGTTACCGCCAGCATATATGCGTGGATGGAAGGATACGGTACCTATCTCAGGTGGCGGCAGTGCAGAGATATATGTACGTTTTCCACGGGAAGCGATGCCAGATATGCCTTATATGGTCCACTGCCATGTATTGGAACATGAAGATTCAGGCATGATGACGGAATTCAGTGTTTCTTGAGTACAAGCACTATACCTTTAGATATTCTCTGTAGCTAATTTCGTCTACTAGGTTTGGTGGATTTTACTTTACGGTCTTCCTTGTGCTGCAGTTTCATCGCCTTCTTGATCAGCCCCTGGAAATTGGGGCATTCCAGCTGGTTCTCCTCTGGACAATTAGCCACATGTCGCAAACCATCGCGCATAGCCTTGAGCCGGCGAATGTTTTTGTCCAATTCATCAGCTTTATCAAGTAATTGTTCACGGTCGATATTGGGTTTGCTGCCATAGGTGAACAAAGAGGCGATTTCATTGAGAGAAAACCCGGCATAGCGCGCTAAGGATATCAATGACAGTTGTTCCACTACGCTGCCGGGAAACACCCTGGTGATACCACGCCTGCTGATAGACTTAATTAGGCCTTTCTCCTCATAATATCGCAGTGTTGAGGAGGGTAGTCCCGTACGTTTGGAGACTTCCCGAATATCTATTTCCCGATGATCATCCATCTCTATTGACCTCAAGCTGACTTGAAGTTGTATCCTAGTTTTCACTGTGGTCCCTGGCAAGTCTTAAATCAAAAAGAAAGACAAATAACTCAGGGAGTCAGGGGCTAAGGAGTGTGCAGGGAAGGATGGAATGTATACCAGTTACTCGCTATATACACTTAGCTTATCCACAGTTATATCGGAGCAAAAAGTGGTATATCCGTTAACGAGGTGAGTAAATAGTATTTTTTTCATGATTCTCCATATTTTCTGAGCACACTAATTTTTTATCGGTGTCTGGCTAACCACACTTGGGATTTTATGCTTGCAGTTAAAAGACTTCTGAAACCATTCAGCAAAGGTGCCACCAGCAACCTCTCCAGTCGGGGAATCCTGACCGCTTTATGCCTGGCAACCCTGCTCAATGCATTGGCGGTTAGCAGTGTTAATATTGCGCTTCCGGAGTTAGTTACAGACCTTGGAACCACCTACGCGCGGACGCAGTGGATCATTGTCGCTTTTATGATTTTTCTAACTGCGGCTCTGGCAATTGCCGGACGCGCCAGCGACAAAGTGGGGCGCAAGAAAATTTTTGTTCACGGCATGCTGCTTTTTAGTGTATCGACTTTACTCTGTGCTCTATCGCCAAATATCTGGGTATTGGTTCTCTTCCGAGCATTGCAAGGTATCGGAGCGGCAATGTTTACCGCTGTTTCTATGGCAATTGCCAGTGACGTCTATTCCAGAGCTCGGGTGGGCACGGTAGTGGGTCTCCTGGGAAGTATCTCGGCGGTGGGCACTGGCTCGGGGCCCGTATTGGGTGGACTACTACTGGAAGTTTCCAGCTGGCAAGCAATCTTTCTGGTCAAAGTGCCCCTGGGTGTCATCGTATACTGGCTGGCTCAGAAATATCTTCCCGAGGATGCCAGGTACATAGCTCTCGAACAAGCTCGTCATCCACGTAATATTCTTGCCGCATTCTGTATCTTTTCAGCAATTCTTTTTTATACCCTGTCGATAAAGCCCCTGAATGATAATTATGGAATTATCAATATATTGACTTTTTTATTGTCTGCCATCGGTGTACTGGGTTTATACCTGAGCAGAGGCATCGATCCTGGGCCCGCGCTGGGCGGTTATGTTTTGTATACGAACCTAGCTACTAATCTTTTGGTAGCTGCTTCGGTAATGAGTTCTCTGGTTGTTGGGCCATTTTATCTGACTTTGGCATTAGGATTGAGTTTCTCTCAGACAGGCCTGGTGATGTCTACGGGGTCTTTCGTCGTTGCCGTTTGTTCAAATATTGCTGGACGTTTGGTTGACCGATTCAGATCGCGAAGCATAGTGATTATTGGTTTGTTCTTCCTGGTACTGGGTTCTTTGGGGATGGCTAATTTGCAACAGGTCTATGGTGTAGCTGGCTATTTAGTCTGCTCAATAGCAATGGCCATAGGGTACGGGATCTACTTGTCTTCTAACAATACTTTTACAATGAACGGTGCTAGTAGAAAAGTAAAAGGCAGTATTTCAGGCCTCCTAAATCTATCGAGAAATCTAGGGCTACTTACAGGGGCGTCGTTGATGAGTGTGGTTTTTGCAAAAACCTCACACTTGTCATATTTGAGTTCTTTTGATTCAGGGCTGGTAGTTTCCGGCCTTAATCAAGTGTACCTGCTGGCTTTACTGTTTCTTGTCATAGCCTTTATTGCTCAGACGGTATCTATCCTGGTCAGTCGTAAATTATGAATCTGTGGATTAGTCATTACTTTATATTTGCCCTCTCAACAGCTAATAGGGTACCTGTTGGGTTGTTTTTTGGGTTAAGGCTTCTGGCAGAATTATGAGTAATTTACCTATTGACCTAAAGTGAGCTTGAAGTTGTAACTTATCCCTGTTTGGTGAGAGTACGCAATATACAAAATATCGATTGCAGATTTACGTTACCGGAATCTATTTTCCGATAGATCTCACCAGCTAAACCTAAATTTGACTGGAGATAAGTTATGGTAAGTAATTCTTTGGAGCGCCATATTGCAGAATTACGTAAATACTGGATGGGTTTGAACTCGGATACCGTGGTTCACTGTCGAGCAGTACTGGCTAAGTTGGCAAGCTCCTCAAATTCCGAGGGATGGCTTGCAAAGTTACACCAAAATCGAGAGGCAACGACTGAGCTATATAGGGACTCAGAACTTGGCTTTATATTATTGGCACATGTGGAGACTCAAGGTTTATATCGTAATCCACATAATCATGGCAATGGCTGGGTTTTTTATGCACTTCAGCATGGAGAGGTTGAAATGTCCACTTATGGACTGGTGAGAACTGTAAAAGGCGAAGAGCAGCTTGTAAGTCGGGGTTCTTATACTATGCATCCAGGTGATTGTAGTGCATTCCTCCCAGGCGATATTCATGATACTCGTTGCTTATCTGATTATTCCCTGATGTTTCGTTTAACCAGTTGTGATTTCTCTGAGGAAAAGCGGCAAGGCAGGCTACAACAATTTGCAGAATTATAGTTGGTGGCAGTTATTTATTGGACAAGCTCACATGATGAGGGCCGTGCTAGGCTCTCCTTCTCTTATGTAAGTATGGGTTTATTAGATAGAAAGCTTGACTTAGACAGGTGTTAATGTGGGCCGATAGTGTTTGGATATGAAGAGCGGGTTTTCATCTGTAAAGTGGTGCATTTTCTTGTATAGAAAAAAGTATATCGTGCTTGGGTTATGTCTTATGGTTTTTTGATCACGATTTATAAATAAGGAAGAAATGTGTAAGTTTTTATTTTTGACTTTTCCAGGTTGGATTTTGCTGTTCTCTTTTTTCAAAAGAAAAAATAAATAAAAAATGTAATTTCATTTTAATGTCTTTTGATGATTGATGTGACTCTGCTGAATCTGCCCTCTCTGGGTTTATGTTTTATTTAAAGTGCTTATAGTAGAACATTGTTTTTTGCTGGTGGTTGCTTCAGGTAAAGCTGTATTGCGAATCGGGAACCAATTCTTGCCTTCCTTATCGAATCAGCTGTGCTTGTGTGGGGTGTTATCGGCAGAGCGCAGAAAAATTTTAAGTTTTTGTGAAAATATTAAGAGTTCAATTTTCTGAACTAATAAGAGTAGAACGGGTAAGAGTAAAATGGGGTAGGGTGTCCTCACTCTCAGTGATGTATAAAAATCTAATACTGGTAATTTAGGTGTGGCTTCACTGTATTTAGCCTCTCTAGGAAAGAACAAGGCGGTTTCACACTTTTAGCTATCCAAATCCATTTGCCGTTACACATTATTCACGAAAACTCTTATAAGATTTTTTACTGCAATAACATATGATCTCTGCTGGGTGTCCCTATCGAGTACTGCGGTGTTTGTAATAAAGCCCTAAAAAAGATAACCGGAGACTCTATGACCCCTCTTTTTATTCGCACAGCTATAGCTTCGGCACTGATGATTGGCGCTCAGGGTGCGGCGGCCTCTCAGCCAGCCGATGACTATGTTGCCGGTGAGCATTATCGCGGTGGTAGCCAGGTTTGTTATGCCGGAGACCTGTTTAAAGCGCAGTGGTGGGCTACACCTGATCA
Source organism: Microbulbifer variabilis ATCC 700307 (assembly GCF_000380565.1). GTDB lineage: Bacteria > Pseudomonadota > Gammaproteobacteria > Pseudomonadales > Cellvibrionaceae > Microbulbifer > Microbulbifer variabilis. The sequence goes on from NZ_AQYJ01000024.1 coordinate 22,819, forward strand.
GAAACCCTCCGATGCCCTGACAGCGCAAAATACCTGGGATTCTCCCTGGATTCTGGAGGGGGCGGGAGCCTGTAATAGCTCGGGCAGTAACAGCGATGATAATGATACCGGTGGTGAAAGTGATGATTCCAATAGTGACGATGCCTCGGATAACGATGGTACAGATGGTGGCAACCCGGATTCCGGCGATGGCTCCAGCTCAATAGCGACTTATCAGCCCGGACAGAATTACCGAAAGGGAAGTGAGGTTTGCTATGCCGGTGATATTTTTGTTGCCCAATGGTGGGCAAATGGAGATCAGCTTCCCTCTGATGCTCTGATCGCGCAAAACACCTGGGACTCCCCTTGGATTTTAAAAGAAACTGATGGCTGTACTGGCAGCAACGGCAATGGTGGTGATACCGGTAGCGATAATAGTGAGGGCACTGACTCCACTCCTATTTCCCTGAGTGTTTCATCCTCCCAGTCCCAGATCATTGGTGGTGGCACAGTCCAGCTTAGTGCAACTGCTTCTGGAGGAGACGACACACTGAGCTATAGCTGGGCCCAGCTTTCCCCCAGTTCGCCAGAGGCAAGTATTTCTACCGCCACCGGCGCTGTAACTTCAGTGACTTTACCGGCCGCGGCTTATGATATCAGTTATGTCTTTAGCCTGATTGTCAGCGATGGAGAAAGCACTGAAGAAGCGCAGCTAACGATACAGAATTTAGCGGCTGGGGATGACACTGGTGGGCCCGAAGAGAATGACGGTTCCGATGGTTCAGTAACAGCAATTATCTCTACTTCTGAAAATAGCATTGGTTGTAGCGGAACCATCACTCTGGATGGTTCTCAATCCACTGGCGGCGGCAGTATGAGCTATATCTGGAGCCAGACCAGTGGCCCCTCTGTAAAACTGTCCAGCTATGTAGGTAGTTCTACCCAGGCTGTGCTATCTGAGGTTTACAGTGATACAACCTATACTTTCCAGTTGACCGCAACCGACACCTCTGCTGCTAGTGATGTTGATGAGGTTACCATCAGCCAGGCGGGTTGTGCACCTGCAGCGGGCCATGTGATGGGCCAGAATGAATTGGAAGCGGCAGAAAATACCCTTGCCAATAATTCACTCCTGCAAGAAGTGAAAGATACAGTTGAAACCCGTAATAACGCGATTGTAGAAGCGGTTCAACCAGGTCGTAATACCAATCCGGAAAATGTGCTGCGCGTAGAGAGTATTATTTCCGAGGATACCTGGGATTACCTATTCCCTGTTCGGGCCGATGAGTATACCTATACCAACTTTCTGCGAGCGGTGGCTAAGTTCCCAGCGTTTTGTGGGGAATATACCGATGGCCGCGATTCAGATGCCATTTGCCGCAAGGTACTGTCAGTTATGTTTGCTCATTTTGGCCAGGAAACCGGTGCGCATGCGGCTGCCTGGGATGAACCGGAATGGCGTCAGGGCTTGTACTGGATTCGAGAAATTGGTTGGACAGAGGAAACTTCCGGAGGGTACGGTGCCTGTGATTCTGGTAGTAGCTGGGCTGCAGAGGTATGGCCCTGTGCAATCAATGCCGATGGTGGGTACAAGAGTTACTTTGGCCGAGGCGCCAAACAGCTGAGCTGGAACTATAATTATGGCCCGTTCTCTCAGGCAATGTATGGCGACATTTACACTTTGCTGGAGAACCCAGAACTGGTAGCAGATACCTGGCTGAACTTGGCGAGTGCCATATTCTTCTTCGTATACCCGCAGCCACCCAAACCGAGCATGTTGCATGTTGTTGATGGCACCTGGAAGCCAAACAGTATTGATCTGGCCAATAATCTAACTCCAGGTTTTGGAGTTACGACTAATATCGTTAATGGCGCTATCGAATGTAGTAAAGGCAGTGAAGACTACCGCTCGCAATACCGTATGGATTATTACCGGAGCTTTACCGAGTACTTGGGAGTGGATATTCCGGCGGATGAAGAGCTAGGATGTGCCAATATGGGCCAGTTCCAGACTGGTGGTGCGGCATCCCTGAATATCTACTGGGATAAAAATTGGGGATGGTCAGCGGATAACCCCAGTAATGAGAGCTTCGCCTGTCAATTAGTGAACTATCAAACAGCCTATTCTGCGCTCAATGAAGGCGACTATGCAAAGTGTGTGGAAGGCAACTTTGATATGACGATTGACTACCAGAACTAACAATAAGAGGCAGTTTAAATAGCGGCTTTACTCAATCAGCGAGCCCGGCAATAGTTTTATTGCCGGGTTTTTTGGAAGGGTCATCGGCTTCATTTGGGATACGCTGGGAAGTAAGTTCAGCAGTAAAAATGCTGCCAGTTATAAATTTTCACTCAAATTTTCTATAATAGTGCCGAGTCAACATAAACAGTACCTTCGGTAATAAGATTATTTTTAACTTTTACAATTCAGCAGTAGGTATTATTGTAGCGCCTGCCATTTAAAGTGGTGCAGGTGTTCTTCATTTCAGTTGCAGCGTAACGTCCATCAATTAGTGTCCGTTTTACCTTCATCGTCGCCTTTCCTCCTGAAGTACCTCGCCAATCTCTTTAAATGCTCTGTTGTCTCTTGGATGTGTACTTCCTGGCCATATCGTGGGCGCCTCTAATAATCCAGTGCACATTATTGGTAATGTATTCCAGGAATGGTTTTGGATCAGTACGTAAAGAATTAAATACCTCTTATACAAATTTACGTTTAAGCATGCCCACTACTTCCTTAACTAAAGAGAACTGGCGTTCCCTTCCAATAATCGTAGGTGAAAAACGATTGTTTTTAATATGTTTAATTTTTAGGGTGCATTGTTAATAGTAGGATTTTAGTTGACCTATTAGATGACAGAAACATTTGCTGAAACAGAGGGGGGAAGAAGCTTAGGTGATGTTAAGCAGTGCTTTTCTTTTTGGTCCAGACTAAAAGGGTTAATATCCAATGCAAAAAGTGCACTGTAAGATGAATAACTGATGTCTGTCCCTAAAACACCGTTATCCCGACAACAAATTATTGGCCTTACGGCGCTAACTTTTGCTATTTTCCTGATCGCCAATGACTTTACTGCCTTCTCTGTGGCAATTCCCGCTATAGAGAAGCATTTCAATTCCGATATTTCTACTGTCCAGTGGGTGATAAACGGCTATGCATTAGTTTTTGGAGTGCTAATTGTCACTGGTGGACGATTAGCGGATATGTTTGGCCGTCGCAGGCTCTTCTTTATCGGTACCAGCATTTTTATATTTTTCTCTGTTTTGGGTGGGCTGGCAGTCGATGACTGGATGTTGCTGGGAAGCCGAGCCTTAATGGGGGTGGGAGGTGCTTTGATGTGGCCGGCAATCCTGGGTATGACTTATCAATTGATGCCGGAGGATCGGGCGGGGCAGGCAGGTGGCCTGATTATGACCGTATGTGGGTTTGCTAATTCAGTTGGGCCTCTACTTGGCGGGTTCTTTACTGACTTTCTCAGTTGGCGTTGGATCTTCTTTATCAACTTCCCGATTGCACTGATTGCAATGCTTGTCAGTTGGCGGGTAATAGAAGATGATCGGCCAGAGGGTATTGAAGGCAGGGTGGATTATGGGGGTATAGTTTCCCTATCGCTATGTTTATTGACTTTGTTATTGGCACTAGATTTTGTTACTGATGCTGGTATTAGAAACCCGTTGATAATTGGCCTATTTGTGGTCTCAGTTTTGCTCTTTACAACTTTTGCCTGGATTGAATCAAACACCAGGAGCGATCCGCTAATACCAGCGGATGTAGCGACTAGCTGGCGATTTTTTACAGTGGGAATGACTACTCTACTGCTTTCCGTAATTTTTGTTTCTATGTTGTTGTATATTCCCCAGTTTTTAATTAAAGAGCTTGGTTTCTCCGCAGTCTGGTCCGGGGTTGGCCTGTTACCGGTGATGGTGACTTACGGAATTGTTTCCTATATCGCTGGCAGATTATTTGAGATTATGGGAGCCAAAGTAATTCTGTCTGCAGCCGCTATTTTTCTGGGCTTGGGAATGTTTCTATTGTCCGGCTTACTCGAGCAAAGTCGATATTTGCATCTGGTGCCCGGTATGATTTTCCTCGGAATGGGGTTAGGCTTATTTTTCCCCACAATTACCACGGCGGCAGTCACCGCTGTAGGGTCTAGCCGTTCCAGCCTTGCTGCAGCGCTCATATTTATGTTCCAAATTATTGGTGGTGCTATCGGGTTGGCGATGAACACAACAATTGTGGCCCTGGCTCCAAGTCTTGCAGAAGGTATTGACCGGGCCTTCAGTGTCAATGCATACCTTGCCTTGGCCGCACTTCTTGTCTGCATTTTGTTCGTAAAAGGCAAGCCTGCAAAAAGAGGGCCTGTCGCCTCAGGCTGATCTGTCTGTGTGGGCACAAGGCTGGACAGATACCAGGCTTTGTCCCGCATATCTTCGATGACTCTTTCTTCACTGAGGTTTTTCTCTGGCTGAACGCTAATAATGAAAGAGGCTTGCTTTTTTTAGCCTCGGGAGAACCCCAAATAGGTTAAAGTGCAACTTCAACTTATTTGAGGCGCTAAGTTTTATTTAATGCTGTATTTTATGTGGTTTTACTCACTTCATTTTTTTTGTGACTATTCGGTTTGATGAAAAACCTATTTTTTTGTGTGGTTATAGGCTGAAAATCCCCGGCATTTTCCTATTAACTAATCCTGTTAATTAGGTAAAAATAATCCTCTCATTTAATCCTCGGAATGGAATCTCAGGTGTTAATTTGCCTTGCGGTGGCTTATTCCCCATAGCTTTTATGGGAAACAGCGAAGTCAGGATTTTGGTTCCTGGCCAACAGCAAGGTGAATCACTCCGAGAGAGCCCTTTAGGTTGGATAGCCCTTGCGATCGCTGGGTTAATTGTCTCGGGAGAAATAGCCTCCCTTTAGGTAAGGAGAACAGATTGTGATACCCATCGTTGACCGCGTTAGCGCGGAATCCATAGCGCCCTTCTGGCGGATGCCGTTCCGCCCATTTTTCTGGGGTGGGGCACTCTGGAGCATGATTGCCCTGCTAATCTGGCAAATGCAGCTTTCTGGCTGGCAGCTTCCAGCTTTACGTGTCGGCGTAGCCTGGCATTCCCATGAGATGTTATTTGGATTTGCTGCGGCGGTGATAGTTGGCTTCCTCGGCACAGCCATGCAGACATGGACCGGAATTCCCTCACCTAAAGGGGGACAGTTAATGGGCCTGGCGGGGCTGTGGCTATTAGCTCGCTTGGGCTATCTCATAGCGGCAGTACCACTGTGGATGCCGGTTTGTGCTGAAGTGACATTTTTCCTATTGGCAGCCTTTTTACTCGGTGCACGGGTATTGCGCACCCGGCAATGGCGCAATCTGTTTGTATTGCCTGCTATGTTGGCTTTTGCCGGGCTTTCAGCCTGTCATTGGTTGCTGCCCAGCGCGCAGAGCAGGGTAGCTCTCGTGGCTCTGTTGCTGGTTACAGCAATTATTCTGGTGATTGGTGGCAGGGTGATTCCCTTCTTTACTGCAAGGCGCTTTCAGCTAAGTCAGCGCGATAAGCTACCGGTTATCGAGTGGGGTACCCACATAGCTGCTGTGCTGCTTCTGTTGAGTGTAGTGATTGATCTACCCCGTATGGTTTGGGCCTTGTTAGCACTGGTGCTTGGTGGGTTACAACTGGTGCGCGTACTGCGCTGGCACCCGACTAAGATTTGGAGTGAGCCTATGGTTTGGTCACTACATTTGAGTTACTGGCTGGTGGTATTGGGGTGCTTTCTTGCAGCGCTCTCCTGGAGCGGTTTAGCGCCCGGTTGGCAGAGTCCCGCATTACATGCATTTGCGGTAGGTGGTATTGGCGGTTTGATTCTGGCTATGACCAGTCGAGTCAGCCTTGGTCACACAGGGCGTATGTTGAAAGCACCGCGCTTGATGCCCTTGGCATTTGCTGCACTGGCATTGTCCGCGTTGGCTCGTATCTTCTGGGCCCCAGCTCCCAGCGGTTTTCTTGCAGCGATTATTGCTTGGATTGTAGGCTATTCTCTCTTCTTACTGTATTACACCCCGGTTCTTTTTCAGCCTCGTGTAGATGGGCATCCGGGGTAAGCACCTGGATATTCAGTATAGCGACGCTGGCTAGCGACTAGCGAGCGCCGCTCCTGTCAGGCAGCTGTCACTAATTATTCTCAATATTATCCATTTGGGGGAAGGCGTCGAACTTGAGCGCCTTGTCCAGATTCTGGTCCCAGTCCGCTTTACTGGCCATAAAAATATGTGCGGTGGGTTCCATGGAAACCTCACAGTCCAGGCTGCCAGCAGGTACTGCCAGGTAACCACCTTCTTTATCTTCAAAGGGTAGTGCCGAGCCACAATTATTACAGAAACTTTTTACATGGCGTGTGGCTGGCAGCTTGAATACTTTTACCTGTTGTTTCCCAGAGATCCAGTTTAATTTAGCCGATGTTGAAAACAGGCTGGCTGCGTGGGCAGAGCCCGTGTCCTTACGACAGTGGTTGCAGTGGCAAAGAAAAAAATTTTCAAAGTCACCGTCGACTTCGAAATGGATATCTCCGCAGAGGCAGGATCCTGATTTATTCATAGCTGCTCCTTAACAGTTGATTGTGAACCGTTATTTCTATAAGTAGATAGATTGGGTTTATTATCTTTTAGTCCTATTGAGGGTATACCTATAGTTTCAAAATATTTAGAAGTGAAATAAATATATTAAATTTGAATAACTCCCTTTAGGTACTGAATCGCCTTGCCGGAGACAATAACCCTGTCCCCCTTGATTTGGCAGTTGAGCACCCCCCCTCTTTTTGAGGCTTGGAAGGCTGTGAGTCGCGATTTATCCAGCTTAGCGGCCCAGTAGGGAGCAAGCCCCGCGTGAATAGAGCCGGTTACCGGATCTTCAGCCCCACCATTGGATGGCCAGAAGTATCTTGAAATAAAATCAAATTCCTTCGATCGAGCCGTAACTACTACATCATAAGGTGCAAGCTTTTTTAATTTTTCTGCATCTTGTTCCAGTTGATAAATAGTATCTTCGCTGTCATAGATGGCAAAGTAGGCTTGCTGGTTGCGCAGAACTTGTTTGGGAAGGCTGGATAATCCATCGATCAAATCTTCTGGGGTATGCTCTACACGTTCCGGATTTCTGTTGGGGAAGTCCATAAAGATTTCGCCCTCCCTATTTTGGGTAATTTGCATTTTCCCTACTGCTTGCGCAGAAAAATTTAGGGTATCCAGTTGGGGGTGTTTTGAGAAGACCACAAAGGCGGAGGCCAGGGTTGCATGACCACAGAAATCCACTTCGGTTATTGGGGAGAACCAGCGAATCTGGTATTCACTTTCAGATTGTTTGAGCAGGAATGCGGTTTCAGAAAGGTTATTTTCTGCCGCAATAGCTTGCATTTGCATTTCGCTAAGCCAGCTTTTTGTAATTATGACTGCTGCAGCATTACCGCCAAATTGAGTTTCGGTGAAGGCGTCGACTATATTAATTTCTAGTTCCATTCTAGAGTTCCCTTCAATAATTGAAATGCTCAGCTGAAGAAACAGCTATGATAAAGATGGGCGGGATGCCCGATACCACTAATGATTTTTCAATCACCCCCTAAATAGCCCCTTGATCCTGATCTGTATCAGTATTTCAACGGTATTTCCACTTTACAGTCTGCGTCACTTTGGCCGGTGCTGGGCATTTCGCCAGAAGTAAAATCGGTACTTCTTTTCAGTGTTGTCGGATATCAAAATTGTTGTGGAAAAGGGCTTGCTCTAGGGGGTTGGAATGTTGCAAACAGATATTGCTATCGTAGGGGCTGGTCCCGCAGGACTCGCCCTGGCTGTGATGTTGGCCCGGCGCGACATTAGAGTAACGCTTTTGGAGCGCCAGGGCGAGGAGACCTTGGGGAATCCTGATGATGATGGACGAGAAATAGCCCTAACCCATAAGTCGGTCAGAATTTTAGAGAGCCTCGGGGTCTGGCAACGCCTGCGGGATGATGAAGTCGGTGTCTTACAAGCAGCAACGGTGGTAGATGGCAACTCGACTTCCAGCCTGAATTTTGATAGCCGTGGGCGAGGTCCCTTAGGGTTTATTGTACCCAATTCAGCAATACGCCGCACGCTGTATGAGGTTGCTGGCGAGGAAGCGAATATTCAGTTGCGTTGCAACAGTGCCGTTACCGGTATGCACTTGGAAGATAACTGCCGAGTCTTGAATATTGAGGGGGCTGACGATCTGGCTGTTGCGTTATTAATAGCGGCTGATAGTCGTTTCTCTGAGGTACGGCGCATGGCTGGGATTGGGGCTGACATGCGGGATTTTGGCCGTGTGGCAGTTGTAGGCCGGGTGCGGACGGAGCGCGTTCATCAGGGGATTGCACGGGAATGTTTTCGTTACGGTTCCACGCTAGCGCTTCTGCCATTATCTGAGCCCAAGACTTCCTCTGCAGTTGTGACAATTTCGGCCAGCCGGGCCGAAGAAATTATGCAGCTAAGTGATGCTGAGTTTGCTGCTCATGTGCAGCGTGAGAGCACTGCAATACTTGGCTCAGTGGAGCCTTGTGGTAAGCGCCACAAGTATCCGCTGGTGGGGGTTTATGCGCATCAATTCTATGCGGAGCGCTTTGCTTTGGTCGGGGATGCAGCTGTGGGGATGCATCCGGTGACAGCACATGGTTTTAACCTGGGACTTGCTGGCACGGACTCGCTGAGTCGCCAATTAGAAACTGTGGCTCGTTTGTATCAGCCTGCGAAGTTAGCTCGAGCGCTGTCTCGTTACCAGATTCAACATCGCCTTGAATCTCAGCCTATTTACTCGGGTACAAATCGGGTGGTTGATCTGTTCACCAATGATCACTTGCCGGCCAAACTACTGCGCAAGGCGGTATTGCGTGTTAGCGAACATTTTCCGCCGGTGCGGCGAGCCATAGTGCACCAGCTTACCCGTCACTGACCAAAGGCCTGTGCGAAATAGTGAAATACGTGCCTACGGGAGTAGGTTGCGAGCGAGAAAGGAATAGGGCATGGAAGCCGATTCTCGGCCAGGCAGGTAGCCTATTTCTATGCGGTTTAATCTGCAGAGCTTGCGGTGGAGGTACTTTGGGAGGCACTTGGTAATCTGAACACCACCGCGTTGACTGTAATCGAAAGTGATATCGACAACCTGTTGGTTGAGACGAATGTATTTGCAGGTGGTTGTGGGGAGCAAAAAGTATCATTTGCGATTAGTACTCTTTCGGCTAGTTAAAAAACGGTATTTTCATCGCCAAAAAGCCTGATAAGGCAACCAATTACAGAGCGACTGGCATGGGGTAAGGCATAGAGGTGCGCCAGACAATAATGTCAGTGGCAATTACTCCTATATGGTCGGCCCAGCCGTATGCTCACGGCAGATATTTCCATTTCCCGGGCTTTGTCTGATTTGCAGCTTCCGAAGTGAGCTATATTCCGGCTAGCGTTTGGTAAAGAGTGGGCTGTGCGCATGAACATCCCTGAAGCCAACAAGCACTTGGTTCGCGAAGCGTTCCGCCCGTGGGAGGCGGGTGACAGTGGCCCCCTTTTTGACCTGATCGCTGAGGACGTGTTGTGGACAGTGATAGGCACTACATGCGCTTCGGGGATCTTTCACTCCAAGCAGGCTTTAATTGATGATGCTTTCGGCCCGCTATTAGATCACCTGGAGGATGGTCTCAAGACAACTTTTGTCGACCTTGCAGCAGAGGGAGAGAAGGTATTTTTGCGCTTTGAAAGCACCGGCCATGCATTAAATGGCGTAGAATACAAGCAGGTTTACTGTTGGGCGATGGTGATGCGCGATGCGAAAATCGTAGAGATCACTGCGTACCTGGATACCGACCTGCTGGCCCGAGTGTTTACCTAGTTGTTGTGAAGCTGTCGCTTTTCGCTTTGGGTGTGGGAATGACGACAGTGGAGATTGCAGGGATAAAGAAGTAGTGCTCGATGTTCAACTCGCACTTGTTCCCAAAGCCGCAATAGTCGTTCGTACTATGCCCTCCTTTAGGGTTGTCTGTCATATGCAACGAATGGCCCTAAGTGGCCCTTTAGGTGATTCTACGCAGGGGAGTTTTACAGTGATCTCTATGCGGCCAGTAAAGCCCGGAGCATACCCGGAGCATAAAAGTATCTTCGGGGGGCGCTTGGGCCAGAAAAAGGTAGGGGGTTTTACGCGTTAGGCGAAAACAAATGCCAATTACAGCTTGACTCACCAGGGCTGTATACATAGAATGCGCAGCCTCTTGAGTGGTTGGGTTAGTCCCGCCGCAGGGAAACGAAGGTCAACCAGGCTTTGTTTCTTGGAGTTGTTGCGGGGTGGAGCAGCCTGGTAGCTCGTCGGGCTCATAACCCGAAGGTCGTAGGTTCAAATCCTGCCCCCGCTACCAAATTTGCTTTTAAGCAAATACTTTTGATTGCGCATTTGTTGTTGCGGGGTGGAGCAGCCTGGTAGCTCGTCGGGCTCATAACCCGAAGGTCGTAGGTTCAAATCCTGCCCCCGCTACCAAATTTTGCATTTACGCATACTGGCTGCGTAAATGTGCGGTCAAAGCCCCGTCAGGGGCTTTTTCGTATCTGCAAGAAAAGTTGCGGATATTTTTCGAAGTGGGCCGCAGGCCCATTTTTTGTATGTGGTGACGTAAATGGCGAGCAAACGCGAATTGCTGGAAGAGCTTCTGGCGCCGGTGGTGGCATCGCTGGGATGCGAACTGTGGGGTATTGAATATCAAACTCACGGTCGTAACGCGCTGCTGCGCATCTATATCGATTCTGAAAACGGTATTTCGGTTGAGGATTGCGAGAAAGTGAGTCGTCAGTCCAGTGCAGTACTGGATGTGGAAGACCCAATCAGTGGTAAGTACACACTGGAGGTCTCTTCCCCGGGGCTCGATCGTCCTCTTTATAAACTGGAGCAGTACGAGCGCTTTACCGGTGCCCAGATTGAAGTTCGCCTGCGCATGCCGCTGGATGGGCAGCGTAAATGGCGAGGCCTGCTGGCCGGCGTAGAGGGCGATGAAGTAGTTTTGCGCGTGGACAGCGAAAATGAATACCTGTTGCCAATCGACAGCATCGAGAAGGCAAGCATTATTCCCCAATTTACCAAATAACCTGTAGGAGCCTGAGCTCAGGCGATTTTGAGGCACAGTTGCATGAACAAAGAGATCTTGCTGGTAGCCGAGGCGGTATCCAACGAGAAGGGCGTTGACCAGGAGATTATTTTCCAGGCCATCGAAGCGGCATTGGCAACGGCCACGAAGAAACGCTACGACGAGGATTCAACCATTGAGGTTATCATTGATCGCCGTAGTGGCGACTATGAAACTTTCCGCAGTTGGGAAGTGGTTGATGATGAAACTCTGGCGGAACTGGGCACCCAGTTCACCCTGGAAGAAGCTCACGAGAAAGATACTGAGCTGAAAGCAGGTGATATCTACCGCGAGCAAGTAGAGAATGTTGAATTCGGCCGCATCGCCGCGCAGACTGCCAAGCAGGTAATCGTGCAGAAGGTGCGTGAAGCCGAGCGTGCCAAGGTCGTAGACGAATACCGCGATCGGGTTGGCGAAATGGTCAGCGGTACAGTTAAAAAAGTGACCCGCGATTTTATTGCTGTGGACTTGGGTAATAACGCTGAAGCGCGCCTGCCTCGTGATCAGCTGGTTGGACGCGAGATTTTCCGCCTAGGTGATCGTGTGCGCGCAATCCTGCTGGAGATCCAACCGGAAGCCCGCGGCCCTCAATTGATGTTGAGCCGTTCCTGCCCGGAAATGATTATTGAGCTGTTCCGTATCGAGGTACCGGAAATCTCTGAACAGGTTATTGAAATTAAAGGTGCCGCCCGCGATCCCGGCCTGCGCGCCAAGATCGCCGTGAACACCAATGATGGCCGTATCGATCCAGTTGGAGCTTGTGTGGGCATGCGCGGTGCGCGTGTGCAGGCGGTTTCCAACGAGCTGTCTGGTGAGCGTGTCGATATCGTACTGTGGGACGAGAACCCCGCTCAGTTCGTAATCAACGCTATGGCGCCTGCGGAAATTGAATCCATTGTTGTGGATGAAGATACCGGGTCCATGGATGTGGCTGTGGCCGAGGAAAACCTCGCTATGGCTATTGGTCGCAGTGGACAGAATGTTCGTCTCGCTTCTGAGCTTACCCAGTGGCAGATCAATGTCATGAGCACAGACGAGTGGCAAAATAAACAGGAAGCAGAGTCCAGCTCCATTATGCAGGTGTTTATTGACCGCCTGGATATCGATGAAGATGTGGCTGCTGTATTGGTTGACGAAGGCTTCACCTCTCTCGAGGAGGTGGCCTATGTCCCCATTGAGGAAATGCTCGCGATCGAGGGCTTCGACGAAGATATCGCCGAAGAGCTGCGTGCCCGGGCCAAAGACTCCCTGCTGACACAGGCACTGGCCTCTGAAGAGAAGCTGGATGCCTCGGAGCCGCAGGAAGATCTGCTCAACATGGAAGGTATGGAGCGTCACCTGGCCTTCCAGCTTGCCAGTCGTGGTATCGCTACCATGGAGGATCTGGCAGAGCAGGCGGTTGATGACCTACTCGATATCGAAGGTCTCGACCAAGAACGTGCCGCAGCGCTGATTATGAAGGCGCGTGAGCCCTGGTTCGCTGATGACAGCGGCGAACAGGCTTAAACATAACGACACAAGACATACGTATAAATAACCCCCTCCGACCAAGTGACTTTTAGGAGAGAGAATGGCCGAAGTAACAGTTAGCGAACTCGCCAAATCGGTTGGTGCCACCGAAGACCGTCTGCTCAAGCAGATGAAAGAAGCGGGTTTGCCTCACACCTCTGCGACTGCGGTGGTGTCAGATGAGGAGAAGCAGGTCCTGCTCAGTTTCCTGAAAAGTAGTCACGGGGAGCAGGGCGCGAGCCCGCGCAAGATCACCTTAAAGCGCAAGACCACGACCACACTGAAAACCGGCTCTGGCACAGGCCGCAAGACTGTGAACGTGGAAGTTCGCAAGAAGCGTACTTATGTAAAGCGCCCGCAGGCTGAACTTGAAGCGGGAGCAAACACCGCGGAAACCCTGGAAAGCGTTTCAGCTGCAGAGGCCGAAGAGGCTCGACTGCAAGCCGAGGCGGAAGCCAGAGCAGCTGCCGAGGCGGAAGCCAAGGCCGCAGCAGAAGCAGCAGAGGCCGCTCGTCGCGCCGCTGAGGAAGAAGAAGCTCGCTTGAAAGCCGAAGCGGAAGCCAAGGCTGCCGCAGAGGCAGAAGCGAAGGCCGCAGCCGAAGAGAAGGCTGCAAAAGAGGCAGATGTGACCCAGAAAGCTGAGAGCAAGCCCGCGCAGAAAGCGGAGCCCGCAGCTCCAATCCGTTCAAGCTATGTAGACGATATCGAGGCTATGCGTATTGCCGCGATGGAACGTCGCAAGCAGCAGGCGGAGCAGGAGAAGCGCGAACTCGAAGAGAAAAAAGCCAAGGTAGAGGCCGACCGACGTGCGGCCCAAGAGAAGAAGGAAAAAGCTGCACAGGCCGCCAAGGTGAAGCCCGCGAAAGCAGCTGAGAAAACTGAAGAAGTTAAGCCTTCTTTACGTCGCAAGCTCGAGGCTGCTGCTCCGGCTGAGGCCGATCGATCCGAGGATGAGCCGCGTAAACGCCGCGGGCGTCGCTCCAAGTCCGGGCCGAAGAAGTCCAGCAAAACAGCGCTGTACGAGCAGGCCTTGGAAGTATTTGAAGAAGACGAAGCCAGTAAGCGCAGTACGCGCTCCCTGTCCCGTGCGAGCGTGAAAATGAAGCCAACTCACGGCTTTAAACGGCCTACGGAGAAGCAGGTGTACGAAGTTCAGTTGGGCGAAACGATTACTGTTGGCGAACTCGCCAAGCAGATGAATGTGAAGGCCGGTGAATTGATCAAGCGCCTGATGAAAATGGGTGAGATGGTCACTATCAACCAGAGCCTGGACCGTGAAACTGCTCAGTTGATCGCTGAAGAGATGGGGCACAAGGTGGTATACCGCTCCGAGACTGAGCTGGAAGATAGCCTGGTAGCGCAAGCCCAGGCTCAGGAGGGCACAGAGGTTACCCGCGCGCCGGTAGTGACTGTTATGGGCCACGTTGACCACGGCAAAACTTCTCTGCTCGACTATATCCGCAAAACCAAAGTGGCTTCCGGTGAGGCTGGCGGTATTACCCAGCATATTGGTGCCTATCGAGTGAAAACCAGCCAGGGCGAGGTCGCCTTCCTGGATACCCCGGGACATGCCGCCTTTACTGCAATGCGTGCTCGTGGAGCCCAGGCTACCGATGTGGTAATCCTGGTGGTCGCTGCCGATGATGGTGTAATGCCGCAGACTGAAGAGGCTGTAAACCACGCTCGTGCTGCTGGTGTACCGCTGGTTGTCGCCGTGAACAAGTGCGATAAAGAAGCCGCCGACCCCGATCGTGTGAAAAATGAGCTGGCTGCGAAAGACGTAATCCCGGAAGACTGGGGCGGCGATACCCAGTTCATCAACGTATCCGCGCATACTGGCCAGGGTATTGATGACTTGCTGGAGGCAGTTTCCCTACAGGCGGAAATGCTCGAGCTGAAGGCCAAGGTAAATGTGCCGGCCACCGGTGTTGTAATTGAATCCCGCCTGGAAAAAGGTCGCGGTGTGGTTGCCACCCTGTTAGTACAGAATGGTGAGCTGAAGCGCGGCGATATTATTCTGGCCGGCCAGAGCTATGGCCGCGTGCGCGCCATGACTAACGAACACGGCAAGCAGGTTAAGGAAGCTGGCCCGTCTACCCCGGTAGAGCTACTGGGTCTGGACTCCACTCCAAATGCCGGTGATGAATTCATGGTTGTCGCGGATGAGCGTAAGGCCCGTGAAGTTGCCGAGCAGCGCGCTGAAAAAGAGCGCAGTGAGCGTATGCAACGTCAGCAGGCTGCGAAGCTGGAAAACATGTTTGCAGATATGGAAGCTGGCGAGCGCAAGGTTCTGCCGGTTGTTATCAAGGCTGACGTGCGCGGCTCCCTGGAAGCCATCCTGGGTGCCCTGGCGGATATCGGCAACGAAGAAGTTTCCGTAAACGTTGTATCCAGCGGTGTAGGTGGTATTGCCGAAAATGATATCAACCTGGCCCTGACCTCCGGCGCTATTGTATTGGGCTTCAATACCCGTGCCGATGCAGCCGCACGCAAGACTGCCGAAACCGAAGGGGTTGAGGTTCGCTACTACAGCGTAATCTACAACCTGCTCGATGAAGTGAAGCAGGCCCTGTCCGGCATGCTGGACCCGGAAGTTCGCGAAGAGATTGTTGGTATTGCCGAGGTGCGCGACGTATTCCGCTCGCCGAAGTTTGGTGCGATTGCCGGGTGTATGGTGACCGAGGGTACCGTCTACCGTAACAAGCCGATCCGCGTACTGCGTGACAACGTTGTAATCTATCAGGGTGAGTTGGAATCCCTGCGTCGTTTCAAGGACGATGTGCAAGAAGTGCGCAACGGTATGGAGTGTGGTATCGGGGTGAAGGACTACAACGATGTGAAACCTGGCGACCAGATCGAAGTTTACGATATCGTCAAGGTAGCCCGCGAACTGTAAAGCGTTCCGGACCGGATGAAAGAGAAACCCGCGCGGCTTGGCCGTGCGGGTTTTCCTGTCTTTAAACCGCCATTCTCAATAGGTAAACAATGGCAAGAGAATTCCACCGCGCAGATCGCGTTGCCGATGCCATGCGCCGCGAGCTGGCCCAGTTGATTCAGCACGAGATACGTGACCCCCGCCTGGGTATGGTCAACGTCAACGATGTTGAAGTCAGCCGCGATCTGACCGTTGCTAAAGTATTTGTCACCTTTGTGGGTGAGGACGACCGCAGCAAAATTAATACTTCCGTGGAAGTGCTGAACAAAGCCGCAGGCTTTCTGCGTACGCAGCTCGCGCGCGCGATCCAGATTCGCACTATTCCCCGTTTGCACTTCCGCTACGACGAAACCTCGGTGCGTGGCCAGGCGCTGTCTGCCCTGATCGACAAGGCGGTTAAAGAAGATCGCAAGCACCAAGACGACGATAGCGACTCTAACGAAGATTGATCCATGGGCCGCAGACCAAAATGGGGCCGGCCGGTTCACGGCGTGCTGTTATTGAACAAGCCCGCCGGGATTACCGCCAACGACGCCCTGCAAAAAGCCAAACGACTCTTTTTCGCCAATCGCGCCGGTCATACTGGAGCGCTGGACCCCCTGGCAACCGGTGTATTGCCGATCTGTTTCGGCGAGGCGACCAAGTTCTCCCAGTACCTGCTCGATGCGGACAAGCGTTATCGCAGTACTTTTGTTTTCGGCATGACCACTGCCAGTGGCGATGCTGATGGCGATGTACTGGAAACCAAAGATGCTTCCGGTTTGACCGAAGAAGCCGTGCTGAAAGCGATGGAGGCTTTCCGCGGTCGCATCAAGCAGGTGCCGTCCATGTACTCGGCCCTCAAGCACAAGGGGCAGCCGCTGTATAAGTTGGCTCGCCAGGGTTTGGAAGTGGAGCGCGAGGCGCGGGAAGTGGAGATTTTTGAATTTGAACTGCTGAGCTTTACAGCGGGCGCCCAGCCCCGTGCGGAAGTTGAGGTGCACTGCTCCAAGGGCACTTACATTCGCAGTATTGCCGAAGACCTGGGCCAGGCCCTGGGTGTCGGTGCCTATGTGGAAGAGTTGCATCGCAGCGCCGCCGGCCCCTACGACGAAGCGGATTCAGTGACCCTGGATGAACTCACCGAAGAGCGTGGTGAGGGTCGGGCGGAAGAGCTGGACCACCATCTGTTACCAGTGGACTCCCCTGCCTCCTCATTGGCCAAACTCATACTGCCAGATGACTCTGGTTACTATGTGCGACAAGGGCAGCCAGTAATGGATTTACAGGTCTATCGTATCGGTGCGGAAGGTGATATGGTGCGCCTCTTCCTGGAAAATGGTGATTTTCTGGGTGTGGGAGAAATTACTGACGACGGGTGCGTAGCGCCTCGGCGTCTGGTAAGTGGCACCTGAGCACAAGCCGCTATATTGGTGATAACTAATTAAGCGGTGTGAGTGAAAGTGCCGGGCGGTTGCGCCCACAATAGCGATTAGCTGGTCTGTAAATATGCACGGGCCAGCCGGATCTTTTAAAGCATATTACGACGAGGTAATTCGTTATGGCACTGACTGCAGTTGAAAAAGCAGCCATCCTGAAAGAGCACGGCCAATCCGAAGGCGATACCGGTTCCCCGGAAGTCCAGGTAGCCCTGCTGACCGCCAATATCAACAAACTGCAGGGTCACTTCTCTGCGCACAAGCAGGATCACCACTCTCGCCGTGGTCTGATCCGCATGGTAAACCAGCGTCGCAAGCTGCTGGATTACCTGAAGCGCAAGGATCTGAACCGTTACGCACAGCTGATCGCCAAGCTCGGCCTGCGTCGCTAAGACCCTGGAATGCCCGCCTTTGGCGGGCATTCTTTTTTAATGCTTGCTAAAAAGTGGCTTAGTTGTCACTTTTGGCAGACACGCAGCATGGCCTTAAGGGATAAACCCAAATGAAAGTGCTGCGCTTGCACCGGCCACCCTGGTCGGTGGCGGTACATCCCCGTACCGCCCTGGGCAGGAGGTTTGGAGCCCCGGCCCCGGCAAATATGTAGGGGTTACTGGAATGGGCCAGTAACCGTAAGGAAATAGGAAAAACTAGTGAATCCAGTAAGCAAAACTTTCCAATACGGACAACACCAAGTCACCATCGAGACCGGCCGTATTGCGCGCCAGGCTACCGGTGCTGCCCTGGTTAGCATGGGAGAGACTGTCGTCCTGTGTACTGTTGTCGGCGCTAAAGAAGCCAAGCCAGATCAGGGCTTCTTCCCGTTGTCCGTGCACTATCAAGAAAAAGCCTACGCGGCTGGCAAAATTCCCGGTGGTTTCTTCAAGCGTGAAGGCCGCCCGTCTGAAAAAGAAACCCTGACTTCCCGTCTGATCGATCGCCCGATCCGCCCGCTGTTCCCGAACGGCTTTATGAATGAAGTTCAGGTGATGTGTACTGTTCTCTCCGCGGAGAAGGACATGGATCCGGATATCGCTGCCATGATCGGCACTTCCGCAGCGCTGTCTGTTTCCGGTATTCCCTTCGCTGGCCCCATCGGTGCTGCGCGTGTGGGTTACACCCAGCAAGACGGCTACCTGCTGAACCCGGGCTACGAAGCTCTGAAGACCTCCGAGCTGGACATGGTCGTTGCCGGTACCAAAGACGCCGTACTGATGGTGGAGTCCGAAGCCCAGGAGCTGCCGGAAGACATCATGCTGGGTGCCGTACTCTACGCACACCAGGAAATGCAGGCCATTATCAAGGTTTGTGAAGAGCTGAAAGCGGAAGCGGGCAAGCCCCAATGGGACTGGCAGGCTCCGGCGGAAAACACCGAGCTGAAAGCTGCCCTGGACGCTCAGTTTGGCGAGAAGGTTGCCGAAGCCTACCGCATCACCAACAAGCAAGAGCGCAGCACCCGCCTGGCGGAACTGCGCGGCGAAGCCGCTGAAGCCCTGGCTACCGAAGAAATTAGCGCCGATCTGGTAAAAAGCTACTTCGGCAAGCTGGAGAAGAAGCTGGTGCGCGGCGCTGTAGTGCGTGGCGAGCCCCGTATCGACGGTCGCGACAGCAAGACTGTACGTTCGATCGCTGTGGAAGTTGGCGCTCTGCCCAAGTCCCACGGCTCTGCGCTGTTCACCCGTGGTGAGACCCAGGCTCTGGTAGTGGCTACCCTCGGTTCCACTGGTGATGCACAGATCATCGACGCCCTGGAAGGTGAGCGCAAAGACTACTTTATGCTGCACTACAACTTCCCTCCCTACTCTGTAGGTGAAGCGGGTCGTGTCGGTGCTACCGGTCGTCGCGAAATCGGTCACGGCCGCCTCGCTCGTCGCGGTATCGCTGCAGTTCTGCCGAGCCCGGACAGCTTCCCCTACACCGTGCGTGTGGTTTCCGAAATCACTGAATCCAACGGTTCCAGTTCCATGGCTTCCGTTTGTGGTTCCAGCCTGGCGCTGATGGATGCGGGTGTTCCGCTGAAGGCACCGGTAGCCGGTATCGCTATGGGCCTGGTGAAGGAAGACGAAGGCTATGCGGTTCTGACCGATATCCTCGGTGACGAAGACCACCTCGGCGATATGGACTTCAAAGTAGCGGGTACCGCCTCTGGTGTGACCGCGCTGCAGATGGACATTAAGATCGAAGGTATTACCGAAGAGATTATGGAAACCGCTCTGGAGCAGGCCCTGCAAGCGCGTCTGCACATCCTCGCGGAAATGAACAAGGTGATCGACTCTTCCCGTACCACCGTGAATGAGAACGCACCGCGCTACGCGACCCTGAAGATTCATCCGGACAAGATCCGCGACGTGATTGGTAAGGGCGGTGCGACTATCCGCTCCATCACTGAAGAGACCGGCGCCTCCATCGATATCGAAGATGACGGCACTATCAAGGTCTTCGGTGAAGACGGTGAGAGCCTGGAAGCGGCGGTAACCCGCATCGAGGAAATCACTGCGGAAGCTGAGATCGGCGCTATCTACGAGGGCACTGTGGTGCGTATCGTGGACTTCGGTGCATTCGTTAACTTCCTGCCGGGTAAAGACGGCCTGGTACACATCTCCCAGATTGCTGAGGAGCGTGTTAACGCTGTAACTGATTACCTGAGTGAAGGCCAGAAGGTATTCGTAAAGGTACTGGACGTGGACCAGCGTGGACGTATCAAGCTCTCTATCAAAGAAGCCAAAGCCGATCAGGCTGCTTCTGCAGAGGAGAAGCAGGGTTCCGAAGAGGCGTAAGCCTTAAAAGACCTGAAAAAACCCGGCCTTGAGCCGGGTTTTTTTATGGATTTTTTAAGGGGGGCAGAGCCTTTATGGCATTTAGTAAAGATATTTTTAGGTTAGAATCCAAAGAAAAAAGGGGAAAACCTTGCTTAATTTCTGGCTTCTCGACCTAATACTTGGGCTCACCTGCCTGTTGATGGCCAATCAATACTGGTACCTCACACGAGAGCGTTTCCAATCTGCGGCTTTGATTATTGTCGCTGCATTGTTGTGCATGGCCCTCGCAGCTTTGGTCGGTGCTTACCGCTACGGAATAGACCCCGGTATAACCGAGCTACATCGGGCACTCTCACGACTTTCCGGCTTTACTTCTTTTCTACTAATTGGCATCGGCCTCCTTTGGGCTCGGCTAGAGCTAACATGGGGTTCGGATAACCGGGCTCCAGCCTATGTGGTAATGGTGCTGGTCCTCGCCAGCGCAATTGGCTTCAGCGAGAGTGGGATCTTGATGCCTTCGACGGTAGTGGATCTCTACTCAGCCCTGGGTTTGCTGCTCTGGTTATTGGTGGCCCTATTGGAACTAGTTGGATCTGGCAGACTTCCACGAAACCATGCTCTATTACTGGGTGGTGGTGCCTTGCTGGCGGTAATAAACGGGCTTTTGATCGGTACTGGTTCTTCGAAGCTGCTGGGCCTGGCGCGCACGAATTGGTTCCACCTCCTTTTAGCCGTTTCTGTTTTTTCCCTGCTATGTGCGCGGCCGTTGTTTATCCGAGATAAATCTGCTGATGAATGAAATAACTACCAAACTGCAAGGGGGCTGCCACTGTGGAGCCGTGCGTTTTACTGCTCTGTATAAGCGTAACAATGATGACCCCTTGGTAGCTCACGCTTGTAATTGCTCTATGTGTGAAAAGCTAGGCTATTTGCACTTGATAGTGCCTGCGCAGAATTTTGAGCTGGTGAGCGGAGAGGATGTGCTCAGCTGCTACACCTTCAATACAGGTGTTGCCAGGCACTATTTTTGTAGCCGCTGTGGGGTGAAGTCTTTTTATATCCCACGCTCAAACCCTGATGGCTACAGTCTCAATGCTCGATGTCTGGATGAGCGGCCGCGCGGACTTAAAGTGCAGCCTTTCGATGGGCAGAACTGGGAACAGCATGCAGCAGAGCTGGCGCACCTGAGCCAGAATGAGTAATTATCGAGCCCCACCTCTTTTGTATCGCTGCAGTGAAACGGGGCTAACTTGACGCTATTTAAAACCCTCGGTGGAGGGTGACTTCTCCACCGGATGTTTAGCGAATGGAATTTTAAGTCCATGGAATCTGGGCATATTCACGCAACCCTGCTTGATAGGAATGGCTCAGGCCGGGAAATGACCTGGCCTGAAGTGGAGTCCTGGCATCCCCGCCAGGGCTTGCTGTGGCTTCACTTCGATAGCGCTGATGAAGAGGTTTCAGCTTGGATACGCGATAATAGTGGGCTGCAGCCTGTGGTTGTAGAGGCGTTGTTGGCTAAAGAGATTCGACCGCGCACCCTGGCTGTCGATGATGGACTTTTCCTTGCAATGTGTGGAGTGGACCCAAAGCACAAGTCCCGGAGGGAAAACCGGGTCTCTATTCGAATTTGGGTGGAAGAGAACCGTATTATCAGCACCGGTAAAAGACGCCTGTTGGCAGAGGAGGATTTGATTTCCCGTCTGCGCAGTGGTTGTGGACCGCGTGGTACTGCAGCACTGGTAGTGTCCCTGGCTGATCTGCTTGTGCTGCGCATGGGAGACCGGGTTGATGACTTTGAAGAAAAGGTTGACGCGCTTGAGGATCAGTTACTCGAGTGGTCGGTGAAGGGCCTGGGTGCGAATTTAGTCCAGTTTCGCAAGCGGACAATTGCCCTGCGACGATACCTCTGTCTGCAGAGGGAGGTTTTAACTCGTATGCAGCAGGAGTCGGTACCCTGGTTTGATGAAGGGAGCCATGTCTTACTGGCGGATATCAACGAACGCTTGCAGCGGCACATCGATGATATAGATACAGTGCGTGAGCGGGCGGCGATTGCCCAGGAGGAGCTGCTGAGTCGTAATTCCGACCAACTCAACAGTCGTATGTATGTTTTGTCGATGGTTGCAGCAATTTTCCTGCCTTTAAGCTTTTTAACCGGGTTGTTTGGAATTAATGTCGGTGGGATTCCATGGGCGCAAGCTCGAGAGGGGTTCCTGGCATTTTGTATTCTGCTGGCAATAGCACTTGCCGGACAAGTCGCTTTTTTTTACTGGAAAAAGTGGCTCTGAGGCTCCCTCCAATCCCCTGTGAAGGAAGCTCTTTATCTGGCTAGTTTTTTGCCCAGGAAAAATCTACAAAAACTGGATCGTGATCACTTAATCCAGAATAAGCTGGGGACCCGATAAAATAGTTGGTGACTTCCAGTGTGTAGTTGGGATTATTGTTGATAACCACTACATGGTCAGTGTCGTTTTGAAGCTCATCGGCACAGGCCTCCAGGCTGGTATCGCTGCCGGAGAGCATGTATTGGCAGGCGTGCTTGCCTCCGGTCTTCTCAAAGAAGGCCTTCCATGTCTGAAAATTGACACCGCGCCAGTCATTATCATTTTCATCAAATGCCATATTGAAATCGCCGGCCAAAATAACGGTGGCATTACTCGAGTGTGCAACGATCATATCGGCGA
Organism: Microbulbifer variabilis ATCC 700307; assembly: GCF_000380565.1. Lineage (GTDB taxonomy): Bacteria > Pseudomonadota > Gammaproteobacteria > Pseudomonadales > Cellvibrionaceae > Microbulbifer > Microbulbifer variabilis. The sequence continues at coordinate 45,261 of NZ_AQYJ01000024.1, forward strand.
TTTGATCGAGTTGCTTTGCCTTGGCGCTGAGGTCTTCATCCTGATGGCCTGCATCCATATGGGTGTTGTAAATATGCACATGATAATTTTCAGTCACTTCGACCTTGGCTACGGTGAAGCCTTTTTCGGTATCACAATCGTTGCCTGAGCACTTATTGAAGGTTTCCTCCTCATAGGTCGCGAAGGAATAATCGTTATCATCACGATTGTCCCGATCAAAGGGGAACTTAGAAAAAGTCAGTAGACCGTTGCCAAAAGAGGTGCCACTACCTTTCCAGTGTTTTGAACGATAGGGAACGGTGTCGTTGCTTAGCTTATCGTCGTCATCTAGATAGTTGGCTTTGGTTTTGTTCCAAACCTCCTGCATTAACCACAGATCTTTGGGATTGTCATTGAACGTGCGAATAATTTGTTTGAAATCTGACTTACTATTACCACCTATACATTGTAAAAAACCGTCCATATTGTACACAATCATGTTAAAGGTGCCTGAGTTGGCATCTTTAAAGCTGGTGTCACCATACTCGTAGCCGTCCAGGTCTTTCGAGCCGGTGTCATCGACATCGCCAATAAATTCGAACCAGTTGCACGAGGTAATAGCATCCCAAACGTCTTCAAAATCTGCTGCGCTGGCTGGAAAACTGGTGAGCAAGGCGAGACAAATAAATATTTTTTTTATCATTATTGATTTCTCCACATTTGTTACCGCGAGTTAATTGTGGAGGGATTTGTAAAGCTCTTGAGTTGAGGCTTTGTCCCTCCGCGGGTGGGGATGATGGAAAGCGTAGATTACAAATTGGAGTAAAAAATATTTTCTTTATTTTATTTTTATGTAATGGCGGCGCCAAAATGTACTTTTTGGGAAAAAAATAATGAAATCAATAAAAGAAAAGATGGAATTGCGCCAAACTCGTGGGGCAGGTAAGGATTGAAAGATCTAAGGCACTTCTTCCATAGGCATGGCTAATTCGTTTTTTTAGCCAAAAATTGTGACCATTTGCCGGGACAGGGCGACAAGTTTGCCGCTGACATCCCATAGGCGGGCTTGGATCACAGCGTAGCCATCCCCTGCCTGTTCAACTTCGGCAAGATACTGCCACCAGTCAGATGCCTTGTGATTGGGGAGGGGCTCCATAAACTCCACTGTCCATGTTAATGAGCTGGCTGGAGCTGGTGTTTTAAGCATTGGCAAAGTGGCAGGGGGCCAGGCATCAATCAGGGCGAGGAGATGGTTAATGGATACTGTATTCTCACTGCCATCCTTAAAGCGTACCCAACCGCCCAACTGCCTCTCTTGAGTTCCACTAAAAGGCAATTGACCCAGGGCAATACGGTAATCAAATTTCTGCGTAAACTCCGGCACTACACCTTCAATGTAGGGGAGCGCCATGCATTGTTCAGGCTTGCTAAATTCTGGTGCTGTTGCCACGCCCACCTTCACTGAGGAATCCCTGCCTCGACCATAGCTGGCCAGCCCCGCAAGTACGACAGTGCCGCCTTGGCACAGATGACCCTGCGCTTGAGTGACGGAGCGCCCGGCACGTAAAACTTCTGCGGAGCGTTGTACCGCTTCTGCGCCTACTGGGGCGACAAATGAGAAGGTTGCAGAGCGCAGGCTGCTGTCCTCAGCTACTTCCGCTGTCATTTTTTCCTGGAGCATTGTTGCTACCAGGCCGCCAAAGGTGGCACGCCCCTGGCTCCAGCCTTCGGGGACAGCGATGTTGTCCTGGCCTGGATTCCACTCAAGGAGTAGTTGATCGAAGTTCATAATGTTACCGCTGGGCAGGCAGCCTCCGATGGAGCTGCCTGCGAGAGTGCCGAGGCTGTTTAATGTCCGGGCAAATGATATTAACTGAAAGTGTGGGAGTCGCCAGGGAAGATGCCGAGCTTGACGTCTTCAGCGTACTTGCGCAGGGCCCCGGGGATGTCCTCTGCCTCTACCAGGAAGTTCTTGGAAAATTTTGGCGGTTGTTCGGTGAGACCGAGAATATCGTTGATAACCAATACCTGGGCATCCGTGTCACGACCGGCGCCGATGCCTATGGTAGGCATTGAAACTGTTTCGGTGATACGTTTTGCCAGGGCGGTTGGGACACACTCGAGTACCAACAGGTCAGCGCCCGCCTGGTCTAGCAGGATGGCATCCTCAAGCATCTGTTCTGCATGCTTTTCATCGCGGCCCTGAACACGGTAGCCTCCGAGTTTGTGAACCGATTGAGGAGTGAGTCCCAAGTGGGAGCAGACGGGGATGCCCCGGTCAGTGAGCATCTTAACGGTATCGACCAACCAGGCGCCGCCTTCAATTTTCACCATATGGGCGCCTGCCTGCATGATGCGGGTGGCATTGGTCAAAGCCTGTTCCGGAGTGGCATAGGTCATAAACGGCATATCGCCCATGATCAGGGATTTCTTGTTGCCGCGCGCTACTGCTTCCACATGGTAAATCATTTGCTCCATGGTTACCGGTACCGTGCTGTCATACCCGAGTACTGTCATACCCAGGGAATCGCCCACCAACAATGTTTCTACTCCGGTTTTTTGTGCCATGGCTGCCATAGGCGCGTCGTAAAGGGCCACGGTAATAAACTTTTCACCATTTGCCTTCATTTTGCGCAGGGTCTGAACGGTGACGAGCTTCTCTAATTCAGAAGGTGCATACATAACGATTAACTTCCCGGGTTGTAGTAGTGTCGGCCTTTGGTCACTGTAAGCATGTACTCGACCAGCTGACGGTAATCCTTAGGGCTATCGACAATATCGATTTCCTCACTATTGACGATCAGCAATGGTGAGCTGTCGTAGAAGTGGAAAAACTGGGTGTAGGCGTCGTTGAGCGTTGCCAGATACTCATTGCTAATGGCGCGCTCTGCGGGAATACCGCGGTTGCGAATGCGTGCCTGTAGTACTTCCAGCGGTGCCTGCAGGTAAATTACCAGGTCTGGCTTGGGAGCCTCTAAGGTTAAGTGTTGGAAAACTTGCTGGTAGAGCGCCAACTCGTCCTTATCCAGGGTTACCTGGGCGAACAGCTGGTCCTTTTCGATCAGAAAATCTGCCACCCGTACCGGCTCGAACAGGTCGTCTTGACGCAGGGCCTGAATCTGTTGGGACCGCTGCAGAAGGAAATGCAGTTGAGTCGGTAGCGCGGCGTTATTGGGGTCGCGGTAGAAGCGTTCGAGGAAGGGGTTTTCCTCTGGCAGTTCCAGTAGAGTGTCATAGTTGAAGGTAGTGGCAAGCTTCTTGGCCAATGTGGTTTTACCTACGCCGATATTGCCTTCCACGGCAATAAATTTCGGCAAAGTCCTGTCCGACAGGCCGAATTCACACGGATTGGTTTCGCTGTTGTCGATAACCACGTGTTCGACTCCTCTTGTTGGGGCGTCTTCCCTGATGGGCTGCAGGCGCCAAAGTACTATTAAGCGGGGCGCTCAGTCGAGTACTTTTATCGCGCTATCGGAGGTTGCTCAGATTTTATTCAGGCGGTTTTGCGGACAGTTCTGCAGCAATTGCTGTAATGGATCGCCGTTAGGCAGCTGTAACTGGGGCTCCAGTTCTGCCAGTGGCAGGAGTACGAAGTTGCGCTCTGCCATACGTGGGTGTGGTACTTGCAAGCGCACGTTATCAATTTGCTTTTCTCCAAATAGCAATATATCCAGGTCGAGGGTGCGCGCTCCCCAGCGCACTGAGCGCTCGCGACCGTGAGCGGCCTCAATAGACTGTAACTGGTCGAGTAGCTCAATCGGTGAGAGTGACGTGTTCAACTCAGCCACTGCATTGACATAATCCGGTTGCCCGCTTGGGCCTATGGGGGCGCTGCTATAAAAACCGGAACAGCGCAGTAGGCAGCTGCTGGGGATTTTGTCCATTGCTGTGAGGGCACTGCGCAGCTGCCTCTGTGGCTCAGACAGATTACTGCCGAGCCCGATATAAACTCTTTCCATCACTCAGCTGCCCTGGGTTTGCGCCGGCGTCCACTGCGAGAGTTACGGCCGCGGCGATTACCTCCGCCACTGCGCTGTAGTTTGCGCACCATTTGCTGACGCAGCTCGTCATCGGCTTGCTGGAAGTCCGTCCACCACTTACCAAGGCCGGCCTCAATTTCGCCACTTTCCTCGCGCAGCAGCAGGAAGTCATAAGCTGCACGGAACCGGGGATGCTCCGTTTGGCGCTGAGCGCGGCTGCCACCACGTTGGGGCAGGCGGTGCTGCAGGTCCCAGATCTCACGCATGGGGATAGAGAAGCGTTTGGGTATAGCGGTATGGGCCAGCTGGTTACTGGTAATCTTTTGGGCTGCCTGGGCGAGGGCTGGCGCCGGTGGAATACCTTTTTCCACCAGTTTTTGTTGCTCTTCGTTTACTGCTGGCCACAGCAGGGCGGCATAAAGGAAGGCGGGGGTGACGCGCATATCCGCCTGGATACGTTTGTCTGTGTTGCGCAGTGCTCGCCTGGTCAGCTCCAGGGCAGCGGGGCTCTTCTCAATTTGGCGGGCATTGTCCGGGAACAGGTGCTGCCACAAATGGTAGCGGTGCAAATGCTCAAAAGTACGCTCGCCCTGTCCACTCATTAGTAATTTGAGTATCTCATCGAACAGGCGGGCTGGAGCGATATTGCGCAGCAATGGCGCAAGCTCCTGTAAAGGCTCTGCAGTTTTGCTCTCGATCGCGAAGTCCAGCTTAGCGGCGAAACGTACCGCGCGCAGCATCCGTACAGGGTCCTCTTTATAGCGGGTGGTGGGCTTGCCGATCATACGGATCAAGCGCTTTTCAATATCCTCGACCCCACCAGTGTAATCGTGGATGGCAAAACCATTAGTGGTGTAGTAGAGCGCATTGACGGTGAAGTCCCTGCGCATGGCGTCACTTTCGAGATCACCGTAGACGTTGTCCCGCAGCAGCATACCGTGCTCGGACTGCCTTGCTTCATGCTCTTCGCCATCACTGTGGTGTCCGCGGAAAGTGGTTACCTCAATGACCTCGCGGCCGATACGAGCATGCAGGATACGGAAACGCCTTCCCACAATACGAGCGCCGCGGAATAATTCCTTGGCCTGTTCTGGCGTCGCATCGGTAGCAACATCGAAGTCTTTAGGGTGGCCGCCTAGCATCAGGTCGCGAACACCGCCACCGACAATATAAGCCTGGTAACCAGCATCCTGTAGACGCTTCATAACTGTCAGGGCCGCGCGGCTGATCTCTCGGCGGGAGATATTGTGGTCATTGCGGGCGATGACCCGGGGGCCTTTGTTGGCCGGCTTGCGCCAGCGCTTAATACTACTAATCAGATTGTTGAGCATACGGCTGTCTATTTTGACTGCTGCCATTCGTAAATGACCGGAAAAGCCCTGCTGGTGCTCAGGCCACACTTCCGGTGGCAGCAGGTTTGGTACCCGCGCGTCTCTACCCCTTTTGACCAGGGAGTTCTCTGCGGCACTGCTGGGGCCTCATATACCTGGGCGGGCCCAGGGGGCGAAGTCCGTAACCAGGGGTGCCAATGGCATCGATTGCCGGTGAGTTGGATTCGCGGGCGCGATTCTAACACACGCAAAGGAATGCGCCCGCAATCTGCGGGTGCCGGGAAGTTTGGAGAAAAGATTTGGGAATTATTATTACCAGTATGAAGGCAGCGGCTTCCTTGCGCTCTCAATTTGCTATCAAGCAAACACCCTCTCCCAGGTACAATTCAGTCAGTTTGCAACGCGCTTGTTGTTATTTTTATTCTTTCTTAAGGTTTATTGTTATTATTTATTGTTGTTCTTACGGTTTTGGCCACTCATTGCTTTTATTGTCGGCCTCCCCATTATTCTTATTGTGTTTCGCCCGCTTATTGTGAGTAGTTATAGGGCTTTTAACGGTCATTTATTTTTATTGTTGGCCGTTTTCAAATTTTGTACTAAGGGTAAAGCACTTAGTGTGCCAACTTTTAAAAATTGATATAAATCAATAAGTTACGATCTTTACGAAATTTGACGGAACTTTTTTTAAGTCCATTGCGTTACGTAAAGTGCGGCAATTGTTACTTGCAGGGCGTCTGGGGTAACACTTCTTTTGTTACCGATGTGGTAGTTGAGGAGCACAAAGGGACAGCGTGCGGTACACCCACAGTAGAGGGTGAGTATTTAGAGGGGGTTACCTGGGGGCCGCGGTGAGGGCCTAAGCCCCGAAAGAGGGCATCAGGCCTCTGCAACTGCGCTACGGCGGGTTTTCTTGCGGGGGATGCCCAGTTTTTGACGGCGCTCCCACAGGCATTTGCGGCTGACCCCCAGCTTTTTGGCCAGCTCAGTTTCACTCATAGTGTCTTGATGCTCGATCACGAAGCGGGCGAAGTAATCTTCCAGTGACAAGTCCTCACGGGGGTCTGTGTGCAGGCTTCTAGGGCGAGGAATCTCACCAGTCTCTTCCACAGGCACCAGGTCCAGGTCGATATCCAGTGTCTTGTGGTTAATCTCCCGACTGTCGCGATCGGTGAGGATCACAGCGCGCTGAATAGCGTTTTCCAGCTCGCGTACGTTACCGGGCCATGTGTAGGTCGTAACAGCCTGGATGGCCTCTGGAGATAAGCGGAGCAGGGAACGCTCTATTTTGGTGCAAAACCTTTCCAGTAGGTGCTCTGCCAGTGCAAGCACGTCTCGTCCACGCTCTCTCAGAGGTGCCAGGGTCATTTGTACGACATTGATACGGTAGTAAAGGTCTTCACGGAACTTGCGCTCTGCCGCTAGTTGGCGGAGGTTGCGGTGGGTTGCTGTTACCAGTCGCACATTGACCTTACGTGACTCGATAGAGCCGATAGGGCGTACTTCCCCTTCCTGGATCACCCGAAGAAGGCGAGCCTGGGCTTCCAGGGGAAGCTCGCCAATTTCATCGAGAAACAGAGTGCCTCCATCAGCGGCAGCAACAAGCCCCTCACGGGCACTTTGGGCGCCGGTAAAAGCGCCTTTTTCGTAACCAAATAGCTCTGACTCGATCAACGTTTCGGGAATGGCTGCACAGTTAACAGATATCAGCGGCTTGCCTGCCCGGCGGCTCTCCTCATGAATGGCGCGGGCCACCAGTTCCTTACCGGTACCGGTTTCACCATGTACCAGCACAGTGGCGTCTGTTGGCGCGACCTTGTGGATACGGCTGTAAAGCTCTCGCATCACCTGGCTGCTACCGATCATCCCGGCAATCGTGCCGGTATTATCTTTCTCTGAGGGTGCCTGTGCGCGGCTCTGCTCAGCCTTGCCGATAACTCGCCGCACAGTGGCAATCATCTCATCGTGATCAAAGGGCTTAGCAATATAGTCTGCCGCGCCCATACGCATGGAATCCACCGCAGATCTGAGGCTGGCGTAGCTGGTCATAATCAACACCGGAACTTCGCCAGCATGCTTGAGCAGGTCGGTGCCTGGGGCACCGGGCAGGCGTAGATCGGAGATCACCAAGTCCACTTCATTTACGCGGTATTTGCTCAGGGCCTCGCGTACTGACCCCGCCTCACTGACCTTGTAGCGATGCCGCTCCAGCAGTTTGCGCAGCGCCGTTCGAATAATGGCTTCATCTTCGACGATCAGGATGTGGCTCATGTGTTACGCCTGGTTACAAAATGCTCAATAAGCGCCTAGTTTTACCTGCGCGCCGTTTCTATGCAACTCAAATACTGAGAATTGGTTGCTTTTTGATCAAAAAATATTCAATTTGGCAATCTACGCCTCAACCCGCCAGTGGCAGCTGCACAATAAACTTGGCGCCACGTCCCGTCTCCCGGTTGGCGGGACTCACTAACTCCAGTTGGCCTCCATGCTCTTCAACGATGCTGTATACCATCGCCAGGCCGAGGCCGGTGCCCTCGCCGGGTTCTTTTGTAGTGAAAAATGGCTCGAGTATACGGTCTCGGTGCTTGGCTGAGATACCGGGCCCGTTGTCAGTTACAGAGACACAGGCGCTGCCGTTGTCGATGTAGCCCTCGATCAGAATATGACCGCCATCGGGGCTGGCATCGCGGGCGTTACTGAGCAGGTTGATAAATACCTGGATCAGGCGCTGGTTATCTCCCGGAGCGATCAGGTCCTCAGGTACGGTATTGTCGAAACGCACTTCAGTTTTATCGCGCTGCAGGGACAGAAGGTTTACTGCTTCCTGCACACAGGCATAGAGGTCTACTGGGGCATGCTCGCTCTCCTGACTGCCACTGTGGGAGAAGTTGACCAATGAATGCACTATCCGGCTGATACGCTGGGTTTGACTAAGTATCTGGTCGGCGGTGTCCAGTACTTCTGGGTTGTCACAGTCAAACTGGAGGTTCTGTGCCAGGCAGGCAATGCCGGTCACAGGGTTGCCAACCTCGTGGGCGACTCCGGCAGCGAGGCGCCCTACCGAAGCCAGACGCTCGCTGTGAATCAGCTCCTGTTCCAGTACCTGGGTTTCGGTAATGTCTTCGAGCAATAACATCTGGCCGTCGCCGCGCTCGTTGCGTACACGATCGTTGCGACTGCGCTTCTGGCGCGTCTTGTGTAAATTGAGCCAGTGGCTGTTGCCATCCAGACTCACCTGCTGCTTAAAACGGCTGGCATCAGAGGATTCGGCAAATTCCGCCAGCAGCCCGCGCCAGGGCTCGGCGAGGTACTCCAGCTTGGAGCCGATTACCTCGCCGGCTGCAATACCGGTCAGGTCCTGCATGGCGTAATTCCAAAGCAGTACCTCACCGTCCCGGCCCAGGGAGCAGGCAGCCATGGGCAGCTCTTCCAGCATCTGGCGATGGTAGAGGCGCAGGTTGTTTAGCTCCCCTGCGAGCCCGGTGAGCTGGTGTTTATAGCGCCCCAGGCGCGTTTCTATTAAGTGGATATCCTTGTTAGCCGGTTGATCGCTGTTCTGGAATGGGAAGTGGCGGTCGATAATCTGCCCTGCCAGCACCCGCCCAAGCAGCCCGGAGAGGTTGGCCTCAAGCTTGTTGCGCAGCTGGCGCAGGGCGTAAGGTCGACGCTCATCATCCGGCAGGTCGAGCTGGTTGAGGGCGCGCTTGACCTCTTTATTGGCGGTGGCGGCACCGAGACTCTCCGCAAGACGCAAACGGAAATCTGCTGCGGATTCCACATCGAGACCTAATCGTAACGCTTGAGCAATAGTGTCATCACTACAAAGATCAGCAGCGTATTGCTCCAGGTTACTGGTGCGCGTAAAGAGTGACAGCCCGACAAATAGCAGAATGTTGATGCTGAGGGATAGAGTGGTGATCTGTGTCCAGATCGACATTCCTAGAGGTATCTGAATCGATGTACCGGGCAGAGTGATGCCGGTTAAGTCGAAAATAGACGGCAACATCAGGCCGCAGCCCCAAATCAGCATACCGCCCAGCAGCCCCCCGATAAAGCCGCGCCGGTTGCCGCGTGGCCAGTGAATTACCGCGAATATTCCCGGCAGGAATTGCAATGACCCGATAAACGCCAGTAATGCCAGGTCCGATAGGGAGAGGCGGTTGTTCAACAGAAGGTAGAAGGCAAAGCCGGCAATAAACAGCGCGGCAATCAGCGCACGGCGCAGCCACACCAGCTGGCGATACATATTGTCCTCTGAGTGCCAGCGTGTACCGGGCAGCAGCCAATGATTCATTACCATGGTGGACAATGCCAGGGTAATCATAATGAGCGCGCCGGTGGCAGCGGAGAGACCGCCGATAAAGGCCAGCGTGGTGAGCAGCGCTGAACCACTGGCTCTCGGCACCGCCAGCGAGAAGTACTGCACCGGTTCTGCCACATCCAGGGCGAAGCCCGCCCACATAATCGGAAAGATTGGCAGCGCCATCAGTAGCAGGAACAGCGGGAAGCCCCAGCTGGCGGTACGCAAGGCCTGGCCTGTGGGGCGTTCAGCGATACTGAGATAAAAGATGTGCGGCATGGCCACAGCGGTGGCGATAAATACCAACAGTAAGGTGTGGGAGGAGCCCTGTTCAATGGGGGTGTAAAGCAGCTGTTGCATATCGCTGTTTTCAAGTAGCCACTGGTCGAGCCCCGAGAAACCGCCGAATACACCATAAACGGCATAGCCACCTACCGCAGTGAGAGCAACCAGCTTAACCAGGGATTCCAGCGCCATAGCACTGGCCAGGCCCTCGCCCCGTTCGCGGGTCGCGCCGTACATGCTGGTAAACACCGCCAAAAGCACACAGTAGAAGAAAGCAATGAGGTTCTTGCTGGAAACCCCACTGTCTGGCAAACCGAGCGCGGCAACACTATCCCGGGATAAAAGAGCCAGGGTTTCAGATACCGCCTGTATCTGCAGAGCTACCAGTGGTAACAGTGCCAGTAACATGAACAGGGTGGCGAGAATGCCTACCTGGCGACTGTGGTAGCGAAAAACCAGTAGATCCGCTGGGGAGTACAGTTGGTAGCGCTGGGCAAGCCGCGCTAGCGGCTCTAGAGCTACTGGCGCAAATAAGAACATAGCGCCGGTGCCCAGGTAGTAGGCCAATACGCCATAACCATACTGCCAGGCCAGGTCGACAATACCGTAGAAAGTCCAGGCAGACAGCGAAACCCCCAGGGAGAGGACATAAACGAGTGGGTGGCGTACCCAGCGTGCGGGCAGCCAGCCCTTTGAGGTGGCGAAGGCCACAAAGAACAGAGTGGCAATATAAACGACACCAATCAGGGCGATATGGGCTATTTCAAAGCTCATTCGATTTGCGTCTCCATTGGATAAAAATCGCCAACAGGATCAAAACGAACCAGAGAATAAAAGGGCGATACCAGGCGCCAACGGGATTGATCATCCAGGTAAAAATGGTGGGTGAAAACACATAGCCCACTAGCACGAGCAGTATTAACAGGGTGCGATTGCTCATAGACAGTCTTGGAAACCCGTTTGGGAAAAGGCATTAATGGTGGCCGGGATCACCTTGGATTTAGGGGCAAGGCGCTATTGGGATATGCGTATATTACCCAAAAGGTGGGTGCGGCTGGCGCAAAAATGTTAAATGTCTCAGCAGTTCAGTGCAATTGCCGGTCGCGCTTATCAATTTGGTGTCGTTGCCAACGGGCTGTGGCCCACTTCAGAATATGTTCTGGTTTCTCCTGTCTCAGTGTTTCGGGCACATGGAAACCGAGAAAAATTAATGCGGCGCACAGGTTATCTGCCGCTTTATTGTCATCGATAGCTGGCGCGTGGTTTTGCTTGCTGAGTTTCTGTTTTCCCCCTGGGCCCATTACCAGAGGCAGGTGCCCGAAGACCGGAGGGGTTGTGCCGAGTATGTGGAACAGACGGATCTGTGCGCCAGTGGTATCTAAAAGGTCGGCGCCACGCACCACTTGGGTAACCCCCTGGGCAATATCATCCACCACTACTGCCAGCTGATAGGCGTACAGGCCATCGCGACGCTTCAGGATCGTGTCTTCACGTACCGGTTGGTGTTGTTCCCCGCGCCAGATATCCTCGAATACCTCCTCGTCACCAGCACATTGCAGGCGTAGGGCAGAGGGACCACTGCCACTGTGTTTGACTCTGCAACCAAGGTTGTCGTGCCCGCCATTTTGGCGGATTTGGCTGCGTGAGCAGTAACAGGGATACAGGAGGCCTTGTTCACGCAGTTGCGCCAGGGTCTCTTCGTACAATCTGTGCCGCTTGCTCTGCCATTCCACGGCACCGTGCCAATGCAGGCCGTGGGTCTCCAGGGAATTCAGGATGCGGGTGGCCGCGCCGGGCTCTTCGCGCGGTGGGTCGAGATCCTCCATTCGGAGCAACCAGTGGCCTCCATGGGACTGGGCATCCAGGTAGCTGCCAAGTGCGCACACCAAAGAGCCAAAGTGCAGGGGGCCGCTTGGGGAGGGAGCGAATCGACCAATATAGGGGTGAGTACTTTTCAAAATGACAGGGGGCGGTCCCGTCGACCGCCCCTTCGCGCCGGGTGCCCCTTAGGGATCACCGGATTTCTATTAGTTATGGATCAGCCTGAAATCTGTCTTTCTTTGATTTCAGCCAGAGTCTTGCAGTCCACACACAGGGTTGCGGTGGGGCGAGCCTCAAGGCGGCGGATTCCAATATCAACCCCGCAAGCTTCACAGAAACCGTAGTCATCCTGGTCAATCAGCTCCAGGGTGGCGTCGATCTTCTTGATCAGTTTGCGCTCGCGATCGCGGGTGCGAAGTTCAAGGCTGAACTCCTCTTCCTGACTGGCGCGATCGGCGGGATCGGGAAAGTTTGCGGCCTCGTCTTTCATGTGGGAAACGGTGCGGTCCACTTCCGCCATCAGTTCGGCCTTCCAGGCTAACAGCAAGTTGCGGAAATGCTCCTGCTGCTTCTCATTCATGTACTCTTCGCCCTTAGTCTCCTTGTAGGGCTCAAAGCCGTGCAGAGAATCGGTGCTCGCAGCAGTTTTGGGCATAGTCGTTGCCTCTCTTTCTATACGGGCCCCCGATAATGGGGGCGATACCACCAAATTCAATCTAGCCTAGACCGGAATCTTTTTGTTTGATGCTTTTTTCACCTGTCAAAAAGCTTGCGGTGGCAGGCTAATCCTTGTTTCCGCCGCCGATACCCCGGCGACCGAGAGCGAGGAAGCTATCAAATCTACGCGATTCGCGCCACAAATAGTTGTCTGCTATTTTGTGGCGCTGAAATGTACAAGAGTGCCAGCCCGTGAAGTTTACCCCCTCGTTGCAAAAGGCAACCCTGTTGCGTCGTTACAAACGTTTTCTCGCAGATGTGGAGTCCTCAGAAGGGGAGGTTTTCACTATTCACTGCCCTAATACCGGCTCCATGAAGAACTGTTGGGTTGAGGGTGGCGCTTGTTGGTATTCGGACTCGGGTAATCCCAAACGCAAGTACCGCCATACTTTAGAGATCACCACCACCCCCGATGGCGCCCTGGCCGGTGTAAATACGGGGCGCTCTAATGCTCTAGTGGAGGAGGCAATACGCTCCGGGGTAATTGGCGAACTCCAAGGCTACGAGTCCCTGCGCCGGGAAGTGCGTTACGGGGATGAGAATAGCCGTATTGATTTTCTGTTGTCCGGTGATCAGGGGGACTGCTATGTGGAGGTTAAGAATGTCACCTTGGCAGATGGGGAGCGCGGTTACTTTCCCGATGCAGTGAGTGCCCGCGGCGCTAAACATTTGCGGGAATTGCAGAAATTGGCTGAAGACGGAGTGCGTGCAGTACTCTTTTATTGTGTTCAGCACAGTGGTATCGAAAGTGTTGAGGCCGCGCGTGAGATTGACCCCGCCTATGCTGACGCCCTCGACAGTGCGGTTTCAGCCGGTGTGCAGGTGCTCGCTTACAAGGCGCAACTAGGCGCCAGTGAAATTGTCCTCGCGCAGGAACTGCCATTTCGCTGAGGGGGTTGATATGAATGGCCGGGCAGGAACGGCCCGGCAAGATAAACCCTACTCCGGCAGCAGGGCGTAGAGGCCGTCCTGGGCGTATTCCACAGGCACAGGTGTCAGTGCATCGCCGGTACAGGGGCCAGCGATACACTCACCGGATTCAATCAGGAACAGAGCCCCGTGAGAGGCACATTGGATCAGGGCCCCATCCGGGTCGAGAAACTGGTCTTCCTGCCAGTCGAGGTTGATACCGCGGTGTGGACAGGTGTTCTTATAGGCATAAACCTCCCCCTCTTTCATCACGGCAAAGACATTGTCAGTTCCGGCGGCGGTATCGCCGAGGGAAAAGCCTTTCGACTGTCCCTCGCTCAATTCATCGTAGCGGCACAGGAAGTATTTCTGCATAAAGTCGGCTCTGGGATCTATTATTGCTCTATTGCGGCGCCGCGAGTGTAATCGAGGTGTAGCGTATTGTCCCGTCGCGCATGATACCCAAAGTAATTTCGTCACCTACCTGATGTTTTTCCAGAGCGTTGAGCAGATCGTCGTAGCTGCGGATGGGTTGCTGCTCCACTTCAACAATCACATCCCCCAGCTGCCACCCTCCCTGGCGTGTGCGATAAATGCCTTGTAAGCCCGCTTTCTCTGCGGGAAGCCCCGGGGCTATGCGCAATACGGCTACGCCTTCGAAACCGTAACGACTGCTCCATTGATCCGGTGCGGATTCAATGCCGAGTATGGGGCGAACCAGGCGGCCGTGGGCAATCAGTTCCGGGACGATTTTCTTGACTGTATCCACCGGAATGGCAAACCCAATTCCCACGCTGGTACCGCTGGGGCTGTAAATGGCCGTGTTGACGCCGATCAAGCGCCCGAGGGAATCCAGCAGTGGGCCGCCGGAATTGCCGGGGTTAATGGCAGCATCGGTCTGGATTACATTACGGATGGTGCGATTATTGGCAGCTTCAATTTCACGCCCCAGAGCGCTCACCACCCCAGTGGTGAGCGTGGTGTCCAAGCCGAACGGATTGCCGATGGCGAGTACCTTGCGCCCCACCGAGAGGTTGCTGGAAGTACCGGCTACAAGAGGTTTTAATCGCTCTTTAGGCGCTTCAATTTTCAGTACGGCAAGGTCTTTCTCTGGAGCTGAGCCCACCAGCTGGGCAGGCCATTCACTGCGGTCTTGTAGTGTAATGGTAACTTTGCGCGCACCTTCAATTACGTGGAAATTGGTAACCACGTGCCCCAGTTCGTCCCAAATAAAACCACTACCGGCACCTTTGGGTACAGCATGCAGTCGCAGGGTCCTGCGATCGCGCACCAGGGCTTCGTTGGTAACGTAAACCACCGACGGGCTGGCAAAATTGAACACCTGCATGGTGTTGCGCTCATCATCGGTAGCGAAGTCCTGGACTTGTGCATACAGGGGAGATGTGAGGCAGAGGAGCATTAAGGAAAAAATAATTGGCAGAGTTTTTAGCGCTGTCATGGATAGCAGTCTTTCCTTTGTCAATTTGCTGGAAAGTTTACCTCGCCTGAGCCGGGGGCGAAAAGACAGCGACGTTTATGCAAACCTGTACCTGCAGGATCAATGTATTCACAGGCTTTTTTTTACCAGAATAAAATCTGCACCTGTGGATAATTCGAAACAACAGCGCTTGTGCAGTTGCGTGAAAATCATTTACGGAAATTCTGCAGAACCTGGATGCGATCATCCAGAGGTGGGTGTGTGGCCAGCAGTGCGCCCATGTTGCCAAAGATTCCGAAGGCTTTCATATTGCCAGGCAGTGGCTCTTCGTGGCCCCGCTCGGATTCCACCTTGAGTCTCTGCAGAGCTGCGATCATGGAATTGGGGCTAGCCAGTGTTGCACCTGCGTGGTCTGCCCTGTACTCCCTCCTGCGGCTGAACCAGGCGACGATAATCATGGCAAAGAAACCAAAGACGATATCCATGACGATAGAGGTGATGTAGTAGCCGATTCCCAGTCCCTGCTCGTTGCGCAGGATTACCCGGTCGACAAAAAAACCGACCAGGCGCGCGAAGAACATGACAAAAGTGTTCACGACTCCTTGGATCAGAGCCAGGGTTACCATGTCCCCATTGGCCACGTGTCCAATCTCATGTCCGATAACTGCACGCGCCTCCTCGCGGCTAAAACGCTGTAACAGTCCGGCACTGACAGAAACCAGGGCGTTGTTGCGATTCCAGCCTGTGGCAAAGGCGTTAGCTTGGGGCATGGGGAATATCCCCACGTCTGGCATGCCAATGTTGGCTTTGCGTGAAAGTTCCCGCACTGTCTCTACCAGCCATTGTTCATCGGCACTGCGGGGTTCGGTAATAATCTGGGTGCGGGTGGTCATCCGTGCAATGGTTTTGGAAAGCAGTAGCGAGATGAAAGAGCCGCCAAAACCAAATAGTGCACAGAGAAGTAGTAAGGCGCCGAGGTTCAGGTCAACGCCATTGGCCTGGAGGATACCTCCTATGCCAAAAAGGTTGAAAATAATGCCGACCAGAACCAGGACAGCCAAGTTAGTCAGCAGGAATAGCCCAATGCGTAACATCGGCTCTCTCCATCTAATCGTCTTTGAGTAAGTTTAGATAGGGCGGGGCGTTTTGTGTGACAGTCGGGCGATATGCAATACCATGCCGAGCGCCCTTTCCATCCCCGCAGGGGCTATCCGGGCGTTAAATCGTTGGGAGAAATCTGGGCTGTTCGCGTTAGTCTAAGTTTTGAGTGGCCAGCAGTCGGTCAGCCTCGCTGGCCAGCTTTTGCTTCAGGTCTGGGTCCAGGTCGTTCCAGTGGACGTCCAATAAAGCGCCTTGTAGAGCGTAGAGCATGACTCTGGAGGCATTGATGCCGCGATTGCGAATACTGATAAATGCCTCCACCGGGCCTATGCGGCGCAGGTCTTCATGGGAGCGGATGCCGATAGAGTGCAGGATATTTACAGAGGCCAGGCCCAGGTTTTTCAGTTTCAGTAACTCTGATTGACTCGGGTGCATTCAGTTTTCCCTACAAGGTTTAACGTTCAGTTAATACGATCTCTCCATCGATCGCGGGCTGAACTTAACATAATTTAATTGTCGATCAGTAAACCTAACCATCGGTACCTTTGTGACAGCGCCAATTGCTTTTCCTACAATTCCGGGCTGACCTGCTTATTCCGTATTGCTCTTTGATAGAGTAGGCACCTTGGGTTTGTTCACTTTAGACCGCATTACAAAAATCGCCCGCTTATAGGAGTCAAATGTTATCTGTTCCGCTACAACGTATGCTCTTTGGACTCACCGATGAGCATGTCATCCTCGATCCAACTTCGGGCCAGTTGCTGCACCCCGAGGCCCTGGTGGCCTTCCAGCGCCTGAGACGTGATGCCCGCGAGGCAGGCTTTGATCCCCAGATCGCCTCAGGCTTTCGTAGCTTTGAGCGCCAGCGCACGATCTGGAACGGCAAGGCACAGGGACTCAGGCCGGTGCTCGACAGCGAGGGAGTGGCATTGGAAATTTCCGGATTGCCACCGCGAGAGCTGGTCATGGCCATATTGCGTTGGTCGGCATTGCCAGGTGCTTCCCGCCACCACTGGGGCACCGACTTCGATATGATCGATGCGGCTGCCCTCCCGGAGGGCTACGATGTTCAGCTAACCCCCCAGGAAGTGGCGGACAATGGCATTTTTGGCCCATTTCATCTCTGGCTGGATGAGCGTATTGCCTCCGCGCAGAGCTATGGCTTGTTTCGCCCCTTCGCCACAGATCAGGGGGGGGTGGCCCCTGAGCGCTGGCACCTGAGTTATGCACCGCGTGCGAAGGAATTGCAGGATCTATTGACGATTGAGCGCCTGCAGGAACAGCTGCGCCGCGGTGACCTGGCCCTGTGTGATACCGTGTGTGAGCATCTTGAGGAAATCTATACGCGCTTTGTGTGGATCCCGGATCACTGTTATCCGGAGATTATGCCGCTCTGAGAACGAAGCGGGCGCCGCCTTGTTATGCCCCGGATTCCCCAGTGGGCGGCGCTTGAAAGGTCCTGCCATTCCTGCCAAGCTTCGCGGGGCTTCAGCCCTTGGCATATACAATTGGGAAGTAACAGGAAAGTGGAAAAGACCGGCGAGGAAATCATTATCGACAGCTCGATCGAGCCCCGTGATGTCTGGAAATCCATGCGTGCGGAGGCCGCTGCCGCTGCCAGTGGCGAACCGATCCTGGCGAGTTATTTCCACAATACTATCCTGCGCCACAAATCGCTGGAGCATGCAATTGCCGACCAGTTGGCTGCTGTGTTGGATCACGATGCGCTGACTGCCACTTCACTGCAGGAAGTTATTGCTTCCGCTCTGGAGAGTGATCCCTCAATCTCCAGTCGGATGCATGCTGATATTTGCGCTTGGTACGATCGTGATCCGGCCTGCGATCAATACCTGACTCCGTTTCTTTATTTCAAAGGTTTCCACGCGCTGCAATCCCACCGAATTGCCCATTGGCTTTGGAAGCACGGGCGTTTCACCCTGGCTTTGTATTTCCAAAGCCGGGTGTCGGAGCAGTTTTCTGTGGATATTCACCCGGCGGCGAAGTTTGGCGGCGGCATTATGATTGATCATGCGACTGGTCTGGTTGTGGGGGAGACTTGTGTAGTGGGGGACAATGTATCCATCCTCCACTCTGTGACCCTTGGTGGCAGTGGCCGGGGCTCCGGCGATCGCCACCCAAAAATCGGTCACGGAGTGATGATTGGTGCCGGTGCCAAGGTATTAGGGCCTGTGCGGGTGGGAGATGATGTCAAGATTGCTGCTGGCAGCCTGGTATTACACGATGTGCCCGATCACACCACGGTAGCTGGTGTGCCAGCGCGCCAAGTTGGTGGCCGAATTGAGGGAGCTCCTGCCTTTACCATGGACCAGACTCTGGACCCGGATGAATAACACAGGGATTAAGTAATGTCGCAAGCCACCTATAGCTTGGTTTTCCGCGGTGACCTGATCGACGGATTTACTGCGAACGATGTGAAATCCAATATGGCGCGCCTGTTTAAGAGCACCCCGCAGGCAGTGGAGAAACTTTTCAGTGGTCGTCCACTGATCTTGCGAAAAGGCCTCAGCCAAGCCCAGGCAGAGCAGTTTCAAGCCACTTTGGCCAAAATCGGTGCCCAGGTAACCTTGAAGGATGAGAGTGGGATAGCAACCGCCAAGCCCAAAACCATACAGGCACAGACTGTTCAGCCTGAGGGAACACCTGAATCCGACAGTTCCCCGATACCCAATTGGACGCTTGCGCCCATGGAGGGAAATTTGGTCAAAGATCATGAGCGCAAGCAAGTGGCTGCGGTCGAGGTTTCCACTGACCATATCAGCCTGCGTGCGGCGGAAGGACTTTTGCTTGATAAGAGTGAGCGCGCTGAGGCGGAGGCTGCCCCAGTCAATATTCCCAAGTGGGATCTGGACTAAACATAAATCATTCCCTCTGAGGGAGTCTCCACGCACAAAAAAACCGGCATAAAGCCGGTTTTTTTGTGCCCAAGAGCCTAGCTAAAGGAAGTGGCTCTCAGCCTTCTTCCTTCAGGTAACGCTCACGAGAGGAAAGCACTTCTTTGCGGGCTTCTTCAGCGTCGGCCCAGCCTTCTACTTTTACCCACTTGCCGGCTTCGAGGGCTTTGTAATTCTCGAAGTAGTGCTCGATTTGCTTGAGCAGCAATTCCGGCAGGTCGCCAATTTCCTGTACGTGATCATACAGCTTGGTCAGCTTGGTGTGAGGTACCGCCAGCAGTTTGGCGTCTACACCGGATTCGTCGGTCATTTTCAGAACGCCGATTACACGGGAGCGGATAACAGAGCCAACCATTACCGGGTAAGGCGCGACAACCAGCACGTCGAGGGGGTCGCCGTCTTCGGACAGGGTTTGAGGCACGTAGCCGTAGTTAGCCGGGTAGAACATCGGAGTGGCAACGAAGCGATCCACAAATACGGCGTCAGAGTCCTTGTCCACCTCGTATTTGATGGGGTCGGAGTTGGCAGGGATCTCGATGATAACGTTGATATCGCTGGGCAGGTCCTTACCTGCGGGGATCTTGTCGAAGCTCATTGCTGGTCCTGAACTGGGTAAAACGAAAAATTTGGAGCGCGGATTATATATGCAGTTCGGCACAGCTGAAAGTCACGCCCCTGGGGAAATATCGGGCGTCAGGATTTGGCTGGCGGGTCTATCCTGTAAGTCATTGATAACAACAACGGGGCAGGGACGGAAATGCTAAAAGCCAGGGAGGTTAAAACCGTTCAGGAGGCCCGTGCGATTGTCGAAGGGCGCGGCCTCAGTCATGTCAAAGTGGGCCTTTTCGATATCGATGGTGTCATGCGCGGCAAATATATGAGCCGCGAAAAGTTTTTCTCTTCCTTGGATAAGGGCTTCTCTTTTTGTGATGTGGTGCTGGGCTGGGATGTAAAAGACCAGCTCTATGACAACGCCCGCTATACCGGTTGGCATACAGGGTATCCGGATGCTCCTGTGCGGATACTTCCAGATAGCTGCCGAGATATTCCCTTTGAAGAGAATATGTTGCTGTTTCTGGCTGAGTTTGATCAGCGGGCCCAGGCAGTATGCCCCCGCGCGGCTTTGCGCCGGGTGGTGGAGCGCTGCCGGGCAGCGGGCTTTGAGCCCTTTGCTGCCCTTGAGTATGAATATTTCCTATTCGATGAAACGCCGCATTCCGTGCGCGAAAAGGGCTTTCGCGATCTGAAGCCTTTCACCCCGGACTGGTTTGGCTACTCAATATTGCGCAACTCTGTGCATTCCGAACTGTACGGGGAAATCCTGGATATGGGGGAGCGCATGGATTTCCCGCTGGAAGGACTGCATACGGAAACGGGTCCAGGAGTTCTTGAAGCCGCAATTGCAGTGGATAAAGCAGAGGCTGCAGGGGACAAGGCCGCCCTGTTTAAAACATTTATGAAAATCCTGGCTCAACGCATGGGATTAATGGCGACATTTATGTCGCGTTGGTCCAGTGATTACCCCGGACAAAGTGGCCATATCCACCTCTCATTGCGCAGTGCGGACAATGGTAAATCGGCATTTTTTGATAGAAGCCAACCCACAGGGGGCAGCGAAATTATGCGCCAGTTTATTGCTGGCCAACAGCGCCTGATGCCTGAGTTTCTGGCCATGTTGGCGCCCACTGTAAATAGTTACCGTCGCCTGGTACCCGGCTTTTGGGCACCTACCGGCGCTAATTGGGGAGTTGAGAATCGGACTACAGCGCTGCGCGCTATTCCTGGCAACGGTAAATCGCAGCGAGTGGAATATCGCCTTGGTGCCGCCGATGCCAATCCCTATTTAGCTCTGGCTGCAGCGCTCGGCTCTGGGCTGTATGGCGTGATGCAGCAATGGCAGCCAAGCGATCCTATTGAGGGCAATGCCTATGCACTGACGCCCGAGATCCAGCAAACGTTGCCCGCTACCCTGTGGGATTCAGCCCAGCGTTTCAAAAGCTCTGAAGCTGCTAAGGAGTTGTTTGGCAGTGAATTTGTTGAGCACTTCGCGGCCAGTCGCGAATGGGAAGAGCGTGAATATCGCCGTCATGTGACTGACTGGGAGCTGGATAGGTATTTCGAAATAATCTGATTTAAGCCATTCACATCTGTACTTTAATTGGGCTGTTGCCCGTCTTTTTGAAAGCGTAACCCAGTTGTCTTTCCTTCACTGGTAGGAAACCGGTGAAAATTAATTAAAGGGATTTCCAATATGCACCACCTGCGATGTATTTCCCCTGTAGATAACAGCGTGTACCTGGAAAGAGCGCTGGCTGGCGAAGCTGAAATTCGTGTGGCTTTGGATCGAGCGGCATCGGCCCAGCGGGCCTGGCGCCTAACCCCTCTCATCGAGCGTATCGCTATTGTACACCGCGCAGTGGAATTTTTTGCGGAGCGCAAAGATCGTCTGGCTGAGGAAATTTGTTGGATGATGGGAAGGCCAATACGTTTCGCCCCCGGGGAAATTGATGGTTTTGCCGAGCGCGCTTCAGCCATGGCAGATATTGCGGAAGAGGCCCTCGCAGATATCCAACTGTCAGCCAAGCCGGGGTTTTCCCGGTTTATTCGTCGCGAACCGCTGGGTATTTCCCTTGTAATTGCCCCTTGGAATTACCCTTACCTGACGGCTGTAAATGCAGTGGTGCCGTCAATATTGGCGGGCAATGCCGTAATTTTGAAGCACTCTGCGCAAACTCCTCTCTGTGCAGAGCGAATGGTTGAGGCGTTTAGAGAGGCAGGGCTACCCTACGGGGTATTTCAGTTTCTACACCTGAATCACGCTTACACCCAAAGGTTGGCATGCGCGGAGGAAATCCAGCACATCGCTTTTACGGGTTCGGTAGAAGCCGGGGCAAACTTGGAGCGCACCGTAGCAGGCCGCTTTATTCAGGTGGGTTTGGAGCTGGGAGGTAAAGATCCTGCCTATGTACGGGAAGATGCGGATCTTCAGCTGGCGGTGGAGACAATTGTAGATGGCGCATTTTTTAACTCAGGTCAATCCTGCTGCGGCATTGAGCGTGTTTATGTTCAAGAAAAACTATTCGACGAATTTGTAGAGCGTGCCGTCGCTCTGGTTGGCAAATATCAGCTTGGCCGGCCGGATGATCCGGACACCACATTAGGCCCCCTCGTTCGTGCAGAAGCCGCTGATCGAGTACGTGTACAAATAGACGAAGCTGTGGCCGAGGGCGCCAAGACGCACCTGAGCACCAGTGACTTCCCGCTGGATAAACGCGGTACCCAGTATTTGGCCCCACAGTTATTGACTGGAGTACGCCAAAAAATGCGCCTGATGCGTGAGGAGTCTTTTGGACCGGTATTGGGGGTGCAAAAAGTGCATGATGATGGCGAGGCTCTAGAATTTATGAATAACAGCCAGTTTGGCCTCACCGCAGCAATTTTTTCACAGGATGAAGAGGTCGCCCTGGCAATTGGGGATCATTTACAGGTAGGCACAGTTTTCCTTAATCGGTGTGATTACCTGGACCCAGAGTTGGCCTGGACTGGGGTAAAGCGGTCCGGAAGGGGGTGTACTTTGTCCCGGATTGGATTTGAGCAGTTAACTAGACCCAAGTCCTTCCATTTTAAAATTTAAGGTTAGGGAACCGTTAAAGAGGGAATTTCTGTGAGGTTGATTAAAAGTTGTGTTGCAGGGTTACTTTTACTCAATTCATTGGTGCTAAAAGCGGAACCTTATCTTTATAAAAATATTACTTTAGATGTTCCCGGTGGGTGGTCAAGGTACGAAGACCCTTACAACAAGATAGGAATTCAATTTCGACAGAAAGGCACCGGTAACTTGATGGCCTACATTCTGAGAGAGGGATTATTAAAAGATGGTGGCGATCCTGACGTATTTTTAGAACAACATCCATTGGAACATCCGGTTTCTTCAGTGCAGATTGGTAATTATTCCGGTTATTTCGTCACTTTTAAATCGAAAGGAAAGTGTATGGCAAACTGGTTTTTGGGCGATGGAATCGATTTACTGGTTGCACACTTTCAAAGTGACTGTAATTCGGTGGATTTCTCACCGGTAATCGAAGTGGTTGAATCTATCACAATGAAAGTTCACACCGTTGAATAGTTAGTGAGTTATAAGTTACATAGAGTGAATGTTTGGGTGGAGGTGTTGAGGTGAAGTACATACATTGTTGCATAGTATTGTCATTTTTTTCTCCGTTATTGATTAGTGCCGCGGAATACGAGCTAGAAAATTATTCAATAGACCTCCCGGAAAAGTGGTACATACAGACGGTTGATGGAGAAATGGGCATGGAGCTAAGGAAACGGTGTAGCAATGCGCAACTGAAAATAGGGTTTTCTCAAGGGATAACTGCACAGCAACAAACTGAAACTTTCCTAAATGACTACGACGAGGGTGAGGCGGCCCTTACCGCAATTCAACTGGGACAATTTTCCGGCTATTTTCTGAGCTATGAAGATGAAGGGATGTGTGGAGAGATTTGGTCTATGGCAAATGGTGAGGATCATTTTGGAATAGGGTACTGGGAAGATTGTAACTCGATAAACCGTACATTGATTTTTAATCTGGTTAACTCAATAAAGCCCCGTTTACAGGTTGCAGATTAGCTGTTTTCAGAAAGTCATTGAGGGCATTGGCTGGACTGGATAAATAAAGAGGCAAGTGTGGATAAATACCGGGTAAACTGGAATTTCCCTACCAATATTTGGGTTGGACCCGGGCGAATAGCGGATCTTGCCAAGGCCTGCGTTGAATTGAATATACAGCGCCCCTTAGTGGTGACAGATCCCGGTCTTGCCACTATGCCACTGATTGAGCGTGCCTATACTCCCTGTCGGGAAAATAGCCTAGAACTAGAAGTTTTCTCAGCGATAAAAGGCAACCCTAATAGTGAGAATATTGATCAAGGCGTCGAAATTTTAAGGAGTAAAAATTGCGATGGAGTCATTGCCTTTGGTGGTGGCTCAGCGATTGATGCCGGCAAGGCAATCGCATTAATGGCCAGGCAGAGCCGGTCCATTTGGGAATTCGAGGATATTGGTGATAATTACAAGCGTGTCGATCCTAATGGTATGGTGCCAGTGATTGCAGTACCTACCACCGCTGGAACAGGCTCGGAGGTAGGGCGTGTAGCAGTGATTACCGATGAAGCTGCGCAAATTAAACGCTTGATTTTCCACCCTAATATCTTGCCGGATATTGTGATTCTCGATGCCGAACTTACCTTGGGATTGCCACCAGAAATTACCGCGGCGACTGGGATGGACGCCCTCTCTCACAACTTGGAATCCTATTACTCACCTATGTATCACCCTATGGCTGAGGGAATTGCCCTACAGGGTATGCGCCTGATTAAAAGTTACCTTCCACGGGCCTATATGATAGGCACTGAATTAAAAGCACGTCAGCAGATGCTGGTTGCCTCCTGTATGGGGGCCACAGCCTTCCAGCGAGGTTTGGGTGCGATCCATGCACTCGCCCACCCACTTGGTGGCCTTTACGATAAACATCACGGCTTACTCAATGCCATATTGATGCCCTATGTCCTTGTAGCGAACAGGCCAGCCATAGAGGTTCCCATGGGACAATTGGCACTCTCATTGCAATTGACCGGGAAAGATATGTTTGAGAGCGGCTTTGATGCAGTGCTTAACTGGGTTATTGGCCTGCGTAAGCAGCTGGGTATTCCTCATACTTTGGAAGAAATTGGTATTGGTAGCGATGATGCCGATAAGATTGGACGTTTGGCTGCAGAAGATCCGTCTGCAGCCAGTAATCCCATGTCTTTTAACGCAGTGGAATATCGCGATATTTTCCTGCGTGCTTGCCAGGGTAGTGTCACACTGTAAGAGTTTCACCCTGTAAGCCGACAGAAGATTACCTATCAATAGAATTGTCCACAGGAATTAGTTATGCGCGGCGTCTTTACTCTGTTTATCTTCCTGGCTGCCACCCTCGGATATGCCCAGGATTCCCCAAATATCCGTACCGCTATTTTTGCCGGTGGTTGTTTCTGGTGTATGGAACCACCCTATGACAAAGTAAACGGCGTGCTGGAAACCACCTCAGGTTACAGCGGTGGTCACGTGAAAAATCCCACTTATGATCAGGTCTCCGCTGGTGGTACCGGTCATGCTGAGGTGGTTCAGGTTAAGTATGATGCTAACAAAGTGAGTTACTCGGATTTACTCAATATCTTCTGGCACAATGTGGACCCATTTGATGCTGGTGGACAGTTCTGTGATCGGGGTGACCAGTATCGCGCTGAAATTTTCTACGGCAATGAAGAAGAGAAACAACTGGCCGAAGAGAGTAAGAAGAAAGTAGAGGCCGAGCTGGGTAAGAAAGTGGTGACCCAGATAAAACCCGCAGCTACATTTTATCCTGCGGAAGCTTACCATCAGGATTATTACCAGCGTAATCCACTGCGTTATAAGTACTACCGATTCCGTTGTGGGCGAGATCAGCGACTGGAGGAAGTCTGGGGCAAAGCGCCCGGTTAATCAGGCTGGTGCAGCATTTAATTACTTTCTCTATAGTGGTTTCTTTAACCCTGCATCGAAGCATGCCTGTAGGGCTTCAGTCTTGGTAAAGAGATGAAAAAAATACAGCCTGGGATATTGCAAGAAGGGGAAGTCTTGGGCTCTGCAGCTGGCTTTCCTGTTCTTTACCGATATATTGCTGCGGAAAAATCCAAACCTTTAATGGTGTTCATACCGGGTAACTCTCATCTGGCACGTATCTTCTATGGCTGTCCTGAGGCCAGGGAAGAGGATTTTATCAGTTACTGGGTTCATCGCTCAGGCCATCCCTTCCTGGCTGTCTCTTTCCCAATTGCCAATAAGGTTTTTGATGGCTTCTATCCCAGCTTTACGATTGCCGATTGGGGAAAGCAAGTCGCTGAAGTGATTGATGAGGTGGTTTCTAGGAATAACTTACAACGTGAGGTGATCGTTTGCGGCTGGAGTATGGGATGTAAGATTGCCGGAGCTCTTGGGAAGGAGGTTATTGGAAAGAAGATTTCAATTGCGATGTTTGTCGCAATGTCTGGAGATCCTGCAGTTCCCGGCTTTATGCCAAAGGCTAATTCAGAAAATATCACCATGACACCCGAGGGCTTAGCCAATCGAGAATGTCTCTATCCTTGGTTTTTTCAAGCTTTGGAAGATCAAGGTAAATATAATGGCCATCCTATTCTAAAGAAAGAAGTCTATCGAGAGCGTATGCTGGGGGCCACACCAGTAGGCCTGATTGGCACCGGTTTAATGTATAAGGAAAACCGCTTTATTGATGATATTCAAGGAAGCATCCAGTCAGCTAATACTTTTGGTTATGAAGACTATCCTTTTCCTGTAGTTATCCACGGAGATTCACTTTGTGATGCGGAAAACGTACTGCTAAATACAGCCGATTGGGCATTTATTAGAAGTCGAGTTTTAATTAGGGAAGTGCTAAGAGATAAGAGTTTTAAGGAGCTTTCTCTAACACGTTGGGAAGAACTAAAGCGCTTAGTTAAGACTTCTGAAAACTATCTCTCAGAGTCCCTTCCGGGAGGCCATTTTTTCTTTTTGGGTAAAGCTGGGGCGAGATCAACCATTGATAAAATTCTGCTACTTTCTAAGCAAATGCGAAATCTTTTAGAATTGCGAGGTGTTTAACTTAGCCTCATAACTTACTATATCTTCTTCTAATTTTAGTTTGATTTTCCTGGAATGCAGACTGATTATAATATTTTCGATAGTGTTTCTTAGCTTAAAAATCGCTCTTGTTCGAAGCTTATGTCGTCGTGTCATGTTTAATTTAAGTGGTTACACCTGTGTATCTTCCATTTTCTGATATATCGGGTCTAGCTTGATGGTTCTGTTATCTTTGTGAGGTGTTCGTCAGTTTTAAGTTATTTTTCTGGATTTACTCAATTAAAAAATAATCGAATTAATATCAGGTATGATGATGGAATCAATATAATTTTAGATTAAATGTAAAAAAGGATGCTGGGAAAATGAATATTCGATCTAATTTTAAATTTATATTGTTAGCTGCAGGGTTGGTTTGCGCCAGTCAATCAAAGGCTGCAGGTGTGGGTGTTGATAGGGTCTATCTCGTCAGTCCTTCTGGGACTTATATGAAGACCAATGATGAGGGTATTGGCTTGCCCGAAGTAGTTGATACAAAGACGGAAGCTGATAGGTATGATCTTAATTTACACTTCAAGGGATTCGGAAATAATAATCAAAATTGCTTGGAAGATAAAGACATAATTAAGGTCAAACAGTATCTGGCAGATCAAATATTATTTGTTGTAGATGAAAAAGAGCCTCTGATAGACACTGCCGAATTTTATGATGAATTACCAAAAACGAGTGGCGAGATATCAGATTTATTCTATATCGTTAGCGATACAAGCGGCTGTATAGGTGTAAACAGTACTGTTAAGCTTTCGGCAGTTCCACTCTCCGGCGATTACTATATTTATTTCCCTGACGTCAATCCCAGTGCCCGTTGGACCTGGGTTGATCAGAGTGAAAGCGGCACAGAAATTACGCTTATCAGATAATTTTTTTAAAAATTCTTTATGTGCTATTTGGCAGGTATCAATAGATATCTGTCTTTAAAAGTAGTTTTATAGTATTAGTTTGTTCTAGCTAAAGTAGCGGCTTATCAAATGGGGTACTTTATCCTCATGTTGTATTTTTAACGAATTTTTTTCTACGGATTAATTATGTGAATGATAAAGTGAGGAGTTGAGCCTGGCCAGATATCATTTTAACCAAGTTTAAATCTAATTGATGGTTAGAGCGTTGTGATATCTTTTCTAAAGATATCTATAAGTATCAATATATAAAATAAAGGAATCAGTGCGAGTGCTGCAAAATGTAATGCCAGTATATCGTTTTCTTTACTGATGGCTCCTTCAGAAAATAAAATTATTTCCAAGATGAAAAATAAGACAAAAAGTAGGCGTTTATCCAGGTTAGATATGGATTCAAACACCTTTGAACCAAGCAGCCAGTAATGCCAGGATTTGTATTTCAAAGCATCAAAAAGATAGTAGAGGCCACAGGTTAAGCTCACTAACGTTGTGAGTAGTAGCTCAAACACCCAGGCCGGGGGCTTGCCAGGTGCTGGGGGCCAAATATTGGTTACTCCGAATTCGGTAAAGGAAAGAATGGCGAATAGCCCGGTGGTCAATAGAACAATAGGGAAACGAAAAACTAATATGACCATGCAGATTGCAGCAGAGACTTCGAAAACCCTTTGAATGGGCATAAAAATATTGGCATGCTCTGCAACCCAGGCTAATGCGTTGCGAAACCATAACGGGGTGTTTCCGTATTCTACATAGGAGTTCACCAGCCCCCTATAGCCCTCTACGGTAAACCAGTTCAGTAAGCTGTCTTCATAAACCTGGAAAATCAACATAACACCAATGGTGATGGTGAACAGGTTAATCCAACGCCCTACCAGCAGATTGGATTGTTGTGTCTGTGCGACTACGCGATATCGGTCTAAAAATTTCGAAAGTATTGCTAGGACGGCAATGGTGATACTGGATAATAGGCTGGCTAGAAGTATGTGATTGCCACCATTGCGCGACATCAAAAATATCGCAAACAGCACGCTAGATACCACAATCACCCAGAGGCACCAGGACAAAAAGCTTATATCGGGTGCCAGAATACCGCCCAATAGACGCTGGTAATAGGGCGTTGGATGAGATGAGGGGTGATCGGATGGTTTCTGAATATTTGGGGTGAGGCCATAGCTGCTTACCGCTAAGACTAATGCATACAACGCCGGTGATAAAAATTCAAAGAACCAGCTATTTTCGCCCATATAAGTAAAGCCCCATAATACTATGAAGCTCACAAACATGAGTAGGGCGCCTAGGGGCATTAATATCCGCAATATTAAGAGTGCCCCGGCAAGTAGAATGGCAAAATGCAGTGAGTAGGTCAGGCTGGTGATGTGCGGCGTAAAAAATATGGCTAAAGATTGAATGGCTGTGGGGGCTTCTTCCGCTTGAATAAGCTGCTCTAATGCGGCTGCAAAGGCCTGCGGTGCCACCTCGCCATTAAGGTAGCGCGTAATGACCAGTTGGATACAGGCGGCGCCTAAAAAAAGGCTTATCATGGCTAGCCATGCAGTTGACGAGGTTGCCGTTTTTGTTTGGCTAGTATCTAAAGTTTGGCTGGAATTGTGCATAAACCCTAGCCTAGTTGAATTCGATTCCCATAGATCAATACTTGTGCCAAAAAAAGTTCGCTATTTCAGCGTGTATTCATCCCAGTTGTTGTCTTTATCGGCAATAGGAAAGTGTGGATAACTTCAGGCTAGGGTTGATCAGGCATATGCAGGGTGAGTGTGCATAGGAGGTGCACTAACAGTATTTTCTATTGGTCATAGCATAGAAATGCTGTTGCCAATAATAGTGATATTGAAAGTTTACTAGCTGGATGAGTTTGTCAAAAAACGCTGCAGAAGATCTATACAGTCCTCTCGCTGCTGTTTACTGGTATTGGCGAACCCTAATACCAGGCCATGGTTCAAGGATTTGTCGGGATAGAAAAAAGAAAGTGGAGTGCTACCGATGCGGTGTTCGGCTAATTTCTTTGACAGTTCTAGGTCATTCCTGCCGGGCGTGGCGAGTACCACGTGCATTCCGGCACTACTTGCGATGAGTTGCGCCTGGGGTTCAAGTTTATGTCGTGCCAAATCGCAAAAATGCAGCCATTTTTCCCGATAGTTGATGCGCATTTTACGCAGGTGTCGTACGAAATGTCCCTCTTCAATAAAGTCGGCAACTATGGCTTGGGAAAGAAGGGGTGAGTGACCAGATAGCATCTCTTTGGCGTGGTTAAATACCTGTATCACTGATTTGGGAACCACCATATAGCCCAGACGAATACCGGGCTGAAGAGTTTTGCTAAAGCTGCCCATATAAAGTACAGGTGTGTCCTCCGCCATTCCTTGCAGCGCTGCCACGGGTTTGTGTACAAATGAGAATTCGCTGTCGTAGTCATCCTCCAATATCCAGGCTTCAGAGCTTGCTGCCCAGTCCAGCAGCCTTAAGCGGTCACTGGCAGGC
This sequence comes from Microbulbifer variabilis ATCC 700307, assembly GCF_000380565.1. GTDB lineage: Bacteria > Pseudomonadota > Gammaproteobacteria > Pseudomonadales > Cellvibrionaceae > Microbulbifer > Microbulbifer variabilis. The sequence continues at coordinate 75,142 of NZ_AQYJ01000024.1, forward strand.
ATTACTCCACCCATCGGATATTGGTGTGTAGGGGTGGTATAGAGAAGCTTGGCGGTGTGATTGTGCTTTGTCAGTGATTCTACATCCAGAGAGCCATTTTTTAGTCCTGCCAAATGGAGGTCTGCACCGGCAGATTGAAAAGCGATGCGTGCTCGTCTGTAGCCGGGGTTTTCCATGGTTACGGTATCCCCCGGATTTAGTATGACTTGTGCACAGAGACTCAAGGACTCCTGGGCACCGTTAGTAATAATGATTTGCTCGGCGCTACAGCGGACTCCCCGGGAGTTACGTAAGTATTCTGCCAATGCCTGTCTTAATGGCTGATAGCCCTGACTGGGGCCATAGCCGATGAGTGCTGTTCTGTCTTGATGCCGCCGATAGAGGCGATTCCATAGATGAAAAGGAAAGCTGTCGAGATCCGGTAATCCCGGTGTAAAGGGCAATAGCTTCTCCCTGACAAGCGGTGCATTTCTTAACGATTCCCCGAAAGTTGACAGCTGTGGCGGATGATCAGTATCCGATTGCCAGCTCATTCGCTGGGGGGCTTCCACATGTGGCGGCAGTGATGCACAGACAAACACGCCTTGACCAGATCTACTGGTGAGGAAACCTTCGGCCTTTAACTGTTCCAATACCTGCGTAATGGTATTGCGACTCACTCCCAGAGACGCCGACATTCTGCGGGAAGATGGCAATTTACTGCCGGTGCTCAACCGACCACTGCAAATGCGCTGTACAAGCATTCGATACAGCTGGGCCTGTAGTGGTTGGGCCCGATCCAGGGTTAGGTCAGTGAAGTCTGGAACGCTCAAAACTGGCACCATGAAAGAGCAAAAACTGGACCTTTTCAGAGTACCAGCAACTTCTTAGATTGGCGACATAGATTAAATGAGCAGCGGTTAGTAAGGAGGTTTCTATGGACACTACCAATCATTTTGGCCCTGAGTTGCCTGCCACTGCAAAGAGCAAGATACGTCGGGCGGCAAAGAGAGCCAGCTATCAAAGGGAAGTTGTGTATCAGCTGGTAGATGAGCTAAAGCTCGGCCATGTTGGATTTATACAGAATGGGGAGGTGGTCATTATTCCATTGACTGTATGGCGGAAGAGAGACTTCCTGTATTTCCATGTGGCAAATAAAAGCCGTTTGCAGAAGCTGGTAGATGCGGGGGAAACAATCTGTATTTCATTTGCACAATACGATGAATGGGTGCTGGCAAAATCTGCTTTTCACCACAGTGCCAACTATCGCTCGGCAGTGTTGTTTTGCCGTGGGGAACGTGTGCATGACTCCCGGGAGTTCGATGAGGCTTTTAAAGTCATAATGAACGATATTGAGCCTGACCGATGGGAGCAGGTCCGCCCTCCCAACATCCAGGAACGCAAGGGCACAGCGCTAATGCGATTGACTATAGAGGAGGGCTCTTTTAAGAGCCGGAGTGGAGCGCCTACCGACAACAAGGAAGATCAGAGCTTAACCGTTTGGAGCGGAGTTAAGCCTGTTTGTCCATTTCGCTAAGTAATCATAACTCCATGCTCTAAAGCTACTGGTACGTACAGGGCTCAACTTGGACTTCTGTATTGGAGAGGTCGATTATGGCAAGCATGTCCTCGTTATCGTCATCTATTCCAACTTCTACAAAGCCAAAGCTAGAGTAGAAATCTTTAGCAACTGGGTTTTTGGGGTTGTAGCAAATCTTTATTTGCTTAATATTGGGGGTCTGCCTGATCTCATGCAGGGCTAACTTCAGGGCAGCCCTGCCTATTCCCTTTTGCTGGTATTTCTGGTCAACCATAAAACGCCATATAGACATCTTTTCATGGTTTTCCTTGACCCACATAAAAAAACCAACTGGATTTTCTCCAAAATAAATTGCGCGGGTTTCATACCCAGTATTGAACTGTGCCTCTACCAGTGACCACAGATTGCATGCGACATATTCCTGCTGCTCCAAGGCAACATCTAGATCGTAAACAGCCTCGTAATTATCCTTGGTTATTAGTCGAAGGGAGGTGGCCATCATTAATCCTTAAACTCCATTACCGAGGTCCTTGTAAACGATTCACGATTAATTTTGTTTTTTTATCGTTTTTAGAGCAACCTGTAAGCTATCTTGATCACCGGTCTCAATATCTGGATTTACACCGTGCCCTTCCCAATTAACCGGGCCTTCAGTCAATGTAGAAACCGGGCGGCTACTGGGAATGCCGATCTCAAATCCGAAGGGTAGGGATTGGGGTGTATCCATCATGTGCGCCCCACCGGCGCTGGCAGTGCCGATAATTTTGGCTCTACCTAATTGCTGCAACGAGAATGCAACACTTTCAGCGGCGGAGAAGGAGCGGTCATTAATCAAGATCACCAGTGGTCTCTCCGTACCATAGGCTGGCCAGGGTAGAGTGGTGATACGACTTGGTTTTATTTTCTTTTCCCTGCTTTCTATTACAAAGGGGAGCGGCTTAGTGGTATCGATAAGGGATTCCAGAATAGCGCCTGCAGTATTTTCATCGCCTCCGCCATTGTTACGCAGGTCCAAAATTAGGCCATCACTATGTTGGATCAGTGTAAAAGCTGCCCCTAGGGTGGACTTGGCATTTTCAAAAGTATGGAAAGAGGAAAGGGATATATAGGCGATATTGCCAGATAGTATCTCGATTTTCTTCACTCCATAATTATTTTTTGGGGCTTCTATTCGCCATTGTTCTATCCAGTTATTTGACTCATCCTGGTCTCCAACATGTTCCAAGTAGAAGTGCTTGTCGCCGGATAACTCGCGGATTTTATCAGTGATTTTTTTGGAGAATATCTGGGTATTGTTGCAATACTGCTCTAATTCGGCGGAGTCTGCTAATTCAGCTATTTGTTTCGACAGGATATCAGCTTTATCTGCCAGTACGTATTTATCTCCGACAGCGGCAGATACCGCTTTGATGACTGAATTGGTATTGAACTGGCATTTTTCTTCAGCTTGGCCTGAATGGGCAGAGAATAGCAAGGGCAGGAAAAGCGCTATGACTGGCTTCATTGTTTCTTGATCTCCTCGGGTAATTGCCTCTGTATACGATCTTGAAAACGGCTTCTTTCCAGGGCGTTGATGGCGGTATCCAGCAAATCTGACAATGGCATGGGTAGCTCTGCATTTAAGGACTTTTCTGCAGATACAGTGGCTTGCCAGTGAGCTTTCAAGCGCGGTAGAAGTAATGCGCCTTTGTGGGTCAGTCTAACCTTGCGCTCTCTCGCATCTACTCCTTTCACTATTTCTACCAGATCCTGTTTCACCATATCTTTAACGGTTTGACTGACGGCAGGTTGGGACAGTTGAGCACTGGCTACTATCTCGCCGATGGTAACGTCGCCTTTTTGCATTAGAGTGCGCATTACTGGGGTATACCGCGGTTTGTAATTTTCTATACCGCAGCTGCTATAGCTCTTACTGACATCGCCATCCAGTAGCTCAAGCAGGTGTCTGAGGCGAGTTCCCAATTGACTGTAATCCATAAATTAATATTTATATAAGTGCTTATATAAGTGACTATATACTGTCTGGTGACAAATGCAACTATCAGCTTGTCTTTTTGTTAAAGGGAGAGAGCTTGCTACTCAAGTTGAGTGCAAATTGAGGATGAGTCGCCAAGTCGAGTCACTGAAACTTAACCTTAACATTTGTTTCATCGAAATTTAGGAATTCCCCGCCACTCTTTGCGCCGCTAAATGCGAATCCGGCAATTGGGAAAAATGGCGATGAAAGAATTTGGCTTGGCTGCTCTGGCAGCCCTGGGTCTTCCACTGATGGCTGAAGAGGTCCAGGCCAACGACCTCATAATCTCGGAATATATCGAGGGCAGCGGCAATAACAAGGCACTGGAAATCTATAACGGTACCGGAGCGGCTGTAGATCTGGGTAATTACTCGATACAGCTTTTTTTCAATGGTTCCGATTCTGCCGCTGTAAATATCACACTCTCTGGAACCCTGGGTGATGATGAAGTGTTTGTTCTCGCTCACGGCAGCTCTGATGCAGCCATGCTGGATGTGGCCGACCAGATTTATAGCGGTGGCCTGTTCAATGGTGACGATGCGGTAGCACTTGCTGGCCCTAACGGTTTCGTCGATGTAATCGGTCAAATTGGTACTGACCCCGGTAGCCAGTGGGGCAATAGCAGTGTCGGTACCCAGAATCAGACTCTGATACGCAACCTGGATGTGGTCAGTGGTCGTACCGATGGCAATAGTGCGTTCAATCCCGCCCAGGAGTGGTCCAGTGTTGGCCAGAATAACTTCGGCCACCTGGGTTGGCATATTGAGGGTGATACAGGCGGTGGCGATGGCAGCGGTGGAATCGAGTTAGGTGCCTGTGGTGATACAGCGACACTAATCAGCCAGATACAGGGTGAGGGGTTCGCAAGTTCGCTGGAGGGTGAACGCCACGAAATTGAAGCCGTAGTGGTTGGCAATTTCCAAGATTCCAATACCGGCCTTGCCGGCTTCTTCCTGCAGGAAGAGGATGGTGATCAGGATGGCCAGGACTCGACTTCTGAAGGTCTGTTTATTCACGATAATGCTTTCGGGGTGGATGTTCAGGTTGGAGATCTGGTACGGGTTGGCGGTATTGTTGATGAGTTTTACGATTTTACCGAGCTGAATCAGGTGGACGGCGTTAGCGTTTGTGGTAGCGGTTACGAGGTAACGGCTGCCAATGTGCAGATGCCATTTAACTCAGCCCAAGAGCAGGAGCAGCTCGAGGGTATGCTGGTAAAATTCCCGCAAAGCCTGACAGTCAATGGTCACTACAACCTGGGCCGTTATGGTGAGATTGTTCTTTCCAGCGGCAGACTTTACATCCCTACCCACAATAATGCTCCCGGCTCAGCGGCTATTGCCCAGGCAGCGGCCAACGAGCTCAATCAAATTATTCTGGATGATGGCTCCACCGTACAAAACCCTGAAGAAATGCCTTATCCGGCACCGGGTTTGAGCGCATACAACACGCTGCGCAGTGGCGATACTCTGGAAGAACTTACCGGCGTGATGGCTTATGGGTTTGGTGCCTATCGAGTACACCCGGTTGAGATACCGCAGTTCTCTCCCATAAACCTGCGTGAGGAAGCTCCTGTACTGCCTGGTGAAGGCAGTTTGCGTATTGCCAGTTTTAATGTGCTGAATTACTTCAATGGCGATGGCAGCGGAGGCGGCTTCCCCACAGCTCGTGGTGCTGACACCCCGGAAGAGTTCGAGCGCCAGAGAGATAAAATTATTTCTGCAATCCTGCGTATGGATGCCGATGTCATTGGCCTGATGGAAATTGAGAATGATGGCTACGGTAGTGACAGTGCAATCCAGGACTTGGTCAATGGATTGAACAGCGCAGGCTCAGGGCAGAGCTACCAGTTTGTAAATCCGGAGCTCCCACAGCTCGGCGACGATGAAATTGCCGTAGGTATGATCTACCGCAGCGACCGTGTTATGCCGATCGGCAGTGCTGTCACACTGCAGGATTATCCCTTCGACGATGGTAATCGCCAACCGCTGTTACAGGCATTTGCTGAGATTTCCTCCGGTGAGCGTCTTGTCGTGGTTGTGAACCACTTTAAATCCAAGGGCAGTTGCCCCAGTGATGGCAGCCTAAACAGCGATCAGGGGGATGGACAGGGCTGCTGGAACTCCCTACGCACTCTGGCTGCGGATGCCTTGGCTGGCTGGATCGATAGAGACCCTGCAGGAACTGGCATCGATCGCGTGCTGGTATTGGGTGATCTCAACAGCTACGCCATGGAAAACCCCATTACCGCGCTTAAGGGTGCAGGTTATACCGATCTGCTGGAATGGTACGGAGCAGGCGAAGCTTATTCCTATGTGTATGACGGCCAGTCCGGTTACCTGGATCATGCTCTTGCCAGCGCTTCCCTGGCTCCACTGGTAACTGCCACAGTGGATTGGCATATCAATGCCGATGAGCCGCGTGCGCTGGATTACAACACCGAATATAAAAGCGTAGAGCAGCAGGAAAATCTGTACTCCGCGGGGCCTTACCGAGCATCGGATCACGACCCTTTAATCGTTGAGCTGGACCTGGGTGCAGACAACCTGGTCCCCACGGCTGAATTTAGCTGGGCGTCTGAGGGTCTTATATTCCACTTTATCGACAACAGTAGCGATGAAGATGGGAACCTGGTGAGCTGGTCTTGGGACTTTGGTGATGGTGCGAGAAGCACAGAGCAAAACCCCAGCCACAGTTTCGATATCCCAGGTAGTTACTTGGTACGTTTGCAGGTAAAAGATGATCGTGGTGCGATATCCACTATTGAGAAAATTATTGAAGTGAAAGATGACGTTGCCTCTCTGCAAGCGAATTTTAAATTACATCGCTTTTTTCGCTGGGTATGGGTAGAAGATCGCAGTCAATATAATGGCGATAACAAACTTCAATATCAGTGGAATTTTGGTGATGGCGTACAACGTAGTGGACGCTGGGCGTTACACCGTTACTCTCAAACTGGAAATTACGAAATTACCCTCACAGTGAGTGATGGCGATGGTGCTGAAGATAGCGCCTCTCGTGAAGTCAAAATTTCCTGGCCACGCTGATATATATCAATTTTTGATTAATAATAAATATTCTGGTTGTCCTGGCGATGGGGTTATCAGCTCCCTGTCGTCGCTTCTCCAGGATTCTTGAAGTTGATAGCTTTTCCCTAGAAGCGAATGGCCGCACCCTGGTGGTGCGGTCCTTTTTATTTCGCTCCCCTCAAAAAATTAATCACTCTTAATAAATTTTTAAGCTCCTGGATTTCTGCGCCCCGAAAGAACGGCCATACTTGAGTCTGTTCATACCAATTGGATTGCAGGGGGGAGTCCCTTCTATGTCACGTACATTTGAAAGTCTTGTGGGATTAAGTCTGGAGTGGACTGGCACCCATTACTCCGAAGGGGGAGATTTTCCCGATTTATCCACTCATATTGTCAGTTATGAAACCGAGTCCAGTTGTTATGTTACTGCGGGGGGCAAACTGGTCGGCAAAGCCAGTTATTCGTATGCACCAATGGGAGTACGCATGGCAGCACTGGTTTATCGTCCGGATATCTACCAGGGACGAAGTGGAGTTGTTCTTTACGCCATGTTGGATTTTGATCTGATGATGGATCGCGCAGTTATTATGCATAATGACCAACCCCTGGCGGTGGCCAATGGCAGTTTCCGAGTTGTGGACACGCCAGATAAGCCCATCACGGATTAGGATGTCATTTAATTAGAATACCGGGAGAAGGTTATATGGATAATCACGAAAAGATTAATTATGTAGAGTTCCCATCGAAGGATCTGGAAAAGACCAAGGCTTTCTTTTCTGAAGCTTTTGGCTGGGAATTTACGGATTACGGCCCCGAGTATTCTGCTTTTTCTGGTGCAGGGTTGGATGGTGGTTTTTTTCAGGCGAATCTGCACAGTTCAACAGTCAACGGTGCAGCGCTGGTAGTGTTATATAGTTCTGACCTAGAGGATACCTTACAAAAAGTCGAGAGCTGCGGTGCCAAAGTAATAAAACCTATTTTTTCCTTTCCTGGAGGTCGGCGCTTTCACTTTGCCGAGCCCTGCGGTAATGAATTTGCAGTTTGGTCAGATACAGGATTACAAAAGTAATTTTTCCAGCTGCGCCAATAAAAAACCCCCGGTTTTATTCGGGGGCTTTTTTGAACCAGGGCTAAAGAGTTTTTAGATTACGCTTTAAACTCAGTGTCCAGCTTCTTTTCCACCAGCTGCTTTTTCAGTTTTGTGTACTGGGGGATGCCGTTTTTGTAGGGGGGGTAATCCTCACCCTGGATCAGCGGCAGCAGGTACTTGCGTCCCGCTTCAGTGATACCGAAGCCGTCTTCGCTGATATATTCTTCAGGCATGAATTTTTCCACGTTGGCCACTTCAGACAGCGGCGCTTCCGCGATAGACCAGCTGTACTCTTCACCTTCTGCACGGATAATTGCCGGCATAATCGCGTTCTTGCCGGCTACCGCCATTTCTACAGCGGCGCGACCAACGGCGTAGGCCTGCTCCACATCGGTGGCGGAGGCGATATGGCGGGCAGCGCGCTGCAGGTAGTCGGCCAGTGCCCAGTGATATTTCAGGCCCAGTTCGCTCTTGATCATATTGGCAAGAGTCGGGGCTACACCGCCCAATTGCTTGTGGCCAAAAGCATCGGTGGTGCCGGCATCGGCGAGGAAGGTGCCATCTGCGTACTGGGCGCCTTCTGAGGCGACAATAACGCAGTAGCCTTTTTCATCCACGGTCTTCTGTACTTTGGCGAGAAACTTTTCTTTATCGAAGGCCACTTCCGGGAACAGGATAATATGCGGTGCATCGCCTTCTTCTTCCTGGGCCAGGGCACCCGCTGCGGCAATCCAGCCTGCGTGGCGGCCCATCACCTCCAGGATAAAGACTTTGGTGGAGGTGGCGCACATGGAGGCGACATCCATTGCGGCTTCCTTGGTGGATACCGCTACATATTTGGCCACTGAGCCAAAGCCGGGACAATTGTCGGTCAGCGGCAGGTCGTTATCCACAGTTTTGGGAATGTGTACGGCCTGGATTGGGTAGCCCATGGTTTCAGATAGTTGGGATACTTTCAGGCAGGTATCCGCAGAATCTCCGCCGCCGTTATAGAAGAAGTAGCCGATATCGTGGGCTTTGAACACTTCGATCAGGCGCTCGTATTCCGCGCGGTTTTCTTCCAGGCTTTTCAGCTTGTAACGACAGGAGCCGAAGGCGCCGGATGGGGTGTGGCGCAATGCGGCGATGTCTTCCACACTTTCCTGGCTCACGTCGATCAGTTCCTCGCGCAGTGCGCCGAGGATGCCGTTCAGCCCCGCGTAGACTTTGCCAATCTTGTCCTGGTTTTCACGGGCAGCTTCTATTACGCCGCAGGCGGATGCGTTGATCACGGCAGTCACACCACCGGACTGTGCGTAAAAGGCGTTCTTCTTCGACATGGTTATCCTGTATACGTAGAAATCTAGGGAAGTGTCCCGATCCGGTAATTCTTCCCAGTACTCACTATTCAATTAGCGGTACTAGTAGGGAATTCCGGGAGCTCGTATCGGGTGTCGGCCATTGTTGGAAAATTCCTACCACCGTACAGGGGATGAGGCCGACCAGTGCGGGGGCGGAGTCTAATGGAATAGCGAGTAAATTGCATTGCAAGTGCGGGATTTGGCAATTACTGGCTTGATTTGCCGTGTTAAGCTTGCGCCGCAACCAGCAGGAGTACACATTTCCGCCATGCATATCCACATATTAGGTATTTGCGGCACATTTATGGGCAGTCTGGCCCAGTTGGCCGTGGCCGAAGGACACCGGGTCACCGGCAGCGATGCGAACGTCTATCCACCAATGAGCACCCAGTTGCAGCAGGCGGGTATCCAGATCACCGAGGGTTATGACCCGGCACAATTGGAGCCAGCCCCGGATCTGGTCATTATTGGTAATGCCATGTCCCGGGGTAATCCCGCAGTAGAGACGGTGTTGGAAAAAGGTTTGCCTTATACCTCTGGCGCCCAGTGGTTATGTGACCACTTCCTCGGTGGACGCTGGGTGCTGGCAGTATCCGGTACCCATGGCAAAACCACCACTGCCAGTATGCTGGCCTGGATTCTGGAAGCGGCAGATATGCAGCCTGGATTCCTGATCGGCGGTGTGCCTGGCAATTTCGGTGTGTCGGCACGTATGGGGGAGTCTCCCTTCTTTATTGTGGAAGCGGATGAATACGATACTGCCTTCTTCGACAAGCGCTCCAAGTTTGTGCATTACCGCCCACGCACAGTGATCATCAATAATCTGGAATTTGATCACGCGGATATCTTTGATGATCTGGCGGCGATACAACGGCAGTTTCACCACCTGGTACGTACCGTACCGGCCAATGGTCTGATTGTTGCTGCAGCTGAGGAAAATGTTGAACAGGTTCTCGAGCAGGGCTGTTGGACTGAGGTGCAGCGTTTCGGTGTTGAAGGCCCGCCGGGCATTCGCACGGGAGACTGGTTGGCTCACGATATTGCGGCGGATGGCAGCAGCTTCTCTGTGCAGCTTGAAGGGGCTGAGGTGGCGCGAGTGGAGTGGGAACTCACTGGTATGCACAATGTGCGCAATGGCCTCGCCGCCATGGCTGCAGCTCGACACGTGGGTGTTGTACCGGAATTGAGTGCCGTCGCATTGGGGCGTTTTGAGGGGGTGAAGCGCCGTATGGAGTGCTTGGGTGAAGTGGCAGGCATCCGTGTTTACGATGATTTTGCCCACCACCCCACAGCAATTGAATCCACCTTAAATGGGCTCAGGGCCAAGGTGGGGGAAGATAAGATCATCGCCCTGATTGAGCCGCGCTCCAATACTATGCGAATGGGCGTGCACCAGGGCCAGCTGGCAAACTCCTGTAGCGGTGCGGATATGGTGTTGTGGTATCAGCCACAGGGAATGAACTGGTCTCTGGATGAAGTCACCCACCACTCCCCGGTTCCAGCCAAAGTTTTTGACACCATTGAGGGGGGAGTGGAATCTGCGCTCCAGCTTGCGGGTGAGGGCAGCCATATTGTAGTGATGAGCAACGGAGGTTTTGGTGGTATCCACCAGCGCCTGATCGGCGCTCTGGAACAGAAATACCATCGCCCAGTCTAGAAAAGAATACCGGTGGGCAACCCCTGGGTTTCCCATCAAGAAACCCGAGGGATTGACCTTGCAGCAACCTACTTTTGATAAAACCGTTACCCTGGCCATGACCGGGGCCTCTGGAGCCCAGTACGGCCTGCGCTTGTTACAGTGCCTGCTCGCCGCTAACGTGCGTGTCTGGTTGTTATTGTCTGATGCGGCTCAGGTGGTAATCAATACGGAAACAGACCTGCAGCTGCCCGAGGGTGATGATGATATCCTGCAGGGCTTTCTTGCCGATCGCTTTGCGGCAAAGGAGGGGCAGCTGACCCTGTTCGGTAAACGGGACTGGTTCTCTCCTGTGGCCTCAGGCACAGGAGCGCCGGCAAGTATGGTGGTTTGTCCAGCCAGCGGCGGCACTCTGTCAGCAGTGGCCTGTGGAGCCTCCAACAATCTGATTGAGCGAGCTGCTGATGTAGCCCTGAAGGAGCGCCGCCAGCTGATATTGGTTCCACGCGAAGCACCTTACTCGGAGATTCATCTCGAAAATATGCTCAAACTCACTCGTATGGGCGCGATGATTCTGCCCGCCAGCCCCGGTTTTTATCAAAAGCCGAGCACAGTTGAGGATATTGTCGACTTTGTGGTGGCACGACTACTAGACCAGCTGGGGGTAGAACAAAAGCTGCTTCCGCATTGGGGAGAGTAGACTGGAGGGAGGCTAGAACCGTGAAACCGAGCATCACGATTCATTACTGTGTGCAGTGCAACTGGATGCTGCGAGCCACCTGGATGGCCCAGGAACTACTGTATACCTTTGCCGATGACCTCCAACAGGTTGCATTACAACCCGGAACTGGAGGAGTATTTGAAATCCGTATTGGTGAAAATTTGATCTGGGAGCGCAAGCGTGATGGCGGCTTTCCCGGAGCAAAAGAACTCAAACGGCGCGTTCGGGACTTGCTGTTTCCCGAGCGCGATCTGGGACATATCGATACTCCCTGAAAATATTTCCAATAGCGCCGTGATATTGCAAATTTTATATTTGCGTATTCACCGCCAGGGCGATCAAAATATGCGCCGCATCGCGGCCCACTGATTTATTGGATATAAGCGGAAATTTATGCTGTCAGCTTTCAAGACCTGCTACGAATACCTGGTGACCAAACGGCCTGTGGCTGTGTTAATGGTTGTTGGCTTACTCACCCTTGTGGCAGCTATGGGCCTGCCCCGCTTTAAGATCGATGCCTCCGCTGACTCCCTAACTCTGGAAGCGGACAAATCCCTGGACTATTTCCGTGAGATTGCCGAGCGCTACGCCAGTGGCGACTTCCTGGTAGTGACGTACCGCTACAACGATGGTGATCTGTTCAGCGACGAGTCTCTGCAGACTCTCGCCAAGCTGCGCGATGAGCTGGCCGGGGTAGATGGCGTTTCCAGTGTACAAACCATTCTCGATGTGCCCTTGTTGTACAGCCCCAAGCTGTCTTTAACCGATATCACTGACGAGATTCGCACCCTGTCCAATCCGGATACTGACAGGGACCTGGCTCGGCAGGAGTTCCTCTCCAGTCCTATTTACCGCGAGCTTATTCTAAGTCCAGATGGCCAGACGACCGCGCTGCTTGCCAACCTGAAACTGGACAGCCGTGGTATCGAATTGGTGCGCGAGCGCGACGCCCTGCGCCGCAAGCGCAATAGCGAGGGTTTGAGCCCGGAAGAGGCTAAGCGTCTGGAAGAGGTAAGCGCAGTTTATCTGGAACACCGAACGGCCCAGGAGCTGGAAGCGCGGGCACGGGTTGATGAGGTGCGTGGGATTCTCGCCAGTTATAAAGGCGAGGCGGAACTGTTCCTCGGTGGTGTAACCATGATCACCTCAGACATGATTACCTTTATCAAGAGTGATCTGGTGGTTTTTGGTGTGGGTATCCTCGCCTTTATTATCCTTACCTTATTACTGATTTTCCGCCAGCCGCGCTGGGTACTGTTGCCGCTACTTACCTGTGTCACTACAGCAGTGATGATTTTGGGACTGCTCAGCTGGCTCGACTGGCGCATGACGGTGATCTCCGCCAATTTTGTTGCGCTACTGCTGATTATTACCCTGGCGATCACCATCCACCTGGCAGTGCGCTATCGCGAATATATTGCGCAGAATCCGCAATGGGGGCGCGAGGAATTGGTGCTGCAGACGGTGCGCTTTATGGCCAAGCCCTGTCTGTACACTGCCCTGACCACGATCGTTGCTTTTGTGTCGTTGGTGGTGAGCGGTATCCGTCCGGTGATTGATTTCGGCTGGATGATGACCATGGGTGTAACTCTGGCCCTGGTGTTGTCATTCCTGATTATCCCCAGCTTCCTGATGATCCTGCCCAAGCGCCAGGGCAAGGTGAGCCAGGATAATTCGCACGCGTTTACCCTGCGTTTCTCCAGCTTTGCTGAGCGCCATAAATTCATCGTACTGGGCGTTTCCCTGTTGGCAGCTGTGGTCAGTGTGGTGGGTATTTCCCAGCTGAAAGTGGAAAACCGCTTTATCGATTACTTTGATGACTCCACTGAAATCTACCAGGGCATGTTGGTGATTGACCGCCGCCTGGGTGGCACTGTGACCCTGGATATTATCCTCGACAAGCCGGAGGAAGCGGAACCGGCCTTCGAAGGTGAGGAGGATCCTTTTGCCATGGAGGCGGAGGAGGACCCGTTCGCGGTTGAAGAAGATCCCTTCGCCTCTGATGATCCTTTCGGTGGAGAAGAGGAGTCCCAGGAGCAGAGTTACTGGTTTACTGTGGCCGGCCTCACCAAATTGGAACAGTTACACGATTACCTGGAGCAGCAGCCGGAAATTGGCAAGGTCCAGTCCCTGGCGACCCTGTTTAAGGTGGCTCGCGATTTAAAAGGCGGTCAGCTCAATGACTTTGAGTTGGCAGTAGCCAACACCAGCCTGCCGCCTGAAATCAGTAGCGTGCTGGTTAATCCCTATCTCTCTGTTGAGAACAACCAGGCGCGTATCACTTTGCGGGTGATGGAAACCGATCCGAATTTGCGCCGTAGCGAATTGATCGAGCGTATCTACAACTACGCCCACAATGAAATGGGCATAGCGCCGGAAAATATCCACCAGACCGGCTTGCTGGTGCTGTATAACAATATGCTGCAGAGCCTGTTTAAGTCCCAGATCCTGACGCTGGGTGCGGTATTTGTGGGCATCCTGCTGATGTTCCTGGTGTTATTCCGCTCCCTGTCGATCGCTATTATTGCGCTGGTGCCTAATATGCTCGCTGCTTGTGTGGTATTAGGTGGTATGGGTCTCGCCGGTATTCCACTGGATATGATGACTATCACCATCGCCGCGATTACTGTGGGTATCGGTGTGGATCATGCGATTCACTACCTGTACCGATTCCGTGCGGAATTCGCCAAAGACGGCAATTACCTGGAGACCATGCATCGCAGCCATGCGACTATTGGCCGCGCGATGTTCTATACGGCAATTACGATTATTGCCGGCTTCTCAATTCTTGCGCTGTCCAAGTTTGTGCCTTCAATTTACTTTGGCTTACTGACCGCACTGGCGATGTCTGCAGCATTGCTTGGATCACTCACTCTGCTGCCGTTGTTGCTGGTGATATTTAAGCCGCTGGGTGCTGGCTCTTCAGTGGACAAGGGAGAAGTGGACATTCCTGAGGGCGCAGCCAAGGCCTGAGGGAATTCCCCTCTCTACAAATAAAAAGCCGGGCTGTTGCCCGGCTTTTTATTTGTAGATTAATTCGCAAGCAATTAATCCTGGCGGCTGGTAATTTCCAGCAGGTGGTAACCGAACTGGGTTTTCACCGGGCCGTGCACCTTGTGGAGCTCCTCGGAGAATACGACCTTGTCAAATTCGGGCACCATCATGCCTTTGCTGAATTCGCCCAGGTCCCCACCGGAACGGCCTGATGGGCACTGGGAGTGCTGTTCGGCGATTTTGCCGAAATCTGCACCATTCTCGATTTGTTGCTTCAGTTCCAGGCACTTGCCTTCGCTCTCTACCAGAATATGGCGGGCTGTTGCTTTGGGCATCAATAGTCTCCATTCGGTTGATAAACCGCAGCAGCTTAATGGGTGTAGGGCGAGCATGCCACCGGCAATTACTTGGATAAAGCGGAAACTCTGTCGCAGTTCTGCGGATTGGCGCTAAAACGCCCTTCCTATTTATCTAGGAGTAGTACTGTGGGTGGTATCTTTACAAAATGAGCTAACTGGTGAGAACAGCATTGCAAAAGATTCCCCTTTTTCCCCTGAGTATGGCCCTGTATCCGGGGGTCACCCTGCCATTGCGTATCTTTGAACAGCGTTACCTACATCTTGTCAGCGAGTCACTGAAAAGTGATAGCGGCTTCGGCGTTGTATTGATCCGCTCCGGAGGGGAGGTAGGACACGCCTCCGTATGGCCGCTCGGTGTCTATGTACACATTGTCGACTGGAGCCAGGGAGAGGGGGGATTATTAAATGTACAGGTGGTTGGTCGGCGTCGCTTCCGCATTGCCAGCACCGAGCGCGCTGATAACGGTTTATTGTTCGGGGAGGTTGAATGGTTGCCAAACGAAGAGCCCAAACCCATTCCCGCAGACTGCGATGGCTTGCTATCGGTGCTTGATGAGCTGAAGGATCGCGCTGAGATGTTGTCACTCAAGTTCGATAGTGTCGACTCTGCAGATGCCCTCTCCTGGCAGCTCGCCCAGTTGCTTCCCCTAGAGGATAAGGCGCGAGTAGAGTTGTTGGCCGTTGAGGACCCCTTGATGCGTCTCGCTAGTATCGCCGAGAACCTGGACCGCTGGGCGAGGGAGTAAGAATGCGACCTGTTTTCCGTTGGCATCCTATATTTATGCCGTTTCAACCCATAGCCACTGGGGTATACTGCGCGGCCGACCGGATTTCGCACGGAGCGCCAAGTGACCGCCACCAATACCACTGATCAGCAATCCACCCGCGTCAAACTCGAACAGATGGGCCGCGCCGCTCGCTCTGCCTCAAGACTAATGGCGAGAGCCGATACCAGTAGTAAGAACCGCGCTCTACGGGCAATTGCCGCAGAATTGGAAGCTCAACGGATTCAACTGGCTGAGGCCAATGCTCAGGATATGCAGGCGGGTCGTGAACGCGGTCTGGATGCGGCGCTGCTCGATCGGCTGGAACTCAATGATGAGCGCATCGACGCAATGATCGAGGGGTTGTTGCAGGTTGCGGACCTGCCTGACCCAGTGGGAGAAGTTGAGGACTTATGTTATCGCCCCAGTGGTATCCAGGTGGGCAAGATGCGTGTACCCCTGGGAGTGGTGGGGATTATTTATGAATCCCGCCCTAATGTGACGATTGATGCGGCGAGTTTATGCCTGAAATCCGGTAACGCCACTATTTTGCGTGGTGGCAGTGAGGCATTGCACTCGAATCAGGCGATCGCGGCCTGTATTACCCAGGGGCTCCGGGAAGTGGGATTGCCGGAAACGGCGGTGCAAGTGGTGGGCACCAGTGACCGCGAGGCAGTTGGTGCCCTGATCTCCATGCCAGATTATGTGGATGTGATCGTTCCTCGAGGTGGCACTGGCCTGATTGAGCGGGTCAGCCGTGAGGCCAGAGTACCGGTGATCAAACACCTGCACGGTGTTTGTCACGTTTATATCGACGACTTGGCCGATGAACAGAAGGCGTTTGAGATTGCCCTGAATGCCAAAACCCATCGCTATGGCGTGTGCAACGCCATGGAAACCCTACTGGTGGCGGAGGGGATTACAGAGCGAATGCTGCCGCGTTTGGCAGAAGCCTATGAGCTTAAAGGTGTGGAATTGCGTGGCTGTGCCCGTACCTGCGAGATACTGCCCCAGTGCGCAGAGGCCAAAGAAAGTGATTGGAGTGAAGAATACCTGGCCCCGGTACTGTCCATTCGGGTGGTGGCAGATATGGATGCTGCGATGGACCATATCGCCCGCTACGGCTCAGGACACACTGAGGCGATTGTTACTGAAAATTACACGCGCAGTCGTCGCTTTCTGGCGGAAGTGGATGCCAGCTCGGTGATCATCAATGCATCAACACGCTTTGCCGATGGATTTGAATATGGACTGGGGGCGGAAATCGGCATCAGTACTGATAAAATCCATGCCCGAGGCCCGGTGGGGCTGGAGGGGCTCACTTCTCAGAAGTGGATTGTGTTTGGGGATGGGCACATTCGCCGTTAATTCCGGCCCTCATTCATGAGCCAGTAACGAGGTAATTTTGGCGACTAAGCGGCATACGATAGCCCTGTTCGGCGGCACTTTTGATCCGGTGCACTTTGGCCACCTGCGCATGGCGCTGGAACTGCGCCAGGCCCTGGATTTCGATGAAATGCGCCTGCTTCCCAGCCACCAGCCACGCCATCGCCAAAGTCCCGGGGTTTCCTCGCGCCAGCGCAGCGACATGTTGGCTTTGGCCCTGCAGGGCTGTGATGAGCTGCAGCTGGACGAGAGGGAGCTAAATCGTGGCGGTGATACCTATACGGTGGATACCCTGGAGGAGTTGCGCAAAGAACTGGGTTCGGACGTATCCATCAGTTTTTGTATGGGCTCTGATTCCCTGTTGACCCTGCATAGGTGGAACCGCTGGCAGAGGCTATTGGAGCTTGCACACCTGGTGGTAGTGACCCGCCCCGGCTGGCATCTTCCAGAAAGCGGTGATGCGGGGGGCAACCCAGAACTGATGGACTTGCTACAGAGCCATCAAGGGGCAGCAAAAGATTTGCGCGAGCAGGCATATGGAAGCTTGGTATTGCGCGAGCAGACCATGTTGCCTATCTCGGCGACTGAAATTCGCCAGTTATTGAATAGTGGTCGGTCGCCGCGATTTTTGTTGCCGGCCACCGTATTGCAATACATTGAAGACCATCAACTCTATACAAAAGCGGTTGCCATTGGTGACCAGTAATGAATCAAGGTGTTATGACAAATATTAAAGATATCGCGCTCAAGGCTCTGGAAGATCTGAAAGGCAAAGACATTGTTGCGCTGGACGTATCTGAACTCTCCGATGTAATGGACAACCTCGTGATTTGTACAGGTACCTCCAGCCGTCAGGTGAAGTCCCTGGCAGAGAACGTGGTGGATGAACTTAAGCTGGAAGGTGTGCGCCCGATTGGTGTTGAGGGCAAAGAGCAGGGCGAGTGGGTTTTGGTGGACTATGGCGATCTAGTCGTACATGTCATGTTGGCTGATGTGCGTAATTTCTACGACCTGGAAAAGCTCTGGTCGATGACACCGAATACCCGTGATGATGCCGATGGCAGTGACCCTCACAAGGACTAAGTGGGGTGAAAATCCGAATTTTCGCCGCCGGGGGGAAAATGCCCGGCTGGGTTCAGGAGGGATATGCCGAATACGCCAAGCGTTTGCCCCGCGAAATATCCTTGGAAATGGTGGAAATTCCTCTTGGGCAACGCGGCCAGAAAAGTTCTGCAGCGTTGATCGAAAAGGCGCGGAAAAAAGAGGGGGAGGCAATGCTTGCAGCCCTCGGTCCGCGCGATCATGTAGTGGCACTGGATGTGAAGGGCAAACCCTGGAGTACCGAGCAGCTTTCTGGTCAGCTGCGCGACTGGCAACTGCTGGGAGAAAATGTCAGCCTGCTGATCGGTGGTCCCGATGGCCTCTCCCAAGAGTGCTTGGCAAATGCACATCAGCGCTGGTCCCTGTCACCACTGACATTGCCACACCCTCTGGTTAGGGTGGTTTTGGCAGAGCAGGTTTATAGGGCCTGGACACTTTTGGCGGGGCACCCTTACCACAAGTAAAGTGTTTGCGATGAATGGCGGAGAGATTTGCCAATTCAAGTTCTCTCTCCGTACATTCCCTGTGGTAATGTAGGCGATTAGACTTTTCGCGCGCCAGTCAAATTCATTCAAATAAATTCTAATGCCTCACGACCATCACCTTAAGGACCCACACACGGAGCAGCGGTTATTTCGCAACCGTATGTTGGTGGCTATTGTCGGTGTGATCGCCTTACTGGCTGTTCTGGTAGCTCGTTTCTATAACCTGCAAGTTGTTAATTACGACGATTACCGCACCCAGTCCGATGAGAACCGTATTCAGGTGCGCCCGGTGGCTCCCACACGGGGGCTGGTTTACGACCGCAATGGAATATTACTGGCTGACAACAGAGCCAGTTTCAACCTTTCTATTGTCCGTGAACGAGTGCAGGATCTGGACGCAACCCTTGAATTAATCGGTCATTTAATTCGCCTCGAAGATAGCGATGTGTCTAAATTCCGCAAGCGCATGAAGCGCCGTCGGCCGTTTGAGCCGGTGCCTCTCCGCTTTCGTTTGAGCGAAGAGGAAATCGCACGGATAAGCGTTAATCAGTTTCGTATGCCCGGCGTTTCAGTGCAGGCCGAATTGGTGCGCTATTACGCGCTGGGGGATTTGTTTGCCCATAGTGTTGGCTATGTAGGTCGCATTAGCGATCGCGACCTGAGTAACTTCACTGAAGAAGACGTGCGTCTCTATCGCGGTACCAATAGTATCGGCAAAGTGGGACTGGAGCGCTCTTACGAGAAAACCCTGCTCGGTGAGGTGGGTTATGAAAATGTGGAGATCAATGCGCGGGGAAGGGTATTGCGCGTATTGGAACGCCAGGATCCCAAGCCCGGCGCCGACTTGACCCTGCACCTGGATGCGCACCTGCAACAGGTGGCTTCCGATGCACTGGGAGATCGCCGTGGGGCTGTAGTGGCGATCGATGTTAACACCGGTGGTGTTTTGGCATTTGTCAGCAAGCCCTCCTTCGATCCAAATCTGTTTGTAACCGGAATTAGCTTTGCCGATTATCGGGCCCTCAGCGACTCACTTGATGTGCCGCTCTTTAATCGCGCAGTGCAAGGACAATATCCGCCCGGCTCAACCCTGAAGCCATTAATGGGACTTGGAGGGCTTGAGGCGGGACTTATCACTCGCGAGACCAAAATCAAGGACCCGGGTTTCTATAAACTGCCGAATGATCCTCGTATATATCGGGATCATGTCCGCTGGGGGCATGGTGAAAAGGTGGACCTGATCCAGGCGATGGCACAGAGCTGTGACGTTTACTTCTGGGATATGGCACACCGCTGGGATATCGACGGCATGCACGACATTGCAACCCACTTTGGCCTGGGCTCCAAAACCGGTATTGACCTGCCGATGGAGCGTTCCGGCCTTTTTCCCTCTCGGGACTGGAAGCGCGGTGCGCGAGGCATGCCCTGGTTCCCGGGGGATAGTCTCAACGCGGTGCTGGGACAGGGATTTGTACTGGCCACTCCGCTACAGTTGGCAGTTATGACCGCTACTTTAGCGAATCGCGGCACTCACTATCGTCCCCAGATAGTGAAAACTATTAATGGGGCCGAACAGCCTCCGGAAATACTGCACAACCTGGAAGCTCATCCGGATAATTGGGATCTGGTATTTGAGGGGATGGATGCTGTAGTTAATCGAAGCTATGGCACAGGTAAGCGAGCTGGCAAAGATCTGGATTTTCGTGTCGCTGGTAAATCAGGTACTGCCCAGGTGGTGGGTATCGCCCAGGGAGCTCGCTATGACTCTGAGGCGCTACAGGAGCGTCATCGCGACCACGCGCTGTTTGTGGCCTTTGCGCCGGTGGAAAAGCCACGTATCGCTGTTGCGGTATTGGTAGAGAACGGTGAAGCCGGTGGTGGGGTGGCTGCGCCGGTGGCTAGGGAATTATTTGCTGAGTGGGTGCCGCGAACCGAATCAGCAGTCAATACGACCGCAGATGTAAGTTTTTCTGAGGGGGCGGATAATGGCTAGCCGTGATTTTTCCCACCGGCTGTCCGATGCACATGGCAGCCTCAGGAAGCCGGTAAGCCTGGCTCGTCGCCTGCATATTGATGTGCCCTTGTTAGTGCTGCTATTGGTGTTGGCTTCGGTTGGCCTGGGAGTGCTTTTTAGTGCTTCCGGTGGAGATATAAACTATGTGCGGCGCCAGTCTATTTTTATGTGTCTGGCATTTGTGGGCATGTTTATTGTTGCCCAGATACCCTTGGATTTTTACCGGCGTTGGTCGCCATGGGCTTATTTAGGGGGCTGCGCCTTGCTAGTCGGGGTGCTGCTATTTGGCACTGGTGCGAAGGGTGCGCAGCGCTGGCTGGAAATTGCCGGCTTCCGCTTCCAGCCATCAGAAATTATGAAGTTGGGGGTGCCGATGATGGTGGCTGCATTCTTGCACCAGCGTGCGCAACCACCATCTTTGATGACTGTTTTTGGAGCCTTGGCCATTGTGGCAGTGCCGGCTGCGCTGATTGTGCGCCAGCCTGATTTGGGCACTTCAATTTTGATTGCGGCCTCAGGCCTGTTTGCACTTTATCTCGCTGGTTTGAGCTGGAAAATGATTGGTGCTGCGGGCTTGGGTGTTCTGGTTTCGGCTTGGCCGATCTGGCAGTGGGGCCTCCGTGACTATCAGCGCCAGCGAATCCTAACTCTGCTCAACCCCCATGATGACCGCTTTGGCGCAGGGTGGAATATTTTTAATTCCAAAGCTGCTATTGGTTCGGGTGGCGTCTATGGCAAAGGTTATTTACAGGGAACTCAATCTCAGTTGGACTTCCTGCCGGAAAGCCACACCGACTTTATTATTGCGGTACTGGCGGAGGAGTGGGGTATGCGCGGTGTATTGTTGCTGCTATTACTCTACGTCCTGGTTATAGCGCGTGGCATTTATATCAGCTTTATGGCGCAACACCTATTTGGTCGCCTATTGGCGGGGAGTATAACGCTCACTTTTTTTGTCTATGTGTTTGTAAACATTGGTATGGTTACAGGATTACTGCCAGTGGTGGGGGTACCCTTGCCAATTATCAGCTACGGGGGAACCTCACTGATTACCTTGATGGCAGGATTCGGTATCCTCATGGCTGTAGGGACAGAACGGCGCAGAGTGCATTTTTGAAAGTTTGCGCTGACCATTAATAACTGGATGTGTAGAGACGCGAGATGAAGACAGGAGCGGTCGTTTTGAAGTGGACCTCGGGACTATTGGTTGGGATGGGGCTGGCCCTGGCCGCCTGCGCACAGGAGCCCGGTCATGGTGACAATGCGGATGCACAGAAATTCGTAGAGTACATGGTGGAAGAGCACCAATTTGACCGCAAAGAGCTGCAGGAATTAATGCGTGAGGCCAAGCGCAAAGACTCGATACTCAAGGCAATCAGGCGCCCGGCTGAAAAAGCCAAGCCCTGGTATGAATACCGCAAGCTATTTCTGACCCCACAGAGCATCGCCGGTGGTGTTGATTTCTGGGATAAGAACAAGGAAGCCCTGGCTGAAGCCGAGAACAAATACGGTGTGCCGGCTGAAATGATCGTTGCCATCATCGGTATCGAAACCCGCTACGGTGGCAATATGGGAGGCTACCGGGTGCTGGATGCGCTTTCTACACTGGCTTTCAATTACCCACGCCGCTCACAGTTTTTTACCAAAGAGCTGGAAAATTACCTGCTTCTGACCCGGGATCAGGAAATGGACCCCCTTGCACTTAGGGGCTCCTATGCTGGTGCAATGGGGTACGGGCAATTTATGCCTTCGAGCTACCGTGCCTATGCCGTGGACTTCAGCAATGACGGCAAGGTGGATATCTGGAATAACACTACTGACGCTATTGGTAGTGTGGCTAACTATCTAGCCAAACATGGCTGGAAACCCGGTGAGCCGGTTACCGTGCTGGCGAGCCCGCGCCCCAATGCGGATATGACAATCGTCAATGACACCCTGTTGCCAGAGTGGACTGTGGGAGAGCTGGCAGAAAAAGGCTTCAACGCGACGAGTCAGGTTGCTCCGGAAATGCCGGCAATTGTCTTCTCCCTGCAGACAGAGCAGGGCAAGCAGTACTGGTTGGGGCTCAATAATTTTTCCACCATTACCACTTATAACCGCAGCCGCCTCTACGCTATGGCGGTAAATGAATTGGCTCAGGAAATCGTCAAAGCGCGTGGAGGGAAATCCTAGGCAGAGCTTAATAGCCGCATACCGGCAAAAACTGCCAGTATCGTGGAACCAATGGCGCCACCTGTAATCAAAAACTTTCTATTTTATTAAGTAGTTTCAGATAATAGCGGCTTGGAGACGGCAACTAGTGGTTGCCGCGCGCCGGGGGGATTATGTTTCAGTGCAGTTTGCGGCGTGGGGCCCTCCTCGCCGCTTTATTCTTGATGGCCTGTGGGGGGCCGCAAACCCAGCCGGGTAAGCAAGCCGATTCAGATTTCGACAGCGTTGAGGATAGTGGTCCAGCAGCCCCGGTGGATATGCTGGCTACACCTGAACCAACTCCTGTACGCGAGCCCATTGGCCCAGCCGGAAACAAATCTCCCTACAAAGTAAGGGGCGTTACTTACCATGTGCGCAGTGCGGTCAAAGGTTATAAGGAGAGGGGCCAAGCCTCCTGGTATGGCACCAAGTTCCATGGCCGCCGTACTGCCAATGGGGAAATCTACAACATGTACGCCATGTCCGCGGCGCACAAAACTTTGCCACTACCCAGTTATGCCAAGGTAACCAACCTGGATAATGGCCGCAGTATTATTGTGCGCGTAAATGATCGTGGCCCCTTTGTGCATGGGCGTATTATCGACCTAAGTTATACTGCCGCTCAGAAGTTGGGGTATGTGGATAAGGGGATTGCACGGGTTGAGGTAGAAGCGCTGGACCCGGCCTCTCTGCCACCTGTGACTGAAACTATACTGGCCGGTGACGTTACACGTAGCCTGCCGCAGGATACGACGATTCAGTTACCGGAAAATACCTTTCTTCAGGTTGGTGCATACCGTAATGCCAGCCAGGCGGAGAAGATCCGTGCACAGCTGACGGCTTCAATTGACTATCCTGTTTCTGTCAGTCCTGTAACGCGTAGTGGCAAGACATTTTATCGGGTGCGTATTGGGCCAATTTCTCAGCAGAGGGCTCTGGCTACCGCTCGGGAAACCGTGCAGAAGAACCAGTTGGGTGATCCCCAGGTGGTATATGAATAAATAGCCAAGTCTGATGTTTCAACGAGCCCTGCACTAGGCTCTGGCAGTCAGCGACCGCTACTATAGGTGACGGTCAGTTGAATAGCCGTTTACAAAATACTGCGCAATGGCGCGAATTTTCTTGTATTTTGTCAACATTCCTGGCTGACGGCATTTGGTGACAGACCATGGTCGTGTATTAATCTTTTAAAATGAATATTGGGTTAACAGCCAGCCTACGAACACGAGGATTAACGAGACTCTCACCTATGATCACACGGATTATCGCCTGCTCTTTCCTGTTGCTTTGTGCGGGCCTGGCCCAGGCGCAATCACTCATTCCGGCTCCGCCCCAGCTGGCGGCCACCTCGTACCTACTTGTGGATGCCAATACCGGCCAGGTGTTGGTAGAGCACGAAGCGGATAAAGAGGTGCCCCCCGCTAGTCTTACCAAAATGATGACGGCCTACATTGTCTCGGAAGAGATGCTCAAAGGCAGTATCAAAGAAGATGACAAAGTGCGTATCTCCGAGAAAGCCTGGCGGAAGGGCGGCTCGAAGATGTTCGTCAAGGTTGGCGACCAGGTTCCAGTTATGGACCTGATGCGCGGAGTTATTATTCAATCCGGAAACGACGCCAGTATTGCCCTGGCGGAGCATGTCTCTGGTAGTGAAGAAGTGTTTGCTGAGGTAATGAACCAGCAGGCAGAACTTCTGGGTATGGAAAATACCAATTTTGTAAATGCCACTGGCTGGCCCGCTGAAGGGCATATGACTACTGCCCGTGATCTGGGCATCCTGGCCCGCGCGCTGATCGCCAATCACCCTGAGCACTACGATATCTACTCTGAAAAGTATTTCAGCT
Source organism: Microbulbifer variabilis ATCC 700307 (assembly GCF_000380565.1). GTDB lineage: Bacteria > Pseudomonadota > Gammaproteobacteria > Pseudomonadales > Cellvibrionaceae > Microbulbifer > Microbulbifer variabilis. The sequence goes on from NZ_AQYJ01000024.1 coordinate 99,631, forward strand.
ATTCCGGTATCAACCAGCCCAATCGCAATCGCCTGTTGTGGCGTGACTCTGCGGTAGATGGCATCAAGACCGGTCACACTGAAGAGGCCGGTTACTGCCTGGTGGCCTCTGCGATGAAGCGTGGTATGCGCTTGATTGCAATCGTGGTGGGTACTGACAGTGACGAGAAGCGGGCTTCGGAGACTCAGAAGCTGCTAGCTTACGGTTTTCGTTATTACCAGACCCACAAGGTGTACGGCCAGGGTGAAGTCCTGCAAACCGAGCGAGTGTGGGGTGGCAAGGAGCCCAACGTTGGTATCGCAGTGGAGAAGGATATCTTTGTCACTATCCCCCGCGGTGGTGAAGAGGGTATTAAAGCTGATCTGATTGTTGATGGTGAGCTGGAGGCTCCGATTAAGAAAGGCCAACCAGTGGGCAAAGTTGTTGTGACTCTGGATGGCCAGACAGTTGCCGATGTGAAAGCCGTAGCGGCGGAGGATGTGGAGCGCGCCGGTTTCTTTAAGCGGATGTGGGATTCCATCAAGCGCTTCGTGATCAGCTTCTTTAACTAACTTCACCAAGCTTATGAGATAGGGGTGGCTGTTAGCCACCCCTGGCCAGCTCCCCGAACTCTCTGCCTACTTCCCCCTGCCACTCCCTGTCCACTGCACACTGCTCGCTGTATAATCGCCGCCCGGCTGTGCCTAAGCTTCTTCTTAATACCTGACAGCCGGACCTCGGAGAGTGGTATGAGCCAAGACCCCAATCAGCAACCCCCGAAAATTGAGTTTCCCTGCGAAGACTATATGGTCAAAGTGGTGCGGGATGCCAATGACCAAGCGCACGAGTTTGTACTGGAAGTGATGCGTCGCCATGCCCCCGGGCTGGATGAAGATCGAATTACCCTGCGCAACAGTAGCACCGGTAAATTCACCTCAATGACATTCTTTATCCTCGCTACCGGTGAAGATCAGCTCAAAGCCCTGTTTGAAGAGTTGAAAGAGCACCCAGCGGTGCATATGGTGCTTTGATGACCGTTGTGCGCAACCTCGCCAAGCGAGATTACGAGACCGTCTGGCGCGCGATGTCTCGCTACACTGACCTCCGCGATGAAAATAGCTCTGATGAGATATGGTGTGTGGAGCACGAGCCTGTATTCACCCAAGGACAGGCCGGCAAAGCTGAACACCTGCTGAATACTGGTGATATCCCGGTAATTCAGGTGGATCGTGGTGGGCAGGTTACCTATCACGGCCCTGGGCAATTGGTAGTTTATCCACTTCTGGATTTGCGTCGGGCCAAAATTGGCGTGCGTGACCTTGTGACGGCACTGGAGAGCGCCACTGTCGCGATGCTTAAGGCCTTTGGCATTGCTGCCGCCCCCCGCGCTGATGCTCCCGGAGTGTATTTGACTGAGGGCGGCCCCCGCAGTGGTAGCAAGATTGCTTCCATTGGGCTGCGAGTACGCCGTGGTTGCAGCTTCCACGGTATCGCCATCAACATCGATATGGACTTGGCCCCCTTCCACCGGATTAATCCTTGTGGATACGCAGGTATGGAAATGGTGCAAATGGCCGAGTTACTGCAAGAGACACCTACTTGGAAGCAAGTGGCAGAAATTTTTGTGTGCGAATTGTTGCGCACGCTCGAGCTGCCTTCAGCAGAGTGGCAGCCACTAGACGAACACACTTTGGCGCAACTGAGCGCGGAACAGCAGGAATTAAGTAATGGCTGAAAAACCCGATCTGGTGCCGGTAAAGCGCACCCGCCGCCTCCAGCAGGGGGAAAAATTACGCGACGGTGATAAGGTCGAGCGTATCCCAGTCAAGGTAATTGCCAGTGATACCGTTTTGCGTAAGCCGGATTGGATTCGTGTAAAAGTCCCAGCCTCCAAAGAGGTGGACCGTATCAAGAACATATTGCGCTCGCAAAAGCTCTCCACAGTGTGTGAAGAGGCAAGCTGCCCAAATCTTGGGGAGTGCTTCAGTGGTGGTACAGCGACCTTTATGATCATGGGGGAGATTTGTACGCGCCGCTGCCCATTCTGCGATGTGGGCCACGGTAAACCCAATCCCCTCGATCCGGAAGAACCCAAAAATCTGGCTGAAGCCATTGCCGCCATGAGCCTGCGCTATGTAGTGATCACCTCGGTGGATCGTGATGATTTGCGCGATGGCGGTGCTGAGCATTTTGCGGAATGCATCCGTGAATCTCGCCAGCTGTCACCAGATCTGCAGGTGGAAATCCTGACTCCGGATTTTCGTGGCCGCATGGATGTTGCGCTGGATATTCTAGAGAAGGAGGCACCGGACGTATTTAACCACAACCTGGAGACTGTGCCCCGTTTATATCGGGAATCCCGTCCTGGAGCTAATTACAAATGGTCCCTGAAGTTGCTACAGGAATATAAAAAACGCCGCCCGGATGTACTAACCAAGTCTGGTTTGATGGTGGGCCTGGGTGAGGAAAAGGAAGAAATCTTCCAGGTAATGGATGATATGCGTGAGCACGATATCGATATGCTCACCATCGGCCAGTATTTACAGCCGAGCAAGGAGCATTTACCTGTACAGCGCTATGTCCACCCGGATGAGTTTGAAGAATATCGCCGCTATGCAGAACAAATCGGTTTCAAGCACGCAGCTTGTGGCCCGTTGGTGCGCTCTTCTTACCATGCGGATAAGCAGGCACACGGGGAGAAGGTAGGCTAGTGCAGACCAGGGGCAAGTGAAAATTTTTCATTTGCCCCTGGTAAATCTTTTGACTGAATACCTCTAAAGCTGTTTCTCTTCTTTTCTTACTTAAAATTCCGGACAGCATCTGTAAACTGTTAGAGTTTGTAGTTCACTCCTTCACATGCTTTCTTCTGTTTTTTCGCCTCTTCGTTTTCTAAGGTTTTATAAGCTATATCAATGGGCGTTTTATTTGGGGTAACAATAGTAAGAAATTTGATATTAATGTCTTTTAAAGTTGTGTATAGGTTTGTCTCTCTGTTTTAAATTGTTTATCAATTTGTATAGGTTTCTATCCTGGGAAAAAATTTAACATTTGTATGGCGGCAGGCTGCAAATATTTACACTAATTAGGGGTGCTCTAAAATCTGAAGTTTAATGTTTAAAAACATGTTGATTGCCTTATTAACTAGTGGCTCGGTTTTCTTAACTTCAGTGCTGCCGTTGCTAATCGTACAGTTGCCTAAGTCGACAAGTCACAGATTATTTCAACAAAATTATTGAGACTTCAATTTGGCGAACTTTCCTACCTACCTCACAGACTGATCAGTCTAATTTTATCTAATAAAAAATAACTGTTTTTAGGGTGGCACAAGGAATTGCACTAACCGCATATCTTCAGTAACTTTGGATGAATAATAAGGATAAGAAGATTCTGCCTTTCTTATGTGTTGCGACTGCCATACCTTAGTTCTGGTCTTAGCCAGGGCTGACGATAGTGGTAATTTAGTTCTAAACGGTAACTAGGGTAAATACTCTGGGCGCAACATACTGCACTGATATGGTACTTAGGTGCAGTAATAACACATCAGATCACAATAAACACAATAATGAGTGAGGAAAGCGATGACCCCGGAAGAACGATACGAAAAGGTGAAAGGCCTCCAGCCTCTGGAGCTCCTCTATAAGAGAGAGGCCGAAGAGCCAGAAACAGTATTTCTCCGCCAGATGCAGCGGCGTCAATGGAGAGAATACACATGGTATGAGGTGATGGACAAAGCCCGAAGGATTGCGGGTTACCTGCTTAGCCAATTTGAGCCTGGGGACCGTATCGCGATCCATGCCAAAAACTGTGCAGACTGGATTATCGTGGATGTAGGTATCATGCTGGCGGGGATGGTGAGCGTACCCCTATACCCTGGGCAGTCTGCGTCTTCCATGTCCTATGTCTTGCAGCACTCTGAGTCAAAACTACTTTTCTGTGGTGCCACGGATAACAATGCTGCATTGCAGGAAGTTGCAGACTCTCTGCCGAGTGTAGCGATTCAGCGTTGTGAGATTCATTGTGATCAGGAACTCGAAGCGGTTATAAACGCCAGTGAACGTTACGAGGAAAGCCCGGTATTCGATGAAGACGATCTCTTTACCATTATGTATACCTCTGGAACCACCGGCAATCCGAAGGGGGTTATGCACACCTGGTCTTCAGTAATTTTTGTTGTACCAAATATGATTCGGGGTTACGGGTTTAATGAGGCTGATCGTGTTCTCTCTTATTTACCACTGGCCCATGCTGCAGAGCGTATCCTGGTAGAATTTCACTGCCTCTACTCGGGTACCCCGGTGCATTTTCCCGAATCCCTGGATACGTTCCTTGAGGATTTGCAGCGTACTCGACCCACGATGTTCTTTTCAGTCCCCAGACTATGGACCAAGTTTAAAGAGGGTATAGATGAAAAAATTCCACCAGCATTACAAAATGTTTTACTGCGCATACCAGGATTGAGCAGCTGGCTAAAAAATAAGGTGCGTACAGGTCTTGGTCTGGACCAGGCGAGAATGCTGGTAACAGGAGCCTCGCCTATTTCTATTGAGTTGTTGCGCTGGTATGAGCGTATGGGAATGCAGATTGCCGATGGCTATGGCATGACAGAAAACTTTATCTATGGTTGCTTTGTGTTGCCGGGGGAGGAGCCAGTACCGGGTACGGTAGGCAAAACATACCATGGCTGTGAGTTGAAGATTTCTGATGAGGGAGAAATATTATTCAAGAGTGGCTCCCTCATGAAAGGCTACTACCTGGAGCCTGAGAAAACAGCGGAAGTTATCCGTGACGGCTATTACCATACCGGAGACTCGGGCTATATTGATGGGGATGGGCTGTTACATATTACCGGCCGAATTTCTGAGACTTTTAAAACCAGTAAAGGAAAATTTATTCAGCCCAGTCGCCTAGAGGGGCACTTTGGGAATGAGACACTTCTGGCGCAACTTTGTGTGCTTGGTCATGGAATGGATCAGCCGGTAATGTTGGCAACACTATCTGAAACTGCAGAAAAAATGCCTCGTACCGAAGTCAATGAACAGCTCCAAAGAATATTGGAGACAGTAAATGAACGCTTGCCTCATCACGAACGCATCAAGACTATATTTATCTGCAAAGAGGAGTGGACTCCACTAAATGAGTTCTTAACTCCCACCTTGAAGATTAAACGTAAAGTATTGGATGCCCACTACCAGTATCTATTTAAGCAGTTTGCAGATGTGGAAGGTATTGTGTGGGAGACACGAGATAGTGATAGCACTCAGAAAACAAAGGCTGATTTGCAGGCGGTGAATTGAATTTGGCTAAGACATAAACTTAGAAGCCAACATATATATGCAAAAAAGCCCGGCAATCTATTATTGTCGGGCTTTTTTTACGAATGACTTTCGATGATCAATTTAATGAGTGTAACTCAGGCAGTTGTTTGTGTTGCCAGTGTGGCCAACTTCAATACTTTCAGCGGAGCATTCGAAATCGTCATTGAACTTACAGTCTTCCATTTTGCATGCGCCAACGCCGGCAGTGCGAGAGCTGCTAGTATGTTTCGAGTTGGTAAAGAATGTATCGCAATCGGGATCTGTCCCGTGGCCAATAGTGATAGCTCTGGCATGGCAGCCATCGTCAGCATTGTAGGCACATTGAGTGGCGGCACACCTGCTGACTTCAGGCATATCTGTCGCGATAATCATGGCTGTCTTCTCCTGGTTGGTAAAAGGAGACTAGCCCAGCTTTCGGGTATGTCAACGAGAAACCTTAGATATTGTAAGGTAATAGAGAGGGGCACTCTTTTCTGTAAGAGAGAAACTCTTCCAGGAAGCGGGCCTGACAATAACAGTCAATAACTTTCTTATATGAAACAATCTGTTGCTATGCCTTAGAGCAGTTATTCTCAGCCTCCCAGGCCATTAGCAGTAGTTCCTCTGTCTCTCCGGGCAATGTGACCCTCTTTTCAGTTTTGAGTCCGATTTTTTCCAGAAGCTTTATTGAGGGTGTATTATCTGGTCGAGTGATTGCGACAATACGCAACAGGCCTAAGGCTTTTTGGCCGTGGAGCATTATGGCCTGTGAGGCCTCCAGGGCATAGCCTTTGCCCCGGTACTGCGGCAGGAAAGCGAAGCCGATATCCACATCATCTAGACCATTACGCCTGATCAGGCCACAGATGCCGATTGCAGTTCCATCTTTGAGCTCCACTTTATAAAGGCCAAAACCATGCTGTCGGTACATAGACACGGGGCCGTTCTCGATATATTGGCGAGCCTGCTCAAGGTTACGCACACCTCGATCACCAATATTCTGTAAAAAGTCGGAGTCGTTGAGCAGGTTGAGCATCAGCTCTGCATCATCATTTCCTAGCTCGAGTAAAACCAGATTGGGCGTTTTAATTTGGAACATTCAGGGCGCACAGTTATATTGAGTTGAACACTTATTTTGCCTTGGCAGTCAGCAGTTGGCGAGAGTTGAGTCTGGCTGTTTCGAAGAAGGGCGTGGAGAGAAGAGTGTGCCTCCCAGTTGGGAGGCACATAAACATAAAGGCTATCGCAGGACTAGAAGCGGTAGGTTACGTTGACGGAAGCCGACTCTGCCGTTGGGCGAGAAGTCACATTCGCGCTCAGTGCAATAGACTCAGCGGCTTGCCAGCGAATACCGGCGATCAGGCCCATACCGTCGTCGAACAGGCCCTGATCTACGCTAGAGTAGCTGGGCATGGCATTCATATTGCCCGCCATGGACTTAACACCAACTTCCAGAGTGTCTTCGTCGGTACCACGAGTATCTTCATACCAGAGCTGGGCGTAGGCGTTAACGGTATTCCAGCTCTTATTGGCAAAGGCGCCAAAACGCATGGTGGTGTAACGACGTTCCTGGTCTCCATAGTTCATACCCAGCGGGTCAAACTCGTTGCCATTCAAGTCGCTATAGGTGAAGCCCTCAATCGCGTCTTCGGTATAGCCATCCACTTCCATAGTTGCACGAGTTAAACCAACAAAGGGGCCGAACTGGAAGCTGGAGTAACTGAACAGATTGGCACCTGCAGTTAAACTCAGGGTGGTGTTTTCTCCGGAAGTATCTCCTTCCAGTTCTGAGGAGAAGCTATTGCCAAGAGCCAGGGCGCGGTTCACCTGGTCGAAGTCCACGTCCGTCAGGGTGGCGCTACCTTCTACGAAGAAGATATCGTGGTGGAAGCGGCCGAACAGGCTGTAGTTAGTGGAAGTGGACTCGATATCGGAGCGGGCGTTGTCCACATCAATATCGGAGCGGCTCACTGCCAAACCTAGTTCGAGATTGTCGCGCAGGGCGTAGGTCATTCCCATCAGGTTAGCATTGCTATCTCCGCTCATATCTGCGGCAAAACCGTTATCGTAATCAATGTCACCGAAGACGCTGCCCACAAACACGCCAGTTTGGGCTTGGCTATAACGAACACCGGCCAGGTTTTCATCCAGGCTGTTGGTGTGAGTGCGGGCCGCCTGGGCACCGATATCAGGCAACTGACCGGCAACCTGGGCCGCGTTAACGATAGCGGTGTAGTAGTCGGCGAGTACCTGCTGACCAACTTGCGTCGGGTGTACTGTATCGTTGAATATCAGTTTGGAGGCGTCAGCAGTATCCTGGCTGATTCCGTAAACCGGGTGCTCAATACATTCACCACCGCTACCGTCGTAACAGTACTGGCTTTGGTCGAACTCAGCGGAAAGGCCCAGCTGGCCGGCGTTTTCCAGTGCCACCTTGAGCAAGCCGGCCTGATCGACCATCAGCACGCCATCAATATCTTTGGCTTGTGCTAGCAGGCTGGCGTTAAAGGCTTCGGAGGCTGCGCTGGCTTGCTGTAAAGAAGATTCCAGCTTTGCATCAGCCTGTTCCTGAGTCATGAGGCCTGCTTCTACAGCAGTATTTAAATCAGCGGTAATCTTTGCATAAACAGCAGGTGTCTTACTGATATCGGGTACATTGGATACCAGAATATAGTTGGCGCCTGCACCAGACAGGGCTCCGGCTGCAGTTGCCAGCATGGCGGAAGCTATACCGATTTCAGCGGTAGCTTCTTCAATGCTCATCTCACCGGCAGCGAAACTACTAAAACCACTAAGCAGATCATTGCCGCCGCCATTGACCCAGTAGAGGGCATTGGCATCAGCTGTTCCAGAGGTGGTTTCCAGGTAACCACGGCCTAATGGGTGTGGGTTTCCAGAGGTACCGGTGGAGGCAACAATCGCTTGTAATGCCTGCCCGGCTTCATTTTTGGCTGCTTCCGCTTGCTTTCCTAGATCAACTGCTGCGGCCAAATCACCTTGTAATTGTGCAGTTTTCGCTTTAATTGCCAGTTGCTTAGCTTCTTCCTGCTTTAGAAGCAGTAGGCCCAAAAGCTCAGAATCTGGGTAGGCTGGACGGCCATCAGCTCCGACATGAGGCATCAGCGCACTGAGGACGTTGTGTCGGGCTGGGCTATCTTGCAATCCATTGGCTTCAAGGAAAGCTAAATAGTTCTCGGTGCCAATCACATTCATTAATACATCAGCAGCTTTGTGGCCACCTACAGCCCAAACACTACCGGCATTAAGCGCACCGCTGGTAACTTGCATTGAAACTGAGTCTTCAAGTTCCGCAGGGCTCAATGTTGGATCAACAGCTGGTAGGCAGAAAGGAGATTGCATTCCAGAGCAGGAAGCAGTCACAGGCCCCAGCCCCAGATTTTGAGAGAGGATGTTGATGGCAATATCGTTGGCATCACCACCATTGGTAAATACGTCGTAGTTGCCTACGTCGGTCAGACTGTCACCAAAGGCAATAACCTGGCTGAAAGCTGATTCCTCTGCAAAAGCAGAGGCGCTGGTCATGGTCGCAAGTGCAATAGCGGCCGCGAGGCTGCGCTTGACGTTGGGCATGGTTTTCTCCTAGTCGCGGTAATCGCACACCCAGAGGAAACATCGGGAGGAATCCAGAGGAAACAACGGTGTGCGTCTTTATTTTTTTTGTTCCTGTACCTCAAGGAAGCGTGGCAATACTAGCGGATTTGACCCAGACAATAAAATAAGTCACGGGCAAAGAGGCTGGCTGCTTGGTCACTTTAGGGATGAAGTGGCCTTGAGAGACACTCTACAAAAGTGGCGCAATAGTACTGGATGATTTTTTTTTGGTAAATACATCCTAACTTTAAAATTACTCACCTCGTTCTCCACATTGCACTTTATTTGCGTGAAGAGTCCTAAGGAGGTAAATAGGTACACTTGTATTGTACTTGTATTTTTTCTATCGCCAGGAGTTAGCTTAAAATGCACAGGTATGCAAGGACTTATCACTTGCTGATGTGTTTGAATTGAACTTAAAGGTGAAATGTTGGGCACCCGGCGACGAATCCAGATACCTCAGGATGAAATTCAATTGAGTGCTGTGCGTTCACAGGGCGCGGGAGGTCAAAATGTTAACAAGGTATCCAGTGCTATTCATTTGCGCTTTAATATCTATGAATCCTCGCTGCCAGAGAATATTAAACAGCGGCTTCTGCAAATAAGAGATAGGCGGATCTCCTCTGATGGCATTGTAGTAATCAAGGCCCAGACTTTCCGTACCCAGGAAAAAAACCGAGAGGATGCCCTCTCTCGGTTGCAACAGCTAATTGAGCAGGCTGCTGAAGTTCCAAAGCGGCGTATTCCTACCAAGCCCAGTCGCGGAGCAAAAGAGAGAAGGCTGCAAAGCAAAAATCGACGCTCTCAGGTAAAGGCGATGCGAGGAAAGATCAAAGAATAAGTTCACTTGTCAAAGTTTTTTTCATCGTTGATTGTGTGCAAAATTAATACTGCATGGCTATAGAATTGATTATTTTGAATTGAATTTAATACCTGTTTTTTCGCTAAATAGCCATTTGAATAAGAAATATAAACAAAGGAATTTTATGGGAGAGATTGAGCAGATTCTTGATTTCTTGATAGAGGTGGAAAAATTGAAAAGTGTTTTGCGTCAAACTCGGCCGGTCGGAATCAATCGTCGTGAAAATTCAGCTGAACATAGCTGGCATGTTTGTCTAGCTGCGCTGGCGTTAAAAGACTATGCCAATGAGGAGGTTGATATAGATCGAGTTATCAAAATGTTACTGATCCATGACCTGGGCGAAATAGATGCTGGCGATAAGATTATTTATTTTGCTGAGACTGATAAGCAAAAAGCCAATGAGAAACAGGGGATCGAACGCTTATTGGCTAAGTTGCCAGATGGCCTAAAGGCAGAGTGTCTGCATTTGTGGCAAGAATTTGAGGCTGGTGAAACAGCAGAGTCCCGGTTTGCTCGGGCGATTGATAGGGTGCCACCACTATTACAAAACTGCCATAATGAGGGGCACACGTGGAAGGAATATGAAATAAGTAAAAGCCAGGTATTTTCCCTAAATAGCCGAATTGGTGCGGGTAGTAAAGAGCTATGGGGAGTAATAAAGGGGAAACTAGACAGTGCAGTAGAGAAAGGCTTCCTAAAATAAGACGCCTTTCACTAGTGAAAATTACCAAGTTATTAGTGGTAAGGTGAGCTTGCAAGAACATCCTGGTACTCTGCTTGACGCTGGCCTAAGGCAAAAAGCAGGTCATTAATTTCAATCCCCAGCTCAGTGTGGCGTATTTTTAGTCGGGCAATATCTGCTAACAAGATAACCCTTTCATCCCGACTGGTTTCGTCAAGCACAATAAGAGCGCTCATCTCCGTAATGTCATCAAGGATGTGCTCACGCTCCAATTCCAGGTCGTGAATTGTTGCTTCGAGCTCTTTTACTGCGTTGTGCGCTACGAATATATCCTGGCCGGCCTCGTAACCGCGCAGGAACAAGCCTTCCAAGTCAGCTGGGCATACCCCATTGTAGTTTTCTCCAGAGCGCCCCTCGGCAAAGCCGCGCAGCTCTGTGCAAAATAGCCCTAACCCCTCATCGCGACCACTGCGATAGGCACCGGTATTAAGCTGTACACCATGTTTCGCGCAGGCTTCACGACGCCGGCCCATATACCCTAAATCCTTGCCCGCTGCACCGTCCTCAAAGCCTACTGCTTGCCAATCCGCCATTTGGCACTCATCTTTACTCATTGTGGCGCAGCCCGTAATCAGAAGTGAGAGGGAGGCGAGAAGGATTCCATATCTTAACTGCACAGTTGCTTCCTGTTGTCTGGTTGTTAATAGAGCTTACTGACTGGAACCTGACTGTAGGCTGAAGATATGAAGAAAACCTCTGGCAGATTATTTTGATGGTGGGCTTGGTGGTCTCAGTAGAAGAGTGGGGTAGAGCGGTAGCTCGCCTATATCGTTCTTCCAGGTTTCAAGCGGAGATGTAGCGTCAGGGGTTTATTCAAGTTGGTTGTTACGGAGTTAGTCCATTGTCCGTATTGGTGTTGCCGATTGTCCTGGAATTAATAAGTGTCAATATGCTTTGAGTGCATCTTCACTGTCAGGTAATGGAATGTAGCAGAAGAGTTGCTTATGCAATTTCAATAGTCGTTAAATTTACTTCTCTCTATTGAATGCCTCGTCTCAAAGTAGTAGGTCACAATAAGTCCCCATTTTATCTTGCCAATCTCGTTATATTCGAAGAAGTTTTACTTTTCGCTTATTGAGTATATTTTTTTACAGCAAAGATTTCATGATATTTTTTTATGAGATATGCCTAGTTCAAATTGCTATTAGTGGATTTTTTATATTCTTATTTTTTTTATCTTTTATCTTTTATCTTTCTTAAAATTTATGATTTATTTTTTGGTGATTACTGCTAAATTATTTCAGTATTTGTTTGTATGTGTTACGGTTTTAGTTGCCAGCTATTCGAGTTGGTTTTACTTGGCTCCTCCGCGTTTTCAAAATTTGAATAATAAAAATAAATCTGGATGACCTGTAGTATTTCCTTTTAAGTCAGGTTGCGTCTCCAAATTCAATAATTTGTATGTTATTTGAATGTTGTTGGTTTTCGGCATTGCTGTTTGTGCAAGATTTTTGCATGGGTGTACGGTGCCCGTCTGTGTTTTCTTGGGTTTTGCCGATTTGCGCAGGGGGCTAAATCAATGTGGAGAAGATAATGAAAAAAATGATTCGTACATCGCTAATAGGGTTCCTGGCAGTGCCTGGTATAGCCTTGGCGCAGGAGTTGTGGATAACCATTGGTAGTGATGGCTATCAAACCCTGAAAAAAAATAGTGCATTAATGTCAAAACAGCCGCTGGTTGCACAAGGAGAGCACAATGATATAACGATATTAAAGGTAGATGAGGGTAATTTATCCGATATTTCTACCATTATGCATAATAGCCACAATCGCTGTGGTGGCTTTATGGTACATGAATCACTGGAGGAGGCGCAGGCTGCGCAGCTTTCACCGCTAGTGAGTACGGTAGAGAGTGTTGCCAGTTATACGATTGATAATGCGGATGTGGTCAGTGCATTACAAGGAAAAATCTCAGAGGCAAATATTCGCTCGACTATTGAAACCCTGTCGAGCTTTACCAACCGCTATTACACAACGACAACCGGGGTGGATGCTGCCGAATGGATTCGGGATAAGTGGCAGGATCTAACCAGCTCAAGAAGTGATGCTTCAGCGCAACTTTACAATCACAGCTGGGCCCAGCCCTCAGTTATTCTCACTATTCAGGGACAGACAGATCCCGATGAGATAGTGGTTTTGGGGGCCCACCTGGATTCAACAGTAGGGTTTGGCACCGGGGAGGGTACACGAGCACCGGGTGCCGATGATGATGCCTCGGGTATTGCAACTTTGACCGATGTGATTAATGCAATAGTAGTTTCGGACTATAAGCCGGAAAAAACTCTGGCATTTATGGGGTATGCGGCTGAAGAAGTTGGGCTGCGTGGTTCCGATGATATAGCTACAGATTACAAGAACCAGAATAAGAACGTGATTGGTGTGCTACAGCTGGATATGACCAATTACTATGGTTCGAATAGCGATATTTATATTATCGGTGATTACACCAATGGTGCCCAGAACACATTCCTTAAAGATCTGGTGCAAACCTATCAGGGTGGCCTCAGTGTCGGCACTACTAACTGTGGTTATGCTTGTTCTGATCACGCTTCCTGGCACGATCAGGGGTATGCGGTTTCCTTCCCTTTTGAGGCGACTTTTAATGGTTCTAACCCATATATCCACACTGTAAATGACACTCTTGCTAATAGTGGTGGAGATGCCAATCATGCCGTGAAATTTGGCAAACTGGCGGCAGCCTATGTGGCGGAACTGGCCAAGGGGTATATTGGCAATGATCCTGGCCCTGACCCCGATCCAGATCCTGACCCCGATCCAGGCCAAGAGCAGACCCAAAGCTTCTCGGGCAACGTGTCGCGAGGTGGTGAGGAGCATTACGGGGCATTTAGTGTGACGCCTGGCACAAATTTTGTTGCGGATATGACGGGAACAAATGATGCCGATTTATATGTGCGTTTTGGGGCTGCACCCACCTGGCGTTATTACGATTGCAGGCCCTACGAAAATGGCTCTGATGAGAACTGTACTTTACAGGTGCCAAATGGTGATAGCGAAGCTTACATCATGGTTCGAGGCTATAGTCGTCAAACGTCCAGTTTTGAATTGAATGTAACCCATACCCCGCAATAATGGCGAGTGGCCTGGGAGTGTTTCTTCTCTGGGTATGTGAATCCTATCAATAATATTTACTGGAAAATTGAAAATTTGACACACCTGGCAGCAATGACCATTAGTCAGGTGTGTCAACTATTAACATAAATAAATTTAAACGCCATGAGTTTTGGTTTCCAGAGTAACTGTTGTCTAATCAGGCGAGGGAAAATGTCAAAAATTGAGAGACTTTTAGCACTGACGCGAAAATTTTCAGAGATAAGGGTAGGCTGATATATTCCCATAGCAAAAAAGTGCTCTGTAGGTCTCAGTGCGCGCAAGAATAATACTGCTCATCACTATTCAAGGTTATCCAGTGGTGTGCTGTCCAAATTAATAATGAAAAGAGAGGACGGGCAACATGCAAACCTATTTGCTAAGACCTTTGTCGCTGGCAATCGCTGTCGTACTTACGGCTCCAGGCGTCTTAGCCCAGGAGCAAAGCGAGCAGCCCCCGGCTGTCGATGACCGGGCGATGGAAGAGGTGATTACTACCGGTACACGCAAGGAGGGTGTCTCTCCCACAGAAACTCTGTCCCCAGTCGATGTGGTCGGTGGTGATAAACTGGCTGATCAGGCCAGTTTCGATCTGACAGAGTCTCTGGCAAAAATTGCCCCTTCCTTTAATACCCAGCGTTTCCCAATTGCGGATGGAACAGCATTTATTCGTCCGGTGACCCTGCGCAACTTATCTCCGGACCAGACACTGGTGCTGGTTAACGGTACACGTAGACACCGTTCAGCCCTTGTAAACTTACAACTTGCTCCGCTGGGAACGGTTAACCAAGGTGCTCAGGCTGTGGATTTTTCTACGCTGCCATCTATGGCCATAGAAAGGATAGAAGTACTGCGTGATGGCGCCTCGGCCCAATATGGCTCTGACGCTATTGCCGGAGTAGTGAATATTATCTTAAAGGATGATGCAGAAGGTTTCGGCTTTTCTGCACAAACTGGTGAGTATTTTGAAGGAGATGGGGCTCGTAACAGCTTGGCGGCCAATGCAGGCTTTAATCTCTGGGATAAGGGCTTTGTCAATGGCACTGTGGAATATTCCAAGGCCGATAAAACCTGGCGCGGCGTCGCTCGTCCTGATGCCGAGTTTGTCGGATCTGTGGTTGGAGAGGACCTGGTGCCGCTCGACGGGCTTGGCCAGCGCTGGGGTGATCCAGATGTGGAGACATTGAAATTTTTTGTAAACAGCGGCCTGGATATTAATGATGATGTCGAGCTGTACGGAAATTTTGGTTACTCAACCAACGAAACTATTTCAGACTTCTTCTATCGTGGCCCAGTACTTGACCCGGAACATCAATTTACCGCTCGCGGTACTTTACAGGTGGATATGCCCAGTGATCCTAATGACCCTGGAAGTGTCGACTATTTGCCAGATCCGGCACCACAGTCGTTGATTGATTACATTATCGGCCAGGGGTTAAACCCATCCGATTATTTGGTAGCCGATAATTCCAGCCCCAGTGGATATGTGTTGCGCAACCCCATCTACACCCAGTTCCCTGGCGGCTATAACCCCCAGTTCGGTGCAGAAATTCATGATATTTCCGCCGTGGTAGGTGCTCGAGGCGAAATGCAAAATGGACTGACCTGGGACCTGCGCGTGCGGGTTGCGGAGAATGAGGTGGAATATGTACTGAAAGATTCTATAAACCCTAGCCTCGGTTTATTGTCGCCCACCAGTTTCAAGCCGGGCACTCTTACCCAGGAAGAGTCCAGCCTTAATGCGGATTTTGTGAAACCTGTGGATTTGGCTTTTTTAGATTCGCCGCTTAACGTGGCCTTTGGTGCTGAGTGGAGAGAGGAAACCTATTCAATTGGCGCAGGTGATTCTGCTTCCACTGAAGTGGGCCCGACTGCGGCCCATTTTGGCGTCGGCTCGGATGGATTTCAGGGTTTCCCCACTGAGGCTGTCGGCAGTTACAGTAGTGAGAGTATTGCCGCCTATATTGACCTTGAAGCGGACGTAACTGATGCACTGACGCTAGGTACGGCACTACGCCTTGAAGAATATGATGAGTTTGGGTCTACCTCTGACTGGAAGATTTCAGCCCGCTATGACATCAATGAGCGTTTCGCCCTAAGGGGTACTGTAAATACTGGTTTCCGCGCGCCTACTCCCGGACAGGTAAACACCCTGAATGTCACGACAACTGCTGATTCCAGCGGTAATCTGATTCCGAATGGAACATACCCGGTGAGTCACCCGGTTGCTATGGCATTGGGCGCTGCAGAGTTAAGTCCAGAGGAATCCACCAGCTTTACCTTGGGGGCGGTTTTTTCACCGTTCGATAACACCAGCGTTACTGTCGATTACTACAACATCGATATCGAGGATCGGCTGGCCTTGCGCAACAATGCGATTGGTGATGCGGAAGTTGAACTCCTTCAGAGTGCGGGAGTTGAAAATGCGGCACTTCTGAGTGGTAGTAATGCGAACTATTTTGTCAACGCTTATGACTCTGAAATTTCGGGTATCGACTTGGCAGTTACCAGTGATTTTGAGGTGGCTGGCAATTTGTTAGTGGTAGATTTACGCCATAATCATAACCAGCAGGAAGTGAGTAATGTTGCAGAAAACACCATCAATGCCTCCAGGGTTTTTGACCTGGAAAACCAGGTGCCCAGTGATCGCACCACACTAACGTTGGATTTTGATACCGGAGATATATTCAGCGGTTATTTACGTCTGAATCGTTATAGCAGCTGGGAGTCAACAGGGGGGCTGTTTGGGCCGGGTGATGCTTCGGATACCTATAGCTATGGCAGCGAGATACTGGTGGACCTGGAGGCAACCTTCACGCTCTATGAGAATTACAAAATTGCCATCGGTGGTGAGAATATCTTTGATGTACAGCCTGATGACGAACAGGATGGAACCCTGCAGTTTCTGGGCGTAGACCAGGCATTGACCTCGCCTTTTGGTTTCAACGGCGGCTTCTGGTATTTACGTGCTAGTGCAGAGTTCTAAACAGTGGAAGTAAATAGTCTTTGGCTACTTTATTTTGTTAAGAGCTATACGTCGTAAGAGGCCATTGAAAGAAATAAACCCGGCACTTTTGCCGGGTTTATTTGTATGGTATTACATGAACGACATACCAAATATTCTGTTAGCAAAGTGCGCTGCTGGCGAGAACTCGTGTGTTGAAATCCAGTACTATCTGCGGTTCATCGGTGAAAACCCCGTCTACGCCTAGTGCGGCCAGCATTGCCAGGTCATTAGGGTTATTAACAGTAAAGACATAGTTTTTGAGTCCCCGCTGTCCGGCATCAGCCAGTAAATCTGCACTAATAAAATCCAGGTTAGTGTGTAGCGAATATGCTTGTAATGGCGCGGTACAGGCAGCTAAATCAAGGGGTACTCCACTAATTAACACCCCACGGCGTACTTCGGGTAATAGGCGCAGGCATTCATACAGCTGTCTGTGATCAAATGAGGAAATAATATATTGATCGAATGTAGTGCCTTTTTCAGTGACAAAACGCCGTATTTCCTTTGCCAGTAAGGAAGCGCAATTGGGGCCTTTAATTTCAATATTTAACTGTGCGCTGCCGCCGACCAGTTCCAGTACTTCCTGAAGTGATGGAATAGTATTGCCACAAGGGAGGGGTCTTTCTCTCAAATCCTCTGGGCGCATCTCAGTAATTAGCTCACTGCCCGGGATTAGGCGTCCCAGGCGCCGATCGTGCTTTACTAGAAGTTGGCCACCCACATTCCAGATATCAATTTCAATACCCCCGACTGCCATTTCCAGTGCGTGGCCAATAGCCTGCAAGGTATTCTCGCTGGCTCGCCGCTGGTAACCGCGGTGTGCAAAGCAGAAGAGAGTGCCTGGAGTCATTACCTTTGAGTCCAATCAGTAAATTTTGAGAGCCTGCCACTAAATTATTACGAGGGGGTTATGCCGCCACCAAAGTTTATCGAGTCTATTGACCTGTTAGTATAAAAAAAAATTTTTTATAGCGCCAAGGTATGAAAAGAGGCCAAAGTAGCCCTCCGGAAAGTGCCTTGATAACTAAAAGCAAACAGATAATTAATCGCCAGCCAAGGCGCGATAGCGGCCGCGATGAAAAACCAATGGTTCGCCGCCGGGGGCGGAAAACTCCAAAACTTCGCCCAAAAGGATGGTGTGATCGCCACCTTCGATACACTGCACACGGCGGCAGTGGAAGTAAGCTGCGCACTCGTCCAGACGGGGAATGCCATTGGGTCCTTCATACCAGTGTACCTGGCCGAACTTGTCGGCCCCGCGGCCAGCAAACAGGTTGGAGACATGCTGCTGGTCTGCACGTAAAACATGCACTGCAAAGTGTTCGCGAGTGGTAAATGCTTCATAGCCAAGAGATTGCTTGTCAATGCTCCAGAGTACCAACGCTGGATCCAGGGAGACAGAATTAAAGCTGTTTGCGGTCATTCCAGCAGGTTGGCCGTTAATATCCTGGGTAGTGATGACGGTGACACCTGTGGCGAATTGACCCAAGGTATCGCGCAAAAGGCGGCTTTGTTGGGTAGATGGGGTGATGATGGGGCTTCTTTCTGTCGTCATACGGAGCTTGCTTGTACAAAATCTGTGCTAGCCGACCATTTTACGGCAAAAGCGTACTTATTGCGCGCTTTGCCTCCAATACTAGCGAAAGAAGCTCGGTTAATGGTTTGTGTGTGGAGGGCCGTCCATGATTGGCACGCATTCTTCACAGAGGCGGTCACGCGCTGAGATTGAGGAGCCGGTCAGAGCAAAACCACGTAGCTTGCCTGACGGATCACGATACTCGGCACGCACACCTTCAGAGTCTTCGAAAACTTGCCAGCGGCCTTCAGTATTGGGTTGGGGAGGGCACACAGTGGTGGGGTGCAAGGTGGTTTTTACTGCAACCGGAATGGCGCCGTAGTTCACGGGAGTCGCTTCGCCGCTCAAGGTTTTTGCCAAGGCGCGGGCACAGGCTATGAGAGGTGCCACAAAAAAAAGTTGGTGGCCGTCCACCTCGGCACAATCACCGAGTGCAAAGATATATTTATTACTGGTCTGAAGGTGTCGACTGACGCTAATACCGCGTTCGACCGCGAGTCCAGCGGTTTCTGCCAACCTTATATTTGCCTTCAAGCCCAGTGCCGCCAGGGCGATATCCCCCTGAATTGTTTCGCCGTTAACGAGTTGGGCTTCCAGCCCCCCGGAAGTACGCTTGAGGGCTTGAACAGATGAGCCAAAGTGGAAGCGTACCCCGTGCTTTTCCAATGCCCTCTGCAGGTCACGTCCAGCTTGTTCCGGCAGCAGTCTCCCAAGAGGCCAGTTAAGTGGTTCTACTACCTCTACGGCAAAGCCAGCCTGCACCAAGTCGTTAGCAAATTCGCATCCGATTAGCCCAGCACCGATAAGAATCACCCGCCTATGGCCCACCAAGGCTGTGCGGAAACGATGATAATCTCCCAGGTTATTGATACGGAACAAGTGTGATTGGGCGTCACCTTCGATGTGGGGAATAGGAGGGCAGCAGGCACCGGTGGCTAATACCAGCCGGTCATAGTGTATTTCTGATATATGCTCGCCAGTCTCCTGGTGGAGAGTAAGTGTTTTGTCTTTTGGGTTGATTTCGGAAACCCGGGTGTGCACAAGAATTTCCGCATCTAGTTCTCTGGCCATCTCCTCAGCGCTTATTTGGCTCAGTTGCTGGGCGGTTTTGCCGTGAGATAGGGAGGCAGATAGAAGGGGCTTGGAGTAGAAGGCGCCATCATCTGCAGTAATCATCAGCATGGGAGTGTGGTTGTCCAGCTTGCGAAATTCCCGCGCCAAATTATATCCGGCAAGCCCTGTGCCGAGGATTACCAGAGGCTCTCCCGTATTCGTGATTGGTTTTGCTGAGCTGATCACCACTGATACAGAGGAGACCAACACCATGTCAAATTCTTCTTTACTGACTCCGCATTGGGGGCAGCTCCAGTCTTCAGGAATATCCTCCCAGCGGGTACCGGCGGTGATTCCCTCTTCAGGACAACCCTTGGATTCATCGTATACCCAACCACATACCATGCACTCCCAGATACGGTAGGTGGCTGTAGATGTTGATGGTGAAATGTTACTAGGGCGGGTGATACCTGTAGAGACTTCGCGCATTGCAAACTGGCTTTTGCTGGCACCGCATTCCGGGCAGCACCAGTCTTCAGGTATCTCCTCCCAGCGTGTGCCTGGCGCTATGTTGTCCTCGGGCCAGCCCTTAGCTTCATCATAGATCCAGCCACAGTTTTGGCATTCCCATACGCGATATTCAGACATAACGCTTCCCTGCTCGAGCCTGGGCCCCGGCTATGGAAGGACACCGGGGCTGAAATTTTTTATAGGAGCAAATATAAGGGAGTTCGGCAGGGAGTGCTGCTATTCGTTATTGCGTTTGGCTATTTTGGCTAGGGCGTTTTGGTAGGTGTCGGCAATTTCCCCCGGGTGGCTGATAGAGACGCCGAGATCGTGTACCAGGCCGTCTTCCAGGCCATAAACCCACCCGTTAACGGAGAGTTGCTGCCCTACGCGCCAAGCATCTCTCACTATGGTGGTCTGGCAGATATGGATTACCTGCTCCAGTACATTGAGCTCACACAATAGGTCTGTGCGCTGTTGTTGCTGGAAAAGGTCAATCAGGGTGTGATGCTTGTCGCGTACATCCTGGATATGGCGCAGCCAATTGTCGATCAGGCCGAGTTGCTCATTGTGCAGTGCGGCTTGGACTCCACCGCAGCCATAGTGACCGCACACAATAATATGCTTCACCTTTAAGATTTCTACCGCGTACTGCAACACTGACAGGCAGTTGAGGTCTGTATGCACCACCACGTTGGCGACATTACGATGTACAAACAACTCCCCAGGTAATAAACCCACAATTTCATTAGCGGGTACGCGGCTGTCAGCACAGCCTATCCATAAATATTCTGGGGTTTGTTGTTTCGATAGCTTGAGAAAGAAGTCCGGATTTTCCTCACGGGTAGCCTCGGACCATTGCTGGTTATTTTTCAGTAGATGATTAAGCGGGTGCAATGCAGTTGTATCCTAATGTGACCAGGTGGACATTATGGTTGCAGGATAGCGGCTTTGTTCGCGCGGGCCAAGGGGTGTTGGTCTAACCTAGATTATGACCAATATCTTGAGCTTGGTCTAAGTGTTCTAGATCCAGGTCGAAAAAGGGAGAATAAATAATGGCAAGAAAAAAAAGTTCTGGACCCGGCAGGCGGAGAGGTTCCTCGCTGCGTTCCGGATTTATGGATCGCCACCGATTGAGAATGCGCCAGTTACTGGCTAGACGTGCCCGCCTACGCAACGCCTTATCCCGCCATACTGATGGAGGTGAGATCGAGCGGGAACCTGTTCCTGAGGGCTTCAGTATTAAGGAGATTGAGGAGGAGTCTTGCTAGAAGAAGTTTGATAACGCATTTTTAAGCTATAGGTGTTATCAAGTGCCATCAGAACTTGAGCTGGTCAATAGCCGTGGAAAACTTACCAAGTCGCCAAACTATTAAAAATCTGTTTTTATTATGGGAATATTAAAGGTATGGCGTAAAGTGTAATTTTGCGCAGAGAGCTGAAAGAGTAGTATTAATGGAGTTTGTAAAATCTGAGGAAAAGGCATCCGTGCGAGTTGCGATGGCGGATTATAGAGACAGTCGCAACGGTGCAGATATTCTCGCTTTGATGGATGAGTATTCCCGCCACCCCTTTGGGGGAGGAGAACCCCTGCCTGAACAGTGCCGCAATCAACTGCTGCCCAAGCTGGCGGAGTTTCCAGGAGCTTTTACAGTATTGGCCTACAGCAATGAAAAAGCGTTAGGCCTGATTAATTGCTTTACTGGTTTTTCCACTTTTTCTTGCCAGCCCCTAATCAATATTCACGATGTTATCGTCAGCGAGCAGGCTCGAGGTTACGGAGTGTGTGCCGCTATGATGGAGTTTGTAGTGAGAGAGGCAAAAAAAAGAGGATGCTGCAAGCTAACAATGGAAGTTCTAGAGAAAAACCTTGCGGCCAAGAATGCCTACCGTAAGGTGGGGTTTAAACCTTATACCCTAGATGAGGAGTTCGGTCAGGCAGAGTTCTGGCAAAGATACCTGTAGCATTTTGGGGCTGGTATTACTATCAACCCCTACCTCCTTTTCAGGCCTCTGCGGCAATAAGGCCCGAACTGACTTTGCGCTGGTTGTGTTATTGAAGATAAATCATGGGCTAGACCTCCAAACTCGCTTGCTTTTCTTTTCCTTTTTTAGCACGAAAAAGTGCGAATAACGCGCACACAGCAATCAGCCCCACACTGAGGAGCATCCCTAAAAGAGGTTGTTGGGGGTGCTCCTCATATAGCCAGCCTCCCAGCGCGAACCCAATGGTATATCCACCGGTGTGCATTAGAGCTAAAAGTCCAAAGAGCCTGCCTCCACGTTGCCGGGATTGACTTAATAGTGCGCTGTAACCCGGCACCAGGAAAGCAATACCGACAACAAAGGCAAGTAACCCAAAAAATGCGAGAAGGCTCCCCAGGGTGGAGGAGAGAAAAATACTACCAGTGCACAGCGATGTGACCCCCAGCATAAAGCTCAACTGTGGTGCTTTGAGCCTGCGCACTAACCCCACTTGAACCAGAAAACCGCAGATTGCCACAGTAGCCAACAACACAGCGGTAGCAGAGGAGGCTCCCAAGGCGCTCAGGCCGTATAAATCTTTAAGCGCGGGCCCCATTATTACCTGAAGCTGGCCGACGCTGACTGTGCCGAGTAATGCTGTGGCAAATAAAGCCAGCGATCCCGGCGGCAAGGCTGCTTTCTCACCGGAACTAGGTTGGGATTTATTTGTGGTGGGGGGTAGGCTCAGGGTCAAATACAGAGCTGTGAGAGGTAGCAGAACAAGCCAAGCCATGGGCCACAAGTCGCCTGCCAGCAGCGCGGGTAAGGCCAGTAGCGGCCCAAGCCCTCGCCCCAGGTTCGCTGCCGCACTTAAACCTGAGAGTATCGACAAACGTTTTTCTGGTTCCCCCAATTCAACGGCCCAGGCTTGGCAGCATGGGTAAATAGCGGCGGCATTTAACCCGTAAATGATCCGGCTAATCGCCAGAGCAAACAATGCGCTACCTTCGCTGATAAGCCCCTGTGCCAGTGCAATTAGCAGTGCCACAAAGAGGCACTGAGCGAATAGGGCGCCAGTCAGTCCCGCGAGCAATACAGGCTTGCGACCAATCCTATCCCCGAGTTCCCCCCATAGTGGCCCGGCCACCATCAGGCATAGAGTACCCAGTGCCACAAGGCCACCGATACTGGCCAAACTTAAGCCGCAACGCTCAACGATCAGTGGGATTTGGGTAAGCAGCACGACCTGAGCTGCTCCCTGGCTGGCTACTATCCAGTGGATTTTTTTCTGGTGAGGGGATCGCCGCATTGGGTACTCCGCGGATTAAATGAAAACAGCTAAACGGACGCCCGCTTCTGTGCAGAAATTCTCATCCGAATCATTTTTTCAATAAAAAGCTTGAATAACGGAAATTTTACCTGCATGATTTTCTAAATACAAATCATTCGCATTTAGTATTTTCTCAGTTAAGAACCCCATTTATGAACGATCCCCAACCCGGTTCGGTTCAGTATGACCGCACTGTTGGCATGGTTGGTACTCAAGAGATATTTATGACTGATCAATACAGCCCGGTCAATGCATTTGCTGAACGAATGTCAGCCAATTGTTTCTTTAATGCGCTGTTGAGAGAAACGGGTTGCGGCACATGGCACATGCAGGAGGGTGAACAACTTCCGGATGGAATCGGTCTTCCAGCAGTAAGTATTCCCCTGCCGGCATCTAGCGCCGAACTTTGGTTGAACATTTCCTATCACAGTGAGTGTGGTAGGCACCAGTTCGCTCTGCCCATGGTATGGCGAGCGAATGATGGGAGCAGCAAGGTGATTGAGATGGCCGAGGCTGCAGAGTTGGTCGCCCAGGACTTCTCATTTTTTCCTGGCGCCACTGTGGAATCCCGAACGCAATTTACTCGCCGAGTTGCGTCCAGTGTAAAAAATATGACCCAGGCACTGGTTGCACGTAGTGCCGATACAGAAAAGTTATTTTCCTTACCCCTCAGTTTTGCCGAGGCAGAACAGGCGCTTTTATGTGGCCACTCCATACATCCAACCCCGAAAAGCCGAGACCCATTTACCGATAAAGATGCCGAGTGCTACGCACCGGAATTTAATAATCGCTTTGCCCTGGTATGGCTGGGGGTTGATCCTCAATTTTTGCAGGGGGCCAGTGGCGCTGAAATTAGTGAAGTACAGTTCGCCGACTTGGTGCGTGGAGTAGATGGTGGCCCCGTAGCGCCCGAAGGGTTTGTCGCTTTTCCCGCACATCCTTGGCAGTGGCGAAAATTGTGTGAAGTCCAGAGTGTTGTGGAATTACTTGAGGCTGGAAAAATTGTAGAGCTGGGTGAGGGTAGTGAATCCTGGCGAGCAACTTCCTCTCTGCGCGCAATTTACAGTGGCAATAGCCCATATATGCTTAAATTCTCTCTCAGTTTGCGGTTAACCAACTCCGTGCGCACCCTGCAGCCGAAAGAAATGGTTCGCGGACTTGAAGTGCTGAAGGTAAGGGGTACACCGGTAGGACAGGAATTTGCCAACCGCTATCCGAGATTTCAGGTATTGGCAGAGCCAGCCTACCTGATGCTTGCCGACATTGATGGTAAGCAAATTATAGAAAGCCTGGTTATGTTCCGGGAAAATCCTTTCCTTGGTGAATCAGCAGAAAATACTTGCTTGTTGGCTACTTTGACACAGGATCACCCAGACGGATCTCCTTGCAGAGCCGCGCAATTAGTTCAGTGTCTTGCCGATGAGGAGAGTATTTCTATTGAGGCAGCCACTAAACGCTGGTTTAACGCCTTCCTCGATGCAGTAATAGAACCTTTATTGATTGCCCAGGCTGATTTCGGAATTTTGTTTGGTGCCCACCAGCAAAACTTGATCCTGTCGTTTGAAGGTCCCCTGCCTGTTGCTGGTTATTTCAGAGATTGCCAGGGCAGTGGTTATAGCCGTTTGGGGGAGCAACTTCTTAAACCTTATCTGCCCAATTTGGCGCAGGGTAGTGAAAATGTAATTGATGAGCAAATGGCGAATCGACTGTTTGTTTACTATCTCATCGTCAATAGTTGTTTCGGTTTGATTTGCGCCCTTTCCGCTGCGGGCTTAATCACTGAGCGGGAATTATTGCGTCAGTTGCGTCAACGCCTTCTATTGCTACATGAAGGTCAGCGAAGAGATAGTAGTTGCCTGGAGTACCTGCTCAATTCACCTGAGATCTGGGCCAAGGGCAATTTCCAATGTGCGGTTATCGGGATGAATGAGACCACGACCGAAGACCCGCTTTCTATCTATCACAAGATGGCGAATCCCCTGATATCGGCAGTAGAGCTTACAGCTGAAGAAGCCTGATTAATATGTGTAAAAAAACTGCAAGGATAGATTTATGACCAGTTTAACAGCTGTGCCTGAACAGTCCCTGGAGGAGCATGGTCAGCTTCCTGATGGACGCTCTTGGCAAATTGCTCCTGGTGGATATTGTTGTCAATTTAATGGGAAAGATTACTTCCAAATTGAATACATTCCAGGGCGGGATTGCGCACGAATTATTTTAACACACGGTAATGCGCAGCTCGTAGAATTAGACCTATGGTTTGATTGGCTCTTTGCACTGAACCCGGCATTACAAAACATAGATATCGTTGAAACAGATACAGTGGCAAGCCGGGTTTCCCGCAGTGGTTTTTATCAGCGTGCGGAGCTTTGGTATTGTGGAAATAACGCTGGAAAATTTCCTCTGCAGTGGGTGAAGAATGAGCAGGGAGTTCGCCATCCACTCCGTGCGGTACCACCAAAAGGGGAAGTCTATCGACGTTATTTCCACTCCCTGGGAATGGATTTTAGCTTGCGCCACTTAGACCCTCAGAAAGATTTGGAGCGCTTTACCGGCTGGATGAACCAGAGACGTGTAGCCCAATTTTGGGAAGAGGAGGGTGATGCAGACAAGCAGCGGCAGTTTATCGATACTGTTATTGAGGATCCTCATAAATACCCTTTGATCGCTTGTTTTGACGATGAACCCTTCGCCTATTTTGAAGTTTATTGGGCCCTCGAAGATCGTATTGCGCCCTACTACGATTGCCAGCCATTCGATCGTGGTGCACATATGCTGGTTGGTGACCTGCGTTATTTAGGCAAGCGTTTTGCCTATGCCTGGTTTAATGGTATTTCCCATTTTATGTTCCTTGATGATACACGGACTGAAAATTTGGTTGGAGAACCACGGGCGGATAACCGGGCGTTGCTTAAATATATCAACGGAACTTTTAGCTGGAAAAAAATTAAAGAGTTTGATTTTCCGCACAAACGCGCCGCGTTGGTGATGTGTAAGCGGAAAGATTTTTTTCGGAGCATGGGGGGAGTATGAGCGGGGACAAACACTGGAAGCTGGCAAATACAGCTCTATTGGTAAAGTCACTGGCTGAGCTTTGCTATGAGCAGGCGCTCAGTGCTGTAGTAGAAACAGATGGTCGATATTCTGTACACCTCTCCTCAGGGGTTGTTTATCGCTTCAAGGGCAAGTTGACCATCTGGGATTGGCTATTAATAGATCCATGTGACATTGAACGTATACGGGATACAGAAGTGAAGCCCGCCGATGATGCGGCACAATTTTTTATTGATGCCGCTCAGGATTTGGAGGCCTCGTCCAGTACTCTGGGTAATCTATTACAAGAACTTGCCAATACTCTGGTTGCCGATGTTGCTCTATTACAAAAACGCGAAAAATTAAATGCCCAAGCTCTGGCAAAATTGCCTGATGAACAGCTGCAATGCCTGCTGGATGGTCATCCTAAAGCGATGGTGAATAAAGGGCGTATCGGTTGGGGGGCACAAGAGTTTAATGCTTATGGTACAGAGGCTTCCCAGGGTGTTCGATTATTATGGCTTGCGGTCCGGCGGGAGCTGGTTGTTAGTGGAAATAATGATTCCTGGGACTGGCCAGATTTATTGGCAGAGAGCCTTAATGAAATACAACTGAAGCAGCTGTCTGAAGTGTGCCGCAAGCAAGGTATCGATTGGCAAGCATTTTTGCCACTACCAGTGCACCCTTGGCAGTGGCAACATCATATTCGCCAACACTATGCACAACAGATTTTTCGTGGCGATTTAGTATTACTTGGAGAATTTGGTGACCAGTACTTGCCACAAGTATCACTGCGTACCCTGTCGAATCTGGATCGCCCTCGAGCCCTGCATGTAAAGTTACCACTGACGGTTTTAAATACTTCTTGTTATCGCGGAATTCCGGGTAAATTTATGCGCTGCGGTCCAGGGCTATCCGAATGGATGCAGCAGCTTTGTGAACGCGATGGCGAATTACAATCTCGTGGCACAGGAGTTTTACAGGAAGTGGCGGGGTTGCACGTACCGCACTTTCATCATGAGTTAATTGATGGAACTCCTTATCGCTACAAGGAGTTGCTCGGGGCCACCTGGCGGCAGAGTCCAGCTGGACTATGTGCAGAGGGAGAGCGCCATCTTTTAATGGCTGCCTTGCTGCAGAGAGATGCCAGCGGTAAATCTGTAGCTGTGGCTCTGATAAAAGCTTCCGGGCTCTCTGCTCATGCATGGCTTGAGCATTTGTTCGAGGCGACGGTAGTGCCTCTTTATCATTTACTGAGTTGCTATGGCATAGGCTTGGTGGCTCATTCGCAAAACCTGACGTTGGTGTTGCGTAATAATAAAGTGGTGCGTGTCCTCTTGAAGGATTTTCAAGGGGATCTGCGTCTCGCCGAAGGGGAGTTTCCTGAGCGTGCAGATTTACCGGAAGCAGCGGTGCAAGCACTCGACCAGCTACCACCCAATTACATTATTCACGATCTGTTCACTGGTCACTTCGTAACAGTATTGCGATACCTGTCTGCTCAATTAATGATAGAGATCGGATTGGAAGAGCTGGAATTCTACGCAATTTTGGCTCGGGTACTGCGCCGTTATCAGGAATCTGCGCAACAGCACAGTGCTCACATGGCGAAACGTTTCCAGCTGTTTAATTTATTCCGCCCTCACATCGAGCGTGTTTGTATTAATCGTGTGCGCTTGCGGCAGGGCTATGATGACAGCGCTGAGCGCCCGGTCCCCATCGTCGGTGGTGACCTGCACAACCCTCTTTGGCTCGCTGAGCAAGAGTTCCAACAACCCAAATCACAAACAGAAACCGCTTCCGCTTTAGAGGCCTAATCATGAGTAATTTCCTAGATCTTGCCGGTATCGGGGCCGGTCCTTTTAACCTGGCCGTTGCCGCTTTAATGCAGGATAAATTCCTGAGCCATCGTTTCTTCGACGCTAAAGCGGAATTTTCCTGGCACCCGGGTTTGATGTTACCGGGCGCCATGATGCAGACTTCCTATTTAAAAGATCTGGTAACACCGGTTGACCCTACAAACCCCTATAGTTTTTTGGCATATTTAGTGGAAAACAAGCGCTTTTATGATTTTCTCCATGCAGAACAACGTACCGTGATGCGCCGGGAATTTGCCGATTACCTGGCTTGGGCTGCACGTCGTCTGGATTGTATCCAAATGAGTAGCCGTGTTCAGAGTGTGGTGGATAATGGTGATTATTTTGAGCTGGACGTACATGGGCCCAATGGTCGTGAACAGATACTTGCTAAGAATCTGTGCGTTGCGGCTGGTAAAAAGCCAAATATCCCGGAGTGTAGCCGACCATTCCTTTCTGAAAATTGTTTCCATGCGTTGGAAATAGCTTTGCGCAACCCCGATGTAAGTGGCAAGCGTGTTGCCGTGATTGGTGGTGGTCAGACTGGTGCTGAAGTGGTAATAAATCTTCTTGGCAAACACTGGGGGCGCCCGCAGCAGGTAACTTGGGTATCCCGTCGCAGCAATTATCTGCCCCTGGATGAAACACCGTTTACAAATGATTGGTTTACCCCAGAATATGTTGAGGTATTCCGCCAGCTGAGCCCTCATCGCCGTGAAGAGGTTGTTGCCGAACAGAAACTGGCATCCGATGGGATTTCTCCAGACACGCTCAAACAGCTATATCAGCTGTTTTATCGTCTCGTGCATCTGGAGAAGGATTCCGAACGAGTGACATTGATGCCCAATCGCGAATTAGTGAATATGTCCTGTCGCGGTGATTACCAGTTACAATTACAGAATCACTTACTGGGTGATGCAGATGGTAATGAGTGGATAAATGCGGATATCGTTATTTTGTGCACAGGTTTACGAGAGGCTCTTCCAGCCTGTTTAGCTCCTCTACAGGAGCGCATTCCTAGGGATGCAGAAGGGCGCCTGTTGCTTGATGATGCATTTGCAACAAAGCTTAATGGGGATGATAGTGAGCGTCGCCTATACTTCCTCGGCACTGGCCGTACCAGTCATGGTATTGCGGAACCGCAATTAAGTCTTTCCGCCTGGCGAGCTGCACAAGTAGTTAATGACTTACATGGCAAAGCGGTGTATGACAATCAGCAAGCAGGCAATTTGATGAAGTGGATTACCCCTGAAGCCCAGCAGATTGCGGTTGCTTAATTTATAGAGTTTTTTTTGATCGAATCTATCTTTTAATGCAGGGTAGATTCGATCATAAGCCTGGTTTTAGTTTTCTTTCCCCGTTGTGGTATCTATTCTGACTATCACTTGGCAACGTCAATAAAAATTCCCATATGATCGGTTACCGCGGCTGCCATGTCGGAACCGTTGACGCTAACCGGGGTGCTCTGTGAGATATAGTCCACCTTGATTACTCGAATGGTCTTGGTATTGTATGCGGCAACGTCATATTTTTTACTGGCCGTGCTGTTGGTACCAGTAAAACTACGCTGGTAGGAATCAAAAGGATTTACTTCGTCCTCTGTATGTGCATCGCGAAATAGTGTGCCTGTTGCCACACTAAGTGCGCAGGGGGTGAAACTGTCATTTCCCTGGTTAGTGTCGCCCATAACAAGGTCAATAGCGCCATAACCCTGCTGAATTAGAAGGTTATTAATATTGCGATAGAAAATGACTGATTCGCTTTCCTTCTTGGCAATACTGTTAGGTACATGCACGAACACGGCATTCACATTCCCGCTTCTGATTGCAATCCAGCCCATGCCAGAGCCGAGAATCTGATGTTGAGTGGTATTGGCTGCGTGAACACTGAAGCTGTTACAGGCCTTTCCTGTAGAACTCGACCCCACCAACCCCCCAGCATGTTGCTGCATGGAACTCCATTCGCTATTGGCTCCGTCCATTTCTCCATACACTAAAAGATCACAGGTCTGACCCAGTGAGCGATACAGGTGCTGGTGAGTCTGACGAGCTTTACCTTCAATCATACTGAGAAATTGTGCATTGTTGTGCTGGCCTTTAGCCATATAGCCGTGTGGTGCTTGTGCGACCAGCTGAGCTGGGCCGTGAATTGGAACATGAGGGTCCAAACCGTCAGCCGTTGGCATAATTAGGTGCCAGCGATCCTGGTTGGCGGCTTGATGGTTGTGAGTCATACGGGTGAAATGCTGGCTGTTGGAGGCACTGACCCCATGATTGGTACTCGCGTTTGAGTTAATGGATTGATAGGCGAAAGTTGGCATAGAAGTAACTCACTTATAATCAAAACAATTTGTCTTATTTCTAATAACATTGCTGAGCGTTAAGCTAACTTATTTTGCTTTCTACTTCGTCAATTAATTCTGGCGTTGCATTTAGATATGCCAAATATTATTTGACTGCTCTCTTGGAACGATGAAAGCATAATAATACATTTACATTGCAAATATTCGATTGAGATCAGTTTGTAATGGCCTGTATTAATCGGAATTGGACAAGAAGTGAAAAGGGAGGGAGTTACTTATTCAGGCTTTGTAATTATATGCAGAATACTTATCCGTTTTTTAAGGGGGTTAGAAAGAGGTGATAGTAATGCACAGTTAACCTGAAGATATTCATGAGTTGTGAATTTTACCCTTAAAATTAATTGCGGTTTTCACTTGTGAATACAGTTTTACTGTCTTATGGAGCCTATAGGTGGGTGTTTCACTATTTGTTATTACGTCGCCCAATTTATATTTGGTCGCTGGGCTATTATTTTATAGAGGATGAAACCCTCACAAGCAGGCGCTAAAATCTTCGTGGTCAATCTTCCATGTGCAATACTTTTTGGGTACTGAACTATCAGTCTGGTGCTTGCAGTAAGCAGGGAGGAAATCTGCAATGCGTTTGAACTCTACTCTTGCGCAAGGTCGATATCACTACAGCTGTGACGGGCGTGAAATGCCTGTGCGGGACAGCTGGCAATTGGGCCACGATTCAGAGGGGCGTCGTACCCTGGTGAGTCGACGCCTGGTAGGTGAACAGGGCTATGGAATAGAGGTTTCAGCGCTACTTTGTGCCGGCCTGGTAAGTGAGTGCCATGTCCACTGGCGCGACGAGGTGGATGAGGTAAGTGCTCATTATCGTCTAAGCAGTCCTCAGGGGTATGCGCCTCGCTTAGGGGATGAGATTGAAGCTTCCTGGGAGGGTCCTAACGGCCCCCAGCAGGCCCAATTGCTGGGCGAGTCTCGGCTGTTGTTTCCTCTGATGCGCGTGTTTATGGGGCCCCTCTTAAAGACACTTGTACAACACAAGGATGGTTTGGAAGTGGTTTCTCCGGATATTGTTGATCCTTCCCAGCGGGGGAAATTACTGTCACCGAGGGTCAGCCATCGCAGCGCTAGGACTATGGCCGGAGATCTGGCCAGCCAGCGTGCACAGGATATGGGGCCAGATATTTGCGGTTATATTTATCAGGGCGATGAAGCCGAGCGGGATGCGCACTGCTACGTTGATAGTCGCAGTCTATTGGTCGGTTACGACTGGCCATCCAGTACGGGTCGCCTATGGCAGGTTCGCCTAAGAGACCTCGAGTGGTCTCCATGTCTGACCAGTCTGGTTTGTTGAGCAATTTCGCCGACTGAGTTTGCCGAAACATGCGGTGAATGGAATGGCTTTATCAGTCGCTTGAATAGCGACTATCCATATAAAGTATCCGAGTAAACTTTTTGCCCTATTTCTGTGCTTAATATTGATTCATCTCCCAACTCCTTATTTTACCGGTATTTTCTGACTTAACATTTCCTTTCCGTTATTAATAAATCGGAAAATATACTGATTTTATACTTGCATCCGGGAACTAATGCGGCAGGATTTTTTCAGTTCTCCAGTGTAAGCTTGCGTCACTTTTACTGCGTGCCAATGGGGGAGCGCCTTTTGTCCTTTTTAAGATTCGTCACTCGCAATAGAGTTAGATTTTTTGCCTCTCTGCTTGTGGTTGCCCATTTTCCATTGAATACTGCCATGGCCAGTATTGGTGAGGAGCGCCAAGTAGAGATTAAGGAGCTGGATCAGCAGCATGAGCATGAACAGTGCCTGCAAGAACAGCTACTTATCTCTTCTGCCGATACCACCCTACGGGAAATACGCCTACTCTGTGCCGAGAGAGTGCGTGCCCAGTTGGGCATTGAGGAAGATTACTTTGAGGTAGATCCGGTAGTTGAGGAATATGCAGAGGAGCTTCCCACCGATCAGGTACTGCTGGGAGGGCGGGCCCAGGCAATTCGAGATGCAGCCAGTAACCCTTTCACCCTGGCCTCCCATAAGGCAAATTATATTTTGCCTTTCACCTACAATCCCTCCCCGGAGACAGGGGGGGTGACCGATTACGAGGACCGCGACCTGGATAATATCGAGGTACAGTTCCAGCTCTCGGTGCAGGTACCGGTGTGGCGTGGCTTTCTCGGTAGTGCCTCTTTCATGAGTGTGGCTTACACCAATCGCAGCTTTTGGCAGGCTTATAACTCGGATGATTCGGCGCCATTCCGAGAGACCAATCATGAGCCAGAGTTAATCCTGACCTGGCTCAACGACTGGAGCCTGTTCGGCTGGCATAACGTCGCCAATCAGATTGCCTTTAATCATCAATCAAATGGACGCAGTGAGCCCTACTCACGCAGTTGGAATCGAATTTATGCCAACTTTATCTTTGAGCGGGATAACTTTTCTATAGGTCTTAAGCCCTGGTATAGGATTCCAGAGGCGCGAGAGGATGATGACAATCCGGATATTGAGCACTACCTCGGTCATTTTGAATTGGGTGGGCGTTACCGGGATGGTGACCACTCTATCGCGATTATGGTGCGCAACAATTTGCGCTCAGATAATCGTGGCGCTGTTGAGCTGACCTGGGGATTCCCACTGGGAAAGCGGGTGGATGGTTATATCCGTTATTTCAATGGCTATGGTGAGAGCCTGATCGACTACGATGAGTCTGTACAGACCCTGGGCTTTGGTTTCACTCTGGCTCAGGGGTTCTAACAGCCTCTAACGGCCAGGGATGGGATCGATGGGGTTTGAAGACAGCTACCGCCTCAGTGCGCATGCGGTGATTACTAATGAAGTGGGCGAAGTCCTGCAGCTGCTGGCAACCTACGCCAATCGTAGCTGGGGGCTGCCCGGTGGGGCTCTGGACCCAGGTGAAACAGTCCACGAAGCCCTGCGACGGGAGTGTCGCGAGGAGTTGGGGCGGGATGTAGATATTGATTATCTGAGTGGTATTTATTACCACAAGGTCTATAACTCCCACGTTTTTATCTTTCGGGCCCGCTTTACCGACAGGAGGCATATCACCCTGTCAAACGAGCACTCTGAAATGGCGTATTTCCCTCTGGATCAGCTTTCCGAGGTACAGCGGCAGAGAGTCAGGGACTGCCTGGAGTTCGATGGCAGTGTGCGCAGCGCAAAGTTCTAACTTTCCACTTTTCCTTGGCAATAGATCTGGTCGGTCACCATGCATTTGGCGAATTTCGCCAAATGCTTCCCTGTCGCGGAAATCCCGCGCCTGCTCCATTAATATTTGCCCCCTGGCTTTTTAGCCGCGAAATTCCAGATCCTCCGCCATAGCTGGAGGACTTAAGAAAAGTTAATAAAATCAAATAGTTAAATAATTAAGGCGGCAGCCTGCAACAAGTTGCGGGCTATGCTGATGGATAAGAATATGGGCTTGGAATTGAAAATGCCTGAATTGGGCAACCTGAATGACAGCGCGCAGAAGCTGGAATGTCATATCGCTCTGGTGAGTGCAGACAGCAAATTGGCGGGGGACTGGATCAGTGCCCTGAACAGCACCGCCGCTCGCCATGAAAATCCTTTCGGACTGCACTTTGAAGCGGTAGCCCCCGCAGATGTAGAGCGCCTGGGGCGCGATGAAGATCGCTTACAAGCGGTTATAGTGGATGGTGGCAATGATGCTAAAGGCCTGCAAGAGGCCGACCAGTTGGCCGACCGCATCCATGCTCTGCGCTCTCAACTCAATATCTTCCTGGTGGCCCACAGTGATGTTGCCGGTGCTACCTCGCCAATTGGTGAGGCGGGGGCAGAATCCCTCGCCAACCTGCGTCGCCGCTTTGACGAGCTGTTTGATCGCCGAGAGG
The DNA here is from genome assembly GCF_000380565.1 of Microbulbifer variabilis ATCC 700307. Taxonomy (GTDB): domain Bacteria; phylum Pseudomonadota; class Gammaproteobacteria; order Pseudomonadales; family Cellvibrionaceae; genus Microbulbifer; species Microbulbifer variabilis. The sequence continues at coordinate 133,748 of NZ_AQYJ01000024.1, forward strand.
GCAATTTCAACCATATGTTCCGCCTGGTACAGGCGTTTATTGCCCGCCGCGCCTCCACGCCTTTTGCCGATACCCTGAAGGAATATGTATTCTCCGCACGTGACGCTTGGCATACTCCTGGTCACTCCGGTGGTGACAGCCTGCGCAACAGCCCCTGGGTTGGGGACTTTTACCGCTTTATGGGCGAGCATGTATTCAATACGGATTTGTCTGTTTCCGTACAGATACTCGACAGCCTGCTGGAACCGCACTCGGTAATTCAGGAAGCACAGGATCTTGCCGCCCAGGCGTTTGGTTCGCGCCATACCTTTTTCCTGACCAATGGCACCTCCACTGCCAACAAGGTCGTGATTCAGCAGATACTCGGTGGCGGCGGCAAGATTATTGTCGACCAGGCCTGCCACAAATCGGTTCACCATGCGATAGTGATGAATCGCTGTGAGCCGGTTTATCTGAAGTCGGTACTGCACCCTGAATTCGGCATTTATGGCCCGGTGAAGCGCTCGGATATCGAGGCGGCGCTTGATGAACATAGCGATGCGCGCTTATTGGTTATCACTTCCTGTACCTACGATGGTCTGCGCTACGATTTGAAACCTATTATCGATTACGCCCATGAGCGCGGTGTCAAGGTGCTGGTCGATGAGGCCTGGTTTGCCCACGGTTTCTTCCACCCAGAGCTGCGCCCGACCGCGCTTGAGTGTGGCGCCGACTATGTGACCCAGAGTACCCATAAGATGTTGTCGGCTTTCTCCCAGGCCAGCATGATTCATGTCCAGGACCCGGACTTCGACGAATTCCGCTTCCGCGAAAACCTGAACATGCATGCGTCTACCAGCCCGCAATACGCCATGATTGCCAGCCTCGATGTTGCCCGTAAGCAGATGGCGATGGAGGGATATGGGCGTCTCAAGCAGTGTCTGCAGATGGTGGAAACCCTTCGCCGTGCAGTCAATGAAACCGGAGTATTCCGAGCCCTCACCCGCGATGACCTGATTGCTGAGCCTCTAGCAGGTGACAATATCGGCCTGGACCCCACCAAGGTAACCATCGATATTTCCCGCAGCGGCTATTCGGGCAATGAGATGCAGATCAAGCTGTTTGATCAATACGGTATTCAAGTGGAAAAGACCACCTACAATACCATCACAGTACTGGTAACTCTGGGCAGTACTGAGAGTAAATTGTTGCGCTTGATTCATGCACTGAAGCAGCTGGCGGGGAATACTCACAAGCGTATTCATGTCGGTACTCCGCGCCGCCTGCCTGAGTTTACCCGCTTCACCTGTCTGCCGGCGGATGCCTACTTTGCCGATACGGAAGAGTTGCCGTTGATGGACAATGGGGTGGACGCTACACAGAATCTTATCGGTCGCACCAGCGCCGATGAGATAGTGCCTTATCCGCCGGGCATCCCTGTTCTGGTACCTGGCCAGGAGATTTCTGAGCAGATAGTGCAGTACTTGCAGCAGTTGTTGCAGGGGCAGAATACTACGGAGATTCACGGTCTGATTTTCCGCTCAGATGAACCTATGCTGCGTGTAGTCAAGGAAGTCGCTGAGAAATCAGAAAACAAAGACAAAAAGTCCGGCGGCAAAAAGGCAAAATAAAGCCACACGAGCTATCCGGCATGGAGGCCGGTATGTTTGATCAACCAAGGATGGTATTACTGGCGGGTGCCTCGGGCGGTTTGGCTCGCGCGATCGGCGCCGAAATTGTTCGGCGCTATCCCGATATTACTTTGGTGACTTTGAGCCGTGGTACAGTAGATCGGGTACCTGGACACGCCGGCGAGCGTCGTCACCTGACAGTCTCTCTCGCGGACGAGCACTCTACCAGGGCTGTCGAGACCTTCCTTTCTGAATTTTCCTCTCCGCCTGACTGGGTAATTAACTGTTGTGGATTGTTGCACGATGAATTTCATGGCCCGGAAAAATCTCTAGCGCAATGTGAGGATGATTGGTTGATACAGTCTATGCGTATCAATCTCCTCACTCATATGCACCTGGCCCAGGCGCTGGATAGAAAATTACAACGCAAGCGGCCGCTGCTGTGGGTATCCCTGTCTGCCAAGGTGGGTAGTATCGGCGATAATGAGTTGGGGGGCTGGTATAGCTATCGTATCAGCAAGGCGTCACTCAATATGTTGGTAAAAAACCTGTCTATTGAATGGGGGCGCCGATTGGAAAACAGTTGTGTGGTGGCCATTCATCCGGGCACTACGGATACAGCACTTTCCAAACCCTTCCAGGGTAATCTGGCGTCGGGAAAATTATACAGCCCGGCACTGAGTGCCGGGCGTATTGTGGATGTACTACAACAACTGGCGCCCGCCGATAGTGGTAATCTGTTTTTTTGGGATGGTAGCCGTTTGCCCTGGTAGTGAATCAGGGGGTCATCAAGCCTGGCCAGGTTTCATTATCTGTTGTTCTCGGATACCCACTGTATGCTTGATCAGATGTGATGGAGTAGCGTATATAGCGCTGGTTTTTGAGGAAAAAATATGCACGAAATGTGTTCCATTGGTGGGCTGCGGTAATCTCCGTAGCATAAGGACCGAGTCCTGGCCAATTGCTGTTATTGATAGGTTGGGGGTAGCCGCTGTCAAGTTGGTCTTCTTCCAGGTCATAGCGTAAATAATTCCCGTCTTTGAGAAAGAAATAAACTTTGCTATTAGGCCATTTCAGGACAGCGCGAATTTTTGTCGCGTAGGTAGCCAAACCAGGCCAAGTATTGTTGTCCACCAATTTGGGATAGCCGGAATCGACCCGATCTTCATTGAGGTCATAGCGCAGGTAACGCCCGTCATTTAAGAAGAAATAGCCTTTGTCACTGTTGGCTTTAAATGCAGCAACAATCAGGTGGGCATAGTCGCCCAAGCCAGGCCATGTACTGTTATTGGTCGTGCGCGGATAACCGCTAGAGGCTTTGTCCAGGGTTTTATTGTAGCGTACATATTGATCGTCACCGCGAAAATAGTAAGCACGTGCACTGCTCCAGTCCAGGCCAGCAGTAATTTCCAGGGCCGATTTACGCAAAGCAACTGGGGTATCGTTATGTACGAATACATAGTCTAGGACTCCCTGTGCTTCTGTATAGTCGGTCCAGCTTTGTGAGCTAGCGTCGACGACATCAATGAACTGGTCATTCTGGTGAATCTCCACGGGTCCGCCATCTGTGGAATACCATTTAATTGTCTTATTGTCAGCAGCCATCATTTTACGTATTCCAGGGCTGCCAATCAGTGGGTTACCATCCAGCTTCCAATTCGTTTGCAGCTCAATATCCATAAAACGCAACACCGTTGGCGCAATGGAGGTTTGGGCAGCATGGCCATAAATTCCCTTGAAATCTCCATTGTGGATATCTCCAATAAACTCGCTGTGCTCAGCATTTAACGGCAAATTACTGCCAATAAAAATTGTTTTCTCGCTGGCAGTTTGTGCCCCATGCCCGCAGCCGCGAGAATCACGGCCGTGGTCTGTAGTTACAAGCACTAACCATTCTTCACCTTTTGCAATACGTGTATCTACGGCATCTAACAGAGCGCCCAGCTGAGTGTCGCTTGTGCGAATGCTTTCGTTATAGTGATTGCCAAAACAGGAGCTGTGACCGACACCATCGGGGTCATCCAGGTGCAGGAAAAGGAAATCCACATGACCTGAGGATATTTCCTGCACGCCGCGTGTGGTGACATCCGCATCGGAGAGGCCACTTAAAACCAGGTTAGCCTGTGCCAGGTCGGTAGTAAAAAAGTTGGTATTTATAGGACTCCAATGGGATATGCTGCCCACCCAAAGGCTATTATCAGCCTCCTTTATCCGTTTGAACAAACTGGGGAATTCTGCATTTGCCAGGCCTGAGTCATTGGACGTGACTTGGTGCTTGTCAACCCAAACTCCTGTAAGGATAGTGGACCAGCCGGGGCCACTTTTAGTGTCCTGTTGACTTTGAGAGCCACTGATACCACCGGTATAAGCCCTGTGTAGAATTAATCGATCATAATTGGGGGTGTCTATATCCTTGAGCTTTTCGTACTGCAGCCCATCAACGCCAATTAGAAGTACCTTTTTATTATTCTGGGCAAAAACGAATTGGTTACTGGAAACAAACGAAATTAACAACAGGCAGGAGATAAGTGTCTTCATATCGAATATTCCGTATTTTCAATGATTTTCTGGTCTAGACCAGTGGTGATAGAATAGACGATAGCTATTAAATCCCAATGAAGGGATTTTTACAGCGATACTGCGAAGAAAAGACAGCTATTTAAAAGCTAACAACTAACCAATCTCCCTCATTAAAATTAAAGAGCAAGGAATTTTTTAGGTGCGGTAAAAAATAAGTACTATCTAGTGGCTACTTCCATTTCTATGGCGTGGGGTAGCCAGTATTCAATATTATAATCAATCAGATATTCAGCAGAATCATAGCGAAGTCTTAAGATTCTCAGGCCTGGAGCACCAGCGTGTATACCCAATGGCTCTGCATATTGCAACTCCAGGTTCGCAACCTGAATATTACAACGCTCGTGAGTGATATTTACCCTATAATTATCTTGCAATATTTCGGTAATAGATCCAGATAAATCGAAGTCAGATAATTCAGGAAAACACTCTGATGAGAGATAACTCTCTTCTACCATGACTGGCCTTTGGTCCAGGTAGCGGACTCTTCGGATTTCAAAGTAGCTGGTACTTTTAGTGGCGCTAAAGGCGGAATAAATATCGTATCTTACGGTCAGCTTACGGACCCCAAGTACTTTGGTGGTTGCTCTAAAACCCTGTTGTCGGGTCATGGAGTTGAAATTTACCTTTTGTGTCGGGTTCATCACAAATCGATCTGGTGCAACAAACCAACCTCTGCGATTTTGTCGGTACACCAGTCCCTCACCTTCAAGACGGTTTAAACCATCTCGTAAAGTAATACGTGTGACTTGCAGCTGCTCCGCCAGCTCGCGCTCAGCGGGCAGCTTGTGATTGGCGGCCAGGCGACCATTACCGATCAACAGTTGGATATGTGATTTAATTTCTACGTAACTGGAGGACACAGTATTTCTCTTGGGTTTGATCTAAAACTCGGTCTCAGGCCTGGGCTACCAAACTGGTATTCCTGAAGTTTGATAGCCTATCAGGGGCGTTGTCCAAGAGCCAGTCGGCGATTGATATCGACCAGTACGGGTTCAAGCTTATTGATATCGTCTATCAAATAATGAGCGCCGCAATTCTCAAGTTTTTGATAAGCGCCAATACTGTGATTTCTTTTTTCTTCCTCCGAGAGTGCTTGCCAACTTCCCAGAGATAATCCCGAAGCATTTCCTGAAAGTACTACTGCAACTGTCCACATGCCGGCATTGCGCCCCTCATAAATGCCTGCGGCGGTATCATCAATCTTGACACATTGGCTGACAGACGGAATTTCCATTTCAATGACGTTCTTTAATGCAGCTGCGGGTCCTGGTCTTGCGCCCACAGCTTCATCTGCTGCAATAACACAGTCGGGCTCTAGGCCTTGTTGTTGAGCTTTTGCCAGCATGCCCTCAATCATTATACGACTGTAACCTGTGGTGCTACCAATACGTATATTACGCTCACGCAAGCGGACAAATAGTTTGTCGGCTCCGGGTATTATTTGGCTGTGCCTATCGATTTCCTGAATCTGTATCGGGGCCAGACGGCGATATAGTCCGTCTATATCAGATTCCTGGGATGGGCGCCCATGAACCACTTGCCAGGCAGTTTGAATGGAATTTTGTTGTAGCATCTGGCGAATATGTTCTTTCTTCTCAGTACCCATTGGAATACGGGTTTGCTCTTCACTGACCGTAACTCCAGCCTCAGCAAAAATTTGCATAAACGCTTGTAAAGGGGCGCGGGAGCCAAAATCTACTAAGGTTCCGGCCCAGTCGAGGATAGCAGCTTTAAGTTGCAGTGGTTCCATGGATTATCTCCTTTTTGGTAATTGATAAGGGAGTTGAGCGGCAAAATATCTATCGACTAAGTACCTTTGAGCAGATCTTTAGCCAGTGATCCAAAGGAGCTACGGCTAAACCAGGCACTTTTCCTGAATCATCCCACTCGCGCAGACGCAGAGCATCCTCGGCGAAGGGGGTATTAAGAAAATTATCTTTTTCTTTATCTGTCATTATTTTTCCTTGTTTTTTTAGGGTTTTGTGGCTTGCTGCGGATAGCCGTGTCTCATAAATGTTATCTGTACTCATTAAAAATCTTTTAGCTTGAACATGTAGGGCGATAGGCTTCGTGACTGTATTGGAAAAACCCCACCTTTCGAGTAAATCTGCACCTATTAGGTCATGTGCACTGTAGCCTTCAGTATCCGTACCGGGTATTTTTTCCTTTATAGCGTGGAGATGGCCGATATCATGAAGAAACGCTGCAACAGTCATTTCATCGGAGATACCAGAGAGTTCCGCCAAGGTGGCACACTGGGTAGCATGCTGTAGCTGCGTGCATTTTTCTCCAAGTGTTAAATTCCCGTACTGCAAAAATAACTGTTTAATTTTATCGACAACATTAGCTCTCATCGATTAAGCACTCATCTAGAGGGATCTTGTCCAAAATACCCTTCACTACCCGTTCCATTAATGCTGGTCCGGTTGTCATACCTTTTCCTCCAATACCGGTTATTAAATGAATATTTTCTGTTGCGGATTTTAGGAATACGCCTTGGCTACTTTCCTGGCTGTAATAGCCATTCCAAATCCTGGCAACATTTAAATGGGGTAGATTAAGAATACGCTTGGCTTCAGCTACCATCAGTGAGTTGATTTCCTGACATATTTCATAGTTCAAAGTGCCTGAGTCCTGGGCAGTGAAGTACTCATGAGAATCGCCAATGATGATGCTGCCATCGGCAGATTGTCGAAACAGAAGGTGGATACCAAATTTTCCATAGCTTGGATCAATATGGGGCTTCGGTAGATTTTTATAATTAGGGCAACTTTTAAATGCTTCATAGCGGCGTATTGTCAGACCTGTAAGCAGGTTCCCTGGTATTTTGACTCCCTTGATTTGTTGGGTGCGCAACATCTGCAATTTACTAAGCCGTAGTTGTTCTGTTTGTAATAAGTGCGGAAATAAATGACTAAGTTGATGGCCACAACAAATCATTACCTGTTCTGAAATAAAAGACTCACCTGTTGAGCAGCGAAGCTGGACCCCATTTTTGACTTCCTCTACGGCTATTACCGGAGATGCCTTTTTAAAATGTAAATTTTTCGTGTCTTCAAGTAGTTTCCAAAAATACTTCATTAGCAGGGAGCTTTCGGCACTCATTTCCTGTGGATAGTAGAGGCCACCATGGCAGTAACTCTGCTTTAGTAAATTAATTTGCTTGTGACACTGCGTCGAGGTAAGAAGCCTGGAAACGTAGTTAGTCTCACGATTAATCTCATGCATTTCCTCTAGTAGATTGGCCTCTTCTAAAGAAGAAGCCACGTAGAGAGAGCCATGCTGCCAGAGTGCGTCCGGCATTATTGTCGCCAACTCGCCATAAAGTTCCAGCGATCGTCGCCCCAGATTTCGCCATAGTTTTAGATTCATACCAGATGGTACTACTTGGCCAAAATTGCGTACCGTGGCTCCGTGAGGCTTAGTGCTGGCTTCAATTAACAGCACTTTTTTTCCGGATTTTAGTGCATGGTAAGCAGCAAAACTGCCTAATATCCCGGCACCGACAATGGCAATATCAAATTTCATAACTGCTCTATAGCCTTTTTTACACTGGAGAAGTAATAAGCCTCAACCGTGAAGAAGAATTACGGTGCAAGCGGCGAAAGAAAAGAAGTGAGAGCAGCATTAACAAAATACATGCAATACCAGTAGCATAGGAAAGTTGCTGAGTAAACTGTAACCAGTTTAGGTTTGGTTGCGCGAAAGTCTTATAGAGCATGACACTAATGCTGCCGATATAACCCGCACTATCTGCCAGATAAATCACAAATCCTGCGTTACCTAGGCTCTTGGTGCAGGCGACCAGACGTTCAAATAATAAACAGTTAAATGGAACATAGCCTATATAGAGCCCGATATTGATCCCAATCATCCAGGCAGCCCCGGATACAATATCTAACTCAAATGCGAGAGTTGAAGTTATGCAGATTGCTCCCCCAGCCGCGACTAATAGCTGGTTTAGCTGCAATGCGCGATAGTTGTTACGTACAAAAATAAGTAGCGCCAGGGATGCTAAAACTATCAGTGCCACGGGTAGAGTGCTGGTAAGGAAGATCTGGGGTGCTTGACCATGACCCAAAGCTTGCCAAAGCTCTGCAGCGAAATTATCAGAGAAGTCACGAAATGCCGTTAGGAATACATAAGCGATGATTAAAGCCAACAATCCCAGATTCGTTTCATTGACGAAAGTCCAACGCATTTCATTCGTCATTGGTACTCTTTGTTTTCGTGCACGGATGTCTGCTTGATTGGGTTGGGGAATTCTACTGAGTGTAAATGTAGATAGAATCAGTGCAGGTAGAAATAATAAGCCCACGGTTGCAGGCATCCAGATTTCCGGCACTTTCCATTCCAGCATTAGATATGCGGCTACTGCTTTTACGGCTCCTGAAGAGATGATTAAGCTAACACATAAAATGGCGCCTAGTGCTTCAGTAAGACGACGCCCCTCTAAATAGCTGAATACTAGTCCCCACACCATTCCAAGTGGGAGACCATTAAAAAAAAGCATGACAACATTATAAGGAGCGGGGATCAATGCGAATGCTATCAAGGCCAGATGACTGAAAAGAATTAGAATTACCAGTATTCTTCCCCGCTGCAATGGCCGTAACTCTGAGACAACCTTAATCCCGATAATTTTTGAAAACGCATAACCCAGTACTTGGGAAATTATAAGTGCGGTTTTAAAGTCTAGAGTGAAATCCCAGCCGGAAATGTTGGCGTAAGATGCTGCTGCAAAGGGCTTGCGGAAAGCATACATACAAAAATAAGTGAAGAATGCAGCAACTCCGGAAAAGAGTAGCAAGAAAAGCTCACTGTTGAAATCTTCACTGGAATCAGATTCCTGTTTTTTACTGGTTTTTTCCATTTTATCGATAGCTGCCATTTGGTCTAGACCAGATTTTAGGTGCTTATGATTGCGTTTTTGTGACAGTCTTTTTTAAGTTCAATAACCATTCCAGATGGTAAAAATTTTTCATTTATATATTCGCAGGGAATATTCACACACCTGTTATACAAACGTCATAGCGGCAATTTAGGATTCTGGTCTAGTCCAGATTTATGTTGATGATCGAGCAAGTTAATTTGTGTCGATAAAAATTTGCCAATCATTTTTTGATTGATACAGGGGAAGTAAAATGATTTATGTCAAATTATTGCCTGCAACGATTACTCTGCTGGTGGGACAAGTAAATTACGCTCATGCACAAGAAAGTAGTAAGCAGAGTGTCCAGGATGATAGCGAAATAGAAGAGATTGTTGTGCTTGGACGAATGTTTGAGACAGAGTTACGTTCCCTGGAGTTACAGAGGGAATCCAACCGGATTGTTAATGTGGTATCGGCAGATGGTATAGGAAAGTTACCGGATCGTAACGCCGCAGAGGCAGTTCAAAGAGTCGCAGGCGTATCTATCGAGCGTGACCAGGGGGAAGGACGGTTTGTCGCTGTGCGTGGCCTCCCGTCCCAATGGAGTTCTTCTAGCCTTAATGGTCATCGTTTGCCATCTGCAGAAGAGGAAACTACCAGCAGGGCTACGGCGTTTGATTTCTTTCCATCGGAGCTGATTGAACGTATTGAGGTCTCTAAGGCTGTTACCGCGGATCAGGAAGGTGACTCTATTGGCGGCAATGTTAATTTTGTGACTCGTACAGCCCCTGAAGAACGCACTTTGGATATATCCCTATCTGGTGGCTATGCGGATAAAGCCGACGGTGATATTAAATCCATGAGCATTCTTTATGGGGATAGAAGTGAAGGTGGTAAATGGGGATTTTTGGCCAATGTAACTGGTTGGAGCAGGGATTGGGCAACAGATAACTACGAGCCTCGCCGTAAAGGGGAGGGAATATATCGATTGGAACTGCGGGATTATACCGGAATCAGAGATACCCTGGGGTTAAACCTTGCTACTGAATACCGATTGGAAGAAGGAGGTAAGATTTTTGCTCGTGGTTTGTATGGGACATTAGAAGATGAGGAGACACATTACAAGCACAGGTTGCGGTTCGATAAAGATAGAATGGAACTTCAGCATATCCACAATACTTTGATAACACGTATGCAAGGTGTTGAAGTTGGTGGAGAGCACTTTTTTGGTGATGATAAGCACCTGAATTGGAATTTAGCCAGCTATGATAATGAATTCCGCTATGGGAATACACCCAATAAAGATGATCGCTCTTATTTTGTAATGCGTTTTGATCAAACGGAAGTAGGTTATGTTGGTCTGGATGATGATGGGTTGGCTTACAACCAAATCGATGGTGGTACTGACCCAGCAGAAAATATACCCACTCACCTCCCGGATGGTTTTGTAATGGACCCAACCCAGTCCAGCCTATCTTGGGTTGAACTATATAAAGTGTATGTCAACGAAAAGGATAAAGTGGTAGCCACTTTTGACTTTTCTTCCCAGTTTTCCAGTGAGCTGGAGTTAAAGTTCGGTATGAAATATCGGGACAAGGAACGGGTGTCTGAATTCTCCGATGCATTTTACATTTGGGATGAGGAAAACTATGGGCCTGCCCCAGTTCTCTCTGACTTTACCTTGTCTGATCAGCCTGGCAGAAATGATTTCCTATCAGAGTTGGATATCAACTATGACTCCCAATTCTCTCAGGTTGCTTCAATGTCTCAATTGGAGAATTTTTGGAACCAAAACCGGGATAAATTCATTTTGATTCCCGAAGAATCAGCTCTAGTTGAAAATGGAGGGGCTCTTGGGCGAAATTTTGAGCTAACAGAGAGGCACCTATCGGCTTATGGCATGGGTAATTATGAGCTTTCAAATAGAGCCATTCTTGTAATGGGATTACGACTCACTCAGACACAAACGAAGGTGGAAAGCCAGGTATTTGTTAACGATGAAGCTAATAAAGGCTATTTGGTGCCGTTTAATGGTGATAAAGAGTATTTATCCATTTTGCCATCGGCACATCTAAAATATGCGCTCACAGAGGATAGCAATATCAGGCTCGCGCTGACCAGAACCTTTGCCAGGCCGGACTTTGGTGATCTGAATCCGGGAGGGTACTATGCCGAGCACGATAATGAGTTTATAGGAGGTAATCCAGATCTTGATCCTACTTACTCTTGGAATCTGGACTTTATGTATGAGTACTATTTTAATGACTCGGGGATTTTATCTGCTGGTTTATTTTATAAAGATATTACAGATCCAATCTTTAAAGATGTGAAAGAAGGTGAATATAATGGGGTGTCAGGAGTCGATATTTATAGTCCGGAAAATGGTGAAGATGCGTGGCTGAGGGGATTGGAATTTAATCTGGTGCGAAAAATGGATTTCCTTCCCGGATTTCTTTCAAATATCGGGTTGTCGACAAATTTAACTATGCTGGATTCAGAAATGCGTATTCCGGGCCGTGATGGTGCGGTGCCGATTTCCCGTCAAGCTGATTTATTACATAATCTCTCTATCTATTATGATGATGGTACTGTCTCCATTCGCCTGGCTCAAAACCATAAGGGAGAGTATATTGAAGAGCATGGTGGCAATAAAAATGAAGACCAGTACTACGGTGCTTACACAAGCCTGGATATGAGTGCAAATTATACGATTGGGGACAATTTAGTTATTTTTGCTGAGGCCTTAAACCTTACGAATGAACCTTTAACTTATTATATTGGTGATAAAGATAGGCCAAAGCAAGTTGAGTATTATGGGGTTCGTGGCCAACTGGGCTTTCGCTATAGTTTTTTTTAGCTGATCTTTATTTTTTATTAGAAAAAACCCGGTTATGCCGGGTTTTCAGTTTAAGTTAATATATAGCTCATTTTTTATACTGAAAGTGGGTTCCCGCGTGTGAGCAATTGTTCTATATCGACTCCCCTGGGTAGGCTACCAGTGCTATGGCCGCCTTTGCCCTCCAACCTTGATAGAATAAAAGCGCTACTGACTGCCTTATCACCAGATTGAATAAGTAGATGGGCCTGCATTGTAACTGCCATTTGATCTACGATAGCGCGAGCTCGGTACTCAAACTGATCTAAATCTGCCAATTCTTTCTTTAATGAATCTAGTGCTTTATCAAAATAATTATTCTTACCTGTGCTGGCTGCCATTTCGTCCAACCAGTGATTTACTACACTGGGTGTTTTTGTGATTGCCCGAAGGACATCCAGAGCCTGTATATTGCCAGAGCCTTCCCAGATAGCATTGATTGGAGCATCTCGGTATAGGCGGGCAGTAATAAAGTTCTCGATGACCCCATTTCCTCCCAGGCATTCCATAGCCTCATAGGCATGGTGAGGACTGCGTTTGCAGATCCAGTATTTTCCCACCGCAGCTCCCAGACGAAGTAGCATTTTTTCGTGCTCCTGGTCCTCCTGATCCATAGCCCTTGCCATACGCATAGTTAAGGCAATGGATCCCTCAATTTCTAATTGCAGGTCCGCCAGCACATTGCGCATTAGGGGGTGGTCAATCAACTTTTGGCCAAAGGCTTTTCGTTGTGAGGCATGGTAAATGGCCTGAACAACTGCTTGACGCTGACCTCCGGAAGAACCGACCATACAATCGAAGCGAGTGATGGCTACCATCTTAATAATTGCGTTTACGCCTCGGCCTTCCTCTCCTAACAACCAACCCATTGCACCTCGCATCTCCACTTCTGAAGAAGCATTGGAGACATTACCGGCTTTCACTTTGAGCCTTTGGATTTCCAGGGGATTTTTACTACCATCTGGACGCCAGCGGGGTACCAGAAAACAGGAGAGCCCTCCGGGTGCCTGGGCTAGTATCAGAAAACCGTCGCACATGGGAGCAGACATAAACCACTTGTGCCCGAGCAGCTCATAGACGTTATCCCCTAAAGGGATAGCGGTCGTGGTATTAGCACGTACATCAGAGCCGCCTTGTTTTTCCGTCATACCCATCCCGATAGTTAGAGAGGACTTTTCAAAGTAAGGGCGATTACTGTTGTCATATCCTCTGCTTAATATTTTGGGGGCCCATTCAGCGGCAACAATGGGGTTGAGTTGAATTGACGGTATAGAAGCAAAAGTCATAGTTACTGGGCATCCATGACCAGCTTCAAGCTGACATTGTAAATAGTTCTTTGCTGCCCTTACCACGTTCGCTCCCGGACGTGGATCCGTCCAGGGTGAACAGTGCAATCCTTCCGAGAGTGCCAGTTGCATTAATTGATGATATGAAGGATGGTAACGAACTATATCTATACGATTGCCGATACGGTCATGGCTTTCGAATATTGGCTTGAATTCATTGGCAGCGTAACCACGTTCAATCATTTCTGGGCGACCACATACTTCTCCATAGCGCTGTAAATCTTCCTCGGCCCAGTGTCCTCCATTGATATGTACTGCTTTTCTAAGTGCTTGATCCCCCGCGTATAAATTATGGCCCGTAAGAGGTGGAACCTGATTATTGATTGTATGAGTGGATGCATGTGCGGAGGGTTGGATACTGGTGCTCATGAATTTATTCCATGCAGTTTGGGCTGAATATAGCCTATTTCTTGGTCTAATCGGTACATTCATCCCAGCTTCAAGTGCTTTATTAACACTGGGAAGTCTGTATTTAAGGTTAAATCAACTTCAAACTGATTACTATTTATACGGAACCTGTTTGCGGATAATTCAGAAAAAATTGTGGCTGTGTTTTTAGACTTATATTTTTTGTGACTTTTATTCAAAGTAATACCGTTTGCTCTATTTCTCATTTTATTTTTATTTAATATCAATTGAATAGTACTAAACGATTTAATTTATATTTTAAGATGCTTCGTGGATTATATGTGACTGTTCACATTCTTCAGATCAGAAAAATTTGTTTTTTATCAAAATTAATCTATTAATTTTGTGGACCAGTACAAATTTCTCGATATTCGTTGAATTTTTTGTGGGCTCCTGAGTCTATACCAAAGGATGTTCTATGAGGTGGTTTACAGCTGTAAATGTAATACCTTTGTATGTAAAAATGACATTCTAAATTTATGTTGGCACACTTAAGATTGAAATTTTGATATCTAGATCACTTCTTGTTGCAGGCAGGGAGTTGATCGAATAGATTTAGCTCACAGCGAAAGACGGCCATAGAATAAATAGAAAATAAGAGCAAATCAGATATTAAGTAAGATCTTAAAAGGACCGCATGTTGGGGGAACCCAGATGAATTTGCATAAGGATTATGCACGCCTTGAAGTTGTGACTCCGGGTCATGAATCCGAAGGGCCGGAAGTAGCTTTTTTAACGGCTTCTATTAATCTTCAATCCTCTATCTTTGCAGGGCGTATAGAGGATGAGTTTAGGACTAAGTGTTCTATATTCCAGCGTTTGTCAATTTCTTCGCTTGAAGAAATTATCACTGAATATCTTCTCCTGGACTGCGCAGATCTCTCATCATCCGATCTGGACCTGATTCTGCGTGACATTCATACAATTTCCAATCCACCCAGTATTGTTCTGATTAATGTAGCGGATACAACTGATTTGGATTTTGTTCTTCACTGGGAGAAGGTTCTTGGCTTGATGCCTTCGGAATGTGAGCCCAAAGTGATCATGGAAAGATTGGGCAGGATTTTTTCTGGTGAATACTGGTTTCCCAGGGATGTACTGCATAATTTTTTACGTCAGCACCGGAAGCCAAAAAAGTGGCGGGAAAAAGCGTCGAATCTCACTCAGCGTGAGACGCAAATATTGCAGTTGATATGTGAGTGTCATACCAATGCAAATATTGCAGAAGTTTTATGTGTTAGTGAGCACACGGTTAAGAGTCATCTTTATAAGATATACAGAAAGATTGGCTGTAAAAATCGCTTAGAAGCAAGTAGTTGGGCTAGCCAGAACTTATAAAATGAGTATCTATTTTTACTGCTTTAAGAGAGTTTCTCTCCTAATTCTGCTTATCTCAATCTCCCCACTTGTCCAGTCGCAAGAGCTCGAGTCAATAGAGGGTGAGGACTCCCTTCTTACCGGGCTGGTTATCGACAGTACTGTGAGCGGTATTGGTCACGAATTTGCCCGTTCTCTTTCTATTTATATCACCAGTAACCTCACGGAATTCGATTATAACCTAACCGTTCATGAGCGACCTTCAGCAAGGTGGGGTAGCGTGGTGTGGGTTACCTATGAAAATAAACAGGTTTTTAGAACTGTGATCTACCCTGGGCGAAGGCGTTTTGGAGAGATTGCTGCTCAAGCAGCAACTCAAATAAATAACAATATTCGACAGCAGAGGCTGCAAGAGTTGTTCTCTCAAAATTTGGATTTGGCAGGGGATGAAATTTAATGAAAAGATTTTTAGTTACTCTCTTTACGCTTATATTAATGATTCCTTTTGCAGGGTATGCTACTGAGTTGATTTACACACCGGTTAACCCCTCGTTCGGTGGCAACCCATTAAATGGTAACTATCTACTGAATAATGCGAGTGCCCAGAATAGTAAGAAAGATCCAAAAGCAGGTAAGTCACCTTATTCAGAATCTTCCTCTCTAGATAGATTCACTGATACTTTGGAATCCAGATTGTTGTCTCAACTCTTGACCGATGTAGGTAATGGAAATGATGGTACTCTGGTAACCGATGACTTTATTGTAAATATAATTGATGTGGATGGAACTTTAACAATAACTATTACAGATGCTGTCACCGGCGAAATTTCTGAGATTGTCGTAGTAGGATTAGATCCGGGAAATTAACAGCCATACTGCCATTGGATGGCATTTTTGAGGATTTCAGGGGTGGTGGTGATGTTGCCTAGAATATTTCTTGTAGTATTTATTATTTTCATAAGTGGTTGTAGTTTTTTTCAGAAAACCCGTGAGGCTCTATTTGGTCCAGGATATGAGAAGGCCACTTTAACAGATCGAATGAGCACCTATGCCGACTTGATCAATTTGCCCTCTCCCAGGGGGAAAATTGTTGTAGCAGTTTATGGTTTTAGTGACCAGACAGGGCAGTACAGGCCGGCCCCATCAAGCTCGTTTTCAACTGCAGTGACTCAGGGCGCTGCTTCTATGTTGGTGCAGGTCTTAAATGAATCAGGATGGTTTGTTACTTTAGAGCGGGAAGGACTGCAAAACCTGCTGACAGAGAGAAAGATAATTCGTGCTGCACTGAAAGAGGAAGATACAGTTCCTCCTTTTGATTTACCCTCCTTGATGTCAGCAAATATTATGTTGGAAGGAGGGATTGTCGCTTATGACACCAATATCAAAACTGGTGGAGCAGGGGCAAGGTATTTTGGAATTGGCCTTTCTTCACAGTACCGTGTTGATGAAGTGACAGTAAACTTGCGCGCTGTCGATGTAAGAACGGGTCGTGTACTAAGTAGCGTGCTTACCAGTAAAAAGATTTTGTCCCGGCAGGTGCAAGGAGATATTTACACATTTGTAGAATATAAACGTTTATTAGAGGTTGAGGCTGGGATGACGACCAATGATCCTGCTCAGCTTTGTGTACTTTCGGCTATCGAGTCTGCCGTGATTCACCTTATTGCTAATGGGGTTACTGGAAATTTATGGGCTTTGCAGGATAGTAGTGAGTTTCCTGCATCGATCTTGGATGAATACTCTGAAAGTCCGGTGAAAATTCTCTGATCTCATGAAAACAATGTAATTATTGTTGATTAATAATAATTTAATTATTCAAAAAGCTGGCAATATCTATCTGAATTAAAAGTGGTTAGGTGGCCAGCTTTTTTGCGAGTTGAACTTTTCTGTAAGTTGGTGTAATTTACGGGACTCCTGGTTGCTCTCGCAGATTTTTATCTGTTTCATAGCTTTTATCTTTCCTTAATCATACAAAAGTTTTACGTTTCTGCTTATTTTTGTATAGAAAAATACGCTTTCTTCTGATTTATTCCTGTTCTTATTATTCCTATAGTTTCCTTAGTAGATGAGCTTTATATAGTTTATTTAATTTGACTGAGGAAATCTGAGTGACTGCTATTAGGGCGGCTGTTTTCTATCTGATTCTAGTTTTAATGCCCATTACATTGTCCTGGGCTGGAGATCTCGATAGTCACGATGAACTGTTATCTGGGCAAGGTGCACTTGATCTACTTCTTCAGCGGGATGATTCAATTAATGGACAGCTGGCTGAAGTAACGCAGTTAGGAGACTACAACGTAGCTGAAGTAGTACAGACAGGTCAGTACAACCAGGTATTCCTGGTTCAGGATGGTTCGTCCAATGAATCAGTAGTTCACCAAAGTGGTGACTATAACTATGCGGCTATTTCACAGTCTGGGGCTTACAACCAAGCAACTGCTATACAGAACGGTATAGATAATATTGCCCTTATAAATCAAGTTGGTTATGGAAATTCAGCCAACATCATTCAAAACGGTGATGGGCTATTTGGATTTGTCGCGCAGTTCGGTGACAACCATGCGGTGGAGGTAGTCCAGTATGACTAGCTCGCTGCTTTCTTTTTGTTTGTATTTGTTTATTTAGTCCGAGGGAGAAACATAAATGAAAAAGCTTTCACTTGCTGCCGCGATTGCAATGCTTGTAGGTGCTGGACAGGCCATGGCTGATGGTAACTACGGTGATCAACTGCAAGCTGGCAACGATAATGCCGCTGACATTTATCAGGTAGTCGAGTCTACCAATAATGCCGCTTATCAATGGCAGGAAGGTAATGACAATCTCGCTTCTACCGAGCAGTCATTTGCTGATAGTAACTTTATTGACCAGACCCAAGTTGGAAATCGCAACTATGCGACTACCAGCCAGAATAACCAGGATGGTTCACAAGCCTACACTTTCCAGCAGGGAGAGGGTAACCAGGGTGTTATTCACCAATGGGATGGTGCCAGAAACACAGCATTTGCTACCCAGATGGGCAGTGAAAACGTAATGCACCTGGACCAGTACTCTAATTCCCATGATAACACCATGGATGCTTTACAGGATGGTAATGACAATACTGCTTTCTTGCAGCAGGAAGGTGATGGCAACCTGTTTGTGAGCACCCAGGTTGGCGACTCAAACAGTGTTTGGGGCAGCACCTGGTATCCATCGGCGGATGGCTTCCTGGGCGGTCAAGTTGGTGAGGGTAACGTGGGCTTCGCTTACCAGAGCGGTGCTGAAAATACTGCAAATCTGGTGCAAACTGGAGATTACAACTACCTGGATATGTCCCAAGCGGGTATTAACAACGTTACGACCATTGCCCAGGATGGAATCGGTAACTCCAGTGTTGCAGCTCAGTATGGCGATGACAACGTAACCACTATCGCTCAGAACGACACTAATAATATTGGTGACATGTATCAATACGGCAACAGCAATACTGCTGCCCTGGTTCAAAATGGTGACATGAACTGGAGTGAGTTTTCTCAGACCGGTGATTTGAACCAGGTGACTATTGATCAGTCTGGTAGCGCTAACTCTACCTTCGGCTACAGTGAAGGCGTAGCTAACATGGTTGATATTGACCAGGTTGGCGAGCTTAACTTGGCAGAAGTTCACCAGGATATGGGCGGGGACAACATGATTGTTCTGTCTCAATCTGGCTTTGAGCATGGCGCCCACTTGGGACAGTCTGGTAACAATAACGCCACTTTTGTTACTCAATCTAGCGAGTTCAATATGGCCAGTGTTCATCAGATTGGTGATAGCAACATGGCTACGATTACTCAGAACTAACCCTGATTTTAGTTCGCCTAAACAACCCCTCCCCTTTAGGGGCAGGGGTTGTTTATTAAATAGATTGGTAGTTAGGTGAGGGTAAACCGAGAGCTAGACGCTGCGCTGGCCACTCAGGTTTAAAGTGAGCTCCAGTAGGCCCGTCCAGGGTGATTGGTGTCCAGTGCCACCCTTGATGGCGGTATCGATAGCGCGAGCGCGTAAAAGCAGAGTTTCAAGCTGGCGAGGCGCCAGCCGGGAAAGAGCGGATTGAATTAGTGGCTGACGTTTTTGAATACGCACCAGGCGAGCCAGTGGTTGGCCCTGATTGAGCTTTTCCCCAATTTCCAGCAATGAGCGAATTTCCCGTGCCAGGGCCCAAAGCACTACCGGTGCTTCAATGCCTTCACTGCGTAATCCCTGTAAAGTTGTTATTGCTTTATCGGCTTCACTGGCCAAGGCTCTATCTATTAGGTCAAATACACTATAGCGAGCGGAGCTGGTAACACTATGTTCCAGTAAGCTGACGGTAATTGTGGTGTCGCTCTTATTTAATAGCTTGAGCTTTTCTATCTCCTGGCTAGCGGCAAGTAGGTTGCCCTCCACGCGTTCTGCCAGTATTTTTACTGCTTCGGGTTCGGCAGTCAGTCCTGCAGCGCTAAGCCGCTGATTGATCCAACGTGGCATTTCCTGGGCAGGCACTGGCCAGATCTGGACTAGTACGCCTTCTTGTTCCAGTGCTTTTACCCACTTGCTGTTGAGCTGTGATCTTTCCAGTTTGGGTAGAATTAAAAGCAGAACCAAGTCCTGGCTGGCGAGGGCTGCGAATTCCTGAAGGGCCTTACTGCCCTTGTCCCCCGGTTTTCCACCAGGTGCGCGTACTTCGATCAACTTTTTCTCGGCAAAAAGCGACATATTGCCAGCAGAGGCGAGTAGAAGCCCCCAATCAAAGTTGTGCTCGGCATGGAGAAGCTCACGCTCATCAAAGCCAACCTTCTTCGCCGCCTTACGAACCTGGTCACAACACTCCTGGACCAGCAGGGGTTCATCTCCGGAAATAATATAAACCGGGGCCAGCCCCTTTTTGAGACTCTGTGGTAGTTGCTGGGGGTTGATACGCATTACTGTACAGCTACTTAGTAGCTTTTATCCTCCAGCGGGGCATTGACATCAATTCGACGCAGTCGGTCAATCATCCGGCTGATAAGTTCGCGACGCATTTCAGCACGCAGTAAGCGTTCCTCTTCGCCCTTACTCACAATCTCAGATACATCCCATTCAAGAGAACGGTAAACATCTGCCTGGGCTTTGTTTAGCAAGACTTCACCGCCACCGGTACGAACACTATAGATAGCGCTGGTGATCAGTTCGTATTCTGATGCGCGCCCCTCCGAGTCTACGGCAACTGTGAGTTTGCGTTCGATTTCCCTGTTAATAACCATTACGTAATCTGCTTCCATGGGAGTTGCAGCAACGGGAATACCACCGTTGTGGAGCAGGCGACTGAGTTCATCAGCAATATCACTGCGTGGGTTTTCGCTGGAAATATAAATAGTGCTGCCTGGAGGGAAGTTCTTTGGTGTGCCGCGTAAATGCCAGCCACAACTGGCAATGGCAAGAATGGCAATTAAGGAGATAACTCGTCTTGCGATTTTTTTCATAAACTACCTGGCTTAATCGGGCCTGAACTGTATGTGAGGCCTGAGTGAGCCGGGAGCTTATAGCTCCCGGCATTCGGGCTGCGAGTCTATTTCGCAACAATATTTACCAGTTTGCCTGGTACGACAATGACCTTGCGTACTGTGGCATCACCAATAAACTTCTGTACGTTTTCATTTTCCAGAGCCATTTTTTCCAAGCCCTCTTTATCCGCATCAGCCGGAGCATCCAGTTTTGCACGGACTTTGCCATTGACCTGGACTACCAGTGTAATGGTTGAACGTACAAGAGCCTTTTCATCCGCTTGTGGCCAAGCCGTATCAATCAATGCACTGGAATTACCCAGCACTTGCCACAATTGGTGACATATGTGCGGGGTAATTGGTGCGAGCAGTAAGACGGCAGCTTGTAGTGCTTCCCGCTCTACAGCGAGGCCCTGCTCATTATCCCGTTCTGCTAACTTACCCACTTCATTGAGCAGCTCCATAACTGCGGCAACAGCCGTATTAAAAGTTTGGCGGCGCCCGTAGTCATCACCCACTTTCTGGATGGTTTCATGGGCCTTGCGGCGCAGTTGCTGCTGCTGGTCACTCAGAGATTGTTGATCGATCTCTACATCGCTTGAACCCGCTGCGACATGACTGTGAACAGTTTTCCAGAGCTTGCGCAGGAAGCGGCTGGCGCCTTCCACTCCAGCGTCATGCCATTCCAGGGTCTGCTCAGGGGGAGCGGCGAACATAGTGAATAGACGTACGGTATCAGCGCCATACTGCTCGACTGCTGCGTGCGGGTCTATGCCATTGTTCTTAGACTTAGACATTTTCACTACTCCACCAGCAATAATCTCTTCGCCGGTCGCACGCTCAATGGCTTTGATGGGTTTCCCCTTGTCATCCCGCTCGACATCCACATCGGCTGGATTAATCCAGGTTTTATGACCGTGTTTCTCTTTATAAAAAGACTCAGCTAAAACCATACCTTGACACAGCAACTGCTTGAAAGGTTCATCGCTGTTTACCAGCCCCTCATCGCGCATTAGCTTGTGGAAGAAGCGTGCGTAGAGGAGGTGCAGGATAGCGTGCTCAATGCCGCCTACATACTGGTCGACAGGCAGCCAGTAGTTGGCGCGGTCCGGATCCAACATGCCCTCTTCAAAATCTGGGCAGGTATACCGCGCGTAGTACCAGCTGGATTCCATGAAGGTGTCGAAGGTATCGGTTTCTCGTTCTACGGCAGTGCCGTTGAACTCGTCCTTGCGCCACTCTGGGTCAGCTTTAATGGGTGATTGAACACCATCTAGCTCCACATCTTCCGGTAATAGAATCGGCAGTTTGTCCGCAGGAACCGGAATTTCCCCTCCGTCAGCTAAATTGAACATGGGAATAGGTGCACCCCAGTAGCGTTGGCGGGAGACGCCCCAATCGCGCAGACGATAGTTAGTGGTGACCCGGCCTTTGCCGGTAGCGACGAGTGCTTCGGAGATTGCGGTAAAAGCACTCTCGAAATCCAGTCCATCAAAGCTACCGGAGTTCACCAGCTTGCCTTTCTCTGTATAGGCTTCTTTATCCAGGTCAATAGGCTGGCTATCGGAAGCTTCAATTACCTGTACCATTGGTAGTTGGTACTTATGGGCAAATTCCCAGTCGCGCTGGTCGTGTGCCGGAACTGCCATTACGGCTCCAGAACCGTAATCCATCAATACATAGTTGGCGACCCAGACGGAGACTTCTTCACCAGTGATGGGGTGAATCGCTTTCAGCCCGGTATCCATTCCTTTCTTGTCCATTGTGGCCATGTCGGCTTCGGACAGGGATTGTCTTTTGCACTCAGCAATAAACTCTCTCAGTTTCGGATTACTTTCCGCCATCTCCAGGGCGATAGGATGCTCGGCAGCGAGAGATACATAAGTAACTCCCATTAAGGTGTCCGGGCGGGTGGTATAGACGTCGAAGTGATCCATGCCGGCTACAGTTGCAGGCAGGGCGAAGCTCAGCTCCACACCTCGGCTCTTGCCGATCCAGTTGCGCTGCATAGTGCGCACCTGCTCGGGCCAATCGGGCAATTTGTCGAGATCCTCGAGCAGTTCTTCCGCATAGTCGGTAATCTTGATAAACCACTGGGCTAGCTCGCGGCGTTCTACGGTAGTGCCACAACGCCAGCAGGCCCCATCTTCCACTTGCTCATTGGCAAGTACCGTCTGGTCATGGGGGCACCAGTTCACTGCGGAGTTCTTCTTGTAGACCAGGCCTTTTTCATACAGGCGGGTGAAGAACCATTGTTCCCAGCGGTAATAGGAAGGCTGACAAGTAGCTAGTTCACGGGACCAGTCAAAGCCAAAGCCAAGTGCTTTCAACTGGCCCTTCATGTAATCGATATTGGCATAGGTCCATTTGGCCGGTGCAGTCTTATTCTGGATCGCTGCATTTTCTGCAGGCAGACCAAAAGCATCCCAGCCCATAGGGTGCAATACGTTCTTACCCTGCATTCGTTGGTAGCGGGTGATTACGTCAGTGATGGTGTAATTTCGCACATGGCCCATGTGCAGCTTGCCGCTAGGGTAGGGGAACATGGACAGGCAGTAGAATTTTTCCCTGCCGGTGTCTTCCTTAACCTCGAAGCTTTTCTCTGCCTCCCAGAATTCCTGGGCAGAAGCTTCGACTGCGGAGGGGTTGTACTGCTCTTCCATCGATTGGGGACCTATACTCTGTGATCAAAAATTTGCGGGGAAACCGTTACATATATTGGATGGGACTGCTTATGATCTGCAATCCATAGGATTGATCGCGATCAATTGCTGTCTCCAGGGCATCCATTAGGATGCGTAAACGCGAGATTATAGGAGGGATACCGTGACGAAGGAACCAAAGTTGCCGCCGAAGGATGATCTAGCCGATGAGTTTCGCGAGGATCTGGAGAATCTGGTTGAGGGTGAGCTGGCAGTTGAAGACCTAACCGCGAATAAAGTCGCCTTCCTGCGTGCCTGGTTAAAGGATGACCTTCATCGTGCTTCTGATTATCTCCAAGGCCTTGGCGGCGAGTTGCGTACATTGGAAGAGCGCAGTGGCGATTGGCTGCTGAATGCGGCAGACCCGACGGAAACGGCCTGGCCCAACCTGATGCGCTGTATTCGTGAGGGAAAACCCTGGGCCCTGGCTGGCGAATATGTGGGTGCTGATGAGGAGCTGCAGTGCTTGGGGTGTGGCTACCGCGCTCTCCCACCAGAGAATACACAGATCACACCGTGCCACCGCTGTGGCTATGGTTGCTTTCGACAAATAGAGGGCGGTCTTGAATATTGATTGAATTTCATACGTTTATGACCAACCTGCTAATGCCGCCTTTGGCACCTATGTTGGGGTTAGTACTGGCGTTTTTACTACGATTTCTGCCTGAAGGATCCCTGCTGGGGAAAGTTTCCCTACCGCTGGCACTGGTTTCATTTGTTGTGCTCTGGATGAGTGCCACTCCGGCTTTTTCGAATTGGCTGGGAAAGCGCCTGGGGGCTGCACCGGACCTTGCCGGTTTTTCTCCTGAGGCAGTCATAATCCTGGGTGGTGGGCGCTATAGAAACGGGGAATCGGGCAGTGAACGTCTGTCGGCCGCTAGCCTGGAGCGTGTTCTGTGGGCTGCTGAACAGGCGCCAGGGGGGGTGCCAATTTTGGTTTCCGGAGGGCGTGTCTATCGAAATGAGCGAGCGGCTGAGTCTCAAATGATGGAGTCCCTACTGGAGGGAAAATTGGCTCGCTCTGTGAGTTGGCGTGATGATTGCAGTCGTACTACCGCAGAGAATGCAGTAAACAGCGCTGAGATATTGCGTGCAGCGGGTGTGAAACGTATTGTCCTGGTCACCCACTGGTGGCATATGCCCCGTGCAGCAGCTGTGTTCAATAAAGCCGGCTTAGAAGTACAGCCGCTTCCTGTTGGCAGCGCTGAAGAATTGTTGCCGCGGGCACAGGAGGGTTTGCTACGCTGGGTTCCCAGTGCGGCAGCCCTGTTGCAAACACAGACTTACTGGCGGGAATTACTGGGGCAGGCGTGGTACAGCATTAGGCCATTGCCGCCAACCAGGAAATGTTGAGGAACTTTTATATCAAAGGAATTTCAGAGGCCTACAGGATAAGAGGTAACAGGCGTCGAGCAAGAGAAAGTACTCTTGAATGCTAGTTGCACCGGATTTAGGATGACTGGCGCCACAGGACTAACCCACTGATTATTTTTTAACATGGAATGGCGACTGTGGATTACAAACATAACAATAAACGAGATAACCTTAAGATGAAGGGCATCCCGGTTTCTTTTACTCCCATCCAATTACACAACCGCTTGAATCGAGCGGTTTGGGTTGGCTTCAAGCGCGTAGAACAGGATGGGCGAACTCTATTATTTCTTAGTGCCGGCGCGGAGAGTGGCGCTCAGCTCAGCAAGAATTTTGAAACCTTCGCCGGGCAAATTGTCCGCGAGTACCGCTTTAACCCATCAGAGGTGGAGTTTATCGAGCTGCGCGAGAGAGCCGGTGAATCCCAGTGGTATCGATGGCACGCCCAGTGGGTAGGGTCCGCACCAATGGAGTGCCACGGGGATTTGGTAACTAGCGAATCCAGTCGTCGCTACCTATCGGAGGCGTTGGAGAGCAGTATGGCGGCTGCCTGAAGCTGTGCCCTAAGCCTGCGCTCTATTGGCTGCATTGCCGCCGTTCAGAAGGTCGGCAAGGGCCTGTTCCAAAGTGGGAAACTGGAAACTGTAGCCGTTGTCCAGAGCGGTGCGCGGCTCCACCCGCTCACTGGCCAGTAGCAGCTCCTCTGCCATATCTCCGAAGAGTGTTTTAAGCAACCACGCAGGCGAACGCATAAAGGATGGACGATGCAGCTGTTTGGCCAGCAATCTGGAAAAGCTGTTATTGGTTACCGCTTCGGGAGCACTGGCATTGAATGTTGTGCACAGGTGCTTGTCAATCGCATGTAGCATTAACCCCACCTCATCCTCCTCGTGAATCCAGCTCATCCAGTGTTCCCCGGAACCCATGGGCCCACCAAGACCAAGGCGGAAAGCTGGTAACATCTGTGGCAGGGCTCCGCCACGGGTGGAGAGTACAATAGCAGTGCGGATGATCCCGACACAGATTCCTGCTCTTTGCAGGGGAAGTGTTGCCTCCTCCCAGTCGCGACATAATTGAGCAGAAAACCCTCCTCCGGGAGGACTGTCCTCCCTAAGAAGTTCGCCACCACGGTCCCCGTAGTAACCAATTGCTGACCCGGAAAGGAAGTAATCTGGACGTTTCCTCTGAGTTAGGGCCCAGCGCACTAACTTCTCTGTGGTTTTTAATCGGGAGTTGCGAATTTCGGTCCTGCGCCTCTCACTCCAACGGCGGGAGATTGGTTCGCCCGCCAAATTTACTACCACATCAACTGCGTGTTTAACCTCTTCGGGTTCACTAATTGCTTCGACCGCCTCCCCGCAGAGTGTGCGCACCTTATCTGGCTGGCGGCTAAGAACTGTGATTGTGTCGCCGCGGGCGAGCCAGCGTTGGCAAAAAAGTCTGCCTATCAGGCCTGTGCCACCACTGATTAAACAATGCATACAAAGGCATCCCTGCCAAATTTTTACCGGTAATTTGAATGCAGCATAGCAGTCCGGTGCTGCTGGCGGCCGTAGGGTTGGTCCTGGCCCAGGAAGAATATCTGGGCATGGGATTGAGAGAGTGAATTTGGGGTCGGTTTACTGGTCAGTGGCCTCACCGGTGATAGGGCTACCGGTCTTAACGGCCTTCTTACGACGTAGAATGATTGCCAAGGCCAACATTGGCAAAGCCAGGGCAAATACGATAGAGATCCCGGCCAGCATAAATGGGGTGGAGCCGCGCATGGCACGAATGTCACCGGTCATATTGGCTTGCTCAAATTGTGGCAACTGCTCAAGGATCTGCCCGCGGGGGTTCACTATTGCCGTCATTCCGGTATTGGTGCCGCGTACCAGATAGCGACCAGTTTCCAGGGCTCGCATCTGTGCCATTTGCATATGCTGCAATGGGCCGATGGAATCACCAAACCAGGCGTCGTTGCTAATGGTGAGTAGCACCTGAGCGGAAAGGGCGCTACTGGCTACCAGACGTGGGTAAACGATCTCATAGCAAATTAATGGTGCCCAGCTGGCCCCTCCGGCATTCAGTGGGCTTTGCTCATCAGGCCCTGAGCTAATGAAGGAAGTGGGCAAATTAAAAAACTCGATGGTACCCCGGATAAAATCTTCCAGGGGGACATACTCACCAAAAGGTACCAAGTGACGTTTATGGTAGACACTGGGGTTCCGGCCATATACTGCAGCTGAGTTGTGTATGACATTGCCACTCTGGTCGGGGTCGCGTCTGTCAAAGAGAATTCCACTGATCAGGTCGATTCCGGTTTTTTCTGCATTGCGCTGTAATGCCCGCATTAGATTTGGAGCTTGGCCATAGAGCATGGGCAGTGCGGCTTCAGGCCAGATAATCACATCCACATCTTTGTCACTCAGGGCACGGGTGCCGTCTTGATAGCGGCTGATGGTTTCACCGCGAAACTCGGGCAACCACTTCTTTTCCTGTGGAATATTCGCCTGCACCAGGCCGACTGTGATAATTCCGCCTTCAGGGCGAGTCCATTCTACATTGGCCAGGGTGGCACCTATTGGCCAGGTAATTAGCGCGGCACCGAGCAATGCTATATGGCTGCGTTGTTTGAGAGGCACTAAACGACCACTGACTGCCAGGGCGAGTACTGCTGCGCTGAACGCGAGTATTAAACCGACGCCGTAAACACTCAGTACCGGGGCCCAGCCCGACAACCAGGTTTCCAGATGTGCATAACCAGAGAATAACCAGGGAAATCCGGTGAACATCCAGCTGCGGAACCACTCGCTGATAAACCAGAGGGCGGCAAAGGCCAGGGCAAAGCTGAATTTGTTATCGGTAAAACGGCCAAGGAAATAGAAGGGAGCGGCCAGCAATGCCGCCATCAGGGCAACGAATCCACCGGTAAGGGCCGCTCCTAATGGGGGGGCGGCGTTACCGAAGTTTGTAATAGAAACGTAAACCCAGGAGCCCCCGCTGGCAAACAGCCCCAGGCCAAAACAGAACGCCAGCCACAGGGCGCGACGCCCCTTTATTACCTTTCCCCCTGATGCTTGCAGGTAAACCCATGCAAGCAGGGTCAGGGACAGCAGTCCGCATACCCAGTAATTAAACGGGGCGAACGACAGTGTCATTAAGCCGCCGGCAGCGGCGCTGGTGATAGGAAAAAGTAATCTTCGCATAAATTCGCTTAGCTGATGCCGGACACAAGTGCCAGCGGATCGAATCTCTCTACCCCCAACACAGAGCGGGGAGCGCAGTCTTTGGCCCTCTCCCGGCGGTGGTCTGCGAGGAGTCGCGTCCTGGGTCAGTCCTCTTCTGGTGGTTTGCGCATATGCGCTACGCGCAGTAGGTGGATCTGTCGGCTGTCTGCATAAAGTACCCTGAACATAAAGTCTCCTAAACGGGTGACCTCATCGCGGCCAGGTAAATGACCGAAAGATTGCATAATCAAACCGCCAACCGTATCGAATTCTTCATCGCTAAATTCGCATTCGAAAAATTCATTGAACTCTTCAATAGGGGTAAGCGCTTTAACGATATAGTCATTGTCGCCAACCCGACGGATAAAGCTGTCTGCTTCTTCTTCGTCGGTTTCATCTTCGATTTCACCGACAATTTCCTCAAGAATATCTTCAATCGTGACAACGCCGGAGACTCCGCCATATTCGTCGATCACGACCGCCATATGGTACCGGTTCTCGCGGAATTCGCGCAGCAGGATATTTAGGCGTTTACTTTCGGGAATAATATTGGCGGGGCGAATAATATCTTCGAGCTGGAATTCGCCGACGCCTTTGAGGAGTAAAGGCAGCAGGTCCTTGGCCAGAAGAATTCCGCGGATATCGTCAATGCTTTCACCGACAACCGGGAAGCGGGAGTGGCCTGACTCAATAATTTTTGGTAAGAATGTTTCAGGCTTGTCCTCCAGTCCCACCACCACCATTTGCGAGCGGGGAATCATGATCTCCCGAACCTGCTGGCTGGAAACGTCCAGGGCACCCTCAATGATGGATAGTGCCTCAGCATCGACCAGCTGGTTGTCAGCTGCGTCTTTAATAATATCCAGCAATTCATCGCGGGATTTTGGCTCAGCAGAAAATGCGCTGAACAATTTTTCCAGCCAGTTTTTTTCACTCGATCGGGGTTTGTTTGAAGAGTGACTACTTGGGGGCTCGTCAGTGGTCATGGAAGTGGCCATGCTCCGGGTATCTCTCGTCTCTTGCTAATTAATTACAGTTAATCGGTAACTTTGGCTGGGCCTGGGTAGTTACCCCGCCTCTTCCAAAGGGGCATAGGGGTCGGCATAGCCTAGCCCTGTCAATAGTTTTGTCTCCAGCTGTTCCATAACCTCGGCCTCGGCGTCTTCTATATGGTCATAGCCCAGAAGGTGCAGTGTGCCATGGACCAGCATATGTGCCCAGTGCGCCGAGATCGATTTGCCTTGTTGGTCCGCTTCCATTTGTACAACTGGTGCACAGATCACAAGGTCTCCCAACAAGGGGAGATTCAGCTCCGCTGGAAAGTCGGTATGAAAGGATAAGACGTTGGTCGGTTTATCCTTACCTCGATACTGGCTGTTGAGCTGCTGGCTCTCCTCTTCGTCGACAATACGCACAGCGAGTTCCGCTTCTTCACGGTGGTCGGTCAGTGCCGTGATTATCCAGGCGCGAATATCTTCATCGGAGGGCAGGCCTGTACAGCGGCTGACCCGCTGTACATCGAGAGTTAAATCAATCATATGGGTACGACGAAACCTCAGGCGGCATTCTCGCCAGCCTTGTTGGAGACGTCCATTTCCCGATCAGCCTCATGGATATCGTAAGCTTCCACAATACGCTGAACCAGTGGGTGGCGTACCACGTCTTTGGCGCCGAAATGAGTAAAGCTGATACCGTTGACTTTGCCGAGCACTTCAACAGCGTGGCGCAGGCCCGATGCCTGACCGCGGGGCAGGTCTACCTGGCTGGGGTCCCCTGTGATTACTGCGGTGGAACCGAAACCAATTCGCGTCAGGAACATCTTCATCTGCTCGCGAGTGGTGTTCTGGCTTTCGTCAAGAATGACAAAGGCATTATTCAGGGTGCGTCCCCGCATATAGGCCAGTGGTGCTACTTCGATCACATTGCGTTCGATAAGCTTGCCAACCGTCTCAAAGCCGAGCATCTCGTAGAGAGCGTCGTACAGGGGGCGCAAGTAAGGGTCTACCTTCTGGCTTAAATCGCCAGGCAGAAAACCCAGTTTTTCCCCGGCTTCCACCGCCGGGCGCACCAGCAGAATGCGCTCTACCTGGTCCTTGAGCAGGGCCTCAACTGCGCAGGCCACTGCCAGGTAGGTCTTGCCGGTGCCAGCTGGGCCTATGCCGAAATTGATATCATTGGACTGAACGGCATGCACATACTTGCGTTGATTCAGCCCGCGCGGGCGCACGGAACACTTCTTAGTGCGAATTAAGACTACTTGGTCGACTTCTGAGGAACCTTCCTCATCGCCTTTATTGAGCAGTTCCTCGACGCCTGCCTGCTGCAGGGCCAAGTGAATCTCATCGGGCGTAAGGTGGTTTTGGGAGTCGGTTTCCTTGTAGAGAAAGCTCAGCAGTTCACCTGCAGCCTTGGCAGGCTTAGGTTCGCCATAGATGGCAAATTGGTTGCCACGATTGCGGATCTCAATATCCAGTCGTTGTTCAATTTGGCGTAGATGTTGGTCAAATTGGCCGCAGAGATTTGCGAGACGGCGGGCGTCGTTGGGTTCGAGAGTAATGCTGTGAGCTAGGGTATGAGTTTCCAAATTGGTTTCCGGCACCTTAATCTGTAGGGTTCATTGCTAGGGTATACCCATTTTCCCCGTATGGGAAAGTCTTGAGTGCTACCAATAGGTTCTAACTTTACCTAATTTTAATTACGTCTTGTAATTTAGCCAGGTTATAAGGGGCAGTTTGGCGGCAAGATGTGTTTTTAAAAAGCATCTTGCCGATGGTAAGGCTGCCTGTAGTGGCTTAGAACAGAGCCTCTTCCAATTCTGAAGTGACCAGTGTGCCACGTAATGAGTTAGGCAAGGCCTCCTCGATTACCACATCGGCAAACTTACCGATCAATGCCAAGTTATCGGCACGGAAATTGACTACACGGTTATTTTCCGTGCGCCCTTGCAATTGTCCCGGGTCTTTCTTGGAGACGCCAGTGACCAGAACCCGCTCAGTATTGCCCACCATACGCCGGGCGATGGCTGCGGCTTGTTGGTTGATACGGTTTTGCAGCAGCTGCAGGCGCTCTTTCTTCAGGTCTTCTGGAGTGTCGTCCGGCAAGTCTGCTGCCGGCGTACCCGGGCGCGGAGAGTAGATGAAGCTAAAGGAAATATCGAAGCCTACCTCCTGGATCAGGTTCATGGTGGCTTCGAAGTCCCTGTCGGTTTCACCAGGGAAGCCGACAATAAAGTCAGAAGACAGGCAGATATCCGGGCGTATCTTTTTCAGGCGGCGGATCTTGGACTTGTATTCTAAAGCTGTGTGGCCGCGTTTCATGGCCATCAGGATACGGTCTGAGCCACTTTGCACCGGAAGGTGGAGGTGGCTAACCAGTTCTGGTACCTGCGCATACACATCGATCAGGGCATCGGAGAACTCAACCGGGTGTGATGTTGTGTAGCGAATACGGTCGATACCATCGATTGCCGCTACATAAGTAATTAGCTCGGCAAAATCTACCTCGTGACCGTCTTCACCAGTGGCGCGATAGGCATTTACATTCTGGCCCAGCAGGTTGACTTCGCGTACTCCCTGGTCCGCCAGGTGCGCAATCTCTTCCAGTACATCGGTAACTGGACGGCTCACTTCCTCTCCGCGGGTATAGGGAACCACACAGAAGGTGCAGTACTTGGAACAACCTTCCATAATAGAGACGAAGGCGGTAGCGCCGTCAGCTTCTGGTTGGGGCAGTCGGTCAAATTTCTCGATTTCAGGGAAACTGATATCTACGACGACCACGCCATTTTTCTGCTCTTTGGTTTCCATCATCTCTGGCAGGCGATGCAGGGTTTGCGGACCGAAAATCAGGTCGACATAGGGCGCACGCTTGGCGATTGCCTCGCCTTCCTGGCTGGCCACACAGCCTCCGACGCCGATAACCAGCTCGGGGTTTTTTTCCTTGAGGCGTCTCCAGCGACCCAGCTGGTGGAATAGTTTTTCCTGGGCTTTCTCGCGAATAGAACAGGTATTGACCAGTAGCACATCCGCCTCTTCAGGGTCGTCGGTGGGTACCATGGCGTGTGACTCGCCGAGCAGATCGCGCATCCTGGCGGAATCGTACTCATTCATTTGGCAGCCGTGGGTTTTGATGTATAGCTTTTTAGCCGGTGTATCGGACATATTGTGCCTGATTAAAAACTGGTCAATTAAACGGGTGGGGCATTATAGCGACAGGACCAGGCACTGCATAGATGGCTATATTAGCCCTTGAGAACCTGTGCTATTCTTGCGCGCTTTTTCGGGCTTTGCCCGCTTTCTGAACAATTTCGAGCTTCGGGGTATTCCCCATCCTGAGAAACTTATGGCCAACCCGATATATAAAGTGATTTTCCACAACCAGAGCCAGGTGTATGAACTCTATGCCCGGGCTATTTATCAGAGTGATATGTACGGCTTTATCGAAGTCGAAGAGTTTGTATTTGGGGAGAAGGCCCAGCTGGTTGTAGACCCCAGTGAAGAAAAGCTGAAAACAGAATTTGCTTCGGTAACTCGCTCCTATATCCCGATGCACAGTATTGTGCGTATCGATGAAGTGGAGAAAGAGGGAACTGGTAAAATTGTCGAGGTTAAAGGCGATAAAGTTGCAAAATTCCCCTTTGCGCCGCCCATTCGTCATCCTCAGGACACCGAATAATCTTCCCTCCTTTTACCGAGTCAGCGGGCCTTGGGCCAGGCTGATTCGGGCGCCTAAAGCCCTCGCAGTCTAGCGGGTTTCACTGCAATATAAGCTTCAATAAAAATCCTCGTGACTGTCATCAAATCGCTGCAAAGTGATTGCCAGGGCGATCAGCGACCTTATTTCCATTGCTTGATCGCAGCTTGCGAACTATCGCCTGCAATCCTGGCTGAGTGGAAATGAGCTGAAGTTCACTCCCATTCTGTTGGTAGAGGCAATTGATCGCAGCTAATAACTGGTCAAATGCTGGAACCTTTCTATGAGCAATCGCTACCGCGCGCTGTGGATATCCGATGTCCATTTGGGTAGTAGAGACAGTGAGCCCCATCGTTTGGCGGATTTCCTGGCGCAAAATCGAGCCGAAACGGTTTATCTGGTGGGTGATATTTTTGATATGCATGCCCTGTCCCAAGGGCGAGGCACCTGGTGTCAGGCATCCAGCATGTTATTGGGGATGCTCTCTGAGTTGAGTAATGAGATTCCGGAAGTGATTTATATCCCCGGAAACCACGATGCACCCATGCGCAGCTGGTCAGGTAAGCGCCTCGGCAATATCCGTATAGAGCGTGACTGGGTACATACGGCCTGTAATGGTCGCCGTTACTGGGTCACTCATGGGGATCAATTTGAACACCATATAAAAATGCACCCGGTGAGCTATCACATTGGGGATCGCAGTTATTACCTGATGCTGCGTTTTAATCGTTGGATAAATTACTGGCGCAGCCGCTTCGATAAGCCTTGGTGGTCCCTGGCCAGCCAGATAAAAAACCGGGTGGGTGCGGCTAGGCAAATGATGAGCGACTTCGAAGATATTGCCGCGATATCAGCGGTAAATCGTGGCGTGGATGGTGTGATTTGTGGACATATCCATCGCCCCGCGCTACGGGAAAAAAAGATCGGGGAGGGCATTGTGACTTATGCCAATTGTGGTGACTGGGTTGACTCTATGAGCGCGGTGGTTGAACAGCACGACGGTAGCTTGGAGTTGTTGCACTGGTACAGGGCACCAAAAATTGCCAGCATAATGACGGAGGTGGTGGCAGCATGATCCAATTGGAAGCACTCCTACAAAAAAATGCTTGGTATAGCGCTGCGCCGCAAAAACCAACCCGTAAAATTGTCTCCGCAACTCTGAAAAAAATCTGTTGTGAAGAGCGGATTGTGGAGTTTGGTCGAAACTATCCACATCTGGGAGGGCTTGATTTTATTCGGCAGCTCTTTAGTGAATTGGATTTTCGCTATGAACTGAATCCCTCTGAGCTGGAAAGGATTCCGGTCAATGGACCGCTGGTTATCGTAGCCAACCACCCGCTGGGCAGTCTCGATGGGCTCGCTCTGATTGATATGGTGGCCCGGGTGCGCAAGGATGTCCGTGCGGTGGCAAGTCAGTTGCTGTGGAATATAAAACCGTTACGCCCCTATTTCCTGCCTGTGGATAATTTCCGTGGATGCACCCGCCGTGCAGATGTGCAGGGAATTTATGAGTACCTGGAAGAAGGGGGGGCGATTATTATTTTTCCCGCCGGGGAAGTATCGCGCTTTAGCCCGCAGGGGGTGCGTGACGGTCGGTGGAATCCGGGCTTCGTGCGCTTCGCAGAAAGAGTCAATGCTCCAATTCTTCCTGTACAGGTGCTCGGCAGAAATTCCTGGTGGTTTTACGGTCTGTCCATGCTGAATAAACCTCTTTCAACACTCTGGTTGATCCGGGAAATGTTTAAGCAGGAGAGACGCGGTATTGATATACGGATTGGCCATCCGCTTGAGGCGGAGCATTTCCGCAGCTGGCCGCTGACCCCTCGGGCCCAGGCGGCACTTTGGCGAAAGCATGTTTACAAACTGCAGAGTTCGCCGGCACCTCTTGGTCCAGAGTTGATTGCGCCGGCTGAATCTCAGACGGAGGTGGCGCATGTAATTGATAACTGTGAGGTGTTGGCCGAACAGGGAGCGTTTTCTGTACGTCTTTACCGGCAGAGGGCAGATTGTCCAGTGATGCGAGAGTTGGCAAGGGTGCGTGAGGTAGCTTTCCGTTCCGTGGGTGAGGGTACGGGGCAAAGCCGGGATTGGGATTGCTTTGATGCTCACTACGATCATCTGCTTTTATGGGACCATGAGTATCAGGTAATTGCAGGGGCCTATCGCATAGCAAGTACAGAGTCTCTGGGCGAGAGTGAAATTTATAGCAGCACTCTGTTCAATTACCCTCTGCCACCCAGTCAATGCCTGCCTGGGTCGGCAGAGTTGGGACGCAGTTTTCTGCTACCTCAATATTGGCGCGGGCGCGGCCTCGATTTACTGTGGAACGCGATCGGCCAGTGGGTGTTGCGCAGTAAAGTGCGTTATCTTTTCGGACCGGTATCAATGCCGGGAACTTTTTCGGTGCGTGCCAAGTCCGCAATTGTGCGCTATTTTTCCCATTATTTTTCCCCAGAGAATTCTCTCGGTGATGCTCGATTGCCTTTCTTACAGGCTGGTGAACCCCTGCCTGATCTTTCGGGGGATTCTGTTTTGGACATGCGCCAGCTAAAGCAGGTGCTACGTGAAGAGGGGGTGGTTTTGCCACCTCTTTTTAAAAAATATGCTGCCTTGACCAAACCGGGCGGAACCAGTTTTCACGCTTTCAATATTGACCCGGAATTCTGTGATTCTGTTGATGGACTTGTGGTGGTGGACCTTCATTTGGTTGACGAGAAATTCGCTAAACGATATTTGGCTAGCTGATTTAATTCCTCAATAAAAAGGCGGCCCTATTGGCCGCCTTTTTATTGGTATTTTCTACGTAGCTGTATTTAAGGGTTAAGCCAGTTTCTGCAACTGTTGTCGTATGCTCGCAAGTTTTACACAGAGAACAAATACAGCCATGGCGGTGTCGAGTTCGTCCAGAGGGGGGAAGCTTGGTGCAATACGGATATTGCTGTCTTCAGGATCCTTTCCGTAGGGGAAGGTGGCGCCTGCTGGTGTAAGTTTGACTCCGGCATCGGCAGCCAGTTTTACCACCGCTTTTGCACAACCCGGGCGGGTATTGAAAGAAACAAAGTAACCACCCTCGGGCTTTTCCCATCGACCAAGGTCAGTATCGCCGAGTCCATTTTGCAGGTGTTCCAGCACACACTCAAACTTAGGTTTGAGAATATCAGCATGTTTATGCATATGGTCTTTTAAGGTCGTGTGCTCGGCAAAAAATCGGGAGTGGCGTAGCTGATTTACCTTGTCTGGGCCGATGGTCATAGCCTGCATCTGCTGTTTTAAAGAATCCAGGTTGGCGCTACTCGCACTGACAAACGCGACCCCAGATCCCGCGTGGGTCACTTTGGAGGTGGAAGCAAACTGCAATACAGAATCTACGGTGTCATTTTCCAGAGTTGCAGAACGGATGCTGGGGAGGCCCACATAGTGACCGAGATCGTGCACTGAATAGGCATTGTCCCAGAAAATACGAAAACCAGGGTTTGCCGTATGTCCCAATTGTGCCAAGCGCTCGACGGTTTCTGGGCTGTAAGTAATGCCTGTGGGGTTGGAGTACTTGGGAACGCACCAGATGCCGATTATATCGCCATCTTCCTTGACATGTTTTTCCACGGCATCCATATCGGGCCCTCCCTCCCCCATGGGGATATTAATCATGCCAATGCCAAGTTGCTCACAAATTGTAAAGTGACGATCGTAGCCAGGTACTGGGCATAGAAATTTGGGCTCTTTTAGTTCCCTCCAGGGAGTGGTGCCGGCAAAGCCGAATAGGTAGCCGGTCATAACTGCGTGATACATCAGAGTGAGGGAACTGTTACCACAGGCGATAACCTCCTCTGTGGGTACCTGCAACATGTCAGCACCCAGCTCACGCGCACAGGTGAGGCCAATCAGGCCACCATAATTACGAGTGTCAGTGCCATCGGCGGCACGATAATCGGCAGAGAGAATCCCATCAAGCTTATCGGATAAGTTCAGTTGTTCCGCTGAAGGTTTGCCCCGGGTAATATCCAAGTTCAGTTCATGTTGGCAAATGCGTTCGTAGTGGGCGCTTAATTCCTTTTCCCATTCCGTAAGTTGGGCGCTATTAGCGGATTCAATATGCACGTAATTTCCCCTGGCAGGTCACTGGAGTTGGCGAGCTTAGCAGCCTATATGCAGATTCGTCAGCCCTGTTTAGGCACAGAATGAATAGTTTCTTTTGAATCTACTTTGGTTCTAGGAATTGGGACTGTTATTAGGGGGGGATGCTATTGACTGGCGAGGGTGCGGAAGTCTTGTGCATATTCTCTCAATGTATTGCTGAGGTGACTTCTTTGCGCTGGGCTGGTACTTAATAATATTTGCTTGGCCAACTCACGTGCTTGCTGTTTGCGTTTCTCTTGTGCCTGTTGATATTGTGGCGACCAGAGCTGCTCTGGATTCAGGAGTAGGCTACGCAGTTTGTCCAGATAATCCGTCGGCTTTGTTCGCAATAACTCCATGGCTTTTGCTTGCCAGAGTAGCCTTTGCTCACTGCGTTGCATGGGGTTGTATTCCATCTTGGATACCATAGCCGCAATCAGGTTTTTTTGTTCTTCTGTCAGGCTGCCAAGCCACCGGACGCTTTCCTTGCGGATCTGCTTGTCCCGTTTACGCCGGATTTTTTCTGGGGACTGCTGCCATTTCTTCAGTTTTTTTTGATCTTCTTTCAGAAGATTGCCTTGTAATTCATCAACTTGCTCATCATTGAGCTGCGCGGCAATAGGCAATAGTAAGTTGTAAGCATTTTCGCTGGCAGAATTTAGGAACAGCTCAACCTGTTTCTCCACAGGCTCCAACTGAGGATTCTCCAAACCGCCCTCATCAACTCTGTCTGCCAGATTGGTGAGGAAATCGGCGTAGCGGGGTAGCTGTGTTTGCCGGTGCCACCGGAAGAAGCTTTGTAATGCAGCTTGAAGTTCGCCTTTCTGTATCCTGTCCAGATTAACGTAGTCGTTAGCCTTCCAGCGTATCCAGTAATCGACGTTGTTGTAGACAAATTGAATACTGGAGCAGCTACTGATTAATAGAAGGGTGACAATTAGCGCGACATTGCGCCAGAAAACAAATGTTGGCGTACCAGCTGGCTTTGCCATCGACTCTTTCCTGTGGAAATTGTTCGGCCGCTGCCGATGGGTCAATCCCAAGCATAGATGATGAACTATTGGCCTGTGATGTGGCGCCTTAAAGATTGTGCATACAGTGAATACAGCACCTTGCTGGCAGGGGTATATGCTAATGGCAAACCATAGTGCTAATTAGGTATGGCCTGTGTGTGGCCAGCATTTAGACTAGTTGTTGCAGCACTGTTTTTTTGTCCTGTGCAAGGCGCAAAGCCGCGCAAAAATATCATCGCGAGTGGAGTTCGGCATGGCTACCACCTTAATGGAAGTCGAGGCTCGGGAGGCTCCGGCAAGAATTGCTGAGCAGCTACAGAATAATGCAGGGATTATGGCGTACCTCGGTGAACGCCTGCGCGCGCAGCCCCCGCGCTTTGTCATGATTGTGGGACGCGGGTCCTCCGATCATGCCGGCGTTTTTGCTAAGTATCTGATTGAAATTGAAACGGGGACGCCTACCTTTGCTGCGGCACCCTCTGTTTCCAGTGTTTATGGGCGAAAGCTGAAGTTGGAAGGCGCGCTTGTGCTGGTGATATCTCAATCGGGTCGCAGCCCGGATATCCTTGCCCAGGCACGTATGGCAAAGGAGTGTGGCGCCTTTACCGTGGCATTGGTGAATGATGAGGAGGCGCCGATTGGGGATATTGTCGATCAGGTGGTCCCTTTAAAGGCAGGGCCGGAAAGGGCTGTGGCGGCAACCAAAAGTTATCTGGCGACTCTGTCTGCTGTTTTGCAGTTGGTGGCATTCTGGACTGGAGATCAAGCTTTAAAAGAGGCTCTGGAGAAATTGCCGGATACTCTGGAGGCTGCCGTACGCGCGGATATCCAGCTGCGTCCTGAAGATTTGGCTGCGGTGCAAAATCTGGTAGTACTCGGCAGGGGGCCCGGCTATGGAATCACGCGTGAATTGGCGCTTAAGCTAAAGGAAGTGTGCAACATTCATGCAGAGTCTTTCTCCAGTGCCGAGTTTTTACATGGCCCTGTCACTTTGGTTGAAGATAAATTGACCGTGGTGAATGTCCCCATTGAAGATGAATCTTTCAGATGCCATAGCGAACAAATCGATGACATTATCCGGCGGGGCGGTGCCCTGATTAATTTGCATGTGCCGAGTAAAGGTGTGCACCCGCGAGTAGCGCCATTGGCACTATTGCAGCGCTTTTATATTGATGTTGCCCATGTAGCGGTGAGCCGGGGTATTAATCCAGATGAACCCGCGGGGCTGAAGAAAGTTACCCATACCGTGTAATAATTTGCCCGTAAACCCGCCGTGGGGAGATTAAGTGAGGAGGGGAGCGTGGGTTTTGCCCTGGTAGCAGAGCGATTATTTGATGGTGAGGAGATCCTTGAGGACGTGGCACTGGTTGTCGGTGATGACGGGCGAATTGTTTCTCTTGGAGGTGTTGCGCCAGCACACGCCCAGTATGTCCACGGCTTGATAGCTCCGGGTCTAGTGGATATACAGGTTAACGGTGGTGGTGGTGTACTGTTTAATCAGGAGCCGAGTGTCGAGGCACTGCGAACAATAGGGAAAGCTCATGCGCAATTTGGTACCAGTGCATTTCTCCCCACCTTGATTACTGACCGTCTCGACGTAATGCAGCTCGCTGCCAGTGCAGTCAGCGAGGCCCTTCGGCAGGAAATTCCTGGAGTTATCGGTATTCATTTTGAGGGGCCACATCTGAGTGTGCCTAAAAAAGGCACCCATGAGCAATCATTTATTCGCCCTCTGAGTGATGCCGAATGGGCCCTATATGCACGCGACGACCTGGGAATAAAAGTTGTTACCCTGGCTCCGGAAACCGTACCGGTGGAGGATATCCATCGGCTGGTATCTATGGGAGTCTGTGTATGCCTGGGGCACTCCAATTCGGATGGGAAAACCGCGCTTGCTGCGCTGGAAGCCGGAGCGACAGGGTTTACCCACCTATATAACGCCATGTCGCCACTGCACTCACGCGAACCGGGTATGGTGGGCACAGCCTTGATCAGGGATGAGGCCTGGTGTGGCTTGATCGCCGATGGTCATCACGTTTGTGTCGAAGCAATGAAACTTGCCTTAAAGGCCAAGCCCCGAGGCAAATTAATATTGGTTACTGATGCGATGCCTTTGGTGGGCAGTGATGCGCTTAGTTTTCCACTGTTTGATCGGGTGGTGACTCGGGAGAGAGATAAGCTGACCTCCAGTACCGGGGAACTGGCCGGCTCGCACTTGGATATGATTGGTGCAGTACGCAATATTTGTCGCTGGTGTCATTTGAAGATTGAAGAGGGGTTGCGCATGGCAAGCCTCTACCCAGCGCAGTTCCTGGGCCTGCATATGGGCAGAATCTCACTTGGCAGTAGAGCTGACATGATCCTGCTTGATAAAGATATACAGGTACAGAAAACCTGGATTGGCGGTTACCAGGTTTTTACCAGGTAACCTCAGTGTTTGCTGAATTGGGAGGAGTCATCTTCTGGCATTTTTTTGCGGAGCGGCTCCAGTGGATTCACGCACGACCAGCTTTGGGGTGAAGTAGCAGCCAGTATTGCTTTTCTGCTTAGTTGATTTTGCGCCATTCTTTTCTTTTATGCCCTTTTCCTCACAGCTCTTGAAGTGAATACGCTCCAGGGCCAGTTCCGCTGCGCGCTGGGCGATTTCCTCGTTAGGCTGGTGAGCGGTGGTGAGTTTTGGCCATGTTTGGCGTGAAAAAGGGCTATCCTCAAAACCGGCAATAGACAGCTGTTCTGGAACGTCAATATTGAGCATGCGTGCCGCAAACAGTGCGCCAGCGGCAATCTCATCATTGCCGGCAAAAATTGCTGTCGGCGGTTCGGCAGACTGCAACAGCTTAGTGGCACTTTTTACGCCGGAATCAAAAGAGTATTCCCCCTGTTCAACTAGCTGCTCATCGAAAGGTAATCCAGCATTTTGGAGGGCCTTCTTGTAGCCCTCCAGGCGTCCCTGGGTGGAAAAGTGCTCAGTACCCCCGCTTAGGTAAGCAACGCGTTTGTGCCCAAAATCCAGCAGGTGTTGCGTGATTGCAAAAGCGGCGGCGGTGTCATCGATCAGGATGCAATTACTTTCCGCCACTTTGTGGCCGTGAGATGAGACAATACGTACAAACTCTACATCCATAGCTTTGAGCGTATTGATTACCTCCTGGCTTTCTGAAAATGGGGGGGTTAGCACCAGTCCCGCGACTCTGCTCTGCTCCACCAGGCGGCGCAACTCCTCATGAATGGTACTGGATTGGGCATTGCTGGGGTGTATCAGCAATTCGTAGCCCTGTGCCCGACACGCATCGAGTATGCCATTTTGCATATCGATGACGTAGTAAGCGTTGGGATTATCGTAGATAAAACCGATTGAGTAAGAGTGTGTTCCGGCCAGGTTGCGTGCAGCCAGATTGGGGCGGTAATTCAGTGCTTCCACCACCTCGAGAACCCGCGCTCTGGTGCTTGAGCGAACTGAGGGTTCATTGTTTATGACCCGTGAGACGGTCTTTATCGATACGCCGGCTCGCTCCGCCACGTCATTGATAGTGACTTTCATTGATATCGATCCTTCCTGCGGGAACTCTCCCTTGAGACTGCCTGGTTACTAGTTTGGCAGTAGTTGGCCCTCTGCCTCCACCAGGCAAAGATTCTAGCAGTGCCTTACCGTCATTCACCGTTCAGGTGTCAGAGCCTTTTTTGGCTCACTCTGTGAATACCTTTAGTTTGTGTAAATTTCTTACAGTTTGACTGCTGTGTCGATAGTAGCGACTTTGATTAACTCGCCGTTACTCCCTTTAAGATTGGTATTTTAGAGGTGTATGACGCCATTTTTAATGTACTTAGCTCTTTCTCCTGAATTCTATGTGTGAGTACTTGAATTTTTTTGTAGTTTTACTACATAATTGGCGCAAATTAAGGTTGGGCTGCCTTTAAGTGGGTTTTGGAGGTTCGCTGGGCGTTAAAAGCTTCTACCCCGGAACAGGGGAGGAGGTGGCTGCCACATAGCCCAACTAACATGCGAGCTGGCCAAGCTGAATATTGCAGGCTGTGGAGTTTTGGTCGGAAAGTGGATGGTTTTCAGTAAAACGGTGCTCTTAGAGGCTAGGAACTGGTCTCTTAGTTACAAACCTATTTTTTTTATGAAATAAATTTTTAATCTTTATCGCAGTGGCGCAAATAGATTTTTTTACTTTTAGCGCTGTTGCCGGGTGATAGATCTGCAGCCGCACTACAACCGAATAGTTGGGATGGGACTCCCTCAATTGGACTGCTTATTCAAGGATGGATGTTTAGCGGTGGTTGAAATATCGCCGGAGTACGACCTGGGCTAATTGGGCCTTTGTCGGTGTTAAAGCAAAATTAATACGGAATAGTCATGGTTCACAGCAAGGTTCAGGCAGTTACCGATCGCATAACCCGGCGGAGCGAGGAAACCCGTGCCCAATATTTGGCACAGGTTGAAAAAGCGCATATTGAGGGCCGGGCGGCTGCGCACCTGTCGTGTGGCAATTTGGCCCATGCAATTGCGGCCTCTCCAGAAAAGGAAAAGCAGCTTATCGCCTCAGGGCGAGGCCCTAATCTGGGGATTGTAACCGCCTATAACGATATGCTTTCAGCGCACCAGCCCTACGGTACCTATCCCGCACGCCTCAAAGAAGCAGCGGCTCGTCATGGTGCCACTGCCCAGGTAGCAGGGGGGGTGCCCGCCATGTGTGATGGTGTCACCCAGGGGCGCCCGGGTATGGAGCTGAGCCTTTTTTCCCGCGATGTGATTGCCATGTCCACAGCCGTAGCCCTGTCCCATGATGTATTTGAGGGCGCTATGTTCCTCGGCATTTGTGACAAGATTGTGCCCGGCCTGGTGATAGGTGCCCTGGCCTTCGGTCACTTGCCATCCATTTTTATTCCTGCAGGCCCAATGCCTACGGGGCTTTCCAATGCAGAAAAAGTTCGAGTGCGTCAGCTCTATGCTGAGGGCAAGGTTGGTCGTGAAGAATTACTGGAAGCGGAGAGCGCCTCTTATCACAGTGCTGGTACTTGTACTTTCTATGGCACCGCCAACAGCAATCAGATGCTAGTGGAAATTATGGGGCTGCAGTTACCAGGCAGTTCTTTTGTTAATCCGGGGACTGGTCTGCGTGATGCCCTGAATGAAGCCGCGGTGGCGCAGCTAGCCCAAATTACTGAGCCCAGCCAGCACACACCAATCGCTAAAATTCTTACCGAAAAGGCTTTTGTAAATGGTGTAGTTGGCCTTCTGGCTACAGGCGGCTCTACCAATCATACCTTACACCTAGTAGCTATGGCCCGCGCCGCAGGTATTCAGCTGACCTGGCAGGATATGGCAGATCTCTCTGAAGTGGTGCCCTTGCTGTGTCATGTTTATCCGAATGGCAGTGCTGATATCAACCACTTTGCTGCGGCTGGTGGTATGCAATTCCTGATTCGTGAGCTGCTCTCCGCGGGGCTCCTGCACGGCGATGTACACACAGTACTGGGCGACACCGGACTCAAACCCTATTGCAATGACCCCTTCTTTAACGATGCGGGTGATGGTGTGGTATGGCGTCCAACTGCGGAAGAGAGTGGCGATACTTCCGTTATTCGCCCGGTTAGTGATCCTTTCTCTCACCACGGTGGCCTGCAGTTGCTCGAGGGTAATCTGGGACGCAGCGTGATTAAGGTATCGGCGATTAAGCCGCAGCACCTCAAAGTCAAAGCCCCCGCAATTGTCCTGCATAACCAGGATGAACTGTTGGAGAGGTTCAAAGCAGGTGAGTTGGAACGGGATTTTGTTGCGGTTGTGCGCTTTCAGGGCCCTCAGGCTAATGGCATGCCGGAATTGCACAAATTAACTCCGACTTTGGGGGTGTTGCAAGACCGCGGTTTTAAAGTAGCACTTGTTACCGATGGGCGCATGTCAGGAGCTTCGGGGAAAGTACCTGCAGCTATTCATATGTCACCAGAAGCGGTTGAAGGTGGCCCCATCGCCAAGGTACGCGATGGCGATATTATCGAGCTGAATTCGGAGGCTGGTGTTCTGCAGGTACATGTGGATGAAGCGGAATTTGCCGCACGTGAAGCTGCACAGTGTGATCTGTCTGAAAATGCACGGGGCATGGGTCGAGAACTCTTTGCCAATATGCGCGCGATCGCCAGTGGTGCAGAGAGCGGTGCCAGTATTCTTTACTAATTAACGCGGTGCTTATTGGCACTGCAGAAATACGAGCTTAGAGCGAAATTTATGCTTAACCCTTTTGATATGGTGTTGTTTGGTGGCGGTGGCGATCTTGCGTTGCGCAAGTTAATACCAGCCCTGTACCGCGCATACAGGGAGGGCAGCCTGGTGAATGGTTGCCGTGTTCTTCCCGTATGTCGCCGCCGGGAAGATGCCGATCAATATTTAACGACTGCTCACCAAGCGCTAAAGCAGTACTTGCGTGAAGGTGAGTACAGTGATTCCAGTTGGGATGGCTTTAGCCAACTGCTGCGTCCAATAGCATTGGATATCGCTGTTCCCAATGAGCAGTGGGAGCATCTGGCAGATATTCTCGGTACAGATCCCGAGCGGGTACGTATTTTTTACCTGGCAATTCCTCCTGCGGTATTTGGTCCCTGCTGTGAAAACCTCTCTATCAAGGGATTGATTAGCAAAAACTCCCGAGTAGTTGTTGAGAAACCCTTGGGTTATAACGCGCAGACCTCTGACGAAATTAATAGCAAGATTGCCAGTTACTTCCCGGAAAATAATATTTTCCGCATTGACCACTACCTGGGTAAGGAAACTGTACAAAACCTGCTGGCGCTGCGTTTCAGCAATGTACTGTTTGAGCACTTGTGGGATGCCAAGAGCATTGATCATATCCAGATTAGTATTTCTGAAACCGTTGGTCTCGAAGGTCGCGCCGGTTTTTATGACGAAACCGGAGCCTTACGCGATATGGTGCAAAACCACCTGTTGCAGTTGTTGTGCCTGATTGCAATGGAATCGCCTAATACCATGTCCGCAAAAAAT
Source organism: Microbulbifer variabilis ATCC 700307 (assembly GCF_000380565.1). GTDB lineage: Bacteria > Pseudomonadota > Gammaproteobacteria > Pseudomonadales > Cellvibrionaceae > Microbulbifer > Microbulbifer variabilis. The sequence goes on from NZ_AQYJ01000024.1 coordinate 178,343, forward strand.
ATCCGTGCGGAAAAAATTAAAGTGCTGGAAGCTTTGCGCCCACTTACCGGATTGGAAGTGGACAAAAATGTAGTTCGTGGACAGTACATAGCTGGTGACATTGATGGACAGCAAGTGCCTGGATATCTGGATGAACTGGAAGGCGGTGTCAGTTCCACGGAAACATTTGTCGCAATCCAGGCGCATATCGATAGTTGGCGTTGGGCTGGCGTGCCTTTCTATTTGCGGACTGGCAAGCGTATGGAAAAACGTTGTGCAGAAATTGTGGTGCAGTACAAAAACGTATCCCACCACGTCTATGACGAAAGCGCCGGCAAAGTTATTCCCAATCGCCTGGTTATTCGCCTGCAGCCCGAAGAGAGCATCAAGTTGGTGCTAATGGCCAAGAAAATGGACAGCCTTACTACTGAACTACAGCCAGCGGAACTGAATTTAACTCTTTCGGATACTTACGACAGCTTCCACAGCGATGCCTACAAACGTTTGATGCTGGATGCAGCGGCGAATAATTCGGCTCTGTTTATTCACCGTGATGAAGTGGCAGCAGCCTGGGCTTGGGTCGATCCAATTATTGAACACTGGCGAGAGACTAATAACCAGCCAAAAGATTATATCGCTGGTAGCTGGGGTCCGAAGGAATCTAGTGAATTACTGGCCCGTAGTGGCCGTCACTGGTTTAACGCCAAGTAATGATTATGGGGTATGACTGGCTAAATGCGGGCATGTCTCCTCTAAAAAATGGAAATCTCCATGGCTGAAGAAAAATTTTACTCAGATCGAGAACGCCTGGTGCAGGCACTGGTTCACGACTGCGCCAGTGAGCTGCAAAAAGGTATAAAAGATCGAGGGCAGGCCACATTTCTGGTTTCTGGTGGTAGTACTCCTGAACCGGTTTATCGGGAGCTTTCCAAGCGCCCTTTGCCCTGGTCAAAGATAACCGCCGCCCTGGTAGATGAACGCTGGGTAGATAAATCCCACAGTGGTAGTAACCAAGCATTTATTGAAAACAGTTTAATTCAAAATAATGCGGCGGAAGCCACTTTGTTGGGCATGAAGAATCTACATGCCACTGCTGCTCAGGGTGAGGCTGATTGCGAGCGCGCTTATGCCGAGCTGTGGCGCCCTTTCGATATTTGCATTCTGGGAATGGGTAGTGATGGTCATACCGCCTCACTATTTCCCCATGCACAAGGTCTTGAGGATGCTTTGAGTCCAGATTCTGAAAAATTATGCAGTGCAATTACCGCTAAGCAGAGTGAGGTTACCGGTACAAATACCGAGCGCATGACATTGACTTTGAGTGCAATTTTACAGGCTAAAAATATCAAACTGCTAATTACTGGTGAAGAAAAACTCAAAGTTTATCGTGAGGCTTTACTAGGCAGTGATGAGATGGAAATGCCGGTGCGCAGTATCCTCAAACAGGGGCTGAAACCAGTCACTGTCTATTGGGCACCTTAACGAACGATTGGAATTGATTGATGCAGAAGAATATCGCCGACATTTTGCAGGCTGCTGGCGTTGTCCCAGTGCTGGTTATAGAACAGGTTGAAGATGCTCTACCTTTAGCTACGGCACTGCTTGAAGGTGGTTTGAATGTTCTTGAGGTGACTTTGCGCACAGAGGCTGCGCTTGGTGCTGTGGAGCAAATTGCCAAGCATTTACCAGAGGCACATGTGGGGACAGGCACTGTATTAAATAGCGATGACCTGCGTCGATCCACTGATGCCGGAGCCGGTTTTATGGTTAGCCCCGGAGCTACAGAGCAATTGCTGTCCGCGGCTGATGGTAGCGATGTGCCGTTGTTGCCTGGCGCAGCCAGTGCATCCGAGGTAATGCGCCTTTTTGAACGCGGCTATAGGTACCAGAAATTTTTCCCGGCCCAGGCCGCCGGCGGTGTGCCCATGTTGAAATCTCTCGCGGGGCCACTGGCTGAAGTCCGATTCTGCCCAACCGGAGGAGTTAGCCCGGATAATGCAGCGGACTATCTGGCCCTGAATAATGTGGTTTGTGTGGGGGGGTCCTGGATGGCATCCAGTAGCCTGGTACGCGAGAAGAACTGGGCTGAGATTACCCGCCTGTCAAAGCAGGCTGCGACATTGAAGTCTTGACCTAGCACTGACCTGGACTGGTGCTAGCTCCTGAAGAAATGATTTTTTTATTTGCAGGAGTGATCGTCCAGCAAGTTATGGATGGCTTGTTACATTTCCGAGTTAATTGTCACAAACGTTCGGTAAGGTGCATCCGTTGATGGGTGCAGCATGGAAAACCAGAAGCTAATAAACAGGGTAAAGCCAGATGAAAATTAAAATTGCAATCAATGGTTACGGCCGTATCGGCCGCAACGTCACCCGAGCCATCTACGAGTCCGATTATAGTGATCGTATTCAACTGGTTGCGATTAACGACCTCGCCCCGGTGGCATCCAATGCGCACCTGACCCGATTTGATACCATCCACGGCCGCTTTGGCACGGATGTGAAAGTAGATGGTGATGCACTGGTAGTTGGTGGTGATCGAGTGCAGGTGTGCCAGGAGCGAGATCCGGCCAAGTTGCCTTGGAAAAAACTCGGAGTGGATTTGGTGCTGGAGTGTACTGGCCGCTTCACCGATAAAGCCTCCGCTTCTGCACACCTCGAAGCAGGCGCCTCTGCGGTGCTCATCTCTGCGCCGTCAAAGGATGCTGACCTCACTGTTGTTTACGGAGTTAATGACGCCAACCTGACCGCAGATCACCGCGTGGTTTCCAATGCATCCTGTACTACTAACTGTCTGGCGCCAGTGGCCCAGGCGTTGCACCGCGAGCTCGGTATAGAGCGCGGCGTAATGACTACGGTACACGCCTATACCAATGACCAGAACACCCAGGATGCTGTCCACGCTGATATTTATCGGGCGAGGGCTGCAGCTGACAATATGATTCCTACCAAGACCGGTGCAGCCGCCGCTGTTGGCCTGGTGCTACCTGAATTGAAAGGGCGCCTGGACGGTATGGCTGTAAGGGTTCCGGTAAGCAATGTTTCCCTGGTGGACTGCCAGTTTATTGCCGGTCGCGACACTACGGTCGAGGAGATCAATCGTATTATGCAGCAGGCAGCGGAAGCCAGTAATGGCGTCTTGACTTACTGTGACCAGCCACTGGTATCGGTAGACTTTAATCACACCAGTGCTTCCAGCCACTTCGATGCCAATCACACTCGTGTAAATGGCAATTTGGTGAAAGTGATGGCCTGGTATGACAACGAGTGGGGCTTCTCCCATCGTATGCTGGATACCAGTTTGGCCATGGCTGCGGCACTGCAATTGGACTTGCCTGTGGCCGAGTCGGCCTGATTCGATTGAGCGGAACGCCGGCTTAGTGCCGGAATATAGGTGCGGGATAACCCATAAATTCGTCTTGTACTTTAAGGGCTGGTAAAAACCATCAGGGAATAAGGTTGGCCAGTCCAAAGAACTTTTTTCAAACTGAATAGCTGACGGGACCATATGATTCGCCATACAAAAATTGTCGCCACCCTGGGACCCGGCACAGACAAACCCCACGTAATCGAGGAGATGATTCGTGCCGGGGTAAATATTGTGCGCCTGAATTTTTCCCACGGCTCCGCCGAAGACCACCGCCGCAGGGTGGAAGAGGTGCGCGAAGCCGCAACAGCACAGGGTAAAACTGTGGCTGTGCTGGGGGATTTGCAGGGACCCAAAATACGCATAGCGCGCTTTGCCAACGGTAGCGTTGACCTGGAAAATAATGACGAATTTACTTTGGATCTCGACTGTCCCCCCGAAGGTGGTGATGAGCACCGTGTTGGGGTTGATTATCCTAGCCTGATTAGTGATTGTGAGTCTGGCAATATCCTACTTCTGGACGATGGCAAGATCCGCCTTGAAGTAACTGGTACCACACCGAGTAAGCTTTATTGTCGGGTATTGCAAGGTGGCAAGTTATCTAACAACAAAGGCATCAATCTTCTTGGGGGTGGCCTTTCCGCACCGGCTTTGACAGAGAAAGATTACCGGGATATTGAGCTGGCCGCTGAGTTAGCGGTAGATTTTCTCGCGGTGAGTTTCCCTCGCTGTGCGGAAGATCTGGAAACTGCTCGCAAGGCTATGCAGGCAGCTGGCAGCCAGGCAGCGATAGTGGCCAAGGTGGAGCGCGCTGAGGCAGTTGCTGACAATGCGGAGATGGATGCATTGATTCTTGCATCCGATGCCATCATGGTCGCTCGAGGTGACCTCGGGGTTGAGATTGGCGATCCGGCCCTGGTGGGTGTACAAAAGAAATTGATCAATCGCGCTAATGCGCTCAATCGTGGCGTGATTACTGCGACTCAAATGATGGAGTCCATGATCACCAGCCCGACACCCACCCGCGCAGAAGTGATGGATGTTGCCAATGCAGTGTTGGATGGTACAGATGCTGTGATGCTCTCTGCTGAGACCGCTGCGGGTGATTACCCGGTGGCGGCAGTGGAATCCATGAGTGAGGTGATTGTGGGTGCTGAACAGTATCTTGGCAGTGTCCCATACACCCCTGAGGAGCATGGTGCCTCCGACCGTATTGACACGGTCATTGCCCAGGCTGCGATTGATGTCGCCTCTCGAGTGGAGAACCTCTGTGCCGTGGCTGCCCTGACAGAATCAGGGCGTACACCACGGATGATGTCACGGGCCAATACTCGCCTACCTATTTATGCAATGACACGACACCCGAATGTTGCGCGCCAATTGGTATTGTTACGTGGTGTTGAGCCCATCAGCTTTGATCCGGCGGCAGTTCCACTGGGGCATCTTACCGAGTCCATTATTGAAGTGCTCAGTTCGCGTATTGACCTACAGAAAGGGCAGAGAGTCTTGATCACCCAAGGTGAACGCTTGAATGTAGGTGGACACACCAGCTCCATGCGTATTAAAGAGATCGAGTAACCAATTATTCGGTGTAAGCCATCACCTGCCCTGAACCCAAGAGGGCTGGTGATGGTGCAGCAGTTGTTGATGTAATTTAATGGCTGTGACCTCAAAAAATTTTCCTGCGCTTTTTTATTCTTTTCTTATATTTTGGTTGTTATTTGCGCAAAAATATAAGACTACAGTTCCATATTGTTTCCTTATTTATTGATTTTTTGCTGTTCTAGGCAAATAAATATGTTTATTGCCTATTAAAAAACCACAGCATTTTCAGGGCTACTTATCTTGTGTATGGGTAATTCTGCGGCAGGGCTTTGCTGCTGAATTATATTTTCCAATAGAGCTCTTTCTGTAAATTATCTACGGTTGTTAACTCCGAAATAAAACAATTAAACTATTTTATTTGATTATTTCTTTTTTCCCTGGGTGTCAAACTGACTCCTTGGTTTGTCTTATTCGTGTAATAACACTTATCTATCCCAACCAGCCTATTTGCGGTAACCTGCTTCAACAGGTCGCAATTTCAGGTATCTCCTGCCAGTAGCTTTGGCCTCACCTCATCCTAGTGCCGGTGAATTAGAACTATTGGCGAGTAGAATTTCCATAAGCCAGAAAGGCGGTGATTTTCACTATTTAAGATTTCACAAATTGCGATTACCCTAATTCAATATGTTTTCTAGAGGTATTCAACCGTGCGGAAAACAGGGTTTTTGATTGCAAATTGAGCAAGTCAAAGGTGAATCCGGCTCTTTGAGTTGGTATTCCCAATGCCGAGACCAAAAATAAATCAAGACGATTTATTGGGTCAGGAAATGATAACTAGAGGCTGGCGCACAGCGGGCTTACGGCGTTTGAAGGATTATCCATGCAGCTAAGTGTCGAGAACAGGCAAGGCGTTCGTTATATGGTCAGAGTTGGTTGGGCATACCAGATGGGTATTCCCCTGAAGGTCAATGCCAGCCAGCTGTTGTCCATGTTTGATGATGCTGTAATCCAGGAGATTCACGAACACTTCTTTGGCATGAATGGTATCTCCTGTAATGCGCTGAGTGTCAGTATTCAATCAAGCCAGGCGGGCACTGTCTTCTTAGGGCCACTGAGTGAAGCGCCCGGCCATCTTTCCAGTCGAGAACAGGAAATTTACCTGGCCCTGATCCAAAATCGCCTGATTATTGAAGAAGCCCCGTTTGCAGCCACGGCGCTTGCTGATAAGCAGTCAGAGTTGATTGCCAAGATTCGCATGGGGCTGCAGCAGATTATTGCCCAAGAACGAGCTGAGGCAGCGCTGATCCAACAGCGTCACGAGCAGCGTTCCACCTTAGAGAAAGTGGGTGCCTATATTGATCGCGGTGCTACCGGCTTAGGCAATGCCGCTTGGGGCCTGGCGGTTTGGGGCAAGGACGTGATGGAAGTAGCTGCGCTAGTTAATCCCATGCGCCAGGCCAGGGAACTCAGCACGGCAACAGCAAACTACCTTTTGTACGATAAGAGCTTCGAGGAATCCGGCAAAGAGTACCTCTCTGCAGTGCATCGGGAAGCCGTTGATGTGCTTGGCTTTGATCCATCCAAGATCACCAAGCAGCAGCTGGAGCTGGCCCTCGAAGTGGCCCAGGTGATTTATGACGAGCCGGCACTACGCGATACGATTTTCCGTTTTGCTCAGGATTATGTAAAAGCCCAGCACAGCCTCGAAATCACCGAGATGGCCGGTGGTGGTGCATTCGAGATTATTCTTACTATCGTCTTGGCTGCAGTCACAGGTGGTGCCGGTGCTGTGGCATCCCTGGTTAAAAATGCCCGTCTGCTGAAGGCTTTCCGCGGTATTGGTGATTTGATGCTCGACTTCGCCAAGCTGAAAAAGCAACGTAATCTGCTTTCCAAAAAGCGAGGTGGTAATGCCAAGGGTAATGGAGCCAGCTTTTCCGACCTGAGCTCTTCCGATGCAGCCGCCCCATCCAATTCGAATGGCCCCTCTTCGAGCAGTTCGAGCTCCAGTGGCAGCTCCAGCAGCTCTGGTGCCAATAACAGTAACCAAAGCGGAAATAGCTCTGGTAATAACAGCAATAATTCTCAGGCTAGCGATAGCAGTAAGACCAGCCAATCCAGCGAAGCGGATAAAACCAATAGCCAAACCGGGAAAAACCATAACGGAGATAGCTCCCAATGTAATGGCAAGGCTTGCGAAGGCGGCGAACCTATTAACTTAAAAACGGGTGAAGAACGCCTTACTTTGGTCGATGCCGTACTGGATGGTCCACTGCCACTCACCGTGGCGCGCACCTACCGCAGCAGTAATTCCAAAGACTTCGGCCTGGGCCACGGCTGGACCCACACCCTGGGTGAAAAGCTGGTGTGGCGCCCGGGTAAAGCAGTGCAGTTCCACGATGCCGAAGGCAGGGTGATCAGTCTGCCTGCTCCAGGAGACAGCGGCCGCAGTCACAACGTAGTGGAGCAGTTAAGCCTCACCCGCATTAATGACGATCACTGGATAGTGACTCCTTACGGTGCTCCCAAAGGTGTACAAAAACACTTTAAAGCCACCGGAGATAAAGGCTCCCTCAAGCTTGCAGAAATCCGCGATGGCTACGGCAATTATTACCTGTTCCACTATGTCGACGAACGTCTGATCTGTATCGAAAGCAGCATCGGTGAAGCCCTGCATATCAGCCCGCCGCCAGGGCAGCCAAACAGCCAGCGTATTGGTGAGCTGAAAAAAGAAACCCGCGACGGCCGTATTAAAGTACTCGCAAATTATGAGTACAGTGGTGAAGGGGACCTGATCAAAGCCATCGACGCCGACGGACACAGCGAGCAGTACCAGTACCATCAGCACGTCATTAAGCAGCGCACCCTAAAAACCGGCTACCGCTTTCACTTTGAATGGGATGCCGAAGGCCCCTCCGCCCGCTGTGTGCGCCAGTGGGGCGATCCTATCGATGGGCAGGATACTTACAATTACCAGTTTGCCTGGGATGATGATGGCAAGGGCGTTACCGTTACCGACACCCGCGGCGGTAAAGAGCGCTACCGCTTTAATGACCGTGCCCTACCAATCTATCACCGCGACCCGGAAGGTGCAGAGACTCTCTATAGCTACAACGACCTGGGTCAGGTCACCCGGGTACAGCTGCCCAGCGACGATGGCAGCCTGCGCGAAGAAATTTACCAGTACGATAATCAGGGTCGCCTGATACAAAAGACCGATGCCGCCGGCAACAACCACCGTATCGAATACAACGGTGAAGGCCTGCCCGCAAAAGTTACCGACCCCGCCGGTAATAGCTGGCAACGGGAATACAACGAAAATGGCCAGATCGTTGCCAGCAAAGACCCCCTCGGCAACAGCACCCAATACGGCTATAACCCTGTTGGCTTAATCGGCAGCGTTACCGACCCTCTCGGCAATACCACCCGCTACCTTTGGAACCCCGAAGGCAATCTTGCCGCGATCAAAGATCCCATGGGCCGCGCCCAGCACTACCGCTACGACGGTGCTCGTCGCCTGGCTGAAGTGCAGCATGCTCCGGGCCAGATAACCCGCTATGAATACGATGCCCAGGACCGTATCCATGCGGTGACCACCCCAGACGGTGCCCGGACTCAATACAGCTATAACCCCCAAGGATTGCTTGCCGAAGTCATTGACTCTGAAGGCCGCAGTACCTGCTACGCTTACGACGGCCTCAGCCAGGTAAAGACCCGTACCAACCCGGACGGCAGCCGCCTGGAATATCACTATGATGGCGAACGCAACTTAATTGGCCTAGCCAATGAAAATGGCGAGCGCTACCAACTTAAATACGACCTCAATGAACGCCTGATTGAAGAAGTTGGCTTCGATGGCCGCGTTACCCGCTATGCCTATAACCGCGCCGGCCATCTGGTAAGCTCCAGAGCCGTAACCGACACAGACAGCGGCAAAGGCATCGACACCATCTTTGAGCGCGACCCCTTCGGCCGCCTATTGGAAGAAACCACCCCGGACGGAATTACCAACTTCCGCTACAATCGCAGCGGACAACTTATCGAAGCAGAAAATACCCACCGCAAACTGCGCTGGGAATACGATGCCAATGGCCGCGTTACCACCGACTGGCAGGGCAAAGATAAACTGAGCCACCAGTACGATGCCGCCGGCAACCGTATCGCCACCACACTACCCGATGGCGAGGTACTTAACTTTGCTTTTAACCCCGCCGGTCAATTCCAAAGCCTGCACCGCCGCCCCTTAGGCCGCGATACCGATCAGCTGATTACCAGTATCAGTCACGACGAACAGGGCAGGGAAAGCCAGCGCCAACACGGCAACGGACTGGAAAGCCAAAGAGACTACGATCCACAAGGCCGCCTGCACAAGCTGCGCCTGGGCAAAACCGGCAATGCAAACCAGAGCCCGGTGTCCGATCCCACCCAGGACACAAGCTCAATTCTGGAGCGCAGTTACCAGTACAACAAAGCCGGCCAGATCGCCAAGATCGAAGACAGCCTGCGCGGAACCCGCAGCTACCACTACGACGCCTTGGATCGCCTGACTCAGGTAGACGGCCCCAACCCTGAATATTTTGTGCACGACCCCGCACACAATATTCTCGCGGCCGGCAACTCAAAAGACGAAGCCAAACAGCAGGCCAGTGCCACCCAGGTCAAAGGCAACCGTTTAGCCTTCCGCGGTGATACCCACTACCGCTACGATATCCACGGCAACCGCATTGCCGAACTACGCGGTAAAGGGCAAAAACTGCAAACCCGCTACCACTACAACAGCCGCCAGCAGCTGGTACGTGTAGAAAAGCTCAAGGTAGAAAAGGGCACAGAACAGTTCCAACAGGTGATCCACTACCAATACGACCCCCTGGGCCGTCGTATTGGCAAAGTCACGAACAGCGAACTAACCGACTTCCTCTGGGATAGCGATGTTCTCCTGCAGGAAAGCAAAACGGACAACCAAACCAAACAGGATCTCAGTACCCGCACCTATTACTTCGAACCGGGCACCTTTAAACCGGTTGCTTTAAAGGAAAGTCAGCAAGATAAAGAGCAGGTCTATCACTACCATCTGGATCACCTGGGAACGCCTGATACCTTGACCAGTCAGGAAGGTGAAGTGGTCTGGAGCGTTGCCTACAAGAGCTATGGCAATATTGCCCTGGCCCATGAAAATCAGATAGAGCAGCCAATCCGCTTCCAAGGTCAGTACTTTGATGAAGAGACTGGGCTGCATTACAACCGGTTTAGGTACTATGATCCGCAGGTTGGGGAGTTTACTCAGCAGGATCCGATTGGGTTGTTGGGGGGGATTAATAATTATCAGTATGTGCCTAACCCAATAATATTTATTGACCCGTATGGCCTAAAAGCTAAGGATTGTGGAAATAACCCTAACGGCTACTCTACGAATGATGTTGATCAGCATGGGCGCCTAAGTCCAGGAAAAAATAGAGCTGAAGGCTATAAAAACACTAAAAATGATAATTTCGTACAGTCGCATCACCCAGTACAAGATAAATGGGCTCAAAAAAATGTCGAAGGCTACAACAGAAATGATGCACCTGCTGTTCTTTTAGAATCGGCATCAGGCAAACCACATGCGAAAATATCTGCATCTCAGCGAGCACGTCGCAGAACGATGAAAGTAGATGGTGTAGATCCATACTCAACTTCTATTGGTGAAGAGTTCAGCACCGGATATAGAGAGATGATTGATGCTGGAGTGCCTGAAAAAACGGCACAAAAAGCAATTAAAGACAGTTATAAATATTTTGATTCTTTAGGAGCTTTTGAATGATAGACCTAGATGCTCTAGATGATTTTGAATCTTTTGGTTCTGGTGTGTCTGAAACGCAACTTCAAAAACTGGAAGATGACTTGAAAATTAAACTTCCTGATGATTATGTGGCGCTAATGAGGAGGACAGATGGATTTGCGCTTGGTAATGGTCTTACTATTTATAGGTCTGAAGATCTCGTAGAGAGAAACGAAACTTTTGAGGTGTTCGAATATGCCCCAGGATATCTTGCTATTGGAGATGATAGTGGAGGGCTTTCTATCTTAATTAGCCTGTCAAATGGAAAGGTGTATTCAGTTGATCAAGGAAGCATGGATGAGGACGATATGGAGATACTGGGGAACAGTCTGTTTGAATGGCTTTCTGCTGGGGGATTGTTGGCAGAAAGTTAGTTTATTAAATTAGGTACGATTCATGCCGATTTTGGGACACCCAATGATTGTAAGGATAGAGAAACGTAATTCGGGACACCCATTGATTGGGAGGAGCGTCCGCCCTCAACCTTCGACGCTAGGCCCTACGCAGGTAAAAATGACGCGCTGTCGCCTTGCTTTCGTTTTAGCTTCGAACAAGAGCTGACAGTCTGCGTAGCTTGGCGGGAGTCTGTGCAAGCTCCACGCCAGACGCCATTGCCCTTTCCTAGCCATGCCTCTCCAGGCGCGCAAAAAACGCATACCTCCCCTATGAAGGGCTGACAGGTTATCAGAGGTACCTTACTTGCGAGGTCAGAATAAATCAAAAATTTTTATGCAGATTCCTTGGGATATTGGAGGAGTTGAAGTTGTATCCGAATCTCCAATTGATGGGAAGTAGCCTTGAATAAAAAGCTACAGAGATTGGTAGCTCTTCTCGAAAATAGGAGATGTTTTGGTTGCTGAAGGCGAATTGAACTGGATAAACGGAATTGGCTTTATTGTTAGGAAAATAGATTCTCAGAATTGAGGTTGTGTCGAGCACATAAAGAAAGTGAAATTTTTGAGTCTATGTATGCTGGTTACGGAGGTTTTTGAGAATTTATGATTTGGTGAGAGTATTTTCATGGGCGTAAAAAAGTGAATCAGTATTTTGAGAGTTTGATAGATGCAGTTTAGATTATTCTCCATCCATGACGTTTTTTGCTCAAATTCTAGAAGATTGAGCAATTTAATATTATTCTTTAAGCTGGAATTTTTTATATAGGATCATAATGGAGGTTTATTTGGGTGGTGCTTTCTCAAAATCTTTAGGTTAACTATTTTTTATTCTTCTAAAACCTCATATCTATTAACATGGTAGGGTAGTTAAAATAAAAAAGTGCTGTTAGTGTTGCCAATCCAGATTCTGGAAAAAATATATTTAATGTGTGCTCATTTTTTTGAGTTTAAGGCTTAATAAAGTTATAACGTAAAGGGGGCAATTGTGAGATGCGACCTATATGCATCTTTAGTGGTAGCTCGGAAAGAGGGTATAAACCAGAGGCAGCTGGACTATAAGAATTCTGAGTAGTATTGTAAAACATACTGAAGGCTAAACAAATTTAGCAGTTTCGATTCCACCCCTAAAAGGTACCAGGATCATAGTGTTGGACAAAAGACTGGATAATGTTCAGCTTCATTTGGTGAAGGTGTAGTCCAGTCCTGCTCCCTGATGGTTGAACTCTAGTAATATTTAGAGAGAGTATGCAAAAACTATAATCAACTTAGAATAGCTTAGTGTTATCCGGTCTGGGTTGAGCATTTCCTATTGGCAGACTCTTTTATTAAACGGTTTCTATTGGTCAGTTCTAGTTTTTTTGGATACGCTTGTAAATTTCCTCGCGATGAACAGGTAAAGATTTGGGAGCTTGTATTCCTATCTTCACTTGGTTACCTCTAATCTCCAATACTGTGATTGAGACATTAGCCCCAATCCTTAGGTTTTCGCCGGTCCTGCGCTTCAAGATCAACATATTCGTTTCCTATTTAAACTCTAACCATGGGTAGACCTTCCGGGATGAGAAGGCTTGGAAAGTAATGCTGGCAGGAAAGGAAGGGTGGGGCACGAGAACGGTAGGCGTGAAATAAGAAAAGGCGGACGCTACGCTCCCAGAGCTTGGAAAATCGCTCCAAGCTACTGAATGTGTTCGCCTTTATTGAAGACGAGCAGGTTTCTAGCGTACTATGCATATAGCCACTTTGATAGGTAGGTTATCAATTTGGTTAGCTGGCCCCTGGTGTTGGTAGCACCTTGGGTCAGCGCCTTTTATCTGTACTTACTTCACGCTAACGTTCTCCTTAGAGAAAATGGGTCATTTAAAAAGATCTTAGGTATCTTTAGTTATCTTTAGTTATTTGGGGGTATGAACTCATAGAGGCTTGTTCGAGTACGGCCCATATTGCTGATCAAATTCTATTGATTTTACGTAGTTTTGATGCTGAAAAAAACTTAATAAAATTGAATAAGATTATTTGGGCGCCTATTTTTATTCATGTCGTCTCTCGATTAGAAAATTTCTAAAACTCGCTACCGCTCCAGCACAACAAGCTGAACGGCCCTAGGATTGTTGGCTGTGTAAGTGATGGCCTAAATAACTGCTAAACCTTTCAGGTCCAATAATATATTAAGCGGTCCAGGCAATAATTAAATAACTTGCCATTCCATACATCACTAAAAGACTAACTCATAAATAAGCCACGCAAATTGTTGTTGCCTGTACGGTAGGTCAGTATGACCAGGTCTGGCTACGGCGAATCCAGGAAATGGTGGCAATTATGGAAGGAAAAGCCAATATGAATGGCAATACAAAGGCAGCAAAGGAGTAAGTATTTTCTGTTAAATTACGATGAGCATTATGGTCTCTCTCTAGCTCCTGCATTGCTAGTTCAGATGTATCCTTCTGGCTGAGACCACTTTCTTAGTATTCTTCCGGAGTAGCGTACATCTTGAATTTTACTCTGGTTATCTCTGTGGTTGTCATTAATAAGCTGTGATTCACGATTAAAATTAAAGCCGCACTAATGATAATGCATATCTGGGTTTTCGAATATATGCCAATTTCAATAGCATTTATATCAATAAAAAAGGTTAATTGGTGTAGAGCCGAGAAATACGGCAAAGGGGTAGGTGATGATAATTGCTGAGATTTTTGTTTGTTTGGAATTTGGCCCCACCTTTTAATTGCTCTTTTTGTTGGAGTTGCGGTGGCTCTTATATCTATGGTTGTTTAAATATTTTGTGTTGTATTCAAGGGTTGTATTTGTTTTGGGTATAGCTTGCCGATTTTAATAGGTCCCTTATTTTTGCTTTGAAAATAATTTCTCTTGAAACTATTTTTCCTGTCATTGGTGTATTTTTTATTTTCCTTTGTTGGTTGGGTTTTTTCCCGCTTTATGGGGGGGTGGTTTTTTATGTCGAACTTGCCGCCCTATAAAAGAAATTGATGTCATTATCACGCTTTTGAGATTTGGTACTATTGACATGAGTTGGTTTGAGAGTGGAAGGTGATCGGGCTGTCTGGGGTTATCAATTTAATAAAAAAAATTAAGGTTCCGGTTATGAGAAAAGCTAATCTTTCAACTTCAATAAAAGCTGCATTATCTTTGTGTTTGCTAATATCACCTGCTGTCGGTTTTGCTGAGAGTGATTCTTCGATTGAGCGTGCTAATGACAATGCTAAATTTAAACGTTGTGGCACTAATCATCCTTCTGTTCAGGAGGCTGCTTTGAAAGAGCAGCATTTTACTGCGCTGCGTGGACAGTCTCGTAATATAAGCAGTGGAGGTCATACACTACGTCCAGCTGGCTCTGTAACTATTGATGTGTACTTTCATGTTATTACTGATAACGCAAATAATGGTTCGCTACCCAGCAATGTAATTAATTCGCAAATGGCGGTGCTTAATGATGCTTATGCGAGTACACCATTTACTTTTAATCTGATTTCAACTTCAGTAACGGCCAATAATTCTTGGTATAACGTTGGTTATGGTTCCTCCGCAGAGCGCGCTATGAAAAGCTCATTGCGTGTTGGTGATGCGGGAGACCTGAATATCTATGTGGCTGATATCGGTGGTGGCCTACTTGGGTGGGCAACTTTCCCAAGTAGCTATTCCTCAGATCCACTGGATGATGGGGTAGTTATTTTAACCGGTTCTGTGCCTGGCGGCGATGCTGCGCCTTACAATGAGGGCGATACCCTTACACACGAGGTTGGCCACTGGTTAGGTTTGTATCATACCTTCCAGGGCGGCTGTGGTGGAAATGGGGATTATGTCTCTGATACTCCTGCAGAAAGGTCACCGGCTTATGGGTGCCCAGTAGGCAGGGATTCCTGTACAAGGGGACGCAACGCAGCCGGTCTTGATCCGATTACAAATTTTATGGATTACACGGACGATAGCTGCATGTACGAATTTACAGAGGGGCAGGCCACTCGCGCTGATGAGCAAAGCAGTACCTATCGCGGCCTATAATAATTTTTCGGGGGGATTATTCCCCCCGATACACTGACAATTATGAACAGCATCCGATTATTTATCCTATGTGCCTTGATATTGGTGAGTACGTCTAAGGTAACTGCCCAGAGGCTCGCTGTGCCAGGTTATGTCACTTGTGATAGAAATCAGTTGACTTCCTGGCAGGGAGAGGTGACAAAATTGGTGCGTGAAGGAAACAGTATTAAGGTATGGATTTCCACTGATTACGACACTAAAGAATCATTAGTGCTGACAATGCCTAGCTGGAAAGCACTTTTAGGGCAGTTCCGCCTACAAGGGAAAGAGTTTCTGGCGAGTGACTGGGGAAAAGTGACTGATCCACAAGCAGGACTTAGGCCTGGGGTTCGAGCAGTGATTTGGTTATGCGAGAATAAGGCCTATCCCGCTGTGATCAATTGGCAACCTCCACCAGAGTAGGCACCTGCATGTTTACTTTTTGATGTTTACTTTTTGTGTAGTTAAGATTTAAATAAAATTTTAGTGTCTCCTTAATTAATTCACGGAAACCTTTTATGATGATTAGTAATTCTTAAATCAAAGGTTGCAAGCCGTTGAAAAGTAATCCCTCGATAAGGTTCGGAAAGCTGGCCCTGTATCGAGAGATATTCTCGGAGCTTATGATTTTTTTGGTAGATTCAATTCCAGGGGTTCCCATCAATAAATCGATTTCTTCCACCGTAGAGCATTTTTGCATTTCCGTTTGCACGAAAATCAACGTCTCCCCTATAAATTAGTTCTCGATATGGGCTGCTGGAGCTAACGGCATAATCCTCAAGTTCAACGCCTTGCTTGAATATAAAAATAAACATATGAGTGGCACTATTTTTATATCTATCTTCTGAGAAAAAAAGAAGGGTGTGGGCATCGCTTGGGCTAAAGCACTGTGTTGAAGGCGTTAAATAAACTCCAGTTTTAGCAGACAGACCCCGGCGTGTCCTGTCTGGGGTTCCTTTAATAAATTTGTCTATCATTAAGATCTGATTAAACCCAGCTTGACTTGTGTAGTGAATATATATTGGGTTTCCCCCTTCGGATCCTCTATTCATAAGAACGTCTACTAAAGGCGAGGCTCCTCCAGTTGGATAAATTTTGTTTCCTATGGGATTGTTTGGCATGTTTATCTCCTTGTGTGATTTTTATATTTGGAAAGAAGATAAAATAACTGGATAGGGTAGTAAAGTTTGAGCTTAACTACTTTCAAAAAATTATTTTGACCAACAGAGGGTCCCTTGGTTAAGGGGTTAATATTTTTTAAACTTAGAACTGGCTCAGTTTTTTGGTATTCCCTGATCCAAGAACCCAGCATCGACACCAAACCAAAAGCTTCCATCTTTGTTGTCGAAATACATATATCGAATGTTTCCTCCACTGGGTACGGTAGTTTGGCTGACAAATTTTTGTGTTTCTATATCAAAAGCAAAGATGATGTTAGGAATATCGCCGGTGTCTGCTACCCATAGCCGGCCTTTGTTATCCATTGCGGTTCCGTAGGGGCGAGGGTTTTCAGTGGGGAGCTTCCACTCCTTGAATTCTTTTGTGCTGGGCGTATATCTGCCAAGATAGCCTTCTGGATAGTCTACGTACCAGATATTGTCGGAGGTATCGATTTCCAGCCTACGAGGCCGAGCGTTCGGCCGGGGAATTGAGATTTCGTTTACCGCCATGGTTTTAGGGTCTACCCAAGCTAATTTATTCGTACCAAATAGGGCAACCCAGGGGCGATTTTGTGAATCTACCTTGATTCCGTAAGGACGTGCGTTGGCCGTTTGAGGTGTGGCTATTTTCACTTCTCCACTATTGACATCCAATATGCCTATGCGGTTGCTCTGCTGGGCTGTAAACCAGATGTTGCCATCATGGTTGAAAACCAGTGTATGTGGATCATTTACGCCTTTAGGCATTGCGTATTGAGTGATTTTACCTGTCTCTGCATTCATACGCCCAATGTGAGCATTGCGGTTGCCTGCATACCAGATCATATCCTGTTTATCCACTATCAGATTATGAGGGTGTGTTCCTTCAGGAACCTCGAATTTTTTAAATTGCTGATCGGATGGGGTAAATCGACCGATATAGTTGCCGGCCTGCCCACAGAACCAAACTTGCTGTTTGTTATCCACATGGGGGTCTCTGGGCAGCCCCTGCCAGGGTACTTTCCACTCATTTAACTTGAGCCTGTCTGGCAGTTTATTTTCTTGTACCTCAGAAGTTAATGGAGTAGATAAGAAATAAATGGCGCAGATAGCGATTTTTAGTGACAGCGTATGAAGTTTTGGGTAGATATTCATATGCCAGTTCCAATGATTAAGCCGTCAAGGAGAATTTATGTGTTTATACCCTAGCATGGAAATATATGTGAGCTGAGTCCTGGTCAAAGCATAGGTGATAATTGGTGCTCATTTATAAAGGTTTACAAAATCGATATTTCGCAGAAGAGCGGTTTCAAACAGCCAGTTAGATGTCAGGAATATAATCGGTACACCCAATTATATTCACGAGGAGAGACTAAAGTTCCAGAGTTCCATTTGGCGAGTTCTTGTTGAGTTTGTGGGGCTCAATTGAGAGGAGTCTTGTTTTTACAGCTGAGTAGAATTAACAGGCGGTTTTTCGGTACCTGGCAGTCATATTACCCTCAATTTACACGTCAACGTGGTATAGCGTATATTGCTGCCCTTATTGTAGGAGTCCCGCCATGTTACAACGCCTCCGTCGACCGGAAATTCTGCTGTTAGTCCTTGCAGCCTCAATGCCACTGTCTTTTTCTGTCTGGAATACTCTCCTTAATAACTTTGTGATAGCCAAGGCTTCATTTACCGGAGCTGATATTGGCCTGTTACAGAGTGTCAGGGAAATACCCGGGTTCCTGGCGTTTACAGTGATATTTGTATTGCTACTTATCCGGGAGCAGCGCTTAGCACTTCTCTCACTTGTAGCGACCGGGATTGGCGTGATGCTGACCGGTTTTTTTCCATCTCTCACAGGTTTATTACTCACGACATTATTGATGTCGATCGGCTTTCATTTCTATGAAACCCTGCAAACCTCTCTGGCTTTGCAGTGGTTTCCAAAGAAGACTTCGGCAATCTGGATGGGGCGTATGGCCGCTGCAGGTTCATTTGCAGCGCTTCTAGCCTATGGTCTGGTTTGGTGTCTGATGGACTTTGCCGGTTTAGACTACTCGTGGGTTTATATGATCGGCGGTGGCGTCACTGTTCTTATTGCTTTGGCTGCCTGGGTACTTTTCCCGCAGTTTCCTCAACCCCATAGTCAGCGCAAGCAATTAGTGCTACGTAAGCGCTACTGGCTTTATTATGCGTTAACGATGATGAGCGGCGCGCGACGACAAATCTTTATTGTCTTTGCCGGTTTTCTAATGGTGGAAAAATTTGGTTATAGTGTTGGCGAAATTGCTGCGCTCTATACAGTAAACCACCTGCTCAATTTATATATCGCGCCAAAAATCGGTCAGTTTATCGTAAGGTTTGGAGAGCGCCGTATCCTTACTTTGGAATATATCGGTTTGATACTGGTTTTTGCCGGTTATGCTTTAGTGGAGAGTGCGATAGTAGCTGCGGCGCTCTATATTATTGATCATCTGTTCTTCTCTATGGCCATTGCAATCAAAACTTACTTCCAAAAGATTGTGGATGAGCGTGATATCGCCGCATCTGCGGGTGTTAGTTTCACTATTAATCACGTTGCAGCGGTTATTATTCCGGTTCTATTCGGCCTGCTCTGGCTGACCTCTCCTGCTATGGTGTTCTTTGCCGGATCTTTGATGGCCCTGGTCTCTCTTGGTTTGGCCCAACTAGTGCCGGAGCAACCTGGACCAGGCAATGAAGCGCGCCTGGGGCAGGGGGTGGCTGCAACTTAGCAGCTCCCTACTAATTCTAGGTCGGGAATTTTAATAAATAGGAATTCTATATGCGTGTAGCTCTCTTAATAATGATATTTACTCTGCCGCTAAGTACATTTGTAAATTCAGAGACAATCTCTGTTGGTGAATATCATATTGAATATGAGATCAAAGGCTCTGGTGAGGCCACCTTGTTTCTCGAAGCCGGGGGTTCGGCCGGGATGCAGGATTGGGATTCCATCTATGATGACTTGGCGAAGCATGCACGAGTAATACGTTATTCTCGTGTGGGCAACGGAAAATCAACGGCCATTAAGAAGCATTTTAGCTCTGAGGATTATGCTCAAGGGGCCAGGGCTTTATTGGCGGCTTTGGGGGTTAAAGAGAAAGTTACTTATATTGCGCACTCCTATGGTGCTCATGTAGCCCGAACTTTTGCCGCACGGTATCCTGAAAGAATGGCAGCGTTGATGCTGATAGAGCCTTCTTCCGAGCATGATGTGGATATTATGCGATCGCTGAATTTGGAGTTGGCCGAAGAGCAAATTGCTCAGGTAAAACTGGATGATATGAAGAACGGCATGTCGAATCAGTACCTGGACTTTTGGTCTAAACGCCCTTTACCTGATTATCCACAAATCCCCGATATACCCGTCACAGTAATTGCCTCCATTAAAAAGTATGATAACCCTCCTCTTCTTTTCTTTACTGATGAGGCCCGGGATAGGTGGGGGGAATTACATTCAAATTGGGCCAAAGCGTTTCCACGGGGTAAAGCTGTTTTGACTGAGAAGAGCTATCACTATCCTCAAAATGATGAGCCCGAAATGGTGGTGAAAGAAGTACTAGCGCTGATTTCCAGAGGTTATAAATAACAGATAAGGATAAATAGGAGGCAAATAAGATCATTTCATACCACTGGTTTCGACAAATTGTTGCCTTGTTAAGTTAGTCTACATTTACCAACTTTTCTAAATGTATAAAATGGGAACCCTAATAAATTTAGGGTTTTTATTGTGCTTAAAAAGATTGCTCTGGCCTTTTCAATTGCTGTTACCACCACCAGCTCTGTATACGCAGATAACGTTAATGAGGTAACAGAAAATTTATCCGATGCAGAAAAACTGTATGGTTTATCTCTCTACTGGAAAGAGGTTAGCTATAACTTCGCTTTCTTCGATCAGGTTCCTGAACTGGACTTTGATGCAAGGTATCAGGAATTTATTCCGCGGGTTTTGGCTACAGAAAACACTTATGAGTATTATCGTGAGCTAAAGCGGCTTAATGCACTCCTGCAAGATGGCCATACCAATATTTATTACCCTAAAGGTATGTCAGCCAAGTACCTGGATTGGCCTGCTGTTCGCTTGGCCGAAGCTGGCCATCAAGCAATAGTTACGGGGGTCGAGAAGGGGGTGGAGTCCGTGATTCCACTTGGCTCTGTTGTCGTTTCGGTAAATGGGCAGGATCTTCAAACCTATTTAAAGGAGCAGGTAATGCCTTATATTGCCAGCTCGACCCAGCATATTCTCTGGAGTACTGCGGTTCGGGATGCCTTGGATGGTAAACCGGATACCACGGCAGAATTCACTATTGAGACTCCAGACGGCAAAGTGAAAGAGGTTCAGGTTAAACGGGATGCGCGTGGGAGGAAGATTGATTACATCTCTATTACACAACCTCAGTCGAATGGCGAGCCATTTGAGCTTAAGTGGCTTGATGATGATATAGCCTATGTAGCTTTAAATACTTTTGAGAAACAGGAGGTTGTTGATCAGTTTAAATCTCACCACGATGAGATTGTTAAGTCCAAAGGGTTGATTATTGATCTGCGCTTTAATAATGGAGGTAACTCTGCTTATGCCGGAGAGATAATCTCTTACTTGGCTGATCGTATTTTACAGGGTTCTGTTTGGAAAACTCCCAAACATATTGCGGCTTATAAAGCTTGGGGATCATTTGCCAATCAGTTCGAGCAATTAGAGAAGTATCGCCCCTATGCAGAAGGCACTATATGGGAGTTTGGTGAAGACTCCGGGGATATAGTTGAGCCCAAATTGGATAGTAACCACATAGTGCCAACCTATGTGTTGATCGGCCGAAATACCGTTTCAGCAGCTGAGGACTTCCTGGTATATGCAGATTCTCTCGAACATTTTACTACTGTGGGTGAGCCAACTTATGGCAGCACGGGGCAACCTATGTTCGTGGACCTCCCAGGAGGTGGTACTTTCAGGGTGTGTACCAAGCGGGATACCTTCCCCGATGGCAGGGAGTTTGTTGGCTATGGTATTAAGCCGGATATCCTGGTTGAGAGTACGCTGGATACGGTGCGCTCTGATAAGGACGAAGTACTCGAGAGAGCGCTGAACGAGCTTAGGGTTAAGCTTTAATTCCTCCCTGATATGAGCTGGCTCGCGATTATCGATTCCGTTCGACGGTCAGGTTCCTCCCATGTATTTAAGGGAGCCCCTTGCTGTTGTGGATACTGTGCGTCATAGATTTTGAAGGTGCCTGCAACAGGGGCTTTTATCAGAAGGTGCCATTATTGGCTATTTCCCGTTTCTATGGGGGTCTGAAGCCACTATTGGCACTGCTGTCTTGAAAACAGTCTCTATAATCGATTAGTTTTTGCTTTAAGGCATTTACAACAGGCTTTGTTTGCCTGTTGGCTCGCTTACCTGTTTAATGCTGGCTTTGGTTTCCGGCGACGGCGGGAAAGCGTTTGTCATCGTTAGTGCGCCGATAAAGTGGTACGTTAGGGTATCTCTGAAAATTAAGTAACTATAAAAGTAGCTAGGAGTTGTACTTATGGCACAGATTAAAGCTTTGGATAAAAAGGCACATGCCAACCTGAAACTCACCCAAGACATTACTTTTGACCATGTCAGCGGCAACCACATTCTGCCTTTGGTAGTTCAAGAGATTGTTCAGGCGGCCCAGAGCTACCCGATCCTGTTTGTGAAAGATCAGAATACTGAGCAGTTTAAAGTGGTTGCCTTAACTGGTCTGCGTCCGGGGGAGAACCTGTTCTCCGGCTCTGAAGGTTGGAATGGCAGCTATGTTCCTTTGCAAGTTCGCACCTACCCGTTCGTGCTGGTGAAAAATCCGGAAAATGCCGATCAGGCGGTTCTCTGTATCGATGAAGATTCCAATATGCTGAGTGAGTCTGAAGGTGAGCCGTTGTTTGATGGTGAAGGTGAGCAGACTGACTACCTGAAAAACCGTGCCCAGGCAGTGATTGAAACTGCCCAGCGTGTAGCGGTTACCGAGTCGTTTATTGAGTTCCTGGTGTCTAAAGACCTGTTGACCCAGAAAAAACTGACTTTGCGTGTGAGCGAAGATGATAAGCCTTACGATCTGACTGGTTTCTTCGTGGTTGATGAGGAGAAGCTGAACAATCTGTCTGATGAGGACTTCCTTGAGTTGCGTAAGCGCGGTGCTTTGCCGGCTATCTACGCTTCTATGATGTCCTCCATGCAGGTTCAAAGCCTGATTCGCCGGAAGCGTCTGAACTGATCCTGTTCCGCCCGGCAGCTGTGGTTGTCGGGCGGCCTATAGTCGTCAGATTTTCGGGATGTAGTTATCAGCATTCTGTATCCCGCCTTGATCCCTTCTCCTTGTCGTACCACTATTAGCGCCCTCTGACGTTTTAGCTCGCGAATAATAAGATGAAATACCTAGCGCGGCTTTCCCTCCGCTACTGGTTTGCTTGGTTGGCGGTTTTCTACGGGGTGTGGCTATTTCTGATTGTCCAAGGGGACAATCTGACATTGGCCCTGGAAAACTGGTCTATGGCATTGGCCATGGCGATTGGCAGTTATGCGGCTGGCTCTACGCCGATGGGTGGCGGTACCGTGGGGTTTCCTGTCTTGGTGCTGCTGTTTGATATGCCGGCCAGCCACGGTCGTGATTTCAGCTTTGCTGTGCAATCCATTGGTATGGTCAGTGCGAGCCTCTTCATTCTTTGCCGGCAGCAGCAATTGGCATGGTCCATGTTGCGCGGAGCTCTATTGGGGGCACTCCTGACAACACCCGCAGGAATTCTGCTGTTTGCACCACTGATTCCCGAGCTGTGGGTAAAACTGTCTTTCGCCGTGCTTTGGGGCAGTTTCGGAATATTTCACTTGTGCCGACTTAGCGAGATCACCGACTGTGAGCATGCGGGCGACCCTCAGTGCCCAACAGATTTTCGGGTGGGCTTGTTATTGGGGGCCTTTGCAGGTTTCAGTGTTGTGGCAGTCACTGGTGTGGGTGTGGATATGTTGGTCTATGCAGCTCTGGTGCTGTTGAGTCGCGTAGACCTCAAGGTGGCTATCCCTACTTCGGTAGTGATTATGGCGTTTTGCTCTGTGCTCGGGGTACTGGTGAAGTCTTTGGTCGGAGACTGGCAGCCGGGTGTATTTGGCAATTGGCTGGCAGCGGCGCCGGTGGTGGCTCTGGGCGCCCCCCTGGGTGTCTTTGTGGTTGGCCTGATTGGGCGCAAGCCCACGCTTCTGATTGTGGCCTTCCTGTGTGTGGTACAGCTTGGGTGGACCTGTATGTCTGAGGAAGAGGCTATGCGCGGTTATGGTGGTTGGCTGGTGCTGTTGGCATTACTGATCTGCCTGGCGGGTTTTGAGTGTTTGCGGGCTCTGGGGTTGCGCCGGGAACAGAACAGGCAGTTATCGGCTGGCTGTCAGGATCTGGTGGGTGAGCGTGGTTCAGTGGATACCGACCCGGTGCTTGTACAGGGTCTTAAGTAGTTACTGTTCTAGCTAGATAGAGGCGAATGGAGCTGTACTCTGAAATCAGCACGCTAGTTTTTGGGTTGCTGCCCTGGACTGGGCCTGAAGAATAAATTTTGGAAGATGGCTGGGGCGGAAGGATTCGAACCTTCGCATGACGGGATCAAAACCCGCTGCCTTACCGCTTGGCTACGCCCCAGTTTCAAGACCCACAAAGAATAGTCTCTGTGGTTTGAAATGGTAGCAAGGGGGAGACTCGAACTCCCGACCTCAGCATTATGAGTGCTGCGCTCTAACCGGCTGAGCTACCTTGCCATTTCTTTTGTTGCCTCGGCCTTACCGAGGGCGCGCATTATTAATCGATGGGCTGGGTGTGTCAACACCTTTTTTGTATTCTTTTCAGTTAGTTAGCGATTTTTTTTATCTGAACCCAGGGGCTTGCTGGGGTGGCGCCCGGAACTGATAGCGGCAAATGCCGAACCCGCTACTACGGCAACGGCGCCAGCCCAGCTGATCCAGTTCAGAGGCTCAACAGCAATATAGTCCGGCCAGATACTACTGATCAGCGTACTGAGCAACAGGGTGATCACTGGCACTAATGACAAGGTAGCGCTGACACTGGATGCCTCCCAATTTGCCAGGGCTTTACTGAAGGCGCCGTATGCGATCAGGGTGTTTGCAGTAAGGAAGGCGAGCAGGGCCCACTCCAGCCAGCCGAGGTGGGAAACCTTCATTGGATCGGCCATTGGCAGGAAGCACAGGGTGCCTGCGATATAAATCACTACCAGTAGGTCCTGAGGTGTTGCCCTGCTCAAGATTTTCTTCTGGAAGAAACCGTACACAGCCCAGGTGACAGCGGCAATCAGGATATAACCAAGCCCCAGCAGATAGTCTCCACCCGCACCACTGGTGAGTTCTTCCAGGCGCTGGTTGAAAAACAGTAGCAGGCCGATCACCACCAGAGCTACACCACCCCATTGGCGAAGGGAAAAACTTTCCCCCAGCCAGAGCACGCTGGAGATAAGCAGAAGCAGGGGCGCCAATTGGATAACCATCTGAGCGGCACCAGGGGTGATGTAATTCAGCCCGCTGGCATAGGCGAGATAGTTTACCAGGAGGCCGATTACAGCCAGCAGTGTGAATGGCAGGAGTATGCGGCTAAATAGTGGTCGCAAGTTTAGTGCGCGCGCCTGGCCGTAATAGAGCCCTGCGAGCAGAGCTGCACCGGCAAAGCGATACCAGGTGGCGGTACCAGGGCTGATATGCCCGAGGAGCCCTTTGAGGGCGATGGGCAGCGTCGCCCACATAAATATGGTGACCAGGGTCAGGGGCAGGCCCACTTTCCAGTTTGATTGCGCCATTGCTTCTACGCTGATGGGAAAAGCCTCCCCTCTGGGGGGGAGGCGAAAAAGGGAGAGGGTATTAGACGTTAAAACGGAAGTGGATCACGTCACCATCGGCAACAATGTAATCTTTGCCTTCCAGTCTCCATTTGCCGGATTCCTTTGCGCCAGCCTCACCATTGTTGTTGATAAAATCGCTATAGCTGACCACTTCCGCGCGGATAAAGCCCTTTTCGAAGTCAGTATGGATCTTGCCCGCCGCATTCGGCGCGGTAGCTCCCAGCGGAATGGTCCAGGCGCGCACCTCTTTTACACCGGCGGTGAAGTAGGTATGCAGGCCCAGCAGTTGGTAGCCGGCGCGGATAACACGGTTCAGCCCGGGTTCTTCCATACCCAGTTCTTCCAGGAATTCCTGTCTCTCATCGTCATCCAGCTCGGCAATTTCCGCTTCAAGCTTGTTACAGATTGGCACCAGTACCGCATTCTCTTCGGCGGCGATGGCAGCAACGGCATCCAGGTGTGGATTATTCTCGAAGCCGTCTTCGTGCACGTTGGCGATATACATGGTTGGCTTAACGGTGAGCAAGCTCAGCTCGCGCAGGTCTGCCAGCTCATCCTCGGAAAGGCCGAAGGAGCGCAGTGGTTTGGCTTCATCCAGGTGCGGCTGGATTTTCTCCAGCAGCGCTTTCATCTTGATAGCGTGCTTGTCCTGGCCTTTAGCCGCGCGGGTAAAGCGCTGCAGAGCTTTTTCAACGGTATCCAGGTCGGCGAGGGCCAGTTCGGTGTTGATCACCTCGATGTCAGCAACAGGGTGCACCTGGTTGGCCACGTGGATTACGTTGTCATCTTCAAAGCAGCGTACAACGTGGGCGATGGCATCGGTCTCGCGGATATTGGCGAGAAACTTATTGCCCAGGCCTTCGCCCTTGGAGGCGCCCGCAACCAGCCCGGCGATGTCCGTGAACTCCATCGTGGTCGGAATAACTTTCTGTGGCTTAACGATTTCCGCCAGCTTGTCGAGGCGGGTGTCTGGTACCGGCACTACGCCGGCATTGGGCTCGATGGTACAGAAAGGGAAGTTCTCTGCATCGATGCCCGCCTTGGTCAGTGCGTTAAATAAGGTGGATTTGCCCACGTTAGGCAGGCCGACTATACCGCAAGTAAAACCCATGGTGATATTTTTCCGTTTGCCTGAGGCGCGAAGCGCGCACTCTGCTAATTGCGTTTGAAGTCCGGTAGTGATTGCGCTGGCGGAAGTCTGGGCAGGCTGGGTAGCGCGGCCGCTGAATGATCCGGGCCAGTCGGGAAAATACCGGCAATTTGGCGCAGCACACTATCGAGATTTCCGGGGCAAAAGGCAAGCTACCCGGGGGGATCTATTTGGCGGTGTGCAGCGTTTTCATGGCTGAGCCCCAGTCGCCAGTGGCGGCGGTGGGCAGTACGTCGATCGAGCGATCGATGGCATCAGCCAGTGTTTCCTGTTCCGCTCTGGGAGCTCGCTGGAGTACAAACCGGGACACTTCGCTCGAACTGCCAGGGTGGCCGATGCCGAGTCGCAAGCGCATAAAGTTTCGGTTGTTGCCCAGTGCGGCAATGATATCCCTCAGGCCATTGTGTCCGCCGTGACCGCCGCCGGCTTTCAGGCGCGCGATACCGGGGGCGAGGTCCAGCTCA
This sequence comes from Microbulbifer variabilis ATCC 700307, assembly GCF_000380565.1. Classification (GTDB taxonomy): domain Bacteria; phylum Pseudomonadota; class Gammaproteobacteria; order Pseudomonadales; family Cellvibrionaceae; genus Microbulbifer; species Microbulbifer variabilis. The sequence goes on from NZ_AQYJ01000024.1 coordinate 205,087, forward strand.
TCGTGAGCGACCAGTATGGCTTCCGGGGGAATTTTGAAAAAGTTCGCCAATGGGCCGACAGACTGGCCGCTGCGATTCATATAGGTGGTGGGGATCAGCAACCGGATTTCCCGGCTGTCGATCCGCACACGGCCTGTGAGGCCGTGGTATTTGCTGTCCTGGCTGAGCTGGGTGCCATGTTGGCGGGCCAGCTCGACAACAAAATCAGCACCGGCGTTGTGCCGTGTCCGATCGTATTCCGGCCCGGGGTTTCCCAGGCCGACAATCAACTGGATCGGGGTATCCGGTGCCGCAGCCAAGGCGATTACTCTTCGCCTTCGCCAGCTTCGGCTTCAGCGTCAGCTTCAACGGCGCCGCGAGGCTTGTGGATAGACGCTACAACCAGGTTGTGGTCTTCGCCGTGGCTCAGGTCTGCAGACTCAACGCCTTCTGGCAGTTTCAGGTCGGAGATATGCAGGATGCCATCCAGCTCCAGGTCTGCCAGGTCCACCTCAATGAACTCAGGCAGCTTGCCAGCAGGAGCATTCACTTCCAGCTCGGTCAGGGTATGGGAAACGATACCGCCGGCTTTAACGCCTTTGCTGGTGTCTTCGTTAAGGAAGTGCAGAGGCACTTTAACGTGTACTTTGGTGCTGGCAGAAACGCGCTGGAAATCGATGTGCAGAAGCAGCTGCTTGGCGGGGTGGCGCTGCAGATCGCGCAGGATCACTTTCTCTTCTTTACCATCGATGTCCACGGTCAGCATGGAAGAGAAGAATGCTTCATTTTCCAGGGCCTTGAACAGGTCTTTTTGCAGCAGGGATACGGATTGCGGCTCAGCTTCACCACCGTAAACGATGCCGGGTACACGGCCTTCCAGGCGACGCAGGCGGCGGCTCGCACCTTTCCCTTCATCGCTGCGGGCAATGGCGTTCAGTTTGATATCAGACATGGGTTAAACCTCGGGTTGTCTGTCCAGAGAGACCTGCGACCGGACCGCTCTGGCGTTTGTGTAAATTGGGCTGTTGGGCCCAAAAGTAATCGCCCGGCGGTGCCGGGCGGGCGCGTATTCTACGGGAATCAGAGCCAAAGGCAAAGTGCCCCGCATAGCGGGACACTCTGTGTTTATTTGGTATGCACTCCCATTCCGGTCTTAACGGAACATCGCGGAGAGGGATTCTTCATTGCTGATGCGACGCATGGATTCGGCCAGCATTGCGGACAGGGTCAGCTGGCGAATCTTCGGGGCCTTCTCCATCTTGTCCCCCAGGGGGATGGAGTCGGTCACTACCAGCTCGTCCAGTACGGAGTTGTTCAGGTTACTGATGGCGTTACCGGACAATACCGGGTGGGTACAGTAGGCAACTACCTTCTCCGCACCATGTTCTTTCAGGGCGTTGGCGGCATTGCACAGGGTGCCGGCGGTATCGACCATGTCATCTACCAGCAGGCAGGTGCGGCCGCTGACTTCACCGATGATGTTCATCACTTCTGCGACGTTAGCAGCCGGGCGACGTTTGTCGATGATAGCCAGCTCACAGTCGAGGCTCTTGGCTACTGCGCGAGCGCGCACCACACCGCCGATATCCGGGGATACTACTACCAGGTTCTGGTACTTCTGGCGCTCGATATCGTCGAGCAGTACAGAAGAGCCATATACGTTATCTACGGGCACATCGAAGAAGCCCTGGATCTGTTCAGCGTGCAGGTCGACAGTCAGTACGCGGTCGATGCCCACGCTTACCATCATATCGGCAACTACTTTTGCGGAAATAGGTACACGCTGGGATCTTACGCGGCGATCCTGGCGGGCATATCCGAAGTAAGGTACTACGGCGGTAACGCGGCCAGCAGAGGCGCGGCGCAGGGCATCTACCAGAAGGATCAGCTCCATCAGGTTGCGGTTGGTGGGTTGGCAGGTGGACTGCACAACGAAAACGTCGCGACCGCGTACGTTATCGGTAATTTCAACTGCAATCTCACCGTCGGAGAAGCGCTTAACCGCAGCTTCGCCCAGGGGGATCGCCATATGGTCGACAATTTTCTGTGCCAGTTCCGGGTTTGCGTTGCCGGTAAAGACCATTAAGTCAGCCACTGCGAGTTCCTTTGATTCTGTCTTGATGTGAATTGAAGTGTAGATGCCCGCATTTTCCGCTAGAAGTTGGGATGCGATAGCATCATTTTTATACTCGGGAATGCAGGGGGGAGCGAAGCAAAGTTGGAGTAGATTGCTGGCTTGCCCTGGTCATCCAGGTGATTGCTCTTAGCTTTGGGGAGCCTCCAGGTTGTCGAAAGGTGTTTGCCAAAAAGCTTGCCTGTGACATCTCTGTAAAATTGGGGGGAGGCTGCTCTCAGCCCTATGCGGATGGCCCGGGCCGGCTGGGTCAGTGTCGGCTGAGACATGTCGGAACCGGTTTTTGCTTGCGCCACAGCATACAAAAGAAAATGGCTGGGGCGGAAGGATTCGAACCTTCGCATGACGGGATCAAAACCCGCTGCCTTACCGCTTGGCTACGCCCCAGTATTTTTCCTCAATCTCTTGAGGTTAATTTCGCGAGCTTCTGGTGTACAGGTGAAACCTGGATACCATTTGCTATAAAACCCTGCCATTTTCGCGGTAGCCTGGCAAGTGCCGATTTGGCTGCTTGCTCAGTTTGGAAGGCGGTGAAGACACAGCTTCCAGTGCCTGTGAGTTGAGCTGGTGCAAATTGCTCTAGCCACTCTCTGGCATCGCGAACTTCAGGGTGGAGACTCTCAACCAGTGCCTGGCAGTCATTACCGGAAAAAGCTTCCAGTTTTTCACTGCTGAGCGGCGTTTCTGTGAGCTGCCCCTCGCGAAGGGCCGCTAATGTAATTGCGACAGAATCTCTTGTCAAACGCGAATCGTGAAAAATTTTTGCAGTGCTCACTTCGCAACCAGGAGACACCACCAAGTAGTGGCGTTTTTCAGTGATAACAGGAGTTAATTTTTCCCCAACGCCTTCGGCCCAGGCAGTATGTCCGCGGACAAAAAGTGGAATGTCGGCACCGAGTTGGCGGCCCAACTCGGCCAGGGTATCCATAGGCAGGTTGCAGCGCCAAAGATGATTAAGGCCCAATAAAGTAGTGGCTGCGTCACTACTGCCCCCGCCGATACCCCCACCGTGCGGTAGTTTTTTAATCAGACGAATATGTGCACCAGGCAATTTTTCACCAGCAAGCTTGGCTTCCTTTCGAAGAAGCAGGGCAGCCCGGTAAACCAGGTTGTCCCGCTCGGCTACATCCAGTTCACCGGCATCTACGCTGATGACATCATCAGCGCGTGCAGAAAACTCCAGTTCGTCACCGTAGTCGAGTAATTGGAAAAGGGTTTGCAACTCGTGATAGCCGTCGGCACGTCGGCCAAGAATACGCAGGGTCAGGTTCAGTTTTGCGGGGGCGGGTAACTTCAGCATGCGTGGTGGTTGGGTCGGTTAGCTTTGTTTGGCCCATGATACCCGCATGCTGAGGTTTCGGCATTTAAAAACCCCAGTCCTTGATAACCAGGGTTACATTCACGGGTCCGGCGGCGGCGTTGGTTTGTGCCTTGATGCGGGTGGGCAGGGTGAAAGGCCCATTTTGACGATAGTCGCTAAAGCTGAGGGTCCAGCCAGATTGCTGCAGGCTTTGCAACAGTCCCTGATCATTGTGTCTTTCTGCACCCCTGGGCCCGGGAGCAGGCAGACCTCGTACCCAGTAAAACATTTCACTGGCGGGCAGTGGCCAACCCAGGATTTGCTCAGTGAGTTGGGCTGCGTTGCGCGCGACAACCGGAGCCTCATCACCGCGCACCAAGCTGACGCCGCCTGCGGAGCCGGAAATGACTGTAGTGCCGGCACCAAGCGGGCCACTCAGGTGAATACGAAAGTTTTGCGCACCGCTTTGCTGCCATGTCAGGTTGGCGCTGCCATTATCGGCCGGCGAGCGCACCCCGAGCTTGCCCTTAATCGTCCACTGCTTAAGCTGTGCCACCGATGTGGGTGTTGCAGTTTCTTGTGGGGTATCGGCTGCCGGTTGTTCCTTGGCTTTTTGCCCTGCACAGGCTGACACCAATAGAGCGAGGGTGGCCACCAGTAAAAAATAGAACTTTCGTGTAACGGTGGTTTCAGTTGTCAGATGCATGCTGTTCCAGTGTTTCTTTAATTTGTAAACGCTTCATTGCGGCCGGAATAATTTTGCTCTGGGGGTTGAGCTTCATTCCATCCCTCCAGATTTTTAAAGCTCCTTCACGATCGCCCTGTACCCAGAGCACTTCTCCCAGGTGCGCAGCAATCTCGTGATCGGGTAGTTTGTCCATAGCCTGACGTAAATACTTTTCCGCAGCAGAAAAATTACCGAGACGGTACTGGACCCAACCCATGCTGTCGATAATGGCTGGATCTTCGGGTTCCAGTTTCAGCGCTTTACTGATCAGCTCAAAAGCCTCCTGGAGGCGGGCATCATCATCAATCAGTTTGTAGCCCAGGGCATTGAGTACAGTGGCATTTTCCGGGTCGCGCTCCAGCAAGTTGCGCAGGTCATGCTCGAAGGCAGTGGCATTGCCAAGTTGGTCGTTGAGAAGTGCACGCGTGTACATCAAACGACCACTGCCACTCATTACTTTTAGTCCCTGCTCAACCCGCTCCAGGGCTTTTAGTGGTTCATCATTTTTTCGCAACAATTCGACCTCCATCAGGAAAAAATGTTCTTCCTGTCGAGGGTGTTGTTGGCGAAGTTTGGTAAACCACTTTTCATTTTCATCATGCTTGCCACTGGTTGCGAGCAGCTTTGTGCCTTTGGTAATGGCTTCCACATAATCGTTGCCGGGCTCCACTTGGCGGAAGTGTTTCACGGCAGTGGCAATCTCTCCTCGCTTTTCGGCCAGGCCGCCAAGATAAAAATGTGCTGCTGATTCGTGTTGTTCCAGCTCCAGAAGTTTATCGAGCAGTGGTTTGGCCAAATCCAGCTGATTGGTTTCGTATTGAATCAGGGCCAGTGACAAGATTAGGTTGCCGTCTTCAGGTCGTTGTTTGACCAGCTCGGCGAATTGCTGGCGCGCCAGTGCAAGGTCTTCGCGTATTAGCAGGCGCGCATATTGGAGGCGCAGGCGAGTCTCATTGGGGTGCACGCTGACCAGTTTTTCCAGGAGCTCAATGGCTTCACGCCGCTTGCCCAGGTCCACCAGCAGATGGCTCTGTAACAGTGGAGCATCCAGTTGGTCTGGATGACTCTCCTGGATACGGCGCACTACTACTAGTGCCTGGTTGTATTGCTCGGTAGCGCGTAGCACCATTGCATGGGCCAGTGCCACTTCGTCGTTGTTTGGGTGCGCCCGCGCCAGCCTGGCAAATTCTGCGCGTATCTGATCGTCGAGCTTTTCACGGCCAATGGCTGTGGCGGCGAGGGATTGCAGCGGTGCTTTGCCTCCCAATTTTAGAGCCTGCTCCGCGTGGACCATGGCCTCTGAGAGTTCTCCTGCAAGAGTTAGCTCAGCAGTGAGCGCCAATTGGGCATCGGCATTGTCTGGTTCCAGCTCAACCCAAAGCTGTGCTGAGCGCAGGGCAGCCTGACGGGCATTCAGGAAACGGGCGATACGTGTGGCTCGTTCGGCGACGCCGGCGTCCTTGGTAACTTCTGCCTGGTGGTAGTAGTTGGCCAGTGCTACATCATACTGTTCACGAATACCGGCAACTTCAGCCACCAGAAGTGTGTAGAAGGTATCGATAGGAAAAGCGCGGGGTTCGCTCTCTGGGGAGGCGTCGGCGCCATCCTCTTTTAGGTTCTGAGCCACTGGTGGTGATTTGGCATCAGTAGCTGCCTCTCGGGGCTGAACCTGGACACAGGCTGCCAGCAGCAGGCAGATGGTCAGAAGCAGGGTGGCCGAGGCATTATGATTTGAATCGGGCTGTCGGGGTGGGAGCATAGATCGTGTCCATACGTTGCTGCGGCGCGTAAGCTGTATACGAGTGGCGTGTTTTAAACGATTATCGCCATATAATTCTAGTCGCGAATCCGCTTCTGGACGCTGGGTCCCGGTCCGCTAAGTCAAATCAGCGCGCAATTAAACCGTCTCCCGACCTTGCAAGCAAAGCGGCGGCCCGTGAAAATGCGCCCCCTATACGGATGATGTACTCCTAGATTTATAGCCGACGGAACTCTATGCCAATTCTTACCCTGGGGATCAACCACGATAGTGCACCGATAGAGGTGCGCGAACGGGTCGCCTTTGCGCCCGAGGTGATGCCCGGTGCCCTGGGGGATGCGCGCAAAGCGCTCGACTGCCGGGAGCTTGCGATTCTATCCACTTGCAACCGCACCGAAATCTACGGGAACCTGGAGGCGGAGCCTCTGTTGCGGTGGTTGGCAGAATACCACCAGATACCGCTCGAACAACTGAGGGGCTGCAGCTATGCCCACACTGGGGAAGCGGCGGTTCGCCACATGATGAGTGTTGCCTGCGGCCTTGACTCACTAGTTCTGGGCGAACCGCAAATCCTTGGCCAGATCAAGTCTGCTTATGCTGTGGCGAGGGAGTCTGGCAGTGTGGGTAGTGAGCTGCACCGGGTATTTCAGCGCGTGTTCACTGTGGCAAAGAAAGTTCGTACCGAAACGGCTATCGGCGAAAACCCGGTGTCTGTGGCCTATGCTGCCGTTTCTCTCGCTTCACGCATTTTTACCGATCTGAAAAAGCAAACCGCACTTTTGATTGGTGCGGGCGAGACAGTAGAGCTGGTTGCGCGTCATTTACTGGATCAGGGCATCAAACAACTCATTGTGGCCAACCGTACCCTCAGTCGTGCGCAGTTGCTGGCAGAGAATTTTGGTGCTGAAGCGATTCTGCTTGCCGATATTCCCGAACATCTTGCCCGCGCGGATATTGTAATTAGCTCTACTGCCAGCCAACTGCCAATTTTGGGTAAGGGAGCAGTGGAGTCGGCTTTGCGCAAGCGTCGTCACAGCCCGATGTTTATGGTGGATATAGCGGTACCGCGGGATATAGAGCCCCAGGTTGGTGAACTCGATGATGTATACCTCTACACCGTAGATGACTTGCGCGGAGTGATTGATGAGGGCATGCGCTCTCGAGAGAGGGCGGCAGAGGCGGCGAGAGAAATTATTGAAGTCGCCGCGGCAGAATTCTCTAAAGAGAGTCGGGCGCTTGGTGCAGTGGATACCATCCGCAGCTATCGACAGCGTGCACAGCAAATCAGCGGTACTGAATTAGAAAGGGTACTCTTGCAACTGGATAAGGGTGAGGATCCTCGCCGCCTGATGGAGCAGTTGGCCCGCTCACTGACAAATAAATTAATCCATGCGCCTACGATCAGCCTCAAAAAAGCGACAGCTGAAGGCGACCTGGAGCGGCTGCGCATTGCCCGCGAAGTGGTTGGGTTGGATGACCTTGCCGATATCGAATCAGAGAAAAAACACAGATGAAAGAATCGCTACTGAATAAACTGGAAAACTTGCAGGAACGTCACGAGGAAGTGTCGGCGCTGCTAGGTGATGCCAGTGTGATTTCCGACCAGGATCAGTTCCGCGAGTTATCGCGGGAATACTCCGAGCTGGAAGAAGTGGTCAAATGTTATGGCCGCTATAAACAGCTTAAAGAAGATATGGCAGCTGCGCAGGAGATGCTCGATGAGAGCGATCAGGAAATGCGTGAAATGGCCCAGGAGGAGCTGCGCGAGGCCGAGGCCCAGGTGGAACCCCTGGAGCGTGAGTTGCAGACTTTGCTGCTACCCCGCGACCCCAATGATCGCAAAAATGTCTTTTTGGAAATTCGTGCAGGCACTGGTGGCGACGAGGCGGCAATTTTCTCTGGTGATCTATTTCGCATGTATTCGCGCTACGCGGAGAAGCAGGGCTGGCGTATTGAGATCGTCAGTGAGAATGCCGGCGAGCATGGAGGCTACAAGGAGATTATCACTAGAGTGGCCGGTGAAGATGTGTATGCCAAGCTGAAATTTGAGTCCGGTGCTCACCGTGTGCAGCGAGTTCCGGAAACGGAATCCCAGGGGCGTATTCACACCTCCGCCTGCACAGTGGCGGTGATGCCTGAGCCCGATGAGCGCGATGCTATTGAAATAAACAAGGCCGACCTGCGTGTGGATACCTATCGCGCCTCGGGTGCCGGTGGCCAGCATGTAAACAAAACTGACTCCGCTGTGCGCCTGACCCATTTGCCCACCGGAATTGTGGTTGAGTGCCAGGACGAACGCTCTCAGCATAAAAACAAAGCCAAGGCGATGGCGCTTTTACAGGCCAAGCTTTCCAGTGAACAAGAGGCCGCTGCCGCACAGGAAATTTCTGATGCGCGCAGGAGTCTGGTTGGCAGCGGAGATCGCTCCGAACGCATCCGTACTTACAATTATCCCCAGGGGCGGGTGACTGACCACCGTATTGGCCTGACCTTATACAAACTCGATGAGGTGATGCAGGGTGCTCTGGAGGAGGTGATTGGCCCGCTACGCACTGAGCACCAGGCGGACCAGCTGGCAGCTATGGGGCAGTAGTTGAAGTTCAGTGTGACGTTATTGGGTAGAGTTTTCCTATGAGCAGTGTGAAGGGCAATCTCGCCCGTAGTGTTGAACTCACTAATAGCGAGTCGGCTCGTCTCGATATAGAAGTGCTGCTTGCACATATTCTCGGCCGTGAGCGCACCTGGCTCTATACATGGCCAGAATATGAACTCACTACTGCCGAGCAGTATGAGTTTGACGTATTGCTTGTGCGGCGTAAAAACGGCGAGCCGGTTGCACATTTAACCGGTGAGCGGGAGTTCTGGTCGCTCACCTTAAAAGTCGATGCCTCTACCTTGATTCCCCGCCCTGATACCGAGCTGCTGGTGGAAACAGCCCTGGCACTTTGCCCTCAGAGCACACTGCGAGCGCTCGACCTGGGTACCGGTACTGGAGCTATTGCACTGGCGTTAGCTTCTGAAAAACCTGGCTGGCAAATTGTGGCTGCGGAGAAATCTGCAGCGGCGCTGGCACTGGCTGAGAGTAATCGTAAACGGCTTGGCTTCGGTAATGTGCAGGTTTTGGAGAGTCATTGGTTTGCACAATTGCCACCGCAGCACTTTTCATTAATCGTCAGCAATCCCCCATATATTGATGCCGCCGACCCCCATTTAGTAGAAGGGGATGTACGCTTTGAGCCGCGCTCGGCCCTGGTGGCAAAACGGGAGGGGCTGGCAGATATAGAGCTGATTGCTGAGCAAGCCGGAGATTTTCTGGATGAAGATGGCTGGTTGTTGGTAGAGCATGGTTGGCAGCAAGCGGAATCCGTTCGGAAGATTTTTATTGCAGCGGGGTATAGGGATGTTGAAAGTCGCAGGGATTATTCCGGCTGGGAGAGAATAACGTTGGGTCGGAAGTAGCTGTGGCCCGGCACTAAAAAATAGTCTGGAGGACTGATAGGGAGGGAGTCTATGCACGATCACGTCCACCACCGCAACGGCAATGGTGCATTGCGCCCACTCGTTATTGCCTTGCTTCTCACACTGAGCTTTTCAATTGTTGAGGCCATCGGAGGATGGCTGTCGGGTTCCCTCGCTCTGCTCGGGGATGCCGCCCACATGCTCACAGATACATTTGCCCTGGCGCTTGGAGCTATTGCCGCGGTGCTGGCGAAGAAGCCTGCGGACCGTGAGTTGTCTTTTGGCTGGGGGCGTGCGGAAGTACTGGCGGCAGTGACCAATGGTCTGATTATGCTGCTGATTGTCGTGGGAATTTCCTTTATGGCCATCAACCGCTTGCGTAACCCGCAGCCGGTACACGGTAGCACCGTGATGCTGATAGCTACAGCAGGCCTATTGATCAATATCCTGGCGGCCTGGGTATTGTTACGGGGGGAGCGCACGCTCAATATTCGCGGCGCACTGCTACATGTGATGGGAGATATGCTGGGCTCAATAGCAGCTTTAGCGTCGGGGGCAGTGATTTATTTCACTGGCTGGGTGCCGATTGACCCTTTGTTGTCGCTGCTGATCTGCTTCCTGATTCTGATTTCATGTGTGCGCCTGCTGCGCGATGCTGTAGATGTTTTGATGGAAAGGGTGCCGCGTGAACTGAGCCTGCCAACAGTGGGGGAGACCCTCGTGCAGGTTACCGGAGTGCGTTCAGTACACGACTTGCATATCTGGCGGCTGGACTCCAGTACCATCTCTCTTTCGGCGCATATTGTGGTGGATGATCTGCAGGCTTGGCCGGCGGTGTTGGAGCGCTTGCGGGAGACCCTGATCAAGCGCTTTGGTATTGATCATATTACCCTGCAGCCGGAGCCTATAGCGCAGGAAAGTATCACTATTATCGATAATGTCAGCGGCGCTTAGTCCTCTTCGCCCCGCAACTTCGCTGGGTTTTCAGTAGAGGGGGCAGCTGCTGAAGCTTTGCTGGCTTTGTTGTGGGTGTTTTCCTTGGCAGGCCCTTCCGCGACAACTTCCTGAGGCTGGCTGATCTGCTCCTGAGGGGCCTGGATGCCGATATGGTAGGCGGCGAATCCGGGCTGCACTACCTGGTCCAGAGCCATACCAAGTACTCTTCCGTCGTGCTCTGAACGTATCTCGGTACGCACATTGGTAATGGGGTTGGTGACTGTACCTAGCAGGTCTCCTTTGCGTACGAACTCACCCAGCTGAACTTCACTGAAAATAATGCCGCCATTGGAGGACCGCTGCCAGGTGGAGTTGTAATACACGGGCTCAGGATCCCCCCACAGGCGGAACTTACTTACCATTCCCAGCTGGTTAAGCAGGGTGCGAATGCCTTTCACACTGTGGCTGACAGAGCGTTCATCCAGGACCATGGGTGCGCCGGCTTCCAGGGTCACTGTGGGGATGCCCGCCTCCACGGCTGCTCGGCGCAGTGTGCCCTTGGCCCCGGCACTGTGCAGTACCACGGTAGAGCCAAAGCCCTTGGTCATTTTTACAATTTTTGGATTGGTCAGGTCGCCGCGTAACTGGGGCAGGTTGGTGCGGTAAAAGGAACCTGTGTGCAGATCAACCACTGCATTACAGTGGGTGATCACTTCGTGAAAAAAAGAATTTGCAATGCGAGAAGCGGAGGAGCCATTGGGATCACCGGGAAAATGCCTGTTGAGGTCGCGGCGATCCGTGAGATAGCGGGAGCTGCGGTGGAAACCCTGTAAATTGACAATAGGTACCCCAATAACCGCACCGTTTAGCTGCTCAGCATCCAGGTCATACATAACCCTGCGCACTGTTTCGACACCATTTAGTTCATCTCCGTGAACCGCAGCGGTAAGGCAGAGTACCGGTCCGGGCTTTGCTCCATTGACCACGAGTACAGCAGTAGGGCTGTAAACCCCCTCAAAATGCTGGCTGGGTGACCAAGCCAGGCGAGTGGAGGTGGCTGGAGGTACCTCGGCGCCGAGCAGGCGAAGGGGTTTGGCCTTTTCTACCTCTATGGAAATATTTCCCTGGGAGCTTGGGGTTGCCTTGGATACTGGCTGAGCAGAGGGGTTGGTTTCCGGCTCTTTCTTGGTGGTGGGGGTAACTTCGAGCTCGCCGATTGGTTGATCCAGCTGCAGATTCTCTGCCTGTGGCAGAGGTTGCTGCTCCGCGCTTTTCTCATTCCCTGTAGTTGCCGGTACAGTTTCTGTACTGTTGTCGTCATCACTGGCTCCTGTCGGTGGGCCTAGCTCTGAGATAACTGGCTGATCCAGTTGTAAGTTTTCCGCTTTGGGCACGGCCTGCTCCTGTCCCTTATCACCCTCACTCAGGGCTGTGGCCTGGGTCGAGGTAAAAAATAGGGCGAGGCTAAGCAGGCGGTGCGGCCTGGTCAGGGAGAGGCGCAAAATCATTCGGTACTCCGGTCAACTTCGTATGGCGGGCTGTGCTGATTATTGGCTGGTGTTCAGCACGCTTGGGGACTTGGAGCGCCAGTATAGTCAAAGCGTTCCCTGAGAATGTGATACATCGCCAACTACAGGGGCTATCTAGCGCGTGTTATCGCTACACGGCTGGTATGCCTAAATCGTAGTATCATTAAAACTGAAGCGGTTCCGAGGCCAATACACACACCGGTCCAGTAGCCGTAAACACCCCAGAAATTTTCTCCCAGCCAGTAGGCGCTGGGGAGGCCAACCAACCAGTAGGAGAAAAGTTGGACATACATGGGAACCCTGGTGTCTTTGTAACCCCGAAGTGCTCCCCAAGTCATAGCTTGGACGACATCCACCAACTGGAAAGCGGCGCAGAGCAACAGCAGGTTTGTGGCTACAGCGATAATTTCCGCATTATCTGTGTAGGCTTGTACAAACAGGCTGCGCAGAGTAATTAACAGCAAACCGGTCCCCAAGGCATAGATTACACCGGTACCGATGCCCACTTTGCCAGTAAACATCGCCCGCTTTGGGCGGTCCTGGCCGAGAAGATGCGCTGTTCGAATGCTAAGTGCTTGCGCTAGTGCCAGTGCCACCAGGTAAAAAATCGAGCCGACATTCATGCTGATCTGGTGGGCAGCTACGATGGCTGCACCATAGGGGGCCAGTAAAACTGTCAAGCTTGCGAAGAATGTTACCTCGCCAGCAGCGCCCACGCACACAGGCAGGCCTACCGCGAGCAAATGACGCAGGGTTGGCCAATGGGGTTTATCAGGTATTAACCTGAGCTTTAAGGAGTGATAAACCGGATCATTACCTGCATGCCAGAACAGTGCCAGGGCAATAAGACAGCTGACTGCAGCGGTGGCCCAACCACAACCAGCGCCGCCCATGGCGGGAATGGGGCCAGCACCAAACACAAAGAGGATATCCAGCGGAATATTAAGCAGGGCGGCAGCTAAATAGATGCGCATGACCGGGCGCACCTGCCCCATACCCTCGCAGTAACCGCGCAGTGCGGTGCCCAGGGCAAATGGTAGCGTGCCGGCGGTGAGAGCCAGAATATAGCCCTCTAAAACCTGGCGAACTGGTTCTTCCGTATCAATCCACTGGCTCCATATGGGGACCGCAAGCAGCGCGAGAAGTACGAGTATCCCGCCAATAAGGGCAATCCACAGGGCTTGGTGCAGTTGCTTGGCACAGCCTTCTTCATCTCTTCCGCCGCGTAGGTGGGCAACTGCTGGGGATACTGCGGCAAGAAGACCGATCAGGGTTACAGCGCATACTGCCCAGATGCTGGAGCCGAGCGCCAAGCCCGCCAGGTTCACCTCACCAGCGCGGCCGGCAACAATAGTATCCACAACCCCCATACTCACTACCGCCAGGTTACTGACCACTAGTGGTCCCCCCAGCGTAGTCAGGTGGGATAATTCGGTGGAGATGGCGCGTCGATAAAGCTTAAACAATGGGTGAACCAGATTTCTTGGAATAGTGCCTGTGGATAACTGTGAGATACCAGCCAATTCCACCAGAAGACTGTGGCAATACAGTTTTTATCGAATTGACCGGCTTTGCCAAATGGCCTTAAAGGCTAGGTGGGGGGCTGAAAGGGAAGTACAGCACAGGTAACCCGTCGCCAAAAAGGTCGCTTATTCTACGGTGAAATCTGTTCTTCGCCCAGCGGTTAGGAGGGGATTTCCTGCAATAGTTTGGCGACTGTTTGCGCCGCATTGATGATACAGCCATGGCTCTCGGCAATTTCAAGGTAATGCCACCCGGGGATTTTGCGTGCCTGTTCGCCACTGATGTTGGCAGGGGGGTAATAAGGCTTGGTGCAACGAATATATGTACAAGGCGGCCCTTGTGCCGGGGCTTGGCTCAGTTGGATTGGGTCCAGGTAGGTTTTTACCGGGTGTGGTGTCATATGCCTACGCAGCCAGTTTAGCTCCTGTGACTTCTTAATCCCCATCAACCTCGGGTCCATCGGCATAAAGCAGCGAGTACCTTGAGTCTCTTTTGCCGCGGCTAACCGCCGGGAGCGTATTTTTTCTGGCAGCTGTTCAGCAAAAGCGTGGCCGGGTAGTGGAATAGCGCCATCCAGGTAGACCAGGCGGCGAATACGTTGCGGCATGGCATCTGCGGCACCAGTAGCGGCCATGCCGCCAAAGCTGTGGCCTACCAGGATAACCTGTTCCAGCTCCTCGAATTCAATCACATTTACCAGGTCCTGGATAAACGTATCCATCCCTATGGATGGGGATAGCAAATGGTGTCGTTCGCCTAAACCTGTCTGCGTGGGGGTGAAAACCCGGTGCCCGGCGGTTATCAGGTGCTGTACTACGCGGGCCCAGCACCAGCCCCCGAGGAACATACCGTGGACAAGTACATAGGTGTTCACCCAACTGTCCTCATATTGCCATTGAAGGAACAAGCATAGTTGGCTGTGGCAGGGACTCTCTTGTAAGAGATGCCGTATTCGCTCGACTAAAGTGAACAAATACAGCAAAGAGAGTGATGATAATGAGTGGTGCGATGAATACCCTGAGCAACTGGTACGGTTGCTTTTTGCATTTCGTGCACAAGATTGACTGGCTTGGGCCTCTAGCGTTACGAATCTACTTGGCACCCATATTTATTTTGGCCGGGCTCAACAAAATGGGCAGTATTGATGAGGTGGCTGCGTGGTTTGGCAATCCTGACTGGGGCCTGGGCCTGCCGGCGCCAATGTTTATGGCTTGGGCAGCGGCGCTGATTGAATTCTTTGGTGGTATTGCCATTCTGTTTGGCTTTGCTACCCGCGTGGTGGCGATTCCACTGATGTTTGTAATGGCAGTGGCTGCGATCACCGCGCACTGGGAGAATGGTTGGTCGGCCCTGCCGGATAAGACGTTAGTGGCTCCTTGGGAATGGCGTGAGGATTTGATTGATGAGGCCATTACCCGTAAGGAAAGGGCGGTTGAGCTGTTGAAGGAGCATGGTAATTATCAATGGTTATCCGAGGCGGGCAGTATCACTGTCCTGAAGAACGGTATTGAATTCTCCGCAACCTATTTCATTATGTTGTTGGCGCTGCTCTGCAGCGGGGCCGGGCGCTTTGCCAGCCTTGATTATTGGCTGTGCCGCCATTTTAGCAGGCGGGAATCCGTCTAGAGTGATGGTATACTCGCCGATTATTTGAACATTTGAGCGAGTATTTCACTTGATAGGAAAGTTGTTCCGTCGTTCCTCCTCTAAAGAGGATAAGAGCCCACGCCAGGGAGATGAGCGCTCCAAGCGCCGCAAAGATGACCAGAATCCAGCGGATCGCGCCTCAAAAGGCCATTCTGCTCGGGACAAGTCTGGTCAGGGCGAGGGTAGGTCGCGCCGGAGCGGCGGTAAAGCTTCCCACAAGGGGCGCCAGCGCAGTCGCAAACCCAAGGTGGAGATTGCGGTGACACCTTGGTCACTGGATGACTTCCAGGTTCCTGAACAAGAGGGCAAGGTACGCTTTCACGATCTGGGTTTGCCCCCGGAACTGATGCGGGGAATTCACGACCTGGGCTTCCAGTATTGCTCCCCTATCCAGGGGCGCTCCCTGCCGCATACTCTGAATGGTCACGATTTAGTCGGTAAGGCGCAGACGGGTACTGGTAAAACGGCGGCCTTTCTGATTACTGTCATTGAAGACTTACTTCGCCACCCCTTCGAAGGCGAGCGCTATGCCGGTGAGGCCCGTTCACTGATTATTGCACCTACGCGTGAATTGGTGATGCAGATCGCTGATGACGCCAAGGCCCTGTGTAAGTACACGGGCCTGGAAATCCATACCCTGGTTGGTGGTATGGATTACGACAAACAGCAGCGCAACCTGAATGAGCGTTTGGTGGATATCCTGGTTGCCACGCCTGGGCGCCTGCTAGACTTTGTCGGTAATCGCGATTGTTATCTGGATCAGGTAGAAGTCCTGGTAATCGATGAGGCGGATCGCATGCTGGATATGGGATTTATCCCCCAGGTTCGTAGAATTGTGCGCCAAACTCCCCGCAAAACTCATCGCCAGACGATGTTTTTTTCTGCCACTTTCACGCCCGAGGTGGATGCACTGGTTGAGCAGTGGACCGATGATCCGGTAATTGTGGAAATCGAGCCTGAGCGGGTTGCCACAGACAGTGTGGAGCAGCATGTATACCTGGCCGCTAGTGAGGAAAAATATGCGCTGCTTTACAACATCCTACAGCGCGAGGAAGTCGATAGTCTGATTGTATTCGCCAACCGCCGCGACCAGTGCCGACGACTGCACGAACATCTCCTTGCCCACGGTATTGCTGCTGGTTTGCTCTCAGGGGAAGTCGCACAGAACAAACGTGTGCGCACCCTTGACGACTTTAAGTCGGGCAAGACCAAAGTCCTTGTGGCAACAGATGTTGCCGGACGTGGTATCCATATCGATGGTATCAGTCATGTGGTGAATTTCACTCTACCGGAGGAGCCGGAAGATTACGTGCACCGAATTGGTCGTACAGGCCGGGCGGGCAAAACAGGTACCTCTATCAGCTTTGCCTGTGAAGATGATGCCATGCGCCTTGAGCCGATTGAGCAACTGTTGGGCCAAAAGTTGAAATGTGAAGTGCCGCCGGAGGAACTATTGGTAGAGCCCCCGCGAGTGAAAATTCAGCGAAGCCGTGAGGATAGAGGTAGCCGCAGTAGCGGAGGTCACCGTCGCCACCGCCGGCATTAAGGCGTTAAAACCCAATACAAAGCATATCTATCGATACTGAGAGTTAGTGGTTCCAAGGTTTTGAGTAGTATTGGTTATCGACGCGATATCGACGGGTTGCGCGCTTTAGCGGTTCTGCCGGTAGTTTTTGCCCATGCAGGGCTAGAAGGGTTTTCAGGTGGATTCGTCGGTGTCGATGTTTTCTTTGTGATATCTGGCTACCTGATTACCAGTATCCTGGTGAGGGAGGTTGAGGCAGGTAGCTTCTCCCTGGCAAATTTTTACGAACGGCGCGCCCGTCGCATCCTACCTGCCCTTTTTGCTGTCTTAATAACAACGATTGCGGTGGGGTGGTTTGTTTTACCGCCGGAGCCTCTGAAAGAGCTTGCTCAATCGGTGCTCGCTACAGTCCTGTTCGTCTCGAATATATGGTTTTGGCAGAGCACAGAGGATTATTTTGGGGCTGGCGCAGATTGGCAGCCTCTCCTGCATACCTGGTCCCTCTCGGTTGAAGAGCAATTTTACCTGGGTTTCCCTCTTTTAATATGTCTCTTGGCTGCCCGAGGGCGCGGCCCGATGTGGCTTGTTGTGGCGGGAATATCACTGCTTTCTCTCGGCCTTTCAATCTGGGCCACCAGTGCACAACCTTTTGCTAATTACTTCCTTACTCCAACTCGGATATGGGAGTTGGGGATTGGAGCGTTAGTAGCACTGGGAGCATTTCCGAATGTGAAGCGGGCTTGGCTTCTGGAGCTGGCAGGGGCGCTCGGCACCTTAATGATCCTCACCAGCGTGTTTTTATTTGATGCCTCTACTCCCTTCCCGGGTGTTGCCGCTTTATTGCCTTGTGTGGGCACTGCCACGCTGATCTGGGCCGGCAGTCAGCGACTAACAGTGGCCGGCTTTCTTCTATCGTCGCGGCTTCTGGTTTCGGTAGGCTTGATTTCCTACTCTCTATACCTTTGGCACTGGCCTGTGTTGGTTTTGTTTAGGTTTTTAAATGGCTCGGCTGAGCTTCCATTTGAAATAGCCATAAAGGCAATCCTGGTGTCGGGGGGGCTTGCCTGGGTGAGCTGGAAGTTTGTGGAAGCACCTTTTCGCCAGCCCTCCGCGCGAGGGGTATCAAAACGTGGCCTGGCAAACACTTTCGGTGTAATGGCGATGCTGATCGTTTCTGTCTCCCTGGTAATCAATGTCAAAAAGGGTGTGCCTTCCCGTCTTCCCGAGCCATTATTTGCCACCTATCAAAATGCCAAAGAACGAACGTCTAAAGAGCGTCGTTGTATGGAGCGTTTACCTGAAGAAGGGCTCTGTGAATTGGGTGAGGCGAGCAGTGGAGCCTCAGTGGATTACCTGCTCTGGGGGGATTCCCATGCAGGTGCGTTTCTGCCTGGTTTTGAGCACTGGCTGAAAGTAAAGGGTTATCGCGGTATTGTGGCTGCAAAATCTGCCTGTGCGCCACTCCTTGGTATTGTTCGTCTAGAGATGGGCGCTATGCATGGATGCGATACTTTTAATGCCCAAATAATGGAGATGCTGGAACAGCGAAAGGATGTGAAGACCGTAGTTTTAGTGGCGCGGTGGGCGCTGGTAGTGGAGGGGAGTCGTTCCGCCGGTGAAAGTGGCCCGCCGGCAGTAATGGGGTTGGCAAAGACGGCATATGAAAAGCCCTCTTCTGGAGGAGCTTCTGTGAATAATTTTGAGCTGGTTGCCCAAGGTCTCCATCAGACTGTTGCTCGTATCCGTGCGAGTGGGCGTGAGGTAATAATTGTAGAGGGAATCCCTGAAATTTCTTTTTCTGTTCCGCTTGCCATCGCCAGCGCCGAATTTATCGGCGCACAACTGCAGGGCGCTCCGACCAAGAGAGATGTAGAAGAGCGTAATAAGAGAGTTACAAGAATCTTTAATAGTCTGGGAAAGGAGTTCCAGATAGAGCGCGTAAGCTTGGTGCCAGAATTATGTCCATCTCGATGCCAGATTCAGGTTGATGGGGAGCCCCTGTATCGTGATGATGATCACCTGAGCACTTTTGGCTCAATACGCTTGGTCCCGCAGATGATGGATAGTATCCCCAATGGTTAGGCCTTGATGCCCGCTAGTAATAAAGTTACTGCTGTCATGAGTCTACAGAGATACTGTCTCATCGGCGGGTAGGATTAGCATTGGGATAATAGCTGTGCGTCTTCAGCCCTCTTCAATCATTTAAGTTTGTTTTTGAATTAAATTGGATACTGTTGCTCCAATAACACACAGGGTGCAGTTGACCCTGGGGCGTGTCAGCATTCGAAAATTTCTCCCTTACATGAAATTGTTATAGTGCGAATGCGGACTCTCTCCCCTCATCCATAAAATTGAGTCCAGCTTTTACAGCACATCCTCAAGCAGAATTTACAGCAGTTGAGAAGTGAGGGAGTCGAGTTTCTATCCTTAGGGAAAAGAGGAAACTTCTATGGCTACATCGACGTGTGCAAAAAAATGGCCGATTGACCTTTTACCTGAATCAGCGCCTTGAGATCTTCTCAGCTGAGCGCCTCGGTTTAAAATTAAGCTCTTCCAGTAAGTTATTGGAGCATTCTGGGTGCGCTTTCCCAACCTCAATGAAAATATCGAGATTTACTATGACTACTTTTCAGAGCTAAATCTGTGTAGAAAAGTATTCGGCAGGGACTCCTTACCTATTTGTGGCAGGCATTAAGGGTCCCGTGGGCTTATACGATGCGTTGTTAGTAAACCGAATTCAGACACTGCTAGCTGGAAATTTATGGTCCCTGTCCTGGAAGAATTGGATGGGTTGCCTCATTGACGTGTTTAGACAGCACATATTGCCCGGATGCAAAAGACCTAGTATCGCTTAGCTCAAAGAAAAAAGTGCTCAGAAAGGTAAATAGGGATGCTGCAGAGGTTTGATTCAGGGCTCGGTATCGAGCCCCTGAGGCTAAAGTTTAAGTAATGCTTTTACTTGAAGAGTTGCTTTGCTGTTGGGTAGGGAAGCTATCTGTACCGGGATCACCCTCTTGTCGCAGGCGTTCAATCCACAGTGCAGTGCCACCGGCTACAGCTGCTGGCATTACAAAGATATTCAGGATCGGCACCATCTTTGCCAACATCACTGTGCCACCAAATGTGAGACTGGTTAGTTTACGACGGCGCAAGACACTTTTAAGCTCATCAAATGGCCGTTGGTGATTGTCGAGGGGGTAGTCCACATATTGGATGGCCATGGACCAGGCACCCCAGACAGCAGTTAATACTGCTGGGATAATAATTGTCCAACTGGTGGCCGTAGCCACCAATAAAATAATTAGCCCCCAGAATATAAAGTAGCCCAGCTTACGCAGTTCTCGGCCAAGGGTGCGCCAAATCATTTGCAGTAACGGCTCTGCCGGCGGTGTCTTTCCGGTGAGAAGCTCCTCTACCTTTTCAGCCAGAATACCATTGAAGGGTGCGGCAATAATATTGGTAATTACAGCAAACAGATAACCGTAAACAAGAAAAAAAAGAAACAACACCAGGAATGCAATAATCCAGGCAAGCCAGCGAAAAATGCTGGCGGCCCAGGCGGCACCTTTGGCCATGATTGCTTCCCACCAGGACATATTCGCGGTATCGACAGGGGTGTGAGATAGCAGGCTGCCAATATAGTCGCTGAGTCCTCCCAGTTGCGAAATCATGATGCCACTGATAATGATAAACAGCACCAGATTGATCAGTAATGGAACCAGGATAAAAGGGCGCAGTTCGCGCCGGGTTATCAGGTGCACACCGCGCACTAGCGCGTCGATACCGTGGATGGGGTTTGAAGTCATAAATTTACCTCTTACCGGTGCGGCGATAGTCTTTATTGTTCAGCGCCGGCGGCTTTCAGTATTTCACCGTACTCTTTACCCTGGCGGTGCTCTTTAATTCGGCTCAATAGGGTTTTACCATCGGGGCCAGGGCTGTTGAGGTCTTTCCCTTCGGCAAGAAATAGTTGAACAAAGGAGGCAAAGCTCTCTGCTTTCATACTGCGGTAAGCACGCTCAAGCAGGTGGTAGTCGAGGTTTACTCCCTTGGGGGCTTCTCCAATCAGGAAGCCGGCAATACGCTCCGTATCAAAAACTTCCCCGAGAACTTTTTGCTTGTCTTTTTTCTGGCTCAAAATCTTTTCCTTACTGCTGTCTTTACTGCCGGGATGTTACCCAGCTCAAGTATTCAAGGGTTAATAATTAAAGCAGGGCGTCCAGCTTTTCCTTGAGAATTTTGTTGATCATTTGTGGGTTTGCCTGACCCTTGGAGGCTTTCATGATCTGGCCAACAAAGTAGCCCATCATTTTGGGACGCTTGGATTCGTCAGCTCTACGGTAATTATCCACTTGAGCGTCGCTTGCGGCGATAACTTCATCCACCATTTTTTCGATGGCGCCAGTATCAGATACTTGCTTCAGGCCGCGTTTTTCAATGATGTCATCAGCGCTGCCTTCACCTTCACAGATTGCCTCAAACACCTGCTTGGCAATCTTGCTTGAAATAGTGTTGTCTTTTATACGGGTAATTAGGCCTGCCAGCTGTGTAGCGGAAACGGGGGACTCGGCAATACTGATTTCCTTGCGATTTAGCAGCGCAGCCAGCTCACCGGTTATCCAGTTGGCGGCCAGCTTGGGTTCGCCGCAGGACTTACATACAGTTTCGAAATACTCCGCACTGTCGCGATCCTGGGTCAGTTGATCGGCATCATATGCAGATAGATTGAATTCGGACTGGAAACGCTCGGCTTTGGTATCCGGCAGCTCCGGCAGTTCCTTGCGCAGCTGTTCAATATATTCTTCGGTGAGTACTACCGGCAGAAGGTCCGGGCAGGGAAAGTAGCGATAGTCATTGGCAACTTCCTTGCTGCGCATAGAGCGGGTCTCATTTTTGTCGGCGTCGTAGAGACGGGTTTCCTGCTCGATACTGCCGCCGTCTTCGAGGATATCGATCTGGCGCTCTGCTTCCACTTTGATGGCCCGCTCAACGAAACGGAAAGAGTTGATATTCTTTAGCTCGGTGCGGGTGCCCAGTTTTTCCTCACCTTTTAATCGCACGGATACATTGGCATCACAGCGTAGGGAGCCCTGGGACATATCTCCATCAGAAATTCCCAAATAGGTCACGATGCTATGAATTTTCCTGAGGTAAGCAACTGCTTCGGCAGCACTTCGCATATCGGGTTCGGATACAATTTCAATCAACGGGGTTCCGGCTCGGTTGAGATCAATTCCAGACATGCCATGGAAATCTTCGTGTAGGGATTTACCTGCATCCTCTTCAAGATGAGCATGGTGCAAGCGCACTTTTTTGCTGCCTCCATCCTCCAGGTGAATTTCCACTTCCCCTGCTCCGACGATGGGCTGTTCCAGCTGGGTAGTTTGATAGCCTTTGGGTAGATCTGGATAGAAATAATTCTTACGTTCGAAAACGGATCGTTTGCTAATTTCCGCATTCATTGCCAGGCCAAACATTATCGCATAGCGAAAAGCTTGTTCATTGGGTACTGGCAAGGTACCGGGCATGGCCAGATCTACAGCACACGCTTGAGTATTGGGGGCGGCGCCAAAACGGGTGCTCGCACCGGAGAATAGTTTTGATTCGGTGGAGAGCTGGACGTGAACTTCCAGCCCGATAACGATTTCCCATTCCACGATATTTCTCCTTATACGGCGCTGGCTTTGTGCCAGTCTGTTACCTGCTGATATTGGTGCGCAATATTAAGCATGCGAGCCTCATCCAGGTAATTTCCGGTGATCTGCAGACCTACAGGCATATTATTTACAAGCCCGCAGGGGATAGACATTCCAGGGAGGCCTGCCAGGTTAGTGGCGATGGTATAAATATCTTCCAGATACATAGCAACCGGGTCGGCGCTCTTGGCACCCAGTTGGAAAGCGGGGGAGGGGGTGGTGGGTCCCATTATAACATCCACTTTTTCAAAGGCCTGCATGAAGTCCTGCTTGATCAGGCGGCGTACCTGCTGGGCCTTGTTGTAGTAGGCATCGTAATAGCCGGCTGACAAGGCATAGGTGCCCACCAGGATTCGGCGTTGGACCTCTTCGCCGAAGCCTTCGCCCCGGGAGCGCATGTACAGATCACGCAGATCGGAGGGCTGTTCACAGCGATGCCCATAGCGCACACCATCGAAGCGGGACAGGTTAGCAGAGGCTTCCGCCGGTGCGATGACGTAATAAGCGGGAATTGCCAACTCAGTGTGCGGCAGGCTGATATCGACCAATTCAGCCCCGAGTTTTTCAAATTCCTTGAGAGCATCCTGCACCCGGACAGCGGTATCACCATCGAGCCCCTCGCCGAAGTACTCCTTGGGTACACCAACTTTGAGCCCGGTGACGGAATCATTCAGTCTCGCGGTATAGTCCGCTTGGGGGCGATCCAGGCTGGTGGAATCTTTTGAATCATGGCTGGCCATAGCGGATAGCAAATAGGCTACGTCTTCTGCATTGCGCGCGATAGGACCGGCTTGATCCAGGCTTGAGGCATAGGCGACGATGCCCCAGCGGGATACACGGCCATAAGTGGGTTTCAAGCCGGTCGTATTGGTCAATGCTGCTGGCTGGCGAATAGAGCCGCCGGTATCGGTAGCGGTGGCTCCCGGGACGAGGAGGGCTGCCACTGCGGCTGCTGAGCCGCCTGACGAACCGCCGGGTACGTAATTAGTGTCCCAGGGATTTTTTACCGCGCCATAGTAGCTGCTTTCGTTGGAGGAGCCCATGGCAAACTCATCCATATTGGTTTTGCCCAGGGTAACGGTGCCAGCCGAATTCAGGTTTTCCACGATTGTGGCGTTGTAAGGCGGAATAAAATTGTCCAGCATTTTTGACGCGCAGCTGGTGCGAATGCCCTTGGTGCAGACAATGTCCTTGTGTGCGATAGGAACGCCACACAAGGCAGGAGCTTCCCCGGCAGCGAGGCGCTCGTCGGCCGCTTTAGCTTGGTTGAGGGCGAGCTCTTCAGTGACAGTGATAAAGCTGTTGTAGTTGCTATCCAGCTGCTGGATACGCTTGAGCAAATGTTGGGTAAGCTCAGTACTGGAGAACTCTTTACCCCGCAATCCGCGAATGATCTCGGCGATAGTAAATTGATGCATGATATTCCCTTAAGGCTTTGGCGGGATCAGATGATTGGCTTTCGAGTGGGCTTTGAAGTGATGGGTCCCGGCTCAGTCAATCACCTTGGGTACCAGATAGAGCCCCTCATCTGACTGAGGGGCCAAAGACAGGAAACTATTTCGCTGGTCGGTTTCGGTTACCGCATCGGCACGGAGGGTTTGCACCTCATCAAGGGGGTGTGCCATGGGGATTACACCATCGGTGTTGATGGCCTGCAGCTGGTCTACCAGTTGTAGAATGTCACCAAGGCGGCTGCTGACTTCCTCTATGGTTGCGTTGGATATGGCGATGCGGGCTAGCTCGGCCAGCTTTTCTACGGTTTGTGTATCCACGGCCATGGAACTCCTCCAGCTTGAGTTGCGAATCAATGCTTACCCAGACGCATGCCGGGCAGAACCGGCAAATTTAGCACAACATGCTGTTATTCTCATCGGCCCTGGCAACTCGGGATTATTGCAATCGATTAGTCCAGCTTCAGCCTTGCTCTGAACCGGCGCCATTGTTAGAGTTTGCCGAATCCTGCCGGGCGGTGAGAGACTCCGGTGTGTTGCGTAAATTCCGATTCGAAATGCGGCTCGGAACTCAGAATTATTTGCGCGGACTAATTAGGATTTATATCCATAAAATAAGCCGCGCCCGCAGTGCCCGACCTGGGGGCTGACAATTAGTACAAGGTAATCGAATTCCATGTTTAAACGTTTGCGGGGTATGTTCTCCAGTGATCTCTCCATTGACCTGGGAACCGCCAATACGCTGATTTACGTTCGCGATCGCGGCGTAGTTCTCGACGAGCCATCAGTCGTCGCTATTCGTCATTACAATGGCCAGAAAATCGTTGAGGCCGTCGGTGTAGAAGCCAAACGTATGCTCGGCCGAACTCCCGGTAATATCACTGCTATCCGCCCCTTAAAGGATGGTGTTATCGCCGACTTCCAGGTAACTGAAAAAATGTTGCAGCACTTTATTAAAAAAGTGCATGAAAACAGCTGGATGCGCCCAAGCCCGCGTGTGCTGGTATGCGTGCCCTGCCAGTCTACCGAAGTGGAACGCCGTGCGATCCGCGAGTCTGCGCTTGGTGCTGGCGCCCGCGAGGTGTCCCTGATTGAAGAGCCTATGGCCGCAGCAATCGGTGCCGGCCTGAATGTGGAGGAGGCGAGTGGTTCCATGGTGGTAGACATCGGTGGTGGTACCACTGAGATTGCCATTATCTCCTTGAACGGCGTGGTTTACTCTGATTCAGTGCGTATTGGCGGTGATCGTTTTGATGAGGCCATCGTCAACTATGTGCGTCGTAACTACGGCAGCGTTATTGGTGATGCCACTGCCGAGCGCATCAAAGAAGAGATTGGCTGTGCCTATGCGGGCAGTGAGGTACGTGAGATCGATGTGCGTGGTCGTAATCTGGCGGAAGGGGTGCCCCGCAGTTTCACCCTCAATTCAGATGAAATTCTCGAAGCCCTGCAGGAGCCATTGACTGGTATTGTACAAGCAGTGAAGAGCGCTCTGGAGCAATCGCCCCCCGAGCTTGCTTCGGACATTGCTGAGCGCGGTATGGTGTTGACCGGTGGCGGTGCTTTGCTTCGCGATTTGGACCGATTGCTGATGGAGGAGTCCGGTTTGCCGGTAATTGTTGCAGATGATCCTCTGACCTGTGTGGCCCGTGGTGGCGGTAAGGCCCTGGATATGCTGGATCGCAGCCGTTTGTATCTGATGTCAAACTAAGTCAAGTAAGGTCGAGGCAGTGTTCCGATGAGAATAGCGGGGCCGTCTTGGCAGTTAGTTTCACGTTTCAGTGACATCCGATATATATTGTGAGAACAATAAGCATTGATCTTTATAAAGGGGGCTGCCCTTGAAACCGCTATTTACCCGCGGCCCCTCCCAAGAGACCCGCCTGATTACTTTGGCTGTTTTGTCAATCGCCCTGTTTGTAATCAGCTACTCTACCGACTGGTTCCACACTATCCGTGAGCGGCTATTCGATGCCGTCGCCCCTCTTTATTGGATTACCGGTACCCCTGAGAGAGTGACTGATTGGGCCGGTGAGCAGTTTCGCTCCCGTGATGAATTGCTCGAAGAAAATGACCGCCTCAAGCGCCAGGTATTATTGCTGGAGCAACGCAGCCAGTTATTAGCAGCCGTAAAGGCGGAAAATACCCAGCTCAAGGAGCTGATGAACTCGGCTGAGATGGTTGATGACCGTGTGCTGGTCGCCCAGATTATCGGCGTGTCCCCTGACCCCTTGGAGCATGTCCTGCTTATTGATAAAGGCAGGGATGACGGTGTCGATGTGGGCACACCGGTGATGGATGCAGGCGGCTTGCTCGGGCAGGTGATTGAAGCCGGAAATTCATTTAGCCGGATTCTGTTGATCACAGATTCCAGCCACGCCATCCCGGTACAGGTGTTGCGCAACAGCATGCGTACCGTAGCCGAAGGTACTGGGGATCTGTATCGGCTTAAGCTGCGTCACCTGGCCAATACCAGTGATATTCGCGAGGGAGACCTGCTACTGAGCTCAGGCCTTGGTGGTCGCTTTCCGGCAGGTTACCCGGTTGGAGAAGTGATGTCGGTCACTCGTGACCCGGGCAAGCCTTTTGCGGAGGCTGAAGTGTTGCCCCGCGGCCGCATGAACCGCAGTCGTTTTGTGCTTGCGGTTATCAGTGACAGGGGGCAGGGCCTTGCAAGCGAGTAGCCGCTGGTTTATCGCCGCTACCATTTTTCTGTCAATGCTGCTGGTAGTAATGCCCTTGCCTCAACAGTGGCTCTGGTTTCGCCCGGCATTTCCCGCCCTACTTATCATATTTTGGGTTTCGCGGATGCCCCAGTCTCTCGGTGTGGGTTTTGCTTGGCTGGTGGGAATCCTGGAGGATCTGGTAACTGGAGCAAGTCTCGGTACCCATGCTTTGGCCCTCGCTGTATTGGCGTATTTCAGTCTTTTGACCTACCAGCGCACAAGGGTCTTCAACCCGGCTCAACAACTCTTGTGGGTTTTTGTCCTGGTGGGTATTAATCAGGTAGTAGGAAACTGGGTGCATGGGTTGGAGGGAAAAACAGTGCCTGGACTGACCTTCCTATGGCCCGCACTTACTACGGCATTATTGTGGCCCTGTGTTACCCCTCCTTTGCGAGGCCTTTGTAATCGCCTTCACATTCGCTGACTGAACCGTCAGATTGTAAATCAATGTAAAAAATTGATCATTTTTCGATCGATATAGCTATAATCAGCCGCTGGCCCACAGGGAATATGTAGTACAGTGACAAATACCACCACATCAAACCGTCTCCTGCTCGCCTCGGGTTCCCCGCGTCGCGCCGAGCTTTTGACGCAGATAGGCGTCTCTTTTTCCCAGTTAACACCTGCTGTTCCCGAGCAAAAGCAGTTGGCTGAGACTCCCCAGGAATATATTCAGCGATTGGCCCACGATAAGGCTACTGCTGGCCTGGGGGGCGTGGAAGGTGTATGGGCCCTGGGCTCTGATACGGTGGTACTCGCCGGGGACAAGGTGCTGGAGAAACCGAAGGATTACGCTGACTTTGAATCCATGATGTTGTCTTTGTCCGGTACTGAACACTCGGTATTGAGTGCGATCTGTCTGCGTAGTTGGGAGCGTCAGTTTAGCCGCGTGGTGGAAACACGGGTGCGCTTTCGTCACTTGTCGAAGGCGCAGATTGAAGCTTATTGGAGTACTGGTGAGCCTGAAGATAAAGCCGGAGGCTATGGTATCCAGGGAATGGGCGCCGCACTGGTTGAGTCTATTAGCGGTAGTTATAGCAATGTGGTTGGGTTGCCCCTGGAGGCACTGGTTCCCATGCTTGAGCATGCGGGTATCCCTTACTGGCAGGAGAACCAGTCTTGAGTGAAGAGCTTTTAATCAATGTTGCACCTACAGAGACCCGCGTTGCCCTGGTGGAAAATGGCGTACTGCAGGAGGTCTATCTCGAGCGTAGCGCGCGAAGAGGAATAGTTGGCAATATCTACAAGGGCAAGGTGATTCGGGTTCTGCCAGGTATGCAGGCCGCATTTGTGGATATTGGGCTGGAGCGGGCTGGATTTATCCACGCTTCAGATATAGCCCCTTTAGATGATGAGGGGATGGAAGCGCGGGATGCCGAAGTGGCAGATATCCGCGCTTTGGTACGCGAGGGACAGTCCCTGGTGGTGCAAGTGGTCAAAGACCCGATAAGTAGTAAAGGTGCGCGCTTAACCACTCATTTGTCAGTATCTGCGCGCTATCTCGTGTATATGCCCCAGACTCGCCATATTGGGATTTCCAATCGTATTGAGGATGAGGGTGAGCGTGAGCGTTTGCGCCAATTGGTAGAAGCTGCTGTATCTCGTCTTGCCGAAGACGGGCTTTCAGCAGATGGCGGGTTTATTTTGCGCACCGTGGCTGAAGGAGTGAGTGAAGAGGAGTTACTCAGGGATATCCCCTTTCTTTATAAGTTGTGGGGCGAGCTGGATCAGCGAATCAACGAGCGCCCTGTCCCCTCGGTAATCTACGAAGACTTACCACTGTTTATGCGCGCATTGCGTGATCTTGCGCGTCCCTATACAGAGAAGATTCGTATAGACTCCCGCGAGGCACATGGTCGCGCCGCGGAGTTTGCCGGCAAATATGCACCGGAAATCGCTGGCCGTCTGGAACACTATCCCGGTGAGCGCCCACTGTTTGATCTCTATGGTGTGGAAGAGGAAATTCGTCGCGCATTGCAAAATAAGGTGACTCTGAAGTCAGGTGGGTATCTTATCGTCGAGCAAACGGAAGCGATGAGCACTATTGATGTGAATACCGGCGCATTTGTCGGCCATCGAAATCTGGAAGAAACTATCTTCAAGACCAACCTGGAGGCGGCGACCGCAATTGCCCGGCAGCTGAGACTGCGTAATCTAGGAGGCATCATCATTATCGACTTTATCGATATGAAGGACCCCGAGCACCAACGCCAGGTATTGCGAACACTTGAAAAAGCACTGGAGAGGGATCATGCCAAATCCAGTATCACCGGTGTCTCAGAGCTGGGTTTGGTTGAGATGACGCGCAAACGCACGCGTGAATCCCTCGGGCAGATACTTTGTGAGCCCTGTCCAGTATGTGAGGGGCGTGGCACATTGAAAAGTGCTGAAACAGTCTGTTTTGAAATTTTTCGTGAGATCATCCGTGAGGCGCGCGCTTACGACAGCGAAAAAATTATGGTGCTGGCAAGTCAGGTAGTCATAGACCTTTTACTCGATGAGGAGTCGGCTAATGTTGCCGACCTGGAGGAGTTTATTCGCCGTCCTATACAGTTTCAGGTTGAGCCTATCTATAACCAGGAGCAGTACGACATTGTTCTTGTGTGAGTTACCAGTTGTTTTTCCTCTGATACCTGGCAATGAATGCAACGGTGTTCATTGTCTTCGTGCGCTCAGGGGAGGGTGGTAATGGTTGTGATTCGCTGGCTCGCCCGCAAGTTTTGGCTGCTATCGGTTAGCCTGGTTATTGCCCTGGCGATCCTGGTTCAGACCGGCCGCTTGTTGTCCCCTCAGGTCGAAGAGTACAGACCGCAGATCAGCAGCTGGCTGTCAGAGCAGCTAGGGGTAACGGTGCAAATGGACCGGATTTCCCTGCGCTGGGAAGCCCTGGAGGTAGCACTGCAGCTAGATGGTTTACGCTTGGGGGAAAATGGTGAGCTGCGAATGGGGCACGGCCTTTTCCAGCTGGACTTGCTCGCCAGCCTTTGGAATCGCGAATTGGTGTGGAAAGATCTTCAAATGCACACTTTCGCCGCCGGCCTCAGCCGGAATGCACAGGGAGAGTGGCGCCTGGATGGCTTTCCTGATATTTCCCTGAAGCCTGATGGTAGGGTGGTTGCCGACCCCAAGGCAGCGGATCCTGCGCGATTGTTCCAGCTCAGCCCCAAGATCCAAATTCAGGATGCTGCAATCACGGTTCGGCTCCCCGATGACCAGCTGGCCGAGATTAACCTGCCGCAGATACTACTTGAAAACCAGGGTGATTTTCACCGCCTCGTAGCCCGTGCGTTTATTTCCCGTGAGGGAGAGATTGAGGATACGCATTCTGAAACCTTGCGATTAGTTCTTGAGGGGCGCGGTAACCCTCGGGATAAAAAGCGCTTCTCCCTGCGTGGTTATATGCAGCTCAATGAGCTGTTACTGGATGAAGATATCGTTACCCTTCTGCATGAACTGACTCCACTGCCGGATCGCTTTCACTGGCATGGGCGCAAATGGGCAGATGGTCGCTTGTGGCTTCACAGCGATGCCAAAAATGGCTATCGCCTGGTGGGGCAATTAGACCTCGCCCAAGTCGAGAAGCTGGACAGCGTACTAGATGACAGTGCAGAAGCCACTATCGCAAATGACCATGTTATGAAACCGCTGCGGGCTTTCTCCGGCGATCTATCTGGACATTGGCTGCCCGGTGAACGTTGGCGCCTGGCTTTACAGGACATCCAGATCGATTGGCAGGATCTGCAGATGCCGCCACTCAATTTGCAGGTCAGCAGTGATCAGCAGGGATTATCTATGAGTGCCGATGTTGTCGATCTGGCGGGCTGGAGCGATATTCTCAAAAACCTGGATGTGCTCGAAGGGGCTGCTGATGATTGGTTGCGAGCCTTGGAGCCTGGAGGTGAGTTGCGCCGGGTCCAGCTGTTGCGCAGCCCGGAGGGGGCGGTCAGTTTGCAGGCCAACCTGAAGGGTGTACAAGCCAAGGCATTCCGGGGGGCTCCTGCGATTACCAATTTGACTGGTTACCTTGAGCTTGAGGGTGCAAATGGCAGGGTAGAGCTAGATGGCTCAGCTTTTACCGCACACTTCCCAAATTTATATCGAAATACTTTTTCATTTGACCAGGCCAGTGGCACTGTGGCTTGGAACCTGGACAGGGATGCAAACGAGATCAGCATATTGTCTGGTCCTCTACGGCTTGATGGTGCTTTAGGGGAAGTTAATGGCCAGTTTATGTTATCCCTGCCTGTCAAAGCTCAGAGCCGACCGACAGATCTAGTGTTGGCTCTATCTTTACATGATGCTGCCGTTACTACCCAGGAACAGTTGGTACCAACGACTGTTAGTAAGGATCTACGCGACTGGCTCAATAAAGGACTGGGTGCAAGAAATTCCGGGCGAGTGGAGAGTGCTGCATTTATCTATCGAGGCAGTAGTTATCGAGCAGATGGAAAAGAGGAGTCACTGCAGGCTCTTGGGGCTCATCGTAATCGCCAAACTATACAGTTAGCAGCGGATTTTACCGAGGCTAGCTTGAAGTATGCTGAGGAATGGCCTTCAGCTAAAAATGTCGATGGGCGCTTGTTACTGAATGATGGAGCTGTTTCTGTTGGTGCGGTAAAGGCCAAACTTTGGAACATTGATGCCAGCGATATTTTCGTTGCAGTTGCCCCCCTTGCCGGGAAGGGATCGCGCTTGGATGTGCAGGCCCAGCTTTCCGGTCCTGCAGCTGATGGCCTCCGGCTTCTCAGGGAGTCCCCTCTGCGTCAGCAGTTGGGTAGTGGGTTTGATGATTGGCATTTGGCGGGAAATATTGCCGGCCAGCTCAATTTGACTCAAGCCTTGGGGGGAGCTGACCTGAATAGCAGCCAGCATGTAGATTTGCAGTTAAGTGATGGAGAGCTTGAGCTTAAGAACCTTCGTCTGCAGACACAGGAGCTGTCTGGGGATGTGATTTATGATAGCGAGAGAGGGCTTGCAGGTACACGGGTCAGCGGCACACTTTGGGGCAGACCTGTCAGCGCACATATCCGTCACTTTGGTAAGGGAGCTTCCAGGGACACACAGGTTGTAGTGGATGGTAATGCCGACATTGAGTCAATTTTTACCTGGAGCCAGCGACCCGAGCTGAAATGGCTGGATGGCGATATGGACTACCAAGCCCTGATCACTATACCTGCCAAAGCAAAGGAAGCCCCCTATGCAGCAGTTTTTGAGCTTACCTCCAACCTGGCGGGTATCAATGTCAACTTACCTGAACCTTTAGGTAAACCCGCTGAAGTAAAGACCAATTTTGTTCTGCGGGCGCCGATTGGTGACCAGGGCAGTTTATTCCACCTGAACTACGGTGAACACCTCCAGGGGCAGTTCTGGCTGGTACAAGGGGAACTTGATCGTGCCTCTATCGCCCTGAATGCCGAAGCTAAGCTCCCCGCCGAGCGTGGGTTGTCCATCACCGGTGATATTTCCAATATCGACCTACCCCGCTGGGAGAAGTTACTGAGTGTATATCGTGAAGCCCCCCCCTCTGCCGGAGATGGTGTTCTAAAACCTGGAGTTGAGGTTCTGGAGGAGCAGGCGGCGAGTGTATTCGACTCTGGCAAACCGGTTACCACCATAAATCTCGATGATCAAATAGCAGCTTCCGCCGAAGTTTTACCAGTGAGTCTGGATCTCAGTACCGACCGCTTGCAGTTGGGGGCTGTTGATATTGAGCATATTCATGTTACTGGCAATGGTGTGGGGGCTGATTGGAAGCTGGATTTCGATAGTGAGATGGCTGCAGGCGAATTGAAAGGCACTTTGGGTGGAGAGACACCTCTGAAGTTGCAATTGGCCCATTTACGCTTGCCTGCCCTTGAGAAAAAGAGTGAGCTTCAGCAGGACCCCTTCTCTCTGGAACCCTTCGCTGAGGAGGCCCCTGATCCATGGGCAGATTTCGATTTCCAGGTCTTGCCGGCTATTGATTTTAGCACTGAGAGCTTGCAGCTTGGTGATGAGGAGCTGGGGCGCTGGTCCTTTAATGTACGCCCCTCCAAAGAGCGTTTGGTTGTCAGTGATATTCGCGGTAGTGTGCGTGGTTTCCGTATTGAAGGGCGCGGCAAAGGTGGGGAAACTCTTGGTGCGCAGTTGATGTGGATGCGCGATGCCGAGGGGAAGAGTTCTTCCCAGTTTATTGGTCGCGTGGCGGCCGATGATCTCGCTGATATCCAGCGTTCAATGGGACATGAGCCTCTTATTGAGAGCAAGTCCGCCAGCTTTGATACCGCCTTGCGCTGGGACGGATCTCCAGCCCTGGTCAAAGGCAGTTTGCTCTCTGGGGAGCTTAAGATTGATATCCGGGATGGGCGTTTCCTTCGCTCTACAGGTACGGCTGGCTCTACGGTGTTGCGCCTGTTATCTCTTTTTAATTTCGATACCTGGGCGCGTCGTTTGCGCTTGGATTTCTCTGATCTTTACAAGAGCGGTATGGCCTTTGATCGGGTTCGCGGGGAAGTGGTTTTTGAAGGGGATGGACAGCTGTTGATTGCGGTGCCTATTCAAGTGGAAGGGCCAACCAGTGAGCTGCAGATGGCTGGCAGGGTGAATCTGTTGCGCGAGGACCTAGATCTTACCCTAGTGGCAACTTTACCGGTAAGTAATAACCTTGCTCTGGTCGCTGCACTGGCAGGAGGACTTCCGGCTGCTGCAGGGGTATATCTAATTAGTAAGGCTTTCAAAAAGCAGGTGAAAAAAGTGGCCAGTGTTAGCTATCGTATCAGTGGCGACTGGGCAGATCCACAAATGCGTTTTGAAAGGCTGTTTGATGGCGGTGGTGCCGAGCGCCAGGGGGCTGCCTCATTAAAAGATAAAGCTGAGGCTGTGGAGGAGGTGGGCTCGGGGGGGCCATCTACGCTGCCAATAAGTACTGGTGCAGGAAGCTAGCTGTTACGATTTTTCTGAACTGCATCCACTTCAAGGCGCTCTAATCTTAGGATAACGGCAACGCGCTAGAGAATGGAGTTTTGCAAATGACGAAATCTCAAATACTCGGCCCCCTGTTGGTGGTAGCCGTGGCATTATCGGCATGCTCCGAGGCCGATGACCAGCGTATCCAGACGATGACCGTAGGAGAGGCCAAGGAGAGGATCTCCGAAGGTAAGGGGCTGGAACAGATTCCCAAATCGGTGTGGAAACAGATTCTGCCTGAGGATCGTTACAAGGTCCTGTGGAAAAAGGATACTGAGCGAGCCTTTACTGGTAAGTTACTCTACAACGAGGAAGAGGGGACTTATGTAACAGCTGGTTGCCGCCTGCCGGTGTTCAGCTCAAAGCACAAATATAAGTCAGGTACCGGCTGGCCCAGTTTCTGGGATGTGGCATATCCGCAAAATATAGTCTTAAAAGACGATTTTAGTTGGGGCCTGCGCCGTACAGAAGTGCTGTCAAAATGTGGGGAGCACTTGGGACATGTATTTAAGGATGGTCCGGCACCGACACAACTGCGTTATTGCCTGAACTCCCTTGCCTTAGATTTTGAGCCAGCGACTGTAAACAAGCAATAATTAGCGATTGTTGCTAAAGGTCTTTCTGGGATGGTGGCTTGGTAAGCTGGGAGGGACTCGGGGCGGGAGAAATACCACCCCGGGCAGCTACTCTGGGGTATCAGGTATCCTGCATAAAAAAGTCGCGTAAGTAGCGGAACAATTTACGCTGATTTGTGGGGGGCTTATTGTTTTTAACCTCTCTTTGGGAGTCCCTTACCAACTGACGCAACTGTTGGTGATCCACTTGCGGATACTGATCAAAAAAAGAACCTTGGGCACTGTTCCCACCTTCAAGCAGGCGCTTGCGCCAATCCTCTGCCATTTTATCGAAGTGCAGGTGACGTTGGTCCCGCTCTTTGAATTTCAGCAAAACTGCCTCAATAGCTTCATGATCGCTACTGCGCATAAGTTTGCCGATAAATTGCATCTGGCGGCGGCGGGCCTCGTTAGATTTGATTCGTGCCATGGTATCTATGGCATCGCGCAGATCTTCATCCAGTGGTACTTCAGCAAGTTGGGCCTTAGATAGCTCAGTCAGTTGTTTGCCCAACTCCTGTAATTGGTGCATTTCCTGTTTGACCTGAGTTTTACTCTTTGGCAGGTCATCCTCATAATCATCGTTTTCGTACATCTCAAATTCCGCACGTTAACCGGGGCTTTCCCGATTTTGCTCTAACCAGAGGCATTGTGCCACTGGGATATTTCACGTCTCAGCCAAAATACCAGGTGGCAAGGCCGAGGAAAGACATAAACCCTACAACATCGGTGATGGTAGTCAGGGCTACGCCACCTGCCAGCGCTGGGTCAATACGCATAGCTCGCAAGGCTACAGGTAATATTGCGCCCGCCGATGCGGCGGTAAGCAGGTTAATTACCATAGCTGCGACAATGATAATGGCGATAGTGATATCGCTAAACCAGAGTGCGGCAATAACCCCCATAACCAGTGACCAGAGTAAGGCATTCAGGGCAGCTGAGCCCAGCTCGCGGGAGAGTAGCCAGTTCAGGTTACTTTTACCAATCTGTCCGAGTGCCATGCCCCGGATGACTACTGTGAGAGTTTGGCTGCCAGCAACGCCCCCCATACTGGCAACGATCGGCATTAACACTGCAAGTGCCACCACTTTTTCCAAGGTATTTTGGAATAAGCTGATAACCCAGGATGCGAGCAGGGCAGTTAGGAGGTTTATGCCCAGCCACAAAGCTCTCCTTCGAGCCGTACGCCTTACCGGGGCAAAGGTGTCCTCTTCTTCATCAAGGCCGGCCAGACTCATCAGTGAGTGATCGGCATCTTCGCGAATTACATCCACAATATCGTCAATTGTGATGCGGCCCAACAGGCGGTTATCCTCATCGACCACTGGCGCGGTGATCCAGTCGTACTTCTCAAATAGTCGGGCAACTTCGGTGTCGCGCATATCTGCAGGGATAGGTTCTACGTCGGTATTTACAACCTCGCGAACTGTTACTGATGGATCTGTAGTCAGTAGCTTTGATAGTGGCAGTAACCCTATGTACTGTCCCTTACGATTTACTACGAATAAGCTGTCTGTGGATTCTGGCAGTTGCTCGTGGCGACGCAGGTAACGAAGAACCACATCTAGGCTAAGGTTAGGGCGCACAGAGATGGTATTGGTATCCATCAGGCCGCCGGCGGTGTTCTCATCGTAGGCAAGAACACTTTCCACTCGCAGTCGGTCGGTCTCGCTCATAGAGGAGAGAACTTCCGAGACAACACGCTCGGGAAGTTGCTGGAGGATATCAGCGATATCATCCGCATCCAGCCCCTCCATAATCTCCACCATCTCCTCGGTATCCATGGTGTCGAGGATCTGGCTGCGCACCTCATCTGTCAGCTCTTGGAGTACCTCACCTTCTACATCTCGCTCAATTAAATTCCATAGTACCTGGCGAATGCGGGGAGGGGAGCTTTCTAGTAACTGGGCTATGCTCTGGGGGGTCAGGGTTTTGAGCATGCGCCGGACTTCCTGCCCAGTGCCGCTATCGAGCGCGGCAAATAGCTCGCTGAGCTGATTTTGGGCGCGGAATTTAATTTCGGCTTGAGGTGGGCTGGACACGACTAATCCTTACTACTTAGCGGTGATTGCGGGCTGAGGTCGCTTGGGATAAGTGGCGATTTTATGCCCATGGCGGGACTCTATCTAGAGGGGGCTATTTTTGCAAACTACTCGGCTTCGCCAAAGCGTTCTGATACCAAATCACTAATAGCGCTCACTGCATCGTCTTCGTCACGGCCTTCAATCTCCAATTCAAGTTCCGTTCCCTTACCAGCGGCTAGCAGCATAAGCGCCATTACACTCTTTCCGTCGACTGATTTGCCCTGGCAGTGTACTTTGACATCTGCAGAGAATCGCGCAGAGGTCTGGGCGAACTTACTGGCTGCGCGGGCGTGTAGACCGAGCTTGTTGATAATGGTGAGGCGCTGTTTTTGCATAAGTGCGTCTAAGTTAATTGGATGTTACTTCTGCTCACGATGCCGGATCTGAACGTTATTAAACTGTTTTGAAAAAATCTTGGCCAACTGCTCCACCATATATACAGAGCGGTGGCGACCGCCAGTGCATCCAATGGAGATGCAGGTATAACTGCGATTGCTTTTTTGGTAGGAGGGCAACCAGTTATTCAGGAAGCTGGTGATATCCGCCTGCATTTTACCGGTTTCAGGGTGGCCTTGTAGGTATTCGGCAACCTCGGGGTCCAGGCCGGTTTTCTGTCTCAGGCTTGTCTCCCAGTAAGGGTTTGGCAGGCAGCGTAAGTCAAATATCAGATCCGCATCTACGGGAACCCCGTATTTAAAGCCAAAGGATTGGAAAAGGATTGCCATGCTCTCTGACTTTTCACCTACTACCCGGTTTTTCACGAGTCCACGTAGCTCGTGCAAACTGAGATTGCTGGTGTCTATCACCATGTCCGCCATCGCAGAGATCGGTGTGAGTAGTTCCTTTTCCTGGTTGAGTGCTTCTAGTAGGTGGGTGCAGTCATTGCTAAGAGGGTGTTTCCGCCGGGTTTCACTGAAGCGCTGAACTAACACTGGTTCACGGGCGTCGAGGAAAATAACATCGCACTTTACGCCGTTTGCACGCAGGGATTCAATTACCCGTGGGGCCTGTTTGATATCCTGCCAAAGATTTCGGGCGTCGACGCCAAGAGCCAGCTGAGTATCCCCTTCTGCCGGTTGCTCGTGAACCCTTTTGACCAGTTCTGGTAGCAGGCTGGTCGGTAGGTTGTCAATACAGTTAAACCCTTCGTCCTCTAATAACTGAAGGGCAGAGCTTTTTCCGGAACCAGAACGGCCGCTGATAATAACCAAGCGCATGGGTGTCCCCTTTCTAAGGTCTGTGTATCACTGATTTTTAAAATAACTGCATTGTGATTGATAGTGACAGAGTGGTTGTCATCAACATTAGCATTTAACTTCAGTTTACCCATGGGCTGGTTCACTACCTGGATCACGCGGCTGCAGCGCTATCTATGGCAAGTGCGTAGAGTTCGTCGCTGGTCTTGGCCTGGCGTAACTTATCTCTTACTACGCTATTGGAAAATAGCGCTGCTATCTCGGCCAGAGTTTCTAAATGCTGCTGTTCCGCATCCTCGGGGACTAGTAGAACAAATAACAAATCAACAGGCTGGCGATCGATGGCGTCAAAATCAATTGCAGGCTCAATGGTACAGAGAACGCCAATTGGTTCTTCACAACCAGGCAGACGGCAGTGGGGGATCGCAACCCCCTCCCCAATTCCAGTTGATCCCAAGCGTTCTCGGGCAATCAATTGGTTGAAGATGGTATCGGAGTCATGTTGCGGGTATTGTTCGGCAATAGCCTGGGCAATATTGAGCAATAATTTTTTTTTGCTACTCCCCGCCAGATGGCAAAGGCTCAGGCGGGGAGAGAGTAAAGCTTCCAGTGTCATAGTTCAGCGGTGGTTCTGCAACTTCTCTTTGTGCTTCTTCAGTTGGCGGTCCAGCTTATCAGTCAGAGCGTCAATGGCCGCGTACATATCCTTGTCTTCCGAGCCGGCACAGAGGTCGTGACCATTTATATGTACTCTGGCCTCTGCTTTTTGGATCAATTTTTCGACGGATAGGATAACCTGAGCGTTAGTAATATTGTCGTAATGCCGAGAGAGCTTCTCCAGCTTGCTTTCGCAGTAGCTGCGCATTGGTGAGGTAACATCGACGTGGTGACCACTAATGTTGATCTGCATGGATTTCTCCTAATCGGGTGCATCACATACCGGCACGTCTCCCTTTCGGGTCGCAACCCTACTAGGAAGTGGCCCAGAATGGAAGGATACACTCAAAGTTTGGAGTTTGGTTGCAGAGGGGTGAAGTGTGGTGCCAACGAGTTTGTGACCCAGGTTCTTAAGTTGGTCTAAAAATCATATTTGTGGATCAGACCAGGCGTTTTCGCTCACTGGAAGAGGGAATTCCCATGGATTCCCGGTATTTTGCTACAGTGCGTCGCGCTACCTTAATGCCTTGCTGATCCAGTTCCTGGGTGATTTTGTTATCTGAAAGGGGCTTGCGAGGCGTTTCCGCATTTATAAGTTTGCGAATTAATGCACGAATAGCAGTGGAAGAGGCGTCTTCGCCAGAATCAGTGCTTACATGACTGGAGAAAAAGTATTTCAACTCAAAAGTTCCGCGAGGAGTGAGCATGTACTTTTGAGTGGTTACCCTGGAAATAGTAGATTCGTGCATGCCAATGGCTTCAGCTACATCCGCCAGTACCATAGGGCGCATGGCCTCAGGTCCCTCTTCAAAGAATCCCTGCTGTTTTTCCACGATGCAATTGGCGACCTTGAGCAGAGTCTCGTGACGGCTCTGTAGGCTTTTTAAAAACCAACGTGCCTCCTGTAAGTGGTCGCGCAGGAAGTTGTTATCTCTGGAGTTGTCTGCCCGCTTAACCATGGAGGCATAGTGACTGTTAACGCGAATTCTGGGGGTGATCTCCGGATTTAAGTTTGCCTGCCAGCCTAGCTCCCTACGTGAAACAATAATATCCGGGGTCACATAGGTGGCTTCCTGCTCAGCGAATCTCTCACCTGGATTAGGATTCAGGGTTTGGATCAGCCGGATGACCTCGCCCAGTTGGGCTTCATTTAGACGTGTGCGCCGACTTAACTGACGGAAATCCCGCTTGCCGAGAAGGTCAAGGTGGCGCTGGATAATACACTGGGCCTGTTTTAACCATGGAGTCTCACTGGGGAGCTGCTTTAACTGCAGTAATAGACACTCTTGTAAATTACGCGCTCCGCACCCAGCAGGCTCAAATTGCTGGATAGCCCTGAGCACAGCAAGCACCTCATCCTCCCCAACAGAAAGGGAGTTTGCAATTTCATCAAGAGGTGTGCATAGCAAACCATTAGGTTCTATGCCATCTATCAGATTTTCTCCGATTGATTTGTCCAGCTCGGAGAGGGTGGTCAGGTTGAGCTGCCATCGCAGGTGATCCTGTAGACCGTCCGTAGAGGTATTGCGCTCAAAACTGGGGTCTTCGCTCTCGGTGCTACCGCTGTGGCTGGTGTAGACGTCATCCCAGCGTGAATCTACGGGAAGCTCTTCAGGAATGCTTTGACTCCAGTCACTCTCGATGAGATCCCGCTCCTCTACGGTATGCTCAGTAGGGGGGGTGGCCTGTTCGTTAATAGGCTCCGCTTGTAGCTCTGAGATATCTGCGCTGGAAGCTATTTCGTCAGTTTCAGCCTCCAGCATCGGGTTGCTATCCAGGGCGGCTTGGACTTCCTGTTGTAAGTCCAAAGTCGAAAGCTGCAATAGGCGTATTGCCTGTTGCAACTGAGGTGTCATGGTCAGCTGGGTACCGAGCTTTAGTTGAAGAGACTGCTTCATATTGGGGTGCTGCAGGCTGAGATCACATGGAGGTATAAATAACCTCAGATGGCGCAGACTACCCCGGCCTAAAAAGTATTACAAGCAATAAGCATGCCGGTTAGATTGGCTGCCTTATTGTTAAGTAGCTCTTTCGGCGATTAATTTTGTCAATATTCAAGATGTCTGGTGACAAATGTAGCGATCTGTCTCTAAATGGTAAATTCATGTCCCAAATAGACTTCGCGTACCTGCTGGTTGGCCAGCACCTCATCTGGAGTGCCCGCTGCAATAATATGACCCTCACTAACGATATAGGCAGTCTCGCAGATATCCAGCGTCTCTCGCACGTTGTGATCGGTAATTAAGACGCCGATTCCACGATCTCGCAAATGGCGGATTATCTCCTTGATGTCATTGACGGAAATAGGGTCCACCCCAGCGAAAGGTTCGTCCAGCAGTACGAAGCTGGGGTTTGTTGCTAGGGCGCGGGCAATTTCTACCCGACGGCGCTCCCCGCCAGAGAGGGCCATTCCCAGACTGTTTTCAATATGTGTGATATTGAACTCCTGGAGTAGCTCCTGTGCTTGCTGTTGGCGCTCGGCGCGGGTTAAGTCTTTGCGGGTTTCTAGGATGGCTAGGATATTATCCCGAACGGATAGGCGGCGAAAAACAGAGGCTTCCTGGGGGAGGTAGCCAATTCCCTTTCTGGCGCGGCCATGCATGGATAGCCGGGTTATATCCTCATCATCGATCAATACCTGACCAGCATCAGCCTGGACCAGGCCAGCAATCATATAGAAGCATGTGGTTTTACCTGCACCGTTAGGCCCGAGGAGGCCGACGACCTGTCCGCTAGAGACACTGACGGATACGTCCTGAACGACTTTTCTTTTCTTGTATTGCTTGGCTAGGTGTAACGCCTTCAGCGTTGGCATAGTATTTACCGAAATCTGTCCATGTTGCGAGCACAAACGCTCGCCGGTGAAGAGGGTGATAGATGAAATCTTTACTTTTTACGACTCTGGGTAATGTCTTTACTGGCTGCCGTCGTTGCTTGGAGTCTGGCTTCCATCTTTTTTCTCTGGCTGCCAGATCATCTCTATCCGTTTGCCAGCTTGACCCTGGGCGCTCATTTGTTCGGTAGTTAGGTCGTAGTCAATTTTCTCTGCGGTTAAGGTGTTGCCGTCACGATCTACGTAGGCCTTCCCGGTAAGTTGTAGCTCTTCAGAGGCGACTGCATATTCGATGCGCTGAGCCCGTGCTTTTATCGGGTTCTCGCCTTCCAGTATTTTCTGTTGGAAGCGTGCAGGTTTGCCTAAGGCAATAACACGACTGATTTCCTTTTCCGGGGTGAAATAAACCTCTACTCGGTCCGCCTCTATCTTTAAAGAGCCTTGGGTTATCACTACGTTATTGTTATAAACCACTAGGTTGCTGCTTAAACCCGCATTCATCGCATCCGAGCTAATATTAATGCGCTGTTGGCGGTCTTCGGGGAGTGCGTTTGCCATTGACGTCGCAATCAGAAGCATGGTGAACGCGGAACTCTTGACTAGGTAGTGGCAAAGTTTACTTGGGATCATAGTTACTCTTTACATCGGATAGGATTTCCACCCGGTCTTCATTCAGGTATGCGCGCATTCCCTTTCCTTTAGTCTGGTTAGGACCCGAGCTAATAGTAACAATTTTGTCTGTTTCGGCGAATTCCTTATCTGGCAAAATAGTGATGCTTGATGTCTCCAGTTTGATACCACCAGGAGAAGGGAGTTCATCAATTTCTACATCACCACTTAAAACAACACGCTCACCACGGTTATATGCTGCTCCCTGCCTGGACTCAGTGCGCCACTTCGGCTGGTCTTCCTGGAAGAAAAGCATTCGAGGCTCGGTGAGTTCGGCC
This sequence comes from Microbulbifer variabilis ATCC 700307, assembly GCF_000380565.1. GTDB lineage: Bacteria > Pseudomonadota > Gammaproteobacteria > Pseudomonadales > Cellvibrionaceae > Microbulbifer > Microbulbifer variabilis. The sequence continues at coordinate 246,755 of NZ_AQYJ01000024.1, forward strand.
CTGTCTCGGCGCTTGAACTGGTAATAGGTAATTTGTTCTGCATCAACTCGGTAGGCTAGATTTCCTTCCTCATTAAAATGACGAGTTTTGGCATCGCGGATTATCAAATCGGCAGCACGGCCCTGTTGTTGAGGCGTTGGACGGATTCCCAGCAACTGCTCCGGAGGGCTTTCGGAAAACCAGAGTCCTGCGCTGATGAGCGCTACCACAAATAAAAGTGGCAACCAGGTGCGCATCACTGCTCTCCGATATAAGGTGCTAAGGCTGCGTCAAAAGTACCCTGGGACAGCATGATGCGATCACAGACTTCACGGACAGCGCCCTCGCCACCTCGGGAACTGGTTATCCACAAGGCGCGGTCTTTCACAGGAGGAGCAGCATTGGGGGGTGCGATAGGGCAACCAATATGCGTCATCACCAGCAGGTCCGGGTAGTCATCGCCGATATACGCAATATCTTCAAGGCGACAGGGCTCATCAGCGAGTAGCTCTTTTAGTGCTGCAAATTTGTCTTCCCGGCCTTGGATCAGCTTTTTAATACCTAGGTCATGAGCGCGGCGTTCGACTACGCTGCTGCGCCTGCCTGTGATGATGGCTACTCTCACTCCAGAGTTCTGCAGCATTTTAATTCCATGTCCATCCAGTGTATTGAATGTCTTGAGCTCATTACCACTATTGTCAAAATATAGTTTGCCATCGGTTAGGACTCCGTCCACATCCAAGACCAACCAGCGCACCTTTTTAAGTGCAGAATTCAATTCTTTTTCAGAAATCACCGGGTATTCCTTACATGCTGTGATGGGCGATATTTTTTCGCTCAGTAACTTTTGATTATCTCAGATTACTCCGGCGCGGAGAATATCGTGCATATGTAATACGCCGATTGGGAAGTGTGCTTCGTCTTCTACGACCAGTGCAGTGATTTTGTAGTCTTCCATGATCCTCAAAGCTTCAGCAGCCAGGGTATCAGCTGAGACTGTTTTAGGTCGGCGGCTCATCACCTGTTCCATAGTGGCTATGTCCAACTCTATTTTTTGGTCAATAACACGGCGTAGGTCACCATCAGTGAAAACTCCGAGAAGTTCTCCTTTGGGGTCGACAATAGTTGTCATTCCGAAGCCTTTACTGGTCATCTCTAATAGGGCCTGGGATAACAAAGTATCAGTATGTACCTGGGGCAACTCATCACCTGCATGCATTACATCTTCTACTTTTAATAGCAGGCGTCTTCCCAGGGCACCGCCTGGGTGGGAGAACGCAAAGTCTTCTGCAGTAAAGCCTCTGGCTTCTAATAAGGCTACAGCCAAGGCATCGCCCATCACCAATGTGACAGTCGTTGAGGAGGTGGGGGCTAGATTCAGGGGACAGGCTTCAGTTTGTACAGCAATGTCCAGGTTGACGTCGGCCGCTTGGGCAAGGGGGGAGTCTCTTTTACCCGTCATACTGATCATTGGAATACTGAGTCGCTTCAGCAATGGAAGCAGAGTCAGCACCTCTGCGGATGAGCCTGAATTGGAGATGGCAATTACCAGATCGTCGCGGGTTATCATTCCCAGGTCCCCATGGCTGGCCTCGCCTGGGTGAACGAAAAAGCTAGGGGTGCCTGTGCTGGCCAGTGTGGCCGCCATTTTACGGCCGATATGCCCGGATTTCCCCATGCCGGTAACAATAGCGCGTCCACGGCATTGTAAAATCATTTCACAGGCGCGTTGAAACTCACCGTTGATTCTTTTTTCCAGTTCAGCAACGGCTTCCACCTCCATGCGAACGGTACGCCGTCCTGCTTGTAATACTAAATCTTGGGTCATTGAGTACCTCTGGTTAAGCACTTTTGTTTGTCGGGGGTATTGGTCAAAGTAGTTCTTCGCCTATGGCGCCTAAATTCACTTGCCAGGCTCTGGCGCCGGTGGCTTTGACCAGGTCACGGCTGTTGTCGTGCTAATCTATATTATTAGCGGATGGCTGGCTCTGTAAGAGTTCAGAAATTGGCTCAGGGGCATTAAATGACACGCTCGCACACCGCCACAACTCCGGGCGCGGCCATGGTATAGTCTGCCGCCGCTGCTGTCAGCTCTGTCACTCAAAGGACGATCGACAAGGCCTCAGGGGTTCCTATGGGACTTAAGGGCAGTGGCATCGTCATGGCACTTATTAAAGCCATGTGCGTCCAAGGAATGATTTGCTAATTGGAGATTATTTGTGAATACATCATTTTGGGCTGGTCGGTACGATTTTTCCCGGTGGCTTAGTTTTTTACTCTTCGCGGTAGTGGTTTCTGCTGTGGCTCCTGTGGCACACGCCAACCAAAATCCCTATAACATGATCGAGGGGGTTTCCCAAAAGTTGCTGGGTGTAATTAAGACAAATTCTCAGTACGCTAATTCTGACCCCCAGAGATACTACAGTGCGGTTGAGGGCGTTCTGGACCCAGTGGTGGATTTTGATTTTATTGCGCGTGGTGTTATGGGGCGTTATGCCAAGCAGGCCACGGCGACGCAACGCTCCCGCTTCACCAGTACATTCCGTCGTGACCTGGTGGCAACCTTCGCACGTGGTGTGGCAAATTTTGGTAATTTGGACGTGAAAGTTGTCAATCCTGGAACCCTTCCCTCTGGAAATCGGGTTAATGTTTTACAGGAAGTGCGCAGTGAAGAAGGCATCACCAAAGTATCCTATACCCTGGTACGTAATCGTGCGGGACAGTGGAAGTTGATTAATGTCATTCTGAATGGCGTCAATCTGGGCAAAACTTTTCGCAGCCAGTTTGCCCAGTCCATGCAGACCTACGGTGATATCGACAAGGTCATATCCAACTGGTCTGCTGGTGAAGATGTTGTCGATAAGGTGAGCTAGTTAGCGAACTTGGGGCGCGCAGCTGCGCGCTTTCCCCGATTCAAGTACACTTGCGTGCTGTTTTTTAACTCAACGCAAATCCCGCCTATGCAACCAGATGAAATCAAAGCCCTGATTGAGGGTCATATTCCCGAGAGTAATGTCGATGTCACTTTTGAAGGCAGTCACCTGCTGGTAACTGTGGTCAGTAGTGCCTTTGAAGGTTTGAGCCGCCTAAAAAAGCAGCAGCTTGTTTATGCAGCGCTCAATGAAAAAATTGCCGATGGTACTCTTCATGCAGTACAGATGCAGACACTTACTCCAGAAGAAGCCAGTCGTTAACCTGTCACTGTGAAAACAGCGACTCCCGAAATATGAGACCGAATGGATAAGTTAATAATAGAGGGCGGCAGCCCTGTATCCGGTACACTGCGAATTTCCGGCGCGAAGAATTCTGCGCTGCCTATTTTGGCTGCTGCCCTGTTGGCAGATGGCCCGGTACATATTCACAACCTGCCGCACCTTAATGACATCACCACTATGATCACCCTACTGCGCTGCATGGGTTGTGATGTCACAATTGACGAAAAGCTAGGTGTAGAGATAGATCCCCGTTCAGTCAATGACCTGACAGCACCCTACGAACTGGTAAAAACCATGCGGGCATCAATACTCGTGTTGGGGCCATTATTAGCTCGCCACGGGGTGGCAAACGTGTCTTTTCCCGGGGGATGCGCTATCGGTAGCCGTCCCGTAGATATCCATCTCAAGGGGCTGGAGGCTATGGGCGCCGAAATCGCAATTGACGGTGGTTTTATCCGTGCGCGTTCCAACGGCCGCCTCAAAGGTGCCAATATCGTCATGGAAAAAGTGACTGTGGGCGGCACTGAGAACTTGCTAATGGCCGCGGTGTTGGCGGAAGGTACAACCGTTCTGCACAATGCGGCGAGGGAACCCGAGATTGTCGATTTGGCAGAATTCCTGATCGCCATGGGCGCGCAAATTGAGGGTGTAGGCACTGATACTTTACGTATTCACGGAGTTCCAAAGTTAGCTCCCTGTACATTCACTGTCATGCCCGATCGCATTGAGACAGGCACCTTTCTGGCGGCTGCTGCAGCTGCACGGGGTAAAGTACGTTTATTGCACACTCGTGCTGATATTCTTGATGCCGTATTGCTTAAGTTTGAGGAAGCTGGTGCGCACTTGAGTTGTGGGGATGACTGGATTGAGCTGGATATGAAGGGGAATCGCCCCAAGGCTGTTAGCTTTCGCACGGCACCTTATCCGGCATTTCCCACAGATATGCAATCTCAGTTTACTGCGATGAATGCTGTGGCTGAAGGTAAAGGAGCAGTGGTTGAGACCATTTTTGAGAATCGCTTGATCCAGGTGCATGAGTTAAACCGCATGGGAGCCAATATTACCCTGGAAGGTAATACTGCTTTTGTTACTGGTGTGGAGAAGCTTAAAGGGGCTCCTGTAATGGCCTCTGATTTGCGTGCCTCGGCCAGTCTGGTAATTGCGGGTATGGTGGCTGAGGGTACTACTACTGTGGATCGTATCTACCATATTGACCGTGGCTATGAATGTATTGAGGAAAAATTACAGCAGCTGGGGGCGAATATTCGCCGCGTACCCGGTTAAAGGGAAACTCGCCGCCTCTTTTCTTGAGGCGGCTGCCAGAAAATAATCCGGCCTTATCATGACTATGCAAATCACTATCGCTCTGACCAAGGGGCGAATCTTGCAAGAAACCCTACCATTGCTCGCTGCTGCAGGGCTGGAGCCACTGGAGGACCTTGGCAAGAGTCGTAAATTGATTTTCCCAACCAACTGTGACGGTATTCGCCTGTTACTTCTTCGAGGTGTCGATGTGCCTACCTATGTGCAGCATGGCGCTGCGGATATGGGAGTAGCTGGTAAGGATACCCTGCTCGAGCATCATTCAGATGGCATCTATGAGCCTCTGGATTTGGGAATTGCTCGTTGTCGCCTCATGGCTGCTGGTGTGAAGGGTGCAACTTTGCCTAGCGGTCGGATTAAAGTGGCAACTAAGTTTGTGGAGAGCGCCAAGCGCCATTACGCTGCCAAGGGGCGTCAGGCAGATATCATCAAATTATATGGTGCAATGGAGCTGGCTCCACTAATGGACCTGGCTGATGAGATTGTAGATATTGTCGATAGCGGAAATACCTTGAAAGCCAATGGCCTGGAGGCTCGTGAGACTATTGCGCATATTAGTAGCCGTCTGATTGTCAATAAGGCAGCCATGAAGATGAAGTACAAGCCTATCAGCAACTTGATTGAGAAGCTGGCAGCGGCAGTTGCATAAAGTGAAAAAGTCTAGGAAATCATGACTAAAAAGAGTATTCGCCGGCTGAATGCCACCGCTGATAATTTTGATACAGAGTTGAAGCAGCTTCTGTCCTGGGAGACGGTGGCTAGTCAGAGCGTTGAGGCGACTGTTGCGGAGATACTCCAGCAAGTACGCAATTGTGGTGATGCTGCCGTCATCGAATATACCAATCGTTTTGACAGTCGCGAGTTAACCTTGGCGGAAGAGTTTGCACTTGACTCATCCGATTTATTTGCAGCACTTGAGCGTATTGGTGCTGATGAGCGTGAAGCTCTGGAGACTGCCGCACAGCGAGTGCGTGAATATCACAAGCATCAGCGGCAGGAATCCTGGCGTTATACCGAGGCTGATGGGACTGTACTTGGCCAACAAATTATGCCGATGGAGAGGGTTGGTATCTACGTACCCGGTGGTAAGGCCAGCTACCCGTCGTCCGTATTAATGAATGCGATTCCGGCGAAGGTTGCGGGCGTCGATTCCGTCATCATGGTAGTGCCCGCTCCTGAGGGGGTACTTAACGATCTGGTTCTGGCAGCTGCGGCAATCGCAGGTGTTGACAGGGTGTATACCATTGGTGGGGCTCAGGCTGTAGCTGCTCTTGCTTATGGCACTGAGACAATTCCTGCTGTGGATAAGATAGTGGGTCCCGGCAATGTTTTCGTTGCCGCTGCTAAACGCGCGGTGTTTGGTCATGTAGCCATTGATATGATTGCGGGCCCTTCGGAGATATTGGTGATTTGTGATGGTGCTACCGATCCCGATTGGATCGCTATGGACCTTCTATCTCAGGCTGAGCATGATGAGCAGGCCCAGTCGATTCTGTTGTGCCCGAATGTGGCATTCCTGGACGCAGTGGAGGCCTCCCTGCAGCGCCAGTTAACCGACCTGCCAAGAGCAGAAATTGCGGCTAAGTCCCTCGCTGATCGTGGGGCTTTGATACTGGTTGACTCTGTGAAGCAAGCATTGGAAATTTCCAATCGCATAGCTCCTGAACATCTTGAGGTTTCTGTGGCAGATCCAGAGTCCCTTCTCCCACAAATTCGCAATGCCGGTGCAATTTTCCTGGGGCGCTATACTGCTGAAGCTTTGGGAGATTATTGTGCGGGTCCTAATCATGTGCTGCCAACCAGTGGAACTGCACGTTTCTCGTCGCCACTGGGTGTGTATGATTTCCAAAAGCGCAGCTCTGTTATTTATTGCTCTCCTGAGGGCGCCGATAAACTCGGCCGTGTTGCCGCTACTCTTGCTCGTGGTGAAGGCCTTGAGGCCCATGCGCGCTCGGCCATCTATCGGGTAAAGCGTTAAGTTGCCAGCTTGCCCTCTTGTGCAAATAGTTTGTCGGAAGGCATAAGATGAAAAAAACACTTCTGTGCTTTGTCGCATTACTGGTTGTCGCCTGTGCGACAACCAATGACTTCGTAGTTGCCGATTATATGCAGGACCCACAGAGTCTGCCGCCTGTCACTTTGTTTGCCAAAATACCAGAGCCAGACTTTGAGCGGCGCTGTGATGAGTTTGCCAATGGATCTCTTCTTAAGCACTGCCAGTTCGATGTGATTGATTATCAGGAGTTGCACAGGGAGCTCGAGAGTTCGGGCATTTTTGATTTGGTCCTGCTGGGTGAAGATGAAGTTCCGTACCAACTGCTCATTACTTCAGCTGGATATTTGGAGGAGGGAGCAGAGGATATCGGTGGGGCCGTAATCGCAGGTGCAACGATGATGCTGGCTCCCTTGAGTACGAGCCGTGATATACATATTGATGCAACACTCACCTGGCACGGCCTGCCATTAAGGCGCTATCAGTTTGAAATTCCATTTACATCAAGAATAAGTCTACTCACCCCAGCCGGAAAGGCCGATCGGGATCTTGCAAAGGCAGTTGCATCAGAGTTGATATCTCGCTTGCAGCAAGATCAGGTCATGGCCCCAGAGTTACTTTTCCAAACGATAGAGGCCAGTGACTATCACCAAACTCTCAATTTACCGGAGTCAGTAGGAGAGTATGTAAGCAATCCTTTAGTTCTGGCTAATCATCCCCTTTATGGTGCGCAAACTCGTTATGTGCACCGTCAGTTTCACTTTGACTCTGTGGATGTTTTCGTTTATCCGATACCTAACTGGAATTGGGAAGACCCAAAGTCAGCGCAAATTCGAGAGGTCGAAAGGATTCGGCGGGAATTGGCTCTAGTTGAAAGGGAGGCGCGTTGGCAATCCCTGGATCTCGGTGAAGAGGTTTCTGAAATCTGGAGTGTTCATGGAGAGGCGACTCCGGTAACACGTCTTTCCGGTCATTTCCTTGCAGCAGATGGGGAGCGTTTTGACACACACACTTACCTGTTTGTGCGCAAGGATAAATTTATCAAGGTTCGTGCTTCTTTTGCCGGAGTGGGGAGGAATAGGGCGGAGGTGGAGGCATTTGCTCGTGGGTTAATTGCGAATGCAGGTGTTCCTAGTGAATCCAAGTTTATGGCAAAAGTTCGTGCGAATTGGCGTGATAAGCAAGTGGTTAATTAACCTGAATTGAAAGAGGCGGTTTTCTTTTGACCGCCTCATATGGCATTTAGCTCTCAGTCGGGATCTTAGTGGCTTGCCAGGCGATCACTTGCCACTCGCCATTTCGTTTCACAAAAGTGCCTGTGTTGAAGAAGTGGCTGGTTTCCTTGCTAGAGGTATCATTGGCCACCAGCTTAAAAGCAATTACGGCAGTGTCACCCAGTAAGCGGATATCTACATCCTCTGCTGCGTAGCTTGTTGTTACAGGTTCAGTTGAGCTGCTTTCCATCCCCTGTATTATTTGGCTCTTACCAAAGCGTTTGCCCGATGAGCTTGTGTAGATCAGGTCCTCGGCCCAAAAACGTTTATGGACTTCTGTACTATTAGCGGCACCAGCAATAAAGCTGTCTAGGAGTTTCTGTAAATCTTTGCGGTCATCGGCCTGAGTCTGCCCAGCAACTAGGGCTAGAAAAATAAACAGAATGGCTGCACGCATATTTGCACCTTCCAATGGTTACTCAGTTGTCGTAGTGGTTTCTGGTTTCACAGAAACTGTTGCTTCCACTGTGTGGGAGGCACCTTCGCGGGTAAAAGTGATCGAGATGGTATCTCCGGGGCGGAGTGTAGCCATAGTTGCCTCACCTTGCTTACCATCGCCAATTGGCAGGCCATCAATATGGGTAATCACATCCCCTGGCTTGAGGCCTGCACTATGGGCCGGGCTTTCGTTGTAAATTGCGGTGATCATGACTCCGCCTGAGGAAGAGAGTTTGAACTCGCGAGCCATCTGTGGGCTGATGGCACTGGCTTCGATCCCGAGCCACCCCGGCACCACACGACCATAAGCGATAATATCCTGCATAACTTTGAAGGCGATATTAGCGGGAATTGCAAAGCTAATGCCACCGGAGTAGCCGGACTGATTGAGGATAGAGGTGTTAATCCCGAGCAGGCGACCGCGGGAGTCTACCAGTGCTCCACCGGAGTTGCCGGGATTGACAGCGGCATCCGTCTGCAGGAAGTTTTGCAGATGGCTGCCGGTTCCTGAGTTCTCCAAGTGACGCCCTTTGGCACTAATAATCCCCTGGGTGACCGTCTGCCCGACCCCGAAAGGGTTGCCTATGGCCAGAACGACATCGCCCACTTGGGCTGACTCTGGCTCACCAACAGAGATAGAAGTGAGTCCGTCGAGTTCAATTTTCAAAACTGCTAGGTCAAAGTCAGCGTCGCTACCGACCATGCGGGCCTGGGCCTCGCGGCCGTCGGCTAATAAAATGACTATGGCGTCTGCCTGATCCACTACGTGGTGATTGGTAAGGATGTAACCGTTGTCGCTAACGATAACTCCTGATCCCAAGTTTGATTGCATCCTTTCCCGTTGGGGAACGTTCATATTGTCGAACAAACGGCGAAAAAGGGGGTCATTAAATAGTGGGTGCTGTCGCTGGGGCAGGGCCATACGGGTGTAAATGTTAACCACAGCAGGTCCTGCAACATTGACTGCATGGGCATAGGATACGGGGCCCTGCCAATCTCCGCCTTTGGGGGTTGGAGCAGTGCCACGCAATTGCGGGAATATAACTAACAGCAAGGCCGCCATGGCCAGGCCTACCAGAATGGGTAAAGCCCAGTCTTGTAAAAAGCGATTTTGGGACACTCTCGACTCCTCTTTGCGCTGATTATACACACGTCTTGGAATGGAATCGCCGGGAGGGGCATTTTGCTGTCTTTGGCCGAGGAGAGACAAAGGAGATTTATGATTGTTTATGTCAGTAGATATGGGCCTTTACTCATGGTTTTAAGGTTGATATGCGAAGTGTTGGGGTGGAGATGGCAATATAAGGTCCATACACAGCTGGCCTAAGGAAACAGCTCTTTTATTGGCTGTTGCCTCTTATCTGTAGGTTTATCTGCTGTTCTATCGTTTATGGCCCAATCTGTTCGTGGGTTATTATATGTTTCCGTGCCTATCTCAAAAATCAAATTTGTAATGTAAAATTTTGCTTTCAAAGCAAAGGCTTTATGCCCAGTTAATTGCCGTATACAGAGCTTCTTAAGGCTACTTTCAGATCGTGCTCCCGTGTATCTAGAAGCAGCCTAAAAGGCCGCTGCTATATTTTGTTGGCCCAACTCACGTGGTGCCTCCTTGATAGGAAACTACAAGTTAAGTTGGCTTTGTGAATGGAAGCCCCCCTCCTAAATGCTCCTTTAAGTCCTTTGCCATCACTGTTCAATTTTGATGTTTGTCGCTTTTGGATAGCACTTTCCCCCTGCGCCTTCCCATGGGGGAGGTTAACCAGATTTTGGAGGGTAATTATTAGAGTGGACTGGCAGGGTCTATAATCCCGTCTCCTGTGATGGGCTGGCATTGGTCGCATCCTGCAAGTGCGTATAATGGCCCGTCGAAAATTTAAGACTAACCGGCAATATTTGTATTTGGAGACCAGCATGTCCCTAGTTCGCCCCCATGGCAGTATTGAGCTGCAGCCGCGCTTTGTGTACGACAGTGAAAGGCATCACCAACTGATGCATGAAGCGGAGTCGCTGCCCTCGATTGTGGTCAGCTCTGCCGCGGCGGCCAATGCAGTGATGTTGGGGGCTGGTTACTTTAATCCGCTGCACGGCTATATGAATCTGGCCGATGCGCTGAGTGTGGCTGAGACCTTGCGCACTGTTGATGGTCTCTTTTGGCCGGTTCCTGTCTTGAATGTGGTAGAGGACTGCGGTGCTATAGAAGGTGCTTCCCGGATTGCATTACGTGACCCCAATGTTGAGGGCAACCCAGTGCTGGCGGTAATGGATGTAGAAGCCATTGAGACCATTACTGATGAACAAATGAATAGCATGGCTGAGCAGGTATTTGGCACGCTCGATGAAAAACATCCTGGCGTTGCGACCTTTAAGTCAGCTGGGAGGAAGTTAATTTCCGGCCCAATCGAAGTGCTCAATTTCAGCTATTTCCAGAATGATTTCCCGGATACTTTCCGCACGGCTGTGGAAATTCGCAATGAATTTACCGAGCGGGGCTGGAATAAGGTGGTTGCCTTTCAAACACGCAACCCGATGCACCGAGCCCATGAAGAATTATGCAAAATGGCGCTGGAGGCTGTGGAAGCCGATGGTGTGCTGATTCATATGTTGCTGGGCCAGCTAAAGCCAGGGGACATTCCAGCGCCGGTCCGGGATGCATCAATTCGTAAGATGGTGGAAGTTTACTTCCCGGCAAATACTGTAATGGTTACAGGCTATGGCTTCGATATGTTGTATGCGGGCCCTCGCGAAGCTGTACTGCATGCCGTTTTCCGCCAAAACTGTGGCTGCAGCCACTTGATCGTTGGGCGCGACCACGCGGGTGTCGGTGACTACTATGGTGCTTTTGATGCCCAGACTATTTTTGATGGAAGGGTACCCGAGGGTGCATTGGAGATTGAAATCTTTCGTGCTGACCATACCGCCTATTCAAAAAAGCTGAATAAGGTCGTGATGATGCGTGATGTGCCGGATCACTCTAAAGAGGACTTCATTCTATTATCTGGTACCAAGGTGCGTGAGATGTTGGGTAATGGTATCGCTCCGCCCCCAGAGTTCTCTCGCCCAGAGGTGGCGCAAATTCTCATGGATTACTATCAGAGTTTGTAAAGTTTCCAATTAAAAAGGCGGGTTATCCCGCCTTTTTAATTGGGTTATCAACTGAAAGCTCTGCCGAAGTAACAGTTGATGGCTAAGTCTAACTTCCTGCGTGTGCCTCTTTTTCCAGGCCGTAATCCTCCGCAAGGGTACCTTTGGCTCCGGGCTCCTTGGGAGCCCAGTCTCTAGGGGGCTCCATATCCTGAAGTTGTTTGTCATCCTCCTTCAGCTTGCCGCTCCCGGCTTCGAGCATTTGTCGACCGATATCCTGGCTGGAAAGGCGCAGAGCGCTGTTGGATAAATACTCGTGAATTTCCTTGTAGCTTTCGGTTAAGTTGTGAACGAGCTGGGATGTCTGGTCAAAGTGCTCGTTTACCTGGAGCTGGAAGTCCTCCATTTTATTATTGGCTTCCCGCAGGCGTAGCTCGAGTTCCTGAGTGCGGTCGACGCTGCTGCGTCCGCGGACTGCGAGGAATGCCAGCAGGGCGCCCAAGGTCATGCCCAGGACGCCGACTAGAATTAATACCGATGTAGAGTGCACTTACTACCTCCTCAACTTGCTTTTATATGGCATTGGCGATCCGTGATGGATGCCGGCGCGGTAGTGGCACCGCCCCACGCCTCGGGTAGTCCCCCTCAAGTGACTATCAACCCCATGTTAGCGGACCCAGTATACGCGATTATTAACCCGACAATTAATACTGTTGGTAAATTGCGACACGCAGGTTAGCCTGCAGTTCCGAATTGCCGCTGGCTCCTGGCGAATTGCACTGGGTTGAGTGGGTGGGCCTAGGGCTGATGGCGGCTTCTCTGCTATCTAGGCGGCGCTATAGTGAATTTGATAGAGTGCGCGCCAGTAATACAGTTGTTGAAGAATCTTCCTTTATGCCTCCTGCCAACCCGTCATTTTGTTCCCCGATAGCGCGTTATGAGAATGATCTGCAGCGCCCGGATTTTATTGAGGACCCCTCGCAGCGAGCGGCGGTGCAGGAGTTGCAGGATTTGCATCGGCGTCTGGTCGAGAGGGCTGAGCGGGGCATTATTGGGAATCTGTTTGCCCGCCTTCGCAGGGCGGATGTCGGTCCGGAGCGAGGGCTTTACTTTTGGGGTGGGGTGGGACGCGGTAAGACCTATTTGATGGATGCATTTTATGAGTCCTTGCCTTTCCCCAGGAAGCAGCGGACTCACTTCCACCGTTTTATGCGCCAAGTACATGGGGGCTTAAAGCAGTATGCTGGGGAGAAAAACCCACTGGAGAAGGTGGCCGATAAGATCGCGAACCGGGCCCAGGTCCTGTGTTTTGATGAGTTTTTTGTGTCCGATATTGCCGATGCCATGATCCTTGCAGGTTTATTGGAGGCCTTATTTCGTCGCGGGGTGGCCCTTGTGGCTACCTCTAATATCGAGCCAGAGGGGCTCTATAAAGATGGTTTGCAAAGGGCGCGCTTTTTGCCGGCGATTGCGCTCCTTCAACGTCATACCAAAGTGGTTAATGTTGATGGAGGTACCGACTATCGCTTGCGTACCCTTGAATTACTGGAGCTTTATCATGCACCTTTGGATGACGCTGCGATCGCAAATCTATCGCACAGCTTTACACAGTTGAGCGTGGATGGCTGTGAGGTTCGAAGCGATGTGGATTTACAGGTGGAGGGGAGGCCTATTCGTGCACTTAAAGTAGCTGATGATGTGGCCTGGTTTGATTTTGCTGACCTCTGTGATGGGCCTCGTTCGCAAAATGACTACATCGAACTGGCGCGGGAGTTTCAGACTGTGCTGCTCGCTGCGGTGCCCAGATTTGATGAAAGGATGGATGCCCAGGCGCGACGTTTCATCAATCTGGTTGATGAATTCTATGACCGTTGCGTCAAATTGGTGATCTCGGCGGAGGTGTCGGCCGATCAACTTTATGGTGGGCGACAACTGCGATTTGAGTTTGAGCGCACTGTTAGTCGTTTACTGGAAATGCAGTCCCGCGAGTACCTGGAGCGGGCGCATCGCCCCGACTAATGACGCCTCGTGACACGTCGAAATATCGCTTGAAAAGCGAGCACTCCTTTTGTACTATCCGCGCTCTTTTGTGGGACGGCCCCTAATTCAGGGGGTCATATTACAGGTGTTTATAACATGAAGACATACAGTGCCAAGCCGGAAGCGGTAAAACGCGACTGGTACATTGTTGACGCTGCGGACAAGACCCTCGGCCGTATTTCTGCCGAGATCGCCCACCGCCTGCGCGGCAAGCACAAGCCTGAATATACGCCCCACGTGGACACTGGCGATTACATTATCGTAATTAATGCAGAAAAGGTTCGCGTGACCGGCAATAAGGCCAAAGACAAGATCTACCACAGCCACTCTGGCTACCCCGGTGGTCTCAAGTCCATCAGTTTTGAGAAGCTGATCGAGAAAGCGCCCGAGCGCACCATTCAGAGCGCCGTAAAAGGCATGCTGCCGAAGGGTCCTCTGGGTCGCGCCATGTTCAAGAAGCTGAAAGTATACAGCGGTAGTGAACATCCTCACACGGCTCAACAGCCGACTGAACTGGCGATCTAAACGGGAATAAATCTGATGGCAACTACTCAATACTACGGTACCGGCCGCCGCAAGACCTCTACTGCTCGTGTATTTATCGTGCCTGGTGAGGGCAAGATCACTGTAAACGGTCGTACCCTGGACGAATACTTCGGTCGTCAGGTGGCTCGCATGATCGTGCGTCAGCCGCTGGAAAGAGCCGATATGGTTGAAAAATTCGATGTTACTGTAACTGTAAAAGGTGGCGGTTCTTTTGGTCAGGCGGGTGCTATCCGTCACGGTCTGACTCGCGCCCTGATGCAGTACGATGAAGCGCTGCGTCAACCGCTGCGCGCCGCAGGTTATGTTACCCGCGACGCTCGTGAGGTTGAGCGTAAGAAAGTCGGTCTGCGCAAAGCGCGTAAGAAGCCGCAATTCTCCAAGCGTTAAGCTTTCTTTTGGGCCCGGCATCTGCCGGGCTTTTTTTATCTCCGGCATTTGGTGTGTTGAGCAGTGCTTGTGATGCTTTGCTCGATTTCTCGCTGTTTCGCTGCGTAATTCCCGACGTTCCTATGTCTTTGCCTTGTATCAAAATGGCATTTTCTTTAACATTGCGCGGATTTGTATCCGCTTGATTTGTGGGGTTTATTCGCGCGGGCAATCTGCCGGAGCGGGACTTCTTTCAAGACTTTTTGGGTTTGGGCCAGCGCATCTCCGGTGTATCCGGGATCGCTGTGATGGGAGAACTACGTCATGAGTGATGACGGTGTAAATGTAGGACGGCGCCGTTTCTTAACCGCTGCCACCTCAGTTGTTGGTGGTGCGGGAGCGGTTGGGGTTGCCGTTCCCTTCGTCGCTTCCTGGAATCCGAGTGCCAAGGCAAAAGCTGCTGGTGCTCCGGTTAAATACAACATTAGCAAACTTGAACCGGGCCAGATGGTTACTGTTGAGTGGCGCGGCAAGCCGGTCTACGTAGTACGCCGCACCGATGAAGTGTTGCAAAATCTAGAGAAAGTGGAGCCGCAGTTGCGCGATCCCAACTCTGAGGAATCTATCCAGCCAGATTATGTAAATCCGGAAAATCGTTCTATCAAACCAAAGTTGTTGGTTCTGGTTGGCCTGTGTACACACTTGGGTTGTGCACCTATGTACCGCCCGGAAGTGGGCGCCGCCGATTTGGGTGGTGATGAGTGGATGGGCGGCTTTTTCTGCCCCTGCCATGGTTCCAAATACGATATGGCCGGCCGTGTTTACAGCGGTGTTCCTGCACCTACCAACCTGGAAGTTCCGCCTTATTCCTATGAGAGCGATGAGGTAATCGTGATTGGTGTAGACCAGGAGGGCACTGCATGAAATGGCTAGCAGATTTCGGTGACTGGGTAGATCAGCGTCTGCCGATCTACCAGGCCTGGGATAAGCATATGGGCAAGTACTATGCGCCCAAAAACTTTAATCTTTGGTACTTCTTCGGCGTATTCTCACTGCTTGTACTGGTTAACCAGCTTCTGACCGGTATATGGTTGGTGATGAGTTTTAATCCTTCGGCTGAAGGTGCCTTCGCCTCTGTTGAATACATCATGCGCGATGTGGAATGGGGCTGGCTGATTCGATACCTTCATTCGACGGGTGCATCTGCTTTCTTTGTGGTTGTGTATCTGCATATGTTCCGCGGATTGATGTATGGCTCTTATAAGCCGCCCCGCGAGCTGGTGTGGATCTTTGGTATGTGTATCTACCTGGTGCTGATGGCTGAAGCCTTTATGGGCTATGTATTGCCCTGGGGTCAGATGTCTTACTGGGGTGCCCAGGTAATTGTATCCCTGTTCGGTGCAATACCCGGTATTGGCGATAGCCTGGTTGAGTGGATTCGCGGTGATTATCTGATTTCAGGTATTACGCTGACTCGCTTCTTTTCCCTGCATGTTATTGCACTGCCGTTGGTTCTTGTGTTGCTGGTAGTCCTGCATATCCTGGCGTTGCATGAAGTGGGTTCTAACAACCCTGATGGTATCGAGATTAAGAAAAATAAGGACGAGAACGGTATCCCCAAAGACGGCGTACCTTTCCACCCTTACTATTCTGTACATGACCTGGTGGGTATTGCGGTATTCCTGTTTATCTTCGCCACTGTTGTGTTTTTCTTCCCTGAGATGGGCGGTTTCTTCCTGGAGTACGCTAACTTCGAGGAAGCAAATCCACTGAAGACCCCTCCCCATATTGCACCTGTTTGGTACTTCACGCCGTTCTACGCGATCTTGCGTGCGGTAACTATGGATATTGGTCCTCTTACAGCCAAGTTCCTTGGTTTGGTGGCTATGGGTGCGGCCATTGCGGTGCTGTTTGTACTGCCTTGGCTCGATAAGAGCCCCGTACGTTCCATTCGTTACAAAGGTTGGCTGCCAAAAGGTTTGCTCCTTTTGTTCGCAGCGGTATTTATTATCCTGGGTTACCTGGGGGTTAAATCTCCGACCCCAGAGCGTAACTTCCTGTCTCAGGTGGCGACCCTGTTCTATTTTGCGTTCTTCCTGACCATGCCGGTCTGGACGAATCCAAAGGAGCGCAAGGGAGTGGGTTCCTGGGTTGTAAGCATCGGCTTCGGTGTACTGTTCCTGTGGATGGCAGTGGCTAACTTCTCGGTAAATACCTTTATGGGAGTAGTGACTGTTTTGTTGGCAGCTTTCTTCGCCTTGCTGCCCTGGATTACTAGCCGCGATGAGGTATACCCAGAGCCTGAGCGTGTAACCAGCCCATCTGGAGCAAAAACATTCGGTATTCTGTTTATCGGTATTGTGGTTGTTGGCCTGCTGACCTTTATCCCAATCAAAGCGGTAGGCGCTGAGTCCAGTGTTGAGCTGGACCCTATTAGTATCGACCTTCAGGACAAGCCGTCTTTGCAGCGTGGAGCCAAGTACTTCGTCAACTATTGCATGGGGTGTCACAGTGCCAACTATTCCCGCTGGGAGCGTGTTGCTACAGATCTGGATATCCCCAAAGAGCTGATGATGGAGAACCTGATCCTGGGTAACGACAAGATCGGTAACCTGATGCAGATCTCCATGCGCCCGGATGACTCCAAAGTATGGTTCGGCGCCACGCCGCCGGACCTGACGCTGGTTGCCCGCTCCCGCTCACCGGAATGGCTCTACACTTATCTCCGCAGTTTCTACAAGGATGACAGTCGTGCTACCGGTGTGAATAATCTGGTATTCCCCAGTGTCGCCATGCCGCATGTATTGATGGAGCTGCAGGGCTTGCCGGAATGTGCCCCTGGTCCTAAGCGCGACCATGGTAAGATCGTGCGCGATGAGCTGGGTAACCCGATCATGGACGCCGATTGTGGCAGCCTCAAGGTTGGTAGTGTGAAGGGTTCCATGAATCCGGAAGAGTTTGATCAGGCTATGTATGACCTGGTCAACTTTATGGAGTACATTGCAGAGCCAATGGCAGAAGATCGCAAGCGCATTGGTTTCTATGTGCTGGCGTTTATTTTTATATTCTTTATCTTTGCCTGGCTGCTCAACCGCGAGTACTGGAAAGACATACACCACTAAGATTCGCAGGTTTCTTTTTGATGGGTGGTGGAGATACTCTGCCGCCCTTTTATATTTTGAATAAAGGCCGGTGTTTGTCGGCCAACAAGTTTGAGGTAGTTTGAACATGGGTGTGCCTACCAACAAGCGCTCCTCTATGACCTTCTTCTCTGATGGTCGCAGTCACTATAGCCATCGGGTGCGTATCGTACTGGCAGAGAAAGGGGTGTCCGTAGAAATCATAGATGTGGACTCGGATGATAAGCCCGCCGAGCTCGCTGACCTCAACCCCTACAATTCGCTGCCGACTCTGGTTGATCGCGATCTGGTGCTCTTCGAAACCAAGGTTATGATGGAGTATCTTGACGAGCGTTTCCCACACCCGCCGCTGCTGCCCGTTTACCCGGTTGCGCGCGCTCAAAGTCGCCAGATTATGCATCGTATTGAGCGCGACTGGTGTCCGCTGGTGGATAAAATTCTGGCAGGAGGCAAAGATGCTGCATCCGCCCGTAAGGAGCTGCGTGATAGCTTGGTTGGCATTGCGCCGATGTTTACTGAGCTGCCGTACTTCTTCAATGAAGAATTTTCCCTGGTGGATTGCTGTATGGCTCCACTGCTCTGGCGTCTCGAGCAGTTCGAAATCAGCTTGCCCAAGACTAAGCAAGTGAAGCCACTGCTGGATTATATGGATCGCCTGTTTGCCCGTGAAGCGTTCCAGCAGAGCCTTACCGAGTACGAACGGGAAATGCGTTGAGGGTAGTTAGGTGAGTAAGCCGGTCATGACCTCCAATCGCCCATATATTTTGCGGGCATTTTACGAGTGGATTACCGATAACCGGTGCACTCCCTATATTCTTGTCGATACGCACCTTTCCGGGGTGCTGGTGCCACAACAGCATGTTAATGATGATGGGCAGATAGTGCTAAACATCTCTGAAAGTGCTGTTGCGAGGCTGACCATGGATAACTATGCGATCAGGTTTAATGCGCGTTTTGGTGGGGTTCCCACTGATATCCAGGTTCCGGTTGGCGCGGTAGTTGGAATTTATGCCCGTGAGAATGGCCAGGGTATGGTGTTTGAGGCAGAAGAAACCCCAGAACCGCCCGAACCTACCCCGCCCACCAGCTTGGGCAAAAAGTCGGTGAAGAAGCCCGCATTGCGCGTTGTGAAATAAGCTCGGCTTTAAAAAATTTCTAGGGGCAGTTTTGCCCCTTTTTTATTTTTTCTTTTTGTTTTCGTCGGTCTTCTCTTTTGTGCGCCTAGTCTAAGAAATTACTGTTATCAGGTGCGTATAATTCTCTGTTATTTCTTGCTCCCAATTTACCATGCCGTCGTATTTGCAGTGGCTGCGTTTTAGCTGGTTGCCCGGACTGCTCCTGATTTTGCCACTTGCCCAACATTTACCCTGGCTCGATCTGGCGTCCCTGAACAATGTCCAGCTGCCTTTTCTGTTATTGGTAACAGCGCTGCTGCTCAGTTTATTTTATCGCTCAAGCCGAGTTGGTCTGGCCGCATTACTATTAATGTTTTTCTATGGGACGATCAGTCTCGAAATACTGTTGAAGCAGGATTTTTCCCTCTATCTGGGGTTGATCGCCCTCAACTTGATGTTATTTAGCTGTAGCCGCGACCGTAGCATATGGAGTAATTTTGGGGTCGCTTGGCTGTTGATCCTGGGTGCACAGGGGATAGCCCTATTCTGGTTGCAGAAATATTATGGGCCGTTAGCTCAGATGTTTTCTTTGCAGCATCTGCCTGCTTGGCTATTGGCTCTTGACCGGTTTTCCCCACCTTTACCACTCTTGGCCTGTATGGCGGCCTCACTTGGCGCATTGGCACTGCTGGCTCTTTACCCCGGGCCCACGGCTGTGGGGTTATTCAGCTGCATCTTGCTTACGTTGTATGGCGTCTGGAGTGGGATGCCTCTGGTTCCTTTAATGTCAGTAGCTGGTTTCCTACTTATCTTTTCGCTGCTGGGTAGCAGCTATGAGCTGGCTTTCCGCGATGAGTTGACCGGAGTCCGGTCTCGGAGGGCTTTCAGGTATCGGATGCTCACTCCCGGCCGGCATTATTCTATTGCCATGATTGATATCGATTACTTTAAGAAATTGAATGATCGCTTTGGTCATCAGGTTGGTGATCAGGTACTGCGAATGGTTGCTACCCAGATTGCTCGAAATACGTCAGGGGAATTATTTCGCTATGGGGGGGAGGAGTTTGTGCTAATTATTTCTGGTCGTGACCTTTCAGCCGCAGAAAGACAGCTGGAGCTTATTCGGGAGAAAATAGCGGCCTATCCCATGCGCTTGCGCTCTGGAGGACGTATTTCCGGTCCTAAGTTGTGGCGTTCTGAACGCCGTTCAGATCAACAGATTAAGGTAACCGTTAGTATTGGCCTCGCTCAGAGGGGTAAGGAGTTGAGAGGGCCTGATACTGTCCTAAAGGCCGCTGACCAGGCCCTTTACAAGGCAAAGCGGGGCGGCCGGAATCGCGTCTCTGTTCGCGCTTGATATAAATCAACCTGATTTAAAAGTGGCGCCTAATTTCTTATTCGCATTGGTTAATTCCGCGCCGTCCCCCGATACTGCAATGCAGGGTATTGAAGGGAGTTTCAGCGTGCGATTACTCAGTCACACAATCGGCATTCTTACTAATCCTGAAAAAGAGTGGAAAGCCATCCGAGCGGATAGACATTCTTTTTTCCAGGTTTTCGTGACCCATGTTCCATTTCTGGCTCTGATCCCTACAGTTGCCGGCTACTTTGGTGTCACACGGGTGGGGTTTGAGGTGGGGGGGCATCTGGCCAAGTTGACTCCGGAGAGCGCAGCAGTTTTGTCTATAGTGACCTACTTTGCGTTACTGGTCGGAGTCTATTGCCTTGGGGAATTTATTAACTGGATGGCGAGGTCCTATGGTGTCGAGGGTGATGAACCTACACGCCATTATGAAGGCACCGCGCTTGCGGTCTTTATCACTACGCCAATTTTCCTCGCTAGTATTGTGGTTCTTTTCCCCCACCCTTGGCTTACTATGGCCGCCGTGGGCATTGCGGGGATGTACTCAATCTATCTGGTATTTGCCGGTATCCCAATTTTGATGAAGATGAACAAAGAGCGGGCATTTCTTTATGCCTGTGCGGTGCTCACTGTGGCGCTTGTCATGATGGTTACTGTCTTAATTACTTCGGTAATTTTGTGGAGCGTAGGAATAGGCCCTGTCTATCAGCATCACGTTTAATAAATAAGTGGAAACAAGCCGGCAATGCCGGCTTATTGGTTAGTCGACCCGATTTATGGCTGCGCTGGTAGCAGAGGTGGCATTGGGCAGTCCAAGCTATCTGCTACGGCCCGGAGCAATTCGATTTCCTCTGCCTTGATCACCCCGTTATGGCTTAGGGTTAGTACCATTGCCTTTAACAATGCCGGTTTATCCAGAGCTTTCATCTGTCCTGCAATGGCGATGGCCTTGTCGAGCCGCGGTAAATTTATATCCTTGTGACTTGGCAGTGGTGTGACCTCTATACCCAATGCCTTGAGGCCTTGCTCATAAGCCCTTTTGGCAGGTAGATACTCACTATTGCCCGAATGGGCGATAGCGGCGAGAAGGAAACAGTTGGCATCTTTGCTGGCTCCCTTTTTATTGGAAAGCCGCTGTCGGTCAGGAGAGCCCTCCAGTGCGTGCATCAGTACCCGATATAGGGCCCACTCCCAAATCTCAATTTTTCCATCGCTGTGCAGCAGTTTGATCAGGTTTCTCTTGAATACTTGATACTGCTGAGGGACCAGTGCTCTCAGGGCGGGAACACAAAGATCCAACAGGGCCAAGCGTGCACTATTGGGCAGGCTTTCCAGCTGTGTCTCCAGTTGTCGCATTTCCCGCACCACTGCTGGATGGGCAATTTTATTGAGTAGTTCGCGTTGTACTTGCCGCTCTGCCCCCTCCTTGTGTAACAGCAGGTGATAAATCAGCGCGCGTGCGGCGAAGGGGTCATGAGCTGCCTGCTGAAGTCCAGAGGGAATAGATTGAAGCAGCTGGCGTCCGTATTGCACCTGTTGTTCGCTCGGGTTGGCAATGCTGTTATCTACAGCATCCAGCGCTGCCTGGAAGGGTGCGGATTTTGCGAAAGTGGATACTTGCGCGGACTCAACAAATGCAGGGGGCTGTGATTGTGAGGCGTTATTAGTATTGTCGGGGTAAAGGCCATTCCAGCTGGGGTCGAGTCGGGTGATACGATCTGACAGAGGCGGATGTGTGGCGAAGAGGTTAAATAGCGAACGCTTCATGCTATTGGCAAAAAACATATGGCTGTATTCCGCTGCCCTGCCGCTGGTCAGAGTCGATTTTGAGCCGTAACTGCCAATCTTTTTTAGTGCGCTAGCGATACCTGTATTGTTCCGGGTAAATTGTACTGCAGAGGCATCTGCAAGGAACTCCCGTTGGCGACTAACTGCAGACTTAATCAGGTTGCCGAAGAAGGTTCCTGTATAGCCCACAACCATTAATGCTGCGCCGAGCCCAAACAGAGCCGCACGCCCTCGGTTTTCTCGATTGCCAGGGTAAATTCCGCGAACCAGCCAATGGCCGAGCAGGCCAATAATCAAGATACCGTTCAGCATTCCTACGATACGGATATTCAAACGCATATCGCCATTTAAGATATGGCTGAACTCATGTGCCACTACACCTTGCAGTTCCTCTCGATTAAGGTTTTCAACACAGCCTCGAGTGAGGCCGATCACTGCATCGGTGGGTTTGGAGCCCGCGGCGAATGCATTGATCGCATCATCCTCAATCAGGTAGACATCCGGCACAGGGGTACCTGAGGCGATTGCCATTTCCTCTACAACATTCAGTGCGCGTTGTTCGTTGGAATTCTGCGGAGCAATATTGAGCTTGCGTCCGCCGAGGGATTCGGCCACTGCGCTGCCGCCGGCGTTGAGTTGGTACAGTTTATATAGGCTGCCGAGGGCGACAATGGCAGCAATCGTTAGGGCGATGGATATCACAGTTTGCCAGCCCAGTAATTGCTCGATAGTACTGAATGAAAAAGGCTGGCCGCGAGAGAGCGCTATCGCTGCGGCAGCGACTAAAGTGGTCAGGGAGATCAGCAAAACTACGGCTAGAGCGAAAAGCCCTACAAGCAGGAGACTGTTTCGTCTGGCGCGATCCTGGTACTCAAAAAAATTCATCTCTTAAAACTCGATACGAGGAGCTACCTGAGCGGCATCTGAGTCGGCAAATTCCAGCAGTTGGGCATTGGCGCGATGCCCGAAAAAACCAGCCAGCAATACTGGCGGAAAGCTTTGTTTGTATATGTTGTAATTTGTGACCGAGTCGTTAAATGCCTGCCGTGCAAAGGCAACTTTATTCTCAGTACTGCTCAGCTCCTCGTTGAGTTGCATCATGTTCTGGTTGGCTTTCAGGTCCGGGTATGCCTCCATTACTGCAGTAAAGCGTCCCAGGGCGCCATTCAGGGCGCTCTCTGCACGGCCAAGTTTGCCGATGGCAGTGGCACTTGACGGGTTTGAGGCTGCTGCCTTGAGATCGCTGATGGCGGTATTGCGCGCAACAGTTACGGCTTCGAGGGTTTCCCGTTCGTGTTTCAGGTAACCTCGAGCAGTTTCCACCAGGTTGGGGATCAGTTCGTGGCGCCGTTTCAGTTGTACCTCTATCTGTGCAAAGGCGTTCTCATTGCGATTTTTTAGGGAAACCAGTTTGTTATAAATCCCTACTCCATAAAACAAAAGTGCAGCAATAACCACCAGCACGATAATGCTTGATAACTCCATAAGTCCTCTCGCCACGTTTTCTTATGATTGGCGCCGATAGTAACACGCTCCATCTGCCGGGCGACGCTAGTAGTGAAACTGGCTCTGGCGGAGCAGGGTAGTGCTTCGGCTATAATGCGGCGACTATAAAACACAATTGCCGCCACAGCAGAGAGGGCGGTGTAGAACTGGGAGCAGACAGAATGAGTGATGTAACTTCAGACCCCGTAGTGATCGTCGGAATGGCGAGGACCCCGATGGGTGCCATGCAGGGTAGCTTATCCTCCTTGAGTGCCCCACAGTTGGGCGCAGCGGCAATTCGTGCGGCTCTGGAAGATGCAGGGGTAGCCCCCGCAGATATCGATGAAGTCCTGATGGGTTGTGTGCTTCCAGCAGGTGTGGGACAGGCGCCTGCGCGCCAAGCTTCGCTGGCAGCAGGTATTCCAGACAGCACGCCCTGTACTACCGTCAATAAGGTGTGTGGTTCTGGTATGAAGACTGTGATGATGGCCCGGGATGCGCTGTTGTTGGGGGAGGGCAAGGTCATTGTTGCCGGTGGTATGGAAAGTATGAGCAACGCCCCCTACCTTTTGCCTAAAGCCCGTTCCGGCATGCGCCTGGGGCACGGTGAGGTTAAGGACTCCATGTTTCTCGATGGCCTTGAGAATGCTGAAGACGGCAAATTGATGGGTGCTTTTGCTGAGGGTACTGCGGATAAGTATGGGTTCTCTCGTGAAGAGCAGGATGCGTTTGCCCTGGAGTCCCTGGCTCGTGCCCAGGCAGCAATTGAAAATGGTGATTTTGCCCGTGAAGTTACCCCGGTAACCATTGCTTCCCGGCGTGGAGAGGTAGTCGTCAGTGTAGATGAGGCTCCAGGCAGTGCTCGTCCAGACAAGATCCCGCAGTTGAAACCGGCTTTCCGCAAGGATGGCACTGTCACTGCAGCCAACTCCAGTTCTATTTCCGATGGCGCTGCGGCATTGGTACTGATGCGAAAAAGTGAGGCTGATAAGCGCGGACTCAAAATATTAGCGGTTATCAAAGGGCAAGCTCAGTTTGCCCGTGAGCCCGAGTGGTTCACTATTGCCCCAGTGGGTGCCATGCATAAGTTGCTGGAAAACACCGGTTGGTCTGCTGCCGATGTTGACCTGTTTGAGATTAATGAGGCTTTCGCCGTGGTAACCATGGCAGCCATGCGTGAGCTGGAACTCCCCTGGAATAAGGTTAATGTGAACGGTGGCGCTTGTGCCCTAGGCCATCCATTGGGTGCCAGCGGTGCTCGAATCTTGACCACCCTGTTGGCCGCTATGGAGAAGCGCGATGTTAAGAAGGGCATTGCTAGCCTTTGCATCGGTGGTGGTGAGGCCACGGCGATAGCTATTGAGCGCCTGTAACTTTGGCTTAAAGCTTCACCAATAAAAAACGGAGGCTTAGCCTCCGTTTTTTATTCGGATATCAAATTGTTAAATGGGGTACAACATCACAGTATCAATTGATGTACTCCACGGCTTTTACGACCTTCTGTACTCCACCAATTGAACGGGTTACGCCCGCAGCGCGTTCTGCTTCCGCCGGGGTCAGAAGCCCCATCAAGTAAACCACCCCATTTTCTGTTACCACTTTGATGCGAGCCCCATCAATTTCCTTATCTGCAAGCAAATTGGTTTTCACTTTAGTTGTCAGCCAGGCATCACTGGTGGAGGCGAGAAAGGTGACTTTGCCGCGTACCTGTGTCTCGTTGTACACCTGTCGTACGTTCTGAACCTGCTCAGCAGTGCGGCCGGCAAGCATGCGAAGTTCCTGGTTGGGTACCTGGCCTGTGAGCAAAACCACCCCATTGAAGGAGGTTACGTCAACATTTGCTGCTTTCAGGTCGGGGTGGGCTTTGTTGATATTCACTGTGACAATGGTTTCGATTCTCTCATCATCGATATAAGTCCCCAGCGAGCGTTTCCCTGGGTCTTGCTGGATGGGGCCATCGTGAGTGGCCTCCATAACTGTGCTGCAGCCGCCAAGCAGAGTGGCTATGGCGAGCGCGGCCAGAAGGCATTTTCCAACAGAAGATAGTTTTGTTTTCATGGTTCAGTCCTCATAGCCACCGAACAGGCTGCTGTCGATCAAGTCGCACAGGCAAAAAATAGTCAGAAGGTGTACTTGGTGTACCTCTGCTGCGACATCGGAAGGCACGCGCAGTTCAATATCATGGTTATCCAAGAGGGCAGCGCAATCGCCGCCATCTCCACCGGTGAGGGCCAGGATTCCCATGTCGCGGTCTCGGGCGGCGCGCATAGCTTGTACCAAGTTGGAGTCCCCGCCATCGCTACTAATTATTATCAGCAGGTCGCCGGGTTGGCCAAGAGCGCGTACCGGGTGGGCGAAAGTATCCGCACTGCCATGATTTTGTGCGACGGTGCCCATGGAGACACCGTCACTATTGAGTGCCATTGCTGGCAGGCCGGGGCGCTCGCGTTGGAAGCCGCCAGTTAATTGCGAGCTGAAACTCTGCGCCAGGGCGCCACTGACACCATTGCCGCAAAGAAGTATTTTGCTCTCTGCTAGCAGTGTGTGCACCACCATCTCACTGGCCTCCGCAATCAGGGGCGCCAGTATCTCACCGGCGTTCATGGTGGCTTCCAGACTGTGGTGAAAAAGGGTTACGACTCGCTGTTCCATTGTGTCCTTAATTCAGGCGAACCGCAGTTCGCCGTAACTTGGCAAGGTAAATCTCGGTTTTGCCTTAGGCTTCGAAGGCGTTCTTAATCCACTGAATGTTTTGCGCATCGCCGTCTATGGCAAGGACATCGAAGCGGCAGGGACAGTCCAGTTTGTGCTGTTGTAAATAGCTGTGCGCGGTGGCTAGCAGCTTTTGCTGCTTGCGAATATCCACGCTGGCTCCGGCACCGCCAAAGCGACTGCTACGGCGGAAGCGCACCTCCACAAACACGACAGTATCGCCTTCACGGGCGATAAGGTCTATCTCTCCGTGACGACAGCGGTAATTGCGTTCAGTCACCGAGAGCCCCGCGCGTTGTAAGTGAAGCGCTGCGGCACCCTCCATGCGTGCGCCGACAGTACTGGCTGGACGCTTAAAGAGCTTCACTGTTTCCTGTCAGCTGGCCGTTGTCTTGAGGTATCGACAGCGGCTCTACAGTTGTTATTGGCACAGGCACCCCCTTCTCGATTCGTGCCCACATCTGTTCTCGCACAATGCGGCCATCAGCACTCAGACTGAGTGCCCCAGTGAGACCATGTACTTTCTGTTGCGGAAACTGGCGCAACATGGGAAGGCGTGGGTAGAGGCGGAATGCATCGGCGCCCAGAGCGTATAAACGGGCAAATGCTGGTGCCGGAGCGGCTTGTTGCTCTATGTCTTGCTTGGTCTGGTTATTCTCAAATAACCAGGGCAGGGCGGTAAAGCGTACGCCGTTAATATCGCGGTCACGATTTGGATTGACACTACCACCAAAAACATGGGAGGTGGCATAAACCGGTAGGTCGCCGGCGTAGTAGTAGGTCAGCATAGGATTGAGTTGGCGGGCCTGTTGGGGCAGGGCTGCTACAAACACCATATCGACATCATCGCGGCGCCGTGGGGTGAACTCCAATGGCGCGGCCAAACGGCCCTGCAGTTCCTTTTTGCGCGCTTTGCTGGCTGGGATTAGTAAAGCATCGCTAACCAGGTTGGCAAACTTGCTGTTATTGGAGAATGTCTTGCCAATACTGACTGAGCCGCCGAGATTTTGCCATTCCTCCCGGAATGCTTCGGCCCCCCGTTGACCCCAGCTGCTATTGGTGGTGAGTACCATTGCCTGGCGGTGGCCCTGACGGTAGGCATGTTGGGCGATCTGACGGGCTTCGTCCTCAACAGCGAGGCCAAACTGCACTAGGTCATTGGTGAGTCGTCCCTGGTCACCATAGTTTAGCGCCAAGGTGGGTACTGGCAGCTTCTCTGTCGCCAGTAGGTTGGAGACTTTGCTCTTGTCCAGGGGGCCAATAATGAACTGAGCGCCTGCATCCACGGCATTCTGGTAGATTTCCTCGAAGGGCTGCTCTGTGCCGGTATCGTATACCATGACCCTGGGAGTGGCTCCTCCGGCGTTCAGGGCTGTGTAGTGTGCTGCCATAAAGCCATCGCGGATCGCGCGACCGGCACTGCCAAGTGAGCCGGATAAAGGCAGTAGCAGGGCGATGCTATCGGCGCGTTGAGCCGCTAGCCGTTCGAGCAGCTGTAATGCTTGTGGTGGATGTGTGTTGGCGCTATGCGCTGGCCAGCGCTCACGCCAGCGGCTAAGGGCGGTAAGTTGTGAGCTGATATCAGTCTGAGTATCTCGACCCAGTAGCGCCAGCTGATACCAGCCGCGCATTTGGGTGTCGCTGCTTTTATTGGCGCGATTCTTTAACTCACTGGAAGGTAGCTGGGTAAGTAGTTGCCATAAGCCATTGTTGTTCTCAACGATCGCGCCATCAGACTTCACAAGGTAAGAAATCTCACGTCGCTCACTAATGGCGCTGTCGAGATTACCAAGGAGGCCCCAAAGGTCTGCGCGCAAGTTGCGTAAGGGTAGCGCAGTCGACCGTGGCAATTGCGCCCAAGCACCCTCAAGGCGTGGAGATGTAGCTAAGTCCAGGGCTTCGAAGAAGTCATCGCCATCGGCAAGTAAACTGCCATACACCTGTGCATAGCTGGCATAGAGGGTGTTATCCAGCTGTTCGGGAATAATTTTCACAACAGCTTCTTTGGCTGACTCTTTCTCTCCCAGCTCGTATAGAATGGCGGCCGCCCGAAGGCGCTGCTGGTCCCGCGCGGGAGCCGGCAAGGTCTCGGCGCTACGCAGTAGGCGAACGGCATCGCTGCGGCTGGCTTTGTGGCTGGCCGGGTAGGTGGGCTGGTAAGCCCCCGGTCGGGAGGCTGGAGTTTGGCAGGCGGTTAAAGCCAGTGCCAGTGCTGCCGCAGCCATGCTGGTGATCACAGTAGACGTGCGCCGGGAAGAGGCGGACATATTCTTCTCCCGCAATATTTATATTTGGAGTGAACAACTATGGGGCCGGATCAGGCGATGCTTTATATTGTCGCTACGCCTATTGGTAATTTGGCCGATATGGTACCGCGAGCTGTTGAAGTTCTACAATGTGCCGACCTGGTTGCGGCGGAGGACACACGTCACAGTCAGAGACTCTTTTCCCATTTCGATATTGAAACGCCCTTGATGGCGTATCACGACCACTCTGATGACAAGCGCACTGGCCAGATTTTGCAGCGGCTTGAGCAGGGGCAGACGGTGGCGCTGATTTCTGATGCGGGTACCCCTCTTATTTCAGATCCAGGTTATCGTTTGGTGCGAGAGGCGCGTGAGCGGGGAATCCGTGTAGTGCCGATACCTGGGCCCTGCGCCTTTGTAGCTGCTTTGAGTGCTGCAGGCTTGCCTAGTGATCGCTTCAGTTTTGAGGGGTTTCTGCCGGCCAAGGCCGGAGCCCGTGAGCGGGCTTTGCAAGAGTTAGCTGGTGCTACCCGCACGCTGGTTTTTTACGAGGCGCCACATCGAGTTGCGGATACCCTTGAAGCAATGGCAAAAGTGTTTGGTGCTGGGCGTGAAGCAGTAATTGCTCGTGAGCTTAGCAAGGCATTCGAGACTTTCCGCCTTATGCCGCTCGGTGAGCTGGTCAGCTGGGTGCGCTCGGATGCTAATCAGCGGCGTGGCGAAATTGTCCTGCTGGTACGCGGAGCCGAGCGTCGCCTAGTCAATGAGCTGGATGCGGAGGCGCAGAGAGTGATGTCGCTACTCCTTGCGGAGTTGCCGCCCAAGAAAGCTGCGGCTATCGCTGGGGAAATTACTGGCGTTAACAAGAAAGAGCTTTACAATTGGAGCTTGCAGCAGAAATAAGGCGCGGGCTTTTCTTTGTAATTAAGCTTTGCCTGTTGCAATCCCGCTGTCGCCTCATTACTCTTCGCCGCGAGCTGGCCGGGCAATCGCTGTCACCTTGTGTGATGGAGGAAAGTCCGGGCTCCATAGGGTGGAACGCCAGGTAACGCCTGGGGGGTGTGAGCCTACGGAAAGTGCAGCAGAGAGTAGACCGCCGATGGCTTCTTCGGAAGCACAGGTAAGGGTGAAAGGGTGCGGTAAGAGCGCACCGCGCGGCTGGTAACAGTCCGCGGCATGGTAAACCCCGTTCGGAGCAAGACCAAATAGGCCCTCTATAGGTGTGACCCGCACTGAGGGCGGGTAGGTCGCTTGAGGTGTCTGGTGACAGGCATCCCAGATGAATGATTGTCCTCGACAGAACCCGGCTTATAGGCCAGCTCATCCATTCCCGAAGCCCGGCAAGTGCCGGGTTTTCTCTTTTCTATAAATCCGGAACCCTGTTTTTGACGCTTAATTCATGTGGCGAGGCTGCAGTGCGACTATGTGGCGTGTGTCACACGACTTGAATTGTTAGTTTAAAATAATCGATCATTTTGTGAGTGAGTACTCGCACTAATTTGTTGATATGTGAAGATGACATTGGCGCCACTCGCCAAATCTATTCTGTAAGCCGCGAGTTTACTGGGGTTTATGGGGACTTTGGGGTCGATTTCCTTGACTTTGCGATACCCAGTTTTATAGTGTCAAAGGTGGGAAAAAGTGGAAAATCGTGGAACTTTGTGGTTTATTCGCAGCCAGTAAGTGGGTGTTTACATTGCGCGAATAAAGTTTGGGTTTTCCCGCTAGCAACCTGCAAAGGTGCAGTTCGCTGCGATAGGCGTAATTGATAGCGAGTGAAAATCTCAAAGTGTATTTGGGTAGCCATGCAATCAATATGGATGCCAAGGGGCGTCTGGCGATACCAGCGCGGGTCCGCGACCGGCTGCTGGATGACTGCGCCGGTTGTTTGGTGCTTACTGCGCATACAGAGGAGCGTTGCTTGCTGGTTTACCCTGCGCCCCAGTGGCAGCAGATTTTACCAAAGATAGAGTCCCTACCCAGTTTTAATAAAGTGGCGCGCCGCGCCCAGCGTCTTTTAATTGGCTATGCCTGCGAATTGCAGGTGGATGGTAATGGCCGGGTATTGATCCCACCTACCTTGCGTGAATACGCCGGGCTGGAAAAGAAGCTGATGCTGGTAGGGCAGGGAAAAAAATTAGAACTTTGGAGCGAGGAACGCTGGATGTCCTGGCTCGATGACAGTGAAGATGAGGAGGGAATGCCAGAGGAAATGGCATCCCTCTCTTTATAAGGAGTACACGGGGTGTCTCAAGAATTGCATCGCAGTGTGTTACTGCGCGAGGCCGTGGACGCCCTGATTACTGATCCAGACGGCTTTTATATCGATGGGACTTTTGGCCGTGGTGGCCACAGTGCCGCAATCTTGAAACAGCTAGGTCCCAAGGGACGTTTGCTGGCCGTTGATAAGGATCCACAGGCGATTGAATACGCCCATCAGCGCTTTCAGTCTGATTCACGTTTTTCGATCTGGCACGGCTCTTTTGCCGATATGGACAGTGCGGCGGCTGAGCAGTCGGGGCGGGTCAACGGCATTTTATTGGATTTGGGCGTCTCATCCCCGCAGCTGGATCAAGCTGAACGCGGTTTTAGTTTTATGCAGGATGGGCCACTGGATATGCGCATGGATACCAGTCGTGGTCTCAGCGCAGCCCAATGGGTGAATACCGAAGATGAGGCTGAAATGGCCAGGGTCTTCAAAGAGTATGGGGAGGAGCGTTTCGCTCGCCGTATGGCTGCCGCTATCGTGCGCCGCCGGGTGGAAAAGCTCTTTGAGCGAACTTTAGATTTAGCGGAAGTAGTCAAAGCGGCCAATCCCGCCTGGGAGAAAGGCAAGCATCCCGCCACCCGGGTTTTTCAGGCAATTCGTATCCATGTTAATGGCGAGTTGGATGATTTGCAGAGCGCGTTGGATAAATCCCTGCAGCTGCTGGCTCCGGGAGGGCGGTTGGTCATTATCAGCTTCCATTCGCTGGAGGATCGCATGGTCAAGCGCTTTATTCGCGAGAAGGAGCGTGGCCCGCAACTGCCCCGGGGGCTGCCGGTAATGGATAGTCAGATCGCCAGGTCTCTGCGCTCTCTGGGTAAGGCAGTGAAAGCCAATGAAGTTGAGGTGGATGAGAATCTGCGCTCGCGCAGTGCGGTAATGCGGGTTGCGGAAAAGCTGTCAGGGAACTGATAGCAATGCGGGGCAAACTTTTGATCGGGCTCGGGTGTTTGTGGTTGGCCGCGATGGCTTCAGCCCTGTCTGTAGTTTATTCAACCCAGCGCAGCAGAGAACTGACCGCTGAATTGGGTAGAGCACAAAAAGCTCAGGATGAACTGCGCTATGAGCAGGAGCGTTTGCTGTTGGAGCGAGGAGCCTGGTCTGCCTACAGCCGCGTGGAAAAGGTAGCTCGCGAAGAATTAAAAATGCATGTGCCAGCTCCATCTGATCAGGTGCTGGTAACGGTGGATTGATATTAAGAACTACAAGCCTTAATAGATTAGGCCCCGTGGTTTGTATGTCTTTGTGCTTTTAAGAGTGGCACCAAAATAAGCATAAGAATTTTGAGCGTAAAGGGTTTTAGGCGGGTTGTTCAAGAGAGCCCTGAAGGAATTTGATTTCAAAGTGAAAAAATAACGCCAACTGGAAAAATATGGGCGCAATCAAGAAAAAGCAAGTTCAACCGGGAATTGCCCGCTGGCGTTTTGTGCTGGTGGCAGCTCTGTTATGCCTGCTTGCAGTGGCTTTGGTGCTACATCTGGCGCGCTTGCAGGTTGTGCCCGCTGCAGAACGCGGTTATCAGTTTCTACAGGACCAAGGGCGTGCGCGGACTATTCGCACGGAGGAAATCGCTGCTTATAGGGGCTCCATTGTCGACCGCAACGGCGAACTACTAGCGGTCAGCACACCGGTGCATAGTTTGTGGGCAAACCCCAAGCTTTTGAAAGAAAGTGGTATTAAAAAGCTTGATGAGTTAGCCCGGGCCCTTGAGTTAAAGCCATCTAAATTTGCCACGCGCTTGGAAAAGTACCGCAATAAAGAGTTTATGTATTTGCGCCGTCACTTGACCCCTGAACAGGCCGGCAAGGTACTGGATCTCGGGCTTTCTGGGGTTTATAGCAAGAAAGAATACAGACGCTTTTACCCTGCTGGGGAGGTGGTTGCCCAACTTTTGGGTTTTACCAATATTGATGATCGTGGCCAGGAGGGTCTGGAGCTGGCCTACGATAAGTGGCTTTCTGGCCAACTTGGTGCACAGCAAGTAGTAAAGGATCTAAAAGGCCGCACTGTCCAGGAGCTGGCCATTCAGAGAGAAGCACAGCCAGGCCAGGATTTGCGCCTGTCCATCGATATGCGCCTGCAATACCTGGCTTATCGTGAGTTAAAGCGAGCTGTTGCTGAAAATGGTGCTGCCTCGGGTTTTATGGTGATTCTCGACACCCATAGTGGCGATGTGTTGGCGATGGCCAACCAGCCCTCATTTAACCCCAACAACCGCAAAGGCGTGAAGGCCTCAGCCATGCGTAATCGCGCCCTAATCGACCAGTTTGAGCCCGGTTCCACGGTAAAACCCTTGACTGTGTTAGCTGCTCTGGAAACCGGGCGCTACAAACCTCACACCCAGATTGATACCAGCCCCGGCTATATACGTGTGCCAGGCAAAACCCTGGTTGACCCGGTTAATTATGGCAAGTTGGATCTCACTCGCATTATCACCAAGTCGAGCCAGGTTGGTATCACAAAAATTGCCTTGGATCTGGAACCAAATTCGCTACGGGAACTCTTTTACCGCCTGGGCCTGGGAGAGGCAGTTGGCAGTGGGTTTCCTGGAGAGACACCGGGCATTCTGCCAAGCCGTAGTCGCTGGCACCCAATCGAGCGGGCCAATTTTGCCTTCGGCTACGGTTTAACAGTAAATGCTGTGCAGTTGGCTCAGGCCTATAGCGTGCTGGCCAATGCCGGGCTCAAGCGACCAGTCTCCCTAGTGTTATCTGGGGATAAAGTCGATGTTGAGCCCGAACGGGTGATTGAAGGGCCGCTGGCGCAGCAGGTAACCGCCATGTTGGAGACGGTTATTGGTGCTAGTGGTACGGGGCGTCGAGCCAAGGTGGACGGTTATCGTGTTGCTGGTAAGACCGGCACGGTGCACAAAGTCGGCCGCAGAGGTTATGAAGATAGTCGTTACCGCTCGGTATTTGCTGGCTTTATCCCTGCTGACAAACCCCGCCTGGCTGCGGTTGTAGTTATTGATGATCTCAGCCATGACAAGTATTCCGGTGGTGAAGTGGCGGCACCGGTATTCGGATCGGTAATGGCTGGAGCTATGCGCCTGCTGCAGGTACCGCCAGAGCAAGTGGAGCCAGCGGAACGACAGCTGGCCGCGCAGTTAAGCGAGAGAGGTTCAAAATCGTGACTCAGCGCGAAAAACAATTTATTTCCCTACAGGAATTAGTGCCAGGTTATGCGGGTATCCCCGATATTGCCGTTAGTGGCGTTGCCCTGGATAGTCGCAAGGTAAAAGCCGGCGATGTATTTATGGCGCTGCGCGGTTCTATCGTTGATGGGCGGGAATATATTGACTCTGCAATTGAGGCTGGCGCTGCAGCAGTGCTAGCTGATGGCGATACACTGGAATGTAAAAGCCGCGGTGACATTCAGATTGTTAGTGTGCCGGGTTTGGCCAAGCGTGTTGGTGAGATTGCCTCGCGTTTTCATGGAAACCCCAGTGGAGAAATGCATCTGGTTGGGGTGACCGGTACTAATGGTAAGACTACTTGTGCCTACCTGACTTCTCAATTATTGGCCCATCATTTTGGCAACGCCGCTGTGATTGGCACCATTGGTAATGGTATTTGGAATGACGGGGAAATTGAGTTACAGGAAACTGGGCTCACAACGCCAGACCCTGTGTATCTGCAGGCAGACTTTGCCAATTTTCGGGATCGTGGAGTACGAGCTGCGGCAATGGAGGTTTCCTCCCACTCCCTTTCCCAGGGGCGTGTGCATGGTCTGATTTTTGATACGGCTATATTCACCAACCTTTCCCGCGACCACTTGGATTACCACGGCAATATGGCTGCATATGGTGCTGCCAAGGAAAAACTGTTCGGGCTGCCGAAGCTGAAACGCGGCATTATCAACTTGGATGACCCTTTTGGTGCCCAGCTGGCAGAGCGCTGTAAATTGCGCGGCCTGCGTGTGCTGACTTACGGACTGCAAGCTGGTGACCTGCATGTGACCGATCTTTGCCGTCATGAAAAGGGCTTTTCTGTTGAACTCGATTCACCCTGGGGGCGTGGTGAATTAAACGCGCCCCTGATCGGGGATTTCAATATTTACAATGCACTCGCGGTAGTTGCAGCGGCGGCATCTGCAGGCATGCCGTTTGAGGAAATTCTCGCTGTTTTTCCCACTATAAAAGCGGTGCCTGGCCGTATGGAGCGAGTACAGGTAAAGGGGGCGGATGAAGTGGGAGT
Organism: Microbulbifer variabilis ATCC 700307; assembly: GCF_000380565.1. Classification (GTDB taxonomy): domain Bacteria; phylum Pseudomonadota; class Gammaproteobacteria; order Pseudomonadales; family Cellvibrionaceae; genus Microbulbifer; species Microbulbifer variabilis. Next base: position 281,321 of record NZ_AQYJ01000024.1, read on the forward strand.
GTTAGTGGATTATGCCCACACCCCGGATGCTCTGCGCGCTGCCTTGGCTGCTGCCCGCCCATACTGCCGAGGCAATTTACTCTGCGTGTTTGGCTGTGGTGGCGACCGGGATAGCGGCAAGCGTGCATCCATGGGGCGCATTGCCTCAGAGATGGCCGATCGTGCAATTGTGACCAGCGATAACCCCCGCAGTGAAGAACCACAAAAAATTATCGACGATATTCTTGAAGGCGCCGCCAATAATATTGAAGTGGAAATCGATCGTGCCAAAGCTATCGCCCAAGCTGTCGCAGCGGCACAACCGGGGGATATCGTCCTTATTGCAGGCAAAGGTCACGAGGATTACCAGATTATCGGTAGTGAAAAAATTCATTTCTGCGATCGAGAACATGCTGCGGCAGCACTGCGTTTGCGCGCTGGCAAGTCTGCGCAGGCTGAGGGTATGGAGGGAGAAACCCAGTGATCAGGTCTTTGTCCCTGCAGGATTTACAGGCCCGTTTTGGCGGTGAGCTGGTTAACGGTTCCGTGGAGTTTTCGCAGGTGTTTACTGATACCCGGAAACTCAATCCCCAAGCTTTGTTCGTGGCATTAGTGGGTGAGAACTTCGATGCGCATGATTTTGTAGGCGAGTTGGATGGCCAGGTATTGGGGTTAGTGGTTGATCGCGAAGTCCCCGGTTGCAGCTTGCCGCAGTGGAGGGTGGAGGATACTACTGTAGCCCTTGGACAGATTGGCCTGATGTGCCGCGAACAGTTTACGGGACCGGTAATTGCTATCACTGGCTCTTGTGGCAAAACCACCGTCAAGGAAATGCTCTCGGCTATTTTTTCCCAGCGCCACACGCCCTGTGTGACCAGGGGGAATTTGAACAATCAGTTCGGCTTGCCAATGACCCTCTTTGGCCTTTCTGATCAGCACGATGTACTGATTCTGGAAATGGGGGCCAGCGGGCCTGATGACATCGGTTATTTGTGCGGTATCGGCAAGCCTCTGGTCAGCGCAGTCAATAATGTGATGCCTGCCCATGTGGAAGGCTTTGGTTCGGTGGATGCCATTGCTAGGGCAAAAGGGCAGATTTACTCAGGTCTGGACGTTGGTGGTACTGCAATTATCAATGCCGATGATAACTATGCGGATTACTGGCGGCAGCGCATGCCGGAAGGTGTGCGCACTTTGGAGATAGGTCTCTCCAATCAGTGTGCGCTGTACGCTGAGAATATTGAGTTGGATGCAACCGGCTGCGCCGCATTTGACTTGGTTATTGAGGGTGTTACGCACCCAGTTAAGTTGCAGTTACTGGGCGAGCATAACGTTCACAATGCCCTTGTTGCTGCCGGCTGCGCTTTTGCCGCAGGCATCCCGGCTGCGGAAATTGTTCAGGGGCTGGCAAATATCAGCGGGGTATCCGGGCGTCTGCAGGAGCAGCCAGGCATCGCCGGAGCGACGGTGATTGATGATAGCTACAACGCAAACCCGGGTTCAGTAGGGGCCGCTATAGAGCTGCTCGCGCAACGGCCGGGTAAGAAAATTTTGGTATTGGGCGATATGGGTGAATTGGGCCCTGACGCCGAGGATATGCACCGTGGTGTCGGTGCCCTAGCGCGCAAGCGGGGGCTTGATGCGCTATTTACTTTTGGGCCGCTGGGTACTGCCGCCAGTATGGCTTTTATCGAGGGGCGCCATGAGTCTCTGCGCAATTACCGGGAAAGAGAGCTGCTGATCGCGGCTGTGACTCAAGAGCTTGACAATAATACTACCGTACTGGTGAAAGGTTCTCGCAGCGCTCGAATGGAACTGGTAGCGCAGGCACTGCTTGGCAACAGCAGAGGGGAGATGTAATGCTGCTTTGGCTGGCGGAATTATTACAACAACATGTGAGCACCTTTGCGGTGTTCAATTATTTAACTGTGCGCGCAATTCTGGCAGCACTTACTGCCTTGGGAATTTCCCTGATTGTTGGGCCGCGCATGATCAACTGGCTCAATCATTTACAGGTTGGGCAAGCCATCCGTGACGATGGCCCTCAGAGCCACTTAAGTAAATCGGGTACACCCACTATGGGCGGTACACTGATACTTGCCTCTATTTTTTCCTCTGCACTGTTGTGGTCGGATTTGGGTAACCGCTACGTATGGGTAACCCTGTTGGTTACCTTTGTATTTGGTGCTGTCGGTTTTGTCGATGACTATAAAAAAGTTGTACATAAGAACCCGCGCGGCTTAATTGCCCGGTGGAAATATTTCTGGCAATCCATTGCTGGCTTGGGCGCAGCGATTTATCTCTATATGAGTGCAACAAGCCCGGCGGAAACTCAATTTTTTGTGCCTTTTTTCAAGGATGTTGCCATTAACCTGGGGCCAGTGAGCTTTATTTTACTGACTTACTTTGTCGTAGTCGGCTCCAGTAACGCGGTCAACCTGACCGATGGCCTGGATGGTCTAGCCATTATGCCAACGGTAATGGTAGGCGGAGCCCTGGGAATTATTGCTTACTTATCTGGGCACGTTGAGTTTGCCAATTATCTGCATATTCCCGCAATTGCCGGAGCTGGGGAGTTGGCAGTGTTTTGTGCAGCTCTGTGTGGCGCCGGGCTCGGTTTTTTATGGTTTAACACCTATCCCGCCCAGGTATTTATGGGAGATGTGGGTGCGCTGGCACTGGGTGCGGCACTGGGAATCATTGCGGTAATTACGCGGCATGAAATTGTACTGTTCATTATGGGTGGCGTTTTTGTAATGGAAACAGTTTCTGTCATCCTGCAGGTGGCGTCATTCAAACTGACTGGTAAGCGTATTTTCCGCATGGCACCGCTGCATCATCATTTTGAATTAAAAGGTTGGCCGGAACCACGCGTAATTGTGCGGTTTTGGATTATCACTGTGATCCTCGTATTAGCCGGGTTGGCAACACTCAAGCTTAGATAAAAACAAATGAGCCTGATCGCGACTTCTTCGCAACAGAAAGTGGTAATTGGTCTTGGCGCTACCGGAAAATCGGTGGTGCGCTATCTGCTGCGTCACGGTCACACACCTGTGGTTGTCGATAGTCGTGAAAAGCCGTCGGGATTAGATGCTTTTTATAAAGAGTTTCCGCAAGTGCCGGTGGAAACCGGAGCGTTACGTCCAGACACACTGCTTGCAGCCAGCTTAATTATTGCCAGCCCAGGCGTTGCCCTGGCTGAACCTGTGTTGCAACAAGCTGTGGCCGAGGGTATTCCCGTGATTGGGGATATTGAGTTATTTGCCCAAGCGCTTATACGTGAAAAGTCTACCGCAAAGCTAGTGGCAATTACCGGCTCCAATGGCAAAAGCACGGTAACCACCTTACTTGGCAAGATGGCTGAGGCGGCAGGTGTCGATGTGCGTGTGGGGGGAAATATTGGTGTACCGGTATTGGATTTACTTCAGAAGCCTTTGCCGCAATTGTTCGTTTTGGAGCTTTCCAGTTTCCAATTGGAGACGACCTATTCGCTAGCGGCAACTGTCGCCACGATTTTGAATATGAGTGCGGACCATATGGACCGCTACCCCAGTATGGTGGAGTACCACCGGGCCAAGCAGCGGGTTTATCGCGGTGCTGAACAATTTGTTGTCAATCGCGCTGACCCCCTCACTCAGGGGCCCTTGTCACGAGAGAGACGTGAGTGGACTTTTGGCCTGGACCAGCCTGATCTTAATCAGTTTGGTGTGCGTATTGTCGATGGGCAGGGTTGGCTGGTTCAGGGTACTGAGCGACTGCTGCCGATAGAAGCAATGGCCATGGTGGGCAAGCACAATGTTGCCAATGCTCTCGCAGCGCTCGCACTGGGTAATGCTGTTGAATTGCCTATGCAGGCAATGCTTGGAGTGCTGAAGACCTTCCGAGGGTTACCACATCGATGTGAGCGGGTGGCCGACCTGGATGGGGTTATTTATGTCAATGACTCCAAAGGTACGAATGTGGGCGCAACCCAGGCGGCGCTGGATGGCCTGGCAACGGAAAGCCGTAAAATAGTATTGATTGCTGGTGGCGATGGCAAGGGCGCTGACTTTTCTGCATTGAGCAGCAGTGTAAATACACTGCGTGCAATGGTTTCTATTGGTGCCGATGGCGATAAGGTCGCTCAAAGTTTTGCAGACGAGTGTGAAATTTGTCGGGCTGAATCTATGGTGGATGCCGTCGCTCAGGCTCGAAGACTGGCGCATAATGGTGACTACGTATTGCTGTCGCCGGCTTGTGCCAGTTTTGATATGTATCGTAATTTTGAAGCCCGAGGCGATGATTTCCGCAATTCGGTTCTCGCACTTTGTGAAGCTGGGGGGGCTGGATGAACGAACTCCCGGCACCTTCAAATAGGCGAGATTTCCTCGATGCCCTATTGCCGCTCAGTGTACTGGCACTGGTCAGTATCGGAGTGGTGATGGTCGCTTCTGCTTCTATCGCGTTTGCGAGCGATATTTATGCGGACCCCTGGTATTTCCTTAAGAGGCATTTGGCATTCCTGGCGATAGGCGCTGTGGTGGCACTGGTTGTGAGCCAGATTCCGTTGGCTATTTGGTCGCGCTTGTCATGGCCGCTTTTACTGTTTTCCTGCCTGTTACTGATTGTCGTATTGGTGCCAGGTATTGGGCGTGAAGTAAATGGTAGTCGTCGCTGGTTGGTTCTTGCCGGGATTACCATCCAGCCTGCCGAAGTGGCCAAGTTTTGCATGCTGGTATTTTTTGCGAGCTTTTTGACTCGCCGTAACAAGCAGTTGCATCACTGGAGCAGTTTTATGGTTCCGGTGGTTATTTTAGGCACTGTTGCACTATTGCTGTTATTACAACCGGACTTTGGTTCTGTGGTAGTGCTTTCCGGTACAGTGCTTGCAATGGTTTTTTTGGGTGGGGCTCGGTTGCCACACACATTCCTGCTGGTAGCGGCAGCGGCCTGTGGACTTGCCTTGATGGCTCTCACGAGCCCCTACCGCTTGCAGCGACTACTGACATTTTTAGACCCTTGGGGCGACCAGTTTGCCAGTGGCTACCAGTTGACCCAGTCGTTAATCGCTTTTGGTCGGGGAGAGTGGTTTGGTGTGGGTCTTGGTAATAGTGTGCAGAAACTATTTTATCTTCCCGAGGCGCACACCGACTTTATTTTCGCCATCCTTGCCGAGGAATGGGGCATGGTTGGCGGCCTGGTGGTAGTTGGTCTTTTTGTGGCATTGACCTACTCGCTACTGCGTCTTGTACGTACGGCTTTGACTCAGCAGAAATTCTTCGCAGCACTATTGGCCTTTGGTATGGCTGTGCAGTTGGCTGGACAGGCTTTTGTAAATATGGGGGTGGCTTCGGGTTTATTACCAACCAAGGGACTGACCTTACCTTTCGTCAGTTCCGGTGGTAGCAGTTTAATAATTTGCTGTGCGCTACTTGGATTGGCATTGAGAATTCGCAGTGAATTGCACGCGCAATCAGATGGTGGTAATGCAGCCCTCGGTCTTTTCAGGCAGCTACCAATGTTCGGCCTGGCACGTTCCGGCGGCACCATGAGCCATGGGGAGGCAGTGTAATGTCCCAGAGCGAAAAGATTTTTCCCGGCAAGAAATTTTTGGTAATGGCAGGTGGTACCGGAGGGCATGTCTTTCCCGCATTGGCGGTGGCTAAGGCCTTGCATGATCAGGGTGCCAGTGTTGAATGGTTAGGTACCGAGCGCGGAATAGAAGCGCGTTTGATTCCCGAGGCGGATATCCCGCTACATTTTATTCGAGTGGAGGGGGTACGTGGTAAAGGTAAACTGGCCCTCTTAAAGGCACCATTACAGATAATACGCGCTGTTTCTCAGGCGCGCGCAGTGATTAAAAAAGTACAGCCAGACTTGGTGCTCGGTTTTGGAGGGTTCGCGACAGGCCCTGGTGGTGTGGCTTCAAGGGTTTGCGGGGTTCCGCTGATTATCCACGAGCAAAACGCAGTGGCGGGGACTACTAATCGTTTACTATCCCGAATTGCCAACAGGGTATTAGAAGCTTTTCCCAGTGGCCTGCCCGGTGCTGTACAGGTCGGCAACCCTGTGCGCAGTGAGATTGCCTCCTTACCGGAGCCTCAGTTGCGTATAGGCACAGAGTCACCTTTGCGCTTGCTGGTGCTGGGAGGCAGCCTGGGAGCAGTGGCTATTAATGAGCTGGTGCCCAGGGCGATAGCTCAATTACCAATTTCTCTGCGACCGCAAGTAGTACATCAGTCGGGCGAGCGCCACTTGGACTTGGCTCGGGAAGCGTATCGTACTGCAGGCATAGAAGCTGAGGTTGTACCTTTTATTTCAGATATGGCTGAAGCTTACAGCGCAGCGGATCTGATTATTTGCCGGGCAGGTGCTTTAACTGTATCTGAAATTGCCGCCGCAGGAGTAGGCGCAATTATGGTTCCTTTCCCATTTGCTATTGATGACCACCAGACACGCAATGGGGAGTGGTTGCAAAGTGCGGGGGGGGCTATTGTGGTTCAACAGAACGCAATGGATGTACAGGCGCTTTCCATGTTGTTACAGGAACTTCTTTCGAGTCCAAAGAAACTACTGGAGATGGCTGTGGCCGCACGGCGCGCAGCTAAAACGGATGCGACTGAGCAGGTAGTGACTGCCTGCAGTGAAGAACTGGCTTTGGCCAGATAATTAATAGTAAGTGGACGAAGGTTAAGAGAATGTCTTCTGAGCGTACAAACGCAGATAAAAGTTACGCTGTTCCTGCGATGCGCCGCATCCGCCGTATCCACTTTATTGGGGTTGGTGGTGCTGGAATGAGCGGCATCGCAGAAGTATTGCAGAACCAGGGCTATGAGGTTTCCGGTTCTGATTTGCGTGAGTCACCGGTGACAGAGAGGCTGCGTAAACTCGGTGTCGAAGTGCAGATAGGGCACAGTGAGGCAAATATTCAGGGCGTAGACGTTGTAGTGAATTCGTCAGCAGTACATGGGGATAACCCTGAGTTGATTGCTGCCCATAACAAGCGTATTCCGGTGGTGCGTCGGGCAGAGATGCTTGGTGAGCTAATGCGCTATCGCTATGGGATTGCTGTTGCTGGGACTCACGGCAAAACTACGACAACCAGTTTGATTGCTGCGATTTTTGCCGCAGATAAAAAAGACCCCACCTTCGTTATTGGTGGTTTGGTCAATGCAGCTGGAGCTAACGCGGCGTTGGGTGAAAGCCGATACCTGATTGCTGAGGCGGATGAAAGCGATGCTTCCTTTATTCACCTGCAGCCTATGGTAACCGTAATTACCAATATTGATGCGGATCATATGGAAACTTACGGCGGCGACTTCGAAAAAGTGAAGCAGATCTTTATCGATTTTGTTCACAACCTGCCATTTTATGGTCTTGCCGTGGTCTGTGGTGACGATGCAAACGTGCAGGAAGTGATACCGAAGTTTTCGCGCCCAGTGCTCACGTACGGTTTTTCTGAGGGCAATGACTTCCGTATCGTCGAGGTAAACCAGGAACCCTTAAGAAGCCACTTTACTGTCCAGCGCCCTGGTGGTGACTTGTTGCGGGTATCAGTCAATACACCAGGTATCCATAACGTACTCAATGCTACTGCAGCGATAGCCGTTGCATCTGATGAGGGTGTCAGTGATGAGGCTATCCGCAAAGGGCTGGATGGTTTCCAGGGAGTGGGGCGTCGCTTCCAAATCTACGGAAATTTCTCAGTTAGTGACGACGGTAGCGCAGAAAAAGTGATGCTGGTGGACGATTATGGCCACCACCCTCGAGAGGTTGCTGCGACGGTCAAGACTGTGCGTGATGGTTGGCCTGAACGGCGACTGGTAATGATCTACCAGCCCCATCGCTATACGCGGACCCGGGATCTTTTCGAAGACTTTGTTCAGGTTCTGTCAGAGGTGGACAAACTAATTTTGTTGGATGTATATAGCGCGGGTGAATCGCCAATCCCAGGTGCTGATGGTCGTACCTTAGCACGCAGCCTGCGCAATCGCGGTCAAGTTGATCCAATATTTGCTGAGACCATCGATCAGGTTCCACCAGTGTTGGCGGATTTGTTGGAGCCGGGAGACATCGTTTTGACTCAGGGGGCCGGGAATGTCGGAGCTTTGTCCCAGAAGTTGGCACAGTGGCGCCTGGGCGAGAAGACTTCCGAGGCTTAAGGTACGGTGAGGTCTGCAAAAAAAAAGCTAACGCGAAAGAAAGATAAGCCAATTCGCGGAGCTAGCCCCATGGGGGGCGACGGCAGCACAGGCAGAATTAACTGGCGCCCCTGGTTGCTGTTATTACTGGTGGCAGGCTTGGTTATTGGGCTTGGCAGTGGAGGATTGTGGTTGTGGCAGCGCCTACCAGCAATCCAGCTGAGTGAAGTGGATACACTGGAGCAGGTTGAGGTTCGTGGCACTTTTAATGCGGTGTCTGAGGAGCAATTAAAAGAAATTTTGTTGCCCTATCTCCAGGCTGGTTTTTTTTCCGCAGATATTCGGGCGATGCGCTCTGCGATAATGGCCAATCCCTGGATTACTTCGGTGTCGATTAGCCGTCATTGGCCTAAGGGTGTTGTGGTTGAGGTGACAGAGGCTCAGCCATTAGCAGTTTGGGGTAAAGCGCACTTACTGGTAGCTAGTGGAGCTTTACTACCGCGCCCAGCGCATATGCGTCTCGGTGCATTACCTGAACTTGCTGGGGACGAAGAGCTGGTTGGACAAATTATGTCTCAATACCAGGCTCTCGCGGGTCTTTTAACTACGCGGGATATGGAAGTAAAACGCTTGTCATTTGATGACCTTGGCGGCTGGCACCTGGAGTTAGTGTCGGGAATTGAATTAAAACTCGGGCATGATGCGTTACTGGAGCGGGTTAACCGCTTCCTTTTCCTGAGTCGTGGCTTGCTCGCGCCGCATTTACATAAGATAGCGGGGGTGGATACCCGTTATGGTAACGCGGTTGCGGTTCAGTGGAAGAACGAAGAAAAGTAAACAGGGATGCAGCGAGAGCTGCTGTTGAAAGTAAAGTTTAAAGGCGAGGCTTGTATCCAGGTGGAATGAATAAACAGACCCTGGACGCAGCCGAGCGAGGTTGGAACAAAAATGACACAAGTATCCGATCAGCGCATGATTGTAGGACTGGATATCGGCACATCTAAAGTAGTCGCCATTGTCGGTGAGGTCTCGGCGAATGGTGAACTAAATATTGTCGGTATAGGCTCCCACCGTTCCACCGGAATGAAAAAGGGTGTAGTAGTCAATATTGAGTCAACGGTGCAGTCCATTCAACGCGCAGTAGAAGAAGCAGAGTTAATGGCTGGTTGCGAGATTCACTCAGTTTATGCCGGGATTGCCGGCAGCCATATTCGCAGTCTCAATTCCCACGGTATTGTTGCCATTAAAGACCGGGAAGTAACCCAGCAGGATCTCGATAGGGTAATTGATGCGGCTCGGGCAGTGGCTATTCCTGCTGACCAGAAAATTCTACATACACTGCCTCAGGAGTACCTGATTGATAACCAGGAAGGAGTGAAGGAGCCGCTGGGTATGTCTGGCGTGCGACTGGAAGCGAAAGTACATCTTGTCAGCGGTGCTGTTAATGCGGCTCAAAATATTGAGAAATGTATCCGTCGCTGTGGCCTTGAGGTTGAGGATGTCATTTTGGAGCAATTGGCCTCCAGTTATGCCGTACTGACTGAAGATGAAAAAGAGCTGGGAGTGTGCATGGTGGATATCGGTGGCGGCACCACTGATATTGCAGTCTTTACCGGTGGCTCGATTCGCCATACGGGTGTCATTCCTATTGCGGGAGATCAGGTCACCAATGATATTGCTATGGCCTTACGTACTCCGACACCGCATGCAGAAGATCTGAAAATTAAATATGCCTGCGCCCTGGCAAAGCTTGCGCGGGAAGGTGAGACCATCAAGGTGCCGAGCGTTGGGGATAGAGCGCCCAGGGATTTGTCTCGGCAGGCGTTGGCTGAAGTCGTTGAACCGCGTTACGACGAACTGTTTACTTTGGTTCAAGCAGAATTACGTCGCAGTGGTTTTGAGGACCTGTGCGCAGCAGGTGTAGTTTTGACTGGAGGCTCTTCAAAAATGGAGGGTGCAGTTGAGCTGGCTGAGGAAATTTTTCATATGCCGGTGAGGCTTGCAGTACCTCAGGGAATTTCTGGATTGACTGATATTGTGAGCAATCCAATTTACTCCACTGGAGTTGGATTATTGATGTATGCGATGCAGCAGGAAGAGGCTGCAGAGGGCAGAATGCAGCCTGCGCGTAACGATAATCCGTGGTGGGATAAAGTAAAGCACTGGTTTCGCGGTAATTTGTAATAGCGTGCAACCAGAATTAGCCGTCCCATAAGGGATTTTTTTTAGGCGTGGCTGTAAAATTCGACATGAGCAAGAAAGGGGAACAGCGATGTTCGAGCTAGTTGATAGCGTACAGGATAAACCTGTCATCAAGGTAATAGGGGTCGGAGGCGGTGGCGGCAATGCTGTTAAGCATATGATGGCCAACGACGTGGAGGGTGTGGACTTTATCTGCGCAAACACTGACGCCCAAGCACTGAAAGATATTCAGGCGCAAACAATCCTGCAGCTTGGCAACACCATTACCCGCGGCTTGGGTGCTGGAGCCAATCCCGATATTGGCCGTCAGTCAGCACTGGAAGATCGCGATCGCATCGCTGAGGTTCTGACAGGTGCAGATATGGTATTTATCACCGCAGGTATGGGCGGTGGTACTGGTACTGGTGGTGCCCCAATTGTTGCTGAAATTGCAAAAGAATTAGGTATTCTCACCGTCGCAGTTGTTACCCGCCCCTTTAAAATTGAAGGGCGTAAGCGCACTGTAGTTGCCGAGGAAGGTATTCTTGAACTGCGCGATAAAGTCGACTCACTGATTACCATCCCTAATGATCGCTTGCTGGAAGTATTGGGCAGCAAGATCACTATGAAGTCTGCCTACAAAGAGGCTGACAATGTTTTACTTGGTGCGGTACAGGGTATTGCTGATCTGATGATCCGCCCCGGTATTATGAACGTGGACTTTGCCGATGTGCGCACAGTTATGTCTGAGATGGGCATGGCGATGATGGGCTCCGGTTCCGCTATCGGTGAAAACCGTGCCCGAGAGGCAGCGGAAAAAGCTGTGCGCAGCCCATTACTGGATAACGTGAACCTGTCCGGTGCCCGCGGTATCCTGGTGAATATTATTACCGGCAGCGAAGAAGCCGGCTGTCAGGAGCTGACTCTGGGTGAGTACTCAGAGGTTGGTGAGATTGTTCAGGAAATCGCTTCCGACGAAGCTACTGTTGTGATCGGCACCGCGGTGGATGACAAGCTCGGAGACGAGATGCGAGTAACCGTTGTGGCAGCAGGTTTGGGGGAGGGTACCCCGGCAGTTCGCCCTGCTAAGGTGGTGGACAACGCTCGCCGCGCAGATGCGCGAGAGGTGCGTGAGCCTCGTGAGTCCCGCGATATGCGAGAGAGCCATGGCGCAGCTGGTCTGGTGTCCCGTGAAGCTACTGACCCTCGCCCCCGTGTAGAGGTTGAGCGTCCCAAGCGACCAGCACCTGCACTGAATCCTGCTGATGCGGATATGGAGTACCTGGATATTCCAGCCTTCCTCCGCCGCCAGGCAGATTAAGTGTCGGCACCACAGTGGCAGTACACCGCTCATGTCCGCCCGATCCCCGGATCGGGTGTCGCTTCTGTGGTGCGGCTTACCCTGAGTTGCTCGGATATTAGTGTAAGCAGTTTTTTAAATAAGACTTCCTTGGGAATCTTTTAGACTGACAGGTCGAGAAAAATAAGATAATTAACAATTTTTTACAGTGCTCATGGAGTTTGAGATCTTAGAATGCTGTCTTAGCGACTGAGATGTGGCGTTCCAATCTTTGCTTGGGCTATCCTTTAGGGTAGGTGGCGGATGTTGTAGTGACCACCCCCTCATAATTGGTATTGGCGTCGCAATTATGCTAATATCGGCGGCTTGCTGCGCATTAGGCGTAGACCACCGACTGGGAAAAGATAGTTTCATGATCAAACAGCGCACGCTTAAGAATGCTATTCGCGCCACTGGCGTAGGTCTGCACACTGGTAAAAAGGTTGTCCTAACCCTTAAACCAGCGCCCGTAGACACCGGCATCGTGTTCCGTAGAACCGACTTGGACCCGGTGGTTGAAATAGAGGCCCGTGCAGAGAATGTTGGGGATACCCTCCTTTCCACTACCCTGGTAAAGGGTGATGTACGTATTGCTACCGTTGAGCACCTTCTCTCGGCCATGGCTGGACTCGGCATCGATAATGCGGTTGTTGAGTTGTCTGCCCAGGAAGTGCCGATTATGGATGGTAGTGCAGGCCCGTTTGTATTTCTGATTCAGTCCGCAGGTATTCAGGAGCAGTCCGCGCCGAAGAAATTCCTGCGTATCAAGAAGCCAATTACAGTTGAAGAGGGCGACAAAGTTGCCAGCTTTCTGCCATTTGACGGCTTCAAAGTGTCCTTTACGATCGACTTTGATCACCCGGTATTCCAGGGGCGTAACCTGACGTCTTCTGTAGATTTTTCCAGCACTTCTTTTGTTAAAGAAGTGAGCCGGGCACGCACTTTTGGTTTTATGCACGAAATTGAATACCTGCGTTCCAAAGGATTGGTCCAGGGTGGATCAGTGGATAATGCTATTGTGATCGACCAGTACCGTATTCTGAATGAGGGTGGGTTACGATACGAAGACGAATTTGTGAAACACAAAATTCTCGATGCTATTGGTGATCTGTACCTGTTGGGCACCAGCCTGATTGGTGAGTTCAAGGCATTCAAATCTGGCCACTCATTGAATAATAAGTCCCTACGCCACCTGATGACCCAGAAGGATGCCTGGGAAATGGTGACCTTTGAGGGTGAGCAGGAGGCTCCTATCTCCTACATAAAGCCAATACTGGCAGTATGATCCTCTCGCGAAAAGCCGGCACGACATTGCCGGCTTTTTTACGTGCCTGATTCACAGAGAAGCTATTGGCAATTCTGGTATCCTTGGGTTAATTGAAGTCGCCAGATGATTGGCATGAGGTGTAGCGTACAGATAACGTCTCATATCAGTGGTGATCAAAATTAGAATATGTCGAACTTCTTCCGCTTACTATGAAAGTAATCCTGGTCAATGAGCGCGGTGCAACCCGCAGTTTCAATTTCGGTGGCCTGAGCAAAGCTCTACTGAGCTTGTGCCTGCTCGGCCTTCCGGTAGGTGCTTTTTTTCTCGGTGCAAACCTGCCTGTGGCTAAAACAGACCTGTTTGATGCGCGCACTGCTAAAGCTTGGGAGCGCGCTCTGCGCAAGCAGCAGGAAGAGATTGCGGAGGCTGATCAGGAGGCACGTGAACAGCTGGTGGCCTTAACGGTGAAGCTGGCTGAGCTGCAGGCCCGCCTTACCCGCCTGGATGCCCTCGGTGAGCGACTCACTGCGGCCGCCAATCTCGATGAAGGTGAGTTTGAGTTCAGCGCGGCGCCTGCTATAGGTGGACCTGAAGATCCGGGCATTGCTGGCGCTTCTGAACTTCCCTATCAGCCCCCTGAATTTATCGATGTCATTGGTGATCTGTCGCATCAGGTTGACGATCGCCAGATGCAGCTCAATACCCTTGAGTCCCTGATGGCCAACCTGAAGCTTGAGGACGAGCAGTTTATTGCCGGACGTCCGATCACCAAGGGTTGGATGTCTTCCCGTTATGGGTATCGTACCGACCCATTCACTGGGCGCCGTACTTGGCATAAGGGTGTTGATTTTGCTGGCAAGATGGGCTCCGATGTGGTTTCCGTCGCTGCTGGTGTGGTGACTTGGGCAGATGAGCGCCATGGCTATGGCCAGTTGGTAGAAATAAATCACGGCAATGGTTATTCAACCCGCTATGGCCATAATAGCGAGCTTAAGGTTGGCCTCGGTGATGTGGTAAAAAAAGGGCAGGTTATTGCCCAGATGGGCTCTAGCGGTCGCTCTACCGGCCCACATGTTCACTTCGAAATCTTTAAGAATAATCGCACGGTCGACCCGGCCAGCTACATCCGCCGCACAGGCAGATAACAACTATTCTTCCTTTACGCGTAATTGCCGGCAGCTTGGCATAAGAGTTGCCAGCGGTTGCGCCTTCCTGTTTACTTGCACCCCACGCATAAAGGAGTGTCGGTGCAACAATCTGCCCAGAATTGGCGCCGACAGCGCACATAAGATAAGTGGTTTCTAGATAATGATTGGCAAACTGATTAAATCGGTCTTTGGTTCAAAAAATGACCGCGAGCTGAAGCGTATGCGACGGATCGTGGAAAAGATCAATGCATTGGAAGAGGATTTCCAGAAGCTTGATGACACGGCCCTTCGCGCCAAAACAGATGAATTTAAAAAGCGCATAGCGGATGGGGAAACACTGGACCAGCTGTTACCGGAGGCTTTCGCTGCGGTGCGTGAGGCCGGCCGTCGCACCTTGAGTATGCGTCATTTTGATGTGCAGATGATTGGTGGTATGACTCTCCATGAAGGCCGTATCGCAGAGATGCGTACCGGTGAAGGTAAGACACTGGTAGCGACCCTGCCAGCTTACCTGAATGCACTGGAAGGCAAGGGTGTGCATATTGTTACGGTAAACGACTACCTGGCATCCCGGGATGCCAACTGGATGCGCCCTGTCTTCGAATTCCTGGGCATGAGCGTGGGTGTCATTGTCTCCCAGCAGCACCCGGATGATAAGAAAGCTGCATATCAGGCTGACATTACTTACGGCACCAATAATGAATTCGGATTCGATTACCTGCGTGACAATATGGTGTTGCGTAAAGAGGATCGCACCCAGCGCCCGCAAAACTTTGCGATTGTCGACGAGGTAGACTCGATCCTCATCGACGAGGCGCGTACGCCGCTGATTATCTCCGGTGCCGCGGAGGATTCCTCCCATCTTTATATGGCCATGAACAAGCTGGTTCCTCAGCTTGAGCGTGCGGAAGAGGGGGGGGAAGGTCACTACACGGTAGACGAGAAGACTCGCCAGGTAGAGTTGACTGAACAGGGCCATTTGCTGATCGAAGAGTTACTGTCCCGCAGTGGCCTGATGAAAGAAGATCAGTCCCTCTATGCGCCCGGTAACCTGGGCTTGCTGCATCATGTTCACGCGGCTCTGCGTGCGCATGTACTGTTTAATAAAGATGTGGATTACATCGTGCAGAATGGCCAGGTGGTGCTGATTGATGAGCATACTGGCCGTACCATGCCAGGCCGTCGTTTGTCTGAAGGTTTACACCAGGCGTTGGAAGCGAAGGAAAACGTTCAGATCCAAAGTGAGAGCCAAACTCTGGCCTCTACAACTTTCCAGAATTTATTCCGCTTTTATCCAAAGCTTTCCGGTATGACCGGTACTGCCGATACCGAAGCCTTCGAATTCCAGCAGATTTACGGTCTGGATGTGGTAGTAATCCCTACCAACAAAGATATCCAGCGGGAAGACCTCAACGATTTGGTCTACCTGAGCAAAGAAGAGAAGATGGATGCGATCATTGAGGATGTGAAGTTCTGCCGTGAAAAGCAGGCGCCGATCCTTGTCGGTACAGCGTCTATCGAAACCTCTGAAGAAATGTCGCGCATGCTGCAAAAGGCCGGTATCCAGCACCAGGTCCTGAACGCAAAATACCATGAGCGCGAAGCGCAGATTATTGCCCAGGCTGGCCGCCCTGGTGCAGTTACGATTGCCACAAATATGGCCGGTCGTGGTACTGATATTGTCCTGGGGGGGAACTGGGAAGCCGAAGCTGCGGAACAGGCTAAAGAGAAGGGCCGTGAGCTGGCAGAGAATGAGATTGCTGCAGTAAAAGAAAATTGGCAGAAGCGTCATGACCAGGTAATCGAAGCCGGTGGCCTACATATTATCGGTACCGAGCGCCATGAATCCCGTCGAATCGATAACCAGTTGCGCGGTCGTGCCGGGCGTCAAGGTGACCCGGGTGTAACCCGTTTCTACCTGTCTCTTGAAGATAATCTGATGCGTATTTTCGCCTCTGACCGGGTGAAAAACTTTATGCAGATGCTGGGTATGGAGCGCGGTGAGGCTATTGAGCATCGCATGGTTTCCAACGCTATCGAAAAGGCCCAGCGTCGCGTTGAAGGTCGCAACTTCGATATCCGCAAGCAGTTGCTGGAATACGATGATGTGGCCAATGACCAGCGCCAGGTCATTTACAGTCAGCGTAATGAGTTGCTGGAGGCGGACCAGATTAGTGACACCATTGGTGCGATTCGTGAAGATGTTGTCAATGAAATCATTTCTGCCTCGGTGCCCCCGCAGAGTGTTGAAGAGCAGTGGGATATTCCTGCACTGGAGAAACAGCTGGCGGGGGAGCTGGGTATCGAGTTGCCGGTACAGCAGTGGCTGGATGAAGACCGTACTCTGCATGAGGAGAGCTTGCGCGAGAAAGTGATTGCTTCAGCCCAGGAAGCCTATGCAACCAAGGTCACGCGTATCAGTGAATCCTCTGGTGATGAAAATTTGATGCCGACAGTCGAGCGTCAGATTATGTTACAGGTGCTGGACCAGCTGTGGAAAGAGCACCTCTCCAGCATGGACCACCTGAGGGCTGGCATCGGTCTGCGTGCGTATGCCAACAAGAACCCCAAGCAGGAATTCAAGCGTGAGTCCTTCCACCTGTTCCAGAGCATGCTGGAAAACCTCAAGCACGAAGTGGTGCGAATCCTCGCCCATGTAGAGCCGATGACCCGCGAGCAAATGGATGAATTGGAGCAGCAGCGCCTGGAAGAGCAGCGCAAGCAACAACTGGACTTGCAGCATGCCGCGGCTTCCGCCTTGCCCGAGAGCGAACCACAGCCACAGGCAGCGTCTGTGCCTGAGCGCCGCGGGCCAAAAGTAGGCCGTAACGATCCTTGCCCCTGTGGTTCCGGTAAGAAATACAAGCAGTGCCACGGCAAGCTGGCTTCCTCTCCGCAAAGCTAACGTCTTGGACGAGTTTTAGCGCGTAGATAGAGGCATTTAGACCGCAAAGACCCCGCCATGAGCGGGGTCTTTTTTTATCTCTTTTCAAAATATTCTGCGGCTAGATACTTTGAATCCGCATTAAGCCCTGAATTTATCTTGCCCAATCTTCGTTACGCTTTAATAATGACGCTCTTTTAATCACTACTGGCCTCCGAGAGCGCTTGCTCCCAGTTGGCGCAAAAGTCTTACTGTTATGTCTAGCTCATTACTCCCCCCAGTTAAAGGGGTCCGCCTCGCCAGTGTTCCAGCTCGAATAAAGGACTGGCAGCGTGACGATTTGCTTTTGATCGAAATCCCCAAAGAGGCCTCGGTTTCAGCCACTTTTACCCAGAACTCTTTCTGCGCAGCGCCTGTGGCTGTGGCAAAGGAACATATTTCCAAAGGAAACGTGCGCGCTTTGCTGATCAATGCGGGCAATGCCAATGCGGCTACCGGGAGTCGAGGGCTTAGTGATGCCCAGGCCTGCTGTGAGGCCGTGGCCAGGGCGATCAATATCCGTGCTGAGCAAGTGCTGCCATTTAGTACTGGTGTGATTGGTGAACATCTGCCGCTCCAGCGTTTGCTGGATGCGATTCCCCGTGCTGCCGAGCAGCTGTCAGATAGTGGATGGGACGGTGCTGCGAAGGCCATTATGACCACGGACACTCACCCAAAAACAGCGAGCCGAACCCTGGAGATTGGTGGCGAAGAGATTACTGTCGTCGGTATCGCCAAAGGCTCCGGCATGATCCAGCCAAATATGGCGACTATGTTGGCTTATGTCGCTACAGATGCGCATGTTGCACAGCCACTGCTTGATAAGATGGTTAAGGAAGCGGTGAATGCTTCTTTTAACAGGGTCAGTGTGGATGGGGATACCTCAACTAATGATGCCTGTGTGCTTATTGCTACAGGAGCGACTGGCAGCCAGGTTGAAAACAGCGAAGATCGGGCTTATTCCGCGCTGATGGGGGCCATTACCCAGCTGCACATAGAGCTGGCGAAGGCGGTTGTTAAAGACGGTGAAGGTGCAACCAAGTTTGTCACTGTACAGGTTGAGGGTGCTGGGAGTAGCGCAGAGGCATTGCGTGTTGCTTTTGAAGTTGGCGAATCCCCCCTGGTAAAAACCGCGCTCTATGCCTCAGATCCCAATTGGGGGCGCCTGGTGATGGCGATTGGTAATGCAATCCCGGGAAGTCTGGATACCACCAAGGTCAATATATACCTGGATCAGGTACAGGTGGTAGAGGCTGGAGGGCGCTCAGTAAATTATCTTGAAGAGCAGGGTGAACAGGTATTTTCCAAGCCTGAATTTACTATTCGAATAGAATTGGGCCGTGGCAACTGTAGTGAGCATGTCTGGACCTGTGACTTCTCCCACGAGTATGTCACCATCAACGCCGAGTACCGTACCTGAGGAAGTTGTAGTGACCAGTGTTATTCATGTTGCTGTTGGGGTTGTATCTCGTGATGATGGCAAAATCCTGATTGCCCGCCGCCCGGATCACTTGCATATGGGCGGGCGTTGGGAGTTCCCCGGTGGCAAGGTGGAGGAAGGGGAGAGTGTGCAGCAGGCGCTCTCCCGCGAGCTGCGTGAGGAAGTGGCAATCGAGATAACTGAACTGACTCCTCTGGTGGAAATTCGCCACGAATATCCAGAAAAAACAGTCTTGCTGGATACCTGGCAGGTAACGGCGTTTACCGGGGAGGCTATGGGTCGGGAAGGGCAAGAGACTGCCTGGGTAGCCGTTCAGGAGTTGGATAACTTTCAGTTTCCCGATGCCAACCAGGCGATTATTGAGGCGATTAAAACCGCTGCGCCAGTCTCTTAAAGGTCAGCAAACAAATCAGCTCGGGCCAGTTAGGCCCGAAACTTAGTTGCGGCGCTGCTTGGTCGGGTCCAGGTCGTCACTTAGAACGTCATCATAAATAGATTCACCTGGAATCTTATGTCCTTCGCTGGCCCATTCGCCCAAGTCAATCAGCTTACAGCGTTCACTGCAAAAAGGCTTAAATGGAAACTTATCATTCCACTCCACAGGCTTTTTACAGGTGGGGCAGCTTAAGGTTGGGGTTTCTTTACTTTTGGACATATTAACTTGGAGTATTACTAATTCAGTTGTGTTTAGTGGTGGCCGCCATTTGTAAGTACTTTTGATGCAGTAATTCAATTTGGCCGCGCAGCTCCGCCAGGCCGGCAGAATTGTCCAGCACATCATCGGCTTTATCCAGTCGTTCCTGTCTGCCCAGTTGTGCCGCCATGATTTTGCGAATCTGCTCTTCGTGATTGTTATCCCTTGCAGTGGCCCTTTCTACCTGCAAGTTCTCTGGCAGATCCACCACACAAATCCTGTCCACCAGCTGGTACTGGCCGGATTCAATTAAAAGGGGCGATTCCAGTATCGCATACAGGCTTGGGCTTTGTTCCAGGGAGCTGAGGATCTCCTCCCGTATCAGAGGGTGTAGCAGGCCCTCCAGCCAGGCTCTCTCTTCAGTATCCTCAAAAATCAGGCTGCGCAGCTGCGCTCGGTTCAGTTCGCCATTCTCAAGTAAAATCCCAGCGCCGAAATGCTGGGCAATTTTCTCTAGTGCCGGCTTGCCGGGCTGTACGACAACCCTGGCAGCCCAGTCTGCATCTACCACATGGATGCCCAGCTCACGAAAGCACTCAGCGGCGGCAGATTTTCCACTGCCAATACCACCAGTTAAGCCTACCCGGAACAATATGTTGCCTCCTTGAACTAAAAAACTGGGGTTAAAAACAAGAAACCCGGCCAATGCCGGGCCGGGTTTATGTTAAATCACTTACTCTGCTAGAGCTAACTGAGAAGAGTTTTCAGTTTGCGAGCCCCGAAAAGTTCAAATACCAACCGATGATCTGATCTCCCCATAACATGGCAATCCAGCCCGCTCCAGCCAAATAGGGGCCAAAGGCGATTGGTAGTCTATGGTCTCGCCCTTTGGCCAGGCTCCAAGCAATACCTGCAATAGCGCCTACTGCGGCAGAGAGTACTACCACCAATGGTAATATCTGCCAGCCAAACCATGCCCCGATAGCAGCGAGTATCTTGAAATCCCCAGCTCCCATACCCTCTTTGCCGGTGACCAGCTTAAAGATATGGAATACAAGCCACAGTGACAGGTAGCCGGCAATTGCACCGATCACGGCGTCTTGCAGGGGGGCAAATACCCCCCACAGGTTGATGAACAGTCCCCCCCAGAGTAACGGCAGGGTAAGGTTGTCTGGCAGTAGCTGTTTATCAAAGTCTATGCCGGTGAGAGCGATCAAAACCCAGGTAAACACACAGCCAGCCAGTGCCTGCCAGGTAAAGCCCAGTTGCCACACAATTACTGCGGTGAGAATCCCTGTGATCAGTTCCACCGTGGGGTAGCGTCTGGAAATCGCTGTGCCACAGGAGCCGCATTTACCACGTAGAAATAAGAAACTGATTACCGGTACATTCTGCCAGGGTTTGATTTCGGTTTTGCACTTGGGGCAATGGGAGTGGGGCAACACCAGATTGAACGGTTTATTCAGCTCCTCTTGCTCGGCTTTGTCAGGCTTTGTGTCAAAGTAGCTGTAAAAATCCCGCTTGTATTCGCGCTCCATCATTACTGGCAGGCGCAGAATAACGACATTGAGGAAACTGCCTATAAGTAGGCCCAAAATAAAAGCGCTGCTTAGGAGCAGCGCTGGGTATGAAGCTAACGTTTCGAGCATCGTATTCTTTCTTATACTACTTGACCTAACTGGAAGATAGGAAGATACATGGCAATCATCAAGCCGCCAACCAGAATACCCAAAACTGCCATGATCATTGGTTCCATAAGAGTTGTAAGGTTGTCCACCATATTGTCGACAGCCTCCTCGTAATAGTCGGCAGCCTTTCCCAGCATATCGTCCAGAGCTCCGGACTCCTCACCAATGGCTGCCATTTGTACCAGCATGGTCGGATATAGGCCAGAGGAGCGAAGTGCCGCATTGAGGGGGATACCAGTAGCTACAGAGTCTCTGATCTTAAGCGTTGCCTCCTCATAGAGGCTATTACCCGTAGCACCAGCCACAGACTTTAAGGCATCAATAAGAGGGACACCGGCAGCAAAGGTAGTAGATAGGGTACGCGCAAAACGTGCCGAAATGGAGTTATAGGTGATTGTTCCCAGAATGGGCAATTTCAATATTAGGCGGTCGAAGAACTCAGCCACTTTTCTGTTGCGCTTTTTGGCTTCGATAGTGCCACCGATGCTGATTACTACAGCGAGCAGCGCAAAAAACCAATTGGCTTGCATCCATTCGGACATGCCTACTACCAGCTGGGTAAAGGCGGGAAGATCTGCCCCAAAGCTGGAAAAAGTCTCTGCAAATTGAGGTACAACTTTAATCAATAGAATTGAGGTGACTACAATCGCTACCACCATTACCGCAATGGGGTAAGTCATCGCCTTCTTGATCTTTGCTTTTAGCGATTCCGTCTTCTCTTTGTAAGTAGCAATCCTATCCAGCATAGTTTCCAGTGCACCGGATTGCTCACCAGAGGCTACCAGGTTACAAAAAAGATCGTCAAAGTAGAGTGGGTGTTTACGCAGTGCCTCCGCAAATGCAGTGCCCGAAGCCACATCATCACGGAGTTTGAAAATAAGCTCTTTGACCCCCTGGTTATCCAGGCCATCGGCAACGATTTCAAAGCTTTGCACCAATGGAACCCCGGCCTTCATCATAGTGGCCATCTGCCGGGTGAATAGAGCGATATCTGCAGGCTTTACTTTCTTTTTGCCAGCGCCAAACAGGGGCTTTGGTTTTTTTTGTACCCGGTTCGCTATAATACCTTGTTTGCGTAATTGGGCTTTTACCAGTGCGGGGCTGGTGCCATTTATTTCCCCTTGAACCTTGGCCCCTTTACTATCCACTCCTTTGTAGATGTATGCAACTGCTGTAGCGTTGGCCATATTTGCTTTTCCTGCTTTTTATCTCTTATCTCTTATCTCAGAAAAACCTGAAATTTCTTGTGCTTCTTAACTCTATTTTGAGTGAGTGTAGAGCTTCAACTAGGCGAAGATCCGAAAAGTTGAAGTAGTGTATGTTAATTAACTCGCTCTAATGTCTCTTTCGAAAATAGATGCTAATTCTCGGGTACTGGAACTAATTTTGATCAAAATAAAATTCAGGTTCCAGAGCTGTGCTGTTTAGGACAAATAGGTTTTCACTAGTCGTAAAGGGCTAATCTTTGGTCACCCTGTTTGCCTCTTCCAGGCTGGTGACACCCATCACAACTTTGCGCAGTGCCGATATCCTCAGATTATTAAAGCCCTCTTCGCGGGCCTGGTCCGCAATCTGAATCGAATTGCCGCCCTCCATTATAATTCTGGAGATGCCATCGGTGATGCGAACCACTTCATACACGCCAACGCGTCCTTTGTAGCCCTTGGAGCAATGCTCGCAACCAACGGGCTGGAAAATCGCCCACTCACTTTTAGGAATTGTAACCGTAGCGAAACCTTCCGCCTCCAAGACCTCTGATGGCAATGTCACCGGTTTCTTGCACTCATTACACAGACGTCGTGCTAATCGCTGTGCAATAATTACACTGACAGAAGTGGCGATGTTAAAAGTGGGAACCCCCATGTTCATGAGGCGTGTCAAGGTTTCAGGAGCTGAGTTGGTATGTAGCGTGGAGAGCACCAGGTGACCGGTCTGCGCAGCCTTGATTGCAATTTCCGCGGTTTCCAAGTCCCGAATCTCCCCCACCATAACAATATCTGGATCTTGCCTTAGGAAAGATCGCAATGCCTCGGCAAAGTTAAGCCCTACCTTGGGGTGTACATTGACCTGATTGATGCCCTCCAGATTAATCTCCACCGGGTCTTCCGCTGTGGATATATTGCGCTCTGCGGTATTTAAGATGTTAAGGCCAGTATAAAGGGATACGGTCTTGCCTGAACCTGTGGGGCCGGTTACCAGGATCATTCCCTGAGGTTGGGCCAGGGCGTCCATATAGATTTGCTTTTGCTCATCTTCATAGCCGAGCGCATCAATTCCCAGTTTGGCAGAAGAGGGGTCCAGAATACGCAGAACGATTTTTTCTCCCCAAAGCGTAGGCAAACTGTTAACCCGGAAATCGATCGCCTTGGTTTTGGACAGCTTCATTTTGATACGGCCATCCTGTGGAATACGCCGCTCGGAAATATCCATTTTGGACATTACTTTCAGGCGGGCTGAGAGGCGGGGTGCGAGCTGGATAGGAGGTTTGGCTACCTCGTGGAGTACGCCATCAGTACGGAACCGGACCCGGTAGGATTTTTCATAGGGTTCGAAATGGATATCTGAAGCACCCGATCGTATTGCGTCGAGCAGTACCTTGTTGACAAAACGCACAACAGGGGCCTCATCTCCGCCGGGGTCATTATCATCGGCCTCGCTTTTCTCATCTCCACCAACATCCAGAGCATCCAGCTCTTCATCGTCCATACCCTCCAGGCCGGCACCCATATCACCGCTGTCGGACAGATAGTTTTCAATGGCCTTGGCCAGTTTATCCGCCTCAACCAATACTGCGTCGGTGCTTAGGCCGGTATTGAAGTTTATCTCATCCAGGCCGGCCAGGTTGGTGGGGTCTGCCACGGCGATAAACAGGCGATTGCCGCGTTTGTATAGAGGCAGTGCGAAGTGCTTGCTGATTAATTTCTCATCGACAACATCCTTGGGGATCAGGTCGAAGTTATAGCCACCCAGGTCAAACAAGGGGGTACCAAAGGCCTGGGAGGCGATATTGGCCAGCTCGCGGCTCTTGACCAGCTTGGCCTCCACGGCATGCTGGGCAAAGGTCTGGTTTTCCCTGCGCGCGGCTTTTATGGCAGAGGTTGCCGTCGATTCGTCGAGAACCTGATCTGCGACCAGGCGTTTGGCCAGGCCGCTAAGGGAGGAAGTTGTCATTGATTACGCTGCCGCTAAAATTACCTTGGGCCAAGTATTGAGAATGGGCCTGTTTATAGCCCGCCCTGTGTAAACCCAGGCGTATAAAAAGAAGGAAGGTAAAATATAGCGAATTACCGGGCGCGAGCCAAACATCACTATGAATATCATGCAAGGCCTTGATAAGTACATACACATACAGAAGATGACAAATTTTGTCATAACTGGGCAGCTGCTGTCAGCGGTAATGCTATAGCACTACGCACTTTCTAGTGGGAAGTGATGGGTTACTCACTGACAACTCTTAATTCTCCTTACAGCTTGCCAAACTTGGCACAGTCCTTGTATCTTGTTCCGGGACTTCCTCACGGGATTCACCTTATTTAAAAGTCTGTATGGAGACGGTTACAATGAAAAAGCAACAGGGTTTTACACTGATTGAATTGATGATCGTAGTAGCGATCATTGGTATTTTGGCGGCGGTAGCACTGCCGGCTTACCAGGATTACACTGTGCGTGCACGTGTTTCTGAAGGCCTCGGCTTGGCATCTGCCGCTAAAGCAACAGTTTCTGAGAATATAGCTAATGCTGGAGGTGTAACAACGGGCGGTAACCTTTGCTCGGGTGTGCGTACCTTCACGGGCGGAACAGCTAATGTAGAAAAGTTAGAGTGTGCTGATGCATCAGGCGCAATCACGATAACTATGGGCAGTGCCGCAAACAGTGTTGCCTTAACACTTACCCCCAGTTCCACTGCAGGTTCTAGTAATGTAGCTTGGGCCTGCGGCGGTGTTGCTGCGGATAATCATAAATACGTTCCCTCTGAGTGCCGCAATGCATCTTAATACACAGTAAAGATTGACTGCTTTATTGAAGATGGGCCACTTTGGTGGCCCATTTTTATTTAAAATTACTATTAATGCTAAATTTATTGCTCTTGGCTACTCTGCAATAGCAGATAGCATTAAAAATAATAATGGCACAGCTTTATAAAATATTACCTGCTCGTGATTCAGGTTCTACCTTGCATGGAACTGATTTCTGTCGTGAGAGTAAATATGGTTGGTTTTGTATTGCCATTTGTTCATTATGGTTTTTTCTAACCATTAATCCTCTCCATCTGTTGATACTGGATCTCGGTTCGGGTTATTACAATTTTAAGAGGTTTGTGCAGATAGTATTGATAGGGGTCGTGACTCTATTATTTTTTTTTAGAGAGTACAGGGTTGGAGTCACCAAGACCCTCAATCTTAGAGGGTTGGTTCTGCCCTGGCTGGCTTCCTGCTTTTTTATATTTGGCTCCGCAGTCTTTTCTGATAATAAATACCATTCTATTTTAGAGGGGCTCCACTGGTTGATGTTGCCCTCGGTTTTTTTTGTTGGCATTTATATCGCCAAGGCAGGTCTGACTCAAAGGCTTTTGGGTATTTATTTGCTCATCCATGGAATGGTAGTCTTTAAAGGCCTACTTGATTTTGGGTTTGAAGTTTTTGTAAGTGAGTCTTTGCGTGCGGGAATGATATTCTCTTCTTTTGGTAATATCCGTTTTTTTAATCAGGTGCAGGTTTTTATTATTCCGCTTCTGCTGATATTTGCTTCAAGAACAAAGTTTTATAGTCTGGCGTATTTATTCTTATTTGCTAATTTTTTGTTGGCCTTCGCTAGCGGCGCCAGAGGGTTGCTGTTGTCGATTATTGTAACTGGGTTGCTGTCGTTTGTTTTTCTTAAGCCTTGGCGCCGTCAAATTCTATATGGTTTGATTGTATGCGCTTTTGCTTATATGGCGTACTTCCTGATTTTGGAATGGCTGGGTAGTGTGGGTCATATTTTCCGTACCAGTACCTCCGGACGCCTAGCTATTTGGTGGGAGTTGTTAAGCAAACTTTCAACTTTGAATATCTTTTTCGGTAATGGGGTGGGCGCTTACACATTCCATGACTTTGTTTATTTTTTTGGGCATCCCCATAATAGCATTCTGCAGTTTTTATATGAATGGGGGGCTATTGCTACGCTTTCAGCGGTGGCTGCCATACTTTGGGTGTGTTGGACTTCTTATCAGCAGCTTAAGGGTGATGGCGATAGTACAAAAAAAGATATTCAGGCAGCCTTACTTTATGCCTTGTGTGCGGCATCTTTTTATTCCCTTTTCAGTGGGGTTTTTGTGATGCCTGCACCTCAGGTGCTGTTCTTTTTGTTTGTGGGGCTGCTCTTAGGTGGGGCTAATCTAGAAGGCCATAAAGTTCTGAGAGTAAATCAGTCGGTCAGCGTTGCTCTGCGATTCTTGTGCGCTATTTGCTTAATTGTGTTTGTAGAGCTTGCAGGGAAATACCTTGTTCAGCAGGCGGGACAACAGGAGCAAGTCCGCGGCCCAAGATTTTGGGGGAATGGAGCACCACTGATTTTGTCGGACTACTAGGATCTAACTTTAGTTAGTCTTATTTTATCGGCAGCATGTAATCTTGGTGAATTATTCATTTAAGTGTTGAGTGCTTGCCCAGAACATAATCATACAGACATGAATACTCATGTACACAAGAATGGGGTTTAGTGAAAGTTTCTTGTTTTCTGGCTGGATTTATAGCTGAGACAGGTAAGCCTATAGCCAATCAGATGAGTGGTTTGGTAGTTTAAGTTGTCAGGGTCTTTGACCAATTGTAACCTCCCGCTTACCACTAAAATATTCCCGCGCGTAACCTCTCTTTTATACAGTACCTGTTGCTGTTTGTGGATAATTATATTGGCGCTTCCTGTCTCGTCCTCTAAGGTTAAAAAAATGATACCTGTGGCACTTCCCGGTCGTTGTCGGCAGGTAACCATACCAACGATAGTGATATATTGTTCGTTTTTACAAAGGGTAAGATCTTTTGCGCGAATACAGTGTTCAAATTGCTTCTTCCGACGTAGTTGGGCAATCGGATGTTCATTTAAACTCAGCCCTGTGCTGGTATAGTCGCTATCGGTGGCATCTTTTACTATATAGTGTGTCTGGTAATTGTCCCGGTGAGTATCTTGTACATCTCCCAGGGATAGCCAGCTATCTTGAAAACGATTTTGTGCAAAACTTTGGAAAGCATTGGCTTTTGCCAAAAAGGTGATTTGTTCATTATCCAGTTCGTAACATTGTTTAAGCTGAATTATTGAATGCAGCCTTTGCTTTCCCCTAAGCTTGATAATAGCTTTTGCCGCGGTTTTCTTCAGGCCCTTAATCAAGCGCATCCCCAAACGAAGGGATGGGTGAATAATGTCTGGTTTATTATGAAAAAATTTCGATTGCTCTCGAGATTCCAGGTGATGATCCCAGTAGCTGTAAAGTACATCAATAGGCAGCACCTTTACTCCATGCCTTTGAGCATCGTAAACAAGCTGTGCCGGTGCATAAAACCCCATAGGCTGGCTATTGAGCAGACCGCAATAAAAAGCAGTTGGGTGATGAAACTTAATCCAGGCAGAAAAATAAGCCAAGAGGGCAAAGCTGGCGGAGTGTGACTCGGGGAAACCATAAGATCCGAAACCTTTCATTTGGTTAAACAGCTGTTCGGCAAAGTCTGCCCTATAGCCATTCTTCAGCATACCTTTAACCAACTTGTCTTTAAATTTATAGAGATCTCCATTTTTTCCCCAGCTGGCCATAGCGCGGCGCAATTCATCTGCCTCACCCCCGCTGAAGCCTGCAGCAACCATGGAGAGCTGGATAACCTGTTCCTGGAAGATAGGTACGCCGAGAGTGCGCTCTAATACTGGTCGTAAGCTTTCATGGGGGTAGCTGACGGCTTCCAGACCCTGCTTACGTTTCAGGTAGGGGTGTACCATGCCACCCTGGATTGGTCCTGGGCGAACTATGGCGATTTCAATGGTGAGTTCATAGAAGCTGCAGGGTTGTAGCCTGGGTAACATACTCATTTGCGCGCGGGATTCTATTTGAAAAACCCCGACGGTATCTGCGCGGCATATCATTTCGTACACTTGCGGATCTTCAGCCGGGATATCCTGCAAACGTAGTTTGGGGCCATAGAGGGAAATATAGCTCAGGGATTTGCGCAGGGCGGTCAGCATGCCCAACGCGAGCACATCTACCTTCATCAATTTTAAGTCTTCAATATCCTCTTTATCCCACTGCACCAGGGTGCGGTCTTCCATTGCAGCATTTTCAATAGGAACCAGCTGATAAAGTGGCTGCTCGGTAATAACGAAGCCTCCTACGTGTTGGGAAAGGTGTCTCGGGAATCCATATATCTGCTGCAATAGCAGAGGTAGGTTTCTACCAGTGGTGCTGTTTGGGTCTATGCCGACCTTTTGCATCTGTTTTGGGAATTCATCGAGTGAGTCCCACCAGGCACGCTCCGCAATAAGTTGTTCTATGGTGGCTGAACCTATACCAAGCGCTTTACCAATATCCCTAAGGGCACTTTTAAAACGGTAAGTAATCTTACTGGCGGCAAGACCGGCCCTGTCTCGACCGTATTTTTGGTAAATATACTGGATGACTTCCTCGCGTCTTTCGTGCTCGAAGTCTACATCGATATCTGGCGGCTCATTGCGCTCACGAGAGATAAAACGTTCAAACAAAAGGCCGATTTTATGTGGGTCAATTTCAGTAATAAAAAGGCAGTAGCAAACAACTGAATTAGCGGCAGATCCTCGCCCCTGATAGAGGATATTCTTATCTTTTGCGAACTGGACAATATCGTAAATTGTGAGGAAGTAGTGCTCATACTCCAGTTCGGCGATCATGGATAGCTCTTTTTCGATCAATATATCAATACGTTCTTCCGGTCCTTTAGGCCAGCGAAATTTTCGGCCCAGCTTTACCAGTTCCCGTAAATAGCTGGCTGGAGATTTATCTTTTGGGATAACTTCAGAGGGGTATTGATAGCGGAGTTCACTGAGACAGAAGCTGCACCGCTCTACGATAGCTATAGTTCTATAGATAGCCTCTTCAGGGTAAAGTCTTTCAATATCTTCAAGACTGCGTAAGTAGCGCTCAGCATTCTGTTGGAGTTGGTATCCGAGTTCATTCAGGGTGCAGTTGTGAAAATTGGCATTGAGTACATCCTGTAAGGGCTTTCTGCTGCGACAGTGCATCAAAATGGCATTGGTGGCGACAAGGGGAATGTCCTCTTGCTTTGATAGCTGGGCAAGATCCTGTGCCAGTTTATTACTATCTGCATTTAAAAGGTTGCTGTAAGCAATATATAGCCGGCCATCAAAGTGTTGCTTGATAGGCTCGGGTATGCTGACTTTTTCAGGTTCTGGCAACCAGATTGCAATAGTCTCGCTGCAGATTTTAAGTAAGTCTTCCTGAAAAGTTTTATACTGGCCTTTCTCTGCTCTTAATCGAGAAGTGGAGATAAGTTGGCAGAGTTCACTATAGGCACTTTTGTTTGGGGCAAGTAGAACGGCCTTTCCGCCATCTTGAAGGCGAAAATAACTTCCACAAATAAGTTTGAAGGTCGTTTCCCGTTTTTTTCTGTCTTTTGAATACTCTTGGGAAAGATTGATGTTTTCAAGTTCCTTATAAGCGCGAACTATACCGGAGAGGGAGCACTCATCGGTTATTGCTAGTGCTGAATAACCTAGATTGTAAGCCTCCTGTATCAATTCCCAGGGATGTGATGCACCCTGCAAAAAAGAAAAGTTACTTTGGCAAAAGAGTTCTGCGTACCTCATGCTGATGCTCTTTGATATTTAAACTTGAAGAATGTTCAGCTTCTTTTTTTAAAAAGGTTAAGTTTCTTTTGTGAAAATTTGTTAGATATGAATTGTCAATAATTAAGAGAATATGCCATGTAAAAACCACTCTTCAGTTGTCAGATCCTGGAATATCCAACAAAGACTGCCGTCCTGGTCTTTAGCTATATAGTAGTCTCGTCCATGGCGGCCATGCTGCCACCAGTAGCCATCAATTCGCTCAGGGCCCTGTAGCAGCTGTAATTCACTATGATGAAATAGTTTTTGATTGCGGCTGAGTAATTTGGTGGGGCGGGGGAGCAACCAGGAGGGGCGCGGTGCTTTTATTGGTGTCAATTGGTGAGTTTTTTTCTTTGAGCTGGTTTTTATTAGCAAGCTATCGGCGCTCTGCCAGGCCTGCTCGGGAAGGTAGCTCTCTTTCAGGGCAATACCGGAGATCGCTTGGTGTCCAAGACGGGCTTTGAGTTTGTCCAAAAGTTGAGAGCTGCGCTCGCCTTGGTTGCCTGTATCAAACAAGTCCTCTCCGAACTCTTCTTCCACTAACGGCTGTAGTTGCTTGCTACTCAAGCGCAGTGTTTGTACCGGGCACTCCAGGGATACTCTTTCAAACTGCAGCTTGGTAAGCGCTATTAAGCGCTGTGGGTCTAGCAGTGGGTGTGAGACTTCCACGATGAGTTCCTTGTTTTTTCCCTGCCCATAATCCAGCTGCCAGTGTAATTGCTGGGTATAAAGCTGGCGGCGTTGTAGTTGCTGGCATAGCTCTCTAATCAGGCGGCCGGCGGGGAAGAGCAACTGTTCACTGTTATCCAGTGGATCGGGAAAAAATAATTCGCTATCGAACCGGGCGGGAGGGTTAAAGTTGGGTACGGGGTCCTGACGGCTACCATTTAAACGTGCCAAATAATCTACAAAAGGACGACCAAAACGGGAGCCCACTTCGGATAGGGGAATGGCAAGCAATTGGCTTACTCGCTTAATACCACAGGCATATAGTTTGGTAATGGTTTTATTGTCGCAGTCGAGTAGCTTGCTCGGGGAAAAACTAATCCATTGTTTCCACTGTTGTGGGCTGGGGGCTACACGAGTTTCTGCCAGCCACTGGCGATGTTCACTCAGTTGGCTTAGCATCCGTGCGGCACTGGGGCTGTGTCCGAGTCCCATAACACTGCTAATCCCCATTTGGCCCAGCTCATTCTGTAACTGATCCAGAAAGGCCCTGAGGCCACCATTCGCTTTCAGGCATCCGCTGAGCTCAAGATTCAAGCAGGCTGGGTCACTGCTTCCGTTTTCTACAGTGTTGGCAGCCTTGGGGGAGACGACTGGGGTAAAGCTGTAGCCCCACTGGGCCAGCCGTTCGAGTTGCAGTTGCTCTCTCTGTATATCCCGCTCTAACAGTTGAAGGTCTGCGCTCAGTGCGCAGGCGGTAGCGATACTGAGGCCTGGCTCAATACCGAGATCAGTGGCTGTTTTACTGCACTGAACAACAAGTTGCTTCTCGACCACGGCGAGAATGCCTGGCTGAGTATCTCGACCCTGGGCGCGGATGAGGGCTTCAAGAGGAAGCTTGGGAAATTGGATGCAAAGCCAAAGCATGAGCTGGACCTCGGGGCGATGGTCAATGTATTGGCCTGTCACGACGAATCAAATTGGCGCCTCGGGCCAAGTGCAAAGACTGGCCGCCAGTGCCTCCCCGTTGCTTTAATAAATTCACAGCCAGTTGTTCCCCATCGCTGCCTAGCTGCAGGCGCAGGCTGGCGGGAGAGGGGTTTTGGGATTCAGATATAGGGCGGAAATGAAAGTGCAGGCACTCCCCATTGCGAGCTGCAAGTTGCAGACGCCGCAGTTCCTTATCCTCTAAAGTATGATTCCCTTGCCAGCTCAATAAGGCACTACAGCTTCCGGATTGTAGAGATTGCTCCACCGCCCAGAGGGTATCCTTATGTCCCCGGGGGTGTATAAGCAATAAATTTTCCAGTTGAATGCCACTTTGAACCAGTGCTGGAGCGTAGGGAATAAAAGGCGGACTGACCAGTATTACCATTTGTCCTGCTTGAGTCAGCTGGGCCAGAGTTGGCAGTAATAAGGTCATTTCGCCAATACCGGTTTGATTGAGCAGAAGTTCAGTAGTGGCATTGCGAGGCCAACCGTGGCCTCTGAGAACGGCATCCAGGCTTCTGAAACCAGTGGGGATGCCGCTGAGAGGGCGCCGCTGCTCATTGGCTGCCTGCCAAATATCCGTTCTCGCCAGTATCTGCTCTAGATTTCGGCGCTCAGACTGATGCTTTAACTGCTTGTTTTGAAAGAAGTTTTCTGCGCTATTCACGGATTCCGCCACTCCATTCAGGCCCTCCTACCGGCCTGAAGCTGGCAAAGAGCTGTATGCTTGTACAGTATTACTGTTAATTTATACAGTAAATGATTAAGGGCAACAAGAGAGGGAGGGGTTGATCGGCACTTTTTTGCACAGCCTAAACCGGCTATGATTCCGCCTCTTTTGTTGAGTACTGATTATTCTTTTTAGGGGGACGGAGTGAGTATCAAGTCCGATAAGTGGATTCGCCGGATGGCTGAGCAGCACGGCATGATTGAGCCTTTTGAGCCGGGCCAGGTACGTCATGGCAATGATGGCGACAGACTCATCTCCTATGGCACTTCTAGTTATGGTTATGATGTGCGTTGTGCCCGTGAATTTAAGATCTTCACCAATGTGCACTCTGCTACCGTGGATCCCAAGACATTCGATGAGAACAGCTTTGTCGATGTCGAAGGTGAGTACTGTATTATTCCGCCGAATTCCTTTGCCCTGGCACGTACGGTGGAGTATTTCCGTATTCCCCGCTCGGTGCTGACTATTTGCTTGGGTAAATCCACTTACGCGCGCTGTGGGATTATCGTCAATGTCACTCCGTTGGAACCCGAGTGGGAAGGGCACGTGACCCTTGAGTTCTCAAATACTACTAATCTGCCGGCGAAGATCTATGCCAACGAAGGCGTGGCACAGATGCTGTTTTTCGAATCTGATGAGGTCTGTGATGTGTCTTATGCAGATCGAGGTGGTAAATACCAGGGGCAGCGTGGTGTAACCCTGCCCCGGACCTGATCGCCAAGGGCGATTGAGCTGCATAAGCTATCTTTCCATGTCTGAAATATCCAATAGCCAGTTGCCTGAGTGCGTCGATGTATTGATTATCGGTGCCGGGGCAGCGGGATTAATGTGTGCTGCCACAGCTGGGCAGCGTGGTCGCAGTGTGCTGGTACTGGACCATGCGAATAAGGTCGGTAAAAAAATTCTGATGTCCGGTGGTGGTCGCTGTAATTTCACCAATCTCTATACCAGCGCTGAAAATTTTTACAGTCGTAATCCCCACTTTTGTAAATCCGCCTTGGCACGTTATAGCCAGTGGGAATTTATTGCACTGGTTGAAAAATATGGGATTCCCTATCACGAGAAAACTCTCGGCCAGCTATTCTGCGATAACAAGTCCAAGGATATCGTCGACCTGCTGCTAGCTGAGTGTCGTGCAGCCAAAGCACAGATTCGCACTCGTTGTTCTGTATCCACGATAAAGGCGCAAGCCGCGGGCTATCAGGTGAAAACCAGTTTGGGCACCGTTACCTGTGAGTCCTTGGTAGTGGCTACAGGTGGTCTTTCGATTCCCACTATGGGGGCTACAGGGTTTGGCTATGAAATTGCCAGGCAGTTTGGCCTGGACTTGGTTCCCACTCGTCCAGCGTTGGTACCTTTTACCCAACACAAACGCCAGCTGGAACGGCAAAGCACTCTGCCGGGTAGTGCTCTTGAAGTCTCTGCCTCCTGTGGCGAGGGCAGTTTCCTAGAGCAAATGCTATTTACTCACCGGGGGGTGAGCGGCCCAGCAGTTTTACAGGCTTCCAGTCACTGGAGTGAAGGCAAGGAAGTTGTAATTAATCTTGCCCCTAACCATAGTCTGCCTGACTGGCTACAGCAGCGTCGCCAACAGAATCCGGAAAGCCATTTACATAGCGTATTGGCCGAGATCTGGAGTAAAAAGCTGGTGCAGTATTTCCTGCAACGAGAAAACCTCTCCAGCCGCCCCTTGAAGCAATTTGGGGACGGTGAACTTCGCGATATGGGTAGCAAGCTGCAAATCTGGAAGCTGGTACCCGCGGGCACCGAGGGGTATCGCACTGCCGAAGTTACCTTGGGTGGGGTGAATACTGAACAGATTTCTTCGCGCACAATGGAATGTAAAACCCAGGCGGGGCTCTTCTTTATTGGGGAAGTGCTTGATGTGACCGGATGGTTGGGAGGTTTTAACTTCCAATGGGCTTGGGCTTCAGGTCATGCTGCAGGGGAGGTTGTCTAATGGCGTCTGGGAACAGTAAAGAGTATACACTCCTAGCACTATAATCTTTGAATAAGTGACTGAAATTATTTAGAGGCTGTAACCCGCTGGTTTATAAAAGCTTTTATTGAATTGATGCCGCCGTCACCTATTCAAATTTACAAGTCTCTTGAAGCTTGTCAAATAGATTTCAAAGTATAGCTTCCACGCCCAATGACGTAGTGGTTCAGCTCTGTGTCCTCTGTGCTTCAACAGTCTCTAGGACCGTGTGACGGCTGTTAAGTGAGCTATATCTATCTGACTATGAACTATTTGTGGCAGTTCTCAGGGAAATGAAAACAGCGATCGGCGGAAAGTTTGGAAAAGCCCGACTATCCGATGAACTCACCCGGACGACTAAAGGTTCCCAACTCCCTTCCTTTTCAGTGGAAATAAATACTGTCTTTTTTTGTAGGCATCACTGTTACACGCTGTGAAGTTGGTCGATTAAAATTCGGCATAAGACCAAAATTATTGCCAGGTCAGGCATAAGTTGGCAGCTATTTTTACTTATACGAGCCATTGCACTTCATGAAATTTATTTTTACCAATCACAGTTTTCTATTATTTTTAAACTCTTATAAGAGATCTCTGCACTAGCCAATTGTCACGGATGGTAAATAAAAGCTCGCCGCTGTTTGGTAAGTGGGGATAAAAATTGATTTTTATCAATTCATATCTCTGGTTGGTAAAACAATATGCATTGTAATGTTCGATGAATAAATTACCTCAGGAGCGCTTTAAAAGTATTGCTATCGATATTTTTTGGTCAAATTAAAAATAAGTGACACCATCGTTTTAAGTAGGTAAAGCTTAAGGCAACCTCTAATGATCTATGAGGGATAAAACTCCAACTAAAAATTGGCCGCGTGAAAATTTTAGAAATATGATTCCTGTAAGGGCTTTGTAAACTTAAGTTTAATTTTTTGTAAAAAATAACAAGCATTTAATACTTTAATGCGATGTTGATTGGTTATACCAAATTTGAAATTTAAAATTATATGAGAAAAAATGTGACATGGTCATCTATTTTGGCCGTGAAAGTTTTATTTTTGCATTGGCGGCTTTTATTTTTTTTTCACCTCTGTAATCTCTGTTTTTAAGTTGACTGCTATGTTTGCTTGAAAAAATTCTGAAGTCCAAAGATGTAAAATTGTAGGTGTAAAGAGTTTCCATCACCTTGCAGATGATCGGTTAATAAATTCAATTAAATAAAGCATGAGTGCCGAGAGTTGAGATTTTAACTGTAGAGGGAATGCTATATTTGTTGTTCATCTGAGGGTGTTCAGTGAAGGGGATGGCTGAAAGATCAAGACGTTATTTGCCAGGTGGAGGTATTTGCCATGGTGGAATTTGAAATTCGCACCAATGTTTCGTTATAAGATTTAATTCTATGAATATCTAGAAAGGTGAAGCAGTTGCTCAAAATGATAACCGTTAAGTGAGTTATGTGTGCCTGCTTTTTATAGTTAAGGGTGAAATTTCTCCACAGAAAAAAAGTATATGACGGTGTTTTGTAATGAAACTGTATATTTTGAATGATAATTTCATCTGAGTTAGCTAGAGCATAGTTTCTTTATAAAGTAATAAGGTTATTATCGATTCATTGCAGGATGCTGTGAAATATTAAAGTGTTGCAATTTACCAAGCCTGAGTTGGTATATAGTAATAATGTCAATATGGCTTTAAGTGTCGGCCATATAAAATTATTTTTATAAAACGGAAGAGTGTAATGCATATTCTTATTGTGAAAACTGATAGTTTTCTTATAAAGAAGAACTAGTCGCTTGTCTGTGACTCTCGTGCAGAAAACACTCTAGTTGTGAATTGATTTAAATCAAGAGTACATTATGTAAGATTTAATTTTTTGTACTGACAGGATTCCTTTTTTGTTGATCTGGAATTTTCACTCTGGTAGGGATTCCTTTGTATTTTAAATTTCACATAGTGGTTAAAGGTATTTAATAGATTGTAAAGTTGGTTTCTATTGTTGAATAAGGATTGTTGATATGCTCGATGTTCTTGTGCCAAGTCAAACCAATAACCTGAATTTTGTTTCAGCTAATCGCATCGTAAGCCCGAGAAAACTCTGGTCCGCCTATCCTGTTAGCGTTGATGTGGCTGATTTTATTCAGCGCTCCAGGCAATCAATAACCGAGATTTTACATGGGAAAGACCCGCGATTTTTAGTAATTGTGGGGCCTTGTTCAATTCATGATATCGATGCCGCCAAGGAATATGCGAGTCGCCTCAAGTCCCTGAGTGACAATTACAGTGAAAATCTACTAATTGTTATGCGGGTCTATTTTGAAAAACCAAGGACGACAGTTGGCTGGAAAGGATTTATCAATGATCCTAAGTTAGATAGCTCCTTTGATGTGGAAGCTGGTCTAACCGCCGCCAGAAAACTATTGATCAACCTGGCGGAGCTTGAAATTCCCGTAGCAACGGAAGTATTGGACCCGGTAACACCTCAGTATCTGGGAGATTTAATAAGCTGGGCGGCCATCGGTGCCAGAACCACTGAGTCACAGACCCATCGTGAAATGGTTAGTGGG
This sequence comes from Microbulbifer variabilis ATCC 700307, assembly GCF_000380565.1. Classification (GTDB taxonomy): domain Bacteria; phylum Pseudomonadota; class Gammaproteobacteria; order Pseudomonadales; family Cellvibrionaceae; genus Microbulbifer; species Microbulbifer variabilis. Next base: position 317,801 of record NZ_AQYJ01000024.1, read on the forward strand.
TTATCTATGCCGGTTGGATTTAAGAATAATACCGATGGAAATATTCAGGTAGCCATGAATGCCATGAAGTCTGCGTCTGGAAAACACAGTTTTCTTGGAATCGACTCAGATGGAAGAATTTCAGTGATCAACAGCCTGGGAAACCTGAATACTCATATTGTTTTAAGAGGTGGGGAGAATCCCAACTACGAGAAACGAGCAGTCGAAGAGGTAGCTCGCACTCTATCCGAAGCAAGGCTGCCCAGTAATTTGGTAATTGACTGCAGCCATGCAAATTCCAATTACGATTTCAGGCAGCAGAGGGTGGTTGTCGATAACCTTATTCAACAACTAAAACACAGTAATAGCTCAATTGTCGGATTAATGTTGGAAAGTAACCTTAATGAAGGTAAGCAAGCCATTCATTTACCAAAGGATATAATGAAATACGGTGTTTCAGTCACCGACGGCTGTATTGGTTGGGATGAGACAATAGATATCATTTCCCAGGTTAATGACGTTTTTATCCAGCGCCAGTAAAAAATATTTCCATTTATCTCAAGTTGAACTCTAGCCGGTATTTGGAGCTAACCTGTTGGGCTGATATCCATTTGGCCTTAAAGTTTGGATCTTCTATACGAGGTTGGTTCGGTTGAAGTTAAATGAATGCCAGGACAGGAATATTTCGATATAGATTAAATATTCTATTCAAAATATATCGGGCCAAATAGAATTTAAGGATATTTTATGAGCGAATATGATCATGCTGATTTCAATGGTGTGTATGAAGGCAAATCATTAATCGGGAGTGCAGAAATAACGAGCGTTCCCTGGGAAATCGGAGTACCGCAACCCGCGGTTTGCGAAATTCTTGATAGAGCTCATCCCGGTCGCCTGTTGGATATCGGCTGTGGTCTTGGTCGAAACGCAAAAGCAGCTGCTGATCGAGGTTATCAAGTGATAGCAATAGATACTTCTTCTACAGCGATTGAGAAATGCCGGGAAGTATATCCTGATTCCGGCATATCGTTTGAGGTACGTGATGCTTGCAATACGGGTTTGCAGTCGGGGTTCAACTTCATTTTGGATTCGGCAGTTTATCATGCGATACCTGCAGATAAGCGCATCGCCTATTTAGAGGAAATGCGCCGACTGGCCACAAAAGAAACGGTTTTTCATTTGATTACTTTCGCACCCTCGAGACTAGGAATGCCCAAGCCCCTGGCTAACGAACTATCTGAGATTGCAGCTAGTGTTGAGGCCAGTGGCTGGAGCATAAAGTGTGTGGACAGAGTTGAATACAAAGGGAATGCTGCCGCTATTGAAGACTTCCAGAGAAAGAAAGGGTTAAGGATTGAAAAGGATAGTCATGGCAGGACAAGACTACCCGCATGGCATTTAACCCTTCAAGCTTCCGTATAGAAATTCACCAACAAGGAAAAAGAAGAGTGAAATATAAGCACATTTCTTTTGTTGGGCTATGCCTTGGTTTTTTTATTGTCATGATGGATATGACCACTGTGCCATTGATGTACACAACTCTGATGGATGAATTCACGGTCAGTCCAGCCAGGGTTGCCTGGATCAATAATATTTATCTTATCACTTATGCTGCATCTCTTCTTTTGGGGGGGCGGCTCGGAGATTCGACAGATAGAAAAATTGTATTAATAGGTGCACTTCTGGTTTTGGGCTTGGGGGCTGCGATTAGTGGGGCAGGACAAACCTTTGTAGAGGTTATTGTTGGGCGTGCATTGATGGGAATTGGCGCTGGCTTTTTGACATCTCAAAGCATGGCCTACATTTCTATCCTCTTTGCTAAAGGGGGACGGGGGACAGCGTTAGGGATTTGGGGTGCAGTTGCAGGAATTGCAACTGCTACCGGTCCGGTGATTACACAATTACTATTAACGACTGCGGATTGGCGTTGGGTAATGTGGATTAATATTCCTTTTGTGCTGGCCGCTTTAGTTATCGCCCTGCGGTGTTTGCCCGGTGATCCCGGTAGTGGTATCCGACTATCGGAAACCTTTGCCAGTGCAGTTTATGGGCTCTGTCTGGCTGGTGTAATTATAGGTATTCACTATATCAGTGTCGCGGGGATATTACGGGGAGTAGGTATAGCTTTGATATTAATCGGAGCTGCAGTCATTGCTATTTTGATTCGCAAAGAAGTGAAGAATAAAAGTGCTTACATTTTATCCCCTGAGTTGTGGTTTGACGGTACTTTTTTCAGGATCTGTTTTATTTCGGGATTACTGGGATTAGGGGTCGCTAGCTTCTATTTACCATTAGCTTTCCTCCTGGATGTATGCATGAACTTTGGTCCAGTGGCTATCAGTGTACTAATGATGACAATCGCCCTGTCCAACGCCCTGGTGGGCCCCTACGCTGGCCATCTATCCGATCGTATAAAACCTGAAGGAATAGTTAGAAGTGGTTTGATGCTATTTGCTCTTGCCAATGGGTTACTGGGTTTTATTGGTGTTCTTATGCCGGGAGGAACAGTCACTTTTATAGCGCTTTTCCTGGTCATGATGATCGGAGGGGCGGGTACCGGCCTGGCCTTTGCACCGCTCGCCAACTTGGCACTTAGCAGGGTTAGCTTTGAGGCTCTGGGGCGGGCCGCAGCATTTTTTAACTCTATACGTCAGGCGTTGAGTGCTATGGGGGCAGTTATAGTGGCAATTCTTTTTGACTGGATTGTACGGCTGAAATTAGGAATTGATCTCGAGATAACTGCTACCAATCTCCGGGAGTCTCCGGGTATCACGGGATTAGCAACGTTGGTGTGCTTCCTATTGATTGCTCTGGGCTTATCAGTTGCGGCCTATCTGTCTCGAAGCAGTAGGCAGGATTCAGTACAAAGGGAGGTTCTAAATACATGAATATTTGGGTGCTAAGTGGATGTTCAAGTGGGCTGGGTCGTTGCTGGACAGATTCGATCATTAGGGATCGTGGTGAACCGGTTATTGGTATTACTCGCTCTGATAATGCTGCTATAGCAATGTTGGAGGAATACAAAGATCTCTTTGTGCCGTGTATTGCAGATGTCAGAGATTCATTCACGCTAAGCGAAAAATTACATCAAGCGGTTAAGGAAGTTGGAAAACCAACGCGGGTAGTCACTGCTGCCGGTTTCGCACAATTTGGAACACTGGAGGACTTGTCCAGCGAGCAAATCAGGGAGCAGTTTAAAACGAATGTTGAGGGTACGCTTAATGTAATTCGGCCACTAATACCAATGATGCGTGAGGGCGAAGCATCACGAATATTACTGGTTTCGAGTATGAGTGGTGTGGCCTGCTGGCCTCTTTTAGGTGCATATCAAATTAGTAAATATGCTATTGAAGCTATAGCCGATACCTTGCGTCTTGAACTACAGGATTTTGGAATTCAAGTGGGTTGTATTGAACCCGGACCCCATAAAACCGGGTGGGCGACGACTTACGCCCGCCGCCAGGAAACCCGGTCCGAATATAATAAACAAGATCTTGTCAGTCGATCCTCATGTGGTTACACCATTAATGATCCGGCAGCGAGTCTGCCCTTCTTTTGGAAAATGTTTGATTCGTCAGTGATGCCTAAACGTATGGCGACATCGCCTGAGTTTGTTGATTTTGCCATAAAAGAGGCACAGGAAAAAATTAGAGATTGGAGATCCGCGCATGTCGATTAAATTGAATGCTTTACCACTGTCAAGTACTGACAACGATATTGAAATTGAGAGAGTAGTTAGTACTTTTTCTGAGGGGGATCGGGAAGAGCTGTCGAGTGGTTTGATAGAAGTGCTTGGTTCCTCTGACATCGTAAAAATCCTGGATGAAAACAGAGATTCTGGCCCGGGGTCATTACGTGAAGTTCTTCGTGTTTGCCGAATTCTCGGGAAGACCGATGCATCTCTAGCATGGATTGCCGGTGTATCCAATTCAGCGTGGACTATGCGTGGTTGTTTTCATTCGCTAGAGGCACAGCCCTACTCCATGGAGCGGAATAAAATTCTGGCCATGGTACTTGGACGACCAGGGTCGCTGAAAAAAAATCCCACATCGAATCAATGGCTTCTAAATGGTGAATGGCGATACGCATCAGGATCTACCTATGCCAGTTATTTTTTCTGTCTGGCGACCGTTGAAGGTGCGGATACCCAAGATATTCAAGTGGTCGCTGTTCCCGCAGAGCAGCTGGATGTAGCTGCAAGTTGGAACTCAGCTGGCTTGCGAGGTACGCAAAGTCTCACAGTGCGGGCTAGGGATATTGAGATCCCCAATAGTAATGTGGAGAACTATTCTCATATTCTCTCCGGTGAGAATCGTAGGTTAAATGCATTAGCTGGCAGGGAAGAACATGCATCCTACGCAGGTCTTTTCACTGGTGTACTGATGAATTGCCTGGTGGGTTCTATGCTCGGCGCGACAGAAGCAGGTTTGGAGTATGTTGCAGCCGCTGCCGGAAAACACCCTGTTCTTGGTAGTACCTATACATCAATGAGCGATTCGGGGGCTATCAGGTCTGAAATAGGGCGACTTTGGAGCAGTTTTGATATCTACCAGCGGGCAGCGGAATTTAATGCTGACACCATTGACCATGCTGCGCGAAAGCCAGAAATAACATTAACGACTGAAGATCGGGTTGCTATTCGTGGACGTGCGACACAGATCATGCGTGGTTGTTTGTCGATTGTTCAAGACCTGCTTTGGATATATGGAGCTTCGGGACTGGATAAAGGTAGCCCTCTGGAACGAATCTGGAGGGACGTTAATGTGGGAGCCCGCCATGGTGGATTTTCCAAATTTGTACCAGAAGAAGCCATTGGTCTATCAAGAGTTGAGCGTGATCCTAAAGAGCTTACGCGAATGTTTTAACCCGTTTATTCATTAACTTTAGTTAAAAATCCGTCCTACGAATATCGCGTATTTAAGTGGGTACTTGGGAATACTGTTTAGGTCAGAGGTCGTCCTGTTCTGTAGAGCCTAGCCGTGACAGTACAACTGTTTAAGCAGAAGAAAGAGTATGGAAGCGTATAGAGAAACGGTGATGAAGCTGGGTTTTGGGCTACAACCTGTAGTTGAGGCATTAAATAAAGCCCTGGAGGAGAACCCGGAGGCTCCTGCTGTAATACATAACGATAAGGTGAGATCATATCGCCAACTCTGTGAGTCCGCACAAAATATTGCTACCCAATTAACAGAGATGGCTATCTTACCGGGTGAGCGCCTGGCTTTGGATATACCTCGATCCATAGCGCTATATGAGTTGATGCTTGGCTGTTTGATCGCGGGCGTATCCTTTATGTCATTACCCCGGGGCTTCGATAAATCCGAACAGATTCAGGAAGCTAAAAGAGCAAATTGTGTGGGTATCCTGACAGATACTGAATTACCACTTAATGGTGGCCTTTCATTAAGAGGAATTGGGACCTTCTGGAAGTTACCCGAATCAAACCGGGGTCTGGTAAGAAGTGATATCGCCGGTGATGAAGTCTATTGCGTGAGAACCTCTGGTACAACAGGTGAACCCAAAATTGTACCTATTATGCGTGGCCAGCTCTCCTCCTTTTTGGAAAATTCCCAAAAAGCATTGAAAATTGACCTGTATGCTAAATGGTTGTGGACTCACGATCTCTCTTTTGACTACGCGATATGGGAAACCTTTGGGTGCTTGGTGCATTGCGGGTGTCTGGTAGTTCTGGATGAAAATAAAAAGCCTGACGCCAGATCTACACAAAGGTTGATGGCTAAAGCGGGAATAAATGTATTGTCGGTGACGCCCTCTGAATTCCGCTACCTGTTCTCCAGTGAAGCAGGATCTGTAAATTGGGAGGACTACCCTTTAACGGAAATCCTATTTGCAGGAGAGAAGCTCTCAACCAGTACTTTTTCACCCTTCTTTAACCAGTTAGACAAAGCGAAGGTGAGGCTAATTAACGCCTACGGACCTTCGGAGACAACGGTGTTTTGCGCAACTCATGTTGTCACCAAAGGTGACCTGGCTCTGGAGTCGATACCTATCGGCAAGCCTTTTCCCGGCATTAAATTTGAATTGCTGAATTCTAATGATCTGGAAGCCGAAAATTTGGAGCTCAATGGAGCTGACGTTCAGGATTTGGAATTCGGCGAGCTTAAAATTTGTGGTACACAAGTATTTGCGGGCTATGAAGGTGGAGAGCCTCTAACCGATGGATATCACTCTGGGGATATATGCCGGCTCGACGAACAGGGCAGATTTGTTTTTATCGGCCGATCCAGTGGTTACCAAAAAATTAACGGTTTTCGTGTAGAGCCATACGAAATTGAGGAGTATTTACAGTCCCATGAGAAAGTAGATGAGGCTGTGGTTTGGGTCGAGAATACCAGCAATCAAGGAGATCTGTTATTGGCCTGTGTTAGGGGATGCAGAGATGTTGAACTATCAACGCGGGAGCTACGACTGGCCTGCTCAAAGCTACCGCCTTACTTAAGGCCCAGTCGATATAGATTGTTTGATGATAAACAATGGCCGATTAACGAAAGAGGAAAAACCGACAGAATGTCGTTAAGGAGGAGTATGTATGAACAGGAAGAGTACTGATCAAAAAGCGCTAATTCGCGAGGTAGAGCAGCTCCTAAATGAAACGGACGTTCGGCCAACTGATAATTTTATTGAACTGGGTGGGAACTCATTCCTGGCACTTCAGCTCGCGATCAATTTGAAGGACAGGGACAATATTGAGGTTGATGTGGCTCGGCTGTTAGGTAATACCCTGGAATGCGTTTTGATAACGACTGATGTAGAACGTGACAAAACTCAATCTATTCAAACGATCTGTGGACAAACTACTGTGGAGGTCGTGGAATGAGAATGATTGGACTTGGCCATGTCCTGGCTAAACCTCATCGATTGGAGGATTTGGACCATCCTAATGAAATGCATCTGAGGGCAATTCGACACGCCGGATATGACAAATATTGGGTGCACAATGGCAGTGTCCGAGAGTTCGGCGCTCAGGCTGTCGTCAAAGCTTTGGATGAGTCAGGATATAGCGTCGATGATATTGGTTTTATAGTTGGTGGCCAATCCAATGTACCAGATTTCATTGGTATCGACTTCGCATGCCAGATTGGTGCTGAGTTGGGAGGCCTACAAGTTAAAACCCTAAACCTGGTGGAAGGCTGTGGCTCCAGTATCAGTACCTGGATTAGTGCTAGCGCCCTGATAGACAGTTTGGAAGTGGGCCAAGTGGGTGTGATTGTGCATGCCCAACGCGTTAGTGAGCCTCACCTTGATCGGTTCGGATTAATGAATGCGATTCTTACAGATGGCGCTGTGGCTGCCATTGTGAGCAAATCTGATTCGCCGACGAAAGGGTGTAGTTTTTACTATAGGGGAGGTCGTGATATCTCTGAAACCCGCTTCGTGGATATGATGCGAATCGAGCGGGGTGGAGGTCTAAATCCGGTACTACTGCCCAATCATGACAGTCGCGAAGACCAACTCGGTCGTGAAAGGGTAATGGATCTCTATCGTTTTTCCGGTAGTGATCTCGAAGGTTTTCTGAAACTACGTGCTGACAATACTCTTCAAATGATTGAATCCTGTATGGCTGAAGCGGGGTGGAGTTTAAAATCTGAATTTACCCTCTTACATACATTAGAAGGTCGGCAAAGTATGGAGAGTCTGGCATCAAGGCTAGGGATACCATTGGATAAAACCAACGCAGATCTAGTGGCGGAAATCGGCCATATGGGCAGCGCTGAGCAATTAATTTCTCTCGATATCAAGCGGAAGCAGGGAAAGATCCACCCAGGTGATCGGATTGTGCTGAGCGCAATTTCAAGTGGCATGAAGTGGGGATGTTTTTTACTGGAATGTGAAAACCCCAACAAATAAAAATCTGACTAGATCAAAATAGGGATGTTGGATGTCTAGTGACTTGATATACCTGAAAGAAGAAGCCTATTTCGAACCTTTAGTTAATCACTGGTTTGCATGGTCTTATTTAATTCCGCCGGTTCAGGCCGCACGTTACATGGCCATTACGCACAAAAGGATTATGTCTTCTTTTGTTGAAAATGCCAGAGTTCACATTATGGCAGCACAAGTGCCTGCTCTTACGGGTGGAGAATTTCTTAATGCCCGAGCTGACCAGGTGGAAGATATTAAATCACTGTTGCTTGAACTGGAAAATCAACTTACCGATGTACTAGAACTTTCTGAAGCGGTTGAAGAACTGGATAAATTAATCCGTGCCCATAGTGACGGAAAATCGATTGAATACCTGTATAAAAAAACTCCAGAGCCTCTAAGGGGGTTCATTGAGATTGTACAGGACATCAATCACAATCCGGGTTATCGTTTAATAGAACCTTTACTCTATCATTCAAAACACTATCGAAAATCACTACAAAGTGTTTACTTTGGTTTGCTTTCCAGGGTGGGGGAAAGACCATTCTGTTTCTCTACCCCCCGTCTGGCCGATGAGAATCATATGCAATGGATGGTCGATTTCTGCACGCCAGAGGTAGACTTAATAGTTAAATCACGTACAGAAGGAATAGTGCGGGAAGTAGCTGAAGCTATATTTTCAAGAACCGAAGTGCGTGGCGGATTACATTACAATGAATTGTTTACCTCGCAACCGCCGACAAGACGTCATAAGCCAATATCTGATGGTGGAGTAAAATTAACTTTTCTCGGTCATGCCTCATTTATGCTGGAAACCCGTTCGATTAATATTTTAATAGATCCGGTAATTCCTGTTAGAGGTGAACATTATGCCGATGATGTTATCAGTTACTCTGAGCTACCTGAGACAATTAACTATATCTGTATTACCCATAATCATCACGATCATTTCAATCTGGAAACTTTACTACAGTTACGTCATAAAGCGGATAAACTGATTCTACCCGTTAATAATGGTGGAACAATAATTGACCCCTCCATGAAACTAATCGCCCAACAGCTGGGCTTTAAAGTGATAGAGGTGGGCGACATTGAGGAAGTTGAAGTTCCTGATGGAAAAATAGAGGCGATACCTTTTTTGGGAGAGCACGGCGATCTTAATATACGTTCAAAAACCGTTTGGTATATTGAGCTTATGGGTAAGAAATTCTTATTTGGCGCCGATGCCACTAATAGCGATCCAGTAATGTATCGCCATGTTCATAAGTTGGTTGGGGATGTTGATGTTCTGGCTATTGGCATGGAATGTGTTGGGGCGCCTTATACATGGATTTATGGTGCGCTTAACACTAAGCCTGTGAGTAAAGATATCAGTCATTCACGCCGTTTAAACGGCTCAAATGCTGAGCAGGCATATCATATGGTTGAAACCTTCAACGCCCGGCAGGTTTTTCTTTATGCCATGGGATTAGAACCCTGGTACAAATATTTTATGGGTCTGGATTATAAAGATAATTCAGAGCAAATTATTGAATCTGACAAGATGATTAAGCTATGCAGCGATAAAGGAGTAGCTTGCCAGCGACTGGTAGGAAAAAACGTTACTTTTTACTGATAGAGCATCAACGGTGTTCCCTTCGTAAATTTGTTCTACTTCATAGGAGATGACTACATGACTCAAGATGAGCAAAGACAACACAATCGTCGTATTGTTGAAAAGTATATGAATACCCAGGGACAAGATCGATTAAAGCGCCATGAACTGTTTACTGAAGATGGCTGCGGAGGTCTTTGGACCACCGATACTGGTGAGCCCATTATGATACGCAGCAAAAAACTTTTAGCGGAGCATGCTGTATGGTCTCTCAAGTGCTTTCCTGACTGGCTTTGGTTCAACATTAAAATATTTGATGGCCAGAACCCGGATTTCTTTTGGGTAGAGTGTGATGGCAAAGGCCGTATCTGTTTTGAAGGGTATCCAGAAGGTTTCTATGAAAATCATTTTATCCATAGCTTTGAATTTGAGAACGGTAAAATAAAAATTCAACGTGAATTTATGAACCCCTGCAAGCAGTTCGAGGCATTGGGTATTGCGGTACCTCAGATTGTTAGGGCAGGCATACCGGCTTGATTTAGATTGTTTCAAGGGCGAGCAGCTTATTTTACTGCTAAGCCAGAATTATTTTCTTCTTGAAAATATATAATTAAGAGGCTACGGCAATGTGGGGCGGGGCATGAGTATTCCAAGAATCGAGAATTACACACTTCAAGCGTCGGATTTAAGTGCAGACAATATTGTTAATTGGAGCAAAGTAAATAGTCGCAGTATTTTGCTGGTTCATGACATGCAGCAATATTTTCTGAAGATGTTTCCGAACCCACTACGTAGAGCACTGATTGAAAATTGTCAGGCGCTGGTTTTGTACGCAAGAAAACATAACATACCAGTGGTTTATACGGCGCAATGCGGAGATATGTCGGAGAAACAGCGGGGGCTTCTTTTTGATATTTGGGGAAAGGGGATGAGCAACAGTCCTGAGCATACCGCTATTACTGAGGAAATTGCACCTAGGGAAGAAGACTCGGTGCTGGCCAAGTGGCGTTATAGTGCGTTCCATGCCACTTCCCTTGATGATATTTTTCATAATACACACCGCGATCAAATTATTATTTGTGGTGTTTTCGCTCATATTGGGGTTCTCGCTAGTGCTGTGGATGCTTATTCAAGAGATATAGAGGTCTTTCTCGTTCAGGATTCTATTGCTGACTTTTCCAAGCAGGACCATTTGCAAGCATTAAATTATGCGGCGGAATGTTGCGCTAAAGTATTGCCAACAGAGGAGGTATGCCAATGACCTTTGATGGCGCCGCCAATGCATCGAATGTTTTACAAAATGTTATTGATGGTCATTATGATGCCTATGCATTGGTTTACCGACCCGAGCGATATAAACAACCGACACTTGAGGTTTTGACGGGAACCGAGCGCATACTGGAAAATCTGGCTGAACTGGAACTCATTCAGGAAGAGCAGAAAAATACATGTCGTTGGGGAACACTTGTTGTTACCCCATATCGTCAGATTGAAGAACGTGGTTTTACAGTTATCGATGATCAAGTGCCTTTTCGGGCACTTGACGTTGATCAATATAGAACAATACCGCTCGAAACAGGCCTGTCTGAATTACCGGATGTCCCCGTCAATCTCAGAGATGCTCACTTTATACCCGATGATGCAAGTTATGAAAATATAGTAAGGGCAGTGATCGAACAGGAAATTGGAACGGGAGAAGGAGCAAATTTTGTAATCAAGCGTACCTTTACTGGTGAGCTAGCTGATTACAAGGATCACGTTGGATTGACGATTTTCCGCAACTTGGTAAAGCAGGAAAAGGGAGCTTACTGGCTATTTTTTATCAGAATGGGCGATCTTACTTTAGTAGGCGCCTCCCCGGAAATGCATATAAAACTTAATTCGAAATCGCTTTCCATGACGCCTATCAGTGGTACCTACCGATTTCCCTCCTTGGGTCCGACCCAGGATGGACTTTTGGAATTTCTGAATAATGGCAAGGAGGAAGATGAGTTATCAATGGTTCTTGATGAAGAACTGAAAATGATGACTCATATATGTTCTTCCGAAGTCATTGCAAAGGGTCCCTATCTTATTCAGATGTCCCAATTAGCTCATGTTGGTTACCGAATTGAAGGTTCCACGGATTTGCCACTTTCTGAAATATTGAAGCGATCGATGTTTGCACCAACGGTAACTGGCAGTCCTCTTGAAAATGCTACCAGGGTGATAGCCCGCTATGAAACCAGTGGGCGTTCCTACTACAGTGGTTTTGCAGCGATGATCGAAAATAATGATTGTGGGACTTTGCTAGACTCGGCAATTCTTATCCGTACCGCTGAGATATTAAAGAGTGGAGATATGAGAGTAGGAGTAGGTGCTACTTTGGTACGCGATTCTGACCCTCACTCGGAAACTAAAGAAACAGCGGCGAAAGCTGCTGCACTTCAAGCTGCCATGGGTGTCAGTGCAATGGATTCCCTGGCAAAGAAGGAGTGTATTGGCCAGTCTCTACTTAATAGAAATAAACGTCTATCCAGTTTTTGGTTGAGTGGGACTTCAGGTATGAACGATCCTACTTTGGAGCAGGATGAGAGGCTTACAGTTGCGATTCTTGATAATGAAGATGCATTCACTTCAATGATGGAGTACCAACTGCGCGCTGCAGGTTTAAAGGTTAAGGTCGTGCCCCACACCTTAATTAATTCAGTTACAGATTCCAAACTTATTATTGTAGGGCCAGGTCCTGGTGATCCATGTAATCACAACGATCCACGGGTTGTTGCCAGTCGACGTGTGATGACTGAAGCTTGGGAAAATAATCAACCTTTTGTTTCTATCTGTTTTGGTCACCAGATTTTATGCTCGCTTCTAGGTTTACCGATAAAGCCACTTGAACAGCCTAATCAGGGGCTGCAGAAGCAGATTTCTATCTTTGGAAAAACAGAGACAGTCGGCTTTTACAACACATTTACTGCGATATCTGACACGGATTATATCGAAAGTCCGGTAGGTAAAGTACGTATTTATCGTGATCCGGGGTCAAACCAGGTTCACGGGTTACAAGGGCCCAACTTTTGCTCGATGCAATTCCATCCTGAATCAGTATTGACAATGGATGGCTTCAGAATTCTGAGGGATGCCGTTTTATCAATGAGGGTTGAATGCGTATTGAACTAGCCTGGTGGGATCTTGATGATAATGATCCCGCGCCCGATGAGCTTAAGGGCTGTTTAACCGATGAAGTTCTCAAGGAATGGGAGCTTGTGCCTAATATGATAACGAAGCTTTGGCTTGTCTCAGAGGACACTCCCCGCTGGGGTGCTTTAATGATCTGGTGTGGAGATAAACCTAATCTCTCTGATATGCCACCTAATATCTCAGCGGAAATTATTAACAGACCGCCTGATCATCGAATAGCCTTTGATGTGTGCTTTGAAAGCAAACCAGCTGGATAGAAATTCATAGGGCATAGCATCAAAGAATGGCATTAGCCCTTTGCAGGAACTGCAACGCAGTAACCGTGACCTTTAAGGCCCACTCTTCGGGGCTTGCGGAGCGATTCACACCCCGCATTGCGACTTCTTGAAAGGTCTAGATATTCCTGCGAAGCCGCGCCTTAATTTTAAACCACTCTGCAAGCCAGAGGCATCACGGAGTTGTTCAGAGGCTCCTTAATTTGGTTAGAGTTTTCAGTATTCGATTAATGGAATAATAAAATGCATAGATACACTGTTGTAAACGCCTTTGGTAGAGAACCATTTACTGGTAATCCCGTAGCCGTTTTCTTTGATTGCGATGACCTGGACAGCAATAGTATGCAGAGAATTGCGGCTGAACTTAACCTTTCAGAAACAACGTTTATTGGAACCCCGAGTAAAGGTGGCGATGTCAATGTCAGGATTTTTACGCCTGTCAATGAACTGGATTTTGCGGGGCACCCGCTGTTGGGCACCGCATTGGCTTTATCGAAAGCAACTGATCTTACGGAATTAAAGATCGAAACCAAAAAAGGCCTTTTTAACTTTGCAGTACAATCCGTTAAAGAAAATTCTTTCTCGGCTTACATACAAATGGAGCAGCCCTGCCCGGTAATTTCATCCTTTGATTATCAAGAGGCATTACTTGAGGCGCTTGGAGTGAGGCGAAGTACATTGCCGGTAGATATGTATGATGTGGGACCCAGACACGTCTTTGTCGGGGTGGATAATAAGGATGAGCTTGCCCAAATCAGTCCAGACCTGAGGAGACTATCAGATTTCCACAATATGGCAGCGCTCTGTTTTAGCCCGGATATAGGAGACAGCTGGCGACTTCGTATGTTTTCTCCAGCCTATGGTGTTGCAGAAGATGCGGCCACAGGTTCTGCAGCGGGGCCTTTGGCACTGCATCTTTCGCGTTATGGATTGGTAAAGTTCGGTGCAGAAATAAAGATCACACAGGGGGTGGAAATGGGGAGACCTTCTCGTATGAATGCTATGGCCAATATAAAAAATGACTCCCCTTTCCTCAAAGTTGGTGGCTATGGGTTTCAGGTAGCTACTGGTCAATATTTTATCTAGGAAGGAATTATGAGCAGTACTTTTGAAAGCATGACAGGGAAAGTGGATCAAAGCTTTTCTGAATACGATACCCCTCCTAGTGACCCCATGTCTCTTGCACGACAATGGCTCCAGGAGGCTATCGATAACAAGGTTCGTGAACCTCGGGCGATGGTAATGGCGACAGCGAATCTCTCAGGTGCTCTGTCATCGCGAGTCATGGCTATATTGGATTTTGCGACCATTGGTATCATCTTCGCCACACACAGCTGTAGCCGTAAAATAAAAGATACCGAAGAGACCCCCTTTGCTTGTGGACATTTTTACTGGCGCGAGCTTGGTCGCCAGCTCTCCGTAAGTGGGAAAATTAGGCAGCTCGATCGAGAGCGGGCAGTTAGAGAGTGGGACGCTCGCCCAATACCTCTGCACGCGATGTCGACGGTTTCTCATCAAAGTGAGCCTTTGGATTCCTATGATCAACTGCTAGCTGCTGCGCAAGAGCTTGATCGTGTAGGCGCATTGCCTTGTCCCGAGAGGTTTTCAGTGTATGTTCTCGAGCCTCAAGCAATCGAGTTTTGGTCGTCGAGTTCTAATCGGCTTCACAAGAGGTTGCGATTCGAACGGGATCAAACGGAGTGGAAGCATATACGACTTCAGCCTTAGTCACCTATTCAACGGAGGAACATTCCTATGGAATCACCTGACTTCCAACGTCATTTGGCTGACATTTTGAACTGGCATTTTTCGCCGGATACCGGCTCTCCATTTTGGTTATCAATGCGCAGTCAATTTGATTTTGATCCAGTTAAGGATGTCCGATCATTGGCCGATCTGTCTTTATTTCCTGATATCAGCCAGTTGCTTCGTGAGATAGCGATTGAAGATCTGCAACCTAAGGGACTGGCCGATTATAGGCTTGCCGGGATATTTGAAAGTGGCGGGACAACGGGGACGGCCAAGCGGGTTGTTGCTTATGAGGAGTGGCTTGAGCAGGTGGTTAGTTGGCGTTTGGAGGGATTTGAAACCTCAACAGATAAGACTCCGAAAAATACGTTGGCAATTATACCGACGGGCCCTCATATCGTAGGAGCCATCAACCGTCGTCGTGCCAGAGCTTTTGGTGGGCAGTGCTTCACTGTAGATTTAGATCCCCGTTGGGTAAAAAAATTAATCCAGGCAGGAAATATGGAAGGTGCCAGAGACTACTCCGATCATCTTATTGACCAGGCGGAACCCATCATTGCTACACAAGCTATTAAATATCTTATTGCAACACCGCCTTTGTTAGAGGCGATAGCGCGTCGCCGCTCCTTAGCTGAAACTCTCAACAGTACCCTTGAGATGATCACTTGGGGAGGAACTCATATGGATGTAGACACATTAGATTATTTGAAAACGATGGTATTCCCTGATGTCCCTATAACAGCGAGTTATGGAAGCACTATGATTCTTTCGGAGACCAAAGCGCGGATTAATCAGGACTATAACGGATCCCCTATCTTTGACAGCTACGCACCTTATGTCATTTTGGAGGTGGTCGACCCAGAAAGTGAAAAACCCGTTGAGTACAATGGGCGAGGACAGGTGGTGATGAATCACCTGAGTCGCTTTGCATTTTTCCCCAATATCTTTGAGCGTGATACGGCAGTGCGACTTCCCACTTTAGGGAATTGTCCCGGTTCTTCTGTCAGTGATGTAAAACCCGTTGCGCGGGTCTCCGGTAAAGCAGTGATTGAAGGAGTGTATTAATGGCAGCGCTCACTAGTGATGTCCGGAAAACTCCTTTTGAGCAACAGGTACTACAGGTGGAAGCACGTTGCCTAGGTGCTTCTCATCATACCAGGCGACGGCAGCCGATAATGGATGTATCTGATCGCATCGTTGGTGAAAGTGCGATCGTCCCTACCGTTTATATACAAGATAAAATCGTACAGATGCGGAAAGGGGAATCACTAACACTTTCGCAACGCTATGAGCGATTAGCAAAGGCTGGCCAGATATATAAGGAAGCAAATTTAGCAGGCCTGGAACCGGACGCCTATATTTCGATGGTTGCTAATGTAACGGGGTTGCAGAAATCCCTGGTGGCCGAGTCTATGACTCACATTTCTCATAGTCTTAATAATATGCTCGGGATTATGCAGGCCGCTACCCCAGCCGGCGCTGTTTGGGATTACCGAGACTCCGCCGCCAGTAACGGTTGTAGCTTGTTGTCACGTCGAGGGGATGTTGTTTCAATTATTGCGGCAGGTAACGGTCCGGGTGTCCATGGCCTTTGGCCCCAGGCTATTGCTATGGGATACCGAACCATGGTCAGACCTTCATCCCGCGAACCCTTCACTGCACAGAGACTTATTTGCGCCCTTGAGTTGGCGGGGTTGGAACAATACGTTGCTTTGATCCCGACTGATCACAGGGGGGTAGATAGCCTGATTGAGCTAAGTGATCTGGCAATAGTTTATGGTGGCCCAGAGGTTACTACGCGGTATGGAAGCAATCCTAAAGTTCTAGTCCAAGGTCCGGGACGATCGAAAATGGTTGTAGGTAGGGATGTTGATCATGAAGAGGCTGTCACTGTTGTTGCTGAGTCTGTTTTATCACGAGGTGGTGCGGCCTGCGTCTGCGCCAGTGCAGTATTGGTGGAGGATGACCCCTATGGCTTTGCTCATCGGCTAAGGCTTGAACTAGAAGTTCGCGCGAAACTGCAACCCCTTACCCTGGGTAGAAGGCGGGAGGTTGATGCATATATGAATCTATTGCAAGCTGAAGAAAATCCATGGCTATATGATCACACTTCCACTAATGGGTACCCCTTAAAACCCCATGTTACCTTAGTAAAGAGTGCTACCGATGCCAAGGTCCAGCGTGAACTGCCATTTCCCTGTATAACTGTTGCACCTTTTAATCGGCAGGAAGATTTTAGTGCATTATCTGGCTCTCTTGTTGTTACGCTTTTATCCCGCGAGAAAGAACTAATTCACCAAGTACTATCGGATGTTTCCATTTCCAATGTTTATATTGGCATTATTCCCACTACCTGGATGGATTATCGGGTACCTCACGATGGCTATTTAGCTGATTTCTTAATGTGTAATCGGGGACTTCGGGTTCACACTCAATGGTTAAAATCCAGTTAGCAGAATAGAAAGCAAATTTAACAGCTTGTATGTGAAGTGGTAATGAAATTTGGGATGATGAAGGAATATTAAAACTTTTTCAGGATGAAAGATATGATAGTAAAATCGAGTACCAATTTATTGATTTGTCGAGTAATTGGAATATCAAGTTTAATCCTAACCATAACCAATAGCGCGACAGCCAACATGAACTCAGTCATGGACGAAGTAGTAGTTACGGCAATGAAGAAAACGACGGCGATTAGTATTCAAGATGTTCCTACAGCTGTCACCGCATTTGACAATGTTCAACTAGAAAATAGGCATGTAACTTCTTTGGGTGACTTGGGATACAGTGTGCCGAATGTATCCCTTGATGATATTGGTACTTTTCCTGGATATGCAAATTTCTCCATACGTGGACTTGGTATCAATAGCTCTATACCTTCTATTGATCCAACAGTTGGTGTTTTTGTCGATGGTATGTATCTGGGCATTAGTGGTGGTGTGCTTTTTGACAACTTTGATCTACAGAGCATAGAAATATTGCGTGGCCCTCAGGGACTTTTGTTCGGTAGAAACGTTACTGGCGGTGCAATTCTATTAAATACAACAGTCCCAGGTGATGAATTACAAGCTAATGGGCGTTTTGCTCTTGAAAGTGGAACAAAAAAGATCACTAGTGGAGTGCTGTCTGGACCGGTAATCAACGATCTTTTAAATGCTAAGATTGCCGCCTATTACTCCGACGATTCTGGGTGGTTTGAAAACACACACACCGGTGACCGGCATGGTCGCTCTGAGACCAAAATTATTCGTCATGCATTAAATGCTTACCCTCTGGATGGACTACAAATGATCCTAAAGTTGGAGTTGGGTCAAATGGAGGGAGATGGTCCTGCCAACCAAAACAGGGACATTGCGGCATTGGGCGAATTCGACATTCAAATTGATGAGCCCGGGTATTCCGATGTTGATTGGAAAAGCGCAGTATCGGAGAGCAATATCAATATTGCACTTGGAGATGGTGTTCTCACCAACGTTTTTGCCTGGCGTCAGTACGAAGCCGGTACCTTATCGGATATTGATTCTTCTCCAATTATAGGTGCTCATGCTGAAACATGGACTGACCAGGAGCAATTCAGTAATGAGCTGCGTTACTCGGGTACTTTTAACTTAGTAGATGTGACCGCGGGTATCTATTACTTTACTCAGAATATTGACTATATCGAAGACCGGTTGGTGAATACTGGAGCGTTACGTTTAACTGGTGGTGGGGATCAGACCTATAAAACTTTGGGCTTTTTTGCTTCAACAGATTGGCACTTATCCGAAAATTGGCTATTAAATGCAGGTATTCGCTTTACCCACGAAGAAAAAGAAGCGGCCCTTGCAGATCTTGTGCCTAGTGGGTGCAGCCTCATGAGACAAAGTTGTAATGTGACGTTCAATGACAATGAAGAGTGGAAAGCCTATACTCCAAAATTTGGGTTTCAATGGGTACCAGATGATGATACTCAGGTTTACGCTTTTTGGACTCGCGGATTTCGCAGTGGTGGCTACAATTTCCGTAATAACGATACCACAATTCCTGGCCCATTCGATCCAGAAAAACAGGATGCCTATGAGGTTGGTGTCAAAAAAGATTTCTCAAATACCACACGAGTTAATTTATCGGCTTTCTATAACAAGATTCACGATCTTCAGAGGGAAATTTCCTTTATAGGACAGGATAATGTTACTTTTCAAACAATAACTAATGCTGCGGATGCACAGATATTGGGTGTTGAGTTAGAAAGTCAAGTATACCTATCGAACAAAATTTCATTTACTGGTCATATTGGATATATGGATGATAAATATACACATATATTTTATGATCTTAATGAAGATGGGGAAATTAATAGTTTTGATAAGAAGCTGAGCCTGCCGCGTTTAGCTCCTTGGAGTTATGGTGCCTCGGTAATCTATTCCCAAGATATTGGCTCTATTGGCACTTTCAGTGGCAGTGTTGCTTTCAATCACCGGGACAGACAATTCTATGACGATAACAATCGTGGTGTGCTGAGCGCGGCAGATATGCTCGAAGTGAACCTTTCGATAGAACCAGCTGATGGTGGCTGGAAGTTTTCGCTTTATGGCCGTAATCTTCTTAATGAAGTAACGGAAGGCCTTAATACCAGTATGCCAATCTATAGCCAGGAATCGACATTTACAATTTTAAATAAGGGACGAATTTTCGGTACGGAGTTTGTTGTTAATATTTAGAGTTGTAATTTTCCAATGCTCGAATTTTTGACTGTGCAATGTGAGCAGCGACCTTGGTGTTTAAAATATATTGATTTTGGTTGATTGTGCGCTATTAAAATTTATTTATCTATTTTCTATAGATATCAGCATCCAGCGATAAAAACTATTCTTGCTGCTGATTTTTAGGCCTTGTATAATTAATTTGGTACAGGATTTTTTAACCTGCTATAGGGAAGTGAAGTTATATGATTAAAGTATCCCCCAAACCTAATCTTCAACTTATCTACGTGTCTGATATTGAACGTTCAACGGGCTTTTACAAAATGCTTTTCAATTCAGATCCGATATTTTCCAGTCCTCGTTATGTGGCATTTGCAGCGGATGGCGAAGCATTATTTGCCCTTTGGACAGGGGGAGCAGAGCCAAATGCTGATACCCCTCGTTTCTCTGAGATTGGTATTATGTTGCCTTCTAGTGAAGATGTAGATTCTCTTTATGAGAATTGGCGAGAGAATACCGAAATCAAGTTTACGAAAGAACCTTACAATGAGGTCTTTGGCCGTACTTTTCTTGTTGAAGATCCAGATGGCCATATAATTCGAGTATGTCCTGTAGATTAAGTACTAGATAATATTCTATGACGAGTTTTGTGTTTTCTTCGTTTAATTGAAGTTTTCACAAAGTGCTTGGTTTTTAGCGATTTCATGTGTATTTAATCAAGTTGCACTGCAGTTGGAGTAATTGATTGTCCATTGCAGTGCAGTTGTAAAATATGATTGGCTGCGTGGGTAGAAACTCCAACCTCCTAGCCAGAAGGATTCTCGTAGGCAAACAATTCCCTTGTGAATACTGGAATTGTCAATTGATAAAAATCAATTTCCGAATAAGATCAAGATCACAAATTTAGAGAAAGTGGTTGGGAGATGTAAAGTAGGAAAATGACTATTTTGAATGCAATTGATTACCGTTAAGCCGATTGATATTAGAGGTAATATTGCGGTTCTTAAGTTAGACTACTCATTTTGTTTGAGAGTTTTTCTGGGTAGTATGGGACCCATACCGAATACCCGGAGTCTAGTTAATTTTATTCGTAACACCACTAAGCAAGTTTTTATTAGCGTTATCCTCAAACAATTATCCAAAATTAAAATCTTAATCCATATTGATAAGGTTGATGAATCTACATATGTAGGGCGTTATAATTTATTAGGTATTTCCAGTAAAAATTCTCGGCTATTACTAAGACATAGAGAGAGTTACATTTATGCACCGGTATTTAAATTTTACATTTAAGAAAGAAGTTGAAAACAGGTATTTTGGTAAAAATTAATATTCAAAATGTCAGTTGATTTTACGGTGGGCTCTATTCATTAAATCGTAAAGCTTCTGACTGCCAATTAGAGTCTTTACTATTGATGCTTCAGTTGATAGGTGGAGTCAAGGTTAACCTCTCTGCCAGCTTCGCTCATAAGCCTCTCATTCAAGAGATTTAACTAGCTTTAGAATATTAAGATTAAGTAGGCTTTGTATGTTTATGGGGCTCTTAGCTTTAAAGAGAGAATAGAAGTTGACTGTTCGGTCAATTGATTCTTAGTCATATGATAAAAGCTTGTATATGCTTGCCAAGATTAACGATGAATAGTTATAGTACGTCTTATTTTAGCGTGGCCTAGGCTCCGCTCCGGAAGCATACATTTGCTAGTTTTTTAACTGGAGTTCAGTTTTTATTATTCCAAATGATAGTTAGAATTCAAAATATGATGTGTGAAAATATATGGGAGATGTAATCCCTTTTAAAAAGAAAACTGCCTGGCAGAAACACAAGGGGAAAACCCTGTGTAGAGAGGGTTTCCATAAATGGAAGGTGATCACCGAGCGTAAGTTTGATGTTAAACAGGGAAAACTGGTCACTGAGTATCGTTGTGAGCGCTGTGGAAAAAATAAGACCCGGTTACTCTAAGGATGTTTCCCACCGGTAATTTCTGTCCAGGTTGAATCAATGTGATTAGACAACTCCTTTAATGGTTGGGGAAGCGTCTTTTCTTAACATTAAGGGTGGGGGCGGCTTTAAGCTGCACCCACCCGTAGACCATTATCTACTGACTGTCTGTTCCTGTCCTGGATCGATAGCAGTAAATTAGTAGCGATAGTAGCGACCGCGATAACGATAGTAGTCTCTACGTTTGCGCTCCCTGTCGTAGAGATAGCCGGCTCCAGCCCCAATAACTGCCCCTGCAGCGGTACCGCCTGGACGTCCGCCGCTAATCAGGGCGCCGGTAACGGCCCCAATGCCAACCCCGGTGCCTATTCGGCGGTCGGTATCACTCATATTGGCACAGCCTTGGCCTCCCAGGCTAGCGCTGAGCACAGCTGCCAGGCTGAGATATTTAATAGCTTTAATACGCATAGGCACCTCTGTTAGTAATTGCCTGAGGTATAGGAACGGCGGATTAGGCCGAACAATTTCTGAGCCAGTGTAAGGTGGGCAGAAAGCAGCAACAAATTTCCAGGGCGAGAGCTTGCTATAGCACAAAAGTGAAGTTTTGTCGGATTTTGATATGTTTGAAAAACAGTACCTAATAGAGGTAGCGCGGACGCCGATGCCTTTTGGCAAATATACGGGGCGAGCGCTTATTGATCTTCCTGAAGAGTATTTGCTCTGGTTCTCCCAAAAAGGATTTCCCGAGGGTAGACTGGGGCAACTGATGGCGTTGACTTTGGAAATCAAAGTTGAAGGGTTGCAGGGGGTTATCACCCCATTAAAGCAAAGTAACACTTGAAAAGCTTTTATAAGTTTTTCCTATTTGTCCAAATTCTTAAGTGCAATATGTATCTTCTTTGATATCCCTCTTTGGGTGACTAATATATTAATGCCTAGGTGTGCTTCGCGGAGCGAAGTGAAACAATAAGCGGTCCGTAATGGAGACTGGACTTACCCGGAAATAGGCCCACAGCGGGTGACCACTGGTCTGAATGATTTCAGCGAGGTTGCAGCGGGAGTAGAGCCAGTCAATTGAAAGAGGGAGCGGTCGAAATGATTTCGGCCGCTAATTAATTGTAAGCAGCTCAAATTTAAGTTGCTGATCTCGGTCCGCGAAAGCGCTCAATTCGCCCAACTCTTATGAGTTAGGTGCTTAGTTTTCCTAAAAAATTTGATTGGTTGGAGATTGTGCGAAAAATCAGAAATAAAGCAGGGCTTGACGGGCCCAAGTACTGATGCGTTGAGCATAGGAAGGCGTAGGGGCCCAATGAAGGCCCCTTTAAGATTGTGCTATTTTTAAGTCAGAGCGGGATACGGATAACTACACCACCCATAGTTTCTCCGAGTTCAAAGTTGTCTCGTGGACTGTCCACATGGTCATTGTGGCAGCTGACGCAAGCGGGGGATACGCCGACATCAGCATAGACTGCAGTAAAGTATTCTGTGTCGCCCAGTTTTTCACGGCCGTAAAAATTCTTACCTGGGTTATCGATTACATACTGTAGCCCTTCTTTTTCCATATCGGTGCGCGGTTTATTCTGCTTGTTAACAGGCCAAAGGGATAGCAGGGCATAGTTAAAACCAGAGTCTTTTTCTGCAACACGCTCGGCTCCCATACGCATCATTTGCGCGGGTAGCGGCAGTAATTTTTTATCCTGCCAGTGTTCGTCAGCGTCCAGAATTTTTTCTTCATTCTGCAAACGGTTAACTACCTTGTTGGTGTAGTTTGCTCGATCCGCCTCAATCACGGCAAAGATGGCATCCGCCATTCGCTCGGGCGCAACTCCCTGATTTTTTTCGCAGCCAGTGAGCAGTGCCAGTCCGGCGATAAAACAAGCGGCAATACGCATAGTGTTCCCCTCCTATTGGGATTGTGTTTGCTTATTTTTGCTGTTGGAAATCTTCGCAATACGGTCACGAATCAAGTCAAATGTCTCGTGTTTATCCGCAGGTTTATACTTGAAATTCTGAGAGATCAATTTTTTGTCTGCCATTGCTGCCAAGGAAAACTCAGCCCCATGGCAATTTAGGCAAACCGGTAACATTTTTTCGTTGGGGCGGAGATTATGGTTCTGGTTGTGATTCACCACGATTTGTTCACTATGGGCTTCCCGTGGGAGATGGCAGCTTGCACAGCTGGCACCCTGCTCGGGGTTAGACTCCCACGCATTAAAATGGGGGGACTCTTTATAGGCCAGGCTGTGCTCATCACTATGACAACTGAGGCATGCCTCTACTGCAGCATATTGCAGGTCTACTTCGTGAGGGCCGTGACAGCTGATACAGTTTAACTCACCTGATGCATTACTCTGCATAGGAGTCCTGGCCAGTTGAGGAGACATGGCGCCGACCTGTTCAGCAAAATTTTCCGGCAGTTTGGAAGAGAGGCGCATGCCATGTTTGCCTTGGGTGAAAGACTCTTTCTGCTCG
Source organism: Microbulbifer variabilis ATCC 700307 (assembly GCF_000380565.1). GTDB lineage: Bacteria > Pseudomonadota > Gammaproteobacteria > Pseudomonadales > Cellvibrionaceae > Microbulbifer > Microbulbifer variabilis. The sequence goes on from NZ_AQYJ01000024.1 coordinate 341,555, forward strand.
CTGTGACAGCTGGCACACTGCTCGAGAATTTCCACACTGTTAAATTGCATTTTCCCGTCAGCATGGCAGCTGGTGCAATTCACGTCTGCCTGAGCGTGAGCGCTTTGCGCCCAAGCAGCTGCAATTTCTGTACTCCTACTTTCAACTTTCAGGTCAGCATGAGTCAATTGCAGCGGTTCTTTGTTCGGGTTTTTCCGCAACCAGGCAGCCATTGCGGTGCGTGCTGGCAGTTTTGCCTCATCAAGAAGGTCGGGTTGCCCAACATGGGCAATCAGGAAGTCCTCATAGAGAGTGCCATTGTCATGATAATTATGGCAGCCGGCACTGGCACAGGTTTCGAAGCCCATACCCTGGTGACTACTGCGTTCCTCGGCAATATCGCTATGGCAGTGGAAGCAAAAATCCCCGGCTAGGGTTACACCCATTTCACGAGTAATTTCCTGCTTGTGTTCTGTGTGACAACTGATGCACTGGCGCGCATCAAGAGTCTCTAGTAATTGAGCATTTCTGGGATCGAGAAACTTCTTCCGCGGATGGGAGTCGTCGGCGAGCTCCAGTTCTTCCGCATGGCAGTTCAGGCAGGACTTCTGGATTGCATCTTGCCCAGCAAAACCATCTGCGTGACAGGAAGTACATGCGAGTTCTATTTGATGGTGCCCATGGGTAGGCTCACCGGTTACGAATAATGACTTATCGGCTACGGTTAGGTTGTACGCAGCCAGTGAACCAACAGTGAGCGTCAGCAACAGGCCGTAATGCCAGAATTTAAATTGATAAGATTTCATTTAGAAGTAATAAACAGCGAGAATATGATAAGCAAGGAGTACTGGCAGCGCCCAGAGCAGGGCGTAGTGAATGCGAGACCACCACTTGCGGTGTTCGCGCAGCCTGAGATCCGTCCAGTGATGATTGCGAGCCATAAAGACACCGACCAGTGAGCCGGTTGCAGTTACCCCCAAAAACACCAACATCAGGACCAGATTGAGATTTTTCCCAAGGCGAAACCCTGTATGCACTGCAAGTGTTGCAAGGGCGACAACGCCAATCAAACTGTGTGCGTAACGCCAATGGTCCATATGCCCGAGAGTTATTTTTTTCCAGCGCTTGCGTACACTGAGAGCGGCAGTAAATATACACAGCACTAATATGCTGTAACCGGTAACCTGCTTCCAGAAATTGTCATACCACAATTTGTCCCAGAGTTGTCCCGATTGTACGGTGTCTGAGACTGGGGGGGAGGGCATCAAAAATGCCAGCGCTATGAGGAGTAATGATATGAGCGAGGTAATTAGTATACCTTTGGCATGGCGCATCACCAGGTTGGGAACAGGAGCATCCAATAACTCTGCCATCAGAGGGCGACAACTGCCGCATACAGAACCCGCGGTGGTGGCCTGCTGTAACTCGTTGAGAGTGCGCTTGCCATCAGAAATGGCTTTGCAAAGTTCCCCTTTACTGACTGAATTACATTGGCACACCAGATAGCCATCAGGAAAATCCTTGATGCTATTGGTTTTTTTCTTGCCAAATAGACGCCCCTCACTTTCGAAGTCACTGAAGGCGCGTTGACTAATTTTTTCTTCCTGGGCCACGGCTTGGCGCAGACTACTGGCCTCATCCCAGCTACCAATATAGACGGCGCCGAGGATAAGCCCATCCCTGACAAACAGGCGCCGGTAAATTCCCTTGAAGCGGTTGCGGTAGATGTAGCTCTGTACATCATCCCCTTGCTTGAGATTGTCCGAGGCGACATCCCCAATAATTGCACAGGGAATATGGGCAATTTTAAGCTGGATATCGGTGTAACTTCCGGAGTAGGGGCGCTCTAGCACCTCACCGCCATGATTGCGGCGAATATGTGAGCAGCAACTCTCAGCTTGTTCATAACCGGGGCGCACCAGCTGATAAACCTTACGGTCATGCTCAGCACACTCTCCAATTGCGTAAATGTCGGGATCGGAGGTTTGCATCCACTCGTTAACAACAATTCCCCGCTCGGTTTCCAGACCGCTTTGTTGGGCGAGTGTGACCTCAGGCTGGATACCCGTACATAGAACTATGGCATCTACGTTCAGGTACTCACCATCAGAAAACTGCAGAATGTTTTTTTCTTCGTGCTGCTCAATCGCCTTAAGGGCATCGCCGACTTTAAGTTCAACGCCGAGTGCTGACAAGGAGGACTTCAGAAACTCCTCTCCCTCTTCACCAAGCAGGCCACTGAGTAATTTACCGCGTGATTGTAGGGTGACGGAATTTTTTGGGGTCTTTAGTGCGGTTGCAGCTTCAAGCCCGAGCGCACCGGCGCCGATAACGCAAATGTCCGCGTGGCGCTCACGTAGGGCAATCAGGTCATTCGTGTTACGCAGACTGCGAAATGGATAAACACTGGGTAGGTTCGCTCCGGGGATTTGAGGAATGGTCGGATTGGAGCCTGTAGCAAGGATCAGCTTGGTATAGGGTTGTATATTGCCCTCGGCATCGGTGACCGTTTTGTTTGCGCGATCAATCGCCACAATTTTCCGATCGATATATTCGGCAAGCCTGTGATCAGTCTTTCCGAGGATTGGGTTGTCGAGCTCCTCCCGATCCACATGGCGAGAGAGATATTGTGAGAGCTTTACTCGGTTATAAGGTGATTCTATTTCTGCTCCATAAATAACAATTTGAGCTTCGTCACAGAATTCCAGGAGTTTTTGTGCGCAGCGGACCCCGACGGGCCCGGTACCCACAATCACATAAATCGGATAGCTGCTATCACTGGTGTGGGTGCTATCTGGCGTATATTGTCGAGCAGCTGAACTTTCTAGTTCAGTCATATTTCCCCCAAGTACTCCGGCTTTTACTACTGGCCTTTTTGTCATTCTTGTTTTTAAGCCACAAAGCTATCAGAACTTCTTAGACCAATATCCCATCACGGAAATTTTTTTTAAATTCTAATTCCCCTATGTTTAAACAAAATTAAATAAACGTCTAGTGTTGAATAAGAATGACGATAGAGAATAGGAAGTTAAGGGAGGTCTGGATGGAAAGTTTTATTAAGTTATTGTAATTGCGCACTTTTTTGGGGCTTGCCCAAATTGCAAATAAGTAGAGCAGGTGCTTGTTCGATGAATTTTGACAAATTGCTTTAGTGGTGGGAGCCTGTAAGAAACTATTTTCTAGTGAGTCTTTGATTAAGTGGAGATGCAGTGGTGCTTTATTTTTTGAGGGTTGGGAAATTGCGCCCCGTCCTTGTGGGCCGCAGTGAAATTCCCGTGGATTTTTATTCAATAAGTTGTTGCTTACTCAGCGGCTTACGCTCAATTCCTGTAGAGCTGAAGTAACAGTATATTCCACTGATTGGAGAAGCTTTTGTCAGGAGGGTTGGTAAAGAACGTAGAGTTCTTTTTCTTCCAATGCAGTACGGCGAGTAAGTGCTTCGCCAATCTTTTGGTAGTCCATCTTAAAATCGCGAACCATCTCTGGAGTAAATGCCTCGTGGTTGTAGCGCTTACAGAATTGCACCACAGCATTGGCAATTTCGTTCATGTCAGTACGAAAGTCTTTAACTACCTGCAGCGTGTGGGCATCGCCGGCCAGTGCTTGTTCCAGATAGACATAGAAACGCACGTTTTCCTTGATCAGGTGCGCTTGAAAGCCAGACTTAAACTGGGTTAATAGTTGCGATAGCTGGCGGTAGTTCTGTTTTTCAAAACCCTCAGACCACATACGCTGAAAAATTCCGATCAGGTGACGGTGATCGTCTTCCAGGGCTTTAATTAATGTTGGGTCATAAGAGATTGTGCGGGTGCCCTTGGAGCCGGCATAGGTACTGCGGGTGTATTTTTCTTCCAGGTCGGCAGACTCTTCCGACTTGCTACTTCGGAACATACCGGAGATAAAGCTAAGCATATGCTGTGCCCTTAATTAGTATTGTGGTTTTGTGTTTGTACGAGTAAGGAGTTCCGCGGATGGAAAGTAACTGCCGAGTGGGAACGCAGTGTTATTTCGCTATGGCCGGGGAGCGGCGGATTTTACATTGGATGACAGCTTATTTACTGCCAAATAGGGAAGGGGATTTGAGCAAAATTTAAAAAATGAGGTGCGCGTCACATTTTTTGCGTGAAACCACTATTGCGCTATTAAAATTGTGTTGAATATTTATTTGTTCAAGACGCATAAAAAAGCCCGGTGATACCGGGCTTTTTTTGGGGAGCTAATTAGCGCTGTTCCAGGGGGACATAGTCGCGCTGAGTGTAGCCAGTGTAGAGCTGGCGCGGGCGGCCAATCTTGTACGGGTTGGAAATCATTTCATTCCAGTGGGCGATCCAGCCTGCGGTGCGGCCAGTGGCAAAGATTACGGTGAACATATCGGTGGGAATACCGATCGCTTTCATAATAATGCCAGAGTAGAAGTCTACGTTCGGGTAGAGCTTTTTCTCCACGAAGTAATCGTCCTCAAGGGCGATTTTCTCCAGCTTTTTGGCGATCTTCAGCAGCGGATCATTCTCTGCACCCATAGCACCCAGAACTTCATCACAGATGCCTTGCATTACGCGGGAGCGCGGATCGAAATTCTTGTAAACGCGGTGCCCAAAGCCCATCAGGCGGAAGGGGTCGTTCTTGTCTTTGGCGCGTTTAACAAACTCATCGATGCGGCTCTCATCACCGATTTCCTGCAGCATGTTCAGTACAGCTTCGTTGGCTCCACCGTGTGCAGGTCCCCACAGGGCGGCAATACCGGAAGAGATGCATGCGAACGGGTTGGCGCCGGAGGAGCCGGCCAGGCGCACTGTAGAGGTGGAGGCATTCTGCTCGTGGTCTGCGTGCAGCAGGAAGATGATATCCATCGCCTTGGCGACAACCGGATCGACCTTACTGGTTTCGCAAGGGTTGCCAAACATCATGTGCAGGAAGTTTTCGGAGTAGCTGCGGCTGTTATCCGGGTACATGAAGGGCATGCCTTGGGAATGCTTGTAGCACATGGCAGCCAGGGTTGGCATTTTTGCGATCAGGCGGTGTGCGGAAATTTCACGGTGCTGTGGATTGTTGATATCCAGGGAGTCGTGATAGAAGGAGGCGAGGGCGCCTACTACGCCACACATCATGGCCATTGGGTGGGCGTCGTAACGGAAGCCTTTAAAGAAGCTAACCAGGGACTCATGTACCATAGTGTGAGACATGATGGTGTCTACGTACTTCTTTTTCTGCTCGGCATCTGGCAGTTCGCCGTTCATTAACAGATAGCAGGTTTCCAGGTAGTCGGATTTTTCTGCCAGTTGTTCGATGGGGTAGCCGCGGTGCAGCAGTTGGCCCTTGCCGCCATCGATAAAGGTAATCTTGGATTCGCACGAGGCAGTGGATACGAAGCCCGGGTCATAGGTGAATAAGCCTTTGCCGGTCAGGTTACCGACATCGACAACATCTGGGCCGAGGGTGCCAGATCGTACGGGCATCTCTATCGCGCCGTCGATACCATCGACTGTGAGTTGCGCTTTTTTATCGGACATTGCGGACTCCTAAAACTGTTCTTATGGCGGCCTTTTCCTAGGATTTTCGGGTGCTGGCAGCCTTTTGAGCGGGCCAAACTTAAGTGCCGGGCCTCAAATTGTCAAACCAAAAGGAGTGGACGGTCAGTCTGCGGGCAACAGGATATCTGGCGACAGGGCGGGCCTGTAGAGCTTTTGCCTGGAGTGAGGCGTGAAAATCTGCGGAAATCCCGCGGCGCCAAATGACAGGTCATGAAGACCGCCAAAGCCGGCAGTTTCCCAGGCGTTCGTTGTGTTTTGACTATTGAATGCCTATAATCCGCGCGGCTTGCGCCATGGTACGGCTACTTTGTACAAGGCTTCAACAGGTCGAGTGCAAAGTGATCAGCAAGCAGCTCGTCCCTCCATTGAAAAGCTAACGGGCGCCCGGTCGTTCAGGGCAACAAGGTGTTTTTCCTGTGAACAAAAACAGACCTGTCAATTTAGACATTTCCACTATAAAGCTTCCCGCTGCCGCTTTGGTTTCCATTTTGCATCGAATTTCTGGCGTTGTGCTCTTCGCCGTTGTAGCGCTTCTGCTCTGCATGCTCGATGCCAGTCTGGAATCAGAGCAAGGCTTCGCCGATGTCGCGGCAGCATTTAATAGTATTCCAGCCAAGCTCATCCTATGGGCCTCTCTGGCAGCTCTTATATACCATCTGGTGGCGGGTGTGCGTCACCTGTTTATGGATATGGGTATGGGTGAGAGCCTTGAGGGCGGCCGTCGCAGTGCTATTACGGTGCTGGTGGTGAGTGTAATCCTTATTCTTTTAGTGGGAGTATGGTTGTGGTAAGAACAGTAACTAGCTTCGGCCGTAGCGGCACTTTCGACTGGCTCTACCAGCGAGTTACCGCAGTGATACTGCTCGCGTATGTCCTCTTTATAGTGGGCTTTATCTTTTTCACTAAAGACTTTGGCTACCAAGCCTGGTCTGAGCTGTTCGCCCAGCGCTGGATGCGCGTATTCAGCTTGGTTGCTCTGCTTTCCACCATTATTCACGCCTGGATTGGCCTCTGGTCCGTGGTTACCGATTACATCACCAATCGGATGATGGGCGGTAAAGCCACTGTTCTGCGCTTGTTCGTAGAAGTGGTTCTGGCTGCGGTTGCCGTGTTGTACACGGTGTGGGGCATTGAAATTCTTTGGGGTGTATAAACAATGGCGAATATGCGTACTATTTCTTTTGATGGGATTGTAATTGGCGGTGGTGGTGCTGGTATGCGCGCTGCCCTGCAGATGGCCCAGTCAGGTTACAAGACTGCGGTAATTACCAAAGTATTCCCAACCCGTTCTCACACAGTGTCCGCCCAGGGCGGTATTACCTGTGCGATCGCCAGCTCCGACCCCAATGACGATTGGCGCTGGCACATGTACGATACCGTTAAGGGTTCCGACTATATCGGTGACCAGGAAGCGATCGAATATATGTGTTCCGTAGGTCCGGAAGCCGTGTTCGAACTGGAGCACATGGGCCTGCCGTTCTCCCGTACTGAAGAAGGCCGTATTTACCAGCGTCCTTTTGGTGGCCAGTCCAAAGACTTCGGCCGTGGTGGTCAGGCTGCCCGTACCTGTGCCGCTGCTGACCGCACCGGCCACGCGTTGCTGCACACTCTGTACCAGAACAACGTAAAACATAAAACCGAATTTCTGAATGAATGGTTTGCCATTGACCTGGTGAGAAACCAGGATGGTGCCGTTGTTGGTGTTATCGCCATGTGCATCGAAGATGGCGAAGTGGTATTTATCAAGTCCAAGGCGACCGTATTCGCTACCGGTGGTGCCGGTCGTATCTTCGCTTCCACCACCAATGCACACATCAATACCGGTGACGGTGTCGGTATGGCCCTGCGTGCCGGTATGCCGGTTCAGGACATCGAGATGTGGCAGTTCCACCCAACTGGCATTTATGGTGCCGGTGTTCTGGTGACCGAAGGCTGTCGCGGTGAGGGTGGTTACCTGATCAACAAAGACGGCGAGCGTTTTATGGAGCGCTACGCCCCCAATGCTAAAGACCTCGCGTCCCGCGACGTTGTAGCCCGCTCCATGGTGCTGGAGATCCTCGACGGTCGCGGTTGTGGTCCGGAAGGCGATCACGTATTCCTGAAGCTTGATCACCTGGGTGAAGAGCTGCTCAACAGCCGTCTGCCCGGTATCTGTGAGCTATCTAAGACCTTTGCACATGTCGACCCGGTTAAGGCGCCGATCCCGGTAGTGCCGACCTGTCACTATATGATGGGCGGTATTCCCACCAACGTTCACGGTCAGGCCCTGACCCAGGACGCTGCCGGCAACGACCAGATCATTGACGGCTTCTATGCCTGTGGCGAGGTTGCTTGTGTATCCGTGCACGGCGCTAACCGTCTGGGTGGCAACTCTCTGCTGGACCTGGTGGTATTCGGACGGGCTTCCGGCCTGTTTATCGAGAAGGCCCTGCGCGAAGGTATCGAGCACCGCGAAGCTTCCGAGTCCGATATCGAAGCCGCTATGGCTCGTCTGAACCGTCTGGAAACCAACGAAACCGGCGAGAAAGCTGCCGACCTGCGCAAAGAGCTGCAGGGTGTGATGCAGAATCACTTCGGCGTATTCCGTCGCGGCGACTACATGGCAGAAGGTGTGAAGAAGCTGGCTGATCTGCGTGGGCGTATTGAAAATGTGCGCCTGGACGACAGAAGCCGCGCGTTTAATACTGCCCGTGTTGAAGCCCTGGAGCTGCAGAACCTGTTGGAAGTTGCTGAGGCTACTGCAATTGCCGCGGAGACCCGCACTGAGAGCCGCGGTGCCCATGCCCGCGAAGACTTCCAGGAGCGCGACGATGAAAACTGGCTGTGTCATTCCATGTATTTCCCGGCTGAGAAACGTGTCGGCAAGCGTGCGGTAAACTTCGCACCGAACACCATGGAAGCCTTTGAACCGAAAGCTCGGACCTACTGATTCGGGAGCGGAATAGAGTATGTTGAAAGTAAGCATTTACCGTTACAACCCGGAAGCCGATAAAGCGCCGTATATGCAGGACTATGAGCTGGACACCAAGGGCAAGGACCTGATGGTGTTGGATGTTCTGGAGCTGCTGAAGGCCGAGGATCCGACCCTGTCGTTCCGCCGCTCCTGTCGCGAGGGTGTGTGTGGCTCCGACGGTATGAATATTTCAGGCCGCAATGGCCTGGCGTGCACTACGCCACTGTCTGAAGCTGCCCCTAAAGGTAAGCTGGTCCTGCGTCCGCTGCCCGGCTTGCCGGTAATCCGCGACCTGGTCGTGGATATGGAGCAGTTCTACGAGCAGTACAAAAAGATCGAGCCGTACCTGCAAAATGACACTCCGGCTCCGGCGATTGAGCGCCTGCAATCTCCAGAAGATCGCGAAAAGCTCGATGGCCTGTACGAGTGTATCCTGTGTGCCTGCTGTTCCACTGCCTGTCCGTCTTTCTGGTGGAATCCGGATAAGTTTATAGGCCCGGCCGGCTTACTGCAGGCTTACCGCTTCCTGGCGGACAGTCGCGATCTGGCCACTGACGAGCGCTTGTCAAACCTGGACGATCCTTTCAGCGTATTCCGCTGCCACGGTATCCAGAACTGTGTGAATGTGTGTCCAAAGGGATTGAACCCAACGCGCGCCATTGGCCATATTCGCAATATGCTGCTGACGCGTGCGGTATAGGGGAATCCGGGTCATTAATCGACCCGTTAGGGGCCACTTGTAGTGGGTCCGGTGCCAGGTAAGGCGCTTATCTAATGATAAAGCCGGTGAGAACCGGCAACTAATTGAAAAGGGGAGGTGGCTTTATGCGCCTCCCCTTTTGTGAGTGAAAGGAAAGCGCAGTGGCTTAGGCAAATAAGAGCCCACTGCAATCGAGGTAGGCATCAAAATGCACGAAAGTACCATGGAGCAGCTGTGGCGTAGCTCCCATATCTCCGGGGGCAATGCCGCCTACGTGGAGGAGCTTTACGAGACCTATCTGCACGACCCCAACGGTGTACCGGAGGAGTGGCGCAATTACTTCGACAGCCTCCCCCGCGTTGGCGGTAGCAGCGACGTTTCCCACGCCGCAGTGCGCCAGCACTTCGAACTGCTCAGCAAGCATCGCGCCCGCCCTGTGGCGGCACCAGGCTCCGGTTCCGGCTCTATTAATCTTGAGCACGAGCGCAAGCAGATCAAGGTTCTGCAGCTGATCGATTCCTACCGCCATCGCGGCCATAAGAAAGCTACCCTGGACCCGCTCGGCCTGATGGCCCGCGAACAGGTGCCCGACCTGCAGTTGAGCTACCACGGCCTGACTGAAGGTGATTTCGATACGACCTTCAATACCGGTAGCCTGTTCCTTGGCAAAGAAGAGGCGACCCTGCGTGAAATCGTAGAGGGCTTGGAGCGGACTTATTGTGGCAATCTGGGTGCGGAGATCATGCATCTCTCCAATCTGGAAGAGCAGCAGTGGTTCCAGCAGCGCCTGGAGCGCAGCCAGTCCAAGGCCAACTTTGGCACCGATATCCAAATTGAAATTCTACAGCGTCTCTCTGCCGCAGAAGGCCTGGAGCGTCACCTGGATTCCAAATACCCAGGCACCAAACGCTTTGGTGTGGAGGGCGGTGAGAGCCTGATCCCGATGATGGATGCGCTGATCCGCCGCTCCGGCACTTACGGGGTGAAGGAAATTGTGATCGGCATGGCCCACCGCGGCCGCCTGAATACCCTGGTGAATATCCTCGGCAAGAACCCTGCGGATCTGTTCCAGGAGTTCGAAGGTAAGAAAACCCTCGATACCTCTGGTGATGTGAAATATCACCAGGGTTTCTCCTCCAACGTAATGACCCCCGGTGGTGAAGTTCACCTGGCCCTTGCCTTTAACCCATCGCATCTGGAAATCAGTGCGCCTGTAGTGGTTGGCTCTGTGCGCGCCCGTCAGGACCGCCGCAAAGATGCTGCTGGTGAGAAGGTAATGCCGATCAATATCCACGGCGACGCGGCTTTTGCCGGCCAGGGTGTTGTGCAGGAAACCCTGCAGATGTCCCAGACCCGCGGTTACTACACCGGTGGTACTGTGCACATCGTACTGAACAACCAGGTGGGCTTTACCACCAGCAAGCGCGAAGATGCCCGCTCCACTGAGTACTCCACCGATCCCGCCAAAATGATCGATGCACCGGTGCTGCACGTGAATGGCGACGATCCGGAAATGGTCGTATTGGCGGCTCTGCTGGCTGTCGATTACCGTTACGAATTCAAGAAAGACATCGTCATCGATCTGGTCTGCTATCGCCGTCGCGGTCACAACGAGACCGACGACCCATCCGGCACCCAGCCGCTGATGTACCAGACCATCCGCAAGCACAAAACCACTCGCACTCTCTACTCTGAGAAGTTGGTGGAAGAGGGCATCCTGGACAAGGTTGCAGCGGACAAGCTGGCGAACGACTACCGCGATAAGCTGGATGCGGGTGAAGATGTGGCCACTGGTCTGGTTAAGCAGCCGGACTCGTCCATGTTTGTAGACTGGAGTCCCTACCTGGGCCACGACTGGCAGGTGCCTGCAGACACCGGTTTCGCAATGCCGAAACTTCAGGACGTCGCCAATCGTATGACCACGGTGCCCGATGGCATTGTGATGCAGCGTCAGGTTTCCAAGATTTATGATGATCGCCGCAAGATGGCCGGTGGCGCCCTGCCGCTTAATTGGGGTATGGCGGAAACCCTGGCCTACGGCACCCTTCTGGAAGAGGGTTTTATGGTCCGCTTTACCGGTGAGGACGTGGGCCGCGGAACCTTCTCTCACCGCCATGCGGTAATTCACAGCCAGAAAGACGGTCAGAGCTATGTGCCTTTGCAGCATATGTTCGAGGACCAGCCGCCTTTCTACATGTACGATTCCCTGCTGTCTGAGGAAGCGGTACTGGCATTCGAATACGGCTATGCCACTACCACGCCAAAATCCCTGGTGGTGTGGGAGGCTCAGTTCGGTGACTTCGCCAACGGCGCCCAGGTCGTGATCGACCAGTTCATTACTTCCGGTGAGCACAAATGGGGTCGTATGTGCGGCCTGGTATTGATGTTGCCACACGGGTATGAAGGCCAGGGTCCGGAGCACTCCTCCGCGCGTCTCGAGCGCTTTATGCAGCTGTGTGCCGAGCACAATATCCAGGTGTGTAACGCCACTACCCCGGCACAAATCTTCCACTTGCTGCGTCGCCAGGCGGTGCGCCCGATGCGCCGCCCGCTGGTGATTATGAGCCCTAAATGGATTCTGCGTCACAAGCTCGCTACTTCCAGCTTGGAAGAACTGGCTGAAGGTCGTTTCCAAAATGTGATTCAAGACCAGGGGGTGGACCCGGCAAAGGTTAAACGTCTGATCCTGTGTTCCGGCAAGGTGTACTACCACCTGCTGGAAGCGCGCATGGAGCGCGAACAGGAAGATGTGGCGTTCGTACGTATCGAGCAGCTGTACCCCTTCCCGGACGAGGAGTTCGTGGATGCGGTATCCGCATTTAAGAACATTAAGAGTGTTGCCTGGTGTCAGGAAGAGCCCATGAACCAGGGCGCCTGGTACCACAGTCAGCATCACTTGCGTCGCCTGCTGGCGGAAACGCATCCGAAGCTGGACCTGGAATACGTGGGCCGCGCCCCGTCGGCGGCACCTGCGGCGGGCTATATGTCCACCCATTTAGAAGAACAGAATAAGTTCATCAACGAGGCGCTGACCGTCAAGTAACGGGCGGCAGTATTTTAAGCAGAGACAATCTCAGGAAACAGGAAAAATGACGATCGAGATTAAAGCGCCAACTTTCCCGGAATCCGTTCAGGACGGTACTGTCGCCACCTGGCATAAAAAACCCGGTGAAGCCGTGTCCCGCGATGAACTGATCGTGGATATTGAGACCGACAAAGTGGTACTGGAAGTGGTTGCGCCGGCAGACGGCGCTCTCTCCGAGATCATTAAGGACGAGGGCGACACGGTTCTCTCCAATGAAGTGATCGCCAAGTTTGAGCCGGGTGCCGGCGCCGCTGCCGCTCCGGCGGAAGCAAAGGCCGAAGCACCTGCTGCTGAATCTGCAGCACCCGCTGCCGGTGAGAAAATCGCCATGCCGTCCGCCAAGAAAATGGCGGCCGAAAAAGGCGTTGATCTGGCTGGTGTGGAAGGCACTGGTAAAGGTGGCCGTGTTCTCAAAGAAGATGTCATGAAAGCGGGTACTGCACCTGCAGCTGCTGCCCCCGTCGCCGCTGCCGAAGTGGCTGTGACCCCGGGTGAGCGCGTAGAGAAGCGTGTTCCTATGACCCGCATGCGCAAGCGTATTGCCGAGCGCCTGCTGGATGCATCCCAGTCCACCGCCATGCTCACCACCTTTAACGAGGTGAACATGAAGCCGATTATGGACCTGCGCAAGAACTACAAAGACCTGTTTGAGAAGACCCACAACGGCACTCGCCTGGGCTTTATGGGCTTCTTCGTAAAAGCTGCAGTAGAAGCGCTGAAGCGTTACACCGCAGTGAATGCGTCTATCGACGGCAACGATATCGTTTACCACGGTTACCAGGATATCGGTGTAGCGGTTTCCTCTCCGAAAGGCCTGGTTGTGCCGATTCTGCGTAACGCCGAAAATATGGGCCTGGCGGATATGGAAAACAATATCCGCGATCTGGGTGTTCGCGCCCGCGATGGCAAACTGTCTATCGAAGAGATGACTGGCGGTACCTTCACCATCACCAACGGTGGTGTCTTCGGTTCCCTGCTGTCCACTCCGATTCTGAACCCACCGCAAACTGCAATTCTGGGTATGCACAAAATCCAGGAGCGCCCGATGGCGGTAAATGGCAAGGTGGAAATCCTGCCGATGATGTACCTGGCGCTGTCCTATGACCACCGTCTGATCGATGGTAAGGAAGCAGTTGGCTTCCTGGTAGCGATCAAGGAAATGATCGAAGATCCAGCGCGTATCTTGCTCGAAGTTTAAACAATAAATCTTGGGGCCTGCGGGCCCCCTCGATCACACTGCATTAGAAATATCTGGAACTGATCATGTCCGAAAAATTTGACGTAATCGTAATTGGCTCCGGTCCTGGTGGTTATGTCGCTGCCATCCGTGCCGCTCAGTTGGGCTTGAAAACGGCTTGTATCGAAAAGTGGAAAAACAAGGAAGGTAAATACGTAAATGGCGGTACCTGCCTGAACGTTGGCTGTATTCCTTCCAAGGCACTGCTGGACAGCTCCTGGAAATACCACGAAGCCAAAGATGCTCTCGACGTGCACGGCATTGAAGTCGGCAAGGTCAAGATGGATGTGAGCAAGATGATCGAGCGCAAAGGCGAGATCGTTAAGAAGCTGACCGGTGGTGTAGCAGGTCTGTTCACCGCCAATAAAGTAACCTCCATTTTCGGCACCGGCAAACTGCTGGCGAACAAGAAAGTGGAAGTAACCGACGACGAAGGCAACAGCACCGTCTACGAAGCTGAAAACGTCATTCTGGCTTCCGGTTCTGTACCGGTAAATATTCCGCCCGCTCCGGTAGATAACAAAATTATTGTCGATTCCACTGGTGCTCTGGAATTCACTGAAACTCCAAAGCGTTTGGGTGTTATCGGTGCCGGTGTTATCGGTCTGGAGCTGGGCTCTGTATGGAACCGCCTGGGCTCTGAAGTGGTTGTTCTGGAAGCGATGGATAAATTCCTGGCGATCATGGATCAACAGGTTGCCAAAGAGTCCCAGAAGATCTTCAAGAAGCAGGGCCTGGATATCCGTCTCGCTTGCCGCGTAACCGGCTCCGAAGTGAAAGGCGAAGAAGTGGTTGTTACTTACCAGGACAAAGATGGTAAAGAGCACCAGGAAACTTTCGACAAGCTGATCGTTTGCGTTGGCCGTCGCCCTTACACTGAAGGCCTTCTGTCTGAAGATGCCGGTGTGAAGATGGACGAGCGTGGATTCATCTATGTCAACGACCTGTGCATGACTTCTGCACCGGGCGTATGGGCGATTGGTGACGTGGTACGCGGCCCAATGCTGGCACACAAGGCCTCAGAAGAAGGTGTTGTGGTTGCCGAGCGCATTGCTGGCCAGAAGCCGATGATGAACTACGACGTGATCCCCAACGTTATTTACACTCACCCGGAAATCGCTGCGGTTGGTCGCACCGAAGAGCAGGTGAAGGCCGATGGCGAGCCCTACAACGTAGGCAGCTTCCCGTTTGCTATCAACGGCCGCGCTATGGCCGCCAACGATACCCAGGGCTTTGTGAAAATCATTGCTCACGCGGAAACTGACCGCGTACTGGGTGCCCATATTGTTGGCCCGTCTGCCGCAGACCTGGTTCAGCAAGTGGCGATCGCGATGGAATTCGGCTCCAGCGCCGAAGACATCGGTATGACGGTATTTGCGCACCCGACTCTTTCCGAAACTGTGAAAGAAGCGGCGCTGGGAGTGAACGGCCATGCGATTCACACCGTAAATCGCAAGAAGCGCAAGTAAGAACATTTTTCGATTTCGGGGCACTAATTATTGATTAATTAGCGCCCCGGTTTCATTTGTGGAATTTGAAATTTGCAACGACGGAAATTTTAAATTTCTCTTTCAGGTGCAGAGTGATCTGCAATTAGTAAACACATTTTATATGTGAATTGGTATTGACTATGAACTTGCATGAGTATCAGGGCAAACAACTGTTTGCGGAATACGGATTGCCGGTTTCCAAAGGCATTGCAGCGGAAACCCCGGCAGCGGCAGCAGCAGCGGCTGACGAAATTGGCGGTGATAAGTGGGTAGTAAAGGCCCAGGTACACGCTGGTGGCCGCGGTAAGGCTGGCGGTGTAAAGCTGGTAGATTCCAAGGCAGAAATTGAAGAATTTGCCAGGAAGTGGCTGGGCGAGCGTCTGGTAACTTATCAAACAGACGAAAATGGCCAGCCGGTTTCCCGTATCCTGGTTGAAAGCTGCACTGACATCGACCAAGAACTGTACCTTGGCGCCGTTGTTGACCGCTCCACCCGTCGTATCGTTTTCATGGCTTCCACCGAAGGCGGCGTTGAGATCGAGAAAGTAGCGGAAGAGACTCCAGAAAAAATCCTGAAAGCCACCATCGATCCGCTGGTAGGCGCTCAGCCTTACCAAGCGCGCGAGCTGGCTTTCAAACTGGGCCTGAACCCGACTCAGGTTAAGCAGTTCACCAAGATCTTCCTCGGCCTGGCAAAAATGTTCCAGGAAAAAGATCTGGCCCTGCTGGAAATCAACCCGCTGGTAATCACCACCGAAGGCAACCTGCACTGCCTGGACGCCAAAGTGGTAATCGACAGCAACGCGCTGTACCGCCACGCGGACCTGCGCGAAATGCACGATCCTTCTCAGGATGACGCGCGTGAAGCGCACGCTGCCAAGTTCGACCTGAATTACGTAGCTCTCGATGGTAACATCGGCTGCATGGTAAACGGTGCTGGTCTGGCCATGGGTACCATGGATATCGTAAACCTGCACGGCGGCAAGCCAGCTAACTTCCTGGACGTTGGCGGCGGCGCGACCAAAGAGCGCGTTGTTGAAGCGTTCAAGATCATCCTGTCTGACGAGAACGTAAAAGCCGTACTGATCAACATCTTCGGTGGTATCGTTCGCTGTGACATGATCGCCGAAGGCGTTGTGGGCGCAGTAAAAGAAGTTGGCGTTAAAGTACCGGTTGTTGTACGCCTGGAAGGTAACAACGCAGATCTGGGCGCCAAGGTTCTGAGCGACAGTGGCCTGAACATTATCGCGGCTACCAGTCTGACCGATGCGGCTCAGCAAGTGGTTAAAGCTGCGGAGGGTAAATAATCATGTCAGTATTGATTAACAAAGACACTAAAGTAATCTGCCAGGGCTTCACCGGCTCCCAGGGTACTTTCCACTCCGAGCAAGCGATTGCTTACGGCACCAAGATGGTTGGTGGTGTAACTCCGGGTAAAGGCGGCCAGACTCACCTGGGCCTGCCAGTATTCGATACCGTTAAAGAAGCGGTAGAGAAGACCGGCGCTGAAGCTTCCGTAATCTACGTACCTGCGCCTTTCTGTAAGGATTCCATCCTGGAAGCGGCCAACGCTGGTATCAAGCTGATCGTTTGTATCACCGAAGGTATCCCGACCCTGGATATGCTCGACGCTAAAGTGAAGTGCGACGAGCTGGGCGTGCGCCTGATCGGCCCGAACTGCCCGGGTGTTATCACTCCGGGTGAGTGCAAGATTGGTATTATGCCAGGTCACATCCACAAGCCGGGTAAAGTGGGCATCGTTTCCCGTTCCGGTACCCTGACCTATGAAGCGGTTAAGCAAACCACCGACTACGGCTTTGGCCAGTCCACCTGTGTGGGCATCGGTGGTGACCCCATCCCGGGTTCCAACTTCATCGATATCTTGGAAATGTTCCAGAACGATCCGCAGACCGAAGCAATCGTTATGATCGGTGAGATCGGTGGCACTGCTGAAGAAGAAGCAGCTGCTTACATCAAGGAAAATGTTACCAAGCCGGTCGTTTCCTATATCGCCGGTGTAACGGCTCCTCCCGGCAAGCGCATGGGTCACGCGGGCGCGATTATCTCCGGTGGTAAAGGCACCGCTGACGAGAAGTTCGCTGCTCTGGAAGACGCGGGTGTTAAAACCGTGCGCTCCCTGGCTCAGATTGGCGACGCTCTGAAGGAAGTTACTGGCTGGTAAGAGCTGGGTAAGTACCTTGTCTGTGAAAAGGCCGCTTCTTTCGAAGCGGCCTTTTTTATTTGATCTCAAAAATATTTCAGGAATGTTTTTCTATTTGGATTGGAAATAATCAGCCGGATGTTTGCTGAGTACCATATAAACCATATTTTTGACCGTGATTGCGTCCCCGCTGATAAAGGATAAAAGCCGTTAATATAAGCAGCATGAGTTCCGCGACTGGACCCGCATACCATATTCCCACTTCGCCCATGAGTGGGGGTAAAATCAAAATGAGTGGCAAAACGAAAACGTAAGTTTTTGCAATTCCGAGAATGGCGGCACGTTTGGCATCGCCTATAGCCTGGAAAAATGTGCTGATCATCATGAGTGGTCCGGCCAAAAAATAGACCAGCGTCATCATGGGCAGGATACGTGCAACCTCTGTAATAATCTGTTTATCGCTGACAAATAAGGCTCCCAAAGAGTCTTTCAGTATTAACACGCCAAGCTGTAAAGCGAGGCAGTAACCGAACGCTACTGTTAAAGCGATATTGATACTGCTGTCGGACCGAGACCAGCTTTTAGCGCCAACATTATTGCCGATCAGAGTCTGAAATGCCTGGCTCAGCCCGAGAAGTGGCAGGAAGATAAAGGTCATAATACGGGTAGTGATCCCATAGGCTCCTACTGTCGCATCGTAGTTACTAACCCCCCAGGCCTGGATACTAAAAATTACAGCAATAGATGTGAGTGATACACCGATGTAACTTAAGCTGGATGGTAAGCCCAAAGATAGGTATCCAGGCCAAAAATCACGCCTGCTTGAGATCCGGATAATCTGTGTATCAATCACCGTGCGGCCATAATGGCGATAGCACGCCACTATCAAAAGGGCGATTGCCTGTGCAAGGGCAGTGCCATAAGCAGAGCCGGCCACCCCCATCTCCAAGTGCGCAATAAAAATATAATTGAAAATAATATTGAGCATTACCGACGCAAGGGAAACCATCGCCATTAGCGACAGTTGCCCTTCGCATCGCAAAGTATCGGAATTCACAGAACTGATAAACAGAGTTGGGGAAAGGAAGATTAATATCGTTAAATAGGTGTACCCCATCCCTGCTAGATCTGCTGAGCCATTGGCAACTAATAGTGTTAATTGTTTACCCCAAGCCACAAATAACAACATCAACACAGTGCAAACCACCAGAGCTAGTGTAATAGCTTGGGAAAATGCCTGCCTCGCTTTATCTTTTTCTCCCGCGCCGAGTAATCTGGCCAATACACTCGAATATCCGCTGGAGATTAATGAAGAAAGTGCTACCAGTAACATAAACATTGGGAATGTTAAGGTTACTGCGGCTAATGCTTCAGCTCCTACATATTTCCCCAGGAAATAGGCATCTAATAGGGTAAACGAGCCGTTTACCAGCATTATCAGAATAATAGGCGCAGCAGTCTTAAAGAAAACCGGCAGTAAGGCGCCGTTAACAAAAATATTGTCGTGTTGATGAGTCATAGTAAGTTCACTTTACAAATTGCCGCTGTGCATCTCTGCGACCTCATTAAACTTACTCAATAAAAGTTGTTTGAGGTCCTCAGGCCAAAATTGAATGGCTTTTTCAAAGCCGACCTTGCTGTTTCTGTACAGTGCACGACTGGCCTCTTCGAAGCCTGGAGTATCTCCTGCAACTAACAGCATGAATCTATCGAGTTGATGCTGTTTTGTGGTGATTCTCTCCTCAAGCGAAACGTGCTTTTGTGCCTGCTCCACCAGCTTACGAAGAGTGGCAGAAGCACCGCCAGGCTGCTGACCCAGCCATTCCCAGTGACGGGGAAGCAGGGTAACCTCCTTGGGAATAACGCCTAACTTGGGGCGTCCACGTTTAGTTTTCGGGGCCGGTACATCCACCGATAAGGCTGCCAGTACTTCCTCGGTATCTCCGTGCCAATCCACCTCTATCCGTTTACAGCTATCGGCTTCAAAGACCATGGGCTCATGAGTTGTGCCCATACTCTTCACCCGGCGCACAATTACTTCCAATGTCCCCCGCGCAACAATCTGTTGCTGGTCGATAGCGATATAGTCAGTAGCCAAAGTATTTCTCTATATTTACCCGGGTTAAATATTTATGTCCGGGTAAATATAGTGCATTGATCACCATATGTACAAGGAATGTTTCTCTGCATGGCCTCTGCCTTTGATGTGACCCAATAGGGAAGGGCCTCCCAAGCTGAGGTTGACCGCTTTGCTCGCGCTTAATTTTTGTTTACATGTCAGTGATATACACGGTCTAGGAGCACTCCTATACTGCGGAAAAACCAACTGTTTAGGAGTGGACATGGCCAGGGCTTTAATCGGTGTTATCGGCGGTAGCGGTCTTTATGAGATGCAAGGGTTAACCGAGGTGGAGGAAGTCCAGATGGGGACCCCCTTTGGTAGCACCTCGGATGCAATTGCCTGCGGCAAGCTTCATGATATTCCTGTTGCTTTCCTTGCCCGCCATGGACGCGGTCATCGGCTGATTCCCTCCCAGGTGCCCTATCAAGCCAATATCCACGCATTGCGCCAGTTGGGCGTACGCTATGTTCTTTCCCTTTCTGCCGTGGGCTCCCTCCAGGAAGAGGTGCGTCCACTGGATATGCTGATCCCGGATCAGTTTATCGATATGACCCGCAAACGGGAGAGTACTTTCTTTGGCGATGGTGCTGTAGCCCATGTTTCCATGGCTGATCCGGTATGCCCTGCTGTGGCGGATAACCTGGCGCGGGCTTTTGCCAATACCCAGGGAGAAGAGCCGATCAGGTTGCATCGAGGTGGCAGTTATATCTGTATTGAAGGACCCCAGTTCTCTACCCGAGCTGAGTCGCACTGGTATCGCAGTATGAATGCTTCGGTGATCGGAATGACCAATATGCCGGAGGCAAAACTCGCCCGCGAAGCGCAGATGGCTTATGCAACTCTCGCCATGGCAACGGATTATGACTGTTGGCACCCTCGGGAAGAGGCGGTGACAGCGGACGTGGCTATCGCCAATTTGCAGCAAAATGCCGCCCGTGCTCAAAAGATTGCCGCAGAGGCAATCCGCTTGCTCGGTACTGAGCAACCTGAATCCGCCGCTCATACTGCATTGGCGAGCGGGTTGGTGACACCTGTCGATGCGATGCCAGAGGAAAAACAAGCTGTAATAAAGCCGCTACTTACGCCGACAGAAGCAGTGCCTGAAGAAATGGAGCACTGAGGGGAATGCACGAAACATTACCGTTACTGGAAATATCGGACTTCCCGGCGATTCGCCGTGAGGCTATTGAAACCCTGCAAATAAATATCGGTTATCGCTGCAACCAGAGTTGTGTGCACTGCCATGTGAATGCAGGTCCCAATCGTACCGAGATGATGTCGGACGACAATCTGGAGTTACTACTGGGCGTTATCAAGGCAAGGGGGGTGCGAACCCTGGATATCACTGGGGGTGCACCAGAGCTCCACAACGGGTTTCGGTCTTTGGTGAAAGCTGCACGGGCGCTGGGTGTGCATGTAATAGATCGCTGCAATCTCACGATATTATTTGAGCCAGGACAGCAGGATACAGCAGAGTTTCTCGCGCAGAACCATGTGGAAGTGGTTGCCTCTCTACCCTGCTACTCCATGGAAAATGTAGATAAGCAGCGAGGCAAAGGGGTTTTTGATAAAAGTATTGCCGGATTGCAGAAGCTAAATGCCTTGGGCTATGGCAAGTCGGAAACTGGCCTTCAGCTTAACCTGGTCTATAACCCCCAGGGTGCTTTTTTACCCCCGGAGCAGGGGGGCCTGGAGGCAGACTATCGACGAGAGTTGGCCGCGCATTTTGGAATTGAATTTAATCACCTCTTTGCTCTCGCCAATATGCCCATCAAACGCTTTGGCTCCATGCTGATTTCCAAAGGGCAGTTTAAAGACTATATGACGCTGCTTCGGGAGAGCTACTCTGCATCTAATCTTGAGGGCGTGATGTGTCGCAGTCTGGTGAGTGTTGACTGGCAGGGGAATTTATATGACTGCGACTTTAACCAGCAGTTGAATATACCAGTGCCAGGCCGATTGCATCTACGTGATTTACTCGAAGCTGATCTTAAAGATTCGGCAGTTTGTGTGGCTGATCATTGCTATGGCTGTACTGCGGGGCAGGGCAGCAGTTGCGGTGGGGCACTGTAAGGGGATAGGGTTTAATAGCCGGAGGGCGGGAATGCCATGAGAAAAAAAATACTGCTGCTGGCGATTATCGTGATATTGGTGATTGCTTTTTACGCATTTGATTTACACCACTGGTTGAGCCTGGAAAAGCTGCAGGAAGGCGGTGAGCAGTTTCAGCAATGGAAAGCCTCATCGCCATTTCTGGTGAGCTTCCTGTTTCTAGTTTTTTATATTTTGGTAACCGGTTTATCCTTACCCGGTGCTGCGATTCTCACTATTGCCGCGGGTGCTATTTTTGGCTTGTTGTGGGGCACTGTCATTGTATCCTTCGCTTCCAGTATTGGAGCCACCCTGGCGTTTCTAATGGCCCGCTATTTATTTCGTGACTATGTTCAAGAGAAGTTTGCTGTACGCTTACAGGTTGTAAATAACGGTATTGAGAGGGAGGGCGCCTTTTATCTTTTTGCTTTGCGTCTCGTACCAATCTTCCCATTTTTTCTGATCAATATTCTGATGGGATTAACCCACCTTCGAGTCTGGACATTTTATTGGGTGAGCCAATTAGGCATGCTGGCGGCTACGATTGTTTACGTTAATGCCGGTACGCAACTCGCTCGTATAGACAATCTGAAGGATATCGCTTCTCCGCAATTGTTATTGTCTTTTGCCCTATTGGGTATATTCCCGCTATTGGCAAAATACTTCCTCAACTGGCTTAAACGTCGCCGTGAGGCCAAGTGAGTGACTCCAATGAGAAAACCCAAAAAGTTTGATCGCAATATAATTGTTATTGGTGCAGGCGCTGCGGGCTTGGTGAGTGCCTATATTTCTGCGGCGGTAAAAGCCAAGGTGACTTTGATCGAGTCGGGAAATATGGGTGGGGACTGCCTGAATACCGGCTGTGTACCCAGTAAGGCGTTGATCAAGTGTGCTCGTGTGGCACATTCTGCGCGCACTGCGAGTAATTTTGGTGTGCGCCTGCCGGAACCGGAGATTGATTTTCCCGGGGTGATGCGCCATGTGCGTGAATCTATCCAGCAGATTGAGCCTCACGATAGTGTGGAGCGCTACTCAGATCTCGGTGTGGAAGTAATAAAAGGGTACGCGCGATTAGTAGATCCCTGGACAGTCGATATCACGTTGAATAGTGGTGGTGAAAAGTCCCTACGGGGACGAGCCATTATTCTGGCCACCGGTGCTGAACCTACAGTGCCACCATTCCCCGGCCTCGACACGGTTAATTATCTTACTAGCGAAACACTCTGGGATAGGTTTGCTCAGTTGAATAAGGCACCGCATAGATTGGTATTACTGGGAGGTGGTGCCATCGGTTGTGAGTTGGCTCAGGCATTCACCCGCTTGGGGTCAAGAGTTACCTTGATAGAGCGAGATGAACGTTTGCTCCCCCAGGAGGACCACGAAGTGTCGCAAGCTGTTTCCCTGGCATTGGAATCTGAAGGAGTGTGTCTTCTCACTGGGCATGAGGCGGTCTCTTTTACTGGAAGTGAAGATCGCCGAGAGGGGGTATTAAACTTGCGTAATGCCGTGGGTGAAACACAGGTGACATTTGATGAAGTTATCCTGGCACTTGGCAGGCGTGCCAGGACTAAAGGGTTTGGATTGGAAAAACTGGACTTACTGCAAGATGGTAAATTGACAACGGATGCCTTCCTGCGCACTCGTTACCCCCATATTCTTGCAGCTGGGGATCTCGCGGGCCCATTTCAGTTTACCCATATGGCTTCGCACCAGGCCTGGTATGCAGCAGTGAATGGCCTTTTCGGCGATATCAAGAAATTTGCTGTGGATTATTCACTGGTACCTCGGGCAATCTTTATTGATCCAGAGGTGGCCAGCGTTGGGCTTAGTGAGCATGAGGCGGAGCAGCGTGCTATTGCCTATGAGGTAACTCGCTACAACCTTGATGACCTGGATCGCGCTATCGTGGATGGCGCGGCACGGGGTTTTATTAAAGTGCTTACAGTACCGGGTAAAGATAAAATACTGGGTGTTTCAATTGTTGGTGAGAATGCTGCGGAGCTTATAGCCGAGTTTGTATTTGCTATGAAGCAGGGTTTTGGACTGAATAAAATCCTATCTACCATTCATATCTATCCGACTATGACTGAAGGCAATAAATTTGTTGCAGGAAACTGGAAACGAGCCCATGCGCCCAAGGGGTTGTTGCGTTGGCTCGAAGTGTTTCATCGTTGGAGACGGGGTTAGTGCAGTATTCTGTTGTAGTTCCGCTGTTGAATGAGCGGGAGCAACTGCCCGATTTAATTGTGCAGTTAAAAGAACTTAAGGCTTTTACCAGCTGTGAAATTATCCTGGTGGATGGTGGTAGCATTGATGGCAGTGTGGAAATTGCTACTGCTGAGGGGTTCCAGGTAATTACTTCCCCGCGCGGCCGAGCCTCGCAAATGAACGCAGGTGCAGCCATTGCCTGTGGGAACTGGCTGCTGTTTTTACACGCTGATACACGCCTGCCCCAGGGTGCATTGAGTGCGGTTGCATCGGCAGTGGCTCAGGGAGCAGAGTGGGGCCGCTTTAATATTCGTATTGAAGGGCGGAGTTTGTGGTTTCCCCTAATTTCCAACCTGATTAATTGGCGTTCACGTCTAAGTGGTATCGCCACTGGTGACCAGGCGATTTTTGTCCGGCGTACTCTTTTTGAAAAAATTGGCGGTTATGCCAGGCAGCCATTGATGGAGGATGTTGAGCTAAGTCGGCAGTTGTTAAAAATAAGCCGTCCCTATTGTCTCCATCAAAGAGTCTCAACCTCTGGGCGACGCTGGGAAAAATTTGGGGTGTTGCGCACGGTATTGCTGATGTGGCGCTTGCGTTTTGCTTATTGGCGCGGCGTGCCTGCAGATACCCTGGCTAGGCGCTATGAGTAGTCGTCTTTCGAGGAAGTTCCTGCGCCTTGTGGTGATGGCTAAGGCTCCACTGGCTGGTTATGCCAAGACCCGTCTTATTCCGGCATTGGGGGAGCAGGGAGCCGCGTCGCTTGCGGAGAAGTTGTTGCGCCATACCCTTGAAGAGTGTGTGAGAGCTGAGCTGGGACCCGTGGAGCTGCATGTGACACCTGATCCGTCCCACGCTTTTTGGCGGGGTTTCCCATTGCCTGCGGGAGTCACTGTTTATGGGCAGTCCCAAGGCAGCCTTGGTCAGCGCCTTTGGCATGCTACGGGAAACGCACGAGCATTGGGGCAGGGGCTTCTTTTGCTTGGTACCGACTGTCCGTCCCTTACCGCGCAGCGTTTGCGAGCTGCTGCAGAAGAGCTACAGGTGTCTGATGCGGTAATGTATCCGGCAAAAGATGGTGGCTATGCGTTATTAGGGCTCAAGGAAATACAGGTGCGGCTGTTTGAGGATATTCACTGGAGTACTGAGGTTGTTGCCCGGCAGACTCTGGATAGACTTTGGGAGTGTGGAATGAATTGCCAGCGCCTGGAGGCGCTGGCAGATATTGATGAGCCGGGAGATTTATCTTTTTTGCCAGAAGGTTGGCGGGACTTAATACGGCTGGGCTAGAGTGCCGGAGCTGCGCTAGCTTCGGCTTCTATTGCGCTGCCGTCAGCAAGAATTTCGCGATTTGCATCATTGGCTGCAGCCAGGCGTTGCTCCTCAATACGACTGCTCCAACTCAGCAGGGCCTGGTAATGGCGGATATTCTGCACATAGGTTACCGGCTCCCAGCCACGTGCGTAGCCATGTTTGGTGGTCTTGTAATACTGACGCTTGGCCAGCAGAGGCAAATGGTCGCGCACATCGGGCCACAGATCCGGGTTGCCGCCCATACGTTCGGTGAGGACGCGGGCGTCCTCAAGGTGGCCATAGCCCACGTTATAGGCTGCTAGTGCCATCCAGGTTCTGTCGGGCTCACGAATGCGCTCAGGCAGTTTATTGCGAATTTGTACTATATAGCGCGCACCTCCCTCAATGCTCTCCTCGGGATTGAGCCGGTTAACACCGAGGTCTTTGGCGGTATTCAGAGTAAGCATCATCAGGCCACGGACTCCGGTACGGGAGCGCGCGCGTGGGTTCCAGTAGGACTCCTGGTAACTGAGCGCCGCCAACAAGTGCCAGTCCAGATCATACTGGTCTGCCACTTTCTGCATCGCTCCACGCCACTTTGGTAAACGCTCTCGGCTGCGCTTGGCAAATGCCTGGGCGCCACCGACATTCAGGTCGCTGACATGGCCAAAAAACTCTTCGCGCAGCTGCGCAATCATGCCATTGGTGTTTGCGCGCAACATAAACAGGCGGGCACTCTGGTAGAGGCTGTCATCGTCGCTTTTAGGGAAAGCCCAGGAGACCGGTTGGAACTGAGTGAGATTGAAAGCAACAGCGGTGTTTGGATAAAGGCCGCGGTGTACCGCATAAGCATTGGAGTCCACTACTGCGTAGCTGTACTTGCCCTGTTGTACCATCTCTACCAGCTCCATTGCATCCACATCAGACACTTCTTCCCAATCTAACAGTGGGTAGCGCTGGGAGAGTTTTTTCAGTTCCTCCGCGTGGGCACTGCCGGCGATTACGGCGACAGTCTTGCCCTCCAGGTCGCTGGTCTTTCGTGGGCGCTGCTCACCAACACGATAAATAACCTGCTGGCGGATTTCGAAGTAGGAGGGGGTAAAGCGTACCTGCTCACGGCGCTCCGGAGTGACGGTAAGGCCAGCGGCAGCGAAGTGTGCACCCTCTTCCGGGTCACGCAGGCGCTCAAACATTTCGTCTAGATCGTGAACGTCGCGAATTACCAGCTTGACGCCGAGCTCTTCGGCAAAGGCCCGCAGCATTCCATATTCAAAGCCAGTGGGATTACCGGATGCATCTTCGTAATATGTAGTGGGGCCATTTTGTGACAGCACAACCAGCTCACCAGAGGCCTTGATCCGCTCAAGAGTACTCGGTGCTTTGCTGGCAACTAACAGGGAGGCGCAGCATGACATGGCCAGCCCTTTTAACAGGCGGCGGACATAGCGCAGCACGCGGCTTTTCATCATCATAGGCTGTCCCCTCTAGCTCGTCCGTTAGTTTTATTGCTGTTATGCCTAAGGCCCGGTGAAGTTCGGTTCGCCAGGGCTTTTATGGCCAAAGCTGGCACAGTCCGCCAATTTTACATTATCCGGCGTCAATCTGCCCAATTTGGCATTTGGACACTGTGATCTATGCGCTTGAAAACCCTGCCGGACTTTTGTAGGAGTTTTCTTTCGCCTCTTGTTTAGGAGGTTTTAAGCAATAAGTTTGCTCGCCTTTTGAACATATTGATTGCTAATTAGTTCATGTATATGCAAGTGGTCGGCGGGTGTGTTGGACTGGCGATGCTTCAGGTACAATTGCGCCTCTCAAATTTTCGGGGCCTTGTGCGATCCTTCTTTTGCACATTTTTTCTCATTCAGACAAGAGGCAACCTCCCGCAATGCTAGTTCTGCGTGGTGCTCCCGCACTGTCGAAATTCCGCCATAAAAAACTGCTCAATCAACTGCGCGCGCTGCAACCGACCATAGACGACCTCTACGCTGAGTTCGTGCACTTTGCAGATAGCGACTCACTGGATAACAAGGAGATGGCGCTGCTTGAGCGGCTGCTCCAATATGGTCCGACTGAGGAACAGCATGAGCCCAAAGGAGAGCTGATCCTGGTGGCGCCTCGTCCGGGTACTATTTCCCCCTGGTCTTCCAAGGCCACGGATATTGCCCACAATACTGGACTGACAAAAATCCATCGCCTGGAGCGGGGAATTGCCTACTACCTTACTGGCGTGGAATTAACTGACGCTGAACGCCAGGCTCTGGCTTCACAGCTGCACGATCGCATGGTTGAGGTGGTGTTTTCCGGCTTTGAGCAAGCGGAGCAGCTGTTCGTCGAAGAAGAACCGCGCCCATTGCGCGGAGTGGATATCCTCGAGGGCGGCCGCGAGGCGCTTGAGGATGCCAACGTTACCTTGGGCCTGGCTCTTGCCGAAGATGAAATTGATTATCTGCTCACCAGTTTCCAAGAACTGGAGCGTAATCCGACTGATGTAGAGTTGATGATGTTCGCCCAGGCGAATTCCGAGCATTGCCGCCACAAGATCTTTAATGCCTCCTGGACTATCGACGGCGAAGAGATGCCGCATTCCCTGTTTGGCATGATCAAGAATACCTATCGTAAAGGAGGTGACAATGTATTGTCTGCCTATGCCGATAATGCCGCAGTTGTGGCGGGCAATGTAGCCGGTCGTTTCTACCCCGATCCGGAAAGCAAGGAATATAGCTTCAGTAATGAAGCTATCCATATGCTGATGAAGGTGGAGACCCATAACCACCCTACAGCGATCGCACCTTTCCCCGGTGCCGGTACCGGTGCCGGTGGTGAAATTCGTGATGAGGGTGCGGTGGGTCGCGGATCCAAGCCGAAAGTCGGTCTGACCGGCTTTACTGTTTCCAACCTACAGATTCCCGGCTGGGAGCAGCCTTGGGAGTCCAATTACGGCAAACCCGAGCGTATCGTGACCGCCCTGGATATTATGATTGAGGGTCCCATCGGCGGTGCGGCATTTAACAACGAATTTGGTCGCCCAAATATCTGTGGTTACTTCCGTACTTTCGAAGAGAATTTTGACGGCGAGCGCCGCGGCTATCACAAGCCGATTATGCTGGCTGGTGGCTATGGCAATATCCGCGAAGAGCATGTAGAGAAGCCCGAATTTTCCCCTGGGGCCAAACTGGTAGTGCTGGGTGGCCCGGCCATGCTGATTGGCCTTGGTGGAGGTGCCGCTTCCAGTATGGCCAGCGGCTCCAGCTCTGAAGATCTGGATTTCGCTTCGGTACAGCGCCAGAACCCGGAAATCGAGCGTCGCTGCCAGGAGGTTATCGACCAGTGCTGGCAGCTGGGTGAGAACAACCCGATTGCCTTTATCCACGATGTGGGTGCAGGTGGTTTGTCCAATGCTTTCCCCGAGTTGGTGAAAGATGGCGGTACCGGCGGTAATTTCGAACTGCGCAATGTGCCCTGCGATGAGCCGGGTATGAGCCCGCTGGAAATCTGGTGTAACGAATCCCAGGAGCGCTATGTACTGGCGGTTATGCCGGAAGACCTGGAGCGCTTTGAGCAAATCTGTGAGCGCGAGCGCGCGCCTTACGCCGTTGTTGGTGAGGCCACCGAAGACAAACACCTGCTCTTAAATGACAAGCAGTTCGATTCCAAGCCGGTGGATCTGCCGATGTCGGTACTGTTCGGCAAGCCGCCGCGCATGCACCGCGAGGCAGAAACTCGCCAGGTGGAAACCAAGGCGTTTTCCACTGCCGATATCGATCTGAATGAAGCGGCTGAGCGGGTGCTGCGCCTGCCTACAGTGGCTAGCAAGAGCTTCCTGATCACTATCGGTGACCGCACTGTAACCGGCCAGGTTTCCCGCGATCAGATGGTCGGACCCTGGCAGGTGCCGGTGGCCGATTGCGCGGTAACTACCGTTGCCTATGACAGCTACGCCGGTGAAGCCATGTCTATGGGTGAGCGCACTCCGGTGGCATTGCTGGATGCGCCGGCCTCGGGCCGCCTGGCCGTGGGTGAGGCAATTACCAATATCGCCTGTACCCCAGTGAAGCAACTGTCCGATATCAAACTCTCCGCCAACTGGATGTGTGCTGCGGGCCATCCGGGTGAAGAGGAAAAACTTTATCGAACCGTAGAAGCGGTGGGTATGGAGTTGTGTCCTGAATTGGGCATTACCATCCCGGTGGGCAAGGACTCCATGTCTATGCGCACTGCCTGGGAGGAAGAGGGCGAGCAGAAAGCGGTTACCGCACCGCTGTCTCTGGTAATTTCTGCCTTTACTCCGGTAACTGATGTCCGCAAGGCAGTGACACCGCAGCTGCGCACCGATAAAGGTGAGAGTGAGTTACTGTTTATCGATCTGGGTGCCGGCAAAAATCGCTTGGGCGGTTCCTGTCTGGCGCAGGTCTACAACGAGCTGGGTGACAAGCCCGCAGACCTGGATGATGCCAAGAAGCTGAAAGGTTTCTTCGAGGTGGTACAGCAGGCTCTGAATGAAGACCTGATCATGGCCTACCACGACCGCGCCGACGGCGGTCTGTTTACAACCCTGGCGGAAATGGGCTTTGCCGGCCGCGTGGGTATGGATGTGGAAATCTACGAATTGGGTGAAGACCCGATTGCGGCGCTGTTCAGTGAAGAGCTGGGTGCGGTATTGCAGGTTCCCGCCTGTGAAGCGGATATGCTGGTACAGCGCTTTGCCGCTGTGGGTGTACCCACCCACAAGATCGGTTACCTGAACAATAACGAACACCTGTGCATCACCAATAACGGTGTTGAAATCTTCAAGCGCTCCCGTGCTGAATTGCAGCAGATCTGGTCGGAAACCAGCTTCCGCATCCAATCCCTGCGCGATAACGCCGAGTGTGCCGAGCAGGAATTTGCTGTAATCGCCAAAGAAGACCCGGGCCTGACAGTAAACCTCACTTTCGATATCAACGACGATATCAGCGCACCCTATATCGCTAAAGGTGTTCGCCCGAAAGTTGCTGTACTGCGAGAGCAGGGCGTGAATAGCCAGGTGGAAATGGCGCACTCTTTCCACCGCGCTGGCTTTAACGCTGTCGACGTACATATGAGTGACATCCTGTCTGGTCGTGTCGCTTTGGATGAGTTCAAGGGTTTGGTGGGCTGTGGTGGCTTCTCTTACGGCGACGTACTGGGTGCTGGTGAGGGGTGGGCTAAAACCATCCTGTTTAACGATCGTGCCCGCGATCAGTTTGAGGGCTTCTTCAATCGCAACGATACCTTCGGCTTGGGGGTGTGTAACGGTTGCCAGATGTTCTCAGTGATCAAAGAGCTGATTCCAGGTGCGGATCACTGGCCGCGCTTTGTGCGAAACCTCTCTGAGCAGTATGAAGCGCGCTTCGCACTGGTGGGCATTGAAGACTCACCTTCCGTGTTGTTTAAAGGTATGGCGGGTACTTACATGCCGGTTGCCGTTGCTCACGGTGAGGGGCGCGTGGAGTTTGCCGACCAGCAGGCGCTGGAGAAGTGTGAAGCTTCCGGTACTATCGCGATGCGCTACCTGAATAACAAAGGGGAAATCACCCAAACTTACCCGGCCAATCCCAACGGATCGGTCAATGGTATTACCTCCCTGAGTTCTGAAGATGGCCGCGTGACTATTATGATGCCGCACCCCGAGCGTGTTGCCCGAGCTGTCAGCAACAGCTGGCATCCAGATGAGTGGAAAGAAGATTCCGGCTGGATGCGCTTGTTCCGCAATGCGCGGGTGTTTGTCGACTAAGTCAGATCTTCTGTCGGTGGTACTTTTCGGATGGGTGGAAATCCCAAGGTGCCCCGATGTTTGTCGTGGCGACATTGTCGTTGTCGCCACGATTTCCCTCCTAGGCTTTCACAGTTTTTAAATGTCCATGGCGCCTAATCCGCCATGCCAGAAGATGACTTGATATTTCCTGCTACACTTAAACGATTATTCGAAATAACTTTTTTCGCTATGGTGCAGTTATCTGTATCGATTATTGAATACTTTTCTGTTTGCTATGGGTGCTTGCAGCGTGGAAGGGCACTCATCATTCCCTCTCAATTTATCTTTTGTCCGCCAGTTTCTAACCAGAGCGGATCACGGCAGTACCCAAAGCATTTTTCCCCATTTAGCAAAAGTAATTAAGGAGATTGTCATGGCGTACAATGAAACATTGGCAGAAAAAGTGCGCAACCTACTGCAGGGAAATCAAGGTCTGAGTGAGAAACAGATGTTTGGTGGCCTGGCATTTATGTTAAATGGCAATATGGCTTGTGGTGTAGTTGGGGAAGAGCTAATGGTTCGTGTTGGGCCGGACAATTACCAGGATGCATTGGCGGAGCGCTATACCAGGCCAATGGATTTTACCGGCAGGCCCCTTAAAGGTATGGTGTATGTTGAAGAGGATGCCGTTGCGGAAGATTTGGATAACTGGGTAAATCGCGGTGCCGAGTTTGCCGGTTCTCTGCCTCCCAAGTAATTTTAACATAGCGAGGCCAGCATAACGGTGAGAAAAAAGAGCCGACAATTGCACTCCGGTTCTGAAGCTTTATCTGCTATTTCCCCTCAGTAAGCCTTCTCGCTAAAAAACACTGTGCCATCTACAATCAGCGCCGAGCACTTTTAATAGAAGCCGTAGGAGATTGCTGTGACACTCGGTCGCGGTATTCGCTAAGGGTATCGATCATGTATTTTATCGAATTAAATAATGGTGTGGAAATTCCCCAGATTGGAATGGGAATGTCCGCGCTGGGCAGCTGGCAGCAGGATGATGAGTACGTCACTGATGTTATTTTAAAAGCTATCGCTATTGGCTACCGGTTGTTTGATACCGCTTCGATTTGCGGAAATGAGCGGGCATTGGGCCGTGCAATAAAGGAGTCTGGCCTACCCAGGGAAGAACTTTTTATTACCAGTAAAGTTTGGGATACGGAGCAGGGTGGGACAAAAACCCATGATGCCTTTGCTCGGAGCCTAGAGCGATTGCAGCTGGAATACCTGGACTTGTATTTGATTCAATGGCCTGTTCCCGCTTATACGCGTGAAACCTGGGAGGCTATGGAGGCATTATACCAGCAGAAAAAGGTAAGGGCGCTGGGCTTATCAAATTTTCGCAAATCGGATATCGAGCAGATTGCGACCTTTGCTGAAGTGCGACCGGTTATTAATCAAATAGAGTTGCATCCATACTTTACTCAACAGCCTTTGGTCGATTACTGCCAGTTTCACAAAATTGCTATTGGCTGTTGCTCTCCTCTCGGATCGGGAAGTTGGAGCGGTGTGCCTCTTGCTGAAAAGCCAATTGTGGATCCGGTGATAGCCGAAATCGCCGATAAGTATTCAGCTACGCCTGCACAGGTAATTTTGAAGTGGAATATCCAACAGCACCGTATTGTAGTGCCCAAATCGGAGTCCTTAGAGAATATTAGGACCAATTTTTTGTTGAGTGATTTTAATCTGAGTAATGCAGATATTCAGGTAATAAACAGCTTGAATTGTAATAAACGTTTTGGTGGTGACCCGGATTATGTACATAAAATTAATATGACTTTAAAAGTTCCGGATTAAGAGAGAACTTAAGAAATTTACAACTCTACTGATTTTGATGTCAGGTTCTTTGTTAAATTAAATTTTCTGGATTTCTCCATTTCAATCTTGATATTTAGAAGTTATCTTGCGCAGAATTTCATAACTTGCAATAGCGCAGGCCGATGTCACATTCATTGAGGAGTTAACACCCTGCATAACTATATGTACAGTTGCATCGGCTATCTTCAATAATTCCTCACCAATTCCATCTTTCTCCGAACCTAGAACCAAACAGACCTTATCACCCCCGGTAATTGGGGCATGACTTAATTCAACACTATGTGATGTAATTTCCAGGCAGATAATTTGATACCCCTCTGTTTTCAATCGTTGGGCAGTTTTTAGGGCATCACTCTCGTATTGATAGGGGATCTGCTGTTCTGTTGAACGGGAAACTTTGCGGATCTTGGAGTTTGGCGGTACTAGGCTCTTTCCTGCCAGGTAAATTTTCTCCACGCCCAAAGCATCGGCAATGCGAAAGAGCCCCCCCACGTTGCTGGGGGTACGGATGTCAGTGGCGAGGTAGCAGAGAGAAAACTTATGTCTGCCAGGTGAATGATCGTTGTGCTCTTTTTGCATGTTACTACTGCTGAAGTTCTTTGCCAGGTCCCTAAAATGTTTCAGGGGTGTTCTATTGTTGATGTCTGTGAGCCTATTTTGGCTTCTACGTGAGATCTACTCTGCAGCTTACGCATTCTCTCCACCAGGGAGGGTTCGCGACTGGCTTTCTGGTTTTGGATCTGCATGGCTTGGCGGTAGACTTTGTCCGATACAATAAACTCTTCGGCTCTTTGATTGATTTCACTATAGCGGGTGTTTAGCTCGGAGACCTTGTTGGAAAGGTGCTCGAGGTCGAGGATGCGGTCGAAGTAGAGTGCAATCAGGCGCTCACACTCCCTGGCAATCGCCAGGTATTCATTGCCTACTTGACGATGACCTTCGTAGTTCTTTTTGAAATTGAAAAAAGTCTGAATTCCCCCCAGCAGCGCCGCTATTAATGCCAGTGCAGCGCCAGTCCATTTGGTCCAGTCAGGCAGTTCAGCATTGATCAGGGAAAAGAACAGGGAGCCTAAGAACAAGTTAACTACTACGATTGGTACACCGCAGAGCACGTGCAGGTTTCGGCCTTTCATAGAGGCCCGGAAGTGGCTGTGCTTACACAGGTGTGCGTTCCAACGCAATTTATCCAGTACTTCAACTGTATTGGGTATCGAACTCATGAATCCCTTCCGCCTGTTTTGCACTCACTTTGAGGGTGATAGTTTGCCGGATAATCATGATATGTACAGGAAAAGGGAGGGGAGGAATTATGGGCGTGTATGTTTTATAGGCAAGTTTTGTGTGGGGCCCCGTGTAAACAGTAAGTGAGTACCTGCCGAACAAAGCCCCAGTCTCTTGGCGTGGGATCAGAAACTATAGGTTACGCCCACTGCAGAGAAGTTGGCTTTATCATCTTGAATCTCGTAGACAGTGTGCTCCAGGCTAATACTCCAGTCACCAGTGGTCCAATTCACTTCCACACCATAGTAGGGGTTGCTGCCGCTATCCTTTTCATTGTCCCAGCTGTAAGACCTATAGTAGGGTTCTACCTCCAGCAGCTCACGATCACCGTTATACCAGTTGAGAGTACCGGAGGTCTCACTTTGGCCGCTATTGTTTTCACACCACTGGTGAACACCAAGGCGAATACCAGCATTTAGGTTTTGCTGAATTGGTGCTGTGAGAGCTAATCCTACGCTATAGGAGTTATATTCAGCTTCCTGTTTACTTTTGTAATCATAGTTTTCCACTATGAAATCATCATCGTCAATGTACCATTCGAGGCCGTGAACATTAGATTCATAGTCTCTGCGGATACTTCCCAGATCAGTCATACCCCCCTCAACAGCAATATAGCTATTTACCCGGTAGCCAAAAATAAAGGCATAACCTGTAGAACTAAGGTTCTCTCTAAGTGCGTAGGAGCTTTCTGAATCGAACTCTGTATGGCCGAGTGAAGCTTTCAAGTAGAAAGGTTTTTCTTCAGCGTAAACGCCGGTGCTGGCCAGCGCAATAAGGGTAACAAGAGTGGTGTATTTCAAAGGGTACCTCTAGAAGCAGATGCTCAAGCCTTTAATCAGTGCCTCCTACAAAATAATAGGGTTCGTTGAGGTCCCTGGCTTATGTGGAGGTCTTTAGCTTTTGCTTGGAAAGAAAATAACAAAATAATAAATTGTCACTATTGTACATTTGCGCCTGATTTACTAAAAGTGCCTCATTTCCAATTTGTAGGCCTGTCGGGCTTTCCTGGTAAGTGAATATTTGCTCTTTTGATGGCATTGTTGTTATCGATTGAGTGAAATTTAAACAGCGACTGATAGGGTTTTGTGTACTGCGGATACTTTTGGATTTTCTTATCTCAAACTACTGCGCTTAGTGTCTGCTTTCTTGTATTTTGTGTGCCCACCTGGAGGGCTGAGGACACCGAATCTGATTACCCGAAAGGATAGATAAACCAATAACAAATTTACCCTTACGCATTTTGGGGGCAGGTATGTCGATTGCGCGGCAGCGCTTCATAGTTTTGGGGCCATTGTTGGCAGTGGCTTTCTACTTCTTTTTATCCATGGTAGGGATGCAGTATCTGCCTGCAGTTACCGCAGCAATTACGTTGCTGACGGTAATCTGGTGGATTACTGAGGCCCTGCCTATTCCCGCCACGTCTTTGGTACCTTTTGTGCTTTTGCCCTTATTTGGAGTTGCAGACCACAAAATGGTAGCAGCCTCTTTGGGCAGTCATGTGATATTACTGCTGATGGGCGCATTTATTTTATCGAAGGCCCTGGAAAAGAGTGGTGCCCATGAGCGCCTTGCCCTCTATATGCTGCGTCTCTTTGGGGTCTCCAGTGGCCGGCGCTTGGTTTTGGGTTTTATGCTGGCTGCCGGGTTCCTCAGCATGTGGATTTCCAACACTGCCACAACCCTAATGATGTTACCCATTGCTTTGGCAATCCTCTCCCGCATAAAAAATGA
This sequence comes from Microbulbifer variabilis ATCC 700307, assembly GCF_000380565.1. Taxonomy (GTDB): domain Bacteria; phylum Pseudomonadota; class Gammaproteobacteria; order Pseudomonadales; family Cellvibrionaceae; genus Microbulbifer; species Microbulbifer variabilis. The sequence goes on from NZ_AQYJ01000024.1 coordinate 376,996, forward strand.
ACGTCTTACTATCGCATTAATCCTTGGTATCGCTTACGCAGCCAGCCTCGGGGGGGTGGGCACGCCCCTTGGGACCCCCCCTAATGTGATTTTTATGGGAATCTATGAAGAGGTGACTGGCAGGGAATTCAGTTTCTTGGGTTGGATGAAGGTGGGAGTGCCGGTTGCCCTGGTAACTTTACCAATAATGGCTCTTTGGCTAACCCGTAATGTGCATCTGAAAAATAAAATTGAACCGCCGGTGATTGGAGAGTGGCGGGCTGAAGAAAAGCGCACACTGATAGTTTTTGGGGTGGCAATCTTTTTTTGGGTTACGCGCAACGCACCATTTGGTGGCTGGAGTGATTGGCTGGGAATTGGGGCTGCTGGGGATAGTACGGTCGCCCTCGCGGCAGTGGTAGCCATGTTTATGGTACCGAATGGCAAAGGGGGGCGTCTGCTGGATTGGCAGACTGCTGAGACAATCCCGTGGGGAATGCTACTGCTTTTTGCTGGTGGTATTGCCCTTGCCAAGGGCTTTACTGCCTCAGGGTTGAGCGACATGCTTGGGAATGGGCTCTCATTCCTGACTGCAATGCCGCTGTGGTTGATGTTGGTTATTTTGTGTCTTGGGGTTACTTTCCTGACAGAGATTACCAGTAATACAGCTACGGCGACTTTACTAATGCCGATCCTCGCTGTAGCGGCCACCTCCGCAGGTTTCGATCCCATGGTGTTGATGATTCCCGCCGCTATGAGCGCAAGTTGTGCTTTTATGCTGCCAGTTGCCACGGCGCCTAATGCCATTGCCTATGGCACAGGAAAGGTGCGTATGCAGGATATGGTGCGGGAGGGTGCAGTGCTGAGCGTGACCGCTTCACTCATTATTGCGGGGATGTGTGGATTGATATTGGCATAGAGCGGCTGGCAGTTGCTTTTTTGATCGTCTGGTCATGTATTTTGAATAAGAAAATGGAACTGTAGAGGAATAAGAATTAATGAAAACCACCACCGCGACGTTAGTACTCGCCCTGGGCCTTGCCGCTTGTGGCAAGTCCAGTGATGAGACAGCTAACGCTAATTTAGATGCAATAACACCTTCTGAGCAGCCATCGGCTCCAGTTGCTAAAAAAGTGCCTCATAAGATGATTGTGCACGGTCATGAGCGTATAGATAACTACTATTGGATGCGCGATGACGAACGCAAGGCTCCAGAAGTCATCGCGCATCTTGAGGCGGAAAATACTTATACTGATACTGTTATGCGCCACACTAAAGAGTTGCAGGAACTACTCTTTGAGGAAATGACGGGGCGACTGGAGAAGGATAAATCAACTGTACCTGTGTACCACAATGGATACTGGTATTACACCCGTTACCTGCCGGAAAAAGAATATGCTATTCATGCACGCCGCAAAGGTAGCCTGGAAGCTGCTGAGGAGGTGATGCTGGATGTCAACCAACTGGCGAAAGATTCAGGTTATTTCAGTGTTGGGCGCCTAGGGGTGTCTCCCAGCAATAGGTTGTTGGCATATCCGGAGGATAATGTAGGGCGTCGTGTTTACACTATTCGTTTCAAAGATCTGAAAACTGGGGAATTGCTGCCTGATAAGTTGGAGAATGCCTCCCCGGTAGCTGTTTGGGCTAACGATAACCAGACAGTTTTCTACATTAATAAAGACCGCCAGACCTTGCTTGGTTATCAGGTAATGCGCCATAAGTTAGGGACGCCGCAAAGTGAAGATGTCGTTGTTTATGAAGAGCGTGACAAAGCATTTTATACTTGGATTTCCAAATCAAGAGATGGGGAGCTGGTGAGGATTCACCACAGTTCCACAACCAGCAGTGGCCAGTCAATCCTGGATGCTAACACCCCGCTCACTGACTTTTCACCTTTGCATCCCCGCGAAGAGGATCATGAATATTCAGCTCTAAAGCTGGGAGATGAATTTTATATCCTGACCAATTGGCAAGCTGAAAACTTCCGCTTGATGAAAGCTGCACTGGCAGATGCTGCAGATAAGTCTAAGTGGCAGGAGGTGATACCACACAACAACGATGTTTTATTGGAAGATTTCACCTTATTTAACCATCACCTTGCTGTGATAGAGCGAAAAGCTGGTCAAACGGGTCTTAGGATTATCAATCTCGAGAACAATAAAGATATTCAGGTAGGTTTTAATGATCCAGTATATAGATTGGGCCTGAGCGCGAACCCCAACCTGGATTCTAATAGCGTACGGGTATCTTATTCGAGTTTGACGACACCAAATAGTGTTTATGAGGCCGAGCTAGATACCGGTAATCTGGAGCTGCTTAAGCAAGATATAGTTCCTGGTGGCTTTGATCCAGAGCACTATCAAAGTGAAGGCATTCTGATTACTGCCCGCGATGGGGTAAAAGTGCCGGTATCTCTTGTGTATCGGAAAGATAAATTCCGGCAGGATGGTTCTAACCCTTTACTGCAGTACGCTTATGGCTCCTATGGTAGTACGGTGGACCCCTGGTTCCGCTCTTCTGTGATTTCACTGCTTGATCGCGGCTTTGTATTTGCGATTGCTCATATTCGCGGCGGCCAAAAATTGGGGCGGGCTTGGTATGAAGATGGAAAGATGTTCAATAAGAAGAACACTTTTACGGACTTTATCGATGTAACCAAAGGCCTTACTAAGATGAAGTATGGCGCTCCAGATAAGATATTCGCTTCAGGCGGTAGTGCCGGTGGTCTGTTAATGGGGGCCGTCGTGAATATGTCTCCGGAGTTATATCGGGGAGTGACTGCGGCAGTACCATTTGTCGATGTTGTGACCACTATGCTGGATGAGTCTATTCCTCTGACAGTCAACGAATATGATGAATGGGGAAACCCGAATAATAAAGATAGCTATGAATATATGCTGTCATATTCACCCTACGATCAGGTGAAGGCACAAGACTATCCCAATCTGCTTGTAACTACTGGACTGCATGACTCCCAGGTACAGTATTTTGAGCCTATGAAGTGGGTGGCTAAGTTACGTGAGTTTAAAACTGATAAAAACCGGCTGCTGTTCAATGTAAATATGGAGGCCGGACATGGCGGCTCTTCCGGTCGCTTTCGCCGTTACCATGAAACTGCTTTGCAGTATGCCTTTTATCTGGATCTCATCGGGCAGGAGGCAGTTGCTGTACCTGTAGAGTAACTGGAGTCTCACTTTAAGAAACGCGCACTTCTCCACTTTGAGGATGTAGCGAAAGTTGCAGCTTGGAAATAAGGGAGGCAAAGCTTTTGGTAGGCTTGCTTCCCTTTTCTAATTCAAGAGAGAGTGAAATTTACTTATTTGCGGTAGTCAAGCGGTGGCTTGCGATTGCCGAGAAGGGGGATGTACTCAAAGCTCTCTCCACGCTTTTGGCTGAACTCTTGCTTAGCCTGTTCCACCAGTTCAGGGTACTTCAGTAATTGAATTCCAGTGAGTGCCAGGGTTTCTGCAGCTAAAAGCATCCCTTTGTGACCAATACTTGTCCCTCCTGCCGCTACGGCCTGCCAGGTATGGGCTGATGTGCCCGGAACCCAGGTTGCGGTGGTAAAACCGCCTGTAGGCACATTCCAACTTACGTCCCCCACATCGGTGGAGCCGGGGAAGGGGGCCTCGCTAGGGTTATAGTCGACAATGTTTTCTTGGTCACCGATTTGACGACCGGGGCGGTGAGTAAGTCCCTCCAGGTTCTTGGCAAATTCCAATTCATCGGTTGAGTACTGGATACCGCCAAATTGCCGCATACTGGAATCGATAAGGCGATTCAGCGTTTGGTTTGGTAGAAGACTATGGTTACCATGAATTACCTCCCACTCCACTTCAGTACCTGTGCCTTGGGCGGCAGAGCGCGCTATCTCTTCCACGCGTGACCATACTGGCTCTAGGTCTGCAGCACTGCGATCACGTACATAGTAAAAGACCTCTGCATTGGCTGGAACGACATTGGGTGCCATTCCACCATTTGTAATTACATAATGAATGCGGGTGCTGTCTGGTACATGTTCACGCAACATGTTTACCATGAAGTTCATAGCCTCGACGCCGTCCAAAGCGGAGCGGCCATGTTCAGGTGCAGCGGCTGCATGGCTGGCAATACCCTTGAAACGAAATTTTGCAGACTTGTTTGCCAGGCTGGATTGTGGGTGAGCTTCATTTTGGTCACCCGGGTGCCACTGTAGAACTATGTCGGTATCTTCAAAAGCGCCAGCTCTTACCATATAGACCTTGCCAGAGCCTCCCTCCTCAGCTGGCGTACCATACAGGCGAATCTCACCGTCCGTGTCAGTTTCCTGTAACCAACGACTGAGCATAACCGCTGCTGTTGTTGATCCAGCGCCAAACAAGTGATGTCCACAGGCGTGCCCAGCGTTCTGCTTCTCAATCGGGCTATGGTAGGGCACCGCTTTTTGGGAGACTCCGGGTAGCGCATCCATTTCTGCCAGTAGTCCAATGGTTGGTCCTCCTCGTCCCTGTTTAAAGGTGGCGACGAAAGCAGTGGGTATGTCTGCGATACCCTCTTCGATCCTGAAACCCGCAGCTTTCAACTGAGCTTGGATGGCCGCACTGCTGAGGGTTTCCTGATAACCTACCTCGGCCAAACTCCACAGGTGATCAGCGAGTTCAATAGCCTGGGATTTCATCTGTTCAGATTGGCTGCTAACCCAACTAGCATCCTCTGGTAGTGATTCAGGCCCTGAAGCATCTGCTGTAGCAACTGAGATAGCAAAAATAAGGGCGGGGAGTGTACGTCGGACCATATGGAACTCCTGCTGTTATAAAATAGATATTCAAGAAAGTAGGTGTATACAAAGTATCAGTTTGGGGAGAGTTTTTCTCTGTTTTCATTACTCAGGTGAGTCCTAATTTACTCACCAGAAATCAGGCTGGGAGTGAGTCCCTATTTAAAAGTCTCTTGTCATTTTACTAGTCGTCCTTGCTTTAGGCTGATATAAGTCGGTATGAATTTTTACGGAGTATTTTTACATGCGTAATTTTTTAGATATTGAGGCTCCGGTAATTGATAGATTTGGAGGAGAGGCAGGCCTTGAAGCAAGATTGACAAAACCCAAGGCGGCGGAGCAGATCCAGTCTATTCCCAATAGTCAGTGGCTATCTGCCGCCTCAAGGGCTGTTTTTCAGGCGGGATTTAGCTGGAAGGTGGTGGAGAAAAAATGGCCAGGTATTGAGAATATCTTTCATGGGTTTGACCTATCTTTTTGCCGGTACTTGCCGGAAGAGGTACTTGATGACCTGATGCACCAGGAGGGAATGATAAAGCATTGGACGAAAACACGATCGATACCAAGGAATGCAGATTTTTTTTGGCAGCTGTCTAATAAGCTCGGCAGTCTGGGAAGCTATTTTTCCAGCTGGAATACAGCTAATTATATAGAGAATCTAAAGTATCTGCGCAGGGGCGGAGATAGGTTGGGAGGTAAAACTGCTCAAGTATTCTTACGCCGAATGGGGGTAGATACTCTGGTTTTTGCTAGCGATACCATAAGGGCGCTTGTCAGGGAGGGAGTAGTGGATAAATCTCCCTCTTCAAAAAAGGACTGGGCAGCATTGCAAGAAGCAATTGAAACCTGGCAAATGCAATCCAATCGCAGTTTGAATGAAATTAGCCAGATATTGTCACTATCTGTAGGGTGAGTTTAGGGGTGCTGGATAGGGGGTGGTGATAGCTATCCAGCGCTTCATTCAGATACCGAAGTCAAGCCCTTATTCAAAGGCTGATTTATTGGGTTCTGGACTCAGACTGAATTCTAAAATCTACTGCAAGATCTGCTTCATATAGAATCTCATCAAAGGAAGGTTCCTGCTCGAAAGAGTAAAGGTCATCCTGTTGTACTCTGGAGCCAGTGACTACGACTTCCTCAATAGCCATGGCACCACCGGTGGCTCGAAAGTACGTGTTATTTTTCCGAATGCCGACGGGTATTAGTTTTACACCCAAAGCCATCTCATAGTCGGTTTTCTGTTGTAAAATATTTTGTAGGGCTTGAGACTGTACCTCTTTGTTGGTCTGCCTCTCTTTTGAATGCTCAAATGCAGTGTTTACAATCATAACCTCTTTATTTTGATCTGCGAGCCGGGCGACAGCTTGTAGCTGATCTTCTCCCTCTATTGTAATTGCTACTCGATTCATTACTTTGTAGCTGTTAGGCCTTTTGCCTAGCCAGCCAAATTGTGGAGAAGAAGAAAATCTGGAGTTCTTGATTTTATCTTGATCAATGCCTGTTGTAATGAGGCTCTGTCGGAGCTTTGTACGAAGAGAGTGATTTGCTGTGATGGCATCTGATAATTGTTCTTCTTCGGTAGTAACGACTAAGCTGATGATGGCACGGTCAGAATAAGCGGTTTCTTCAGCGCTACCACGGATTGTGACAATATTGTCTGCAGGATATAGGATTCCGCGTAATTCTTGAGGAGAACCCTTTATTTCTGGTTCTGCTACGCAGATATTGGATAGAAGAAAGGTAAATAACAGTAGCATCCTGTTCATTTTGATTTCTCACTTTGAAAAGTCGTTGTTGGTGGGCTTATATTAAAAATTAGCTGAAGTTGTAATTATATTTGCAAACCCCTCCGAGGTCATTAATTAGTCATAAGTGACCAAAATCACTAAAAACTGATTTAAATTGCCAAAGTGTGACAAGTTGAGTGTTAGGCGTTCTGGGGAAATAAATTCTGATTTTTATCAAATAACTTTTCTAGATGACTTTGGGTCGCCCGGGGCTTAGGAAAGTCTTTTTAGGGAATTTTTCTGGCTAATTTCATCTATATAAAAGCTTTTATCTATACTTTTTCCAGGTTTTTATCCTATGCATATTTATTCCTCAGGCTTACTTTGAACCAGTAGACACTTTTTGCTTTAGCTACTTCGCAGAAAATCGATTGCATAGCCTTTAAGGTCGGCCGTTGTTTCTAGGTGGGACAACCTGGCTAGGCCCAGCCAATAACTATATTTGTAGCGACTTTCTGGAAGAGCAGAACTCATGGGAACATTATTTAACAAGAAATTACTTGCAGTTACCTTAGTAACACTTCTGACCGCCTGTGGTGGGGGTGGCGGGGGAGACTCATCTTCTGATACTGACCAACCTGCAGGAGATGGTGGTAGTGGACAGGGTTCCGGAAATGGGCAAGGAGGCGCAGGTGATACGCCAATATCAGATAATGTCGGTACTTCAGTGATGGTCGGTGATGTAGAAGTCACTGAGCTTGGATTTGCCACTTTGACAGCTGTGGATGTGACCTTGCCTGATGCAATGAATAACGCCAAAGAAGTCTATCAAATGGCTCACTATATTGCTCGGACAGATGGTGAGCAGAATGAAAATGACATTGATATCCCTATTCGTAACTATGTAGCTACCTGTGCGACGGACACCGAGACTCCCCGAATGTTTGTCTCAACAACTTTATCTGAGGGGACCAGCGCTGACGATACCACCTATGGTTCCGTGTATGAACTAAAATATAACCCCGAAACCTCCAGCTTCGACCAGACAGGCAATGCGACAATTTTAAAACAATGCCATGAATCCCATGGTATTGCCGCGAGCAAAGATTGCTCCCGAGTGGCAGTACTTTGTAATACAGATTACCAGGCGCATGAACGCTACGAGGTTCAAGGGGACCTTGTGGAGCAGTATGGTAGCGGTTGGATGACAATGGAAGATAATATTGACAAAATTGAAGCACGAATTAGTAATGAAATTGGCTTAATGGTGGCCACTAATCATGGAAAATTCATTGATTTCTTCACTGAGCACCCGACATTAAAATTTGATGATTTTCTCCCCGGTTTGAAAAGCACGTTCCCTGATACTGATTTCGGTGAATCACCTTCCTTTACTACCATTAAAGGTGCTGAAATGCAGGAGGAAATGGAATATATCATAGATAATTTATCCTCTGCCGATCACGATGCTCTTCTACAACATATTCGTGACAATGGTTACAAATATAATGATCAGATATGGCTGCTGGAGTGGGAGAGCGAAGCTCTGAGTGAAACGCCCGATGCTTATGTAGTAAATAAAATGCATGGCGGATCTCATGTGGGAACAGAAGAATTGGTTTACGTGGATACAGATAGCCAGGGGAGGTCTAGCTATGCTTTCTCGGCCTCAGCCCGTGTATTCGATAATGAAGGGGACTCACATTATTCTGCGGGCTTAACGGTTATCAATCGAAATGATTGGTCGCTGAATATGAGTGGTTCGGATAATCGCGGTTGGTATTGGGCTTGTGGCGATGGCCATGTTGTCAATATCCGGGCATTCTATAATCCCGATAATGAGAAATATGGGGCTCTATGCACTAGCGACTGGAATGACTGGATTGGCAGCACTCACGGTCAGCTTGGAACTATCGCGATTAAAATGGAAACCTCAAGTTCGAGCTCTGAAGGCTATTTTAACCATTTTGTACCTTCAACCGCGGCAATGGTCTCCAATGGTGGAGGGCATACTGTTGTGCCCCTGGATGCAGATACTAATTTGTCATTAATTGTCTCTCCAAAATTTATTGCTGATGCCGATATGGATCGGTTTCTACAAGATGAAGTGGGTGTAGACCCTAGCAAAGAGGGGCCATTTGACGAGGAGTGTTCAGATTATGATGAAAATAACTGCTTCCTCTCTTATATGTCTTACAATTATTGGTACCCAGAGAAAGCCCAGTTTCCTTCAATTGAGCGTCAAGGACTTTATTCAGGAGATGCTCTGGATCCTTCCTCTCTGACACGCATTGGTATTGCTAAGGTCAATGGTAGTGGAAGCATTAGTGGGCAAGGCTTTAAGTGGCTGGTAGAGGATAATGATTGCCAGGTTAGTGATCCTCAGCTAGTTGACTTAAAAAATGGTCGTTATTTATTCGGATATGCCAAGTTCCAGTGTATCTCGGATAACTTACCCTTTGATCGAATTTATAGCCCAAAGTCATTACGTCTCTTGGTTCCCAAAGCCTACTATGTGATGGAAATTGATGCGGACTTGAATGTTCTTGAAGGGCCGATTCAGTTGCCTAATCATGGTTGGGGTGGATTGGATGAGCCTATGTATATGGGTGGTGGCAAGGTAGCTTGGAGTTACATCAAGAACCCAACTTTTGAAAACTATGGTGGTGGTCAGCAGAATACGTGGCAGGCGATGATTTATCACTCAAAAAGCGTTAACTAATTCGATTGTAATTTGATCAGCAGTTTTAATTTTCTGCGCGCTTTTTATAGAGGGTTTGTTGACTAAAAAGGGGGGGGAAGCCCCCTTTTTCACATTTGCTATTTTTCGGCCTGGTTAAAATTTGGACAAAAAATCTATCCAGATATGGGGTTCTTCCTGTGCGGTCTGTTTGATTTACCAGGGCTTTGGTCAAGATTTATAAGTTTTTTAAAATATATTTGGTTAACTGCCTGAATACTTGCCTTCTGACTAACTGGTCTGCAAGCATGTCGCTCCGGGTTCTCGTTTGGCGCTTGAAGTCCTATTACCGCAATATCTTCTCCAGATAAGTTTGCCAGTCCAAAAATAGTATTCCGGCCAATAAAAATAATTTTTTGGAAGTGTGAAGTGGGGCTGGGAAAAAATATAAGGATACAACAATGACATTCTACAAACGATTGGGTGTAAGTCTCTCTCTTGCACTTGCTGGGCTCATGGCGTCAGCTTTTGCAGCAGCTGACAACTGCTATATTCTCGTCCATGGTCATGGTACCGAAGGGCATATTAAACAGCGCACTGATTCTCAAGGTAAGCTGGAACAGCCAGCCCTGGATTATTGGAGCGAGGCCTTCTTTGATAAATACAATGGTAGTAATTTTATCCAGCAGTTGCGCATGAACGGTGGCAACTACGGAGTAGTTGGATATAACTCCACCGATGAGGGTGAAATGCCCTATTGGCATGATGGTACAGCAGGTGAGATTGCCCGGCAGATCATTGATATTCGCAGTGGTAAGGGAGATGGATACGAGCATGATAATCAGTGTGAAGCCGATGATACCTTTTGGGTGATTGCTCATAGCCAGGGTGCGGCGCAAATGATGTACCTCACCGGCAATGCTGTACCCGGATCTCCTTACTACAATCGCGCTTATAACCAGTTTGACACAAATACTGTTACTGAAAGCTCAAAGGTTTGTACTGGCAGATGGTTCTGGAAGAGATGTAAAACCGAAACCAAGACCTATAACGTAGCTGGTTTAGATGACCGTTATGCGGTTGAGGTTGACTTTAATAAAGCGATTAGTGGTATTGCTGCAATTTTCACTACTGGTGGTGCTATTACCGGCACAGAATTTGTCGATCGGCTGTGTAACGGTAGTTGGATAGAAAGCGTGGTCAATGATCTGTTTATAGGTCGAGAGTGCTCAGCGGTGCGCTATCTGCAGACAAATGATGTTTATGCGGTGCGTAACTATGTAGGTACAAATTTGGCTGCACCGGTTTATACCATTGGCGGTTATGCGGGCTTCCCTGGCATTGCAACTGCAAGTTCCCTGTTGTTGGGCGGTGAAGACGACGGTTATATTAACCTGGCGTCTCAGATGAACTGTTCTGGCTCAGGGAAGCGCAACCTCTACTCAAACCTGAAAGAATACAAAACCTTCCTGGGTATCGCATACGGTAGCGCGATCTTCTCCTGTGATAATGATCACAAAGGTACTGCACGCTCTTATAACCTGGCGAGCCTCTATACTGACCATGATGCTCAGCGTAACGGCGGTATTATGGCCCCAGACTACACTGGTATCCCCGGTGGCCTGAACTGTGGTGCCGGTAAAAATACGGCTGGTCGTATTGCTGCCTGTACAGAGTAATTAGCTCATCGTTTTAAAAAGCCCGCTTTTAAGCGGGCTTTTTAGTTTGCGGGAATCACATATTTACTGCTATTAATTTTTAGCTCTAGTGATCCTCTGCCACTTGTAAATTGTTCTCTGCTTTCATACGAGATACTTCGATCTCTTCCGCAAAAATCTCATGGATGCCGAAACGGTAACTGTCAGTACTGTTTGCCGCATGGGTACCGCCCGGAATCGTTGTAAATGCAATGCGCCAGGGAGTGTTCTCTCGTTCTTTCCAGTGCTTATGCCAGGAGAGTGCATCATTGCGTAGGTTTGGCATGTCTTTAGAGCCACTGGTTACTACCAGAGTCAGATCCTCTCTTGTCGCTTGTACAGGTTCCCTATGGAAAAACTCCTGCTGTGGAAGAAAGGTGGCGTTACTAGCTATCAAGCCTTGAAATAAGTCGGGCTTAGTAAAGGCCGTGTACAGTACAAAATGCCCCCCGCGGCTTTGACCGAAGAGAACCCGTTGCTGAGGGTCTACCGCGTAGCGGCTTTCAACTGCTGGCAAGAGCTCCTGCTCTAGAAAGTTGAGAAACTGTGCTGCACCGCCGTACTTAAGTGTGTCACTGTCACTGGGTAGCGAAAAGTCAAAACTGCGATGATTGATCTCGGGTTTAAATGAGCCGTATGCAATACCTACGATAATCGCCTCGGGGGCGTAATCGTCGTAATGCATAAACAGGTGATTAGTAGCCAAAATTGGGAACAGGGAATCCCCATCGAGGAGATAAATTACCGGGTAAGTTGTATCCTCGTTTGAATTGTAGCCCTCAGGCAGGCGAGTATAGATATGGTAGGGGCGCCCAATAATCGTTGAATCCAACTTAAAGTAGTCCCCTTTCAGGGCAGGCAAAAACTCGAGTGGTTGGGAATGATTTTCAGGAGAAGAGTTACTTTGGTGGTTAGCAGGGCAGCCACTTAGCAGTCCGGTTGCTAGTAGCGTTGATAGAAAACGAATAAGGGGATTTTTCATCGAGTCTCCTATACTAACGGTGGGATTCATTGGTTGACTAGGTCTCTACTTATATTCTCAAGTGGGGTGCTAATGAGCAATATAAAGCTTGCTTCTGGTAGAGATTTCCCTTCCATAAAGGTACAGCGACTTGGCGGAGGTGAGTTGGTGCTGGGGAAGCCCGACGGTAGTTTTCATTGGCAGATGGTAGTCGCTTACCGAGGTAAGCACTGCCCTCTTTGTACCAAGTATTTGCGTGTATTGAGTGTGCTACTACCCCGCTATCATGCGGAGGGTATTGACGTGGTTGCTGTCTCTGCCGATACCGAGGAAAAAGCTTCTCTGCATATGGAAACAATTCAGCCGGGATTTACTATCGGTTACGGTTTATCAATACCCCAAATGCAGCAGCTTGGGCTCTATATTTCAAAACCCCGCTCCCCAGAAGAAACAGACAGGCCCTTTGCTGAACCGGGTGTTTTTGTCATCAACGAATCAGGAAGGCTGCAAATAGTCGATATTTCCAATGCACCTTTTGCAAGGCCTGACTTGCAAACGCTATTGGTGGGTATCGAGTTTATTCGAAATCCTGATAATCATTACCCAATTAGGGGAACATATTAGGAGTTTTTAAATACACAGCTAATTTGGGGAGACTGCTTTTTGGATTAAAAGTTCATAGTAAAGTTAGGGGTCTTGAATTTAAGGGGGGAGGGTAGTGATGAACGCTTTGCTATCTAAAGTTAATGATTCCAAGCTTACTCTAATTGCTAGTAGAAAATTTATATTTATTGATGGCCTTAACAAAAAACTATATCTGTTTATGGTAGAGAGATTATTACTCAGTATCAATTTCTCGATAAAGCGTTTGTTACCCTACATGATTGGCGGTCTCTGGATCAGGGAGTTAATATCTATCTGCTCTCTATAGGGGGAGTTGTGGATTTTACTTTGAATTCGGATGTCGACTTGTGGGGAGGTTTGGATGACGTAAAAGTTATCTAGCCGAATACTATTTGCTTTGCCGAATTCTTTGCGCTGGCGACTGCGCTGCTATGAGTGAGCAAAGCCGATTTTTATATCTTTCTACGCCTTTTGGCTTTTGGTGGTGTCGAAACTTATTTCATTCCTGATTTTCATTGCAGCGTCTCAAGTGAATCGTATATATAAATATCAGGCGGCGAATCTGTAAATGTCTATTTCCTAAGCAAGAAAACAGGTGTTTAGCCTGTTATCTTACTTTTATTCAATGGAATTAAGCTTCTTTGTCAGATTATTGAAACGATAGCTTCAATATGAATGGCTCATTTAGAAGTTGTTCAGTTCTTCCCGCAGATCGACCTCTAGCTCCTCTGAGTTAGTAATCCATACGCTTTTATCCGACGCAGGAAACACACCTATTTCAATGCCGTCACCTTTTAAGCCGGAAAGCCACTTCTTTAAAAACTGTGGTAAGGGAATACTTTTAGGGGTGAGGCCTGCTTCATTCTCAGCATAGGCTTGGGCAAATTCAGCGCTTGGCCATACTGGTAGATATTCAAAGCCACCGTCTTCATCGGTGTGTATTTTAAGAAAGCAATTTTGGCTATCGATCAGTATCCAGATCTCCCGCTCTTCTCCGGCTATGCTCAGGAAATACTCATAGCGATCTTCACAGCTCAAGGTAGCAATATCGTTCAAATCAGGGGTGTTCATAGAGAATTCACAATCATAAATTTAAGACGGGCGGCTACGACAGACAGCGTCTTCTTGGGGGTTGAGTGCAGCTAGTATGAGTTATTATGCGCCAATTTTGAATCTTGTCCAAACTGTTTAACCTATTGATAGGCGTCAATGGTGATCTATAAGGGCTTTAGTGGAACATAAATCTAGTTTGAGGGAGGTAGTAAGAATAGGGACTCACTATATGCTGTATTCCCAAAGTCACTATCTATACATGGTGATTGCTATTGTTATCTGACTGTACATATCTCAAAAACAATCCTCTCGATGTTTCACAAAGGCCTCTTGAGCACATCTTATTTGGCTTTTCCCCCTGTTTATTTAGGTTCTCCCCCCGTTCACAGCTTTCTTCTAGAACACTTTCCTTCTACCCCCTAACTTTGAGGTTTTATTTAGGTAAGGTAGTTAACATGGAAAATCAAAGACAAGTATCAAGTCATCAAAGCAAAATTAATGTACTACTAGCATTAAGCGTACTTTTTTTGGGCGGCTTAATGGGGCTTAAGAGGGATACAGTTGAGTTTGAAGAGATTTTTGTCGAGCGAATCAATATTGTAGAAAAGAACGGATTAAATCGTATGGTTCTAGCAAACTCAGATAAGGCGCCAGGGGTCGAAAGGTATGGGCGAGAGGTATTTCGATCAAAGTCCTCTAGGCCTGGGATGATTTTTTACAATGATGAGGGGACTGAAAATGGGGGATTTATATTTCGAGGAAGTCAGGACGGTGGTATAACTAACCATGGGTTACATCTATCTTTTGATAGATATAATCAAGATCAAACTCTAATGGTGCAACACATTGAAAGTTCTGATTATATGGTCACGGGCCTTACAGTAATGGACCGTCCTGATCAGGATATGGATTTTGATCTGTCTAAGGAGTTTAGTGAGGCTAAAAGGCTTGGCGATAAAGAGCGAATAGCATGGTTAACAAAGCGGTATAAAGAAGAAAAGCTTGGCGGGACTAGAAGGGCTTTTTACGGTACCCTAAATGGTGATTCGAAGCTTCAGCTAAATGATATTGATGGAAACAAACGTATTCAGCTAATGGTTACCAAAGATGGTGAGGCAAAATTAGAGTTTCTCGATGTCAATGGTCAGGTTATTATGCGTCTTCCGCAGTAAATAAATAAGTAAAGTATAAAGATGAGCAAGGCAGCCATTATTTTTTTGACGACGTGTTTCTCAATTTTGGTTGTCTTGTACTCTGCTACAATAAAAGCTACTCCGGGAAATGCCATCGTTATACATTATGATGCACCAATTTGGATTGTATTGCAGTGCTTTCTCTCTCAATGGTTATCGTTGAAAGTATATGGCACGTTAATACCAAGTAAAAAAGAGGATAATATATCCATCCAATTCTTCCTTGCAGTTTTTGTAATTAGCGGCTTTATCTACCTTTTCCTGGCAATATTTCTTACTTTGTCTTTGGAGCTTTTCTTTGGTATCCAGGAGATAGATAAAAGACATGTGTCCTTACTTGCGTTGAGTTTGATTTTTTTACATGTTTTAAATTGTGGTGCAGTTATTTCCTTTAAGCTAATTAAAGGGGTTAATGAGCAACGTCTAGATTTGGAGAGAGTGCAAAAGTTACTTTTGGAGAAGCAGCTTGAAGCCATGCAGCAGAAGCTGGATCCTCATTTCTTATTTAATAATCTTAATGTTCTGTCGGCACTTATAGGTTCCAATCCTGAGGTAGCTGATGAGTTTCTAGATAAATTTACAAATATCTATCGCTATGTCTTAGAGTGTCAAGATTTCAAAACGATAAGTCTTGATCGTGAAATTACTTTTGCAATGGATTATATGTCATTGGTGGAGCAAAGGTTTTCTCATGCGTACAAATTAGATGTTGAATGTAGAAGAAATACTTTATATCAACATGTAACTTTACCTTGCTCTCTTCAGTTGGCGCTGGAAAATGTAATCAAACATAACCAGGGGGATAGGGAGAATCCTTTATGGGTTAAAGTAATAGTGACTGATCACTGGCTTGAGGTGAGAAATAAAATAAGGCCAAAAGTTACAACGGTTCCTTCGGGAAAGTTAGGACTAATAAACCTGAGGAAAAGATCGGAGATGATCCTAGGTAGGTCAATAGAAGTCATGCAAAAGGATGGTGAATTCATGTTGCGCCTTCCACTAGCCTGTAACTAATGTAATCATTCGATGAATATTCTATTGATTGAGGATGAGCCGTTAACGGCCGAGAAACTAAAGAACTATATACTGAAGTATAACTCTCAAGCCAAAATCTTGGGTCCGTTGGAGAAGGTTGAAAAGGTTCGGAGATTTTTCCTGGAGGAAATCGAGTTAGATCTTATATTCTCAGATATAGAGCTGCTCGATGGGCCGGTGTTTCACGTGTTGAGTGAGATTGATTTACCCTGCCCGGTTATATATACCACCGCCCATGATTCCTATTGGATGAATGCTTTTCAAAATATGGGAATTGAATATTTACTTAAGCCATATTCTTACAAGCGTTTTACCGGTGCTATGCTGTCTTTCGAGCAGTTAAAGAGTAGTTTTTCAGATAAAAATTATGCCAAGGAAGAGCCGGCTGGCGGCGCTGGATTTAGATATAGATTTCTATTGAGAAAGGGCAGAGGTGTAGAGGTTTTATGGGTAGAAGATATTATTTGCCTAAGGGCTGAGCAAGGAATTATTGTTGCGCACGATAAAAAAGGGATGATTCACCCGTTAGTGCAACAGTCGGTGACTGATCTTGAGTCCCAGCTGAACCCTCAAAAATTTATTCGAATCAATCGTAGCGATATTGTCAATATCCAGTATGTGCAGCGCTTTGAGGCTTACGGTAAAGACACTCTCGCCGTTCATCTCTCAGGTTTGAACGAACCTCTCATAACTAGCAAGACAAGAAGTTCTGCTTTTCGGCGCTGGCTTGATAGTTAAACTTAGGCAGAAGTATTTGTGGGGTGAATACTAGGGAGAACCTTCAGCAGGCTATTATTAGGATAAAAAAAACGGGCATCAAGCCCGTTTTCAATACTTCTCTTCCTGTGAGCGACTACTTTCTCCTTTTTTAGTAATTCGCTTACCAGGAGGCGCTTACCACTGTAGTGCGCCACCGGTTTGATATTCAATAACCCGGGTTTCGAAGAAGTTTTTCTCTTTGCGCAGGTCCATGATTTCAGACATCCACGGGAATGGATTCTGGGCACCTGGGAACTGCTCTTTCAAGCCCAGCTGGCTGAGGCGGCGGTTGGCGATAAACTGGAGGTATTCCTCCATCATGTTCGCATTCATACCGAGCACACCGCGGGGCATGGTATCGCGGGCGTAGGCGACCTCGAGTTCCATACCTTCGAGAATCATTTGGGTTACTTCCTGTTGGAATTCTGCAGTCCACAGGTGTGGGTTTTCCAGCTTGATCTGGTTGATCACGTCGATGCCGAAGTTAAGATGCATAGACTCATCACGCAGAATGTACTGGAACTGTTCGGCAACCCCCGTCATTTTGTTACGGCGACCCATAGACAGTATTTGGCTGAAACCGCAGTAGAAGAAGATGCCTTCGGTGACGGCGTAGAAGGCGATCAGGTTGCGCAGCAG
Source organism: Microbulbifer variabilis ATCC 700307 (assembly GCF_000380565.1). Lineage (GTDB taxonomy): Bacteria > Pseudomonadota > Gammaproteobacteria > Pseudomonadales > Cellvibrionaceae > Microbulbifer > Microbulbifer variabilis. The sequence goes on from NZ_AQYJ01000024.1 coordinate 394,099, forward strand.
CTCCTGGTCGGATTCAACAGTGCCGGTTTTGAAGTTGGGATCACCGATTGCCTGGGTATGGGAAAGGCTCCAGGCTGCTTTCTTGGCAACTGCAGGCACTTCGCGGTACATATTGAAGACTTCACCTTCATCCATGCCCAGGGACTCAACACAGTACTGGTAGGCGTGAGTGTGGATAGCTTCTTCAAAAGACTGGCGCAGCAGGTACTGGCGGCACTCCGGGTTGGTGATATGGCGGTAGATCGCCAGCACCAGATTGTTGGCAACCAGGGAGTCTGCGGTGGAAAAATAACCGAGGGAATACTCCACGATGCGACGCTCATCCTCGGTGAGACCGTTAGGGTCTTTCCACATGGACACGTCTTTGTTCATGTTGATTTCCTGGGGCATCCAGTGATTGGCACAGCCATCCAGGTACTTTTGCCAGGCCCAGTCGTATTTAAAGGGCACTAACTGGTTGAGGTCAGCGCGGCAATTGATAATACGCTTTTCATCCACCTGGATACGGGCTGCGCCCATTTCCAGTTCTTCCAGGCCGGGAGCTGGGTCCATATTGGCAACTGTTGCCCGTGCAGCTTCAACAGCTGTGGAGCCACTTTGGGCCGCAGGCGACGCCGGAGTGGCTGTGGGAGCTGTTGCTTCCGCTGTGTAAGAAGCACTGGGTTCTTGCACAGCTTTCGCCTGGGTCTCCGGCGCCGGTCGCGGTTCGGTTGCTTTCTCAGGTTGTTGGGGCTTTGTTTCGAAGTCGTCCCAGCTCAGCATAGTTGGCCCTTTTGATTGGTCTCGGTATCGAAAGTTCGATATTAATTTTCTTCAATCTTCCTGGCGCGATACTCGCAGGGAGGGGCCAGGGGTGATGTACCGGTTTTTTTCCGGCAATAATTCTTTGGAGTAGGTATTTTCTACCTGCCCGGGCACAAAATTACTGTGCCAGATCAATTACTGCTTTGCTTTTTACCCGTATTTTTCCGGGTTTTAGAGCCTGGGAAGGCTGCTTGGGCAAAGGAGTTCCGATGCTTAAAGTCGGTGTATTACAGCAATTTTGTATTTTGCACTTTGGGAAAATTCCTGTTGCTTGCAGGTCGCAGACGATCCCCGGCCCGTAACTTCTTCCGGCTTTTTGGTACCGGGCGGGCCGGGGTCGCTGCGCATGGTCATGCCCGCACGTGCGGTTACGACGCTCTCCCCCGAGAGTTAGTGCAGCCCCTTAAAAAAGGGGCAATAATTTTACTGACAGGCTTCGCAATCCGGGTCGTCCAGGGAGCAGGCCTGAGGTACCGCAGCTGGAACCGGTGCCGCCTGTTCAGCAGGCTCTGCAGCGGCCATGCCGTTACTTCCGTGTGCGCTTACCGCATTTAAGGTGCCGCTGTTTACGGTGGATTTCTCTGTGGTCGTGGCAGCCAGGGCGCGCAGGTAGTAAGTGGTTTTCAGGCCGCGGAACCACGCCATGCGATAGGTCAGGTCCAGCTTCTTGCCATCGGCACCGGCAATATAAAGGTTCAGGGACTGGGCCTGGTCGATCCACTTTTGGCGACGGCTGGCGGCGTCCACAATCCAACGCGGTTCCACTTCAAACGCGGTGCGGTATTTCGCTTTCAGGTCTTCCGGTACGCGATCGATTTTCTGTACGGAACCCTCGTAGTATTTCAGGTCGTTAACCATGACCTGATCCCAAAGGCCGCGATCTTTCAGATCGTGTACCAGGTAGGGGTTCACTACGGTGAATTCGCCGGACAGATTCGATTTCACATACAGGTTTTGATAAGTCGGTTCGATCGACTGGGAAACCCCGGTGATATTGGCAATGGTCGCGGTAGGGGCGATCGCCATCACGTTGGAATTTCGCATACCCTGAGATTTTACTTTTTCGCGCAGGCCGTCCCAGTCCAGAGTGGAACTGGTGTCCTGTTCGATAAACTGCTGGCCGCGCTGCTCAGCCAGGATCTGGATAGAATCCAGTGGTAGAACACCCTTGCTCCACAAGGAGCCTTCGTAGGTCTGGTACTTGCCGCGCTCGGCAGCCAGATCGCTGGAAGCGGAGATGGCTTCGAAACTGATCGCTTCCATGGTGTTGTCGGCGAAGGCGACGGCTTCGTCGCTGGCGTAGGCGATGCCGGCTTTGTACAGCGCATCCTGGAAGCCCATCAGGCCCATGCCTACCGGGCGGTGACGCATGTTGGACTGTCGTGCACTTTCAACCGCGTAGTAGTTGATGTCGATAACGTTATCGAGCATACGTACCGCGGTTTTTACGGTATTGGCCAGCTTGGTACGGTCGAGTTCACCGTTCTCACCAATGTGTTGAGCCAGGTTGACGGAGCCCAGGTTACACACGGCGATTTCGTCGTCGGCCTTGGTGTTGAGAGTGATCTCGGTGCACAGGTTGGAGCTGTGTACCACACCGGCGTGCTGTTGCGGGCTGCGCAGGTTGCAGCTGTCTTTAAAGGTAATCCAGGGATGGCCGGTTTCGAACAGCATGCCCAGCATCTTGCGCCACAGGTCGAGTGCGCGGATTTTCTTGAACAGGCGCAGCTTGCCTTCGGCAGCCAGTTGTTCGTAGTGGTTGTAGCGCTCTTCGAATGCGGTGCCGAACAGGTCGTGCAGGTCCGGGCAATCCGCCGGGGAGAAGAGGGTCCATTCTTTGTCTTCGAACACGCGCTTCATAAACAGGTCGGGGACCCAGTTGGCGGTGTTCATATCGTGGGTGCGGCGGCGGTCGTCACCAGTGTTCTTGCGCAGCTCGAGGAATTCCTCGATATCCAGGTGCCAGGTTTCCAGGTAAGCACACACAGCGCCCTTGCGCTTGCCGCCCTGGTTGACTGCTACTGCGGTGTCATTGGCCACTTTCAGGAAGGGCACAACACCCTGGGACTTGCCGTTGGTGCCTTTGATATAGGAACCCAGGGAGCGCACTGGCGTCCAGTCATTGCCGAGACCGCCGGCCCACTTGGACAGCATGGCGTTATCGCGGATAGCACCGTAAATACCGTGCAGGTCGTCCGGTACCGTTGTCAGGTAGCAGGAGGACAGCTGCGGGCGCAGGGTGCCGGCGTTAAACAGGGTCGGGGTGGAGCTCATGTAGTCGAAGGAGCTCAACAGGTTGTAGAACTCTACCGCGCGCTCGTTCTTATTTTCTTCATTAATGCTGAGGCCCATGGCGACACGCATAAAGAAGATCTGCGGCAACTCAAAACGAATGTCATCGCTGTGCAGGAAGTAGCGGTCGTACAGGGTCTGCAGGCCCAGGTAGGTAAACTGGTGGTCGCGTTCGCCTTTTAAAGCTTCGCCGAGTTTTTCCAAGTCGAAGGTGGCCAGCGCCGGGTCCAGCAGGTCCAGTTCGATACCCTTTTCCACGTAGGTGGGCAGGGTGGAGGCGTAGAGCTTTTCCATCTCGTGCTGGGTGGCGCGCTCTGCAACACCAAGGAAGCGCAGGGCTTCTGAGCGCAGCTTGTCCAGCAGCAGGCTGGCAGTGGCAAAGGTGTAATTGGGCTCCTGCTCAACCAGGGTACGCGCAGTAATCACCAATGCGGTATTGATATCGTTTTCGGAAACACCGTCGTACAGGTTTTTCAGCGCTTCACTGAGGATGGCGTCGGCGTTTACATCCTTGAGGCCCTCACAGGCTTCACTGACAACAGTGCGCAGGCGCTCCATATCCAGGGGGACAAGGCTGCCATCGTCGAGTTTTACACGAATACTGGGGTGGGCATCGATAGCTTGCTCAGTTTGCTGAGCGGTTTTCACTTTCTCAGCGCGCAGACGGGCGTGCTCTTCGCGGTAAAGTACATAGTCGCGCGCAACCTTGTGCTCGCCGGCGCGCATCAGGGCCAGTTCTACCTGGTCCTGAATTTCCTCGATATGAATCGTGCCGCCAGAAGGCATGCGGCGTTTGAAGGTAGAGCTGATCTGGCCAACCAGTTCTTCAACTTGTTCGTGGACACGGCTGGACGCAGCGGCGGTGCCGCCTTCAACAGCGAGAAAGGCCTTGGTAACGGCGACGGAAATTTTACTGTCGTCGTAGGGGACAACGGTACCATTGCGCTTAATTACGCGGATTTGTCCCGGTGCAGTAGCGGCCAGAGTGGTGCCGCCAGTAGCCTGGTCGCTTGAGGTGCCCGACTTTTCCGCAGGCACGGTTTGAGAGCGCCCTGTCTCTGTGTGCATGTAAATCTCCGAAAGGTTGTTTTGTTGTCTGTCCGCGTGTGTTCACTAGAACAGCGGCCACTGGACTACGTGGCATGTGCGGAGCGGGTCCATCGCATTCAGTAATTTCTCCCACTCTGTGGGGGATACTGGAAACAGGCGGCTTGATGACCGGCGCACAGTTAAGGTCTGCCGGCTGCTGCCTGCGGCGGATAATTCCTTTCCGCCCGCTTACCTCTGATTCTGCTTTGAAAAAAGCAGCGTCTGACGCCCACCGCCAAAAAGTGTGGCAAGGCGCCGGAATTTGCCCCTTGAATTGGGGATGCCCTTAGCCCTCTACCCCAATATATAGGGGTACGGCCTCGAGTGCGCTACAAGATAATGCGGTAGGCGGGTCAGTTCAAGGCGAATAACTTTGTAGTTGTTTGTGGATAAATTGTGGGTAGGCTGGTTGAGTCAGTAGCCACTTCCGCGGCAGAGCCCGCCATAGCTGGGCTGCATGGGATTAGGCACTTCGGGAGTGGGTTAAATACAAGCTCTTACAATTTTTTTTAATAGCGAAGGCGTTCTAAATTAACAACGGCAATAACCATTTTTATATGACCGTAATTTGAGCAAATTGGTACTAAGATGATCAACTTTGTGGCGTGAATTTAATGTTGGCGCGGGCTTGTTTATTAGGTATGCATTGGTGAATATTTATCTAAATAATGAATTTAGTGTCACAAGTGTGAGCAGCTAGATGAATTATGCGTTACGTGACAGGGACCGAGATAAAGTGGCTGGGCATTTCCGGTCGATTGGTGGCAGTGGATGGTTGTTCAAGGTGGCCGGTATTGCGAAATGATGCGCAACCGGCCGGCGCAAAAAATACTCAGGCGCTGTACTCCTGAAGAAACTCCATCAATGCTTTCTGTGCATGTAAGCGATTCTCTGCTTCGTCCCAGACAACGGAGATGCTTTCATCTTCCAGCAGCTCGGCACTTACTTCCTCGCCGCGATGGGCAGGCAGGCAGTGCATAAAAACTGCGTTGCTTTTGGCGTAGCTCATCAGTTCATGGTTTACCTGGAAGTTGTCAAAAGCCTTGGTGCGTACCTGCTGTTCCGTTTCCTGTCCCATCGAGGCCCAGACATCAGTGCTAACCCAATCGGCTGTACGCACCGCCTCTACAGGGTTGTGCACAACTTTTACCCGGTCGCCAGCGGCGGCGACTATTTCGGCATCCGGTTCATAGCCTTGGGGGCAGGCGATCCGCAGCTCAAAGTCGCACAGGCGAGCGGCATTGATGTAGGAGTGGCACATGTTATTGCCATCGCCTACCCAGGCTACCACCTTGCCCGAGGGGCTGCCTCGATGCTCGACAAAAGTCTGGATATCGGCGAGAAGCTGGCAGGGGTGATAACTGTCAGACAGGGCATTAATGACTGGTACCCGTGAATGGGCGGCAAAGAGCTCCAGAGTCTTATGGCCAAATGTGCGGATCATCACCATATCTACCATGCGTGAAATCACCCGCGCACTGTCCTCAATGGGTTCTCCGCGTCCAAGTTGGGTATCCCGCGGTGACAGGAATAGGGCGCTGCCGCCCATTTGCGCCATACCGGCCTCGAAGGAGACCCGTGTTCGGGTGGAAGATTTTTCAAAAATCATTCCCAGTACCTTACCCCGGAAAAGGTCAGTGGTTATGCCCTGGCTGCGCAGTGTTTTTAGCTCGATTGCGCGCTCAATAATTTGTTTTAGTTCCTCTGAGGACAGATCCATTAGGGTGAGGAAATGTCTGGTTGCCATAAGCTGCTCTCCTTAATTGGTGCTTCAGACTGCTTGCAGCGCAAATTGTTGAATCAAGGTGCTGATATCACCTGCCAACTGCTGGCACTCGGCGTCGGTGAGGGTGAGAGGTGGTAATAGTCGGAGTACATTGCCTGCTGTCACGTTAATCAGGATTCCATATGCTCGGGCCTGCTCAACCAGTTCTGAGCAAGGATGTTCCAGCTCTATACCGATCATCAGGCCGAGACCGCGAATTTCCAACACTGCAGGGCAGTCTTGCAGTTGCAGTTGCAGAGACTGCATTAGCTGTGTGCCAAGCTTTTCGGCACGTTCAAGTAACCACTCACTTTCCAGTGCTTCCAATACTGCGAGGCTGGCGCGACAAGCTAAAGGGTTACCGCCAAAGGTGGAGCCGTGACTGCCGGCGGTAAACAGGCTTGCAGCTTTCCCTCGGGCCAGGCAAGCGCCGATAGGTACCCCGTTTCCCAGTCCTTTGGCTGTGGTCAGTACGTCCGGGACTATACCCGCGTGCTGGTAGGCAAACATCCTGCCGCTACGGCCGTTGCCAGTCTGTATTTCATCCAGCATTAGCAGCCAGTCATGTTGGTCACATAGCATGCGTAGTTTTGGCAGGTAATCTGCAGCGGGTACACGGATTCCGCCCTCGCCCTGAATCGGCTCCACCAGCACGGCGACGATATCGTCATACTGTTCGGCCAGGTGTGTAACTGCGTCAATATTATTAAACGGGACCCTTAAAAAACCCTCTGGCAGGGGGGCAAAACCCTGTTGGACTTTTTCATTGCCTGTTGCTGTGAGGGTCGCGAGGGTACGGCCGTGGAAAGCCCCCTCCATCACAATAATGCGCGGTGTTGATAGTCCGCGTTCGTTGCCAAGTTTACGCGCTAACTTGATTGCGGCCTCGTTGGCCTCCGCCCCGGAGTTGGAAAAGAATACGTTGTCCATGCCCGACATATATACCAGTCGATCGGCCAGCTGCTGCTGTGCCGGAATGTTATATAGGTTGGAGACGTGCAACAGGGTATTGGCCTGGTCCTGAATGGCCTCGGTTACCTTAGGATGGCAGTGTCCCAAGCCGCATACGGCGATGCCGGAAATAGCGTCCAGGTATCGTCGACCCTCGTTATCCCACACATAGTTGCCTTCCCCCCTGACCAGTGTCAGGGTTCTCTCGCCATAGTTGTCCATCAGTGTGGGGGTGCTCACTGCGGGTTCTCCTTAATTCCAGGTCATCGGCTTCAAAATCTTTGCCGCAGAAAATTTTGTATTGGTGTGTTCATTCCGCATCTATTACGGATTTGACAATACTACCACAAGCTTTGTGTCGCGTGTGCTATCCATTTGAGATAGCCAAGCGGGCGATATTTCAGGCAAGACATGGCGTTTTTTTGCTTCGAGCTGGGCTGTGGGTACTTATTCCTCCCTGCGCTGGGGTACAATACCGGCCCGTGCGCAATGGCTGGGTGCCGATGCGGAACACACGATCATTTTTTGCTTCTACCACCTGAGGTTTCTCAAGCTTATGGATACACTGGAGAACATCAAACAGCAGATTGCTGACAACGCCATCCTGCTTTACATGAAAGGTAGCCCTAACGCCCCCCAGTGCGGCTTTTCCATGCGTGCTTCCCAGGCGATGATGGCCTGCGGTAAGCGCTTTGCTTATGTGGATATCCTATCTAACCCGGATATTCGTGCCGAATTGCCGAAATATGCCAACTGGCCGACTTTCCCTCAGCTGTGGGTAAAAGGAGAGTTGATTGGTGGCTGTGACATCATTATGGAGATGTACGAGAACGGCGAGCTGAAAACCTTGATTGATGAGGCGTCAGCGGAGGGCGAAGGCGAAGGTTAACTTTCGCTTTTGTTCCAATGTTTCTGTCTGGCGAAAGCGACAGTGCATTGTGAGAAAAAAAACCGCAGCGGAAACTGCGGTTTTTTTATGCCTGTGAGAAGACTTTAATTACTTGCCTGAGTGGCCGGCTGCAGTTTCCATTTGAGTTTGCAGGTAGTTTTGAATGCCAACTTTGTCGATCAACTCCAGTTGGGTTTCCAACCAATCTACGTGCTCTTCCTCAGACTCAAGGATTTTTTCCAGTAGCTCGCGGCTGCCATAATCGCGTACTGATTCGCAGTAAGCGATAGCTTCACGTAAATCGGGAATGGCTTTGGATTCGATTTTTAAATCACACTTGAGCATTTCCTCGGTGTTTTCACCGATTAGTAATTTACCCAGGTGCTGTAGATTCGGAATACCCTCCAGGAAAAGAATACGCTCGATCAGCCAATCGGCGTGTTTCATTTCATCGATGGATTCGTGGTATTCCTGCTTGCCAAGCTCTTTTAACCCCCAGTTGTCGTACATGCGAGCATGCAGAAAGTACTGGTTGATTGCCACAAGCTCATTGCCGAGCACTTTGTTTAAATGTTCGATAACCTTGGGATCGCCCTTCATAGCTTTTGCTCCTGTGGCCCTGCGAGCTCAATATGGCCAGCAGAGAATTCCTAATTGTTAGTCGCTGATAAGTAGAAATAAAAAGTTACTAAATAGGTTTAGTCACTAAAGTCTGCGGCTGACCGTTTTCCCACATATTATTTTAGGGTGGCAACTGCAATCCGGGCCGAGTTTGCGTTGCGATTTGCGGCAAGTCAAGGAAAAATATTTGTTGCAGAATGCAGGAAAAACAAGGGTTTAAACATTAATTTAGCCGAAAATCGCAACGAAAATGATTCCTGTTTAGGTTGCATATGTGGGAGATACTTAGTTGCAGATATAAATAAAAGTTGATTAAGGCGATAGGCCAATTAGAAAAGAAATGCGATTTTCAGGAAAGTGTAATTCGATAAATAGTAAAATATGCAGCGTAATTTATAAGGGGGCAAACTAGGTAGAGGCGCTCGGACCTGGTATTAACTTTTGCCTTAATGTTAATTGATCCCGAATTAATCCGTATGCTAGAAGAAGGGCTTAAGGCGGCATGGCCAGTGCGCGGGCTTGGTGTAATAGAGCGCAGTAGAATATGGAATTCAAATATTCGAATGTCAGGGCTGCTTTCACAGGCAGGAGTGTAAAGTTGAGAGAAGTTCCTACCAACTTATCGTGAAGTGACATTATTCACTAGGATGAGATCACTGACCGGTGGGGGTGAGTAGGGCAATAAGTAAAATACGTATATATAGATTGATTAACTTTTTACTGCAGGGCTATATCAGTGTAATTGCTACTCTATAGGTACCCAGTAGCACTAACTGCCTGAGATTGTGCTTGTATCCTGCTACGAAGGTGCCAGAATTTTTCTCTTATACCGTAGAGCCCATACCGCTAATGCTGTCCCCAGTCGTTAATTTCAGGTTGTTATCGTTTTGATCATAGAGGGCGAAATCAACCGGTTTTAAGTACCTATAGAATTAATGGCAATACTAAGCAGTTTTCCTCTCCCACAGGAGATAATCTATGCGTCGAGCCTAAATGCAAAGCGTGCCGAGCACCTGTGATAAAAATGTGATGATTCGGTGATCAGTATTGGATATTTCCCCCTTAGCTTAAAGGAGGCTGTTTGGCCCTTTACTTATAAAAGCTCAGATTTTGGGGATAGCTATGAAAATAAAATCCATTCTCGGCACCTTGGCATTGGCCGCTATGGCGACGGGAGTTCAGGCACAAACCACTTCAGTAGTCGTTACGAATCTTACCCACGGCATCTATTTCACACCGCTGCTGGTTTCAGCCCATGTTGATGAGTTTCATCTGTTTGAAGTTGGCTCCGGTGCGAGCCCAGAACTGCAGATGATGGCCGAAGGCGGAGATATCAGCGGCCTTGCTGCCGCTGCCAGCGCAATGGGGGCAGTCAATATGGAAACAATGGGATTACTGGCTCCTGGCAGCAGCGTAGATATTGAGGCGTTTGACACCGGCAGTAATGGGTTTTTGTCTATCACCGCCATGTTGCTGCCAACTAATGATGGTTTTGTTGGGCTCGATGCCTGGGAAATTCCTACTGAACCCGGTAGCTATACCCTATATCTCAATGCCTATGATGCCGGCACCGAGGCTAACAATGAGTTAGTTGTTGAGGGCAGCGGTGCACCCTTTGTTGCGGGTATTCCAGCCAGCCCTGATGGTAATGGTGGTGTCGGAGGTACTGGTGTCACCTCAGAAGAAGTTAACCAACTGATTCATATTCACCGTGGCAACGTTGGTGATACCGACCCGGATGCTGGTAACAGCGATCTGGATGCGCGCATTCACCGCTGGCTTAACCCAGTAGCCAAGGTTGTTGTAACGGTTCAGTAAGTAAGCCAACGGGAGAAATCATTATGAATAAAACCAAGTTGGGCTCCTTACTGTTGCCTCTGGCCATCACGGCCTTGCTGGTCGGCTGTAGCAATGATAATAACAGCCGCTCCAACGCGACAGATAATCCTGCACCGGCCCCTGACCCCGTTACTATGGGGTTTGAGATAACAGTAACCAATTTAACCCACAATCAGCCGCTGTCGCCGGTGGCAATAGTGGCCCACGATAGTGCCTTGCATGGCTGGGTCGTTGGTGAGCCCTCCAGTGCTGGTCTCGAGTTGCTCGCTGAAGGTGGTGACAATAGCGAATTCAGGATGGAACTGGAGGATTCCGGCGGTTTCGCTTCAATGAGTGCGGAAGCACCGCTTGGTCCCGGTGCCAGTGAAAGCCTCAGCCTGGAATTTGCTGAACAAGAAGAGGTGCTGCTGACGATTGCCACCATGCTGGTCAATACCAATGATGCGTTTAGCGGTATTACTCGAATTGATGTGTCATCCCTGGCGGTGGGTGATTCTTTACAGCGCCTGGCTCCGATATATGATGCGGGTACTGAATTCAATAGCGAGCTGGTGGGTACTATCCCAGGCCCCGCCGATGGTGGTGAGGGTTTTAACGTAGAGCGGGAGGATGTGAATTTTGTTTCACGTCACCCTGGGGTTGTCAGTCGGGCAGATGGTTATGCTGAATCGACTTTGGATCAGTCTCATCGCTTTGATCAAACAGCCATGCTTCTGAGTATTACCCGAATAGAGTAACAATTACGCTGCTGGTGCGACAAATAGCCTGAGACCCGAGTACAACTCCTCCTCTGGGGGAGTTGCCAGGGGAAGAAGGCCAGAAATGGTGGGGCACGCATGAACAAGCGTATTCTGATAATCGAGGATGATCGCGACATACTCCAATTGTTGTGCATGCATCTGGAGAGCTTAGGTTATTCGGTAACCGCCTGTGATAACGGTGAGCAGGGGCTGATGAGAGCCTTAAACCAGAAATTCAATTTGTTGCTGTTGGACCTGACGTTGCCGGGCCTGGATGGGGTGGAGATTTGCCGTCGCCTGCGTGATGTCGGTAGCGCCCTTCCAATTCTGATGCTCACCGCACGTAACTCTGAACTGGATCGGGTATTAGGGTTAGAGATGGGGGCCGATGACTACCTATCTAAACCGTTCGGTATGCGTGAGATGCAGGCACGGGTAAAAGCCTTATTGCGTCGCTCTGAATTCAATGCCCAAGTAAGTAGCAGAAACAACCAAATGATCACCTGTGGTCGCTTGCATATCGACTGTAGCAGGCGGCTCGTAAAGCTGGACTTACAGCCACTGGAATTAACTGCGCGGGAATTTGACCTTCTCTATTATCTCGCAAGTCACCCTGGTCGAGTGTTTCGGCGAACGCAAATTCTGGATGCAGTTTGGGGCTATCAACACAGTGGTTATGAGCATACCGTGAATTCCCATATCAATCGCCTGCGCAACAAGTTAGAGCAAAATCCTTCACAACCGGAATATGTACTGACAGTCTGGGGAGTGGGCTACAAATTCAATGATGCCATTATTGCGTGATGCTTTTTATCGCCGCCTGATCCTGTTGCTGCTTTGTAGTTTCATAGTTGTGGGGGTGTTTTTCTTGTTGCTTATGGGCTGTGTAGTTGCAGCCTACCAGAGTGAAGTAGCGCAAAACCTACACCGGGATTTAGCTCGACATCTGGCAGAGCAAAATGCACTTTTTGTCGATGGTCAGCCAGATAAAGAAGGTCTTTATCACCTATTTCACGACCTCATGGTATTGGGGCCAAACTTTGAATTCTACCTGTTGAGCCCTGAAGGCGAAGTCCTTGCTTATTCCGCCGAGCCGGCAAAGATAAAGCGTCAATTTATTGACCTTGACCCTATTCGGGTATTTCTAGATAGATCGACGGGTATTCAGCGAACAATTTACGGCCCAGACCCTCGTGATAGTGAGCGCCTAAAAGTATTTTCCGCAGCTCCAGTAGAGCGGGATGGCCAACTGCTAGGTTACATGTATGTCATTATTGGCAGTGAGCTATTTGACGATGTGGTTCAGGGGGTTTGGCAAAATCATCTGCTGCGCTGGGTGGCAGCGGTTTTTTTAGGATGCCTGATACTCAGCTTGATTGCCTCCCTATGGGTGTTTGCACTGCTTACCCGTCCTCTGCGAAAGCTCACTAGAGATATGCAGCATTTTCGCGCTGCCGGCCTGCAAGGGGATTTGCCATCAACCCCCTGGAATACTGAAGAGAATGACTTGGTTCAACGCCTTGGAAGTGCTTTCAATGAATTGTCTACATCGTTAAAGCAGCAGTATCAGAGTATAAAGACCATCGATGAAATGCGTCGTGAATTACTGACCCATATTTCTCATGACCTGCGTACACCGCTCTCATCGTTACAAGGGTACCTGGAAACCTGGCTGATCCGGCGCGAAGAGCTAAACCCGGATGACAGCCGGCATTATGTGGAAACGGCTTATCGCAGTAGTAAGAAAGTGAATCGGCTAGTGGAGCAACTGTTTGAATTGGCATGCCTGGAAAGTGCTGATGTGCCGATGAAGATAGAGCGGGTTGTACTGGCTGAATTAATTCAGGACGTACTGCAAAAATTTACTATAAAAGCGCTCGAGCAGGGTGTGCACGCAGCGGTAATACCACAGGATTCAAGTATCGTCGTCTATGGTGATATTGAAAAGCTGGAACGGGTTTTCTCCAACCTGGTAGAAAATGCCCTGCGTCACTGTGGCTCGGGTGATGAGATTATCGTGCAGCTGCGGCCACACGGTGACCAGGTCTCAGTGAGTGTGAAGGATAGTGGCATGGGGATTCCCGTTGATGACCTGCCTAATATCTTCGACGCACACTATCGGGCTGCTAATAGCAAGAAAAGCAGCCGTGGGCTGGGAGGACTTGGGCTTGCAATCACCAAAAGACTGTTGGCTTTGCATCGAGCCGATATTTACGTGCGTAGCAGGGAAAACTTTGGCACCGCTTTTGAATTTCAGCTGCACCGCCGTTGGGGCGCGCCATGCGGTCATATGGAAGAGTCGGACCGAGCCAAAGAGTATTGAGCGCAGATTGAGAGAGAAGAAGTGGAGTGGCGATCGCCAAGGGGGCGATCGCAGGTCGAAAGAAGAAATCAGTTGGCGGAGTAAAACAATCCGTTGTTGGCAGAGTTAATCATTCCTCCGCTCATGGTCTCGTCGATGATCTCTTTGGTCTGTTCTGCACAGCGGCCACACTGAGAGGAGACACCCAGTTGGCGCCTCAACGCCTTAACAGAAGTGGAGCCATCATAGACTGCCTCTTTGATTTGGCGGTCGGTTATACCTTTACAGATACATACATACATCGTTGTGGGCTCTGGTCGATTTCTGTTCAATATTAGACTTATGTAAATTCTATTGCAATTGAGAATGAGTGTCAATAAGATTTCAGAAAGAGTGTAATTTAGTCACTTTGATCTTTTTTTACTCCTGCTGATGGGTATTCCTTCCCTTTTGTGGTTCAGTTCACGCATAGCCATTCTGCTATCAGGCTGATTTAAAAAATTTATGGGCCTGTAATAGGTGGGTGTGTATCATAGCGCTCCACTATTAATCCCTATTCGATTTATAGCTGTTGCGTATAAATTGAACACTTCACTCTTTATCAACAACCCATCATTGGATTGAGGAGGTTTTCATGGCAGTTTTGGTAGGTAAGCCGGCTCCGGATTTCACCGCTGCAGCGGTATTGGGTAACGGCGAGATCGTCGATACTTTTAACCTGAAAGAAGCAATTGAAGGTAAGAAAGCAGTAGTTTTCTTCTACCCGCTGGACTTCACCTTCGTATGTCCTTCCGAGTTGATCGCTTTCGACCACCGTTTTGCTGAGTTCGAGAAGCGCGGCGTTGAAGTAATTGGTGTTTCCATCGACTCCCAGTTCTCTCATAACGCATGGCGTAACACCTCGGTAAATGACGGTGGTATTGGCCCGGTTAAGTACACCCTGGTTGCTGATGTTAAGCACGAAATCTGCCAGGCGTACGACGTAGAAGCAGATGCTGGCGTTGCTTTCCGTGGTTCTTTCCTGATTGACGAGGAAGGTATGGTTCGTCACCAGGTAGTCAATGACCTGCCGCTGGGCCGTAATGTTGACGAGATGCTGCGCATGGTTGACGCTCTGGCGTTCCACCAGGAGCACGGCGAAGTTTGCCCCGCTGGTTGGCAGGAAGGTGACAAGGGTATGAACGCTTCTCCGGAAGGTGTAGCGGCTTACCTGAGCGAGAACGCCGAAAAGCTTTAAGCTTAGGGCCCTCGCTGTGGGGGTATCCCCACAACGAAAAAACCGCCGAGAGGCGGTTTTTTCGTTTATATAAGTGCCATTGTATTGCTTTATGGAACTGGCATAGGTGTCCGCGCGGAGTCTGAGATTAGCGACTAGAATTTTGCAGTCAGTCCTGCGTGGCGCCTAAATAGAGTTTTTGCCCGCTGGCTGCTAGTCTTATCTGCAAGTACCGGATTGCTTTGGCGGCTCGATTTGCGTATGAGACCTGCAATTCTTTCAAATATCGTCTACCACCTACGTGCCGGGAAGGCGCGTATTTTTCTCTCGGCACTACTTCTGTGCGGGCTGTCCCTGCCTGCGCGGGCAGTGGATATTGACGCCAGGGCCAAGGCATTTGACCGCTACTTTCGCCAGATGATGGCGGGTAAGTCAATTCCTGGGGGCGCTTACGTTATTGTCGATGGAAACCGCGTGGTCGCCATGGATACCTATGGCGTGCGGATCAGGGGTAAGGCCGGCAAAGTGGATAACGACACTGTGTTCCGCCTGGCTTCTGTCTCAAAAACCTTTGCGGCGAGCATGGCCACCATTTTGGAGCACGAAAAACGCTTCAATTGGAGTGACAAGGTAGTCAACTATGTGCCGGATCTGAGCTTCAAAACGTCAACCCTATCGCGGCAATTACAGGTAGAGCATTTGCTCAGCCACTCTTCCGGCCTGACTCCCAATGCGTACGACAATTATCTTGAGGACAACAAGCCGCTCAGTAAGATATTGCCGAAATTTGCCAATATTGATCCGCGCTGTACCCCGGGAAAATGTTACGGCTACCAGAATGTGCTATTCAGCCTGATTGAAGATGTGATTTTCGAAGCAACGGGTGTGTCTTTTGCCAGCCAGCTTAAACAGCGCATCTTTGTACCGCTGAAAATGCAGAATGCCTCGGTGGGCTGGGAGAGCTTTATGGCCTCCGATAACCGCGCTGCGCCCCATGTACAAACCGGCAGCGGCTGGCGCCCGGTTAAGGTAGAGAAAGAGTATTACTTTGCCGCTCCGGCAGCTGGCGTTAACGCCAGCATCTCCGATATGGCCCAATGGCTGAAGGCCCAAATGGGATATTACCCAAAAGTGCTGTCCCCGGAGATGATTGAGGATATGACCACCGAGCGGGTCGCTACTCAGCGCCATATGCGCCACCGTATCTGGCGGGACTACCTGTCTCATGCCGGCTACGGCCTGGGCTGGCGTCTGTATACCATCGGTGATGACCGTATTATTTATCACGGGGGTTGGGTAGCCGGTTTCCGCGCTGCGGTGGCCTATTCAGAGAAGTTGAAGATTGGTATCGCTATCCTGATGAATGCGGAGTCTCGTGTAATCTCCGATCTCACCGCCAATTTCGTGATCGATATTACCGGCAAAGGCAACTCTGCCACAGTAAAAACCAGCGGAGATCGTTAATCTCCGCTGGAGGGCCTCTTATCTCTCCCCTTGAAACCTGCCAGAAGGGCCTCATATCTGCTCCCTGTTCCGATTGACGTGTATGGGGAGACTTACTAGATGACCGTTGAGGCCCAAAAAGAGAGCCATGGATTCCAGACGGAAGCCAAGCAGCTACTGCACCTGATGATCCACTCGCTCTACTCCAACAAGGAGATTTTCCTGCGCGAGCTGGTATCCAATGCTTCTGACGCCGCTGACAAGTTGCGTTTTGAATCGCTGTCCAAGCCCGATTTACTGGGCGAAGATGCAGACCTGCGCATTCGCATTGAGTTTGACAAGGAAGAGGGCACGCTCACCATTACCGATAACGGTATTGGTATGAGCCGCGATGAAGTAATCGAAAACCTCGGCACCATCGCCCGCTCTGGCACCTCTGCATTTATGCAGCAGCTGACCGGAGACCAGAAAAAAGATGCGCACCTGATCGGCCAGTTCGGTGTGGGCTTCTATTCAGCATTTATCGTCGCTGACAAAGTCGACGTATTCACCCGTCGCGCCGGCTTGAATGCTGACCAGGGCGTGCATTGGGAGTGTCACGGTGAAGCGGAATACTCCGTGGAGACCGTTGAATGGCCCCAGCGTGGCACCCGAGTGGTTCTGCACCTGAAAGAGGAAGCGAAGGAGTTTGCCGATAACTGGCGCCTGCGCTCCATCATTAAAAAGTACTCCGATCACATCGCCATTCCGGTGGAAATGCTGAAAGAGGAAATGCCGGCTGCGGAGGAAGGTGAAGAGCCGAAAGAAGAGAAAGCGCCAGAGTTTGAAGCGGTAAACGCTGCCCAGGCCCTGTGGACCCGCCCGCGCTCCGAAGTGAAGTCCGAGGAGTACAAGGAGTTCTACAAGCATATCTCTCACGACTTTGATGACCCTTTAACCTGGAGCCACAACCGCGTAGAGGGCAAACTGGATTACACCAGCTTGCTTTACATTCCTGCGCGCGCACCGTTCGATCTGTACCAGCGCGATGCCGCTCGTGGCCTCAAGCTGTATGTACAGCGCACCTTTATCATGGACGATGCCGAGCAGTTCCTGCCGCTGTACCTGCGCTTTGTGAAAGGTGTTCTGGATTCCAACGACCTGCCGTTGAATGTATCCCGTGAAATCCTGCAGAAAGATCGCAATACCGATGCGATCAAGAGCGCGCTAACCAAGCGTGTACTGGATATGCTGGACAAGCTGGCGAAGAAGGATGGCGATGAGTATCAGAAATTCTGGGAGCTGTTCGGCAATGTACTGAAAGAAGGCCCAGCTGAAGATTTCTCCAACAAAGAGAAAATCGCCAAGCTGTTGCGCTTCGCCAGCACCCACACCGATACCGAGAAGCAGGATCAATCCCTGGAAGAATATGTAGGTCGCATGAAGGATGGCCAGAAGGCGATCTACTATGTGTGTGCCGACAATTTCGCTACAGCCAAATCCAGCCCCTACCTGGAAGTATTCCGCAAGAAGGGTATCGAGGTACTGCTGCTCACTGACCAGGTGGATGAGTGGTTCGTGGGCCATATGAACGAATTCGACGGCAAGCAGTTCCAAGATGTCGCCAAAGGTGCGCTGGATCTGGGTGAAGCTGAGAGCGATGAAGACAAGGCCGAACGCGAAAAAGTCGAGAAAGAGTCCGGTGCTCTGGTTGAGCGGGTACAGGACGTTCTGGAAGGCCGCGTTGAGTCCGTACGCGCTACTACACGTCTGGTGGATTCTCCGGCGTGCCTGGTAGTGAGCGATCAGGATATGGGCCCGCAGATGCGTCGTATCCTGGAACAAGCCGGCCAGGCCCTGCCAGATGCCAAGCCGATCTTTGAAATCAATCCGTCCCACCCGCTGGTGCAGCGTCTGGATCAGGAAGCGGATGAAGATCGCTTTGCGGATCTCACCAATATCCTGATGGACCAGGCTAACCTGGCGGCAGGTAACCAGTTGGCGGATCCGGCAGATTATGTGCGCCGCCTGAATACGCTTCTGCTGGAAATGCACGGCTAAGTAACCATGGCTTACGGGCTCGCCCTGTAAGTCCCGCGCGCTAAAATCTGCAACGCGCCAGCGCGCTTTTGATGTACGGCCCCTGCGTAACCAACCCACCAGTTTATTGGATGGGTGGTTAAGCAGAGGGCCGTTTTCTGTTTTTTCCGTGTTGTTTTGCAAATTTACGAACAAATTCCCGTAAATTGAACCCTTTGGGCTTGGAGGGTCATACCTCTATAATCCCAGGCCACGAGAGAAGCTTTATCGGTATCACTATGCAAAAGGAAACTTCCAACCCCCTCTCCATAGCCGTATTGGGCGGCGGCAGTTTCGGGACCGCAATTGCCAATATCGTAGCGGGGAATGGTCACGACACCCGCCAGTGGATGCGGGATTCGGAGAGCGCGGAAGCTTGCCGGGAAACTCGGGAGAACAGTAAGTACCTACCTGGTGTAGCTTTACACCCGGAGCTTTGTATTAGCAGCGACTTGCACGAAGCTGTGCAAGGCTGTGACATTGTGTTTGTAGCAATTCCCAGTAAATCTTTCCGCGAGGTGGTACGCCGCGTAGCGCCGCTACTGAAGCCGGGCACCATGCTGATCTCCACTACCAAGGGTATTGAGCACGATCACTTCCAATTAATGAGTGATATCCTGCGCGAGGAAACGACTGGCATGCGTGTAGGTGTGCTGAGCGGGCCTAATTTCGCAAAGGAAATTGTCGCGGGCCACTACACAGCTACAGTAGTTGCCAGTGAAGATGAGGCCCTGTGCAAAGATATCCAATCAGCCCTGCATTCGGAAACCTTTCGGGTTTATTCCAGTAATGATGTGTTCGGAGTAGAGCTGGCCGGTGCCCTGAAAAATATTTACGCGATAGTAACCGGCATGGCCGCAGCACTGGACCGCGGGCAAAACACCATTAGCCTTTTAATAACCCGCTCCCTTGCCGAAATGATGCGCTTTGCCGAGGCGATGGGCGCAGATCCCATGACATTTATCGGTCTAGCCGGTGTTGGCGACTTAATTTTGACTTGCTCTTCCGATCTCAGTCGCAATTATCGCGTGGGTTATTTGGTAGGTAAGGGCAAACCCCTGGATCGTGCTGTCGCAGAAATCGGTCAGGTGGCCGAGGGCGTAAACACTGTTCGCCTGATAAAAAAGAAAGCTGATGAAATGGGCGTCTACATGCCCTTGGTTTCCGCGATTCACGCCATATTATTTGAAGAGCGACCGATCCCAGAGGTAATTCGTAATTTAATGTCGGGCGCACAAACGTTTGATGTGGCCTACTCGGCCAAGCCTTGATGGAAGCCTCTTATGAAAAATGATGAATTGAAGCGCAACCTGACCTCCGGTAATCAATGGGTGCGACTGATCTATATGGTGCTGTTTGGCATCTGTTTGCAGATTGCCGGCTGGGTACTGTTGGCTGTGGTGGTGCTGCAGTTCCTGTTTTCGATTATCGGCGGTAAGTCTAACGATAACTTGCGTCGTTTTGGCGATCAGCTCGCCTCGTATATCTACCAGGCTGTACAGTTTTTGATTTACAACTCAGACGAGAAGCCCTTCCCCTTTGCGGAGTGGCCGGAATCCGATGTAGAAGATCTCTCCGGTTATGAAGGAGCTGAAGAAGTCTCTGCGGAGGTGGTCGCTACAGAGGAAAAAGCTGAACCGGTCAAGAAAGCGGAATCAAAAAAAGAGGAAGAGGCTGAGGATGCCATTATTCTCGGTAGTGATGAACCTGCCGATGATAAAAAGCCTGAGCTGGTAGAAGAGGGTGCTGATGAGCCGCCGGCCTCTTTTGCTGAAAAGAAAGGCGAATCTGACGAGCACGGCGAGAAAAACTAGCTACCTGCTCAGCTCTAATTGAGGCTATGTCAATGCAATTGTTTATCCTGCGCCATGGCAAGGCCGAGCCGATGCTTGGCAATGATGCCGCTCGCTCCCTGACGGAACGTGGGCGCAAGCAAGTGGCGCAGGTATGCAAAAAACGCTCAAAAGAGTTATCGGCTGTGCACGCTATTTGGGCCAGTCCTTTTGTTCGAACCCAGCAAACAGCTGATATTGTCTCCGCTCATTTGGGCCTGCCCGTTGTTACCGAGCCACTACTAATCGGGGATAGCAATCCCCAACAGTTGCTTGACCTTTTGCAGGAGCAGGATAACTTCCCCATTCTATTGGTTAGCCACCAGCCGTTGGTTGGCAGTCTGCTCAATGGCCTTTGCGGTAGCGGTAATGAGCATCCCATGGGTACTTCAAGCCTTGCCTGTGTGAGTGCTGAAGTTTGGGCCAATGGCTGTGCTGAGCTTGATTGGCTGCAACACGCAGAGTAGGCGCCATTTAATCTTCCTCCCATGCTTGCACCTAAATCACTAGCTCGCTGGTGCCAAGTGTCATTGCAGTTATGACAGAGCAGTAGCACCATCTTGCCTTATCAAAACCAGTTACCCAGTGGAATTACCGCTTATGAAGCAAAGCGTCGCCAGCGAAATCACCCTCGAGTTTGAGAGTAAAACTATTGCTGCACGGCAGTGGGGTGACCCCTCTGGTGAACCAGTTTTGGCCTTGCATGGCTGGCTGGATAACT
Organism: Microbulbifer variabilis ATCC 700307; assembly: GCF_000380565.1. GTDB lineage: Bacteria > Pseudomonadota > Gammaproteobacteria > Pseudomonadales > Cellvibrionaceae > Microbulbifer > Microbulbifer variabilis. Next base: position 414,661 of record NZ_AQYJ01000024.1, read on the forward strand.
GTGCCAGTTTTAATCGACTTGCCCCCCTGCTTGAAGGAATTAACCTGGTTGCCATGGACATGGCTGGGCATGGCCGCAGCTACCATCGTTCTCCTCATGCCAATTACAACATCTGGGAGGAGGCTGAGGATATTATCGGTGCCTCGGAGGCTCTAGGTTGGCGAAACTATTCCCTGCTCGCTCACTCACGAGGAGCCATTGCGAGCGTGATTACCGCCGGGGCTTTTCCCAACAGGGTAAAGCGCCTCGCATTGATTGATGGCTTGGTGCCCCCAGCCACAAAGGATGAAGAATCGCCGGATATCCTTGCCAGGGCCATCGCCCAGCGCGCTCGTTACAGGCACCGCAAGGCAAAAGTATACCCGACCTTTGAGGGAGCCGTGGAAGCTCGTATGAATGGCCTCTTCCCACTTTCTGAATGGGCTGCACGGGTTTTGGCTGAGCGTGGAACTCGCCCCTTGGATGGTGGTTTTACCTGGAGTAATGATCCCCAGCTGATGGCGGCTTCCACCGCGAAGCTCAATGAAGTGCAGATTCGGGCCTTTCTTTCACGGCTCAGTATGCCGGTACGCCTGGTTCTGGCGGAGGGGGGGATTACAAATATGATTAAGAAGCTGCGCCCAATTCTGGCTGATTATGAAAATATTGAAGTGCGGGAGCTGCCTGGCAGTCACCACTTGCATATGGAGGACGGAGCCGAGGGCATTGCGGAGTGGTTTGGGCCTTTCTTGCGCGGCGAGGCCGACTAATGAGCTAGAAGGGCACGCGCTTTGAATAGCAGCTGGGGTCCATTTCCCGCACTTCTACCGAGACCGCAGGCACGCCATCGGCGAATTGGCACAGGCAATTGAACACTGCCGAGCTCAGTGCTTCTCGCTCCCTGGAGCTGCGGCCTTCCAATAGCCGGATTTCGGCATGGATAAAGCTGCTGCCATTATCGCCGGCGATAAATTGCTCGTAAGCCTTGGCACGGGTCTTGATGTTGTGCGACGCAAATAGCCCGGAGCGGTTCATTGCCTCCTGTGCGGAGCTGACCAGGGCGGCAACGGAAATCCTGTCTTCCAGATTCTTCGCATACTCTATGATCAGGTGGGGCATAGCAATTCACTCCGTGAACATTGGCGGCTCTTTTTGAGCCGCTCTGTGCTGGTGAGTCGACCCTGTTACTGGCGGAGCAGGGAGAGGAACTCGTTGCGCGTAGCCTGGTTACTGCGGAAAGTACCGAGCATTGCCGAAGTCTTCATCACAGAGTTCTGTTTTTCCACTCCGCGCATCATCATGCACATGTGTTTGGCTTCGATGATAACACCGACACCGGCAGCACCAGTGACGTTTAGCAGGGTCTCGGCGATCTCGACAGTAAGCTGCTCCTGGATCTGCAGGCGGCGCGCAAACATGTCGACAATACGTGCTACCTTGGACAGGCCAACAACCTTGCCATTGGGAATATAGGCTACGTGGGCGCGGCCGATAAATGGCAACAGGTGGTGCTCACACAGGGAATAGAGTTCGATATCCTTAACGAGCACCATCTCACTGCAGTCGGAGGGGAAGAGTGCATCGTTGACCACGTCTTCGACGGTCTGTCTGTAGCCGCGGGTCAGGTATTCCATGGCCTTGGCGGCGCGCTCAGGGGTGTCCTTGAGTCCTGGGCGTTGCGGATCTTCGCCGATTGCTTCAATAATTCGCGCGTAGTGTTCGTTCATGCTGCTCTTTCCAACATCTCAGCCCGAAGGGCGGGTGCGCTACCCTAAGCGTTTGTAACCCGAGAGTAAAGATCCGCGCGGACCCAGAGGCCTGTTGACACCAGTTTGATAGCCAGTGCCAGGGGCCATTTTTTGTTCGGGAAGGCAGATGGAGTGAGGCCTAGTTACTCTACATAAACGACAGATAAAGCAGTTGGGCGGAGAAATGGTCTAGGCCCTTTGGGTGCATCTATAAAATAGCTACTCAGCGTTACTCGTCGCTTATTTGGAATAACCAAATTACACTCCTCGGGCCTTGATTGGCGCTTCTATAGCAACAACAGAGGCCATCCAATGAGTCACAATAGGCCCTGATGAGATACATAGTTAAGGATAGATTCGATGATAGAAAGGCGTGAATCCAGCCTGCACGAGCTGACCACGGTTTTGGACTACATTCGCTGGGGCACCAGCAGATTCCATGAGGCTGGTCTTTGGTATGGTCATGGCACCGATAACGCCTGGGATGAGGCGATATTGCTTGTCACCCACGCGCTGCACCTGCCACCTTATAGTAAGCCGGAGATATTGCAGGCACGCCTGACGATGGAGGAGCGTCGCGATGTGCTCACTATCCTGGAGCGACGCTTTACCGAGCGGGTACCAGCTGCCTATTTGACCCATGAAGCGCACTTCTGCGATATGACTTTCTATGTGGATGATCGGGTGCTGGTACCTCGATCGCCTATTGGGGAGATGATACGGCACAACTTCCAGCCCTGGCTCAAGGTAGAGCCCTTGGCGATTTTGGATCTTTGTTGTGGAAGTGGCTGTATCGGAATTGCCTGCGCAGAAGCTTTCCCTGAAGCGCGGGTCGACCTGAGCGATATCTCTGAGGGTGCCATAGAAGTTGCGCAAATTAACATTAATCGCCACAACTTGAATGAGCGCGTGCGCGCTGTACAGTCGGACCTTTTCGCCGGCCTGAAGGGGTTCAGCTATGAGCTGATTGTCTGTAACCCGCCCTATGTAGATGCTCGTGACCTGGCAGAAATGCCAGAAGAATTCCGCGCAGAGCCAGAAATCGCCCTGGGTTCAGGAGAGGACGGTTTGGATTTTACCCGTCGCCTGTTGCGAGAGGCTGCCAATCATCTGCAGCCAGAGGGTTTGCTGGTTTGTGAAGTGGGCAATAGCTGGGAGGCATTGGAACAAGCTTTCCCCGAGGTACCCTTTATGTGGCCTGAGTTTGAGGATGGAGGCCACGGTGTCTTTGTCATCAGCCGCGAAGAACTGCTCGCTTACCAACCTTACTTCGAAAAAGAGTAATTTCTTTTGCCAACCCGGCAATCTACATTGCCGGGTTTGTTATTGGAGCCAGATGCGCGGAGCAATTGTGCTTTTTGTTCTTGGCCGCGTGCTGGGCCCCGGGGTTCCTTTATAATGTGCGGCTTCACTTGAGGCCAACTCCTGTTTAACCACCTACTAGCTGGAAAAGTCGTCTATGTCGGGCAATACCTTTGGCAAGTTGTTTTGTGTCACCACCTTTGGCGAAAGCCATGGGCCCGCCCTGGGCTGTATTGTTGATGGCTGCCCTCCGGGCCTGGAGATTAGCGAAGAGGAGATTCAGTTAGAGCTGGATCGCCGCAAGCCCGGTACTTCCCGTTATACCACCCAGCGCCGCGAGCCCGACCAGGTAAAAATACTCTCCGGTGTTTTCGAGGGGAAAACCACCGGCACGCCCATTGGCCTATTAATTGAAAATACCGATCAGCGCTCCAAGGACTACAGTAATATCGCCGAGCAGGTAAGACCGGCCCATGCCGATTTCACCTACTGGCAGAAATACGGCATTCGTGATTACCGTGGGGGTGGCCGTTCTTCCGCCAGGGAAACTGCTATGCGGGTTGCCGCCGGGGCCATTGCCAAAAAATGGTTGAAGCAAAAATACGGCATTGAAGTGCGAGGCTACCTCTCTCAACTGGGCCCGATTAAGGTACAAAAACTGGATTGGGAGCAAGTGGAACTTAATCCCTTTTTCTGCCCGGATGCAGAGCGAGTTCCTGAAATGGAAGCCTATATGCAAGACCTGATCAAAGAGGGAAATTCCATTGGTGCGCGCATCTCAGTGCACGCCAGCGGTGTACCAGCTGGCTTGGGTGAGCCTATTTTTGACCGCCTGGATGCAGACCTTGCCCACGGCCTGATGAGTATTAATGCGGTAAAAGGCGTGGAAATTGGAGCGGGCTTTGACTGCGTGGAGCAGAAAGGCACCGAGCACCGGGATGAAATCACCCCAGAGGATGGCTTCCTATCGAATAATGCTGGTGGCGTGCTAGGGGGCATTTCCAGTGGTCAGGATATAATTGCCCATATCGCTCTAAAACCAACTTCTAGCCTGCGTATTCCAGGGCGCAGTGTCGACCGGTCTGGCAACCCTATTGAAGTAGTTACCAAGGGCCGCCACGATCCTTGTGTGGGAATACGTGCGACACCTATTGCGGAAGCCATGATGGCTCTTACACTTATCGACCATGCCCTGCGTCATCGCGCACAAAATGGTGATGTAACACCTGGGTAGTTCGAGCGCTCCTGATCTTTAGCTATAGGGATACCGCAAGAGCCGGTATCCAATGCCTTAGCCGTTAACATACAGTAAAGAAATTAAGGAGCCTCTAATTTAACCCAAGGCCCCATTAAAATAGTTAGCTCCGGTCTCCTTAATTTTATTAATACTACGAAGGCGGTCTGAGGGGCTTAATACGCCTTTGTTACCACGATTCACTACATGGGTGTCAATTTCAGTAGTGTTAATGTCAGAGTGCCCCAATAATTCCTGGATAGTGCGTAGATCGTAACCAGCTTCGAGTAAATGTGTGGCAAAGCTATGCCGGAATGCGTGGCAGCGTGCCGGTTTATTGATTCCCGCCTTTCTCACAGCACTATTTACCTGGCGTGTCAATGTGGATGAGTGTATATGGTGTCTTCGGTATATGCCTGAACGGGGACATTTACTGATAGTGTTAGCAGGAAACAGGTATTGCCAAGCAAGTTGTTTGGCGGCTCTGGGGTATTTGCGATCGAGTGCATCCGGCAGATAAACTAAACCGTAGCCGGTCAGTAAATCCTGCTGATGAAGAAGAGATACATATTTAATTTGACGTTGTAGATCTTGGATTATTCCCTGTGGAAGAGGGGTAGTTCGATTCTTATTTCCTTTTCCACCGCGGACAAAAATATTATTGCTACCAAAGTCCACATCTTTTATTCGGAGAGATAGTAATTCGGCACTACGAAGCCCTGAGCCATACATCAGCTCAATCTATAATCTGAAGACCCCCTGTAAATGACTCAGAACCGTAGCCACTTCTTCACGACTGTAAACAACAGGCAGCCGCCGTTGTCTCTTGGCAATCGTAAAATCCAAGTCTGGGATGTCCTTACCTAAGAACTGCTTGTAGAGATAAGCAATAGCATTCAATGCCACTCTTTGAGTATTGGATGCGCGGAGATCATGAACAGCGAGATGGGTAAGGAAAGTCTCAACTTCAGCCGGCCCCATACCGGCAGGATGCTTCAATCGATTAAAGTGAATAAACCGCTTTATCCAATGCGTGTAAGTTTGCTCTGTTCGGTACGATAGTCCCTGCTTGCGAATATGCTGACGTAAAATATCCATAAAACGTTCTGGTTTAGGGGGTAGCTTAGGGCGAATATCATCCATGACAATTTCTTCCAGCTGTTTTTTTATACAGTATTTGGTGTTTTTCTGGATTGTCAATACCTAAGATCAAAAGCAGCTGCACATATCCACAGTAATATGAGCGTTAACTTATTGATTTTGAATGATTTACATCTGTGATCAAAAGCAACAAAATAACAAAATATGATGCAGCTGCAATATATCCACTTGAGTATTACTATGTCATTGACGCCCAACTCCCTGATTTATAAATATCTTTCCTGGCTTTGGTAATTTCTTATCTTGGGATATATTGTCAGATGATATAATGCAGCTGCTTTTGAATACACTGTTATGTTTCAGGGTTGGGTTAATTACTAATGTGTAAATGGTTTCTAATGAGCTCTTCGTTTCCCAACTTAAACTGGGCAAGGTTGCGGTTAATCAATGACAAATATAAAGTCTATGATATGGATGGAAAGTACCATTATTTCTCGACCGAGGCTGAAGCAAAAGCTTGGTTAGCAGAAGATGAGTTTGTTTCTCTCGAGGGCATAGATCTACAAGACGCTGTCGAATATGATATTGATTTAGAGTGGCTCGTTCCTCCAAAGGCTTCGAGCGAGTTAGAATTAAAAGAACTTATGTATGTGAAAAAAACATAACAAGGCAATCCAGCCGGAACCGAAACTCCGTGCTTCAATTTATGTTTTCATTGCATTACAACATAAATTAAATCACTCCGTTTCGGTCCGCTGATTGGGGCGTTATGCAAATCTAGAGAATCAGAATGGCTTGTACTGAAACCTACGCTACGTTAAGGATATTTTCAGATGAAATGCACCCTGACGATATCGAAAAGCATATAGGTATCAAATCGACGGATTCGGTGCCTAGAGATCTTAATTCAAAATATAAATCCAGAAGAGAGTTTAATTTTTGGTCTAGAACTACCGAAAATGATTTGAACTCTACAGATAATGTGGAACATTTGGAGTTTTTGCTTTCACTACTCAAAGGTAAAGAAAGCCGCCTTTCATTCCTTCAAGATTCAGGCTGTATGACAGATATATTTTGCCGTTGGGATTCAACTGGACAAGGTGGGCCTAGCCTAAGTGTGGCAATGATGAATGAGCTCGTAAAATTGGGGTTAAGTGTTTCTTGGGATATGTACTTTGACGACGAAGATAATGCATAACAAAGCAAACCAGCATCAGTCGCTGTGCTCCTTGGACAGCCTTGCCGTCGCTTTTTTATGCTTGGCTTCGCCATTTTAGCATAAAAAAATCAACAACAAGTCTGCCGCTGTTTGCGGCGTTATGTGCTCAAGGAGATCGTGTGAAATTTAGAGATGACTACGGGGTGTATGTTTGCCCACATGTATTTGATGGCTCTAGACCTGTTTTAGATTCTTGTAGAGATACGGATGGTAGTTGGCAGTTTTTATGTGGCGTTCAGGAATGTATGGAAAACAGTGAGCCAAGATTCATAGGTGTAGGCCATCTAATAAAGAGAGATGAAAGCATAAATGACCTTACAGTTTTGGAACCAGGTACTTATGCTGAAAGAAAAAGCATAAATGCTGAGTGGACTTTTGGTAAGCTTGAAGATTAGTTCAGGTACGCACACAACAAGCGAGTGCAATCTGACCTCCGGCCACTGTCACGTTTTGTGCGTTCCGCACAAAAAGCGCCAGTAGCCTCCGGCAGTTGACGCGGGCGTTAACCGTATATGAGCCTTACCATTGAGCAAGAAATAGCACGAACGAAAAAGTTGATATCTGCCGCGAAGTCAGTAGTGTCTGGGCAGGTAGGAATTACTATCGGTTCTAAATCAGTGTCGAACAAACTTTACTGGCTAGGGCCGGAATGGGAAGAAAGATATCCAATATTTAAGGAGTTTCATTCAGCTTTGCCACTAGATATTCCAGTGGGTGTAGAGCGTCTTGAGTGGAACCCGGACCTTCTTCTTGAGCTAGACCCAGTTTTAGCCGAAATAGAATTTAAATTTCGTCCGCGTATACTTGAGGCTTGTATAGCCATTATCAGGCAACACGATTAACAAGTTACTGCATCCGACAACCTACACTCCGCTCGCTTTGTACTGTACGCTACGCTAGCACAAAGCGGCTCCATTCCGGTGGCGGCTGAGTAAGGCGTTATACGAAAGGAAAGTATGAGCAAAGATTGGGACAGATATACAGATAGAGATAAAGATGAACTGGCAGAAAGTTGGTTTACTGAATGTGAGCACAATGACATGGATGTTTGCTTCTATCGAGATCTAATGTGCCAAATGTACGTTGAAGCCAGTGATAATTTTATTTGGAGTTTTATTCACAGAGCTTTAGTAATCGCTCATAAAGATAGTGATCTGGAGCAATTGGCTGCTGGACCAATGGAACACTTCCTCGCTAAATATGGTGATGAGTGGATTGATGAAATAGAGATGGTAGCCAGTAAACATTACCGCTTTGCGCGTCTGCTCACTGGGTCATGGAAAACATCTACGTCGGATCATGTGTGGCGCCGAGTTGAAGCAATTCAGGAAAAAGTGCATGATCCATTGCCATGGTAGCGCAGCGTATAACAAGCCAAGGCTGTCGGACGCTTCGCGCCGCAGCTTGGGGCGTTAGGCATCAGCGATGATTGAAGATTGGAGTGAATTGATAGAAATTTTTGGAGAGAATGATGGTTCTCTACCCGATATTGAAATAGCCAATCTTACGGCTGAGGAAGTAATTCTAGGATATGAGATTCTAAGAAATCACGCGGGATGCATATCTTCGGAAAATACTTATTATTGGTCTGTATCGAAGCAATGTGAGGTTCCGATCTCATTAGAAGATAACCCTTCGGAACTGGTTGTGTCCGGTGAAGCTGAACCTTTTCATCTTTGTTTCGGAAATGTAAAAAGTCCGAGCGGCAAAGAGCTACCGGAACTTGGCTTGTTCGTGTTCTCTAACAGCCTCGCGCTAGATTATCGCATGGGGCCGGAATGGAATCAGGATGCAATAGAAGGTTTGTTTGAATTGATATCGGCCATCACAAAGAAATCACAGAACTTCGAAATTGAGCACAAGGCGAACATAAACGACCATGATGGTTCAATTTTTAAATCGCATTGGGCAGCGTACCAAAATGCCTAACAAGGCAAGGCAGGCGGATGCGCTTACAGCGCACCGCTGCTTGCAACGTTATGTGCCAATAAGAAGGAGTCAAGTTGAACTGGATTAGAATATTAAAATTTTCGATATTACTATTTATTTCGCTTACTACACTTTCAACTTGTATAAGCTATTTTTGGGGAATCTCTGCTTTAGAATATGGAAAATCCAAGGAGTTCTTTTTATTAAGCTATGGTGCATCTAGTCTTTTATCTATCGTAATATTGAGTATTTTAGCTAAGAAACAGGAAGATTTTACGTTTCTTCATTGTACTATTACTTGTGTCATTTGTTGGTTATTTAGCACTGCTACTTTGGCAATTTTATTAGAAACAATCTATTACCCTAAAACATGGATAATCGATGCCCCAATAACAATTGTAGAAATATCAATTGCTACATTAATTGGAGTAATGATTAGAAGAGTAAATTCATTAAGGCTGACTCAAGGTGCAAACACATAACCAGCACAGGCATGTTCGCCCTTCGGGCTGGACCTCCGCAAACTGTCACTTTTCTTGCTTCGCAAAAAAAGCGCCATTTTGCTACGGCCCATGCTATGGGCGTTAGGTGTAAGACTTACCCACGTTTAGTAGACACCCTGTATAGTTAGGTTTAGTCCTAACACGAAGGTGTATCATGGGTAAGAAAAGAACTCAGGCGTATACGGAGGAGTTCCGTAGAGAAGCAGTTAAGAGAGCGGAAAAGCCTGGAGCAACAACGGCCTCCGTGGCACGAGAGCTAGGCGTCAGCGCACAGCAGATCTATAACTGGCGTCGTCAATTTAATCGACTGTCTGATAAGCAGTTCAATAGTTTAGACGGCGTCAACTATTCCAAACAGGAAAGCGCTGAAGTTCGCAAGCTCAAGAAGGAACTGCATGAAGCACGTCAGGAGGTTGAATTTCTAAAAAAGGCAGCTGCGTACTTTGCGAACCACCAAGAGTAAAGTACGCACTGATACAAGAGCATGTAGGGTCATTCCCGGTTAGCTTGATGTGTCGGTGCTTAGAAGTCTCAAGATCGGGTTATTATCGATGGCGAGGGCGGTTGCCATCTCCTCGCACGATTAGAAAGATACGAACAATCGAGAAAATCCGAGAGACGTTTACTG
>NZ_AQYJ01000025.1 GCF_000380565.1 Microbulbifer variabilis ATCC 700307
GTACTTTTCTACAGAGTTGGCGCCGGTCTGTACAACATGAATCTCTACGGGCACACCTTCGTCGCCAGTGACAGAAGACTTGAACAAACCACCGGAAGAAGCGTCAATACGCTTGGTGAAAGTGACTTCGCTCAGGCTGGGGCGAGAGGCTTCACGGTTGGAGGTAGCACCAGCTTCCATGGTGATACCACGGCCAACACCAAAGTTGAAGCTGTCAACTTCGATCCAGTCTTCGTAACCTTTGGCGGTGACGTTGCCTTTGGTGGCTTTGTTATTGAAGTTCATGTAGATAGCCATGGGGATTCCCTCTTGGTTGGCTTTTGATGTTGGTGGTTAATCCTTTACCAAAGCGATGAAGCGGTAGCTCAGGTAACGTCGCAGTGGCAACTGGGGTGATTTAAACAGAGAGAAAAGCAAAAAAAAACTATATTTTTTCGTTATTTAATCGACTCTGGCACCAATTAACTGAAGCCCTTTTACTGTTGTTGGGAATATGCCTGCTGAGCGTATTCGACTCTGACACCAATTAAATATACAGACAATTACAGTTTAATTTTCCGTCTCGCAAAAATTTGGAAGGATTTTGAAAATTTAAGAATTGCTAGCTCTCTTATATTAATTGAAATTATTTTAATAGGGGCAGAGTTGAAAGATAAGATACGTATTGTTTGGCCTAGTGGCTCTTCGCCCGGCCCAGAGCAAGCTGAAAGTGGGTTAACGGAAGATGGTGATGTCACTGTCGTTGTGCGTCAGGATGCTGCCGGCTCCAATGACCGTCCACCAATTCCTGGAATTAATCATCACTGGTAGAATTATTAATATGGAAGAAGCTTGCCACATTGGATTAACCAACTGAGTGGTACCAAAGGGAACCGCTTTAAATCGTGCAGTTGAGCTGACACAGTTTATCTCTCCCCTTCCCTAGCCAGTTATTCATTCCGATAAAGGGGCTGCCATTCGCAGCTAAGGACAAGGTCTTAAAGACGGTCAGAGTATTGAAGCTGAATGCTTAAGCAACACACGGCACATGCAGCAGTTGCAGGTACCCTAAATTCTTCCGATCGTCGAACCATTATTCGGATGAGTGAAGAATTCCTTTGGAGTTACTTTCGATTTTACCGAGCTGATCAGTGGACCTATCGTCTATTCGGAGTAAGTGATTGTTGAAGAGGTTGGTGCCCTATCATGCCAATAGTTTTCGTGGTGATAGCGCTTGTTCTGATTTGCTGAATTAACGACCTATTGCGAGCTCCCTCTTTAATAACAATATAACCCAGCTGGAAATAACAAATGGAGCGCTTAAAATAATAATATCAGCACCCATAAGGGCCATCGCAATTGGAACGGTTAATACACTACCTGCAAGAGGGGCTAGCCACTGCTTACTTCCATTTGATAGTGCAATAGCACTCAGAGATGCGTTGTAGCCAAAGATTCCAGCTAGGATTAGTGTTGGTGGTAAAGCTAGGAACATGGCCAGGAATGTGGCAAGCAGTCCACCAATTATGCTCCAAAGCGCATGAGACTTATTCGAAATGAAAAGTCCAACTAAAAAGCAAATACCGGTAATGGCATTGTTTTGAAATATAATCTGACCTATACCTTCAAATATCCCCCATGTTGAAATTTTTTCATTCATGGATGTTACGGCTGGCGCTAGGTCCTGTGTTGGGGCAAATATCCATATAGCCCATATCACCAGAATGTATGGTGCAGTATAAGGCGGAAGGAAAATGTGAAGCATCATAAAGCGTATGATCAATACTGTTAGAGCGCTTCCACCAATAATTAATAAAATAGTAATTGGGGATGGAGCATATAATAAGAATATGACTATACCGATCAAGGCTCCATTGTACCCAAATAATCCCTCTTCAATGTGTTTCACAGGGTAATGCAAAATTCCTGCACAAACGGTCGCTGTGATAACACCAAGTACTGCTCCAAGAGCCATGGTAACCGAATTAACTGCTACTCCGGATAAGAATAAAACACCACTTAATGCGTTTTTTTGAAGGATGACTTGGCTTACGCCTCTGAATAGACTAACTAGATAGTATCTGATTTTTGTAGGTGTCGACTTTGTCATTGAGATTTTACTAGGGACTTTTGATGAGGTTTTTACTCTTCGGGCAATCGTCAGCAAGTGCTGCCACTTGATTTCGGTAATCTTCATTTAGGATTGCTATGTACAAACTATTGCTCCTATTTTTCTACTTGATTATGAGATGCTCTATTAAATTATATGGTGTTCTCGAGGAAGCTTTGAAGATTAGAGTGAGGGAGCTTGTACTCATTAAATTTCTGTCATGATGATGTGAGTAAAGTGCGACGCTAGATACAGCATGTAAAGGCTACCCTATGTGTCCAGCTGTAGTGACTACGGCACGCTAGGTGATTAAGTTGGAGCAATATGTCGCGATACACTCGGAAACGATAACCTCAGTATGGCCGGGCCTTCGTCCTGCCAATAAGACAAGAGTGTAATTTCCAAGTGCTGTAAAGAAATAGTCGATGCGCTATGCCCTAACAAAATACCAGTCAGCTTAGCTGACTGGTATTGGGCTATATTGGTCGCCTTTTATGTTATTTGATCACAGTTACCTGGGCCGGAACTGGTATGGACCCACCCTACAGAAAACTAACTATAGGGCGGGTGTCAGCCTAATTACTGAGCACTAGCGCTAAGAGTAACGCCGGAGTAGTCTGAGTAGGCGCGAATGCTGATATACCAGGTGCCTGCATCTGGATTGCTGATATTGCAGCTTTCATCATTGCCCCATTCGTAGGGACGGCAGTCATATGCCGTGCGGGAAGGCTCTTGGCCGTAGCGCACGTAGAGGTCAGCATCGCCAGAGCCACCTTCCATAACGGCGCTCAACGTTGAGGCTCCGCTATTAACATCAATGGTGAAGTGCTGCCAGCTGTTGCTGGAACCAGTAAGGCCAGTCTGTTCCCAGTTATCGCTACCGCCACCGCCGTTACCTCCGGTGTAGCTACCTTCGAGGCTCACGCCGGAGAAAGAGCTATAGCCACGCACCATGACGTGATAAGTTCCGCCCTGTACGTTAGCGATGTCACAGGTTTCGTTGTTACCTGATGTGTAGGGGCGGCAGTCATAAGTGCTGGTAGTCGGTGCGCTGCCAAAGCGAACATAGAGGTCAGCATCGCCGCTTCCACCAGACATTTTAAAGGAGAGGTCCGTGGCATTTTCGGGGACATCCAGGGTGAAGTAAATTTCCTCACCACTGCTACCCTGGATACCGGTCTCAGTGACACCGTTTTCGAGTTCTCCGCCATCGTTACCACCACCGCCACCATCACCACCGTTGGCCATGGCTACGGCCGCAGCTGCATCGACTATACCGGTACCACAGCTGTTGCACGAAGCAGGGAAACTCCTCGCGGTGCTCGTGAGAATTGATTCGACTTCGTCTGGTGTAAGACTGGAGTCTACGGAATAAAGCAATGCCGCAGCGCCTGCAACGTGGGGCGCAGCCATGCTGGTGCCCTGGATGTAATAGTAACTGTCACTGCCGGGGTCAGTGGTGCCGTTGTTATAGGTGGAAAGAATGCCATCGGAATCGTTGGCGAAGCTCTGTGCTCCTCCTGGCGCTGCAACGTCTACCACATTGCCGTAGTTAGAGTAGTAAGCACGGCCGCCACTGCGATTAGTCGCAGCGACTGAGATCACCCCATTACAGTTCGCAGGGGTAAATTGGCTTGCATTAGTATTGCTATTACCGGCGGCTACAACAACGGTAGCGCCGAGGCTGCGAGCGGTATTGATGGCATTCTGCGTGGTAGTGCCGCAGCTGCCGCCGCCGCCAAGACTCAGATTAAGCACCTGGGCAGGATTGGCGTTGTTCGGCAGGCCACTGACAGAACCGCCGGCGCCCCAGATCATGCCATCGGCAATATCTGAGGTATAGCCCCCGCAACGGCCGAGTACACGTATTGGGACTATCTTGGCCTCGTAGGCGACACCGGCAATGCCTATATTATTGTTGGTAACCCCAGCGATAGTGCCAGCGACATGGGTGCCGTGCCAGCTGCTGTTGCTTGAAGAGCTATCGCCGCAAGTTCCAGAACTATACCAATCACCGGGATCGGTAGCATCACTATCGCGGCCATCGCCATCCACTGAGACGAAGGTATCGGAAATCATATCGTAGCCCGGCAGAATATTGTCTGCCAGGTCGGCGTGGGGACGATAACCAGTATCGAGCACTGCAACCACTGCCCCATTGCCCTGGGTGACATCCCAGGCTGATGGAAGATTCAAACCGCCGGTGGTTTCATAGTAGTGCCACTGATTGAGATAGCTTGGGTCATTGGGTACAGCCATCGCTCGCATGATCAGATCCGGTTCTGCGTATTCAACATCCGGGTCCTGGTTCAATCGCTCGATAATTGCGTTTACTTCAGCTCTATTTTTCCGACCTTCCAGGCGCATTACCTGGGCGCCAGTAGCCATACGACGTAGGTGCTGCATTTTATGGCCGGCACGACGGGAGGCTTTTTCTACCGTTTCCTTTGCCATGATCGTAGCCCGTCCGACCTTAGCGCTTTCCTTGTACTTCACAATGATGCGATCAGTCAGCAGTGTGTTGTCCGCCTCTTCCGCATGGGCAGCGAAAGGCGCTGTACAAAGTAACGAAATTGCACTTGCCAGAGCTGTCTTTTGCAAAAGAATTTTCAATGATGATTTCATTATTGTGGTTTCTCCGAAGTTATTTTTATCCAAGTATCAAAAAATATTTTGATATTTGGATACTTCTGAACCGCCCTGTCTTAGCTAAATAAATTCGCTAAAAGGTAAACCCAAAAACTGCTCAATTTAGGATTATTTAGTTAGCCAGGGCGAAGTTGGCACCACTGTTTCATTTTTGGTGCGAATCTATAACGACTTAGCAAATATTGTCCTCATCGAAGACTCTGAAAGTGACGTGACCTACAGCGACAAATTTAAACTTTTCATAAAAAATTTAAGTGATGTGTAATTTTCCGCAAAAAAATCGTGATGTGGTTCACGGGGGATGCCAAGGAAAGAGGTTAATAAAACTCTTATGAAAAAAATTATGATTCACTTTCGTTGAAATAATATAATGTTATATCATATCAAAATAATTTTTCTTAACTAGAATTGCCAGTAGTTGGGAAGCCGCCTTAGTAGGGTAAAAAGTTGCCTTTCACATCTGAGATAGCAAAGAGTTCCTGTTGATATTTCCTCAACATTTCAACTTAAAGGAACTTCGACTTAGCAGCCTTGGCCTTCAATACGCGATACGCGTCTTACGGGTTTGTCGGGGAGTGGGTCCGGATTATGCGCCTGTACTCTCTAGATCATTGAGCGTTGCCGGGAGCTGTGAATGGAGTCTCGCCATGTTGGGTCTTGTATCAAGTCCAACTCGATAACGCCTTTTTGAACGAAACAACTCCACGGCATGGACCAATCTTAGAGGATTGTTAAAATAATGATTAGCGACACCCACCAAGGGTAGTGAATTCCGTGTTTGTCGATACTCCACTTAGTTTTCAGCATTTATATTGTTAAGTTGTAGTTTGTACCAATGAAAAATTTTTTGAGAAAAACCTACGTTATTTTAACTTCTCTTTTGGCGACAGGAATGCTCGCAATGAACATTCTTGCTAAGGACAGATATTCCGAGATCCACGGTCCTGTAATTTTGTATGCCTTTACTTCTCAACTTGTACTTTGGTTGCTGGTAATGCCAGCTCTATTTCTGAATAAGAAATGGGCATACTTTGCGTCCATTTCTATATTGCTGTTCCAGCAACTGACGCTTGTTGTACAGGGAACTTGGAAACTAGATACTTTCGGATTTTTTGGAATCTCTTTGATATTGTTTCACTGGTTTAGTGATGGGGAACTCTTCACTAAAGGAACCTCCAGACAAGCCGTTAAAACCGATCCGTCGAATAGATATGCTCCACCTCAATCGGAGTTGTAAGCGCCCATGGGTAGGTTTTGGCCTACCCCAGTTCCTCAGAGTCCAGATATTGAAAAGAGCTTATGGTTCTCAATTAGGCTTAGAAAATCATTGATTTTTTTGTCACTTAAGGACTTTGATTTACGAGAAACGCCTAGCCGAGTACCTATCTACACTAAACATCAACTCATATATATCAGTGAAAGCGAACAAAAGCTTAACGATCACAGCCACTTTACAAAAGCGGCTGAAAATTACACTACCCCTATTCCAAAGTCAGCCACGAGAGGACTGAAAAGCTTTAAGGGGTATCTCTAACCAAGAGGATGAGATCATTGAGCGGGTAGTTGTATTTAGACATTGCCCATTGTGGTAATTTGGCGTTCAAAGAGTTTATTTTCAGCCGATGTCACAATGAGCCAAAAACCGCCTGCACAATTCAATATCCTGATCGTTGAAGACGATCGTGAGCTCAATAATCAACTCAGTGAAATGATCCAGAGCGCGGGGTATCGGGTGAATGCCTGCTATGACGGCAATAGCGCACTGTTGCAAGCTGCGAAGGAACAACATCAGTTAATTTTGCTCGATTTGATGCTTCCAGAAATGGACGGTATTTCCTTGCTTAAAATATTACGCAAGACAAACCAAGTGCCGGTCATAATCCTAACGGCTATGGGGGCCGAGGAGGAAAGGATCACTGGACTGCGCCAAGGGGCGGATGACTATGTGGCTAAACCATTTAATAAGACTGAACTGCTATTAAGGATTGAGGCCTTATTGCGCCGGAGCCAGCCTGTGCAGGCAGAAACTCTCAACCATATGGAAATCGATAACCTCCATCTCAACCTAAATGCTCAGCAAGCTTTTGCCGGGGAATTGGCGATTGAATTCACTGCTATCCAGTTCAAGCTGCTGTGGGAGCTGGCGGTGCATCGGGGGGAGGTCCTGAGTAAAGCATACCTTTCTCAACAGGTTCTCAACCGCACTTTAGGTGCTTATGATCGCAGCTTGGATATGCATTTAAGTCGGATCAGACGTAAGTTGGCCTGTGCAGGTTGGCGTGGAGACCGGCTGCAGACAGTACACGGCAAGGGGTATTGTCTAAAATGAGCCGCAAACTCCTTTGGAAGCTTTGCCTCCTAATTACCGCAGGTATAGTCGCCCTCTTTTACACGATCAACTCCCTGACCATCCGTACTGAGGAGCAGATGAGCCTGCTTGAGCCATCTCATCGGGAGGAGTTGAAGCAGTGGGGTCAGGAGGCCGAAGCACTTTTTCTCTCTGGCGATAATTCGAAGTTAGATCGGTGGCTAAAAGCATTGCAGAAACAGGAGAATACCTGGGCCACCGTTACGCAGTATGAAGTGACACATATCGCTGGTGAGAGGGGTAACGAGCATCGCTATATCGGATACAACCTGGGCCGCGATGTTGAATGGAAGGTTCACCTGTATTTTGAAGATAATCCGGTGATGGAAATCCCTTTTGTAACTAAGCAAACCAGCCTGTTGATACTCCTTCCCGATAGAATGCGCCCCGGCGGCTACTGGCAAACTACCCGGCTGGTGCTTCAAATACTCCTCCCCATGGGGATTTTGGCCTTAGTCTCTCTATTGCTCTACCGCCACATTATGAACCCCCTGCGCAAACTGGAGCAGGCAACTCGGGAGTTCAGCCGCGGCAACTTCGATATACGTGTACATCGCCAACTGGGCAATCGCGACGATGAGATTTCCCAACTGGCAAAAACCTTTGATCAGATGGCCGCTCGTATTGGTGAGCAAATTGTCAATCAACGCCAGTTGATTGCAGATCTCTCCCATGAACTGAGAACCCCTCTCACTCGCTTGGATATTGCTATCGAAAGTGCCAGCACTTCACATTCAGATGACAAAAATATCCAGCGCATTCAACGGGAGTCCTCCCATATACGGCGCTTGGTGGAAGATACGCTTACCCTTGCCTGGCTGGACAACGAGCAGCCTTCCGCAGGCATTGAAAATCTAGATCTGGTAGATCTTATCGATGTGATTGTGGAGGATGCCCGGTTTGAATTCCCCGATCGCACTATCTGTACCTACTTGCCAGACTCTGCGGAAATAAAACATTCCAATCACCAAGCGGTTGGCCAGGCCCTGGAAAATATACTGCGCAACGCAATGCGCTATACACCGGAGGGGCAGACCGTCCACGTCCTTCTTGAGAGAAACCGGGATGGAAACTTTGTTATTGATGTTGAAGATTCTGGGCCCGGAGTCCCAGAAGCATTATTGGACAGCATTTTTAAACCGTTTTTCCGGGTGGATCAGTCGCGTACATCGAAATCCAAGAATTTTGGCCTTGGTCTAGCCCTGGCGCGGCGCCAACTAAACAGTGTGGGCGCTACAGTGGTGGCCTCCAACCGCCCTGCCGGGGGCTTGTGTATGAGGATCATTCTTCCGGCTCAACCACCGATGTGCTTGGAGCCCGCATAGGCCAGGACTTTAGAAAAGCCTGAAGCAATCAAATGTAACAAATGCAACACCGCTGTACTTCATAAGTGCCAATAGGAATAATTCGCATTTGCAAATAAGTGACTCTGTGAAGGACAGCGAAATGGCCCGCAACATTTCTCACAACAAATACGCGTTAGTCCCCTTTATGATATCCAGCGCTCTGGCTTCTGGTATCAGCCAAGCCCAGCAGACGCAGCAAGAAGGTCCGACTGAAGAACCTTTAGAAACCGTGGTAGTTGTCGGCGTCGCCACAGATACCGAAATCACACCTGAAGAACTCGATAAGCAGCAGGCAAATGATCTTAGCGATATTTTTCGCCAGATACCGTCCGTATCTGTAGGTGGATCGCTGGGTATCGCTCAAAAAATTTACATCCGCGGTATGGAAGACACCCTTCTCAATGTAACCGTTGATGGTGCCCCACAAACCAGCACCCTTTTCCACCATATAGGCCGGGTATCGATAGAACCAGAGTTGTTGGAAAAAGTTGAGGTGCAAGCTGGAGCGGGCGAGGCTACCAGCGGGGCCGGTGCAATTGGAGGAGCAATCCGCTTTGAGACCAAAGATGCCGATGATCTGCTTGATGAAGGTGAACAGCTTGGCGCAATGGTGAAAGGCGGTTTATTCAGTAATGATGGCCAAAAGGCCAGTGCCTCAGTTTATGGCAAGCTCTCTGACAGCTGGGGACTACTGGGTTCATTTGTGACGGTTGATCGCGATGATATGGAGGATGGCGACGGTGACACTATCTATGGCACAGCCTCCGACCAGGATCTCGCATTTATAAAATTGAGTGGCAATTTATCTGAAGATCAAAAACTGAGTGTCAGCTTTGAACAGCGGGAAGAGTCCGGGGAATTCAGCAAGCACCCCAACTGGCCCGCCCTCCAGAGAGCCATTCTCTACCCAATGGAAACTGAACGACAGACATTTGTCGTTAACCACCAGTTTTCACTCAATGAACTGATCAATCTGGAAACAACGGTTTACCACACAAAATCAGAGGCATGGCGGGAGCTATACGATTACAGGGCTTCCGTGGAATCCCTTGGCTTTGATTTGCGCAATACCAGTAGTATCGGCCAGCACACCATCAACTACGGTATAGAGGCCCGAGAGGATGAAGTGGAAGGCCTGGAGGGGGGGCTCTATTCCTGGCTTGAAGAAGGCCAGGTTCGCGGTGCCTATATTCAGGATCATTGGCAGGCTACAGATGCTCTGTTACTGAGTTTTGGACTGCGCTACGACAAGTATGAGTTGGAGCAGGTAACCCATGATGATGAAGCCGATAGCCAGGGCTTCAGCCCCAATATTGGTATGAGCTACTCGTTTACTGATGCGCTCACCCTCACCGTGGGCCATGCAACAGCGATGCGTGGCAAGGAGGTTGGAGATGGATTTACACTTTGGTCGGCAGAACTCGCTCCTGACCTGGATCCTGAGACCGTCGACAATACCGAGCTTGGGTTAGAATATAGCCAGGATGGCCTTGGGCTAAAAGCTGCTATCTACCGCAGTGCTATCGATGACGTTATTTTTGATCAGGTAGGGCGTCCAGTTTACTACGAAAATATTGGTGAACTTGAGACTGAAGGATTTGAACTCAGTGCCTCTTATGTGTGGGATCAGCTAAGCATCAGCGCCGCATTTAATCACAATGATTCGGAGCTGAATGGAGAGACTGTAGAGGGATATGAACACAACGGTTTGGCGAATGCTCGTGGTGATACATGGAACCTGACTGCCAGCTACGCGATTACAACTAAGTTGGAGCTGGGCTGGAATTTCACCCTGGTACAGGACTTGAATGATATTGAAGTCTTACATCGCTCAGTAGAAGTTGACGACGAAGTCGACACCACCCAAAAGGTCGATAAGCCAGGTTACCAAGTACACGATCTTTACTTGCATTGGGAACCTGGGGCAGATGATCGCCTAAATGTGAATTTAGCGGTGCAAAACCTGTTTAATGAGCATTACCGGGATCACTCCAGCGTAGCGGATTATAGCGATATCCCTGGATTTGGTAACGTAGCTGGCATTTATGAGGCAGGTCGAGATATTCGACTATCGGTAGACTACAGATTCTAATTTCCTCTAATTATTTTATTTACTATCAGGGCGCAATGCACTTGTATTGCGTCCTTTATTGCTTATGAAATCCAGAAACCGTTTATTGTGGATCAAGCTCCACACCTACTTTTCCTGCTTTTTTTTACCGATTGCAATATTATACATTGCCACTGGTGTACTTTATCTTTTCGATATAAAAGGCGGTGCTGAAGAAGAATATGAATATACTCTCTCATTGCCTGAAGGATTACCCAAAAGCGAGACAGAAACCCTGGGTGTTGTTTCCCCACTTATCGAGCCCAAACAAATCGCCCTGCCCTCGGATTTTTATCTTGAAGATGAATACATCGGTTGGTATGGCTACAAACGGGAAGTTTATCTAGAGCCGAACAAAGACCAAAATGGGGCTACCCTCCACATCAAGGAGCATGACCTCTGGCATCAGTTTTTACTGATTCACAAGGGGCATGCCGGACCTGTGTTTTGGTTGTCGGCAATTATGTTGGGGGCAAGCCTGGTGTTTAGTTTGATCAGCGGATTGGTAGTTGCTTTTGCTGTACCAAAATTCAGGAAAGCTGCCGTACAGTTTACCTCGCTTGGCCTCATCTCCCTGATTATTGCTTTTTTTATGGGAGGGAGCGGGATATAACTATATCTGGCATATCAAGATTTTAAAAAAATGGCGTATCGGAGTGGTTTACCATCACAAGCAATCGACCTGATACGCCAAGGGCGTCCCATTTTATAGATGCTTTACTTTTGTTGGTTCGCCCTCTTCATTAAGTCTGATTCTGGTAAGGATTGTGAAGATGATGCGTCTTAAGTTGTATCTTAGCTAGCTGAATCCATATTCTTACTCCAGGCCATAGGCAAAAACGCATCATCAAGACTGACTTTAAGATTGTGAGTGGAATAATTTGAGAGCACTTTAAGGCTGGTGCCAACAATCACTTCTAAAACAGCCTCCTTGGTATAACCAGCTGCGAGAAACCTCTCAACCTCTTCTTCTGTTGCCCATCCACGTTTCTCATTGATAAGGATGCAGAAAGTCCGTAACGCCTCGAGCTTAGGATCACCAATTGGCGTGCCGTTGCGTAGTGCCTTGACTACCTCCTTATCAACACCAGCCATTTTGGAAACTGCCGTATGTGCAGCCATACAGTAGGTGCACCCATTCAGGCGACTATTTGTCATCAAGATTATCTCCCGCTCTGTTTCACTCAAACGAGATTTATCAAATAGCTCCATAAGCGTTAGATAGCTCTCTACCATTACGGGTGATTCAGCCATGGTGGCCATTAGGTTGGGCACAAACCCCATTTTTTTCTTAGCGGCTTCTAGGGTTTTTTTAGAGGCATCTGGAGCTGTTTCAATTGTGTATCTTGTAAAATTGACCATGAGCTTTACCTTTATATTGCTCGATATAAAATTGCATTGAATATCCACAAAGTTTTGAACCATCAAAGCAATTATCTCAAATTGCTCTGTACCTCTTTGGCACTTGTTTTGTGTTAAAGAGGTACAGATGTTGTCCCACTATGCAGCCGTAGACTGACTCAACTTATCAAGCACTGGAAATAGGTCATTCGGCTCAGGACGACGTGTATAGTCAGGATTGACTTCCGCATAGGTGATAACTCCATCAGTACCTATGACATATCTTGCGGGCATAGGTAAATTCCATTCTCCATCACGGTGGATGATTGGGAGTTCGACTTTGAACATCCTGTGGAACTCAATTACATAGGGTTGCAATGTCCAGCGGATACCAAACTTGGCAGCGAGTTCTCCTCCCTGGTCAGTAAGAATTGGGAAGCTCAATTTGTTATCTCGCTGGGATTTACGACTTTCAGCGGGGCCTTGCATGGAAATAGCTACCAGAGTTGCACCACGAGCTCTGATTTCGTCGGCAACCTCTTCCAGTGCCCGCAGCTCAATATTGCAGTAAGGGCACCATACCCCGCGATAAAAAGTTAGAATGACGGGGCCTTTAGCGAGGAGTTCATCCAAGACAACTTCTTTGCCTTCAGAGTCTTGCAATGCAAAATGTGGGACTTTCTCTCCTACTTTGATTGACTGCTCAACCTGACCACTATCAGCCAATTCCTTGGAGGACCGAGCAAAGGCTTCGAGCGCACCTGCTGGGGCCTGCTTCTTAAACACCTCTTTAAAAGCATCTAGTTTCTCTTGAAGAGACATAATCTATTCCTCTAATCGTTTAAATTTTCAGCCTGGGGCGATGGGTAAACTCCGATGTAACCAAAAGGTTACGAACATGACTCTTGAATTAGCCTTCAAGTAAGTATCTACGCCAAGCCACTATCGAGAAGATTAGTTACTTTGAAATGTGCTATAAACATGCTATTTTGAAACTCATTGTATCCACGAAGGACACAATCAATGTTTCAGCAAGCTCATTTGAACGAGATAGTCGTATTTATCGCTGTAGCCGAGCATGGGAGCTTTACAAAAGCTGCAGCATCATTGAACTCAACCAAATCAGGCACGGGTAAGGCCGTTAAGAAGCTTGAGGAGGAATTGGGCCTTAAGTTATTCAACAGAACAACACGCAGTATCAGGTTGACAGAAGAAGGCAAGATATTTCTTGATGCCGCTAAACATGCGATTGAAACAATCAATGACGCTAGGTTACTGCTGAATGCTAGAAAGGATGAACCCGCTGGGCGCTTACGTATCAATTTACCGATAGGAATTGGTCGAAATATTGTAAGTGCTTTAAAAAACTTCACGCAGTTACATCCCAAGGTTACTGTCGAGGTTTCTCTTTCAGACAGCCTAGAAGATGCTATCAGAGGTGAATGGGACGTCGTTGTGAGAATCGGTAAACTAGAAGATAGTTCTTTTATCGCAAAAACATTGTGCGAATCCAAACGTATCCTGTGTGCTTCGCCAAAATATCTATCACAAAAAGGTAAACCTAAGACTTTAGAAGAGCTGAGAGAACATGACGCGCTTGTATTTCGAGCACCTACTGGAAAAGTGAGAGCCTGGTCATTTCGAGAAAATGATGGTTCAATTATTGAGTTTTCCCCTTCCCCACTGGCAATATTTAGAGATGGACGAACTTTAATAGACGCAGTTGTTTCTGGTATGGGTATAGCCCAGGTATACGATAAAGCACTCGACTCTTCTATTCAGAGTGGAGAAGTTGTTGAGTTATTTCCGGAGAAAGTGGTGCCTGGCCCACCTGTTAGCGCACTGATTCCTAGCGGGAGAGCTATGCCTGCAAAAACCAGAGTTTTCATCGATTTTTTGAAAAATGAGCTTAATTAAGCTTCCGGATACTAAATGTAATAATCCAAATACCATCTGGTGCTGGCTCTGTTGTTTGATCCAAAGGTTCCAGGAAGTCTGTAAAGCTCAGCACTACAACTTAATCCTTAGCAGACGAGTCCCCATTTTTATTGGATTCTCAGCTCCAACATTATTCTCTATTATATGTCATATTAACTAACATATCTTTGAGCCCAGGCTCCAATAACATTGCCGACATATTCAGCATCTGATTTCTTCATAAGCAAGTGATCGGCTTTATCTAAGGAAATAAAACTTTTTGGATGGTGCGCAGCGCCAAATATTTTTGCAGCATGATCAATAGAGACAGTACTATCTAGTGGTGAATGCATAACTAGTAAGGCTTTCCTTAATTCCTTAAGGTTTACCAAGATGTCTGCTTCATTGATGTCATCGATAAACTGCTTTTTTAGTGTAAACTCTCGGCCAGCAAGCACCACTCTTGCCTGTCCTGTTTTATTGATGTTATCGAGCTCATCTTTAAACATATGCTGGATATGTTTAACATCACTTGGAGCGGCTATAGTAACAACAGCTTTGGCTGTCTTTAACATACCAGCAGCTTTTAATACGGCAGCACCACCAAAACTATGGCCAATTAGCAATTTGGGTGCTTCAAAGCGATTTTCAATTTCATTGTAAGCACTAAGCAAGTCCTCAACATTAGATGAAAAATTGGTATTGGAAAAATCTCCATCACTGTTGCCTAACCCAGTAAAATCAAATCTTAATACTGATATTCCTTTACTAGTTAATGATTTGCTAATAGCGCTCGCAGCAATGATATCTTTTGAGCATGTGAAACAATGAGCAAAAATTGCATAGGCCTTTGGATTCCCGGCGGAATTCTCTAATTTACCCTTTAATTCTACGCCGTCACGATTTGGAAAATTAAACTCCATAATGCTATCCAATATATGTTGATTATAAGGCATTCTAATCTTAACAAAGAAAAACCCCTCTCTATTATAGAAAGGGGTAAATGAGTAGGTGATAGTCTTCTATGTACCAATTGATACAAGATATGCCTGTTGCTTAGCTCGATAGAATATTCTTGCTTCATATAATCGATATCCGCTGATTTGAAGGCACTCTCACTATCTTTACCTGATCCAGTTAATATTTCCGAATCTCCAATAATGTGGCTAGCTAGAAACTGATCCTTCGCTCTCCATGGGCCAATAGAAAACCTCTATAAAAACATCAATAGAAGCTTTGTTATGCAGTACTTTTAAGAGTTGGGGTAGCTTTTAAAGTCTGCGGCTTTGAGCTTTCAAAAACATGTAGGAATGTTGTAGGGTTTGGGCGTCTCCGATAATTATCTGTCTCATCGCCAAATAGCACCTTACCCTCTTCATCTAAAGCTATCACTGTCGCCATAACCGTATCTTTAGGATACCCAGGCATTCCCACAGGGGAACCATCAATGTCTTCAATACCTAAAATTTTTGCTCCCTTCAGATCTTCATCTTGAAGAATTTCAAAGTGATTAGGCAAGTCAAGTTTCCGCGCAAGATTTTGTGAATTGTCGAAGCCCTGATTTGAAATAAATTTCACACTCACATCATATTGCTTCAACTTTTCAGCATACTTCTTTACCTCTTTTAACTGGTTCATACAGAATGGGCACCAGTTTGCTCGAAAGAAAACCAATAGCGTTTTGGTCCCACCAAAAGATGATGAAGAGACATCAGTTCCATCCAGTCGATTAAAATGCATTTCAGGCAGTTTCTGACCTTTTGATATAGCTTTGCTCTTTCCACGGTTGTAGTAGGAAAATGACCATATATACCAATGAAGAGACACAAAGCCCAGAGCAGTAATTGCAACAGAAACATATTGAAGCAAAGATAGTGGAGCCTGATTGAAATAAAGTGTATAGGCAACTAATGCAATACCTGCAAAGTTAATCACCTGAATAACCGGTAATCTTTCTGACGTTCTTGAAATACTGAACACATTTGTTATTACCATCAAGAAAAATGGTAAAGGCAAAGTTGCTAAAAGTGCCCCTATCCAAATCGGGTTGCCCCCAGACACATAGATCATGATGCCAGCCGCTATGCCACTTAGCATATTGGATAGAATCATTGGTAAGATAAGTTTTGTTTTCATTTCAAGCTCCTAAAGCATTTAGTTAATGTTCAAAACTTGTGATCTACCATAGTGCACAGTGTTAATTTGATAATCCTCTTAATTAGAGGAACAGAGTTTCCCAAATGGACACAATCGAGCTTACTCGATAGATCCATGGCCATAAATATCAGGACTTACATCAATATGTATCTAGGATTATATGAGGTTCCTGGGATATGTCTGCTTTCAATAGCTGACCTGATAAGAGGCGACCTCAGTTGTTTGCCCTGTGGGAGTAAGCTCCTTATGCGCGCTTTTGCCACCTGAGGGGACATATCTCTTGCATTGCATATCTGCTATGGGATGGCCAATAAGTCAAGCGATGAGATATTTGAAGCTACAGTAGTGAAAAAGAAATTATCAATATTGCTTTGACAACGATGATCCGCATGATAATCATGGGTTGACCCCCAATCTTATCCCTATTGAGGGAAAGACACCCCATTGTCCGCTCCAGCTACTTCAACTATTACATGGACCTACAAAGCCGCATTTGACTTTGCCAAAGTAATTAATGGTCGTATCGCTTTCTATCCGAATCAAGTGGTAACCAAAAAGGTTAATGCCTTATCATAATATTATAAATATTGGTGATTACACCGGTATAAGATAGACGGCTATTAGAACTGTACCGATCAATCCATATGACAGCTGGAATACAAGTATTCTACGGATTTCCTTGAAGGCTTAATGCGCCCTAAAGAAAGTAGAAACTTTGCCATTTGTTATACTTCCCTACCTTTCTGCTGGCACTTGTAGCGAAGGATCACCCCGCCCGATTTAAGGGTGTCCGCCCGCATGAGCTCGAAATTCTTCTGGATGGCGTCAGCTTTGAAGAGAGGTGAGCCTGCTCCAAGTACGATGGGTGCAAGACATATCCGGTATTCGTCTACCAAGCCCCTTGCGAGCAGAGTAGCCACAAGGTCTGCGCTTCCGAAAACGAAGATATCTCTCTTCCCTGTCTCCTTCTTCAGCTTGCTAACGTGTTCGACGGCCTCGCCTTTTAAAAGGCGAGTGTTTGACCAATCGGCGGTCTCAAGTGTGCGCGTGATGACAGCTTTCTCAAGTGAGTTCATCATGTCCGCAACCGCCCCGGTTTCATTCCGCCAATGACTGGCCATCCCCTCGTAGGTGCGACGTCCAAACAACAAGGTGCCGATTTCATCGCCCTGCTGAAGAGAGAAAGCTTCTAACTCGTCGCCCCACACGGTTCCGTGATGGTCCAGCGCCCAGGGCGTAGTGCCTTCAAAGTACCCGTCCAACGTCATCACATTCCAAACAACTAAACGCCTCATATCCTGTTTCTCCTAAACAAGCGCAAGCATAATCTTGAGCAACAATCGTAAAATGCAACCTTGAGATCGCGTGCAATCAACTGCAGCATAAAGTGCATAACCAATATTCAGCACGCCCGCGAGCAGACCGCCATTGAATACCGCTAACCCCTTTTTTTAAATGAGCAGATGAATCCTTCCCGTTGTAGCTGGATGATGTGTGGCGGGCACCCGTATTAGCCATATTCGTTGTGCCTCCGCCACCAATGATACGGCTGTGTCTGCTGAGTGCCGTCGGGAGCCTCTTCCCAGTTTTCCTGACGGCCGAGCGGTGTGATATCCAAAAGAGTCCACACCGTGCCAAGTGTTTCGACACCTCGGCCGTTAGTGAAATAGGTTCGATAGAGGTCCTCTCCATCGCGATAGAAAACGTTGATACCAAATCCGGTAGCCACATCGAAATCAGCGTTGAAGCTGTCCTTGGTTTCATACCAGGGGATTGCCCAACCCATACGTTTCCGGAATGCCTCTATCTCAACGATCGGTGCTTTTGAAACAAAGACGAGAGAGGTGTCTCGGGCATGCAGATGGGCAAGATGAGGGATCTGATCGGCGACCATGCAGCAGCCTTCGCACGGGCTGGGATCAGCGGGTTTCAACATATGGTGGTAAACGATTAGTTGTGAATGGTCATCGAACAAGTCAGCCAGAGTCGCAGTGCCTCCTGGACCCGCAAAGGCATAATTTTGTTCGATCTTCACCCAACCCGAATACCGTCGCTTTTCTGCCAGCCGGTCGTGCGCTCGGGTCAGCTCCTTTTCTGCTTTGCGGAGTTCAGCGAGTTCATCCTTCCAGGCCTCTGGTGACAGGATCTGCCGGACGACTCCGGAGATCTCCTTAGTTTTCCTGCTCTGAATTAAAGCCATAATCAGCTCCAGATCTTGAGTTAAGTTGAGAAGAGTACTTCCCCATGAACTCATACCTCCTCGGCCGCCGCCTCGATCGTGGCGATATCGATCTTACTCATGGACATCATCGCCTTAAAGGCACGCTTCGCCTTGTCACGATCAGAGTTCGTTGTCAGATCCAGAAGTTGTCTCGGTGTAATTTGCCACGAGTGGCCCCAGTGATCCTTGCACCAACCGCAGGCGCTTTCCTGCCCACCATTACTGATGATCGCCTCCCAGTAGCGGTCGGTTTCTTCCTGATTCCCGGTGATAACCATGAAACTAACCGATTCATTTGGTGTGAAACGCGGGCCGCCGTTCACGCCAATAAACTTGCGCCCGAGTACGGTGAATTCGACAGTCAGTTCACTGCCTTCCTGACCGCCGGGATAGTCTGTCACCGCTCGATTAACTCGGTCTACATGACTATCTGGAAAAGTTGCAGCGTAGAATTCTGCCGCCTTCTTTGCTTCGCCATAGTCAAACCACAGGCAGTTTACGAGTTCGGTCATATGTATTCTCCTATGTTTTGGACAGTTTGATTGTTTGCTCTAATAAAAATCTTTGGTATTTACAGTCATATCGCATCCTCCGTCGGATGCTCTGCAAACCATTCGACGATTTTGGGCATCTTCATCTCAAATGGTCCGCCAATGTAAACGTTGAGAACGCCGGTGCGTTGATTGCTACGGTTTTCAAAGTCGTGCTGGACGCCGGGGGGGATCAAAATGACAGTGCCTTTTTTTGCATCGCGCCACCGCTGGCCTACCAGGAAAGACATGGTGCCTTCCAACACATAAAACAGTTCGATCTCAGCCTCATGTGAGTGCGCGCCGAAGCCTTTGGTGTTCGGCTCAATCCACCATTCCGACACTGAGCATTGATTTGCGGTCTCTTCACCGTCAGCTTTGAAAATTGCTGCAATGCGCCCCATATCGTAACTGCGTCCGCGTTCAGGTTCGATAAAGATCCCTGCTCCTGTTGTATTAGTCATGAATGACGGCCTCCGTTCCTCCCGAAGAGGATGTTCTGTTACCTCACTCAGCATGAAAAATATTGTCTAGGACCGCTTAGCCAAATCAGCGCTATACCAAAGACCGCTCTGCACGATAGTGAGTCGTGGTATGTTCACCCATGCTTCGCTTTTATCGTTCCATAGCGCCTTTGCCAGCAATTATTTTTTCGCGGAACTTCGCTATTCTCGAAATGCGTGTAGCGGATTTCTTGGCTGAACTAAGGTTAAAGGTATAGCTTCGCTGACGCCCCGGCGTTAATGCATGAAACGCTTCTGCAAGCTCAGGATCTCCATCCATGGCTTCTACCAGCTCATCAGGGAGTTCGATATCGCGTTCTGCTCTTTGGGGCTTAATACCTGCTCTAGCGTATCCTTTCGCTTCCTCGATATAAGCCCGTATGATTGGTGCAAGCTTTTCCACCTGATCATTGGCCTTCAGGAGGATCATGTGCGGATACTGCGTATTCGCGCCTCGCTTTTGAAGAACACCCTCATGATCCTTCATCAGTGCAGCATTCATAAAGCTAATGAGGAATCCCTCTCGAAATGCCCCCAGGATGACAATATTTCGACCGGCAAATATATAGCAAGGCTGCCCCCACTTAACGGACTCTTCCAGATCCATGCTCAGGCAAATCCGTTGCAAATCCGTAAGGCCAGGTTTCCATTTCTGGGTTGAGCAATCGGACGTTGCGAAACGCTCACAACGTCCACAACCTTTTGAAAAATAATCTGCGATATCTGAAATCATGGCCATAATTGGTTGTCCCGCACGAGCAAAGTCGCACCCACTATCAAACTATCATTTTCCCGGAGTCCGATTTTGATGCCCCCTCCCCTACGGCTTCTGTCTTTGAACCCTCGTAATTCAGCATCCATGGCGTTCCATATTTATCCGTGAGTAAAGCAAAACGTTCAGCCCAAAATGTTTCGACGGGGGCCAAATCTATGGCTTTTGCTTCCTTTGAGAATACGTTATAGATACGATCAAATTCCCTGAGCGATTTAGGCGGAATAAAAATACGGAAACCTTGCGGTTTCTCGTACATTTCGCGGGAGTTATCAGAAGCCATCAGGGTGGCACTGCCCAGTGTCATGGCCATATTCATAACCATATCGTCGCCACCGGGCATTCTACTTTCGGGGTTGGGCGCATCTGCATTTAGGAGGGTGCCCCAGATCTTGCCACCGAGTGTCTCGGCATAATGCGTCATCGCCTCAAGGCAGTTTCCATTGAATGTCAGGTAAATGATGGGTTGCATAACTATCGAGCTCCTTTCGCTATTGTCTCAACGTCAGCTTCTGCGTTTTGATTCCATCTAAACTTGAAGTCTTATAAAGGGGGCGGACTTCAATTTCATATGCACCTTCCATAGGGTTTGGACACCGAGCTGCCCATACCATCGCTTCTTCAATATCACGTACTTCCCAAAGCCATAAACCTGATACGAGTTGCTCGAATTCCGGGAATGGACCATCAACTACTGATATTGCACTCCCATCAGATACAAGACGCTTCCCTTCTGCCGTGGGCTTGAGGCCTACCGCTATGCGTCGGATATCGGCGTCGAGAAGTTCTTCATTAAAGCGGTCCATCGCATTACAAACAGCCTGTGAGGGCAATTTGCCTGCCTCACTTGCCGCCGTAGCTTTGATCAGTACCATAACCAGCATTCAAAATTTCCTTTCATTTACGCCAACATGAATTTGGGCTGCCGGCGCTAATCTTATTGAAGGGAGAAATCTCCAGTGGTGATACTTCCATCCCGCATATAGGTCACACAAATAGTGCCACTGTCTGTCATCGTAGATTGTTGTACATGGAACCCAATAGGGATTACACCGGCACCAAAGAGGCGCTTTCCTTTGCCCAGAATCAAAGGAAAAATCAGCAATTTAAACTGATCAACCAGGTCTGCTTTGAGTAGAGTCTGGATAAAGTCAGCACTGCCCGGTACCAGTAAGTCAGGACCATTGCTGGCCTTGATTTCACGAAGTCGTGCTACCGGGTCATTACCCAGCCATTCGCTGCCTTCCCAGGTAAATTCGGGTTTCGTGCGTGAAGCGACATACCGTGTTGTGCCATCGATTTTTTTAGCCATCTGGATTTCGCCATCATCAACGCCTTCTGGTGGAGGATCAGCAGCTACTTTTGGCCAATAGGCAGCAAAAATATCGTAAGTCCGATGGCCAAGCAGCAGCTCGAATGGGGATGCGAACACATCCCCCATAAATTTACCTACACCTTCATCGAAATAGGACGCCACCCATCCACCATGCTCAAAGCCCCCTGAAGTGTCCTCCTCTGGACCACCGGGAGCCTGCATCACGCCATCCAGACTAACAAACGTGTTTACAATGATTTTTCGCACACAGTTCTTCCTTGGTGATTTTGTTGATCAAAATGGCGTCGCAAGTTGTGCTTAGGCTATTGCTTTCAATCACCATTGAGACTTGAAGAGATAGGTTATTGATCTTCTTTATTCGACTTCCACCCTTGTTGCTTCCAGGTAAGCGGCGAGATTAGAAAGAGCGCACTGCCATCCATTGCGTGTTCCGTCGATCATTCCCAAACCGACCAGAGAGGCGATCTGTATCGTCACCTGGAGTTCAGTCGCGCGCTTATTTTCGCTAATCGCCACGGTGATCAGAGAGGCACTCAATAAAGAGTCGTCTGTATATACACGCTCGGTAAAAAGCAGGCGATGCGGCCTACGGATGTCGTAGTAGTGTGTTTCGACCCGGAATTGCAGATCATTCTTTTGGCCGCACCGATGTACGTCAAGGCCTCCGGCGCGAAAGTCGTTTTGAAGAAACTCGATTGCCTCATCCTTAGAGGGTGCCCCCCATAATGAGCGGGTTTTTGGGTTTTCCCATGCTGAAAAAACCTGCTCTGCCGGTGCTTTGATTGTTTTGCTGATGGATATGGTGTCGTGCGATAACTGTTGGCTCATGTTAGCCCCTTTGCTTAATAGCGGTTCCCAGGCTACCGACTAATAGTTAGCTGATTGGATAACTATAAAAAGCAATAACAGTTAGGTCAATGGATAACTTACTAGTGGCGCAAAAGAGTAAGAGAATTGACCTCTATCTGCTCAAAGTGAAGCGCAACGACATAACAACTATGATCGGCAATGTCATAATGGGGTGCGATATGTGAACCGATCACGCCCTTTATTTCTTTAACAGAAGATCAAGTAGCCGGCTATTGGGATGGAGGGATGACCTACAGCCTTGTAATGTGGCACCCTGTATCTTTATCGTACTCAATCATCCTGTCCTTCAGCGCCAAGTGCTTCGACAAAGCTCGCCATTCGTGCCATTCGGCCTTCCCACTGGGCCGTCTGTTTATTAATCCAAGTTTCTGCAGCTGTCAGTTGCTTCGGCTTGATCTCGCAGGTTCGTACGCGGCCAATTTTCTTGGATCGGATCAAACCCGCATCCTCCAGCACACCAATGTGCTTCATGAATGAAGGTAGTGCCATTTCAAACGGTTTAGCGAGCTCGGTGATCGATGCCGGTCCGCTGGTCAGGTGCTGAATGACAGCGCGGCGCGTTGGATCTGCTAAGGCTTGGAAGACTGTATTCAGATTTTCGTGATTGTTACCCATTCGACTAAGTATATAGGTGTAAAATCGTTAAGCAATGGCCGCAGTTTGGTAATGCCCGTTAAAATCACCCTAATAAAAGTGCTTCATCCCATCCCTATACCAGCCGTTATTTGGATGCACCGTTGTGGAAATAGAATTACTGCAGGAAAAAGCTGACATACCGATAGCAACCCGGATCACCTTATCGATCAAGGCAATGAAAACTTTTCAGGTTCATCAGTGAAAAGCTTATGGCCAGTATGTTCAAGCCTGCCATCCAGTCAGTCATCAAGAGGACCTATGCCTTGTTTGGCCAGTTCTGCTATGCCGGCTTTCATGGCTTCTAGCGCTTCCTTAGGATGGCCCTGCCATTCCTTCACCTCGCCGATAACGCGTAAAGGTTTATGAGACCGGAATGACTTTGTAGGGTTACCGGGAAACCTTTTATTGGTCACATTGGGGTCGTCTTCGATTGGACCCGTCGCCTCGACGATGTAAATCCGTTCTGGCCCGTCACCCAGCGCTAGTTCCGCTCCCCAAACCGCAGCATCAAGTGTTCGCGCGAGGTAAATATGGCCGAGCGCCTTTTTGCCGAAATTCGGATTACCTCCCGGCATAAGCATATCTCCCATTTCGAGGTCCGCGCGCGTTCCGTGATAGTAAGTCCATTCACGGACTTCCGATTTAACTCGTACCCGCCCTTTCGATCGATGTGACATATAAGGGTGGCGTGGTGCACTCTCAACTAAAAGCTCGGTCGCATCCTCTATATCACCTTCCGTCTCCACGATATACACTTTCGGTGGTCCATTGCCTTCGGCGAGTTCTGCGGCCCATATGGCTGCATCCAAATTGGGCGACATGTAGGTATGCAAGGTCTCAACATTGTCACCTGCTATGCCAAATGGGCCGCCGGGCGTGACAACATCTCCTGGGCTGAGATTTTTTCGGGAGCCGTGGTAAAACTCCTTCATGCCAGAATGAACCGTATGGCTCTCTGATTCGCTGCTTGGCTGTTTATCATTCATGCTTAAGGAACCTCCATGTATTTTGAACTGGTCATGATTGGCCTAAGATCATGAGCCACCAAATTTCGATTACGCCCTGGGCAACCGCTTAAGACATTTGGGAGACTGTAATAATCCTCTCTTCGAGATAAGAGGTTGGTCCTGTTTATGAACGCCTAACCTGACCGGTTTTCCGTCAATCTAGTCATATTTTGAAAATCGTCTTTACCGGCGCTTTCGAGAGCAGCAATATCGGCATTTTTATTTCCATCATGGTTTGTTGGCCACATCCCCTGCTTTCCTGTCGGGCAACGTGAGCTCTTAAATCAGTACTCCCGGGGCAAAATGATTGCCAGGGGCTGAAACACTGATGAGTGCGCTATCTGAGGTACAACTGAGTTGCCATATTGATTATAGTTAGCCTACAGGGTAACTATAGTGGATAACAAAATTAGGTCAACATGTCACTATTTACGGCCGAATATAGGAGGATAAGCCCCAAGTAGCCATGATATCTCTGGAGCGCAGTAAAGATATGTTTTAGTGTTAACAGAAAGCAGGCCCCCCCCCTGATAAAAAGAACAAGGTATCATCGTGATCGATTTTTCCTATCAAGCGAATGTTCGAACCAAACCTATCTCCTACACGGTCAGGGCAACACCGGAAGCGGTCTTTACTGCCTGGGTTACGCCGAGCATGGTTGAAAAATGGTGGGGCCCCGACGGTTTCACTACGCGCGTGCTCAATCTCACGGCAGAGGTTGGCGGGAGTTTTGCTTTTGAGATGACAGCTCCAGACGGCAGCTCTTGCGTAATGTCTGGAGTATATCGTTGCGTCGACAGACCGAAGTTACTGAGCTTTGAGGTCCATGAACATTGCAATCTCAGCTTGCCACATGGCACAGAACCGCAAAAGAATTCGTCATTGGTCGAAGTTGTGTTCAGAAGCAGTGAACTTGGCACTGTCGTTTCGCTTACGCATACACTTCTTAACCCTGACTACGCAGAGTTGGCGGTGGTCAGCTGGGCCCAATCACTTCGAAGTATGGACGCCCAATTTTCCGGATCGGTAAATCTGATCTGAGATGGCAAGGTATATTGATGGCAGTCATGAGTCTGTACACAACTTACCACGCTCACTAATTCTTAGACTAAACGCAAGTCAGCGTACTGCAGTGGTCAGTTTACATAATTGTTCAGCCGTTCTTACTTTCCATCCCTACGGCTGGAATTAAGGTTGGCTGTCTCTCAGCACATTGAACAGAACTAATAGCTTTGACTTCTTAGTGAGTAGCTAGCATCAGACTCAACTTAATTGCTTTCAAGTATTAGAAAGAGCATTAAAAGCCGGTATTGAAAGGCCAGCACTATAACCACCATCTACATTAATGGCTTGACCATTTATAAATCCACAGTCACTTGCTGCTAAGAAGTGTATAAGCGCTGCGATTTCTTCAGGTTTTGCTATGCGTTGCAAAGGAACCGCGGTTTTTTCCATTGCAAGCTGTTGCTTCCCTCCTCTTGCATGAGCCATTGGTGTATCAACTGAAGTAGGGCATACTGCATTAACTCTAATATTCCTGTCTCCCAATTCGAGCGCTGCCGTTTTGGTAATACCAATGATCGCCGACTTTGAAGCAACATATGGCCCCAAATAAGGTACTCCTGATATTCCGGCAACTGACGCGATATTAATAATTGCCCCACCTTTTTTCATATATGGCGCGGAATACTTAATACTATAGAAAACCCCTAAAGTATTAACCTTAAAATTCTTCATAAAATAGCTATAACTACTATTGCATAGTGAACCGTAGCCCTCATTAATTCCTGCGCAATTAACTACGATATCAATCCTCCCATATTTCTTTTCTGTCATTTTCATTAGCTCTTCAACTTGGGGCTCTATAGAAACATCTGTTTGTATATAATGCCCTCCCCCAACCTCCTGCAATACTTCTTCTCCTCTTCTGCGTGCTGCAATAACAATTGTTGCGCCTGCCAAATAAAAACGTTTTGCTGTGCTCAAACCTATCCCAGAGCTTCCTCCCGTAATAACAGCAACTTTATTCTCCAAGCTAAAAAAATTACTCATAATGTTTGGGTCCTACCAAAATAAAATTTCAGACACATTAATCGAGAGCAGCTCGAATATATATGTTCAGTATTATTGATCAAGCAGAAATTCTGAGGTGCCTCTTAATTAAATTCATTTGAAAAATAAGTGGTTGACCTATCATATGCCAATAAGCTTCACGTATTAAACTAAGTGCATTCAAGTCTGGCCCTGTGTGACTTAGCGAATCACCTCAATTGACATAACCCTATAACGATGATGGCAATATAGGGCTGACTATAAAATTGGTTCACATTAAGAAGCATTTGGCTCTATGCTTTTGGGAATTTATTGCAATTTTATATTGCGATTCATAATATCTGGTGAGGCTTAATGCCGGACTGAAAAATAAAACGACAACACGAACCACCTATAAATATTAAACATTATTAGAATAATGTGGAGAGGACCTATGAGAAGTTATTTAATATCCATTTTTTGTTTGCTGTTAACGTTACCTCTTTATTTGCCGGCAGATGACGGTAGAAAATATCGTTTGATGGAGGAAATCAATTCCGATCAGGTAGATTTCAAAGATTCTCAGAAAAATAGAAAATCAATAGTAAAAAGAGGAAGGTTTAATGGTGAGTTGCGAAAAATAGTAACTGGTGATGAGTTGGAGGTTCTCATAGATGGTAAGTTATCACGATTTAAAACCAAGAATGTTAATAGGAAAAAAAATAGAATCTCTTTTGCTGCATTTGGTCAGAGGAAAGGGGATTTTGTAACGATTGCCGAGAATAATGGTAATGTTGTAGGGTCTATACAAATGTCCGGAAAGCTATACAAAGTTAGGCCGGGTGAAGGTAATACTACAGATATCATAGAGGTGCCTACCGCTACCCTGATTGATCACGATATTAATTATTACGAAGATTTCCCCATGGATGTAGGCGAAAGACCTTCAAATATTGATTCTAGCTTGGGGTCTTTGGATTCAGCCGAAAAAATTACTGTTATTGTCGCATATACCAGTAATTTTGAGAGTGACGCTGGTGATGTTGTCGCTTATATGGATCTATTGGAAGAGGAAACAAATATTTCCTTCTTAAATAGTAATGTAAATACATCCGTTGAAATTGTACACTCATACAAAACAAGTTATGAAGGTAGTGGTGACTTTTATGTTGATAGAGATTTTTTCTCTAACTCAGAAAACCCAGAAACATCTGAGTTACTTCGCCTGAGAGAAACATATAAGGCGGACATCATGATGGTATTGACCGGGAATTCTGGTTATTTCTATTGTGGCGTAGCCAGAGAGATTGGTGCAACCGAATCTACAGCTTTAGCCTTAGCCAGAGAAGGATGTGCAGCTGGATACTTCAGCTTTGCACATGAGATTGGCCATCTATTCGGAGCAAGGCATATTATAACACGTGACCCCAGCATGGAGCCTTTTTCATATGGCCACGGATATTGCAACTCTACGCCATCTACATGGAGAACAGTAATGGCTTATGGTTGCCCATCAAATACTGGAGGTCCAAGGATCCAGCAGTGGTCTAATCCAGGTGTATTTATCAATGGTGAAACCACTGGTTCTATTAATGTGGAAGATAATGCCCGGGTTTTAAATGAACGAGCATTAGAAGTTGCTAACTTCAGGGTATCTGAGGCTTCTGAGTAATATCTAAAGCGTTCAAAGTTATTTTCGCGGGTAGTTTGACAGCTCGGTTTGTATTTTCAATGAGAACTGAGCTGTCATATCCTACCCTCTCCTATCCCACCTGAGCTGGATGGAGATAAGCATCACTCAGAGAAAATTACTGCATATACATTGACCATATCAATCAATTCCAATCGAAAGCAGATTTTAGATAAGATAAAGCCCATTGACCAACGTCATTTCTGATATCACGATTCGAGCTCGGGTCCTTGATGAGAACCACCGGTATCCAAGGGACGGGATAGGCGTATTCGAATCTGTTTCTCAATCTCGATAATTGCAAACAGCGCAACACCTACACTAACGATAAGTATCCCATCCTGTAGAGATACGGCTTCGGTGGAGAAGATGCCTTGCAAAGGCGTGAAGTAGGTGATGGCGAACTGACCTATGGTAACTACGATCACCGCTAACCATATGACCCTGGTTCCGCATACCGCTTTCCATGTTAAGGAAGTACCGTACATATTGCGGATAAAGAAAAGGTGGAATATTTCCATTACCACCAGTGTATTCATTGCCATAGTACGAGCTAGGTCGAGGGAATACTGCCGCTCAATTGCATAGGTGTAGACCCCGAATACGCCGCAAAGAAACAGGATGCTCACCAGTGCGATATGCCATATCAGTACGCCTGTGAGCAGTGGCTGGCTGCGAGGACGAGGTGGGCGGCACATGGTATTTTCTTCGGTCGGCTCGAAAGCGAGGGCAATACCGAGAGTGACCGCAGTGATAAGGTTCACCCACAGAATCTGAACAGGTGTTATCGGCAGCACCATACCAAACATCAGCGCCACAATAATGGTTGAGGCCTCCCCAGCGTTGGTTGGAAGGGTCCAACTGATTACCTTTTTGATATTGTCATAAACCGTACGCCCCTCACGTATGGCGGCGTCAATTGAAGCGAAATTGTCATCGGCCAACACCATTTCCGCAGCTTCCTTGGCTGCCTCGCTCCCTTTTTTGCCCATCGCAATGCCGACTTCGGCACGCTTCAGTGCGGGCGCATCGTTAACACCATCACCGGTCATGGCAACGGTCATTCCGTGGGCCTGCAGGGCAGTTACCAGTCGCAATTTGTGTTCGGGACTGGTGCGGGCAAAGATGTCGACGTTCAACACTTCTGTTCCCAGTACCGTATCGTCGAGATTATCAATATCCACACCGGTCAGCGCATTTTCAGTGTTTTGCAGGCCTATCTGTTGCCCAATAGCTATGGCGGTCGCCTTGTGGTCACCAGTGATCATCTTCACTCGGATACCGGCCCCTTGGCATTCCGCTACTGCCAGAATCGCCTCCTGGCGGGGTGGGTCAATCAAGCCAACCAGGCCGAGAAAGATCAGCGCATTATCCAGGTCAGTTTGTTCCAATACGGTATGTTCAGGTTTTACGGGCTTGGTGGCCAAGGCCAGCACCCGATAGCCTTGTGCTGCAAGTTCGTTTACCCATTCCTGCCAATAAGCCTCATTCAGCGGAGCAGTGCCTCCCTCAGCGGTACGACTGCTTTCACACATCCCCAGAATCTGTTCTGGTGCCCCTTTAACAGCGATTAGCGCATGGTTTTCATGGTTATGGTCCAGGGTGGCCATGAACTTGTGTGCGGAATCAAAGGGAATGATATCTGTGCGAGTCCATTGATGGCGCGCCTCCCCGCCATCCATTCCTGCCTTGGCAGCAAACGCCAGAAGCGCACCCTCCATAGGGTCACCTTCAACAGTCCAGACACCTTCGAGTTTTCTAAGCTCTGCGTCGTTACATAGGGTTGCTACGCGGGCCAACTCGAGCAAAGGCGAAGGGCCTGATATGGAGGTCGGACTATTCTCGTTTGAGATATCCCCTAGTGGCTCATAACCAACGCCCTCTACGGTATACCGGTGCTGAAGCGTGATCACCGATACGATGTTCATCTCGTTGCGTGTAAGGGTTCCGGTTTTATCTGTGCAGATCACCGAAACCGAGCCCAACGTCTCAATGGCTGGAAGACGGCGGACAATGGCATTTCGTCTCGCCATGGCCTGCACGCCAACTGCCAGCGTAATGGTCAATACTGCCGGCAGGCCCGCCGGTATGGCTGCCACCGATAGACTCACGACGGCCATAAACAATTCGGAAAAATCGTGATGTAAAACAAATAGCCCGAAGGCGAAGATGAGCGCGGCAACTGCCAGGATAAAGAATGCGAGCCATTTAGCGAATATTCCCATCTGCTCCACTAATGGGGTTGTCAGGGTTTCGACCCTGGCAAGCATACTGCTGATACGCCCGACTTCAGTTTGGGCTCCGGTCGCTACTACCACGCCCATGCCCTGCCCGCTGGTAACATTGGTACCGCTGTAGGCCAAACAGGTACGATCACCTAGTGCAGTTTCGATGCCAACCGGATTGGTTCGTTTTTCTACGGCAAGAGACTCCCCTGTCAGTATTGCCTCCTGGATCTGCAAACCGTGAGTCTTCAACAGCCGAAGATCCGCTGGTACTTTATCACCAGCTTCAAGTAATACTATGTCGCCGGGAACCAGCTTCTCGCTATCAACGGTATATCTCTGGTTACCACGCAATACCCCAGCCCGCGGTGCCAGCATATGCCGGATAGCATCCATCGCCTTTTCAGCCTTGCCTTCCTGAATAAAGCCGATAATGGCATTGACGACAACCACGGCGAGAATTACCCCGGTATCCACCCAGTGTTGAAGCAGGCTGGTGATAAACGCAGCCCCCAGAAGAACGTAGATCAGTATATTGTCGAAGTGCGAGAAAAAACGTCGCAGCAGCCCCTTCCTCGGTAGTGCTGGCAAGCGATTGGCCCCATAGATTTTGAGCCTTGCGAGTGCTTCACTTTCGCTAATACCTGCTGAAGTCGTCTTCAGTTCGGAAAGGACTTCATTTTGTGGCAACGCATGCCAATTCTTCTCAGGTCTCATCTCGAATCCCTGGTGGATTCCATTTTATCTCCGGCTGAGAATAGCAATAACCTGAAGCCTTCTGGGGTGTGCAACATACAGGATGCATGAGCTAGAGTTGTCTATCTGCAGATTTAAGGAATTCCATATTTCTCTGCCAGCCGGTCAATTTCTGCCTTGGACCTGGAATTATCGGGGCATTTAGCCCGAAACCATGAATTTAAGTCGCTATTTGTGTTTCCAGGTGGCAAGTCTTTAACATTAAAACATCGGTCCCCAACCTCAACAAAAGTGCCTGTAGTCGTTGTATACATGGCTTCTGTGCGTTCAAGCCGCCGAACTCTATTGCGTTGCTGCGCTAGCTTTCTCTCTAAAACCGGATCAAAAACTGCGGGTTGGCTTCTGGTTTCAGAGTCGCCAGATGCTTCTAATGTTGGCGTCGGCTTTTCCATACCTAGGTGATCAGGATTCTGCGGCTGATCGATTTGCTTACTGATTGTTGAAGAGGAATCTGCATTGGTTATTGATCCGCCATTGATATTAGGTGTCGAAGGCGCTTCCTCTATTACATTGTTGCCGATTGTTTCCGCGGTATAACCCTTAAGCTCCTGGGATTTTATATGGGAAGGAGGTAGTTCGGTGTCATCCGTTCTGGGTACTTCTATTTTCTTATTCACCGACAAGTTGATTTCAAGCGGAGATGCAATGCCTGGTGACGTATCTGGTGCAATTGACATCGGTATAATGAGCAGCCCTATATGCACAGCAACAGCAATAACCAATGATATAGCCAGTCGCCGGACATTTATTGTTGTCTTGCTATTGCTGCACAAAGAAGCCGTTATGTTTAAATCCATTTACTTCGTGGACCAAATACTCAGTAAATTTGATCAAAATCCTTGTTTCAAAAGGCAACTGATGATCGGTAAGCTTGGAGATAGGACTCTTTAAAGGCTCGAAAGTTCTAACTCTAATTATAAGATTACAATTTGCCTGCCGACAAAACTAATGTTCAACCTTACGTTCAACCACTATTTACTTATTGAGAACCAAAGACTGAGTGATAGAGGGAAGGCTTTCCAGATCAGACTGACGGAGAGTTTTTATTGAAAGCGAAGCTTGGTTATTACTCATATTCTCTTTTTATATATTAATTTTGCGAAATAGTTCTCACGAAAACCTAAAAACCTTCCAGGGTGAGTTAATCTTTTTGCAGACTCTTTTAGATATTATCCCAGTTGTAGGTATCGACTTGTTAAGGCAGTTGTACTTTCGGTCATACAGTATGACATTTCGAATGTTACCGACAGCAAATACCTATAAGCATTTAATAGTCATATGAGACAGCACAGTAAGAGCTGTTTAGAAATCACTAATAAAATAACAGGAATAATAATGAAAAATATCCGCATAATATGGTTGTTTCGACGCTTGCAATCGGTTTGCTTGGCATTAATGGTCAGTACTGTTTTTATGGGTTCGCCACTTGTAGCGGAAACTGATCCGTACACAATGTTGGTGCAGTTCAATCTCTATTACGATTATGAAACTGAACAACGCACCGATGATCACGCTAAATACGCCTTAGAGCTTCAGCGACGTCTTACATACTCAACACCCATTCGCTACACCCAGGTATTGGCGACACATAATAGTTATAACTCTGATGCTTATGGTGCAATCTGGGTCGGTGCAGAACAATCCCTTAGGGTAAAAGATCAGATTGATGTTGGGGCGGAAATTATAGAATTGGATTTACATCAATTCAGTGGTGAACAGGTTTTTTGTCATGGATCATTTTATTGTAACTTCTGGTTCGACCCTCAGCGTGTCCCCATTGCAACAGTACTGGGAGATTTGAGAGACTGGGCCTATAAGCAAGACCAACACGGCACTAATCGAACAGTAATAGTACATATAGAAAATGCAGTATCCTCTGGTGCTCAAACCACTTTTAAAAATCATCTTATCAGCCAAATTGGCCTGGATTATATTTACACACCGGAAGACTATAAAGAGGACTTTCCCAACGGCCTTGAAGTGGCTAATCACAAGCGAACCTCACTTCCTTCCCGTGAGCTATCAAGAGAAAAAATTCGGCAGCATGATGGCCTGAATGGCAAGAAAAGATTCGTATTTTTCTGGACAAAAAATGACAGCGATACCGATGATAATCATGAAACATTCGATGTAGTATTTGATGGCTGGGGCGGATTGAACCGGCACTGGAAAAGTGGCGACGATGATAGCCTGGACAATTGGGATGATGGCATCAACACGGTAGAGCACTACGATGTCAGTGCCACAGATAGCCGGTTTCAAAATAAAGGTCTATGGTCTTGGGGCGAGGGTGAGCCCAATGACCATGGCACAGGTGAGGACTGCGCCGCTATTAGAAGTGATGGGCGCTTCAATGACCGCCGGTGCGACCGAACCAGTGTATTTGCCTGCAAAAGACGTTTAAATGGTGCCTTGCATGCAGACGATCTAAAGGATGATGGTGCCGCAGACTATCCCCTTATGTGGTCACTGACAACAACAAAAGGCGCATGGCCAGATGGAGAGAGTGAGTGTCAGGCGCTGGGCTCCCAATGGCATTTTGACGTGCCGCGCAATATGGTGGAATCCCTAACATTAAAGGATAAGTTAGCGGTTGCTGGTGAAACGGTTGCCTGGATTGCTTACACCGACCAGGATAGCGAGGGTACGTCGGAAGGTGACTTCGTTATAACAACTGTCGACTACTAATAACTTTATGTTCTTCGCCTAACCACCACCATGTGGTTAGGCTCTCTAACCCCTCCCCCCTTCTTTCACCCTCATATGCGAGAGAGTTAAGAGGCGAGATATTTGTCGTTATCCTTAAAATTCGCCAGCTAGACTTTATCCAATCAAAATTAAGGACTAGGCACGACTTCTAAGGAACTCATCTATGCGTATTCCCGCTATCTCTCCAGATGATCTTAACGAAGAGCAGATACCTCTCTACGACGACATGAGCGATGAAATGAGTGGCTACTTCTCTGGATTCGTCAAAAAACGTAGGGATGGTGCTCTGCTTGGCCCTTGGGCACCGGCTCTCTACTATCCGCAATTTGGCAAACCCTGGTGGGAAAATATCAAAGCCATTGCCGCTAAACCCAAGCTTCCAAAGTTGGCTCGGGAAGTTGCCATCCTAGCCACCGGCGCTCACTTTAAGGCGGGATATGAACTCTATTCTCACACTGCTATCGGTGAAAGCCTTCACTTGGATTCGGATAAAATTGCCACCATTACTGCAGGGCAGCGTCCCCACGACCTGACCCGGGATGAAGGGATCGCCTACAGCATTGCTACCTCGCTTGCCTCTGGAGGCAGGCTTCCTGAGGCCACCTGGATAATGGCAGTGGACGAATTTGGGGAAGATGGGGCTGCAGAGCTGATCTTCCTGATAGCTGGATATCACCAGTTATCAGCGATTCTAAATGGCTTTGATGTTGCTATTCCCAGTGAAGATACTTAGGTCTTAGCCTCTGGCTGCAACAAAAATTCCACTACTAATCAATAAAGCTCCTGAACCACACTTCAGAGCAGGCGCCTTGTTTGAATTTCCGAATGAGAGCTTTGCCTTGATGGAAAAGTAGGCATAACCTGCCATAACACTGCCCACTGACAATGTTGCTATCGTGAAGATAGCGAAGATATCGGTTGAAGTAACACTGGTCAGGTCGAGAAATGCTGGGAAAAAGCTCGCATAGAAAAGGATAGCCTTCGGGTTGCCCAAGGTTGTTAGCAGGCCTAACAAAAAGCTCGAAAAGATACCGCCACCACTTGATTCTGGTACTTTCTCTTCATTTTTGATGGCCTTCCCTTTACCAGAAGTGAGAATCAGGTTCACTCCGAGCCAGATAAGGAATGCCGCTCCCGCATATTTAATGATGACAAAGAGGCTACCCATGGCCTCGGCCAATGTGCTTAGCCCTAGTAGAGCCAATAGGATAAATAAATAATCGCCTGCAACAATTCCGGCTGCAGCGATCAGGCCCTGACGCAGGCCTAATGTAAGGCTGCGGGATATCACTGCCAACACGCCAGGCCCTGGAATAAGGGCTAGCACCAGCATTGAAGCGAATAAAGCAAAGGAAGCTGAGATAGTCATTGTGCGTTATCAGTTGGCAATTTTCCCTGCCAGCGATTCTAGCGTTTAACAAATCCTCGGCAACTGTTCTCCGGGTAATCGCTGTAACAAACGGTCACAACCCAGGCTGTTCCGCAGTATTACCTGGGCGTAGCCCTCGCCTTCAACACGACCTATGATTTCGCAAGACGTACCCACGTCAGTTTCACGCAGGGTTGCGATAGCCAATTCGGAAGCGCTTTCGGGAATGATGGCTACAAAGCGCCCTTCATTGGCAACATAAAGTGGATCTAACCCCAGTATTTCACAGGCTCCCTGCACTGCCTCACTAATGGGGATGCTGCTTTCCTCCAATACAAAGCTCCTGTTGGAACTCTCCGCCAATTCAACCAGTGCAGTAGCCAATCCGCCACGAGTAAGATCCCTCAGGCAGTGGATTTCAACCCCGGCCCGCAGCAGTTTGGATACA
Organism: Microbulbifer variabilis ATCC 700307; assembly: GCF_000380565.1. Classification (GTDB taxonomy): domain Bacteria; phylum Pseudomonadota; class Gammaproteobacteria; order Pseudomonadales; family Cellvibrionaceae; genus Microbulbifer; species Microbulbifer variabilis. The sequence goes on from NZ_AQYJ01000025.1 coordinate 35,081, forward strand.
GCGCCGTTGAGGGGAGCACAATCACTCGCCAGGCTGCTTTCGAATTCAAGGCCTTCGCGGCTGGCCATTATGGAGATTCCATGACGACCAATATCTCCCGAAAGCAGAATCAGATCCCCACTGCGGATACGACTGGGGTCTATAGATTGATTGCTCTCCAGGACGCCGACTCCACTGGTATTGATGTAGATACCGTCACCTTTGCCTCTTTCCACCACTTTGGTATCGCCGGTAACCAGCTTCACTCCGGTTTTACTGGCTGCTTCTGCCATTGATATCAGCACCCTTTCCAGTATTGCCAGTGGCAGTCCCTCTTCCAAAATGAGCCCACAGCTGAGGAACTTCGCTTCAGCTCCTCCCATTGCCAGGTCATTTACGGTGCCATACACCGCTAGCTCACCGATGTTGCCGCCGGGGAAAAATAGTGGAGTGATTACAAAGGAATCGGTGGTAAAGACCAACCTATCGGCATCCCAGGGAAGAGTTGCGCTGTCATGGGCTTGCGATACCCAGGAATTATTAAATAATGGCTGGATATAGTTTTTAAGCAGACGCTGCGTCATCTCTCCGCCACTGCCGTGGCCAAGCTTGACGATCTCATCCGTTTTTGTGGGCAACGGACACTGGATGTTCACGGGGTTTTTCCTGTTGGCTGTAGCGATAATAGGCGGAGCAGGCGCCCTCTGAAGAGACCATTGGAGCACCCAGAGGCTGCTCCGGGCGGCACCCCTTTCCAAAGTGGGGGCAATCTTTGGGTTTTTTCTGGCCCAACATAATTTCGCCACTGATACATTGATGACACTCGGCAGTGCTAATGCGTATGAGATCAAATTTTGACTTGGCATCCAGTGCGGCGAACGCATCATTAAACACAAGGCCGCTCTGGGGAATCCAGCCAACACCACGCCATTGCTGCGCTGAAACCTTAAAAACTCTCCTTATCAGTTCCTGTGCTTGCCGGTTGCCAGCTTGCTCTACCGCGCGCAGATATTGGTTTTGTACGCGGTAAGCACCCTGCTCCAGTTGGCTGATGCACATCAGGATTCCCTCAAGGATATCAAGAGGTTCAAATCCGGTAACAACAATGGGGATATGGTGCCTCTGTACGAGTGGCAGGTATCGCTCATAACCGGTGATTGAGCAAACATGGCCCGCTGCGAGAAAAGCCTGCACACGCGATTCTGGTGAGGAGCAAATGGAATCAATTGCTGGTGTAACCAGAAATTGCGACACAAGCATGGAAAAATTATCCAGTGCTTTATGTAGGGCTTGGGAAGCCGCTATCGCATTGGCTGCTGCAGTGGTTTCAAACCCTACCGCGAAAAAGACCACTTCCCTGGATGGATTTTGCTCGGCAATCTGCACTGCTTGTAGTGGTGAGTAGACAATTCTGACATCGCCACCCCGGGCTTTGACTGCAAGCAGATCACTTTCTGAACCCGGTACGCGCAACATGTCTCCAAATGAGCAGAAGATAACTTCAGGTATGGATGCAATGGCAATTGCGCGATCGACCATTTCAAGAGGGGTCACACAAACCGGGCAGCCGGGACCATGAACCAGCTCCAGCTCTTTGGGGAGTAATTGGTCCAGACGATTCTTAACGATCGCATGGGTCTGGCCACCGCAGACCTCCATTAGCGTCCAGGGCTTTGTGGTGACTTTGCGGATTTCTGTAGCTATTTTCCGAATGTTATCGCTTTGGCGATACTCATCAAGGAATTTCATGGCCTCTCCAGGGTGCCTGACTCGTCCAGAGCATCCAGGTAACGAAACACCCGCTCGGCTTCTGCTTCCTGAATCTGGCTGATAGCGATTCCCACATGGACAATCACGTAGTCACCGACTTGTGCATCGGGCACCAGCGATAAGTTGATTTCCCGTGCTATACCGCCGAATCGTACCTTGCCCATGCGTTCCAGCGGCGAGTTGCCGGTGATTGCTTCTACCAGGCCGGGGACCCCCAGGCACATAGTGCTTAACCTCCCAGTGGTTGGCCGGCAGCGGCCATGCAGTGGGCGTAGTACACCTGGCCAAGGGCAATACCTCCGTCATTTGGAGGTACCTGGCTGTGTGAGTGCACCGTAAAGTTGTACCGCTGAAGCAGAGAGGTAACCGTTTCTGTCAGCCGCTTGTTTTGGAAAACCCCACCCGACAAAAAAATTTGCGGCTCAGCAACTTCTCCAGCTACAGACAGGATCATCTGGGCCAAGGTATTGTGAAATGCCACTGCGCGCTGCGGTAAGGATCTTCCTTCATCATAAATTAACGCACTGACACTGGGTGCCCAGTCTAGTTGCCAGCGGTTGCCCCGCTTTTGCAGATCGAATGGATAGGCATCCCGGCTTTGGATACCGCGAGCCGAGTGCTCCAATGCCTGTGCAGCCTGCCCTTCATAACTGGTATGGCTTCTGAGACCAAGCAGAGCGGCAACAGCATCAAATAAACGGCCGGCACTGCTACATTGTGGGCTGTTAATTTCCCCTTTCAACATAGTGACCAGGTTTTGCCGCTCACCGCGGGAAAAACAACGTTTGATTAAATCGTGCTGCAGGGCCACGAAGCCGGATATTTCGTACAATAGCCCGGCTGCGGACCGTCGTGGTTCACGTACGGCTTTCTCACCACCAGGCAAAGGAAAAGTCCGCAGGCTGGCAATATTTTTGACGTCAGAATCGCCATTCCAGTAAAGGAACTCGCCTCCGCGAACCACACCGTCAATATCATAACCAGTGCCATCCCAACAAATACCAAGTGCGGGGCCACTGTGGTTATGCTCTGCCATACAGGAGAAAAAGTGCGCAATATGATGTTGCACACCGAGTTTTGGGGTTGGCTTACTAAGCGCCCAGCGATGAGAGTTAAAGCCGGGGTGCAAGTCGTGAACCAGGGTATGTGGCTCGCACTGCTGAAAGGCAGTCAGATCCTCGATGGTTTTGTCGAAGCGCTCAACACTGGTGGCGTTCTCCAAGTCACCAATGTGTTGGCTGGAATAGATCCAACCGGAATGAGATAGGGCCACTGTATTTTTTTGATCTGCTCCCAACCCCAAATAAATGGCTGGGTGCTCAGTACTTTCCTGCGTAATTTGTGGGCGCATGAGTGGAAGAGGCGCAAAACCACGGGCTCGGCGCAGCATGACAGGACGATTATCAATCACCCTGAGTACGGAATCATCAAGGTGGCGCAAAATCCCGCGATTATGCATAAGGAAACAATCGGCAATTTTGCCAAGCCGGGTCAGTGCTTCATTATTTTCAGTACAGATTGGCTCATCGGCCAGATTTCCACTGGTAGCAACCAGCGGTGCACCATATGTCTGGACCAAGAGCTGATGTAAAGGCGAAGCAGGAAGCATCACCCCCAATTCTGGGGAATCAGGAGCTACCAGGTTATGTATTCGCTGCCCGGCATCAGCTTTTGCCGCTAGTAGAACAATCGGCCTTTCGGGAGACGTAAGTAAGTCGGCTTCCACTTTGGAAACCTCACAATCCCGGTGTACGGCTTCCAGTGAAGGATATAAAAGCGCAAAGGGTTTGTGTGGACGCTGTTTCCTTTTACGCAGCTTCTCCAGTGCTGCGCCATCAGCTGCATCTACAAGCAATTGGAAGCCACCAACACCTTTTAACGCAACGATCTGTCCGCTGGATATCTCCGTCACGGCTCGTTCCAGAGCGTGCTCATTTGGAGCCAGCACTTTGCCTGTGCCATCAGATAATTCCAGTTGCGGGCCACATTCCGGGCAGGCATTGGGCTCAGCATGAAAACGGCGATCGGAAGGGTCTGTATATTCTTTGTGGCAACTGTCACAAAGGGGAAATGCAGACATGGTGGTATTGGCCCGATCATAGGGGAGCTTATCGATAATGCTGAAGCGTGGGCCGCACAGGGTGCAGTTGATAAACGGATAGTTATAACGCCGGTCGTTGGGGTTTGCCAATTCGGCCAGGCAGTGATTGCACGGCGCTAGATCCGGAAGGATAAGGGTGGACTTTTCTGCATCCTTTGCACTTGCACGTATCTCAAACCCGCTGTCCCCTTTTATAGGAACGAGTTTGGTGAGGACACTAAGGATTTGACTGTGAGGTGGTTTTTCATCCGGGACCCTGCGCAAAAACCCCGCTATATTCAGGGGATCGCCTTCTACCTCTAGCCGCACGCCACCACTATGGTTGACCACCCAACCATTGAGTTTACATTCCCTGGCCAAGCGATAGATAAATGGACGGAATCCAACCCCCTGCACCAAACCTGTAATTTCTACTTGCTGGCGTTCATTGTCCATCCTTGGCCTCAAACTGAAGATTCTCCAGGATAATGTCCTGGGCCTCGGCATGATGGATATCAGTGAGTACCTCAATTTCCAGGCGCAAACCTTCCAGGGCAGTACCGAAAATTTCCTGCTCGAAGTGCTCGCGAAGGTGTGTTGGTGAAATATGTGCCAGTGCCCCAAGGCGCAACTTAGCCCCAACAACCTTGCCATCTTCAGCGGCGGAAAGTTGTTGAATCTTTTCGATCAGGTTCTTAATCAGTGATTGTTCGTGCATTGCTGACCTCCATTGTCAGCCTGTACAAGTTCAGTGATTTGTTGCTCCGCGAGAACTGCCCCCCTCTTTACTTCAGCCGAGAGGCGATTACCGCAGGTAAAGTTCTCTGCGCATATAGCGAAAATCTCCAGCCGTCGGGGCAGTAGCCGTACATTCTTTCCCAGCTCTATGGCCTCTTTCAGGTTGAAGCCATGACTGGAGGTATTGCACAAGCTGGGGGCCAGCAAGTCTGCCAATCCATTGGCACGGATTAAATCTCCCTGCTTCCGCCCACTCACTTGAACCGCATCTACCAGACAAACCCGGCGATCTTTCCACTGCCCCAGTAGACCAACCATATCCCCGCCGCTTTCATAGAATTCTGCAGCATGGCCTAGGGATGCTTTTAACTTTTGAAGTAAAAAGGGACCTACTCCATCATCGCTGCGAAAGCGATTGCCCAGGCTGATGAGTAACCAGCGTTCAGAGACTTCCTGGTTGGTCATGTTGCAAATGTAGCTGCAGGAAGTGGGTTGAGCAGGAAATACAGGGGTCATAGTTACGAATGGCGCGCTCACATAAACCTTGTAACTGGTCCTCCGGCAAGTGCATAAACTTTGGCAGCATCAGGCGCAGGTCTTGCTCGATTGTTTTCTGGTTTTGTGAAGTGGGAGCAACAATTTTTGCGTGGGTTATCTTGCCCTGTGCGTTGATGCCGTAGCGGTGGTACAAAAGTCCACGTGGAGCTTCGGTAGCGGCGCAGCCACTGGCCTTCCGTGGTTTGACGGTGAGGTAGGGATGGGCTGGAGGCTGGTAATTCTCGATAATCCGCAGTGCCTCATCGAAGGCATAAAGCACTTCCAGGCAACGCACCACAATGCTCTTGAATGGGTTGGTGCAGGGCGGCCTAAAATCCAGCTCTTCTGCCACTTGCTTGACCCTCGAAGAGAGGCGGGAATAGTTAAGATTGAAGCGCGCCATTGGCCCGACCAGGTAGGCGCCGCGTTCGATCAGAATACTGTGAAGAGCGGTGCTGTGCGGTACCTGCTCTTCACGAAAATATTGCTCATAGTCACCTGCTGAAATATCCAGTCCTCTACTCGATTGAATGCGACCTTCATTCATCGGGTATTCGTCTGGATTGACTAAGGAAACAAACTCAAACTCCTGGTTGTTTTCCGGGAATGGCAATCTAGCTGACCATCGACACATTTGCTCGGCTAAATCACGAGCGGCCAATAGCTGTTCGCGCAAGCTCTCGAATTGCTCCGGAATAGGTGTTCGATAGAAGCCTCCAACCCGGACATTGATCGGGTGGACCTCCCGCCCTCCAAGCAGTCGCAGCAGCGCATTGCCTGCTTTCTTTATCTCGAGAGCTTGGCGGACTATCTCCGGGTGACCCTTGGCCATAGCTACAGCACTGGGGTAACCGAGGAAGTCTGGCGCATGCAGCATACTGACATGCAACATGTGGCTCTCAATCCATTCCCCGCAGTAGAGCAACCGGCGCAGGGTCCTTAGCTCTGGCGTGGGCACCAAGTCCAGAGCATCTTCCATAGCATGTAGGGCACTCATCTGGTAGGCCACTGGGCAGATGCCACATATGCGGGCAGTAATGTCGGGAGCCTCAGTGTAATCACGTCCGCGCAAGAAGGCTTCAAAAAAACGCGGAGGCTCAAAGATCTTCAGCTGAACATCGTGCACTTGATCATCATCGTATCGAATAAAGAGCGCCCCCTCGCCTTCAACCCGCGCAAGATAATCAACTTTGATGGTTTTGCCTTTACCCGACACTCTTCATAAACTCCTTTAAGTAGTACGTTTTTTATTCACTTCCAGACTTTCACCTATTTTCTTAAAAGAACCTGCTAATGCATTGTAATTTCTAATATTTTCAATAATTGTTGCTTTGTCTGTACCCAGTTTTTCTGCCCACCAGTGGCAAAGAGATTCTCCATTAGGGTTTTCCTTTGGGCCATAGCAGGCATAGCAGCCACGGTTATAGCTTGGACATAGCGCGCCACAACCTGCATGGGTGATTGGCCCCATACAGGGGGTACCGTGAGCCACCCAGACACAGACATTGCCTTTCAACTTGCACTCAATACAAACGGAGTGTGCAGAAACCTGCGGTGCCCGTTGATTCAAAAATGCACTGATTACTTCCAACAATTGAAGCTTGTTGATTGGGCAACCCTGTAACTCAAAGTCCACCGGAACATGCGCAGAGATAGGTGTGGAATCTTTCAGGGTTGCTATGTAATCAGGCCGGGCATACACAACGGACGTAAATTCAGTGACATCGGCAAAATTGCGCAGAGACTGGATGCCCCCAGCGGTGGCACAGGCGCCAATAGAAACCAGGAACCTGGATTGCTTTCTGACCTTCTGAATCCTTTGCACATCATCAGGTGTGGTGATTGAGCCCTCCACCAGGGAAATGTCATAGGGTCCCTCTTCCACCTTGCTGGACGCTTCCAGGAAGTAGGCAATCTCCACTTCCTCAGCAAGCAATAGGAGTTCGTCTTCACAGTCAAGCAGACTCAGTTGGCAGCCGTCGCAGGAAGTAAACTTCCATACCGCCAGCTTGGGTTTCCCCTTTTCGGTTGCTATAAGCCGTGGATCTGGAACCATGCGCGGATATCCTGGTAGCAGAATACGGGGCCGTCCTTACAGATAAAGTTTGGCCCCCATTGGCAGTGTCCGCAGAGACCAATGGCGCATTTCATATTACGCTCCATAGAAAGGTAGATAGCAGATTCAGGAACCCCTTTGCGCAGCAGCACCTGAATGCAAAAGCGCATCATAATTTCCGGCCCGCACAGGAAAGCGACCGTATTGGCGCCGTCGATATCAGAAGCCTGTAGAGGATCAGTAATGACGCCAATATGCCCGGGCCAGGCGTTGTCGCCGTGATCAACAGACATCACCACATCCAGCTTTGTTATCCAGTGTGGAATTTCATCTCCATAAAGAAGCTCTGTTGGGCGACGTGCACCGTAGAAAAGCCGGGCCCGACTGGCCTTCAGTTTCCCTTGCCAAGCCCTGTAAACGACAGGTCGCAAAGGTGCCAGGCCCAGGCCACCTGCTATAAGCAGCAGCTCCTTGCCCTCAATGCCCTGTAGTGGCCAACCTCTTCCAAACGGGCCGCGAACTCCCAGTGAATCCCCTTTCTTTAATCGCTCCAGTGCTCGAGTCACAGTCCCTTGTGCCCGAATGGTATGAACCAACAGACCCTCCTCCACTTCCAGACCACTGAATGAAATAGCAGATTCACCAGTACCAAAGGCATAGAGCATATTGAACTGGCCTGGCCCGTAGACCATGGGTGGTGATGCCGGACTTTCTAGATGCAAGGTGAAGGTTCCCGGGTACTCTTCCTGCCTGTGAATCACCTTGTAGACTTCGGGGATCACGGAGTCGTACCCGGCTCAGGTGGGGTGGAGCCATAGATATCGAGTAATTGAATACGAGCGGACTGCAATCGCTCGGTTGCAATCCGGGCAAAGCGCTTCATCAATTCGAAGCCGAGACGAGGTTCTGTTTCGCACTTTTCCCGCAAGCAGGCGCCACCGAGGCGTATGCTGCGAACTTCCTCCAGAGCACGTGCATCGAAGGCTGAAATGTAAGGTGGAAAGAGCCAGGACCAGCCGAAAATATCGCCGCCGTGTAGGGTCAGCAGGCATAAGGCGCCGCGGTTAGGCACAAAGGTTTCTACCGCCACCCGCCCACTGCGGATCAGAAAGAAATGATTGGCCGGCGTATCCTCCTTAGCGAGATGTTCTCCCTCGTGGTAGACGCAGTTTTCCGCACATGAGGCAAGAAACTGCAGATCGCTTTCTGGCAAACCATGAAAGAAAGGGTGTTCATGCAGCAGGTTGGCAATAGTCTTCATGGCTGTTCCAGGTTGCGAATAGTCCTGACTTCCTCTGTCAGGTCGATACCCACCGGACACCAGGTGATACAGCGGCCGCAGCCTACACACCCAGAACTATCAAACTGGTCATGCCAGGTAGCAAGCTTATGTGTCATCCACTGCCGATAGCGTGAGCGCGTGTCTGCGCGCACCGAGCCCCCGGTGATATGGCTGAAGTCCGACGTAAAGCATGAGTCCCAGCGCTCCCAGCGCTCGGCATTTTCTCCGCTGAGGTCTGTAGTATCTTCAACGGTAGAACAGAAACAGGTAGGGCAGGCCATGGTGCAGTTGGCACAGGATAAACACCGTTCCGCCACTTTATCCCAACTGGGGCTCTCAAAATTGCGGTACAGTAACTCCTTTAGATCAGAGCTATCGAAGTGACGCGGTCCCTGTCGCATTTGAGTTTCAGCGCTTTCTATGCCCTTCTGTGCCTGCTGCTTCTCCTCTACCGTGGAGGGCTTGAGGGGTAACTGCGCCAGGATCTGCGCTCCTAACTCGGTACCGCTTTCAATCAAAAAGAAGTGGCGCTTACCCTCCAATACTTCTGTCATCGTTAGATCACTGGTAAGAGTCACAGCAGGACCTGTTTGCATAGCCGTGCAAAAGCATGTGGGAGCCGCAGTGGTACAGTTTACTGCTACGGTAAATAGCCCACTTCTTCTGTCTCGATAATTACTGTTGGGGTAGTCACTCTCTATCAGGACACGATCTTGGATAGCAATGGCGTGTAGCTCACAGCTACGCACGCCGAGGAATGCCAGCTTGGGGACGTCCTCCTTGATTTCGATAATTTGAACTTCTTGTTCCTGACGAGAGGATTTCCAAATGGGTCGATGAGGTAATTGCAGGTATTTTTTCCACGAGTGGGGCCCCACGACATAGCCAAAGTAGGCATTGTCCGTACGGCGCTTTACCCGGTAATGCCCCCCTTCTTGTTCATCAGTCCAACCTTGGGGTAGATCGGCCGACGAGAGAATCTTGCCATAAGTGATGGCCTTATCGACCAATGTAGGACCATACACCTCATATCCATGCTCGAGGATCGCTTGAATTAAGTCATCCAGGTCGGCAGCTTGTAACAGGTGTTCATAGCTATCCATATTTGCTGAATCAATTTGGCCCAGGTTAGCCATGCTGCCAACTCTCATCTTACTCACCACTGAAGCGAATAGCGCTTAGGATTGCAATTGAGAGTAGATTGATAAGGAACTCAGCTGAACAGCTAATTAGGCGGAGAATGCTTTCAAATCTTTGTCGTTAAAGTTGAAGTGGAGTCACCTCTACAGCATTTCATCCTTAGAGAGTTCCTACTGCTTGTCTGGCTTTCTAGGTAAAATAGAGGTGACACTGGAAGTATAGCGCTGGGTTGCGGAAGTTATCTTTAGGAAGAAGGTCTCAAAAAGCTGGGAATAAAGTTTAAACATATAGGGGTAATCAGCTTAGTAAGAAATTCCTATATTTCTATTGTTCATAGTTAACTAAATAATACTGCTATTGCGAAACTACGATGATATTTCCCGTTCCATCCTGAGTAGTGTAAACAGTATTACCATTAGTAGCCTGGTTGATATTTAATGCATTCGATGCGCCAGCCTGAATGGCCACTACAACATTCGATGCTCCAAGCTGGTTAATTGTTGCCGTATTTAGCGAACCGGTTTGGTTGGCTACGACAGAATGAGAACTCCCTACCTGGGTGATAGACAAGGAATTATTTGCACCTTCTTGGCTTAAATAAGCTTGAATGTAGGAACCTGCTTGTAAGATTGAGACAACATTTGTATCACCAGTTTGATTAATCTCAGCAATACCGTTGGAAAGTAGTTCCTGCTCGATTATCGCGGTGTTTGATTGTCCGGTTTGTGTCGTTGAGGCAACGCTGTTAGAAATAGACCTTTGTGACGTTGTTGCGTTATTGCTGTCTCCATCCTGGCTAATTGACAACGTATTCGCTAGACCCAAGGTTTGCAGAAACTCTGCTGAATTGGAGTTACCTTTTTGAGAGACCACCACTTTACCAGAGCTTTCTTTTATCTGGCCTCCTTCTGCACTATTGTTATCCCCATGCTGATTAATTACGATCGTATTGTTTGTTGTCGTTTTCTGAACAACTGAAACCAGGTTCGAGGATTCCTTTTGACTGATTAGTAGACTGTCATTATTTGAATTTACCTGCGAGCTATAAGATTGGTTTCCACTTCCCTCCTGTAAAAAAGTTATTGCGCTGGATACAGTACTATTTTGTAGCGTTTCTGCCAGATTGTCGTCACCAACTTGATGAACTTTAACTGAAGCTTCATTACTACTGTTTTGCTCAATGACTGGAATCAAATTACCCGTTCCGCTCTGTGTAGTGGAAATTGTATTATTTAAGCTGTTATTCACTTGATAAGTGGTAACAGAGTTACTGGTCCCGTTTTGGATTAATGTACTGATATTTCCATTTGTATTTGCGCCCGTTTGAATAGAGCTTGCAATATTCTCCCATCCGGTTTGATACAGATCTACGGAATTGTTAGCGGCAAAAACATTTCCATTGAACATAAGTGCGGCTATAGTCAGGAATTGAGCGTGAGATTTCATATTAACGACCTTTGTATAAAAGGGCTTTGTTTGTTCTGGCATGCTTAAAGCAAGTTTTAAAATCTGAAATGCAGCCGAATGGGTAATCGGGCGGGAAATACTTTGTAAATTTCCTTAAGATCGATCAGGAACTTCCATGCCGATTGACGCATAATGGCATTAATTCGTTAGGTATGGAGACAATAAATAAAGATTAGTGCCAGTGGCGCTTGTATGCTGTAGGAAGAAAATCCTATTTACATGAGAAGAAAGTTTGGAAATAAGAAATGACTGATAGGCCGCCCTGGATCCTGTATTGAGCTGGATTGTAGCGCCACTCTCCCTTAGTATTGGGTCAATCAAGGAAGTGGAGGTCCTATTTAATACTGGGCTTAATCAGGAAAAATCAGGGTTCTATTTGAATAGACACCTGGATTATCTTCCTTGTTCAAAATAGGGGTCAGGAGATATAACTTTGAAACAGAGCAGCGATGATATCGCTTATACATCGACGCCCCCATTGGCTAAAGGGTGGCTGCGCTGGTTGTGGGGTGCCCTAGCCTGTTTCTTTTTGATAGTGGGGATAATTGGGGTTATATTGCCGGGCTTGCCTGCAGCCGTTTTTATTGTTCTAAGTGCCTGGGCAGCTTCACGTAGCTCAGAGCGTTTGCATCAATGGATTGAGGATCACCATCTATTTGGGAACCTGATAAAAACCTGGCGGAGCGGCCATATCAGTCGTAGAACCAAGTGGCTGGCAACATTAACAATGCTATTGTCCATGGCCGTTGCCCTTCATCATTTCAGTAATCTCTACTTATTAATCTTTATCGTGGGTGGCATTGGTTGCGCAATGCTTTGGATATGGACGAGGCCTGAACCCAAAAAGTGAACAAGCATTATTCAGTGGCCTTTATAGTTTTTGGTTTCCTAACTTGTAAATGGGATATTTGTACCGAATAGATTGTGACACCTGACTCTTTATGACAAATAAAATCTTCAACTTATTACCATTAGGCGACTACCCCAAAGTAGGTATTTACCTCGTCAAAAACCACTTCAAACAGTATGAATTTGAATAAAAACAACAAAGTTAAAGATTAATGTCTCAATGTGGTTAAATTGGTGTTGTAAGCGGTTGACATTGACGTTGAGAGGAATATCCTCTGCGCCCTTCTGTTGATTGGGACGCCTGGTGTGCCCCGGCGCTCTTTATAATGGAAAAGCATCGAGAAGATCTGGCTACAAGAGCAATTTAATAAACTTTGCTCACTAGGCAATAACAACAAGGATGTTTTATGCAGGATGTGTATCAGGCAACGGAAAATTCTCTGAGTGATGAAACATATATCTATAAATCCAGTTTCACCTGGAAGATATTGTTTTTTTTGCTGCTACCAATTGAAATCTTGTCTCAATATGAAGCATTCGTACTGAATGAATACAATCAATCGGTTTGGTGGTTGATTGCCAGCTTCATTATCTATAGCACCTATTTTGTTGGCTTTTATGGTTTGGCCTTTGCAAGGCGAATCGCCACACCGAGATTTTGGGGGTTCTTTCTGCCACTCATAATGGTGACAGACATTTATGAAATAGGGACGGTAGTTGCCACTATGAATATGGCAGTGTTGAGAAACCAGTTAATCCTGTTGTGTATTTCCCCAATTGTACTTTTTTTGTGGTTTATTATTTTTAGGTATCGCAAAGTCCTACGATACATGAAGTAAAAGCCAGCGCGTATAGTCACAAATGTCTTAGTGATTACATAGCTGGCTATTATTCAATAATAGAAACGTGGCACAAAGCTATTGCAAGTGCGTTCCCATATTGCCGGTGCCAAGTTGAGTAACGCTGATTGATTCATTTGTACCAGATTGCACGGCTGTTTCCATATTGGATGTGCCAATTTGTGTAACTATAAGACTGCTGTTAACAGTACCATTCTGGGAAAGGCTGACATCATTGAGTTCACCAATCTGATTTGCGATTAGCACACTAAAAAAGACAGAACCTGATATGCCTTGATCCACGTCTGCTGTATTTGAGGTTCCAGTTTGAGCCAAGGACGCAAAACTAGAAAGGGTTGTTAATGGCACATTTTCATTGCCCTGATCCAGGTCGGCAAAGTTAGAGGTCCCAGATTGAATAATCTGGCTTGTCGAGGAAGTTGTTGCCTCCTGGTCTACGCGTCCAGTGTTTGAATCTCCAGTTTGCACCACTACCGCCACACTGGAAACTACGGCACCCTGATCGCCCTCCTGTTCTATATCCCCAAAGTTTGATGTGCCATTCTGGTCAATGATTGCAATACTGGAAGTAACGACTTCATCCTGTTCCATGGAAGCACTGTTTGAGCTACCGACCTGGGATACTGATGCCAGGCTTGTGGTTACATCCCTGTCCTGGTCAAAATTTACAAAGTTTGAATCACCGATTTGATTCACAATAGAGATACTACTATCCACCCTTTGAAGCTGGTCTAGAAATATGTCGTTGGAATTGCCTTGCTGATTGATAAGGATAATGCCTCCATTTATATCGTCATTTTGATTTACGACTGCACTATTCATTTCGCCACCTTGGATAATTGTGGCTGAGCTCAACGTGGCATCACCTTGCAAAAAATCCAGGGTATTGTTGTTTCCAGCCTGTGTGGCAATTACTGTACTGGTAGTTGTGCCATCTTGCTGAGTAGACGTTACTGTATTCAGTGAGCCAATCTGGGTTAGGAAGGCAGAACTTCCGTTAGTATTGGTTGTTTGGGTTGCGGTAGAGGTATTGCTATTACCAATTTGGGTTTGAACAATAAGATTGTCGTGGACAGTTGGATCACTTTGGTCAGGATTTGCAGTATTCCCGTTTCCTTGCTGTATAACAATGGAAGTATTGTTGTTCGCTATAGCATTATTGCCAACAATCACTAATAGCGCTGCGGCTATTGATGTTAACCTTTTCATGACAAGTCCTTTTACTTCATTAACTCTCAGAGAGAAAGCTGGCTAACAATTTGGAGTAGTCAGCTGTTACGGAGACCCTTTCCAGGGATCACCCGAAACTATTGCAGGTTTGTACCCGTGTTTCCTGTACCAATTTGGATTGCAGTGATTGACTCATTGGAGCCAGCCTGACTGGCAAGGTAATCATTAGAGGTTCCAAATTGGGAGGCTAGGATACTGCTTGAGTTTGTATCGTTTTGACCGATAACAGAGGTGTTCATAGCTCCAGACTGTAACAGAATTAATGTGCTGAAAAATGCTGAGCCACTTGTCCCCTGATCTACATCAGTTTCATTCAGTGAACCTAATTGGGTAACAGAGGCAAAACTGGACACAGCTTCAGAGCCAGAAAAATCTTCACCCTGATCAAGTCTCGCAAAGTTGGAGGAGCCTGATTGAAATAGTAGCCCTGTGGTTGATATAAGTGCTTCCTGGTCAATATCTGCGAAGTTTGAATCACCAAGTTGGATAACTGAGCCAAAACTAAATGAAATGTCCTCTTCCTGCTCATTAAATGCAGTATTGTTAGTTCCTACTTGCTGAATTGAGGCAAAGCTAGCAGTAATAGTCTCATCTTGCTCCATATCAGCCATATTGGATGAACCAAATTGATTCACTAAGGCGGTACTGAATACGACATCCTGATCCTGCTCAAAGATGGTGGAGTTTGAGTCTCCCACCTGATTTACTACCGAAAGACTGAGATCAACTCTTTGTAGTTGCTCCAGAAAGACAGAGTTTCCAGAACCAAATTGGCTAACAAAAACCGCGCTTGCTGTGATGTCTTCTTGTTGTATCATCGTTGCGGTATTGGAATTACCACTTTGTATAATAATGCCAACCGTTTGAGAAATATTATTATTCTGGCTTGCATCCGCTACATGGTTATCCCCAAATTGATTGACAAGAATTAAACTGCTGTCAGTAGTGTTTTCCTGCATGGAAGTTACAGTATTCATAGAGCCAACCTGAGTAAGGATGGCGGCACTGTTGGTTGTGCTTGTCGCTTGGGTTGCTGTGGAGGTGTTGTCATCCCCAATTTGGGTTTGAACAATCAGGCTATTGCTGACAGTAGGATCACTTTGATCGGGAGTTGCGGTATTTCCATTACCTATCTGGTTAATAATGGATGTGTTGGCGACTGCAATATTGCCGACAGCGAATAGTACTGTGGCTGCGATCGGTCTTAACGTCTTCATAGTAACTCCTTTTACAATATTTGACGCTAATAAAGGGGATAC
Organism: Microbulbifer variabilis ATCC 700307; assembly: GCF_000380565.1. Classification (GTDB taxonomy): domain Bacteria; phylum Pseudomonadota; class Gammaproteobacteria; order Pseudomonadales; family Cellvibrionaceae; genus Microbulbifer; species Microbulbifer variabilis. The sequence goes on from NZ_AQYJ01000025.1 coordinate 50,328, forward strand.
CAATCCAAAGGGGTGGACTGACCGGTGAATTGGGGCTGGTGGTAACTCCAGATTCTGAATTCAATCAGGAATAGAGTTTTCAATGGATGGGAGGCTCCCGTAACTGCTAACTTCTTGAGGCATTAGATTTGCTCAAAGCCGCACGTACAGCAGAACCATTGCGAATTTGTTTATAAATCGTGCAGTAAGCCTGGACCATCTCACCTCTCCCGACCATAGGAAAGAAGGACCGTTTTACTGAGAAAAAAGCCTGGAGTTTGGCAGTTAACCCCCTTGGACACAGCTTGACTCTAAACCCTCTCCAAATAGCTATGCGCATGTGGTGAACGGATGGTGATTGGTGGGTCAGCCGAGGGATTTGTCCATCCAATCAACTTGCTGTATAACCATACAGTTTTTTGGTTGCCCATATCCCGATGACTGTCGCCGCAGAGCTTCCTGCTGATTACTACTTGACCAACTTCTTAACCTTGATGAAGTTTGTCACCGCCCGTTATAAATCATTGCTGTCAGCAGAAGAGGATCAATTTTACGAGCGCTTTATGTCACTTGGCATCAATGGCCAAAAACTATATGTAAGACTTTTGTCTCGCAAAGGTGCCCCCTCATCAGCTGGGGCCTTGTTCCGTCTCAGTAAACTGCAATATGCAGAAATAGAAGATCTGGAGCATGCATGTCGGGAACTGGAGGTAAGTGGATTATTGCGACTAAACCCTCAGATATCTAACCAGGAGTTGTTACCTCTTTTCACCAAGCCTGAACTATTCAGAGCGAGTAACAAGCCTCTACCAAAAGCACTTAAGCGAGCTGACCTGATAGCTGCCCTCCTGGAACAGGGCGTGGATTCTGGCCTACATAAATTATTGGCCGCTGATACTCTATTAGCTGTTCAGCACGCCAGTTGCTTTGAAACCTTCAAGCTTTGCTTCTTTGGCAATCTTAACCAGGACCTGACAGATTATGTTCTGCGGGATTTGGGGCTTTTCCGTTACGAAGATTATCCATTGGATCGACAGAATCTGCCTTTCCAGAACCGGGAACAGATAGATCAGCACTTGAACTATTACCATTGTCTGGATCTGGCCGAACAGGCGTTGACAGGCGAGACATCTGATATCCTCACCCTGGCAGAGCAGCTGCCATCAGGAATAACGGGGGATGCCGCGCTTCACCGGCGCCTGGATCGCCTGCGTTTAAAACTGGCCCGTCAGCTAGAGCGTATGGGTGAACTAGCGGCAGCAGATCGGCTATACAAAATGTGCCAACGGCCACCGGCTAGAGAGAGGCGCGCACGTATTGCAATTAAGAATGGTGATACTGGCAAAGGGCTTGGACTTTGTCAGCAGATTCTTGAAGCGCCTCTGGATGAAGCAGAAAAAATATTTGCCGAGAGTTTTGGCCACCGTACAGCCAAAGACCTGGATTGCGCTAAAGAATGGCCAGCGCCGAAGCGCTATCGCCCTCCTACGGAAACGATAGTCCTGCCCCAGAGTCCTGAGCGAGTTGAGATTCAGGTTGCCTTACATCTGGAACAGTTGTCAGAGGGCAATTGTTACTATGTTGAGAACTGCTTGCTAAACGGCATTCTTGGTCTCTATATCTGGGACATCTTGTTTGCATCGATACCAGGGGCTTTCTTTAACCCCTTCCAGTCTGCTCCCAGTGACTTCAGGACAGCTGACTTCTATCTTTCCCGCCGTACCCTACTTGATCAGAGGTTGGCTGAACTGGATAAAGATACCCTGCGAGAGAGGGTATGGTGTAGCTATCGCGATAAGTGGGGGATTTCCAATCCGCTGGTTGCCTGGGATGCTCTGCCCAAGGAATTAGTAACTACCGCAATGGAAAGAATACCAACCTCCCATTGGCGCTCCCTCTTCCAACGGATACTGAGTGATATTGCCCATCACCGCAACGGACTGCCGGATCTTATCCTGTTTCCTGCAGCTGGGGACTACGAACTGATAGAAGTGAAAGGGCCCGGAGATCGGCTGCAACAAAACCAGCAACGCTGGCTTACATTTTTTGCCAGCCAGCGGGTGCCCCATAGGGTAATTCACGTGGAGTGGCAATAGTCTTGAATGAAGCGGCCACAGAACTCCACTCAACGACAACCATTAGTGCTACTAAACAGGCCTCGTTCCTGCGCCTTTCGGTTGGTGAGCTGGTCGCATTTTCCTGTCGTAGCGGCGACCTGATTAATGACGCAGGTTCCGGCCCCTCCGCCCAAGAGGGCATTCGCACACACCAGAAACTGCAAAAGAAGCGCCCCAAAGGCAGTGAAGCTGAATATCCATTGCAAGTTCAAGTACGATGTGAAGGCTATGATGTGGTTCTTACTGGCAGGGTGGATATCTTTCACCCGCAGGCAGATCTGCATACCCCTGTACAGATCGATGAGATCAAAACCACTTACTGCCCTCCTTCCAAATTACCAGAGGCTATTCGGCAGTTGCAGTGGGCTCAGCTAAAAGTCTACGGATTCTGTTACCTGTTCCAGCAAAGGCATGGGCAAGGAGGCACCGGTGAGGGCAGCGATCGTGTGGCACTGCAAATGCTCTGGTACAACCTTAAAGAGAAGAAGCCTTACCCGGAATTGCAGGAGTTCAACTGGGAAGCACTGGAGAGTTTCACCCTCGCTGCGCTTGCAGATTATATCCAATGGCACAAGAGCTGGCAGGAACATCGTCAACAGGTGGCTACCAGTGCCCAAGACCTGGCATTCCCCTTTCCCAAGTATCGGCCAGGCCAACGTCAGCTAGCCGTAGCCACCTATCGTTGTTTGAGAGATGGTGGCGAGTTGGTCGCAGAGGCGCCCACGGGAATCGGTAAAACCATCAGTACCCTATTCCCTGCCATCAAGGCCCTGGGAGAAAAGCAGCTAGACCAGCTGGTTTACCTTACTGCAAAAAACTCAGGGCGGCAGGTGGTCAGGGAAACCGTAGAGAGCCTACATAAGCGTGGCCTAGAGTTATCCCTGCTGGAAATACAGGCCAGGGATAAAACCTGTGCCTGTAGTCTTGGTATGTGTAGCCGCGACCAGGAGGATGTTTGCCCACGCACAATAGGTTTTTTTGACCGATTGCCGGCTGCGCGCAAGAAACTTCTAGGCTTACCTCTTCTCTCTCCGCAACTGCTGGCAAAAGTCGCAGAAGAAATGCAGCTGTGCCCTTTCGAGCTGTCCCTGCAAATGCTGCCTTGGGCAGACCTGATAGTATGCGATTTCAACTATGTATTTGATCCCCTAGTGCGACTGACGGCTCTACAGGAGCAGAACCAGCGCCGTGCGCTACTTGTGGATGAAGCCCACAATCTCAGTGACCGCGCCTGTGATATGTACAGTGTGACCCTGAGCCGCAAGGAAACCCGCCGTGCCGCGGCAAGCTGTAAAGGAAGTCACCCCAAGCTGCAGCGCAGCATCCAGGCACTGGTGAGGGCGATTGACCGGTGGGTTAAACAGCTTAAAGATCCTGAAGCCACCAACAAAAGCCACGCTCAATTAAACAAATCAGGCTCCGAAGTGTGGGTGACTTCTCTCACATCGCCAGAAAACCAGCCGGTGACCGTTTCCAGGGCAGCCCATAAAGTGCTCTTAACAGTCAGTGAGCTATGGGAGAGCTCTCAATCGCCGCCAGAGGAAATTAGCGAATGGCTAAAGTCCATTTACCGCTATGTATGTATTGAGCAAGACTTATCTGGACAACATCAAGCTCTCACTCGGGTATTTGACGCGGGCACGCCCTGGCAGGAGCAGCAGTTCAAGCTGCTTTGTTTGAATGCCGCTGGGTATATCCAGCAAACTATTCGCCAGTTTCATGGAGTTATCTTATTTTCTGCCACCTTGCGCCCGGCAAATTATATCTTTCAGCAACTGGGGGTGAACAGCTCGGCTCCATACATGAAGCTACCCTCTCCCTTTCTTCCATCACAGCAAGGCGTCTTCCTCTGTCCATATGTTGATACCCGCTATAAATCACGTAATCAGGCTACAGAAAACTTGGTAGAGATCATCGCTCGTACTTACCAGGGCCATCCAGGTAACTATCTGGTGTTTTTCCCCTCGTACCGATTCCTCCAACAAGTGGCAGTCGCATTTAAGCAAAGCTTTCCTGAAGTGGATTTATTGCAGCAGGAACCTGGGGCCAGTGAAAGCCAGCGCGCAGCATTCCTGGCAGCCTTCACTGAAGGTTCCCGTACTTTGGGCTTTGCAATTATGGGGGGAGTTTTTGGAGAAGGCGTAGACTATGTGGGTAATAAACTGATCGGTACCATCATTGTGGGTACCGGCCTGCCACAAGTTAATGAAGAGCAGGAGTTGATCCGCAAGGGTTTTGATGATGGAACCCCAACCACGGTGGGTACTGGTTTTGATATTGCCTACCGCTATCCAGGGTTAACCAGGGTTTTGCAAACAGCAGGGCGAGTAATTCGCTCAGAATCGGATCGTGGAGTGATTGTCCTGGCTGATTATCGCTTCACTGACAGGTTTTATCAGTCACTTTATCCGGAACACTGGAATCTCGAAATATGCAGTAACGGTACAGCACTTTCGAAAAGTCTGGAGGCTTTTTGGAATAGCTGGCTGAAATAGGCAGTTTCACGAAAAAACTGGGGCAAGTAAAACCTTGCCCCAGCCGATCAGGACTAGTTCACACTTTTTGAGTGGTAAACAATCGCTTGCCAGACGTTCTGCTGCCCGCCGATGTAGTTCTCAAAGGTGGGGTTCTTGATATAGTTCCAGGCAACTTTACCGTTACCCAGATACATTGGCTCATCCAGTCCGCCCCACCCGTAATCGGTGAGTTTTACCGGCCCCTCGAGCACATTCAAATCCGCATCAATCTCCATCACATAGTAGGCTTTAGGTACCAGCATACGCATGGCCTCGCCTTTCTTGTTATAGCTACGATTATATGGAAGGTTATCGGAAATACACTGGAATTGTGCATAGCCAAACAGGTAGCGTCCATTCTTCAGGTCGACCAGTTGCGGGTCGCTAATCTGGCAATCTGAGTCTTCAGCCAGCCATTTGATGCCAACCCCCTCAATATTGCCTTCCCAATCAACCTTGGCGATACCCACGCGAGTTAAGGAAGATTTATCCAGGGCGCCGCCAGAATAGAGTCCTTGCCTTGGTATCAGTGAATAGTCACCCTCATCATATTCGATTTCCTCGAGATACGAGAAGAAGCAATTCTTATTGGCCTTATCAGCACATTGATCATCAAAGGGACCATCTCCACTGGTATCAATACCGAGTGTATCCTGTAAGAACCTATCCATATCCTCATCTTCGATGTACTTCGGTGAAACGATAACAGATAAATTAGTATTAGCATCAACTGGGACTACTGTGTGCCCTCCCCCGTTGGAAATCATTGCACTTGTTGTAGGAACCACGTGATTGTAGGTTCCTTCAAGGACAGAGGAGCCATCATCTTCCATTTTGATGGCAATTGCATTCAAGCCAGGAGAGGGATGATATTTATTCCCATCACTGGTACAGAGCGCACCAAACATTTCGTTGCCAGGGTTATAGAAAGCCCGGATATTCAGTACATGACCATGTCCACATAGCCAATACCACCCCCTACGCTCATCCCCCGTCATGGTCATTGACCAGTCATCCCGGTCGATCACTGTAAGTCCCGCAGAATAGTGAGAACCGCTAACCAGTACTCGAGCAGTCACGGAAAATGCATAACTGGTTCGTCCCTTACTGTCATCCTCAACATATAATAGTTCTTGGGTGCCAAGATGAGTGCCACCATGCATTTTATTAACGACGTAAGCATCAGGTACTTCGGACAAAGGCTTGTTATCCCACTCCATCAGCCAAATCTGATCGTTATACTTTTTCTCATTATCGGTACCTGCAACAGCGTCAAGATTGTCCTCAATCTTCATCCAGCCAATACCGTGCTCTTCAATTAGATCTTTCTTAACATCGTATCGCTCACTAGCCTTATATTCTGTGTTACACAAAACAGCAACCCTGGAGCAGTCTGCGCTAGCTGTTATACCGTGAGACTCATAACACTGTTTCAGAATCGTGGTATTGCCAGTTTGATCAAAACTTGAAGTTTCAGGGTTGTATTGGAGTTCATAGACGGAGCCATAGGTTGGATTTGAGGCACTTTGTCCTTCAGATAAGGTCGTGGATACAAACATCCTAGGCTTATCTGTATCAGTCGCGCAGGTCGCAGTGTAGCTACGAATAGGGATATCGATATTTTCTTCATCTTGCTCACTATCTGTTCGGCCAATATAGTGTGCAAGCTGGTAAACTTCCTGGGCGTTTACCATTGCATCAGGCAGGGTGATATCTGTAGCAGTTATTGTGGCAAACCCCAGATCGGAAGTAGAAACATCTCCGACCGTTACGGTTGAGGGATCATTATCTGGAAGCGGAGTGTTACTCCCAGTATCGCCGGACCCACTACCATCTCCCTGGTCTCCGCTACCCTGATCACCACCATTGTTGCTGCCACCATCCCCTACGGCTGGTGTCTCAGGTTCGGAGTCTGAAGAGCCCCCACCCCCTCCACCGCAAGCTGCCAACGCCGCGGTTAATGCCAGTACCAATAATTTCTTGCTAAATAACTTGTCCATAAACGCCTGAAGTTCGTGTTTTTTTGATTTTGAAGTTAGGTGGAGATTAAGAGATTAGTTCCAGTAAGTCGCGAAATGAAAATACGAAAAGAATTTTATTTTTTCGTGAATAATTTTCTGTGTCGCATTTAAAAAAATGAAGAAACTAAAGCCTGCCTATATCGGTGCTTTTCTGACGATATTTGTCACCTATATACAAATTGGGTGAAAAATACACTCCGCTAACAAAAAGACTCATGAAAGCAGCTGATCATACTCGCGTAGCTACTTTCCAAAGTTGACTTAAAGGGATTCCAATTTTGATTCTTACCGAGTAACCGGTAAGCTTAATGGTCAGACAATAAGCATTTAGTGATGGATCTAATAAGCACTTAGTAATGAAGGGATCACAATTGCCTCACTTCCTGAAGTAAACTTTGCTCAGTAAGTGAAGCGCTATCACTCCTAGATGTATTTTTGTACTGCCCAAAAGAAAGTAACAAAGGGATTAAGATTAGGGTAATCGGTGTAGCAAATAGCTCCCCGAATACCAGGGATATAGCCGCTGGCTTTAAATATTGGGCTTGCTCGCTGGTTTCGGCTAATAAGGGTAGCAACCCACAGATAGTAGTCACCGTAGTTAAGAAAATTGCCCTTACGCGACTTTTCCCAGCTTGAAGTAGCGCTGTTTTTACTGGTACGCCCTGCGCGTAGAGCTGATTAAATCGGCTCATTAAAACCAGGGAATCGTTAATCACTACCCCAGTCATTGCCATCATTCCAAACAAGGATAATAAGCTTACTGGGAAGCCCAACAGGCCGTGTCCAATAATTGCCCCTGCAAAGCCCATTGGAATCACCGACATAATAATCAAAGGTTGCCAATAGGATTTTAGTGGTATCGCCAACAAAACGTAGATAAGTAAAAGCGTCAGCAACATGGACTTTTTAAATCCAGCCTGTACTTCTACTATTTCGGCGAATTCACCAACGGCTTTAATTTGGACACCCGGATAAAGGCGCTCCAGTTCTGGCACCAGCTCTTCTTTTAACCGCTCCCAGTTGTTTTCCGGTGAACTGACAGAGCGATTCTGACGCCAATAGATACTGACCACTTCATCGCGATTACGTCGATAAATAACCTCGGGTTCACGCTCGTACTTAAGCTGGGCAATTTCGCCTAAGCTTACATAGCTGTTGTTATCCAGGTTAATAGGTGTAGCTTTTAACTGCTCAAGTGTTTTGGTTTCTGTTTGAGGAAAGCGAGCCAACACTAGAGTTTCTTCACCTTTATCCAACAGGCGATGTATCTCAATCTGGCCGAATGCTCCCCCTATCAGCACTGCCAGATGACTTTGATCAATTCCCAGGCTGGCTCCCCGCTCATTGACCGTAATTTTCAGCTGTCTTTTGGCAAGTTGGCTATCATCGTATACATCGTTCACACCGGGTAACTCTGCGAGTAGAGCCTTGAGGCGGCCAGCCACTTGTTTCGCCTGATCTCGATTGCTGGCAGACACCGCAATGGCAGTATCCCCCGCCGGCTCTTCCGTAAGGCTAAACTTCACTGCATAGCTTCCCTCCAGGATACCTGTTTGCAGCCGCAGCTCCTCTAAAAAGCGGTTGCTCTCTACTCTGGCCAGGGCATCATGTGTTAATTCCGCTGTCAACTCTATGGTCTTGGTGCCTTCCTTTGACACGATATATTTGCTAACAGGTGACTCCGGCAACCCATACTCCTGTTGCAACCTATTTGCGGTGCGCTTGATGGCCTGTTCAAGTTGATCGGTATTACGTTCCGTTAAAGTATTTGCAGCTCCATGCTGCATAGTGACTTTAACCGTGGCATAGCGTCCGGGAATTTCAGGGAAGAATACTGAGGCGATATGCCCCTTGAACATAGCGCCATAGGCCAGCAGCAGAAAGGTGGCAAATAGACTAATGCTTATTTTCCGGTTTGCCAGGCTCAATGACAAAAGCGGAATATATATCTTATCCGAAAATCGATTTAATAAACGGTTACATTTCTCTCTGGCAATCTCAATCCATCGTTTTATTGCGCCACTAGTTTGAGTATGTGTATTTGGATAGCTTAAATGCGCAGGTAATATAAATTTGCTCTCAATTAATGAAAATATCAGTGCAAATATCACTACAGCAGAGAATCCTGACAGCACCTTTGCCAACTCATTTTCAATCCATAGCATCGGTGAGAAGGCCGCGATTGTAGTCAATACGCCAAAAACTGTGGGCACGGCTACGGCTTCAACCCCCTTCCAGGCAGCTTCTTTGGTGTCAGTTGTATTTTGTCTCGCCTGGTGAATACTTTCACCGACCACAACGGCATCATCTACCAATATCCCCAGTACCAAAATCATACCGAATAAAGTGATATCGTTGATGCTGTAATCCAGGGAAGGAAAACCCATCAATGTAATCGCACCAGCCAGGGATATGGGAATACCTAAGGCAACCCAAAAGGCCAGCCGCGTATCTAAAAAAAGCACCAATAGCAATAAGACGATTAATAATCCCTGCAAGGCGTTGGAACTTAGCAAGTCTAATTGCTCGGAAATATAGGGAGACATATCCGCCATTACATCCAACTGCATGTTCCTGGGTAATGTCGATTCCAATGATTCTAATACTGATTTTGTGGCTTCATGGATATGAAACAGGTTGTCTTTTTGGCTGGTGGATACCATCAGTGCGACTGCAGGTTGCCCTTGATATCGAACAATACTGTCGGTTTGCTCATAATCTCGCTTAACAGTAGCGATATCACTGAGTCTCACTCGTGCCGTCGATGTAGTGATAATGGGGATATTCCTCAGTTCCGCCAAGTTGTCAGCCAGGGAACTGCCCTGCAGCACAATATTTCCATTGGCCGTTCTTAATTCACCACTGCGATATTCCACTGACCACTGGCGAATACGTTCCGTTAGGTTCTCAAGAGACAAACCGTAGCGTTGAAGTTTCCTGAGGTCTGGCTCTATAGCCAATAGTTGCTTTCTTTTCCCCAGATTTGTCACTTTGGAAATAGCAGGATGTTTCTTAAGCACTCGCTCTACTCGTGAGGATACCTGCTGAAGCGAATCATTATTGTCACCACCGTAGACCATGACAAACGCCGCAAGATTCGTATATTCACTGCGATAAATACGCGGCCGCTCCGCCAATGCGGGAAAGCCTTCGATACTTTCAACTTGATTGCGAATATCTTCAATCAAACGATCCAGCTTCACATTAGTATTTTTTTTCACTACCAATGAAGCGTAACCTTTGCTTGATTGGCTGGTTATGCGCTTTATTCCTGCAACACCACTAATAGCTTCCTCAATACGCTGTGTAATGCTCTCATCGACCTGGCGGGCAGTGCCGCCGGGGTAGACAACGGAGATTTCGACTTCCGTAGGTGGAATTTGCGGAAAACTTTCCACCCTTAGATTTTGAAAGGTCAGCAAGCCTGCAACCAGAATGAAAGCCATGAGAAGGTTAGCGGCAACTGGGTTATCCAGGAACCAGCGTGAGAGTGTTTTCATATCCAGGCCTTAGTGGATAGTCATTGCAACCGCTTGACCTTCTACAAAGTTGGTCAAAGGAAAGCGAATAAGCTGACGATTCTGGTGGGGTCGATTCTTGTAACGAAATAGAACCGAATCCGGCCGCATATCCAGTAGCTCTATCTCTTCCAAAAGGAGTGATCGTTCAGAAACGCTCCATACTTTCCCATCTTCTGTAAGAACCGATGCTGGTGCACTGACAACATAGCTCTGCGTGTTGCCTCCAAACACTACATCAACCTGCTGATCGGCGAGCAAGGGAATTTCGCGCTGAAAGGGGTTAGCCACTTGCAACATAAGGCTGCGCTGGCGGGTGTCCGCATCCATGATTGGGCTTAGGTAACGGACCGAGGCCTGCCATTGCTGTCCGTCAGGCGCCTCTATAGTGATTTTGCAGGGATCTTGCTGAAGACCGTTTAAGCGCTGCCAAGTCTGCTCGGAAAGCTCAACTTGGATATCCAGGTACTCACTGGCTGCTACTCGAAAGAGTACATCCCCCTCATTTATCCATTGGCCAGGATGGATTAAATCGGCAATAACCACCGAGTCAAAAGGCGCTTTAATTTGTGTATCAGCCAACCTCTGCTGTGAGGATGCGAGAGCTCCCTTCGCCGCTTCTCGATTTGCCTCTGCGGCTTTGACATGCGGCTCCAGTCGGCCAAATGATGACTTCGCTTTATCCCCTCGTTTTGCCACGTATTGACGCGTGAGTATCTCGGCCAAGTTGAGTTCAGCCTCTGACACTCTGGCTTGAGCAGCACTGAGCTCAGCCTGGTAAAAAGTATCCTGTAGCGACGCCAGTATTTCTCCTTTCCTAATGAGATTGCCCGGCATTGCGTGGTTAGCAATATGGGTGACACGCCCGCTGACTGACGCGATAACTTCAGTCGCCCAGCGGGGTTGTGTTATGCCTGTTGTTTTGACTTCAAGCTGAGCATCCGCCGGTACTGCCTCCACGACAGTAACAGTAAGGCCAAACTCTTTGGGCTTCTCCACCATGGCTGCTGGCTGTTGCTCAACCATAAGCCACAGCCCCACCAAGACCAGCAAGCTGGTGGCAGCAATACCTGCAGCCCGCCGCTTTAACCAGATTCCCGCAATTTTCATCATGCCTAGACAACTTACAAGTTATGGAACACACTTGCACCATAACTTGTAAGGCATTATGATACAAGTATGTTCCATAAAGTTCGGGTAATAACTCCATGACTGATCACCTAGATGCGCGTATTCAGAAGTCACAAACTGCGATCATGAAGGCAGGTATGGAACTCCTGAGCAAAAATAGGGAGGCATCCTTTAGCGATATTGCCCGGGCGGCCGGAGTTGGGCGCACTACCCTTTACCGTCTTTATGATACGAGAGAAAAGCTGATTAAGGCGGTTGCGATTCACTGCCTGGAGGCATTTGATAAAACGACCGAACACTTGGAAAGCGAGGCTGAATCGGCTCTGCAAGCCTTCCACCTGATGTTCAAGGCGATTTTTCCGCTGTCGGCCGAAATGGAGTTTTTAATGAAGTTGGGAGACTTTAATGAAGATGACCCAGAGCTCACCGCTATCTATGAGAAACAAGAGAGTGAAATCGCTACACTGGTGGAATACGCAAAATCTGAAGGCAGCCTGTCCAAGAAACTTCCTACTTCCTGGGTGGTAAACCTGGTAGAGGGCCTGCTTTATACATCCTGGCTAACAAAAAATGCAGAATCCATAGATCACGATACGCTGGCCGATTTAGCGTTTCACACATTTTGCAATGGCGTTGCTCGTTAACCATTGAGAGTGTTGTTAAATGACTCAGCCAGTTACCACTGTTTCAAAATCAACAGATGATGATTATACGAAAGGCAAGCACAAACATTCTTTACTTTCGATTTTTACCCGGTTTAAGTGGCGAGTATCCTTGACCCTATCGCTGGTCGTTATTGAAACACTCCTCGAACTACTTTTTCCACTTGCCATCGGCTGGGCTATCAATAGTCTATTAGAACAGTCCTATGATGGCATTTATTTATTGGCAATCTTGGGCACTATCTCTGTCCTTATGGGAAGTGCTCGAAGATTTTACGATACACGAATCTATGCACATATTTACCAGGTAGTTACGTCGGAAATGGTGGCCCGTGAAAAAGCAAAAAGGCAGTCGGTGTCGACTATCACTGCACGCTCCAGTTTATTAACTGAAATTGTCGAATTCTTTGAAAATAGCCTGCCAGAAGTTATTACCGTTTCTATTGGTATGGTGGGTTTGCTCATTATCATCAGCGCTATCAATCTCAACGTCTTTCTGGCTTGCCTGGCAATTCTCGCTTTGATTATCCTGATCTATTGCGTAATCGGAAATACCAATTACCAGCTGAATGAATCTTATAATAATGAGCTGGAATATCAGGTTGATGCGCTTAAACAACCAAATGTTGAGCATGCAAAAGCCCACTTCCGGCGCCTTATGCGGTGGAATATTGAATTGAGCGACCTGGAAACTTGCACTTACTTTATATTGTGGACTGGGATAGTCGCTTTGTTTGTTTACGCTCCCATAGCGGCAATCGATGAGGGCCTGGTTAATTACGGATTAATAGTTGCCTTATTGATGTACGTTTTCGACTTTATCGGGAAGGTCTCTGCGTTACCACTCTATGTTCAGCAGGTTATTCGTTTGAAGGAGATTTCTAATCGGATTGGATCATAAGAAAAAGAGGCGGGAATACAGTGTCTCGCGACTGGGAGTATGAATTAGAGTCAATTTTTATTCTTGCCTTAAAAGCTGCTTCAATTAGTCGAATAGGAATCCCTGTACTCCAATCACTTAAACGAAAGGACCACTAGACAATTGTTATCTAGCAGCAAGTGTGAAACTCGCTACTACTTGTGCAACACACCCCAAAATACTGCACCCTACCCCTATTACCCTAGTACTGACACCTTGATATTTAAATGTTTTTCAACTAGGCAGCTTGTCATCCGGGCACAACATAGTGTGCCAGTTGAATCATAAAAGCACCATATATAGTGATCCAGATCAAGCACTCCTCTCTTGCACTTCTTTAAGCTTCCCTCACAATCTGTGAAGGAAGGCCCATGACAAGCACCTCTACCCCTGAAATTGACAGAGCCACATCTCCTGTTCAAGACCTGAGCAGCTTACTGGTACGAAAGCGGGATGGTCGCGCTGTGGCTTTTGATCCTCAACGTATTACTTCAGCACTTGTGCGAGCCGGGCAGGCTACTGGAGAATTTGGTGAGGATGAAGTTGATTGGCTAACCCAGGGCATCCTGAAAGTGATTAATCATCGCTTTGATGCAGCGACACCAGTCGATATTGAGGAAATCCAAAATATCGCCGAGCAAATATTAACTAATTGCGATTACATAGATACAGCACGGGCCTACATCGCCTATCGGGAGCGACATGCTCGCATACGTAATGATCGCCAAACACTGGTAGATGTTGGGGCTTCCATCGAAGAATATCTGGAGCAGGCGGACTGGCGTGTCGCTGCTAATGCCAACCAGGGCTACTCTCTCGGCGGCCTGATTTTAAATAGTGCCGGTAAAATGATTGCCAATTACTGGCTAAATCATGTCTATTCCCCAGAGATTGGTGCAGCCCACCGGGATGGCGATTTACACATCCATGACCTGGATATGTTGGCCGGCTATTGCGCAGGCTGGTCACTTCGCACCCTGCTGCACGAGGGGTTGAATGGGGTTCCCGGCAAAGTGGAGTCTGCACCGCCCGCCCACTTGACCAGTGCAGTTGGGCAGATCGTTAACTTTCTTGGCACATTGCAAAACGAATGGGCTGGAGCCCAGGCATTTAGCTCCTTCGATACTTATCTCGCACCCTTTGTACGCAAGGATCAGCTGGATTACGCCAGTGTGCGCCAGTGCATGCAAGAGCTGATTTTTAACCTGAACGTGCCATCCCGGTGGGGCACCCAGACTCCCTTTACCAACCTCACTTTCGATTGGGTTTGCCCTCAAGACTTGCAAGACCAGGTGCCGGTGATTGCCGGCAAAGAAATGCCATTCACTTATGGTGACCTGCAGGTGGAAATGGACCTGATTAACCGCGCCTATATTGAGGTGATGAGTAAAGGGGACGCGCGCGGCAGGGTCTTCACTTTCCCAATTCCAACTTACAATATCAGTGAGGACTTTCCCTGGGAGAGCGAAAATGCCGAGCGGCTATTTGCCATGACTGCCCGCTATGGACTGCCCTACTTCCAAAACTTTATTAACTCAGACCTCAGTCCAAACATGGTGCGCTCCATGTGCTGCCGCCTACAACTGGACCTGCGAGAGCTGCTTAAACGTGGCAATGGATTATTTGGCTCCGCGGAACAGACCGGCTCTCTCGGTGTAGTAACGATTAACTGTGCACGTCTGGGCTATTTGTATAAGGGGGACTGGGACCTCCTGCTCGCCCAGTTAGATAAACTACTGCTCCTTGCACGGGATTCCCTGGAAGTGAAGCGCAAAGTGATTCAGCGGCATATGGACGCCGGCCTGTTTCCCTACACGCGTCGCTATCTTGGCACACTGCGTAACCACTTCTCCACCATTGGCGTTAACGGCATTAATGAAATGCTGCGAAACTTTAGTGAAGACCGTGAAAGTGTCGTCACAGAGCCTGGTAAAAAGCTTGCCGAGCGGTTGCTCGATCATATTCGTTTGCGAATGACAGAGTTCCAGGAACAAACCGGCCACCTCTATAATCTCGAAGCCACACCGGCTGAGGGAACTACTTACCGTTTTGCCCGCGAAGACCAAAAGCGCTATGAGGACATTATTCAGGCTGGCAGCACGGAAGCACCTTACTATACCAACTCATCCCAGCTGCCAGTCGGCTTTACCGATGATCCTTTCGAAGCGTTGGCCCGGCAGGAATCCCTACAATCCCGTTATACGGGTGGCACTGTGCTGCACCTATACCTGGGCGAACAACTGCCAGATGCCGATAGCTGCCGCCGCTTATTACAGCGCGCCCTGAAAAATTATCGGCTGCCCTATATCACAGTAACTCCCAGCTTTTCTATATGCCCAGTACACGGCTACCTGAGCGGCGAACACGAATTCTGTCCCCGCTGCGATGAGGCTCTGCTCGCTCGTGAGCAATCTTGCTGCAGCGATTAAAACCAACCACCAAGGAGAGACATCATGAATAAACCAACCTCACCACTCAAAAATGAAGAGCGCACCCGCTGTGAAGTCTGGAGCCGGGTGATGGGCTATCACCGCCCTGTCTCCTTCTGGAATCCAGGCAAACAATCGGAACACAGGGAGCGCCGCTTTTTTGTTGCTGGTAGTGACAAATAACCATGGCTGAAAAGCTGCGCATTGGCGGTTTTACACCATTTACCGCTATCGACTTCCCTGGTGAATTGGCCGCGGTGGTCTTTTGCCAGGGGTGCCCCTGGCGTTGCCGCTACTGCCATAATGGTGATCTGTTGCCGGCCCGCGCGCCCAGTACCTACGACTGGGACCAGATATTGGGGTTCCTCGCCAGCCGGCAAGGACTGCTGGATGCGGTGGTATTTTCTGGCGGAGAGCCAACTGCCCAGGGGGCACTGGAAGCAGCCATTGCCCAAGCCCGAAGCCTGGGGTTTAGGATAGGTTTACATACTGCCGGGATCTACCCTCGGAAACTGAGTCACTTGATCCCCAGTTTGGACTGGGTTGGGCTGGATATAAAAGCGTTGCCGGAAAATTACCCTGCCATTACCGGGGTAGATGGTAGCGGTACAGCACCCTGGCAATGTGTAGAGCTACTAGTCGAGGCGGGAACAGCAATGCAAGTACGCCTTACCAGGCATCCTCGCCTCACCAGCGATGAGGAGCTAGCTCAAATTCAGGAGAAGCTTCGTAAATGCGGTGTTCATCATTTAGAGGTGCAGCGCTGTAATACCGAGCAAGCGCTTGACCAAACTCTGAAGTTTATTTCATAGGGCTAACAAGTTTGGATGGCGCTTGCTGAATTGGCCTGACCTGACAAGCATCACTTGCTGCCTTGCTGATGGAACAGAGGCTGTATTAATATCCAGAACTTCCCCAATAGACCCCTGCCCTAATCCACTATGGTGTTGTCCCGACAGTTCTATCGCCAAGGCCCCAGCCGGCGGGATAATTCACTGGTCTCTTTTGCCGATGTCAGAAGGCGCTTTGGCTTCAGATCTATAGCAGTTGGGCGCTGGGTAACCGATAAAGAGCGAGATCGAGCTGCGGGCCTATTTTACGATGCCCTTGTTGATTTAATGGCCATCCTCAAGGGGCCAGAAGCACTTATATCCCTAAGAGGCAGCTTGTCTTTTCAATATGGAATCGGCGGTCGGCTAGGCATGTCCGCTTTTTATGACCCTTCTGCACGTAGCTTTTCACTAGCTAAAAACGCCGGACCCGGATCCATCGCCCACGAATGGTTCCACGCGCTGGATCACTACCTTGCCCAGAAGGCATTCAGTGATACTTCTCAAAGTATGTATGCCTCAGACGCCTGGCTCCGCGGTGCGACTCCCGAACCCCACCCGCTAAATGATCTTCTTTTCGCTTGCTTTAAAACCATTATGTTAGACGAGGAAGGCAGCAATCCCAGCGATCTGGTTACTGCATCCGTAAAGGCTGATAAGGCAAACGGTTCCATCTATTACAGTGAGCCAGTTGAACTTTGTGCCCGTGCCTTCGAGGCCTTTATCCAGGATTCCAGTATCAGCAACAACTTTCTGGTGGCGGGCTCAAAGGCCAGTAAAGAGGCCAAGCTTGGCCTCTACCCGATAGGACACCAGCGCCAGCAGATCAATCTTGCATTTGAGCAATACTTTGCTCTCTTAGGGCGAGCGCTTTGGGCTGAGTTGAATGAGAGTGAGTAAGTTGGCTTTTGAGTTTAGTAGCAAGCTCTTCGGCCAATG
Source organism: Microbulbifer variabilis ATCC 700307 (assembly GCF_000380565.1). Taxonomy (GTDB): domain Bacteria; phylum Pseudomonadota; class Gammaproteobacteria; order Pseudomonadales; family Cellvibrionaceae; genus Microbulbifer; species Microbulbifer variabilis. The sequence continues at coordinate 67,389 of NZ_AQYJ01000025.1, forward strand.
ACTGACTTTGCAATAAAGCCTGGTTTACCGAATTTCGATGCCGTTCATCCGCAAACTCCTGGAATTCCGCATTGATTTCATGGACTTGATCGACCCCCAGGTAATGGCTCAGTGTCCTGATATGAGGACCCAAGTGATTCATGTTCTCGCGTATTCCCCCCTCTGCAAAGCCAAACTCTCCGGCAGAAGTAATTAGCACCAGAACCTTCCCCGACATAATGGGCTCAAGCGGATAGTCTCCACGGGCCAAGTCAAAGGTGAAGGTCTTGTTGATGCGTATCACCTGGTCGAACCAGGCTTTTAAAGCCGCCGGCATACCGTAGTTATACATTGGGGAGGACATTACTATGACATCCGCCTGGTCGAGTTCATTGATCAAAGTATCCGATAATGTAACCAACGATTTTTGCTCTTCACTACGCTGATCTTCTGGAGTGAATACAGAGGCAATCCAATCCTGGGTAATGAATCCTGGCGGGGTCTGACCAACATCCCTATAGATGAGTTTATCTTTTGGTCTTAGCCCAAGCCAACGCTTCACAAAACTTGCGGCAACGGCCTTGGAGATAGAGGAGTGTTTTGGTATGTCCCTATACTCCTCCGGCACCTGAATAGTCCCGAAAATCTGGGCGCTGGCTTCAATATGAAGAAGGGTTTTCATTTGCTAGACCTCGAAAAATTCATCATTTGGTCCAGCGATAGTGCAGTCTATAAGCATTCTTGACAAATGAGATATTTTTCTTTATAGATGAATTAATTTCATCTATAAAGAAGAGTAGTCCATGTATCCAAGCCTACCCTCCCTCAATTCCTTAAAGGTTTTTGATGCAGCTGCGAGGCTCGGTAGCTTCAAGAAAGCTGCAGAGGAACTCTTTATCACTCCTACAGCAGTATCCCATCAGATAAAAAGCCTGGAAGAAACGCTAGACAGCCAGCTGTTTGAGCGTAAAACCCGCGCAATACAATTAACAGAAGAAGGAAGGCTACTCGCAGAAACAACTTCACGAGTTTTTCAGCAACTTGCCGCAGCAATAGGTGAAATCGCTAACTCAAATAGTGTGATTGCTGTCAGTACAACTTCATCTTTTGCTGCACTGTGGCTGGTTCCCCACCTGGAGCGCTTTTATCAGAAGCATCCTGGTATCGAGATATCCATTTCGACCGGGGAACAGATAGATGATATTGAGCGCGACCGACACATTGATGTAGCTATTCGCTATGGTGAATTTGATCCAAAAGCCAAAAATAGCACAAGGCTTATTACTGAATCAGTGGGTATGTATGCTACGCGGAACTACTTATCAAACATAACCGACCTCGAGCAGGCGCAGCTATTAGAAACCAAATGGATCAACCAATCTTTAACCCCATTCAGTTGGAAATCCTTACTTGGCGACTTCAATAAAAACCTTACCATTCGTCAATATGATCAGGAGTATCATGTCATACAAGCCGCACTAGCGAGCCAGGGGATTGCATTAGTCAGTTCCCTACTGATTCAGAATGCCTTACAGAACGAATGGTTGGTGCCATATAAAAGCGCAGCAGCTACAAAGCAAAAGGCTGAAGGGCTTTCATACTGCGCAGTAATCCCAGACCGCAATATAAATAACAAGCAGGTTAGTGTGTTTCTTGATTGGCTACTTGAAGAAATAGAATAAACTATGTATACGATATCGCCCTTACGAGCAAAGCTCGAAAGGGCGATAAACAAGCCATCACTAAAAAGCAATAAGACTTAAAAATTTAGAGGCAAATAATATTTTCTGCCTGAGGGCCCTTGGCACCCTGGGTAACTGTAAACTCTACAGCTTGCCCTTCCTGCAATGTTTTAAAGCCACTGCTGGCAATGTTGCTGAAGTGTGCAAAAACATCGGGGCCGGATTTTTGTGCAATGAAGCCAAAACCTTTGGCTTCATCGAACCACTTAACAGTACCAGTCGTTGTGTTAGACATAATAAATATCCTGAGAAAATAAATTGATCATAGTTGACCTGTTGGTCGAGCGGGCAAAAACTGAGAATTTAAAAGAGACAGAACGAAGGATTATGACTAAAACCACGAGTTGAACTAAAATAAAAACTGGGCGTTTATACCAGCTATCGGGATAGTAGCACCTAGAGCTAACTCGTGTCTATAAAAATAGAAATTAAGGATAGGAATGAAGCAGATAACTCAATAGCTGTATTATAAATGGCCTATTTTAAAGATTTTCCGCTCTAGCTATAGTTCACTCTGTGTCCTAGAGAGCTCTCACTAGGGAGTGCTACCTAGCTCCATACGAAAACGCCTTCTTAATTGTTTGAGAAAGGTCATCGGGGCCAGCCTGTACAAGTAGGCTCCAATCAGGCTTATATCTTTTGGAAACCAACGCTCCCTGCCCTTTTCCAATGCCGTCATAATCTGATTGGCCATCCACTCAGGGCTACGCACCGCTCCCACGGTGCTCCTTTGGTGCCGCGCCTGCCCACCATCTCCAGCTAAAGCGTTCTGCTCAATCGTTGTAGCCAGGAAACTTGGGTAAACCATTAATACACTAACTCCATCGTTCCGCACTTCCTCACGGAATACCTCAAAATACTGGTGCAATGCACTCTTGGCTGCGCAATAGCCCGCCCGCCCCAATACCGGCATCCATCCAGCCATTGAACTGATATTTACCACACAGCCTGATGCCGCTTTTAGCTCCGTAAACAAGCCTTGAGTAAGCTCTACCGGGACATGGTAATTCACCGCCATCACCTTGCGAATAACCGCGCTGGACGTCTGTGTAGAGAGGCTTCGGTGTGTAATGCCAGCATTGTTTACCAGCAGATCGACTCTTGAATGCTCATTCCGTAAGGATTGAGCCAGCTCCTCTAATGCCAAGCAGTTTGATAGGTCAACGGTATATATCCTGACTCGAACACCGATAGCCCTGAGTTGGGCCTCTCTTTGACGAAGTTTTTCAGCTGAAATATCGACCAGAACAAATTCAGCTCTATATTTTTTTGCAAGGCACAGGGTAATCGCCCAACCCAAGCCTTCGGCAGCCCCTGTAATCACAAAAGTCTTCTGTAAATTTTCCGACTGATTTGTGTCCATCTCAACTCTCCTCCACAGACAAGGGAGTTTTACTGGAGAGTGCTACTATGCCGAGTGCCCTTTCTGCAAACAGGTGAAAAACCTCTTTTGAAGTCTTCTCCGGAATAAACCCCAACTCTTCTTTTAAACGGCGATTATCCAGTACCGGCCTGTATTGTAAAAAGGCCACGTGGTCTGGGTGGGTATCCGTTAGGTGGAGGCTGTAACCCAGCCAGAGAACCGCTTTTATCAGCCATACTGGTGGTCTCATCAGTGGTTTGGACAGAATTTGACCTATTTCCTTGGGGCTGAGACTGCCATCACCGGTTAGATTGAATATGCCACTGTTCCCAGTACTCACACCAAGCGTGAGTGCGCGGATCACATCCTGGTCCCAGATAAAGACAAAGGGGGAATTATGCCCACCGGGGTCCAGAAGTACTTTTCGGCTAAAGAGTGCGCTGATCTTATTATTGGTGTTGGCACCTAAAACGGAAGACACGCGAAATACCAGTTGCTTGAGATACGGATACCGCTCACGGTATTCAGCCAGCAGCTTCTCAACTTTGCGCTTGTTATTGGAGTATCCAAATTCAGGGTTCCCCCTCAAAGGGTGATGTTCCTCGAGTTTGGGTGGATTATCCGGATAATAACCATAGGCGGCGCCACTGCTTGTTACAGTGATATGTTCAACTCCCGCGTAGAGACAGGCCTCCAATACATTTCTTGTGCCTTCCACATCTATACGGTATTCAGCAGCGTGGTCACGTCCCGCAGCCATCACTGATGCTAGATGAATCACATGGGTTATAGATTCGTTCTGAATTATCTTACCCAGGTCTTTATCACAGATATCATGAGCAAGAATTGGAAAACTCGCGATTCTAGTTCGGATATCAATCCCGGTCACAGGAAAAGTCTTACTCAACTGCTCCCCAAGCTGGAGACCTATATATCCCGCCGCCCCAGTAATCAAAATCCGCTTGTTCATTTTGAGGCTCCTATCAGGAAGTTGCTTCTGGCCTGCTTGTGCAGAAAACCTCATCTTGTGGTAGGAGATCTTTTTGTAAATCTGCCTTATGTGTTCTGAGTGCCCTTAAATAGGCGTCTTTGTGTACATAATACGCCATGCGCTCAAGTTCCAGATAACGTATACCGCCGTTTACACGTTTTGCCGATCTCTGCTGGATGATTTTCCTAAATCTACTAGCAGACGGTGCGCCAGAAATTAACTGACGAATAAAAAGTGCAACAAGTTCCGCTTGCTTATTGCGTCCTTCCCATCCCAATCCAGCCGCCTCTACCATACCCATCATAAAGAGGTTGTCGGACTCCGGATGGAATACATTCAGATAGAGGCTTGGTGCATGACCACCCCAGTTCAGCTCGCTGCTATCCAAGAACGGGTAATGCAATTTGTAACCGGTAGCTTGCACGATCAGGTCATACGCTCCGCAACTTCCATCTGCGAATCTCACCTTATTCTCATTGACTGATTTGATATCAGGCCTGGGATTGATATCTCCATGGCCAATATGATGCAGGAGCAAGGAGTTGACTACTGGGTGAGATTCAAAGAATTGATAATCAGGCTCTGGCAAGCCGTATTGAGATGGGCGACCCAATGAAAATTGGATCAGCGCCTTTGTAAGGCGCCGCTTAACAAAGAGAGGTAACTGTAGTTTGCCGCCTAACTGATCGATAGGTTTGCCGGCAATGTACTTCGGCAGAAAGTAATAGCCACGGCGCAGGCTGATATCAACGCTTTTCGCTCTATGTGCTGCGTCTACAGCAATATCCGCCCCACTGTTACCACAGCCAATCAACAGGACTTTTTTCCCGGCAAAGATTTCAGAGGACTGATATTGCGCAGAATGTAGTAACTCTCCAGCAAATTGGCCCGGAAGTTCAGGCTGGTTGGGGTGGTGCAAAGTTCCGCTGGCAATGAGTAGTCCGCTAAACTCCCGAGTTCTTTCTTGCCATTTTCTACGAGTGGTAATCAGCCAGTTTGGCCCGCTACGTTCACATCTCAAGACTTCTGTGTCGAACTCGTAATGGCCATAAAGACCAAATTTTCTCGCATAGGATCGGAAGTAATCACGCATCTCCCTGTGACTTGGGTAGTCAGCGACGCCCTCCCCCATCGGAAACTCAGCAAATTCGGTCATCTTCTTGGAGGAAATAAGGTGCGCCGATTCATACATTGTGCTGGTGGGGTTATCGATATCCCATAACCCCCCGACATCACTGTGCAGCTCAAAGCCAATACAAGGGATTCCATGCTTGAGTAAATTTCGAACGGTACAAAGGCCCATAGGACCGGCACCAATCACTGCATAGGGTTTCACGGCAGCTCCCTTTCCCTGTTTATTCGTTATAGCGCCAAGATAAAAGGAATATACCGTGACAAATCAATTACAGATCGTCATTATCGGGCATGTACTGGTTAATTTGGGACATTTTTGATGGATTTGACCGACACCAGAAGTGTAAACCTTAACTATACCAGGGCCTTATTCGAGGCTCTGACCAGCTTGGGTCTCGCCATACCAGAGGGAGCGAGCAACTTACTGTCCCAAATAAACCAGGAAGAACGTATTCCAATTTACCTGCAGGACCTGTTGTGGGAGTCGGTAATCGAGAGTTATCACGACCCTTTATTGGGGGTAAGGCTTGGGCTTGCCATGCAAGCGAGCCAAATCGGCCTAGTGGGTTACCTCCTGATGACCCAAAAAAATTTGGGAGAGGCGATAGAGCAATTGATTACCTACCACCCGTTGCTGGGCGAAGGTGGTCACTTTGAAATGCGTCGCGATGCATTTGCTGTAAACCTGTGTTACCACCCCAGCTTTTTAAGCTTTGCAAAAATCCGTGTAGAAACAGTGCTCACTGCTTGTATTGCTCAAACACGAATCTTGACTGGCGGAAAGTTTCAACCCCTCAAACTATTTCTCTCGTACCCTGCGCCTAGCCTTGCCCTACAGCAATGTTATCAGGAACTTTTACAACTACCACTTGAGTTCAATGCCAAGGTATCAGCGATTCAATTCACAGCTAAAGACTTAGCTCTACCGTTAATCGCGGCGGATGAAGAAGTCGTGGCCTGCTTAAAACCCAAAGCAGATGTTCTCTTACAGACGTTTGCCGCAAAGACCCTACACCGAAAGGTAACACTTTTACTTCAGCAGGCCCCAGGTTTAACACGTGAGAAAGTCGCCAAGCATCTTTGCCTAAGCCCTAGACATTTGGGTCGTAAGCTGCAGGAAGAACAGATCAGCTTTCGTGCTCTTCAGGATGAAGTGCGTAGTCACTATGCGAAACAATGGCTTAAAGAAGGGGAAAAAACAATAGTCGAAATTGCCTCGACCCTAGGATACTCCGATGAAAGTGCCTTCGGTAAAGCATTCCGGCGCTGGGAGAGCATTTCTCCTGGCTCTTATAGACAGAGTCTTAAACACAAGACAATTTGATTCTTCAATAGTAGAAGCCGATCTGTTCACTAATACTGGCCTTCTTGTAGCCAATTTCTTCCTCATACTCCCTCAAAAGTAAGGGCGCGCTCCATATTTGGGCGGCTATATCCCGATCATTCCGTTTAACCAGAGCAGGCGCTACAAACATCTCCATTGAAAGCGCTAAATCTAACCTCCCAAGAATAGTTAATAAACACAAGCGGCACTTTATCCGACAAAGACCCGGCCACTACACAGAGGCTATGATCAAAATTCGAACACTAGATTTTTTTTGTAAGGAGTTCGATATCAATGAAAGGCGGAATTTTTTCTAGGGCGCAATTTAGCAACTTAGGTGATTACAACTCAACTGATCCTTTTATTAAACGATTTCATGCCATCAATAAAGATATTCGGACCAGAACTTATGGCAATTTTCCACCCTTGAGGGGAAATTACGAAGATTGGAAGAGCTTTATTGAGGACGCTGTGGCCGAGGATGCCAAAGCAAGTTTTGAATTGATTGAAGCCAACCAGATACTTGCGGCCTGGGAAACTGCACTGGGTATTGGAAAAGTTTCATCATTTCCAATCAGTATCAGTGCGAGTATTACTGACATCTGTAACGCCCGGTGCAACTTTTGTGCATACCTGCCTGAACGGGTATCAAATCAGAAACTGTCATTTGATCAATTTCAAAAAGCCAACTGGCTTAAATTTTGTCGTGCTTTCAGGCCCAATGGCGGAGGACTTGGTGAACCTTTTGCCCACCCAAAAATTCTGGAGATACTGGAACAGCTTAGGGAAACTGCACCATATTTGTCTCTAGGGTCTGTCACTAATGGCTCAATTATGCGTCCAGAGGTGGCAGATATTGTCGCGCAGTATTTTTCATACCTCTATGTATCGGTAAATGCCGCGCGCAAGGAAACTTATGAATGGACCATGGCCCCATTAAAGTGGGAGCGGTTCGTAGACAATATGGATCGACTTAATGACTTAAAGCAACGACACGGCAGAGAGCGCCCATGGCTAAGGGCTGGATATGTTGTTCATAGCGGCAACCTTGATGAACTTCCGGAATTACCAGCTTTGCTACGCAGGTTTGGCTTCAAGGATTTGAACGTTAATCCAATGGTTCCGCCACCCCAGTATGGCCGCAACCAATTGCTGACTGAGGAAGCCAGTATTTTCAAGATTCCTCATAGGGCAGATTATGTTTTCCGGCAGCTTGAACAAGAGTGCGCTATCCACGGCATTGCACTTTCAAAAGCTCTTCCTAGTTTGAAGAAACTGCTTGGTGCGGCAGAAGGCGATAGAGTATGTCCACAGCAGAATAACCCCTCAATCGTAGCTACTGATAGAGAGTATCACATCACACCCAGCAGTCATAAAGTACCAGGCATGCTGAGCAATACCCCAAAGTCGCTAGTAATAACCAACAGGTTATCCAAGAAACCGATTGACAAGAAAGTTAATACTGCCAATGCCGCATTGAGAGCGAGTAAACCCAAAATCAGGCCAGTCATGGTCTCCATGCCTCAGGCGACAGGCTTAAACCTAGCAAAGGTAGTGGTAAGTAACAGTGACCTGGAAGCTATGGCGGAGACTGGTGATGGTGTGTCCTACAGCTACGAGTGGTCTGTTTTTGAGAACCAGAACCTAATTCCTATCTGCTGGGCCCCATGGAGAGCTCTCAAGATAGATATCTTTGAACGTACTCAAGTCTGCTGTAACTTTTTCCGGAAATTACCAAAATTTAAATGGACCAACGCCAAGGACTTCCATAGCGAAAAAAACATGTGGAATCACCCTTATATGCAGCATCTGCGAGAAACAATGGGTACACCTGAGGAGGTACCTTTTTGCACATTATGCAAGTCAACTGATAAAAGGCATTTAAAGAACGACAAAGAAAAACGTTCAATAATGCTGAAAAGCCAAAAAAAGTATTATGAGATTGTAGCCAAAGTATCTGGTGTAGAGCTATGTGGCAAACTTGACTCTGTAAAGTCTCCACTACCTGATTGGAGCATCAAAAGTTCATTGCCCGATCAAAGACCAATTTCACCATACACAAAGGGGATTGATTATTACAGGTACTCAGTCTTTCAACATGGATTCCATAACATTGGTAAAGTGTTGATGCTTGCAAGAGTCCCTGCAGTCTGGGCCCCCTTTCTCGCAGAAGTCAATGAATCGGTACATATCCTAAGCCCGCGACGAGGCCAGTGTGTTATCGCTGAGGATGTGTTAAAAGCATTTCAATTTAGTAATTACAAATTCACTCGTCTCGAGCAGCAACTTCTCGTAGCTGCCCCAAGTAAGTTAGATTTGTATGATGCGGTCTGGCTTGATGGGCTTATTTTTGAAGCCTTCAGCCGTGACGAGGTACTCTTGTGGGTACGTAAGATGCTAAAAAATGGCGGGAGACTTAGAGTAATTGGCGCTCCAGGCATTGGCAAAGTTGCAGAATCAATTCTTTCTAATCCTGAAAGCTCATCAGGAAAATTAGAAACGTTACGAGCTGGCATCCAGTTTTCTGGTAAGGGCAGCTATTTCACTCAGGATGGTGTTCTAGGTGCACTCAAAAAGTATAATCTTGCTCTAGATCGCCTGATGCCGCCCTCTGGTAGCCGTATTGTGCTTGCAGATGGTGTAAAAGGCACCGAAAAACTGAGTGAAACAGAGTTGATCAAAAAACTGGAGCTATTTGTCAGCGGCGGTGAATTAAGCCCCCAAAAGTACTTGGCAGGTATGGACCGAACAGTATCTTTTGCAGCACTAGCGGTCTAACTGCAGAAAAACTGACCTGACAAAGGCCGCCTAAATAGCTGTAAAGAGGCGGCCTTTTTCAACCGCTAGAAATTAGCAATACTGACATGCATCTGGATTAATGATGCGAATTTTTTAATGGCATATTATAGGGTGACAAATTAGGTGAAATTACTTAATTTTTTTCTTTTCTTTTAAAGAAAATTTCAGATTTAGAATTTCTACTGCTAGTGTTATTCATAAACCTGAGAACCATAAAGATCACCAATTTGAACCATGGATACGTCAGAGTCGAAAATAGACGAAGTTAATTCGTCAGGTCTTACCTGCACATGAAAAACAAAGGGCCTTATAGGTAATTAAGGGAACAACGCATTAAACACCGGCGCCAACATTGTACATAGAATATGGATATTGAGAGGCAATTCATGAGACGAGGAAATATACGTTTACTGATGGTAGCTGCTGGGGCCTGCTCACTCTTAGTAAGTAGTCTCGGGGCTGCGAATGTGGATGAGAGTGACGGCGATACGAGTAACGAAGTCACTTATTTCCAGACTAAGCTGGTAAAAGCCGAAAAAGTTTGCAAATTTGAGAATGATCTACCAATCCCAGCCACTATTGATGTTCGTGACGCTATACCGCCTTTCAATAGAGTCAACCTTGCCGTTGAAAAGACTCAGGCTGATTTGGGGCTAAAATATTGTGATGGCTCCAATCAGGTGTTCCCCAAGGCAACAGTCTACGGTTTCAGATTGGAGGGAGAGAGTGAGGTACATTCCCCTGGCCCAACATTTCTAGCGAAAGAAGGTTACCCTATTTCTGTTGCCTTCGATAATAAATTGCAAGGACCCCACTTATTCCCTGTTGACACTTCCATACATGTTCCATATGTAGTCCGGAAAGATCCTGATGCGCGCCCCATTGTAATTCATCTACATGGTGGGCATACAGAACCTCGCAGTGATGGTCATCCTGAAGCTTGGTACACAAAGAATTTTGCATTTACAGGGAAAACATTTGATCTTGATAACTTCCGCTACAATTATTCGAATACTCAGGATGCCACAACATTATGGTATCACGATCACACAGTTGGGCTCACCCGACTCAATAATTATGCGGGTACTGCTGGCTTCTATCTAATTACAGATGACAATGAACAGGAGTTGATTGCCGAAGGAAGGCTTCCAGATGATAAACATACTATCCCAATTATGGTGCAGGACAAACTGTTTAGCACTGACGGACAACTCTACTACCCAGGGGTACATGGTGAACCCTTATCACCGTTTCCCAATGTTGACATACGGCCGGAATGGCCCAACCCAACGATTCTCGATGAATTCTTTGGCAATATTATCTTGGTAAATGGGAAGGTATGGCCGAAGCACCAGGTAAGCCCTACGGTATACCGACTTCGCTTGCTTAACGCATCAGATACGCGAACCTATGTGTTTAAGTTTGAAACTGAATCCAATGATGCGGTGGAATTTTATGTAATTGGGTCTGATGGAGGGTTATTAGAGCATCCTACCAAGGTCGATCAACTGGTGATGTCTCCAGCTGAGCGGTATGATATTTTGGTGGATTTTTCGCCTTATAAAGGCAGTCGTGTTTTCTTGCGCAATGAGGGGGCTGATAGCATGTTTAAGGGGTATTTTAATCCCGAATTGCCAGCTCCAAACGGCCAGACCGAACTGCTGGTCTTTAAGAAAGATGAAAGCTGGTTCTTGCTTAGGAAAGACGATGAAATAGCTCCGCCTACAGAGGTTGCCAGGGATATCTTGCGCTTCGATGTAGGGAATGATCTTGATCAGAGAGACCGTTATTTTGAAGAAGACTGTAAGCCTAACTGCATAGGGAATTTAAACCTATCCGCTGATACTCAACTAGGCAATCCGCCAATCCTGCCTCAAGTAGTCGACCGGCGCCGGAGACTATCTCTATTTCGAGTTTCGGACAACGAGGGGGACACATTAGATCACGGCCGCAGCTTGCTTATGCTAGGTACTTTTGAATTTGGCAGCCTCTCTTTTCAGGATCCGCTAACAGAGATCGTCCAGGTAGGTGCAACAGAAATCTGGGAGTTCCACAATACTACTCGCGCAGCACATCCGATTCATGTACATCTCGTAGAGTTCGATATACTGAACCGGCAGCAAGCTCTTTACGAGCTGATTGATAGGCCGCAAGTGGACCCCTCTGATCCTTTCGGACAATTGATTACTGGCGCGATTATCAACCCATTAACATTCAAGCTTACGGGGGACGAGGTGCTGCCCCAACCCAATGAGTCCGGCCGTAAAGACACTGTCATCACTCTTCCTGGCTATGTTACTCGGATCAAAGCAAATTTTGACTGTACGGGAATCGATTGTACTAACGGAGAGTATGTGTGGCATTGTCATTTGCTGTCCCATGAGGACTACGACATGATGCGCCCTATGAAAATGTATGGCAGAACTTTAGGAGATAAAAAAAGACCTATTCCTTATCCGCTGAGTTCGAGAGAGCAGGATTCAAACTTCAGCTTTCTTGAAACTCTCTTAGGTAAAAATGACGAGCCGACCTGGCCTTTCTACACCAAGAGTTTCAAGCAAAGCTTGAAAACCAGCGATGCAGGCAGCCACCTCACCTGTGAACTCACCAAGAGAAAGATGTAAGAATAGATCAATGGATGGCGGTCACGTGGCGTTCCGACTGACTGATAAATGAGACTGACAAGCATGATTTCTTAAGTATATGTTATTAAGCAATATACAAACACTTTTTACATAGTGAGCGTCGCAATTGTGACGCTCTTTTTTAGAAATCCCGCTATTTGGAGCGACACTCAACTCCACAATCAAGCAAGTCTTCCATAAGAACAAATGACATGCTTAACCCGCATTGCATAAATTTTCTGAAAGTTGATCAGCTACTGAGAAGAATACTTTCAAGTCTTCCTTGCTAATACCTTTAGTTAATTGCTGTGAGAATTCAGCTTCTATTTCTTCTATGGTTTCGAAGAATTTGTAACCTTTCTTGGTAAGTTTTAGCAACTTACTGCGACCATCATTAGGGTTGGGTACTCTCTTTACCATATCCAGACTACAAAGTTCATCTACAAGTCGGGTGACTTGTCCTTTGTCGCGTTTCAGCGTAGCACTCAGTTCAGCCAGGGTGGACTCTTCCTTAGTCCAAATTTGCCGCATGGCCCTCAGTTGTTGGGGAGCAAGCTTCATGCTCAGGCGGCCAAGTTCCGGGGCTATCTGCAAGCTTAAGTCATAGCTCAAACGAAATGCAGCTTCATGAACCGTTCTGTTTTTTGCCATTGGCACAACTCCATATTCAATGGTGAGTACAGCAGGTGCGAAGCACCCGGCTCCATTATTCCTTAACTCCGTTAGTTGACAAGCAGCAATCGCTTCAATATAGATGACATATATCAACCAGATTGTTTTAGAGAAGATATTGCAGAGTAAAACACCAGTAAATTTGCAGGAAGTATTAGCGGCCGAATAATCAGAATCTGACCCTCCTTCAAAGAGGTGGTTCGTTAGATAGCACTAATATGCCCCGGAAGAGTATGCCTAAAACCAGTAGTTCAACATAAGTGAAACCTGGCTCGCACTGTTCACTGCCACTATAGGGCTATTACTAATCTCATCACCATACCAAGCATGTTGAACTCTCCCCAATAGCATCAATCTGGGAGTAAAGCCATAGCCGACTTGCAAGCCTAATTTAGAGACAATGCCGGCATCCGCTTTATATGCAGCCCTATTTAAAGTGGCTTCATCGGTATTCACGCCATAGTAATAATCCAAGGTCTTCTCACTCTGCCAACTGGTATTTAATTCAGGCTTGATAATCCAATTTCCATGCTTATAAGGCAGGCTGTAGCCAGCAGATAGACTGTATCCGTCGTGGATACCGCTAATATCCTGAGACAATCCCACCTTCCAAAGACCCACTGAGCCGCGGTACTCCATAGACAAACGCGCAAGGATAGCGATATCCAACTCCTCCATATCAGCGAGTTCATCACTATCACCGCGGTCTTTATCGCCTACAAAGTCGCCCCCAACCCCGAATTTCACATTAATTCCGTGATTGCGATACAAATTAGCTCCTAGCTCAAAGCCCTGGAAATAAAAACGTTTATAATGGGCGGAAAGCAAAGGAAATATGCGATTTTGGCTCTCGCCCCCTACGTAGATAGACTCTGAACTAAAGGCACCAATCCCCAGCGAATAGCCGGCTTCAGCCTGCCTTGGGGACTGTTCAACTTCTTCTTTGGCCCAAACGGACTGTGACAGAATCGCGCTACAAAGTACGAAGCAGGTCCGAAAGGCCGGCGAAGTTGAAAAATGTCTGCACTTATCTCGCGTAATTGTCATGAGTTGATACCTTAATTATTATTAGTTGCAAATCCATGTGAGCATTGTATCCATCGCAAGTGAACATTTCGCAACCAGCGTCACTTCCAAGGCAAGTTCATCGTTAAGAATTGTTTACCTGAATACAAGTCCAATACCTATTTTTGCTGATTATTGATATGGGCAGGTCCAGATGCACTTAGCATATTAAATTGTGTATAGGTCGATCTTTAGCGGCCTTCACAAAAGTTGGCAACCCAAACAGGCAAAATTTAAAATTTTTTTCAGCAAATCTTAAGGCTGGCTGGCATATTTACTTAACCTTCGCACAATCAGAGAACTGCTACTTAAACTGAAGTCCACTGCTTCATAAATGCGCGATGGAGAGGAGGTATAGATGATATGCATTTGGCGGAGAACCAAAATAAAGATTTTGCCAGCGGGTTCTCAGAGGATATCAGGTATCTTGCGATTTCTGTTTTCTTAACAACAGAAGCGCCCACCTTACGACGCGTATAAGAATATTGACCAACATTTCCATAGACTATAGACATTGCGGCAGCAATAGCATCTGCCATACCCAGGTTCATCCCTTTCCCGCCTACTGGAGAATGGCAGTGGGCAGCATCGCCAGCCAATAGAACGCGGTTTTTACGATAGGTTTCCGCCTGCCTGATAGAAATTTGAAAGGTTCCGGTGCGCCGGACACTGCCAATATTCAGCGGTAATCGCATATTTCCCAGAGCGTCCTCAGTTGATGAGGCAATACGGGCACGATACTTCTCAATTGGCAGGATTAATGTAAATTGGCAATCTCTACCATAGAGATCAAGAGTAATCTCCTCGGAATCAAAATCTCCAACAATATCTACATCCGCAATAGACCACTTTCCTGGTAGATCTATTCCAGGGTATCCGATCTGTAGCTGCTCCCGGACGGTAGATTGGATACCATCTGCCGCAATAACCCAGTCGAACTCACCGCTGGTATTATCTGAAAAATGCGCTTCTGCTTTGTCTGCACTGGTAGAGATTTTCGTTACAGAAAGATCATATTCCACCTGTACACCTTTATCCATCAAGGCATCCCTTAAAATACCCTCCGTTCGATTCTGAGGCAGCCCCAGCGGAACCCGGTCTCTATATTCGTTTCCACTATTATCCAGATAAACCAGAGTCTTCTCATCGCGCAGGACATGCATCTTTCGCAATGGCATGGCTTCTGCCAGAAACGCATCTGCAACTCCCAGGGATTTCAAAGCATCAATCGTTACCGGCATTATGCCAACGGCACGAGACAACTCTGAGGGCTCACTTTTACGCTCTACAACACGACAAATGATTCCCTTGGAGGCCAAAGCTGTCGCAGCTGTTAACCCGGTGGGACCCGCACCTATAATTAATACGTCCATACTCACCACTTGCCATCAAATAGGATTGAGACAGCTGCCGATACAAACGCGTCCCAATCAACTTTAAGAGCCAATTGATGCAAGCTTAGACAATTTTTTAATTGGGCAGTCTCAACAATCGGTTGTACGAACCGATTGCTGTTATCTATAAATGGAAGGGCTTAGTTACTCGGGGTTTAGTTACTCAGGGTGTACTAAACAGATTCTGACTGTGTTTTTCCCCCTGCATCAGGAGCTTCACTATATCCCAGAGCTGAGCCTGGCTTGTCCATAGCGGCTCCCTGGCGATCTAAAACACCAATATCCAGTACGGGGGATGCATCGATATGCTGAGCGTCCATCATCTGGGCAACTCGCTGCAATGATGCGATGATCATGCTTTGCTCCCAATCCTTCAGGTCACCAAACTGTCGAGTAAACTGGTCTTGTAGGGGGATTGGGGCGTCTCGCAAAGTTTCAGCGGCCTGCTCGGTGAGATAGGCATGAACCTTACGTTTATCCGACTGGGAACGCTGGCGGTAAACGAAGCCTCTTTTTTCCAGGCGATCCAATATATTGGTCACTGTCGCCTGACTAAGGCTCACTTCATTAGCAAGCTCACCAATTGTCACTTCGCCCTTATTGCGAATGGTTTGTAGCAGTAGCACCTGTGGGGCTGTCAGCCCGGTAGTCTTGGCAAGATGTTTGGAGTGCAAGTCGGTTGCTCTTATTACACGTCGTAGCGCGACTAACACCTGTTCAATACTGTTCAAAACTACCTCTCAATCAAGTGCCTCGGCGGGTTGAGCTGGGATTATATAGGTGCATTTGAGGATCGCTAAGCACTTCTTCAGCCCTTGCTAGTTGGAACTTCCAGACCGCTAGATTTATCCCTCGCTGTGCCCTACTTCGTCAAATAAGCTCTCTTCAAAGCCAGGCTTATCATAGACCTTGCTCTGAAAATGTGGCTAAAAATCAGACAGAACTTTCATAGAGTTCAAATAAGATTTTCAGTCTACCCATGTGGATTATTTAGAGTGAAAAAACCACATATAAGCGGCTATTCCGGGAAAATAGAGCGGGATTCAACACCCTCTCGCAATTACTTAGAACACCAACAATTAGAGTTCAAATTAAAAATATGTTACATTTTGTGCCATATCGCCCGATATTTGACCGTCGGGCCAGGGCTGGAGCCTGACGACTTGGGACAAATGTCTACGTCAGACCGGCCCATTTTTTTGCGATGACTAAAGGTTCACGGGGCGGCCATTTACCGTTTTCCGCCTTGCCCCATCGATAACAAATAACCGACTGACCCTCTGTTAAAGCAGTATGGAGAGACAGATGTCACTGGACAAACAACGGAATTTCGTAGACGGCCGCTATCTGTCGAATGAGAGCGGCGAGTGCTTTGATGTATATAACCCGGCTACCAACGAGGTCAGCTATCAGGTTGAGGTTGCCGACGAAAAGGTACTCGCAGAAACCATCGAGAGCGCCAAGCGTGGTTTTGCCCAGTGGTCAGCGATGATGCCGGTCGAACGCGGTCGCATCCTGCTGAAAGCAGTAGCACTGTTGCGCGAGCGCAACGACGAACTGGCAGCTATCGAAGTGGCTGATACCGGCAAGCCCTGGCAGGAAGCCAGTGTTGTCGACGTGGTGACTGGGGCCGACTCCATCGAATTCTTTGCCGGCTTGGCCGCAGGCATTGAGGGCAATCAGCAGCAAGTCGGTGATGACTTCTATTACACCCGCCGCGAGCCCCTGGGCATCTGCGCCGGAATCGGTGCCTGGAACTACCCCTTACAAATCGCCTGCTGGAAAGCCGCCCCGGCCCTGGCCTGCGGTAACGCCATGATCTTCAAGCCTTCCGAAGAGACCCCCAAAGGCGCTTTGAAGTTGGCTGAAATCTTTATTGAAGCGGGCATGCCCCCCGGTGTCTTCAATGTAATCCAGGGCGATGGCGCCGTGGGTGCCTGGCTGACTAACCACCCGGATATCGCCAAGGTTTCCTTTACCGGCGAAGTGGGTACCGGCAAGAAAGTAATGGCCGCAGCGGCTTCCAACCTGAAAGAAGTCACCATGGAGCTAGGAGGTAAGTCCCCGCTGGTGATCTTTGATGATGCCGACCTGGAGCAAGCTGTTTCTGCTGCCATGCTGGGCAACTTCTACACCCAGGGTGAAATCTGCACCAACGGTACCCGGGTATTTGTACACCGCAGCATCCACGATCAGTTCCTCGCTCGCCTGAAAGAGCGTGTTGAGCAAAACATTATTGCCGGTGATCCGATGAATCCGGACACCAACTTTGGCGCGCTGATTTCTGCCAAGCACCAGCAACTGGTGATGGACTACATCAGCAAGGGTAAAGAGGAAGGCGCGACTTTGTTCTGCGGCGGCCACACCCTCTCCCCGGAGAATTCACCTAACGGTTACTTCGTTGGTCCCACCGTATTCACCGACTGTCATGACGATATGACCATCTGCCGCGAAGAGATCTTCGGCCCGGTAATGTCGGTACTGGTTTTTGATGATGAAGACGAAGTGATCCGTCGCGCTAACGATACCCGTTTGGGCCTCGCCGCCGGCGTATTTACCCGTGATATCACTCGCGCCCACCGTGTGATCCACCAGATGCAAGCGGGTATCTGCTGGATCAATGCCTACGGCGCTTCCCCGGCAGAAATGCCGGTGGGCGGATACAAGTTGTCCGGAATCGGACGCGAAAATGGACTTGCGACCCTGAACCACTATACCCAGCTAAAAGCGGTGTATGTGGGCCTGGCACCACTGGAAAGTCCATTTTAAGCGGTACCCTGTATGAGTGAGTTTGACTACATCATTGTCGGCGCCGGCTCTGCCGGTTGCGTTCTGGCCAACCGCCTGTCTGCCCAAGAAGATAAAAACGTCCTCCTGGTAGAGACCGGGGGTAGCGATCGCAGCATCTTTATCCAGATGCCCACCGCACTATCCATTCCCATGAATACCGACAAGTACGCCTGGCAGTTTATGACTGAACCAGAGCCGTACCTGGACAACCGCAGCATGCATTGCCCCAGAGGCAAGGTGCTCGGTGGCTCTTCCTCGATTAACGGGATGGTTTACGTGCGCGGGCACGCCAAAGACTTTGATGAGTGGGCACAGCACGGCGCCAAAGGCTGGGACTACGCCCACTGTCTACCCTACTTCAAACGCTCTGAGACCTGGGCTTTCGGCGGTGACGATTACCGTGGCGACGAAGGTCCACTGGGGGTCAATAACGGCAACGAAATGGCCAACCCCCTTTATGGAGCCTTTATCGAAGCTGGCAAAGAAGCTGGCTACGACTACACCGCAGATTACAACGGTGAGCAGCAAGAGGGCTTTGGTCCCATGCATATGACGGTAAAAGATGGTAAGCGTTGGTCTACCGCCAACGCTTACCTGAAACCGGCCATGCAGCGCCCCAATTTGACGGTATTGACCCACGCCACTGTGCATAAGGTGATTCTGGAAGGTAAACGGGCAGTCGGAGTCAAACTTGAACGCAAGGGAAAGATCCTGGAATTCAAGGCGCGGCAGGAAGTCATCCTCAGCGCAGGTCCCATCGGCTCCCCTCACCTTCTTCAGCTCTCCGGAATCGGAGATCCCGACACACTGGCAGAAGCCGGTATCGAACTCCAACACGAACTCCCCGGCGTCGGCCAAAACTTGCAGGACCACCTGGAATTCTATTTCCAGTTCCGCTGTAACCAGCCGATTTCCCTGAATGGCAAGCTCGACCCCTGGAATAAATTCCTGATCGGCGCTCGTTGGATACTGAAGAAGGATGGTCTCGGAGCCACCAACCATTTCGAGTCCTGCGGTTTTATTCGCTCCAAGGAAAACGTGGAGTGGCCGGACCTGCAATATCACTTCCTGCCGGCAGCCATGCGCTATGACGGCCGCGAAGCTTTCGATGGCCACGGCTTCCAGGTACATATCGGGCACAACAAGCCCAAGAGTCGCGGCAGGGTCAAAGTGGTGAGCAGTGATCCCAAGCAATCCCCTTCCATCCTGTTTAATTATTTACAGGAGAAAGAGGATATCGAGGGTTTCCGTGCTTGTGTGCGACTGACTCGCGAGATTATCAATCAGCCGGCTTTCGACGAGTACCGAGGCGATGAAATCCAGCCCGGCACCGATATCCAGACTGATGAACAAATTGACGCTTTCGTACGGGAATCCGTCGAGAGTGCTTACCACCCATCCTGCTCCTGCAAGATGGGCACTGATCCAATGGCAGTGGTAGACCCGGAAACCCGTGTACACGGTTTGCAGGGTTTGAGAGTTGTAGATTCCTCCATCTTTCCAACCATTCCCAACGGCAACCTGAATGCGCCCACCATTATGGTGGCGGAGCGGGCTGCTGACCTGATTTTAGGGCGCCCCGTATTGGCGCCCTCCGAGGCACCGGTAGCGACCAAGGCTACCAGCACTCAGCGACCTGGCCGCCCTGCGCGCTCTGTGAGCTGAATTTACGTCGGCGCTCTGGCAGAGATTTGACTGCCCCCTTCAAACGCGACGGGGATATTCAAATCTCGCACAGCAATGCCCTTTGGGGGCGCCGGCATACCAATAACTAGCTGGAGACTCAGCATGACAGCTTGGCTTTCCGCGGGATTATTGTTTACCTTCACGGCAATAATTTTCTCGCTGATTAAATGGGGAAATGTGAAGATGGTCGGGGTAACCCCGGTCAAAACCTTCACTTTTATAGCGATCCTTTTCACCTCCGGCCTCGATGTAGGCCTGATCATGTTCCCCCTCACCGAGTTCGGAGGCTACGCAGACTTAGCCAATAGCCCAGAATATGGTTTCACCAACCCACTCGCGATTGAGTTTGGTTTTTGGGCCTTCCTGATCTGGGGCTTCTACTTCCTCACCTGTTTTTACTTCTGCATTATCGAGCCCAAAGTTAAATTCTTTGAGTTGGGCCCAGTAAAACTGATCAACAATGTAGTGATTATCGGAACCTGCGCCTTTACCGCCTACTTGCTGCTCAGCAACCTGCCCTGGTACCTGCCACAAGTTGGCGATGGTGAAACCATCGTTGGTACCTTCTACCTGATCGTCTTTGCAGTGATCGCCGCTGCGGTCTACTCATCTACCAGCCTGCGCTATGTGCGCTTCCTCAGCCTGGCAACTACCTGGATGTTTATTGGCCTGATCGCGGTCATGTGGGTAGGCGCCTTTACCGGTGAGAATGGCAGCGTTGGCGACTTCGCTTCCACCTTTGCGCTGCTCGGCGGTTACTTCGGTAATATCCACCAGTTCGTACTGCCTCTGAATGACTACCACGAATTTTACCTGTTCTGGTGGTTTGCCTGGAGCATTATGATCGGCCAGTTTACCTCCCGCTTTGTGGGCGGCCTGCGCACTTACCAAGTGCTGGCGGCGATGCTGATTTTCCCATCTATCCCCATCGCACTCTGGTTCACCGTGCTCTACTACTACTCCAGCCAAGGCCTGGATACCAGCGGCTTCTACAACCTTGCCATGGTGATTGTCGGCATCACTTTCGTGATCAACTCGCTGGATTCCCTGATTCGCCTGTACACCGATAATCTGGGCATGACCGTTGCGCGTCTGGGCAAGTGGAAGTACTTCGTGCTGAACCTGGCTGCAATGAGCCTGCTCACCCTGTTGTTCAAGCTGGACTTCCTGCAAATCCAGTGGATCGGCGCTCTGGTGATTGGCATCTTCTTCTGCTGTCTGGGTTACATCCTGGTGAAGCGCTTTAGAGCGGTAGCAGCTATCGACTCCTCGCCTAAAGAAAACAAAGTCGACTTTAACAAGATCGAACTGGCGAGCTAACTGTTGAAATCCCCCGCCTGGTTTGGCGGGGGCTACAAAATATAAATAAGTGGTAATTGAACAATGAAATCGACGTTGAAACTTTCTGCACTGACCTGTGCTTCCCTACTGGTACTTGCCCAACAATCCCAGGCAGAGCTGTCTTCTACTGTAAATCTGACCACCGACTACACCTTTAACGGTGTTAGCCAGACCCAGAATGACCCAGCACTGCAGGCTAGCCTGGACTACGGCTTTGATAACGGTTGGTATGTTGGTACCTGGGCTTCCAACGTGGACTTTGGCAAAGGTGATGACACTAACCTGGAGTGGGACTTCTACGCAGGTAAGTTCATGCAGCTTACCGACAAAGTGAGCCTGGACACCGGAATCGCTTATTACACCTATCACGGTGATAATGATTTCTCTGAAGAGTACGCTTACCCGGAAGCTTATGCCAAGTTTGGCTACAGCTCTGCATTGGGCGATTCCGAAGTCAACGGTTGGTACAGCTGGGATTACTTTGGCCAGGGTGGTGGCCACTACATTATGATGCTGGCCCATACCTTTGAGCTTGCAGAGGGTCACAATATTCGCTTCAGTGCTGACCGCTCCACCAGCGTCAATAAAGATAACTGGACCTGGGAAGGTAAAAAAGCCTACAACCACTACCGTGTAGAGTACATGACCTCCCTGAACGGCTTCGACCTCAATGTTGCAGCAGAAAACACTACTCTCGATTCTGAGAATGCCGACGAACGTATTGTTTTCTCTGTTGCCCGCACTTTTAACTTTTAAGTTAAGAATGCAAGCCGGGGCCTAAAACGGCCCCGGGATTCCTCGCCAGGCAACTCCTAAGGCAACTCCCCTTCACTGCCCTTGCCGAGCTTCTCAGCAGATTTCATCATCACTTGTTCTTGCGCAGGCGCCCCATTTGAGTTCCGGTGTTCTTCTTCTTGCAGGCCCTCTAAAAAGATTTCCTTTTCAGCCAAGGCCGGATGTAAAGCCAAGTCGTGCCGGGCAACTTTGACGATTGAGATACAAAGTAAAAGTGCGATTAGCAGTAAAGGTACACCGGCAATAATACTTGCGGCCTGCAGTGCTTCGAGCCCACCGATAAACAGCAAGGCAATTGGCATTACTGCCAGAGCAAATGCCCAGAAAATTCGATTCCACCGAAGAGGCTCGCCATCGACCTCCTTCTGCACAACGGCCGCAAGAATGTGAGAAATGGAGTCAAAAGTAATAACCGTGAAGACCAGTGCGATCAGTGTGTATAGCAGCACAACCAACTGGCTTGCCGGGAGCGTATCCAAAATCGCAAAGATCGTGCTATTAGCGCCTTGCTGATTCAACATTTGCACCAAATCCAACTGACCTGAGAAATGCAGGTAAACCCCGTAGTTGCCCAGCACCATAAAGAACAAGAAGCATCCGAGAGTGCCAAATAATATTGAACCAAGGATCATTTCCTTGATGGTCCTGCCTCGGGAAATACGCGCAATAAAAAGGCCAATACTCGGCGCAAAAACCAGCCACCAAGCCCAATAGAAAACGGTCCATTCCTGGGGAAAACGGGTGTTGGGAAACTGCTGGAAATGAGAGAAGGATTCAGTCCAAGTGGCCATCTGCAAAAAGTTATGCAGGGCCCTGCCCAGAGAGTCCAGCCCGCTGTTAAGCATAAATAGCGTTGGGCCAACGACAAATACAAAGAATAGCAGTGCAAGGGACAGAAAAATAGTGAAGTTCGAGAGTGCGCCAATTCCCCGTTTCAAACCTGCAAGGGCACTATAGCCAAACAACAGTGCACATATCACAAGTACGCCAATCTGAGCCCCCAGTCCGGTAGGCATGCCAAATATCTTATAAAGCCCCAAAGTAATCAGCGGCGCAGCAATACCAAGTCGCGTAGCGGCACCTCCGAGCATCCCAAACACCAGGGAAATATCTATAGCCTTGCCAATAAGCCCATTAGCTCTCCCCTCCCCCAGCACAGGTGCAAGTGCTTGGCTAAATTTCAGGACTTTACGCTGGCGTACATAATAGAAGTAAGCAATAGGCACCGCAGGGATCAAATAAATGGACCAGGCTAATGGCCCCCAGTGAAAAATTCCGTAAGAAACGGCCCAACGGGCGGCTTCGACTGAACTCGCTTGAACTTGGAACGGCGGCTGTTGGTAGTAGTAGATCCATTCAACCATCGACCAATATAAAATCGAAGCGCCAATGCCAGAAGAAAACAGCATGGCAGCCCAGGACACAGTTGAGAACTCTGGAGCTTCCTTTTGGCCTCCCAGTTTTATCCGGCCGATATCGCTAAATGCGACATATAGCACAAACAGCATCGCCCCTATGCCAAGTAGAAGATAAAAAACACCTAACTTTTCTGTTACCAGGTCTTTCACTGCCAAGAGCCACATAGAGCCAGCCTCGGGATATAAGATCAGAGGCAGTGTTGTCACTAGCAATATTGCCAGAGCGCCCAAAAAGGTGGGCCAGTCTATTAGATCTTCCGATCCCCTATTCAATAAATCTCTCCGTATTAATTGATATTGGTGGTCAAAAGAAAAATAACATACACCAGTATCACTATTATGACTTGAGCCTTTTATAAACCCCCTACGCAACACTACCGAACATTAATACGCCAATCTTTTAGGAAGACAATGTGATGCCAAAAAGTATACTGATATGACACTCATATGGCGAAATTCACTACTAACTTTCCTTACCAAACACAGATCGGCACATATTCAAACAGCTTTGAAAGTTAAATATTTCAAAATAAAAGAGAAGGATCGATATGTATAAATTGGCGATCACCATTCTATTTGGCTTAGCTCTGTGGGCGTGTACAAAAAGTCCTTTAAGCGATATTGATATCTATGACTTCAGGCCTGAATCCGAAATAGGTGTTTATGATGTCTCCCAAAAGGATTGTGAGCTAATGGGATATAGGCAAGTTATCAGGAGTGATTCTCCTATCGGCTGTGGACGTCTAAAGAGAGTAGTTTTTAATTTCTATCCACTCTTACCTAACCCGACAGAAAAAAGTAATGCAACCAGTAGTAATAAAGGTGCCACAAGTATCAATCAAACAAGTACTATTAAGACCCCTGAAAAAGGGGCAATTATTGTACTTGATGTCGTTGCCGCTGAAGTATTGGATCTTTTTACAGAGCTATACCAATTGCATTTTCCGATAGAATCAGCAATACCAATTGAGTATTTCACGAAGAAAGAGCGTCTTGCAGATGATATGAATAACACGCTCGCCTTTGATTCCCGGCCCATCACCGGCGGAAATAAGTGGTCTGAGCATGCTTATGGTGTTGCCATTGATATCAACCCCCTACAGAATCCCTATCTACATATAGATAAACACTCAAAAGCAGTGGTAATCCCGAAGGATGCAACAGAGGGTTATTTAAACCGAGCAAAATACCGGGCAGGAAAGCCGATACGCAAAGGAATGTCTGAAGATATAACTACAGTTTTTGCCAAGCATGGCTTTGCTGTCTGGGGAGGAGATTGGAATGCTCCGATTGATTATATGCACTTCCAGGTTGGTACCCGCCAGTTTATTAACCGGCTCGTTTCTTTACCGGTAAAGGAAGCAAAGCTGCTATTCAACCAGTATGTGAGCCTGCTTAATCAGTGTTTCAAAGAGAACACGCTTATCAATAACCCCACTCACCTCAGAAAATACTGTGTAGATCGGGTGACGCCTGCATTTGGTTCTCAATAATGTAACTGTGGTAAATAGCGGCTAAATTGGCGCCATATTTTTAGTAGCATATCTAAGACGTCATCTTAGAGGTACGAATCGCAAAATATCACGCCTTTATAATACAAGCTAGAAGATCCAGGCAGCGTTGTATCAAATGGCAATTTTAGCTCCCATATAAGTACCCTATTTGGGATACCACTACACTCATTTAAATAGCCAAACTTCATTAAGAGTACAGAATGAAGATTTTCGATGAGGTTGAATCGGAAGTGCAAAGCTATGCACGATCCTTCCCAAAGGTGTTCTGTCGCGCAAAAGGTGAATTATTGTGGGACCTGGATGGAAACCAGTATTTAGATTTTCTGGCTGGAGCAGGTGCACTCAATTATGGGCACAATAACGCACTATTCAAAGGGGCTCTATTGGATTACATCCGGGCCGACGGTATTACACACGGTCTGGATCTACACACCAAGGCCAAGGGAGAGTTTCTCCAAACCTTTAGTGACAATATCCTTGCCCCCAGGGGCATGGAATACATTATCCAATTTACAGGACCTACAGGTACTAATGCAGTAGAAGCCGCCATGAAGGTTGCCCGCAAGGTCACTGGACGGCAAGCCATTATTGCCTTTACCAATGGTTTTCATGGTGTAAGTCTTGGTTCCCTCACAGCAACGGGAAACTCCTATCACAGAGATGCGGCAGGTATTCTACTAAGTGGTACCCATCGAATGCCTTATGACGGCTACTTGGGGAACGGCATTGACACAACGGAGTACCTGGATAAGGCACTATCGGACTCCAGTAGTGGTATCGGCTCACCAGCTGCCGTTATTGTGGAAACAATTCAAGGTGAAGGCGGTATTAATAGTGCCAGTATCGGATGGTTAAGAAATCTACAGAGTGTTTGCAGAAAACATGAATTGCTTTTGATAGTTGATGATATCCAGGCTGGCTGTGGACGAACAGGCGATTTCTTCAGTTTCGAAGAGGCGGGAATTGAGCCCGATATTATCACTCTTTCCAAGTCGCTTGGAGGTTATGGATTACCGATCGCACTAGTCTTAATGAAACCCAAGCTGGATCAATGGAAGCCCGGAGAACACAATGGTACGTTCCGCGGTAACAGCCTGGCATTTGTAACCGCAAAAGCGGCAATTGACCACTACTGGTCAGACCCTAGCTTCTCTGAAGATATAAAGCGAAAAGGCAGCTATATCTCCTCACGTCTTAACAGCATTATTAATCAATACGGCGAGGGCCTACTGAAAAGTAAAGGCCGTGGTATGTTTCAAGGCATCGACTGCGTAACAGGCTATCTGGCCAAAAGGGTATCCGAGTATGCGTTTGAACATCAGCTGATTATTGAGACCAGTGGCGCCGATGACCAGGTTCTTAAACTGCTTTGCCCCCTAACTACCAGTGATCAAAACCTTCAAGGCGGTATCGATATTATTGAAAAAGCATTTCAGGAAGTCTTTGCCAGGGAAGAAAATATACTGCAGACAATGACCAACATTGACACCTGCCGAATATAATTTATCCAGCGGACCAAGAATAGAAAACACCTAGAGCCTATAACATACATGGATGTATATATTTATGTTGAATGAGAAACAGATAAATTTAAGTAATATTCTCACTGAAGAGAATGACTATTCCAACTCCCCTTTTCTTAAAGTAAAGGAGAGAGATCTTAGCCTGCCAATAATAACTGCAGAAGCTGAAAGGTTAGGATGCACTTTCAAGTTTCATGAAAAATCTATTTACGAGATCATCAATGGGGACCTGCGAGTCCCATTCTTGAGCAACTCCCCATCAAGCTCCTGTGTTCATAGCTACTGTGCAAGAATCAAGAACATTGCAAAGAAGATGTTAACTGAGAATGGAGTGCCGGTTCCGGAGGGGAATGTTTTCAAGGATATTAAGAGCGCTCTTGCCTATTTCAAGAACTTTAATGGCAAGGTTGCCATCAAACCAAACAATGCTTCCATGGCCAGAGGTGTTACCACCGGTATTTGCACCGAAGAAGAATTCATTAGCGGCTGGGAATTTGCAGCAAAGTACAGTAAGGAAATTATTGTTGAGAAAAGCATTGACGGATATGATTTAAGGGTCTGGGTAATTGGAGGCAAAGCCGTAACAGCATTT
Organism: Microbulbifer variabilis ATCC 700307; assembly: GCF_000380565.1. Classification (GTDB taxonomy): domain Bacteria; phylum Pseudomonadota; class Gammaproteobacteria; order Pseudomonadales; family Cellvibrionaceae; genus Microbulbifer; species Microbulbifer variabilis. Next base: position 94,135 of record NZ_AQYJ01000025.1, read on the forward strand.
GTTAGAATTCCTGCGAATGTAATTGGCGACGGAATAAGCAGTATCAGGCATTTGATAGAAAAGAAAAATGAACGCAGAAAACTCAATCCTAATCTGATTCATGACCCGATCAATCGGTTTGACCTGATCGATAGGAAGGGCCTCACTTTAGATTATGTCCCCGAGCATAATGAGCGAGTATGGCTTACAAGCGTGGCAACAGTTGGGGGGGAAATAGTCAATTTTATTGACCACGTAGATAAGGCAACACTTGAAATTGCAGAGAGGGCAGCCGCTACTTTTCCTGGAATTATACAGGCAGGCGTTGACATGATTGTGGATACAGAAAAGGAAAATGCCAGGGCCGTTGTCCTTGAGGTTAACTCCAATCCAGATATATCTTCCCCTACATTTCCGGGATACGGCGCTCAGATTAACACCCCTAAAGCATTACTTGAATATGTTTTAAAACACCCATCTGCGGCCACTGGAAACAAAAAGGCTAGCTACAATCCAGCCCCTCAATACTCTTACACCATAAGTGATAATGCATCACTTAGAGAGCTTGGAAACTCAATAAAATTCATCAAACAGGCTGCCCTAAGGAAAGGAATCAAAACTGAGGATGTAGATGACAATGTGTTTATTGCCAAAAATAAAAAACAATCGCACCTATTTCTTGGCTGCATGCCAGAAAGCACATCTTTAGTGTCGCGAATAATATGCAATGATAAAAGTTTTCTCTCAAGCTTCCTGAAGTACAAAAAAATACCTTACTTCAGTAAAAATGATGTAGGTGAAAAACTAAAGATATACAGGCTGGTACTAATAGATGGTGCGGTAGTGTCCGTACTTCAAAGCATTCATGAAGGATACAAGCTAAATACAGAGCTTGGAGTAAACCATAGATGGCAGGAAGTAACCAGGGAGATACATTGCAAATTCACAGAGATTGCGAGTCATGTTATATCAGAGTTGTTCCACCCCTACCTTTCCGGGGTAACTATTATTGCCGAAGATATATCTGCATCTCCTAAAGACCAGGAATGGGCAATTAGAGATGTCACATACAAGCCCTTTCTGGCTTGGCATCACCATCCAGATATTGGTATTGGTCGAGATGTAGCTGGCGCTTTACTGGACTCTTTATTTGAAAGTGAAGATCAAACTATAACCATTCAAAAATCTATACATATCCAACTAGGTAAAGAGGTATCTTTTAAAGATCTTGCTGAAAAAATACAAAAAAGTGCGGCAAGATTTGGCATTTCAGGGTGGGCGAAAAACATCCAAAATGAAACCTTGGAAATGCTTTTAGAGGGGGCGCCCAGAGCTCTTGATGACTTTCTTACCACCTGCCAAGACCTCATGGGAGCAAACTATGGAGATATAATTCGAATTGAAGAATATAGTAAAATTCAACATTCAAGCTTTGTGGTGGTTAGCTAATGGCAACTCCTTGATTTTTTAAGAGTGATCTAGAAGGCACCTCTAGAAAAAAGTGCCTTAGAGCGCTCACCAGAGCATTACCTGTTCTTATAACCTGGACGGATGGCTTCTAGGGTCACCTTCAATATGGGGCTTATCGTCATGTGATATCCCATGGGTGCCATGACTGGGTATCTCCCAGTCCCCTTCCTTAGTCCAGGGGTCTTCCTTCGGGAAGTCTTCGATATAAATTTCCTTTTCCTCATAATCAGGCTGGTAGCGCAAATCATAATCAGCAGCTTTAACGATCGATATGCAAAGCAGGAGGGCAACAATAAGCAATGGGACTCCACCAATAACGCTGGCTGTCTGCAGAGTGTCTAATCCACCGAGAAACATCAAAGTCACCGGCATCACAGACAAAGCAAAAGCCCAAAATAGGCGATTCCATCGCGCTGGTTCCTCATCTACTTCCTTCTGCACCACAGCAGCGAGAATATAAGAGATGGAGTCAAAGGTAGTTGCTGTAAAGATAAGCGCGAGTATGGTGTAAACCAGAATGACCAGCTTACTGGCGGGAAGTGTTTTAAGCGTAGCAAAGATAGCCTCTGTAGCCCCCTGCTCATTTAATATCTGTACAACATCCAATTCACCGGAAAATTGAAGATAAACTCCGTAGTTACCCAACACCATAAAGAACAGAAAGCAACCCAGGGTACCAAAGAAGATAGAACCGACTACCATCGTCTTGATAGTCCTGCCGCGAGAAATGCGAGCAATAAATAAACCAACACTGGGTGCAAAAACCAACCACCAGGCCCAGTAAAAGATGGTCCAGTCTTGCGGGAAGTGTGTCTCCGGGAACTGCTCAAACCTGGCAAATGGCTCAGTCCAGGATGCCATATGGAAGATGTTGTCCAGCACACGGCCCAAGGCATCTAACCCGGTATTTAGCATAAACAGGGTTGGACCAACAAGAAAAACAAATACCAGCAGGGCGATCGAAAGCCACATGTTCACATTGGAAAGCGCCCGAATACCCTTCTTCAGGCCTACAAATGCGCTATAGCCAAAGATCAGCGTACAGATCATTAGTACGGTTACCTGGGTACCCAGCCCGGTTGGCACACCTAGCAGTTCATGAGCGCCTTGGGTAATCAAAGGAGCGGCAATCCCTAAGGTAGTGGCACCACCTCCAAGCATGCCAAACACAAACAAGACGTCAATCAGCTTGCCAATACCCCCTTGCGCCCGCTGCTCCCCCAAAACCGGCATCAGTGCTTCACTGATCTTCAATACACTGTGATTGCGTACATAGTAGAAATAGGCAATAGGTAGTGCCGGTATCAAATAAATAGACCACGCCAAGGGCCCCCAATGAAATATACCGTAAGCGACCGCCCAGCGTGCAGCCTCAGGCGTTCCCCCTTCAACCTGAAAGGGCGGAGACTGGTAGTAGTAGATCCACTCGACCATGGACCAATAGAGGATTGAGGCCCCAATGCCCGCGCAAAAAAGCATGGAAGCCCAGGATAGTGTTGAAAATTCAGGGTTCTCTTCAGGGCTACCCAGTTTGATCTGGCCTATATCGCTAAATACGATGTAGACCATAAACAGAATCGCCCCAACTCCCAGCAGCAAATAAAAGACCCCTAATTTGTCAGTGACAAAATTCTTAGCCACCAGTACCCAGGCTGCGCCGACCTCAGGGTAAAGCACCAAGGGCACAGTCACCATTATCAGCAGCGCCAGCGCTCCAAAGAAAGTGGGCTTATCAATAATCTCTCTAAAGTTACTGGACAACACTTGCCTCCTGTTTGCCATAAAAAACTGCGGCAAAATAAAAGCAAGTGAGACTGTATATAAAGAACTGAAAATAAGGCGATGTTATTGAGCTAGAACTTATATAAAAGAAGGAATCAGAATGAATTGCTTTTTAGTTTTGCTTTTATGCTGGTGGATTTTATCAACATCTCACTGAAGTTCAATGCAGACTCCACTTTCTCCTCGTATATGTATTCTGGACCACGAGAGTCAACGCCTATTTTCAGCCCGCTTCTCTCATAACCTCAACGACTTGAACGTTGCCACAAGGCTTTCACTTCTGAATTTTCAGGGAGTTCTCCAGCTGGGTGAACTGCCCTTGTATCATCGCCTTTTCCTGCAGCAGGATACGATTTTCATCCGCCAGCTGCTCTATGCGGTCCTTGGATAAAGTCAAATCTATTTCGAGCTTTTCCATGGACTGATATTGTAACTGTGCCTCTTTGGCGAGAGCTGAGTAGTCACTTTGCAGTTGGGCTAACTGGTTCTGTAAGCTGGTTATCTCCGTAGCTCTAGCCATGTCCAGCTTGCCCTGATCTTCAGCCTGCCTTCTAAGCACCTCGACTTCCGCTTGAGATGCTCCAATCTGTTCACATAGATCATGCTTTTCTCGATTAACTTCTGCCACCAGTGCCTGCCCGTGTTTATTCAGCAGCTCCTGCTCACTTAACTTGCGCTCGGTCAGTGCCAACTGCTCAGTAAGTATGGCGACTTGACCTTTCAACTGCTCATTTGCGGAGCGGAACTGATCCCTTTCATGCTGACGATCGCTGGCTGTTCGCTGCTGGAAATGCTCGAAGTGCTCACGGATATCACGGTTCTCGAGCCTCATTTCCTCAATGGACTCTTTCTGCTCCTGAATACGGCCCAAACCCTCTTCACGTTGAAATTCGCTCTTCTCAACTGCTTTCTGTGTATCATCTAGAGCCCGCTTTAGCTGGCGCTTTTCGGTTTCCGCAATCGCCAGCTTCCGCTCCAGCTCACGAACACTGGCCGCCTGCTTGGAGTTTTTCTCCTGAACCTCGCTGAGTTGGGCGGCTATTGATTCTTCCTGAGCCTTAAATTCCTGCTGAATCTCTTCAACTCTTTGGTCCGCCTGCCCCTGGATGCGCTGGTGTAACCCTTTGAGAGCCTCCACCAGGTCCCTAGGGAGGCCGCTAACATCTGTGTCATTGGCAATCTCGCTACGCCAGCGCTTTAACAGTGGCGCGATAGTGCTTTTGCTGCCAGTTCCCAGGTGAGATCGCACCCGATCTACCGTTGGCTCTTCCCCCAGGGCCTTTACCGCTTTCGCAGCCTCAACAATATCGAAATAAGTAACCCCTGCACGTGCCATTAGCCTTTCCTTAGATTATTTCGTTACAAATTACGTAATACGTAATATTACATAATACTATACAATTAACCAATTCTTGAATTTACCTTTATAACCTTCGATAATGATTCTTATCGAAGGTTATATTCATAAGAAAGCACGCATTTCCCGTACCACCAGTACAAACAATACTTCTTAAGGTGTCTTGAAAATCATGGGAATCCAGCCCTCCCCGCCCGGGATACCCCCGCTAAAAACCAGCTCTCTTAGTACAACTGGACAGGCTGACGCTCTGCTATCAGAGGAGGACATCCAGAAATACCTGCGCGCGGCCACCTCTGACAGCACGCGCAAGGCTTACCGCTCAGCCATCCGCCAGTTCGAACGCTGGGGTGGCAGGCTGCCTACCGATGGCCACTCACTAGTGAGCTATCTGATGAGCCGGGCAGACAAGTTGAACCCTCGCACATTGGATCTGCACCTTACCGCCATTGGCCAATGGCATCTGTATCAGGGAATTCCAAATCCAGTCACCGAACCCTTGGTACAAAAGACTATGCGCGGTATTCGCCGCACGCATGGCAAGCCCAAACAAAAAGCCAAGGCTTTGAGCCTCCAACACATCGCCACTATGGCTAATCAGTTGCGCTCGCAACCGGATTCAAATAAGAAGGCAAGGGATCTCGCTCTGATTCTAATCGGCTTCTTTGGGGCATTTCGGCGTAGCGAGCTGGTAGCGATCCAGGTGGAAGACCTGGTCTGGGAGGAGGAAGGCCTGATTGTACGTCTACCTAAATCCAAAACGGATCAAAACGGTCAAGGAATTATGCGTGCCCTCCCCTTCGGTAAACCAGAATCCTGCCCAGCTCAAGCCCTCAAAACCTGGCTAAAAGTAAGTGGTATTGTTCGTGGGCCGGTATTCAGAGCGGTTAACCGCTGGGATACAGTTCAGGACCGGCAATTAAATCCCACTGCCATCAATGACCTACTGAAGAAGCTTGGGGCAGATTGTGGATTTGACTTCATCAATGAACTCAGCAGCCATAGCTTCCGCCGCGGACTATCTACATCTGCAGCCCGGGAAAAGGTTGGTTTTGAGCTGATCAAAAAGCAAGGTGGCTGGAAAAGTGATGCCACAGTTTGGGAGTACATTGAGGAAGGGCAACAATTCACCGAAAACGCCTCAGCAATTCTTATGAAGAAGATGGCAGAATTACTTTAGCTGCTATGGGAGCCCGGAATCTGCCTCAGGCTCCCGAAAAAAAGCCTGCTAAATCTGTAAGCTTGAGCTGAATCGCCCTATGGGAGCACCAAGACCCAACCTGCCGATCCACTTTCCATCTATCTCAGGCTGTCTACACTGACAAGCTCATAAAATCAGCCACGCTCGCCAATAAACACCTGGGACCAACTAAACTCTCCGGGCAGCAACGGGCAATATCTACTAACTAACCCTAATTACCACAGCACTCTTGTACCCAGGCGCCAAAATAGTTCTTTTTGAGCCGTAAATTGGCCCGGGTCAGGACTCACCAGCTTTTCCTGGAGACACCAACCATGGCTAAACCCACCTGCGTCGTTGTAGGCGTCGGACCCGGGAATGGGGCCGCCTTTGCCAAGAAGTTTAATCACGAAGGCTACCAGGTGGCGCTTCTTGCCCGAAATAAAAGTTACCTAGATAAATTGCAGGCTGAGCTGGGCGAGGCAAAGAGTTACATCTGTGACGTTACCAAACCTGATCAAATTGCCGATGTATTCAGCCGTATCCAAGCTGAAATGGCCCCAATCGAAACATTGATCTACAACGCTGGCTCTGGCCACTCCTGCACCATTGAAAATCTCGATATCTATGAATATGAATCGGATTGGAAGATAAATTGCCGGGGCTGCGCTCTATTCGGCCAACTGGTGACTACTGAGATGATCCAGCATGGCAAAGGAAACATCATTATTGTGGGGGCAACCGCCTCCCTCCGCGGCGGAGCGAACTTTGCTTCTTTTGCATCAGCAAAGGCTGCGCAGCGCAGTCTTGCCCAATCGATGGCCAGGCATCTTTGGCCCAAAGGGGTACATGTAGCCTACCTGATCATTGATGGGCCGGTAAGTAAAAGTCGCACACTAGATGGAAGCACAAGAGATAATCAAACATTTTTGCAGCCACCAGATATCGCCGACACGGCCTTTTTCCTGACAACCCAGGCCAAATCCGCCTGGACTTTCGAGGTGGATCTTAGGCCCCATGTGGAGAAATGGTAACAACTATCAGCTAAGTTAAAACTGCTCATTCTGATTTGCCGGGAACCAGATTTTGCAAGGAGGCCAATAATGACCCTTAACAAGAAACAAATTGAAGAGTGTGAATCCAGCCGTTGGGACTTTTCTGACCTGAAAGCTGTATTTCTTAACTGCACTCTGAAGCCTACGCCGGAACTATCCCATACGGATGGACTGGTTACTATCTCCCGAGAAATCATGCAAAGAAACGGTATATCGGTACAGGTACTGAGACCAGTTGACCACGATATTGCCTTCGGCGTTTACCCAGATATGACTAAACACGGCTGGGAGAACGATGACTGGCCACAGATATTTCAACAAGTGATTGAGGCCAATATCCTGGTTATAACAACACCTATTTGGCTGGGGGAAAAATCATCCATATGCACCCAGGTTATAGAAAGGCTTTATGCCAATTCATCTGATCTGAATGACCAGGGACAATACGCCTATTATGGGCGAGTCGGGGGCTGCCTTATTACTGGCAATGAAGACGGAGCCAAACACTGTGCGATGAATATCCTCTACTCCTTGCAACATCTTGGCTATGTTATCCCACCCCAAGCAGATGCAGCCTGGGTTGGTGAAGCAGGCCCTGGCCCCTCATATCTGGACCCAGGTTCTGGCGGCCCGCAAAATGACTTCACCAACCGCAACACCACCTTTATGACATGGAATTTGATGCACCTTGCGAGAATAATAAAAGATGCCGGTGGTATCCCTGCCCATGGAAATCAGCGCTCGGCGTGGGATGCAGGCTGCAAGCCCGATTTTCCCAACCCCGATTATCGATAGGGACGCCCTCCCCCGTTGATCAATCTGTGTCCATCGATTGGCGGGGAAGTATAAATAAATCGAAGCATGATGTATCAATGCCTTACCTTGGCTCTAAGTCAGAAAGTAATAGCCTTTTGCTGAGGATATATCTAACCATTTCGTATCGCTATTGATCGGCACTATTGAAAGTTGCCCTCAGAACTTGCCGCATAGAAACCAGATAGCGGTACTGCCAGTCTTATGACCAAGAAACCCAATGTGTCTGCTTCATGTCATAGGTAGTTTCACGCGCGAAAGCCAGTGGTCAATTTGCGCATTATCCATTTCGCGCTGGAGCATTCATCCTCGAAACCTAATACCATCATACTAAATATCCAACGCTCATCGCCTTAGCCTCAACCTCAGCCAAATCACTCTTTCAGGAGCTCATCACTGCCCATAGAAAACTCAATCGGACACGACTCACTGACTGATAAAAAGGCACTCACAAGCAGGTGCTATTTGAAAAAACAATAGTGTAAAGCCCCAATAAAAATAACAGTTACTTTCTTTGAATTAAGGTTCATAACCATGATGGCCTATTAGCCTTTATAGCAACTTAAAAATAGAAACGAACTAAGCTATAAGAAACAAACGCAGAAAATCGATCAATATGAACATGCAAACAGGGATATAGAAGGCAAACTTATTTATGAGCCATTCTACAACACATCCAATATACAATGGCGCTTATGCCATAATTGATCAATTAGATGCAAACAAAGTAGATTGTATTTTTGCCTCGCCCATCGCCATTATGGCGCCAGTGTGGGAAGTATTCGCTGCTAGAGAAAATAAAATAAACATACGCTATTTTCGTTGTCGTCATGAACTATTGGCTGTCAGCCTTGCCTATGGATACTTTAAGGTTAAGGGAAAGCCGCAGGCTGTTTTTCTCCCTTCCAGTCTGGGAGTATTAAACGGCTCTATGGCACTAAGGTCCTCATTACAAGAACGAATCCCGATGCTCGTTATATCACCTGATTCATTAACCTACGGTGAGGATGCTACAACCGATCCAGGTCCGGAATGGCCCTCTTTACTTGTTGATTTTGCAGGCCCAGCAATAGAGGGAGAAAGAGTCGTCAAATGGTCAAAAAAAGCAATAACTTCTTCTGATCTAGTACAAGAGCTTAATCGGGCCCAATTTATTGCAAATGCTGTCCCGCGAGGGCCCGTTTTACTTGAAGTATCTTTCGATATATTACTACATGAAGCACCCAAGTCTCTGCCTCCCGTTCTGGCTTCAAGTCCGGTAGTGGCTACAAAAAGCCAAATAGAAGAAATAACAAATCTGTTAGCAAGTGCATCATTACCTATTATTATCACAGAATATGGTGGACGAACAAAAGCTGAAAAAGAACAACTAATCCATATCGCTGAAACTCTTGCAGCTCCTGTTTTCGAGTTCATGATGCCTGCGTATCATAACTTCCCCAGGTCTCACCCGCTGTATGGGTTTGAAATTACAAGTGAAATCCTCAATAAAACTGACGTCATTCTGCTCATTGGCTGTAATGCCCCCTGGCATCCTCCCCACCGGGCATTAATGCCTGATTGCACTGTCATTCATCTTGAAGAAGATCCATTAAGGCCTCGTGCGCCCTATTGGGGTTACAAAACAACCCATACTATTGCAGGTGACCGCTTTCTCAATATGAAGCAAATATCAGCCTCACTGGAAGACAAAAAAATTGATAACAAAAAGCGTGCTAATGATTGGTCACGTTATTCAAACTCAATACGGGAAAAAAACCGTAAAGATGCACAAGAAGTGTTACAAGCAACGAAACAAGGTATTCCGGCTTCAGAATTATTCCGAGTTTTACATGATACTTTACCCGAAAACTGCGCATGCATCGATGAGATTGTTGCCCAGGTTCCTCAGATGCTGAATCATTTGTACAGTACTAAATTATTTCAACAATTTAGAGGCTGGTGTGGTGCATTAGGAACCGGATTGGGCACAGCATTAGGGGTAAAACTTGCGAGCCCCGACAGGCTCGTCGTTTGCATTATTGGTGATGGCGCCTGGCACTATAATCCTGTTCCGGCTGCGCTGGGATTCTCTCAGGAATATGGATTACCGCTTTTCATCGTCTTATGTAACAACAACCAGTACTTATCGCAAACCTGGAATATACAAAAGTACTTCCCAAATGGTGCAGCAGTTAAAAATAATCATTTTGTTGGCAATCTTATACAGCCTGAACCTGATTATTGTAAAACGGTCGAGTCTTACGGAGGGCAAGGCCTGCGAGTAAAAGAGATAAGCGAGTTAAAAAAAGCTATCAACAAAGGATTGCAAAGTATTCAGACCGGGAAAACATTTTTGCTCGATGTTAAAGTTGTGCCATAAACTAGAGAACCTGTATCAACTCAGACCTGGACATGTGTCTAATTCACCTCATAATGTTAACCAACGGATGAGATGTTTCGATAACTCTCCCCGATTCTAGCTATCGATAGAGATATCCTATACTTGGTCTTTTTTGGGTGTCTATAGCCTAAAAATATGGGCATTTGGCCAATCCTATCCACATTTTTAGCAAGCTATTTACAAGATTCACAACCAAGGATAGATTGCCCGCCTTCGTAATTTTTACCAGTCCCCACCACTCTGACTTTGTATGCCCGCCTTCATCGAGAAGTCGAGCGTTGATATGGTGGCTTACCCATCTCCGTGAGGTCCCTTTTCCGAATGAAACCAGAGTTCTTGGAACACATCCTGGATAGCAAACTATTTGTCACTGTATGCCTAGTTACAGCCATTATGCTGTTGCGCGGCTTGCTTACGCTAGCCATTGCCCGAAGTAGCTGGCAGAAAGCTGATAAACGTCGCCGTATCAATACTGTACATAATATCGGCAACTTATTGCTGGTAGTCGGTTTAATGGTGATTTGGGTAAGTGAACTTCGGGATTTTGCCCTGTCTATTGCCGCTTTCTCTGTGGCAATTGTTCTGGCACTTCGTGAGGCTGTACAGTGCTTGGTTGGCGGTCTATATCAAGCCAATATGCGCTCTTTCACCGTTGGGGACTGGATTAAAGTTGGCGACCAGTTTGGTGAGGTCACCGACAGTGATTGGTTAAGCACCACACTTTTGGAAATCGACCCTCACGGACTTGGCAATGGTTATACTGGAACCACCCTTTACATTCCCAATAATGCGTTCTTCACCCAACCGGTAAAGAACCTGAACTTCATGCGTCGCTACATCGAGCACACTTTCTCAATAACTCGCGAACGCAGTGAAATAAACCCTTTTGAGGCCAAGAAGTTTATTGCAGAACGCTTGAAGGAACACTGCGATTCATTCCGGGAAGTTGCCGAGCGCTACTGCAAGCTGATTGAGAGTCGTATGGGCGTGGAGCTATCTGGCCCTGACGCGAAAGTGAGTGTTACAACCAATGATCTTGGCCATGATGTGATCACCGCTACAATATTTTGCCCTCGTGAAGAGGCAACAAATATCGAACAGCTAGTGACCGAAGATTTTTATAATTTCTGGTTTGAGAAAACAAAAAATTTGAAGGCTGGAAACTAACAACGGCATTCTATCTCAAGCACTGGTGGATAGCTTTTCCCAGTGCTTGGGTTGCTCCCACCTACACCCTAATGATCAGCAAAAATTTCTGTTAACCATTCAATAAAAGTCCTGACTCTAGGCGACAGGAAACGATTCTGAGTAAAAACTACAGAAACCGGTTCACTTGGTGGGCGAATGTTAGGTAACACTTCTATTAGATTGCCCTCAGTTAGATCCTTTTCAACATGAAACCTGGGGAACTGGGCCAGGCCAATCCCTAATTTAACGGCATCCCGATAACTCTCCGTACCCGTTACCGTGATAGGCGCTATAGCTTCCATGGTTTCAACCTTGTCCCCAACGCAAAATGATAGCGGCGTTGACTTCCCCGTTGTTATCGAACGGAGGGCCACTGCCCGGTGATGGCTCAAGTCAAGTAAGGATTTCGGGGTGCCGTAGCGCTCAAGATAACCCGGTGAAGCACAGGTGAGTCTGTCCAGCATTGTCAGACGCCTCGCGATCAACTCACTATCGGCTAAATGACCATATCTGATCGCACAGTCCACTCCTTCCTGGACCAAATCAACCCAGCGATCCCCTTCGCTCATCACCAAAGTAATATCGGGGTAACGTTCAAAAAATTGCGGAAGCTTAGGCATAACGAAGTGGCGAGCAATTGTTCCCTGTACATCGACACGAACCTCCCCTTTCGGCAACGAGCCCTTAAATGCACCTTCCGCTTCTTCTACATCCGAAAGTATCGATAGACATCGCTGGTAATACAGCTCCCCATCCAGCGTTGCTTTTACCTTGCGTGTAGATCTCTGTAACAACCTCACACCAAGCTGCTTTTCAAGCTTATTGATCACTTGTGTAGAGGTAGATCGGGGAATGTCCAAATCGCTAGAGGCCGCGGTAAAGCTGCCACGCTCAACGATTCGAACATAGAGTCGCATTGCATCCAGCTTATCCATATTAAGCCCATTGTTTATCTAGTTAGAACAATAGGTTCCATTTTAGCTAGATTATCTACTCAAACCACGAGCTTATTCTCTTCGGGAACATTACTCATAGAGTCACAGCTGTGACTCCAATCAGCTTGGAGGTCATTTTGGAAAAAGTTGCACTAGTCACCGGCGCTTCCAGAGGCATAGGTGCGGCTATTGCCACCCGACTGGCAAAGGACAACTTCACAATCTTGATTAACTTCGTTGGCAACTTCAATGCCGCTGAAAAGCTGTTAAATCAGATTGAAGCGGCCGGAGGAAAGGCCGTCACCGTTCAGGCAGACGTCAGTGATTCCAACGCAGTTACTAGATTATTTGAATCTGTGGAAGCCACCTTTGGTGGTATTGATGCTGTTATCAATAGTGCTGGCATCATGAAGTTAGCAACTTTAGCCGAAAGTAAAGAAGAAGACTTCGACACCATGGTTGCCGTCAACCTTAAAGGTACATTCAACACAATGCGGGAGGCCTGTAAACGCCTTAGACAAGGTGGGCGAATTATCAACTTGTCCTCAAGTGTTGTAGGCCTATATATGCCCACCTACAGTATCTACGCAGCAACCAAAGCCGCCATTGAGGCGATGACACAGGTAATGTCCAAAGAGATGCGAGGACGAAATATTACCGTTAATGCTGTTGCCCCGGGACCAACAGCAACCGAACTTTTCCTGGATGGCAAAACTGATGAGATGGTGAACAGCCTCGCCAACTTGTCTCCACTGGAGCGACTGGGAAGCCCGGAAGATATTGCAAACACGGTCGCCTTTTTGGCCGGGGAGCAAGGGGGATGGATCAATGGGCAGGTGATTCGGGTTAATGGTGGGATTATATAAATCCACCCCTAAGCCCGGCTCATTACTCGCAGCAGTTTAAGAAACTTTAGCTGCTGCTATTGATTATTTTTCTGACTTGGAAAGAAAGCCGATGTCCTCACTAATCCAGGCGTTAAACCTAAAGCACAGCAGAGATACCTTTATTGCTGCAACTATTGCCAGTGCCGCCGCCTTTACCTGCCTTGCAACAAATTTACCTCCGTGGGCAATGTTTGTCGGCTGGGTTGTCTTTTTCACCAGGCCCACCTCTATATCGAACACATTAACCAGTAGTATTTGTGTCACTTTGGGAATTTTACTCGGCGTAATTGCTTCTGTAATAAACAGTGTGTTACTGCCTGTCATGGGTAAAGCTGCCTTCGCTGCGACAGTATTTATTGTAGCTTTTATCGTGGTTTTCCTCAGAGGAAAGCCCATTATCGGCAATATTGCCGCTTGGTTTCTGGGGTTAATTACCTTTTTTGCTGCACATGCCGAGACCACTTATATAGGAATAGCCTCACTGATCGCCCCTGTTCTCCTGGGAATATCCTCAGGCCATTTATGTACCTATACACAATCCCTACCAGGAAAAAATAAAGCGGATTAATCTGCTTCCAATTCTCTTAGGCGCAGGCGAATAATTTCAGCCAGCCTTCCTGCTCCTGGGCCTGTAGTCTCGCGATCGGCAAATATCAGGTACATAGACACCTGCCTTTCATTGCCACCGCGTATGGGCAGTGGCTTTAAGGTGCCCTCTTCCAGTTCCTGTCTAATTTTCTCCTCCGGCAGCCAGGCAAAACCATAGCCACGGCAGGCCGCGCCAATGGAGGTGGCCATATTGCTGACAGTCCAGCGTTGGGCCACATCTACCGTATGGGTCCGACTGGTTCTCTGTGAGCCTGTATCCCGCACCACCAGATGGCGATGATTGCGTAAGTCTCGCAAGGTCAGCTCTCGCCCCAATTGGTGTAAAGGATGATCCGGGTGGGCAACGGGAATGATTCGCACCGGGCTGTAGAGCAGCTCACCATTGAAACCTTTGGGAATATGTGGGCTGATGGCGAAGTCGATCTTGCCCTGCTGCAGTGCTTCAGGCCCACCGCCGATAACGGTTTCATAAACTTCAATACGGGTCTGCGGGCTTTCCTCGCCAAACTGGTCAAGACACTCCAATAATAACCAAGTGGGAAAAAAGACCTCTATGCCGATAGCAATTTCTGACTCCCAGCCAGCAGAAGCCTTACAGGCTGCAGCCTCTAAAGATGCGGCATCCTCCAGCAGCTGGCGTGCATGGCGGTACAGCATATCGCCCGCTTTTGTCAGCACTGCTTTGCGGCCACTGATAGTGAATGCGGCCACACCCAGCACAGACTCCAGTTTTTGCACCGCATAGCTTACCGAGGACTGGCTCTTATGCAGGCGTTCCGCCGCCTGGGCGTATCCTCCGCCCTCAACAACCGCTACCAAACACCGCCATTGCTCGAGCGTAATTTTCGGGTTTGAAGATGATCTGGCAAACTGATTAGTCATAAATCGGATATTTCGATAGATTTCAGTGAAATTTTCTAATTTTTAATCGATTTAACCAATGTTTCAATAGTGTTCAAGCTAATTGATTCACTAGGAACCAGTCATGACAAAGTTGCTCAATATCCAATCCAGCATGTTCCAAGCCGGAGGACAGACCTCCCAGCTGGCTGCAAAGTATATCGAGAGCTGGAAAACGAATAATCCGGATGGCGAAGTAATTCAGCGTGATCTGGTGGCAGAGCCGGTGCCCCACCTGTCTCAGGAGCGCTTCCAGGCCTTCACTACCCCGGCTGAGCAGCGCACCGCAGATCAGCAAGCTATTGTTGATTTTTCGGACAAACTTATTGAAGAGATTGCTTCGGCAGGTGTGCTGGTACTGGGTGTACCTATGTACAATTTCACAATCCCCTCCACCCTGCACACCTACTTCGACCATATCGCCCGAGCCGGCGTCACCTTCCGCTACACAGCGAATGGTCCTGAAGGATTGCTGAAGAACAAGAAAGCAATCGTCTTTGTCGCTCGAGGTGGCTATCACGGTGACGATCATGCGCAGAGTGCCTTTCTACGTCAGTTCCTCGGCTTTGTAGGTATCACCGATGTTGAACTTGTTTACACGGAGGGGCTTGCGACCGGTGAAGAGGCAAAAGAAAAGGCCGTCGCAGCTGCAAATGAACGTATTACTGAGCTTGCTTAAACCTGCAAGTGCTACCGCATTCATTGGAAATAAAAAAGCCAGGCCCTATTATCCGGCCTGGCTTTTTCAGATATAAATTTATACAGCTTCTACAGCCTCAGTCTCATTGCGTTCAGGAGCATCAGCCTGAGATGACTCTTTATTATTAGCCTTTCTCCCAAACAGTCTCTGCACCACCACAAAGAACAAAGGAATAAAGAAGATTCCCAGCAGCGTGCCCACAACCATTCCCCCCAGTACCCCGGTTCCAATTGCGCGTTGCGCGCCAGAACCTGCACCAGTGGCTATCGCCAGCGGAAGAACTCCCAAACCAAAAGCCAAAGAAGTCATCAGGATAGGGCGCAGGCGATCGCGTACTGCACGCATAGTAGCCTGCACCAGCTCCATACCATCCTCTAAGTTTTGCTTGGCAAACTCCACAATCAAAATGGCGTTCTTACTGGTTAAGCCCACAGTGGTCAACATGGCCACCTGGAAATAGATATCCCTTTCCATCCCCCGCAAGCTATTCGCCAGCACCGCGCCAAGAATACCTAAAGGCGCCATTAACAATACGGCTGTTGGTACTGTCCAGCTCTCGTAAAGTGCGGCAAGGCACAGGAAAACAATCAGTAATGAAAGGGTATAAAGCAGTGGTGTTTGTGCTCCGGCGGCACGCTCCTGATAAGAAAGGCCACTCCACTCAATACCAGCACCCGCCGGCAACTGAGCTACCAGTCTCTCCACTTCTGCCATGGCCTCACCAGAGCTGACTCCTGGAGCTGCCTGGCCGTTGATTTGCATGGATGGCACGCCGTTGTAGCGCTCCAGGCGAGGAGATCCGTACTCCCAGGAGAAGCTGGCAAAGGAAGATAGAGGCACCATATCGTCTTTGTCATTGCGCACAGACCAAAGCTGGAAGTCTTCCGGCACCATGCGATATGGCGCATCCGCCTGCATATAAACCCGCTTCACCCGGCCGCGGTCGATAAAATCATCGATGTACGAGCCACCCCAAGCGGTACTCAGCGCGCTGTTAATATCGGCAATAGACAAGCCGAGGGCCGCAGCCTTGGCGTTGTCAATTTTCACCCGGAACTGCGGCGTATCCTCCTGGCCATTGGGGCGTACGTTAGAGAGTAATTTGCTCTGTCCAGCCATTCCCAAGAATTGGTTGCGCGCAGCGGTAAGCGCTTCATGCCCCAGGTTGCCATTATCTTTTAAGTAAAAGTTGAAGCCACCGGATGAGCCCAACTCTGGTAGGGGCGGCGGTGCGAAGGCAAAAGCCATGGCATCTTTGATTTGCATCAGCGCACCCATTGCGCGCATGGCTACCGCTCCGGCACTTTGCGATTCCTCTTCCCGGTCGGACCAGTCTTCCATATTTACAAAGGCGATACCGGTATTCTGGCCGCTGCCAGCAAAACTAAAGCCCTGTACCGAAAATACCGACTTCACGATACCCTGCTCGTTGTCCAGAAACTGATCTTCCACTTTGCGGATAGATGCCATGGTGCGTTCCTGGGTCGCACCTACAGGTGCCTGCACCATAGAGAAGAGCACGCCCTGGTCTTCATCCGGCAGGAAGGAGCTGGGCAAACGCAGGAATAAAAAGGCCATCACAGCGGAAAGGGCCACAAACAACAGCATAAAGCGGCCGCTACGTTTTAGGATGCCCTGCACTCCGCCCTGGTAGCGCTGACTGCCGCGCTCAAAGTTGCGATTGAACCAACCGAAGAAGCATTTCTCACCGTGGCTTTCCCCTTTTGAAAGTGGTTTCAGCAAGGTGGCACATAGTGCGGGGGTCAGGATAATCGCCACTAATACAGACAAGGCCATGGCAGCAACAATGGTTGCTGAGAACTGGCGATAGATTACTCCGGTAGCGCCATCCATAAATGCCATAGGCACAAACACTGCCGAGAGCACTACGCCGATACCTATCAGTGCCGCAGTAATCTGCTTCATGGATTTTTTAGTTGCTTCCTTTGGTGACAATCCCTCTTCACGCATCACCCTCTCTACGTTCTCCACAACCACAATGGCATCGTCCACCAGCAGGCCGATGGCCAACACCATGGCGAACATAGTGAGCATATTGACCGAAAATCCCAATGCCGCGAGAACCGCAAAGGTTCCCAGCAGTACTACTGGCACTGCAATCGTGGGAATTAAGGTTGCACGGAAGTTTTGCAGGAACAGATACATCACCAGGAAGACCAGCACAATGGCTTCAATCAAAGTACTGATCACACCTTTGATGGAGACCTCAACGAAGGGCGTGGTATCAAAAGGTACGACCGAGGTAAGTCCCCTTGGGAAGAAAGGCTCCAGCTCCTTGAGCTTTGCTTTAACGCCCTCTGCGGTATCTAACGCATTGGCACCAGTAGCCAGGTTAATGGCAATACCCGTTGCCGGTTGGCGGTTGTAGCGGGAGATAAACTCGTAGTTCTCTGCCCCCAATTCAACACGAGCGATATCGCCAAGCCGCAGCAGGGAGCCATCATCATTGGCACGGACCACAATTTCCCGGAATTGCTCCGGGGTTTGCAGGCGTCCCTGTGAGGTAATGGAGGCATTGAGTTGTTGCCCCGGCACTGCCGGCGCACCGCCAAGGCTGCCCACAGTAACCTGGGCATTCTGTGCCCGCACTGCTACGGCGACATCATTCGGTGTCAGGTCGTAAGTGGTCAGCTTATTGGGGTCAAGCCAAATACGCAGTGCATACTTGGAGCCGAATACCTGCACGTTTCCAACGCCCGGTACCCGGCTAACCGGGTCCACAATGGCTGAATTAATATAATCGGCAATATCGTTGCGATTCATACTGCCGTCTTCAGATACAAAGCCCGCAACCATCAGGAAGCCGCCGCGGGACTTACTGACGTTGACCCCCTGTAGCTGTACCTCTTGGGGCAACAATGGCATTGCCAACTGCACCTTGTTCTGGACCTGTACCTGCGCGGTATCTGGATCGGTACCATTCTCAAATGTCAGAGAAATGGAAGCACCACCGTTGGATTGACTGGTAGCAGACATATATAGAAGGCCATCCAGGCCTTTCATATTCCGTTCCAGGATCTGTGTAACGGAGTCCTCGACCACCTTGGCAGAAGCGCCCGGGTAGTTCGCCTCAATATTGATAGAGGGCGGTGCAATATTGGGATAACGCTCCACCGCCAACTTGCTGATGGACAATGCACCAGCCAGCATTGTGATAATTGCCAGAACCCAGGCAAAGATGGGTCGGTTGATAAAAAAACTCGCCATAACCCCTACCCTCAGGAACCCTGCTCAGCTGTGGTTTTTTCATCGCCAATTGCTGCAGGTGGCTGTTTGTCCTCACGCTCACTCGGCTGCACCGGGGCGCCGGGGCGGATTTTCTGTAATCCAGCCACCACGACACGGTCGCCGGGCTCAAGCCCCTCTTCTACCAGCCATCGATTGCCAACTGTGCGGCTTACCCGTACTGAGCGCTGAGCAACGATATTCTCTTCATTGACCACCATGGCTGACGTATTGCCTTTCGGGTCCCGCGCAATACCTTGCTGAGGCACCAAAATAGCGTTATCGCGTACACCGCTGCCCACTATTGCACGCACATACATGCCCGGCAGCAACATATTATCCGGGTTGGGTACAACTACCCGTAGCAATACGCTACCAGTTGAGGGGTCAACACTTGCTTCGGCAAACTCGAGTTTGCCCTGGTGCTCAAACTCACCGCCATCTTCCAGCAGGATCTTGACCGGCAGATGAGTGGCATCTGCCAGTGTGCCGGCCTGGAGAGCCCGGCGAAGGCTTACCAACTCTGCAGCCGACTGAGTAACATCCACATAGATGGGGTCCAGCTGTTGCACTGTGGCCAAAGTTGCGGCCTGATTGGCCGTCACTAGTGCCCCCTGGGTTACAGAGGATTTACCAATTCGGCCCGTAATCGGGGAAGTAATTTGGGCGTAGTCCAACTGTATCTCAGCCCGGTGCAGCTCCGCTTTAGCCTCGGCTACATCTGCACGAGCTTCTTGCAAATCCGCCTCAGCCGCATCATTTTCCTGCTTGCTAACGGCTCCATTACTTATTAAGCCTCTAGTTCGTACCGCCTTCAATCGCGCGATATTCATGGCGGCGTTGGCACGCTGTAACTTCGCGCGGGCACTGTCCACATCCGCTCGGTAAATGGCATCATCCAGCTGATAGAGCGGCTGATTTGCATCGACACGGCCACCTTCACGGAACAATTGCTGTTTTATGATGCCATTAACTTGCGGGCGAACTTCCGCCACCTTGAAAGGGGAAGTGCGCCCCGGCAACTCCCTTGTGAGGGTCACTGGCTCAGATTCCAGCGTGACAACTGTAACCTGAGGCGCCATCATCGGCGGTGTAGCGGCCTTTTCATCGCAGGCCGCAAGAACAGAGGATGCGACCAGAAGACTGATTAGCGCTTTTTTATTGAACATGGTTACCTCAATAAGGGCTGACTACCGGTATTGCGGGTCAGTTGCGGGGAAACATGAAAAGAGACAGGAAAGTCTAGTTCTAGTTGCTTGACATTTTATGTGCACGCATGAAATTCAATCAACTGTTCATCAGCGCGTAATAATCGACTAAGATGCACTTTCACCCAGTGTTTTCAAGGGTTTGCACGAATATCTCATTTAGCTACCGTGCGGCGAAATGCGGTGAATATGCGGTCAGATGAGACAAACATGATTAGAAAAGAAGCTGCAGTCCCCATGACCAAACTCAGAAAAGAGCAAACAGCGGCAACTCGTGAGCGTATCCTGGACGCCGCGATGAATGTATTTCATGAATTCGGAGTATCACATGCCTCCCTTGCAGAGGTGGCTGAACTGGCCGGGGTAACCCGTGGCTCGATCTACGACCATTTCCGCAGTAAAGCTGGATTGCTTAATGCCTTGACAGAGCGCATGGAACTTCCCGGTGAGAGACTATGTGAGACTGCCGGGAAAGAGCTGAGGGAAAACCCTTTGGGAACCTTGCGTACCCGCTGGGTTTGGTTGTTCCATGATATTGCCTGCAATGAACAGTGGCAACGGGTCCTCGAGATTATCTTCCTACCATGTGAAGCTGTCAGTGAAGTGTGTGAATCAACCCGGCGTATCAAGCAGGGCCGCACTGCTGGCTTAGAGCGCATGGCCAACTTAATGAAGATGGCAGTTACTGCAGGACAATTGCCTGCTGACTTAGATGTAGATCTGGCGCAACAGATGCTACATGGTGGTCTTTTTGGCATATTGGAAGACTGGCTGCAGTCTCCACGAATTGAGGATTTGGGTGAACTGGGCGAGCGTTACATCGACACGCTACTAGATATGATTCGCTTTTCTTCTACTATGCGTTTGGACCGGCAGCAGCGAACCTTGCACTGATCCTGCCTTTAATATTATTAGTTCTATGCGGTTTTTAGCTGCTAACCACATGTAGGCAGATTCCCACACCATGGTTGCAAGTATCATTTTTCCTTTCCCCCGTGAGTAGTTAAATAGCAGCCCGGTACTCTCCGGGTTTGCACACATTAGTAGAATGAGTTTCTAAGCTTCCTCAGTGACAGAATCTTTAAGTATTCCTGATAAGATATAAATAGGGTAAATATCATCTCCAACAATTTCGACGGATACTTGAGTAATACCTCAATGTTCTTTCCTAGTAAGCTCAAGAAGCCTTGAGTGTAGTGGTCAACTGTTTTCTGACAGTAAGTTAAGTTTTTCTTCCGCCTTTATCATAGTGATGTTGGTGAGGGCGCTCTCCTTTGTTGATGGGAAGGGTCAGAAATGCATAAAAACCCGTAATCTTTTTTGAGTTAGTTCAGACTTGATCTTATAGGCAGTGTAAGATCGTATTGAAACCTTGAATCAGAACTAGCCTTTAAGTCAGTGATCAACCAAATTAATATTCAACTCTCTCGGTCAAAAGCACATTATGTGCCCACAGGGTTTACTCTTGACTGAGAGGGTTGAAGCTGGAACCCATTGCAGAAAGATTCAAATGTTAAACCTAAGCCAATCTGAGCGACTACGCATTATTACTACCAAATGATTTCAAAAAGTGCCCAGAATTCTGAGAATAATAAACGCTGGGTGTATGGTTTGCATGATTGTCAGCAGTTGCTTTCTCCTAATTACAACTAAACTGAAATTCATAGAATTACCTGCCGATTTTCTCCCTACCTAGATATAGAATCGGTCCAATATTGTTAGACAATCAGCACAGGTTCCCTCTCCCTCCCTTCTTCTGACCATAAGCCAAGTATAAAGACAATCACTGATCTGCTTTTGATTCACTTCTTAATATATGGGTGTCCTGGGTTCTCTGTTTGAGCCTACCACCATAATTAGCATAGCGCCTCTGGGGAAGCTGCTTGAAGATTACCAAGTTTATCTGCTATCACAGAAAATATACTTGTAGAACCTCCACCCATTTTTTCCGCCAAGATAACTATAGTTCGATTTGCTGTACACGCCTGGGAATTATGGCTAACCCCTTTGTCCCAACTAATTCGAAAAGAGAGGTGGATGACTTTCAGGATATTCCTTTTTTTCCAAAAACTGCTCTGCATACCCCATTATCACTTTAGCCCAAGGGCTACTACCCAACCCTTCAAAGTTAGCGGATTGGTTTTCCGGTGTGGCGAACTCACTAGGATAACCACATGTATCAGACCACAACATCGTAGGTATGTATTGATACTTAGCATTTAACTTATCAAAATTAAGTTCACCTAATGATTGCCAGACTTTGTCCTGATTACGTTTATTGAAGTCAATTGACTGGACATCGTAAATAGCTTCTTCCTGTGCATCGTAAGTACGTATCAATCGTAGGTGAACAAGACTCATATTAATTCCTTATACTTGGGTGAAACAGGTCCAGGGATTCAACATTTCGCCACTTGAGTGCTCTTTCGTGAGCAGGCATCAATTCTCCAGTTTTTCTAAACTGTGCAGACTCTTTCAGCTCATGTAGATAAAATTCAATATCATACTTAGTTGTATTTCCATTTTGCAATCGTTCAAGCATTGATCGTTCCCATTTCTGAAATTCAAGTTGTTGCTTTCGAGTAAATTCTGGAAACTGATCCTTTAAAACACTATCCAAGTGACTTTCAACACGATTCAGACCCTTTTCTGTTATTCTCGGTATCCCCTTTGTAGCATCAAGTGCATCCTCTACCTTATCCTCAAGAGTCTTTCCTCCAGGTACCCTACGCGCAAGAATGCCAACAACAGCCCCTGTGACATCACCATCCAAAACATCTCCTACAGAATCTACAACTCCGCCAGGAACATCAGCATACTCAATCAATGCTTCACCGAGAGTACTATCCCCCAAATATTGTTCATTAGTCTGCTGTTTAGATAGATCCCATAGGTCACCCATGTTGTTATACGTATAGGTCATGAAATCCCAAAAAGTAAAGTCTCCTGGCCCGTAACAAACTACAGCCACACCGGAGCAACTTTCTTGTGATCCAATACCTAAAACGATAACTTCTTCAACCTCATACCCGCTAGGATCAATAAAACTCAAGGGATTATTAAATACGTAAGAATACCGATTGTAGGATTGTGAATTATAAGGCGCCTGCACCAACGGGTCCGGGCTCATAAACCGCCCCAACACAGGATCATAAACCCGCCCATTCATATGAATTAGCCCAACGCCATCCAAGTGTTCATGATCTGTAAATCCACGTGCAGTTACTGATGGCTGGTAACTTTCACCTTCTTCGGTACCACGCCAAGTCTCTTTACGGCGCTCCCCCCAGGCGCCATTAGACATCCATTCCACGCTATCTGCATTAACACTTTCACTGGATTTTGCAACGATTGATCCAATATGGTCGCGGTGTAAATACTGATAATAGCTATTATTTGTGCCACCACTTTGCTCGACATACAGCGCAAAGTCACCAATATAGTGAACCTTTTCAACTACACTGCCGTTTGTTGTCTCCTCATAAGCTCCTAAGCCCGCATAAATAGTCGTGCGCCCGTCACTATCCGTGCGTTTTACCCGGTCCATATGAGGCCCATATACCACCTCTGACCATTTGCCTGATTCAAAATTATCAATTCGGGTTGGCTTGTTAAAAATACTATAACTGACTTCCCGAATAAAACTTGCATTGGCTAGAGAGCCAATTAAGTTACCACTGGCATCATAAACATGATCTGCGCCATTAGCATGAGTAACTGCATTGGGGCCAGCGCCATTTTCGCCATACCTATAATCACTAACTCCATTTCTGTATGTAATATTGCCCAAAGCATCATAGGATAAATATTCGTCATTACTGGCACAGCCGTCAAAGCAAGAGCGCTCTAAGCGATTCATCGCATCATATATGAAATGTTGTGTCAGGCTCGTCTTTAAATCTTTACGTTGCTCCAAGTTACCTAAGCTATCAAAGTAATACTCATGGTCCTGAATCAACACGCTTCCCTGTGCTTTAATTGAGGCTACCCTACCGGTATAGGAGTTAAAACTTTGATTCGTAACTACACCATTTCCTAATGTAAACTGCCTTAAGTTTCCACGGGCATCTTGTTCATTGGCAGCCCACAACTGCTTTCCATTTGTTGCGTCAACAACACCGGTCTTATACCCATACTTATTATAAATATTGGCCGCGATAAAACCCGTAGGATAGGTAGTACCTATCAGCCGGCTAAAAACATCGTAATGATATTGAGTTTCAAAGCTACGCCCTCCGGTCTCTACAGTCGTAGCTTCAGGCAAAGCTAATGTGTTATAGGAGTATTCTTCTTTATAAGTACTGCCATCTGTGTTCACGCCACTAAGGGTGCCCAGCAGTCCATCACCATTAACTTTATTATCGTATGTCCATGTATGTGTACTTGCGGGCAGGTTGTTAATCTCTGTTGCATTATCAGTACGCTGTATCTGGCGCTCAATCTTATCGTATTGATACTCTGTCACATACCCTAGCGCATCTTGCTGAGTTGCCAATAAGCCCAATGGATTGTAAGTATAAGTGATTAACCCAGTATTGGGATCATCCATTGAGGTTTTTCGGCCCAACACATCGTAGTCAATATTTACACGTGTCGTAGAATCATTGTTGACTTGAGTAGTCTTTAAATGCCCCCTGGGCCAATAACTGAAATCAATCGGAGTACCTGCGTTATCAATACTCCGTATCATCCAACCTGCACTATTATAGTAGTGCACTTGCGTCTGCGTGCTACGGGAATTTATATCGGATACTACTTCTGTAGTTAGTGTTTTTTTCAGGCCTTCGTATGCCACTCTGACAGTTGATGTATCTGAATACTTTGTAAGCGTTTTACGCCCAAGAATATCGTATTCAAAGTGCGTAGAATATTCGTTATCAAAGTCGTAGAACGGGCTAACAGTTTTGGCTGCCAAGCCTTGGCCGTTATAAGTCTGGTAAGTATTAACCGCATTACCCTGCATATCCCTACTTCGACTACCGATCTCACGATCAAGATAGTCGTAATAAGTACGAGTTGCAGTCTGCCCGGTTACCTTACTTTGCACATAATAATCAACATTGGAATTATGGCTAAAACAGCTACTTCCACATTGACGGTACTCAAACTCTGAATAAGTTCCATCAGGGTGCTCAATAAATTCAACTCGGCCAACACCATCATAATGAGTTTGCGTAAACAGGCCATTAAGCTCCAATACCGCAAATGGCAGCCCAAACGCGGCATTATATTGCGTCACTTGAGGGTGTTCTTCAGCATTAGTAACAACAACCGTGCGATTGCCGCTAGTATCATACTCTTCATCAATACTTTCCATTCGAGTATTAAAATCCAGCCCATCACGATTAGAGCTATCCCAGCTTTCAGTAATGTTACTAATCGAGCCGTAGTCATTATAGGAGTATGTAGTCTGTATTTTTATTTCACTGCCAGAGTCTGGTTCGCGGATTTCAGTGCGCCGCTGGCCCAAATCATTATAGGTATAGGCTGTAGTGCGTGTTTGGCCAGTTACAGAAGCATTGCTATCCCTCACATAGGCAGTCTGTTCTTGGCGTTGTACTAATCCTGGCGCCCATAACGCGTCTGTATTGATATGAAGAATATTGCTATTTACAGTTTGGCTGGCAGTAACCGATGCTTCACCTATTTGCGCATCACACATCACACTACGTGTTTGGAGCAAAGTACCCCCAGCACCATAGTCTTCATCATTGATGGTGGTTAATATGTTGTCGATATTATCCAGAGAACCACAAGCAAAACTGGAAGAGTTATTGTTTCTAACGATACTATCAGAAACCTTACTTCCATCAGATAAACTGTAAGTGGCTTTAGCTTGCTCATAAACATAAGGGAAGTAATGGGGACTGTAGAAACTAGTACCGCTTTGGCTAGCATCAACATCATCATTATAAAGCCGGACTTTCCACTGATATTTTGTATCTGTCAGCAAACCATAATCACAATCTTGATGGGGGCCGCTGACGACACAGGCTTTTTCTTGTTTAAGCCTACCTGCCAGAAGGAAATCCTCATCTGCAACCTGATGAAACTCAGATACAGTACGTATTTTTTGCGCTTTGCCGGCATAGCTGGTTGTTTTAGTTACCCTTGCAAAACCCAGTGCACCATACCCTTGTATGTGTTTAGCCGCAGAATGGTACTGGTAGTCCGTTGCGGTAACACCACCAATACCATTTGCTACCTCTACCGTAGCTACTAGGTATGGTGAAGCACCAACAGATGAGGTGCGCACCTGTACAGCATCCCATACATATTCAGTATCAACTGAACCCAACTCTTGGCCCAACATTAAGCGGCTACAGTTGGTTATATCATTATCACAGGGTGTGTACACGGTTCCCTTAGCCAGGGATTCATAATTTGTCGTAATCTGGTGATTAGTATCAGGATCAACCGCAATAATCCGCGGCTTAATTGTGGCATTAGCAGTTGTATTATTACCATGTGTTCTTCCGTCATTACCCCAATAGAAGCCATCGGTAACATCGCGAAGAAAGTCAACCATTCCATCCTGATTCAAGTCAACAAACGCATTACTCTTTCTACCATCGTAAGGACTGGATAAGTGTCGATAGTCTTTAGCGGTAGCATCCAAATATTGACAATCTGAAAACCCACTGGCTCCTAGATTATATTGAATTGCTAAGCGGGATGAATCACGGTCTTGATTAATATAGAGATACTTACAATCATTACTATTACTCGCGGTATAAATTAAATCTTTTAAATTATCACCATTGTAATCGACCCAAAAATATCCTTGAGTAATATCGACATTATCAAGCTCTGCTGGAGTTCTAGGGCTAGATGTTACCTCTAGCGTGATTGTTGTCCCCTCAACCCAATCATCGCCAGTGGAATAAATAATACGGATCGGTAATTCACCACTATTGGGCCAAATCCAACTAATTACGTAGTCGGCAAACCCGTCACCATTAATATCCTGCAGGCTAAATTTGTCGGAGGATACACCGTGTACCCCGCCTGATAGGCTCCCTCCAGACAAGCGACCAAAGCGGCCATTGTAAGTGTAGGGCTGCCCTATAAAGCCGGCCCCTGTGCTCAACGAGATATTACCCCATATATCCACCAAGTCGGCTAAACCATCACCATTAACATCCCCAAGCTGAGAGGATGGGTGTGGAACATCATCTGACCATGCGACAAAGTTGCTAAAACCACTTCCCGTATTCAAAGCTACAGACTGATCTTCTAACCTGCTAACGTCCAGAGCAACTAATCCCGGATTAGAAGTTCCTACTTGGCGGCTGACACCGTAGCGCAATATGTCCACCAACCCGTCGCCATTCAAATCCTTGAAAGATATTCGGTAAGGCTCGGGTTCATTGGTCCATCTGAAAGTGCCTCCTTCATTGCTCAACCAATAATTCCCTCCATTCCCTACAGGTACTGGCCCAGTAATTTGATCAGGAGTAAGAGAATATGTGGAGCTTTCACTAAATGCGGCACCAGAGGAATTAAAAGCCGTACCTTTGTTTATAAAGGCTTTCATACCAAGATGCCCGCCAACGGAATGGACCAGTAGATCCGTCAGGCCATCACTATTAATATCGATGGGTTGCAATCTAGAAAAGAAAATAGACTTCTCAGAAGCGATAGGGGTTCCCGCTTGGGTGAGCTTATAAAAGTAATCTAAGGTCTCTATTGGGGGCTGATCTCCCACCAACGCAACCTCGCCATCTGCATCGCGAATGTAGATCTTACCGTTACTGAAGTAGACATACTCAAGGTTGGAATCACCGGTAAAATCGGCGAGCTGTTCAGGATAATCCGCATCGTTGATCATCCAGCGATATTGCGAATCCAGTGCCTTACCTTCGTAAGTCTCACTGGCTGAAGAGGTCCACTCAAAGGTTAAAGGCTCAGCACAAGTAGTTATTGATCCACCGTAACAAACCTCAACTTGCTCCAGCCTACTGATCTTGGTGGGGTCCGCATTGTCTCTTCCATCAATATCCTGGTAACTGAGCGTGTAGGTTCTGACAATATCGAACTCATTCGCACTTACTTTAATATTTGTTAAACGCTTATCTACCGTCAGCTGACTTCCGGCCTGAAAGTGTGTATTGACATCGTCACGATGCTCATACCCGAACTGAATTACATTTCTGGTGCTCTGCAGCCTGGGGTTGTCGGTATAATTGATTTTTTCTATACGATGTATGCCAGCAGCCCTATCCTTTTCATAGGTATAAGTCATGGAGTTTTGTGCAACGTCTTCGACTTTCGCGATTGACCACGCCAGGGTTTTGCCAACACCGTCTTCACGCTCTGCATTATCCGAAGAACTTCCACCATAAGTAGTCCGAGTGCCATTTTTGGATTCAACTGTCCAGTAATCAGGTGATTGGCTATCCCCACCCCACGCTCGAATACGTTGGAATGACTCAGATTCAGTACGATAATCTAAATAGCCTGGCCCGGAACCCACTTGTACAAGTCTTGCCCCATTCAAACAAAACTTGAAGTCGTCGGCGTAGTTTATCCCACTACGATAACCATCCCGCACTAAACTAGCCGGGCATCGAGTGATTGATGACAACCCTGCG
Source organism: Microbulbifer variabilis ATCC 700307 (assembly GCF_000380565.1). Classification (GTDB taxonomy): domain Bacteria; phylum Pseudomonadota; class Gammaproteobacteria; order Pseudomonadales; family Cellvibrionaceae; genus Microbulbifer; species Microbulbifer variabilis. Next base: position 122,421 of record NZ_AQYJ01000025.1, read on the forward strand.
ATAGACCAACCCCAGCCAGCAATGCCGTTACCCCGGCTGCTAATGTACTTTAGGGCAATACTAGGTTGCATACCGTTGATGCCCGGCGGAATCTCAATGGGAACCCTGTAATTAAATGAGCCATCATTGCCTACGCTATGTTCACCCAGAAGCTTGCCGTAATATTCCATTTCAGTAGTAACTTCATTTTCTGGGTCTATAGCTTCCAGGTGTAAATCTCCCACTATATCAATGGAGATATCCGTACTGACTATCTCTGGCACCCCCCCTCCGATAACAATGTTATGGGACATTGTTCCGAACTTGGGGATATACAGATCAATATCACCGTCACCATCGTAATGGAAATATTGAAGGCTGCCATTAGGTATCTTGGTTAGTTTCGAGATATCTACAGTTTCATCAATAATGGGATGCAGATACCCTAAGCTTCCCGCTGAGGCAATCAAATAGCTTGGGTATTTAGGTGGTAAAGCCAAAGGAATAACAACATCACCATGCAGCATTACATACAGGGGACGTGCCTTTAAATAAACATCATCAATGCCATCACCATTTACATCCCCGTAATAAATATCGTATTGCGATAGATCAATTTCCTGAGCAGATCCACACTGCACTGTAGAGGTTGATGTAGTTCGGTAATCACTACACTCCTTAAATGTTCCGATAGTTGCACAAGCGCGCACACGATAGCGATAACTTCCGCTTGACAACCCTTGATCGTTAAAACTCAATACTGAAGCATCCGCTCCCGACAGCAAAGACCAATTGCCATTACCGTTGAGCTCTCGCTGCAATTCATATTGATGGACAGTGCCGCTTGATGCTGCCCAATTAACAGTCAGATCACAATCGCTAGCATGAACAGAAACCGATCCCGGTGCCTGCGGTGTGTTAACTACTTCAACCGACTTTTCCTCAGTAACACCACCACAACCACTTGCATTACAGGCAGAAATTCGATAGCTATAAGTACCAGTGGGCTGATTACTTGCATCCAGACTGAGTTCTTTAGTCGTGATGTTACTGGTCCAGCTGCCAGCATTAAACTTCCGCTCAATTAAATAGTGCTCAACAATACCACTGGCCTCTCCCCAGGTGATGGTGTAACTGCCATCATTATCATTGGTGGGAACTTGAATACCTGCAGGAACCCCGGGAATAAAAAGGACCTCGGCTGTTGAGGAAGTTTTGTAGGTGCTACAAGATGTTAATGCCTCAATCGTTGCACAAGCACGCACCCGAAAACGGTAAACACCATCTGATAAATCCTGAAGCGTGTAATTCCGTGCGGTACCCGTGTAACCTTTTCCCCAGTTCCCCAGACCATTCGTTTCCCGAAACAACTCATACTCCGTGACGATACCGGTGGCGCCCCCCCAAGAAACCGTTAATTCACCATCAGTGCTCCGCGAAGGTGAGACACTGATCGACGCAGGCTCCCCCGGAGCCCTAGACACATTGATAGTGTTAATTGCTGTGTAAGGGCTACAGGCATGCTCATAACAGGCTCGAACACGATAGTCATAACGACCCGTCGCCATTGAGCCCCGCCCTTCGCGAATCGCCAGACTAGCTCCAGTATCAATATCAATCCAACTCCCCGAGTTTTTTCGCTCTTGTAATTGATATTTAGTAATCTCACCAGAAGCCGCACCCCACTCAACAATAATATTACCGTCCTTATCGCCATTAATATTGGGATCCGATAAATTACCAAATTTAATCGCACCAGGTGTGCCCGGAGTAATCGTCACCTCAGCACCCTTAATATGGCTATAGAGTATTTGACAGCTACCGGTAGGGCATGGAGGATTTACAGCAATTCGGTAATGGTAAACACCGTTAGGCTTGGAGAAGCTTTTTGAGCGTCCAGAACCCCAATGAACCGTGACCCAATTCGGGGAGCCACTCGCTTTTTCTTCTAACGAAAAATATACATCTGAAGCACCCCAGCTGACTGTATAGTTTCCATCATAACTAAGCGATGGCGAGACACTCAAACCAAGATCGAGCGGCTCGGCCAGGGCCTGAGAAGAAGCCAAGACGGCAACAAAAAAAAGATGTCGGAAAGTCATGAATGCACGACCCACAGAAAACTTCTTCACACTAACCCCTTAATTTTATTTTTATTTGGTTTATACCCTTGAAGGGCATTAAAAATATTACTTAAACAATAGTCAACCAATTTAACTTCTGTAATGAACCATGATCTCTCACTGGATGAAACACTACTTATTGAATTGAATGATTTTTAATTTTGGCATACCATCAGTACGGTCACTTTCACCAACTAGAATCGACATTTCTGTATTCGCCACCTCGGTTGCAAGTAACAAGGCATAATTTGCTCAAAGTATATGAGACTCATCGAAAGAATATAAAAACCATTTCTAATGCATGAACCCAACATATTTTGTATATTAATCAATCTTATAAGTATTCCTGAATTTTCCTCATTATTGGCAAGCTAATCAATTGTTCCTTTTAGGAACATCGCTCCAGAAATAGAAATAGTGCAGATGATAGAAAGCACACCCAAAATTAGCTTAAGCAAAACCTTCCTCCATCTAATTTTTCTTATTAATAAAATATGAAATAGCCTAAAACTGTATAGCTTACAGATGATAACTACTTTTCCGATGTAACCATCGTCATTCCAATTTACTTTTTGAATCAATCATTCGCGCACCATCCGCATCACGCACCGCATAATTAAAACCCGGGTGAATACAGTGAGCACCATAATTACCGGCTTTATCTAAAGCCAGGAAACCCACCTGGAACTTCTTATAGTCCCCAAGCTTGCGTGCAATACGCTCCACCGCCTCACGACAGGCTTCTTCCGGTGTATAGCCATGACGCATCAGCTCCACCACTTGATGGCAACCGACAGTTTTGATCATTAGCTCACCCATGCCGGTGGCGGTAGCCGCACCGACTTCATTGTCGACATAGAGCCCGGCGCCAATAATTGGTGAGTCCCCTACCCTCCCATGCATCTTGAAAGCAGCGCCGCTGGTAGTACAAGCACCTGAAAGATTGCCATCCTGATCCAAGGCTAAGATGCCGATAGTATCGTGGTTTTCAATGTTGATTACCGGCTGGTAACGGGACTCGCGCTTCCACTCACGCCAGGCGGCTTCGGCTTTCGGGGTTAGCAGGTTCTCAATTTCAAATCCCTGTTCAACGGCAAAACGTTGCGCACCCTCTCCAACCAACATCACATGTGGAGTTTCCTCCATCACCTTTCGCGCAACCGAGATGGGATGCTTGATACCCTGTAAAAAAGCCACTGAACCACAATCTTGTTTGTCGTCCATAATGCAGGCATCAAGAGTCACTACACCATCGCGATCGGGAAAACCACCATAGCCAACGCTGGTTACCTCAGGATCACCTTCCGGCACTCGCGCACCGGCCTCGACGGCATCCAAAGCCCTGCCACCCTCAGTGAGAACCTGCCAAGCTGCCTCATTGGCAGGGCCCCCATGGTTCCAGGTTGATATGACTACCGGCTTTTTTCCCTTCTTCGTATAACGCCTTGCCATAGCCGCCACTGAAGATGTTGCCAGAGCACCAGCAGTGCCCAGGAAGGAATATTTCAGGAATTTTCTTTTGCTGATCACGATGATTTATCTCAAATGGAAAGCGCACAGATACAGCAATGTATCTGTGCGCCGTAGTTATGGCGAGATCAGAAGCTGTAAGTCAGCCCCATGTAGGCGCGGCGGCCTGAGTAGGAGGAACCCAAGACCCTGTTTTCCTCGCCCCAATACCTATCCACCTTCTCTTCGGTGAGATTAATAATGGAGGCAGTAAGAGTAAGATTTTCCATCAAACTATAAGAAGCATTTACATCAAGTTGATCATACTCATCAGTAAATGTATTCACGCCGTTGCTATATCCATCCGCATAGGCGCTGCGATAATTGTAGGAAGCTCTCACACTGAAAAGGTCATTCTCGTAGTACACCGATAGGTTGTATTGATCTTTAGAAGTACCCGCAATTTCTGTTTTGATTGTTTCACCGCTTTCGAGGTCGAGGTTGGCCAGTTCGGTATCCGTATAGGTGTAGTTGGCTAAAACCCCAAAACCGTTATCAAAGGCATATTGCACAAACAGCTCGGCACCCTGGGCGGTGGCATCGGTGCCATTAACAGGCATCGACATGTTTACATTCCAAGTGTCACCATCGATTTCCCTGGTAACCAGGGAGCTGCCATTAATTACGAATGATGCAATATCCTTCCTGAACAAGGTCACTCCCATTGCGGAAGCATCGTCAAAGTACCACTCCAGGCCTAAATCAAACTGATCTGCCTTATAGGGTTCTAATTCGGAGTTCCCCGCAAATCCATCTCTCACAGTCGCTCCTGGCAATGGAGCGTGTATGGATTCAGAGCCACCGAGGTCATCATAATTCACTCGGGCAACAACCCTTGCGAGGGCTGCACGCATTACCAAATCATCGTTAATATCCCAAGCGATATTGGCGCTTGGCAGAAAATCGGTGTTACTGCTGTCGCGAATATTGGGCTCATCTTGCAAAACCCCGTCAATATTGTCATAAGTGCGGGCATATTGTTTGGTTTTTACCGCGCGAACACCAAAATTACCGCGCAAAGTGGCAGAGGTAAAATTCTGCTGTACATAGGCTGCAGTAACTTCCTCACCGATACGATAATCCTGGTCCCGCTCTACGATAACTGTAGGATCACCATAAGTCTCATAGAGAAACTCTTTTAGCTTCTCAAACTCCAGGTAGGCAAAGTTGGGCACTTTTACGCCACCAATAATATTGTCGAGTGGGCCACTGGAAAGGATATCAATCGTATCCGGAACGCCATTAGGGTCAGTGTGGAAAGAATCATTCGGCCACCAGGGATAACAGGCCCCCTCAACTCCGCCCCAATTAATAGTAGGGCACGGTAGGTTATCGTCGTCCCAGGATTGTTTGGTGATCCTACGATTAATTTCGTGATCGCGGTATTTAAGTCCTACATCAAGGGAAGTCAGCCAGCCGTAATCCATATCAATAGAAACATCTAGCTGGTAATAGTTTTCATCATCCTCACTGCTGGTCCAATGAGAAGAGAACCAGTCGTATAAGGGGTAAGTATTGGGATCTCCCAGATCGGCACTGGTATCAATCTCTGCTGTACCACTGCTTAGATCCCAGCTCCAGTCAGTCACAGTGCCATAGCGAGAGTTTACTGAGGCAAACAATTTCTCGGAAGGGCCGCCTTCCGCACTTGTGCTGCCCACAACCATTCGCACGCTATAGCCATCCCCCTGGTAAATAGCATTAAAGTCCAAGGTATCTGATACATACTCTGCTCGCGTGTAGTCACCGGCTACCTGAGGAGACTGCAATTCTGCCTGCCCTCTATCCAGCATACCAATACCGAGTAAGGTATCGCCATCTTCATCAAATTTAAGGCTACCGGGAGCAATTGCATTACCGTAGTTCCACTCAGGAAAAACAATACGATAATTCTCCGAATTACCACCCTGTTCAAAGCGAAAATAATTGACACCAAGCTCAAGTTGCTCAACCGGACGCCACTGGGCACTGAGCTGAATTCCCTCTCGGGTACGCTCCTCCTCAAAGACACTACCTACTACGGCTCTGGGTGCATAGAAATCTCGGTACTCATTACCGTCGATATCTACCATAGCCCCCCTGGCCTCTACGCCATCGTGCGGCTTTTCATCACCTTGCCATCCCCAGTTTTCTGTAGTGGTGCTAATCACCCGGTTCTGACGATCCTGCTTGGAATAACCCACTAATACACCAAAGGTTTCCTGATCATTTTTCCATGAGTAAAAACCTGTGTATTGTGGTTCATACTTTTCAGTGACATCCGCATAGGTTGTCTCAACTGATAGCATGCCCTCCCCCGCATCTAGATCCAGAGGTTTGCGGGTGTGCAAAATGACAGTCCCGCCGATTCCGCCTTCATCCAGCTTTGCCTCAGGGCTCTTATAAACATCTGTACGAGCAATCATTGTTGCTGGCAACAAAGAATAATCTAGTGAGCGTGACGGCTCATCTCCCGGAGTGGCAATATAGTTACCGTTAAGTTGAGTAAAAGTAAGTTCAGGGGCCGTACCACGAATACTTACCCGGGCACCCTCACCGCCACTACGGACAATAGAAACTCCCGGCACTCGCTGCAAGGCATCGGCTACGTTTTTATCGGGGAACTTGCCAATATCCTCAGCAGTAATTGAATCTACCACAGCATTAGAAAAACGCTTCACATCGAGGTTTTTCTCCATACTCTGGCGAATACCCATCACCTCTACTTCTTCGAGAACCAAGCTTTCCTCTTTTGCTTGCTCCGTATTCTGTGCTTGCGCCATACCAACAACACTAAATAACACCAGTGCGCTGGCAGATGTGCGTAATAGTTCCGCCCTACGATTTGTATAAAGGGTTTTCTCTTTCATTGCTGAGCATCTCTTTTATTATAATTCTCGAGCTTTCCGTACACCCTCTTGACTCGGCATATCCACATACCAAGCTCTCGGAATAACCCGGGTTTTAGGTCTGCCTGTCCCTGGCTTATTTTTATGAGCCCCCTTCCCTAGGGGTTAAGGCCATGTATCGCTATCAGCTATCCAGGCCAAGTCGCTTTAGTACTTCAGGCGGTGCTCCAGGGAAGCTGGCCATAGGTCTGTTACCCACATAGCCGATATCCGCCATACCTTCCTCGGTGGTATAGAAAGCGGTAGATACGAGAACCCTCACTTTGGCAAAGAAACGCGCACCGGCCTGGTATTCCGGCTTCGCGGTGCGAGTCCATTTGATGTCCTCACAGATGGCCGTTTTTTGAGATTCATTCAACTCGACAAATGCGCCTTGAAATCTGCGCCTGGACTCTCCCTCGAGCCAGACAATCCCACCGCGAATCGTGACAAGATCTGCTTTATTATTGGAATAAGGCGCACTCACGTATTCATTGATGTAATGCTGAGCACCAACAGAAGAGGCGCTCGGGGAAATTGCATCCGCGGGAATAATGACATCACAGAGCGCAGCCAGTACCGCTAATTCATTCTCATCTAGCTGCATTTCCCAAGGCACAACTGGATTAAGAAGATCTGGATCCGTGGGCGTCCCCTTGGCTAGCGTTTGTTTCGGAGCATCCAGGTTTTTAACTGCAGGTTTTGCCGTAGGTTTGTCCTCCCTCACTACAACCTTTTCAGCAACTTTCTCAGAGCAGCCAATTACCGGAACTGCAGCGGCGGTGGTGGCAATCAAACGCAGGGCATTACGGCGACCAAGGTTGGTTTTTTCCTCGCTCATCAGATATTCCTCTTCTTGAATTGGTCCACGATGTAGTCACAGGTACGCCAAGCCAGGGCCATAATGGTCAGGGTTGGGTTTTTATCGGCATTAGAAACAAAGGGAGCGCCGTCAGTTAGGAAGAGGTTGGGAACCTCCCAGGACTGGCAGTAAGGATTGAGCACAGAATCTTTTGGGTTGGAGCCCATGCGCGCGGTGCCGACCTCATGGATGATGGCACCACCGTTGATAATTGCCTTGGCACCATCAGTCTGTACAGTTGTGGTCACATTGCCGCCCATACCTTCGATAATTTCGGCAAAGGTTTTGTGCATGTGGGCAGCCTGATTAAGTTCCTGGTCACTCCATTTCCAGTGGAATTTCAGAACCGGGATACCCCACTGGTCGACCTGGTCCTTATCAATTTCACAGTAGCTGTCATCATTGGGGATCATTTCCCCACGGCCGTCGAACCAGACAAAGGAACCGTAATAACGTCGGCAGGCCTCTTTTAAATCCTTACCGTAGGCACCTTCGGTGAAATCACCCATACCGCCGAAGGCACCAGCTCCAGGCATACTGCGGCCACCACCGAATTCAATGTGATAGCCCCGAGCAAAATCCAAGTCTCCGCGCAACTGCTCTTTGTACAGCCACCAGGGCATATACATATGCATTGCCGACGCGCCATCTTCGTTATGAGCGGGCATGTTTTCCAGGGCTGGAATCTGGCCACCTACTCCCGCGCCCACAGTATCCATCAGGTATTTGCCTACAACACCACTGCCGTTGGCGAGACCGTCTGGGAATAAAGTGCTTTTTGAATTGAGAAGAATGCGTGATGTCTCGGCGGCACTGGCCGCAACGACAACTGCGCGGGCACTGGCAAACTTTTCCTGACGGGTGTTTTTATCAATGTAAACAACCCCGTTGGCTTTACCTTTCTTATCAACGGTAACTTCGCGCACCATTGCGTCAGTTATGATGTCAAGGTTGCCTGTGGCCAACGCAGGAGGCAGCAGTACTGTGGTGGACTGGAAGTTAGCCTTAATGGAACAACCGCGACCACAGGGTGTGGCCCAAAAACAGGCAGCACGGGATTTCATCGATTCACGGGTTACATCCTGGGCAAGCTTGTTATCGGGGAACAGTTTCTCCGGAATATTTTCATGGTCGAGGCGCTCACTGAGAATGGCCAAGTGTGAAGGGATCACGGGGATACCCAACTTGTCACATGCCTTTTTCGCCAACAGCTCGTAAGCGCGAGGGTTGGGGGGCGGCAATAATACGCCGTCGGAAGAATCCGGGGTATTTTCCAATCCCTCATTGGTGCCGTAGACACCAATGAGCATCTCGGTTTTATCGTAGTACGGAGCCAGATCTTGATAGCTGATAGGCCAGTCAAAACCGAGTCCATCCCTTGAGTACGGCTTAAAGTCGTATTCCCCCATGCGCAGCGAAATACGCCCCCAGTGGTTCGTGCGGCCACCTAGCATACGCGCTCGCCACCAGTCGAAACGCCGGCCTCTCTCCCGGGATCCCTGGGTATAGGGCTCGCCTGGCACCTGCCAGCCACCATCCACTGTCGCATCGTAAAAACCGAATGGCTTTTCCGGCGTGCTACCACCGCGCAGGGGGGCGTCTTTGGGCAGATTAAACATTGGGGTTTCCTTGACCGGGTCATAGGACCGCCCCGCTTCCAGCAAAAGTACCTTTAAACCTGCTGTGGCCAGCACATAGGCAGCCATACCGCCCCCTGCACCAGAGCCGACTATTAAGGCGTCGTACTCTTTATTCTCAATATCTTCACTCGCCATAACATCTCTCCTGCATGACCATTTATTTTTCTTCTGACCGGCTAAATTCCATCAATTGGGAAAATTTTTCTGTAACCGGTTACATTATTAGAATATTTTTCTGTTTGGATGAACAACTATCAAGTCTGAATTTTTAATTTATCGGTGTTAAAGACTGATTTCTTGAGGAAATCAGACATTAAAGTACATATTTTCAGGTTAGGTAAAATTAAAAATATGTAACCGGTTACATCTGTAAGTAAATTTTATCAATTATTTTCATTTAATTACGTGGACACCTCCATCTTCCTACCAAGATGTTCTAGCAACCGTTTTGTTGCCATAATTCCGTGGTCCTCATCTCCCGGCCCTTCAAATTCAATCCCAACATAACCCCGATAACCCGCATCGCGAATGATCCGTAACATTCGAGCAAAGTCCGTGTTGATTTCACTTCCCGCTGAATCGAACTCAAAGCTTTTGGCACTGATACCCTGGGCAAAGGGCATAAGTTGCTGAACTCCCAAATAGCGATCGTAATCTCCGAAGTTTCCAAAGTCCGGCAAACTGCCACAGTTGGGCATATCTACACGGTGAAGGACCTGTGACAGCCACTCCCCGTTAGATGAGTAGCCACCATGGTTCTCAACAATCACATTAATATTAAAATCCTGGGCAAATTCCGAAAGCGCGCGCAGCCCCTCAACAGATGCTTTAGCCACCTCTTCGCGACTCCCCTGTCCTGCGGCATTTACTCGTACAGAATGACAATCGAGATGTTTAGCCGCCTCGATCCATTTGTAATGGTTCTCTATCGCCTGCTTTCTCTTGCCTTTATCAGGATCACCCAGGTCGCCCTCTCCATCAACCATAATTAACAGACTGCGAACATTATGGTCTTCTGCCCTAGCCCTCATTGCGGTGAGAAACTTCAAGTCCTTTGCCTGATCTTTAAAGAACTGATTTACATACTCAACCGCTCCAATTCCAAAGACTTTGCGCGTTTTAACCGGAAAGTCCAGAACCTTGAGAGTACCACTTCGCAGTTGCCGATGCAGGGACCACTGAGCCAAGGAAATCTTAAAAAAGCTTTCACTTCCCGCGCTGTGGCTACGACCAACAAACCCCATAAAAGGGGCAGCCAGTCCCAAAGCTGCCAGCCTTGTGCTATTTGCCAAAAACCGCCTTCTATTGATAGTCATTACCGCTCTCCTATTTGGGAAAACTCTGCAATGGGTTTCGAGGGGTTATCGGTTGAAGCGCTACCCTCCCGGTTTCCTTGCAAAGAACGGCGAAAGCCACTGATTGCTCCCCCCAGATCTTCGCCCAAACGGCGAATCTTGCCGCTGCCAAACAATAAAACTGCAAGCACCAGTACTATCAGGATTTGCCAGAGACTGATTCCTGAAATACCCATTAGCTTATAGCTCCCGGATTTTTATATTGCGATACCAGACTTTATCGCCATGGTCCTGCAAAGCGATATAGCCACTTTCAGACCGCGCAAAATCAGGATAATTTGAGAACTTGCTGCCCGCCAAACGCTTGCCCCAATCTTCTGACCAAAGCTCGTAGCTAACAATCTTGTTGCCATTTAACCAATGTTCTACCTTGCCGTTCTCTACACGAATACGAGTTTGATTAAACTCTCCCGCAGGCTTAACGCTCTCTTCACTGGGCGCATACATATCAAATACTGAGCCGGCGCTGTGGCTTGGCTTTTCCAGATTGGGAAACGCGGCATTGTCCAACACCTGGTATTCCATGCCACTCATCCAAACTGGTGCATCTCCATCAGCGACGCGATAAATAATGCCGCTGTTACCGCCCTCAGAAATTTTCCACTCCAGCTGCAATTCAAAATCTGCAAACTGCTCAGCGGTTACCAGGTCCCCAGCCCCTCCCGCGGTCAATACCAGATTGCCATTAACAACCTGCCAGGCACCCCCAATCTGCGAGCCATTTGTTCCAGTCCAACCCTGTAATGTCTCACCATCAAACAGGTAACGCCACTCTCCATCCGCTTGTTTGACGCTCGACTCGGGCACCCGCTCGCAACCTGCAGCACCCAGCATCACTGCTGCTGCAATCGCTACGGATATTTTTGATCTGGTTTTAGTAAAGTTTTTCATCATTATTATCTCCACACCTATTGGCTGTTATCTAATCAGTGCCATGCTTTTCAGGGCAACGGTCCTTGGGAGCCTGCAGTTCTCAGTTGTCCCGACAAGAGGCTGTGCTTTCCCGCTCCACTAGCTCAAATGGCAAAATAGTCCGGCTGGATTTCAATGGCTTACCATCGATAATCAATCGCAGCGTTTCCATTGCGTAGCGGCCTAACTCCTCCGCGGGCTGGTTAATCGTGGTCAAAGGCGGATCTGTAAATTGGGAGAATTCAATATTATCGAACCCGGTAACAGACACATCTTCCGGCACCCTGAGGCCCATCCTCTTCACCTGATGCACTGCACCAATAGCCATCTCATCGTTCATACAAAAAATGGCAGTTGGCCGACGGGGAGTAGATAGCAAAGTCTCTGCGCCTTCCTGTCCAGATGTCATAGTGAATTCCCCATGAACAACCATTTCAGGATCAAGTCCTAACCCACGTTTTTTTAGTGCATCAGAAAACCCAGACAGTCTGTCTCGGACTATGGGGCTTTGCGAGGGCCCGGTAATAACCCCGATGCGGCGGTGCCCCATCGCCATCAAGTGACGCGCAACCTCCTGTGCCGCGCCATGGTTATCCAACTCCACCACCGGATACCGATCATCTTCTACTATGCGCTCACAGGCATTCACCAACGGAACAGATGCAGCCAGGTTCGCATCCTTCTCTGCAAACGGATAACGACTACCAAGCTGGATAACACCGTCCGCTTGGTTGGTTAACGCCATACCTGCATAAAATTGTTCATTGGTGGAATCCCCTTTTGTATCCCCCAGCAGCACCGAATAGCCTTGATCCTGCGCCGCTTTCTCAATTCCGCGAATGACCCGGGAAAAGAATGGATTAGCTATATTGGGAACTAATACCATCACTGCGAATGACTTTCCCGAACTGAAGTTCCGCGCAAGGAGGTTCGGCCGGTATCCGGCCTCCTCCACGGCTTTAAGCACCCGCTCTCTGGTTCGCGGAGAAACCATCTGCGGATCTTTTAACGCCCGGGATACGGTCGCGACCGATACACCGGAGCGACGTGCAACTTCGCGAATATTTGACATAGTTTCCTGCTAATTTCTTATTAGTAGGGGGTTATTTTCGCACAGACGGATATCATCTACTGGTTACCCGTAACTGCTGCTTCCGTTTTATTGGCTGTTTGCCTTCGATCCCACAGCCAAATAAAGGCAAAAATAGGGAGCAGGATAAGTGGGACTACTGCCAAAGACTGGAATGACTCTACAGAAGCGGTTGCCAATACCGCATCCAACTCATCCCCACTCAGCTTTTCAAAGGCCTCCAAGCCCCCCGCTGCCTCAATCTTGGCATTGTCAAAAATAGCCCCAAGCTTTGGCAGAACAAATTGGATAGACATACCGCCGGCAAAACCCAGCAACCCCAGAAACAATGCCCCTCCGCGCACAAAACGCTCGGAGACTGTGGCCAGCATAGTGGGCCACATATAACAAACACCAATGCCCCAGACAGTCGCTGCCAAAAATGCAGTTACTGGCGTCCTAGCCATACCCAGGCAATAGAGCCCAATTGCGGCAAGGAGACTGCTTAACCATAGAAGTCCGATAGGAGACAGTTTCTTTGCCAGCCGTCCGGCAAAGTGGCGCATCACAAACATCAACATACTGACATAAACAAGGATAAGGATACCCTTCATGCCAACTACTCGGGATAGGGTCAGGTCTACCCACTGCCCAGGGGCCAGCTCGGTTGCGGCGGTCAGCCACATACACACCCACAGCAGGATAAACATCGGCTGCTTGAATACCTCTTTAAACATTTCGCCATAACTGATACCGGAAGAAACCCGTTCAGTAACTGGGAAATCTGTTTTAGCCACAAGCCAGGCCATAACAACAGCCGGCAGTGCCAACACGACAAGGTTCAACTGCCAGGGAAGCTCGAGGGCAGAGATTGACAACCCCAGTAATCCTCCAACCACAATGCCCGCAGGCCACCAGGCATGTAGTACGTTTAAACGTTGCGTTTTATTATCTGGGTCGACTGCAGCAACCATAGGATTACTGGCTGCCTCCACGGCACCCCAGCCCAAGCCTGTCAGTAACAGGCCAGCTAGAACCAGACTCTCTACCCCCTCCCCTGGAGTCACCATAGATGCCGCAATAATAAGCAAACTGCCCAATACATAACCTATAGATGAGAGCATCAATATTCGCTTGATGCCGACCAAGTCCACAAGTGCGCTTCCAAATAGAAGTGTGAAAGCAAATCCAGCAAAGGTAATACCAATTGCTTCACCGAGCATAGTGGTGGAGTTAGCTAGGTCTATATGGTTATAGATATCTTCCTGCAAGTTAGTGGCTATCACCGTCCGCACAGCCATGCCCAAGCCAATCATAAAAATGGAGAGATTACCCACCAAGAATATTCTCTTGTTCTGGGGCGTTATCATCGTACTCATCTATCCAGTCTCCGCATGATTTATTGTTATTAATTGTTCACTTGGTTTGGCAAAATTTAATCCAACCCCAAAATCCGACGATTTCGCGCGCGATCTGTTTCTGCACCAGCAAAATCATCAAAGGCCTTCCCTGCCACAGTAATCAGGTGATCCTGAATAAATGGTGCACCCTCACTGGCCCCCTGCTGTTGATCCTTAATACAACACTCCCATTCAAGTACTGCCCAGCGATCGTAACCGTATTGGGTCAAGCGGCTGAAAATCCCGCGGAAGTCCACCTGACCATCGCCCAGGGAACGAAAACGGCCAGGTCTTTCAATCCAGGGAGCATACCCACCATAAACTCCAGCCCTACCACTCGGATTGAATTCAGCATCTTTCACGTGAAACGCCTTGATTCGTTCGTGATAGATGTCGATAAAAGCCAGGTAGTCCATCTGCTGCAAAAGCAGGTGACTGGGGTCATAGAGAATATTCGCTCTTGGATGGTCCTCCACTTCGTAGAGAAAACGTTCAAAAGTCAGCCCATCGTGCAGATCTTCACCGGGGTGGAGTTCATAACAAACATCAACCCCAGCACTGTCAAACGCATCCAATATGGGGCGCCACAGCCGACCCAATTCGCGAAAACCTTCTTCAACCAGCATTGCCGGGCGCTGGGGCCAGGGATAAAAAGTATGCCAAAGCAGTGCGCCAGAAAATGTAGCATGAGACTTTAGCTTTAGGTTCGCACTGGCCAGAGCAGCCAACATCAGTTGATTGCTTGCCCACTCGGCACGGGCTGGCAAGTTGCCTTGCACTTCCTCCGGGGAAAAAATATCCAGCATCTCTTTATACGCGGGATGCGCTGCAACCAGCTGGCCCTGCAAATGCGTGGACAGTTCTGAGATTTCCACCCCCGCCTTCTCACAGACCCCCAGAATATCGTCACAGTAAGCCTGACTATCGCTGGCCAGCTCGAGATCAAAGATGCGCTTGTCCCAAGTGGGAACCTGAATGCCTTTGTAACCCAGATCCGATGCCCAGCGGGCCATAGACTCCAGCGAAGCTGGTTGATCGCTCGGAGGGAGGAACTGGGCGAGAAATATTCCGGGCCCCTGAATTCTGGGTGCCTTCATTTATTCTTATCCTTTTTACTGCTGTACTTATTTACCTCTGCAACCAATCAATCCTTCCTGGGTGATCAGCTTGCTCCTTTTGAAAAAACACAGTGCTGCCTTTTCAAAAGTGGACTGGCACTGGGCCGACATCGACACCTCCCTGTGCCGTACTAACTGCCGGACTTCCACCCTGCCAGAGGTTCCTAACTTGTTTGAAAATGAATCGATACGATTTAGCTGTTTATTCCCAATATGGTGCCAGAGACACCCAAGAAGAGTTCGCGCGGCTGCTTTCCAATGCACCGCGTACAAATGCCATAGCTCGGACACCCGCATCAATATTCCCAACGACAGAACTATTTTTAATGGGCAATTCTTGCCGCCGGCATCGAACCTGGGCAGCAAAGTCGCGGTAAATATTCGCAAAGGCCTCTATATAACCTTCGGGATGCCCCTGCGGGGTGCGGCAAAGAGCTCGGACGTCGTCATCCAGGTATTCACAGTCTGCACCAGCCTTCAAAAAGGCCACTGGCTGACCCCTACGCTTTAACTGCAATTGGTTAGGAGATTCCTGCTCCCAGAACAGTGAGCCATGTTCGCAATAAACACTGATATTCAGGTTATTCCCTTCCCCACCACAGACTTGGCTGGCTGTAAGGGTGCCGCGCGCACCCTGATCTAATTTAAATAGCGCCGCGCCATCATCATCCAGCGCCCTTTTGTCGACTACCGATTGCAAGTCCGCACAGACCTCAGAGATACGCTGACCGGTAAAAAATTCGACTAGGTGGTGAGCGTGGGTACCAATATCGGCAAAACAGCCACTTTCTCCCGAGCGTGTGGGATCTGTTCGCCAACTGGCTTGTTTACTTCCGCTGGAGTCACCAGCCAATGCCAACCAGCCTTGTGGATAGGCAACAGTTACCCGGCGGACTTGCCCAAGCTCTCCCCTGGCTAAGATTGCCCTGGCCTGCGTCACAAGAGGATAAGCTGCATAGGTATGAGTCAAACCGTAGAGATGGCCACTCCGCACGACCTCGTTTTTGAGCGCAAGAGTTTCCTCAAGAGTGGAAGCGGCCGGCTTATCGGAAAGAACATGAAACCCCTCCCGCAGTGCAGCAATAGAGACTGGTAGATGTAAATCATTGGGTGTTACCACGGAAACAAACTCTATGCGCTCATCAACAGCACGCTGGGATTCCTCCAGAAACATCTGCTCATAACTCTGGTAAACGCGCTCGGGGTTAAGGCCCAACTTCTCTCCGCTGCTACGGCCACGCTCGGGATTACTGCTAAAACATCCCGCCACCAGCTCTATTTCACCGTCAAGGGAAGCAGCCATACGGTGGATTGCGCCAATAAAGGCACCCTCTCCACCACCAACCATACCCATTCTTATTTTTTTTCCCATACCACTTCCCATATAGCTGCCTCTGGCAACCAGGTTCTTATTGTTTTGGGTTTCTACCCGGCCAAATACCTTGCCTCCATACTCAGGCCTTGTACTTCTTCCAAGAACCCTTTCAGAAAATGTAACCGGTTACATTTGTTTTTAAGATACAGAAAAAACTTACAGTTGCAAGCGACAGTTTCATTGCATGTTGTTTATTTTCCCTAGAGAGCAGGGTACCAATATCCACCAGCGCAGAGGAGTTACACTGGTTTACTCATTCGAGGTGTTAATAATCAGTCGTGGTAACCCACTTTTCGGGCGAAGTCTTCCCAGGATTGCCAATTAAGCTCCTGGCTCTGCCACCTATTCTCTATCGGGTGGCCGATCCCCGGGCCTGGGGGTAATCCACTGTCGGCGCCCGGCTGGGGGTGGCAGCTTTTGAGCTTGGTACGCACCCACTTCCCAGCATCTTCAGCGACGTTAGCGGCCAATCCCCAATGGTTTGGCCACACTGCAAGGAAGTTTTGCAGACCAAAATCGTCCAGTTGATACGGAGTGGGATACTCCAACTGCACCAACAGATCACCATCTGGCCCTGGTGCATCAGTTTTCCAGCCTGCATATACCGACCACTGGCAGCCCTGCGCCCAGGCCTCAAAGGCCACCATCGCACTGGAAAGGCGCTTAAAAGATGCACAAAGTAAATCATTCTCTATTTCTGGTGGGATGCGCATATCGACAACACCCGCTTTGAACTTGGGAACTTCTGGGTTAAGTGTAAGAATCCAGAGCCCCTCCCCACCTTCCAGCGGGTGGTACATCACTATCAAGTCGATCAAGAAAGCTGAAACCGGGGGAATATTGGGACCGCGAGCCAAAAGCATATGCAGAGGCCGTACTAGCTGCGCATTTTGTACCTGCTCTTCCGCCACACCCAACTGCCGAATCACTTCTGCATTGCCCGCACCGCAGGCAGAAATCACAAGCTCTGGCCTTACTTCGCAAGAGCGGCCACCGATATCCAGGGCTACCTGTTCAATAGCTGAGCCCGCGAGCTGAAATGATGCCAGCCGTCCACTATAAATATGTTTTCTCATGGGCTCGCTGACACTGAGGTAGGCTGCGGCTCCATCGAAAACAAGATCATCAGGAAATCTGAACCTGCGATTTGGTGGTAAACCGTCCGGATCAAAGATCTCCGGCAATTCCACCTCCTCTGAGGGAATAGCCGCTCCAGCCCAGTTACCTTCAACTGTCTTTAGAAAGTCTGGAGTAAGCGCAGCATGGAAATCTGTTATTCGACTATTCACACCGCTATTAGCAAGTTCTTTGTGCCAATGCTGCGCGGCTGTCCTATAAATCTCAGCAGCTTGGGGGTTCGCGGCGTTCCAACCAGAGGAGAAGTAACCGTGGAAATGCAGAGATTCGGCATCACCCAACTCGTCATCGACCAGTATCACCGAATACTCTGGTATCAGCTGTCTAATCAGGGTTACTCCCTGAATCCCTCCACCAAGAATCAAAACATCAACAGGGATAGTCTGTGACATAGGTGAATCCATTTAAGTTGAAAGGAGTGACCTCAATAAGCCTTTTAAACTCTCTGTTGCTGGGTAAATAGTAGCCTGCCCTCTCCCTATCAATACTGAGTTCCCATCCTTCTTTCGGCCTAATACGAAGAATCTGTGAACTTAATGTGAAAAGTTCACCCCACTAGCAAATTAGTTAATCCGTTCCAGTTAACTCTCCGTAAAGAGGGGGTCGCTACGGCACTACAGCAGTAGTGATTGAACAAGCAATCAACAAGGAAGCGTAACTATGAATGGCTTTGCAAAAGGTTTGGGAATCGTTCTATTGGCTTTTGCTGCTCAGTTCTCTTGGGCGGAGGGAGATTCAGAGCTTGAGACAGTACCCTACGTGGATGTTCATCAGTATGTCGGTAAGTGGTATGAAATTGCCAGGCTTCCCCAGATATTCCAACCCGCATGCACCGCTGTAACCGCGGACTATGGGCTGAATGATGACGGCAGTATCAGCGTGTTCAACTTCTGTCGAATCCTGCACCCGAAATACGGGTTCCCTATTAGCGTGCAAGGCACTGGTGTTCCTATTGATGAAACCAATAGCAAACTTGCCATCTCATTCTTTAACGGCCAGTCCACTGGCGACTACTGGATATTGGAGCTGGACCCAAATTATCAGTGGTCACTGGTAGGTGATCCCGATCGCAGCAGCCTTTATCTACTGAGTCGATCTCCCCAGCTGGATGAGTCAATTATTGATGAGCTGCTTGGTCTTGCTGTCACTAAGCATGGCTACAATATCGATCACATCATAATGACTAAACAGCCAGCACATTAGGCTCTCTTTCATTAGCGCGTGGGCTTCTCCTGCTCACGCGCCCCGTTAATTTAATAAATTACATTAACTTCATTTAATTTATAATATTCATATAGTTATGTTGTATGTTTAATGTAATTTATAGGAAATAAAGGTAATTTTCCCTGGCTACCAGACTGACAGGTGGCACCCTACCCCCAGGAAATAGTCCTCCCCCCTGCAGAGCAGACAAACTCCCCGACTAAAAAATGATCAACCAAGACCCATCCAGCGGGTAGCCGTATGGCTCATCAGCTGCCAATCGACTGGAGTTCTGTGGGTGCACAAAAACCGGGGCTCGAGAGGGGTGACAGCAATCGCTGTCAGTTCAACACTATGGTTTACACCCCAGTGCCCAGTTCCACTAGACACCCGCGCACCAGAAGATGTATCAGAGCGGGACTATTAGCTGATCAACCCTGCGGCTCCTTTCTGACGCCTCCTGGGAGTTACTCCAGTTGACGTTCAGGGTGTACAACCGGGCGGTCAGATAGATCAGATTGACTATTTAGTGGTCGAAGTCAGCAGTGATTATGGTGATGACCATACATATCTGTCGTTCATAATTGAGAAAAAATGCCCTACGCGACAAGAAAAAGGGAAATCTATTTTGCTAAATCTGCCCAAAGCGGGAAGGATCCATCTCTGAATAGAGGTATTTCATGCCCTTCGGAGCTTTCAGCCTTTATACTTGTCCTAAGCTATAGGTCGCCAAGCCATAAAGGCTGGCCTCCTATGAAGTAGGACGTATAAAGAGACTCCCTATGCTTACCAATCGGATCGCCGCACTATTTTCCGGCTTCTTGGTCATTGGCCTGCTTTCCACAACCGCTCTGGCAGAGGCCGAGCGCCTGGCCCCAGAAAAGGACCAGGGCAGCACCGCCAGAGAGATAGTCAGCAAACTCGAAATGCTGCACTACAACAAAATAAAGGTCGGAGACGAAATGTCAGAAGACCTCTGGAATGAATACATTGATGCTTTGGACCCCACCAAAAGCTACTTCCTCAACTCAGACATCAATGAGTTTCGTGAGTGGCAAACCAGGATGGACGACCAGTTGCGCGCTGGTGACGTAAAAGCGGGCTTTGAGATTTACAATCGCTTCCGCCTGCGCATGGGCGATCGCCTCGACAATATTTTGTCCCAACTGGAGAAAGGCCTCCCAGACTTTGACTTCACTCGCGATGAGTCACTGGAACTTGATCGAGAGAAAAGTGAATGGCCGAAATCAATCAGCGCTGCCGATGACCTGTGGCGTAAACGCCTGAAAAGCAGCGTTCTGAACCTGCGTCTCACAGGAAAAACCGACGAGGAGATACGCGATCTTCTGGAGCGCCGCTATAAAGGCCAGAAGAAGCGTCTCGAGCAACAGAATAGCGATGATGTATTTGAGCTCTATATGAACTCACTCACACGCCTCTATGATCCTCACAGTAATTACCTGTCCCCGCGCTCATTGGAAAACTTCAATATGAGCATGTCCCTCTCGTTGGAGGGCATCGGTGCTGTACTTCAGGCAGACGAGGAGTACACCAAGGTGGCCCGCTTGGTTGCAGGTGGCCCGGCTGATCGCACTGGCAAAATAAAGCCCAACGACAAGATCGTGGGTGTTGGCCAGGACAAAGAAGGTGAGATGGTCGATGTCGTAGGCTGGCGCCTGGATGATGTGGTTGACCTGATCCGCGGTAAGGCCGGCACTTTTGTTCGTCTCGAAACTATCCCGACGGGCGGTGACGGCACTCACAAGACCATCCTGATCAAACGCAGCAAAGTGAAGCTGGAAGATCAGGCGGCTAAGAAAGCTGTGTTTGAATTCTCCGACGGTAGCCAAAACTACAAGATTGGCGTGATCAACCTGCCGACCTTCTATATAGACTTTGATGCCTATCGCCGCCGTGACCCCAACTACAAAAGCACCACTCGTGATGTGGCCAGGCTGTTGAGTGAACTGAAAGAGGAGAATGTCGATGGCATTATCCTCGACCTGCGCAACAACGGCGGTGGCTCGCTGCAAGAAGCCACCATGCTCACCGACCTGTTTATTGACCAGGGACCGGTGGTGCAAATCCGTCATGCCAATGAGCAAATTTCACGGCATAACCGCTCACGCTCCCGTGCTATGTATCGCGGCCCGCTGATGGTATTGATCAACCGCCTGTCAGCTTCTGCCTCTGAGATTTTTGCCGGAGCTATCCAGGACTACAACCGCGGTCTGGTTGTCGGTAACCAGTCGTTCGGTAAAGGTACGGTTCAAACCATGGCACCTCTGAAAGAGGGACAGCTCAAGATTACCCAGTCCAAGTTTTACCGCGTATCCGGTGACAGCACCCAACACGCCGGGGTAAAACCGGATATCCCCATGCCACAGCTGATTGACGCTGAAAGCGTTGGGGAGAGCGCTTACGATACCGCTCTACCCTGGGATCGCATCCATGCCGTGCCTCATGCAAAGTACTTCAACCTGAAGACTCTGATTCCAAATTTGATGACCAAGCACAACAAGCGTACGGCATCTGACCCGGACTTTATCTTCCTGCGCGACCAGTTCGAATTTGAGAGCGAGCGCGCTGATAAGAAGTACCTATCACTCAATGAGGTAATGCGCGAACAGGAACGTGAGAACGTAAACCAGCGCCTGCTCTCTATGGAAAACCGCCGCCGCAATGCGAAGGGTCTTGAACCCTACGAGAATTTCGAAGCTTACGAAGAAAGTGAGTCAGAAGATGTCGCAGCTATCGGTGGTCCGGTTGAGATCAAGCTCGAAAAAGATCCAATCTTGAATGAAGCCGGCTATATAATGGCGGACTTTATTGGGCTAGCCACTAAGGCCAGCAAGGCCCCGCCTCAAGTAGCGAACTTCTAATTTGTAGCAGGTGCGCCTTGCGTGCCTGCTCCGCTAGTAACTCCAGGTCGGGCAAGCCCGGCCTTTTTTATTTTTGGGGGAATAAATGAAAGTCGTTTCCTTTAACGTCAACAGCATTCGTACACGCCTGCATCAGATGGAGGCACTGGTAGACAGCCATAAGCCGGACATAATCGGCTTGCAGGAAACCAAAGTTACCGATGAAGATTTTCCGGTAGATGCAATCCGGGACCTTGGCTATGAGCTGATCTACTTTGGCCAGAAAACCCACTACGGCGTCGCCCTACTCTCACGCCTTCCCTTTGTCGATCGAGAGTACGGCTTCCCCACTGATGATGAAAATGCCCAACGCCGTATGGTTATGGGTAAATTTGATATCGGTGGCAAGGAGCCGCTGACAGTGATTAATGGCTATTTTCCCCAGGGTGAAAACCGCGAGCATCCGGTAAAATTCCCGGCCAAGCAAAAGTACTACGCAGACCTTGATACCTTTTTGCAAACCACCTGCAAACCCAATGCTCCAGTACTGGTAATTGGAGATATGAATATTTCCCCCAGTGATCTCGACATCGGTATTGGCGAGCCCAATCGCAAGCGTTGGCTTCGCGACGGCAAGTGCAGCTTTCTGCCAGAGGAGCGCGAGTGGCTGCAGAAAATCGAGGCATGGGGATTGGTGGACACTTTTCGTGCACTTAATCCAGAAACTAACGATGTGTTTAGCTGGTTTGATTACCGCAGCCGCGGGTTTGATCGCGATCCCAAGCGTGGTCTGCGTATCGACCTGATCATGGCTAGCAACCCTCTCATGGAAAAGTGCATCGCTACTGGAGTAGATTACGATATACGCGCTATGGAGCGCCCTTCTGACCACGCCCCGGTTTGGGCCGAATTTAAGCTCTAACCACCTTCTAATGAAAACCGGGATCTGTTCCCGGTTCTTTTCCTCTTTGAATATATGATTTTCCATATATAATAGAAAGAGATAAAGCTGGCAGGTGCAACGCTGTGAAGAAGCGGGTTTTGTTTATCTGTGCTGGGAACTCAGCCCGATCGATTATTGCTGAGGCGCTACTGCGTTATCACTCCGGGGCCTTCTTCGAAGTTGCCAGTGCAGGTACCAGCCCAGAACCCGTGGATATTCGGGCAATCAGCGCCTTGAAACGCTTTGGGATACCCATACAAGGATTGTATTCCAAGTCTCTGGATGAAGTATCCAACCAGAGTTTTGACTTGGTGATTACCCTGTGTGACAAAAGCCAAAGAGAGTATGTACCTTCGCCCACCCATAGCAAAATAATCGCTTGGGACTTTGAAGACCCGGCCACGCGCCATTGCTTCAATCCATTTTACACAACGGTGAGAGAGCTAAGCACTCGCATTAAATTGTTTGCCTTGGTGCAAACCAAAACTGCCAAAGCGGCCTGACAGAAGCCCGGGGAAAACTTTGAATCCAGTTCAGTTTTACAAGTGCCTTGCTGACGATACCCGCCTTCGCACCCTTCTATTAATCGCTTATGAAGGTGAGCTTTGCGTGTGTGAGTTGACCGCTGCCCTAGGCCTTAGTCAACCGAAAATTTCCCGGCACCTGGCCCTTTTACGCAGCGCGGATCTTTTACAAGACCGGCGTCAGGGACAGTGGGTTTTCTACCGTATCAATCCAGCTCTAAGCGACTGGACAAAAAATATCCTTCAAGACACTTTACAAGCAAACCAGCAGTTCATCGCCAAGGATCTACGGAATCTGTTCCAGATGGGGGAAAGGCCCGAACGTGCGAGTCTGTGTTGTTGATGGCCCTAACAGTACCCTATTAACTGTAAAAATTTGCCTGTATATATATGAATTTCCATATATATGGATTCAAGGAGAAATATAGATGACGATAAAAGTCGGAATCAATGGTTTTGGCCGTATTGGTCGATTGGTACTGCGCGCAGCATGGGACTGGCCGGACATAGAGTTTATTCAGATTAATGACCCCTCAGGCGACGCCCATACCCTGGCCCACCTCCTGAATTTCGACTCTGTCCATGGCCGCTGGCACAACACAGCGAAATCCACTGATCACACTATTGAAATAGATGGCCTCAAAGTAGCGTGCAGTGCGAATACCGAAATCTCCAAGACCGATTGGAGCCGCTGCGATCTTGTCATTGAAGCCTCTGGTAAAATGAAAACCTCTGCAATTTTGCAAGCGTACCTTGATCAAGGCGTAAAAAGGGTGCTTGTCTCTGCTCCTGTTAAAGAGGCCGGTGTGCCCAATATTGTCCTGGGGGTGAATCAGCATATTTACGATCCCGACAAACACCCTATTGCTACTGCCGCCTCCTGTACCACTAACTGTCTAGCGCCAGTTGTGAAAGTCATTCACGAAAACCTGGGTATTAAACATGGCTCCATCACGACCATTCACGATATTACCAATACCCAAACAATACTTGATGCCCCCCACGCAGATCTGCGCCGGGCCAGGGCTTGTGGAGCCAGCCTGATCCCGACAACTACAGGATCAGCCACAGCTATAACTGCGATTTTCCCTGAGTTGACTGGCCGGTTAAATGGCCACGCCGTACGTGTACCCCTGGCAAACGCCTCGTTGACCGACTGCGTTTTCGAAGTCGAACGCCCCACCACTGCCGAGGAAGTTAACCAATTACTGCAAACCGCCTCGAAAAGAGAGCTGAAAGATATTCTCGGCTATGAGGAGCGCCCTCTGGTATCGGTGGATTACAAAACCGACCCACGCTCCAGCATTGTCGACGCTCTCTCGACCATGGTGATCAATGGTACCCAGGTTAAAATTTATACTTGGTATGACAACGAGTGGGGGTACGCAAATCGTACCGCGGAACTAGCCCGGATGATCGGAAACATGGATCGCTGATTAAATCTGGGGAGCCTAGAAGCCAGCAATATTACAATATTGGTAAAGTTCATTTCGATGCAGTTACTTTCCTCTTTGCCCCTGCCAGTTCGCCAGTATTTGCTGGTAACTGGCAACTATTGGTCATTTACCTTGACCGATGGCGCCCTGCGAATGCTGGTGTTAATGCATTTCCACAAATTAGGCTATGCCCCGCTGGAAATCGCATTGCTCTTTCTTTTCTATGAATTGTTCGGGGTGATCACCAATCTTGTTGGAGGTTGGCTGGGTGCCCGCCTCGGCCTCAACCGCACCATGAACATGGGGTTAATGCTGCAGGTAATAGCTTTACTAATGCTGCTGGTACCCTCAAACCTGCTCTCTGTCCCCTGGGTGATGGGTGCCCAGGCCCTGTCAGGCATCGCCAAGGACCTCAACAAGATGAGTGCGAAAAGTGCTATCAAGTTGTTGCTCCCGGCACATGCCCAAGGTCCGCTCTACCGTTGGGTAGCCCTGCTTACCGGCTCCAAGAACGCCCTTAAGGGATTGGGATTTTTTCTGGGTGGGGTCCTGCTCGCTCTGGCGGGATTTCGCGGTGCTATCCTGATCATGGCCATATGCCTGGCAGGGGTTTGGATTCTCAGCAAGAAATTTCTTCGCAGGGATTTAGGAAAGGCTAAAGCCAAGAAGCGCTTTCGCGACGTATTTTCCAAGAGCCGAGCAGTAAACGCCTTAGCTGCCGCTCGGCTATTCCTTTTTGCTTCCCGTGATACCTGGTTTGTCATTGCCCTGCCAGTTTTCCTGGCGAGCCAATTTGGCTGGGGGCATTGGCAGATAGGCGCTTTCCTAGCGGTCTGGATAATCGGCTATGGAGCTGTACAAGCATTAGCCCCAAAAATCACAGCCAGTATTTCCCCGAAAGCCCCAGATGGCAGGACCGCCTTATACTGGTCAGCGGCACTGGCAATGGTCCCAGCAACAATAGCCTTGGCATTGCACTCCGGTATTCATCCCCTGCTTACAACCCTGTCGGGGCTGATGGTTTTTGCCTTCGTATTCGCAATCAATTCCTCACTACACAGCTATCTGATTGTCTCCTATGCGCGAGAAGATGGAGTTTCAATGGATGTAGGCTTCTACTATATGGCAAACGCCATGGGGCGCCTACTTGGAACCCTATTGTCCGGGTGGATTTTTCAGATAGCAGGAATTGAAGCCTGCCTGATAATTTCTTCTATATTCTTAATGGCAACTGCGCTGATATCCCTGGCTCTGCCAAAACAGGGAGATGAAGATAGCCCTGCCGCCACTGTTGTCAGCTAAGTGCAAATTGATTCCTCAAAGCCGACTAATTCAGCAACGGGATAGATCCTTCCCGCTGAATCACAGCCAGTGATCATCACCAAGGCACCAAACAAAGTAACTTTTGATGTTATCTGGATCCAACTCCACATACATCCCCCTGCAAAACACAAGCTCCAGACTTGCTATGGGCAAAATCAATCCATAAATCCGCAACTCTCCCAACGGATACCTAATCCATGGAAACTTTATTCATTAAAAGCCATTGAGCCTTAAAGGAAAGGACTTTATCGGGGCCAATGCTGACCAAGGAACAGTTGCCCCAACAGGCAATAAACCTGCAAGAGGGACACCTGGCGGATAAAGCTTCCACGTGTAGGGTAGGAAATCGGCCCGTATCTTTCCATGCCAAGTTAGCACCAATTTCTGCCATTGGCGGACATAAGCCTAAACCTCCCAAATCATCTACTCAGTGGGACTACCCCCTTCCCCGGCTATCTCTATCAATCGTCATACGTAATAGAGTTCGATCTTTCTTGATAAAGTGATGATACGAAGCGGCCAATACATGCCCGAGGATTAGCAGCCAAACCAGCCACTCACCCAAGACCTCCTTATGGATAAAGTCCACCGGCTCCTCAAATTGTTCAAAAGTCATACCAAGACCATTCTGTACCCATGAACCAAAGAGCCAAGTATCAGCAAACTTGGGGATTTCAAACAAGAAGAAGTAATCCGTGTTGACCCCCGTACCCAGATAGCCGGTCAATGGAGTGATGATCATTATCAGATATAAAGCATAATGGCCAATATGTGCTGCTACATGTTCCAAGCGAGAGCCGGGCTCCAGTAATGGTGCTGGATTCATCAACCTCCATAAAATACGGAGAACAACCAGTGTACCTATGGTTACTCCAATAGACAGGTGAAACTGCAAAGCGACCAAGTTCTCAGGGGTTTCCTCTTGAGTGAACCATTATCGATAGTAAACGCTGATATAGGAGCCAAGGAAGAAAAGGGCAATGGACCAGTGAAGCCACTTGGCTATTGAGCCGTAGCTATGATCGCTGTTTCTAAGGGGCATCAATCACTACCTATCACAGAGTAATTCTCACAAGATAGTAGTTCGTACTACCCAATAGCAACTGGAGAATTTAGGACAAGATATTCAAATTTTTGAATAGATAGGAGCATCCAGTTCCTTCCCCACTCCCTGTTACCGTTCGCCAGCTATATAAGCCACTCATCCTACTTTTATCACAGGAAAAAAATCCGCCCCTAGAATGCCACTCATTCAGTGAAACAGCACAGGCAAAACACTTATGCAAATTCTGCAATCTGGCATAAATAGCGTTAAATTGGGATTAAAATCTCTTATCCTCGCTACAAGCCTATCTTCCACTTACGTCATGGCTGGAGGTATCGATGGTATCTGGAAAGCAACTTTTCAGGTTGCTAACGAAGAAACGCTACCAGTAGTAATTCATATTGACCAAGAAAATGGCGATTGGACAGGCGTATTGGATAGCCCCTCCCAAGGTAAATATGGAATGGAGATGTCTACGTTAGAGATAAGATCGAATAGTATCGCATTCGAAGTGGAAGACTTACATATCAAGTATG
Organism: Microbulbifer variabilis ATCC 700307; assembly: GCF_000380565.1. Taxonomy (GTDB): domain Bacteria; phylum Pseudomonadota; class Gammaproteobacteria; order Pseudomonadales; family Cellvibrionaceae; genus Microbulbifer; species Microbulbifer variabilis. The sequence goes on from NZ_AQYJ01000025.1 coordinate 149,638, forward strand.
AAGGTGCATACAATAATGACGTTGACCTGATCTTTGGTACCCTCACTCAAAGAAAATCATTGCCTCTAAACTTTAGAAGGGCAGCTGACGGTACTAGTGATACACCTGAAAACCGTCCCCAGACACCAAAACTTCCTTTTCCATACGCTGTCGAGGAGGTTAGTTTTAAAAATAAAACAGCCAATATCACCCTGTCTGGAACACTGACAAAGCCTACATCCACTGTTAAAGCAACTGCGGTTCTTATTAGCGGTTCCGGCCCCCAGGATCGGGACGAAACCCTATTCGGGCATAAACCATTTGCAGTAATCGCCGATTACTTGACACGCCAGGGTTACGCAGTCTTAAGGTATGATGACCGTGGAATTGGTGAGTCTACCGGGGATTTTTTTACGGCAACTAGCGCAGACTTCGCCAGCGATACCAGCGCTGCAGTTGACTACCTCAACAGCCGCAGCGATCTTCCCAAGGGCAAAGTCGGTTTAATTGGACATAGCGAGGGAGGCATGATAGCTCCCATTGTTGCCAGCAACCGTGAAGATATCGCATTTGCTATCTTGCTTGCCGGTCCAGGTGTTAAAATACCACAACTTCTCGTGGATCAGTGGTATAAGGATAGGAAATTTAATGGTTTAGATAAACAAAAGCTCAAAAAACTCCGCGAGTTAGACAAAGAAATTTTCAGCCTGATTAGCCAGCTAGAGGAGAAAGAGACTATCAGCGGGGAGATTCACCAACTCCTCCTCAAGAGCGCCAGACTCGAGGGAAACCAGGATGACGAACTGGAGGCAGAAGTTGAGCAATTAAAGAGGCAATACTCTACACCTTGGTTTCGGTATTTTCTCAAGTTCAACCCTGAGCCCTATTTAGAGCAAACAAAGGCCCCATTACTGGCTCTCAATGGCTCTCTGGATTTTCAAGTAAATGCGAAGATGAACTTGAACAATATGCATAGAGTTTTAAGCAGGACAGGTCACCCCGACTTTCAAACTTTCGAGCTCGAACAGATGAACCACCTGTTTCAAATAGCAAATAAAGGCTCCTCTTCTGAATATGCTGAAATAGAGGAAAGCTTCTCTCCAAAAGCCCTGAAGATAATGTCTTCATGGTTAAACGAGCGCTTTGGCTTAAATCCTTAGTAGTAAAATGCGGCTCCTGCTTAAGGAGCCGCATTGCCAATATGTAAAATTTTATGAAATTTCTCAGGTCCCCTACTCCAACAGCAAAATTTTTGACCTACCACTTTGGTGGCTGGTTAATATTCGCTTTGGTGAATACTTTTTCACTTGGATTACTTACCCAGCACAATTTTGAAAAAAATGCCATACAAGTAGCAACTGTAGTAATAAGCCTTGGCTTATCCACTTTATTCATCCGAGAAATCATATATCGTTTCGATCTTATCAATACAAGCTGGCGTAAGCAGTGGATATATTTCCTCACCACTTCAATCCCTCTTGGGTTCATATGCGCCTTTATTGCCATTGGCTTTGTATATGCATATTACATCCATGCCGGATACGCAGTTCCGCCATCTTTCTGGGGAACTGTTCTTGACAACTGGCTTTTCCTTGTCCTTCTTATGATCGCTTGGACTTTTATTTACATTACAACTGTTAATAAGGATCGATTACACAAAGCTGAGCAGGAAGCTATACAGCTCAAACTGCAGCTCAATGAAGTCAAAATGAGTGCCCTAATGGGACAGCTCAACCCCCACTTTCTTTTTAATGGCTTAAATAATATCCGCGCATTAATCCTAGAAGACGCTGCGAAATCCAGAGAGATGCTAACAAACCTATCTGGCTTGTTACGTTATACGTTAGTGGCTCATAAACAGAAAACGGTATCCTTAAGAGATGAGCTGGAAATTGTATCCCAATACGCTGAGCTCTTAAAAATACAATATGAAGATCGTCTACGCTTCAACCTGGAAGTTGATCCGGCTTTAATGGAAGAGTCAATACCACCACTTTTAATACAGTTACTTGCCGAGAATGCAGTGCGCCATGGAATTGATAAATCCAGGATGGGAGGTGAGCTATTGATTAAAATTTTCAAAGAGAAAGACCATATATCGATCACAGTAACGAATCCTGGAACTTTAGAAAACCTTAACTCTGAAGGAACAACACCCGGTGAAAGGAAAGTCCAAAATACCGGACTTGGATTGATAAATATTAAAAAACGTCTATCTCTACAATATGGAAATAGAGCCTCTTTTAATCTACAACAACAAGGTTTACTAGTTGTTGCCCAATGTAGCATACCCTCTTCTGCTTTTTAATTGACGGTATAAGAAGTGAAAGCCATTATCATTGAAGACTCACGACTCGCACGTAACGAATTGAGAGAATTACTTAAGCCCTATAAAGATATTAATTTGGTTGCAGAGGCCCAAGATTGTGAGCAGGCCATTACACTTATTTCCAAGGAACAGCCAGATTTGATTTTTCTGGATATCAACCTACCGGATGGAAGCGGTTTTGATATCCTGGATAAACTCGACTCTATCCCTAATATCATTTTTACAACAGCCTACGACGAATATGCAATTCAGGCTTTCGAAGTAAACGCTCTGGATTACCTGCTGAAACCAATTCATCCGGAGAAGTTAGAACGCGCTATCAATAAGGCCGTAAGTGATACCTTACCAGCTGCCAGCTCCAGCCAGGAAACCTATTTAAACACTAACAATAAAATCTTTATTAAAGACGGCGAGCGCTGCTGGCTTATTGAGCTTGGACGTATAAGATACTTTGAAAACTGTGGCAATCATGCACAGGTCTTCTTTGATAATGATAAGGCTTTTATCTATAAGTCACTGGTTAAAGTTGAACAGCGCCTAAACCCGGAAACCTTTTTTCGCGTAAATCGACAACAAATTATCAATCTTAACTTCATTAAGGATATTCAACCCTGGATAAGTAACGGGCTACTTGTAACCATGACAGATGGAAAAGAAGTAGAAGTCGCCAGGCGTCCCGCTACCCGCTTAAGGGATATGTTAAGCTTTTAGTCAACTTTTAACATATCCTACTTTAGAAGCAGGTGTTTCAGGTTATGGCAATATCAAAGTTAAATTTTTACTTTACTGTGATGTTGCCGTATTCGAACTCTTAATTTGTAAAATAGCCCTATGCTCTTTCAATACTCTGTGGATAGTTAAACCGATTACCTGGATCAAGTATACTTTTTAAACGCTGTAATCGGTCATAGGAATCCCCATAGTAGGCATTTTCATAATTCTTGATATTAATATCAGGATAATTCACATAGTGCTTAGTTATACCACTTTTGTGGAGCAACTCTTGAAGGTGAGCCATACTCTCCAGTCTTTGCACTTCATCAGCAGGTTTTTCCCAGTAACACTGAGCTTCTCCCAAATAATTGGCGTCCCTATGGACATAGGCCCCCTCATTTTCTTGGTGCAAACGACTTATCTCACCGCCCAATGTATTAATTTGAAAAACCGCTCCGGGGGTTTTTCCCACAAGGGTAAAAATTTCCTCTATAGACCTACTGATATCATTAAAGCCACTATAATAACCAGCACTAAAATTCTTAAAATACATAGCATTGGAACGGCCATAGTAATACTGAATACCCACTTCCAGAGGATCCGGCTTTAACTGGGCATTTTCATCCATTCTTTGGTCAAATTTTGACAAGATCCTTGTCATTACTCGATCATGATCTGTCGATGTTAGCATTACTGTCAATGTATTGCGGTTCAAGACAAAGGCAGAAAAGGCGTGGTCTGGTAATAACTCACACTGGTCAAACCAAAATCTTGCCAAATCAGCTGCGGCTCTCGGCGAGAGCTTATAAGACCTAAATCGGTGCTGATAAAGTGTTGTTGGTGCGGGAACCGTATCAAAACGCATTTCCGTTATCACGCCAAAATTACCATTACCACCTCCACGACAAGCCCATAGCAGTTCTGGAACCTCATCTGAATCTACGGCGATACCCTTGGCATCTATCAGGCGCACGCCTTTCAAATGGTCACATGTCAGCCCAAACTCCCGTGCAAACAGCCCATAACCCCCGCCTAGCGTGATACCTGAAAGCCCTACTGTCGCACAAGAGCCCGATGGCAGCAGGCGTCCCTTTGGTAGGCAATAGCTATATAATTGAACAAGCCTAACTCCAGGACCCGCTATCAACCTATTATCCGCTCTCAGCTCCAACCCACTCATAAGGGAAACATCAATAACCAAACCATCATTATTTAAAGAAAAACCCTCGAAACTATGGCCTCCACTTTTGATATTGATGTCCAGGCTGTGTGTATTTGCGTAATGCACCGCTTGCTGAACACCCTTCTCGTTTTTGCATAACGCAATAATTCTTGGAAGGAAATCGATTCGCTTGTTAAATAGGCGTCGATAGAGATCAAATACAGCACTATCTCGCTGGAGGAACTCTACATCATCTTTAGAGTAATCCCCATATACAGTTCCAATTGGCAGGTACCCTGCAGGAATGCCCATTCCCAAGGTTTTGACAAAGTCTCTGCGGCCTATTGTTTGCTTCATTCTATTTCCAACGACGTTCATGGGCTCTGCTACTTATGCCGTATAATACAGAGATCAACTTCAACAGGAAACTTTAGCTGTTAACATACGAAGCACCTAACCTCTTGAGCAATAGGCCGCTATACATAGAGACAATATCAACCAAAACGGTATCTCTTCCAAAGCTCTGCTCGCTCAAATAAGGCAATCAACTATATACAATACTTTGAAGAACCTACTGGTTGTTTAGGAGTGCCCTTCTAATACCTAAAAAGAAGAGAATAACCGCTACGCTTTGCACCATATGATAAATCCCATTATGGTCAAAATCCCAGATTAACGTAATATATAGTGAATCTTTTGTTTGAATATATATGGCAATTAATGAAAGTAAGCCACCTAATGCCATATACCAACTTCCATTTAACTTATTCAGCCAGGCTAACCTGCCATATCCAAATATAATAATAAATGTAATAGAGAATTGATAAATCACGTAAGCAAGAAACCCTTCAGGCCATAATAAAGTAACAACATAGAAGGCAATCCCGATGAGCGGAATATAAGGTAAAACTTTTTGCGTTGCCTCCTCGCCTAATAGATCAAAGCAAATTGCAGTGGTAAATGCTATTAGAAATAAACCAAGAAAGAAAAATAAGACTCTCCAGAGCCTCTGACTTAGCTGCACCGACAACTCTAAACCATGAATTGTTGCGGCCAATACGGTGACAACAATTGTCAGAAAGAAAAAAAATTTCCAGGCCAGATACTTCCTACCGCCCTTTGGGCTATATCGAACCAAATAAATCAGTGCCACTAATGCGATCAGGGCCAATATAATGTCCGTTGCGGCCGACGTCAGCTCTGTTTGCAGACTACTCAGTTTCATTGCTTTCTCAGGGCCCACTGATACCCATAGTTAATGATATATTGAACGGAAGATTAGTGATCCTAAGACTCTATATCACAATTCAAGATTATAGGTTGATACTGGTATGACTTTGGCCATACTGGCATCAATTACGACAGCTATCCAGTAGCTTTTCTCGGTTTAATAGTGTCACACTCATATCCCTGATCCATGACCCATAGTTATTCTATATAATCTAACCAACCGTATATTTACCAGAATTAGGAACTACAACTCCTCCGTTAATAGAATCTCATCCAACAAGAAAACCTCCTTTACTCAAATATACAAGTTATAAGTAATACCAAATCGCGACAAAGAAGTTTAGCAGCATCATTAGAAAGTCAACAATAAAAATAAAGCGCATTACCCCTTTAACCTGCCAGGCTCCTCCACCACTACGATTTTGAAGAGCAACAGGCACGTTATAAATAAACTGTGAGCCATGCGTGACTGCAAAAGCAAGTAACAGTACTGCCCTCTGAATATCACCTGAAAAAGTAGAGAGATTAATTAACAACAAAATATTGAGAAAGGCCAGGGAAAAGTTGAAACCACCGAGAAACTTTCCAGATTCAGCTAAGATACCAAAGACGGGGGTATCCCTATGCTCCCTGGGCACTACCAGCTTGGCAAAGATCTTTCCTCGTAATGAAAAAACATTAAATCCCATAAGAAACCAGATGGTATTTAATACTAAAACTATTACAAATATCATGTAAATTCTCCGATAATTATTTTTATAAAGATCTGCTAAAAATTAGCTATCTACACATAGCTAAATATATTCTAATCAATTATTAAGGTTTAGCTGTTACTCAATACAGGCCAGCGATCCACTATCTCTCCCCTGTCATATACTGCAATATCACCGAACTGAAGAAATACTGATTCACTTTGAGTTGGGCGCAGGAAAACCCAGTCATCTTCCACTAAGGTCACCCTGTCAGAGGCATTTAGCATTTCCTGATTTGTAGAGCGGCCATAAATAGGGTTTATTGATAATCCAGCAGGAGACTCAGGTAGTGCTTTCCAGTAACCCCCCGAAATAAAAAAGGTCTGAGCACGATTTGGGTTCAACCAACGCATTGCACCGGTAAGGTTTTCTATTCCCGGTATCTGGGTATGAGGTAACCTTTTGAGCACTGGGCTCGCAATAAACGCTGCAGGGATATGATCCGATAGTGTGGGAATATCAAAATCCGTTGGCTTGACCAGACAAGAGCCAGCCGCAAGCTCGGTGCAGGGAGCAGTATTTCTCCTGGACTTGTACAGCTGGTAAGTCGGACTCCCCGCGCCATTTAACGTGAGTTCCGATGGAAATACAGCACCTAGCTGCCGTTTTGCTTGCTCCAATCTCTGCGAGTAGATATTGAGCCCCCGATCTATTGCCTTATCAGGGCCACCCAGTAAACCCGGCATCTTGGCAGCATGGGCGTCATAGCCCATAAACCCCGCAAGCTCCAATCCCTGCTCTATCTGGATAATATTGAGCATTTCAGTAAGAGCTTGATCACTAGAAACCCCTCCCCTGTGCAAGCCAACGTCCAGTTCAATATTGATACGCAGTGATTGCCCAAGGCTATTGGCCAGCTCAGCATACTGCTGTAATCGGCGGGGGCTATCAATCAACCACTGCAACTGTTTACTAGGATCAAAACTGTTACCTGTCGGTTTCGCATAAAAATCCTTGGCAGCAGCTATCGGTAAGGGTTTACCCAGCAGGATATCCGCCGATGGCTGGGCCTGAGCAAGCTGCCGTAAGAATGGCAAGTGAAATACCATGATCCGCTGTGTACCGGTTCGCCTGGCTACTGTTTCCAGTAAGCCAAGTGCGGGCAATGACTTTGCAACAATACGGAAATCATAATTCCCCTGAAGGTGGCTCGACAATGTATCGGCATTGTTCTTTAATCGATCGACGTCAACCACCATGGTCGGACTCGACATGCCAGCTTTGTGCAGGGCTCTGGAAATTGATTCGAAATACTCACTATGCCCACCCTGCCCCAAGGCTTTTGGCCGCAACATGGGTACCGCTGCGGCAGCTCCCAGAACCACTCCCCCAAGCAACAATTTTCGGCGCTTGCTATCCAAAATATTTTCCTTTTGGGCTTTAGGGCAATCGCTACAAGATCATTTAATAAAAATAATTTATCAGCATTTTGCCCGAATAGAAGAGTTGTCAAAAAACATCAAGCAATTAGTGATTTTAAGTAGGAATTCAGGAACTTTCCGCTGGGGTCCAATTCTTGGCGAACTTTCATAAAGTCCTGCCAGCGTGGATAAAGCTTAGCGAAGTCCCCCCCCTCCAAAGTGTTTAACTTTCCCCAGTGCGGCCTGCCCCCATACTTACGCATAATTGGCTCCAGCACTTTGAACAGTGGCTGGTGATCCTCTTCAAAGTAACGGTGAACGGCTATCGAAATAGAATCCTGCTGATAGAAAGGACTCAGCCAGATATCATCCTGCTTAACGAAGCGGACCTCGATAGGAAAGAAAACATTAAGGTTGTTTTCTTCGATAGTGCTTTGAATCTCAGCAAATGCCGCTAAGCCTGCCTCCCTGGGCAGGTGGTATTCCATCTCATTAAAGCGGACATTGCGTTCGCTAGCATAGTTACGCCAGGAGGACTCCACTACTACTTCCTTTTCAATGTCTTCCATGGCGGACTGCAAGGCAAATCGGCGCAACTTGGGGGACCAGCCCAGCCAGTCTCTTACACTCTTAAGAGTCATCACTGCTTCATTGGTATCCTCACGCTCAGTGGAAAAGATATCCTCTTCTGTGAGCTGATGAGAATCAGCCATGCACATCCCGGAGAAAGGGATGTAATAGAACTCAAAGTTTCGATTAGAGTTCGCCAGCGATTCAGCTTGATCCAAAATCTCTTGCATAGGCGCCACCCAGGACTCACGGCGTAAGCGATAGCTGGGCTGATTTTGCATACGCACCTTGGTCACCAAGCCAAGGCACCCCAGGGAAACCTTGGCCGCAGAAAACACCTCCGGGTTATTCTCTGCATCGCACCAGAGGATATCACCATCGGCCATTACCATTTCCAGACCAGTAACATTACTGGACATACAACCCAAATTCGCACCGGTGCCATGGGTGGCGGTTGCCAGGCATCCGCCAAGGGTTTGCTCATCGATATCTGGCTGGTTAATCAAGGCCTGCCCTACTTCCTCCAGAGGCTGGCCAATATCTGCTATGCGTGTGCCCGCATAGACCGTGGCTTGGGAGTTTTCGGCATTGTGGTCAGATAGTCCGCTAATACGACCGAGAGAAACTATCGTATCTTCTGTTGGCACCAGCGCAGTGAAAGAGTGACCAGCACCCACTGCACGCACAGTACCACTAGCCTCCGCCACTATTTCCTGTAATTCAGTAATATTTTTTGGTGCCAGGCGCCTATCGGGCATGCACTCCTGGGACCCCGACCAGTTTCGCCAGCGAATCTTACGGGGTTTAGCAGCATCAGCTGCCTGGACTAAAGTACGCGCTATTGATGATATTGGGGATGCTGCAAAAGCTGCAGATCCGGCAGCCAGGGTAGTGACGAAACGGCGACGTGATTGATGCATACTTCCCTACTCCGCCGTAGCCATAAAAGCGATCAACTGCTCAAACTGCTCTGGTGAGCATTCAAAGCAAAGGCCTAGCGGGGGCATCCCCTGAAAACCATTGATAGCATTATCTACCAATATATCCATTCCCTTATCCATACGTGGCTTCCAGTTATCCAAGTCGCCGGTTAAAGGCGCGGCACTAGCGCCGGTACCATGACAGCTACGACAGGTCCGAATATATATTTCTGCAAGATCAGAATCAGCTGGTGTCAGGGAAAGTGCGCGCTCACCCAGAGCTGCACGATTGGCAACTGTGCTCTCTGGTGATTTAGAGCATCCACTTGTAAGGAGGGCCAAAATTAGAAAGATGCCGACTAACCCAAAGCTTCGGCGCAGGCTTACCAATTCCATGTATGTACACCGACTACATTATTGTTAATTATCACTCAGAGATATAAATCTGAGAGGGTTTGTGTACTTAATTTTGTCACCATTGTTAAACAGACTGACCTCTAAAACAACTAGCGGAACTGGCCGGTCTGATAAGGGGGCGTTAGCCCAATTTTGTTGCGTACCAATTAAAGAAACTTTTACCGCTAGATATCATTACTCTCGCAACTTATCAAACTCCAATCGATACCTCACGGGTTTGTGCCCTTTCAAGAGGTCAGAAGTACTGGAACTTAAGTTGCCATAACCTCAAGGTTTTTAGTGGAAGTTCTTGAAAGCCAAGCAAAATAATTATTATTGAAAGAAATTCCTCTGCAAAATTATAACCATACCAAAATTAAAATACCGGGAAAGCAACCATTCATTTATAGCCTACATAAATAAGCTTTTAACTATTTTGAATCCACTGATAGGAACCTGCCTCTAGAACCACCTACCTATACAAAAAGATAGAAACCACCTAGCAACCACCTCAAAATTGACCTTTTGGTCAAGCCAGGCTTTGAACGCAAACAGCAATATGTGGCAAGACTACACTCTGCTGACTACACATCCATAGTTATCCCAAACACCTTGTTTGTTACAACAAACGAAAACGGTAAGAAAGCCCTTAAGATTTTAGTTGACATATATCAACATTATGGCTTTAATGGGGCTCTACAGTACAGAAGACAGCCATGAAAATCTTGGGGTCCATCGATATAGAACGTATTAACAAAGAGAATTCAAAAAGTCTTCGCCAAGGTTTTTAGCCATGGCAAAAAATTACTGAGCATTATTTATGTTCTCTTATTGTGAGCGGCGAAAGCCAAATCAGCCAGCCAAGTATCCGTCATTTTTTAGATACGCTATTTGTACAGTAAGAACACGTGGCCCGCACCAACACTGCACAAGAAACATGAAGGAACTCAATATTTATACTTAAGGAAAATAACAGACATAGCAGACCAAGCCGTTTTTCGTTTACATACTATAAAGGAAGCACCGTGATACGCTTTGCACAAATAATTTCTACAATTTTTGTTTTTATCTTCACCTCTGCAGCTATAGCCTGTATATTTTTTCCCGGCTCAATTAGCGAAGCCAGTGGGTTTAATGCCGTCTCAGACTATGGCCTGACTAATGTGCGCACACTCGGTGCTCCTCTACTTATGTTAGCTGTGGTTACGGCAATAGGAACTTTCCGCCGGGATTGGATAATTCTTGTACCAGCCTCACTTTATTTCCTCTTTAATGGGCTAACTCGTGTTCTCTCTCTTTTACAGGAGCAATACGATCCTATTATGATACGAGGGCTGATACTGACCTTTGTATTATTTTCTCTCTCTCTGGTTGTTATTTATATTTTCCGAAAATCAAAAACTAACTTAAAGCAAACCAACCAATTAGTCTCAGCATAAAGGGACGGGAACACAGAGTCCTTCAGGGGTTTTCAATGGGAGGATTTGGGGCAACGAAAATTGGTTTCAAATTTCCTGAGTATTTCTCTAAGATAATCTCCTGGGATGGCGCCATCCACAGCCGGAGTACCCTTAAGAGCACCCGCCCCAGCATCGTCGAGCAAATGTTTGTCTCTGAAACTAACTTCAACAGTCACTCCCCTGGTTCCAGGTAAGCCAGTGGTCTAAAAAACGCGAAGAAATGCCTATGGATTTAGTATTCTTTACAGGTACCATGGATGCACCTGCAAATTACACCACTAGCTTTCTGCGAGAATTGCAAAGCCTGGATATCCCTTTTCAGCACATTGAAACCAGTTGTCCCCACAGCCCTTTTAGCTTTTTTAGTGAAGACCGCATAAAAATAGCGTATGGCAGCAAGTAATCATGAGATACGAATATACCATCTCAATAAAAAGCTATGTGCACAAACTAAAATCGATGCAGTTATTCCGGCGGTAGATAAACATTCACAGTTTGAGCAATCGATTTTGATTGCTCCTCCCCAAACAAGCAGGTGACTAGTTGAAAAGCAAACTCTATCGCAGTACCTGGAGATTGACTAGTGATTAGATTTCGATCAACCACCACTCGTTGGTCGCTAGTCTCCCTCACATATTGACTGAGTTCACGACGGAAAGTCCTATAACAAGTTGCTTTGAAATCAGTTATTAGGCCATGTCTACCAAGTACGATTACAGGAGCGGTACAGATTGCTCCTAACCAGCGCCCAGACTCAATTTGCTTTTGGATTAGCCTCATTAGAGGCTCCGAGTCATGCATATGCTCCGCCCCCTCCTTGCCTCCCGGTAGCGCAATTAAATCCCAAGTAGTATCCAGGCATTCCTCTAGGCTGCTGGGTGCCTCAATGACAAGGTCACGCAGGGTGGTTACACGCCTACTCGGCATAATTGATGCCACAGTCAGTTTCGCGTCAGTTCGGCTCAAAATATCGTAGATGGCAATAGCCTCGATATCTTCGTTACCATCAGCGATTGGAATCAGTATTTTTGACACAGTTACAGCTCCCATAAATACAGGGCTTAAGTATTTATAGACCTAACGTTTACAATCCACACACTTGAACCAACTCTTGACCATAAGGCTACTCCCGGTTCTCCAGATGTACGCAGTGGCCTACTCTACCGATGGGAAATTGTGCCCTGGTGACACTACTGGCTTAATGCCGCTCTGGATTCCTGTTAAGCATGCATAGTTCAGGCATAATCAAGATTTTTGATCTTTGACAGGAATGCCGATGGCTGAAAGTATCACACGCCCCCAGGGCCCATACCTCTCCGAACTGGTTCAGGGCTATTGGAGATTGGCTGACTGGGAAATGAAACCCCAGCAACGCCTTCGCTTCCTTGAACAACACGTAGACTTGGGAATTACTACCATAGATCACGCCAACATCTATGGTGACTATGAATGTGAGCAACTCTTTGGCGAAACATTAAAACTGCAGCCGGGTATGCGAGGGCAGATTCAAATAGTGACCAAGTGCAATATCAAGTTGTGCTCAGCCAAATTCCCCCTTCGAAAGGTTAACCACTACGATACCAGCTCTACACACATAATAGAGTCCGTTGATAACTCCCTTTCCCTACTGGGGACAGACTACCTTGATGTTCTTCTGCTCCACCGGCCGGATGTCTTGATGAAAGCTGAAGAAGTTGCAGAAACTTTTACCAAGCTCCGAAAAGCTGGCAAGGTCCTGCATTTCGGAGTATCCAACTTTTCACCGAGCCAGTTTGCCTTGCTGCAGTCACGGCTGGAAGTGCCATTAGTAACCAATCAGGTTGAAATAAATCCGCTTAACTTTTCCGTGGCCCATGATGGCACCCTGGATCAATTGCAAATGCTTCGGATACGCCCTATGGCTTGGTCCTGTCTCGCAGGGGGACGATTACTCAGTGGAGGCGATATACAGGCTCAAAGAGTGCTTAGTGAACTTGAATTACTCAAGGAAGAAATTGGTGCCAAAAGTCTCGACCAGGTGATTTACGCCTGGGTTAGACAACTGCCAGCCAACCCATTGGTTATTATCGGCTCAGGAAAAATAGCTCGCTTGAAAGCTGCTGTGGATTCACTAAAACTCGAATTATCCCGGGAACAGTGGTATCGGATATGGGTTGCATCCAAGGGACATAATGTCCCCTAGTTAAAAAGGGGCGCCTAACTATCCCCTTCTCCTGCAGCACGAGACTTACGCCACTCTGAGTGTGCGGCAAGTATTGCGATGAGAATGAAAATGTTGATCGCGATCATCACCCATGGCCGGACTGCCAACGGAAACCAACTTGCGACAAATGGTATTAGGGGTATCGAAAAACCTATGGTGGCAAGCAGGGCAAAGCAATAAAAGACAAGGAAACCCCACCCCTTGTATGCCAGTAGGCCCACAGCGCTAAAGATAGCGAGTGCCAGCAGCAGTAACCCCAAACTGGCCACGCCGGGTGATGTTCCGAACATACTGATGCTTATGAAAAAAGACTTCCAGTGCACGATCGAAGTTAAAATAACAAGTACCCCGACTATTCGGGCCAGGTTTCTCGCCTGAGTTTTCATAATCACTTTAACTCCACCTTGTTGTGCTTGGCCAGCTCCCCAGCTGACAATTGCAGGGGAGCTGTATTACTAGATTATTAGCATAATCAAACAGGAACAATCAGTTCACGATCAAAACTAAGGCAATGGGAAGTGCTGATAGCCAAGCTTTACAACATTTCAAGCATTAATTGTCTGCGATGTTAATACCTCTCTCACCAAGGGCTTTATTCAACACTGCGGCCAAACGCACTCCACCTTGTTGCAGGCGCATTTCCACAGATTCCTGGCAACGCAGGAAGTACTTTTCTCCTAATTCGTATTCACTCGTATAAGCGAGTTTGTGGGCTAACTGGTGGGATTCCCGAGCCCACTGGGCCTCTGTTGTGGATTGCCACAAGTGGCGCTGGGCTGCGCTTATCTTTTCTGTTTGCTCTTTTGCATAACTGTGCCAATCGGAAACTATCCTGGATACTAAATGTATGTCCCATAGGGCATGTAAATTGGTGTCAATACCTAAAAACCGGACTTGGACATCATTGCCACCTTTATCTGAATACAGGCCTGTATGGAGTGGCTGATGCAGATCGCCGACAAAATGAGCGATAAACATTAAGGCTTCTGCACGCTCCTCTGATTTTCGGTTTCGATCACCCAAAATCTGCGAGAACTGCTTGATTGCCTTGAGGATGCAGCCCGCAGGCGGGCAATCCCTGGCCTCAACATAACTGGTCCACTCTTTGGACAAATTAATGTAGTGCATTGGAGCGGCCCAGTCGTATTGTTCATTAGAGCGGATACGATCCGCCCAAGTTGCTGACTCAGCCAAGTCCGGCTCATTTGCTCTTTGCAAAAGCAGCTGAACTTCACCAGCCACCTGTGGCTCCAGGTAGTGCCAGGCAATCTCACCCACTACCCGATGCCCATCATCCCCCCAGGCAACAGCCTTATTATTCAGCCCGAGAGTACTGAGCAGGAGTAGCGCTACTCGAAAGACATTAACCAGCCCGTTCATTGGTTTTTCCATTGCAGTATTTTGTCGCCAACTTTAATGAGAGTTTGTGACAACTTGGCATCTATAGCCAACCTCTTCCGTAATCGTTACAGAACTGCAACAAATCGTTAACCAGTCCTTAAATATCACCCGCTAAAAAGCTCACTGGCCGGGACCAGGGGAAAGTGTCTCGGGAGCCGATTACAACCAGTACTCTCAAAGCCACTTTGTTGGCTCTTTTTTAAGACCAGGACTTAGTTATGAAACCTTCCATTTTCCGGCGCATGTGCCTATCCGCTGCAATTATCTCCGCGATTGGCACTTCACATGTTTCCCATGCACAGGAAACAGCCGCAGCTATTCGCGGCTCTATTACTGGCAGCGGTGGCGAAGTAATAAGCGATGCGAAAGTAACGGTGATTCATACTCCGTCTAACAGCCGTCGTGTAGCGCAAGTGGGGGAGTCCGGTCAGTTTAATTTGAGTGGTCTGCGTGTTGGCGGCCCTTACACGGTGACCGTTGAATCCGGCCAAGGCAAACGGGTACTTGAGGACATTTACTTATCGGTAGGCGATACCCTGCCGCTAATGCTAACCCTGGGTTCATCCAATCTTGAGGAGGTGAGCGTGCTTGGCCAAGCTTTGAGCAGTTCACGGCTTGCAGTAGGTCCCTCTTCCCACTTCAACAGCGACGACCTGAAAAGTGCGCCTGCTGGCGGTCGTGACATCAAGGACCTGCTGCGCCTAGACCCTCGTGTTTATATAGACGAGGCCAACGCAGATTCAGTCCAATGCGCCGGCGCCAACCCACGCTTCAACAGCCTGACTGTTGACGGCGTGCGTATGAATGACAATTTCGGCTTGAACAGTAATGGCTACCCAACCGAGCGCATGCCCTTCTCCTATGACGCTATCGACCAGGTGGCCGTAGAGCTCGCACCGTTTGATGTACAGTACGGAGGCTTCAGCGCTTGTAACATTAATGCTGTGACCAAGTCTGGCACTAATGAATGGCACGGTTCCTTTTTCTATGACTACACCGATGATGGCTTTCGTGGGGACTCCCTGGAAGGTGAGGACATTAACGTAGCCGAGTTTGATGAGAAGCGTTACAACGCTACTCTAGGTGGCGCCATTATTGAGGACAAACTGTTCTTCTTTGCTGCTTATGAGAAGCTTGAAGGCGTAGCTACTTTTGACCGGGGGCCCGCTGGAAGCAGTGCCGCAACTGAAGTTCAGGGCGTATCCCAAGCCCAACTGGATGAAATTGTGCGTATATCCAACGAAGTCTACGGCTACAACCCAGGTGGTCTGCCCAGCAGCCTTCCAGAAGAGGACGAGAAGCTGCTGGTTAAGTTCGACTGGAACATCTCTGAAAACCATCGCGCAGCATTTACTTACAACTACAACGATGGCTTTTCTATCGCTGAGGCCGATGGAGATCCAGATGAGCTGGAGCTGTCCAATCACTACTATGAGCGCGGCGCAGAGCTGAACGCCTATGTAGTACAGCTCTTCTCAGACTGGAGCGATATCTTCTCTACTGAAATGAAGATTGGTTATTCCGAACTGGATAACCGCCAAAATTCCCTGGGAGGTACCGATTTTGGTGAAGTACAGATCAGCACCTCCTATGACCATGACAACGATGGCAGTGATACAGATGCAACCGTTTATCTGGGTGCTGATGATTCCCGCCACGCAAATAAACTGAGCTATGACAACTTGACCTTTAAGCTCGCCGGCAAGCTCCTTTTAGGTGAACACAACCTTACAGCTGGCTACGAGCACGAAAACTTCGATATTTACAACCTGTTCATCCAGGAGGCCGCTGGTGAATATCGCTTCAGTAGCATTGAAAATTTTGAGCAGGGCGTTGCCGACTTGATCATCTACGAGAATGCCACGGGTACC
Source organism: Microbulbifer variabilis ATCC 700307 (assembly GCF_000380565.1). GTDB lineage: Bacteria > Pseudomonadota > Gammaproteobacteria > Pseudomonadales > Cellvibrionaceae > Microbulbifer > Microbulbifer variabilis. Next base: position 165,986 of record NZ_AQYJ01000025.1, read on the forward strand.
AATAATATCTTGGATGCCGCAGCTGAATTTGCTTACAGCATCGACACTCTCTATGTGCAGGATGAATACACTTTTGCTGACGCTGACCTCACAGTTGTAGCCGGCCTGCGCTACGATCGCTACAGTAGTGACGACAGACCTGTCGCTAATACAGATTTCGCAGCAGCCTATGGCTTTTCCAACCAACACACCATGGACGGCCTCGACCTTCTGCAACCCCGACTGGGCTTGAGCTGGAATGTTGATGATAACCTGGAGCTACATGGTGGAATTGGCCTTTACTCTGGCGGCAATCCGAATGTATGGATTTCCAATAATTACTCCAACAATGGCGTTATACAAATTGAAGCGAGTGATGGCAGCGGCACGCCATTATTTGATATGGACTGGGCCGGCAACGGCGCCCCAATTTTTGATGTACCACAGTCCCTATATGATCAGGTAGCCAGTGGAGATGGCACTTTAGGTGGTGTGAATATGATGGATCCGGATTTTGAAGTTCCATCGGTTTGGAAATATGCAATTGGCGGTAGCTATGAGTTTGAATCTGGCTATTTGCTCTCTGCCGATTACCTCTATAGTGATTATAAGGATGCAGCCATTATTCGGGACCTGTCACTGGAGCAGGTGAGTAGTACCGTCGATGGCCGTGCGGTTTACGCTAACACCAATGGTCGCAGGGGCGACTATATGCTCACCAATGTTGACGGCGATTCTGGCTACTCCAGCGTCTTCTCATTAGGACTCAGTAAATCTTTCGATTTCGGCCTGAATGTAGCAGTGGGTTACGCCTATACCGATGCTGAAGACGTAAACCCCATGACCAGCTCTGTAGCCTACTCAAACTACACCACCATCGCCACGGTAGATGCCCAGGACCCGGGTACGGCTACTTCAAACTATGTAGTTCCGCACCGATTCACTTTGAAGCTGGATTACGCCCAGGAGTTTTTCTCTGGGTATGAGACTCGCTTTACCCTCTTCGGTAGCGCTAACGAAGGTATGCCCTATTCCTATACTTTCTCTGACCGTATCTTCGGTGATGGCGGAAGGGGCCGTGGGCTACTCTACGTTCCAACAGGCATGGGCGATGCGAATGTTGTCTTTGGGGATGACTTCGATACAGAGGCATTCTTCGCCTGGGTCGACTCTGAAGACCTGGACAGCGGTACTATGGAGCGCAACTCCCTCAGCAGCGATTGGTGGACTAAGTTCGATCTGCGTATTGACCAGGAGTTGCCGGGCTGGCGCGCTGACAACCGACTCAATGCTTTCTTTGTTATCGAGAACCTGGGCAACTTACTGAACGATGATTGGGGAGTAATGTACGAGGGTGCCTTCCCCCGCTTCCAAGCTGCCGTTGATGCCAGCATAGATGATCAGGGGCGTTTTGTTTTCAATGAATTCAATGATCCTGCTGGCCAAACCCGAGTCGCCGACGCCTCGCTGTGGAGTGCACGCATGGGAATTCGCTACGAATTCTAATCATAAAAAAGCCGCGGCAGTTGCCGCGGCTTTTTTACTTCCAGCCTGCTTAACAAACCGCAGCTGGATTTTTTTAGACTTACGCACTCCCAAGCCAACGGGCTAAGGTTTCTCTCAGTAAATCTTTACTTAAAGGCTTTGTCAGGTAGTCGTCCATTCCGGCGGCTAAGCAGCGCCCTTCAAACTGCTCTTCAGTAGTACTGGTCAGGGCAACAATTGGCAATCGATCGTCGGGCCGGTGTTCAGTTTCCCAGCGGCGCAACATCTCAATAATTTCCGCGCTGTGGTCAGTATTTTGCTGGCAATCTACCAACACCAGGTCATAGTGGCCTTCGGAGAGGCGAATAAGGGCCTCATCCCCATTGCCTGCAACATCCACCTGATAGCCTAAGGCCTGCAGCATTTCCTCTGTCACCCACTGGTGTGGACGGGACTCCTCTACCAATAACAGTGAATATTGACGTGGCTGATCAGCCCCCCCAGTTACTACTCTGCGTGTAGTTTTTTTAATTCCACCAAATATGCGCTCGACAATTACGTCATGTAACTCTTTGCGAGTCACTGGACGGCCGAGGTACTGAGCAGCAGGTACTGCGTGCTGTAGCTGGGCAAAGGAGGACTTCTGGCCAAACCCACCCAGGCAGATCACCGGACACTCCTTGCCTTCAGTGTGTGCCTTGTACATATACGGCGTTAACGAGTTAAAGAGCGTGTCATCTCCCATCGCCGGCACCAGGATTACCAGCTGATTGCGCTCCAAAGCCAGCTTAAGCAGCTTCTGTACCTCGCACTCGCAACCTTCACACCAACGCAGGGATTTCACATCCATACCAAACGAGCGCAATACCTGCACCAGCCCGGAAATAAACAGGCCCTTCTGGTGAATCAGCAATACTTCGCTATCCTGCAGACGGCGATCCGGGGTCAGGTAAGTGCGCTGGTTCGGCTCCATATCGAATTTGATTACCACTTGATAGCGATTGCCATCGGGAGTCGAGTGCAATTGCAGGTAGCCTCCCATCGCTTCTGCCAGCCCTTTGGCAATCGATAAACCCAGGCCGGTCGTAACCTGAGTGGTGTCCATTCGTGAGAAAGCACCGAACAATTCGCTTTCATCAGGGAGAATCTCACCACGCCCGTCATCCATCAGGGTAATATTCAACTGGCCTTCCACTGTCGTGATTGGCGTAAAGCTAACTTCCCCCCATAACTCACCGCGCTGGGCAATACCTGTTGCTGAATCTACCAAATTACGAATTAGCTGGGCCGTCTTGCGGTTATCCCCGGTAACCATTACTGGCAGATTGTCATCAATCTGGAAATTGAACTCCAAATCCTGGCCGTGGGCGGAGCGGGCGGCAAACTTAAAAGATTTCTCGATGGTTTTGACCAGATTAAAAGGTCCCTGGCGCAGGCGGATATCCTTTCGCGCCACTCGAGTGAATAACCCAACATTATCCACCAGCTTGAGCTGCTGACTATTGGCGGTTTTGGCAAGCTCAACCCACTCCCGCTGGCGGTCGCTGAGAGGCTCCGCTTCCAATAATGCCATTGCGCCAAGAGCATCTGATAGCTGGCTGCGAAACTCCTGACCGATATTAACGATAAACTCGTTAGTCAATTCCACCGCAGCTTCTGAGTGCTTGCGCGCGGCAGCCAGACTGCTGGCACGCTGCTGTAGCTCCTGCATGGCCGACAGTCGCTCCCAGTAATTTTCTGATTCGCGCCGCCCCTGGTGTGCAGTAAGCCAAATAAAAGCAAGGGTCAGGGTGCCGTAAATTGTGCCGAGGACCATTCCCGAGAACAGAGCCATCAGAGCCGCTGGCAGTAGAGAAGTGGCAGTAAACCAGGTGAGAAAACGATGATATGGAGAAAATACCGTAGTCACACTTGAGCAGAATATAACCGAGTAGATCCACAGAAAGTGCGTTTCAGGCGCAAAGCCCATCAGGTAGACAAAGTAAAACAGTGTCAAACCCCACCAAATGGAGCCAAGAATAGAGACGAAGAAATAATGGTTTCGCCAGCGGTTCGGTCCCGCGCTGTAAAGGGAGTCGAAGCGGAATACGTAGTAGCCCCTGATCAGGGTGAGTATCACCAAGCCCCCACCCAGGATCAGTAAAAGGCGCGGTGCTTCCAGGCGCATATCCCCGATTGTGGCGGCAATCAGGAAGGCACAGAGGGAGAGCAGCATACCGCGCCGGCTGTATTTAGCGATACGCATATCAGTGGCGCGACAAATACGTCGGTCTTTCTGAACCTTCAGTTCAGGGCGATCAAATAGTGGCATTGCGACCTTCCCTGGGAGATTGGGTATATAGTGACATAAAAGTCCCTACCCTATCCCAAGCACTTCAACCAGTACTGTTTTTATAATAAATCCAAGCAATCCGAGACCCAGTGCCAAAAACAGGATAAAGGTTCCGAACCTCCCCGCCTTGGAATCCTTAGCGAGGTTCCAGACGATAAACACCATAAACATGATAAGTGCGCCGATTCCCAACCACAGGGAATACTCTTCAAACTGCTCAAAAGTCATGCGGATCTTCACTTAAAAAATTGGCGCGCATTGTACAGTGCTTAGTGACTACTGATAAGGCTTGCCAGAATACGGTCAGCCAGCGCTCCCCCCGGACATGACTAACTATTCACGCCCCTTGATAGTAGTCACCATCCTCCTGGGCGTGAGTGCCACAGCGCAAACGGCGCACCTCCTTCTCACGATAACGACTATCGTGCCAGCAACGAGGCAGCGGCTCACCAGACAGAAAGCACAGGTCAGTTTTGTCGAAAACCTCTGGATCCTGGATCTCCTCACCCCAGAGATAGCGGCCAACCACAGTTAACTCATAGGGATTTGAAAGCGTGACAACGTCAGCCACCTCAACCAAATGCTTGGTAGTTACATCTTTAAAAAGCATAGTGGCACCTATTTCCTCTTTCACACTTCAGTATAGGGCCTTTAGCGGCTATTCCGGCTAAATCTATATGCTTGTGGGCCGAAAATCTGGGATGAGGAGCAGAGCGCCCTACCCAAAAGGTATTCATTACAGAGGTATGCTGGGAAAGTCTTCCCGCTAAAAACCGACAGTGATCACTGGCGGCTTAAGCGGGAGCAGATAGGATTACCCTTCTATTGTCAGGCGAGCGGAGACCATACCTTGCTCAGCGAGCGCATCCAGATTGATAGTACGCACCGATAGCTTCTCTTTCATCAGCTGGTTGAGCCATGGCTGCAGATCCTGGTAACGCACCTCCTCAATCCAGAGGCGGATACGATTCTCCCCCTCCGGCTCAAAGCGCTTAATGGTAATCCGGTTGTTCTTTGCCGCAGTGGTCACCCTTTGCAAAAGAGTGCCCGACGCATTGCCAGCGGAACTATTAGGCTTGATCCGGGCAAGTACCGGACGCTGGGACTCCATCCATTGCACTAGCTCCTGGGCTTCTTCAGCGCGACTGCGAGACTCCTCAAAAAAGCCCTTGGCAGGACTGTAGAGGCCATAGACTATAAACAGGCCCCCAGCAAAAACAGCGAGAAGAGCGAGAGCGCGCTGGTCACTGGAAGACAGTGCCTGCCACTTCTGTTTCCACTGTTCAATTTGTTCTTTCATGCTTCAATAACTACCAATCTTGTTCTGCACATCAATATGTCACTATCAGCGCACGCGCACCCGTCCGGATACACCTTTCTTCAGTTCATTGGCCCCGAGTAAGTCAGCTTTTAAGCCGTTACCAGACAACTTACTAACAAATGTATCAAGATCCGCCAGGTTAGAGGCCTGTAACTGCAACACCATTTCACCCCGCTGGCCATCAAAACGCAGGGATTGCAACTTGAGTTCCTTACCCCGTTGCTCTGTCCACACCTTACTCAGCTGTTGCATCTGCGTGGTAAAGGCGCCGCCTTGACTGCCCGCACTCTTAAGAAAACCATCCAACTGACGGCGCATTTGCGCGGAGGGTCGGGTATTGGGAAACAATTCAGTAAACATTGTGCGCGCCTGCTCTTCGGCCTTCCCAGCCTGCCACTGGAAATAAGCCCCTGCCCCCACAAAGAACAGCAGTTGGGCGGCAAAACAAAAAGTGGCAACTTTTGCTGGTTTCAGCCACCAGGCTCCTTCAACTTCTCCCCCTGAAAGCTGGTAGTCGCCGCTCAATAAACTACTGAGCTTGCCAGCTTTAAAGCGCTCCAGAAAAACCTCTTCCGGGGCTCGCTGGTTGCGCTGTAGACGATCAGCAAATAGCGTCTCCAGTTCGCCTACAAGCAGGTTATCACTCTCTTGCGCTCCTAAGAGCAGCAGGCTTTTCTCCTCAGCTTCATCCTCTACTTGCTCAGATTCTTCTAAGGGTTCGCTTTCCCCCAGTAAGGAACTGAGCATCGGCTGCAGGTATTCACGGCGAATTGAAAGCCCCTGCCCACTGTCTTGCCAGATATGCGCCTGTTCTCCATCTAGCCATAGAGCAAGATCGCCCTCGAGCAGACCGAGTAGCTGATATTCAGCAACCGCAGCCACCAGCGGCCACTGCAAGCGCTCAACCTGGCTGTGTAGCGCTTCCATTTTATCTTTGGCTATGGCATAGACACTGCAGAGATCACCATTCTGTGGCGTACAGACAAAATGCAAATCTTCAACGTCCTCCGCCAGATGCTCTTCCACCATATAGCCAATGGCATTGGCCTGCCGTCGTGCTGCTTTGGGAATAGTTTCCACACCGCTCCACACCCAGTTGCCAGGTAATAACAACAAGGCCTTGGCCCCATCGGCAAAGCTCAAGGAAGCAGTTTCCTGAGAGAACTCTGAAGTTTCAAATTCAGGGGTAAAAGCCGCAATAAATTCATCATCTAATGCAGCAGGCTGCCAGGCACCCCCCTGCCACTGATGAAGTGTGAGCTTTCTATCCGCATTTTCAGTGAGTCTCAGCATTACCAGCGATGGCTTTGGTGGATCCGCAGGCATGCCTATTTCATTCAGGCTTTTCTTTTTAAACATACGATCTTATTGACTACCTACTCTCGTTCTTCTGCCGTGCCGTCATAGTCGAGTAGCTCCTGCATCATTGCACCGGAAAATGTCCGGCGTTGGCGCTGCACTACTTTCACCGTTACTTCTCCGCCTTCCTCAAGCCGGAGCACAGTCTCCCAGTACTGGCGGTGGTCTTCGCCATCTCCCAATTGGACAGCGATACGCGCCAGAAAGTGCTGGCTATGGAATACAAACGAATCTGTCTTGGTGATATTGATTGAGGATAAGTCCCCAGAGTTACTAAAGACCTCTCCCGATTCACGAAGCTGTTCCAGTTTCGAAATACTTGCTGAAGGGTCTATCGCCTCTACCAGTTCTTGGGAGGCAAAATTGATATTGATCTTGGATCCGGTTTCCGGCAATGCACAGAGAAAAGGAGCAAGTTTTTGCCAATCCTCGGCTTCTATTCCCTGTACTGAAGACAATTCAGAAACATCACTGATCGAGGTATCCGGAGTACGGTGTGAGATTTCCCTACCGAGATAGCCGTCATCCTCGGTCGCGGACGAGCGCGGTGTATCGCCGTCATCCACCCAATCGGCAATAATCACCGCCAACTCCGGTTTACCAGTGACATTACTCACAAGCCTACGAAAAATTTCAAGCTGATCATTAGCCGACGTATCAACAAGATTATTGACATTAAAACATGAATTTAAGTCTTTGATATTGATACGAATTTTTCCGTTATCGGGATTGAATTGCAACGCTGGAGAAGCCCAGGCCTCCAGAGCGTGATCCGCTGCTTCCTCGGCTTCCTTATCCTCTTCAAAGTCTTTCAGCAGTGCCACCCGGCTCCAGGCTTCAGCCCCCTCAACAAACTCGGCCAGCTGGGTATTGGCAAGCAATGCGCCACTGCGATTAATGGATATTTGATCTCGAACGATCGCATGAGAGACCAAGGCAATAGCAATCACCATCACCAACAAGACAGTAATAAGTGCAACACCTCGCTGGCCACCAAGGATCTTCACAGTCGCCTCTCTTCGCACATGATTAATCGCCCCCACCAGGTTGAGAACGAGGGAGCTCTACGGTGGAGAAAGGAAATACCCGGCGAATCTCACCGTACTGCCTGGTGATTAGGACGAACTCAATGGCCTTAGGTAAGCGGGGGTCTGCGCCATTAGGTGGGTTATTGTCATTGGGAGCCGGGGGCCATTGCGAAACCCACGCTTCGCTCTCTGGGTCGAAATAGCGCAGGGTAAGGCTCTCAACCCCCATCATCAGGGGCTCAACAATAGGCTCGGAATCCGGCCCCCGATCCAGCACCTGCCAGCGGCTTCGGAGCAGTAGCGCGCCTGGATCTTCCTCCTCCGCAGTGCTGAAAGAATCGCGCTCGTCGGATTCCGGGTAGCCAATGCTGTACCCAAGGCGCTGCAGTTCCCCTCTGGGCTCAGCAGTCAGGTTGGCCGCGCCCAGTCGGGTAAACTCGAATTCATCTTCATCCCCGCGCAGTGCTGGCTCATAGCCACTGTAGGCATTCTTGATCGGCCTTGCCGTCAGCTGGCGAAGATCATCTTCCAGGCGGTATAAAGCCATAGAAAAGCGGCGTAATTCCTCCGCACGCTGCTCAACTACATGGTCTGTACTTCTAAAAATATCCAGCAGGGAGAAGGAGCCGACGCTGATAATAGCTACCAATACCAGCACAACCATTACTTCGACCAGGGTGAAACCAGACTGCGCTTTTAGTTGGCGGATCATCATTGCAGCTACTCCTGTGCCGCCCAGGCATCCAGTGTCAGAGTCGGGTTCTCCGCATCGGGATAGCCCACTTCGATGGTGATATGGCGAAGGCGCTCTTCACTGGTTGCTTCAACTCTTGCGGTCACTTCCCATTCCCGCTCAGCAAAGGTCACCTCCTCCTTTTGCTCACCGACGGGTGGCCAGGGTGTTTGCAATCGCACTTGGGAAAGTATTTGTTGTGCCACCCAGTTGGCAGCGAGCCGCTCTTCCATAATGCGTTGCTGGCGCACACTGCGCTGCATGGCCTGCAACACACTGGCTGCGATTACCCCAAATATCACTAATGCAACCAGGACCTCCACCAGGGTAAATCCCCGCTGGGCAGAAAATCGTTGCGCACTAAAATTCATCAGCCTGCCATTCCAGCTGTAAACCGTAGAGGCTGTTGTAAGTAATTGTCGCGCCACGAGCGAAGTCACCCTCATCAACCAGGTACATCACCAGTTCCACAGGCAGGACCTCACCACTGGACAAGGCGACAAAATGTGGCTTCGCGCTTTCCTCATCCGAACTCTCCTCCTCGGCAAACTCGGTAGACTCTGTCGATGGAAGTTCTGCCCCGGCAATCACCTCAAGGCGTACATTGGGAGGGAGCTCGTGAAGCGCGAAGCGCTGGCTGCGCTTACCGGCAGCAGCATCCGGCGCCTGCCAGGTCATGGTGGCGGGATTAAAGCGCACCACAGTGTAGGATTCCGGTTCCAAAACCACGCCATAGTGGCTCTTATCGATCAAGGCGCGATCTGAGATCAACTGTAGCAAAGCGGAGAGACGCCTAACCTCACCTTCCCATACGCGCACGCCGGAGCTACCCAAAGACATAACCGCCATCCCGGCAAGAGAGGCGATGATCACAATCACCACCAGGATCTCCACCAGGGTAAAGCCCCGGTTACGCGTGAATTTCAGTTGATTTTTCCGGCTGTACATCAGTTGTCGCTTGAACCGGATTTACAGGTCAGCGGCAAAAATATCAGCGTACTCACCTTCACCACCCGGTTTGCCATCGGCACCCAGGGAGAACAGGTCGAAGGGACCAGAGCTGCCGGGGCTGATGTACTGGTATTCATTACCCCAAGGATCTTTCGGCGATTTCTTCAGGTAAGGCTCAGTCCAGTTCTTGGCCTCCGGGAAACCTGACGGACGGGAAACCAGTGCCTGCAAGCCCTGATCAGAGCTGGGATAAACGAAGTTATCCATACGGTACATATCAAGCGCTGTCTCGATTGCTCGCAGATCAACGCGAGCTGCTTTCATACGCGCCTCACCAGTCTTGCCGAGTACACTGGGCACGACCATGGCGCCAAGGACACCGAGGATTACGATCACTACCATGACCTCAATCAGAGTGAAGCCGCGATTTTTGCTTAGGTTTTGCATTTTTTTCTCCAAGTTCAGCCGTAAGCTGGGAACCCCAAGGGCCACAATATCCTTCGTGACCCCACTCTAAAATATTGACTCACTTCAAGGAAGGCATCCCCCTTCACCCGAGTCAGCAGGTATCAGAGAAACCCCGACAGAATCAGGATTAACAGGAGACACTGCCCCTAAGGCTTCTCTTTGAGCCTTACATGGCCAGTTCGTTCATGCCCATAATCGGCATCATAATAGCCATCACGATAAATAGTACGATAGCGGCCATCACCAGCAACATCAGGGGCTCGAACAAACTCACAAAAGCGGTAACCGCACCCTGTAAATCCTGCTCCTGGGACTCTGCCGCCCTTTGCAGCATCTCATCGAGGGTACCGGAGGATTCACCACTGGCAATCATGTAAACCATCATTGGTGGGAAATACCCGATATCTTCCAGCGCTCTGTGCAGGCTACCACCCTCGCGCACAGATTTCTGCGCGCCTTCCAATCTATCTTTCAGAAAATCATTGCTCATTACTCCGCCGGCAATGCCCATGGCCTGTACCAGCGGTACGCTACTCCCCGTTAAGATGGCCAGGGTTCCCACGTAGCGAGCGCTCTGGGCACCACGTACCATCCACCCTATTACCGGTAAATCCAGTAGGCGATGGTGGAAACGGTAACGTATTGCCGGGCGCTTGAGCAGAAAGACTATGCCTATGATGATGGCGCCTAATACCGGGGGCACCAACCAGCCCCAGGCAGAGATGAAGTCACTCAGGGTAACCAGGATTCTGGTAGGTACTGGCAATTCCTGGCCGGTACCAGTAAATACCTCGATCACATCGGGTACCACATACACCATCAGGCCGGTCACCACCAAGACACAAATAAACACCAGCACCGCTGGGTAGATCAGTGCCAGCTGAACTTTTTGCCGAAACTGCTGCTGGCCTTCCGTGTAGTCACCGAGGCGCTCCAGAACTGCATCGAGATGGCCAGAGTGTTCACCAGCCTCTACCGTGGCGCGGTAGAGCTTTGGGAAAGCGCGTGGGAAGCTCGCCAGGGCGAGAGCAAAACTATGCCCCTCAAGGATCTTGCCTCGAACCGCCAGAACAACCCTGCGAATTTTTTGGTTACGAGTTTGATTGGCGATTGCCCCGAGCGTCTCCTCAAGGGGAATACCGGCACGCAGCAAAGTGGCAATCTGACGTGTTAGCAGCGCCAAATTTTTAATGCTGAGGCCTGGGCTACCAGACATAAGTCCACCGGCACTCTTTTCAGATTGCTCAGTAGCAGGAGCCACATCCAGGGGTACCATCCCCTTGGCACGCAATTGTTGGCGCGCGGAACGGGCACTATCCGCCTCAAGGGTTCCCTTGCTCTTCCGACCGGATGCCGCAAGGGCTGTATACTCAAAAGCTGCCACTTTCAGGACTCCTGGGTAACTCGCATCACTTCCTCAAGGGAAGTCCTACCCGCCAGAATCTTGGCGATACCATCATCACGGATGCTCGGCCCCAATTTACGCGCTTCGGCCACCAGTTTGCTTTCCGACGCACGATCGTGAATAAGCTGGCGCATCACCTCATTCAACGGTACCAGCTCATAGATGCCAATACGGCCGACATAACCGCTATGGTTACACTCCTCACAACCGTTGGGGCGATAAATAATGGTTTCCGCATTTGGGTCCACACCGAGCACTTGCCGCTCGTTTTCATCGGCCACATGGGGCTGCTTACACTCTGGGCAAAGTACCCGCACCAAGCGCTGCGCGAGCACACCAATCACGCTCGATGACAGCAAAAAGGGCTCGATTCCCATATCCACAAGTCGGGTCACTGCGCCAAGCGCGGTATTGGTATGCAGCGTGGATAATACCAAGTGGCCGGTCAAACTTGCCTGAATAGCGATTTGCATTGTTTCGAGGTCACGGATCTCACCCACCATCACCACATCGGGATCCTGGCGCAGAATTGCCCGCAAACCGCGAGCAAAAGTCATATCCGCCTTGGTATTCACCTGGGTTTGGCCCACACCTTCCAGGTTGTATTCCACTGGGTCTTCAACCGTAAGGATATTTTTCTCACGGCTGTTAATACTGCCAAGGCCAGCATATAAGGTTGTGGTTTTACCTGAGCCTGTAGGTCCGGTTACCAAAATAATGCCGTGGGGATGGGAGAGCAGTTCCGTCATTACACTGAGATCGCGCTGCGCCATTCCCAGCTTGCTCAGGTCCATCTTACCAGCCTGCTTATCCAGAAGACGCATAACCACACGCTCCCCCGCAGAAGAGGGCATGGTGGATACACGTACATCCACTTCGCGTCCAGCCATCAAAAGAGAAATACGGCCATCCTGGGGAACACGCTTTTCCGCGATATCCAGCTTGGCCATAACCTTAATCCGGGAGACCAGTAAAGGCGCTAGTGCACGGCGAGGCTGCAGTACCTCCCGCAGGACGCCATCAACCCTAAAGCGCACAACCAGCCGCTTCTCAAATGTCTCAATATGGATATCCGAGGCGCCCTGTTTAAGCGACTCGGCGAAAATTGCGTTGATCAGCTTAACGATAGGTGCATCGTCTTCCTGCTCCAACAGATCTTCAGTTTCCGGCAACGAATCTGCAACCGCGGCAAGATCCAAATCCTCACCAAGCCCCTCCACTTCCGAGAGGTTTCCTCCTTCACGGTTTTCATACAGTCGCTGTAGAGCAACCTGGAAAGCCTCTTCCTCGACGGCCTCCAGGCTCACCACAGCACCATTGATTCGCTGTACCTCGGCAACAGCCGAGGGATTCAACGGGGCCACATACTGGCATATAGGCTGGCCTTCCTGCTCCACTAACAGAACCCTGTGACGCTTGGCGAAAGCGTATGGAAGGCGGCGAATTATTGGAGTTCCTGTTCCTAGTTCAGCCGTCATTTAGATTCTTCGACCTCCAGCACCTCAACATCAACCTCACCTGGCACCCCCTCCAGGGCTTCCTCCAGGTTATCAACGGCATTGATAGAACCATCTACCGGGGCCGGGCTTTCGTTATAGGTTCCTGTTGGCGGCATTAAGTCAGGCAATGCATCTCCACGGTGCCAATCCCACAGCAGGCTTGTACGATCTTTGATATAGATCTGCTTCTGCTGCAGATCCATGTAACGTTTGCGGGTCTCCTCGTAACCTGCCACTTGCGTACTCAGGATCTTCGGCTTCAGGAACACCATCAAATTAGTTTTGAAGACTTCCTTTTTATTATTGCGGAACAGGCGGCCTATCCCTGGGATATCCCCTAACAAGGGTACCTTTTGCACAGAGTCTTTAACGGTATCTTCAATTAATCCACCCAGTACAAGTATTGCACCATCGTCGATGAGTACCTTGGTGCGTATTTCCCGCTTGCTAGTAATAATATCCGAAGCCCCGACAGCAGCATCAGCCGCGGCCGAAGCAAGGTTTTCAACTTTTTGCTCAATTTCCAGGGTTACAGAGTTGTTATTATTTACCCTTGGAGTCACTTTGAGTGTGGTACCAATATCCTCACGCTGAATGGTGGTAAAGGGATCATCATTACTACCCGACAACAGCTGTTCACCGGTGATAAAAGGCACATTTTGACCAACGAGGATCTCAGCCTCCTCATTATCCAAAGCCATAATTGTTGGAGTGGAGAGGATATTCGTGTTGCCTGCAGTGGCAAGAGCATTCACTGCGACACGAAGGTCGGTGCCACTCAGGTAACCTAAATGTAATGCATTCGCCCCAGTTAGACTTTCAAGAGGTAGTGAGAAAGGGTTGATATTTCCATCGGCATCTTTAGCCGGAAGGTTATTCCAGCCGGCAACAACATTATCATCCGCCCCAGCAATCCAGCTGATACCCAGCTCGTTATTGGTATTTTCATTAACCTCAACAATAATCGCTTCGATCAACACCTGAGCACGACGCACATCCAGACGAGCGATAACACCTTTCATGGTTTCCAGCAGTGCTGGAGGGGCAGTAAGAACCAATGCATTGAGTGATTCATTGACTTGGATACTGACTTCAACATTCGCCGCCTGCTGATCTTTCTCAGTGTTCTGAATACTGCCACTCATACCTTCCAGGATTGGCTTGAGGTCTGCAGCATTAGAGTACTGGATATAAACCACCGCAGTATTGCCATCTCCATCCAGCGGCTGGTCAAGGCGAGCAATAACAGACCTGATCTGCTGGCGAGTTACCGGGTCACCGGTCAACAAAATACTATTGGAGCGTTCATCCACGGCAATACGCAACGGTTGTACTTCCTTACCAGCCCCTTTACCACCACCCGACTGCAAAAGATCGGTGAGAATCTGCTTGACCTCTTTTGCGGAGGCAAACATCAAGGGCACGACTTCAATATCAATTGCACCAGCACGGTCCAATTGATTAACCAACCTTACGATCTGGTCAATATTAGCTGCGCGATCCGCAATAATCAGGGTATTGGTATCAGCGTAAGCCGCTAGATGGCCAGTCTGAGGAATCAGGGGGCGCAGCATGGCAATCAATTGCGATGCGGAAATATTTTCCACCCGCACAGTACGGACTACCAGAGACTCAGCCGGCGCACGGGTGTTGGCATCAGCTACAGGAATCGCTTGCTGTTTTGCTAATGCATCAGGCACTACTTTCCAGGTTCCGCCCTGCTCTACAAGACTAAAACCATTTACCTGAAGCACCGACATAAAAACATCGAAGGCTTCTTCATGGGTCATGGGATCACCGGCAACAACGGTGACTTTTCCCTTGACATTGGGGTGAACAATAATATTTTTTCCGGTGAAATCCGCAGCCCAGTTAATCAGGTCACGAACATCCGCATTATCGAGAGAAAGGGTTACCCTCTCCGGGCCTTGAGCCAGCGTTGCAGTAGACACAAAAAAACCAAATCCGACCGCAATCAGCCGTCGATAAAACATCTTCATCATTATTTATCTGGCTCTAGTAAATGTTCAAAAAACTCAAAACAATCTAGGTTGACAGTTTTTATTGGGGCTGACGTTGCGCTCGCCGTTCGCGAGCAAGTTCACGCAGCTTTTCCATCCGCTCCCGAATACTCTGCTGATTTTCTCCACGCTGCGCAGTATTACTGCTTCGGCTACTCTTGCGAGCAAGGCTGGAGTAATTCTTAAGCGGAACATTCGGTCGACCATCCACTTCTGGATAGGTCAGTTTTTCCATCCTGCCATTACGACGAAGAACTACATGATCTACCTCAACAGAATAAAGTTCTGCGCCACCCGGCAGAGAATCCCCTACATACAAACGCTTCGCAGGTTTTCCTTTTTCGGCCACAAGTGCGCTAGCTTTTTTCTTGTCACTACTGTCTAAAACGCCAGACAAGACAATATTCAATTGGGTGATAGGGAGATTGGAAAGATCGACTTCAGGGACTTCTACTTTTTCCTTGGCATCGGCGAGGCCAAAGAAAGGGGTATTTGGTATCGAAGCGGCCTGGGGCGCACTCACTCTGGAGTTCTTGCGCTCAGCCAGCAGAGATTCTTCAGTTTCCGCAGGAATAAACAGGGAACCATAGGCGAACAGGTTGCCAGAGACCCAAAGCAGACCCACTGCGGATGCCGCCATGGTGCCGCGGGAAATCGCCTTTCGCGACTCACCCTGGCCAAAACCGGTGCCAACTGAGCCAAAGGCTCGCTTTAATGGGGACATGAACATACCCACATACAAGTTCAACTTTTTTTAGGTTATTGGTTTTTGACGCCTATTTTGTTGCCTAAGTCTTTGAAAGGCAACGCTCCTGCCCAGTTAAACGCTGCAAACCTTAAATTCGTCCCCGAAATTGCACACTAGTTCCGCCTCAAATAAAAAAGGCGGCTACCCGCCGCCTTTTCCAGTACTGGTCAGTATAGTAATCAAGGATTACAGCTTTGCTTCAAGCTCGGGAACAGCTTCAAACAAATCAGCGACCAGACCGTAATCGGCAACGGAGAAGATCGGGGCTTCTTCGTCTTTGTTGATCGCAACAATCACCTTGGAATCCTTCATACCTGCCAGGTGCTGGATAGCGCCGGAAATACCGACAGCAATGTACAAATCGGGAGCGACGATCTTACCGGTTTGACCAACCTGCATATCGTTGGGAACAAAACCGGCATCTACCGCAGCGCGAGAGGCACCAACCGCTGCACCAAGCTTGTCAGCCAGCTTGTACAGCATCTCAAAGTTGTCACCATTCTGCATTCCGCGCCCACCAGAAATGACCACGCTAGCGGCAGTTAGTTCCGGACGATCGGATTTGGCGAGCTCTTCGCCGACAAAAGTTGAGACACCGGCATCATCAGCAATATCAACTGACTCAACGGCCGCACTACCACCTTCTACTGCAACAGCATCAAAAGCAGTGGTGCGAACGGAGATCACTTTGATAGCATCTGAACTCTGAACGGTTGCAATAACATTTCCTGCGTAGATCGGACGCTTGAACGTGTCAGCACTCTCTACAGCGATAATGTCGGAGATTGGCTGAACATCCAGAAGTGCGGCAGCACGCGGCAGCATGTTCTTGCCAGTGGTGGTGGCGGGAGCCAGGATGTGGCTGTAATCCTTACCTAGATCAGCTACTAATTTGGCAACATTTTCAGCCAGTTGGTGCTCATAGGCGGAATTATCAGCCAGCAGTACTTTACTTACACCTTCTACCTTTGCTGCAGCTTCTGCTACGGCAGCACAACCAGCGCCGGCAACCAGCACTGCGATATCACCACCAATAGCTTTGGCTGCGGCTACGGTGTTCAGCGTAGCGCCCTTCAGCTCGGCGTTGTCATGTTCAGCAATAACCAGGAAGCTCATCAGATTACCTTCGCCTCGTTTTTCAGTTTCTCTACCAGTTCCGCAACGTCGGCTACTTTAACGCCTGCCTGACGCTCAGCCGGCGGCTCAACATTCAGGGTTTTGGTGCGAGGAGTAATATCTACACCCAGCTCATCTGGAGTAGTAGTATCGAGGGGCTTCTTCTTGGCCTTCATGATATTCGGCAGAGAAGCGTAGCGCGGCTCATTCAAGCGCAAGTCGGTGGTAACAATCGCAGGCAACTTCAGTTCAACCGTCTGCAGCCCGCCATCAATCTCACGGGTAACCTTAACGTCACCACCCTCCACAGTCACTTCAGAAGCGAAGGTGCCCTGCCCCATTCCAGTCAATGCGCCCAGCATTTGCCCGGTCTGGTTATTGTCACCATCGATGGATTGCTTACCCAGGATGACCATTTGAGGCTCTTCCTTATCAACAATCGCCTTCAGGCACTTGGCCACGGCCAGAGGCTGCAGCTCGGCATCGGTTTCTACCAATATGCCGCGGTCAGCCCCCAGGGCCAGCGCAGTACGAATTTGCTCTTGGCATTGCTTGGAGCCCATGGAAACGGCGACTATCTCGCTGACAACGCCTTTTTCCTTCAAGCGCACCGCCTCTTCAACTGCGATTTCGCAAAAGGGGTTGATAGACATTTTGACGTTGGCTGTATCAACGTCAGTGCCGTCCGCCTTAGGGCGAACCTTGACGTTGTAGTCAACAACGCGTTTCACAGCTACAAGAACTTTCATGGAAATCCCGTCTTAAATAAGCTTTTTAACAGCCGCGACTGACGATTCACATCGCGAACGGATACGGTGTTCTGGTCAAACAAGTGTTTGAACGGCGTGTATGGTGGCGGTTCTATACAGCAAAATCAATAGTCAAATAGAAGTCATCACTGCCATTCACAAAATCTATTTCCCACCATTGAGGTAGTCTATCCCCTCTTCCTAACCTGTTGAAATACAGCGCATTTGCCATAGCAAATGAATAGTCATGCAATTGGTAGGGTTGATTAAACGCCTATATAATCAGCCACCAATATAAATGATAAGGCCGGAATGGCCGCAAAAAGTTGAATGCAACTGCTGAGGAGAGTGCCGTGGAACGCGAATCAATGGAATACGATGTAGTGATCGTGGGTGCCGGCCCCGCCGGATTGGCAGCGGCCTGCCGTATTCGCCAGCTCAATGAAGACATCTCAGTATGTGTCGTGGAGAAGGGTTCCGAGGTCGGTGCCCACATTCTTTCGGGCGCAGTTTTTGAACCTACTGCCCTGAATGAACTTTTCCCTGATTGGAAAGAGCGCGACGCCCCACTGAACACCGAAGTCAAGGGCGATGACATCTACGTCCTGCGCAGCGATGAAAACTCCATTAAAGTGCCCAATATGTTTGTGCCCAGCACCATGCACAACGAAGGCAACTACATCATCAGCCTTGGAAATCTATGCCGCTGGCTGGCGGAGCAAGCAGAAAATCTGGGAGTGGAAATCTTCCCTGGGTTCGCCGCATCTGAAGTGCTTTATAATGAAGACGGATCCGTAAAAGGCATTGCTACAGGTGATATGGGAATCGGCCTGAATGGGGAGCAGAAAGACTCCTACATGCCCGGCATGGAACTGCACGCAAAGTACACACTTTTTGCCGAAGGCTGCCGTGGCCACCTGGGCAAACAGTTGATTGAGCGCTTCAAACTGGATGCCGATACCGACCCACAACACTACGGCATAGGCATAAAGGAAATCTGGAAAGTACCTGCTGAAAAACACCAACAGGGCTTGGTAGTTCACACCGCAGGCTGGCCTCTGGATCAAAGCAACACCCACGGTGGCGGCTTCCTTTACCACCTCGAGGACAACCAGGTAGTGGTCGGCCTGATTACTGATCTGGCCTACAGTAACCCACATGTCAGCCCCTTTGATGAGTTCCAGCGCTACAAGCACCACCCGGTGATTAAGCAATACCTGGAAGGTGGCGAGCGCGTGGCCTATGGCGCCCGAGCTATTGTTAAAGGCGGCCTACAGTCTCAGCCAAAAATGACTTTTCCTGGCGGGCTTCTAATAGGAGATAACGCCGGCACCCTGAACTTTGCCAAGATCAAGGGAAATCACACTGCGATGAAGTCTGGCATGATTGCTGCAGAATCCGTAGTGGAAGCTATTGCCGCAGACCGCAACAGCGAGGAGCTGACCGATTATACCTCCAGGTATCGTGACAGCTGGGCCTGGAAAGAGCTACATATGCAGCGCAACTTCGGCCCTGCCCAACACAAGTGGGGCAACATCCTTGGCTCCGCTTATGCCTTTGTGGATATCAACCTGTTCAAAGGCAAGTTGCCCTGGACCTTGCGCGATACTAAGGCAGATCACGCTCAGCTCAAACCCGCAGCAGACTGTGCAAAAATTGACTACCCAAAACCCGACGGTGTACTTAGTTTTGATAAGCTGTCCTCTGTATTTATTTCCAACACAAATCACGAGGAAGATCAGCCCTGCCATCTGATCCTGAAGGATGCGGAGATTCCGCTGAACCACAACCTGCCAATCTATGACGAACCGGCACAGCGCTACTGCCCCGCCGGCGTATACGAAGTTGTTGAGGATGCCAACGGCAAGCGATTCCAGATAAATGCACAGAACTGTGTTCACTGTAAGACCTGTGACATTAAAGACCCAACCCAGAATATTGTTTGGGTTACTCCGGAAGGTGGCGGCGGTCCCAACTACCCAAATATGTGAACCCATCGACTTAAATGGCGCCTTCCGGCGCCATTTTTATATCTACTTTTTCACTCGAACTCTCTGCAACGTGAAAAAGTAGAGAAAATTCCTGCGGGCGAAAAAGAGGCAGCAGAAATTATTGAGAGAGAAGATCAGAATTTATATTGAGCGTTTATGGCAAAGGTCTGGCCCGGCTTTTCTTCAAAGACAATAACGCCATCTCGCTCAATCTCAATTGATTCATCCAGAAGGTTTTGCATCTTGGCCTTTATCGTCACCTCCTCAGTAGGGTGCCAGGAGTAAGTTAGGTCAAGCGAATGGAAAGGTTGCTCGTAAGAATCTGGATCCAAGTTACGGCCAGCCAGATGCAGGCGCTCTCCAAAAACGTTGTAACCCAGCGTCGCAGAGTGATTGCCATCAGGGCTGTCGAAACCCATCAACATATTCACAACGTATTCGGATGCTCCTGTCATTTCACGCACCGGATTCGTCGGAGCATCAGCCTCATCTCCAGCAACCAACTCGGTTTCCTGCAAGGTTACATTGCCCTGCACAAAGAAGCTCTCCATATTATCGCCAAGGAAACCAAGTTGCTTCATGCCTTCGATTTCAATACCGATAATCTTTCCAGACTCGGCATTAATAATCTCGCGAGCCACATTGGTATCACTGGAGGCAGCCTCGAAAAACTCAATTGGGTCAACCACATCCTTATAAAAAGCAGAAACTGTCAAACTGTCCCCGCTGTCAAAGAACCACTCAGCACGTAAATCATAATTGTTGATTTCTGAAGGCCTGACATCGGGGTTCCCTTTCACCTGCTCATCGGTAATAGGGTCAATATAGAACGCATCGGTAATTTCGCGAAGATCAGGCCGCACGGCTGTTTTTGAAACCCCCAAACGAAGCTGGAACGTCTCCGCCCAAAAAGACCCCATATAAGTCAGAGAGAAAGATGGGTAAATGTCATCTTCAGCATAAACAGCCTCCAGCAACTCATCCGGGTCAGCTGTTACTTGCGGGTCATCTATCGTGTAGCCATATGGGTTCCACTCAAGTGCCACCTGGCTGTAATCCTCCCAGCGTGCCCCTGCCGAAATTCGCCAAGCTTCATTGAACGTCCAATCGAATTTACCAAACACTGCATCTGTTGCCGTTGCAGCTAAATAGCTTTGCTTGTTGCTCCCCGCCAAGTCAAAAACAAAGTCATTATCGCCGCTGATAATATTACCATCACTAAATACTTCATCTAGGGGGCTGCCCAACACATCCTCATCGTTCACACTGAAAATATCCAAGCGTAGCTCAGTTTGCCTGTATGAGCGTCCCTTCTCTATCCTGGCAAAACCACCGCTTAACTCCAGGCTGGAAGTGGAAAATTCCAAAGGTAAGGTGGCCGACCAACCATAATTTTTAACGTCATCCTCAAGCTCTGTGAAGCGGAACCCCGCGCTTCGCGAGCCTGTACTGACCTTCGAACTCAACACTTCGCCTGTCGCAGGATCAGTAACCGTATCGGAAATAACATCCACCTGATTAGGAATATCCGTGGTCGCTGTCGCGTCCGAATAGAACCAGTCGAAAACCACCTCTTCCGGAACCCAGTTGAAAAAATCAAAAGGAAGGATAGCTTTGGTCTCAGGCCCCAAGGAGTGGCTACCCTTGACCTGATTCAGGGCCAACTCCCTCTCTTCATATTTCAACAAATACTCACGATAGCCAGAACCATCTGATACCTGACGATTTTCATTAAAGTAATCGGTGATAGAAGTTTCATCATCAGTGTTACGTAGAAAGAGGCTTGTATTTTCGATTACATGCTCATCCGCAAAGCGCAAACCTAAATTTAAGTTTCCGCTGATATCCACTGAGTATGTAGACTTGCTACGGTTGTTTAATTGCTCATTGGGAGCCCCGAAATTGCGCAGAGTTCTCTCAGACTCTCTCCACTCGCTTTTATATGAGGCACCAGCCAGAAGCCCCAACTCCCATTTATCACCGAGATAAAAACGATTACCTACACTCGCTTTCACATCACCATCAGGATCGCTGGACTCCTCTTCGATGGCAATATCACGATTAAGGTTTAGGGACAGCTCACGATTTAGCCCCCGGGCTGCAGCATCAGCTTCCTGCGCACTGGAATACTGCTTTCCTTCCTCAATCAGAATTTTTCTAATATCAGAAATTCCCAAACCACCCCTGAAGCGCTTTAGCGCAACAGAGATTTCGCCCGGTAGCGCCCTGGTTCCGTCATCGGTTCCGAAGTGATCATTACCCCCTCCCCGATAGCTCAGAACTTCACCGCTGGTTTCTGAGTTGGCTCCTGTCCCCAATTCAATTGAATACGTAAGATCATCTGGAATCCCCTTTGTCCGAATATCCACATTTCCACCGCCAAAACTCGCGGCCTGGTCAGCAGAGTAACTTTTCTGTACAGCCAGCGAATCCACGATAGAGGTGGGAAATAGATCGAGGGGAATCACATTTCTCGTCAAGTCCGGTGAAGGTACCGTAGCGCCATTCAGCGTGGTACTGGAGTAACGCTCTCCCAATCCCCGCACATAAACAAATTTATCGCTCACTAGCGATAGTCCCGACACCCTGCGTAACGCCGCAGCCACCGTTGAGTCCCCTACCCGACCAATCATCTCAGCACCGAGGATGTCGGTGACCACCTCCTCTTCCAGGCGCTCACTAACCAGAGATTCCGCCGAGTCCCTTAAACGCCCCTGGACCATTACTTCTTCAAGACTTTGTATCGAACCGGTCTCTTTTTCCACAAGATCTGCATCCTGGGCAATTACACCAGGAGCAATAGCAGTGGCCGCGGCAATAGCCATTACCAGCGGCACCCTCTGAAAATTTTCATATTTAGCCATCACATAGGCCTCTTATCATTCCCATTATTGGGTGTCTAAACCAAGCAGGGCGCCGACTCCATCAGCGAAGGCGGCGCCCTGCAAGATCAGGAGAGCTTCCCCTAACCACATCTTTGGCTAATTATTCAAACCAGAGAGGCTGTGCACGGCTGCCTTGATGTAAGCCATAAGTCCAGCCTTGAGTCCAATCAGTACCGTTGATATCAAGTGCACCCAAATAAGCACGCTCAAACGCGGTGACAGCGGGTTCCGCGTCGTTGATTCGCTGCTGGTCGGCGCCCACGGTATAGATTGCTGGAGTGCCGTCTAGCAGAATAAAGTTAGTATCAATGCCGACAGTTGGGCTCAACGCTCCTGAAATTGGAGCAAACTGATTGCCGCTATCTACAGCCCACGCCTCCAGATCAAAGGTATCTTCATCTGTCTTGGTGCGATCCTCACAAGCAAAGATGTTGGAGGTCAGGGCTACTTCCGTACCAGAGGTTGCTTCATTGCGCGTTTGAACACTCTCCATACGCAGACAGTAATTGCTACCATCATCTGACGTTTCATCAGCTTTAAAAGAAGCAACAATTATGGAATTGGTAATCATCGGATAGATACCCTCACGCAGACGCCAACCTGCACCCGGATCGTGAGTACCTTCTTTTTGAGCAGAAACGATACAAGTCAGGCCATCAATTATTGGACGGCTGTTCAGACCCTGATCAATCAGAGCGGTATAATCAATCGTATCTTTGTAAGAACCGATTCCATCTGCCTCAATACAGTGGTTCCCATCATTTTCACTCTGTACAACCAAGGCATTGGTGATCCTTCCACGATAACCTTCATCAATATCGATTGAATCATCTCGCACATAGAGAGCAACATAATTGCTAACGTCTACTGCACCACCAAAGAACTCAATTCCATCATCAAAAGTGGAATAAGTTTGCAGGTTATTTATCACTGTGCCGCTGCCAACTGCATCAAAAGAGATGCCATTTAATTCATCACCACTAGCAACCAGGGCACCCGTGTGCTTTACAACAACATAGGAAAGCTCGCCAGAGTTATCTCCATTGTTGTCTCCACCGTAGTATGAGGTGTTATCGTCAGTGGAACCTTCAGCGGCAACATGACACTCGCCATCCAAAGTGAGATCTCCACCGGCAATTGAGCCTGAGTATTTGCACTTATTGGTTACACCAAAACCGTTGATAACCATTCCACCCCACTGGGATACGGCATCTGCAGTTACAGTGCCGCGGACATCTGTTTCAGAGGTAAATGTAATTGGTGCGGATTCAGTACCACGGGCAAAAACCTGTGAACCACGATTTACAACCATAAAGGCTGAGTTATCCTTAAAGGCAACGGTTGCACCGGCTTGTATTTCCAATTTGACGCCATCACCGCCCTGGGCAACACCGGCAGCCTGTAAGTCAACATCACTGGAGTAGTTTTCACCAACAAAGAGACTACCGTCAAAAATGTGCGCGCCATCATCTGGAAGCGCAGGAAGATACAAGTCCTCGGTTAAAGGATTAGACGCGGAAACAAAGTCGGCTCCATATCGACAGTTACCGCTTTCAAAAGAGCCTTGTACCCCCGTACTTTGGATCGCTGCGCAGGGATTTTCAGAAGATCCACCACCAGAATTATCGACAGAGTTGTCTACTGAATTATCAACAGTCTTAGGCTCAACACTCACTCCACCACCGTCACAACCCGCCAGTAAAGCTGTAATCGCGGCAGCCAGAATGATCTGATTTTGTATGCGTTTCATATCTCCCCCACAGGAATGTAATCCTTGAAAAACAGTCAATCAGCACGAAAAGCTATTGGATAGCCCTACTAAGCCAAACAACACACTGTTGACTGCCTAAATTTCTGTTTAATTTATTCGCCTAAGCGGTTAGGACGCGGGGGAGTGTAGAAACGCCGTGTTGCGAACTTGTTAACTTTTTATATATTTTCAGTAATTTTTGCAATAAAACACCCAGCTTTACACTTTTTGGAATGTTTTATTGCTTTCAAATTTCATTCAGCTTTCAAGTAAATGAATAAAATATGGATATTTAATAAATCTGTATCAATTAAGTAATACGTACAACATTCAGTACATATAGAAAACCAGCAAGGAGAGAAAACAGGAAAAGCAAAAGCATCCCGCTTAATATAAGACTGAGTAATAAGGCAAAGAAAAGAAACTTAGAGCCAGCAGAACGCTGGCTCTAAAATGGCAGTTTTTCAAAAATCAATTATAAGAACCGAGCAGAAAATCCTTGCCGGCACTACGCACAAAAAGTTTCCCGGTATCACTGGGGCCATGATTAGCTTCTTGAGCCCAATCGACCAGCTGGTAGAACACATCACGGGAAACCCTGGCTTGAAGGCCACCACGAACCTCCAGGTAAGGAATTAGTTGCTGGGGGGCGCCAAACTCCTTTAGGTGCCAATTGCGGTCTTCGTCTAGCGCGATCACATCACCCACATTGGTTGTGAAAAGTAAGGTCTGAGCATCACTATTCGGATTACGTGCCACCTGTGTCGCCACAAAAGGTACATCTTCCACCAGTATGCGCAGCTTCTCCACTGGAGTCACCAGGAAATATTCATCCCCTTCCCGCTTGAGGATGCTCGCAAACAGCTTAACCAGTGTGTGCCGCTTTATTTCTGTCCCTTCATGAATCCAGCGACCATCATGCTTGATGACCATATCCATGTCGCCACAGAGGTCTGGGTTCCACTTTTCAACCGGAGGATATCCGTGGAACTCCCTCTGTAGTTTTTGCAGCTGCTCGAAAAGTGGCTCAGCCAAAGGACGGCCCCGCAGCTTGACCAGTGGTATGACTGCTTGCCGGTGGCTTGCGGGAGGAAATATCTCCGATATGGACCCCCACGTCCATGATGAACTCCATCAGGCCCTCTCGGTCCTCAATCACGTCAGCAAACGACTTGGAGTGATAAAGCTCTACTGCACCCTGAACCAGGGCCCAATAGGTTGAATAGTAATAGTAGGCAGGCACCTTCTTCAGCATGCCCTGCTCCATCCTTCGTTCAAACACCCGGTTCAGGGCAGAAGCATTGGAGTTGCGAATGGCATGTAGCTCAGAAATCATCTCCGGAGCTAAATTGAGGGTGATTATTTTCTCTTCCAACCGCTGGAAGAGCCTGTCCTTGCCCGGATCAGCCATACGGGACTCAAAATAGGCTCTGGCTGGAGCTGTGATATCGCCTTTTTCTTCAGCATTCTCAACAGCTACCTTCAGGCGTTCAGCGAGGGACCTCTCGTAGTCCATCAGCAAACGCATGTAAATCTCTGTCTTTGAAATGAAGTGCTTGTAGATGGTGCCCTTACCAATATCTACCCGCTCGGCGATCTGCTCTACCGTGACCTTTTCTTCACCGTGCTCCAGCAGAAGCTCCAGAGCCGCATCCAGGATGCGCTGCTCTCTCGCGCGAAACCTCTGAACCTTCTCTTTTGCCTTATCCATACTTCCGACCTTCTCTGCCCGTAATAATGGGGACTGAAATTGACTATTCATTCATGAATGATAGGCAATTCAACTCGGTTGGAAAAGTGAATCGAGAAATTAGACACTCAAATATTAAAAATTTTAGCCTATTTTGCTCAATTTTTGTGCTATTAGTGCAAGATACAGAGTGTGGAGGGGAACGTCACCCGAAAAAGTTGGCGCCAGTTATCGAAGACCTAGAATTCTCAGAGTAGGAGCTTACGGGAATAAAAAACGTTGGAGCTATCAAAAATTTTGGCAGGTAGTCCATTACCCACCCGCAAGCAGGTGCTTTCCCAAAACAGCGCTTTAAGCACCTGCCCCCTAAACCGACTTCATCTTAAGCTCCAGTAAGGGAGCTACGACATCGTTGTCCTGAGCACGAATCCAAAGCATCTCTTCCTCACTATAAAGCTCCGCCACAATAGCGTTTGCCAACTCACAGTCATGGGATATGAGGTGCTGAGCCAGCCATTCGGCGGCAAATGTGCGCTTCTTGCCAAGAGTCCCTTGGGCGCGCTTATATAGATTCTTTATCGCTTTGCGGCTGTACTCTAAAGTGGAAACTCCCGGGGTGGCTTCTACCATCTTGCGGTGCAGCTTTTTCGTCTTTTGCTCAATAATATAGGGCAATACCTGCCCCGAAATATAATCGTGTGCAACAGAGCCCTTACATGTACATTCAAAAGATTTTCTTTCTTGAAAGATCTTTTTAAGACCATTGAGGTGGTTGTGAGTTTTGTATGCTGACCTGGCGGCCAAGCCAGCGTAACCGACAGAGAGCGCCGTCCCGGCAACGATTAAGCCTACGCCCGTAGCCGAAGTGGCTACAGCAGCCCCGGTTGCAAGGCCTGTAAGTGTTGCACCCGTAGCGGTTTGTGCACCCCAGGTGCCATAGTAAGCTGCGGACCCTACCACTCCAGCCACCGCCTTTGCAGTACGATGTCTGCTAACTACCTTGCCAAAGTTTTGCGGTGGACGAATATCAATATCGTGATGTGGCATCTGGCAACATTCCTTTCCCGTTATTGCATTTTTATCGGTAATTAATCGGCCGGGGTTACGCCTCAAGACATCTCTCCCAGGCACTATATGGCGCGTTATATCACATCAATAAGCACACAATCGACAAATTGAAAAAATCAAGAGCATATTTTTTCAAATTTAATGGGTTATATGATTTGGCCATACACAACTGCGATTCGGTATTGGAGTGACCAGTCGATCGAATTCGTTCAAAATGTGAATGGAGATAGTACATTTGGCTGCTATCATCGCCGCTTCGGGCAAGATTGAAATGCCTGCCCGGATTATTCCGACTATCACTATTAGGTAACAGGTAGAGTCGTCCATGTTGGAAAAGCTGAGCAAACTACTCGACGTAGAAGAGCTGGATCGCAATCTCTTTCGCAGTCGTCACCACGTCGAAAATTATCGAAAAGTACTATTTGGAGGCCAGGTGCTTGGGCAAGCACTGATGGCCGCTACACGCACTGTTGAAGATCGTTTGCCACACTCCCTGCACTCCTATTTTTTGCGCCCCGGCTCCAGCGAACTACCGGTGATCTATGAGGTGGACCCTATCCGCGATGGAGGTAGCTTCACCACTCGCCGCGTTGTCGCAAAGCAACGAGGTCGGGCAATTTTCAACATGTCTGCTTCGTTCCAGATCAAGGAGCCCGGATTCGATCACCAGGCTGATATGCCATGCGAAGGGATTCCTGCCCCAGAGAACCTAAAGAATACGCAGCAACTGGCGCTTGAGGCAGGCTTAGTCAGCCCACAATATGATCAGCGCCGCTATATGATTGACTTCCGCCCGGTAGATCCTAAAAGCTACTTTGGTGCCGAGCTAAGTGAAGCGAAGTGCATGTTCTGGCTCCGCGCCGAGGGTGAGATGTCTGATGACCCTATGGAGCACCGCGCTGCGCTCTGTTACGCATCGGACATGGGATTGCTTGGAACCTCCTTACAGCCACACCATATTTCTTTGTTCGACCCCCACTTAATGCCGGCCAGCGTCGATCATGCGATGTGGTTCCACCGGGACTTCCGCCTGGACCAGTGGCTCCTCTATGTAACCGACAGCCCTTCCGCTACCGGCGCACGCGGATTTGCCCGTGGCCAGATTTTTACCCGCGACGGCGTACTGGTAGCCTCCACTGCGCAAGAGGGCCTAATTCGACAAATTAAAAGTTAAATCAATGGTTTACAGTAAAAAAAAGGTTGCTATAATGCCGCCCACTTCGCTGATGAAGCGAGACCAATAAGTCGGTGAGTAGCGCAGCCTGGTAGCGCACTTCGTTCGGGACGAAGGGGTCGGAGGTTCGAATCCTCTCTCACCGACCAGATCTCAAAACCCGCACTAAGCGGGTTTTTTTGCGTCTGGATGACATCTATTTTCATCGCATAGTGGATTGATAGCTCTTTTCATCCAGATAACTCTTCTACCCACAACTTCCTGCTATTTTTCAACCACTCTCCCTTCAATCCACTGAAGTAGTCCAAATAGCTGACCTGGTGGTTTTGACATATATTCAAGCTAAAGCATCACCCTGCCACCAGGGAAAGAGAAAGGCCCATGAAATACGAAGAAATTCATGAGGAACATGACGACCCCCTGATCAACCAGCTGCACCGGGCGATCAAGGCAGCAGTTAGATTTCTAGCCATTCTTATGGTCATGGTTATTTTTTGGACCATTGCCGATGTGATTTATGTGCTTTATGAGAAACTCAAGTCTCCCCCATTCCTCCTGCTCGACATGGAGGACATCCTCGCAACATTCGGAGCCTTTCTGGCTGTCCTGATCGCAATCGAGATTTTTACCAATATACGCTTGTATCTGGGCACCAATGTCGTACCCGTCCAGTTAGTTCTGGCTACTGCCCTTATGGCTGTGGCCCGTAAAGTAATTGTTCTCGACCTTGGACTGGTAAGCTCTGAACAGATCATAGGTATCGCCATGGTCACTATCGCACTGGGCGTTTCCTATTGGTTAGTACAGGAAAAAATCAAACGTTCAGCGTAAAACCCACTACCGGTTCCTTTACACACATGGTTTACGACCTCGTAAATCAGGGCTCATAACCCTTCTCCCCCGTTATTGATTAACAAAGAATGGGGATATTTCTGGTGTTGTCAGATTTGTACATTGATAACGACTTTATAAGTGTATACTTTTTATTAGTGTTTAATGCTAATTGATAACTTCAGTCACCGGGAGCTGATAGACACAGGTGCCTTACTCTCGCCAATTTGCTTGAAGGTGACACTTGGGCACCTGTAGGCTTGGAAGCTGTCCAAATCTCAACTTGTTGGATTTCCTGCCAAAAAATGATGCTTACAAGACTGTTTACTCTCTCCATACTCCTCCTTTCTATCACCCCGGCCACCTGGGCTTATGACTTGCTTTACACAGCGAAAATAGACCCGGAAACCAAACTCGCGCGGGTGGAATTGGCACTTAGCGGGAAGAGTATCCCCAGTAAACTCACGATCAATTTAAGTTCGGGTCGCTACAAAGATCTTAAAAGTACAGACCCTCTTGAGGTTAAAGGTGACAAGGCAGTCTGGCGCCCTAAAGGCCGTCAGGCAAAGCTCAGCTACAGCTTTGTGATAGACAACCAGAGGAGCAATGGCGGGTATGACTCCAGAATTACCGAAGACTGGGCAATCCTCCGCAGTGACAAGTTAATAGCCCCCATCTCTGCGACCAGCCGTGGGCGTTCAAATGCACGCCTAAAGCTAGACATGCCCAAAGGCTGGTCATCCGCCCTGCCCTATCCAAAGATTGAAAATAATCTATACCGGCTATCTGATCCTAAACGTCGCTTTGTAAGGCCCAAAGGGTGGATGATCGTGGGCAAGATTGGCAGCCGCCAGGATATCATCGCGGGAACCGAAACCCGGATTTCCGGCCCCAAAGACCAAAATATACACCGCCAGGATATCCTCGCCTTCCTTAACTGGAACCTGCCGGAGTTAAAGAAAATTTTTCCGCTTTTTCCCGATCACTTATTGATCGTTACAGCAGATGATCCAATGTGGCGTGGCGGCTTATCAGGTACCCGATCATTATTTATGCATGCTGATCGACCACTAATCAGTGGAAATCGTACCAGCAGCATGATCCATGAGCTGGTACACGTCGGTACAGGCATCCATGGGGACGATCGGAGCGATTGGATTGTTGAAGGCTTGGCTGAATTTTACTCGCTTGAAATCCTACGTCGCACCGGCGGAATTAGTGAGGACCGCTACCGGGAGGCTATGGATAAACTAGCACGCTGGGGCAAAAAGGCCCCCTCTCTTTTGGTTAGACGCTCTTCGGGCCCAGTCACTGCCCGTGCTGCCGTAGTTATGCTGGAGCTGGATAATGAAATTCGAAAGGCTAGCGGCGGAAAAGCCAGTATTGATAATGTAGCGCGGGAGCTGGCAAGCACCCGGGGAGAAGTGACCCTGGAACGATTCCGTGAGCTATCCGAACAAGCTGCGGGCCAACCTATAAAAACCCTGGCGGTGGAAAACCTTACCGACGAGGGTCGGTAAAACGCCAAAACGCAAATAAAAAAAAGCCCTGACGACGGGGGGGGAGAGCGTCAGGGCCAAGACCATTAGGAGTGAAACTTGGAGGATTTCATCCTTGCTACACAGAGAGCAAGCCATTTCAGTCTGCTCTACCGGCGCTACTAAACACGTTTTGGGGGAGACGTGCTAGCCAGATAAAGACAGTATCGAACACACATGAAAGATTGCCAGCAGCGCTGAAAATAAATTTAGAACAAATGGAAATAGGTTCATTGGGAGCAGTGCTAAAAGTTATTACGCCTTCTGCCTAACCGTTCCACAGGAACTTTCCCGACTTTTTCACCTTTCTTTTTCATAATGTTGAAATCAACGCTTGACTAATCTCCGGGAGTCCATAGAATAGCGGCCTCTTACGCAGCCAAGTGCACGTAAGTATAAGAAAACGCTAGGATTTTTCAGATTTATCAGATAGAATTCGCAGCGTTCCATTTCGCACTAAGTGTGAAATAAAAGGCTAGGTGGCAGAGTGGTCATGCAGCGGACTGCAACTCCGTGTACGCCGGTTCGATTCCGACCCTAGCCTCCATTTTCCTTTTCATCGCAAAGTCCTGTGAATTGCGCTGGAAGTGAGGATGAAGGACAGAGCAAAAAGCTAAGGTCCCCCTCGCAAAGGAACTGCCCGGGTGGTGGAATTGGTAGACACAGGAGACTTAAAATCTCCCGGCTTCACGGCCGTGCCGGTTCAAGTCCGGCCCCGGGCACCACACACTCATTTAGAATCAATAAGTTAGATACCTTTCGGTGCATATTTGGTGCACCCTCTAAATTTCTCACTTTCCCGAATAAACCTCAGGTGTAGCTTTTAACCACATCACTCCCCCAACTGTGATTATGTCTAGTCAGAAGGACTCGCAGCACCATCAACCAAATTTTCAACCATGAAGTACTGCAAATTTTGTATGTGTATGTTCTTACAAAAGCTGACTTCAACCCCATATCGCCCATTTTTTTGCTGGAGTATAAATTGCCAAGCCAGCGGCAAATCTATGGCCACTATGGCTACCTGAAAGAACAAACGAAAGCTTACACAAAGTACTGGGCAAAGCTAATCGACTTCGCGAACTCTCATCCTATGGAAGCGGGAAGATAGCAGCTACCTATCAGGTGTCATTCTGCCTGATATCACACATCCGTTTTTGTAGCCACGCCCATCTAATGGTTGACGCGGCACGGTGAAAATTGATGCAGAGTCAATGGAATAATTGTATTCATCGTTCATTCCTTTTTAATCTCATTTTCGACATATACACTAACAATGACACCGCAACAGGTAACCGGGGCAATCTTACTCGGCATTTTTACCTGGCATTTTGCATTTACAATTTTCCTTTTCAGCTGCGGAGCCCATAACGTCACACCAAGAATCTGGAGCTCCCTCCCAATCAGCTGGCAGTATTGTCTTGCACTTTATTAAAAAAAGAGGGTTGGAATCACCAAGAAACTCAGAACAATTATTTTTACTACTGTAAATAACTTCACCACGCTTCTGAGAAGCAAAATGATTTTTCGCTTCAATCGCTGCCTCAGATAGATCTGCTCCGATTAGATTTGTACAAAAAAGTTTTATTTTACCTAACTTCGTATTAGGAAAACTGGCCCCCACAAATGACGCAAACCCAAGATTGGCCCCCTTAAAATTGACGCCATTCAGAAAAGCCCCATTAAAATTAGAAAGCCTTAGATCCGCCCCTGAAAAATCTGAACGGTACAGCTCAGCATTATGGAAACTAGACTTCCTCAATTTCGCCTCTGAAAAACTCGAACCATGCAGTTTAGCCTTAATAAAACTAGACATAAAAAGCTTCGATCTAGAAAAATTCGCCCCAGCTATTTTTGCCTCTTCAAAATTAACCTCAGACAGATTTGTCTTTAAAAAAATTACAGTCTCAATTTTAGCCTCTTTAAAATTTGCGTGTGACACTAACGCATTTGAAAAATTCACATTCGACACATCAGCCTCTTTAAAGCTTGTGTATGATACCGACGCTTTTGAAAAACTTGTATCACCATACATGAAAGCCCGATCAAAACTAACTGATTCTATTTTCGCCCCTGAAAAATCTGCACCCACTATAGCAGCCCCCTCAAAACCTGTGTTATATATATTCGCCTCTTTAAAAGAATTTTCAAAACGAATATCCATAATGAAATCACCTATTTTAGCCCCATCAAAACTAGAGTCTATTATTGTCGCCTGTGAAAAATCCACATTAAGGAAGAGAGCATCATTAAAAGTAGTATCTGATATTACCGCTCTTGAAAAATTCACTTTAGACAGATTACCCGAGTTCAAACTAGACGTATACATATTTATTTGAGAAAGGTCTGCGTCCGACAGATTGATGTTATCTAATTTCAACCTGAAAAGTTTAGCCTTTTTTAGACTTAAACCTCTAAAAACATCTCCATCGGTGATCAATTTTTTTATTTTTATTTTTGACAAATAAGACAACACCAAGCTATTCAAAGGGCCATCTAAAATATGGATTACACTCGCCGTCATTGCCATAGCACTTTGATAAGCAGAATTAACTCTTTCCTTATCCTTATCACTTAAGGAAATACAATATTCACTAAATGCATAGTCCACACATTTTAAATCATAGTCAACCAGTAATTTATTCATAGCATCTAGATAATGTCTTAATTCAGTACGCTGGTATTTTTTATCTTCAGATTTTTCTTGCCGGCGCTCTATAAGATCACTCAGGTACCACCCGCCAATGAGCAATACGACTGGGACAATCAATAACTGCAGCCAGTCCCAAAGAGAACGACCAGCGAGTCGATTTTTCATGATCTTGATCTATTCATCAACATTTAGTAAAGCTTACAAAGTATTGCTTACTAGATTCTGAGCATAGGGTTATCAAGGCCTTTCACCTACATTTTTTTATCAGGTGATGATAAAGCTATACCAGCTTACATATGGAGACATCCCCGTTAAATATTTTCAATAGAACATGCCGGAGCTATGACGCTTACCTCTGATATAAAAATACGAACTTAACTACTAATAACAGCACTTGTTATTTCGATTAAAAATCAGAATTTATTGGGCCTGCCTATACGCGAGGCTACCCTTCGAAAAAGCTTTCAAAAGCTATGAAAAGATATACTTACATTCATCTATTTATCGAACAAAGATGAATTTGAGATATAGCAACCAAAGATATTATCACTGCAATACCTGCCAGGCATGAATATTAAACAAGACTTCGAGGATGCAAAAAAAATTTGGAAGAAATCCTCTTTCATGAAAAAGGGTTTTTCGTGCTTTCCCTTTTTCTAACTGTGAGTTCATTCACCTCTCTCTGATACGATTTTCAAATGGAAGGGGTTTATTCTTGACGGATTAGATGCACATCACACATTAATCTCTGAACCTATAATTAACCTTTTAGAAAGATTTCAAATTGATCTCGCCCCCCAGATGTTGACATTCTAATTTTTACAACAATTTTCATTTTTTCGTTCATCGTCAGTACCTCCGGGAAAATTAGGAATATTCGGGGCGTTAAAAAAAAGAACATCTAAACCTAAAGCGACATTAATATTTATCATACAATATTTTGTAATTCCATATATAATTCTTTGAGTTGGCTTAGGAATTTATTTCTCTTTCTTTCCTTCCAGCGATATCCCTATATATCTTTTTTTATGCCTGTGTATGTTAGTCGCTTTTTCATTGGTTGAATATTTAGAATCCCGAGGTACTTTTTTCGCTTTTTCAACACCAATAATATTTGCCATTATCATAGTTCTACTCTTGGGGGCAATTAACGCGGGGTTAACCCGCCCATTGTAAATTCGGCAATACCAACTAAGTTCATTAAAATCAGGGGCGTCTCTATTCGCTCCTCAAATCACCACCCACGGCAAATCCCCCCACCTAGTGGTATAGGCAGGCGATGTATAAGCCTGCCGCATCTTCCATTTTTTCTGGATGCCCTCGGCCCCTAGAAATAGCGTCCCGCGACCAAACTTGCGGTTGATGCTATCAATGGTTTGCATAGTCTCCGCAGCCCTTACCGATTGCCCTGGCGTGAATAGATCACCCTGCCCTAGCGCGCGCGGGATAATCTCGACAAGCCCCACTCCAGCTTTCATAAAGCGGCACCCTGACCGATACAGGCCGGCAATGACCTTTCTCACCAGCCGCACGATTATTCGCGTATCATCGGTGGGGTATGGAGTCTGCACAACGGTGCTGCGACTGTAGTAGTTGGGCTCATGGGGCGAGGTATGCAGAAATACATGAATCGACTTTACGAGCGATTTTTGCGCTCGCAATTTCTCCGCTGCCCTGCTCGCATATAAGGTGGCAGCCTGCAGTATCGGCTGTAAGTCTGTGAGTTTTTCACCAAAGGAGCGGGTGCAATAGATCTGTTTCTTATCTGGGGGCTCCTCCTCCAAACGAAGGCAGGGAACCCCGTTCAACTCCTCTATCGTTCGCTCTATGTTCACATTGATATGACGGCGCAATATTTTCGGGTTGGCCTGCGCCAAGTCATAGGCTGTCTGTATGCCAAAATCGGCCAAGCGTTTGGACAGTCGCCGGCCTATGCCCCAGACATCATTGACGGCAGTACGGCGCTGTATCCACTGCCACTTCCCTGGAGTATCAAGTGCGCATACGCCTTCACATTTAGGAATCTTCTTTACTGCGCGGTTAGCTAGCTTGGCCAGTGTTTTACTGGGCGCAATACCCACACCCACAGGCATACGAATATCCCGCCAGAGTGTGCCGCGGATCTTGCGGCCATAATCCAGCCATTCCTCTTGCAGCCCTTGAAGGTCCATAAACATTTCATCAATGCTGTATACCTCCACATTGGGGCTAAACTCTCGCAGGGTTGTCATTACCCGGTAGGAGATATCGCCATACAACGGATAATTACTAGAGAAGATTGCGACCCGATGCACACGCAACAAGTGCTCAACCTTAAAGAATGGCTCAAGGTCGCCGATGCCTAATAGCTTCGCTTCTTTGGAGCGCGCCACCACAAAGCCATCGTTGTTGGAGAGAACCACTACAGGACGCCCGCGTAGGTCGGGCCGAAATATCTGTTCACAGCTGTCGTAACAGCTGTTGCAATCCACGAGAACCAGCATTCAGTGTGATCAGTGGTAGCGTACAGAAGCCTTCACCACCCCTTCTACTACCAGCTCTTGCCCCTCCCAAATGGGGATAGCGGGGTACTTTTCATTGGCGGAAAGGAGCCGTCCCCGCTGCCGATCCAGCACTTTACAAGTCAGCTGGCCATCCAGGGCAACCACAACTACATCACCGTGGGCAGGTGTTAACGAGCGATCGACTATCAACAGATCCTTATCGAAGATGCCCAGCCCCATCATTGAATCCCCATTAGCCCGTGCCATAAAAGTTGCCGCAGGCTTGGTGATCAGATGCTCGTCCAGGATTAGAGCTGCCTCCTTGTGGTCATCAGCGGGCGAAGGGAAGCCACAGGCAACGCCGCGGCCATAGAGTGGGGAAAGCTTCATGCTGGAATACCTAAACACTGTATATACATACAGTTTATTTCTACAGGCAGTCAATAGACAAGGGGAATGAGTGACTCTGACCCACAGAGCAAAATCTCACCTTTCTCTCCAAAAAATTTTCCCTCAAAATAAAACAAATATAGAAATATCGGCTAGAAAAAATATAGAGTGAAAATTGGCACATAGCACACTCGGTATAAAAGCTCAATTTGAAAGACTTCATGCTAGATTGCCAATACAGCAGAAAATGGTTACGGCATAATATTGCAACCTTGCATAGAAGCTGGCTGCAGTATAGCCTAAGCAAATTTTAAATAAGCCTAGGCAGTAAATATGAAACTAAAGAAATTCGCACTATTTGTAGCTTTACAGTCAGCCTGCGTTTTGGCAACAGCAGGGGATATCGCTTACGGAACACTAGATGCAGTAAAAGTATACGTTTTCGAGGGAGAGAAAGTTACAAGATTAATTTTTTCTGAAGATTCCAAAGCCCAGATTGAGCCGTCATGTAACAGAATTGCCAAAATTACACATTCCCTCCATGGTGAAGATACAGAAAAGCTTTTAAGTATTGCTTTAGCTGGTTATATGGCAGGGAAAAAAGTCAGGGCACATTCTTATACAGAGGGAAGCTGCGAGGTTGGTTTACTGTCACTGTCTGAAACTTACATGTAGACAATTGAAACAAGTAAGCTTCTTGGACGGCACAGTCATGATAGCAGCATGTGCCATGGAGAACTGGGGGCAAGGATATCTGAGTTGGCAACGCTGGTTTACTAGCGTGCCCTCATTAAACTATGACTACTTATACCCTTCAGCCATTTAACACCTAGTTAAGGTTGGCTCGCTCCGCAAGTATTCCGTCTTATCCGTTTATCTGATGACTGCTGCAGCACACCCATGTATTAGTGTAAGGCTTTGACTTAAGTATCAGGCCGATGCTTCTCACAGCACCAGCCCTAAAACTTGTTAGGCCGCCTCATCCCTAGGCAGGCTTCCCCCTGGAATCTTTTGCTCATAGGGAAAGATAACGCCTTGAAGCACTTGCCCTACCTCCTCGCCAATAAGCTGCAGCAAGGCTTTACGGGCCGGATGATTCGGACAATCCGCAATCCATTCCAGGCCGGCACATAGATTCGTGACATGATGAAGTTGTTGAATATGAGCAGTCATTGGCATGGTCCACCTCCTGTAGGAACTACAAAACCCTCACTGCTACAAAAGAACTAAGTAGCAGCGGCTTGTCACCGTTGAGTCCATTCAGTGCTTTATTCAGGCCTTTGG
The DNA here is from genome assembly GCF_000380565.1 of Microbulbifer variabilis ATCC 700307. Taxonomy (GTDB): domain Bacteria; phylum Pseudomonadota; class Gammaproteobacteria; order Pseudomonadales; family Cellvibrionaceae; genus Microbulbifer; species Microbulbifer variabilis. Next base: position 202,917 of record NZ_AQYJ01000025.1, read on the forward strand.
CGACAAACATCCCAACGCTACTAGTTAAATCACTGTTCTTAAATAGATATTCTGGATTATTCCTAATCTAGCAATGCAAAATGCTGTCAAATTTCTAATATCGCAATTTATGGGATTACGTGAGGGTACGGCAGATAGTTGATGTTTGAGCCAGGCACACTGGGCAAGCGCCTGCGCGAAGCAAGGAAACGGGAAAGGATGACGGGGGCACAGCTGAGCCAGAGGCTGGGGCTTGCGCCTTCGCAGATTTCAAGAATGGAAACCGGGGCTCAGCGGATTCCAGCAGAGCTGCTGCCGGTATGGTGCGAGGCGGTGGGTATCACCTTGGCGGAGGTTTACGGGGTGGAACTAAGGCACCACTTTGCGCAGATTCCGTTTCCGCCATTGCTTGCGAGGCTTTATGTTCAGCTTCCGCTGGAGTTTCGACGACATATCCACAGGGCTATAGAGAGCAGCTACCAGCTATGAAAAAGTCGGTGATAACGCCTCAATAATGGGCCGGAGCACGCAGTGCGGAGGTCCAGCCCCGAAGGGGCGACATTGATTGACTTGTTATGTGTTGGATACATTAACTACTTTACGACCTCACACTCTTTACTGTCATGCATGAACTTACCGCCACTATCTAAGCACTTATCTATTTTTAACTGAAGCATGATGGCCGGCACGACCACAGCAAGTACAAGCAGAAGAAAAACAATTGAAACGGGTATAAACCAACTTTTCATGCGACCTATTAAAAATCCATATTTCTGTTGAATATCCAAGCTTGTGCTAACGGTGACACATAACGCCCGCAGTTGCGGCTGGATTGGAGCGTAACGGAAAACCAGTCCGACAACCTGCGCTTGTTATGCAAACACTCTGTACAATAAAACTGGTGCCGCTACAACTGAGCAGAACAAAATACCTGAAACAAATAACCAAAAGAGCACCGGCTCTTTGTTCTTATCGAGTTTATCTGTATAAGAAAGCAGCTCAATCTTCCCTCTTTCAATACCATTTAAGCAGTATGAGATCATGAATATCGTTCCAACGAAGAATAAGTAGTTAGCTGCTCGTTCTGTACTGTTTGGAATTTCGGTGATCCCGCCGATAATGAAACCAACCGGGAACAATGCTAGACAAATGTACTTCATCTTCTTGTGTATATTTTGAAAATTCATATAGTTGCATAACGCCGTGCTAAGACGCGCGCGCTTTTTGCGCGTCGGATCTTGAGCACATTGTTATGCATTTCCTTCATCATCAAAGTAGATATCCCATGAAACCCCTAGACCCAACCTCACTAGCTCTTTCATCATCTCTACGCTCAAAATTGGTCCTCCTTGACCCGTGGAATCCCAATAACAAAAAATATCAGTTAAACAGCCCTTTTCCCTAAGGCTAGATAGAATGGTGTCTTTATCGGACACTAATGACACTAAAAATTCCAAATGTTCTACGTTATTTGTCGAGTCAAAATCATCTTTTGTAGTTCTGGACCAGAAATTTTGCTCTCTTCTCGGCTTGTACTTTGAATTAGGATCTCTAGGTATCGAATCAGTTGAGCTTATTCCAAGCGCCGAACCAATATCATCAGGATGCATTACTTCTGAGAATATCCTTAATGTCGCGAATGTTTCAGCACAGGCCATTCTGTTTCTCTAGTTTTGCATAACGCCTCAATAACCAGCAGCCGGAACGTAGCGAAGCGCAGTGTAAGTTGTCCGGCGCCGAAGGCGCGTAGTTAATTGATTTGTTAGTTGCTTAACTTCCAAGTGCCTCATAGGAGACCCAGGCTAGAACTATAACTAAGCACCCAAAAGCAAACCAGTGATAGTTTTTGGCTGCCTGTAGGTCAACCACAACCATCGGGACGTATAAAAATTTAAGAATACCGCTAGATATAACAACCAACACAGTGGCAAAGACTGGCCACCAGGTTTTAGCGAAGAGAGACCATAGCAAGACTACGGGAACACCAAAAGTTACCAGTAAGCTCTCAAGTGCTGTACCAGCGTAGTGCTGCTTAGAGTAACCACCACAACTTGGACAAATGGCAGGGTGCAACGCGCTGGAATTGAATTTACCCCAATTCGAAATCACCTTTTTATTACAGTGTGGGCATTTATGTTTCATCATCTTCATTAAGAGCAACTAACGCCCCGCACAGGAGCAGACAGTTTTGGCTGTCCCAGCGACCAACGGGAGCGATTGCTGCGGCTTATTATGTGTTTGGGTAGAATATAAGGCAGCTACCATCGTGAAGAGCACTTTCGTAAAAACTCCTAAACCCTTTATGAAGATCAGAATTTAAAGCCTCGACTTTTAGGCTGTTACCTTTTAGATCGCTGACACCCACAAAGCCGAAGTTAGCAATTTCGAGTGTGGCGGCCTCGAAATTAACTGCATCTTCGGTTTTCCGAAGAAAAAGAAGACAGTCGTGACTATCTCCTTTCTCGGGAGGACTCCAGTTGTATTTCGATTCTCCTGAGTACGTACCGTTAAAACCGTAGAGATATACTTTCTTCATCGTTTACACATAACGCCCCTAACAGGGGCGACCAATGCTCTGCACGTTTTGTGCGAAACTGGGAGCGTAGCGACCTGCACAAAATGTGCATAGCGTTGGACGTCCCGCGGAGGCCCGAAGGGCCGTAGCATATTGCTTGCGTTTGTTAAGTATCTTATTCTTTAGCTTGATAGTCACAGTCACTGGCACCATTGTAGCCGGAAGAAATTGTTACAGTACTATCGACTCTGAAGCCGCATGTTCGGTCATTGTGGCGTTCGCAGAAATCTGTCTCATCAATATCTTCTAAAGAGATATTACGTTTTAGAGAGTGACCGTGGCGATTAAGGTTGTCGACTATGTCCTGCATTTTGTTAGCGATAACCTCCTTTAACTCAGCCTCAATATCACGATCGAGTTCAGTGAGTCGTTTGCGCCTTTCATTCTCATCTTGGATAGAATCAAATGCACTCTTTGATATCTCTCGTATTTCATATTGATACATAACACCAAGCTAAGCGGCGCGCGTTAGCGCGTCCTTGCTTGAGCTCCTTGTTATGCGTATATGGCACGAAGCTCATTCACCACGCCTTTATATTCTTTGCCCACCAAGCCAAGGCTTTGATGAAAACGAAAACCTGACTTTTTGATTTGAGCAGCGTCAAGTGCATGGCCGGCATGATTGACTGCCTGCTCGTTGTTACCGCTATCCGCGGAAATGATTGCCTTTGCAGCATGCCACCGAAAATGATCGACGGGAAACATTACCCGCTCCTGATGCTCATCTAGAGCTTCGTTGGCAGACTGATACAAGTCAGTAAGCTTATACTCCACGATGAGCATTGGGTAGAGAATATATGCTTCGGTTTTTAGATTTGGAAATACCGACTCTCGCTCTAATGCCTTAACATAAGAGCTGATTGCATTTTTGATTTGACCTTTAGCGATATATGCAGTCGCCATATCACAGTAAGCCCGAGCATGATCGAAGTCATCTTTTAGCTGGAAGTATTGTTCTAGTAGTGAAAGTGCAACATCAGGCTCTGTGCTGGCAATGGTACAAGCCTGGATCCGCAAATACTGTTCTTTTCGGCGAGCACGCTTAAGCTTCTCGAAGAACATGCTTTCAATTTCTTCACTCCACTCTTCGTTCCTATACCAATCTTCATTACTCACTCGGTACTTCCTTTACGCATAACGCCCCGCTAAAGGGCCGAAGTGAAGACAAACGTTTTCGGGTAGCGTAGCGTTAACCCAAAAACGAGCGCCGAAACGGAGGTTCAAGCCGCAACGCGGCTGAACTTTGAGCGGCTTGTTATGCATATATATGAATGAATTCCCTTACACACAAATTAAAGCTTACTAAAAACACAATAAGAGCCAGTAGGCTAAACCTAGCAACGTTAATTTCTACTGCTGAATTACCAATTTTGGTAGGTAAGAATACAGCTTTAGCGAAAGCAGAAAAAAATACGGATATCGAACCTAAGCTATGCGTGGTTCTTGTATTCGATTTATTTAAAGATATTTTCAGCAAATAACCAAGTCCACCGAGTCAGATAACTGAGGCTATAGAACTAACAACAAAATAGAAAATCAATATTCTTCCCCAAAAGATGCATAACGCCCGGCTCTGCGGCTGAGAAAAAGTGGCGCTGCTTTTGCATCAGCAAAATGAGTGACACTTTTGGCAGTCCGACAGCAGCCGCTTGTTAAGCCGTGACTACCTCGATTGTTGTTTCGAAAGTGAACGGCTCATTTTGAGCCACACCCTCATTCTCAAATTCAACGACAACGGAACCTTTTATTTCATAGCGGCCATCATTTGCTTTAGAAAACACTAGCTCTTTTACATTACACCAATTGTGAGCACAACCGACATAAACCGAACCTTCTGCTTCTGGGTATGACTCGTGTGATAAATTAGCCCCATCGAGTTCCGCTGAATTCTCTAAGTTTAACTCGTACCAGTCCAAGACTATTTCAGTTGATAGTGGCTGCTCCTCATACTCAAGACCTGAATCAAAAGGTTCTAGAGGTATGGTTATACGATGAAATAATGTTTTCTGTAACCCGATACTCTCGTTCTCAAACCAGTAGGCCTCAACCTTACCGTTTTTAGCTTTAGTTTTTCTCTGTAATTCGATTTTATCCATAACTTCAATTCTGGTTTGGCTTAACGCTCAAAGCAGCCGCGTATTTATGCGTCGGCTGCCTTTGCGTGTTAACCCCAATTGTCTGCTAGTATCCACGCAGCTTTGAACTCGCAGGTACTTGCATTAAAAGTGAATTCACAGCCTTCGTCAGTAAGGTCGTTAAGAACCCCTTTTACAATCGGGCCAGACTGCCCGGTAAAGCTAATACCATCAGCCGATACTCGCTCACCGGACCAATGTAGATTAGACCCTTTGAACAAGGCGAGGCAAAGGCCGTCTGTAGCTACCAAGAATCCAGTTTCTTCGTTGTAGATAATATTATCAATACCATCCCATTCTGTGGTTGAAACAATCTCTCTAGAATTGGGATCGACAAAGTAGCCTTGCCCACCTGCAACAACAAGAAACAATTTCTCTCCTGGAACCCGAAGAACGGTATTAAAGGAACTCCAGCCTGATTGACTGAAAACCCCAACCCATTCTAGATACTCTTCATCGAAGAATTTAACCCACACAGTATTTCCAGACTTTGAGAAATTATGCTCTTCAAAATCTCCTGACAATGGTGGTCGATCTAGTATCTCTGCTTCCATGAAAATAGCTCAATGTATGGATAGGGTTAACAGTTTAATAAAGAGCTAGTGGCTCACTATCCATTTGGCCACTATTTCTGGGAGGGAGCCTCCAAGCTCCGCAGAAAAGCCTTTATTTACAGCAGGTTATAAACTATTGCCTAAATAACAACCAGAGATAGTGAGCCATCGTCTCAAGTCGTCTGGTTCGACCTCCCGCTCTTGAACACATTTTACCCATAATTAAATCAATAAGTTAGGGGGGAATTTCTGTAGATGTAAGCCATGGCTCTATAATTCGGGCTTTCGCACCGGCAATACGCCCACTTCAATACTGAACACCACAGCCAGTATCACCCACTCGGTATCGCCATCGCCGCAATAGAGCTATGCACAGCCAGGCGGTTGGCCACTTCGACAATGCAGTCAGATACCAGGCCCGCTACATGGTTAGCGACGTTTACCACTTCACCGCCATCGGTCTGCAGGATTTTGGTGGTGACATAAACGCTGAACATTAGATCGCCGGCACCACACAGTACTTCAAAGTTAGATAGTTATTGTCCCCTCTAGTAGGAACGCTTCTCTATATTTTTTTCCTCAAAATTTGAAGTCCCAGCCCCACTTCAACTCAGTTTTAACTTGATCAAAAAGTTGGCAGCTTACATAAGAAACTCATCACTCAATGAAGAGTCAAGCAACCCTTCGGTAGATCCGGCCATACCAGTCATAAATTCCCTCAAATGATTTACTAAATATGGCCCAACAATACGCATTTGGGTTAAGTTACTGGCGAAACCCTACTCCACGCACTTACTAATTACGATTAAATATACTCCTCAGATCCAAACCCCTCCCTTGAAGTTTATGCCTCTTCCAGGTTGCCCTTAAAATTTACAACGACTTCAAAAAACGCGCTTTACGAGGAAGAAAGCGATTCTCATAGTCCAGAGAAAAAACAACACGACTTGCCCTGCCGACTATTTCCTTTCGGGGAATAAGACCTATGACCCTGGAATCAGCGCTGCTATCTCTGTTATCTCCAAGGACTAAGTAATAACCTGAGGGGATAGTGCCAGCGCTAAAACTCGACATTGGGGAAGAGTGTTTGTCAACTCTGACGAAGTGCTCAACACCTAGCAGATTTTCTTTTTTATCCAGGCTATCACCATCAGCTTTAACAAGCTCATAATCAAGCCGCTGCCCATTAATTGTTAAAATATTATTTTTCATCCTAACATTATCCCCTGGAACACCAACAACACGTTTTACTAGCCTCTTTCCGGAAGCTTTAGAATCAAAAACTACTATATCCCCCCTATCTGGGTTGGAAAGTTGATAAAGGGAAAAATGTGTAAACGGTACACGAACATCGTAAGCCATTTTATTGACAAAGATTCGATCACCTTCAACAATTGTCGGCTTCATAGAACCTGTTGGCACATCGCTCCAATCAGCTACAGCACTTCTGAAAATTAACATTAAAGCCAAAAATAATAAGATTGATTTATTCGATCCCCAAGCTCTAACCATAAAATTCTTCATCGCAATTCCTTTTTGCCTGACTCACATAAAATCTAGCATCCAGAGACTAGAGATGATAAATATCGAATGCAAGATACCCCATCGCAATAGGCATATCTACTCAGCGCAAATCAAGATAATATCTCTCTAAATGGATCATATTTATGAATGTATGTATGTAATTCTTATAAACGAAGGCGGAATTTACCACCCTGCTCCTCATCCCCGGTGGACCATTCTGGATAAGTTCTGCATCTGGCTTTGCACGAGCTTTTCAACCCTATCATCGACCAATCGCCCATACTGATCGAAAGCCCTGGAGGCATCACTTACCATAATTTCTGGCTCATTGAGAACCCACGCTTTCAAAAACACCATCACCTGCCGCAAATGATACTGACACCGACAAGTACCCATACGGCCAGGGCTAGCCCCCATGATTGCAACCGGCTTATTATAAAACCCTTGTGGTTCATACCGAGACAACCAATCAATCGTATTCTTTAACACCCCAGGCATTGAATAATTATATTCTGGCGTGACAATCAGCACGGCATCAGAAGCAAAGAGAAGCTGATTTAATTGATCAACACTTTTTGGAAAACCAACATTCTTTACATCTTCATTGTACAAAGGAATATCATCAATTTTCCCAAGGTAAAATTCTAATTCCTTCGGCGCTAACTGAATGGCTTGATGCATCAGCTTTTTATTAAAAGATTCTGTTCTGAGACTACCACACAAAGCCAACACATTGATGGGAGCCATATAAATTCCTCTAACAGCCTTCTTGTGCCAACCTTAACCAGAAGATCGATACCTTTTAATATACTAATCGATGCCTTTTAATATACTATAGGTACCTTGCACTACTGTTATTAACGCTTAAGATTTGACACCCGCCCAGATACCAACCTGCTTCTTGAATATCGCGAATGGCTAGTCACGTCACCACTGTCTACCCTTAGCCTGATTGGCATATTTTTCTTCATTTTGGTTTCTCTCCTTTTCTGAACGTGAAAGACACGAGGTTTACTATGAGAAAGTCAGCAAGAGAAACGCTGCGTACTAAAGAGCTCGCACAACTCAATACCCCAACAGACTTGAGTGAGAGCGCGCGTGAAGACATTACCAGCGCAGTGAATACATTGCTGGCAGATACCTTCGGGCTGTTTATGAAAACCAAGAATTTCCACTGGCATGTGAGCGGCCCACACTTTCGCGACTACCACTTGCTGTTCGATGATCAGTCAGAAGAAGTATTGGACATGACCGACGCGCTGGCTGAACGTGTGCGCAAGCTGGGAGGCACCACATTGCGTTCCATAAGTCATATCGCCAAATTGCAACGCTCAACTGATAACAACTCCGACTTTGTAGACCCACAAGACATGCTAGCGGAATTATGCGAAGACAATCAGGAGCTTGTTGCTTTTATGCGTGAAGTGCATGAGTTGTGTGATGACCACCATGATGTTGCAACAGCGAGTTTACTGGAAGAATTTATTGATCAGTCGGAAAAACGGGCTTGGTTCCTGTTTGAAGCAAGCCGGAGATCAGGTCTAACACGGCATTAGATTTCTCATGTCCCTAGACTTTAGAGCGGATTACATCCTATGGCACTTTAGGAAATATATCGTATTACAGGCCCGCTAGGATTAACATGACAACTTCAGTTCATAATCGGCGGGTCTCCAACCTATCAAGCTCATCATTATCCAGAAAAAGAAGAATTAGATTAAGATCATCACTTCTGTAAAATGCTTTACTTTTATACACCGCGCTTTGCATTTAGCATTTAGGAAAGTCACATTTCTAAATGCGCTCTCAAGACACTATGCTACTATCCCCCACCACCCCAAACCGCATGCCTTCCAATAATTGCTGACACATAGGATTCTAATATTGTTTGCAATCGAGAATACGAACGGCGGCTACCAGTTTCACTAGGCTATATGGCCTTTAAATATGATTGACAGCGTAACATTGCTAAAATCATATGGTTCAATTAAATGCCGCTAGTATTGCGGCAACTATAATTTTTATTGCTCCGTGAAGCTTATGACCCTCTGCGGAGAGACTGAAAAGCAGTAATGAAATATGACCATTGATTCTATCTGGAAGAAATACAGCGCAGCCCTCAAAGCTTTCCTCCATTCCAGGATCTCATCACCCGATATGGTGGATGATATTCTTCAGGAGATTCTGATCAGAACCCACAAGAATATCCATACGATCAGAGACCAAAAGAGTATCAAGTCCTGGTTATTTCAGGTCGCCAATCACGCGGTGATTGACTTCTATCGTAAGAAAGGAAGAGTAAAAGAGGTGACCCTAGACGATTCTTTTACGATAGAGGAAGACACCAATACACAACAAAGTTTATCGGCATGTATAGAACCCTTCATTAAAGGGCTGCCACCTCAATCGGCAGAACTGCTGATAGTAATCGAGCTAAATGGCCAGTCGCAAAAGGCTTATTCTGAGGAACATGGGATCCCCTACTCTACTGTCAAGTCCCGGGTACAAAAAAGTAGAAGGGAACTGCGCAGTCTATTTGAGGATTGCTGCCACCTGACACTCGATAGTCACGGAGCCGTGATTGACTACGTTCCTAAGTCCAATAAATACAGAAATTGTTGAAATCTTATCGTCCTTTTTAAGAGTGGCCCGTCTTATAGATATATACACTAGAGATGAGGATCAAAATGCTTGAGGTCATTAGCTTTAAAATTTGCCCCTTTGTACAACGGGTGACCGCTCTTCTTGAGGCCAGAAAGATTCCCTACAAAATCCAATACATCCGGCTTAAGGACAAACCACAGTGGTTCCTGGATGTGTCTCCGAACGGGCAAGTGCCAGTACTCATAACGGAAAGTGGCATAGCTCTATTTGAGTCCGACGCAATCGTTGAATACCTAAATGACATCTACCCCCGCCTGGAACCAGACATCAGCCCTGAACAGCGCGCCCTTGATAGGGCCTGGAGTTACCAGGCCGCAAAGCATTACCTGGTGCAATGTTCAGCTCAACGTAGCGCCGATAAGCAGACCTTGGAGGAACGTAGCAACAAACTTGACAAAGCCCTTGAGAAAGTCGAAAAAACTATTGGAAATGGGCCTTTCTTTAAAGACGCAAGGCTAAGTGACGTCGATATCGCATGGCTACCAATACTACATCGTGCCGCCATTATTGAGCTCCATTCGGGATATGATTTCCTGGCGGACTTTCCGAAAATGAAGGCTTGGCAGGCCAAGATGCTGCAGACGGGGCTCGCAGAAAAATCGGTGCCTGAAGATTTTGAGCAGCAATTTGTAGATTTCTATCTATCAGAAAATACTTACTTAGGTACTGGTAAAATTAGTATCAACAATCAAGATAACTCCTGCGCGAATCGCAGTTGTTGTTAAAGAACTTTGTTGTGCCCCCTTCTTGGGGGCACAGACAATCGCTAATCAGCCTGACCCCTAATATCAAAGTAATGGATGTATTCTAATCTGCCCCTCCCTTACGTCTACTCGGCTCATGGGCCTCATAGCGAGGCAAGATATCCAGACTGTCCCAGTTTGCCCTTGAAGTTACAAAGTTGTGAGAAATTGGGCGCTCCTGAATATCTGAATCAAGAATGCCAAGGCGAAGGCGGAACCTTGAAGGGTCTTCAGAATTTGAGCTGTAGATCGGCGATGCACATACCTTACAAAAGTGCCGACTCTTTCCCGGGCGAAGCTCGAATGAGCCGATCAGATGCCTCCCTTGATCAATTGTTAATCCGCCTGCGTCTACGAAGCCATTGGTAGCAAAGGCAGTTCCGCTAGACTTACGACAAAGGGAACAATGGCAGTGAATAATATCCTTCACTCCACCACGGATAGAAATCTTAACGCCTCCACAAAGGCAGCTCCCTTTGTACATAACATCTCCATTAGTTATTAATAGAATTGGCCATACGTGCCGAAAGGACAACCCGAAGCCATTGCACACATCTTCCACGTGTAATAAACACACAACTTCGCCATTACACCCCACCCTATAGCCACTTCAGGAAGCAAATTAAAACGCTTTAGGGCAGATACTTCAGGAAAAACTCTTGTATATTTTCTCCCATAACCTTGCGGATTTCTCTCTCTGTAAATCCTTGATTCAACATTTCCCCAGTCAACAGATCCAGGTCGCCAACATCAAACGAAACCTCAACACTACCGTCATAATCTGATCCTAAAGCAACCTGATCCACTCCCAACAACTCTACGGCATAGCGAATTGTTTTAACAATATTATGGGGGCTGTTATCGCAAACTGCCCCTTTCCAAAAACCGATACCTACTAAGCCTCCACGCTCAGCTATCTCCTTCATAAGGTCATCGCTAATATTTCGCGGCGAGTTACAGCTGCCTTTCAATCCTGTATGAGAAACAATCAAAGGCCGTTCTGTCAGTGCCAACACATCTCTAACAACGGTTTCAGAAGAATGGGCTACATCAATAATAATCGAACGACGATCCATCTCCTGAACAGCCAGGCTTCCAAACTCCGTTAAACCGCCTTCACTTTGCCCATGAAGCGATCCACCCAATTCATTATCAAAAAAATGCTGTAATCCCATCACCCGAAAACCAGCATCGTATAAGCGATCTATGTTAGATAATTTACCCTCCAGTGGATGGGCTCCTTCAATACCGAGAATTGCCGCGAGAGTGCTGGCTCCTCGCTCCCGGGCCTGAAGGACTTGGCGCAGATCTTCAGCGGTGTGTACAATGCGAAACTGCTCCGGGAAAGATTCCTGTAGAGCAGTGGCCCTTTCGGAGTGGAAGAGCGCACGCTCTAAAAGGCTATTCCAGGTTCTCGGTGGCCAACCTTGAGCGACCGCTAATAGCGTTATGTTGTCTCCGGCATCAGCAGAATTTTCACGATAGTTTTGCCCTCTGGGAGACTTGGTGACTGAAGTAAAAACCTGTATTCCGAGATTGCCGCGCCGGGCTCTGGGTAAATCAAGATGACCATAACTGGCGTCATTTGATAAATCTCTCGCCCAGAGGAAGCTATCCGCGTGCAGGTCACCAACAATAAGTGATCTATGCAATGTTCTAGCCTGCTCGGAGGTCTCAGAATAACCAGCAGAACCTATTTTGTTTAAATTTCGTTCGACCTCTGGAAGTAAAAACCACCTCCAACTCGAGAACAATATCAGTGCCAGTGCTGTCAAACTTGCAAGCCACGTCTTCATAATGAGTCTCGGTAGTCAATAATGTTGCGTAAAGTTGCCGTTATAACCTAAGAAGTTGTGGTATGTCAGGAACTTTAGGGGTCAATTAGTAATCACTGGGCAAATGAACCGGAAAGCTCGAACTAATTACGCTAAGGTTCAGCAGCCCAGTGTAATAACTAGCAGATAGGAAGACTAAGGAATAACAGTGGCAAAATACTATCGACTCACTCTGTTAATACTGATTACGGCACTATTCACTGGTTGTGCAGCACTTTCGCCTAACTTTCAAAAACCCGAGGTAGAAGTGATCGCAGTAGAACCACTGCCCGCAAGAACTGGCAACAACCTGAAGTTTCGAATACACCTCAGGGTCTTTAACCCAAACAATAGTGAGCTGGCACTATCAGGACTTTATTACACCTTACGCTTAGGAGGACATAAAGTGCTGACAGGCACCTCCAACAACCTCATGCCCATTGCTCCCTACGGTCAGGATGATATTGCTGTGGATGCTACTGCCAGCCTGGTTGGGTCTATCTTTGCTGCTGTCGACCTTATTAATCAAAATCAAGATTCCATACCTTATGAGCTGGAAGCAAAAATAGGCTTGAGTAAATCGCTGCTCCCTTCAATCAGGGTGAATATAAGTGGTGTGATTAGCTTGAATCAGTATCAATAAGTCTTCTCCAGGGTTCATTACTCAGCATTACTACTTCAGTGCCGTGTCTTAATTAAAGCTTGTAGCGCAGCTATTCAGGAGGGCAAGTAGATATCGTCCTCCTGACAATGAAAAACTCATAATTGCTTAGTGACAATCAAAGACATTACAAAGTTACCCATCGGGGCACCATTGTGGCTCAGAAAGCCTTCATCAGGACGAACCTGGGAAGTATAAATTTTCGTGTTGTACCTGATATTGAAGCCAAATTCATAGGTATTACGCCCCCAAAAAGCCCCGATATTTGCGAGGATCACTTCTTTCTCTGGGACTACACCATAACTGAAAACTTTTACTCCCCTCTTAATCTCGGAGTTTCCCTCCATTAATACATTTCTCTGAACTGCTTTATGTTCCATCCCCAGCCTAAAATACCAGTATTGATTCCCTACTCGCGGTAAAGATATCGCACTGAAAGCTGGTAAAGAACTACCCAATAATAAGGTGATTCCGGCAGCATAATCTCGGACTATGTTGCCGGTTTTCCAGCGTAAGTAAGGGACCAAGCGATAGTTCATGCCTCCAAGATTCACTTTAGGTAATCGGTAATCCAGCTTAAGCTCCGGCATTAGCCCCCATTCATTAAAAATCTGGGAGTCCCACCCATGTGGAGGTGGCGAGGAGACAATCCAGTGTAGAAAAGTCTGTGTGAGACGAGCACCAGACCTAGGACCAATAGTCCCCGCATCAAGAGTGAAATCAACAATCCAGCGATTAGAGAACTGATATTTGTAGCTTGCGCCTAAATAGCTCCAACCAGCATATGGATGTTCATCATTGATTGGTGCAGATCTACCGAGATGGTCCGGGGTATAGATCTCCTGGCCAAGCCTTAAAGTGTAGGCTTTGCCTATAGGACTCCAACGGATAAAGAGACCACCGGTATAGTCCCTATCAGTTTGGAAAAATGCATCATTAACCAATTCCAGCTGGAGTTTCCCCCTGGGAGAGTCATTCGCATTGGCCAATGAGTGATAACAGGCAGTAACCAAACTAACAATAAAAATCGGGAGTTTTTTTATATTCCTCAGCACCCTTAACCCGCCCCTTCATCCGTTGAAGCCGGTACATCAAGTTAGTAGCCCTGTGATTAATTGCCCCAGTCACCAACTTTATCAGCCCCAGGAATTTCAAACTCAAGGTACTCCTGAATGCTAAATGGCATTTCTTCCATAACCGCTCTAACCCGCTGCCCAATGGCTTTGGTTTCGGGGCGCGCATTGGCCAGTCCGGTGTAGGGGATACCCTTCCCACTGGGCACATCCGGGTACTTCTTTTTAAAGAGCCGGTGCCGGGCTACCATGTGATTGAACTGCCCCTGGGTATAAATTAAGGGCACTAATTGCGGATACTCTTCACGGGGGTCCATATATAGGTCGTAGTAAGCCTCCGGCATTCCTGAAGATGCGACCTCACCAGCACCAATCCAGTGACGCTTATATCTCCCTTTTACCGTAGCCCCCAGATTGTGACCGGCATAGATAAAAACATAATCCCGACGGCTGTAGGTGTCACCATTTAGCAGCAGCGCTGTCTGGTCCAGACCATCCACTACCCTATCGGTGGGAATATGCTCAGTCGCACCGCCAAGCCTTGCAAATGTGGTGTATAGGTCCGTGATATGAATGATGTCCCCAACTGCCTGTCCGGGCTGAATCATGCCCGGCCACCAAGCAAAAGCCGGTACTCTCACACCTCCCTCAGTAAAATCCCCTTTCCCCCCCCGATATAACATTGGGAGCATGCCCCAACCTGCCGGCGGGCTATGCACCATGGGGCCATTGTCTGCCATGGCGACAAAAAGGGTATTCTCCGCAATACCCAGCTCTTGCAGCTCTGCCATCAATTGGCCAGTGAAGTCATCGACTTCGGGGAATGAGTCTGCCACCATCAGACCAGAAACTGAGGGTTTGGGCATAAAGGCAGCCATAAAATTCAGAAAATTGGGCCAGTAAGCCACAAAAAACGGCTTTTTGGCTTCGGCATTCTTACGGATGAATGCCATGGTGCGACGCTCCGCCTCCGGGTCAAACTTGCTAAAACACTCGTTGGAAGTACCGCACCACTCCCTACCCTGCTGCCCTTTCTCACCCTCAATGTTCATTACCCAACCGGAGGGAATCAGGCCTGGATTGTCTAGGCGATAAGGATCGGGAGGGTATATCTCAGGAAACATACCAAGTACTGCATTTACAGCATTGGCCTGGGGATTGAAGAGAGAGGTTATCTGGTTCATGGGAGTAAATAACGCCTCATCAAATCCCTGGTTATGCAGATAGCTCTCCTCGATATCTCCCAAGTGGCCCTTCCCAAAGAATCCCGTGGCATAGCCGGCCTTTGACAGTACCTCCGCAATGGTTACCTCTTCAGCGCGAAGACCGGAAAATTCGTGGGGCATTCCCACAGCCCCCATGCCATACCGCACCGGATGACGACCGGTAAGCACAGCTGCTCGGGTTGGCGTACAGGAGGGTTCGGTATACATACGTGTAAAGTTGATACCCTCTGCCGCCATCTTGTTTAAATTGGGTGTTGTGTAACCAAAGTTCTTTTGAAGTACAGGAAAGCCAACAGCACCAAAGGCGGTATCATCCCAAAGTAGGAAAATGATATTGGGTGGCTGCCCATGCTTTTCCCGCAGGGCCTGCAAGCGTTTGGCTATTTCAGAATCTTCTTTTTGCCAGCGCCCACCATTTTGCATCTTCAGCACGTAATATTCGGCATCATGCACCACCTGCGCCTGCGGTAACATTGAGCACAGCAGCGCCAGTAGCCCTGCCAGAGATTGCCTCACTAACACACCCACCCTCCTATATTTATTTTGGCTGGGACAGCAATACTTTGATGAATTGAGTTACAAACCCAATTCATCACTCTAGAAGAACGACCCAATGGCAGCGCTATATGTGACGACAAATAGAGAGTTTTTGTAAATGGTTGGACGTTACAAGCTCAGTAATTACGTCAGGAAGGGTAGACTTTGAGATGTGGAGAGCCCCCGCCTCAAGCAGGGGGACACCTATAAATAATAAGACCGGTAATATGAAGGGATTTAGGTCATGGAGACTTATGATTGTCCGCCATTAACACCGGCCAAGCTGCGCGCAGGTACATCACCATGGTCCATAGAGTGAGCGCTGCGGCAACATACAGCAACAGGTAGCCCAGTGTTTCCATCACTGGAAAGTCTCGGACATCAAAAGCGAGAAGGACTATGATCGCTGCCATTTGTGCGGTCGTTTTTATCTTGCCTACATAAGAAACTGCAACGCTGCTACGCTGGCCCAACTCTGCCATCCATTCCCGCAACCCAGAAACAGCGATCTCACGACAAATTATTACTGCGGCCGCCACCGTAAACCAGGCGCTCTTATGCAGCCCAACAAGTAACACTAGAGCAGTGGCCACCATCAACTTATCTGCAACCGGATCAAGGAAGGCGCCAAAGGCTGTACTTTGGTTTAGTTTTCTCGCCAGGTAACCATCCAACCAATCTGTGGCTGCAGCGGCAGCAAAAATCACGGCAGAGGCGATATAGCTCCACTTATAAGGTAAATAGAAAACCAAAACCAGGACCGGAATCAGTGCAACGCGAAGCAGTGTCAGTTGATTGGCGAGTGTCATACTTTTCTCTGTTCTTGTGGAGGGCGTACGTTAACAAGCCATCGCACAAAATGAAACGCTCAGTAGGAAAGCCGGATAATTTTTTCGACAACTTCAGCTGTTTATCATTCGTGATGTAAGGCCGAATATATATCTTGTGCGAGTTTGCGACTTATTCCTTCCACGCTGGCAATTTCTGTCACCGTAGCCTTCTTAATTTCCTGCAAACCACCAAAGTGGCGCAGCAATGCTCGCCGACGCGCAGGCCCTACCCCACCAATGCCTTCGAGTGGGGACTCTCGCCTCTTTTTATCCCGCCGAGCTCTATGCCCCGTAATAGCAAATCTATGGGCCTCATCTCGAACTTGTTGAATCAGGTGCAATGCAGCTGAATCAGCGGAGAGCACGAGTTCTTTATTGCTAGAAACAACATGCAGAGTTTCAAATCCAGCCTTGCGAGTGGTGCCCTTAGCCACACCTATAATTTGTACGCCAACAACCCCAAGCTGATTGAGGGATTCAACAGCCTGGCTCACCTGGCCTTTACCCCCATCGATTAACAGGATATTTGGAAACTTACCCTCCCCATCAGACAGTCTTGTATAACGTCGCTTAAGGGCCTGTCCCATTGCGGCATAGTCATCCCCGGCCTGTATTCCCTTGATGTTAAACAGACGATAATCCGTTTTAACAGGGCCGCCGGTATCGAACACAACACAAGATGCGACCGTTGCTTCACCGGATGAATGGCTGATATCAAAACACTCCAGTCTTTCTGGCAGCTGCTCTAACCCAAGTACCTCCTGAAGAGACTCAAAACGACCAATTAACTTTTGCTGGGCAGCTGTACGGCTGCTTAAATTCTGTTGTGCCGCCTGCTGTGCCATTTCTACCCAGGTAGCTCTTCTGCCTCGCAAACGATATACGATCGCAACGTCCCTTCCTGCCTGTACACCGAGAGCCTGCTGTAAAGGCTGCATATCTTCAAGGGCTTCCGAGACCAATATCTCGCGAGGAATTTCACGAGGATTGCCAATATAGAATTGGGGTACAAAAGCAGAAAGCAGCTCCACGGGGCTCAAGCCGAGACGTTCACTGGGGAAGTAACTGCGACTGCCCAAGATACGCCCCTGTCGAATAAACAGAACGTGTACACAGCAACTTCCCCCTTCACTTGCCACCCCGAGCACATCGACATCGCCACTATCACCCTCTACCACCTGATCGGCCTGGAGGCGGCGCAAAGCAGAGATCTGATCCCGCAGGCGCGCAGCTTTTTCAAACTCCAAGGCTCTGGAGGCATCATCCATTTGGTCGGCAAGTTCGCGGATTATATTGTCGCTCTTGCCGGTGAGAAACATTTCCGCATGCCTCACATCCTGTCGATACTCATCCTCACCGATAAAATTCACACAGGGCGCAGTACAGCGCTCAATTTGGTATTGAAGACAGGGCCGGGAGCGATTGCGGAAGACGCTGTCTTCACAAGAACGGATACGAAATGTCTTCTGTAGGAAATTCAGGCTATCGCGAACCGATGAGGCATTAGGGAAAGGGCCGAAGTAGCGTCCCTTCTTACGCTTGGCTCCACGATGCAAAGCAATACGTGGGAAAGTATCGCTGCTCGAGAGAAAAATGTAAGGATAGCCCTTATCGTCTTTCAACATCACATTGTAAGGTGGATGCTGGGACTTGATCAGGCTTTGCTCAAGTACTAAGGCCTCTGTCTCGCTACGGGTGACAGTGACTTCAATATTGCCAATACGCTGCACCAACGCCATGGTCTTTGCAGTAAGGCCTGAGCTTCGAAAATAACTAGAAAGCCGGTTGCGAAGGTTTTTCGCTTTACCCACATAAAGGATCCGGTTATCCGCATCAAACATCTGGTAAACGCCAGGCTTGCGGGTAACCGAGGATAAAAAACGCTTGCTATCAAACATCTGGCAATCGGTACAGTGGGTTCATCAGGTTCCCACAGAAATTAAAGAGCCGCTTCTGGGTCAAGTATCTGGTACTTAACGGCAAGCAAAGTTAGCTCCACATCGCTGTTAATATTCAGCTTCTCAAATATCCGGTAGCGATAGCTATTTACGGTTTTCGGGCTTACGGAAAGCGACTGGGCAATCTCTGCGACTTTAGCGCCGTTAACAATCATATCAGCGGTCTGTAATTCACGTTTGGATAGTTTCTCGAAAGGAGACAGGTTTTCCGCTTGGCCAGAGACATTCCGCAAAGCCATTTTGGTGGCCATGGAGTTACTGATAAAGACACCACCACTGACAACAGTACGAATAGCGCGAACCATCTCCTCCAGGTCTGCCCCCTTAGTGACATAACCCATGGCGCCGGCCTGCATTAATCGACCAGGGAATAGGTCATCATCTAGGGCACTAACCGCGATCACCTTGGCCCCTGGACAGCGGCCGAGCAACTTTCGCGTTGCCTCAAGACCACCCATTCCAGGCATTTTAACGTCCATCAGGATGACATCGACCTCAGACTGGCGCACAAACTCCAAGGCTTCTTCGCCACAGTTTGCCTCGCCAACAACCTCTATATCCGCGACGTCACTCAGCATGCGCGAAATCCCCATTCGCACAAGATCGTGATCATCCACCACTAAGACTTTGATCAAATTATCCCCAACTACGGATAAGTGCAGCGGCTGCGCAGCGTATTAGTCCCCATCGCGCGCTCCCTCAAACTGCGTTCTTCTTTTTACTCACGAGGAAACTACCCCGTGTAGATCCACCCCAAGAATCCTGTCGCAACATACCAGACAAAAACGCTACTGCAAAGCAATACTGCCGTTTCAAATGCTGCCGAAAAGACATTTGGCCACAGGATCTTGCTGCCTTTATAACCATTTATTATACCGTAAAAACGTACCAAGTTATTTTTCTGCGATCAACATTCTCCTTTCCGCACTATTTGCGTCCTTCGATACGGATATGTGAAGAAAATGTTTATGGTACAAATAGAAATATATGAATCGTGCTGCATTACTTTTGGTTATATAGTTACAGTTTGGAAAGGGCAGCATAAAGCCCTGTTGGGGATGATAGTTTTCTGGCAGTCAAACTCAACTGGCCCGGGAGCTTTTGATCAGGGTAACTACGACCAACAAAAGATTGACTCTGCGCACGATTAACTGTGCTTAAGGAGCAGCCCCCAAATGAAGAGCCTATGAAAGAAAAAAGAGTCCGTGAGCTGCAAGCAAAAGCACCGAAGAGATGTTAGGGGTAGTAACGGGGTTCCGGCTCCAGGGATACACCAAATTTAGCATGGACATCTTCAGCAATATCTTCAGCCAATCGCGTCACTTCAGCACCGGCTCCTCTACCTGGATTTACCAGTACCAGAGCCTGCAACTCATGAACCCCGACAGCGTCACGCCTGACACCGCGCCAACCAGCCCGATCTATTAACCAGCCTGCAGCTAACTTCCAACAATCCCCGGCAGCAAATGCAACGAGATCCGGGTGCTCTGCCTTGAGATTCAGATAGCTATGGGTATCGATAATAGGATTCTTAAAAAAGCTGCCGGCATTTGGGATTTTATCCGGCAACGGCAGCTTACTGTTGCGAATATCAATTACCGCCTGAGCAACCTGTGAGGGTGTAAGCCTATCAACATTCCAATTTTGTCCAGCTACATACTGGCTTAGCGCTGGGTAATCAATATGCGCTTGCCATTTCTTGGGAAGGCACAAGTTCACCTGGGTAATAATATATTTGTCCCGGAGTTTCCCCTTAAAAACACTGTCACGATAAGCGAAACTACAATCTTTTGCTGCAAAGTTTCGCAATTCACCGCTTGCGATCTCCATTGCCTGGAGACTCACGAAGCGATCACACAACTCAACTCCGTAGGCACCAATATTCTGGATTGGTGCAGCACCTATCTTGCCAGGAATAAGGGCAAGATTCTCAAGCCCCCCCAACTCCCCTTGCACCGTAGCCATTACTATTCGGTGCCAATTTTCACCAGCCGCCGCTTCTAGAATATGGCCCGAATTGTCAGACCTAATAGAAAAACCACGAAGGTCGACCTGAATGACCAGGCCCGGATAATCACCTGTTAAAACTATATTACTACCACCACCAAGGGGCAATATTGGCAGGGAGCGCTCGCGGGCAAATGCTAATGCCTCACGCAACTGCTCCAACGTTTCCACCCTGGCAAAGAATGCACTGTGCGCAGAAATTGCCAGAGTATTATGCGGTTGCAGATCAATATCATTCTCTATCATTGAGGTTCAGCTTTAGCCGAGCAGTGAGCGCATGCGCTGAAGATCCTGTTCAGTATCTACACCGCCAGGTACCTCTGCACAAGCATTAGCCACATGAATACTCTCATCGTGGTACAAAAAGCGCAGCTGCTCCAGAGCTTCAAATTTCTCCAGAGGGGCCATTGGCCAAGTCACAAAACTTTGTAGCTGCGCCACTCGATAAGCATAGATTCCAATATGCCTACGTGGTTCCAGGCCTGCAGGTAGGTCGCTGCTATCCTGAGCAAAAGCATCCCTGGGCCAGGGAATGGGAGCACGTGAAAAATAGCGGGCCAAACCGGATTCTGCAGTTACAACCTTAACGATATTCGGGTTATGGAAATCCTCCAGGGTAAGAATTGGCTCTGCCAGAGTAGCAACGCCCGCATCGGTATTTTGCGCGAGATTGGAAGCTACCTGATCGATAACCTGAGGCGGAATCAAGGGTTCATCCCCTTGTACATTTACCAGGATACGATCGTCGGACAACCCCAGGTTTGCTGCCACTTCTTGTAAGCGATCAGTTCCTGACGCATGCTCCGTGGATGTCATACACACTTCACCACCAAAAGAACGTACAGTCTCCGCCACGCGCATATCATCAGTAGCGACAAAAATCCGCTCTGCACTGCTCTCACTGGCACGCTCGTAAACATGCTGAATCATAGGCTTGCCGGCAATATCAGCCAGGGGTTTACCAGGTAACCGGCTTGAACCGAATCGAGCAGGAATAATTACGTCAAAAGAGAAACTATTTTTCATGTTGGCAAAACTGTTGCAGGTGCTGATGCACCTTCTGATAGAAAAGGTCTGGTAATTTCGCTCGCACCTCAAGTGCCCACCAATGGCTCTCCCAGAAATCCCGGCATTTCACCGCGTCTTTCATAGTCATTAGCACTGGGGTTTCGCCATCAAAATGCAGCTCCTGTGGACTGAACTGATGATGGTCCGCAAAGGGCTGCTCCATCACCTTGTAGCCAAGTTTCTGCAGTTCGCGGAAAAACCGCTGGGGATTACCTATTGCTGCAACTCCATGACAGGGGCCGATCTCTGGTCCGGAAGTCAGTCGCAGGGTGGAGGTCTGGTCTAGATTGAACTGGTGCCAACAAGATGGCTCCAGTGTCATTTGGAATTCGAGCAAATCACCACACTGCTGCTTTACCTTGGACTCTGGCTCGCCATTACTAACCACAATATCCACACTTTGCAGACGGGTGGCGGGTTCCCGTAGCGGGCCCCGCGGCAACATATGGCCGTTGCCTAGGCCACGATGGCCATCCACTACGCAAATTTCCAGGCTCCGCCAGAGACTGTAATGCTGTAAACCATCATCCGAGAGAATCACATCGCACTGGTGGTAGTCGATCAGGGCCTGGGCGGCTTCAGTGCGTTGTGGGGAAACCATCACTGGAACTCCAGTGATCAGGTGCAGCATCAAAGGCTCATCGCCAGACTCCAATGGATGTGATTGCGCTGTAACCTGATAGGGGTAACGCTCAGCTCGCCCGCCATAGCCGCGACTGATAATACCGGGGTTGAGGCCCCGCTCTTTAAGCCAGCGCGCGAGCTCTGCCACAAGTGGTGTCTTGCCAGCACCACCAACGGTAATATTCCCAACCACAATAACCGGTACTGAAAGAGGTTCCGGTGGCGTACGTGAGTTTAATACCCGACGCCGCCTACTCACTCCACCGTAGAGCATTTCCAGTGGCGTCAACAGGGAGAGGGAACGCCCCTTCCCTTTCTCCGGATACCAGCGCTTGTTAAACCAGTCTTCCAGTGACATCCAAGTGCCCTATCCCATTGTCTGCTGTTGCAACAAAGTGGCGTAACGCCCCCCGCGAGCGAGTAACTCTACGTGGTTACCACTCTCTACGATGTGTCCTTTCTCCATTACCAAAATACGATCGGCATTCTCGATGGTAGTTAAGCGGTGGGCAATAACAAACGTAGTGCGATTTTTCATCACTTCTGCCAAGGCAGCCTGGATATGCCGCTCCGATTCATTATCCAATGCAGAGGTTGCTTCATCCAAAATCAAAATTGGCGCATCCTTAAGCAGGGCCCGAGCAATTGACAACCGCTGGCGTTGGCCACCAGAAAGCATCTGCGCATTATCACCCAGAACAGTTTCCAGTCCTTGAGACAGCTCTTCAATAAAGTCTGCTGCGTGCGCCTGCTCAATTGCACGCAATACATTTTCCTTTGGCGCATGTTCAAGCTCACCGTAAGCAATATTTCGATAAACTGTGTCGTTAAACAGCACAATATTTTGCGACACCATACTGATATGCCTGCGGAGATCTTGCAAAGGTACCGATGAAATATCGGTACCATCCACCAGAATACGGCCACCTGTTGGCTCGTAGAAACGTGCCAGCAGGCTCACCAAAGTACTTTTACCGGAACCGGAGGCGCCGACCAATGCAATAGTCTCACCCGGCTCTACTGAAAAGCTGATATCAGATAGCACCTGGGGCGCGGATTCATCGTAGCTAAAGTCAAGTGCCTCAAAGGAAACCGAGCCACGAACTGGCTTGGGCAAATCCACATTTCCGCCTTGCGACTCCTTCGGCGCATCCATCACTTCGAAAATACTCTCCGCCGCAGCAATACCCTTCTGGATATCAGCAAAGACTTCCGACAGACTGCGCACCGGTTTTGCCAGGGAAGCCGCCGCGCCAATGTAGGCTGCGAAAACACCGGCAGTCATCGCCTCCACCATGCCCGGGGCCAACGCCAGCCATACGATAGTGGCAGTTGAGAGCCCTACCAGGATTTGGATCACAGATACACTGGCGTTGTTGGCTACCACCAGTTTCATAAACTGCCTGCGATTGTTATCGCTGGCAGACTGGAATCGCGAATTTTCGTATTCCTGACCACCATACATGCGTACTACTTGATAGCCATTAATTGCCTCTTGGGTAACATGTGTTACGTCACCCATGGAGTTTTGTATCCTGTGGCTCAACTTGCGAAAACGCTTGCCCACCGTACGCACAATCAGAGCAATAAACGGCGCAAACAAGAAAAAAGTCAGTGTCAGCTTCCAGTTCACTAGCAACAGGTATGCCAGCAAACCAATAGTGGTAAAAGACTCACGAAATAAAACCTTTACGGCCTTAGTGATAGAGTTAGTTACTTGCTCGACGTTATAGGAAACTTTGGAGATGAGGTAGGCGCCCGTGTAGCGATCAAAATAAGCACTGGGCAGCTGGCCAATCTTCTCAAACAGCTGTGCTCGCAGCTCGTGAATCACCGCACGACCCACATAAGCCAAGCCGTAGCTGCCGACAAAGTTTCCAATTGCTCTCAACACAATGATCAAAAGCATCGCAAGAGGTACCAACCAGCGAGCAGTCTCCTGGGGCATAACCCCCCCGGGATAATGGGATGCTACAAACTTGGATAGGAACCCCCTGCTCTCCTGAATACCTGCACCAACAGCGTCGAGCAATAGCTCAGTAACAGCAATCAGGCTCACGCCCATGATGGAGAACAGGAAAAATCCCAGTACCGCAACAGCAAAAATGGCCAGATGCGGTCGGGCGTAGGCGAGCAGGCGTCGATAAGTGTGCGCCCCGCGCTGTGGTGTGCTCGGGGGCAAGGTTACTTTCTTCATACAGACCAATGACTGGACCCACCCCCTAAGGGGCGGGATCGCACACAAAACCTACAACCAATCGCAGTACCGAGGCAGGCTTTGCGCGCTAGTTCTCTTCCGGTTGCCGTGTAGTAATGCTTAGGTTGACAAAGCCCAGCTGTCCAGCGGCATCCATTGCACGAACCACAGCCTGGTGGTGGGCTGTGGCGTCGGCGGTTATCACAAGCGGGCGATTGTACTCGCCTGCGGATACTTCCGACAGCGCAGATTTCAAAGTGGTCAGTTTTTTATTGATCAGTGCCTGACCATCCACCGAATAGGAGCCATCTGCACTGATCAGAATTTCTACAGCTTGCGGTTGATCCGCTGCTTGAGGGCCCGCGGCCTCAGGCAGGTTCAACTTGAGATGGCTCTCTTTGGTGAAAGTAGTAGACACCATAAAAAATATGAGGAGCAGAAAGACCACATCGATCAATGGCGTTAGGTTTACCCCATCCTGCTCTTTGGTTTGGCGGCGAAACTGCATGGATTGCTACCTCGCTCAGGCCGCATCTTCGATTTTGCGGTCACTGTGTAAAGCATCCACGAGTTTTACCGCTTCCTGCTCCATAGTCACTACGATGGTATCTACCCGGCGCTGAAAGTACCTGTGTGCCATCAGTGCAGGAATCGCGACAGTCAAACCGGCGGCAGTGGTAATCAGAGCCTGGCTGATACCTCCGGCCAGTACACCCGCGTTTCCGGTGCCTTCAAGCATTATTGCCGTAAACACCTGGATCATACCGATAACGGTACCCAATAAACCAATCAAAGGGGCAACAGCAGCAATCGTGCCCAATGCACCCAGGAAACGCTCCAGGTCGTGGACCACTTGGCTCGCAGTTTCCTCAATACTGTCTTTCATAACCTCCCGCCCATGACGGGAGTTGGAAAGCCCGGCAGCAAAAATGCGCCCTAAAGGACTGGAGTCACGTAACTCTTTTAACTTGTCGGCGTTTACCTGGTTGCTTTTCAGCCACCCCCAAACATCTCCTAGCAAAGTACGCGGTGCAATACGCTGGGGATTCAAAGTCCAAAGGCGCTCAATACAAATTGCAATTACGGCAACAGAACAAAGCAGGATCGGCAACATCAGCCAGCCGCCAGATTTTATTATTTCAAACACTTTTTTGGCCCCAAACAGCGAGAGGGATTTTCGTAATTTTCTTCTGCACTTGAGATGCAGGAAGGGCACTTTATCACAGCTACTCCCGGCGGCTAAGTCTTCCAGGTAATCCTTCGCTATCAGTGTGACTCGCATACCAAAATCGCGGAGCCGACCGCGCGATAAAAATTTCAGGTTCTAGAGCGTTTTCCCCCCAGAAAAATTCAACCGCGCCACTGTCGGCAGTATTGAAAATTCGCGCACCAACTTCGTGATACCGCGCAACCACTTCGGAGTGTGGATGACCAAAGTGATGACGAAATCCCGCACTGAAAACAACATGTCTGGGCTTTGCCCAGTTCAACAAAGCCATGGATGATGAAGTCTTTGAACCATGGTGAGGTGCCACCAGTACATCCACTGGAACAAACTGCGGATAAGTCATTAGCAGGCGGCGTTCTACTGCAGCACTGATATCACCGGTTAGCAATATCCGTACCTCACCCCATTCAACCAGGGCAACACAGCTGTGGTCATTCTCCTCACCAGTAACTGTTACTTGCTCGGGCCAAAGCCAGCGGATATTAATATCACCAAATTTTTCTTCTTTGCCCGCAACGCAAGTTTTGGAGAATACATCCAAGCCAGCCGCTAATTTTTGCCCTAACTTTCCTGGTGCGTACAGGTTGCTAACAGATTTACCAGACAACACCCCCTCAACGCCCCCGGCGTGATCCTGATCACCATGGCTGACAATCAGCGCATCCAGTTGATCAATTCCTCTACCACTGAGAAACGGTGCAACAATTGTATTTCCCGCACTCCATCCGGAATTCGAAACCGGCCCGGCATCAACTACCAGCTTACCCCGTGAAGAATAAAGAACTAAAGCCAGGCCCTGCCCTACATCCAACACAGCAAATGTGAGCCCCTCACGCTCAGTTGCAGGTAGAGGCAATACCGGTTGAATCAGAGGTAACAGGAATAGCCACCCCAGGTTTCTTCCCGGCATTCCCCTCGGCATCAGTAACATCAGCAGGCACCCCGCGACAACTGATAACATCAACACACCCTGGGGAGGGCTCAGAGCCTGCCAGGTGGGCAAGTATCTGTCAGCTCTCTCCAATAGCTGCAAGAGAAGGTCCAGCTGCCATCCGGCAAAACTGAGAAACAAATGCCCCAACGCCGTGTTTATTAACAAAGCCCCCAACATCAAAGCTGGCAGGATTAGCAAGCCCAACCACGGAATAGCGAGTAAGTTAAGCAGTAATCCGCCGCTGCTGTAACCGGAAAAGTAGACAACTGAAGGTAGTATCAAGCCCAGCGCGACCAGCCATTGGCTACGTAGCAGCTGAAGAAAAGCATTGAGAGTATCTGCAACCCTGGGTAACGACCGCCAACCCCCTTCCCTACCTTGGTCCTGGTGTCCCTTCCCAATCACCTGTCGCCCACCGAAGCCGAGGAGCAACGCCGCTACTGCAGCGAATGACAGCCAGAATCCAGCTTCGTAAAAGGCAAGAGGCTGAATCACCAGTACAAGCGTCAAAGCCAGAGCGAAAGCAAATCCCGCACCTATCCTACGGCGCCACTGCCAGGCGAGTAGCAACACCCATGTCATTACCATCGCCCTCTGGGCTGATAGCGGTGCGCCAGCCAGCAGGGTGTAAACCAAGACCCCGGAAGACGCCAAGATGACCGGAAGTAACCGCAGGCTAGCGCCAATAAACACACCAGCACTTCGACTAATCATATTGCCGATCAGCAGTAGAAAGCCCGCAACCATCCCAACGTGAAGTCCAGAAATGGCCAACAAGTGCGCTGTCCCCGTCCGCTGCAATATTTCACGTTCCTCCCCACTGAGCCCACTGCGATCCCCTAGTAGCAGCGCGGCCGCCAGTGCAGGCCTTTCAATCGGCAGTTCTCGAAGAGCTTCACGAAACACATCGCGTATTTTCGCCAGTCCCCAGCCCTGCCCCAACCATTCTGGATTTAGATCTTTCGGGCGAACATAGCCAGTTGCATACACACCACGACGCAATAACCAGCCCTCGTAGTCAAACCCATAGGGGTTTACACTACCCCGCGGTCGCTTTAGACGGACGGGCAACCTCCAATGACTGTTACCTCGCAATTGAACAAGAGCGCTCGGAGTTACTCGGTACCAGGTGAGATAGAGAAGACTCCCAGAGACAATATCTTCATTCGTAGAGACCACTTTAGCCTGAAAGCGTATATTGACACCCGGATCTCGCTGCCAGCTCCCTCCGTCTACTGAGCGGATTTCTGGCAAAGAAGTGACTTCTATATCCAAGAAATGATCTGACCCATGAGCCCAAAGAGGCAATCGTTGATCCAGGACTGCCTGGTTGGAAAATAGTGCCCAGGACGACCCAGCAAAGGACACTAAAAGAATGCCCCATAGACTGATACGCTGCGAAGACGGTGCCACAACAAGGCTTACTACCAGGTAGCCACCCAATAGCTCTGTGGGCCGGGGCAATACGGGAAGTAGCCCAACCAATACAATTGACAGGGAAAACACCCATAGCCACACAATCGGCCCGCCAAGTATCGGTACCCTAGATCCACCAGCTCTTCTTTCTCCTTTGGCGACAGGGGAGCCTGTCAGCCTGCGGCCCATTGCTATCAATAAGAAATACTCCCTGTAAGGAATCCACACAAAGGCTTCATCTACAAAAGATATACAGCTGCACCACTCAAGGCTTAAAACGACGTGATTTACAATTTTCAGGCTGCCTTAACTGTTATTAATGGCACCGCCTGGTCATATTTTTTTAAGAAAAGTGCCATCTTTAACATGTTTGTAATATTCAAGTCGCAAAATCCGCACCAAATAGAGGGACAGCCAACAAACAGAACGGAAGGCCACCCCTCAACCCAAAACCATAAACTGTGCGAGACGACTATGAATAAGACCGCTCTCTCTCTGGCCATCGTTGCCATGATTCCTACAATGGCCAACGCCCAAGATGAAGGCGATGTACTCGACTTTTACGGCAAAGCCAATGTCACCTTCCAGGCTGCTGATGAGGGTGATGGCTCTGAAACTGACGTTCAGAGCAACGCCTCCCGCCTGGGCGTTAAGGGTGAAATCGCCCTGACCGACGGCATCAAGGGTATCTACCGTATGGAATACGAAGTAGATATGGACGGAGACGCCGATGACACCTTCTCCCAACGCAACATCTACGCTGGCCTGGAAGGCGGCTTTGGTCAGGTTATCGCGGGTAAATTTGACACCCCGCTGAAAGTTGCGCAGAAGAAAGTTGACCTGTTCAACGACCTGGAAGGCGATATCAAAAGCCTGATTACCAGCAGCGACAACCGCGAAGAAGATGCCCTGCAGTACACTACTCCTTCTTTCGCTGGCTTCAAAGCTTCTACTGCTTATATCAGCAATAAAGGCGAAGTCATTAACGAAGAAACTGGTGAAGAGCGCAACAACGGTATCTCAGCTTCTGTTGCCTACGATAATAATGGCGTTTTCATGGCCTATGCATTCGACCAGGATGTTGAAGGCCAGGACATCGACGTTCAACGCTTTGTAGCCCAGTACAACATCGGCCCTGTACAGGTAGGTGCGTTGTTCGAAGACCAGGAAGACGCAGCTGGCAACAGCACCGACGGCTGGATGGGCTCTGTAGCCTACAAAATCGAACAGTGGACTATGAAGGCTCAGTACGGCCAGTCTGATATTAAAAAGGAAGGTGGTGAGACCTACAGCCTGGGCCTTGACTACAAGTTCAACAGCTCTGCCAAAGTATTCGGTTTCTACACCGACGAAACTGCTGATGGCGACTACGACCGCAGCTATGCCGGTATCGGTGCTGAGTACAAGTTCTAATTATTGCTTTATAGGGCAGCCATCCAAATTGGGTTTGGGTTGAGCAGTTTGGCTGTCATATATCTTTAAGAACTTAAGAAAAGGCGGCCTCTGGCCGCCTTTTCTGCATCCACTTTAAGCGGAAATTGAATTGGTCAAATTACCAATAAATCCATAAATCTATTTACTGGCGTCTCCTCAAATTTCTTTTGTTCTTTGAAGAGACCAATGATTTTTTCCGCCCGATGAGGAGGAAAACGCGAGAGCAGGTTTGACCTGAACTTTTCCTCTAGCAACGGCATACCCTCCTGACGTCGGCGTCTGTGCCCCAATGGATATTCCACTTCAATCTTTTCTGTCTCGCTGCCATTCCTGAAAAATACCTGGACCGCGCTGGCAATAGATCGCTTGTTCGGGTCGAGATACTCATCGCTATAACGCTTATCCTCAACAACTTCAATTTTTTTACGTAACTCATCTATTTCCGGATGATCCTGGTGAAAATCATTCTCATAACACCCGGCGGACAAATCTCCAAACAGCAGGCCGACTGCAACAATATATTGAAGACAATGATCTCTATCCGCGGCATTAGCCAAGTGACCTGTTTTGGAAATAATCCGAATTGCCGACTCATGGGTAGTGACTACAACCTTATCAATATCTGCAAAACGTCCTTCAATCTTTGAATGCAGAATAATCGCCGCCTCACAAGCTGTTTGACTGTGGAACTCGGCTGGGTAAGAAATTTTGAACAAAATATTTTCAATAACATAGGAGCCGTACTCCCGGGAAAAGTGAAATTGGCGATTTACCGGCGCCTTTATTTTCTGATCGGCATTGGTTTTACTGAAAGAAACATCATAGAACCCCCACTGCTTTGCTGTCAGCGCGCTAGGCACCCCCATTTCCCCACCCAAAGCCATTTCAGCCAGACGCACTCCCCGGGATGTGGCATCTCCTGCAGCCCAGGACTTACGGGAACCAGTATTAGGCGCATGTCGATAGGTACGTAAAGCACTGCCATCCACCCATGCCAGAGAGACTGCAGCCATCACCTCTTCCCGGCTCCCCGCTTTTAACCAGGCCGTCACTGCCGCCGAAGCTACCCGCACAAGTAAAACATGATCGAGTCCCACACGATTAAAGCTGTTAGCCAGTGCCAATACACCCTGGATCTCATAGGCTTTAACCATTGCCTCCAGGACTGTTCGCATCTTTAGCGGGGGCTCCCCAACGGATATCTTCTTCCGGGAAAGATAATCACTGACCGCCAATATGGCCCCCAGGTTATCAGATGGATGCCCCCACTCTGCCGCAAGCCATGTATCATTGTAATCCAGCCAGCGAATGGTAGCGCCTATATCCCAGGCGCTCTTTACCGGGTCCATACGGAATTGGGTACCCGGCACACGGGCCCCATTAGGCACCACAGTGCCCTCTGCCAGAGGACCCAATAATTTAGTGCATTCAGGAAAACCTAATGCCAGACACGCACAACCCAGAGAATCCATCAAGCAATAGCGGGATGTTCGCCAAGCCTCATTAGAATCAACCTGGAATTTGAGAACATAATCAGCAATATCCTGTATCACCTGATCATAATCTGGGCGGTCAGCCCGGCTTGAATCAGAACACATAGCTAAGAGCCTGATGCAAAAAACAAAAGGAAATTACACAAGTTTAGCTGTTTTCGACAACGCCACTAATCAGTTTGAAGTGAGATTCTCGACCCGAAGCTTGATAATCGAGAAAAATATCTTGATGATACTGGCTCCTGGAATTTACGACCGCCACATTAAGTCGGCCTGCCAGACCATTACTATTTAAGACACCAGCTTGTGAGGGATTTAGGGTGCACCCGACGCGATATTGTTTGAAATTAGACATTAGGCTAAGGGTTCAATTCCCCCCCCAAAAAAACTAACTCGCTCGAAACAAAGAGACCTAACTTTAAGAGCCCCCAGCAGGATTATGTTAAATTGCAAGAAATAGCCGCTAAAACAAAAAGAATATACTGCGCTAAAGAAACAGTATTATTCCGCCAGGGACAAGAATCCAGAAAAATCTATTTTATTCATACAGGCTATGTTCTTATCCATAAAGTGGATTTTCAAGGCAATTCTGGGCTTGTAGACTTATATGGACCAGGCTCCTGGTTTGGCCCCGGCCTAGGCGGGAATTCACAAGATATCGAAGCAATTGCCAAAATAGGCTGTGAGCTAGAGGTAACCTTTCCAGAAAATCTCAATACACTGATGCTTTCTCTGTCACAAACCCCAGAAGACCTTATAGAGCATTTAGCCAACAGGGAATCCCTGTTGCAGCAGCGTATATTTCAGCATATCACCGCACCACTGCCTGTAAGATTAGCAAGCTTGTTATCTCAACTCTTTTATTTTCGGGGGCAACCCTGCGCCCACGGGCATGAACTGGACGTTAGGCTTTCCCAGTCTGAGTTAGCGGCTATGGCCGGCGGCAGTAGACAAACTGTCAGCCAGCTACTTAACCGTTGGAAACAGGAAGGCGTAATCGATTACACACGCCAACATATATGTTTACTTAACAAAAACGCCCTCAAAGACTTAGCGCAAGGCTAAATCCAATTTTTTTGTCAGCTAGCTGACAGTTCATCACCCCTCGCCTCCCTATACTTTCAAAATATTGAGGGCCAGAGTTAATCCTCATCTCTATTGAATCAACATAGGAAGAGACGTCATGCGGACCATCTGTTTAGCGACACTGGGAATTCTCTTTAGCTTGCAGGCCATAGCCAAGGAAAACCTAAAGTCCACATTCAGTGATTTCGTCGATCCACGGGGAAATATCACCTTGCCTAAGGATTACCGCCAAAACTGGACCTTTCTCGGCTCTTATCAGGTAAAGTCCTCGAATGGCGAGGGATGGGATACCCACAATGT
Source organism: Microbulbifer variabilis ATCC 700307 (assembly GCF_000380565.1). Taxonomy (GTDB): domain Bacteria; phylum Pseudomonadota; class Gammaproteobacteria; order Pseudomonadales; family Cellvibrionaceae; genus Microbulbifer; species Microbulbifer variabilis. The sequence continues at coordinate 234,977 of NZ_AQYJ01000025.1, forward strand.
TTACACCCAACCTGCGGCAGTTAAAGCCTTTCGTAACACCGGAAAATTCCCGGATGGCGCAGTACTGGTAAAAGACGTCAACAGCACCAAATCAGAACCACTTACTACTGGTTTGGCATACTACTCCTCTGATCTCCAGTTCACATTTATGATGGTAAAGGACACTGAAGGGCGATTTCCCAAAAACGAGGCCTGGGCCGAAGGTTGGGGATGGGCTTTATTTAAGCCAGGAATAACAGAAAGTGAAACCAAAACCTGGAAGGGCAGCGGGCTTAACAACTGTTTTGGATGCCACTTGCCAGCCAAGAATAATGACTGGGTATATACGCAAGGTTATCAACAGGTCCTACAGAATTAACAAGTAAGCAACATAAATCAGAGGTCAGAGGTCAGAGGTCAGAGGTCAGAGGTCAGAGGTCAGAGGTCAGAGGTCAGAGGTCAATTATTCGGCTAGAAAAACAAGCATAGCCCCGTCCAAATCAGCTTATCACTTCCACCCCGGCACTAATTGATTTATATCAATTAGTGCAACCTTGATTACCGTTAACATGCGGCCGCGTCCAACTATTCCACTATGAGTTTTTCCGTGTTTAAACCTGAGTTACTGTCCCCCGCAGGGACTTTAAAAAATATGCGATATGCGTTTGCCTATGGTGCCGATGCCGTTTATGCCGGCCAGCCCCGCTACAGCTTGCGTGTGCGCAATAATGAATTCAAAAATATTGAAACCCTGCGCCTAGGCATAGAAGAAGCACACCAGCAGGGAAAACAGTTCTATATCGCCTCTAACATCGCCGCTCACAACGACAAAGTTCGCAGTTACCTGCGGGACCTGGAAGAAATTGTCGAAATGGGACCTGACGCCCTGATTATGTCCGACCCGGGCCTGATCATGATGGTAAGGGAGCGTTGGCCTGATCTGCCAGTCCACCTATCCGTACAGGCCAATGCGGTAAACTACGCAACCGTAAAGTTCTGGCATCGCCAGGGGTTATCTCGGGTGATACTTTCCCGGGAACTGTCCCTGGATGAGATTGAAGAAATTCGCCAGAGAGTGCCTGAGATGGAGCTGGAAGTCTTTGTCCACGGTGCACTCTGTATCGCCTATTCCGGGCGCTGCTTGCTGTCCGGTTATATGACCCATAGAGATGCCAACCAGGGCGCCTGCACCAACTCCTGCCGCTGGCAATACCAAGCTCATGAAGCCAAAGAGAATGAAGTTGGCGAATTGATTCATGTGCAAACCCAGCAACCCACCTCCGCCAGTGACAGTACTTCCCAGGCCTTTTTACTGCAGGAAGAAGGTCGTCCTGGAGAATATATGCCGGCCTACGAAGATGAGCACGGTACCTACATCATGAACTCCAAAGATCTACGGGCCGTACAGCATGTCAAGCGCCTCACGGAAATGGGGGTTCACTCTTTAAAAATCGAAGGTCGCACCAAATCCCACTACTATGTGGCTCGTACTGCCCAGATCTATCGTCGCGCGATAGACGATGCTGCAGCAGGAAAAGACTTTGACATGAAGATGATGGACGAATTGGAAACCCTCTCAAATAGGGGCTACACGGAAGGTTTCTACCGTCGCCATCCACCAGCAGAATACCAGCAATATGAAAAGGGATTGATATCAACTCCGGGCCAACAGTTCGTAGGCGAGCTTATTGACGGAAGTCCTGAGTATTTGACGATTGATGTTAAAAATCGCTTTGAACGCGGTGATCAATTGGAGTTAATGACTCCCAGCGGTAGCTTGTTCTTCCCCTTGAAGCAAATTGAGAATACGGAAGGCAAAGCGATCGATGTAGCTCCGGGATCCGGGCATATCGTGCAGATACCCCGACCAGAGGGGGTTGATGACGATCAACTTCAACAGGCGCTATTGGTCAAAGCTCTGGGATAACCCCCGGCCTGTAATTTGCACTAAGGCTTATCAAGCCCTTCTTTTTACAAACCTATTTTGTTAACGGTGTAGTGGTTTAGACAAACCACCGGATTCACTAAGCCACGACACCTTATTTCCATCATATCTCTTCCTTTTAACTTGTGAGTTGATCCTCAAAATTCATTGGGTAATCGTTAAATTTCTCAAGTGACTGCCCACCTCACAATATTCAAACCGTCCTGTATTTCCCTACCATTCACCGCAAGCAACTGGTTCTTGCACCAATTTTCCTGCATTTTCAGCCTCACCTAAAACCCTTATACAGCCTAAGTTTTGATCATAAAAATATGCTCGACAGTACTAATTACAAGATAAAAACCCGCCCTCCCTCGGAGTTCCAACAGGAATACCACCCTTTTTAATCGCTATGGTTTTCCACCTCTAACTCGCCTCCACATCAAGGTTTCACAGCAGAAAAGCGTGCAACGATTGCTTAACCAAGGAAATGCCACAATATGGATATTATTAAACCTAAGAAACGCCCCCTGATTAAGCACCCTTTAATGTTGGGTGGTGCTGCTCTAGCTTTTGTGGCATTCACCAGCACTCTCCTCTTACTTCCTGACAGCGCCTACAAAGTTGAGCGGGAACAGCTGATGCTGGGTACCGTCCAACGGGGAGACCTGCAAGTTGTGGTAGATGGCTATGGTAGGCTGCGTTCAGACAAGCAGACGTTAATTACCGCTCTAACCGCAGCGAACGTTGAAAAGATTATGTTGCGTCCCGGTGCAGAAGTACAAAGTGATAGCATCATTATGCAGCTGAGTAATCCCGAGTTAATGCGCGATCTGGATGGAGCCGAAACCTCCCTGGAACAGGAGGAAGCTAATCTGCGCCGGCTTGTTCTGAACAACCAGCGCGATGTGCTCGCGGAGGAAGCCATACTCGCGGAGCTGAACTCCAATTACCAAGTGATCAAGTTGCGTCGCGAAGCTGAGGACGAGCTGGTAAAAAGTGGAGTGGTTTCCCAGCTCACCTACCAAACCACCGTCTTACGCCAAGAGCAGATGAAAAAACGTGTGGACCTGCAAAAACAGCGTATCAATCACCTGCGCAAAGTCGCCGTCGAATCAGAGTTAATCCAGCGCGAGCAAATCAACCAAGCCCAGACCCAACTGCAAAGTATCCAGCAACGAACAGAGCGACTGACGGTACGCGCCGGCCTGGACGGCATACTACAAAGACTACCAGTAGAGCTGGGGCAAGGTGTCGATCCCGGCCAGGAGCTGGCGTTGATCGGCAGCGAGACAGATCTACTCGCCCTGGTTCAAGTACCGCAATCCAAAGCAGAGCAACTGGAGGTTGGCCAGCCCGCTGAAATTGATACCCGCAGGGAAAAAGTCGAGGGTGTGGTAACCCGTATTACTCCTGAGGTTCGGGACGGCAATATTGAAGTGGAAATTGCTTTTAGCGCGGGCGCCCCGGAGTCTGCCAGGCCACAACTCAACGTCGATGCCCGGATCTTCACCGCCACGATGGAAGATACGCTGTTCGTCGAGAGACCTATCAATGTGCAGAGGCACAGTGAGACCAACCTCTTCCTGATTAACGAAAACGGGGAGGAAGCGGCACTTCAGCCCATCAGCTTCGGTGAGGAGTCGGGCCGATATATCCAGATCACCCAAGGCGCCAATGAAGCGGACCGTATCATCCTCTCGGATATGGCCAATTTTAATGAAGCTGAGCATATCCAGATTGTTGACTAAAGCCTGAAACCCAAAGCGAGAACAGGGAGTTCGCTATGTCCAAGCCAATCCTCCATATGGCCGGGATCACTAAGGTGTTCAGCACCGAAGAAATGGAAACTCACGCCCTGCGGGGCGTTGACCTGAGTATTTACTCGGGGGAATTTGTTTCTATCTGCGGCCCCTCGGGTTGCGGTAAATCCACACTTCTCTCGATCCTCGGCCTGCTGGACCTCCCCACCAGCGGCAGCTATCAGATTGAAGGCACTGAAGTCGCTCAATTGTCGCTGCGTGAGGCGGCGACTATTCGCAACGAGAAAGTAGGCTTTATCTTCCAGTCCTTTAACCTGATTGACGAACTCTCAGTCTACGACAATATCGCCCTGCCCCTGCGATACCGACGCAATCCAATTGCCAAGTCTGAAGCCGACAAAAAAGTGAAACATTGCCTGGAGAAGGTAGGGATGGGTCACAGGGCCTCTCACAAACCTAACCAGTTGTCCGGTGGCCAACAACAGCGAATCGCCATAGCCCGGGCGCTAGTTGGCAATCCGTCCCTGCTGCTGGTAGACGAGCCCACCGGCAATTTGGATTCCCACAATGGCGATGCAGTAATGGAAATGCTGCGGCAGCTCAACAATGAAGGGACCACCCTGTGCATGGTGACCCATGACCCTCGTTATGCAGACATGGCCAGCCGCCAATTGCATCTGCTGGATGGAAAAATCTCAACGCCGCAGCCCATAAAAGAGCCACACGAGATGGCCCTATGATCACCACAAAGGACCTGTCCATTGCCCTCCAGTCCCTCAATCGGGCGCGGAGCTACGCCACCACTATTATTCTGACCCTGGGTATCACCCTCGGCGCCCTGGTAACACTATTTAATCTCAACTACCAACTGTTAGCCGCACCCCTACCCTACCCGGACGAAGATCGGCTGTATGTCGTGAATGGTAATCTCTACCAGAACAAGCAGCTGCGGCTGGAAAACAACAGCCAATACCCCGCCCTGGTTGAAATCTATAAGAACGACAGTTTCTTCGAATCCAGCGCCCTGGTGTACTTCTGGGAAGATGTGGTCCGCAATTTATCCGGATCACCACGGGTTAATGTTTCCTATGTCTCTCCAGAATATCTCCAGCTGGTTGGAGCGCCCCTGGCCTTGGGCAGACAATTCAATACCGATGAAGGGCTCGACAGCCGGGTTCCCGTGGCGGTTATCAGCTATCAAACCTGGGAGCAGATGTTCCGGCGCAACCCAAATGTCTTGGAGCAAAGCCTGCAATTTGGGGAGGTGGACTTTCGCATTGTCGGCGTCACTGCCAAAGACTTCATTGAACCCCAGATCTATAAACAGGGCCGACAAACAGCAGTCTGGCTGCCCTGGGACTTTAACGATACACAAGTAGAGCGCAGAAATAATTGGAGAGGCTTCCTGCCTTTTCGCATGCTCACAGGAAAGCTGAAGCCGGGCATTGACCCCACCAACGCGGGCCATGAACTGAGCACATTAATGGACGCCCAGTATCAAGCGGCCCTAGCGGGAAGATCCTCTTCGGTAGAAAGGTCCGTTGAATACCGACTCACCCCCTTCGCAAATAAAATACTTGGCGACAGTGCCACGCGAACTCTAATGGTAATGGGCGGTACACTGGTGCTTCTGTTAATTGCCTGCGCCAATGTTACCAACCTGATTCTTTCTCGCGCAGCCAAACAACAACGCAATATGGCGATACAGGTCGCGTTGGGCGCACACAAAAAACATATCTTTTTGGCCCTGCTGTGTGAAATCGGCCTACTTATGTTAGGGGCTGCATTACTTTCTCTACTTTTAGCCCTGGGGTCGACGGAAGTATTAAAGGTGATGGCTACGGAACAAATTCCTCGCATTCAAGAGCTCACCTTAAACTGGCAGACACTGGTTTTTGCACTGTTGTGTGCCTTACTTCTCGCCCTGTTCTTCTCAGCCATAGTCAGTCGCCAGGTTAATTACCGCGCACTGAATCAAATGCTGCAGAGCAGCGGCAAAGGTTCCGGCGTACAGATCTCGCCTCTAATCCGCAAGGTACTCATCAGTAGCCAAGTGGCAATGACCAGCTTACTCATAGTCGCCAGTTTACAGATATTCCTGCAAGCCAATCGCCTGATTAACCAACCATTTGGTTTCCCTTTGGACAACGTTCAGGTAATGACTCTGAATATCGGCAATCTTAGGAGCGCCCCCACTACCGAGCGAGAGAGTTATCTGAAGGCCATCAGGCAAAGATTGCTGGAGCACCCTAAAGTACAAAATGCCAGCCTGAGCTTAAACACTCCTATCTCTATCAGCCGGCCACTCTGGACCACATCCCTGAGTCAGGATGCCAGCCGACAAAACCCGGTGATGGCCAAGACCACAGTAGTCGACGAAAACTACCTTTCCATTTTGCGTATGCCACTGGTAGCTGGCCGCCATATCAGTGCGGCTGAGTTTTCCGATAACAATCGCATGATGCTCGTTAACGAAACCCTGGCCCAGCAGCTGGAACCGGATGGAGAAGTATTAGGCAAGCGCTACTACTGGCGAGGTGATTTGCCCTACCAAGTGGTCGGCATAGTGCGCAACGCAAGCCTGCCCGGCAAAAAGGAACCCGCCCGCTTATTTGTGCGCGGTATCAATGTGAGCTATCCCCTACTCGTACTCAGACATAAGCCTCACCAACCACTCAGCACCACAGAAATCAATCGGGAATTTGCCGGAGTAAACAGGCAGTACAAAGTTTCCGAGCTATTCTCCCTGGAGCAGGCGCGAGACCTACTCCTAAGCAATGACCGGGTCTCAGTTTGGGTAACCACCGCCCTCACATTACTGGCACTCAGCCTTGCTGCCATCGGTATCTTTGGAGTGCTCAGTTACAGTGTACAACTGCGGCGTACCGAGCTTGGCGTGCGCATGGCAATCGGCGCCCGCCCAGCGACGATTTTCTATCACACCCTGATCGATAGCTTGATTCCCGTAATTATCGGTATCGCTGTAGCGACTTTGGTAGTGGTCCCACTGGCACTTTGGCTTGAGCAAAGCGAGTTCAGCATTGAAACCAGCCTCTGGGGCTGGCTGCTGCCACCACTACTTATTATCGGCCTAACCGCCTCGGTTACCCTGCTTTCTGTATGGAAGGTAATCAACAAGCCCGCGATTTACGCCCTGCGTGGCACAGGGTAGTTACTCTTTACGCCAATATCCGACACCGCTTGAGATTGTACTCGCTTCATGCAATCTTTGCTGCGAATACAACGATAAGAAATGGAAGAACCAATGCAGCCTCAACAGTGGTTATCAAGTGGCCAATACTTCAGCTACCAAAATCACCGGTTATTCTATATCGACAGCGATCCAAATAACCTTCAGAAGCCAATACTATTGATGGTTCACGGCTTCCCAACAAGTAGCTATGACTGGCATAAAGTTTGGCCACAACTTACGGAAAATTTCCGGTGTATTGCCATGGATATGCTGGGCTTTGGGTATTCTGACAAACCAAAACAACACCGGTATAGCATCCATGAGCAAGCCGACTTACAAGAAGAGCTTCTACATCGCCTAGAAATCACTTCATTACATCTATTGGCACACGACTACGGCGATACCGTTGCCCAGGAACTGCTCGCTAGAGACAATAGCCGGGAAAAGAAGCTTATCCGTTCTACGTGCTTACTGAATGGTGGTCTCTTTCCTGAAACGCACAAAGCACGACCCATCCAGAAGTTACTGATTTCCCCCATCGGCCCCCTGATCAACTTGCTAGTGAACTATCGTCAATTCTGCCGCAGCTTCAAGGTGCTGTTTGGACCTGCCACCAAGCCCATAGAGACCGAATTGCGTGAACTCTGGCAAATTATCCAGTACAACGGCGGCAAATACCGTTTCCACAAACTGATAAATTACATGCAAGAACGACTCAAATACCGCCAGCGATGGCTGGATGCCCTAAACCAGTACCCTGGCCCACTACAGCTCATAAATGGCTCATATGACCCGGTTTCAGGCGCACATATGGTAGCCCGGTTCCGCGAACTGATAGAGCGGCCAGCTGGCATCGTAGAACTGGCAAAAGTGGGACACTATCCGCAGTGGGAAGCACCAGATCTTCTCGCATCAACCTACCTAGGGTTTATTGAGAACCATTCAAAAAAAGTGGCTCCAATCAGCCTATAACCAAAGGCTAGGTTGCCAAAATTCTATCCAAACAATAAAAGGTTGCCGTCAATGAAAGAGTTGCCCCCAGGTATAACCCCCTATAAGAAAACCCCTGAATTCACTGAACAAGACATCCCTCCAGGACTACTGAAAGATCACAATACCAGGGAGGGAGTATGGGGGAAAATTGTAATCCTCTCCGGATCACTGGAATATACGATTCAAGAGCCTGAAGTGGAGATTGTTGAGTTGAGTCCTAAAAAATTTGGCGTTGTAGAACCAACTATAAGGCACCACATAAAACCGCTAGGGGACGTAAAATTTTATGTTGAGTTCTATCGATAAAAATCATCCAATCCAGCCATCTTGATAGATAGATCTGGTACAGCCCTGCTTCCTCAAGTCAAAGAAGACAGATAGACACAGGATACATTTCAGCCACCTATATAAAAGGACAAGATCAACTTCAATGATAAGTAACGTGGATAGTTAGACAGATATTCTCAACCAGAATATAAAATAAACCTCAAAAAATCCAAGGAAGTATTTATGTATCGGATTGCATTGCTCACTTTATCTTTCCTGATCGCCAATGCTGTAACTGCAAATTCACCCGATGATAAAAAAAGCATAGAGAGGGCTGTACTCGACTATATTGAATCACAACACCAGGTTAAGCCCAAATTAATGGGTAGGGGTTTAGATAAAAAATTAGCCAAAAGAACCTATTGGAAAACTAAGGATGGCTCAGAGTTCATAATGGAGACAGATTATGAAACCATGCTTTGGATAGCCGAAAACTACAATAAGGATGGAGATAAGTTTCCACCTTCCCCTAGAATTGATATAGATATCCTTGATATTGATAATCGAGCTGCATCGGTAAAATTATCTGTAGATGAGTGGATTGACTACATGCACTTATATAAAAATGATAGAGACGAATGGAAGATAATCAACGTTCTCTGGCAATACCATGACAACAATAGACATGTAAGCAAGAAATAAACTGGGGCAATACGGGCCTAAAGCAAATGGACACTTCTGTATATCATTTGATTTCAAAATGCAGTCAAACCCAAGACAGAAAATCACAACTTCCTGCCTCTCAGAAAACTATCAGTTTAAAATCACTATTTGCTGGTTTGGACCCTGGAGCATTTTAACTACAGCTGGTAAATTAAGATATCCGAGGTCACATAATGCTTAAGCAGAATACCAAGATGACAAAGAGATTCATATCATCAGCATTTCTGCTTATTGCTCTCGTTGGGTGCGCACACCAGGAAGACACCCTGAATAATGAATTGTGTGGCCAGGGGATCTAAACATGTATCAACTTAGCTACTCAAATGAGCCTCAGCCAGGTAATACCCAATCTCTATACACGCAACCTGAATATAATGAAAATAAGAACAAGCAAAAGCTTATTTCTGACTCTATAAACTGGCATATAAGAGCTGGATACCTAACATTATCCTACGATAGCGATATAAAGAAGTAGTATGGGGCTATCAGCCCCATACTTCACCATTAACAGCACAAAAGTAATTGCATGAAAAAGACCCTGATTAAAATTCTAATTTATACTTGCTGTATTACAATTCATGATTCGCTTGCAGATCACGGAACAGGTGTAGATAAGGCATCTGAGAGCCGACACCCACAGGAAAATGAGCAGCTAACCCGTTTATTTAACCAGGATCAGATTGCACGCAAGCTATCACACGACGAAATCGACTGGAATGTACTTAATCATAAAGACAAGAATCGACGTGAAAAAGTACTAAAGATGCTAGCAGAGGGCCGAATTAAGACTTCAAAAGACTTCTACCATGCAGCACTTATTTTCCAGCATGGCAATAATGCGGAAGATATTAGGCTCGCTCACGCACTTACCACCATAGCAGCCAGCCTTGCTGAGGACAAAAGCAAGGCAAATTGGTTAAAAGCAGCTACATGGGATCGATTAATGATGAACCTAAACCAACCACAATGGTATGGCACCCAGTTTGTGAAAGACCCATCGGGAAACTGGAGCCTGTATGATATAGATCCTGATATAATCTCTGATCAGCAACGAACAGACTGGTCAGTTCGAGTAATAGAAGAATCGAAGGCTTTAGAGAAATCACTGAACAACACCAAGGAAGGCAAGCATTAATTAAGCTGACCATTTTTCTTATTACCACGAGGGAAGAACTAAGAATAAGCATGATAAGACCAGTTACTACTTTAGACTCCGCAGAGATTGCTGAAATCTACAATTACTATATAGAAAGTACTTTTATTACTTTTGAGACCGAGCCTGTTTCAACTGAAATTATCACCAACAGGATCGAAGAATGCTCCAGAAACAACCTCCCCTGGCTTGTCGCAGAATATGAAGGTCGCATAGTTGGCTATTGTTATGCCAGTAAATGGAAGGGGCGCTGTGCATATCAGCACTCAGTAGAAGCTACCGTATATTTAGATACAAATTCAATATCCAAAGGCTGGGGTTCGAAGCTTTACGCAGAATTATTAAAGCAGTTGATACAGCTTGATGTTCATGCAGTTATCTGCGGTATAGCACTACCCAATGCAAGTAGCGTCGCACTTCATGAGAAATTTGGCATGAAGAAAGTCGCTCATTTTAAGGAAGTGGGATACAAGTTTGGGCAGTGGGTGGATGTTGGTTATTGGCAATGCTTACTTTCCTCAGGAAAATAATTAAGATATATAACCATTCGATTACGATAACCACGTATTAGATATATACTTTTACACTAGCTTTCGCCATAAGAAGGAAGTCAAATGATTTTTTCAACTACAGAAACAGTACCAGGAAAGGAAATCTCAGAGGTGCTGGATATCGTCACTGGCAATGTTGTTCAGTCAAAACATATCGGTCGTGACTTAATGGCAGGGATCAAGAGTATTGTCGGTGGAGAGATCCGCGGCTATACCGAAATGCTGACCGAAGCGAGAAAAAAAGCTTTTCAAAGACTGAGCGATAGCGCAACACAGAAAGGTGCTGACGCCGTAGTGGGTATTCGCTTTACTACAAGTGCTATTATGGACGGCTCCTCAGAGATCCTGGTTTTTGGTACAGCAGTTAAGTTAAAAAGATAGGCTGTTGGCATCAAAAAATTTGAACAATTTCCCTGTATAGACTTAACCCAAGCTAGAAGCTGCTACTTATTTACACGACTAAAGCTCTACCGCAAACTGCCCCAACTTTCTCCGCACCGTCGGCAAAGAGTTGGCGGCAGCTATAAGGGCCCTGAATTCAAATCTTGCCTTAAGGGATTGCCCAGTGACTATTTTGCGGCCATGCTCGGTAACGTCAATAACCTTCTTGTCCTCCCTGTGACGCAATTCTGAGTACCCAGTGAGCCGCCCTGCTACAACCCGCGCTGCTAGCTCAGCAGCATCGGCAATCCCCAAGTTCATACCGCGGCCGCCTACAGGAGAATGACAGTGGGCTGCATCTCCAGCAAGATGTATTCTGCCTTTCGAGTAGGTCTCAGCCTGGCGAACAGAAATATTAAAGGTTCCCTGACGACGAACCCTCTTGATATCCAATGCCATTGGGAAAGCCCCTATGGCATCGTCACAGCTTGCCACCAAACGATGGCGCCCCTCCCCTAAAGGCACTGCAACAGCTACCACTCCGGACTCCATTTTTACCAATGTGAACTTTCTTTTTGGGGGCCAACCATCGGTATCGACATCGGCAATCGACCATTCTTCCTCCAGGTCAAACCCAGGATAATTAATACCTGCAGCCTCACGAACAGTGCTGTGGATACCATCCGCTCCAATCACAAGATCGAAACGCTCCTCCTCACCCGCATTAAACTGGGCTACCACTCCGCCTTCAGATTCAGTAAGAAATGTAAGCTCTTTCTGATATTCGACCTCAACACCCATACCTGATAGTACCTGGGCCATAAGGGATTCGGTCCTGTCTTGAGGCAATCCGAGAATAGTGGGGAAATAGGTGCGATCGGAGTGAAGGGGGAATTCCAGCGCTAGTCGCGTATCCAGATAGATACAGGCAGCTTGAACAGCAATACCTTCAGCTATCAATTTCTCTGAAACGCCTGACTTCGAAAGCAATTCAAGACTGCGGGAAGTAATACCCACAGCCCTACTTAGAGTGGATGCGCTGTCCCGACGGTCAATAATCCTTGGTGACAAACCAAGGCGGGTAAGCTCAATGGCAGCGGTAAGACCAGTAGGTCCCGCCCCAACAACCAATACTTTCACAAGCCACCTCGAATAACTTCACTATCAGGCCACTGCTATCTGCATAAAGTATAAACATGAACTCTCGGTTTCACCCCTATACATAAAGCTCAGGTGGTTATCGATACAAAGGGCACACTCCACCAATGAAAGGAGTAATTGTGCTCCCTTACAACTAAAAAGAGTGCTGAAATCAGGAAGCTTTAGCTACTAAATCCTGGACATTATCACAACCACCCCGTGATATATAGCGACTAATACGAACCGAGCACTGCAGAAATAAATTATTTATTCATTTTAATATTTGATTAATTATATCTTAAATTAATAAAAAAATTATAAAGATATAGACCGCCAACCCACAGGATAAACCCTCCCCTTAGACGCAGCAAATCCACCTAAAAAGAAAGAATCAGCAAGGCCCTTAAACTATCACTTTCCACAGAAATATCACATAAATATGTAGCCTAAGACGCAAAAGAATATTAAACTCAACTCCATGAAACTGCAAAAAAGCAACAATCTGAAATAACAGAAAACCACCATGATTGACCGAAGACTATTTATTAAGATTAGCAGCCTTTTACTTGCAGCCCCGCTATTCGCAAAAAAATCATTAGCCATGCAGGACTTAACCTTCAGCTCGCTGCACATGCCAGATGAAAGCGATCAACACAAGAGAACATGGATGGCTTTTGTTGCCAATGATTATATTTGGTCACATAAGCAAATTCCTGAGGTAAAAAGGAATCTGGCATTAATTGCAAATACAATTGCCAAATATGAGCCCGTATCTCTCCTTGTGAGCAGAAAAAATTTACATGAAGCAGAAGAGCTACTGGATATAGATAATTCAAATTTTAAAATCGAGCTTCATACTTTTGAAGTCGATGATCTATGGCTTCGTGACACTGCCCCTATCTTTGTAAGATCCACCTATGGGGAGAAAATTGCACTGAATTTCAATTTCAATGGTTGGGGCAACAAACAGGAACACTTGTTAGACAAACAAGTCGCCAGGTATATTGCCAATACATCTGGAGCAATCCATGAGAGAACCAACATTGTACTAGAGGGTGGGTGCTTTGAAGTTGATGGAAATGGCACAGCGATTATGACTGAGAGCTGCATCCTCAATAAAAACCGCAATCCAGGATGGTCAAAAATAGATATTGAGAAGGAACTCAAGACACTGCTCGGATTACGTAAAATTATTTGGCTCAAAGGCATTAAGGGAATGGATATCACAGACGGCCATACCGATTTTTACGCACGTTTTATCAAGCCAGGGGAAGTTATAGTCAGCAGGGAAAATTATCAATCCTACTATGACTATGAGGTTACTCGCGAAAATATCAACACATTAAGCAATAGTGTCGACGCAAATGGAAATCCGCTAAACCTACACGTCCTGGATACACCAGAAATTATTAATGAGAGATTTGGTACTAAAGACTTTGCCGCAGGCTATATTGGTTACTATGTTTGTAACGGCGCAATAATTGCTCAAAAATTTGGCGATAGAAATGCAGATGAGAAAGCCAGAGCTGTTTTGCAAAGCGCCTTCCCCAATCATACAATTGAGCAAATAGCAATTGATGGAATTGCTTCAGGTGGAGGCAGCGTCCACTGTTCTACACAGCAAGAGATTATTGTTTGATTCTGCTTTTCTTTAAAAATTTTCTGCATCACTTGCAAAACTTTCCATAAGTACCCAGAAAATTATTGGGTTATTTCTGGGAACCCTGGGTGCAGCCTGGATAGGCTTCAAGAGAAATATGGCTACATTAACACTGGACCTAAACCGGGGGCGAGCTGGATCTTCTTATCAGGTGCAATTTCACTTAGCCTGTATAACCCACTGGTTAAGCGGGTTCACTCTGACGAACCTACAGGGGTCATGGCCTATTGGGTAATTTTATTCGGTGCACTCTGGTTATTGTTTTTTACCCTCCCCCTCTTAGGCACCATAAACTGGCAAAATACATCTTTTCAACTCAATGGCAGCTTACTTTATTTAGCGCTATTCACCACACTAATGAGTTTCTTTCTGCTGCAGTTCGGCACGGTAAAAATTGGTCCCACCAAAGTAGCCGCTTATGGATTCTTGAACCCGATTTTTGTACTGGCACTAACCCTGCTTCTGGAAATGTCAGAATTCAGTAGTTCCTTTTTCCAAGTATTATTCTGGTCTTCTTGACTATGTTATTTATTCAGGCAGAAAAGACAGCATAAAAGGCACCCCAAATATTGAACTACAGATCACTGCTGTACCCTCTTAACCCTCCCCTTACCCACACTGCAGGAGGAGTGATAGATCTAATTCACAGGCTTCTCAATCTCATAAATTGCATCAGATATATCTTCCAGTTTTGAAGATACAATAGCCAGTGCATCATGCAGCCCTTGATTGTAGAAGCCAGCCCCCATCTCCCTTGCAAGAAAATCGATCAAGAACTCCACCTCAAAGCCACCAGCTTCGAGATCAAACTCCTCAGAAAGGTATTTCCTTATCTTCTCCACCAATACAGATTTACGTTCTTTTTCAAGTACAATTTCTGGCATAAGAATAACCCTGTCATTACTTCATTTTTACCCGGAAAAGCTATTAAACATATACTGGGATATATTAGTAAACAAAGACTACGATGACTTCCATAGGTATACAAGACAGAATGAAAAAAATCCGAGCAGCCCAGGGCTTCTCGGATTTGAGGGGCTCTTATTGGGAACTTTACTTAAAAATTGTAGTTGAAACGTACTCCGTAGCTCACAGGTGTGGAGAATGGACCGGATACCAGGCCATCACTTCCATCTGCGTAGTACGGAACAATTTCATCGGTAATATTGTTACCATAAGCTTCAACATTCCACTGATCATCTGGGCTTATATACTTGATGGACGCATTGATCATCCAGAAAGAATCTCGGCCATCATCATAAGCCGAAGTATCACCAGCCGGGAAATCATGCTTATCAACATTCCAGTAGGTCAGATAAGACTCATCTTCCCAGTGGATGCCTATAAACGGAATAATTGCACCGCCGTGGACCAACTCAAAGGTGTGATCATAATTGATTGTGAAGCTGAATTCAGGTGATACAGGCAGCTCATTACCCTTCAAATTTCGGAAGAGCTCTTCATTAGTATTGTCATGAGCTAAACCGTAATCCGAAATTTCGAATAACGCTTGGTTATTGAAATTCCAGCGGTTCTGAAAATCAGAGGTGATTTCTGTTTGCATCCAGGTAGCAAAACCACTGATTCGGCCATTCGGATAGGGGGCCCAGTCAAACTCTAACTCTAACCCCATAATCTCTGCGCTAGCAGCATTCTTAGTAAGGTAAATAAC
Source organism: Microbulbifer variabilis ATCC 700307 (assembly GCF_000380565.1). Classification (GTDB taxonomy): domain Bacteria; phylum Pseudomonadota; class Gammaproteobacteria; order Pseudomonadales; family Cellvibrionaceae; genus Microbulbifer; species Microbulbifer variabilis. Next base: position 250,376 of record NZ_AQYJ01000025.1, read on the forward strand.
GACGGGCTCGGTCGTAATTTCACCTGCGTTCTCACCTTCTCGCTCTACCGCACAGTACGAGTATGCAGTATCAGGTGCAGCTAGCTGCATATCCTTATAGTCGGAGAAAAAGAAGGTACTAGCCAGATTTAGTCGACCATCCAAGAAGGTACCTTTTGCTCCTAGCTCCCAAGTAATGACCTTCTCCTCATCATAGCTAGTGTCAATTACCTGTTGAACAACCCGATTTCCCTCATCATCGTAGATGTACTCAGCCGTGTCCGGGTCTTGCTCATATTGGATGACAACATCACCCAAACCACCGGACTTAAATCCACTTGCAACATATGCATACAGCATGACTTCATCTGTCAGGTCATAATCGAGACCAATTCGAAAGTCGGATGAATCCCAGCTCTTGCTGACATCATTGTAAGTATCAATTGTATAAATTGAGCTGTCAGCAAAGTGGTTGGTAGAGAAGCTATTAAAGGTGCCCTGTAAATAGGCAGGGAAGCAGCCATACTCTTCATCTGATTCAGTGGACCAGTCTCGAGTGCAACTCAGGTTGTTACCACCTACATCACTCTTCTTATCTTCCGTATATCGACCACCAACAGTTAGGTGGAGGGTATCAGTAAGGTCATAGGTAGCCTGAGCAAATACTGCGCTGGCTTCTATAGTTCTATCTGGCTGCCTCCAGAATACGGCATTATCTAATGAGGCCAGGAAGTAACCATTCAGATCAGTGGTCTCGTGGAAATAAAACAAACCTGTAATCCACTGTAGGGGACCATCACCTGTAGATTGTAACTGTAACTCATGGGAGTAAGAGACATTTTCTGAGTCTGTAATGCTCATACTCATATCCCAGGTATTGCGACCAGCATCAATATCAATCAGGTTGCTTCGTTCCTGAACTGCATACCCGGTGTTATACACAAACGCCATGGTATCGCTGAAATCCCAGCGGAAGTTAGAACGGAATGAAGTCATGGTGAGATCAAGTTCACCTGGTACATTCACCGCTACGGTGTACTCATCAGCACCGGAGCCGTAGTAGGTTTCACAAGTTGTTCCATCTTCGCGCTGCTCAGCCTTTTCACAGTCGATAGTGTTGATGCCGCCTGCACTACTATCCTGATAGTGTTCCGCTACGGCATACCAAGAAATATCGTCAGTCGGTTCCCATAACGCACCTATACGCACCGCTTGCTGATCAACATTCCCATAAAAATCTTCAGCATCCGCCCTGACCAGCTGATAGTCTGTGGCTCCTTCAGCGTTATTCGCCTGAATAAAAGTTGTGATTGCGTTATCAGCTAATACACCCGCACCTACAGAGTCAGCATCAATATAGCGATTATCCCACTGGTTAACGTCATAAAACCCGGTAAGGTAGGAATCCCGTGTCTCATCCATAAAGGACGCACGAAGAGCAAAGGTGTCTGAAACTGGAATATTGATAACACCTTTTACCAGCTCTTGATTCCAGCGACCGAACTCAACTCCAACTGAACCTTCGAACTCATTAATTACCGGTCTTTTTGAAATAACATTAATGGCACCAACGGTAGAGTTACGCCCATAAAGGGTGCCCTGCGGCCCACGCATGGCTTCAACCCTTTCGGAGTCAAACATCATTGCCATAGCAGACTGGGGGCGTGATGAGTAAATACCATCGAAGTGCAAACCAACAGCTGGGTCACCAAACTCAGTGGTGTTAGTAGAGCGCACGCCCCGCATAGAAATTACAGGGGAGGACTGGGAGGCATCATAGCCAATATCCACATTGGGGATAGTGTTGCCCAAATCCTTTACGTTCTTTATCCCTTGTCGATCCAGCTCTTCTTGAGTAAATGCACTGATCGCTACCGGGGTTTCCATCAGGTTGGTTTCGCGCTTGGTTGCGGTAACCGTTACTTCTTCTAGTACCCAATCATCATCCTGTTGGCTTTCTTCCTGAGCCCAAGCCGACACTACCGCAACATTTGCCATTGCAATCGCAAGGGTAAGTGGTTTTTTAATTCTCATTGATGTCTCTCCAATCTGCTGTAAAAGGAAAGCCAAATTTGATTGTTATACGTGGCTAACCCTAAAGGCCGTCGGCTATACGGCGACTAGATTAAAATCTCAGAAAGGAGAGCTCTGTGAAACCAAGATACGACGGGAGGGATCGCGATTAGGACAAATCGGACCAATCTGCTTTAAGCCAGGATATCAGCCAACTACTTAAATATTTGGAGGAATGGAAGCAGACTCTAGAAATATTTTTTTATTTTACATAAATTAAGGAGACAAATTCCCACAGAAAGCGGTGAAATTTTTTACACCAGCCAGAGAGAAAAATGTCTTGGCTTCAGATCAAGCTTACTCAATTGGAAAAGCACTTATTAAATAACTAGAAGTAAAGGAGATAAGAAGTGAAAAATAGCGGGAACCTTACAGGGCCCCCGCCAAAGTGACGCCAATTAACCCTAGAAACTATCGCCAGGCACCCTTACCCACCCCTCCATCAGGATCCGGGCACTGCGACTCATAATGGCTTTGGTGGCCACCCACTGGCCACCAACAACTTTCGCATGGGCTCCAACCCGCAATGTGCCTGAAGGATGGCCAAAGCAAATGGAATTACGATCCCCCCCACCGGCGGCGAGGTTTACCAGGGTGCCGGGAATCGCAGCTGCAGTACCGATAGCTACAGCAGCGGTACCCATCATGGCGTGGTGCAGCTTACCCATGGAGAGGGCTCGCACGAGCAAATCAATATCTTGCGCCGCTACCTTTTTTCCACTGGAGGCGATGTAGCCCTGTGGCTTGGCGACAAAGGCAATCTTCGGTGTGTGCTGCCGGGCCGCGGCCTCCTCCACAGAGGAAATCAGGCCCATCTTCACTGCACCGTAGGCACGGATGGTCTCGAACATGGCGAGTGCCTTGCTATCGCCATTAATGGCACCCTGAAGCTCAGTGCCGGTATAGCCAATATCTTCCGCATTGACGAAGATGGTGGGGATACCGGCACTGATCATGGTCGCCTTGAGCACACCGATCCCGGGCACGTCCAGATCATCGACGGGGTTACCGGTGGGAAGCATGGCACCCTCGCCGTCCGAGGGGTCCATAAACTCAATTTCCACTTCGGCTGCCGGGAAAGTTACACCATCCAGCTCGAAATCTCCGGTTTCCTGGACTTCACCGTTGGTAATAGGCACATGGGCGATAATGGTTTGGCCAATATTGGCCTGCCAAATGCGCACTGTACAAATACCATTCTCTGGAATCCGCGCAGCATCCACAAAGCCGCTATTAATCGCAAAGGCTCCAACAGCCGCAGTGAGATTACCGCAGTTGCCGCTCCAATCGACCATGGGCTTATCGATGGAAACCTGGCCAAACAGGTAGTTCACATCGTGATTGGGCTTATCACAGGCAGACAGGATCACCGTTTTGCTGGTGCTCGAAGTGGCGCCACCCATACCATCGGTTTGCTTACCGTAGGGGTCCGGACTGCCGATTACCCGCAACAGTAAATTATCACGGGCCTCTCCTGGAACCTGCGCAACTTCGGGTAGATCCTGTAAACGGAAGAAAACACCCTTGCTGGTTCCCCCGCGCATATAAGTCGCGGGGATTTTTACTTGAGGAATAAACTTCATAACTCAGGCCGTCGCTTCTGCTTCGAGGAAATCTTTAGCAAAGCGCTGCAAAACACCCCCAGCCTCATAAATGGAAACCTCTTCTGCGGTATCCAGGCGGCATGTAACTGGAGCCTCAACTGTCTCACCGTTGGCGCGGTGGATCAGCAAGGTCAGCGTGGCATGGGGAGTGCGCCCACCAACCACATCGAAAGTTTCAGTACCGTCGATATCCAGGGTTTCACGGGTAGTGCCCGGCTTAAACTCCAGCGGCAACACGCCCATGCCAATCAGGTTGGTGCGGTGAATACGCTCGAAGCCTTCGGCAACAATCGCCTCCACGCCGGCCAAGCGCACACCTTTCGCAGCCCAGTCACGGGAAGAGCCCTGCCCGTAATCAGCGCCCGCAATGATAATCAGCGGCTGCTTGCGATCCATATAGGTCTCGATGGCCTCCCACATACGGGTAATCTGCCCTTCCGGCTCGACACGAGCCAGAGAGCCCTGGCGAATCTCGCCCTTATCATTGCGCACCATTTCGTTGAGCAGCTTCGGGTTGGCGAAAGTTGCACGCTGGGCAGTGAGGTGGTCACCGCGGTGGGTTGCGTAGGAGTTAAAGTCCTCTTCCGGCAATCCCATCTTCGCCAGGTATTCACCGGCAGCACTGCTGGCCAGAATGGCATTGGAGGGAGACAAGTGGTCGGTAGTGATATTGTCACCCAGCACCGCCAGCGGGCGCATGCCCTTCAAGCTGCGCTCGCCTGCCAGGGCACCTTCCCAATAAGGTGGACGGCGAATATAGGTGCTCGTTGGACGCCAGTCATAGAGTGCGTGACCCTGCTCTTCTGCGGCATCCCGCTCTTCAAACATGGGAATATACACATCGCGGAACTGCTGCGGCTTCACGCTCTGACGTACGATCGCATCGATCTCTTCGTCGCTGGGCCAGATGTCTTTCAGGGTAATCGGATTGCCATCGGCATCGTATCCCAGCGCATCTTTTTCAATGTCGAAACGGATGGTACCGGCAATAGCGTAGGCAACGACCAGCGGAGGTGAAGCCAGGAAAGCCTGCTTGGCATAGGGGTGAATACGACCGTCGAAGTTGCGGTTGCCAGACAGGACTGCAGTAGCATACAGATCGCGGTCGATCACTTCCTGCTGGATTTTCGGATCCAGGGCGCCGCTCATGCCATTACAGGTGGTACAGGCGAAAGCCACTACGCCGAAGCCCATCTGCTCCAGATCCGGTAGCAGGTCGGCCTCTTCCAGATACATTTTTACCGTTTTGGAGCCCGGTGCCAGGGAGGATTTCACCCAGGGTTTGCGGGTCAGGCCGAGCTTGTTGGCATTGCGGGCAATCAGGCCTGCGGCAATCATATTGCGCGGGTTGCTGGTATTGGTGCAGCTGGTAATCGCCGCAATAATTACAGCACCATCGGGCATCTCACCAGCTTTCTCTTCCCAGGCCTTGGCGATACCGCGATTGGCCAGTTCCGAGGCCGGCAGCAGCGCGTGGGGGTTGGAGGGGCCAGCAAGGTTGCGACCCACTGTGTCCAGATCGAACTTCAGTACGCGCTCGTACTCGGCATCCTTCAAGGTGTCGGACCAGAGGCCCGTTTCCTTGGCAAACTTCTCTACCAGGGCTACCTGCTCATCATCGCGGCCGGTGAGTTTGAGGTAGTCGATAGTTTGCTCATCGATAGAGAACATGGCCGCAGTAGCGCCATACTCCGGAGTCATATTGGAAATAGTGGCGCGATCGCCCAGGGTCAGGTTGGAAGCCCCTTCGCCGTAGAACTCCAGGTAGGCACCAACCACGCGCTCGCGGCGCAGGAATTCAGTGAGAGCCAATACCAAATCGGTACCGGTAATACCCGGCTGCAATTTTCCGGTGAGCTCCACTCCAACAATATTCGGCAGACGCATATAAGAGGCGCGGCCGAGCATCACACTCTCAGCTTCCAGGCCACCAACGCCCACAGAAATCACACCCAGGGCGTCTACCATCGGTGTGTGGCTATCAGTGCCGACACAGGTATCCGGGAAAGCTACGCCCTCGCGCACCTGCACCACCGGAGACATTTTCTCCAGATTGATCTGGTGCATGATGCCGTTACCGGGGGGAATCACATCGACGTTTTCAAATGCGGTTTTGGTCCAGTTGATAAAGTGGAAGCGATCTTCGTTGCGGCGTTCTTCTACCGCACGGTTTTTTTCAAAAGCATCCTTCTCAAAACCGGGATGCTCTACCGCGAGAGAGTGATCCACAATCAACTGGGTGGGAACAACTGGATTTACCTTGGCGGGATCACCGCCTTTATCGGCAATGGCATCGCGCAGACCGGCCAAGTCTACCAGCGCAGTCTGGCCGAGGATGTCGTGGCATACAACCCGGGCCGGAAACCATGGGAAGTCCAATTCGCGCTTGCGTTCGATAATCTGTTTCAGGGAGTCGGACAGTTTTTCCGGCTCGCAGCGACGCACCAGGTTTTCCGCCAGAATACGTGAGGTATACGGCAGTTTGGCATAGGCTCCGGGCTGGATCGCGTCAACGGCGGCGCGGGTATCGAAAAAATCGAGGTCCGTACCGGGCAGTGATTTGCGGTAATCAGTATTCATAGCAGGTAAATCAGTCGAATCTTTTTTTAAAATCGTGTCTCTTCTGAGAATGGCTTCAGGCCACCAATCACTGGTAACCTGAAACCTGCACACTGGGTGTGCATCACTTCAATAATGAAATGAAAATTAACCACGCTCGGCGATTGGAGTGACTGTACGAGGCTCAACACCTACGTACTCTGCACTCGGGCGAATAATGCGGTTGTCAGCGCGCTGCTCAAATACATGTGCAGCCCAGCCTGTAACGCGGGACATTACAAAAATCGGCGTGAACAACTTTGTGGGAATCCCCATAAAGTGATACGCGGAAGCGTGGAAGAAGTCTGCATTGCAGAATAATTTTTTCTCGCGCCACATCACTTCTTCACAACGGACTGATACTGGGTAAAGCACAGTATCACCCACATCTTCAGCCAGCTTTTCGGACCAGGCCTTGATGATCACATTGCGCGGATCGGACTCGCGATAAATAGCGTGCCCAAAACCCATAATTTTTTCTTTACGCTCCAGCATTCCCAGCAGTTCTTTTTCTGCCTCATCAGGGCTGGAGAAACGCTCGATCATTTCCATCGCCGCTTCATTAGCACCACCGTGCAAGGGCCCACGCAGGGTACCGATCGCTCCAGTAATACAGCTAAACAGGTCAGACAGAGTGGATGCACAAACACGTGCGGTAAAAGTAGATGCGTTGAACTCGTGCTCTGCATACAGGATCAGGGAAACGTTCATGACCTGCTCATGCAGTGCGTTAGGTTTTTCACCACGCAACATATGCAGGAAGTGACCGCCGATGCTGTCATCATCGGTTTCAGTTTCAATACGCACATTGTCGTGGGTGAAACGGTACCAATAGCAAATAATGGATGGGAAAGCAGCCAACAGGCGGTTGGCTTTCTCCAGTTGCTGCGCGAAAGACTCTTCACCTTCCAGGTTACCCAGCATGGAGCAACCGGTACGCATGACATCCATCGGGTGGGCATCAGCGGGGATGCGCTCAAGAACGTCTTTCAGCGCTTGCGGCAGGCCGCGCATGCTTTTCAACACCGCCTTGTACTCAGCAAGCTGACCGCTAGTAGGTAACTCTCCGTAGAAAATCAGGTAGGCCACTTCTTCAAACTGACAGTGCTCAGCCAGATCTTTGATATCGTAACCACGGTAAGTCAGGCCGGAACCGGATTTGCCCACTGTAGACAGTGCAGTTTTACCCGCAACCTGGCCGCGCAGACCGGCACCACCCAATGCTTTCTCTACCATCTTCTTATCTCCCCTTTTTAAATACGCAGTTTCTTTATTCGTTGAGTAAATACCACGCTGGTATCTACTCGAAACGAAAATCCGTTACTTCTTGAACAGCTCGTCGAGTTTCTGCTCAAACACGTGATAATTGAGGTAGTCGTACAGCTCCTCACGGGTTTGCATGGTATCCACAACCGCTTTTTGGTCGCCATTTTGCAGAATGCTGGTGTACACATTTTCCGCAGCACGATTCATAGCGCGGAACGCCGACAACGGATACAGTACGATATCTGCACCGGCGTCACCCAACTCTTTGGTGTTATACAGTTCGGTTTTACCGAACTCGGTAATATTTGCCAAAATCGGCACGTTCAATGCCTCTTTAAACGCTCTGTAGTGCTCTAATTCAGTGACTGCTTCAGCAAAGATACCGTCGGCACCGGCCTCAATGCATGCCTGGGCACGCTCAATGGCCGCATCCAGCCCTTCCTGAGCAAAGGCATCGGTGCGGGCCATAATAAAGAAGTCATCATCGGTACGGGCATCTACTGCAGCCTTGATACGATCCACCATTTCCTGCTTGGAAACGATTTCCTTATTTGGGCGATGGCCGCAACGCTTTTGTGCAACCTGATCTTCAATATGCACTGCACCTGCGCCTGCACGAATCATCTCTTTAATGGTGCGAGCGATATTGAAAGCACCGCCCCAGCCAGTATCTATATCTACCAACAGCGGCAGGTCACTGGCAGCGGTAATACGGCGAACATCCTCGAGTACATTGTCGAGGCTCGTCATACCCAGGTCGGGCAGACCATAGGAGGCGTTGGCAACACCTGCACCGGAAAGGTAAATTGCCTTGTGGCCAATACGTTCGGCCATGATCGCGGAATACGCATTAATGGTACCGACTACCTGTAACGGTGAATTTTCTGCAAGTGCGGTGCGAAAACGCGCGCCGGCGGAAGGCTTTTTGCTCATACTCTACCTCAGTTTATTTTCAATATTCTGCCTGGAAGCGCGGATATGCCGGCGCATTAATAACTCTGCCAGCTCCCCATCCCCCGCTTCTATGGCTTCGATGATATGGCTGTGTTCGCGAAACGCACGCTGGGCCCTGGGACTGGCCATACCCAACTGGTAGCGATACATACGAACACGGTAGTAAAGACGATTGCATAGCGTGTCGATCAGTAAATCATTTTTGGACGCCTGCACTATGCGAAAATGAAAGTCGAAATCCCCTTCCGGTTGGAAATAGGCCTTGCCAGCCTGCAGCTCCTCCTGTTGCTCGTGGCCCGCAAGCATTCTGCGCAAAGCCACCAAGTCCTCGTCACTGCGCTGTTCAGCTGCCAGCCTACAGGCCATGCCCTCAAGGGCTTCACGCACCTCATAGAGCTCCAATAGGCCCCGCTCACTCAGCTCGACCACACGGGCGCCCACATTCACTCTGCGCTCCAACAAACCCAGGGACTCCAGGCGCATCAGAGCCTCGCGCAGGCTCCCCCGGCTTGCATTGAAACGCCGGGCAAGCTCAGGCTCACTAATTTTGCTGCCCGCAGCGATGCGCCCCTCTACAATCTCACCGCGCAGTGTCAAAAAAAGACGCTCAGCCAGACTCTGATGGGCTTCACGTATCGGGACGTTCATACCAATAGTAGCCATTTGCCCTTAACATTGTCGACAATCTTAAAATCCCGCAGACCTTAAAACACTACGACCTGAGCGTCAACTAATGTACTTAAGACAGATTGTTGACAATTTGAAGTGAAGAATGACTTTTGCGGCAGCAGTAGTCTTGCAACACCGAAGTGGGCATAATAGCGCCCGCGCCAGATACGCCATGCTCCACTACCGGGGGCGCTCTATGCTTATCTGGGGTGGGAAAAAATCCCTAGCAAGAATTTCCAAACCCCGGTACAGCGCTCATTTAAAAAGGCTGCCAGCACCCAGGTTTCAGACAGAGTTATGCCGAAGAGTATTATCAGGCGATGGCTGCCAAGCCCCGAAGAAATCCGAGCCAAGAACGGGCTCAAGTTTCTGGGGACTCTTCTCCACGATCCCAACCTATTTCATCTGAATAGGCACTCGGTTTCAGTTGCATTCGCAGTTGGCGTATTTACCAGCTTCCTGCCCCTGCCCGGACAGATGATTATTGCCGCACTGTTAGCCCTATGGCTGCGCTGCAATTTGCCGCTATCGATAATTCTGGTGTGGATTAGCAATCCTCTCACCATGCCGGCTATCTTCTACAGCACCTATAAACTGGGTGCCTGGATTCTGGGCACCCCACCAGTGGACTTTGATATCGAGCTATCCTGGGAGTGGCTCACGGAAGAAGTAGGAAAGATTTGGATGCCGCTATTTTTCGGCTCACTATTGGCGGGTATTTTCTTTGCTACCCTGGCCTATTTTTCTATGCGCGCCCTTTGGCGCTGGCACGTGGTAAAACGCTGGAAACTGCGCCTGGAACGGCGCTCCGCTGTCAGCTAGCACCCCTACGGCAAAACTGCCTGACACTCCATAAAGCCCCTGCGCCCACACCAACAGCTACTAGCGCGGGTAGAGAGTAGTCGGTAGCGATACCCAGCCCCAGTGCAGCAAGAGCCCCAAACAGGAAAGCTATGGTTGCCGCCTTTGCACGATCTCCGCTGGCAGAAAGTGCAACGACCCAAATAACCGCAAGGGCAGAAAGGGCGGCTCCCATACTCACCAACCAGAGAGGGTGCATCTCCCACCCCTCCGCATAACAGACGGAACCTTCACGCAAGCCAGGTGGACAGAAGGTTTTCACCCGCCACTCATCAAACCACAAAGTACCGAACAATACTGCTACCCACGCTGTGGCCGCCAAAGGAACAGGTAATAATTTACGCATCACTCCGGCAACGCTTCTCACACTTGGGCCCTCTACTCATTGCGTAACGCCGCGGCTGGCTGCACACGGCTAGCCTGCAACGCAGGGTAGAGAGTAGCCAGGAGACTGAGCAGGAACCCTGCACCTACGACTAACGCTACATCTGCCCAGGATAATTCCGAGGGCAGGTAGTCCACCGGATAGACATCAGACTTGAGGAACTGGATACCAAAGAGTGACTCAAGGCCCGCCACCAGGTCTGTCACTGTGAGCGAACCCAAGACCCCAAGGGCACCGCCAACTAGAGCCCCGACCAGGCCGACTAATGCGCCCTGGCTAACAAAAGTGAGCAGGATCTGGCGGGTGCTGGCACCCATGGTACGCAGAATGGCGATATCCGTATGCTTATCTATCACCACCATTACCAGTGTGGAAACCACATTGAAGGCAGCGATGGCAATTATCAGCAAGACCAGCAGCCCCACCAGATTGCGGGACATCTGGATCGCCTGGTAAAGATTGCCATGGGTTCGACTCCAGTCCGTGCCATAGAAACCCTCCCTGGGCAGCTCCTGCAGCAGTCGGCGCATAATCCAATTGGCCTCCAGCATCTCTGTAACGCGCAACTGCACCCCTGCTCCGCCCTTACTGCCTGCCAGTGCCTTGGCCTGGTCCCAAGAGACCAGAGCCAGCGTTTGGTCAAGGGCGGTTCCAGAGTGAAACACCTCCGCAACCCTAAAACCAGCCACCCTGGCAGCACGGCGACCACCAGAGGCCGCATCGTTGTTTGGCACAATCAGGGAGAGGTAATCGCCCTTTTCCACCCCTAGCTTCTCGGCGATACCACGCCCGAGCACTACGCCGGGCTCAACAGTATTAAGCATTGCCGGAAATGCCTCGGGGCTCAGAAACTCGCTGATATTCGAAACTTCAACAATGGTTTCCGGGTTAACCCCCTGGACCAGCAGTGGTGTTACCTCGGCGCCACGCCGAGCTAGTGCGTTTACCTGCCAAACCTCAGCCGCAGACAATACCTGAGCATCGGCAGCCAGCTTTTTTCGCATCGCTGCCCAATCTACCTCGGAGCTGGCGTTGTAAATGGTTGCATGGGGCATAATGCCGAGAATTCTGTCTCGCAGCTCACGATCGAAACCGTTCATCACCGACATCACCACAATCATCAGAGCGACGCCGAGGACTAGGCCGATCATCGACAAGCCGGAAATAAAGGAAACCAGTCCGGCGGAGTCATCACTTCGCCGCTGGGCGCCGGCATAACGCAGGCCAATAAATGCGGGAAGCGGCTTAAACATGGTCACCCTGATGCCAGTCGCTGAGAAGTTGGCCATCTATCAAGTGCAAACAGCGATCCAGTGCTGCAGCAAGGTCCGGGTCATGGGTAACGATTACAAAACTGATACCCATATCCTGGTTGAGTTGATCCATCAGCCTGTGAATTTCCTGGGCTGTTGCCCTATCCAGGTTGCCAGTAGGCTCGTCCATTAACACGCAGGCTGGACGGGTAACCAGCGCACGCGCGATAGCCACACGCTGGCGCTCACCACCGGAAAGCTGCGAGGGCTTATGGCCAATTCGCTCACCTAGACCCACTGCCTCCAACATGGCTTTTGCCTCGGCACGGGCATCCGCCACACTGTGCTTTCCAATCAGCAGTGGCATAGCCACATTTTCCAGGGCGGTGAATTCATTAAGAAGATGGTGAAACTGGTAGACGAAGCCAAGACTGGTATTGCGCAGCCAGCCGCGTTCATTGGCATTCAAGTCCGCCAGATTTTGGCCCGCCACCCGCACTTCGCCAGAGCTTGGCGTATCCAGGCCGCCCAACAGATTGAGCAGAGTGGATTTACCAGACCCGGAAGCACCAACAATTGCCAGCTTTTCGCCACGCTTCACTTCCAGCTCAACACCTCGCAAGACTGCGAGATCCCTACCCCCCTGTCGGTAGCTCTTGCACAGCTTATGACAGGCCAGCACGGCATCATGGGTATCCGGTGCCGGACGAGCTTGCTCGGTATCTATTTCCACTCGGCTATTCATCAATCTATTCGTCGTCTCTCAATTCGTATAAATCATGTCAACAATCATTACTAATCAATTGATTTTTGACATTTATTCGTAGCGCAAAGCTTCTGCAGGCTCGATCTGAGCCGCGCGCCAAGCTGGAAAAAGGGTCGCCAGAAGACTCATGCAAATAGCCACGGAAAGCACAACAACGGCGTCACCAACTCGGAATTCTGATGGCAGATAACTGACAAAAAATACCCGCGGGTCAAATATTTTGGCCCCCAGCAGGTTCTCAACCCAAGTAACCATCTCGGTCAGGTTGAGTGCTATCAATATCCCCAATACCGCGCCACTAAAAGCACCTATCAGGCCGATTGCACTGCCCTGCACCACGAACACCGCCATAATCTGCCGGGATGTAAGTCCCAGGGTCCTAAGCACTGCGATATCAGAGCGCTTATCTGCCACCATCAAGACTAGGGCCGATACGATATTAAAAGCAGCGACGGCAACGATAATCATCAGCATCAATGTGACTACCGTCTTCTCCATCTTCACCGCCTGGAACAGGTTGCCCTGGGAATGGCTCCAGTCTTCACCGCTAAAACCCTCTCCCAACTCGCTGGCATACAGGGGAACCCTACCTAAAGCGTTATCCATATCATCGAAGCGCAGCTGCAGCCCCTGGACCTTGCCCGGTATGCGCATTAGACGGGCCGCATCTTCAATATTCATCAGGGCAATATTTTGATCCACCTGGGCACCAACGGAAAATACGCCAGCTACTGTAAAACGTTTAGTACGGGGAAAAATACCGGCAGGGGTTACCGAAACTTGAGGCAGAGTGAGTATCACAGACTCACCGGGCATCACATTCAACTGCTGAGCCAGGATACGGCCAAGCACAATGCGATAGCTACGCGGCTTCAACTCATCCAGGCTGCCCAAAATCATGTTCTCGCCCACTTGGGAGACATTGCGCAAGGCAGCCGGTTCCACTCCCTGAAACTGCACTCCATGACTGTCACCATAGGCGCTCAACAGAGCAAAACCCTTAACGAAGGGGCTGACCGCCTCAACGTGGGGCTGCTGCTCAATCTGCTCTGCCACCCCTTGCCAGTTCTGTAGTCCCCCTTCACGCTCAATAAAACCGTGGGGAACCACACTGAGAATCCGTGTTTTAAGCTCACGATCGAAGCCATTCATTACAGAAGTCACAACGATCAGCGCAAGAACGCCCAGCGCCATGCCCACCAAAGAGAAGCCATTGATAAAGGAAATGAACTGCTGCCGACGCCGGGCAGCCACATACCTCAGGCCGATAAATAGGGGTACAGGTTTTAACATAGAGCCGATTTAAACGGAAAAGGACTAAGAAATCCAAGCATTTACACAACATCAGCGCTTTGACTGAGTTTTTAGCGTCATCCGCAGGCGTTTGAGTTCCGCTTCACTCCAATCGGGAGGCTCCGTCAGGGCTATCCAAGCGAGGGTGTATCCAGCCGGTGAATAGCGATGCCCAAAATCCCGCGGTGTTACCCCCACATTAAAGTCCGCGATCAACTGCAGCATGGTAACTACAGGAAACCACCGAAGATCCGGGGACACATCCGGTCCTCTGGGGCGCTCCAGCCAATCAGGCCTTCGGAACATCCAGCGTAAATCAAAGAAGACTATTGGATCACTGGCGTGCTGAAGGAATGCAATGCGGAACCTACCCCAGGGTTCTTGCCCCAAGTAGCCACCGTATTGATTGCCAAAGCGCACTACCTCACCACCCTTAAACTGAGGTAACCAGGCGGGCGTGCCTGGATCACGATTATCGGTAATCATTCGCCAGACGCCCATTCCAAATGGAGGCCCTGCCCAAAGCGCACCGTCGATGGGATTGTCGATAATATCGTAGAACTCAAATGAATCCTCGGAAAGCTGTGCACCCAAACTAAGTCCAAATAGATAAAGCCTTGGGCGCGTACTGGCAGGCAAAGTCTCCCAGTAATCATAAATCACCTTAAACAGCCAGCGAGCCGACATTCGGATATATTTGTCATCCGTCAGCAATGCGATCGGACCCGGCAAGTATGAGTACTGAGCCGCTATCGTGGCCACATCACCCCGATATAGGAATTCGAGGGAATTCACCGCGCCCGGATCAACCCAACCATCCCCTACCGGAGTTGCAATCAGCAAAATTTCCCTTTCAAACGCTTTGAGTCGCTTCAATTCCTCGAGCGCCAAGAGAGCGCGCTGCTTAGGAGTTTCAGCAGAGTGCAGACCCACATAAACCCTAATAGGATCTATTCCCTCTCCGGCAATCTCCTTGATTTCCTCAGCGGTAGGTCCCAGCGTCAGAAATCGGCGCCCCTGGTGTCCCATGCTGTCCCAAGACAAAAACGAATTTGCCCCACCTGTCTGGTTGGGATCTTCCGGCGGAGGCAGATCGTCGGCAATAACCTCATCTAACTGTTCATAAACAACTGAAATTGTATGCAGACCCGACTGCAGAAGTACTCCGTTTAAAATGCCCCAGTAAAGCAACAGTGCCACCAGCAGCCCAGCAAGAATTGCCACCCGCTCAGGAATCCTTTTTCCCAGCCGTGCCGATACTGCAAGAACTATCTTGTGGAAGCCTTTACCTAGCTGCCTGAAGAACACAAATATAGCGAATGCCACAACCCCAATCGTAATAAGGCCGGTACTAGATACCGCAGGCATACCCATCAATGAGCGCACAGAGTTCTGCCAGTAGGTACCCTGCCAGAGAAACCCTGAAATCAGGAAAAAACCAAAAATAATTACCCAGCGCTTCAGTATTTGCCGCTGCCGATTATTTAGTGGAATATCTGGAATATCTAAGTACTTCCAAAGTCGGCGAAAAAGTACACCAAAGGAATAGCCGACGGTAAAAGAGACTCCAGAAAGGATGCCTTGGACAATAGCACTGCGCGGAATCAGTGAAGGGGTCAGGCTCAGAGCAAAAAAAATCGCGCCCAGCAGCAGGCCAGAAACTGAAAAAGCGACTACTGTTGTTCGCATCCATGCCTGCCTGCTAGACCAAGCTTAACGTCAGCCTAGCATAGAGCCCCGCAACTTAAGGCGGGTAGATCTTTAAGCCACAAACTGCTTTTAACAAGAAAAACCCACGGACTCATGGCGTCTGGGAAATCTCACCGCACCGGATAGGATCTCAGTTTTACGCGCAGACGCTTTAATTCCTCTTCACTCCAATCCGGGGGTTCGGTCAACGCCATCCAGGCCAATATATACCCGGCAGGGGAATATCGATGTCCGAACTCCAGGGGGGCTATACCCACATTCAGGTCCGCCAACAGTTGTAACATTGTTACTACAGGGAACCATTGCAGATCCGGCGATACATCAGGCCCCCTGGGGCGCTCCAGCCAATCGGGTTTACGAAACATCCAGCGCAAGTCGAAAAAGACTATGGGATCGCTGGCATGTTGCAAAAACGCAATACGGAACCGGCCCCACGGCTCCTGCCCCAAATAACCACCATACTGATTGCCAAAACGTACTACCTCCCCCCCTTTAAACTGGGGTAACCATGCCGGGGTTCCAGGATCGCGATTATCGGTGATTATGCGCCAAATGCCTGTACCGAAGGGAGGGCCTGCCCAGAGAGCGCCATCCAGGGGATCATCGATAATGTCATAGAAGTCAAATGAATCTTCAGATAACTGCGCACCCAGGCTAAGACCGAATAAGTAGAGCCGAGGGCGGGTCTCTACGGGAAGGTTCTCCCAATACTCATATATCACTTTGAACAGCGCCCTGGCGGACGTCAATCCATACTGATCATCAGTAAGCAGAGCCACCGGACTGGGCAGATAGGAATACTGGGCTGCAACCGTCGCCACATCCCCCCGATATAAAAACTCCAGTGAGTTGACCGCACCTGGATCGATCCAGCCAGCCCCCGTGGGCGTAGCAATCAGGAGTATCTCCCTGTCGAAGGCCTGAAGGCGTTTCAGTTCTTCCAGGGCCAGGTATGCTCGCTGCATCGGGGTTTCGGCTGCATTCAGCCCCACAAACACACGTATTGGTTCAATGCCTCGCCCTGCTACTTCCCTGATATCCTCTTTAGTTGGGCCGAGTGAAAGGAAGCGCCGCCCCTGGTGCCCAACACTGTCCCAAGACAAAAGGGAATGTGCTCCACCAGTCTTATTTGGGTCTTTTGGTGGTGGTAAACCCTCGGCAACTGCGGTATCGACTCTCTCAGATATCAGCGCAATCGTATGTAGCCCCGCGTTAAGAAGTACGCCATTTAAAACACTCCAATATAGTATTAGGGCCACAAATAACCCCGTGAGCAAGGCCACCCGCTCAGGGATATATTTTTCCAAACGGACCGTGACTACCCGAATAATCCTACGGAACCCTTTACCCAACAACCAAAAGATTAGAAAGACCAGGAGGGCAACCACTCCTACGGTCACAGGCCCAACTCCAGATACTGGCGCCATCCCCATCAATGCACGAATTGAGTTCTGCCAATGAGTTCCCTGCCAAAGAAAACCGATGATCAGACAGATGCAAAAAACTAAAGCTCCACGTTTCAATATACGCCGCTGCCACTGATTAACCGGGATATCAGGAATCTCCAGGTAATTCCATAACCAGTGCACAAACAGACCGAAGATATAACCAAAAGTGAAAGCCGTACCAGCCAGAATGCCCTGCATAAATGCACTGCGGGGAATCAGGGAGGGCGTAAGGGACAGCGCAAAAAATATAGCGCCAATCAGCAAGCCGAAAACCGAAAATATTCTTGTAAGTCGCATCCGAGCCTGCTCGCAGGACCAAGCGTACTAGTCAGCCTAGCACACCCTATCCATCCCTTTTCTTTGGTCAAAATGCTTTTTGACAATGAAAAACGTGAAGAAAGCCAAGTGTTTTGGCATTTTTTCTGTTCTAATGAGGTGGCGTAATCGAACACCAAAATCGGAGAACAATAAATGTTCAGCAGAAATCGCAACGGGGTAGCCCATATTGCTGGTACCGTCGCACTGCTTTTTGCATTCGGCGCCCAGGCAAAGCCCATCGAGATGCCAGTGGGCACTCAGGGTGGCGAATCCTCCTTCGAGGAAGTTCGCGGAATGAAGAAAAATGACGTAACCACAAGACTGGGTGAGCCCCTGAGCATCAAGGGCCCTATCGGTGAGCCAGCTATCACACGCTGGGAATACACCGACTTTTACGTTTTTTTTGAGCAGGATACCGTTTTACATACGGTAGTTAAGCCCCGAGGCTAAGCTAAAGCTCCCATAAGCTACACCGGGCAGGATTCCCTGCCTGGCTCCCAACGAACCTCAAGCAGGCTCCCTCAAAATTAACCCAACTCAAAAACACAGTTAACTACAGACCTGAAAACCGGGAGAGGCCAGTGACTACTAGCTTCAATATCAGTCAGCTGGTTGGTTTACTTAAAAACATCGACACTGCCCAACACTGGCATCTCAACTGAAAAAACTGGCAGCCAATATCAACGGCTTTGCTCGCATTACCCTCTCCACTAGATTTCTGGCCCATGCGATTTCTCCAGGGACATCGGTTAGCAAAAAATATAAATCTCCCAGAAAGCCCCCGCAGACCACTCATGGTCAAACAACCTACTTACCACTCCTTTCCTCTTTATTTCTGTAAACATTAAATAACCAGAGAGCCCAGGAATGAAACCTATTGCAATTTTACTCCTGCTTTTAACTAGCTTTGCCAGAGCCGAGGTCACTCTGGTTCGAGTTATTAAGTCGGAAAACAAGATGTTACTTATG
Organism: Microbulbifer variabilis ATCC 700307; assembly: GCF_000380565.1. GTDB lineage: Bacteria > Pseudomonadota > Gammaproteobacteria > Pseudomonadales > Cellvibrionaceae > Microbulbifer > Microbulbifer variabilis. The sequence continues at coordinate 268,522 of NZ_AQYJ01000025.1, forward strand.
GATGGACTGGGGGTAGTAAATACCTACCGGGTCGCCTTTGGTGCATCCCCTAAGGGGCACAAGTCAGAGGAGGGAGATGAGAAAACGCCTGAAGGGCGTTACATACTGAATCATAAAAAAGAGGACTCTTCCTACTACCGCACTATGCATATCTCCTACCCCAACGCTCAAGACAAGGCCCAGGCTCTGCAACGAGGCGTTTCTCCAAGAGGCTTTATCATGGTGCATGGCCAGCGTAATAGTCTGGGCTGGCTTGCGGCACTCGCCCAACGGATTAATTGGACGGATGGCTGTATCGCTCTCAGCAACGATGAAAAGGATGAGTTTATGGCCCTGGTACCAACCGGAACACCCATAGAGATTTCCTGGTAACCCCCTGCCCTCTGGGCACCCAAATGGTCAAGGGACTGGATTTCCCCTCGGCAACAGGTCAATATGCCCGCCGTAACTTCAGCTTGGTGGATTGTACAACTTTTAGGCAAGTTGGCGATATTCCACCTTTTAGGACCAGCGAGAAACCGATAGAAAATGACAGTAAAAGTCGAATCCGTAGATAGCCTATTGAAGTCCAGCGGCCGCGAAGGAGAACAAGTTCGCGTGCAGGGCTGGATCAGAACCCGCCGCGACTCCAAGGCCGGCCTATCCTTCCTGGCCGTGCATGATGGCAGCTGCTTTGACCCGATCCAGGTAGTCGCTGAGAATCACCTGCACAATTATCAGTCAGAAGTGCAGCGCCTGACTACCGGCTGTGCAGTGGATATCCTCGGTACCATCAAACCTTCTGAGGGTAAGGGACAATCCATCGAGCTGCTGGCCACAGAAGTTCGAGTTGTAGGCTGGGTTGAAGACCCGGATACCTACCCTATGTCGCCAAAGCGCCACACCATGGAGCACCTGCGGGAGCACGCCCACCTGCGCCCACGCACCAACGTTAGCGGTGCCGTAGCCCGCGTACGTAACTGTATCGCCCAGGCTATTCATCGTTTCTATCACGAGAACGGCTTCCTCTACGTGCATACTCCAATCCTCACCGCTTCTGACTGTGAAGGCGCCGGGGAAATGTTCCGGGTCAGTACCCTGGATATGGAAAACCTACCGCGCACTGATAAGGGCGCTGTGGATTACAGCAAGGATTTCTTCGGCGAGGAGAGCTTCCTCACCGTATCCGGCCAGTTAAACGTGGAAAGCTACTGTCTGGCCATGTCCAAGGTATACACCTTTGGCCCTACTTTCCGCGCAGAAAACTCCAACACCACTCGCCACCTGGCGGAGTTCTGGATGGTTGAGCCAGAAGTCGCCTTTGCGGATCTGGCAGATGTAGCCGATCTCTCCGAGCAAATGCTGAAGTACGTTTTCAAAGCGGTACTGGAAGAGCGTGCCGATGACATGGCCTTTTTCGCCCAGCGTATCGACAAAGAGGCTATCAGCCGCCTGGAGAACATCGTTGATAATGACTTTGCCCGCATCAACTACTCCGAAGCAATCGAAATCCTGGAGAAGTGCAAGGAGAAGTTTGAATTCCCTGTATCCTGGGGTATCGACCTGGCTTCTGAACACGAGCGCTACCTGGCCGAGAAACACTTCAAGAAGCCGGTTATCGTGATGAACTACCCGAAGGATATCAAAGCCTTCTACATGCGCATGAATGACGACGGTAAGACCGTTGCCGCCATGGACGTACTGGCACCGGGAATCGGCGAGATTATCGGCGGTGCCCAACGGGAAGAGCGCCTGGAGAAACTCGATGAACGCATGGATGAAATGGAAGTTCCCAAGGAGCACCTGGACTGGTACCGCGATCTGCGCCGCTACGGCACTGTGCCCCACGCCGGCTTTGGCCTGGGCTTTGACCGCATCGTATCCTATGTTACCGGGATGGGTAATATCCGCGATGTGATCCCCTTCCCGCGCACGCCAAAGAACATCTCGTTCTGATGCAATAAAGCCCCGCACGCGGGGCTTTTTCTTTTCCTGCTTTTATTTAAACGGGATAGCTCAGGCAATTTGCCCCGTAGCCGTTGCGATAATGTCATCGCTGGCCTTCTCGCTGATCATATAGACCGGCACTACGATAAAGAATCCGGGGATCCGAGGGAACACAGAAGCATCCACAACCCTCAGATTATTGGTACCGTGAACTCGGAACTTGCTATCAACCACCGCCATGGGATCACTGGCAGGCCCCATTTTGTTTGAGCAGGAGGCGTGATGCCCCCAGGATTGGTTTTTAACGAAGTCACCAATCTGTTGATCTGATTGGATGTCAGCCCCAGGTAATAATTCTCTTGATACCTTCTTGCCAACAACGGGACCAGACATTATATCTCTGGAGATCTTCACCCCCTCGATAACAGCCGCAAGATCATCACCCGAAGCATCATTACCCTCACCGAAATAGTGGAAATTGATATCCGGTGTATCTCGTGGATCAGCAGAGCGCAACGTCACCCGCCCAGCCGTATTGTTTGTATGCCCTTTCAACACAATCCAGGAGAAACGGTCCTTGTAATTCCTTAGCGCCTCTGAGTAACCGGGGAAATAACCATGGAAATCTGAAGGCACTCCAAAGATAAACAGATCTGGATCTTCCAAATCAGGTTTTGAACGTTTCACCAGGGATAGCACTGGGCCATTGCCACTATAGGGGCCCTTATTCAACCAGCCATAGCGATATCGGTTCAAGCAGGGATCACCCTCCTCCCCCCAAGTGCAGTCTTTCAGCAGAGCCAGGTCTTCTGTCATCTCACTGACCACACCCACCTCATAACGATCCTGAAGGTTCTCACCTACCCCGGGTAAATCAACAACCGGCTCAATCCCGTAATCTCGCAGCTCACTCGCAGGACCAACACCGGAGAGCTTCAGTAACTGAGGGCTGTTGAAGGCCCCTCCCGACAGTATTACCTCGCGAGTGGCACGCACTTGCCGCAAAGTACCAGCGGAGCCGCTTTCATTGTAATAAGGGTCTGCTTTATACAAGCTTGCCCCATCAAGAAACTCTACACCCACCGCAGTTTTGCCTTCAAACAGCACCCGTGTAGCCAGGGCATTAGTGCGTATGTGCAATAAGTTGGGATAAATCGCCTGTGTATCCAGCAAATGCTCACGTACACCGCTGCGCCGACTCTTACTATCAGCCGCCATGGGTGCAATAAACGGCCCCTCTAAACCGCTGGCCACATCCCAATGATTGATATCAAGGTTCAAGCTGCCCGTAACTATCTGGTCGATAGCTCCTTCCAAGCCATATTTGGCCAAGGCCGCCTTAAAAATTTTCAGTATTGCGGGGTCTTCCAGTAACAAAGCCGGATTACCCCGATTGGTAGGCAACCAACCATCAAACCCATGCCGTGAAGGGTTAGAGAAAACCGGACGGGACACATACTCGCAGCGCTCTATACGCTGGAAATATCGCCGCATATTCCAGCTTTCCCAAGAGCTGTCCCCGGTACTCTCTGCAATACGATCAAAGTCATTATTGTGGGGATAGACGGTGATCAGCGCATGGTGGGTAGTACATCCACCTATAGTGGCTGCTCTGGGATACAGAATACCTTTGCCAGGTATATATTTACTATCCAGTTTTTGCTGGCTTAGATCTGCATAGTGCTTAACGAAAAAATCCCAGCTGAGCTTGCGGTCCTCTGATGCGAAGGGATGCCAGGCAGGGATATTATGTGTGTTATCACTAGGATCATTGGCACCCGCTTCCAGCACCAGAACCCTGAAGCCGGCTCTCGCTAAGTTTGCAGCCAGTGGGCCACCCCCCGCACCGGACCCCACTATCACATAGTCATATTCATCATAGAACTGTTTTGACGTATCAGACAGTGCCGAGCTAACACCTGTAGCTACAGCTCCTGTTGCCAAACCGACTTGTAAAGCTCGCTTGGCGAAAGTTCTCCGACTAACGCTTTCTATTTCATTTTTTTTATCCGGTGTTTTTTTACTATCCATACTGATTGTTCACCCTAATAGTTTGAGGATCGCATTGCGCGCTATGAGAGGATGTAAACAGCACAACCTTAAACAGCCACTGGAATTTACAACTAAAACGTCTCAAACTTAATGCTCCCGGCTTCTTTAGCAACAAGAAACTTCTCGCTTTTCAACAGACATCTCAAAAAAACAGCAGAAAAAATAATTCACTCTCCCCATTTTTCAATTACATAAACCAGCCAATCACAATGAACCGTCGGCCCGCCAGCTCCAACCATCCTGAAAACGATCGGTTATAAAACCACAACAGGAAAAAATGAAGGAGTGATTTGTGCACTCAATAAGCCTACCTAGGTTCTTATTAAGTACTTACTCCAGCCACGCCCTCACCACGAGCACTCACTGCTTATTAAAAAATATTTATATAGATAATTTTTGATTAACCCTCAACAAAAAGTGCCAGCCAGTTACAAAAAGCGACGAATTGATACAAGGTGTGAAATTTACACCCGCCCTTCCTCAAATTATCTAAAATATTACTGTTAAACAGTAGTACTTGTTGCACCAAAGAACTTGGCACAGTTATGATTCACCAAAAGAAGTTAAATAAAAACAAAAAAATATTTTCCATTTTGAAGCCAGGTAGAAACTGGGAATTGACCCTTAAACATTAGATTACCAACAACATAAAAGCCTATTGACCGAGCTATTTTTCAGGGAGATCAAAATGCCCCTCAGCGAAATTTATATAGCCTCAGATTCCCTACCTAAATATGGTCTCCACAAATGCGAGAAAACTTCTGAGCTCTTGACAGCCAACCTTGACACAACCTTGCTGAACGACAGGAAAATCATTATTGCAAATGGCAAAGGAGTGAGGATTTTTAACCAAGAAAGGATCAATCAGTTAATCCAAGATGGCTGGATTTGCCGATTTCCCGCCGGGACAACTCTTCCAGAAGGCCTAAAAATTGTCGAGCAATCTCCGGGAGAGTTTTATATTTCTCCAGAAAAAAATATGGCCGAGAGGCAGTTTATCGCACTATTAAAAGAAATGTCTCTCAGAGCAATAACGATATTTAAGAGAGCTGATAGAGCCGTACAAATATGAATTTGCACACGCTAAGAGCACCCACATTCTAGCCAAAACAGAGTATAGATATTGATTACAGCAAAAAATAAAACCCTCACAAGGGTGCTCCGATAGAATAGCTCCCTATTTCAATTCTGGGGAATTACTCTTAGCTCCGAGCAATGATCATTAGGCAGACCTTATAGAGATCAATATGTAAGCGACCAATATAACTCAAAGCTAACTTCAATAAATCGCTAAAGAGAAAACCTATTAAAAAACCACCTTAAATTTCACCCCCCCATATGCAAGAAAGGAGAGCAAGCAATGCCTAACCTTGTACGGAGCCGCACCGTTGCGACCAGCTGTAATGACCTGCTGGCTGATCTAAGCGCCGCGCTTGATGTTACCCCAGCCAATATGCGTTGTGTCGGTGTAATGATACAAGCGGGAAAAACACTAACTTCACTTAGCAATATAAAAAAGACCATGGGTGGCGGACACGTTTCTCCATTTGTAGTGAATGCGAATGGACTTCAAAGCTGGGACGAAGTCTGTGACAGCAGTTGGCAAACTTGGGCGCAAAATTCAGCTTCCGGTGAAACTCATGGCACAGTGAATGATGTGATGTTCTACCCAAGCTCAGCAAATGACATAACTGTCTATGTCCACCCGGCAAGTGACACCGAAGTAGCCACCGTAGTAACCAGAGCCCAACAACTCTTGAATGCCACCAATCTCGTGTACAATCATAACCCTACCCTAACATCCAGCTTCCCAACCAAAGGGGACTGTGTAACAAAGAGCGCATGGGTAATGGGATCCTTCTCCTATTCTAAGCCCATGCAAGGAGCTGTGACGCCCTGGGGTCAAGCGGTTATCTATGAAGCCTACACATCGCCAGTCAACTTTATGAGCAAATGGGTAAAGATTAAAAACAAGGGCTGCAAACTTGGTGTGATGAACTAGTCTTCTCCCGTAAGAAAAATTTCACATCAGGCAACCTAGCTTTCGTAACCCGGCAATGAAATAGATGAACTCTTATTCTCTACTTGCCGGGTTCATAGCACCTCACCTCATAACCAAGTTATTCAATGCTATAGTTAAATCGATTGACAGCACGGACTTAAAAATCCAACTGAGAGACATAAAATGATCTATCTATTTATGCATGCCGAGGTAGAAGATTTTAATAGATGGCAGGAAATACTTACAGATTTTAAACCGATACTGAATCAAATGGGGGCCACCAAGACCTCGATATATCAGGAGATAGGTAACCCCAATAATATTACTGTGATTCATGAGTTCCCCTCAAAAGAAAAAGCCGAAGCTTTCGTCAATAGCAGTGAACTCCACAAGGCAAGAAAAAAGGCCGGGGTCATTGGCGCGCCTAGAGTTTGGTTTACTGAAAAACTGTAGTTACATTACCTTCAAGCACGATAAATCACCACTCAAGGAACAATCAACTAGATCAAGAAACAGACAAGTAACTCAACGCATATCAGAGCAAATCATAACTTCATTGACTCACTTCAGGTTATACTTTTTAACTGCTAAGGCAGGTTCCATTGGTCCTGATAAATCCACCTGAGGCCTTTTGCCAAACCAATGGGAAAGGTCGAGTAATGATCAGCTCCACTTACTATCTCATCGTTGATAGATATGCCTGTATACTTTCGCGATCGTAAAATCTCGACAAACCTCTTATGACCATCCACCATGTCATTACTCATTCGGCCATCTTCTTTGGTTTCCAGAGCTCCGGTAGCCAAGTAAACATTGGCATTTAACGATTTATACTTCTTTGAATACTCTTCCTCAATATCAAAAATCATTTCATTCTTATACCAAAGTGACGGACTCGTCAGGACATAGCTGGAAAACAATTCCGGCTTGCTCAACAGCACCCAGATGCCAAATGATCCGCCTAAAGATTGGCCAGCCAAAATTCTCTTCGCAGGATTTGCACGATAATTTACCTCAACAAACGGTATCACTTCTTCTTCGATAAATCTCAGGTACTCCGGAGCACCTCCAGTCCTATAGCGCTTCCAGCTCTCATCAAGTACAGGAGTAAGGTCACGCACTCGACTAAACTGCCCATTCTCTCCATGGGAAAAAGAGATACCAACCAAAATAGCCTTATTCATACTTTTTAGGTGTGTAACACCTGCAGCAACTTTAAAGGCATAACGCCCATCATTAAGATATAGAACCGGATACTTTAATTTCTCCGCAGCCTTATCATTATATCCTGCGGGGGTTTTGATATATAAATCATATTTTCGCCCCAGAATCTTTGAATAAACTGTAAAAATTTCAGAGCCTTTTATATTAAATTCCCCAGAAGTCTCAACAACAAGTTCTTCTGCTACGGCAAAATCAAAAGATAATAATATTGCTAACAAAAAAGTGAACCTACGCAAACCCCACCCCCTCTATATATTCCAAATAGCCGAAAACTATGATTCTGAAAGATTGTATTCTGCCCACAATATTGAATCCCTATTAGCACTGAAATTTCATACACAAGAAATCTATAAGGACACTGGGGATGAAATCACATTAAACTCATGGAACTGGATATTACAAAGAGCTACAACCCCTTATTACTTTACAGCTCTGTGGACATCCAAATCTTTATCTACCGCTTTAACATATTCAAAAAAACGATCCAAAGCCCTCCCCGATAAATTATTGGAAGCTGGGAGATCTAATCTGAGAGGATCAACTGGCCTACCATTTTTATGTATTTCGTAATGCAAATGCCGCCCTTGAACCCTACCTGTAGCGCCCAGATAGCCTATAACCTGCCCCTGCTCTACTCTCACACCTGCCTTTATACCTTTGGCATAACCTCTTAGGTGTGCATAAATGGTTTGGACTCCCGATTGATGACCAATTCGAATATAGTTACCAAAACTACCGAAATATGAAGCCCTCTCAATAATACCATCACCTGCAGCCAGTATAGGAGTGCCTAGAGGCGCTCCAAAATCTAGTCCTTTATGCATCCTGGTAAAACCCAGTACCGGATGCTTACGTCTACCAAAATATGAGGATAACTGAGCATTCTCTAGAGGGGTTTTCATTAGGAAACTTCTTGAACTTTTCCCATCAGGGTGGAAATAATCAACCACTCCTGAATCGCCATCCTGATAGCGATAAAGAGATATCACGTCATTCGACAATGACACTTCTACAAAATGTATCGATTGAAAAACTTCGTCACCCTTTAACTCATCCCGACGAGTACTATAAAAAACAGAGAAGCTATCTCCAGATCTAATCTCTCGCTGAAAGTCTACTTCATAGCTCAATATTTCATTCAATTTAACCAGTACCGCATTATTTAGACCAAAGTTTAGTCCTGTATTATATAAACTACCGCTGATCTCTCCCTCGACATAGTAATTTTGTAAGGTCGTTGGATTTTGTTGTTTTACAGAAATCAATTCTTGGCCATCTTTCTTTATTTCCAAACTCTCAGCAAATGCTAAATTTACACTAAGGCTTTGAAACCGTGACTCTTCATCGAAGGCCAATAGAAACTTCTTCCCAACCGCTACTGCATTGATATCGAGGTACTCTGATAAGAGCTTTACAATCATTAAAGATTCTTCTTTCTCTATTGAGTTTTCAGCCAGTAACGAAAGCACTCCTTGATTTTTTGAAAGAGATACCTCTTTTACTCTGACAACCATGCTCTCTAAGGCAGAAGAACCCTCTTGATTTACACCTACTATTGGCCCGTTTCCTAGCCTCAAAGGCATTTGACTGGGCTTTGAAGAGAAAAAAATTGCCAAGATATCATTATTGATCTTAAAAAAACCTTCATGATGAGATAAACCCTTTGCGTCCATCACCGTTAACGGGGATATCACCACCAACAAAATAGAGATACACTTAAGAATCGTTTTACTACAGGAGCTAAAAAACCCACCGGATGTGACATTACTCATTAGAACCCCGGCCATAAATCAACCAAACCACAACTTCAGTAAGTATTCAGGATTTACTCTCTCACCTTGTTTTATCAGCTCAAAGTGAAGATGAGGGCCTGTTACTTTTCCAGTATTACCAACTGTTCCAATCTTCTGCCCCATTTTTATACTTTGTCCTACCTTTACTTCCCTAGTATCTAAATGTGAGTAAAGTGTTTGGATGTTTTGCCCATGATCAATGATAATAATCTTTCCATAATTTTTGTGCCTATAGTGATCAGTTGAAACGATAACAACTCCTCCAGCAGGAGCTACTATCTCTGTACCGAGCGGCGCAGCAAAATCAGTGCCTCGATGTGAATTATTTCTAACTTTATTTAAATCGCCAAATAGGCTACTGATACGAGCATTTTGAATTGGCACCATCCAATTCTCTACTTCAGGATTAACTATCGACAGGCTTGGTTTTGCCATAGCCCCCACAACTGTAAAAAACACTGTAAAGAATATAAGTGATACCCTTAAAACTCCCATTTTAAACTTGTTAGATGAAGCACTCTCTTGAGCAGCATCTCTAATATTTAACATTCTCTTTTTAATCAAGGATAACTGGCTGGTCTTATCAAACATTGAGAAAGCCACAACACCATTGCGATTATCTGGCCCCGAACACTCCTGTAGTGTGCGAAGCATTGCTTGAGCGTATACTTTGCCTAAACCCATACCAGCGGTCCTCAAAACCTCTCGATCGCAACTTAGCTCAATAGCCCACGACAATTGTTCTTTAAACCACTTCAAAAATGGAATAAACCATAAAAAACAGCCCAATATATGAGCAGCCATAATCAACATCGGGTCATGTCTTCTTATATGTGTTAGCTCATGCTCCATTACTAGCTGCTTTTGTCCTACATCCATCGATAATAAGTAACTAGGCAAAACGAGATTCAACTTGAAAAGACCGAAAACAAATGGAGAGCACTTAGCCTCTGTAACAATCACTCGTACATTGTTCTTAGACAAGTATTCATATTGCGCGCTAGTTAATAGGCTACCAATGACTTTTTTCTTAATCACTGTTTTAGCCGTTATCTCTAAGCCTCTAAGCAGCCGATAATGCCGTCGAAACATCAATGATAGGCTCAGTAATGTTCCACTAATATAAAAAATCAACCAGCCGCTGGCCAAAATATCGATATCACTTAACTTTCGCGCTCCATCCTCCAATAAAGGGCTTGCCCCCAGACGATGGCCAAGATTTACATCGAGTGGAGCGACTTCATAACTGACTTCCGGTACCAACCCTGTTGGTGAGATATCCAACAATTGCGAAAGGAAGAATGGCAAGCTAATCACGCATAAAGTACATATCCAGAAGCTACGCCAGTAGTAAACAATCTTAATCCTGGTGCTAACCAGAGAGGATATTCCCCTTACAACGATATATATGAGGCATGCCCAAAGAAAAGAAAATATAGATACAACCAGAAGATTGAAGGCAAAGGGTGACAAAGAGGATATTAATTCCAACATATTACTTCACGCCTCTTGCCTTCAATCTGCATCTGGCCAGCTATTCAACATTTCTTGCAGTTCTTCCAGTTCCTTTTCATCCACTAGCTTACTGTTAGCAAACATGGCTATAGGAAGAGGGCCATCCAGCTCAAGAACCCGCGTTGCAAAGTCAGTAGCATAGTGAGCTAGTGTTTCAACCTTATCGAGAGCCGCCTTATAGACCTGAATACCATGCACCTCAGACTGAATCACAAGTGATTTATCACGCATTCTGTCCAGCGTTTTTCGGGTGGATGAATAGGACCATTGGAGTTCAGATTTCACCTTTTCATGTATTTCTCTTGCACTAAGGGGACTTTGCTTCCAGAGCGCTTTCAGCAGAGCCAACTCAGTGGGGGAAGGTTTAATTTCTTTCATTTATTTTATTCTCGCGACACTTGGTGTATTTCCGCTACACAGAAGGCAAGTATGCGACAAGTGTCGCATTGCGTCAAATCTCAAGTTATGACAAATGCCTGCCTTTGATTGATTTTTAATCAAAGGCAGGCAATAGAGAGGACTCTTAATAAAAGTTACTACGCATAAAATATTTAGAGGCGCTGACCCAGCGACTAAAAGGAGTAGTGCAAAAGAGAAGTAACAGGCTAAAAAGAGCAGCTATGCATAAGCATTCATAAAGGCGATACGAAACAATCTGATTAACTCCGCTTCACGGTTTTTAGAACTAACCCCAATGGAGAGGAATCGGGATACCTACCGCCCCTGGGGTAACCATGGTTTAAACCTGCCGTAAGAATTTTATTCTTGCACATCGGAAATCATCTGTGTACTTCCCATATTTAAAGATAGCCTTTTTAAAAACGCCTTCTAATTCCTAACCAGATTTTTCCAAAACTCTTATCGACGCTCTATTTTCAGGTGCTACTGAAGCAAACAGCCCAACGATGGGTCCCTTTGAAAAGATATAATTAATAAATTTATCAAGGGCTGTAGATCCAATTCCCTTTCCCCAGAAATCACGAGCAATCCAGCACCCCATTTATGCAGAGTGAACATGCTCATTAGCTTGACTATTAGCAATAATTGCCCCGCAAAAAATTCCTTCAAACTCAATAATTTTTACAATCCCAATTTCTTTACTTCCGGTACGTACCCACCATTCAGCATCTTTAAGTATATAGGGTTGAGGTATTTTGGATGACAGGCATTTAATCGTTTGTTTGTCATTCAGGTATTGGGCTAACAATGCTTCGTCCGCTTCGCTCAAACCTCTAAGCTTAATTATTTATCACGCACCAGCGTGTTTAATTGCTCCAGACTGTTCCCGCCGAGCCCTACGTTTATCAAGAGTCATCATCAGAGCGCACCTGATCCAATTGCCCAAGTGCAAATTTTCCCCTCTCAGATACGGAATCTGACTTATCACTAGCAAAATGCTCAGCTAATCTCCGTCCCTCTTGTCCTAACTTATCAAAGCCCCTGATTAGGAATTCAGCTGAAACACGCCTTACAAAGGAAGAGGGATCTAATGCAGTTTTTTTAACAAGGAAAGCACTGCTATAGCTCTATCTAACTTCCTCTCTGCAACAACAGCTTGCACTCCACCTTCACAGTAACGAATATCCGTCTATACCCACTACTTTGGAAGTAAAAGGCCTATAGCTTGTTTATTGAGTGCTTGAGTTTGCATCTTACTTGAATCCACAAACCCAAATTATACCCCAAAAACATATTTACCTTGCTCCACCTCAACATTTGGTGGCCTGCCATGAACCAGGAAGTACTTATAGCCACCTTGCAAATTTCTCCAAAATTCATACCACCTATGATCCCGATACTTATCTAAATTTTCATCTGTCAATTTGAACGGAAAAGCATGCACCCTGAAGAACGGCTGCCCCCCTTTGAGAGCTTCTGTTGCCAATGTATATATTTCATTAATATTAGTATCTGTCATGGCATAACAACCAATAGAAACGCAATCACCATGAACCATTAAAGCGCTGCCTGTCCTACCCTGCATACGGTCATATTTATTCGGGTAGCCTAAGTTAAATGACAGGTGGAATTGACTCCAAGGATTTAAGCGACCTGCGTTAACAAAGTAAAACCCTTCAGGGCTTTGTAGATCCCCCTCCTGTTCTTTTGGCCCCAAATCTCCGGAGTAGGCACATATCTCATACTCTTTGAATAGCTTGAACTTTCCATCATTAGACTCCATCCAAAGCTCCAAAGTGCTTGCCCCTTTGAAAATCCTGATGAAAATCGGGGCGCCATACTCCAAGTTTTGTGCAGTCAGCTCACTCATGAGCCTACTCTTTACACTCTTAGTAGCAGCTTCAGATCGCTCACTCGAGGGAAGCGTGGAAGCCACTACCTCTCCAACTAAGAAGCTTAAAACCAAAAATAAAGTTAAGTTATTCATTTTCCTAAACAAGTAAAAACAAGAATCTGTGGCTTTGAAAAAATCGCATCAAGAATTTTCAGTTATCCAATTGTTACTATTTTGATAGGCATTACCAGTTCAAAGAACTAATCACTGTACATATTTTCTAGTGAAGGCCAATTTCGGGCAATCACTTTATTCAATTTCACTGGCACGGCATTTACTGATAGATAAATAGTCAATCTGTTAACATTCTGAATGCCTACCGTTTATTTCAACTTTATCTGACAATTCAAAGGGCACCTCAATTTATTCTTTGAGTTCATGACACTTATTGCACGCAAAGCCCTATAAAAAAGCCAAATGATCTCTCACGCGGCTATCTGCAGATATAAAGCACCTGGAAACCACTAACTATACTTAAGCATATAGTCACTATGCCACTACAACTGTTCCCTTGTGAGACGAATCTGCTTTTTCTTCCTCTTCTTGTGGCTCAGTAAACCCAAAGTCTTCCAGTATCCCATACAGTGCTGGAAGCACCAGCAATATTAAAATGGTTGAGCTGCTGATACCAAATACAATACTGGTTACCAGAGGCACTAACACCTGGGCCTGTAAGCTCGTTTCAAACAGCAGGGGTAAGAGGCCAGCAATAGTTGTAAGCGAGGTTAGGAAGATTGCCCGGAAGCGGTCGCGACTGGCCTGGCTTGCAGCACTGTGCACGGCCATACCCTCACGTACTCGCCGTTTTACAAATTCCACCAACAAGATGGAATCATTCACCACTATGCCAGCAAGGGAAACAAATCCCATCATGCTGGGCATAGACATATTCTGCCCCATTAGCAGGTGCCCCCAGATTACGCCGATCAGCGCCAACGGAATCGCAACCAATACGATAAAGGGCTCCACATAGCTGCGGAATTGCAAAGACAAAATCAGGTATATGCCAATAGCACCTATCAGGAGTGCGCGCCCTATGGATTTACCGGTTACTTCACTGTTCTTCAACTCCCCCTGCATATCCACACGCAGACCGGGGAACTCTTCCGTGAGCTCTTCCAGAAATTTTTGCTTGGTATCCCCAAGTACCTGCCCTGCGTTAGCCTTCTCGGTGAAAACATCGGCGTACACGCTCACAACACGTTCACCATCTACGCGCTGAATGCGCGCATAATCCCGATTCATTTCAATATCTGCAACGGCTATCAAAGGGACCCGCTGCTTGGTAACCGGGTGAATAATTACCAGTTCATCGAAGCGACTAAGAGCTCCACGGGAATCCGCATCCATACGCACTTGAATCTCATAGGTTTCCCCAAGGTATTGAACTTCATCGATCTCCATACCCTGGTAAGCGGCACGTAGCTGGTTCGCAACATTGCTGGCATCTAACCCGGAAGCGTATGCACCTTCACGCATTTTTACAGTTAATTGCGGCTTCCCTGGGCGCAAGTCATCCACTACATTCACCACACCGTCGTATCCGCGCAGCCAGTTTTGCAGACGGATAGAGGCTGCTTTCAGTTGATCCAGTTCCAGCCCGGCAAGGCGCAAGTGGATGGCACGACCTGCGGGACCGAGAGCGGGCTCTTTGTAAAGTATGGCGATGGCTCCCGGTGTTTCACCAGCAGCCTCTCGCCAGGCGTGGCGCAATTCATCCATACTGGTATTGCGCCCCTCTGCTGCAAGTAGGTCCACATTAATAGTGGCCACATGAGGCCCAGTTTCAAAAGCATCTCCATTTACGCCGAAGGTTACGCTGGTATGATTTACAAGGGGTGCGCTTTCATTTCCAGAAAGTTCATTGGCAACCCGGTCTAAAGCATCTAACTGCCTTTCAACCAGGCTTTCCATATCTACCAGAGAAGTCCCCTGGGGCATCAGAATACGGGCCTGTAAAAGATCCCCCTCAAGAGTTGGAAACCCCTGAAACTTTACAACCCCGGCAGGCAGCAAGCTCACCGTTAAAAAGAACAGGCCCAGCACACCCCCAACAAAGGCGTAGCGATATTTAACAGCCCAGTCTGCCGCGCGGCCCATGCTCTCACGCCAGCCTTCAAAGCGCTGAGCGAAAGCCTGTTTCCAGGCTGGCGTACGGCTTTCTTGATCGAGTGCATGGCGCAGGTGCGCCGGTAAAATTAAGAAGGCTTCCACCAAGCTCACAAGCAGAACAGAAATCAGGACAATCGGCAGTACCTTAAGCACCTGCCCCATATCTCCCTTAATAAAAATCAGCCCACCAAATACCATCACAGTAGTAGCGAAGGAGGACAACACCCCGCGAGCTACACGCTTGGTACCATTGACAACTGCTTCGAGCGGAGAAAGACCATCGCGGTGTTCACTAGCGATGCTTTCCGAGAGCACGATGGCATCATCCATCAAAATACCGATGGCAATCAGTAAACCTACCAGGCTGATCATATTAATGGACACACCCATGGCAGTAATCAGCGCAAAAGAGCCGAGGAAAGATACCGGTAACCCCATCACCACCCAAAATACATAGCGGCCACTAAAGAAAAGATACAAGGCGAGAGCCACCAGGATCAGGCCCTGCCAGGCATTAGAGATGATCATTTGCAGGCGATCTGCGACGATGGAAGCACTATCTTGGGTGAGGGTCATCTTCATACCCTCTGGCAACTTTTCATTTTCGCGATCAACAAAAGTGCTTACGGCTTCCAGTACGCGCAGGCTGTCATCTACGCTGTTCTTTTCAACATTGAGCAATGCTGCGCGGTGGCCATCGAAAGTAATCTTGTCTTCCGCCAATTCAAAGTCATCATAAATTTTCGCAATATCACCGAGACGCACTTCAGCTCTATCATCACCTTTAATAACAACCAGGTTTTCCAGCTCTTCCACAGTGCGGCGTTCTTCAGTAAAGCGCACCTGATATTCACGATCCGGTGTAGATACTTTGCCGGCTGGCATATCGACCGCTTGCTGATCGATAATATTGGCCAGTTCCATCACACTGAGCCCGTACTGGCGCAGGTTGTAATCAGAGATTTCGATCTGTAGTTGGTGGTCCGAGAAACCCGAGATTCGGACGATCGGTATAGCGGGGTCACGCAGTAATTCACGGCGGTAGTGCTCTGCCATCTGGTTCAGTTGCGGCAATGGCAGGTCAGCACTAATAGCAATACTGACAACCCCTTGAGTACGCCCCAGCTCTTCAATTACCGGGCGCTCGCTCTCTGCTGGCAGGGAGTCGATGCCGTCTACCGCAGATTCAACATCCGCAAGAAACTGGTTCATATCACCAGTTTCTTGCATTTTTAGGGTCATCAGGCCTAGGTTGTCTTTCGCTTCACACAAACGCTCATCAACAAAGCTAATCCCATCGGTGGCCTCTTCCAATGGAAGACAAATACTATCTTCCACCTCAGCAGCTGCAGCACCGGCATAAGGAACAGAAACCTGCACCTCAAACTTATCGATTTCCGGCATGGTTTCGCGTTTCATACTGGGCAGGACAAACAGGCCACTCAACATCAGCGCTACCATCAGCAAGTTGGCCGCAGTAGGGTGGCCGGCAAAAAAACGAATCACTGCTGCGTACCTCTTGGACTCAGCGCCACTGGCTGCTGACCGCCGGCTACAGAAACCGCCATGCCATTAATCGCCGGAATTACATCGGTGACAATTACCTGCTCACCGGGGTTCAAACCGGCACGAATCACTGAGGTATCTCCCTGATGATAATCCACCTGCACAGGACGAACGCGCAATTGGCCATTTTCAACCAGGTACACCCTACCCTCGTGCAATGCCCGACGAGGAATAGCCAGTGCCGACGCAGCAGGAGCAAGCAACTCTACGCGGGCATACATACCGCGAAATAGCGGTGGTTTTTCACCCGCAAGGGCTTCGCCATAGGGATCGTCAACTGCAACAACAACGGAAAGGGTACGACTGGTACTGTCAAGAGTTCCGCCCAATCGAACAACCCTGCCCTGCCACTCGTTTTCCCCTGGGCCACCGACCAGGGTGATGCGGGCCTCTAAGCCCAGCAGCATTTTGGGCAGATCATCCGGCGTTGGAGCACTGCCTTCTCCCGGCCTGAGGTTTCGCAACAGTGGGGCCACATGAACCATAGGAAGCTCTGCGGCAATCTCCACCTGCGCAAGGCCACTGGCGTCAAACAAGCGCGCGTTACCGGCTACATACTGATTTTCCTCCACATGGACGTCTCCAATACGTGCATCGAAAGGCAGGGTCACTTGGGTTCGTCCCAGGTTGTACTTACTATCACGCACCTGGGCCTCAGAGCGTGCTATCTGGGCTTCGATTACTTTGCGGCGCGTGGGAAAGAGTGACAGCTGACTGGTCTGGTTCTGCACTTCCTGGCGTAGGCGCAGCATGTTTTGCTCTTCAAGATCTACTGTGGAGCGGGAGACAGTGCCCTTGGCTACCAGCCTCCGCTTGCGCGCCAGTTCTTTTTCACCCAGCTTTAGCGCACGCTCGGCAATATCCAGAGAGCGCTGACTATTGGCTTCTTCTACATCTAACTCCTGTAAATTAGCCCGGTTAGCCGCCAGATCACTCTCAGCCTGGGCCAGGGCCAACTGATAACTGGTGTCATCAATCTTCAGAACCAGAGTACCCGCAGGAATAATATTTCCGCGCTCCAATTCTGGGGCTATGTAAACTACCCGACCGCTAATTTCAGCATTCGCCTCCAGAAATGTACTGGGCTTTACCTCGCCGTAAGCGACAGCCTTAGCTCGCAACTGCTGTTCCTGCACCTCCACCACCTTAACCGGCGTTATCAGTGCTTCTATCCCATCGTGTTTCGGTGGGCGCTTGCTCATCACCACCGCTGCAGCCAAAAACATACCAATGGTAATCAGCGCAGGTAGTGCCAGGCGACGGCTCATCTGTTTTTCCAGTTGGGCTTTAATTCTCACCGCCTACCTCCTGCTGTTCAGCTATAGAAGTATTTGCTACTCCGTGGAGCAGCAACTGTACTGTGTGATCAACCCACTTCTCACTGTTATCCCCATCTACCATAAAGGCGAATACTTTCTTCAGGGGGTCTCCCGCTATAAACGGGAATGCAATCAGGCTGATAAAAGAAATGGGCATCAAGTTGATATCGAGATCTTGACGCAGACAACCGGCTGTCTTGAGCACACCCAGTAATTCACGAAGCTTGGGCCCCAGCTGGGATGCCAGCCTATCTGCAAACAAGTCACGCATACGGCCCGGTTTAGACGCCACTTCGTCAACAATAAGCCTGGGAATCCAGGGCTCACGAGTGTAAAGGCGAATCATTCTGGCCATCGCCTCCTTCAGCATATCTAAGGAAGGCTCTTTTCCATCCAGTCCCACATTAAGGAATGCAGGGCCGTACTGCAGGAACTGGCTTCGCATTACCTCAATAATCAACCCTTCCTTGCCGCCAAAGTGGTAGCTGATCATTGCGGAATTCACCCCTGCCCCTTTGGCAATCTCGCGGATAGAAATATCGCGAAAGGCCTTCTCACGCAGGAGCACATAGGCAGACTGTATCAAGGCCTCGCGCACCTGCATTTCACGTTCCGGATCCCTGGGCCGTCCGCGGCCACGGCTGGATATGGATTCACTCACCTTAAATAACCAATTAATTAATCACTTGATTAATTAAATAACAGACCTCAAATAAGAACAAGCTAAAAAATCGACCTGATAGTCATATTTTTGGGCTGCACAAGGCGATTAACCCTTTGGGTGGCACACAAAACACAGCTTGTGTGCTTATGGTCACACTGGGCTTGCTTCCCTTTTTTGGTCAGTCGCCCTTTTGCAGGCTTGAAAGCGTTGGCCACGATATCTCGCGGCACTATGAAGATCTAAGCGATTTTGTAAGAAAAGAAAAAAGGCCCGCAAGGGGCCTTTTTAGAGGGGAGAGGCTTAATAAAGGCAACAAGGTCCTATCCCCTGCTGAGCACAAGCCATATATCAGAGAGATTTAAATCTCGCCGTGAAATGTCGTAAAACCGGCGGCTCATACTCAAAGGTCAATCCCTTCAATTCATGGGCTCGATTTTGCAGCTCAATAATGGCATCAGCGATATAATCCATATGATCATTGGTATACACACGGCGCGGAATGGTTAAGCGCATTAATTCCAAATCCGCCTTCTTCTGCTCACCTGTTTCCGGATCACGCCCCAACAGTAAAGAACCAATCTCCACCGCGCGAATACCCGCCTCCAAGTACAGTGCATTAGTTAAAACCTGAGCAGGAAATTGCTCCGGCGGAATATGTGGCAGAATTTTGGCAGCATCAACAAACACTGCATGGCCACCTGTCGGGTACTGGATAGGCACTCCACCCTCTCGCAAACGCTCACCGAGATACGCCACCTGGCTAATACGGTAGTGTAGGAAGCTCTCATCAGCTGCCTCATAAAGACCTCGGGCCAAAGCCTCCATATCCCGCCCGGCCATACCACCATAGGTAACAAAGCCTTCCATAGGTACACAGCGTGTGCGTACGGCCTGGAACAGCTCTTCATGATCGCGAATACAGCACAGACCTCCGATATTAACCATTGGATCTTTTTTAGCAGACATAGTCAGCATATCGCCATACTGATACATCTCGCGAATAATTTCCAGGATCGACTTATTCTGGTAGCCCTCTTCCCGCTGCTTGATAAAGTAGGCATTCTCACAATAACGAGCGGAGTCAATCACCACTGGGATATCGTATTTTGTGGCTATCTCATAGACTGCGCGCATATTCGCCATGGAAACCGGCTGCCCACCAGAACTGTTACAAGTTACCGTAGTGATAATTGCACAAATATTGTTCGGCCCATGCTCTTCAATCGTTTCAACCAACTTTTCCAGGTTGAAATTTCCTTTCCAGTCATAGGCAGTAGTGGTATCAAAGGCCCGCTCATCCACCACATTGATCGCTTTACCACCATTCAGCTCAATGTGACCAGCAGTTGTGTCAAAGTGATAGTTGGAAATAAAAACCGGCGTAGTGCCGCCACGCACTTGGCGCATACGCTCAATCAACGCAGGGAACAGGATTTGCTCAGCACCACGCCCCTGATGTGCAGGAACGGTTAATTTATAACCAAAAAAATGTTCAACCGCTTTACACAGATTGTAATAGTTGCGGCTACCTGCATAAGATTCGTCACCCAACATCAAGCCAGCCCACTGGTTATCGCTCATGGCGCCTGTACCAGAGTCAGTCAGCAGATCGATGTACACATCATCACTACGTAATAAGAAAGGGTTCAAACCAGCTTCCGCCAAAGCCTCTTCCCGGTCGGCCAAGGTTGTCATTTTGATCGGCTCAACCATCTTGATACGGAATGGTTCAGGAATACGCTTCATCGTTATTTTCCTTATAAGTCCTGACAGCGGGAACTAAATCTTGGACCTTAGTCACACCGCACACTGTTTTAACGCGGGTATAGTACAGAGGAAGGGGGAAATAGGCGAATGAGGAGCTCGCCATCACGGAAAACTATTCTTGTAGCCGGCTATCAGGCATAAATTATGTTCATTTTATATACCCGATACCGCCAGCTCTTTTCTGAATTAGCTCAAAGCAAATTCAATTTCCACGAGAACAGCTGCTAGCTTTAAAGCGCTTCCCCTTCTGCCCCACGGTTTGAGTTAGCCCCCAATTCCAGTAAACCCAAAACCCCAGTATAATTCAGCTTGGCAATAAGCTACATTAAAAGAGTCATACTTTCTGCTTCCAAGCTATATAAATCTATACTTTGTCTAACAAACAAACCTCTTTTTTTTCGTAAAATTATCAAAAAAAAATATTCAGCGTTCATAATCCAAGTTCATATTGAGTAAAATCCTTATCATTAATATCATTTAGGCTATTACAGTCAAAGAAAATAACCGCAAAATAAAAACCGGATTATCTAAAACTTTAAAATGGAGCGCCCGACTAGAGCATACCCATTGATCGACATGGGGTATCATCCTGCCAGTTATCTTGCTGCTAAAAAATGATAAATTCTAAGGAGAGTTTTAGATGTCCCCGAAAACTATTGGATTTTATGAGGAACTCTAAGGATAGAATAAGACAGAAGCGCAATAGCATTAAATATAATCGGAAATAATCTTCTGTAAAAGCCACCAAGATAACTAAAAAAGGAAATTATCGACTAGTTGAGAAAACAGCCTTCATCCCGCTCCTATCAACTGCCTATTTACCCTCGATCTATATTCTTGCATTCACCTCAATCTTAATTCCCACTGGATCAAAAAACACCAGCTGCCGCATATCTCGCCCCGGGATATCCATTTGCTTACTGTCGACTCCCAAAGAGTCCAACTTGGCCTTAATAGGTTGAAGATCATCCGTATGGAAAGCTACATGATCAAGATGCGGCTTAGCCGGTTGTTCACTAGCAACCTCTCCCTCAATCAAATGGAGAATAGGTTTCCCATTCCCATATAACCAAAACCCCTTACGATTGAAGTTCGGGCGCTCACCCTCGATCAGACCGAGAACCTCGGTATAGAAATCCCGCACGCGGATCAATTGCTCCATAGGTGCGGTAATGTTGAAGTGATCCAATTGCATAACGCTTCCCTGTATTAACCAGCTGACTGAAAAGCGGCGCAAAAATGCACCGCTTTGCTATGCGAGCCCCAATTCCGAAGGGTGTACTACCGGCCAATTAGGAGGCTCTACACAATCCCTTTTTGGCGCAGAGCACCAATCTGGTCTTCGTCTTTACCTAAGAAGTCCCTCAGAACTCCTTCAGTATGCTCACCCAATACGGGGGGGGCTTGCCGATAGTCGAGGGCAGTCTCAGAAAAGATAACCGGGTTACGCACGGTTTTTACCTTACCGGCTTCCGGATGATCCTGCTCAATCACCATGCCACGGGCTTGAACCTGAGGGTCGGTAAAGACCTCTTCCAATGTATTAATCGGTCCACAAGGTACATGATCATCGCTGAGTTTTTCGAGCCACCAGGCAGAGCTTTGCTGGCGAGTCGCCTCCTCTATTTGCGGTATCAGTTCCTCACGGGCAATCACTCGCGCAGAGTTGGTGGCATAGGCAGGATTATCTGCTAGCTGCTCAATGCCAGCGATCGTACAGAAGCGTTTGAACTGATCGTCGTTGCCTACCGCCAACATAAAATAGCCGTCTTTTGAGGGTACTGCTTGGTAAGGCACGATATTGGGGTGGCCAGTGCCCTGCCGCTCCGGGCTTTTACCAGAGGTGAGATAGTTTTGCGCTTGGTTGGCAAGCCAGGCCACCTGGGTATCCAATAAGGCCAAATCGATATGCTGTCCCACTCCGGTCTGTTGGCGATGCACCACCGCCGCTAGCACGGAGGACACGGCATACATACCAGTCATCAGGTCGGCAACCGCCACCCCCACTTTTTGCGGACCGGCACCAGGCTGGCCTTCCGGCACTCCGGTAATGCTCATCAGGCCACCCATACCCTGGATCATGGCATCATAACCAGCACGATTTTTGTAGGGGCCAGTCTGGCCGAAGCCGGTGATGGAGCAATAAATGACACCAGGGTTAATTTCCTTGATGGATTCATAATCCAGACCGTACTTTTTAAGTCCGCCAACTTTGTAGTTTTCCAGCAGGATATCGCAACGTGCTGCCATTTGCTTAATCAGCTCCTGGCCCTCTTCCGTGGTGATATCCACTGTGACGGATTTTTTGCCACGATTGGCGCTCAGGTAGTAAGCCGCATCGGCAGTATCATTACCCTGCCCATCTTTCAGGTAGGGAGGGCCCCAGTGACGGGTATCATCCCCTCGTTCAGGGCGCTCCACCTTGATCACTTCTGCGCCAAAATCGGCGAAAACCTGCCCCGCCCAGGGCCCAGCAAGAATCCGACTGAGATCAAGTACCTTTAAATGCGCGAGCGGACCTGCCATAACTTCCTCGTTTCGCTAATACAGGGAATAAACCGGAAAAATTTTTGCGGCAGCCTAACAGATATTTAACGCCCACGCCCAACTTGGAAGCTGGCAAAATTCGCCGTACACTGAGGTGCGCAATAAAAATAAGGAGGCGCAGCATGGCCGCTATAGAAGCCCAAAAATTTGGATCTTTTCGCGACTTTTATCCTTTCTACTTACAAGAACATAGCAATCTCACTTGCAGAAGGCTTCATTTCCTGGGCACCACCCTGGTTTTTGCAACCGTGATTGCAGCAATCATTTCCGCTAACCCTATGTGGTTCGCGGCTACCCCCATTGCAGGTTATGGATTTGCCTGGATCGGACATTTCTTTTTTGAGCACAACCGTCCAGCCACTTTTAAGTATCCCTTTTACAGCTTTTTGGGAGACTTTGTGATGTTTAAGGACATGCTCCTGGGCCGTATTGAGCGCTGACCTACGCTTATTTTTTGTCCGCCGACAAGCCATATTTACGCAGCTTGTTGGCTACAGCGGTGTGGGAGATTCCCAGTTCTTTGGCAAGCCTTCGTGTTGAAGGACGCCCGGCAATCAGCTCTCTGAGCAATGCTCGCTCCATGTGCTCCATCATTTCCTTATAGCTGAGTCCTCGCCCCCAGTCTTTCCAAGGCAACTGGGCTTGCACGGTCAAATCCGGCAAATGCGGCAAGGCGATGCTGTCCATACCGTGCCTCCGGCAATTCCCAGCAGCAGCCACAAAGTAATCACGTAATCCGTTGAAGTTATCCGGCCAGTCGTGGCGGCAAATCAAGTTCTCGACTTCTTGATCCAAAGCCAAGTCCGCCCCGTCCGGGCACTCCTGTCGCAGAAGTGTCTTGGCAAAACGTGAGATGGCGGGGCGCATATTACGTAGCGGCGGCAAAGTTATAGAAAGCGAAGAGAATAATTGAGCCAGGGCAGGATGCAGGGTTTTAGGGGTACAACAGGTGGCCACCAACCGAATGGAAGGAGGCAGAGAGCGCAGACGGCGCAAGAGTAAAACTTGTGCCTCACTGCTCAAACGATGAAGATCCTCAAGGATCAGAGTTCCACTGGAACGTAAGTGCAACGGGACTTCCATCCGGCCTTCTTGGGGGACAACCCGGTAGCAATCTGCTCGGGCAGCAGCTGGGGAGAGGTAATGTACCGCACCCGCAAAAGTGCTCTTGCCAGTACCCCGCTCGCCGGTGATCAATAACGGGGAGGCCAGCTCAGCAATATCTTGCAACTGCAGGCAACTGTCTCTGCGCAGGTCGAAATCCCATAAGGCCACAGGCCTGGGCAGCTCAGCATTAAACACACTCCTATCCCAGGATTGCATGCGCAATACTGCCCCCGCGAGGGAATCTACATCACTGGGACTATCCAACGCTAAAGGCGACCAGTCCACTCGAAAATTTTGCCCACGCACCACTACTGGCAGACCAAAGCGGGGAACGGCAAAATCCCTCAACAGCTCTGCCACCTGCATTAATGGAAGAAAGCGCTGTAACTGCAAACCAGGCACCTTATCCAGGCTTACGCCGAAAGCTCGTGCCGCTGCCAGATTTGCAGCCACCACCCTGCCCTCACGGTCCACACTCAAAACCGGGTCGGTCACATGTTGAAGCAGTGTATCAAGCTCAAAATAACGCCTTTCTAATGGCAGCAGTGAGATGCGGCGAACTCTCTGCACCCCTGGAACCCTGTAGAGGGACTTCTCTATGGTCTGGTACTGAGTGCCAAGCATCCCCGGCGCGAGCAGATACACCTTGTCGCCACTATCACCACCGAGCTCCCCAGAGGTAACGTTTATACGATATTCGCCGAATATTTGCATAATTTCATGCAAAATGCCGACTCGATTAGCACAAGTTATTTCAATCCTCACCGGTCCACCTGTAAAGATAACTTTACAAGAAGTGTAAATTGACTGCCACAAGCGGCGCAATACAGCCCTCTCCACTCTCCCCTCCAGGCATCTGCCTGACTAAAAATAGAGGAGAGACATAACAACAAGGTTCAGCGGCAGGGCCAGGCTTACCCGGTACTTATTGGGGACTGGTGGACCGCAGGAGACGAGCGCATGAAAAAAGAAGCAGCCAAGAAGGGCACCAAGTACGTAGCACGCGAACCCAATGAGCAGGGTTTTATCGAATATACGGATCTGGAACACCAGACCTGGCAGCGCCTGATAGAGCGCCAGTTGGAAGTACTGCCCGGTCGCGCCTGCGATGAATATATGCACGGCTTGGATCTCCTGGACCTTCCCCGCGATCGCATCCCCCAACTGGAGGAAGTTTCCAGCGTTTTACGCCGTGAAACTGGCTGGGAAGTGGCTCGGGTTCCCGCTTTGATCGGTTTTGAAACATTCTTTGGTCTGCTCGCCGACCGCAAATTCCCGGTAGCTACCTTTATTCGCACTCCGGAGGAGTTTGACTACCTGCAGGAGCCGGATATCTTCCATGAGATTTTCGGCCACTGCGCCATGCTCACCAATCCCGCATTCGCCAATTTCACTGAGAAATACGGGCAACTTGGGCTACAAGCCACTCCCAAAGAGCGCGCGTACTTAGCCCGTCTCTATTGGTTCACCGTAGAATTTGGACTACTCAATACCAAAGATGGCCTGCGGATTTACGGTGGCGGCATCCTGTCCTCCCCAAAAGAAACACTGTACGCGTTGAGTAATCAACCAGAGCGTTACGACTTCTCTGCGATTGATGCTCTGCGCACACCTTACCGGATCGACATCGTACAGCCGATTTATTACGTACTGGATGGCTTGCAACAGTTACAGGACCTCACAGAAATTGACCTGATGTCCAAGGTACGCGAAGCCATAGAGCTTGGCCTGTTCGAACCGCGCTTCCCGCCAAAAGACGCCGCCTAAGCACTACTTTACCGGGCTGTAAACTGCAGCCCGGTAAAGCCCTCCCCGCCCCGTTATTTCCTGCATATGGAAAATTTACTCAAACCACTCTCATAAACATTGCACTTGGGGAAAATTCCACTACCGGCACAATCGGCCTGAGCCTATCGTTACAGCAGGTTGTGTAGTGGGAGGCCAACTACCTTTCAGCTCTGCCTACACCCGGAACGCCAAACTAACATTCGGGGCGGCATGCCAGCGGACGGCTTTAAAAATCCGTGCAAGGACACAGAACCCCGTAGTTTTGGGAGCGCTGTAGCACTATGTCCTCACTTGACGCGATTGATAGACAACTTCTTGCTATCCTCCAATCCGACGTCAGCCTTTCAATTGAGGAGCTGGCGGAGCGTGTTGGTCTAACCAAAACCCCCTGCTGGCGCCGGGTGCAAAAGCTGGAGAAAAGCGGCATTATCCGCCGCAAAGTTGCATTGTTGAATGCGGAGATCCTGGGCCTACCTGTCTCGGTATTCGCCCAGGTAAAGACTGACCAGCACACACCGGAGTGGGCGGATGCTTTTGCCG
Source organism: Microbulbifer variabilis ATCC 700307 (assembly GCF_000380565.1). Lineage (GTDB taxonomy): Bacteria > Pseudomonadota > Gammaproteobacteria > Pseudomonadales > Cellvibrionaceae > Microbulbifer > Microbulbifer variabilis. The sequence goes on from NZ_AQYJ01000025.1 coordinate 294,737, forward strand.
AGCATGTGGCCCAACTGCCAGAGGTGGTAGACTGCTACCGAATGGCCGGTGATTACGATTACCTGCTCAGGGTAGTCGTCAGTGATATCGCCGCTTACGACCGCTTCTATAAGGAGCTGATCAGGCGTGTAGGTATCAGTGATATTATTTCGAACTTTGCCCTGGAGCAGATTAAGAGCACTACTGAACTGCCGATCCCTGCGGAAAACAAGGATTAATACACGGGAGATAATCGGCGAACACTACCGGCTGTCCACACAACTATGGATAATGATGGAATCTCGCTCACTCGCAAGGATGACATGTGGCGGACAGCTCTCTCTTCCAGTCTTTCTTTCTAATTTTTAGTGGCGCGGCGATATTCGCCACCCTGGCTCTCTTCGGCCGCCAGCCGCTATTGGTCGCCTATATCGCCCTGGGTGTACTGCTCGGGCCCTCCGGGCTTGCAGTGATTGATAACCTGCGTCTGCTTTCTGATATGTCCAGCGTGGGCATTATATTTTTGCTGTTCCTGCTTGGATTAGACATGCAGCCACAGGCCCTGATCTCAGTACTGCGCAAAGCTACCTTCGTTGGAATTGTGAGTTGCGCAATCTTTCTCGGACTGGGCTTTTGTATCGGTGAGCTATTTGGTTTTACCACCACAGAGAGCTGGGTAATCGGCATGGCCCTGATGTTTTCCAGCACCATTATCGGTATCAAGCTACTGCCCACAACAGTACTGCACCATAAACACTTGGGTGAGTTGATGGTGGGGCTGCTACTTTTCCAGGATTTTGTCGCCATCGTCTGCTTAATGATCCTGCTCAGCGACAGCACCGGGGATATGCATCTGGGACAAATTGCACTCTCTTTTGGCTCACTGCCTCTGATGGTGCTATTCGCCTGGGTAGTTGTGAAATATCTTTTACTACCGCTGTTCAGCCGTTTCGATCGATTCCACGAGTATATTTTCCTGATGGCCCTGGGCTGGTGCATGGGGATGGCTGAGCTGGGGGAGTCACTAGGGTTATCGCGAGAAATTGGTGCCTTTATTGCCGGTATTACTCTTGCTGCCAGCCGGATTTCCCAATATATCGCCCTAAACCTGAAACCATTACGGGACTTCTTTCTAATCCTATTCTTTTTCAGCCTTGGGGCTCAATTCAAACTGGCCATGCTGCCGGAAATCCTGGTGCCGGCAATAGTCACTGCTACGGTAGTTTTATTGGCAAAACCGGTGATTTTCCGCTATTTGCTGGGCAACCAGAGCGAGCTTAAAGTTCTGGCCTGGGATATTGGCTTCCGCCTGGGGCAAATCAGCGAGTTTTCCCTACTCATCGCCTTACTTGCCTATAGCCAGAACCTAATCGGCAGCGCTGCCTCTCACTTAATTCAGGCTACGGCAATTATTACCTTCCTGGTTTCCTCTTATATCGTGGTGATGAATTTTCCCAATCCCATCGCAATCAAAGACGAGCTGCGCAGGGATTAACCTTGAGCAGCTGGCTTGTATTTAATTTCCGGCTCGAGCAGTGCCAGTAAATGACTCAAGGGCGTTTTTCAGGGCGCTAAATAGACGGGGGATGTCTTTCCCAAACATCAGGTACAAGCAGGGCACCAATAAAAGTGAAATGGCCGTAGCTGCAAGGATTCCATAGCCCAGGGAAATGGCCATTGGAATCATAAATTTCGCCTGTACCGAGGTTTCAAAAATCATCGGCATTAAGCCACAGAAAGTGGTTACCGTGGTTAAAACAATCGGTCGGAAACGGCGCGCTGCCGCACGCTTGATTGCAGTCTCAACATCAACGCCTTCCTCTCGCAGGCGATTACTGTACTCGATCATTACCAGGGTATCGTTAATCACAACACCAGCAAGAGCGACCATCCCCAACAAGCTCACCATGCTCATGCCATACCCCATGACCAAGTGCCCCAGGATTGCACCAATAACCCCAAAGGGAATCGCCACCATCACAATTAATGGCTGCATATAGCTTTTCAAGGGAATTGCCAGCAACAGATAAAGCACAGCCATAGCCAGCAGGAATGTCAGGCCAAGGGAAGCGAGCCCTTCGCGCTCATCCGCCTGACGCCCTTCGTACGAAATAGTAAGACCGGGAAATTCTGCTTGCAGCTGCGGAATAACACTGCGATCCAGCTCATTGATGACCAATGCCGCCTGATCGCTGGGCTCTACATTGGCAGAGGCAGTCAGCACCCGGCGCCCAGCACGACGGTTAATAGTTGCATAAGCGCGCCCCTTATCGATAACCACGAGATCCGTAAGAGGCATCCATAGGCCGCTGCCCGCGCGAATCATAATGTTATTGACGTCATCCATACTGACACGCTCGCTCTCCGGCAAACGCACCATGACCTTGACCTGATCTCGGCCGCGCTGTTGCCGCAGCGCCTCATCACCATAGAGAGCCGCACGTATCTGCCGGCCAATCTCCTCAGCCGACAAGCCCAGACTCTTGGCGGTTTCAGTAAGCGTCAGGTCAAGCTGGGTTTTTCCCAGGGTAACGCCCGCATCGATATCGCTGACATTGGGAAATTTTGCCAGCTCGGCACCCAATCGCGCCGCCGCCTGATCCAGGACTGCTGTATCGATATGGCGCAGCTCAACCGTGAGAGAAGAACCTGCGCCGGGCCCTCCCCGATCGGAGGCCGTAGTCGCACTTAAAGCTCCGGCAATTACACCAACTTCTTTCCGCCAGGCACGGACAAACTCACCGGTGGAAAATTCTCGCTGATCCGATGGCACGAAGAAAAAGTCCACCTGGACTGAGTCATCTCCCATCAAACCGCGATTACCGAGAAATACAGCGTCGCGATCGTATTGCTCCAGAACCTTGTTGCCACCGGCAATAATCTGGGATCTGGCTTTCTCTAGCTGGTGTTGCGCTGTTCCCGTGGGGAAAGTCACCGCAAAGCGACCGGAATCCCGCTCTACCCTGGGCATCAACGTAAAGCCCATACGACCACTGGCGGCATAGCCACCAACTACCAGCAGCGTGGAAATGGCAATAGCGATAGTGGTGTATCGGTGTCGCACACAGGCTTCAAGCAACGGGCGGAATCGCTCCTGTACAAATCGATCCAGGCCACGAGCCAATCTCTCCTGGCGGGCTGCAAAACGTTGCGCCCGCGGACTTTTATAGCCTCGGCGCGAATGGGCCAGATGCGCGGGAAGAATAAACAGTGCTTCAACCCAGGAGATAATAAATACCGATCCCACAACGAAGGGAATAACGCCAAAGATTTTGCCCATAAATCCAGGCAGCGCCATCAACGGGATAAAAGCGACAATATTGGTGAGGATGGCGAATGTCAGGGGAACGGCCACCTGCCTGGCACCAGCAATTGCCGCCTGTAAATTGCTATAACCCTTCTGGCGCCACTCGTGAATATTTTCGCCGGCAATAATTGCATCATCCACCACAATACCCAGGGCGATGATAAAGGCGAACATACTCACCATACTGATAGAAATATCCAACCCGGGCAGGAAAAGCAACGCGCCGAGGAAACTAATTGGAATACCCAGTGTTACCCAGAAAGCCAGGCGCAATTCCAGGAAAGCCCCAAGTACAACAAAAACCAGCAACAAACCGATAAAGCCGTTTTTTAGTAACAGCGATAAGCGCTCCTTAAAAATCTCGGAATCATCATCGCGGATAGTGAGGCTCACTCCCTGCGGCAACGACGCCCGAACCTCATCAATAACTTCCCTTGCAGCATCGCTCACACTCAGTGGAGTCTGGTCTCCCACCCGATAAATTTTGATACCAACGGCCGGCTCACCGTTAAACACCATATTGCGGGCCTCATCCTCGAGGGCATCGCTGACAGTAGCGATATCACGCAAATAAACCGCGCCACCGCCACCACCCTGGGTAACAACAATATCGCCAAATTCCCGCGCCCAATCACGCCGTTCGGTAACCCGCACCAGAATTTCACCGGCATCGGTTTTAACACTACCGGTGGGAATATCCACTGCAGCGTTTTGAACAATTGTGGCCACCTGGGCCAGGGTCAGGTCATAGCGGCGCAGGTCGTCACGGCGTATTTCCACCGCCACTTCCAAATCGCGGACGCCCTGGGCCTCCAGCTGGGTTATGCCACTGTGGGCCTCCAATTTGTCATATACCTGCATGGCAAGTGCGCGCAGGCTCCGCTCATCCAGGTTGCCATGGAGGACCAGATCCAATACATCGCGCTTGCGTTCGGCCAGGTTCACCTGGGGCCGCTCAATATCGGCGGGAAATGTCGTTACCGAATCGATCGCCTGTTGGATATTTTGATAGACAAGATTGGCGTCGGCATCACCTTCCAGCTCCAGGTTGAGTACGGCAGAGCCTTCCCGGGCACTGCCACGCATCTCCTTAATACCCACCAAGCCCTGCACCGCCTGCTCGGCCGCTACCAGCACCCCGCGTTCAACTTCCTCCGGACTGGCGCCAGGATAAGAAATGGAAACGCTGACCAAGTCCAAACTGAATTCAGGAAAAACCTCTTTCTTGACGATCACGGAAAATATCAGCCCGCCGACAAGAAACACCAGCATCAGCAAATTTGCGGTGACATGATTTCGCGCCATCCAGGCGATGGCGCCCGTTTTGGTATCGATATCTCCGTCTTCCACTCTCAGCTCATTCATTCGCGCCTCCGCCACGAGGGCCTTTTCTAGTGGAATTTTCGGCTGAGGCCGCTGCATCTGCCGGTGGCAGGCGGGACAGGTTAATCTCTCCAGCGATCCGCACGGGCATTCCCTCGGTCACTGTAATCAGGCGCGTAGTCACCAGAGTTTCACCGCCACTGAGACCTTTCTCCAGTACTGCGTAATCCCCGCTGGTATAAGCCACTTCAACCGGCAAAACCGCAGTGCGGTTATTCCGCACTACCCATACGTTATCGCCGTCCTGTAGTGCGCTTAATGGAATCCGCACACGCTCCTGCGCACTTTGGGAAACAATCTCGACCCGCGCGAGATCATTCAGTAACAACTGGGGCTGCGATGGGTCCTGAACAGATAGCGGGTCGTCTAATTCCACCAACACACTGGCAAGCCTGCCCTGCTCTTCCAACACTGGAATCACGCGAACGAATTCACCACGACGATAAATACCTGCGGGCCATTGGCTGCCATAAATACGCACTTCAATATCACTGCTATTCAGGCGATACAGCTGAGAGGCTGGCACTTCCACAGCAATCTGGAAGCGATCGGCACTGGCCAGGCTATAAAGCGTATCCCCGGGAGATACCCGATCACCCACATCCACACTGCGACTCACTACAAGTGCATCGAAAGGCGCTCGGACCTGAGTGAGACGGAGGTTGCGCTGGGCAAGTGCGACATCGGCCTCTGCAGCCTCCACGCCAGCCTCGGCAGCGGCCTGCTGGGGTTCACGTAGCACCAGTGCGCGGTCGGCATCTGAGAGAGTTGTGCCAAGCAGCTCATATTCCTCCAAAGCCACCTGCTGCTGGCCACGCTCCTGCTGGAGTTCCGCTCGGCTTTTGGCAAGGGTACTTTGAGCAGTTTTTAGCGCCAGCTGATAGGGTTCCTGCTCTATACGAAGCAGCACCTTACCTTTTGGCAGAACCGCACCTGGCCCCAGATCGTAATCAAGCCATTCAACCTGTCCATCCACCTGCGGTTCCAGCTCCGCCTGTTCGCGCGCCGCCACTGTTCCCAGGGCACTCAGGGTAAAAGAAAAATGCCCCTGCTCTGCCAGGGCAACATCCACCGCCGGTGCTGACACCTTGCGCTCACCACGTCCCACGGTGGGTTTCTCACGGATCAACCAGCTGGAAAGCAAAAATGCCAAAACCAGCAAAACTACAGGCATCAGCAAGCGCCAATTGAATTTATTCAGCATTAAGAATTTCCCTCCAGGTACAGCTCCAGATCCACTGGCTCAGGTACGGGGAGGTCCTCCTGAGGAAGCCCCCCGGAAAGTGCGCGGTAAAGTGTCACTCGGTTTTCAATCAACTGGCGTTCAGCGGAAAGCACCTCACGCGCCAGATTTTGGTAATCGGTCGTCGCAGTTAGAACATTGAGGAAGTCCACAGTGCCATTGATATAGGCGCGACTGCGCCGCTGGGCAATCAATTCCGACAGGCGCTCACGCTCCCGCAGGTGCCCAAGCTCCTGTTCAATGGCGCGCTCGCGAATTAAGGCCTGTTCAACTTCTGATAGCGCTTCATTCACCGTACTGCGATACAGCGCCCAGCTCTCCTGCAAGACCGCACCCTGCTGATCTCGCTTGGAAGCCAGTGCCCCACCATCAAAAATGATACCCTCAATAGACGCGGCAATCGCAATCAGCCAGTTCTCGGTAATATCGCTTATCAGACTGGTGCCATTACTGGCGACAGCGGACAAACTGAGCACAGGAAGCCGATCCGCCCAGGACTGGTCCGCCAAGTGGTAATCCTGAAGCAGGTTGCGCTGGGCCTCACGCACATCCGGGCGGCGCAACAATAACTGGGAGGGAATACCGGTATCCGGCAGTCCTGGCAATACAGGCAAGCTTGCCACCTCTTGGATATAGCCTTCCAATTGGGGCTCATTGGTCCCAAGCAGAGCAGCTAACTGTACCTTGAGCGTTTCGATATCGGATTCGGTCTGTTCCAGTTCCTGCTCAGACCCCTGAACAAGCTGGCGTTGCTGCAACACATCGGCAGCATCTGTGACACCGCGACCAAATCGCAACTCCAATACCTTCAAACTCTTGCGATTGGTCTCAAGTTGCTGCTCCAGCAAATCGCGCTGCCCCCACTGCTCGCGCAGCTGTAACCAGGTAGCAGACACTTCAGAAGCCAAACTGAGAGCCGCAGTCTGAAGGTTTTGTTCCTGTGCCAGGAAGCCCGCCTCAGCAGCACTGGCACCGGAGCGTACGCGCCCCCACAAATCCACTTCATAACTGGCAGCGATACGGGTGCTCCAGCTGTTGCCCTCGTTAGACGGGTCAGTAAATTCCCCGGATGAATAGCGCTGCTCGGTATTTTCCACCTGGGCGGTCACACTGGGCCAGAATCCCGAGCGCGCTCCCCGGGCCGCGGCGGCAGCTTGCTCAAGGCGCCAGTAACTGGCCTGCAGGCTCGGATTGTCCTGCAGGGCCAAGTGAACCAGTTGATCTAATTGGGGGTCATTAAAACTACGCCACCAGCGCGATTCCGGAGCCACACTGCCGGAAGCACCAAAAGTTTGCGGCAGCCCTAAAATTTCCTGCGATTGAGGGGGTTCGACAGGTTGCGAAGAACAGCTGGCAAGCAAGGGAATACAAATTGCCAAAACGCGGTAAAAGCACAAGGAATATCACCGAAAAAGAGTTTTAAGCCATTAAAAGTAGAGATTTATTGCGTGCATTATCTCCCCGAAAAAATGCCCGGCAAGGCGTTTTACTCTTGTTTACAAACCGCGGGGAAAATCCTGTGAAATTTTGCCGTCCGTAAGAGTGCCCCAACGCAACTACTTAGGTATGATGCGCCACACTAAACTGAATGGTCACCGGGATTTGCCGCGGGATTCTTCGATAGTCCCCATGACAATCGGTGTTGGCCAGGCATCCATTAAGCCTGACCAGCTGGACATCCGGTGCAGATTAATAACGGAAGTAGAAGAGACAAGCCATGAGTAAACATCAGCCCCTCGCCCATTGGGACGACATTTTGCTGCTGGACCAGCAGCTGACCGACGAAGAGCGTATGGTGCGCGACGCCGCGCGCGAGTACTGCCAGGACAAGCTGATGCCCAGAGTCCTCGAGGCAAACCGCCACGAAATCTTTGACCGGGAAATCATGAGCGAAATGGGTCAACTTGGTCTGCTCGGTTCCACGATCGAGGGCTACGGCTGTGCCGGTCTCAACTACGTTTCCTACGGCCTGGTAGCGCGCGAAGTAGAGCGCGTGGACTCCGGTTACCGCTCCGCCATGAGCGTACAGTCCAGCCTGGTTATGCACCCCATCTACGCCTATGGCAGCGAAGAGCAAAAGCAAAAGTACCTGCCCAAGCTGGCCACCGGTGAATGGGTTGGCTGCTTTGGCCTGACCGAGCCGGATGCAGGCTCCGATCCCGGCGGCATGAAAACCCGCGCCAAGAAGGTTGACGGCGGCTACCGCCTGAGCGGTTCCAAGATGTGGATCACCAACAGCCCGATTGCCGATGTATTCGTAGTCTGGGCAAAAGACGATGAAGACATCATCCGCGGCTTCGTACTGGAAAAAGGTATGGAAGGCCTGTCGGCTCCTAAAATCGAAGGCAAGTTCTCCCTGCGGGCCTCCATCACTGGTGAAATCGTGATGGATAATGTTTTTGTACCGGAAGAAAACAAATTCCCGGAAATCGGCGGCCTGCGCGGCCCCTTCGGCTGTCTGAACCGCGCCCGTTACGGTATTTCCTGGGGCGCCATGGGTGCCGGTGAGTTCTGCTGGCACGCCGCTCGCCAGTACGGCCTGGATCGTAAACAGTTCAACCGTCCGCTGGCTCAAACCCAACTGTTCCAGAAGAAACTGGCAGACATGCAAACTGAGATCACCCTGGGCTTGCAGGCCTCCCTGCGCGTTGGCCGCATCATGGACGAGAATAAGCAATTCGACCCCACCATGATCTCCCTGGTGAAGCGCAACAACTGTGGCAAGGCCCTGGAAATCGCCCGTATCTCCCGCGATATGCACGGCGGCAATGGTATCTCCGACGAGTTCCACGTAATTCGCCACGTGATGAACCTGGAAGCGGTAAACACCTACGAGGGCACCCACGACGTACACGCCCTGATCCTCGGTCGCGCCCAGACCGGGCTACAGGCTTTCGTTTAAGGCCCGCATACAGGCGCCCCCCAGCACTTGCCGGCGGGTGCGCCAATACCCGTTTCTCTGCTCTTTCCCGCTTTTTAGCTCGGTATCTCAATATTCGATTTCAATACGGTTCTCTCTGCGTACCAGTTGATTCTGTCACACACTGTCGACCCCTCTCTCCCCATGCCAAATAAGGAGTGCTATTCTCCCCTGCTTTGCGAGTCTGTGGATTTAAAGACACTATGGATCAACTGCTGCATTGGTTCGACCTGATCGGCATAGCGGTATTTGCCTTCAGCGGAGTGCTTGCCGCGGGACACAAACAAATGGACCTGTTCGGCGCCGTAGTACTCGCCTGCGTCACCTCGACGGGTGGAGGCACCATCCGCGACATCATTCTCAACATCCCGGTTTTCTGGCTACAGGAACCTTACTACCTGTGGATTGCCGTAATCACCGGTGTGGTCAGCTTTTACCTGATACGCTATTTACAGGTACCCATGCGCCTACTGATGTTTGCCGATGCTATTGGCCTTGCAGTATTTGTGGTGATCGGTACCCAGAAGGGCCTCGAAATGGGTTATTCCGCCACTATCGCCATAGTAATGGGAATGATGACAGGCACCTTTGGTGGTGTTATCCGCGACGTGCTGTCCGGGGATATTCCCTTGCTGTTGCGCAGGGAAATATATGCTACTGCAGCCCTCACTGGCGCAGCCGTTTTGGTTGCTTTAGATGCCAATGGCAAACTACCAGGCGATTTGGTGGTGGCCATTGCAGTGCTTGTCACCCTGTCTATCAGGCTGGCTGCCATACGCTGGAATCTTTCCGCCCCCATAGCCCGGTTTGGTAATCATTGACTTTGGCCAACTCCGAAACCCAAACATCAGTATTCGACACTGCTCACAGGAATAGACCCAGTGCGTAACTTTCGCCCGCTCTCCGCCCTACTTTGCTTTCTCTGCCTGGTGCTGAGCGCCTGTGAGCGATCAGACCCGGACGCGAAACCAGGTAAAGACAAGGAGTCCAAGAGCCATACTCGCTTGATCTCCAAGCCCTGCTGGTTTGAAACCGACGACAGCTGGCCCTTTACCCAATGCTTTATGATGGAAGTCCCAGAGGATTATGCCCATCCAACACGGCGGAAAATCCGTTTTCCGGTTATCCGTTTCCGCGCCAAAGAGCCCGATGCCAGCAAACCGCCCCTCCTTCACTTAGGAGCCGGCGGCCCCGGCGCAAGCATGGGCCTGGAACCAGAGAATGCCAGCGACTGGCTATGGCTAAACTACGCCGCCATGACGGTCGAAGACGGCCGGGATCTTATTGTGATCGACCCCCGGGGCACCGGCATGGCGCGGCCACGCCTCACTTGCAGTGAATTTATTGATGATGCCCAGACCGCTTTCCAGCGCAAGCTTTCACCGGAGGAGGAGGCGCGTGTTTTCGCTTTCAGTATGGAGCGTTGCTACAGTCGCCTGAGTAAAGGCGCCGATATGGCCCAATATAACAGTACAGTGGTAGCGCGGGATGTGGATGAGCTGCGCAAGCTACTGAAGCTCAATGAACTCGACCTATACGGTGTTTCTTATTCAACCCGGTACGCACTCACCTATGCCCGGGATTACCCTGAGTCTGTACGCGCACTGGTACTTAACAGCGCGGTATTTCCCAACATCGCCTACACCCAGCAGCTAGCCCAGGATTCGCTAGCAGCTTATGAGCGCGGCCTCAAACATTGTACTGAGGATAAAAAATGCAATAGCCGCTACCCGGATCTCCGTCGCAGACTGGAAAACCTGGTGCAAACCCTCGATGAGGAGCCCCGCACCATCCATATCAAACACCGCTATTCAAAACAGACCTACCCGTTCGTTCTGAACGGACAGCGTTTGCTGCGAGTGCTTTTCCAGGCACTGTACAACGAGAATTTCTACAGTGAACTGCCAAAAATGATCGAAGGACTGGAGAGCAGTGGCGATGAAGGACTTAAACCTGCACAAAAAGCCATCGGTCACTTTATGGAAATTGTGCTTGACCCCTATTTTGGAGATGCTGCCGGAGTCAGCCATTTCTGCTATGAAGAAGCGCCTTTCGTGGATTTTGACCAAGCCCGCGCCAGTGCCGAAAATACCGGAATCCTTGGTGGCGCCGTACGCTCAGACCTGAGCCTGCTACAGCTGCAGTGCCGTATTTGGGCGATTCCCTCAGCACCACTACTGGAATCTGAGGCCATTGAAACTCCCGCACCGGTAATGGTGCTGCACGGAGGTCTCGACCCGGTATTGGCTGCGGAGGATGTAGATGCTGCACGCAAAGCCCTACCCAATCATCAGTGGCTACTTTTCCCCAAATTGGCACACGATATTATTTCCGCCAGCAGCTGCGCCGAGAAAGCTGCCGGCCGCTTCCTGGACAATCCACTAAAAGATCAAACTCAGGCCACCATGACTTGCCGTGAGCAGGAACTCGCCGAGCAGGAGGCAAATAAAGAAGAGGACCAGCAGGCAGAATCCAGTGAGGCTGAAAACCAGACTTCCGAACCCCCGGTGGCATCGCCAACACAACCACCAGCAGCCTCGGAAAGTGGCCAGCTGAATTAACAACAGCATGGCTTTCCACCTACTCAACCAGCCAGGCTTGTACATACTCAGAACAGCTGGCAAAAACCAAGAATACAGGCTGAGCTAATTTGCCAACCTGGAGTCAGGCAAACCAAGGGAATTGAGCAGATGCAAACGGATGACAATACTGCACTGATTGAAGTAGCTGACCTGGTAACACTTCAAAAAAGTTCTGACCCCGTAATCCTTGACTGCCGTTATGAGCTGGCTGACCCGGAGAGTGGTGCTCGAGATTACGCTGCGGGACATATTCCTGGGGCCCACTACGCCAGCCTACACCGGGATCTCTCAGCCCCAACGCAACGTTTTGGCGGGCGGCATCCCATGCCCACCAGCGGCCAGTTCCAGGAATATGCCCGCAGCCTTGGTATCAATGACGATACACCTGTCATCGTCTATGATGACAACCGGCTGGGTTTCGCCGCGCGAGCCTGGTTCCTGTTTTATTTTTTTGGTCACAAGCCTGTCAGCATCCTAAATGGGGGGCTGAAGGCTTGGCTTGAAGCTGGAGAGGCGCTTAGTACCATTGAACCCATTGCCCCGAAATCTGGAACCTTTACTGCAAGACCCAAAGAAAATCTGTTGGTGCACTATGAGGCGGTCAAGGAAGGTTTAAACGGCGCGTCATGGCAGCTTGTTGATGCGCGGGATAGCCAGCGTTTCAACGGGATTCAGGAGCCCATTGATCCTATAGCCGGTCATATCCCTTCAGCTATCAATCAACCCTGGCAGAATGTCACGGACAAAAATACCGGGAAAGTAAAGTCAACTCAGGAACTGCAAGCTCAGTTTGGCAGTCTGGGAGAAGGTAAACCGCTGCTTAACTATTGTGGTTCCGGTGTCACTGCCTGCGTGAATGTCTTTGGGCAATACCTGGCCGGTCGAAAAGATTCTCTGCTCTATCCCGGCAGCTGGAGCGACTGGTGTGCGCACCAATAATGAGTGAGTCGTTCTTGTTTACCTATCCGGTCCAGGTGCGAAGGAAGGCGGTAAATGGGGACTCTAGTCCCTGAGTGTTGCCGGAAAATACATTGCTGTGAGGGCAGCTATATCTACCCTCACACCTATTCAATGACAGCAATCACTCAATGCGTCACCACACCCTGTTGATGTAGGCATCAACAGACCAATCACTACGAAATTGTATCCAACCACGCATATAGGCATGCCGGTAATACGCATCGAAAAAGTTAAGGAAGTCTCCTTTTGTCGCAAAGCGGTACTCTCCATAGTTTGGATCGAAAAAGAGCGCACCTATATCAGAGTTCACCCTGTCATCTGCAACCCAGGCTGCAACAGCGTGCCCTGCTCTGCGGCCAGAGAAAGTAATATATCCATACGCATCTCGTAAACTGCGCAGCGCATTTACCAGGCTCGTATTAATTGGCGGAATTGGCTGAACTGGAGGTACTGGCTGGCCCGGTTGAATAACAACCATATTGTTCAATGCAACAGCAATTGCACTTGAACTCCAGCGATCTTCTTTATGCAAACCCTGATTTATTAGCCAGTTTTCGATATTTAATCCCTGTCTACCACCTCCATAAGTCCAGGTACGAAAATCCCGCCCCACCTTTATTAGCTCGCCAATATTTAGGGACCGATATGTGCGAAAACTAAAAGCACCAGCATTATGGACCCGGGGAGTTAAGCCTAATTTATCCGGCAAACTTTTATCGTCCAGTGCGTTGGTCTTTATCCAGTGCGCAGCTAGAGATGCGCAAATTCCAAACTTACCAAATCTGAAATAATGAATATAAGCCCGTGGTGAGGACTGGGAGAAGCCCCAGGTTTTTACACCATTGTTACGCCTGGCTATACGATCAACCCCCATAACAGTATTCCTCCTGAATGGATAGTTTATTAATCATGACAAACACGAGTGATACACCTACCTTCCAGTGGAGATGAGGCTCTCTTGTAGCTCATGTCATGAGCCAGACTTTACGAGAGCGCATAGCCTTCTGCTTTAGATCCTGAGCGTATTTTTTTAGGTTTTGGTCTTAATTGATTTTTTAAGGAAAGTACTGGCAGTATTTGAGCGCCGGAACGTTTATTGGGAGGGTTTTTATAAAGGCAGGGAAATGAGGGGGGACGTAAATCACATCAAAAAATAGGCGGCACTTTTCATGCCACCTATTACTGATTCAATATGAGGTCTAATCGTGCATGGGATTGCGCAGGATCGGACAAATCGCTTCCTTATTTTTCGCCATATACTGCTGGTGATACTCCTCAGCGTAATAAAACGGCTGCGCCATGCTGATCTCAGTAGTCACCTCGCCACGCTGTTTTTCATCCAGCGCCGCCTGCACGGCATCCCTGCTGGCCTCTGCTTCTTTCTTCTGCTCTTCACTGGTGCAGAATATGCATGACCGATACTGGGAACCAATGTCATTACCCTGGCGCATACCCTGGGTTGGATCATGCATGTCCCAAAACAGCTTTAGAAGCTCCGCATAGCTGACAACCTTGGGATCGTAAACCACCTTAACCACTTCAGCGTGCCCGGTGCGCCCGCTGCATACCTCGTCGTAATTCGGGTTTTCTGTCGCCCCGTCGGAGTAACCGACGGCGGTGGCAAAAACACCATCAGTTTCCCAGAATATACGTTCGGCGCCCCAGAAACAGCCCATACCAAACATGGCAACTTCCATATCTTCAGGGAACGGCTCTTTGATTGAGTTACCATTAACGAAGTGGACGCCAGTGATTTCCATCGGCTGCGGCCGACCAGGCAAAATCTGATCCGCATCCGGTATCTGGAATTTGTCGTATTGCATACTGTTATCTCAAGTGCTGAAATTTTCTTCAAACAGGATAGCCATAAGCTGCTAATCCGCCCAGAGCCATACTTAGGCCAGTTTAACTCAGTGATCAAACAGGTCAGAGAGATATTTGATCACTGGGTTAAAAATTGGCAGATCAACAATAAAAGGAGTCGCCATTGGCACGCTTAATCTTACTACTGCTTATCTTGATTGGAGTCTGGTATGCATGGCAGAAAATCAAGGCCAGCTCACCTGAAAACAAGCGCAAGCAGATTTTTCTGGCCACAGTTTTAGCGGCTGCGGTAGTCGTCGTTTTACTCGCACTGAGTGGCCGTCTGCACTGGGTTGGCGCCGCTGTGCTTCTGATCCTGCCGGTGCTCGGCCGCCTGCTTAACCAACTCACCCGTTTATTGCCCTGGATGGCGCCGTTCTTTGAGCGATATTCCCGCAACCGACAGCAACAAAATCAACAACAGGGCGAGGAAAACTGGCAGGGGCAAAGAGCAGCTCAAAAGGATCAGGGCCCACCTCTCACCGAGCATGAAGCCCGGCGAATCCTGGGAGTGAGCGCCAATGCGGGAAAAGATGAAATTATTGGCGCACACCGTAAGCTGATTCAGAAATTACACCCGGATCGTGGCGGCAATGACTACTTGGCATCCCGGGTAAACGCCGCCAAAGAGTTATTGTTGCGTATTTTGTAATCAGGGCACCCTGCAGAGGAGGTGTATATAGCGAGCCAGCTGCCGATATGGGTCGAGCTGAGAGTACTCCAGCTCCTTTTGCACAATCGCCGCCGCTGGCAATTTTTCTCGAATTGAGGGCGTCATAAAATCGTGGAAACAGCGAATGCCACTGTGACACTTAATATCAAAGCCAACTTCTCCCAACCATCCTTCCACCCACTCTGGTAACAAGGGGGTATGCGGGGTGAGACTGCCCGGATGCCCTCCCCAGTAGTCCTCTCCAATGTTGCGTTCAAGCTGGCGAAAGCTACCGCGCTGCAGCAGACGAAACTCCAGCGCACGGCGATTGTAAAATGTCAGTGACAGGTATCCGCCGGGCTTCAGCAATCGGCGCAAATGCTGCAGCGCCTGCTGCGGTTCTTCCAGCCACTCCAGCACTGCATGGCAGATCACCAGATCCGCCTCGCGCAGCTCTGCCTGTTCAGGCAATGCCTGTAACGGCTTATGCAGGAGTGTCACCTGCTTTTGCAGTTGTCGCTCTTCGACCTCAGCTGCGGCATGCTCTAGCATCTGTGCAGAAATATCGGCCAGGAAAACCCTGTGTCCGGCCTGCGCCAGATCCATAGCGAAATGCCCCTGGCCACCACCGGCATCCACCACTTTTAAAGAGTCTGACCTTCCATTGAGCAGCGGCGCCAGATCCCTGTTCAGCACCGCCAGGCGAATATCCCCCTTGAGCCCCCCATAGATACGGTTGCGAAAACGGTGTGCCAGGTCATCAAAGTTGCGATCGCTAAAACGACTAGCGCTCATCGGCTTCCTCATTACACAAAGCTATCTCACAGCGGCGATGATTCTCATCAATTTTGTTGCGTAGGGCGGCATCCAAATCCACCCCCAATACCGCAGCCAGCTTGATGAGATACATCTGGATGTCCGCAAGCTCCGCGGCGATCCCCATCGAATCTTCAGTTTGCATCAGAGCCTGTATTTCGCTGTTATCTTTCCACTGAAAATATCGCCCAAGCTCAGCAACCTCTACCGACAGTGCCATTGCCAGGTTTTTAGGAGAATGTAACGGTTGCCAACCGCGCGCTTCGGCCACTGCGTCGAAGGCCGCCAGGATTTCACGATGGGTCATCAAATTTCTTCCTCTGCTGACGTTCCAGACCGCCCTCACGCGCTGCCAAAATGGAGTTCAGTGCCTTGGACAAGAACTCACGCCGATACAGTACGCAGACCACAAAGAGGTAACTCGCAATAAAGAGCAGCGGATGGATAAACCAGCTCAACACTGACATAGAAAAGTAATAGGAGCGCAGGCCGTAATTGTAACTGTGGCCCGCGTGGTCGATCACCTTGGCAATGCTGATCGCAAATCTGCGGCGCTCTTCCTCAGAGAGATCACCGGTTTCCGGCGGCGGCGCAGCGCCAATCAGGACGTTGGCAAAGGAGTACTGGCGCAAAGACCAGGTGAAATTAAAAAAGGCATAGATAAAAATTAGGATCAGCAGCATCACCTTGAGCTCAAACTGCTCGACGGAGGTTGGCTCAGCAAAAGGCAGGCTCGTAATCACTTCGATAGCGGCCTTATTTGCGGTTAGGGCTGTTACCAAACCCGCCAGGATCAGGATACTGGTAGAAGCGAAGAAGCCAATCACCCGCTCCAGGTTACTCATGATCGCCGTGTCGGCCATACGCATATCCCTGTCAAGCATGCGCAGCATCCACTCCACCCGGTACCATTGCAGCGAGGACGTCAGGCACCAGGTTTCCTTGGCTTTTTTTCGCGCAAATATGGTGTAGCCGACCCAAGTAATAAAAAAGCCAGTGACGCTGGCGATATCCAACCAGGACAACCTCTATCTCCCTGTTCGTCTACATTTATGCCGGGGCTTTGGAAGGCGAAGTCTTCGCCTTGCTGGCATCCTTGTCAACACTGTCTTTCCGGTGTGTGCAAGCGGTAGAATAGCGCCCTTTCGCCAGCGACAGAGGCTGGCTAGAAAATTTCCTATAACTCCAGGGAGCTGTCTTTTGAGCAACTCACATCCTGCATTCAAACTGGTTACCAGCGCAGAAATCGATTCTCTCGGCGTGCGAGTCGAGGAATACCGCCACAATACTACCGGTGCACAGCACTTACATATCGCCGCAGACAACCCGGAAAATGTTTTCCTGGTCGCCTTGCGCACTGTGCCGGAAGACTCCACCGGTGTGGCACATATCCTTGAGCACACCGCATTGTGCGGCAGTGACAAGTACCCGGTGCGGGACCCGTTCTTTATGATGATCCGGCGTTCGCTCAACACGTTTATGAACGCCTTTACCAGTTCCGACTGGACCGCCTACCCCTTTGCCAGCCAGAACCGCAAGGATTTTGACAATCTACTGGATGTCTACCTGGATGCTGTATTTTTTGCGCGCCTGGACCCACTGGATTTTGCCCAGGAGGGACATCGCCTGGAGTTTGCCGAGGCAGATAATCCCAAAAGTGAACTTGTTTACAAGGGCGTAGTGTTTAATGAAATGAAAGGCGCCATGAGCTCTGTCAGTTCACAGCTGTGGCATACGCTGAGTAAATACCTGTTCCCTACTTCCACTTACCACTATAACTCCGGTGGTGAACCTACTGATATTCCCAAGCTCAGTTACGAGCAGCTGGTGGCCTTTTACCGCAGCCATTATCACCCGAGCAATGCCATCTTTATGACCTTTGGCGATATTCCCGCCGCAGAGCACCAGGCAGCGTTCGAAGAAAAGGCCCTGCACAAGTTCGACCAGCTGGAAAAAACGATTGCCGTTGGGCGCGAGGACCGTTACCAGGCGCCGCTCAAAGTTGAGGAGCACTATCCGCTGAACGGAGAGGCACTGCAGGGTAAAACCCATATTGTCCTGAGCTGGCTGCTGGGTGACGTCACCGACTTGGAAGAAGCCCTTACTGCTCATCTACTTGCAGGAGTGCTACTGGACAATAGCGCCTCCCCACTGATGAAGCTGCTGGAAACTACCGACCTGGGTACTTCCCCATCCCCGCTTGTAGGCCTGGACGATTCCCAACGCGAGCTGGTCTTTGTCTGCGGTATTGAAGGCAGCGAGCGCGACAGCGCCGACGAACTGGAAAAGCAAGTACTGGCAGTGCTGCAGGAAGTTGCGGAAAAAGGGATTCCCTACGAACAGGTTGCCGCCAGCCTGCACCAACTGGAGCTGCAACAGCGCGAGATTGGTGGCGACGGCTACCCCTACGGCCTGCAGCTAATCCTCACGGCCCTCACTGGCGCCACCCACCGCGGCGACCCCATCGGCCTGTTAAACATTGATGCCACTTTGGAAAAACTGCGCGAGCAGATTAAAGATCCCAGGTTTATCGCCGACAAAACCCGCGAACTGCTGCTGGATAATCAACACCGTGTGCGTCTGGTAATGAGCCCTGACGACCAACTGGCTGAACGCCGGGAGCAGGCGGAAAAAGACCGGCTGGCGCAGATCAAATCCCGCCTCAATGAAAAAGACAGGGAGCAAATTGTCGAAACCGCCAAGGCCCTGGCCGACCGGCAAAATCGTGAAGACGACGCCTCTATTCTGCCAAAAGTCGGCATCGAGGATATTCCGGCGGAACTGCCAGATGTAGAGGGAGAAAAAACCTCTCTCGGCAACCAGACATTAACCCGCTACAGCGCCGGCACCAATGGCCTGGTCTACCAACAGATGGTCAGCGCACTGCCGGAGTTCACTGAAGAAGAAAAACAGTTACTGCCTTACTACTGCCAAGTACTGAGTGAAGTTGGCCTGGGAGACAAGGACTATCTGGAAGTACAACAGTGGCAGACACGCGTAGCCGGAGCCTTACATGGTTTCACCAGCAGCCGCACTGCCATTGATAACCTCGATCATCTTTCCGGCCACTTTATCCTGTCCGGCAAGGCGTTATCGCGCAACCAGGAGGAACTGACTGAACTGATGCAGGCCACTATGGAGCAGGTCCGCTTCGACGAGCATGCCCGCATCAAGGAATTATTACTACAGACCCTGGCCCGCCGCGAGCAGGGCGTAGTTGGTAATGGTCATGCCCTGGCAATGGCCGCAGCGAGTGCCGGCTTTAACCGCGCCGCCTGGGAAAGTCATGCCACAGGCGGCCTGCTGGGCCTGCGCGACTTAAAAGCACTGGTCGCCAACCTGGACAAAGAGGAAGGCCTGCAGAAACTTACCGCGCAGTTCCAGGCTATTCACCAAAAGATCCTGGCTGCACCACGTCAATTCCTGCTGGTAGGTGAAGAAGATAAAATTGACAGCTTCAGCCAAGCGCTGTCGCCGCTCACTTCCAACCCCAGTACCACCGCGGCAAATCCGGAAGCACCTTTCGAACAAAAGCGGGTTGAGGAACTTTGGATTGCCAACAGCCAGGTGAATTTCTGTGCCAAGGCCTACCCAACTGTGCCCATGTCACACCCGGACGCGGCACCACTGTCTGTTCTGAGTGGCTTCCTCCGCAATGGCTTCCTGCACCGCACCATCCGCGAACAGGGCGGCGCCTACGGCGGCGGCGCGGCACACGACAGCAATATTGGAGTGTTTCGCTTTTATTCCTATCGCGATCCACGTATGGGAGAAACTCTGCAAGACTTCGATGCCTCTCTACAGTGGCTGGCTGAAGAAAAACACAAGGAAGAACAGGTTGAAGAAGCCGTTCTCGGTGTCGTCGGCGGACTGGACAAGCCAGGCTCCCCCGCCGGCGAAGCCAAGAAGAACTTCCACTCGGGCCTTTACGGTCGAACCCACGCAGTACGCCAGCAATTCCGCAAACAGGTAACAGAAGTGACCCTGCAGGATCTTCAGCGAGTGGGCGCCACTTATCTGGACCAGAGCAAGGCGAGTACCGCTGTAGTGACAGGTCCCCAAGGCCAGGCTGCCGCAGCAAACCTCAACTTGCAGGAAGAAAAACTCTGACAGAGTCCTGTGCTCTATCCCCGGTAAAGTTATTGCCGGGGATAGATCCCGCAGCCGACGCGCATCCGGCAGGCCCCAAGCCTGCCTGTTAATCGCAGTAACCCTTCAGCGAAATTCAGATGAGTAAACACGACAATATTTACGCGAGTCCTCTGGGCCAGGTAGCCGGTTTTGAGTTCGATCGCCAGGTAGTGCAAGTATTTCCCGATATGATTAAGCGCTCGGTTCCGGGCTATACCACCATCGTCGCCATGATCGGCACCTTGGCTGAGCGCTATGCCCAGGCAGGCAGCCGCTGTTACGATCTCGGCAGCTCTTTATGCGCCGCAACCTTAGCCATGCGTCACCGCATCCCCGCAGCAGATTGCGAAATTATTGCCGTAGATAACTCCAAAGCCATGACAGATCAGGCGCGCACCGTGCTCGAAGCCGATAGCGGCGAAATACCTGTACAGCTTATCTGCGACAACCTGCAAAACGTCACTATTGAAAACGCATCTGTAGTCGTACTCAATTTCACCTTGCAGTTTATACCGGTGGAAGAGCGCGAGGAGATCCTAAGAAAAATTCACGATGGTCTACGCCCCGGCGGCATCCTGATTATTTCAGAAAAAGTGGACTTCGCCGATAAAGCCCATAATGAATTAATGATTGAACTGCATCATTCCTTCAAGGCTGCCAACGGTTACAGTGCATTGGAAATTGCCCAAAAGCGCTCAGCCCTGGAAAATGTGCTGATCCCCGAAACCCTGGATACCCATCGCAAGCGGCTAAAGAACGTCGGCTTTACCAGTGTTGATGTATGGTTCCAGTGTTTTAATTTCGCCTCACTCATTGCCATTAAAGGCAGCCCCGAAAAGTAAGTACCCGTGATCGACTACTCCCAACTCTACCAAGGCCTGCAACATATCCCTGATCTGCGCTCCTGGCTCGCGCAGCTACCCGATCAGGTGGCCGAAAACCTGAGCCCCCATCGCTGGGGTGACCTGCCCGACTGGCGCGCAGCCATGGAAGCCTTACCGGATATCAAACCCTCAAATATAGAGCTTGCGCAAAGCGTTCGCATTGGCAGCGCCAGTGATGCAAGCTCTGAACAACTGCAGTTGCTGGAACAGGAACTGAGAAAACTACACCCCTGGCGCAAGGGCCCATGGGAAATTTTTGGCCTGCCTATTGATACCGAGTGGCGCTCAGATTGGAAATGGGATCGCGTATTACCCCACCTGGCCCCTATGGAAAATAGATTGGTACTGGATGTGGGATGCGGCAATGGCTACCACTGCTGGCGCTCTTATGGTGCTGGCGCCCGGCGTGTGATCGGCATAGATCCATCGGCAAAATTTGTTGCCCAGTTTTATGCCCTGAAAAAATACCTCGGCAAAGAAAAACCGGTAGACCTGTTGCCCCTGGGTATTGAAGCCCTGCCATCCAATTTACGAGCCTTCGATACCACTTTCTCTATGGGCGTGCTCTATCACCGCCGCTCACCCATGGACCACCTGCGCGAGCTCCGGGAAACCTTGCGCCCCGGAGGCCAGTTAGTTTTGGAAACTCTGGTGATCGATGGTGGCCTGGGGGATTGCCTAGTGCCGGAGGGCCGCTATGCAAAAATGCGCAATGTTTGGTTTTTCCCCAGTTGCGCCACCCTGGAAAGCTGGTTGTGCAAATGCGGATTCCGCAATCCAAGAACAGTGGACCTAAATGTCACCAACCAGGAGGAACAGCGCCGCACTGACTGGATGCATTTTGAATCGCTGGAGGATTTCCTGGACCCACAATCACCAGATAAAACCATCGAAGGTCACCCCGCGCCCAAACGTGCCGTTCTGGTCGCGGAAGCGCCGTAGCTTCTCTTACGCTACGAATCAGGAAGATCATAAATTCCGCAAAATCCGTAACAAATAGAATTTTGTACGGAATGCTGGCTGCCACCTTGATTGTTGCGCCTTGTAAGGCAAAGTGCGCCCCCAATTGGTGCAACTATATCCTTAAGGGAGGGCTGTGAAAGTAGACAGCCCAGCGCAGAGAAAATTTATGAGCATTAGTGTTTTTGAACTCTTCAAAATTGGTGTCGGCCCTTCCAGTTCCCACACTGTGGGCCCTATGGTCGCCGCCCGCCAGTTTGTGCAGGATCTGCGCTCTCGCTCCCAGCTAGCCAACACTGATCGTGTACAGGTGCACCTGTATGGCTCCCTGGCGCTAACCGGTGTGGGCCATGGTACTGATATGGCCGTACTGATGGGCCTTCTGGGGCAGGCTCCAGATACGATTGATGTGGATAGCATCGAAGACAAGATGGCTGCGATACAAAGTGATCGCACCCTTGTGCTAAACAATGACCACAATATCGAATTCGTTCGCGAACGTGACCTGGTCTTCCATATGGAAGAGTTCCTGCCGCAACACTCAAACGGGATGACCTGCCAGGCATATTCCGGATCTGAACTACTGTTCGAGCGCAGCTATTTTTCCATTGGCGGTGGCTTTGTACTGTCCGAGGAAGACTTTGCTCACAAAGAAGAGATAGCCACCCTGCTTCCCTATGATTTCAGCAATGCTGAGCAATTAATGGAAACCTGCGAGCAGCACGGCTGGACCATTGCCGAACTGGCAATGGAAAACGAGAAAGCCTTTCGCAGTGAGCAGGAAGTAAAAGATCGCCTGTGGAATATCTGGAAAGTCATGGACGCTTCTATCAAGCGAGGCTGCCACCAGGACGGAATCCTACCCGGAGGCCTGAATGTACGCCGCCGTGCAGCCGAACTCTATCGTGAATTGAATAAGCAGAGCCCGGAAGAACGCAACCACGGCCTCGCTATCCTCGATTGGGTCAGCCTGTTCGCCCTGGCCGTAAACGAAGAGAATGCTGCACGCGGACGTATCGTGACCGCCCCCACTAACGGAGCTGCCGGTGTTATTCCCGCGGTAATTGCCTATTACGTAGAGTTCGTACACAACCCGGATATTCACGGAGAGCTGAAAGACCAGGTAGTAAAATTCCTGCTCACCGCTGGCGCCATTGGCATGCTATTTAAAAAGAATGCTTCTATTTCCGCTGCTGAAGTCGGCTGCCAGGGAGAGATCGGCGTAGCCTGCTCCATGGCATCTGCAGGGCTGGCAGCAGTAGAAGGCGGTACTAATCAGCAAATTGAAAACGCCGCCGAGATCGGTATGGAGCACAACTTAGGGCTCACCTGCGACCCTATTGGCGGACTGGTACAAGTACCCTGTATTGAGCGCAATACCATGGGTGCAGTAAAAGCCATCAATGGTGCACGCCTGGCTCTGCGCGGTGATGGTGCCCATATAGTTCCACTCGACAGTGTGATTGAAACCATGCGCCAGACCGGTATCGATATGCAAAGCAAATACAAGGAAACCTCTCTCGGAGGGCTCGCTGTAAACGCGGTTAACTGCTGAGTTTTTAAGGCCGGGGCAAGTAACTGCCTCGGCCACAACACAACTCCCCCTACATCAGCTCTTAGCCCATTGCTCCCACCTAGAAACAAGGGATTTTGATAACTCTCGCACGGTGCATTTGCTACTTGTTAAATATCAGTGAACGATGTGCAGCGACACCAGCCATAGTACCGGACGCGATCGCAAATGTTCCGCTCTGCATTGGGTTGGACAGGTCCCCCGCAACAAACACCCCATTAACAGAACTTTCTTTAAAAGCATCAACTTTCACAATACTGCCAACTAGAGAGTCTTCCAGTGCTAAATCCAGCATTCTTATAAGCGGCGAAGCCAGCATAACCTTTGGAGAAACATAAAGACCCTCTAGAGGTATTTCCCTCCCATCAGCTAACAAGACAGCTTGCAACTGCCCTTTTGCTCCCAGCAAATTGGTAATCGGTGTCTCCTCTAGTACTACACCTCGATCAATCAAGTGCCCCAGTACTTCTCCCTCTGGGTTGAATTGCCCCTGAGTAAAAAGGGTTGTCGCCCCCCAATCTGGAATCATTGCCGCCTGATGAAAAGACAATTCACTGGTCGCAAACACACCCAAGGGGCGATCACTTAGCTCATAACCATGGCAATAGGGGCAGTGGATAACGCTTTTACCCCAGAACTCTTTTACACCTGGAAGATCTGGCAACTGGTCTGTGATACCACTGGCAAGAATCAGTTTCTTTGCGCGGTAAACGGCATCACTCTCTGCCGCTACCTCAAACCCGCCTCGCAATTTCTCAACACCTACAGCCGCATCCTCAACCAGCTGAAAACCGGGATAGAGCGCAAGCTGGGATAGTGCGGTAGCCCGAATCTCGGCAGGGCTTTTTCCATCCAAACCAAATACACCGTGAGACGCACGAGCAAAGCGATTGCGTGGTTGGTTTGTATCCAACACCACTACTTTACGCCGCCCACGAACAAGCTGCATCGCGGCAGACAAACCTGCAAAACTACCGCCAACAATCAAAACATCGATATCCATGGTCACCTCCCAATCATCATGTAACTTTAATTGTTACACAATATTTTTAGAAATGGCAACACACGTAACACCAAATGTTTCATGATATACTACGAGTTCAATGACTAAGGTGAACTATGCGAAAGGACAGTCGGCTTTCCCGGGTGCTACATGTACTCATCCATCTTGAAATGGCTGATCAGCCAGTCACATCAGATAAAATGGCTGAAATGCTTTCCACCAATCCAGTAGTGGTTAGGCGTACCATGGCTCTGTTACGCGATCGGGGATATGTACGGTCGAGCAAGGGGCATAACGGAGGTTGGTCACTGGCCAAGCCCCTAGATGAAATCACACTATTGGATATCCATAAGGCTCTGGGTGAAGCATCGGTTTTCACTATTGGGCTAACTGACGAGCATACCAACTGCCCCATTGAGCATGCGGTAAACGCCTCCTTAAAAGACGTTATGAATGAAGCTGAGAAACTGATGCTGAAGCGTTTCGGAGAAATCACTTTGGATTTACTAGGAGCGGAATTTAAGACCTGAACTTTTCCATACTGCGCGCTATTTCTTCTTGGCCCAAGATCGAATTCGCCATAATGATCGAACGCCCAATTCCTGAGCCGCCGAAACAGATCTGGATGCGCAGGGTTAGTGCATCCAGATCCTCAATTACATTATTTACGATACAAATTTAACGGCCGACTTCTTCACCCCGTAGGCCACCTTCCCGCTCTTTTCCTAACAGCAAAAGGTCCGAATTTACGGATGCTATTTTTGAGTACCTGCTTATTCAGAAGCTGCGAGCGATTTCCTGCTCCCAAACAGAAGCCACTACAGTGCAGAGACTAATTCACAGATTTAGACTCACGCTGGATACCCCGCCACCTCCTTTTGAACGCAACCGATAGAGAGCCACTCAATGAGCGACCTGCGTCCGAAGCATAGAACCCTGCTCCCAATACTACGGCAGCACCAAGTAGCGTGAGTCCATCGGGTAGATCACCAAAGATAATAAAACCAATCACGATGGCCCAAAACAACAAGGCATAGCTGAAGGGCTGTAAAACTGTTGCGGGCGCATAGGAAAGGGCCTTGATGAGCAAATAGTGACCCATTGCACCCAGTAGTCCATTCAACATCAATAATTGCCAACCTGTTGAGGTCGGTTCTACCCAGTAAAAGGGTGCTAATCCACCGAAGACAATCAGACCAATGAAAGCCGTATAGAAGGCCGTTGTACTGGAGCTATCGAACTGCGCGACACGGCGTGAAAGAATTTGATATGCAGCCCACAGAATTGCCCCAGCTATCGGTATCAAAGTGTGCCAACTCATTACTCCCAATCCAGGCCGAATGATAATCAGAGCACCTATAAAGCCTATAGCAACACCCACCCAACTCCTCGTATCTATCTCTTCACCCAGGTACCATCCCGCCATCAATATTGCAAACAGCGGTGCCGTTGCAGCGATTGCATGGACATCAGCTAACGGCATCATACTGAATGCAAAGATAAATACTGTCACCTCGATCAAAAGCACAAGAGATCGAAGTATTTGGGTACCGAGAATCTTACTTCGAACTTGTTTGAGCTTGCCTGTTAATCCAGCCGTGACGATCACGATGAAAAAAAACATCGCAAAGCGGACTGCCATAATTTGAACAATGGGATAGGTTTGGACGAGTAGCTTACCGGTTGCATCCATACCGGCTAAACAAAGCATCGCCGTAATGCTCAAAAGTATTCCGCGACCACTTTTTACATTCAATTTTTTAGTTCCTGAAGATAGAGCCCGGCCAACCCTGGGTCCTGGTAAAACCATTATGATCAGGTAAGGAACACCTTATGCAATCTGGCTTCCCAACCTGCATTCAGGGGGTGAAAGAAGAATAAATACAATAGAGATTTAACCAACTTCGCTGAGAATAACGCTCAACGTTATTAAGAAGCCTCTTCCACTGGCCACTTGACGAATGCAAGCACCCACACCAAGACTATATTGACAACAGGAACTATAAGTAACAAGCCCCACCATCTGGAAAAGCCAGCCTTCTTAGCTACAGAGCCAAAGATTAGCAGCGGGCCGAGAAGGATTACAAAAATGATGATGAGTTGCCAAAGACTAATTCCGCCAACGCCCATCATTGTACCTCCTCAGTTTTGGTGCTGACACTCCACCTAGATGCAGCCAAAACAGCACCAGCTACCAGAAACCCTAAAACTGGTATGAACAACGTAAGACTATAAATTGGATTCAGTCCAGCACGCTTAAATATTCGCCACACTGGGTATAAGAGAAACAAGGCCACAACTAACGCTTCCACCACAAAGCTACCCATGAACTCTCCTTTTGATGAAGCCCAATCCCAAGATCAGTAGAGCACTAAACTAATGGCATTATGAGTCAACAGTACTCTCTGGTTAGGCGGGCAAGTCTATGCGCGGTATCGCCCAACGCACAACCCCCGCAACCCAAATAAATCCAATAAGACCTCCAAGATAAACATTCATAGTTCCACCTGGGGCTATAAAGCCACTGTATCCGAATACAGTGATAGTTTCGATTGCCTGCTCAAGAAAGAAAATAACACTGAGCGACTTTAGCCAGCGTGGGACCTCAACAGATGTGCCAGGCCCTATAGCTAAAAACGCTACCGCCATCGCTGTTGTTGACCCATTCACCAGAGGCCCCCAATAAGAAGATATGCCGAAGATTGTGCGAGCAACTGCTGGCTCCAGCCCTTCTGGATGAAGTGCTAACCCCGCCCATAGCCAAGCTTGAACCTGGGCTGTGATGGCAAATCCAAGCACGCCTGCAAGAAAAATATACCGACTCGGTTTCGGTAACAATGTAGAAATCTGCCCACCAAAGATGGCGAGGCCAAGTGAGAAAAAAGCCGCTGTCCAAGCATAAAACCGGGCGCTCAGTTCGTTAATTGAAAACCAATGAACAATCTGCTCGCCACTTGAATCGATAGTTGGATACGAACTGCCTAGTGCGACAAAACCGGCCACATAAAATGCAGCAGTCATCAGAATATTTATTAATAAAATTCGTGATGGTTTTATGCTCATACGAGGCAAACCTTTATGAAGCTTTCAGCACCACTTAATGTAGACCTAGGTGGTTGGTATTTCACATCTCTATCTGAACTTGCCAGGGTATCCCGATATTAGAAATACTAAGCAAACAGCTGTAGCTAAGCACAAGAAACTCTCCCTCGGGGAAGGACAACTACAGCTTAAAATATCAAGATTCTCCGGGAAGATGAATCTCTTTCAAGCTTAAGCCACAAGGTTCGCAGGTAGCGACATAGCTAAACTTAAAGTTAACAAACTTTCCAAAGAATACGTATACTTTATGCCCAATACGGTAATACCAGTACCCAACTACTAATAGGCTTGGCAGCCCAATAAAGACTATTTGAGTCATACCTTCAAAAGCAAATACTTCCTCTAAGAAATATTCAGGATATAGGGTTATAATGCATAAGTATGTCATGAAGCCTATAGGGGCCATTAAAGCGACAGACAAAAAAATAAAACCGATTGGATCTTCACCTGCAACCCAAAGCTTGATCTTAGACTTTCCTCTTTTTCCACATCTATCACAAATATACATTCTCAGTAGTTACCTATAATATAGCCTAATAGAAGATGCACCCTAAACTGGGGTTGTCACCTTCCAAATTTTTACGCACCCAAAGATTACATCTTTCACCATTTTAAAGGGTCCATGATATCTTCTAGAAATGCTTATCTTTGGCCATTCTGCCGTCGAGCAAGCCAAAGTCTACGAAAACAAGAAAAATGTGCGACTCCTCATCTCACTTTAATACTTCAATGCCTCAATGCTTGGATGAAATGTAGCCATGAAGAGGAGCCCCTAAGCGGAGACACTAGTCGAATTACCAGGAGACTTAACTCTAATGATTATATTGTAACTGCTCAGTAGTCAGGTACTTGATCATGAAGTAAATATTAAGCGTTTTCTCTTAAGTTAAGCTCAGCAGTCATGGCAAGCTAAATTAATAAAGTCCGGTGAAGACTGCTAGCTAGGACATACTACAACCCTTTATCAGCATGTCGCATGGGCCTGCAAATCCTCATTATATTTTTCAATTCGTCTGGATGCAGCAGCTATCCCATTTTCGTACCTATTGATATCCCCCTTCTGCTCACCCCACTCTTTCAAATTAGCTATACGCTGCTCCTCGCGATCAATCAGCGCTGTAATTGCTGCTACCTTTGCAGTTTTCAACTGTTCTTCGATACTTTTATTTATAATTTCTATTTGTTTAGACTGTTGATCAAGAGCAGTTAAAGTATACTTTTCAAACTGATCATTTTGCTTCTGTTGCAACACCATAGAATAAATTGCTAAGGCCAGAGCAAAGCTGGAAAACAGAGATGAGATGGCACCAAAACTTTCTCCAAAGTTACTCGCCTGATCCAGGCTCTCAAAACCATAAAATGCAATAATTCCTGAAATAACCCACAATACGATCGATATGAATATCAAAATTCCCAGCCTCATACTCCCTCCCTAGATTAATGCTAAAGCTAAAAGCAATACTATGCATTCAATGCATTGGATTATTAAGCCAACCGCTTATCCTTCTATGCGTTTAATTAATGTATAAACTCCACTCAGGCTTAAACCATTCATGACGAAAACGATATTCATAAAACTTCAAATAGAGAAGCTTTTCCTCTACAGCATCATATTACACCATTTATACTAACAATACGTTACTAGCGTGTCACTGCCGCAGTCACCAACCATCCATAGCCGAATACAGCCAAACTATAAATAACTAAAAGTACTGGAATCACAACTGCAGACAACTTACTGAACCGTTCCATTTCTATAAATGCATTTTTTGGGGAGCTGGGCATTACACGCACCGCCACGCTTCCCCCCTCTTTATATCGACTCAGTAGATCATGCTCGATATTGTTATTTTTAAACAATTGGGGGGACCTGAGTAATGGAGTATCTGAACTATACTTGACGCCCATGTACTCATACTCAAACTCGATTTGTGCCTCGTATACCCTTTGCCCCTCCGCATTCGTAAAATTTTTTAATTTTGAGGTTTTTATTTTTGCATCAACTACAGGGAGAGAATTCCATTTTTTCTTTACTCTTTGATAAACAAAGGTTTGACTAAACCCCAAACTTACGATTATCACAAGTCCAATATACTTCAAAATTCCAAACATCGTATTTTCTCACTAGATAACTTAATCCCCGTTAAAGAGGCTATCGATACTACCCATTTATCATGCAAACTGAGAGCACAGAAATCAAACAAAGCGTAAGGTGTTCTGCCCGGAGCTGCACTATCTATCTTTATTATGTCAATTTACTTTATGGAGCCGCCCTATAAATACCAGGCCCATTGATTAATACGCCATTAGATAACATGTATACAAAAACCACCACAGATAAAACTACTACAGCCCAATGAAATATGACAGCTAAACTTATATATTTTGAAAAATAGCTCATACTATTTTCTGAGCCCGCCACTGCAGCAGCAAATGGCAAGAGTACAATTACTGCAAGCCCTGCCAGGAAAAAATAAGAGAGGTATTCCTCATAGTAGTAGGAAAACCATGACTCATAAAATGCCGAAAACGTAAGAAAATATGCAGCAACCGCAAAAAAGAACGAGACAAAGTATATTAATAATTTCTTCAATTTAGACACCAAAACTTTTAACGTATGCGCAAAGCTTCAAAGGAAAGTCAATCAGCTTATTTAAGTGTGCTAACGACTTGACGTAGCATCAAGTTTCTTACTTTCTTGTTTAGAGCATTTTGTTGCTACTTAAGGATAAGCCCTGTTAACAAGTTCACATTCAGGCCAATATGACGGACGCTCCGATAGCGATCAAAAACGCGATCCAGTACCAAGCTCCAGCCCCCTCAAGATGATCAAGCAGCTTGAATACACCTAACGCGGTGACAAATGAAATTACGGTGCCAATGAGTACATTCAAATGGAAACCACCAAAAATAAAGTTCAACGAAAGTACACCGGCACCCCAAAAATTGCCGAATAAAGCTAATTTGATGAACGTGCGAAGTATGTCAGCACAGCGATAAGCAGGACTACTTTTAAAATCACTTACTAATTCTCACTGAATACTGCCAGTAGAGTCAGTAAATTTTGATTGCATTTTGCGCAAAAATGGGATCAATAAGTTCCGCGCAAATGCAGTATGCATAAAAAATAAATTTTAAGGCGGGTTAGCACCTACAAAGTAATCTTTGCAAAAAGCTAGAAATAAAAGAATTAAACTCTCCAAACAACGGGCAGATTACTACCCGTTGACTAACAAATAAAGAGCTATCCCAGCCAATCATCTGGCTACCCAACTTCAAAAAGTACGGCCAAGGATACGTTTAGCGGCATCTATCGCAAAGTCTTTATAATCTGCCTCTATTTGTGCCATTTCTAACTCATATTGAAATTGCTCTTTACGCGGCAATGCCTTCCAGTCTTTTAGAATTGGGATATGACTGGTTTTCTCTGCGATAGTATAAAAAGCAACAAACTCTTCACGTACTTTGTCTTCCACCTGAAGCGCATCCAATAGAACGCGAATACGAATCGAAGCTTCGGTAAGCCCTACTCCATCATCCAACAGGGTGCGGGCAATAATCTGGATGCTGTCGTTTACTCTTTCGCGCTGATCTTCGGCAGCTTGCTCTAATTCCGCCAGTTGTTCGGCCTGTTTCTTTTGCGCTACTGATAGTTTGCGCAGATAGTAGCCAGCCACAATAGCGAGAGCAAAAATGATTACTGCTGCAAGAATAAGCAACCAGGTTGGGAAAACGGTCATTAAAAGTACACCTTAAGCAATGCCAGCCCGATACTGGCAGTAACAACAGAAAGCAATGTGCTGAGCCCCACAATATTGGCCGTAAGCTGGCTGTTCCCACCCATAGCATGGGCCATTACAAAGGCCGAGATCGCACAGGGAGCACCCGTCATCAGGATCAGGTATCCCAAGTATTCAGGGCTCATGCCCAATGCCAAACCAATCAGCAGGCAGACAATCGGAGCAACAACCAGTTTAAGTAATGAGGCCGCCAGCGCCGTGGGGGAACTGCGCATCAGTGTTCGCATTTTCATGCTGGCACCAATACAGATAAGTCCCAGTGGCAGGCCCACAGATGCAAGATACTGAATGGTATCGTGCAGTACTTCCGGCAGCCTTACAGCCAATAAACGGCACACAATGGCTGCAATGACACCGAGGATTAGAGGGTTCTTGACCAGCTCCCACAGCATCATCCGCCAGCCAAATTTTCTGTCCTTATTGTAAAGCACGAAAAGAGCGACGGCGATAACATTAAACTGAATCGTGAGTGCCGCGACCAACCCTGCGGAATTGGAAACACCCTCGCTTCCGTAGGCTTTTTCGATCCAGGCAAGGCCGACAATCGCCACATTTCCACGAAAAGCCCCCTGGATAAAAGCGCTGCGATCCATTGGCGATACCGGCCGCGCCAGCAACCATGCCAAAGGGAGCATCACAAAAGTGCCGAGAACCCCTGCTACAAGCAGGTCTATTTCTTGCGCGGGGTTGGCATCCGAGGAATAGATATTAATAAAAAGCAGTGCTGGTAATGCCACGTGGAAAACAAGCCTGGAGGCATCATCAATAAAGCTGTCTCGTACTATCCCTTTATACTTGAGCAGGTATCCGCCAATAATCATCAGGAAAATCGGCCCTGTGACTGATAGCGCGAATACAAGATTTTCCATAAAAAATTATTCTTCCGTGGCGGCTTCCTCAGCCTGTGGCAGTCCCTTTACCTCAGGCTGATCCGCTCGTTCCCTTAAATCCGCAGAGATCTGCTTACGGGTTTTAGCACCCAGCTTACGCAGACTATCAATCCGCTTCACCGCGTTGCCACGGCCTGTCGCCAGTCGTTTGTAGGTCTGCTGGTAAGCGTCATCTGCCTGACGCAGGCGATCACCAAGAACATCCAGTGACTCCAGCACCATAGCAAACTGATCGTGCAGCTTGCCGGCCTCGTCGGCGATTTTTTCCGCGTTCTTGTTTTGTTTCTCGTAGCGCCAGATATTCTCGACTGTGCGCAGAGTCGCCATCAGGCTGGTAGGGCTTACCAGGACAATTTGCTTCTCATAAGCAAAACGGAACAAATCCGGGTCCGCCTGCATAGCCAACATATACGCAGCCTCAATGGGCACGAAAATAAAGACGAAATCCAGGGTGCGCACACCCTCCAGCTGTTCGTAGGCCTTCTTGTTAAGGCCGGTGATATGGGCGCGCAGGGAATTCACATGCTGTTTCAGGGCTTGGGTGCGCTCCTCATCGGTTTCCGCCGAGCTATAGCGCTCGTAGTCCACCAGGGAGACCTTGGAATCGATAATCAGGTCTTTGTTTTCCGGCAGGCGCACAATCACATCTGGCTGGCGCCTGCGGCCATCGCTCGTCAGGGTTACCTGGGTTTCGTACTCGCGCCCCTTCTGCAGGCCGGATTCCTCCAGCAAACGCTCCAGCACCACTTCACCCCAGTTACCCTGAATCTTGCGGTCACCTTTTAGGGCCGAAGTCAGGTTCAGGGCCTCATCACTGATGCGCTGGGTTTGCTCGCGCAACGCTTTAATCTGCCCCAGCAGGCTGTTGCGCTCAGCATTTTCGCGATCGTAGACATGCTCTACTCGCTTGCGGAAATCCCCCAACTGGCGCTCAAGCGGATCGAGACTTTTGCGCAGGCTGTCTTCACTGCGGCGCACGAAGCTCTGCTGCTTCTCTTCAAAAATCCGGTTGGCCAGATTCTCGAACTGCTCACCCATGGCAATACGCATTTGCTCCATCAGCTTGCGCTGCTCCGCCAGGGCCGCCTCCCCTTTTTCTACCAGCACCTGACTACGCGTGAGCTGCTGCAACTTGTCCGCCAGCTCGGTACGCAGGGATTCCACCTCAACCCCAAGCTGGGATTCCCGCTCGCGGCTGCTATCGATCCGCGCCTGAGCCACCTGTAAAGCGGCTTGGCTCTGCAATAAAGCGCGGCGGCTACTGGCTCGCGCCAACCAAAACACCAAGCCCAACAGAAACAAGATGGCAACAGCCGCCATCACCGCATGATCGGCATTCAATTGCAGCGGGAACGCTGGCATAGAGTGGTACTCCCAGACCCGGAAAGAGATGGATAAATCAGGATTTTGCCAGGGGCCTATCCCCAATGGCTTGCCTAGATAGAGGCGAAACCACCATTCTACCAGTTTGACTATGGAAAGTGCGTCCGCCAGAGGATGCTATTGCTCCCTGATACCTGCAATGGGAATTTTCGTGGAGTTTTGAGGTATTCTTGGAGGATTGGTTTCGATGTTGGTACTCCAGAACGCATGCACAAACACAGCGCCCACCCAGATAGCTCAGCTCCCAGCGCCCTGATCTTTGATTCCGGCGTGGGCGCCATCAGCATTGCGCGGGAGATCCGCCGCCTGATGCCGGGCCTGACCTTGCACCTGGGTGTGGACAACGGCTTTTACCCCTACGGCAATAAAAGCGAAGAGGAGCTGCGCCCCCGCATCGTCCAGCAGGCCCAGGCCATGATGGAACACTGCGGGGCCGATATTTTAGTGGTGGGCTGCAATACTGCCAGCACCCTGGCCTTGCCCCAACTGCGCGAATCCCTGAAGAAACCCGTAGTGGGCGTTGTGCCCGCGGTGAAACCCGCCGCTGCCGCCAGCCGTTCCCGCACTATTGCCCTGATTGCCACCGAAGGCACCGTAAACCGCCGCTACACCCGCGAACTGATCGAGCAATTTGCCAACGGCAACCGGGTAATTAATGTGCCCGCACCGGAGTTGGTGCATCTGGCGGAAAGCAAACTGCGCGGCGAAGCCATCACCGCAGAAGATTTGGAGCCGGTATTACACCGCGTATTCCACACCGCCGGCGGCGACCAAGTGGATATTGCCGTATTGGCCTGCACTCACTTTCCCCTGCTGCGAGAAGAACTGGACCAGTTTGCCCCCCGCTCAATCCAATGGCTGGATTCCGGTGAAGCCATCGCCCGGCGAGTGCGCTGGTGGCTGGAAGAACTTGAGCTGATGCTGCCGGACGCCCCAAATACTGGCCGCCTGATCACCAGCACGGTTGACCTAACCGGCAATATAGAACGGGCCTTCAGCGAGTTCGCCCCAGTTGCCGAACCCCTCGAATCCAACTCTTAGGATCATCAAAATAGTGACAACTGCTCGTCAAGGTTGACAGCTCCGTCACAAACCGCGACCGTTCCCCGAATAACAAGCCCTAACCGGTACCCGAATTCATGCTGAAGCCGGCATTTCCCGCTCTCGAAATATTTGCGCAGCTGCCTCCCGGAGGACTGCTGCTCACCCCCAACAACCGTTTGCGCAACCGCTGCCAACAGGTGTTTGCCGGGCAGCAGTCGCCCGGTGCCTGCTGGATGCCGCCGCCGGTGGAATCCCTGCGCAGCTGGCTGGACAAACTCTGGTTCCAACTGCAACAGCGCAACTGGCAGCCCGCCTTGCAGCAGGTATTGAATCGCGAGCAACGGCAATTACTCTGGCAGCGCGCCCTGGATGAATCCCTGGACCGGCAACTGCTCAACAGCCAGCAGTTGTGCCGGGATGCCGATAGCGCCCTGGCGCAGCTACTCCAATGGCAGCTGATTTCCGATCTCTCGCAAATAGATGAAGCGCTAACTCCCTTACTAGAGCAGTTCGCACTCTCTATGCGCAGCGACGAACTGCCGCTATGCGCCATGATCAAGGCCTTTGCCACTGAACTTCAGGCCCACAGCGCCATCACACCCGACCAGCGCGATCAATTGATCCTGCGCGCATTCCAGGAAGGCATTCTGGAACCCATCGCGCAAATTGATACCGCCGGCTTTGCCCAGATTTCGCCTCTCGCCAATGCCCTGATTCACGCAGGTGCAACAGCCGTTATTGAAAGACCGGGACTCACCCAGCAGAGTGAATTATCCGTAGCCGCCTGCGCCGATTTGGATGAAGAACTCTATCAGGCAGCCCTTTGGGCCGGGCAAAAGCTCGCCGAAAACCCCGGCCACAGCGTTGGCATAGTGGTGAATAATCTGGGCCAGTGCCGCGCCCAGGTGGAAGCGGTATTTTCCCGTGTGCTCGAACCCCAATACCTGGACCCGCAGCAACCGCGCTACACACTGCCGTTTAACTTCTCCGCCGGTACGCCCCTGGCGCAGACACCGGTCGGCAGCGCCGCCTTACAATTGCTATCGCTACTGCAGGACGAATGGGATTACCCCCAATTGCAAAATATCCTGTTCAGCCCCTTCTGGGGTGACGACAGTGAAACCTGGCTGCGCAGTGCCCTATTCCGCCGTTTACAAAAACTGGAGCTGCGCCGTATCGACGGCGCAACCCTGCGCTACTGGGCCGAGCGCACCGCAGAAGTCCTCCACTTGGAATCGCCGCAACTGCCCCGCCAGCTGGAGCAAATGGCCGAACGCGCCCGGCGCTGGCAGCGAGCCCCTGCAGAAATTTGGGCCGCGCGCTTTTCCGAAACACTTAGCGCATTAAATTGGCCCGGCAACCGCAACCCGGACAGCCAGGAATACCAGCAGCTGATGCAGTGGGAATCCATCCTGGAAGAGTTCGCCGCACTCAGTGCCTGCGGTGGCAACCTTACTCTCACCCAGGCCCTGCAATTGCTGCGTCAGATTGCCAGCCGCACCCCCTTCCAGGCGGAAACCCGCGATGGCCCCTTACAAATTCTCGGAGTACTGGAAGCCGGCGGCCTCGCTTTCGATCACCTGCGCCTGGTCGGCTTCGGCCAACAGCAGTGGCCGCCGGCACCGGCGCCCAATCCGCTGTTGCCGATTCAATGGCAAAAACACTGGAAGATGCCCCGCGCCAGTGCCGAGCGGGAATTGGAACTGGCCCGCGAACTCACCGCCGACCTGCTCAATGCCAGCGGCGATATCGTCGTGAGTTACACCTGTGAAGAAGACGGCGTTCAGCAAGGACTGAGCAGCTTGTTTGAAAGCCCGCAACAAGCCCAACACTTTGCCGAAGGCGCCCTGCACAATCACTACAGCCAACTGGCGCAAGCCTGCCAACTGGAAAAAGTCGAAGACAAAAAGCTACCGCCACTCACCCCCGCCGAATGCGAACGGGTGCGCGGCGGTGCCTCGGTGCTCAAGGCCCAAGCCCTGTCCCCGTTAAATGCGCAATTGCGCTTCCGCCTCGGCGCCAGCAGTTTTACCCAACCAGATATCGGCCTCGGCCCCGCCGAGCGCGGCAATGTGGTGCACCAGGTGCTGGCGGAATTCTGGCAACAGTGCGGCACCCTCGCACAACTGCAAGCCATGGACGACGAGCAACGCCAAGCGCAAATCGAGCGCGCGGTGGAACGGTCCCTCGGCAGTGTGCGCAAAAAATACAATCACCTACCAATTGGATTTTGGGCCATGGAAAAGCAGCGCCTGGAGCACCTGTTGCAACAATGGCTGTCCGTCGAACTGGACAGGCCCAATTTCTCCGTAGAAAAAGTCGAATGGGAACAAGCCGTGGAAATCGGCGGGCTGCACTTTAACCTGCGCCTAGACCGACTGGACCAACTCGCCAGCGGCGAGCAACTGGTAATCGATTACAAAACCGGCGTCCCCAGTATTCGCGACTGGCTTACCCAGCGCATCCGCGAACCCCAACTGCCGCTCTACGCCCTTTTCCAACCGGACGCCCACGCCATCGCCTTCGGCCAGGTGCGCAACGGCGACTGCAAATGGAATGGTTGCGGAGACCTGGAGCACCCCATTACCGGCATTAAAGCCGTGGGCGATACCGAAAAGGAATCCCCCTACGGTACCTGGAGCAATCTGGTGGAGCACTGGCGCTACAGCCTGGAATCCCTCGCCACCGAATATCGCAGTGGTGTAGCCACCCTCGCCTTTGATCGCCCCACCGACAACAACAGTGAACTCTGGCCCCTAAACCGCTGGCCGGAAAGGGAGCAAATAACCGAATGAACGAAGTCGTGACCACTCCCGCCCTGCGCCAGCCCATCGATGCCGACGCCCGTAGCCAAGCCCTGGATATCAGTCGCAGCTTTGCCGTATCTGCCCCGGCGGGCTCCGGTAAAACCGGCCTGCTCACCCAGCGCGTATTAAAGTTGCTCGCCGCCTGCCAGCAACCGGAAGAAGTGTTGGCCATTACCTTCACCCGCAAAGCCGCCGGTGAAATGCGCGAGCGCCTCATCGACGCCCTGCACAGCGCCCGCGACCAAGCCCGGCCAGGCAACCCCCACGATGCCATCACCTGGGATTTAGCCCGCGCCCTGCTGGAGCGGGATCGCGAACTGGAATGGGAACTGCTGCAAACACCCCAGCGCCTGCGCATTCAAACCATCGACGGCCTCTGCCGCAGCCTCGCCAGCCAACTGCCAATCGAAAGCGGCCTTGGCGCACCGGGTGAACCCCTGGAGCGCACTCAAATTGCCTTTGAGCTAGCGGTGGTGAACCTGCTCAAACACCTCGATAGCGAAACCCCAGACGCAGATCTACAGCAGCTACTGCTCCACCTGGACAACGATCTCGGCCAACTCAATAAGCTGCTGCGTATTTTGTTGGACAAGCGCGAGCAATGGCTCGGCCCACTCTTGAGCGTCAACTTCGACGGCGCCCAGGACTATTTCCATTTTGTTATCGATGAACTAGTGGCAGAAAAGCTGCAAGATCTCACCACAGCCCTCGGCAGTTATGCCGGGGAACTGCTGGAGCTGGCCAGTTATGCAGGCAGCAATTTACAAAAGGAAAACCCCAGCCACGGCCTGTGCCTCTTCGCCGAACTGGACGATTTCCCCAGCACAGGCAGCAGCGGCCTGCCCGCCTGGCTCGCCCTCGGCAGCCTGCTCCTCACCAACACCGGTGATCTGCGCAAAGGCGGCGGCATCAATAAAAAACTCGGTTTTGCCCTGCCGGATAAAAAAGATCCCGAGCGCCCCATCGCCGAAGAATACAAACAGCGCATGAAAGACCTGCTGGCGGAACTGGCCGGCAACGAACCGCTGTTATCCGCACTGCGGGAAGTGGGCAAGCTCCCCAGCGGACTGCAACAGAGCCAGTGGCAACTGCTGCAAGGGCTCGCCCAGGTACTGCCCAAATTGGTCGCAGAATTAAAACTAGTATTCCAGCAGCTGGGCGCCACCGACTATACGGAAGTGGCCCAAGCTGCACTGATCGCCCTGGGCGATAGCGATAACCCCACAGACCTGGCGCTGAAACTGGACCTGCAAACCCAGCATATTCTTGTGGACGAGTTCCAGGACACCTCCCATACCCAGCTACAACTGCTGGAAAAACTCACTGCCGGCTGGCAGCAGGGAGACGGCCGCACCCTATTTATTGTCGGCGATGGCATGCAATCCTGTTACGGCTTCCGCAATGCCAACGTGGGTATTTTCCTGGATGCGCGCAAACGCGGTATCGGTGAAGTCCCCTTAGAAGCCCTCGACCTCCAGGTTAATTTCCGCTCCGAAAGCGCAGTGGTGAACTGGGTCAACGAGACTTTCCAAAGGGCCTTTCCGCAAGCAGATAATATCGGGCGCGGCGCCGTGCGCTACCTGCAATCCGAAGCGTTTAAAGGCAGCAAATGGGCCGAGCCCTCGGTGAATTTTTACGGTTGCATCGATGACGAAGACCGCAACCGCGAAGCCACCCAAGCGGTTGAACTGGTGCAGCAATTACAAGCGCAAGACCCTGAAAGCCGTATCGCCATTCTGGTGCGCAAGAAAAAGCATCTGCAAAAGATTTTGCCAGCCCTAAGCGCCGCCAATATCGCCTTCCAGGCCCCAGAGCTGGCGCCACTCGCCAGTAAAATGGTGGTGCTGGATTTACTCAGCCTCACCCGCGCCCTGCTCGACCCCAGCGACCGTATCAGCTGGCTGGCCGTACTCCGCGCCCCCTGGTGCGGACTGCAACTGCCAGACCTTTACACCCTGGCCAACTGGGGCAATGGGGATATCACCGTAACCGATACCAGCGCACGCCCATTATTAATGGCCTTGCAGGAAGTAGACGATATCGCCCTGCTCAGTGACGAAGGGCGCACGCGCCTGGCCCAAGTGGCCCCCAAACTGCTGCACGCCTGGCAACAGCGCGGCCGCAAACCCCTGCGCACCTGGATTGAAGGCCTCTGGCTGGAACTGGGCGGCCCCGCCACCGTTGCACAAAAATCTGACCTGAATAATGTGCAGGATTTTCTGCAATTATTAGAAGCCTTCGATACCGGCGGCGCTATTACCGACTGGCAACAGTTCAGCCTGGCCCTGGAACAGCTCTACGCCCGCCCCGCCCAGGATGCCAAAGTGCAGGTGATGACCATTCACAAATCCAAAGGGCTGGAATTCGAACATGTACTGATCCCAGGCCTGGACCAAGGCGGCAAACCTGGCAGTGATCAACTGCTGCGTTGGAGCGAATGGCTCAACCGCGAAGGCGAAAGCCGCTTCCTGCTCGCCCCCAAAAATGCACGCGGCGGCCGCGACCCGGTTTTTGAATACCTGAAGCACGACAACAGCGAGCGCGAACGCCTGGAAGGCACGCGCCTGTTGTATGTAGGCTGCACCCGCGCCATCCGCTCGCTGCATCTTTTGGCCTGCATCAACCGGGATGAAAAAAAGGGCCACCTAAAAGCTCCCGGCAGCGCCGCCCTACTCGCCGGCATCTGGCCCAGTGTTTTGCACCATCAGGACAGCGACTGGTGTCACTGGCTCGAAGCGGAAGAACCCCTACTCAACCAGAATGAAGCCAGCAGAGATCACGACTACCTGCTGCGCCTGCCCAACCAATGGCAACCCCAAGCCATGCCCCGGCAGGAATGGTTGGCCCAATACCGCATGCCAGACTACCAACCCAAAACAGAGGGAGAAGACAATATTCCCGAACTGGGCCAGGTAACCTTGCGCTGGCTCAAACACGCCGGCACCGTAGCCCACGAAACCCTCGCCACCATTGCCGAGACCAATATCAGCGACTGGACACCCAGTAAACTGGAAGCCCAACGCCCCCTATGGCAACTGCGCCTGAAACAATTGGGGCTATCCGCCACCAGCCTGGACCGCGCCGCCGAGAAAGTGGAAAT
Organism: Microbulbifer variabilis ATCC 700307; assembly: GCF_000380565.1. Lineage (GTDB taxonomy): Bacteria > Pseudomonadota > Gammaproteobacteria > Pseudomonadales > Cellvibrionaceae > Microbulbifer > Microbulbifer variabilis. The sequence goes on from NZ_AQYJ01000025.1 coordinate 335,119, forward strand.
CGCCGTACGCAACAGCCTCAACTGCCCCACCGGCCGCTGGCTATTGGATGGCTCACTAAAGGAATCTGCCTGCGAGCTTGAACTCCACAGCGGTGGCCGACAGCTAAGACGCTCCATTGTGGACCGCACCTTTATCGATAACGAAGGTACCCGCTGGATTGTCGATTACAAAACGGCTGAGCCCAGTGGTGAGGAAAGCCAGGAAGAGTTTATTGCGGCTCAGCTGGAGCAGTACCGGAATCAGCTGGAGAATTACCGCAAGCTCTTTTATGCGCGGGGGGAGCGGAATATTCGGTGTGCTTTGTATTTTCCGTTAATGCAGAGGTTTGTGGAGTTGGATTAAGGGACGCTAAGCATGGTGCAGGGCTGGTACCTGCACTTTTTATAAAATGGTAAGAGGTAGGGCATCCCAAAAACTACGCTTATTGGTTTTGCATGAGAGAGACTTAAAGTTCGAGATACAGCTTAATGCCCGTAGCAGGTGAGTCATATTGCATCTGCAAGTTTTATCAATCTTCCTCACCTCTACTAGAGAAACACTAATAAAGCTTTAGAACAAAAAGCAGGGAGTCAAATTGATGACCATAAATTCCCTAAGGATGGAGACTACACTTAAGCCTCCATCCATCTAGTGCCTGATTCTTATCAGGCAACGTAACATCGATTTTTACGTTAAGACTTTAAACCTGAGAAAAAGCACAGAAAAGCGGCTAATTTTGGACCACACTTCAACTTATTAACTTTTCCCAATTAATTCTATGTAGTCGTCATACTTTGGATAAACTGAATAGTCGGGCTTTTTGTCCTCATACATTTTTTTAAGTTTTTTGGCCAAATTTTCAGTCTGAATTACAATTTCACCAGCATTATTTCGTGTTTCTTCGTCTTCAGACTCTAATTCTTCATATATTTTTTGTAACTCGAGTTCGTTCAATCGTACCAAGTTTAAAATATCGGCTATATCAAGCATGTTCATACCTTCTGTAAACATTCTGCTAGGTTGTCTAGTAACATACAAAATTTGGTTACAGGCATATCCCAATTTGGTCGAATTGTGTAATGAAAACACTTAAATCTCTTATGCCAATCATCTTTTGTAATCACTAAACCCTTAGGGATTTTGGTATTATCAAATGAAAGCAAGAAGTATTCCCAAGACTTAACTGGACACCCCTTAGCATCAAATAGTGATATTCCACCAGATTTACAGTCAACCCATAACTCTCCATCCTTCCTATAAGTCTTGATGTCTTCATTTCGAACACGGCCATTAGATAGAAGAAATGACTTCAAAATTGGATACAGGATTGGATCGCTATTGTTAGGGTTTCTTCCTCTAAATAGATTCACATTCAGATCAAAGCTAGAGTCAAATAGCTCCCCTAGCTCTCGTTTATCAACAAAAAATTGATCTTCCTTCTCATCTTCTTTCATTGATTAAAACTCTCCTTGTGTTCTTAAGCTTTCGCTTTACTTCGCCCTCTCCGCTTTGCGCTAGTAATAAAGTGCAATACATGGAGGACAGAGCGCAAAGACGACCCTGCGCATTCAGCAAATTAAAGTATAAATCTTCGAGAGATTTGACTAAAGAAGAAAGTCACAAAACACCGGCCACACAATAGAAATTTGATAGCTCTTAAACGAACACATAGAAAAATATAGGCGTCAAAATTATCTTATTGAAATTTATTAGGTTTTTCTAAGTATCAATTCTGCGTAGAATTGACTGATAACTATCATATTTTAGGGCAGTGAGTAGGTAAATTCTGTAAGGCCCACCCTAAAGATAGACCCAGGAATTTTCTAAAAAGAGTCACCTCTTCAACAGGAGAACGGCAGCGTGAAGTAACAATAGAGAAAAGGCGCTGACCCAAGGTGCTGCAACACCAGGGGCCAGCTAACCAAATTGATAAACACGATATCAAGATGGCTGTATGCATACTACGCTAGAAACCCGCTCGTCTTCAATAAAGTGGAGCACAATCAGCAGCTTGGAGCGACTCCCCAAGCTCTGGGAGCCTAGCGCCCGCCTTTTCCTATTCTGCGCCCACCGCCCCCGCGCCCCACCTCACTCTTCCACCAATTATCACTTACCAAACTTCCCCACCAAGGAATGCCCACCCACAGCTTGAGTATCGCTAGGAAACAAACATGTTGATCCTAAAGCGCCGAACCGGCGAGAACCTAAGAATTGGAACGAATGTCTCGATCACAGTGTTGGAAGTGAAGGGAAATCAAGTAAAGATAGGCATCCGCGCCCCTAAATCTCTTCCCGTCCACCGGGAAGAGATCTATGTGCGCATTGAAAAAGAACGAAAAGTAGGTAATGAAAGGCGCTGAGGACTCACCCTCCAAGGAGGGAGGCCAAGGACTCTTTACTTCGTGCCCCAGAGCTTCATACAAATTCTTAAATATGAGTCAAGGGACGAGGTACACGCTTTACTTGTACGTATTTCACTCAAAAAAAATGCTCTTCATTGCATCACCTCTGGCTTCTGACCATCATCACCACTTTCTAGGCGAAGACTTTTTTCCGTAAAATTCGTGTTTGAATCATAGCGCTATCGATGCTGAATTGTTGCACTCTAACTAGGTTTTTCTTGCGGGTCGTTTCTACAACTCCCATGCAAAGCACAGGCATAACCGAATGATCCAGTAGCCGATCTAGGCTTTACCTGAATACAAGGTAACCCAATACTGAATCACGAATCAGAAGCTCAACGAAACAGAGAAATAACAATTAGTGATTCATTAGACCTGTCAATCGCCTCTCAGTGCGAAAAGTGTACAGAGCCTGAAAACCGGGTCCTCAATAAGTATTCAGACGGGATAAATTTATGTCTGTACAAACAGTATATTGAACCCAACTGCCAATCTATATTTAGTTGGAAAATTAAAGAGAGTCTGGGTCTCGCATAGGAGAATTATTTAGAAAAGAAAAATTCTGAGCTAATTTTTTAAATACAAACTCCAGAGTAAAATCTGTACCGCAGATTATACGTAAAGAATCTAGAGTCTATCTTTATAAATATGACACTCTACCAACGTCCATATCCAAGTGGACATATTACAAAAGCCTCTTAGAATACACAACTCATGTTCGACAGGCCTATGGTTCAAGCCTGCGAGCCCGCCATTTACTTTAAATATTAATAAGTATGAAAGTATCGAACTTATCAAGCGCTCATATATCATAAAGCACTCTAAAACCTATAAAACCATCAGCCTGGAAAACTTAAAAATCACATCAATGAGTAGGAATTTTCAAAGTTATAAAATTTTTAAAATTAAAATCAAGACCAATTACAATCAGTAATTGGCCTGATAGTTAACTTAGGCACTTTCACCTAAGGCACTCAAGACTTCACGAAAGCTGTTCAGCCCAGCTTCCATATTATCGATAATCTCTTCCGCCAATACATCAGGCTCGGGAAGGTTATCCAGGTCAGCAAGTGATTTATCTTTTAACCAAAAGATATCGAGACTAGTTTTATCGCGCGCCAAAATTTCTTTGTGGGTATATTTACGCCAGCGACCTTCAGGGTTGCGCTTTTTCGTCCATGTAGCCTTTCGCTCAAAGCGATTGTCGGGATTGTAACAGTTAATAAAGTCCTGCAAATGCTCCAGGCGCATCGGCTTTTTCTTTAGCGTGTGATGTACATTAGTTCGATAATCATAGAACCAGATCTCTTTAGTCCACGGGTCTTTCTGAGCAGGTTTATTATCAAAGAACAACACATTCGCCTTTACTCCGTTGGCGTAAAAGATACCCGTGGGTAAACGCAAAATAGTGTGCAGATCGGTATTTTCCATCAGTCGCTTGCGAACCGTTTCACCCGCACCGCCTTCAAACAACACATTATCTGGCACCACCACTGCCGCGCGGCCGGTGGATTTGAGCATAGTGCGAATATGCTGCACAAAGTTAAGCTGCTTGTTTGAGGTCGTATCCCAAAAGTCCTGGCGATTGTAGGTCAGCTCGTCCTTCTCCTGCTCACCCTCTTCATTGGTAAATGTCATACTGCTCTTTTTACCGAACGGAGGATTGGCAAGCACCATATCAACGGTTTGAGTCGGTGGCGCTACAAGCGCATCATTGCCACTCACCGCACTGTCGCCATCGATTTCACCGATATTGTGCAGGAACATATTCATCAAACACAGACGGCGGGTATTGGCGACGATCTCGTTACCGTGAAAAGTATCGTGTTTTAAAAATGCTTTTTGCTTTTTATTGAGTTTGTGGTGTTCGAGCAGATAGTCGTAAGCTGACAGGAAGAAACCACCAGTGCCACAAGCTGGGTCAGCAATAGTTTGATTCGGCTCTGGCTGCATACATTCCACTATTGCCTGGATCAATGAACGTGGGGTGAAATATTGACCCGCCCCGGACTTGGTGTCTTCGGCATTCTTCTCTAGCAGGCCTTCATAGATAGTACCCTTAGTATCGGCGCCCATCATTACCCAGTCGGTGTCATTGACCATCTCGACTAATCGAGAGAGTTTGGCGGGGTCCTGAATTTTATTTTGTGCCTTAGTGAAGATCTGCCCCAACATGCCTTTCTTGCCACCGAGCTCACGAAGCAAAGTAACGTAATGCACCTCCAGCTCAGCCCCTTTTTTAGTACGCAGGCTTTTCCAGTTGTATTTGCTGGGTACACCCACATCACGATTGTATGGCGCCTTACTGTATTCATCCGCCATCTTTAGGAAGATTAAATAGGTAAGCTGCTCAAGATAATCCCCATAACCCACACCGTCATCGCGTAGAGTGGTACAGAAACTCCAGACTTTGGAGACGATTGATTCGGCATTCATTAGGTTTTTTCCTTGGACTTTGCATGGGGCTTTTTAGGCTTGGCTTTCTTAGCTGCAGCTTTAGCAGCCTTCGCAGCGGCTTCTATTTCAGCCTTTTCTTCGGCGATTCGTTTTAATAACTCTGAGGCAGGCTCATCCTTGGGGTCTTGCGGGACTAACAGACCGGAAAAAGCCTTTTTTAAGATGGATTGGCGAAGCATATTTGATTTATTCAATGCATCAGATATTTCAGCTTCATTTCGTGATAAAACTGATAACTGCAAATCCAGAATACGAGAGATCTCGACCTGCTCATAAATCGAACAAAGAGGGAAATGGTATTTCTTAACACTATTGGCAGAAAGATTTGGCTGGGCAGATCCGTTGTCAAAACGTTGGAGCTGATTCTTTCCTAAGGGACTAATCAGATAGGTATAAATATACTTGGCCATACTCGAAAGCACTGGCCGTACTATCATTAATGATGATGCAATAGCCCCCTCTTCATATGGGTGTACGAAAGCTGTTTTCCCGAAAGTTGCTCCTCTAAGACAATATACAAGATCCCCTTTTTCTATCTTGCCACTACGCAAAGAAACGAATTTGTCACGTGTTATATAGTTCATTCTATCTGAAGACAGCGAACCATCCGGTTCAATATGACCAGTATTAATCCATGGTAACCCCTTATTGACATATTCCGAGCGATTGGGATAGTTCTTTCCTCGGTCACCATTTTCAAAATAACATATAGAATCAAAATTAACCCAAGACCAGCCTTTTGGTAGTTCAACTAACCCATCAAGCTCTCCCCCCCCCAAATGAGTTAAAGCACTCGTCGAGCGGGGCTTTGTGGGCCTTCCTTCTCGAGAATCACTCTTGCTCCATGATTCAACTGCACTTTTCCAATCTTCCAGCCGCTGCTGATAACGCTCTTCGCGCTCATACTGAATACGAGCCAATAATTCATCGGCAGATTCCAACTTATCAGCATTGTCTTTACGCCATTGCTCGGTGAGCCTTCCTTCAAAGGCATGTTTTAACAGTGACTGGCGGTAGACCTTGAGTTGTTCACGGGCGGTTTTTAGGCTTTCGATACCGTTATCTAGCTCGGAGAAAAGCTCCTCGAGCTTATCAATGATGCGCCGCTGTTCGAATAAGGGTGGGACCCCAAACCGTAATCCTTCAATATACTGTTTATTTATTGCAGAAAATGTTGATCCTGTTCCATCCTGAGAGATTACGCGCTCTATACTCCGCAATAGATAGAAAACAAATTTTGTATCAACTCCCCCAAGTGGTGAAAAGGCGGCTAAACCCCGCCCAATACAACATTTAAATTCATTGATATTTGTAGGACCTACCGGCGCTCTAACCGACATTAAAACAGAATTAGCATCAGCTATTTTGTTCGGAGCAGAGCAGTACTTGGCAATTTCAGGATGAACTTCACCAAATTCGGCTTTACCCTGGAAAAATGGTATTCCTTTTCCTGTAGTATTGTAGGTATCAGAGGACGGGGACTGCCCCATAACCAATTTACACAAATCCAGTATTGATGCTCTTTCCCACCCACTAGGCAGGTCTCCTTTTATATTAATCATTTCATTCCAAAAATCAGAAGAGCAGGTTTAAGCAACCAACTCTTCATTTAATTCATTAATCAGCTGATCCATATCAGCCCCAAACAATTGATACATTTTTCCTAGGCCACCCCGCGCATCAAAAGGCGCCATCTCCAAGTCATCCCGCTCAAAATGGAAAGAGCTAATAATATGATCGCGTATCATCTGCAGCCACTGCATTTGCTCTTCATTAAATTTATCCCCACCACCGGCGTGGGTTTTCATTATCCAGTTCTGGAAGTTTTTACGCACCGAGGCATAATAGGTAGAAAGCTGCCCATCAATGCCACACACACGCCGGATTAATGCCACCAGAGCCGTTAACTCATTAATAGGCTGCTGCCCCTGGTAGTTTTCCAACTGTCCATAAGCCTGCCATATTCTCAGCGGCGCGAGCTGGGGTTTATCGGCTTTCAGTTTTTTCATTACCTCACTGATCATCTCGAAGGTCAACTCGCGGCGGCGGTGCGGCTGATCAAAGAATATTTCTAGCGCATCAATTTCATTTTTATTATTTTGCAGATATTGTGAAAATTCTTTCGCCACATCCTGCGCTTTATCGATCGACTCTTTATCCCACTCTGCCCTTATGATCTCATCGAGGTTTTCATGATCAATCTTCTGATCTTTTTCCCGGCGGATATTGTCAATTAACTCCACCAAGTCACCGTTAAATACATTAGCAGCCTGGCTCACCAGCTCGGCCTGCGCCTCATTGCGCTTGTCATCACCAGGATTAGTGCCTGGCGGCTGACCGGCTAGTTCACAGGCCCTATCCTCTACCTTGTCTGCATCGATGGCTGAGAACAGGTCGCTGACTATTTGTGTTAACCTCTTACCGCCAGATTCCTTTTCAATACGGATTTTATCCTCTTCATCCAGCTGCTTGTCCAACCTTGCTAGCCTACCTGCCAGCGAGCTCACCGTATCGGTATCACTCGCTCCCATCATCACACCCATGGCTAAATCTTTGAGGGGTATGGAAGGTTTCGTAATTAGTGGCGAGCTGGCAGTTTTAAGAGACTTGGTGACACCGATAGCATCAACAATGACATAGTGAGTCTTTGCGCTTTTTGCTGATGGAGTTACCTTTTTAAGGTCATCATAATCTTGCGTTCGAGTACCACGACCTTTCATTTGCTCGAAATAGTTACGGCTTTTAACATCCCGCATAAATACCAAGCACTCCAGCGACTTCACATCGGTGCCGGTGGCGATCATGTCAACTGTTACAGCGATACGTGGGTTATAGTCATTTCTAAACTGCGAGAGTACTGATTTTGGATCTTCTCCAGCCTCGATGACATTCCCTTCCTTGTCTTTTCGATCTTTAGCCACTTTATAAGTGACCTTTTTGCAAAAGGCGTTACCTTCAGCAAACTCTTCACGGACCGTCTGAATAATGTCATCGGCGTGACTATCGGACTTAGCAAAGATAAGAGTCTTGGGAACCTCTTTTCGGCCTGGAAAGATCTCAGACAAACTCATTTTAAAGGACTTAATGACAGTTCGAATTTGATCGGGATTTACGATATCTCGATCTAGCTGCTTGCCTGAGTAGGCCTCATCCTCATCCTGCTGTTCCCAACGGCGCTTGCGAGTTACCTTTTCACGACGCTCAATTTGCTGCTTTGCCTTTAAAACCTCACCATCCTTGGTGATTTTAGTTTCGATGGTGAAGACTTCATTACCAACATTAACACCATCTGAAACAGCCTTTTCATGGTCATAGTTACTGACTACGTTCTTTTTGAAAAAACCATAAGTGCGATTATCTGGCGTAGCAGTCAAACCAATTAAATAAGCATCAAAATAATCCAGCACTTGCTGCCACAGGTTGTAAATAGAGCGATGGCACTCATCAATAAAAATGAAGTCGAAAAACTCTAGCGGTACTTTGGGGTTATAAGCAACGGGAACGGGCTCTTTGGGTTTGATCAACTGTTCAGCGGGGTTAGTTTCCTCAATCCCCTCGTCCAATTCTTCATCTTTGAGAATGGAGTACATTCGCTGAATAGTACTAATGCAAACCTCCGCATCTTTTGGCACATAGCGCGACTTTAGCCGCTGCACCGTATAGAGCTCAGTAAATTTCCGAGTATCATCACTGGGTGTATAATTGAGCATTTCCTGCTCAGCCTGCTCGCCCAGGTTTTTAGTATCTACTAAAAACAGAATGCGCTTACCCTTGGCATGTTTAAGAATCCGGTACATTGCCGTAATGGCGGTATAGGTTTTACCGGCACCGGTTGCCATTTGAATCAAGGCGCGAGGGCGATCATCTTTAAGTGACTGCTCCAGGTTGGTGATTGCGATTTCCTGACAGTCTCGCAGGCCTAATTCGTGAGCAGGCAACTTTTGAGGATTAAGTGGTGGAATGTCCTGTAGGCGCTGACGTAAAGAATTACCCTGTTCCAGCCATTCCCGCATGGTTTCCGGGCGGTGAAATCTGTACACCTCTCTCGAACGAGGCTTAGGGTCGCGCCCATCAGTAAATCGAGTAATAATACCCGTGCTCTCATAGAGAAACGGCAAAGGCTCTTTATTTTTCACCCATTTCAGTGTGGCATTCGCATAACCTTCGGTTTGAGATTCTACTTCGGTTATTTTTTGCCCAGCTTCTTCTCTCTTTGCCTCAATAACACCTACCGCTCTCTTATCAACAAATAGCACATAGTCTGCGGGCCCAGCATCTGTTTGATACTCCCTTACTGCCTGCCCCTCACCTTCCCCAAAATTGATTTTCTTATTGCTCTGCACAACCCAGCCCGCAGTCTCGAGCATTTGATCGATTTTGTCGCGAGCAATTTGCTCTGGATTTTGGTTAACCATGGCTATCCCTACTTCCTATTGGCTATCATAAAAGGTGCACACATCGTCATTTATTTGTTAGCTTTTCTCGCTTAAACAGCCATCAATAAATGTATTCGATCGCCCCTTATTCCACTTATAATCCCTATCGACTTGCTCGCACATTTCCCCAACAAGCAAATCCACTGCAAACTATCATGCCCACTATTAAAGAGCTCTGCGATAACATCATAAATCTGGCATTAAACAATCGACTCTGCATCCAGACATAACTCATAAGCGCTCACTTGCACCACATTTCATCAAACCCTAACCTCCGGAAAGATGACTATTGACAAAATATATTTTTGACGATAGGCGACAGTGGCTACCATGGGCATCCATCAAATAAAAGTATAAACCGCCAAGACTATGGACTGAAGAGGAGGGGTAAACAAAACACCTTAAAACCCGCTAGCTTAGCTCATATAGACACCATAAGGTGAGGTATATGGAATCAGATCAGATCAGATCGGCCATCCAAGCACTTGGAGCTTAGTTTCCATTTCACCTTCCAGTGCGCCTACTACCCAACCCAATCAACCAACAAGTATCACTAACAAAGTTGCCCCATCAGGAATACTCACCCGCAACGTGAGCATCAGTAGGTAACAAGCCTGATAACCCTAGTGTACCGAGCCGACGAAAACCAAAGAATTAGAACAAATGCTTAAATCACGACACAGAAAATGAATGGCAATCAAGTAAAAATAGCCACCCACGCCCCAAATCCCACTCCACCTAATATGGGAAGGTTTAAGTACGCATGAAAAGAGAACAAAAAGTAAGCAATGGAGAGGATTAAGAGCAGATTCTCGATGTAAGGAAACCCAACAGAGCTCCCTTTTACATATTCTAATCTTTAAAATAGACAGAGGGATACGCTAAGCTTCGAACCTTTCGCTAAGCCCGTAATCAGACTTGATCAACTTTGTACATTTTTTGTGCAAAAATGGCAGCGCAGCATTGCATAAAAAGTGTGCAAAGTTAGGCGTCGACTACATTGCCTGATTAGGATTTCTTTCCAAGACCTGGTGACCCACCCTGAACAAAATGTATGGTTTTACTACGTATTTTAGAAATGCTGTGTATACGTTCTTTCTCCCGTTCAATTCTCCTATTAACAGATTTCATTGCTTTTTTCATCTCCGCATTTTTTGCTTTTCTTTCTTCCTGTATTATTTTTTTAATCTTTTTCTTTTCTAAACGCTCTTTTTTCTGAATCGGCTTCAATTCTACTTTGGCATTTTCTAATTCAAGTTCAGCTTTCTTCAGCATTGCCAGCAGAATTTCTTCTTCATAACTATTCAAACTCAATATGCGTGTTGACTCCCTCAGCCCATGAGTCGCGACGGATAACGAGGCTATTTTTTTCTTAAATTATCGCCTTCTCCACTCATGAATGAACCCTAACAGTAAATTATATAACAATATCTATATCACGGTTCTTTACAATATTAAAGCTCATCAGCCCCATGATAAAAAAACATACAGATAATCAAGAAGGTACCACTAACTGGCAGAGCTATTAAAAAAATATAGATCAAAGTCTATAAAACACTGCACTTCCCAGGAGCAATTCTGGACACACACGAGACAGAATAGCTAGCAGAGTAACAGCAGCCAGAAGGGAGAGTTGGTATTGAAGTATTTAAATTCAACATGTCACAGTAATGCTCCAGTTTAGTAAGACTAGCCCTACACTTCCCTATTCTGATCCACCACGGCTGCCCCCCATCCACAAAGCATCACTGACCAAACTCCACTCCAAGAATTACCTGCCCACGGCATATGAGTCCGCAAGAGAATACAATTTGAAACAAATATCTTAGTCATTAAATGGAAGTGAAGAGGAATTAAATAAGGACAGTTATCCTCACCCACGAAGAGATTCACAAGAGTATTGGAAACGTACTAACAATAGTCAATAAAGACTCTGAGGGCAGGCTCTTCAAAGAAGAGGACAACCGGTACTCTCTCTGTAGCAGCTGAACTTTATTAGACGTCATATCGCACAAGTCTTGATTAGCACACTATCGAGCCAATCACCCAGCGATTGGTATCAAGTCCAGTATATTGGCAATCTAAGTTTCAGTTGCTTCAAGTTCTTTTAGTTGTACACCATTTGAATTTCTCCAACAAGTTAGACCATTAGAGTTACCCCCCCTAACAATACTACCTGCTGTACTCGGTGAGCCAAATTCTATGTCTTTGGTGAATATCAGATGGTCACCCCGCTCTTGCAAAAGACCCTTATCGAGAAGCTGCTCTCGTTTATCTCTCATTCGCGTTGCGGAAGGCCGATGCTCCAATACTGCCTGAGAACCTTCAAAAACTATAAACCCATTTGCTGTTCTTTTCCCTGTAGCCATTACCCCCCTAATCCTGCAATAAAGGAGTTCTTTAGTTTCACTTGTTTGATCTATTTTTTCGTTAAAATCAGAAATCCCAAGAACAGGTAATAACTGAAGACACTTTTGTAAAAATACATCCATTTCTGCTGCATCTGACTCGGGGAGTTTGGCACCGCTACTAGCCGAATTCACAACAATAGCAGAGCTATTGTCATTTGCTTTTCCAATGAACACCCCCTCCAAGTAACGAATATGAGCTTTTGTAAGGTTTTCATCTTTTGAAACAAAAACAGTTACCGAATTCCAGAAGTCTCTTGAAGAATGCCCTTTTAGCCGACTTGCAACATTCTCGGCCTCTCCAATATAGATGGCTCTGTCTCCACTCTTAGGATCAACGCCTGTGAGGAAATAAACCCCCGGGCTTGCCAGCTCGTCGCGCTTTAGCAGCTCAGATATTTCGGTTCGTGGAGCAGCTATAGCCTTCCCAGACCAATTGGAAAGCTCCGCAGTTCGCAGACCGTTAGGATTTCCATGAACAAGAAATAGCTTTATTGTTGTCGCTTGCAATGAAGCCCCCTTTGAAATTTAACATCGTGATATGTAACCCTGGACGCCTATCAAATAAAAGTATAAACCTCTTAGACTTAGGGCTGAAGAGGAAATTAATTGAAACGTTAAAAGTCAAATAGTCGAATTTGTATGAATATGGCTAAAGTAAAAATACAACTCAAAGGTTGAAGCAACCCCCCAATCTCTTGGAGCTTAATATCAATCCACCTTCACCTATTCTGCCGTACCGCCCTCGCGACCTAACCCACTCTTCCTCAACAGGAAACAACCATGTGGACCCAAAAGCGCTGAACCGACGAAAACCAATAGCTGGGATGAATGCATCAGCCACAGCTCTGGAATGTGAAAGGCAACCAACTAAAGATAGCTTCCACGCCGCAGGTCCCTCCCTACCCATCGAAGGGAGATCTATGTACGCATCAAAGGAGAACAAAAGTAGGCACTGGAAGGCAGTAGGAGCAGATTCACAATGGAGCTAGTTACACCCAAACCTCCTCCCCTATTTCATCATCATAGTAGCACCTTTGAGCGCACACTATTTCTATGATGGGCAATGTCGCAGCCATACAGTTACTTCCAAATGTATTAGAAAGCAGCTGTACACACTCTATAAGTGAAAAATCGACACTAACTGGGGAGATCAGCTGATCATCCAACACATAGCTAGCGTTGCTGCAATCTGTTTACACTAATTTTTATCAGTTACCTCTTCCCATTCATCCTCATAACCGGCTGAACGAAAATAGGCCATCAGCGTAATGATGATTTTCTCAAGGATATATCCACTACTCTCTCCTTGCTTTTCATCTTGCTTGTTAGACTCACTGACAGTTCTCCAGAAAAACTCAGCGAAGTGAATAGCCTCTTCTTTACTAGCCAAAGATCCTGAATTGATAATCTCAAGGCTTTTTTTATCATTGAGTAACTCTGCATAATGCAAAAGAAACTCTTTCTCCTCGGGCAATTTATAATTAATCATCCTATCACCTTCGTACCATCTCTTATTACACTCATACGATCAGCAACCATCTGGAGCTTTTGGACTAGTTGAGAAACCGTCATTTTCCTCGTTATGGTTAGGAAGTAGTGTCTATTATCTTTCTGATCTTGCACAAATTTCAGATCAGGCGGCAAATCTGACTTTTCCAAAACCCAAAATACGTCGATATTTTTCCCAGGATTTTTAGATGCTTTCAGTTTATATATTGATTTGAGGTGCTGCCAGTTTGCTGAAAAGCTGAGCCCCATCTGATTATGAGGAATCACCCATGCCTTACATGGACTAAAGCAATAATCACAAACTTGTATACCTTGTATTAGCTCTCTTCCTTTTGGAACATCTTGCTGCCGATAAAATACAGGACTCGCACCTTCAGGTATAGGGCGCCCAAAAACTGTTCCTTCATTCTCCGCAAGCTTCTTAATATAGTCTCTCAAATCCGTGAGTATCTTAAATTGTTCCATTATCTGCTTGAACATTCCTTTGAATTTAACATCACTAGTAGGTGAAACCCTGTACGCCCACTAAGTTAAAAGTATAAACCGCCAAGGGTATTGACTGAAGAGGAAAGTCAAACAAAAAATCATGGAGGCAGCTATTTATAGGAACTTAGCGCCACATATTCCTATTCTACCCCCACCGTTGCCGCACTCTCCATTCCTAAACAGACATCATTTGCTAATCTTCGCCACTAAGGAATGCCTACCCATAGCTTGAGTATCAATTGGAAACAAAAATGTTAACCCTATAGTACCGAATCAGCGATAACTTAATAATTGGTACAAATGTATCCCCCATAGCGCTGAAAGAGACAGACAATCAAGTAAAGGTAGGCATTCACACACCTAAATCCCTCCCCGTACATCCAAAAGAGATCTATGAGCGAACCGAAAGTTAAGCAATGAAAGGCGTTGAACGCATATTCCCAAAGAAAGGAAGCTCCAAAGAGCCGTTATTGATAGCTATCTTCGAGGTTGAGCGCTTCGAACTCATAAAACCCTCTCCCTCTCCCTCTCCCTCTCCCTCTCCCTCTCCCTCTCCACAACTATAAAAATCACTTCTCCAGAGAAAGTTAAAGACAACACAAATTAGAGTGAACAAGCAGCATAACTGCTTAGCAGAAGACTCTGATCGTTTTTCAACCTACTCTTCCTCATCACTACGATCTATTAGGCTTTCCGGCAAACCCAAGGTGCTATCTTTTTCAAGCTCTTACTTGATATCTTCAGGAAGTGGCTTGAACAACTCTTTTGCTCTCCCTTCAGCATTCCTTTTTACTTTCTCGTATCTTGGTTGGCGCATCATGAGATTCCGATCAGCAAGTTAAGGTTAATATAGTTAACCAATGAACCTGCTACGGAGCTTATAAATCAAGCAGGTAATGCAACTAACGAGCGAGTGAAATATCAACTATCTGACAGCTTTCACGGTGTATTTTCACAATCGGCTGACCACCGCCACGTCCATACTTTGATTCTTCCTTCGGAAGCACAAAATAGAAACGACCATCAATAATCAACTTGTAGTCCCCAATTTTTGCGCTTTTGGTCGGAAATTTTTTAGCAATTTCGGAAACCCCTTTTTCAAGCGCTAGTTTATCTGAACACAAGCAGGCTTTTGCAATATGGGAACAAACTGTCAATGCCATGAAAACTATTATTTTTATATTAAAATTAAAGAACACTTTAAACATAGCAAGTTACCTTGTATGTATGGCTACCCATTTAGTAATACAGCCTTCTTGTTGGAGTGAAACTGAAAGCGAATCTATCAATAAACACTCGTTAAGAGTCATTGACAGATGCCATTTCCTCTAATTTTCTTTTCGCAAACTTACCCCTTTCTGATACAGGGTGAGACTTATCTGAAGCAAACTTGTTAGCTAACTCCTTAGCAATAACTGCTTCAATTTTACCCAGCTCTCGTATCAAAATCTCAGCTGAAACTCGTCTAACAATAGATGAGCGATCATCAGATGATAATTCTAAAAAATCGAGTATAGGGATCTTGATGTCTAGTTTTCGTTCACCTACGATGGGCCTTACCCTACCTTCACAATAGCGTATATCTGTCCATTCCCATTTCCGGCCCTCCATCCATACAATACGGCCTTCAAATAAACTACGATATGCCTTAGCTCTAACCGAAGGCTGAACAGCTAGTCTCGCGATTTCCTCTAGGTTCTCATCAAGAATAAGGGTGCGCCCAAGCTGGGAAAAGAGTGACGGCATAGGCCCGGACGCTGACGAAATTAACTTACGTCGAAGCGACTCTGCTATATCCTTTTTACAAATGATTTGAAGAAGAATCTGCTTGTCTTCCTCCTTGATTCTGCCCCATGAGTTCCAATTTGATAGTGCAATACATAGTGCTTCAACTACGTATTTTGCATCAGTCAATTTTGCTATCTCAGGAAGCTTTTCCCTTGCAGCCTCACGCACTTGAGGCACCCAATCATTCAGCCTACGAACGGCAAGCGAGAAAAAGAATGTATTTGGCGCTCCTCCCGAAAGGGCTCGTAGAGCTTTCTCTCTTTTGTAACCATCCCAACTAATTAGGTCAAGCCAAGTTATTAGCTCCTTAGGTTTTGACCAAAGCTTCCACTTGGAAGGCGTGGATTCTCTTAATGCTGAAGAGAACTCTGAGCGTATAAACCGCTCCCAGTAGTCAAAACTGGAAAGCGATAACTGACTCGTCACATCAACTAATGCAGACATATCAGCAACAACTTTGCTCCCCGAATTTATCGAGTTCGCAAAGTCCTTAACTGCTGAAATAACTTTCTCTTCCATCATCTTCAACTGTTGCACCTATTTCACAGCTTGGTAACATCCAAATCAGCGGAGTTTCAGTTCCGCTGTATTATCTTATTTCATGTCCTACGCCATCTCTCTTAGCAAGTGAATGGATGTATTTTTTGGCAACCCCATTGAGCTTGCCAAACCATCTATACGATTAGCCACCATGCTAATCTCTGACTCGGCCATCCCTATCGCCTCACACACAGCAGGATAATCAACCTCAATTTTTCTATCTATGGCCGGGATGAATGGCTCGTCATCAATGCACTCAATTATTACTTTATCGCCCTTTCTAAACGCACGCGGACTTGGATGCCCCTCAATGGCTATGTAGAGATCGGTCTCTGACTTCAAGCGCACCCAGGACTCAAGATCAGCTATAGTCCCACAACATTGGGGAAGTAATTTATTTACCCCATTTAAAACTAGAGCAAAGCCGCCAAAGAACGCGCAACAATCTTTGACTTTAAAATCTGATATATGCAGCTCTATTGCGCGCGCCAAATTGTTGTCATTAAGCTTACTTAACGAATGAAATTGATGATCAGCTGAATATCCGACCAAGTCTCGATATCCACTTACTGTAAGTAGCTCGTCTCTTGCAGTCGAACTGCATTCTTTCCTAAGATCGTTAGCCTGATCTGATATTGGCAACTCTATTAATGCTTCTAATTTTACTTCCATATTAGTGCAATTCTGGATACCCACTAAATTGAAAGTATAAACCGCAAGAGCTATCAGACTGAAGAGTAGACTCAAATAAAACACCGTGGGACAGCTGGATCTAGAGGCCTAGCTTCGCATATTCTTACTCTGGACCTACCACCTCCTCACCCACCCCATTCCTCTAAGGGCTTCACTTATCAAGCTTCTCCACCAAGGAATGCCTACACTCGGCTTGAGAATCAGCACGAAATAAGCATTTTGACCATAAAGCGTCGAAACGGCGAAAACCTAAGAATCGGGACGTATATCTCAAGCACATTGCAGGAGATGGAAGGCATTCAAGTAAAGCTTGGATTCCACGCGCCCTCCCGTTCATCGCGAAGAAATCGATACTCGTATTTAAAATGGACAAAAAGTAGGCAGTGAGGAGAGTTTTCTATGGAAAGAGGCTCGACCCAATCCTCCTTTATAGGGATTTGGTCTGAACGAATACCTATCAGACTATGTGTTACTTTGAACTACACATCTACCTCCTTAGGAAAACCAGCCAAACCCAGTTTCTTAAAGGCTGAAGATAGATTCTCACGGTCCCTCTTCTTTAGAACCACTCGCGTCGAAACGAAGCGATTCATACCATGCATTATACCCACTTCTCCAGTACGCTTCTTCACCACCAACTGTTTGGTGACCTCACGTAGCGTAGAGATTTCTTCATCGGATAGATCTATTTTCATCTAATTCAGCCTCTATTCAAGGTATAAAATAATGAGATAGCTAGTTAAAGGTACCTAGCGCGGCATATTTCTATTCTACCCCCACCGTTGCCGCGCTCCCCTTCCTTATACAAGCTTCTCCACCTAGAAATACCCACCCATAGCTTAAAGCATCAGTAACAACCAAACAGGTCGATCCTACATCACCAAACCTTAAATAACCTAAAAATTGGCACGAATACCTCGATTACATTGCTGAAAATGAGTGCCAACCAAGCAAAGATAGGTACCCACGCTCTCTAATACCACTCAGTTCATTGTGAGAGATCATTTTACACATCGAAAGAGAACAAAAAATATGCAGTGGAAAGCACTAAGGACAGATTCTCAAAGGAAAGAGGCCCCAACAGAACCCCAATCTCGGTAGAGGTTCCGCCATATTAGGCAACGGTGTTTTACGCCGCGGTTATCGTACTAACTTATTTAAGTTGAGAATCTGGCTTGGGCGTCCTACTGATTTAACTTGTTAGCCGCATATCTCCCTGCCCATAGTGAAGCGTAAAAATATAACCACAATAAGCTGGGTAGAACCATCCAAAAATAAGCTTCAGCGACGCACAGAGCTACGATGACCGCAGTTATAACCAGCAAGAACAAGTAAAAATAATTAGACCCCTTAATTTTCTTGAATGAAATTATTCCGCCCACTTTAAATTTGCCATTCATGGCTAGTAAGTTAAGTAATGCCCAGCCAAACAATATAATTGCCAGGAAAGGGATACTCATAAGCGGTATTCCTATCGAGTCAGCCCACCAAGGATATGAACCACGATAAAATTCAAGGAAGATATCACCAACACTCGCTCCTACGGTTAGGGTAGCCGCACAAAAACCAATTAGCGCTACTCTTCCTTTAGAAGATGGTGCATTAACTAATTTTCCCTTTCTTAAAAGAGTAAAAATAGCTATACCTAGTATAAGAAAAGTAAACCCGTAATCTTGATACCGGTATTTCGGAGAAAGATACTCGTTTCGTAAATTATAAAACTGATTTGACGCATTTCTACCACCTAGTTCCTGCCAATCAAGTGCCATATACTTTCTGTGATACTCTTCCTCATTGGTATATGCAGGAATAGAAAATGAGTAAGCAATACTCAATAACGACAAGATTATAATTCCAATAGATATTCGCTTCATAGTAAGTTACAATTAATATATTCTTATCCAGCTACCGTGCACTTAGCGGGCCAACTGGATGTCGGTCTTAAATGCCTTAGCAAGTATTAGATACCCTCACACTTAAATTCTCTAAATTCAAACTTATTGGTTTCGAAATAAGTTTTTAAGCTAGAGATCGGTACACCGTGAGTAGGAAAATAGAATCCTCCCTCAAGTCTTACATATTTTGATTCTCGAATCTTAGGATACGTATCCTCTAGTGGTATAGCTAGCTCTCGATCTTTTTCCTGATACTTTAATGGCCTTATCTGTTCATAAATAGAGCAAGGAAACCACCACAGGTCTTCCTTTTCGTACACTGGAATTGCAAGGTCGCCGTTAATAAGCTTCGCTAATGGCATACGGTGATATCTAGGTAATATATGTGAATTCGACTGGGAGCCAATAAGTATGATTTCAGGTTTGTGTGACTTGAAATCAAAGCTCTGTAGCCCAAAATGCCCTGTTGTTGCCACCTCAATTCTTTGCGGCAACTCTTCTCCATAGATTTGATCAATAACCACATAAATAATTACTTGTGGCGGAGGATCGAGGAATACAACATTCTCCTTTGTGCACTCTTCAAACTGCTGCAAGTATCTACCCTTTAAAGGAACAGCAACAATCACTGATGGTGAAAGCTCTTCTTTTCCACTTCGGGATATTTCTGCACTTTGGAAGCACAACCCAAAAGTGAGTATTCAATGACAATTAGCAGTATAAGAATTCTTTTCATGGGCTTGCCTAGTGTATTGCTCAGCTGCCATCTAAATGACGCTGCTTTGTGTTAGCTTAGCGTACAGCACAAAGTGCGCGAAGTATTGTCGAATAAAGCAGCAATTTGTTAGGCAGAGCTGTTTTCATCAACCTCTTCCCAAACTGCTTTTGAATCCAAAAATAAATGCTTCTTTACTTTTAGCCTCTCAAAGCCAGTGTCAAGCAAGCTGACAGGAACGTACATAGCCTTATCATCGTTCTTCCCAGGTAAGGATGATCCACATTCTGAACAAAAACTTGTCTGCCAATCATGATTTGGCTTTATCCATGTTTTTATATGGTCTTTACCAGAAATCCACTCAAAATTTTCATTAGAAACCACCGTTACGGCTATTCCGCCCCCACCTGTAGCTTTGCGACAAATAGAGCAATGACATATATATACATCTTCGGGAATTACCCTAATTCTGAAATTTACGGCTCCGCAGTTGCAAGAACCTTTCGCTAATTCAGTCAACTTTATATCCTTTAGGTTTCACACACATGGCATGAGTAAAGCTGAAACATAGCGTTTACTTTCTCGTCATGCCCAAGCTTATCAAGCTCCTTACCTCACCGCATCCTTTAGTTCTTTCGTACCTGTATACATTGATTTAAAATTCTCAGCCATAGCTTGATTTACCCCTATTAATATAGTGGCACTACTGTCCCAGCAGGCTATTTCAAAAATAGCTTTTTCTAACTGAGGTTTTGGTTCAGAGGCATTCCAGTAATTAGGGTTTCCATCAACGTACGGTGGTTCAGCAATCACAAATCGGGTGCCGATAGGAAAAGCGCTGAATACTGCCCAAATGAACTGGACATCATTGCTAGTTATTATTTTCTCTAACTCAAGTCCAGGGTACCAACCCTCTGATATAACTAAACCGTTAGCTTCTATATCGCTGACAAACCAATCATAGTCATAGCATGAAATATTTAGAGCCGAGAAAATTTCCTTCATATTTGTGAAGAACTTTACCTGATCTGTTCTTTCAAGTATTAGGTTCATACGCCTTAAAGTTAACTGTCAATTCAAAAGTAACATCTATATACCACGCTTCTCCACAACTCTAAAGCTCGTCAGCCCTATAAGACAAAAAGTCAGTAGCTCAAATCAATTCACTGGGCTCCGACTGCCTAACACTCACCTTTTCCATTCTACACACTGCTGCCTCCGCACCTCGTCCTGCTCCTTCACTATTTATCACCTACCAAGCTTCCTCTCCAAGGAATGATCCTACCAACAGCGTGAGCTTCACTATAAACAAGTATGTTGACGATAAAATTCCTAACAGGTGAAAAACTAAGAGTTGAGACGGCCGTCTCGATTGCAGTACTGAAAGTGAAAGATAATCAAGTAAAGGTAGGCATCTACTCCCCAACCCCCTCCCTGTCCAGCGCTTAGAGATCTGTGTGCGTATTGAAAAAGCGCAAAAGGTAGTAATAGAAGACGTTAAGGACGGTTCCTCTAGGGCAGGAGGTTCCAACAAGGTCCTAGTCTCAATGAAGACGCCCCTTCTCAGACCACGATGCATAAGCTGTAATTATTGTATTATCGCCTGGTCCAGCCGCCACCAAAGTGGAGTACCGCTTGTTTAATAATGGAATCGCAGAGACCTTCCACAAGAAGGTGCATAGTATTGGCATCAACTAAAACCATTTATTATGTATATGCATTACAATACCGCATCTTGATTAAAAACAATGAGCGATGGTTCATCAAGGTTATTTTTACTCCGTCGAAAATACTCATGTTCCCAATGTGAACCGTACTACTCTATTTCGATTGCACACTTTTCTAGAAAATCCGAGAGTTCGAGCAGCTCGGCTGACTTTACTAAGAGGGTGATCTCAGAAAGTTCTAACGGACTCTCTTGCTTTGTATATTTCGTATATCCGTAAATCTCCATTTTTTTACGTACACTGGTTTTACCTTCATTAAAGCCCGCTGGAACCTAACCTAAGGAGGTCCAGGAGAATGCCGTAGAGCGATTTTGATATGGTCATTATGCGTGATTACTGACACATATAGCCTTGATTTTCGTCGAGAACACGAGCATTTGCGACAATAATCTCTGGGATAAAGTGAGACCAAGATTCAAACACTGAGAGCCCCGGCATGAGTGGGCAACTACTTGTGTAATGTAGCCTTCCGGAATCATCTACCATATATAGATCATATTTGATGATAGATTGTGATGAATTTTTTGCGGACATCATTGCATTTCCACCTGGTGCGGTCAGGGAAAATGACAGACTGCCAATGGACTCAGTTTCGCCAGTAATTGGTACTAAAATTTCTCCCTCTGACATCACTTCAATTTCTATTGGATTTTCAGGATAAACATTTGCTAATACCACACCTATTTCGTTTGTAGTCAGCTGGTTCGATACTGAACCACAACCAAACAAAGATAGTGAAAGAAGTGCAAAAAAGATAGAACGCATTAGGTTTCTCCCTTGAATAAATAACGCCTTTAGCTATATCGTCAATGAGCGTCAATTGCCTGAACTTATTATATTTTCTTCAATGCTTCTTCAATGGCTTTAAGGTTATAACCATGAATAACCTGATCGTTGACTATAAGCACTGGAACCCCCTTTCCATTAAGTGAATCGTACTGACGACGCCCCTCTTTGGATTTTTCAATATCGTATTCTTTATAAGATACTTTTTTCTTTGATAAAAGCTCTCTTGTTTTTTGACAATAGCCACACCAAGAAGTCGCATAGAGAACCACCTTACCTTGTGATATCGCTGAATAGTCTGGTGGTGGGCTGATAACGCTATCTATGACATCCCATTTTTGGTAAATCATCAGAGCAAAACAAATTACAAGTAGCTTTTTCATATCACTTTCTATTGATTACCACAAACAAAACACAACGCTCGCCTTTACTGCGGCTGGAGCATAGCCTAAACCGTCCGTCCGCGATAGCATTGAACACCATACGCTTGTTAAGTATTTCGCTACCAAGCGTCACTTTTGAACTTCTCGGGTATACTTTGTTCAGTGAGGTCATCAAACCCCATACTCTCTAACCTATCAAACCATTCATCTCGTTTAGAACCTGGCAGCTCTAGCCCTCACCATGGACAAAACTCGATAGAAATAGAACTGCTACCTCCATCATCGATGATCAGACCATATTCATCGGATTTTGGGACGTAGGAAACAAGGATGTCTGGCCTCTCGTAGATATTGTTATGATCCTTACAGTTAAACTCGACTCTTCTCCCCATTTCTTCGCAACAATGCTTAATCATCTTGGAAACTTAACAGTTAATTCACAAGCAGCACCTATATATCACGCGTCCCTATAATTCTAAGCTCGTTAGCCAAGCCACACAAGAATGTGCGGAGGACCAAGCACCCATCATTAACCGGTACATATATTCAAAGAAAGATATAGAGCAATATCTCTATAATTCTCTACTTTCCTTGCTCTATATCTTTTCAGGAAGGATTTATGAGTCAATGAGTTATTGCTTCTCTTCAAGAAATACGAAAAACTGCTTTTGCATTCTTGTATACATAGCAAAGCATAACCACCAAAACTGCTTTACTTACATATTTTGGATTAGAAGTCACTCCTACCATCCCGTGCACCCACCTACTTCCCCCCAAAGAGCCACTTAGTTGCCCTGTTAAGGAATACCCCCACGGCTTGATCACCAGTAGAAAGCAATGAGTTTACCCACAAGTACCGAACTGGCAAAAACCAAAAAATTGTTACGAATTCCTCACACACATTGCTGGAGGTGACGTGAAATCAAGTAAAGATATGCCTCCCACCCCAAATCCCTTGTCGTCCATTGAGGAGAGATCTACGTGCGCATCAAACATGAATAAAAAACAGGCACTAGAAGGCCCTGCTGTAGTATCTATTTGATAGATGGTACATAACTGTAAGATTTTTTGAATCTTGAGCAAAGTATGGGCTACCTCATTCATTGCTTTAACGGTTGAACCATGCAGAAAACTATTACGATTATTGGCGCCACAGGCCAGTTAGGTCGCAAGGTAGCGCGAAAACTGGATAGTAAAGGTGTCCAGGTAACTGCGGTAGTAAGGGATGCCGCTAGCGCTCGCACTACCCTTCCTGAGAGTATCCATCTTATCGAAGCAGATGTCTCGGACAAAGAGAGCCTGGTATCGGCACTGGTTGGTACCAAAACGCTTTATATTACCCTGAATACTACGTCACTTGACCCTAGCTTACCCTTTCACGCTGAACGTGAAGGTGTGATTAATACCGTGGAGGCTGCAAAGATCAATGGTGTGCAACACATCATGCAGATCGCAGGTATTGATTATCTACACCCGGAATTTGCGGACAAGGGTCTCGAGTACAAGACCAATGTAATCCGTAAACCAGGTATAGAGGCCATTAAAAATTCGGGCATTAATTTCACTTTCTTCTTCTGTTCATTCTTCCTGGATTCTTTCCCCACATTCATCGAGAACGGCCAATTTGCGATTATCGGCGACCATGTTTATCCTATCTATTACACCAATACAACAGATCTGGCAGAGATGATCGGTAGCGCTATCGGGAATGAGATGGCTTACAACCAGAGTTTTTCGGTTCAGGGCACAGAGGGGATGTCTCTACCTGAAGCAGCCAGAAAGTTTGTCGAGGCATATTCGGCAGGAACAGATATTGCCGCCTACCCTATCGCTGCAATTGTAGAAATGGGGCTGCCTGAAGAACAGGCGGCATTCATGGAGCATATGCTGACTTATGTAGAACAACTAAAGGAGCAACCGGTAAGTCAAAAAACCTGGCAGGTGCTAGGTAAGCCGAAAACAACCATCACAGATTTTGCCCGAAACCTGTCGAGCGCTTCATAACGCCTGATCCCTGTTCAGTATTGCGTCCTCTGTGCTCAGCCGCTTCATCAAGTCAGTAGCTGCGGGACCCAGTGGACGCTTACTGGACCAGATGATATCTACACCGTGTGACAGCTCCTTCTCCTGCTCAAATACCAGAGGGAGCTGTATCAGTTTTTTCGCCGCTATTCCCTTTGCGGCCACGTGTAGAGGTAATACCGCCCAGCCCAAATTGGCCTCGACAAGGTCAAGCGCATCATCGACCCGTGACACACTCCACACGTCTGGAGACACCAGCCAGCGAGTTTGGCTGGATATCTCAAACTCCTGCAATAAGATTTGTCGGTATTGTTTCAGGTCTTCCCAGGTAACTTCAGTGAGTCTCGCAATCGGGTGATCCACGCAGGCGATGCCTGTGAGCTTCAGATGGCCCAGGGCTCTGAAATCGCATCCAGCGGGCACTTCATCCAGCTGTGTGATAATCCCGAGTTGGGCTACATCCCCTTCAACCCAAGTCTGTACATCCTGAACACTTCCCGCTCTGAGCGTAATCTGAACATGTGGATATTTGGTCTGAAACCCTTGAAAGAGTCCACCCAGGTTTTTAATACGCACATGTTGGGCAATAGCTAACGTCAACCGGGCCTCGACATCCAGAGACAACCCCTGAGCGATCGCCATCAAACGCTCCCGTTGCTCAATAAGATTCCGTGCGCGTTCCAGCAGTGACTCACCAGCGTCCGTCAATCGCGGGTATCGTTGACTTCGATCAAATAGATTGACTCCCAAGTCAACTTCCAGATTCGATACCAGTGAGCTGATTACCGACTGCGCCTTTCCGCATTTACGTGCAGCCGCTGAGAACGAGCCAGCCTGCTCGGTAGCTACAAATGCTTCCAGTTGTTCAATAGAAACTGCCATACATTCAATCTATCTGTATAAGGTATAGTATCTAACTTATTCCATCTAAATTAACTGTATATCATTCAAGCATATTTTCTCAAGCAGAGTGAGTATGGTTGATGACTTATTCATTGAAGAATCGTTTAGTGCAGGCTATTTCCTACGAGTTTTTCCTGTTGCTCACGAGTGGCTTGCTGGTTGTGCCAGTACTTGGGCTGGAGGTACACCAGTCACTGGCAATTGCAGCTGGACTATCACTGTTTGCGCTGGTCTGGAATATGGTTTTCAATCACGCCTTTGACTGGTACTTATTGAATATACGTAAAAACCCGGAGAAGACATTTATCGTTAGAGCCATACATGCGTTATTGTTTGAGGGGGGTATGTTAGTACTGACGTTGCCAATAATCGCGTGGAGCTTTAATCTGACTATCCTAGAAGCATTTATGCTTGAGATAGTCATGGTGATTTACATCGTGATATATACCTATGTATTCAACTATTGGTTCGATAAGCTGCATAGCTCGTTTCGAGTTACTGAACACAAACGTTAAAGGTCTTCTCCACTTTCTGTTTTAGGTCAAATGTAGGTACCAATTAAGATACACTACGTCAAAAGCAAATGCCCATTTATTCGTCATTTTGCCTTTTCTTATTATATTTTATACCAGTTAATAAAAAAACAATAATACTAGGAATAAGCAAGGTACTTAGTTTAGTCAATAGCCTTAATCCTGGCTCCCCATTTCTGCCAGACTCAGAGTAATTGAGTCAAAACAATATCCACCCAATAGAGAGAGCTGCCACCATAAACCCAATTAAGAGAACAAATGTACTGACTAAATACTTGGCGTAACTTCCGTTTGATTTCCAAAAAATGGCAAATATAAAAATGATTGCAAATAAATTGGCATATATAAAAACAGACCGAAAATTTGAAATTATTGCTTCTATTACAACTCACCTAAAAATATAATCTAAACATGGGTCCGCCAAAGGTCGAGTACACGCGCCTTTTAAACATTATACTCAGAAATTGAACCCTAAGCTCTTCCCATTTTTTAGGTTTAGATTTTGGGAGAATAGGTATTTTTATTCCAAGATACACGCACTCAGTCCCACATGAGGAGCACAAAACCATTGAATTTTCTGTTGGACCTCACTTGAGTGCTTGCAAATACTCATAACAAACAAATTTATGAGTACTCATAATTCTCTACTATTGATGCATAATGTTCACATTTGCGGTGGCTGAAGCAAAGCGTAATCACTCCGAATTCGATAACACCGAACAATATAGGCTTGTTAATTGATTTAACCCCCAACATCACCACCTCCACCACCAAAGCTATCAGAATCACCACCTCCGAAGTCACCAGTAAAGCCAGAGCGCTGAGTCACTCCAAACTTCACAATAAACCATAGCAAACTGGATATTAGAAAAGCTGCAAATACAAATGGGGCAAAAGTAGAATTAAGCGGGTTCTCGGAAGCAAGATCAATCAAATACCATGATCCAACTAAGCCGATTAGATTAATGAGGAATGATTTCATCTACTCTCCATGGATCATTTGACGTGGTTATATAGACCTTTTGTTATGAAATGTAGTTTGAGGTACTATGGCGTGACCACCCCAAAATGAACCTTAGCAACAAAAGATACTAAGATAAATTTGTTGTGTTCTGCTAGCATATTACCACCAATATTCCGTTACCCACGTTTTTTGCGGACCGAACAAAATCGGTAAACTGAACTAGGTAGTTACTAATATCTATTTTTGGGTAATCAGCTTCATATACACCTAAGTGCCGCAAAGTGTGTGAATCATAACGCTGCATAATCGTTGACGACTCACATTCGTCTAAATACGTTGCAAGCTCACTAACAGCTTCAGGTGAGTGAGCTTCACAATGTTCACACACATTTTCACATTGCCTGCCGGTATTTAGAAATGATGCATTTTCATCTTGGGTTATCAGATAACTGATGCAACCCCAAGACCTATCAAGTGATAGAGGCGTAACAGACTCATCTATTCCATCTACATAGCTCTTACCTTGACCGGTCTCTCGATATTGTTCCTTCGCAATCTGATAAAGAGTCGCTCTTAAACCCATACTCGTAATTTACCTAAGGCACATATCTGTTAACTCAAAAGTAACATCTATATATCATGCTTCCTTATAATTCCAAAGCCCGTCAGCTTAACGACACAAAAAGTCAGCAGCTTGGAGCGATTTTCCAGGCTCCGATTGCCTAGAATTCGACTCTTTTATTCTACACACATCGCTACCCTCTATCCTTTTACCTGATATCAATTACCAAGCTTCCACACCAAGGTATGTTCACTCACAGCTTGAATGCCTTTAGTAAAGAAACATGTTGACTATAATACGTCGAACCGGCGAAAACTTAAGAATCGGAACGTATGTCTTAGTCAAATTGACAGAAGTGAAGGAAAATCAAATAAAGAGATTCATCCATGCCCCCAAATCACTCTCCATCCGCCGTGAAGAGATCTACGTGCGTATCAAAAGAGATACAAAAATAGGCTTTGAGAGTAAACTCAATAAGGACAGAGACTCCAGCCAAGCCAGCTCTATAGAAGTCATAATTTCGTTTGGCAGTAAGATACAGTTATCGCAGTAATACTACCGTAATACCCCGAAAGACACACATCGGTTTGAAGTCCTGCACAACTTTGTTGCCCTTTCGCTAATGAGCTTTTTACAATTCACTTTCGTTTCCAAATATCGAAATCACAGTTGCTGGCAACTGCGAAGTAATCGCCACACCACGAAAACCCAAAAGCTTCAATAAAATCAGTTCTTAGCTTTATGCAGCCGTCTTGGAACCTCTCAGATAGAGGGTCAGCAGATGGGTCGCAAAAGTACAAATCATGTTGTGGCCAATTAGGAGAATAACATATCAAAGATTCTCCAATACACGTGCTATTGGGAAGCCCTCCACCATTTTGGCCGGCAATCAAGATATGTTCTTCAGATAACTCTCCTATCCCCTCACAAAATATTCCTGAATCATCAATTCCTACAAATTCCTCATAATCTCGAGCTACTTTTTCAGCCGAGTCACAGTTAACAAGCGATCTACCGGAGGTTGATACGATAAGTGCTAAATTACTTTTTTCCTTAGAGAAGCCGAAGCCAATAAAGCCCCTAATCGCGATACCACCAACACGCTCCCATCCCTCTGGACAATCCGAGTTTTGGATTTTTGCCAAGAGGTTTATAAGCCTCTTTCGGTTTTCTTCAAGGTATCCAGTCATACTCATAAATTATAATGACCCCGTAATAGACACGTACTTGTGAGCAACATAATTGACACGTTTGTTAAATGTTTACTTAGTTGCACTGCTTAACACCCAAAATCCGATGGGCCAAACGGCTAACAAAGAGTAAGTGATCAGGTTGGCATTACGCACCTTAATCTTGACACTTACTGAGGGTAGCGTTTTGTTTAGCTTTTGCGAAATAAAATACTCTGACCACCATGACGCAAAGAAGAAAGGGATCAATAATATTAATCCTGCAGCTGGGATCATCCAGTTTAGGTCTTCCTCATATGGTATTAGCCATGGCGCCTGCCAAGTAACCGCTAGTATTTTACCCATGAGTGAATCAATTCCGTAGGCTCCACCGCCACCAGTAACCAGTTGAACCAAAACAAGAAGAAACCAAGTAAGAGGAATACCTATAATTGTTGAAGCTACATTAGAAATACTTACTGTCTTCAAAGATTGGGCGAGAGGAAGCCTCATGCCCTTTGATATATAAAGTGTTTCTATGGCTATGATCGGTACAAGCGAAACCAGAAATGCTGGCATAGCCAAAAATAACATCGGTACACCAGCATTAGCGTAGGCTATACCCGGAGCAAGTAGGGCTAAAAAAGCTAATAAGATTTTGCTTGATTTATGCACAGTTCCCTCTTGGCATTTAACTGGTAATTCAAAAGCAGCATCTATATATCATGCTTCTCCCTAATTCCAAAGCTCATCACCCTGATCACACAAAAAGATACAGTGGATCAAGAAGCCTTCTTTAACGGGTATACATATTTAGGGAAAGATTTTGATAGAACCCTGAACAAGGATCTGCGGCTCTAAACATTAATAATCAAGCAGGTAAATTTTGTTTCAGCAAAGTTTATGCGGGAAGTTATCGATCGAGCTTCGGGGAAAAAGCAATGCACTTACCGGGAAGGATCTTTTCGAGTCACTTCGTGTTAATACTAGCGGACAGGTGTTTTACTTTGAAAGTTTTGGTGGTGATCAAAATCATTTAGATGGGTGAAGTTGTTTTGCCGAAAAAACGACCCGGTCAGGGCTTCATAAGTACACAGAGAAATCGATTTGTCTGACTTCAGAAAGAAGCTAGCAAGTTAATAACAACCTTGATGTTTAAGATGCCGGGTAGCTAGTGCAATCCCCGAGCGTATACATTACTGCATACCCTTCTCAACCGGCGCTTCTGTTACCGCAGGCCAGACCAGTCCCGCCCTTGTTGCTACGAGCAGTAATACAAAAGACACCTCCAGTGCGAGGAAAACACCAATAGGGTGATTGGGCACACCGCGTATCATCAGGTAGAACAAGTAGCACATAGCAAGCAGATTACCCGCAAGCGTAACGTTGAGGGCGTAGCCACGTACTTGCCAGAGTGGTTTGCAGAGCAGGAAGTTCAACACCGCTGTGCCGGCGAGCATGACGCCGGGCAGTATCAAAAGCAAACGACGGGATAAACCCATTCCGTCGCTGGTTACCAGTGGCCAAACGGCAGTAAAGTGACCTTGAGCTCCGAGGGTGAGGAACAGACCCAAAATTACTGCGCCGATGGCGGCAAGCCGATACAGTGCATTGCGTTGCAAAACACGTGTTGATCTAGAAGCCGACATTGCGCTCCCCTACTGTGGCCAGGCCACATTCGTAAGCGAACACCACCGCCTGTGCGCGATCGCGCAACCCCAGTTTGGAGAGCAGGCTTGAAACGTGGGTTTTAACGGTGGCGGGTCCAATAAACAGGGCCTCCGCAATCTCGGCATTGCTCTTGCCGGCGGCGATAGCCTCAAGTACTTCGCGCTCCCGAGTAGTGAGGCGCTCCAGGCGTTCTGACAGGTTGCGTTCTGCCCCCAATTTCTGTGCGAACTGGCTGATCAGGCGTTTAGTGATGCCGGGTGCAAGCATGGCGCCGCCCTCTGCTACTGTGCGTACTGCCTGCACCAGCGCCTCTGGGGGAATATCCTTGAGCACAAAACCACTGGCCCCTGCCCGCAGCGCACGAAACACATATTCATCGGGATCGAACGTGGTCAAAATAATGACACGGCAAGCTGTATCACTAGCTTCCAGGATGCGTGCCGTGGCTTCCAGCCCGTCCATCTCCGGCATCCGGATATCCATCAGGATGATATCCGGCTGATGCGCTCGTGCGGCTTCAACTGCCTCAATGCCGGTACCGGCCTCGGCGACCACCTCAATGTCGGGTTCGTTGTCTAGGATCAGGGAAAAACCGCGCCGCACCAAAGCCTGGTCGTCCACCACCATCACTCGCAACATTATGTTTTCACCATTCCTGTAGGTAGTTGTGCATACACCTCAAAACCACCACCATCGACCGCGCCCGCATACAGATGGCCGCCGAGCAATTCCGCGCGCTCGCGCATGCCTGCAATGCCATGCCCACCGCCAGGCTGCTCGTCAATAGTTGTTTCCGCCATGGGCCGGTCGCCAGTGGTGTTGCCATCATCGGCTACATGAATCACTAGAGTGTCATGGTCTAAGCGCAGGCTCACTTGAACCCGCGCTGCAGCTCCAACGTGCTTGATGACATTAGTGAGGGATTCCTGAACGATACGATAGGCGGTAAGAGCGACGCTGGTAGGTACATTTTCCAGCGTGCCGTGGGTTTCGTAGTCGACCTCGGTTAACACCTGCCGGACCTTTTCAATCAGAGCTGGTAAATCATTGAGACCCGGTTGCGGCGTGAGGGCAGTGTCGCTGCTGGTCGGGCGCAGTACGCCCAGTAAATGGCGCATTTCTGTCATGGCCTGACGGCCAGCAGCCTCCACAGAAACCATGGCTTCACTGGCGGCTTGCGGGTTATTGCGGCTGATAGCCCTGGCGGCACCAGCCTGCACGGTCATAAGGCTCACCTGGTGCGCCACCACATCATGCATCTCGCGGGCGATTCGGGTGCGCTCGGCCGCTACCGCGCGCTCGGATTCGGCATTGCGTTCGCGCTCCAAATACTTGGCTCTCTCTTCCAGCAAGCGCAGATATTCACCGCGAAAGCGCAGCCGGCGACCGATATACCACAGCGCCCATACCAGCATCACCGTTACGGTGCCTGCCGCGGTTGGTTTAACCGGAAGACTCTGATCAATCGCCACAAAAACCAGCGTTGCGATGACTCCGATAAAACTGGCCCGGGTGTTGGCCTCGTAGCGGCCAAGGCTATACAGCGAAACCGCCATGGCAACGATGCCATCCGCCGGTAAACCCAATTCCAGCAATATTGTTGCGCCGAGAATAATGGCCTGTACCTGCCAGGGGTGTGTGCGACGCCACAACAGAGCGAAGGACCCGATGAACGCACACTGGAAAGCAATAACATCCCCCAGATTTTGCATGGCCAGCACTTCCCGCGCCTCTTCGCGCGACCACATCAGTAGCGTCAGCAAAAACATGAGCAGGGCGATGAGCAGATCAGTCAGGTGCGGCCAGCGTTCGAATGGCCCGCGGAAGGGCTGCCACACCGGAAGCTTGGGTAATTCCGAGCTGGTGTTGAGCGGGTTCGACGCAGGCGTATTTAGGGACGACGATTTCATTTCCGCATGCTAAACCAGGCGCAACCAGCTGTCATGGGACTTTCGGAGGATGCGGAAGCAGGCGCATCTCCGTCTTTTGGGGGAGGTCCGATTCCTGCCTGTGGCCGATGTGCGTGTGCCCGAAAAAGCCGAACATGCTCGGCAAGCACATTCAGACCTTATACGGACCATAATCGCCTGGAGAAACCCATGAACAACGCTGTACTCAGCCAAACATTACCGCGACCATTCGATACCCGGCGAGCAGTTAACCTGTCGGTAAAAACCTGGTTCTGCATCGCGGCCATCGGCCATGCGATCTTCTTTGCCTATATCCTGGCCGTCTTCTACCCACCCATTGCCGAATCGGGAGTGCATGGTTTAAAAGGGCTACACCTACCGGCGGGCTTTCGCGAGGGAGATACATTGGGTAATCTCGCTTCGGTGAGCCACGTGCTATTGGCCGCAATTGTGATCGGCGGTGGGCCCCTGCAGCTGATCCCTTCGGTGCGACGGCATGCCCCCAACTTCCATCGCTGGTTGGGACGCAGCTATCTGCTGACTGCAGTCATCGCCAGTATTGCGGGGCTCTACATGACCTGGACGCGGCACACCATTGGTAATCTGGTATCACAGATCAGCATCACCATGGACGGCATACTAATTTTGGCGTTTGCCTTTCTGGCGGTGCGTACCGCGATAGCCAGGCGCTTTGCTGAGCACCGTCGCTGGGCCTTACGCCTATTTATGGCTGCCAGTGCGGTGTGGTTCTTTCGTGTAGCCTTGATGGGCTGGGCAATGCTCACCGGCGGCTGGGGGGTCGACTGGGAATCTTTTACCGGGCCATTCCTGTATGCACTGGGCTTCGGCCAATACCTGCTCCCGCTGGCCATGCTGGAATGGTATTTTCACTGTCAAAAGCGTGGAACCGCACAGGGAACCCAGATTGCTTTTGTCAGTACCCTGATACCTCTGACTGTGTTTATGGCCATTGGTATTTTTGCCGCTACGATGGGAATGTGGTTGCCACGGATCTAAGCTTACATAGCCAAATTATCGTGAATGATGCTCTTCCGTTAGTTTGGCTGTAGAAGTCCAGGGTTTGTGAATCTAGCTGTTGCAGAGATACTCAAGTTACTGACTGCACTGCGAGAGCTAAACAAAACACTATGAGCCAGCTAACTAAATGGAAGTGGAGACTTACTACTAAAAACTCGCGGGGATCTCCTTATCATCCACAGTATAAGAAAGCAGCTTCAACCACCTTGTACGACAGCAAAAAAAACTGTAAGGATTGGTAGCTTAAAAGCTTGAAAAAGTAGCAACGTCAATTTTTATACTAATTCAGATAAAGCTTTATGATGAATATTAATCAGACTGTGCTATGAGACATAGTTAACTAGCAGCTTTCAAATTATCCCAATAATCTGCGCTGTTATCTGTCCAAAAGAAGCGATCTGGATTCGATTGGCTTCGCGCATATGTATAATTTTTAACCACTCTTTTATTAAATAAGAGTTTTACTGACTTTAATTCATTATGAATCCTATAATCAGCCGAATCTGGACCTGAGCATAATTTGTTATAAAATATTGACTCAAATACTTCTAAGTCTCCATCAATAATTTTAATTTCGGAGCTATCTGACTCACCAATGATTGAGGTTTGATCAACCTCCACAACACCATTCTCATCCCACAACCTTATATAGTTACTCGCTTTAAAAGTGGAGGAGATATCACACAGCAACGTATTCTCAGAGGTTAGTAAACTATCATTACACCTTTCACCAAGTAATTTCTTAATAAAACCATGTAACTTGTATATATTTCCGTTAATTAATATTTGGTTTGCAGAATATACGGCAGGCCTGTAGCTATCTTGGACATTAAGGTGAGCAAAGCAATCATGAAAACCACCTTCGTCTGACGTCAATAGCCAAACATCATTATGGCTGAGTATCTTATCCAAATTAGGAGGGTCAAAAGGTCGCCGTGAACAAAATACAAAATCAGTAAAGTTTCTGCCGGTGCAGACGGAGTATAAAGCTTTCCCGTAGCTAAAATGGTTAATTTCAAATAAAAGCATCTCAATTAAAGATTTGCTTATCTTATTGTTTTTTGGGGAAACACGTATCCGATTTGTAATAACATTTGTCAATTTAAAGCCTCCTTGACAAGCTGATAGAAAAAGACTTAAAAAAACGGCAAGGCTTAACAAGGCTAAGTAGCCAATCAACGTGGCCGATTCTTAACCTTGTACCCAGAATGCCTCGTGGTACGCAACCTCTCCCTGCGGAAAATTGCCACCAAATGACAGTACCTGGAAGTACTCTGCTGGAACCCCTGGCAAAACCAATCCATCGATCACCTTGAAGCCAAAGCGCCCATAATAATTAGGATCCCCAAGTACTACACAACCCTCTGCCCCCTTTTCTTTAAGGTCTGCAAGAGCTTTCTCCATAAGTTTCGAGCCAACTCCCCTTCCTTGATACTCTGGCAATACCGAGATCGGCCCAAGTCCAAACCAGTTGGTCGAGTTATCAGAAATGTTTACTGCTGAAATGGCAACGTGACCTACAATTTCTCCACCTGACTCAGCCACCAGAGATAAAGATAATGCACCTGCCTTGCGAAGACCCTCCACAATAAGCTGCTCAGTGTGATCACTATGTGGAGCATCCTGAAATGCTAGGGCTGTAACTCGGTGGATTGTCTCAGCATCTCCACCACTTTCATTACGAATTTTAATATTCAATTTATGATCTCTTAAAGAGGTTAATAGTTAATTCAAAAATAGCTGTACTATATTATGCATCTTTATATTTACAAAATTTATCATACCTACTATACAAAGAACACAACCCTGGCCCCAACCTTACCTTCCGGCTTTAAGCCACTTTCCAAGCGAACTCATCAAGGAATGCCCACCGCAATTTGAGCACCGCTAGAAAAGAAAGAGATTGGTCCAAAATACCGAAACGGTAAAGAATAACAATTGGGGATAATATTTCGGTTACAGAAGTGGAAGGAAAAGGGGCAAACCTTTAAAGAAGAAAGAGTAAGCTTTTTTGCGCTTGTTTTTGTCCGAGTCTCTTATAAATTCTTGAATTAAACCAGGCGGCATTTTTCATTTGTACATTTCTCACCATTAAAATCTCTCTCCTTGATATAGCCACTCATTGCTTCCTGTTCCTTACCAATTTTTTATTCACCACGATTGCAAAAGGACTACAGGATATTCTGATCCATCTCCACGCTTGACCATGAGTGAGTTCCGGCAAAAATTAGAAATAGCACCAAAGCTTCCATTGGATAAGGAGGTCTGTGGGCTTCCTAACCACAAACACGTCATATGGCGCGGAAAAGGTCAATCATCGATTTGATTTGCCCTGACATTTAAATAGGCTAAGATGGTGGAAGCATTGCAAATTGTATTGCATTTGTCGTGTTTTTTAATCTCTCTAGCTTTCGCATCTGAAGGTGAGTGCGCAGCCAAGATAAATCGCTTGCATTTAGGATATGCGTAATCATGCCGATTCGATGTATAACGAGTAAGGCAATTTGCGTCTGCGCCAGCTAATTTAGCTGCGCTTAATACCTAAATAAAAATAATTTATTGACGACGCAATACTAATGACTGAGATGATTACTTGTTAGCAAACGGCCCCAATAAAAAAGACGTTAAAACATACGCACCTCTGAGTAAGAATGAAAAAGGTGAGAATGAAAATACTCCAACATTTGGTACAGGCTGCAGGGAAGACTTTAAAATTAAAATTAACAGTTAGAATATAGCTATATAAGAGGGCGCTTATGTTTACACAAGATTCTCCACTGACAAAGAAAATACTTGTTGGTGCTCATAGCTGGGAATGGATACCTATCTTGGTGGCACGTGTGTCATTGGGATTATTCTTCTCAGTATCTGGGTATAACAAGCTATTTGTACCCGAGAGGCATGCAGATCTAATAAATTTAATGAAAGAAATAGGAGTGCCCTTTCATGAATTTATGGCTATATTTTTAGCTTCTGTAGAATTTTTTGGTGGATTACTATTAATAGTAGGGCTTTTTTCAACAATTGTTGCGATTGTATTAATTATCGTAATGATTGTCGCTATCACCACCGTTGAAATTGAGCAGGTCATTCCCAAAGACATAGGGCCATTGGATTGGCTGAGCTGGTTTATTTACTTACCCCAAGTTTTATATATTATTTTATTTGTATGGTTAATAACTACAGGTCCCGGTCGATTTAGCTTAGATTATCTAATCGCTGATAAGTTAGGCATTAATAACCACAATTAAGGAAATTGGGCTGCTGTCATAGTTAGTACAGTTATTTATTCAATCTTAATCAGAATCTGGCAACCCTATTGAAAACATGTACCCCTGGACACCTACAAAACAGAAGTACAAATCGTCTAGTCTAATGGCCGAATAGAATACTTAGAAAAATTGAGAATCAGCTACATCCTTTAATATGAAATTCGAGCACCCTGAATAAATTGAAAAGCCCCCAAGCTTTAAGAGCCTATTGCCCGCCTTCCCCATTAAAGCCCATCACTTACTCTGCCGCCAGGCACCAGGCATCGCTCACAATGCTTCCCCACCGGGAAACACCTCGAATTGATCTTCAATAAAGATAAACAGGTTGAACTTGATTAGACTGCAAGATGCATCAAGTCTGGATTGTCGAACTAACTTGCTAAGTAATACACAGCTATAGCTATTAGCTGTCTTTTTTATTTATTGTTACCAGCCACAGTGCCTGAAAAATTATTGTAGTATTTAAACTCAAGTAAATTGCCCGCCGGATCTTTAACCACAAATTTACCAGCCTCATTTTCAGAATCCTCACCTCTCACTAGTGGTTCCAGTACAAATGGGATCGAATTGTCTTTGAGTAAAGCTAATATTTCACTCCACTGTTTTTTCTCTAGTAATGGGCCAAAGTGATCTATTGGCTTGGCTACCATTCCATCCTTTTCTTGATGTATAGTAATTTGATGCCCATAGAATATTATATCAATCCATTCTCCTGTATCTCGGCCTACAGCACAGCCAAGTAGGTTTACGTAGAACTCCCTTGCCTTTTCTAGGTCTGGAACAACGAACGATAGATGAAACGGCTTGATATCTAGCTCTCCTTCCTCAAAAGTATAATCGCGGTAACCATGGACTACCCACTAGTAAAAGTATAAACCACCAAGACTATTGGCTGAAGAGGAGAGCTAAACAAAACACCAAGAGCCAGCTAGCCAAATTGGTACGACATAAAAGAGTAAAGTATATTCAACACCCCAGAACAACTCCTCAATCACCAGAAGCCTAGCTCCCACCTTTCCCTACTCTGAATCCACTGCCCTTGCGCTGACCAAACTGCGACTACAAGCATCACTTACCAAGATATCCCCACTTACTTAATACGGCTTCCGCTGCCTGGTTCAGCCTTAATATTGAAAACTTCGGCACAAACGCTGCCCGAGGAAAGTAGCAACCAAATATATAATAGAATTTTTTCATCGCCCACTCCAAACTAAAAATTAGCTCCTATTGTGTTGAAATTGGGCCGGATGAATATGTTCGATATTACCAGATTGTAGTTAAGATTTGTAATTAGAGTGCAGGAATAGCGCCATGAAATGCCAAGCCTTGAGAAACTTAAAGGACTGTGTCACTAATAGCCAGGCATGAATACATTTAAGTGGCGAAAGTAGACTATGAGTGAGCGGAGCCAAAAGTTAATACACCCCTGAAACACACGCAAGATCAATAACAAGTAAAATTATTGTGCTTGCCACTTAAATCAAACCCAACTTTAGCTGCTCAGTGGAATCGTGAAAAATATTGAAAGCAATTTTTTAGCTAGACATGCCTTACCATTAACCCAAAAACAGAATCTTCAATTGATATTAACCCATAATCTTAAAATGAAGTAAAACCTGAAAAAATATATCAACTCTACAAAGACCTAAGGGCAATGCTACATTTACTTATCTCGCTATTCTTCCCTAACTTAATATTAAAAAACAAATTCAGTCCAAACAATGGATCAGACACCCATTAAGAACTCATTATTTTTGGTGCACATTACATATGTGATTAAAGAAGCAATAGAACTTTAACAAGGTACTCTGTAGTACACATTGTCATGATCGATTTCGAAGCCTAAGGAGTGATATAACTGCCTTGCACGGCTATTTCCTATCTCTGTTTTAAGCTCAATACGAATGGCTTTTGTTTCCTTTGCAAAATTTATCGCAGTCTGAATGAGTTGCTTAGACACTCCTCTTCCTCTAAAGCGGCTTGATACTCCTAAATCATTAAGAATCCACAAGCGCGAGAGTGCAAGGGAAGAATAGCTTGGATAGAGATTTACAAAACCCATTATCCCTGCAGTCTTCAAATCTACGGCGATAAAAAGAGCGGAGGCTTTGCTAGATAACAATTTACCTAGAAATTTCTCTGTTCTCACCAAATCCGATGTGTAGCCACAAAACACTCTATATTCGTCAAAAATGGAAGCCAAATCTGATACGTAGCTTTCATCGCACTGAATAATTTTCAAAGCTTATTCCCTGTTAGAAACTCATATACCCAAAGTAAAGTATTTCTCAAGCATCCTGACGAACAACCAAGCCACCAAAACCTATGAGCAAACTCCCACTTAAGCGTAAAATCCAGCGTTGAAACTTGCCTCTGACTGAGGACTGCTTCCATTTAGACAGCACCAAAGCCATTCCTAAAAACCATAGAAATATAATAGAGGCATGAACAGAAACCAGCAGGAATGCCTGATAATAACTTGTTGTTTCCACCTGGAGAAACTGGGGGAAAGCTGCAAGATAAAACATTGATACTTTGGGATTGAGGATCTGGGTTAAAAAGCCTTCAACAAAATTTATATGGGAGCCTTGTTGAGCTGCTCCTAGCTTTGGTCTATTTGTAAGACTGTGCTTCGCCTCCTTCGAGAAAGTAGAGACAATTGTCTTTACACCCAAATAAACTAGGTATGCTGCACCGAGGTATTTTATTACAGTATAAAGCTCAGCTGACTGGACAATAATCGCCGACAAGCCGAGAATGGAAATAGCTCCGTGAGCGAAGGTGGCTGAGACCAGTCCAAGAATATTATCCAGGCCCGGCCTTAACCCCTGGCCTGTTACAGTCTTGAGTATGAGGACGCTATTTGGCCCTGGAGATATAACCAATAAAAGCGATATAACGGCAAAAGCGAGTATCTCACTCATGGTACAAGGCGTCCTTTAAAAGAATAAGTGGCTAGACAGCTTGGTTGACCAAACCTATCTCTGGCTCAGCCGCCATTCAATATAAAAAGGTTGCTGTGCCAGTAGCAATCAACTCTTCCTTATCATTACTTAGCTCCATACGTGCAACTACCAGCTTGTTGCCAGTACGTAGGATAGAACCTTCACAGAGGAAGTGCTCCCCCCTGCCTGGTTTTAGGTAGTCCACACGCATATCCACGGTACCGAGCTTAGATAAGCGATCAGCTTTTTCCTTCCAATGTACGTCACCCATACGCTGGTAAGCGGCTACCATAGCAGTAAGACCACCGACGGTATCCAGGGCGGTGGCGATTACGCCACCGTGAAGAATTTTTTTCCAGACATTGCCAATCAGTTCCGGGCGCAGATCAAACCCCGCTGAAAGTGTGAGTGCCTCCAGGTCCAGGGAGCGCATTTCAAGTCCGATTTGTTGGTTAAAAGGAATCTTTTCAAAGAACCCTTTCACCAGTTCCTGAAACTCATGTGGTGAGGGCTCTGTCATAGTCGTGCAACCCGATTAAGCCCATCCAATGCAGCACTGCGGTACGCTTCTGCCATGGTGGGGTAGTTAAAGGTGGTGTTTACGAAATAATCAATCGTATTATGCGGTGAAGGCTGCTTCATTATGGCCTGGCCAATATGCACAATTTCTGCAGCCTCAGCACCAAAGCAGTGAATACCCAGAATTTCATGGGTTTCAATATGGAACAGGATTTTGAGCATACCCACCCGCTCACCGGAGATCTGCGCACGTGCTGTGTGCTTGAAGAGAGCACGGCCGACTTCATAGGGTACTTTAGCAGCAGTCAGCTCAGATTCCGTTTTACCGACCGAGGAAATTTCTGGAAGCGTGTAAATACCTGTAGGTGCATCTTCGATTACACGGTGACCACGCCCTGCAATGGCAGCCGCCACAGCCCGCCCCTGGTCATATGAAGCACTAGCGAGGCTCGGCCAGCCAATCACATCCCCTACCGCGTAAATATTTTCCACTTCTGTACAGTAATGGTCATCAACACTTAGCTGGCCGCGGTGATTGGCTTCTAGGCCAACATTTTCCAGGCCTAAGGAGTTGGTATTACCAGTACGGCCGTTACACCAAAGCAATGCGTCAGCGTGGATACGCTTACCGGATTGCATCTCCATAATTACGCCCTGCTCGTTGGGCAGTACTTGTGCATACTCTTCCTGATGGCGAACGGTTACGCCCATATCTCGCAAGTGGTAGCTCAATGCATCTGAGATTTCATCAT
Source organism: Microbulbifer variabilis ATCC 700307 (assembly GCF_000380565.1). Lineage (GTDB taxonomy): Bacteria > Pseudomonadota > Gammaproteobacteria > Pseudomonadales > Cellvibrionaceae > Microbulbifer > Microbulbifer variabilis. Next base: position 375,587 of record NZ_AQYJ01000025.1, read on the forward strand.
CCAGAAATTCCAGCAAACTGCTGCGGGTATTAATCAGGTCCACCTTTACACCCAAGCCGGCGAAAATTGAGGCGTATTCACAGCCAATCACTCCCGCACCATAAATCATGATGGAATGCGGGGTATGCTGCATATCCAAAATCATATCGCTATCGTAGACGCGCTCGTGACCAAAATTTACATCTGCCGGGCGATACGGACGGGAGCCAGTAGCAATAATAAATTTCTTTGCGGTAACAATTTCTGTGGCACCATCCGGCAGCTGCACTTCCACACTGTTAGCATCGCGGAATTTGGCTTCACCAACAATCAACTCAACACGATTACGCGCATAAAAAGAAGTGTGCATTTCCACTTGGTAGGAAATGACCTTGTTGACCGTTTGCATCACCTGCGGGAAAGTAAGGCGACGAGGCTCACCCAGTGCGCGAAACACGCTTTGAGTGTTGTAACGCATCAGCTGTTTGACCGAATGGCGCAAGGCCTTGGAAGGGATGGTGCCCTTATGAGTACAGTTGCCACCTACTACTTGGCGCTTTTCAATAACTGCTGCGCGCATGCCCTTCTTAGCGGCACTCATCGCGGCGGCCTCACCTGCAGGGCCCGAACCAATTACAACCAGATCAAACTTTTGCTCTGCCATCAAATGCTCTAAATTCTGTTTTCCAAACGGAGTGAGATACGCGAGAGCGCTGCTCACTCATTATTTAATTACGATTATCAGCAACAATATGCCAATGACATAAAACAACAAGCCCGTTGATCCCGGGCTTGGGAGGGAAGATGCTTACTTGCGCTTGGTTGCGTCATAAGCGAGATCTTCAGTAGCCATGCCTTTTTGGCGCTGGCGCTCTTGCTCTTTTTCGCACTCGTCATCGTTGCCACCACAAATGGTGCAGTCCTGCTTCATGCCGATATTATTCAGCCCGCCACAGGAACCCTTCAGGGGTTTGTTTTGAACCATGGCACCAAGGGCCATCCCTGCAACGACCAGTAGCATGGCAACAAATGCAAATATAAATATTGTCACTACTCAGACCTCTCAAGGTAAGGGGCAAAAGCGGTGCTATACCGCTCTTCAAACCCCTTGTCAGTTTTCACCAGCATAAAGACAGCCAGCTTTTCACGCTCTGCCAAAGCCATTCCCGCTTCGACCCCAAGTACATTCAGTGCAGTGGCCAAACCATCTGCCTCAGCACAGGTATCCGCTATAACAGTCACCGACGCCAATCGGTGCTTTAGCGGGCGACCAGTACGCGGATCTATGCTATGCGCATAACGTACCCCGTCGCGCTCGTAATAATTGCGATAATCACCACTGGTGGCCACTGCTTTACCACTCACAGCAATTGATTCCTGAACCATTTGACCCATTGAGTCAGGCGCCTCAATGCCAATTCGCCAAGCCTTACCTTTTGGATTCATACCAAGGGTACGCAGTTCACCACCGATTTCGACCAGATAGTTAAGAATTCCCTGCCGCTCCAACAACATCGCAACCCGATCCACGCCGTGCCCTTTGGCGATGGCCGATAGGTCAATCTCTACTGGACGATTGCGGGTGATGGTATCCGGTTCACGAGTCACCTCGAGTGCATCAGAGCCCACTACCTGCTGCAAACGGGCAATATCCGCATCGGTGGGAATCCGCTCTGGTTCTGGTTGAGGGCCAAAACCCCACAAGTTAACCAGGGGTCCCACAGTCACCTCAAAGGCGCCTTCGCTGCGACGATAGATATCCAGAGACATCTGCACAATATCGGCGAGCGGTTCGCTAACCGGAATGGCCTCACCCACAGGACTGCGATTAAAACGCATCAACTCGGAATCATTGATGTAAGTGGACATCTCCTGGTTGACCTGTTGCAGCTCACTATCGATCAGCGTCTGCAACTGGCTGTGCTCAACACCTCGGGGAACATCGACAACCGTGATGTGATAAGTGGTGCCCATGGTGCGGCCACTGAGTTGCCAGTTCTCAGGTGTCGGTGTACAAGCAGAAAAAATTACAGCCACACAAAGCAAAAACAGGGCCGGAAGAACGGGCCCTGTTTTTGCTTTTTTCGGGGCTTTGATTGCGTTTAGCAAACTAAGCTCCCCGTTTAACCACCGAAGTCATCGAGGAGGATATTTTCATCCTCCACGCCCAAGTCTTTGAGCATATTGATTACTGCGGCGTTCATCATGGGCGGCCCACACATGTAGTACTCACAATCTTCCGGAGCCGGGTGGTCTTTCAGGTAGTTTTCATACACTACGTTGTGAATGAATCCTGTGTAACCAGTCCAGTTGTCCTCAGGTTGTGGGTCGGACAGAGCCACGTGCCACTGGAAATTGTCAAACTCAGAAGCCAGGCCGTTGTAGTCATCTTCATAGAACATTTCGCGCAGGGAGCGAGCGCCATACCAGAAGCTGATCTTGCGCTTGGAGTGCAAGCGCTTGAGCTGGTCGAAGATGTGTGAACGCATCGGTGCCATACCGGCACCACCACCAATAAAGACCATCTCGTTATCGGTTTCCTTGGCGAAGAATTCACCGAAGGGTCCGTATACCTTGATCTTGTCACCCGGCTTGAGGCTGAACACGTAGGAAGACATCTGGCCAGGGGGCACACCTTCCGTGCGCGGCGGCGGAGTCGCGATACGGATGTTGAATTTAACAACACCCTTCTCTTCCGGGTAGTTGGCCATAGAGTAGGCACGTACCACAGGCTCAGTAACCTTGGACTCCAGCTTGAAGAAGCCGAAATGCTCCCAGTCACCGCGGTATTGGTCTTCTACTTCGAAGTCAGCAAATTTTACGTGGTGGGGCGGAGCCTCCAACTGCACGTAACCACCCGCACGGAAGTCAACGTTTTCACCTTCAGGCAGACGCAGGGTCAGCTCTTTAATAAAGGTGGCTACGTTTGGATTGGATTCCACAGTGCACTCCCACTGTTTCACACCAAATACCTCTTCCGGTACTTCGATTTCCATATCCTGCTTAACAGCAACTTGACAGGAAAGACGCTTACCTTCCTTTGCATCTCGCGGAGTAAAGTGTGCCGCTTCGGTGGGCAGCATATCACCACCACCCGCAGTCACTTTACATACACATTGCGCACAGCTGCCGCCGCCACCACAGGCGGAGGCCAGGAACAGGTTGTTAGCAGCCAGGGTTTGCAGCAGCTTGCCGCCGGCCGGTACGGTGAGAGTCTTCTCACCATTAACCAGGATATTGACGTTGCCGGTGTTTACCAGGCGCGAGCGGGCCGCAAGGATCACCGCTACCAGCGCCAGTACGATAACGGTAAACATCGCTACGCCGAGGATAATTTCAATACTCATTCTATTGTTTTCCCCGCTTAGATATCGATGCCGCCGAAGGACATGAAGCCCAGGGACATCAGACCAACGGTTACGAAGGTGATACCCAGGCCTTTCAGGCCATCCGGTACGTCACTGTACTTCAGCTTTTCACGAATACCGGCCAGTGCGGTAATCGCCAGTGCCCAGCCGAGGCCAGCACCGAAGCCATAGGCAACACTCTCACCAAACGCATATTCCCGTTCAACCATGAACAGAGAGGCACCCATGATGGCGCAGTTCACGGTAATCAGCGGCAGGAATACACCCAAAGCGTTGTAGAGCGCCGGTACGTATTTATCCAGGAACATCTCCAGGATCTGAACCAGTGCTGCAATTACGCCGATGTAAGACAGCAGGCCGAGGAAGCTCAGGTCCACGTCGGGGTAGCCGGCCCAGGCCAGCGCACCGTCTTTCAGCAGGTAGGTGTAGATCAGGTTGTTCACCGGTACTGTCAAAGTCAGTACCACAATAACCGCAACACCCAGGCCAATAGCGGCCTCAATCTTCTTCGATACCGCCAGGAAGGTACACATACCGAGGAAGAAGGCCAACGCCATGTTTTCAACGAAAACGGCGCGGATAATCAAAGAAATATAATGTTCCACGGATTAGGCCTCCTGCGCTTGGGAATTAGGCGCAATCTTGAACTCATCCTGCTCAACCTGGGCAGGCTTCCAGGCGCGAATTGCCCAAATGAACAAGCCGATCAGGAAGAATGCACTCGGCGGCAATAACAGTAGGCCGTTAGGGATGTACCAACCACCATTGCTCACGGTAGTCAGGATATCCACACCAAACAGTTTACCGGCACCGAAGAGTTCACGGATTACCGCGAGACCGATCAGGATTACGCTATAACCCAGACCGTTTCCAAGACCATCAAAAAAGCTGGGCAGTGGCGGGTTCTTCATAGCGAAGGCTTCCGCACGGCCCATTACGATACAGTTGGTAATGATCAGGCCAACGAATACGGACAGCTGCTTGGAGATGTCGTAAGCCAGGGCCTTGATCAGCTGGTCAACCAGGATTACCAGGGAGGCAATCACGGTCATCTGTACAATGATACGGATGCTGTTCGGGATCTGGCTGCGGATCAGAGATACCGCAACGTTGGAACAGGCCACAACCGAGGTCAGAGCGATACACATTACCAGGGTAACCTGCAGTGAGCTGGTAACAGCTAGTGCAGAACAGATACCCAGGATCTGCAGCGCGATCGGGTTGTTGTTAAAAATCGGCTCTAGCAGAGTCTCTTTGATTTTCATGCTTATGCCTCCCCTGCTTTCAGGTTTTTCAGGAAGGGACCATAACCCTGGTTACCCAACCAGAAGTTCACCAGGTTATCAACACCCTTACTGGTCAGAGTCGCACCAGACAAACCATCTACTTCGTGAATCGCATCTGGGCTGTCAGGGTTTACCTGTCCCTTGATCACGTTGATGTCAACGTTGCCATCGGTATCGAAGACCTTTTTGCCAATCCACTGGGCTTTCCAGTTGGGATTGTCCACTTCGCCACCGAGTCCGGGAGTTTCCTTATGCTCGTAGAAGCCGAGGCCTGCTACGGTGTCGAGATTGCTCTCGAGTGCGAGAAAGCCATACAGGGTGCCCCATAGGCCGTAACCACGGATAGGCAGAATGATCTTATCCAGCTTGCCGTCTTTCTCTACCAGGTATACCTCTTTAGTATTTTCCCGACGGATAATTTTGGCCGTGTCCTCATCAGCGGGCAGCTTCTCGCTGGCAGAGGCAATTTTGGAAGCGGCACGACCGCTACCACCAGCCGGAGCCTGATCGGTGAACTTGCCGGTATTCAGGTCAACATATTTGATCTGAATATCCGCGAAGGCCTTCTCAACCTCAGCTTTGCTAGCGTGGGAATCCTTTAGCAGGCCCCCTGCCATCAGTACATTGCGCTTCATGTCCAGCTCGGCATTCGCCTGCTGGGCAGGCTTCAGCATTACCGCCGCAGTGGAAACCACCACGGAGCACACCAGGCACATTACCAGCGCGACAATCAGAGTACCGGTTACGGAATCTTTATTAGCCACGTGCCAACCTCCGTTTGATATTGGACTGCACCACAAAGTGGTCAAACAGCGGAGCGAACAGGTTGGCGAACAGGATCGCCAGCATCATGCCTTCCGGGAAGGCCGGGTTCACCACACGAATCAGGACAACCATCACCCCAATCAGGATGCCGTACCACCAGCGGCCGATATTGGTCATCGCTGCAGATACAGGGTCAGTGGTCATAAAGATCAGACCGAAGGCGAAACCACCCACTACCAGGTGCCAGTACCAGGGTACCTGGAACATTGGGTTGGTTTCGGAACCGATCATGTTGAACATAAACGCAGTGGCCATCATGCCCAGCAGAGTGCCGGCTACGATGCGCCAGCTGGCGATCTTCATGCCCATCAGGATTACGCCGGCAATCAGGATGGCCAGGGTAGAAGTTTCACCAATGGAACCATGGATCTGACCGAAGAAAGCGTCGAACCAGGTTACCTGGCCAACAGCAGCATTGACGATACCGTTCTGGATACCTTCGCTGGCCATAACAGACAGCGCAGTAGCACCGGTATAGCCGTCAACCGCAGTCCATACTGCATCGCCAGACATTGCTGCCGGATAGGCAAAGAATACGAAGGCACGGCCGGTAAGAGCCGGGTTGAGGAAGTTCTTGCCGGTACCACCGAATACTTCCTTACCGATAACCACACCGAAGCTGATGCCCATAGCCACCATCCACAGAGGCAGATCCGGCGGACAGGTCAAGGCGAACAGGATGGAGGTTACGAAGAAGCCTTCGTTCACTTCGTGACCGCGCACAGCGGCGAACAACACTTCCCAGATACCACCCACAATAAAGGTGACCGCATAAATCGGCAGGAAGTACATGGCTCCGTAGACAAAGTTGTCCCACAGGCTAGCTGGGTTGTAGGAGGTCAAAGCACCAATAATGGCGTGGCGCCAGCCGGACAGATCCGGATTGGTCATACCTTCGAGAATGGTGTTGGCCTGGAAGCCGATATTCCACATACCATAGAAGGCAGGGATCATCGCACAAGCCCAAACCGTGATCATAATACGCTTCAGGTCGATACCATCGCGCACATGAGCAGTAGTTTTGGTCTTGTCTGCCGGCTGAAACAGACCGGTGTCAATCGCTTCAAACAGGGCGTAGAACTTTTCGAACTTACCGCCTTTATGAAATTTTGGTTCGATTGAATCGAGGAATTTACGCAGCATACTTACCCCTCCTTCTCAATACGGGTCAGGTTGTCCCGCAAAATGGGGCCGTATTCGTACTTGCCCGGACACACAAAGGTGCACAGCGCCAGATCTTCCTCATCCAACTCCAGAGCACCCAGTTTCTGGGCCATAGCGGTATCACCCACGATCAGGGAGCGCAGTAGCTGGGTCGGCAGTACGTCCAGCGGCATGACCTTCTCATAAGTGCCAACCGGTACCATGGCACGCTCGGAACCGTTGGTACTGGTAGTGAAATTGAACAGCCTGTTCTTGAACAGGCGCGAGAGGTAAATCGGGAATACGGAGAAACGCTTGTTACCGGCACGCAGGTAGTGCAGGAATGGGCGCTCATCGCCCTCTTCCAGAACAGAAATCTGGTTGTGGTAACGGCCCAGGTAACCCAAAGGACCTTCAGCAGTACGACCGCCAAATACCGAGCCGGAAATAACGCGGTCGTTATCACCTTTCAACTCACCGGAAGTCAAAGTTTCCAGGCTGGCGCCGAGACGAGTGCGCAGAAGACGCGGCTGCTTGACTTGAGGGCCGGCCAGGGAAACAACGCGATCGGTGAACAGTTTACCGGTGGCAAATAGTTTGCCTACGGCAATCACATCCTGGTAATTAATGGTGAATACACTGCGAGAACCGGAAACCGGGTTCAAGTAGTGGATATGGGTACCGGACAGACCTGCCGGATGGGGGCCGGCAAAAGCTTCGCGGCGAATATTCGCAGCGCTCGGTACGGGGATATCTGCATCAGGGGCGGTACAGACGTAAGTGGTTTCCGCCAGCTTGGAAAGAATCTCAACGCCCTGAGAGAAGGCTTTGGGGTTCTCGGCAATGACCACTTCTGGGTTGGCAGCCAGAGGATTGGTGTCCATCGCATTGATAAACACCGCTTCCGGTTTAGCGTCCAGGGCGGGAACGCGGCTGAACGGGCGGGTGCGCAGTGCGGTCCACATACCGGATTCAACCAGGTTCTCAACGACCTGTTCGCGCGTCAGACCAGACAGTTTATCTGCGCTGTAGCTTTGGAACTGTTCTGCTGCATCGCCGTCAATGCCAATCACAACGGATTGCAGAACACGGCGGGCACCGCGATTAATAGCAACAATACGACCAGCGGCCGGCGCTGTGTAGCGCACACCTTCGGTTTTTTTGTCACTGAACAGTAGCTGACCAAGATTGACGCGATCCCCTACAGCCACCGCCATTGTCGGTTTCATCCCGTGATAATCGGGACCGAGAACAGCAACGGTCTTGATCGCAGGCCCTTTGTGGATGACCTGCTCGGGCGCGCCGGATATGGGTAAGTCCAATCCCCGACGGATCTTTCTCATACGCCTATGCCTAAGTTTCTAGTTTATAAAATTGCAATACGGCCCACCGTTCCGGGTTCAAACTGACAAACAGTCGATCCCAGACTGGCGAGCCATACTGTGGAATTCCATGTAGCGAGGGCTTATGCCGTTTCACCCGTAGACCGGGCGGAAGGAAGCTAACTAAAAGGTTGTGCGCGCTAACTTCTCGGCGCACGGCCGCCCCGCAAAATCGCGCGCATTATAAAGATGGGACAGAGGCTTTACCAGCCTGGGAAGTCTCTAACTAACACTAAGTTGAGAAATTTTTACTGGAAAAACAGGGATTTGGAGAGATCCGGGCGGACGGCTACGAGAGCCGCCTCACCCCACTGGCCGGCCCCTGAGACCGACCTGGAGACTTTCAGCTGACGCCTCAGTCTTTCTTGGGGAACAACTCGTAACGAACGCCGGCCATATCTTCCAGGCAGCGAACCACCTGACAGCTGTAACCGAACTCATTATCGTACCAGCAGTAAAGCACCGCATTCTTACCGTCAACGATTGTTGCATTGGAATCGAATACGCAGGCACGACGGGAGCCAACAAAATCGCTGGACACTACTTCCGGAGAGTTGGTGTAGTCGATCTGCTGACGCAGCGGAGAGTGCAGAGCCACTTCGCGCATGTACTCATTCAGCTCTTCCTTGGTGGCCTCTTTGCCCAAATTCAGGTTGAGGATCGCCATGGAAACGTTCGGGGTCGGAACACGAATCGCATTACCAGTGAGCTTGCCCTTTAGCTCTGGCAGCGCCTTGGCGACAGCTTTGGCAGCGCCGGTCTCAGTCAGAACCATATTCAACGCAGCTGCGCGACCGCGACGCTCACCCTTGTGGTAGTTGTCGATCAGGTTCTGGTCGTTGGTATATGCATGCACGGTTTCCACGTGGCCATGCTCAACACCGTAGCCGTCCATCATAGCCTTCAGTACCGGCACGATAGCGTTAGTGGTACAGGATGCTGCGGAAAGGATCTTGTCTTCTGGCTTGATGTCACCGTTGTTGATACCGTAAACGATATTCTTGATATCGCCTTTACCCGGAGCGGTCAGGATCACTTTGGAAGCACCTGGGCTTTCCAGGTGCTGACTCAGGCCATCTTCGTCACGCCATACACCGGTGCTATCCACGATGATTGCATCGTTAATACCGTGCTCGGTGTAATCCACCTCCTGCGGAGAGTTGGCATAGATGACCTTGATCTCATTACCGTTGCAGATCAAGGAGCTAGTCTCCTCATCCACGCGGATAGTGCCCTGGAAGGCGCCGTGTACGGAATCGCGACGCAGCAGGGAGGCGCGCTTCACCAGATCATTCGGGGCCTTGCCCTTACGCAGCACGATTGCGCGCAGGCGCAGGACGTCGCCGCTGCCAGCTTTGTCAACCAGCAAACGAGCAACCAAGCGACCGATACGGCCAAAGCCGTAGATCACTACATCCTTGGGCTCAGGCAAAGGCTTGCCAGCACCACTGGCATCCGCCAGTTCCTCACGTACGAAATCGTCTACAGACAGATTGCGATCGTCGCGCATAAATTTATTGGTCAGGGTTCCCAGGTCAATGTGTACAGGACCCAGGTCCAATTTGCAGATAGCTTCCAACACAGGGAAGGTTTCAAACTCGGAGAGTTCATTCTCCTCAACCTGACGCACGAAACGGTGCGCTTTCATAATGCTCAGAACTGAGCGATTTACCAGGTTGCGGCCGTACATATAAATACCGACGTTTTGCTCGCGGTTGAGCTTTCCGATCATCGGGATCATGGATTCGGCCAGCGCTTCACGCTGCTTCCAGTCCTTGAAAAAGTCCGCGGGCTTCGGTCGCTTCTGAGTCACTGTCAGACACCTCTGCAAAATATTAATAGGCAGGAAATCACGGCCTGATACCTCACCAGGGCCATGTGGCTGCGCATTATCAGTATTCACCTATGCCTACGCAACTGGGCAAAAAAAAGTCAAAAAAATGTAGTAAAACTACCTTTTCGCTAGCCCGCTGCCGGATGTAGTGCAATATCAAAAAAAGCGTAGCCGTTCGCAACCCAAAGCACAGGCACGGTTAACATAGACTGCAGCCAGACCCTTTCACGGCTACAATAGCCGCCCCTGGCACTACAGCAGATGAAAGCGCGGATATATAAGGAAAGATGACCGATATACAGCCCCTGACTCCACCAAAGTTTCTCAACCGCAATGACCGGCAATTCTGGGGGCAGCTGCATGGCGCAGCGGCCGCGCTCGCCGTATTAAACGCAGCTCGCAACAGCAAATCCCCGACACTGCTGATCACTGGAGATAGCCTTGAGGCGCACCGATTAGAGGTGCAATTGAAATTTTTTAACAAACCTCAGCGAGATGACGGCCCGGAACAGCCACTTGAGATCTTTCATTTCCCTGACTGGGAGATACTTCCCTACGATACTTTCTCACCTCACCAGGACATCATTTCCGACCGCCTTGCCACCCTTTATCGAATGCCCAAAATGGGCAGCGGCATTGTGATAGTGCCGGTAAGTACCCTGATGCACCGCCTACCCCCGTGCGACTATGTTGCCGGCAACGCCCTGATCCTGAGCGAGGGGCAACAATTTGATATCGACATCCAGCGGCGCTTATTGGAGCAGGCGGGCTATCACTGCGTGGACACCGTTTATGAGCATGGTGAATTTGCCGTGCGCGGCTCCTTAATGGATATATTTCCCATGGGCAGCCCGCTGCCCTATCGCATCGATTTGTTTGACGATGAAATCGAATCCTTGCGCACTTTTGACCCAGAAACCCAGCGCACTGTGGACAAGGTGGAAACGATTCATCTGCTCCCCGCGCGGGAATTTCCCATGCACAAAGCCGGACTTTCCGGCTTCCTGCAGAACTGGCATGAGCAATTCCAGGCCGACCCCAGCCTGGTACCTATCTACCAGGATATCAGCGCGGGCATAGCCCCAGCGGGTATTGAATACTACCTGCCGCTATTCTTCGATAATAAATGCGCGAACCTCTTCGACTACCTTCCCGAGAACAGCCAGGCATTCATTCAGGGGGATATCCAAGCAGCAATAGAAAGCTTCTGGCGTGAGGTCAGCAATCGCTATGAGAGCCGCTGCGGCGACCTGACTCGCCCTATACTACAACCCCGTCACATCCTGCTCGATGTGGATGAATTCAACGGTGCCCTCAAGTCCATGCCGAGAGCCATTTTCTCCACCGATACTCTGCCGAATAGTCAGGGCAACTACAATTTTGCCACCCTGGTACCGCCGACCCTACCCGTAGATGGTAAAGCTGAACAACCCATGGCAGCTCTGGAAAGCTACCTGATGGAATGCTCTGGGCGGGTGCTTTTCTGCGCGGAAAGTGGCGGGCGCCGTGAGGCATTGCTGGAACTCCTTAAAGGCATTCACCTGGCTCCCCCAGCCTTTGCCAGCTGGGAGGCGTTCCTGTACAGCGATGAAGCCATCGGCATCACCGTCGCCCCCCTTGACCAAGGGCTGCTACTTACTGACCCCTCCATTAATTTAATCGCTGAGCCGCAGCTATTCGGCGAACGGGTACTACAGCAGCGTCGCCGCAAGAAAGCTAAGGACGACGCAGACAATGCAGTTAAAAACCTGGCGGAACTGCGTATAGGCGCCCCGGTAGTACATATTGATCATGGCGTGGGTCGCTATCGCGGCTTGCAACACCTGGAGATCGACGGCCAACCCGCTGAATTCCTAACCTTGGAGTATGCCAATGAGGCCAAGCTCTATGTGCCCGTAGCCAGCCTGCATCTGATCAGCCGCTACTCTGGCGCTGATGAAGCCCTGGCTCCATTACACAAAATGGGCAGTGAACAGTGGCAGAAAGCCAAGCGCAAAGCCGCTGAAAAAGTGCGCGATGCCGCCGCCGAACTCCTGGATATTTACGCTCGCCGGGAGGCACGTGTCGGCCATGCCTTTGCCGATCCCAAGCTGGCTTACCGAGAGTTCTCTGCGGCCTTCCCCTTCGAGGAAACGCCAGACCAGCAGCAGGCCATTGAATCCGTGATTGGCGATATGCTGTCGAAGAAACCCATGGACCGACTGGTCTGTGGCGACGTGGGCTTTGGCAAAACCGAAGTCGCCATGCGTGCGGCATTTGTCGCCGCTCATGCAGGCAAGCAAGTGGCCATGCTGGTGCCAACGACCCTACTCGCTCAGCAGCATTTTCAATCTTTCCAGGACCGATTTGCAGACTGGCCTATCAATATTGAAGTGATCTCACGCTTCCGATCAGGCAAGGAAGTGGACAGCGTGAAAGAAAAAGTAGCCAGTGGCAAAGTGGACATCCTGGTCGGCACCCATAAGCTGCTACAGAGTGACCTGGACTTTAAAAATCTGGGACTGCTGATTATTGATGAAGAACACCGCTTTGGCGTACGCCAGAAAGAACGCCTCAAGAGTTTGCGTGCAGAAGTCGATATTCTCAACCTGACTGCCACACCAATTCCTCGCACTTTAAATATGGCAATGGCCGGTATTCGCGACCTCTCGGTGATTGCCACTCCTCCGGCGCGCCGCCTATCGGTAAAGACCTTTGTACGTGAGCGCGATGACGCCCTGGTAAAGGAGGCCATACTCCGGGAAATTCTGCGTGGTGGCCAGGTATATTTCCTGCACAACGAAGTCAAGAGCATCGAGCGTATTGCCCGGGAACTGCAAGAGCTGATTCCTGAAGCGCGTATCGGTATTGGCCACGGGCAAATGCGCGAGCGCGAGCTGGAACAGGTCATGAGTGACTTCTACCACAAACGCTTTAACGTGCTGGTTTGTACCACCATAATTGAGACCGGTATCGACGTCCCCACCGCCAATACCATCCTGATTGAGCGCGCAGATAAGTTCGGGCTGGCTCAGCTTCATCAGCTGCGCGGCCGAGTAGGACGCTCCCACCACCAGGCCTACGCTTACCTGTTGACACCCAACAAGCGCTCCATGACCAGCGATGCTGTAAAGCGACTGGAAGCAATCAGTGAAGCCCAGGATCTGGGGGCAGGCTTTACTCTGGCCACTCACGATCTGGAAATTCGCGGTGCCGGTGAGCTACTTGGTGAAGAACAGAGCGGGCAGATCCAAAGTGTAGGCTTCAACCTGTATATGGAGATGCTCGACCGAGCAGTAAAGGCAATTCGCGAGGGGCGCACACCCAATATCGATGAACCTCTGGAGTCTCCTGCGGTTGATGTCAATCTGCGAGTGCCGGCACTCATCCCTGAAGACTACCTACCCGATGTGCACGGCCGCCTGATGATGTACAAGCGCATTGCCAACGCTGTCGATCGCCAACAACTCAAGGAGCTGCAAGTAGAGATGATAGATCGTTTTGGCCTGCTGCCGGAGTCGGTAAAGCACCTGTTCCGCACCACTGAAATCAAACTGAAGGCGGATAAAATGGGCATTCGCAAGCTGGAAGCCTCTGCCGCCCGCGGCAGAATAGAGTTTGCTGACACAACCCAGGTAGACCCTCTCACCCTGGTAAAGCTGGTTCAAACCCAACCTGGCCGCTATCAATTGGCAGGCGCCAACCAACTAAACTTCAGCCTTGATGAGGAAGGTCCAGATCGCAAGCTGCAGGAAATCAATGAAGTTTTGGAGCGGCTAGCGCAATGATAATATCTCGCAGCCAGTGAGGTGATCGATCGACACCAGCAATTCCTGCTGCCAAAATTACCGACACCAAAAACTGGCTTCGGCCGCTCCTCCAGGCACCGACCATAGAAAGATGAAAAGTGGTAACTCCATGACCGTGAAAAGGATAACTCGCCTCTGCTCCACCCTAGCCCTGGCGCTCGCTGCTGCAGGCACGCAAGCCGCCAACTATGCAGGGAACACTTTCGAAATCGAGATGATCATTTTCGAGCGCCCCCAAGGCATGGCGCAGACTAGTGAAAACTGGCCAGCAAATCCACGCCTGGAGTACCCTTCCAACTGGGTGGACTTCGAGACCCGCCAGGAAAACCCACAACCGACCCCCTCTCCAGAAGCGGTATCTCTAACAGAGCTGGCCGGGGAAGAAGTCAGCACCGATGAGCCGTTGGGATTTGAGCCGCTGGAAACCAATGGCGATAAGGTAGAGTCAGGAAGTCACTCCAGTTTACTCCTCTCGCCCACAGCAACCCTACTGGGCAACAAGGCTACTGCCCTTGCAAGAGGTGGTGACCGGATTCTGTTTCACAAGGCATGGCGCCAAATATTGAAGCAAAAGCGAAACTCCCCCGCCATTCTGATCGACGGCGGCGACACCTTCCAAGGCCACAGCCAACTGGGAGGCTCGATCACCCTGAGCGTCTCCCGCTATCTCCACATCAGCACAGACCTCTGGCTAAATGATTTTTCCACCCCAGCTTCCGTTGATGGCGTATTGTTGCCACAACGGCCAAGGGTCGCCGTCGAAGCTCCACTGGAAATAAAAAGCAGGGCACAGTCTGAAGAAAACTATAAGAGCGTTGCGCTACAGGATGTCCCAAATTCCTTGTCAGACTATGAACCTGTAACGCTAAGCGAGCCCCAGCTGGAAACTGAGCATATGGTTTATGCCGCTCACACTGCCCGCTTGCAACATGAACGCCGCTTACGTAGCGGACAATTACACTATATCGACCACCCCGCCTTCGGTATTCTGATTGAAGTCCGCACCGTAGCTAAACCGACAGAAGAAGATATAAAAGCAAGCAATACCATAGAGAATAATATTTCGAATACTGGAAACTGACTAATAAAACCTTAAGCTAGCCAACTTATCCCCCACAACAATGGGGGGTATTACTTTAATCCTTTACCTCGCCAATCTACACTCCCCAAGATACAACCAAATTTAAAGTCAGTTAATAAATTTCGAATTAAGTACATTGCATGCAAAAAGACTAAAGAATAATTTTTTATAAACTAAATGCAGAAATCAGCTCTTATAACAAACCACTTTTTTCAACATACGCTTAATTATCAATTTTCTTTCCTTACATCCTTTTGATTGGACAATACATTTTCACTAACCGCAGAATTTTGGGGCACAATTGGGAAAGAAGCCTATAACATTAAACAGGTTTCAAATTGATTAATTCTAAAAATTAATGAGAGGTTAATTCAACTGGATTAAGCAAGAGAATAAAACGAGAATCAAAATATACTGGCGGCGGGCATTTAGACCGTAGCAATATCAACAGTCACAAAATAGCCAACCTCTTAACCTACGGAAAAAAGGAACCAATCCAATGAAGGAAACGGAATAGAAAAGCGGACCTTTCAGCCCACTTTTCCAGAGGCGCTGGCAGAGCTGGCAGCAGGTATCTGCACAACCCTACACGACAACAGTTCTTTCAACGAGCGATCCGTAAATCACTCACAGGGAACAACATCTTCCGCCAGCAGTCCTTTGTCACCTTGTTGCATTTCGAACTCTACCGCCTGCCCCTCGTTAAGGGTTTTATAACCCTCGCCGCGAATGCTGCGATAATGAACAAAAATGTCTTCAGTTCCTTCTCCACAGGTGATGAAGCCATAACCCCGTGCGTTATTAAACCACTTCACAGTACCTGTAACGCGATCACTCATTGAGAAAACCTCATTATTGTTATTGCGCCTACCTCAATTACCTCAATACTACTTTCGGCAAGAGGGGCAAACGCCACCCCATTGTTAACAGACTGCTTCATGCAGAATGCTATCTTGCTTAATCCTTTAGGTAGATACCCAAAGGACGTACCCTGATTCTTAGATAAAACAGCGCCAGTGTCTAGGTTTCTATGTGAAATAAATACTACGTTTTTACCAGTATGGGTAATTAACCGTCAAAATATCACTTAGAGACCATATATAAACTAATCATTTGTACCTTATTGCACTCCCTATACTCAACTGTCTAACGCGGCCTCACGGGCTAATGAAGGAATATCGGCAATATGAATAGTCGAAGTCGGAAACGCACAGGAGGCACCGTGTTTTTCGACAATTTTTAGGATAGTTAACAGAACGTCCTGTTTGATTTCGTGATATCTCACCCAATCTGTTGTTCTGGTAAAGGTATATATAAAGAAATCCAACGACGATGCAGCAAAACTATTGAAATTGACTATAAGGGTTCGATTAGAGTCAATTTCAGGATGCTGCTGTAACATTTCTTTAACATCCGCCACTATTGAAGCCATTGAATGGGCATCTTCATAACGGATGCCGATGGTCTCAAAGATCCTGCGATTGAGCATTCGCGAGGGGTTCTCCACAGAAATCTGAGTGAAGATGCTATTGGGAACATACACAGGGCGCATATCAAAGGTGCGGATGCGTGTCAGGCGCCAGCCAATATCCTCAACGGTACCCTCAATTTCCTTATCCGGAGAGCGTATCCAGTCGCCCACGGCAAATGGACGATCCAAGTAAATCATCAGCCCGCCAAAGAAGTTGGCCAACAGGTCCTTGGCTGCAAAACCCACTGCCAACCCACCAATGCCGCCAAACGCTAACACGCCACTGACGCTATAGCCAAGAAACTGCATGATGACTATGCCGGCAGTGATAGCGATGGAGGCCCGCACCAACTTTCCGATTGCCCGCACTGTAGTGGCATCCATCGGCTTGCCAATATAGCGAGGGTTACACAGGTTGTGCTCAGCACTATGGGAAAATCGCCAGGCAAACCAGGATAGAACCAGGATAAGCCCTATCTCCCGTATTGGTTCAGCCAGAGAGAAAATCTCAGCCCCGGTAGCCTGTCCTGCCCGCTGCGCGGCAACAGTCAATCCCACAAGCCAAACAAGCACTGGTCCAGGTGGTGACATGGCCCCAACAAGAGCATCATCCCACGGATTAACCGTCTTCTCGGCTCTTGCCGCTAATCGCTGTACAAAGCGCCCAAAGGCCCAGGCTCCCAAAGCTGAAGCCAGCACAATAAGGAAAACCCATACTATCCAAACCCGGTTCTCACCGAGCCAAGACATTAGAATGCTATCTACGGATTCCACGAATACCCCCTCCGCTCATCTAAATCTGAGCTCGACAATCTTTCTGATACTCCCAGATAATTTGGGCGGGCATCAAAATTTCGAGCCCTTAATGCATTATCGACGCCAACCAGCCACGGGTTCTATGCCAACGCGCACTCTTTTCAAGTTCCGACCAGGATGTTATCAAGGGCCTGCCACGCATAGCTTTCAAGCGCTCGCTGGATTCTCCCTGGGGTATGTAGTCCTGCAGGGCGGCCAACGCCTCCAAGGCGCCGTCTCGGTTGTTACAAATAACCCCCATATCACATCCCGCCTCCAGCGCTGCACGAACTCTCCCTCCATAACCGCCTGCAGCACCAGCCCCCTCCATCGACAGGTCGTCACTAAAGATAACACCGCCAAAACCCAATCGCCCTCGCAAGATGTCTTGTAGCCAGTAACGGGAAAATCCGACCGGCTGACTGTCAATATTCACGAAACGAATATGTGCTGGCATTATTGCATCCAATTGAGAGGAGGCGATGCAGTCCACAAAAGGTAAGGCATCGGACTCCATTACCTGCTCCAGTGAACGCTTGTCTTCAGGAAGCTCTACATGGCTATCTTCTAGTACATGGCCATGACCAGGGAAATGCTTACCCGTTGTCGCCATGCCTGCTTCGTGCATTCCTCGCATAAATGGACGTGCGAATAGCTCCAAACGCTTGGGATCTGCACAAAAGCTGCGGTCGCCGATCACTCGGCTGTGTTGATCATCAGCATCCAATACCGGGGCGAAGCTGAAGTCCACCCCTACCGCCAGCAATTCAGTGGCCAATAGCCAACCCACGTCCTGCAACTGCTCCTCGCTGGCCTTCGCTGCCAATACTTGCATAGATGGCAAACGGGTAAACTCGCAACGAAAGCGTTGAACCCTGCCCCCCTCCTGATCAACAGCCACTAAAATCTCAGGGCGTACAGCTCTAATATCCGCTATCAAGCCTTGCAGCTGCGCGCGATCCCGGTAATTACGTGCGAAGAAAATCAACCCGCCAACAAGGGGATGACGCAGAAGCTCGCAGTCCGCATCGGTAAGCTCTAATCCCTCAATATCAACCATGACCGGTCCCAAGGGTGCAGACATATTCTATTCCTCTGTTATCAGCCAATAAGAGCCACTTAAAACTAGATAGCCTCCACCTTCAACATTGCAGAGGCCGCCGGAACCAACCGCTCAAGGGTCTCCGGCAGGCTGCTCTGTGCACCAAAATCCTCTCTCAGGATAGCTTCTATGGCATCGTAACTCGACAGGGTGAAGATCGTAGCCCCCAGCATAAAGTACAGGCGCCAATAAAAGGTTACAGGGTCCACACCCGGTAAGGCCTCAGCCAACAAGCCTGCAAAACGGCGATAACTATCCCCGTATCGAGACACTATAAAGCGACGTAAGTGCCCCTGGAACTGCGTATAGGCCAGCCCCAATAGGCGCATAAAACGCTGTGGATCGAGCCCTCTGTCACTCAAACCACCGAGGCCCACTCGATAGAGGCTCTCTAATAATCCCTCCACGTGCAGCTCTTGGCCGGTGGCGATACGACGATCTAACTCGGCCTCAAGGTCTTCGGTAAAGGGGGTCAAGAATCGCTCAAAAACCGCCTGGATCAACTCTTTCTTTGAACCAAAGTGATAGTTAACCGCAGCCAGGTTAACCCCTGCAGTACTCGTAATTGTGCGCAGGGAAGTCTCAGTAAAACCACGTTCTGCAAACAGGGCCTCGGCTGCATCCAGAATGCGGCTGACAGTATCCGTCTGGCTCATATCTCTCAAACCATCATTTAAAACAGTTGTTTAACTCTGGCCAGAGTAGCACATTCCATTGCTCAGCCAACGGCACTCATCTCCTTCATCAGCTGGAAGCGGTTACAGTGCTTCACCCTAAGTCACATTACCCAGGTATATAGAGGACGGCTCGGAAAAATATCGGAGGGCTTCTCGATTCATCCTATAGAGCAAAAAAGCCAGATCTGAGATTTTGATTTGCTGGAAGCACAAATACGGAGGTGCCTTCGCCTGTGACACTAGGCCCCAAATATATTCACTTTTCCTTGCCTTGAACCAACTGGGCTTCGGCAAGCCTCTTTAAGGCCACCCTGTCAATTTTTCCCGTTGGATTAATTGGCATATCCGCCAGAATTTCGACTACCTCCGGAGCCTTGTATCCAATACGTTTTTTTGCAAAACGAATAACTTCACTGACACTTGGCATAGGTACATTTTTTTTCAAGGTGATAAAAGCCCAAACGCTCTCCCCGTGCGTGTCATCACGAATACCGATTACGCCTGCTAGATTTACAGACGGGTGCTCCATGAGAGCTTCCTCTACTTCCTGAGGCGATATATTTGAGCCATCGTGGACAATAATTTGCTTCTTTCGACCGCGAAACCAAAAACAACCATCAGAGTCGACACGCATAACATCGCCCGTATCAAACCAACCATCAGATAACGCCTCCCTATTTGCCTGGGGGTTTTTCCAGTAGCCAGTCATAACTGGCGACCCACGGAGCCAGAGATTGCCATCAACATTAGGTGCCACTTCTTGGCCTTTCTCATCGCGCAGGCTAGCAACGTAGCCTGGAGCAACAGTACCTACAGATCCAGATTTATCTGGTGAGAGCGATTGATTGAAAAGACAGTCGGGAGCTTCTGTCAGTCCATATCCTTCCTGGATCATTTGGCCGGTTTTGTTGGTAAATTCTTTAGCAATATTTACTGGAAATTTATCTCCGCCGGTGAAGCACACTCGAAGAGATTCAAAATCTTCACGCCTGGCTCCCGGATTGCGTTCCATTGCAATAAATACTGCCGGAACCATAACCAAAATAGTTGGCCGGCTACTCCGCAATATCGACAGAATTTCCTCACCATCAAAACTTTGTGGAATAACTGTCTTCGCACCCACGGAGAGAGCTGCCAGGGCCGTTGAAAGCGACCCGACATGTGCGATTGAACCTCCAGGCAGAACGATATCGTCCCGAGTTAACTTCAGGGCAGCAACGAAACCAGCTACGATAGAACCAAAGGATAGCAAGCTGTGCACAACGGCTTTTGGCTTGCCAGTACTTCCAGATGTAAAAAATAAAAATGCAGGATCACTGATACTGGATACAGGAATTTCAGCAGGCTGCCCACCGGCATTGATTAGACCTTCATAACTTCTTGTATCTTCGAACACACCACCAAAGTAAAGAAACCCTCTTTTTAATTTACCAATAAATTTACTATCCTGAATATCCTCACTCCGCTCTGCACCTATAATTAGCGCAACTGCGCCACTCTTTTCAAGAGCGTAGTCAATCTCCAGAGTTGTGTACCTGTAGTTTAGCGGGACAACCACCAGCCCCACTTTCAAGCATGCGAGATAAAAAACGAGTATTTCACCCCGGTTAGGCATCAGGGTTGCGACCCGATCACTTTTGTGTAATCCCATTGTGATCAACCCCTTGGCCAGAGCATCAATATCCCTCTGCAACCCCCTCCAAGTCCATTCTCGACTTCCTGAAACTAATGCCTTTGTATCCGGCCTGCTATTCAGGGGCAGAGATAGCAGATCCCCCAAGTTCACAGGCCTCGACAATCGGGGGCCGAAAATTGGCATAATTCAATCTCCCAAAAAATAACCTTAAATAATCTAAGAAGCTGGAAGGAACTGAATAAAGAATAGACTCTATGGAAGTTCCAACGCTTTAAGAACTAACTTTGCACAATGAAAGAATTTGAATTATTGCAACTTCAACGAAAAGGCTACCGGGACCTTGCTTAAAGCAGCTACCATTTTTAGCAATAAAAACGCAAAGAGGGTTTATCTCTTATCAAGAAAATTTGAATTGAGCTGACTAGACTACAAAACCCATTAGATCACTGGCCAACTCATTGTGGAGCTTTCAGTATCAGATGTTGGCATTTATAGAGTCGCGTTTGATCAGTCCCTGGTCCGCATATATTTCATAATCAGGTCCGCTGTCTCTTCGACGGTATCCACGATATGAAATAAATCCAGGTCACTGGCATCAATACAATTTCGTTCAAGTACTGTATCTACCAACCAGTTGTAGAGTCCTGCCCAATAGCGCTTACCCACAAGCACGATGGGGAAGCGACGGACCTTTTGTGTCTGCACCAATGTCAGCGCTTCAAACAGTTCATCCAGCGTTCCGTAGCCACCAGGCAAGCCCACAAAGCCTACTGCATGCTTAACAAACATAAATTTACGAACAAAGAAATAACGAAAATTTAAACTGATATCCTGGTATGGATTCGCCGCCTGCTCGAAGGGCAGCTCTATGTTTAACCCAATGGAGGTGCCTGGCTGATCGAAGGCTCCTCTATTACAGGCTTCCATAAGGCCGGGCCCTCCACCTGTAATCACGGGCACCCCCTCCGCAGCCAACAGCTCTCCCAGCTTTACCCCCTGTTGATATTCAGGGCTATCCTCGGTAAACCTCGCCCCTCCAAAAACTGTTACTGCTCCACTGAGCGCTACCAGGCGCTCTATTCCATCAACCAACTCGGACTGAATCCGCAGAACCCGCCATGCCTCTGGCATTTTCACATCTAACATTATTTTTTTCCCTCGTTGTCAGATCTTTCAACGATTACTCTCATTACTTGTTTTCATAAACAATGTAGCAGCTTATGAAGAGGCGGGTGTTAGGATTGCGTGAAGCTTAATTCTGTATATAATCCCAGCAACTGTATATAAATACAGAAAAGCTAGGTAAATCTATGACCAATCTCACCGCACGCCAGGCTCAGGTATTAGAGCTCATCAAAGCCTATCTCGATGATACTGGCTACCCTCCCACTCGAGCGGAAATCGCTCAGGAACTGGGGTTCCGCTCACCAAATGCAGCAGAAGAGCACCTGAAAGCACTGGCGCGAAAAGGGGCCATTGAGATGGTTGCCGGCGCCTCACGTGGAATTCGTATCCCCGATCACCAGTCGGGGCTTCCCATTATCGGGCGTGTAGCCGCAGGCAACCCAATTCTTGCTACAGAGCATATTGAGGATTACTGCGATCTTCCTGCCAGCTTCTTTCACCCCCCTGCAGACTTCCTATTGCGGGTTCATGGAATGAGTATGCGCGATGCGGGGATTCTGGATGGGGATTTGCTTGCAGTACAGAAAACTGAGCAAGTCAGGAATGGACAGATTGTCGTAGCGAGAATTGACGAGGAAGTAACTGTTAAGCGTTTCCGCCGCAAAGGTAATCAAGCGACTGTTCAACTGCTGCCAGAGAATGAAGACTTTGAAACTATCCAGGTGGATATGCGGGATAAGAACTTTGTGATCGAAGGCTTGGCAGTAGGCGTCATTCGTCAAACACCATAACCTGTATTAATCTCAAAGCTAAAACAACAACAGCGGCCAATGGCCGCTGTTGAATCATATCTCTATTAACCATTCAATCAATGGATAGTATGGTTAACCGGCATCGACTCATCTTCTTCTTCAAAGTAACCAGGCTCCAGATCATCCAAATTCTGTACAGTTTCTATACCTGCTTCCAGCATTGCACGCGCAACAGCCACTTTGTGTTTTCTCAGGAATTGTAGACTCTCAGCTGAGAAATGAATACTCACCAGAGGGTCCTCCTTGTGACCAGCACGACGCAATGCCACATCGCCATTGGCCAGCTCAATAATTTCGAAAGTTTCGGAGGACATTCGCTTTTCCTTCACTGCACATCAGTTTGCGCACAGTGTACCACAGGCAAATTAGAAGTATCAGGGGCCTAAAAGCTGAGAAACATGGTACGAAAGTACCTGCAACTAACACTCTTCCAGATTGGCCCGCTGCCTACGAATCAACTCAACCATAGATTTATGCCATTGCGTGAGCCCTTGAACGGTAATTGTTACCGGTTCCCGACCAACATTATGTATCGGTATCAAATTGGGCGCTTCGCGCTTAACCTCAGTATTTGACGGCAAAGACAATAGCAAAGTCCAGGCTTGCAGCAGCTGATTTAGCCAACTATCGGGCTGCTCATTCAATTGCTGTAACTCTTTCACCTCATTACTGGCCCTGCCCTGAGTCTCAAGGCTGTCAGCTATCATCTGAAGGGACTCCGGCTCAAAACCCAGCTGCAGCTGATGCGAAAGCTCAACAAGAAAAGCTCTGTATGCTTTCCAGAGCTGCAACACAACCGCCTCCTCAAGTGCGGCACTTTGCAGCGGTGACACATCACTGGTCAGCTGCAGTAACAGCTGGGCTTTGCGCAGAGCCGAGGCAACCTGCCCTGTAAAAGGATTACTCATTTACTTTTTTGCAGCTATTTTTTTACGCACTGGCTTGCGCTTCGCTGTGGTAGCCTTACTGCCGGCCTCAACCTGCCAATTACCATCGCGGTAGAAGGCTCGCCACCCCGTTGCCTTGCCCTCCTCCTCAGACTGTACATACTGCTCTTGGGTCTTGCGGCTAAAACGAATTACTGTATCCCGTCCCTGATCATCCTCAACAGGAGCAGAGAACAGAAAAGTGTATTTAGGATCAATCTCACTCTTATGCGGGAGCAACTCCCTCACCAGTGGTGCGCGAGTTTCACGATTTTTAGGGAACTGGCTGGCAGCAAGGAACAAACCCGAAGCCCCATCACGCAGGATATAGTGATCCTCCACTTTTAAGCAGGCCAACTCTGGCATAGATACCGGATCCATTTTCGGGGGAGCCGGTTGGCCATTTTTCAAAAGCTTACGGGTATTCTTACAAGCTTCATTGGTACAACCGAAGTATTTTCCATAGCGACCGGACTTTAGCTGCATATCACTGCCGCATTTATCACACTCGATAATTGGGCCATCATAACCCTTGATTTTGAAAGTTCCCTGCTCCACTTCATAGCCACTGCAATCCGGATTGTTACCACAGATATGCAGCTTGCGGTGTTCATCGACAAGGTAACTATCCATCGCTGTACCACATATGGCACAACGGCGCTTCTCACGCAGCAGCCGGGATTCTGCTTCTTCATCTTTATCTGCATCCACCGCTTCATCACCAGAAACCAGATTCATGGTATTGGTGCAACGCTCCTTGGGTGGTAAAGCATAACCGGAGCACCCCAGGAAAACTCCTGTGGAGCCGGTTCGAATCTGCATATGGCGGCCGCACTTTGAGCACTCAATGTCCGTATCTGTCGGGGTATTGCGGCGCATGCCCTCGTCAGTTGACTGTGCCTTCTCAAGGCGCGAGGAAAAGTCCTGATAAAACTCATCAAGTAACTGTTTCCAACCCTTATCTCCATCGGCCACCGCATCCAAGGATTCCTCAAGATTCGCGGTAAACCCATAATCCATCAGGTTCTTGAAGCTCTCACTAAGGCGATCGGTAACGATATCGCCCATTTTTTCTGCATAAAAGCGACGGTTCTCCAACCGTACATATCCGCGATCCTGGATGGTGGAGATAATCGAAGCATACGTAGAGGGGCGGCCAATACCACGTTTTTCCAGCTCTTTTACCAGGGCTGCTTCGCTGAAACGGGCTGGGGGCTTGGTGAAGTGCTGTTTCGGGTCCAGCTTTTCCAAAGCCAACTTATCCCCGACCTTCACATCCGGCAACACAAGGTCTTCGTCTTTTTTGCCAGCGGGAGGAGCCACTTTAAGGAAGCCATCAAAGCGAATAACACGGCCTCGTGCGCGAAGCTCAAACTCCCCTGCTGTCACCACTATCGAGGTGGAGGTAAATTGAGCGGGTGTCATCTGGCAAGCAACAAACTGTTGCCAAATCAGGTTATAGAGTCGCTCCGCATCCCGTTCAGCTCCGGAAAGCATATTTGGCGCAATACGAACATCAGATGGACGAATTGCCTCGTGAGCTTCCTGGGCACCTTCCTTGCTGCTGTAGCTGTTCGGTGTGTCAGGAAGATACTTACCACCGTAATTTTCACCAATATATTCACGCGCCGATTCAACCGCCTCCTTACTGAGGTTGGTTGAATCAGTACGCATATAGGTGATGTGGCCGGCTTCATACAAGCGCTGGGCCAAGGTCATGGTCTTTTTGACACTAAAGCCCAGGCGATTACTCGCAGCCTGCTGCAGTGTCGAAGTAATAAAGGGAGCGCCAGGCTTGGAACTGGTTGGCTTATCATCACGACCACTGACTACAAACTCACTGGATTGCAGCTTCTGCGCAGCACTACTGGCATCAGTCTCGTTAGTGGGACGGAATACCTCGCCAGCCTGTTTTTTTACTTCAAGGCGCAGTTTGTTTGCTTTATGTGTCGCCGTATCTGCAAATAGGGTCCAATACTCTTCAGGAATAAATGCACGAATTTCACGTTCACGCTCAACTACCAAGCGCACAGCAACAGACTGTACGCGTCCAGCGGAGAGCCCCCGCGCTACCTTTTCCCAAAGCAGGGGCGACACCATATACCCAACTATACGATCGAGAAAGCGGCGAGCTTGCTGGGCATTAACCCGGTTGATATTTAAACGCCCAGGGTCTTTAAAAGCCTCCTGGATTGCCGACTTGGTAATCTCATTAAAAACTACACGTCGGTAGCGATCATCATTGCCGCCTATCGCCTCGCGCAAATGCCAGGCAATAGCCTCCCCTTCGCGATCCAAATCCGTCGCGAGGTAGATGTGGTCGGCACTCTCAGCAAGCTTCTGCAGCTCACTTACGACTTTTTCTTTGCCCGGTAGAATCTCATAGTGCGCCTGCCAACCGTGATCGGGATCGATGCCCATACGCTTGATAAGTTGCTCGCGGTTTTTCTTGCGCTTGTAAGCTTCCTTTGCCTCAGGGGAGAGCTTGCGAGTTTCAGCTGCACGCCGCGCACGCTCCTTCGCGTCTACGGGTTGCTTGTTACCCCCACCGGTTGGCAAATCGCGAATATGACCGACACTGGACTTCACAACGAAGTCCTTACCGAGGTATTTGTTGATCGTTTTCGCTTTGGCCGGTGATTCGACGATGACCAGTGATTTACCCATAAGCCTTTGATTTCAAATGAAAATTTTACTGCTATCCGAAGCCTTTCAGGTCCCTTCATCGGACCTGTGCTGCGCGAATATATAAGCCTCACTTCCTGCGGGGTCAAGCAAAGCTGACAATTTTCCGTACCAAGTCAGGATTAATTGCCCCTCAAAACCACTTGTGAGAGTGCCTTCCGACGCCAAATTTCGGCAGCCGTACCCCCCTTGAAGACCTAGTCTTCCGGGAGTTTTATCTGGCTCACTTTACGTATTGCTTCTTCTATATGGGGGGTGTATTCCGCCAAAGAGGTAGAGAGCTTTTCAAAGGCTTTATCACCTCCATTTTCACTCCACTGCACCCCCAATCCGATATCTGTAGCAATAACTGCATAGCTTCCGGAGGGTATCGCGTCGAGTAATTTGTGCAGATATTTCCATGCCGCCTTGGGTGCAGCACGACCATTACTCCAATCCCAACTCCCGGCAAAGTTCAGCTCATGCTCCACCCGCTGGCGCTGGAGGGTCCAACCAATTTGCAACCTCTTGCGGTCATTCCACCGGTAGTAATAAACCGCAGCAGTGCCTTTATCAAGCGCGGGGGGAAGTGCCTGGATCTGCACTGTAATCCCCTTCTGCGCCGCTCGACCGCGCAGATCAGCCAAGCGGGAGTCACGTTGATTGGGTTTTAGCCACATCACCGGCCCCAATACCAGCGCGATGGCAAAGCCAATAATAATCACCGGCAACCACTGGGACATAACGGCTCCTTAGAGGTAGAAATAAATGACTATTGTGCGGTGCCTTGTGTGATCTATGTCAATCAGTTTTTTTTACGGTAGACTGAAAATGTCTGTCGAAAAGTGCACCCAAAGAGCACGTATAAGGGACAGGAGTAAAAATTATGGCGAAATACCAACAAATTTTGGTTGGACTGGACCTCTCGGAGGAATCCTCCCAAGTACTGGATAAGGCCGCCGCACTGGCCGGAGCATTTGGAGCTGAGCTCAGTTTGGTTCATGCCATTGAGCCGCTGACTTTTGCCTATGGCGGGGATATCCCCATGGACCTGTCTGAAGTTCAGGACCAACTTCAAAGCCAAGCCAAGGAACAGCTACAAAAAGCCGCACAACCGCTCAACATTCCCTCCGAAAGACAGCATGTGATCCTGGGACAACCCTCGACTGAAATTCACCGCCTAGCCAAAGACCTGGAAGCAGACTTGATTATTATCGGCAGCCACGGCCGCCATGGGCTAGCACTCTTACTTGGCTCAACCGCTAACGGGGTTTTGCATGGTGCCAAGTGCGATGTGCTGGCTGTAAGAGTGCATATAGATGACGAGTAATTAAATAATGGGCTGTATCAAAAACAGCCCATTCCCTCGCTTATTCTTCACCACCTTCAAGTTCAGACCAACGCTCAAAAGCAGCTTCCAGCTCCGATTGCTTCTCTGCGAGCAAGTTGAGGCGCGCCTGAACCAGGGTTTGCTCCTGTTGATAAAATTGAGGTTCGGCCACCTCCATCTCAATAGCGCTAATTTCATCTTCAAGCTGGTCAATCAGAGCGGGCAGGCTATCCAACTCCCGTTGTAATTTATAACTCAGCTTCTTTTTCTTTGCTGGCGCCTTTTCCCTTACTGCAGACTTCGAGTCGGTCTCTACTGGCTTTGTCTCTTGTTTATCTACTTTTGCATCCGCCGCAAAATTGCCTCCCTGACGAATAAAATCTCCATAGCCACCCACATATTCACAAATTCGCCCATCACCTTCAAAAGCCAGGCAGGAATTCACCACATTATCCAGGAAAGCACGATCATGGCTCACCAGTAACACGGTACCACTGAACTCCAGCAACAACTTCTCCAGCAGCTCCAGGGTTTCTACATCCAAATCATTGGTAGGCTCATCAAGTACCAAGATATTGGCAGGCTGACTAAACAATTTTGCAAGAAGGGCTCGATTACGCTCTCCTCCACTTAAAGCGCCAACCTTTGTTCTGGCCTTAACTCCACTAAAGAGAAAATCCGACAAATAGGACATAACGTGACGACTTTTGCCGCCAACAGTTACGGAGTCCCGCCCCTCAGCAATGTTATCCAATACCGTAAGTTCAGGGTTGAGCTGATCACGGCGCTGATCAAAGTAAGCCACCTGCTGCTTGGTACCCAGGCGTACATGACCGGATTGCGGTTTCAAATCCCCTAGCAACACGCGAATCAAGGTACTCTTGCCGACACCATTGGGGCCGATCAAGCCGACTTTATCACCCCTCAACAGGGTGAAGGAGAGATCCTGAATCAGGGAGGGCTCACCTGGGTAAGCAAAGGAAACATCAGTTAACTCCGCCACCAGCTTGCCGGACATCTCCCCACTATCCAGGGACATCCGGGCAATACCCTGCTGGCTCCGGCGCGCCTCTCGTTGACGCCTCAGTGCTTGCAGAGCACGGACACGCCCCTCATTACGGGTTCGACGCGCCTTGATACCCTGGCGAATCCAAGCTTCCTCTTGAGCAAGCTTCTTGTCGAACAGGGCATCGTTTCTCGCTTCCTCTTCCAGAAGCTTCTCCTTTTCTTCCTGGTATCGCTCAAACTGACAGCGAAATACACGAAGATGACCACGGTCCAGATCCCATACTGCACTGGAAAGCCTCTGCGCCAGCGCCCGATCATGGCTGACGAAAAGCAGGGCGCCTCGATAGTTGGCCAGGAATCCTTCAAGCCACTCCACCGCAGCAATATCCAGATGGTTAGTGGGTTCATCCAAAATCAGTAAATCGGGTTCAGTCACCAGTGCTCGGGCCAGGGCAGCACGACGCTGCCACCCCCCCGAGAGGTCTGCTACCCGCTCATCTGCTGAAAGGCCCAAACGATCCAGGACACTGTCAATACGTGGTAATAGGTCCCATCCGTGGCCAGCTTCTATGCGCCCTTGCAATTCAGCAGTGGGGGTATCACGATAATCAGCCAACACTGTACCTATTCCACCCAACCCCTTAGCAACATAGCTGTAAACGGAGTCAGTACAGCCCACCGGCAACTCCTGCTCCAATGTCGCCATTACCATACCGCTAGCCCGGACGATTTCTCCGCCATCAGGGTCCACCTGCCCCGCTATCAATCGTAACAGGCTAGACTTTCCCTCCCCATTTCGGCCCACTAAACAAATGCGATCACCTCGCTCAATTTTTGCACTGACGTTGTCGGCAAGTACTTGGGTCCCATAGCGGAGACTAACCCCATCCAAAAGAAGCAACATAATTAGGCACTACAATTAACAAACCCGGAAAATGGATCCGCAAGATGAAATACGCGAAACTGTTATTACGGGTCCTGTGGAAAATCCGCTATTTTACGCTTTTTTACCGAGCCGTCTCGCAAACTTGCAAGGGCGCAAATTTTAACAGGGTAACTTTGATGACAGCCGACACAAAGCAATTGACCCTACTCATCTCACTTTTACTTGTTTGGAGCTGCCTTGCTATTCCAGTATCTGCTTTGACCGAAGTCCGTGAACAGGGGCGGGAGAAGGGATCAACTGAGCTACCGGTGGTCATTGCCAACCAGCGTGAGAAGCTGCGTAGCGCCCGGCTTGCGATCAAGCACAACAACCAGCATCAGCTACGAGAGTTGAAAAACCAACTAAAAAACTATCCGCTGGCTCCGTATCTTGAATATTGGGCCATCAGCAGAAAGTTACGCCAACTGCCCTTAAAAGAAATTGACCAATTTCTGACCGAAAATGAAAGCAGCGCTATAGGTGACTGGATGCGGGTCAGGCTACTTAAAGAGCTTGGCAAACAACGCAAATTTGACACTTTCTTAAACTACTACGAACCTGAGAAAAATAATCGCGCCAGTCTGCGCTGTTATTACGCCGATGCTCTAAGCCGTAACGGCAGCAAGGAAGAGGCCTACCGTCTTGTAGGAGAACTTTGGCTGGTTGGGCACTCCCAAGCTAAGGAGTGTGACCCAGTCTTTACCCGCTGGATACGAGATGGAGGCCTCACTCAGGATATGGCCTGGAAACGCCACCTACTCGCGATTAAAGAGGGGAACTTGCCGCTTGCAGCCTATATCTCCAGGAAGATGGAGGATTCCTATAGCCGCAAAGCAGCGCTATTACGCGAAGTGCACAAGTCCCCCAAACAATTGCTCAACTATTCCAAATTTCTAGGCAACCCAAAGCAAAATAAAGATATTATCCTGCACGGTTTACTCAGGTTGGCCCGCAAAGATGCAGCAAGCGCTGAACAAGCTTGGCAGCGCTACAGTGCCAGCCTTCTGTTCAGTGATGCGGAACAGAATGACATGCTCCGTCACTTGGCGCGTCAATATGCACGTCAAGAGGATATGCCCGGCCTGTTACGCCTGACAAAAAGACACACGATCAACGATAATCGCTCTATCGAGTGGCTAGCGCGGCAGTCGCTACGGGAGCTGGACTGGGAACAAGTCGCATTCTGGATCGACAGACTACCTCAAGAAACTCAACAGCATGACCGCTGGCTCTACTGGAAAGCCCGCTCATTGGATGAGCTCTATGGCAAAGAGCGATCAGAGGCTTCCTCAGTCCTATACCGCAAAGCCGCGCGGGAACGCAGTTATTATGGTTTTCTCGCCGCCGATGCTCTGGGACAGAATTACAGCTTCGTTCACCGTCCCGCCCCAATCACACCAGTGCAAGTAAAAGAGATGGCTAATCGCCCCGGCCTACAGCGTGCCCGCGAGTTACAAGCTATTGGTGAACTCTTTCACGCGCGCAGGGAGTGGAGTTATGCCACTAGAGCCATGAGTCATGAAGAGCTACTTGCAGCCGGCAAGGTCGCCAGTGCCTGGGGCTGGTATCACAAATCCATACAGTCAGTACTCGCGGCCGACTACTTAGATGACCTGGAATTGCGCTTCCCCCTGGCCTTTGCGGATATAGTGCGCGATGTCAGTGCCCAGATTGGTCAACAAAGCACGCCACTTGAGCCTTACATGATCTATGCAGTTGCACGCCAGGAAAGCCATTTTAGCCACGATGCAAAATCCAATTCCGGCGCCCTGGGACTAATGCAGTTACTCCCCTCCACCGCCCGTGCCACAGCACGGCGTGCCGGAGTGCGTTACCGTCGCAGTTGGGATTTACTGAGCCCCAGTACCAATATTGCTTTGGGTAGTTTTTACCTGAGCACCTTGCTCAACCGATTTGATAATAATCGATTCCTCGCTGCCGCTGCCTATAATGCGGGACCAACCCGGGTAGCGAAATGGCTGAAAGAAACCCGCAAACGCCTGCCTCACGATGTCTGGATTGAAACTATCCCCTACAGTGAAACGCGCAACTACGTACAAAATGTACTGGCTTATACGGTAATTTACGCTTATCGCAGCGGTACCAAATTGCAACTACTCAGGGAGAACGAGTCCCGGACCAAACTCTGATTAAATTAAGCGTTGCGCTAGCCACTCATCCAGTTGAGACTGGCTGAATGGCCAAGCGCGTACATCATCAGGGTTGCCAAGGCCAACGACTGGAATTGACAAACGAAATCGCTCAAAGAGTTCATCATCATCGGCGATATCAACCTCCTTCAGTCGCAACCCATACTGTTTAAGCAAAGGCCAAATTTCCAACTTGGCCTTTTCGCACAAGGTGCAACCAAGGGTGGTATAAAGCATCAACTCAGCAGATGCACTCATCAGATAACCCCCTGGGTATTCGCCCAATAATAAGCAGCCGCACTCGCTACCGATAATAAAATCAGGCCCAAAAATCGAATACCTGGCCTGCGATCGGTCTCATTACTTATGGGAATATCTTGCAGTTCACCGCCCGGAGTAACAAAAGAGGGCTGGGTAACATCTACAGCCTCCGAACCGCCAGAGGGCATTGCAACAGGCTTCATGATCTCCAACTCCGGGAGGGCCGGACGCACTGCAGTCCGATCAATATCATCTGTGGGCCCTACTACAGAAAAACTGAG
This sequence comes from Microbulbifer variabilis ATCC 700307, assembly GCF_000380565.1. Classification (GTDB taxonomy): domain Bacteria; phylum Pseudomonadota; class Gammaproteobacteria; order Pseudomonadales; family Cellvibrionaceae; genus Microbulbifer; species Microbulbifer variabilis. Next base: position 407,436 of record NZ_AQYJ01000025.1, read on the forward strand.
AGTATCAAAGCGCAGATCATCGCCTCTGCGCACACGACACTCTGTGATTCTTCGGTTGTTAACATAAGTCCCATTCGCCGAACCAAGGTCGACAACAAACAGTAACCCCTCCCGCACTTCCAAACGAGCGTGGCGACGTGATAAATGGGATAGTGAAAAGGCGATGTCGCACTCATCCGAGCGGCCAATAACCGAGCTGTCTTTCACCGGGAAAACCTTACCGGCAATAGCTCGGTGATTCGCCCGCAATGCCCAGGCCACATTTTTAGCCCCAGCAGATTTAAGTTTAGTCACTTTGGGGTCAATAATTTTAAGTATACGGGTACCAACTGTGATTTGATCATCAAGTTTTAACCGGCAAGCAGCCTCTATAGGTTTGCCGTTGACCAGAACCCGGGAGCCTCCAGAAGTGTTGCCGAGAGTTAATTGCTCTCCCTTTACCACGATTTTCAAGTGCAGCTTCGCTACGGAGTCGTCAGCAATAGAGAAGTCACAGCCTTGATCACGTCCTACAGTTACTCCAGGTGAAACCAGCCAAACACTCTGGCTCGGGTCTTTTACATCACAAAGTTTGAGCATTGTTATCGCTCCTCAGCCCGAAATAGACATTAAAAAATAGGCGCTATCCCAGCAAAATTGCTTTAAAACGAGGCACTGTAAGCAGCTGTAATAAGCCCTTTTTAGAGTTGCTAATGATTTTAACATGGGCGATATCATTAGCGTGTGATTGGGTTTGCAGCTTACTGCGGCACAAAAGTCTAGTATTCAGCCAATACAGGGATGACCATTGTCGCTGTCACAGGTGTGGTTATTTAAAGTACACTTGCAGCATCATATGAAAGAGATAGTCGGCCTTAGAGCTGGCCATCACCATCGATCGAATTGAGAATACATTACAGGTAGTTGCACGCCAGTGAGTGAAGCCAAAGTACGCGAAGTATCGCGGCAAAGCGAAGTAGTTCAGCGCACACCAGGCACTATACGTAGTGCAGGCTCCACCCATCCTGGCTACCGGCGTGAACAGAATGAAGATGCCTACTGGGCAGATGAGCAGAAAGGCATTTGGGTTGTTGCTGATGGCCTCGGCGGCCATCATGCTGGAGAGCTTGCCAGTAAAACTGTCGTAGAGGAAATTGCCCAGTCCGCCTCTACCGACCGCCACTACGAACGAGCGTTGCAGAAAGCCCACGCCCTACTCCTAGGCGACGAACATAGTACCGCCAATATGGGATCGACTGCTGTTGTTCTCGCCGAGGAAGGAGATTACTTTCATATTTACTGGGTAGGCGATAGTCGCGCCTATTTATGGACGCCAAATGAGCAAAATGGTGAGTTCAGCCAGTTAACCAGTGACCACTCCTATGTCCAGATGCTCATGGACTCAGGCGCAATAAATTCTGAAGAAGCAGCTAATCATCCTAACCGCCATGTAATCACACGATGTATCGGTGGCAGTACTAACCCCAAATTAGAAGTAGATCGAGTTTCCTATCGCTGGGCCGCGGGTCAAAAACTACTCCTCTGCAGCGATGGCCTGAGCTCGGAAGTGGCAAATGAGAAGATTACACGAATCATCGCAGAGAATACCGATAATCAACGGATAGTAGATCTTCTTATCAGCGCCGCCCTTGACGCTGGTGGCAAAGACAACATAACCGTACAAATTATAGACGCCCCTCCCCAAGCCCCCACTTTCATAACGAACCCCAACATTCCCCCAGAGGATTTCGACCAAGCCCGTGAAGTGGAGGCAAACAAGAAAAAAATCTGGCAAATTCTGTCAGCCTTACTTATTGCTGCGGGAACCATTGTTACCCTGGCAATTGGGCTTCCCCACCTGATGTGACTGAGCAGCAGCACATAATGGAAGCCATTAATGGCGGCAACTCGCCGCTGCAAATACCTGGCTATCGAATCGTCAGAAAAATAAATCAGGGCGGTATGTCCACAGTGTATTTGGCGATCCAACGTAGCGTAGGACGCCAGGTGGCCCTGAAGGTTATGTCACCGGTTTTGAATGCCGACCCCATTTTTAGCGAGCGCTTTCAGCGAGAAGCCAACATTGTCGGGCAACTGTCTCACCCCAATATTGTTGGCATTCACGATATCGGCCGCTATCGCAGTCTCAACTATATCGCCATGGACTATATGCCAGGCGGTTCAGTATCCGAACGACTTGCAAAAGGTCCACTGGATCCGCTGGAGGCCCTAAATGTCGTGCGACAGATCGCTATGGCATTAGACCACTCCCATAGCAAAGGCTACGTGCATCGGGATCTCAAGCCAGAGAATATCCTGTTTCGGGAGGACGGCTCTGCAGTACTGAGCGATTTCGGAGTAGCACGGGCTGTGGCTCACACCACTCGTATGACCAATAGCGGCATGGTGGTGGGAACACCCTATTATATGAGCCCAGAGCAGGCCCGCGGTGCTGCTATCGACGGCCGTGCAGACTTGTACAGTCTCGGTATAGTTTTTTACGAAATGTTAACCGGTGCAGTACCTTACCAAGCTGAAGAAGCCGTGGCCATTGCTATCAAGCACCTCACCGACCCTATTCCCAAATTGCCGGCGCGCCACGCGCTGTACCAACCGTTAATTGAACAATTCCTCGCTAAAGACCCCAGTAGACGATTTCAACGCGGGTTGGATGTGGCAGATGCCTCAGACCAATTGGTTGCTACGCTTGCTGGCAAACCAGGCCACCAAATTAGCCAATTGAATAATGCTTCCCTCGGCGTATCCAGCCTGGCTCGCGCCCTGCTACTCACTTTATTCAGCAGCCTCGGTGATCGTTTAACCAGCCTATTGCAAACGAAATCAAATCCAGAGAGTACAAACCCAGGGCGCACAGAGCAGGATACTCTGGTACGCCTACGTCAGCTACTCAGTGAACCTAGCAGGCATAGACGCCCCTGGCTTATGAGCGGAGTCCTCACTGCTTCCCTGATTATCTTTTTGGGTATTTTCAGTCTGATCAGCGCTAATACCCATTGGCGAACTGGGTTGCCATTTTTAGATGGGGCCGGCGATTTCTCAGCCAATCTCCTCGGAATCAATACTCTCGGAGACCAAAACACTAGCTTCGCCGAAAACGACACTGCCGAATCGGCAAGGGGGATCATCCTGCCTACCGATTCACCCTCCCCGTCAGCAAGCTTTAGCCAGGAGCCGCACGGAACAAATCAAGTTTCGAAAACCTCCACGTCAGAGGCTTCCAGTGCATTAATTTTACCTGAGGGACCAGAAAACACTTTTACTGAAGAAGTACCACGCGAAAAACAAAACCCAAAATCTTTCGCTCTTAATGTCAATACAATTCCCACGGATACGCGTATTCGTATCATGAACATTGCTCCGCGCTATGAGCCGGGAATTCAGCTGGAACCAGGAAGATATGACCTGGAAATAAGTAAAAAAGGATTTACCAAGGTTCGCCGCTGGATCGAAATTGAGGATCGGGATATTGCACTATCGATAAAACTCAATAAAGCCTACTTTGCTGGCAAAAAAATTCGCTCCAATTTATCTTCAGGGGGCCAGGGCCCCAAAATGGTGGTTGTAGGCGCAGGCAGCTTTACTATGGGCAGCAATCGATATAGTTTCAGTAGCCCTGCTCACCAAGTGAAAATTGAAAAAGCATTTGCCATATCCACTCATGAAATTACCTTCGACGAGTATGATCGCTTTGCGCTTGCCACCGGTAACGCCCAACCAAATGATACTGGCTGGGGTCGCAAAGGCAGGCCGGTTATCAATGTGAGTTGGCAAGATGCCCAGAGATATGTCGAATGGCTATCCAGGGAGACAGGACTTAAATACCGGTTAGCCTCCGAAGCTGAATGGGAGTATGCAGCAAGAGGTAACAGCACTCAGCCACTCTGGTGGGGGAGCAGTGATGCACGCGGTAAGGCTAATTGTCGACGTGGTTGCAATAGCGAATTCAATAACCTGTTTAGTGCGAAAACAGGGCCAACAGGCCACTACCAGGCCAATCCATTTGGATTATTTGACACGGCAGGCAATGTTGCAGAATGGGTTCAGGACTGTTACCAACCTGGCTACGATATAAATCAGAACAGCGCCCGCCCACTGGAAATGGCCAATTGCAAGCTACGCAGTGTTCGCGGGGGATCAATGCGTGATCCGGCAAACAAAATTGGAGCAGATTACCGCAAGGGGCTTAATGACCACAGCCGCAACAAAGATGTTGGCATTCGAGTGGTAATGGAACTCAACTGAATAAATACCCTAAGAAATAAAAAAGCCCGAGTGATTTTCTCTCTCGGGCTTTAAGTAAAATTAGAGCTTCGCTGGCCACCTGCTACTGATGTGTAGACCGAATCTCCCACACATTATGAATCTTCGGATTTCTTTGGAAATCCTTATCCAGCAACTGCAGGCACTTAACAGAAAAGTCCCTGGTTACATCCTCATCCATCCTAAAGCTGCGCAGGTTATTAGAAAAAACCAAGGTTCCCCCCGGTGCCAGTAAAGCCATACATTGGCGTACCAGCTTCCCGTGGTCGCGCTGGACATCCAATACTCCACGCATCTTGGCAGAATTAGAGAAACTCGGGGGGTCAAGGAAGATAAGGTCGTAGTGTCCTTTACGATTTTGCTGTGCTGACATCAGCCACTGCAAGCAGTCCGCCTCTACCAGTTGGTGTTTGTAGGGGTCCATATTATTCGCACGGAAATTACGCGCAGCCCAGGCTTGATATGTTCTAGACATATCCACACTAGTACTCTGCACACAGCCCCCCCTGGCTGCCTGTACAGTCGCACTGGCGGTGTAGCAGAACAAATTTAAAAACTTCTTACCAGAGGCTAGTTCACGCAGATACTTGCGCACAGGACGATGATCGAGGAACAGCCCAGTATCGAGATAGCTCCACAAGTCGACTTCAAACTCTGCACCATACTCTCGCACCCACAGAGTAGTTCCCGCTTTTGCCTGCTTCTGGTACTGGCCACCTCCCTTTTGTCCACTCTTGTGACTATGGCGACGTCTCTCTTTGATACTGATATTTGCACGGGGCAACTCCAGAACACACTGAACAGCTCGAAGCAAATCACGCAGTCGATTACGGGCTTTTCCTTCATCAATACTGGCCGGAGGGCGATACTCCTGAAGGTGCGCATACAGAGTTCCATCTATGGTTTTGTACAAATCCACCGCCGCTGAATACTCAGGTAAATCTGCATCGTAAAGGCGGTAGCAATCAACACCATTTCTGTTTGCCCATTTGCCGGTAGTTCGCAGATTTTTACGCAGGCGGTTGGCCACCATTTCAGCCTCGACGGACAGCTTACGCGCTCTGTCAGTCGCTTGGCCCGATTCACTCTGCTGGTGTACTTGGAATAGCAATAATTGGCTGGGGATACTGCCGTTATATAGCTGGTAATGTTTATGAGAACGCAACCCGGTGGAGTAGCCCAATTCGGGATTACCAGTGAAAACACCAACCTGCCAACCGGCAAATTCCGACTTTAGTTGGCGACCCAGCTCCGCATAAGTTTCGCGCAGGGCCTCTTGCTCACCCAGGCGCTCGCCATAGGGCGGGTTGGTCAGCACCAAACCGGGTTTAACCTCTCGATGGCTTGGCACCTTAAAGGACCCTACAGGGCGACAGCTAACTCTAACCTGGCGCTCAAGGCCCGCCCGGTCGATGTTAGCTTCGGCAGCAAATAGCACCTTCGCATCCGCATCATAGCCACGAATCTCCGGCAGTTTCTTTTCCATGCCTGCGGCGCGGCGCTGTAGTGCTTCCTCCCGCAGGTTATTCCAGATATCACTTTGATGATTGAGCCAACGCTCAAAACCAAAGCTCTCTCGAAAGAGCCCTGGAGCGATATCTGCCGCAATCATGGCTGCCTCAATCAGAATGGTGCCAGAACCACACATTGGATCCAGCAGCGCTCCCCCATCAGCTGCGATCTGAGGCCATCGAGAACGCAAAAGCAACGCCGCAGCCAGGTTTTCCTTCAAGGGTGCCGCGCCAATATGGGTTCTATAACCTCTTTTGTGCAAGCTATCACCACTGAGATCGACAGCAATATCTAACCTGTCGCGGTTGAGACGTAAAGCCACCGTGAGATCTGGATGATGTTTATCAATTGTTGGTCTGGCACCGGTCTGGTTACGCAGGCGATCGACAATGGCATCCTTGGTCTTTTGTGCGCCAAACTGGCTATTGCGAATCTCACGGTTTGTCCCCGAAAACTGCAGCCAAAGCTTGCCAGACGGCCGGATATGTTGTTCCCAGGGCTGTGCAGCAACGGCCCGATACAAGTCATCTGCACTGCTGATACGAACTTGCTCCAGTTGCAACAAAATACGATTCGCCAGGCGACTCCAGAGGCAACAACGATAGGCTACCTCAAGAGAGCCAGAGAAATGCACTGCCGCAGGCTGCTCCCGCCTGATATCAGCACCTAGAGTGCGCAATTCCCCGACAAGTAAGCTCTCCAAGCCTTTGGGACAAGTCGCAGTAAACTGAAATTCTTCCATATGAGGGTCTGTCAAAACTATTACTCAATTAACCCCTGCAAAATGGGGGATTTCGCACCTGTAGGTGCCAATTTGAAAAAGAGGTTGCGCAGCCATCAGAAAATTGGGGTCACCTTCCTCTCAGCTATTTAAAATCGCCACCTTTCTGGCGCGATTATCCCATTTTGGCTCGGCTCCGCCTACGCCAGGCGCCTCCTGGAACACAGTGTCCATTTAGTCATATGATTTTTTATGCCCAAATTAATACCACTCACAGGTTACTGAGTCAGATTTTCCGATCGCCCCACCTTCACAGTATTCTTGGAATGTGGAGGAGTGACAGGAATCGTACGTGGCTGCCCGAAGGAAAGATTCACTAGACTCAAAATATCGATGCAATAAAACTGTAACGAGCATCCATCACGCCGCGTAGCAATCCGAACATCTACAAGCAGAGGTGCCGTATTGATGAGACGCCAAAAACGCAATCACGCCGACAGGGCCTTCTACAAGGGTTATTTGGCCGCCCTAAACAATAAGTCCATTGACAGCTGCCCTTTTGTCGAAAGCGATCCCCATCAGGAATGGGTAAACGGCTGGCGTGAAGGGCGGGAAGACTACTGGAACGGCTTTGATAGGATTACAAAGGCGCAAAAATTGGAGATCTATGGCGCTATTTCCACCGATATTCAGTATCCCGATGGGTGGAGTACTATTTAGAACACATAACCTGAGCGTTTATCTACAAAACCAAGCCCAAAATAGATAGCGCGCCTCTATGCAGGCGCGCTAAACATTTGCTCACCACCCAGCTCAATCAGAATTTCTCAGGCTGGGCGCTTCGACCTCTAATCATCTTCCGAGCGACGGCGGCGCTCCAGCGCAATAGCCTCCACTGCCTCACGAATCAGCCTAGGCCCACGGTAAATAAATCCGGTATATACCTGTACAGCTGTAGCCCCAGCGCGAATTTTCTCAGCAGCACTATCCCCATCGAAAATGCCACCAACACCAATAATTGGTATCTGCTTTTCCAAGGCCTCGGATAGCTGGGCAATCACCTGGGTGGAACGCTGCTGCAGTGGCTTGCCACTAAGTCCCCCCTCCTCCGTACCATGCGGCAGATTGGAAACCAATGATTTATCGATAGTCGTATTGGTCGCGATTACACCGTCAATGCTGTATTCACACAGCGCTTCGGCAATCTGCGCAATGGCATCACCATCCATATCCGGAGCAATCTTCACAGCCACCGGCACATAGCGGTCACTCTTTTGAGCTAACTGCATCTGCTTGTCTTTGATACTTCCCAGTAACCGGTTGAGGCTGTCGCCAAACTGCAGGTCGCGCAGTCCCTTGGTATTGGGAGAGGATACATTGGCAGTAATGTAATCGGCATAGCGATAGACTTTCTCCATGCACAGACAGTAGTCATCTGCGGCCTTCTCCACCGGTGTATCGAAGTTCTTGCCCACATTGATACCCAGTACACCTTTGTAGCGGCGATGTTTTACACGCTCGATCAGGTAATCAACGCCAAGGTTATTGAACCCCATGCGATTAATAATGGCGTCAGCCTCTTCTACTCGAAACAATCGCGGTAGAGGGTTGCCGGGCTGTGGCCGGGGAGTCACAGTCCCCACCTCTACAAAACCAAAGCCCAAAGCCCCTAATCCGTTGAAAGCCTGCGCATTCTTGTCCAGACCTGCGGCCAGTCCCACAGGGTTGGGCAGGGTCAACCCCATCAGCTCTACCGGATCGTGCGCTATCGGCTTCTTAAACAGGGACATTAAGCCGAGGCGCTCGGCGGCACCGATCGCATCCAATGAGAGGTGGTGGGCCCGCTCAGGGTCGAGCGCAAACAAAGCTTTACGCAGAGTCGAATACATACCTTTCCTTAAATAGGAGCCAGCCCCACCCACCAGATGGCAACAAGTGGAGCCATGTGTTTTAGCATACAAACGAGAGGCCACCCAAGGGTGGCCTCTCAGCAAGCCTGGCTAGCTTACTCTGCCAGATCTTCGCGATCAGCAGTGGCATGGGCGAGGTACATTAACTCGCGCAGGGCCACGGTGAACATCGCAAAATCACTGACAGCGGAAGCCTTCAACTCGGCAATCATATTGTGCCAACGCTGAATAGCTGGCGCCATGATAGCGCTCCAGCGCGACATTGCACTATCTACATCCAATTTCTCATCGCCGGCCAAGCGCATAATGTTCACTGCCAGCGTCGAGAGTTGGCTATCCAGATCATCCATACTGGTTTCCCTGGCCTGTGCCTGCCAGAAACTATCCACCGGCAAATCCACGATCAGATTACCAAACCAGTGCAAATTCAACTCATCAGAGAGCCTGAAATAGACAGTGGCCACCTCTTCTACCGGTCTCTCGCTGGCGCGGGCCGACTCGGAAATACCGAGGGCTGAGTACAGATAAGTGGGTGATGCCGACAATAGCGCCAAAGATTCTGGTACCCCTGCCTCCAGCAGCTTCTGGTAACGCTGCTCCCATTCGGTGAGAGGGTCGCCGCTCAAGACTTTTGGCAAAGCCTTGATTACCCGCTGCACCGACTCCTGGAACAACTCGCAGTTTTGTGCAGGCTCCAGCTCACTGCGACGATTGCGCAGGAACCAGCGCGTAGCGCGTCGAACCCGGCCGATCATTGAATTCAGCAGTTCAGTTTGCAGCTCAGCGGGCACTTTGTAATCCAGTTCCGCCAGCTGCTCCTGAAACTCCGGCATTTTGTAGACATCGCGGGCACTGACATAAGCTGCTGCAACATCATTTACATCTGCGCCGGTAGCCGTACTGATGCGGTTATAAAAGGTAATACCCATACTGTTGACCAGTTCGTTGGCCACCTGGGTGGATACTATCTGGCGCAAGAGTGGATGCTCGTAAACCTGCTCTTTATAGCGCTTAACCAGCTCTGCCGGGAAGGCGGACTCTACAGCTTCGCGCACGCGGGGGTTGTCGGTAATCTCTGCGCCTTGCAATTCCTCTTTGAGCTTCACCTTCACATAGGAGATCAATACCGACAGTTCTGGCCTTGTTAGGGTCTGCCCTTTGTGCACGCGTTCAGAAATCTGTTCATTGTCAGGGATAAACTCCAATGCGCGATTCAGACGGCCATCATCCTCAAGCGTGTTAATCGTGCGGCGATATTCATCCAAGCGCTTGGAAACCTGGTACTCAGCCACGCTCAAGGCTCGAGTCTGATCATAGTTATTGTGCAGCACAAGATCGCTCACAGAGTCAGTCATGCCATGCAGCAACTGGTTTCGCTGTTTGTCGGTCAGGTCTCCACTAGCCACAACCTTATCGAGCAGAATCTTGATATTCACTTCGTGGTCCGAGCAGTCCACGCCGGCAGCATTGTCAATAAAGTCGGTATTACAGCGACCACCATTAAGCGCAAATTCAATTCGCCCGCGTTGGGTCATACCCAAATTACCACCCTCACCAAAGACCTTGGCACGCAGCTCAAGACCATTCACGCGCAAGTGGTCATTGGACTTGTCCCCAACTTCTGCATCTGATTCGGTAGCTGCTTTAACATAAGTGCCAATACCACCGTTCCAGATTAAATCTACCGGTGCTCGCAGCAGCGCACTAATCAACTCATTGGGTGTAAGTTGATTTTCTTTAATATCGAAGGCTTCCTTCATCTCCGGAGAAATCTTGATTGCCTTTACACGGCGCTCAAAGATACCGCCACCTTTTGAGATCAGGTCACGGTTATAATCGCGCCAACTTGAGCGCGGCAAATCAAATAAGCGCTTGCGCTCTTCAAAACTCGAGGCGGCATCCGGGCTTGGGTCAATAAAAATATGCATGTGGTTGAAAGCGGCTTTCAGGCGAATATGTTCAGACAGCAACATGCCATTACCGAACACATCCCCTCCCATATCACCGATTCCCACTACGGAAAAGTCCTCTCGCTGGACATCCACTCCCATTTCACGGAAGTGTCTCTGTACCGACACCCAGGCACCCCGGGCGGTGATTCCCATTTTCTTATGGTCATACCCCTGGCTACCACCTGAGGCAAAGGCATCGCCCAACCAAAAGCCATAATCCTCAGCGATGCCATTGGCAATATCAGAGAAAGTTGCAGTTCCCTTATCGGCAGCCACGACCAGGTAAGGATCATCCTCGTCTCGGCGCACCACCAGCTTAGGCGGCACTATCTCACCATCTTTCAGGTTATCGGTAATATCCAATAATCCACGGATAAATGTTTTGTAGCAGGCAATACCCTCTTCCATCAGAGCTTCGCGACTGCCGTCCGCCGGCGGACGACGCATCACAAAGCCTCCCTTCGCTCCGCTGGGCACAATCACTGCATTTTTTACTGCCTGGGCTTTAACCAGCCCTAGCACTTCTGTACGGAAATCTTCCAAGCGATCCGACCAGCGCAGGCCACCGCGCGCCACCTTACTGCCACGTAGATGCACCCCCTCTACCCTCGGCGAGTAGACAAAAATTTCAAATTCAGGACGTGGCTCCGGGATACCGGGAATATCCCGCGGGCTGAATTTAATTGAGATGTAATCTTTAGGCTCACCCTCTGCGTCAGTCTGGAAGAAGTTGGTACGCAAAGTCGCAAGTATCAGCTCCAGATAGCGGCGCAACACCAGGTCTTCATTCAGGTTTTCGACACTATCGAGATTGTCGTGAATCTTGCTAATCAAACGCTCAACCCGTGTCTGCTCCTGCTTGCCTGTGCTGAGTCGCGGATCAAACAGGGCACGGAAAAGAGCTACCAGGTTGCGGGTGATTTCCACGTGGTTGGCAAGAGTCGCGGCAATATAACTCTGACTGGCACTGGATTTGGTCTGCTTGAGGTAGCGAGCGTAAGCTCTCAGCATGGATACTTCGCGCCAGTTCAAACGCGCGGCAAGTACCAGGCGATTAAAGGCATCACTCTCGGCGGTATGATTCCAAATAGCGGCAAAGGCGTCCTGGAATAAACCCCGGGATGCCTGTGCATCAATCTTGGTGGGCAAACCGAACTCCAGGTGGAATTCGTGCATCCATACATCGGTCCCACCACAGGGACGAATGGTATAGGGGAATTCACCAATTACCCTTAAGCCGAGGTTCTCCAACACAGGGATTACATCCGAAAGAGTGAGGCCGCTACCCCAGTTAAACACTTTAAAACGCAGGCTGCCCTGGGCCGCACCAACCGGCTGGTAAAAACTCATTGCCACCCGATTATTTTCACTGAGCCCTTGGATCGCAGCTACATCCTGTACGGCAATTCGCGGCTCAAAATCCTCGCGGTAGCCAGCGGGGAAGGCACGGCCAAAGATGCGGAAAAGACGATTGCCCTCTTCCTCACCGCTGCTGTCAATAAGTGATCTCTGAAATACATCTTCCCAGGAGCGGGTTATATCCACAATCTGCGCCTCCAACAGCGCCACATCTATATCTACAGGCTCATCGGGTGAAACACGGAAAACAAAGTGCACCCGGGCGAGAATCGACTCGGAAAAAAAGGTAGTGAAGTCTGAATCCTTGGCCTTGATCGCCTTGGCAATATGGGAGCAAATCAGTTCACGCACACTACTGCTGAACTGCTCCCGCGGTACATACACTGTTGCAGTGACAAATTTGCCGAATGGATCGCGACGCATAAACAAGCGGATATGCGCGCGTTCATTTAAGCTCAGCACCCCCATGACTACATCGAATAACTCCTGGGTACTGCCCTGGAACAATTCATCGCGGGGAAAAGTATCCAGAATCCTACGCAGTGCCTTACCGTCGTGACCATGACCGGAAAGACCACTGGACTCAATCATAGAAGCCATCTTGCGGCGTATAATCGGTATTTTCGCCGGGCTTTCAGTGTAAACCGGAGAGGTATAGAGCCCCATAAAGGCAGACTCTCCAATCACCTCACCTTCAGCGTTATAGCGTTTGACCATCACATAGTCAGAATAAGCACTGCGATGCACTCGGGATTTAACTGAGGACTTGGCAAAAGTTAAGTAGTTGGGGCCTTGATAAAAGCGCTGCTTACCTTCGCTAAACGCTGTCTCAGGCATGGGGGCTGCAGCTTCTTCCAGCTTTTTGAAAATCCCCAGGCGGCGATCTTCCACCTCGCTGAGAATTTTCTTATCGCCTACCTGGCTAAACTCATATTCCCGATACCCAAGAAACGTGAAGTTGCCATCTCGCATCCATTGCATGAAGGCACAAGCCTCCAGCAAATTAGTTTCATCTTCGGATAGCCCCGCACGCAACTGGCCCTCCATCGCACTACAGGTCTCGAGCATTGGCGCGTAATCATCGACCACCAGCTCTACATCGCCAAGTATATCCTTTAATGCCGACGACAAACTGGAGGCAAACTCTGTTGAGGTATCGTGATTTACCTCAATATAAATCAGCGCCTCATTGAGCAACTTAGAGCCCTTGGCGGGTTTGTGCTCTTTTCCTGAAACGTGCTCATAAGAGAGATCGAGAGATTCATCGCGGGGCGGAAGCAAGTGCTTCAATTTACCGCCGGCATTGCGCTCAAGATGCAAGACTGTGCTCTTGATCGAGTGAATAACCGTATTTCTTTGGTTGACCTCCATACGTACCGAGTCAACCAGAAATGGCATATCTCGTACAAGGATGCCAATCACCGTATGTGAACACTCCCAGCCATCATCCTCCAGACGCGGATTGAAGATACGCACCTTAGGTAAATCATCTGAGCGCTGCTGAATAAAGTTCCACCAGGAATAGATGCAACCGTAAACATCCACCAAGCGCCGGCCTTCCAGGTCCTCCAGTGGATACTGGTGCAGGAACTGCTGCGCAAAAGCCACAACAGGCTCCGCTTCACTCGCCAGCTTGTCACGAATCAGCTCACAAATTTGTGCCACCAATTCCTCACGGCTATCGGTAATCACCGTCGCCATATTCACGGGGAACCTCCCAATCTCATTTTTGTCACATCGAATCCAAAGACTGTAGATCCGAAAAGATAGTCATCTCATCCCCTGTGTGCTGCAGGAGAGAGTCCTAAAAATTAAACTTTCACTTAGCCTTCGGGAAGGCACCAGAGCCTCCTCGAATTATGTCGCTTAACAAGTGTGTGCGTGCTCAGTGGTTGCCTCTTCATCTGATGCCGCTAAAATCGACGTGCCCCACCTTCTTGGCGGCGACTATATATAAAAGATGGTAGATAGCCACCCAAATCGACAGGGTAGGCGCAATCGCAAAAGAAGAGACGCTATGGAAGCAAACCGGAATTTCAGAGATCGCATTATCGCATTGGGCAACTGGCTGGAAGAGCAGATTATCGGTCAGGAGACACTGGTTAATCGCATATTGATTGCCTTGCTTGCGGATGGCCACCTGCTGGTTGAGGGCGCCCCAGGCCTCGCCAAAACCAAGGCGATTAAAACATTGGGTGAAGCTATTGAGGGAGACTTCCATCGCGTTCAATTTACGCCAGATCTGCTACCGGCAGATATTACCGGCACCGACATCTACAGGCCGGAAACCGGAGAGTTCCATTTTCAACCCGGACCGGTATTTCACAACCTGATCCTGGCCGATGAGATAAATCGCGCGCCGGCCAAAGTACAGTCGGCACTGCTGGAGGCCATGGCCGAGCGACAGATCAGTGTAGGCCGAAAAACCTATCCGCTACCGCAATTATTTTTGGTGATGGCCACCCAAAACCCTATTGAGCAGGAGGGGACTTATCCTCTACCTGAAGCCCAATTGGACAGATTCCTGATGCAGGTGAATCTTGCCTACCCCAACGCAGAGGCGGAAGCAAAAATCCTGCGGCTGGCCAGATCCGAGGCTACTCTTGGCGAAAATCGCCCCTCAGATATTATTAACCAGGAGACAATTTTCCAGGCCCGCAACCAGATTCTGGAAATGCAGATGGTTGAAGCTGTGGAGACCTATACTGTCCAACTTGTCATTGCTACGCGCGAACCGGCGAAGTATGACAGCGAGCTGGCTTCATGGCTAGATTTTGGTGCCAGTCCGCGAGCAACAATTGCTCTCGACCGCTGTGCACGCGCACGAGCATGGCTCGCAGGCCGAGATTATGTTACACCCGATGATGTTATGGACGTGGCACCAGATATTCTTCGTCACCGCTTGCTGCTTAGCTTTGAGGCCGAGGCCGCTGGTATCACGACCGACCATGTCATCCAACGCCTTCTGCAGCAGGTACCGGCAATCTAATGCACGCGGCAACCTCCCCAACGGAATTCGACTTACGCGGGGCTTACCCAGAGGTGGGCTCACTTGTACAAATGCGATATGTTGCACGCCAGCTGCAATTATTCAAGCCGCGCCTTGTACGTAGCGACCAAGCAGGCAACCTGCTGACTCGCTACCGCGGACGCGGGATGAATTTTGAAGAGGTGCGAGACTATCAGGCTGGCGATGATGTCCGCTCTATCGACTGGCGTGTAACAGCCCGCACAGGAAAAACCCACACCAAGCTTTATCAGGAGGAGAGAGAAAGGCCCGTTATAATCCTTTTGGATCTGCGTTCGCCAATGTTTTTTGGCAGCCATCGAGCCTTCAAGTCTGTCGCTGCAAGTGGAATTGCCGCAGCACTAGGCTGGGCTGGGCTCCAGCACAGCGACCGCATTGGCGCCCTACTTTTTTCCGACCGCGAAATAGATACAGTCAGACCGCGACGCAGTCACCACGCAGTGCTGTCAATGATACATAGAACCGTGGCCAGAGCTGCAGAATTGTGCAGTCCTGTAGCGGAAAGCGGCAGCCAAACCATGAAAAACCTTCTGGAAGAGGCTCGGCGTATCGCCCGCCCCGGTAGCGCTTTATTTCTGATTAGTGACTGCCATGATCTGGATGCCCACTGCTCTCAATCCCTATACCTACTATCGCGACATGCGGATTTACAAGTGATTCGGATTACCGATCCACTAGAGCTACATTTACCGACTCAATCACTCACGATATCCGATGGTCGCCAACGCACATTTCTGAATGCAGGCAACAAGCCCCTGCGCGATCATTTCGCAGAAAAGCAGGCGCAAATACGGACCGACGTCGAACAGCTTTGCCGCCGACACCGATTGCCATTGCTGGATTTTGATAACACCAAGCCCCTAGTGCCTGAGTTGATATCATTCTACGGCTCACGCCAACAAAATGGTTGGCATAAGAATAAAAGGCAGTAGCTGTGAAGGATAAGGATGCAAATGTGTTTTTGGTGCTAGAACTCTATTTCGCAGGTGAGATGGCAAAGCCTTCGATGGGGGAAGCATGTTGAGAAAACAGCAACAAATGCAAAGTCCTTCACCGGAAGCCCAGGAGCTATTGGCGCAACTTTACGATATTCAGGAACCGACCCCCATCAGCTGGTGGCCACCGGCTCCCGGTTGGTGGATTCTCGCCGCAATACTCTTGTTAAGCGTTTTGGGAATCACCCTGTTAGTCAGTTACCAACGTAAAAAAGCGGCGCGCAATCGTTACCGTATTGAGGCTATTAAACTGCTGGAAGCTGTAGATAATACTCAGGCAACAGCTACCGCAGAAATTAATGAGATCCTCAAGCGTGTTGCCGTAACTACCTTTGGTAGATCTCATTGTGGAAACCTCACCGGTGATCAATGGCTGAGCTTCCTGGAGAAATCTGCAGCCCATAAGTGCCCTCCAGATGCACGCCAAGCTCTACTGGAGCAACTCTACCGTGGAGTTTCTGACCCTCGAAATAACCAGGCACTACGCGAATATGCAATCACCTGGGTGAAAATACACGGTCTGCAGTCCCACCAGCCCTCTGCATTAGTACACAAGGAGGCTGCCGGTGTTTGAATTCGCTTGGCCGTGGGTTTTCATTCTCATACCTTTGCCATTACTTGCCCGCTGGCTACTCCCCAGAGCCAAGCCTATCAGCAGCGCTTTAAAGGTTCCTTTTTACGCTGACCTATCCCAGCGCAGTGGCGGCGAGCAGCGCAACTACTTCGGCTTACTATTACTCATTGTGATTTGGCTGCTACTAATAAGTGCCGCCGCTCGACCCCGGTGGTACGGCGAGCCAATCACCCAGACCAGTAGCGCCCGTGATCTTTTAGTCGCAGTAGACATCTCCGGCAGCATGGAAACCCCGGATATGATGCTGGGCGGCCGGCCAGCGATGCGCATAAACGCCGTCAAACAGGTAGTTGGAGATTTTGTAGAACGCCGCCAGGGAGACCGGTTGGGACTAGTGTTGTTTGGTACCCGCGCTTACCTCCAGGCACCTCTCACTTACGACCGGGAAACCGTGGGCACATTATTGCGCGAAGCCCAGATTGGTTTTGCAGGCCAGGGCACTGCTATCGGGGATGCAATAGGTTTATCTGTAAAAAGGCTTACACAGCGCCCCGCGGATCAAAGAGTCCTCATACTCCTAACCGATGGTGCCAATACCGCAGGAGAGGTATCGCCACTAAAAGCGGCAGAGCTGGCACAACAGGCCGGGATTACTGTCTATACCATTGGCGTTGGAGCGGAGGAGATGGTGCAGCCCGGGTTGCTCGGCAGTCGTTTTGGCAGTCGCCGTATTAACCCCTCCCGAGACTTGGATAGCAAAACCCTTCAAGCTATTGCAGATGAAACCGGAGGGCGCTATTTCCGAGCGCACAACCCTCAGGAGCTTGCCAAAATCTACGCTGAGCTGGACGAATTGGAGCCAGTTGAACAGGAAGCGGAAAGTTATCGACCGCTAAAATCGCTGTTTATTTGGCCTCTAGGAATAGCTCTACTGCTTGCAGGAACCTGGGCCATCCTCCCTTTAGCAACCAATATGAGAGAGCTGCAAAGCAGCACCAAACAGAGACTTAATACCGGAGGCAAGGCCCTGTGAGTATTCCAGACCTTCTCCAGACCTTTCATTTCCTACGCCCCTACTGGCTGTGGTTACTAATTCCTGCCGCTCTGATTTGTTGGGGACTGGGAAGGACCATTCTCAACAGCGCACAGTTACAAAAGATTATCGATGCCGATTTGCTACCGCATCTCTTAATGCGTGGCGGCACCAGGCGTCCGTGGCTGTTTGCCCTGATATTTGCCATATTGGCGGCAATGATCATCTCCTTGGCCGGGCCAACCTGGCGAAAATTACCAACGCCGGTATACAGCAGTCAGGATGCCCTAGTCATACTCCTGGACCTGTCTCCATCCATGATGGCGACAGATCTCTCCCCTAACCGCCTAACCAGGGCACGCTTGAAAATCCTGGATATCCTACGCGAGCGCCAGGATGGGCTGACAGCCCTGGTCGCCTATGCCGGCGAGGCCCATGTAGTAACACCGCTCACCGAAGATACTGCTACGATTGCCAACCTGGTGCCTGCCCTATCCCCAGCAATCATGCCTGTGCCTGGCAGTAATATAGAAATGGCAGTCACCACAGGCATTCAGTTATTAAAAGATGGCGCTACCGGGCGCGGTCAGCTCCTGGCTGTCACTGACGGCATTGACCCTATCGCAGCGGATGCTGTGGCAAAGTCTCTTTCGGAGGCCAACGTTGAGCTAAATATTCTCGCGGTCGGTAGCGGCGAAGGCAGCCCCATTCCCCGGGGAAATAGCGGCGGCTTTGTCACCGATAGTAAAGGGGCGATCGTCATTTCCAATTTCGACCCCCGTGAACTCCGCCAGCTCGCTCAAGATAGCGGGGGCCGCTATGCAAAAATCACCGTGAACGACTCTGATATCGAGCACCTTCTTCCCCACTCTGAGAGCCCCCAAAAAGCTGAACTGACCGAAAGGGAATTCGACCAGTGGCGGGATGAGGGCCCTCTGCTCATTCTGCTCATACTGCCATTTGCCGCGCTTTTATTTCGTAAGGGGGCCCTAGCCTGTGCTCTACCCTTTGCATTGCTAGTAGGCTTTCCCAGCGACAGCTATGCGCTGGAATGGAAGGATTTGTGGCAGCGGAAGGACCAGCAGGGCCAGAAACTGCTTAATGAGGGGGAGCCCGGCCAAGCGGCAGAAACTTTCCGCAACCCACAATGGCGCGGCGCCGCCAATTACCGGGCCGGAGACTACGCAGCCGCCCAAAAAGACTTCTCCTTAAATAGCGATCCTCAAGCGCTCTACAACCTCGGCAATAGTCTCGTCCAGCAGGGCAATTACCAGCAGGCAATCGAAGCTTACGATAAGGCCCTGGAACAGGCTCCTCAATTTGCCGACGCAGAGCATAATCGGGAGATCGCGAAAAAGCTGCAGGAGCTGCACGAACGCCAGCAACAACAAGCTCAGCAGCAATCCGGGGAACAACAAAAACAGGAACAACAAGAGCAAGAACAACAGTCCGGAAATCAACAACAGCAAAGTCAACAGGACCAGCAGCAGGAAGACCAGCAACAACCGTCAACTAGTGAATCCCAAGCCTCGCAGCAGGAATCCGAGGGACAGGAGCAAGAACAATCGGCACAGCAACAACAGACTGCAAGCGAGCAGCAGGAAAACCAGGAACAGGAACAACAGAAAGCTCAGCAGGATGAAAAGGAACAAGAAGAGGGGCGGGAACAAGAGCAACCCGCTAATGCGAAGGAAAACACCCTGGACCCAGAAACCCAGCAAGCGCTGGATCAGTGGCTGCGGCAAATCCCTGACGATCCCGCTGGTTTGATGCGTGAGAAATTCAAGTATGAAAGCCTGCAAAGACGCCGGGCCTATCGCAGTGGGGAGTGGGAGCCCCCAGAAAATGGCGCTACGCAGAGGTGGTAAAAGTTCACCACTTATGGATTTCTGAGTGCCCTAATTTCGGAAAAGTTAATGGTACACGTAAACGAAAAGCAAATGATAAACAGCGTATTCAGCCAACTTGGCCTCTATCACTTGTTCTTTTTTTTGCTGTTACTTGGTAGCAGCAACCTTAGTTTCGCCAGTGACCTAACAGCCACTGTCGACAGGAATAAAATAGGCATCGATGAAACTGTCAACTTACGTGTGCGCTACTCCGGCGATGAAAACGGCGGGCAGCCTGACCTTGAGCAACTTGAGCAGGATTTCGATATCCTCTCCAGACAGCAATCCAATCAATACCGGGTAATAAATGGCCGCGCAGAAAGCTTTGTAGAGTGGACGCTTACACTCGCGCCCAAGCGTGAAGGAAAACTGTTCGTACCATCTTTCCACTACAAAGGCCAAGTATCAGATGCGATTCCAGTCACGGTTAGTGAAGCAGGCAATACTCCTGATGGCACCAACCGCAAGGCATTTTTGGAAATTGAGCTGGATAAAGATAAAGCCTATGTACAAGAACAGATACTGGTCAAAGTACGCCTGTACACCACTATTGGCTTACACGATATAGCCACAGAGCCTCTCCAGGTTGCCGGTGCTCACGTAGAAAAAGTTGATGAACAGCGCTATGAGCGCAAGCTGGATGGTATTAGCCATGCGGTATACGAGCTTACTTATGCGGTCTTCCCAGATAGCTCCGGTCAACTCTCCATCCCTGCCCTGACTTATGTAGCCATTGCTGGGCGCAGAGATCCCTTCTCTCTGTTTAATCGAAATAGCCAACGCCTACGCCTGCGCTCACAAGCGAAAACAATAGAAGTGCTTCCGAAGCCGGATAGTTATAGTGGAATTGACTGGCTACCAGCTGCGAGCCTGGGGATCGTGCAGAGTTGGAGTCAGGACCCAGATACATTTACTGTCGGCGAGCCTATCACTCGCATCCTCACTATTCGCGCTGAAGGCCTGAGAGCCGCCCAACTCCCACCATTGCCCAAGCTTGACGTAGAAGGGCTTAAGACTTATCCAGACCAACCCCAACAAGAGGACCAGATTGGCCCAAATGGAGTAACCGGCAGCCGTATAGAAACCACTGCAATCGTTGCCACCCAGCCTGGTGACTACCAACTCCCCGCTATTACTGTTACCTGGTGGGACACCAAGAGTAAAAAACAGCGGGCCACTCAGTTACCAGCTTTTCGTTTTAATGTCAGTGGTACAGCAGCAACCTCACCGCAAAATCAAGAACCTGGTCAATTACCCTCCCCGGCCTCTAGCACTACAAGCCTAGAAATCCAGGACTACTTTTGGCGCAACTTGGCTATAGCGGCAATCGCATCACACTTACTGTGGGTTATCTATTTTTACCGAACTCGCTGGAACAGCTACAGGCCAAACAGCCACCAAACTCCGAGGAATACGGCGGCACAGCGAGAATCAGCTCTAAGGAGGGCTGTGGATAGTGGAACACCGTCATACATCCAAAAAGCTCTTTTAGATTGGATTCATGTACGCTGGCCCCAGCTAAGAGGAAGCAACCTCACAGAAAGTACCCAACAATTAGCTTTTGAAGAGCTTGAAGAGCTTCATGGACTCTTAAGCGCAGCTATATATCAAGAACAGCCACGGCCGTTGAATCAACAGAAAGTCAAAGTTTTGGTGGAACGGTTGCTGGAAAAGCAATTGCCTTTTTCGGAAAGCACAGAAGAAGAATCTTTACCGAAATTATTTACCTAAGTAATACCCGCGCCCACAAAAAAGACTGCAAACATACACCCCTCCAAAAAGAGGGGTGAGCTCTACTATTATCACTTAATATTTTTTTGATAAAGGAAGTTTATCTACTCATAACATCAAGCAACAAGGAATCAAACCACTATAAAATCTCACCACTGGTGCGGACGCCCCCTAAACACACTCTTGACCTTAACGTTTAGAGTGACCTATCTAAGCACCAACAAAAAGAACTTTTGTTAAAAGTGCACCTCTTTTCCTGTGGCATTTTCAATAATTTTTTGGAGTACAGAGATAAATCCCAATCAGGGAAATCTAATTAACTGAAAAAATACAGGACAGACCATACGAATCATAGCATCCATATTAAAAAGCTTACCACTGAGAAGTTGCTCAGGCCGCAACAAACAGAACCTCGGGATAACTTTCCATTGGTGCAAATCTTAAAAATCTATAGCCCATCACCCTACCTAGCTGAAAACCTTCTAACTCTATAACTATAAATAAATTAGAGTTCTAGACCCGCAGCTTAAATACACACTAACTAGTTTTTTGCCAATTTAATTTAGAGCGACAAATCTCATAAAAATTATGATCTAAAGGATGAATCAATGTTAATCGATGTGGCTTTTTATGAATTCTAATTACATCTCCAGGCCGCGTAATAACCTGATCATGTCCATCACAAGTGACATATGGCTTAGCAATATTATGTTCACCAATTATGAGTTTAAACTCACTGCTACCTTCCACAACTATAGGACGACTGCTTAGGGTATGAGGATTAAGAGGCACCAGGACAATTGCATCTAGCTTAGGGTGCATAATAGGCCCCCCACCAGAAAGCGCATAGGCTGTTGAGCCTGTTGGAGTGGAAACGATTAAACCATCCGATCTCTGTGTATATACGAACTGACCATCAATATACAAATCAAATTCAATCATCCGAATAAACTCACCCGGATGGAGCACCACATCATTGAGAGCAGCCCCCTTGCCAACTTGCTTTCCGGCTCTCGTGACAGACATATCTAATAAAAATCGACTCTCAGCCATATACTTCCCAGACAACACCTCCCCAACCTTTTCTTCGACCTGGCCTGGCATAATATCTGTTAAGAAACCTAAACGTCCCCGATTAACCCCCAATAGCGGAACACTATACTTAGCAAGCGCCCTCGCTGCCCCAAGAAGACTTCCGTCACCACCAACAACAATAACTAAATCACACAATTCGCCAAGCCGCTCCTTGGAAGACACTCTAACATTGTGCCCTGATAGCGCCTCTGCCGTATTAGTTTCCAGAACTATTGAATAACCTTCTTTTTGAAGGAATGACATTAAACGCTCGAGTGATATAACTGCACTCTCACTTTCTGTACGACCAATTAGACCTATATTTTGAAACTCAGTCACCATTCCCCCTATACATATTTAGTACCCCTCAACAGCCAGCTGAATACCCGCTCAGTCGATACTAACTGGCTAGGTGAAACCCCGAGAGCCCAAACCCCCATTATGCCGGAGACTAACTTTTCAGTCGAACTTGCAGAAGTCAGGAGAAAGCACAAAGTCATCATAGACTACGACGCACACTTTCCCGACAAACTTGTAGATTTATGAGGTTCACTACGTCACCTCACCTAATATTTGAGCAACTCCTATTCATAACCGCGCCTTCCCTGAAGGCCCCCGGAATGAACTATAAGAACACGCTCCCCATGAGAGATATTTCCACTATTATTAATCTTTTGAAGGGCATTAAATAACTTCACAATATAAACAGACTCAATCGGGATCCCAGAGTGATCTTCGAGTATACGCTGTAACTCTCTTAATTCCGCTGAGAGCTTCCCATAGCCTCCTCCATGATATCCCCCTAACAAACACCCCATTCTTTCATTAGACAAGAGGTGAGGCACTTGCACTCCGGCCTGGATACTCTTGTTAATCTCTGAAGATTGGCCAAGCACAGTAAGCCAATGTTGCGCGCTTTTCCGAACACTCTCCCCTGCTTTTAAAACCTCAACCCCAACAACAGACGATCTCTGAATACTTGAACTAAGCCCAGCAAAGGTAGCTCCAGTCCCACAGGCTACCCAAACTTGATCAAAATCTACTGGCGCCGTGCGCTCTATTACACGTCCCAATAATTGAGTACCTCGCACGCCAGCCAGATTAGCCCCCCCCTCAGGTACAAAGTAGACGCCTTGATTTTCAAGCCCCAACTCCTCTATAAAGCCCGATTCATAGCGTCGTCGATACTGCGCTCTTGTTACAAAAATTAATTTCATTCCAAGGCGTTCAGCATCCCGTAAAGTAGCACTAAGCACCGGCGGCCTTTCACCGCGAATAATACCTATAGTATTAAAGCCAAAGCGAGTTCCAGAGGCTGCAACTGAGTGTATATGGTTTGACCAAGCCCCGCCGCATGTAACAATTGTCTCAGCCCTTTGATTTCTGGCCTCAATCAAATTATGGATAAGTTTGTAAGCCTTATTTCCTGATATTAGTGGATCGATCAAATCGTCACGCCTGACCCAAACATCCAAACCAGGAAACAAGCCGCCTCTAACCTGCTGGTATGGAATTCGAAAAGCCGCATCAGTAAATACCTGAAGATCTAGTCGGTCTAAAAAATGGGGCATCATGGACAAACCTTATAAAAAACTATTATGCCTATTTGGGGGGCACCTATCAGATACATTAAACTTATTATCCGCTCTGCCAAGAGCATTTCCCCTTTACCAATTTAAACCAAAACATCAATATTCTAATTAGGCACACATCAATGTTTTTAAAACCATGAGACGACAATTAATCCAAAAGAAATTGAGGTGTACTAAAGGACAAGCCTCTACATCATAACCAAGTCAGCCTATAGCCTGCATTTCAACTGAAAAAGGCTTCGGTACGAGTGGGCCAATATCACCATATCCAAAAAGCGGCTTCAATTTAGATGCAGTAGTTCATACAATAATTTTTCGAGCAGATGCCGTGCCTAACAATTGTCGGAATACATAAAAATAACTACAAAATGCAAAAGCTTCAGCCAGGTTCATGTGGTGCAGTAACGACAGCTAGCCTCGCAATGCGACTTCCGCATAAACCTACTTCCGGGGGAGACTGACCTGCAGCCCCTATCTTGCACCAGGTCCAATTCTGTAGTCACCTCAAATCAACAAGGAATATGAACCCACCTTAAGCCAGTAAAATGACTATATATCCATAACCATACACCTCAAAGCCCCCTGAAGGAACAATCTACCTAATAGGGGATGGGGGTGAAGATTGTCGGCAGGTATGATACTTCCGGCTAGCAGGCGGTATTTAACTAGAACTCAGGCCTTTATAGGCAGAGCAAGAAACTCAGAAGCTTGCCACATAACCGATATGACTTGTGAGTATATGAACAGCTGAAGGTCGAAAATTATTCAATATCGGCGACCACAGAAATGTTTCCCCAGCCTAAACAGCCACAAAAAAGGCCCGCACTTTCGTGCGGGCCTTTTTTTAATCTGGCGGACCGGACGGGACTCGAACCCGCGACCTCCGGCGTGACAGGCCGGCATTCTAACCAACTGAACTACCGGTCCTCGGTAGTAAACTTCTTAGAAAGAAGTTGGTGGGTGGTACAGGGGTCGAACCTGTGACCTACGGCTTGTAAGGCCGTCGCTCTCCCAACTGAGCTAACCACCCGATGCTCTTTTCTTTAAGGGCCTTGCCCCCTTGAGCGAGGCGCATATTACCGGATTGGAATTTATTGTCAACAATTTTCGCGCCAAAAGTAAGAGTTACTAATCTTGGGCCTCTTCAGAGGGAGCAGAAACCGGTGCAGCCATCACATCCACCTCATCCACACTCACCTCCTGCATAATTTTGCCCTGCCGATAGTCGGGATCAATCAAGTGACCAGCTATCTTCACAGGGATTTCCATTGGAATTAACTGCTCCTTAGGGCGCGCCAAATCCTGCTCATTGAAGTTACACACCCCAGTAGGAAAAATGCGCAGCAAATCATCAATTCGTCCAGTAATTTCTTCCGTGTGAGGACCATATACGCCTTTTGCCAAGGCTCTCTCTACAGGCTGTAATGCACACTTGAAAATATCATCAGTAATCGGTGCACCGGCCACCTGCCTGGAAGTGCTATGAATCGGGTACTCGCGCATACATTTCCCGGAAGCCAAGCCGTTCCATTCACCATTCCAAACTTCAGGACCAGCCGCTAGTACATTGCCCTCCCGGTCAAAGCAGCGGTCGTTGGCGCCTTCAGGCCGATTGCCTACCACACCCTTCGAAGGATTATTAATAATGTTCTGCATCCAGCGATCAACTATATCGAGCGCTTCATCCACTGGGTTGTGGTCCTTGTGACTCACCCAGATCAAGTGGTTGTCTGCATGACCCCGAGCACGGCGAATACGCTCACGTGCAGAAAAAGAAGCTGAGCTATGGTGCATATCGGGCTCTTTATCCAGATAGTGGCGCATATCCACTATCGGAATCTCAACATCTCCTAGAAAAACATGGCCCGACCGGTAGATCCCATTAATCGCCTCCATACTTGCGCGGCTCCGTTTTGCCGGCTTTGCAATTGTACCCAAGTTTAAATTTTGCTCGCTCCAAACAGATAGCTTCACTGGCAATAAGCCTCCGTTTAGAAACCACAACTTTTCATCACTCTGGTTTTCCTGTGCCTTCCACCCTCCAATAGATGCATTCACCTTTAAAAAGGTATCGATGCTTATATCCCCATTTACCAGTGCCTTTAAACCATACTGAACACCTTCATTATCCCAAGTACTATTGGCATAACCATTCTCTCCAGCGCCATAGAATTGACGCAGGTTCTCCCAATGAGTCCAGTGGACATTATCTACAACAGAGGTAGAAAAACTCTTAAAAAAATGTACAAAGTTAGGGTTATTAACCAAGGGCACTAGCCCTCGCCACCCTTCCACACACTCCGTTGCCCCTCGAGCTCGGTTCCTATAGCGGCTATCAAATAAAGAAGCTGCAACGTTGATCATGTGGAAGCGACTATTCACTTCAGGGTTAGCAGCGAGCCCCTGAAGAATTGAACGCTCCTCTACACTCTTCCAGCGAGGATTATCGGCATCCTGCACATCAAAGAAGTATTCCAGCGGCTCACAATCGAATGCGTAGATAGTCTGAGTGACCATATCCGGATACGAGTAGAGAGGGATTGCAGCATCCAATAAACCAGGGGCATTTTGGGCAAACAAGTACTGCTGGATAGCCCCCCCCGATCCACCTATACCCACTGTATACATTGGCTCGCCATAAAGGGCTTCGAACTGCTTCTTTAATCGACGCGCTGTATCCTCCGCCAGCCACATATTGTAGTGGTTGCGGGTTTGGTTTGCTGTCGAATAAACAATTGCATATCCACGCGCCAACTGATCCACTCGCCGCCTGGTTACATCGCCTTTATTGAGGTTACCTTGGCGCCCCCCAATACCGACACCTCCCCTAAATTGATAAATTAACCGCCGGTTCCAATTGCTGCCATTAGGTGCCTCTGCAGTTTCCCCATCCCCCCGCAAAGCAGCAATCGCATAGAAATGCCGATTAATAGTGCCTGTCTCTACGCGTATAATGAAATCCACTTGGCGCCCATTTACAGTCACTTTATCAATATCATTTCGCGCCTCAAACAGATAGCGAAACTTTCCATCAGTTGTACTGCGATAGAAATAGGTAACCTCAGTTGCATGACTACAGTCGCGACTATACCCAATAACTTCCTTTGTTTTTTCGCCTGCCTCATTCAGCGCAAAAACAGGTACCCCCTCTTTGACCTGGTTATCGACCAACGGCTGTTTATTCGTAATGGCATTTCTTCCGCAAAAGAATGGATACTTGGATGGACCGGTAAACAGGGTCTCCACAGGGCCAACTTCACCTATCGAGATCGGAAATGGAAAGTATTCTGGCGGGCGAGACATCATCCTCGGATGAGGGCCAGTATATGCAGGTGTAGGGTCATAATTTAGTGCGCCACTAGGCACCCCCAGTACAGGAGCATCTACTTTTCCATGTACTTTTGGCAGCTTCTCATACGCAACCCACGCAACTGCTCCCAACACAGCCAGCAAGAACAAGAAAAAAACTGAGAGAAACCATGCTCCCCTTGTCGACATAAACGCCTCCACAGCCGTCAACTTCTGTATCTGGTACAGGTTGATTATATGAAGGGATAAGCAAGGCAGCCGCTAGTTGGCGCCGGTGAGGACATCTAGGGCCAAAGTATCAGTAGCCGGAAGCAGATATCTTATCTATGGAAAGTCAAATCAAGTACTTATTGAAAGTTAAAAAGGAGGCGCTATGGCCCCCTCTCAAGACGAACTTAAGGAAATAAATTAGCCTTTAGTGATGACGCCTTTCTCCTGCAATGTAGAGATAATTATCTCCACTTCTTGTTCAAGAGTCATTTCAGCAGTGTTTAGGTGTAATTCAGGGGAGAGCGGGGCCTCATAGGGATCATCAATGCCTGTGAAACCTTTGATCTCTCCGGCTCTAGCCTTTTTGTATAACCCTTTCGGGTCCCGCGACTCAGCCTCTTCAAGAGGGCAATCCACAAAAACTTCTAGGTAAGGAAGATCGCCAGATTCGTGTATTTTTCTGACCATGTCACGATCATCACGGTATGGACTAATAAAGCTACTCAATACCACAACCCCGGTATCTGCAAAAAGCTTGGAGATCTCACCTACCCGACGGATGTTCTCCTGTCGATCTTCAGCAGAGAAGCCAAGGTTGGAGTTGATACCCAGGCGAATATTGTCCCCATCCAAGCGATAACTTAGCACGCCCCTAGCGGCCAGAGCCCTTTCTACAGCAACTGCCACAGTGCTCTTGCCAGAACCAGACAAACCAGTGAACCAAAGGGTCGCGCCTTTATGACCAAGGATTTTCGCCCTTTTCTCCCTAGTCACTTCACCCTCATGCCAATGAACATTGGTCGCTTTGCGTTCAACTGTAGTAGTCACCGATCACTCCAAGATTTCACATACCATTCCTATGCACCCCACCATTAGCACCAAGTACCAACTAGCGGGGAAGTTTGGGCGCCAATTATCAAGGATTCAAGGGGATGACGTAAAGGGATTGCTTATAGCTATTTTGGGGGCGGAGGTTCATCCAGTGAATAATAAATGACGAACTAAATTGCCCTAAAAGCCAAAAAAAAGGAAAAAACGACTACTTAGAAAGGGAGAAATTCCCCAACTCCATTGGATAGCCCCAAAATTACTCTCCCAGGCTCAGCCACCAACTCAGCTAGACTTCACCCACCTAATATAAGGTCGCAGTATCCATAAGCTATGGGGAGAGGTCCAAGATGGGGCGAATCATCATATTATGCGGTGATTTTACTGAAGATTATGAACTGGCAGTTCCATTCCATTGCCTGAAGATGCTTGGACATGAAGTGAAAACCACTAGCCCTGGCAAAGTTGACGGCCAATACATCACTACATGCATCCACGACTTCAACGATCGCTATCAAGCGGTTACAGAGTGGGAGGGGCACCGATTTATGGTTGATAGAGCATTAAATGGGGTAGATGCGAATGACTACGATGCTATCATACTTCCCGGAGGTCGCGCCTGCGAAACCTTGAGAAACGATCCACTCGTCAAATCACTAGTAATAGCTTTTGCAGAATCCCAGAAAGTCGTAGCGACAATCTGTCGCGGACTCCAGATTCTACTCGCCACGGGCCTAATGAAAGACCTACCAGTAACTGGTCACCCTGTATGCCAGGCTGAGGCAAGCTTAGCAGGGGCACACTGGAAAAAGTTGAGTTTTGATGAGACGCTTGTTAACAAGAATTTCGTGATGGGCACAGAATGGCCAGGGTTATACGCATGGCTTCGTGATATTCGGACAGCTCTAAAGAGTGAGTCTCCCAGCTAACAACTAGGTAAACCCATTTTAAGTATCTTTGTGAGTGCTAGAGAAAGCCTCTTATCTTATCTCTTGCTGACTGGCCATCGCTGCCCGATGAAAAGATCGAGCTACTCTCGAGCTTTTATAGAAATCAACTTATCCAACACGGACCCTGTAACAGCGTGTGTGGCTCGACCCATTGATTCCAGCTGAAATGTAATTACTATTCCGAGCCTGATCGAAGGCACTCTAAGCCACAACATGTTGAGCCAGCCCCCAGCAGGGCACCTCAAATTACGGTAGCTTCCAGTTAGAAACCTGTAGCCTGATATAGTCAAGTTTCGGCTACAGGTGAGGAAAAATTGCCTTTTTGGTCACACAAAAAAATTAATTAATCTATTACCAATGAAGGAATAAAATGAAGTACTTCCTAGATGCGCTAAGTAAATATGCAGACTTCTCTGGACGCGCCCGTCGCACTGAATTTTGGATGTTTACCCTCGTTTATTTTGTACTTTCCATCGGTATAAGCATACTAGATGCTGCGCTTGGTGCCGGGTTCCTTGCAATCTTATTTGCCCTTGCAATGCTAGTCCCAACTATCAGCATCACTGCACGCCGCCTACATGACACTGGTAGAAGTGGTTGGTGGCAGCTTTTGAGTCTGATACCTCTTATTGGCGGAATAGTTCTAATTATTTTTCTAGTACTTGATAGTACAGAGGAGAATAAATGGGGCATCAGCCCAAAATTTGCATAATTGACATGTAGGCAAGTTAAATTATTGATGTGGCCTAGACTCAAATAGGCCGCATCATTCCTCTCACTCTAGGCCTAGCCTTTACAAAAACTATTAAATATCTTAAAAGTTATAGAATTTTGCATATCCTCGATATAGCTATGCAGACTCGAATCCCTCTTGAGCATCTTGCAATGCCTTGAACTAATAAAATAACCTGTGAGGTATGGTGGACTATAAACCAAAAGCGGCCCCTTCTAACATTCATCTATTTTCCAACCCCACCCCTGCCGCCTCCCACTGGATATTTAATTGGAATCCAAACCATCCGTAATCAATTAACCACTTATCACAAGGACAACACTGCCAAACCGGAGTTAATACAGCTCTAATCTCTTAAGCCCTGCATTATGTATGGGCTCTTTAAGGCTCCCATAGAGAAACTCGTAATTAGCCTTAAGCCGCCTATCCACGTCGTTGGAAATTAGAGCAATCCTGTTTTTACATGCAATATGTCTTTCGAGCAAACAAGTGCAATAAAGCCCCGTTAATCTGGTTAAAGATATCGGGGTCGTGCTAACCTCTGACTCCTATAGGTAATTGAAAAACCCTACAATTCATGGGGTTTGGCTTTGAGAAAGGGGGTATTAGCCAATGGCAAAGAGCGTTTTGGATAGGTTCAAGATTCGCAAGGGAAAGGTTTTTGAGGCACCGCTGGAAGAAGCATTTGGCCGCTTGGTTACTCCATTTGAAGAGTTCATCCATCGCCAAAGCAGTAGTGGGATTTTGCTAATGCTATCAGCACTGGCAGCGCTTATTATCGCTAACTCCCCTCTTCAAGATACCTATAAACACCTACTACATATGCCTATCAGCTTAGGTACAGGTGATTGGGAGCTTTCTCTGTCTTTACACCACTGGATCAATGACGGCCTGATGGCCATCTTCTTTTTTCTAGTAGGGCTGGAGCTTAAACGTGAATTTCTTGTAGGAGAGCTCTCCGACCTGCGTCAAGCTGTATTGCCTGTAATGGCGGCTATCGGCGGCATGCTAGTACCTGCTTTAGTTTATACCTCTTTTAATATTGGCGGAGAGGCAGGGCGTGGATGGGGTATCCCCATGGCTACTGATATTGCTTTCGCAGTAGGATGCATTGCGTTACTAGGGAACAGGGTTCCCCGTGCAGTGGTCACTTTCCTAGTTGCCCTAGCTATTGTTGATGACCTCGGCGCAATCCTCGTGATCGCCATCTGGTATACCGAGCAGGTGAACGTTATAGCTCTAATCGCATCTGGAAGCCTAATTGTAATAATGGGGCTTCTTAACGCTGCCGGCGTACGTCGATCATCAGCCTACGTATTCCTTGGGATACTATTGTGGTATGGACTTTACTTAGCAGGCGTTCATGCCACGCTTGCAGGCGTCATTACCGCTATGGCATTACCTGCCAAGCCAAAATATGATCCTGTTGCTTTTAGCACATTTGTAAAGGATATTATCCGCAGCTTTGACCGCTGCTTCCGCCCAGGCGACAAGATTATTGCCAACGATGCACTACGCGCGCGTGTTATGGCCCTGGGTAATGGCGTGAGCCTCGCCCAATCCCCCCTGCAGCGTATGGAAACCCGTTTACATATCCCTGTTGGCTTTCTTGTAATCCCAATATTCGCCCTCGCTAATGCTGGCATCCCATTCGATAGCTTTAGTAGCTCAGCGGCAGTTTTTAACCCAGTTACTCTTGGAGTTATAGGAGGCTTGGTCTTTGGTAAGCTCGTGGGTATTGTGGGCGCAACCTGGATTGGCTGGAAGTTAGGATGGGGGAGATTACCCAAGGCAGCTAATTTTCAACATATAATCGGTGTGGCATTGCTCGCAGGTATCGGCTTTACCATGTCAATCTTTATCGCCGAGCTTGCGTTTAGCTCCCAGTATGAGCTACTAATTCAGGCCAAAGCTGGCATTCTACTAGCCTCTGTAATAGCTGGAACCGCGGGCTTTCTGGTATTACGCAATGCTCCTGCGACCACTACCACTGATGATGATGAAGAGGCTCAAGGCGACGACTTCGATTATCCAACTCAATCTTTATCCCAGTAAACATTAGCTTTAGCGCAACCTAGAAAAACTGAATCAAGCACTCCTTTGGCCGAGTAAATTCTTGTTACTCGGCCTTTCAATTCTACGTTCTGCAATAATTAACCATGATAACAAGCGCACGCTGAAGTTAATGATCGAGATCACCACTTAGCAAGGTTTAACCATAAAACCAGCATCGCTGCTTGCATAGTAGCATTCAGATTTTGCAAACCTGCCCAAAACCTTTCTACGTAAGGCCAAGCTAAACCAATAGATTAAACCCCGACAAAGCTATACGCACAGTATTTCTCTAGCTCCAGGAAGTTAAATTCTGACTAAAGTTACATCACAATGCGCATGATTCACTATACCATTTGCCGTAGATCCAATAATAGAACTCAACCCTTTCTTGGAATGAGTACCCAGCACGATTAAATCTACCTTCCTCTTCACAGATTCCTTACATATGATTTCGTAAGGTTTTCCTACCTTAAGAGCCCTGTTCTTTTTGGAAATACCAAAATCGGATACGATATCTTCAAATTTCGGCAGAGCACTCTCCTTTAACTCCTTCTGATAATCCCTCGGCAAGAAGCCATAAGGCAACACATTTAGAACAAACAATTTACTTTCAAATTTCTTCGAAAGCTCTACCGCTTTTGAAAGAACAAGCCTGCCTTCATGTGATGCCTCTATAGCACATAGAATGCTCTTATACATCTTTTAATCTCCTATGGTATATTAATGCTCTTCATGGAAAAAACACCTAAACAAAACCACAAAATCAAAATTACCAGTACATTAACCAGTCAAAATTTGACCGCCCCTCCCTCTATAACCCGCTTGGAAATCATGTAGAATTTATCATCATTAGATCAAAATCACGAGTTAATTAGCCAAAAACAATAAAACGGCTTCAGCAATAAAATCATCGCTGCTTGGACATTCACCTCGAAACTAAAACCCCTATGAAACTTTTACTATCCTGAACCAAGAATATCATGTAAGCTTAAAACAGTATAAGCTTGTTAAAATTAGAGCAATAACAAAAAGTTACTCCCTGCTAAAAAACTGAGTTTTTAGCAATATAGAGAAGGGTAAGTTGGATGAAGCAATTACAATTAGAGCTTACAGCATTACTATTGAACGCAAAAGCCAAGCAGAGAAGTATTTATCGTCAAGATAACTTATGCCTAGCCTAGGAGTTTTCCACTCTTAACTAGGCCCTCTATTC
Organism: Microbulbifer variabilis ATCC 700307; assembly: GCF_000380565.1. Classification (GTDB taxonomy): domain Bacteria; phylum Pseudomonadota; class Gammaproteobacteria; order Pseudomonadales; family Cellvibrionaceae; genus Microbulbifer; species Microbulbifer variabilis. The sequence goes on from NZ_AQYJ01000025.1 coordinate 440,364, forward strand.
ACAATTATGAAATCAGATAAGCCGAGAGCGCTGACTTCATAAAGCCTGATATAGATAAGACCCGATTAAGATGCCGTACATCATCAAGGTTATATCGAGAGGCATAGTATATAGACTTGCGACCTTAAAGAAAGTAAATTTAAACCTAAAGGCAGCTTATAGCTTTAGGCATCTCGGCACAATTAATGAGCCGCAAACCGCGAGAAAATATACCTCCTAGAACGGGAGCCAACAGCACCAAAATATTAATAAAACCACCTACCATTGCGTATCTATATTGCAAAGTGTACTCTCACCCATACAGGCTTCTATGAAGATGGCCCGCTGATTTTACAACAACCATTGGCAACCTGCTTCATGGGTCAAAGTTAAAGCTGCCAGTGATGTTAGAGATAGACCTCAGAAGGGAAGTGGCATAAAACCCATATCTATACAAAGAAATACAATCAACAGCTGATATGTTTATCATGCCTAAATCGAAAATATCCAGGGAAAGTAAATATTTTAGATTAATCTTCGCTCTTCCTGCCTTCCGGTTTCGAAAACATCGAAACACTCATTTCTATAAAATTCAAGCTTTTTGCCGCCACCTGCTCTTACCTAAATCAAAACACTAAGATTTGTGAGCAATTTTTAACTAAGCTCCCTCACAACTTTCTCCCCTCACCTGCCATTTCAGTATCAACCCCAAGATCAAGATCAAGACCAAACATCTCGACAGGTTCTCTGTGCCGTCAATCTAACAGTCGTTCGCTAAAAAACTAATCTCAATAATTATGAATTTGATTTAGCATTCGCAAAACTGCCGTCGTTTCAAACACCCATGCCAGCTCTTTTGCAAAAGCGAGGGAGTTGGTGAGATGGAAATTATATAATCTTAAAGCTGGTCGAGCTCACTTACCCCCCAGATCCTGCCACATTCAGATCAAAATCATTGACATTTTAAACATTCTTAATTTCGTTTTACCATTAAAAATTAAACGTTACATCATCTTTCTGTAAGCATAATTCGCTCACCCCAAAAAAATTCAGAGCCCCTAAATTTGGAAAAAACTCAGGGTCCCCCCCCGATATCATCAATTATCCAAACCAGATGAATAATGCAAAAATATATTTAGATAGCTTCCACAAGAGTAAGCATGGCCAGTTAGCATGCCAATTTGGAAGATAGACTTAGAAATATCCAAAAAATCAGATTAAGTGCATACCGCCATAGATGGCTCAAGATCAAAAAAGGAACCACCCAATTCACCTTATTGATCAATTATCTTGGTTTAAGATGAATATAGTAAAGTCGAAGTAAAATCTACGTTTGATTACAGCTATGTGCAGTTGTTCCATCCTCTGCATATCTGTTTCTCATATAATTGTCTGATTATTCGTACCTATTCACAACTCTGCATCGGAGTCTCAGGTAACCAAGCTAGAATCTAGCAGACCGGCACAGGCTTTTAATTAATGGAAATATTTCGAACTAATAGCTACTTTCACTTGTCCCAGTCACAAGTAGCTTTTAAGTTTACATATAAATCTCAACTATAAAGATTGAAAGTTGGTAGAAAGTATGCTATCCATTTGTTGGCAGCTATAGAATTTTATCAACAGGAAGTATCATTCGATGAAAAATAGTAATATATTTTTACTGATTATAATCACTGCGATGGCTTCTAATTTTGCTACTGCTAATAAGCCCTCCCCATCGGAGGCTTTGGCTGCTCGGCCTTTACATTCAAACAGCCTCTATAACAGTAAGCTGCCTAACAATGCCCTACCACTATCCTCTATAATTACCATCTTAGAGCAGCATAATTATACACCAATAGACATAGAGTTAATGGGTGACCAATGGGTCATTAAAGCCTATAAAAACTACCAAAGATTTGAGCTGAAGGTAAACCTTTTTTCTGGAGTTATTCTCTACGAGAGAATTAGCAGCCATTAGGTTGCACTCAAAAAAAGATGGGAAGTTATAAATATTCACCCTCCTAAGTAAATTCAGAGCACGCCTCCTCAAAAAAACAATATTTAACTTATGATAACTGGGAATTTACAGCTGATTTTCAAGCACTTTTTTGCACAAAGCACTCTTTCATCAATGTGTTACACTCTGCATTTGGTAAGAGTTCTACTTTTTAGCAAGTAAACAAACTGTATATATAAACACCGCTTAGCTTAAAACTCAATCATTCATACCCCATCTTCCAATAGCTGGAAGCTCAAGGTTGATTATTAAGATACTCTTAGGGGCATCCTGGAATAGACAAACAACTCTGTGTATTTATCAACCAAAAATAAAATGACGTTCATATAGGGCTGATTGATACCTTTAAGCCCCACCTTAATCAGTCGTCTACATATTAAGTCACAAAGATTACTATGACGAAGCCGGTAAGGGTCTCCCACTAACCATGAATATCATTTCTTTAAAATCAAAAGAAACCTACTTAAAACCCCTTCCGCTAGATGGCCTTCACAAGGTTGTTTACGTTATACTTCTGCCGCCCATATTCAGGGGTTTATGTATACCTAATTATAAAACGAGGGTAAATAGAGGTATGATGAAACAAGTTGGTAGCTCAATCGGAGCTTTGTCTTTTCTATTAGGCTCAAGCAATATACTAGCATATGGAGATGGCGATGACCCTCTCTGCAAATATGGCTGCCTTATGTCGACTAGTGCAGAAATTACTGAAATACGAACATACACTCACCAGGCTGAACTAGTCGTCGCCGTTGATACCGGGTTTGAAGAATGCCCAGAAGGTGGGTTCGTTGCTAAAGACTCCATTAATCGTATGGAATTAACATCGCTACTTTTAAGTGCCTTTCATTCTAAAACACCAGTAAAGCTTCAGGTCTATAAAAGTAATGAATGGTATGCTTCGGAAGGAAAGACACATTGTATGATTAGAGCTGTTAGGCTGTACCAGAAATAGTATTAGATGGCAGCTGTAGCTGCCCACGATCCTAGGGTCGCTATATTTACAAATAGATATATCTATCTTTCAGTTATCTATACCAGCATAAAAAATCATCATCGAGAACTAATTTAAAGTATTTATAACGTTTAAAAAGAAGTTTTTTATTATTTCAATAATGACAACCCTTTCAGCTCTCTTTACACAATCATATGCATATTTAGAATGTGGCTACATCGATGTAAAAGGTATCACAGTGCAAGCAACTCGCGATAATGGTAGTGCTTTTGTAAATACACTACGTACACACGTAAATTATCAGGGAGATTGTAGCGGGGTTATGTATACCTACCTTAAAAATTCAAAAGCTTCTTACCCAAGGGTTTTATCTACAATATTATCTGCACAAGCTTCAGGAAAAAAGTAAGTGTAAATGTTAAAGAATCAAGCGATATATCTTCAAATGCACATGAAATTGAATGGATTAACAATTGGGAATGATGAAATTACCATTGGGTTAATTGGTATCATAAGCTGCGCATAGCAGACAGTTAAAATCAAGCAGCCCCAGATTAGGTCAGGGCTACTTTTCTGCTTAACAGCACGGCACACGTGTAATCTCAAATTGTATACATTTAGGAATCTGAACATGTTAAAAAAATTAGTTTTTAGTTTTATGATTAGCGGGATATCTATGAGTTCTTTATCAGCTTCTCAGGATATTGAAATAACAGGTATAGGCATAAGTGAATCTACGAAAACTGTCTATATAGGCGTTTATCCAAGCATTTCTGATACACCATGCAGTGGAAGCTCACAAGTAAGAATTTCTCTTGCCAGCAGCTTCACTGCTAAAGAAGTGTATTCAGCTGCATTAACTGCTTTTGCTAGCTCAAAAACAGTCAATATAGGATACGATGATTCAAGCTCAGCAGAGTGCCTGTTCAACAACCCAATAATACAGACGCTCTACATTAAAAAATAGCCCCGAAAAATATTTGAAAATACGTTATCAAAACTAAAAAATAGAGAAACAATGATGAGAAAGATTATTTTATTTAGCCTTTTCCTATCAATGGAAACCTTAGCAAATGGCTGGAGCGGAATTCGGGATATTGAAATGATACAGCAAAGGGAGTGCTCATCGGAGAATAAAGGCTTCGAGATTACGTTCAAAACTGATCACAAAAACCCTGACAGCTGCTCCAACCCTCGAATTGTTAATTTATCTTGCACACAGCCAGGTTATGAAACAATGGTTTCCATGGCGTTAACAGCATTGGCCACAGGAAAAGGAATTGATACCTGGGTTGCCGGTTGCGACTCAGAGGGACATGCAAGAGTAGCATCAATGACATTACGGCCATAGATTAACTAGGACAACTTTTGGTTATTGACTTCATTAGCTACCTCTCACGGTCAACCAAAATAAATAGGAGAAAATATGAAAATATCTATAATATTACCTTCAATTATTATAATGTTCACATCAGCACTGGCACATTCAGGGGCTTCGACAGAAGGGGGAATTGAACGCCTCTATTCCCAAGAAGAAGGTAATGTTGTACTCTGTTTAGAAGAAGGGTTTAACGATGCCGCGAAAAGTAAGCGCCTTACTTACAATGGTTTTACAGGTACATCCACTTCCGCTGACCCCATCTTAAAACCTACTTTACTGTCAGCTAGTATAGCAAAGAGAAAAGTAAAGTTACTTTTAGAAGGCTGCCAAGGCTCCTGGATAAAAAATTAAAGCCACCTACATAACCGAATAGCAAAACAAACCTCGACAACAGAGACTCTTTGAGCAGAGCGACTTGTATTGAGATCCAGTCGTCTCTGCCTAGAGTTAAATACTTATGAATATGGCCTACACTTAGCAATAAAGTCACCATCTTCAGGAAATCCTCAACTTATCTTTAAAGATAGGTCACACGAGAGGCTTTTAAATTTTCAATGTTTTCTTAGGACTATCAGTTCCTTGGTAGCTAAGAGTATTTGGCGAGAATACAAATCCATCACCACTGACAAGTACTGCCATTGACCCTTAACCTTAAGGTAAGTTATGTCAGGAACCCAAACTTGATTCTTGCTTTTAGGCACAGCTCCTTCCGATCTAAGATTCTCCCCAGAGGCTAGGAAACGCTTTATGCCTGGTGCCCTACGTGTCACTCTCGTAACTCTGGCTACGACTCCTAATTCCTGCATCAGCCGGGCTACGCGCTTACGGCTAACTTCATAGCCCTTGGTCAGCAGGGCTTTCCAAATTCTTGGACTACCATAGCGCCCTGCAGAGTCATCCTAATCTTTTGAATCTGAACCTTTAGATCATCATCTTGGTGTTTTCGGTGCGATCGCGGCCTCTTCAGCCAGTCATAATAGCCACTGCGCGATACTCCTAGCCACTGACAAGTTCTTTTGATACCTAGTTCTGATCCGAACCTCTGGATAAATCGATATCTTGCTGATGTTCCTCCGCAAGAAACCGTTGCCACTTTTTTAGCAAATCAAGCTCCTGCTTTAATTTACGATTCTCCGCCTCCAAACGCTTTACCCTAGAAAGTTTCTTTTCTTTTCTAGAGACTACATCAGTAAGCTTTCTTCGCTTATCTGCCAAAATCTTCCCTTCCTGAAACGCTTTTCACCATCATGACAGCATGAAAGGGTGAATGTCGAGAGTTTTAGCCACTTCCTTAACTTGAATGCCCTCTATCAAGCTAAGCATTACCGCTTTCACTTTGAATTCG
>NZ_AQYJ01000026.1 GCF_000380565.1 Microbulbifer variabilis ATCC 700307
CTTGATGGCGATCGGCTTTAGTAGTGCGCGTTGGGTTACTAACCTCTGCTTTCCTTGGATGTGAAAATATTTCTTTGCTGCCAAAGTCTCTACTATCGCCCTTAATTGCCATCACTAGGACGCGGCGATATTTTCTTTCTCTAGTTCTTACCCATTCATACACCGCGCCGCTGGTAGTACCATCAGAGGAATCGATACTGACTGCAGATGCGTAAATCTCACCAAAGCGCTCATGCTTGAAGCCTTGGAAAACTAACTTGTCCAAGGCATCCCAGCAGCTATCGCGCTTATCTACCGTGTCGCCATCAATTTCGCCCCAGTACATTTGCCAGCTTTCTTCATTGCGACCAAATGCGCGGATAGTGATGGCGAGGCGGTCATGCTGAACATCAATACCGACAGTAACCAGCAACCCACCAGCCGGACAAAATAGCTCTGGATAGTCTTCCGCAGTTTCTTGCAGTTTTTCATGATCCAGCAACCGGTTGGCCGCATATTTATAGGGCCTGCCTAACTTGTTGTTTTGGAACACGATGCGTGCAGATTCATCGCCGCTTTTGGCTTCGTGTTCGGCTTCCAAGAAATCCCTGACGACCTCCGCCAAGCCAGTACCCGGGATACACACATAAAGCTCTGATAGCTCCATAAAGGTTTCTATCGGTTCGATTTCATCCTCTGCAAAGTCCTCGCCGCATTGGGTTTTGAACCAGCCGGCAAAGTCATCGCCGTTTTCCCGCGCGGTTTTACAGGTCTGCAGGATATTGGCCTGGCGGCGGTAGTCATCCCAGGCACTACCACATTTAGGACAGGTATAAACGGCGGTTTCTGGCTGATTCAGGCCGAATACCGGGTGCGGTGTGCCGCCCTCTTTCTCCAACCAACTAACGTTTTCCCAGTCCAGTACATGGGACTCACCACAGTCGTGACAGGTAACCGGTAGCACGCGCATTGTGCCGAGCTTGGTGTAGTGCTCCACTTGGGAAAGATCAGCAACCGCCGGCGTGCCGCCAATAATCAATTTCTTATTGCGCATCCGTTTTAGGCGTTCGCGCAGGTGGCGAATGGAATCGCCCTGATCACCGACGTCTTTGTTAGTATCGTCGGGCTCTTCTACATAACCACGCTTGGCAGTGGTGGATTTAACATTAGAGACGGAATTAGAACCCACAGTACGCACTTCCCCGCCAGGGAATACTTTTCTGGTAGATCTGTTCCCCAGCTTGCGACTGGTGGAGACATCAATCACACGCGCTACATTCGGTGAGCTCTCAACAATCTTCACGAACTTTTCGTCCATGAAGTTCTGGCCTTTTGAATCCTTCGGGAAAAGCATCAATACCCGCGCTGGATCTGTCAGTGCAACCTTGCAGATATCCGCCGCCAATAACACTGTCCAGCCAATCTGTGCTGCCTTTTGCATTACGACCATCCATGACACCGTGCTATCCAGCGCGTGCATTACGCCCCAGAAGTAGGGAACGTATTCGACACGGTAATAGCCAGCGTTATCGCTATCTTCTGAGGGCAGTTTGATATTTTCCGGCAGCCACTCAATTAGCGGAATTTTAGGCTGCGGTATCCAATTTTTACGGACCTCCTCAACTAGCCGACAGAGGTTCGATCTCGTAACTACCAATAGCTCTGAGGGCAGCGTTAATGTTTGGCTGTAGGGGGTCACGGTCGATGGTAATGGCATACTGGCTCTCTATCGCAATAATTATGTTTTCGCACGCCCCTAAAAATTCATTTTTTCCAACTTTGGTCCACTCCACCATTCCTTGGCGGACAGACTCGATATCAAGTATCAACTTATCTTCCCGGTAAAACTCACGCCTCATTTTCTCCGCACTGAGTCTTGCCTTATCTGCATCGGCCAAATCCTTTTCTTTACGGGCATCATTTATCTGACGGCCTGCTGCTTCAACCCGCAGCCTTTCACAGTACTCTTGAAGCCAAATACCAAAGCTGGCACCTTTCGTTAGCACCCCAGCCTGCACATGCTTGGCAATCGCCGGCTGTGAGGTACCCACCAAGCGAGCAAAACCAGACTGAGTGGCCTTATCATCCAGTGATAGGTTGTCAGCCAAGGTATAACCCCCTACGAAATTTCAGATAGCTGTTAAAAAAACGGGGTCCGAATTACCCGTGCGCCGGATTTCTCAGGAGGACCCATTGAAGTGTAATTCAGCGTCGCTTAGCGCTTGCCAGTGCGCGCTCCATCGCCTTTTCCAGCTCGATCGGAATGTACTTTCGGGCTATGCCTTCAGCAATTTGAAAGAATGGAAAACGCTTACGGTATTCTGGTTTCTTTTTAACGAAGACCAGGATGGGCCTAACCGATCTGCGCCGCTTGTACCCTACCCTTTGCCAGACTCCTAAGGTGCCCTCAATCTTTCCGACAAAGTAACCCTTGGTTGCTCCTCGCTTGGATTTACTGCGCTGGCTATCGGTAGCGTTTTGCGTGGGGTCAGAGCTAGCACTAACCTGGGATAGGATCTTGCTGTAAGTGCCCGCGCTGATATTGCCGTGCTTATTCAGCTTTGCCCCCTCACCGGGAACAACATACATCCCAGCAGGTAGCAGGCCAGCAAAGCGCAGCGCCCGCTCAAACCGTTTGTCATTACGGCTAGTGCCAAACACCGCCGGCGCCAGGTATTTACTCGGCGCCGTGCCTTTAGTGGCATGATCACGGATATAAACTTTGGCACGACCAGAGAGCTTGGTCGCCTTTTCTATCAGAACTGAGTTCAGGGTTAACTTCACTGGGTTCATAAAAACCCGGCCCATTGCAGAACGCTCTTCCCCTCGAATCCTAAAGGCCACATTGTTCAAGGCTACAGAGCCAGCATAAGGCAGCTGACGCTGTAACTCGGCAGATGCACTATCAAACGCTGAAGTATCAATGCTGACATTAACCGTCATGAGTCTTCACCCTGCTGCTGCTCTTGCAGCTTCAAGCGCTTGTGGTTGTAATACCAATTAACCACCAGACCAACCGCAGCGATCAGTACACCCGCAAGCCCAAGCCAGTTGTTTGCAAGCCAACCCGCAAAAGTTCCCGCACCAATGGCAGTCATATAGCCAGCCTTATCCGCTATTTCTCTCAGAGCATCCTGAAGTGTCATGACTGCTTCCAGGCAATAGCTGCCTTCTCAACGCTGCGCCCCACGACATAACCACCGAGGCCGATTTTTACGATTTCCAGAAGGGCGAGAGTCTGGTCCTCGCTGAGGTTTGGTGCCGTCCACCCCAGCCAATGAAAGACAATCAGCCCCACGAACGTAAGCATTGTTACTGGCCGCCAGTTTCTTTGTAGCCATGATTCTCCCCCTGCTTCAGCAGTGATTATCTGGGTTGCCGCTTTCAGCTCCTCCAGGTCCATTGAGATTAACTTTGAATCCACCTGTGCCTTTAAGCGATTAGCTTCTGTCTTATCCGGGAATGCCTTGTCAATGACCTTGCCGATTAATTCGGAAATAGCAGAAATCATTAGTAGCTCCAAAGTGAGATATTTAGTGCGCAAAACACAAGGCTATATAGGAGTATAAAACTCTATGGTCAGACCGGATTTTAGTCACGGAAAGACAAACTTTGGGGTTTGCTAGCAACACAGCGGTCTTGACCGGTAACCACCGAATTCAGTCTAATTCTGCCCCCTTTAGCTTAAGCTCAGAGCAGTACCCACTTATAAACCGGACTTGTGGTTTGAAGAACTTAAGCCAATTCCAACTAGCTATTGAGAAACAAAAATTAGGAATAACTATGATTTACACCTTCAGGAAATACTTCGTATTTTTTATTTTGTTAGTTGCGAGTTCTTCTGCAATCTCAGCTGATCATTTTATAAAAGGTACAATGAACTATATGGCAAGTACCTGAACCTCGCTACTGATTAGATTGGACACTGGGGTCCCAGCTAATTGCGCCAGTACAGCTCACAACTTGATGAAAATCAATAAAGAAGATTCAGTAATGATCTCAGTGGCCCTAGCTTCTTGGGCGAGCGGTAAAAGAGAAATAACTGTATACACTGATGCTGACGGGTCATGCACCATCTATCAACTCGATCCACAGTACTGAAGGGCCAAAGCACAACTAGCGCATAGTAGCTAAATAGTGAAGCCGATATAGGCGTATTGGTCCAAACAGCGATAACCGGAATTAATCACAATCGGCCTATTGAACTGCTCCCTGACTTTTATCAAGCTGAGCAGCGTGTCATTCGAAAGTGGATCTTCCTGCAACAACGGCTGGACAACTCCTCCTTTAATTAGTCGCTTTAAAACAAGGGGGTACCAGATACAAAAAAGCCCGCACAAAGCGGGCTCGAAAATGATTAAGGATACAAAAGTTCGTAATCAGAGCGATTTAAACTTTTATTACTCTCCCCAAAACTAGGCTTTTACTATTTACCCAAAGCTTCACTGGCAAAAGTCAGACCGAATATAGGGCAGAATCGTTTACCCCTCAGAAATCTATAATTAGGCGATTAATAAAACAGTTTGGCTGGGAACCGTCAAAATTAATCCTGACTTGCTTATTGGCCATAGCAGCAGAAAGCGCAGCACTATAAATCTTTTCAGACCCTTCTTGTGTGACACCACTCTCACCGACGCTTACATAGTGATATTTTGGCGAACTTTGGCCGGGGCAGTCAGAGCTTTCATTCTCAAAATACAAAACAAAATTACCATCTGCTAAAGGATAAACTGCCTTTATTTTAGATGTATGCCAGTAAAATTCTGCATTGCAGATGGCGGGCAGCAAAAAACCACACAATAATAGAAGAATTTGTTTCACCTTATATCCTCTTTAGAAATTTATTTACAGCTTAAAAATAAAATTTTTCGCTCTTTAAATTTGATCTGGTAGAACTTACCCTCAAGCCAGCCATCACAAAAAACACCATGGACTCAACCGCTAATCCCACCATCTGTAGTTAGCGTAGATGCTTAGTTGGAAGCTATCTTACATAAAAGCTACTATTCAAATTTCCGTATTGGTTAGAACGCAGCAATACATCAATTTGATTTCCCCAATTGATTGCTCTTTCTAAAATAACCTAGGAAACTACGCAATATCAGATCTGCCTATCCCTTCAAATGAGCAAAAACCCTGCCCTAGCTCTTATCTTACTGGGGCAGTGTCGCAGCGCAGTATACTTTGGCCTTGGCGCAAATCAACACCTCACTCACCCATATCGCGGACTAGCCCCCTGAGCTCCAGGCTTAGAAATACAGCATGTTATGGTTTCTGTACAATCGTGACACACGAGCTCCAGGATCCTAAGGACTTGCTAGCCACTAGGATTTTGATCAATCGTCCATAGCTAATGAGCTACTGTAAGGCCTACGAGGTAGATTTGATATGGTTGCAAACATTAGTAGCTCCACACCGTAGGGCGCGCACGCTCGCCAGGAATAGAATCAAGGTCATCCAAGTGGATAAACCGCCTTTTGATCGGCCCTTTCTGCTTCACGCCTATACCGGTGAAACCCTCCTCTAAGGCAATTTTCATAAGCTTGTGCGCCCCGCTCGCAGCCACAGAAACATCAACAGCCTGCCCGGTGGCATGAGTCATGGTCGCATTTATTCGTTTGTTATGAGCTGGGCAACGGTAGCCAGAGCTGATAATCATTGGCTTGCCCAAACGCTCTCTAACCCGGATTAAACGTCTGAGTGTTTCATCTTCGAAATGATATTTGCCACAACACTGGCAGGCCAATTCCAACCCTGTGAAATAGTCATTATTGAACATTAAATTACCAGAAATAAAAAAGCCCGCACAAAGCGGGCTTATAGATATGTAAGACATCTAGTACATATATTTTCAAATGCTGATATTCAGGGTTATGACAAATTAATAGAGGCTAGAACCCAGGATCCACAAAACTTATCAGCTAAAAATTAAGTCATTTTCTATCTTTAATACCTATCAACAAGACACAGATTTCGCCGTACAAACCATATCATTACCACTTGTCTCACATGAAACCTCAACATTCTCACAATTGAGGATCGGCGGGAGATAAATCCCCTGCCGCTCTAAAGCTTCTGCAAATTGTTGAATAGCATCTTTTGACTCAAAAATCCAGATACCAGCAAAGCTAGACTTCGAATCACTAACTGTATTGTTATCTGCATCTATACCAGTTCCCTCTAAATATTCGAATGAAACTTCAACATTTCCGTCATCGGAGTCAACTCCGCTTATTTTATAAAGAGCACTAGATCCATCTTCAAATTTTACCGTAACAACAACATTTACATTTACCACCTTACCTAAAAGTGAAACTACCGCTCCAGAATAAGCACTAAATTTTTCAAATAAATCCAAATCATTATAAATAACATCTCCCACATCATTTATTGTCTTTGTGCTACCACTAAGGTCCCACGCGCTATCTGCAATATCCTTTGGGATATGCACAACCCCAGCAGAGCTAGCAACAAAGTTCAATAAATTGCTACGCAAAATTAGCATATCATCGAATTGAGCCTTGACCTCTGGATCAACCGTCGTTGGCTGAGCTATCGCCCCAATGATCTCAAAGTTCTCTATCTGCGTCATCCCGACATAGGCTTTTATAACTCCCTTGTCCACATCAACAATATGAAATCGTCGATTAATATTCTGGGACGCCTTCTGATCAGCCAAGCGAGAAAAGCTCAAGCAATTATTACATGTATATATATTAGGCTCTAAAAGAGACTGCGCATGCGAAAACGACGAAAAACATAAAAAAATAGAAACAACAAATAAAACCCCAACAACTCTTTCTTTCATCACAACAATATCCATTTATAAGTGAAACAAAAATACATCCAAAACAAATACTATCATGTAAACGTTAAACCTAATAAAGATCGACCATCAATTATAAAAAAACTCTGGCCCCAAAAGACATAACATTCAATATGTAACAAACTGTCTAATCTTAACACCCTGTCACAACTCAAAAAACAAAATATAAAACTAGAACCCATTAACTTTAATGCTTTATTTATGGAGACTAAATAAACACATTGGCCCACCCAAAAGTTCAAATCGTAATAGAAGCATGAACTTTACATCCCGAAACTTCATCTCAACAAGCCAACTCCAACTATGAGAAATAGCCGTTCTGGATAATAAAGGCTCAAGAATTAAGCAAAAAAAGGCGTCCAAAAGAGCGCCATCAAGAACATTAACAAGAGATGAAAATAAAACCCCAGAAACGAAAAAACCCGGCTGGTGGAGCCAGGCTTCTGTTGCAAGCGGAAAAACCGCAGGCTAGAAAAAAAGTACCATCCTGGGTCAAAGTCTGTCAACCCACTTTTAGAAATTTTTCTTTGTAGCTCTCTACAACTTCAGAAACAGGCCCTAGAGCACGCGCTGGCAGTGGGTCCAAACGCCTCTGCAATTTTCTCCAAGTATTCTTCCATTCCAGATCCCAAGTTGATTTTTGACAACCTACAATCGTGCGGGCCTGCTTAACCTCCACCTTTCGACCATTCACATCCCGCAGCGCACACGCACCAATACAAAACAGCGCCAACTGACTCACCTTTTCTCTCGGGTGCGGCTCCTCCCACTTGTCAAACTCAGACATCAAGTATTGCAATAGTGCCGCTCGCTCTTTGACTCTTGCGGCTGGCGGGGCGTAGGCGGCCATGCCCCAGCAGTATGCCAGTGGATCACTCACTCGCAGCTTGGCGACTACATCTTGGATTAAACCCTTTTCACAGGCATCCATAACGCGGTTGCCGCTGTCCCTAGCCCCAGGGGTTTCTTTCGCAATTACTCTTGGTGCACTAACCCGGCAAATGACTTGGTTGGCCCTCCCCTGCATCTCTCCGCGAATTAAAATTTTTCGCCCCCTCCCAGCTGAGGAAACCGTACTTCTGCCGCCCATGGCCTCATAATCAAATGCAGCTGTGGAGCCGTCAAAGGCATCGTGCCACGCTTGTCTAGCACTATCGAATCTCATGTCATGCTCCCCAAGCAATTTTCAAGCAACCAAAACCAGCCAAGCACCCCATCACGCAGCCTGCGGCATGCTCTCGTAATAATCCTGAAATCGCCTTTCGGCCGCGTGCAGATTGTCTCGGTGATACGTGCCCAGGTAATTTATATGGCCCTGGTTTATCCAAAATTGGGTAACCACCGTATTCGCAAAGACGACCTCCACGAGGTGAGCGTACTTGGTGCGGAATACGGCTAGGGGGCTGCTGGGGTTGGTTGTGGAAATCCTTTCGATGGCTTCTGGGATGGTGACTGTGCACATGATGAGCTCTCCTTGATGATTGAGTTTTACCAATTGGTATCCGTTGCGATTTCTACTGCGCTGAGGTTTCGCGTTCGCCGCTGTGGCGCTGGCCGCTTCGGAGGAACAAACCTTTCCCGCCTCACCCAGTTTCGCCATACAGCCATCCAGTCGCACCTCACCCCCTGCCTACCCGACTGAGATTTCCAGTAATCACCAAAGCTGGCCGCGATATCGTAAATCTGGTGAATCACTTCTGGGCGAACCTTGGCCGCCTCATCGTAGAATTCCTGGGTGAGCTGCCAATCATCGGGAAGACGGGAACCGCGCTTGGATGGCGGGGTGGGTTCCTGGGGAACAGCAAGGTCACCCCCCTGCTCGCTCTCTCTCTGGTTATTTTCTAGATTAGTTACTTTCTTAGTATCTTTACTTTCTTGTGTCGGCAAACCCGGATACGGTAAATCCGTATCTGGCAAATCCGTATCCGGCAAATCCGTATCCGGTAAATCCGTATCCGGTAAATCCGTATCCGGTAAATCCGTATCCGGTAAATCCGTATCCGGTAAATCCGTATCCGGTAAATCCGTATCCGGTAAATCCGTATCCGGTAAATCCGTATCCGGTAAATCCGTATCCGGTAAATCCGTATCCGGTAAATCCGTATCCGGTAAATCCGTATCCGGTAAATCCGTATCCGGGTTTTCAGGAAGTGGATCAGCATCTCGTGGTGCATCAGAGATTTCATAGTCTGTACCGACTATTTTTCCCCGTTCACCGCGTCGAGTAATTCGCTTGCAATAACCAGCACCAATCAACTCACCTAACAATTTATAGATCTTGTCCCTACCCTCCTGAGCCTCTTTGGCCAGCGCCGAAGGGGAAACCTCCCAATGATCAGGTTTTGAAAGCAGGTGCAGCAGCAAGCCACCAGCAGCAAAAGAAATACGACGATCACGCACAACGGAATTAGAGACCACCAAATAATTTGAAGATGGCCGAGCACTTCGACGAATCATGCAGCAGCCCCCCTAGAGAAAAACAAATTGATCATGTTTTTTATTACCTATCCTTGAGAAATAAAACGGACGGCACCCAGCCTCACAAACTATTCAATCCTTCAGTTTTCTTTACACGACCCTCTGTAAATATCCCGAATAACTCCCTACCCTCCTAGCAACCTCCACTAGCCAACGGGCAAACTCTAGCGGCGTATGCTCTCGCTCTGCTTTAGTTACTGAAGGTAAGCGCGGATATCCTTTAGTGGGCCTAATACAGTGCGTTGCCTTTCCAAGAACCAATGGAATATCCGGTAATTCGACGGACTCACAACCCAGCACATATAACCAAGTCGCCTTTTCAGCTCTATGCCCCCACCAGTGCTGATGCACAGGCAGTGTCCAACCACCAAACTTGTCTCTCCTCCCCGGCACAGGCAAACTTGCGGCTTTCCAAAGGGTGGAATACGCAGGGTGCTCCAAAACCCCACCCCATAGCCTGATTTGCTCCACTGCAAAAATTGCCAACTCTTTTTCGTCTTCTGAGCCTTTTGCAAACTGTCTGAGCCTACCCCACAGCCGACAAGGCGGGTGTGTAATCAAAGCGTTACCCCCAGGCCATTTACGAGCATCCCTCTCAGCATCCCAAACATCGATGCCATCAAGTGACTTGTAATTGCTATCCTTCCTTGCAAATAGCACGCTTACTTTTTTCGCATGGCTCACACGACACTCTCCCTAACTACTAGTGGACTGCCCCACCTGTATAAATCCCCATATACCGCAATGAATTAATCCCAACCCTTACTCACCGCAGAATGGCAGGACAATAAAATAGGGATTTGAAAATGAGCATTATTTTGGTTTCAACTGTCAATTCGCATCCGCCTAACTTGCCTACTGAACTTCTGCCACCCTTTGCGGACCTGAAGCTTCAAAAACCTCAGCCAGCTTTGGGCAAAGATCTACAGCCTTTACCTTGCCTCCCGTCACCTGCTCTGCCCTTAAGGCGGAAACGGGGGAAACTCCATTTTTTCCTCTCAACCAATTGCTGATAGTTGGCTGCTCTACCCCCAAGGCTTCAGCTGCCTTGGCTTGTGATTTAAAGAAAATCACCAAGTCTTGCGCGGATCTACTCACCTCATTGGCATCGTCCATGAGCGTTCACCAGGTGCTGTTAGACAGAAGATTCAGCCAAGAATATAAAAAACGTTATACAAAGGTCAATAAGAAATTGAATTGGTTTGACCTATAAGGAAACTTATATCATCTGGTCTGAACTCAATAGAGTTGGTGTAAAAACAGGCATAGAGAGGGAATCCGTGACCGACTCAATACAAAGTCGACTAAAACACGCTAGAAAAAGCGCCAACCTAAGCCAGGCTGAAGTTGCTGATGCCGCAGGAATCACCCAACCTGCCTATAGCCAACTAGAGAGCGGCAGAACTCGCAAAGGCACCTCTCTAATTCCCATCGCGCGCGCCCTGGGGGTTGATGCTCATTGGCTTACTAGTGGTCGGGGAAAAATGCACGGTGAGAGCATCGAAGATATTCGACTTCGGAACCTTCAGTTAGAGATTGATATTCATGGTGAAGAATCTATTAGTCAAAAACTTGAGGGGGTTATTCCAGGAGGGCTCCATGGAGTACTGGATGGGAATATTGAAATAAGCAGTCGTTTAGCTCGCAGTATAGAGCCCCCTCTTCAACAACCTTTGGGCTGGCTTGATAGCCCACACGACGATATCGCCGACGCAATTAACATCAGTTTTGATGAAGACTATTCAAAGAATCCATCTACCAAAAAAGACTTTATCGAATTAGTAAAATTAATTAAGGAAAAAATCCAAGACGGCTCACTTGATCACGACCTAGTAGAACTTTTGAAGCAAAATATCCAGATCATGACTAGAAAAAAATGACTCAAAGAATTTCAATATAGGCTGTGAGTTAGCTTAGCATCGAACTCACTGGAACCTCTCCCTAAATTTTTTATATGAGTGTCTTCATAGGTTGGCTCACTCCTTCCCCTAAAAGCTGTCGCAGTGAGCAATACCACAAACCTATGATTCACAAAATAACCAATAGGTGAGTAAACATTTACACTAGTTCCATGGCGCCTCAACGGCAGGTAATTGGCATAGAAAGAGCAAAAGCCGAGGGAAAGTACAAGTGCAGGGTGCCAGTGGATTTGAAAACTATCGAGACAGCAAAGCTTCTCATTTCCCAAGGCATGGCGAAGCCAAAAGTTGCGAAGCAACTAAAAATTGGAGCTAGCACCCTGTATAGGCACTTGGCAGACGCCTGCTAGGTGGCTGCTCGGGCAAATAATATGAGCTGACTCTACGTCATCGCTATATCTGTCTCGATAAAATTGCCAATTCTTTCAAAAAGATTATTTGTAATGTTGGCATCTTCATCGGGATTGCCGGTGGCCTCCACCCTAAGATGCTTACCTCTTATAGCATATTTCGCGCCATTATTGGCCGTATGGATAGCGAATTTGTGGTGCGGGACCTTTTCGTCCTTGTTTGGAATAAGCGTCAATGCGCCTACATATCCAAATACTTGTGTGTTCACAAATGAAGCTTTCAATAACTCATTCTTTAGGCTTGTTGCAAAAGACACCTCTTCGAAGTCGCTATCATGCTCCCCTGAGTGGCAATTTAGACACTTGATTCTCATAAAATCATTATCTTTTGCACCTAAATCGCGCAGTAAATTTACCAGCTGTCTCGCTGAAATAGTCTTTCCACCCTCTTCATGTAACTCCCCATCGTCAAAGGATTGTTGAGACCTCAAATACGAGCTGCCTTTATTGCAGTGTCCGAGTATCGAAACGGTGTTAACTTGGGATGATTGAAAATGTCTAAAAGGCTTATCGGGCGCGTCGCCCGCATAAATGTAGCAGGCCAGGCTCTTCCCCTTGCCTGCCCTTGTGTTATTCCAGCCGCTGGCCAGTTCTAGATACTTAAAAACACCTCGGTCATCTAAAAATGGGTAGAGTACAAAATCCATATTCAAGCTCCTATGATCCCTATAGTGAGGTTAGTGGCTAACATTTATATCAAAAGCTGAAGCTTTCGTGGGCTCATTTTTTAAACCAAGCAGTTTGATGAGTCCAGTTGTGACAGCCCCTGAACTCTAAAACCTGCCCACCCTAAGGCATGTATTGAGTGCGACTATCTAAATGTCGCATTGCAGCAAATTGTCATTACCCTCACATTTTAAGCCTCCTTCTTACTCACCAATTTAGCCCCTTTCGTAGGTAATTCTCATTAAGACATGGTGTTTTTTCCGCCAAAATATAAAGTTTGTTATTGACCAATATTATTACGTTTTTTATATTTCGAGCATAAACCAAGGATAGGGCATCAAAATGCACACTGCCACCCATTTAAAACCCTTGGCCCCACGCCAGGCTGAAGCCCTGACACACCGCGCCCGAGGGCTATCCAATTCAGAGACAGCCAAAACTATGCGCTGCTCTGTAACAAACGTTACCAATTTGCTAGCGGAATGCTTCTACAAGCTGCACGCACGTAACAGTACTGAAGCAGTGGCTAAAGCCGTAAAACACGGATTAATTCACTTTGCGTTGATCGCGTCAGTTATTAGTGGCATTGGCTCAGATGCACAGGAACAACTACGCACACGCATCCAGCGCCGCCCCACAGTTCGCACAATCCGCATTCGCAATAACCGCGAGGGCACAGTATGAACGCCACTATCTTTGTACATCCGACAGCAATGAGCCCACGAGAAATTGAACGGCTTGAAGACTTCACCGGAAAAATTGCAATCATTCATCACAAAGGCCGCAGTGTACGTCTAGTGCAGCCAAAGCCCACCTATTCCCAACATAAAGATATAAATGAGTTCCCCCCATTTGGAGGTGATGCAGCATGAAAGGACTTGAATTTATTGATCAACCGATCAATGCAGAGAATACCGGCGAAGTGAAAAACAACTTTATATCTACTTTGGTGAGGAAAGCGGACGTTGTATTACAAGGTAAAACCCTTGGTGATATTACAGTTTATCGCTACCCAAACGGAAAATTAGACATTCATGCTTGTTTCTATATAGGCAACATCCAAGGGCCGACCACAGGACTCATTCAAGGCCACGGAAGAAACTATGAAGAAGCTATCAATAACGCTTTCAACCAAAGCCGCAAGGAAGCTGAAAATTTTCTGAAATCGCTTGAGCAATTAGCCAAACGAATTCAGGAGGGGACTACCCCGTGAACCACGCACAACCTCCCAAAATATCTTGCCCACACTGCAAAAAAGCAGCAAAGCCGGTATTCAATGGAAAGCTCAAGTTGCGCGGCTGGAACTGTCACACCTGCAGATATTGGGAACCTGCAATAGGCAGGGAAAGAGAGTTCAAAAAACTCATCGAGAAAAATCATGAATGAATTCTCTCAGTTGCTCGAAATCACTCAAGACCTTATGGCTACTGTGAAAGCCCAGCAATTACAGATAAACGGCATGCGTGAACAAATCGCCGACCTTTCCGAAATTATCCAAGGCGAACCCACAAAACAAGATAAGCAGGAGGCAGCGTGAAAAAAGAAAAACTCTTAACCGTCGCCGAGGCCGCCCAAGTATTAGATATTGGCAGAAACAACTTGCTCAAACTCCTACGCCAACAAAATCTTCTACATGGCCGCCAACCTATGCGTAATGCGCCAACTAAAACTGCAATACAACAAGGCCTGCTAGTTGCAGAAAACCGGGATTACAAACGCGGCCCCGTAAGCGTGCCATACGTAACCACCAAAGTTACCGGCAAAGGGATGGTATGGATTCGAGACCTAATTAAAAAGGCAGAGGTACCACAAGCCAGTTAGACAGTTTCACCGCGCTAGGCGCATTCAGTCAGCAGTACCTTTCCTAGGGCTGCCAGTACGGAGCCCACTCTTAAAAATTGGAGGATTAAATGAAAAGATTTGCACTGTTTTCTGGAGGCTACGACTTAATGATGGGTGGAGTCAAACACCTAAAAAAATCATTTCACACTGAGGCAGAGGCAAAACAAGAAGCGGAAGAAATTGCCAAGAGTGACCCCTTTGCTTACTGGGTACAGATTTTAGATAAAAAAACAGATGCAGCAAAAATATTCAGCATAGTGAAAGGCAAGTTGAAACGCCGAAAAGATAAAGAGGGAAACTGCGAGCTGGAAGCAAAGGCAGCTGTTTAAATCTGCAACTGATACACAACCAATACAGACAACCGAGCCCGCCCAGCGCGGGCTTTGCGGGTAGAAGACAATAGCGAGTGATATGCAATGAGCAAGCTACTAACCAAACATGAAATAGCCCGCCTTACCGGTGCTGGCGTAAATAATACTGAAGAACAAAAACGTGTTCTTGACGCCAACAAAATCCCTTATGTACTAAAAAAAGATCAGTCCCCCGCCCTAACCTGGGATATGGTTAATCAGGCCACTCTGGCCCGTAGTGCCTCAAAACCAACCCTAGCAGGTGCTAACCTGCCAGAAGGCTTTAACCTGGGAGCAGCTAACTAATGGGCAGGCGTCGCAGACCAGAAAATTCATGGATGCCACCTTATGTAGAGCGCTACAAAGACGGGTATCGCGTCAATCGTCGCGGGCATCCAACTAAGCACCTAGCTAAACATGATGCCAACCGGTCGGAAGTTTGGGGGGCTTACGAGCGCTACCAAGCTGGGCTGGAAGAGAAAGCCTTCACGTTTGCAGATTTGATCGACCTTTATTTCGCATCGCCCCAGTACACGAAACTTATCAAACCCCAGACTCAAAAAGATTATTTACGCTACAGCCAGCGAGTAAGAAAAGTTTTTGGGGAAATGCAGCCCGACTTGATTACTTCACCCTTGGTTCAGATGTTTGTAGATGCCCGGGGCGCCGAACACCCAGCAGCAACTAACCGCGAGCGAACTTTCCTTAGCATTGTTATTAAATGGGGAAAGGCACGAGGATTTGTCAAAATTGAAGACCCCACTACCGTAATCAAAACGCTCAAGGAAGGCCCAGGGGGACGCTATATAGAGGACTGGGAATACCAGGCATTTAAGCAATGGCTCAGCGAGCGCGGCCATGTTATGCATCGGTGTGCCATGGAGATCAGCTACTTGTGCGCCGCCCGCCAGCAAGATGTACTCGCCCTGACCCGCGCTGACATACGGGAGGATGGCCTATTAGTTGTCCAAGCAAAAACAGGTAAGGCTCAACTAAAACTCTGGAGTCCAGCATTGCGAGAAGTTGTTGACCGCGCTCTCAGTGCCAACATTCACGCGCAAGTGCAAACTACCCACCTCATCCGTAATCGTGCCGGACGTGCATACACTCGCACCGGATTTAATTCAGTCTGGCTTAGAGAGCAACGGGCAGCTCTGGCAGCCAATGCCATAAAAGAGCGGTTCCGCTTTCATGATCTGAAAATTAAAGCGGTCAGCGACTTTGAAGGGGATGTACAAAAATTCAGCGGCCACAAAACTCGCAGCATGGCAGAGCGCTACAATCGCACCCCCGACAGAGTGGTTTCGCTCAATAATCCAAGTTCGAAAAAGCGCCGCTGATACTGGACAGGCATACAGCCAGACTATGAGGAAGTTGAGCTTGTGTACGAAATTACCACACTGAATTACCACACTGGCGCCCAAAACGAAAAAACCCCGCACTAGGCGAGGTTTTAAGTCCTTGATAAACAAGGAAGAATCTGGGGTGGCCGACGGGGATCGAACCCGCGACCTCAGGAGCCACAATCCTGTGCTCTACCAACTGAGCTACGGCCACCATAGTAGTGATATACTTCAGCACCTTGTGGCAGTACTGAGTTCCGGATATCTCTTGCAGCCAATCTGGCTTCAGACTGAGTCCTTTTTGCCAAACCAGCACCATCTAGTGAAGATGGCACGCCCGGCAGGACTCGAACCTGCGACCATCCGCTTAGAAGGCGGATGCTCTATCCAGCTGAGCTACGGGCGCAAGGTGAACCCGGAAAATTGGTCGGGGCAGAGGGATTCGAACCCCCGACATCCTGCTCCCAAAGCAGGCGCGCTACCAGACTGCGCTATGCCCCGTTTTTCCAATCATTCGCACTTCTTTGATCTTGCTTACCGCCCTTGGGGTGGTTGTTTAGATCGCTGCATTTGCGAAGTGCGCGCATAGTACTGATACCCCAGGCCTGTGTCAACGCTTCTAAGCTATTATTTTTTAAGAAGTTTATCCTTTTGCCTCTCAAGGGCCTGAAGTGGCGAAATTATTTCCAACCTGTGCGAAAATGGCGCACTTCGCGAATCCGACCGGATAAAAAGTAAGCAGCTCGAAAGCCGCCTGCTTCCGCCCTTCTATATAAAGTAGGTGCTGGAGCAGACTCCGGTCTATTTAGCACTCGATTTTTTATTGTTAGAGATAGCATCTATGTCTGCATTGGTTCTGGACGGCAAGGCCCTGGCACAGAAAACTGAAGAGGAACTTTCGGCTCGGGTAGCCGCACTGAAGGAGAAGAGTGGTGGCCAAACGCCAATCCTGGCTACCATCCTGGTGGGTGATGACCCCGCTTCCGCCACTTACGTAAAGATGAAAGGCAATGCCTGCCGCCGTATCGGCATGGATTCCATGCAGGTGGAACTGCCCTCCTCCACCACTACTGAGCAGCTGCTCGCCAAAATCGAAGAACTGAATACCAACCCCAACGTCCACGGCATTCTGTTGCAGCACCCGGTTCCGGCACAGATCGACGAGCGCGCCTGCTTCGACGCTATCAGCCTGGATAAGGATGTTGATGGCGTAACTTGTCTGGGCTTTGGTCGTATGGCCATGGGCGAAGAAGCCTATGGCTGTGCAACTCCAAAAGGCATTATGCGCTTGCTGGAAGCCTACAATATTGAACTGGAAGGCAAGCATGCCGTGGTTGTAGGTCGCAGCCCCATCTTAGGCAAGCCAATGGCGGCCATGCTGCTAAACGCCAACGCTACCGTCACCATCTGTCATTCGCGCACCAAAGATCTGGCCGATCATATCCGCCGCGCAGATATCGTAGTGGGCGCCGTAGGCAAGCCGGAATTTATCAAGGCTGAGTGGATTAAGGACGGCGCAGTGGTTGTCGATGCCGGCTACCATCCAGGCGGTGTGGGCGATATAGAGCTTGGCCCGTTGATTGATCGCGCTGCCGCCTACACCCCGGTGCCCGGCGGTGTTGGCCCTATGACCATCAATACCCTTATCTACCAATCTGTCGATTCCGGTGAACGTAAGATTGGCTAGTTTTATACGATTGGATAAGGCGGTCAGCCAGGTGACCGACCTCTCCCGCTCCGACGTGAAGCGCGCCGCCAAAGCGGAGCGCATCAGTGTGAATGGCGAGATAGTCACCGACCCAGCCGCCAAGGTACAGGCCGGCGATGCACTGTACCTGGATGGCGAGCCCCTGCACGAGCCGGGGCCACGCTACATTATGTTAAACAAACCTCTGGGCTATGTGAGCGCAACCAAAGATGGCGAACACCCCACGGTACTGGACCTGATTGACGAGCCCAACAAATCCAAACTGCATATTGCCGGGCGCCTGGATATCGATACCACCGGGCTGGTCCTGCTCACCGACGATGGCCAGTGGTCCCATAAAGTGACCTCACCAAACCATCATTGTGATAAAACCTACTACGCCATGCTGGCAGAGAGAATTGAGGAGGATGCGGTGGCAAAGTTTGCCAAGGGCATCTGGCTCAACAACGAAAAGAAGAGAACCAAACCGGCCAAGCTTGAGATTCTCTATGCTAACGAGGTCCGCCTCACCATTGGTGAGGGCCGCTATCATCAGGTAAAACGTATGTTCGCCGCTTTGGGTAACCGGGTACTAGAGCTACACCGGGAGAGAATCGGCGACATCTCCCTCGATGAAGAACTCCAAGAAGGCGAATATCGCCTCCTAACCCCTGAAGAAATCGCCTCGGTACAATAAACAATATGTCTGCCCTTCTCCTACAGGAACTCCTCCAGGCACCCAGGGAAACCCTGTGGATCGCCGATGAAAACAGTAAATCCCTGCTGCAGCCGGGATTTCACTTTGATGGTGACCTGCTCAGTAATCGCTGGGATATTGCTGAGCAGGCAGAGGGCAAAGTGGCCCGCAGCTTCTTTAACGACTTCCACTTTGGGGAACTGGACCGCAACTATCGCCGCATCGTTTATTCGGTCTCCAAAGAAAAGGCGGTAGTTCATCACATCATCAACCAGGCTCCACACTTTCTCGGCGAAGGCGGCGAGCTGGTATTGCTTGGGGGAAAACAGAGCGGCATCAAAAGCTATGCGGCTAAAGTAGCTGAGCGCCTTGGCACTGCTAAACAACTGCAAAAACACGGCAATGACTATTCCAGTACTAACCGAGTGGATCACCCAAGTGCAGAGGAGCTAGTTGGCGAACTGGATTACCCGCAACTACGCAGTCTGCCGGAGCTCAACGGCCTGTACAGCAAACCTGGCCTGTTCGGCTGGAACAAGATCGACAAAGGTAGCGCGCTGCTGGCCCAACAATTCACCACCGAACTGCCGAAACCTGGCGCCCGCGTCGTGGACCTGGGGTGCGGCTACGGCTATCTCAGTGCCCAGCTGGCCCCCTTAGGCGAATTCCACTTTACCGGCACCGATAACAATGCCGCTGCTCTACTGGCCTGCGAAAAGAATTTCCGCGAGCTGGGTATAAAGGGCGTGGTATTGCCTTCAGATGCCGGTTCTGAGTTGGAAGGCGGAATCGCAGATTTGGTGCTCTGTAATCCGCCCTTTCACCAAGGGTTCCAGGTTGAAGGCGACCTCACTGACCGTTTCCTACAGCACAGCGCGCGGATACTTAAAATTACCGGCTCAGCACTTTTTGTGGTGAATGAGTTTATTCCTTTGGCAAAGAAGGGACCGCACTACTTCTCTGATGTGCGGCTAATCACCAAAGAGAAAGGGTTCTGCGTGTACCGCCTCCGCCCTTAGAGCGCAGGCGATACGGATAACAGGAAAAGCAGTCGCCAGGGCAGGATTGCGATCCTAATAATCGCGTAAATTGAAGAGGTTCATCGAAAGCGTGTGTTCCTCGAGCTCCTCAAGCTGGCGCAAACGTTCGAAAGCTTCCCGTGCCGAGGGCGTTTCTGCACCCTGCGCCAAGTCACGATATTGATCCGCCAGGTAAATCTCGATATCCATAGCCAATTTGGCAATGTCGTCGAGGTTTTCAATATCGATACTTCGCAGTCGCTGCAGGAATTCTTTCTCGCGCCCTTCGGGAGCAAATTGCACCCAAGTATGCAGAGCACCTGGGGGAAGATCTGCATGGAAGTTCTCCAGCGAGTGCTTCATGGAGTCTTCCCGTCGTCGAAGCTGATCCAAAAGTAGCTCGACCCGTTTATTGGTGGCGAGCTGCTCATACTCTTCATATTGCAGCGCCAGCTTGGCATGAAAGTCCCTTCCTTCCTGGATCACTTCCTCAACAGTTTTGTACCGCATCGACCGGTCCCAAAAAAACTACGTCGCTGACTTAAGTATAGGCAGCCGGTGTCAAAGGGCGCCAATCAATATCAGTATTGAGGTGACAGCGTTTTAGGTGACTGGTAAGTATTCCCATATTTGTCACCCTAGTGCCGGAATTGAGTCCTAAGGCGGGCAAAAATTAGTTGTCAACGCAGCCGGCTCATCTTGAAATTGAGGCGTCGGTTGGGGTTGGTTGGATTAATCTTATCTGGTGCGCGGCACTGCAGATCCGCCAAAGGCAAAGCTTTGCGACTGACTGCCAAAATATGATTCTCATACTGAGGCATATACGCCATCCAGGCACCTTTTAATCTCTGGCGCATAGACTGCTGGCGCCAAGCACTGCCCTGCAATTCGTGTTTGTCACCAAAGTTACTCACCAGCACGCCATCCCGGTGTAACAGGCGCATCAGGCTGGAGCACCATTGTCTATTTGCGAGCACCGCGCGCTGCGCCACTCCCTGAGTGTGGCCAAATAAGTCATCGATAACCAGATCAAATGGTTCATTGGAAGGATCATTTAGGTGATCCGCCACATACTCAGTGGCGTCGGCACACACCAGATCGACATTACTCACACGGAAGAAACGCCGGGCAATCTCTAAATGCACAGGGTCCAGATCAACCCCAATAATACGCTTTGCCGAGGTATAAGCCTGCAGTAAGCGAATCAGGGCGCCACCTCCTACACCAAGCAGCAGCACCGAGTTCAAGCGCTTTTCATCAATGAAAAATGCCGGCAGCAGAAGCAGCTCCCAAAGGGAGCCCTTGAGAGGGTCTCGGGGATTCCACTGGGAGTGAAAAACCCCATTACTGTAAAGGCGCACACTGGCACCATGGTTACGCACCTGATAACAGGTACCCCCTACCTGCTTCTGCCACAGTAATGCCATCAGCTTGGCAAATCGGAGGATTTCAGCAGCACCTGTGCAAAGGACTGCAAACCTGTCAGGTCTTCTCGCGTAAAGCGGGCAACGGTGGGGCTATCAATATCCAACACACCGAGACAATGGCCATTATTATCGTAAAGCGGAATGACCACTTCAGAGGCAGAAACCGCATCGCAAGCGATATGCCCGGGAAACTGGTGCACATCTTCAACCAATTGGGATTCGCCAGTGGAAACTGCAGTGCCGCAGACACCGGCACCTACCGGGATGCGAGTACATGCCGGTTTGCCCTGGAAGGGCCCCAAGCGCAGCTCTTCGCCATGCAGAAAGTAGAAGCCCGCCCAGTTGATATCTTCCAGCTCCATAAAAAGCAGTGCACTGGCATTGGCAGTATTGGCCAGCCAGTCTCTTTCAGCTGACAGCAGGCCTTCCAGCTGTCCACTCAGAGATGCATAAAATTTATCTAACGACATTGGCCGTATCGCCTCTCACAAACCGTGGCTACATATTGAGTCTGCTACAAACAGCAAACCCGCGAAATACCTAGCGCTATGCGCGCCAAGACGCAGGTATTTTGCGGGCTTTCAATCTGGAATCAATAGCTGAGAACAAATTACTGGTAAGGGTCCAGTACCTCCTGCCCCCCAGATTCCTCCTGATATTGGTCTGCATCTATGGTCGGGCGGGACCACTCGCTGTCCTGCTCTGCATTACCATTATTAGATTGGATGGCGGGTGGTGCTGTAGTGACATCGGAGGTAACCAAGCCGCTGGACTTTCTTTCATATCGTTTTTCCACCACAGGCTTAGGCGGCGTGGAAGGTGTGCTCTCTCGGCGGATACGACTGGCCATAGTTCTCAGATTCGGGCGGCGACGCTCGGCAAGCTTCACTGCCTCCAGCTCGCTGTTAAGTCGATTGACCTCCGCTTGCAAGTCGCCCATCTGCGCCTGTAGCTCAGTAATCTGGGTCAGGACGCCTTTTACTTTACGACTTTCCTTCTCGTACAAAACAGCGGCGCCGCCAAAGGCCAAAACGAAAATGACCAAAATGGAAAACTGACGCATAAAATCTCCAGAAACATCCCTTCTTATTTTTGAAGGGCATTTTTACAGCAAATTTTCTGTATCTTCCGAGATATTGCGCATAAAAAACAAGTTCAAAAGCCTGCCAAAGCCTTGATAGTCACCATTCCATAAAAACGAACAATTAAAATTTATCGGATAGCGACATATTCACACCAATGTCCCGGCCAGCTCCCCAATCTCAACCGCCTCCTGATCCACATAGCGATTGCTGTCTGAAATTGCTGGCAACAGCGTGCTATCTGCGTATTGGCAACCAATCGCTTGCACCAGCTTTTGCCCCACCTTTTCTGCCTGCTCCGGAGCATGGGCTTTTCCCGTGCGCAGAAAATGCAGTAACAGATCGTAGCCCGGGCGCCAGCACTGCAAGTCAGGAAAGCTCTTTCTCAGCGCTGCGGCAATCCGCAATCCTTCGTAGTCCAGATCCCCCCAGAAAAATGTTGGAACCGTTCGGGACTCCCCATCGTGCCACCAGCTTAGGAATTGCTGCCGGATATTTTCACCAACCACATTAATAGTGCTGAAGCGCACCCTCGCCCCATTGCGAATCCGTTCTGCGCCGCCCTGGTAGCCCTCGCTATAAACCAGCGCAGCACGACTGGGTTGCAGCTCCGCCAGGCTAATAAAAGTGTCCTGGTTTTCGATAAAAATGACCTGCTCAAATTGCCTGGGCAGGTAGGCGTGAAGTAAAAGCTGGCGCTCCTGGATTTTACGGCTCAGGTCAGGATAGAGATTGCGCACCAGAGATTGACGGCTGGGTAATTCCAGGTATTTGGAATCCCCCTTAAAGCAGCGCGCGGCTAATTGTCGCCAGGAAATTTTATCGGCAAAGATCAGCTCTTTGCCGACGGAAACCCAGCAAGCAATAATTTCTTCGACGGACTCAAACCCCGGTTGGAGTTCCAACCCTTCGAAGGGAAAAGCAGAGGGATTCTCAAAGCGATCGACATAGGGCTCCAGCAGGCTGGTCCAGGTGGATTGGCGAACGGTGGGGGATGGGCGATTGAGCCACAGGCGCAGCTGTTCCTCGCTGGCATCCCGAAAAATCAATTGGGCCCCCTGCCACTCGGCAACACCCGGCCGCCTTTTCGGATTCGGTTTCACCGTAAAACACTGGTATTCCCGCGCAAAGTGCTGCAATTCATTCCACAGCTCCTGCTCGTCTTGGTCGGGGTCCCTGAGGGGCTCCAACACTTCCAGCCAACGCTTACTGCCAGCGCGCAAATCCAGCCTGAAACTAATGCGGGCTTCCTTGCCGCGTTCCAGCTGGCTGTCCCGCCGATCCAGAATAAAATTCAGGATGCCGATTAACAGCGGGTTTTCCTCTACCCAATAGGGCAATGCCTTTTCCATCGGTTGCCTCCCTGCCAATGGAGGGGTTTCCCCCGAAAATACCTATCCCTCTACTTCTACCAGGTCCATAAAATCCAGCGACGCCTGTTGGCGAATCGTGCGGCGGTGGTTGGCCCAGAGTTCGGCGATACGCTCCTGGTTGCACACCTTGCGATCGACATACACCCGGGTATTCAGCTGGCCGATGGGCTTGGCACTGGGGCACTTACTGAATACAAACTGATTCGAGATCAGGTCCATAAAAGGCCCCGATTTACTGCTGGGCATAATAAACAGCAGTTGTAAGCCCAGGGTTTCAGTCAGGTAACGGATCACTTCCTTGGAGCGGGACTCATCCATTTTGGAGAAGGCCTCATCCACCAGCACCATCTGCAAATGGCTGCCACTCTCACCAAAGCGGAAAGCCGAAGTGACCGCTGCAGAGCGGATAATATAAGCCGGCGTTTCCAGCTGGCCGCCGGAACCGGTGCCGTACTGGCTGAGCGCAATCGGCTCCTTGCCTTCCGGTTCCTTATAGATCTCATAGCTGCGGTAGTTGCGATAGTCGCTGATTCGATCCAGCTCGCGCCGCGCCACCTGCTCATCCTCACTCAGCAGCATACTCAACAGGCGATCCCGTACCTTACGGTGCTTGGGCGCCAAGTCCGTGTCGAACAGGCTCTGCTCTTCACCCAGATTCGGCAGTTCAATTACCGCCTTAAAGAAGCTCCAGTATTCCTTAAACTCCGCCACCCACTGGTAGTCGAAACGGAAGCGCTCGCGGTCGGCACCAAAGCGGTGGTGCTCCAGCTCTTTGTTCAGATCATCCAACACGCGCTTACCATCGTTAATGGACTGGTAAATAGCGTGGCACAAGTGGGTTACAAAAGTGGTGTTAAAGGATTTTTTCAATCCCAGCAGTTGATCGTGGCGCTCCACCAGCAGGTTGTTCTTGAGGCGGTTGCGCAGGGTCTCTACCTGATCGCCGAGACCGCTGATTAACTTGAACAGGCCATCTTTATGGCCCCCACCAATGTCGGGCTCAAACACCAGCGTATCGACGCTGGCACAGGTGGCGTTGTACTCCATCACCGCGCGATCCAACTGGCGACTGTATTTCTCCAGCTGTCCCTGCCAACTTTCGATATCCGCTGAGAAGTCAAAGTTGTCGGCCGCACGTTCTACCTGCTCGTCGGCAGTAACCAGCACTTGCTCGGCATCGAAAGTGGGGTCGATGGCGGTAATGCGCCTTACCATTTCCTCGCTGTCACTGGCAGCATCGTCCAGGGACTCCAGCTCGCCAGACAGGGCGTATAAGAGTTTTTCGTTGCTTCTTAGCTTGGTCTCCAGAGAGCCATGCTTGCGCTGGAGATCAGACAGCTGCTTCTGCTGGTCTTTGAGCTGGGCCTTGAGTTCATCGACCTGCTGCTCGAACTGCTCGAAGTCCTTCAGGTCCAGGTTTTCTAAAGCCCGCTCGGCGCTGCGCCATTCCCGCTGGGCCGCCAGGGCGGAATCCACAATGGACAACAGCTTGATATTCGCCAGTCCGCGCACCGCGTTGGTGACTCGGCGGTAGAGCTGGTGGCGCTCGTTGACGTGGGCGGCCTCTTCCAGCAACTGCTCCATAGCGCGCTGCTGCGCCGCCAGTGCGCGAGCGCGGGCGCCCTGACCGAAGACCAACTCGGCATCGTCCATATCGCAGCGCCACATGCTGTAGTTGCCACTGGCCATACCGTCGGCAGTCAGACCCCGGCGGGTGCCGCGCAGCTCGTGTTCATCCTCCACCTGCACCACGGCACCGTAAGAGGCGCGCAGATAGTGCTCGGCAGTTTTATGGGTGAACTCCATCAGTTCGATAATGGAGCCCGACGGCATATCCAGGCGCTCCGCATCGCGGCGGGCTTTATCCCCCTGGATCACGCGGGCGCGGTTGTTGCGCCCGGGCAAGCTGCGCACGATGCGAATCGCGCGGGCCTCGTGTTCCGGCTCCACAATAATCGAGAAGCGCGCGCCGCCCAGATAGCCTTCAATCGCCATCTGCCAGCGCTCATCCAGCACTTCCACATAATCACACAGGACGCGGGGCTCCGCCTCCGGGCACTGCTCACGAATTGCGGCCAGGGCCACTTCCACCGATTGGGGGTAGCGCACGCGATTGGCCTGGAGATGCTGAATGCGACTCTCCTGGGTGCGCAGCTGCTTTTGCAGTTGCTGTACTTTTTGCTCCCAGCGGGAGGCCTGCTGGGCAATCTGCTCTTTGGGGGAAACCTCATCACTGGCGCCAGCTTTGCCACTGCTATCCAGCAGATCGAAGAGGCGGTTCTGTAAAGCTTCGCTGCTGGCAGCGCGTTCGCGCAGTGGCTCCAATGCGGCCAGGTCAATCCAGTCCTTGCCCAACAACTTGTGCAGATCCGGCAGGTCTTCCTCGCGGGCGACCTGCTTGATCGCCTGCACCAGTGCCTTATCGGAGAAGGCGGGAATTTCCAGCTCGGCGGAGGTGGAGTTGAGCAGGTTCAATAATTCTTCGGCGGCCTCGCGGTTCTCGCGCCAGCGGGCCTCTTCAGCAGACATGGGGGTATGCTGCTGGGACAGAAGGCTCAGGGCATTGTTAATACGCTGTTCCAGTTCGTCCTTATTGCGCAGCGCATCGATACCCAGGCGCTGGGCTTGAAGCTCTACCAGCTGACCGTTGAGCTGCTCGACGCGCTCGGAAGCGACGCGCACTTCACGCTCATTGTTGTCCAGATCGCTGCGCAGTTTTTTCTGGTCGTTCTTGCCGCTCAGGTAACTCTTTTGCACCCGCTGCTGGCGGTGGCGTGCGCACAAATATTCCTGCACCCGCAACTGCAACCACTGCTCCCTGTAGAGCTCTACCGACTGGGCGATGGCCTCCAGGGAACTGACCCGCTCCACAATCTGGCGGGCTTCCTGCTCCATGCTGTGAATGGTTTTCATCAGTTCGGAGACGGAGCGGATGGCATCACCCAGATCGCGTTTTTCCAACACTTCCTGGGCGACAAAATCGTTGATGCTTTTTACCGGCTTGTAGGCCATAAAATTGGCAAAGGTGCGCGCGGCGTGCATGGCTTCGCGATCGGAGACCGCATCGCGGCGTCCGCGCAGGGCGCCGTAAAGGCGGCGCAGGTAGGCCTTTTTCTTGTCGTACTGCTCTACTTTTTCGAACTGCTTGCTTAGGACCTGGTTGAATTTATCCAGCGGCAGCAGGTGTTTGCCGTCGGTGTAATCCCGGACAAAATCCCCCATCACCAACTGTTCACCGGGGAATACGAAAAAGCGCAAATCACTTTGGCGGGCCTGGGCGGGTTTGCTGCTGCTATCCAGGTGCGCGCGAATCCCCATCACTGCGGTAAAAGGCTCAGCGTCGTCTTCACCGCTGGTGGGATGAAAAATACCGGCAATGTAACAGTCGGTGGGCTCGACACGGGCATAACTGCCGTCGTCACAACCCAGTACATAGGAAGCTAGCGTCCGCACCTGCTTGCCACCGCGCCCGCGCTGGGTGGTTTCATCCTGTCCCGGGTTAAAGGTAAACAGGGTGTCGTGGGCGGCGGTCATCAATGTCTGGATAGCATCGGCCGCCGTGGTTTTACCGGAACCGTTGCCACCGGAAAACAGGTTGATCGGGCCGAAATCATATTCCAACTGCGGGATATTGCCCCAGTTAATCAGGATCAGTTTTTTTAGGAACATAGTCTTTTCAAAAAAACGGTCTTTTCAAAAGCAGGGTCTTTTTGCAGGCGGGAAGCCGACACCCCTCTCCGAGGCTCCCGGGGGCGATTTACGCAAACCCGGGCGGTCGAATGTTTTCGATTTTTTATAGCCGCTACTGCGGCCTCTATTTTCATCTAGGAGGCGGCTTCACTCTCAAACAGGCTGCTATCTTCGACTTCTGGAGTGATGCGTTCGAGCGCTTGCTCTTGTTCCGCCTCTTCAACCTCATCAATTTCATCAGTCTGAGTAGCCTCGCTCTCCACTGCGTGCAGGGCTTCGCTATCGATCAGCTGGTGCAATACCGACTCGCTGACAAAGTGGGCGATGGTCGGGCGCACGCGCAGCCAGACTTCCGCACTGGTCTCCACTTCTTCACTGCTGAACTGCACCAAACGCAGCTGGCGCAATTTCTTCAACAGATTTTTGCGCTCGGCGTGCTTATCCGGCAGGGACATTTTCAGCAGGTTGCGCATGCCCAGTTCCAGGGCTTCCATCGATAGCGCGGCACAGCCACTCTCATCCACCTGCCCTTCCCGCAGCGCTTTATCGTATTCCACGCGCAGGGCGAGAATCGCGGCCACTTCCTGCTGACTGAGGCGGGCGCGGAAGCCGCCGTGGTGCGGCTCTTCCTGATCCGGCAGACCCGGCACTTCAGCGCCGGGCGGATACACGCGGATAAACTGGAAACGGCTGTCGTGCTGCAAACGCAACCCCAGCGGGGCCAACCACTCGCGCACCAGCTGCTCGCAGCGCTGGAAGCGATCGTAAAGCGTGGTCTCAATTACGCTTTCATCCCGGCAGATAACGCCGTAATCCAACAGGCGTACCAGCAGCTCGGAAAATTCGCTGCGGTTCAGGCGACACTGCGCCAGGGCCTCTTCCAAAGCCTGTTCAATCACTGTTTTTCAGCTCCAGGATATATTCGTCAAATTCGGTGAAATAATCATTGCTGGCGATTTCACCGGTAAATTTCACCTGCAGGTCGGCGGCGCCGCTCTGGTTCACCGCCGCCGCTTCGATCACATGGCTCATAGCGAGCAGATCACGCGCATCGCGCAATGGCAGGTTGCGGCTATTGATCTGGCGGCCGGTGCCGAGGGCATCACTCAGATAATCGCGCAGGTTACTGTTGTTGAAATTAAACGCCTGGTCGAGCAGTTGTTGCAGCTCGATCTCGCGACGGTTTTCTTCACCGATGGGGGTTTCATCTTCGACCCGGGTATTCACCGGCTGGCGGCGATTGCGCTGCCACAGCTGGGTTTGTTTGGGGTCAAACAGGCGCAGCTGGAAGCCACCTAACTGTTCGCCCAGCTGCTCGAGAATTTGTGTTTTTTGCTGGCTTTCACCGAGGCGCTGGCACAGGTCGGCAAATTCACCTTCGGCCTGGCTGTGCAGGTAGCTGAGCTGGCGGATAATAATATCCGCACGCTTGGTAAAGCCCTGTAGTGCGCGGCGCAAAGCGGGCAACTTCACCTCGCAGGCGCGGCGCATGCGGTCCTCGATGGTATCGAGCATCAGCCACAACAGGGATTGGCCCGGTTGCATCAACTCCGGCAGCAGCTGGCGCAGGCGCTTCTCCCACTCCGCTTTCTGCACATCCTCCTTGCGGCGAATGCAGTCAATCACCCGGTTGATGGAGTCGCGATGTTTTTCCACGCTGTCCGCAGACAGTCGGATAGCCAGGTCCGGCTGGAAGCGGCTCTCCATAAAGGAGAAAAACTCATCGGTGGCCTGTTGCACCAGCAATTGGGCCTCCACCTCCCGCACCATTTCTCGCTTGCGCTCTTCCAGCTCGGCGATCATATCGGTGAAATCCGCCACGATACGCTCGGAGTATTCCCAGGCATCGATCAAGTCGTGGATTTCACCTCGGCTGGCAAAGGCTTCCAGGGCATTTAAGGTGTTGCGGGTATTGCGGTGACGGGTGCGCACGCGGGTGCCGTTCACTTCAACCAGCGGCTGAGTAAAAAGGCGGCCCCGGCGGCTAAACGGATAGGTGGCGGTGAGCGTGGCACTATCTACCTGCTTCTCCAGCCAACCGAATTCCACCAGGCTGTTCAATACCCAGACGGCCTGGTCGCGCAGGTTGCGGAAGCGGCCCTCGGGGTCCTGCACTCCATCTTCACTATCGAGTTGGGGCGCGCGGGTCAGGGCCTCGGCAAAAATTTCCAAAATCTGTTCGCGCAGCAAAGACTCACCGTAGTCAGCCTTGGCGGTGTACAGACGCTCATACAAAAGACGCAAGCATTC
Source organism: Microbulbifer variabilis ATCC 700307 (assembly GCF_000380565.1). Taxonomy (GTDB): domain Bacteria; phylum Pseudomonadota; class Gammaproteobacteria; order Pseudomonadales; family Cellvibrionaceae; genus Microbulbifer; species Microbulbifer variabilis. The sequence goes on from NZ_AQYJ01000026.1 coordinate 29,039, forward strand.
AACCACCTGTTCGCGGTATTTACCGGTCAGCGGGCGGAAGAAGTGCTGGTAGGAATCGACGAAGAACAACGACTATAGGCCCGCTTATTCCTCTTCCGGCTTTTGGTTGAAGACACAGTACTTGGTGTAGTCGCCCGCATCATTCATGGTCCATTGTCCCTTAGGCACACTGTCCATTTTTTTACACCAGGCATCGGAGCCACGCTTGGGTTCACAAGCTGTCAGGGTTACCACTGCGACAATAGAGATGATCAAGACAAATACTTTTTTCATAGTTTGCTTCTACAAATGAAATTCGGATGATACCCCAACCCCAATTACCTATTTGAAATGAGGGCGGGAAAGAGCTTGAGTGTTCCTATTGATTAAGAGGCACCTTACTCTCGGCGCCACTTGGTACCTTCTCGACTATCCTCTAGTACTACACCCTTAGATTTTAACTCCTCCCGAATCTCATCGGCACGGGCAAAGTCTCGATTTTTCTTGCTCTGTACACGCTCTTCAATCAGCGCTTCAATTTCCTCAGCAGAAACAGACTCCTCTCCACCACGGGCCTGCTTGAACCAGGCTTCCGGGTCCTGCTGCAAAATACCGAGCATTTCACCGGCAGCCAGCAGTAAACTTTTTAAGCGCGCTTTGTCAGCATCTTCAGCCTTGTTCAGGTCACGGGCGATCTGATGCAGTTCACTGATGGCGATGGGCGTATTCAGATCATCTTCCAGCGCTTTGATAAAGGCGCTGCCACCCAAATCTGCAGCTCCAGCCTCAACGGCTTCGGTTTCACGCAGGGCACCGTAGAGGGTGTCCAAGGTTCGCCAAGCTTGATCGAGTAAGTCAGCACTGAAGTTCAGTTCAGAGCGATAATGAGCGGACAGCAACGCAAAACGCAGAACTTCACCGGGGTACAATTCAAGCAAATCTTTAACCATGCGGAAGTTGCCCAAAGACTTGGACATTTTCTCGCCGTCGATATTGACGTAGCCGTTGTGCATCCAGTAGCGCACAAAGTCGACACCATTGGCGCAGCAGCTTTGGGCGCGCTCGTTTTCATGGTGAGGGAAAGTCAGGTCGCGACCACCGCCATGGATATCGATGGTATCACCCAGATGCTTCTTGATCATGGCCGAGCACTCCAGGTGCCAACCCGGACGACCACGCCCCCAGGGGCTGTCCCAACCGGGCTCTTCATCTGAGGAAGGCTTCCACAGTACGAAGTCACCGGCGTATTTTTTGTAAGGTGCCACTTCCACACGCGCACCGGCGAGCATATCGTCAAGGGAGCGCTTGGAAAGCTGGCCGTATTCCTGCATGGACTCCACTGCGAACAGCACATGCCCCTCTGCAGCGTAGGCATGGCCTTTCTCCAGCAGGCTTTCGATCATCGCGATCATTTCCGGCAAGTGCTGGGTGGCGTAGGGTACAATATCCGGCTCCAGGTTATTGAGCGCGGCCATATCCTCGTAGTAAGCCTGGGCATAGCGCGCCGACAGCACGCCGATTTCCTCGCCATTATCCCGCGCGGTTTTCATGATTTTGTCGTCAATATCGGTGATATTGCGCGCGTAAATCACATCGCTGAAGTTTCTTTTCAGCACCCGGTACAGGGTGTCGAACACCACCACAGGGCGGGCATTGCCAATATGCACACGGTTGTACACGGTGGGGCCACACACATACATGCGCACCTGATCTTCCACCAATGGTACGAAGGGTTCTTTCTTCCCGGAAAACGTGTTGTAGACCTGTAGAGACATCTTTTCTCTCGAATTCTTTTTGCTGCCTGGGGCGGGCCGCTCACTGACCCACCCAACGAAACTGCCGTTTAGACAGTTACTGGTTTTGCTACTACTTGCTTTGTTCTTTCGCCCAGCTGTCGCGCAGGCCAATGGTACGGTTAAATACCGGTGCTTCCGCACTGCCATATTTGCTGTCGCGACAGAAATAGCCGTTGCGCTCGAACTGGTAGCCCTGCTCCGGCTCCGCCTTGGCCAGGCCGATCTCTGCCTTACAGCCTTTTAGGATTTGCAGGTTGTCCGGGTTTACGCAGTCGAGGAAATTCTTACCGCCGGCATCCGGCGATGCATCATTGAACAGGCGATCGTAGAGACGCACTTCGCAACCGACATTGTTATCGGCAGATACCCAGTGAATAACGCCCTTTGGCTTAACACCGTCGGCCGGGTCTTTACCCAAGGTATCGAGATCAACTGAGCAGATCACCTCAACAATTTCACCGGCATCATTCTTCACGACTTCTTCGGCAAAGATCACATAGGCGTTACGCAAACGTACCTTTTTGCCCAACACCAGGCGCTTGTACTTCTTGTTGGCCTCTTCGCGGAAGTCGTCTTTCTCGATATAGAGGGTGCGCCCAAACGGAAGCTCACGAGCCGGCAGGTCATCGCGTACCGGGTGGCCGGGTGCTGACAGCATCTCTTCCTGGCCTTCTGGGTAATTCTTCAGAGTGATCTTCAGTGGTTCCATCACACACATAGCGCGGGGGGCATTTTTGTCCAGGTCGTCGCGAATGCTGTATTCCAACATGCTCACATCTACGACGGAATCAGAGCGGGTTACGCCGATCATCTCGCAGAAATTACGGATTGAAGCTGGCGTAAAGCCGCGACGGCGCATACCGGAAAGTGTCGGCATACGGGGATCATCCCAGCCGTCTACATGCCCTTCGTCTACCAGCTGCTTGAGTTTGCGCTTGGATACCACCGTGTAGTTGAGGTGCAGGCGTGCAAATTCATACTGGCGCGGGCGTGAAGGCACCGGCAGATTCTCGATCAACCAGTCGTATAGCGGCTTGTGATCTTCAAACTCCAGGGTACAGATAGAGTGACTGATGCCCTCAATCGCATCACATTGGCCGTGGGCAAAATCGTAGCTGGGATAAATGCACCACTTGTCACCGGTCTGGTGGTGAGCCATTTTCTTTATACGATAAATGATCGGGTCGCGCAGATTAATATTGGGCGCTGCCATATCGATCTTGGCGCGCAGGCTGCACTGGCCCTCTTCCATTTCACCATTGCGCATCTTTTCAAACAGCGCCAAATTATCTTCCACAGAGCGATCACGGTAGGGACTATTTTTACCCGGCTCCTTGAGCGTGCCACGGTAGTGGCGAGCCTCTTCAGCAGACAAGTCACAGACATAGGCCTTGCCTTCTTTAATCAGGTGTAGGGCCCATTCATATAATTGGTCAAAATTATCCGAAGAGTATTTAGCTTTACCGTTCCATTCGAAGCCCAGCCAGGAAACATCGCGCTTGATTGCGTCGACAAACTCTTCCTCTTCCTTGGCAGGGTTAGTGTCGTCAAAGCGTAGATTACAGGTACCGCCAAACTCCTGTGCCAGACCAAAATTCAAACAAATAGATTTGGCGTGGCCAATGTGCAGATAACCGTTCGGCTCAGGTGGAAAGCGGGTTGCCACTTGAGTCACCCGACCCTCGGCCAGGTCTTCGCGGATAAGGTTCTGTAAAAAGTGAGCGGGCTTGCTCTCGGATGTCATAGGTTTCTCGTTACAGCTGTGCGAATGTAAACGGCCGATTATAGCCTAGTTGGGCCACAGAATATCGAATTTGAAAAGGCTGCTACCAATCAATTGGTTGGCGGCGTTCACTTTTTAGGCAATCGGCACCGATCTGCTATCGCAGCATTTTACAGCTACGGACTACAAGGTATCATGCCGCCCCAAATCAACCCTTATAGGACACTTTATGATCACCCTGCACACTACCCACGGAGATATCTCTATCGAACTGGATTTCGACAAGGCCCCAAAGACTGCTGCCAACTTCCTGCAGTACTGTCGTGATGACTTTTATACTGGGACCATTTTCCACCGGGTGATCGACAACTTCATGATCCAGGGCGGCGGTATGACCCCCGAAATGGAGCAGAAGGAAACCCGCGAGTCCATCGAGAACGAAGCCGACAACGGCCTGAAAAATGATACTGGCACCCTGGCCATGGCACGCACTATGGATCCACATTCCGCCAGCTCACAGTTCTTTATTAATGTTAAAGACAATGATTTCCTGAATTTCCGCAGCAAAGATGCACAGGGCTGGGGCTACTGCGTTTTCGGCAAGGTGACCGATGGTATGGACGTTGTAAACAAGATCAAGAGCGTGAAAACCGGCAGCAAAGGCTTCCATCAGGATGTACCCATGGAAACCATTGAGATCACTGGTGTCAGCATTTCTGACAACTACGCCGGCAAGTAATTTCTCGGGTCCATTCAGACTCTAAGGCGGGGACATTGTCTACTTATTTAATTTCTGATTTGCACCTCGACGAGGGACGCCCAGATATTACCAGGGCTTTCTTTGATTTCCTGCGCGGTCCAGCCGCCGGTGCCGAAGCACTGTATATTCTCGGCGACTTCTTCGAGGCCTGGATTGGCGATGACGACGATGCCCCGCTGATTGATGAGGTTGTCCGGGAACTCAGCCACTACACTGATACCGGTGTAGAATTGTACTTGATGCACGGCAACCGCGATTTCCTGCTAGGTACTGATTTCGCCCAGCGTGTTGGTGCAGTGCTTTTACAAGACCCTACCGCTCTCTCCCTTGCCGGCCACCAGGCCCTACTGATGCATGGCGATAGCCTGTGCACTTTAGACGAGGAATATATGGCGTTTCGCCGCCAGGCCCGCGACAGTAACTGGCAGCAGGCGCTGCTGGCCAAGCCTCTTGAAGAGCGTCGTGCTATTGCCGCACAGATCCGCGCCGCCTCCAAGGCGATGAACAGCCGCAAAGCAGAAGACATCATGGACGTAACTCCTGAGGAGGTGGAAAGGGTAATGCGCGAGCACAATGTGGACACCCTGATCCACGGCCATACTCACAGGCCCGGGCGCCACAACCTTGACGTTGACGGAACTCCGGCAGAGCGCATCGTACTTGGGGACTGGGACCGCTTTGGCTGGTGCTTGAAAGCGGGCAAGGACTCGCTGGAGTTGATCCACTGGCCTATAGGCTGATCAGCACTGCTTGAGGCTATGCTCTTCCCGCACGGCCTCAACCAGCTCCCGCAGGCTCTCCCACAAGCGCTTCTCTCCCCCGAAGCGAAATCCCTTGCATCTTAAATAGGCACAATCCAACACTGCCGGCCCCATCCCCTGTACTGCTGATGGCAGTGGCCCACGCGCGCCCGAAATCGACTGGATAATTTCCGCCACTTCGCGATTGCTTATTATTCGGTCGCTGCAGTTTATCGCATGGCCGCGAGCATCTTTCGCCTCCAGTAATAATTCCACTGCCCTGGCTACGTCTGTGCCGTGCACCTCGGTGGCATTCCTTCCCTGGGAATAGCGCTTCTCTCTGATAATCGCACAAGCAATGTCATACCACTTACTGCGCACTAACGGATTTACCACACCGTAAACACCAGTCAGGCGCAAGGACACCGCGTGCCAATTTCTTTGCCCGGCCCAAGCAGATACCATAGCCTCTACAGCAGACTTATATGCCCCATAGAAAGTTTCCGGCTGGGTTGCACCATCCTCGCATAGGTCGCCACGTAACTGTCCTGTGGCATAGACTGCACGACTGGAAAGAAATATGAATTTTTTTACCCCGGCATCGTGGGCCATCTGCATCAATGCCAGAGTGCGATTCAAATTCGACTCCAGGAAGCCGGTAAGGTTGCCCCCCTCCCCACCACGATATCGCCCCGGCAAATGCTCGAAAGCCCCATGGACCACCACATCGAGTCCTTCGACAAACCCGGAAAGTACCTGATCGCTCGACATAGTACCGCAGGTCCATTCAAGCCTGCTGTCACCGCCGAAAATCTCAGATTTCCATAAGGAGCGTGACAATCCTCTCACTTGGCACTCTCTCCGCAGGAAATGCCTGACAATAAATTGCCCCACATATCCACTGGCGCCGGTGATACCAATTCTCACGAGATTCCTCCATTAGGCTGAAGCTGTTGCGCACGACTCAATTGATCCAATTGACCGCTGATATCCCGTCCCTCATAAACCGCCCACCACAAATCAATCAGTGGTTTGAGCTGCTTAGCTTTAGGGTGTGCTTGTTGCCAAGGCTTCTCGTACTGGTAGTGAATCACATGGATACTGCTCCACTGCCATAGTTGTGGCAGATTCAGGTACAAATACTGCAGGGCATTGTAGATGTAAGGCAGTCCATGCCATCTGGAAAAGAAAGTCTCAAGAAAGGTTTGATCTGTGCGCCGCCAAAAAACACCGGGGCGATCCAGCTCTGCCAACATTCTCTGATAGGTTGCCTCACTCGGTACGGCAGTGAATGAACCTGAGTTCATTCGGTGGAAGCCATCCAACCCCTCATAGAGGTTGGGGGCCGCGCAAAACTCCGGGAATGTCATCAGGTGGTCGATATTACGCAACAACAAAATATCTGCATCGAGAAAAAAAACTTTTTCGTACTCAGTCAACCCCCACAGTGCCAGCTTGCAGAAATTATTCAAGGGATTATGAAATTCGGGCTTTTTCCCTTTATTAAAAGGAGCGCGCCTATGTAAGGCCTCACGTCCATGCCGAAGGGTAAATTCATCAGAAAGTGAAGGAGGGCGCACCTCCCGTACAATACAGCCCGCCTGCTCAAGAGGACGACTGTCACAACTGCCAGCAACCACCATGCATACCAGGGGATGAATACTGCCAACCCGATCCAGGGAGCGCTTCAAAGCAGTGGCGCCGATTACATAATCTGGACTGTTTACAAGGGTAACAAAGGCACATCGTGACATAGCAACAACTGTCAAAACTTGAGGCAGTACGACTATTACCAGTACAGCTTGGGCACAAGCCAATTAAAGTGGGGGCATCCTATCCCCATCTCCACAGATCACACGGGCATGCCAACGATCCACGAAGCTTTCCATTTGCTCTTGGGTGAAGCAATTAACATTGTAGATAAAACTGGAGCGCAACCGTCCGCCATAGGCAGCCATAGACAGGTATATGCCATAAGGTGTCAGGCGTGTCGGTAGAGGTATTGTACGTATTTTTAAGTCATCGCTGAGATATACCCAGTCTGAATTCTCACCGGTATAAACACCGGTAAAACCCTCCTGATGCTCTTCTGCCTGCAGGAAGGTAATCAGATAGGCACGGGAAGCATTCAGGCTATGACCCAAAGAACCATGGGGACCAATAGAGTCGGCGGCATATACTGTACGAACCGCACGCTTTATTTCCAGGGAAAGCCGACTCAGTTTTTCATTCCAGGATTCATCTCTACGCACTCTCAAGCATGCATAGCGACACATTGGACCAAACACCTCTCTGTGTTCTCTTTTGAGGCGCAGGGATAAGTTCGTATTCATCCAGAAATCAAAATGCAGGAATTCACAAAGTGTCTGCTGGTAAGCGGCACATAAATAAGTAAAAAGGCTGACATTTGCCGAATTCGCCTGCTCCTTAATTCGGACTAAGTCCTCCCCTTCAATCAAGTCACACACATCATCACAACTAAGCGAGACAATCTCCTGATGAGATGCCCGCTCAACGGCTTCTTTTTCCTCGCTAAGCATATTTAGCCAGTAGTAGCGCGCCTTCTGCCCCCGTTCGGAATCCAGATAGGCCTCCTCAAAATTGATGTAGTCGGCAAAATCCGTATCTTCCACTCTGGGATTAAACCCTTTTCCAGCAGCAAGGCTTAAGTAATTTTTCAGAGACTCTGCCCAAAGAAGCGACAAGCTAATTCCATCCGTAATGATATGGTGGCTTTTGGTCAGGAAAATATATTCGTCTTCACCTGTACGGAACAGACTAAGCCCCAGTAACTGGTCTGCATTGAGATCCATCGGAGAGCTGCTGAATTGGCGTAAAAAACTGGTTATATGTGTTTCGCTCATATGGCGAATGTCTAAATAATCCAGTTCTATGTTTTTAAAGCTGCGAGTGGGGGATGAATCATATCGACAGCGAAAGATAGGGTAGGAATTAGCAACTCCTGGAATTGCCTTCTCGAACAGCTCAATATCGACGTCCCCTTTCACATACATCGCACGTGTAATCAGGTCCGCTAATGATTTGCGATGGTTCAAATCGTAGATGCGCTGCTCAGTTATCGAAAGCGGCACAATGAATGAGGAACTCCAGCCAGCCACGGTACTCTCCTGGCCTGTTCTTGTTTCGGAGCAACCAGCTGGCCCTTGGGCCGCAATCCGGACGCCCAGTACATTGATGACCGCTCACAAACATCTACACCTGAGCGATACAAAGCGATGGATCTGTCGTATAAGGCACCGTTGTCAATTGTCACTATGCGAGATTTTCCAATTGACTGCATACTGATACTTCCAGCGAAAGTATGAGTTAAGGATATACAAATCCCGCAAACTTACCGCTTGTATACCCCCGCCAGAAAATCGCACTGGCGGAAAAACAACCCCCCAGACGCATCAAGATCTACTTGATTTACAATGCTGGCCCATTGCATGATTCTTGTAGACCTCAAGGTAGGAGTTCGATCCAAGTGATCAACAACCTAAACAAACGTGTATTGATACTTGGCGGCTACGGCAATTTTGGCGAGCGTATTGCGCAAATGCTGAAATCCGAACCCAATATCCAACTGATTATTGCCGGGCGCAACAAGGGATTGGCAGACCGCTGTGCAGAGCAACTTGGCGGTCTTGCCGAGGGATTGCGCCTTGAGCGGGATTCCATCAACCTGGCTGCACAACTGAGGGCATTGCACTTGGATCTGCTGATCCACTGCGCCGGACCATTCCAAAAGGAAGTTGATTATCGGGTTGCCAAAGCCTGCATCGAATCCCACACACCTTATATCGACATCTCCGATGGGCGCCGTTTTGTATGTGACTTTCATCGGCTCTCGCCCGCTGCAGAAGCCGCAGGCATTGCCATGGTTTCCGGTGCCAGCAGCCTACCCGGGCTGAGTTCTGCGGCACTGATGGAAATCGGTCAGGAATTGCCGGTGATCCACTCTCTAGAGATTGCCATTGCACCGGCACATCGAATTGACCGGGGTCTGGCTACGGTATACGCGGGTTTCGAATCCCTGGGGCACAGTTTTCCGCAGCTTCAGGAAGGTCACTGGCGTGAATCCTTTGCCGGGAAGCACCTGCGCCCGATAACCCTGGCGCACCCGGTGGGAAAGCGTTGGCTGTGTGATTTCGATGTGCCCGACTTGGAGCTTTGCCCCAAGCATCTTCCCGGGCTGCGCAGTGCACGTTTTGCAACAGGGCTCCAGCCGCTTACTTTGCAGGTGGGCCTTTCCACCTGCGCCAGGTTGGCTCGTATTCATCTGCCGGCCACCAGCGCACGCCTGGCTCAATTGGGTCACAAGCTGGCACCCCGTTGGCCCGGCGGCACGCCCCATGGTGGAATGATTGTTCGTGCAAAAGGTGAAAACCAACATGGAGAAACTGCTACGCGACAATGGCAGGTTCTCGGTCTAAATGGTGACGGCCCCTGGATTCCGGCTGCACCGGCAGCAGCATTGGCACGGAAATTCCTCGCAGGCAATGGGCCCTCGCCCGGCGCCCAGGCCTGCTGGCAACTTCTCACCCTTGATGAAATCCTGGTGGAACTGAATGATTATTCCATAGTCACTGCAATGGAAACACATTCCCGGGAACGAATGCCTGCAATTGCCCATTAAAAATATCCCCTCTGGAACTGAGGAACTGCCACTAGACATCGTACTAGGTACATTGACTCCAGAGGCAGCCCTTATAAATTTCTTGAGTACATTAACTACCCATGCAGCAAAAGATAGCGCCATCGCTCAAATAAACTCTCAATTTTCTCGCGGTTAAAGCAATTTACATTGTAAACGAAGTTGGCGCGCAGCATTTCCCCGTAACAGGCAAGAGAAAGATAAATTCCATAGGGCGTAATTCGTGCAGGCAAATTAATAGTACGAATTTTTATGTTTTCATTTAGGCGGACCCACTTAGAAACATCACCAGTATAGATTTCCTGAAAATCTTCTTGATCCCTTGCTACGTTGAAAAAATTGATTAAGTAACAAAAATGAGCCGAGAGGTTATTGCCCACACTACCATGAGGACCAATAGAGTCGGCAACATAAGCCGTCCGTATTGCATGATGGATTTCTCTGGATAGCCGAGCTAACTTCACCTCCCAGGTTTCCTCCCTCCGAACCAGTAGGTTGCCCAACCGAAACATTGGCCCGAGCACTCTCCTATGCTCACGCTTTATCCGCAGGGACAGACTTGTATTAAGCCAGAAATGGTTATCTAGCTTTTCAATCAGGACCTGTTGAAAACTAGAGCACAAATATGCGAAAAGACTAACTCCTGCAGCATCTGCCCGAGCACGAATTTGGGTAAGAAGATGAGCCTTTATATCGCTGCTCAGCACGTCGCAACAAAGAGAAACCATTTTTCCGCTGGACGCCTTCTCTATTGCATCGTTTTCATTTGCTAGCTTGTCCCGCCAGCTATGTAGAGCTCTTTCACCGCGCCTGGAGAGAACGTATCTATTTTCAAATCTGATATAGTCAGCAAAATTGACGGAGTCGGGTGATGGCTGGTAGCTTTTCCCCTCCTCGAGCTGCCGATACTCAGTCAGTATTTCTGACCAAAGTAATGACAAACTAATACCATCAGCAATAATATGGTGGCATTTTGCCAAAAAAATATATTCGTTCTCTCCTGTACGCAGCAGACTAAGGTTTAATAATTGGTCGGTATCCAATGTCATTGGGGCATTACTGTATTGCCGCAAGAAGCTCTCTCTTTGAGAAATATTCAATTCGCGGATATCAATAGAATCCACTTCAAAATTTTCAAAAAAACGCGTCACAGGCTCTTTGGTATACCTACAAAGAAAAACTGGGTGCCGATTCACGGTTCGCCGAATAGCGTCCTTAAACAACCCGGTATTGATGGGCCCCTCTATGCACATAGCTCGTGCAATTATATCTGCCAAAGCCCTACGGCGATGAAGGTTGTAAATGCTCCTCTCGGTAATCGACAGAGGCACATTTTGATAACTTTCCCAATCCGGCATCTTTTGCTCCATTAAAGGACTCCACCGCACCTCATTTTTGTCTATTTAATCAGAAATATACTGCCAAAATTGGCCACAGCCAGGCTTAGATGTACCCCCTGAAAAAGTACAAGTTGTCCGATCGCTATTCACTAAAAAATTACCGCCAGTGGAAGCTAGCTTTTTATGGATCACGCAGGACACCTATTGTGATAAATCCGCCAAATTGTTTTCACTCTTAAGCCCATCATTAACTTTATACTGGCAACCGCTCTCTTAACTGCCTGTTTAACGTTTGATAGCTCGGGATAGCGGCAAAATACCCCAAGATGATCTAGGTTCAGTATCAGAACTCCCTGTAAAGATACCGAGCCGCACTCCCTATGATCATCATTAGTACTTGGCGTGCTTATGCCAGTAGAAACGGAATTAAGCGCGCAATTATTCCGCTGACGGGCCTGGTGCTCACACCTATTTTTCTGGTGCTCACCTTTTCCAGAAGCGCTTGGTGGTTAATCCCGCTGGCAGCGAGCCTGTTCCTGGTATTTCTGGGTCTTTACGACATATTCCAACGCCAGTGGACCCTTACCCGCAATTTTCCAGTGGCCGCCCGTATTCGCTGGATGTTCATGAACCTCCGTCCCTACTTTCGCGCCTACATAGTGGAGGGCGATGAGGAAGGCAGGCCGTTTAGCTATGAGGCCAGGCGATTAGTAAACGCCCGCGCCGAGGGAACATCTGATATGCACCCCTTCGGCACAGAGCAAGATGTCTATTCCGGCGAGCAGATGTGGCTGACGCACTCTATTACACCAGCAAAAAAAGCGGATATGAGTGTCCGAGTAAAAGTGGGTACTGAGCAGTGCTCTAAGCCCTATTCCGCATCCCTACTCAACATTTCTGCCATGAGCTTCGGAGCCTTATCCGCCGCAGCGATTGAAGCTCTGAACAAAGGCGCTGCAATCGGTGGCTTCTATCACGACACAGGTGAAGGCGGCATAAGTCCTTACCACAGAAAACATGGCGGTGACCTGGTATGGGAGCTGGGTTCCGGCTATTTTGGCGCGCGCAAGGATGATGGCAGTTTCGACCCCGACCTGTTTCGCGAGGCTTGCAATGACCAGGTCAAGATGACCGAAATCAAATTAAGCCAGGGCGCCAAACCCGGCCATGGCGGAGTCCTACCCGGTGCAAAAGTCACCCAGGAAATCGCTACCACCCGCAAGGTAAAACCAGGGGTCGACTGTGTTTCACCACGCGCGCACTCAATGTTTTCCACCCCCATTGAAATGCTGGAATTTGCAGAGCAGATGCGCACCCTCTCTGGTGGCAAGCCAGTGGGCATCAAACTTTGTGTCGGACATATCTATGAAGTCATGGCCATTATGAAAGCCATGCATGAAACAGGAATATTGCTGGACTTTATCGTGGTGGATGGCTCCGAAGGCGGGACCGGAGCAGCCCCACTGGAACTCTCCAACCGAGTGGGCATGCCCCTAATTGAAGGGCTGATCGTAATGCGCAATGCTCTGGTGGGCGCCGGGCTACGCGACAAAATACGTTTGGCTGCCAGCGGCAAAGTCTATTCCGCCTCAGGGTTGGCCGAGTGCCTGGCAGTTGGCGCCGACTGGTGCAATGCAGCACGTCCTTTCATGTTTTCCATCGGTTGTATCCAGTCTCTACGCTGTAACACAGATACCTGCCCCACCGGTGTCACCACTCAGGATCCCAAGCGACAACGCGGACTGGTGGTAGATGTGCAGAGCAAGCGCGCAGCAGCCTTCCAAGCAAAAACCCTGGAAGCTCTCGGGGATATTGTTGCTGCCGCCGGGCTGACAGATCCTCGAGACCTGCAACCCTACCACCTATATCACAATATCAATGCGGTCGAGACCCTGCCCATTCATCACATCTGGCACTTTATCGAGGAAAACTCCCTGATTGATGCACCTGAGGAAACCCCTTACGGGCGCTGGTGGCTAGCCGCCCAAGCGAATTCTTTCCAACCTGCATTTAAGTTGGAGCACGGTCTGGACAGAGGCATCCGGCGTATTTCGGAATAAGCAACTCTATTACCACACCCTTTTTTGTGGAGATTAAAATGAAAACCGTTTCGGAGGTTGTCGTCGACACCCTGGTAAAAGCCGGGGCCAAGCGCTGCTATGGAATCGTCGGCGATACCATCAATCATTTCACCTCAGCCGTACGCACCTCAGATCTCGAATGGATACATGTACGCCACGAGGAGGTCGGTGCCTTCGCCGCCGGAGGTGAGTCTTACCTGAGTGGTGAACTAAGTATTTGTGCAGGCACCGCAGGCCCCGGCAGCCTGCACTTTATTAACGGTATTTTTGAAAGCCACAGAAATGGCGCGCCTGTACTGCTGGTCGCCTCCTGTATCGACCGTGCCGAACAGGGGCTTGGCTTCCCACAAGATGTGGACCAGAGAAAAATCTACGAGCAGTGTTCAGTTTTTTGTGAAGTACTGGCAGACCCAAACCAGGCCCGTCGTATTTTCAGCCAGGCAGCACAGGCCGCCCTCAATCACCGTGGCGTGGCAGTTGTGGTAGTCAGTGGCGATATGTTTAAAACCAAAGTGAAAGATTCGGTCCCCTGGTCTGTCCACCGTCCCCAATGGCTGACGCGCCCCACCGATCAAGAGCTGAATGCCCTGGCAGAGAAAATTAACCAAGCTGGTAATATTGTTATTTATGGTGGCATTGGATGCCGCAACGCCCATGATGCAGTGGTAAATCTCGGTCAACACCTGGCCGCTCCTATAGTACACACCACAAAATCCAAGGAATTCCTGGAACACGATAACCCTTGTAATGTGGGTATGAATGGCATCCTCGGTAATCCCGCAGGCTATCGCGCAATTCAAACCTGTGATTTATTACTTTGCCTCGGGAACGATTTTGCCTACACCCAGTTTTACCCAGAGAAAGCCACCATTATCCAAGTGGATATCGAGCCAGCTCATCTCGGCCGACGCACTCCGGTTGATATGGGGCTGGTTGGCGACGTAAATACAACCATTGAAGCTCTGTTGCCAAAATTAAAAGCGCGTAAGCAAAGTAAATTCCTTGATGACCTACGTGCGCGCTACCAAAAAGACCTTGAGCAAATGCAAGAGCGCGGTCATGAACCTGACCCCAAACTGATCCACCCCCAGTTTGTAGCACAGACACTCGATAAGCTGGCTGACGAGGACACCGTATTTACCGCAGATGGTGGCTCTCCCATGGTATGGCTGCTGCGCCAGCTGCGCGCCAACGGAAAGCGGTCATTCCTAACCAGCCTATCCCACGGCACCATGGCCAATGCATACCCACAGGGACTGGGCATGGCTAAAGCCTATCCCGGGCGCCAGGTAATCGCCATGTGTGGTGACGGCGGTATGACCATGTTGATGGGAGACCTGCTAACCCTGGTCCAGGAAAAGATACCGCTCAAGCTTCTGGTATTTAATAACCACTCGCTGGGCTTTGTAGAAATGGAGCAGCGAATCGAAGGGATACTGGACAGTTTCACCGGTCTGAAAAATCCCGACTTCGGTCGTATGGCAGAAGTGATCGGCCTTACAGGAGAAAAAGTCGAAGAGGCGGGAGAACTTGAGGGCGCTATGAAGCGCTGGCTGGCAGTAGAGGGCCCTGCGCTGCTCGACGTAACCGTAAACCGGCTGGAATTGGTGATGCCGCCAGAAGTCACTGCCCAGCAGGTATCCTCAACTGCCCTGTTTGGGCTTAAGGCCATTCTCAATGGACGCGCCGATGAAGTGGTCGACTTGTTAAAAGATAACTTCCTGAAGTAGGCCGGCGTTATCACACAACTCTATCTGTGGGAGAAAATTATATTTTTCACCCTCCGCCGTTTTGGGTAGGCGCCTAAGGGACAGGAAGTGATGCACAAACTTGGAGAAAAGGTCCCCAACTCTCTGCTGGCACTTCTCGCCAGTGGAGAAATCGCCAGCAACAGCGCTCCTGGGCGCGCAGCGGCACGTCTTGAGGAGGAGCTGGCTCTTCGTCGCATTGACTTAATCACCACTGTCTCCAGTGACGATGCCAGCGCCATGCTGCGAGCCAATCCCGCAATCCAGTGTCTGCTATTGAACTGGGAACTTCCTGGTGACGGCGACTACCCCGCCCTGCACGTGTTGGAGCAGTTGCGTGCGCGCAATCTGCAATTGCCTGTCTTTTTACTCGCCGACCGCGAGACAGTTGGCAATATGCCGCGCCGCGCACTGGAACTGGCCAACGATTTCATCTGGATGCTGGAGGACACTCCCACCTTTATCAGCGGGCGTATCCAAGGGGCCATAGAGCGCTATCGCCAGGCGGTATTGCCGCCCATGTTTTCTGCCCTCACTCATTTTGCCCGCGTGCATGAATATTCCTGGCATACACCGGGGCATACCGGCGGCACCGCTTTTTTAAAATCCCCCGCCGGCCGTGCTTTTTACGATTTCTTCGGCGAAAATATGCTGCGCTCCGACCTGTCTATCTCGGTAACCGAGTTAGGATCACTGCTTGATCACACAGGGCCTATCGCTGCAGGGGAACACTACGCAGCGCAGGTTTTTGGTGCAGACCGCACCTACTATGTCACCAACGGTTCCTCCACTTCCAACCGGGTGATAGTGATGGCTTCCGTTACCCGCGGGCAATTGGCGCTGTGCGATCGCAATTGCCACAAATCGGTAGAACATGCGATCACCATGTCTGGCGCCGTACCGGCCTACCTGGTGCCACTGCGCAATCATTACGGCCTGATTGGTCCAATACCGCCTGAGCAACTGACCAAGGGAGCGGTAGACCAGGCCATCCAAGAGAACCCTCTCTCCAAAATGGCGGATGGCCAGCGGGCAGTGCATGCGGTGATTACCAATTCCACTTATGACGGCCTCTGCTATAACGTACGTAGGGTGGAAGAACTGCTGGGGGAATCGGTAGACCGCCTGCATTTTGATGAGGCCTGGTACGCATATGCGCGGTTCAATCCTATATACCGGAATCGATTCGCCATGTACGACAGCGACGACCCAGAGCCCAACCTGAAACCCACCAAATTCGCCACCCAGTCCACGCACAAATTACTCGCCGCGCTTTCCCAGGCTTCCATGATACATATTCGCGATGGGCGCAGTCCCATCGAGCACGGACGCTTTAACGAGGCATTTATGCTGCACGCCTCTACATCTCCGCTCTATTCCATCATGGCCTCCAACGACGTCAGTGCCGCCATGATGGATGGTCCTGGCGGCACCGCCTTAACTGGTGAATCCATTGCCGAAGCCGTGGCCTTTCGCCAGGTACTGGCGCGTCTAAAAAGGGAGTATGAGGACAAAGGCGAGTGGTTTTTTGATGGCTGGCAACCGGATCGGGTAACTGATCCCAGTAGCGGACACAATTATGCATTTCACGCAGCTCCCGCTGAATTGCTGTGTAAGGAAGCAGCTTGCTGGCTGCTAGATCCCGGTGAGTCCTGGCACGGGTTCGGCAACCTGGAAAAAAACTATTGCATGCTAGACCCCATCAAAGTCTCTATCACCACCCCCGGCATGCAGCGCAATGGAGAGCTGGATAAATGGGGCATACCAGCCAGTATCATTAGTAAATATCTTGATAATCTTGGAATAATCGTCGAGAAAACTACAGACTTCACCATTCTGTTTTTGTTTTCCATTGGCATCACCAAAGGCAAGTGGGGCACTTTAGTTAACGCCCTACTCGCATTCAAGCGGGATTACGACGCCAATCACCCCATCAGCCAATGCTTGCCAAATCTACTTAAAAAGCATCCAACCTATGGCGATATTGGCCTGCGCGACCTGGCCGACAAAATGTTCGCCGGCATGAAAAAGCTGCGTAGCACCGCAACAATGTCAGCAGGTTTTTCCGCCCTACCCGGTGCAGACTGCAGCCCCGTTCAGGCTTACGAGGCTTTGGTACGTGGGGATGTGGAGATGCTGCCACTGAACCAGCTGGCTGGGCGCACTGCGGCAACCGGTGTAACCCCCTACCCTCCCGGCATTCCGCTACTGATGCCGGGTGAGAACTTTGGCACTGCAGATAGCCCCGCTCTGAAATATTTGCAGGTACTGGAGTCCTTCGATCGCGAATTTCCCGGTTTTAGCCATGACAATCACGGCGTGGAAGTTCGCAATGGGCGATATCATATCTATGCCCTGAGGCCGGAGGTGCAGCCATAGCCCAGCTCCCCAGCGAAGTAAGTAAGATCAGCCTGCTACCAGCCACACTCATGGTGGCAGGCAATATGATGGGCTCCGGGGTTTTTATGCTACCTGCCAATTTGGCCGTAGTGGGCAGCATATCCCTGATAGGCTGGCTGGTAACTGTTGTCGGCGCTGTAGCCCTGGCATTGGTTTTTGCACGCCTCGCCGCGTTAGATCCAGCCGCTGGCGGCCCGTATGCATATGCACGCAAAGCCTTCGGTGACTATATCGGTTACCAGACCAACCTGGTTTACTGGTTGGCCAACGTAATTGGCAATGTCGCCCTGATTACTGCTGGGTTAGGTTACATCACGCACTTCTTTCCCCCACTCAAAGATCCTCTTACGTTCGCCCTGGCCCAAGTAGCACTAATCTGGCTACTTACCTATGCCAATATCCTGGGGCCACGCACTGTAGGACGCATCCAATCCCTGACCACTAGCATGGTACTAATCCCTATCCTGGGCACGGCCATATTTGGCTGGTTCTGGTTCGATAGCCAGACTTTTAGCTCAAGCTGGAACGTATCCGGCAAAAGTGATATCAGCGCAGTAATGACTACCCTCACCTTTACCCTATGGGCCTTTATCGGTGTTGAAACAGCTTCTGTATCTGCTGCTGTTGTTAAAAATCCTACTCGAAATGTACCTATCGCAACCGTAGGTGGCGTTCTGATTGCATCAGTGGCTTATGTGCTGAGTTCATCGGTCATTATGGGAATGGTCCCCAATAAAGAACTGCTGGCTTCCTCAGCCCCATTTGCCGACGCTGCCCGTCTGGCACTCGGTAACACCGCCGCGAATATAGTTGCGATATGTGCAGCCATCGGCTGTATCGGTTCTCTAGGCGGTTGGATTCTACTTGTGGGGCAGTCAGCTAAAGCCGCATCCGACGATGGGCTGTTTGCCAGTATTTTTGCCAGAACCAACAATAAGGGGGTGCCCTCCGCGGGCCTTACTCTTGTCGCAATACTGATGTCACTACTGGTACTCGCTACTATCTCGCCCAGCGCCAGCCAGCAGTTTGGCAAGATCGCTTCGGTAGCGGTAATAATGACGCTATTGCCCTATATCTATTCTGCAGTGGCACTCAAGATACTCGCATACGGCAAAATGCCACATCATGAATACAGTATTTTCACCGTTATCTTGCTTATAGCTGCAGTTTATTGCCTGATCGCACTGGTTGGATCAAACGCACAACAAACACGCTGGTCTTTAATTTTTGTCATCACCACCGTCATTTTTTATGCACTGATATTAAATCGTCGCCGCAGCGTGGAAGAAAAGCATTTGCTGCCTGGCGGTCCCGAACCCGCCTGGGTACATTACTTCACTTTGACTGTCACCATCGGTGCACTATGTATTTTCTTCTGGATATCGGTCGGGCAATATAAAAATTTGGATCTGCGCCTGCGGGCACCACAACCCATCGAGCGACTGATTCATTCAGACCATAAAACAAGCGAAAGTACTTAGGTCAGTAAAAAACCCGTTGAATTATGTCTGCTGTCTTATCAGCTAACCCAGGTGAAATAGACTCCCTGTTACCGGCAATGTTAAGAACTTTCGGCCTCACAAAATTTATAAAATCGCGGATTTCAACAATGCAATTTCGCCATGGATTCACCAAAATACAGGGCTTACCCAATTTCTGGCAGTAATATAGAGTAAGGGCAGTTCCATCACTACTAGGCATTGTCGCAAGGATCAGAGTTGCATCAGAGTTTTTAACATTCTCCTCGGTGCGCTCCTCATAGTTTGCCGAATGACTTTCTACCAACCCATAAGATTTCAACATCTCTGGCCTGGCACCTTCCTCAGTCAAATAACCCAGTGGTGCGCAGCCTCCAGTAGGAATCCCTACACGTTTGGCGCCTATCAACCCACCAACATCTGCTCCGGTTTGCCCCCCACTGATAATTTTCTTTGGCCAAAACATAAATTGAACCTCCTCTCATATTCAGGAGCCAACAAACAACCAACGACATTTATAGCCATCTAATCGGTTAAAAGTAAGGCGCAGCTTCGTATGAAATCCACACCCCTCAAAAGGGGTAAGAAATCACTCTCGGAGGGCTAATTCATACGCGAAGTATTACTCTACCGTTACTCGCTGCCATCGCTACTCGACATAGCTACTCATTGGAGAGACCGTTATTGAGTTTTCAAATTCAATGGCTTCTAGTAAATTCACATTCTTCGTATTTACAAAAGCTATATATGTAGGAGTAGATGGACCAGACGTGTAACGATATAGAATAGTACCTTTCGGGAGAGATCCGACAGCTTCAGGTGTTTCTTACAGCCTCAGTGACTCTGTGACTCTGTGACTCTGTGAGCTTCATGGGATCATTTAGAAGCTCATGCCCTTCCATAACACGCCTAAAACAAAACCAATCGCAACAAACACTACTACATACAGTAAACGAAATATCACTCTGCCTCCCTATAAGCATAACCCTGCCACCAGGGTGCGACTTGATTTTCATACAACTTGCAGGAAACTAAATACGCGACGAATGCTAAAAGCATAGGAAAAAATAGTTCAATCACATGATTGTGCCTGGCATCAGGCGGGCGACGGTGACACCCCACCTAGCCCGATCATGTACGTCGCTCAAAATATACCCAGAGATAGAGAAAACCTACCATTTTACCAATGGGAAAATTAAGCAGGCAAAAAACAGATTTCTACCTGGCTATATTTGTATACAAGCAGTTTTTAAGGATAGATCGGGCCCCACTCAGGGTTATTAACAATCACAACCTTTATTGGCGGTTTCCGCATAGGTGAAATATAGCAGTATTAGATCGTCCTACAGGCTATAAAAAAGCCTGTGATATTGCTTATGTAAGAGACTTAATTTCACCGCCTAGAATCCATAATAGAAAAGGTGAACCTCTAAATAACCCCGCCAAGCAGATCTGAAAAACCACAAAGATATTGTGAAACTATTCAGAAGTTACTAATTTCAGATCTACCTCCCCGTTGAAATCTTTATCGGCACCCCCTACGTTAGGCGAGCATTACGCTAGGCAAACTCATGAACTACTATCTGATACTAAAAACTCTGCATATCCTCTGTGCGATTATCATCCTGGGTACTGGTACCGGCATTGCCTGGTATACCTTTCGCGGCTGGCTATCCGGAGACTCACAGGTCCTCCGCTGGGTAAGCCGGGAAACTGTAGCCGCCGACTGGATATTTACCGGTAGTGCTGTACTGGGACTATTGGGCAGCGCTATTGGTATGCTGACAATCAATCCAGTCTGGATGCAGCAAGCTTGGTTGCAAGTTGCTACGGGGCTCACTGCAGTTATGTTCCTGCTGTGGTTACCAGTGGTGTACTTGCAGTATCAGTTACGCGCTCATACAGACAGTGGGTCATGCAAGAGGAAAACCGGTAAAATTATGCGCATCTGGTGTTTGCTTGGGGCTACCGCATTTCCAATAACGGTAGCTATTGTCTACCTAATGGTGGCCAAGCCCGCATTGTAATCTACTGCGCCCAAATCATAATCAAGTGGCACCCAATCACCAGCCAGGTCACCCTGCTGCGGGTGCGAAAATACTGTTCGCGCCCGGGTAGATTTGGATTCAGCCGCGCCTCCATCCAGGCAACAAAAGCAAAGCCGATAGCCAGAACAGGAAGCCCCCAAGAAGTTTGGTATAGCAACATCCCTACCCACCCAAATAGAGCTACCAGGTTGCTGAGTAACACCAGGGCAATTCGGTGAGGATGGCCAGGGCGATTCAGTGCTCCTCCCCACCAAATACCGCAGAGGAAGCTGAGAATAACCACGCTATATGCGGAAAAAAACAGGCGCCCATCAATACCCAGCAGTGAAATTTCCAGCGACTGCAGCAATATGCCTATGACAAAGGGAGCAAGCCCCAAATATGCCAGGGCATCAAACAGGCGGGTATCCACTACAGGTTGTTGATAGCCATGACTATCCATGTTGTCTAAGCTTCCTGTTCAGTCCGGCAAGAAACCTCCAATTAGAACAACTAGTTTAGTGGCACGAGATCAAGCTTATGGAAGAAGAACACAAAGTCGACGTCAAACAGGCACTGCGGGTCTTCGATCGAGCCACCAAAGAAGGGCAAAAGGAGGCCGATGGCTGGCATTTCCAAGGGCTGACGATGAGCACCGACTTTGACGGTTATACGGTTTTTATCAATTCACCCAAGGTAAAACTAACCGTCTTTTTCCATAACAAATATTCGGTAGACTATGAAAACAGCAGAGATCTTGGGGAGTTTCTTAAATTAATCGCCAGCCTCGATAATAACTGAGAGTCAGTGCTCCGGCACTCCGCTGTGAAAGCGGAATTCACCATCGCTACTTTGGACCAAATCCCTCTCCACTTCCAACAGGGCCTGCACCCGGTGCTCGATATCTTCACCCGCGGCCTTCTTGGCAAGGTGCAGATAGTCACGGAAATGGCGGGCCTCAGACTTCAACAGAGACAGATAAAACTTCTGTAGCTCTTCATCCAGGAAAGGGGCAATCTTGGCAAAGCGCTCGCAGGAGCGCGCCTCAATAATCGCACCACAAATCAAAGTATCGACCAAACGATCCGGTTCAGTAGTGCGCACTTCCGCGCGCAGACTCGCCGCATAGCGGGAAGCGCTTACATGGGGATAGGCAATGCCACGCTTTTCCATGATGGCCAGCACCTGCTCGAAATGGCGCAACTCTTCGCGAGCCAAGCGCGACATTTTGTTCAGCAACTCAAAGTCATTCAGGTAGCGGAACATCAAGTTGAGCGCGGTGCCCGCCGCTTTCTTTTCACAGTTCGCGTGGTCAACCAACATCATTTCAGGCTCGGCCAGCGCCGCTTCAATCCAGGCATCCGGGGTTGAGCACAGCAGGAATTCATGGATAGCGGAAAGGTTGGGGACTTGGGCACTCATAAGATAGATATTTCAACTGGAGTAAATCACTTGGCGCGGGATTATAGCGGCCTGCTCAAAGAAACGCAGGCTTATCCGCTAAGTCACCTTTGACTCCCCCTACTATTGACCACAGCCGGCACCGGCAGAAGGTACAAATTAATATCCAGCTCAGGATATTCAGATTGATAACGGTTTATTAAGTGAATTAATATAGATTTTCAAAAACCCTCCAAAACAATGTCAATGAAAGATCACCGCGAATTGGCCCGCACAATCGCCCCTTTACTGGAGCAGCTCCACAGTAGCGCAGGGCAATTGCGCGAATCTCTGGAGCAACTGCAAAGTGCGGGCAAGCCCTGGCAGCATTACTTATTGCAACCTCAGTTCGCACAGGAGACAGCCCTGGCTCTAGGGCAAAGTTTCGAACAGCCATTTTCACTGGCTGGCGCTCTCTATACCCAGCTGGACTATGCAGAGCCAGTGGATTCTGGCAGCGATGCCCGCGCAACCCTGCAGCTTCCCGGGCTTCTCGCAGTACCCCAAAAGACATTGAGGCTGGCACAGCAGCTTAATACCCATAAAGAGAGCTTTAGTGCGGCTATTGCCGATTTCCGGGCGGTACTTGGGGAGCGACCAGTGGCAGAGAGAGATCGCACGGTGCGGGAGGTACTGGCAGATGCCGGTTTCCCCCGCGCCCACCTGCGCCAGTGCTATCGGCTGGTACTGCTTTGCGCCAGGCGGCCCGATGCCATCACCCTTTCCTGGATAAAGGCACGCAAATCGATTCGCAAGGTGAGTGTAAAGTGGTGTGAAAAGAAACTGGACCAGCTGGACCCGCTAGGGTCTGATCCCGGTATTCAATACCAGCGGCAGCTACTCGCTGACCTGCACAAGAGCCAACAGGATGATTTGCGCCAGGTACAAGTGCAGAGCCGCCCCAACCTTCAGGTGGCAGAGATTTTTTATAGCCATGAACCCGGAGAAGAAGATGAATACCATCAGGTTGGTTATTCATCCATGCCGATCCTGGTGGAGGGAAATGAGGCCGGACAGCTGCCAGAGTTTACCCGGGTGGATCACCAGCCCAGCCTGAGTCGGCGCCGCCAAAGGCGCGATCTGGCGCTCTCTACCGAGGCATTCCTTCCCGCACTGCGGGTATTCTTGCGGGAGCAGAGGTAAAATCCTGGGAGGTCGCTTTTTCATTTTTAGAAACTATAACAATCCAATAGAAAACCCAGCTCTCAGTTTCGCTACAAGTTCTACTTGGACAGGCCGTGTATTTTCGAGAAGTACTGGCACCCCACCACGCAATATCAGCCCTTGATAACGCCGGGAGCAACAAAACGCTGGTAGTAGGCAACTGATAAAGCGTAAAAATCCTCATCAATATGCTGGCGTACCTCTACCAGGGGCACGCCACGTGCCTGGGGCGTTGGGCTCAGGCCGTATTCTCGTAAATCATTAATTTGGCTGGCGCCCGCACGCAACAATTCGAACACCCAGCAATAAGGGCTCTGGCTGTCATCAAATCGGATTTGTTGATGATACAGCTGCGCCACAAAGCGCTTTTCATCAACAATCTCTAACTGGCTGCGCACCGCATTCACCAAATAGCCCTCACGCCGCTCAGCAATAATACGGCGCTGTTCCTCGGTATAGGCATTCCAGTCGATCACTTCGTGGGCAAATCGCTTACAGCCTCGGCAAACATCGTCGCCTATTCCCGTTGAGCAAACCCCAATGCAGGGTGTGCGGACTTTTTTGTACATCGATTAACCAGTTGCAGCCATCCAGGCCCCCATGGCCTGGATCAATATTGCGCGTAGACTATTTTGTTTCGACCGGCAAGAAAAGTGTTAAGGCGATTACTACCATACCTACTAAAATTCACTCCATTAATAGTCGTAATTCACTTAAATTATTGATTTTTCGATAAACTTAACAGCAGTAAGGCTTTCCTGTAGTATTCGCCACCCGCCTTCAGCGGCCTCGAAAAAAAAATCCCAGCAGCCTGTGATGCATAGACTGGGAATTACACCCGCTGATGGTGCCACCCCACACACCGAGAGGGACTTATCCGTGCTTGAAGCCTATCGTAAACACGTCGCAGAACGCGCCGAACAGGGCATTCCACCGAAGCCGCTCGACGCCGAGCAAGTAGCTGGCCTGGTTGAGTTGCTGAAAAATCCGCCAAAAGGCGAAGAACAAGAATTAGTTGAGCTGCTCACTCACCGCGTACCGCCAGGTGTTGACGAAGCAGCTTATGTTAAAGCCGGTTTCCTGTCCGCCATCATTAAGGGTGAAGCGGAAACCCCACTGATTGATCGCAAGCAGGCTGTAGAGCTGCTGGGCCAGATGCTGGGCGGCTATAACATCCACACCTTGGTTGAAATGCTCGACGACAAAGAGCTGGCTGAGCTGGCTGCAGAGCAGCTGAAAGGCACCCTGCTGATGTTCGACGCCTTCCACGACGTGGAAGAAAAAGCCAAAGCCGGCAACGAACACGCCAAAGCAGTACTGCAGTCCTGGGCCGATGCCGAGTGGTTCACCAAACGCAACAAAGTGCCTGAGAGCATCAAAGTTGCTGTATTCAAGGTAACCGGCGAAACCAACACCGATGATCTGTCCCCGGCACCCGATGCCTGGTCCCGTCCAGACATCCCCCTACACGCGCTGGCCATGTACAAAATGAAGCGCGATGGCCTGGAGCCGGAAGAAGCTGGTGTTACCGGCCCGCTGAAGCAAATTGAAGAAGTTAAAGCCAAGGGCCTGCCCGTTGCTTTCGTTGGCGACGTAGTGGGTACCGGCTCTTCCCGTAAGTCCGCCACCAACTCCGTTCTCTGGTACTTCGGTGAAGAAATGCCGGGCGTACCCAACAAGAAAGGTGGCGGTATTTGTATCGGCGGTAAAGTTGCCCCGATCTTCTACAACACCATGGAAGATGCCGGCGCGCTGGTATTCGAAGCTCCCGTTGACGAACTGGGCATGGGCGACGTTATCGAGATCCGCCCATACGACGGCAAGATCCTGGCGGAAGACGGCAAAGTACTGTCTGAATTCCAGCTGAAGTCCGATGTACTGCTGGACGAAGTTCAGGCTGGTGGCCGTATCAACCTGATTATCGGTCGCGGCCTGACCGGCAAAGCCCGTGAAGCCCTGGGCCTGGCGCCTTCCGAGCTGTTCCGCAAGCCAGAACAGCCCGCCGACACCGGCAAGGGTTACACTCTGGCACAGAAGATGGTTGGTAAAGCCTGTGGCGTTGAAGGTATCCGTCCGGGCACCTACTGCGAGCCGAAAATGACCACTGTGGGCTCCCAGGACACCACTGGCCCCATGACCCGTGATGAACTCAAAGACCTGGCCTGCCTCGGCTTCTCCGCCGACCTGGTGATGCAGTCCTTCTGTCACACTGCGGCCTACCCCAAGCCCGTCGATATCGACACCCAGCACACCCTGCCGGACTTCATCATGAACCGCGGTGGTGTTTCCCTGCGCCCGGCTGACGGCATCATCCACAGCTGGCTGAACCGCATGCTGCTGCCGGACACCGTAGGTACCGGCGGTGACTCCCACACCCGATTCCCCATGGGTATCTCCTTCCCGGCAGGTTCCGGTCTGGTAGCTTTCGCTGCCGCAACCGGTGTTATGCCACTGGATATGCCCGAGTCCGTACTCGTGCGCTTCAAGGGCGAAATGCAACCTGGCATTACCCTGCGTGACCTGGTACACGCCATTCCTCTGTACGCCATCAAGCAGGGCCTGCTGACCGTAGAGAAGAAAGGTAAGAAGAATATCTTCTCCGGCCGCATCCTCGAGATCGAAGGCTTGGAAAACCTGACGGTAGAGCAGGCTTTCGAACTGTCTGATGCCTCCGCCGAGCGCTCCGCAGCTGGCTGCACCATCAAGCTGTCTGAAGAGACCATGTCTGAGTACCTGCGCTCCAATATCACTCTGTTGCGCTGGATGATCGCTGAAGGTTACGGCTCCAAGCGCACCCTGGAGCGCCGTGCGCGCGCCATGGAAGAGTGGCTCGCCAACCCGAAACTGATGGAAGCGGACGCCGACGCGGAGTACCTGGAAGTCATCGAAATCGATCTGGCCGAAATCAAAGAGCCGATCGTTTGCGCCCCGAACGACCCAGACGACGCTCGCCTGCTGTCCGACGTTGCCGGTGACAAAGTAGATGAAGTCTTTATCGGCTCCTGTATGACCAACATCGGCCACTTCCGCGCTGCCGGTAAGCTGCTGCAGGAACACAAAGGTGGCATTTCCACCCGTATGTGGATCGCTCCGCCCACCAAAATGGACGAGCACCAGCTGATGGAAGAGGGTTACTACAACATCTATGGTGCATCCGGTGCCCGCACCGAAATGCCCGGGTGTTCCCTGTGCATGGGTAACCAGGCACGTGTGGCCCCTGGCAGCACAGTGCTGTCCACCTCCACCCGCAACTTCCCCAACCGCCTGGGTGACGGTGCTAACGTATACCTGACCTCCGCCGAGCTGGCTTCTGTGGGCGCCATTCTGGGTAAACTGCCGACTCCGGCTGAGTATCAGGAATACGCGAAGAATCTGGATTCCATGTCCGGCGAAATCTACCGCTACCTGAACTTCGACCAGATTGAAGACTTCCAGAAGTCTGCCGAAGAAGGCAAGCGCATTGCCGCTACTGAGATCCAGGACGTTGCTGTTTAAGCAGTAGCTCTGCCTTATGGAAAAGCCCTGTCATTTTTGGCGGGGCTTTTTTGTTTGTGCCTACAGTACTAACAATCAGTAGCCAACAATGAGAGGGTGCTATTCAGGCAGCCACTGCTTATTCCCACTACGCCCTGCCACAGGCTATCTCTCCGCTTCCAATAACTGGCAGGTCACCTCGGCTACAGAGGTCCACCTCAATATTCAGCAATACTCA
Source organism: Microbulbifer variabilis ATCC 700307 (assembly GCF_000380565.1). GTDB lineage: Bacteria > Pseudomonadota > Gammaproteobacteria > Pseudomonadales > Cellvibrionaceae > Microbulbifer > Microbulbifer variabilis. The sequence goes on from NZ_AQYJ01000026.1 coordinate 56,084, forward strand.
AAAACAAGTAACAGCTATATATTGAATGAAACATCTACCTTTCAGTGAGAAAATCAAGAAAAGGGCGGGCCTGTGAGATGGTGAATTCTCCTTTCGCCATTATCTTAAACGACTATTCCCTGAAAATTTTTATAAGTTGATTCTTATAGAAAACCAATGGGATAAGGAAACCGATAAAAGTAACAATTCCATCTACAAAAAAGGCCCTATAAATACCGGTTTCAAGGTCATGAGCAACGGCAAGAATAGTGGCATTGATACCAAGAGCAATTGCACCACCAAGAAACCTAAACATATAAATTACAGCACCCGCAAGACTGGATTCTGCTGGATCGACAACGGTAACAGCAGCAGTTACTACCGCAGGGCTATAGATTCCCAAACTTGTGCCGATCAAAAGTAACGCGGGCACAAACTGAAAGTAACTCATCTCCCCTTTGAGCGTTGACAGCCAGAAAAGGCCGATACTCATGCCTAAAGCTCCAACGCATATCAACAGCCTTGCCCCCAACTTTTCATGCAGGAATCCAGAAATAAAAGCAAAAACTCCCGAAGTTACCATCATTGGCAATAGCGCAACCCCTGCCTGAAGAGCACTGTAATGATGCACACTAATAAAAAGTAACGGAATATAAACAAGCGTTGCAAAGAAAGCTGCCGCCACTAGCATTACGCTAAATCCGGCGGATAAAAAGCTGGCATTTTCAATTAAACCCAACGGCACAAGAGCATTAGTTTTTGCCCTTTTCTCTGTATAAACAAAAGCCAAAAATAACAATATGAAAGCCGACAGCAAAAGTAAAACCAGAAAGTTTTTAATACTGTATTGCGCCAGTACATCCATTGCCAGCAGAAAGCAAAACAGTGAAATGGAAAGTGCCAACATACTTAAGTAGTCGATATGATTATTAACCTTGCCAAACGTATCCACTGGGTACTTATTCCACCCAAGAAGAAAGACTAGCAATGCGATAGGTACATTAATAAATAGAATCCAGCGCCAACTTAAGTACTCCGTGAAAAAACCACCCAACACAGGGCCACAAGCAGTAGCCAGGCCAAGTGCAGCCAGGATAAACCCCCCGGCAAAACTCGCCCGCTCCTGCGGCAAAAGATTGTACGCCATCCCGAGAACTGCGGACCATATCAGGGCTCCTGCAAGTCCCATCAGGGCACGACAGAGAAACAACACCCAAAGCTTCTCCGCCAAGCCACCTGCCAGAGAAGAAATAGCAAAAATGAAAACTCCCACAAAAAAAATACGCCGGCGGCCATAAATATCTGCAAAACGGCCACTCGCCACTATTATTACGCCATAAATCAAAGAGTAGGCATTAACTACCCAATGGATTGTCGCAATATCACTAGAAAAGCTATGAGCAATAGCCGGGAGTGCTGGAGAGAACGCAGTGAAATCACCCGCCACAAGGACAACGGCCAGAAAAAGTACCGACAGCCCCCAATAGTGCTGCCGTGACAACGGACTATTATAACGCCCCATCACTTTGCTCTAGAAACCATTCAATATATCTTAAACATTTTACACCACCCTTTCCTCCCAGTTAAAAATAATTGCTTTAACTTTTATGTACAGATACCAATAACACGATATCTCGCCAATGGAAATTAAACAAACACATAAACTATGCAAACAACTCCCCGCAGACAAGATATAAAAATCAACTTAGCGCTATAAATGAAAGCCACTACCGTTTTAAAACTTCACATAAAAGAACGACAAGACCCCACAGCGCATTACTGGAGATAAAAGAGAAGTTCACAAGAACAACACACCAACAGATTGAAATCAGGAAAACCTAGCGGCCTAATATAAAACCAAATAAATGCATTAACTATTCATAAATTTCGACGTGACACATCGAAGTTAAAATCGCTATGACTGTAATGCTACTCGCCGTTCACACTTAAAATGTCGGAATAACGGTTGCAGAAAATATGACTGATCCCCCTTGCATGCACGCTCGACAGTATCACTGTGTTCATTGTCCAGGGTGTAATTGAGGTAACCACTGGTTCTGTCGATCACCCTTTATACGTCATCCACAGCAACCTGGCAGTTTTCACATGAGTACCGATCACTTCCACAATTAAGGCCAAAAGCAATTTGGCCGGGACCTGAGAGCCCACGTCAGCTTCTATCCAGCAATAGAAATCACGAGGCTCCCCAGGCACTCGAAGAAACAGCAAGAGCAGATTTCAAAGCATCGAACTTCTCTGCTTTGCTATAAAAATAATATTTGCCCCTCTTTAGTTTTCTTTAAGGCGAACATGGTATAATCCTTGAGACCAAATCTCACCCCATGACTGTGAGCAGGAAGAGAACTTTTCTTCGTCAAACCATAAAGTCCCACTCTTACCAGTTGCATGAGCTGTGGTTAGAAGAGAAAAAGTAACCTTACACGATTCTTGCTTGAATCCACCCTCTATATCTTCTGTGACTCTGCAAAGTGCGACACTATGAAAATTTGTGCCATTTCCGCTATCTTTTATACCAGCATTAACATTTCCGTTTGCAGCAACTTCTACTGAAGTTACTTTACCAGTACATTCAGTGCCAGAGTAAGCATTTCCAGTAGCAAAAATAAGTCCCAGCATGGCAAGCTTTCCAGGATTCACAATATATTTCTTTAAATTACTATTTATATCTACTTCGAGCTATAGTCAAATTCGTCGTTAAAGGGATTGAAAGATTTGCCCTATCTACTTGATACTGTCGCCAAATAACAAATCAGTTTTTGGGTGCGACCCATAAAATAAAACATCAAGTTTGACACTTTAGATCTATAAGAGATGGTCGATTGGTTATTAGAGCCAATACACTAAAAAGAGAGCTATTGCAGATTATCGAGAAAAGTAAACCAACCACTTTCTTGAAAGTATTTCGTGTGCGCTATTTAGATGGTGATCTCTAAATCGTAGCGCACAATGGTCCCTACCGGAGATTAATTTTCAATTCAGTAACACTGGTGGTGCTTATAGTGCGCAGTAAAGCTTATCAGACACTACTATGTAGTAGCTTGACAGGAGTTTTGAGGATAACCACTAACCGCAAATTATGTAGTGTAGTAAAAATTAAATTAGGGTATAGAGGGAATTGCATTGCGTACTTGCTAGTTGACCCTCTTATGACTTTTACGATTTAAATATCAATGAGTTCTCACCAATCAACACAATTATAGGCGAACCTATTTTATTTAAAGTAAGAGTTGGGAAATATGTAGTGACATCCAGTCGATAACAAATTGCTCTCCAAACTCCTCTAACGAAGAAACTAACAGACCCTGCTACTTTTTAGGAGTATTTAATAAGTGGGTGGAGCCATTAAAAATCAAGTGAAATTAAATAAGTGGGCCCGTAAATGCGGGCTTTTCTAGCATCTTACTGGCGAACTAACCTCGTTGAGAATCTGGCACTCTGTCAATACGCCCATTCTTTACAACTTCCCAATAATATTCACAAACATCCCCTGGCTGTCGTAATCCAGCTGAGTGAGATCATCAGAGAAATCTGTAAAGTTGTAGCCCACCCCCAGCTTGAGGTGATCACCGATATGGCGATATAGGCCAATCAGAGCACCACTCTTGCTATCTTGGGCGTCTGGAAGGTCAAGCAGGCGGCCCTCGATCAACAGATCCCAGCGCTTTACGAAGTGCCAGTCTGCTCGTAGAACATAGAGGCTGGCACGGCTGTCGAAGAACTCAGGGTCTTCTCTATCGAGGCTTAATTGCCCAAGGCGATAGGCATATTTGGCTCCCAGAGTCCAGCGGCGGGTAAGATCATAGCTGGTATCCACAGAGAAAATATGGCTCTTCTGTATAAATTCAGCTGAGGTATTTTCCACCGTAACCTGGTCTTGAGTCGGTACATTATAAAAATAAGTGTATTTCAATAACGTATTCAGACGGTCGTGATTTACCGGGCGATAAGCATAGCCCATTACGGCTTCGGTAAATTTGCCATCATAAAACTCTCCCTGGGAACTTTTGCTGTCGGAATAGTTTAACTTACCCACCAAACGCCAATCCGGGTTGAGCTGATAACTCAGGGTATTTTTTAGCAGCCAGGTGTCCCGCTCAGATTCCGTTACGGTTTCTTCATCTAATGCCGTTTCCATAATATCGGTACGGTACTCAAGCGCAGTTGCCAGGCGAATAGTGTCCAGGCTATAGCCCATATTAAAGCCCAGGGCATTGCGCTCGGTTTTGGCACCAGTACGCGGATCTTCCAATGTGCCCGCCTCTACCGTGGTGCCGTAGGTCCAGCGGTCGTTAGGTGCCAGATCCATACCCAAGGCGTGTGTCAGGCCGGCGGAAACATCGCCGTGGCTGTAACGCTCCTCGCCGTACATACTCAAAGTATCGGAGTAGCGGCTGCGGAAACCGGTACTCATATTCCCCTTGCGCGCACGCACGCCAGTATCACTGCGCTCATTATCCAGGGTGTAATTGAGATAAACACTGGTTCTGTCGCTAACCAGGAGATCTGTGCCCAAACGTGCTGCCATACCGGTATCGCCGCTGGACAGTTCACTATCCATTGTGAGTCGATCGCTCACTCTATAGGCGCCTCCCAGGCCAACACGGTTATTTTCCTCTCGAGTACCGGTGACCTCCATAGTGTTCTGTACAAAACCATAAGCACTCCAGTTTTCACCGGAATCGTAACTGGCCTCCACTGCCATATCGGTGCGGTCACCCTGGGTTTGGGTGGCTGCAACAACTTCAGAGAAATCTTCACGGCTGTCCGTCCTCACTCCGGAGCTGAGCCGCCAGTGATCGTTAAGGCGATAGCCGAGCATCAGGTCTGTAGCACTGGTATGCAGCCCAAACTCCTCTTCCTTGCTATCCGCTTTGAGGCCCACATCAAAGCTCTCCCCAAGGGGTAGATTAATACCGGCTCCATACTGGGTGGTATCACCCTGTACAAATTGACCGGGACCGGAGAAACCTGCTTCCCGCTCCTGATGATAGAAATTCCCGGAACCGCGTAGGCTTTCAAAAAAATCCCCGATCTGCAGGCTACCCTCAACCTTGGTTGCGCCTGCTGTAGCTTCCGGGTCCAGGTTTTGCCCATCATCAAAAGTAAAACCGCCATCCAGAGAGCTAAAGCTATCCAGGTTACCGCCTTCGCTATCTGCGACTTCAACCTTTAACCAACTACCGGCACTTTTCCGCAGGGTGAGATCAAAGCCCTGGAGGGCCGTTTCATTATCATCCTCGTCCTGCTGAGTACCACTGATACCCAGCTTTACGTAATCCCCAAACCAATAGTGGGCGCGGCCACCAAATGCCAGAGTGTCCATCTCCTCAAAGCCGGGGGTATATTCGTAGCGGGCTACCAGGTACTGGGGGTTCCCGTTATAGGAACCATCCTGAATCAATAAATTATCATTGGCCAAGGCGGAAAGGGGCTTATTGAGTAAGATACGCCCCTGGATATAGTCGATATCGTAATCGATCACCGGAGAGAGATTTTTTACTCCTAAAACCAGGCCGGAATCCTTATCCCGCACTTCTATACGCAGACGCTCAGAGCCACTGAGAATATCCTGGTGACGAAGGGAATATAGTGAGCCGCCGGTACCACGATATTCATCGCGACCGGCAATAGTGCCGGGTTCCGCTCCAAAGGCATCTACCTGGAATCGCTTTTCCCCGAAGCTGGTCATGGCATCACTTTCAAAGTGGCCATTGGCCCCGTAAAGTGCCCGGTCTATTTGCGCCAGTTCGTTGTCAGAATAGGTCGCCTTGAAATTACCCCACAGGCCGTAGTCATCGTATTTGGATAACTTCACATAAAACTTGCCGGAAGTGGGCGCATCTTCAACTACCGTAGAATCATCACCGAAGGTGGGATAGTAAAGATCACTATCGAGCCGACGAAAAAGTGCATCCGGTGACTTTTCCATAAAATTGGAAAACAAATCATCGACAGGCCCCTCTTCCGTATCCGCACTGGCAGCCAAACGCCAACCCTCTCCAAAACCGCCGCTGGTATAAAACGCCAGACGACCATCGTAGCTTACAGAGTTGTCGTAGTGGGTTTCATCGCCCGTCACCAGGGCCGCGGGGCCATTGGTTTTATCGTAACCGACAGTTAGGTCGGCTATCCCTACGGTAAACCAGTCATTTTTAGCAAATTCCAGATCACGCAGGAACAGTTCACCATTGCCCTCTTCATCCAGGATTGCCACTTCTACAGTGTGCATACCAGGGTCAAAAATCTGTTCAGCAACGAATTGACCTTGATCATTTACCGGTACCGGATTGCCCGCCAGCCATACAGTATGGCCCGGCGGCACCTGAGCGCCGTTGACAAGCACACTATTGCCGTCCAGGGGAATATTTCTCCGTGCGAGGCGGTTCTCACCATAGCCCACCAGTAGCTCCTGGGCTATATCCACCTCTTCATCAGACTCTTCGATACTACCTACCAGCCACAAAGTTTGCTCAGCGGTTTCATCGAAGCGGCCTTTTTTGTCATAAACCCGCAGCACATAGTGGAGCTTTTTCAGTGGTGCCTGGAATTCAGTAAATTCTGCCTGCCAGTTCCCTTTTCCATACTGGTCTAACGGAACAATCGCAATGGGAGTATCGCGCAGGGATTGTTCCTCTTCAAACAGCCGTACTTCGGCCCGATCAACAAAAGATGGGTAATTGGTGTAACTGCGAAAAACTACACGATTCTCGCTAAGGTCAGTAACTGGATTATCCGCATAGCGAATGGTATTGGGCCACGCAGTGACATTTAGCCGTGGTTGCATTTTTTTGTTATCGAAACGGAATTGGATATTGGCACTATCCAGAGCCACGTCCGTACAGCGCTGCAGGTCAGCGGAGTTTTTATAAGGATCGTATTCCGGGCTGCCATCCACGGTAATACGCATCAAATTCAATGAGTAAGGATTATTGGCGATAGCCTCACGGTTAATGCGCTCGATTTCTAAGCGATCACTTTCTGCCAGTATCGCCAGCTCATCGTAGAGCACCTGCACTTCAACACGCGCTCCTTCCTCCTGGATAAAGCCGTTGGTCACCACATCGTCTGACTGCACATAACCACGCCCTTCAAACTCCACCTGTGCATCTTCGAGGCCAAGCAGTTCTTTTACCTGTTCCATTGCGCGTTGGGCACGGGCGCCAGATAAGCCAATATCATCCCCATAGACCATGGCCTCACGGCGATCCATACGCTTGTTTTCGCTATAGCCAATAAAACTTAAGCGCACATTGGCCTTGCTGGAAATTTCTGACATGGCACTGCGCATTTGCATCAGTTGCGACTGGGTAATGATGGGGTCGCCATTGTCAAAACGAATCGGTGCTACCGCACCGCGAAGGGATTCATAGGCAATAGTAATAGTTTCTGCGGCTGCAGCTTCCGGGCAGGCCTGCACGCCATCCGCTGTAACTTCCAACGGGTCGTCATACCAAAATTCCACTTCCACCCGCCGGTTAAGGGCACGACCTTTAGGTGTGTCATTTGCGGCAATGGGCTGGCTGGCTCCTTTGCCACTGCTAGTAATCATCGCATCTGGCAAGGCCAGTGCATCGCGCACGGCGAGGGCAACACGGCGAGCTTCACCGTGGGATTTTTCCAGGTAAGCTACCTGTTGATCTTCGGAACTTTGATTCACATCCAGCGGCAGTGCATCGGTGTGCCCAACAAAGTGCATTACCAGATTATTTTTATCTGCGAGATTTGACCGCACCTCGCCTAAACGCCGAATAAATGCTTCAGGCAAGTCTGTTTGTCCCGGCTCAAGGCGCAGGGGAATAACCAGGTTTTTCAAGCGTGCACGTTGCTCACTACCCGCAGTGTAATTAAGTCTACACACTGTTTCCTGGCGGCACACTTTTACTCGATTCAATGCCAAAGCTTCTGCTCGGGCACGTGCAGCCATGGCTTCCTCGTCTAGTGCGTCATAAGTCACCTGTACCTGAATACGACGATTTAATTCCCGCCCCGCGGTGGTGATATTATCGGCAATCGGCTCTACATCACCGCGACCTTCCACCACTATCATTTCTTCCGGTAATTCCAGCGCTTGCTGGAAGAAATCTGCAACAAATTGAGCACGAGCCAGGGTAAAATCTTCCTTACTCTCGAAATCTGCCACCAGTTCTTTTTGCATGGGATCAGAATCAGTATGGCCGATAAAGTACAATTTGAAGTTCGGCGTCTCTCCCAGTTCGTTTAATTTTGCCCGCAATAACTCCACAGTTTCTGCCGGAACCTCGTCATCCACTGTGTAAAACGATATTGGTTCAATAAAGTCTTCTACAATAATCGGGTCAAGCGGTGGAATAAAAGTGGTGGCATCCTGCAGCCATTGATTAGTAGGTGCACGCAGCAACATACCTTCGGTATTACTACCGATAGACGTTTCCTCAAACTCAACTTCGGGCCCTTCCACTTCCGAAGCCAAGCCGGGAATTTTCTGCCATACCTGCCACCAGCTTGCTTCCTGGTACTGAGTGTCCTGCGCTGCAGCTTTCTCTTGACCTTGCACGGGAAGAGTTAAAGCCAGGGCAATCGCTGTGGCAAGACAGTGTTCGCGACGACGGAAAGTCCTGGTCATTGTTTCCATTGAGCTACCAGAGCTGCGTAACCGACCCATATTGCTGCGCTTGACCGAGGACATTACTCCAATCCTCCCTTACTGGGCGGCGCTCCACGCCGCCAGAACACTTCAGTCTCAATATTCAAGTCGTAGTCGCCATTACTACGCGCCCACTCATCGGCAATCTCTGCCTTGATCGTTTGCAAACGCTCTTCCACCAGATCCGGATCTTCATTTTCCGCAAGGTAGGACAGGCGCAATACTGATGGAGCTTCACTGAGTTTTTCCAACAACAGCTCAATACGAGACTGCCACTGGGGACGCAACTCAGTAGAGCCCGGCTCAAATACCGCCTCGGCCATATCCAGGCGTACTACCCGATGCAAGCTGGCACCGAAGTTAAACTTCACCATCTTGCCTCGAGTTGCACGCATCACCCGCGGGTTTTCAGTAGTGAGACGATATCCGCTAGGCAAGCTGCGGTCGTCGAGCTTGAGCACAAAATTGGAACCGCGATCAGCATTTGGTACTACTGCACAGGTGATATGGAATCGCCCGTGAGCATCAGCTGTGGCATTTAAGCCGGTTGCAGTAACTACCCTTGCTCCAGGAAGGCCACCCTCACCGGCATCCTGGTAGCCGTTCATATTTTTATCATCGAAGACTTTGCCGATGACATCAGTGCAATCGAAAGTGGGGTCCGGCACCACGCGCACCGTGGCTGAGGCTTCACCGGACGCAACCTGGCCGGAGAGCTGGTTAAACATACGCGCGCGGTTGACATACTTACCCTCGCCTACACCGGAGCCGACTACCAGCAATAGTTTCAGTTCACGTGTTTGCTCGGCTTCCACACGCAGATCGGACCAGATCAGCTGTAGCCCATTCATCACCGGCTCCACTGGTTCGCCATCCATGCGCGCCGAACCAGCTACGTATTTAAAGCCTGCGGGGAAGAAGTCCACCAGCTGCAAATCCGAAAGCGGTATAGGCAAGGTATTGCCAAAGGTAATGGTGTAAGGCACCAGCTGGCTTCGGGTTACATTCAACATCGCCGCAGTTTTGGTAATGGAAAGTGCACCTTCCAGGTGCGGGTCCATGGCGATATGGTTATTGAACAGCTGGCTGTCTCCTGGAACCTGATCATCGTCCAGTGTCAGGCGCAGGTAATAGTCGGTAGCTGTATCGCGTGCTTCTATATCCAACGGTGGGAGCGCTGGAGATAGCTGTACTTCACAATGCTGAGCCGTGCCAGGAATCATATCGGCATTGCTGCCGAGGCACGCACCCACATCGAAGCCCGCAGTTTCCTCATTGGTCTGTGCAGGAATTACCAGGGATTCACTACCGACATAATCCTCATCGGCAATCTCCACTTTAATCAGGTAATCCGCATTGGCCGGGCAAGCGGCGTCATCGAAATTAATATCGAATTTGTAATAACCACCTGCACGGGTTACTTGCCCCTGCTGCTTTTTATCATCGAAGCAACGATCCGGCAGCTCCTGACCAGAGCTGGCGCGCAGCATAGTCAACGTAGCTCCGGTGATAGGAGCACGCAGAATAGAGTTATAAATCACTCCATTAGGCGTGAGCGGCAGGTTCAGGTCTTGCGGATTGGCTCCCGACTCCACAAAGATCTCGCTGATACGCTGAGGACCATTGGTAAAATCAGAAACCGGATTACCCAGGGATGCTGTTTTTTCGCCGGCATCTGGAGCGGTGTAACGCATCTCATAACTGAGTCCACCATAGCTATTAGGTACTAGCCCCTGAAATTGGAAGTAGCCATTTTCATCGGTCTGAATGGTTTCCAACAATGCGTCATTGAAGTAGAGATCTACGGCCCAGTTCAACAATAACCGTTCATCCATATCGACTTGGTTATTGAAGTTCACATCGTGCCACAAGTAGCCTGCCAGATTGGCGATTCCCGGTGTGCCACCAACATCAAGAGCAACGCTGGCCTGGTTGGTTGAAGGTGGGTCATTCCAATGCACTTCCGCGGTGTTCAACACCGTATAACCAATTTCCAGGTTATCGGAGAGCTTGGCCTGGAAACGCAATACAGCACTTTCACCCGGTAACAAATCTCCATAAATAGCGGAGTAATCTGCAGTAATTACGGTACCGGCTATGCTGACTCCATCTACCTGACCATTAAGCATGGCGGAGTCTGTAACATAGGTAAGGACACCATCGCCAGCAACCATAAGATCATCAGTAATACTCACCATGGTCGCCGGTACACCACTGATATTTTCGATGGTCACCAGGTATTCAAGCACCACACCAGCTTCTGCTGCGCCGCCACCGACAACAGCAACTTCTTTTACAATCGACAACAGCTGCGCATCGCCCACAACCACAAGTGTCGGCTGTGCACCATTGGCCGGATTGCCATCCGCGTCAGTGAGTACCAGTGGCAGCTCCTCTGCGGTAACGCTGCCCTGATTGCTGATCACAGTACCCCTGGCAGCATCCACATTCACCATCACATCAAAAGTTACGGTGGCAGTTTGTGCAGAAGTAATCACACCCTCATTGGCACCCGGCAAGGGTGGCGTTAGGTCATCCGAAGCTACCGGCAATTCAGTATTTAAAAGCGACATACCACCGGCGTTATCAGCGACAGCCATACCATTTAAGGTGGTGCTGCCGGCAACATAAGTGGTATTTGCGGGCACTTGGTCAGTGAGTGCCACCTGCAGTGCATCAACGCCCCCCATATTGGATATTGCAATGGTGTAACGCAGTACATCACCGGGATCGACAATCCCCATAGAGATATTGTCCACGGCAATTGCCACCGTTTTATGAGCGATTAAAAGGGGAACATCGCCAACAATATCTATAGTCGGGTCGTTGGGAGCATCTGTAGCAGGGTCATCCGATGGCGCTTCATCGAAGGGTCCACTGCCTGCACCTTCGCCATTAACAAAGCCTTGGTTGGAAATTATGGTACCGTCATTGACATCATTAATGGTGACATCAAAGGTGATTACAGAAGCCACGGCGCCAGTTGCAGTTGCAGTTGCACCAATAAAGCCATCGGCCTGGCCAGGTGTATGAATACTCATACCAGCTTCAAGAGGCGAAGCACCACTCACATCTGAAAGCGCTGAACCGTTCAAGGTCGTAGAGCCAGCTACATAGGTGGTATTCGCCGGGATCTGGTCGCGCAACATCGCATTAACGATATTTTCGTTACCGGCATTTTCCACGCGAATGGTATAGCGCAGGGTATCCGCCACCATCAGTAAATCCGGGTCACCGGTGATATCTGCTGAGGTTTTGTGAATCACCAGCAGTGGCTCGGACTCAATTAATATCTGGGTAGGATCTTCATCATCCGCAACGTCAGGGTCGTCAGTACCGTTGATATTGGGATCATCACTGTTTTTCAGCAGCTGACCAGGCAATTGCACCTGAGCCTGGTTCAACACCGGCGTACCGCTGTCGATCACAGCTGCCAAAGTGACCTCGTATACCAGCTGAACAGAATCACCAGTATTTCCTGTGGCCGCCAAATCCAGGTTTTTCACCTGTAAAAAGCCGCTGCCGTGTGTGCCAGCAGACGCATCAGAGTTACTGCTATCGCTACCCATCGGCGCTGTCACCAGTTGTAGTGAACCCGACTGGAACAATGGCAGGCTGTTCAGGCGACCCAGATCATCAGTAATTTCAATACCACTAACATCTGCACCACTCAGGTTGGTAAGCGTGAGTGTATAGCGCAGTACATCTGCCGGAGTGGCCAAAGTTGCCGGATTTTCTGCACGGGTAACATTCTCAACGGTTTTGTAGAAAGTTACCTTGGGCACAGAGGCGCTTACGGTATAGGCATCTTCGTGATCGAGTACGCCTGGCGTGCCATCAGTGGGCGCCGGGCGTGTGTACTGGCGAGCTTCCGGTAAGCCACTATCCCAACTGTGCCAGAGTTCCACACCGGCAATATTGGTCAGTGTATCGCCATCGATGGTATCCACGTCCAGGGTGGCATCGTAACTCAACAACAGGTGGTGGTCCGCAGCCAGCATAGCCGCCGCACCCATGGAGGTGATCGTCAGAGTGCAGCTGGCTTCATCAAAAACCGTATTAAAGTCAGTTCCTGCTACCAGAGTGGCAACCGCAGTGCCTGCACCATCAATAATTTGCGCAGCAAAATTATTCGGAGGAGTTTCACACATACCACCGGGATCTTTATCCGGCAGAATATCGGTCACTGTAATATCCCATGCGGGGCCAGTGCCAACATTGTGAAGGTCGAGGGTGAAGGTACCTGGCAATCCAGACTGCACACTGGCAGGGCCGGTTTTAGTCAGAGTGATGGCCGTTGGCTCCACTACCTGCATATCAAGGGTCGTGTTTCCGGCACCGGCACCCTGCCCCGCGGCCGCATTGTCATTGTCGTAGTTATAGCTGTAGCTGGCGCTATTATTAAATGCCAACCCATCCACATTGGGTGGATTGCTGTCGCGCAGGCGCAGAGTCACATCAATAACCACCTGTTCACCCGCCGGTACATCAATGCCGCTAGTGGCATCGGCAATGACCAGCGCAGTGCCTGATCCACTATTTTCTGGAGTGAATACGTTGCTGCCCGATACTTTTGCCGCGCCGACAAATTCCAGGTCGGCTGCAGAAGTACTCAGGTCCATCAGCACACTGACATCGTGCAGGGCTGTGGGCTGCACGGTTTCCGGAATAGTGATGCGGTAATTAAACGGTTCGCCAATCGAAGATGCCGGCTGGGTATTTTCAATCAGCAACGGCGCTGCATTGGGCGTATTGAACTGCACACTGACTGGTGCTGTAGGACCGTAGTCCTCACGCATATCTGTGGTAACCGCGGTCGCACCCAGGGATGGCAAATTATCGTCATCCAATGAGTAATACAGCTCGACATAAGCGGCATTTTGCAGATTGAGACCTGCCCCCAGATTGGCATCTGCCTGAACGCGATACACCATCTCCAAAGCCTGGCCAGGATTAATGGCATAAACTGTGCCCGCAGAGAAATCCCAAACTGCCGCACCAGTGGCGTTGTCAAAAGTCGGGGCAACAATAGTTGCTGCAGCGCCATTCACAGTAATGGACTGCACATTGACACCGCCCTGGCGCAGGCCAATGGGGATCATGTCGCGGAAGACCGGATCGTAGGCCGGCGCTGATCCGTTATTGGTAATCGTTATGGTGTAATCGACAATATCACCGGCAGACAAGGTAGTGCCGCCAGCAGGGGTAGCGCTGATTGCCGCAATGAGATCCGGCTGTAACAGGTCCAGGGTATCACTATCATTTCGCAGCTCGGCACCGGCGGCGGCATCGAAAGTGAATTCCACATTATTGGTTAGCGCTGTATTACTGGCCGGCCAGGGGTGTACGTCCTTATTCAGAACCCTTGCCTGATAGCGAAGTATAAATTCATCGTTAGTGAGATTGTTATCACCACTGTTGATCAGCTGTGCAATATTCCAGCTCAGTGTTGTCGGGCCGGTAGCGGGATCACCGGCCTGCACAGGTTCGGCAATATCGTTATGAGCAAAGGGTGCCGCCGATGCGAAGGGTGCAGTGGTAACGCCATTAATTGATTGGGTACCTACAAACACCATCCCCTGTGGCAGGGTATCGACAATTAAGGTATTGGGAGCGGTGCCCTCTGGCAGGGACAAACGCAGCTCGTATTCCACCAAGTCACCGACACGCAGCTGTGCATCTGCACTACCGTAACTGTCGTCAACGCGGGTTTTACTGATTGTGCTGTCATTGGCAGCGGTTAGCTGAGCGGCAATATTTTCCAACACATAATCATTCAAGCCACCAATACCATCGGCACCGTTTCGCTCGTAGGGGCTACTGTTATCCTCATCCAGGCTGGTCCACTCAATACGGGCAGAGGCAGACAGCGAGGCTTCAGCCAGCACTTCATCCAGCACCAGCACATCAAATACCAGTAGGCTGTTAGTGCCAGCAGCGATATCCAGGTCGCTGTTTACGCGATTCCACTCCAGTAACTGCGCAGCATTAATACCATCCCCACTCACAGTAGGATCAGCCTGGGCGACACCGGCAAAGATCACACTGCCCGGAACAAATGCCAGGCCAAGGGACAACTGCTCCCTGACCAACAAATCGTAAGCAGCGGCGTTTTCCGGATTACCTGCGGCGGTGAGATCCAATGTGAAACGCAGGATATCGCCAGCATCCGGGTCGTTACCAGGGTTAGTCTGGTTAGCCACAGAATTTGTCGCAGACAAATCCGGCTCCACGATAGTTAAGGTCGGTGCAGTACCCGTGCCACCGGCTTGAATCACACCACCGCTTGTAGCGGCATAGGAATAGCTGGCTTCATTATTGAAATTATGACCCGCCTGTGCCGTTGCATTGTTTGCAACCCGGGCACGCAACTCGAAAATAGCGACAGCACCAGCCGGAATAATATCCAGGGTCAGGGCAATATTGTTGTTAGTGGTGTTATCGGTAAATGCACGGCCATTAATTTCCTGCAGCTGGATCAGCTCCAGGCTCGGGTCCAGTACATCGGTAATTACCACATCATAGATGGCCGATGTGGTTGCACTACCTGGAACCTGTATACGGTAAACCACTTCCTCGCCCACCGCTGCCGTAGCAGCACTCTGCAGAGTTTTTTGCGGCGCAGTGACTGTGGTGGCGACAGTTCCCATCGGATAGGGTGTACCCAGTGGAACAGGAGCGTATTGCTCTCCGCTTTTTGCCGGCAGTGACCAGAATTCATTGACCGTGAAGGTATTTACCCAGTTTTCGCCACCGCCAATATCAGTATAAAAGCCAATTTCGTAATTGATATCCAGGCAGGCTCCCGCTTCGACAGGCACCAGGAAAGTGAACTGCATATCGTCGCCACGATTACCTGGCGCTGTGTAGGTGTACTCGGTGCCCTGTGTGAGGAGTGTGCCATCCAAAGTGACCTGCAGATTTGCGATGGAGGCCTGGTCCATCTGAGTAGCCAGGTCATCAGTCAAAGACAGATCGTAGGCTGGCGCCAAACCGGAGTTACAGGCGTGCAGAGTAAACTGCATCACATCGTTGGCCGGGTCCACATTCATATGGGAGCTTGGCCAGGTAGCGTCCGTTTTTGTCAGGCTGTCGATCACCGGCTGCAATATCGTAATGTCGGCACTATCTTGCAAGGTACTGACAGCGCCGGTGTAATTAAGCACGGCTGTATTGGTCAGGGTCGCAGTCGGCGCTGCAATACCCGAACCCGCCACTACTTTGGCGGTGTACTCGATAACAAATTTATTGGTATTGCCGAAGTTGCTGAGGATATCTCCCAGGTTCCAGGTGACCGTACCTGTGTCCCCTGCTGCGGGCACAGCAATGGCTGAATAAACAAAATCATTCAGGTTGTCGTCGTAGGGCGCAGCAGTATCACCATTCACACTGACAATGGAATTAAATTCCAATCCGCTCGGCAGTGCATCATTAATAGTCACTGCCGGTGTCGTACCCGCTTGCAGGTTCAGGGCCAGTTGATAGGTAACCGTATCGCCAACCCTCAGCGTGCCTACTACAGAAGCGGTATCAGAATCTGCAACAACCGTTTTCACAATACCGGTGTTGTCCACAGTATCGATACTGGCTTCAGCCGGACCCTCACAGTAATCGTCTGGTGCGGATACTGCCGGGCAGCCGTCACCATCACGCTCGTAAGCCAGCTGGTTAATGCTGCTGTCGTCGAGGGACGTCCAGTCAAGCATTACGCTGTTGCTAATCGGCGAACCAAATACTCCTGTTACCTGGGTTCGATAGGTAATAACTAAAGTTTCACCAAGCTGCAGGTCCAGAGTGTTATCGCCATTATCACGCCCCCAAACCAGAGGGCCAGTGGGTGCTGCCGCAGGTGTTGCAACAAAACCAGTAACTACACCACCATTAATTAATGCAGTTGGGGTAAAGCTGCTATCAAACTGCAACTCCGATGGCAGTGAATCCACTAAATTCAAATCAAATGCCGCAGCAGTAGATGCGGGATCATGGGCAACGGTAATCACATACTCCAGTACATCGCCACCCACCGGTAAATTGCCGGGGTTAGTCGCATTGCTGACCGCTTTATTGATAGTAAGTAGGGGTTCTACCACCGTAACTGCGGCGGTATTGTCATTTAAGTTTTCTGTCGCCCCACTCTCACCGTTACTATATGTCAACGCCGCACTGTTCTGACGCGTGTCACCATTATTGGTCGCAAGGTCATTCTCCACGCGAGCGAAATAAGTAATTCTTACTAAGGGGTCCAGAGTACTGCCGGCAGTATCATTTTCACTGGCAGTATCGACTGTACCAATATTCCATACAGCGTTACCGGAAGTATTATCAGTAGGGAAACTGTTGAATACCCCCTCAGACGGGGCCGCACCATTAATGGTTTCAATACCTACAAAATCATAGGTAATATCGAAATCTGCATTGTGGCTCAGTACATAGCCTTCCGGGCTGCCGAGCTGGTCGGTAATCACCACATCCCGGCTGATACCCTCCGGCAGGCGGATTTCCAATTGGAATTTTTTATGCGCACCTATAGTAGGAACTACAGTGGGCTCAAGATCGGTTTTAACCAACTGTAACGCTGGCACCTCTGTCTGGGCACTAGCTGTAGTTTCGTAATCGTTAATCGGATCGCCGGTATTGGGTAACACACCAATACGCATACCATCGTCTGCACCATCGGTGCCGATAGAATTACTGCTGTTTAAAGCAATATCATTGCCCGGCAGGGACTGCCAGCGGGATTGGATGGTGTTATCCAGGATTTCATGGGGCTCAACGCCCTGCTCTACCCGGACATCAAATGTAAAGGTTTTAGTCTCGCCTACAGCAATGGTGTAATCCGTATTGCTGCGATTCCAGCTGAAGATGGGCGCATTGGCTCCGATAGTAGTGACATCGACAACCTGAGGCGGATCAGTACCACCGATATTGCCCAGGTAAACCAGCTTGGTGCCTGTGAGATCGTCGAGCACATGTAGATTGTAAGCTGCCGCAGTACCAGTATTTTCTGCCGTTACAGTAACGGTAAGAATGTCATCTGCATCGCTATTGGGTACAGCGAATGACTTCGTCAATTGAATATTTGGACCCTGTACATTAATTGTATGAGGATCAAAATTTGTCGCGACTGGATCGGCCCCAAATGCGGGTCTATAAGTCATTTGCGCCACGCCGGTTACCTTGGGGTTTACCAAAGTAGTTGCGTGAGGCGTAAAGGCATTGTTTTCCACTCGAGCAATAAAAGTTAATTCAACAGGCACTAATCCATCAGGATATGTAGTTCGATCAAAAGATAACAGATGCTGGTTACCATAGCGCCACTCTACATAGTCATCGGTACAATTGACTTGAGGTACAGTCGGATCACCGCCAGTAAACCAGTTAGTATCTGGAATGGACCTCAAATCCAGCGCATCTGCTTCAATACAACTCAATCCATCCGGAAGATCATCACGAAAAGTAAAGTCAATTAACCGGGACGCAGGCACCTTACCGGTTAGCCGATATCGTATCTCCTCACCAACAACTACATCATTATTTCTAGGGTCTCCAAGTGATAGCTCAATAACCTCTTTAGGTTCTGTTTTTACATCAATGATGGTCATGGTGGCATCATCAGAACCACAGTACCCACTACCATCAATGCAATAAATCCGGGCACCACCTAACGCCGGAGAGGCGGGCCGAACCGGAACCTGCCCATTTGTATCTGGATGATTGGTGTTTCCAATGGTTGGATTACTTTGAGAACCCGCCAGTCCTTTTAGACTGTCATAGCGGAATATACTTGCAGTATTCTTAAAGGACTGATTCGGTACAACGGTTCGATGAGGGCTAACACGGTAATAAAAATCAATGCTATCCGATTCGTTGACCTGTTCTAATGCTACTGAATGATCATAAGAAAACGTAAGGTATGCACGAGTGCCATTTTCTAAACAGTGTGGAGATGCCTCAGGATCATTGGGGTCATAGCTATAATCATTACGACCAACACCTGTGCCGACAAGACCAAAATCACCTTCCGGTGTATTCTGCAGGCCATCGGTTGCAAGTGGCCATACACACATTTGAGCGCTTGCTAGCTCATCAGTAATTACAACATCGTAGGCTGGCGCTGCACCGGGACCAGCGGCTTGATTATTTTCGACAGTAATTCGATAAACGAAGTCGTCGAATTTGCTACCAGATACGGTGTCTTCCCAGCTACAGTTATTAATATTTCCATTGACTTGACTAAAATTACAAACTTTTTTGGAAATATTTAGGTTAGGCTCCGTTACCGTAAGTTCTGCGGTCCAATCCTGCCATTGAGGATAACCTGGATATTCAGTATTACAGCTGGCATTCTTCGAGCAGCTAGAATTATCAATCGTAATCTGTTCTGTAGTTGAGGTACCCGTACCGCTCTTAAAATATGCAGTAAAACGTGCGCGACCATAATCGGTACTTGTATCACCATGAATAGTCGGCCCGGAAACTGCGTCCTCATCTTTATTTAGTAGCCGAGTTGTCATATTGGCAAGAAACCATTGTCCCCGCTTGTCGACGGCGTAAGAACTACCATCACTAACATTCCACTTTAAGCCGGAATCAGAGAGTAAGGTTCCTGGAGTACTGGTAAAGCTTGTAATAGTGTCACTACAATCTGTCCTGGTTGGATCTGGGAAAGTTGCATCGGCACAGGAAGAGAGTTGCTGATGATTTATATATCCCTGATGACCATCTCGCCCATTAAGACCACCAGGAGTCTCATCAGCTATTTCAATTCCACCAACTGCGATTAGGTTATAACCTGGTGTTTCAAACCCAAACCAGCCACCGGCATACACTTCGAAGTCGCACTCCTCACCAATCAAAATCTCGGACTCAATCGAAGGCCTATTAGGCAACTCGTTACAACTCCCCGGCACATGCCGTTTCAACAGGTTGAAGCCTAACACCTTGCCACGCATAGCATCCAAAGAATAGTTATTTGCCTGCTGTTTTACCGGGTCGGTTCCAGGATTAACTGCTTCGGGTGTTGGGTAGATTAATGGCCTTTCATCGTCGAGGGTTATCTCCCCAATCAAATCCACACGAAATGTTAGATCATCAGCCTCCAAACCTGTACTGCTGGTATTTTTCTCTACAATAAAAGTAATATCCCCAGTACTGCCGCTTTGGGCTCTCAGAGTACCCAGCCCATTATCAATTGAACAGAGATAGACACTTGCATCAGCGGGGATTGGTGGGATGTTATTATCAGGCGGCGGCAGCTTCCAGATAGGTATTCCAGGGTTAGCACCTGATGGATGGGTAGTGCTTGGATGAAGTGGGGGATTAGCAACTGCAGTACTGCTACAACCATTCGGCACGCCTACAACATTCATGGTCGCACCAAAAGACACATAGGCATAGTAGTGGTCTGCTCTATCTCCCCCCTCATTTGTGATTTCAAAAGTCAGATCAGTAGTGCCATTATCACGCACTATATGTAGTGCCGCAGGTATATTAACATCCAGGTCTTCTGGCCAGGCATCAAAGTTAGTAGTTTCAGTTACAATTGCGTTATTAATATTACAGAAATTATCGAACTCAACATCCACTTTATGTTGAAGTGTTTTTCTATAATTAGTATCTGGCTCACTTGGCCCTTCATCGAGATTTGTTTCTAGATCAAAGGCTTCAGGGTCAATTAGAATAATTCCAAAAGTAACTTCAACCCAATCACCGTGACGCAGGATATCTACTTGCGCACCATCACCATTTGCTTGACCATCCCCCTTCAAGGAAAACTTCGGAGCTTTAAGATTTGTATCACCAAGATTTGATTGATCGGGAATCAAGGTGACTGGATTATCCCAATTTACGCCGTCCTCTCCAGAGTCAATACGCCCCGGATAATCGTTACCCCCTCCACCATTACGGCGATTCACTCGTGGAGAATATGTCGGGTCCATAACATATTCAGCTGGAAGGGTATTCAATAACCGAATTCCGCTCACCGTATGACCAGTATTATTATCTACCCGGATAGTAATCGTACCGCGTGACCCTGCCCTGCCACTAGTTCCCTGGGCATTACGAATAGTTGTAGTAATATCCAAGTCCGTTGGACTTTGGTTGCTGAATAGATAGGCAGATTGAGAGGCCGGTGGCGCCTGTCCCCAGGCATGGGTAATGCCGCCTTTCGGATCACCTACCGGAACATCACATCCCCATTCAAGGCTTCTAACTACGTTAGTTTGACGCTGACTATTGCACGATCCATCTATCTCCCCCGAAAAAAATATCGAAACTGTTCCATTAATGGTAGGTAAGTTAAATTTCAACCCTGCCGCATCAATCCCTACCAATTGGTTACCAACATCATCTATTCGCTGGCAACTACCTTGCGGCGAACCATCAACTACGGAGCTAATTGCATCGACTCTTGAGAAACACGCCCACTCCAGGTCAGAGGCTCCATTTAAAGGTGCTAACAAATCTTCAAATTTTACAGCCTCCAGCTCTCGAGAGCCGCTGTTCACTGTGACTTCCCAGACAACGCCATCATGTTCGTGACCATACGCTGTGGAATCACCAAATGTCGGTATCAAAGCCCCCGAGTTAGTATCGAAACTCCTTACCGACTTTGATAGAGATGGCGTTGGCTGTTCAATAGTGAGAGTTTGGCTATCGCTTTGCTGCTGAATTGTGGCACTGCCACAAGCCGAGTAACGTGCGGTGGCTGTAATACCCAGTGGCAAATTCAGCTCTGCTAAATTTTCCTCCTCACCAGGACGACTACGTACATTAAATTCCAGCTCTACAAATTCACAGTCATTGTCAAACACATCGTTATCACTACATATCTGTGGCCTAAAAATTGGATCTTCCACTGATCCCGGTAAGTCCTTGAATGTAAATGAAGGGTTATCATCACCATCAGCTGGAGCAGAAGAAACAAAGTCTGTATCTGGTTGTCCTGTAACTCGCAAACCTCCCGCATACTCAAGTCGGGGGTTGTTCAGATTTAGATCTAAAGAGAGGTTGCGCAGTGGCTCATCCGTTGGGTTACGTAAGCGCACACGGACTGTTCCTGTACCACACAATTCACAGTGGCTATCGCTTGCAATTGCTACAACCTCTGATATGAAAGGTACGGGGCACTCTTCTGTAGCTAGGGCATTACTCGCTGCAAATAGAAAGTAGGCACTGATCAAAATCAGACCAGTAAGCGAGTTCTTCCAAAATTTCCGCCCAATTACTTCTGACATCATCGTCACTTATAGCCGCCACTTTTCTATTTCAAAACCCTTGACAATGCCCAAGAACACTGCCGCCGAACAGACACAGTCCGGTGCGCGAACTTTAAATACAGGGCGAAAAAGTGGCCGTGAAGCAGGTCATAAATAACAGTCAGGTAAGGGAACTTTTTTGGGGATTGCCAAGTGGTTCTCAGGCTGGGGGATAGAAAAGACTGATCAAGTGGAGGGGAAGAAACCCAACTCCTCGACGCCTTCTAAAATAGCAGCCTCCTTCTCACTTAAACGAGAAGGAGGCGGAGGCAATACCACCTAGTTGTTCGGGAAGAAGTCGATTGGGAAAAGAATGGTGATCGTTGGAACACCGGCCTTCTCGCCAAAATTAAATCGCTTCACCCGCGCTACAATCTTGGCGTTGAGTGCAGGCGAATCCATATCGCTGGACTCCACTTCCGCAAGGGATACCGAGCCATCAGGCTCAATGGTAATCCTCAAGACCATCTTACCCTGCAAGGCGGGGTTGTTACGCAGTTCACGGTTGTAAATGCGATACAGCGAAGCCTTATAGCGGTCGAAGACAATCTGGATTTCCTCGTCGGTACGAGACGGACCCACACCATCACTGAGCGGTCGGTCCTCGCCGGCGAAATCACCTTCTGTGCCAATGGAGCTCTCCACTCGCGAGAAGGCTACACCACCCAGGGATGATCCAGTACCACCCACATTGCGACTAAGCTCTGCAGTATTAATACCACCACTACCCGCAGTTGCCGCTGCAGTAATCAGCGAACGCTGACTACGGTTTTCCTTCTTACCTGCAGTGCTGAGCTGTGTTTGTTGGCCCAAACGATTGTCCAGGTCATCCTGAATAAGATCCTGGAAATTATCCTTAAAGGCGAGAACACCCGCACGCTCAGCTTTCTTACGCGCTTGTTTTTTCTCCACTTTGGATGGTTTCGGATCCTGCTTGGCCACTTTCTGCTCAGGCTTGGTTTCAGTTTTTTTCTCCTCTTTCTTGGGCTTGGCTTTTTCTGGCTCAGGTGGTGGCTTGGGTTTGGTCTTCTTCTCGATTACCAATTTGGCCAGGCGCTCGGGTATCTCCACTATCTGTGTTTCGGGTTCAGGCAAGGTATATAGAGGAACCAGATAACCCAACAGTGCCGCAATAAACAGTGATGCAAATACACAAATACGGAAGCGCTTTTCATCCTCACCCTTGGTATGCCAAGGCATTTCCATCGGGCGAAAAGTGGGCTGCTCATATTCACGGGTGATCTCGAATTCAAACTTGGATTCCTCTTCCTCACGGCGCAGCTCATCAGCGCGCTCATCAAGGGCAAAGATCTCCTCATTGCAGTATTCGATATTATCCAGGATATCCCTACGCTTCTGATGAAGCTGATCCAGGCTTTCGTTATAAGTACGAGTTGACGCCCCAATCCGTGCGATAACCTGCTGGGAAGCATCGGCCCGATAATTCTCAGCCCAAAACAATTCACCTGCGCCGATGTCTTCGAGTTTTCCAAGGCGCTCAGAAATTTCATCGAGCAACTGGTACTTGGAACCATCGACTTGCAATTCAGCCAGCTTCTCTTCGATCTGCCGCTGCTCATCCTCGAGCAGATGCATACGCTGGCGAACCGTATCAAGCGCCTCGCTGACCGCCTGCTGTTGTTGAAGAAAATTACTCACAAACTTCCATTAACCCTGAGATGCTTTCTGAATTACCGCCAGTGATACCTTGGTGTAGCCCGCTTCGGTGCAGCTGGACATCACCTTTTTCAGCAAACTGAACGGAATGCCCCTGTCCGCAAGAATATTCACTTCGGGTGGTTCTGGTCCCTGCTCACCTTCCATTTCAGCCTCGCCCTCATTTTCTGTGGCAGAGGCCTGGGCTATACCGATTGCCTTACCCAGCTCTGCGGTCATGGCCTGCTTAATAACATCAATCACAACCTCTTCACTTTCGAGCACCTCACTGGTTGCGATAACAGATTTGGATTCCACCAGGATCTCCTCTGCAGTCACCATCAGGGTTACGGTTTCCCTGGGTTTGGTCTCAACCACCGAATCCGGCAATGTAATCACCTTGGGGGGCTCCAGCGCTTCGTTACTGGAAGTATTGGTCAACAGGAAAAATACCAGGATAGTGAACACATCCATCAGGGATGTCAGATTCATGCCTGAAGTTTTTTTACGCTTATGGCTGCGAGCCATGCGCTTCATTCGTCGGCTTTCATGTCTCACGGCGCATCTCCTATGGAAATATCAGGAAACAAAATCACCTTCTCCACAGCTTCCGGATCACTGGGGTCACTGCCTTCAACCCGAACTTCTGCACCACGCACGGTATCCATGACACCCACAAGGTGCTCATAAGCAATATCCGCCTCCATCAATAAAATGGAGTCTGTTTTTTCCGGATAACTGGCTTTCACCTGCAATAAAAACTCAGTGAGTTTTTTCAGGTCGTACACTTCAGCTGTCGGTAATACTGCGAGGTCCGTATTCTGCCCATCGGCTTCCACTACAGTCACATCCGGCTGGACAGTCTCGCTTTCTTCAGTGGCATTCAAATTAGGGAAACGCGCAATTACTTTCTCACCATCACTGATTTCCAGAGCCTGCTTTCGCACCACTACTTCCACGGTCACTGTGGGGTCATCCGGTGCACCACCGCCAGCCCCGCTCGGCATATTCAGTTCCAGGATTGTTACCCGTGAAAACACCGCCGACACCAGTAGGAAAGGTACCAGTACCACCATCAGGTTAAGGAAGGCGGTAATGTCCAGCTCCGGGGCTTCTTTGTCTCTCCCGTGACGCCGCCTTCTCATTATGCAGTTTCCGTTTGCAATTCTTCGGTTTCAACTTCATTCGCAGATTGCTCGCCAGGCTGTTTTTCTGGCTTGGGTGCATCCATTTCGAAGCGACGGCGGGTTGAGCTGTCAATCAGGTTGGAAGCTTTTACAGAGACCATTTCCAGGCTATCGATAATTTGACCGGTCAGGGAGTTGAGCAGCGCGTGCACTATCAACAGGGGAATACCGGTCATCAGGCCAAAGGCGGTGGTGTTCATCGCTACGGAAATACTGGCAGAAAGTAAATCAGCTTTTTCCGCCGGGTTGGCATTGGCTACCGCAGTAAAGGCTTCGATCAAACCCATGATGGTACCGAGCAGCCCCAGCAGCGTGGCGATATTGGAAAAGAGCGCGACATAAGGTGTGCGCTTTTCCAGCTGAGGTGTTATCTCCATCATGCTCTCTTCCATCGCGATCTCGATATCTTCGCGACGACGCACCGCACCCTGACGTGCCAGCCCCATGGACAGCAGTTTACTCACACTGGAGTTATCCTGCTTAACCAAGTTGCGCGCGCGATCAAAATCCCCGGAGGCGAGAACGGGCTGTAATTTATCCCACATGGCACGGTTAGTATGACGCTCATAGTGTAGGCGAATAAATCGTTCAATCGCTACGGCGCCGCCCAAAGCGGCAACGACAAGAATGGGGTACATAAAAGTACCGCCCGTCTGGAAAAACTCGATGACGCTGTTAAAAAAGTCCATTACAAACCCTCTTGAGAAATACTGCAGTAATTTGTTGCTGCTCCAGTCTTACCCGGAGAAAGGACGGCGTTAATCGCCGGACAGGCTGAGCTGGTAGAACTCCAACTCACGCATGAAAACTTCCTTGTCAAGCGGCTTAAGTTTGTCATCCATCAGACTGGAGACAAGATCGCTTTCGACACCGACTTCGGAACTTTTCCAGGGGACAATATAGAGAGACTTGGGAGCTTCCTTGTTACCGATAATGGAAATACCCGATAGCTCTTTGATCTTGGAGTCCACTTTCTTTTCCTTGGACTCATTTTCTTCTTCACTCCCGGACTGCGCAAAGGCAGCGGGGAGAGTTGTGAAACAGACAACCAATAGCAAAATCCATTTAAACTTCAATATCACTTGCCCGCTCTCCGCTTAAGATCCGCCAGCCAGATGGAAACATCCTGGTCCTCTGGCTCCAGTTGTACATATTGCTGGAATTGTGCCAGAGCACACTGGAGATCTTGCAGATAGAGATCACACAATATGCCGAGATTTTTTATCAAAGGCAGGTATTCGGGGTTTTCTGCCAAAGCATTCACATAAATTTTCCGCGCATCCGCAAAACGCCCCTGCTTGCGATAGAGCACTGCCAATTCATTGGTTGCGACCGGGTGTTTCGTATCCAGCTCGAGAGCCTTCAGAAAAGCTGTCTCCGCGTCTTTCTCACTTCCTACCTGATAATGAGCAATTCCCAGGTTGATATAAGGGGCCGGAAGGCGCTGCTCCCGCTCCACCACCGACTGCAAAAGCTCAATAGCAGGCTCGTACCTATTTTCGGCCAAGTATTCCAGTGAGCGCTCAAAGTCCCTATTAACACTGCCCGAAACCTTCACCGAGGAATAGTCAGAAATTTTTCCCGTCTTGGTTTGGGTGCCCGCACAGGCCGTGAAAAGCAGTGCAAGCCCCAGTAGAAAAAATACTCTCAATTTTGTATGCATAACCTTCAGCCCCGCACCTTAATGCTACTAGCTCGAACCTTTTATTTATTACCGCGTCGGCAGTTGCCCTTACTGACCGGAGACCGCTTCACCAGGGCCCAGCTGCTCAGGTGCTGGCGGCAGCGGTACAATACTTTGCAGATACTGCCCTGCTTCCTCGGCCCTTGCATACCGGGCCGGCATCAATCCAGCAAGCTTATCGATACTCCTGTCAATCCAGGGGTTATAGATACCTACCCCCAGAAGCTCGACATTTTTCTGGTGGACCGAGATCGCCTTTTCCTCAAATGGGTAAATCTGATCCTCCAGAGCCAGCTCGTATTCCTCCAGTTCCAACGCATTTAAATTAGTAGGCCGCTCGGAATCTTTGAGAGACTGACTGAAATGCAAATAGATTTCTGCAAGATAATAAGTCGCCGCGGCAGTGACATCTGCAACCTGGTAATCAATCAAATCTGTGAAAGTGCTGATAGCTGCTTTCATCCGCTTGCGCTTCAAGTTCAAATTCTTTTCAATGGGCTTCACCAGGGCTATCTGGGTAAAGGCAGCGTAACTCGGCTCGGCAAGTTGCAGTGCTGCATTACCTGCAAGGTAGCGGGTGCGATCAGTACGCTGTGAGCCACCGCGCAATTCAATACGGACCATCTCACGAAGCTCTTTCATATAGAGCTTTTCATTCCCACCTGCTTTATAGATATCGGCGATTCTCTGCCGTGTTTCGAGAGCAGGCTCCATGGGGTTGGGGAAAAGGCCCACATAGCGGCGCAACACTTCCAGAGCTTTTTTGCTGTCTTTTGCTGCACTGTACAAATCCGCTGCCTGGGTCAAGGCTTCGCGGCGGATCTCCTCATCCTCAGACTCGCGCTCAATACGCTCAAATTCCGCCGCAGCCAGCAGTAATTCACCACTCTCCTGGTACACCACTGCTAATTTCTTGGTTACGTCTTTTGCCAGTTCATGCTCAGGGAAGTTAGTGCGAAAATTGTTGAGCACTGTCGCAGCCTGGGTCCAGTCTTTCAGGATAATCAGGGAAGCGGCGGCATCATACTCTGCCGTAGCCAGCAGGGTTGCCCCGGGAGCAGCGGTACGAATACGCAGGAAGTGTCCAGCAGCTGCCGCATGATCTTCCTGCGTACGGGCCATATCGCCCTGCTGGTAAATCGATGCTGCCAAGTTATCGATCAGTCCAGCGCGATCTTTAGCATCCGCAGCGGTAAGAGTCAGGGTTTCCCCATAGGCTACTTCAGCATCCTCAAACGCCTGAACATCAAACGAGGCATGTGCTACAAGCATCCAGCTGGACCGGCGAATCTCCTGTTCCGCCGCCGGGAATTTCTCCAGCAATGATCGGCCGTTTTCGATAGTGGGGGTATAGTCCTTGAGGCCATACAAGTCCTCTACTGCACCTAACATCACCTGCGGTGCCTTCCCATGCGCAGGGAAAGTATCAGCAAAAGTCAGAGATGAACGGATAATCTCGCGTAATAAAGGAGCACGCTGGTCTGCCGAAGCTTCTTTCAGGTTATTTGCCAGGTGTTCGCGGTAAGCGTAGACGGCCGCATATCCCGCCTCACTGGAATCCTTGTGGGCCGGATATTCATAAGCTGTGCGCTCATACTCCAAAGCGGAGCTATGGAAATCCCTATTCTCCAGCATCAAGCCGGCCAGCTGGTAATTAATCTCCGGCGCACGCTCAGTTTCACGGAAGGATTCCAGGTAGCTGCGATACCAGTGAATTGCTTCACGATAGTGCTCGGACTTTTTATCCTTCAGCTTCTTGTTCTGGTAAGCCGCATGATAGTGGCTGGCGAGGTCAATCAGGTTTGCCTGCAGGAACTCGACCACCTCTCCGTATTCATTGATATCGAATACTGTCCAGTATTCAGCTTTGAGGGCATAGGTGTTGGCAAAGGATTTCTTGGCTTCAAGTACCAGCTTGGGAAAGCCACCCTTCGCGTAGATTTCAATTACGCGAATAGAGAAATCTGCAGAAACCTTGTGCAGGGGATTACGCTCAACAAAAGCAGTGTAGGATTTTGCCGAGTCCTGATAGCGACGCTTATCCAGGTAGTATTCGCCCAGATGGCTGTACACCAGGTACTCGTACTGGCGCGCCCCCTTGCGGGAGAAATAGTCGACAATCGAATCGGGACCTTCCAGGTAAGAGAAGCTCAAGCTCACCACACGGAAGGTATCATCGATATGCTTTCGCTCTACCTCGTTGGTCTGCTGGTCGAAGTCATAACCTTGGGAAACTTTGTAATCGAGCATGGCGATATAATCATCCAACGCCATCTCGTACATGTCCTGCTTGAACAGGGACCAACCGCGCTTGTACAGGGCCAGCTCATAAAAGCTGGAAACCACTCCGATATTAATCACCTTACCGTAGGCTTCCTCAGCATCCAGGTATTTCTTACGGGTAAAGTAATACTCTCCCAGACGGAACCAGGATTCATCAATGTGACGGGAGTCTGGATATTTGGCAACCAACTGTCGCAAAACATCCACTGCATTTTCAATCTGTCCCGCCTCTTCATAGGCTCGGGACAGCTGATACATCACCTGGTCGTTGCGGTCGTACAGCGGGTATTTTTTAAGTAGATCGAGATATAGGTTAATTGCTTCCCGGGCATTGGCAGACATCAGCGCATCGGGATCATCCGCAGGCAGTGGCAATGCAGAATTGTCTGAGGCAATCTCAACATTGCCACTGGCACGCGCCTCAAATTCATCATCAGACTCTATCGCACCTGAGTTTTCCCCTGCCACCTGTTGGGCCCGAGTAACCGGTGCGGCGACTTCGGCGGGTGCATCAAGGGTATTCTCCGCGGAAATTTCCGCTGCTTCTATAGCAACTACCGCTCCACTCGTACTAACCGCGCTGGCACCACTGGCGATTCCATCAATAGCAGCATCCTCAGCCCGGTGCGCCTGTTTAATTTTCAGGTCGGCAATTCGACGCATCGCCTCCGGGGTGAGATTCGATTCAGGCGTTTCCTGTAGGTAACGTTGGTAACTGGCGAGGGCTTTCTCCAGGCTTCCGTCGATATACTCCTCTTTAATTTCAATATCGACATTTTGCAGGCTGCCAATAGTCTTGCCGCTATTCACGGCACAGGCATTGAGCATCAGTGCAGCAGTGGAAGCCAGTACACATCGACGCGCAATAGTCATACTCAGCAGACTGGAATTAAAGCAAGGCATCAGGCTTCCCCTCCATCACTCACTTCGACTTCCGCATCCAGTTCGGGAAGATTTTCCTTTGGCAGGGATTCGCGGTGCTGCTCAATTTTGAGCTGGTCCTCACGCTGCTCCTGCAATTCATTGGCACGGTCATAGCTGTCGGCCAAGGCAAATCTCGCTTTGATTTGATAGCTTTCCAGCTGGGTACGACGGCGCTCCAACTCCTGGATTGCCAAAGCCTCCAACATACTGCCCTGACGTGCCATCAACATTTCCAGGCGCTGTTGGCTGCTGCGGATCTGCGCACGCAAGCGGGTAATCTCTTTGTTGTAGCCGGTGTAACTATGTGTGGCCGCCTGGCGGCTACGCACATAGGACTGGTAAACCACCTGTAGCTTTTCAATTTCTATATTGAGTTCCTGCAGGTGTTTATAAGCTTCTGTAAGCCGCTGGTCATACTCAGTGGAAAGGCGAAGATCTAAAACACCCTGCAGGCGCTCTACCCGGCTACGCGTCGCCTCGGTAAAGCCCTGCGGACGCTCTGTGATCTGTTGATGCAACTTCATCAACTCCAGGCGTGCCTCCTGCTCATTTGCGGTGGCAAGATATTCCGGGCGGCGAGAAACCAGCATCTGTTCAATACGGCTGGCAAATATATCCCGCTGCTCAATACGTAGTTTGATACGGGCATCCAGCTTGCGAAATTGCTCGTCGAGCTGCGGCAACAGGGGTTCGTAATAAGCCCTGCGGATACTGATAATATCTTCGTAGGCGCTAAGGCTTTTGAGCCACTCTTCATTGCGCTCAAAGAGATCGTTTAGGTCGCGGTAGTTTCGCAGGAATTCCTGATAGTCATTGGATGCCATCAGGTCGAGGAGATAATGAGTCTCAGGGGCATCTGGCAGGTTGCGCAGTGCCACCACCCAGTTCTGTACCTGGGTTGCCTCTTTGCGGCGCAATGCCTCAAGGAACTTGCCTTCTCGGATACTGTTGATCGAAGCGGTCAACGTATCAATCTCATTGCCGAATGAATCCAACGCACGACCATAATTAATTGCGGCTGTACTGTGTACATCCAGCTTGCCATAGGCATAGGGTACGGCGAGCATGGCTTCATGTACGGATTCATTGGTGCCTTTGCGGTTTTGCAGCATTTTCCAGGGCACCAATGCTCTCCCATAGCGACCGGCACGTGCCTCGACCCAACCAGCGCCCAGCAACGCCCGATTGGAAAACGGTCCTTCGAGATTGACGCGGTCAAAATATGGGCGAGCCAGTTCTAATTCACCGGCCTCCATTAAATGCGAACCTAGCAATAAATTGGTTTTATCATACAGCGCCTGCGCGGCGGGCTTGCTGCTGCTCTTCTTACCCAAGGCAGTCAGTTCCAGTACACCACGGGTTTCTTCGCCAGACTTTAACTGGGCGATTCCGAGGTTGAACTCAATAAACCCGGCAAGGGATTCTTCCCCCTTCAAGTCTTTTAGTAATTCCACCGCTTCATCAAAGCGCCCCAATTGCATAAATACCCGCGCACGTAAGAACTGTTCTTCCGCACGCACACGCTCGGGTACACGCCCTTCTATCATTTCCAGAGCATGCAAGGCATTCACTGGTTGCTGCTTGTGGTAATGAATTTTGGCGAGGCGATAGGCAGCCTCATTGCGTACCGCCTGAGAAACATTACCTTTAAGCACGGCTTCAATTGCGCGCCCAGCCTCCCGATGCATGCGATAGGAAAGCTCCAGGTCGCCCACGGAAAATTCTGCCTGCCCCAGATGCGCACTGAATGGGTCCAGCTCCGGCTGATCCAATCGATAAAACTGGGCCAGCTCTGTATCCAGAGCCACAATCGCATCAAAAAAGTTTTCCTGGTGAGCATGAAACATGGCAGCACCAAAAAACAGGTCGCGCAGCTCCTCACGCTCTTCGGCATTAACCACACCTACGAGGATAGGCAAAGTACACAGGGAGGCCGCCAAAGCTCGCAGTATTGCTTTAGCCGGGACCGGCAGTAGCGACAGCAGAGATGTACACATGGTTACCAGTCCTTGAAGTTAATCTCAGACTCGGCTCCTAAGATGCTGATCTCAACAAATTTCGGCCCCACAGCCTTATCTACCTGGTAAGAAGCTTCGGCCCGATACTCGCGGCCGGAGGGTGTTTTACCGATGAAGCGGACTTGCAAAGGATGCGCGCCAGTCTGGACGTTACCGGTATATAATTTTTGCACGCCACCTTTTTGTAGGGATTCGATTTCGCGATAGGTATATAAATGGTGCGCAACAATTTCGCCGTTTAGCCTGACCTCTACAGATTCCAGCTCAAAGGGATGCTCATCGGCAACAGAGACAAAAAAGGCCACTTGTGAGTTAGAGGGAAACAGTAGTTTCTCTTCCAGCTGCGAGAGAGTCGCAGTCAGGTCGATCACATCCTTTTTTACATCCTGGATTTGCTCATCCAGACCACGAATATCATCGCGACTGACATTTTGCGCAGAAACCACGCTTGCCAATAGCAGCAGGATTGTTACCTGTAGAATTCTGAACATGTGATCTACCTCTGACCCTACCTTTAACAATGAAACCAGCGATGCGGAAGACCCTTGCGGGCCACATTGAAATGCCTGTACACAGGGACCCTTCAGCCAGCGGCATTGTATTGAATACAGGAATCGGCAGATGTGAGGAAAGTCAAATCTAGCGAAACAGACAGGTGGGAATTTTTCCGATTTTAGAGGGGCGCAGGGCAGGAAAGTGTGAAAGAAATCACGTATTTTATCTATGCGATGGCCAAGCTCTGATTACTATAAAACAGCTTGCATTACCTTAAGATTGTGCCACTTATTGATAAACCTACAATAATAAAACTTTTGTACTGTAAGAGTTTATCCGGCCCCTTAACTTGACCGCCCCTGTTTTTGGGGCGGTATTGATATCAAATCAAATTATCTATTTTAAGAGCTTTACTACCTACTTAAGCATTAGCTGACTCCCCCATGGATACAATAACCTTGCCTTTCGCACGACCGGTTTCCAGGTATGAAAGCGCCTCAAGGCTCTGTTCAAAGGGGTAAATCTTATCAATAACAGGGCTGATAATATTGTCCCGACAAAGGGAGCCCAATTCCTCAAGCTGCGATCCGTTTGCCTCCATAATCACCATCCGGTAGAGCGCTGTCTTTTCCTTTGCAGCCTTCATTACAGAACGTGCTTTAAGCCTGAGCAGCTTGCGCAGGAGCCAGCCGATACCAAATTCCTTCGCCGTCTGAGGGTCCAATACACCGGAGATTGAGACAACCCTTCCGCCCCGCTTCAGAACTTTAAAAGCATCGAGCGTGTATTGCCCACCCAGGGTGTCATAGACCACATCAATATCAGAGAGGAGATCCAGGTAATTTTCCTTCTTATAATCAATTACCTGATCCGCGCCCAGTTCGCGTACCCACTCAACATTGGCGCTACTTGTTGTGGTAATGACATAGGCCCCATAGGCCTTGGCGAGTTGAACTGCCACAGAACCGATACCACCGGAACCGGCATGAATCAGTACTCTCTCACCTTTTTTCAGGCCGGCAACCTGAATCAGGGCCTGGTAGGAAGTCAGGCTCACCAAGGGGATGCTGGCAGCCTCCTCATGCGTCAGATTTTTTGGCTTTCTCGCCAGGTGTGAGGCATCCACGCTCAGGAAATGCGACAGTGTTCCCACATGATCCTCCCCAACGCGGGCGAAAACCTCATCGCCGGGCTGGTACGCTGTAACGCCACCGCCTACAGAAACCACTACGCCACTGAGATCGCGACCAATCCCTACCGGAAGATCCAGCTTTTTGACGGCCTTCATATCGCCACGCATCACCATCAGGTCAATCGGATTGATACTCGCTGCATGGATTCGTATCAATACTTCACCTGTTCCTGGTGTCGGCAAGACCGCCTCACCAAAAGCCAGGCTGGTATTGATATCACCATAGCGAGTTATTTTAAGTGCTTTCATAAATATTTCTGGTCATCCGTTCATTTGATGTCAGCGATAGTGCCCCCCGCCCACCTTGGGAAATAGATGGCAATAGGTGGAAGTCTTTTGTCTTTTTGACAACAATAAGGAGAAATACTGGGCGCTATGATCATTTGGGGAGGTAATTATGGACAAACTCAGGGCGTTACGTTATTTCAAGCGAGTGGCAGAACTATGTAGTTTCACTGCCGTGGCCGAGGAGTTTGACGTACCAGCTTCCTCCATCTCGCGCAGAGTCCGCGATCTGGAGCATTCCCTGGGTATTGAATTGCTACAACGCAGCACTCGCCAGGTTGAGGTGACCGAACTGGGGAAACTCTACTACTCCATGATCGGCGAGGCCATTCGCCAACTGGAACAAGCTGATGAACTGGTCAGTCAGACTTTTGAGGCTCCTAGTGGACTTGTTCGAATCAGCTGCCTCCCCTCCTATGGTGAGCAACACCTGACTCCCCTGCTGGAGCAGTTTGCCCAACGCTATCCGGATATTGTCTTTGACCTGCACTATAGCGACGATCTCACCCAGCTGGGTAAGGACCCGGTTGATATCGCTATACGAGGAGGCTACGCTCCTGACGAACATGTTATCGCCAAGCGCTTGTCAAAAAACGAATTCTCACTAACCGCTTCACCTGAATATCTCAGCTCCCTGAAGCAAGAATTTCCCCTAAACAAGCAAGCCATAGAGTCCGCAAACGCATTGCAGTACCGGGGCCCCAAAGGGCCTATTGACTGGCACTATTTCAACGGCAATTACTGGGAGCCAATCGAGCTTACCACTCACCTGATCAGTAATAATGGCAAAGCCCTACTGGCTGCCGCTTTAAATCATCGCGGTATGTTCTGTGTGCCCTCATGGAGTGTTTGTGAACACATAGACTCTGGCGAGCTGGTAGAAGTGCCTACCGAGGGCAAAGTATCGGTTAGTCCCGGAGGGGACATTGGCATTTTCCTACTCTACGAACGCAGCAAATATCAGATCCCCAAAATTAAACTTTGCGTGGACTTTATATATTCAAATTTGGGCAAGCTGTAAAAATATCGAAAAATTTACTCAACACGACTTTCCGGGGTGCCCCTGGCAATAAAAAATACCCCAACTATCAAACTAGCAAAAACCAAAAATGCATTTAACAAAAAGGCCCGACCAATACCAGAGATCATATCTGGAGCAAATGCCACCACCACGGCATTCAGGCCCAGCCCCAAAGCGCCACCCGCAACCTTAAACATAAACAGGATTGCACTGGCAAGGCTCTCCCGTCCAGGCTCGACTATTGTTACAACCAGGGTTGTTGCAGCAGGGTTAAACAACCCCAGGCCAAGCCCCAACAATACTAAACCTGGAACAACATCTATGTAACGTGATTCACCCGATACAGCAGAAAGCGATGCCATACCTGCCCCCATCAGGAAAATCCCCACACAAATTATAAGTTTCGGACCCAAACTTAAATAGACTCTCCCCGATAAAAACGAGATAAAGACGAAGGAAATCATTATTGGCAGTAGCGCCAAGCCCGAATCAAGAGCCGAGAATCCGAGCACTTTAGAGGAATACTGGGGCAAATAAAGAATCACTGAAAAGAAAACAACCGATGTAACAAAACTAATGGCTCCCACCACTGTAAATTTTGCGTTAGTGATTACATCACCGGGAATCAATGCATCCCTGCCTTTCTTTACTTCCAAAAACAAAAAGATCACAAGAGAAACAAAAAAAATGAAGAAAAAATACAATGAATATAATCGATTGAATCCGATCTCCGCGGCAACATACATACCAAACAAAAGGCTAAACACTGACACCATTAGCATAATTACACCGGCATAATCGACCCTGACCGATGATTTAGTTGGCGTATCCTGTGGAACAAACTTCCAGCAAAGAAATACAGATAACAGGGTTAGGGGTATATTGATCAGGAAAATCCACCGCCACCCCCATAGATCAGACAGTGTTCCTCCCAGAATTGGCCCTATTGCATTTGCCAAACCACATACTGTCATCACCAACCCACCTACCTGGCCAGCCCTGCTGGGTGGCACCAATGTATAGGCAATTCCCAGAATTGATGGCCACATCAGTGCAGCCCCAGCCCCTATAACAATTCTAGAAATCAGCAAGGTTGGCGTATTAAAGGATAAGCCCCCGATCAACGAAAATAACAGAAAAATAGTACTACCAATTAAAAATAGCCTACGGCGCCCATAGATATCAGCAAGACGTCCACCCGTAACGATCAATACCCCAAACATCAGCCCATAGCCATTGATAATCCATTGGGAGGTAGTGATATCAATATTAAATTCCTGTTCAATCGCGGGAATTGCAGGAGAAAAAGCCGTGAAATCAACAGTGACAAGGAATAAAGCGAGGTTGACTGCAATAAAACCCAATTTCTGAGACTTCGAGAGCGTCATCTGGAAATATGACATAAACAGCAGCCTTACAGTCAACTCAGCGATAGAGCCCCTTCAACCGAAAAGCCAATACAACCTCCACCAACTCACAAAAAATGCTTATCATTCAGTACTACCTCTCTCACGCTCAGTCACAGTGGGTGCGCTCATAAACAGGAAAGCAATAACAAACCCTACAAATGCAAAGCAGGCATTTACTTCAAAAGCCCTACTAATACCTGTAGTAATATCGGGTGCAAATCCTACAATAGCGGCATTAACACCGAGTCCCACCGCGCCGCCAGTAATTTTCAACATATAGATAATCGCACTGGCCAGGCTCGCGCGACTGGGGTCTACTACAGCGATGACCATTGTGGTTGTAGATGGATTAAATAACCCCAGTCCAGCCCCGAGGATAATTAATCCAAAGATATACTCATGGCCATCACTTAACCTGGAGATATAAAACATCCCCAGACTCATGGCCAGGATCCCAACACAAACCAGAATCTTCCCCCCGGTCTTTTGATAGAGTTTACCGGCTATAAATGAAAAAACCGCAAAGGCAATCATCAAGGGAACAAGCGTTAAACCCGATTGCATAGTGGTAAATCCACGCACATTTGTCAGGTACTGGGGCAGATATAAAATAACTGAAAAGAAAGTAATAGAAGTAAAAAGAGTAACGGCTCCGGCCGCAGAGAACCTCTTATTTTTAATAACATCCTCAGGAATAAGAGCTACCTCTCGTTGGTGAGACTCTATATAAATAAAAACTGCACTAAATACCAGAAATCCCACCAATAGCCCGATTACCAACGGGTGCATAAAACCAACCCCCGATGCATAATTCAGGGCCAGGAGAAAACTCAGCAGAGAAGCAGTCAGAGTGATAACACCCAGATAGTCAATACGTTCATCGGGATCAAAGGGAACATCTCGGGGAACAAATTTCCAGCACATAAGTGCAGCGGCAAACGCTACTGGCAGGTTTATAAAAAAAATCCATCGCCAGCTGAACATATCCGCCAATAACCCGCCCATTACAGGTCCAAGGGTATTCGCCAAGCCACAAACAGCCATAATCAGACCGCCGGTCTCTCCGGCGCGCTCTTCAGGCATCAGGCTATATGCCATTCCTAAAATGGAGGGCCACATCAACGCTGCCCCCACCCCCATGAATGCCCTGGCGGCGAGAAGCATCGGCACATTCAGGGCGAGACCGCCCATCAAGGAGAACGCCAGGAAAATTCCTGCTCCAGTAATAAATGCCCGTCGCCGCCCAAAGATATCCGCAATTCTCCCTCCGGTAACCACCAGTACACCAAAGACAAGACCATAGCCATTGATAACCCACTGGGAGGTGGTGATATCCATACCCATCTCCCGCTCGATCGCCGGGATCGCAGGAGAGAATGCAGTGATATCAATAGCAATGATAAATAGGGCCACGAATATGGCCAGCAAGCCTAGACGGGGGGAATTGGGGTCCTGCTCCTGGATGTGTGACATGGACGTTAACAACTCCAAGGGTTTCAGCCTGGAATTACAATCCGACCAGATTCCAAGTTAAGTTCCCGGAAAGTCCCAAGTTATACCCCACACCCTTGGATGTGCGCTATCGCCTCAGCCGTGACGGCAATTTATAAATTTCCACCCCAACCGAGACAGACAATTGGTAGCAATTAGTTTAGTTGAGAGCACTCGGCTAAAATATAGATATTGGTGATTCTTCCCATCCAAGCCAGGTTTTCTCTACGCTAACAAACAACTCTTTATGCTATTTAAACAACGTAAGCAGAGATGCTGAAGTCACCAACCGGCCCATAGCAGAGATATTCTCATGCGCAAATACATTCTTCTTATTTTGTTAATCTTCGCTCCTTATCAATTTGCGGAAGCAGACACTGTGAACAATCTAAGCAGCTTCCAGTGGCAGAAACGCGTATTACTCCTCAACAACCCTGCCAATGAGACAGAGACTATGCAGTCTCTACTGAAGTTGGGCCCTCAGTTTGCAGAAAGGGACTTACTGTGGTTTGTCTTTTCCAAGGGCAATATCGAGACGAATTATCCAGGGAAAATC
Organism: Microbulbifer variabilis ATCC 700307; assembly: GCF_000380565.1. Taxonomy (GTDB): domain Bacteria; phylum Pseudomonadota; class Gammaproteobacteria; order Pseudomonadales; family Cellvibrionaceae; genus Microbulbifer; species Microbulbifer variabilis. Next base: position 94,167 of record NZ_AQYJ01000026.1, read on the forward strand.
ACCAGCGATTTCAACACCAATATCAAGGATCAGTATTTCAAGGGCGATGGCGAGCAGGTAGTCTTGATAGGAAAGGACGGTGGCGTGAAATATCGTGCTGTCAAGTATGCCCCCACGGAAATTTTGCGGCGTATCGACAGCATGCCGATGCGCCAGCAAGAGACAAAAGATGGCTCCTCTCCTTAACCCCCAAGGTATCACTGGCGCCCACACGCAAAAACACTGAAGGCGGCCCTTTAGCTATAAGCCCACACAAAGCTTATACGCTATCCCTTGCCCTCTTGCCGGCCATTTTGAATAACACCGGGCGCACTTTGGCTACCAACCAACCCAGTGCCTTGCCACCAGCTGTAGTCTCTGTTGCCTGGGCGTATTTATTCAGTGCCAGCTCACTTTGGGCTTGTTGACTTAACAGGTCGACCTCTTTATCCAGCTCTATTCCTGTGGCGTTGGCAATACGATTCATGCGCTGGAAACTGCCGATTAGTGCCGCCACATCCACTAAAGCGGAACTACCGTGTTCCTGCTCCAGTCTCTCCCTGGTAGGGGGGATCAGATGTACATCCTCGCCCATGACCGCATCCACAAAAGCGAGAAGTTGCGCATAATCCTCTGCTCCATGGGGGTGATGTCTTCCACCGCCATTGCCTCCTGCAGAATCTTCAGAAATAAGCAGGTTGGCAATATCTTCCTGTTTTCCCTGCACTTCACTACTCACTTGGAGCAACATCGCGTGTGAGGCCGCACAGTAAAAGCACTCGTTGTTCATCGACACCCTAGTGGCCACCAACTCTATCTCAGTACGAGAAAGAGCGCGATCGTGATTCTCTCCCACTTGCATGACCTGAAAGGGCATAAAGTAATAGCGGTTTTCCATATAGCGCTGGCAACGCACAGCATCCGGCACCAAGCTCAGGGCCCTGAGTACATTAGTAGGTCTGGGGATATCCTCGTACAGATCCTGCTCGGCACCCGTGCACTGGCCCTGTCCAATCATAGGCACCCAGGCAGCACCCTCTTCCAACCCTGCGGGTATGTATTGGGAGGGCACTGTGTCCTCCCCGGCCAACGCCTTGGGGAGCTCTTCTAAATCCAACCCCAACGCACGATGGAAGGTATCCACATTCATGGCAAAGACAACAACCGCCACAAGCTCCACATACTGGCCCATGGAGATTTCCGAAGGTACCAGCTTTTTCAACCACTCCTCACTCAGGCGGGAGGGGTCAGTCACTATTCGATGAACAGTATCTACAACCGCTGTGGGAAGATCCGAGCGGCTGTCGTGCAGCCCCTCCACCTGATAAGGGGAGAGCGCCTTTCTTCGCTCCCGACAATATTCGCATTTGTAGGCCGCACGCACTTCCCTGGCAATAGCTATATGATCTTCTACAGACCACCAGTTGCCCGTTTCTCCAATAAACTGCCAAGCCTTTAGATTTGCCTTGCGTAAATCATCGCGAATAGGATAAGGCACGTTCGAATAATTAAATGGCATTGCTTATACAAATCCCTATGACTAATAACCAAAATATTAGGCCGCCAATCGAAGGAGTATTACTCAAGGCATTACGTTTTCCAGTATTCAATTCACGACTACTCTTCAGACTAATTCCCCCCAGCATGAAGTACAGTTCAATTTGTCATTAATACCGGTGATTTAAGGATTCTCTACAACGCCAGGCCCACAAAAAGCTTGAAGGCAACACCCCTGGCAGGCCATCATCCACACGCATTCCAAACAAAGAAGTCGGAAGCTATGGCTAAAAAAGCAATTGTTATAGGTGCAACTGGGCTGATTGGTAGCCACTTGGTTGAGCAGCTGGCACAGGAAAAATCGATAGGCGAAATAGTCGCTCTGACCCGCCGCCCCTTGTCCTTTTCCCATCCAAAAGTTCGCAATGAGCAGGTTGATTTTGAACACTTAGAAGAATACGCAGACCTGTTTCATGGTGACTTGCTGTTCTCCTGCCTGGGCACCACCAAGAAGCAAGCGGGCGGCCTGGAGCAACAATTCAAAGTGGACGTGGAATATCAATTTCGCGCTGCACAGCTGGCAGCAGATAATGGGGTTGCCCACTACCTGCTGGTATCCTCCAGCGGTGCCAACACGAAAAGCAACAGTGCCTATTTGCGCATGAAAGGGGAACTGGAACAAAAGATCCTGTCACTGCCCTTTGCCCGCATCAGTATTTTCCGCCCTTCTCTGCTCATCGGTAAACGGGCCGACCTCCGCCCTGCAGAGAAAATAGGCGCCATTATCTTACCCTGGGTCTGCCGACTACCCGGACTACATCGTTATCGTCCTATTACGGGCTCCCAGGTAGCCGAGAAAATGGTAGCCGTATGCGAAAAAGCGGGAACTGGCGTAGAAACCTTCACCTTGGATGAGCTGTTCTACACCTGACTTTTATTTCTGCATCCGGGGCATCAAGACTGGCGATCAGCGCCACAGGGGCACAGACTATCAATAGGTAACCGCTTTCCGGTAAGCACTATGTTGTTGTCTGTGCGCCTTCTCACCCCTTTGCTTTTTATCTGTTGGGCCCTATTTCCCAGCTCCTCCATGGCAGACTGTCGCCTAGATCGACAGCAACAGAAGCGCTGCGGCCCCGGCCAGTGTGCGCGAGATAGCGATGGAAATGTCTATTGCGCTATTCACTCCGGAGGTGGAGCCCTCTCTGATATCAATGGCAATATTGTCTGTGGTGTAGGGTTTTGCACCAAAGACTACCTCGGCAAAGTCTGGTGTTCAAAACAAAGGGGTGGCCTGGTTGGGCGCGATAGCAAACAGAAAGTTGAGTGCCAGGGAAGCTGCGCACGGGGCTCGGCGAAACTCTGTGTGCCAGGGCGCTGAGGGCTAGCCCATCATGTCACAAGAGATTACCGGTCTTAGCCAGTTACTGGATCAGATAAAATCCAGTTGCCAGCACACCGAGCGCATCTCCCTACAGCTGGTACTGGAATCCATCGGGCGCAGGTCATTCGCGCCCTTCCTGCTATTAGTGGGGTTAATCCTCTTCTCTCCCCTAAGCGGAGTACCCGGCTTATCTACCGTAATGGCCACTCTCTTATTGCTCGTCGCTATACAACTGCTGCTGGGCCGTAGGCACGTTTGGTTGCCACAGTGGTTACTGAGTCGGTCCATCTCGCGGAAAAAAATGAATGACGCCTTACAATGGCTGAGGCGGCCAGCAGCATTTGCCGACCGCTGGATGCGGCCGCGCCTGGATTTTATGGTGCGGCGCAGTGGCACCTATGCGATAGGCACTATCTGCTCACTGATTGCATTAACCATACCACTACTGGAACTGGTGCCCTTCTCCGCAACCACAGCAGGTTTTGCCCTCACCATTTTCGGTCTGGCGCTCGTTACCCACGATGGCCTGCTCGCACTGATTGCCTGCATAATTACCGTGTTACTCACCTGGCTTCTCGCCCATACCCTACTTTGACAAATATTGAGCCATCTGCACCGTCGTCTTATGCACCGGTATTATAATTGTAGGCTTGCCGCTGTTAACGGATTTATTAAACTCAACTCTAAAAACTTAGCCCAGCATAAGCTTTTTCAAAAACGCATGAATGAGTTTTCAATTTTAAACATCAAGTTTAGCGGTGATTAACGTAAAATAGCTTACACACCATCAAACCAGACCAGTAACACACTATTACCAACACGACCTTACCCAAACATGTCAGAAAGTACATTTCATCAATTCTAAAAAATTATCCCCCGCTTAATGACACAAACAAAAACAAACCCGATATGAATTAGCTTTAAAAAAATAAGCTTATAAATAGATTGACCTGATACAAACAAAATTGTATTTACTATTGACCCCTACTGTTAGCAATCCTAAACTTGAGCGCCTAACATGCAGTTTCATTGGACAACCCACATGACAGATTTTATCGAAGTATATGATGATGCCCTTCCCTTAGATTTCTGTCAGCAGGTGATCAAACTTTTTGAGAGCAGCCCAAGCAGGCAAGTACAGGGAGTAACCGGAGGAGGCGTCGACCCGTCTAAAAAACTAAGCAAAGATATCTATTTAAATCAACACCCTGAATTTAAAGATATCTTAGCGCAAACCATTGACTATACCTCAGAAAATATAACTGAGTACTTTAAAAAGTATTACTTTCTGCTTATAGGTACCTTTGGACTTACTGTCATCCACCCCAAAACGGGGGAGCCGGTTAAACTCACCCAGGATAATTATGAAGAAGTCGGCGCTCCGCAAGCACACATTTTGATGCAGCAGTTGTTCCGCTTAGGGCATATTAACGCCCAGAAATACAATAAGGGGGAAGGTGGCTACCCCTATTGGCACAGTGAAGTTTTTCCACAAATGCCGCACAATGAGGCCCTGCATCGCGTCCTCTTGTTTATGTTTTACCTAAATGATGTTGATGAAGGTGGGCATACTGAATTTCACTACCAAAATAAAACAGTAAAGCCCAAAGCTGGCCGAATGGTGATTGCTCCAGCAGGCTTTACCCATACTCATAGGGGTAACGTACCCAAATCAGGAGATAAGTATATATTAACTTCTTGGGTCCTATTCAATCGGGCAGAGCAAATATATGGTGCGGCAAAGTAATTCAGATAATGGCCAGTTTTTACTGGCCACTTTTCTTTTTTTTAAGTGAACGTCTTAGGGCTTGCCGGCCACCCCAACCTGTGCGGCACCTCCTCCAATATCTACAGAATACGCCTCCTCACTCAGTAAACACCTCGCTAGATGTACAAAGACAGTTCATGTTCCGCTGAAGAAGCGAGACAGATCCTTCCTGAACCCGCCTCCACACTACTAAAGTCTATTGACCGACAATAAATGATCAGTAGCTGATCTCGCTCAAGCTGTTTCTGCCAGCAATCATTAACCTACCAGCAAATCATAGATTAGCCTTTAAGTGAATAAGCCCTTTGGGGCATCGAAAATACCTGAAGAACCACAAATCGTGTAAGAAATGTGGAGCAAAAAAGGAGTAAATAAGGAACTTTTGCTTAATTCGCCAACTTAGGTAGTTACCAAAAAATTGGCATGCTAAGTTCAAGATTCGAAGCTACATTACACTATCAGTTATCAAATTAATTTTATTATCTAGTGAAATGAAGAAATCGTCGACTATCGACCTGCATTTGAATAATCTATAAACACTATCATCTTAGCGAACAACCGGATATCGCGCATAGTTAAAATCTAACGAAAAGGAAATAGAGATATGCCAAGTTATGACGATTTCTTAAGCGAATTGGACAACGATATTGAGACGGCCTTCAAAAAGTATAAACTGGATTTCAATACTCAGGAATTTGATATTAAGAATGGAGTGTATCAAACCGGAATCGACTTTGTATTCAGGGACCCAAATATAATCCTGATGAAAAAGGATGACAAATCCGAAAAAAAAGCGACATATATGACCTGGGCTCGTAAATCAGCCGTATCAGTAACTTTAGATAGTAAGAGCCCTCCCTACTTTATGACATCGCACCTTAGCGGCTGCCGAATGACCCTTAAATTTCACGATGACGCAAGACATAGCGTTACAGTCATGCATGTTGCCGGTGATACTAGTTCAGGGACAACCTGGAATGGTTCTAAACAAAGGGATAAACTGGAAGAAGAGGTAGATATTCCTGCTCCAGTAAAGCTCGAAAGAAGGCTTTCGGTTACGGGCTTTAAAATGAATGGAGTATCAGGACCCAAAAAGATGAAAAAAGTACTCGCGAAAGGAGGTACTACCTTCTACGACAGCCTTGCCCGCTGTTTTGGTGTGCGCGGCGAAGATAACAAATGGAGATTCTACGTCCAAAATTTAAATAATGACGAACAGGTCATAGGCTTTTTTGAGATTGTATAACAATATATTTATGCGGTGGCCCAAATTAACATTTTCCCTATTGTTAACTGGCTACCGCATAATCAAAATCGAATCATCAGGCCTAAAATCGATCAACAAGCCACCTGTATTTAAATAATTTTTTTGTTTTCTCCAGGGCAGACGGAAGGTGCTGCCCCAGACAAATAGTTTCCCAAATCTCTATTTGTCCAGTGGAACTTCCAGGCCTAACATACGAGGATATTTTGAAAGTACCATGAGTGCGAGCAAGTCATAAACTGCGTGCCAAATAATCACCCCCAATAAGCTGCCTGTCTGCTGATAAGCAACCCCCAAAACCAATCCAACAACAAATGTCAGCAGGAAATATGTAAATGATGCCCAATGCAGAAAGGCAAAAATTAGTGAAGCACCCAGCAACCCGATTAAAGGGGAACTGAGCTGTGATAGCCATACCTGTAGAAATCCCCGAAAAAAAATCTCCTCACAAATACCTGCAACGATAGACAACAGAATAATCTGCGTAGTAGATATTCCTGAGAATAATTGAGTCAGCTGCGCACAGTGGCCGCGCAGCGTACAACCGAAAGATGTAGGAGAGCGGGTAAGAATTACAACAGCGGTAAAACTAAATAGTGCCCCACAGGCTCCCCAAACTACTGACAAAAATGGAGAGTCGCCAGGTATAGGAAGTTCAATACCGGAGAAGCCAATCGCAACAAGGGCAAATAGCAAACCCCCTGCCTCAATCCACATCATGACAGAAAAAATTTGTCTGCTGCTCAATTTATCCGCTGTCTTCTTAAACACTGAATTTTTGTCTTCCGACACAGGACATGCTCCATCAACCCCCTTGCTCGCCAGCCCGCTCTTCACCAACAACAGTTTTAAGGCTTACCTGGCCACTGGGCGCCACCATTAACTCTGCCACCCCCCCTTCTCGCAGATCCTTCTCAAGCTGCAGCGCCTTTTTCTTGGGAGCAAAGTAAGCCTCTATGCCGTACTTAACACGATAGCTATCGTCATTACCCCAAGGCCTTGTGTTGGATATACGCCCCCTCAGGAATATACCCTCATCGGGCTTATCAAAACTCGCCGAAGAGAATTCATAAAGTCCTGATGGAGACTTCTTCAGGGAGACATAAACCACCTCTCCCTGGCGCACCTGCCTGCCAGCAGACAGTGCCGATTTCTTAATCTCGGAAAAGCCATAGTTCAAGCGGGCGTAATTACCTCGGAACATGGAGCGGGGGTCCACCGGGATAGTCTTAACCCGAATTGGCTCGCCAGACCAAAGCGGTACCTGAGCCTTCACGTATAGGCCAGCAAGAATCAAAAACTGTACAGCAATCGCTGCAACTAAGGCGAAGAAAACCCCCCTCTTCATCGTGCTTCCTCCCTGCCCTGATGGAACTTCCAATACTTGGCCGCCCCCAACAAAAGGCCGGCGAACAGGATGAAAATCAGAGCTGCCCCCAGGTAATCTCCAATAAGGTCGATATAACGTAACAAGGCGGTGAGCAGTATCGCCACCACTCCAAGGAAGAAATAATGTGAAATACCATCGTGAACCCCGCGATATATCAGCCAAATACCACTGCCAATCAAGGCAAAGTTGGCAGCCACCTGCAGGTAAATTGCCAGATCTATATTATCAATGGTAGTTACCAAAGCCAGGACTCCAGCAAACAAAACAAGGAGGGCACTACTGGATAACAACCTTCGCGTAGGCATTGCCAATACCACGGTTACTGCAGCCATGGCTGCAACCACCAGCCACATGGACCACAAATGATCCCAATTCGCTTCAATCAAGGACTCCCAGGGAGATTCAAAGCTGAAAACCAATAAGGTGATCAACGCAAAACGCAAGCACCAAATGGAGATTACTGCCGAATAATCCCGAGCTACGGAGGATTGCTTCAAGGCCAACCAATGACTGAATACATACAGCATTACAAACAAGGCAATTGCCACCGGTAAGCTCTCAGCCTGCAGAGCCAGCTTAAAGCCCTGCTCTTGTATGCGCCAGATCTCCGCCAGTGAGTATTCAATCCAAAGGCCAATGCTTCCCAGTATCACCAGCAGCAATAAAACACTCGCCCGTCCACGTAGCAGAACAAAAAGGGAAACAAGAATGAATAACGGAAATAGTGCTGGGTAATATCCCATCACTACCTGCAGGTAGAACCAAATTAGCGCAAGGATATTGGCTTGTAGCGCTATCCAGGGGCTCCTTGTAATCAGGGCAAATGGGATACAGCCAAGCGCCCACCACAAGAGCCCATCGGGCATATGCTCACCTAAGTGATAAATCTGGGCGATAAGAATTATCGAGGCACCAAAAAAGAAGTTCCCCAATAGGAAAAGCCCCTCGCCTGCACGGGGGTTGCGCTTGAAATATACATGCAATGCAGCACACTGGGTCGCGACAGTGAGGGCGATCAAACCTCCCATTCTCAATGCGCGGGGAATCTCATCCCAGTTGGCGCCTATCAAAGTGATTAATGCCAGGGCAATAAACAAGTAGCCAAGGCCCACCAATACGTTATACCCAAGGGAACGCTGGCGCGCCTTGTGGTAGTCCACCTCGTAGCGAGCACAGATCAACTCGGCCTGCGCCTCACTGATCAGTCCATCATCTACCCACTCCCCAGTCTCTTGTGCCAGGTCGTGCTTTAACAATCGAATCAGTCGCATACCACTATCCTGCGGAAAAGTATCCATCCCGGTGCGATCTACTACTCGCACCCTGAGTCAGCGCTGAGTATCCCTAAAGTCGCCCTTACCCTCAATGAACAGCCGCAGATAGTCAAAGGCTATCTGCGGCATTTAAATTGTTAATTTCTATTAAAGTTGACCAACCCATAGCATTTAAACCATCAAAGAACACAGACAAACAACGGAATTTCAAAAGGAGCTATCCATGTCCCGTTACATCGAATCCCAACTCAAGCCGTTCAACGCCAAGGCCTATCAAAACGGTGAGTTTCACGACGTCAGCGATTCCGATGTCAAAGGCAAGTGGGCTGTATTCTTTTTCTATCCTGCCGACTTCACCTTTGTCTGCCCCACTGAGTTAGGCGACCTGGCCGACAACTATGAAGAGTTCAAGAAACTGGGTGTTGAGATTTACTCCGTATCCACCGATACCCACTTTACCCATAAAGCGTGGCACGACTCTTCCGATACCATCGGAAAAATCCAATACCCGATGATCGGCGATCCCACCGGCACCATTACCCGTAACTTCGGCGTGATGATCGAAGAGGAAGGTATCGCTGACCGAGGCACCTTTGTGATCGACCCAGAAGGGCGTGTCCAGATCGTTGAGATCACCGCAGGCGGTATTGGGCGTGACGCCAGCGAGCTGCTGCGCAAGATTAAAGCTGCTCAGTACATCGCAGCACACCCAGGCGAAGTATGTCCAGCTAAATGGAAGGAAGGTGAAGAAACCCTGGCACCATCTCTCGACCTAGTAGGAAAGATCTAAGATTTCCCAAACCCTCACAGGATTGGAACTGGCTTTGCCCACCATTTGGTGGGCATTGTCATTTTTTAACTATTGCGGTGGGCAGGGAACGTGCGCGAGAGTCACTGATACAAAGTAAATTAATCACTCTGGTTTCAAATGTCTTTAGACCGCACCACTGTCTCAATAGAAAAACCAGAAGATGAATTATTAATAAATATCTGTGTGGCTTGACAGACTGCGAAGGACTGAGAAACATGCAATAAGTTGGCCCTGAACCACCAATAGCCTACACAGCCAGGCAGCGCAACATTCTTAGAGCTATTACATTTATAGGTCCATTTGGCAGTATGGAAAAGATAAAAAATAAGTTAATGTGCGTCTCTCCCCACCTTCCATAGCCTGGACATAATGAGGGAACCTTGAGCTCAAAGCGACAACCATTGAGTTTTCTTTTGTCTTTAACTCAACCTCAGCATCCCTTAGATAATTCGTATAGGTGTAGCTCCCTCCCGTATATCCACTGGAGAAATGCAGCACTATCGAGGCATAATAATGTGGATTAGTATCTGTATCCAGATGCTCAGAAATAAAACCTCCTTTTTCTAAAATAGTAAATTGACACCTTGGCATAATAAACTGATCACTTCCTATAATTTCCTTATAGAAGGCTCTCATTTTTTCTGACAGTAAGACAGAAAGTATTTCTGGTGCAATTTTTGTATTCATTAATTTGGGTTTATAGTCTTTAAACTGATCATAAACCACCCTGCTAACAAATATTTCATGAGTATCACCAGCATTACTGAGTGTTACTTTTTCATAGTTAACGTCGCTGGAAATACGCCTTAATATTTGCCACTCTGATTCTGTAAAAGGAATTTCTTTTTTGGGAAAAACCATGGACTGATGTAAGAGTTCATGCTTAAAACTCAACAGCTGATCATTATATAAGCAGCTTTCTCGACGAAACCCAAAGTTGTCCGACAAAAAATAAACTAAGGTCTCCCGATAGCCCTTTGATATCCGAGTCACTTCATGAAGAAGATTACCATCAGTAATTAACATAGCTCCGGGCTCTATATTTATTCTTTTAACTTCATCAGCAAAATGAAGAATGGTTTCTCCCCCCTGCTGTTGATAGGAATCTATATGCACCACTATTGCAAACTGGTAGCCCAAATGGCTATCTGGCTTGTCTGGATCACCTTGCATATCAGAGTGCAACCCAACAAAATTCCCCACCTTGAGCCTGTTTACCTGGCATCTTCGAATACACACATTGCCAAACCCGGTTATTCCCTTATAAAACTGTTGCATCTGCTCATTATTTATAATGAGATCAACTTGCGGCATATAGTTTGAGCAGTCCTCAGGGAGGTCAATATCATTCCTTAGCCTACCAACTAGAAGATTATGCTTATCTCCAGCATCTCCATCTAAAACCTCCTCATAATCCAGGTTGCTAGCAATGGAATCTATTTCTTTTAACTTATCCTGGGTGAGAGGATGTGAATCTAACCTTAGATACAAATACTTATCCTTCTTGAGCTTCTCCCTCAAATCTCCAAAATCAACCGATAGATTCATCTCATCCTCACTAACCCGCCTCAAAACCTCTTCGTGCAAAAAAATGCAGAGCGTATTAGTTCAGCCTAGGTTGCCCTTGCTTACATGCCCAATCCGATAAGGCGCCCGCTTAACATTACTCTTCCTCTCTCGGCCAACTACTTGACTAACTTTGCACCGTACTACTTGACCTCACCAATCCCTGCCGCCTACAGGCTTTAATTGCCTGAAAGCCACCTGCTCCCTCCCACCTCGATCTGCCAGCCCCCAGCTATCAGAAGATGCAGATAAATTAAAAATTTTTATCACATACATATATATTAATAATTTTTATCAATGAATACGATTCAATAGTATAGATCCCGTTCCCCAAACAACGACTGACAAGACAGTGATGAGTAAGGAGTTATCCATGTCACGTTACATCGAATCCCAACTAAAGCCCTTTGACGCCAAGGCTTACCAGAACGGCGACTTCTTCGATATCAGCGACGCCGATGTAAAGGGCAAGTGGGCGGTGTTCTTCTTCTATCCCGCAGACTTCACCTTTGTGTGTCCCACCGAACTGGGTGATCTGGCGGATAACTACGAAGAGTTCAAGAAACTGGGAGTGGAGATCTACTCCGTATCCACCGATACCCATTTCACTCACAAGGCCTGGCACGACGCTTCCGACACTATCGGCAAGATTCAATACCCCATGATTGGCGACCCCACAGGCACCATCACTCGTAACTTTGGAGTGATGATCGAAGAGGAAGGTATCGCTGACCGCGGCACCTTTGTGATCGACCCCGAAGGCCGTATCCAGATTGTCGAGATAACTGCCGGAGGAATTGGCCGCGACGCCAGCGAGCTATTGCGCAAGATCAAAGCAGCACAGTACATCGCCGCTCATCCCGGGGAGGTCTGCCCAGCTAAGTGGAAGGAAGGTGAAGAGACCTTAGCGCCCTCCCTCGATCTGGTAGGAAAAATTTAAACCAAATACCTCTGACCCGGCCCACCAACCGGTGGGCCACAACCAATCTGAACTAGTTAGAGAAAGGACACACCGATGTTGGACGCAAACCTGAAAAAACAACTGGACACTTACCTGCAGAATATCGTCAAGCCGATCGAGATTCGTGTGTCCACTGATAACAGCGAAAAATCAAAAGAACTGGAAACCCTGGTAGATGAAATCTCCGGGCTCTCTAGCAAGATTACCGCACAACAGGGCCAGGCCAGGCGCACACCAAGCATGGCTATCGCCCCTGCTGGAGAGGAACCCCGTGTAAGCTTTGCCGGCATTCCCCTGGGCCACGAATTTACATCATTGGTTTTGGCGCTACTACAAGCTGGTGGCCACCCCTCCAAGGTGGATCCCGAGCTGTTGGAGCAAGTGCGTAACTTGGAAGGTGAATTTCACTTTGAAACTTACATTTCCCTCTCATGCCAGAACTGCCCGGATGTTGTTCAGGCACTGAACCTGATGGCCACCCTTAATCCGAACATCACCCACGAGATGATCGATGGTGGGCTGTTCCAGAAGGAAGTTGAGCAACGCAATATCATGGCCGTACCTGCGGTCTACCTAAACGGCGAACATTTCGGCCAGGGTAGAATGTCCCTTGAAGAAATTGTCGGCAAACTGGATATCGGCTCCGCAGAACGCAAAGCTGGAGAATTGAATGAAAAAGCCCCCTACGACCTTCTAGTAGTTGGCGGCGGGCCGGCGGGCGCAGCGGCAGCCATCTACGCCGCACGTAAAGGCATTCGTACCGGACTGGTAGCCGAACGCTTTGGCGGCCAGGTGATGGACACTGTTGGTATTGAGAACTTTATCTCTGTACCTTACACCGAGGGCCCCAAGCTCGCAGCCAGCCTGGAGCAGCATGTTAAAGAATATGGTGTAGATATTGTTACCGACCAGCGCGCAGCAAATTTACATCGCAACGAGCTGGTAGACATTGAACTACAAAGTGGCGCCACCCTATCCAGCCGCTCAGTAATACTGGCCACGGGTGCACGCTGGAGAGAGCTGGGCGTTCCTGGAGAAGCAGAATACCGCACCAAGGGCGTAGCCTACTGCCCCCACTGCGATGGCCCATTCTTTAAAGGCAAGCGCGTAGCGGTTATTGGCGGCGGCAACTCCGGTATCGAAGCAGCCATCGATCTTGCCGGAATCGTTGAACACGTCACCGTACTAGAATTTGCCGATAAACTGCGTGCAGATGAAGTATTGGTACGCAAAGCACAGCTGATGGACAACATCGATATTATTGTCAATGCACAAACCACGGAAGTATTGGGCGATGGCAACAGGGTCAACGGCCTTGCTTACACTGACCGAGAGTCAGGCGAGAGCAAAAAGCTCGATCTGGCCGGCGTCTTTGTGCAGATTGGCCTGGTACCGAACACGGAATTCCTTAAGGAAACCGATATAGAGATGAACCCTATGGGTGAGATTGTGATCGACGAGCGCGGAGCAACCTCTATCCCCGGCGTTTACGCCGCTGGTGATGCCACTACCGTACCCTACAAGCAGATTGTAATTTCAATGGGTGCAGGGGCTACAGCCGCACTGGGCGCTTTTGATTACTTAATTCGATCTTCAGTTGAGTAATGATAATAATTAATAGGGGCCAGCAAAAAGCTGGTCCCTAATCAGTAAAAAAGCATTATGCATTGGCCAACAATTGACTGAATAACTTACAGGCCCTTCAAGCAGTCAGGGCTTGAGGTATCAGCTGTATTATTTTCCCAGGTATTCAGCTGATTGGTACAGAAAGCATTTTCTGTGACGTCAATTAAGTCGAACATGCCACTGCCCTGCGCCGTATTATCCTTGATCGTATTTCCTACTGCATTTGTCTCAATAGCAATCCCCAACTCAACACTATCTATAACATAATTATTATTGATTAAATTCCCGGTTACGACATTATCCACATCAATACCATCCTCTCCATTCTCCCTGATAACATTTCCTGACATTGTGTTGAAGCCAGTCTCTATATCAATACCGTCATCTAAATTAAAACTGATAAAGTTATTGGTTACCGTGGTATTTTCTGCATTTATCAATAATCCATTAACACCACTATTAACTATTTCATTTAGCGTCACCAGTGTATTTTGACCACGAACAGCTATACCATCTATGCCATTGTCATCTATAAAATTACTGCTAATAGTTGTATACTCTCCCCCTTCAGTGATTGCCACTCCTGTACTTGAAGATCCTGGCCCTGAACCGATTATTTCACTTCCAGAGATGAAATTAAAATCGCTTATTACCTCAACCCCATCCGATGTTGAGTTACTAATCTTTGTATTCAAAATGGAATGCGAACCAACCCCTTCTAAAATGATTCCTGTAGGGCAAGAGTCAACTGCACCGCCAGCTACAAATGAAGAGAGACCTTCTACCAATACCCCAGCGATTCCAGCACCTAGAGAATTATCGCAAGTTATCTTGCCTTCACCGAGCATCCTTAAATACCCAGAAGGCCCAACGATAGTAAGCGCATATGGGCTATCAACTGTTAGAGGACAATGCAACTCCTCTGTCAGAAATGTCGGTGTAAGTATTCTATCACCGCATTCAACCGCAAACGCTTGGTGGGGCACAAGAAACCCACACGCCATAAGAGAAGAAAATATAGGACCCGCTGCCAGATTTAAACTCTTCAGATTCATAATTAACTCCCTGTATAGATAAGGCATTCAGCGCCAAAGAAAATCCGTCTGTAACCCCATAGGGGGGTTCTAGCAGCGTAGATTGAAAACACCTGGAAGATTATTACCTACATATATTTTTTATTCTGAATTCGAGGGTTTTTATTCTGCTTCTACATGTATGACCTGTATGTTTGACATACCCTGAAACCCGCCCAATAAAAAAGCGTCAAATCGGAATAAATACAAGAAGATCATCCTAAATTTATAACGTCACAAAAAACATCATTACGCAGCAAAATACGAATTGAAGACTTCACTTTATAAGGAGCATCTTATGACAGCCAAAACTTCACCGCTTATAAAATAAGTATAATCTCAACGGTGATGGAATAACATATAAAATCGAATCTGGACCATACGGAATGATAGTAAAACATAAAGCACATCGTTAAAACAATTAACTCCGTTCAATTAGACTTCTTAATCTAGACCAACAACCCTTAGAGAATTTCACCAAACTGGTCAATCAAAACATCAGATCACAGTTAAAGCGAGAACGGGTCCCTATAAAACCTATCTCTATTTGCTTCAGCCGGAAACGCCAGCAAACTCATTTCAAGCGAATAAATCTATATTTTTGTTTTCCATTACCCCAGTAAGTGAGACTCATACCCGAATATAGATATTTCGGCACATATATCTAAATTAACCATAGACGGCAGAACTTTTCCCTCCCTCCTTACCCTCCCCAATTGATTGATGACGGATAACGGTGTCGCGATATGCCTAAAAGTGAAGTTAATCCTCACTATCATCTCTAGAAAACAGACAGAAAAACTGAAAATTAATCTATCAAAGGGAACCCTCACCCTAGCTGAGGGTCAGTTCAATTAGTGTAAGTGAACGAGTTCATAAATTTATCCAAGAATTTTTTTCTACAAATCCATGACACAGTAAAAAAGATTCCAAGGCAAAGAAAAGCCAACTTGCTTCACAGTTTATGCTAAGAAATTATTTTTAAAATGCCAAACAGGCCGAATTAACCCCTTTTAACGGAGCCGCTCAAACAGCAAGATTTTCTTGCTAACAGTTCAACCATAACCGTGAATATTTTTATTCATCTAAGAAAAACGGGCCTAAAAAACATATAGAAACCTGGAGTAATTTCATGCTACTAAGAACTAAATGTGCCATTGCAACAATGCTACTAATGCCTTTCAGTATGCAGGTTCAAGCTCATGGCTGGTCTGAATATCCAAAGGCCAGGCAAAAAATTTGCTATGACCAGGGAAACATCTGGTCTGGAACACCACCTAACCCCGCTTGCGCACTGGCAAAAACTATTTCTGGATCTTATCCTTTCCAGCAGCACAATGAATTTTCTATCAACATCCCTGACTACAATAATTTTACAGCCGTAAAAAATGCCATTCCTGATGGGACTCTATGTTATGCCAATGACCCCCAGAAAAAGGGCATGGGTGCAGCAACTGAAGCCTGGACCCGGGTTGAAGTCAGTGCGGGAACCTTCGAGTACGTATTTCACGCAACAGCACCACACAACCCATCTTTCTGGCAATTTTTCCTAACAAAACCAAACGCTGATCTTTCGCAACCCCTTGCTTGGGATGACCTGGAGCTTATCCAGGAGGTGGGAAATGTGCCTGTTGTGAATAGTCAATATCGCATGAATGTTACTATTCCAGAAGATAGAGTGGGTAATGCAATTTTATTTGTACGCTGGCAGCGAGAAGATGCAGCGGGTGAAGGCTTCTACAACTGTAGTGATATCACCATTGTAAATGGTGATGTTGAGCCGCCTACCGAACCTGATCCCGGTACTACGGAGCCATACCTCATCCAGGGCAACACCTTTATTCCAGAAGACATTAATATCGATTCGGTAGATGTAGGTGACACCGTCAATTATAAGGTATTCAATAAAAATGGTGAGGAACATTCATCATTTTCACTGGCAATTACCGAAGACAATAAAAATGATTGGGATAGACTGCTCGCCTCTCAGGTTACCGGCTGGTATCAATCAAATCACAATGGAAATGTCTTTATCGGCCGCTGGCATGAGGAGATGAACCACTACATGTATTTCCAGGGTGATTTACATGGAAACTATTTCAACTCCAAAGATTCTCGCGCTTCCGGCGAGTTCACTATCACAAGTAATGGAAGCGAGTTAATAGCCGCTATCACGCCCAAGGTTTTAAAACCTCTCGACATAGCAAAGGTGGAGCACGGAGATTTACTGGTACTCTCACCGGGAGAAAGCACAGGAGATATCACTGATACCGCGTGGTCACAAGTAAGTGGAAGCCCTGTTGAAACAGCGACCGGACCTAGTGGTGCACTGGTAATTGATACGTCAAGCTTAACTAATGAACATCATGAGTTGAGCTTCAAATTAACGGTAAGCAGTAACTCTACTACGGATGACGAGGTCTACTCCTTTGTAGTTGAACCTTCATCTCCTACTGATCCTACTGATCCTACTGATCCTACTGATCCTACTGATCCTACTGATCCCAATATTCAAGCTTGGGACAGCAACCAGATCTACACCGCAGGTGATCAGGTAAGCCACAATGGCCAAACATGGACTGCTGGATGGTGGACCAGGGGTGAAGAACCTGGCACAACCGGGCAATGGGGAGTGTGGCGCTAAGCCACCCAACAAGTAACTTTTACTTTATTAACCCCTAGGGGGCTTGTGACAATTGACACAAGCCCCCTTAACTCTTTCTAACTTGCTACTTAGTGAAGGTATTGGAAATTTCTAGGCGCTCCTACTCCTAAAAATCTTTAGAAAAGGAGCCAAAATAGAGCCGATAAGTTCTTTCTAGACGCCCTGCCCTAGCTGATTGAAGATCAACCACCTGAGATTAACTCATTAACAATATCCATATACTCATCGATATACTTAGAGATACTTTCCTTACTTATCAAAGGTTCACAATAGCCAAAAATAAAAACCGAGTTTCGGTAGGTCGTATAATTGACTACCATTAGCGGATTTATGCCATTAGTTAATGTAATCATTGGCTTCTGTATTTCAAAATATCGTATTTCATCTGCTAAAAAGCGCATATTCCCCACGTTTGAAACAATAATGCCTGCCGGGAAAGAGCTTTGTTGCGCTGTAACTTCAGCAGCCATACGGGTTATGTCTTCCATGTTGTAATCAGAACTTAGATTTTTTGTCATCGGTCTCTGCTTGAGTAGCACAGCGTCAATCTGTTCATTCAAACTTCCGGCAACATCGATAATATCAGCTGAGACAACATTGGGAGGAAGAGCCAAACTGGTAGTTTCTGAAAATGAGCCGATATGATCGAAAGGTATATTAGGACTGCACAATCCTCGTGCATCCATAGCCAGAATAACTTCTGTTAATTTTTTGTAACCAGGTATAGCTCTTGCAGCAATTGATGCTATGGCGCAGTAAACCGCAGTAAGTTTTACCTTGTTTTTTTTAGCCAGCTGGGCCAGCAAATCAATCTTTTCCGGCGGCATGAGATATGAGATGGCACAGGCCTTGCGTTCAGAGGGAGCGGCTTCTTTCTCTACTGCCCAGCTGAAATCTCCTTTGCTTTTATGTTCAAGCTCTTCCTCTCCAAAATATCCAGAAGCTTCCAATTGGCTCGCTATGCTTTCCTGTAGGGGCAGAGATTCGACTTGTTCAAGGTTTGTGTTAGAGCGAAGAAATCTATCTAAATCTGAGAACAGTGTCATTATTGACCTGCCATCGAGTACTGCATGAATATTGATCATAGAAACCCACTCGACCAGCCCCTCTTTATTAAGGTACAACCTCAAACTGTATACATATTTTTCACTATCCAGACAGTTCAGCGCATGGGTCTTAAACGCTTCTTCAAGGTTTAAGTCGCTCTTTAGGTGGCATATCTCCAGAGGGATATCCCTAAAGTCGACATCACAAATCCAGCGCAGACGCTCCCCCCTTTTCACACGAGCACGTAGAAGTGGATGGCGTTTATGAAGGTAAGCCAACCCCTCGCGTAGAGGGCCTACCTTTAAGGGTTCGCAAACCCTTATAAAAGACACAAACTGCAAGCCGCCGTGAGACAGCCTGGTCATCTCGACAAATAGTGCTTCTTGGGGACCAAGCTCCCTCGAGAATGGCTCTAAACTCATAAAAAACACACCAAGCATTAAGAATACTGATATACCGTTGCTCTAGGCAGTCACCCGCTTAATCATCTACTCACTGTTATTCAGAATAATTCCATATAAATGCCGAAACCATTACTAGATCGTCAAGATCTCCTCAGACAGAGTGCAATTTAGATGGCGCAATTTACGCTAGCACTCATACTTAGTATCGAATTACTTATTCAATTGACAGGAGGATTTTATGCCTAAACACATATTTCCAGTAGCCTTGGCAATACTTCTTTGTCTCACTGGCCCCACCAGTGTTATTGCACAATCTGACAACCTACAAGAGAACAAGAAAATTGCTTTACATGCTATTGATTTTTGGAAAAGTGACTCAAAAATCGATCCATCCACAATATTTGCACCTAATTATATAAACAACCTTGACTCTGCGGTTGGCACAGGAATTGAATCGCAAAAGCGGAATATGAAAGAGTTTCTAGCCGAAGTTGACAAATTTCGTGCCGCATTTAAAGACTTGAAATTGCTCAACACCATGCAGGTAGCCGAAGGTAATATGGTTGCCACTCATGCGACCCTCAGTGCCAAGCATGTCGGCTCATTTATGGGTGAGACTCCAACAAATAAAACTATCACTTGGGACGGTGTAGAGTTTGTCAAGATAGAAAATGGAAAAATTGTAGAAACCTGGGTCACATGGGATAAATATGCCTTCTTGAAGCAAATCGGAATTTTGAAATAGTGGCCATACAGTCTACTGGAAAGTAGTTAACTTATTCGAAGCCCTGGCAAGCTTATGCCAGGGCATTCCATTTATAACAACTACTTTAAAAATTATTCGATAGAAACATTACTGTTACAAAAATAGCGCACCACTAACTTGTACACACTATCAAGGATTCCTCCGGTAACTCTCACACAATACCTAGATCAACCCCTCTCACTGACCTATCACGTTAATTGATTATCATTGAATTCATTCGTGACCCCGCCCACAAATATAATCAAACTTAAACCACCACCAATAATTACATCTGTAATTAATTGACATTAAAAATCTTAATTTTACAGTGTGAGGCAAATAATCTAGAAGGAGCTTTTATAAACAGAACAATTAATCGAGATGTCACATACAGGATTTATAAAGATCAGGCCTCTTAACTTTTCACGGAATGGAGAGTATCAATGTTTAAAAAACTTCTAGCACTCGCACTTTGTTCAGTTTTTTCTGGTCCAATTCTGGCAAAAACATTGCTCATTGATGGGCAGCAAATTGAAATTGGAGAAATCGCTGTTAACGGTACCGGCTGTCCCGTAGGATCTGTAACAGCCACTGCGACAGATAACAACGAAAATATCGCTATTCTATTTAGTAAGTACAGCGCAGTTACAAACTCTGTAACCCCAATTGCCAGCTCTGACTGTAACTTGGCGGTGCCTTTGAGCGTGGAACCTGGATTTTCAGTAGGAATACTGGATATTGATTGGCGAGGCACGGTATTTTCTGCCGATGGGTCACATATCAACTTCCACCGAGAGTACTTTTTCTCTGGCAGCCAAGGTCCAAGCCATGACAATAACTGGAATAGCTCTGGGTTTGAGAACTTTGTCCTCAATGATCGCCCACCATTTGCCTACTATTCCGGGTGCGATGGGGAGGCCCTTATTGCGAGAGCAGATACCGTTGCAACAGTAATCGGCGCTGACAGTTTATTTTCTTTACGCTCTGCCGATGTTGGAGCACAGTTGCTTTTGAATATACAAATTGTTCCTTGCGATGAGTAATTAAGGGCAACTGTTGTCACTCCCCACTTTTTGTAAGGTGGGGAGTACAAAAAATTTTAATAATAAAAACGGCCTCTTTAACCAGCTTGGCAATATTAATATCAGCAATTAATTAAAGATTAATCATTCAGACATACGGAGTGACTCAGCTCAGCAAAGCCAGAAAGATAGGTAATCGCTATATACTTTTTCCCTTCAATAGAGGCTCAGCCATCCCGGCTAGGCAGACCTGAATTTATGTAAGCGGCCTCACTCTAAATTTCGGTCACTTTTAATCATTGAATAACAGGCTACCTGCCCGGCTCTAATCATACTCCGCCCGCTCCAATCCCCAAGACACCAAAACTACCACCATTGCCCACTTGATTTGCAAATGCGAATCATTACCATATGAGAAAAGTTCACTTCTGGGAAATCAACCCATGTTTCGCAAAAGCTTGATCGCCATCACCCTCTGCTCCGCAATCCCTGCCTCCTTTGCCGATGACGCGCCTTCCGGACAAAACGCTGTAATGGAGGAGACCTTAGTGATAGGTGTCCGCCAGCGACTGTATGAACGCGGCGCCCTTTTGGACGCCATACAGAAAACTGAAGTCGTAGACGAGAGCCTGATCAAGTCCCAACAAGCGGTAAACCTGACGGATGCCATTGAGAAATCCCCCGGTGTACGGGTTTCCAATGAGTGTTCTATGTGCGGCGTCAAGCGGGTAATGCTGAATGGTATGCGCGGGGAGCACTCCACCATCCTCACCGACGGCGTTCCCTTACACACGATGATGGCTGGCTACTACGCGGTAGATGCACTGGCCACCACCGGCATCTCACGTATCGAAGTGGCCCGCGGTGCTGGCGCATCACTGCTGGCACCCGAAGCAATCGGCGGAACCATCAATGTGATTTCCAAGGAGATAGAAGAAACTGGCGTCAATATAAATGCCTCCATGGAGGACAACGACAGTTATTTTCTTGGCTTGATGGCAGGCTATCTGAGCGATGATGAACGCACCCGCACATCGCTGGTCATCCAGGATGACAAACATCACCAGATGGACAACGATGATAACGGCGTCAGCGAAGCACCGTTACAGGAAAATACCAGTTACGTCGTGCGTCTCTCGCAAGACCTGGGCGAAAGGGACAACCTGATCCTTCGCACGGCCTACACCGACTCCAATATTTTTGGTGGACCCCAGGAAGACAGCATTGGCTCAGTCTTGCACGGATACGATGGTGTGGAGTCTGACCACTTATTTGTCGACGACGATGTGCGACAGCAATATATCGGTAAACCTTGGGAAACCACCGAATGGATAGCCACCACCCGCAGTGAAATTTCCGGCAGCTGGCTACACGAATTTAACGAGTCCTATAACACTTTGCTGACAGTTGCCTGGTCTGAGCATAAACAGGACTCCTTTTACGAGGGGTTCGACTACAGCGCTACCGACACGCTCAATTACTTCGACCTGCGCAACAACCTGATCCTGAACGACCAGCATATGCTGACGTTTGGTGTCGACCTTCGCGATGAATCCATGCGCTCCGACTCTGCTGCGGAGGCGGAAAGCGACAACTACATCGAAGATAGTTTCGACTACCAAACTACCGGCCTTTACCTGCAGGATACCTGGACAGTCTCACCAGATCTTGAGTTGGCACTAGCCATACGCCTGGATAATGCCAAAGCCGATTTCGTCGCCGAGCAAAAACCCGGTACTGAGATCGATGAAACTGTGGTGGCCCCGCGTATAGACCTGCGTTACCTGCACAACGATCAATGGACCTCCCGCGTAGCGCTGGGGCGAGGCTACCGAGCCCCCCTATCCTTTTTCGAAACGGATCACGGCATCCTGGATGCCGGAGATGGCTTTGCCATCGACATTGAAAGTCTGGAGAAGTCTCTATCTGCAACTTATGCGCTGAGCTTCGAAGGAGAGCGCCTTAACAGTACCCTGTCATTGGCATTTACCGAAGTAGACAACCTCGCGGCATTAAGTGAAACCGAGGACGGGGTACCGCTGCTTACCCAAATGCAGGAAAGCGCCTCTGTAGGTGCTGCCGACATTACTCTCAATTATGCGCTGAACGACAATCTATCTATTGGCGGCACTCTGGAGACCTACGATTACGACGATGTTTTCCGGGAATCCTTTGCCATTGCCCCAGTGGAGCAACGTGCGCTATTCAATCTGGATTACAAAGCCGATTACTGGATGCTATACGCTAGCGCCACCTGGATCGGATCTCATGACCTGGCTGAATTTGGCTACGAAGGCTTTAACCAGCTGGGCGATTCCACACTTAAGAGCACAAACGCAGACGCCTATTGGACACTGGATATGAAATTGACCTTTGATGTGAGTGAAAACCTCAGTCTGTATCTGGGCGGCAACAATCTCACGGATTACACCCAGGTCGAGGAAGGGGAAACCCCTCTGTTCTGGGATGCCAGTGGTGCCTATGACGTAGCCTATATCTATGGTCCCCTGCGCGGCCGTGAATTCTACCTGGGCTTCGACTGGAACCTGTAATGCGAGCTTGGCTCTTACTCTTCACACTTCTGTTCGCGCCAACTGGCGCGACTGAAGTTCCCACTTCCCTATTCGATTTTGAATTGCGCAGCCTTGCCGGGCCTGAGCGTATCAACTTGCAGCACTTCAAAGACAAGCCAAGCCTGATGGTACTGGTAGAACCCGACTGCCCCTGGTGCTTTCGTCAGGTTCGAGCACTCAACCGGCTTACACACAAGTGTTCACAACAGTTCCAGCCACTTGCCCTGGGTATTAACGGATCGCGCAAAGCACTATTGGCTGAGTATCGAAAATTGCGCCCGGAATTTCCCATGTTCCAGGTGAATCGAAAACTCCAGCAAGTGCTGGGTGAAACTCCCGGCACCCCCTTCAGTTTTCTAATAGCACCCAATGGCAAGCCACTGCGCTGGCTCAGGGGTTATATTCCTGATGAGCAACTGCAGCCAATCCTGGAACAAAGCTTTGGTTTTACCTGTGGTAATACTTCTCAAAAAACGTCATAAATTGAATGATTTAATTTTGTCCCTGGTAAAGCACAGGGGTAGATAGAAAAACAATCGAGCTTTTTCCATTAACTGCCCAACTAGATGCGCGGCGCTGATTTTCGAGAGAAGAAATATTTCCAGTGAAAATGATGCTTACGCTAATACTCCACCGTGAATACTCTAATATCCAGGTTAACTAGTAGCCGCCAGTAAGCCAAACCATGACAACATCTCTACGCCAGCTTTCTGAGATGGTCCGTAAAAGAAAGATCACAGCGACATCCTTAATTGAAGAAGCCTGCGATAATGCGGTTGCCCACTCAGAGCTGGATGCTTTTATCTGCCTGGATAGGCAAGGCGCATTACAGAAAGCACAGCGCATTGATAACGAGCTGAAAGAAGGCAGCAATAACAGGCCTCTTGCTGGTATTCCCATCGTCGTCAAAGACAATATGAATGTGAGAGGTATGCAAACGACTGCCGGCACGCCTGGTATGAACTTCCAGGCCAAGGCTTCTGCCCCAATAATTGAGAATCTAGAGAAGGCCGGAGCTATCGTCATTGGAAAAACCAATTTGCACGAACTCGCCTTCGGCGTAACCTCTAATAACACCGCCTATGGCGCCGTCAGGAATCCCTGGGACAAATGCTGCTTTCCAGGTGGTTCATCCGGGGGAACAGCAGCAGCCATTGCCGCCGGGATCGTATCTGCAGGCCTGGGCACGGATACCGCCGGTTCAATCAGGCTGCCAGCAGCCCTCACAGGAATTGTGGGCTTTCGGCCATCCACTGGCTGCCTGAGCACCGAGGGAATAGTGCCCTCTGTGCCAGCGTTTGATACCCCAGGCCCCATGGCTGCCAACGTAGAGGATACCGCCTATCTGTTTGAAATATTAACCGGGTCTGCCCCACCCCAGGCAAAGCCACTCAATCAGCTGCGCCTGGGGCTTGCCCACCCGCTATTTGATAATCTCTCACCAGGTGTATACCAAGCTTTTAAAGCTGCGTTACATTCCCTTAGCTCCGCGGGAGCCACCTTAGTAGAAATCGACTTATCCTCATTAGTGAGTGCAGTCCTTGATGTTGGGTTTCCTATCGGATTTCATCAAATGAAAACCGCTATGACCCAATTCCTGGCGAGCTACCAGCCTAATACCCAACTGGCTGAGTTGGTTGCAATGATCAAAAGTAAAGATGTAAAGGCTGTCTATCAGGAGTCAGTAATGGGCCCCAAGGCACCATCAAATGCCGACTATCAGACCGCTTTAAAGAGAATGCCTGGAGTACGCGACAGCTACCTGAAATTCATCCGGCAGCACCAACTAGACGTGATTGTATTCCCAACAGCACCGATCGAGGCTCAACCCATTAGCACGTCATCTAACCAACTGGAACTGAAC
Source organism: Microbulbifer variabilis ATCC 700307 (assembly GCF_000380565.1). GTDB lineage: Bacteria > Pseudomonadota > Gammaproteobacteria > Pseudomonadales > Cellvibrionaceae > Microbulbifer > Microbulbifer variabilis. The sequence goes on from NZ_AQYJ01000026.1 coordinate 119,080, forward strand.
GGAAAAATGCTTCCGACTCTGGATACACTCATACACAACAATGCCACAGCAGCAGTCACCGGTGCTCCCGGAATAAGCATTCCTATTGGACGGGGTAATAATGGCTTACCGGTAGGTCTGGAACTGGATGGAGTGCCCGGCGCAGACTTAACACTTCTCGCCATAGCGAAGGAAATTGAGCTTCAGATACCACCACTGGTGTCGAATGGCCTGAAGTGAAATTTCAGGCCCCACCTAGCCTATTAATACTTACTCCTTATAAATCTCTTTATAAATCTCTACAGGCAATTGGTACATACCTGCTGTCGAATAGGGGCCACATTAGAGATGTCTCAATTATTGATAGCTCACTTTAATTACTGACAGCTCACTTTAACTCCTCTCTTTGCTTTAAAACCATCACCTTAGCAAAAGACCGCACACTGACAGTCTCAGCCAAGTAGAAAGGAGTCTGAACAAACAACTTATTCCACTCACTGACCGTTCGTTCACGCCCTTGTGTTCCCATCAGCATCTGCATATCCATTGCCGCTAAATTGAGATCTGCCCCTTTCTCCGGCAGTACAGCATCAACAATAGCTAAAGTCGCATTGTGTTCACCCATCGCCCGGTGAATATTCTTCAAAAGCTCTTTAGCCCTGGTATCATTTAGCAAGTGAAAAATAGCCACACACAAATAGATGTCCTTATCACTTACTGCATTTGGAAGTGGGTCATTTAGGATATCAGCAGGATAAAAGTCTAATCGTTTCCTAACAATATCATTCAGGTGAGTATGCCAATACTCTCGCGCAGTCGATTCTACATTGCTCCTATCAACAATAACTGCAGTCAAGTGTTTGTACGAAGAAAGGATACTCGCACTTTTACTGCCCTTTGCGCCGCCCAAATCAATAATTCGACCAAAATTTGCCCAGTTAAAGTCTTGCAAATATTGTAAACTGGTAAGGTGATCAACAGTATCCATTGCATCGGAAAATAGATCACTAACCTTCGGGTGATCATTCATATAATCAAACATCTCCCGCTCATACACACCTTCAAAAGGTACACTGCCCTCCTTGATATGCCCCTCAAAATTGGTAAACCATGGCCTACTGAATTCAGGTGAATTATGCATCAGGATCATGCTCTTTACGCTGTTGTCAGCGTTGGTACGAAGCACCCTTGAATTTCTATTATGGGAGAAATATTTCGATTCCCCTTCTTTAAAGACCCCCATTGCACAGAGCATTCTCATCAATCGATAGAGGTATTGTTTGTCAGCATTGCAAGAATCCGCCAACTTCTCTATTGAAATGGCTTTATCTTCAATATGATCAGCAACATTGAGGCAGGCAGCAGCGTATAAACAACGAGACTGCCAAAATAAAGATCCTATTTGCATCAAACGAAAGGGAGGCGGCATCAGGCGGTTTGGAATATTACATAAACTGTAAACCGCATTGGAAACCCTCTGAAAGATCCAGTTAGAAATCCTATTCTTTTGCATAGACCCGGGCATAAGAACTCCTCAGAAACAAATATCCGATAAAAATAGCCATTAAAAGAAACATCTCTGTGATTACAAACAGAGACTTAAAAGGTTACATATTTTGTAAACCAGCCTTTAGGATTCGGCCATTAAAATCGGCAAGCTGCTTTAAAAACTCAGGCCCCATTTCCTGGCCCATTTGCTCCTCGAGAACTGGCTTGGCCAGCATGGGTAACATGGCAAGACTGACAAACGCTATCCTGAGCAAATCATATTCAATGCCAGTGTCCGAAGGTTCAGCGCCCTGAATTTCCGCCAATCTCCTGGCACCCCGCTGGCGCCCCCGCTCTAAAAGTTGGCGAATAACATTCTTTCCTGGCCCTTCATTAAGTGCCATAACCTTCAAGATTAGGGCTGGAAACCTGGGATTCTTCTGCATTGTGGCATAGTAGAGATCGAAGAAGTCACCGAAATCCCAGTCGCCATCGAGGCTCAGCTGCTCAACCGCATTAATCAGGGGGAGCAAGGTTTGACGAATCATATCTTCGTATAAGCCATCCTTACTGCCAAAGTAATACCGGATCATTGATACCGCCACGCCCGCCTTAGACCCAATCTGGCGAGTGGTTACCCGGTGGTACTCATCGTTTAAAAAGCACTCCCGTGCCGCCTCTATCAACCGATTGGCAACATCCGACTCCCGCATATTCCTTACCGTCCCCGATTCACAATCCAATGGAGGCTAACAGGGTATAGCGCCACCTTCCAGAATGACTATTGTTCAATATAAGGGGTTTGTACGAACACTGAGAGCTTTACTACATAAGAGGACTTTACAGAAAATCAGGAACAATCTGATTCCCCATATACGCCTTCCAATTGAATAACCAGTCTGTCACTAGCGCGCCCATTCATACAGACAAACCCTAAGTCATCCAGATGCTCGTAATTGATAAATCATCGGGGGCTGGTTAACACAGGAATCTATAAAGAACGCGAATTTAATCCGAAATTCTTAAGAGGAAAATCAGATTTATCCAACTGAAAAGAACAAAATATAGGCACGAAAATAATCTTATTGGATTTTATTAAGTTTGTTTTAGTGTCAAAGCTGCGTAGAATTAGTAGATATTTATCGATATTTAGGGCCGCAACTCAACAGGCTTCTATTGCTAAATAGCTCAGAAGTAAAAGGCCCAAGATTTTTTCAAATAACCCATTTCCCTATAGGAGAACGGTAGCGTGACATAAGAGAAAGTAAAAGGCGCTGACCCAAGGTGCGGGAACACCAGGGGCCAGCTAACCAAATTGATACAGAGACTATCAAAGTGGCTACATGCATAGTACGCTAGAAACCCGCTCGTCTTCAATGAAGTGGAGTACATTCAGCAGCTTGGAGCGATTCCCCAAGCTCTGGGAGCGTATTGCCTGCCTTTTCTTTTTCTACGCCTACCGTTCCCGTGCCCCACCTCAAATTTCCTGCAAACACCGCCCTTCAAGCCTTTCCGTTACGGAATGCCTAATCATAGTATGTGTATCAGTAGGAAAAGAATATGTTGATCTTAAAGCGCCGAACTGGCGAAAACCTAAGAATTGGAACAAATGTCTCTATCACAGTATTAGAGGTTAAGGGGAATCAAGTAAAGATAGGAATACATGCCCCCAAATCCCTACCCGTGCACCGTGAAGAAATTTATAGACGCATTAAACAAGGAAAGGGAATAAGTAATAGCAGTCAGTGAAACCCTACGCCCCCAGCAAGGAAGCCCCAACCTGCTGGGTATCCCCACATTAACCTAAATAGTTAAATTACTACTAGTACTAGCAGAGAATGAAATAACTTGAAAATCAATAGAATTTAGGCAGTAAGGGGAGTTACTGCCATACCGTAGAGTACATTATATCGACAAAGGGACAGCCGTGAATTGGTCAGGTACAGAAATCACTCTTCATCGAAAGAAACTATTCTAGTTTGCTAAAAAGATATTACAGAATAATTAGGACACACCCTAGAAACCCATCAAAATGATAATTCACTTCATATTTTTTTCTATGAATTCGATAATTGAGCTAAAAACAGCTACGTGATGCTCACTATCAGCAGGGCCATGAGCCATATCTGGATAAACTTTCCACTCATAGTCTTTATTAAATTTACTCAACATCATATGCATACGATGCATATGCTCTATATCGACAACCTCATCCTTCTCGCCATGAATAATAAACACTGGGCGACTAAGTTCTTGAGCCAAGTATACTGGAGAGATATCCTTCAAGAGATCGTAATTTTTGACAGTGTCACCAACATTCTCTTGTAACCACTTAGTTTGAGCCTCTGATGTGTAAGGGGAGTTAAGATATAAGTTAACATCTGTAACACCAGCTATACTAACTGCACAGCGAAATAATTGTTGATGTTTAATAGCCATCATCAATGCTGCATAACCACCATAACTCACCCCTGCTGCACAAATTTGTGAAGACGCAATATCCTTACGAGCGCCAACCACCTTTGTAGCCTGATAAATATCCTCAAGCATCAAGTTACCCCACTGCTGAATACCGGCCTCTTCCAGTTCAGCTGAATAGCCACTCGATCCTCGATAATTCACTCTAAGAACAGCATATTTATTCGCCACAAAGAACTGCGTGTAATAATCAAAATACTGATGATCAAAAATACCCAATGGGCCACCATGTGGCATCACTATAAGAGGGTATGGCCCGTTTCCCTTCGGCATATTCAAAACATAAGGAATATCTATTCCCTCTACTTGAATCCAGTCATGAAATTGACGACTCTCAAGCCGACCATCTAAATGAGGAAACTTAGAGGCAACAAGCTGATCAGATTTCTGCCCTTGTTTTCGGATGAAATAGCGTCCAGGCTGATCGTGGGTCTCACTAAAGTAAAGCTTTACAGTATTATCGATACTTGCTCCCACCGTTGTTTCCAGCAAACTGGTCATGCCATCGTTTACTTGTATGCTTTCATCTATATATTGATACTCAAGCTTTCCATCTCTAACAACTTTTACACCAATTAACGCACCCGTTGATTCATCTATAATCAGATCAACAATATCATAGCTATCTGATCGGTAAACTACACTTTCTTCCCCAGTGGAAAAATTACACTGGTAAACAGTACGATCTTTCTCAGCAGTTGTATCCAGACAAAAGTAAGCACCATCCTCAGGGCTAATAGACACCGGAATAAGAACACCATACTTTTCACCTGCAGATGGCTTCTCCTCTAACTCTTCTTTCGTCCAACTCTTTATTGGAGTTGAAGAAATACCATCGGCAATCCTACTTAGGTGAAGCTTCCCTTCATCGAAATACAGAGCAGATTCTGGCTGACCTGACAGGTCAAAGAACCATCGTGCGGCAAAGCCCTTAACCGAGGCTACTTCATTCTGAGCTGTAAATTGACCGCCATCTTTTCGTACAAGCTTACTCGCTTTCTGGTTAAGCAAGTTCAGTTTTGATACGTCTATCTTGTATACCTTGGAGTAAATCCCACTCTTGGCGTATAGAAAATACCCAGGCTCATCCGGTAAGGCATGAACTAACCAACCTGATGTTTTCACCTCAAATACTTTTGGCGGTAAACTTTTAGAACCTAAAACATCGAGCACCAATAAACGATAAGCAGGCTTGGTATCGAGTAAATTTTTAACACCTTTTTTTAACTCCATAAATTGCGCAACAATATATCTAGGACCGATCCAGCGAATGAATCGGATTGACGCATCCCTAGGTGTTAAGGCTTTCAGGTCAATCAATGTTCTCTTAGATCCATCCACACTATTCCAAATAACCAACTTCTGACTTTCATCACCCTGAGCTACAGAGGCTACAAACTTCCCATCAGGACTAATCTGAGCCGTCATAGTTTCAACGGGCTTAAAGTAAGTTTCAGCAGGCATCGCAACTGCCGACCCAACATTTACTATGAAACTCAACAAAGCTAATTGAATTAGCTGACAAACAATCTTCACTGCTCTACCTCCAGCGGACCCTGCCAACTATTAAAGAACACATCTTGTACTCCCGTGCCAGACACTAGAGGATATAACTCAGTTAACGATCCAAGTGATGCTTGGATTTCATTAAAATCTGTTGCTATACGATTTTTTAAATAAACTTCAATCGAATCTGATTTTCTCTGCTTACCTATGAACAGGCTGCCAATGTAATTGGTCTTTTCTGCTTCCACATGAAAACGCCAAGTACGTCGACTAGACGTATCTAGCTTGTATGGAAGATTAAAATAAGGTGCATTAATTTGAGTAATTTGGTAAAGGCCTGAGGGGATAGCCATTAAGTAATAGCCTGAGGGCTTACCCTTTAGGCTGATATGGTAACGGTTATTTTTTCTCAGCCTGGTTTTTTTCCCACTTTCTAAGTAGGTGCTTCCGTTGGAATACAATTTAAAAAATTCGATCGAAGGCGCCGTTCCATCCACATCAAGCTTCACCAGTACATATCCCTGCCTACTTCCCAAATCAGGTGGATTTTCATAAGATACCAGTGATAGAGTTCTTGCAATTACTGACTCCGATAAAAAAAGCGCAGTAAAAATGGCACTCTTTAAAAAGAGGGCCATTCGGCCTGAGTTACACTCTACCAGCCTTTTATTCTCCAGATTTTGCGTCAAGATACCGCTTCCATAAGTTCAGGTTTGCAAATGAATGATACGGCTGAGAATATTATCTTAGAGCTAGTTGCAATACAATTAGCAGGCATCGACCAAAATTATGGAGAGTAATATGCCCGGGATAAAACCCTTCAGATGTATAAAGTTTTACCCACTTATACTTTTGACCTGTACAATAATTATACAGGGCTGTGCGGGGCAGGTTAATATACTGCCTGCTCTGGAAGAGAGCACTCCTATTAATGATCAAGAGGGTATCGTAGTCGCTCGGATCATCAATGCCTCAGGTAACCCCCTACCCTTTAATCAGCTTACAATCAACCCTGAAAACCTGAATGAGTCAAAGTCAATAAAGCCGGAGCGCCTCCTAGCCGCAAAGCCAAAATTAAATGGCACGACCGTATTTGCCTCCTATGTCAAACCTGGAAACTACTCTCTGAGTAGCATTCGAGCGTTTTACGCCAATGGTAATGGATGGTATAGCCGCTTTGTCAGTGCAAATGAAAAACTGGGAACCTTCTCCGTAAACCAGGGAGAGGTAACAGACCTCGGCACACTAATCTATTATCCGAAACCTCAAGGTGATAGGTATCTTGACCTCTTGATTCGAGCCCCAGAATCAGAGAAAGGTGAAGTGCTTACGAAATACTTCCCATTCCTTAAGTACAACCCTGAGGTACTTAATGGATGGCATGTTGATGAAAATGATGAGGAACGTGAATCAACGTATATATCTATTGCACAGAATCCTGTGACATACAATGAGCAGTATGTTTCGCCGGCCAATTCTATCTATTTTCTAGGAAAGATTGGTGTATTTATCAAGCGGACCTCTGAAGGAGAGTGGGAGCTTGATGCTGTTGACACTAATCATGAATTAACCGCCATCGCTCAAAATAAAAATGGTGACCTGGTGGTAGGGGGTAGTGAAGGAGCTCTTTTCTGGCGTCCAGCTTTTGGGGATTGGCTAGATATATCACTAGAGCACAACTCTCATGTAGAGCATTTAAGAATGCTTGATACAGGAGAAATCGAGATTTTGGTTGCTCGTGACTTTGAGCTAGATATTCTAAGAGGCGCCGTATCTGGTTCAGATGTACAATGGAGACTAATTAACCGCTATTCCACTAATTCGAGTAAAAGATGGGATCATAGATTAGAAGCTGAAATAAAAAACAAACAGGCTCACTCAAAAAAAATAGATCGCCACATATACAACACAACACTATTTGAACTCAATGGGCAGAACTATATAAATATCCGTAACCACTCAATCTACGAAAATACCGTATTTGCGACAATCAATAGCGAAATTTTCATTTATAACCCCGACAATTGGATGATCGAAAGATCTGTTAATGACTTTGAATTTTCAGCAATTATTGATGCTGGTGCTGTTCAGCTAGGTATTGAAAAAGCTGGCTTTTGGTCATTGAGTGGAAAGCCAACCTATCATAAAATCGACCAAAATGGCGCTCAGAATAAAATAACAACCTATATCCGAAGCTGCCCGGATAATAAATCTCCAAAAAACTCATGTCGTAAAAAGAGCTTTACATTCCGATCCGTTCCCTGGTTCTCCAATGAAAATGATGCTATTGCTATTGTAAGCTTTGCGTTAAATAGCTTTTCTGGTGGAACTCGTGATACTGAAGTCAAAATCCTAACCACCACCGATGGTGGGGAGAGCTGGGTGGCAACCGAAAATGAACCGCCGACAGACTATTGTACCTCTATAGTCCCTCAGATTGCCGACCGCCTGTTGGTATCCTGTGATGGTGCTAATGGGGACTTCTATGAGTCAACTGACTTTGGAGCCAATTGGCATCAGGTAAGACAACAGGATAATTTCTAGCAAAATATGGGTGAGCATTGGTATTTTATATGCTCACCCATATTAAGTTAAAAATAGCCTATATCGTGCATCACCCCTAAATACTATTGAATTAGTAATTTTTCATTTACACACTTCAATGGCTAGCCTAATTTGCACAAGGTTTCACTTTACCAGATGCCAAACTCCGCCCAGACTTCCACAGTAAATGATATGCTTAGCTCTAGAAAAGGAATACCGGCTGCAGGCCAATGCACTTCTATCCATAGTAATTCTGAATACCCATTGAAATCAGATTGCTTACTATTCCGCCCCTCTATCTCAGGAAATCTAATAGCGTACAGCGCCTCTTTAATAGTATTTTCCGTTCAGTACTAATGGCTGTATGAATAATTGGGCTTTTACTATCTGCGATAAAAATCCAAGGCACATTTAAGAGCATGTGAAATCTAAATATATAAAATATAAGGTACCTTTATATCTGTACAAGCACATAAGATTGCTACTACACCTTGAACAGATTAGTACTTTTTAAGCTGGAATAAATTACCCATTTCGTATGCTGAATAAATTTCCTGCATTGCTTCTTCGGTCACTTGATTGATCTTTTCGATCGTAGGGTTCAATCCAGTACCGTCCACAGTTGTTCGAAACGGTCGACTTGAAGGCTCCGTCTTCAGTAAGTTCAGAGCCGCATCTGCAACCAATTGCGGGCTGGGGGCATCCTCTGATTCATGGCCCTTCTGAGTACCGGCCCACATTTGCTCAGGGGCATCTGCATATTCACCATAACTCGCAGCCACTTCTTTATCACTTGCTCTTAACAGGTTTGAGCCAAAATCGGTTCCAAATCCGCCTGGTTGAACAATTAAAGATTGAATACTAAATTGCGCCAGCTCTACGCGATAATTCTCTGCCATTCCTTCTACCGCATGTTTGGTGGCATTATAAGAACCAAGAAAAGGTAATACGAACTTGCCTAAAATGCTTGATATTTGAATGAGAGTTCCACTGCGGCGTTGTTTCATCTGCGGCAACACTGCACGTATTAAACGCTGAACGCCAAAAACATTGATATCAAAAACCTTTTTAAAGTCCTCGATGGTAAAGCTCTCCTGCCACCCGAGCGTACCGACTCCCGCGTTATTAATTAATATATCAATTGGACCGACTTCTTTAGTTGCTTGAGCAATACCCTTGGCGACGCTCTCATCATCGGTTACATCAATATCGACGACAACGATACCTTTAGCAATAAGCTCATTGGCTACAGAAGCATTGCGGCCACTTGGACCTCGCATGGTGCCGATTACTTTATAGCCATTATTTGCAAGTGTATTGGCAATGAGATAACCGAAACCACTATTTGAACCAGTAATAAGCGCTGTTTGAGTCATGATTGTCTCCTTAAATTTTTCATCACATCAGCTGCTGCAAAGATTAAAACTTGTACGCGCATCAATAGAATTAATTTTATGTATATAGTACTGAACAAAAACAATAGCTAAAAAATCAGTACACAAAAGGCTTTATAAGCCACCCCTATTGATCAGATATTCAATCAGGGAGTTTTTAAAAAATTAAGAAAAAAGGACTTCAGCACAAAGAGCCGGATTGGTTATCTATCAGCTCTTTTGTCTAATTTTTAGTAAGCAAATAGCCAGACATATCGTGCCGAATAAGAAAAACATACGATATTTTTGAAAAACCAGTCTAAGGAATGAAAACCTTAAAAGCAGTTATCTAGTACCATACAGGTATAGGACTTAAACAATTACAAAATTGAATTAAATCCTACCTGCATTCCATTTAGATAATTCTGATTATATTTCCTACTAGGAAAATAGTATTCTCACTGTTTACCCATCTCCGCCTCAAATGCCTCGCGGTAATCGGGGTGCCAACGAGAGAGTGGTGGGCGATTGTTAATGATATCCCCCATAGCCCATCTCATACGTTTAACATCAGTTTCACGATCTACGTCATTATCTGGGCAAAGAATGTAAAAATCACCACGCTCGACGCTCTCCAACATAAAACTAACCACTTGATCTGCAGTCCATGCGCCATCAGGTTTACTAGAGCTACCAGTCATACCCGTGTAGGTGAAGCCGGGAATTAATAAGTGGGATGAGACCTGACTTCCAGGAGTATTTCGAATAGAGTGCTGTAACGCCTCCGCGGTGGCTTTTACCGCAGCTTTACTGACGTTGTAAGCCGGATTTCCTGGTGGAGTGGTAATTCCCTGCTTAGATCCAGTTGTAACGATAACCGATGGGCTGCTTTGACTTATCATTTCGGGAGCAAATGCATGAATACAATGAATGACCCCCCAAAGGTTGGTATTGATGATCTTATTCCAACCATCTAAGTTCTCCCAGCTTCCATTTTTAACAGCTGTGCCTGCATTGTTAAAAAGAAAATCAATACGGCCGTATTCTTTTTTAACTTTATCTTTGAGTGCCAGTACCGAGCTAAAATCACTTACATCGGTTTCTACTATTAAAGTGTCACTTGGTAAAGCGCGCTTGGCTTCTTCCAATTTTTCTTTGTTAACATCAGCTAAACAAATCTTCATCCCTCTTTTTGATAGGGCCTTTGCGGCTGCAAAACCTATTCCACTGGCACCACCAGTAATAACTGCGACATTATTCGGTTGAAAGATAGTAGATGTGCTCATAGGGATTCCTGGATTATCGTCAACGGTACTCAAAGGTATAAAATAGAGTTTGAAAAATACGGCATTTATACCGCCCCTTCAGGCATAGGCTATTTACCGAAATCATTCTTTATAGCCTTGAGATTCTTATTGAAGCTTTGCCTGAAGAAGCCTGTTACTAAAATAGACTACTATTTCATCAATTTTAGAAGTTCTTGAGCAACAGCAATGGAGGATTTGTTGTTCTGGCCTGTTACCAGTTCACGATCAACAACTACATGCGGCTGCCAATCTTCTTTGCTACGGGAATAATTACCGCCCGCATTGGTGAGTGCATTTTGAGGCCAGTAGAACAGCTCATCACCACCCAGGTAGTATTGAGTAGCCACAGCTTCTTCTGAGTTACTAAAAGAGGTCATTTTGTAGCCGTCATACACCCACCCTTTGGCAGCTTTAGCTTTCTTACCGGCTTTCATTTGGTTTTCAAATTCCGAGCTGTTTGGCAATGCGGACAGCAGCGCAACTGGGCCGTGACACACTAAACCGGTAGGCTTGGACTCGGCGTTAAAATGTCGTAAGAAGCTACCCAGTTGATCATTGGATACCAAGTCACCTAAAGGTGCATGACCTCCCGGCACAAACAGCGCATCAAAATTCTCTATCCCGATTTGCTCTATACGCGCAAAGCTGACTACTGGACTGTGATCTTTGTCAGTCAGCATAAGCTGGTTGAATAAAGCTCTATGGGCATTGTAGTTTTCTTGACTGGTATCCAAGAAATGGTCAGGCGCATCCGAAACCGGATCCAGTGTCGGCGCCAGCCCCATCGGGGTGGCAAATGTTATTGTGTGACCAGCTTCCATCATCAATTTGACCGGTTCCATAAGCTCATTCAAATAGAAGCCCGTTTTGTAGTCACTGCCACCCTTCAGCTTCATTTTCGATACGTCTGACATCACAACCAGAACGTTGTCTGCCATCGCCAGTGGGCTCACCAGCAATGCTGCCATCGCAAGCAGTTTCTTCAAGCTCATAATCACTTCCTCGAAATTGGGGTTGAAACAATTGAAGTGGCGGCAGAATAGGACCTTAGGGTTTATTAATGAAATTAATTAATTTAATATAGCTATGAACATAACTAATAGCCGAGACCGGTTAGAATGAGCAATATTTCGGACATTGAGCTAAGCCAACTTAGGCTCCTGCAGATTATTTTTGAGACCCGAAATCTAACCCGAGCAGGCGAGCGTGCAGGGCTAACGCAATCTGCGGTAAGCCATACGCTGAAGAAACTCCGCCATAGCTTTAATGACTCATTGGTCATAAGACAGGGTAATCAACTGGTGCTGACTCCAAGAGCTGAGTCCCTACAAACACCGCTAAATCGCTGGTTAAATGACTTTGAGCGGAATATTTTAAATCAAGAAGAATTCAACCCTGCAAGTACCCAGCACACTTTTTATATCGCAACGAGCGACCTGGTGGAGCAGAGTATCGCTCCCCCTCTAATAGCATCACTTCAAAAAGACGCCCCGAGAATCCAGATTATTTTTATAAAGTTAGATAAGCACAGGATCGCCAACCAAATTGAGAGCGGTGAAGCGGATCTCTCTATCAGTGTTATGGAATCAAATCATCCAAGCCTGGTGGTAAAAACTTTGTATAAAGATGATTTCGTATCCGCGGTACGAAATGAGCATCCATTTTTGAAAGACAAAAAAAATATTCATAATTTTTGTCGATATCCGCATATTATGGCAGGCACAGGGAGAGATAATCGCGGAACGGTTGACAAGGCACTAGAAGAAATTGGCTTGTCCAGAAATGTTCAATTTAAAGTAGCAAATTTTTCCAGTGCGCCCTACATTGTAGAATGTAGTGATGGAATCCTCACCGCGCCAAGAAAATTTATCCAGTCTATTGCCGGAAAATTCAATATTGTGCATTTTACTCCACCGGTCAGCCTTCCCCAATACTCTATGAAAGCCTATTGGAGCTTAAAAAATAAGGATGATCCGGCAAATAAATGGCTAAGGGAAAAGATTGCGAAAGTTGCTCGTATTGAGTACTAGTTTTAAATGAGTTTGGTTTGAACTACTTTATTAAATACATCAGGTATCGAAATTTATCACGTATGGCTACAATCAGTGAAACCTCTAAAATATTTATTTATAAATTAATATCGTTATCAAGAGCCCGCCGAGAACCTTTTGGCGGCCCCCACCTTACGCACACATCATCTTTCTCCAGGGTACCTTTCAGAACATCACACCTGATTTTAGGGGTCCTTATTTGCTGTCTACACTTCTCTAATGACATATCCGGATAGGAACCTCGACAGTATTCAGCAAGTAACTCACTTGCTTTTTCCGGTCTAGTAAAATAGGTGATACTGATTATCAGTAACACTACTACCACCACAATTTTCATTAATTTGACCTTGTGCATAGATTCGGAGCACCCACAAAACTCGTAGCTATAAGCGCCATAAATATTGACACAGCATAGACTGCAAAATCAAATGCTGCACAAATATACACATTTATATAATTAATGCCTTTGCCTCGTAGCGCTCAGATCTCTTTGAGCACGATACCCTATTATCATTGCACCTCTCGCTATGCAAAATGGGAATTCCTGTGTGATACAGATATGGAATTTAGCATTAACGATGAGTATCGTCGCGAGTAAATTGAGTCCAGGATACATAATCCGACTTCAATTACCCAAAACCACGAGGTTCGAACCCCAAGTATACCTTTCAGTTTTTCACTGCCGATTAGCCCTAAATTGATAATAAATATCTGCCGATACTGTACTGGTACCAACAACCTTATTAGTACCTATCTCCAATTTTTAGGTGTCCTGAATTCACCGCCAACAAATTACGCTAAAAATATACACCACTTATCCCTCTATTAATTCAACTCACCTTAAAACTAACGACCAGATTCAAATTATACAAATAGAAACTCAACACCATTAATCATCTAAAAACTACTATCACCAATAAAACGGCAAATTACATCAAATTACAAAAACCACAAAACGTACACTCCGCAAAAAATAGCATTAAACCTATTGACGCATTGATATTTACAAATATACCATCAGTGGCGCTACCAATACTGAAATAAAAATTAATTTCCTTACGTTGAGTTGTGCAGATAACTTCACACCCAACTCAATAAGCTCACACAGGCTTTCCTGTTGTAGAGGCAAAAGGATATCAAGGTATTTGGTACAATTTATCTTGAAGGACACTCACACAAAACCTTGGCTAGGAGCCACTTAAAAATGAAAAAATTCCTATTATTGGGTCTTGCAGCTTTAGCTGCGAATGTTCAAGCTGATGCTGTAGTTGGTCCAGTAGCTAGAATCTATGTTCATGACAACATCGTCAACTTCCGATTAAAAGATGATGCCTGTAAATTAGAGAGTACCGTAGGAAATACCTATTGGCGTTTCAGCTTGGACTCTCAACCGGAAACGGCGAAAGCTTGGTATGCCATGCTATTAAATGCGGCCACTACTGGAAAGAGCGTTAAGCTTGGGGTTCCATCATGTGACCCGGAAAACCATCAGTATATTAGATATGTGTACCAGGACTATTAGGGAGCACCTTAATTTTGGTACCACCAACTGCCAGAACAGCTTTAGTAAGTAACCAAGATGCTTCTGGAACTTTAGGGTTTGGTGAAGAATGCTTCACCAAACTCTTGCTGAATATTGAAATCAGCAGAACCATTGTGAAGCATCAATCACTAAATTAGATTGGTGCAAACCACAAAATTCTATCCAAAAGTTGCCTTTCATATTGGCGCATTTACAGAAAAGGGGAAGGTATCCTTGATTATAGGATATGCATTGCCAATAGTTACCTGGAATCTTCCGGCACAATGCCCGGGTTAAATTGTAAATATATCTACTCAGTGGAACCAATGTTGGGCGGCGACTAGCTTCGCATTTGCGAATACATAAACGATAGGGAAGCAATAATGAATATAAATGCAATACTAGGGATAGTCTCTTTCGGTGCGCTGGTCACCGCGGGATCATTCTCATTTGCCGAAGACAGCCATTCATCAATGATGAATGAAATCCCCCCTCCTCCAGATGCAGTTATCACTGAATCTATTTGTGGACCCACTACTGACTGGCAAGATGTTGAGAGCTATAACGGAACGCTTGGGCCAACCATAGACTTCGTTAACACGCATCAAGGTGCTGTCGGACATATTCGATGGAACAATAACCTTAATGCGCTATATAACAACCCAGGAAATGTCAATGACGTTAGGTGGTGTACGGGTACATTACTAACCAACAATTTGTTTTTAACCGCCGGGCACTGTTTCGATCAGCAAACCAATGACGGGCGCGGATGGGATGCTCCTATTGACAATACCACAGGGCGGACAATTACATCCGCACAACATGCTACAAATATGCATGTTGAATTTAATTATCAATATGATGCAAATGGCACATTGAGATCCATAGTATCGTTTGACATTGTTGACTTGGTAGAATATAGGCACGGTGGCTTAGACTATGCAGTAGTCCAGCTAGCAGGCAACCCTAACTCTCAATTTCCATCTGCCTCGTTATCTGCCGATATTCCAAATCTGAATGACCAATTAACAATTATCCAACATCCCGCAGGAATTCCAAAGGTAGTTGACGCCGGCCAATATGACGGCGTAGAGTCGAGTGGCGGCTTGGTCGGCTATATGCGCTACGCAAACTTGGACACAACAGGAGGGAGCTCCGGCTCCGGCGTGTTAGATGATTCCGGTCACCTGATTGGTGTACATACCAATGCAGGTTGTACGTCAACGGGCGGTGCCAATCACGGCGTTTTAAATTCCGATATTGAATTGGTATCTACAGAGGTAGCTATTCGTATTGATAACGATAATGATGGCTTGTCCAATTGGCATGAGCGTCAAATCGGTACGAATGTAAACCTGACTGATACAGACGGTGATGGAATTGATGATAAATGGGAATATGACAATGGCCTTAATCCATTATCTGTAAATGACGCATGGTATGATCCAGATAATGATGGATATACCAACCTTCAGGAGTATGAAGAGGGTACTGATCCAAATGATCCATCATCCAATCCGCAAACCAAATTTGCAGCTATTTTAATACCAATAGTCAGTCTTCTATTAAATTAAGAAAAAGAGCCTGCCAATGCCAGTAATTAGCCCACTGGCATTGGTGAGCAAAAGCTGTCTAGCAAAAAATCCAAAACTTGCTGTCAGTTATGAAGTGTAATACCCAAACCTTGTAAGACACTTGAATCATAAATCATTGAAGCATTTGACAAATAAATTTGTGGGCATCAAGCACACATCGTCTATTCATAAACAGGTAGATTTTACCTGACATACATATATTCCTTTTGCCAATCGCAATCGAAGTTACTCTAAAATGAACTAAGATACCGAGCTTTTACCACTGCGAGACCTCGTCAAAAAGTTAGTCGCACTTATTGATAAAAATCAGACACTGGCATTGACCAATAGGTACTCTTACTCTCCATTCAGCCTTCGACAAAACTTCTAGTGATTCCACTTAAAACTTCTCCAACTGATCAAGAAGAGGGCCTGTACCAGATTTCCTTTCAATATAGTGACCCAGTAGAAGATATATTAAGTACTGCACAGAAAAGTAAATAGAGGGAACTAGAATGGTCCCCCAATTTTGCCTTTTCAACATTGTGAAGTGGTCCACAAGTTCCCACATTGCATTCGATTTAAATAATGTATCTTTGAGCAGACTATGGATAAGCTATTTAGCAAGAAAATTTTGGCACTGACACTTACTGTCGTATTGGCTTCATGCGGTGGCGGTGGGGGCTCCTCTTCGGATTCCGATCCATCCCCATCCACAGGGGGAGATGGTAGTGGCCAGGGCTCCGGAGGTAGCACAGGTGGCAGTGGTACGGGCGGCAGCGGATCAGGTAGCACTACACCACTTCCAGACAATGAACCCGGCACAGTGACTGTTGGCGATATTGAAACTGCAGACTTGGGATTTGCCCGAATTACTTCTCGGGATATCACCCTACCGAATGGCCAACCCAATGCTCAAGAGGTTCACGGGCTCCCACACTATATTGCCAGGACAGACAGCACCCAGGACGACACCCTAAAGTCGGTCCCCATGCGAACTTACACGGCTGCCTGCGCAACTGACACTGATAAACCTCGGATATTTGTTTCCAAGACCCTAAGCGAGGGTAGTGGAGATGATGAAGTCACTTATGGCACTGTTTATGAGCTGCAATATAACCCAGAGACTTCAAGCTTCGATCAAACCGGTAACACAACGATACTAAAACAATGCTACGAGTCGCATGGAATTGCGGCCAGCTCAGATTGCTCCCGGGTTGCGGTCTTGTGCAACACTGAATACCAGGCAAACAAGCGTTATGAGGTTCAGGGTGACTTGGTAGAGCAATACGGCAGCGATTGGATGAAAATGGAGGACAATATCAGCCCTATTGATGCCCGTATTGAAAGGGACATCGGCCTGATGATATCAACCAATCATAGTCAGTACATCGGCTACTTTACTGATCATCCAACCCTAACATTTGAGGACTTCCTCCCCGGGCTTAAAGCCAATTTCCCTGAGACCGATTTTGGTGATTCTCCATCCTTTAAGACAATTAAAGGAAATGAGATGCAAGAGGAGATGGCTTATATCGTCGATCAGCTCTCTGAAGCCGACTATAACGCGATGGTCGAGTACATTCGTGAGAGAGGCTATAAATATAACGACCAGATCTGGCTAATGGAGTGGGACAATCAACCGCTCAGTGAAAAGCCCGCAGCCTATGTTGTAAACAAGATGCACGGTGGTGGCCATGCCGGAGCCCAGGAGCTTATCTATGTGGATAATGATAGCCAAGGCCGTACCAGCTATGCGTTCTCCGTGACAGCGCGAGTTTTTGACGGCAGCTATGGTGGCTCCCACTATTCTGCAGGAATGACCGTCATTGATCGGGATAACTGGTCCCTAAACATGAGTGGCAGCAATAATAGGGGTTGGTATTGGCTTTGTGGCTATGGCCATGTATTAAATATCCGGGCTTTCTATAACCCAGACAATGAAAAATATGGAGCAATTTGTACCAGCGATGGCGGCAAATATAATCAGTCTCGCGGGTTAAACACTATTGCTATCAAAATGGAGGATACTTCCTCAACCAGTAGATTTGAAGGAAATTACAATTACCTGGTCCCGTCCGACAATGCATTCTTCTCCAATGGAGGTGGGCACACGGTAGTTCCGGTTGATGAAGATACAAATCTATCGCTTATCGTCTCCCCCAAGTATATCGATGACGAGGAAATGAATAGCTTCCTTCAAAGCAAATACGGCATTGATACAAGTAGTGGAGGCCCCTTTGATGAGCAATGTTCAGATAGTACAAATTGCTTCTTCTCATATATGTCAAGCAGCGCCAACCCAACCATCTCCAGACAGGGCCTACGCGGAGGCGATGCCTTGGACGCCTCTTCTTTAACCCGTATTGGCATCGCCAAAGTCGATGGTAACGGCAGTATCGAGGGGCAAGGCTTCAAATGGCTGGTAGAGGAGCCCGACTGTCAAATCAGTGACCCTCAACTTATCGATTTGAAAAATGGTCGCTACCTGTTTGGCTACGCACAATTTCAGTGTATCTCCGACAACTTGTCATATAACCGAAGTTCAGCTAAGAATGGCGCAATGCGTATGCTGGTCCCTAAAGCCTATTATGTTATGGAGATTGACGCAGACCTGAATGTGTTAGAAGGGCCAGTAAAACTGACTAAATATGGTTGGGGTGGCCTAGATGAACCCATTTTCCTTGGTAACGGTAAAGTAGCCTGGTCATACATCAAGAACCCTACCTATGACAACTACGGTGGCGGCAAGCAAAATGTTTGGCAAGCGATGATTTACCACTCAAACAGCATTAATTAATTCAGCCATAGAGAAACCACTAACAACTTAAAAATGGAGAGCCTCGCTCTCCATTTTTAATAAAAACATCTAAGTGGATTACGAATAGTTAAGGTTAATATTCTACAACAGAAGAAAATGCTTGGTACTGACTCAAGAATACATCTCCAGATAACTTCTGCAGAAAACTACTCCTCTCCAGGCAATCCATCACTGGCCCCTTAACTTCCGACAGATGCAGTTGAATGTCTCTATCCAATAGATTGCCATTGATAGACTCCAATACCTCCAAGGCACTCCAATCTATTTCATTCACCGCACTACACATCAATATCACATGCTTCACTTGAGGATTACTGGCGAGGCCTGCATAGATACGCTCTTCTAAAACGCCAATATTAGAGAAGATCAACCGCCCATCTACACGGAAGCTAAGAATCTCAGGAACAGTTTTTACCTGGTGCCTATGAATATTGCGGAAGTGCTCCGTCCCCTCCACCAATCCAACTTCCGCAATATGCGGCTTGGAGGCTCGATAAATAAATAACAGCAGCGAAGCACCTACCCCGCAGGCAACGCCGGGCTCTACTCCAAACAGCAGTGTAACGGCGATAGTCAGGGTTACTGCTAGAAAGTCCGCCTTAGCAAAATGCCAGGTTTTCCGCAGGATAGAAAAATCCACCAGCGAGAGAACTGCAACAATAATCGTAGCAGCCAGAGTGGTTTTGGGGAGATAGTAAAGAAACGGGGTTAAGAAGAGTGCGGCCAGGGCAATGCCCACCGCGGTAAAGATGCTGGCGAATTGCGTTTGCGCACCAGCTGCGTCATTCACCACAGAGCGGGAGAAGCCTCCACTCACAGGAAATCCGCCAGAGAGACCAGCCCCCACATTGGCCATACCCAGGGCAACCAATTCCTGATTGGTATCAATTCTCTGCCTGCGCTTAGCCGCTAGGGTTTTGGCAACAGATACAGACTCCACATAGCCAATAATGGCGATCATTAATGCCGGCACCAGTAAAGTCTCAAGTAACGGCAACGATATTTTGGGCACGGTCAGCGATGGTAAACCTGCAGGAATAAGACCTACCAAGGCTACTTGCCGCACTTCAAAGTCCATCCAAAATGACAAACCAATCGTTGCCAACACCCCCAATACTGGAGCAGCTTTAGATAGGAGTTCGGCAGTGCCCGATGATAAACCAAAGGTTTTCAGCAGTGTTGCCCCATAAGCTCGAGCCCAATATAGAAACAGCACGACTCCCAAGCCGGTTATTAAAGCCAGGTTATTAACTGCACTTAAATTTTCCCATAGGGAGACAAGCAATTCGGGCGCAGTATCACCACTGGCAGATATACCCAGCAGATGCCGCAACTGGCTAAGTGCTATCAATAAGGCAGAGGCAGTGATAAAACCAGATATCACTGGGTGGGAGAGAAAGTTAGCGAGCATGCCAAGACGCAAAGCACCCAGTACTGCGAGGATAGCCCCAGATAAAAGCGCAAGAGCGGCAGCGGCACTCAGGTAGTCCACAGCACCTGACGCTGTAACTTCTCCTAATGCGGCAGCACTCATCAGGGAAACCACAGCAACCGGCCCCACCGACAGAGTATTGCTAGTGCCAAAAACACCGTAGACGATAAGGGGCACCATACTGGCATAGAGCCCTACTTCAGCTGGCAAACCGGCGAGTAGAGCGTAAGCAAGAGACTGTGGAATCAACAGTACTGTAACAATTGCTGCAGCCAAAAGATCCCGAATGAGGGTGTCCCGATCATAAAAAGTAAGGGTGTTGAGAATAGGAAACCATCTGGAAAACTGCTGCTTGGCCATCATTTACTGCTCACATTTTTCTCTATCCACGGCCCCCTTATACGCAGGACTCAAGAAAGATTAGAGACGGCACCAGGTTGTACCGCCATAGAGAATAGTTAATCACCAGCAGCCAGAATTGACTGCTGAAAAATATATGAGATTAAGGTTCGATTGTGACCAGTACTGCACTAATATCAAAACCCGCCCCTTGAGCCTGGGAGTGCAGTTGCTTTTTATCTGCACCCATCAGGATTTTGGCCCCCGCCCAAACCTGGCTGGAGCGGTTTCCGGTTCGGCAAAATGCATGCACTTTACTTCCCTCTTGCAGCACATTGCGAAAGGCCTCGCAGTGCTCTCGCATCATACGCCCACGGGTAAAGGGAATTGCCACAAACTTAATTCCAGCTTCTTCCGCTGCAAGCTTCATATCGGCATAGCTGGGATGCGCTTCACTCTCCCCTTCCGGGCAGTTACAAACCACAACCTGTATACCATTCTGCGCCAAGGGTGCCAAAGCGTCACAGGTAATATGTTCGGAAACGCTGACCTGGTCATCCAGTTTTTTAATGTTCATGTTCGCCTCAAAATTGATTTAATCCAATCCTCTGGGGACACTTTAACAAATAACTAAAGCTGATTTAGCGGAACCTTTAAATAGACAGTACCATTGGATTCTGCCGGAGGCATTTGTCCCGCGCGGATATTTACCTGCACAGAGGGGATAATCAGCTTCGGCATATTCAGGCTGGCATCGCGCTTTTTGCGAATTTCTACAAACTCTTCTTCGCTGACACCATCGCGCAAGTGGATATTTTCCCGGCGCTGAATCCCTACGCTGGTTTCAAACTGGTAATCCCGCTTGCCTTTAGGTGGATAGTCATGGCACATAAACATGCGGGTTTCTTCTGGCAGGGACAATATCTTGCGTGCAGACTGATATAACTGTGTGGCATCACCGCCGGGAAAATCGCAGCGGGCGCTGCCCACATCCGGCATAAACAGGGTATCTCCCACAAACAGGGCGTCCCCGATTAACCAAACCATATCTGCCGGGGTGTGCCCAGGGCTGTACATCACTCGCGCTTCCAGCGCTCCCACCTTAAAGGTGTCATCATCTTTAAAGAGATGATCAAACTGGCTGCCGTCTGCGAGGAACTCCCGTTCCAGGTTAAAGACATCGCGAAAGATTTTCTGCACCTGGCAAATCTGGTCACCGATAGCGATACGCCCACCCAGCTGCTCCCGCAGAAAGGGGGCCGCTGAAAGGTGATCCGCATGGGCGTGGGTTTCCAATATCCATTCCAGGGTCAGCCGCTTATCGCGAATAAACGACACTATCTCTTCTGCCCCCTGGCTACCGGTTCGCCCGGAGGCAACATCAAAGTTGAGCACAGCATCCACCACTGCGGCGGAGCCCCCCTCCTTGTCGTATACCACATAGCTCCAGGTTTCTGTGTCCCGATCAAGGAACGGCTTTACCTGAGCGACTTGCTTCTCTTGGTGCATTTCATGCCCTCCAGCACTCACTATGCTATCAATATACATTCTGATAATATATAAAACAATATATTGTTATTTTGTAAATTGTTCACAGGCTCAGCGCTATGCCAGACCCCAATAATCTCGACTTCGACAAGATGCGCGAATCCGCCGGCCAGGCTGCGTCCATGCTGCGTTCGCTGGCCAATCAGGACCGCCTGATCCTGCTCTGCCAGCTGAGCCAGGAAGAACTAAATGTAGGCGAACTTGAAGAAAGGCTGGGAATTCGCCAACCCAGCCTGTCCCAACAGCTGGGTATTTTGCGCCGCGAAGGGCTGGTGGCCACCCGCCGCGAGGGCAAACACGTGTATTACCGGGTAGCTGACCAGCGAGTTCTCACCCTACTGCAAACCCTATACCAACTTTATTGCGCGGAGTAGACCCATGACTATCGATTGGACGGCCTTTACCCCCACTACCGCTTTCGCTGGCGGTGCACTCATTGGGCTCGCAAGCGCCCTTTTACTGCTTTTCAATGGTCGCATTGCCGGTATTTCTGGAATTATTGGCGGCCTATTGGAAAGGGGGACAGGTATTGGTTGGCGTTTGGCATTTATTGCCGGGATACTAATCGCCCCCCTCTCCTGGCAACTTTTTTCTGCCCTACCCCCAATAAAAATTGATGCGGGTTACTCAACCCTGATTGTCGCCGGACTGTTAGTGGGGTTTGGCACCCGCTATGGCTCCGGCTGCACCAGCGGCCACGGTGTTTGCGGGCTGTCCCGCCTGTCTCTTCGCTCACTGGTTGCCACGCTGGTGTTTATGGGTGCGGGCTTTGCCACCGTATATGTTTTGCGCCACTTACTGGCAGCCTGATGGAGGGAATGACAGTGAAATCCAGAATAATCGCACTAATGGCCGGATTGACTTTTGGACTGGGCCTGATGCTCTCAGGCATGGCAAACCCGGAGAAAGTACTGGGATTCTTAGACCTGGCCGGTGCCTGGGACCCATCCCTGGCGCTGGTGATGATCGGTGCAATTACCGTTGGGCTGCCAGCCTTTCAGCT
Organism: Microbulbifer variabilis ATCC 700307; assembly: GCF_000380565.1. Taxonomy (GTDB): domain Bacteria; phylum Pseudomonadota; class Gammaproteobacteria; order Pseudomonadales; family Cellvibrionaceae; genus Microbulbifer; species Microbulbifer variabilis. The sequence goes on from NZ_AQYJ01000026.1 coordinate 142,045, forward strand.
AGTAAAGGGACGCAGCCGTTCTCTCCTTAAAGAGCCCCTGCAGCTACCTACCAGTGCCGATATTGATCGCCCCCTGATAATCGGCGGCCTGCTGTTTGGCGTGGGCTGGGGGTTGGCGGGCTTTTGCCCTGGCCCAGCGATTGTGGCCACAGGTGCCGGCCAGGAAAAGGCCCTGGTTTTTACGCTGGCAATGCTCACCGGCATGGGTATTTTCCAGTTCGGCGCCCGTAAAACTGTCGCAGCCCAGAGCTAACCCCGCGCTTTAACCACTAGCGCGGCACAAGCCAACTATCTTGTTGAAGCAGGCCAATCTTCAGCAGGCAAGGGAATGCGAGCTCACCACCTTATCCCACCCTGGTTAAAGCGCTACCAGCCCAAGTGGCTGGTAGGCGATGCCGTGGGCGCGCTCCTGGCCAGCATGATGCTGATACCCCAGGCGCTGGCCTATGCAGCACTTGCCGGCCTACCGCCTTACCTGGGCCTTTATGCTGGGCTACTACCCCTGGTTGGCTACGCAATATTTGGCTCAAGCTCTGTACTGTCCGTCGGTCCGGTAGCCGTTCTGGCTCTGATGACTGCCTCAGCCCTCACCCCCATCGCCACCCCAGGTAGCGAGGAATATATAAACGGCGCCATCCTCCTGGCCCTGCTCAGCGGGATCATTTTGCTAACAATGGGATTACTGGGCCTTGGCAGCCTGTCCAATTTATTGAGCCTGCCGGTGGTGGATGGCTTTGTCTCCGGCGCAGCAATATTGATTATGGTGGGGCAGATTGCACCGCTGCTGGGTATTCAGGGTGAGGGGCACACCGCTCTGGAGATTCTGGTAAGCACTCTCAGTAATTCCCCTATGACAGATCCGGAAGCCGCCTTGCTGGGAATTGTGGCCCTGGCCAGCCTGATTGCAGCGCGCCTGGGATTGCCATTTCTGTTGCGCAAAATGGGGGCCAGCCCACCGCGGGCAAAACTGCTCTCGCGACTGGCACCTATGCTGATCGTCCTGATATCGGTCCTGCTCACCACCATCTTTCATTGGGAAAAAGAGCTGCCGGTGGTTGGCGTGATTCCCGCGGGCTTACCGGCCCTAAAGGTGCCCTCTTTTAATCTGGGCATGGTTTACGAGCTACTGTTGCCGGCATTGATTATTGCCCTGCTCGGTTTTGTCGAGAGCCTCTCAGTAGCCCACAGTATCGCCCTGCGCCGGGGAGAAAAACTCAACCCCAACGCCGAGTTGCGCGGCCTGGGCACTTCGAATCTTTTCAGCGCTTTTTCCGGGGGCTTTGCAGTAACCGGCAGTTTTGCACGTACTGCCGTTAATGATGAAGCCGGCGCGAAAACCCCGCTCAGCGGGATTATTGCAGCGATAGTGATCGCACTGGTATTGCTGTATGCCACCAAGGTTTTTACCGAACTGCCGATCTGCGTACTGGCCGCCACAATAATAGTGGCGGCGGCAAACCTGATAGATGTCCGCGCAATGGCCCACCACTGGCGCTACGACCGCACCGACGGCCTTGCCATGGGCGGTACTTTCTTGGGGGTACTCTTGTTTGGGGTGGAGGCCGGGATTGGCCTGGGTGTAGGACTCTCTTTCGCTACCCTGATCTGGCGCACAAGCCGGCCTCATATTGCCGTGGTGGGACGGGTTCCCGGCACTGAGCAGTTTCGCAATGTGCTACGCCACACAGTGAAAACCCTGCCGGATATCCTCTTCCTGCGCATCGATGAGAACCTGTTCTTCAGCAATATCAGTGCAGTCGAAGAGCGTCTGTTGGTGGAGGTCAAGCGCCACCCCAACCTGCACGACCTGGTGCTGATTCTCTCTTCGGTCAACCGTATTGACAGCACTGCCATCGAGCGTCTGCAACAAATCAATCGCGACCTGCTGGAGCGTAATATCTGCCTGCACCTGGCAGAAGTGAAAGGGCCAGTACTGGACCGACTGGGGCGCTCCAAGCTATTGCAGGAGTTGAGCGGCAGGGTGTTCCTGTCCTCTTATATTGCTGAATTGGCCCTGCGCCACCATAAGATCGATGACGACAATCAAGCTGCCGGGCCCAACCCTCCCGCTGATCCTGCCTGAACCGAAATCCCCCATAAACTTGTAAGCGCCGGCCCTACACTGGCAAAATATCCAGTATTTGGGCGAAGCACACGATGGGCGGCAATACTCTCACCACTGAGCAACAGGCAATTGCAGATCACGCCGGTGGTCATGCCAAAATTATTGCCGTTGCCGGCTCTGGCAAAACCACTGCCCTGCTGCACTATGTGAAAAACCGTCTGGATGCCGGTATTTCTCCTGAGCGACTGCTGGTATTGATGTATAACCGTAGTGCGCGGGAAGATTTCGATCGCCGTATGCGGCACCTTGCGGATGGACCTATTCCCTCGGTACACACTTTCCATAGTATGGGCTACCGCTTATACCAACGCATGATCGCCAATGATCATATTGCTGCGGCCAATCTCACCCCTCTCCCCCAATCCACTGTTCAACTGCAGATCTGGAAGGCGATTGAGGAATGTGCCCCCACCCACGAGCTGGAGGAAATCCGTGCGCGTAAGCAATCGGAGATCGAAGCTGCAGAATTTTTTATTGACTACACCAAGACCATTCTATCCGGGGACCTCAGCGCATTTCAGGAGCTGAAACTCGGCGATGAGTACATGTATTTCCTGCAGGTGTTTCGTACCTTCGAAACCTGGCGCCGTAGCCAAAATGCTGTTACTTACGCCGACCTGATTTACGATCCCGCCATGCTGCTCAGCCTCGATGAGCAGATGGCCGAACAATACGGCAGCTATTATGAGGATATCCTGGTGGATGAGTACCAGGATATCAACGAAATACAGCACTTTTTATTGCGCGTACTCTACGGAAAATCCGGCAACGTAATTGCCATTGGCGACCCGGACCAGACTATTTATGAATGGCGCGGCTCCAAGCCAGATTTCCTGCTCACATTTTTTGATGGCGACTTTCCGCCCTCAAATATTTATCACCTGAGCCGCACCTTCCGTTACGGCCACCAGCTATCCCTGGCGGCCAATCACTTTATCGAAAATAATCGCGACCGCGCCGATATATTCTGTGTTTCCGCCGATGAAGACCGGCATACAGAAATCGAACTGGTAAGAACCGATAAAGAAGGCCGCTGGCTGGTAGAGCATTTGCGCCGCTGCCAAAAGCATGGGCAGCCACTCAATGATATCGCCGTGCTAGTTCGCCTCTGGTCTATTGCGGCTCCCATTGAACTGGCATTGTTGGCCAACAATATTCCGTACAAATCTGCCAGCCGCAATACGGTGCTATCACGCCGCGAATTAAGGCCACTTTTTTGGAGTTTGAATATTGCCTCAGGCCGATTTGCCGAGCTGCCCGCCAAACGGCGTCAACAGGGGCTTTACGAGTGGCTAACTGCGCCCCATGTGCGTATTCCTCGCAAAGTACTGGAGCCCATTTGCTACTCCCTCGCCGCCCTGGATAAGGGCTGGGGCAAGCAGCTGGTTCACCTGCTGCCGCAAGACCTGAGCAAGCCACAAACCAAACGCCTGCGCCAGCGCGCAGATCTGCTGACCCAAATTGAAAACTGGCGCGGCCATGCCGGTGAGCTGCTGCGAAGACATATCGGCGAACTGGAACTCCTCAGCGGAATTGCTGACGACGCCTTCACCCGCCAGCAGGGAGAAGAGCGGCAGCAAACCATCCTCGCCTTCTGCCAATATTTGGACACACTCAAACAGCCGCCCATAGAAGCCCTTGCCCACCTTCAGGAGCTGCAGCGACAACACCGCGAAGGAGAGCAAACTGAGGCAGATGCCATCCAGATAACAACCATGCATCAGGCCAAGGGACTGGAGTGGGATCAGGTAATTATTCCCACTCTCACCCAGCACAATATGCCCTACCAGCCCCAACGGGATTTCAGCACCCCCGCCTCCCTGGAGAGTGAGCGCCGCCTGATGTATGTCGCCATAACCCGGGCAAAGTCAAAACTATTTCTGCTGGCACCGACAGAGGCTGCCAATAAAAAAGACCCCGAAGCCTCCCAGCCTTCACTGTTTATCAGTGAAATGCAACTTCCCCTGAGCAAGTTGATGGCGGATTCACTGCGTCAACGCCCTGAACAGATAGATACTGATATCCCTGTCTCCCGCCAGGCCCTCCGCTACCTGGAAGCCTGTGATTACAACCCCAATATCAGCGCCCCACGTGCGCCCATACGCAAACCGGAACCCGGCGAGGGCCTACGCCACCGCAAACTCGGCCATGGACGGGTGCTGAAATGGGAAGACCAGCGAATTGAAATACTGTTTAGTGACGGCAAACCGCGGCGCTTTGACTGGGAGACTTTGGCTCAGTATTTAATGTAGTAAATGCGATAAAGAAAAATCTTTATATCTGGGGCTGGGATATAGTTTTGCATCGATACTTAATGGTTTAGCGGTGAAATGCCTATCACTGGTGGAAACCCATCAGTATCTTATTCAGATAACGAAAATGGATTTTTTTTGCATCGGTGCCAGTTACGCATTTACTGAGCGTTAACTACTTCCGGACCAATTAACAGATAGATTTCTATGCAACCACCCATTAAAAGCCTTCTTTGTCATCACCTCTCCCAGTTACTTTTAATTACTAATAAAATTCCACAATCATTGTTCGGCAAGCAGCTTTCCCCGGATATGTTTTCCATGGGAGACAATGCAAAAATTGCAGCCAATTTTGCTTTGCGCGGATACTGCCCATTGGTTGACCGGAAAGTTGTTTCATTCGATAAGAAAGGGGTTATAAAAGAGGATATTCAAGATACTATCCAGAGAACACTGGAGTACCTGGATACCTTACCCAAAGTAACGCAACTTGATACCAGCAGGATAATCACTGACAAAGCCGGTTTTATTGAGGTGCAGCTGCCCCAAATTGAGTTTATCTACCAATACATACTGCCAAACCTCCTATTCCATATCAGCCTGGTCTATGGGACCGCACGCGCCCATGGTGTTGCACTCAGTAAAGGGGACTTTGATGGTTACCATAGCTATCCAGCCGGCTTCAGCTTTGTCTGAACTGAGGACACGCCTCCCGGCCTAGCACAACACCCCACCACTGAATCCACCCTCTATGCAGAAATACCGGTATTGACATGATCCGACCGACCCTTCTGAGCCAGACTCATTTCCTTGAAGTTGTGGCCGCTATCTCCCGCCCAGCCTCCAACATCCCTCGGATACCGGGCTTATAGAAGGTAAGGCAATGATTTATAACGACTTTTCTGTAAAAAAGTAGTTGACTTCGGCGAACACCCTCTATACTATCCGCACCCGTAACGCGCTCGTAGCTCAGCTGGATAGAGTACCTGGCTACGAACCAGGCGGTCGGAGGTTCGAATCCTCCCGAGCGCGCCATACAAATCAAAGGCTTACGTCTCACGGCGTAAGCCTTTTTTTGTTGTGGTGCAAATTGTGGTGCAAATTAAATAGGGTAATTACTCAAAACCTGTACATTTAGACAGCCCCTTCCGACATACAACCGACGCCTTAACGGCCCCCACAAGTCAATCTATGACTTCCCAAAATAAGGGACAACAACCTCAGTTAAATCAAGTCACCACTCTCGGCAAATCCCCCCACCGAGTGGTATAGGCAGGCGATGTAAACGCCTGTCGCATCTTCCATTTCTTCTGGATGCCTTCAGCCCCCAGGAACAGAGTCCCCCGGCCAAATTTTTTATTGATCCGATCCATCGCCTGCATAGTCTCCCCAGCCCTTGCCGATTGGCCTGGCGTGAATAAATCACCCTGCCCTAGCGTGCGCGGGATAATCTCGACTAGCCCCACTCCTGCTTTCATAAATCGGCACCCTGACCGGTACAGACCAGCAATAGCCTTTCCCACCAGCCGCACGATTATTCGCGTATCATCGGTGGGGTATGGAGTCTGCACAACGGTGCTGCGACTGTAGTAGTTGGGCTCATGGGGCGAGGTATGCAGAAATACATGAATCGACTTTACGAGCGATTTTTGCGCTCGCAGTTTCTCCGCTGCCCTGCTCGCGTACAAAGTGGCAGCCTGCAGTATCGGCTGTAAGTCGGTGAGCTTTTCGCCAAAGGAGCGCGTGCAATAGATCTGTTTCTTGGCCGGAGGCTCTTCCTCCAAACCCAGGCAGGGAATACCGTTCAGTTCCTCTATCGTTCGTTCAATGTTCACATTGATATGACGGCGCAATATTTTCGGATTGGCCTGCGCCAGGTCATAGGCTGTTTGTATGCCAAAATCGGCCAGGCGTTTGGTGAGGCGCCGGCCTATGCCCCAGACATCATTGACGGCGGTACGGCGCTGCATCCACTGCCACTTCCCTGGCGTATCAAGTGCGCATACGCCTTCACATTTAGGAATCTTCTTTGCTGCGCGGTTAGCTAACTTGGCCAGTGTTTTACTGGGCGCAATACCCACACCCACAGGCATACGGATATCCCGCCAGAGTGTGCTGCGGATCTTACGGCCATAATTCAGCCACTCCTCTTGCAGTCCGTGAAGGTCCATAAACATTTCATCAATGCTGTATACCTCCACATTGGGGCTGAACTCTCGCAGGGTTGTCATTACCCGGTGGGAGATATCGCCATACAACGGATAATTACTGGAGAAGATCGCCACCCGATGCACGCGCAACAAGTGCTCAACCTTGAAGAAGGGCTCAAGGTCGCCGATGCCTAATAGCTTCGCCTCTTTGGAGCGCGCCACCACAAAGCCATCGTTGTTGGACAGAACTACTACAGGGCGCCCACGCAGGTCGGGCCGAAATATCTGTTCACAACTGGCATAGCAGCTGTTGCAATCCACGAGTACCAGCATTCAGAGCAGACGGTGGTAGCGCACCGAAGCCTTTACCACCCCTTCAACAATCAATTCCTGCCCCTCCCAGATGGGGATCGGGGTGTAATCGTCATTGGCAGAGAGCAGTCGCCCCTTCTGCTGGTCCAGCACTTTGCAGGTCAGCTGCCCATCCAGGGCCACCACAACCACATCGCCATGGGCAGGGGTCAGCGAGCGATCGACTATCAACAGATCTTTATCGAAGATGCCCAGCCCCATCATAGAATCCCCATTCGCCCGCGCCATAAAGGTTGCCGCAGGCTTGGTGATCAAATGCTCGTCCAGGCTTAGGGCTGCCTCCTTGTGGTCATCAGCGGGTGAAGGGAAACCACAGGCAACGCCGTGGCCAAAGAGTGTGGAAAGCTTCATACTGGAGCACCAAATACTGTATATATATACAGTTTATTGCTATAGGCATCCAACAGACAAGGGGAATGAGTGACTATGAGGCCGGCACCACTCACGGCACCGACTCTACCAAGCAGTTAGGCCGCCTCTTCAACTGCAGGACTTCCTCCTGGGATCTTTTGCTCATAGGCAAAGATAACGCCTTGAAGCACCTGCCCTACCTCCTCGCCAATAAGCTGCAACAAGGCTTTACGGGCCCGCTGATTCGGACAATCCGCAACCCATTCCAGGCCGGCACATAGATTGGTGACATGATGAAGTTGTTGAATATGAGCAGTCATTGGCATGGTCCACCTCCTGTAGGAACTACAAAACCCTCACTGCACTCAAGACCTAAGCTGCAGTGGCTTGTCACCGTTGAGTCCATTCAGTACTTTATTCGGGCCTTTGATGACAAACATCCCAACGCTACTAGCTAAATCACAGTTCTTAAATAGATATTCTGGATTATTCCTAATCTAGCAATGCAAAATGCTGTCAAATTTCTAATATCGCAATTTATGGGATTACGTGAGGGTACGGCAGATAGTTGATGTTTGAGCCAGGCACACTGGGCAAGCGCCTGCGCGAAGCAAGGAAACGGGAAAGGATGACTGGGGCACAGCTGAGCCAGAGGCTGGGGCTTGCGCCTTCGCAGATTTCAAGAATGGAAACTGGGGTTCAGCGAATACCGGCAGAGTTGCTGCCGGTATGGTGCGAGACTGTGGGTATCACCTTGGCGGAAGTATATGGAGTGGAACTAAGGCACCACTTTGTACAAATTCCATTTCCACCATTGGTTGCAAGGCTCTATGGGCAGCTACCGAGAGAATTCCGGCGACATATCCACAGGGCTATAGAGAGCAGCTACCAGCTATGGAAGAGTCGGCGATAGCGCCCGGCTCAGCGGTAATTGGAGCGCAGCGTAAATTGATCCGCTGCAGTTGTTTGATAGAAGGTTTAATGCTCATAGCTTTGCTTAACCCTTCCATTCAATTCGATACAAGCTCTAATAACTTTTAAAGAAGCTCCAACTAGAACTTCATTCCTTCCTGCTTCTTCTTCTCCTGCTGGAAGAAACTTACCACCGTGAAAGAGATTGTTTCTTACTGTGCGAACAAACCTAATAATCTGCTGCGTAGTTCTCTGGTGTTGATCTACGGTTTGGTCTTTAAATTTCACTTGATCTTCTTTTAGCACTTGCTTTCTTGGTGGTGAATTTAAAAGCAAATTCTTTGCTTCAATTAATTCTTTGTCTTCCAGTTGATTAAATTGTTGGTCAATTTCATTGGCGAAACGATCCCACGCAGGTTCGACCTTATCTTCATTTCCTATTGCATATCCTGTTGACTTTAAGGCATGTTCCATCCGTGAAAAAGTCACCATGAACTCAATGGTTAAGTCAGCAGGCATATGTAATTGTTGAAATAGGTGGTTCACATTGGTTACCTTCTAACGCCGCCAGCAGAGGCCCGCGCCTGCGCGGGTTCTGCTGCTTGGCCTTGCTATAACTTTTTACCTATAAATTTAAAATCTATACCCCATTCGGTGAAAGCACGATCTAGACCACCAATGCAGTCTATTGTTGCACCTATAGGATTATTAAAGTCTACTTTTTTTCTGCTTAACAGTATATCTACGACTGTACTGCTTGAAAAAGCACACCACTCTAGAAAGTACAAATTAAAGAAGTCGTTGACAGATTTAAGCGCCAATATGGCATGTTCACGACGCCAGCTACTTGGGTCGAATGGAAATTTTAGCTGCTTAGTATTCCCATGGTCAGCACTCCAAACATTCTCTGATATTTTACTCCATTTAGATTTCTTAACCTTCGGGTGTACATAAAGGTCTCGAATAATCTTTAACTCATGTACAAATTGTATCTGATGTACGCCTCTATCAAACTTAATATCAGGTTTTATTTTATTCAAGAAGTACTCAAATTTAGAGAGCGTTGGGAGCTTTTCAATATCACTGTAAAACTGGGTAGATAAATCCAGCGAATCAATTAAACAGTTTGATGCGCTTTCTAGTAGAAGGATGCAATTAATCACTGATGATCTGATAAAAGGGCGAATTACATCATCTTGATATTTATCTTGATCAGTATCGAATGCGAAATAGAGTAGATAGACAGAATCGTATAGTTGATTCTCAAACGTCCTCAAATAATGCCCTCTATCTTCGATGTTCATTGGTTCCTTCCAGAGGTATAACGCTTAAATCAGGTGCACCGTAGACGTCACCTGGATTTACTTGCTAGGTTCGTCTTACGAGCTTGTCTCGCCATGTGTGTTCAAAGAAGTCAATGTCTGACCAGTTGTTTATTAGCATATGAAAGTAGGGATGGAGGTTACTATTGACAGATATTATTTCTCGCAAATCTTCCAATGTGTTTTGGCTCGATTCTACTTGTGTAGAGCTGTACTTGAATACAATTCTTGTAGGGAGATTTCCCCCTAATCGAAATGTGAAGTAACCATCGTCACCAAATTTTGCTGTCCCACTGGCAGCAGGATTTTTGCTTGTACGATCAGCACTTTTTGTGAAATCAATTATTTTTTCGTGAAGAGCAAGAAACCCCTTGTATAAATCATCACTCTGTAGATTCCTTTGATTTATATTCCATTCATTCCGGTGATCATCTCTGTTTTGTGCAGAAATCGGATACCGAGCTTTCTCAAGTATGAAGTCAATGAGAAGCTTTATCAGTTCATTTTCCCTTTTATCCAGTGATATTCCTAGATCTTGAACCATTAAATCTAATTTATGACTGTACTCTTTCTTTAAGTTGCTTTCGGCTAAATGGATTGGTATTTGCTTGTATAGTTTTACTATGCCTGCTTTCAGAGCCAGTTCAATTGCATACCCCATAAGGAGAATGCTGCATTTATAGGCTGACTCCTTTTCAGAAAGGTACTCATAAGCTTTCGCTCGTGATCCTGTAGTTACTGGTTCATCACCGCATCTGATTTTTCTAAACTCCTCTAGCTTTCTAGTACCAGCTTCCCTTAGCAATTTTGATGAAATTAATTGAGTTTTAGATTCTTTTAGCCATTCATCTGGACTCATTGTTCCGTATGCTATTTCCATTGCAATCGTATTCCTCTGAATGAAATGAGTACTATTAGAACCTAACGCCGTGATATACGGCGGACCGCGTTAAGGGTGGGCCGTCCGGTGGAGCCCCAAAGGAGCGGAACGACATCATGACCTTGTTAGGAATTTACAAGCTTGAACCAATCATATTCGCTTTCCCTATCAGGTAAATACCCAAATTTCTCGAAAATCTTATATGAGTACGGCATTGGTATTGTCTTAATTGTCTTTGGTTTGTACTCAGATGCAATTCTTTCTTCAACTTTTTCAAGAAGTAAAGTAGCAATTCCTTGCTTACGGTAATCTTCCTCAACGACGATATTTCCAATACGAACCACATCATCATATGTGGGTGAAAACTCAACTGCTCCAATAACAAGATCATTCTGTACACAAGCAAGTACAATCGAACTATTCTCTCCCATTTGCGACCTTCTCAAACTTAACGAAGAAGTACCTCCAACACGATCTTTTTCAAATAAAGAGATAATATCCTCAATAAGAGGATCATCGATGTTTAAGTATTTGAACTCCATTTAATCTCCTAACGCCGCAATAAACGGCAAATAATAGTTGGCTAAAATTTGTGAGGCACGAACAAAGCCAACTGTTATTTGTCCGATTTAATTGCCTTGTTAGTTTTCAAGTACATCATACTATCTTTAAATACCTCAAATAACTCACAATGGAAATTTTGAAGGCTATCAATTAGCTCTTCAATTTCTTTTTGGTTACGAACATATTCAGGATTTAAGTTTTCACTATCTGGTAGCGAGTTAATTTGCGTTAAATCTAACCAAGATGAAGCATCACAATCAACCTGGAATAACCAATCAGTAACAGTACAGTCAAAATAAAAGTCCGCTAAAGCAATTGATTCTTGAAGTTCTTCGTATAGTTTTTTATCAACTACACGATTGCTATCGAAGCTTCGCAAGAACCTTTTTACAACCATATAGATTTTCAGCTTGTTTGAGTTGCTTTCACGTTTTTCTTTATCGACATTTAGCTTCCATTGCTGATATGCAATAAAGCCTACAGAAATAGCAATTACAGGGCTAAGTAATGCGGAAAAAATATCAATGATTTGTTTGACTGTGCTCAGAGATTCCACCTCAACTTCCTTTGAAAACTAACGCTACGATAACCGGCATTCTAAAGCGTGCTGCAGCGCAGCGGAAGTATGCTTTAAAAATGTCCGGTTCATTGCCTTGTTATGCGGCTAATTCTCTCTCCATCACAAGGACTTCTAAGCCGCGATAAATAACTTTTTCTATTGGATTCCAACCCAAACGACTATATAGACCGCCGTCTAGATGCTCCGTTTGAATGTAGAGCTTCGACACGTCAAGTTGCTCTGCTAGTGAGATGATTCTGGCAATGATTGCTTCTGCGATTTTCTTTCCGCGATGAGACTTGGAAACATACACACCACCGAGCCAATGTTCCTTTTCTGGGTAAATAGTCATTTCACGGTATTTCAACTGTGCAGCACCCAGGATTTCTCCTGATTCGACTGCTAAAACGAGAAGTGGTATTTTATCAGTGTTCAGGTAGTCAGAAAGCGATTCTTGAGTTTTAGCCAGGCTATTGCTTTCACTTAGATAACCCCATTCAGTAAAATACCATTCCGCAACAATTGGTAGCGCTTGTTCATTCTCAGCAAGCAGTTGTAATTCCATCTCTCAACCTTTTGTTCGCGACTAGCCGCATAACGCTCTTTAGCAGCGGCCGAAGTGAAGGTGCGAAGCACCGTAACTGAGGTCCAGCCCCAGAGGGGCGATGCTGCCTAAATTTGTTATGCGTGAATTCAAAGAGCGACTTCCTTGCTTACCATTAAGTCACTCAATGTAAGGCCGATACTATCTACATCATCAAATTCTCGTTGAAATATTTCTTCTGAGCCTGATTCTATGTCGAGCACCATATCAAAACCGTCTGTATTTACTGCAAATACGAAAAATCCACTTTCAGCATCTCCAGGAGACTGATCGGCCGAATTTAGATAGTACTGTATTTCAAGTACGAGTGGCCTGTCCTCGAATTCATATCGAACCGGACAATGACTTTTCCTAAGCTCATCCAGCTTTTCATATATGTTCAAGTTATGAATCTCCGAATCCGATTCTCACACGTCGTGGCAGCATAACGCCAGCAACACCGGGCAAATTGAAGCGCAGCGTAAATTTGTTCCGCGTGATTGCGCTTGTTAAGGTTCCCATCCACGGTATTTCCCTTTTTGCATTGTCCAACGGCCATCTTTTGTTATCGGTGGAGTTTCCTTGCCTTCTGGTATGTTGTTTATGTGCTTAAACCACTTCAGTTTGTTGGGCAGAATATAAATGTACTCTACTAAAATCCTAAAGAAATCGTCGATCTGTTGCGCATTTATTGGGTGGATATTTTCAATATCATGAGCCGCTTGATTGCCAATAAGCCTAATACTATCAGCTGTCTCAGCTATTAGGCTTGGCAAAGATTGTTGCTCACAGAGCTTTTTGAGTTTGTTAGCAAGACTGCCTTTTTCTATACCATGGAGCTTACAAATAATTTCGATGCATTTTCTTACGCTCATAGAAAATGCCTCAGAGTTTAGGTTTTGTATACGTTTTGCGCATTCGTAAGTAACTCGAACCTCGTGAGGAATAGACTCACTTGACAGCAGTGCATTTGGATAAAGTACTTCCGCTTTATCAAATAATTCAGGTGGTAATTGACCACCATAGTCATCAGCTAAAATGAGGCGACCGCATGCAGTACACTCTGATACAAACATATGGCCCTTGTGCTCATATATAAAATGATCATTAAGATTCATTGAATAACACTCATCTTCATAAACAGATAAGTACCGAAACTCAATTCCTTTATCACTATTGCAGTACGGGCAATATTTCATAAGAACCTTAACGCCTTGCGAAGGGGCGTTTTTTAGTTGTTTTGATTTGTGCTATTAAAGCACAAATCAAAGCAGCTAAAAATACGTCCCGCTTGCGCAACTTGTTAACTGTGGAGGGGCTCATAGTGCTATAGCCGAATAAATGCTTGCAACGCACATGATTGCAAAAATGGTTGATACCACCCGTGATGAAACAGTCGTGCATAGGGCTTGAGTATACCCAACACTTGACATAATAAAGAAAACAATTGCTGCCGGAATTGTAAGTATGCGCGAATTATCATGCGTCCAATCTTCAGGAATTTCATATGTCAGAGGGTAAAACACTATGCGCGATAAAATACCCTGTTTTTTCCTTAACTTCTCGATGCCACCTTCACTCTCAAACATGCCTAATGCCGTCAGGTAAGCCAAGAATGTTAATGGCACGATAATGAAGAGAATTGCTTTGCTCATGTGGGTAGTTAACGCCTTTATAACGGGCAGCCAGCGCGAAGCGCGTTGTTTGGCTGTCCAGCCACGCAGTGGCGCTCGTTGATAAACTTGTTAGGCATTGCTACGAAGAACATATTTTGCACCATAAAATAAAGAGGCTACAACAATAACTCCTGTTGGGAACAACGGGTTTATGCTGAAATCTAACGTTACAAGCACAGGCGCAAGAATAAAGAACAAAACCATGCCCCAGCGCCCCCAAAATCCTGTTGCCCAAGTTGTTGCCATACCCGCAGCCACTAAAGTGACAATAGACATTGCCAGGTTGAGTAGATTAATCGGTGGGCTTGCAATTGTCACGATAACTGCAATTAACGCACCTAGAGTGACGATGGCTAAAGGGCCGCCAATGAGTACGCCTTTTAGAAACCGTTTTGTATCGTTGCTATCTTTCACTGGATGCCTAACAGTTTATTAAAGAGCCAGTGGCTCACTATCCATTTGGCCACTATTTCTGGAATCGAGCTTCCAAGCTCCACAGAAAAGCCTTTGTTTGCGGTAGGTTATAAATTTTCGTTCAAATAACAACCAGAGATAGTGAGTCATCGGCTCAAGTCGGCTGGTTCGACCTCCCGCTCTTGAACACATTTTACCCATAAATAAATCAATAAGTTAGGGGGGGATTTCTGTAGATGTAAGCCATGGCTCTATAATTCGGGCTTTCGCACCGGCAATACGCCCATTTCAATACTGAACACCACAGCCAGTATCACCCACTCGGTATCGCCATAGCCGCAAAAGAACTATGCACAGCCAGGCGGTCGAAGGTTCGAATCCTCCCGAGCGCGCCATACACGAAAGCCCGCACCGAAAGGTTCGGGCTTTTTTGTTATCTGCCCTTAAGAGCCCTCGCCGACGCCCTCTCCCAAGCTGCACAAAACGTAAACTTTTGTCCTAGTGATTTGGCACTTACCTCCCATGGCAACCTTGCCCCATATCAACAACACTTTCCCTGCACCGATTGACCTCATCAGGATGTCGCGATAAGGATGGCTGCAACGGGATTACCCGTGAGATAATTGACAGAGTAATCGTGGATTACGGCCATTTGCAGTCTATTCGTGCCGGCGCCCAACCTGCTTGGTGAGAAGTCCCGAAACACCCAGCCTCAGTTCTGAAATTATCCTCACACAGAGTCCTTCACCTGCCCAAATTACTAGCCAAACACGCGCCCTGCTGATACCTGTCAAATTACTGTTGCCACTTACACCCAAAGGATCGCCTTATGAATCCACAGCTTTTAGTCACAGCATTTGCACTTGTTATTGCCAGTGCCCATGTGTTAGCAGACAACAATACGTCTATTGTTGAACAGATCGGTACAGGCAACATGGCCATGGCTGATCAAGCTGACCTCAGTACTCACAGCAGCACCATTTCACAAATACAAAATGGTAGTAATAATTTCTCAGACGCAACTCAATTTGGAACCACTTTAAATAGCACTATCAGTCACACACAAATAGGCAGCGGAAATAGCTCTCTCAATTTGGAACAGGAGAATGCCGTATCCTCCAATATGACTATTTTGCAGAGTGGCGATGGAAACATACTGTCAAATTTTCAGATTAATACCACCGGAACTACGGTGTCACAAACACTCTTCGGGGCCAATAATGGCACAAGCGCCACCCAAATTAATTCATCTAATGATACAGCCATTTCTTTGCAGCAGGGTGACTCCAACAATACAGCGCTCACCCAAATAGACAGTACTAATAACTTTATGAGTATGACCCAGGACGGCAGCAACAATAACGGGGTATCGATACAGATTCAAAGCTCCTTTGGTACCGTACTGATTTTACAAATCGGGGATCAAAATGAGAGTGGAATATCTCACAGTCTAAGCACTTCTGACTTTGCCAGCTCCACACAATTTGGCACAGGGAATATGATAAGCCTTGGCCAAGGTGGAGGCAGCAACAATTTTGCTACTGTTGACCAGATTGGCGAGCAGAATTCAGTACAGGCTAATCAATTCGGTAGCTCCTTTAGTCAATTAAATA
Source organism: Microbulbifer variabilis ATCC 700307 (assembly GCF_000380565.1). GTDB lineage: Bacteria > Pseudomonadota > Gammaproteobacteria > Pseudomonadales > Cellvibrionaceae > Microbulbifer > Microbulbifer variabilis. The sequence goes on from NZ_AQYJ01000026.1 coordinate 157,818, forward strand.
TTAACCAGCAAGGTATGCTAAATACGCAAAATATTTTTCAGGCAGGTTCGCTAATTCGCTCATGGACCACCCAGAGTGGTATGGAAAATTCTGTTGTATCTAATCAGGGTGGTATGAGCCATACTTTAACCTCCCTGCAAAGCGGAAGCCTGAACAGCCTTACAGCCAATCAAAATGGTGTCTCACAACTTGCTAACGTGACCCAGCTGGGAGCAAACAATAGCGGTACGATCAATCAATAATCACCAAACAACCTGGCAAGTCTCGCATGAGCTTCAGGAAGCCCTACAGGGGGGCTTCCTGCCTACCCTTCTTAGATAAGCTCCTTACAGTTTCCAATGAAGACCGCATAAACAGGCCTCCAGGTCACTAAATGTCAAAATATGCATCTAGAATGAAGAAAATGCTTGACTCTATCTTTGCCTATCTATATTGTGCGCCTCCTCGACGCGCTCGTAGCTCAGCTGGATAGAGTACCTGGCTACGAACCAGGCGGTCGGAGGTTCGAATCCTCCCGAGCGCGCCAGTTTACAAAGGGTCTATATCTTCAGGATATAGGCCCTTTTTTATTGCCCACCTAGCAAATGAACTGCTTCCTCCTCACCCCTTCTACTCTCAATGTAAATCAATACCCACCACTACCCTAATTGATTCAGGGAATCAGCCCCCAAAGAAAAAGTACTTCTACCATCCAGATATAACTTCAGCACCAACTCTTCCAAAAAAGTCTAACTCGGGAAATCATATATTAATTGAAATTCCTTTATAGTGATGGCCGGAATACCCTAACTATTTCAAAAGGAATTTGTCATGAAAAGCAGCACACTCATTCTACCTCGAGCAATCATTGCTCTTTCTTTAACTCTCTCAGTATCTCTCATCTCTTCGCAAACACTAGCAGTAGAGTGTGGAGACACCATTATAAAGCCAACCATTCTTACACAAGATCTTAACTGTGAGTTAACTGAGGAAAACCCTGTAGCCTTAACCGTAATGGGGCCATTCGGCAGCCTCACAATAGAGGATGCTGAAATTTTATGTTCGATTCAGGCCCCACTTGTCGGTGAAACATTTGGCGTAGTTCTAAAGGGGATCAACGCTAGTGTGTCAGGAGGTAAGATCTCCAATTGTGAGAATGGTGTTTCTGCTGAAGGGCAAGGAAGTCACTCGATTTCCAGTATTGAGATTGTCAACTTTAATCGAGACGGTATACGCCTGGCCAGCAATCGTAATACGGTTTCGAATGTAATGCTTACAGGACTTGCCGGCTCAGGCTTAGCGGACGGCATTTCTGTGCAAGGGAATAATAATAGTATTTCCAACTGCATAGTTGGCGGTAATGGTGACGAAGGAATAGAAATTCTGGGTGATTATACTAACGTTACCTTCTGTCAAATCTCTGGATATGAAGAAGAAGGCATAGAAGTAAATGGAGATTACTCCAACATCACTCAAAATATTATTCAAAATAATATTGATCGTGGAGTAACAATTAACGGCAACTTTACCACTGTGGGGCAAAACATTATCAGGTTTAATGGGGAAATAGGTGTTGACATTCGCAACACTCTAGGCAGCAGAATCACTTCCAACACCATACTTGAAAACGGATCACAGCTTTCAGTGGAATTTGGCGGAATTGTCATTACTGGCGACGAGGCTGCTGGGAATCAGATTATTGGAAACACGGTTTTCAACAACGAACAATTTGATTTATCCGACCCTTTTGACCCTGATTGCACAGGAAGCAATATTTGGGAAGGAAATCAGTTTGGAAGTGCCAACCCAGGATGTCTAAATTAATACTTGCAAAGCATTATTATACCGGGGAACGAAGAGGCCAACTCTTCTTTGCTCGGTATAATCTTCTTAAGAAGCTAACCATTTCTACCCTGGGGGCCTAAGAACTTGCCAGTTCCTGCAGAATATCAGCGCTCCCGCGATAAACTCTATGAGTATCTTATCGATGCACGGAATAAAGCCAACCTCTGGAGCACCCATGTGACTTTCACAATGACCCAGGGTGTCTTTCAAGTGTTCCGTCGCCGCCTTTCCCTGATGGATGCCATCAGGTTCTCCCAAGCACTCCCCCCATGCCTGCGAGCCCTTTTTGTTGAACAATGGGATGTCACAGAAAAGCAAAAGCCATTTGAAGATTTACAAACTATGACACAGGAAGTCAGGAACCTTCGCCCGGATCATAACTTTTCTACCGACAACGCAATCAAGGACGTTGCCTGGGCATTGAGAAAACATGTTGATGAAACAGTCTTCGATCGAGTACTGGATACTTTGCCCCCAGAGGCAAAAACATTTTGGTCGATCGACAATAGATAAAATACCTTCCGCTAATATAACCATTCCAAATAACCCAAACTTCATACACATTACCAAAGGTCAATATACGGTTACTCACGCAGATAGATCATTAATGGCTATGCTTTAAATATTTAAATCACTTGCCCTTATGGAAAGGAGTTCCGGATGAAAGGCTATGGCTTCAACTTAGGAAACGCCATAAAAAGTGTCGCGGTACTCATTACTGGATCGCTATTTTCCCTCCATGTATTCGCGGTTAGCTGTGGCGACACTATAACTTCGCCAACTACATTAACAGGTAATCTAAATTGCGAACTCAGCCAGGCAACTCCAGTTGCACTTACCGTGCAGGGCCCTGCCGGCATTCTTAATATGAATGGGTTCGCAATTAACTGCTCCACACTAGATCCCGCCGCCACAGAGTTTACAGCTGTCGAATTACAAGGTACCGCTGCAAGAGTCAGCAATGGCACACTTAATAATTGCCTCAATGGCGTCGTAGCCATGGGCGATGGCTTCCATCAGATCAGCAATATGACGATGACAGATGTTATTAGGAATGGAGTCCTATTATTTAGCGACGGTAATATTTTGCTTGACACTTCCATTACCGGAGTCGCCGGTTCCTCTGTTTCAGATGGTGTAGAGGTGTTGGGAAATGACAATATAGTCTCCGGGTGCACCATCTTAGGCGATGGTGACGAAGGCGTTGAAATACTTGGCCTGCGCAATACGCTGACATTTAGTTATGTGGCGGGGTTTAGTGAAGACGGTTTAGAGCTGGACGGAGATCATATCATTGTTGCGCAAAATACCTTTGAAAATAATGGTCAAACCGGAGTAATCATCAATGGTAACTTTGCCACAGTTACCCAAAATACTGTGACCGGTAATGGCGAGATTGGCATTAATATCAGCGGCGGGAATGGTGGTAAAATTAGCACGAACTTCGTAACAAATAACGGCTCTAACGCCTCCCCCAACTATGGTGGTATCGTCCTGACTGACCCAAATAGCTCCAACTACCAGATTCTTGGCAACATTTTATCTGGCAATCAGCAATTTGACCTGATTGATCTGTTTGATCCAAACTGCACCGGAAGTAATCGTTGGCTGGGAAATCAGTTTGAATCCGCCAACCCTATGTGTCTGCGCTAAAGACTGAGTTCTCTTCGTTTGTTATAGTGGGGAAAGTCCGCTTTCCCCTTTTCTTTGCTCTCTCTAACCTCTTACAAACTACCGTTCCCCGGCCATTTAGCGCCATTCTTACCAATACCTACATTATCACTATCCACTTTTAGAGCGTAAAGAATAACCTCCGCACTTCACATAAAATACTTAACTGCTACCGCACAGTTGGCTTATATTTATCATCTATCATTGTTTAGCGTCACTACTCGAGAATACTATTTAAGCACTGGCAGGAACCCGATGAAATGACTCTGAATTGCAACCTCCACGGCTGGAGATTTTATCCTTAGCTGCAATGAAAAAATCATGGCCAAAAAAGTACTCATCAGTCTGTTAATTTTAGTCGCTCTCTATATCACGATTGCATATATCTACAATACCCGATTCACTCAGACGGCTATATTTGAAAGAACCTCCGTGACTGAAGAGTTCATAAAAAGCACGGCAGATATCGAAAAAAAAGACACTATCAATATTCTCATTATTGAAGGTGGCGGAGTTCGCGGCCTCATTCCACTTTATATAATCCAGTACTTGGAGTCCCGCCTTGGTAAACCTGTTAGTGAGCTATTCGATGTTTTTAGCGGGGTTTCTACCGGAGCGGCAATTGCCACCGGGGTTAATGTTCCATTTAAATCTCTCCTTGAATACCGTGGCGGAGACCTGTCAGCCACTGAATACATGATAAAGGTCTATCGGGAGGATACCGATTATGTATTTTCCTCTCCGTGGTATCATAAGATACTCACTGCAGGAGGACTTTTCTCCCCTTCTTTTCTCGGGGACCGTTTACACGAGACCTTGGCGAAGCACTACTCAAAACACCTTCCATTTACTGATTTAAAAAACTACGTCATTATTCCCGCCCTGGATGTACACAGTGGAAAAATCCACCTTTTTAAAAACCGAGGAACTTCTGTTACCGACCTACCAACCAATACCACTTACCAATTGGTTACAGCTTCTGTCAGTGCAGAGACGGCCTTCCCACCAGTAATTTTCAGGGCTCCGGATGGGGAGACAAAACACCGTTTTTTCGCCGATGCGGGTATGGCTATCAACAACCCAACCAGCCTGATTTTGTTGGATATCATTAACGAATTCCCCGGGAAAAATTACTATTTACTGATCCTGGGTGCTGGCAATCCACCTCTTGCGGGGGCGAAAATCAGTTATGACCAAATAAAAAACTGGGGGCGTTTACGCTGGCTGAGAGATGCCTTCTCTAATATTCAATTGTCCATGGATCACCAGCAGGTTTTTACACTGGAAATTGCCAAGTCTCTCTCATCCAAGGGGCGCATCGAATATGATTTTCTGGATATAGATATTGCAGAACCTTTTGTAGGCATCTTTGACGCCGGATCCAAAGGGCACCTGAGAGCCTATGCTGACCAGCTAATTGAAGAAAATCGCCCGGCTTTAGAGAGAATTATTAAGCATTTGGAACAGCAAAATTAGTGCACCGGTCTCGTAATACCTTTCTGCTATCGTTCTTCCAGACGCTAAAGGCAGGGTTAAACTAAAGATTGAAATAGCGGCACGAGCTTAGCGTTAATTCTACCTGCTGCTGTCTTCTACTCGCTGTCAACCTTAATCATGAAGGCGTTAATATTTTGTACTAATGGAATTGGAAGCTTTCCCTCGGACCTTTTCCAACAATAGGGTTAGTGCAAACTTTATTACCGCATTAACTTGCCCAGCATGATTTCTTCCAAACAATTGGCAAACCATAATGTCCTCAGACCCGCCTTCTGTTTTCACTGCAACGCCCCACTAAATACCACCCCCACAGCAATCAAGAACTGCAATATGAATGGAACACCCGATATACATACCGCAAATACAGACCTTAATGCTGCTGCCTGCCCTTTAAATATTAACTACCGGCAGAGCTTCGAAACGCGTTGTGTAGGCCGGTGAGCGATAGGCCTGCCGCATCTTCCACTGCTTTTGCACACCCTCAGCACCTAAAAACAAAGTGCCACTGCCAAAGCGCTGATTAACCCGGTCCAGTGTCTGCATCATCATACCAGCACGGGCCGGCTGCCCGATGGCGAATAGATCACCCTGCCCCAAAGTCTTGGGTACCAACTCAACCAGCCCCACCCCAGCTTTCATAAAACGGTGTCCCGGACGATAGAGTTCCCTTATGGCCCCCTTCGCCAAACTGGCAATTAAGCGGGTGTCATCCGTAGGGTAAGGACATCGCACCACGGTGCTGCGGCTGTAATAGTTGGGCTCATGCGGGGATGTATGCAGAAACAGGTGAATCGCTGTTACCAGGTATTCCTGCGCACGCAATTTCTCTGCCGCCCGACTCGCATAGAGTGTAATAGCCTGTAACAGGGGCGGCAGCTCGGTGAGCTTTTCCCCAAATGAGCGGGTGCAATAAATCTGCTTCTTGGGCGCGGGCTGCTCTTCCAGGCTGAAACAGGGGGAGCCATTCAACTCCTCGATAGTTCGCTCAATATTAATATTGGTACGCCTGCGTAAAATTTTGGGGTTGGCCTGCCCCAGGTCATAGGCAGTTACAATGCCAAATTCCCCTAACCGTTGGGCCAAGCGCCGACCAACTCCCCACACCTTGTCAACTGGTATGCGTCTCTGCAGCCATTGCCAACGTTGCGGGCCATCCAAGACACAGACCCCATCGCATTTGGGAATCTTCTTCGCCGCTCTGTTCGCCAACTTGGCCAGGGTTTTGCTGGGGGCAATTCCAACTCCCACCGGCATGCGTACATCCCGCCACAGGGTTCGACGTATTCCCTGCCCGTACTCGACCCAGTCCTCCCGCAGGCCTTGCAGATTGAGGAACATCTCATCAATACTGTACACCTCCACCTCTGGGCTAAAGTCCCGCAGGGTTGTCATGACTCTGTGAGAGATATCACCATAGAGAGGGTAGTTACTGGAAAAAATGGCAACATCATGATGCCGCAGCAAATGTTCAATCTTGAAGAAAGGTTCCAAATCACCGATACCCAGCAATTTGGCCTCTTTGGAACGCGCTACCACAAAGCCATCGTTATTTGATAACACCACCACTGGCCTACCCCGCAGGTCCGGCCGAAAAATCTGTTCACAGCTGGCGTAGCAACTGTTGCAATCCACCAATGCCAGCATTCAGCAAGATCGATGGTAGCGAATAGATGCCTTTACCACCCCTTCCAAAACGAGCTCCTGCCCCTCCCTGATAGGTATCGGAGGGTAGCGATCATTGGCGGAGAGCAGGCGCCCCCGGTAGCGGTCCAGGACCTTGCAGGCGAGCTGTCCATCCAGGGCAACTACCACAACATCCCCCTGAGCCGGCTCCAGTGAGCGGTCTACTATCAGGAGATCCCGGTCAAAGATGCCCAGGCCCTGCATGGAGTCCCCATTGGCACGCGCCATAAAAGTGGCAGCGGGCCGGGTAATAAGGTGTTGGTCGAGGCTTAGTGAATCCTCCCTGTGGTCATCCGCGGGAGAAGGGAAGCCTGCTGCAACACCATGGCTGTATAAAGGGGTCAGTTTCATTAGGGAACACCAATACTGTATATAAATACAGTTTAGAGGCTGAAAAGTGACACCGGCAAGAGAATTAAGTGACCACAGGGCCGGGAAGTGCCCACTAACATCCAATGGTGGTCAAGGAGAGGTGGAGTCTGACACCAAAGGCCAGCCCACCAGTTACCCTCAAGCCGCTTGGCAGCGTGACACTCTGGCACTATGATCCGGCCCCATAGGCAAAACCCAGATAACAGGGCCTCTTATTACTCGATCAATAGCCCACTGGAACCCCTCGATAAGCCTGCCCCAGCACAAAGAGAGAGACACAAATATGAATTTATTGGTCGCTGCACTGATTGTGGCTTCTTATTTTATCTGCATGAGATTGAGCTCTTCCGCCATCAAAAAGTTAGGCGGCGCCAAGGCAGTGAAACCCTACCGCCTGAAATACATCTCCAAAACTGTGGGCATTGCGCTACTGGGATTTCACTTGGCACTGCTGATCAGTGCTTTGGGATTTGAATATACCCAGGTTTCCATCTTCCTCTCTTCGGTATTTGCTGTAATTGGCGTGGCGCTCTTTGCCCAGTGGTCAATTCTGAGCAATATCACCGCCAGCCTGATTATTTTCTTCGGTTTTCCTTATCGTGTGGGTGACAAAATCCAGGTAATGGATAAGGACGACGACATTTCCGGGATTATTGAGGAAATCACGCTCTTCCATGTATTAATCAGGAGAGGGGAAGAGTTGATCACCTATCCGAACACATTAATGCTCCAGAAAGGCGTAATAAAAAATCCCGAAAAGAGTAAGGCTGAGGATAACAAAGAGCCAGCGAAGTCACGCCCGGCAGAAGTACAGTAATACCCAGGTCCCCGCTTTTTACCATACCCAGCTCAATAACAGAGGGCCGAGACGTAGCTCCCCCGGCTCTCCCATATCCCAGTAATTTGCACACGAGTCCCCATTATCGGCAACAGGGGTTCGTATCAAGTTGATTCAATAGTCTCAATAGTTAAAAATGCGCATGAATCTGTAAAATTGGCTTTAAGGGACTACATGACCGATACCCTCAAAGATATACTCCACTTTATCCAAGAAATGGGCCTGAAAAATGGTCTGTTTGTCGTATTTTTCATCTTTGCACATTATTTACTTTTCTGGATGTACAGCGGGCGACTGAAAGATCGTCAAGTTGAAATTGATCGACTAGCGGCAGATAATAGGGAGTATCGAGACAGGTTCCTGAAGCTGATGGATAATGCCTTCTCCTATTCCCCGCCCACCAGAAAAGTGGCACCGAGAAAGCCAATTAATGAAAAGGAGTTTGAGTAGTGCTCTACATATTGTTAGCCCTTGCTCTTTTCTTCATTTCAATCCAGATATATCGGCTTTGGGAAATGAGAAAACACGACCAGCACTTGTTCGAGTTTTGTCAGTTGCGGAGAGATACCATTACGTATCTCTCTAACTCCTATGAGAGTCTCTCCAGAACAGATTATATCGCCCTCAGAAAAATCAACGATGCCCTGAGTACTATCATTGCGGAGTACAAGGAGCATAGAACCGTTGTATTCAACTTCCGTTTATTTGTGGAGTACCTGGATGAGCTGAAGGCTTTCGAAAAAAAGGCTGAAAAGATCTCTACCAGCAACAAAGAAATACAGAACCTGCTAAACAGAATACATTGTTCTATCTTCAAGGCATTCCTGGCATTCACGCCCTATCTCAAATCAGAGCTCGCCCTCTCACTGGTTATGAAGTTGAGCTCACTCGGGGTTAAAGCCGGAGTAAATTCCCTCAAGGGTTATCTCAGTAGCCTCAAAGAGGCAAAAATGATGGTCAACACCTTTAAGCGATCATCCACCCCCTGCTAACTGGCATCCGCTAGTACTCAAATGGGGGCTAAGCCCCCACCACTTTCCCATTTACCCCCATTCAAGTTAGACAAACCAACCCTCAACTCTACTCAGCAAGATTGATCAAGCCTTAGTAACCCTGTCGTTATAGTATTCCATTACCAAAGGGGAGGAAGGCAAGTGTGGCCAGTTATCGGGAACAATTTCTGCAAGTACTAGCTTATATCGAAGCCAACCTTGATACCGAGCTGGATATCGACCAGCTATGCGGGCTCACCCAGTTATCCAGGTATCACTTTCATCGCCAATGCTCAGCATATTTTGGCATGCCCTTAATGGCCGTTGTCAGGCTGTTAAGGCTTAAGCGTAGCGCTTACCAGCTGGCTTATCGCACAGACAGAAGGATTCTGGATATAGCTTTGGAAAATGGCTATGACAGCCATGAAGCTTTCTCTCGGGCATTCAAAAAGCACTTTGGTCAGAGCCCATCAAAGTTCCGGCTGTCGCCAAACTGGGACCATTGGCTTTCCCACTACCAGCCTATTCTGACATTGAGAACACAGATAATGAGAAGCCAGGACAAAATCCAAGTGACCATCATAGACTTTCCCGAAACTTTGGTAGCGACCCTGGAGCACAAGGGGCCACCAAATCTACTTAGCACAACCATTAGAAAATTTATTGAGTGGAGGAAATCACAGGGGCTAACACCGGCTACAAGCAGGACATTCAATCTTCTCTATAATGATCCGGCAGCAACCGAACCGGGTGAGTACCAGTATGATATCTGTTGTTCAGTACCATATTCAGTGAAGAATGATAACCATGGCATCAAGAGCAAGACTATTCCCGCTGGTAAGTGTGCGGTTATCAGGCATACCGGCAGTGATGACACAATAGGTATCACCGTAAGCTATCTATATTCAGACTGGCTGGAAATGTCTGGTTTCGCACTGCGAAACTTCCCGATTTTTCTGGAGAGGGTGAAATTCTTTCCAGAGGTGAAAGAGAGTGAAATGATTACGGATATCTTCTTGCCAATAGAATAAGCGCACTCTCAATCACTAGGCGCAAACTGACTTCAGCCTACACCTTTTTCCCATAGTAAGGGAAACTCAGCCAGCGAAATGCAAAACTCTTTGAGGCTCGCTCACCCCAGAGAGTGACCAAGGTAAAATTACCAATCTTTCCTCAAACAGCCTCTATCAACTGGCAACAGCTGCAGCTAGTGCTGAAACTGTATTTCCTTCAATAGTGTTTTAAACAGCAGGCAGGGATACTCTTCAACGATACTAAGCCGACATAGGGATAAGTGAATAGCCAGTCTCCTAACAGAACAATCACGTTATGTAATATGTTTACCAGGATACTCATAGAAACAGGCATACAAAATACGTGCTAATCACAAAATAATCTTAGAGTTTTTTGTCCCCTGGTCAGATAAACATTACCTTTAGCGTGTTAGTCCACCCAGAGTGGACATAGCAGGGGCTAACACAGTTATGAAGAGAGTGCTTCCGATTCTACTTACAGGGTTCGCTATTACACTGGCACCCCAAGTCACCCGGGGCGAAACTCTTTACGAACGTGAGATCGTCAGTCGCTGTCAGCATACCTGTAGAGATATCTACCGCAAGTGCATTCGTGATAATGAAAGACCACAAAATATCTGTGTTGAAAATCAGAGCCACTGCGACGTTATCTGCCGTGAAGGCAACAGGGTAGATTTCTATTATGATAAGTTTGATTCAAAATATCGATCTGGATACGACAATTACGATTACTAACCTCCACAAGGTAAAATTCCCCCTAGATAGTTAGCACTCAATTATCGTTTTACAAACCTCTATTTATTAAACCTCAATAAAACCCTGCGCAAACAACAGACTTCTAAGTTCGCGCTGATTCATCCTGCAATATCAGACTACATAAAACAAGATAGGCTCGATGTAATAAGACGTATTAGAAACGACTTGCAAGCATGATACCCTAAGTGAGTTGTTACTAGGAAATTTTTCCAGGAACCCTATTAAATATGCGCGTACCAATTAGAAACAAACAAATGGATAAAATTCTATGAATAAAAATGCTTCCTCAGCATCAATATCAAATAGTGATACTCTTGATGGTACTAAAACCAACAAGGCCGGGGCTACTCTAGTTCTATTTCTATTACTTTCTATAGCACTCGCCTTTACCGCAGCCTTTCTCGGCCAATTCTTGCGCACAGGAAACATTGCCGCTGGCATAGGGGGAGGCTTAGCGCCAATTATCATGGGGCTTATAGTTGTTGTTTTTTTTCAAATTGGGAAGCCCTTCAGAAACTCACGATCTCGCTGCAAGATACTCCTGTGGAGCCAGATTGTGCTTATATTAGGCAGTATTTCAAACTTGCTATCCTATTTTTCCCGTGGGTATTGATCACTCAATGACTAAACTTAAAACTGTCAAAAATAGATAATTAAGTATTTAGTGTCAGGGTGCTCATATAGGCCCACCTTAAGTAGGCACTTCAGTTCACCGGCGCTAACTGCAGTAAAATCACATTTTTTATGTAACAATATTTTATACAACCTTACAATCAAAGGCTGCTAAAGAATAGCATAATCCGGTGTATGCCCTCTTCTGTAAACCAGCACAGTTCTTAAGAACGTCATAAATATATCACCATTCTGCTTGATACCTCTAGTCTCAACGGTAACTATACCTTGAGCGGGCCGCGACTTCGATTCACGCTTAGAGATAATTTCACTTTCAGCATAAATAGTATCCCCTTCAAAGACTGGTTTTAACAACTTTACTTTATCCCATTCCAAATTGGCCACAACCTTTTTACTAATCGTATTAACAGTCATGCCAGTTATGATTGCCAAGGTTAAAGTACTATCTACCAGTGGCAATTTCCACTCTGTACGCTCAGCATAGTGCGCATCAAAGTGCAACTGAGCAGTATTCATAGTAAGTAGTGTCATCCAGACATTGTCAGTTCGTGTCAAGGTTCTACCAGGACGATGCTCTATCACCAGTCCAACTTCGAAGTCTTCAAAATAGAAACCAAAATCCTCTCGAAATCGGTTTTCTTCAATTTCTTTATATGGTTTAAAATTCACGATATTCTCCTGTAATTCTTCCCCTTAAAAAATCTCCAAGGTTCCTACTTCACGCACACCTCATAAAAAATGGCGTAAAATCACACACACCAAAAATAATCTAACAACTTAGATTAATCATCTGGCACACAACCAATCTATTCGAACACCACGCACTGCACGATTTCACCCTAAACAGATACTTTAATCCCGCTCAGGAGAATAGCTAAGGCTATAAACTCTTGTTGCTTTAAATTAATCAAGGAAAGCACCTTTTCAATCTATTGGCAGAAAAATCATTACAAAGTGCCCCGGCTATTTCTTGAAACCATCCTACACCCACACTCATAAGCCACTGAAAAATACAAACGTAAAATAACGACAATACGTAACTTACCAGACAAACTGAGCCAGAAACTAACTAATTGTGCACCAAAGTTCCACCATGTAAGAAGATGTGATAACCAGAAGTAGAACAGCAACAACGTGGACATATAGAATTGACTCGCTTACTAAAAAGTAAGCAGTATCTTTTGTTGAATCTGCCTGGTCAGCATCATCGATCAGTACTTTTAAATATATAAATGGGTAATCAATATGGAAGTTGAATTTAGCACTAAAGACGGGACTTTAGACCCCCAAAATCCAAACCCTGCTCCAGTAGAAGCCAAGTACACACCTGACAACCCTCCCACTGGATGGAGCTACATTAATTACAAGAATCAACCGGGCGGAGGATTCCAATGCCCTAACTGCAATAGGGTTGAAGACGGTGCAGATGTAGATGGGCATAGCTGCAACTGAGTGGAAGTTATTTAGGGCAAAATACTATTTTTGTCCTAAATGTACATTAATATTTCACATGCCAGCTATAGAACTAAAGCGATTATATTTGAGACCACTTATTAATATAAGACCTCAGACAGTGAGGCTAAAACGAATAATTCAATAGCCCTTTAGCTCCAATACATTCAGATAAAATATAAGCCAAAAACCACCTCGAGAGATAGAAACACGAGAAGCAATAAGAAAGAGGATAAAATATAAATCTTCCCCACCACAAAAAAAACAAATAATTTCCCAGTGAAACAGCCACAAGCCCTCCCCAATTAAATATCTTTACGACTGCCTGGTAATCGATATATAAAATGTAAAAAATATTTATATATTCGCAGTCACCAAAAGGTATTTTTAATGCAAAACTAATACGCCACCTAGTACTCTTCTTAATAAAGAGGATACAGGTTGAATTTGGCATGAGGACCAGATACTTACTACTTACTATTACTTTGTTAGCTTTTGCTTTCATTGGGACTGTTTATTTCTACAACAATCAACTTGCTGAAAGCATCAAGTTTAATGCGACTCCTGTTTCTGATGAACCAATAGTCAGCAACAAGGGGCTTGAAGACAAAGATACTATCAAAATCCTTATCATCGATGGTGGTGGTATTCGCGGTCTTATCCCTCTTTATGTCCTTCAATATATTGAGGACAAATTAGGTAAGCCTACCAGTGAAATTTTTGATGTGTTTAGTGGGGTATCAACCGGTGCCATCATCGCAACCGGGTTAAATATGCCTCATCAGAAAGACTACATGTTCAAGGATGAAGAAGCAGAGCTTCATTCAAAAAGTGAAAAAATTATTGATATCTATAAAAGCGAAAGCGAATATTTGTTCTCTTCGCCATGGTATCACAAAATCTTAACAGTAAATGGCTTTTTATCTCCTAGATTTCTGGGAGATCGACTACATGAAGTCATGCAAAAGCACTATAGTAGCGAACTGAATTTTAGAGAACTAAATAATTACGTCATTATTCCATCACTCGATATCCATACCGGTAAGCTACATCTATTTAAGAACCGCGGCGAAGATAGTAGCGAATTGCCGACAGACACTCTTTACCAACTGGTAACAGCTGCCGCCGCCGCAGAGACCCTTTTTCCGCCCGTAGACTTTATGAGCCACAATGATGATGTTAAACATCGTTATTATTCAGATGCAGGAATATCAGCAAACAACCCTGCAAGCATTATTCTGCGTGAAATCATCAAAGAGTTCCCTGGAAAAAAATACTATGTACTTGTTTTAGGCGCAGGTACTTCCCCACTAGAAACTATGGAGAAAAATTACCGAGAACTCAAAAATTGGGGAAGATTGAATTGGATGCAGGATGCCATATCCAATGTACAGAGATCAATGGATGACCAACAAATATACACACTTGACATAGCAAAATCGCTTGCTCCTGAAGGCCAAATAGAATTCAACTATTTGAATGTTGAAATTATTGACCCCTTTGTAGATCCATTCGATTACAAATCAATTGACAAGTTGAAAATATTATCAGAAAGACTTATTAACGATAATAAAGAAGAAATTTGCCACGTTCTCAAGCATCTTGGTGGGGAGACATAACAATACCTAGCTCCCTACTTCAAGATCTATTTCCCGGCGCAAGGGTTTGCCAGCAGACTTTGATTACCGTTCAGTTAGCCCGTTAAGCTAACTTTAACCTATAAAACACTGCGACCAACACCAAAAGCTCCCGCACTAAAGGTTGGACATTAACTATCCAGCAAATAGTCATTCTTCAAAGGTGTAATCTGCTGATATTGATCAAGGCTCTCACGTAATTTATCGTTATATTGGTACAGACTGAATGGTCATATATTGAATAAATTTCCAATAAGGAGTCTATGCTATGGCAGTTCGATTGGGAGATGGCTATGCGGCTTATCGTTTCAGGCCGGAGTGTACTTGGGTAACCGGCACCAATGCAGGAGAATTAAGATCTGACGGTTATGGCTCCTGTGTAGGACTAGTACTTTATAGTGGCGCTCCCAGAAAGATTGGGGTAGTCGCTCACTTCTCTGGTTCAATGCAAGCTCCACAGGTAAGGGATGATACCTTTGAGATAATGGCAGCGGTGTGCCCTATTGCACCGGGAAGAAAGTGGAGAGGATGGGTGTTTGGCGGCGTATCTCTAAATGGCAACTCTTCGCACCAAACAATGAGTGGGAACGGATCCAGCCTAAGACATACTCAAGCCCTGATTGATGTGGTACGTGGAGTACTGGATTTTAATCGAATGTTTGATGTTAATTTTAATATCTCTAACCTGGAAAAATTTAATTTTAATAGTCAGGGAGTCTTTACCGAAATGTCCCTACGCCAAGGTGATACCTATGTTGGACACCAAGGTGTGAAGCTGAATCTCGCGACTGGAAGAGTTACCTGGGACGATCGTAATCACGGGTCAGGTAAGTCAAAAAGTAAAGAGATGGTGAATTCTATGTTTTGATCATTAAGGTTAGACCTGACTGGTGGTGCCACTTACCTGCCAGGTCTAACTCACTCGGCTTAGAGGATCATATTTAGCCTTAAGGGTGTTGTATTTCAGATCCGGCCTAACTCTATTCTTATCCCCCCTCTCCCCTACCGTAACCCTTACAGAGCTCGACATAAGAGCGAGATGATATTACTAAATAAAAAACTCCTGATACCATCAGTACCGGCCAAATACTTGATACAAAATATAGAGTCCATAAATAGGCTAAGAATGGTAACGTGAAAAGCGCTAACTTCCGTACACCCGTACCCGTAATATGTAATGATGCATAAATAGATATCAAAATAGTTAGAGAAGCGCAAACCAGAAGCAGCGATGAAGACTTCATGGTCAACATTATCAGGCTGAGTAGAACAAAAACTATAAGTCCAAACCACCGCATTTCAGGTTCTAGTGCTCCCATGCTGATAGGCGCAGCCATATAGCCAACGACATGATATCCAGTTACAACCACCATAAGTGCTGCCCAGCTATCCGCATTAGCTAGAACAACAGCTGCTAATACCCAATTGACTAGCATGGACCGTCTGGAAATATTATGTATTGGATCTAACACCGCGAGCCAACGAGGCATTTGCCCAACTGTAGCCATCGCGAATAAAATTCTTGATGATGCACCAAGATAAGTATACCCAGAGGCAGAGGGGCTAGTTACGCTGTCAGCGAGTAACACTAACGCTAGAAAATGCAGACCAAGAAGGGTAGCAAGATCTAGAAGTGGAGAGGTAAAGTTCAATCCCCGCCAACCACCAGTCTCAACCAGCAGGTCACGCGGAATCGCCTCCATAAAAGCAAATTGTAACGCAAGATAAACCAGGGTGATAATCACTACTGACAATGTTATAGCCAGTGGAATATTACGTCTTGGCTTCCTAATTTCACTGGCAAATGCAACACTAATTTGAAACCCATTGTATGAATAAATAAGTCCAGCGCCAATGATGGCAGAAAATGCACTACGAAAATCAAACTGCTGATTGTAAGAAAGGGAGAAATTTGAGCTGGTTTGATTACTGGTAAAAACCACAATGAGAAGCACAGTAAGCGCAAATAATGGAGTAAAAATCTTCAGTACAGTGACTACATTATTAATTTTAGTAAGCCAACGAATACCGTAAAAGTTAATTAACAGATAAACAGCTAAAATACTGAGTGCAAGTACCTTCCCCCATATAGTAAGAGTATGATTTTGTATTAGTATCGCAGAACCGATAGCAGATGATAGATACTGTGTTGTAGCCTGTGCTTCTGTAGCCACAACCATCAAGATACCAAACCAGTTCGCAAAAGCAAAAGGCATACCAAAGATGCTATTGTGCGAAAGGGCACTAGCTTGGGCCAAGGCTCCACGCACTGGGTAAGTCGCCACAATACGAGCAAGGCAAAGCCCTACCATCAAGACCAACAGAGCAGCAAGTATCCATGCCGCAAAAGCCCAATTACCTGCATATTTCGCCGTTAATTGAGCACTAAACAACCACCCTGATCCTATCATACAGGTGGCACTGAGTAATGTTGCGCTAAAAAGCGAAACTTTTTTCTTGCCACGCTTGGTATGATGCATATCGCTGATTTGTGTAAAATAATGAAATAAGAACAGTTTACAGTTTCACTATGCAATGACAAATGCACAGACTAACCTTTTCAGTACCAGCAAAAATAACCAGGTCTTTATCCGTCATCAAAAGCATTTTAAGGGCGTATATATCATCTAAATTCACTCAAAGTTAAACCTTATCCCTACCTTTCAGCTAACACGTTCCATACACAATTAGTTAAACGGTAGAGCTTCAGAGGGAATAGCTTCTCGCTCCTATTGCCATCACAGCTTAATCAAAATTAATCCTCAAAGTAAGCAACATCTATAGCGCGTCCCCATATATAAAAACTTTTTAAGATCTATGAGTCTGAAATATTATATTTTTTCTTCACACACTCCCGAAAGGTTCCAAAGTTAAAGGGACCAGGAACAAAGACTGGCTTGCATATAACAGAATTTCCCTTAACCCAGTAAGGTGTTCCTGCAACAATTTTGGTATCAATAGTGGCTTGAAAAATTGGTGCACCAACTACACCAACCGCTTCAGGGGAGGGGTTTTTCGGAAGTGAATTAAAGAACACATCAGCCTCTCCATCCCTGATTGCTTCATAACATTCCTTTATATCAAGCTGTCGTTTAGTGACAACCACATTCTCTGGAAAATACTGATTTGCTGTTTGAGTTGAAAGGTTTCCAGTACAAATTCTTATACTTGGATTAGACTGCAAATCGTCAATGGAACTAACTACATAGGGAGAGCCAACAGGTATATGAATAAACTGGCCAGAACTAATAATGGTGCATGTTGACCGACGCCCCTTCAGCCTGCGCAGATTTTCAGACTCACCACCTTTTGCATTAAACTGACCTATAATATCAACGATGATACCTGGGTTATTAACGAATTCGAACATCTCGTAGACTTCACTAAACGGGCTAAGGTTTGTACCAAAGATCCCATCCTGTAAGGCAGAAGTTGTATTGAAAGGAAATGGAATTTCAATAGAATTTACCTCTATCTGCTCCACACTGTAATGCTTGGCAATTTCTCTGAGTATTTCTACAAAAATATCGTCAAGTATGCTTGAGCCATACATACCATTATCAAACCAATCAGAAGTACTAGCTCCAGAACTAATAAACCAGGGCATTCCAGCTATATACCCACGGCGTATTTGACCTGAAGACAATATCTTGGCAAATCGTCCCCTGGGCTTGGCGGGAAAGGGAGTGATCTCTGGGTTTGGAAGGCAGTCAGCTTGATTTACAATGTAATCTGTTGCATCAATTACTCCTGGAATCGGCTCAGCAAAGTCTTGGATTATTTTTCGATATTTACCGCTATTAATAATTCTTACCCAAGCAGCGTCAAATGCGTCAACTAACTGATCGTCGCCATCTACTTTTCTACTAGAGCCGGCTTGAACCTGGCTAACAAATAAAAGAGATGCTAATAAAAATATTTTCAGGAAAATATGGTTGTTCATAGTGCGGCCTATTGGTGATAGATAATCGATTTCTGCAATTGCTGCACATTATTTAGCTCACCATCCCAAAAAGTGCTAACCAAGGGTGCAAAATACTCAGGTAAGTACACCTTTTACACTCTCTGTGACTATACGTTCACGGTATTCAGAGTGCCCCACAATTACCAGCTCACTTTTTTGGTTTATTTAATAAGAAGCCACCCATATGAAGTATCAGTCACCACGCTAGAAGAGTAAAAAGAAATACCTCTGAAATTTCATATACAAAACACCGCATCTAGTGGTGCTCAAAGAGCTCTTTAATATTTATAACTAATGAAGGATAAGCTTGTAGATGAAACATACATCTAAAAGTCACAAAGCAATATTACTTCTCTAATCGAACACCACTACAATGAGTTTGAACCAATCAGGTGGCACAATGAAAACTTGGCGATCAACAATTATATTTTTCCTACTAATCTTTGTTTTCGGCATCACCGCCTATATTTACAATCATCATTTTACTGAAAAGATAAAATTCAACAGAACCCCCCGTTACAGAAGAAATAATTATCAGTGAGGGTCGCCTAAAGAAAAAGGAAACTATCAATATCCTAATCCTGGATGAAGGAGGAGTTGGTGGTGAAGAAATCACCAACCTGCCTTCGAACAGTCCCTACCAATTAGTAATCGCAGCTTCTAGTGCTGAAATGTTTTTCCCCAGTTGACTTTATGATCATAAATAGAGATTTTAGCCACTGATACTTTGCCGATGCAGGAGTATCGGCCAATGATCCCACCGCATAATATTACTGGATATCATCGAAGAATTTCCGGATAAAAATTATTATGTGCTGATTTTGGCGCAGGCTCTGCTCCTCTCAGCAGAGTAAACACTAGTTATGAAGAGGTAAAAAATTGGGGGCAGCTACGCTGGTTTCATGACATTATCACGGATATGCAAAGATCGATGGATAACCAGCAACTATACACACTAAAGATTGCCAAACTATTATCTGCCCTGGAAAGGTTGAGTACGATTATTTGAACGTTAAGGTTATTAACCCAACAGTTGGTATCTTTGATTATGAGTCTATAGATTCTCTAAAAATCCATGCCGAGAGATTACTTGAAGCAAACAAAAACTCAAATAGACCAAGCTGTCAAACAGCTTAAGCAAAGATCTGAGTAGCTAAACCTTTTCACTCCATCTCTTATCCTCTAAAAGGAGCAACAAGATTCACTGCCTTTTTGAATCGGAGGGCATGGAACTGACCCATAGGAGCAAAATACACAGCAGTCACCTTGCTTGGGGCTTAATAATTTCCCACACTGCCCGCACTCATAGAACCATTGACAAGCATTAACTGGCATACTTTCTACCTGTTTATACCCACACTCAGGGCAGGTAATCGTAGAAGTTAGAATTTGTTCTCTCATTACCAGTTCTTAGCCTCTCACATGTCTACAGTCGAAATAACAGTTGTCTTGAACTCTTGATAATCACAAAGCTATTTCAGATAACTGCTACCAAGAACCAGTAACTCTATAAAACTATCTGTCAGGAATCACTATCTACCCTTATGAAATTGCGGCAACCTTTAAGGCCTCTGCATTTCGTCGAATAAAATCATTCCATGTAGCAGGCAACCTACCAACAGCTGCCTTGAATGCGGCCTCATCAAAAGTCCGATCTGCATTAGGTATTGCGCCAGCTGCATTTAAACGGAACTGATCCCTAATACAGGCCATATAGACAGGATCAGCGCCAGCAGCTACAGCCTCCTCATAAAAGATCTGGGGGTCAAGTGGGCTTAACGCTATTGACTGCCCTACCAAGTCACTCATCATCTCGGCAACCTCAGCCATACTCGCAGCATCATAACCGAGACGCCAGACTTGACCGCTAAATCTATCAGGGCTTTTAAGGGCTGCAGCCGCGATTGCCGCTACGTCACGAGCATCAACCCAACTCCAGCGAGCATCACCGATTAGGTTGGTTAAACTGCCATTTTGCAGCCACCCAAAACTAATCAGGTTTTGCATAAAGCCCTCGGGACGTAGATGGGTATACCTAAACCCTTGCTGCTCAATATAAGCTTCTATCATCTGGTGCCACCCCCAATGGGAAACCTCGGCGGTATCAGCACCAGAAGCGCCGATATGAACAATATGATCAACTTTTGAGCGCCTTGCAGCATCAATAACACGTTTCGAGTGCTTCAACATATCTACGGTGTAACCGGTCATCAAGAGAATTCCGTCGACACCAACTACTGACTTCTCGACTGTAGTCATATCATCAAGATCAAGCTGAATTGGCTCCGCGCCAATATCAAGCATCGACTGCGCCTGATCATCCCGCCGGATAGCAGCAACTGTTTGGATATCCGGGTACTTGACTAAAGAATAAACGACTTCCGCACCTACTTTCCCAGTAGCACCAATAACGAGGAGGCGCCTCTTCTTTTGATTACTCATTAAAGTACTTTCCCCTACTTTTGTTACTTTTCATTAGACTACCCACTTTTGTCATCTGATATCGCTAGGCTAAATCATGAAATAAGAAAACCTGAGTAGACTAATTAAAGCGTATTGTAATATGGGGAGATATCTATCTACGCCAGAGAAGTGGGGTAACATCCTGTCCTGCAAATCACTTGACCTATGGACTTATCTTTCAGCTAATATAATCTAGTAGCTATTACCAACCTACATAAAATTGATAATCTGGCGCCTTAATACTCGCTCCAATAAGCTTCTATCCTTCCTAAATACGCTTCCTATCTTAAACGGCCTTCTCAAAGTTTAGCGAATGAATCTAAGATTTCCCCAGATTAGTAGAACTTAATTGTTAGCCGTCAATCTAATATAATAATTTTGTACATGCACTAATTCTCTTACTCAATCTACAAAAATGCTTCTTAAATTAAGATAGAGGGGGCCGATGAAAATACTGATTTTATTATCAGCACTCTGTATCTACTTCATAAGTAACACAGCCTCTAGCGAAATACTGAACAATAAAATAAAAGATTCTAACTTTAACTCACTGAAATCTGTTACTGAGCGCGCAATCGCCAACTCTGCTTTTTTCAGCGAAGATATACTTCAATTAATAAATAGATCCAATTTTGATTTTAAGGAGTCAAGTGAATCTGCACAAGTCCACCTATACATTGATAGCACTTCGGCATCTATTATCACTAAGAAATCTCAAAGTAATTCAGATTTTTTGGATATTACGATCAGAGCAGCTGACGCTGATTATCACATTAAGCTTAACAACCAAAAACCCGAGTACATTATTTCCGGGCATGGATCAAAAATTGATATTGAAGGGAAATTATTGCTTTGTATTATTGTCGGAAAAATGGAATTAAAAGGATGGAAGAAATCTGAAAATTTATACAAATCTGCATCATATAAGATTGCGAACTGGTTCTCTGAAATGCCTACTGACATGGTAATTTATACTATTGATTCGATAAAAAAAGACAATAAAAAGTAAGAAATGCTGGTATGTCAATAGCAAGGTTGCCTGGCCCTTACCTCAAGACTATTTATATTCACTGAGTTTAGTAGGATTTCTTCCCGAAAATTCTACAATCTTGGCCAAAATATTTGCGAGCACTGGTCTTTTGGGGACCACTCAAAAGAACTTAGAGCATATGTGCCGCTACCTTACTATCAATTCATTAAAGCAATGAGCCACTTAACAGTCGATTAACTTTGCGATACCAACCAAGTTTGGGGCTCTTTATTTTTGAGCGTTTTTTGACGACAATCAATAAACCCTTTAACGACTCAGAGAATAATAATGAAGGATTTTTTGATTGTTGGCGGTGGCCATAACGGCCTTGTCTGCGCCTGCTATTTAGCCAAAGCGGGAAAAAAAGTAACAATTCTTGAGCGCCGGACTATTGTTGGCGGAGCTGCAGTTACTGAAGAGTTCCACCCAGGATTCAGAAACTCGGTAGCGAGCTACACCGTGAGCCTGCTCAACCCGAAAATCATCGAAGACCTTCACTTGCGTGAGCATGGCCTGGACATCAAGTTACGGCCACAGTCAAACTTTTTCCCACTTACAGATAGTGAGAGTCTCTCCTTCCATAATAATCTGGCAGATACACAGACAGAGGTCGCCCGCTTCTCAGAAAGGGATGCAGCCACTCTACCCGACTTTTATGCCATGCTGGAAACCGTAGCGGATATTTTACGTGAAGAATTGCTACGCTCTCCCCCCAACGTGGGTGGCGGGTTTGTAGATTTGATTCGCGCTGGTAGCTTTGGCATGAGAGCGAAAAAGCTCAGTATGGCAGCTCGCCGGGATGCACTCGACCTGTTTACCAAGAGCGCTACCAGCGTGCTGGATGCCTGGTTTGAAAATGACCATGTCAAAGCAGCATTTGCCTTCGATTCTATTGTCGGTAACTATGCCGCTCCCAGTACTCCCGGCTCCGCTTACGTGTTACTGCACCATGTGTTTGGCGAGGTTAATGGTGAGAAAGGCGCTTGGGGTCATGCCATGGGCGGCATGGGTGCTATCACACAAGCCATGCGTAAAGAGGCTGAGCGCCTGGGGGTCACTATTCGCACAGACGCCGAAGTTAAAGAAGTCCTGGTTGATGGTGGTCGCGCTAGCGGGGTGCAGCTAAGCAATGGAGAGACCGTAACCGCCGGCAAAGTAATTGCCAATGTTGGCCCTAAACTACTCTACTCCCAGATGATTGACGAACAACACCTAGAGCCGGAGTTTCGTCGCCGTGTGCGCGGCTTCAAGGTAGGGTCCGGAACCTTCCGTATGAATGTGGCGCTGTCTGAACTACCAGATTTCACTTGCAGGCCCGGAACTCACTTACAGCCACACCATCAATCTGGAATAGTCATTGGCCCTACAATGAACTACTTGGAACAGGCCTATGTGGATGCGACACAACATGGCTGGTCGAAGCAGCCCATTGTAGAGATATTGATCCCCTCTACCATCGACCCCTCCTTAGCCCCTGAGGGCCAACATGTCGCCAGCCTATTCTGCCAGCAATTTGCTCCAGAACTGTCGGACGGCAATAGCTGGGACGACTACCGCGAGCAAGCGGCACAAACCATTGTCGATACCGTCACTAACTATGCTCCCAATTTCCGTGACTCCATCATCGCCCGGCAAATTCACTCACCTCTGGATTTAGAGCGCAAGTTTGGCTTGATGGGAGGCGATATCTTCCATGGTGCCTTGGGGCTGGACCAGCTTTGGAGCAACCGCCCCTTTATGGGCTTTGCAGATTACCGTACGCCGATTCAAGGTTTATATCTCTGTGGCTCCGGTACGCACCCGGGAGGTGGGGTTACTGGAGTACCTGGGCATAATGCTGCACTGGAGATTCTGAAAGATAGATAAGACTCGCTCGAACTGACCCTATGACCCCTGTACGGCCGTTATTCATAGAGTGTTCAGGCCAAGGTTTACCACTCAAGAAATCAGCTGGTATATACGTTATTTGAATAAGTCCCTGCACTTGCTGACAAGTGCAGGGACCATAATGGGAGAGCGCTGACAGCCTGTATGATCTATGTAGATCTTAATCCTATCTGGACCACTACACAGCAGCCTTATAAGACTTAGGTTGCGTCAAGCTAACAAATACTGATGGTATGGTGAGTTACCCCACCATACCAACAGTCGTCCCAGTAAACAAAACCCAGTCAAATTAAAAGTTCAGTTACTGTAGCGAAATAGCAGTCAACTCAGAGCCAGCGATATACAGGGTTCCGTCGTCACCAAGACTTAAGTGCCCGGAAGATTCAAAACTCCAATCCAGCTCCTGAGTACCTATATTAATGGCATAAGTATGCGATGAATCTCCAACAAAAATATGCGTTCGGGTTACCACAATATTTGAAGTTAACAACGTTGGCGCCTCCCAGGCCCACACTTCGCTCCCATCTTCTTCATCAATAGCTTTCAAAATGCCAGACTGCAAGGCGTAAATAATTCCACCACTAGAAGCTGGCTGTCCTGAAAATCCAGCAGAAGTTTTCTCCCACAAAATGTTGCGTTTATTGAGATCAAATACAACTAAAGAGCCCGATTGAATTGCCACAACATTATTATACCTAGTCAAAACTGTGGCCAAATTTACATCGTATCCTATCCAGTCAAAATTAGGATATTCAATGTTATAGGCCAATTCACCAGAATCACGGTGAAAAACTTGTAGATCAGTAATAAATGCATATACATACTCTTCATCTACAGCTGGCGTAAATTCTTCATACTGCGCTGTAGATGCGAACCAAGACTCCGACCCATCACTCAGATCAAATGAGTAAAGTCCTCCGTAATACCCCCCCGCAGTATAAATCCCTCCATCATATACAGTTGGAGACATATAAGTTGACCACTGATTTTCATATTTAGTAGCAAACAATAGTGAGCCATCATCTATGTCAAGCCCTCGTATAAAGGAATTCCCATGACCACCAGTTTGAAAAATGACTTTTCCACTGTCATAAGCTGGGGGATTTATAGAAGATATACCGTCATAAGCACGCTCCCACACCAAATTGCCGTTGCTTGCATCCAGAGCAACAATTCTCTGCTCTGCAAAATAGGATTCATTAGATGCGAAGACATTACCATCAGCCACCACTACCGGGTGTAACTTTGTCATATTAGGTAATGTCACGGACCAATGGTGAGAGAAATTATCTACATCTAGCTGTAGCGGTGTATAACCAGTATGCGTTGCTCCGCCTTGATATGTCGCCCATACCACAGGTAAGGGGTAACTATTGCTATCAATAGGTGAGGTGTCTGAGAAGAACTCTTCAACATTTGTAAAAGAATCAAAATCTTCATCATTTGCTGCATCGTCAGCATCGATGGGGTCTAGCGCATAAAGCACTTCCCATCCATCCCTCATGTGGTCGCCATCAGTATCAGCAATAATTGGAGATGTACCATAGGTATTCGACTCTTCAAAATCCGAAAGGAAATCACCATCTGTGTCTATATCTATTGGGGAAGACCCCAAGGCATATTCTTGCAGATTGGTCAGGCCATCAGCATCAATATCACCAGCGCTATCATCTGCCAACAAATCCAAACCATACTCGAACTCGTACATATCTCCCATACCATCACTATCCGAGTCTTCAAGTAATGGGTTTGAGCCGAGTTCCTTCACCTCTGTAAAATCAGTAAGCCCATCGTTGTCACTATCTTGCGCCAATAAACTTGTACCTAATTCCACCTCCGCTCCATCAGACAAACCATCAGCATCTGTATCCGTAACAAAAGGATTAGAACCATAAATCAACAGTTCATCGCCATCGTTAACGCCGTCATTATCAGTATCAGGGTTGTCCGCATGAGTACCAAAGGAGTACTCCAGCAACGCAGATAAGCCATCCCCATCCAAATCGGAGCCCGCATCAGCAACATTCTTCGGATCTAATCCAAAGCCATACTCCCACCAATCAGGAAGTCCATCACTGTCAGAGTCGAAATCTGGCGTCAGATCTACAAATTTACCCCGCGCATCTAGCTTGGAAAAACTACTTAAGTCTGCCGTGACACGATATAGTCCGTCCCATGCTGTAGCAGCGACTAACTCCCCATTACTACGGAGATTTAGATCATTAAAGCTCTGGCCAACGAATAATGTTTTTTGCAAAACCCCACCAGCCGTAAACTGATGTATCTCACCATTCCAGGTAGCTGAAAAAATATTACCAGCCTCATCTACCGCAATTGCCCGGGAAGTTTCAATAGATATGTTGGAGAGCAGAATTCCTGACTCCGGACTGAATTGAGAAACCTGACTGCCACTTAATGCGTAAAGGTAGCCATCTGCGCCAACTGTCAGATCTATAAATGAGTCTGCATCTACATAGTTCACAGAACCATTTGCTAAGTCAAACTTCACATACCCTTGACTAGGACTGCCACTAGTTGACTGGTTGGTAACGAAAACTTGTTCACCAACAGCATCTATGCCGCCATAACTCAAATTATTAATAATACTCCAACCAGGCGCTGGATAATGCTCCCAAAGATTTGACTCTAGTGAATACACACTTAAATAAGGCTCAAATGTCCCATTGAAAATCGCTACTCTTCCATCATCCAAAATCACCGCATCTCGTGCATATGTGAAATCACTTCCACTCGGATTAGGGATGTCGAAACTTTTTATTTCACGACCATCGACATCAAGTAAGTAAAGCTTATTTTCAAAAATAGAAATTCCAGAGGCTCCCACTTCAAAAATTGTAGGAAGAGAAACCCCCTTCAGTTCATCAATCAAAATGCCACAATCGTTAGCTGAGGATTCAATCCTCACATCTAATGTATGATAACCCTCAGCAATGGGAACAGATATCTTTTCCCATGATGTTTGGGAGACAGACACACCTAATAATTTCTCACCATTTAGCTCAATAACCAATTCAGCATCATAGATGGAATAGCAGGTAGATCGTGCTTGTAGAGAAAACTCTACAGGGGAAAAGTAATTGGTTGTAGAAATACCCCAACTACCTTCGGTAAATAAGCTAACAACCCCATCACTAGCTGATTGAGTGACAAATTGTGGGCTACCTTGTGAGACCCAGCCCCCCGGCAATTCTTGATTTTCAAAAGAAAAATAGAATTCATCGATTGGAGAGGGTAAAGATAACTCCTCAGTTGGGTCAGAGCCCAAAAGGTACTCGATTAGATTAGAAAACGTATCATTATCCAAATCACTATCGGCATCGGAAGCATCCAACGGATTCAGTCCAAATAGTACTTCCCAGCCATCCGGCATACCATCTTCATCTGTATCACTGTTAGATGGATTGGTAAAGTAAGTGATAACCTCGTCAAAGTCTGACAACCCATCCTGATCCGTATCTGCCATCAAAGGCGAACTGCCGGCTAAGAACTCCTCAAGATTATTTAGGCCATCAGCATCCGAATCCTTCAAGGCATCTAGTTTGTCAGTGTCATCCAAACCATGGGCCAACTCCCACCACATTGGCAAGCCATCGTTATCGGCATCAGATTCATACCGATAATTTACTATATTCAGCTCATTGCCAATTGATTGATGAATTAGTATTACACCATTTTCATCAGCAATAAGGTCTATATAGGTATCGATATCGAGATATTGTTTAAATAGAATTTCTCTAAGATCATGACTGAAAATTGCTAAAAGATATTCCCTATCTACCTTAACCAGGCCAACAGCAACACTCTCGCTCCAGGTGAAATCCAGTAGCTGTATCTCCGCACCCACATCCTCAGATAAAGAGCTCAAATCAAGTGCGCTAACGAGGGGGTTAGCGGGGTACCCCTGGATAACATTCCCCTCTCCAGTCACAAACAATTTACCATCCGGTGATTGCGACAGCCATGCACCTAAAGACTCTCCGAAGTAATAATATTGATACCCGGAAAACTCCTTTCTATCATTATCAATATTAAAGCTATTTAAATCTCCATAAGAAGAATAATGATAAAACCGGCCGGTTTCCTCCACGTAAAACAGCTCCTGTGAGCTGCTTACCCAATTGTAACTATCCCTAATCACAAAGCTTTTATTAAGCAAGTGATAATTCAAATAAGCGCTACCTGAACCACCTCCAGCAACTGCCACATAGAAATCACCAGCACTTATTAATGCTTCCAGATTACCCTCAAACGAGGCCACTTCCTGGTTTTTTATAGGTAAAGTTTCACTAAACTCAAGAAGTTTACCATTCTCAAAACCAACCAATATCGAAGATGAATTGTCGACATTAATAGACAGCGCCTTACCGTTGCTCTCAAAGTGCCCCAAATGTAAAGGATTTAAATATTTACCAGCTACCGTATCCCACTTCCAAATTGAGCTGGAATTGTCATCCAGTAAATAAAGCACGTCTCCTCTTCGAGCAACATCATCTACATTTTTGACCTGCACTTGCCCTTGAATATCACAAATACCATTTATGCCATGCTCTGCAAGGTAGCAGGCTGAATCCAGAGGAAATAAATCGAGGCTTAAACTAGATTCTCCCACAGACGGATCATACCCATCATTCCATGAGTCGGGCGCACCATCGAGGTCAGAATCTACTGATGCAGCCCTATCGTTTGGAAATGCATCCTCTCTATTCGGAACTCCATCGCCATCTATATCATCCAACAGCTCAACGAGCTGATACTTTCGGCCATGATTTTCAGTATAAGTAATGACTAAGGCCACTTCATCTAACTGCACTAAGCCCTCAGGAAGCCCTGTATAGGTAGCAGAAAAAAACGCCTCAAAATCATTATTGTAAGCAACTAAAGAGCTTCTATTATTAGTAACAGACGCTGATAGGGTTACAATCACACTACTATCGGAAAATCCATAATCAAAACTAGTTACTGGAGAACCTATAAAACTCAAGTCACTGGCTTCGTAATAATCACCACTACCAAGCAGTACTCCATTACCACCGTTCACAATCAGAATGGGGCCTCTGATAGTGTAATCACTATGGTAGGGAGATTCCCCTTGGACACCTATAGCGCCGCTCGACTGAGAGATTTCCTCAAAATGTATATCATTAGGGGATGTGCCATCTCTAAAATGATAAATCCGGCTATTTACGTCGTTCCAAGCGTAATAATGAGAATACCTATTCCAATCCTTGCTATCTAATAAATCTCCATCCTTAGACAAGACATGGTGTGAGTACCAAGCTCCCTGATTATCTTGAAGCAATAAATAATTACCCGCCTCAGCCAGTCCAGTTGCACCAACAGGCATTTGAATGAGGTCAACTATCTTTTCAGGTGTATCAATTGAAAAATATCGGATCCAGCCGTCACTATAAGCAAGATATACTCTCTTGTGCTCATCATGGTAACGTACGACCTGGGGACTTTGATCATCAACTACTAGATCAAGTTTTCCAGTGAAGTTTTGGGTCTCTGAACTCCACTGGTAAAAATTGTAAACCCCATTTTCAGAGAAGCTGAGATATATAACACCATTCGCATCAGAAAATACTTCATCCAAAGCTAGTGTATCGGTCAGAGTAGCGAAACAGCTCTCCCCATCACCTTCATTTATCCGGGAGCACAACGCATCAAGATCGTAATGGTCAGCATTATCGCCAACTCCGTCACCATCCAGATCTGATGACTCTGTTTCATCCCAAGGGAATGCGTCGTTCTCGTTTTCTACGCCATCATTGTCGATATCATTGTCAACGTCATTGGGGGTACCATCCCCATCTAAGTCGGCTCCGATAGCTTTGATAATGGAGTATTTTGGTTTATCTCCCCAGGCTGAGATCTCTCTTGAACTGTCATATTGGCGTGTTTCATGAATAAGGAGCTTAACTAAGCCACCAATTTTGAGAGGAGTCTCAGCGTCTGAAGACTCGGGGTCAAAGGTGTTGGGCACAGATAGCTCACCAACGTTCAGCCTGGACAAAAAGTCGTAATTATCTTGTATTGCCTGCGTGGTATTTGTATCAAGACCTTCGGCAAGGCCATCTAACGCCCCATCTGTTAGATCTGAAACTAACAACTCCAGTACTGTTGAAGTGCTTATATCTGTCTCGTTTTTAAGAGCCCACACAAGAGACGCGGTAGCTTCAGAAGCGGTACGGTAGCTCAAAATATCATCAAGATCGGCCTCATTCCCAAAAGCCACTGGTGGCGTATGAAAAAGGTCTACCTTATCTAGCAGGTCAAAGCCTAACTGACTTTTAACAATCAGAGATTGGGATATCAAAGTATCGGTCAATCCCTGCTTATCTTCGATATTTCCACGCCGGATCAGATCAACTACGATGGTTGTTAGCGGTGTTGCGAAGATATCTTTAGATTTCTCGAGAGCTTCAGATTCAACAATTGTCGACAGGCTAGGAAGGATTGGGGCCATTCCAGTCGTTAGGTCTACCGTGGCATCACCAGCCAAAAATTCAATTAGATAGTAACCATTACCCGGAAGATCTAAGCCTTCCTCAGTGAATTTACCTAACTCTGTGGTTTCACCTCTCGCTACAATATCCCCCTTTAAGTCCGCCGCCTCAAAAGAAACTTCATGAATCCTATAATTGGCAAAACTTAGGGGTCCCTTTACGGCTGCCCCTGAAAGTGAATACGTCACGGGTGGGGGGGCTGGTGGCTCGGGTTCAGGTGAAGAGTCACTGCCTCCTCCCCCTCCTCCGCAACCTAATAAGACCGCAGTGAGACCTGCCAGTACAAGCTTTAAATTAAATGCCGTTGTTCGCGATCCCATATCACAATCCTTTTCAATCACTCAGCCTGCATACTTGGTGCGATAGTACTTGAGCTGTATAAATCGAGGCCTTTTAGCCACTGTGCGATTCTTTACTATAAGAGGGCGCGAATCATATACGGCTATTAAATGAACTGCAAAACCAAACCTGGAATACAATACCTTATATCACTATATCTCCCGCTGTGTGCGAAGGGCATTCCTCTGCGGTAGGAAGGCCAAATCCGGGAAGAACTGTGAGCACCAGCGTCAGCGAGTAGAAGATAGAATGCAAAAAATGGCCGAGATCTTTACTCTCGATATTGCAGTCCCAATTACCACTCGATCCAGAAACGTATTCACGCTGCAATCTCAACCGAGCAACCCACCTCTGGTGGGCGAGGAGCGCCGGGATGCCCAAAGGCTTACCTTTTCAGCTGAGCCGCTATTTAAAGCCTGTAGACTGGAGGGGCTGGCAACTGTAACCGAATAAACCAAGGATGCATGGGTTAAGGATTGCCAGCGCTTTCTTTTTCCCACCGCTAAACTCAGCCAATTCATCAAGGACTACTATCTTGCTTGTGTGGCTCTTTGCCTAAATTCCTATCAACTGTCCGATGAGCGGCTATCGTGAGTTGCATACCCGCCTGTTTCTACGCAGAACCTCTGACAACCAATTAATTGGTGTAAGCATTTGACTCCCACCTCAGTACTCTCCAATTGGTGGGTATCCAACATCGTTGCAGCTCTGATTATGAGTTATTGCACCATGTATTTGGTAAGGTCAATGGTGAGAAAGGCGCTTGGAGTCATACCATGGGTGATATGGGTGATATGGGTGATATGGGTGATATAGGTGCTATCGCCCAGACCATGTGTAAAGAGGCTGAGTATCTCGGAGTCACCATTCGCATAAAAGCTGAAATTAAGAAGGTGTTGATTGATGGTGGTCGCGCTACCGGAGTGCCGCTAAGTAGTCGGGAAACCATTACAGCCATTATAGTAGTTACCAATGTTGACTCTAAACTGCTCTATTCCCAGATGATTCGCGAACAACATCAGGAGACTGAGTTTCGCCGCCGTGTGCGCGGTTTCAGGGTAGGCTCCGGGACCTTCCATATGAATGTGACGCTGTATGAACTACCAGGCTTCACTTGCAAGCACGGAACTCACCTACAGCCACACCATCAACCTAGAATAGTCATTGATCCTACAATGAACTACTTGGAACAGGCCTGTGTAGACGCGATAAAACACGGCTGGTCGAAGCAGCCCAAGCCACCCGGGAAGTGGGGTTACTGGAGTACCTGGTCATAACACTGCAATGGAAATATTAAAAGATAAATAAGAATGGCCTGCGAATGCGGGCCATTCATAGCATGAGATTTAGTTTCAGTAAATGAGTTAAGCTCAACTTCGAATTCAAACGTTTCAAAGAGCCTTGTTTAGCTCCACTACAACTAATGCATAATAACTCTGAAACAGTAAAGGGTATCCACTGAAACGCCCCCGCTATTAACTCTCCAAGCCCTTTTTATTGATTATCCATTGATCAATTAATTGCTCCAATACCATCAGGGGTACAGCGCCGTTGGTTAATACAACATCGTGGAATTCACGGATATCAAACTTATTTCCTAGTTCTTGACGTGCACGTTCACGTAATTCCAGTATTTTCAACATGCCAGTTTTATAAGCCACAGCTTGCCCTGGCATTACGAAGTAACGCTCAACCTCAGTTGTGACCTCAGTTCTCGCCATACCGGTCTTTTCCACCATGTACTCAATTGCCTCTTTCCGACCCCAACGCTTGTGATGTATGCCGGTATCCACCACTAAACGTACAGCCCGAAGCATCTCATCTTGCAATCGTCCAAGTTCATCATAAGGATCATCTTGAAAACCCATCTCTTTTGCAAGTTGCTCAGTATAGAGAGCCCAGCCATCTGAATAAGCAGTATTTGATACTGCCTTAAGAAAAGTTGGCAGCTCCTCTAGATCCTGCGCAATCCCTTCCTGGAAATGATGCCCTGGAACTGCCTCATGGTAAGCTAAAGTTCGCATGCTGAATTTCTTGGTTTCATTAACATCGCGCAGATTCACATAAAATACTCCTCCGCGTGAGCCATCAATTGCTGGGGGCATATAGTATGCTTTAGGTGCACCCTGCTCTTTGAACTCTGCTATTCGTCGAACCTCTACTCCCGCTGTCGGTTTTAAATTGAAATAGTCATCAATACCTTCATTAATTTCATTAATTATCAATTGATAGTCTCTGATAATCTGCTCGCGTCCTTTATCAGAATCTTCATAAATAAACCGAGGGTCACTATTGATTGCTGAAAAACGAAATTTGATACTACCGCTATCAAGGCCAATAGAAGCAAAGATCGTATTCATTTCCTCCTCTATGCGTGTCACTTCCTTCAAGCCAGTATCATGCAGCTCATCAGGAGTCAGATTTGTAGTGGTATGAACACGTGCTTGATAGGCATAAAACTCATCACCTTCCGGAAGAGCCCAAACTCCATGGCTCCCTGTAACTTTAAGCTGCAATTCTCGATAATAGGCGATCAAGCTTACGTACGCGGGGTAGACCTCAGTTTCTATTAGTATCTTTCCCCTATCAAGGATACGTGTACGCTCATGGTCTGGTAGAGTTTCAAGCGCACTCAGACGCTCTTCCAGAGAGGTATAGAGTATGTTTTCTTGAGCTGGAACATCAATAAATCCTTGCATTTCCTTCAACACACGATCAATTACAAAGCGCGGAGGCAGGATCTTTTTCTGTTCCCGAATTCTTAATCCATCTAATACCTGAGAGAATTTTCTATCCACTTCACTTAAGCGAGAAAGATAATAATCAGCCTCTTTGATACTATTAATCTGATGCAACTCAACAAGAAATTCCGGCAGCTTATTTTGAACACCAAACATCTGATTGAGAGGATAGTTATGATGTTTCCAACGATCTCCCTCTACCATGCTTTCCAGGTAGTACTCAAAAATATCATAGGAAATTGCCTGTCGATCATTGAGACTAGATCGATCATACTTCCTTAAAGTAGATAGCTCATCCTTAACTATCTGAAGCTTATGTTGTACCATCTTTTCAGAAAGATCATCAAGATGGGCATTGTGGCCATCAAATCCAAATTGTTCAAGAATCCGTAAAATTGACAGCGTTTCCGGGCTGGTACTTTGAATTTTGATGAATGCCCTTTCAAAATACACATTTATAGCCCAAGGCTTAAAATAGATCGCATTGGCCGCAAAGGCTGAAACTGCAACCACCCCAATTAATAGAGCTCCACCAAACCATTTGGCTGTTGTTTTTATCATTATTGACCCCTCCTACTTTAGGCCGCCATTGTCGCCATGCTAATAAGTGAAGTACAACCATTTGAACCAAGCAAAGCGTCGAACAAACTGAATAAGGCGATAAAATGCATATTGCAGGCACATCAAATCAGGGTCCGCACTCTTTAAGGAAAATCAACATTCCTAATTTGTGTGCAAGTTACCATTGCGCTAAGTTGCTATCTATTTACGGAGGACAAGAAAGGAAAACATAAGTTCGTATGAGAGATATGAACATATACTCACCATTAAAATAAAAGTATGACTAGTAAGGATTCAATGGAAGGTACCCAACGACCCCTTAAATTCTAAATAAATGACCATTAACAAATGGTAGAAATTATTTGATTGCAGACCCGGCCATAAGTTAGTTGGAGCAAGCCTATATGGACACGATGCAACATGGTTTCTCAAAGTAGCCCATTGTAGAATCGTTAACCCCCTCTATCATTGCCCCCTCTCGTGGCAGAAAGCCAATATGTCGCCAGCCTATTCAGCAAGTAATTCCTTCCAGAACTGCCTGGCGGCAAGAGCTGGAACAACTTCAATGAAGACATCACACTCCTAAATCGTGACTTTGAAAGTCGCTCCAAACAGATAACAGAATCGACAGATCTAAATATAGTAGAGTAAGCGCAAGGTATATGGACTACGAGATTGTCAATATATTCTTAGCCCTACCCAACCACCCACCGAAACAAACAACTAAACAAACAAAATCTACCCACTAAACTTCTCAAATTTGCAGCACACCTATCCTGGATTTTCCACTTACCCCTTTATGACACTAAGAGAGGTTTAGGTGTCATGTTGCTATTTTCGCTGAAGAAAATATGCCATCCAGCACACTGCTGCATAAAACTCTCACCTAAATTCCAGACTCCCAATCTTTGGGCGTCCAGAATCATTGCACTCCAGTACCTACCGTATCTTTCTAAACTAACAAAACTATATATGAAAATATATTGATTAAGGTGTGATTTCTGTTCATAGGACAAGCTAAACAGGTGACATCAGATTTCACACAAGCCGATTAATTTAGCATTTCTAAATTATCAAGTGTGACTTTCATAGATTTTATATGGAATTATTGCTGATAATTTTTTTCATACTTGTAAAAGTACAAAAAATAATGGTTTCTTAAAAGCCTGACTGAAAGAATATCTTTAATCATTTGTTTAGCATTTCAAAAAATATCAACAACTGCGGGCTTTTTTAATTCTTCATATAAAGAATGTTAATTATTTCTTGAAATACTTAGAGCATTCTTTGGTATGAAAACTGGCGCTGGTTAGCTTCTAATTTACAATCATCGAGTTGTAAATATGCACGAAAGTACTATATTATGCGCCCGCACAAGAATTAAGTGTGAAAATAAAAATGGTCGTACCGCTACTAAACATCTATTAATTTAGAGGGATTAGATATGAATAGAACTCATATTTTTCTTTCACTAGCAGTACTCTCAGGGGCATCATATGCAGATCCCCTTTACAATTTTGTTGAGATAGACCAAGCCGCAAGTTTCATCAGCGGGCATAATGTTGCCAAGCAGCCGGTAGTAGACGAGACTGCTGTAAAGAAAGAATATACGTTAATAGAGCGCACCTCTTCTTTAAGCGCCATTGCGGTTACTCCAGACGGTAAGCAATATGTAGCAGACGTAGATGAGAAATCGCTTTCATTGCTGGAGCAAGCTATAGCGATTTTTGAGTCTCAAGGCTTGGATGCAAGTGTTTTTTCCTCTAAAGGGCAATTGCCCACTATGATCGAAGGTCAGGAACGACTGCTACCCACAGTTGTAATAGGTACTGACGACAGAGTTCAAATCACTAATACTGTGCAAAATCCCCACTGGTATAATGGCCGCATTGATGTGGGATGTACCGGTACATTGATTACAGCAAAACATGTCTTAACGGCAGGCCACTGTGTTTCTGATGGTTCCGGCAACTGGTTCAGTTCTCTTGATTTCACGGTGGCCCAATCTGGTAGTTATAAACCCTGGGGCAGTGAAACCTGGACCAATGCTGTGACTACCACCGCATGGCATAATAATGGAGACACTAACTATGACTATGCGATTATTGTATTAGCGGAACCACCTCACAATGGATATTCAGGATGGGGGGTCTATTCGAGCGGAACCCATAGTGTTACTGGATACCCAGGAGATAAGCCATTTGCTACTATGTGGACTGACTCAGGTAGTACATCCTCAAGTACCTATAGAGTGTGTTATACATTAGATACAGCTGGTGGCCAAAGTGGCAGTGGGATTAAAGATACTAATAACACCGTTCGCGGAATCCACACCACTGGATCGCCCTCACAGAACTGCGGAACTCGCTTAACCAGCACAGTGTATACTACCTTGCAGGATTGGATTGCGACTTACCCATAAAGTGAAAATACCACACTCAAGTTCGGAAAAAGGCGCCCTTGGGCGCCTTTGTTAATAATATGAGAACACTTATTCCTTTGATCTTTTTTCTAGGTGCATGCGGGATAATGGCCGATGATGAGCCCGAATGGCATCGTGTGATGGTGAGAGGCAGTCTAAAGACACCCGATCCCGTTTTACGTGAAGTAAAGCGCCTGGAACAATTGGGGCAGGTAAAAGATGTTGTTATTCTTGAATCCTACCCACTGCAGATATGGTTTAGTGCCGACCTGGCGACAATTGAAAAACTGAAGTCACTATCTAAAAAAAATAGCTCGTCACGCTGACTGTATCCTGATTTACAAGGTACTAAAGGTTTCTCAGAAGTACATTTGAGAGTAAAAGCCGCTCTGGTTGCGGAGTGGAAGACACTGCTGATTCTGGGGCCGCCCTCTACTACCAATAACAAACGAGCAACCGCACCTCTCAGAATTTTCTATATACTTATTCGCTCACGGGAGCAAATGGATTAAGAACCGCACGCGTAAGCTTACTGAAATCTCTGTGCTACAGATTACAGCTTATGCCTTAATGAGTAATAACTACTAAAGTGTACCAAATATTGATGCCTAACCTGCCGAGAAGTGCATTCTAGAAGAGGTTATTACGCGTTGGCGACGATTGTTTTAAGAGTCCGTACTGGTCTAGTACTATCTTCAAGACACAATGAAACCCGCCCCATCGTATAAACCAGAGGAGGGGTTAGCTGAGCGCATACGCCGATACAACATGGCATGCATGCCTACAGCTATCTAAGATTGTATTGGTTTTCTTGCCATATCTAATTGACATCTATTTATAGAGGCTTAACTCTCCTCCGGAAAACATAGAATCCAGCTTCGCAAAGGGAGAATTCAAAGCCCAATCACTTGTTCGCACTCATCCTGAACCTGGTTATTCTTGGCGGCTTATCTCATTTGATGGCGCAAGAGAAGCCAAAGGCTTTTATCTTTACCGCCATCCCGGATCAGGATGCGGCCCGCCTGCAAAAGCGTTTTGGCAAGGTCGCGCAATACCTGTCAAATACGTTAGGTGTTGAAGTCCCATATATGCCGGAGATGTCGTACAGAGATGCTGTTGAGCAGTTTAAAAATAACAAAGTGCAGCTAAGCTAGCTTGGTTTGGTAGTCTCTCTGGGGTACAAGCACGCTCTGCCAAGCCTGGCGCAAAGGCTATTGCCCAGGGAGAAGAAGAAGCAGACTTCATCACCTACTTCATTGGCAACACAAGTACAGGGTTAAAACCCTCAAGAGACTTT
This sequence comes from Microbulbifer variabilis ATCC 700307, assembly GCF_000380565.1. Lineage (GTDB taxonomy): Bacteria > Pseudomonadota > Gammaproteobacteria > Pseudomonadales > Cellvibrionaceae > Microbulbifer > Microbulbifer variabilis. The sequence continues at coordinate 195,441 of NZ_AQYJ01000026.1, forward strand.
CCTCACGGCTTTGAAGGCATGACATTTACCTTTGACTCAAAACATTCAGCCTCCGGGCGTCTTATGCCGGAATACTTTATCCGAAAGGCCTTAGGCAAGCCCCCCGCCGAAGTATTCCAGCGGGTGGGTTTTGGTGGCGACCACTCCAAAACCCTGGACTTTATACAATCGGGTAAATATCAAGCTGGCGCAGTAAACTACAAAGTGTGGGAAAACGAACAGAATGCCGGCAAGGTCGATGACAGCAAATTACAAGTAATATGAAAGACCCCAGGCTATCCGAATTACAACTGGACCATTAGAGGTGATGTCGACGACACCCGGGGCGAGGAATTTACAGACAAAGTACAACAAGCGTTTTTGAATATGCGAGATCCTGAACTGCTTGCCACATTTCCCTGCAAAAGGTTTATTAAGGCCGACAAGGCCATGTACGAACCAATTCTGGAAACTGCTCGCGGGATTGGCATCTTGCAACATTAGATGACATATTTGAATTCAGCTGTGGAATTATTAATCACAACAAATAGATGGTTTTATGCATATTTCTCAGTTCAATGAAAATGTGGGGAATTGATACATGATCCACCGTAGTCATAGAAAGTATTTAGTTCACATACTGCTTACTACAATTTACGCAGGATACACATAACGCTGGAGGGAAATAGCTCACCTGACTTGAGCAATATGCTTAAAGAGGTATCCGGTAAGACTTGACCACAACAACAGTGGGGGACCACTATATCTGGGCGGTTACCACAGTAACCACCCAGCCCCGCTGGGTGCGGGGCTTCGATATCGGATTAACTTTTAAACCGATTAGGGCTCAAAATCGCAGGGTGAACGTGGGCAAGAGGTACCGCCGCCACCTCCAGTACCACCTCCAGTACCACCTCCAGTACCACCTCCAGTACCACCTCCAGTACTGCCACCTACAACATGGATTAACTTCCAACTACTAAAAAACTCTCCATCATAGCTCCTGGCGCGAAACTGAGTATCGCAGCGTTCTGAGAAGCTATAACTATCTTGTACGCTAAGAGAGGCAAAATTCTCCCAAGTTGCCGTTTCTTCTACCACATCACAGAAATTTCCAGTCCAACGAGCTATCCCTTTCCGCTGGATTTGATATTTCATTGGTAGCCCTGCAACAGCATTGATAGCATATGTTTGATCCATAGTACCAGATAGATTCAGGTAGCCAGATTCATAGCCACCACTAACAGATGAGTCACTTTTTGTTAGTGATACTGTAGGAGCATTAAGAGCAAGAAAGGATGCGTTATCACAAACGTCTTCATTCTTATCAATGACCGCTACATAATTTTTACCACGGTAAGTCGGAACCAAGTGGAGACCTGATTCACCTTCTGCATTAATTGAACTATCGCGAGTTTGAGTTATTGTTGTTTTTGATGGAGGGGTAAAGTATGCAAGCCTCCACTCTACTCCATGCCCCCAAGATGTGAGAACTGGTGATTTTGACTCAAATTTATAAGACCTACCAACGACAGCCCGATCTGGATGATCTTTTACATAAATAACGCTGGCTTTGTTAGCATGCCAAGTATCACAACCTGGCACAACATTGGCGCTTGCTTGACTGGCTACAGATCCAAATATACAAAATGCTGCAAAGGAGAGGTAGCCTCTCTGGATAAAATTATTTTTCATACAACCCTACAAACCAATTTTTAGCTTTAATGTTTGTTTCTTTTTAGAAAACTTCGCCACAGGTCAAAGACCTGCCTTCCGAATACTAACTCATAGCACATATTGATGTTAAGAAATCTTTTACCCTTTAATCAATCATCAATAGAAGTCCATTACTAGTACAACAGTGCAATTATCTGGCACACTAAAAATGAGGAACATTCATTGCAAAAAAAAATAAATGATTTAGTATCACCGCCATCTACTTTGATCAAAATCTAGTAGGTATAAAAATGCAAGCAAGGATGCTGCAAGACACTTCCCCGATCTGTCTTTAAGTGTCCGCGAGTTAATGGATGTAACTTAATGAAAAAAATCTCCTTCTTAATCTTCTCCACTTTACTAACCATCAGCACTCAAGCAAGTGCTAAGAATACCCTGGAGTCAGGCACTTGGCTTCAATCTGGTGAGAAACTGGTCTCAGCCAATGGTAAATTTGAGCTGATCATGCAAACACCAGGGAACTTGGTTCTATACGAAAACCGCACAAATAGTAAGGGCGACTCTTGGAGAAACGTTCTTTGGGCAACACATACAGGTGGCAACCCAGGAAATCCGGGCGCGAAAGCATTCCTGCAAAAATCAAATGGCTTGTTCATAGTTTACTCTAAAGATATGAAGCCGCTTTGGCGCTCAGACACTGCAAATAATGCCAATAAAAACGGGAAGCTACTCTTAATGGATACCGGAAATCTGGTTCTTTTAAGGGAGGACGGCACTCCTTTTTGGCATACAGGTACAGGCCCGAAGCAATGCAAAACCGAAACAATTGATTTGTGGGGTGGCTCCTATGAGCAGGGTAAGCTTCAACGGTCCGAAAATGAATGCTGGGTTCATACACCCAGAGTCCCCAGTCCAGCTGCACTTTATTTACCGGTAAACTGGTCAAGTGAGTTTTGTGTCGTGTATCCCGGTTACGCTGGCAAACTTCCTCATACAACCTGTGATTAAAGTTACCTGAAGATTAATGCCGGCCTCGATAAATTTGGAGGCTGGCATCCATGCCTTGCAAAAGGAAGACAGGATTCATTTTGGTACTAGTGATGGTGAGACCGAGCTAGTGGGATATGGCTATTGTTCTAGCAATCGACGTCGAACTCAGTTTTTCAACTACTGCTTTATGCAGCTACCGAACCCGAAAATAAAACAAACATGTATAAATTTTAAAAACGGAAATTTATCCCAAAGATTCATTTGAGAGCTTTACTACCAATCACTAATACTTTATTTTTCCTACCTCAAATTGATCGTCAGTTATTAGTTTGAAAAATTAAAGTTGTTGAAGGATTTAACACAGTGAAAAAAATTTCTTTTTTAATATTTTCCGCTTTCTTTGCTTTTTGCAGTCAAGCTTACGCAAAAAACACTCTTCAAGGAGGCGAATCTTTACTGCCTGGAGATAAACTGGTATCCAGTAGCGGTGAGTATGAACTCCGCATGCAAAATGACGGAAACTTAGTCTTATATAAAATTCGCACCAACAGCAAGGGGGATTCCTGGACTGTTGTATTGTGGGCAGCCCACACAACTGGAAATAATGGCGCCAAAGCAGTAATGCAAGCCTCTGACGGTAATTTTGTAGTCTACAGCACTAACAATGGTCCTCTTTGGGCCACCTTCAAAACAGCTAGCTTTTCCAACAAAAATTCAAAACTTTTGTTGCAAAATGACGGGAACCTTGTTATCTACAAGCCAGATATGACGCCTATATGGCACACCGGTACCGTTGACGAACCACAAAATTGCACAACAAAAACTATCGATATGTGGGGCGGGAAGGTACAAGACGGGTACATTTGGAACACAAACACCAAATGCACTGTTTACGTTCAATTAGTGCCAAGCTCACAGGAAATTGGTATACCCTATAAAGGCGTATACACTTGCATGGTTAAGCCCGCTTATGCCGGTAAACGCAGTCATACCACATGCAAATAAAATAATTTAACTCTAATTGCCAACCTCTATTTTAGGGGTTGGCCTACTTAGTATTTCACCAATCAATGAATCAAGTTTTTAAGTGTTCGCCCCCGCCTTTATAAGTCACTCTTTTGTATACAGATTATCAGCCACCGTAGAGATAATAAAATCGTGTATCAATAGGCTTTACAAGCGCCCCCTCCTTCGCTAGATATGTCCGAATGGAGGGTTTTAGTAATCACATAGACGCTAACCACTGGATCGCTAGCTCCGTCAATGTTCTGATCAATCAATTAAGACGATAATGTATTGCCGAGGAGTTGACCGTATTTACAGAATAGCCCATATATTGTTGCGCTACACACTCTTCTGGCGCTAGTAAAAAGCGATTATTTGCGTTTTCGTACCTTACCTGGCCCTCCTGAAAAAATTCCCTCATAATGTAGAGATTAAACTAGACGACTTGAGCCTGTGGCCCAATATATTTTTCTGATATTTAATCAAAGAGGTATTTCAAAGATCATGAGAAAATCGTTAATTGCTTTATTCCTTATAGCAATATCTAATGTTTCGTTTGCATATGATGGGTGGAGCTCTGGGAAAATTGAAAAAATCAGAATACAAGACACCCGCATATTAATTACTCAGACTGGAGCCGCTAACCCAGGAGATTGCTCAAATACTGAGTATCTTTACCTGGAATTAAGCGATAGTGTCTTAAGCAAATCTAGCTATTCAGCAATTCTGAGCGCTTATGCTACCGGTAAAGAAGTAAGCCTTGCGTTAACGGACTGTTTACCGGAGGTAGGATACCCCGTTGTAACTGAAGTTTGGCTTCAATAATTTGCAAGAAGGTTCCACATTGCCAGTTCATTGAGGGTTATGAGGCGTTGATACCCTGGAATATCCAACTTGGGAAGGTTGCGCTGAAAGGTCTCATATGATATGTGGCTCTACACTTAAGATGTCGAGCCATTATCGACATTGGCCCATCCCCCCCCCACGACCTAGCATTCAGTGTGCCACCTCTACACACTAAACTACAATATTCCTTTACAACTTGGTAAAATTCTTGTTTATGGTTCACATGCCGCTTACCAATATACTATAGGAATAGATGTGAAGTATTTTTTCCCAGCTCTTTGTATTTCTTTGAGTGCCTCAATTTCCCTAAATTCTAGCGCCGAAACTTCCCCTATCGCCAAGATTGACCATATCACAGTTGGCGAATCCTTTGCCCGTATCCACGCCACGCAAATGATGGGTGTATCTAATGGGGTGGGAAATACATGTAGTGACAAAAGCTATTACTATCTGGACTTAACCGATGGTAAAAATAAAGGTCAATTTTCCGCAATTCTTGCTGCAAAAGCTACGCAAAGCGATATCGCATTCCAAATAGATAGTGGAAGATGTATCGGTGCTTATGCTGAAATATTGCATACCTACGTTTATTAATTGTCTAGGGCTCTGAGATTTCCCGTTTCAGTCCAAACTAAATTCCCACATCGCAACCTATATATAACAAAGTGCTGATTAGAGGTTAACCAAAGGGTAAAATAGAAGATCTGCCTGAGGGTCAAACTGCTTAAGCTTTTTAACCTCAGGCTTGAATACAGTACTATAGATCCATTAAAACTAATTACAATAAAAACCATGATTCCAGACTTCTACAACGTTACCGCCATACACACCACATACACCATGTCCATAAGCAGTAACAGTTGCTCCTGAAGCCTTTGCCGTTAAAACCATACTTAAAACCGCTTTTCCTCCATCAGTAGCTGCATCCACTGCCAATGCATTGCCATAGTTTGTTTTATCCACACAGGCTGCCGGCGTTCCACCTAAAGGCTTATCAAAAAATATCATGGCTCCCCCATCTCCATCGACTCGAATCTGCTCCACCTTTGCACTGACCGAGCCTAAAGAATAAGCATTTGATACATATAGCGCCGCAATAACCGGAATTAAAAATTTCCTCACTTTACAACTCTCAAAACGATATTTACTAAGTGACTATGTTAATTACACTCCATCAACGGTGTAATAATAAGCTCGAAAGCACTAAGCTTAACACCAATTATATGGGTTAACACAAACACAAAATTTCTAACTGAAAAAATGATTCTTATTCAACTTGAAATGTGCCGGAAGTAACATTAAACGCATTCGCAATGGTCGTAAAGGCCCCACCCTGAAATACTTCAAGTGACACATAGCTAGCTGTTGTACTTAAAAGATTGAATTATTAGCTTTAAAAAAACATATAGTTCAGCTTATACACATAGCTTTCTGTAAATAAGACCAATTAAAAAATATATGTTAATCAACTACAAGTGCATTTGGAGTATCCTTGAAGACATTCGCAATAGGTTTGAATATACCAGCTTACTTTACAGAAAGAGACACATAATTAGTAAAGTTTAGCTTAACTCATGATACAGACGGAGAATTGAGTTATGAAGACTTACAACAAGCGACAAAGCTACCATTTAAAAATTACAACTGTACTTTTGCAATTTCCTATACACCGAAAAAACACCAACCTAGAGCAAAAGAAAATGAGCTCTGGTGCCGCTTAATGCCTGCACCCCTTTCTAACCAATTCAAAAAGGTGCGGGATATGGCTGGGATTCGCATCGACTTACCAAGCCAGGCGAGACCCACATTCCACTAAGTTCGGGCATTATCATCTCAATTACTCCAGAAATCAGGCCACAGCCCCAAAGAAATCGCTCAGATTAATGCGCACACTGATGCAGAAATTACTGAAAACTTCTACCTAGCTCGGCATGAGAAGGATTACATCGAAGTCGACATTAGCATCGACCCAAAACTATTAAGTCGAAAGTAATTGAGAGTTTTGTGTACTCAATCTGGAAAATCGGCTGAAAACTGAATGAGATATAGAGAGAGATGGTCGGAGCGGCCAGATTAGAACCGACGACCACCACACCCCAAAAAGAACTGGTAAAAAAACTTAATTCATTGATTTTAAACGATTTTATAGTTGAAATGGCCGCCTACGCAAACAGCGTCGAAAATAGTGACGGGACTGTATAGACATACAGCATCAAACTAAGTAGTACCATGATACCTAATTGACGCCTTTACAACACCCACAACTATCAGTTCCTGGCCCTCCCAGATGGGAATTGGTGGGTATTTCTCATTTGCAGACAGCAAGCGTCCCCTCCCTCTATCCAAAATTTTGCAAGCTAGATGCCCATCAAGCACCACTACCTCAACATCACCATTCACAGGTGTCAGTGAGCGGTCAAAGATACCCACGCCCAGCCTAGAGTCACCGTTAGCCCTCGACATGAAAGTGGCAGCCGGCTTGGTTATTAAATGTTCATCAAGGCTAAGGGCTGTCTCTTTGTGGTCATTAGCAGGAGAGGGGAAGCCACAGCTGACGCCGCTGCTATATAAAGGGGGTAATTTCATAGTAGTTTTACTTCAATAGTTCTTTGAGCTGAGCCTGCCTCTCATTAAGACTGTTCAGCTCATCTACTAGTGCATTGGTTGCCGCATTCAGGTTGTTCACCTGTACCTTAAGCATGTCCCTTAGCTTCGGGTCGGCAGTGTCTGCGGTCATATCAATAGTGTTCCAGCAAGCGCATATCTCGGCTTCAACCTCTATGAATGTCATGGTCCAACTCCTTCTTTCTGTCGACACAGAGGCAATCTACCAAAATACTGTATACATACACAGAATCGATATCAAAAAGAAGTTGGCGCCCACATAGGTGTGCTTAGGGAGTCAGAAAAGACAGGAGACGGCGGGAGCCGGTGTGGAACACTGGTAGAGATTGAGCGACTACTGCCAGAGAAGATACTGGGAAGCGTAGCTCACACGTTCTACAATCTAGAATCAACTTTTTAAAATTGCTAAAATCAGCCTTCTCGTGTTTAACGGCTTTGATTCAAATGAAACCACTCCTTCCAATTACTAGCATCATTCTATTGCTCATATCCTCTGCTTCCATAGCTGACCAATGGTCAAGTGAAGAGGGACTGAAAGTTACTAGCGTGAGCTCAACATCTGTAAAGCTGAGTTCAACTATTTCAATTGAAGGAACCTGTGTAAATCATAATATTGCTTACCTTGATCGAAGCCAAGATTATCATGGCGCAGTGATGTCGGTACTACTTGCAGCTATGATGGCTGATAGGAGTGTTAACCTGCTTTGCGCTGATAACTGCGCGAGCACCAACCGTTGCAGAGTGGTTGATGCTGAAGTCATCAAATAACAATTACCTAGCTATTTACTATGCGGGTAGTAAGGTATAACGATGGCTTATTGCTGTGACAAGGCCAAAATTTGGGCTGACTCTTCCTGTGAGAACTTCAGCCCATACTTCTCCACTATTGCCCTCAACTTCCCACCCTACTAACAGCCCCAACTTCCCCCGGGGAAAAATGGTTACTATCTATCATTTTCTAACATCAACCTTTCGACCCTTATCTTCCACCCAAGACTTTTAGATCAGTAAGCTGCTAAAAACCACCATACACATGGCACCACTAGAAATAACAGTTCCCTATGGTTGTTAAGCAACCAGCAAAAAAGACTCTCGCTAGCTCTAACCGTTAAATAATATTCACACAGTATGTGGGACTCTCAAAGAGCGTATCAATATGCACTCCTAACAACCGTGCATATAAAAATGGTCATTTTTGACAGTTGTGCACCAAAAGTCACCCTGGTAATCTTCGATTGTCAATATTTATTGGCCAATAACGATAACTTTAAATAGGTAATTGATTGATGTATTTGTCAAGATTTATTTCTGGCTTATTATTGATTGGGGGGTTAGCTGGTAGTAAAGCTTTCGCCTCTGACAGTATGGACTGTGTGGTTATTGAAAAAAATGACCTAGTCCAGGTTGAACTAAATAAATCCAATTCTTATCAGAACTGCTTTTCTCTAGATAAAATCCCTTCTTCAACACCAGTTGACATAGTCTCCTTTGCTTTTGATGATACTAAGAATAAATTATCTGTATATGAGGTAGGGTCTTCCAATACCAAGCAACTAGTCGTAAATTCAATCTCAGGTACTGATACTGTTAACGCAATTTCGTTAAATACACATAATAAATCTCTCATTGTCGAAATTGCTCCAACCATAAAATTAACTTCTAACAAAGATGTTGACATTACATACCTTATGGTAAATGGAAGAGCACAGGTTATTGTAAAGATTTACGACGTTAAATCACAAACCAGCTCAGGAGGCAGCTCGGGAGGCAGCTCGGGAGGTGGAACCACAATTCCTCCTATCGATCCAGGTGGCTGTGATAGCGTCATGTGTAGAGAACCCGTATTTTTTATGGCAACCTCAAGCTCTGCTCAAGCATGCACTGCAAGTCAGAAGGCCCCAAATCCGCCATCAAATTTTGATATCAATAAGCACTTGAAGCAATTCAAGAGAGCAGGCATCGCAGCAAGCAAACTCCCTGGAGGGAAAGTCACGTTAAGTGCGGCGGTTATGGCTAGCATGTTTGCACCTAATCGAACCTATGACCTTAAAAACAACCCGAATTACAATGCAGACCAAGAGTTTGGGAATTGGTTTTATGGAGCTGCCGCTCATCAAATGGGCTTTACTGAACAGGAAGCACTTACCGCTGGAGCAGTAGTACAACAGTGGCAAAACTATAATAACTCAAACCACCCCGACGCTAATGACATTGGAAAATTAGTGGGAAATATTGCTCATGCGCTCGCAACCGGAGAAGGGGACAACCATGATGATGCGGCACCAATTAAGGGCGGGCATAGTTATAGTAAAGATATATATGAGAATGATGCTAACGCCGATAGCAACTCTGACTCTTGCAGTCCGAACAAAACTGTAAACTCACCTACTACAGCTGCTCCTGGCTATGGTATTGGTGGTCTAGGGTATGGTGGAGGTTGGAGCGGAGGCGGTATGTATTTCGGATCTGGCGGCTGCTGGGGTAGCTGTAGTAGAACTGTAATCATTGTAGAATCGCTTTAAAATACTTTGAGGCCTGTCAATCCAAGGTAGGCCTCACTTATAAGTGAATATCACTATGATAAAAATTTTCTTGACCGCAATTATTTACTTCACATTCCTTATGATTTTCCCCTTTACTGGGTATGATTTTTTCTGGAAATACTCTCCATCCCTGCTTAATATATTTCTATTCTTTGTAATAATTTTTTCAATCTACTTTACGATACTGAAACAGTGGAAAGTCTCATTTAGAGAAAAAGTTAAATATAGCGTATTATTTTTGGCAATATCTACGATTTATTATTTTTCAGTAGAAAAAAAATCATCATACGAAATAAACCCAAGCACTTATTATACTTTTGATAGATTTGATGGAGGGGCCTTTACTTCTTCCACTCTATCTAATCTTATCAGACTAGACAGAGTAGCATTAATTCTCGCAAAAAAAACTGTGATAAAAACATACGAGAATGTTAAAAAAGAAAAGATTAAGTCCGTAGAGGGGGGGCACTTAATAATAGAATTAGAAGACTACTCAGGAAAGATTGAATCTGATCAAATTGAAGTTAACAATCTAAAAGGTAATGTTCAATGAACGGCGTCAACCTCCTCAAATGAAGGAGGAGGTCTCATAAATCTTACGGCCTAGCAAGTACTCAAGACTGAAGATAATCATCACAATGCGTGCAAGGCCATACAAAAGCAGTTGACCCTACTCTTCCAGGAAAGTCAATATCTGAGTTGACTCTTCCCGCGAGAGCTTCAGCCCATATTTCTCCACTATCGCCATAAACCGCTGCACAAAGATTGCCTGGACCGGTTCATAAGGTAGCATCCACTCATCAGGGCCTTTGTCCCCCTTGCTCTGGTTCCGGCCATCATCGACTAGCCATAAATTCTCAGGGTTTTCTGCAAATTTACGCTTCAGCTTAACGGTCCAATTGTGACCATCGTACTCATACACCCAAGAGAGCGGCACGATGTGCTCAACATCTAAGTCGGACGCCAGACTGAAGAATTAACCTGTATAAGGGTCCAACCACAGGCCTGTATCTACAGCGCTTAGCATTGGTGAAGGTTACAGGTGCCAAGGAGAACTGAACTAGGAGCTCATGGTGTGTGCTCTGACAATTACCGTCAGAGTCAGACCAGCGTGGCAGCCAGATAAAACGGTAGAATCAGGTGCATGACGACCCCTCATTGTTGCTTTAAGGGATCGCACAGGAGGTAGATTAGGAGAACAAACACAGGTTATTGCACATTAGACAAGCGCACGGCATTTATTTTTGGGCGACCACTTAAGCAGCCACTAATACTCAAGCCTACTTGTTTACCGGCCATAAAAGCTGCAAGTAAAGTTGACAGTTTAGCCTCGCTTCCTGAATCGTTTAAGAGATCAATACGGTATGAACTGCTACTACCACAGTTCTCAGGGTCTATAGCCGGCGTGCTCATCCGTACATCAACAAAGGGAGTCCAGGGAGCAATGTACGTGATCTCAGACACTGGCACTTCGGCACTAAGCGCATTGTTTGAAATAGAAAAAAAAGCACAAAGAAAATATATTTTTTTCATATTCTAATCTAAATAATAAATAATAAATAATAAATAATAAGGCATCTAAAAAAGTGCCATGTTATCTACCTTGCATGCTAAATCCATTAAATCAAATAGTTTATATCTCTGATTAAAGCCAAGCACATGGCAGAATCATAATCACTCTTTTGCTGGTCGATATTTTGACCGCTGTCGACCAATTTGAGAACCCCTATAATAGAATTTTAGTGGCAGATTAGGGGGATTGCTTAAGATGCCTGTCACTATTTGTCAAAATTTATACTTATCTTAGATTCCGCTGATAAAGTCTAAGCAGCAACCACTCTATTATTTTGAGGAAACGTACAGAAATCCAACTGTAGGAACAAACACAACCTGTCACAGCAATAACGCTAAGTTAACCAACGCACGGTGTGAAGCACGCTTTTGCGCGTTCCACGGAGACCGCTTGCGGACGTAGTGTAGTTGAACATTTTGTTAAGTGCTTACTCCGAAACTCTATTAATATCACAGTTAGCCCTGATCATTTTGCTTTTTAAATTAGGCTCTCCCTTTCTTGAAACCCACATGTGCCCAGTAGTGGATATCTGTGGAATCATGAAGCGCTGCATACAACCAGGCATGTATTCGTGCCAGTGGAGCATGAACTTGACACTGGTCGAGCCGCTAATAGGAAACTTCTCATACCAAGGGGCGCGACAACCTTTTATGGTCTCGTATTCGCCCAAAATAGCATAACTGTGGGCCATGCCGATATTTTCACCTTGTGCTGTTTCATGAAAGTAGCCCTTCACACGAAAACTTGTCTCACCTTCAATCGGTGTACACTCAAACTCTACCCTAGCCCCTGCAACAGATGATGAAGACCAAATTAGTAACAAGAAGATGAGAAGTCTCATAGGCACCTAACGCCCGGTTAAGGGGCGGACTTGGAGCCGCGAAGCGGCGGAAAGGCCGTCTCAGCCCCGCAGGGTCGATAACAGCCGATTGTTAAGTTCCTTTTACTCTAGACAGTGGACTCCTACACGACGCGCCCACTCTTCTATTTTTATAGACGCCTTTACATCCCTAAGGTAAAAGACGTTTGTATAGTCCCAACTTTCAAAATAGACCGCACCCAGGTCCGGCAATACTAATCTACGGAAGTTTTTGCTGCTATATCCTCGAGACTGGATATAGCTTTCTTTAGATTCATCAGAGGTAAATTCCCTAAAAAGAGGGTAAGGTCTGATGCCGCTACCTCTAAATCTAAAGTTTATGAGCTCCGTTTCTTCACCCATTAATAAATTAAATCTAATCTGATCTTCATCTTTTGAGGGGCGATCTTCACAGTACTCTCCTCTCGTTAACCAATGATCAAAAACAGCTACAGCAAGGAAATGATAGTCCTCAAATTTTTCTATACATGCCAAATCATATAAATTCGGAAACTGTGCCGTTAGCTGCAATTGACGTGACTTTTTGAGGTTCCTGAAAATGCGCATATTTCACTCAAAAACTTAACGCCGCGAGCTGGGCCGGCCATGTATGGCCATCCCAAGCCTTGCCTTGTTATAGCTTTTCAAGGTTATGCCACCAATGATCGCACCCAGCCTGACAATCCGTAGATCTTCTATGACTGCCTGCGATAGTAAATATTGTGAGCCAAAGCTTGAAGGCCTTAAGCCATTCCTGACAAGGTAAGGCTAAAATCTTTGCCCGTGCGTTATTGAAAGTGTTCTTACGCATTATTACACAGGATGTATAAGTCCCCTTTAAACCAGACAACTTGATACCCTCTTCAATCTCAGATTCTCGAGGATGAGATTGATGGATGCACAAGTTCATTCCCCGAAGAGCTTTATACTTTTCCTGTTCTGGGAGAGCTTTAAACCACTTTATTCCTTCCTCTATTGAAATTTCACCTTGAGCGATTCTATTTATTGTGACTTCGTATCGATCCATGCTCGATTAGCTATAACGCCTAAAGCACGGGCGCAGCTTTGCTGCGTCCAGTGCCCTTACTTGATATACGTTTACAGATCTTCTTCACTGATTTTCAATAACCTACGGCTATCTCCTAACCAGACCTCTGTGCCAGAATACATTCTGATCTCACCGCTATTTTCATTATTGAACAAGAAATTTAATTCCCCGCTGAATGTAATGCCACTAATTTGGATATTGTAAGCTCACCTCGCAGATAGACATCTGCGGTGCAAACACGGCAATCGACGGCCAGTGCATCTTTAATAATCCAAACTTTACCACCAGGAACGACATAGCCTTGCCCTTTTCTCAAGGTTAATTCTGCACCGAATGTAGAACTAGAAAGTAGGATTAGAAGGATGATAGTTCTCATATCTCTATTACGTATAACGCCCACAGCAGGGGCGGCCAACTTTGTGCGCTTTTTTGCGCGATAATGGGAGCGAAGTGACCGGCGCAATAAGCACGCAAAGTAGAACGTCTCGCGGAGGCCCAAAAGGTCGTAGGATACCGCCTGCGATTGTTAGTATTCTACCACTGCGATATCCATTGTAACCACCCATCCATCAGCACCTAGGTTTTTGCAAACAAGACCAGATAAATTACAATTTTTCAGATCGGAAATAAGGTACTTTCTAATAGGCGAACCATTGCTCCGCACCACAATGTACTCTTCAAATTCTAAGCGATTAGGTTGTCTCCGGCAGAATCTATCTCCGCCATACAATAAGCACTCTCTTGTATTTCCGTATTCTCTGCCCCAGTTTTGATCAATATTCACAACAACTTTTCCGTTTGGCTTGCGGACTTGAGCAATTTCTGGCAACTCATTGCCATCTTTATCTGCAAATGAAACGTTAATTTCTTCCTCGGGTAGATTTGACTGAAGTATGTCGATCTGAAGTTTTCCGTAAGCAATCACAAAACCATCTTCTGTGGTTGTTTCTGTAACAACCACGCAACCTGAAAGAAATAATGTCAATAAAATTACGATATTCTTCATTATTCTCGAACGCTAACGCCACAAGCAAAGGCGCGCATTAGCGCGTCCAGCCCGCAGGGCGGTTTTTCCTTGTCTTGTTAAATTTAGGGCCTGCATTCTAGCCATACTCTTTCACCAGGGTGATGCTCCGCTATTGTTGCAAGGGCCTCGTTCAGTTCTTCTTCATTTACTGGATCAATTTCATAGCTGAAGTTTGTAATATCAAGCTTCATTTCTCGATAGCTATCTAGCTCAGATGCACTCAAAACGTTGCAGCCAATCCAAACAAGGTACTTACCTGTTTTAATTACTGTTTCAAGCTCTCTAAACCCTTCTTTTGTAGTTGCGAATATGACCATGCGAATTTAATGCCAGGTTTAGCGGCCGCGGCAAGCGTAGCTTGACGAGGTCCGATGGAGGCCGCAGGCTGGAACATACTGCAACCTTTTGTTCTACATTTACTGGATAATATCTGGGCCGTACAGGTTTTCTGTGCCAGCAATTCCGCCCATAACTTTTACCCAATATCTATTAGAATTCAAATCAATAATGATTTCATAACTATATCCATCGCTTATTACTGGATTTGACGGAATGTAATAGTTGTAAACAACATGATCTCTACTGATTTTCTGCCAGGGTATTTCATCGATTTTGTTTAGATCTTTAACCGTAAATTCTCCTGTACTACTCATATTTTCTTAGATGAGTGATGAAATCAATTCTGGAATATTAGCTTCGTGACCCTGCTTAACAAATTGGATCTCTGACTGCACTGCAGAACTAATAAGAAAAATCGACATGGTCAGTGGTACTCGTATCATATTTGTAGATCGCCAATGTAAACGGCGAGCGACGCAAGAGCGAGTCCAGCTGGATGCCGAAGACATGTGGCGGTGTTTAACATTTTTGTTATATGTTTTTGTCATGCACTTTAAAGTTAGCATTAGCAACCGCCACCATCTCCGCCTCCACAACCCCCATCACCACCAAAAAATCCACCACCGCCATCTCCACTGTGACCACCACGACCACTATCCGGACCTAAAAGAAAAACAAATTTGATTAGCAGTAGAATTAGAAATACGCCTACTAAAATTGGCAAGATCGTACTTTGAAATACACTTTCTGATTGAAGGTCAGTGTAGTGCCATGAAGCAACTAAACCTAAAATAAATACTATCCATGAAAACATCGTTTTAATCCTGAATGACATTTAACGCCGGCCACAGCGGCTGGCAAAACTGACGATTTTTGTGCGCAAGCACAAAAAGTGACAGGTTTGACAGTCCGCTGCTGGCCCTTGTTAAGTGCTGAACTCATTTGGGTAACTACTTGTTAAATATTTCATTGGAGGGTTATCAATACCAATTACATGCTCGGGTTTGAACCAAAGCTTACAGCCCGGCTCTAGATAGCCACTACCCGGCTCGATACAACTTGGTTCGTTATCAAGGATGCCAAAATAATGACCTTTTGTCTTTTTAAGGACAATAACCCACATCCGCTCTCCAGAGACTTGAACCGATCCATCTCCGTCTTGAGTTTCAATATCGAAAGCAAGCTTCGCAGCTTGCCCTCGCTTTAAGTTGAAACGATCTTCTTTAGATGGAATCTCGAAAGTTTCAGGGTTCTTCTGTTGCTCGAACTCAACGTTTCGGATTTCCCAAAAGTGCTCTTCTATGTTTGGTAATACGGGATCATCCCACACTTTCTCGATTCCTCCGCGCACTTAACGCCGTGCTAAGCGGCTGATTTTGTTGATTGAATTTGTGCTATTCAAGCACAAATTTGATGCAATGAAAATGAGTCCGCCTTGAGCGCCTTGTTATGCGCATTTAGTAATGGTTATCTGGGTGGTTTCTTGCTGCTTAAGATTTGTTTCCACTTTCTTAAACCATGCTCACCCACAATAAGAAGGCTAAAGACTGTCACTACGATAATCCATTTGGGCATAGAGAGTGCTATGACTGCGTTGCTTACAATTAAGGTCGGTATGATAATGAAAATAATCCAATAAAGGGGTGTGATGTGCTTTTCATTCATTGTGCGAGTATTTTAGTTTAGAAGAGGGCGGAGTTTTATTGCACATAACGCCTGCGACTGCGGAAACCGGCGATTTTAGACGCGAAGCGCCGTCCCGGTTGTCCGACAGCATGCGTTTGTTAACTGTGGTGCACGTCACTACACACGCCTTTCGTTATTAGGAACACAGCGCCCCAATAAATCAACAAATAGAACGTTGTAAATAAAAACCTACCTAATTTTGTTGGTAGAAGCCCTATATCTTTTTGGAACCCGAACAATTCGTCTGTTGCTATGAGTCCAGGAGAGAGATATAGCATCTCAACCAGCTGACCAATATTACTTATTGCCTCAGAATCGCTTCGCCCCACCATTAGAAGGGTAAACGGTAAAGCAATAATAACTACGAACACCCAAATATGTTTATTCATAGCGTACAGTTAACGCCGCCGGCAGGGGCAGCTTACTAGCTTAATGCCGACTCCGCTCACTACTGTAACAATACCAAATTAGCCGAGTTACTGGAGTGCAAGTTTTGGCCAAAAATCGATTTCTTCCGTAAAAATGGGATGCCATATATAAATTAGCGATATATTTCCCGGAAGCAAGAGAGCTTTGTAAGCCGGCATACCTCCGCCATACACGTTCCAATTTATAAAAAATGCTACTAGGCCGACAAGCAGTCCAACCAGTCCTGAAATAGAAGCGACAACCATAGTGCTGAATTTATTCATGTTGCCCAATAACTCCTGCAGTTGCGGACGACTTGTAGCGACGAAGGAGCGAAAAGGCGTTCCGACAACCTGCGCTTGTTATGTTTTAGTGGCACTGACAAGCTCCTCAAATCGACTCCCGAATTGCTCACCGTATCTTTCATCGACCTTTTTGATACTTTCGATTGCCTTATTTATATCGAAATCTTCAGGGCGACCTTCAATTATTGCCAAGGCTTCATTATGTAATGCGTAAGCTAAATGCGCAGATACAGCCTCACAAAGCATTTCTTTATCAGTGCTACCAAGATGATCACTAAGCAGTAAGCGCATCTCATAAACAGCCTGAGCAAGAATCTTTATTTGGGCATCCTTCTTATCCATGTTTCACTCGTTCAGAAAACATAACGCCAATGTAAACGGCAAGCGACGCAGGAGCGAATCCAGCGGAATGCCGAAGGCATGTAGCGGTGTTTAACATTTTTGTTAAATTTTTTTGTTAAATGTTTTTGTCATGCACTTTAAAGTTAGCATTAGCAACCGCCACCATCTCCACCTCCACAACCCCCATCACCACCAAAAAATCCACCACCGCCATCTCCACTGTGACCACCACGACCACTATCCGGACCTAAAAGAAAAACAAATTTGATTAGCAGTAGAATTAGAAATACGCCTACTAAAATTGGCAAGATCGTACTTTGAAATACACTTTCTGATTGAAGGTCGGTGTAGTGCCATGAAGCAACTAAACCTAAAATAAATACTATCCATGAAAACATCGTTTTAATCCTGAATGACATTTAACATTGAGCTAACCGGCAGCCAGTGCGAAGCACGCTTTTGGCTGTCCGACGGAGGTCGCATGCGGCCGGAATGTAGTTAAGCTTTTTGTTAGGCATGCTCTCTACTCAGCTACTGAACACGAGTAACACTCCCTTTATTTGAAAACATTAAATGCTTTGCACGCTTCGTGGTAATACCCCAATCGTCGATTTCCCACCGCCTATCGCCTGCCTCGGTTAGAAATAGAATGGTACTCCAAGACTCAGAATTACTCCAAGTCTCTACCTTAACTAGGGCGTCGCTTATGGAGTAGTCACTAAAGCTATCTCCGTCTCGCTCACTTAGCAAAATGGTGCCGTCATTGATGAGAGATTCTATGATGTTGGTTACATCAATAGAACCGTGGTCCCACTTCTCAAACTCCCATTTTAGCTCTATCAGCGATGACTCCTCTGATGCATTCAGAGCGACAAGGAAGTAAGCATCTTGCTCGGTGATTATTTTCATATGATGCCTAACACCCCACACAGGGGCAGATAAATAAGCACAGCGTTTTGGTTGTCCCAGCGACCAACGGGAGCGATCGCTGCGGCTTATTATGTTTCATCGATGGGCTCAACTAACCATCGACCTTTATCTAAATATGCCACATAGCCGGGCTTTAGATCTTTAAATCCAGCTATCCATGGAAATTTCGTAAACAAGCACCCCATACACACAATCATTCCGTCACTTGCATCTTCGGTGGTATTCCACATGAACTGCCAATCACCATCCTTCCAGTGGAGAACCTCAACAATGGGCTGCTCTCCGCTCATGACGAACTTGGTGGTAACTGCCCCTACATTGTCATCAAAATCGAATGGCCAGTCTTCTGGGCTGAAGGAATGTTTATGTGCTTCTACTTTTTTCATGATAAAGCATAACGCTTGCAGCACATGCCGTTTTTTTGGATGTGACGAATAGAAACAGCAAAAAAAGGTCATGTGCCTGTGATTGTTATATTTGTAGTGGAACATCGGATGAGATCTCACAAAGAGGCCCCATAGATACCTTGTGGCCATTTCCGTCTTTATTTCTTTCAACACGAATATGCGGCTCATAAAACACTACAAACTTTGATTTCTCTAAAAACTCTTTTGACCCACTCAGATTATATGAGCGAAAGCCAGTATCTTCCCCAGTATTCTTGAGCGCGATTTTGGCACTCGGGCTTACAAATGTGGCCCCCTCAAGGTTCATATGCCTCCAAACTAAAGGCACTGACAGTTTAACTTGAAGCAGACTTTCCTCACCGGAGATTTTCGAATTCCAAGTAGGACAATAAATCATCATCTCCGCATGATCGAGCAAGTGATGAGTAAAGTAAGAAGCTAAATAGTAACGGTATTCTCATCATAAAATATAATGCCGTCATATGCGGCACTATAGCCTTGTTATACATTTGTAACTTTCCACCATAAATATACTGCTGCCAACCCTAGCCCAACTACAAAATGGCAATATCTTAGCTGTTAGGCTTTGTGGTTTGGGGCGCAAATGCTCAAATTCAGGAATCCCCTTTACCACCAAGTCATCAAACATATACCTTAGGCGTTCCATTTCTTTTTCTTCCCGATAAGAAAGACGTTTTTTCTCGGCTAATTTCCTCATCTCAATTAGGGAATTCTTTAGTGACTCAACCTCTTTATCAATAAGTAAGCCACTTTCGACAGCTCTTTTTTCTGCTTCATCGAAAGTCATATCCGGCTGCATAATCTTTTCCTAGGTTTGCATAACACCGCAATAAAGGGCCGAAATGTAGCAGCGAAGCTGCGGAATGTAGGTCCAACCACGAAGTGGCGCCTTTGATTGCCTTGTTAAGGTACATTGCTTGAATCCAGCTCCAGCTTTGAAAGCATGCCATCCAGGCTGTTGGATATAGGAATCTCTGATGACAATTGATGATCCCACAGGATGAATGCCCCGGAGCTTTTACAAAGAATGAAATTGCCATCAAGATCCACCCCAACAATAGATGCGCTTTTACCACGCCACCAAGGAGCTGCTAAGTGTTTACAATCTTCCTCTTTTAGGAGTATGGCCAAGCGGATTTCCCTATCACCCAGTTTAATGAGGCGAATCATGCCCAGATTTTTAATCGCCGTATGGAGTCTATTCATGGATTACCTTAACGCCGCCGGCAGGGGCAGCTTACCTTACTAGCTTAGTGCCGACTCCGCTCACTACTGCAACAATATCAAATTGGCCGAGCGACTGGAGTGCAAGTTTTGTCCAAAAATCGATTTCTTCCGTAAAAATGGGATGCCATATATAAATTAGTGATACATTTCCCGGAAGCAAGAGAGCTTTGTAACCCGACATACCTCCACCATACACGTTCCGATTTATAAAAAATTCTACTTAGCCGACAAGCAATCCAATCAGTCCTGAAATAGAGGCGACAGCCATAGTGCTGAATTTATTCATATTGCCCAGTAACGCCCCGCATAGGGGCTGACAAGTAAGTGCAGTGTTTTGGCTGTCCCAGAGACCGAAGGGAGCGATTGCCGCGGCTTGTTATAAATCATTTGTAGAAACTGTAGTACCACAATGTATGCAACCTACCCTACCTGAAAAACAGTGGAATACAACGGACGACCAGCTTTTATGTATAGAAGCAGGATGAATCCCATGCATACCTTTAATGGTTAAACACTTGTTGCAATTCGGGCAACGCACCCAAAACGCCAATACAAAATGAATGATTGTAAACAAGAAGAAACCGCCAAAGATCATTTGGTAGACGGGCATCTCATAACTAACGCCGAAGTAGCCAAGAACAAAGGATGCAATCATACCTCCTAGAAACAACCAAGCTATATA
Source organism: Microbulbifer variabilis ATCC 700307 (assembly GCF_000380565.1). Taxonomy (GTDB): domain Bacteria; phylum Pseudomonadota; class Gammaproteobacteria; order Pseudomonadales; family Cellvibrionaceae; genus Microbulbifer; species Microbulbifer variabilis. The sequence continues at coordinate 215,960 of NZ_AQYJ01000026.1, forward strand.
TGTAGCTATTGCATTCAGCTTTCCAAGCACAAAACTCTCCAAGATTTATAACGTTGCCAATAGGGGTGGCCGAAGTAAAGCGTAGGCCGTCCAGCCCAGCAGTCAGCTGGGCAGTCCTGCTTGGCCTGGTTAAGGGGCATTTTTATTGCGATGCCACAACAAAAATAACAATATAAAAATGAGCGTATAAGATACCCCCATAACAACTACGCTTCCCTCCAACTTACTTTGTGAACGACCTAAACAATCGTACAAAGTGAATGGCACTACTATGGGGCTCAAAAATAAGGCCATACTTTCAAAATGGTTTTCTGAGTGCTGGACAAGGCTAATAGCAACACCAGCAAAATACCAGCCAAATGCTCTGATTAAGTACCAGGTTACACTATATTTAATCAGTCTCAACTTTGCCTCTTAACGACGCAGTGGACGTCGGGTTGATGGCTTTGTTAGGGCGCCCACTTGGCAGGCTCCTGAAAGCTTGGTTGAATAGCCTTAAAACTATCGCTAGCGTCGTTATCCCATGGCCATATGCCATCTACAGCTGGATAGATTAGTTGAAGTGCGCTGTAGGAACTACCTTTATAGAGCCAATTACAAGACAACATAAATTCTTCTCTATACTTTGTAGCGACAGCCTCAAAGGTGACTTCGAAGCCATCAAGGAATCCTTCGTAAAATTTACCCTCTTCGAACTTTTCACCAGCAGTAACCCTTCGGTTGTATTCATTTACTATCCAAGAGCTGAGTTCGCTCCTGAGCCCTAAGATAATAACCTCTGGAGCGTCAGTACATTGGCTAATGCCAATACTATAGGTAAAGCTTGGGTCTTCTTCTTTAGGGTCAAAGACAGAGGTAACGTGACATCCGTATTCTTCGATGTTTTTTACAATTTTTTCTTCTGCTTTATTCATGCGCTGTAAAGTGCCCTCACTCTGCAAGCTGGGGCGGCTATTTATGGCCGTCCCAAGCCTTACCTTGTTAGAGCATTTCAAGGTTGTGCCACCAATGATCGCAACCAGCCTGACAATCCGTAGATCTTCTACGACTGTCTGCGATAGTAAATATTGCGAGCCAAAGCCTAAAGGCCTTAAGCCATTCATGGCTAGGTAAAGCTAAAACCTTTGCCCGTGCGCTATTGAAAGTGTTCTTACGCATTATTACACAGGGCGTGTAGGTCTCCTTTAAACCAGACAACTTGATACCTTCTTCAATCTCAAGCTCTCGAGGATGAGATTGGTGGATGCATAAGTTCATACCCCGAAGAGCTTTGTGCTGCTCCTCTTCTGGGAGAGCTTTAAACCACTCTATTCCTTCCTCTATAGGAATTTCACCTTGAGCGATCCTATTTATTGTGACTTCGTATCGTTCCATGCTCGACTAGCTATAACGCCCGCGTCATTTGCTGCAGCGCAGCGGAGGTCAAATGCATGCGTTTGTTAGGAGTATCACCACGGGCAGCCATTGCAGCCCATAGCATAATTGGTATTAAAAATCTCTATCTCTTTTAGTCGCTGGATTGTCCGTTCTGAGAGGCATTTATTCAATCGAATAGGTTGCTTGTCACTGTAAAACTCGCAATCCAAATCTCTAAACTTAATCCATGTTCTTTGCGCATTTACGAGTCTATTTTTATGTACCTTATCTTCTATTCCATTTAAGTACTGAATTACCTCTGAATACTCTTTGTTAAGAGACTTATCGCTCTTACCATAGAGCTCTGTATAGCAGTACTCTATTGCAGAATAACTTGTAAATTGTCCACACTTAGAACTTTCTAATAGCAGTTTCTCCGATTCATCTCCCCCGTAAACTTCTGGTATATGCAATGGAATCACTAACAAAAGCGCTCTTAGATACTTCTTCACTTTTTAACATCCCTGATTTCCTAACAGTTATTTCAAAAGAAGCTTCTTTATATCACCCTACTCTATATTTTTAAGCCCTTCTCTCTTCGCGCATAAGAAAAATCTCATAGATATAAAGCAGCGTCTTTATATCTCAGCATTTTCGCTGCTTTATATCTATTTGGGAACCCTTTGAATGTCAATGAGTTACTGGTTTTTACCAATAAATATGAGAAGCTGCTGCTGATCTTTGTTATAAAACACATAGCTGTTCATTTTTCAATCAATATCGACCGTTCTTACATGCTCAATACCGATGATCTGTAGCTTGGGCTAGTCATCCACTTGAGCCCTCCAAACAGCCCCTCACCTAGCAGCCGCTTGCGCACGGTATGCTCCACATCGCCAGATGAAGCCCCGCCGAAAGCTGTATGGCTCAACTTCACTACCTTATAAACACAGGTCGATACGCTGCACTTTCACTCGCCTTTCTTCCTCAAACTTACTGACTTCCCAATTTTTGTCATACGGTGTCAATAGGTTCTCTGCTGCCATCTTTATAAGTGGCGGTAACGAGCCTGGGGAGGTTCTGGTTACACAGCTTCAAAAAAGCGTGAGGGGTTGAAGGCTAGAGGTGTGGAGGGGTACTTTGCAGGATAGGCGAGCCGCTTTAGACTCCATCCAGGAAAGGATGAGCTGCGAGGAGCGGGAAAACCAAAATACAGATTCCGTCAAAAGTGGAACTTCCGTTGTTGGCAGCTGGATTGTTCGCTGACTTGGCTCACTAGAGCTAGAGGGCATTGATGGAAATATTCCTCCATCATCGAAAGGCTAGGTATCTTGGCAGAACGTAAGCTCTATATTCAGCGCAATCCTGAAAGCCGCTTTAAGCAGCTGGTGGGCTCGGCAACATTCATGTGGAGGATCTGTGTATAGCAAGCCAAGCATTAAGCACACGCCTTATGGCGCTGGCAAGGCTTGCTTACCCTCTCCTCCAGTCGGCTAAGAGGGGCTGCTTGTTAAACACCTCCAAGACACCTGTTTGGCTACTCAGAATTCGCTACCTAACCACCTTTGGCACTTAAGAGGCATTCGAACCAGAGTGCGTATACGCCTGACGAACATAGGCGCAATGATTCTGCTTGGAATCCCGTTTTTTAATTATTATGTGCCCAGAGTTGCCCCACCCTTTTGGCATGTTCAGGCCTTCATTTTCCGCTCCCTTTTGATACGCATATAAATTTCTTCACGATGGATCGGCAGCGACTTGGGTGCGCTTATGCCTATCTTCACTTGATTACCTTTAACCTCCAGCACTGTGACTGAGACATTCGCTCCAATCCTTAAGTTTTCACCTGTCCGCCTCTTTAAAATCAACATACTTATTTCCTTCGATGGTCAAAGTTTGGGCGCTTCCGGGGTGGGGAATCTGGGTTTTAACGTTTGGAGGAAATGTGGGGTGGTGCGCGGGGGCGGTAGGCAGAGAAGAGGAAAAGGCGGGCGCTAGGCTTCCAGAGCTTGGGAACAGGCCCCAAACTGCTGAATGTACTCGACTTTATTGAAGACGAGCGGGTTTCTAGCGTACTATGCATATAGCCATTTTGATAACTGTGATATCAATTTGGTTAGCTGGCCCCGGGTGTTCCTAGCACCTTGGGTCAGCGCCTTTTACTTACTCTTGTGTCACGCTACCGTTCTCCTTTGAGGGGATGGGTCTTTTAGAAAATTCTCGGTTCTTTCTAGGCTTTCAAACCGTTCAAACCTCTGAAGCCTTTTTAATCGGCTCACTCAGTTACGGTCAAAATACCAAAAATATCTATCGATTTTACGCAGCTTTGACACTGAAACAAACAGAATAAAATCCAATAAGATTATTTTCGCGCCTATATTTTTTATATTTCAGCCCGGGGAAACTTCAGTCAACAATTGCAACTTCAATTTATGTTGGAATTTCCTGCGTGCTTTTCCGAAAAGATTAAAGATCTAATTCCGTTTATCGGCGGTTAGCGTTTGAATATACCGAAAGGGCTACCTTTTTAGCTAGATCACTATTTCGAGCAGGTGGGCTGGAGTTGCCGGTTTTAGACCCCAGAAAATGATATTGTATTACCGAAAGCATGAACCCTATCCTAGAGCGGCTCAGTATCTCACCCAATAAGTGGCAATTTCTCAACCGGAATTTTGAAAGTCGCCTTAAAGGATTGGTGGAATCAGTAAGGGCCCTGCAACAAGCTTGTAGACAGTTCAATAAACATTGGGTATACAGCATTGGCGATTGCCAGCGCTTCCTCTCAGCCACTCCTTGCTAATCTAGCCCTGCTCCAAGTTCTCATTAGTACGATTGCCGTTTTTATCCAAAATTTCGTTACCCAAAGCCTGAACACAAATTCCCAACATTTCACCTCCCTTACATCTAAATCAGATAAAAAGAACCACCAGAAACGATACTTGAAGCGTAACTGATACCCCTCTCTAATCTTTGGGTGTCCAGGAGCGAAATAAACTCCCTCTAACTATAATTAACTTTAAAAAATGACCCTAAAGCTCATGAATCAGAAAACTCTGACTGAGACCTGCGCATGCCTTTTACCTTATATCCAGTCCTTACAAGTAGTCATTCCACAGAAACTTCATGTAACGCAATTGATATTCCTATCTAAACCAACCCAAAAAATAAAGACCCCCTATGGCATAGCAGGTCTTCATAGAACAGATAAATTTTCCTTCTTTAATAACTTGATCGCCAGTAGCAGTTTGATCAAGTCAAAAATCAAAAACTCTCTAACGAAACCAGGACAAATACCCCCTCAAGGAAAACTAAAAAATAGAATCTTATTGACAAAATTTAACGCCAAACATGACGCTAAACATCGCACTCAAAACCCACCTTTACGCAGTCACTTGTAATAAGTATAAGCTTTTAAGATAAATTTCTTATCAGGCGTTAGCGAAATAAAACCCAACGCTCCATCATGCCTATATATTATTCCACCCTTAAAGACCTGTATCTCTTTTTTATCAATTGTATTTAGCAATACAGTCTTTAAAATTTCTTCTACATATAACTTAGACCACACATCAGATAAGGAAGATTTGCACCCTTCAACATATTGTAATTCCGATAAATATATATTGAGCTGATCTTTGAACGTTCTATTTTCTACAAACTTTCGATATTTAATACCTTCCTCTTCAGACACGTTAGAGATAAGGTCGGAAATTGTTAGATAATGCTCATTTTCATACGGAATAAGCATTATCTCTGTAATACTTTTTTTAAAATTGAATTTAACCCCATTAAAATTCCCAAGATCCATTTCACTCTTTGAGTCCAGCTGAGTGTCAAAAACAGGGATATCTAAAGCCTTGTAGTTTACAGCGTCTAATTTCGAGTAACTCTCAAAAGTCCCTTCTTGATTTAGCCAATCTACGCTATCAACCAGATTTGCATTAAAATTCTGAGCTTCCTTACACATACTAATAAGCTTTGCGGATTCTGAAGAGCAACCCAACTGCCCCCAGAGTAAACACAAAAAAGCAACAATAAATATTATTCGTAATTTCGTACCAGCCTCAGCAACATAACCCACTGCCTCCCAAAGCATTTGCCTTTTCCACGACACCTCTATTTTTCCATAAGCCAAATTTCTAAACCGTCTCTTTAACTGGCTAGCCTCCCACTCCGGCAAACCAACTTTAATTCCAGCCCCAAAAAAAACCGCTAAAAAGCGGGTTTTTTGGCCGTTGCCGTATAACGATATATATGGTCGGAGCCGCCGGATTTGAACCGGCAACCACCACACCCCCAGAAGTACTGGTACAAAAACCTAACCTATTGGTTTTAAACGATTTTATAGTTGAAATAGCCGCCTATGCAAGCAGCGTCGAAAATAATGACGAATCTGTACGTGCATACAGTCCCGCATTAAGCGGTACGATGATACCTAATTGACACCTTAACCCCCCCCCTCAACTATCAGCTCCTGACCCTCCAAGATTGGGATTGGCGGATATTTGTCATTTAGCGACAGAGGTCGCCCTCTATCCAAGATTTTGCAAGTCAGCTGCCTATGAGTACCGCCTCAAGAAACATGCAGTCCTTCGAGGCCGCGGGCGACGCAAGGTGTCTGCTTCTATGCTGCCGAAGCTGGCGCAACTGTTTGGAATCAGTGTGGATGAGCTGGTGGGCATGGAGGATAAACCCGCCAAGCGTGGGCCGGTGCCCAAGCTGCTGCGGCAGGTCGAACAAGTGACCCTACTACCCAAAGCCAAACAGAAGTTTGTTAGCGAAATGTTGGAGACTGTGATTCAGCAGGCTAGTCACTGACACACTCCGCCAGATACGACAAAGCCCCGGCAGATCGCTCTGCCGGGGCTTTGGTGGTTTTGCTTATAAGCTATAAAGCTTAGTGCCAACAAGCTAGCAATCTATCTCACGATAAGCCAATTATTATTTATACAGGCTCAGTGAACTCCAATTTGGGTTCACTAAATCGTTTCCATCCCAGCGGATAATTTCCAACTCTAAAAGTCGATCATTCTCATCGGCATAAAGCAAAACAGATAAATCTCCCCCATCTTCATCAGTCAGCTTACCTTCAACCTCATATGGATGCTGACCTCTATATTGAGGTCTCTCATAACCAATTATGTCGAAGCAAACTCTAGACCCATCAGAAGCCCGGGATTCCACACGAGCATTTTTTAAATCAGCACGCAATTGGTCTCCATCTTTTTGATTAAGCAGACTAGAGATCTCCAATATTAAATTCTTTTCATTGTCAGTAAGTAAAAAATTCATATTTATTTTACAGGAAAGATAGTTCCAACATTTACAGAGCCATTTGGTAGCGTCATAGCTCTATACTCTACCAACACACCATCGATGGTTGTTCTTCCGGCAAATGGAGCTTTAGGCGTTAGATGTGCTGTCATGGAGGCAACTTGTTTCGCAATTATTGACTCAACGTGTGCAACATTTAAGCCCGCAGCCTCCAAGCGAGGTGCATAATGACTTGTTTTAAACGATGTCTTGGGAGCTACTTTGGCAACAGCCAAAACTGCCCCAAGTTTTGCTGTACCCGACACAGTTCCCGCGCCAGGAAATGCTTCTATTGTTCGCCAAAACTGGCGCTTCACCTCTCTCCAATTTAGAGAGGAGCGAATCATTGTCAGTGATTTATCAAAATATCCTGGCTTCTTTTGGCCACCACATGACATGCCTGCTCTTTTATAATCTTCACAGCTGGCCGTTTTATTTACCTCTTCGGGCTTATCCTCTTCTTCCTCCTCCTCTTCCTCTGAATTTTGAGAGCCACCGCCACCGGTATCTCTCAAGATCCCCCCACTTCCAGGAAAACCTCCAGTGCCTACAGAATAAATCTTGCCACCACCTAATGCACCTGATGGCAGAGGGTCACCAATTACAGTTGGTCCATCCTCTACTGGTCTCTCCGACGACACAAGAGACTTTTTCTTATTGCGCTCTAAATAACCAGAGGGATCAAACACACTCAGTGGATTATTCCTGACATAGGAATATCTATTCCAGCTCTGCGAGCTCGATGGGAACTGCACAAAGGGATCAGGGCTTAAGAACCTACCCAGGGTTGGATCGTAGATCCGACCATTCATATGGATCAGGCCGGTTCTATCCAGGTGCTCATGCCCGGTAAAGCCTCTTTTGGTGGTGAGCCCCTGTGAGTTCACCAGCTCCTCAATCTCAGCCTTGCTTAGAACACCACTCCAGTCGCCTTTCTTACGGCTACCGTAGGGGTCAAACGCCGTATCCAGGATAACAGCCCCTGCTTCATCGGTGACTTTCTCAATGGAGCCCAGGTGATCACGGTGCAAGAACTCGAAGACCTCGACCTTGATACCAAGGTGGTCCGTAGCCGTTACCTGTAAAACATCCCCACCAATGCGCACCTTTTCGATCTGCTGATAGTCAGGGTCGTTGGCCGGCAGTAGGTCCTCATAGTCACCGACAATAAAGGCTTTTTCAGTCATCAGCTTCTGCTGCGACTCATCCCACCAGCTGGACTCACGGTAGTAGCGTTGCCCATTGGGGCCATATTGGAAGCGATCTCTGGCAACGGGAGTCGCTGTGTTTTGAGCGCTGCCTACAGTTATCTCTTCGGCCTGGTGACGCGCATTCCAGGTGATCCACTTGTCATCACCCACAGCAGCATCATAGTGGGTTACTGAACCATTCTCATCGTAATTTAAGTAATTGACGACGTCATTAATGGTGGCCTGAGTTACCGCATTTGGACCGGCATTGTTACTCTGCTCATACTGGTAGCCAGTCACCTGATTGTTAGCAGCACCAGTGGCCGATTTACTGACAATATTCCCAAGGGAATCATACAGTGTGCTCAATGTGCGCTGATGACTACCGCCAAGCAGCGTCTCGGCTGACTCCAGCCGGTTGAGCGCGTCATAAAAGAAATGCTCTACCTTGGTATTGCTCCCGCTTACGGACGTACGGCTTTCCAGAGTGCCGTTGGAGCGCCACTTATAGATATTATTTTGAATAGAGCCACCGCCAGTATTAATGGAGGTGAGAAGGCCACTCTTCGCATCGTAACTTCTGGAAGTCGTTAGATCGTTACCAAAAGCAAACTCCAGTAGTTTTCCTGAGGCGTCTCGGTCCTTGAAGGTTTTGAGAGCGTTTTGCCCATCGGTAATTTCCGATAGGAAGCCCTGGCTCGTGTAAAAGTGGTGGGCCTGCGCACCAGAGGGATAAGTCAACTTCTCCAGGCGCCCTGAGTGGTCATAGCTATATTTATGCTGATAACTGCGCTGCAATCCACCGGCCTGCAGATCAGTGTTCAGTTCCTCTAGCTTGCCGGCCGCATTATAAACATAACCTTCAGCGAACAGGGTTAAACCATTCTGGCTATAGCTTCGGCTGGCGATATTGCCAGTGGCGTTCGGGGCATCATAGGTCCAAGTAGACACGCCATTGGCATCGACCTGCTCAAGCATACGACCAAGCTTATCGTACAGATAACTTAGGGTTTGCCCCTTGTTGTTTGTCTGTTCTCTAACCTGCCCCAGTGCAGTGTAGTGCGTCGTGACCGTACCAAAAGCAGGGTCAACGGTCTGTACATTATTACCTGCATTGTCGTAAAAGAACGTGGAGCGGGTGGTGGAGTCACTATTAACCAGTACAGATTTCAATAAGCCACTACCATAGTAGTCGTACTCGGTGGCAACCTCTTTATCCGTTCCCACTGCCTCGACCACTTTCACCTGGCTACCAGAAATATTGTAGAAGTGATGTTTAATCTGCGTCACAAGCAGACTGCCATTACTGTCTAAAATATCTTCCTCTGCCTCGATACGGATGTACCTTTGCGCCAGGTCGGGATAGTAGTTAGTGCGGATTTCACTTCCATCTGGACGGACGACCTTACTAATACGATCTTTTATATCGTAGTCATAAATTGTCAGCGGTTTGCTTTCCCCTGGGTAGTAAGGTTCAGTTTCCAGGTACAAGCGACCTTGCAGGTCGTAGTTGAATTCGCGGTGAGCTATGCGCTGGCCATCGAAAGCCTCTTGGTCCTGCTGAACCAAGCGCCCCAGTAAATCATAGTAAAGGTCCACCTGTGGTGTAATCGAGGAATCCTTAGTTACCTTATAGGCCGCAAGTATTCCACCAGAGACAGGACAAGTGCCTGCAAAGCATTGAGTGTATTTGGTTGTAAAGGCAATATCATCGGTATTGGTTTTATTAAGCTCACGACCAAATTCATCGTATTGAGTACTGGTGGTAAGACCATCGCTATCTACTATTATTTTAGAAACAGCGCCAAAACGGTGGTCATAGCTCAGGGTCAAGGACTGGTTCAGCGCATTGGTCAGCGTTGCCGGGTATCGTCGATCAACAAAGTCAGTCGCAAAGGTTGTTCTTGTCTCAATATTAGATCCGCTGGTGGTCTCGCTAACCAAATTGCCAGATTCGTCATAATTGAAATCCGTACTCAGCCTCAGTTCTGTATCATCCGGGAAGCGCACTCGAGTTGCGACTCGATTTGTAGATTGGTAGGGCAACGAGATAACCGTCTCTGTGCGGTCGGGTGTCCCTGTGGTATCCCCATCGTACTCACTCAACTCCTGAGCAGCGACAAACCCCACCAGCCATTGATCATTGCTAACTCGGTTTTCAAAGCTGGTAAAAATCTCTCGACTTCTGTCGATGCCGTTCAAGGAGAAGCTAGCAATTTCCCCCCAACTGGCCTGGCCACTCGACTCAGTGAGTGATTTTGCAGTCACCTCCAGGGTAGTTTGACTCTCCAGAAGCTCTCCGAAAGCCCCAAAGGTGTTCTTCTCGACACTATTTTCTATCGAGCGGTAACCAACGATTTGATCTCTTTCAAAAAGGGCTTCAGCGCTCTTCTCAAGGAAGGGGTAGTAGCTCTTATCTAAACCCGTGGACAGTTCCAGTGCCGTATATTGGTAGCGCTGATCGGCCAATTGCTGGGTATGGGAACCATAGGCTCCCTGGAATTGGAGTTTTCTCGCCACTTTACCGAAATGTGGGAAGTCCTGACGGAACTGTAAATAAGTGACAATACCCGATTCTTCATCATGGATCTTTTGTGCGTAGAAGCCGAGGAAGCCCCAGTTCTGCGTGCTTACCAGGCCAACCCCCTGATAATAGTATTTAGTCACATGCCAGCCATTGGCCATGCCATTGGACTTGTGTACCTCACCGACCACCGTTCGATAATCGCCATTATCCGCTTCGAGGTTTTCTGTATTTGCTGGCAGCACCCCTTCCCCAAAAGGCCTTTCAAGAAAAATACCGTCACCACCCTCTGAGGACTTTACTGCAACATCACGAACAGTGGTGTGATAGAACTTGGTGGCTTTTCCTAAGCCGTCAATAATTTTAGAGACTCCAATATCGAGATCCAGCTCACTATTGCTGTCAACTTCATCCCAACCGAACACAAGAGGGTTTAGGCACTTGTAGCTAGTGCCGTGCTCATCGTAACCACACTGCTGAACTTGCTGCAGGCGACGGTAGTGCTCGGTATCTTCGCCGGTAGGTTCGGGCTCAGGCTCAGTAATTAGGCGATACTCTCGCAACAACTGGCTGTCGAGATAAACATTAATATGATGGAGCAAGACAAGTTGCTCCTGCTCAATTTCACCGGGGGACAATGGTTGAGGCGGTGCGTCACTGCGAGTGCCATAGGCAAACTCGATACGCGCATCGCCTTCATTACCGTAGGTAATTTCCAGTGGGTAGTTAATGCCCTCAACCGTATCCAGGTGGTAGCGATAGGCTATGCTGTTGCCAAAGACGTCGGTGGTCTTGCTGATACTCCAGGCAAAGCTAGGGTTCTGCCCCGCACGAACTTGACTATCCTCTGTATTACCGAATTCACGGACCTCACCATTGGGCTTGTGTACAAGGAACCATGGCTGCTCATCGGTCTCCTTTAACTCAACAAGGCTGAAGTCATCCTTCAACTTTCGATACGTTGAACCGGGTTCCCAGTAGCTGCCGGATACGAGCACCAATGGCTGACCGTTCAAACACAGCGAATCGGTATCGTCCAGCATAATACGATCTGTATTGGGACGATTCTTCACACAGCGGCGAATCTCCTGTAGACCGCTCAATCTCCAGCCATAACCCAGAATATCTTCTGGCAGCATCTCGTTATTTCTTTCGCGATAACGGGCACCTGAATAACGAATACCCAGGTTAGGAACTAGATTATTAACTCCAGGAGCAACTTCGATAGGTATTGAGATCACTGCATCGCCTTGCGAACTAACCTCAGCGCTATACTGCATGGTTCCCGGAGTATCAGCTAAGGCCAAGCTTACCGCAGGCTCAATACCTTCCAGGTTGTGAACATCAATCCAGTCACTGGTGGCCCAATCGGAGCACTCTGGACCATTACAGGCACGGACCCTGTAGCGATACTTATCTTCTAGATCACCGCGAGCCTCATAGGTCGTTCCCGCCAAATTTCCCGAAACAACCTTCCAACAGCTATCGCCACAGATTGGGTCCGGATCGTTCCGCCGCTCGCGCTGCAACTCAAATGAGGTCCAAGTAAGATCCGGCTCACTCCAGCTTATATCGTAATCACCAAACTCACTATCTTCAGGAGTGGAGATAAACTTGGGCGCATTCGGTGCTTCTAGAGGGACATTCACCATTACAACCTTGGTATTAGCCGAAGGCGTCCACCCACTGCAACCATCACTGTTACAAGCCCTGGCAATAAACCGGTATACCCCTGAATCTCCCTGATTCAATGTGACTTGCATAGACGTACTAGTGCCTAAGTTTGAGCTGCCACAGTTGGAATAAGTGTATCCACCATTATTGATGCTACATTTGAGTTCATAGCGAGTAACGGGATTAAAAGCACCAGAGACAGACGACCAGGCTACTGTAAAGCTTTCACTTTGTGTGCCATGGCTCGGTTGAGTAAAATTGAGCACCGTATCTGGCTTTCGAACTACCGTGACTGACGAGGAGGTAATCCAGTCGCTATAGGTGGTATAACTACCAACGGTAACGTAGGCTCGTATACGATATTGGTAAGTACCGCTCGCTAATGGTGTGCCCCCCTCCAGAGGCAGGCTGATCGGGCCAACGCCTACGGCTGAATAAACACGGGTCCAATCTGATTCTGCCGAGCAATTATCTTTACATTGCTCGATTTCATACCCGGTAGCCCTTTCTCCAGAATCAGCCTCACTCCACTTTACAGTGACAGCCCCCTCCGACTCCGAGTTGTTAGGTGGGATAATCAGTACCATCGGTATCGGTTCTAGCAGGGGCAAAACTATCTGCTGTCGCTCTTCCTCCCCACCATATACAGAAATAGCACTTGGCGTAGAGGGCGGAATGGCTACATTGACTCGTTTCTCATTGGAGTAACTCCCACAGCCCGCACTATTGCAGGCACGCACTTTAAAGTCCCACTCACCTGTAGATAGTCCGCTCACGCTATAGGAGCGGCCCGAAACACTTATCGGAGATGACCAGCTGCCATCATTTAATTGATGCACCAGTTCATAACGCTGGCTAGCTGCACCTGAGGGAGAGGACCAAGAAACCGTAAATGCTCCGGTTTGACTATTGGTTACAGAGGTCGGAGCAGCAGGTTTCCCCGGTTTTGCCAGTCTCACTGACACTGAATGAGCGTCAAGCGTGTAGGAGGCGATATCCTTCCCTGCACAGCAGATCCGATCTACAGTGAGCTCAAATGTATAGACACCATCCTCAGTGGGGTAGAAAGTTTCTGAGTAGCTCCCTGCTGTTTTGCCACTTCGACTAAAAAAACTGCCGCTGGGGCCACTTACTTTATTGACCCTCCAGCCGTCTAACCCTGACTCACTAACAGTCCATTTAACAGTAAATGGACCTGTCGCGGTGGAAACCATGCCTCCGAAATTGTTAGCGAAACTTAAGGAGGAAAAAAGCAAAAGGAAGAGAGGTGCAAGAACGCGTAGGCCTGGAAACACAACCACCACCGAGTATTTGAATATTATTAACAGCGCTGCGCATTTTCCTGATTTTTGACTTCAGGTCAACGAAATACTCGGTGTAAGGTGTAAAACCAAGGGGCTATCTAAAAGCCATTTCAAAATCACATTTTTACTGCAAGCTGTCGTGAACAGATAAAAATATAGCCGATAAAATTGCTCGTCACGCCTAAGAATGCCCCAAAATTGGAGCTTATAAAATTTTTATATTGAAATAGGCACCAAACCTAAAAATTTAGCTTCAGCCAACACCAGTTTCTGCAGATTGCAAACATAAGCGACACACGCTTACCCATCAGAAATTCCAGTGAGTTCCAATAATTTAACATTTTTCTTGGGCGGGCATTAATACGAAACACCGCATCGCCAATTCAGTTTTTCGGTAGCCCGCCAATTCCCATCCCTTTCGGGAAGAAACGCCTCAGCAGCCCGCTGGTATTTTCGCTCAACCCGCGCATCCAGGAATAATCACGCATCCCGTTTTATCTATATACCTGATGACTGCTGCCTAGGGAGAACTGCATGTGCAGAAGACTATTGAGAGCATATATCAGTTATGGAAGAGTAGGCGATAACGTTGCCAATAGCGTACGCCGTCCAGCCCAGCCATCAGCTGGGTGAACCTACTTAGCCTGGTTAGCAGCTTATTTTTCCTGCGCAGAGATATTGAATATCCCATGCATTTGACTGGCTATTACATGACGCGGTGTAATTAACTTTAATCTGAGACTGGGCATGGAGTGCTGCCAGCAGCACCGACTGTGCGGTTTTAAACCAAACTTTATCGCTATCCATTGCGAAACGAGCTGTGGTATTGCAACCACCCGACGGATTACCCTCCATCTGTATTATGAGTACTTCTTTAGTTCCATTTTGATAGGGTATAAGCCCGGTTATTTCACCGGTATGGAATTCTGCCGTGACTGCCTGCGTAATTAATAGGCCAAGAATAAAAGCAAATAGTTTCATGTAATCTCTTAGCTTAGTAAGTCGTGCTAAAAAGGCCGAGCTGAGTCGGCACCGTGGCCCAACCTGCTTTGCAGGCCCCAATGGCAGCTTCCCCCGCTCTTGAACACATTTTACCCATATTTAAATCAATAAGTTAGAGGGAATCTTTCCGTGGATGTCAACCTTGGCTCTATAATTCGGGCCTTCACTCCGGCAATACGCCCAAACCACAGCCAGAATTACCCACGAGGAATCGCCATAGCCGCATCGAATTTAATTACTGTCTATCCAAAGTTACATATTGAACAGAACACCCTGCTGAACCTTCAGTTATTCTGATTTGCACCTTTTTATCCGCCATTTGCGCAGACAGTAAAGTGGAGAATATGGCATCAGCACCTGTATAATTATTCAAGTCCAATGTGGCGTAAACTCCTGATTCCGCATCACAATCTAATAATTTTTCGTCACCATTGGTTCCCACATGTACAATCCCATGACTAGTCACATAGAGCCTATCAACATACACACCAACACATGAGGTGCCAGAGCAATCTGCATTCGCCAAATTGGCGATGGAAGTCATTACAAGCATATAAAATATTTTTTTCATTTCACCCCCCTTATTCGAGCATCATATAGTTAATAATGCACCTATTACCTATGTTATTTGAAAGATTTCCGACTTGAATACACATTTTTTGGTTTGAAGCTTTAGCAGCTAGCGCCATTGAAAATACTAAGCTCTTATTATTGGAACTGTTAGGAATATAGAACCCAGCTTCGCAATTAACAGGGTTTGACTTATAGTCAACCCAAACCCCATAAGTATCACTACCCTCTACCCATGTTCGTAGACTCTTTATTTCCCCACAGGCTATTCCCAAATCCTCAACTGCATACGACGGCGTAGCTAAAAGAACTACTACAATAAACAGAACATATTTCACGACACTACTTCTCATTAACTTTCTAATTGATAAATCTTAAAATTATCAGCAGATCAACTTCCGCGCCGCTCCCGAAACAGAGACATAGAATTAATCAGCAGTTTTGCAACACCCAAAACGGTGTCTAAGTGCCGCCCCAAACGAGATATCATTGAACACCCGCTTCAAACTATTTAATAAGGTCAATACTGTAGGCTTGACACAGATCACCATGTAAATCCTTATCTATTTCAAGACCAACGGTTGTACCTGCATGGAACGCAGATAACGCTAACGACAGGGAATTTCTCAGCTTCTCGGGAGTTTGCTCGGTTAGAGTAAAATAGGCATATTTCCACTTACAATCACTAAGGACGGAGTCTTCTTTAACGGTAATAATAAAACTACCGTCTGAACCAAGTGTCCATATTCTATTAATCGTACCACGGTACCATGCGCGATCTGCAAATGCGCTAGAACTAAAAATTAATAAAAGTAATATAGAAAAGAACTTATTCATAATTATTCCATTGGTGTTATTAAATCTTGCTAACCGAAAACTAGGTATTAGCGCTCGATTATTCTTATTCATACAGTCGCACTGCACTGATTTTTGGGGGATCTCCTACGCAACCATTAATACTAAGACTTACCTGCTTACCGGCCATAAATGCTGCCAATAGGGTTGACAATTTTGACTGCCTGAATCATCTACGAGATCTATACGGTATGAATTACTATTACCACAACTCTCAGGATCTATAGCTGTCGCGCCCATCTGGACATCAACAAATGGAGTCCACGGAGCGATATATGTGATATCGGACTTTGCTACCTCTGCACTAAATACTCCACTTGACATACAGAATAACGCAATAACACTCAAAAAATATCTCGTCATTTCTCCCCCACTAAGAAGCAGTTAAATTTAGAGCCATGCCCCAAAAGAAGCCTATATATTACTTTGTCCTCTCTTTAGCTTTCACCAAAAGCCAAACCCTTTTGATGTAAGGTAAAACGAGCAGTACTTTTTATGGGCCAGCATTCTCGCTGCTATCGACCTTTTTGGGAAGCCCCATAAACTAATGAGCTAGTATTTTTATGGCGAGCTGAAGAGGTTACCCATGTAACCTGTCACCAAAAGCAATGGGGCAGCACGCTTCCCATTTAGCCACAGAGTTCTTAGGGTGGAATTTTGGTGTTTTAATAATTGAGCTGCCTCAAACAAGTACAGGGCGCCCCGCCACTATTCCGGGGATAGCGCAAGAGGCTGGGGGACACACTCCCTTCGGTTGGCAGTTATGCCTCTACGATAATCGCATCAATTTCACAGCGACCTGAAATTATCCTATCAATATACAGCTGGAATGTAACTGTCTTTCCCGCCATGAAGGCACTCAACATGGTAGAGTATAAGGAATCAAAGTGGGGAATTTTTTCACTTTTCGGGGGGATATAAGCCCCTTTAGTACACTCCGGAAGATTATTACTTAGGGCTAGAAATGCCGAGGCATTTGAATAGTCATCATATGCATACAGCTTATTAATTTTTACATCTGCAAGAACGGTAGCCCCTGCAATTGAAGCCTGCAAAGTAAGTAAAACAAATAAAACCGCCTGGTATTTAGCTTTCATAACTGAGTGTATCTCTCCTAATTAATACTCCAGCTATAATAGCCCACCATGATTAAAAAAATCCTTTCAAAATCAGAAATTAATACTTTTTTGCAGGAAAATTTCCAGTTACTTTATCGCTTAATACGGGCAAGCCTATATATCTCCCCATAGGACCAGTATGCTATTGTCACCTTTTTACTAACCATGCAAACCATGATTCTCGACAGCCGTATTCAGCCACTCAGGATCGCCATAGCCACATAGATAGCCACATAGATAGCCACATAGATAGCCGCACAGACAACCTCACCATCTTCCAAATGCAAGATGTAGCACCAAGACTGACTCTTAACCCACTGAATACCAACGACACAACCTCTAAATTAATACCCCCAATAAGTGGCCCTACAATATTTCTGGCTCATACAATATGGATAGTAACGGGGGCATGGACTGCAACTCACAATGGACCTTTCGTTGCTCAGAGCGATGTGCCGAGGCAATGGAAACACACCCCTGGTTTTATAGCCGCTTAAATAACCCATCCTCAGCCCAAAAACAATTTCAGTAATATGCACCTACAGATGCAGAAATATCTGAAAATTTTATATCGGTGGGCATGAGCAGGAATACATCGAAGTGCGCATCAACATCGACCCGAAACTACCATTGCAGAAGTAATTGAGGGTTTTTGTACGCTCAATCGCGAAATAGGCAGAAAGCCACATGAGGAATTAAAGAAAACCCGCTAAAAAGCGGGTTTCTTGGCCGTTGCTATGCAACGATACATATGGTCGGAGCGGCCGGATTTGAACCGACGACCACCACACCCCCAGTGTGGTGCGCTACCAGGCTGCGCTACGCTCCGATTTTTAAAAATCACTCACTTCGCTAAGTGATTGATTTTTAAAGACATCGTGTTCCGATGTGGCGTGAATCATACCGGACTAGCAGTGGATTGCAAGCCCGGATTAGTGATTTTAGAAATTATTTTCCCCTTCCAGCAGGGCCACCACATCTTTGAGTTCTGCAATCACTTCTGGCAGTACCTGCTGTAGTTGTACCACCTCCGCCCGCTCGCTGCCGGTCTCTATCTGCAGGCGGGCCCCTCCAATGGTATAGCCCTCTTCGTACAGGAGCGCACGAATCTGGCGGATCATGATGACATCCTGATGTTGGTAATAACGGCGATTACCACGGCGCTTTACAGGCTTCAGCTGCGGGAATTCCTGTTCCCAGTAACGCAGGACATGGGGTTTAACGGCGCATAATTCACTCACCTCTCCAATGGTGAAATAGCGCTTTCCAGGAATTGCAGGCAGCTGAGCGTTATTGCTCGGTTCCAGCATATTCTTCTACTCGTGCCTTGAGTTTTTGCCCTGGTTTGAAGGTAACTACCCTGCGGGCTGAGATGGGAATTTCTTCGCCGGTTTTCGGGTTACGGCCTGGCCGCTGGCTTTTGTCACGCAGGTCGAAATTGCCAAAGCCCGAGAGCTTGACCTGCTCGTTATTTTCCAGCGCATTGCGGATTTCCTCGAAGAAGTACTCGACGATCTCTTTCGCTTCGCGCTTGTTAAAGCCCAGCTCTTCGTACAGTTTCTCGGCGAGCCCGGCCTTGGTCAGTGCCTCTGTCATTGGATCCTACCAATTGATTCAGAGGCGTCGACTCCAGATCGGAAGCGGCCCAAACCGCGGCGGCTTCAACCCGGTAGCAGACGCTCTCGGGGTGCAATTCAGCCTGCACCCGAGAGCATCATGCCCTGCTAGCGCAGACTAGCGTTATATTTTTCTTCTAGTTTTCCGACCACCGCATCTATAGCGGCATTGATTTCGTCGTCATTAAGGGTGCGCGACGAATGCTGAAAGGTCAACCCCAAAGCGACACTTTTTCTATTTAAATCAATGCCTTTGCCCTGGTAGACATCAAATATTTTGAGGTCGGTCAAGGTTTCGCCGGCTACTTCGACGGCGGTCTCCACCAAACTGGCGGCAGGAACATCGGCATCGATCAATAAAGCGAGGTCGCGGCGCACTTCCGGGAACTTGGATAGCGGGCGGAATGCAGGCACTTTACCCTCTCCGATCGCTTCCAGGCTCAACTCAAATACGAAGGCGGGCTTGGACAGATCCAGCTTCTTCTGCAGCTGAGGGTGCAGAGCGCCAATAACCCCTACTTCGCGGTCGCCACGCATGATCTTGGCGGTTTGGCCTGGGTGCAGCGCGGGGTGCTGGCCGGCAACAAAGCGGAACTCATTGGCGGCGCCAGTACGTGCCAGCAGGGCTTCCACATCAGCTTTCACATCGTAGAAATCCACACTGTCTTTACTGCCCGTCCAGTTCTCTGCGTAACGGTTGCCATAAGCCAGGCCTGCAATCATCTGCTCCTGGTGCAGCTCGGCGCCAGGTACAAAACGCAGGCCGGTTTCAAACAGGCGCACACGATTCTGTTGGCGGTTGAGGTTATATTGCAGCGCTTTACAGAGGCCTGGCAGCAAGGTGGTACGCATAACTGCCAGTTCGGCGCTGATCGGATTTTGCAGGGCCACCGGGTCGGCTTCCGGATCAAACAGGGCGGCGTTGTCGCTATCGATAAAGCTGAAGGTGATCGCTTCGTAGTAGCCGCGGCTCAGCAGGGTTTGCTCGAGGTTGTCCTGGGCAACCATGCTCTCTGGGCGCGGGGCAATTTCCAGTTCAGCGGTAAAGCTTTCGCTGGGGATACGGTTGTAGCCGTACACACGGGCCAGCTCTTCCAGCAGATCTGCTTCGATGGCGATATCGAAACGGAAGCTGGGTGCGAGGAAGGTCCAGCCTTCATCATTCTGATCGATCTTTTCCAGTCCCAGACGGGTGAGGATATCAACGATTTCGTCATCGGCCAGCTGAATACCCAGGCCCTGCTCTACCCGCGCGCGGCGCAGGGTGATATGGCGCTCGGCGGGCATGGTTTCAGTCAGCTCGCGCAGATGTACTGGGCCGGGCTCACCGCCGACGATATCCAGCAGCAGCTGGGTGGCGCGCTCAACCGCTTTCTCTTGCAGGTGGTAGTCCACGCCGCGCTCGAAGCGATGGGAGGAATCAGTGTGCAGGCCGTAGGAGCGGGCCTTGCCGGCAATCGCCAGCGGATTGAAGAAGGCGCTCTCCAGGAAGATATGCTGGGTACCTTCGGTAACAGAGGAATCCAAGCCACCCATAATACCGGCCATGGCCAAAGGCTTTTCCTCGTCGGCAATAACCAGGGTGCCTTCCTGCAGTTTTACTTCCTGGCCGTCCAGCAGAGTCAGTTCTTCACCGTGCTCAGCCATACGCACTTTGATACCGCCGGAGAGTTTCTCCAGGTCAAAGGCGTGCATGGGTTGGCCGAGTTCCAGCAGGACGTAGTTGGTGACATCCACTACCGGGTCGATGCTGCGCAGGCCGCTGCGGCGCAAGCGCTCCTGCATCCACAGGGGCGTCTGGGCTTTGATATCGATATTGCGAATTATCCGGCCTACGTAGCGTGGGCAGGCAGGTTCCGCCAGCAGGGACACTGGCAGGCTTTCTTCAATCTGCTGGGGTACCGGGGCAATTTCAGGGCCCTGAACGGCGCAGCGGTTCAGCACACCCACTTCGCGGGCAATACCGGCAACACCGAGACAGTCGGAACGGTTCGGGGTGAGATCCACTTCGATGGTCTCGTCGTCCAGCTGCAGGTATTCACGCAGGTCGGTACCGGTGGGAGCATCTTCTGGCAGTTCCCAGATACCGTCGTTGTCTTCTCCCAGCTCCAGTTCGGTTTGCGCACAGAGCATGCCAAAGCTCTCTACACCGCGCAGCTTGGCTTTCTTGATTTTAAAATCGCCCGGCAGCTTGGCGCCTACCAGGGCAAAAGGAATTTTGATACCCACACGCGCGTTGGGAGCACCGCACACCACTTGCATTTCACCTTCAGGGTGACCGGCTACTTTACACACGCGCAGTTTGTCTGCATCGGGGTGTTGTTCACAGGCGACAATCTCACCCACAACCACTCCGGAAAAATCACCCGCTACTTTTTCTATGCCATCCACTTCCAGGCCGGCCATGGTGATTTGATCGGCCAGTTCCTGCGTGGTGAGTTCCGGGTTTACCCATTCCCGCAACCAGGAGTTGCTGATTTTCATAGTTGATCTCTTTCTGTATTCCGTCAGCGCAGCTCTGTGCGCATTTTGCCTGGGGCCTTTTCGCCGCTCAGGCCTCCACAATTCGATTGCTACTGCGAACAGCCTGAGCCATTCGCGCTCTCACTTGGCTTAGAACTGTTTCAAGAAGCGCAGATCGTTATCGAAGAACAAGCGCAGGTCGTTAACGCCGTAGCGCAGCATGGCGAGGCGCTCGATACCAATACCGAAGGCAAAGCCGGAGTATTTTTCACTGTCGATATCGCAGGCGGCAAAGACGTTCGGGTGCACCATGCCGCAGCCGAGAATTTCCAGCCAGCCAGTGCCGGAACACACGCGGCAACCTTCACCACCACAGGCGGTACATTGGATATCCGCTTCTGCAGAAGGCTCGGTGAACGGGAAGTAAGACGGGCGGAAACGCACCGGTACTTCCGCTTCGAAGAAGGCGCGCAGGAACTGGTCGATGGTGCCTTTCAGGTGGGCGAAGCTGATATTCTCACCGATTACCAGGCCTTCCACCTGGTGGAACATGGGCGAGTGGGTGACATCGGAATCACAGCGGTATACGCGGCCCGGGCAGATAATACGCAGCGGTGGAGACTTTTTCTCCATGGTGCGGATCTGCACTGAGGAGGTGTGGGTTCTCAGTACGGTGGTGGGGTCCACATAAAAAGTGTCGTGCATCGCGCGCGCTGGGTGGTGCGCGGGAATATTCAGGGCTTCGAAGTTGTAGTAGTCCTGTTCGACTTCCGGGCCATTCTCAACAGAAAATCCGATACCGGCAAAGAATTCTTCTACGCGCTTTAAGGTGCGGGTAATCGGGTGAGCATTGCCCTGCTCTTCACCGCGCCCCGGCAGGGTGACATCTATGGTCTCTTCCGCCAGCTTGGCATTGATGGCCTCTTGTTCCAGCCTATTGCGCCGCGCGTTAATTTTTTCCTGAACCTGCTGCTTGGCTTCGTTGATCTTGGCACCCGCCGCCGGGCGCTCCTCAGCAGACAGCTTACCCAGGCCTTTCAGCAGTGCCGTCAGCTGGCCCTTTTTGCCCAGGTAATCAACACGCACCTGATCCAGTGCGGCGAGGCCGTCGGCCTTCTCCACCAGCTCCATTGCCTGCTCGGTGAGGGACTGCAAATCTTGCATCGAACTGTTCCCGTTTGAATCCAACTTCGATTAATTTTTTCTGCTTTGTTCGGCCGGTGCTCTCTGCACCGGAGGGGTCTACCCCAGGTACCGCCACCGGTAAAAAATAGCGGAAACCCCATAAAAAAATAGGGAAGGGCCGCTACAGCCCTTCCCTATTTTAAGTATTCAGTTTTACAACTGAAGTGACAGCTTACGCTGCCAGGGCTGCCTTAGCTTTTTCAACTACGGCAGCAAAAGCGGCTTTATCGTAAACAGCCAGATCAGCCAGTACACGGCGATCCAGTGCGATGTCCGCTTTCTTCAGACCTGCGATCAGGCGGCTGTAGCTCAGGCCTTCTGCACGGGACTGGGCGTTAATACGGGTAATCCACAGAGCGCGGAAGTTACGCTTCTTAACGCGACGGTCACGGTATGCATACTGACCAGCTTTAATAACTGCCTGCTTGGCAACGCGGAATACGCGAGAACGCGCACCGTAGTAACCTTTAGCCTGCTTCAGAATCTTCTTGTGACGACGACGCGCCTCTACACCACGTTTAACACGGGCCATACTTCTATCCTCTTAAACCTTTGCGATTTGGACCAATTACTTGGCGCGCAACATACGATCGACCAGACCGGCATCAGACTTGTTCATAGTCTGGGTGCCACGCAGCTGACGCTTACGCTTGGTGGTCATCTTGGTGAGGATGTGGCTCTTGTTAGCGTGCTTGTGCTTGTAGCCCGCAGCCGTCTTCTTGAAGCGCTTGGCAGCGCCACTATGAGTCTTTGCTTTCGGCATTTTGTACTCCAAAGTGAATATTCGCCTGTAAAACAGGCACCTTTAGTAACTGCCGATAACCGGGGTTATCGGCACTGCGAGAGTGGGGAGGCAGCCGTCGCCCAACCACTTCTCAAAAGGAGACCTCGGGAATGACTTCCCCAAACCTCACTTTTTCTTTTTGCTAGGAGCAAGAACCATCAGCATCTGGCGACCTTCCATTTTGGGTCGCTGCTCTACAATGGCCAGCTCTTCCAGGTCCTTCTCGATGCGCTGCATCATTTCCATACCCAGCTCCTGGTGGGCCATTTCACGGCCACGGAAGCGCAGGGATACTTTGGCTTTGTCACCCGCTTCCAGGAAGCGGACGAGATTGCGCAGCTTGATCTGGTAGTCACCGATATCGGTGCCCGGGCGGAATTTCATTTCCTTGATCTGTTGCTGCTTCTGTTTCTTCTTGGCGGCATTCTTGGCTTTCTTGGCCTCGAATACGTGCTTGCCATAGTCCATGATCTTACAGACTATCGGCGTGGAGTCCGGGGCAATTTCAACGAGATCCAGGCTGGCCTGTTGCGCAGCCTCGAGCGCCTCCTCCAGGGAGACAATGCCCACCTGCTCGCCATCAGCACCTATCAGGCGGAGTTCTGACGCTTCAATCTGATCATTTATGCGGGCCTTTTTGGACCGTCCCTTAGTGTCTCGTTTAATAGCTATGGTCTCCCAGTTGCCAAGTTGTTATGCATTATCTTCTGTCAAACGACCGCGACGACTAACGTCCTGCTCAAGGATCTCAAGGAATGACTCATACGTCATGGTTCCCAGATCTTCACCGCTACGGGTGCGAACAGCCACAGTCTGACTTTCCACTTCCTTATCGCCGATCACCAGCAGATAAGGAACACGCTGAAGCGTGTGCTCGCGGATTTTAAAGCCGATCTTCTCGTTTCTCAAGTCAGCTGTGGCGCGGTATTGCTGCTCACTCAGGCGGGCTTGCAAATCGCGACAATAATCAGCCTGGCGATCGGTGATATTCATGATCGCCACCTGCTGCGGTGCCAGCCAGGTGGGGAATGCACCTTCGTAGTGTTCAATCAGAATTCCGATAAAGCGCTCGAAGGAACCCAGGGCTGCGCGGTGCAACATTACCGGCGACTGGCGCGAACCATCTTCAGCAACATATTGTGCATCCAGACGGCCCGGCATAGAGAAGTCCACCTGAATGGTGCCGCACTGCCATACACGGCCGAGACAGTCTTTCAGGGAGAATTCAATCTTGGGTCCGTAGAAGGCGCCTTCACCCGGCAGCTCTTCCCAGGGCAGGCCCGCGGCATCCAGCGCATCGGCCAGGGCTTTCTCCGCCTTATCCCAGCTTTCATCGGAACCTACACGCTTCTCCGGGCGAGTGGAGAGACGGTAAATAACATCATTAAAGCCAAAGTCTTTGTACACGGAGTGCAGCAGATCCATAAAGTCAGAAACCTCTGACTGGATCTGATCTTCGCTACAGAAGATATGGCCATCATCCTGTACAAAACCGCGCACGCGCATCAGACCATGCAGGGAACCGGAAGGCTCGCTGCGATGACAGGAACCAAACTCCGCCAGGCGCAGCGGCAGGTCTCGATAGCTGCGCAGGCCCTGATTGAACACCTGTACGTGACAGGGGCAGTTCATCGGTTTGATGGCGAACTGACGCTCCTCACTGGTGAGGGTGAACATGTCATCGGCAAATTTGTCCGCATGACCGGACTTGCGCCACAGGCTGAAATCCACCAGCTGCGGGGTTTTGATTTCTTTGTAGCCGAATTCGCGCTGGCGACGACGCATGTATTGCTCGATAGTGCTGTAAATAGTCCAGCCGTTCGGATGCCAGAACACCATGCCGGGCGCCTCTTCCTGGATATGGAAGAGGTCATATTTCTTTGCCAGCTTGCGGTGGTCGCGCTTCTCTGCCTCTTCAATACGACGCAGGTAAGCCTTCAATTCTTTTTTGTTGGCCCAGGCGGTGCCGTAAACACGGGTCAACATTTCATTGTTGGAGTCACCGCGCCAGTAGGCACCGGCCACTTTGGTTAACTTGAAGGCTTTCAGCCTTCCAGTGGAGGGCACGTGTGGTCCGCGACACAGATCTTCGAAATCACCCTGGCGATATAAAGAGATATCTTCATCGCTGGGAATGCTGTCGATAATCTCAGCCTTGTACTCTTCGCCCATATCGCGGAAGTATTTCACCGCTTCTTTGCGGGGCATCAAGCGGCGGGTAACCGGAATATTTTCCTTGACCAGCACTTCCATTCGCTCTTCGATCTTCTCAAGATCCTCTGGCGTAAACTGACGCTCGTAGGCGAAGTCGTAGTAGAACCCATCTTCAATAACCGGGCCAATAGTGACCTGGGCGGTGGGGTACAACTGCTTTACCGCCTGTGCCAGCAAGTGTGCGGCGGAGTGACGGATCACTTCCAGGCCTTCCGGCTGACGATCTGTGATGATAGCCAGATTTACATCGCGATCGATGATGTAGCTGGTATCAACTTCTTTACCGTCAACTACACCGGCAAGTGCAGCTTTGGCCAAACCTGGACCGATATCTGCAGCAACATCGTGTACGGAAACCGGGGCGGAAAATTCTCGACGGGAACCGTCGGGGAGAGTAACAACGAGCATTGTATGTCCTTTCTCTCAGTGGCGATCCCTACCAAAGACCGCATGAAACTATCCATGAAATCGTTCATGGAACTATTGATCCGGATGGGCCAGCCATCCTTTATAGATGGTAGACCCGAGCGGATTTGAACCGCTGACCTCTGCCATGTCAAGGCAGCGCTCTAACCAACTGAGCTACGGGTCTAAAACTCTGCAGCGGGGGAACCCAGTGCTGCGAAGAGCGCGAACTTTAGCACCGCTTTTCAGTGTTTTCAACAACTTACTGAACTTTTGTGTGATTAAAATTAAGGCCGTGAACCCTGCAAATCGGGCTGAGCCGATTGCAGAATACAGCCCGGCATTCACCTATTCCGCCTCCTTCAGACGGGAAATCTCATCGCGCAATTTGGCTGCGGATTCAAACTCCAGGTTCTTGGCGTGCTCGTACATCTGCTCTTCAAGCTCACTGATTCGCGCCCAGCGCTGCTTGTCAGACAACGGCTTGGCATCAACTTTATAAGCACCCTTCCCTTCGGCCACCTTACGCTTGCTTTTCGGTACGCCGGGCGCCACAGCTCCTTCAAGAATGTCCGCCACACTTTTGCGAATCCCTTTGGGGGTAATGCCATGCTCTTGGTTAAAGGCGAGCTGCTTCTCACGGCGGCGGCGGGTCTCCTCAAGAGCCCGTTCCATAGAGCCTGTCACCTTATCCGCATATAGAATAGCCCGCCCCTCAAGGTTACGCGCCGCGCGGCCAATAGTCTGGATCAACGAGCGATCTGAACGCAGAAAGCCTTCCTTATCTGCATCAAAGATGGCTACCAGCGCTACTTCAGGCATATCCAGACCTTCTCGCAGAAGGTTAATACCCACCAATACATCAAATTCACCAATACGAAGATCCCGAATAATCTCTACCCGCTCTACGGTATCAATATCAGAATGCAGGTAGCGTACACGCACCCCATTCTCAGCCAGATACTCAGTCAAATCCTCGGCCATTCGCTTGGTCAGCACGGTAATAAGGACTCGCTGGTCTGCATCTGCGCAGCGGTGAATCTCTGACAGGGCATCATCCACCTGGGTTTGGGCCGGGCGAATCTCCACCTCTGGGTCAACAAGCCCGGTTGGCCGCACTACCTGCTCGACCACCTGCCCTGCGTGATCACCCTCGTAGGGCCCCGGTGTCGCCGAGACAAATACCGTCTGCGGAGCCAGGTGCTCCCACTCTTCAAACTTCAGGGGGCGGTTATCCAGGGCGGAGGGGAGGCGGAAACCGTATTCCACCAGGGTCTCTTTACGCGAGCGATCCCCCCGGTACATGCCGCCAATCTGCGGGACGGTTACATGGCTTTCATCAATAAACAGCAGGGAGTCATGGGGCAAATAATCAAACAATGTGGGTGGCGGCTGGCCGGCATCACGCCCGGACAGGTAGCGGGAATAGTTCTCTACGCCATTGCAGTAACCCAGCTCCTGCATCATCTCCAGGTCATACCGGGTGCGCTGATCCAGCCGCTGGGCTTCCAATAATTTATTGTTACCGCGCAACTGATCAAGGCGCACCCGCAGCTCTTCCTTGATGTGATCAATAGCACTGACGATGGTTTCCCGAGGGGTTACATAGTGAGACTTCGGGAAGATAGTGACCCGGGGAACCTTCTTGAGCTGTTCACCAGTAAGGGGGTCAAACAGGGTAATATCTTCAATCTCCTCATCAAACAAGGAGAGGCGCACCGCTTCCATATCGGAATCTGCCGGGTAGATATCGATGATATCGCCGCGTACACGGTAGGTCGCACGGCGGAAGTCGGCATCGTTACGAGTGTATTGCAGCTCCGCCAGTCGGCGCAGAATTGTACGTTGATCGACCAGGTCACCACGATCCAGGTGCAGTACCATCTTGAGGTACTTATCCGGGTCTCCCAAACCATAAATAGCTGACACTGTAGCAACCACTACCACGTCTCGCCGCTCAATCAGGGCTTTGGTGGCGGAAAGGCGCATCTGCTCAATATGCTCGTTTACCGACGCATCCTTCTCTATAAAGGTATCCGAGGATGGCACGTAAGCTTCGGGCTGATAGTAGTCGTAGTAGGAGACGAAGTACTCTACAGCATTCTTGGGGAAGAACTCTTTGAACTCACCGTAAAGCTGGGCAGCCAGTGTCTTGTTGTGAGCCATCACTATCGCCGGACGCTGCAGGCGCTCAATAATGTTGGCCATAGTGAAAGTCTTGCCCGACCCGGTGACCCCCAGCAATGTCTGATGGCTAAGGCCATCATTAATCCCTTCTGCCAACTGCTCAATTGCCACCGGCTGATCGCCGGCCGGGCTGTAGTTACTCTCTACCTTGAACGGACGCGACTCCATACACTCACCCAACCATCAATCCAAAAAACAGAATGCGATTGTAGGCCCTCCTCAAAGACCCCACAAACCCGAAAGACCTGTCACACCTCACCTCTCCCACTATTATTCGATATCTTTTTGCGTACAAATCGAACAAATAATTTCCTGACAAATCAATTAGTTAAATCGAAAAAAAGAGTTGACCTGCCCAAAAGTGCTCTATAATATACGCGCCATCTCAACGGCACAGCCGTTAAGAAATTCCGCCTTAGCTCAGTTGGTAGAGCAAATGACTGTTAATCATTGGGTCGCTGGTTCGAGCCCAGCAGGCGGAGCCAAATTTCTAAGCGCAGCTTAATTTGCGCTATACAAATTAGATTAAATTCCGCCTTAGCTCAGTTGGTAGAGCAAATGACTGTTAATCATTGGGTCGCTGGTTCGAGCCCAGCAGGCGGAGCCAAACAAAAACCCCACACGGTACAAAAACTGTGTGGGGTTTTTTCTTTACTGTAAACTGAAAATCTTATCCCTCAATTAAAGCTCCAGCTACCGCCAGGGCGATTCGCAGACCTGACCATCAGCAAGCCCTAGCCACCTCATGAAGTCGCTTAACCGGCGCCTTGCTCTCAGGCGGAGAATCCTGACGCCGCTGCGCCCAGGCCATATCCACCAAACTCTGCCTTGGCGAATAATCCCCGACTGCCTCACGCAAGATTCGGTGGATCTCTTCGCAATCATGCCGCAAACAGGCCTGACGCAACTCGCCAAGTAAAACCTGAAGGGCTTTTGGTACAAGGCAATCTTCGGCTCGGCAACGCACATGATCACCGGGTGATAAAAACCCAGAAAAAGATATCAAAGACTCACACCGAGAAGGATACTTTACTCTGGCGAGGGTTATGAACACGATGAATTGCCCCACAACCCCTACGGACGACCCGCTATGTTAGAGGCATTGATACAACCACAAGCAATAGCGGATAACAATTACACACACAACAGGAAGCAGCCAACCCATCAATAGGCGCTGCTAACGCCTACCACCAATACAATTTACAATATTCTATCGATACGCCGTAGAAAGGACTAAGCAAACTACATGGTAGCGAAGCCCAAGGAAAGCATCAGGACACAACCCTTAAACCCGAAGTAAAAGGCCTGACCTGCTAGCGCACCCAAATTAAAACCGGGCCCAACTGGGCACCAGTTGAATGCCCGGCAATAGCTAATAATGGACAGCTTTCCAAATACTAAAGGCGAATCCTCTCCTTGTTTTTCTTAAGTGTCGTCGCGCCGATACCCTTTACATTCAACAACTGATCAATAGAAGTAAAGGGGCCATGTTTCTCACGATACTCTATGATTAACTGCGCCCGAGCTTCCCCTATGCCATCCAGCTTTTCAGCCAGCTCAACGACTGATGCACTGTTTATATTAACCTCTGATATCAATTGTTTTGCAGCTTCAACCTCTCCATCATCTGCAAAAACCATCACCGGCTGACAAAGTGCAAAAGTTAGTACAAATACAGCAGAAAGTAATACACGAAAGTTTGTCATGATTGACTCCAAGTGAAAGTGTTTTTTGTTTCACATTGGGACTGCCAATACTTCCCCAAGCCGCACCATGATAACTACGCGCCGAGCTCAAACTTACTTAGTACTAATTACACCACATCACATACGACCAAAGTAATCAAAGCTTACTTACCTGAAACTTCGGTCAAAATACCCTGTAGTGCCTCTAGCGGATTTGCAGATGCGGTTATCGGGCGCCCAAT
Source organism: Microbulbifer variabilis ATCC 700307 (assembly GCF_000380565.1). Taxonomy (GTDB): domain Bacteria; phylum Pseudomonadota; class Gammaproteobacteria; order Pseudomonadales; family Cellvibrionaceae; genus Microbulbifer; species Microbulbifer variabilis. The sequence goes on from NZ_AQYJ01000026.1 coordinate 245,647, forward strand.
AACGAGATAGTCAGAACCTTCCGCAATAGCTTCAGAAGGTGTCAATGTGCGGCGCTGATCCCCAGCATCACTCCCAGCCGGGCGAATACCGGGAGTCACCAAGGCAAACTCCGGCCCACAGGCCAGCTTAAGAGCGCTCGCTTCACGTGCAGAACACACAACCCCATCAAGACCGCAGGCTTTGGCCTTCTCTGCCAAACCCACTACATGATCTTTTAGTGATTTTTCAACTCCCGCGGCTTTCAGCTCCTCTGGAGTGGTACTTGTTAATACAGTTACCCCGATTAGTAGTGGCTTACTATCGCCAAACTCTTCAAGAGCTTCAGAGGCCGCTCTCATCATGCGCTCGCCACCACTGGCATGTACATTGACCATCCAGACACCCAGGCGCGCTGCGGCCTTCACCGCAGAGGCCACAGTATTTGGAATATCGTGAAACTTTAAATCGAGAAAAACCTCAAAACCTCGCTCTACAAGAGCCCGAACCACATCGGGTCCAGCAATGGTAAAAAGCTCTTTACCTACTTTTACCCGGCAAAGGGCCGGATCAAGCTGGCCCGCCATAGCCAGGGCCGCTTCTTTATTGTCATAGTCGAGAGCGACAACGATTGGAGAGGAAACTTGAGAGCGCAAAGAAATACCTCATATAAATTTCATTGGTACATTGATTGAGCAAAAGACAAGCAGCCGGAACTACTCACCTTCGATACCCTTGACCGAACGGACAGAGTCCCAGTGCTTGCAACTGGGGCACAGCCAATGCAATTGATTGCCGGAAAAACCACAATTACTACATCGATAATGGGGGCGGTTTGCGATCAATTGATCAACCAGCGTTTTTAACAGGGAGAGATTCTCTCTCGCTCTACCTTGTGCCGTGCCAATATACAAATCAAGAAAACGCCCCAGCCCTCGCAAAGAAGGGCGCAAAGCCAATTGCTTACCCATAAACGCTGCCGCAGCGGCTTCGCTATCCTGCTCCTGGATTCGCTCAGCCAGCGCTATTAATACGCTATTCGAGGGGTGCTCCTTTAGGAGGGACTCCAGATACCGATCCAGGCCTCGGCCATCACCAAGCTCTCCATAACACGTCAGGAGAAGCTCCAGAATCTCCGGAATATAGTCAGGACTCTGCTTGGGGATCCTCTGCAAGACCTTGATGGCATCACGCTGCTTGCCGAGTAGATACTCCAGGCGCGCCCAAAGCAAACAGGCCCGCACTGAACTGCGATCATACCCCAGGGCTGCATCTAAATGTTTACGCGCACTGAGGTAGTCCTTAGCAGCAATCGCCTCCTCTGCCAACTCACAGCAAAAATGTGCCTGCACTGGCGCCCAATCAGCAGATAAGCGCTTAAATCGGCGGCCATGCAACAAGTTGACGGCATGAATTGCTTTGGCCCACTCGCGCTCATCCCGATAGACTTCTACTAAGTGCTCAAGACTGGTTGTACGCAGCTCCTGGGAAGTTTCTACCAGTTCCTGCAGCAGGCGTTCAGCACGGTCGAGCCACCCCGCAGCAATATAATCACAAGCCAGTTCAAATTGAGCCTTATGCTGACTCTGCCTGGATAGACTGGGACGCGCCAACAAATTTTGGTGCACTCTTATTGCCTGATCGTACTCACCCCGCCTTCTCAAAAGATTCCCCAATGCCAAATGGGTATCAAAAGTGGCCGGGCTGACCTCAAGCGAGTCAATAAATTTATCAATACTATCGTCGTGGTGTTCGCTGAGCAGGTAATTCAGCCCCTGCGCATAGGAGCGAGCCAGGGATTCTTCCTGCTCGCTGAAGTCCGGCTTCTTTTTGGAGCTGCCTCGCCCCAGCATCCAGCCTATGGCGATGGCTGCCAGCAGGAAAAAGAAATAGGCGAAATCGAGCAAATCAGTCTCCGGATACCTTGCGGTGAGCAGCCTGAAGCTCTCGCTCCATTTTCTTTAACTGTCTACTCAACCCCCTTACCCGGCGACGCTGCGTAAAGAGAGGTAGCAGGCTAGCCAAAACTCCCAGCAAAATCCCCAAAAGCAGCATTGCGATAAGCCAAACTCCCACACTGCCAGAAAATGGGGAGTACCCTGCGATAACCGGTGAAATAATTTGGGGATTTTCCACTGATATATAGATGCCGAGGGCGACACACAGAAGGGCCACAAAGCCAAGAAAAACGTGCATCAACCAACGCAAGAATGACAAGGGAACCTCCACGTTCCACTAGATAGCTTTATTAAGAAGCCACAGAGACTATTCAGGAAAATCACATGATGCAGAGCGAATCACAATCAGCCGCTGCCGAGGTGTAATCATACCCCGATCCCTGCCTCATCGTGCATACTCCGATTGACTCTGTCGCGCAGTTCCTTACCAGGCTTGAAGTGAGGAACATATTTGCCCGCCAAGTCCACGGCATCCCCGGTTTTAGGGTTCCGCCCTGTACGTGGTGCCCGGTAATGTAATGAAAAACTACCAAAACCTCGTATTTCTATCCGCTCACCCTGGGAGAGCGCGTCAGACATGGAGTCCAACATAACTTTGACTGCCAGCTCTACATCCTTTACCGGCAGCTGATCCAACCTCAACGCAATCCTTTCGATCAGTTCGGATTTGGTCATGTGCCCCGCAACCTTTCTAAGTCATTGATTATTTTGGAGTAGAGCAGCAATCATCTAATAGAAAGCCGGACTGGGCAACCCCAGTCCGGCTTTCGGGTCACTCCAAATGCTTCATCTGGAGCTCTAAACAATCAAAGATAATTAGTCTTTGTTGTTCATCTGCGCCTTGATCAGGTCACCGATAGTAGCGGGCTGAACCTGCTCAGACTGCTTCTTACTGTGATCCTTGATAGCTTGCTTCTCGTCATCCTGGTCTTTGGCTTTGATAGACAGGCTGATCACACGGTTCTTGCGATCCACACTGGTGATCTTAGCTTCTACCTCTTCACCTTCTTTCAGGACATTGCGAGCATCTTCAACCTTATCGCGGCTGATTTCAGAAGCGCGCAGAACGCCTTCTACTTCGTTCGCCAGGGTGATTACTGCCTGCTTAGCATCAACTTCCTTAACAGTACCTACAACGATGCTGCCGCGGTCGCTGGTAGAAACGTAGTCGGAGAACGGATCGGACTCCAGCTGCTTGATACCCAGGGAGATGCGCTCGCGCTCGGAGTCGATACCCAGGATAACAGTCTCGATTTCGTCGCCTTTCTTGAACTTGCGTACGGCTTCTTCGCCAGCTTCGTTCCAGGAGATGTCGGACAGGTGCACCAGACCGTCGATGCTGCCGTCGAGACCGATAAAGATACCGAAATCAGTGATGGACTTGATCTTACCGGAGATCTTGTCACCCTTAGCGAATTTACGCGCAAAGGCATCCCACGGGTTTTCCTGGCACTGCTTGATACCCAGGGAGATACGACGACGCTCTTCGTCGATATCCAGGATCATCACCTCTACCTCGTCGCCCACCTGGACAACTTTGGACGGGTGGATGTTCTTGTTGGTCCAATCCATTTCGGAAACGTGTACCAGACCTTCCACACCTTCTTCCAGCTCGGCGAAGCAGCCGTAGTCGGTCAGGTTGGTTACAACCGCCTTCACGCGGCTGTTTTCTGGGTAACGCTGCTTGATGGATACCCAAGGATCTTCGCCCAACTGCTTCAGGCCCAGGGATACACGGCTGCGCTCACGATCGAACTTCAATACTTTTACTTCGATCTCGTCGCCAACGTTCACGATCTCGCTCGGATGCTTGATGCGCTTCCAAGCCATATCGGTGATGTGCAGCAGGCCATCGATACCGCCCAGGTCCACGAAAGCACCATAATCGGTCAGGTTCTTCACGATACCCTTGATGCTCATGCCTTCCTGCAGGCTTTCCAGCAGTGCTTCACGCTCTTCGGAAGTCGCAGCTTCCATTACCGCGCGACGGGAAACAACAACGTTGTTACGCTTGGAGTCCAGCTTGATAACTTTGAACTCGAGCTCTTTACCTTCCAGGTGCGCGGTGTCGCGAACCGGACGAACATCAACCAGAGAGCCGGGCAGGAATGCGCGGATATTGGCAACGTCAACAGTAAAGCCACCCTTAACCTTGCCACTGATAACACCTTTAACCACTTCGTCAGCTGCGTGGGCTGCGTCGAGGATTTTCCAGGCTTCAGCGCGCTTGGCTTTTTCACGGGACAGACGGGTTTCACCGAAACCGTCTTCCACAGCTTCCAGGGCAACCTGTACTTCGTCGCCCACCTGCAGCTCAACTTCGCCCTTGTCATTGGCGAACTGTGCGGCAGGGATAACACCTTCAGACTTCAGGCCCGCGTGAACGGTTACCCAGTCTTTGTCTACGTCAATTACAACACCGGTTACAATAGCGCCCGGTGCCATTTCAACGCTTTTCAGGCTCTCTTCAAATAGTTCAGCAAAGCTCTCGCTCATTACATTACCTATAGTGCTGGGCCCAGCCGTTGGTAACTGTTGAGTTTAGTCAACCGCCAGCCGTGACCCCAACCGCGTTGCCAGCACGCGGGTCGGATTACAACAACGGCCGGGCAATTCTGGCTGATCCCGGCCGTTATCGTTAGTAAACTATGTGCTGCTCAAACTTCAGGACGAAATTCGATCCTGTATCAAATCGAGCACCTTTTGGAGAACTTCATCGATACCCACCCCTGTGCTATCGAGCTCTACCGCATCCTCAGCGGGAGCCAGGGGAGAGGCTTTTCTATTCATATCCTGTGCATCGCGGGCACGGATGTCCTCCAGCAGGTCGCGGAGGCTAACAGAAACACCCCTCTCCCGCAACTGCGCCTCGCGACGCCTGGCGCGCTCCTCGGCACTGGCTGTCAGGAATACTTTGACTGGCGCGTCAGGAAACACCGTAGTCCCCATATCCCTGCCATCTGCAACCAGGCCGGGAGACAGACGAAAATCTCGCTGCCGCTGCAATAAAGCGGCCCTCACTCCAGGAATTGCAGCCACAGATGATGCAGCCATACTAACCCGCTCCATCCGAATATCATCAGTGACCTCGCGCCCATCAAGAACCACCCGCAGCTTACCCTCACTCACAGCAAAGTGAACATCCAAGGCCTTTGCCACCTGAGTGAGCGCCCCCTCATCAGCCAGGTCTACCCCCTTATCAAGAGCAGCCAGAGCCGCAGCCCTATACAGGGCGCCAGAATCAAGCAAGGTAAAGCCCAGGCGGTCCGCCAGCAGCTTGGCTATAGTGCCCTTCCCCGAGCCACTAGGGCCATCAATTGTGACTACCGGCGGCAGCCTGTTCGAATCACTCATATCTTCTAATAAAACTCTACTTCTGAAATAACTGCGCGAACTGCGAGGTTTCCAAATTCCCCCTAAGCCAACTGAAGCTTTAAGCCAGCCTCCGTCGCCAGTTCGGCAAAATTTGGAAATGAGGTAGCCACGTTGGCGCAATGAAGGATGCGGATTGTATCTTTTGCGCGCAATGATGCCACTGCAAAGGCCATGGCAATACGGTGGTCCCCCAGGCTATCAACTGTCCCACCAGAGAATACGTTTTTCTCGCCAGTACCCTGAATCACAATACCATCTGGGGTTGCCCTGGCCGACACCCCCAGCGCCGCCAACCCATTCGCCATTGCCTGAATGCGGTCGCTCTCTTTAACACGCAATTCCTCTGCCCCGGTCAGCACAGTCTCTCCCTCTGCACACGCAGCGGCAATAAACAGAGCCGGAAACTCATCAATAGCCAGTGGCACCAGGTCTTCTGGAATGCGAATGCCTTGCAGTGGGGCATAGCGAATCCGTATGTCCGCTACTGGCTCTCCACCCACCTCTCGTGCATTTTCGAGCTCAATATCAGCCCCCATAGCCCGCAAAATACTTATTACGCCGTCTCGCGTCGGGTTGATCCCCACATGCTCCAGCACAATATCTGAACCAGGAGAGATAGCCGCTGCCACCATAAAGAAAGCAGCGGAAGAGATATCTGCTGGCACATCAATACGGCAGGCCGCCAAAGCCCCTCCGCCACAAACACTTGCCTTAGCGCCGTTTCGCTCTACTACATACCCAAAACCTTGCAACATACGCTCGGTATGATCTCGGGTAGGCGCCGGTTCCACAGTAGAGGTTTCGCCATCAGCGTAGAGCCCAGCGAGGAGCACAGCGGATTTCACCTGGGCACTAGCCATCGGCAACGGGTAGTTGACCCCTGCCAGCTGGCTACCGCCTTTGATCAAAAGCGGTGGGCGCCCTTCCGGCCCGGTTTCAATATTTGCACCCATCTCCCGCAACGGATTGGCCACCCTATTCATGGGGCGCTTGGAGAGAGACTCATCGCCTGTAAGGGTCACATCAAAGTCCTGCCCGGCAAGCAGTCCCGCCAGCAGCCGCATGGAGGTACCTGAATTACCCAAGTACAAGGGCCCCGGAGGTGCCTTCAATCCGCGCATACCCACGCCGTGGATAATTACCCGACCATCGTGCGGCCCCTCTATCACCACTCCCATATCACGAAAAGCCTGTAAAGTCGCCAGCGCGTCCTCCCCTTCAAGGAAACCCTCCACCTGCGTCACCCCTTCTGCCAGGGAGCCCAGCATAATGGAACGGTGTGACATCGACTTATCTCCAGGTACCCGGAACTTGCCTGTGACCTTGGCAGCAGGCTGTGCAATAAAAGTAATTTCCTGTGCTTGCATAGAATCTGAATACGCTTGTTTCGCCAACATTTTTGTAAAGTGATCCCGGGCCGCTTTGGCTCGGGTGAAGACACCCATCAGCGCCGCACTATCGCCGGAGGCAATGGCACTACGTAAAGATGAGAGATTGAGACTGTAGAGATCGATTGCCTTTAAAATGGCATCCCGGTTAGCCAGCATAATATCTCGCCACATGACCGGGTCACTGGAGGCAATTCGAGTGAAGTCGCGAAAACCACCGGCTGCATAGCGAAAAATATTTTCATTTTCTGCATCGTGCGCAAGAGTGTCCACGAGACTAAAAGCGATGACATGAGGAAGGTGGCTGGTCGCCGCCAATACCTCATCATGCTCCTCCACTGGCATTTTAAGCACTTCAGCACCAGCCGCCTGCCAAGCCAGCTCCACCAGCTGCAAATGACTCGTATCGGTTTCCGGCAGCGGAGTAAGAATAACCCGATGATCGCGATAAAGATCATCCCTGGCCGCTGTCACGCCACTTTTCTCTGACCCGGCAATAGGGTGGCCCGGAACCAGGAAATCGGGCATTCGCCCCCATACCTTTTTTGCCGCAACTACCACACTACCCTTAACGCTGGCAGCATCTGTAGCGGTTACCCCATTTGGCAAGGCCCCTTTAAGTTGAGCAAACACCGACTCCACCGCAAGCGTGGGTACCGCGACAAAAACCAGGTCGCCAGGCTCAAGCTCGGGTAGTACTTCCTCGAGACGGGTACTGGCTCGGTCGACAATGCCCAGCCTTCTAGCCTGCTCACAGGTTTCAGCGTTAGGAGCAACACCAATAACCTCCCGGCAGGCACCTGCTGCCTTTAGCGCCAGAGCAAAACTTCCACCAATAAGGCCAACCCCAATAACCAGCAGCCGGCCAATTTGCTCTTGCTCCATCAGAGTACACCGCGCGGATAGGAGCCCAGCACCTTCAAGTCGGAGGCACAAGCCCCAACCTCTCTCAAGGCTGCAGAGATTCCATCTGCATCCCGGTGGCCTTTAAAATCAATAAAGAACACATAAGTCCAGTTACCTGATTGAGACGGGCGGGTTTCCACACGGGTCAAGTCGATACTGTAGCGACGGAACGGTTCCAGAAGATCATGCAATGCACCTGGCTCGTTGCGCATGGATACCATCAGGGAGGTCTTATCATCCCCGCTGACTGGAACCTGCTGCGTACCAATAATCAGAAAGCGGGTGGAGTTGTCCGGGCGGTCCTCAATCTTTTCCGAAAGAACCTTCAGGCCGTACAAATCAGCCGCCATGTCACCGGCAATCGCCGCAGTATTCCACTCCCCCTTAACTCGTTTGGCCGCATCAGCATTGCTGGACACAGCCACCCGCTCCACATTGGGGTAATGGGCATCAAGCCATTTGCGGCACTGCGCCAGACTTTGCGCATGGGAATAAATACGGGTGATTGACTCAGGCCGTGTTACATCCGAGATCATCAAGTGATGGTGAATCCGCAATTCCACCTCTCCGCAAATACTCAGATTGGAATTCATGAAGTTGTCCAGAGTGTGGTTGATCACACCCTCGGTAGAATTCTCAACGGGCACCACGCCATAGCTCACCGCCCCCGCTTCCACCTCTCGAAACACTTCATCGATAGCGGCGAGCGGGCGGCTTTTGGCCGAGTTGCCAAAATGCTTCAATGCGGCCTGCTGGGTAAAAGTACCCTCTGGCCCCAGATAAGCCACCTTGACCGGCTCTTCTAACGCGAGGCAGGCTGACATAATTTCACGGAACAATCGCGCCATTTCCTCATTGGTCAAGGGCCCTGGATTGCGCTCCATAGCCTTGCGCAACACCTGCGCCTCCCTCTCGGGCCGATAATACAGCGCGTCTTCACCAGTTGCCTTTTTCACCTCTGCAACCTCCAGCGCACAGCGCGCCCGCTCACTAATAAGCTGGGCGATCTCGGCATCAATGCCATCTATACGGTTGCGCAGCTCTAATAAGCGCTGGTCGCCACTAGTAGTTTCCTCTGTCATTCGCCTATCTACTTTTCCGTGAATTCATCAGTATTATTTATCCTTTCCGACACTTAACCCCGGCGAGCCTCAAAGTCCGCCATAAATGCCACCAAAGCCTCCACCGCTTCCAGAGGAACAGCGTTATATAGAGAAGCGCGCATGCCGCCGACCGAGCGATGCCCCTTCAAACTTAACAGTCCAGCAGCTTGGGATTCCTCCAGGAATAATTTATCAAGACTGGCGTCTGCCAATACGAAAGGCACATTCATACGCGAACGACTACCCACCTCTACCGGACTGGAGAAAAAGTCGCTGCTATCCAAGAAGTTGTAGAGCATTTTGGATTTTGCATCAGCCTGCTTTGCCATCTCCTCAACACCACCCTGAGCCTTCAGCCATTGGAAAACCAGGCCTGACAGATACCAGGCAAAAGTAGGCGGCGTGTTATCCATAGAGCCCGCATCAGCAGCCACCTTCCAGCTCAAACTGCGGGGGATATTTTCCATTGAACGATCGAGCAAATCATCACGAATCACGGCTACGGCAATACCTGAAGGACCAATATTTTTCTGTGCGCCGGCATAAATTACACCGAAGTTCTCCACCTCAATAGGTTGCGACAAAATAGTCGAGGACATATCAGCCACCAGCGGGCAATCCACCTCCGGCACATAATCAAACTCCACACCGCCAATCGTTTCATTCGGCGTGTAGTGTAGATATGCGGCCCCTTCCGTTTGCTGCCAACTGTCTGCAGCTGGCACATAGCTGAAATTTCGATCCTCACTGGAAGCCACTACATTGACCTCACCGTAGCGACGAGCCTCTTTAATCGCCTTGGCCGCCCAGTGACCTGAATGAATAAAATCGGCCTTGGTAGACCCAGCGCCGAGAAGATTCCAGGGCACGGCACTGAACTGCCCAGTTGCACCACCCTGAAGAAACAATACTTTGTAGTTGCTCGGCACACTGAGCAGATCGCGGAGGTCCTGTTCGGCCCGCTCAGCCACCTCAACAAACTCTGGAGAGCGGTGGCTGACCTCCATTACAGAGCAACCGAGCCCTTGCCAATCGAGCAACTCCCTTTGCGCCTGCTCCAGTACGGGCTGCGGCAAAGCGGCAGGGCCTGCACAGAAATTAAACTTCCTCATGAGCTGATTTCCACAATACAAAAAAGGTTTCAAATACAACTAGATGTGTCTACGCACAAATTGCCATTCAGGGGGATAGATATCGCGCCTTTAGCGTTTTTCGTGGGAGCCAAAGGCAAGAAAGGCCGCGATAAACGCAGCCTTTCTTAGTGGTCTGGAGCGGTGGGTCACTCTTCCCCACCGTTTTCTTCACCGTCATCTTCGGTCTCTTCAATGCGACCGAGACCAACCAGCTTCTCGCCAGTCTTCAGGCGAATCACTCGCACCCCCTGCGTGTTGCGCCCAAGTACAGACACTTCATCAACACGGGTACGCACCAGAGTGCCCTGGTCGGAGATCAACATCATCTCTTCACCCGGATGCACCTGACAGGCACCAACCAAGGCACCGTTGCGTTCACTTTCCGCGATCGCAATAACACCCTGGGTACCGCGCCCCTTGGTGGGGAATTCGCTGATAGCTGTGCGCTTACCGTAACCATTCTCAGTAGCCATCATCACAGAGCCACCCTCTTCAGGGATAACCATAGCGATAACCTGCTGACCTTCCTGCATACGAATACCGCGAACACCACGGGAAACACGACCCATAGAGCGCACATTGGACTCGGAGAAGCGCGCTGCTTTACCAGCGCTGGTGAACAGCGCTACATCGCGCTCACCATCGGTAATCGCAGTGGCTACCAGGCGATCGCCCTCTTCCAATTCAATTGCACGCAAACCAACACTACGGGGGCGGGCAAACGCGGTGAGGGGGGTTTTCTTTACGGTGCCATTGGCGGTGGTGAAGAAGATAAAGTGATTTTCGTCGTACTCGGACACCGGCATCATGCTGCTGATACGTTCACCCTCTTCCAGGGGCAGCATATTAACCATTGGGCGACCACGGGAGGCTCGGCCAGCGGTGGGCACTTCGTAGACTTTCAGCCAGTACACCTTGCCCTTATTGGAGAAGCACAGAAGGGTGTCATGGGAGTTGGCGATCAATAGATGCTCGACGAAGTCCTCGTCTTTTACCTGGGTCGCAGATTTACCCATACCACCACGGCGCTGGGCCTGGTAATCGGTCAGCGGCTGGCTCTTGGCATAACCACCGTGGGAGATAGTTACTACCTTGTCTTCCGGGGTAATCAGGTCTTCAACGGTCAGATCCTGGCGAGACGCAACGATATCGGTTCGACGCTCATCGTTAAAGTCCTTTGACAGCTGCTCTAACTCTTCGCGGATCACTTCCATCAGGCGCTCGAAGCTACCGAGGATATGCAGATATTCTGCAATCTGCTCCAGTCGATCCTGGTATTCGGCCAGCAGCTTGTCGTGCTCCATGCCCGTCAGGCGGTGCAGGCGCAATTCGAGAATTGCCTGAGCCTGGGCCGGGGACAAGTAGTAAGCGTCGTCGCGCAGACCAAATTCTTGCGGCAGATCATCTGGACGGCAGGCATCAGCACCAGCCCGCTCCAGGAACTGCTGAACATTGCCCACAGGCCAGCCTTTGGCCAGCAACGCCTCGCGGGCATCTGCCGGCGTGGCGGAAGATTTGATCAGCTCGATTACCGGATCGATATTGGCGATGGCAATCGCCAGACCTTCCAGAATATGGCCGCGCTCGCGGGCTTTGCGCAACAGGTAGACCGTACGGCGGGTAACGACTTCCTGGCGGTGGCGAATAAAGTGCTCGAGCAGCTCTTTGAGGTTCAATACCTTGGGCTGGCCATCGACCAGGGCCACCATATTGATACCGAAGACGCTTTCCAGCTGGGTCTGGGAATAGAGGTTATTCAGAACCACATCACCCAGCTCTCCCCGCTTAAGCTCAATCACTACGCGCAAGCCGTCTTTGTCGGACTCGTCGCGCAGCTCAGAGATACCCTCGATCTTTTTCTCTTTCACCAGCTCAGCAATACGCTCGATCAAGCGCGCCTTATTCAGCTGGAAGGGGATCTCAGTAATGATGATGGTTTCGCGATTGGTCTTGTCATCGCGGATCACATCTGCTTTGGCACGCACATAAATGCGACCACGGCCAGTGCGGTAGGCAAGGAGAATACCGGCGCGGCCATTGATGATGGCGCCCGTGGGGAAGTCCGGCCCGGGGATGTACTCCATCAGGTCGTCGACGGTCAACTCGGAATTGTCGATCAGAGCCAGGCATGCCTTGATCACCTCACCCAGGTTGTGGGGAGGAATATTGGTAGCCATTCCCACCGCAATACCGGAGGAGCCATTGACCAAAAGGTTCGGCACACGGGAAGGCAACACCTCCGGCATTTGCTCGGAACCATCGTAATTATCGACAAAGTTAACCGTTTCTTTATCGAGGTCGGACAGCAGCTCATGGGCCAACTTGTCCATACGGATCTCGGTGTATCGCATGGCAGCTGGGCTGTCACCATCGATAGAACCGAAGTTACCCTGGCCATCTACCAGGGTGTAACGCATAGAAAACGGCTGCGCCATACGCACAATAGTGTCGTAGACCGCAGTGTCTCCGTGCGGGTGATATTTACCGATTACATCACCAACGACACGCGCTGATTTTTTGTATGGTTTATTCCAGTCGTTTTTAAGCTCGCTCATCGCGTAGAGCACGCGGCGGTGTACCGGCTTGAGGCCATCGCGTACATCCGGCAGTGCGCGCCCGACAATCACGCTCATGGCATAGTCGAGATAAGACTGCTTGAGTTCTTCTTCGATATTAATCGGAGAGATTTCTTTGGCTAATTCGCCCATGGCTTACGGCGTTCCTTTTATAGCGCGGGCATGTGTACCGAGCCCGGATAAGCGGGCGATTCTAGCATAGTTTGACGCCGTTGGAGGGGGGCATCTGAATAGCCACTCACGCCATTTAGATCCCTGGTTGCCGTAACAGTCCCCCGCCGCTAAAGTTGAATCCACTTTAACCGCCGCCTCTTAGCACTTATGTCACAGCCCGTCGATACATTGATCCACGCACGCTGGATTATTCCAGTGATTCCCGAACAAAAAGTGTACGAAGATTGCTCTCTCGCTATTGAGCAGGGCCGAATTACGGCACTCTTGCCCTCCTCAGAAGCCAAGATCCGTTTTAAGGCAAGCCAGGAAGTAGATCTCAACCAGCACGCCTTGATTCCCGGCTTAATTAATACTCACAATCACGCCCCTATGACATTGCTGCGAGGCTATGCCGATGACCGCCCGTTAAAAGAGTGGTTGGAGCAACATATCTGGCCGACAGAACAACGCTGGGTGGGCCCAGAATTTGTCGCAGATGGCAGTCGTCATGCCATTGCCGAAATGCTGAGATCTGGCACCACTACATTTTCTGACCAGTATTTCTTTCCTGAGGCCGTAGCTTGTGCAGCACGGGAAAGTGGCATCCGGGCCCATATCGCCTTTCCTGTGCTGGACGCACCCACTCCTTGGAGCCGGCATAGTGAGGAAGCACTACATAAGGGTCTAGCTCTTCGAGATGATTATCGCGCCCATGAGCGTATCGAAGTGGTCTTTGCACCGCACGCCCCCTATACAGTGGGGGATCAGACCCTGGAAAAAATCGCTGTATGCTCTGCGGAGGCCCAGGTTCCCATACAAATACACCTGCATGAGACTTTTCACGAGGTAGAAACCGCTTTAGAGAAAAGTGGAGAACGCCCAACTGAGCGCCTCTTGCGCCTGGGCCTGATGGGGCCGCAAACTCTATGTGTGCACATGGTCGCAACCAACGAAAGGGATATCGAGCTACTAAGTAAAAGCGGCGCCCATGTAGCGCATTGCCCCTCTTCAAATCTCAAACTAGCTTCCGGCTTCTGCCCTGCGACAGAGATTCTAGACGCCGGTATCAATGTATCGCTTGGCACTGATGGCGCAGCCAGCAATAACAGCCAGGACCTTTTTGCCGAAGCTAATACCGCCGCCCTTCTGGCAAAAGCAGTCAGCGGCCGAGCTACCGCTCTACCCGCACACCAAGCCTTGGCAATGGCCACTATCAACGGCGCACGTGCACTGGGAATTGATGAAATTACCGGAAGCCTTGAAATTGGTAAAAGTGCAGACATTACTGCTATCAATTTGGGGGGAATTGAGCAACAGCCAGTGCACGACCCGATCTCCCAGCTGATTTATACCGGGGGCGGCCATAATGTAAGTGATGTCTGGGTAGCCGGCAGACAACTTTTAAAGCAACGCCAATTGCAAACCTTGAACGAAATAGAGGTAGTTCAGCGAGCACAACTGTGGCGTGATAGAATTGCCGGCCATTCACGCTGAGCGCGAATTAACCCCCAGTGATCCTATTACCGGCGAGGGTCGGCCACTAGCGACGGAGTTTGCATAGAAGTTCATGAGTAATGTAGATCCTGCAGAAATTGCCAAATTCGAACAGCTCGCCAGCCGCTGGTGGGATAAAGAGGGCGAATTTAAGCCACTCCATGAAATCAATCCGCTGCGCGCCAACTATATCGATGGACTTGCATCAGTCGCGGATAAGAAGCTATTGGATGTCGGATGTGGCGGGGGCATTTTGACGGAAGCCATGGCCCAGAGAGGCGCTGACGTTACCGGCATCGACATGGGAGAGGCACCACTGAATGTGGCCAAACTGCATGCACTGGAAAGCGGCGTAAATGTAAATTACCGGCGGGTAGCTGTCGAAGACTTGGCTGAAGAAATACCGGCTAGTTTTGATGTCGTTACCTGCCTGGAAATGCTGGAACATGTGCCCGATCCGTCATCGGTGATCCGCGCCTGCGCGAAGCTTGTCAAACCCGGTGGCCACCTATTTTTTTCGACAATCAATCGCACTCCTAAGGGCTGGCTTTTCGCAGTAGTAGGGGCAGAATATATCCTACGCTTACTACCCAAAGGCACCCATGAATACGGCAAGTTTATCCGTCCCTCAGAAATGGGCGCCTGGCTGAGGGAAAGCGATTTGGAGTTAAAGGATATTACCGGTATGACATACAACCCGGTAACTCGCACTTATAAACTCAACTCTCGCGATGTCGACGTAAACTACCTTGTGCATGCCATTAAACCCGAGTAAGCGGACGATAAAATGAAAGCAGCTTTATTTGACCTGGATGGCACTCTTCTCGATACCGCGCCAGATTTTATTGTTGTACTTAATCAACTACGGCATCAGGAACAACTGCCTCCACTGCCAGATGAAATAATCCGCGGCACGGTTTCCAATGGTTCTCGCGCATTGGTAACACTGGGGTTTGGCAAGGAAGAGGGAGACCCAGAGTTCAGCAGTCTGCTACAGCGCCTTTTGGATCTATACCTTGCTCACTTGGCTGAGCAAACAGCGCCTTTCCCGGGTATTGAAAACTTGTTGGACACCCTCGTGGACAACAGTATTCCCTGGGGCATTGTGACCAATAAGCCCGAGGCATTTACGTTACCATTAATGCAGGCATTTGAGCACTTGCCACCAGCAGCAGCTGTGATTTGCCCAGACCACGTCAGCAAGACAAAACCAGACCCGGAGCCCATTTTCCTGGCATGCAATCAAATTGGCTGTGCCCCCTCGGAAGCCGTTTATATTGGTGATCACGAGCGGGATATTGTTGCGGGGCAGCGTGCTGGCATGCCAACAATCGCCTGTAGTTATGGTTACATTGATGCATCAGACAACCCAGCCAACTGGGGCGCAGATCACTTGGTCAGCTCTGTAGAGGAAATCTGGCCCCTGCTTAAACAACATTATATTTAACTTTCTAACCCGCGCAGTAACGCCCAGCTCTTGTGCTTGGCGATAGCATCAGGATTTTTCATGTCAGAATTTGCCGGCGACTATGTTGCGCCCACCAACCTGCTCAAAGATAAAATAATACTCATTACTGGTGCTGGTGACGGCATCGGAAAAACTGCCGCAAAAACTTTCGCCTCACACGGAGCCACTGTAGTTTTGCTGGGGCGAACCACAGCAAAACTGGAAATGGTATATGACGAGATTGAAGCGGCTGGCGGTCCTCAACCAGCAATATTTCCGCTCGACTTGAATGAGGCCCGGATCGAGAATTTCGAAAACCTTGCCGAAGCAATTGATCAAGAGTTTGGTCGACTGGACGGGCTGCTACACAATGCGAGTCTCCTCGGCCAACGAACACCACTAGCCAACTACAACTTCGCCACCTGGCAGCAGGTCATGCAAGTAAATATCAATGCAACATTTGGTCTCACTAAAACCCTGCTACCACTACTGGAAAAATCTAAAGCTGGGTCGATTGTATTCACCAGCTCAAGTGTTGGTTTAAAAGGGAGAGCCTACTGGGGCGCCTACTCAGTATCAAAATTTGCTACCGAAGGGCTAATGCAGGTTCTCGCCGATGAATTGGATGGCGTATCAAATATACGGGTAAATAGCCTAAATCCCGGCGCCACACGTACATCTATGCGCGCCACTGCATATCCAGCCGAAAACCCCCAGTCTGTGGTAGCTCCCGAAGAAATAATGCCCACTTATCTCTACTTGATGGGGGATGACAGCCTAGGCCAGAGTGGTAAGCACTTCAGTGCACAAAAACGATAATATTGCTAACTGGAAAAACCGGGCATAGCTCGGTTTTTTTATGTCATAAATCAAGAAATTAATTAGCCCTTCCGCTGCCCTGGAGACTTCTTGTCCAGATCGCTATCCCGCTCTGTACCACCATGCTCAGGGGCATCTGCAAAAATATCCCCTTCAAACTCCATCATTTCATTACCCTCGAAAATCTCTGCTTTTTTATCTACCTTACCACTGCTGTCGAAGAGATTTTGCTGAGCTCCACCCTCGAGTGACTGACCTGCTACCAACTCCGTCGCTACCGCTAATGCCGCCCCCGAAACTGAAAGTCGCATGCCCTCATAACAAAAATAGGTGGCCACAAGGGCAAACAAGACTGCTGGAGTTACTAGACTTTTCATTTTCCAATCCTGGATAGCTTTAATTTATAAAATTTTTCCAATTGATAAATTAATACCCAGGATTTAGTTGATATGCCCCCCTGGATACCAAGTCAGATTTAGCCAATAGATCAATCAGACTTAAGAGTGAGGCTATTTTTCCACGCAGATTCAGGCAAAAGCGTGAAATATCGCACAAATTTCATTGTCCAGCCCTGCTGGGTCGGGCAGAATAACGCTAACACTAGGCAATAATATGAAATAAAGATTATGAAAGCGGTTCTTTGTTCTCTCGCTTTAATTTTATTGACCCCAATAGCTTATGCTAACTCCTTGACAAAACAGCTGGAAACCTGTTCTGCAATAGCAGTAGATGAAGATCGATTGGCTTGCTTCGATAGCCTCAGTGGATCCTTGGAACAGCAAGCAAAACAAAACTTTGGCCAAGAACATAAAGCGACCCTTCAAGTTCCAGAGTACATCGAAGCCAAAATCGCCAAAATTCAAGATGACTCTTATGGTAAAAAAATTATTACGCTAGACAATGGCCAGATCTGGAAGCAAAGCGGAAGTGCACGCATATTTTGGGGGGCTGGCGATATAGTCACTGTAGAGCGTGCCATGCTCGGCTCTTTCTTTATGAAACAAGCAGACGGCGGTCGCAAAATGCGAGTAAAGCGGGTTAAATAACAACCTTTCTTGTCTAAAGGGCAGTAACAGACCCTATCAGCTGCCCTTCCAACCTCATAGAAGCCTGACAATTAGAACCTTCTAGTCATCGAAAGGAAGGCGCAATAATCAACTTTCATCTATGGTTAAGGTGAAATGGGCGCCACAGGCTGCCTGGAGAGACCAACCAGTACATATCGTTCACGCAGTCAACAGAAGGTTTGAGCACTTGTCCCGAGAAAATTTCTACTCAAGGGATGAAGACTGGCTGAAGGATACAGACAACGCCCTCTCCGATTCCTGCTCCAATGCAGATGATCGCGACCAGGCCACTGATGCCGGGCCCGATATCGAAGAGATTCATTCTGTTGGGGAGCCACTCTCTGAGAGTGGCACAACCCCCATGCAAAGCTACTTAAAGCACCTTTATCGACTCGAGCTGCTAACTCCTGAGGAGGAACACAGTACCACATGCATGCTCAGAGATCTGGAAGACAAACTCATTGTCATCCTACAGCAATACGGCACCGAGCTAGTGCAATTGCGCAGTGAAGGTGTAGAGCAACGGGGCAGTACAGGGGCCTATGATCATGGGCTGATCATAGAGCGCACAGAAGCCCTATTAGTCCTCGATCACCTACCACGCAGAGAGCGCAGTAGACTCAACGGCGTGCTAAAGCGCTTCCAAAAACAGCGCAAAAAGCTGATCCAGTGCAATCTGCGCCTGGTAATCGCCATTGCCAAGCGTTTTCGCAACCCATCGGTTCCTTTTATCGACCTTATCCAGGAAGGCAATGTCGGACTGATGAAAGCCATAGAGCGCTTTAAGCCACAAATGGGTTATCGCTTTTCCACCTATGCCTATTGGTGGATTCAACAGGAAATCCAGCTGGCCCTGCGCCGAAATGAGGACCTGGTTCGCCAACCTGCAAATGTCCAGGATGATCTGAGAGCGATCTACAGGGCGATAGGTGAAGTCCGTGCCCAAGGGCTTCCCGCATCCGATGAAAATCTCGCTACGCAAACCGGCTTGGACCTGGAGCGTATCCAAAGCCTACTAAAGCTGCCTGGGCCCACCGGCTCGTTAGATGACCCTGTTGCCGATGACCAAAGCAGCACGCGACTCGACTACGCGCCAGCCGACGAACTCTACAATACCGACGAGCTGGTAACCAACCAGGAGTTGGCCGAGCGATTGCGTGAAGCTGTCGCGCGACTACCTGCCAGACAGAGAACTGTTTTAAATCTTCGCTATGGGCTGGTATCCGATAGAGACTGCTCATTTCGAGTCATCGGCGAACAACTGGGATTAAGTCAGGAAAGGGCCAGACAACTGCATTCCGACGCACTTCGACAACTGAAGCGGCAATGGCGCTGAAAAAAAGGAAGAAGCCGGTGGCAAGCCTCATCATTGAAACTTGCCATCGCCATCTTTCCCTCTAGTCTTAATAAAGCTCAATTAGTTAACATCGGAAGTTATGCGTAAGCCAGTGGTTTCATGTATGTGCGGTAATACCCTTAAAAATTACGCACCTTTTTTTATTTATGGACTCTTAATTTCCCCTTTCACTTTTGCTGAGTCAGAATTTATTGCTAGCGCAGGAAAGGGGCTGGGCAGTGAGCTGATGCAAGTGCACTCCATCTCAGCCGCAGAAATGGCAGGCTTCAGCTATTCCTACCTGCTCGCATCATCCAATCTCGACAACAATTTTTGGGAATGGTGGGGGCAAGGTAGTTATTCCCACATGCGAATAAAATATCGCGACGAAAGCCAGCAACAAAATATATTTGAATTAAAGCCTCTACTGCGCTGGTACCCACGCAATGAACCTCGCGGCGGATTTGGAGAAGCTGGTGTAGGCGCATCCTATTTAAGTAACGATCATTTTGGCAGTATCAGAATGAGCACAAAATTAAACTTCGCACTGCATTTTGCTTTGGGCTATCGCTTCTCAGGTGGCCATACACTATCTTTACGCTATAGCCACTTCTCCAATGCCAGGACCAATACACCCAACCCCGGCTTCGACTTCGCATCTCTAAATGGGCACTTCAATTTTTAGTCAGGCCAAAAATAGATTATCAAGGCCTATCCAGTAATTCATGGTAAAGGTTTACAGTTTGTTTAACTAAATCCTCATTATAAAAACTGTGAAATTCAATTTTTACTAAACGATCGGTTAAGGCTAAAGCAGCTTCAGATAAAGCTTCTACATTTTTGCGCTCTACGATTCCCTCCGGAAAACAATGGGCCAACACTTCCCCCGCACACGTATCCTTATAAGCAATCACTGGACATCCCATTGCAAGCGCTGCCATAGCATTCCTGCCGCATGGCTCATACGGGCGAGCAAGACTAACTAACACCTGGGAAGAGGCATACAGCTCGCGCATGTCCTGGCGAGCCCCAAGGAACAGCACGCGCCCTTCTAAACCCAGTTCTTGGGCATATAACTCCAGCTTGCGGATATAACGCAAATCATCCTTTTGTTGCTTGCCAATAACCAAGCCCATTATATCCTCACGACCTCGCACTGAATAAGCGAGTCCCTGTAGAAAAAAGCCTAACTCTCCTTCCAGGGATAAATCCCCCGAATACAGCCACCAGTTTTTTCCCTCCAGCTGAGGATAATTATTCAGAAGACGCAAATGCCATTGCCCTGAAATGGGTTTGCTACGATCAAATTCCTTAGCGCTAACTCCCCAAGGAATAACACTGGCCGGCGAGACCATCTTCTTTCCGTAGTGCGCCTGTAATTGATTAGCCACTCCAAGGGATGTGGCGATAACCCGCTCCCCGGCAATCACACCAGCATCTCGGCGACTGGGTGCACGATTGCTATCGACATGGGTTACCAAACCTGGACGATTTACATCATCCATACGCCGCCAAGCCCGCGAAGTCAATAAAGCGGCTAACCGTCCATGCACATGTATGATATCTGCTTGTAGCCCGGCCAAAATATTAGTAAGACGCCGTACAAGGGGTTGTGACCAGAGGGGCTTTTTATTCAACGGTAGTTGAATATGCTGGATACCATGTAGCTTGAGACGAGCAACCAGCGCCCCACCTGCCGAGATCACAACAGGCTCATGCCCCTGTTGGCTCAGCACTTGTATAAAGTCCAATGCGGCCTTCCCTGCATCTCCAGGCTCTAACTCAGGCCAAACTTGTACAATTCTCAAAATGTTTACCGCGAAAATGGAACAAAGTCACTATTTTGACTCTCACTGATTTAGTTTCCCAGTAAATTCCGCACATGCCTACGGGAAAACCTACACATATGGCCAGTTTATCTTTGCCGTCACCTCCAGTATCAGCGCCTACTCCAGGGTGTTACTATTCTTTCGCTTAAACAAGATCAGGGACCAGCAATGATTCATCGTTACTTATCACAGTCGATAGCTCTCGCTCTCATATTATTTGTCGGTTTAGTAAATGCCGCAGAAACTGACCAAGGTATCTTCTGGAAGGCCACCAAAGAGAACCAGACTATCTATCTGCTGGGCTCAATCCACTTAGCTACAGAAGACTTCTACCCCATGCGCCCCCAAATTGAGCGCGCCTATGCCGAGAGCGATGCCATTGCAGTAGAAGCCGATATTCTCGCTGCGGAAGGCGACATGCTGCTACAGCAGAAAATCATGATGGAATCAGTCTACCAGGGTGAACGTAATCTACGTGACGACCTCCCCCCGGAAACGTACAAACAGCTACAGAAGTGGATACAAAAGCACAATATGCCGGAGGCTATGTTTATTCGCCAGCGCCCTGCAATTGCCATGATTTCCATGAGTATGGTCGAAATGCAGGCCCATGGCCTCAATCCTGAACTGGGTATAGATCGCCATTTTCTGCAAAAAGCCAAGAAAGATGACAAACCGGTCGTTGAACTCGAAGGGGTTTTACAGCAGTTCCAACTGTTAAATGGCCTGGACAACCCAGCTCTTCTGTTACAACAAACCCTTGAGCAGCTGGAAGATATATCCAGCTTCCTCCCCAAGCTCACCAAGGCTTGGAAGGACGGCGATGAGAAAACTCTCCACCACCTAATTATTCTTGACGGACTCAATGAAAACCCGGAATACAAACCGCTTTACGATACGCTGTTTTTCAAGCGCAATGAAAATATGGCGAAGCGAATCAGCTTAAAAGCGCCAAACCATTCATCCCTGTTTGTTATTGTTGGAGCAGGACACCTAGTTGGGGGGGGCAGCATCGTGGAGCTGCTCAAAGAGGACGGATACAAGCTGGACCGGATATAGCCCCCACCGGATAATATTCGAGCTATTTGGTAGTACGAGACGATACTCCCTCCTAATGACCTTGCCGCCGGTTTCTTTTGGGCGGCAATCTTCTTCCCCCATTTCCCGACAGTCCAACAACTATTAACAGCAATCATCGTTGCTCCATCGCGCGCGGGGTACATACAGAGAAAACCTAAGACTCCCTTACAACTGGTCCATGCACACTTGCTAAACTGCAACAACACGCCGCGGTCGCTAAGTACCGCTTTGATACGGAGCGTCATATGAAATGCTATGGCCTATATTGCGCCTTAGCCTTTGCTTTTCTATCGCCCCCTGCTTTGGCAGACAAAGCCGAATCGAAAGGGGGGCTCAAAATTGTCTCCGACGACGGGAACTTTTCTGCGGAACTTGGAGGTCGCATCCATTTTGACACCTACCTCTTTGATAAAGATGATAGCTACTATGAAGATCTCATTCTCATTGACGACTTTGAAGAACCGGTAAATACCACAGATTTCCGTCGGGTACGCCTGGCAATGAAAGGAAAGCTATGGGAATGGGAATATAAGCTCGAACGGGACTTTGCCACTAGCGGTACCGCTGGGCTTAGAGATGTTTATTTGGCGACCGAAGTCTTCGATGGAAGGCTCCGAATAGGAAACTACAAACCGAACCGTTCCATTAATGAGCTTACGTCCTCCAACGAAATCACCATGATGGAACGCGCCTTTGCTACCGCTGCCGGCATCTATGACAACCGAGGCAGGCAGCAGGGCATCGGCTGGAATACCTATTGGTGCTGCCATACTTTTGGCTTTGATTTGATAAATTTGCGCAATCCTGGCGACCCCCGCAATTCAGGTGTTGGCGCCACAACCAGGTTTACCTGGGCTCCGATTGATGACTATAAAAGTACATTGCATCTGGGTGCCTCGCTTAGTTATGAAGATGCCAATCAAGACACTCCTCCTCGGAAGGCCCTAGTCGAATATGCCGGCCGCCGCGGCCCAGAGCAATTAGTCGCATTGAGCCCAGGCGGAAACGCTTTATTCTTTGGGGAATTTGGCGATGAGGAGTTTTATCTTGGGAAGCCAGAAGGTGATGTACTGATACTGGGCCTGGAACTGGCTGGTACTTATGGCCCTTTTTTTGCTCAATCGGAGTATGCTATTGGCAGATTCTCCGGTGACTTTTTCCTCTCCGAGTTCACTTTCGAAAAGTTTTTTGGTGCCCCACCCAACTTCTTTTGCGACCCACTTACTGGTTGTTTTATCGGTGACCAAAGTGTCCATACTTGGTATATCACTGGAAGCTGGGCAGTAACCGGGCAGCACAAACCCTATAACTATAAAAAGGGGCTTTTTGAGTCAATTAAGCCCCAGCCTCCAGCTGGGGCTTTCGAAGTGACGGCCCGTTACGACACAATTGAAAATCGCGACATTCCCGATATGACGGTTCGAAATTTTGTCTTTGGGTTTAATTACTATTTCAATCCCAAAGTACGATTCATGTTAAATGTGACTCTAGGAAATAACCGCTTTACTGGAGATCAAACCCGACAGTTTGCTGTTCGTATGCAGGGATTTTGGTAATTATCAACGAGGGAGGCTCAACGGCAAGCCGTCAAACCGCCCAATGAGAATTAATAATTAACCAACCTGCTGGGCATTTGCAGGATCAAATACCTCCACTTCAGAGGCCCGTTTGATATCGCGCACCGGGTTTTCGAAGCGAGTGAGAGCCACATCACGCTGTTGCCTGGCTTTCTCCAGATTGGCCTCTTTCACGTGGCCATAACCTCGAATTTCCTCTGGATAGTTGAGTAAATCAATAGCTGCGGCGTGGTTCTGTGCATTCAGCTCACCCATTACCTTATCGACCAACTCCTCATATTCGCTAATTAAGGCACGCTCCATTCTGCGCTCGGCAGTGTAACCAAACACATCCAATACGGTACCACGCAGGAATTTTAATCTGGCCAGGACACCGAAGGCTTTAAACATCCATCCGCCAAACTTCATTTTGCGTGGGCGCCCCAATACCTTGTCAAAACGCGCCAGCAGGGGCGGGGCCAAGTTGAACTCCAACTCAATTTCGCCGCTGAAATTCTCCTGCAGGGATTGAGTAAAACGGCCATCGGTATATAAGCGCGCCACCTCGTATTCATCTTTATAGGCCAAGAGTTTGGCGTAATTACGCGCGACAGTCTCTGCAAGCTTGAGATTGCCCGGCACTTTAAGAACTTCCGCTGCCTTCACCTTATCCACCAGGTTTTGGTAGCGCTGCGCCAGTTCAGTATTCTGGTAACCAGTGAGATGCTTTACCCGGTGAGCAACCACTTCTTCCAACCCCTGCGGTAAAGCTACAGGGACTTGGTCGTGAGCCAGTAGCTTGTTTAAGGTTTTGGAATCAGCAGCGGCAAGGCGACCAGCGGCAAAGCCCTGCAGGTTGCCCTCAACTGCAACACCATTCAGCTCAATAGCCTGTAACAACGACTCCTGAGAAAGCGGCAATAACCCTTTTTGCCAGGCAAAACCCAACATAAAGATATTTGCGGCCAGGGTATCCCCCAGTGCCAACTTGGTGAGCCTATGCGCCTCTACAGACTCCAACTCACAAACAGCATTACTCAAGGTGTCTAATACAGCCTGAGGCGAGTGTGCATCTTCACGACCCAAAACAGTAGCAGCGGTTGGACTCAGATGGGTATTTACCACTGCCCGACTATGGGTTTCATCCAGCTTAGCCAGACAGGCTGCGAGGTTGCCCGCGGCAATCAGGTCACAAGCCATCAGCGCGTCTGCTCGACCATCAGAAATACGAACAGCCTGCAACGCGTCAGGCTTTGCAGCAAAGCGGATATGGGAATAAACCGCCCCGCCCTTTTGCGCAAGGCCAGTCTGATCCAGGGTACTGCAGGCCTTACCTTCAATGTGGGCTGCCATTGCCAGCAAAGCACCGATAGTAACCACTCCGGTTCCACCTACACCGGTTACCAGGAAGTTAAACGGCTCATCCAGGGCGGGTAGTTGCGGTGCAGATAATTTATCCGCCTCAGTGCGTAACACATCGCCAACCCCGGCACCTTTGGCCAGGCGCCCACCTTTCACAGTAACAAACGATGGGCAAAAACCATTGATGCAGGAGAGGTCCTGATTGCAACCAGTCTGGTTTACCCGGCGTTTATCCCCCAGGGCAGTAGCAACTTTTTCTACCGCGATACAGCTGGATTGCTGCACGCAGTCACCACAGCCTTCACACACCAGCTCATTGATAAACGGGCGCCCCTCTGCCTGGGGTAACAGGCCGCGTTTGCGCTTGCGGCGCAGCTCAGTAGCGCAGGTTTGGTCGTAGATAATTACTGTACAACCTTCGACTTCGCGAAGCTCTTCCATAACCGCCGGCATATAATCGCGATGGCGGATCTCCACCTCGGCAGGGAAAGATAGAGCACCCTTATATTTATCCGGGTTATCCATCACCAGTACAACTTTCTGCACCCCCTCAGCCAATACCTGGCGACAGATCATATCCGGTGCCAGCTCTCCGTCATGGGGCTGGCCACCTGTCATAGCGACAGCGTCGTTAAACAGAATTTTGTAGGTGATATTCACCTTGGCTGCGACAGACGCCCGAATGGCCAAGATTCCTGAGTGAAAATAAGTGCCATCACCCAAGTTCACGAATACGTGCTTTTCACTGGTAAAAGGCGCCTGGCCTACCCAGTTGACGCCCTCGGCGCCCATCTGAGTAAAGGTAAAAGTCTCCCTATCGAGCCACTGGGCCATATAGTGACAGCCAATTCCCGCGAGAGCACGGCTACCCTCAGGCACTTTAGTTGAGCGGTTATGGGGGCAACCGGCGCAGAACATGGGCAAGCGTGAAACACTGGAGCCCGCCTGCTGGGAAATCCGCTGGGAAAGGGCATTGAGGCGCATCAGGCGATGGCGACCACGCTCACCCAACTTGTCGTCACCCAACACAAAGCCCAAAACCTGGGCAACAATCGCCGGTGAAAGCTCACCGTAAGCGGGCATCAGTGGCTGGTCATGCTCATCCACCTTACCGAGAATACGCGGGAAATTAGGGTCTTTAACGTGGACGTTATACAGCTCCTCTTTAAGCTGCACTTCCATCAAGCTGCGCTTCTCCTCCAGCACTAGCAGGGTATCCAGGCCTCGAGCAAATTCCTGAATGCCAGGTACATCCAGCGGGTAAGTCATACCCACCTTGAGAATCCGAATTCCAAGCTGCTTAGCCTGGCCTTCATCAATCCCCATATCCTCAAAAGCCTGCATCAGGTCAAGATGGGCCTTGCCGGTAGTGACGATGCCGAGACTGGCCTCGGGATTTTCCAGCACAACTTTGTTCAGATTATTGGCACGGGCAAAAGCCAACGCTGCCGGACGCTTATAACGCCACAGGCGCTCCTCCTGCTCCAGGGGGTTATCCTG
The DNA here is from genome assembly GCF_000380565.1 of Microbulbifer variabilis ATCC 700307. Taxonomy (GTDB): domain Bacteria; phylum Pseudomonadota; class Gammaproteobacteria; order Pseudomonadales; family Cellvibrionaceae; genus Microbulbifer; species Microbulbifer variabilis. The sequence continues at coordinate 271,706 of NZ_AQYJ01000026.1, forward strand.
TTTGCGAATGTTTAACCCCCCCTCGGGGCGCTCGATTTCCGGATAGGTGAACTGCACACGCTGCGAGCCCACTTCTACCGTGGCAGAACTGTCCATATTTTCCGCCAGAGTGATCATCGCTACCCAGCAGCCACTGAAGCGGGACAACTCCAAGCCATAATGACCATAATCCAGTACCTCCTGCACAGTGGCGGGGTTGAGCACTGGAATATGCATATCTACGAAAGCAAATTCAGATTGGCCCGGGTATGAAGATGACTTACAGCCGTGGTCGTCGCCGGCCACAATCAGGGCTCCACCCTTTGGAGAGGACCCTGCAGCATTCGCATGGCGGAAAGCATCACAGGAGCGGTCCACACCCGGTGTCTTTCCATACCAAATGCCACAGACGCCATCTACCTCAGCGCCTTCAAACAGACCCACTTGCTGGGAACCCCATACCGCAGTCGCAGCCAGCTCTTCATTGACGCCCGGCTGGAAACGAATATTGTGCTGCCCCAGTAGTTTTTTGGCGCGAGAAAGCTGCAAATCATAGCCACCCAGCGGTGATCCGCGGTAACCAGAGATAAAAGTCGCGGTATTGAGACCGCGGGATTGATCCATACGCATCTGGTCGATCGGCAGGCGCACCAACGCCTGGATGCCAGAGAGAAGCACACGGCCTTTAAGGGTGGTATAGCGATCGTCCAGGGATACTTGCTTCTTTACCTGGTTGTCCGCCGCGCGCTGGGGACTGGTTACGTTATCAGTCATACACCTAACTTCCGGTCGTTTATTCTTCTCGAAACTCGGTTCGAGTTTTAAGTCATTATTCTTCCGAATCGCCTCGTATCAGCAGTCGGATGCCGGGTTCGTGATGGGCCCACAGAATCCTTTGGCGGGCAATCACAAAAAGCACCCGCCCTGAGACGGATTGGTCAGGTCATACTAGTTCGTTAAGCGCAACAGAGCATTGCTTTATTTACGTAAATGTGCGTAAATTTGTGATGAAAATCTCGATCGATCAAATTTTTATAGGATAGGAGTCTTTATGAAGCGTTCGACAGACCTGGATGATTTTGACCGTAAGATTCTGCGAGCGCTGCAGGAGAACGCCGATTATTCCATGGCGGAGCTAGGAGACAAAGTCGGCCTCTCCCACACTCCCTGCTGGCGCCGGATCAAAAGGCTGGAGGCGGAAGGGATTATCCGTGGCCGGGTAACCCTGCTGGACCCCCGCAAGTTAGACCTGGGAGTGACAGTATACTGCTATGTCACTATCCACAACCATGACGAAGAATCCCTGAACAATTTTGAGTCTGCGGTCCAGGATGTCCAGGAAGTTGTAGAGTGTTATTCAACCAGTGGTGACAAAGACTATGTTCTACGTGTTGTCGTGGACAGCGTGGAGCATTATGAGCAACTTCTAAAGCGCTCTCTGGTGCACCTGCCCAACGTGGCCTCGGTGAACTCTACTTTTGCCTTAAAGCAAGTGAAGTACACTACCCAGCTTCCCCTCTGAGGAAAGATATAAGTCAGAGCCCCAACAATCAAGGGGCTCTACTGCCGCTCTAGGGTTATCGTGGCAGTTGACTTAACAACCGATCCAAAGCCTGCTGCATGGTCAGACCGTCGCAGTCTACCGTAATGTCCGCATATTCCCGGTACAGAGCTTGGCGTTCAGTAAACAGGGCTTCAAAAGTCTGCCCCGGAGCCTTGGCAATCCCGCGACTTTCATAATTGTGAATACGGCGGCGCAACTCTTCAGCAGAGCACTCCAAGAACACGATTGTGCCGAGCTCTTTTAAATTGGCCATACCTTCGTCGCTATAGACAGCGCTGCCACCCGTAGCAATGACATGGCTGGGCAGATGGGAAGCCGCGATCACTTCTCCCTCAATAGCCCTCAAATTCAAATAGTCGCTTTCTGCCATGATCTCCTGCAGGGTTTTCCCCTCCCTGGCTTGGATCAGTACATCGGTATCGACAAAGTCCAGAGCCAACTCCTTTGCCAGCAACACACCCAGGGTGCTCTTGCCTGCACCAGGCATACCAATCAGAACAATACTTTTTCTTTTTTTCATCAGTTCAAATGTTCGAGAATAAATCGTGCATACCTTTTTAATCCCCACGGCGAGGGAAAACTACCGAACGCAACCAACCTAAGACGCCGTTGCCCTTGAGCATCATCTTGTCAAGCTCATCCAGATTATGGGCCTGGCGAAAAGCATCGGCAAATAATGCCTCACGAGTAATCATTCGGCGTTTGGGATTAATACTTTTTACAGGCTTTGCAGGATTACCAGCAACTACAGTATTTGCCGGAACATCCTTGGTAACCACACTGCCTGCTCCAACCACCGAATTATCCCCAATACTCACCCCCTTACAAATCGTCGCACTATCACCAATCCAGACATTATTTCCCAAGCGGACTGGTGCAGTGCAGCGAAAAGGCCTGGTGCGATTATAGAGTCCATGCCAATCCGAATCCGAAATATATACATTCGCGGCAATCATACAGGCGTTGCCAATTTCTATGGACTGTGCAGCGGAAATACGCACACCCGGGGAAATCAGCACATAATCACCGATGGTGATAAATGCCTCGCCACCCTTATGGCCAAATGTCGTAAAGCGAATACATTTTTCTGCATTGGAAATTAAATGGGGATAATTACCAATACGGACATTACTGCCAAAAACATAGACCGAAGAGGGATCCATCACTTCAGGCTCGACCCCCATGGCATCAAATTGTGGCAGCAGAAAGTACTCAGTGCGCCAGTTGCGCCAACGCAACTGTAAACGCTTCATCCAATAGGGCCTATGGTCCTTGCGCATACATTAAATTCTGTTTGATTTAGCACTACATATAAAACAAATCGCAATTGCTTTTGTATAAGCAGCGGTTTAGTGTTTGGTCCACAAAAAATAGCAAGCGGTTACCCATGTCCATTAAATTATCTATCGATATTCGAGCTATCAAAGGATTTCTTGCTGCCCATGAAGGTGAAGCACTTTACCATCTGGCCGCGGAGGCCAGCGGCCTGGGCCCCTGCCTGGAGGTCGGCAGCTACTGCGGAAAATCGACAGTGTACCTAGCTACCGCCTGCAAACTCACAGACAATGTGGTCTTCGCTGTGGACCACCACCGCGGCTCGGAGGAGCATCAACCCGGCGAGGAGTACCACGACCCGGACCTTTTTGATGAAAGAGCCCAATTAATGGACAGCTTTCGCAATTTTCGCGCAAATATCCGTGCAGCTGAGCTCGAGGACTGGGTAGTTCCTGTCGTGGCCCCCTCTGCTATCGCTGCACGCCACTGGAATACACCTCTCGGCTTGGTGTTTATTGACGGAGGCCACTCTTTGGAAGCTGCGATGACCGACTACCGCAGCTGGTCCCGCCATATTGTTCCCGGTGGCTACCTCGCCATCCACGATATATTCCCGGACCCGGCCGACGGCGGCCAGGCCCCTTACGATATTTACAAGCTAGCCCTGGCTTCCGCTCAGTTCGAGCTCGTCGAAACTGTAGACACCCTGGGTATCCTGAGACGTATTTGAAGACAGTTGTACCGATGTAAACAAACTACTCGCCGGCGTCAGGTCGGCGAGTGCATCCGCCGCCAACAACATAGCACCCACAGTCCAAGTAGTTTTCTCTTCCGGCCAAACTGCCTCATCCCGATAGACATAACCAGTCCAGTAACCGCCATCACTGTCCTGCCAGCGGTGAAGCCCCCGAAATATAATCTCAGCACGGGAACGCTGCCCTGCAGCCAATAGTGCCATTGTCAGCTCGCAAGATTCCGCCACAGTTACCCAGGGCTCATCATTAACACAGCGACAACCCAGTCCCGCCACGACAAACTCATCCCAACGCTGATGCAGGCGAGTGCGAGCAGCTTCTCCAGAAAAGGCCCCTGTTAACACAGGATAAAACCAATCCATGGAAAAGCGTGCCTTACTTTCCCAGGTTCGATCGAAACGTTCCGGCTTGTGCCGCAAAGCGTACCCCAAAGCCTGGCGCCCCTGCTCCCAATTGGGGCGGTCAACACGCAGCTCTCTGGCAATGTTGATGGCACATTCGAGGCTCTTAAAAACCGAAGAACAGCCAGTTATCAGGGCATCTTTCTTTGGCTCTCCCTCTGCATCCACCGCCCAGTGAATTTCCCCGTGCTCCGTCTGCAGTGCCAAAACAAAATCAATTGCACGCTCAACCATCTGCCAGTAGCGACGCAAAAAGCCTTTGTCTCCGCTAATCAGATAAAAGTGCCAAATGCCGGTGGCCACATAGGCAACAAAATTTGTCTCGCGGCGCTCACGATTATCAACAGCACCGTTTTTGTATGCCGCCCACCAGCTGCCATCGGCCAACTGAATATCTGCCAACCAGCGATAAGCTTTTTCTGCGGCGGCAAATTCACCTGCGATTGCCAAGCCCATGGCCGCCTCAACGTGATCCCAGGGATCGGCATAATGTCCCTTAAACCAGGGAATAGAGCCATCGGGCAGTTGCTGGGAGAGAATATAGGCAGCACTGTCACGGACAAACCCATCGGGAAAGAGGTTTGTGTTTTTTACCGGAGGAATAACCATCTCACTCACGAACTCGCCTCCCCCACCAAGCGCAAAGTCTCCGGCGCTTCCTGCTCAGCTTTGACAAAATACAGCGCGATACTTTTACCTAACAGCGGATTCAGTATCTTTTCCGCGGCACGAGTAAGCATTGGCTGCTTCATCAAGTCCCAAACCAACAAGCGATGATAGGCTGCAACTAAGCGGGAGTCCGGCTGATTCCAGAACAGACACTTCAGCCACCAATACGGGGAGTGCAAAGCATGAGCCTTATGGCGTGCAAAATAGCGATGCCCCAAGGACTCAATACTTCCCCTCAGCTCTTTCTCACGGAATATACGAATATGGCCACCCTCCACCTCATGGTATTCATCGCTCAGTTTCCAGCAGACCCACTCGGGGAAGTAAGATGGTACCGTGGCAGCAAAAATACCGGAGGGTTTCAAAACCCGATCGATTTCTGCTAGGACTGCTTTGTAATCCTCAATATGCTCCAATACCTCTGAACAAATCACCACATCGAAAGTGGCATCGGCAAAAGGTAGCCGCAGGCCATTGGCAACCCCAAGTAACAGGCGCCCTTTGGCATGCTCCGGGCTTTTAAAAGGTTCAGCCCGCTTACTGGCTGTACGCACATCATCAAGGCATAAATCTATGCCGAAGATATCCACTTCATCAGTAATCATCAGGTGAATGGAGTGGCGACCTTCGCCACACCCGAGATCCAGAACTTTTTGTCCTGGGCGAAGACTCAGGTGCTTCGGATCTACAGTAATCATCAAGCCGCCTCCGCACCGCTGACATCTGCGCCAACTATCTCATCTTCATGTCGACGCTGCACTGCGGATTCACCCAGTATTTCACGGTAATAAGCCACGAGGCTCGCAGCTGCCAGCCCCCATGAGAACTTATCCTCTATTCGTGCCCTACCCTTAGCGCTCAGCTCAGCTTGAAGAGATATGTCCGACAAAACCCGACCAAGGGCTTCACCCAATGCCTGGCTGTTACCAGCCGGCACCACTATGCCAGCATCCCCTACCACCTCTGGTAGCGCGCCACCGTCGCTGGAAACTACCGGTGCCCCACAGGCCATGGCTTCACCAGCAGGCAGTCCAAATCCTTCATATAAAGATGGGCAGGCTACCACTGTGGCACTGCGGTAATACCCCACTAATTCAGCATTGGAAATGCCAGAGACAAACTGCACTGCATTCTGCAAATCGAGCCGATGAAGCAGCTCCTCCGTTGCCCCCCCCTCCCGTAGCTTCCCCACCACCAACAACTCGAGACCGTTAAACCTCTGGCGCAAGCTGGCAAGTGCCAGCAATAACACCCCCAGTCCTTTGAGTGGCTGATCTGCTGAGGCAGTTGTCATAATTCTAAGTGGCAGGCGCTCAACACTTTCGCTGGGGCTGAATATTTCTGTGTCGATGCCGTTATAGATCAGGTTTATCTGTTCTGGCTTCACGCCAAACTGCTCGATGATATCCCGCTCTGACTGGCGTGATACCGTCACAATATGGCGCAGCTTACGTGAAACCTTGATCTGCATTTTCAGGAAGTTATGCCAGCGACGCACCAGCAGGCGAAAACGCCAATCCGGCGCCGCATCCAACGCCAACTGGCGATCACGGGTAATGGGGTGATGGATAGTAGCTACGACAGGCAGCCCACTTTTTTCAATATCCAACAATCCATAACAAAGAGACTGATTATCGTGCACTATGTCATAGTCACGGCCGTGTTTACGCAAGTATTTGGCCACGCGGCGACCAAAGGTGTAAGGCTCGGCAAAACCGCCGGTGAGTTTGCTCCACCACTCAAAAAAGTCCGCCCAGGAAAGCAGGTGTTTAGCCTTAAGAGCTCGCACCGGGTTCTCAACCTCATACAGGTTCAGTCCCGGCATCTTTATCAAATTTACCCGCTCATCCAACTCTGGATAGGGTTGGCCTGAGATAACATCCACAGAGTGGCCAGCATCAACCAATGCCTTACTCAGGTAGCGAAGGTAGATTCCCTGGCCACCGCTATGTGGATTGCTGCGATAACCTAATAAACATATTTTTAGCGGCCGCGTCTTGCCAGCCATTGGACCGTCTGCACAATTTCCCAAGGCGGTCATAGATTCCCCATCTGCTTGTTCTGAGGCCCACCTATCTTTCACCAATCCGGTAACACCGCGTCGTGGAGCTATGTTACGTCGACTGATAAATCGGGGGCCTTACGCTAGTAAAGCGGAAGAATACACTGGCGTGGAAATGACTGCTAGGCAGAAGCTGTCCACACTATTGGCTAACCCGACTGCCATGTAGATTGACGAGCCAAACTGAAAGCCACATACAGCAATGCTTTCCCCCCAAAGAGTGAAAACAAACACGACTGGATTCAGGAGAGCCTATTCCATATCGACCCAATCTATGTATTGACAGTCACTCACTGATCATTGGGAAAAAGAACCGAAGGAAATCCTAAGCATCTGCGATGGTGTACTGGATAACTGAAGAAACGTTTTGCGGGGATAAAAAAATGCCCGCCAGAGGCGGGCCAGGTTTCTCGAACACACTTTCAGGAGGAGAGTTTCAAGCGCGTTACGCACTTAAATTTAGGTATAGCAGAGTATTACAGCTCTCCATCTGCCCTGTCGTAAAAGCCGTTCAGTATTCATACAATCGGTGCTGTATCACCTCTTAAGTCATCGCTAAACGCGGTGCAAATAGCTCTGGTACTCCACATCTGTAACCCGTGAACCAATTTCCACCTGTTCCTGACGCTTAAGTAACAGGAATAATTCAATAAAGCGTGGATCAAGGTACTCACGCCATAGCTGGCTCTGCTCAAAACGCTTGAGTGCGCCACTCCAGGTATTAACCAATTGCTCACTTTCAACTTGATAGGCGTCGCCTTCCACTGGAGCTGGCGGTTGCAGCTGGTTTTCCAGGCCATGACAGACGCCAACAAGAATTCCCGCCAGAACCAGATAGGGGTTTACGTCTGCTCCGGCAATGCGGTGCTCAATACGCCGAGCTTCGGGGTTACTTGCCGGAATCCGCAAGGTCGTCGTTCGGTTATCATAGCCCCAGCAAAGATTTAGCGGCGCATGTGAGCCCTCCTGGAAGCGACGATAAGAATTGCTATGCGGCGCGAAAAATGCCATCGCATCGTTTGCGGTTGCCAACATACCAGCCGCCGCTTGGCGCAGCAGATCTGACCCCATCTCACTGCCGTCGTCAAAAACATTTTTTCCCGAACTGTCGATCAAGCTCATATGCACATGCATACCGTTACCGGCCTGATCCCCAAACGGCTTGGCCATAGTGCTCACCCGGAAACCATGGCTGCGGGCCACACCTTTCAACAGTCGCTTGAACAGTAGGGTCTGATCGGCAACCTTCACCGGATCAGCACTGTGCAACAAGTTAATTTCAAACTGACCTGGCGCGCACTCGGACAGTACAGAATCAGCCGGGATCCCCTGCTCTTCACAAGCAGCACGAACATCAGCAAAGAAGTGGCGCTGTGCATTCAGCTCAGACAAATCGTATACGTCTGTGGAAGGCACCAACTCAGCATCGTTATCACTAACCGGGCGTGGTCGTGCCAGGTGATCCACCTCATCACGTAACAGGTAAAACTCCAGCTCGGTGGCACAAACTGCGGTGTAACCAAGTTTTTTTAATCGATCCATCACTCGCTGCAACTGGGCGCGTGGATCTGCGTACAGTGCGCTTCCATCCGCCTCATGCAGTTGCATATGCAATTGGGCCGTCTCTTCTCTGTGCCATGGCGCCAGGCTGATCGGCGAAACCGGCAAGCAGACACCGTCGCTGTCTCCACTGGCGAAGACCAGGGGACTGTCTTCGATATCCCGCCCCCAGATGTCCAGGCTGACAGCGCTGCGCGGCATCTGCAGACTACCTTTAAGCAGTTTTTCTGCCGCCTCGGCAGGCAGCCATTTGCCACGGGGCACACCGTTAATATCGAACATAAAGCCTTCAATCCACTTTAGGTCCGGGTGCTCTGCCAGGAATTTACGCGACTGCTCCAGCAGCTCTGGCTGGGCAGTGAATTCTTTTTCTTGAGACATAAGTTGCCTGAGGTAATCCAGTCAAACCGCAAAAGCGGCCTTGAGCCACCACTCACATCCGCCACCGACAGACGATGAGGGGCGACCTAGGGCCGCTCTCATAAATAGATGCGATACCGCGAGTTTACGCCAGTGCTTTAGCGGTATCGTCCAGGGCGCGATGCGCCTTCTCCACCAACTCATCGACCTGCTCAGTGGTAATAATCAGCGGCGGCGCGATAACCATTGCATCGCCCACAGCACGCATTACCAAACCGTGCTTGATACTGAGATCACGACACACTGCGCCTGCGGTACAGTCGTCATCGAAGCGGGCACGGCTCGATTTATCTTTTACAAGCTCCAGTGCTCCAACCATACCCAGACTTCGGGCTTCACCGACAATCGGATGCTCTGCCAGCTCAGCCCAGCGCTTGGCCAGGTAAGGGCCTGTCACATCGCGCACATTCTCAATAATTTTTTCATTGCGCAGGATGTTAATTGTCGCCAATCCTGCCATACAAGCTGCCGGGTGCGCTGAGTAGGTGTAACCGTGAGTAAATTCACCACCCTTACTTTTAATCACGTCAGCAACACGATCACCCACCATGGTGCCGCCCAGCGGGAAGTAACCATTGGTTACTGCTTTGGCAAAAGTCATCAGATCGGGCTTGAGGCCGTAAAAATCTGCGCCAAACCACTCACCGGTGCGACCAAAGCCAAAAATCACTTCGTCCATCACCAGCAAGATATCGTACTGATCCAGCACCTTCTTCACTTCAGGCCAGTAGGTTTCCGGTGGGATTACTACACCACCAGCACCCTGTATAGGCTCTGCAATAAAAGCGGCAACTTTCTCAGGTCCGAGTTCCTGGATCTTTTCATCAAGGCTGCGCGCAGCATGAATGCCGAACTCTTCCGGGGACATATCGCCACCCTCGGCAAACCAGTAAGGCTGTTGCACATGCTCAATGTAGTCCAGCGGCTGAAACTGCTTATGCATACCACTCATACCACCGAGGCTAGCACCGGCAATGGTAGAGCCGTGATAACCATTCTTACGGGAGATCACGATACGCTTCTCAGGTTTATCCTGAAGATCCCAGAAACGGCGAATCAGACGCAAGTTCGTATCGTTTGCTTCGGAGCCGGAGCCGGTAAAGAAAACGTTACTCATATTGGCCGGGGTCACCTCTGACAGAGCATCAGCCAGCTCAATAGAAGGCACAGTGGTGCACTGGAAGAAGCTGTTATAGAACGGCAGGGTATTCAACTGCTCATAGATGGCATCGCTAATTTCTTTACGGCTGTAACCCAGGTTACAACACCACAATCCAGACATACCGTCCAACATACGATTGCCATCGATATCAGTGATGTAAGCACCTTCAGCGCTGGTAATCACTCGGGTACCCTGCTGGCCCAGATCGTTGAAGTCCGTAAAGGGGTGCAGCAGGTGCTCGCGGTCGTGTTGTTGCAGCTCACTCTTGTTCATATTTCGCTCCTGGCTTTTGCTCTGGGGCTTTCCCGCCGCTCCGGACAATCAGCCTCTGCTTGTCGGGCGGAGGTTTTCCCGCAATCTGTCATCCGCCCTGCTCTACTGCTCAATGGGTATCACAAGGCGAATTATTACTACCAAATTTGTGATCACATTTTAGTAGCGAGACTCACAGAAGCGCAAGATCTATCTATGCCTCACAGCAACCTTAAGGTCGAATGAGGCCAAGTGGGCAAACTGGTGGGAAGGCAAAACCAGACGGTCAGTTTGTTTGGGCGACGTCTCCTGCCACGCGCGGTTTGATGTACAGCGGGTTAACAGTTACGACTGCTTGCTAGAGCAGCTCCTCAGCGGAGATTGAGCCGAGCCCCTCTTCTATATCCTGGCGAATGGCGCGGCGAACCCTCTCTACACTTCTGTCTGCAATGGCATCCAACAAATCCTCGTGGCGATCCGGCAGCTCCTGAACACCAAAGCGCTGAAATACAAGATGCTGAAGAGGCGCTGTCTGCAGCCACAAACTCTCGATCAACGAGAGAATGATATGCGGCCGCCCCATACGATAGAGAGTAAAGTGAAAATCGAGATTAGCAGTGACATACTGCTCAATATCCTTTTGTTCGAGGGCAGCCGTCACCCGCGCGTCCAGGGCTCGTAGCTGCTGCAGTTCTTCCTCCTGTACAAACGGCAGGGCCTGCTCCGCAGCCTGGCACTCAAGCGCAACACGCGCCGCACAGATCTCATCGAGCTTCTCAGGAGTCATTGTCGGTACCGTGACACGACGGGTATCGGATAACTCCAAGGCCCGCTCAGAAGTCAGGCGCCGTAAGGCTTCACGCACCGGCATAGGGCTGCAATCCAGCTCCGCAGCCAAGCCGCGAATGGTAATCGCATGCCCCGGCAAAAATTTGCCACGTAAAATAGCATCTCGCACCTGGAAATAGACTCTCTCCTGAGTGGTGCGAAACTCTTCCTGCGGATGATTAAACTCCAGCGCCATGTTCATGCGGCCCTGACCTGATGTAACTTGTGCGGAATATCATCGAAGCCAACCTCTATGAGGTGGTCCGCTGCACGGCCACTCTGCCAGACTTCATGGAAATCATCGGCAACCCATTTGCTCAGTTCCACAACCTTCTTCCAATAGCGAATCCGTTCCTCGCGGCCCATCTTATAAAAATCATTACGATCAGGGATTTTGCCATAGGGCAGCTTCGCCACGAATGCAGGAGAAGGTGCCACCAACAGTGTCGATGACATAGCATCACCTCGCACACGACGCCAGGAAAGCCCTTTATCAAACCAGCCCGGCACCATAAACGGGAAAAAGTGCGGGTAGAGCACCAAACCCTGGGGGTGACTGAAACGTAAATCAAAATGGTAGTCGGTGATACCACCATCACGATAATTTCCCTGTGGAGCACCAGCGGGGTTGCGAACTCCCGCCATCACCAATGGAATAGAACCACTCGCCAGGACCGCTGCACAAACATTGTCCGCGGATAGCGCCGTATCCACCGTACTCAGGTTGCCAAACCGTACTGCGGCATCACTGCCAGAGTGAAAAACCACCCGTTCCCAAAAAGCGCTCAGGCTGTGCCTGGAGAGCGCGTTGGCCATGGCCGATGCAAACAACGCCGGGGCCAGGAAGGCGCGCTTTTCACTAGCCAGGGGACCGCGGCCACGCACAGTGACAAAATGGCTGTGCCACAGCGGGTTGCCTGCTACTTCGCCTGCACCATTTTCACCCAAAACATTGAGCAGGATTTGCTCCCCGGCAGCAGTGATCTCCGCCGGTGTCGGTTTGTCTGAGGCATAACTCTGATGGATATAACCATATTCCAAGCACTCCAGGGCCTCCAATGGCTCCGCCATGGCGTAACACATATTGCGAAAGCTACCGATTGAAGACCCCAGTGTCGCGATAGGATCACGACGCCCCTTAAAAAATTCCCCCATCAGTACCCGGTCCAACTGGCTGATGACCAGCCACTTGGGGCCTCCTGAGGCCCCCACCAGGGTGGAAAACTGTTCCTGGCGTAAGCCCTCCTCACGAATCTGGTGCGCCGCATTTGCGCCGGCCAATAATATGCAACTGGTATTCTTCACAAAGCGTCTCTTAAGGTATCCATTCAGGCGGAAGTGTACCGGGTTTGAATCCTGAGGGGATCACCACTCTCCGGTATTCTCCATTGATTGCCAGGGTTCCTGAGGCGCCAACGGCTCTCCATTTTGTAGTAGCTCTATCGAGATACCATCTGGAGAGCGAAAAAATGCCATATGTCCATCACGGGGAGGCCGGTTGATAGTCACGCCCGCATCCATCATCCGCTGGCAAACGGCATAGATATCATTAACTCCGTAAGCCAAATGGCCAAAATTGCGCCCGCCACCATAGGATTCCGGATCCCAGTTGTAGGTAAGCTCCAGCATAGGGGCCTTATTTTCCCTTGCGGCATCTACATCTTCCGGTGCAGCCAGATACACCAAAGTAAAGCGACCTTTGTCGTAATCGTTACGCGTTACAAGCTGTAGCCCTAACTTTTCACAGTAAAATTTTAAAGATTCTTCCAAGTCGGCCACGCGGACCATTGTATGCAGATACCTCACCCTCTACTCCTTCCTGCTATCAGGATCTAAAATCGCGGAATAATAAATAATTCAGCCTCGCGTGGCGAAAAGCAAATGTATAAGAAATTCTATCGAGCCTTTTCACAAGCCCCTAGCGGCAGCCCCTCTGCCATGTTGCATATGGCCTGCCACTCCCATCATTATTGGCCGGATATCACTCTGGAGGCGGTGCAACAATATTGGCACGATGCGGCACTGCTTGCCGACGATAAATGGGGACCCATTTTTCACGAGAAAATACCCGCCTGGCAAAATGCTGTCGCGCGCACACTACAAATTCCAGATGCCGGGCAAATCGCTATTGCCCCAAACACCCACGAATTGGTTTACCGCTTGATCAGCGCCCTGGATCCCGCCAAGCCACTGCGCATACTCACCACCGATAGCGAATTCTACAGCTTTGCACGCCAATTACAGCGACTCGAAGAATTGCCCCATGTGGAAGTAACGCGTATTCCAAAGACCCCCTATGCGACACTAGCCGAGCGCTTTGAGAGAGAGCTGCATACCCGGAACTACCAGCTGGCTTATGCCAGCCTGGTATTTTTTGATTCTGGCGTGGTATTCCCCGAGCTGCTACGTATTACTGAGCAAAAACCCGAGGAAACCGAGTTTGTTATTGATGGCTACCATGGTTTTTTTGCTCGCCCCATTGACCTGAGCAAGGTCGCAGATAAGGCCTTCTTTACTGCAGGCTCCTATAAATACCTAGGTGCCGGTGAAGGTCTGTGCTTTATGAGTATTCCATCCCGGTGTCGCTTGCGCCCGCTCAACACTGGCTGGTTTGCCGAAATGGCAGAACTTGAAAATCGCCCTGGAAGTGTCAATTACGGGGATAACTGGCTGCGTTTTGCCGGCGCCACTATGGACTATTCCTGCCTGTACAAGGGTCTTGCCATTTTCGATCTATTCCGACGCGAAGGTATCACCGTAGATAAAATCCACCGCTATGTCCTCAATGCCCAAAGCCGCTTCCTGAACACAATGGACAAAAACAGCCACCCGCTACTCAACCGGGAGCGCCTGATTCACCACGACCTGAAGGAGGGCCATGGCCACTTTTTCACGTTCGATTGCGGCACAACAGAAAACTCAGAAAAGCTACAAAAAGAGCTGAAAGCCCGAGCAGTCCTTTGCGACAGGCGCCAACATCTGCTGCGCCTGGGCTTTGCTATCTACCATGACGAAAATGAAACTTATCAGCAGGTTTTTGACTCTCCCTAAATAAATTCGCGGGCACCGTTCTGCTGATTAACATACCAAGCTAGCCAGCGGCCCGCTCAGCCTCTATTGATCCATACTCTAATCCATACTTTAGCGGGCGATATAATCTAGAAATAAGAGAGTCTGGACCTGATCATGAAGCTGCTTCTCCTCAACCCAAATACCACAGAATCTATGACGTCACTAATGGCGGGCGCCGCACAAAGGGTTGCATCTCCGCGCACCAAAATCGTAGCGACCACCGCCAAGATCGGCTTTCCTTATATTTCAAGCCGGGTCGAAGCCGAAATTATTGCTAGTGATATCCTCGAGACAATTGCTGAACACCACACACAGGTAGACGCAGTCATTATCTCTGCATTCGGGGATCCAGGTCTTATTGGTGCGCGTCAGTTATTCGACATTCCCGTGATCGGTGTTGCCGAGGCGGCAATGCTGACCGCTTGTGCGCTTGGCCAGCGCTTCTCGATAATCACATTTAGCGATAGTTTGGCGGACTGGTTTCGCGATGGTGTGCTGCGTGCCGGTCTCGAAAATCGCTTCACCGGCATTCGCCTACCTAGCGAGCGTTTCCAATCGATCGAAACCGTACAGGAAGAGCTTAGCGAAAGCTTGGTTCAGCTCGTAGAAGAAGCCGCATATACTGACCGGGCAGATGTCGCCATCCTCGCTGGAGGGCCGCTCGCCGGTCTTGCCACAAAGGTTTCTGGCAGACTGCCGATTCCTGTAGTCGATCCAGTCCCTGCCGCTGTCGTGCTAGCAGAGGGTCTTGTACGGCTCAACCCAGGCATTGCCCGCGCAGGTGGTTTCGCCCGTCCGCCCGCGAAAGACACATTGGGCCTCCCCGATAGCCTCGCCAGGCGAATAGAGCACACTGACTGAGCTTCTTCCAAGCCCTCCTTATAATAATCTCTACTCTCCCGACAGCTCTGACTCATAGAGTTACGGCGGCTGGATTTAGCCTGCCAGGTACAGCCTGCGATTGAGCATCCTAAAAACACATGCAGCCACGTGTTTCCAACAGATGTCGATACCTTCTTCTCCTGGGGTTTGTTATCTACCAAGAAAGATGAAACTTATCAGAAGCAATTTAGCTCTGATTAAGTTGGCAGCACTTTCCCGGCCAAGTGGCAAGCCAATATTGCCAAGCAGCTTGTCTACAGCTCCCCGATGATCCGTTATGCTGACCTTCTTGCTCAGCTGCGGTTCAGAAAGGCACTGATAGTATTTGGCGCCTAATGCATCGGAGTGATGCCAAATCCATAGCGATTGATAAGGAAAAATCATGAAGTTAGTAAAATTCTCGACAATCACAGTGCTTACTCTGCTTATCGCCGCTTGCGGAAATGGGCAGGCTCCCTCCGAACGGGGAACCCTGGTCTCTATTGCGGCTCACGGTGAAGCCAGCCAGATACCAGATGTAGCCAATATTTCCGTGGGCGTGGTAACAGAAGCCCAAGACAGCAAAAAGGCCATGAGTGATAACGCTGAACAAATGGAATCACTGATGGCGGCGATAAAGAAAGCGGGTATCGCCAAGAAAGATATCCAAACCAGCGGTATCAGCCTTTCTCCCCGCTATCGCTACCAACAAAATCAAACCCCGAAAATAGTGGGCTATACAGCGCGGAATACGGTGAGCGTTAAAGTGCGTAAACTGGATAAACTGGGCCAGGTACTGGACGGTTTGGCAGCTGCTGGAGCAAATCAAATTCACGGCCCAAGTTTTGAAATCGGCGAACCTGGCCCGGTCAAAGCGGAAGCCCGTGAAAAGGCCCTCTTAGATGCCCAGGAGCGAGCTACTATCTATGCAAAAGCCCTGGGAATGAAAGTTCGCAGAATTGTTAGTATTTCTGAAAATGGCAATGGCGGTATGCCCCGCCCGATGATGCTGCGCAGTGACATGGCGGTAAAGGAAAGCGCTTCAACCCCAATCTCTCCCGGTGAGACGACCCTTTCCGTAAATCTTGAGCTGGTATTCGAACTGGAAGACTAAGACAAGCTTTCCGGCTCCACCAATATTTTATGGGGCCGGAAATCTGTTCCCTTCAGCTCTCGCCCACACCCTCGATAAATACCTCAACTGCAGGTTCGCTGGGCTCCTTAAATACTTTGCCCCCTTTCATTACAAATTGCACCCGCTGCAATTCGGAAATATCCTCCAGGGGATTGCCCGCGACTGCGATAATATCGGCAATTTTACCCTCGCTGATGCTACCCAGTTCATCCTGTACCTGCAGAAGTTGAGCCGCATTCCACGTGGCCGAACGGATAGCGTCTGCTGGCGTCATACCACCTTGCACCATCAGTACAAACTCCCGAGCATTCTCTCCGTGCCTGGTGACCCCTGTATCGGTGCCAAAAGCAATTTTAACACCGCGCTTATAAGCTTTGGAAAAAGTATCCTGCATTAACGGGCCCATAGTTGCTGCCTTGGGGCGCACAATATCTGGCAGGAACCCTTCGATTGCGGATTTTTCAGTCACCCACTCCCCCGCCATGAGTGTCGGTACAAACCAGGTACTATTGCGCCGCATCAGGTCCATTACTTCTTCATCCATGTAGGTGCCGTGCTCAATTGAATCCACTCCAGCACGGATCGCACGTATCATCCCTTCCTTACCATGGGCATGCACCGCCACGGTAAAACCATAGTCCTTAGCCGCTGCAACAATGGCCTCAAGCTCATCCTGCATAAACTGTGGGTTCTGTCCGCTTTTGGCAACACTCAAGACACCACCGGTTGCAGTAATCTTGATTAGATCTGCACCATCTTTATAGCGCTGACGTATTGCCTTACGAGCAGAGATTGGGCCATCGACAACACCATCGACCGGGCCGGGATTACCAACCAGATCTTCACGGCGTCCATTTGTGGGGTCCGCATGGCCACCGGTGGTAGCAATTGACTTACCCGCAGTATAAATTCTCGGCCCCTCAATCGTGCCAGCTTCAATAGCCCGGCGCAGGCTCACGGTTACATTATCGTGATCACCAAGATTGCGTATAGTAGTAAAACCCGCTTGTAATGTGCGATTAGCTGCATCTACACTGCGCAGAGCAAAGTCTGCCGGATTCCAGGTATAGGACTCCACGTAAGCGCGAGGACCAAACTCATAAGTAAGATGGCTATGCATATCCATAAGCCCTGGCAATACGGTGTACTCGCGCAGATCTACCAGGGACTCCCTATCCCGCTTGGCAAATCCTTTTTGTACCGATTCAATCCGGCCATCCACCACATGAATGGTGCGATTTTCCAATAATTTTCCATTAGTGCTGTCGAACATTTTCCCCGCATAAATAGCGATACTCTCTGCAGATACCGGCAGGCTGAAGAATCCTACACAAACCGCCACGGCAGTGGCGGTGCGGCGAAAGAAGCTGTTTCTCTTGGCACTTGTGGTCATTGTCCTCACCAGTAAGTCTCTCTTAGATTTGAACTGTTTTTATTGGAAATCGTACAATTTACCGTAATCGCCAAGGCGAGAGGAAGCCCCTATGAAAATCTATGAGTTTGCGAGTGCACCCAATTGCCGCCGAGTTCGTATGTACTTGGCTGAAAAAGGCATTGATGTAGAGTTTGCTCCTGTGGATATTACAAAGGGGGAAAATCTCACCCCAGAATTTCGCAGCAAGGATATCAATAAAAAAGTACCGGTTTTGGAGTTGGACGATGGCGCCCACATTGCCGAATCTGTGGCTATCCAGCGTTACTTCGAGGAATTACACCCAACCCCTCCCCTTTTCGGGCGAAATGCTAAAGAAAAAGCCCTGGTGGAGATGTGGAATCGTCGCGCTGATTTTAATTTGATGTTCGCCGTTGGGATGTGCTTTCAGCATGTTTCCGGATTTTTTAAAGACCGTATGAATGTCTACCCAGAGTTTGGTGAGGATGCAGGTAAACGCGCCCTGAAGTTTATGAGCGTTTTAAACGATCACTTTTCCGATAGTGAATACCTGGTTGGCGACTATTTTTCAGTCGCGGACATCAGTATGGTTTGTAGTCTGGACTTCGGCAAAGTTCAAAATCTGCGCCCGAATGAAGAAAAGCACCCCCACCTGATTCGCTGGCGCGAGCAGCTCAAGAAGCGCCCCAGCTTTAAGGTATGACTGCAGCACACAACTAATTTCACTTCACAAAGATAAAGACTATCGCCCCATATAAATGCCGTGGGGCGAATTTATCGAGAAAGAACCTGAAATTACAACAGCATAGATCCCATTCAAACAAACAAGTCATCATCCGACTAATATTTAGGGTTACTCTAACAATTAAGCTTCTCTAGATTTCACCACCTTCAGGTCTCCATAAGTTACCATCAACAAATATAGAGGAAACGTCGCAAGTTCAGTCGGCAGATTATGGATAGAGTTTTCGACAAAATTAACTTGAACCCAGACATTGAAAATTGTAAGAGATTGCCCAATAAGATAGCAACTGTGAGGCTATGACTGTACGAAAACTTCCAATGTATTGAAATCTATTAAGAAACTCCTGAGGAGGGTGGCTACTAACAGAATTTGCCTAATACGCTCACCAAAAAAACCTATATTAAACCAATATCAGTAAGAGCATCCTTCAGTGCCTGCTGATTATCATCCAAAGACCAACCTAATATTGACTGACTTAGTTGTCCGTCGTGAAAGAAGTAAAACGCCGGTGTACCCAAATTAGCATCTAAGAAAGACCACGATGATGAATTATATATCAAGCCGACCGGTAATTTTGGATAAGTTTGCATCCAGTTTTTATGCTGCTCAACTTGCAGACTTCCGCCTGGCTGGGTAAGCCAAACAGAATGCTTAAAAAACATCTTTTTAAATTGTACATCATCACTAATATAATTTGCTGCAGCCCTGGAAAAACGACACCCAGGATTTGAAATAACTAAAATAAAAGGACCCTGTGAAGGAATCTCAAAAGCACGCTGCTTAAGCGACGAATTTTCAAATTCCAAAATAAATGGCTTTTCGAGCGCCAGGTCATTAACCCTGTTAATTTTAGGCAAATATTCCAAATAGTTTAATTTCTTTTCTTCAACCATACTCCTGGCTAATTCGAACTGCCCAGCGGCAACATAGGCTTTTTGCAAATCAGCATAATGCCGTTTCTTTACAAATTCTTTTCTTTCAAGAAACTCCAATAGCCTACGCAAATCACGGGTATAATTAACCTGAGGATCATAAAAATTGACAACCGTTACAGCTCTAAATAAATATTCTAGATCCAGCTGCCTTAGCTGCTGCTCACCAAGGTTAGCTATAATTGGTTTAAAATTCTCTAGATATAGACTCTCAGCTACCTCCCTTCTTTCCTTAATTGAGCCAAGCTCTACATTAGAATAAATTTCATTCAACTGATCGTAACGATCCTTGATAGAAGTGTTACTACTTGCCCATATCTCCACCACGCTTAAAAAGGGCAGCATAAACAGTATCATTACGGGTGTTTTTTTCATTATGATGTCCTAGCTTTATGATAATCCCTTCCGGCTCAGAAATCCGTTTTCGACTGCGTCTGATATATAGCCCTGAAAAAGGAAGCCTTTCAAAGACTGAGCGTGTGACACAACATTTAACACCTTTAAGAAAAGTTCATCCATAGAACCAAACCACCAATACATGGACACATAATTTAAATTACACTAAGGTGTTCTACCGAAATATATAGATTCTTAATTATTCCGGACAGGAAAACTAATTTTTCTATCTTCGCCTGTATACGCAATCAGCATCCTTCTACCAGCCAAGCACAACAATACTTTGGTAGTTTTATTATAAACTGTAATTTTCTTGCCCAGAACACCTAATTGGTTAAAGCAATGCAAACCTGTATCAAAATTCACCTTGCTACTATATTTCCGTGGAAATATGCACTCGAAGCTATTTTATTTAGCCACTGAAAGATCTTCAACAATGAATATCTCGTTAGCATAGATTGACTTTCGACCAACGCTAATTATCTATTGGCTACTGAACATCTAAAGTTAAGATGGCACTCGATTTAAAGCCATACTGTAATTCACAGTATTGTCATTACAATATTAGTCCAGTCCTGCCACCCTACTACCCGCCAAGATTCTTCCACAAAGATGCAGACAACTGGAACACTGATTTTCAAGTAGCAATAGCAGCCCTAGCCTTGAATCTATAGCAACACCGCCTTTGAACTGCACCTGTCAACATTCATGTGTTTTGACGTAGTTTTCGAACCTTTAGCCTGCTATAGCTTTTCTAGCAATCTACAGCAAAAATTGAACTCAGAAGGCAGGCCGATCCTATGACAGCTCCAGAGAAACTATCCTGCCCCAACCACTGGGCGAAGGCAGGATAAACCGTGTAGATTAGTAGCGTCCTAATAAGCTAGCTTTAAATCCGCAGATTAGGGATAATTACACGTCCGTGAATTGCACATAGAGCGCGCCTGCTTTGCACAATAACGAATCGGCCAGCCACCCATATCTACGTCAGACTTACAAGTATAATCTTCGACCCACTCCCAATTAAGAGAGAGTGCAGCTTCAGCTCGCTCTGTTATCGCTCTGTCTTTTTCTGATTCCACAGTTAAATTTTTCATCGCCAAGGTAAATGACTGCAAACCAAATAATTCAAGGATATCATGTACTTCTGTTGCTGTTGGCCCATATTCTAACATCCCGTAATCAAACCCAGCCAAACCCTTGTCGGTGAATTTTAAGCTGTTGATAAATAGCTCTCGCTCTATTTCTGGCAACTTCCCGAGGGGCGTCTTTTCCACTGGATTAGCCACCAGATAATGATTTAAGTCTGACTCACTTTTGATTGGAGCATTCAAGAATTCAACCTGCCTCTTTAAAGACAAAATTTCCTCTTGAAGCTTAAGGAGAGCACTGTTCTCTTGAGCACCTAAAGAAACATCCTTAGAAAATACCTGCTGAGAAAATACAACAAGCAAAAGTGCAAACGTTGTACCAATTAGCCTTAAATTTTTCATACTTCAATTCCTTTGAATAATCATATTTTTGCACCAAAGAAAAGTTAACAGTAACTTTTCCGGGCCGTAACTTACCAACCACATAAAAAAATGTAAAGGTTAATTATGTGCGAGACCTTCGCAAAAACTCAGCTTTACGATGGGTAATATTAAATTCCATCATGACAACCTTTCTAACAGATAGACTTATTTCCAGAACCCTCCCACCTACATACCAGCCGAACAATCATCGTAAACCATGTCGAACTTTTTATCGCAATCATATACTGGTGACAACCGGGAATTATCCATTTCAAACCTTAAGCTTTAACGGAACAGAAATTATGCTGGCTACGAATCCCATTATCTTTCCGCACAGCACCCCCCATAATTGGCACCCCAAAATTCACGAGGAACCATTTTAGCCACTTCCACCTAATTTATTTCAATTTCAGTAAAGCAGAACCCTCAAATCATACCTTTTTGTGAACTTCATTTTTATATCCGCCATGTACAAAATACCTCTTGCTTTGAGTCGATTTCGTAGCACACTAATAGGCGAAGTGAAATGAAAAACTCCTGGATATTCTAAACATAAAAGCTCTAGAATGATAAATATAAGCATCCTTCAAGCCCCCCTTACAGACTCACCCCCTTAATTTCACCATCACAAATTACTATTTAATTTAAGGTGCAAATGATGTTACCCAACCACGATAAAATTTATAGAAGACACTAGAGTTAAGCTAATTATAGGAATCAACAAGCAAGGGGACAGGGCTCTCAGATTGCGCTCCTAATTTGAATATGACCCCAACTATCTTAAGCTAGACACTCTAGGTAGGAAATTCCTCACAAGCCTTAGCATGTTGATGACGAGAAATAATCTTAAGCGCCATCAGAATTGAATTAGCGGCGCAAATCAAACTGAAGTGCAGACACAGAGCTTGACTACCATAAATAGAAAATAAGTACAGAAATTATTTTCAGGCCACTGCACAGAATCTAGCTTATTATTCCGTTAATTTTGCCAACCCCTGAAAGCCGTCCCTTAATAAACCTCAGACCCCCTCAACGCTTTAAATCAGCAATTCATAACTTCGCTGGATGGAAACTTAAATAACACCCTCGAATGACCCTCAACTAAATAGTATTTAGAGACAGCTAACTGGCCGCCCTTAGCATTTATCTCAATCTGGCAGGCTCAACTGAAAAGTTGGCTATTTTACTTTGCAAATACAACCTTAAACACCAACATCGTAACGAGATAAATTTTCCTGGAAAAATAGATCGTATCAATTTTGATTTAAGCAGCTTTCTCGTTCCGAACTTCAAAAAACAACTTGTATAACAATTGTACACCTTTAAAACCATCAAATGATTCATTTAAGAACCTTGTAATCGGACAATACATTCAAAAATGATAGACTTCTTACCTGAAGGACCAACTCGAAAATAGCAAAGTTTTAATTATCGACCTGTATATCAGTTGGACTCACTAGAAAGTTGGAGTATTATTGCTCCCCACAATATCATTGCCAGTGGCTTCATCTTTTAGCAAACCAGGAAATAGCATAACCAACCTTTGCATGCCCCTGGTTCTGGTTAATTAAAGACAGCTTGGATCTCAAACTGTTTTTTTCAAGAAGTAGTAGGATTCCTGATCGACAACAATGAAGCAAGTTAAAACAGGTCTGATAAACTATCCCAGAATGTATAATATGCTTTGACACAGGATTCACAATCATCCAGCCTGCGCGACCTTTCCGGGAAGGCAAATCCCTCTTTCAATTTGACAATCATTTCATTTATCAATGGTATGCAAATCAAATAATCGTGACACTCTTAATCAAAAGAGTTCTTTTGACAACTATATATACAGTTATTACTCTATTCTGAGGTAGAAAATTATCCCTTTTGCTTGGCAAGTGATCACCAAAGGTTTTCCCTGCCTCATGTGGGACTTATACGCTATCCTGCCACCCATACTTCCTGATTTTGCTCACTATTAATACCGACACCCTCAACAGGATTTATATTTATGAAAGCCCGCATTGTTGAATAATAACTCCAAGAGATGATCAGGGTCTTTAAACCATACAGTGCCCAACCAAAGGAACACATTGAAATTACGTGAATTAAAATACTATTTTTTCAGCAACTCCAACCCCAATTCGCACCCCCGTAAAAAATAGATATTATTTCCTTCTTCTATCCGCTTTCGAAATCAATAAGTGGTGATTTATACAGACTTTGATGTTAAACAGAAAATATATACACTTACCTCCGAAAAAATTAGATGAATGCCCATCCAGCAGCGGATTACTAGTAATCAAGTTAATCCGCCAGAGAAAGCTCGTGCCCCCAGGCTTTGCACATATCTATGTCAATAGGACTGTGACCAAGCTTAACATCTATAAGGTAACCGGCTGTGGAGAGGAGATTTTCAGCCCCTCCCAGAGCCAACAAAGAAGCTGACCGCCTGGAAAACTGCGCGTACGATACTATCCGCACCTTGAAAATGGACTGCATTCGTAGATATTGATATATCCCATGCTACCGTTGATTCACCCAGCCTTCCTCCAGAGTAGATGGGGGCGGCAGCATAACAACCAACCTAAGCAAGTTGAACAATAAGACTTATGAAACACCTGTAATGCAAAAAATAATTTATAGTAGCCTCTTAATACATCTAGAAGTTAAGGCACCCAAACTAACCCTACAGCTTCTGTTAAATTGTTTGGCATCAAAGCCGCGTAAAATCGATGGGCATTTATTCATTTCACAGGCTTTGGTTGAGCTCGCCCCCCATAACCATTCACTAATCGGTTCTAGCAGAGATATTTGAATTGCAAATCAAGCATTCAAGTACTTTTTTATCGTAGAAAGTTTTTAAATATGCGCTACAAACTCAGGTTGAAAAAGGCCATAAAAGGCCTTTTTCAAAAGTCTGATAAAGCCCTAATCCTTTGAAGGCAGAACTTCTACCGGGCCAATATCCAGCGCCTCTACTTCTCCCTTGATCTTATCCAGGTCTCCAACAATGACCCAGGTAAATTGCTCGGGGGCCAGGAATTCCTGTGCCGAAGCTTCAACTTTATCGGTATCAAGCGCGGCCACCCGCTGTGGGTACTCAGCGATATACTCCTCCGGCAGCCCCTTTTCTACCTGCCAATTAATACTGGAAAGCAATTGCCCCTTGGTTTGGAAGCGTGCACTCTGCTTGAGTACCTCATCATTTCGGTAATCTTCGAGCTCCTTCTCCGTAATTGGACGATCACTGAGATAATCCCGATACTCTTTCACCAACTCCTGTATTGCTGGTGCGGTTTTATCCGTTTGCACTGGCGCGAACAAAATGTAGGGACGCTGGCCTTCTGTATCCATAGAAACAGCGCGAGCTCCATATGACCAGTGCTTATCTTCACGCAGATTCATATTTACTCGGGAAGTAAATTTCCCTGCGATAATATTGGCCATTGCATCGAAGGCCTCAGCACCTTGGGGTTGCCAGGGAGGCATAACCAAACCGGCCATGATAAAACTCTGCTGCGCTCCTGGGCGATCCAGCAAATACACTCGGGCTTTTTCGGGACGCTCAACTTTAGCCACTTCAATTTTTGGTAATTCAGTTTTAGGTGCCTTCCAACCACCCAGTGTTTCGTTCAGTAATGGCTCAATTTCTTTTTCCGTTACATCCCCCACAACCGTCAGAGTGGCGTTATCCGGTCTCACCCAGGTTTTCTGGAAGTTCACCAGATCTTCCCGGGTTATTGACTTTATCCCCTCGGGCGTACCGGAACCGGTCAACGGTGAACCGTAGGGATGATCTGGACCAAACAGTAACGGCGGCAGCTCACGCAGAGCCAAGCCCTGGGGCTGTGCCTTTTCCTGGGCTATGGCATCCAAGCGGTTGGATTTTACCCTTTCAAGATCCGACTCAGGGAAACGGGGCTCAGTCACCACTTTGGCAAACAACTTCAAAGAGGGCTCCAACTGGGTCTTGAGGGCGCTCATACTGATGGAGTTGTAATCCAGTCCGCTCCCCCCGCCAATACTCACCCCAAGCTCCTCAGAGCGCGCACTAAACTCCAGACTGTCCAGGTCTCCAGCACCCTCATTTAACATTTGAGCAGTCACAGAGGCGAGACCAGGTTTATTCTGATCGGCAGAGGCCCCACTGCGGAACTGCAAGTTCATCAATACCACAGGCGTATCATGACGCTCCGCCAGAACCACCTTGAGGCCATTTTTCAATGTAAATTCGCGCTGCTTGGGCAACTCCAACTCTACATTCTTATCGACCTCTGGCAATTTGCTGCGGTCGGCACCCTCTGTGGCGGCGGTGTACTTTTTCTCGGGCTCAATGATCAGGGTATAGGAATCATCCTTTAGCCACTGCTTTGCCACATCCTGCACCTCAAGCGCGGAAACTTTGGCATAATCTTCCACACCTTTAAGCAGGGCCCCAGGATCCCCATAATAAAATTCAGAGCGGGCAAGAATATCGCTCTTGCCACCAAAGCCACCGGTTTTTTCCAGCCCCTTCACCAACCCGGCAAATTCTCCCTGCTTAACTCGGCGTAGCTCCTCTGCGCTCACCCCGTTTTTCGCAAATTCTCTCAATTCTTTATTCAAAAGTTTTTCAACTTTATCGAGGGACTGCCCAGGTTTCACATCGACAATAATCATCAACTGCCCAGCCAGCTGGCGCCCATAATAAAAAGCGCTCACACTCGTCGCTACTTGCTCATCCCGCACCAAGCGACGATAAAGTAGTGAATTTTTTCGGTTAGCCAACAAGGAGGTCATCAGCTCAAGTGCGTGCTCCTCATTACTACCTACCGCAGGAACATTCCAAACTTTGTAAATACGAGTTTGCGGCACCTGGTCTCGTACCACCTCCCGTTTTTTAACCTGGGTAGGCAGTTCCCAGTTTTTAATTCGCGGTTGTACTCCTGTGCTGGGTATATCGCCAAAATACTTGCGCGCCTTGTCCATAGCCTCATCAACACTGACATCGCCAGCAATTACCAAAGTGGCATTTGCCGGTTGGTAGTGATCTGCAAACCACTTTTTCACATCCTCCAGGCTGGCATTATCCAGGTCTTCCATTGATCCAATTGGCGTCCAGGAGTAAGGATGATCTGCCGGAAAAGTACTCTTGGCAATAATGTCGAAAGCCTTTCCATAGGGAGCATTCTCCCCCTGGCGCTTCTCGTTTTTTACCACTCCACGCTGTTCATCCAAAACTTCCTGGGTGATAGCGCCCTTGAAGTGGCCCATTCGGTCAGACTCCATCCACAGAGCCATATCCAGGGCACCTTTAGGCACAGTAGCAAAGTAGTTGGTGCGATCATTATTAGTGGTGCCATTCATATCCGTAGCACCTGAGCGCTGGAAAGGCTCGAAGTATTCACCTGGATAGTTCTCACTGCCGTTGAACATCAGGTGCTCAAACAGATGTGCGAAGCCAGTTTTGCCCTGCGGTTCATCCTTGGAGCCCACTTTGTACCAGATATTGGTGGAGACAACCGGGGCTTTGCGATCCTCGTGCACTATCACCGTCAACCCATTGGGCAGAACTTCTTTGTGATAGGGGATATCCAGCTCCGGCGGCGGTACATAGGCCTCTTTATCGGTGGCTGCTGCCTTGCTGCTGGCAGCGGCTTCTTTATCCACAGATAACGCATGGGGTGTATCGTCGACAGACTTGCCGCAACCGGCAAGACCTGCAGTGGCAATAACGACACTGATAAGTACTGGACGCAAGTCCATATTGTCACTCCCTCTTAATAACCGCGGCTTCAGGATGGCAAGTTTAGGCCAGGATTCACTCCTGATATCTGCTAAACCCTCAGCACATTCAAACAGTGGATCTGGCATCTTACCCGGTTGCCAGATCGATCGGACAAATATCAGACAAAAAAATGGGCACCGAAGTGCCCAAAAAATACATCACAGAGAGAAATGATCATAGCAATCGCCTGTGGCGATCAGGTCACCGACACTTCTCTTGCGTTAAACTGCTGTTATGCGGCTACAGTGCCGGATTTATTCTCGGTATCGCCAGTCACAGAATGGTGGCCAAAACGCTCTTCGGCTATACGGTCAGCAACATGTGCCGTAGTCTCACCAGTCTCATCCGCACGTACAAACACCTCTTTCATAGTGCTGCCAATTTCTTCAATGTGCGCACGCACCTCATCAGCGTTGTAGTCGCCTTTCTGCTGGTAGTACACATCGATTATTCCACCGGCATTAATTACATAGTCCGGGGCGTAGAGGATTCCCTTCTCACGCAATGCTTCTGCGTGACGCTCTTCAGCTAACTGGTTATTTGCCGCACCGGCCACCGCACCAACTTTTAGACGGGAAATAGTGTCATCATTGAGGATCGCACCCATGGCACAGGGAGCAAATAGATCCACATCGAGGTCAAAGATCTCATCAGCGGTTACAGCAATCGCGCCCAGCTCAGTCACTGCGCGATCAATGTTGTCCTGGAAGATATCGGTAACGAACAGCTCCGCACCGGCATCTTTCAGCAGCTTAGCGAGGCGGAAACCCACATTACCAACGCCCTGGATGGAAACTTTCAGGCCGGTAAGGTCAGTTTTACCCCAGCGATGTTCCACCGCAGCTTTAAGGCCCACAAATACACCGTAGGCTGTAGAAGGAGACGGATCACCACCGTATTCAGAGCCCGCAAACAGTCCGGATACATATTCGGTGGTCTCACCAATCACACTCATGTCAGCGACACTAGTGCCGGAGTCCTCAGCGGTGATATAGCGACCACCGAGGGTATTGATAAATTCGCCCATGGCGCGCAGCAACTCAGGAGTCTTTTCCTTGCGCGGATCACCGATGATCACAGATTTCCCGCCGCCGAGCTTTAACCCCGCCATTGCAGACTTATAAGTCATGCCTCGGGAGAGGCGCAATACATCATTCAGTGCCTCACCATCATCGGCGTATGGCCACATGCGACAGCCACCCAGTGAGGGACCTAAATTCGTATTGTGTACCGCGATAATTGCCTTGAGTCCGCTCTTAGCATCTTGGTAAAACGCCACTTGTTCGTGTTTATCGTAGGCGGAATGGGAAAAAATACTCATTAACTGTTCCTCTCCGGAAGGCCGGTTCTACAGCTGGGGAACAACCACAGCCCTTATCTGTTTTTATTCAGGGGTAAGATTATATCCACCTTCGACAGATAAAGTTTGCATATTTTGCACATAACCACAAAGCAATAGCTAAATTGTCACATAAAGCATATTTTTTTAGGATAAACGACCTTGCGAAAATATAGTCGCCTAAGCGGTCAGCAATCCTGACCTCCCCTTCAACCCACCGCGCGGCCCCATTAGCACAGGGATACTTTCTTCCACTACCGGACTCCGTTACATCGTGTCAGCATGGTCTGGTAGAATCCGCGCCCAAATCGACCCGAGAGATAAACTCGATGCTGAATGCCGACGCTCTGAAACAACTTTCACAACTGAAAACAGATATTCGCTCCAGTAAGGACTTTGCCGAAGGCCGGGTACGCGGCAGCAATGGCAAATTTGGCTTCGTGGAGCTGGAGGATGGACGGGAGGCCTTTCTGCCACCCAACGAAATGGAACGTGTTTTCCCAGGTGACCGGGTTCGCGTCTGCATTACAAAGGAGAGCAAAGGCAAACTGACAGCCGAATTAGATGCCCTACTCGACAGCCAGCTGGATTACCTGGTTGGCCAATATGTACAGCGAGGTCAAGGGCACTTTATCCAGCCCACTCAGAATGGCCTGTCTCGATGGATTTTCCTGCCTCCTAAAGCAAGGGGCAAGGCACAGCCAGGCGAATTTATCGCCTGCAAAGTCAATCGTCATCCCTTTAAGGACGGGCGCGCCCAGGCAAAAGTTGAGACTGTTATCGGTAAACCAGAAATGCCTGGCATTGAGCATGCCTATGTAGTGGCCCAATACAAGCTACCTGAGCAGTTTGGTCCGGCAGCGGAGAAACAGGCTAAAACCATTTCTGAACAGATTGTCACCAATACCTCTGAGCGCACCGACTTATCCGAATTGGGCTTTGTCACTATTGATGCGGAAACCACCCGCGATATGGACGATGCCCTCGCCGTTACGCCTAGCGAAAACGGCTGGACCCTGCATATCGCCGTTGCCGACCCCTCAAGTGCTATCACCGAGGGCAGCCCATTGGATCTCGAGGCGTTTAAGCGCGCCCACAGCCAGTATCTCCCTGGCGAAACTCTGCCTATGCTGCCGCGCAGCCTATGTGAGGACCTTTTTTCCCTGATACCTAATGAGTTGCGCCCTGTACTGGTAGTACACATCGATATCGACAGCGACGGTAAAATTATTTCAAGCCGCTATGAATTTGCCGCAATTCGCTCCCAATATAAATTGAGCTACAACCAGGTAAGCCAACTCATAGAGGGAGATGAGTCCGCGGTACCGGAAGCGCAAAAAGAAAGCTTGCGCAACCTTGCCGCTCTGTATGAGGCCCGCGCCAGATATCGCGCAGGGCACTCCCTGGCAATGGAAGAGCGCCCTGACTATGAAATTCACCTCAACAAAGAGCGCAAAATCGAGCGTATTGAGAAGCAGGAGCGTAATATTGCCCAGCGCATGGTTGAGGAAGCTATGCTCGCCACCAATATCTGCATCGGAGCAAAACTGGCAGAATTACAGCAGGGCTGCTTCTCAGTACACCTGGGTTTTCGCGAAGAGCGGATGGGCGAAGTAAGAAGCCTTCTAAAGGAATTACTCCCAGAACATGCGGAAAACGATCTCAGCCAATTGCAGAACTATTTAGCGCTGGTTAAACACCTGGAGAGCCATGAAGATGCGCAAATGCGCAACCTTCTCGCAGTGCTGAAGCGCATGCTGCGTCCCGGCCAGCTCAACAACAACTCCGGTGCGCACCTGGGTCTGGGACTTGAGGCCTACGCCACCGTAACCTCACCCATTCGCAAGTACAACGACCTGTATAACCACCGCGTACTGCGCGCAGCATCTGAGAATAGTCCTGCGAAAACACTGAGCGACACAGAAATCGAGAGCCTGCAAGATAGCCTGCTCCGTGGACGCCAAGCCAATCGAGCCCTCGAACAATGGCTTTACACTCAGTTTATGCAGGATAAAGTAGGTCAGGATTTTACTGGCAAGATTGTCCTGGTTAATGGAGCTGGGCTGGGCGTACGCTTGGACCAATACGGCATTGATGGATTTGTCCGCTTGAACGGCGATAAAAAGAATCTACCCACATTTGACGGCAAACACTTAACACTCACCCACAATGAGAAAAGTTTTCAGTTAGAGCAGACCGTCAATGTCAAAGTTACTGCGGTGGACATAGATAAACGCCGCATTGCACTCGAGCTTTTGTCAGAGAGCTCGGTAACTGAAGAGGCCCCACAAAAGTAACGACGAGCAACATCCAAAGAGCCCGGCAAATGCCGGGCTCTTTCCTGTTACCTTTGGTCGACCCCATAAACAGGTTTTACAGGAAACGACAATTAATCCCATAAGAATGATTTGAGGCCACCAATGAGCAATATTGCTGAGCTGAACCCTACCCCTCTCTGGAAACACTTCGCCAAACTTTGTGAAATCCCCCGCCCTTCCAAGCATGAAGATAGAGTTGTTGAGCACATTGTCGATTTCGCCAAAACCCGCGGCCTGGATGTGCAGCTGGATGAGATTGGCAATGTTATTATCAAAAAGCCGGCAACACCGGGCATGGAAAATCATCAAACTCTGGCGCTGCAAAGCCATGTCGACATGGTGCCGCAAAAAAATGCGGATACTGAACACGATTTCCTCACCGACCCTATCAAACCGCATGTTGATGGTGAGTGGATTACCGCCGAAGGCACTACCCTTGGAGCCGACAATGGCATCGGCGTCGCCGCCATTCTTGCCTTGATGGAGTCTACAGATATCCCCCACCCCGCCCTGGAAGCTCTGCTCACCATCGATGAAGAAGCGGGCATGACCGGTGCTAAGAACCTGCAGCCAGGCTACTTCGAAGCCGATCTGCTGTTAAACCTCGACACTGAAGACGAAGGTGAACTCTACATTGGCTGTGCCGGTGGTATCGATGTCAATGCAGCTCTGCCCTACAAGGCAATACCTGTAGCAGCTGGCAGTCAGGCATATAAACTGTCTGTACGCGGCCTGCGCGGAGGCCACTCAGGGCTGGATATTGATAAGGGACGTGGCAATGCCAATAAGATTGCCAACCGCATTATCGATGCCGCCCTACGTGAAATTCCTACTTTGAGAATCGCTACATTAGATGGGGGAAGCTTGCGCAATGCCATTCCCCGAGAGTCATTTAGTACCCTCGTAGTTCCTGCTGACAACCAGGAGCAACTACAAACGGTTGTCCATACTGAAAGCGCACAAATTGCACGGGAGCTGGATAACGAAGCGGCACTGGAAGTTAGCCTGGAGAGCACCGATACACCACTCAATACAATGGATATCACGAGTCAACAAAAGCTGATTCGCGCTATTCGCTGCTGCCCCAATGGCGTGGAGCGCATGAGTACCGCACTGGAAGGTATTGCTGACACTTCCAACAATTTGGCCCGCGTGGTCACTATAGAAAAAGACGGCCAATACCGGGTTCAAATACAGTGCCTGGTACGCAGCCTTTCTGATAGTGCTAGGGATCAGCACAGCCTGGATGTAGCCGCTACTTTTGAATTGGCCGGTGCAGAAACCAAACTGGATAATTCATACCCCGGCTGGACGCCAAACCCCAACTCACCACTACTCGCGATGATGAAGGGTGTTTACAAAGAAATGACCGGAGAAGAGCCTGAAGTGAAAGTGATCCACGCCGGCCTGGAGTGTGGCCTTCTAGCCAAACCTTACCCCAATTGGGATATGGTCTCATTCGGCCCCACCATTCGCCGCGCCCACTCGCCAGAAGAGAGAGTACACATCCAAAGTGTCGCCAACTTTTGGGATTACTTTATTAAAGTTGTTCAGGCAATCCCAACTAAAAACTAAACTCCCTTTCGTGCCTATTAATTATAAATAGAATGATCCCGTTACCATCCATCGGAGTGAGCCCGGTGGATGGGCTGCTCACCCACTCCCTCTCACGACACTATCTATAGTCCTTGCTAAGCAATCACATTTTTCAGGCGCTAATAGAAAAAAGTCGATTAAAAAGACTGGGGGCTAGATAGATACTTTTTAGATTAAATTTCAATCAAAATAAGAATATGGAACTTTACATCCAACCTTCTAGTCAATACATTCACTTCAACTATGACATGGAAGAAGCAATAAAAATTTAAGTTTGTCTGTAATCCCTAAAGCGTCACAACCAACATTCATAGGTGTGGGCACTAAATTGTTAAAGGATACCGGCCACCATAGCGCTTCAGTCACAGATGAAAAGCTTTAAACCGGAATATTAATTTCTCAAGGAAGTTATATAATTTATGAAAAGTCTAATTTTAATATTTAGCATTTTTTCTCTAACAGCTTGCGGAACCGTTACCACCTTATCAAGCACAGATCTCGAAATTGCAAGAAACTTAAAAAAGCAGAAAACTAATTGTGAATCCATCCCTAGAGTTTATAGCGGGCTGTCGTACAACATGTGCAAAATGCATTCAAACAGCGAATCTTTGAATTTTGCACCGCTTCTTGGGGCCTATCTTGTTGACAGTGTTCTCTCCGCAGCCACTGACACAGCTGTCCTTCCCTTCACAATCTATGAGCAGCATAAGAGTGGAAACATATTAGTTCAAAGTAGCCAACATTAACTTGTCCGATACTAGCTACTTTCCAATTCAATCGGCCGGCGCTTAAGGGGTCGGCTGGTTTGACTCGCTGGACTATTGAAGATAATATCCACAGTATTGTCAATCTTCTTTATTGCAACCCTCACGTCTGTTTGATCAAGTAGATAGGATGCACACATCCTTAACTTTGTTGAGGGTATTAGCGCAGGCAGCTTTTCCTGTAAGCGACTCCATGATTCATCATAAGCACCCACATCATCGCAATCCACTCCAGGCTGATTAATAAGGAATTCTGCGGCATGCTATGAATATCAGCCAATTCCTTTTTAATTCATACCAAAATCATTAGCTGCCTCTTCAAAGCCCCGCATGAGTAGCTATTCTTTGCCCGGTCCATGATCCAAGGCATTGTTTATCAGATAGGTGCAAACAGGAATTTTTTATGCCCCTATGCCGAGATCCGCACTCCGAATCGAAAATCAATCGCTTCAACTTTATGCAGAGACTCAAGTAGAGAGTTCAGTGAAGTGTAGAGCACTAACCATCATACAAATACCAGGAAAATTCAGAACCTCAAGATATTCCCCAAAAACTCTATATATTATTGCTTTTAGATTGCTTAGATATCCACCATTTAGCAACATCCTCCCGACGACAAATCCAAACAGCTTCAAAGGTAATGATATAATCTAAAAATCGAGCAATAGCCATAGCCCTGGCCGGGTGCCCACTAATACGACCATGTAAACCAATACTCATCAGTTTGGGGCTTTTCTTTCCCTCCTTCCAAAGACAGTCAAAAGCGTCCTTCAACAATAAAAAGAAATCCTGCCCCGATGAAAAACCATTAGGCATTAGATATCTCATATCGTTGTTCACTAAGGTGTATGGTACTATCAATTTCTCAGATACACTGGACTGCCAATAAGGCAGGTCGTCACAATAAGAATCAGAAATATAAATAAGATCACTCTCATCATTTAGTAATTTCCTGGTATTAAGGCTCGTCCGACCCGTATACCAACCTCTAGGTGGACATCCTGTTATGTGCTTAATTATTTCAATAGTGCGCCTAATACCCTGCCGCTCATCTTCAACTGGCACTGTCTTATAATCCAACCAGCGATAGCCATGACCCGCGACTTCATGCCCCCCTGCAGAGAGGGCCTCCCCAATTTTTGGATTTAATTCCAGCGCCAACCCCGTAGCAAACGCAGTTAACTTTAACCGTCTCTCCTCAAATAGGTTTAGCAAACGCCAAACTCCAGCCCGAGCACCATACTCATACATACTTTCAACACTAAAATCCCTCTCACCTACCCGGGGAGGCCTACCAGAAATTTCATGTAAATAAGACTCAGATTGTCCATCACCATTAACCAGTGTAGATTCGGACCCCTCTTCAACATTAAGAACAAATTGCACGGCAACTTGAGCCTCATCAGGCCACTGAGGATGCGGAGGTTTACCGGCATAACCAATCAAATCTCGCTTTTGCATTAGCCTAACTCAAAAGTTGTAACGCCAAACACGCGATTATGCATAATTTTCGGTTTGGGCCCTAGATACATTCTGGCACAACCAAAAATTTCCTCCATACCGTATGCTCGGGCCAATGCCATTGCTGCAGGATTATTTTCTGGAACATCCAAGAATACTTCCTCACCTGCCGCATGTACCAATAACTGATCACAAAGGGACTTCGCTACCTGTCGATCATTTGCAAATAGAGGTCCAATTTTGAATCCTTTTCTACACCGACGCATTACTCCATACCCTTCAAGGCGACTGTCCTTTAAGTACCCCAAAGACAGGGCCTCAGGTTGAGCTATCCACCCCTGTAGAAACTTACCCCTGCAGGCAGGAAAACAAGCGCGATCATATTGGTTTAGATGATCAAAAGGCACTTGGCATAGAGGAACAACATTCCCTTCAAGGGTTTTTACCCTGCTTGAGGGCCGGCAAACAAAACGCAGGTTACGATGCGAGAAAGAAAATCCGCCCTTGGCATAGTAGCTTTGCATGTCAAAAACGCCATCTAATCCAACAGTAGACCCAGGACAGAGCCGCGCCAACATTTTATCTCTACGTATATGCCATAAGTAGTCTCCGTAGCCTCGATGTCTAAATTCTGGCCGCACAATAAAAAAACCCATAAATCCATACCTCCCATCGTAGGAAGTAATCGCTCCACCTCCTATCAGCTCCTTATCTTTTAATGCTGCAACGAATGCTTCAGGGTCGGTATTCCAAAATATTTCCGCATCATTTAACCCAGGATTCCAGCCTTCCTCTGCCGCCCAATCCACCAATAAATCCACTTCCCCTCTTGTCATTGGGCGAATAGTAAGCTCTTGAGACATTATTTCCTCCTTTTTCGCCACATGTTAAACATCCTACATTCAACATCACATCAAATCTGCAAGAGAGCCTTTATTAAACTGAATTTTCCCCATATTTAAAAAGTGGATTACTGAAAGCATTGCTCCATATGAAATACTTAACAGAGATAAAATTGAAAACACATGCATAGGAATTACACACCAAGCTTGCTTACAAAAGAAAGCAATTATTACGTAGCTTTCCAATATGTACATCCCAAGAAATACTCCCAGCACTATCAGACCAACATCCAGCTCCAGAGTGGATACCTGAACGATAGAAAATATAATAACGGTAAAGAATAGAAAATTACCAGCAAGGCGAAATCCCCAGGCAACTTTTATTCTAGGTAGTGCTACAGCCTTCTCAATATTCCTTCGCGAATGAGTCAATCTCTCTGATGCACTTTTCGAATTGAATTTACTTACCACTAAATCCGCTTGTGGTGTTTGATATATACCACCACTCACAACACCCCGTTCAAATACATCCCATCTACTAGTCAAGCAAAATCGCACCAATAAGAGACTTTTTATTATTAAACTGTTAAAAGGGCATATTCCGCCGCTTGAACAGACAATTTTATCATCATTTTCAAAAGCCGCTTCCCCTATATTGACTAGATGCTATTTTGAGGTGAAGTGAGAGATATTTCTAACATCATGAATTGTAGGTCTTATTTTGGTGCAAGAAATTTGAAAGGACTCGCCGGCTTAAATTCAGAAACAACCTCTCCCCCAAGATTCTCAGGAACATCCAGTTTCATACTCATTACTTGAGCACCGAGACTAAGGTTTAACTTATCAAGATCCACCCAAATGACTGAG
Source organism: Microbulbifer variabilis ATCC 700307 (assembly GCF_000380565.1). Lineage (GTDB taxonomy): Bacteria > Pseudomonadota > Gammaproteobacteria > Pseudomonadales > Cellvibrionaceae > Microbulbifer > Microbulbifer variabilis. The sequence continues at coordinate 307,626 of NZ_AQYJ01000026.1, forward strand.
GGATTGATAACCGATTCAAAATAGTAGCGTTTGGCAGACTGGTCTATCACTGAACGCCACAGTGTCGAGGCGATATTAGGCTTCTCTGGATTACTCATCCCCAGAGGAACGCTAACAGCGCGTATTTGTGAGAACACGGAAGCTAATGCATCCCTACGCGCATTGTATTTCGGGGATGACTCCAAGGCATAGCTAGCTCGCACAAACCTGTCAGCTGCACTAATAGTACCAGGCAGAAAATTCTGGCCACCAATAAGGTCCCAATAGGTATTGATAGCTAGTTGTTGTCCATAAATTGGCGAGTTTGTCATTAACGTGTATTGTTTCCCATGATGAACCTGCAACTCCCCTTTTATATATTCAAATATTGCAGAATCACCAGATGGATCAGAAAGAGCAATATGTGCGGTAGCCGGCCTGCCATTGGGCAGATCTGTACCAACCACGGTGAAAGGCTCTCGCTTCATCGCATTTACCGCTTCACTAACTGTACGAAAGTTATCCAGAAAATACTGTAACCAGGCCCCAACCGAAATTGTTGGCTTACCCCGTGCTTCCGGATTACCGTAATCCGCTTCAGCCAGATATAGAAGATTTCCCACTAAACCAGCTTCATTGATCCCATCTGAAGTCGCAGACTCATAGATACTGATCACAACAGAACCATAATTGGATGTCCACTCAATAGAGCCTCTACCAACCCCTCCGTTGCGTTGCATCCCCTTTGGAAATGCCCAGAAATCCATAGCAGCTTTAATATCACTCCAGTCCATGCTTCTTCCGGTGATATAGTTCCCTGTACCAGTTCCATATAATATCCGCGTGCAAGCTTGTGAAGATGCAGCAACCAGTAAGAGGGAAAAAAAGAGGATTGGAGCAATCCAGTAAAACAAGGGCTTGACTTCATTTAAACTATGCAATCTCACAGATATTCTCCGCTTGCTTTAGGTGTTCAATAATCCACCCTTCATCTGAAAAGCTCACTTTACCTAACAGACTCAAACATAATAAAAGTGAAAATATATGTAGAATAGTTTTAGCGCATCAGAGGTATTCAGTATGTAGAAATTGAGGTGTATAACCTCAAATCTAACGAAAACTCTGTTTAACCTCCTATTTCTGGCGTGCTTTCCAACCAACCGGATTCACGCCCCTTTCTTTTTAAGTAAAATTCCCCGTTACTGAAAATGATTACACTATGTAGGAAAGAAAACTCACGCCGATCCAAATGTAAAATGTAATAGGGGGAGAGTATGAACTCCATTGGTAGACTGGTAATTTTGGTCAGGGAGTACGAAGAGGCAATCAGGTTTTATAGAGATAAGCTGGGCTTTGAGGTATTTGTCGACTCCGAAGCGCCTCCCCTTCGGTTCGTCCATGTCCGCTTACCAAAACAGAAAGATGTAGGAATCTGGCTACTTCAAGCTTCCTCAGAAAATCAGGAGAAGAGTGTCGGAAAACAAACTGCCGGGCAACCATGCGCCGTCATTTATACGGATAACTTTCAGAGTGAATATGAACGCCTGGTGGATAACGGTGTTCAGTTTACTAAGCCCCACAGGTCTGAAGCTGGTGCAGAATTTGCACACTTTGAAGATTTATATGGCAATGAGTTTGTCCTAGTTGAACTGAAAACCGAGCTTGCTGAGTAAATTTTATGGGCCTTTGTCGATTCCCTCACTTGGGCCCGATTTGTGAAGCGGTTGCCCTCATACCGAACAGACTTTCAGATTTCTTAGAACCTTCTGGATTACCCGATACTTTCCTGAAAATTTCCTGTTTACTTCTCCTGCCCTATCACATATAAATCGGACAAGACTCATTCATTGGGTTCCAAGTTCCTGCCACCTTAATCACGATCACTGGGTGAGCCCGGTTATAGAACAAATTTTCGGCACTGGAATGTGCCATTGCTGACTTTCTGCCAGCATACACCTAAAGATAAGGAAGTTCGTTTCTCAAAGCAGCACCGAACAACAAAAGTTTAGTTGGCTATTGGCCTTCGATCAATTTGGAGTGCTCACGCTACCCTTACCGATCATTTGGAAGCATCATGAATAGAAGCCTGATTTTGCTGGTTCCCGGCTTAACGAGGGTCACCAGCACTGCTCAGCTGTCCGAATTCACCGAAGGACTTATCGCAGCAAGCGAGCGCATGCCGCTCACTCCCATTGCAGATCCCTCTATTCCCCCTGGAGTCCACCGTTTACGAGTAGCTTCGAGCGGACAGCCCCAGGAGCTGGATCTTGTGGAGGCATACTGGAACGACTTGGTTCCCAGTATTACTCAGCAAACATTGAAAACTCGGCTTGCCAGAGGATTCTCATTGATCTGGTTCTGGCTTGCCAATCTTCACATCTGGAAAGGGGTACTTAGACGTAAATACTTAACTTTTGGCCTGACGCTATCGGCTCTTGCTTTTATTGTCTGGTACCTAGGTACCATTATTTTATTTGTTGAGGCCATAGAGCCAGCCACAGACAACCCTTTCTTCTTCCTGGTGGAAAAGTTGAAGCGCTCCGTGGAGTACATTGGTGGCTGGCGAATATGGGCTGTAGCCACGGCAATAGTGGCATTAATGCCGGTCTCCCTATTAGTAGACATCTCTGATTTTTGTAAGCGCTACCTCACCAATGAACCTGCGGCCAGGGGCAAACCTGCGGTACGTTTTGAAATAATCCGACGAGTACGTGAACAATTGGAAAGCAGCCTTGCACAAGAAAAATACCAGTCGGTGACCATTGTCGGACACAGCTTCGGTAGTGTTGTCACTGTTGACCTGTTTGCTGACCTTCCCCCCATTGGAGTCCCTGTTCGCATACTCACAATGGGCTCCCTAATTGAAGTATTAGGTAAGCAAGCACCCTGGCTGCAGAATGAAGTACTTGAACTGTCCCAGCGCAAAGACTTAATTGAGTGGATTGATATCAAGTCTCACTCAGATTGGTTTGCCAGCGGATCGGCAGTACCAGATGCCCATCATTGCTATGAGCGTATTATTGGCTCATATGGCACTTTCCCAGACAAGCTGGCTGCCAGGGTACACTCTCGTTACTTTGACAATCAGGAGGCCGTGAGGCTACTGCTATCTTATTACGAGCGACAAAATAGTATCGTTAGCCATAGCGAAAAAATAGCCATAGAGCCAGCCTGAACCAATAACAAAGCGCACTGCTCGTGCCGGTAAGAAATTTCCAGAACACAACAGTCACCAACAATACACTTACAGCAAGGAGAGTAGAGATGTCAGCCAACCAGCCAATGAAAAGAGCATCGACTCTGTGCTTATTTCTGGCGATTCTTGTCAGTAGCTGTACCCAGCTTGCTCCCAGGTATGATGCGGAGCTTTATTCTGGCCTAACCGAAGTCAATGCTGAATTGATGCAATTCTTTTCCTCGGTTTCCCATGGCACCAACAAAGGCTCCTATAGCGAGAGAAGCCAAAACTATCACTCCTTAATTGGTAAAATTGATGCGCTGGCCATGCAATCAAATACCCGACCTGTCCCCGGCAAGGTTACTTTGAGAAAAATCAACAATTACCTTGACTCTACAGATAGCAATATTAGTTTTGAATCTGCACCACCAAGTGTTGCTTCCCTTGAAAAAATTTCCAGCAGTCTAAATCGAATGCGAAAGGAAGATGAAGATAAGGGACTGCGTGCTACTGCTGTTGCTCTCTTCAAAAATGAAGTTGTAATCTCCATGGACCAGGCCCTGACCTATGAATCTTTTCTAAACCGCTGAGGAATTAGACATGTCACTTGACGTTAACCAGCTGATTTCCAATATCAAAGATGCAGCTTCCACAGTTATCAATCACGATATCACCGAGATTCGCGGTTTTTCAGAACGCCAACTGGCTGCGCTGGCGCTGCAAGCAAAGCTCATCGCCAACGCAATTTTGGCCGAGGAAATTGATGATGACCTCAGAGACTACTTTCTAGACTCTCTGGAAGATATGGCCCTAAACTTTGCCAAAACTTTACGTGGACTTCTCGCAGTCACTATTGAAAAGGTTTGGAATGCGGTTGTCGGTATTATTTGGTCAGCAATAGAGGCCTGCACTGGAATTTCATTGAAAATTGCCTCTTGACCCTAAATGAGTTTTTCCATCTCACGCCCCGAAATTTTATCGTAAAGCTCCGGGGCTTCCAATTCATCAATGTATAACCCATTTTCTCATGTTTTGTGCCCTATCAGAGCCTATCCCTAATTTTGACTCCCTAAGAACGGAATATTTTTTGAGCCTCTAATCAGAATACTAAGCTCGCTTCCCCTTAACCCGTTTGATGAAGACAACCTGGGTGGTGTAGTTTCAGGCGGTGCCTGGGGGGGCGCTCCGTGCACAATATCACTATCAGTTATCCTGGATTTCTAAGTAACTTTCCATAAGCATCCAGGCAGCTCCCAATGAGCGCTGCTTGGATGCTTAAATTGGCTCACCTAAACAGTTGCCCTTTAGCAAAATAAAGCTGAATAAGCTTGTAGTTTTTTCTTACCGTGTTTTTTCGGTAAAATTTGGCATCGCTCAAACCATAAAGAGATATAGCGCGATATAACAAATAATAACACTGGGCAACGCCCACAGAGGATACACTCTATGAAGGCCCTTCTCACGGCAATACTGGCTATAACACTTTGCGCCCACTCTAAGGCTGCCGATAATCTGGTACTGGTAACTATTGATGGCTTGCGCTGGCAGGAAGTTTTTTCCGGTTACGACCAGGAAATATTGAATCACGAAAAGTTTACGGAGAATAAAGATCAATTGATCAAGCAATTTGGAGGCGAATCAGCAAAGGTAAAGCGAGAAAAACTTTTTCCTTTTATCTGGAATAAAATAGAAAAAGGCGGATTTCTGGCCGGTAACCGTGACAAGGAATCTTTTGCCAATATCACTAACGGCTGGTGGTTTTCCTACCCTGGCTACAATGAAATCCTCACCGGGCGCGCCGATCCAAAAATTAACAGCAATGATCCACTACCCAATGACAATATCACTTTCCTGGAATGGTTAAATAACAAACCAGAGTTTGAAAAAAGTGTAGCTGTTTTTGGTAGCTGGGGCGTATTCTCAGCTATTATCAACCGGGATCGAAGCGGTGTTTTTGTCAATGCAGGATTGGAACCCGCCAACTGGCCTGGAATATCCCAGCGTGCTCAATTTCTGAATGAACTGCAAGGCCAGCTGCCAGTTTTCTGGCAGGATGTACGCCCGGACGCCTTCACCTATGGGCTCGCCAAAGAATATTTAATCCATAATAAGCCAAAGATGCTCTATATAGCCCTGGGTGAGACCGATGATTTCGCCCACGATGAACAGTACCACCAATACCTCGATTCCGCCCATCGCAGTGATGTAATTCTCGCAGACCTATGGAGTACCCTGCAATCTATCGAAGGCTACCGAAACAATACTAACCTGATAATAACCGTGGACCATGGCCGCGGTAACATTGCCGAAGCCTGGCCACACCACGCCAGCGGCCCGGCACTGACTCAATATTTTGGCAAGGAAGACCACCCACACAAAAATGGCATGCCCGGATCAGATGAAATCTGGATTGCAGCACTGGGCCCGGATATCAAAGCACATGGTGAAGTATCAGGGGGCCCCACTCTGTACCAGAATCAGATTGCCGCCACAGCATTACAGTTGCTGGGTTTCACTCCCACAGATTTTTCCAGGGACGCCGGTCCAGCCATAGATAACTTAGTGAAGAAATAGCCTTTTCTGCTTCGGGGCCACTATGGCTGGCCCCAGTCAGTTCAGCAATAGAACTTGGTGCAATCGTCTCCAATCTGGCATTTGGAAACAGCTCACTAGCTGCCCCGCCCCAGTTTCCGCATAATTGTCGGCCGCACTCGTAACTAAATACAAATGGCCTGATGTATGTGGTTTAAAAACCTTCGTGTCTATCGCTTAACCAAAGAATTCAGCCTGGATGCTGAAAAATTCAACGAACTACTGGAGCCACAGGCATTTATACCCTGTGGCAGCCAGGACTCCTCTCGCTATGGCTGGGTCCCCCCCCTTGGACGCCACGGTAACCAGTTGGTCCACGCAACCAATGGCTACTTAATGGTCTGTGCCAAAAAACAGGAAAAGGTTCTGCCCGCGGCAGTCGTCAATGAAAAAGTCGAAGAGCTGGCCCAAGCTATCTCCGCAAAAGAGGCCCGCCAGGTTGGTCGCAAAGAGCGACAAAACCTGAAGGATGAAGTGTTGCTTGAAATGCGGCCTAAAGCCTTTGCTCGCTCGCGCCTACACTACGCCTATATCGCGCCCCACGATGGTTTGGTCGTAGTAGATGCCTCCTCAGCATCTGCCGCAGAGGAATTGCTGGAAAACCTCCGCGAAGCGATCAGCAGCCTTGCGGTAATCCCCCTTTCCGCCAAAAATTTGCCACAGCAAACCATGACCCACTGGCTCACCGCACCTGAAGCGCCAATACAGTTTGATTTTGGCCATGAATGTGAGCTTCGAGACCCTAAAGACAGCGGTAGTGTGATCCGCTGCAAAAACCAAGACCTTTGCGCGGAGGAGATACACAACCACCTGGTGGCGGGGCTTCAAGTCCACAAGCTGGGACTGGTCTGGCGTGGAGGAGTTGAATTCCTGGTTGACGACCAGCTCTCCCTGAAACGCGTCAAGTTCAACGATGAATTACTGGAAAAAGCCGATAGCGCCGATGCAGATAATGCAGCTCTGCGCTTTGACGCCGATTTTGCCGTAATGACCCTTGAAATCTCAGCTCTGCTCAAGGACTTGCTTGCCGCTTTTGGCGGAGTAAATATGGAGGCTGCCAGCGTGGAGGAAATAGTAGCCAAAGCCTCACGTGGAGAAGTCGATGAGCGGGTACGAGAAGTGGAAGAAGTAGCGTTCTGAGTACTTACCCGGTGCCATTCGCACCGGGAGGCCCACCGGGTGAAGCCCACTCCTACCCTCAGAATATATGTGGGCTCTTCCCCTCACTCTCTATCAGATCATATCTCTACAACAGGGCGACCTGGCTCACTCCAGAGTACGTGGTATTTCCTCTGCTCAGGCTGGTCCACACGGGAGAAAGTATGCGCGCCGAAGAAGTCCCTCTGCCCTTGTAGCAAATTAGCTGGCAGGGACTCTGTGCGGAACGCATCGTAGTAACTCAAAGCCGAAGACAGTGCCGGTACCGGAATACCATTCAACGTGGCACTGGCAACCGCCTGACGCCAATTGCTTTGGTGTTCGGCAATCTGCTGAGTAAAGAAGTCATCCAATAACAAATTGGACAGCTTGGCATCGCGCTCATAAGCATCGCTGATAGACTGAAGAAATACTGCACGGATAATACAGCCCGCCCGCCAAATACGCGCAATCTCAGAAAAATTCAGCTGCCAGCCCTGCTCTCGCGCAGCCAGCTTCATCAGGTCAAAGCCTTGGGCGTATACACAAATTTTCGCGCAGTACAGGGCATCGTGCAGCTCCTGGATTACCTCATCACGCTGCTCCACCGCTACCGGGGATACTGACGGCCCCTTTAGTTTCTGAGCAGCACGAGAGCGCAGGGTCTTACGCGTAGACAGGGAACGAGCATAAACTGCTTCGGCAATACTCGGTGCCGGACATCCCACCTCCAGACTGCTGATTGCCGTCCACAGCCCTGTTCCCTTCTGGCCGGCTCGATCCAGAATCACATCAACCAGCGGCTGCTCGGTGACAGAATCCAGGGTGGATAGAACTTCCGCACTGATATTGATCAGGTAGCTGTTCAGTGGGCCGCGATTCCATTCTCGAAACACTTCAGCAATCTCGGCTGGTGACATCTCCAGGGCACTGCGCATCACATGGTAGGCCTCACAGATCATCTGCATATCAGCGTATTCGATACCATTGTGCACCATCTTTACATAGTGACCGGAACCAATGGGACCAATATAGGCCGCACAGGGCTCTCCCTCACGTACAGGATTGCCTGGCTCAAAGCGCTCGATAGGTTGGCCACTGGCCTTATCGACCTTGGCTGCAATGGAGTGCCAAACCGGCTCTATACGGCTCCAGGCATAACGGTCACCACTAGGCATCAAAGAGGGGCCAAAACGGGCACCAACCTCGCCTCCGGATACTGCCGTGGTAAAAAAGATCAGCTTACCTTCATATCGCTTGGCGCGCTCAACGGAGTCAGTCCACAAGCTGTTACCGGTATCCACCACGATATCGTCTGCTTTAAGCCCTGCATCCAGTAGCTTGCAGCAAACATCATCTACTGGTGCACCCGCTGGCACAGACAGAATAATCAGGTGCGGCGCCTTTACTTTTGCCAACAGCTCGGTGTACGAATTGCAGGTCTCCACCCGTGCCGGCTGATCACCGCGCTCTTTCTTGTCCTGCTCCAGCAGTGCGTTGAGCCGATTGTGATCCAGATCGAAAGCACAAACCTTGTAGCCGTTGTCAGCCAGGTTCAGGATCAGGTTCTTACCCATCACACCGGCGCCGATAAAGCCAATATCGCACTGTGAGTCAGACATCAAGTTCTCCGTACTAAGATAGGGGTCTTTCAGGGGCGCGGAGTATAGCAATATGAATACGAGGCCGGGAGAGCAAAGATCCAGCGACATCACCCTAATGTACAAAAAACAACCAACAAAATATTGATCACTGACAAAAACTCAGCATGGAGTAGGTACTTTCCTAGAGGGATTAGATTGGACCAGCCCGGTATATCTTTTAGCGCCAGGGCCCTGATCACAGGCAAGTACAATAGCCTTCTTCCCTGTCCACATTCACCAGGAACAGTCATTCTGTTAACCATTACAAATGGCTGATATAACCTTAGAAATCAGATCCAGAAGACAGCTTTCACATAGCGGCAGGAAGTAGATTCCATTTATAAGAGAGATGACAACCAGAAGATCGGCTATGCCAGTTTTAACTTTTCGTTGAGGCACACTGTCGGAGATCTGATAGGTAATTCCAACCAATCCACCGGAGGGAAGTTTCCAAAAATGTTAGAGTCCCCATTACCAAGTTCAATTAAATCCTCAAAACAAAGAGTGGTATTATCTTAAATAATTCACGACTTTTATTTACCGCACCACAGAAAACCGTAAAAATTTATATCCCAACTTATTTTTAAATAAATTTGAAAATGCAGGATGTACTATCATAGTCACTTCAGACCACTTTTGGCAGTTCGCCAACATTCAGCCTTCATTCATCCCTTCGATCCCCCAGGCTACATCTTTTAATTTTCCAGGAAGTATGAACTCATCGTATAAAAAATATAAACTCCAAAATGTTTAAAATGGAAATCATTATCGCTCAACAGATCCAATATTGAGGATAACCAAATCCCACTGTGGTAAAGGCTTATTAGGTACAGAAATCTTAATATAAAATATTCTGACTATAATCAACTAAATTTGAGGATAAAGAATGTTCTTTACCGATAAAATCGCGTCTATTTGAATTATCCCTCCCCCCAATAATCGTCCCTGTTCGTCTTTAAGGATGGATGGTGTTGATACTTAAACCCTATTCAGTTTTTCTAGGCTATAAGTGGAATCACCTCCAAGCGATGATGCGCTTATTAAAAGGCGGCGGATTATAAATACCCAAGTATTGACACTACGCCTGCCGTAACTTACAAAGCTACTAGGAATATTATTATTATGAAAAAGATCCTTACCGCTGCTTCTATCTGTCTCGTTTCCCTTGGGGTTACCAGTCTAGCCAACGCCGAAACCTGGTCCCCTCCGGGTGCTATCGCCTTGGCAAATGTTGGCACCCTAACGGTTAAAAAAGGAATTTCTCTTAACTGCACACTTTCAGGCAGTGTAAATTCCACCGGCGCAGATGCTTCAGTAGGCAGTCTTGCGCTATCGGGCGGATTCCTCAATATGTGCAACAGTGTCTCCTTCAATAATCTTCCCTATGACCTGATAGGAAACGCAAACAATACAGTAACCTTAAAGAATGTTGCTGTTGCCGCCGTAACTGGTAACTGCGCTGGAGATTTAACAGGTTCTTTCGATCAATCAACAGGAAGGATCACCTTTAATAATGCTCAAATTCCGAGTGTAGGTTCAGGTAGTGCCTGTGTAATTAATGGCGTTGTATCAACCAACCCACAATCCTCATTTACTGTACCCTAAAAAACCCTCGAGGTAGCCAATTTAAAATACCGCCGGCAACCGCTAGCGGTATTTTTTATAAATAACTAATGAATTTCATTTCAAAGCATTTTCTTATTACCCTTACCTTTATATAAAATACTACTATTCAAATCCTCTTATAATGTCATGCAACATTAATCCCTCAAAAGGAAATCAGGCCCTACAATTACAGTACCTTCATAGTAGAATACGCTAGAGAAGCTATTCCCTACAACCAACCTAATCTTGAAAGAGAATAAATATCAGCTCTATTAATCTAAAAATTAATTTAATTTAGATATTAGTAAATTAGCAATCTATCAGAAGAAGACAAAGGAAAAGCCACAGTAAGTAAGAGATGAAATACCGCATTCTAACTTACTGTGACTACTCTAATCAGCAGGCCTCCGATACCGGGTTTAAAAAGTAAAAGTATTAAAAGCCTTTACTGACACTAAACCCAACAATACGAGGCTCTAAAGTAAATACATTTGTAGTAAGACCCGAATCATCACTATTTGTAAACATATCTGTAATCGGCGCATCGTCAAATATATTTTTCACGTAGAGCTGCATATACAGTTCAGAATTAGGGTTGTTCAAGCTCACAGAAGCATTAAGGTTGCTCCATGCCTTCAAACGATCATATTCTGTATTATAAACACGTGCATAGCTCTCAGATTGGCGATAGTAATCCGCCCGCAACGTCAGATCCCAGTCCTCAATAGGAATAGTATGTTCGACACCAAAATTCACAGTAAAACGCGGAGCATTAGGTAGCTCGTTACCACTCAGATCAGCAGCAAAGCCCCGCCCTCCATTTGGAGCATCAGTGAGTGGATTATAAGGATCTACACCATAAAGCAAGTCCCAGCGCGCAAAGCCCTCTATCTCTGGCGTAAATGAACCGTATAGAGCAGAGCCTGCACAGAGTGACCAAATGGCAAGCACATTGCCGGTGGCGGCAACTGTTTCAACCAAATCCACTGGTGCAATACAGTTTGAAGGAACCTGAATACTAGGCCTTACCAACATCCAATCTTCATTTCCTTGAGTGCGATTCATAACATCAATAGACTCTTCACCATCTGCGATACGAGTCTTCAGGTAGCCCATATTCATATCAACTCTGGTGCTATCTGTAAGCTGCCACGCCAGCTCAAGCTCAAGCCCGATACTCTCCGCATCAAAGTTCTCATTTAAAGAAATGCGATCAACAATTTGGGAAACTTGATAATCTGTATAATCATAATAGAAGGCGTTGGCATTGAATGTCAGACTTCCATCTAACATTACATTCTTGGAGCCGATTTCTATCGCATTAACAAACTCCGGTTCAAAGGAGTCCTCCAGGGGTTGATACTGCACTACGGTTGGATCAATCTCTGCTCGAGGTGGATTAGTGCCGCCCCCCTTATAACCGTGAGCAAAAGATAAATAAAACATGGTATCGTCAGTAAAGGGGGTGTCTACTCGCCAATCTAGTACCGCACGGCCCGTATATTCCTGCCAATTCTGAGTAACTTGATCTCCCTCTGGATATCCTCGGTGAACAAGCCCACCTGAACGCTGACCCGATATTATTTCTCCTGTTTCACTATCAAAGCTTGTACCTAACAGTAACTGGCTAGGTACAGGAGTTGATTGCTTACGGTCATCGGTGTAGCGCAAACCTGTGGTAAGTTTTACATCCTCTGTGATCTGCCAATAGGCCTCACCAAACAGGGCCCATGAGCGAGTTTCCACTAAGTTTCTGCTAAGAAAATAGTTGTGCCCCTCCTCATCAATATTCTCAAGTGAATTTGGATCTACATAAATACAATCCATATCACCCGCACCGAGCTCTGGATCAATACATTTTTCAGAAATCAATAAACCTGTATCAGGGTCTCTGGTACCGTTATAAAAATATTCTGCAATCAAACTAAACATATTATTGAATACAAAATAATCATCCTGGGTTTTAAAGTCCAGGTAGTTAGCACCTAATGAAAAGTTCCAGGGCCCATCAAAAGATGTCTGTAACCGGAATTCCTGGCTCCATTGTTTATTATCGGAGCGGCTAATATCTACTGCTAATATTCCATCAGAGGGGCCTAACTGTGGATCAGTATAAATTCCTCCAGGGGTGGGAACAAATTCAGCAGAATCATTAAAAATTGGGTCTGATACATAACGATTGTAATCTTGAGAAGAGTAGTAATCATCCTTTGCATAAGTTGATTGGGAGAAAAAAGTGAGTGAATTACTCAATTCCCACTCAAAATTCAGCTGCACTAAATCATTTTCAGCACGGAAAACTGGATCATAGCTGGTGGCAATCTCACGTAAATCCCTTGATTGCTCTGCATTTCCATAGGGATTACTGTAATAGTCGATAATCGGAAATCCAGTATCTAAATTGATAAACTGGGGTACCAACACAAAAGCAAACCCTCTTCCATTCGGCGCGCTATAGGCATCATCACTGTAAATTGATGCCGGCATACACCCCTGGCTAAAGAAAATAGAAGTAATTTCTGTTAGCTCAGTATCCCCGATCGTCGATGGTCCCGGGTCGGTGGTACATAGCTGCTTGCCAGTACGTGAGCGTTTGTCATCTTCTTCAAAGTGCTGCCAGATCAGGTTTGCACTAAAGGTTTCACTGGGTTCCCACTCAAAAATGGCACGCGTGGAATAAAGATCCCTATCATTTACATCGTTCCCAGTGTAGGTATTGGTATCAAAGCCATCACGCTTGGTCATAGCACCTGAAAGCCGCAGTGCCATGGTATCGCCCACCGGCAAGTTAAACATGCCACTTGTGCGCTTTGAGTTATAGCTACCTATTTCAGCTTTAATCTCAGAAGCAAATTCATCCTCTGGCATCACCGGCAACATATTAACCACGCCAGCAGTCGCATTTCGGCCATACAAAGTACCTTGAGGTCCTCGTAACACCTCTACTCGCTGTACATCAAAAAACTCCTGCTCGAACAACCGGTTACGAATAAGTGGTGCATTATTGAAGCTCACCGCCACCGCCGGATCGGTTGCAGCAGAGACAGCCTTGGTACCAACGCCACGAATTGAGAAGTTATAGGTACTAAAGTTTGATTTGGAAAAGTTTACGTTAGGCACCGCACGAAGTAGTTCTTCACCCCGTTCAATCTTCAGGGCATCTATATTGTCCCCCGACAAGGCAGAGACAGCGATAGGAACATCCTGAATACTCTCCTCTATTTTTTGTGCTGTTACGGTAACTTCTTCGATAGGCTGCCTTGCTCGACTACTTTTATCCTCGCTTTGGTCATCCTGAGATAAGGCTGTCAATGGCGTCGCAGTCATTACCATGCAGGCAATCGCAACGCTATACCAAGGGGTATGATTATTGACTGGATTAGTGGTACGAATCGCTTGTGCAATCAACTTTTCTTTCTTACGAAGGCTCATCATCATACTGAGTCTCTCTATATTATTTTCTCTATTATTTTTAAGTCAGCCAAACACCACCTTATCTCAGGCCTAACCAAGTTAAAGACGCAACACACTCGCGGTAGGGGGGATTAAGATTACCCGCCCAGAGAACATCAAACATAAATCAAGAACAACAAAAACTTATATTTTTAATTGATATAAACTTCCAACTTCCAACTTCCAACTTCCAGCTTCCAGCTTCCAGCTTCCAGCTTCCAGCTTCCAACTTCCAACTTCCAACTTCCAACTTCCAACTTCCAACTTCCAACTTCCAACTTCCAACACCCAAATAGAAAATAGTAGCTGATAAAAATGAATCCCCCATACAAAACAACAAATAAATCAACAACGCCTTAAACACCAAGATTAAAAAACTAATCTATTGAAATTTCCCTCAAGATGTCTCACTTAGCCTAGTCAAAATCGGCAACGTCAAACGGCCTCTTCCATTACCTTCCGAATTCGAACTAATGCACGTTGAATTAGCTCCTTTACTGACTCCTTGGAGATTCCCATGCGCTCGGCGATATCTTGGTAAGTTAAACCTTCAAAGCGATGAAATTTAAATGCTGTACCTGCTCTTGGCGGTAATCTCAGGATAGCTTGACAGACACGACGGCAATCCTGCATCCCTATAACCGTTCGCTCAGGTGTGATCACATCTGGAATATCTATCTCAGAACTAAGTGGCTCATGATATGCACGGCAGCGAGATTTCTGGTAGCGGCCATGGCTTACCAAAAGATTTTTCGCAATTGTGTAGATATAACTCCTTGGATTTCTAATATTCGTATTAGATTTCTTCATCTGAAAATGCAGATGCGCAAAAACTTCTTGCACCAGGTCATCCACATCAGAAATATTCACCCTGGAAGAAAAATATCGCCTCAACCCCAAACGATACTCCCCGACCCATGAAGCCATATCTTTTTGGCAGCTTTTGTTCATAGGCAAACAAGTATTTGGTCAATTGGAAGTGTGCCAACCGCCTAGAGCTTCATCACTAACTCGACTAGCGCTAAGCCGGTAATTAAAACTGGACGAACACCAAAAAAACTTATTTGAATTACCACAAAGCTTTCAGAGACTTATAAAATTATGACCATTAATTCACAAAACCAATCAAAAATGCAGACTGCTAGGTCAAAAACACACTTTAAAAGAATTCTCTCTGGAAAATTTTTCTTAAATTTATTTTGACTTATTCGGTTTCCAGAAAATTTAGAATAACTGCACCACACTTATTGATAAACGCCTTCAATAAACTAAATGGTGAATAGAACGCCTATATGTTTCATAAGTGAACAATCTCTAGAATTACACGCCACAAGATTTCCAAGTTTAGCTAGCCTAAGAGGCATTGATCACTCATTGAGCGACTCCACAGCTAGCATCGCAAACCTTCATAAATTTGTAACTGGTACTAAAGAAAGCCTACTGCAGTTTATCCAAAGGCCACTTGACTTTCCCCCGCATCATTCTAATAACATAGAAAAAGCCTCTCACCAGAAAAACAATTCCCCACTGGGCACTATAAAAACCAGCAGAAGAGTCAGAATTCTGTATGGCAGCTCAAACAAATCCAATACTTTGCCCTCTAGTTGCCTAATCGCCGTCCAATAAACGCCCTGGAACCAATCAAACTGGCACAAAAAGATCAAACATAAGCACCCCATATCAAACAAATTTAGGCTCATTAATTGAAATTTTCTTTTCTTTATATACTTTATTCGATAACCTCTGTGACTTTAGTGACAACTTTTAAATTCTTTACTTTTTCACAACCCTCGTATCGCAGTAAAAGAACTTGGAGAGTTGAACCGGAAAATATCCACTTAAAAAACAAATAGTGATTTTCTATTTTTTCAAGGAAAAATAATAAAATGGAGAGACTCTCTTAAATTATGCACTCCATTGTTACAGCTTCAAGCCTACCTTCAGAGGTGCTGGGAAAGAACACAATAATGCCCTTACAGGTATGATGAACCATTTCGGATTACAGAAAGCAAGATTTTGCGGATGCGACTGGGGAGGTTTTATCGTTGATGCTATGGCCCTACTCTATTCCGGGTGCCATGCTGGATTGACAAATATCGGTACTCCGCACATTTTTCATCCAAAGGAACTTCCAGCAATGGATTTGCCAATAAAAGAAATCACAGATAAACCAGATTATAGCCAGTTTTTACAACAGCCTGAAATTCCAGAAAATCTGCTCAATAACCATGTAGATAATTTCTTCTGTACATTTTTTCAAAAGAGCTATCTGGCCAACAAAAATCTTTCCAAGATGCCAAATAACTCTTCAGAACGAAAAGTCGAACTTGCTCCGATGATAAGTTCCACAACCGGATAGCTAATTGGCTTGAGTTGACTTTTTCTATCACAGACAATCAAAGCAAGCATATTAACAAGCAGGCAAGTTTGTATGAAAGGACTTAAAAGACTAACCCTTTTTTGGAGTTCAGCAGTTGCTGGTCTCCTATTGACCTCCTCTATCGGGCATGCAAAAGCAATAAATAATGAAAAGCCCTATACATTGACTACCTGGAATAAAAAAACTGCAGATGGTTACAG
Organism: Microbulbifer variabilis ATCC 700307; assembly: GCF_000380565.1. GTDB lineage: Bacteria > Pseudomonadota > Gammaproteobacteria > Pseudomonadales > Cellvibrionaceae > Microbulbifer > Microbulbifer variabilis. The sequence goes on from NZ_AQYJ01000026.1 coordinate 323,793, forward strand.
AGGTTTTTTTAAGGTCCCAGAAAATCGCGCTATCAAAGATAGCCGCAACCTTTCAATTCAGTATATCCGCTTCCCTTCGACAGGTAAAAAGGCGGGTCCGCCTATTGTCTATCTGGCTGGGGGCCCCGGCGGATCCGGAATTATGGCAGTCAACTATCGCTATGAAATGTTTATGGCATTGCGGGAATACGGTGATGTCATTGCCCTGGACCAGCGCGGCACCGGGCATTCCAATGACCTGCCTAACTGCGAGTCTAAGCAGATAGTTCCACCGCTCATCTCCACCTCCGATTCGAAATATGTTGAACTGCATCAAAGTGCCCTTCTTGAATGCCTCTCTTTCTGGCGCGATCAAGGTGTTGATCTCGCAGCCTATAACACATTGGAAAGTGCTCGTGATCTAGAGGCTCTACGGCACCATTTGGGAGAAGAGAAAATTGTATTGTGGGGCACTTCTTACGGCAGCCATTTGGCACTAGCAGCCTTAAAGGAGATAGAGGGGTCTATTGATCGGATTATTCTTTCCAGTGCTGAGGGGCTAAACCAAACGATTAAGCTACCTTCCCGTACAGAATCCTATCTGGATCGCCTTCAAAAAGCCATCGATCAGCAGCCCGAAGCGAAGGCGATTTACCCAGATATTAAAGGCTTGATACATCGCGTCCATGCAAAGCTGGAAAAGCAACCTCTAAAAATTCAGCTTCCGCAAAGGGATGGGAGTAAGCTGGATACCCTATTACAACGCAGAGATATGCAACAAATAGCCTCTGCATTTATTGCAGACCCCAAAAGTGCAGCCCAACTGCTCGCTTTTTATCGTGCAATAGACTTGAGAGAGGTACCGGCCTTCAACAAAGTTCCTTCCCGTTATTTTCCTGATGGGTTCCTACAGCCTGGAGCTCCCATTACCCTCAGACCGATGCCCACTGCTATGGATATTGCATCCGGTATCGATAAAGGACGCAAAGCCAAGGTGGCCGAACAAGCTAAAGCTAGCCTGCTGGGGGACTACTTAAACTTTTCATACCATTATGACGGCTTGGCGCCAGAGCTGGACTTGGGAAATCGCTTCCGGGCAAACCCGCAAAGTGATGTGCCCGTATTATTATTCAGCGGTACGCTAGATGGCAGAACTTATATTGAAAGCCAACACGAAGCCGTTTCAGGTCTTTCAAATACAACCTTAGTAACCGTAAAAAATGCCGGTCACAACTTGTTTATGGCCTCCGAAGAGGTTCAAGACACCATAAACTTATTTTTGGAGGGGCGCCCTATTGAAAAGACAACGATTACGGTGGATCTGCCCACTCTAGCTATAAAATAGAGGCTCTCTATAGGTTTTCGGTAGTGGCATTCTTGCCGCTACCTATCCACTACACAATATCTCGTATCCCCCACCCCCGCACATTAACCTTGCTATAGATGCAACTGGAGGCGGGGATGACCAATATCACCGACGAAGTTCATCGCGGCGCCATTTGTGACCTGCGAGCACTTCAGCAACCTGGATTGCAGACATTCAAGCAATATATTCGCGGTAGCCTGCCAGGACCTCCCTTTTGGCGCTTAACTGGCATGCAACCTATTGAGGCAGGGCTTGGAAAAGCTACCTATTCCATGCCTATTACACCTTGGTTAGCTGATGGTACCGGCATTTACTGGGGCGGTATCTATGCAATGTTCGCTGATGCTCCCCTGGCTTCCGCTATCTGGACTACCCTACCCGCAGGTAAAGTACTGAGCACTTCTGAACTGAACATGTGCTTTATCCGGCCAATTACCACTAGTACTCAGAACATTGTCGGCCGGGCAACGACGATTCACTCCGGTAGCCAGGTTGGCCTCTCCAGCCTGCAGATCAACGACCAAAATGGCAGGACTCTCGCTTATGGGAGTACCCGCTGCTTAATAGCAGACTTTCCAGTCAGCCCAGATCAAGAGCTTCCTCTACCAGACTTAGGGCCCACCGAGCCACCTGATCCTTATTTACGCCCTCCTCCTGAAACCTTCTTTTGTGATATGGCACACTTTCCAGAACAAGTGCCCATTGAACTTCAGCGGTTGACGATCAATGAAGGGCGAATGCATCCAGTTTGGTTACTTACTGGTTATCGAGCAGTCGAGATAGAAAATGGGCGCTGTATCTCTACCATGCCTTCCTCCCCCTGGTTCTCTAATGGAACTTTATCCATTTATGGTGGGCTTCTGGCCTGGGCTGCAGACTTCACCATGGGCGGAGCTGTTTACTCCACTCTACCTGCCGGATCTATCTTCGCCACTCTAGATATGCATATTCGCTTTGCACGACCAGCAAAGCTCAACAGTGGGGATTTGATCTTAGAGTCCCAGGTACTTCACCGAGGCCGGCAGTTAAGGGTTTCATCCTGCAATATTGATACGCCCAGCGGTAAGCGCGTGGCTATTGCCACTGGTTCCGCACTGGTTATCCCCGGCGGTGCTCAGATGCTTGCGGATGGCAAACAGCCAGATGAAATTATTGCCACTGCAACCTCAGGCAAACCTTGGACACCCTGAATAAAATTCCTTATCAATGCTAAGGCCAACTTCAGGTAAAATGCTCATCACCAACATTCAGGCAAAGCCTCTGAATATTTTTTGACCGAATAGTCGCCTATTGCGACACCAATTCCAATGTAACTTTTGGGAAGCACACTATGGCCTCATTGCAAGACCAACTCCTGCAAGCAGGACTTGTTGACAAGAAGAAAGCCAAACAAGTTAGCAAGGAAAAGCGCAAACAGCAGAAAGTTGCTAAGAAGTCTGCGCAGCCCCAGATAGATGAAACCAAGCTGGCCGCACAAAAGACTCTCGCAGAGAAAGCTGCTCGAGATCGCGCCCTGAATGCCGAGCGAGATGCCGCTGCTCAACAGAAAGCTATCGCAGCCCAGATCAAGCAATTGGTGGAAACAAACCGCCAGCCCTACTCTGGAGAAACGGCTTACAATTTTACTTTCGACAAGAAGATCAAAACCATCTACGTCAGTGATGAACTACGCGATCACCTGATAGCCGGTCGCCTGGTGATTGTCGCCCAGGATGCGCGTTTTGATTTGGTGCCCAGGATAATCGCCGACAAGATTGCCGAGCGAAACACTGAGATTATCGTTAAACCTGCTGAAACATCAGCACCGGTAGATGAAGACGACCCCTATGCAGATTTCCAGATCCCCGATGACCTTATGTGGTAATTGGCAATGAAGCAAGATGTTGTCCAGGTAGTGGAGCAATGGCTCACCGATGTGGTGGTGGGCTTAAACCTCTGCCCTTTTGCGCGCAAACCTATGCGCGCAGGCCAGATACGCTACATAGCCAGTGAAAGCAAAAACGACCAGGCCCTGCTGGCCGATTTACATACAGAACTGCAACGACTCGACAGTACGCCAGAGAGTGAGCTCCTTACTACCCTGCTGATTATTCCCGATCATCTGCAAGACTTTGCCGACTACAATCAATTTCTCGATCAGGCCGAATGGCTACTGGAACGCTACAACTATGTAGGCACTTATCAGCTGGCCAGCTTCCATCCGGACTACCAATTTGCCGGAACAAATCCGAATGATGCTGAAAATCTCACTAACCGGGCCCCTTTTCCTATCCTTCATCTATTGCGTGAAGATAACCTGGAAAAAATGATCGAGCTTTACCCAAATCCAGAGAGCATTCCTGAAAATAATATTCTTCAGGTTGAATCACTGAATCAAGAAGAAAAGCTGCGACTCTTCCCCTACCTTTTCCGATAGCAAAATCTCAAGTGATGAAATCCCTGGAAGAACTACTGCGCTTGAACAAGCTGATCCGCCTGATCGGATTTGACGATGCCCCTTTCAAGAAAGGGCGGGGCACGCCAGTAAAGGTTAGCGGCATCGTCTGTTCCAATACACGCTTCGAGGGAATGCTATGGGGAGAAGTGAAAAAAGATGGTATGGAGGCCACCCAGGTCATTGCTGAACTGTTAAAAAACAGTAAGTTTTATAGTCAAATAAACGTAATCCTTACGGATGGCCTTGCTGTCGGTGGTTTTAATATTATTGATTTACCTGAACTCTCAAAAACTATCGATCGCCCTTGTATTGCCGTTATGCGTAAGCTGCCGGATATGGCAGCCATAGATCGCGCCCTTCAAAACTTCCCCGATTACCGGCTCCGCAAAGAGACGTTGTTAAAAGCCGGCGAAATCCACTCACTCAGGAATTTTTATTTCCAGGTACAGGGCTGCAACCCCGATATCGCTGCCCGGGTACTGGAGCAGGCAACGGATAATGGCAACGTGCCCGAAGCACTGCGGTTAGCACATATGATCGGTGCCGCGGTAATAACGGGACAAAGCGGTAAACGGGCATAGAATGATAGTGAAGGCTGAATTTACTCCTGCCCTTTTTATGCATAATAAAAGCAAGGGGGTTCAAGGAATTAACTCACACTTGCTGGGCAAATATCGCAAAAAATTTTAAACCTAAAGAAGTAAGTTCACACAGCGCCAATAAAACGCATAGGACTAGGCCTGGCTATGCTAGAGGGGGAGTAGAACTCCAACAACGAAAAGAAAACGGCAGGCTGTGACTAGAACTACAAACCACCAGACTTAGGGCGCCCAGCTGCCCGAGGCTGACGAGATAAATAAGAATCATTAAGAAAGACGCATATTCGACCGTATTGGCATGGGCTCTCACCCAATTATGTAAAGTGTTATCCAGCTCAAAGGAATGCCCCATCTTTTACTTACTATGCCCTATAGCGACAAGAGTCCTAAGGAAAAGCGATAATGCGACTAGAAATCCAATGCATAACTAGTACACATTCATAAAAATTTCCTCTCTAATCGGCCTGACAATTACTTAGCAATATATCGAGTCGACTAATTGGTATAATAAAAAACCAAATTAAATCCTGGCAATTCCTTGAACTTCTTTCAAAAGCTGATAATTCGGTAAAAAACCTTAATATAAGCAAACAGTTATAGAGGGAAAATTATTGCAGAATTTCCTCCAGCAGTTCCACCCGAATAGTTGTGTCGTCGGTAATCAGCTCACTCCATATCCAGTTATGGTGGGCTATTACAGTTTGTGCCTTAAGGTGTGGACGGTCTTTCAAGGTATGACAATCAGAAGCTACTAAGATATTGATCTTATGGCTCACAGCAGACCTAATAGTGGTATCTACACAAAAATCCGTCGCCCATCCGCTGACAATCAGACGATTTACATTAAGCTTTTCCAAGGTGTGCTTTAGATCTGTCTGATAAAAAGCATCATTGGTTTTTTTTCTAATTACAAGATCACTTTCACTTTTTATCAGATCATCCAGCAGTGCCCAGCCCGTAGATCCGGGCAGGAGTCCCTCTTCTTCAAGCCCATCATGCTGTATAAATATTACACTTCCATCTCGCTCCCTAACCCAGGCAGCGAGCCTGTTTATGCGGGCTATGGTACCGTCTACATCAAACTGATTACGCTCCGCAAAGGAAGCTTCCTGCATATCAATAATCAGCAAAACATCCATAAGTTCACTCTGTTACTCACCCACATAGGCGGAGGCGATTGATTCATATCTTGCACCCTGCCGCAATTCATCGGCAGTCATTAGGAGCCTTCAAGTACGACTTGGTATTAAAGGATAACAGCGCTGTCCCTGGACTTATCAGCAAAAAGTGCCACAAGGGAAAACTGGGAAAATCCCTGGTCCGTAGATAGATATTCCTTACACCAAAACCTCAGGTTCTCCGTAAATGCCTCCGATGGCTCCAGCGCAAGGAAATGACACCGCACGACAATATCAGAATCCTTCTTCCTGCTATCGTCAGTAATAGAGATTGTCAATGTAGAAGAAGCACTTTCCCAGCGAATCAGGAAGTAGAGGGAAGAGTCATTGATACTCTCATTGAGCTTGGATACGGCCATACCCAAGGTCTCGGTTAAGTCCTGGTATACATCACTATCTGTAATAGCATTGCTCTTCGCATGGTACAGCTGGTATTCCGCACCGTCATCACTGACCAAATCAAGCAGGCCTGATGATCGACCCAACTTCCACTCTAAGCCCATAATTCCTCCAGATAGATACAGTTTAAGAAGCCGGGTATTTTACGGATTCCTCAACCAATCCACACCTGTTGAAATCAAGGTTAGTACAGGTGCACATTTTCCATACAGGTAGATGGCTGGTTAGCCGGCTTCTTAGGCAAGGCTTAGGAGTAAAGAACCTCCAAGCCTTCCAGAACAGCATTTATTTGGCGCTGGGCCGTTGGGATACGCGCATAGTGATATCTGCATGGAAAACTTCTTCCCCGTTCTGGTCGAAAACCCCGACTGGCATGATTACATCACCCGCATCAATAGATTCAAACTCAGGGTACTCACATACGGCTCTCAAGTTAGTTTTAGCCATCTTCAAGTACTTAACCTCCATCCCTACAGGTATCCAACGAAATCGTCGATCAAGGGATACATCAAGACAAACGCCACCAGCTAGCTCGGCAGCATTACACATGGCAATAGCATGTACAGTTCCAATATGATTAGTAACACTCCAGCGCTTTTTTACGAGCACTTCGACATGTCCTGGGGACACTTCGGCAAAGCATGGCTTGATAGACCTGAAATATGGAGCCTTGAAGGCCACTACTTTAGAAACTGCCCAGCGCCCGAGTGCCGAGCTCCCAAACTTTTTCCACAATTGCAACACGGGGCTTTTCGAAGATTGATAGTCCATCTTGCCTCACTATCTAAATCATTGGTTGACGAACTTCCTCATAGGCATCCGTCGTTGCCCGCAACTATACATGATCAAAGGGTTACGCCAGATAATCAGATCTATCAGGTTTATTGACCAGCCTAACTATCGGAGAACAATACAGCCGAAGATCTGCACAAAGAATAAGAAATACCGGATATCTTCCGGTAATAGCTATTAGTATAAGCGAAAGCCTCTTTCCATCTGTGATGGTTATAAGTTTAAAAAAGAGACAAGAAGATAATTTGGCATCAATGTCTGCGGAGTCCCTTAATAAACACATGTTAATCTGGCAATCAGATCTAGCGAGTGGTCACAAAAAAATAGCAGCTTTCGGGGGAAATAAACTTCTATTTTTACTCATAACCAAGTGGCAGATGCCACATTATGGGTATTTTTGTTTCATACGCCTATAAAAGGAAAATAAACATGGCAATCTTACCGGCAACCGCATTCAATCAACTGCAAGCAAATACATCAACTTTTCTGAAAACCTACCCAGTTAGAATTTATGGTGATCCTGGAGCATCAGGAATAACTCAATACTGCATCGGCAATGGCGGAAATTCATATCGTCCTGGAACCATTCTGGGAACACACAATATGCACTCAACTGAATCTTTCCACATAAGGGGTAATGCTTTTTATCTTGCGACAAATCCACACCTGTTTTTTACACACTCCATACATATGGATGTCGGTGCGGCAAACCTGGGTTTTTATCGTTTACCCAGCGCAACTGGGCCCTCAATGATGGTAACCGGCCAACTATCTGCCTGCTCTTTTGTCATCCGCCCAGTCATAGGCAGTACTGCCCTTGATGTTGCTCATGTACAACCTGCGGCTGTTAATGGCGATACCCTTCGCAACAATCTAGCAGCTACTTACGGGACAGCCTTTGTTTATGGCACCAGCAATCAACGGGGGTTTTACAATGGGGCAAATCGTACCGTTTCAGTTATTGGCATACGTACAGGTACTAGCTGGAAAATATACGCGCAGAAACATGACAGAACCACGGGGGATTATCGCATTCTCAGTGTGTACGAGATCTACCCGACACATCAAAAACTTTAATGACTAAAAATACTAAAAAAAGAGTCTTAAAGAAATTTCAACTGAGGACTCAGCCTGTATCATTAAAGACAGCCATATTGTATAAACAATCAACACTTTCACCTGAGAATTTACGTAATAAAGCGCCCGAAATAATATTAGTTATTTAAAGTATCCAAAAACTATAAATCTTTTCTTCATGTTTCCTTATATGAGATCCACCGCATAGATTGACCGCTTACACCGAGCCAATTGATTATCTTCATAGAAACGCATTAAAACTGTCACTTCTCGCCAGCATACTTACGCCCGCTCGCCTTTGGGCTTCCACAGGCGCTCTCTATAAGACATAAAAACCATATCAGGAGCTGTCGTGAAGAAAATTATCACCACCGGCCTAGTCCTCGCGGCCTTAAGTGCATCCTCTACCCAAGCATTCCAACAGATCACCCATAAGCGCATTGCAATTGACGCTGTTTCCTATATGCGCAACAACCCAGAGACTACCGAATACAATAAACTCAAAGCTTGGGTAAATGCGGCCGGATTTAGTGTAGATGAGTTTGCGGAGGTACTTGGCCAGGGCGCTTATGATGTTGACGACTTCAAAGATACTTACCTGTGCGGGGCAATCACTGGTGACTGTGTCTACGCTCCAGTGTTTAACGCCGGAGCCTCACTAGTAGGTTACACAAGCTATTGGCATTTCCAAAATCATACCCGCGGTTCAGATGTTCACGGGAACGATCTCGGCGGCTACAACTACGACCTGCTTACCGTATGGGACAGCATTGATAATATGGCAGCTACCTGGCTGGTTGGCGACTATCTGGATGATGGTAATGGGGGAATGACCGGTTGGTGGTCAGCCGATGACTCAGAATACAATACCTATGGTATTACTGAAGCCAACTATCGCCAGGGTAGCCATTCCTCCAAATCGATGTATGACGACTTTGAGGAGATCCCCTTTCAACCTATCGACAACCTCGGCCAGTACTGGTACAGCCAATTCCTTGCCCAACCAACCGCACAAACTCTCGGCTTTGTAATGCATACCACTGACCTGCTTCAGCCACACCATGTGTGGACCACCTCAGGACTCAACCACAGCGGTTGGGAGGGCTGGGTTGCAGATTACTACGATAGCGAAAACCTCAATGACGAAGCACTGGTTGCTCAGGCCATGTCTAACTTTACTGCTATAGGGCAAAGCAGCGATGATATTCGCCCCTTACTGACTCAAGGCGGCGCCCTCGCCTATGCCAATGGTGGTATTGTTTTATCCAGTACCGATCATAACGACAGGCTGCAAGTGGCCAAAACGGTCGTGCCTCATGCCATTGCAATGGTGGTTCATATCCTCAATCACGCTGCTCAAAAAGTCAGTGAATAACAACAAGAATTAAGCGCTCACCACTGGCGCCCGCAGCCAGTGGTCTAAGGATATTCTGATGAGAGTTATCTGGGTATTGGCCGCCGTACTGATAGTGACCACTCTGGCTTTCGCGGACTCACCTACAACGCTACCAGATAGTGTTGCAGCAAGAGTTAATGGCGAAGATATATCTCTAGCGGCATTAGACGTATTTGTAAAAGCAGCACGTCGCCACGATAAAGAGGCCAACAGGCGGTCAGTTCTCAAAGGGCTTCTAGAAAGCCATCTACTAGCCACGATGAACACCACGAAGTCTGTAATAGATAACCACAACACTGTAGGCTACGACTACCATACGCAGGTTGAGCAACAGCTCTTCAAACTGATTCGCAGCGCTTACCAGACCCCGCTTGAAAAGACCATGCAATCTGCAAACGTAAACAGCAGTCTGGATTTTCTAACAGCTCCTCTGACACTTAATATCAACAAACTCAAACCAATTCTTCAGTTACAGCAAAAGCTCTATAGCTCCATGACAACTGACCAACGGAATTCAGCGGAGCAGCTAGTGATTGCTCGCTACAAGTTCAGAAATACACAAGCTGAACAAGTATTGACTTTATGGGACTTATATCGTCGTCAGAATATTCAGCTTAAGGTACAGATGCACAGCTTGAATTTGGAATTCATCCGCGAGGCCATAAAGCAACAGCTCACTAGCGCCTATGTGTTAGATTGGTTTGAAATCAGCTCATCCTTGGACCAGGTATCCCGCGCAACCGTCAAACAGTGTATAGAATATGCCCTACAACGTGAACTTCTATTACAAAATATGGGATTGATTCATGATATTCACGATGAAAACCCACATCTCCAAGCTCTCGCAAAATCTGTGACAAAGAAAGAAGTCCATCATTACTATAAAAAACACAAAGAGAACTTCAAGCGTATTGAAAAGGTTCACGCCTATCATATCCGCCTGGAATCACAAGAAAAGGCCGATCTTGTCTATAAGGAAATCAAAGCCGGCCTGCCCTTTCATAAAGCAATTCAGAAATACTCTAACGCAACAGACCGTAACTCCAACGGCAGCCTGGGGTGGATTGATCGAGAAAACCATCGCGATCACTGGACACTCGCCATGGCATTTAGCCTCCCTGAAAATACAGTCTCAAAACCCTTTCGCAGCCCCCAAAAAGCCGGAGATGTGCACTGGGAAATACTCTGGATAGACAAGCGGAAAATTAGCTATCAGCCAATCGAGAGCGATTCGGTGCACTATAGAGCCACTAATGCTATTGCTCAGAAAAAACTCCAAGAAAAATTTTATACACTGATATCGCTGGCTAAAAAGAATGCATCCATACAATTAAATCAGAGGTTGCTGTCTTGCGAATCTTGCTAATTGTGGTCGCTCTAACATTAGTTGGACTGATCATTACTGTAGTGGCTCTAAATGATCAAAGCATAGCTTTGGATGGGATAGTCGATAGGGACAAACCTAAACCAAATTTTCCTTATTCCACCCAAGCTCACCAACCTTCAACAAAAACCGTAGTTACCCAGTATTCAGAACTCAATGTAAATAATGACTTCGCATTCTCTTCAAACCCAAAAAGCGTAGCTGTGCAATCATTAGCAGAGACTATGAAAACTGGCGATCCACGTACACCTCCACTTGCCCCTAAAAATAATCCACGCACAAAGCCAAGCACTGAAGAACTTGTATCTCGCGATCTCTACCGAGAGTTTGAAGCTCGGCAGGAACAGGCCATATATGCCTCTTTTGCCGCAGCTGCGAAGCATAAAATTACGGAGCTAGAACAACAAATTGAACTAGGGAAGCAGTTTGGTATAAACCAGGAACAACTCTACGAGGCGACTCAAAAACTGGATTCGCTGCGAAAACAAAGAGAAATTATTCTCAGGGATCACCTGGAAGTCGATACCGAATCCCCCACAAAGCAATAGCTATAAAAGTCAGATTTAGACCCTATACGCCTTTATAACTTTTCAGTCTATATTCAAATAAGTCAATAAATTTTCGCAAATGGAAGCTTATAACACTATCATTCTCGGTGTTTTAAACCTGAGTGGCGCCAAGCCAGGTAGGAAGGATAATTGTGAAAGCGGCCCTCCTTCTCTTATTAAGCTTATTCTCCACTTACTCCCTGGCATCCTCTGTCAGGGTCCAATTAATGGACTGGGATAGCATTTGTAAAGTGCAAGTAACTGGTGGAAAGAACCCCTCATTCACAAATTTCCAAACCTACAAAAATGTAAGACGGGGCTGGGAGATTGAGCGCCCCTACCAAATTTGCTACCGTCGCAATGAAGAGCCCTCACAGTGTAACTCAAAAATGACTTTGTGGCGCTGTAAAAGATATGTTGAATCGGATGATCCCAAGAGCAACACTTTCCCGCTATTCTGATTTTTTGAAAAATAGGATTGGATCAAATGTCATTGCAAACTCATAGCGCAAACTAAATATATAACTTAAATTTTAACGGAGATTCCATACGCACTAATAGCCACAACCGCCAAGTTACGACGCTTGATCCAATATACTTAACTTAATCATCCAAGGATTGACCTCAGAAGGAGAAACAAAATCAATCTGCAGTACAATACCATCATCAGAAAACCGATATATCCATTTATTATCAATAAATTTTCCCTGACTAATTTTCCAATCTGGATTCTCTTTCATCTGTTCACTTAACCAGGCTTTTACAGTCTCCACATCACCGGAAACCTGAAATGCGGTATACCAATCTTCCAAGTCGCCATAGCTATATTCCTTAGAAACAAATTGAATTGACTCAGGCAAGTCACCAAAATTCGGCATAATTTTGTCTGCCATTATACCCCGGATATAACCGCCCTGCGGCTGCCACTGGTACTCAATCTTCGCCGCAACACTTCTGGCTTTCTCCATCGTATCAATCTTGCTTACCAGGTATAGAGCACCATCTATTCCGGATGAAAGACCGGCGGTAGTAATGATTTTCCCGTTATCTACAAACTTTTTATTCTTTACCAATTCGATATCAGGGAAACTTTTCTCGAACGAATTGAAGGCTCCACGAATAGTGGTTGCTTTCTTACTATGAAGCAGCCCAGTATTCGCCAAAATAAAGGCACCGTTACATACCGATAGCACATACTGCACCTGCTCAGACTGCTCCTTAATCCACTGCAATATCTCCGGGTTCTCCATCGCTTTATTGATGCCACCCCCAGGGATAATTACCGCATCAAATTGATTCTCTTGATCAAAACTGGCATCTGGAACCACCTGTAATCCCATCGCTGAAGTAATGGTTTCACCATCTTCAGAGATGGTTGTCAAACGATAACGCGCCTGACCAAAAACCTCATAAGGGCCAGCATAATCAATAGTTTGTGCACCATCGTACAATAATATTCCAATATGGAAAGCGTCCTTAGATATAGAGTGGGCCCAAGCCTTACTACTTAAAAGTAATGAGCACAGGGCAGCCCAGAAAAATATTTTCATGGTTATAACCTTAAATTCGAAAGTCAGTTATTTTTAGCAGGAGCAAAGGTTTATTCGACAATTGATCAGACACATCATAAAAATTCCGCTATATGAATAGGGCGCCTCCAGTCGAGGCAGTTGAAAGCATAAATTAATAGCATTAGTCGCAAAGGACATAAAGCCGACAAATTAGGACATCAATTATCAGAGAAGGAGCCTTTCTATCTCATTGATAATATTTAAGCTCGGCATTGGCAATGTTTATATAGGCTCCACTGCCCTATGTTTCTTCGCAACAAACCATATTGCCCGTGCTGGGCCAGTGAGGTCCCTAAATGAATCTATTGAATTAGATCAGCCTCACCCCGTTCACGAGCAATAATTTTCCATAGTTCTTTATAGATTCTGGGGATTAGCTAAGCCTGCTTTTCGGCAAGCACTGCATCTGCAAATAACCCCAACCCATACATTGCGAATAGCAAGAACAGCTAGTTATTCATATATCAGTAAAGTAAAAAAACTTTCCCTATATTGCTTATTACCAGGCGGACTACATGTGTTTTAGAGAATGGAGAAATCGCGATTATACTGATGGAAAAGCGGAAAATGAATTACATAGTAGAAGCAGAATAAAAAGAAGAACAAGCAACTTATAATGGCACACAAATATATTATATTTAGGGCATTTATAGAAAATATGGCATTACCTAGATGTCGATATCACAGTTTCGGTAATGCCATCTAATTGGTGCAGGAATCTGCTAATTAGCTACAGTAAAGTTGCTTGAGGTGCCACTATAGCTGGAAATTTTTCCTGTCCACCCACTCTTCCAGTTTCCGTAATGCTTAATACGATATGTGCCAGCTGGAGTATTTTCACCAATTGTCCACTGCCCTTCAGCAAAGGAACAAGCCAGACAATCTATAGCGGTATCCCTGGTCCAGATAAAACGGGTATCCAAATCATTATCCGTAAGATAGGTTTCCCAGCTACCATTCACTTTTCGCTGAATCTCAATAAACGTGCCGCCAGTCCTGAAATTATTGCGAGGATGTCCAGAGCGAAAAGAGGCGCTCACCATGTCTCCGGCAGAGTAGCTGTTACCGACATCATTCCAGACTTGCCCAAAAGATTCCCAAAGACGCTTATCATCATAAACCACCCCGATAACATGAATCACCTGGTCATTAGATAAATCTGCAGGTGTTGGGCCTGCATCGACTTCCAGATTATTGTTCATGGCATAGGCCATCTCCGTGTAGATTTGCTGGTAAGCTGCAAGGGTGTTGGGGCCAAAGATAGTATGGCCACCCTCATAGTGCTGCATATCAAATTCTTCGTGTGTAGTCACGTAACCGCTATAGGCATTCGCCAGACCGGCAATCACCACCGTAGAGATTCCATTACCCTGCATAGCTGAGAGCACCTGCTCTTCCAAACGGCGCCCCGCCATAGTAGTCATCTCACTGGGCGCAGCAACCAGGGCAAGGGAGCCGATTCGAAACATCTGAAATGGTAAATAGGGTGTGTACAGCTCTTGCCCCACCACTTTACGCTCTACAAAGGTTGGCTTTGGATATTGGCAGGGATCATCCTGAGTCTCGTTGAAAACAGCCACCGCAGAAAAAGCGTTCATCAATCCAAATATCGGGAATCCATCAATTACAGATTCAAACAGGCTTTCGCTGCGATCCCATTCTGTACCCTCATTATCTACAGACATACCTTCGAAGATACCGTCAATTCCACTGGGGCCATCCCAGGTAGAACCCGCTGTAAAGGACCAGCCAACCGCGCCTTCACATATATCCTGCTGTCCTACTCCAGTGTACTGTCCCGCCACTGTGTAGCCTGGGAAGTAGATGATTTGATGACGATAGTCCAGTTCCCCTGTCAACTTGTTAGCTGCTGACTCATATAGTGACTGCGCTTTGGAAAACTGCTTTTCTGCAGCCAGCTCTAAACTCGCATATTCACTAGTACCGCAGCCATCTCTGGGGCCACACACATTAGGAGAGGCATCACCCAGGTTGCTGTTGGCAAAAGCCGCCACGAAACCATCTGAGGTATTGGGCTGGCCAGCAGCCCAGGTTTCAAATAGGTAACTGGCCGCACCTTTATGGTCGCTACTCAACTGGCGTTGTTCGGTTCCGAGGGAAACATTGTGCACAGCAAACCAATTGATAATCCCCATTGCCTCATTATCCGATCCCACCAATTTGAGCTGACTCATGGTTTTATTAGTATCGTATTGGTAATTACTAATATCGGAATTTTGTGCGTAAGGTTCTGGGTTGCGATTAACACTGGTATTGAGCAGGGTACCCTGATCCAGATAAATATCGCCCTCCTTCAGGCTGTTATTCGCTGAGACAATAGACTGGTAAATACCCTCCACAATCGCGCTATAATTATCTCCTGCGTAACCCAATGCACTCATATTCAACATTACATAGTGATCGTAACCACCAGGCCCCACATGAGTATGAGTTGCTGTGAGCATGACATTCTCATCAGTGAACCTATTATTGCCATACTTACTTTTAAGTTTGGCGATTACACCCTGTTTAACGCCCTGGGGAATGCCCTGCAGATCCGCAGAGACAAATACTAGGCGCCGACTATTCTGTGGATTCGCGATAATAAACGCGCGGGACCACAAACGGGTGTGAATTCCCTTTGTTGTTTGCCCTGTCTCACCATAGCCAACCATACCAACATCGGCGGCTGGGCCCGTAATATCGTATTTACCAGTACCCAGCAACCAGTCCGCACCGAATGCAAGAGGGGTAGCGCCTACTAGCCCCAAGAGCACCACACAAATCTTGATTATTATTTTATTCATTTTTTCTCCAAATAATTTGCTATAGCGATGCCTATACATAGCATGAGCCATGGAAAGAAGGCTGACCTTACTTGCAAAAATTATTCTGATAACGCAGTGAAAGAAACTGGCTCGATAGCCAGCTTTACGAAGTACAACTACATGACTGTACTTTTATTATTTCTATTATTTCTTCCTGATAGAGACAAACCTATACAGTGAATAGAGCTTAGACAGGTATGACAATATTCTTCCTTGATTCGCACCTTTTTATTAAGTTAATACTTTGGCACGCGGGTTCCATGATACTTCATTTACGCTATCCACAGGTTTGCAATAACTCCCAACAGACCAAAAGCCAGGGTAATTCGCAATGCCAGATCTGCAATTAGGATTTATTAAATATAGATATCATTCATAGACCGAGGTCGATGTAATTTCCACTTACTTTGAGAGGATCATCGGAGATGACCAGAACGTTTTTAGTTTAGCTTTGATGAATTTATGACTATTCCAACAAAAACGCGCACCAATTTGGAGCGCAATCAGGAACTACCCGAGATGCCTCTAGCTTCCGATAAATTTTGAAGCACTCACGAGCCGACAGAAGATGTGAATCAATAGTCATTTATTCAGCATAACTCCTTTAAACGAAACTTTATCGCCAGGAAGGAGCCTTAGCTGTTGGTACAAATTTAATAATTAGTGGTTTCTTGATGCATATCCGACTCATCAAAGCAAGCATGGTCCCTTTACTTTTATTAGGGCTTTCTGGTCAGGCGCTCGCAGCTACAAGCTGCGACGTGAACCTGGTTGTTCAGAGCCAGTGGAATACCGGTTACATGGCCGCTGTAGTCGTTCGAAATACTGGCAATGAACCCATCAATGGCTGGTCAGTCGACTGGCAGTGGCCCGCAGACCAAGTCATCGATCACTCCTGGAATGCCAAGATTAGTCAAAGCGGCAATATCGTTACCGCGGAGGGAACTGGCGATTTTGCCACCATACCAACAGGCGAGGCGCGGTCCTTTGGGTTTAATATCTCCTACTCTGGGGGCAAGCAGATCCCATCCAAGATAAATGCCAGCTGTAATAAGCAAGCATCTTCGCCCCCAACACCTACTGAACCGCCAACAAGCACTCCACTATCCCCAATTGAGCGCTACAACTACATTCTCGGTACCCAGACAATCAGTCCCAAGTACAGTTTTACCGGAGAAGGCTCCCTTGTGGAGTCTGCCAAGGCCATTCATGCAATGGGCTCGAATTTTCTTAAGATTGCCCTCTCCACGGGCCTGTATGATGAACTACGAGGCAAAGGGCTGGACTACCAATTCAAACGCATGCTTGAAGAAGTGCCCGCTTATCGTGAGGTCCTGGAAATGGATTTTTCCCACTATATGTTTTGGGTGGAAGATTCAGGCTCCTGGATGGACAACAAGGGCATGTCCAAAGATGAACTAACCTGGCAGTACGATAAAATTTATGCCCTGGCTGAATACCTGCTAACGCAATATAACGGATCTGGTAAAACCTTTATGATCGGCCACTGGGAAGGGGATTGGAACCTGGTGCAAAAGGCAGACGGAACCCGTGATGACAACCAGGAAAAAATCGACCCCATACGTATCCAGGGATTAATCGACTGGCTCAATATTCGTCAGAAGGCCATAGATGATGCTAAAGCCAATGTAACCCACTCCGATGTCAACCTGTATCACTATGTTGAAGTCAATAGGGTTGAGTCAGCAATGCAGGGGAAGGAGCGTATTACCAATGCCGTACTGCCCCACACTAATGTGGATCTGGTGTCTTACTCAGCTTATGACCTGACTACCAAGGAAAGACACTCAGACTTCGCCACCTTACATACCGAGTTAACCAAAGCTTTAGATTTCATTAATTCAAAGCTTCCCACCAAGGCAGGCTTGCCATTTGAAAAACGAGTGTTTATTGGCGAGTACGGATACGGTGAATCCTGGTTCAAAGACTGGGGCACCCGCTCCGGAGAAGCACAGGATATGCTCTCGCGCAATGTGATTAAAACTTCATTGGAGTGGGGGACTCCTTTTATCTTGTATTGGCAGATGTATGGTAACGAGTATGACAGCTGGGCTAATGAGTTTGTCGGCTACTGGCTGATCGACAACGAGGGGAACAAAAAACAGATTTACCAAACACACCAAGAGTTCTATCGGGACGCCAAACAATACCTGATCGATTTTCAGGCAAAGCAGGGTATCCTACCTACAGAGCAAGAGTTCCGCGCCTATGCACTTAAGTGGTTTGAGTCCACTAAATCCCCAACAACACCGCCAACTCCAGCACCAGACACAACACCTGCACCAAGCCCGGAACCTGCCCCCCCACTGCCATCCTCTGGCCAGTGTACTGTGGAATACACTGTCCAAAATGACTGGGGCAATGGCTTTATGGCTAATGTGGTTATCCGCAACACTGGAAATACCCCCATTGAGAAATGGCAGGTACAGTGGCAATGGCCAGGTAACCAAAAAGTGGCCCATCACTGGAATGCTCTGATAAGCGAAAATAGCGGTACAGTGACTGCCAGCGGCCAGGACACTATTCCTCCAGGCGAGGCTCGGGCATTTGGTTTTAATGGTGAGTACACGGGTGAAAATATTCAGCCAAACCTGACCACTAGCTGCCAGTCCAATAGCGTAACAGAACCCTCTCCGCCAAGTACCCCTGTACCTACAGAACCAGAGCCCCAGCCCACTGAGCCGTCCAATCCCAATAAAGGCAATGCCAACAGCATAAAACTCTGGCTTATTGGGGACTCGATCACCTATGGCATGACTACTCTACCCTTCAACTCCAATGGCTTCCGCTCCCAAATTTGGCAACATCTCTTCGATGCCTCCAATGGCAAATCCAGTTTCCCGCTTACCGCAAGTGAGAGCAATGGCTCCCTCCAAATTCTCTACAGTGGCAAGCCCATACACACTATCGGAACTGTAAATGGTCCAACTGGCCCAGAGGACCTGGCACAACAAAGCAGGAATTACTGGCATTCGGGAATCCCAGGAGCCACCACAAGCGATATGCTCTGCTTCCTAAACCCTACAGGTCATCAAGTTCCATCTGGCTATAACTTTGCCAACTGCGCTCAATCCATTGCTAACTTCAATTCGGTAGCTACCGAAATGTGCCGGGAAGGCAGTAACAGTGCCGGATGGCTAGATAACCAAGCCTGCCAGCTGAGTCAAAGCCTCTCCGACACAGATGCCGTTGTGATACCTATCCAGCTGGGAACCAACGACATTACTTTCTTAAATATGAATGGCGCAACCAAGTGCAGTGCCGCACCTGATATAGGAGGTATCACAGCCAGTCGACTGGAGCAGGTTGTTGCCGGCATATTGTCACCAGCAAATATTACGGATAACTCTACTCTGGTAGGTAAAATATATAGTCACCTTTCTTCATTAGGCATAGCCGATAAAAATATTGCCTTTGTAATCTCGATGATTCCTCGCCGAAGTAATATTGACGGGCAAGACCCCAAAAATTACTGCACCGATTACTACAATGCCCAGATTAAAAATGCGGTAGAAAATGCCAGAGCTTCTTTTAATATGTTCCTGGCAGATCAGGGAAAAATAATCCCTACTGGTGACTCGGTACATCCCACTACAGCAGGTCATAAGGTCATGGCCTGCAACCTGCTGTATGGTTATAGCTATGGGCATTCTGAGAGCTTCAACTGCCCAATACCAGACAGTACTCCAACTTCTGGCTTAGTGAAAGCACTAGAAAGCGTCATTCACTAGTTATACTACGATTAAATAAAGAGTTCGTTTTATAAAAAGACAGGATGGCGGCATGGCACATAAATTTGTGCCATGCCTATAGACAGAAAAATCTAACCCATAAGAATTCCTCAATTAAAATCACTCTTAACTGGAGCAGTATCATAAATGATAGCTACGGAAGAGAATCCACTTAGGTCAGTAGCAAGGTCAAAAATATCAACCGTGTTAATAGTAGCTGGCTCTTTGCCTTTTATAGTACGCGTATAAGTCATATAAATAGCAACCTGATTTGGATTCATCACTCCCTGCATAATATTTTTTAACTCCAAGTGACGTTCTTCTGTTGCCTGAGTGACATAGGAGTAAAAATCATCAACCTGGCACTCCCCAAATATCGGAGAATAAACCCTCGCACCTTCTGTAAAAACAGCCTTCAAAGCCTCCAAATCACCTTGCTCCAAAGCCGATAAATACTTAAGACATAATCTCTGTATAGCTTCAGAGCGAATTGAGTTTTTCATAATTCAAGAAACCCCAGCCTGAAGAGATTTACCATTCAAATAAACATCTTTACCGCTCCTTCCCGGCCAGGGTTTGATCAACCATCTCACCACACAATCCTAAGTAGTTCTTGGGATCCAATAATTCATCCACCTCACTGGAACTGAGATTTGCAGATATTTCCGGGTTTTGTTTCAATAACTCGGCAAATGACTGCCCGCTTTCCACCGCATCACAACAGATCTGATATACCAGGTCATGGGCTTTCTCGCGTCCAATCTTAGGACCCAATCCCATCATAACTGCCTCAGAGGAAACCTGGCCTCCAGTCAGTTTTAGGTTTCGCATCATATTTTCCGGGTACACATTAAGTCCACTTAAAGCAAAGCGCGCTTGCGCCAAGGTTGCAGCCGACAGGCAAAATATTTCAGGAAGTACCACCCACTCAATTTCCCAGGTACCCGTAGCTCGCTCATGATCCTCTTCCATAGCATTGAGCAGAGCTGCCACCTGCTGCCTGATAATTGGCACAATGCCACTGATATAGACTGAAGAGACAGGGTTATGCTTTTGTGGCATCGTACTGGAAGCTCCTCGCCCGGACGTAAATGGCTCTGAAACCTCACCCACTTCTGTCTGCGCCATTAATTTAATATCGAGAGCGATTTTCCCCAGCGTGCCAGTGATCAACCCCAGCAGACAGGCTACCTCAGTGATTCTATCTCGCATGGTATGCCAGGCAATACATGGCTTCCCTAGCTTAAGCTCCTCCATAATCCCCACCTGTACCGCCAATCCCTGGCTCCCTAACGAGGCCAGATTTCCCGCTGCGCCACCAAACTCCCCAACCAGTGCACGTTTTTTAATTTCTTCTAAGCGCTGCTGGTGTCGATGGAAACCAGCCAGCCATACAGCCGCTTTATAACCAAAAGTTATTGGTACAGCCTGTTGCAAATTACTTCTCGCCACCATCGGCGTATCCCGATACTCTTTCGCCAATTTAGCTAATGCAATTGAGATTGCTCCCACATCAGTTTCTACCAATTCCAATGCTGCACGAATCTGTAAAACGGTAGCTGTATCAGTAATATCCTGGGTTGTAGTTCCCCAGTGGCACCATTGCCCCAGCCCTTTATCGCATAGTGCTACCAGCTGTTGTACAACCCCAAAAACGGGATAACCAATCAACTCTGTCTGTGCCTTTAAGCGTACGAAATCAATCTCATCGGCGTTGCAGTGGCTGCAAATCTCTTTCGCCGCCTCCTCGGGGATGATCCCCAATCGCGCTTGAACTTTTGCCAGGGCCGCCTCGACATCCAGGTAGTACTGAACTCTCTGTTTATCTGAAAAAATATCTCGCATTGCCTGCGTGCTGAAAAGATCACAGAAAACTACTGAGTCAATAAGAGTTGCTGCCACGATTCACCTCTAAAAACCAAGGCAAAGCTTGCAGGTCCTTTGAATTCGCCCGGGCTGGTAGTGCAATGAGATTGCTCAAAAGCGAGACTAGCGGTACAAACAGTCATTTCTCAAAGAAGAATAGACAATAGCATTCGGGGCTTAATGAGCTATTAGTTAGTAGCTATTTCCTTCTAGGTCAACTTAATTGATAGAGAATGCAGGTATCCTTTACTCGGCCCCTGGTCAGATGACTGAGCGTCCCATATAAAAAGTACCAATTACATCTACATCAGTGAACATTTGCGGTAGCTAAGTATGCCAATTTTTTTCTTACATACAATCTCTCGCCCCACCCTAGCCAGTAACTCAATCCTCAAAAGCCATTTAGTTAAAAGAGAATTTTCTTTCCAATTACTGCCTCGTTAGCAGTCTCTACTCTGAAATCACACCACCTACTTATCGACATAAAATCATGATACTGCCAAGAAAATCCAAATGGTACCAACCATATAAATAGTAAAGAAAACCTTAAATCACAAAATCTCCACTAACCTTCTAAGCAAAAACATCCTTCCAGTACCACTCAAACTTATGCTTTTTCACTCATACTGGGACTCAATTTAAGCTCCAAGCTCCAATCACAAATAAATAACCCTTGAATTGATTTATATCAATTTATACTTCGATTCGGCTTTACAACAATAAGAGCACAAAAAAATTCAACACCAAATAAATCCTTCAGCCCTACGCCACACACATAAACAAAATATAGAAGCTGACAAAAAGAAATTTAAATTTTCTTGAATTAAAAGCAACTACAAATAAATGGAAAAGAGAAACACAAGAGGCGAAAGCCCATTAACTTCAATATATCAGAAAATAAATACCTACAAGTAGGTATAGCCACACACCCCGCAGCCAAAAACTAATTAAATTTTCTCAAGAAAACAGAGGCAACAAACAACCGGAATCCGTGAATAATAATCATGATATTGCTAGAAAAAATTTTACTCCGTATACTCAAAATCCGTTTACTGGTCGAGCAACCATTAAACGCTATTCACACAGGATGTTCGTTAGCAAACTGAAATAATTACTTGTTACGGTTGCCAACTTTCGGCTCAACAGATGGAATTTAAGGCTTCAGATGAATAATCATAAAAGAGCCTGGCTAGAGCAACTCTCTGAAGAAGCGCTAAAGCACAGGGCTATCAACCACCCATATCTCAAACAATTCAGCAGTGCATCCCTTCCAAACTTTCGCTATGCGGTCGCGGATTTTGCTCAACAGTACGGAGTTTATTCATCCCATTTTGTAAACTTGCTCACTGCTGTGATTTCCAGATTGACTACCCCGAAGCACCGGAACATTCTTCTGGAAAATCTCGCAGAAGAGTCTGGACACTATGAAGAAAAAGAGCTTATAGAGCTGGAGACTCACGGGATCAGTGCAAGCTGGGTCCGGAACATCCCACACGCACAGCTGTTTGAGAGCTTCAGAAAAAGGGCGTTACACGGAACACCAGAAATAGGAATTTCCGATGATCCTGCTATATGGTATGACATGCTCTCCGGAGTATTGCTTTATGGCTCTACTGAAGAAGCTATCGGGGCTTTAGGATTAGGTACAGAGCATATCGTCAGCTCTATTTATCCTTTCATTGAAAAAGGCTTAAAAAGCCTACCCGAATTTCAGCCGGAGGATTATTGCTTCTTCTCTGTTCATACACTCATTGATGATGACCATGCAGAAAGCTTAAACCAAATCGCATTGGATTTTGCCAATACCGAGGAGGGCCGCAAGCGTCTTCGTCACGGAGTGCTTAAAGCCTTGAACTTAAGGGCCGCCTTCTGGGATGGCATGTTGGAACGTGCAATTAGGGGTCCGCAAAAGCCTCTCGAAAATCTAAATAATTATACTCAACAAGCATCTGGAGTGGCTCAGGATGAACCAGCCCTTATCAACTGAAACAATCTATAACGCCCAAGCAGGCAACTGGTTGCGATCTGAGAAGGTCCTTTTAAGTGACTTTACTGCAAGACCTCGAGTGCTTGAGGAGTTAGGAGATATTGCTGGGCAAGACATTCTGGACTTTGGATGTGGCGAGGGTTACGTCTCACGCATGATTCTGGAAAATGGTGCTCGTTCGATATTTGGCATCGATTCTTCTGCGGAGATGATCAGTCAAGCACAGGCAATGGCAGCAGAGCTCGAACTATCCACTGCCAGTTATACGGCTGCTAATGCTGTGACTTTTGACCAATTCCCACAAAAGAGCTTCGACAAGGCCATTGCTGTATTTCTTTTCAATTATCTCACGATTGAAGAGATGACTCAGGTAATGACAAAGGTTAGATCACTGTTAGCCTCCACCGGGACCTTTGTTTTTACCGTGCCCCACCCTTGCCTACCATTTATGCGTGAAGAAACACCACCGTTTTACTTTAAGCATGGAGATAAAAGCTATCTCGATGGCATCAATCAAACTTTCGAAGGAAAAATCTGGCGCAGAGATGGAATTCCAGTATCTGTGCGTTGTGTACACAAAACCTTTTCACATTACTTCGAAGCACTCAAAGCAGCCGGGTTTAATCTTTTGCCGCAGGTGAATGAGCTTGCGGTAACAGACGAACACCTGGCATTGGACCCTGAATTCTTTGGCCCTCTGAAAGGTTACCCTCTGCATGTTTTATTTAAGGTACAAGTAAATGATTGAATTGGCTCCCAGAGAAGAGGTGTGCGCTCAAGCGTGGAAGGCTGCAGATATAGCCTCAAAATCCAACTGGAAGTTTGCTTGGCCTTCCGACTGGCAAGAGGAAGTAAAAGCTCTTCAAGATTGGGCTTCCAATCAGGATCATCCTGTTGAATCCTTGAGAGCCGACTCAGTACCAACCCCACAGTTTGATCAACTTGCCCAACAGATCAAGCAAGAAATTGCACACGGAAGCGGTATAACCTGGATTCAGGGGATTGATGGCTTCGATCAAGATACACTCAATCTTTTGTTCTTAAATATCAGCCTGGCAATGGGGCAAACTATTGATACCTATGGCAGGTTGTACGGTATCCTGGATACAGGTCGAAGTTATAAAGATGAAGCAATTCCGGTATCACAAACTAATGCAGCTACCGGGGTACATACAGACAGCTCGCAACGTACAATCCAGCCCAATATTCTCGGCTTGTGCTGTATCACCCCTGCGATAAAAGGTGGAAAATCCAAAGTGGTCTCCGCAGCACAGGTCCACGAAGCCCTAAGAGAAAGAGAACCTGGCAAGCTCGCTCTACTCTATGATAACTATATACGCGATCTTGTCACCCCAGGCAGCGACAAGAACCTACAGAATATCCTTAACAATCACTTCCCCATTTTCAGCTACGAAAAGGGTAAGTTATCAATTCGCTATATGCGCTACTGGATTGAAAAAGGTCACCAGCGGGTCGATCAACCGCTAACCAAGGAGGTATTGCAGGCTTTAGACATGCTCGACGGGGAGCTAAACAATGAAGAAAACGTTGTCAGCTTCTATATGAACTCAGGAGACATGATATTTATCGACAACACTCGGATTCTTCACGATCGGGATGAGTTTGTTGACACACCCGAGCAAAAACGCGTTTACACTAGAGTATGGATAAATTGAGCCTCTATTAAATCACACCAATTAAATCCTTAACTGAAAATAAAGCCGAAAGGATAATTAGCATAAACTCTCTTTTCGGCTTTTAAGAATAAAAACCATCAACGCCCTTGTGATTGCCCCGTTACGACTGTTTTTCTTAGCTTATTAACATTTCTGGCCGTTTCCACTGAATCACCTGCCCACTCCTCTGCTGTCATGCAGACCTTCTTTTTGAATCTCGATCCCGTCCCTTCGCGATACTTACACACTAGTTCACTCTTTGGTTCCTCCTGTTTATCGAGGTTAGAGGCCAATTCTTCAACTTGACCGTCTTGATCAGACCCCGGCCTATTTGATACGGATGTACAACCAATAGCTAGCACCGAAAATAGAACTGCCAGGGCCAAAAAATACTTACTCATGATATATCCTTATCAATTTCCATATGAAATCCGAAGCTAAAGAATATAACATTGATATAAAAACAAGAAAAAGCTTCGATGACTTGATCTACTTGCAAGACAGCAAGATATAACACTTCTCTCAGCGCGCCTTACAATGGACAAAGAATAAAAAGGCACCATGATTTCCGCATCAAGTCAAAGCGTAAATTATTCTGCTAATATGAGCATATTCGTGGCAGCATACCACGCACGC
Source organism: Microbulbifer variabilis ATCC 700307 (assembly GCF_000380565.1). Taxonomy (GTDB): domain Bacteria; phylum Pseudomonadota; class Gammaproteobacteria; order Pseudomonadales; family Cellvibrionaceae; genus Microbulbifer; species Microbulbifer variabilis. The sequence continues at coordinate 349,264 of NZ_AQYJ01000026.1, forward strand.
GGCCTTCTCAGAGTGAGGGGGGATACTGCTGGCTTATGGAATGGTACCAAAACCTCTATCTATTGCCATCTCTATTCTGTGGAGTATAAAAGTCAAGACTAGTGAGGGCCCATAAGCTATAGGGCTGCTAGCAGTACTTTTCAAGCCAGGGAGCGGCTGGCCGATCCCAGATCCAGGCCTACTGATATGAACTTTAGATACCTAAAAAAGCGTTACACAACCCCACTAAAGTCGCTTAGTCGGTGAAGTTTTTCAATAGGCTTGGCTAATAATACTTTTATTTACAATAGCCGACTGTATCGGAGATACATCTGCTCAGAGCACAAAAATATTTATCTCTATAGCTTTCCCATGAAATATTATGAAAGTCCAATTTTACTAACGTTTCCGCACATTGAACTCTTTTGGCCATAGATTCAAGCTTTGTAACTGCATTCCTCACCCCCAAGTAACGCAATTGCTCAGGATAAAACTCCGGGTAACACTGCTCATCCGGCACTAATGGCGTGCAGCCCATCGCTGCGGCCTCCATTACCGCTAGCCCCTGAAACTCGTGGTAAGCGGTAGATAGAAATACATGGCTACCACGTAAGGTTTGCCGGTAGAGATGTTCGCTTTCCACATACCCCACCACCAAAAGATTTTGGCAGAATTCCTGCTTAATCTGCTTAAACTCTTCCGGGCTGTTACGAAAAGACTGGCCCATCAAGTTGAGCAAGAACTTTACCTTTTTCTCTTTTAGGCCCTGAAGAATCTGCAGTAGTCGATCGGCGCCCTTGTCATACTCCCAGCGGGCAGCCCAACTGATGATCAATGTATCCTCGGTTACCTCTTCCTGATAACCCTGTCCCCACCGGTGATCCCAACAAAAATTTGTTTGTGCGCTTTTTTTGACAAAGAGCGCACCTTCCAAGGGTACAGGCAAGACCTTAGATTTGTTTTGTACTTCCTCGCAAATTCCTGTAGGTACACAATCGGGAAAACGCTTGAGTAATGTAACAGCTCCCTCAATTAAAGTGCGACGATTAAATTCTGAATTAAAAAGAACTAGGTCCCCAGCCAATGCGGTATAAATATTTAGCAATTGAGGCTCAATAGATTGGTAAGCATCTGTACTCACCGGATAAGCAAATTGATTCTCATGAAAATAAACAACAGTGGGAATCCCAGCCAGCTCTGGCACTAAACCGCGTAAGGCACTGAGATCCGTCATTGAAGTTGTAATAACAAGATCCCAATCCTGCTTGAGGGCTTGCGCAGCCTCCCCTCTGGCCCAGGTCAGGCTATTTCCACGAATGCGCCAACTGAAATATCGTGGGGGCAGGGTAAGGACTGTCCACTGCCATTCGGGAAAAGCGGCAACCAGACCCTTACGCCAGCGCTTGTGGCTGTCCGCATCATAGGCCGAGAGCAATAGAACTTTCATCGAGAGTTAAACAATATAAATTAGGAATGCAGGGTTGGAAATAACTGCATCCAACCCCGAGAGCAGCTTTCAAGTAGAGAGTATCAATCGAAGGAACGCACATTCATCAGTCGCGCAAACAGGCTGGAAGTATCCCAGCGGGCACCACCGATTGCCTGCACTTCGCTGTAGAACTGATCCACCAATGCAGTGACTGGCAGCAATGCACCATTACGCTGAGCTTCCTGAAGGACAATAGCCAGATCCTTACGCATCCAATCTACTGCGAAACCGTGGTCATACTCGCCAGCCAGCATTGTCTGGGAGCGGTTTTCCATTTGCCAGCTCTGCGCGGCACCTTTGGAAATTACATCCACTACTTGCTCCGCATCCAGCCCGGAAGCCTTGGCAAAATGCAGGCCTTCAGCAAGCCCCTGGACTACTCCGGCGATGCAGATTTGATTGACCATTTTGCACAGTTGGCCGCTACCTACCGGGCCCAATAAGGTTACCGCTCTGGCGAAAGTTTCAATTAACGGATTAACTCGCTGAAAATCGGCTTTATCTCCGCCAACCATAACAGTCAACGCCCCATTTTCAGCGCCTGCCTGGCCACCAGAAACCGGGGCGTCAAGAAAGCATATCCCCTTGTCACTGCCAATGGCTGCCAGCTCCCGAGCAACATCCGCCGAAGCAGTAGTGTGATCTACGAATAAGCTACCTTTCTCCATAGTGGAAAAAGCACCTTGCTCTCCAACCACTACCTGACGTAGGTCGTTATCATTACCCACGCAGGCGAAGACAACTTCCGCACCTTTAGCCGCTTCAGCCGGGGATGGGAAGCTTTCCCCTTTGTATTCCTCCAACCACTTTTTTGCTCGATTAGCGGTGCGATTGTATACCCTTACATGATGACCAGCTTTTGATAAATACCCAGCCATCGGGTAGCCCATCACCCCCAAGCCAATAAACGCTACAGTTGCCATATTACCTACCCCCATATCATCCAAATCAGGACCGCACCCAGTATCAGGCGATAAATTGCAAAAGGTGCCATACCGATACGACTAATAAACTGCAGAAAAAAATGAATACATAAGTAAGCACTAATAAACGACAACACAGCACCCAGCAGAATATCGCCCCAGGGCACAGTTTCCAGTGAAAGCAAGTCGTATGTCAGTAACAGCGCCGGCAGTGCAATTGCTGGTATCGACAAGAGAAAAGAAAAGCGTGCGGCAGCCTCTCGTTTCATTCCTAGCATTAACCCCGCTGTCATGGTTATACCTGAGCGGGAAGTACCAGGAATCAGTGCTAATACTTGGGCCAAGCCAATCAACAATGCCTTTTTCCAATTGAGTTGAGCCAATGTTTGTGTGCGCACCCCACGCACATCCGCCCACCAGAGAAGAATGCCGAAGCCAATTGTGGTCGTGGCAATAACAGCTGCTGAGCGAAGATTGGCTTCGATAAAGTCTTTGAAAATCAGCCCAACCAAACCTACCGGAATAGTCGCCAATACAATCAACCAGGCAAGCCTGCCCTCATCGGTAAAGTCCCCGCTGGCTAACCCTCCAAGCCCATCCCGGATCAGCGCCCAAATATCTTTACGAAAATAAGAAACAACCGCTATCAACGAACCAAAATGCACAGCGACATCAAATGCAAGTCCCTGGTCCTGCCAGCCCAATACCTCGGCAGGTAAGATTAAGTGCGCTGAACTAGAGATAGGCAAGAATTCAGTAAGCCCTTGGATCAAGGCCAAGACAACAATTTGAAATATTTCCATGGGTTACTTCTTAGATCGGATTTTTTGTCGTTTCTGCCAGGTGACCTCATTGCGAAGATACACAGGCTCTAATTCTTGTGCGGTCACCACCTTACCAGACAGGTATAGTGGCACAGCCAGCTGGGCAACCTCCCTCGCATGTATCAGGGTACCCAAGTCAACCCCACCCATGTGCGCCATGCGCAGAGCCTCATAATGCCAACCAGGTCCAGCACCATAAATAGGGGGTGATATGTGGGACTCTTTTAATGACATCAGCACTTGCTCAGGGTGCTGTACCGCCTCAGGCACCTGGCTTTGATGTGGTTCGCTAGCAGTGTAAATACCCCAATATACCTGCTGCATCCTCGCATCCAACATGGGCACTATTGAAGCTTCACCCCACTCAGGATGCGCTCGCCTGGCCCCTAGGGCCAAAGCAGCTAAACTGGACACCGGAACCACCGGCTTATCCGCTGCAAAGGCCAGCCCTTGCACACTACTGATAGCAATGCGCAGGCCGGTAAATGAGCCTGGCCCTCGACTAACTGCAAAAGCATCCAGCCCCGCCAAAGTCAGCTCCATTTCAGCCAACACTTCATCCACCATCGGCAACAGCCTACGGGTATGGTCCCGCTCAGCCTGAACAAAACGCTCAGAAATCTGGCCATTGCTGTAGAGCGCTACAGAGCAAGAACCAGAAGTCGTATCCAGGGCAAGAATCTTCACAACAATCTCAGACCAGGTAACTCAAAGAGAGGGATTGTGGCATGGTCGCAAGGGGGAGTCATGTAAATTAACAAAGAGCCAAAAACTACAGGGTACCTTCAATAGAAAACCCCGGACGGAGCCGGGGTCTGAGATAGCTGTTTAGGCCCAGCTATAAAGTAGGGTTTAAGTGAACTCGGGCTATGCCGCTTTCTTTGGCGGACGGCCGCGACGGGCAGCACCCGCTTTAGGCGGACGGCCCCGGCGGGCAGGTGCTTTCTTAGCTGTTGCAGCTGTAGCCTTTTTGGGACGCCCTACCCTCTTGGCCGGCTTGGCCGCGGTAGTAGCTTTCTTTGGGCGCCCTACACGCTTGGCCGTCTTGGCTGCAGTGGCTTTCTTAGGCCGACCTGCTTTTTTCGCAGAAGTCGCTTTCTTGGCGACCGCCTTTTTGGCTTTTTGTGCTTCCGCCTTCAGCTTGGCAGCGGCTTTCTTCTCAAACTCTTTGGCTTTGGCTGCGGCTTTCTTCGCCGCAGCCTTTACCTTAGCCTCTGCCTTCTTCTCCGCAGCCTTGATCTTCTTGGCGTGGGCCTTATCGCGAGTCTTTTTCCAACGCGCTTCAAACGCCTTTAACGCGGCAGCCAGATCTTTATCCGCCTTGGCAGACAGGCTATCAGCCAGAGTGGAAACCTTTTCTTTGGCCGCAGCCTCTGCTAGACGCACAGCATCCATAGCCTTGGCTTTGGCGAGATTCATCTTAGCCATTGCCAGCTTGGCGCGTAACTCCTTTGCCTTGCTATTGGCAGTAGCCAATGATGTTTTTGCTGCTGCAGAATTACTTTTTTGGGCCCGTGCTTTTGCTTTCGCAACACGATCTAATTGCCCATCAAGTGATTTACTCGCCGCATCAACCGCCTTTTGCGCTTTCGCGACTACTGGCGACGCTGCAGTCGAACCAGTTGCCTTCTTTGCACGCGTACTCTTTTTTACTACTCTTGCCATCCCTTGTCTCCTCACTGAAAAGAAGAAGTACATCCAAAAGTGTGCCGGCAGCATTGCCTGTTTGCTATCGAATAAAAACTGCAACGGGCTGTTTTTATCACTTATGCAGAGCGCCGCACCGCCAATTTCGATACAACTTTATCAAAGTTAATAAAAATATCCGGCATTGCAAGTAAAAAAGCGAAAAATGAGAAATTTTTCAGCAAAAAAGTATGTTTTTCTTATCAAATTTCTCCTAAACGGCTTTTTCAGGCCGCTGATAGAAATTATTTTGGCCCAAACAACTTTTCTTCAATGATCGCGGCAAGCGCTTCGATATGATCTTCACGCAAATTTAGAGCAGGAATATAACGATATTCACTGCCTCCAGCATTGATAAAATTAGCGCGATTCTCTACCGAAATTTCTTCCAGAGTCTCCAAGCAGTCTGCAGAAAATGCCGGACAAATAACATCAACACTCTTTACTCCGCCCTTACCCCACTCAATCAGCGTTTTATCGGTATAGGGTTGCAACCATTCAGCCTTACCAAACCTTGACTGGAAAGTGACTTGCCACTGCTCTTGTTCAATTTGTAATTCTTCTGCCAGAAGTCGTGCAGTTTCAGTGCAATGTCGATAATAGGGATCCCCTTTATCAACATTTGCTTTTGGAATTCCGTGAAATGACAGCAGTAACTTTTCTGCCTGCCCTTGAGCCTGCCAATGCTCGCTGACTGAGTTCGCAAGGGATTTAATATAGAGGGGGTGGTGGTAATAATCCCGAATCAATGAAATATCCGGAATATCACGACTTTTGCGAAAAATTTGCGCCACTTGATCGTAAATTGCGGCAGTGGTCGTAGCTGAATACTGTGGATATAGCGGTAAAACAGTGAAAGTTTCACACCCTTTTTTGCGCAAATCACCAATCACATTGTCTAACTGCGGCTCTCCATAAGTCATCGCATACTCGACCACCAGATCATGGCCATTATCACGCAGATACCCCTGCAACAGCTCGGCCTGACGACGCGTATAGTAAAGAAGTGGCGAACCTTCAACTGCAGCACCATCAGCACTGCAATTCCAAATCTCTTTATAGGCGGGCGCAATGCGCTTGGGGCGAAATGGCAAAATGAAGCCATTCAGTATCGCAAGCCACAGTGGACGAGGAATTTCCACTACCCGGGGATCGGAAAGGAATTCCTTCAAGAAACTTCTCACCGCTGGCGCAGTTGGCTGTGCAGGAGTGCCCAAATTCATCAAAATTATCGCACTGGACATAGAGGGGCCTGTCTGAAAAACAAATTTGCCAAGAAAAACTGCCGGCAATGTTAATGACTGAAGAAATAACTACAAGAGAAAAGGCTTTCCTAAATACCAGCAAAGGAGCTGTCGGGAAGAAATGAAAAAGCCCCCAGGTGGGGGCCTTTTAGAGTAACTGTCACTGAAGCAATCAGCTCAGAGCTTCAAAAACCTTCTCACGTATATCATCCATACTGCCCACTCCCATTACTTTTGAATACTTGGGAGCAGCCTCGGGAGAGCGGCTTTCCAGCTCGCGGTAGAAACCAACCAGAGGAGCAGTCTGCTCATGGTAAACAGCCAGACGCTTGCGCACAGTTTCTTCAGTGTCATCACTGCGCTGTATGAGTGTCTCACCAGTCACATCATCCAGTCCTTCACTCTTGGGCGGGTTATAGACAATGTGATATACACGGCCAGATCCTTCATGCACACGGCGACCAGATAGGCGCTTAACGATTTCCTCATCGTCAACAGCGATTTCCAGTACATGATCGATATGGATATCTGCATCCAACAGTGCCTGCGCCTGAGGAATAGTGCGAGGGAAACCGTCAAACAGGAATCCATTTGTGCAGTCTGACTGGGCGATACGCTCCTTTACCAGGGCAATAATCAGGTCATCAGAGACCAGCTTGCCGGCTTCCATAATATCTTTCGCCTGCAAGCCGAGAGGTGTGCCTGCCTTCACCGCTGCACGAAGCATATCGCCGGTGGAGATCTGCGGAATGCCGAACTTCTCTGTTATGAATTGTGCCTGAGTGCCTTTGCCGGCTCCCGGCGCCCCCAAGAGAATAATTCGCATGTTCAGTTAGCCTCCAAAACTGTCGACGCACCAATAGAGCCGCCGTGCCAAAAGAGCGCTACCTTACACGCAGACCCCAAATTGGGCAAGATTGCTGCTAATGCGAGGCTAATCCCGCAAGATATCCGCCCCCCTTTCGAGAGAGAATCATTGAGCAGAGCCCGGTTTCTCCTCCGCCTTGGCTCTATCCCAAAGCTGATCCAGCTCCTCAAGGTTAGCGTCAGCTGGTCTACGCCCCTGAGCCTTCAGGACTGCCTCTACACTTCCAAAGCGTCGCTCAAACTTTCGATTGCAGTGGCGTAGTGATGCTTCCGGGTCTTCTTTCAAGTGACGAGCAGCATTTACACAGGAAAACAGTAAATCGCCAAGCTCCTCCCTGGCATGCTCACGATCTCCAGTTTCAACAGCCTCGCGTAGCTCTGCAACTTCTTCCTCGATCTTGTCCAGCACGCCACTAATATTCGGCCAATCAAAACCCACTTGGGACGCACGCTTCTGTAATTTGGCCGCACGCGTCAATGCTGGTAGCCCTACCGTAACACCGGCTAGAACTCCAGACTCGCCTTTGGCATTACGCTCTTCAGTTTTTATCGCTTCCCAGTTCTGCTTTACCTGGGCTTCATCCACAGAACCAGAGTCATTGTCCCCATAGAGTTCTCCACTGGGAAAAACATGCGGATGACGGCGTACCAGCTTGCGCACCAGAGTATCGACTATACGTGAAAAATCGAAATAGCCCTGCTCACAACCAAGCTGTGAGTAGAAAATCACCTGAAATAACAGATCACCGAGCTCTTCATGGAGGTGTTCGTAGTCCTCAATTTCAATGGCCTCAGCTACTTCGTAGGCCTCTTCGACCGTAGAAGGAACTATGCTGGCAAAAGTCTGCTTCAAATCCCAAGGGCAGCCACCGTCCGGGTTACGCAGCTGGGCCATCAGGTGAAGCAGGTCCTCCACCTTGTATTTATCTTGCACCTACCCCCCCTTATTCAGCGCAACATGCGTCTCTTCGCCAACGCTACATTAGGCAGGCGATTAATGCGATGCAGCACGTAACTCAATTCTTCAAAGTTGTGAATTTCAGCAGTCAGCACCATTTCAACGGTGTGCTTATGCTTATTGGAATGAGTCTGCATAGCCGTGACATTAATTTTCTGACTATCCAGCATGGCGGTGACATCTCGTAGCAGACCAAGGCGGTCATAAGCCTCAATAATGATTTCTACCGCGTAGAGTTCACGCGGCTTTTCCGCCCAGTTTACTTGCAGAACGCGCTCTGACTCCTCCGCCTGCATCCGTAACATATTGGCGCAGTCCTTGCGGTGAATGGAAACCCCGCGCCCGAGGGTGATATACCCCATAATTTCGTCACCGGGCACCGGGTTACAGCAACCGGCAATATGAGTGAGTAAATTACCTACGCCATCAATATAAACATCTGTCTTACCCTCACCACGCGCGACCGATGCGGTAAGAGATGGCACGCGCTCAGCATAATCAACTTTGACCATACGTTGGGCGGTATTTAATACCTGCCCTACACCGATATCACCCGCGCCTACCGCTGCATAGAGGTCATCCAGCGAGTGCATGTTCAGTTTCGCTGCTAGCTTCTCAAAGTCAAAGTCACTCAGGGCCAGTTGTTTAAACTCGCCATCAAGTATGCTGCGGCCATCGGCAATATTCTGGTCACGTGCCTGCTGTTTAAACCAGTGAATAATCTTGGCACGGGCACGCGAGGTAGTGATATAGCCCATCCCCGAGGACAGCCAATCACGACTCGGTGCCTCACGTTTACTGGTCAGGATTTCTACCTGGTTGGCAGTCTGCAATTCGTGGTTTAGAGGGACAATCCGCCCGTCCACTTTTGCTCCACGGCAGCGATGACCAATTTCAGTATGGATTTTATAAGCAAAATCCAGCGGCGTAGCCCCACGGGGCAAATCCACCACATGGCCATCCGGGGTGAACACATAAATACGTGAGTCCCCTTCGCCGGTCTGCAGATCGTCCTGCAGAGGGTTGCCTCCCACCTCTTCGTGCCAGTCGAGCACTTGGCGCAGCCAGGAAATCTTCTGCTCATAGCTATCCTTGCTCTCACTTTTCAGGTCAGTACCCTTATAGCGCCAATGGGCGCAGACACCATATTCGGCTTCCTCATGCATAGCAAAAGTACGAATCTGGACTTCCAGCACCTTGCGCTCTGGGCCAATAACCGCTGTATGCAGCGAGCGATAGCCGTTCTCCTTGGGAGAGGCAATATAATCATCAAATTCATTGGGGATATTGCGCCATAGGTTATGCACTATACCCAATACCGCATAGCAATCTCGCACTGTAGGCACAAGGATACGTACAGCGCGGATATCATAAACTTGGGAAAAGCCGATATTCTTGCGGCGCATCTTACGCCAGATACTGTAGATATGCTTTGCACGGCCGTAGACATCTCCCTCAATGTCTGCCTTAGCCAACTCTTTGCGCAGAAGCTCCAACACCTCATCAATATACTTCTGGCGCGCCAGCCGCTTTTCATCCAGCAAGCGGGCAATCTGCTTGTAATCGTTTGGCTCCAGGTAGCGAAAAGAGAGGTCTTCCAATTCCCATTTGATATGACCAATACCCAACCGATGGGCAAGCGGCGCATAGATATCAGCCACCTCCCGCGCCACTCGAGTACGCTTTGCCTGTTCTACATTCTTCGCCGCACGAATTGCACAGGTTCGCTCCGCGAGCTTGATCAGAGCGACTCGAACATCATCCACCAGAGCTACCAACATGCGGCGGATATTTTCAGAGTGCTCTTCTACAGCACCACTTTTACGTTCATCTCCTGTATCTGCGCTGCGACTGCGAATTGCCGCCATTCGCAACACCCCTCGGATCAGCTTGGCTACTGTCGAACCAAACTCTTCCTCGACACTTTTAATTGGCATGCGCTTTTCACGCACAGCCCGATAAAGAACAGCTGCGACCAATGCTTCTGAATCAATTTGCAGATCCGCCAGAATCTCTGCCATTTCCAGGCCTGTAGCAAAACTACTTGCGCCTTCCGCCCATATGTTTTCCGCTTCAATAGCCCGCTGTTCCGCTTCCGCGCTCACTTCAGCGGCGCGGCGCAGTTTTACTATCGCAGCGCCATCCAGACCCGCCAATTTCTGTACATGACGAAGCCAAGACTCCAGGTCGAGTTCGCTCTCACCTCCGAAGGAATGATGTTTTCTGACTTGAACCATGTCTTACCGGACCGAAACAGGTATTTGGAAACTTACTGGCACTCCCCACCCAACTACGAAACTGCAGTGCCAGGTAAATAAAGTGTGTATAGCCCTTAAAGGAGCGCTTCTATCATAGGTTTGAACACACTAAAGTCCACGATTTTCTTTATATTTTTCAACAAGCTGCGCGAAATTCAGCATTCTTTCGCAGCAGCTTGTCAAACTTGACAAGAGAATAGCTGCGAATACAACCAGCCCTCTGGCTGGACAGTCACATAAAATACTTGTAAAGAAATGCCCACGTGTAAAAGTAAAAGCCGACCCACAGTACAAACCATTTGCAATAAAATTTTGTTTTGTAGATTTTCAAAAACCAGCATTAACTAAGAAATGGCCCTTCGAAAAGTTTCTGCCAAAAGATTAAACACTCAACAAATGCCCCCAGACAGCCTAAAATGGCTTCATCTAAAAAAGTCCAGCAAGTGAGGAATTACTCAGTTAAAAAAATTGGGAATGCAACCAAGGAAGTAAAACCGAATTTACTAAAAAGGAGTAAATTTTATTTTGTGAGAAAAATTAATTGGGAAAAAAGGAAAAATATACGCGTAATGTTTGCTGAGGAACAGCTAGGCTGGCAATAAGGTCTCACCAGCCTGAAAAAAATTTACTGGTTAAACAGTCCTGAGGATAAATAGCGATCTCCTCGATCACAAATAATGGCAACGATAATAGCGTTTTCCACCTGGGTGGAAAGTCGCAGCGCACCAGCTACAGCGCCACCCGAGGAGACACCACAGAAAATACCCTCCTCTCGCGCCAACCTCCGTGTCATATCTTCAGCTTCACTCTGATCCATATCGATGACCAGATCCACTTCTTCAGGGACAAAAATCTTTGGCAGATAAGCTTGAGGCCAACGGCGAATACCGGGAATACTGGACCCATCGGTTGGTTGCAACCCAACAATCTGGATCTCCGGATTTTGCTCTTTCAAAAAACGACCACACCCCATAATGGTGCCGGTTGTTCCCATAGACGAAACAAAATGTGTTATTTCTCCTCCTGTCTGCTGCCAAATTTCTGGGCCTGTGCCCTCGTAATGGGCTAGAGGGTTATCAGTATTGGCAAACTGATTTAGTACCAGCCCCATACCGTCACTCTGCATTTTTAGCGCCAAATCACGTGCGCCCTCCATGCCCTGTTCCGCGCTGACCAGGATCAATTCCGCTCCGTAGGCAGTCATGGATGCCTTGCGCTCGGCTGTAGCACTATCAGGCATAATCAGGATCATACGGTAGCCTTTTATAGCTGCCGCCATCGCCAGGGCAATGCCGGTATTGCCGCTGGTTGCTTCGATCAGGGTATCACCAAGCTTGATCTGTCCCTTGGCTTCAGCCCGGTTAATCATGGAAAGTGCCGGACGGTCTTTGACAGAACCAGCAGGATTATTCCCTTCCAGCTTAAGCAAAATCGTATTGCTGGTATCACCAGGCAGGCGCTGTAATTTAACCAGTGGAGTATTGCCTACACAGTCAGCAATTGTGGGGTAATCCATAGTGCATTCAGTTCCAGACAGATATTGCGGCCGGACAGTTTACCTGAACGCCTACACATCGCTAAATACCAACTCTGTATGTGGACTATATAGTCGGGTTATTACGAAATGACACTCTCGAGGAGAAACAATTTCTTCAACTCTTTACATGAGAGTGCACCACCTGATCCATATAGGTAAAATGGGGAAAAAATAATCGCACAAGGCCCTTCTTTCACCATGGCCCCCAAAAACTCAATTCCATCCCTGCCAGCCCCCGGGGAATTGCGTTCACTGCGCTCCACTATGTTCCGTTTTACGGTTGCCCCGGCACTGATCCTGGCAATGACTTTGGCACTGGTCTTTACTCTGCAACAGATGCATGACCGGCGCCAGCTGCTACTCAGCCACGGGCGGGCCAGTGCAGAACAACTTGCAGAACTCATCGAGATGAGCGGAGGGCACCCGACCGAACTGCGCATGGAATGGCTGCGCAAAAGCTTATTGGCCTTAATGCTAGAGAAGGACATGGTGCGTTCGGTGCATATCTATTCCACCGAAGCGAGCAAGAAACTCCCATTGGACCTGGCGACGGGACTGGGTCTACTGGCTAGCGTCGGCCCGCGCCCACGAACCCCAATAACAAGTGAGCAGCTGCAAAGGCGCGAGCCATTTATTTTTGAGGATGACGAAAGCTTGCAGGTGTTGCAGCCCCTAAAGGGTGATATTACCACCTGCTGGATTAGTATTGAGTTGCACCGCCCCTATTTCCTGGTGGGCACTTACCAAGTGATTCTTGTAGGGCTGGTCGGCTTGATTATCTGCACCCTGGCAGCGCTGGCCTGGTCGGTAATCCTCTCTGAGCGATTTGCCCACAGCCTCGTCCGGATGGGGCAAGTATTACAGGCCATTGGGCGCGGAGAGTTCGACCGCCGCACTCACGAAATCGAGAACCGGGAACTCGCCCAATTGGCGAAGCAGATTAATGAAATGGCCGAGGGCCTTTCCAGCTATCAACTCGAGTACAAGTCTAATTTAATGCAGGCTATGGACGATATGCGACAGTCCCTTGATAGTATGGAGGAGCAAAATATTGAGCTGGATCTGGCTCGAAAGAGAGCTCAAGAGGCCAGTCGAATCAAGTCTACCTTCCTGGCAAACACCAGTCACGAGATCCGCACCCCCTTAAATGGCATCATCGGCTTCACCAATTTACTGCTGAAAACCGAGATCGACGAATTACAGCAGGACTACCTGCAAACCATCCTGCGCTCGTCGGAAAACCTGCTCACCACTATCAATGATATCCTGGATTTCTCCCGCATCGAATCTGGCAACCTGGTGCTCGATCATATTCCCATGGATCTGGGGCAACTATTGGAAGAAACTCTACAGATCCTCGCTCCTTATGCCTACGAGCATCACTTGGAACTAGTGCCACTGATTGACCCCCAGTTACCCTCTACACTGGTTGGCGACCCTTTACGCACCAAGCAAATACTGACAAACCTGTTGGGCAATGCTGTACGAAGCTCTGAAAATGGCAATATACCTGTACGCCTTACGGTACAAAGCAACAATGATTCTGAACTGGTGCTGCGTATCAGTGTTACCGATCTCGGCAACCGCATAGATGATGCTGGACGTCGCGAGCTACAGCAGATTCTCAATACCAAGACACCGCAACATGCACAACAGATCAGCGCCAACGGCCTCGGCATGTCTATTGCCCGCAGCCTGGTTGAGCGCATGCGTGGCAGCACCGGCCTGGAGAAAGCGGCTAACGACGGCAGTACCTGCTGGGTACAGCTGACTTTGGTCCCGGAACGCAACCGCGGCATACCACCTAGGGTAATGTTCCCCAATTGTCGCATCCTGATTGCCGACCCCAACGAACTCACCCGCACCCAGGTAGCACAACTGCTCAAGCAGTGGCAGGTTGAACCCGTGGAGCTCACCGATACCGACACGCTTCAACCAGCCATTGAACAAATGTGGCGACACGACGCACTGCCTGATGCAGTGATTATCGATACTGCCATCGCCAAAGGGGATTTCGACAGCTTCAGTGTCAAGGTGCAATCCCTAGTGGATGCTTACCAATGTCGAGTTATTGTTCTTGGAGCCCCGGCTGAGCTTCGGCGTTGCTACGAGCAGCTTCGCACCCGAACACTTACCTTCCTGGGCAAGCCGGTAACTAGGGAAAATCTGTTGCGCGCATTGAAAAGGTCAGTGCCGCAACAAAGCCAGCAGCGCTCCAGTAGCGGAGCCATACCCGCCCTCCCCTGGCCCGCCCCGCCACGGGTCCTCGCAGTCGATGATCACGCAGCCAACCGGCGCCTAGTTGGTGAACTACTACGTGCCCAGGGTGTCGAGGTGGTTATTGCCGCTAGCGGTCAGGAGGCCCTGCAACACTGGCAACAGAGTACTTTCGATCTTGTCTTTATGGACATCCAGATGCCCGGTATGGATGGTATTGAAGTTACTCGCTGTATCCGCGAACGGGAAGCCGGCAAACGGACACCAATTATCGCCCTCACTGCCCATGCAGGTGCCGAGGAAAAAGCTCGATTGTTATCCGCAGGACTGGATGACTATCTTAGTAAGCCCGTGAGCGAGGCCCAGCTATCCCACATGATCAAACGCTGGCTGAAACTTATCACACCGCAAGTGGTGGAAAAGCTGAATTTCAACAAGATGCGGCTTGTAGATATTGGCGAGAGCCTGACTCTAGCCAATGGCGATGCCAAGCTGGCCAGGGATATGTTGCAGATGCTTGTGGATGGGCTGGCTTCCGATGAGCGTGAACTTGAACGCCTACAAGTCATCGGTGACTTCAAAAGCATGTTTGAACTAACCCACCGAATGCACGGGGGGTGCTGTTATTGCGGCGTTTCCAGGTTGCGCGAAGCCACCTGTGTTCTGCAGGAAGAGTTGCGCACACAAAAAGATGATGAGCCGGCAGGGATTGATCGTCGTAAGCTGGATGCTGTACTGAGGGAGATTCGCGCTCTGCGTGAGTGGGCCTCGGAGCAAGACCTGGATACGCTTTTTGGACTCGAGGTGGCCTAATGCCTCTCGAAAATCACAAAAGCTAAAGCTGCATCCTTCTCATCGGAAAGAGACAGGTGAATCACGTCAACCCCCATAGCGCGAGCGCGTTGCTGCGCTGCGCCACTCAGCAAAACCTGAGGGGCTGCCCCTTTACGCCGGCGTATCTCAATATCCTGCCAGGAGACGCCTTCACCAATACCTGTACCTAATGCTTTGCCCAAAGCCTCTTTAGCGGCAAAGCGTTTGCACAAGTAGGCCGCACGATTAACCTCAGCCAGGTCAGCAAAATCACAGCGTTCACCATCGCTCAAGATACGCTCAACAAAGCGCCCACCATGGCGCTTCCAGACCGCGTCAATACGCTGGTAATTACAGATATCTGTACCGATACTAACAATCACTTCCCATAGACCTGTTTAAACAATTCGCGGCTCTGCAGTGGTTTATCACAAAGTAAGCTACGTAGTAATAAGCGAGTCAAACGCTTCGCGGGGGCCAACAACCCTATCGGCCAGTGCCCATCATCTTGCGCCCTTGCAATACCCAGCAACTCGGCTCCACGAAATTCACTATCGCACAGCACTCCGCCCTGAGGCCGAAATATTGAAACAAAACCCCGCTCAAGTTCGAACCGATAACAACTATCCGCAACCACCCCCCCCTGACCACCAGCACATTGATCCAGCGGCGGACAACTACCAAGCTCAGTGAGCAACCGTAGCTCAAAGCTACGTAGCGGGCCTTCCATCTCTGTGCTGTCACTGCCACCCAAGTTAGACAGTATCTGCAGCAGCCCCTGATAAGCGGCAAACAATGCATAGTGAGCCTCCCCTTCCGGTAACAGCCTTACCAGCAACTCATTGGAATAAAGGCCTCCGTATACGGCCCGCCCTTTCAGCCAAAGTGGACCACCGGCATTTTCTACCGGGCCCAGGGTCTTCAGTGGCCCATTACCTAGCAGGGAGACCAGCAGAGGTGAAAATGGTTGTAGGGCTTGCCGGCGTCGCTGCTTGTCCCTACGCGCACCACGAGCAACACAACTGATTCGCCCAAAATCTGGTGTGAGTAATTCCAAAATCAGACTGGAGTCTCGATAGGGGCGGGAGTGCAGGATATACGCCGGCTGTGCCGGCGGAGGTGTATTCATACTGTCAGCAGCCAGGCAAAGACCTGTTACTCATCGCGATAGCCGAGACTGCGCAGGGCTCTCTCATCATCAGACCAACCGGACTTCACCTTTACCCACAAATTCAGCATAACTTTACTGTCAAACAACCGCTCCATATCCTCACGTGCCTGGCTGCCGATTTGCTTGATACGCTCACCTTTGTTCCCAATAATGATTCGCTTTTGCCCAGAGCGCTCTACCAGGATCGCGGCACTGATATGCAGAATTTTGCCTTCCTGTTTAAACTCCTCAACCTCAACAGTCACCTGGTAAGGAACTTCAGCTCCCAGCTGACGCATAATTTTTTCACGCACAATCTCCGCAGCAAGAAAGCGGGAACTGCGATCGGTCACCTGATCTTCCGGGAAAAAGTGCTGTCCCTCTGGCAGGTGCTTGAGAATCACCTCCTCCAGAGCCTCTAGATTGACATTGCGCAACGCCGAAATAGGTACGATTTCTGCCTTGGGATGCTGCTCTGCCAAAGTCTGCAGTTGTGGCAAAAGTTCTCCCTTATCCTCCAACTGATCTACCTTGTTAACTGCAATAATCAGAGGGCATTTCAAACCCCGTAGCTTATCGGCCACCAACTGATCGCCCTCACTCCATCGAGTGCGCTCCACGACAAAAACCACCACATCCACATCCCGCGCAGCACTGGATGCAGCCCGGTTCATATAGCGGTTAATCGCTTTCTCTTGATCCGAATGCAGGCCTGGCGTATCCACAAAAATAATCTGGTTGGGGCCCTCGGTTTTAATACCAAGCATATTGTGGCGGGTGGTCTGTGGCTTACGTGAAGTAATCGCCAGCTTTTGTCCCAGCAAATGGTTCAAAAGTGTGGATTTGCCCACATTGGGACGACCTACAATCGCGACATAGCCGCAGCGAGAGGGTTGTTCGCTCAAAAAAGTTCTCCGAAAAAGTTTGGAGGCGCCCGGGAAGTCCGGAACCAGCTCACCCCCAGTGCAGGGGGCTGTCATTTCGAGACAGGCCGGGTTACGCCTTCTCAACTAGTGTAAGGTTAATCCTGGCCGGTAAGCTGCCTGTAAGCTTCTACAGCAGCGATCTTTTCTGCGGCGCGACGACTGCTAGCCTCTCCTCGAGCTGGTTGTGCCAGACCGCTGACCCGACATTCAACGATAAAGTGCTGGGCGTGTTCAGCGCCGGAGACATCCACCACAGAATACTCCGGCAGTGGCTTCTTACGCCCCTGCAACCACTCCTGCAGACGAGTCTTCGGATCCTTTACAGTTTCCAGGGACAGGCCTTGCAGCCGCGGGGCAAACCACTCCAATACCCTGGTGCGCGCAGCCTCTAGACCAGCATCCAGGTAAATAGCACCGATCAGGGCTTCCACCGCATCAGCCAGAATTGAGGCGCGCCGAAAACCGCCGCTTTTCATCTCACCTTCGCCAAGGCGCAGGCAGTCTCCAATATCCAGCTCACGAGCTAGCTTTGCCAGGGTTTCTCCGCTGACCAACTGCGCACGCAAACGGCTTAACTGCCCTTCCCTGCCCTCGGGAAACTGTTCGTAAAGCGCAGCCCCAATGGTAAAACCGAGAATAGAATCGCCAAGGAATTCCAGACGCTCGTTATTGCGGCTGCCGTGGGAGCGGTGTGTCAGCGCAAGCTCTAACAGATCACCTTGTTCAAACTTGTAGCCGAGACGCGTACACAGGCGCTCCAGTAAAAGATCAGTCACGTTTACGGAATTGCTCCAGATCTACCAGTGGATCACAGCAAAGCTCCGGCTTGGCCGTGTCGAGCTGCTTGTTAAACTTCATCACGACATCGATGTTGTAAATCAACGTCTGCCGCAATTCATAATTTATACTGACCACAGTACTCTTAGCGCCGCGAACGACTTGCAGAGCCTTGGTGGGCTCTCCTCGCACATTGTTGATCAGAAAGTAGCGACCCATCTCTTTTTTGATCTGGCCCGCTGTCATATTTTCCAATTCCGGGTTTTCACCCAGGGTTTTTAACGCTTCGTTAACGTAGCGCGCATCCACATAAGCCGGTGCCATTTTGGATACACAGGTTAGAGCAAAGCCAAGCACCGCAATAACCAATAACCAGCCCCAATAGCTCATACCGCGCTGGCGCTCCATTGAAATCCGGATAGCACTACCCATAATTATGCCCTCAATCCTTAGCGCCGACGCACTGTCGGCCAGTTCTCATTATTGGATAGAGCCTACACGTTTAAAACTGGGCAAACTGAGCAGTTTGTCCCAATGCATCCAGATAGCAAAAGCCTTGCCTACCACATCGCGCTCAGGCACAAACCCCCAGGCGCGACTGTCGAGACTGTTATCGCGGTTGTCGCCCATCATAAAGTAGTGGCCTTCAGGCACTGTGCCGCTAAAGTTTCCATACTCTCCGGGGCTAACATTTTTCGCCATTAGGTGACGCTGGCCGTAAAGGTTCTCCCACATAATCTCAACCTTAGGATTAACCGGTGGGAGCGCCTGAATTAACTCCTGTGGTGCCAGCTCTCCATTTACATAGAGCACGTTATTTTTCAATTCGATCTTATCACCGGGCAAGCCAATCACTCGCTTGATGAAATAGGTATCGTTCATGTGTGGTGGGAAAAACACCATCACATCTCCGCGCTGAGGCTCACCGATATCCACCACTTTCGTCCGGGATACAGGCAAGCGCAGACCGTACTCATACTTATTCACCAGAATAAAGTCGCCAATCTGCAAGGTGGGGACCATAGAAGCAGACGGAATCTGGAAAGGCTCGACAATAAAGGAGCGCAATACAAATACGATAGCCAGAATCGGGAAAAATGATTTAGCGTATTCAACAACAACAGGGTCTTCCTGCTGAGCGCCAGCCTCTTTCTTGCGACGACGAGCGAAAAACAGACTGTCCACCAGCCAGATCCCGCCACTGATTAAAACCAACCAGAGCAGAATCAGAGGTAAATTAATATCCATTGCGAGTCTCTATTATCCTTGATCTCAATAGCAGGCACGCCCACTACTGGTCCACCTTCAATACAGCCAGGAAGGCTTCTTGCGGCACTTCCACACGGCCTAACTGTTTCATACGGCGCTTACCCGCTTTCTGCTTCTCCAGCAGTTTTTTCTTACGGGTAACATCACCACCATAACATTTTGCGGTCACATTCTTACGCAGGGCTTTCACCGTAGTCCGTGCAACTACCTGTCCACCAATCGCCGCCTGGATCGCCACATCAAACATCTGACGAGGAATCAGCTCTTTCATCTTCTCCGCCATAGCGCGGCCCTTCTGCTGCGCATTTTCGCGGTGAACAATCAGGGCCAGGGCATCAACCCGGTCACCGTTAATCAGGATATCCAGACGCACCAGTTTTGCTGCCTCGAAGCGTACAAAACTGTAATCAAGAGAGGCAAAACCACGGCTCACAGACTTGAGGCGGTCGAAGAAGTCCATCACCACTTCGCTCATTGGCAGCTCGTAACGCAGGGATACCTGTGAACCAACGTACTGCATATCTTTCTGGATTCCGCGCTTCTCCACACAGAGAGTAATTACGTTGCCCAAATACTCCTGCGGTACCAGGATATTCACCTCGGCAATAGGCTCTCGCATCTCCTCGATATTGCCCACATCAGGTAGGCGCGAGGGGTTGTCCACCATCACCACTTCGCCATCGGTTTGTTCAACCTCATAGACTACCGTCGGGGCAGTGGTGATCAGGTCCAGGTCGTATTCGCGCTCCAATCGTTCCTGGATAATCTCCATATGCAACATGCCAAGGAAGCCACAACGGAAACCAAATCCGAGGGCATCAGATGTCTCGGGCTCATAGAACAAAGAAGCATCGTTTAGGGATAGCTTCTCCAGCGCATCCCGAAAGGCTTCATAGTCGTCTGAACTTACGGGGAACAAGCCGGCATAGACCTGTGGCTTAACTTTCTGGAAGCCCGGCAGCATTTCAATTTCATCGGCACCCTTGGCATGAGTCAGGGTGTCACCCACCGGCGCACCATGAATATCCTTAATACCGGCCACCACAAAACCTACCTCACCAGCGCGCAAAACACCGGTTTCGTGGCGCTTAGGGGTAAAGATGCCGATACTGTCCACCACATGAGCGCGGCCAATAGATTTGGTAACAATCTTGTCTTTGGTTTTCAGGGTTCCCTGCACTACACGAACCAGGGATACAACTCCCAGGTAGCTATCGAACCAGGAATCAATAATCAAGGCTTGAAGAGGCGCATCTACATCACCCTCAGGTGGTGGTACCAGTCGCACCAAGTCTTCCAGGACATCTTCCACACCCAGGCCTGACTTGGCACTGCACCGGGTGGCATCGGCGGCATCAATGCCGATGATATCCTCAATCTCCTCAGCAACCTTTTCCGGGTCTGCCTGGGGCAAATCCATCTTATTGAGAACTGGAATAACCTCCAGCCCCTGCTCAATAGCGGTGTAGCAGTTGGCAACTGACTGGGCTTCCACCCCCTGGGCCGCATCCACAACCAGGAGCGCACCCTCACAGGCTGCCAGAGAGCGAGAAACCTCATAGGAGAAGTCCACATGTCCTGGCGTATCAATAAAATTCAGCTGGTAGGTCTTGCCATCCCGCGCCTTGTAATCAAGCGTTACGCTTTGCGCTTTAATGGTAATTCCGCGCTCGCGCTCCAGTTCCATACTATCCAGAACCTGTTCGGCCATCTCCCGGTCGGAGAGTCCCCCACAGTCCTGAATAAAGCGGTCAGCCAGGGTAGATTTCCCGTGGTCGATATGGGCAATAATGGAGAAATTGCGGATATGAGAGAGATCTGTGGCCACTGCGGAATAAAAACCCTTGAAAAATCAATTGATTAGCTGGCAACCATGCCAACTGTGTGGCGCAAGTCTAACAGAACTCATGGATGTAGGTGAGAGGCAGGTGACCCATTGGGCCACCATTCGCCTCTCACCCTTAGCTTTCTATCTTGATAGTGCGGAAAGTTGACTGGCCGGCACGGAAGAATCGGATAGGCAGTAGCTCGTCCTCGGGAAGCTCCTTAACCACAGTTTTGTAGTCTTTTATATCCCCTACTTCCTCAAATCCGAGCTGGGCAATGATATCGCCACTACGCAGTCCTGCCTTAGCTCCAGGCTTGCCAGGAATAACCTGTTTAACGAGAACACCGGTCTCAACATTCCAGCGCTGCTTCATTCCATCTGGGATTTCTTCAACTACTACCCCAAGACGGCCACCAATACTGGTAGCTGGGTGGCTAGCAGCCTGGGTTCGTTCACCGTCAGAACCGGGCAAAGCACCAACAACCACTCTCAGTCTCTCAGACTTGCCTTTACGCATCAGCTCTACAGGAACCTCTGTACCCGGGCGAATTTGACCGACTACATGGGGCAGATCGCCATGTACGCCGATTTTGCGGCCATCAAAGCTGGTAATTACATCACCGGCTTTAATACCCGCTTCCGCTGCCGGCGTGCCAGGACTCACCTGCTCCACTAGCGCCCCAGACGGCTTGCCAAGCCCCAGAGCCTCGGCCATATCACGATCTACATTGCGTATACCTACACCCAACCATCCGCGATCGACACGCCCTTTCTCTTTTAGCTGCGCCACCACATCTTGGGCCAAGCTTGCTGGAATCGCGAAGGAAAGGCCAATAGAACCGCCGCTACGTGTATAAATCTGCGAGTTAATACCCACAACCTCGCCATTGAGGTTAAACAGTGGACCGCCTGAGTTGCCGGGGTTAATGGCCACATCCGTCTGGATAAATGGCACGTAATTCTCACGGCTTTCATTAGGGATACTGCGTCCCATAGCGCTCACGATACCGGCACTAGCGGAATAATCGAGGCCAAACGGCGAGCCGATAGCGACCACCCATTCACCCACCTTCAGCTCTTCGGAGTCACCCCAACGCACAGCAGACAGGTCATCCGCCTCAATCTTGAGTAAAGCGAGATCGGAGCGAACATCAGTACCAATCACCTCTGCCTCATATTCACGGCGATCAGTCAGAGTGACCGTCACCTTATCGGCACCGTCAACCACATGGTTATTCGTCACGATATAACCGTCGTCCGAAATAATAAAACCAGACCCCATACTGGCAACCGGGCGCTGCTGACGCCTTCGCGGCTCAAGTAAGTGGCGGAAAATGTCTGGAATTTCCTGCTGGTATTGGGGGGAGCTATTCCCTCGCGCCACACGGTTGCGGTCCACGGTATTGATTTTCACCACCGCGGGAGAGTTATCCTCAATAAGCTCAGTAAGTTCAGGTAGCCCTCGGGCACTGGCAGCGCCTGAAATGAGGAGACAGAGCACCAAGAAATATTGTGTACAGCGTTTAACCATAGGTTTGTTACCCCTAGTGATCCCTTCTAATATGAAACCATTGGATTTTGAGTCCCTTCCAGGGCATGCCTTCTACACCGGCTCCGGCCCCTTGGGGGACATTTTGTAACGATTTAGTGGCGATGCAGCTACGAAAGTTCTGCCGCCGTGTGTAAATCTGTGTAAAGGGCCAGCGATGTCTAAACTGCGCCCGCGCCCTGAGCGCGGCCAATTTCACCTCCCCAGGGAGGTGTATGGATACAGCGCACTGGGCGCTCCACTTTTTTATTTTCCCGCGCAATCCGGTCACAACCACGGACTGGTTATGGCCGGCACTCACGGCGATGAAGTCGCCGCTGTGGTCGCCCTCTCCTGCGCTCTGCGCGCATTGGCATCGGGCCAGCTGAAACATCATGTCATACTGGCGGTCAACCCCGATGGCTGCCAATTAGGTACCCGTTGCAATGCTTGCGGGGTAGACCTCAACCGTAACTTTGCCACAAAGAACTGGGATGCGAGCGGCAACGTATACCGCTGGAACAGTTCCGCCGAGGCCCGCGATGTAAGGCTCAGCACTGGCGATGGCCCCGCCTCAGAGTGCGAAACCGCTTCATTGTGTCAATTGATCGCCAAGCTTAACCCCGCCTGGGCAGTTTCTATCCACGAGCCTCTTGGCTGCGTCGAAGATCCTAAGGAAACAGAACTCGGTGCCTGGCTGGCCAAAGGATTGCGGTTACAACTAATTAAGGAAATCGGCTATCAGACTCCAGGCTCCTTTGGCACCTGGTGCGCCGAACGGGAGCTGCCCTGCATCACTGTGGAATTTCCACCGATTTCAGCTGACGCTGCCAGCGAAGACTATCTGGCGATACTCATTGAACTACTCACTTACGACCAGTAAACCCGACCTGCACCAAAGCGTAAAGGGGGTTCCGCATCCTTTGCAAGCCAAGTGGGGCCGTCCAAGTCCAGATAGCGCGCCCTTGGTCCCAGGGGCCAAGCCGCACGGATAGCCCGAGAAGTGCAGAGCATACAGCCGAGCATCAACCCAAACCCCTCAGCAACAGCCTGATCGGCCAGTGCCCGCGCCTCAGTGATTCCGCCAGCTTTATCGAGTTTGATATTGACCATCTCGTAGCGGCCTTTCAGGCGTGGTAAGTCAGCACGGGTATGACAACTTTCATCCGCGCAGATCGGCAGTGGATGAGGGAAGGCCTCCAGGAATTCATCATCACTCGCGGGCAGTGGCTGCTCCAGCATGGCCACCCCCATTTCAGCAAGCTTTTCGCAGCGCTCAATCAGGCCATCGCTACGCCAGGCCTCGTTGGCATCGATGACCAGCTCAGTGGCAGGAGCGGCGGCACGCACCGCGGCCACCCTTTCGCTCACGAGCTGGTCATCCAATTTCAACTTTAACACCTCTACTCCCTGGGAAACAGCGACACTGGCAGCATCAGCCATCGCCTCTGGGCTCTCGATAACCAGGGTTTGTACGGTAGGCAATGAATCGGGACCAGCGAAGCCATCCCCTTTGTACTTTCTCTCCCAGTCCACTAATGCACAATCCAGAGCGTTACGCGCAGCGCCTGCCTGCAGGCGTGACTGTAATTGCGCCTTGTCCAGGCCCGCAGCTAACTCAGATAACAGCGGTTCAAGTTGGTGCATCACTGAGTCTGGGCTCTCTCCATAGCGAGCGTAGGGGGTGCACTCACCAATTCCGACAATGCCGCCCCACTTCACCTCCACCACGACCACTTCAGCCTCAGTGCGGGCACCCCGGGATATGACGAAAGCTGTGCGCAGGGGCCAGCGCTCAGCGTAGCAGCGGGCCAGCATGGAGAGCCTCCAATCGGGTTTATGGAGCTATCAGTTTAGGTTAGGAGCGGTCGCTGCCGGGCTCGATACGCAGCAATACAGGAGTGTAAGCAGGATTTGAAGACTGGTGGCGGCTGTACCAGCGTACCCCCAAAGCTCCCACCATCAAGCCGAGAACTGCGCCAATCACGGCGCCAGTTTCAGCGAAAAGGTAATCTCCCAATAGCGCTACCAGCACCAGGGAAAGCAGTGGCAACAAGTATACCAGTAGTGTACTACTGGTCAGAGCACTCTCGGTGATTCCAATAACCGCTGTATCATTCAGAGAGATTTTGTCGGCGGGGAAACCATTTAAAGCCGCCCGCACACGTGTGGAAGAGGAGAAAAAGTCTCCGAGCAAACCAGTTCCGCAGCCAGATTTAGCCTCACAGCCATTACAGGCACTGCGCTGGATGGTTTCCACCCAGACGGCATCAGATTCTATGGCCACGACTCGGCCCCGCTCTTCTAGCAAGCAATTCAGCCTTTTTCGATGATGGAGCTGGCCACTCTACGTGCTGTGGCATCGGGAATCTCTCCAACAACTGTGACGGTATAGGCCACTCCCTTCACCTCCATCCGGTCCATATAGGCGACAGTGGCACCGCGGATCGCCCGCCCCTTAAAGTTCTCCAGCTCAGGGCCAAGACGCTGTACAAACACAGTAAACACGCCGAGCCCATCGCTAAAGACCATCATATCGCCATCTGATAGCGGCTTTACCGAAACCACTTTGAACCCATCGGGCAACCAGCGCACCTGCCAGCGGCTCTGTGAAGTCTCACAAGTGCTGCGATTGTCGATACGTCGTGCTGCGTTTGAAACCGTCTGCAGGGCCGAGTCCTCTACTGGAGACAAATCCAGCTGTACAAATTGATAGCGCTCCAAGACGCGCCCCTGGGTACTCACCAGCATTGTTTTCAAGGGCAAGCCTGTCTCACGGTCAAGACTTACCACCAGCCCCAGTCGATAGCGGTCGCGGGGCCTGGCCTCAATCACTACCGCATCCCGGTCGGCAATACGCTCTTCACCACGCAAGATAAACTGATAAGCGCGCTGAACTTGTTGCTGCCCCACCGCATTCCATAAAGTAGTCCTCGCGCTGGGGGACGCACCGAATTCGCAGTTACCACCACTACCGTGACTGATCAATTCACGCGGTTCGCCACTCAAATAGCGAACCCGCTCAACTTGCTCACCATCACGCACCGCATGCACTACCTGTAGGGTCTCCAACATGCCGGCATGCTCGAAAGTCACCAGCCCGCTATACTCCAGCTCGCTGACAGCCTTGGCGAGCTTGTTCAACCACTGCTCTACCTCATTTCCGGCAGCCTGGGCACTAGCCATATTGGAACCAACAAGTGCCCCAGGGGCAGCTGCCGAAGGCTCAATAACAGCCGTTTCCGCCATCACTGGTGCAGAAGGGTCAATTACAGCAGCTGTAGTTGCTGAACTGGCTTCCCCTCCTGCAGCGACCAAACCAGATTCCGCTACAGGAGAACCCTGAGAGCTGGCCATATCGAGGTTTACTGCACTGGGGGTATTGGGGTCACCACCGGCAGCCTCCTGTGCGAATGACAGCGGGGCCAGCAGGAAGGAGGCCAACAGCAGGCTGCTGGCACTAAGGGTTGCGCTATTGATAAGACCCCCCCGGTAAACGACTTTCGTCACACTACATTCCAACCTGTTCGCCGTAGGTCGCTCGGGCAAAGGGCACCATACCCTGACTACCAACATGCGCGGCCTGTTCGGAGTGTTGAATCATCACACGGTTTAAATGGCGCATCAGCTCCGGCGTAGGTGCCTGCTGAATCACTGCCTGCCCGCGCTGCTCAGGTACAAAGCGCGGTGTGGCCGTACTTACTGAACGAGTCGAGGGGGCTGGAACATAAAAACCAGAAGGTTGTGGCGCCGACTGGGCTACCGGCTGCGCCGGGCGCTCGATTTCGGCGACCTGATCTATACCCTGCACTAGGTTCTGCTGGGTATCGGTAATCTGTTGCACCCCAAGGATTGCGGCGAAGGCCACAGTGGCTGCCACTGCACCGCGCGAAAGCGGACGCCACCAACGACTGTTAACCAGTTCGTTGGCGGCTACAGAAGCACTTCCAGTCTGAGACAGAGGCTCTTCGAGATCGATCGCTGCAGAGATGCTCGCAGCCAAGCCACTATCTACAGGGGCGACATGCTCGCGACGCATTACGCTCGCGGCCAGTTGGTAGCGTGACCAGCGCTCACCCAACTCTTCAGAGACAGCAGAGGCTTTAAGCAGCCGCTGCAACTCCAATTCGCTGCCTTCGCCATCCATAAGCGCCGAGAGCGATTCGTTGAGACGTTCCTGATGATTCCCGTGGGACATAGGGGTTAACCCTCTTGTGCAATCATTTATTCGGTGCCCACACGCACCATAATTGGTATCAGTTATGACCGGGCTCTCGGCGGTTGGTTTCCCCGGCAGGGAAAATTTTCCGCAAAATTAGCCTCTGTCACCCAGTGTTTCCGGCTCACCGGCCATCACGGCCTGGACTGTCCGGTCAATCGCTTCCCGTGCGCGAAATATCCTAGAGCGCACTGTGCCTACCGGGCATCCCATTACCTCGGCGATCTCCTCATAGCTCAATCCCTCAAGCTCCCTCAACGTAACTGCTGAGCGCAGATCTTCTGGCAGTGCGCGAATAGCGCGATGAACAGCCCCCTCCAATTGGTCGCGAAACATCTGATTCTCAGGAGTCTCGTTATCCCGCAAAAGATCGGCACCCGAGTAGAACTCGGCATCCTCAAGATCCACATCTGAGGACGGCGGACGGCGACTGCGGGAAACCAAGTGGTTCTTAGCGGTATTAATCGCGATTCGATACATCCATGTGTAAAAAGCACTGTCGCCACGGAAATTGGCAAGTGCCCTATAGGCCTTTATAAAAGCCTCCTGAGTTACATCCTGTACCTCACTGTGGTCCTTGATAAACCTACTGACTACGGCAACAATTTTGTGTTGGTATTTGAGTACTAAAAGATCAAAAGCGCGTTTGTCTCCCTTTTGAACCCGCTCTACCAGCTCACGGTCACTCGTTGACGCCTGATGCGCTGTCATCCCCAACTCCCATATCCAGCCACACTGCGGGCGCCACTTGTCATTATTAAGGGGCTGCCGGCGCAGGCGTTTCTTTTACTTTGTTGATGACACTGACAATAGGACATAAGTTCCACGTCAAATCGACGAATAATCAGGAGGCGCTATACTACGCGACCCTAAAAGATAAATGAAATCTATGAATGCCCAGGCAAACTACGACATTCTCGTAATCGGCAGCGGTGCCGCCGGCCTTACCCTGGCCTTGCACCTCTCAACCAAGTATCGCGTAGCTCTGCTCTCCAAGCAGCGCCTGCAGGACGGCTCCACCTGGTTCGCCCAAGGAGGCATCGCTGCAGTGCTAGATGAGATGGATTCGGTGGAGTCGCACATTGCAGACACATTAGACGCGGGTGCAGGACTCTGCCACCCATCGTCTGTACGCTTCACGGTGGAGGAGAGTACCGCTGCTATTCGCTGGCTGATCAACCAGGGCGTAGACTTTACCCGCGAGGGGGAGGATTACCACCTTACGAAAGAGGGGGGGCACAGCCATCGCCGCATCATTCACAGTGCTGACGCTACTGGTAAAGCCGTACACAGCACTCTGCTGGTAAAGGTGCTTAACAGCTCCAATATCGACTGTTTTGAACACCGCGTCGCCATAGACCTGATCCGCCAGCCTGATCCCGAGAAGGGGCGTTTTCGCTGTGCTGGCGCTTATGTTCTGAATAAAAATACTGAAGAGGTCGAGCTTATTCAGGCCAAGGCTGTGGTGCTCGCCACAGGAGGTGCCAGCAAAGCTTACCTCTATACCAGCAACCCCGACGGAGCCAGTGGCGATGGTATTGCCATGGCTTGGCGCGCTGGTTGCCGGGTTGCCAATATGGAATTTAATCAGTTCCACCCCACCTGCCTGTACCATCCAAAAGCCAAAGCCTTCCTTATAACTGAAGCTCTACGCGGCGAAGGTGCACAATTGCAGCTGCCTGACGGCAGCCGTTTTATGGAGAGCTTTGACAGGCGTGGCGAACTGGCCCCTCGGGATATCGTCGCCCGGGCAATTGACCATGAGATGAAGCGCCTGGGTGCAGATTGCTTGTACCTGGATATCTCCCACAAAGACCCCGACTTTGTGCGGGAACACTTCCCTACGGTATACAGCAACTGTCTGAAATACGGCATCGATATTACCCGGGAACCAATCCCAGTGGTTCCTGCCGCCCATTACACATGCGGCGGCATTATGGTGGACCATCACGGCCGCACAGACCTGGACCAGCTGTACGCCATTGGCGAAACGACATTTACTGGCCTGCATGGCGCCAACCGCCTAGCCAGTAACTCGCTTTTGGAGTGCTTGGTATATGCGCGCTCTGCCGCACTGCATATTGAGGAGCACCTCGATTCAGTACAGGTACCACGCCGCGCACCAGGCTGGGACGCTTCACGGGTAACAGATTCAGATGAAGATGTTGTGATCTCGCACAACTGGGATGAACTGCGTCGCTTCATGTGGGATTACGTAGGAATCGTGCGCACACGCAAGCGCCTGCTACGAGCCCAGCATAGGGTAAAACTCTTGCAGCGAGAGATTCGCGAGTTTTACGCCAACTACCGCATCACCAACGACTTAGTGGAACTGCGTAACCTGGCACTGGTTTCAGAACTAATTATTCGCTCAGCCCTGGACCGCCGCGAAAGCCGTGGCCTGCACTATTCCCTAGACTACCCAGGCCTAAGGGAGCTGGCTATGGATACCGTTCTGGTACCTGAGAACTTCGCCAATCAGCGACAATTTATCTAGCAATTTAGAATAGAGGCGGCCCAGACTACCGATCCCCCTAACGGGAGAACCGCAGAGCCGCCTGCAGCCTGCGCCAGTCGTTAGGGCTTATTGCATCCCGTGCCAACACCAAACGCAACGACCTGCCCTGTAAGTCTCTCCCATTAATAACCACTAACCAGCCCCATAAGACCAGCTCACCACGGAAAGAGAACTGGCGCTCATTATCACCAACCACCCGCCAAAACCAGCGACGCTCTCGAGTAGATAATATACCCACCATCTGCGCCAAACTGCGTACCTCCCAATAGGCAAATACCAAGATAACAGTCAGCAGGATCCAGAATAACCAGGAGGGCAGCCCGCAGAGCCACAATAGAATTGCAGCTTGAAGCACAGCCATTGAAAGAAGAAAAAATAAGATAGAGGATGGCGCAACGACACAACTCAGGCGGGCGCTGCGCTCAAAATAGAGAGGGGAACCTTTACTCGCGCAAACCGGTGTTGTCACGGATAATTTGTACTATTCGCTGGAGATCTGGGTCGGCCGGGTCTTCACGGCGGAGGAACCAGGCAAACAGGTCCTGATCCTGCTCGTCCAACAACCGAATATAACGCTGCTGATCTTCAGGTTCCAGGGTCTCATATACATTTTCCAAAAATGGCAGCAGCACCAGATCCAGCTCCAACATTCCGCGGCGACTGGCCCAAAACAGGCGGTTGCGATCCATACTTCTTTTCCAACCAAGTTAAAGGGTGCAGTATACCTGCAGCCTGGCCAAACTTGAAAATGGGCGCTCCAACCCCCAGATATTGCCACCAAGACAACCGGAGGTGGCAGCACTATGGACCAGCAACAGTGGCAGGATTTTCTCAGCAGCGAAGGCGCCATTTGGGAAGGCGGCAAAGCTCACTTCCCTCTAACCAGCACGGATGACCCGCAGGCACTGCACCTTATCGATCTTGGCCCCCAAGGCGCTGTTTCGATCAAAGGCCCGGACAGCCAGAAATTCTTACAGGGCCAGCTCACCTGCGATCTGGTAAATCTACCAGACAAGCACAGCACCCTAGGCGCCCACTGCAATCCTAAAGGCCGTATGATCAGCGCTTTCAGTGCCCTCAAGCTGTCCCAGAGCGAATTTATTCTGCGTCTTCCTCGCAACCTCGCTCCGATTGCCCAACAGGCCCTAAGTAAGTACGCAGTGTTTTTTAAAGCAGAATTGACAGATATCAGCGATGACAGCCATTGGCTCGGCTTGCAAGGTCAAAACGTCGCACAGCAAACAGCACAGCTACTTGGCTTCGCCCCTCCCTCCCCCGGTGAAGTAGTCACTTTTGATTTCGATGGCGAGCGCTGCATCGCCCAGGCGGTTAATGAAGCCCAGCTTGCGCTACTGGTGCCAGTCACCAAAGCTCAGCAGCTCTGGCAAAACCTCTCCCCAGAGTGTGAAGCGACTGGCTATGACCTTTGGCAAAAGGGACAGATAGAGGCCGGCATTCCCCAAGTTGATGCCGCCACCTCAGAAATGTTCATCCCTCAGATGACTAATTTACACTTACTTGGCGGCGTCAGCTTTAAGAAAGGCTGTTACACCGGCCAGGAAGTGGTTGCACGTATGCAATTTCGCGGCGCCGCAAAACGCCGCTTATATCGCGCAAAAAGTACAGGAGGCGATCTCCCTATCAGCGGCCTGGAAGTTTTCGGGGATGGCAAACAAAGCATTGGCAACCTGGTAGAGGCCTGTCACAGTAAAGACGGCATAGAGCTACTCGCTGTCCTTACTATTGCCAAAGTCGCAGCCGGTGAAAAGCTTCATTTGGAAGACGGCCGCATCCTGGAAATTCAGGAACTCCCCTATGATGCAGATGCCGATCCTCTAGCCTAGCTAAAGCCGAAGTAAATACTCCGAGGGCGGTTTATGGCCGCCCTTTTCAATGAATCTAATCAGCCCCTCTCCTCCCACCAAGAAATTTCACACAAGATCAACCAATCCTTCTACGACCCTTTAAATTCATGGCTATAACGAAATCCTACAAACATCACAAGGTGATAAAATATGAAACCCTTTTCTGTTGCAATTTTAATTGCAGTCCTATTTACATCTTATTCAGCACTTTCCGAATCAGCTGGAGAAGTGCTATTGGGGATAACTGTACGCCCCGAAACACTTGATTTACGCGTCACATCTGGAGGGTGCACCAAGAAAGAAGATTTCAATATTGACGTCAATAAAGGGACCACAGGGCTGCCGCCCTATCAAGTCACAGTCACACGCATTAAACCTGACCACTGTGAAGCGCTATCCCTGGAAGGTGTCAACTTATCTTTTGACAGAAAAAAACTGGGACTTGATGGCTCATCGACATTTAGACTAACTAATGAAATCGGTAATCTCTCACCTTACCAAGCGAAAATAAAAAACCATGAAATAAAGAAACTCCCTATATCTAGCATCATCGGAAAATATTCACGTATCTATAAAACTGGTGAAGCTCTGACTGAAGATTTTCGCCCTGAACGTGTAAATATAGAGCTGGATAACAATGGAAATATTGTTAATATTTGGAAGGGTTGAAAGAGGGGAATACAACTCGCCCTTAAAACGTTCAGAATAACTCAGCACATAAAAACAATAATTTCAACCAAGTCAAATCAAAGAATATTCAAACAAGCTTCAGACTACCCACCTGAGAATTTAAAAATATGAATCCTCAAGAAACCGGAAAAGCCTACGATGAAATAACCCATTTATGGGAGCGTAAAGTGTTTAATGCAGCAAACGGAATTGAACAACATAAACGAGCCTTGGCTTTTGTAAAGAACAGAGGTATGGCACTTGATGTTGGTTGCGGCTGTACAGGGAGGTTTATAGAGCTACTTCAAACTGAAGGCTTTGCGCCAGAAGGAATTGATATTTCTGCTAAAATGATCACTTTAGCAAAAAAGCGCCACCCGGATATCACCTTCCATCATCAGGATATATGTCTATGGGAAAGTCAGGAGCAATACGATTTTATTACTGCCTGGGATAGTATCTGGCATATTCCTCTTGAAAAACAAAAGGATGTCTTAACAAGGCTAGTCAAAAGACTCAACAGGGGTGGAGTGTTAATTTTCTCCTTCGGCGGCACAGATGGACCCAGCGAGCACAGAAACAATACCATGGGCCCAGAAATGTATTACTCAACGCTGGGCATAGCTGGGTTTCTTAAATTAACCCTCAGCTTAGACTGTACGTGCAGACACCTCGAATACGATCAACATCCAGAACTACACGCTTATTTAATTATTCAAAAAAACTGAAAATAAATTTTGCACAAAACTCGTAACTACACAATAATCTTTCCACGCCCTGAATATCACCCACTCTGCACCCAAGAACCAGCCATTAAAAATAAAATACCCAAAGACAACCTACCCTTCAACTTGATCCGACAGACCACTCCAACACATAATTAGCAGGTTCTATTTATTTTTTTAATAAAAACACATCCACAACAGCAAATCTAATTAGGGTTTGATGAAATCGCACTCTCTATCTTCCTTACCTTTTCTACAGATGGAAAGCCCGTTACCATCCCCCTTACAGTGGACTTTGTAATAGCAAAAAGTGACTTATTTATCTTTAACTTATTTGCAAGCTCAGGTAGATGGGTACCCTTACCACACAATGCCTGGATCGCAGAGTAAGTTCCATGAGACCATATCCCAAAAACTAAACACACACAGCTATCCCGCTGGTAGGGGTTCTCCGTTATGAAAATAAAACCATAATCCTCAGTGATAGAACCATCTAAAGTGTTTGACATATATACCCGCCCATCAGTCTCATCATTCGCAAAGCGTCCCAAAAAATCCACTTTAAATTTTGAGTCAATCTTCCTGGTCAGCAACAAATCACGGCTTACAACATTGATAGCTGGACCACCTATACATATAAATGTTTTTTGATCATGGACAAAATTATGTGAATCGTGAAAAACCACCTTCCTTTTAGGATATACTTTCTTAATCCTATCTTTCAAAAGCTGTATTGCGAGAGATTCGTCATAAGGCATAAATAATACATTATCCGGGATAAGACTTTGCGTCTTCGTAATATCTGAATATAGAGTTTTTTGCTTGATTAACGGAAGAACAACATGGATATCAGCCTTAGAGTCGCCCAAAAATCTATCCCAAAGGGCCCGGTAAGACTTCGCATCAAACTTCTTTTTACAAAACGCTGCCGTACCAATAAACAATGTGGTAAAGGCCGCCTCAACAAATGGAGCAGACAACCAATCTAGAACAGTATCCAAGAACAGATATTCCACTGCACCCACCACTCAAAGTAATTTGGCCACAAGAATTTATGATATTAAGACTAAAAATCCAGTATAAAGCCAAGAACACTTTTTTTCTTCTCAATGGATAAGAATGCTATAGACAAATACCCCCTACCAAACAGTCACCACGATCAATCAGACGGCAACCCAACCCCAAAAAGGCGCAAACAGAATTGACACATATTATTGAACAATACAGACAAAAAATATCAATCTAATTAAATGCGCGACGGACCCCAAAACACAAAACAATATAAATTCAGTAAGAATTCATAAACCACTCTCTCCACATAGCTTTAAGGCTTAACTGCTAAGACGCAAAAATAATCTTTATAGGATAAAGAGCGGTAAATAAACCTTAAATTGAGAGTTTAAGCACCAAAAGAAAGGAGCAGCCCCTATATTCAAGCGACCACCCCAAAGTGCTTATTTTATGAAAAATTAAGGCTAACCAACTATAAACCAATAACCCTAAACAAGATCCCCAACTAACATAATCAATATAAATTAGCAGACACTTAAATCTCTACAGCAACCCTCTGCAACCGATTAGCCTCTGGCAATGCCCATTCAATCGGCTTTTCACCACGCTGTTGCAACCAATGATTGACTTGAGAAAAAGGTCGGGTGCCAAAGAAGCCGCGATGAGCCGATAGGGGAGATGGATGTGGAGCGCGCAACACCAAATGCTTGTTGCGATCAATAAAGCCTCCCTTCTTCTGCGCGTAACTACCCCACAGCACAAATACCAAACCTTCTCGCTGTTCCGCCAATTTATGAATGGCGGCATCAGTAAACTGCTCCCAACCACGGCCCTGGTGAGCACCGGCCTTACTATCTTCTACGGTAAGGGTAGCGTTGAGCAGCAGTACACCCTGCTCCGCCCAGGGCTGGAGGCAACCGTGATGGGCAGGAGCAATACCCAGATCCGAATACAACTCTTTATAGATATTCTGTAGAGAGGGCGGGATACGGACACCCGGCATTACAGAAAAACACAAGCCATGAGCCTGGCCAGGTCCGTGATAGGGATCCTGACCAAGAATCACTACTTTCACCTGATTAAAGGGGGTGGAGTTAAAAGCATTGAAAATCTGCCCA
This sequence comes from Microbulbifer variabilis ATCC 700307, assembly GCF_000380565.1. Lineage (GTDB taxonomy): Bacteria > Pseudomonadota > Gammaproteobacteria > Pseudomonadales > Cellvibrionaceae > Microbulbifer > Microbulbifer variabilis. The sequence goes on from NZ_AQYJ01000026.1 coordinate 383,662, forward strand.
CCAGGAGGGTAAATCCGCTTACCGGCCTCTTTCTCTCCCCTCAGGAATTGACGTAAATGGGCCATATAAGGCTGCTTGAACTCCTCGCCCAACACACTGTACCAGGAAGGATGAATTTTGATATTGTCCGGAACCGGCATTATTAAACCTTGAATATTTTCTTAACTTGTCTTCGCAGCTCCGGCACCACTTCTTCCTCAAACCAAGGTCTGCGACGCAACCATAAGGTATTGCGTGGACTGGGGTGCGGTAAAGGGAAATAGCGGGCCGGCAAGGCATCGCGATAATGGCGCACATTCTCAGTAATACTGCCATACCAATGCGGCAAGTAGTGGCGCTGGGCGTATTGTCCCACCAATAGAGTAAGTTGCAAGTTTGGCAGCTGCTCCAGCAGGCGCTGATGCCAGGTAGTGGCGCATTCAGGACGCGGAGGTAAATCTCCTCCCTTGCCACGACCAGGGTAGCAAAAACCCATAGGAATGATGGCAATCTCGGATTCGTCGTAGAACACCTGCCTATCTATCGATAACCAATCTCGAAGGCGGTCGCCGGATGGGTCATTCCAAGGGATACTGGAAGCATGGACTTTGGTACCCGGCGCCTGGCCAACTATCAGCAAACGTGCCGACTCTGCTGCACGCAGAACGGGATTGGGCCCCAGTGGCAGATGCTCCTCACACAAGCGACAAGCTCGTATTTCTTCCAGCAATGTAGATAATTTCTTCTTTGCCACTAATTCTCAACCTTCAGGAAAACCAGACACAACATCAGTCCCAAACGAACTCTGGAAGCTCTAGCCCAACTGATATTAAGGCTGTTAAACATCACAAATATACTTTAGTTTTAGACAGCGACCTTATGGCTATCGTCGCTGGAATAGATCTCCAAGCAACTCACCAAGCATGGCAAATCAGCCATAACCTCGCTTGCTGGGTAAGCAGGGATCTCTGGAAAAGAGGGTAAGGATTACACTCTAAGATATTCAAGGCCTTACCACATAAATCTTGACTGGTTAAACCTTCAGGGTATCTACAAAAAACCAACCACAAGTAGCAGATACACTCCCCAAATCTGGCTTTACTGGACACGCTCAGGAAAGGCCAAATGTAACAAGAGCGCGCGGCGATCCTGAGGATTTGCACTGCGGCTGATGTTATCGTTATCAAACACTATAAATATACCTTCTTTCCCTACAGCCAACCCATCTCCCTTGCCTCCAGTGCGATGCCCCTCATATTGTAACTCAGAAGATTTTTCAATTTCTCGGTAGTCCAAGCACCATTCAGCTTTGAGGCTTGGCAGAACTCTTCGGCATACGGCATAAGCATTTCGCTCCAGAGTAAATAACCCGCCATCATAATAATCAAGCGCTCCCAGATCTTCAGGCTCTCCACGAAAGTTCAATCCGGCAACCGGTGGTGGAGTAAAAAGCTGAACATCGCCATTGGGGCTAAGCTTTACCAAACCGCGAGGCTCACTCTCCATAGCTACCCAAAAGTCATCACCAATTTTCACTAAGCCCTCGCTAGCAAGGTTGAAGCCCTGCATGTAACCTCGAGCTCTGGCCTCGGTGGTCCACATAGCATCCAACCAGTGAGCGTTCCCCTGCCGGTCCACTTCAAGAATACGATTGTAACGCTCACTTACTATATAGATATATTTATCGGAGCATGTAATTCCCTCAAAATCCATTGCACCCACTGGCCTGGATAGGTCCAAGATAAAATGCCAAAAATTTCTAGGCTTATCTTTTTGGGGAACAGTTAGTCCTGAAAGCTGCAAATAAGAAGCTAATTTTGCGTGTCTGCCTTCTCGTTTTAGGGTGAAAATTTCCCTTGAATTTTTATCAGAAATCGTGAGCAGCTCCCCATAACAAAAACTCAGACCAGATATACCTTCTCCCACACTACCATCCAACCAATAGTGGTTTATCTTTTTTGCGGGAATAACTTCAGCTCCTACTCCCGTAACTGAGAGTAATACGCCGGTAATTACATAAAGAAAGCTCTTAATCATAACGGGCCCAAATTACTGCTTAGCTTTATAACCAATTCATATGTCTCCGTTCAATCTAATCAACAACTTCCGGGAAAACCAGCTGTAAAAAGAGGGCGCGTCGGTCTTGTGGATCAGCACTACGACTAATATTATCATTATCGAACACGATAAAAATGCCCCCTTCTCCGATAGCTAGACCATCTCCCTTACCCCCCGTGCGAGAAGCCTCATACTTAAGCTCAGAGGATTCCTCTATTTCTCGATAGTCCAAACACCATTCTGCTTTTAGGCTTGGCAGAGCCCTTCGACACACCGCATAAGCATTTGGCTCAAGAGTAAACAAAGCTCCATCGTAGTAATCTAAACCGGCCAAATTTTCAGACTCCCCACGGAAATCCAAATCTTTTACTGGTGGCGGTGTAAATATCTGGACACTCCCATCAGGACCAAGCTTTACCAAACCACGAGGATCACGCTCCATAGCCACCCAAAAATAATCCTTTACCTTTGCCAACCCAACACCAGAAAGGTTGTACCCTTGCATATAACCCTGAGCTTTTGCCATTGAGGACCACATATTTTCCAGCCAGTGCCCCTTGCCCCGCATATTTACCTCAGCAATACGATTGTAACGTTCGCTCAGTAAATAAATGGATTTATTAGTGCAACTAATTGCCTCAAAGTCCATCGCGGAAGCCGGACGGGTAAGCTCAAGAAAAAAATGCCAAAAATTTTTTGGCTTATCTTTCTTTGGAACTTTCAACCCTGAAATCTCTAAGAAAGTTTCCAATTTTGCACTTCCATCCTCAATCTTAATTCGATAAATTTCTCTTGAGTATTTATCTGAAACTGTAACCAAGCTATCACCACAGAAACTCAAGCCAGAAAGGCTCAATCCAGCACTACCATCAACCCAGTAGTGCGTGATTTTTTTTGCGGGAATAATTTCAGTTGCCTGCCCTGTCAGTGAGAGTAATATCCCAACAGCACCAGATAAAAAACGATTTTTCACGGTAAATTCCATTTACTATGGAAACAATAAAGCTCTAGAACTACATCATTATCGATAAAGTTTTTAACGCTAAGCTGTCCTCTCATTAATCAGAAAATACTCCTACAGTAGAATCAGGATCTAAGCGTTACCAGGAAACTGGCGACATACTCACATCGGCTTATAGATACGATATGCAAAGTCAGCTGTTGCTCATCATAGTAGCCCCAACACTTATCAGCAATTTGTCGATAATTTGCTCTTTTGTAGAAGGCCATTGTTTGGAGATTGCCAACCTCGGGGTTAAAAAATCAGATATAACGCAAATTATGCGCCATATTGGCTAGGCAGCTCCTAATAACCTCAGAGATGAACTGAACTCATTCCATATAATTTGAATAACTATTGATTATCTCTGGGGAAAGCTAAGTGAAGTAGTAGTGCACGTTTATCATCGGGAGCCAGAGCGCGGCCTACATTATTGTTATCAAGCACTACAAAAATACCTTGCTGATTGACAGCCAATCCCTCCCCCTTGCCATAGCGAGTCTCTTCGTAGACACGTTCTGGGGACACTTCAAGGGCATGGTAATCCAGGCACCATTCCGCCTTCAGGCTTGGCAGAGCCCTGCGACATACCGCATGCGCATTACGTTCCAGGGTAAACAAAGCCCCGTCGTAATAATCCAAGCCGGTCAGGTCTTCCGAGCGCCCTCTAAAGTCGAGGCCAGCTACCGATGGTAAAGAAAACACACTGGCACCACCGCTCGAGTTCAGTTTCAGCAAGCCCCGCGGTTCGCGCTCCATAGCTACCCAGAAGACGTCACCGGCCTTTACCAACCCCTCACTGGAAGCATTGGCTTTTTGCAAGTAGCCTTGAGATTTCGCGGCGGGTGACCATAGGTACTCTTGCCAGCTTGCTTTTCCCTGGTCGCTCACCACAGCAATACGGTTATAGTGCTCACTGACAAGATAAATGGTGCTTCCATCACAGCTAACTCCTTCGAAGTCCAGCTCATCAGCTGGGCGAAAGAGTTCCTTAAATGCCTCCCAGAAACTCACAGGCTCATCATGCTCAGGCACACCTAAGCCATCTAGTTGAAGATGGGATACCAGATCGGCATCCCCGTCGCGCAACTTTAGTGTATAAATTTCTCCAGAATTTTTATCGGAAACTGCAAGTAGCCTGCCGGCACAAAAACTTAAGCCGGAAATATCCAGGCCCGCGCTATTATTCACCCAATAGCTGGCCTTTAACCTGGCAGAGCTCACTTCTGCCACTACCACCAGTGGTGAAAGCAACATAAATATAAAACTGAAGAAAAAACGCATAAAAACTACAAACCCAGTTAATCGCGGAAGTTATTGAACTGTAGCGGTTGTTCCAACTCCTTACTGCGCAGCAAGGCAATTACCTGCTGCAGATCATCGCGCTTCTTACCAGTAACTCGTACTTGCTCACCCTGAATAGCCGCCTGCACCTTAAGCTTTTCATCTTTGATCAGTTTAACGATTTTTTTTGACAGATCTTTGTCAAGCCCGTTCTTTAAGGTCACACCTACTTTAACCTGCTTCCCAGACTGTTCTTTTTCTCCTACATCCATCGCCAAGGGGTCAATATCACATTTGATCAACGCACCACGTAACATATCCACCATCTGGTCAACCTGCATATCCACCTCAGCACGAACCACCAGAGAGAATTCACTCATCTCCACTTCAGCATCCACGCCTTTAAAATCAAAACGGTTGGTGACTGTGCGATTCACCTGATCCACCGCGTTTGTCAGCTGATGCTTATCCACTTCAGATACAATATCAAATGAAGGCATTAATTTTTCTGCTCCTATTTCCAGATTTCCGGAGTAATCTCCGCGTTGTTAGTACCATCAGCTAGCCATATATGACCATCCTGAATGGAAATGCTGAACTCCATATTTCGCTCGGCCATCGCCGTCAGCTGTTCAGTAGCGTCTGCAGCCAAATGATAAACCCTGAGGTTATCAAAACGTGTAAGCTGGCTCTCCAGCTTTTGCCACCACACTGGCGCAGTACGCCGCCCGTAACTGTAAACTAAAACTTGCTCAGCCCGATTGCTGGCTTTACGCACACGCTCCTCAGTAGGAAGACCTACTTCCACCCATAGATCTATCTCACCATTGAGGCTTTTCTGCCACAGGTCCGCCTCCTCATCTGAAGAGAGACCTCTAGTGAACTCAAGGGAATCCGCAGCATTGTGGGCAAATGCCAGCAAGCGCACCATCATACGCTCATCGGTTTCCGATGGGTGACGGGCCAAAGTTAACTGATGCTCCGCATAATAATCCCGATCCATATCGGCGATTTGTACTTTGGCCTTAAAAATTGTTGCTTTTAGTGCCATTTCGGCTCCATCTCTGTGCCGTCCCCAGCACAGAGACCAAGGCGGACTATTCTTGGTTGGTTTACAGGAGAATAAGGATACCCCGCATGAGCTCTGCCGCTGGCAACAGTCTACCCTCTTGGCACTGCATCCTACTCTGCCTGCTGGTGGCCTTGCTCAGTGGCTGCGGCATCAACAACATCCCTACCTATGATGAGCAGGTAAAAGCCGCCTGGGCCCAAGTAGAGAACCAATACCAGCGCCGGGCAGACCTGGTACCCAATTTGGTAAAAACAGTACAGGCCTATGCGGGCCATGAGCGTGAGACACTGCAAGCGGTTACCGAGGCTCGCGCCAAGGTAAATTCTATGCAGCTAGATGGCAACCTACTCAATGATCCAGTCAAGCTGCAACAATTCGAAGCTGCCCAATCCCAACTCTCCAGCGCCCTGGCCCGCCTAATGCTCGTGGTAGAACGCTACCCCAACCTTAAGGCCAACCAGAACTTCCTCAGTCTTCAATCCCAGCTGGAAGGAACTGAAAACAGAATCAGCGTGGCGCGGCGGGATTATATCCAGGCTGTGCAGCGCTACAACCGGGAAATCCGCACTTTTCCCGGTAAGATTTGGCACGTAATTCTTTACCGCAATATGCCTCTGCGTGAGACTTACCAAGCTACCACTGAGGGGGCGGAGAAGGCTCCAGAGGTGAATTTCCAATAGGCAGGTGTCAAATTTATGATTCGCCCCGCACTGCTTGCCTTAGCCCTAATCACCTCATGGATGACTATGTCGCTGTGGGCAGATGTACAGTTTCCCATACTAACGGGGCGCGTAATAGACAAGGAAGAGCTTTTATCATCAGAAGAACGATACCGACTGACTGAGCAGATCCAGCAATACGAATCTGAAAGCAGCAATCAACTCGTAGTCGCTATTTTGCCAGATCTACAAGGGCTCACTATAGAGGAGTACGCCAACCAGCTGGCACGAGAATGGAAGCTGGGTCATAAGGATAAAAACAATGGCATTTTGTTTTTAATCGCACCTAACAAGCGCAAGGTTCGCATTGAAGTCGGCTACGGTCTGGAGGGCGCACTGACAGACGCATTGGCTGCCAATATTATCCATACCAAAGTACTGCCGAAATTTCGCCGTGGAGCTTTTTCGGAAGGTATAGAAACTGGCGTGCAGTCTATCATCGCAGTCACAAAAAATGAGTATGTAGCCGAACCCATAGAAAATAAAAAAGACCGACGCATCGCCTTTTTGGCAGGAATATTCCTGATTTTAGTAATGCTGCACCTGTTTGGCACCTCAATGCTCAGTTCACCCGTACACAGGCGTAGCTATAAGCGAGGCCGCTTCGGCGGCTACTATGGAACGGGTGGTTTTGGAGGCGGTTACTCCAGCGGTGGCAGACCGGGGGGCGGGTTTAGCGGAGGTGGTGGCGGCTTTGGCGGAGGAGGCGCGTCGGGAGGATGGTAATGCTCAGCAACAGTTATCAACGCCAAGTAGCCGAAGCGATCAAAGAGGTGGAAACCCATACTGATGCCGAAGTAATGGCTGTTGTAGCAAAAGAAGCGGACAACTACTTATACATTTCCACGTTGTGGGCTGCATTTCTCGCACTTTTACTTTCCCCCCTGTTCCAATACCTGCCTTGGTGGATTAGCTTCCAACAGGCTTTTATACTGCAATGGATACTATTTATTGCCCTAGCAATTTTTTTCCGCTGGCGCCCCATCACAATGCGACTGGTCCCCAAAAAGATAAAATTTTGGCGAGCATCCAACCTCGCCCGTCGCCAGTTTCTCGAACAGGAATTACACAGTACCAAAGGTCGGCTTGGACTTTTGATTTTTGTATGCGAGGCAGAGCACTATGTAGAGATTTTGGCAGACCGCGGCCTCGCCCAGCATATTACCAATGACAATTGGCAGGTGATTATCGAAAGCTTTATACAGGAGATCAAGCGGGGCAAGGCTGGGGAAGCCTTACTTTCATGTATAGCGCAATGTGGCGAGTTATTGAGAGAGGCCGCACCTAGAAGTGCAGTAAAAGACGAGCTGCCCAATCATTTAGTGCTAATTAACTAACCTGAACATCATATCTGCCAACATATTCATCGACAGCTTCAGCGTATAACTGGGGAAGGAAGTATCCGTCAAAAAAACAGTGTGAATCAACTCGATAAGTAAAATTACGAATACATGCACTGATTAAGGACAAGTCAGAGGAATGTTCAATCTATACTGATAGGAACGGCACTCGAAAATTTAATTACTACGTCTATGTCAAGACTAACGGAGCCTTGAACAACAAATAAGGCCTCTCAACTAGCCAGTTCTAATTAATATGAAGCCAACCCACTAGTTTCTTACTAAAAATGATTCAAATCAGAACAATAGAAGCAGGACTTATCAAAAAAATAGGAACTCTAGCCAGAATTATTTTGGTCATTTTGACACCATCTATCACCTATGCCAACTTCATAGGTTACGCCGGTGCCGAGACTGCTCCAAATATCGCTGAAATTGAAGTTACTGGAGATAAACTGCAAATCAGATTTGAAATATCAGCGGAAGATGCCGAAAAGTTCTGGCCTGAAATCCTTCCCACAGAAAGTATCTATGAACTGGCTATAGCCGTCAAAAAGCACAAAAAATTTGCTGTTAAAATTTTTACCGAAAAAAGGGAAATCAAACCGACAAATTCCGAAATTCGCATCGCCGAAAGAAAACCAAGAAACTCCCCCTTCGCTGGCAAGCTTGATCCACGCACTGGTCTTAGAGCGCCCAAGCTCCCAGATGATGAAATTATTTTACTGGCAAATATAGAATATCCTATCAAGGGGGTAAGTCATCTGGATATCCAACCCCCGCTAGGAAATGATGGAGAGGCAACAGTTACAATCGGATTTACCAGTCAACACGGTAAAACTCCAGTCAGTAATTTTCAATACTTATCTCGGACAGAATCTCTCAACATTGACTGGAAAGACCCCTGGAATACCAAATTTTCCAACCACAGCCTCAACCGCCAAAACCGCTATCCATTGCAATCTTTCCTCTATGTAGAGCCACGCCAAATTCGACACGAAATACTATTGCGCCCCAAAGATTTACTACGGTGGACTGATCAAAATTTCAATGCCTGGCAGCCATTAACCACCAAAAAACGTGAACTTCTTCGCCGCACAACCTTGAAATACCTACGGGGCAAAAACCCAACTACTATCGACCGTGAGATATCCGAACCAATCAGCACTGAAATAATATTCCTCAAAGCCAATGAGGCAGGCTATACGAAAATAACTGAAGATGAATCAATAGAAATCGGCTCCCTACTTATCGGCTACAGGGAAAGATTCAAAATTAAAGAGCTGCCTCAGAGTGTCAGTATCGACTGGACTATTTTTACCGATGCTATAAACTCGGTACCAACACTGATTCAAGACCCTGCAGGCCCCTTTCCCACCCATGTTGCGCCTGATTTTCCAGATATACAATGGCGCAACTACTTATACGACTACCGTGCTCCCAATAGCGGTCCAGTACTCATTAAAAACCCCAGCGCCGTAATCCCAATGGCAGTGCTCTTCGGGTTTTGCATTTTTATTTTCTTCATCCTGACTCTTCGCACTAGAAGAGTAGAGGCGAAAAACAAGCACCATATCCTATTTTACAGTATTGTACTTATTTGTGCAGGAGCTATTTACTATACCCTCCCAGGAGAGCTACGCATCCCCTTGCCTGGGACGGTCAACAAAAAAGAACTTGAACAAATGGTAGAAATACTTCTTAAGAGGCTGGCCGCTGCATATGAAGAACCCCAAACTGAAGCATTAAACACCCGCTTATCTAATCTTATTAGCGACGAAAATTTCAAAAACACCACTACCAACCTTTCACATATTTTTCAACCAGTGACTTCTAGCGGAAATTCGGGTTCGTTGCGCTCAATCAATAATCTTGAAGTAGAATATGCTAAACATATAGTTATCAATGGGAATAAGGCGTTCAGAATCACCAGCAAGTGGCAAGCAACTGCAGAGGGTTACAATTGGGGGCAGATAGAAAAAAAAACGCGGGAAATAAGGGCAAATATTGAAGTTATTCAGTCAGACAAGCACTGGAAGATTTTCGCATTTACCTCTCTTTCTATACGTTAACCAAAACAGTCACTTTTTATTGAGCACAACACTTACCACCTAAGCCAGCTAAAGATCTACGCCCATATGGGCGCAGATTTAACTATATAATCACCTGTTCCTGTTTCAGCCTGATTCAGAGGTATAGGAAGCTGTTTCAGCATCGCCATCCCCATTGTCATTTATTATTTTATCAATAATCTTAATAATAGTTTTTATAAGGCCACCATTAACTTCCTGCATTTCATTGACCGTGAGCTCTTTCATAAGTAAAGTCCTATATTTAAATTAAGGGTATTTCCGTTTATCTAAGCAACTCCAGAAAATGCACTGGATAATACAATCCGCCTCCCTGCAGACCTGACCGTCTCCGGCCTATGAGCAACCAGTACTCTGGTTATGGCAAGTCCTTTGATATGGTCATTAACCAAAGATTCTGTAGCCGTATCCAAGTGACTAGTTGCTTCATCCATGAACAAAATGCGCGGTACACGATAGAGTGCGCGTGCCAGCACAATTCTCTGCTTTTGCCCACCACTAAGGCTGGTACCCATATCACCAACCAAGGTATTGTATTGCATGGGCATATACATTATCTCATCGTGAATACATGCCTTTTTCGCACTACGAACTACTTCCTGCATATCTATCTTGGGTTCAAAGCAGGCGATATTGTCGCTAATGCTACCTGCAAGCAGTTGATCATCCTGCAAAACTCCAGCTATCTGACTTCGATAGTGAGGTATTTGCTTTAAAGGCTGACCATCGATCAGGATCTCCCCCGCTGTCGGCTGCAGCAAACCCATCATGCACTTTAAAAGAGTACTTTTACCGCACCCGCTTGGGCCTACAATGGCAACAGTTTCACCGGGTTCTATTGTAAAGCTCAAATTTTGAAAGGCTGGTGTTTCCGCTTCACCATATTGAAAAGTAAGATTACGCACCTCAATTTTACCTTGCAGAGGTCCACTCCGATCAATTTCCACTCTACGATTACATACTTCTCCCATTGACTCAGTCTTAGTAAAGACAATGTCAGACAATCGATCCAAATGTAAACCAAGCATTTTCAACTCTATCCACTTTGCGATTAATGCATCCATGGATTGTACAAAGCGGTTCTTGTAGCTCATATAGGCATAAAGCATACCAATAGTGAAAATATTACCCATCACTGCTATTGCAGCAAAATAAATCACCAAAAGATTTTCTATACCAAACAACAAACGGTTCGCCGTTTTATAGCCAATATTCCAGCGAGTGATGCGAATATCCTTATTAATGGCATCGACCAAATAGTTTTGCCACTGACTTTGACGATCATTTTCACGCTGAAATAATTTAATTGTCTGTATGGCTCGCACCGACTCCATAAAGTGTGAATCATGCTTTGCCTGCACAACAATTTCCTCTTCAGTAAGGAGATGCAATGGGCGATACAGCAATACTCGCAAGATAATATAAAGCGCAACCGCCAATAGCACAATTAACGTTAGCTTCATATCATAAAATATCATAGCGACGAGTGTAATGAGAGCCATTATTCCGTCCACAACTGCAGCAACCAATCCTGTGGTAAGCAACTCACGTACTTTGTTCAGGGAACCAAAGCGAGAGACTATATCGCCCATATGTCGGGTAAAAAAATAATTCATCGGCAAACGAATCAGGTGGCGAAAAAGATTTGCTGCCATTTGTACATTAAGCCGACTAGAAACATGCAGAATGACCCATTCCCTTAACGCATTCGTACCAACTTGTATCGCCAGTAACAAGCCAAAACCCATAGCTAATACCAATAGCAGGCTTTCATCCCCTCGCAAGATGACATCATCCACCACGGTTTGCATATAGAAAGGGGAAACTACAACAAACAATTGCAGTATCAATGACAGTATCAATATCTGGCCCAAACTACGTTTTAGCCCACTGATAGACGACCAGAAATGACGTAGCTTAAGCTGTTGACGGTCCTCCCCCAGTTGAAATTCATCTGTCGGCAAAAGTTCCAGAGCAACACCAGTAAAGTGTTGGGCAAGCTCCTCAAGGGACAGTATCCGCTCCCCCATTGCTGGATCATGAATAACGGCAGTACCGCGCTGTAATGACTTGAGTACCACAAAGTGATTCATATCCCAATGGAGTACACAGGGACACTGCAACTCTTCCAACTCCTCCATTTCAAGTCGCAGTGCACGGCCCGCTAAATGTAAGCGATCAGCGATATCTACCAGGGTCTTGAGGTTGATGCCATGATTGGAAATATGAAATCGGTGGCGCAGACTAACAAGGTCAGTATCATAACCATGAAATCCCGCAATCATCGCCAGACATACCAATCCACACTCCGCAGCCTCCGTCTGCAAAATTACCGGCAATTGGCGATGTACAGAGAAATTCAAATGGGTTTCCGCTCGCCCATTATTTACCGATGACCATGCGCTGGTTTCCATTACAACCGCCCCTTTAAACTATAAATTGGTTCCAGCAACCACTCTAATAAGCTTCGCTCCGACAGATTCACATCGGCAGATAAAGTCATACCTGGCTTGAGTTGAAAGCGTCGCCCGTAGGCATTAACCGAAGGATCAGCCAGCTCTACAATGACCTTAAAAACCGGCTCATCCACAGCTACAGGTACACGATGTAACTCATCAGGCAGAAGAACAGTGTCTGACACTTCCAGTACAGTGCCGACATAGAGACCAAATTTTTGGTAAGGGAAGGCATCATAGCGAATTTTCACTTGCTGGCCCGGACTGAGAAAGCCCGCTGAGCGTACAGATACCAGCAATTGTGCCGTTAGTATATGCCCCTCCGGCAACAGTGATAAAACTGGAATATGGGTTTGCGTCTGTTGCCCCTCGAACGCCTGCAAATTACTAACCACTCCTGATCGGGATGCTTTAACGATATAAGCTCGCTGACCATGCAATTTAGCTATTTGCTGGGCTAGGTCTGAGAGCCTTGTTCGCAATTGATCACTACTATTAGCGTATTCTTCGGGGAGTAGTAATCGATCTCTTTCAAGCCTCTGAATTTGATTGCGTAAATTAACCCGACTCCGCTCAAGCTCCTGTCGATCGACATATAGCTCCAACTCCTGGGCAATGGTGGCATCCAGTTCTGAAGAGGATACATGACCATCTAGCTTTAGAACACGGTAACGTTCTACCTGCTCAGCCACTAACGCAGAATGTCGGGATTGCAATTCTATCTGTTTTTCAAGTAGTGCCAGATCCTCCCTACTAGCATTAATACGCTCATCTACATCATGGAGTTGTTGACGATAAATCTTATCGCCGCGCTCAAGCTGCTCATTGACTAGCTTTTGTTGACTCTCATATTCAGTCAATAATAAGGCCTCGAGGTTCTTTCCGTCAGCTAATATCCGATCTCCATTTACCACTAGCAGTGGTTGGCCTTTAATCACCCTATCACCTTCGCGCACCAGAACCTGTTTAATAATGCCCGAACGCTCAGCATAAACCCGCACCAATCCAGAGGCTGGCTCCAACCAGCCAGTTACGCTCTCCTTGCGAGCATAACTGCTAATAGCTAACCAGATAAAGACAACTGCTATCCAAATTAGTAGCAGCGCGAGAATAGCGGTATGTGAAAAACGCGGCAGGAGTAAAACCCCACCGTGCAAGCGATCCACTTGCCTTTCTACAACTTGCTGGCGAAACAGTCCTGTCACCACAATTACCTTATTCCAGGTTAATTATTTAACGGTCAGATTTTTATCTTCACACAGCAATGCTGTCAACGAAGTAAAACCAAAAACTTTATAACAACCGTCCCAGTAATGTTTCTGATAAACCGGGGCCCTCATCTATTGATAGGCTTTTTAGCGAGGTTAGATCCGCATACTAACACCAGAATTCAACCTTTAAAAATCTCAAAAATTTAAAGCCATTATCAACCCTGACTCCATAAGAAAATCGCCTTTAAATTTTTATTTTTTTATTGTTTATCTATCAAGCCAGATATAAATACATCCAAAAAACTCAGGCATCTCATTCGAAGATCTATTCCAGGGGGAACGTTTTATAAAAAGAATATTATTGCCAGATTCGCGATTAAATCACAAACAGAATAGAAGTGAATATACTTCACCAACAAGCATCATAGGAGTACCAGGAAAACGGATTCTCCAGTCAGTATTTATATATTATCCAAACCTAATAATCAGGGATCACCAACGCCATGTAGCGGCTATATAGGGCCCATGCTGGTCAATATCATAGGCAAATTTTCCATCTGGAAGTCTACTGGAATAGTCGATACTGTAATACTGGTAACCCAAACGTAAGGACGTTGCTTCCCAAGCACGCCAGTCAAGTCCGACCAGTAGATTCCATTGCAATTCGTCACCGCTGGCACCAAAACCTCCGATTTCAGTGCGCGCCCCCAGAGTAAGACAATCATTCAGCCTGAGCCCCACTCTGGTGCCTATAGCTGGTTCCCACCAGCTCTTGCGGCCTCCCAGCCGGTTTCGCACTTCAGGCATCGGGGCAATATCAATTCCTACCCTGGCTTTCACCTCCTGCCGGAGACGGTTCCAGCGTACACCCGCACCGACATCCCAAAAATAACGGTGGTCACCAGTGGCAAAACTCCCATCTAATAAACGAAATGCACCAAATGCAGCAACCCACCCCTGATGTACATCCACATTTACATCAATATTGATGTCTATATCTAACTGTGGATTTCTGGGAGGGCGTATACTAGCCCCCTCTTTTAAATTCAGGTGTACATAATAAAGATCGGTAACTACGCCAAAGCGTCCCTTCCAGGCCTCAAGCCGGGCAGAAAAAGCCACATTTAGAAGTTCCAGGGTTCTCTTCAGGTTGAGATCAACATCCACTGTGGTTCCAGCCACTGTAGACTCACCCTTGGTACGCAAGGGCAGGAATAAGTATGGCGTGACGGCAAAGCGCCAGCCGTTTTGAGTCGAGACTCTAGGAAGGGAAGGCGTATACGGCACAGGAAGGTTTTGGAACTCAATTGGTACCGAGCTAGCACTTAGTTCCTGTGATAGAGGGTATTGTAACTTCGACTGAGCCAGGGCAGTACAGCAGATAAACAAACTCCCCAGCCCACAAATACATTGCGCCGCCTTAGTTGCCAACACTTTCTCCTTCTTTTATTGCTCACTTTCTACAGCTCTGCAATTTCGTCGATGGATTTATTTAGAGTAGATCGCGGCCGTAACATCAGTTACACAGATGCGACAAACGGGAAAAGGCCAATGAAATTCCTGTACAGGAATGCCCGACTTTAGAAGAGGATATCCGGAGAGGGCCGTCGCGCCGAAGTATTGACGCGACGGCAGAGCACACTGCTAGTAGCGCGGTGAGCCGTTTAATCGTTCGTTTCAGGACGCATATGCGGGAACAGCAGTACGTCGCGAATCGATGGAGAGTTGGTAAACAGCATTACCAGACGGTCGATACCGATGCCCTCACCAGCGGTGGGCGGCAGACCGTATTCCAGCGCGCGGATATAATCGGCGTCGTAATGCATGGCTTCGTCGTCACCGGCATCTTTCTCCGCAACCTGGGCCTTGAAGCGTTCGGCTTGATCTTCCGCGTCATTCAACTCGGAGAAACCGTTGGCAATCTCGCGGCCGCCAACGAAGAATTCAAAGCGGTCGGTGACAAACGGGTTGTCATCATTACGGCGAGCCAACGGAGACACTTCGGTTGGATACTCAGTGATAAAGGTCGGCTGGTCGAGACGGTGCTCTACAGTTTTCTCGAAGATCTCGATCTGTACCTTACCCAGGCCCCAGCTGTCTTTCAGTGGGATTTGCAGCTTCTCGGCAACGGCGCGGGCGGATTCAATATTGTCGATATCGGCCGCAGTCAGTTCCGGGTTGTAGTGCAGGATGGAGTCGAATACAGACAAACGCGCGAACGGCTTGGAGAAGTCGTAGCTGCTGTCCTGGTATTCCACAGTGGTGGAGCCCAGAACATCCTCACAGATACCGCGCAGCATCTTCTCGGTGAGATCCATCAGGTCGTTGTAGTCCGCGTACGCCTGGTAAAACTCAAGCATGGTGAATTCGGGGTTGTGGCGCGTGGACAGGCCCTCGTTGCGGAAGTTGCGGTTGATCTCGTAAACCCGCTCAAAACCACCCACGACCAGGCGCTTCAGGTACAGCTCCGGGGCAATACGCAGGTACATATCGATATCCAGCGCATTGTGGTGAGTGACGAACGGGCGCGCGCTGGCTCCGCCGGGAATAACTTGCAGCATGGGCGTTTCCACTTCCATAAACTGCTGGCCGTTGAGAAAGTCGCGGATATACTCGATCACTTTAGAGCGCACGCGGAACACTTCGCGGGCTTCCGGCGTGGCGATCAGGTCCACATAGCGCTGGCGATAACGCATTTCCTGATCGGCGATGCCGTGGAATTTTTCCGGCAGCGGGCGCAGTGCTTTGGTCAGCAGGCTGTACTCTTCACAGTTGACGTAGAGATCGCCCTTGCCGGATTTGTGCAGTGTGCCTTTTACGCCGACGATATCGCCGATATCCCAGGCACCGAAGCGCTCTTTAATATCTTTCTGTGCCGCTTTATCGGCGTAGAGCTGGATGCGGTCAGACACATCCTGGATCACCATAAAGGGTCCGCGTTTAGCCAGGATTCGCCCCGCTACGCACGCCCGTTTACCCAGTTCTTCCAGCTCCTCTTTCTGTTTATCGCCGAACTCAGCTTGCAGGTCGGCAGCGAGGTTCTCGCGGCGAAAACTGTTGGGGAAAGCATTGCCCTTCTCGCGCAGAGCGGAAAGCTTGGTGCGGCGCTCGGCGATCAGTTTGTTTTCGTCTTGCTGGATATCAGTCATGGTGATCTATCAGTTTTGTGAGTGATATTACCCCTCGTCCCATTAGTGAGAGACGAGGGGCGCGGTGAGAGTGGAGACTTTAAATCAGAGGCCGGCTTTGAGGCTGGCTTCGATAAATTGGTCCAGGTCTCCGTCCAGTACTGCCTGGCAGTTGCTGGTCTGGACACTGGTACGCAGGTCCTTGATACGCTGGTCGTCCAACACGTAGGAGCGGATCTGGCTGCCCCAACCGATATCGGCCTTGCTGTCTTCCATGGCCTGCTTCTCTGCGTTGCGCTTGAGCATTTCCTGCTCGTACATTTTCGCGCGCAACATTTTCCAGGCTTTATCGCGGTTCTGGTGCTGGGAGCGCTCGCTCTGGCACTGCACGACGATCCCGGATTCTGTGTGGGTCAAACGCACCGCAGAATCGGTTTTGTTGACGTGCTGACCACCGGCGCCTGATGCGCGGTAGGTGTCTTCACGCACCTGGGATTTGTCGATTTCAATCTCGATATTGTCATCGATTTCCGGTGACACAAATACCGAGCTGAAAGAAGTGTGACGGCGGTTGCCGGAATCAAACGGCGATTTGCGCACCAGGCGGTGTACACCGGTTTCTGTGCGCAGCCAGCCGAAGGCATGGTCGCCGGCAAAGTGCACGGTGGCACTCTTGATACCGGCCACTTCCCCCGCAGAGACCTCTTCCAGGGTGGTCTTGAAGCCGTGGGCTTCACCCCAGCGCAGGTACATACGCAGGATCATTTCCGCCCAGTCCTGGGCCTCGGTACCACCGGAGCCGGCCTGGATATCCAGGTAGGCATTGTTCTCGTCATTCTCGCCGGAGAACATACGGCGGAATTCCAGAATCCCCAGCTGCTGCTGGAGACCTTCGATCTCAGTGGAGACCTCCCCTACGGAGTCCTCATCATTTTCCTCGACTGCCATTTCCAACAGTTCGCGGCAATCGGCAATGCCGGAGTCAAGGTTTTCGATGGTATTAACCACCGTTTCCAGGGAGGAGCGCTCGCGCCCCAGTTCCTGTGCGCGGTTGGGGTCGTCCCAAACGCTCGGCTCGGCCAGCTCCAGCTCTACTTCGGTAAGGCGTTCTTTCTTGCTGGCGTAGTCAAAGATACCCCCTAAGAACGTCAGTGCGCTCTTCGAGGTCTTTTAATTGATTGAGGAGGGGATTGATTTCCATGAACTTTCGGTGTCCGGACAAAATAAAAAGCGGCGCGCATTCTACCGCAGCGCGCGGGGGTCCTGCCAGTCGACAGCTAATGAGATACCCATTGGATTAGCCTGGAAGCTGACCAGATAACCGATCCAGGATTGCGCACTCGGGTGAGTCGTTGCCGGCACAACTTTTCTCAAATGCCAACAGGGTTGTACGCATTTCGAGCAGGTCTCGGAGTTGCTCTTCCAGGTGGGATAGTTTTTCACTGACCAGCAGCTTGGTTTCCCGGCTACGCCTGTCGGGGTTCTCGCGCAACTCCAGCAAGGCCCGGACCTCTCCAGTCGAAAAACCGCTGACACGGGCCCTCTGGATAAAGCGCAGGGTTTCTACATCACTTGCAGTGTACTGGCGGTAGCCATTAGCCCCACGACTGGGAACCAACAGGCCAATTTCCTCGTAGTGACGTAAGGCTTTACTACTTAGGCCCGAGCTGCGGGCTGCCTGAGATATATTCACCGATAGCACCTACGGATTCCAAGGCTCACCAAACACCACAGCAAGCACTATTCAACAATTTCTAGGCGCTGTTATCGCGACATGCCGCAAATTGGTATTGCACCTGCTCGGCGGGATCGAAACCCAACTCCAACGCTGCATCTAAAGCATCCATACCAACGAGATGCAGCAATATATCTCCGGTAGGAGCCCCACACACTGCCGGGTACATCCTGTCAGTTCGCACGCCACAGCGGGACTCCTGTACCGCAATGCCATTCTCTCGTAATTTGGCCAGGCTCTGTTGTAGTGTCATACCTCCACCTTCACACTGCTTGCGACCGCTTTTGCGATAGACCCAAACCATCTCCCCCGGCCTCGGCGCGGGAGCGCTTGGCGCTACCTCCGGCTGGGTAGGCCCCGGGGTATTTTCAACTTGATTTTCCATTGCCTGCTCCTCCTTGGCACCGCCGCAGGCAGCCACGGCCACCACCAGGGTCAATGCAATCAATGCAGATAGTGTTGTTTTTACCATCGAACTTCCTCCATAAAACGACGACAGCCCAACTCAGGACAGTGCCAGCCAGACTCCCACCAGTAACATCAATGTACCGGAGATGCGATTGATCAAGCGCACATTCTCAGCACGTTCCAGCAGACGACTGAGTGCCTGACCACCTCCAGCGTAAATCAGCAGACACAGGGTTTCCAGCAACAGTATTGTGGCAAGCAGCACGGAGAGTTGCGGCACCAAAGGTTTACTTTGATTGATAAAGGGTGGCAATAAGGCAATGAAAAAAGCCCATCCTTTAGGGTTGGCCACAGCAGTAACAAACCCTTGGGCCACTAACGCTTTAGGCGAAGGCCGTACACGCATAGCCCCCCGGCCTCCGCCATCAATGGCGGCCAATTGCCCTCGCGAGCGCCACATTTGCACGCCTACCCAAGCAAGATAAGCACCGCCACAGTATTTGAAAACCTGAAATACTGTCGGGTACTGCGCCATCAGCACTGCAGCCCCAAGCACTGCAGCCAGAGCCACTAGGGCTACTCCCGCCAGCTCACCAACCATCATCCACAAGGTGTGGCGCACCCCCAGTGTAATTCCCAGGCTGAGCGCCAACATCATGCACAATCCCGGTGTTACCGAGGCAAAAAAACTGGCTGGGACAAAAAGCGCGAGTACAGACAGCTCCATTTTACTTCCTAGTGATGGGTACCATTGTGGTTACCGTAATGACTAACAAGCATTCCTGCCAACATAAGGCCACAACCGATAAGCTCACGGGCATTCAGCACCTCATTGAGGAATAGCCACCCCGCCGCCAGAGCAAACACCGCCTCCAGACTCATAATTACCGTGGCGTGGGAAGGCGCCGCATAGCGCTGGGCCAGCAATTGGAAAGTAAAGGCCAGTGCCGTGGAAAAAATCATCATATAGGCGATGGGCCAGGCTGCATCCACAGCCGACTGCATTGTTGCTTCTTCAGTGAAGAGGGATGCCAGGGCTGACAAAAAGCCGCATACCAGGAACTGGATACAGGCGAGACGCAATGCATCGTAGCGCTTCACCAGATGATCGGCCGACAACACCTGTATAGCGAATACGAAGGCACTCGCGAACACCATTAAGTCACCGATTAATTGCGACTCTTCAGCAAAGTCCGCCAGCCAATAGAGGCCGAAAAGGGCAAGAGCAATGCCCACCCAAGTCCAGCGATTGGTTTTGTGGCCGAGGGACAAACCGATCACTGGCACCAATAGCAGGTAGAAACCGGTAATAAACCCAGCCCGACCAGCGGTTGTGTAGAGCAAGCTCACTTGCTGCAGCGCCGCACCAAGAAACAGCCAGAAACCGAGCACAGCACCGCCGGGCAAACAGGCTTTCCAACGATGATTAACATGCTTGCCACCCACTTCACCGGGCTGGGAATCCCTGCGAGAAGACAACCAATAAACGATCGGCACCAAAATCAGGCCACCGAGAATAAAGCGCCATGCGTTAAATGCCAGCGGCTCAATATCCGCCATAGCGACCTTTTGTGGCACAAAGGCGACACCCCAGAACAGGGCGGCCAATAACAGCAGGACTTCAGCCTGGACTTGTTTCCGTTTCACTTCTTCTACTTCCAACGACGTTTTTAAGCACAGCCGCGAATACGCTCCCCGCACTTCGCGATTTTTGAAAAGGTGACTCTTATACCGCCTCCAGCAGGTTCACCATTAACTGTAGGGATTCCCGCCCGCGAAATTCATTGACATCCAACTTGTAGGCCAAACGCACTCTTTCGGCAGCCTGCGGCCACTGATCTGTGTCCACATTAAAGGCGATGGCATCCAGTGCCAGTTGCGGAGCCTGCGGCGGGGCAACCACCATTTTTAGGTGGCGCTCACCAACGATTCGCTGTTGCAGCAGCAGAAACTCCCCATCGAAGACCGGCTCGGGAAACGCCTGGCCCCAAGGGGCGCAGGCGCGCAACAAGGCTGCAGTTTGCAGGGTGTAATCTGCAATATCCAATTCACCATCAGAGTCGATCACTGCCTGTAATTGATTTTCATCCAGGCGGTTGCGCACTGCCCGCTCAAACTCGGTACGAAAGGCACTGAGGTGCTCCGCCGGCAAGCTCAAGCCCGCGGCCATGGCGTGACCGCCGAATTTACTGATCAATTCAGGATTGGCTGCAGCCACATCGCTCAGGGCATCGCGGATATGTAAACCGGGAATGGAGCGCGCAGAGCCTTTCACCAGGCCATTATCCCCTTCTGCAAAGGCAATTACCGGGCGGTGGAATTTCTCCTTGATACGGCTGGCGAGGATACCCACTACCCCCTGGTGCCAATTAGTATCGTAGAGGCAAAGACTCCAGGGAATCTCCCCCTCAAGCTGTAGTTCTTCCAACGCCGCCAGGGCTTCCCGCTGCATACCCTGCTCTATTGCCTTGCGGTCCCGGTTGAGCCTATCCAGCTCCCCCGCCAGCTCTCGGGCCTCATTGGGATCGCGGGTCAGGAGGCAGCGGATGCCGGTACCAATATCATCCAGGCGCCCGGCAGCATTGATCCGCGGCCCCAGGGTAAAACCGATATCTGTAGTGGAAAGCCTTCGCTGATCGCGCCCCGCCACTTCCAACAGTGCGGAAATCCCGGGCCGGCAACGGCCGGAACGGATACGGGCGATACCCTGGTGCACCAGGATGCGATTGTTATGATCCAGAGGCACCAAATCTGCCACAGTGCCTAATGCCACCAGGTCGAGGTACTCAGCCATATTCGGCGGGACTATGCCACTCTGTTCAAACCAGCCGCACTCCTGCAGAGCACTGCGCAGGCGGCTCAACAGATAGAAAATCACTCCCACACCGGCGAGATTCTTGCTGGGAAAATCACAGCCCGGTTGGTTTGGATTGACGATGGCATCAGCCTCTGGCAACTCACTGCCCGGCAGGTGGTGATCGGTTACGATCACCGTCATCCCCGCCGCCTTGGCCGCTGCAACTCCATCGATGCTGCTGATGCCGTTATCTACTGTGACCAGCATATCCGGGGCATAATCTTTGGCCACCTCAACGATTTCCGGGGTCAACCCATAGCCGAAATCGAAGCGGTTCGGCACGAGGAAGTCAACACCCGAAGCTCCCATGGCCCCCAACGCCAGTACGGCGAGCGTGCTGCTGGTAGCACCGTCGGCATCGAAGTCACCGACAATCAAGATCTTCTGTTGCGCTCGCACGGTTTCCACCAGCAGTGTCACCGCTGTATCCAGCCCCCGCATCAACTGAGGTTGCTGCAGCTTGGCGAGACTGTGGTTCAGGGCCTCCTCGCTGACGATACCGCGACCAAGCAGTACCCTCTGCAAAATTTTGGGAGTTTCAGAAGCAAAACGGCCAGTGGAAAAATCCACTGGCCGCCGCTGAATTGTTGTATTCATTCTCTCTCAGCTATTTTTAATCCGGCCGCCAAGTCCCTCGCTGCGCCAGCTAGTGCCCTTCGGACAACATGGTCGCCATATAGTCGTGCACCTGGGACAAGTCGTTGGGCAGCACCTTGAATCGCTCTTCGCGCTGCCAGAGGTCCTGCATATGTGCCGGTAAGGGAATTTTAGTTTGTGGCAGTGCCTGCGCCACAGCATCGGGGAATTTTGCCGGGTGTGCAGTGGATAAGCAAACCATTGGCTGCTCAGCAGAGCGGCGCACCCTTCTTGCGGCCTCGACACCAATAGCGGTATGGGGATCGAGCAGATAGCCGGTCGCCTGGTACTGCTCACGAATCACCTCAATAGTACGCGCATCGTCGACCCTATAGCTGGAAAATGTCTTTTGGGCCTGCGCCAGGGCCGATTCGCTCAAGTGCATAGGCACACTGCGATCTGCCAGCAACTCCGCCACTGCGGCACCATCGCGGCCGTAGAGATCAAACAGCAGGCGCTCAAAATTGCTCGACACCATGATATCCATGCTGGGCGACAGGCTGTGTATCAGCGGCTTAGGGGTGTGGTCGTTATCGCTGATGCAGCGGTGCAGGATATCGTTGGCATTAGTGGCGATCACCAGTTGATCGATAGGCAGCCCCATCCGCTTCGCCAGGTAACCGGCAAAAATATCGCCAAAGTTGCCAGTGGGCACGGAGAAATTTACCGTTTTATCTGATGCGCCCAGGCGCAAGGCCGCGTAAAAGTAGTAGACAATCTGCGCCATAATACGCGCCCAATTAATGGAGTTCACCGCCACTAAACGGCGCCCATCGGGCAAAAAGGAATGGTTGGCGAAGCTGGCCTTCACCATATTCTGGCAATCGTCGAAATTACCTTCCATGGCGATATTGAACACATTGTCCGACAACACCGTGGTCATCTGCCGACGCTGCACCTCTGAGACCCGGTTATGGGGATGCAAAATAAAAATATCGATATTGTCGCAGTGGCGGCAGCCTTCAATCGCCGCCGAACCGGTATCCCCGGAAGTAGCTCCCATCACCACCACGCGCTCACCACGCTTTTTCAGCAGGTGG
Source organism: Microbulbifer variabilis ATCC 700307 (assembly GCF_000380565.1). Classification (GTDB taxonomy): domain Bacteria; phylum Pseudomonadota; class Gammaproteobacteria; order Pseudomonadales; family Cellvibrionaceae; genus Microbulbifer; species Microbulbifer variabilis. Next base: position 406,675 of record NZ_AQYJ01000026.1, read on the forward strand.
TCGAACAACTGACCGAGAAACTGCAGGGCAAAATCTTTAAAGGCCAGAGTTGGGCCGTGGAAAAGCTCCAGAATCCACTCGTTGGTATCGGTCTGCACCAAAGGCGCTACCGCCCTGTGACGAAACTGACCCTGCCCCAAACCATAGGAGCGCTCGATAATATCGCGTAGCTCCCGCTCATTGAGATCCTCTCCCACAAACGGCCGGATAATTTCAAAAGCCAGCTGCTGGTAATCCAGACCCGCCATAGCCGCAATATCCTCTCGGGAAAATTGCGGCAGTGACTCCGGTACATAGAGGCCGCCATCACTGGCAAGCCCGGTGAGAACAGTATCGGCAAAAGAGAGAGACGGCGCGCGGCCGCGAGTACTGATAAATTTCACGGTGTTAATTGGCTCTCAAACTTAGCGGGATGTACAGAAAACTGGCAACGCTCCTCTCGGGAACAGTACCAAATAAGCGACAAAGGTAAGGATCAGCCAAGGCTTTCCACGCGAATTCGCACCACATCACCCTCAACCGTATCCAGGGCTTCAATCTGAGCGACTGCTTCACGCAGGCAGGCCTCTCTGGCGCGGCTGGTCAGGATCACCACCGGCACCAACTCCTCACCTTCCGAAGGCTCGTGCTGAATCAAGGCCTCAATACTAATACCCTGATCACTGCAAATAGTGGCCACCTTAGACATAACACCGGGCTTATCATGGGCAGATATGCGCAGATAATAGCTGGTAACCACCTCTTCTTCCGGCAGCACCTGGGTATCTCCCTGCTCGGTAAGTGCCACCCCGGCAGCGGGCACTCGCTGGTCTGGCCTGGCATCAAGGGTACGCGCCACATCGACAATATCAGCAATCACAGCTGAAGCTGTGGCCTCCGCACCAGCACCAGCGCCGTAATACAGGGTCGGCCCAACCGCATCACCATTCACAAGCACAGCGTTCATAACCCCATTTACATTGGCAATCAGGCGGCGCTGGGGGATCAGTGTCGGATGTACTCGCAGCTCCACCCCTTGATCTGTACGGCGGGCAATACCCAAATGCTTGATTCTATAGCCGAGTTCATCGGCATAGCGGATGTCTTCGCTGGAGATGCGGCTGATGCCCTCGGTATACACCTTGTCGAAAGCGAGCGGCATAGTGAATGCCAGAGAAGCCATAATCACCAGCTTGTGCGCTGCATCAATACCTTCCACATCGAAAGTGGGATCGGCCTCCGCATAGCCGAGCGCTTGCGCCTGGGACAGCGCCTCAGCGAAGCTGCGGCCCTTATCGCGCATTTCGGTGAGAATATAGTTACCCGTGCCGTTTATAATACCCGCGAGCCACTGAATCCGGTTGCCGACCAGCCCCTCGCGCAAGGATTTTATAATCGGAATACCCCCAGCCACGGCAGCCTCATAGGCAATAGTGACTCCTTTGCTGGCAGCTAACTCAAACAGTTCATTGCCATGCTCGGCTATCAGCGCTTTGTTAGCAGTAACAACATGCTTGCCATTCTCTATGGCTGCTAATACCAGCTCACGGGCCACAGTAGTGCCACCGATTAACTCCACCAGAATGTCGACATCGGGATTGTTGGCAACATCGAAAATTTCCCGCGTTACATTCAGTCGGCTGGTGTCACAGTCCGGGTTATCCCGGCGCGCCCCAACCTGCTCAATAGCCACCGGGCGCCCACAGCGTGCGGCCACTTCCTCCGCATTGCGTGCCAGGACATTGATCGTCCCACCACCCACTGTGCCCAGGCCGCACACACCAATTCTCACTGCACGCTGCGTTTTTCCTGCAACCACCTGACCAACTGCCCCCGCAGACTCTTCAATTGTTGCGCTCACAAATTCCCTCCGCGCATTTGCTCCCGGCCCAACGTAAATACACTAAAATATCACTCCGGGGCACAGCGCAATAAATATCAACAAAGTCGACAAAAGATCGACAACCTTACCGAGAGATACGCAATAAATCCAATTAAATTGCGCACCGGCTTTAGGCATCCTCAAATAAGGGCATTTGACACTTCTGTCACCATAAAACACTTCTTGAAACAGATACCATCCTCAGTAGATGCTATATAAGCATCTACTAGCATCAGGTGCCAACAACCTGCGAAATTGCATATACCGCGCCTTTTCCAGAAAAATGGGCGCCCTGAAAACTGACTCAGATAGCGGTCGAGTAATGAAAAAAACTCTTATCCTGTACACTGGCGGAACCCTGGGCATGCGTCGAAGCGAGTCCGGCTACATCCCGGATGCCGATTTGGAAGGCGCTCTAGAACGCCTTTTACAAGATGCCATTGGCCAGCTCCCAAGCTATGACTTTCAGGCTCTCGACCCACTGCTGGATAGCGCTAATATGCAGCCTCGGGACTGGTATCGTATTGCCACCCTGATACGCGACAACTATAGCCAGTACTCCGGCTTTGTCGTGTTGCACGGTACCGACACCATGGCCTATACCGCATCCGCACTCTCTTTTGCGCTTCAGGGCCTGGCCAAACCAGTACTGGTTACCGGCTCGCAGATTCCCCTGAGGGAGATGCGAAGTGATGCTTACAACAACCTGATTGCCGCCCTTTTGCTCAGTGGTTCCGATGAAATCAAGGAGATCTGTCTCTACTTCAACGGCAAACTGTTGCGAGGTAACCGCGCTGTTAAAGTGAGTTCAGGCTCACTGGATGCCTTTACCAGTCCGAACTATCCATGCCTTGGTGAAGTGGGCATTCAGATCAACATTGATCGCAACGCCTTACTGGAACCCGGTGGTGCTACACAATTCCAAATCCCGGAATCCGCTGATGGCGATGTTGTACTAATAAAGCTTTTCCCCGGCATTTCCTCCCTCTTCCTCAGTAAGGTCATTGAACATCGCCCGCGAGGCTTGGTGATAGAGACCTATGGTACCGGTAATGCACCCACCGATGACTGTGCCTTTACCTCACAACTGGAGAAAGCTACGGAGTTGGGCATTATCTGTGTAGCCGTATCCCAGTGCCTCGAAAATGTAGTAGACCTAGGCAAGTATGCAGCGGGCTCTGCCTTATTACGCGCAGGTGTTATTGGTGGATTGGATATGACCAGCGAAGCTTGTTTTGCCAAGTTAAATCACTTATTAGCTATGGGCTATCCAACCGATAAAATCAAAGAACTGATGGAAACTTCACTGTGTGGAGAGTGTACCCCCAGTTAAATAGAGTGGGAAATCGGCATACCCAGGGAGTGGTTAATAAAATATTGGGAAGGATTTTCCGGGCATTGGAACCAGAAGCAGATAATCGATGAGTAACGACTTCTCACAAAACTTACGCCTTTTGTGCAGTTTCTACCGCTCAATCGCCGAAGTGTGCAGGCGTATGGAGGTTAATCGGGCGCAATTTAATAAATATCTGAATGGTCATACCCAACCTTCGCAGTACACTCTCAATAAAATCTGCCATTTTTTTGGGGTTGAGCCTCACGAAATTATGATGCCTCATGAACAGTTTGATCAGATTGTTCGTGTACGCAGCACACCCTCAAGTACAAAAGAAGCAATACGCCCATACAGTCCGGATATCGACATTCTCATGCGTGAATCCCAGGGCCGGGCGGATAAGTACCTGGGCTTCTATTTTGAGTATCACTACTCCATGACCTTTCCGGATCATATTGTTCGCAGCCTGCTACATATAGAGTCCGATGGAGATGGCTATTACTTCCAGCGCTTTGAGCGTATGCGCTATCCGAACAGGGAGGAATGGTACAAATCCCGCTATAAGGGAATGCTCTTTTTTCTTTCTGAGCGCATATTCCTGATTGGTTACGAAGCCCTGACACGAAATGAGATAGCACAAACTATTCTCTACCCAACCTATAAGAGCCGCGTCAGTTATTTATCAGGCCTCAAGCTTGGTGCTTCCGCCAATGACAGACGGGAACCCGTCTGCACCAAAGTGGTTTTGGAGTCCCTTGGACGAAATATCAGTATTAAAAATGCATTGAAGCTTTGCGGCGTTTTTGGTCCGGACTCAGGTGAAATCAACCCGAATATCCGTGAAAACATCCAGACCTCAACTACTGAGGGCCCGCAGAATTTTTTTGCCACCCCACTTTAAACAACAAAGCCCCTTTTCACTTAAGGGGTCAATTTACCGCAACAAAAAGGCGAACCTCAGAGCAAAGTAAACCTTGCTCTCTACGCACTCGCCCACATGCAGATAAAGAGAAAACAGGAATCAATATGACCAATGATTTCCATACACTAAAACCCATGCCCGTATTCAGCGCCGGCAGCGCAACACGAGTTGAGCGCGACCTGCTGGGGGAGCGTGAAGTGCCTGCAGATGTTTATTTTGGCATCCAGACACTGCGCGCCCTGGAAAATTTCCAGATAACGGGGATTACCGTGAATCACTTCCCCAACCTGGTAAAAGCCCTGGCGATGGTCAAAAAGGCTGCGGCACAGGCCAACCGGGAACTGGGCTATCTTGAAAACAACCTGCAAACAGCCATTGCGGGCGCCTGTGATGAAATTATCGACGGCAAACTGCACGACCAGTTTCTTGTGGACATGATTCAGGGGGGGGCCGGCACCTCCACCAATATGAATGCCAATGAAGTTATAGCTAATCGCGCACTGGAGCTGTTGGGGCATAGTAAAGGCGAATACCAAAAAGCCCACCCTAACAACCACGTAAACCTGTCACAGTCCACTAACGATGTTTACCCAACCTCCATCAACCTGGCCGTACTGCTTAGCTACAACGATTTGGTACAGTCTATGGAGGTTCTCTGTGTCGAATTCGATAAAAAGGCCGAAGAATTCGCTCAGGTTATAAAAATGGGGCGTACCCAGCTGCAAGATGCTGTCCCCATGACTCTGGGGCAAGAGTTTGCTGCCTTCGCCGCAACCGTTCGTGAAGATGTCGCCAGAGTCAAGGAGCTGGTGACACTGTTTACAGAAATCAATATGGGCGGTACCGCGATTGGCACAGGCATCAATACTGACCCCGAGTACCGCCAGTTAGTTGTTTCAGCCCTTTCTGAAATTTCCGGCATAGATTTTGTCTGCGCAGAAAATCTGGTTGAGGCGACTTCCGATATGGGCGCCTTCGTAATGTTTTCCGGCGTGATGAAACGTATCGCGGTAAAAATCTCAAAAATTTGCAGCGACCTGCGTTTATTATCCAGCGGCCCACGCGCCGGCCTCAATGAAATCAACCTCCCACCAATGCAGCCCGGCTCATCGATTATGCCCGGCAAGGTAAACCCCGTAATTCCAGAAGTGGTTAACCAGGTCGCCTACCAGGTAATTGGCAACGATCTGACCATTACCCTGGCAGCAGAGTCCGGCCAGCTACAGTTAAACGTTATGGAACCTGTAATCGCCTTTAACCTGCTGCAGTCTATGCGACTGATGACTCAAGCTATGGATACCCTGGCACAACGCTGTATCAGTGGCATCACCGCCAATGAGGAGCACTGCCTGCAGATGGTGGAAAACAGCATTGGCCTGATCACTGCGGTAAATCCATTTATCGGCTACGAAAATGCGACCCGTATAGCCAAACAAGCATTGATTACCGGGGCCAGCGTGAAACAGCTAATTTTAGAAGATGGGCTGCTAAGCGAGGAGGAACTCAATGATATTCTTGCTCCGGAAAATATGACCCAACCCAGGAAAGTATCCTTGAAAAGCCCTGCTTAATAGAGAGACGCCGGCAGCTCAGCTGCCGGCTTATCAGGCTCGGAAAGGATTAAATACCCAGCTCCTTAACTAAAGATGCCGGCGGTAGATAACCCGGTACCACTCGACCATCTTCCATTACGATAGTAGGCGTACCACGGACATCAATCGCCTCATTGCCGAGCTTGTATTGAGCCGCCACTGGATTGTTATCGCAAACCTTAAGGGGCACATTCTCCCGGTTTTTCAGAGCGGTCAATGTTTTATTACTGTCGTCAGCACACCATGCGGTAGCGAGCTTGCGGTACCCCAGAGACTGCAAACCACCTCTCGGGAACGCTAGGTAGCGCACCTCAATACCACGTTTATTCAGCTCAGGCACATCCTGGTGCAGCTTGCGGCAATAACCACAATCCACATCGGTAAATACATAGATGCTCGCCTTGGTCTCCCCCTTCGGAGAGAACACAATCATGTCCTTAACATCCTGATTGCCCATCACCTTGGCCCGATGACCGGCCCTACGCGTCTCAGAGAGGTTAGCGAGGCCACCTCCACTCTTCACCTGAAACAAGTCGCCGTAGATAAAATGACCGCCGTCTTCTGAGACAAATAGGGTAGTGTTGCCACCATCTACATCCACCTCATAGAGTCCTCTAATTGGGCTCTTACGCACATCGCCATAAGTGGCCTTGGGGTTACCAGTCTCCAGGCGAGCCTTTATGGCTTTTGCAACATTTGCGTCGACTTCCGCCAGGGCCGCAGATCCAAGCAGGCCGAGCAGTAAACCAGCGAATGCTAGTGGCTTCTTGATAAGCATCATTACCGATTGCTCCTTAAATTCTCAATGGGCTTCGACTCAAACGTCGGCCTTCAGTTCCAGCCAGTATGGCAGCTAATTACCGTAACCGGTCTCAATGGCGCGTTTTAACATATTCAGGCACAGGGAACTACGCCCTAATGCCAAGGTTGTGAGCTGAACAACCGAAACTTACAAATATTTGTTTTTATGTGAGGATTGGGATTTCCGGGCCTCACCAGCCTTTATCCACCACCGGCTGGCCACTCACTTACCCTGCCAGGTTGGCGGCCACTCCCACAAGAGCTGATTAGAGGGTAAATGACCTAAGGGTCCCATCGCTCAAAATCTATCAGGCACAAAAAAGCCGGGACCATTTGGCCCCGGCTTTTTCGTGAGCTGCTAGAGAAGTACTTAGTTAAGCTTCTCTTTGATACGCGCCGCTTTACCAGTCAGGTTGCGCAGGTAGTACAACTTAGCCTGACGCACGTCACCACGACGCTTCACCTTAATACTGTCAACCAGCGGGCTGTGAGTTTGGAAAGTACGCTCTACACCAACGCCATGGGAGATTTTACGCACGGTGAAAGAGGAGTTCAGGCCACGGTTACGCTTACCGATAACCACACCTTCAAACGCCTGCAGACGCTCACGGTTACCCTCTTTTACTTTTACCTGAACGATTACAGTGTCGCCCGGTGCGAAAGGAGGTACTTCGCTCTTCAGCTGTTCCTGCTCCAGCTGTTGGATAATTTTGTTAGTCATTTGGATTTGCTCCCAAATAGAGTTTGTGTAGCTTCTCAGCTAGTTCACCGAACTACTCCCGCCTCCCGGCGAATCCGGCATCAATTTTTTAGGACTTCTGCTCCTGCTGAATTTCCTCCAGCAGCTGCTTCTGCTCCTTATCCAGCTCCATCCCTTCCAAAAGGTCAGGGCGGCGCTGTTGTGTGCGCACCAGTGCCTGCTTGAGGCGCCAACGGCGTATTCTTTCATGGTTGCCCGAGAGCAACACTTCCGGCACCGCTACGCCCCGGTACTGCTCTGGCCGGGTGTAGTGGGGACAGTCCAGCAGCCCCGAGGAAAAAGAGTCCTCAACTGCAGACTGATCGTGTCCTAAAGCACCGGGAATCAGGCGGGTAATCGCATCCACCATCACCATAGCAGCCAATTCGCCACCGCTAAGGACATAGTCACCAATAGACCACTCTTCGTCGATCATTGATTCGACAATGCGCTCATCTATCCCCTCATAGCGCCCAGCCAGCAGAACCAGATTGCCAGCTTCGGAAAGGTCTTCGACCCCGCGCTGATCCAGTTGCCGCCCTTGGGGAGACAGATAGATACTTCGTACAGCCTTACCATCCTCACCGGCCCAGCTGCGAGCAGCCTGTAAAGCCTGGTAAAGGGGTTCAGCCATCATCACCATTCCGGGACCACCACCGTAAGGTCGATCATCCACAGTGCGGTGTTTGTCACTGGTGAACTCCCGAGGGTTCCAGCAGCGCACTTCCAACAGGCCATCTTTCACAGCCCGGCCGCTGACGCCATACTCGGTCAATGCGGCAAACATTTCCGGGAAAATGCTTACCAGAGCGATTCTTTTTGTCATCGCCCAAACGCCTTAAAAAGCCGGGTCCCAGTCGACGGTAATTACACCGGCTTCCAGGTCAATATCTGCAATAAACTGGTCTGGCAAATAGGGAATCAAGCGCTCGCGCTTATCATCACCTCCGCGCACCACCAACACATCATTGGCGCCAGTTTCCATCATGCGTGCGACAATACCAAAGTCGTGCTCTCCGCCGTTGAAACGGCTGATAACCCGTAAACCTTCGAGCTGGTGCCAGTAGTACTCGCCCTGCCCCAGTTCCGGCATAAGATCACGCGCAACGGCAATATCACGCTGGCAAAGTTGAGCCGCTAAATCGCGGTCATCCACGCCTTTCACATGTACAATCAATCCCTTTCCGTGACGCTTACCAGCGTCGACTTCCAGGGCCTCCCAGCCTTTCGGCCCCCGCAACCACCAATTGGGGAATTGCAGGATGTTGTCCATCGGCTCGGTATAGGAGTGAACCTTGACCCAGCCGCGCACACCATAAACGGTAGTCACGCGCCCTACAGTGACCAATTGATCGGAGTTCTCACCGCTATTCGTCACAGGCGCACCACTTACGCGCAAATTAAGCGGATTCTTTCAGCAGCTTGCTGACGCGGTCAGAAACCTGTGCGCCGCGGCCCAGCCAAAAGTCAACGCGCTCACGATCGATACGCAGACGCTCTTCCTGGCCACGAGCAACCGGGTTGAAGAATCCAACACGCTCAATGAAACGACCGTCGCGGGAATTGCGGCTGTCGGTTACGGTCAGGTGATAGAACGGACGCTTTTTAGCGCCGCCACGAGCCAAACGAATGGTTACCATGTAACTTTCCTGTAGATTCAAATACTGGATGGCTGTGTTGAGCAGCCACCTATACAACTTCGCCGGCAGCTCACCCAGCGAAAGGCGGCGTATTCTAATGTACCGCAGGGGATTTGTATAGCGATTCATCGGGCCGCAACAGCGGCCCAAAAGGCACTATTTCTTCTTAAAACCAGGAGGCAAACCACCAGGCAGGCCACCCATGCCGCCAACACCTCCGGGCATACCGCCACCCATGCCAGGCAGGCCGCCAAGGCCGCGCATCATTTTGCCCATACCGCCGCCTTTGAGCTTCTTCATCATTTTACCCATCTGCTTGTGCTGCTTGAGCAGACGATTCAAATCCTGTAACTGGGTGCCGGAACCGGCCACAATGCGGCGCTTACGCGAACCGTTAAGCAGCTCAGGGTTACGGCGCTCAGCGGGGGTCATAGAGGAAATAATCGCATCCATTCGCTTGAACTCTTTGCCCATATCAGCCTGCTGGGCTGCCTGGGCAACGCCTCCCATGCCCGGCATTTTTTCAAGCAATGAACCAAAGCCACCCATATTCTGCATTTGCTGTAGCTGATCGCGAAGATCTTCAAGGTCAAAACCTTTACCCTTCTGGACTTTCTTAACCAGCTTTTCTGCCTTCTCCTTATCGATTTTTTGCTCAGCCTCTTCGATCAGAGACAGAATATCGCCCATTCCCAAAATACGGGAGGCAATTCGATCTGGGTGGAAGGTCTCCAGAGCGTCAGTTTTTTCACCGACACCGATAAACTTGATCGGCTTACCAGTCACATGACGCACAGACAACGCCGCACCACCGCGGGCATCACCGTCAGCTTTTGTCAGGATAACCCCGGTCAGCGGCAGGGCTTCATTAAAGGCACTAGCAGTGTTCACCGCGTCCTGACCGATCATCGCATCAATCACAAACAGGGTTTCTGCAGGGTTTAGCTCACTGTGTAGTTCGCGAATCTCGTCCATCAGCTGACTATCAATATGCAGACGACCAGCGGTATCGACGATAAGCACATCAGCAAACTGTTTGCGCGCAGCATCTACAGCACCTTTGGCGATATCCAAAGGCTTCTGCTCAGCCTCCGACGGGTGAAACAATGCACCCACTTCACCCGCCAGAGTCTCCAATTGCTTGATTGCGGCAGGGCGGTACACATCCGCACTCACCACCATTACCTTTTTCTTTTCCCGCTCCTGCAGGTACTTGGCCAGTTTGGCAACACTGGTGGTCTTACCGGCACCCTGCAAACCCGCCATCAGGATTACTGCTGGGGGCTGGACAGCAAGGTTAAGTGGCTCAGCAGCGGCCCCCATCACCTTAACCAGCTCATCCTGAACAATCTTGACGAACTGCTGCCCCGGATTCAGAGCCTTGCTAACCTTCTGCCCCACAGCTGCCGTGCGCACCTGCTGCACGAAAGCCTTAACCACTGGCAAGGCGACATCCGCCTCTAGCAGAGCCTTGCGTACCTCACGCAAGGTGTCGCGGATATTGTCATCGGTCAGGCGCGCCTTGCCGGTGACTTTCTTTAGGGCCGCCGATAAGCGGTCACTCAGGTTATCGAACATAAATTCGTCTCGATGTCTCCGATTGCGGATTGGACCCCAGTGCGGAGGGCCGCGAAATTTGAGGGAGCCTCTTCTAACTCCCACTTTGAGGCGCGGCAGTATAGCCCAGGTACCCTCACAGCAGAAATATCACCAGATCTTCCCTGTTCCAGCGGGCTGTGACACACTCCTCTTCTATTGCAATAAAAGATACGGATCTATTCAATGGCGGCATTCGCCCACTGGACGGCAATCGCTCTCTACATAGCTACAACTGCAGTCGCAGCAGGTGCCCTCGCCCGCGAGCGGCAGCCAAATAATAAACTGCTGCTGGGCCTTCTCGCAGGTGCTTTGATCACACATGCGATATCCCTGGGACACACCCTGTTCTCACCCGCAGGATATCGCTTCGACTTACTGGCGATGCTCTCCCTGATCGCCTGGGTGGTAAATCTGTTACTGCTTATTTTGGCTGCAGGTCGCCCACTAACCCTGCTAATCCTAATCTTTGCTCCCATGGGTGCGCTTACAGAGTTCGCGGCATCGCACACCTGGGGTTCTGTTGAGCCACACCAGCAGCTCTCCGCAGGCATTGCCGTACACGCATTGCTTTCAATTTCGGCCTACTCCCTGCTGACCTTGGCCACCCTACAGGCTATTTACCTATTTTATCTTAACCAGCAGCTGCACAACCACAGGCCTGTGGGCGCCACCCGACTGCTACCGCCGCTTCAGAGCATGGAATCCCTGTTATTTGGCTTGGTCGCGTTCGGGCAGCTGTTACTCACCGCCTCACTAATCACAGGTTTTATATTTGTGGGAAATCTTTTTGAGCAGGGCCCACTTCACAAAACCATACTCTCCATCATCGCCTGGGTACTCTACAGCATCCTCCTATGGGGGCACTGGCAGTGGGGCTGGCGGGGCAACACCGCAGTCCGCTGGACGCTGAGCGCCTTTGCTGCACTGATGCTGGCCTATTTTGGCAGCAAACTGGTAATGGAAGTGATTTTGCAGCGCGGGTAACGTGAATGGATAAAACAACTTAAAAGTGACCGGAAAACTTGCGGAGGTCTGCATTCTGTTCCAATATCTCCGCTCCCAAATAAAAAGAGTTCTCCCTTGAACGAGATGCCCCCGGGCCTGCTATTTAGCCTGCTGGCCCTGCTGATTGTTATATCAGCTTTCTTTTCCAGCTCCGAAACCAGCATGATGGCACTCAACCGCTATCGCCTGCGGCACCAGGCAAAAAGCGGCCACCGCGGAGCCAAGCGGGCTATGGAGCTTCTTGCTCGACCCGATAAGCTGATCGGCTCAATTCTTATTGGCAATAACCTCGTTAACGTACTTGTCTCCGTTATTGTTGGCTCTGTCTTTGCTCAAGTGTATGGTGAGATACTCACAACGATAGTATTAACTATCACCCTGTTGATCTTTGCGGAAGTCACCCCAAAGACCATTGCCGCACTGCACCCGGAAAAAATTGCCTTTCCCGCCTCATTTATTTTGCGCCCACTGCAGTGGCTGCTTACTCCTGTTGTTCTCCTGGTGGGTGGTATTTCCAATGGGCTTGCGCGCTTGCTGGGTGTAGAAACAACCGCCAATAGTGACGCCGAACACCTGGCTCCAGATGAACTCAGGACTGTGGTATTTGAGTCCGGCGCACTAATTCCCAGCAAGCACAAAGGCATGCTCCTAAATGTGTTGGACCTGGATCAAGCAACAGTTGAAGACATTATGATCCCACGCAATGAAGTGATGGGGGTTGACCTTGAAAACGGCGCCGAAGAGATTCTCCAACAACTGGCTGAAAGCAGCTTCACTCGCTTGCCAGTTTACAGAGGTGATATCAACAAGGTTGTTGGTATATTGCACCTGCGCCGCGCCGCGCAGATCCTTCGCGATGGCCCCGATAACCTGACCGCCGAGCGCCTCAAGTCCTTTACCGATGAGCCTTATTTTGTTCCGGAAGCCACCCCACTCCCCACTCTGTTAATGAACTTTCAAAAAACCAAGCGTCGTATGGGGTTGGTTGTGGATGAATACGGGGAAGTGATGGGTATTGTCACCCTGGAAGACCTGCTAGAGGAAATAGTTGGCGACTTTACCGCTAGCCAGGTACCTAGTGATGACGAGGAGATTATTGCTTCCGGCGACGGCTGGTATGTGATAGAGGGTGGCACCTCTATTCGGGATATCAACCGCACGCTGGGATGGGACTTACCCACCGATGGCCCTAAAACCTTTAATGGTCTGGCCATGGAACACTTGGAGAGCATCCCTGATGGCAATATCAGCCTCTATATTTTCAATTACCTGGTAGAAATTGAAGAGGTTTCTGAAAAAATGATTACTAAAGCCAGGATCAAAAAAATAGACCGGTGACTGGCCTTAGGTCGTCACCAGTCAATTGCATTAGGCGAAGTCCACCAATAGCCGCTTTACTGGGGCAAAGCTCACCCGATGAACAGGGCTCGGCCCCAACTCTTGCAGTGCCTGCAAATGGGCCTTGGTAGGGTAGCCTTTGTGCCCGGCCATTCCATACCCGGGGTACTCCATATCCAGCACCACCATCTCCCTATCTCGGGTTACTTTGGCAAGAATAGAGGCCGCTGCAATCGCCGCGACTCGATTATCCCCCTGAACCACTGTATCGCAGAGATAACCCCAACTTGGCTTCTTATTACCATCCACCAGAACAAATTCCGGCTGCACTGCCAATTGTTCTACCGCCCGATGCATAGCCAGCAAACTAGCCTGCAGGATATTGATTTGATCAATTTCCTGCACTGTGGCGCGAGCTATGGAATAACTCAGGGCACGCTCTTTAATCTCCCCAAAAAGCTGCTCCCGCCTCTTTTCACTTAACTTTTTTGAGTCTGCCAATCCCACTATTGGCCTGGCAGGGTCCAGAATTACTGCCGCAGCAACAACATCTCCCGCCAGAGGACCGCGCCCCACTTCATCGACACCAGCAAGTAAATCTCCCTGGTAAGTACACACATAGGGAGGAAGCTCTTTTTTAGCGCTCATAATTGATTTCCAGTCGAATCCAACAGACTACAAACAGCATCTGCAGCGCGCTCAGAGGCGTTTCGGCGCAACTGCTGATGGAGGTCATCAAACTCTCTGTGTAGCTGATCTCCGAGTAATGGGTCTTCAAAATAACGCATTAAAGCCGCCCCAAGATTCTCTGCAGTAGCATTACTCTGCAGTATTTCTGGAACCAGCTCCCGCTGAGCTAATAGGTTGGGCAGAGAAACCCAAGGAGTGTGTAGCATTCGAGAAACAATTACATAAGAGATTCGACCCAATTTATAGGCAACCACCATGGGCTTCTTTAACAGCATTGTTTCCAATGTCGCGGTTCCCGAAGCGATTAGCACAGAATCTGCAGCGCTCAGCGCTTTATGAGAGTCTCCCTCTAACAATGTTACCGGAAGACCTGGAAAGTCTTTCAGCTGTTCTTGCAACTCAGTCAGGCGCTGCTCATTCGCCGCTGGAAGCACAAACTTCAGGTCGGCATTGCGCTGGTGACACCAGCGGGCAGTCTGTAAAAACAAAGGGCCCAGCAAGCGCACCTCACCACCACGGCTACCCGGCAACAAGGCTATTACCCTATCGCTTTCACTAAATCCCAGCTCTTTACGCGCGGCAATACTACTCACTTGTAAGGGAATATCATCCGCTAAAGGGTGCCCGACAAACGTCACGGGAACCTGATTCTGCCGATAAAAATCTGCCTCAAATGGTAATAGCGTCAGCATATGGTCTACCGCTCGGGCAATCTTTTTAATTCTGCCACGACGCCAAGCCCAAACCGATGGGCTGACATAATGCATAGTCCGCACTCCCTCTACTTTGAGAGACTCCTCAAGAGATAGATTAAAATCGGGGGAGTCAATACCAATAAAAAGATCTGGCGGATTATCTAAAAAATGCTGACGTAACGATCGGCGGATCTTTAACAACTCAGGTAGCCTTTTTAAAGGCTCAACCAATCCCATTACCGAGAGGCGCTCCATGGGAAAAAGAGATTCCGCACCAAGGGCCAACATTCGTGGACCCGCAATGCCTTCAAACTGAACCTGAGGGAGGCGTTTTTTCAATGCAGCCATCAGACCGGCCCCAAGAATATCTCCCGAAGCCTCACCAACAACAATACCAATACGCACCGGTTTATTATTTTGTGACACGCCTAAAAACCCCTCCTACTTGGGAGCAACTCTTTATATGTATAAATCGCGCAAACTACGCAAAGACTAACTTGGAGAGCCCAAAAGATTAAGGCTCCCCAAATAACCGAGGTTAGCGAACGATACCGCGAGAAGAGGATTGCAAAGAATCTATCCATGGCTGAATCACGGGAGACTGCTCGCGCAACTCAGCCAGAGCCTGCAGAGCCTCCTGCAAAGTAAGACCACGCCTATAGACCGTTTTGTAAGCCTTATTGATCAATGAAATATCATCACGAGAGAAGCCCCGGCGCCTCAGCCCCTCAGCATTAATGGTTTTGGCTTCTGCAGGATTCCCAGCGACCATGACATAGGCAGGGACATCTTTACCAATAGCAGCACCCATTCCTAAAAAAGCATGCTCGCCAACGGTGCAGTTCTGGTGGACTAAACTGTAACCACTGAGAATAGCCCAGTCCTTAACAATCACATGACCGGCAAGACCCACATTGTTAACCAATATAGTGTGGTTACCTACGACGCTATCGTGCCCAATGTGAGCGTAAGCCATAATCAGGTTATCATTTCCGATCGTAGTTTCTCCACGATCCTGCACTGTTCCACGGTGGATAGTGACACCTTCCCGAATAACATTGCTATCGCCGATAACGAGGGTGGTTTCCTCACCACGGTATTTCTTATCGGGTGTGTCCTGACCTACAGAAGCAAATTGGTAGATCCGGTTATTTTTCCCCAACTTAGTGGGCCCACTTAAAACAACATGTGATGCGATATCACAGGCATCACCAACCTCGACGCCAGCTCCAATAATGGAATAGGCTCCGATACTCACCCCGGAACCAATAACAGCTGTCGGATCGACAATAGCTGTGGGGTGGATATTTGTCTGCATTCTGGAATCTACTCCTCAGGTAGTGAAATCTAGGCACTACAGCATCAAATAAATAGCGAAACTGGGACTTTGAAGAAGGCTAAGCATCTAGCCGATCAATCAATGCGCAGGGGTTCTGGGTTCTATACCTTCTTTACAGCGCACAGCAATTCCGCTGAAGCTGCCAGCTCACCATCCACACTGGCTTTACAGGCAAACTTCCAGATATTTCGGCGTACAGAAACAGCCTCAGACTCTAGATCCAGTCTATCACCGGGTATTACCTGACGCTTAAAGCGCGCTTTATCGACACCGCCAAACAGATATAAATAACCATCTTCAGGCTTTTTACCAAAAGTCTTAAACCCTAGTATCCCAGATACCTGAGCCATGGCCTCGACGATCATAACACCGGGAAAGATTGGCATCTGTGGAAAGTGACCATTAAAGACCTCTTCGTTCACAGAAATATTTTTATAGCCTTTAATATATTTCCCTTCCTCCAACTCCACGATCCGGTCTACCAACAAAAATGGATAACGATGCGGCAGATACTCGCGAATTTCACATACATCCATCATTCTAAACGCCCCCAGAAACCACTTCGGGGCGTTAAACGCCCCGAAAACAACAAAAACAATATTTGATCAATTCTTACCGGCTGGACTACTCATTCTTGCCGCTTCGACGGGACAATTCATCCAACTTCTTTTCCAAGTCCTTCACTTTGCGGGCCATTTTATCCAGCTGCCCAAAACGCACAGCGTTGCGACGCCAGGATTGGCTATCAGAGAATGGCAAACCACCGGAGTAAATGCCCGGGCTATCAATGGATTTGGTCACAAAAGTATTGGCCGTAACCTGGCAGCCATCAGCTACCGTTACGTGCCCCGCAATACGCGAACTGCCACCCAGAGCGCAATGCTTTCCGATGATTGCACTGCCTGCTATACCGGTACAGGCGGCTATGGCTGAGTAGTCACCAATTCGCACATTGTGCGCGATTTGAACCAAATTGTCGATCTTGACTCCGCGACCCACTACCGTATCGCCCAAAGCTCCCCGGTCAATACAAGTATTGGCTCCAATTTCAACTTCATCACCAATATCGACTCCACCGAGCTGATAGATCTTGATCCACTCTCCCTTATGGGGTGCAAAGCCAAAACCATCAGCGCCGATCACTACTTGGCTATGGATAATACAATCCCGCCCAACCCTGCAGCCGTGATGCACGATAGCACCAGCGTAGAGGCAGCTCCCCTCCTCAAGAATACTTCCCTCCCCCACAAAGCAGTTGGCTCCCACAGTAACGCGGGGACCTACTGATACATGAGCTTCCACAACAGCGCCAGCACCCACACTGGCCGAGGGATCAACCGTAGCTTTTGGGTGAATTACCGCTGCTGGATGCACACCGGCTTCAGCTTCTGGTGCCGTATTAAATAAGGCACTTGCACGTGCGAAAGCCAAATAGGGGTTATCCACGCACAGGGTGGAAACCGGGCACTCATCGACAAATTCAGTTGTAACCAATACCGCTCCAGCGCTAGTGGTTTTAAGGAAGCGACGATAACTGGGATTTGCCAGGAAGGTCAGTTGGTCAGACACGGCATCCTGCAGGGTGTTAAGGCTGCTAATTTCCTGGTCTTGACTGACATCTGGTGCCATACGCAACTCAGCGCCCAGCTCTAGTGCGAGCTGGGCCAAGGACAAATTGTGTCTCATACAGGGATAATACTTACTTGGCTGCGTTCATGCGCTTTACAACATCCTGAGTTAGATCAACTTCAGGGTTTGCGAAGTAGGCGGTAGAGGCATCAAGAACCAAGTCCAGTTTCTGCTCTTTAATAATTGCTTCCAGTGCAGTTTTGGCTTTAGGGCCAAGGGAGCCCTGGATTTCCTGACCGACCTGAGCCTCCATCGCACGCAACTTTTTGACCGTAGTCTCAAAATCAGAGCGCTTGAAATTCATTTTACGCTGATACTCGGTCTTCTGCTCATCGGACCAGGTGACACTGTTTTTCTGTGCATCTTCAGCCATTTTCTGCAGTTCGGAACGAATAGATTCTGCACTACTTTGCAGTTTGGAATATTCAGAGCTGGTCTTCAAAGAATTGACCTTTGTCTTGGCTACGTCGGTGCTCATGATCGCAGCCTGCAGGTTAAATACAGCTACCTTGGTCTGCGCCAAGGCAGCTCCAGACAAGGTGATACCGGCCAGCAGGATTGCAATAACTTTTACATTCTTAAGCACTTTGGTCTCTCCAATTGATTTTATTTTATATGCGCTTTTAACGCGCCTAATTTAATTTTTCCTAATGAAATCAGAAGCTATTACCCAGAGTAAACTGGAACACTTCCACATCATCATCCTCGTTTTTCTTCAGGGCCTTAGCCAAACTAAACGTCAGGGGACCAAAGCCTGTCACCCAAGTCAAGCCCACACCTGCAGAAACATTCATCTTGCCAAAATCCACATCGTAACAGTTGATCTGGGTTTCATCACAATTGGTATCGAAAACATTACCCGCATCAATAAAGAAGGCAGACTGCAAGGAGCGCTGATCCTTGATAAAAGGTAATGGGAAGATTACTTCAGCACTACCTTCAATCAAAATATTACCTCCGAATGGATCGGCATCATCGACTGAAGAAGTAGCCAACGTACCATCAGTATCCAGCAAGTAACATTCTTTAGTAATTATCTCACCATCGGTCGCACAACTAGCACCAACATAAAATTCTGCAGGTGTGGATCTAGGGCCTAAAGTATTACGTTCAAAGCCTCGAACTGAACCAAACCCACCCGCATAAAAATTCTCAAAGAAGGGAAGCTCATTCAGGTCACCATAACCATCCCCATACCCTAACCGAGTACGTAAGCGTAGAGTCAAGCTTTTTGTTAGAGGACGGAAATATTGGCCGGTATAAACAAATTTATAGTACTCCAAGTCACTACCTGGAACCGTAAACTCTGCTGAGAAATTTTGTGAGGCTCCCCTAGTAGCCAATATGCCCCTGTTCAAAGTTGAGCGCGCATAGGAAGTAGTCAAAGTAAGGTTATTAAATGCATCCCCATAACGATCAATAAAACCATTTAAATCTGTATTCAATAAGCCTTCATCCAGAGGCATTGATTCGTCTAACGCCTCATCATTATCTAGCGCCAAGTCTACCGCTGCAGATCCATCTATGGTAACGGTGTCATCAAGCCCCTCAATAGGTAAAGGGCTTGATTTAATTTCCTGAACAGAGCGGCCTGATGCAGAAAGTTCCAGATGACTAAAGCCAACATTCAACCCTACTCGGGAAATTTCTGAAACAGGATAACCAAAGCTTACCCCGCCACCGTAAGTTGTGGTGTTGTAGTCTGAGAGGTTTACCTCTGAGTAATCATTCTCACGGAAGAAGACATTAAACCCACGACTAACACCATCCGGCGTAAAGTAAGGGTCTGCATAAGAAAAATTAAGTGCTGTCTGATAGGTAGATACATTCAACCCGATTCCTACCGACTTACCCGTGCCCAGCCAGTTATTTTCTTGGATATTTGCCCCGAGAACGAGGCCACTGCTCTGGGCCCAGCCTAGGGTGCCTCCAATAGAGCCAGAGGGTTGCTCCTCAACAGTATACTCAACATCAATCTGATCCGAGGTACCCGGAACCTCTGTAGTTTCAACCTCTACCCCCTTGAAATAACCAAGACGCTCAAGGCGCACCTTGGATTGCTCGATACGGGCAGAAGAAGCCGAAGCCGATTCCATTTGTCGCAATTCACGACGCAATACCTCGTCAGCGGTACGCGTATTCCCACGGAAGCTAATACGGCGTACATAAGCGCGCTTGCCTGGGTTAATAAAGAAGGTGATTTTTACCGTCTTTTCTTCTTTGTTTGGCTCGGGAATACCATTCACCTCGGCGAAGGTGTAGCCTTCGTTGCCAAGCCGCTTGGTAATGTAATCTGAAGTTGTTGTCATTCTCACCTGAGAGAATGTTTGCCCTTCCCGCACCAGAAGTAGGCGCTTGATTTCCTCTTCCCCTACTACCGGATCACCCGCAAGCTCTACATCACTCACCGTGTAAACATCACCTTCAATTACATTGACAGTAATGAAAACGCTCTGCTTGTCAGGGCTCAGAGAAACTTGGGTGGAATCGATCTGAAAATCTAAATAGCCGCGATCCAGATAGTAAGACTCCAGGCGCTCTAAGTCACCTGTCAGTTTCTCTCGGGAATACTTATCATCACTGCGCAACCAGGACAGCCAACCGGTTGTTTGCAGCTCAAAAATCTCTGCAAGCTCCTCGTCGGAGAAAGCCTTGTTTCCTACAACATTGATGTGCTTAATCGCAGCGACAGATCCCTCATCAACGATCACTCGGAGCTCAACCTGATTGCGTGGCAGCTCCTTCACTTCTGTTTTGACACTGGCACCATAGCGGCCCTGAGCCACATACTGGCGTTCAAGCTCCTGGGCAAGCCCTTCGAGGGTAGCGCGCTTAAAGATCTGCCCTTCCGACAAACCGTTGTCATGCATGCCCTTCAACAGATCTTCAGTTGAAATTGCCTTGTTGCCAGTAATTTCTATTTTTGAAATGGCCGGACGCTCCCGGACAGTCACTACCAAGACGCCATTCTCGCGACCTATCTGGATATCCTCGAAATACCCTGTACGAAACAGTGCCCTGGTTGCACTCTGAATCTCAACAGACTCGATTTCATCTCCCACCCTAACTGGCAGAGCAGAGAAAACTGTGCCGGCAGAGACACGTTGTAATCCTTCCACGCGGATATCGTTGACCACGAACGACTGTGCTAAAGCACTCAGTGGCAGCACTAGGCCGAGGGAGGCCGCTTTCAGGAAATCTTTCATCTACTAATTCCAGGTCTTTTTATTCGCAATCCAGAAGTTATGGCACCGATTAGTGCCCCGTTTCCCCCAACAGCTGAGGGTTTTCCTCTAACGTCCATTCGATATCAATCTAGTCTGAGGTTCTAGGTACCTCAACGGTCTTAACTTCTACAACCTTGAGGTAACCAAGGCGTTCGAGACGCGCTTTGGATTGTTCAATACGGGCGGAAGAAGCTAAAGCAGATTCCATCTGGCGCAACTCTCGACGTAAAACTTCATCCGCTGTACGAGTATTTCCGCGAAAACTAATACGCCGTACGTAAACGCGCTTACCCGGATTGATAAAGAAAGTAACTTTTACCGTCTTATCTTCTTTATCCGCCTCTGGAATACCATTTACATCCGCAAAAGCGTAACCTTTGTTACCCAATCGCTGTGCAATAAAGTCAGAAGTTGTAGTCATTTTCACCTGGGAAAAAGTCTCTCCTTCACGCACTAGCAGCAGACGCCTGATTTCCTCCTCAGGTACTACCGGGTCGCCGGCGAGTTCCACTTCACCAACTGTATAAATATCGCCTTCAGTCATATTGACTGTAATAAACACGCTCTTCTTGTCCGGGCTCAGGGATACTTGTGTAGAATCAATCTGAAATCCCAAATACCCGCGATCCAAGTAATAAGACTGTAGGCGCTCCAGGTCGCCAGTCAGCTTTTCACGAGAATATTTGTCATCTCTGCGCAACCAGGATAGCCAACCGGTAGTCCGCAACTCAAAGATCCCTTTAAGCTCTTCATCTGAAAAAACCCGATTCCCGACGATGTTGATATGCTTAATTGCTGCAACAGAACCTTCATCAACGGTTACGCGAAGTTTCACTTGGTTGCGCGGTAATTCCTTCACCTCCGCCTCCACATTGGCACCATAACGGCCCTGGGCCACATACTGACGCTCAAGCTCCTTAGCCAAGCCTTCGAGAGTTGCCCGCTTAAAGATGTGCCCTTCAGCCAGACCATTTTCCTCCATACCTTTCAGCAGGTCTTCTGTGGCAATCGCCTTATTCCCATTTATCTCGATACTGGAGATAGCAGGCCTCTCCCGAACAATAATAACGAGGATATCGTTCTCACGACTTATCTGAATATCCTCAAAATAACCGGTACGAAATAGCGCACGCGTTAAGCCCTGGACTTCCATTGCTTCGAGTTCATCGCCGACGCGCACCGGAAGTTCCGAGAAAACTGTGCCTGCAGAAACGCGTTGTAATCCCTCCACACGGATATCGCTGACCACGAACGACTGTGCCATAGCACTCACTGCCAGCATCAGGCCGAGGGAGACCGCTTTCAGGAAGTAATTCATCTACTATTCCAGACCTTACTAACTGCAATTCAGGAGTTTCAGCATTACAAGAGAGCTCCCTATCCCAAGCACAATTTTTCACATCCAATCGGTGAGTCAGAATTTTTTCTCAAATTACAAGCGCAAAATATCGTTGTATAGCGCAAGCCCCATAATGCAGAGCACGAGAGCCATACCTACCTGCAGCCCGATCATCTGAACCCTCTCAGAAACAGGAGAGCCCTTGATCGCCTCAATACCGTAGTAAAGAAGGTGACCACCATCGAGTACCGGAATAGGTAGCAGATTGAGTACACCGAGACTGATACTGAGCAGGGCCAAAAGTGACAAGAATGACTGCCATCCAGCTTCTGCAGAAGTACCCGCCACTTTAGCAATGGTGATTGGACCACTCAAGTTTTTGGTTGAAAGTTGACCAAATATCAACTTTTTCAAGCTATTCAGGGTGAATACAGTTTTATCCCAGGTCTCCTGTAAACCCTTTGAAAAAGCCCCCAGAACTCCGTAGTGAAAAACCCGCACCCGCTCCTCCGGCCAGCGCTCAGTTATAGGGCTAACCCCTATACGGCCGATTCGCTCACCGCTATCCAGTGCCACTTCTGCTGGAGTTACCGAAAGCGCCAAGCGCTGCCCCTGGCGATCAACCTCTACCTGGAGAGGCACACCGGCGCGGGCACGAACATATTCACTCCACTCTTTCCAACCGGAAAAGGCCCGCCCATCAGTTCCCACTATCTCATCTCCGGGGCGAATCCCCGCGGCACTGGCAGGGCTCCCCTTGGAAACACTGTGAAGTTTCATACTCACGGGCGGCGTCCAGAGCTCCAAACCCACCTCAGACAGCGGGTCAGCTACCTCTTTGCCTGATAGCCAGCGGTTGATATCCGCGACCATTTGGTACTCAAGATTGGAATCTGGATAGCGTACGGAAAACTCGATGCTTCCACTGTCGCCTAGGCGATTCGCTAAGCGCCAATTCAGAGCCTGCCAGGTTGGTGTGCTCTGACCATCGACGGCAATAATTTCCTGACCGGACTCCAGCCCTGCTACCTCGGCGATACTTCCGGGTTTTACCGCGCTAATGATGGGTACTGGGCCGGCACTGCCCCCCATAAACACTACCCAAAAGAGTACTATTGCCAATAGGAAGTTTGCGGCCGGCCCTGCAGCAGCAATTGCCATTCGCGCCCAGACACTCTTGCGATTGAAAGCATGATCCAGTTCATGACTGGCAACTTTGCCCTCCCGCTCATCAAGCATCTTGACGTAACCGCCAAGAGGAATAGCCGAAATAGTAAATTCTGTACCGTGGCGGTCATAACGGGAAATGAGGCGGCGGCCAAAGCCCACGGAAAAACGCAGCACCTTGACTCCACAGAGACGTGCTACAAGAAAGTGTCCAAACTCGTGGAAGGATACCAGTACACCGAGAGCCACCAAGGCCCAGATTGCCGTCTGAATTAAATCCATACTCAGTTACAGTCTCTTTTCATGCGCAAACCCCGGCATTATACGCCTACCGACTTATTAGAGCGCCCCAAGGGTTCGCTCAGTCAGCTCCCGCGCATTGAGATCAATGGTTTCGACTGCGTCCAGCCCCGTCAGTTCAACTACCGCAGTGCTATTCATCACTTTTTCTATAGCAGCTGCAATACTAGTAAACGCAATGCGCCCCTGTAAAAACGCCTCAACCGCGATTTCATTTGCTGCATTCAGCACCGTAGGCGCACTTCCTCCCATGTCAATAGCCTCCTGGGCCAGGCGCAGGCAAGGAAAGCGTTGATAGTCAGGGGCTTCAAAATCCAACCGCCCCTGAGTAATTAAGTCGAGAGCAGGCACCCCGGCATCAATCCGCTTAGGAAAGGCTAGAGCATGGGCTATTGGCGTACGCATGTCCGGGTTCCCCATCTGAGCAAGCAGTGATCCATCCCTATACTGGACCATAGAGTGAATAATGCTCTGCGGATGCACCACCACCTCAATTTGCTCCGGTCGTGCATTGAACAGGTAGCAGGCCTCAATAAATTCCAACCCTTTGTTCATCATGGTGGCGGAATCCACCGAAATCTTCCGCCCCATGGACCAATTTGGGTGTGCACAAGCTTCGTCTGGTGTCACCTTATATAGATCGCCGGTATCGCGTGTACGGAAAGGCCCCCCGGAACCTGTAAGTAAAATTTTCTCCACACCCGCCTCTTCCAAGCTCTCACACGGAGATGGTAAACACTGGAAAATTGCGTTGTGCTCACTGTCCACAGGTAACAACTGGGCGCCGCTGGCATGCAGGGCTCGCAGGAATACAGGGCCAGCCATAACCAGCGCCTCTTTATTGGCGAGCAGCACTTTTTTCCCAGCCTCAACCGCCGCAAGTGTCGGGCGTAAGCCGGCAGCACCGACGATTGCCGCCATCACCACATCAGTCTCATCCTCTGAGGCTACCCGACATAGGCCCTCGGCACCCGATAGCACTTCAGTATCCACTCCCTCTGCTAGCAGCGCCCGTAAGTCTTCAGCCTTTTCAGCACCGTTAACCACGGCATAGCGGGGATTAAATCTGCGGCACTGCTGAGCTAGCTCCGCCACTCTCTCATTGGCGGTCAAGGCAAATATTGAGTACTGCTGCGGATGGCGGGCAAGTACATCCAGCGTACTAACTCCGATTGAGCCTGTGGAGCCTAGTACGGTTACCGCCTGTGGGGAATTACCTTGCATGAGCGCTCGCTAAACCTGGGAAACTGTTGGCGCCATCACTCCACTCACACCTCGCCAACCTGAGGCAGTGCGAACAAAATGACATAACACCGGAAAAGAGTTCAAAAGGGCAAATGAGCCCATTACAGATACTTGGGTAACTCACTGGCGAGAGCGGCCATAGTAAATACCGGCAGAGCAGCGGAAAGGCTGTCGAGCCTGTCCATAATCCCCCCGTGCCCTGGTAGTATATGGCTGCTGTCCTTGATACCCCGATGTCGCTTGAACATGCTTTCCAGGAGATCGCCTATTACAGAAGCAAGAGCAGTGACAAGGACACCAAAGGTAAAGAGAAGAGTGTTCTTTAAAGGCAGTGCAAATAAGAATGAGGTCCCAAGTGCAAGTATCAGGCATGCCCCAAGACCACCAAAAAAGCCCTCCCAAGATTTGCCTGGGCTGACTTCGCGCGCCAGTTTGCGTCTACCGTACTTGCGTCCTACGAAATAAGCGCCCACATCTGCCGCCACAACAATAGCGACTACATAGAGCACCAACCAGGCACCGTGATCAAGTCCTCGGAGAATCACAAGAGAGAGCCAGCTGGGCACAAGAACCAACAGTCCCACCATGCCGCGCACCCAGCGATTGCCCCAAAGCATAGCGCTGGCGGGGTAGCTCTGGACCCAAAGGAAAGCAAGAGCCCACCAGCCGCAGGCCACCGCCAATATCTGACGGGCTCGATCTATATCCGGTGAAGCAAACTCCATAGAAAATACATACTGCGCGGTTAGAACAAGAGTACCACCCAGTAATGCAAGAAAAACGAAACGCAGAGCGCGATTCAGATTAGAAAGATTGGCCCACTCCCAGCCGCCCAGCAATACTACAGCGACAAAAACCAGCGTATACCACTGTATCGGCAGAAAAAATAGCACCCCTGCAAACAGTACCAGCAATACCAGCGCAGTAATTATTCTTTGTTTTAGCACCGAAAACCCCTTTCATCTGGACCCGCATTTCAGATCGCACTCTTCTCGCGACCCGGAATACCCCGGTGTAGTATTCCTAAATTTCACACAGGCAAAAAAATAGCCGCGCCTCCGGCCCAATATCAATCAGGCCTGCGCAGCCGTGTCCCCTTCGCCAGCCCGGCCGCCGAAACGACGATCGCGCTGTTGAAATGCCGCAATTGCCGCATCCAGAGCGGCCTCACCAAAGTCAGGCCACAGTGTATCTGTAAAATAGAGTTCGCTGTAGGCGGCCTGCCATAAAATAAAATTGCTGATACGTTGCTCTCCACTGGATCTTATCAGCAGATCCACCGCAGGCAAATCGGCGAGTTGTATATTGCTACCGACTGCCTCTTCGTCGATAGCATCGAGCGAGCGTTCACCTTTTAACACTTGTTCCGCTAATTGGCGTGCTGCCTGAGTAATATCCCAACGCCCGCCATAGTCAGCAGCAATAACCAAGTTACCCTGACTACCCTCTCGAGTAATCTCCTCCGCTTCAGCTATTGCACGCTGTAATCGGGGGGAGAAACGATCGCGACGCCCAATCACCCGCAAACGAATACCTTCATCGCACATACGACGGGCCTCTTTGCGCAAATATGAGTGAAACAGGCTCATTAAGAGCTCCACCTCTTTGGGCGGGCGCTGCCAGTTCTCACTGGAAAAGGCGAACAATGTCAGAACTTCAACCCCGCGGCTCCTACACGCAGAAAGGAGATCGCGAATACGCTCGACTCCGGCTTTGTGGCCCGCTGAGGGAGCGAGCCCCCTGCGGGCGGCCCAGCGACCATTGCCATCCATGATGATGGCAATATGCCTGGGGCTAGTCAGCTCGGTACCACCGATGCTCATTAAATTTCCATCAGGTCTTTTTCTTTGACCGCGAGTGATTTATCAACATCCGCAACAAACTGATCTGTAATCTTCTGAATATCATCGCCAGCACGACGTTCGTCGTCCTCAGAGATTTCTTTGTCCTTTACCAGGGACTTCACTTCCGCCAAAGAATCACGACGGATATTGCGGATAGATACACGCGCAGTCTCAGCCTCGCCGCGAGCCTGACGAATAAAGTTCTTTCGAGTCTCTTCGGTCAGCATCGGCATCGGAATACGAATAACCGCTCCGGCAGTACTGGGGTTCAGACCCAGATCGGACTTCATGATTGCCTTCTCGATATCCGGAACCAGATTCTTCTCCCAGGGAGTTACCGACAAGGTACGCGCATCCTCAACAGTGACGTTGGCAACCTGAGACA
The DNA here is from genome assembly GCF_000380565.1 of Microbulbifer variabilis ATCC 700307. Taxonomy (GTDB): domain Bacteria; phylum Pseudomonadota; class Gammaproteobacteria; order Pseudomonadales; family Cellvibrionaceae; genus Microbulbifer; species Microbulbifer variabilis. The sequence continues at coordinate 433,368 of NZ_AQYJ01000026.1, forward strand.
GTGGAGTATCGGAGCCATAGTAGGAAACATGAATACCGTCGAGAATACTCGGGTGCGCGCGGCCGGTGCGAATTTTATTGAAATTATTGGCCAGTGCGTCGAGCGCCTTGCCCATACGAGTCTTAGCGTCTTTTTTGATATCTTCAATCACGATTTCACTTCCTCTTCGATTAGCGTGCCTTCCTCACCGCCCACAACAATATTGAGCAGCGCCCCGGTCTTATCCATGCGGAACACCCGCACAGGCATGTTGTGCTCCCGGCAGAGGCAGATTGCAGTTAAATCCATTACGCCTAGCTTCTTATCCAGAACCTCGTCATAGGTGAGCTGATCATAGCGAGTTGCACTCGGATCCAGGACCGGATCAGCCGAGTAAACACCATCCACCTTTGTGGCTTTCAATACCAGCTCAGCCTCAATTTCAATCCCGCGCAAACAGGCTGCAGAGTCCGTGGTAAAAAACGGATTGCCAGTTCCCGCAGCAAAAATCAGCACCTCGCCACGCTCCAAATAGCGAATTGCTGCGCGGCGGTCATAGTGATCCACAATGCCGCTCATCTGGATTGAGGACATAACTCGCGAAGAGATATCGGATCTCTCCAGGGCATCGCGCAGGGCCAGGGCATTCATCACCGTGGCCAACATTCCCATATGATCGCCGGTTACCCGATCAAGGCCCGCAGCACTCAGTGCCGCTCCGCGAAACAGGTTACCCCCGCCCACAACCAAACCAACCTGAACACCAATACCGACGAGCTGGCCAATTTCCAGGGCCATCTTATCCAGCACCTTGGGGCTGATACCAAAGCCCTGGTCGCCCATCAGCTCTTCGCCGCTGAGCTTTAACAGAATTCTTTTATATTTGCGGTCTTTAATACCGGGCATTCGTCGGTCCTCTCAAATGTACCTGTTTAGTGGCCAAGTATTGCCGCCGAACATTACAACACTTTCAGTCAATTACACAGAGGGGTGCCCCGCTGTAGGCATAAGACCCCCAGCGGAAGCACCCCACCGTGAGCGGGTACCGAGGCACCCACATTATTCGATCAGGAAGAGGATTTAACCTGAGCGGCAACTTCCGCTGCAAAATCAACTTCTTCTTTTTCGATACCTTCACCCACTTCGAAGCGAATGAAAGAAGTTACATCAGCACCGGCATCTTTAACCAGCTTGCCAATGCTCACGTCTGGATTCTTAACGAACGGCTGCTCTACCAAGCTGTTCTCTTTCAGGAACTTCTTGATACGACCACCCATCATCTTCTCTACGATTTCAGCCGGCTTGCCTTCCATATCTGGCTGGGCCTTGATGATATCCTTCTCTTTTTCCAGAACGTCGGCAGGCATATCTTCCGGCTTGTTTACCTGAGGGTTAACTGCGGTTACGTGCATGGCGACGTCTTTTGCCAGCTCAACCTCACCAGCGCTCAGAGCGACCAGAGCCGCAATACGATTGTTGGAGTGTACATAGGCACCCACGACCGGGGCTTCAACCAGCTCGATCCGGCGCACACCAATGTTCTCGCCGATCTTTTGAACCAGTGCTTCGCGAGCAGTTTCCAGCTCACCTTCCATCAGGGCAGCGACATCCTGTTGGCGCTCAGTAAATGCCTTATCAACAACCTTGGCAACAAAAGCCTGGAAGTTATCGTCACGGGCAACGAAATCAGTTTCAGAGTTCACCTCGATCAACACACCGAAGCTGCCATCTTCAGCAACTTTAGCGGCAACAACGCCGTCGGCAGCGGTGCGGCCAGCTTTCTTTGCAGCCTTCAGGCCAGAGGCTTTGCGCAGATCTTCGATTGCTTTCTCGATATCGCCATCCGCTGCGGTGAGTGCTTTCTTACACTCCATCATTGGCAGGCCGGTGCGCTCACGCAGTTCTTTTACCATAGACGCGGTAATCGCCATGATTCTTTCCTCGGGGTTCTGTCACTAAAAATTAGAAAAAAGGGGCCGTAATTTGGGCCCCTTTTTGAGTTCGCAATGTAACGCTATTGGGTTACACCACTTCGCCCTGCAAATTACTCTGCAGCAGCTTCGTCATCGCTAGCTTCGACGTACTCGTCTTTATTCACTGCGCTGCCAGCTTCAGCTGCACCGGCGAGAACCGCATCGGCTACAACAGTGGTGTACAGCTTGATCGCGCGAATAGCGTCGTCGTTACCGGGAATTACGTAGTCAACACCAATCGGGTCGCTATTGGTATCAACAACACCAATTACGGGGATGCCCAGCTTGTTGGCTTCCTGGATAGCAATGCGCTCGTGCTCAACATCGATTACGAAGATCGCATCGGGCAGGCCGCCCATATCCTTGATACCACCGATGGAGCGCTCGAGCTTATCCATGGTGCGAGTACGCATCAGGGCTTCTTTCTTGGTCAGCTTCTCGAAAGTACCGTCCTGGGACTGAACTTCCAGGTCGCGGAAACGCTTGATGGAAGCGCGAATGGTTTTATAGTTGGTGAGCATACCACCCAGCCAGCGGTTGCTGACATATGGCTGGCCACAGCGCTCAGCCTGCTCTTTGATAGATTTCTGTGCAGCACGCTTGGTGCCAACAAACATAATCTTTTTCTTTTGAGCAGCCATCCCCTTGATCACCTGCAGGGCTTCATTGAAAGCCGGTACAGTGTGCTCCAGGTTGATGATATGAATTTTGTTGCGGGCACCAAAGATGTATTGACCCATCTTCGGGTTCCAGTAACGAGTCTGGTGACCAAAGTGAACACCAGCCTGCAGCATATCGCGCATGCTTACTTGCGGCATAATAAACCTCTAAATATACGGGTTAGTCCTCCACACATCCCATGCGTCAACCCCTTCTGAGGCACCCAGACACATGTGCCGATGCGTGTGCGGCATTTTCACCCCGGGAGCATCCCGGAGCGGCGCGCTTTATACCACAATCCAGCACCCGAGTGAAGGACAGTCGAGAATTTGGCGCGCAGGGGTTGTGTCCAACGCACGCAGCGCCTCCATGCCTGTGAGCTATGCCCAGCCGCCGGCAATCCGCTACAATATCGCGCCGCGGTGGGTACAGCCCGCCTTCAACTACTGACCTAAGGACACGCATGACTTCAGCCATTAAGACCCCGGAACAGATTGCCAAGATGCGTATCGCAGGCCGCCTCGCAGCAGAGGTCCTGGAGATGATTGGCGAGCATGTCATTCCCGGTGTCACTACGGAAGAACTGGACCGGCGCTGCCATGAACACATCGTTAACGTGCAAAAGGCCATACCCGCATGCCTCGGCTACCGCGGCTTCCCAAAGTCCATCTGTACATCTGTCAACGAAGTGGTCTGCCACGGCATACCCTCCGAAAGTAAAGTGCTGAAAAAAGGCGACATCATCAATATTGATGTCACCGTGATCAAAGATGGCTGGTTTGGAGATACCAGCAAGATGTTTTTTGTTGGCAAGCCAGCCGCACATGCCGAGCGGCTGGTGCGGGTAACTCAGGAGTGCATGTACAAAGCTATTGAGATTGTGCGCCCAGGCACTACCCTAGGCGATATTGGCCATGTGATTCAGCAACATGCCGAGAAAAACTACTACACCGTAGTGCGCGACTTCTGCGGTCATGGTATCGGCGATGTATTCCATGAGGAGCCTCAAATTCTGCACTACGGCCAGCCTGGAACCGGCGAAGTGCTGCAGGAGGGCATGACCTTTACCATTGAGCCAATGATCAATGCCGGCAAAGCCGCCACCCGCGTTCTCGGCGACGGCTGGACTGCAATCACCAAAGATCGCCGCCTGTCCGCCCAGTGGGAGCACACTATGGCGGTCACCAGCAATGGTGTTGAGGTTTTAACCGCCCGCAGTGAGGAACAGTTTTAGCCCGTGCGCCTAGCTTGCGCCCTCAGTAAAAGATGCAAAGACCCGCCGCCAAGCGGCGGGACACAGTCAAATGGACTCCGCCCATGCAGCCGGCCCACATCCCCCACTTTGAACGGCCTCTATTTTTCTTTGATCAGGCCAGATTTCGCCGAGATTTGGCCGCCGGCGAAAAGCCACCCCTACAAGTTTTTAAGGATGCCGTCGGCGCTGCCGAGCATCAGATGACAGAGCGGTTTCGCGAGGGCGAAGATGTAAACACTCTGATTCATGAAAGAGCCCTATTCGTGGACTGTTTACTGCACTACGCATGGCATCAGTACGAATGGAAACCCGGCACAGGGCTGCTCGCAGTCGGCGGCTATGGACGTGGTGAGCTACACCCTCACTCAGATATCGACCTGTTAATACTTACTAATGGCCGCTCGGACTCGAAGACAATCGACAATATTGAGCGCTTTGTGGCACTCCTTTGGGACCTGGGCTTGGATATCGGCCACTCGGTACGTGGTGTCGAGGAGTGCCTGGAACTTGGCGCCCAAGATATAACCGTGATGACCAACCTCACAGAGTCGCGTACGGTGGTTGGCGATGCCGCACCAGGAGAACACCTGGCATCCTCTTTAGAGCGCAACAAACTATGGTCCACTGTAGACTTCTTCCACGCAAAACTCGCTGAGCAGGAAGAGCGCCACAACCGCCAACAAGCGGCGGAATATATTCTCGAGCCCAACATAAAGAACTCCCCCGGGGGATTGCGCGACATCCAGACCATCGCCTGGGTCGCCAAGTACTTCTTTCGGGTGCGCACACTTAAACAGTTGCAAGGCAAGGCTTTTTTTACTGAGGAGGAGTTTGCCATCCTCCAGTCTGGCGAGAGTTTTCTTTGGCGTGTTCGCTATGGACTCCACCTGCTTGCCGGGCGTGCGGAGGAACGCCTGCTGTTTGATTACCAAAGGGAGCTGGCAAATCAGTTTGGTTACAAGGACAGTAATAACCAACTGGCGGTAGAGCAGTTTATGCACAGCTACTACCGCACTGTAATGGCACTGCGCCAACTGAACGATGTACTTCTCCAATATCTCGGCGAAGCAATTCTGGCACCCGGCGGCGAGCAGGATATCACCCCCATTAACGAACGCTTCCAGCTTCGCGGTTGTGCGATTGAAGTTACTCACCCACAGGTTTTCAGCCAGTACCCCTCAGCATTGCTGGAAATTTTTGTACTGATGGCGAGAAATCCGCAGATCACCCGGGTGCGCGCCTCTACTATCCGCCTGATTCGCGAACACCGGCATTTGATCGACCGAGACTTCCGTTTAAATACCGCCAACAGCGAACTGTTTATGCAGTTATTACGTTCCCCGCGGGGGCTATCCACGCAGTTATCGCGCATGACTCGTTACGGAATTCTAGGGCGATATCTACCGGAGTTTGGACGTGTTACCGGTCAGATGCAGCACGACCTTTTCCACATTTACACCGTAGACGCCCACACCTTGCAGGTAGTGCGCAATATGCGCAGTTTCCGCAGTCCAGAAGCGAGGGAAAAATTTCCCATCGCTGCGGACATACTAGGTCGCATGCGTCAACCAGAGTTGCTTTATATCGCGGGCCTCTACCACGATATTGCCAAAGGCCGCGGCGGCGACCACTCCAAGCTGGGAGTAGTAGATGCAACTGAATTCTGCCAGCGACACCAACTGCCCGCCCGCGACCGGCGACTGGTCTGCTGGCTGGTAGAAAAACACTTATTGATGAGCCAGGTATCCCAGAAACAGGACATCAGCGACCCCGAAGTAGTACATGCTTTCGCCCGCGAAGTTGGTGACCGCGAGCATCTCGACTACCTATACGCACTCACAGTGGCCGACATCAATGCCACCAATCCGGAGCTGTGGAACAGCTGGCGCGCGAGCCTGATGCGTCAGCTCTACCAAGCTACCCAACATGCCCTGCGCCGCGGCCTGGAAAACCCTATAGATCGGGAAGAAATTATCGAGGAAACCCGCAGCCTTGCTTTAGAAAAGCTACAGGCAATGGGGTTGCCCGAAGCTTCAGTAGTTAATATCTGGGCACAGATGGGCGAGGACTATTTTGTACGCGAGAGTGCAGACAACATTACCTGGCACACTGCCGCTATCCATGAGCTGCACAGCAATGCCCCCCTGGAGCAAAGCGACACCTTGGTGTTGACCCGCAATTCCGGCCCCGGTGAGCACGACGGTGCCACCCAAGTATTCGTATACACTCCCGACCGGGCCAATGTTTTTGCTGCCGCTGTGACCGGACTCGATATGCTCAACTTAAGTGTGCACGACGCCCGACTTTATAATTCCGCCTCCGGATACACATTGGACACCTTCTACGTACTGGATGAGTCCGGCCAACCCCTGCTTGACGAACCGCAGCGACTACAGCAAATTCGGCTTACGTTGCAGGAGGAGCTGGCCCTGGTGGAGGACTACTCCAAGGTGATCCAGCGTCGCACCCCCCGCCGCCTAAAAATGTTTGAACTGGAGAGCCAGGCGCACCTATCAGCCGAACCCGGAGACCTGTATAGCACCCTGGAAATAACCAGTGCCGACAGGCCCGGCTTGCTGGCCCGTATTGCGCGTATTTTTATCGCCCATGACCTGCGCCTGCACAACGCTAAAATTTCCACGCTCGGCGAGCGAGTGGAAGACATTTTCCATATTACCGATGCAGAGGGACGAGCTCTCTGTGACAACGAGATCAATCGCTCACTGGAAGAGGCAATCTGCCGGGAACTGGACGACCACACCACACCGCACTAATAACTATTGAGAGAGCGTATGAGACTGCTATGAACCCCAACCTGGAAAAGTTGCAGCCCTACCCATTCACTAAACTGCAAGCGCTGAAAGAGGGCTTGGAGGCAGCAGACAAGCCGCATATTGCCCTCTCTATTGGTGAACCAAAGCATGCCCCACCCGGTTTTGTCCGCGGTAAGCTGGTTCAACACCTGGACAAGCTTTCCTCCTACCCGCTCACAAAGGGACTGGAATCACTGCGTGTGACAATCGCAGAATGGCTGCGCAAACGCTTCCACCTGGACCAGCTATGTGCGGAAACTCAGGTGCTACCAGTAAACGGTACCCGCGAGGCGCTATTCGCTTTTGCCCAAGCCATAGTGACACCGGGCAGTAAAGTGCTTATGCCCAACCCCTTTTACCAGATCTATGAAGGCGCAACACTGCTTGCCGGTGCTCAGCCACATTTTATAAATTGTGTGAAGGCCAACGGCTTCAAACCCGACTTTGCCTCCATCCCCGAGTCAGTTTGGCAACAATGCGAACTGCTGTATATCTGCTCACCGGGAAACCCTACTGGCGCGCTGTTGGAAGTAACAGATTTACAGCAACTGATCCAGCTTGCTGATCGCTACGATTTCACTATCGCCTCAGATGAATGCTACTCAGAAATCTATTTCGATGAAGCATCACCACCCACCGGATTACTGCAGGCATGCAAAGATCTCGGCCGCAACGATTATCGCCGCTGTGTGGTATTTCACAGCCTTTCCAAACGCTCAAACCTGCCCGGCCTCCGCTCGGGGTTTGTAGCCGGCGACGCGCAACTGCTGGATAAATTTCTGCTCTATCGCACTTACCACGGCTGCGCTATGCCTCTGCCAAACCAGTATGCGTCCATCGCAGCCTGGCAGGATGAAGAGCATGTAAGACAAAACCGTACACTCTATCAACAGAAATTTGATGCGGTACTTGATATTCTCGATGGTTGCCTCGAAGTGAGTTTCCCTCAGGCAAGCTTTTACCTCTGGCCGCGCGTCGGTCATGGAGAGAGTTTTGCCCGCGAGCTATTTTGCCAGCAGAACATTACCGTTTTGCCAGGCGCCTTCCTCGCACGCGAAAACGAGCACTTAAACCCGGGAAGTGAATACGTACGCATGGCCCTGGTAGCGACGCTTGAGGAGTGCGTGGAAGCCGCTCGGCGCATCAAAACCTTTTGCAGCTAGCACAAACACTCGGACACAAAAAATACATCCCGGAGCCCCAGGCACAACAAAGAATGGCAGTAAAAAACTTACTAAAACAGGAGCGAGTGGATTTTATTCTACAGCGCCTAGAAGAACTCTACCCGGAAACTCCGGTCCCCCTTGACCACAAAGACCCTTACACATTACTGGTGGCCGTATTACTTTCGGCACAGTGCACCGATGAGCGCGTCAACCAGGTAACGCCCGCACTCTGGTTGCTGGCAGACAACCCGGTAGGCATGGCACAGGTACCGGTGGAAAAAATCCAAGAGGTCATCCGCCCCTGTGGCCTGTCCCCGCAGAAATCCAAGGCCATCAGTAAACTGTCGCAAATTCTGGTCAATGAATACCATAGCGCAGTACCTGAAAATATGGCTGCACTAGAAACCCTGCCCGGTGTCGGCCATAAAACCGCCAGTGTGGTGATGTCGCAAGCATTTGGACATCCGGCATTCCCGGTGGATACCCATATTCACCGACTTGCCCAGCGCTGGGGGCTCACTAGCGGAAAAAATGTTACCCAAACTGAAAAGGATCTGAAGCGGCTGTTTCCCAAGGAAAAGTGGAATAAGTTACATTTGCAGATTATTTTCTACGGCCGGGAATACTGTTCCGCACGAGGCTGTGATGGCACCGTATGCGAAATCTGCACTACCTGTTATCCCAACCGCAAAAATCCCAAGAAAACCAAAAAGGCGTAACTGTGATTACTCTGTACGGAATTAAAAACTGCGACACTGTAAAGAAAGCCCGTAAATGGCTGGAAAAAAATGGGGTTGATTATCAATTTCACGATTTCCGAGAAGATGGAATGGATAATGTACCCCTTAAAGACTGGCTGGAAAATTTCGGCTGGCAGGAAGTACTAAACCGCCGTTCCACCAGCTGGCGCGCACTTACTGACGACCAGAAAAACAGCATGAATAATGACATCGCCCTAGCATTGGTCAGGGAAACCCCAACACTGATCAAACGCCCGGTAACCACCAGCGGTAACAACACCCATTTCGGTTTTAAAGAGACCGAATTCGCCCAACTCGCCAGCAAATCCAACTAGGAGGAAAATATGAGCGATATTTACAGTATTGGGTTTGGCGTAGGCACTTGTAACAATAAGGGGGAATGGCTGGAAGTCTACTACCCCAGGCCTCTGTTTAAGCCCGATACGGGTGTAGCTGCTGTAATCAAGGAAACCCTGAAGATCGGCGAAGGCAACTACAGCCTTTCTCTGGACCCAGCCCAACTGCATCCCCTGGAAAAGAAATTGCGCCAGTTGGGTGCCAACGATCAAGCAGACATCCTGCAACAATTTACTATCACCCAGCGGCCTCTGGCGGCGGTAGTACTCTCCACTGACCAAGCACCACAATCGCTTCCCGAAGCCTACTTGAAACTGCATCTACTCTCCCATCGTCTGGTAAAACCCCACGAAACTAATCTCGATGGCATCTTCGGTAAATTAGCCAATGTAGCCTGGACCAACCAGGGAGCCATCGACCTGGAGGAACTACCACAGCGACAATTGGAAGCGCGCTTAAAAGGAGAGCACCTGGAAGTTTCCTGCATCGACAAGTTCCCCAAGATGGCCAACTACGTGGTACCTACGGGAGTGCGTATCGCCCACACCGCGCGTGTGCGCCTCGGCGCCTATCTCGGCGAGGGCACCACGATCATGCACGAGGGCTTCGTCAACTTTAACGCGGGCACCGAGGGACCGGGCATGATCGAAGGCCGCATCTCGGCCGGCGTATTTGTCGGCGCGGGCTCCGATCTGGGTGGCAGCAGCTCCACTATGGGTACCCTCTCCGGCGGTGGGAACATAGTGATTTCTGTGGGCGACAACTGCCTGCTGGGAGCCAATGCCGGTATCGGCATCCCCCTGGGAGATCGCTGCACTGTGGAAGCGGGTTTATATATCACCGCCGGAACTAAGGTGGCCCTGCTAGATGACAGCGGCAAACTGGTCGAGCATATCAAAGCGCGCGAACTGGCCGGAAAATCCGACCTCCTGTTCCGCAGAAACTCTACCAATGGCGCCGTTGAATGTTTAACGAATAAGAGTGCCATTGAGTTGAATGCAGCACTGCACAGCAATTAAAACTTGCTTCGGCGGGGCCCCAGCCCTGCCCACTCCTTACATCTATAAATTCTGATAACAGCGCACCTTATCGACTAAAAGGATTACTCCGTGACCCCCACACTGCAACTGGCCTTTGAACTCATCCGCCGTCGCTCCGTAACCCCCGAGGACGCAGGCTGTATGGACCTGATGATTGAGAGACTGGAAAAAATTGGGTTCAAAGTGGCAAAGCTGTGCCGTGGCGATACCGATAATTTTTGGGCGGTGCGCAACGGGCAAAGCAAAAGCCCACTGCTCGCCTTCGCCGGTCACACCGATGTCGTGCCGAGCGGGCCGGAGGAAAACTGGAGCAGCCCACCCTTCGAACCCGAAATCCGCGATAACTTTTTGTATGGTCGCGGCGCGGCCGATATGAAGGGTTCACTGGCAGCAATGGTGGTGGCCTGTGAGGAGTTTATCCATCAGCACCCCGATCACAGCGGTCGCATCGCCTTTTTGATCACCAGCGACGAAGAGGGGCCGGCAATCAACGGCACAGTCAAAGTCGTTGAGTGGCTCGAAGAGCAGGGAGAAAAAATAGACTGCTGTATTGTCGGTGAGCCCTCCAGCAGCGAGCGCGTCGGCGATATTATCAAAAATGGAAGACGCGGCTCCCTGGGCCTTGAATTAAAAGTCTTCGGTGTGCAGGGACATGTGGCCTATCCACATCTGGCGGAAAACCCAATTCACAATTTGGCCCCAGCTCTTGCTGAACTGGCCGCAGAAGAGTGGGATCAGGGCAACCAATTTTTCCCAGCCACCAGCTTCCAGGTTTCCAACATCAGCGGAGGTACAGGAGCAACCAATGTGATTCCCGGTGAGGTGGATCTGCTCTGTAACTGGCGCTTTTCTACAGAATCCACCGCCGAAGAACTGGAGGCCCGTGCCCGAGCAATCCTGGATAAGTACAACTTAAAATATGAAGCGAACTTTAATTTGTCCGGCCATCCCTTCCTCACTGCCGAGGGTCCACTGGTCCACGCTGTAGAGCAAGCGATTCAAAAAATCACAGGAAAGGAAACAGAATTATCGACGGCCGGGGGCACTTCCGATGGCCGCTTTATCGCTCCAACAGGAGCGCAGGTAGTGGAACTGGGGCCGGTCAATGCCACTATTCACAAAGTTGATGAGAGAGTCAAAGCCGACGATTTGGATATACTTAAGGAAATTTATCGGGAAGTACTTAGGGAGCTTCTAACCTGAGCTTACTGACCCAGACGATAATTATTTATTAATTGCACGGACTATCCCACTAAATACACGGATCGGCTTATTCGCCTCCTGCCCGACCGTCTCTGCGGTATGCTCCTTCCGATAACAAAATGGAGGAGCCCGCAGATAATGAACAGACTATTGAAAATAGCCGCGGCGATATTAATCGCCAGTCCTACCCTCGCTGAAGAGCAACCCACTAACTTCAGCTATGAGGATGTATTCAATCTCGAGTATGCCAGCGACCCTCAGTTCAGTAACGACGGAAAGAGTATTTACTACGTCCGCAACTCCATGAACAAAATGGCGGACAACAAGCGGGCAAACCTATGGCGCATCAGTGCCGACGGCAAGGACCACCGCCCACTGACCTCAGGAGATTACGCTGATTATTCGCCGCGCCTATCCCCGGATGGTAAAACAATCGCCTTTATCAGTTCCCGCAGCGGCAGCCCCCAGATACACCTATTGTGGCTCGATAACGGTCAAAACCTGCAGATCTCCCACCTGCCAAAATCCCCTTCAAATATTCAGTGGTCAAGGGACGGCAAACAAATTGCCTTCACCATGTTTGTGCCAGAGAGCAAACCTCTGCCGGTTGAACTGCCCGGAGCGCCCGAGGGCGCCGAGTGGGCAAAATCACCCCAGTTTATCGACCGCAGTATTTATCGTGCGGACGGTATGGGTTATCTCAAGCAGGGGCACACCCAAATATTTGTCATCTCCCGTGAGGGCGGCACGCCGCGTCAGCTTACCAGCGGTGAGTTCGACCACAACAGTAGTCTCGCCTGGAGTAAAAACAACGACGCTATTTACTTTTCTGCAAACCGCCACCCCGATCACGAGATCGAACTGATGAACTCTGAAATTTATAGAGTAAATCTCAAGGATGGCGACATTGAGCAGATCACCGAAAGATTCGGGCCTGATCACCATCCGCAGATCTCCCCCGATGGTAAAAAGCTTGCCTACCTGGGATTTGAGGATCAACGGCTCGGGTACCAACAACACAGCCTGCGCATCATCGATCTCGGCAGCGGCGAGTCTCGCAAAATCCAAACCGCAAAAGACCGCAGTATCTCCAGCTACCACTGGCTAGGCGACAGTAAACGTATCGCTTACAGCTACGACGATCAGGGCTCCACAAAAATTGCCATTAAAAAAATTAGTGGCAGTGACACTGTAGTCGCCAGTGATGCTGGCGGTCTATCGCTGGGGAGACCCTACTCGGGCACTCACTTTGCCACATCCAAGCGCGGAGCTATTGCTTACACGCAAACCAATCCACAACATCCGGCAGAGCTGGCTTTGGCCCACAATGGCAAAGTAAAAGCGCTGACCAGCCTCAATAACGATGTGATGCCGCTGCGCAATATGGCCCGCGTGGAGGAGATCAATTACAAGTCCAGTTTTGATGGCCGTGATATACAGGGCTGGGTCGCCTACCCGCCCAACTTCGACCCGAAGAAAAAATATCCCTTGCTGTTGGAAATTCATGGCGGGCCCTTCTCTAACTATGGCCCCCGGTTCGCCGCAGAGGTGCAACTTTTTGCTGCCGCAGGCTATGTGGTTCTCTATACAAACCCCCGAGGCTCCACCAGCTATGGGCATGAATTTGCCAATCTGATTCACCACAACTACCCGAGCCAGGATTACGACGATTTGATGGCCGGCGTGGATGCAGTCATCAACCAGGGTTTTATCGATGAGGAGCAACTGTTTGTTACCGGCGGCAGCGGGGGCGGCACCCTAACAGCCTGGATCATCGGCAAAACCGATCGATTCCGAGCTGCGGTCGTTGCCAAACCAGTAATCAACTGGGAAAGCTTCGTCTTGACTGCGGATTATTCCAGGTTCTTTACTAAGTACTGGTTCTCAGGCATGCCCTGGGAAAAACCGGAGGAATATCGCCGCCGTTCACCACTGACTTATGTGGGCAATGTCACTACGCCAACCATGCTGCTTACCGGAGAGGAGGACTACCGCACACCGATGTCTGAAACAGAGCAGTTTTACCAGGCACTGAAGTTGAACGATGTGGAAGCTGCAATGGTGCGTATCCCAGGCGCCTCTCACAGTATTGCCGCGAGACCCAGCCAGATGATTGCTAAGGTAGCCTCTATCTTGTACTGGTTTGAACAGCACAAGCCTGAGCGAGAGAGTCAGGACTTAGTAGTGAATTAAGATTAATTTCCTGTTTTTTAGGTCAGGACGAACTTTCTAGACCCGTCCTAACCATTTCCATTAATAGCCCTATCACGCATAATTATGAACCTTCAATACAAGGGCAACATATATGCGCAAGCTTTTATTTTTCGCTTTTCTTTGGCCGCTTTTCGCATTTGGCACTCAGATACCTCTATCGGACCTAATACGCCATGCAGAAATTGAGGAGGTGAAAATATCTCCAGAAGGCACCCACTTAGCCATCAGAAAAATCCATAAAGGCGAGAGAATTTTACTTTTTTTATCCCTTGATGACTTTGAAATTACAGGAGGCTTACGGCTCAAAGGAAAGGATGAAGTTGGACATTTTTATTGGGCCAACAATGAAAGAGTTATCACCGAAGTTATGTCGCGCAGAGCTGCCTTAGAAACTCCAATCTTCTATGGAACCCTGTTTGCAGTAAACTTCGATGGATCCAAAGCAAAAAATATATTTGGATATTTAGCAAGCGAGATGCAGACTGGCACACGTTTAAAAAGAGCCAAAGCAACATATGCGCATGCAACAATTATTGACACTCTTCCAGAAGATAAAAACAAAATCTTACTCTCAACATCACCTTGGGCAAATGACTGGGAAACAACAGGAGAAATCCTAAAGGTAAATATTTATAGTGGTGTTAAAACTAGAATAACAGGGCTGCCTCAGGTGGGCCGAGCCCATAGTGATGGACTTGGCAATGTAGTTTTCGCCACAGGCAGCAATAGAAAAGGCATTCGTGAAATCTATAAGAAATCCCAAAAAGGGTGGGAAAAACTTGAAAATCCTCTCTTGACCCGCGGTTGGCCAACAGGCAGAGACTCTGAGACCGGTGACTTCTACTTTTTAATAGACCGACCCAATAACACAGAGCAACTAGTTAAATTTAATAACAAGACAAACCAACTAGCTCCAATATTTTCCCACGATAACTCCGACATTAGCGGAGTAATCCACCACCCTGTAAGTGAAAACCCCATCGGTGTCTACTTAAACCCCGACTATCCTGAAGAGCACTTTTTTGATGAGGGAGATGGGTTTGCAGCTTATTTCCGTGGCTTAAAAAAGGCTTTTGAGGGCTACAGAATCAACTTTACAAGCTTCACTAATGACGGCTCTTTAGGAATACTAAAAGTTTATGGAGACCGACTCCCAGGGGATTATTTCTTAGCAAATTTGAAGACTAAGAAAGTAGACTTTCTATTATCATCATCAGAATGGCTTGCCCCTGAAACTCTAAACTCAATGCGAGCTGAGTCATTCGTCACCACGGACAACATGAGAATAGGCACCTATCTGACTTTCCCCAAAGGACAAACTAAAAATCTGCCTATGGTAGTAGTACCACATGGAGGCCCCCATGCCCGTGACTACTGGGGATATGACCAAGAAGCACAAATACTTTCCCAAAATGGCTACTTGGTTCTCCAGGTAAACTTTCGTGGCTCAACAGGATACGGCGACCACTTTTACACTGCCGGAGAGCAAGAGTGGGGAGGAAAAATTCAAAAGGATATAGCCGATGCAGTTCATTGGGCAGTAGAGAAAGGCTATGCAGATCCAAGAAAAGTTTGTATTTACGGTGCCAGCTTTGGGGGCTACTCTGCCCTAATGAATCCGATCAGATATCCAGACCTGTATAAATGTGCGGCTGGCTATGTGGGTGTTTATGACTTGGAGATGATGTACAAGAAAGGGGATATCAAGCGTCGTGATAGAGGGTTAGCCTACCTTAATAGGGAACTGAGTAAAGATAAGAACTTCTTAAAGGAAAACTCTCCAATCCACAACACCGATAAACTCAATATCCCCTTGTTTATTATTCACGGTGAGAAAGATGAGCGTGTACCTGTTGAACATGCTGAGGAGCTACTGAAAAAACTTGAAAAAGAAGGGAAGCCTGCAAAAAGCCTTATTGTTGCCAACGAAGGGCACGGATTTTATAGCGAGGAGAACAAGATGAAGCTTTATACCGAACTGCTCGCCTTCCTTGATAAAAATATCGGCATTGGGTCCGCAGAAAAATCGCCAACGAAAAAACAGTAACGAGCTAACGCAAATCTTTTCGACACCAGTCAAGTTATCAACTGGTGTCGCCAATACACAGCCGAACAGCCTGGCTTTTAGTGGAGGTGCCCTGAAGACTTGAAAGACTCTTCGACTGGACTGACTTCCTCGTCAAAGCCATGTGACAATACAAAATAAAAAATTACCTGCATCTGCCCTTGAAATTCGGTAACCAAATCAAAATTGAATTCCCCTCGTTCACCAGGGTTCACTCGAACAGTGGATACATGCGCAGGTTCGATAAAGAATTCTGCTACGGGGCGCTTTCCTCGGATAACCTGAACGAGCAAGGTGCGGGCATCCTCCTCAGCAAAGCGCCAATAGTAGTCATCATCATCGTAAACTACTGAGTCTGTACTCCCGGCACGAAGGATACAGTTGGGATGTTCGGCCAACCAAGCCCAGAATTCTTTAAAGGGTATTGCCTGATCCATGCAATTTTAATCATCCAACTCAATGATGCTGTCAGCACCACCATCAAGATTGAATTCATCAGCAATTTGTTTGCACCACAGGTTAAGGCGCTGAGCAGTCAACTCTTCCTGTTGATCCTCATCGATAGCGAGGCCCATAAATTTGCCCTCACCTTCGACCTCCGCCTTGGAAGCTTCAAACTCATAGCCTTCAGTAGACCACAAACCGACAATGGTCGCTCCTCGCCCGACAATCACATCGTGCAACATGCCCATAGCGTCGAGGAAGTAATCGCCGTATCCGAACTGGTCGCCCAAACCGTAAAGGGCCACGGTCTTACCGCTAAAGTCGATTTCCTGCACATCTTCCCAGAACTCCTCCCAATCGGACTGAATCTGGCCGAAATCCCAGGTGGGAATACCAAAAATCAGCTGCTCGTAGTTGGCGATATCCAGCTGAGTGACATCGGCAATATCAAACAGATCTACCCTATCCTCACCCAGGCGGGCGCGGATACGCAGGGCTATAGATTCAGTGTTGCCTTCGTCGCTGCCATAAAACAAGCCGATTTTGCTCACAGTCACTCCTCTCTGCCCTAACCGGGCCACACTAGACACCTATTTGCGGGGCGGCGTATTCTCCCAGCAATAGCGGAATGCAGCAAGCTGACTCTGAAAAGCAAAAGCAGGGGAAACAAAAAGGCCCCCTTGAACGGGGGCAAAGGGTTATGAACCTACCGGGCCTCTGGGGAAGGGCGCGCCCGGTGGATCGCACAAGGAGTCTATAGAAGGGTAATCAGGAGTCTGAAGAGCGGCGCTCAAGGCGGCCTTCGCGCCATTTCATTCGGCGCTCTTTGCGCTCAGCTTTTAGCTCTTCAAACTTGGCTTTCTGCTCATCGGTGAGAATCGCCTCAAATTGCTGGCGCATCTGGTAGTGACTCTGCATTTGCTGTACCTTCAGCCGACCCAGTTCGGCACCCAGCTGATCCACTGTAGCCTGGTCAGCACCGGACTCTATCGCAGCATGGATTTGCTTTCGCAGAGCATTCAGCTGTTCACGCTGGGCATTTCTCGCCTCACGGGTACCATCGCGGTTGGCTTTTAGCTGTGCCTTTTGTCCCTCGGTCAGCTGCAACTCACGGGCCATGTGCTCAAAGCCGCGCTTGTGGTGATCCCCACCCCCGCCAGACGCCATCGTCGCTGCGGGGAAAGCTAAAACACCCGCCAGGGCCAAACTGCTTACCGCCAGTTTCCAGTTCTTCATCATTCTGTCCTCTCGTTTGCATTCAGTGATTTCATAGTAAGTGTGGCCTGTGTAAACAGGGGCAAACCGGGGTAAACAATTGTTAAGAACGGTAAAAAGCCCACAGGGCTGCGATAACTAGCGCCAGTGCTTTGCATATAATGGCACCACAGCAACAGAGAGAACGCCATGAGCCGAATCCTCCTGATCGATGACGACACAGAATTGACCGACCTGCTGAGGGAGTTCCTCACCGGCGAAGGCTTTGAAGTAACAGCGGCCAATGATGGCGGCCGGGGGCTTGAGCTGGCACAGAGCCAAAACTTTGACGCCCTGGTACTGGATGTAATGCTTCCAGTACACAACGGTTTTGACGTGCTGCGTAAACTCCGCGAAGAGGCCTCCCCAACGAGTAGATCCCTGCCTGTCATCATGCTCACAGCCAAAGGCGATACCGTGGATCGCATTGTGGGCCTGGAAATGGGGGCCGATGACTACCTGCCCAAACCTTGTAATCCACGTGAGCTGGCCGCGCGCCTGCGCGCTATATTGCGCCGTGGGCGGGTTGAAATAGAAGAAAATGACGACAGCCTTAGCAGCGGTCAGTTGCGACTTTTACCAGCTGAACACCAGGCCTATTGGAGCGAACAGGCCCTATCCCTCACTGGTGCTGAATTCTCAGTACTCAAAGTGCTGGTGCAGCACGCCGGGGATGTGGTTGGTAAAGAGGTTCTGACCGAAAGTGCACTAGGGCGCAAGCTTATGCCCTACGATCGCTCAATCGACGTACATGTGAGCAATATCCGTAAGAAGCTCGCCGACAAAGGCGCCAGCCGCGATCTGATTATCAATATTCGCGGCGCTGGCTATATGCTCACCCAGGCCAAGCAGTAGGTAGTATCAAAATGCGCAGCCTCTTCTGGAAAATGTTTTTTGGCGCATGGATCACCGCCATGGTGATGGTGGTTGCCGCCATTTACATTACCCATTTTGGCGAGTTTGGCGACCCACGCCAGGAGGAGCGCTGGGAGGGGCCCGCACTATTTCGAGAAGTCATGCGCAATATGCGTATAGCCCGCCGCCATGGTCCTGAGCAGTTCCAGCACTGGCTGGAGCGAGCGCCTAAGAAAGTCCAACGCCGCGTCTACGCGGTGGACCACCTGGGCAACGATCTGCTTGGGCGCCAGGTTCCTACCGATATGAAGCCTCTGATCAACAGCCTGGATTACCGCAATCGCGAAGCGCACATGTTAGTGGACAATAAACCCACCGTGGGCTTCTTCCTGCCACTACGCACAGGGGACCCTCTACGCATCGCCCTGGTTGCCGGCGATAGCAAGGAAGGCCTTTTGCTGCGCTTCCTATGGCGCAATTTCTGGCCCATGCTGCTGCTTTCAATGATCGCTTCCGGAGTTGCCTGCTACTGGCTGGCCAGCTACTTGAGCCGCCCCCTTGAACAGCTCCGAACCGCCACCAGACGAGTCGCTGCCGGTGAGCTGGACTACAGGGTTGCTCCGAGTTTGCGCACCCGCAACGATGAACTGACTGACCTTGCCCTCGATTTTGACTCAATGACCGCACAACTGCAGGAGTCCATGTCCGAACAGCGCCGCCTGATCAAGGATGTTTCTCACGAGTTGCGCTCCCCCCTGGCTCGGCTCCAGGTAGCTTTGGCTATCGCCCGCCAAAAGCAGGTGGCAGGGCTTGACACCGAGCTGGACAAAATCGGCAAGGCTGCGGATTACCTGGAGGATATCATTGCCGATGTATTGTCCCTGCCAGTCAGTAGCCAGGAGCAGCGTCCACTGGATGATGTGGTCGAGTTGAACAGCCTGCTTTCGGCATTGATTGATGATCTGCACATAGAAGCTGAGGAAAAAAGCCTGAGCTTTGATGTGAGCACCACTGGCGAAGAGCTTTTAATCGCTACTCGCGGCAGCTCACTGACCGCAGCACTGGAGAATATTCTGCGTAATGCCATCAAATACAGCCCCTCAGGCGGCCTCGTACGAGTACTGGTAGAGGAGTCCGGAGAATCCTGTAGCATCTCTGTAATCGACTCTGGCTCAGGGGTCGAGGAGGATGAACTGGAGGCTATTTTCCGCCCCTTCTATCGAACGGACAGCGCACGCACCCGGGAGAGTGGTGGCTTTGGCCTGGGTCTGGCTATTGCCCAACGCACTCTGCTGCACCATGGAGGCAGTATCACTGCGCGCAATAGCATTGGTGCCGGCCTGTGTGTCGAGATTCAGCTGCCACTTCTGCATATCACCGACGATTGAACGGCGCAAAAACTGCTATAAACAATCTATCGCCAGCACGGGCTGGCGATCATGACTATTTGACCGCCAATAGCAAAGGACCCTGCTATGCGCTGGATCATCTATATCCTCATATTCCTGGTATTGTTACTGCTCGCCGGATATCTGTTCCCTCGAGAGGTAAGCCTTGAGCGGAGCGTCTATATCGATAAGCCTCCCCAGGCCGTCTTTCCCTACGTCAATAATTTTCGCAAATTCAATAGCTGGTCCCCTTGGCGCAATATAGACCCATCTATGCAATACGATTACAGCGGACCTGAAGAGGGCGTGGGCGCGGAAATGAGTTGGCGTGGCGAGAACTCGAAGGCAGGCAGCGGCAGCCAGACTATCACCGCCAGCACGCCAAATTCTATGGTCCGCACCAAACTGGCTTTCGGTGATGGTAGCACTGCGGAGGCGGAGTTTAAGCTCCAACCCGAGGGTGAAGGCACCAAGATAACCTGGGCCTTTATGAGCGATACAGGAGGCGGCCCCAGGGAACGCTGGATGGGCCTGGCTGTGAAAAAAATGGTAGGTGAGTCCTACGAACACGGACTGTCAAAACTTAAGAATTTGTTGGAATCCAGTACTGATGCAATTGAGGGTCCGACGCCCGGCGGAGCAGACCAGGGGAGCAGCAATACTACAGACTCCGTCTCAGATATTCCCTCGGATGTTGATGATGCTATGGGGGGAGGCCCGCAGGGTGTTCAATCGGAAATGCAAAACCAACAGCAGGAGGAAGCTGGGGAAACACCGGAGAATGAACCCCAATCACCATAGACCGCGCTACCAGCCTCATTACTATTTTCAATAAAAAAGCCCGCTAATGGCGGGCTTTTTTATTGGGGCTTACCTGGACTTGTTGCGGCGCTGCGCCGGCACCGGCGACTTGCGTAGCTTTCGGCGCTGGCGCTCAAGAGTCTGTTTTTCTCCCTGTGTGAGCGGTCTCTGACCAAGTTTTGGCAGACCCGCAGTAACACACAGATCATCAATTTCGCGGGGCTCCATCTCAATCCACTGGCCCACACGCACATGGGAGGGGATAAATACACTACCGTAGCGAACTCTCTTGAGGCGGCTCACTCGCACACCCTGAGATTCCCACAAACGCCGCACTTCACGGTTGCGCCCCTCCATTACCACGCAATAGAACCAGCGGTTCCTACCCTCACCGCCGCTCTCGACGATATCAGTAAAGCGCGCAGAGCCATCATCCAGCAATACCCCTTTGACCAAGCGCCTTTTCATCTCATCGTCCACTTCGCCCTGGATTCGTACCAGGTATTCGCGATCGATCACCGAGGAGGGATGCATCAATTTGTTGGCCAGCTCACCACTGTTGGTAAACAATAGGAGTCCACTGGTATTAAAATCCAGGCGCCCCACAGAAATCCAACGGCCCGTCTTCAACCTTGGTAATCGATCGTAAACTGTCGGGCGCCCTTCGGGATCGTGGCGTGAGCAAATCTCACCGACCGGCTTGTTGTACAGAATGACGCGGCAGCGATTCTCCTCGGTCGATGGCAGTCGCTGACCATCAAATTCAATGCGGTCCTGGTCGGTAACCCGCTCACCCAGCTCCGCCACTTTTCCATTGATTGTCACGCGGCCAGCATCGATCGCGCGCTCCATCTCTCGCCGTGAACCAAGGCCACTGCGTGCCAATACTTTCTGCAATTTTTCGCCTGCTGGCGAGGTGCCATCACTCATGGGGTGGTGTTTTCCACTTGCACTACATCCTGGGAATCATCATCGACATCAGCATTCCCTTCGGCCCTATCTTCCAGTCCGACTTCGCTCGCTGTGTCGTTATCACCAAACAGGCTACTAGGCGGCAGGGTCGCCGCTATCGGGGCTGTGCTATGCGCCTCCGCTACCAGTTCAGTCTCTCTATTATCGTCTTGGGGGGCGGCTTCAGTATCACCTGTGTCAACGGCACCCAAATTCTCTAATACCGTTTCTTCCTGCTCCCGCTCAATCTCCATCGCAACCAGCGATGCCGCAGCCTCAACCGCATCATCCCGATCGCCCTCATCTAATTTCTCATCAATTTTCTCTCGCTCCACTGGCGACACAGGCTCAACTTCTTCAGCAGGCTGGTCTTCTGACTGCGCTACAATTTCCTCTACCAGCACTTCAACCCGCACATCTCCATCAATATCATCAGGCTCTTTATCAATATCGCCCACTGACTCTTCAGCCGCAATATCAACAACTTCTTCTTCAGAACCCTCCTGGACCTCCGACTCTCCACTTTCTGCAGAAACCTCACCGCTGATTTGCGACACCTCAATATCTGCACTATCAGTCTCTGCCGCAGTAATCTCTTCTGGGGACAACCCCTCTGCTTCAAGGATCTTGTTGAGACTCTCTATATCGCGAATCTCAGCCAGGGTTGGCAAATTATCCAGGGAGCTTAGATTAAAGTAATCCAGAAATTCCCGCGTGGTCGCATACAGCGATGGTTTGCCAGGCACATCACGATGGCCAACCACTTTGACCCAACCGCGCTCAAGCAGGGTTTTAACAATCTGCGAACTCACCGCTACACCGCGAATCTCCTCGATATCTCCGCGGGTTACCGGTTGGCGATAGGCGATGATTGCCAGGGTTTCCAAAGTTGCGCGGGAATACCTCTGCGCTTTTTCCTCCCAAAGGCGGTTTACCCAGGGCGCCAAATCTTCAGGCACCTGGAAACGCCAGCCCGTGGCCACCTTCCTGAGTTCAAAGCCGCGCCCAATACAATCCTGCGCTATCTCCTCAAGGATATCTCTCAAGGTTGTATTGGAGGGCTGCTCCTCTTCTTCAAGCAGCGACAATAACTTTTCTTCACTCAGAGGCTGCCCTGCCGCAAGCAGGGCGCCCTCTACAATTCTGCGCAGTAATTCCGGAGCGATTGTCATCTTCTATTTTCTAACTCTGATGCTTTCTCGGCAATTCATCCGGCACGTCCCACTTTTACGCACCAGCTAACTCTTCGCTTGGCTGCCCATTCTGCTCTACTACCGACTGCTCATCCTCAGCAACCAGTGTGTCATTACCCTCCAGCTCACTCTCAATTGGCAGTAATTCACCACTTGGTGCTTCAGCTGGCTGAGCATCGTCGTCTCCTTCCAAGCTACTTTCAGGACCCGAGAGGTACTCGTCATGACTATCAACACTTCCGGAGCCACTCTGCCCGGCTGCCCGTACATGGATCGGGCCGAAGGCCTCGTTTTGTACCAGTTCCGCCAGGGACTCTTTCACCAACTCCATCACCGCAAGGAAAGTAACCACCACACCAAGGCGCCCCTCCTTCACGGTAAACAGGCTCACAAAAGGCACAAATTGGCCGTGGCGAATCTGATCCAGTACCTGGGTCATACGTTCACGGGTAGAGAGCTTCTCCCGTTCGACCTGGTGGCTCTCAAACATATCCGCACGACGCAATACATCTGCCAGAGCAACCAATACCTCTTTGAGATCCACATCCGGGTCGGGTCGGGTGATACTGCGATCGGGGCCTTCAGCGCTGGCTTGGTGAATATCTCGCCCCATACGTGGAATCTCGTCGAGATCCTCCGCAGCAGTCTTAAAACGCTCATATTCCTGCAAGCGGCGGATCAATGCGGCCCGAGGGTCTTCACCCTCCTCTTCCTCAGCTTCCGGCGGGCGCGGCAGTAACATTCTCGACTTGATCTCTGCGAGCATGGCTGCCATCACCAGGTACTCGGCTGCAAGCTCAAAACGTATCGACGTCATCATTTCCACGTAGGCCATATACTGGCGGGTGATGTCTGATACATTAATTTCAAGAATATCCAGGTTCTGGCGACGAATCAGGTATAGAAGCAGATCCAGGGGCCCCTCAAAGGCCTCCAAAATCACTTCCAAAGCATCTGGCGGAATAAACAGGTCTGGTGGCAGGTCAGTAAAAGCCTCGCCTAATACCAGTGCCACAGGCGCATCTTCCGAATGACCTGGCGTATCTACACTCTCAGGGGGAGCTTCGGTAGAGTCGCCTTCACTCGCCGCGACCTCGGCAAGCACCTGCCCCTCCACCTCGGCTAGTAATTCTTCACTGGACACCCTGCCCCACCCTCGAAAGCGCAAACGCGCGATTATACACTAGCGTGACACTATTCAGCCCAGAATTTCATCAGCCGTTCCGCAACCCTGGCGAATCAGCTCCGGCTCTTCGCCGGTAAGGTCTACAACAGTGGTTGGCTCCATACCACAGAACCCCCCATCAATCACCAGCTCGACCTGATGCTCAAGGGTATCGCGAATATCGTAGGGGTCGGTCAGGGGCTGCTCATCACCTGGCATGATCAGGCTGCAACTCATCAGGGGCTCACCCACTGTTTCAATCAGGGCGAGAGTTATTGCATTGTCGGGTACACGGATACCAATAGTCTTACGCTTCGGGTGAATAAGACGACGTGGCACTTCTGCGGTAGCCGGCATAATAAATGTATAGGGGCCAGGTGTATGATTCTTGAGTAGGCGGAACATCTGATTATCTACCTTGGCATAGGTAGCCAGCTCCGATAGATCCCGACACATTAGAGTGAAATTATGCTGTTTATCCAGCTGTCTCAATGCGCGAATGCGCTCAACGGCCAACTTTTCTCCAAGACGGCAGCCAATGGCATAGGCAGAATCTGTGGGGTAGACGATAACCCCTCCTGCATTCACGATATCAGCAGCCTGAGAAATCAGGCGCCCTTGAGGATTATCCGGATGAATCTGAAAAAACTGCGCCACAAAAGCCCCCCAAGCCTTTAATGAATTGAAACCTCTTTGCGGACCTTGACTGACCCGCAAGGGATCTCGGTTCGACAGCATCTACAAAACATACGTAAAAAGTACGCTTGGCTAGGCTGTCATGGCATGACCGGGTCGATCCCGGTGCAGAGTGTGCCACAGATTCCATACCGGCTCGACGTCTTCTGGTAGACGCACGCAACCCAATTCCCGCCAGGGCTGGTCTGGCTGGTGAAAATCACTTCCCAGGGAACAGCGCAATTGCGGACCGTTAAGTTCAGTTGTGACCGAAGACATTAGACTCCGCAATTCCTTAGTCTGGGTAGGATTTTGGCGGCCGCACAGCAACTCTATCGCATCGCCCCCGCAGCGCGAAAACTCGCCAAGTAACCGGACCAACTGGGTGCGGGTAAACCCATACTTAAGTGGGTGTGCCAATACAGCACTGCCACCAGCCGCATGAATTGTCTCTATGGACTCCACCATTTGGGGCCACTCGACCTTCACATCACCTACCTTACCTGCGCCTAAATAACGCTTAAAAGCCCGCGCTGTATCCTCTACATGACCCGCTTCTACTAACCATCGGGCAAAATGCGGTCTGCCCAATACAGATTCCCCTGCAACAGCACGCCCACCCTCTAGAGCACCGATGAAGCCGCGCTTGTGCAGTCGCTCAGCAATACGCTCGGCACGCTCCAGGCGAAGCCCTTCGCGCAAGCTTATGGCATTACGCAGCTCCTGCGACGTCAGATCAACATTGAGACCAACAATGTGAATCGAGCGACGCCCCCAAAGGCTGGAGAATTCAATTCCAGCCAGCACAGTGATGCCCAATTGGTCACCAGCCTCCTGTGCCTGTGCTACTCCATCCACCGTATCGTGGTCCGTGAGTGCCATCAGTGTCACACCTTGGCATTTCGCCCTCGACACCAGCTGTGCAGGACTTAAAATACCGTCAGAAGCGGTACTGTGACAGTGCAGATCGACAAGATCGGTATTCAGATCAGCAGACAGGGCTCTCAATAGTGGGCTCTCACTCAGTTTGGCGACAGTGATCGTCGCAGTATCCATTATTTTGGAACAATTACCCGGCAATGCTGTCACAGCGGCACCCGGCGTTTTCAGGGATAAGGCCCGGACCAATGGTCAGCCTAGGTGACCTCGGGGCCGGAGTCTGACAGCAGTATTGTCAGTGGGGAAGAAATTGTTTTGGAGGGACTATAGAGATATCGCCTCCAGACTGATTTCCTGCGGGCATTATCACCGGAATAGAGTATGACCGAAACGAATTCGACCACAACATCTCCCGAGAAACCTAAAAAGGAAGGGTTTCTCAGCAATATCACCTTCAATGTCATCATTCCGACATTGATACTGACCAAACTTTCCGGGGATGACTGGTTGGGCCCAACTTGGGCGTTAATCGTGGCCCTGGCCTTCCCGCTGGGATACGGTCTTCGCGACCTGCTGCGCCTGGGCAAGGTCAACTTCTTCTCGGCCCTCGGGTTTATAGGCATCCTTCTCACCGGCGGTATCAGCTTGCTAAAGCTGGACCCGCAATACATTGCGATCAAGGAAGCCGCGATCCCCGGCCTGCTGGGCGTTGCAACGGCTCTATCCGTTTATACCCGCTGGCCCCTGGTCAAAACTCTCCTCTACAACGATCAAATTCTGAATACGGCAAAAATTGCCCAGTCATTACAGGCAAATGGCAACCAGCCGGCCTTTGAGCGCACTTTGCGCCAGACTTCATGGATTGTTGCCGGGTCATTCTTTTTCTCCTCGGCGCTGAACTACATTCTCGCCAAAATGATCGTCACCAGCCCACCCGGCACCGAAGCCTACAACACCGAGCTGGGTGAAATGACGGCATATGGATATCTGGTTATTGCAATCCCATCAACCCTGATCTTAATGGGTGCCCTCTTTTTCCTTTTCTCCCGCATCGGCAAGCTGACCGGGTTGAAACTGGAAGAAGTGATGGTCGCGCAATAGCACTTTAAAGAACTAACAAGAGCATTAAATACAATGTGGTACGCAATCATCAGTGAAGATGTTAGCGATAGTCTCCCTTTGCGCAAAAAAGCGCGCGCTGATCACCTGGCTAGACTCGGCCGTCTGAAAGATGAAGGCCGCCTGCTCGCCGCCGGCCCCCATCCATCCATAGACAGTGAAGAGCCAGGTGAATCAGGCTTCAGTGGCAGCCTCGTTATTGCAGAGTTTCCCTCGCTGGAGGATGCAAAAGCCTGGGCTGACAGAGACCCCTATATCGAAGCAGGGGTCTACGCATCAATAACCGTCAAACCCTTCAAGTTAGTGCTGCCCTGATAACAACATAAAAATAGAAGCTGTATGACCATGAGAAAACTAATGTCGGGCCTGCTTGCTGCGGCACTATTAAATGTGGTTCCAGCCTTAGTAAGCGCTGAAACCCGCTATATCACCGACCAACTTCACGTACCCATGCGTTCCGGCAAGGGTAACGGGTTTCGCATTCTCCACCGGGGGCTGCCAAGTGGCACCGAGCTTACGGTCCTGGAGGACGCTGCATCTGAAGGCTGGACACGAGTGCGGACACCGGGCGGCACTGAAGGCTGGGTCAGGCGCCAATACCTGGTATCCGAACCGGTAGCAAAGCTCAAACTGGCCAGTGCCGAAGCCAACCTGGCCCGCTTTGAAAAGATGGAGGGAAATCTCGGTGGCGAGGTCCGCCGCCTGGAAGAGGAGAACAGCCAGTTGAATAGTTCCCTGAGCGCGGCCCAGCAACAGACACAAGACCTTACTACTGAACTCAAAGCACTCAAGACCCTGTCCTCGGACGCTATATCCCTCAATGAGCGTCACCAGAAACTTCTGCACCAGCACGAGCTACTCAAGCAGGAAAAAATTATGGCAGAGGCCGAGATCCAACGTCTTTCCGGCAGTGAATCCCAGAGATGGTATTTGTTTGGTGCCTTATCTGTGGCAGTCGGTGCCATACTCGCAATGATTGCCCCCCGCGTTCGCCCCCGCAAACGCCACTCCGAGTGGGCCAACTGATCTCACTTCCGGGCAAAGAAATCGCATACTATTAAGAGCTGGGGTTGCGGCATTTGCCGCCCCCCGCAGCCCTTCATCCAGCATTGGACCGGGCGCGCTGTTAAATCAGATCCCTAAAACAACCCCAAAAGGACAAGGATGATGCGTAAACTTTTTGTGTGTTTTCTCTGTGCTCTCTTTGCGCTTCCCGCACTGGCCAAAAATCCCCAGGTTGAACTGAAAACTGACCTGGGCGTAATCCGGGTTGAGCTGTTCGCTAAAGAGGCTCCGGCCACAGTGGAGAATTTTCTCGCCTATACCGATAGCGGGTTTTATAACGGGATTATCTTTCATCGGGTCGTGCCCGGTTTTGTAGTACAGGCTGGCGGCTTCACTTTTGATTTCCAAAGGAAAGAAACCCGCGACGCAATTGTCAACGAATCCACCAATGGCTTACAGAATCTGCGTGGCACCCTGTCGATGGCGAGGACTAACGATCCAGATAGTGCAACCTCACAATTTTTTATCAACCTGGTGGACAACACCAGGCTCGATGCAAAAGAAGACCAGGCGGGCTATGCCGTATTTGGCAAGGTGATCGAAGGCATGGATGTAGTAGAAAAAATTGTGCGGGAGCCTCGTGGCCTATATCGAAAGCACCCGAGTGCACCCAACGTGCCTATCCGTATCCTCGACGCAAAAAGAATCGATGTCGGCGATAAAACTATCGCCAACAACACTAAGGGAGAATAAGCAGTGATAGCTCTCAGCGTAAATCTCAACAAAATTGCCCTCATCCGCAATTCCCGCGAGGGCAACTTTCCCGACGTTGTCGCCCACGGCAGGATCTGCCTAGATGCTGGCGCACAGGGAATTACTGTGCATCCGCGTCCGGATCAGCGCCATATCCGCCCTGGCGATGTACGCGAACTTGCAACTCTGTGCAGGGAACGACAGGGCATAGAGTTCAATGTTGAGGGCAACCCCTTCGCTACACATTTAGCGGACTATCCAGGCCTGGTGGAATTGGCACTGGAAACCAAGCCCGATCAGTGCACCCTGG
This sequence comes from Microbulbifer variabilis ATCC 700307, assembly GCF_000380565.1. GTDB lineage: Bacteria > Pseudomonadota > Gammaproteobacteria > Pseudomonadales > Cellvibrionaceae > Microbulbifer > Microbulbifer variabilis. The sequence goes on from NZ_AQYJ01000026.1 coordinate 461,625, forward strand.
TACCAGACAGCAATGACCAACTGACTTCAGACCACGGTTTCAATCTCAAGCTCGACGGCCCGCGCCTAGTGCCACAGATTGCGAAATTGAAGGGGGCGGGAATCCGCGTCAGTTTGTTTATGGACCCTGACCTGGAACAGATCAGCCTGGCCAGAGATATTGGCGCTGATCGTATTGAGCTTTATACCGGTCCTTACGCGGAAGCTGTTGCCAAACAGAGCCCGGATTTGGATAGCATTTTTGCCACCCACTGCGCCGCTGCCGAACACGCACGTCAGCTGGGCCTCGGTGTTAATGCAGGCCACGACCTCAATCTCGTTAACTTGCACCGCTATCGTACCCTGCCGGGGCTACAGGAAGTCTCCATCGGCCACGCTCTCACGGTGGATGCCATAAGTATGGGGCTTGAGAATGCCGTAAAAGCCTACCTCGATTGCCTCGCCGGAAACTGATGCAGACACTTAACATTATTGGTGCTGGCCGCCTGGGGAAAACCCTCGGGCGCCTGTGGCAGCAAAAAGGACTGTTCCAACTTAAGTCCATCTTCAATCGCAGCTACGACAGTGCACTGGCAGCGGTTGAATTTATCGGTGCAGGCCAGGCTGCCGAGTCTATAGAATCCATGGCCGAAGCCGACTGCTGGCTGATTTCCTGCTCTGACGGTGACATTGCTGTGATTGCCCAGCGCCTCTCCGATAAACTTGCAGAGCGCAACGACGTTATCGCATTTCATTGCAGCGGAGCACTCAGCTCGCAGGTTCTCGAAGTTCTGCGCCCCGCCTCTATCGCCAGTGCCCATCCGGTTCACAGTTTCGCCGAGCCCCTGCACTCCCTGGATACCCTCCCCGGCAGCAGTGTCGCACTGGAGGGAGACAGTCTTGCTGTCAGTGCTCTGGAAAATGCTTTCACCGCCCTCGGTTGCGAAATCCTTACCATTGAGGCTCAACACAAGTCCCTGTATCACGCTGGTTCAGTAATTGCCTGCAACTATCTCACCGCTCTGATTGACCTGAGTCTACGCAGCTTTGCCGCGGCGGGTATCGAGCGCAACAGCGCCCTCAAACTGCTTGAACCTATTGTCCTGCAGACCGCACAGAACAATATGTCCCTGGGCCCCGAAAAGTCCCTCACAGGTCCTATTGCCCGAGGTGACCTGGAGACAGTTGCCACTCAAGTGGAGAATCTTGCCTCTGTGGACCCACAATTGGCACTTCACTATCGCCAACTGGGACTCGCCTGTGTAGAGTTGGCGCGGCGCGGCCAGCTATCGGATGAGAGCGCGGCCAGTTTGATCGAATTATTGAGTGAGCCAATGCGGTGAAAGACTCCTCTGAGTACCTGAAAAAAAGAGCCTTCTACGACAGTCTTCTAACCATTTATGGGCGCAAGCCGGTTCTCGAAGCCCTGGAAGATCCCAGCCTACCGGTGCATAAACTACACCTGGCAAGCAGCAACCGGCGCGATCAACTAATCAGTCGTATGGAGGCGCTGGCCGAGGAGCGCCAGGTGGAAATTGTCCATTGGGACCGCAAGGGACTCTCACGAATCTCGAAGAATTCTCGCCAGGACCAGGGAGTGGCACTTGACCTGGCCCTCCCCCACTACAGCACCTGCGAAGGATTTCTTCAGCAGCGTCAAGGCGACAACAATAAAAAGCCCTACGAGCTGTTGGCACTCGATGGTATTACCAATCCACAGAACCTGGGCATGATTATTCGTTCCGCCTGTGCAGGCGGCATAGATGGCATAATCCTACCGCGCAAAGGCTGCGCACAGATTGACCCACTGGTGATCAAGGCCAGTACTGGCACCCTGTTTAAAACTCGCATTTTGCGCTGTGAAACACTGGCGAACACACTGGGAGAATTCCGCAAGGCGGGAGCCCGTGTCTGCGGCCTCTCCTCTCACGCGCAATTGACCCTGGCAGAGGTTACAGGTGAAGTCCCCACCATTTTTGTTCTCGGCAATGAAACACGCGGTGTCAGCGAGGCCGTATCGAAACAGTGTAATGAATTACTCCGCATCCCCATGCACAATGATGTCGAAAGCCTGAATGTAGCGGTTACCGCCGCCCTAATTAGCTTCCGCCACCAACTCTGAAGCTTCCCCGGGGGTTAAACAACTCCCGCTAAACTCTTTAACCCCCAATAAGCTCCCGCATTTGGGCACCTCTCCACGACAGCAGCTGCACTTTATCCACTAGCTACCTCTACTCACAGATTCTGTGGATATCTCTGTGATTAACTCTCAAGCGATCGGCGCAAAGGCCCATGGTTACGTCATTGTGACAATCTGAAGAAAAAATAACCAAAGCTGGAAACGTTCAAAAAATCAACGAGTTACGAATGAAAGTAAATCCTGCTTAAAAGATCCCCTAAGTAAATGACCGAAATAACAGGAAGAGACACGGCTGTGGAAAGTGGCACGCTTGGCGGGAAAAAAGTGGTGCAGGGGTGCCAAACACCCCTGCAAGCGGCGGGGAAGTAATTACTTATTTTATTCCCATTCAATAGTCGCTGGCGGCTTACTGGACACGTCGTAGGCTACGCGCGAGATATGCTCTATCTCATTGATAATGCGATTGGAAACCTTCTCAATCAGTTCGTAGGGCAAATGCGCCCAGCGCGCGGTCATAAAGTCCACGGTTTCCACTGCGCGAAGTGCCACCACATATTCGTAGCGACGACCATCCCCCACGACACCGACAGACTTCACCGGCAGGAATACCACAAACGCCTGGCTGGTTTTATGGTACCAATCGGCCTTGTGTAGCTCCTCGATAAAGATCGCATCTGCTTCGCGCAGGATATCAGCGTACTCCCTTTTTACTTCGCCAAGAATACGTACTCCCAAACCCGGTCCCGGGAAGGGATGGCGGTAGACCATATCGTAGGGCAGACCCAGCTCCAGGCCGATTTTGCGCACCTCATCCTTAAACAATTCGCGCAGAGGTTCTACCAGATCAAACTGCATATCTTCCGGCAGGCCACCCACATTGTGATGAGACTTAATCACATGGGCTTTGCCCGTTTTGGCCGCGGCGGATTCAATCACATCCGGATAAATAGTACCCTGCGCCAGGAACTTCACATCCTGCAATTTGGAAGCTTCTCGATCGAAAATCTCGATAAAGGTATTACCGATAATTTTGCGCTTGGCTTCAGGCTCATCCACACCTGCCAGACGTGAGAGGAAGTCCTCTTCCGCATCGGCGCGAACAACCCGTACGCCCATATTGTCGGCGAACATTTGCATCACCTGATCGCCCTCATTTTTGCGCAACAGGCCATTGTCCACAAAAACACAGGTCAGCTGATCACCAATCGCCTTGTGCAGCAGTGCCGCCACAACAGAACTGTCGACACCCCCTGAAAGACCCAGCAATACCTTGCCATCGCCCACTTGTTCTCGCACTTTGGCGATGGAGTCCTCGATAATATTGGCCGGAGTCCAGAGCTTTTCACAACCGCAGATGTCGATAACAAAGTGTTCATAGATACGCATTCCCTGAAGGGTATGGGTCACTTCCGGGTGGAACTGCACACCAAAGAAGTTCTTTTCGGCCGAGTACATGCCAGCGATGGGGCAGGAATCGGTGGAAGCCAGAAGTTCAAAGCCTTCTGGCATCTGCACGACTTTATCACCGTGGCTCATCCATACATCCAGCAGTGCCTCACCTTCATCGTTGAGATGATCTCTGATATCGCGCAGCAGATTCGAAGTGCCCTCTACTTTTACCTGGGCATAGCCAAACTCACGGACATCACTGCCCTGCACTGCGCCGCCCAGCTGGTGTGCCATGGTCTGCATGCCATAGCAAATCCCCAGTACCGGCACTCCCAAGCTGTAAACCACTTCTGGCGCGCGGGGAGAGCCCTCTTCCGGTACAGACTCGGGCCCACCGGCCAGGATAATACCTTTCGGGTTATATTCGCGGATCTCTTCTTCGCTCATGTCGAAGGCGCGAATTTCGGAAAAAACACCCAGCTCGCGCACACGGCGGGCGATCAACTGGGTGTATTGGGACCCAAAGTCGAGGATCAGAATTCGGCTGGAGTGGATATCTTGGCTCATGATTGACTCATTAACAGAATAAATAACGGCAAACGGACCTGAAAGGTCCGTTTGCGGCTTGGTACTGAAAGTTGTTCACCGGGAGGCTTAGCGTCCACCCACCGGGTAGTTGGGCGCTTCTTTGGTAATCTGTACATCATGCACATGGGACTCACCCATGCCGGCGGCAGTTACTCGCACAAATTCCGGACGGGTGCGCATGGTTTCAATATCCACACTACCGGTATAACCCATAGCTGAGCGCAGGCCGCCCAGCATCTGGTGCACTATGGCAGACAGAGGACCTTTGTAGGGGACGCGCCCTTCGATACCTTCCGGAACCAGTTTCTCTGCGCCCTTGCTGGCATCTTGGAAATAGCGATCAGAAGATCCCTGGGTGCGCGCCATAGCGCCGAGAGAGCCCATGCCCCGATAGGATTTATAAGTACGTCCTTGATACAGTTCTACCTCACCCGGCGCCTCTTCGGTACCGGCAAACATGGAGCCCATCATTACAGAGGAAGCACCAGCGACAATCGCTTTGGAAATATCACCGGAGTAGCGGATACCGCCATCGGCAATCATAGGCACGCCTGTCCCTTTAAGTGCAGTGGAAACCTCGGCAATTGCCGTTACCTGGGGCACACCGATACCAGTCACGATTCGAGTGGTGCAAATAGAACCGGGCCCAATACCTACCTTCACTGCGTCCGCACCAGCTTCAACCAATGCACGAGCGGCTTCCCCTGTCGCAATATTGCCGCCGATGACATCCACTTGGGGGTGCATTTCTTTGATACGGCGTACACGATCAATCACGTTGAGGGAGTGGCCGTGGGCAGTATCGACTACCAACACATCCACACCAGCCTCTACAAGAGCTGCCACACGGTCATCAGTATCAGGGCTTGTACCGACAGATGCGCCGACACGTAGGCGACCATCGGAGTCCTTGCAGGAATTCGGATACTGCTCGGCCTTATTAAAGTCTTTAACGGTAATCAGACCACGCAACTCAAAGTCATCGTTCACAACGAGTACTTTCTCGATGCGGTGCTTGTGCAGCAATTCGCGCACATGATCTGAAGAGGCATCTTCGTGAGCAGTTACCAGACGCTCTTTCGGAGTCATCACACTGGCGACGCTAACATCCAGATCGGTAAGAAAGCGTACATCGCGACTGGTTACGATACCAACCAGATTGCCTTTATCCATTACCGGAACACCGGAAATATTATGGTGGCTTGTCAGTGCGATCAGCTCGCGTACAGTGGCATCAGACTCAATAGTAATAGGATCTTTTACCACACCAGCTTCGAATTTTTTTACGGCTCGAACCGCAAGAGCCTGCTCTTCAATAGACATGCTCTTGTGGATAATACCAATACCACCTTCCTGAGCCAGGGCAATAGCCAGGCGTGCTTCCGTCACCGTATCCATAGCAGCGGATACAATGGGAATATTCAGGGTGATATTGCGGGAAAGCTGGGTTTTCAGGCTGACATCCTTGGCGGTAACCTCGGAAAAACCGGGCACAAGTAGGACGTCGTCAAAAGTGAGGGCTTCGCGCGCGATGCGCAGATTGGATTCAGACATTGTTGACACTCAAACCTCGAATAGGCGGGATTGGGTATCGGCGCGATTATACCTCTCAGCGCCCAAAGCGCAAATGTCAATTTGCAGAAAAGTGGTTTTCTCGAGTAAAGCCCTTTACCTGTAGGGGGGATACTGCAATATTGCTCCGCCAGTTATTCCCAGTGAGACCCAGATGCAATCCAGCTCCCCCAACCAAAAGCGCAGCGTCCTGTCTGTAAGCGAACTGAATCGCGAGGTGAAACACCTGCTGGAGAGCAACGTACCCCTATTATGGATCAGCGGGGAGATATCCAATTTTACTGTGCCCAGCTCAGGCCATTGGTATTTCAGCCTTAAAGATGCACACGCACAGGTGCGTTGTGCCATGTTCCGCGGACGTAACCGCAATGTGGCCTTTCGCCCACAGAATGGTCGCGAAGTACTGATCCGCGCACGGGTAAGCCTCTATGAAGGACGCGGGGAATTCCAGCTCATTATCGAGCATATGGAAGAGGCCGGCTTCGGTGCACTGATGCGCCAGTTGGAGCAACTCAAAGCAAAGTTGCAGGCCGAGGGATTATTCGATCCATCACGTAAGCGCAACCTGCCCTACTTGCCCACCAATATTGGCATTATTACCTCACCAACCGGTGCCGCCGTTCGCGATATGATCCATGTATTAGGTCGCCGTTACCCAGCCGCGGAAATCGAGCTATGGCCGGTAGCTGTTCAGGGACAGGGGGCGGCACAACAAATTGCCGCGGCAATTGAAAAAGCCGGTAGCAGCGGCCGCCATGAGCTGCTGATTGTGGGACGTGGAGGCGGCTCACTGGAGGACCTGTGGCCTTTTAACGAAGAAGTCGTAGCCAGGGCACTGGCTGCCTGCCCCATCCCCACAATTTCGGCAGTAGGCCACGAAACCGATACCACAATTTCAGACTTGGCCGCCGACTTGCGCGCTCCCACCCCTTCAGCCGCAGCGGAGATCGCCAGCGCAAATGCAGCGGAGTTATTTCAACGGCTCGAAAATAGCAGAGTTCGGTTATATCGAGCAATACAACACCAGATGCGCCACTTACAGCAACTGGTCATGTTGAAGCGCAACCGCCTGCGCCACCCTCGCGAGCAGTTACAGAATCGTGCCCAGCACCTGGACCACATTGAAATGCGCCTGTTTGCCGCCGGACAGCTGCAAACCCAGCAGCGTCGAGCCCAACTGGCCTCGGCCGAACGGTCACTTGTCCATTACCAACCAAAGCGTCATATTCAGGAGAAACGTGAAAAGCTGCAACAAGCAGAATCGAACCTGCAACGCGTCACTGAATTTCGTTTGAAGCACAATAACGACAAACTCAACCTACTGGCACAGTTACTTCACAATGTGAGTCCACTGGCGGTTCTACAACGGGGTTATGCTATCGCTATGGACACCAACGGCAGAGCCATTAAAGACAGCCGTACTCTGGAAGCAGACCAGGAGGTCAATATTAAACTGGCCCGCGGGAACTTTTCTGCAAGGGTGGAAAGTATTGGGGACTAAAGTCCAGAATAGAAAAGCGCCCTAGGCACGACACTATAATCGTCCTGTAGAGAGCTTATGGAGCGATCTATGGGATCTGCTAACAGTGCAGTCAGACCCACCTGTTGGGCTGTGATTTTCCTCTCAATACTTGTATTGGCCATTGCCGCATGTAGTAAAGAGGGAAAAGAAAGCGACCTTGCCAGCCCGGCAAGGATTGCTACGAGCCAAGAAAACATACAGCCTGAAAACGTCACTCCCCCTGTTATCCCCGCCAAAGAGCAGCAGGTCAATTACATTGAAACCGGTGATCTGCGTGAAATAAAAAAACACGGCACTATCCGCTTTGTAAACCTGACCGGTGCATCTGAAAATATGCTGCCCCGGGATAGCGTGGTCAGCCTTCGCCACTTTGAATTGGCAAATAAACTGGCCGACAAGCTAAAACTGGAAGCCAAATGGATCAAGGCAGAAACCCCTGACGATGCCATTAAAATGCTCCTCGCCGGAGAGGCAGATATCATCGCCTATGATCTGACAGTCACCGATTCCCGTGAAGAGCAAATTGACTTTAGCGTACCTATTCGCCAGGCCCGGCGACAACTGGTAACCGGCGCCTCAGGACCAGATATCACCGAACCGAGCAAATTAAATAATGTCGAGCTTATTGTCCCTAAAGGTTCCGCCAATGTAGAGACTGCTCAGCAGCTAATCGCGGAATTTCCGGATGCCAACCTGAGCATGCGGGAATATAAAATCCACGGTAACCGCGATGGTCTTGTAGATAAGATGAACGAGGAAAATAACTGGGTGGCAGTTCTCGAGGATTATTCAGCAGAAGACCTGCGTAATTACCGCGACGACTTACGCCTTGGTGCTTATGTAAGCGAACCCCAGAACATTGCCTGGGGAATGCGTAAAACCTCCAGGCGCCTGCAGTCCACTGTAGATAATTTTCTCACCCGTAATTTGGTGAAAGCGCAAGAAGAGCGAATCACTGACTGGAAAGGTATTAAAAAATCAGGAGTAATCCGCCTGCTCACCTACAATGGCCCCACCACCTATTTCCTGTGGAAGGGGTTGTTGATGGGCTTTGACTACGATCTAGCTAAGGCTTTTGCAGACAAACACAAACTCCAATTGCAGGTTATCGTGGTGCCCTATGAGGAAAACCTGGCAGATTGGCTCAGAGCAGGTCGCGGTGATTTTGCCGGAGCGGAAATGAATATTACATCAGCGGTAGAAAAACAGGGAATGGTATTTACCAAACCTGTCGTTGAATCTACTGAGCAAGTAGTGAGTGGTAGGGGAACTCCGCCCATCAAACAAATTCAGGATTTAAACGGGCGCAAACTCACCTTACGTGCTTATTCTTCATTTATTGAAACAGCAAAAACACTGCAAAATGCGGGCATCGACGTGGATATACGGGTGGCACCACCGGATATTTCCCAGTCTCAGATATTTTCGATGATTGCGGAGGGCTTGGTGGATGCCACTATCGCCCACTCCGGTCGCGCAAAAATTGAAGCATCAGTTCAACCGAACTTAGTGCTAGGCACAGTACTAGGCGATCCAACACCAGAGGGCTGGCTGGTTCTGCGTCAAAACTGGCACTTGCTGCAAAATCTTAATAAGTTCCTGACAAGTTACCGAAAAACCGATAAATACAAAAAGCAATACGCAGCATATTTCGAGCCAAATAAACGTTTTATGCAAAGAGTAAGCACCCGGGTTATCCCGGGGGAAAACTTATCTCCCTACGATGACTTGGTTAAAGAATCCGCCTTTAAATACGATTTTGACTGGCGCATGATCGTCGCCCAAATGTGGCAAGAAAGTAACTTTAATCCCAAAGCGGTATCCCCAGTTGGCGCACAGGGCCTGATGCAGGTGATGCCAGCAACCGCAGAAGAAATGGGATTCCCCCCACCACTGTTTGAGCCAGAGCGTGGTATCAAAGCGGGCGTAAAATATATGGACTGGGTAAGAGACAGATTTAATCCCGCCCTGCCCACGGTGAACAAACTGTGGTTCACCCTCGCTTCCTACAACGCAGGTTACGGGCATCTACTCGATGCGCAACGGCTTGCCGAACAGCTGGGGCTGGACCCAAATGTCTGGTTCGACAACGTCGAGGTGGCCATGCTGAAACTGGCCCAACCCCAGTACTTTAAACGGGCGCGTTACGGTTATGTGCGAGGCTCCGAACCGGTACAGTATGTGCGCAATATCAGCAACCTCTACAAGGCTTATGTAGAGATGATGAGTGATGATGTATCCATGCGGCCATCAACGCAGCAAACACCCGACAGGTTTTGCTCTCCAAGCAACACACCCGAAGGGATGATTGTTCAGGTCTCCCCTCCCCCATCACAATGAGTAAAAGGAAACCGTATAAAAAAGCGCGTTAAAGCGTTAATACAATTTTTCCAATAACTTTACCGGACTCCAATAAACGATGCGCTTCAGCTACCTGCTCGAGAGGGAATTGAGCTGCAATTTGCGGGCGAATTTTTTCTGCTTCAATTAACGGCCAAACTTTGGTTTCGAGCGAATAGGCAATATCCGCTTTCACCTCAGCGGTGCGGGCTCTCAGTGTAGAACCTGTCAGTGTGAGGCGCTTAAGCATTACCGGCAGCATATTGACCTCAACTTTAGAACCTTTGAGGAAGGCAATATTTACAATCCGGCCGTCATGGGCTGCCATACGAATATTACGCTCTATATATTCCCCTCCGACCATATCCAGGATGACATCGGCACCATGGCCTGCCGTAGCTTCGCGCACTACCGCCACGAAGTCTTCTTCGTGATAATTAATTGCCCTCTCGGCACCGAGCCTCTCACAAGCCTCACATTTTTCGGTAGAGCCGGCAGTAGCAAAAACCCTGGAACCCAAGTGATGTGCCAGCTGAATAGCGGTGGTACCAATCCCGGAAGAGCCGCCATGCACCAACAAAATTTCACCGCTCTGTAACTTTGCCCTGTCGAATACATTGCTCCATACAGTAAAGAAAGTCTCAGGCAGAGCCGCCGCTTCAACCTCGGTCAAACCGGCAGGAATGGGTAAACATTGCCCCTCCGGAACTGCTACGAACTCCGCATAACCACCGCCATTAGTCAGAGCACAAACTTTATCGCCCAACTTCCAGCGCTTGACTTCATCCCCCACGGCAACCACTTCTCCAGCCACTTCCAGGCCAAGGATTGAAGAAGCTCCCGCTGGAGCCGGGTAAAGACCATTGCGCTGAACAATATCAGGCCGGTTCACCCCCGCGGCAGAAATCTTCACCAACACTTCATCTGCGGCCGGAATTGGCGTAGGCAGGTCTGCGACCTGCATTTTCTCTGGGCCACCATACTCCGGCAGATCAATTGCGCGCATGTTCACTCCTTCAACAGGGGTTATTCTTAAAATTGCCCTAAGGCTGTCTCAACTTTTTTAAAATGGGGCAGTATGAGAATCTATCAAGGCACCAGCCCAAAAGTCCTGCTTCTTTAATCAGGGAGTAAAACAGTCTATAAGCTGCAAACCAGAAGCGGCCAGGAAATCTCCCAAGAAGTTTCTAGAACTCCCCAAAAGACTGCCTGGCCGCTATTCACCATTTCGGCGAAAACGATTTACCTAACTGAGAGTAAGGGTCAATAAACTATGGCAACTTAGAACTCGTAGAGAAGCTCCAGCCCCATAACACGCCCTTTATTGAGCGGAGTAAAGCTCGCACCAACCCCTCCCATAATAGGCGGCAGCTGAGTATTGTTACCCTCTGTCACTTCATCCAGCATATTCTTACCAAACATGGAGACAGTGAAACTGCCACTATCCGGTGTATAGCCAATACTGAAGTCCAGCATATCGACTTCGGACAACATTCCGCGATTATCATCGGTATAAGGCGCCGCATCCCGATGATTAAAGTTAACGCGGGAGGTCAAACTACCATAGGTGCCTAACTGCAGATCATGGACAAATCCGACACCATATGTCCATGGAGCTAGGCGAGGAATCTCAAGACCAAGGTCAGTGCCATCTACAACACCATCCCCATTGAGATCTCCCAGTACTTTGTCGTAGTCACCATCCACGTAGCCGACATTAAAAGTAAACAGCAGGTTCTCAGTTAGAACCGCCATGGCCTCCAACTCAGCTCCCCGAATAGTGGCATCGGCGGTGTTACGGATTATCTGTGCAACACCAGTGAATGGATCAGGCAGGTTTTCCTCCCTCTGCATATCATCAATGGTGTTATGGAAAACCGCCATATTGGTCCGCAAACGTCCATCCAGCCAATCTACCTTGGCACCAATCTCAAAGCTACTTTGCTCTTCCTGATCAGTTACCTGAGGGGTATAGGGCCTACCGGTACTCGGATTAATACCTGCGTTGCGGAAGTTGTAACCACCACTGCGGAAGCCCTTGGTCCAGAACGTATACAGCTGGGTATCTTCAGATACAGTCCACTGCAGTCCAACCTTTGGCGTAAAGGCATTCCAGCTCTGGCTGTCCTCAAAGTCATAGGCCGCACAGCCATCCAGAGTGCAGAAATTCAATGGAATTGAGGCAATTTTTGCATCTTTTTCTTCGCTCGAATAGCGTCCGCCCAAGGTCAGTACCCAGGCTTCATTCAGATCAATATCTGCCTGTGCAAAGATGCCATAGGTACTGTGATCCTGCTCTCCCCCCCCCGTTATACTAGTTTGCCCAAACTCTAACAGTCTGTTTTCAAGATAAGTTATATCCTGACTGAACCAGTACACTCCGGTTGTCAGGGCCGTGCGACCAAAACGCCCAGCATAGCGAAGCTCATTACTAAGCTGGCTCTGGTCCACACTGGAATCTGCATGGAAAAGAGTAACCGGTAGTGAATCAATATCGCCAATACCACGGGCCTCGTACTCACGCCAGGCGAGTATATTGGTGATGGTGCCATCGCCAAAGGCCACATCTTTATTGAACTCGGTAATTATCTGGCTCCACTCATCTTTCTGGTAGCCCTCTTCATCCTGAGCCACTTCAAATGAATCTTTGCCGTTATCCCAATCATCCACGCCAAATGCTGCAGCAAATATGGGCGCACTTGGTGCGAACTGCGGCCCCTCTAAAGTCTGAACCATGGTCGATTCGTAGCCGCGGTTTTGCGCCACCACGCCATCGGAATCCATGCGGCCGTGCTCCATGCGCACCAGCAACTCCGCGGTCTCGTCCAACTGGATACTAAAGCTTGGACGAATAAACCAACTGTCGGAGGCTCCGGCATTATCATTGCCTGTTGCCACATTCTCGAACCAGCCCCGGTCATCATTGTAATAAACAGTCAGGCGACCATTGACCGAATCCGCGATAGCTCCATTGATGGAACCTGCAGTTACTGTATCCAGGTTATCTGTAACCGAGACCTTGACTCGGGAAGAAAATTCTTCTGTTGGGCGTGCGGTCTTTATTACCACAGCACCACCGGTGACATTACGACCAAATAACAACCCCTGCGGGCCTCGTAAAACCTCAATACCTTCCAGGTCAAACAGGTCAGTAACAACACCCGCATTAACCCCCAGGTACATTCCATCAACAAAAACCCCAACAGTGGGGTCAATAGAGGGAATGGAGCTGTTAATTCCAAGCCCACGCACAGTAAAGTTCGCGGTATTTTTGACGGTGCCCACATCCTCCAGTTGAACATTGGGCATTTTGAATGAAAGGCTTTGCAGATCTTTAGTATGCAAGGCCTCCAGCTGATCGCCGGAGTAGGCAGTTGCCGCTACCGGAACCTCCTGCAATATCTCCGCATCGGCGCGTTTACGTGCGGTGACTTGCACCTCTTCCATAAGAGTACTAACCGAACCCTCAGCGGCAAAACTAGGGATTGCACCACTGGCTAACCAAAGAGTTGCTACTGAACAGGCGGAAAGCAGAGCAGTATGCTGCTTGAGTCTTGACGGACTTCCCATGTTTTCTCTCCATTGTTTTATTTTTTTTATCTACAACAACGGACTTATCGCAATCGGTACTACCTGGCCCCGCCGCTCTACTCTCTTATGAGATTCCGACTTTAACGGAGCTCCGATCTAAGACCGTGCTGATAAAGAGACACAGAATTTGCATGATTTCTGTGACGCAGACAGGTTACAGGCTCATACCTCTGGGTGGAAGTCTATTTATCGTGGATAACGATAAAAATAACTCAATAAGTCTGGAAAGTTCGCTTTCAACAGAAAAATAAAAAAGTAACGGATATAAAAATTGCAAAACGCACTGTTTGAGTGCAAAAAATCTGTCTTGGGCTGCTAGCAGTCTTTTATAAATCGCACCCTCGATCGACCCTCTATTAATAAAAATAGTAATAATCTGACATCCCTTGAAAATGCCAAAATAAAACAGCTCGCAATATGCACAGAAAACAATATCCATTGCCGCAGCGGATTAAAACCAATCGGACAGACTAATTAGTCATATATTTAATTTACTTACCCTAAATAGTGAAAAGTTAAAAACTGGTACTTGTAGATATTTAACTAATACCCAAAATTCATCGAGACTTATCTTAATTTGCCAAAGGATGTTAAGTACTGACCACTAAGTCCGGTTGTACTTTTGTAAATTTTATAAAGATTTTTTTGGATAATTAGTGTGTTGATGAATCTGCATCATCCACTTGCGCAATGATCTTGTGCATTTCGCTCCCATCCAGAGTTTCATTTTCCAATAGAGCCTCCGCAAGCGCGTCCAATTGCCTGCGATGTTTCCTCAAAAGTTGCTCGACCTCTCGTTCTATGCCACTCACTAGAGCAATAATTTCATTATCGATAATTTCTGAAGTATGCTCACTAAAATCCTTTTGCTGGGCCATCTCCTTGCCCAGGAATATATGTTCTTCTCCACGGCGAAAGGCCACCGGTCCCAATTTGTCACTCATTCCCCAGTGAGTAACCATATGGCGGGCCAGGCGCGTAGCCTGCTTCAAGTCCGATTCTGCTCCAGTGCTGACCTCACCAAAAACCACACGCTCAGCCAGCCTCCCCCCCAGCATTACGCCGATGCGATCCTTCAGGTAACTGGTTCGCATATTGTGATGTTCCTCAGCAGGAATTTGTTCCGTTGCCCCAAGACTATGCCCGCGGGGAATGATGGTGGCCTTTTCCAGGGGATCAGCATTGGGTAGCAGGCTAGCTACCAGTGCATGACCGGCTTCATGGTAGGCAACTGTTCTCTTATCATTTTCTCCCATCACCATTTCCCGCTCGCCACCGAGCACTACTTTATCCCTGGCACGTAACAGACAATCCATGTCCACCGTTGACTTATTTTCCCTGCCAGCCAATAGGGCGGCCTCATTGATTAGGTTTTCCAGGTCTGCTCCGGCAAAGCCCGCAGTCAATGCAGCCAGGTGCTCCAAATCAACATCTTTATCAAGGGGAACTTCCCGCGAGTGAATTTGCAGTATCTCCTCCCGAGCCACTTTATCCGGCAAGTCCAGGGTAATCTTGCGGTCGAATCGCCCTGGGCGCAGGAGCGCGGCATCCAACACGTCTGGCCGGTTGGTGGCTGCGACCACAACTACCGCTTCCTGGGGATCGAAGCCATCCATTTCTCCCAGTATCTGATTAAGGGTTTGTTCGCGCTCATCGTGCCCACCGCCAAGACCGGTCCCCCGTGCGCGCCCGACAGAGTCAATCTCATCAATAAAGATAATCGCGGGTGCCTCCTTCTTTGCATCGGCAAACATATCCCTCACCCGCGATGCGCCGACACCAACAAACATCTCGATAAATTCTGAACCGCTGATACTGAAAAATGGAGCCTCACTTTCCCCCGCTAAGGCTTTGGCCATTAATGTCTTACCTGTGCCTGGAGGGCCCATCAGGAGTATGCCTTTGGGAATCTTCGCCCCAAGCTTGCGATAATGCTCCGGGTCTTTGAGGTAACCGGCTATTTCCTGCAGGTCTTTCTTGGCATTACTTAGACCCGCCACATCGTCAAAGGTCACTTGGGACTCACTGCGTTCATAGCGTTTAGCCGGAGAGCGTGCAAAGCCGAAAGGACTTCCAGGTGCAGCGCCACTCATACGCTCCTGCATACGTCGCCCTAACCAGATAAGTAGGCCAATTATTAAGATCCAGGGAAGAAGAAGAATAAGCAAGCGTTGTAAAATACCTCCCTGGGACGACTCCGCCTGGATTTCAACTTTCTGCTTTTCCAATAACGGAAGTAATTCAGGGTCCTGTACCGAGGGTATGGTAGTAATAAAACGCTGGGGCTCGCGAGGCTCCCCCTTCCTGCCTTGTTCAAGCTTTGCCTTGTTAGTGGGTTCTTTGAAAGTTCCAATAATTCGTTCGCCCTCAAAAACCACAGTCGCAACCTTGCCCTCACTGACTGACTTCTTAAATTCACTGTAAGCAAGGGGCTCCTTAGGACTACCGAAGCGACCATTGGAGCAATATTGAAAGGTCATAATGACCAGAAAGATCAGGACCAAGTACTGCAACCAACTTAGAGGACTCTGTTGGAGGGGTTTACTTGAGAGAGGGGATTGCGGGTCCTCTGGCGGCAGCTTTTGCCCTTTATCCTGGTCGTCTGCCATTGCCATAGGATCTCACTAAATCTGGGACGGACAACTTCCTAAACTGAAGCAACCACCATAGTCTGGAGCACTAAGTATAGTTCCCCGCCAGCAAAGGCGGATGTAAGTACCCTCCCCCGCAAGTCCAAAGATTGTTACTTACAGGCGTCGGAGCAACTATTTTTAAAATAGGGCTTGCAAACTCCCTAACCACGCGGCAGAATGCGCGCCCTATCGATCTTCGAAGTCACTTCCTAGAGAGCGAAGAAGTTCGGTAAGCTGCGGATTTTTAAGGAGTTTTCCTTAAAAATTAGTTGACTTAACAGGATCAACTGACTATAGTTCGCAACCACAACGCGCTCGTAGCTCAGCTGGATAGAGTACCTGGCTACGAACCAGGCGGTCGGAGGTTCGAATCCTCCCGAGCGCGCCATACAAGAGGGCTTATATCGCAAGATATAAGCCCTTTTTCTTTTCTCTGATGCTGCATCCAAGCCCAAGTAAGCGCTCGCCTCCCCAACCTTTCCTATTGAGTTCAGTGCCTAGCACTAAAAACCCAGCACGAAGCTATCGTATAAAGTCACAGAATTTATAATGAGACCACCCATTAACGTAGAGACCTGTAGCTGCAAATAGCAATGGCAAATATCAGAAACATCGACCTAAACCTACTCAGGGCCTTTGATACTCTGATGGACGAACGCAATGTATCCCGCGCGGCTGAACGGTTATCCGTTACCCAGCCAGCCGTTAGCGGCATGCTCACCAGATTGCGCAACAGCCTCAATGACCCTCTCTTTACTCGTTCGCAACATGGCATCAACCCCACCCCTCGGGCACTGGAACTGGCAGATCCGGTTAAGAAAATTCTAAGTGAAATAGGGAGCACCATGGCGTTTTCCATTGCGGCCACCGACTACGCACTAAAGGCAGTCGTCACACCACTAATCTACGCCCTACAGGAAGAAGCTCCAGATATTCAAATCTCAATCCAGCCAATAAATGATGTGCAACTGTTTGCCCTAATGGAGCGGGGTCAGCTGGACTTGGCAATCACTACGCCCGATGCCGCGCATAAGGAGCTACGAGCAAAAACACTATTCGAGGAAAGCTATATCTGCATTATGGCAGACGGTCACCCAATGGCCGGCAAAAAACTGACTGTAGGTAATTTCTGTAGCATGAAACATGGAATAGTTTCCTTTTCCGGCAACGCTTTCCACGGAGTTACCGACACTGTTCTGGATTCCCTGGGCAGACACCGACACGTTTCGATCTCTGTCCCCAATTTTTTATCTTTGATAGAAGTCCTGAAAAACTGTGAACTATGTGCAGTAGTTCCAAGGAAACTCATAATCGGCATTGATGGTCTTGCAACAGCTGAACTGCCATTTGATATTCCAGGATTCAGCAAAATAATGGCCTGGCATGAACGTACCCACTATAGCCCTGCACATATTTGAATCAGGGAAAAAGTTTATCAATTATGTAGTGAGGAGTCTTAGTTAACAATAATGTTCAGGGTAAGAGTTCGGGTTGACCACAATCTCGCTACTTGTCTGCTTTGACCCGTACTGACAATCCACTCGCCCATAAAAAGTGCGCTATAAAAGAGTCAATTTAAAGATTGATGTCAGGGTTAATAGGAGAGCTACAGAAAATGACCAATCCCGCACCAGGATTTAAAGAGAACCCCTACCACAAAGTAGAGATTTCACCACTAAATAGAAAGGTGCAAATACACTCTCAGGGGGTAACAATAGCATCGACAGATAAAGCACTCTCTGTAAAAGAATCCGGCCTACCTGAAGTCTTTTATATTCCATTTGACGACGTAAAACAGAAAATGCTAATAGAAAGCAAAACTACCAGCTACTGCCCATTTAAAGGCCAAGCCAGCTACTGGTCAATTCAGGTTGATAGTAACAACATTAGCGATGCTGCTTGGCAATATAAAGATCCGTATGATGAATGCCGTTTCCTTAAAGGGCATATCGCTTTTTATTCCAGCAAAGTGGACATAATTTAAAACTAACAGCCACAAACGGATAAACAAATGAGAAAATTTGAAACTATTTTCATAACAAGATAAAAAATAGTATTAACCTAAAAAAGACCGGGATGATCCCGGCCCTTCATGTATATATTACCAGCAAAAAGTAATTTGGCCTGTCAATTACTTACAGATATCCTGCTTCTGCACCACATCGTACTTTTTCAATAACTCCTTGTAGCGGCTAGTACGACACAACTCTGCCAATCCACGATTAAAATCATCTCGTACCTTTTGATCTCGGAACCCCACACGGAAATCTGTCATTAGGGGAAAAATCTGGAAAAGGTTGACCTGATCCATTTTGTGCCCCATTTTATTACTGAAAAACTTGAACAGCTCCATATCCACAACCGCCACCACATCTTTCATTTTCCAAAACTGTGCAACCAGGTCGGGGGCAGTTGGCGCCTGAATAATATTCTGACGTTGCGTTCCGTTCGGACCATACATATTTTTAAACTCAGGCCCCAAATCCATTGGAGCACCTTGCCAGGTAATTACCTTCTTACCAGCAAGGTCCGCAATGCTGTCAATCTTCATTTTATCGCTGGCTTTGGTAATGGCGTAATTGGCAAAGCTGATCATATTGTTGGAATAAAAAAGATCATCGTCTTTTTTCATCACATTGACCGCCGCCTGTACTTTGCCCTGCTCCAGAGCCGGAGCGGTTTCCGCAAACCCCATCTGGACAAATTCCAAGGAGTATCCCGGAAGTGCCTCCCGCACAATATCTATTTCCAGGCCACTGGTAGCATTATTGATCACATAAGGCGGAGCATCGCCGGCAATCGCCACTTTCAGAGGCGTACCGCCCGACTGGGCTATCGCTTGGAGCAGGACACCGAATATCAATATGGGAGCAGCAATTAGGGAACGCATACGCATAAATATCTCCACAGTGATAGAAAAATCACCCTGACGTCATAAGTGTTGGCACCTTAAGGCCATTTTTCAAGTCGCTGCAATCAACTAAATGGTAAAACTTTAATAACCAAGAGGCTTGAAAGAAGCGCCTAACTCCCCAATTCTGAAATTATTGAAACAGAAACCGAAAAACAGATAGAAATCACCTGAATCTTAACCAAAGGTCTATTTCTCAGGCAGACTGTAAGGTCAAACTTGCAAAGTGTATGAGTTGGGATACCCAATAATTGCAAGAAAATCCACGAGGTTAAATCCAGAAAGGGAACTGCGGAATGATGTCCGATATAGAGCTGTTGATTGAGTACGAAACCGCCTTACACTGTGCAGGAATCCGTAGAAATCGGACAATAGTGGAGAAGCTATTAAACCCAGCTTTTTATGAGGTAGGGAAGTCTGGGCGCAGTTTTGACCTCAACTCGATAATTACACTGATGCAATCCAAAGAAAGTAGCGAGGGGGAAATCCACAGCCAGGATTACCACTGTACAGCACTCTCTGAATCTGTACGACTGCTACTTTATCGCAGCGCTCACCGCCATCAACAGGGTAACTATTCAGACTTCTGCAAGCGTTCCTCTATTTGGGTACTCAATAATGATCAATGGCAAATGATTTACCATCAAGGCACTCGTTGTGAAGCTTTTGAAATTGGCGAGAATATCTCCACCAAACGGTCAGCAATAAATCTATGAGCGCTTTTATCATTGTTATCCTGCTCGCCCTAGCAGTTTGGTTTGTGCCCCACTTCTATCGCCGCTGGCGTATCAGACACCGTCGCTCACAAGCACTCACTCCGGAACAATTGCAGCTGGTTCGTGAGATGCTCCCCCTATATCGCTACCTAAATGCCGACCAGCAACAAGAACTGCGTGGTAATATTGCACTCTTTCTACACGATAAGGAATTTGTCGGTTGTGATGGCCTGCAGGTTACCGAGCAAATGAGAGTTGCAATCGCCGCTCATGCCTGCCTGCTGCTGCTAGGGCGTAAGAATGAATGCTACCCTAACTTGTACAGTTTACTGCTTTATCCGGATACCTATGTCGCTCACGAGACCCGCAGGGAAGGCTTTATAGAAACAGCCAAGCGCAGTGCTCGGGAAGGCGAGGCCCACTACCGAGGACCAGTTGTACTTTCCTGGGGAGACCTGGAAGAAGACTTGCAATTTCCTCAACGAGGACACAATGTTGCTCTGCATGAATTCGCCCACAAGGTAGATGAGGAAGATGGTTTCTTTGATGGTCGCCCTCTATTTGAAAAAGTAGACGAAGGGGCCAACTGGGCCGAGGTAATGAGCCGGGAGTTTCATCGCCTCCGGCAAAGAGCCGAGTATGGCCAAATCCCGGGAGATACCCCCTCTGTGCTGGATTTATACGGCGCTCAATCTCCAGCCGAATTTTTTGCGGTAGCAACTGAAAGCTTCTACACGGTTCCCATCGCCATGAGGGCGTTACACCCTGAACTTTACGCAGAACTAAGCCGGTTCTACCGGCTGGATCCCGCCTTTCTTCTTAGTGGAAAAAGTGCAGTGACTCCAGGCTTATAAACCCCTAGAAAGCCACCTAGAAGCACAATAGAAACTGAACATGTAAATATTTAGAGTATTTACTTACTTATAGTCAAAACTTCCGCAACGACTACTTATACACACTTTTTCCTGTTAATGTGAAGCTAATTTCTTCCAGTATTAAAAAAGAGAGAAGAGATTATTTACGACTAACAAGGATGGAAAATCTACTACCCAGTGCTCCAGCCCAGTGCTTCAGAAAGTACCGAGAATAGATCCATATCTGTATTACTTATAGGGAAAAATCATAGTGAGTGAATACGCAGAATTTACTGACGAGAACTTTAGGCTTCTAGTTTTGGAAAAACTGATGTATTTCCATAAAGTCATCCAACCGGAATTTAATGTTTTCGAGTTTGCTGCCAATCATCTAGGGAGAACAATAGATATAGAAGAAGAAGGTTATGACCCGATCCATGAAGTGCAAGATTATTTTCGAAGAATAGAAATAAAGAAAGAGTGGCTCACAGATATCACAGAACTTCGTCAGGAAGGCAGTTACCCTATCTGGACTCAAATCATTCCATTTTGGTGCGGAACAACAGACGATTTTGACATATGCTCAACTGCAGATACGAATCTCCTACCTAACCTGAAAAAGCTTATCCTTTTTTACAATGAAGAAAATCCGGAAATTCTGGAGGAATTCAAAGCCAAAGGAATTGATGCAAAGTGGGTCTAAACAGAAACTAAGACAAATTACATAATAATTAGCGATGCATCACTGACCAGGGGAGCTGCAAGACAGGCCGAAAGCCCCAGCCTGTCCCACACTGTAAAAGTACTATTTTTAGACGGGTTGCACTTCTTCTAAAGTTCGAAACTTAGCTTTGGCAGCAGGTTTCTCCGGCATCGGCAGAGCAACAGGCACCTGTTGCGACTGGCCAGTGGCCATAACCACAGTACTGCCGTGGCGAGCGGCGCTCACCAGTGCATCATTGTCGGCGATAGCAGTCATAAATCGTAAAGCCTCATCGGCACTGGTGCCGGCATTAGTTAACACTTTGACTGCTTCAGCGGCACTCTCGGCATAAACTCGACGCGCTTCACCCATTTTCTCCATACGAATCTTAACCGATTCACCGTCGGCTTTGGCCTTGCCCACTTCCCGCTCACGGATTGCTTCGGCTTCATAGGTAGCCGCCTGCTTCTCCCGCTGCATTTCCATTACCTTGTTAGCCTGGACTTCGACAGACTTGGGCAGACGCGGCTCATCCGAAAGCACATCGACTATCTCAACGCCAAAGTCGTGAAAAAAATCACGTAAGCGCTCTTTGGCTTTATCAGCTATCTGTTCTTTTTTGTTGTACACATCTTCAAGTTCAATGCCATTCGCTACCGGAATTGCAGCATCAGTGGCAAAAGACTTCAGCTGAGATTGGTAATTCTCCAGATCATACAATGCTTTATATGCAAGCTTCACATCGGACGATACCTGGTGCTGTACTTTAAGTACTAAACCGAAGGTAACATGATTGCTGGTCTTCAGGTTAAGATCCACCGGCGTCTCGTGCAGAGCTGTGGATGCCTTTTTATCAACCCATGAGAGGTAGGGAATAATCAAGTTGAATCCAGGAGTAGCGGTCTTCCAGTATTTGCCAAGAAATAGCACAAAATGGTACTGCTTTGGCTTAACGATAACAATGGCTTTTGGCAGCAGGAAAACTATAGCCAGAATGAGCACAATAGCCCAAGAGGAAATATTTATAGAGAACTGTTCGAGCATATCTTCTTTTAATCCTGAGCAAGGAATCTAACAGAATGACAATCAGGGTAATATCCTCCCAGATTTATCATCACTGATCTTATTAGGGTTATGGAACTACGAATCTTTTGGATATTATTGAGAGTATAGTTTTTGTCATCAGCAATCAATCTATGACCGAGAGATTCAAAAATACGGAAACAGTCAGCTTCAACCCATCAATGAATCATCTACCTATTCTCTCTCACCCTCTTCCAAGTTTTTTACAATCACCTTTTCTTTATTATGACACTGATACCTGGGAGATCTTACCAGATCACAACTTGTAATTATATGAAGTGACTTAGACACACCTACTAGTACTAGGCGGCCAATAAAAGGAGAGAAATGATCGCAGCAAACGGTAGCCATGGAGCGAAAAAAGTTATCTGTCATCATCCTAGTGACCATCCACACCACACCCTCCGAATTTGGCACCTCCTCATCATCACCAGCACACTGGCATCCAACCAAACACCCAGAAATTTATTCAGACAACTCTAAACGAAGGTACCAACGTATCGACTTAAAAATAAATTCAAAAAAACCAAGACTTACACACAAACAATTTATTAGACAAAGAAAAATGCGACTCAAAATTTACTCACTCACAGGTTTAAATGTAATATTAGTAGCTCTCCCCCTAATATACGATCAAGCTGCACGCTGTGCCAATCAAACTCTCATACGAAATAAAGGAAAAATAAATGAGCTACTTACAAGAAGGTGGATGTTTTTGTCGCAATGTACGTTACAAAATCAAGGGGGAACCTGTATTACAGCTTTTTTGCTTCTGTAGTGATTGTAGAATGATAACCGGATCAGATGCCTGGCCAGGATTTATGGTTAGGAGTTCAGATTTCTTATGCTCACTAGGTATTCCAAAAATCTACAAAAAGGTATCAAGTGAAGGGCGGACCGTAAAACAACATTTCTGCAAAAACTGTGGCTCAAATCTTTGGGGGGAGACAGAGTTCGGCCTGATTAGTGTTGGAGCAGGCACTTTAGACAACCCAGATATATTTAACCCATCCAATAAGGTTTTCACATCTGGAGTTCCTCATTGGGCAAGAGTTCCAGAAAATCTAGAGAGCCTCTAGCTAAGCGTGGCCTCAGAAACATAGCCAAAAGAGCCTGTACCAATTTGGGCAATTAACATCGAAAAAAATAGAAAGTAGAATTTTTACAATGAAAGTTTATAGTTACAGTATTTTTGGTCGAGAAGTTATAATTGAAAGGCATAATGACGGCTGGCTGGCATTCTTCCAAGGTCCTGAAGGAAAGCGAAGACCTGCAGGGATAATTATACCATTTGAGATTACCGAGGGGGAACTAGCCCAGTATTTATCAGATTTATGCCATGAATGGGCGTCGGAAAGATATCAAGATGTGATACTGTTGAAGGAAACAAATATCTCAACATGACAGCAGTCCTTAATATAAAATCATAATTGCAAATAGTAGTCACCAGTCCCCTACAAAGAAAAATCGAATATTTTAATAATAATCGAACTTGGAGATAACCACTTGCGATACCCAGCAATAGACATTACCAGAGGTATTTTAGTCGTTGTTATGGCGCTCGATCACACTCGAGATTTCTGGACGGCCATCCAGTTTGACCCCCTCGACCTATCCCAAACCTCTGTGATGCTATTTCTTACCCGCTGGATCACACATATTTGCGCCCCTGGTTTTATTTTTTTAACCGGGCTAAGTGCCTATTTACATGGTAAAAAGTTAAACTCCAAGCAGGAACTCTCTCAGTTTTTGCTGGTAAGGGGCCTGGTACTAATCCTCCTGGAGCTTACATTAGTTAATCTTTCCTGGCAGTTTGATTACAACTATGCCTTTGTTCAGGTTATATGGGCGCTGGGGCTATCAATGATACTACTAGCAGGCCTGATTTACCTCCCCAATAAGTTGACCCTTATAGCCTGCCTGGCCTTAGTTGGATTGCATGGCTATATAAACGATAATTACATACGCCAACTACTGGGAAGTTACGAGTGGATATGGATCCTGGCTCATGTTCGCAGCGGATTCAGGCTATTTGAGTTTGATACCGGAATTTTCGCCGCCTACAATATCATCCCTCTATTTGCCCTTATGTACCTAGGGTATGCATCTGGCACTCTATATGAACTGGAGGCAAAAAAAAGGGTACACTTTCTCCTAATGGCAGCAGCAGTACTAGCGATCCTATTCTTTAGTTCAAGGTTTATTGGCTTTGGGGACCCCCATGTCTGGAATCCTGATGAAGGTATTCTCGGCTTTATCAATACTTCCAAATATCCAATGTCATTTAACTATATAGTAATGACTATGTGTATAGTATTACTAACAATGGCATTAGTAGAAAACAGAAAAAACAAGGTATTAAATATATTTCTTATGTTCGGCCAGGCATCACTCTTTTTCTATCTCTTACATGTACCGATTATCAATTTAGCCGCTCACCTTTGGACATATCTGGAATTTGGAGTTGCAACCAACTTCTTCAATGGCACTAAAGTATGGCCAGAAGGCTATGAGCCAAACCTGGCGCGAACCTACTTATTCTGGATTGTACTTATCGGCACATTGTATTATCCGTGTAAGAAGTACCTAAAAAAGAAAAAAGAGAGCAACTCGGTAATCTATTCATACGTATAGATTAGCTGAGGATCAGTAGCCAGAAGCTGGTACAAAACTGGATCGTTCTGCGATCCAGTTGAGATATTTTTGAGGTCTGAGAAAAAATGAAATATAGGTTGCAGGCGGCTATAAACTAATAATCCTTTTTCCACTGCAACTCTACACTGCCAGAACCACTATCTCCATCATCTGCGGTTTTGAACTCCAAGTTTAGGTTCTCACGCAATTCTATTTGCATTTCCGCCTGCCAGGGGCTCAGCGGATCGGTGCTGCGTTGCAACTCTACATAAATCCGATTGGTAATATATTTACCCAAACTAAGGGCATATTCTTCGCCCTCATCTCCTTCCTCCTGCTCAATATTAAGGGTATCGAGACGCAGCAATTCACGGGTTTTTGCTACCGGATCGAGCACGGCACGACCGGTTTGTAGGCTACGCACCACGCTCACCAGACGTACGGCTTGTAGCGGTGAAATATCTGAAAGAGACTTGCCAAATAGTAATTGCGCTAAAATTTCATCCTGAGAGGCTGAAGGATCTGAGCTGAAAGTAATATCCAGGTCAGTTGCAGAGCCTGAAATATTTGCTGTGATTTCACCATCGCGATAGCTATAAACACCCTCGACAAACACTGCCACTTCATTATTTTCGAAGCGAATCTCTCCCTCCTGAAGATTAAACTTCTTACCTAGCAGGTCAAAACTGCCGCGCACGATAGTCAGCTCACCTGAGGCTTCCGGTTTGGCCGCAGTTCCGTGAATATCCACTTGACCGCGCAACTGCGAGTTAAGTCCAAGTCCGCGCACATAGGACTGCTGATCCAGAATCACCTCGACTCCCAAACTGATCTTGCTAAGCAGCAGCGGTGCACGCTCCACCTGTGGGCCATCCACCTGGACCTCCACTACTTGAATTTCCGGAACCGTGCTGCCAATCCACTGCTCAATTTGTACTGCCAATGGTCGCAGGGTAAAACGACCGGTGATTTGCGCATCCTCAGTCGAACCCGACAGGGTAGCTTCTCCAGAGATTGCACCGCGTACTCCCGGAGTATTCAGTAAGTGTGCCCTATTCAGATTTAAGCTTAAGCTCATCTGTGGCGGTGCCTGCTCGGGAAAAAACACGGCCCCTCCCAAACTAATCGTACCGCCATCAACAACTGTGGCACTGCCTCTTTCGACAAGCCACTTTCCCGGGGTCAAGCGTGTATAAAAATCAATATTGGTAATACGGGTGTGGCTTGGGCGGTGCTCATAGCTTGCTCCACTCAGTTCTATCCCACCAACAAGGTGAGGCTCACCCAAAGTGCCGACACCATCCGCTGAGAAACTCAGCAAACCGCGCATTACATGTATCCTGGGGTCAATAAATTCAGCAACGACAGACAGATCTGCGGAACCACTGCTCACCAGCTGTAGAGGAATATCGCTCACAGACCCCGCTGAACTATCAGAAAACAACCGTTCAAAAATGGGAGAAATCAATAACTTGGCACTGCTATCTATTGCACGGCGACCATCGTGCTCAGCCACGAGAGATACCTGCAATTCCCCACCTTCGGTATGCCATTCAAGCACTGTTGAGAGAGGCTGCACCTGCACACGCCCTTGCTCACGGCCGGGCGTATAACCACTGATTCGCAATTCCCCTTCAAGCTGTGGCTGGCGCGGGCTGCCAGTAATACTTGAGTACAAAACGACATCACCCTGCTCAGGTGTATTAAACGGTAACTCTCGTGAGAGATCTTCCAGTGAGGCCCTGCCCTGCAGCTGCAGATCCAGCCGCTGCTCGTTGAGACTACCGTGGGCCCACAACTGGTTGCGCCCCGCCCACAGAAATTCCAGCCCGTCCACAACCAGACTCTTATCCGCATAATCAAGCACTCCCTGCAACTGCCAGGGTTCATGGCGATAGCCACCCTGGGCCAACACACTGGCGCGTACTTCAGGGTTGGTAAGTGCTCCCTTGATCTCGCCATCCAGGCTAAGCTCGCCTTCCAGGGTCTTGGGTAGCGGCAACCCTAACACCTCGAACAGGGGTAGCGGCAGGTTGCGCGCACTCACCCCCAGCTCAAGCCGACCCAGCTTTGGCTCAAGTGCTCCCTCAGCTTCAATCAGTGCAATTCCCTCGCGCCCCAGGCGCTGGGCTTCCTTTGCAAGTTCGGTGAGACGGCTCGCATTTTGCTCGGGCTGACTCGCCCCTTTTTGCATACTCGGGATAGTGGTCGGTGACTGGGGGCCGCGGAATTGCCCCATGTCGAAATGGTCTATGGATCCGTTGGCATATAACTCCACACGCAACCCTTGCAGATTAATCTTTTCGAGGTCGCCGCTGGCATCACCCTTCAGGTTGTATCGGTATTCGTGAACCAGGCCATCGGATTCCAGGCTAGTATTCAGGCGCGGATTGGACCAGGGACCTTCCACACCAACCTGCCCCTGCAGGCCCAAGCTAACACCCTTAGCTGAAGCGAGACCGAGATCTTCACTTGGGTTGAGATTGCGAATATCTACCTGCAGCTGCAAGTTCAGTGCTTCAGACTCAATATCTACAGTGCCACCGCCAAGGATATTTAACTTGTCCCCCACCAGGGAAAAATCCGTAATGGTTAGCCCCTTCAAGTTTCCATTGACTCGGGCTGTCAACTCATTCTGTAAATTTCGGTAAACCGATACAGCACTCAAATCTCCCTGCAAATCCGGGTTATCCCAAGGTCCCTGTGCGGTTAGCTGTAATTGGTGCAGAGTACCGGAAAAGTCATCAGGGATTTTCAGCTGCTCTGTTTGCGGGAGGGAAAATAGAAGGCGGCGAATCTCCTCAACTCCCAGCTCCTGCACGGCCGCACTCATATCCAGGGTTTTATTTTCAGTATCTATACTGCCCGCGGTACGCATCTGTGCCCCAGCAAATTCCAGCCACAGGGACTCCAGGTGAATCATTCCCTGTATGGTATTTACCTCGCCTATCAGCTCCAGGGGCTGCTCCCGATAACTACTGTTCAGTTTTACCTGGCCAGAGATATCGGGCAGCGGTAATGTGCCGGAAACTGTTAAGCCAGCACTGAACCAACCGCTGTGCAAGACATTTTGCCAAGGGCGGGAAAGTGTAATAGGTAAGCGATTGAGATGAAGCTCTGCGCTGATATTGTCAGCGCTAATATTGCCAGACAAGGTGCTGCGTTTACCATCCACTTGTAACCAGATGCCATCGGTATGCACCCGCCAGGGAAACAAATCAAAAACCAAACTGCCTGTCAGCGCCAGTTTGTGCTGGGAAAAAGGTGTGGAAAGAGACTCAATATCAACCTGTATCTGTTTATCGCGACGGCGTAGGGAAATTTTTCCTCGCGCATCCAGCCCCTGCCCCTGAGGTAAATGCAACTGCCGCCCAACAAATCCCTGTGCTTTTTCACTGGCAGAGAAATCCAAAACAAATCGCCCGGGCTGACGCTCGCGCCCATCGGCAATAAACTGCAAATCACCACCACTTAATTCGCGAATTTCCAGCTGCAATTGGGTGGGCTGCCCCTCCCACCGGTAGAGGCTGTTGCCATACACAGAGATCGCAGGGATATCGGTTATCTTACTGCTGATCAATTGCAATCGCTCAAGCCGTAGCTCCCCAAGGCGGAACCTAGGTACTAAGGTTTCCCAAGTGGTGGCTTCTCTATTACCAGCCTCTTCCTGTAAATCCTGAGCGGTTTTCTCTTCCGCTCGAGCCAGGGATTTCAGTAGTTCATCGAGTACATCAATATTTAATAGAAAGTCCTTGACTACAACTCGATCAATATTGACAGGATTACTGGAAAAACTTTGCAGCTCCAATTCCAGTTGATAACCCTCCGCCAGGGTATTGCTCTCAAAATCTACCCGAAGACGCTCGAAAAACCATGCGCCGAGGCGCTCACTACCAATTCCCTCCGCCTCAATAGAGAGGCCGTCTATCACCTGCTCCGCCCCATAAAAAGCTGTGCGAGTAAGACTTACCCGCCCCTGTTCAGTACCCAAGAAATAAATCAATGAAAGTACAATCAGTAAGCACAGGCCGGTTAGAAGCGATCCCCCAGCACCAAAGGATCGCCACAGACCACGCAGGAGAGCACCCAGCGCCCGGGCCAAACCCATTGCAAATGCGTTCAACCTGGCCATCAGAAAGCCTGCCCCAGGCTGATATAGACCTGGTAACGATCATCCACACCATCGCGGCGATCCAGGGGAAAGGCGAGATCGAAACGAATGGGGGCAAAAGAGGTGATATAGCGCACACCAAAACCTGTGCCCCAAAAAAGGTCTGAAAAGTTAGGGCTCGGATCTTCGTAGGCATTGCCACCATCAAGGAATAAGACCCCACCCCAGGTATCCGTAAAACGAAAGCGCCCCTCAATAGAAACCTCACTGAGACCGCGTCCACCTATTGAGTCGGACAGGGTTTCCTCGCCGTCCTCATTAATTTCAACAATACGCGGCCCCAACTCCTGGTAGCCATATCCACGCACCGAACCGCCGCCCCCCGCATAAAAGCGCTCATCCGCAGGAAGTTCCAGGTTGGCCGCACCGGTAATAGCCCCCGCTTTAATACGCAAGGCCAGTGTGGGTTCGTAGCGCATAGACTCTGCCGTTTTATAAGCAGTCAGTTGCAGGATATTTTTTACAAAGGACGTACTGTTTTTGTTTAAGTCCAGATAGGGCTTAATTTCCAATGCGGTGGTAGCCCCACGACGAGCATCTAGTGGTTTATCTGTAGTATTCAGTTTAAAACCAAGGGGAAATGCCAGCAGATGATAGTTCTCATCCGGATCCCCATCCTCCACAGCACCATCCACTTTTTCATCCACACGGCTGAATTTGAGTTCAGCCCCTGCGCTAATAGTACGGTGCTTGCTCAATTTTCGCGATACCAGCCCCTTGAGAGTCAATGCTTTGGAGCGATAAGAATCTACATCTTCACCGGTAAGGGCCACGCTCGCGGTAAAGCGCTGCTTGTCCCTAAAGAAGCGCGGTATGGTCAGTTTGCTCTCTAAAGTCTGCTTGACTTTGTTTACCTTGCTTTCAACTTCCAACTTTTCACCGCGATGAAAAATATTGCGATGCTCCCAACTGGCGGACACACCGGGGCCCTCATCAGAGGTGTATCCCACCCCCAATGTAACTGTACGGTGGTTTCGTTCTTGCACAATAAATATGACATCCACCAAGCCGTTATAGGGTTCCGATACCTGATGAGTCACATTGGAAATTAAATTCGTGCGCAATAATCGCAACTGGGCTGCATCCAATTTGCTGCGGCTGAAACAGTCTCCAGGACTAATATTCAACTTGCTGCGCAAGTAGTCTTCTTCAATTGAGGTAGCGCCGAGAATTTGTACATCGCCCACCATTACCTCCGGGCTCGGCGCTACACGGTACACCAGGCGAGCAGCGGCCTCCTGGTGGATCACTGTAGCTTGGTAGGTAACATCGACATTGAGCAGACAGGCATTATTGTTGAGGTACGTGGTTATCTTCTGCACGCCTTCGAGTACCTCATCGGCCTGAAGCGGGTCGCCAACTGAGATAGGCAAGCCGGGAAAGCCCGCACGCAGTTCTACAGGCATTTCAATATCCAGACTTTTGATCAGGTACTGTGGGCCTGGTACAACCTGGTAAACAATTTCATTGCTCAGTACAGACTCTCGTACAGTAGCGTCATAGTACCCCTCCGAACGCAGCAATTTTGCGAGGTTGCCGCGTTCGTAGTGGGCTACATCCTGTGGGTCTTCATAGCTCTCAAGGGCGCTGCTGTTCTTGCGAAGTTCATTGAGTTCTTTACTCAATTTTTCTTGCAGCTGGGAATCACCTTGTACATACAATGAAAAGCTAGGTAATTTGGAGAAAAAAGGGATAGCTATTGCCTGCTGCAGAGGCAGCAATGCAAAACCGATAAGCAGGGAGATAAAGAGAGTTCGCAAAATATTAATCCGTTGACCGCAGCGGCTACTCCGCGCACTTCCAGGTATCCATTCCCTTCACATACGATTTTGCCCCAGAACTGGTAATGTCCAGGTGAAGTTTGCCGGCGAAAAGCAAAGCAATTGATAGCTTCACATTGCATCAATCGCCGGCCAGGAATAAACAAGTAGCTTATGGCTGGGAGCTGAGATTGCCAAGTAACGGATTACAATCCTGAATTATCACTCGCCCTTCGAGAATATTTCCCTTGGAGTATTCAGTAAAAATACATTGATTGGTTTTGGGGTCGTAGTTCTCAATCCAGAGATTGTCCTCTTTCCAGGTGGCGCCAATATGTCGGTAACCATCGGGCACGGAAATACGCATCACCCCACCGAAGCGTTTTACAAAGACCTGTTCGTAGTGGAAGTAATACGCCAACCAACCCGCAAAGAAGAAAACTGCGGCCGCAATAGCGCCAATTTTCAAGCTGCCCATACGGCTGCCAACAAAAAGGGAGAGAATGACCAGGGCGATAACCGCCGCCCAATAGAGATAAGTAACCATACCTGTTCTTCTGCCTTGAATTTATTGGTATTACTATATGGCAAGGGTAGCGCAGAACGCGGGTAAACAAAATGACGCCCGCCTACGTACCCTTCCCCCTTAATTAATAGCTTCAGTCCTCAGCCAGAGCCGGCAGGTTTTCGAACTGTGCCAGAGCCTCAGGGTTAGCAAGGGCTTCCTTATTCTTGACCAACTTGCCGTGCACCACATTACGCACTGCCAACTCGACAATTTTTCCGCTAATAGTACGCGGAATATCCGCCACCTGAATTACCTTGGCCGGTACATGACGCGGGGTAGTGTTAGCGCGAATAGTGGAGCGGATTTTCTGCACCAAATCCTCATCCAGTTCCACTCCCTCACGAAGCACAACAAAGAGCACCACGCGTACATCATCCCGCCACTGCTGGCCGATGCAGATACTATCGAGCACTTCCTCCACCTTCTCCACCTGGCGGTAAATCTCGGCGGTGCCGATGCGTACGCCACCGGGATTCAGTACCGCATCGGAGCGACCATAAATAATCACCCCCCCATGGGAGGTAATTTCCGCATAGTCACCGTGCGCCCAAACGCCCGGCCAGTTTTCAAAATATGCACTGTTATATTTTGTCCCATCGGGGTCATTCCAGAAGCCGATCGGCATACAGGGGAAGGATTTGGCGCACACCAGCTCCCCTTTCGCTGCAGTTACTGGTTTACCATCGTCATTCCAGACCTCCACAGCCATACCCAAGCCGCGGCACTGAAGTTCTCCCGCATAAACCGGCAAAGTCGGGTTACCCAGGGCGAAGCATGAAATAATATCGGTGCCGCCGGAAATAGAAGACAGGCACAAGTCTTTCTTTATGTCTCGGTAAACATAGCGGAAGCCTTCATGGGCCAGTGGCGAGCCGGTAGACAGCACCGCGCGCAGCTTCTCCAGTTTGTGGCTTTCCCGAGGCTTACAGCCGCTCTTCTCCAGGGCGGCAATATACTTGGCGCTGGTGCCGAATACGCTAATGCCTTCCTCATCTGCCATATCCCATAGGCCCCTGGCCTCTGGATAGAAGGGAGAGCCATCAAACAGCACCAGAGTTGCACCGCAAGCCAGGCCACTTACCAGCCAGTTCCACATCATCCAGCCGCAGGTGGTGAAGTAGAACAGGGAATCCTCACGACGCAAGTCGCAATGTAGGCGATGCTCCTTCAGATGTTGGAGTAAGGTACCACCCACCCCGTGCACTATGCACTTCGGCACTCCAGTGGTACCCGAAGAGTACATGATATACAGGGGGTGATCGAATGCGGTCTGGGCAAAGGTAAGTTCGCGCTTGGGCGCTGCAGCTTCGAACTCCGACAGTAACACCACTTTATCCAGCGGTTCTGCCGCTAGTACTTGAGCCGTTTCCTCTTGAGAGCGGGCGACAGGTACCACCACCAGCTTCTCAATAGAATCGATACGGGCCACTATCTCACGCAGGCGCGGCAGCGAGTCGATCACTTTGCCGTTATAGAGATAGCCCTCGCAGGCAAATAGCACTTTCGGCTCCACTTGGCCGAAACGGTCAAACACACCATTAATGCCAAAGTCCGGCGAACAGGAAGTCCAGATAGCACCGAGGCTAGTAGTTGCCAACATGGCCACTACGGTATCGATCACATTTGGCATAAAGCCAGCCACACGATCCCCTTTGGACACGCCCTGATTGGCCAGGGCTGAAGCCAAGCGCTCTACCCGGTCGTACAGCTGCGCGTAACTGAGCTGGCGGCGGCTACCATTCTCCAGGCGCTCAACCAAAGCCGCCTTATCGTCGCGGTAGCGCAGCAGGTTCTCAGCAAAATTAAGTTGTGCACCGGGGAACCACTCAGCACCCGGCATACTGTCGTGGCCCAAGATCTCTTCTCCGCGCACACCAGCTTCTACTTCGCAGAAATCCCACAAATCGCTCCAGAAGTCCTCGCGCTCTTCAACAGACCACTGGTATAGCGCGTTGTAGTTTTCCAGCTGTAGCTGGTGTTTCTCATTAACCAGCCGGCGAAACTCATCCATTTGGGTTGAGGCTATGGCCTTTGGGCTCGGTTGCCAAAGGGGTTGTGCATTGTCCTTCATCTCAACAGACCTTGTAGGTTCATTATTCTCGGTGATTGTTTGACCTTCGCCAGGGCGAAAGCGGCAATCATGCCTTGCCCGACGACTTTAAACTATTTTAATCTTTCGATGGTTTCTTTAATAAAATTTAACATTCCCTGAAGTATCTGGAGCCCCAGTGAGCGCTACTATTAAACAACTTCGTGCCTTCGTTGTCGTAGCGCGCAGCCGCAGCTTGGCGCAGGCCAGTGCCCAGTTACACTCTTCCCAGCCGGCGCTCTCTATAGCCATCCGTAATCTGGAAGAAGCCACCGGAGGCCCCCTATTCAGTCGCGATGGTCGCCAACTGGTCTTGACCCCAGAAGGACGCGAGTTCCTGGTTCGTGCGGAACAACTGCTTAATAGCTGGGACCAATCACTGGATGCTATACAGCAGCGCTTCCGCCTGGAACGCGGCCAGCTACGGCTGGCGGTTATCCCCGCTTTTGCCTTAAACCGGGTACCCTCTCTATTGGCTGACTTCCACCAGAAGTTTCCCCAAATCAATATTGTGCTGGAAGATGTGGTTATGGAACGGGTTGTAGAGGCGGTGCAGGAGGGACGCGCGGAATTGGGTATCAGTTTTCGCCCGGATGAACTGGGCGGAATGGAGTTTGTGCCCTTTGAACGCGATCGTTTTATCGCAGTAGTGCCCAAAGAGCACATATTGGCGGAAAAAAAGACAATACGCTGGCGCGACTTGGCCACTCACCCTTTTATATCGATGAACCGTGGATCAGCGGTAAGGCGCTGGACGGATACTGCCTTTAACCAGTGTGGGAAAGCCGCTCAATATGTTTGTGAAGCCAACCAACTAAGCACTATCGGGCAGCTGATCAGGACAGGCTTGGGAGTCAGTGCCGTACCAAGTCTTTGTGAGGCACAAATGCGAGAGCATGGTTTAACCTGTCTGCCTCTCTCCGCTCCGGCGGTGACACAGGAAGTTGGCACGCTGCTCAAAAGCCGCGGCAACCTCTCTGCACCCGCCGGTGCTTTCCTGGAGTTGCTCACCGAGCAGTAAGCACCGCAGGAACAGTAACTTGCCCAGAGGGCCAGCCACTACTTGCTGCTGGTGGCGCGCAGCATCCAGGCAGTTTTTTCATGGACACTCATACGATCGGATACCAGGGCAATAGTCGATTCATCCTCTCCCTTTTGCGCAGCTTTTAATACATCGCGGCAAGTTTTAATCACTTGCTCATGGCCCTTGGTGAGAATTTTCACCATATCCTCGGCTGCGGGAATTTCCACAACTTCTTTAATAGAGCTCAACTGCCCAAAAGCCTGGTAGGTGCCTGGCGCAGAAACCCCCAAGGTGCGAATCCGCTCGGCAATATCATCTACCGCGGTGGCCAGCTCGTTATACTGCTCTTCAAACATCAGGTGCAGTTCACGAAAAAATGGCCCGGTAACATTCCAATGGAAGTTGTGCGTTTGCAGGTACAGAGTGTAACTATCCGCCAGCAAGTGCTTGAGACCACCAGCGATCTTTTCCCTATCTTTTTCGCTAATACCAATATCGATTTTTTTCATTAAACAAATCCTTCTTCCAATACTTTTGTCACCGAAGTGGTTGTGATGCCATTCTGATAGCTTTAAAGATTTCTCACAAGCTATCGGGTTGATAGCTTATCTATATAGCCGAGCCAAGTTTATAAGACACTAAAAAGGCAAACATATTTATCCAGGCAACTAACTCGAAATATACCTTGAGTCTGGCGGAACCCTGCTCTAGAGCAACTGTAGGTCTAAAGTAAAAAGATAATTATTACGCCAAAAAAGGAGCAAAAATAAAGCATATTGGCTATGCATATGCTCATATTGCCAGCCCTGTATAAATCTACTGAAAGAAAAATTTAAGAGGAAACAAAGTTGCTAGGTATTACAAACCGGGCAATTACTATGGCTCGGCAGCTGCAAAGTTTGCAGAGCTAAGCTTTCCGTCTCGATTAAGTGCAATTTATTCAAGCTCGATACCGGCAACCCTACCAAGTACTTTATGGCCTCCAGAGCCTGCATACTGCCAACTACACCCAGCGCAGGACCGATCACACCTGCTGTAGAGCAGTTCTGGACTTCAGCCTGCTCCTGGGGCGGAAACAGGCAGGCATAACAGGGACCTTTTCCTTCAGAAAAATCAAAACTAATCA
Source organism: Microbulbifer variabilis ATCC 700307 (assembly GCF_000380565.1). Classification (GTDB taxonomy): domain Bacteria; phylum Pseudomonadota; class Gammaproteobacteria; order Pseudomonadales; family Cellvibrionaceae; genus Microbulbifer; species Microbulbifer variabilis. Next base: position 497,017 of record NZ_AQYJ01000026.1, read on the forward strand.
GCTGGCCGGAAAACCCCTGCACCGATGCCATTACCACCAGACATCCTGCCTGATAACAAACCCGGTTGATCGTATGGCGGATTTCCAGGTTATCGGTGCAGTCCAACACCAGATCCACCTGTTTTACCTGCTCACGCAGCCAGGATTCATTCGCCATTTGGCTGTGGGGGTGAATGCGAATAGTTGGATTGGCCGCAGCCAATTGTTGTGCAGCCACCATGGCTTTGGATTTTCCCTGGTGATTGGTTTTGTACAAAACCTGGCGCTGTAAATTGGAGAGATCGATATGATCACCATCCACCAGGTGCAGCTCTCCAATACCGGCTGCGGCTAGATACATCGCTGCCGGGCTGCCGAGCCCACCTAAGCCAACAATCAGAATTCGCGCAGAAGACAGCTTTTTCTGTCCCTCTTCACCCACCTGGGGCAACATTATCTGGCGACTGTAACGCTGTAATTCCTTACTACTTAACATGGCTCTACTTCCGCATGCTTACCTTTCAACAGGACATTAAAATCGGCAACCGTCTGCTTGTAGTCTTCCGCTTTAGTAACAGCGCTGACCACGGCGATACTGCCAACGCCGCTAGCGATAACCTCACTGGCCCGCTGCATATTAATACCACCAATTGCCACGAGTGGATAATCGGGCAATAGTGCTGCCATTCGCGCAAGTTTCTGCACGCCCTGCAACTGATCCGACATATCCTTGGTGTTGGTCGCATAAATTGCACCAATCGCCAGGTAGCTGGGGCGATAACGGTAGGCCAATAGTAATTCATAGAAGCCGTGGGTACTGATACCCAGCTTCAATCCTGCCGCTTGAATTGCCCTCAGATCAGCAGACTGCAAATCCTCCTGGCCCAAATGCACACCGTAGGCGCCGCACTCAATCGCCAACTGCCAGTAATCATTGATGAACAGGCGCAGGTTATACGTCCTGCCAATAGCCACTGCACGCTCAATCTGTGCGCGCAGGTCCCCACCCGGATTCTTTATTCGCAGCTGTAAAGTACGCACCCCCAGCTCGGCCAAGCGCTGCAACCACTCCACTGTATCCACAACCGGATATAAACCCAATGCTTGAGAGTCTGTTTGGGCAAACCCTTGAACAAGAGGCTGGGCCGCACCAAAACCATAATCCAGCGCACGCTCTTCTCCCGGCACTAAAATCTCCGGGAAGTCGATTAAATCCAGGGGCCAGCCACAGTGGCCTACAGGGCCGGCACCAGCGCCGATGTGTGTATTATTTCCCCGGCACAAGCCCCGCTGAACATAGGCTTTACCCACGACGCAGGCATCTCGCAACGGATAGCCCAAGGCGCGGCAGGCGGCAATAGCGGAGGACAGAGTGCAGCCTGTGCCATGTGTGCCTGTACTGGACACTTCCCGGCCAATAATCCAATCGGCCTTTTCACCATCCCACAGTAAGTCGGAAACTTCTCCCGCACGCAATTGGGTATGGCCGCCGGTAACTAAAATTGCAGTACCGCCCTGGGCGTGCAACTGACGCGCAGCTTGCACAATAGATTCCGCACCCGTGACACTGGCTCCAGTAAGCCATTCCAATTCATGTAAATTGGGAGTGACCAGATCACACTGTGGCATCAACTGAGCCAACACCGTTGCGGTAATATTCCCTTCGGTGAGCCCGGCTCCGTTGGTGGCAACAGCAACCGGGTCGTATATAACCGGAACCGGCTGCACCGCTTTCAGCTGGCGCAGGAAATCTGCCACCGCAACAACTTGTTCAGCATTCGCTAGCAGACCGATTTTAATTGCGGCAGGAAATAGATCCCGCTGTAAGGCCCGCAATTGTGAAGCCAAGACCTCTAGGGAAACTGCATTAATTGCAGTGACTTCCACCGTATTCTGCGCGGTATTGGCCGTGATAGCACTGCAACCATGGCAGCCGAGATCGGCAAAAGTCAGCAGGTCCGCCTGAATGCCGGCGCCACCGCCGGAGTCACTGCCGGCAATGGTCCAGACAATTGGCTTTTTCGATTGAAGTTGATCGCGCATAAAAATACTAATCCTGCAATATGCTCTCTGCCTGCTGCCAGAACGGCATATCCAGGGTGGGGGTGCTGGGGCTGGCAGTTTGACGCCTGAGCATCAAGCCGGCATTAAAGGCGGCGCGCCCGGATTCCACAGCCAGTTTAAAAGCATTAGCCATCAGTACCGGATCCTGGGCTTTTGCAATCGCGGTATTCAATAACACCGCATCAAAGCCCATCTCCAGTGCTTCTGCCGCCTGTGATGGCGCACCGATTCCGGCGTCAATAATGAGCGGTACATCACTCAGGCGCTCGCGCAGTGTTTGCAGGTTATATTTATTGAGCAGGCCCTGCCCGGTACCGATGGGAGCCCCCCAGGGCATTAATACCTCGCAACCCACATCCAAAAGTTTTCGACACAACACCAGGTCATCTGTGCAATAAGGCAAAACCTTGAAGCCTAACTGAATTAATTCCCGCGCAGCTTCTACCAGGCCAAAGGGGTCTGGCTGCAAATTGTAATCATCACCAATCACTTCCAGCTTGAGCCAATCGGTCTGGAAAATTTCCTGGGACATTTTTGCCAGCTCCACCGCTTCTCGCGGCGATTTACAACCGGCGGTATTGGGCAACAGCTGACAGCCGGACTCGCGAATATAATCCCAAAATCTATTGTCCTGCTGCTGTGCCGGATTTTGCCGGCGCAGGGACAAAGTAATAATTTCCGAAGCTGAGGCTTGCACGGATTCGCGCATAATCGCAGGGGATGGATACAGGGCGGTGCCCACCAAAAGCCGGCTGTTAAATGCCTTTCCGTACAGTGTTAGTAGATCGCTCACCTTTACCCCCCCACTACCGGAGCAACAATATCCAGGCTATCGCCGTTATTTATCTGTGTATTGCTATATTCCGTACGGGGAATAAATCCACCGTTGATCGCAACGGCAAATGTTTCTCCGCGATAGCCGAGCTGCTGTAAAAGCACAGAGAGTTTTAGCGGGGATTCAAGGCTCTGAGTTTCCCCATTAATTAATACCTGCATCAAACCACCTGTAACAGTTGTTGTGCCACTTGACTCTCCACTTGCTCCACTACTGCCGGCGCTAAAAGATAACCGTGACGGTAAAGGCCATTCACCCGAATCAGGCCATCCTCGCTGTGGATATAAGGCATATTATCCATAGTGGCGGGGCGACAATTTACGCGGGTCTCAACAATACGAGCCTCGGCAAAAGCCGGGTTGAGGGAGTAAAGCGCGGAAGACAATTCCATACTGGAGCGGACGGAAATGGGCGACTGGTCTTCGCTCTCAATTTCTGTGGCGCCGATTACAGTGCGTCCATCGCTGCGTGGTACAGCGTAGAGCTTATAGCGTGGGTGGAGCAGGCGCACTGGACGCTGCAAAACCACTTCCCGGGATTCCACCACCATCACCTCACCACGGACACCGCGTAAGCCTTCAATCTGCCCCTTGGCACCGAGACCACGGCAGTCGATCACGCAATCAAATTCTTCGCGCTCCGAGTTCACAGAGATATACCCGGCTTCGCAATTTACCTTGCTGTGCTCTCGCAGAGAGACTGCACCTCGGTGCAATACGCTGAGTAACCCGGGCAATAGGCGGTGATTATTGATATCCGCCTCACCCCGCAGGTAAAGCCCCTGCTCAAAGCCGTGTAAGGAGGGCTCTAATTTCGCTAAAGTATTGCTATCGAGTGGTTGCACCTGCTCCCTGGCAGATTCACCCAACTTGCCCTGTAACTCCCGCAGGAATTGCAACAGCTCACTTCTATCCTTGCCGTGAGCAACCAGCACTGAGCCCGCCCTGCGGTATTCCACGTCCTGCCCGCTCTGCTCCTTCAGCTGCCGGGCCCACTCAGGCCAAAGCTCAAGGCTTTTCAGCCCCAGGTTGTAAACCTGTTTATCGCTGTGCACTAATTCCGATAGTGGTGAGATCATTCCCGCTGCCGCCCAGCAGGCTCCCCCGACTGGTGCCGACAAATCACCCGCTTCAAACAGGGTGATATCCAGTTCCCGTTGGCAGAGCCGCCAGGCGAGCAAGCGACCTAACAGGCCGCCACCGGCAATAGCTACTTTGGCTTTGGTTTCGCTTGTCACAGACCACCTATCTTCGCAAATCCAAATCGACACCCGGCGATAAACTCTGTGCACTCGCCGTACTTTTGCTATCCGATTCTTGGGGGAGAGGATTCTCCCCCAAAATACTCATCAGCCCTTGTGATAAATCTCGCTGCCCATGTCCTTAAATTTAATCGACATTTCCTCCATGCCCTGTGCCGCTTCCTGCTTGGCCGCATAATCGCGCACATCCTGGGTGATTTTCATGGAGCAGAATTTTGGGCCGCACATGGAGCAGAAGTGAGCTACCTTGCCGGATTCCTTTGGCAAGGTTTCATCGTGATAGGTGCGTGCCCGCTCCGGGTCCAAGCCGAGATTGAACTGGTCTTCCCAACGGAATTCAAAGCGGGCTTTTGACAGGGCGTCATCGCGCTTCTGTGCCCGCGGATGCCCTTTGGCCAAGTCTGCGGCATGAGCCGCAATCTTATAGGCCATAAGGCCCTCTTTAACATCCTCTTTATTGGGTAGGCCCAGGTGCTCTTTGGGGGTCACATAGCAGAGCATGGCGCAGCCGTAGGTGCCGATAAGTGCAGCGCCGATGCCGGAAGTAATGTGGTCGTAGCCGGGAGCAATATCCGTGGTCAACGGACCTAGAGTGTAGAAAGGTGCGCCGTGGCAGTGCTTTAGCTGCTCATCCATATTTTCTTTGATCTTATGGATAGCCACATGGCCGGGGCCTTCGATCATGGTCTGAACATCGTGCTTCCAGGCAATTTCAGTCAGCTCGCCAAGCGTGTGCAGCTCGCCAAACTGGGCTTCATCGTTAGCATCCGCAATTGAGCCCGGGCGCAGGCCATCACCGAGACTAAAGCTCACATCGTAAGCCTTCATAATCTCGCAGATTTCCTCGAAGTGGGTGTAGAGGAAATTCTCTTGGTGATGGGCGAGGCACCATTTGGCCATAATGGAACCACCGCGAGAAACAATCCCGGTCATACGTTTGGCAGTGAGCGGCACATAGCGCAAAAGCACGCCAGCATGAATAGTGAAGTAATCCACCCCCTGCTCTGCCTGCTCAATCAAGGTATCGCGGAACACATCCCAGTTAAGTTCTTCGGCGATTCCGTCTACTTTCTCCAGCGCCTGGTAAATTGGCACAGTACCGATGGGCACTGGCGAGTTGCGCAGAATCCACTCGCGGGTTTCGTGGATATTGGCGCCGGTAGACAGATCCATCACTGTGTCCGCGCCCCACTTGGTAGACCAAACCAGTTTCTCTACTTCCTCTTCAATGGAAGAAGTCACAGCAGAATTACCAATATTTGCATTCACCTTGCACAGGAAGTTGCGCCCGATAATCATCGGCTCCACTTCCGGGTGATTAATATTCGCCGGGATAATTGCCCGCCCTTCTGCAACTTCCCGGCGCACAAATTCCGGCGTGATTTGCTCGGGGATGTAAATACCATCACGTGCCTTCTGGTATTCACTTTCACTCATTTCCGCTGCCAACTTGGCTCGCCCCATATTTTCGCGCACTGCGATAAATTCCATCTCTGGGGTAATAATGCCGCGGCGGGCATAGTGCATCTGCGATACATTCTGTCCCGGTTTGGCCCGGCGAGGGCCGGGAAGGTTTTCAAAGCGGATATGATCCAGCCCCTGGTCCGCCATACGCTTCTGGCTGTAGGCCGCTTGGCGAGAGTCCAGCAGTTCAGTATCTCTGCGGCCCTCTATCCAGCCCTGGCGCAATTTGGGCAGCCCTTCCCGTACATCCACTTTAAAATTGGGTTCAGAATAGGGGCCCGAAGTGTCGTAAATAGTGAGGGGCTCATTGGGTTCAAACACCGGATTCTCTGCATCCCCGCCTACCAGACTATCTCCCAAACAGATCTGGCGGGCACCAACCTGGATGTCGGGAGTTTCACCGGGCAAATACACCTTGCTCGAGTTAGGGAAAGACTGAACTGTAAGATTCTCAAGAAATTCTTTAGCGGAATCGCGACTGGCAGCGCGGGAGGACTTTCCGGCTTTACCGGATTGTTCAATGATCTCAGACATGCGTAACCTTAAAACTTGGGAATTTAAAGGTCGCAGCATCCAGGGCACATACAAAGAGAAAAGACGCCAAACTGTAAAAAAACAGGCGACTTCAGATCTTGTTCCCTACGCGGGGGTTACCCCGATCAGGTTCAACGGATCTCGCATCAGCGATCTCAGCCCACAGGCACTCCGACAAGTAGAGCGCAGTATAGTGGAAGCTAACAGATATGAACAGAAGGTCACCCGGGCGGATAAATATCATCGCATAGATCTTTAATAGAAGTGGCCTTGCAGAAAGAAATGTTACAGACGACAAAACCCCAACCCACTTCAACTTATTAAACTCTGACTAATTAGTCGGAAGCATTCACTTCTCTCCCTTTTCCACTCCGACCTACACTCCACTGGTTCACCGATGCAGTACCAAAAAAATAATTATCTACGACGAAAGTCGGTGTGGGAGAAAACACAATGTGGAATAAATATGGAGTAGTAATAACCCTGGCTTTGTGCGTTTTGTCGATACAGCCAGCAATGGCAGCCCCCTCCAAGTCGGTCGCCGCGGGTGACAGTATTACCATGGCATTCGGAGCGGACTGTACCCGCAATAAGTATTTCTGGGATCTTTTCTGTCTCCTTGGTGGAGACCAACCAGAGCACTCCTGGTTTGATGGTGATGACAATTCAGTTGAAAGTATTCATGACAAGTATAAAGTTAATTCACCAAATATGGCCGCTAATAAAAATGCGGCGGAATCTGGAGCGGAAATGCTCAGTGGTGGAGACAATTTCTCTACTCAAGCCGACCGGATTCTTTCGCAGAATAATGTAGCTGACCACGTAGAAGTAGTTTTAGGCGGTAATGATATCTGTAACCGCGAGTGTGTAGATCCGGCGAATTGTGATGATCCACTTTACACTGATAGTGAATGGCGCTCTGCAATTCGCGCGGGGTTAGACAAACTGGTCGAAGGCCTGCCCAATGGCTCTACTATTCTTCTCGGTTCGGTACCCCGTGTACAAGACCTGCGCGCAGCAGGGTTGGAAAAGCAAGCCGGAAACTCTCGGGTAGACTGTGAAAGTGTCTGGTCTACCTTTGGTATCTGCCGAATTGCTACCAATGGCGGTACTATGAATGGAGAGGATTTTACCACTCGCTACAACGGTATTAGCGCAGCCCAACGTCGATATAACGAAATACTTGCCGAGGAGGCAGAAAGCTATAATGGCACCAATGGCGTTGAAGTAATAGCCGAGTACACTGGTGAAGGTGAGGTAAATGCCGGTACTTTCCAATTTGGTAAGGACGATATTGATGGCGGTGACTGCTTCCATCCCAGTGTCCAAGGCCAGAATATAGTGGCTGATCTTTTGTGGCAAGGCAATACAGATAAGTAATTAAGTTCAAATTTTACTGCTCGGTGGATATAGAGCCTGTTGCTTTTTTAGATTGTTGTTACAGCAGGCTCATTTCTTATTTCTGTTATTCTTTCTCGCTATCCGGCTCTTCTTCAAAGTATCCTAACTCTTCAACAACGTACTGTAATCGATGTGGCAATCCCTTACGCATGAATGCCACATCAATTATCTTTCCGCTGGTCAGCGCATCCCATAGGGCATTTTGACCACTATGAACCCAGCTATCATTAACCCTCAGCAATACATCATTTTCCTGAAAGCCTAATGCAGTAAAGAATTCATTATCAGCAACGCCTTCCAGTCGCATCAGGTGATACCCTTCGACTTCCAGTTCTGCCTCTGTAAACTTAGACTCCAGGATTTCACGCTCCTCCAATTGTCTACTCAACCATTCCTGCCCCAGGGTAAGCACTCCAGATGGAGAGATTAGCTGACGGGTTCCAGGTCCCATCGGTTGTTCAATACGACGCTTAAGTTTCTCACTATGTATATATGACTGGGTCAATAAAATATCAGTGCCCTCTTCACCTTCAAGGGGAAGTTTCGCCAATCCCTCATTGCTCTCAATGACGGCAAACTTGGAATAGAGCCGCAGCAGCGAGACTCCCTCTAAAAGCGCTTGTCCCAAAGTGAAATATTGAGCCGTTGCCCCATTCACTTCAATTAATGCTTTTGATCTATTTTTGACACTCGACTCGCTAATCCCAAGCAGTCGAAGCGGCAATTTAGTTAAGGGTAAATTTCGCTCATTGATATTATTGCTATCTTTCTGGACAGCTTCATCTTTTGGGTTTATTCCCAAAGAATACAATTCCTTTTCAATCCAGAAAGAATACTGTTCAAAAGTGCGAGGTCCCTTTAGGTATAAGCCGTTGATAAAAACTACGGGTACATTTTTTAGTCCAAGAGCAATGGCTAGTTTTTGGTCTTCAAGCACCTGAGATCTATATAGCCCGTCAGCTCTACAACGATCAAACTGTGAACTATCCATTTGAAGCTGTTTAGCCAAGCGTACGTATTCGTTTTTATTAACGCTTGGAGCCAGAGTATATAATGCATCATGGTACTCCCAAAACTTGCTTTGCTCTGCTGCACAACGTGTTACAGCTGCAGCCATTACACCCTCTCTATGAAACTTCAAAGGAAAATCGAAATTAACCTGCCTTATCCATTCCTGATACTCAACCATTAAGCGCCTAAACACAGGCTGAGTGGATTTACAATGTGGCGACTGAAAAGAACAAAATACTGCGATGGTGACAGGCGCCCGGGGATTTCCTCGAATATTTCGTGCACTATAAGTCAGCTCGATACGAGGCGGCTGTGGAAAAGGTAATAATATCTCGATATCAGCTCTACCCTCCCCCGTACTACCTATTAATTCATGAAGCTTATTTAATCGTAACTCGTATTGCATTTCAGCTATATCATATAGAGCAAATTGAAGCTCGCTATCCAGTGCCTCAATGCTAATTTCATGCTTACCTACCCGAGCTGCAATCTCTCGATGCTTCGTTTTTTCATAACCTAAAGGAAAATCAGAAAACTTTGAATAACCACTAAAAATAGTGAAAGTGGTCAAAGCTCCCAAGACTACATAAAGAAACTTAAGCTTCCACATGGTTTATATCCTCATGGTGTTTTATCTATGTTACCAGGGAAGATATTTTCTAGCCTTACTTGGTAGAATTTCTAAGAAATAATTTATAGAAGTGGGAACTAAGCTTACCTTTTGGCACCGCATTCAGCAGAAATTTAACATCCCATATTTACGATGCAATGGTCTTTAATAGTCAATACTGTTAGAATTAAAGTGAAGGAACGCTATAATCGATACTTTGCATATCGACTTTATATATAAATATAAAGTAATGAATGACATCTAGTGAAAATTGAAAACATAAGAGATAAATCTTATAAATTCAAAACAACAGCCCCTAAAAGCCATTTAATGAAAGTAAAATCGTCCTGACAGAATAATGCTCTTTTAATATAACTTTTAAAAGAGCACCTGATTCACTATCTGATTTAAATCGAATTAGTTTTTATTGTTTGTAGCAGTATCTTTTTCCTTATAGGTGGTTCCCACCATCGAAATACAGTTTGGGCAGCCAGAATACCCCTTACCATAGGATGTTCCCCCTCCTGTTCCGAGTTGCTGGTGCTCTATAACAATCACATGCCCCCCTAACTGTGCCGCTTGATTCTTCAAATCAGTTCGGCATTGCTTTATATTAGTGATTGCTGATCGTGCATTAAATCCAAAGTTACAAGCAACCTCACCAACTTCATAATATTTATCAAGATCAGAAATAGATATCTGTTGCACAATTTGTATATCTCTTCCTGCATCTGTTAATTCCACAGTTGCACAAGAAGATAGCAGCATAATTAAAGCAATTATTAAAAATCTCACCCTACCTGGCATAAAGCCCCCTTGACCCTATTTATTATTTTCAAAATGATTATTACTCCATAGCGACTGAAATAGTCAGTTACAGCCCACATGTTACTTATTGTATTCCAGTTAAGTATTATCTTTTAGTGAAGCTAATCAAGTAATTTGAAGCCTAAAAATAGATAAACACAACCCACATCCGGACTTTACGGCCTTTCCCAGAGTGCGGAATCATAATTTAGGTCTTTATTTGTTTTTTTCACACATAAAAAAAGGGCCACCCATTGGGTGGCCCTTTCGGATTAGAAGCCTGACGATGACCTACTCTCACATGGGGAAGCCCCACACTACCATCGGCGATGTTGCGTTTCACTTCTGAGTTCGGCAAGGGATCAGGTGGTTCCACAACTCTATTGTCGTCAGGCAAACTGGCTTGGGTTGGCGCTGGTCTTATAAGCAATGTGCTTGGCCTGCCGCGTTATCGCTGTTTGCCTCGGTCATGTTGTTGACCGGCGATAACCCCAAATAAGTCGGTAAAACAATCTGTAGTAATACACCGCAAGCGATCGTATGTCTCTAACTCACAATCCGCTAGCTTAGCTAGTCGTTAGTAACCATCTCTGTTGTATGGTCAAGCCGCACGGGCAATTAGTACTGGTTAGCTCAACGCCTCACAACGCTTCCACACCCAGCCTATCAACGTGGTAGTCTTCCACGGCCCTTTAGGGGAATCAAGTTCCCAGGGAGATCTTATCTTGAAGGAGGCTTCCCGCTTAGATGCTTTCAGCGGTTATCCCGTCC
>NZ_AQYJ01000027.1 GCF_000380565.1 Microbulbifer variabilis ATCC 700307
TGGTAAAGGATTAACCACCAACATCAAAAGCCAACCAAGAGGGAATCCCCATGGCTATCTACATGAACTTCAATAACAAAGCCACCAAAGGCAACGTCACCGCCAAAGGTTACGAAGACTGGATCGAAGTTGACAGCTTCAACTTTGGTGTTGGCCGCGGTATCACCATGGAAGCCGGTGCTACCTCCAACCGTGAAGCCTCTCGCCCCAGCCTGAGCGAAGTCACTTTCACCAAGCGTATTGACGCTTCTTCCGGTGGTTTGTTCAAGTCTTCTGTCACTGGCGACGAAGGTGTGCCCGTAGAGATTCATGTTGTACAGACCGGCGCCAACTCTGTAGAAAAGTACGCGGTTTACAAGCTGACTGACGTAATCATCTCCTCTTACAGCATTGGTGCTTCTGCCGGCGGTGCTCCTCAGGAGTCCGTATCTCTGAGCTTTGCCAAAATCGAAGCCGAACTCGACCACGCTGATAAGACTAACAAGAACCCGAAGAACATGAAGGTTGGATACGACCTCACCACAGCGACTCCGCTGTAATTGGTTCGACTCTTTTCGGGTTGAACGGTGGCCTGCAGAGTACCTGCGGGCTACCGCCCTCCAGTTCTTTAGCTGAGTGCTTATACGAGCACTGACCTAAAGAACTGCAGATTTCTAAAATCTCATTTCTTATTTGGCACCGTAGGGATAGTTGGGGCTGCCCATGGCTACACTCAATCAAGATAAAAGAATGATTACGGTCGACAGCCCAGTCGGCTCGGATGCTTTGATCGCAACGACCTTACAAGGCGAGGAGCATGTCTCCAAGCTATTCCGCTATGAAGTACAACTTCTTTCTGATGATCACGCTATTGAGCAAAAAGATCTTGTCGGCAAACCAGTAACTGTTTCGATTCACCACTCTGAGACACCACGCCACATTAACGGCTATGTTACCCAGTTCTCCCTTCACGATGTAAACGCCGAAGGCGTGCGTAGTTATAGCGCAATTCTTCAACCTGGCCTGTGGTTCACGAGCCTCGGAGGCTCCAACAGAGTTTTCGAAAAGAAGTCCGCCAAGCAAATTCTCGAAGAAGTGCTCGGTGAATACAGCAAGGTTATCAAACTGACCTTAAAGCTAAATGCCGAATACATCACCCGTGAATACTGTGTACAGTTTGATGAAAGCGACTTTGAATTTATCAATCGCTTAATGGCTGAAGAGGGTATTTCCTACTACTTCAAGCACTCTGAAGGGCAGCATGAGCTTGTACTCTGCGATGATCCTCAAGATTTTTACGACTGTGAAAGTGAAAAAATTGAGTATGACGGAGGCGGTAGCCATCCCACAAAAAACACAGTGAGTAGCTGGAGAAGAAACTTCAACTACCATGGCGGCGGTTTTGAGCTCAAAGATTACAGTGAATTTACTGCTACCAAAGACAATAAGCAGCAAGTTAAAACCACCAGTAAGCTGAATGATGTTTCTAACTACATGCGCGGCTTATATGGCCTGAACCATTTCCAGACTGATGGTGAACACAAACACAAATTTACTGATAGCTACCATAAAGCACTGGCAGAACGTGCTATGGAAGCACAGGAAGCGCTATTTGATGTCAGCCATGGACGTAGTGACTGCCCCTCCTTTACTGCCGGCGGACGTTTTAATTTTGACCACAGCCTGTCGTCAGAAAAGGGGAAGTATCTTATTACGTCTGTGCATGTTTCAGCTGCAGACGGTAACAGTAACGAAACCCACTTCCACAATACCTTCAGCTGTATTCCTTCTGCGGTAATGCCACGCCCACAGCCGAATGTTTCTGCAAAGAAAATACACTCACCACAAGTGGCACGTGTATTGGAAGTAAAAGCAACCGCATCCGACAGTTCTCAGGACCCCTACACCCAACTGAAAGTGAAGTTCCCCTGGAACTCACAACAAAATAGTTGCTGGGTCAGAGTGATGCAGTCTTTTGCCGGAAAAAACTGGGGGGCAAACTTTGTACCCAGGGTAAACCAGGAAGTGGTTGTTACCTACATTAATGGCGACCCGGATAGACCATTGATTACCGGTGCAGTATATAACGGCGATAATCCAGGCCCCAATTACACCGCCACCCAAAGTGGCTGGAAAACCGAGTATGAGGGCAGCACCTTTAACGAGTTGCGCTTTGATGACAAAGGTGGCAACGAAGAAATCTATATGGAAGCCGGTAAGGATCACAACTTTGTTATCCATAATGACCAAACTGGCAAAATAGAAAACAAGCAAACTCTGGAAGTTAAACAGGATCGTAGCATTACCGTAACTGATGGTAGCGAAGTGGTCACCATTGCCAAAGGTGACCAAAAATTGAATGTGGATAAAGGAAACCAGACTGTCACGATTGGTTCAGGCAATCACACACTCAAGATTAGCAAAGGATCGCAAACCACAGATGCTATGGGGGCTATCAAAATATCCTCAAAAGCTTCAATTGAATTAAAGGTTGGGGGCAGTAGTATTAAGCTAACCCCAGCGGGAATCACCATCAAAGGTACAATGCTTTCCTGTAAGGGAGATGCTACAGCTGAAGTTAAAGGCGGCGGCATGCTCACCCTGAAAGGCGGCGTGACTATGATCAACTGATGGGGATTAACTAAGAATGACTGACCTGATCAAAGTACAAGCACTTACCGCAGCGGAACTGCTAAAAAATTTTGAGGTGAGTGAAGAAGCGGAAGAGCACCTGGTGCCCGATACTGCGCCCGAGGTCAGCATTAACCAACTGGTTGACGCGGGTCTTTATCCCGATGCGATCAAACTATTGGCACATGGGCTCCCCAAACGGGAAGCTGTTTGGTGGGCCTGTCTCGCAGCTCGGGATATTCAAAGCCCAGAAACTGATGAAGACAATGTAAATGCATTAGTCGCTGCGGAAAGCTGGGCCAAAAAGCCCAGCGAAGAGACTCGGTTAAAGTGCAAAACCCTGGGCGATAAAACCAAGCACAAAACCCCAGCGAGCTGGGCTGCTACAGCAGCGAGTTGGTGCCATGGAAGTCTGGCGGCGGAAGGTGAGCCTGTGGTTGAGCCGCCAGAACATCTTTATGCACACGCCGTCGCTGGTAGTGTCACTCTCGCTGCAGTTTTATCTGATCCAGTGGATCCCGGCAAAAGATTCGCAAGATACATGAATCAAGGGTTGGATCTGGCACGTGGCGGTAATGGCAGGATAGAGGACTAAATATGGGCAAGCCTGCTTCACGTATTACGGATATGCATGTCTGTCCGATGGTGACAGGTACTGTACCTCACGTCGGCGGGCCGATCCTCAGCCCAGGTGCTCCAACGGTCATTATCGGCGGAATGCCCTCAGCTACGGTTGGCAGTGCCTGTACCTGTGTAGGACCACCAGATACTGTAGCTATGGGCAGCACTACCGTACTGCTGCAAAAGAAGCCTGCTGCCCGCATGGGAGATACAACTGGCCATGGCGGCAAGATTGTAATCGGATGCCCCACAGTACTGATCGGTGGCTAAATAATATTCCACCTATGGCGCCTTGTATATAAACAATAGATTGTCTGAGCAAATAATAAAGAACCTACCGTTGTTTAGACAAACAAGCGATTATTTATCTTAAAATAATCTGGTGACAGTAACGAAAAACTGGGCTACGTACAAAAAACAAGTAGCCTCTTTATTTTTTTAGCCTGATATCCATTAGCTTCAAAGCTAATTAGCTGCATATAAATTTATATATTCTTATCCACTCAGGATGAAGTGCAAATATTAGCTTCAGGTCTTTTCTTGCACTTCATAGAATACAGCCCTGCAGCTACAACTGGATAAATAGTTCTTAGAAAAAAAAGGCTAACTTGTCATAGATAATATTAAAAATTACGCTTTAGTTAGCGCATACACCCATGGCATTCATCCACAGGCAGCGTCAAATAGAACCAGGCAAGATGAAAAAACCTTGTCAGCTTTAAAATTATAAATCTAAAAATTCAGCCCATAAATCCTAACATGAAAAATTTACTCTTATGCACAATAAAATATTGCCCCTCAAAATCTCATTAATAATTTTACTTCTTCTATCTATTTCAGGAGGAACTTACGGAATGGCATTTTTAAACCCGCTAAAAGCATGCACATTTTCAGAAATGAAAATCCGACTCACCTTAAATGGTGAACCTGCCGTAGGCGCAAAAATTATTCGCACGATTGACTGGAAAGATGAGCAAATTGACTTCTTTACTTCAGATGAAGACGGAAATGTTGATCTTCCTGCAAAATTTGAAAATTCATTTACTCAGGTGCTACCTGTAGAGTTTATTTCCTCACAAAGCATAAACGTAGAATATGAAAATAATAACTATTTAATTTGGATTTATGCAAAAAGAAATCCTGGTGAAAACTCAGAAATGAACGGTGACCCAATTAATCTATCGTGTGAACTCTCTGACGAGCCAAAAACAGAAAGAAAGTTCAAGTCAGCGGTAAAGACTTCTTGCAAATTTATTTAACCATAAAAAGGATTCAAAATAATGCTCACACCACAATATAGTGCTCAGCTTGCTGCAGATATTTACTTAATCAAGAAACCTAATGACCAAGAGATTTTCTTTGATCTATACAAAGATGACTTTGACATAAAAGAAAACCTCCCCAATAAAATACAAGGGAAAACAGGTGCTTTTACTCTAATAAAAAGTACTCACGCAATGGGCATCGCGACATGTGGTAAAGATAACTTTAAAGGGCAGGCTTTTGTAGCTCTGAAAGGAACTGCCAGCGGTTACGACCTATTAACAGATCTAAATGCAGGTATTAAACGATTCCATACTGGCGGGTCAGTACATCAGGGCTTCTACTATACTTTTGAAAGTTTCTTTCCCCAGCTAGAAAATTTTTCTCAAAATCTTCCATCTAACATACATACAATACACTGCGTTGGACATAGCCTGGGTGGGGCTCTAGCGACTCTAGCTGCAGATTGGCTCTCCTCTAACACAGGAAAAACTGTAAAACTCTACACCTATGGGAGCCCCAGGGTTGGACTTGATCAATTCTCCAATAATTGTAAACGCCGATTAACTCCTCACAATATCTACCGAGTTTATCATCGAGCCGATGCTGTTCCTATGGTGCCTACTTGGCCATTTGTTCATGTACCGAGCGGTGGAATAGGAGATTTTGAACTACCAAGCCCAAGCTATAGTCCTCTTACTAATCATAGCAGCGAAACCTATATTGACTCTGTCGCACCGAATGAAACGAGTCTAGATTGGGATACTGTTAGACAAAGAAAGCCTAAAGGTAATTTGGATAAAAGTATCGAAGCCTGGCTTAAATCAGATGGTATTCTCTCATTATCCATGAATACCGCTTGGATTGCAGGAGAGGCGTTACTCTGGGTCTTAAAGAAGATCGGTCATTTGGCTGGAATCTCTTTGGTTGTCGCAGGAAGTACAACATTTACCATCTTAGACAGGTTGGCAATATTCCTACATAACGCCTACCAAGTAAGTAAAGATATTTCCTTCTGGGTAATGCGGCTAATACGTAGATTTGCTCAGTTAATCGGTATGACTATTGTGGAAGGAGTTGACATCACGGTCTCATTTATACGCATGGTGTTCTTACGTATGCATCGGGCTATCTCTGACTTAGTAATGAGAGCAGGAAGAATGATTCATTAATCTGACTTAGCAGAAGTAACTATAGCAATATGGCATTAAGTGGTACCCAGCCCAGTAGTGCAATCCAGTTGACTCCACTACTGGGCTAGTTTTCTGATTATTCTACGTTATAGGCAAAGTCACCTTCTTCAGTCGCGGAAACTTTAATTACCTTAACTTCTTCACCTTTCGCCATCTTATCCAGGCACTCACTAGCCAATTCAGGTAACAGAGTTTTATTTAAGATCACCTCAATATTACGGGCGCCAGTATCAGCTTCATGACATCGTGCTACGATATTGATAAGTACATCCTCATCATATGAGAAAGATGCTCCGTAGTGCTCACGCACTCGTTTCTCAATCTTGCGCATATTGATTTTACAAATCTCAACCAGATCCTCATCATCCAGCGGGTAGTAGGCAACTACATTAGCCCGGCCGAGGAAAGCCGGCTTGAATTTCTGTAACAGATGAGGACGGATATTATCCAACAATACATCCGGTTCAGGCTTTTCCTCAACTTGGTTAAAGATAGCTCTGATAGCGTCTTCACCAGCGTTTGAAGTCATGATAATAACTGTGTTCTTAAAGTCGATATCACGACCTTCACCATCCTTAATCGTGCCTTTATCAAACAAATTGTAGAAAATATCCTGCACACCCGGATGGGCTTTTTCCATTTCATCTAGCAGGATTACTGAATAAGGCTTGCGTCGTGCAGCTTCAGTGAGCACACCACCTTCTCCGTAACCAACATACCCTGGTGGAGAGCCCAGAAGCATGGAAACTTTATGCTCTTCCTTGAACTCAGCCATATTAATTGTGGTAATACTTTGCTCACCGCCAAATAGCTCATCCGCTAAAGCCAACGCAGTTTCGGTTTTACCCACACCACTGGTACCGCAGAACATAAATACCCCGACAGGCTTACGGGGATCAGTCAACCCAGCACGGGAGGTACGGATTGCCTGGGCAACGGCTTCAATTGCGTGTGGCTGTCCTATGACACGCTTATTCAGCCGGTCGGCCAGTGTCTTCACTGCAACAATTTCATCGCTCACCATTTTGCCTACCGGGATTCCAGTCCAGTTGGCAACTACCGCAGCTATTGCCTGCTCGTCCACCGCAGGCTGCATGAGTGGTGTATCTCCCTGGATCGCCTCCAGATCAGAGATAAGAACTTTAAGTTGTTCTTGGTAGTCTGCCAACAAGGCAGCATCGGGAGTCTCTTCACTATTACCACCCTGAGTTTTTACAAACTCAGCGTCAATCAGATCACGCAGTTTCTGAATCTGCTCAATCAGCTCATTTTCCTGAGTAAGTTGCTGCTCCAGAGAGGCCTGGCGCTGCTCTTCAGCTTGCTTAAACTCTCTCAATTCAGCCAATTGCTCTTCGTGCTCACCCATTGCCGCATTTTCACGTTCCAACTTGGCCAGAGTGGTAGTAGTGCGATTAATATTAATCCGAGCATCTTCAATTGCCCCCGGTGTAGCCGACTGACTCAAAGCCACCCGAGCACAGGCGGTGTCTAACAGACTTACCGACTTATCGGGAAGCTGGCGGCCGGGAATGTAGCGATGGGACAATTTCACTGATGCGATAACTGCTTCATCCAGAATACGCACCTTGTGATGCTGTTCCAGGGAAGTAGCAATACCACGCATCATATCAATAGCATTGTTTTCATCTGGCTCTTCCACTTTTACCACTTGGAAGCGTCTGGTGAGGGCTGGGTCGCGCTCGAAATATTTTTTGTATTCCGCCCATGTCGTTGCAGCGAGAGTACGCAATTCCCCCCTGGCCAACGCAGGCTTCAGCAAGTTAGCCGCATCACCCTGTCCTTCCTTACCACCAGCACCAATCATGGTGTGGGCTTCGTCAATAAATAAAATTATTGGCGTAGCTGAAGCGCGTACTTCTTCGATAACCGATTTCAAGCGATTCTCGAACTCGCCCTTTACGCTGGCGCCCGCCTGTAACAGGCCGAGGTCGAGTGTACGTACAGCGACACCACGCAATGGCTCTGGTACATCACCACTGGCAATGCGCAATGCAAACCCTTCCACGACGGCGGTTTTGCCGACACCGGCTTCGCCGGTAAGAATTGGGTTATTTTGGCGGCGACGGGTTAGGATATCGATACACTGGCGAATCTCTTCATCTCGGCCGAGTACAGGATCGATCTCACCCTTTTTGGCTCTTTCGGTGAGGTTAATAGTGTACTTGTCCAACGCCGGCGCCTTGCTGGCCGCTGCGGCCACCGCAGCAGCTCCATCACTACTGGCTGCCGCAGCTCCTACATGGCTGGATTCTCCGCTCTGACCAAACATCGCTCTAGCTGTTTCACGGACAGATTCCGGGGCTATATTCTTGAGTTCGGGACAAGACTCTAGGATTTGTCGGCGGGAAGTTTCTTCCAATAATAGCGCCGCCAGGAAATGCCCGGAACTGATAGCACGATGGCCATAGTCAATTGAAGCAAGCATCCAGGCATTTTTACCTGCCTCTACAATAGTCGGAGACAGCGCCGGTGGGCGGCTGCTTCCGGAACGGAACCCAGCAATTGCCGTTGCCAACTGTTTGGCGAAATTGGCTGGGTTACAATCATGTTTTTCCAGCAGGTGATACAGGTCTGTATCAGACTGGTCCAACAATTTGAGTAGCCAGTGCTCTAACTCTACATTGTACTGGTTCTGTGCCAAACACAAGCCGGCAGCCCCCTCAAGAGAGTCGCGCATGTGCGGTGTCATGGTATCCACTAACCGCTTCAGATCAATATTAATCACGGCGTAAAGGTCCTTTTAAAAATTATTGTTAAATATTACTTATGCTGCTGGTAAAGCTTCATCGGGTGATAAATTTTCAGCACTTAGCGTAATCTGCACTGGATCTACAGCTTCCTGCTCACTGGCCATATGAGTATTCCATCCCAGCAGGGGCTCATGTTCAGATTTCCGATTTAACTGTACCGGTGACACTTGCTTGGAAGGCAGTGATACGGAAAGTTCAAAATCCATTTCAATACCTGCGCTAAACTTAATAAACGCTTTTAATGCTTCCAATTTCTGGGTTCCAGGAGCAATTGTCATAAATTGCTCATAGGCCATTGGTTCTATAATCACCCGGAATTTATTCTGTGCCTGGAAGCAATGAGTCCCCAGGATCGTGTTGGTACCAAGGCAATTATTCACCCCATCAGGAGCCTCATCACACGGAAGTCTACAGAGAATATCTTTGGGTAACGCATCCCATTGCCCCTGGAACTGCTCAATACTCACGATAAGATTAAAGTAGTGCTTGATCATACTGGTCAGAGCTGCCGCAGAGCATCGCTCCTGACCAAGGTGGCCGGCCATTCCCAACATTGCCTCATCAGGTATAGGCATCCGGTAACGCATTTCACTCGTGCCGAGTCCAGCCAGGGAAGCAATAGCTTGGGTGAAAAGATCAGGTTCACGCTCAGTGCGCAGGCGCTGCCGTTCATAATTCACTGGAAGTTGATATTTGTACCAAGCTTGGTAGAGCAGTGACACATGACGATGATTGAACATATCGAGAAAATCACGCAGAGCCGTGTTATTTTCCCTCAGCTCTTTTTGCACAAGCTCAGTCAGGTAGTAAGGCATAACCCCCTGACTACCGATCAAACCGGTAAACCCAACCTCCATATGCCATTGGCTGACATCGGCGTCCTGCCCTTGTGCCCCAACGGATTGTTTTTTCTCAAGGCGTAGAACGTCTGACCCAACAAATGAAAGCCCCGATTGAGCGCTAAAACGAACCAATTCTTTGGATGGTGGTGCGGCTCCGGCAATAGGCTCTTTACAGAACCCGCCATCCGACATTGACACTGCCCGCTCTACCAGACGTACAGCCTGAAAAAAGTCGAAATTGTAGGGTTCTCGGCGCAGCCGCTCTATTACAGTAAAGCTTTTTCGCCGGCGCGAGGTGGCCATCTCTTCAAGTCTCCATCTCTGCCACTCATAGTGGCAATCAATTTGGTAAATGAATTAATAGAGCAATAGAGTCCTAAAAAGCGCTCAATAATACTGGCAAATAAGAGTGGGCTAGTACCAGTAAGCATCATAGAATCGAGTTCTATTTCCACTTCAGTACCCCGGCACAAAACTACACTCTGATCGATCTGTATCGGTGCGGTAACAGGCTTGGTTTGCAACTTAAGCAACGACTCAATTAAGTTGCGCGTGCTGGCAGAATCGCGAAAATCATATAGCCTGAATATCTCCTTGAGGGCGTCACAACCCTGATCACCTGATAGTGAAAGATGATTCAAATTCAGGTGCGAAATTAATCGCCAGAAACCACGCTCTCTTCTCGGAGGTCTCAATGTCGCTGTTGGCGCAACCACACTGGAAATACGACTGGCTGGAACATCTCCATCCACCACCTCTAGATAAGGTTGCGAATTTCCACTGGGTAGTTTTTTTGGCAAATTGCGATTACAGCAAGTTAGCTTGATATCCAGCGTCTGGTCACTGATTCTGTGTGGATTAAAATCGAGATCTACCAGGCTGATATCAACCTCTGAAGCCTGTTCATTGCGATGCTCACCTTCAATAACATCTCTGCGCTGGCTGTACCAGAATGCCGATTGCTCCGCATGATGCTGACTATGCTTAATGCCATAAAATGGTCGGTAATTGGTCGTTTCTCCATCACCATCTGTCGCAGCGACCTCGTCAATGGAATAAATCTCCAAGCCATCACTGCGGCGAGCATCGGGCACAATATGATAATTATATTGAGTGTGACTCAAGGGGATTGGATCAGCACTCTGACTAAATAAGTTGATTACCGGAGTGCAGCCAAGGGCAAACATACTGGGAACCAGTTGTTTTTCCAATTCTTCATGGGTTTCAGAAAGATAGAAATAGAGATTTAGTGTATCACCATAGCTCTCATTCAGAGCATTCTGCAAATTGGCAATATCCAGAAATAGGAATTTTTCTGGAAAAGCAAAATATTCTGTCAGTAGCCGATAGCCAATAAATGCTGTATCGGGGTAAGGCAACAATCCCTGATCTTCGTCCAGCCCTACCTGTTTGATATCATCAGGAGATAGAAATGTTGGTTTAGGGTCACTCTCACCATTGGCTACTACCAACTTTACACACTTTGTCAGCAACAAATCGTAAAGAGCATATACGTGCGTAGCTTGACCGCGCAGGAAAAAACGCAAATTTTCCGGTGTCATTTCCGCAAAACTTAAATCCGGGCTCAAAGCTTTTAAGGACAATTTAAGAACCGCATTTGCCCCCTGGATATCATTACAACCAGGTGCAATAAAGGGCCTGGGCATCAGACTAGCGCTCACGGGCTGAAATGGACTGATATCTACCGGATAATTAGTAGTAAAGCGGCAGGTCTGTCCTTGAAAGCTTTCACTTTCCAATAAAGTACCAGCTGCCACCGGAGTGATAGCATCGAGATCTGCATCCGGCTCAAACTGTACAATAGCGCAGGAGGGAATTGGCCTTAGATAATGCGGATAAAGGGTTTCCAGCATGGCATCTGTCAGCTCGGGAAAATCATCGCTGAGTTTCTGCTGTACCCTCGCATTCATATAAGCGAAACCCGATAACAAGCGTCCCACGAGAGGATCGTCAACTGTTTCCGCATCCAATTGTAATCGCGAGGCCGCTGCGGGATGCATCCGAGCAAATTCAGCAGAAGTTTGCTGAATAAAGGCTAATTCGCGCTCATAGAGATCGATTAATTTTTCACTCATTACATAATCTCAGACACGTCTACCAGTTGGGTCACAGGGTTCAGGGCCGAATCAAACACAATCACTTCTGCCGCCGGGTTCACATGCAATACAGCTTCGACTCGAAAACGAATACTCGGATCCTCTACATCAACCTTTTCCTGGGTTGTGACTTTTACCGAGCGAATTCTTGGCTCAAAATTTAGGATTGTTTTTTCTATATCCCGGCAAAACTGTTTCCTGCTGCCCAATGAAGATAAATTTACTGTGGATAAATCCGGGAGACCATAATTAATATTAGAGTGCTCAAGATTATCCAGTCCATCAGGAGCAGAAATACAGCGATAGCGCGTATTAAATAGGTACTCGAGATCGCGTCGCACTCCCTCACGTAATTGCCTCAGAACCTGATGGGATTGATGTATATCCATTCTGCTAGAAGAATCCAGCAGTCTGTCCAGAACCGGTGCCAGCAGGCGCTTTTCCTTTGCCATAAACCTAAGTGCCTCCTACACCTATGGTCGCCAAGGCCGTAGTCAGCTTCAGTTCAGAAACCAAATGATCAACGGTATAATGACTTTTCAAGTGGATAACACTTTGATAGCTACCTGCCTTGCCAGGCTCATCAACCACCCTGACTCGTGCCTCGCGCAATGGATAGCGCGCAAGCATCTCCCACGAAAGATCGTCACGGCCAGTGGTATAGCGATCGAGCCACTGTTGTAACTGGCGTTCACAGTCAGCGGCATTCATATAGGCACCAACCTTATCCCTGATCATTACCTTGATATAGTGTGCAAAGCGGGACGCACAAAGAATCTGCTGTAACATGGAACTGATACGCGCATTCGCTGTGGCGGCTTTCGAGGTGTATTGCTTAGCCTTTTGTAGAGACGGCACACTATTAAATGCGCTGTAAGGGGTATCATAACAGTGGCTCAAGCAGGCAAATCCCAGCTCAGACAAATCCCTTTCCGCAAAATCTGTAACCAGAATCGAGGTGGACATACGCACCATGGAAGGATTGCTATCCGGCCTATAGGGTATTTTCGGCAACTGGGTTACCAGACCGCCACCCAGGTGATCGCGGGCTACGCCACGAATATGGGAAAACCATCCCACCTCACTAAATTCACGCAGCAGCACGGCGCCTAAGGCAAAACAGGCATTACCCCATAAATAGTGTCGGTTGTGAGAGGCATTAACCTGCTCCTGAAATCGCAATCCACGATAGCGGGAAAATTCAACACTGTAAGGCTCGCGCATTAGTACATGCGGCAGGGTAACCGCAACAAAGCGGCTATCTTCCAGGTCGCGCAAACTATTCCAGCGAATATACTCTTTCTGGCGAAAAACCTCGGAAAACTGGATTGGTTTTGCAAGGTCATCGAAATGATCAATACCAAAGAGATACGGAGTGGCGGCACAAATGAAAGGAGCAAAAGCAGCTGCTGCCGTATGCGCTATCCCCTGTAGTGTAAATACGTCATCGTAGGGGTGATCCGGCATTGGTCGATGGCAGATATAGTAATCGCCTAGTAGTAGGCCAAATGGCTCACCACCCGGAGTGCCGAACTCCTCGTTATAGATTAGGTGGAAAAGACCGGACTGATCAAAATCCGGAGCTCTTTCCATATCTTTGCTCAAATCCCGCCAGTTGGCATCCAGTAATTTGATCTTAATATTGTCCGAGTGCGGCGTATTAAAAACCAGCATGGACAAACCACGCCAACTTGCTTCGAGTTGTTGGAAGCGAGGGTGATGAATGATCCGGTTTACCTGATCACAAATAAGCTCATCCAGCTCCATAATCACGCGGCTGAGATACTGGCGAACAGAAAAATTATCCTTCTTTGAGCAGGGACAAATTTCAGTTAGCCAATATTCAAAGGCAAACAGATCATCTGGCTCACTTAAAAAGCGCCGAAGTTCGCGCTGCTCTCCCTTGGCCAACTTTTCCGGTAGTACGTCTACGTGATCTTCCATTATCTGGTCATGTGTTGCGCAAGGCACCGGAAAACTCCCACAAGCATTGTTCCTGAGAGACTCGACAGAATCCTGGCCTTGAGCAAGGCCCTTTGAAGAGGTGGCCCGCCTCAAACAGACGGGCCTGTGGCATTATCCAGCGGACGGGATATTCGCCACCATACGCATGGATGTAGTCAGCTCTTCCATCTGCAGCCAAGGCTTCAAATAAGCAACTGCACTGTAACAGCCAGGCTGTCCTGGAATTTCCTTCACTTCCACACGGGCCTCAGAGAGCGGGTACTTCGCCTTCATTTCCGGGCTCGCATCCGGGTTTGAGTTGGTGTACTGGG
Organism: Microbulbifer variabilis ATCC 700307; assembly: GCF_000380565.1. Lineage (GTDB taxonomy): Bacteria > Pseudomonadota > Gammaproteobacteria > Pseudomonadales > Cellvibrionaceae > Microbulbifer > Microbulbifer variabilis. The sequence goes on from NZ_AQYJ01000027.1 coordinate 13,694, forward strand.
AAATCCACTTGTTCAACCAGCGCTCACAGTCACTGGCTTCCATGAAAGAACCCACCTTGTCCCGAGCCATTACTTTCAGGTAATGGGCGATACGAGAAGTGGCCATCAGATAAGGTAAACGCGCGGAAATAGCTGCGTTTGCAGTTGCATCCGGGTCATCATAAGTCTTGGCTTTCTGTGCGCTCTGGGAACCGAAAAATACGGAATAGTCAGTATTTTTATAATGGCACAGCGGCAGGAAGCCCTGAGCACTGAGTTCCGCTTCACGGCGGTCGGTAATACCGATTTCAGTAGGGCATTTCTGGTCAAGATCGCCGTCATCACTTTTAAACACGTGTGAGGGCAGACCTTCCACCTTACCACCACCCTCTGCACCGCGAATTGCAGTACACCAGGAGTTTTCAGCGAAAGCTTTGGTCATGGTGGTACCCATAACATAAGAAGCATTCATCCAGCAGTACTGGTCGTGCTCAGCCGGACGGGAAACACCGGACTCATCAACTTCAAACTCCTCAAAATCAAAAGCTTCGATGGGCTTGGTGTTGGCGCCATAAGGGGTACGAGCCAGGGTGCGCGGCATTACCAAAGTCACGAAACGGGAATCATCACTGTCGCGGAAGCTGCGCCACTTGATGTATTCAGCTGACTCAAAAATACCGCCGAGATCGCGGGGCTTGGACAGCTCAGTGTAATCATCAAAACCGAACATACCGGCGCCGGCAGCGGAAATAAACGGACAGAAGCCCGCTGCAGCAACATTCGACATCTTGCTCAGCAGCTCGATATCTTCTGGGTGGCTGGTAAATTCGAAATCACCAATCATGCAGCCATAAGGCTCACCACCAGCGGTGCCAAACTCTTCTTCATAGATTTTCTTAAAGGTCTGGCTCTGGTCAAACTCAACAGCTTTGTCCAGGTCACGGAACAGTTCACGCTTGCTCAGATTGAGCATGCGGATCTTCATTGTCGCCCCGGTTTCAGAGTTCATCACCAAGTGGTTGAGCCCACGCCAGGAGCCTTCCAACTTTTGGAATTTTTCATCGTGCAGGATTGCGGACAGCTGCTTGGACATAGCCTGGTCAATCGCGCTAACCGCAGTTTTAATGGTCTGAGTCAGGTTGCGATCCCAGGTAACGGTACCTTTTAGGACCTGTTCAGTGAGGTTTGCAATCAGGTCTTGCGCTTCTTGAGGCTCAGTTTGCTTAGTTGCGGCAATCGCCTGGTCCAACAGGCTGGAAGATTGTTCCTCAGCTTCGCTTTCCGCTACATTTTCTACTTCTGTGCTCATTCTGAGTCCTCTCCTTTATCCTTGTTCAGGCCCAGCTGCTCGGAAATAGCGCCTACGTTTTCCGTGCTCTTCAGAATATCTTCCAGAACTTTCTCCAGCTCTTCTGAACGGTCAGCCTTGCTCAATAGGTCACGCAATTTACTGCGCGCCTCCAAAAGCTGCTTGAGCGGCTCAACCTGATCCACAATCTGCTCTGGGGAGAAGTCGTCCATTTGTCTGAAATCGAGATCCACGGCCATTTTACTGCCGTCACCTGACAGGGTGTTCTCCACCTGTAGGTTCAACTTCGGGTTTACCTTGGTCATTACATCGTTGAAATTGTCACGATCGATTTGAACGAATTTACGATCTTTCAACGCCTTGCGATTTTCAGTGTTATCACCTGAATAATCGCCCATAACGCCCGCCACGAAAGGAAGCTCCTTTTTGACTTCTGCGCCATTAGTTTCAACATCATAAGTAATATGTACACGCGGCTTGCGCACACGCTTTAGTTTATTGTGGATGCTTTCAGACATCTCAGGTCTCCTTTCCTAGATTTAGGGACTGCTGTTCTCAATTAACTACCAACCTGTGCTGGCTTCTTCTTGTGGTTGACCGCCCCAAGCATCATCGGAAGCAGGCGCTGGCTCAGAAGTGGCAGGCGCAGGCTCAGATGCAGCCGGTGCAGACGAAGGGGTGCTGCTCGATACTGGTGGCGCCACGTAGCGCTGAGTATCGGTGCCATCCAGGCGCACTCCTGTGAGCTGGGAATAGAGCGCTCGGGACTGCTCATCCGGCAGCAACTCTGTCATCAATTCTGAAACCGTCATACGCCCCCAGCCAATCAGTCGTTCCAGACCTGGTGCCAGCGGAGTATGGGGCTCGTAAGTCCTGAAATACTTGGCGGCCTGCTCTAACAGGCGAAGTGCATCCTCACGCGAGGACACAGGCCCTGTAGGTGCCGCGATAGCATTGGCCATCAATGTGGCCGCAACATTTGGGACAGCATCATCTGAGACAGCCTCAGCTGACGCTGACTCATCACCTTGGGTCGTTGTTGCTTCAGCCTGAGCCGCTATCGATTCCAACTGGGTTTTATAAATAAATCTGGCTGTGCGCAGCACTTCATCCAAAAGAGAGGAAATATTGGTCGAAGGAGGGGCATCATGGCCGCAACTCTTACGCAGCACATCATTAATATTTTTGTAGTGAGCAATGCTGGACTCTATTGTCTCAATCAGGTTCTGAGCCCACTCATTACTCGCACTGTTCACACACTGATTGACGTCCTCAAAACTATAACCCAAAGTTTCAATTCGTGCGGCTTTAGCATCGTCATCAGCAATGCGATCAGCATCTCGCGCCTGCTGGTGCTGGAAGAAGGAAAAATCTCCGTAGTCTCCTTCGGGAGTGACCGGCGCACTGCGGATCGGCATCATTAGAGTGCCATCGCCGCCATCACCGTTGAGGCCTGTCAGGGGGGCAACTTTTGTCTCAATGCCATCCTCATCCGGCAACGGGAATAAGCCATCCCAAAATTCTTCTATAAGCTGGTCTATCAATTGGAAACCGTCGCGCAGCCCAGTAAAGCCATGCAGCCGGATAAGTGCCTCGGTATACCAACTGGCCACCTCCAGATCCTTACCTTTCTTGGTAAGAATCTTTTCGGCAGATTTAGCTACATCACGCCAGGGCGCCAGAAGATCAGCATCTGTTTCATCGAACATAGCCGAGCGCTCAGCAGCCCGGGCGCTATTGCGCGCATCCTTGATGGAGTAGTAATCCGAGGTTGGAGAGCGATCCTCTCGGATATCCTCTCCGACGGGGCTGTCCGAGGTGATTGGAGCAATGAGTTCTTCGATATTTATTGTATTTGGGAATGCCATGAAAATAAGTCCCTTCTACCGAAACAATTCCTTCAATAAGAATCTCGAGAAGAGTACACGTTGTAAAGATCTAATCAAGGCAAATGACACGATGAGCCAACATTACCCTAAAAAAAGTGCATGAAGCACAAAGCTGTGCAAATTATTTTTGTTAAATTTTTAGTATTTAGGATTTTTTCAGGGGTCATTACACGGTGATTACAGCTGAGCCCTTATTTTCTGCGGTACCTGAATCAGGATGTAATGACTGGAAAGTAGCCACTACCTGAATAAATTCTACTTTGCTCTGTGTAAAGCTTTGCAAATCGGTCCACAAAAACAAGGTATAAAAACTCTGCGAATTCTGAAAAAAAGCGACCAGATACTGCACGGAATCCTGGCCAATATTCGCACTCATCTCGTACAAAAGTCCTGTTTGCCATGAGTGTTCCACCGGATCGGGGCCACTCAACCGCTCTCCGCCAGCAACCTTCTCCAGGCACTGCTTCATCTGCGCTTCACCGTAATCGGCAAGCGTGAGTTCAGCAGGAAGCTCTGAACGGTTCTGCGCCAAAACAATCAGATAGCGATTGGCCTCTACATTTCCAGCCTGAATCACCGCACCAGGATTCAGGTTATCGCATGAACTCCAGCTGCGCGGCGCACTCACAGAAATTCCGGGATCTGTACTGTGCAGTTTACCCAGTACTACTGGCAACTCCGATCCACCACTTTCACTGGATGCTTTAGTGCAGTGCAAAAGCTCAACGTCCAAGTACAATTGAGAGTGCCAACCGGAGTTCCACAATTTGTGCATAAATCGACAGGCTTCCGCCCTATCATCAGTTTTCTTTAATCGTGACCTGGAGCTGGCCATCAGGGCTTTTATTTGACTGAAACTAAATCCAAAATCACTACCCAGTGCCGCAATTGCCCGGCGCCTTTCATAAAGCTTCCTTATTTCCCCTGTAAATACCACCACGTAAGACATACCCTAACCCTAGCTTCCTGCAGCGATTGATAGGTAGGCAACCTCTGGACACACTCCGCATGTCCTGCCAACAAGCGATACCCCCCATAGGGGAGACCATCGATCAATTATTTTCTCAACTCAATCACTCTATTATTAATTGAGTTCCATACTTATGACCCGATAAATCAATGTAGTGAACGAGCGTGATATTTTTTAAACAAGCCACTCAAATTCACTGATTGCTTCAAACTGAAAATATGAGCATAGATATATGCTAAATAACCACGCTTTCGCAAAGTTAAAAAATCCCGCTCATCCAGCTCATTCAGGCGCTTCTCTGATACACAAAACACCCCGGTGAGGTGGTGTTTTGTATTACCCGGCAGGTCGACTAATACAACCTGCTCCTGCAACAGATCCAACTCAGTGAGACAGCGGATAAACTCTTTACCCTGCAACTTCTGCTGATGAATTTTGTACAACAGATTCCTGGCCCCAGCTAAATGCTGAGTTGGCTCGCCGTTTTCCTCAAAAAGTTTGTGGGCTGTCTCACCAGCTTCCGCCGACAATGCCGATGAATCAATACAAATCACCGCACTTTTGGAGTCCACATCCTGATAATGTAAGTAGAAGGGATGGGCTCTCAATACTGCCGGTATATAAGTGCCCTGCCACTTCCCCTCCTGCCAAAACAGATTCTTGCCAGGCTTGATTCCCAACATGGCACAGCTTTCCAGCGCCTGGCCGTCATCGGACTTGGCAAACACAACTGGACAGTCCTGCGCTACCGTATGGAATTCACCAGGGTAAACCGGACAGACATGTCGCTTATCACTATGAGAAATATCCCCCACCAGAACGCTGTGCCTGTGGTGTTTGTTCTTGTCCAATATAATCATTTGTGCCACGCGATATTTCCCTCCACTTCTTACATCGCCACTTGCGGCTGCCTTGCACCCAGCATGGAACAGTAGAACTCAGGACTCGGCAGTGACGGACATAACAGACTGGTCGGAGCCAGATGTTGTGACCCTTCACACCACCACAAGCTGTAGCTGGCAAAGCTCTTTTTACACAACTGTCCTAGCAGCCCCGCATAACTGCTCTCAATACCCGATGCATCACCACTGGATACATAAAAGTCTGATTGAGGTCCGGGCAAAATCGCCGTATATAACCCCGTAGGAACTGGTGCAAAAGCCACAGATAGCTGATCGACATGCAGCATATTTTGCAGAGCGCCGATCGCCAGTTCAGAGAGTCCCTGAAACCAGTCTTTTTCATGCGCCATGAAGGTAAATGCATCGGTAGCTGCGGGCAACGGTGCCGTGATCGTTAGCGGAAAATAACGGCCAACGCTATCCACACTGGGAACCAGGATCCCCGCCCAGGCGCTTTCATCAATCACTCCCTTAGCATGCACAAAGCGCCAGACCGGGCTGGTTAAATAATAATCCAGCCACTCATTGCCCATAATCTCTCGGGAGCCATGTACAACGCGCTGTAGCCATTCATCCCACACACTGACAAAGCTGGCGGGTAACTGGCGTTGGATAAAATCCCCATGTCCCGGCAGCTTGCCAAAAATACCTATAGAGTTTTGCAAATTACTCTCTCTCTGCTCACAGGGTCTCTGGACACCTGTACCCACGCAGCAGGCTGCGATCAAACGGATTGTTTACATTGGAGGCGATCAGCCTGAACTGTGCCTTACGCCCTTCTTCTGAGAAGGTCACTAATCGCTCAGCATTACTGCGGCCAGATTCCACATCAGAACTGGCGAGAAGACGGTACCATGCCCAGTCCCCTTCAAAATGTTTGCGGTGCACAGTTTCATTCAGGTCTTCAAAAATAATCCGCGCCCTGTTGCTCTCACCACCGCGCCAAGTGAGTTTCTTACTGGTCTTGGGCCCATGGGAATAAGGAACCCGTTGGTCTCCCAGCTCCAACTCAAACAGTCTCACACTGGAATCCAACTTGGTCGGCTCAATGCGAAACGAATAGGATGCGTTTGCTCCTGCAGCGAAGAAGGTCTTGCGGATTTTTTCCGCACGTCGCAACTGTGACAGAGTCTCCTGGGAAAGACTCATGCCTTGTCCCTCCACATATTTCACTTTCCAGTTTCTAGTATCGACAAATGGCTTCAGGTATTCGTCGACAAACTTCTGCTGAATGCCACCCGGTTTGAAGTATTGATTAAATTCCATCACCGGTACTTCCTGGTCGCGGTCACTGCGCAGTGGGTAGCGGTTGGCCAAGGTATTGGCATAACTGAAATAGACCTGCTCCCGCCACACCCGGTTGAGATGGCCTTTTGCCTTGCTCATCACCAGTGCCCAGGTGCCGTCAGCAATATCTGTTAGCCACCTATCAAAGGGAGCTGGCGCATTGGCCGCTTTAACCCTCAGCTGCTTGATAGCGTCACCGCCCCCTGCAAAACGACTCTTGGCGCTAGCAAAAGCGGCCTCATTGGAATCGGGTGCACTATCAATCTCAGTCAGGTACTCCTGAATCTTGTTGATGGTGACAAGGTACTCCTGAATCCTCGCCGGCCTGCCCTTTTCACTTTGGGTAATGCGCTGCACCTCTTCAAAACGCACATCGACAATATTGGGCTTGTAGTGATCTTTAAGGGCACCTGCAGCACTATCCAGCGCAGCGCCCCCGAGCCTGCGAGTAGTGCTGGATACCGGCAGCGGCACGCCTTTAGCATCTACGGGCAGTTCAGGGCGAGGGGTCAGACGAGTGTTATCCGCGGTGATTTCTGTCACGGCCAGTAGTGGTGAATAGATGGGATCAGATAATGTCGAGAGAACCTCCAGAGCCTGGGAGGTACTGTTAAATCTCCGGATACTGAAACCGCCGAGGAAAGACTGCCACTGTTGCAGATATTCACTCAGATAAATACGCTTCACATCCTCGCCAAGTTTCGCGCGATCTGCCTCGGTAAAGTCCTCACCAGTGAGATCGCCACCATAAATCCAGCGCTCCTCGGCCATGTTTGTCATCAGCTGGGAATCGGCCCCGAAGTCCATTTCCTTGTATCCGGCTTTGGTATACAAGAAGGGGATACTGAATCGTGGATCGTTAGCTGCTACACCAAAAACCTGCTGGGTATCACCTCCAATCTCCTGATAAAGATCTACCGAGGTCTGACCCAGATCGCTATTTTGTAGCTGGGCGAAAAGACGCTGCGGTACCGGGATACGTCGCAGCTGCTGGCGCGCACGCGCCACTACGCGATCATTCTGCTGGACACTTGCGGGGATCGCTTGGGCTAACAACTGGTCGAGGTGATAGCGCAAATTCTCCTGCTCACCGGCCTCCCCCGGCAACTGTCGCTCCCAGCGTGAATTGTAGTAACCCTCAACACTGGCAATATCGAGCTTGTCCGGGTTAAAGAACATCAAGTAAGTTTTCAGCGTACTGACCAGAGCCGGGTCATCACTGCCCAAGCGGCTGAGGTTACTCTCAATATCGCGCAACAATGCCGGCAGGAAAACAGTTTCCAATTTATGACGGTAGAGCTGGTCTACCGCCTGGTCGATGCGTTTGTCATACAAACCCAGGTTAGATATCCAGGGGTGCTCCTCGCGATCGTACACTGAGGTTGCCCGGCGCAGGGGTTCAAGCATTTTCAAGGTATTTGCTGGCGTGGGCCGTTTACCCTTGAGCTCATCCTCAGCCTGTTGATAGGCAGCCAGGCTGTCATTAACCTCCCCCATAGACAGCTTATTTGACGCAAGACTGCCACTCCAAAGGAAAATCGAGCCCACGAATACCGCCGCCAGCGTGACATACACCCCTCTGCGCAGCCACTGATTGGCTGTTTCTACCCTGCGGTTAACGCCAACCAGCTCCGCCTCTGGAAAAATAACATCCTTGAGTAAGCGGTGTAGGAAAAAGCTCTTCCCCGCCCCTTGGAATTTGTGCGCAACACTGCGCTCAAGACCAAAGTCTGCGGTGACCGAAGCCATCATTCTGTCTACCGGGCTACCCTCTTGGGTACCACTGGTAAAGTAAATGCCCCTTACCATTGGCACAGTTTCGTAGCGGTTTGGCTCGAAGGATTGCTTGATAAAGTCGGCCAGAATATCTGCGAGATTTTCCATTCGAGCAGGGAAACCCTGCAATAAAGCGCGCTTCTCTACATTGCGCTCCTGGTGCACCCGCCACAAAACGCGCTGATTCAGGCGCTCTATCAATTGGTTGAATTCCGCCTTGAAGTTATCCAAAGGCGCACCGATCGTAGCATTGGTTTCGCGTGGGAAACTCACGCCCCAAACCTGCTCACGCTCAGCTTGGGACAGGTTATCAAAGAACTCACTAAAGCCCGCCACCAGGTCACACTTGGTGAAGGTGAGATAGATAGGAAAGCGAATGCCCAATTCCTGCTGCAGTTCATTTACGCGTTGGCGAATTGTTTTTGCCTGATGCTGGCGCTGCTCCTCAGTTTGCACCATCAAATCCTGCAAACTGATAGCAACCATGGCGCCGTTGATCGGGCGGCGGCGGCGATAGCGCTTCAATAACCCCAGGAAAGCCTTCCATGCACTGTTGTCATATACCCTATGACTATCTTGAGTGGTATAGCGGCCCGCGGTATCTATCAGCACCGCATCATTGGTAAACCACCAATCGCAGTTGCGCGTACCGCCAACCCCACCCAAAGCCTCTTTCCCGTGACTTTGCGCAAGGGGGAACTCCAAGCCGGAATTCACCAGAGCCGTGGTTTTACCACATCCAGGCGGACCAATAATGATGTACCAGGGCAACTGATATAGAGATATTTTACCTTTGTCTGACTTGAAGCGGGCGTTGCGCAACACTTCCATAGCTTCACGGAAACGCCCAGACAGTGCATCCAGTTCCTCGCGGGAGTGCTCCTCATCCGGATCCTGTGCTGCCTCCTGAGACTCTTCAATGCCCTTAATTAATGCCTGATTCTGACGGCGCTCCACCAACCACTGGCTCAAGTTCCACACCAGCCAGAGGGCGAAAATAAATACGATTATTGTGATACGAATAGTTGGCGAAAGAGTGGCGTTTTCACTGCCAAATTTGATGTAATCCGCCCCAAACCAAATAAGCACAGAGAGTGCTGACAGTCCGATCAGTCCTAGCACCCATTTATTGGTAAAAAAGTCGCGCAAGCGTTTCATGAATAGCTCCATCTCCCCGGGGCTTTGCCGCGCCGGATCGGTTCAGTCCGAGTGTTACCCTTCTTCCCCTTGCGGGGCTTCGCTGTCACTGCCTGTGAGATCTACAACGCGATCAGCCACTGGCGTCGTCGTTTCGTATAGCCACCAGCGATAGCCGCTATAAGTGGCGACCAACAGGCCCAAGGCAACACTCATAACGACCCATAAGGGCACGTAGTGAATCAGGCCTGATTTGCGCTCGACACAGCCCTGCCAGCGCGGGGACAGGTCCCGGTCCATAGCCGGCTTGTGTTGCTCAATCGTTCGGTACAGTTCATCGCGTATCTGTTCGATCTGTTCGTGGCCGCGCTGCACCAATCGGTACTTGCCCTGGAAGCCGAGGCTTAGGCACAAGTAGAAAAGCTCCAGCAGTTCCAGATGGGAGGCCGGCGTTTCGAGCATGCGCTGCAAAATAGCAAAGCATTTTTCTCCACCAAAAGTCTCTTTATGGAACAGACTTAACAACGAGTGCTGGCTCCAGCCACTGGCGGTTCCCCAGGGAGTAGTAAGCACCACTTCATCTACTACGGTACACAGCAGGTAGCGCGCAGTGAGAACCGACTCCGGAGCCAGAGCCAACTGTTTGGCCTCTCGTTCAAACGCCTGGATTTCCTTGGTCAAGCGCTTGTGTAAATCCGGCACATTGGAATGATTCATGGTTGTGCGCAGCTTGATGATCACACCGAGCAATTTGGAGGCGGCAGAAACCAGCGGGTTTAAGCTGTTGCGGATCTGCATATCCACACTGCCACCAGGGCTGGCAAAAAATGGCTGCTGGGACGGCACTGCCGGCTGCGCCGGGGCTGCCGCACCCGGAGTTGGAATCATTACGGTTCTGTCACCCGCATTGGGTGTCGGCGGTGGAGTAAAGCTTTCATTGCTCATATCAGTTATTCCTTATCGCCCAGAGCTCCATGGTCAGCCCGGGGAACTCCGCTCCGAGATGCACGGCAAAACCGCCAGACCGTAACATCGCCTGCCACAGCTCACCGCTGCGCTCTAACTCAAAATAAGTAAACCCGGCATGATAGGGAATTTGCCGTGGCGCCACAGGCAGTGGGCGCAATTTCAAGCCGGGTAACTGCGCAGAAATCAATTCGCGAATAGCTTCTACCGGTGCCACTTTGGACTGGGTGGGGAAACGGCTGCGCAGCAGGTCACCAGGCATATCCGCTTTCGCGGCCATCACAAAGCTGGCGCCCTTTAGTAGTGAGGGATCGGTAACTGGCGCGACATAAATACCAAATTTTCTCTGTACCAGCTCCATGGGAATGGCTGTCTGCTCCAGCACGGTAGAGAGCGACTGGCGAAGAGCCGAAAACAGCCCGGCAAAGCTAAGTTGCAGGTTTTCATGCGCATAACTGGGAATATCCGGCGGGCGTTTGGTCGATGAAGTGAAAGTCGATAGCTCACCAGCCAGCTGGAGAAGTTCCACAAACAGACAGTGCGGATGCAAGCGCGGCTGGGCAGTAATCTGTTTCAGTAGTGGCTCGAAACGGTTAATCACTTGCAGTAAAAGGTAATCGGCGATCTCCGCAGAGCCGCTTCTGCCACTATCACTGAGGCGGTGCCCGAGAGCCGAACCACGATGATCGAGTAGCCCCTTAACCTCCTCGATATAGGCTTTAATTACCGCCGAGGTTTCTGTATTTAAAAGCGGTGGAATATAGTCCGCATCCAATTCCACCGGCTTCTCTGGCTGGCGCTCACGTATACGCGCAATACCGATCGCGGCATAGCCGCTCAGGTCATCACTTTCCAGCTTGAGACACACACGCAACTTACCCACCTGGATGCGGGCAGACTCACCAGAAGCAGCGGCGCTGTTACGCGCGTCGAAATTGGCCGTTTGATAGCGCGCCTGGGGAAAATCTTCCTGATCCCGTATGGATTCCTGGCTACCCGGCCGTTTCATCGGCACACAGAGGTAAACCACTTCATCGCGCGTATTGATCGGTACATCCAAAACGTCAGGCAGGTGCTCGTTTTCCGGTGCCAATATCGGGGTACCATCAGGAAAGATAGCGCGTATGCGGGACACGGAAATTTTACCCATAGACAGCGGCTCACTGTCGATGCCCAGCTCAATCACACCCCAGGTATAGGGCCCCAGCGAGGCCGTGCGCGCCTCAACCAACTGTTCAAGATAGCGATCCTGCTGTTGAAAATGCTGAGGGCGTAAAAACATACCCTCGCTCCAGATCACCTTGTTGTTTGCCGACATAAGTCTTCCTTGCAGGGCCCATCTCGCTTCAGGAGGGGCTCAATAAAAGGGGCTGATCAGAAAGGTTTACCAATCTATTTAGATTTTTCCATTTCCTGCAGGCGTTTTTGCATCGCCTCATAATCTTCGCTGGAAATAGTCACAGTATCGCTCTGGCGCTTTCCGGAATCCTGACGAGACAAAGGAGAAACAATTCCGCGGCGGCGCTTATTAATATCATCTGGCGTACCGATCCGGGTATCGGCCAGGGCTACGCGGTACTCATTTTTCTTGTGATCCGTAATCGGCAAGACCAGCAGAGCATCGGCCTTTTGATACTGCACAAATTCAGCCAGAAGGCCGATATATTTTACATCTGGAGTCAGCTGCAATTCTTCTATACGCTGCTCTCCGGGTGCAAACTCTTTCAGGATTACGGTATCCAACAAATCCTTGCCCAGCCGCGACTGTGCATTTTCATATAGGTTCAGAAAATCCTCGCGGGCAAACTGACGGTCATCCGCCAGCATAAATACCCGCACCACAACTGGCGAAGCCCGCCCATCATCATCGGGATTGACGTCCTCGCGGATATTTACCGACAACTCCACACTGGTCTCCAGATTCAGGGTACGCCTAGTGGTCTGGCAAGCCGTCAGGGTAATCACTAATATTCCCAGCAAAGTAAAATGCAATAATTTTCTTATCGACACGACCAACTCCCTCTTTTCGATCAATTAATTAATTTTTCAATTGTCTGGCATTTTTCAGCTCAGACAGTTGATTTTCATAAGTCACTGCAAATTCATCGCCAAATAACTTGCGATAACAGGCATCGGGATCGCCAACCAGGTCGCGATACATCGCACTGAAACCTTCCCACTTTTTTGCATTTTTATTGCCAAACATCCCCGAGGTGTTTCCCAGGCGACGCTCGATATTGTCAGGGCTGAAATATTTCAGCATCGCACTGTAACCTGCACGCATTCCGGCGAGCACTGCCACCTGATGATCCGACAAATCATCGAAGCTATCGCGCACAGCCTCTTTAGGTTGCATAAAGGCCCCATTGCCGGCAAACATCGCTTCGAGGGCATCGCGCTCTGTAGCACTGAATTTAAGCGGGTTATTGGCCTCGGTCTGTATCATGGTGCGCTGTACACGCAACTCATTTTTAATGCTGGTACGCGCACGCAGCAGGTCAATCAGGCGCGCAACGGTCTCGCGTACAATCTCCGCCGCCTGCTGATCAGCCAACTGATGTTGGGCTGGGTTTATATTCAGGCCCAGGGTCGAGGCCAACACACCAGCACTAGGGACGGATGGTGGTGCCACCGCTTGTGGTTGTGGTTCGGGCTGCGGTTCGGGCACCTGTGGTTGAGCTTGCGGCTGCTGTAGCTGGGAAAAACTCTGCCCCTGCGCGGCAAAATTGGCCGGGCCGCTGGCCAGCCCCTGAGACGTATCAAAACCTGGAGCACCTTCAACCTGCTGCCCCTGTATCGCCGCAAAGGAATCGGCGAACGGGTTATCTTGTGGAGTTTGCGGAGCTACCTGCGGTTGGACCTGGGCCGGAGGCACCTGGGGTTGAGGAGGCGTGACAGGTGTCTGCGGTTGAGCCATTGGCGCTTGCGGTTGCGCCAACTGAGGCTGCACAGGGGGAGCCTGGAACTGTTGTGGTGGTGTTACCTGCGGCTGTACGGGAGGCATTGGCTCCACAGGCTGTGGCTCTGGAGCGATATGTACTGCATGACGATCCGCTGGTACATGGTCCTGATCACTACCATCTTTCCACCATTCATCGTCCGACCACTGGCTCGAATCATTCTGGCCGGTGGATCCGGGCAGTGATCCCAGGCCGGGAGCCTCTGTGCCAGCAAAAGCCTGTGGCTTGTCAAAAGCAGAAAGTGGATCCAGGGGCCCAGAATCCGCACCGAGAAGGCTATCTCCTGAAGGCGCACTCTGGCTGCCTGAAGTAACATAACCCCACTCACCGGTCTGAGAGATATCACTATTGCTACCAGCACCAGGTTCCAGCCAGTTATCCAACTGCTTAGCCTCTGCCTGGCTCTGCATCTTTGCCATGGCACTGGCATTAAAAGTTGTGCGATCCGAAGTATCGAGAAAATCTGCGCTGTCCAGCCCCTTGGGCAAGTCACTTTGCGCCTGCGGTTTTCGCAGCGTCACTTTGAGTCGATACTCTCCCACATTAACAATATCCCCCTCTTTAAGCGCTATTTTATTGCCCTTGCCTAAGGGGCTGTCACCATCATTGTGATAGGTGCCATTAGTACTGGTATCTATCAGGAAAAACTGATTCTCACTGAAAGAGATCTGTGCGTGCTTGGAAGAGACGACGCGATCGGGATCAGGTAACACCCAGTAGTTATCTGCAGAGCGACCTAAACTGCCCCCCTCTTTCGTGAACAGTTTTGTATGCTTGAGCATATTGGCCCCTGCGGGATCCGCCAATACCGAGAGAATTAGATCCATGTCTTCCTGACTCACGCTGTTAATAGACTTTGCAATAACACAGGCGGCTTCCGGAAGCCGCCAAGTCACGCAAAATGATCGGGAAAAATCTGCCAGTCATGTCAATTAATCCGGGCTGCCAAAGACAATCCAGTTCATTTCTTTTAGTCCCAGGGGCCTTTCAGAGCCCCACCGGCAAGGGAACTTAATCGGGGCAGAATAATCTGGTCCCGTCCCTGTACAGAGCGCATGGTACTGAGCCCCGCTTGCATAAATCTTGTCGCTCCGCGATCGGTAAGCAAAGCCTCGGCACAGGGCGTAATCCACTGTCCCTGGGGTAGTTTGCGCAAATGCAACGGCAGGCTTTCATAAGTGGCCGATGACGGCGCACGAAGTCTGCCACTTGCGGAGAACCCTTGGCATATAGCCAAAGCCAGCAGATAAACGCTGTTACCCCACAGGTAATACTGGTGCCCTTGCTCGGGAGTCAACTCCTCGAAATCAAAGTGCTCAGTAGTAGATGTTTCGCTGCCAAAAGGCAGACGCAACATAAACCGGGGGGCCGCCAACGCCACATACTCACTCCCGGAGTACTCCCGCACGGCTTGCCAGCTCTCTGCAAAACGTTCACTCAAGGGGTAATACCAATCATCGGGGTCAACGGACCCTGCCAGATTGGGACAGCCCGCCAATTTGGTATCACCACCTAACAACAAAGCACTGCCAGCCGCTTCAGCGATCGTTGAAAGGTCGATCAGCAGATGCAGGTCCCGCTCCTCATCAGTGATATAAAAATCACCTAGAACCAAATTGTATGGGCGACTACCTGATACGGTCTCCCTTTCGACCAGCAATTTGAAGACCTGTGAATTTTCCAGGTCACTCTCCGCACTGGCAAAGTCGGCAAGCAACTCCTCTTTACTAATGTCGATAAGATACAGCTGTAAATTGGGATGTTCTTCTAAACGCCTGAGTAAAAACTGCAGGCTGAGCCAGCTTGCCTCCAGCTGGCGAAAATCACTGTGATGCATCAACTTGCGCATCACATCCGAAGTAGCTTCAGTAAGTGCATCAAGGTATTCACCCTGGCGAGGGTCGGCACTCTTCTGCACATAGGGCGCAACGATATCCTTAATCAACTGGTCCACTTCGAGGCTATTGCCATTCTCTCTGGCATAGCGCTCGCGACCCGCTGCAAGAATTTCATCAAGAAAGGATTGATCAACAGAGTAGGAGGTAGCCTCAGTAGAAGGCTCACGTAATTCGGGCTTCCACTGCTGAATTTCCTCTGCGGCCTGCTGGAATTGCACTGGGTCGCGCAGGCGCTGCTCCAGCTCAATAAATTTTTTGAATAGCGGCAGGCGGCTGTACAGGTAGTCCGGGTGCAAGTCATCAAAACAGGGAAGAAACAGTGGTTTCTCCATAACCGGCAGCTGTAGGCTCACCCCCAGGTCGGCGAATACGCCTTCAAAAGTGTCACGGTTTAACAAGTAAACACGGCGCTCGGCAATAGTATCCGGCTCACACTGGCGACGGCTGGCTCGCCCACTAAAATCGCCGATAATTGCGACCTTCAGATTATCAGTGCCCAAATCCATATTTCTTCCTTTTTTATTGTCGCCGGGAATTTCAAATCCCGTCGCTATGGTGGCTCTACTCACTTTTTAAGATTCCAATGGCGGCAAAAACTACGCAGCGATTAGCGCTACTTCCCTGTACCCATCATGCGTTTTTATTTATTCGGTTTCTATAGCTTCTTTTTCGATTTTTTTTGTCTTTCTGGGACGACCTCGCTTTAATGGCCGTACTCGCTGATTCGCAATTTGTTCAATTTTCTCTTTAAACGCATCGCCACCCAATACATGCCCTAATTTAATGGTTTCTGCAATGTAATCGAGCAGACGTCTATCAAAGCTGTAACGGAAAAGTTTTCTGTATGCCTGAGCACGCTCCTGAGCACTTTCTCCCAGGGCGGTGTATAAATGGTGATCCTTAATCAAATGGTCATGTTTATCGTTCACATGATGATTAAAACTCGACCATTGGTAGTTCCCAAGGGAGTCCGCCAATCCCAGATAGAGAGGGCGCAACTCGACATACCTGTAACAGGTCAGCAGGTAGGCATCGGAGTCAATCAGGCTTGATTTATAGCGCCCTCTCCAGAGGGTACCGGAGCGTTTGTAACGGTGATTTACAAACTGGACATAGCGACGCCCCAGGGACTGCATCATTGAGGATATTCCATCGGGAATCCGTGGCGACGCAATAATCTGGATCATATTGGGTAACAAAACGTATGCGTGAACATCTACGCTGTACTGGTCAGCGGCATTACGCAAACTAATCAAATAATATTGATAATCTTCCTCATCAAAGAAACAAGGCAGGTTATTGTGACCAACCTGCACTATGTGCTGGGGAATATTTATCAGATTGAGCCTAGGCAAACGGGGCATTTTGCCAGCGAATCCTTATTAAACAGGCGCAGTGCCTTTTCTAGTGATGATTAAAGGTTTTATTATCGCAAACCAAGGAAAAAAATTTCAAACTTAGTCTGCGGCCAAGTTAACATAAGAACTGGTTATTCGGTTGTAATAATGTTACGCCGCATTTTATTGCTATTTAATAAAGGGGAGTTGCACCAGACATGGATCAGATAAGTCTGGCGGTCAACGGGCGCACTGACATCGGTCAAGTTCGCGAGGAAAATGAAGATAGCATCCGCTGGCATGCTAGCGCGGATAAACCCTTCGCCTACATGGTCGTAGCCGACGGTATGGGAGGCTATACGGGCGGTGCCACAGCAAGCAAAATCGCGGCTGAGACCATTCAATCCCACCTGGACAATCTGCTTGAACACACCTTTATTTCCTGCACACCTGAACAGCAACAACTGATTTTACGCGCGACCCTGATTGATGCCATCAACAATGCCAATAGTGCGCTTCTGAATACCAAAAATATGAACCCCCAATTTTCCAAAATGGGAACAACTATTGTTGTTGCAGTTATGTGGCGCGACTTCCTGATCGTTGCCCATATAGGGGATTCAAGGGCGTATTTATGGAACAACTACGGGTTACAGCGCCTTACACGAGATCACAGCGTGGTACAGGAAATGGTCGATAGTGGTCAAATGACCCCGGAACAGGCCAAGCAGTCCAATGTGCGCAATCATATTACCCGCGCCCTGGGTATCTCCAGCAGTGTGGAAGCAGAAATTAACAGTTGGAAACTGACTGAAAACGCGCTGCTGCTTGTATGTAGTGATGGCCTAACTGAATATCTGGACGACCATGCAATCGAGCGGGTCCTTGCCACTCATCGTCCCGCTCTGGAATGCGTATACCGCTTTATCGACGATGCCAACAGACTGGGGGGACGAGACAATATCAGTGCAGGCATCCTCGAATACTCCTCCCAATCTATGCCACAGATGCTCGCACAAGAGCAGAGTGTGACTCAGAGACCGCAGTCACCTGATGTGACTATCCGTAAATCACAACGCTAAACCTGTTTGCCGGAAGCTGAAGCATGACACCGGAACGTCTCACCCAGCTAGTACCCAACCTGTTCAAAACCCTAAGCCCTCCCCCTGTTACTTTCTCACAGGGGGACCCGGCCGCGGCTTGCCTATGGCTGGCTGAAATTCAGAACTTACTTTCACCAACCGATACTGCCGATCATATCCACCCGTTGTGGCCACAGGCTCCTGACGTATCAGTTAATACCTACACCCTCGCCTCAGCACCAGCGGGACAATTACTTCCCGGTATCGGCGATGGCCCGACAAGCCTGATCAATATTCCCGGAGTCAATCCCCTCGACATCTGTATCCCGCCAATGCAGCGCAGCCTGCGCATTGAGGGCTGGGTTAACGGGGCAAGTGGCGAGCTGGCTTTCGAAAGCATTGACTTAGCACTACCGGGCCCACTCCCCTTCCAATGGAAACGCTACTATCGCTCCTCAATTAGCGACGACTGTGGCATCGGCGCCGGCTGGCGCCACTCCCTTAGCGAAAAACTGTCAGTACAGGGCAATACCGTCGAATTACACACTGCGGAGGGGCGTAGGGTCCACTTTCAACTGCCCGCGATTGGCCACGGTTGTTACAACCGTTTTGAGCGCCTGCTGCTGTTTCGCCAGAGCCTGCATAGCTATCGCCTCACGGCATTTAGCGAGCCTCACAAAATTTTTCGTGCCGACGGGGTCAACAGCGCCCTGCCTCTTACCGAAATCCGGGATCAGTTTGGCAATGCCCTGACCATCGACTACAGCGAGGGACTGCCCAGGAAAATTGTAAGCTCCTGGGGGCGAGTACTGGAATTCCACAGCCACGGTGGTCGCATTAGCAGGCTGCTCAACAGCCACGCCCCTGAAGAGCAACAAACTTTGTGTGCCTACGATTTTCACGGTGGGCTGCTCACTGGTGTTTCCCGGGGTCGCGAGAGGGAACACTACAGTTACCATGATCTCTCTCTGGTTGAGGCGCACAGCAGCCGAAATGGCAGTACCCAGTTTGAGTACGACCACCAGGGCCGCTGCCATAAGTTGAGAAGAGAGGAGACAGAGACCCTCCTCAGCTGGCAGCACACGCACAATACCTGCCTTGTAGAAACCATCGACAGGGAATCACAGCAGCTTCGCTTTGATCGCTTCGGCCAACTGATTCATGAAGTCCAGGGCCAGCGCCAGTGCAGTTGGCTCTATGACACCTACGGCAATCTCTGCCAACATATCGGAGCAGATGGGTTGAACACCTTCCTCCGCTACGATGAATTGGGACGAATCCGACGCAGCACTTGCGCAGGCACCAGCAATCGTTATCAATACGATGAGAACGGCTTCCCCGAAGGCATACTACTCAATGGGGACCAGCCATGGCTGTATCGCTTTAGTGATAAAGGCCGGCCGCTGACAATCGTCGACCCAGGAAAACAGGAGTGGAAATTCCTCTACAGCGATCGAGGGCAGTTGACGCAGATCGTCGACCCTGAGGGCGGCCGGGTGGACTTCACCTGGGATGGGCAGGGTCAGCTGCAAACCGTACGCTACGGGGATAAAGTTTGGGGGTTTGAGTACGATCACTGGCAGCGAATGAGTGCACTGATTGTCAATGAGGACACTTGGTGCGAATGGCGCTATGGTCCGGAAGGTGAGTTGCGTGAGTCCCGAATTGGCATGCACCAATATGGCCTGGATTACTCAGAGCGGGGACTACCCTACGCAATTCACGCCGGCAACAGCCAGAGCCTGCACTGCGAATACGATAGTGCCGGCAATATATGCCAGATCCAATTTGCCGATGGCAACAGCTGGGAACTGCACTGCAATGCCCACGGCCAGTTAACCCAGTTGGATACTGCTAAAGGGAGCTACCGCTGGCACTACGACCCCGTCGGCCAGTTAGTCTCATTTCACACACCGGATAAACGCCAATTGCGCTGGCACTACAATACTGATGGCAGCATCAGCGAATACTGCGACAACGACTGCCGCTGGTATTTTAATTACAATGAAAATGGCTCCATTGCCGGAATCCGAAACAACAACGGCCAGAGCAGTGAATTTCATTACGATGCGTACCAGCGCCTGATCCAGGCCAACAATTTACACTCTTCCGTGCGTTTTAAATACGACCAGCGCAACCGGGTGATCGCCGAGAACCACGACAGCAGCGACGTTCGCGATTTCAGCCTGAGATATCAGTACGACTCACGCGGATGGCTGAAAAGTGCCAGCTCCGATAATCTCGATCTAGCCTATACCCTGACACCTTGCGGTTCCCTGTACGGTATTGACGCCAATGGTGAGCCAATCCTCCGCACTGAAATAGACGGACAAAACCATATACATGTCCAGGGGGATATTCGCAGCACCTATAAATTTGACGCAGGCCGGCTAGCAGCCCTGGACAGTGGCCTCGCCTTAACCTGGCAATTTGATCGACAAGCGCCGCTGCAACTCACGACGCCTATTCGCCAGGCTGGATTCGCCCAGGCACATATCGAGCGAGATCAACGCGGCAATATCACCATTGAGCGGGAGATTCCCGGGCGCAAGGACTACCAATACCAGTACGATGGCTGGGGGCTGATGAGTACCGCAGAGTGTGGTGAGTTCAAAACCTATTTCCGCTACGACCCGTTTGGGCGCCGTCTGAGTAAAACCTGTACCCATCGCAAGTCGACACGCCAACGCCGTGTGACTACCAGCTGGAGCGGTCTTGGCATCTGGGCGGAAGCACACCAGATTGATGGAAAATCACGCGGTATCGGACACTGGATACAACACCCCTTGAGCGGCTCACTTCTCTGCCACTGGAGTTCAGGTGCCAGCGAGCACTATTTGACCGATCCGGAGGGCAAGCCCCTGGCCATCTTTGAGTCGCAGGGCTCGATACAATGGTCCCGCGGCAGCGAGGCCGGAGTTACTGCCAACCGCGGCTTTGGCCAGGAACCCAGCCCCTGGCGTGGTGCCAACCTCATTGCCGATATCGAAACCGGCCTCTGGTACCATACCTCAGGATATTGGAACCCGGCGCTGAATATTTGGTTGAATGGCACCCAGGTTTTTGCCCGCTCGACACCCGACTCTTCTCTGGCCAAACTTTAAGGTCAGTGGCCTGATACAACCTATCGGGAAGACTCCACAGGGCTTCCCCTTCTGCCCTCTACAATCAATTAAGTCCAATAGAGTGGCTGAGATATGCGAGATTCCCCGGACTTTGAAATCGGCGGTATTGAAGTGGCCAGGGGGGAGTCCCGTCGTATTAACCTGCCAGTGGTTAGCCTGTATACCAATACGGATATGGCAATCCCTGTCTATGTACAGCGCGGCAAGCGGACCGGCCCTACAATTTTTGTCTGTGCGGCGGTACACGGAGATGAACTTAATGGCATCGAGATAATCAGCCGCCTGATTCAGAGCCGCGGCCTCAAGTCCCTCCGTGGCACTCTGATTGCTGTTCCCATGGTCAATGTCTACGGCGTGCTTCAACACACTCGCTACTTACCCGATCGGCGCGACCTGAATCGATCTTTCCCCGGCTCAGCCAAGGGCTCCCTAGCCGCTCGTATGGCCTATGTATTCCTGCGGGAGATAGTGGCCAAATGTGATTACGGCATCGACCTTCACACCGGCGCTGCGCACCGCAGCAACTTACCTCAGGTCCGCGCCAACCTGGACGATACCGACACTCGTGCCATGGCCAGAGCTTTTGGTGTACCGGTACTGCTCAACGCCTCCATCCGCGATGGTTCCCTGCGCCAGGCCGCCGCCGATCTTGGAGTAAGAATCCTGCTTTATGAAGCGGGCGAAGCGCTGCGTTTTGATGAATTGTGTATTCGCGCAGGGGTCAAGGGCGTAATCAACGTAATGCGGCACCTGGAAATGCTGCCAAAAGGCCGCAGTGGCAATTCGATAGAGCCGTTTATTGCCCGTAGCAGCGGTTGGCTGCGTGCTGGAGATAGTGGTATCGCAAAACATATCAAGGCTCTGGGGGATCACATATACGAGGGCGAATTACTAGCCACTATTACCGACCCTTACGGCAAGGAACTCGACCAGGTGCGATCTAACGGGGAGGGGATCATTATTGGCAAGCAGAACATTCCCCTGGTGCTCGAGGGCGAGGCGATGTATCACATCGCCTATTTCCGCAAGCCACAGGAAGTAGTTGAAAACCTCGAATTGCTTCAGGACAGCCTGCTGCCAGACGAAAATTTCTAGGGCGCTATTGCTGCTGTAATAACTCCAGTACTTCCTTACTGGGAAACCCTTTCACTTCGACACCAGCACGTTTTTCAAACTCCCGAATAGCCTTGCGCGTGCCAGGGCCGGCCTTACCATCGACTTCACCTGTATAAAACCCCTTCTGTTTCAGCAACTTCTGTAACTCTTCCACCTGGCTGCCATCGAGTGGGGTAAAGGGTCGATTCCAGTCCTTTACCAGAGGTGGTGCGCCACCGATGCGATCCGCCAAAAGGCCAATAGCGGTCGCATAACGATCGGAGTTGTTGTAGCGCTTCAGCACAAAGAAGTTTTTGAAAACCAGAAAGGCGGGACCGTTACGTCCATCCGGCAGCTTCAGCTCTGCCACAGCTTTCTTATTTGGGAATGATTCACCATTGGCGCGTTTGACCCCGAGCTTTTCCCACTCTGCTACAGTCAACTTACCTCCCGGCATCTTGCGCGAAGGTATAGTGACCTCATAGCCCCAGGGCTTGTCCTTTTGCCACCCATTGCTCGACAGCAGGTTGGCCGCTGTAGCCAGTGCATCTGGCACCGAATTCCAGATATCACGTTTGCCATCGCCATCGATATCTACCGCATAGGCTTGATAACTGGTGGGGATAAACTGGGTGTGCCCCATGGCCCCGGCCCAGGACCCCAACAGGTGCTGCCCCTCGACATCCCCGGCCTGTAATATCTTCAAAGCCGCGAGTAACTGCTGGCGACCAAACTTCTTGCGCTGAGGGTCTGCGTAGGCAAGGGTAGCCAGGGACCGGACCACACTACGCATGACTTTGTCATTACCGAGGATGCCACCAAAACTCGACTCCACCGACCAGATCGCCAAAAGGATATCTGGGTCAACTCCAAAGCGCTTTTGGATCTTGTCGAGCCAGGGCTTCATCTTCTCTTTTTCCTGCTTACCCCGCTCTATAGCTCGTTTCTGTACCCTGTTGTCGAAATACTGCCATACCGGTGCCTTGAATTCGGGCTGGTAGCTGGCACGATCCAATACCCACTGGTCAGGAGAGGTTATGCCCTTAAATGCCTGATCATAAACCTGGGGGGAAATACCACTCTTTATCGCCGTCTGGCGAAAGTCCCGAACCCATTTCTCAAAGGCCGGGTCCGGCTTATCTGCTGAGTGAACACCTAGCGATATCAGCGCCAGGTATAGGGCGAGAAAATAGGAAAGCGTGGGGAACCTGGACAATCTGGGCATGAGAGTACCTTTGACACAACTTTTTGCTCGCTCAAGGTTAGGACGAGCCTCCCTTTTCCGAAAGGCGGATTTATCAAATGGTGTCATCCGCCCGACCAGTCATCAATGTTGACAGATAAACCTGCGGGAAAGTTCTGCTTGTGTCACAGCCCTGTTGTCAGGGCCACAAAACTATGGGATTACATAGAAAAGAACTGCAAAGAAGTGCAAGATCCCTCCTGCGAGTACAAACAAGTGCCAGATCGCATGATGGAAACGCAGACTGCGCCACAGGTAGAAAGCGATACCACCTGTATAACAGAGCCCACCCAAAACCAGCAGCCACAAACCACCAGTCTCAAGACTATTCGCCAGTGGCTTGATTGCAGCGATAACTACCCAGCCCATTAAGGCGCTTAAAGTGATAGACAGGGCGCGAATTTTTTTCAGCGGGGTGAACTGAATTATCAACCCGAGCAGTGCCAGTCCCCAGATAATCCCAAATAACCACCAACCCCATGGACCGCGGAGAGTCACCAGGGTGAACGGCGTATAAGTCCCCGCTATTAAAAGGAAAATTGAGGAGTGATCCAGGGTACGCAAGATCGCCTTGGCACCGATATGACTGACAGCATGGTACAGAGTCGAGGCAAGGAAGCAGAGAATCAGTGTAGAGGCGTAAACGCTGGAGCTGACGATATGCCAAGCATCACCGCGCAATGCGGCGAAACCTGTGAGAACACCCAGGCCGGCGATAGCCAGTAGGGCCCCGACACCGTGAGTAACGCTATTGGCAATCTCTTCTGCGAAGCTATAGCGGCTGGCAACGGAAACGGTCGAAGTCATAAATTGGCCCGGCTGAATTCTGGTCATAAGTACATCAACGGCACTCGACCAATAACTTGAATCAGGTCTAATGATCAGAGGCCTCACCCAAAATAGCAAGGCCAGGATCAGACCAGGGGTTCACAACCGGACCATAACCACTTATTCGCTGGCGTTATGGATTCCCATTTCACACAGAGCGGAAGAAGCGCGAACAATGGTCTCATTTCTGTCAGGTCCGGTAGAAACAATATCTACAGGCGCACCAACCAGCTCTTCAATGCGGGCTATATAGGCCTTGGCATTGGCCGGCAGATCCGCCTCGCGACGCACACCGAAAGTATTCTCAGCCCAACCTGGCAGACTCTCGTAAACCGGTTCCACACCTTCCCAGCCAGCGGCATCAAAAGGTACTGGTATCTCTTCGCCAGCGCTGTTGCGATAACCCACGCAGATCTTCACTTCCTCAAGGCCATCAAGCACATCCAGCTTGGTCAGGCATAAGCCCGAAATGCTGTTGATACGGATCGCATGACGCACTGCCACTGCATCGAACCAGCCGGTGCGGCGTTCACGCCCGGTAGTTGCACCAAACTCTTTACCCTTCACACCCAGGTGACTGCCAACTTCACAGTCCAGCTCGGTCGGGAAAGGGCCACTACCCACACGGGTGGTGTAGGCCTTGGTGATACCCAACACATAGTCCAGATACAGGGGGCCAAAACCGGAGCCTGTGGCTGTACCGCCGGCCGTGGTGTTGGAGGAGGTTACAAACGGATAGGTGCCGTGGTCGATATCCAGCAGGGATCCCTGGGCACCCTCAAACAGAATATGCTCACCCTGCTCACGAGCGTCGTGCAGATCACTGGCTACATCAGTGATCATCGGCACCAACTGCTCGCGCCAGACTTTCGCCAACTCCAGGGTGTCCTCGTAACTGACCGACTCCACCTTGTAGTACTGGGTCAGGGCAAAATTGTGATAATCAATCAGCTCCTTGAGCTGGTTACAGAAATTGTCCCAATTACACAGATCCCCAAGGCGCAAACCGCGACGGGCAACCTTGTCTTCATAGGCCGGGCCAATTCCGCGTTTAGTGGTTCCAATCGCATTATCACCGCGGGCCTTTTCACGAGCTTCATCAAGTGCCACATGTACTGGCAGAATCAGCGGGCAGGCCGGTGACAGGCGTAAACGATCCCTGACTGGAACACCCTTCTCTTCCAGGTCCTTCATCTCCTCGAGGAGTGCTTCGGGGGATAGCACCACGCCGTTGCCAATGAGGCAGGTTACGCTGGGGCGCAGGATACCGGAGGGAATCAGGTGCAGTACGGTTTTTTCACCATCGATCACTAGCGTGTGGCCGGCGTTGTGTCCGCCCTGAAAGCGCACTACCAGGGAGACCTGCTCTGTCAGCAAATCGACAATTTTGCCCTTGCCTTCATCACCCCACTGGGTTCCCAGCACTACTACGTTCTTGCCCATCTGTATAAATCTCTAACTCAGGTTTCTCTCGGCGGGTGCTTGGAGCCCCCGACATCAATGGATCTTGCGGTGAACACCGCACCTATACTGGCACTTCCACTGCGCCCGCCCTCAATCAGTCCCGCGGCTTTTTACTATCCAGGAACCACTTTCGAGCACCAGCTCGCGGTCGCAACGCGAGTGGAGATCACTGTCCGCGCCGTCGGACAAGGTAGCGATTACTACCTCTCCCTGCCTGCGCAACTCATCAACTGCATGCCAAAGTCCAACACCGTCCGGGCCACTGACTTCCGGCGCGAGAATGGCGCCACCCTTGGGCTCAGCTCTATTACCCAAGGTATTCAGGGCCACTAAATCACTACTAAAGCCAGTAGCCGGACGATCCCGTCCGAACACAGCACCTATACCGTTGTAACGCCCACCATTAGCAAGGGCTTGGCCATGGCCCGGACTATAGGCAGCAAAAACCAATCCGGTTTCATAGTCATAACCACGCACTTCGCTCAAATCAAAAAACAGCTCTACCATCGGGTAGCGCTCTCCCAGCGCCTCGGCGACTTGGTACAAGTCGGATAGCGCTGCCAGGAGCGGCTCTGGAGCGCCGCTAAGCAACTCGCGGGCTCTCTCCAAGCAGTCCGAACCCCCGGCAAGGCCAGGTAGCGCTTGCAACCAGTTCGCTACCTGCGCATCTGCAACGTTTGCAGCGACCCAACTATGCACATCGGCACTCGCCTTGTTCTGTAGCAGCGCCGACAACTCATCCTGCTGAACCTCACCCAATCCTGCCGCCTCGGCAAGACTGCGGTAAATGGCAACATGGCCCAGGTCCAGGTAAATCTGTTCAATCCCAGCGACCTGCAGGCTCTCCAGCATCAGGGAGATCACCTCTATATCACCACTGAGGCTATCCACACCAAACAGCTCCGCACCAACCTGAATTGGAGCCCTCGAGCCCATAGCAGTACGCGGTCGGGTATAGAGAACATGACCCGCATAGCACAGGCGGTTAGCGCCTACGCGGGGAAAACTGTGCGCATCAATACGCGCGGTTTGCGGAGTGATATCAGCGCGAATACCGAGAGTGCGGCCGGAGATCTGATCAGTAACCTTGAAGGTACTCAGATCCACATCACGTCCCATCCCGATCAACAGGGACTCGGTGAATTCCAGCATTGGCGGTATTACCAACTCGTACCCCCAGCAGGAGTAGAGGTCCAGTAGTTGGCGGCGCAGGGTCTCAACCTGAATGGCATCCGCAGGCAAAATTTCCGCGATGCCATCCGGCAACATCCAGCGATCAGCTTGAGTCATGGTGAAACGGGTTTATCAGGGTTAATAAGGCGAGCCAGCAGCTTCCACAAAAAAACCGGGCTAGGCCCGGTTTGCGTGATTTTAGCATCAAGTACTGCTGGGAAGGTAGGGCTATTGGGGGGATTGATGACGACAGATTGGATTCGCCGAAAACGGCGAGCTGAAATGAGTAATCAGCTGCCGTTTAACCCCTAATAAGGTTTATTGCCCTTTAGGGTCCTTCAGATAGCGGAAAAATTCACTGTCCGGGTCCACCAATAGCATGTCCGATTTACTCTGGAAAGACTCTTTGTACGCCTGCAAGCTGCGGGTAAAGCGATAGAACTCGGGGTTCTTGTTGTAAGCCGAGGCATAAATAGCCGCAGCTTCTGCATCGCCGGCACCACGCAACTCCTCAGACTGGCGATAGGCCTCAGACTCAATAACCACTTTTTGGCGGTCGGCATTAGCGCGGATGCGCTCACTGGCTTCCTGGCCTTTAGCGCGGTGATCCCGTGCTTCCAGCTCACGTCCGGCGCGCATACGCTGGAACACTGATTCGGACACTTCCGGTGGCAGGTCAATACGCTTAACACGCACATCAATCACTTCCACACCGAGGTTTTTCTGCGCTACCTGATTCAGGTTTTTTGTGATCTCTGCCATCAGCTCATCGCGCTCACCACTGACCACTTCGTGCAGGTCTCGCACACCAAACTGGTTACGTAATCGGTCATTGATCTGCTCGGACAGCAGGCGAACAGCGTTGCGCTCATCACCACGGGTTGCGATGTAAAACTTGCTCACATCGGAGATACGGTACTTAGCATACGAGTCCACCATCATGAACTTGTTTTCGCTATTAAGCATACGCACCGGGCTGGAGTCCACAGTCTGGATACGCGCATCAAATTTGCGCAGTTTCTCTGCAAACGGGATTTTGAAATAAAGTCCCGGTTCGTTATAGGTGCGTATCAGTTCACCAAATCGCAGCAGTACGCCCTTTTCAGTTTCCTTCACCACAAAAGCGCTGGAAGATACCACCAGTATGCCAACCAGCAGTATGGCAATGATTCCCAAAGTCTTGTTGTTCATTCCATCACCTCCTAGCGGACAGACTGGCTGCGACGGCCATTGGCAGCATCCTGGCGCAAACGCTCGACAATGCGCTGGTAGACTTCCTCAATCACGATCGGTGAGGTGTCTTTGCGCTGTACCGCCTTGCTGGTGCTTTCCTGGGCCAACTTGTCCAATGGCAAATACATCATGTTATTGCCACCTTCGACATCCACCATCACTTTCGAGGTGCTGGACATCACCTCCTGGACCGCATCCAGGTACAGACGCTCGCGGGTCACTTCCGGGGCACGCTCATATTCAGCCAGCAATTTCTCGAAGCGAACCGCCTCACCGCGGGCACTCTCCACTACGCGGGCCTTATAGCCTTCTGCCTCTTCAATAATCCGCTGGGCCTGACCACGGGCCACCGGAATCACCTGGTTTGCATAGGCCTGGGCTTCATTCTGCAAACGTACCTCGTCTTCACGAGCCTTGGTAACATCGTCAAACGCATCCTGAACTTCGCGCGGCGCCTTGGCATCAGTCAGGTTAACCACATCGACACGAATCCCCGTCTGGTAAAGATCGAGGTACTCCTGAAGACGCTGTTGGGTATCTGTGGATACCTGGGTACGGTTTTGAGAGATAACGCCGTTTAAGGTCAAGGAGCCGACCACATGGCGCAGGGCACTGTCCGTGGCCTCTTGCAGGCTCTTCACAGGATCGCGCACACGCAGAACAAAGGATTCCGCATCACCAACCTGCCATTGCACGGTCAATACGACTTCAACGATATTGGCGTCTTCCGTCAGCATCTGCCCTGTCGTACGCTCAGTACGCACCTCGGTCATATTGACCTTAGTGACACTATCAATCAGGGGCGGATTCCAGTGCAATCCCGCAGATTCTGTAGAGTGGTACTTACCCAGGCGTAGTACTACTGCCTGTTCATTGGCGTTCACCTGATAGATTCCCAGGCCCGCATAGATTAATACGGCGACACCAATCACCAGCATCCAAGGAAAGTTGCCTGTACCAGTACTGGGGCTACCGCCTCCAAACAGACCACCTAACTTTTGCTGGACTTTACGAAATAGTTCATCAAGGTCCGGCGGTCCATCATTATTGCGATTGCCACCGCCACCACCCCACGGGTCTTTATCTTTACCACCCGGCTCATTCCAGGCCATCTAACTTACTCCAACTCTGATCATTTAAGCTTTGTCTCCGGCGGATTCTAGCATCCCCCGCCGGCAAAATATTGCCGCCAGGACTCAACTGGTGGCAAGTTTGTCGCAACCGTAGTTGCGCAGAAACCTTTCTCTATAGCACCAACACTATGACACCAGGAGCGCTAATATTCTGCCTCTCCATTGTCCTCCCCCTCACATTCTTGTGGTAACCACTCGGGGCCCTCACCATCGACGGTAAACTGGGCCAGCAGGCGCTGGAAGTCGCTACGCGGCAACAGCAGCTCTAATTCACAGTCGCCATTATCGCGATACACCTCACTTTGGATTGCGTTAACCTGGTAAAGCTGCGCTCGCAGTCGGGACTGTTGAGGTTTTACCACCAACAGACCACGCACCATCTGTTCTCCCAAGCGTTCAGCAATAGCCTCTATCAGAAGCTCACATCCTGCTCCAGTAGCTGCGGATAGCCATACCGCGCGCGGTATACCATCCTCATCACGATCGATACGGGGCTCACAATCGGCCAGGAGGTCAATTTTGTTATACACCAACAGCTGTGGCAGGTCCGCTGCGCCAATTTCTTCGAGAACATTCTGCACCTCCTCTATCAGATGCAGACGGTCTTCTGCCGAGGCATCTACCACATGCAGTAACAGGGTTGCCTGAGCAGCCTCCTCTAGCGTGGCACGAAATGCCTCGACCAGTTTATGAGGCAAATGGGAGACAAAACCAACCGTGTCAGCCAATACCATGGCGCCAACATTGGGTAATTCAACCCGGCGCATGGTCGGGTCCAGCGTAGCGAACAGCTGGTCACGCACATAAACTTCTGCATCGGTGAGGCGATTAAACAGAGTGGACTTGCCGGCATTGGTATAACCCACCAAGGATACCGTGGCCACATCCGCACGGGAGCGCGCGCGCCGGCCCTGCTCCCGCTGTCGCCTGACTTTCTCCAGGCGCTTTTCGATAGAATCAATCCTCGCACGCAACAAGCGGCGGTCAGTTTCCAGCTGCGTTTCACCTGGTCCACGCAGGCCAATACCACCCTTCTGGCGCTCCAAGTGAGTCCAACCGCGCACAAGCCGGGTAGCCATATGGCGTAGCTGTGCCAACTCTACCTGTAACTTACCCTCATGAGTACGTGCGCGCTGGGCAAAAATGTCCAGGATCAGTCCTGTACGGTCTAGCACCCGACATTTCAACTCACGCTCAATATTGCGCTCCTGACTAGGAGAAAGAATGTGATCAAAGATCACAAGCTCCGCGCCCTGCTCTTTTACCACCTGGCGAATTTCTTCCAGCTTACCGCGCCCGACAAAAGTTTTCGGGTCCGGCGTTGCGCGCTGGCCAAAAATAAAACTGACCGGATCTGCTCCGGCAGAGAGGGCCAACTCCTCAAATTCACGAGGGTCTTCGGGACTGTCGATTGCGGAGAGTTCTAGGTGAACCAGCACCGCCAGCTCACCGGATTCCGGTCGATCGAAAAACAATGGGAAATCTCTATATGCGGAAGTGGACAGCAACCCACCTTCCAGACTGAAGTGGCAGTGGGCAAGTCATTCAGGGCTCACCCGCTGCAGGCACCCCTCGTAAAGAGGCGCTGGTCAAAATAGGTGGCTTATCAGCTAAAGGATTCGCGCTCTCCGCCCTCACCGTTACCTTCACCACCGTGTTGTGCCGCCGGATTCAGCAAGGGCACACGCACAGCTCGGGACGGAACAACAGTGGAAATAGCGTGCTTATAGACCATTTGGCTAACGGTGTTTTTTAGTAACACCACAAACTGGTCGAAAGATTCAATTTGCCCTTGGAGCTTGATGCCGTTTACCAGATAGATAGAAACCGGGATACGCTCTTTGCGCAGTACGTTGAGGTAAGGGTCTTGTAAGCTATGCCCTTTTGACATCTTTTTTCTCCTTGTCAAAAAGCTGAATGCGGTATGCAGGCCGCAATCGCATCCGCGAAGAGCGCGGATCAAAGAACGACTGAGGTTGAATACGCGTGTAAGTAGTGTAGTAGTAAGCCGGAAAAGGCCGGCCCTTTGAAAACTGACTGAATGAGCTTGTCGTTTATTAGCCCAACCACGTTATGGATGCTCAGGCGAGAAATTTCAAGGCTTCCGCCAATATTTCGTCATTCTCACGCACCCTGCCATCGGCATCCTGAGTATACAAAGTTTGCAGGTCTGGCCAGCGTCGCAACCAAGTCAGCTGTCGCTTGGCCAGCTGACGTGTAGCCGCAACACCCGCCGCTACCATTTCATCATAATCACAGCGGCCATCCAGGTAATGCCAAACTTGACGATAACCCACAGCGCGAATCGCCGGGAGGTCCTCGTGCAAATCATCCCGAGCACGTAACCCACGCACCTCATCGACAAACCCGGCTTCAAGCATCCTCTTAAAGCGCAATTCAATACGCTGGTGCAGCAGCAACCTATCCCTCGGCATAATCGCCAACTGGCTCAGCTGGTAGCGTTTCTGTACCCCACTACCGGCCTGCTCGCGACGCAACTGGGACATGGGCACTCCGGTGAGACGGTAAACCTCCAGCCCTCTCTCGATTCGTACCGAGTGATTCGGATGTAACTCCGCCGCCAAATCCGGATCCACTTCAGCCAACTCTGCGTGCAGGGCTGGCCAACCTTCTTGTTCAGCACGAGCCTCAATTTCTGCACGCAATTGTGCATCGGCTTCAGGTAGTTTTGCCATACCTTCCAGGAGAGCACGGAAATACAACATAGTTCCGCCTACCAGAAGAGGGATCTTACCTGCTGCACTGATTTCGTCCATAGCTTCCAGGGCATCTTTTCGAAATCGACCTGCGGAATAGGATTCACTGGTATCACAAATATCGATTAGGCGATGAGGATAGCGCACTAACTCTTCCTGGGATGGTTTTGCGGAACCCAGATCCAGACCTCGATACACCAAAGCAGAATCCACACTGATCAACTCCACCGGCAGATTGTCCGCCAGCGCCATTGCCAGATCCGTCTTGCCCGATGCCGTGGGGCCCATCAGGAAAATTGCGCGGGGTTTGTCACCCAAAATGCGCTTGTTCAAATCACCACCTACTTCCAGTTCACGGCTACTGACCGCGCATAAACCACTTATCCATATCTGCCAGTTTAACCTGGGTCCAGGTGGGGCGGCCGTGATTGCACTGGCCGCTACGCTCGGTGCGCTCCATATCCCGTAACAGGGCATTCATTTCAGGCACCGTCAGACGGCGATTGGCACGCACTGAACCGTGGCAGGCCATGGTGCCAAGCACTTCGTTAATGCGCTCACCGATACGTTCACTATCACCCTGCCCCAATAAATCGGAAAGGACATCACGCACCAACTGCTCCACCTCCGCGCCATGCAACATGGTAGGCACTTGGCGCACCAGCAGGGTCTCAGGACCGGCGCGCTGTAATACAAAGCCAAGAGACGTAAAGACTTCACTGCGCTCCTCGAAGCAATCCGCTTCGCGCTGGCTTACTGCAAGACTCACCGGCACCAGTAACGGCTGGGCCTGGATACCCCCGGCAGCGTGAGCGACCTTCATCTGCTCGTAAACAATACGCTCATGGGCGGCATGCATATCCACCACAACCATGCCCTGCTCGTTCTGCGCGAGAATGTAAATCCCGTGCAACTGGGCAATAGCAAAACCCAGAGGTGGCGCCTCTTCTCCAGAACTTACTTCCCCCCCCAGAGGTGCCGGTGCCACCGCTGCCATACTGCCAGATTCAGCCCCCCTAGTTACAAGCTCAGCCACCGCTCCACTCCCTTGATAGGGTTGGTGCAAAGTACCGTAGGCCTTCATCTGCTGCTGCAGGTTTCCAGGAGAAGGTTTATTGCTCAGCGGCATCTTCTGCTGTCCGGCAAACTCCCCGGCCTGGATACCAGTAACTCTGTCTGCACTCGCAACTTCTGTATCCTCAGCCGCCTCCTCTACGGCCTCTTCACGCTGTCCTGGTCGCACATCAGCCAGGGCCCGGTGCAAACTGCCAAACAGGAAATCATGCACCAAACGGCCATCGCGAAAGCGCACCTCGTGCTTGGTTGGGTGCACGTTAACATCCACTGATGCGGGGTCCAGTTCCAAGTAGAGTACAAATGCAGGATGGCGACCGTGATAGAGCACATCGGCAAAAGCACGGCGCACCGCATGGCTCACTACCTTGTCGCGAATTGCACGGCCATTGACATAGAAAAACTGCAAGTCGGCCTGGGAGCGTGAGAATGCAGGCTCAGCCACCCAACCCCAGAGACGCAGACCATTTCGTTCCACATCAATATGCAGGGCATTTTGCATAAAAGCCGGGCCGCAAACCTGGGCAACACGGCGTTCCATTTCAACACGGCCACTGCCTGCTCGCAGGTTATGCACTCCTTTGCCGTTATGGCGCAAACTGATGGAGACATCAAAACGGGACAGGGCCAAGCGCTTAATGGTGTCATCAATGCGGTTAAATTCAGTCTTCTCGGTACGCAGGAATTTGCGTCTCGCAGGGGTATTAAAAAATAGATCACGCACATCCACGGTGGTACCGCGAGGGTGGGCAGCCGGGGATAGCTGCGCCTGCATATCACGCCCTTCTGCACTCACCTGCCAACCCTTGCCACTCTCATCACGGCTGCTGGTCAGCGCCAAGCGCGCTACTGAGGAAATACTGGCGAGAGCCTCACCGCGAAAACCAAGGGTCGCTACAGCCTCGAGGTCTTCCAACACATGAATCTTTGAAGTAGCGTGGCGGGCCAGAGCCATAGGCAGGTCTTCGCGTTCGATACCTTTACCGTTATCGCGCACTTTCATACGTTTGATACCGCCGCTATCGACATCCACCTCCAAACGCGTGGCACCTGCATCGAGACTGTTTTCCAGCAGCTCCTTGATAACTGAAGCCGGGCGCTCTACCACCTCGCCAGCGGCGATTTGGTTGGCAAGGCGGGGCGATAATTGCTGGATACGTTCGTGCATGACACTGGCCTGTTAACGCTTATTTGACCGGCCTGAAAGGCTATGGAATTCGATCTTACCCCGAGGGAATACTCAGGGTTTGACCCACGCGAATCACTGAGTTTTTAATGCCGTTAGCCCTCATTAGGGCTGTAACAGAGACATTATACCGCGCAGCTATCCCGGATAGTGTCTCACCTCGGGCAATTATATGACGCCGCGACTTGGTGCCCTGGTTAGCTGCTAGCCAAGTGCCTGCCGGTGGACGACGGCTGAAGTAGCCCACTATACCTTCGCTGAGTTTTTCTGCCATGCGCTGCTGGAATTTAGGGTCACTCAAGCGTCGAGACTCATAGGGATTAGTGATAAAACCTGTTTCTACGAGGATTGAAGGTACATCGGGATTACGTAGCTCTGAGAAATTTGCCTGCTCCACTTTCTTTTTGTGCAAATGGGTAAAACTACCCAGGGAGCTCAGTACGCTGGCACCAACGTCAAGACTCGCATTCATAGTCGCAGTCATCGACAGGTCCAATAAAACCCCGGCAAGAGTATCATCCTTGTCATCCAGACTCAGGTCTCCCGCTCCCCCAATTAAATCAGACTCATTTTCTCGCTGGGCCAAGAAGCGAGCCGTCTCACTGGTCGCTCCTCGAGAGGAAACTGCGTAGACACCAGCACCACGAGCCTCTTTACGGGTAAAGGCATCGGCGTGAATCGAGACATATAAATCAGCGCGCATTTTGCGCCCTTTTTTCACTCGCTGTCTCAGGGGGATAAAATAATCACCTGTTCTTACCAATTTCGCGCTAAACCCCCGCTCTCGATCGAGTTCCCGCTGAAGTTTGCGCGCGATCGCCAACACTACATCCTTCTCCCGCAGACCTCCAGGACCTAGAGCCCCCGGATCCTCGCCCCCGTGACCAGCATTTACAGCAATAACGATATCTCGTTCACTACTTACTTGTAGTAGAGTTTTTTCTTGGTTTTCAACTTTGTCGTAAAGATCGATTACCAGTCGATCTGGTAATTTCTCGTGGCGACGCAGGGCAAAACTACGTGGATTGATCTGCTGTTTGAGATCGAGCACCACACGCAGATCTTTCTTGTTGTGGCGCGCGTGACGTACCTGAGCAATAGGGGTGTCTTTTAAATCCAGTGCATCCAACTGAGCTTTCAATTTGGTATCAGTAATATCCACCACTACCCGGTGTGGTCCACTCAGGGTAAAGAGCTTGTGCTCCGCCGGCCCACTCAAATCAAAAACCAGGCGTGTGTGATCCGGCGCACGCCACAGGCGTACACCTTCCACTTCTGCCGCCTTTAACGGCACTACTATCACCAGCCCAAAAATCAGGGCCAAAAGTGACCGCCACATCAAACTCATTACATCTCAGTCCTTTCGCTTATTGTTATTCACACACCCTCGAATTAAGGTCTGCCGATACTATTGCAGCAATTTTTCCAGCGTATCGAGCACTGCTGTGCCCTGTTTGGAGTGAGCAATCAGCAATAACTGTCTTCCGCTATCTGGCACCTCCAGGTCCAATTGCAAATCCGGCTCCGGTAAAACACCAGCACCGCGCTCCGGCCACTCCACCAGACTCAGACTGTGGGCAGCGAAATAATCCCGCACCCCCATAAACTCCAGCTCCTCGGCGTCACCCAGCCGGTATAGATCAAAGTGATAAACCCGTTGCGTACCCAGCTCATAGGGCTCCACCAACGTATAGGTGGGACTCTTTACTGCGCCGTCATGACCAAAAGCCCTTAACACGCCACGGCAAAAAGTGGTTTTCCCAGCACCCAACTGGCCATTCAGATACAGGGTCAGTCCATGCTGCAGGCCACTGGCCAGGCATGCGCGCCCCAGCGCCTCTCCACTGGCGACTGTTGCTTCTTCGTCCGCCAAATGTATTTTGAGTTCACTCACTATCAATCTACCAACCGTCGAATCCAAGGCAATAAATCGGTGGCCAACAAACCTCGCTGGCCATCCTCAGCAGCGCGATTACCGGCTTCTCCATGCAGCCAAACTGCCAGACGGGCCGCTTCAACCAGGGGCAGGTGCTGCCCGATCAGTGCAGCGACGATACCGGTAAGCAGATCGCCCATACCACCAGAGGCCATACCCGGATTACCGCTATTTATCAGATCTACACCACCATCGTGGGCAATCAGGGTACCTGCGCCCTTAAGTATCACCACACCACTGAACTTCTCCTGAACTGCGGCAGCTGCTTCACGGGGATCGACCAGTACATCGGCAGTGTCACAACCGAGCAGGCGTGCCGCCTCTCCCACATGGGGCGTCAGCACCCAATCATTCCGTTTCACGCCGGCCAATACCCGCCCTTCGGACAGGATATTTAACCCATCCGCATCCACCACTAATGGCACCTCTGCTCGCCCCGCGCGGGCTAACAGCTGTTCGCTCCAGGGCGAGTGCCCAAGGCCGGGACCCACCGCTATAACAGTCGGACCTTCCAGCAGTGGCTCCAGCTCCTGGCCGGAAATTACCGGATGAGCCATAACTTCAGGGCAACGAGTCAAAGCTGCGGAGAGATGCTCAGGGCGAGTCGCCAGAGAAATCAGACCGGCTCCAGCCCGCGCGCTGGACTGAGCAGCCATAAGTGCAGCACCGCCAAAGCCGCTATCGCCTCCAACGATCAGAATATGGCCAAACTGGTTTTTAAAGCTGTCCGCAGCACGCACTGGCAAGCGTTTAATACCCTCCGCCGTGTAGCGGTGCACTGAGACATCAACATCACAGTAGGCCTGCGCTGGCGCGCCCAGATCCTCGAACTGGACCTCACCGCATAGCGCCGGGCCTCGACCACAATAGAGGCCGAGTTTGCGCCCGATAAAAGTCACCGTCATATCCGCATGTACAGCGAGGTCAGCGGTTCCCGTATCGGCGCTTAGACCGGACGGGATATCCACAGCCAATATCGGCCCAGGACTCTTCTTAATTCTCTCCACCGCATGGGCGACATCCTCGCGCAAAGCCCCACTAAACCCAGTACCAAGCAGGGCATCCACGATCAGGGTATTGCCATCGGCATTGTCCAACTCTGCTAAGGAAGTCAACACCTGTACGCCTTCTCGAAGGGCATATTCACAGGCTTCTCGCGCATCACCTTTCAGCTTGCCCGGCTCAGTACAGGCATAAACCGTAACCGGGATCTTTTTCTGCGCAGCCAGGGCCGCAATCACATAGCCATCCCCACCGTTATTACCACCGCCACAAAAGGCCTGTATTCGGCCAATATCGGGCCACTGTGCCTGCAAATGCTTGAAGGCCGCGCGGCCGGCGCGTTTCATTAATTGAATAGAGGGGATTTCCAGCGCAGCTATGGTTTGTCGGTCGAGTTCCCGTACCGATTCGGCACTGTACAGAGATTGAGGCGTGTCCATGCGGCTCCCGCAATGTGGTCAAGAATTCATCTGTGGCAAAATAGGCGATTGCATCGCTGTCAGTTGCTCTGTCAGCAGAGTATACCGCCCCGGCCAGTCAATGTGCTTGCCTGGGATATCGAGCCGCTTTTACCTATGACCGATTCACTGCTCGCAGAATTAGCCAACCTGATTAAAACCTGGGGGCGGGAGCTGGGCTTCCAGCAAGTTGGCATTACTGATTGCCAGCTGGAGGAGGATGGCGAGCGCCTACGCGCATGGATTGATGCCGGTTACAGCGCAGATATGGAATGGATGGGTGCTCATGGGGAAAAGCGCTGGCGCCCAGCACTCCTGGAGGAAGGTACTATCCGCGCCATCAGTGTGCGTCTCGACTACCTTCCACCGGATACCCAACCCATCAAAATACTGAAAGACTCCAGTAAAGCCTATGTCTCACGTTATGCCAACGGGCGCGATTACCACAAGCTGATTCGCAAACGCCTGGCTAACCTGGCCAAGAAAATTGATGCTTTTTGTGCCGAGCACGGGATCGAATCCAAAGGGCGTGCATTTACCGATAGCGCCCCGGTATTGGAAAGGGCATTAGCTCGCAAAGCCGGACTCGGCTGGGTGGGCAAGAACTGCCTACTGATTAACTCTAAAGCCGGCTCGTTCTTTTTCCTCGGCGAAATCTATACCAACCTACCGCTACCTATCGACGAAGGTGACTTCGTCGATGAGTGCGGCGACTGCGTGGCCTGTCTCCGGGTATGCCCAACCGATGCCTTTATCGGTCCTCGAACCCTGGATGCGGGCCGCTGTATCTCCTACCTGACCATCGAAAATAAAGGGCCGATACCCGAAGAATTTCGCGAGCCCATCGGAAACCGTGTATTTGGCTGCGATGACTGCCAGACGATCTGCCCCTGGAACAAATTCGCCAAACCCACCGCCGAACAGGATTTCCACCCACGCCACGGACTGGATAACGGCGAGCTGTTGGCACTATTCAACTGGAGCAAAGAGGAGTTTCTGCGCAAAACTGAAGGCTCCCCCATTCGCCGTATTGGTTACGAACGCTGGCAACGCAATCTGGCGGTTGCCCTCGGCAATGGCGAACCCGTCGATAGAGTCCTGGACACCCTGGAACAAGCGCGGCAAACCGCCACGCCATTAGTGCTTGAACATATTGACTGGGCCCTGGCACGCCTGCGTGGTGGCCGAAAGCGCAAGCGCAAGATCAAGCGCGCTCCCACCTAGGCCGCGCAGCGACACGCAAAGCTAAGGGGCAAGAGTTAGAGACGAAAAAAAGTCTCGCGGTAATGGCGCAGCTCTCCGATCGAATCGCGGATATCATCAAGAGCCAGGTGGTTACTGTGCTTCTTTACCCCTTCCAGCACTTCCGGGCGCCAGCGCCTGGCCAGCTCCTTCACCGAACTCACATCCAGGTTGCGATAGTGGAAGTAGGATTCCAACTGCGGCATATATTTGACTAAAAAGCGGCGGTCTTGGCCAATAGAGTTACCACACATAGGGGACGCACCCTCCGGTACCCAGTGGCGCAAGAATTCAATAGTTTCACGCTCCGCTTCTCGCTCGGATATGGTCGACTCCTTCACCCGTGCTACCAGACCAGAACCACCGTGTTGTTCAGTGTTCCAATCATCCATTGCATTCAACAGAGCATCACTCTGATGAATTACCATTGCAGGGCCTTCAGCGAGAACATTTAGGCGCGAATCGGTCACAATGGTAGCAATCTCGATAATGCGCTCTTTCTCTGGATCGAGGCCGGTCATCTCCAGATCGATCCAGATCAGGTTGTTCTGATCCACAGGGGGTCTCCTCAAACTTTCCGCGCAAGTTACCGTAACTACCCGGCAATAGCTATAATCCGCCGCTGATCCCCAGGTACCAATGCATGAGTAAACGCAAATTGAACCGGCGCCAGCAATGGCGTATCGCCAAAATCCAGCAGGAACGCGAAGCCCGCGCGCGCAAGCGCGAGCAGTCGGCGGAACAAGCGATGGATGAAGGTCAGCTGGCCCAGGAACAGACCGGCCTGGTGATCGCCAATTATGGCACCCAGATATTGGTAGAGAGTGAAAATGATTCCTCCCTGCGGCAGCGCTGCCACCTGCGCGCCAATATTGAGACATTGGTTACCGGCGATCATGTTGCCTGGCGCCCGGCCACGAGTGACAGCGATGGTGGGTATGGTGTGGTCGGTGCACGCCTACCCCGTACATCGGAATTACAGCGACCAGATCGCTACGGCGATTTAAAAACCGTCGCCGCCAATATCGATCGTATTGTCATCGTTATAGCACCCTATCCCGAGCCCTTCGCCAATGCTATCGATCGCTACCTGGTAGCGGCAGAAACCACCGGCATTCCACCTATTTTATTGCTCAACAAAATCGACCTGATCAACGACAGTAACCGCGAAGCACTGGATGAGTTGCTGGCCCCTTACCCAGACCTGGGTTATCCGGTACTAAAACTCTCCACGAAAACCGGTGAGGGCTTACCCCAATTACTGGAAACCCTGGCCCTGGGCATCAGTGTTTTTGTAGGACAATCCGGCGTGGGAAAATCATCATTGGTGAACGCACTGCTCCCAAGTGCCGGCGCACGTACTGGTGCGCTTTCACAAGCCACCTTGAAAGGCACCCACACCACTACTGCGGCGGAACTGTTTCACCTGCCAAGTGGCGGCGATTTGATAGACTCCCCTGGCATCCGTGAATTTGGCCTCTGGCATATGGAGGAAACTGCGCTGCTGGAAGGTTTTGTAGAGTTCCGCCCCTTTATCGGCCACTGTCGCTTTAGGGACTGCCGTCACCAGGGTGAACCCGGTTGCGCCATCCACAAAGCACTGTCCAGTGGCGACATCACCGAACGCCGCATGAACAGTTTCTTACACCTGCGCAACAGCCTGGAATCGGAGAATAAATTTTGAACCTGATTATCGAAGCGGAAGATCTCGCTGCCGAACTAGAGCGTGAGGAGCTGCTAATTGTCGATCTCAGCTCCAACCAAAACTATTTGAGCGGCCATATTCCCGGCGCCTTGCACCTGCCTTTCCAGGCTTTGATGGCCGGTACCCCTCCAGCGCCCGGTAAATTGCCAGACCTGGAACAATTGACCCGAATATTCCGCGCAATTGGCTTGCGCCCAGAAACCCATGTCGTCGCCTGCGACGATGAAGGAGGCGGCTGGGCTGGACGCTTTCTGTGGACCCTGGAGATGATAGGCCACCATAACTACAGCTATCTGAATGGTGGTATGCACGCCTGGCGCAGTGCTGGCCTGCCTCTCTCCACTGACGAATCACAAGCCAACCCCAGCGATATCGAAATATCCATCGATTCAACCCCGTCCATTGACGCCGAACAAATCCAGGCACAACTAGGCAACCCGGATTTCATTATTTGGGATGCGCGCTCACCGCAGGAATATTCTGGTGAACGGGTATTAGCCATGAAAGGTGGCCATATTCCCGGAGCTATCAACTGCGAGTGGACCCAGCTAATGGATCCTCAGCGCGACTTGCGTATCCGCACCGATGCACGGGAATTTCTTGCCAAGCTGGGAATTGACGACAAGCACAAAATCGTTACCC
Source organism: Microbulbifer variabilis ATCC 700307 (assembly GCF_000380565.1). Classification (GTDB taxonomy): domain Bacteria; phylum Pseudomonadota; class Gammaproteobacteria; order Pseudomonadales; family Cellvibrionaceae; genus Microbulbifer; species Microbulbifer variabilis. The sequence goes on from NZ_AQYJ01000027.1 coordinate 54,442, forward strand.
ATTGCCAAAGCCATCACCGCTCTGGCTTCACCTGGCTGGTGGGTAAATCCCTGGGCTTTGATATACACGCCTATCCCGGTTCCTGGAGCGAGTGGGGTAACCTGCCCGATACACCGGTAGAACAGTAAGAATCACCAAGAAACGTTGTAATTCTATGAATCCAAAACTCTTTGCCACACTGCAATACCTGACCCCACAGCATGCCTTTTCACGTGCTGCCGGCTGGCTGGCGAACACACAAATCAAATCGATCAAAGATCCCTTCACCCGCTGGTTTGTGGATAAGTACGGTGTCAATATGCAGGAGGCAAAGGAGACCGACTGTACCGCCTATCGCACCTTTAACGATTTTTTCACCCGCGAACTAAAAGAAGGCGTACGCCCAATCGTCAGCGGTGAGCACAGCCTTGCTTGCCCGGCGGATGGTGCCATCAGTCAGCTGGGAGGCATTCACAACGGCCGCATATTCCAGGCCAAGGGACACGATTACAGCCTGCTCGAACTTGTGGGCGGTGATCCGGAGCTGGCAGCACAGTTTAACGACGGCCATTTCGCCACAGTTTATCTGTCGCCCAAGGATTACCACCGTGTGCATATGCCTATGGCCGGCACCTTGCGCAGCATGATCTATGTGCCGGGCCAACTCTTTTCAGTCAACACAGTGACAGCGGAAAATGTTCCTCGCCTGTTCGCCCGCAATGAGCGGCTGGTGTGTGTATTCGATACTGCAGCAGGCCCCATGGCTATGATTCTTGTCGGCGCTATGATCGTTGCCGGTATCGAAACCGTATGGGCAGGCCAGGTAACCCCACACAAGCGCGATGTGCGTAGCACCAATTATCTAGACACCGCACCAATCCACCTGAAAAAGGGCGAAGAGATGGGCCGCTTTAAACTGGGATCCACCGTTATTATGTTGTTCGGCAAGGAGCAAGTGCGCTGGCTGGACTCATTGGATGCGGAAACCACCGTACGAATGGGTGAGCATTTCGGAAACCTTATCGCTGAGAATGACTGAACTTGAGAGGGGCGGCATAAACCGCCCATCGTGGATAGTCTGGGTAGTGAGTAGCAGCAGTTATTTCGCCAGGCGGGAAATCAAACGGAATAGCTGCCCATTACCTTTAAATAAATAAGTATCCCGCACCGCAGCAGTATCCACCTGGGGGTAAGCGCCGGGCTCGATATCACGCAAAATACTCACTTGCGCCTGAGCACTCATCTTTCCTCGCTCAATCAGCTTCTTCGCACGATCCTCAGTCTCAGCCAGGTCGAGAAGGCGAGGCTTATTCAATTGGCGCTTGTTCTCATCCAGTACAATCATCACCTTCGGCCTAAGGCGACGATCGTAAGTTTGCTCCACTACCACGCCCACTTCACCATTGGAAAGCTCCACCTGGGTACCCGTTGGGTAAAGGCCTATCGCCTGAATAAACTCCACTACCAGCTGCTCCTGGTAGGCGATACCTCGCAAGTCATACAGGCCCGCCACGGCACGAGATGGAGCTATAGGTTCGCTAACACCACGGGGGTTAGTTGCTTCATCGTAAAAGGTCACAATCCCGCACATACGCGCTAACACGGGAATCTTGTCACCCCGCAGGCCTTTCGGATAACCACTTCCATCGTGACGTTCGCGGTGGCAGCGAACAATATTAATTACTTGTGGGTCCATCTGTACATCGGCAGCAAGCATATTCGCACTGTGCAGCACAAACTTTCGATACTCCAGCTCACTGCGTGGATCTCGTTGCTTCATCTGCAACACTTCCGCAGGGATAGCCAATTTACCGACATCCTTTAGAAGAGTCGCCACTCCCAGCTGTAATAGTTCACGTCGCCCTAAACCGATATGGCGGCCAAACAGTACTGCCCAGATACTCGCCCTCACCGAGTGGCTATAGGTATGCTCATCTTTATCCCGCACCCGAGCCAGCCAGGCGAAAGCATCGGGGCTGCGCAACACACTATCCACAAGGTCTTCCACCACCCGGTTGACCTGTTGTACTGGTAGCGGCCGGTTGCTCGCCACTAACCCCATCACCTGCCCCATGCCCTGCAATATCTGCCCATGCAGTTTGCGTGCATTACTGGCTTCGCGCCGGGCAGGCTGTGGCGGAGGGTATGCTTTGTGAGAAATTGCCACTGGACGACAGGGGATAGTAACGCGGGGGGTGCGACCTTCACCAACTATACCAGCACCGCTGCCACCGACCAGGCGGCGTAGGGTCGCACCAGCACTACCAACGGTCTTGTGAACATCTACATAGACAAAGCGGCAGCATTTTTGCAGCTGCCGTATTTCCTCCAGGTCGCGGATATAAAAGCCCTGCAGCGCAAAAGGTGTTCGTGTCCAGGGCCTGTCCAGCCTGGAAACAAACATGCCGCGCTGTAGGTCACCGACGGAGATTTTTGCCTGTTCGATTGCCACTTGGAGAGGTGCCGACCACTGAGATAATTTTCTGAAAGCCGCCCAATGCCAAGGAGCAGGGTGCCTAACTCGGAACCCTCTGGGCAGGCGCACATTTATATCACGGAGAGATATTGGCGAGCACCCGCCCAAAGTGAGACTGCATTCACAGACTCAGACACTAGTTACCACCATTAAGCGTGATACTTCGCAGAAAGCTCTACTACCGCCTCAATCATGGCACCGGCATGGGCGGGATCGACCTTTGGAGTAATTCCGTGACCGAGGTTAAATACATGGCCACTACCATGACCGAATGCCTGCAGGATAGTTTCCACTTCCTGGCGGATACGCTCGGGGCTGGCATAGAGGACTGAGGGATCAAGGTTACCCTGTAGGGCAACTCGTTCACCGACACGGGCACGGGCACTGCCAATATCTGTAGTCCAATCCAGGCCCAATGCATCGGCACCAGTTTCCGCCATCGCCTCCAACCACTGCCCACCGCCTTTGGTGAACAGGATGGCGGGCACACGACGGCCATCGACCTCCTTAATCAAGCCGCCCAGGATACGCGCCATATACTGCAAGGAGAACTCGCGGTAGGCACTGTGGCTCAGCGCTCCACCCCAGGTATCAAAGATCTGCACAGCTTGGGCACCGGCACGTATCTGCGCATTCAGGTAGTCGGTTACAGAATCGGCCAATACTGATAGCAGCTGGTGCATCAACTCAGGACGGTTATAGAGCATTTCTTTGCAGCGAGCGAAATCTTTGCTGGAGCCACCCTCAATCATATAGGTGGCCAGAGTCCAAGGACTACCGGAAAAACCGATCAGTGGTACACGCCCATTCAGCTCTCGGCGAATGGTGGACACGGCATTCATCACATAATCCAGGTCCCGCTCGCTGTTAACCACTTCCAGTGACTCAATATCTGCCGCAGTGCGCAGAGGCTTGTGGAATTTCGGGCCTTCGCCCTCAGAAAAATAGAGGCCCAGCCCCATGGCATCGGGGATAGTAAGGATATCGGAAAATAGGATTGCCGCATCCAGAGGGTAGCGCTCCAAAGGTTGCAGTGTCACCTCGCAAGCCAGCTCGGTGTTGCGGCACAGGTCCATAAAACTACCAGCTTCGGCACGGCTGGCACGATACTCTGGCAGATAGCGACCCGCCTGGCGCATCATCCACACTGGTGTTCGATCCACAGGCTGGCGTAGCAGGGCGCGAAGGAAACGATCGTTTTTCAATTCGGGCGATTTAATATCAGACATAAGCACACCGAGCGGGCTAAAAAAGCGGCCATTGTACAGGGGGCGGGGCCACTATAAATAGAGTGGCAAAAATATAGCGGTGCGCAGCCTTGAGCTGATAGGGAAGATCAACAAAGAAAAGTATGGAGAGGGGTGTCACCCTCTCCTATCCTGCGAGGTCCATCAGATATCCAGGTAGTCGAGGATACCCTCACCGGCCTGACGCCCCTCCCAAATAGCGGTAACCACCAAATCGGAGCCGCGCACCATATCACCGCCAGCGAAGACCTTCTCATTTGAAGTCTGAAACTTGTACTTCTGCTTTTCCGGAGCGACAACGCCACCCCAATCGGCGACTGCAATATTGTGTTCAGTAAACCACTCCGCGGGGCTCGGGCGGAAGCCGAAGGCAACCAATACAATATCGGCGGGGATCACTTCCTCCGATTCAGGCACAACTTGTGGGCGACGGCGGCCATTCTCATCTGGCTCACCCAATTTCGTTGTCACCACCTTAACTCCAGAGACCTTGCCGTCACCGACAATTTCCACCGGCTGGCGGTTAAATAGGAATTGCACCCCCTCCTCTTTGGCATTGGCCACTTCTCTGCGGGAGCCGGGCATATTTTGTTCGTCGCGGCGGTAGGCGCAGGTGACGCTCTTGGCACCTAGGCGAATGGAGCTGCGATTACAGTCCATAGCGGTATCACCACCACCGAGTACCACCACACGCTTACCCTCCACAGGAACAAATTCCGAGGGGTCTTTCTCCCACCCCATATTGCGGTTCACATTGGCCACCAGAAATGGCAGGGCATCGTGAACCCCAGGGAGGTCTTCACCAGGGAAGCCGCCCTTCATATAGTTGTAGGTACCCATTCCAAGGAATACCGCATCGTAATCGCTGAGCAGTTGCTCGAAGGTGATGTCCTTGCCCACTTCGGTATTGAGGCAAAACTCCACCCCCATCTCCACAAAAACCTCGCGACGCTTCTGCATCACTGACTTTTCCAGCTTGAACTCTGGGATACCGAAAGTAATTAAGCCGCCGATCTCCGGGTGCTTGTCGAATACTACCGGCTGCACACCATTGCGCACGAGAATATCGGCGCAGCCCAGGCCCGCGGGGCCGGCACCAACAATCGCAACCTTCTTGCCCGTTTTTTCCACATGACTCAGATCCGGCCGCCAGCCCAGCGCAAAAGCTGTATCGGTAATATACTTTTCCGCATTCCCGATAGTTACGGCACCAAAACCATCATTAAGGGTGCAGGCACCTTCACACAGGCGATCTTGTGGGCAAACGCGGCCACAGACTTCTGGCAACGTATTAGTTTCATGGCAAAGCTCTGCCGCCTCAATCACATTCCCCTCGCTGATTAGCTTCAGCCAGTTGGGAATATAGTTGTGCACCGGACACTTCCATTCACAGTAGGGATTGCCACAGTCCAGGCAACGGTGCGCTTGGCTAGCTACCTGATTCTCACTGAAGGGCTGGTAGATTTCTACAAACTCATTAGTGCGAGTAATGACATCCTTCTTTGGCGGATCGATGCGGGATACGTCGATAAACTGGAAATCGTTATTCAGTCTGTCTTTCATATTGTTTCTCCACCCCAGCCTTATTCGCCGCGCTTGCGCACGTCAGAAAGTAGATCCGCAAGGCTCGCCGCCTTGGGTTTTACCAGCCAGAAACGACTCAGGTAGTCATCAAAGTTATCCAGTAGCTCCGCGCCCCAGGCGCTACCGGTTTCGGCGGCATACTCTTCTATCACCTCGCGCAGGTGGCTCTGATGCGGCTCAAGAATTTCACTGCTAATACGGCGTAACTCAATCAACTCATGGTTGCAACGGTCGAAGAAATCCCGTTCCAGGTCGAGCACATAGGCAAAGCCACCGGTCATACCGGCACCAAAGTTAAAGCCGGTGCGACCCAGTACTGCAACCATGCCACCGGTCATATATTCACAGCAATGATCGCCAGCTCCCTCTACCACGGCAAAAGCACCAGAGTTACGCACGGCAAAACGCTCCCCAGCGCGGCCTGCAGCAAATAGCTTGCCCCCGGTAGCGCCATACAGACAGGTATTGCCGACGATACTGGTCTCCTCGGAGGCGAAGGTACTGTTTTCAGGTGGTCGTATCACCAGCTTGCCACCGGCCATACCTTTGCCGACGTAATCATTAGCATCCCCTTCCAGATACATCTCCAAGCCACCTGCATTCCAAACACCGAACGACTGCCCTGCCACCCCGTTAAGCTGTAGCTTGATCGGTGCTTCTACCATGCCCTGATTACCATGACGCTTGGCGATCTCACCGGACAGCCTTGCCCCCAGGGAGCGGTCGCAGTTGGTTATGTCATAGCTGAACTCGCCACCAGCAAGTTTCTCAATGGAAGGCAAAATCTCTTCCACCATTCGCTCGGCCAGTTCGCCCTTGTCCCAGGGCTCATTCCTGGCAGACTGGCAGGTTTGCGGTTTGCTATCGAGCAGTTCATCGGTATGTAACAGTGGAGAAAGATCGAGCTTCTTCTGTTTGTCGGTCTCTCCTTCCAACACACGCAACAGATCCACGCGGCCAACCAGTTCTTCCAGGCTGCGCACTCCCAACCGCGCCATCCATTCCCGGGTCTCTTCGGCAACGAAGCGGAAGAAGTTCATCGCCATCTCAGCAGTGCCGATATAGTGCTCATCACGCAGATTCTTACGCTGGGTAGCAATGCCGGTAGCACAGTTATTCAGGTGACAAATACGCAGGTACTTACAGCCAATGGCCACCATAGGTGCGGTACCAAAGCCAAAGCTCTCGGCTCCCAGGATGGCTGCTTTGATCACATCGAGACCGCTCTTTAAACCACCGTCAGTTTGCACCCGCACTTTGTCGCGCAAATCATTCGCGCGAAGGGTCTGATGGGTTTCAGCTAAGCCCAGCTCCCATGGAGATCCCGCGTAACGGATAGAAGTTATAGGGCTAGCCGCAGTGCCGCCGTCGTAGCCAGAGATGGTAATCAGATCCGCATAAGCCTTGGCCACACCTGCAGCGATGGTGCCAACGCCCGGGCGCGAAACCAGTTTCACCGACACTAACGCGTCCGGATTGACCTGCTTTAGATCGAAAATCAGCTGGGCAAGATCCTCGATGGAATAGATATCGTGGTGAGGTGGCGGAGAAATTAGCGTCACACCGGGCACAGAATAACGCAGGCGTGCGATCAGGCCATTCACCTTACCGCCGGGCAACTGACCTCCTTCACCGGGCTTGGCACCCTGGGCCACCTTGATCTGCAATACTTCGGCATTCACCAGATAGTGCGGTGTCACCCCGAAGCGACCGGAGGCGATCTGTTTGATCTTGGAGACTTTATCAGTGCCAAAGCGTGCCGGGTCTTCACCACCCTCACCACTATTGGAACGCCCGCCCAGCCGGTTCATTGCCTGGGCCAGTGATTCATGAGCCTCGGGCGACAGGGCCCCCAAAGACATAGCGGCAGAATCAAAGCGGCGCACAATTGCCGCAACTGGCTCCACCTCTTCCAGAGGTACTGACTCAATATTTTCTTTGAATCCGAGCATATCCCGCAGGGTTGCTACCGGACGCTGATTTACCAATTCCGCATAATCACGCCAAGCGGAATAGTCCCCAGTACTGGCAGCGCGGCGCAGCGCGGTCACAACATCCGGATTAAAAGTGTGGTACTCCTGACCGTGCACGTATTTGTGCAGCCCTCCGGGAGAGACCGGCTTGCGCGCCTTCCAGGCAATACTGGCACGCGATGCCATATCCGACTCCAGTTCAGCAAAACCGGCACCTTCGATACGGGTTGGCGCACCGGGGAAACACAGATCCACGACTTCTCTGGAGAGTCCCACCAGTTCGAACAGAAGGGCGCCGCGATACGAGGCCACCGTGGAAATTCCCATTTTCGATAGGATTTTCAGCAAACCCTTGATAATGCCATTGCGATAATTCTTCTGCGCTTCTGCGGCATCCAGCAGCAATTCACCGGTATCGATCAGATGATTGATAATGCTGTAAGAGAAATAGGGGTGCACAGCTGTGGCGCCAACACCTACCAGACAAGCCAGCTGGTGTGGATCTCTAGCACTGGCAGTGTCCACCACCACATTGGAATCACAACGTAGGCCCGCATGCACCAAATGGTGGTGTACTGCACCGGTGGCGAGCAACGCATCAATAGGCAGCTGACCTTCGCGAATATCGCGGTCAGAGAGCACAACAATAACTGTACCGGCTCGGACAGAGGCCTCAACCCGTGCGCACAGTCTCTCAATTGCAACCTTCAGGCCCAGCTCCGCCGGGTCGTAATTCAGGTCGAATATTTCCGCATCAAAGCCAGGGCGATCCAGGGATAGCAATGCGGTGTATTTCATGTGGGACAGAACCGGGGAAGACAGTATCACCCGGTCTGCATGTGCTGGTGTCTCTTCAAATACAGATTTCTCACGCCCCAGGCAGGTCTCCAGGGACATCACCACAGTTTCGCGCAACGGATCTATCGGCGGATTTGTAACCTGGGCAAACTGCTGGCGAAAGTAATCGTAAAGGGAGCGGTTGTAGCGGGATAAAACCGCCATCGGCGTATCGTCCCCCATGGAACCAACCGCTTCCTGGCCGGCTTCCGCCATCGGGCGCACTACCTTATCGCGCTCCTCCAGAGAAGAGCTGAACAGTTTTTGGTAAACCTTGAACTGCTGATGGGAGAAATTGTTATCTACAGGGGCGGTAACCAGTTTTGAGCGAATGCGTCGCGCCTTCTCTTTCAACCAGCGCTTATAGGGCTGGGCGCGCTTGAGCATATTGTCGATATCAGCAGTGTGGAACAGCTTGCCCTCCAGAGTATCCACAGAAAGCATCTGACCTGGCCCCAGGCGCCCCTTGGCCACCACATCTTCAGGCGCGTAATCGTAAACCCCAATCTCTGAGGCCACGGTAATAATATCGTCTTTGGTAATCACCCACCTGGATGGGCGCAGACCATTGCGGTCGAGTGTACATACGGCATAGCGGCCATCCGTCATTACCAGGCCGGCAGGTCCATCCCAGGGCTCCATATGCATGGAAATATATTCGTAGAAGGCGCGCAGATCTGCGTCCATGCCCTCAACATTTTGCCACGCAGGGGGTACCAGCATGCGCAGTGCACGGTGTAACTCCATCCCGCCAGCAAGCAGCATTTCCAGCATGTTATCCAGACTGGAAGAGTCGGAGCCCTCACGGTTTACCAGAGGGGTCAGCTCATTCAGCTCCGGGATCAACTCAGTAACAAACTTGTTGGTACGCGCTACCGACCAGTTGCGGTTGCCGGTAATGGTATTGATCTCGCCATTGTGCGCCAACATCCTAAAAGGCTGCGCCAATGGCCAGCGCGGCATGGTATTAGTAGAAAAGCGCTGGTGAAACACACAAATTGCAGTTTCCAGGCGCGGATCGGCTAACTCTGGAAAAAACTTTGGCAGGTCTGCCGGGATCATCAAGCCCTTGTAGGAGAGGACACTGGTTGAGAGGCTGGCAATATATACATCACTATTCAGCTGCTGCTCGGCCTTGCGCCGTGCAACATATAAACGCGCATTGAAACGGGCCTCTCCCAGAGGCGCCTCGGCATCATTGATCAGCAGTTGCTCGAAGCGAGGCTGGCAGTCATGGGCAATAGGCCCTAGACACTCTGGATTGGTTGGCACGGTGCGCCAGCCGACGACTTGCAAGGTCTGGGCTTCCAGCTCTTTCTCTATTGTTCGGCGGGCGTTTTGGGCTTCGCCTTCATCGAGGGGCAACATTACCGAACCTACCGCATAGACGTCCGTCAGTTCAGCATTAAGTAGGTCGCGGGCTTCGCCGCGCAGAAATGCATCAGGCTTCTGTAACAGGAGGCCACAGCCATCGCCGGTTTTTCCATCGGCAGCGATACCACCGCGGTGGGTCATGCAGGTAAGGGACTCTATGGCTGTCTGCACTAATTTGTGGCTCGCCACACCATGCAAATGAGCGATCAGACCAAAACCACAGTTGTCTTTGAACTCATCCAACTGATACAGACTGCTACCCATAGAATTCCTCGTCACTATCGATTGGGGGACCACAGGTAGTTCCAAAGCTCTACCTGTTATGGGCAAAAAATGCTCAAAGCTTTGCGCTACGCTCTCCTGCGGTCCCTGGCTAAAAGATCCCGAGATAAAAAAAGCCCTCTGGTGGGGCTTTCTTTATTGTTCTTGTTGGCGGTCGTCACGCCCCGCCATTATTTTCGGGGGCGCGCAATATTACTTGCCCAACACTAGCTTTTCAATATTTTGTAGTTTTTTTATCTGCCAAACACCAATTAAGCAGATATATTTCCTGTATTGGCGAATTCTAGTTATCCAGTACTCCGATTTTAGGATCTTTCGAGGCGGTCATCACTTAGCACCACAGTTCTTTAGCGCTTCTATAACCTTTTCCCTCGGTGTGTCATCGACGACTTTTGCATTGCCCAACGCCCTTAAGAGCACCAATCGCAGTTTTCCATCCACCACCTTTTTGTCCACCTGCATAGCTTGCAGGAAATGATCAACGGTCATATCCGCAGGGGATTGCTGCGGTAGTTGGGCTTTAGCTAGTAGGCTTCGAACCCGCTTTAATAAATCATCATCTACATCGCCTTGCAATCGTGATAACTCCAGTGCCATCACCATCCCTGCGGCAACCGCCTCTCCGTGTAACCAACGTCCATAGCCTTGGACGGCTTCAATGGCATGACCAAATGTGTGGCCAAAATTCAATATGGCACGACGTCCAGCCTCACGCTCGTCACTGGCCACAACTTCAGCCTTATCCCGGCAACAGCGGTCAACGGCGTAAGCCAGCGCCTGCGGATCACGGCTCAACAGGGCGTCAATATTTTGCTCGATCCAAGAGAAAAATGGTTCATCACAAATCAGGCCATACTTAATGACCTCGGCTATGCCAGCAGAGAACTCCCGATCAGGTAAGGTCACTAAAGTATCCATATCCGCCAAGACCAGGCGCGGCTGGTAAAAAGCCCCAATCATATTTTTACCAAGTGGGTGATTTACACCTGTTTTACCGCCGACAGAAGAGTCGACCTGTGCGAGGAGTGTCGTAGGCACTTGAATGAAATCAACGCCGCGCTGGTAGCAAGCTGCAGCAAAACCACACATATCTCCAACAACACCACCACCCAATGCAATCAGGGTTGTTGTGCGGTTATGGCGCTGCTCCAGTAAAGTATCGAAAATGCGATTTAGTGTATCGAGGGTCTTAAAGGACTCGCCATCAGGTAACTCGACAACATCGACCTTGTCGAAGCTGGACAAGCCCTTGAGTAATTGCTCTAGATATAAGGGGGCAACAGTTTCATTGGTAACAATACAAATCTGCTGTCCACGTATATAGGGCAGCAGATACTGTGAATCACCCAGGAGTTGTGAACCAATAATAATTGGGTAGCTACGCTCCCCCAACTCTACATTCAGGCAATGCATTGTGCTCTCCTTCCCGCCACCGCTGAGATTCAGCGAACTGAGTAAATGAGAGGCACTTTAGCACAGAGTCCAGGGAGGTTATTGGGAGAGGGTGTTCTGCAATCGTTCAACCACCAGCGCTACAGCCTGCTTGGGTGTCAGGTTATCAGTATCGCAAATAACATCTGCCACTTCACGATAGAGAGGTTCGCGCTCGTGCAATATTTCCTCAATACGCGCACGTGGGTCCGGAACCCGTAGAAGCGGTCGGTTGCTGTTTTTTGAGGTACGTTCGAATAACTGATCCACACTGGCCTGCAGATAGACAACAAGGCCGTACTTTTGCAACTGCCGGCGGTTCTCTTCCAACAGCACTATTCCGCCACCAGTACCGATAATCTGACACTCTCCATGGCATAGTTCTTCGAGTACTTCACTTTCACGGCGTCGAAAACCCGCCTCCCCTTCTACATCAAAAATCCAGGGAATGTCGGCACCGGTACGCTCTTCCAGCACCTTATCGGTATCGGCAAACGGCAGCTGTAATTGTGCAGCAAGCAATTTGCCGATGGTAGATTTGCCGGCCCCCATGGGGCCGACCAAAAATATGGAACGGTTAATCACTTAGAGTAAAAATTCTCATCTTCCATAATTCGAGGAGTGATAAACATGAGAAGCTCTCTCTTATCATCAGTTCGAACGCTTCTCTTGAATAGGTTACCTAAATAAGGAATATCCCCCAATAAAGGCACTTTAGTTTCACTTTCAAGGATATTACTTTCGAATATCCCACCTAAGACAATAGTCTCACCATTTCGCACTAATACTTTAGTTGACAGGTTATTAACATTAATTGAGGGTATTGATGCAAAATCAGTTACTTCAATCAATTCACCAACACTATTCTGTTTGATATTTAGTGCCATAATAATATTGTTATCTGGGGTAATTTGCGGAAGTACCGTAAGTTCCAATACGGCTTCTCTAAAAGTTATAGATGCGGCACCTGAAGAGGTTCTTTCCTGGTAAGGGATTTCCACACCAGATTGAATCGTTGCTTCCTGCTTATCCCCTGTAACAACTTTAGGCTGGGAAACTATTTCAGCCTTACCCACATCTTCCATAGCTGACAGCTCGAGCCCCAGGTAAAAATTGTCCTTCAAGATAGCATAGGCCAAACTTCCCACCGCATTTGGCGCACCAAGGTCCACCATTAAGGGGTCCAATACATTTGGTGAGCCAGTCAAAACTCCATTGACAATTCCTACATCATCATCCTCATCAAGAGGCAAGTGCCCCCCAGCGCCAATTCCCGAAGTACTATCATTAATTTCATCAGCGCCAACATAATTCCATTGAACGCCCAATTCACTGGCAAAGTCACTATTAGCTGTAACAAGGCGCGCTTCAATCATCACCTGGCGGATTGGGATATCAATAACCTCTATCAACTCCCGAAACTGTGCAATTTTATCTTCCGTATCCGTCAGAATAATTGTGTTTGTTCTCTCGTCTACAATTGCGCTACCGCGAGGTGACAAAATACTCGCTTTATTGACATCCCGGCTATTTCCACCAGCAAATCCACCTTGTCCGGAGCTATCGCTATCTTTCCCTGAAAATAAAGTGAATATTTCTCCAGCATCAGCATAGCGGACACGGATATATTCAGTTAATAATGGAGCCAGTTCTTGAAGCTGTTTGCGGGTTTCAAGCTCTTGGCGCTCCCGCTCAGCAATCTCAGCGGCAGGCGCAACCATGATCACGCTGCCCTCCTGACGCTTATCCAGACCTTTTGCTTTCAAAATCAAAGCCAATGCTTGATCCCAAGGTACTCCATCAAGTCGCAGGGTAATTCTTCCCTCAACTGTATCGCTTGCTACAAGATTCAGTCCCGTGAAATCGGCAATTATCTGAAGGACAGATCGCACTTCAATATCCTGGAAGTTCAGCGATAACTTTTTACCACTAAACTGAAACTCTTTTTCCTTCTCCTTTATCTCCTCAGCGGTGAGAGGCTTAACACTGAGCACATATTCCGTATCTGCCTGGTAGGCGAGATAATCATAATCAACGTCGGTAGGGTCAACAGCTATAACTGTATTTTGTCCATCGTAGTCAACAACGATTGAATTTACCACTGTAGCAAAATCAGTGACGTCAAGGCGTTGACGCAATGACTCAGGTAATTTCGCCCCCAGAAAAGTTAGATAAATCTTTCCTTTGGTACGCTCTACATCAATATTTACTGCTGGGTCAGAAAGGCTGACTATTACTTTGCCCTCCCCTTCTTCTCCGCGGCGAAAATCAACATTGTTAATCGCAATAGAGCCTGAAGTGCGAAACTGCTTTTCACCTCCAATACTAAGGCCGCTATCATGAGTCATTGTGTCAGAGGGAGCGACTACCGTTGCCTGCTCAACCGAACCGGCACCAATCTCCAAGACTAGCTGATTACCTTTAACCTCACTGGTATAAGCCGGAAGCTGGTCCAGGTTAACTATCAAGCGGGTTCGATCTTCACTCGAGACAATTACTGCGCTTCGAGCCCCGCCTATTCCGAGAGAATACTTCTTTTGTGGCAGAGAACTCTCTACACCAGCAAGATCCATCACAATTCGTGCTGGCTGCTCAATCGTATATCCAGTTGGCTCAGGGGGTACATCGGTAAACGTTAAACGTAATTGCACCCTGCTACCAGGCAGCTCAGAAAACTGGATATCATTAAGCTGATTTATTTGAGCCTGTAAAGCAGCTGGAAGTACCGATAAAGCGAGCAATAATAGTTGAAACGGAGCTAAAAACTTGGCAAGTTGCTTTTTAATCATTATCCGTTGTCCTTTTCTTCCAACGTCAGTGCCCGCGGCCTCTCAATCCAGCCACCAGTGCCATCAGGTACAATTTCCAATACATCGAGCTGATCGGCATTAGCATTGACCACTCGGCCGTGATTTTTCCCAAGATAATTTCCTATCGTCACTCGATGAATACCTCCGGCACCATCATCTATCAGCCCCCATAGTTGGCCATCCCGTGACAAAGTACCCACCATAGAAAGAGCGTCAAAGTTGAAACCTTCAAGCAACTCGCGACGACGGCTCATATCGGGGGCAATATCCAGTTTTCGTCCCACTAAGCGTTGCTCTGACTCCAATATGGGCCTTGTAAACGGGCTTCTCAGTGCCGCAGCGCTGTATACATATGGGCTGTAAGGAGTAAACGTCGGAATTGGCTCTATCTGCCCCTGGGGTCTTCTTTCAACCTCAGCCATTCTTTCTGTTAAATCTGAATGGTCTGCATTCAAACTACAGCCTGACACTGTAACGAACGCGATAACAAGGATGGAAAGTCTTATCATTCCTCATCCCCTTGGTCTTTATAACGATATGTTTTGGCATTAATCACCATATTGAGCAAACCACCACTGTCACGGCTCGCTGAAATATTAAAGTCATGTAGAGTCACGATTCGCGGCATGCCCGCAATACCACTAATAAAAGAGCCAAATTCATGATAGCCACCATGAACCTGGATTCTAATTGGCAGCTCCACATAAAATTCGCCTACCAATTCGTCTTGCAGAGCAACTTTTTCAATAGTTAAACCACTGCCACGACCATACTCATCTATATCCTCTAACAGACCTGGGACCTCAGTATCTTTCGGTAGCTGCTTAAGAAGAGCACCGAAAGTCTCCTCCATTTCTACCAGCTGTTCCCTATAAGCATCCAAGTTCGCAGCTTCAAATTGTTTCTTTTCAAACTGAGTAAAAAGGTCCTGCTCTTTTTTAGCGGCAATATCCAGCCTGCTATATAAATCACCAACCCAAAAATAATAACCGAGACCAATTATAATTGCCGTAATGATCACTAGTAGAGCAACACGCCCAGGTAAGGGCCAAACTCCAACACGGCTAAAATCAATATCATTGATATCCAGATTTTCAAGCTGTTTTAACGTATCCCCCAATGCCATGATCAGGATCCTTTAATTTGCTTCATCGACGTGTTCATTCTCTTTTTTTCGTCCACTGAGATTTACCGCCAATTGAAAAGCGCTGGCTTGCTCGCCAAAAGCTGGGCTCGCAGTGACGCCAGTAAGATTTGGGGAGTCATACCAATCAGACTGATCCAGGTTTCGCATAAAAGAAGAAACCCGGTTATTGGATTCAGCGATTCCAGATATTTCCAGGCTATTTCCCTTCCGCTGGAGAGAATTTAACCAGAGCCCCTCTGGGGTCGCTTGGACCAATTCATCAAAATAGCGCACAGCTAGAGGTCTATTCCCCTGCAGTTCCTGGATCACCCGCATGCGATCAATGAGCTCCTGGCGCCGTTTCTTCAAATCTTTAATTTCACGCACCTGTTTATTTAGCGCACTGATTTTCTCCTGAAGAAGCTGGTTACGCGCATTTTGGTTTGAAACTTGTTCGTCCACAGTCTCTATCCATGCAAACACTAATAGCGCTGCAGCAATTACCACTAGCAAAGCTACTTGTTGAAAGTCCTTTTGCTTCTTAGCTCGATACTCCTGGCGCCAGGGTAGCAGGTTTATTTTGGCCATATCAGTACTCCTTCTCCCGCATCGCTAACCCTGCGGCAATCATCAACGCAGGTGCCTCATTGGCCAGAGACTGGCGATTTATTCGCGAGGAGAGGCTCATCCCATGGAAAGGATCAGCGACTAGTGTGGGTTTACCCAATTTCTCACCAACTAACTCGGATAACCCCTCCATTGCTGCGACGCCACCGCTGAGCAGAATGTAATCCAGATCACTATATGAGGTGGAGGAGTAAAAGAATTGCAGTGAGCGAGTAACCTGCTGAATGACAGCATCGCGGAAAGGTTCCAGTACCTCAGCGTAATAATCATCCGGCAATCCGCTGCCTCCCTGGTGCTTGGCCAATGAGGCTTCCTCGGCAGACAGACCATAACGGCGCTGGATTTCATCAGTAAGCTGGCGGCCACCGAAAAGCTGTTCACGTGTGTAAACAGTCTTGCCGTCAACAAGAACTGACAAAGCACTCATGGTGGCACCAATGTCCACTACAGCGACAACCATTTGCTCCTGAGGCGGAAATTGATCTTCCAACAGGGTATAAGTTCGCTCGATGGCATAAGCCTCCACATCGACAACACCCGCTTCCAACTCCGCTTCGCTGAGAGCAGAAATTCGCTGCTCAATATTTTCACTGCGACAAGCCGCAAGCAGAACTTCCACCTGATCCTCACCCTTTTCAGATGGCCCCTGCACCTCAAAATCCAGACTCACCTCTTCAAGTGGGTAGGGGATGTACTGATCAGCTTCGAGAGCTATACGCGCCTCCAGATCTTCATCGGAGAGATCTGCGGGCATTTCGAGAGTCTTTGTGATTACTGCCGAGCCGGAAACGGCTACTGCGGCACGACGCAGACGAGTCTTGGACCGGCGCACCACCTTGCGAATAGCTTCGGCTGTGGCTCCAACATCATTGATGTTCTTATCTACCACCGCATTGGGTGGAAGAGGTTCCACGGCGTAACTTTCGACACGATATTTATCACCATTGCGACTTAGCTCCAGCAACTTCACTGCAGTCGAGCTAATATCGAGTCCCAGCATGGCCTTCGGGCCTTTATCCAGAAAAGGGAAAATCCCCATTTTTCTTATCTTTTCCGTGGGTTATGAAAGTTTGATGTTATAGCACTTTAAATTACCGCTTCAACCAGCATTTGCATAGGTAATAGCGCACAATATTCGTATAATTATTCACCGAATCTTACAAATGAAGTACACAGAAGCAGTTTCATGACCGTAAAAGCCCGAAATCGTCTACTAGCACTGCTCTGGCTCTGTCTCGCCGGGACGGCCGGCGCAGCCATGACTCTCGCCAGCATTTATCTTTACTTAAAGCCCGGGCTGCCCTCCGTTGAGAGTCTGCGCGACATTCGCCTGCAGACTCCCCTGCGAGTCTATTCACAGGATATGAAGCTTATTGGGGAGTTCGGGGAGAAACGACGTAACCCGATTACCATTGAGCAGACGCCAGAGCCTTTTATCAAAGCGGTTTTAGCTGCCGAGGATGCGAGTTTTTACTCTCACAATGGTGTTTCAATCAAAGGCTTGATCCGCGCGGCTTCACAACTAATTCGAACCGGTTCAATTCAATCGGGCGGTAGTACCCTGACCATGCAGGTGGCGCGCAACTTCTTCCTGAGCCGGGAACAGCGCTTCGTACGTAAGTTTAATGAGATTCTGCTATCTTTACAGATTGAGCGCGAACTCAGCAAAGATGAAATTCTCGCCTTATATATCAACAAAATTTTCCTGGGTAACCGCGCCTACGGCTTCCAGGCCGCCGCTCATGTGTACTACGGCCGCGATATCAAAGACCTGAACCTGGCCCAGTGGGCCATGATGGCGGGCCTTCCCAAGGCGCCCTCCACATTCAATCCAATTGCCAATCCGACCCGTGCCCTGGTGCGGCGTAATTGGATTTTGAAACGCATGCTCGATCTCGACTATATCGACCAGGATGAATACAAACACTCCATTACCGCTCCTGTGACCGCCAGCTACCATAGCCGCGACCTGGACCTGGATGCCCCCTATATTGCCGAGATGGCACGCAAGGAAGCGGTGGAGCTATTTGGTGACAGCGCATATACAGATGGCTACCAAGTCATCACTACTGTCGATAGCCGCCTCCAGGACGAAGCGCGCAAAGCCCTTCAGCATGGCCTGGAAACCTATGATTCACGCCATGGCTATCGTGGTCCCGAGCAACGCCTACCACCTGAGCTGCTGCACGATAGCGACCAGTTGATCGATCTTCTCAATGAAATACCAGTCCTGGGAGGGCTTGAGCCAGGGGTAGTAACGGCAGTAAAGCCCAAGCTACTACAGGTTCAGTTACGGGATCGCCGGGTTGTAGAGGTTCCCTGGGAGAATGGACTTAAATCCATTCGCCCCTATATCTCCGAAAGTGCTCGCGGACCACTTTTGCAGTCCGCAGACAAAATGTTTGCCCCCGGTGACGTCGTTCGGTTACGCCGCATTGAAATTGATAAAACTGATGAGGACCAAGCTGCAGTTCAAACTGTGAGCGTGGCGGAAGAAGTGCCTCAACCCGATCCTTTCGCCAGTCCTGAAGAAGAGGGTCCCGATCCCCAGGATCCCCAGGTCACCGAAGAGTGGGAGCTGACCCAGGTACCCGCCGCCCAGGGAGCCTTGGTTTCCATCGCCCCTGAGGATGGCGCAATACGCGCATTGGTGGGCGGTTATGACTTCCGCCAAAGTCACTTCAACCGGGTAACCCAGGCGGCACGTCAGCCGGGTTCGAGCTTTAAACCCTTTATCTACGCATCGGCTATCGAGCGGGGCTACACTGCCGCCAGCATGATCAATGATGCCCCGATTATTTTTGAGGAAACCAACCTTCAAGATGTATGGCGCCCCGAAAATGATGGCGGCACATTCTTAGGCCCAACCAGATTGCGTATGGCACTCTACAAGTCACGCAATATGGTCTCCATTCGCCTGCTGCAGGCTCTGGGACTGGACTATGCCTTGGGCTTTGTGGAGGGCTTCGGCTTTGAGCGCAGCAAGCTGGCACGCAACCTGACTATCGCGCTCGGCAGCTCGGCTCTGACTCCATTAGAAATGGTTCGTGGCTATGCCGCCTTCGCCAACGGCGGTTATCGGGTGGAACCCTACCTGGTGGACCGAGTGCTGGATGTTAATGGCAAAATGCTCTACCAAGCTTTACCGCTCACCGTTTGTAACGACTGTCCAGAGCCCGGCAACGAACCCCAGGGTTTTAATCGGGAACCTGTGGATCTGGCAGTGTTGCAACAGGAAGGGGAAGGGCCAGATCAAGGCGAGACGCCCCCAGAACTAGAGGTTCTTCCTGTCGGCCCTATGGACCCGACAAAATCCCAGGCAAGGCCACTGGCGCCGCGTGCCATGTCACCAGAGACAGCGTACATCATGGATTCCATCCTCAAGGATGTGATCAAGAAAGGCACCGGCCGCCGTGCACTCGCCATGAAGCGCGGGGATATCGCTGGTAAAACCGGAACTACCAACGGACCCCGCGATGCCTGGTTCTCGGGCTACAGCCCCTACCTGGCCACCAGCGCTTGGGTCGGCTTCGACTCCTATGGCGAACTGGGCAAAAATGAATACGGTGGCTCTGCAGCCCTACCTATCTGGATAGACTTTATGACGGCCGCGCTGGAGGGATTGCCGGAGCGTCATTTGGCCCAGCCCGACGACATTGAGACCGTACGCATCAACCCGGAGAACGGCCTGCGTACTTCCTATGGCGGCATGTTCGAAATTTTCCGCACCAATCGGGTGCCCAGCCGCGAGGTCTACAACCCCTATCGCAACCGCTATACGGATGAAGATCGGGATATGCCCGGACGGGAACAACCGAGAGAATCCCTGCCGGAGGAACTATTCTAGTAGATTTGCTTCGGCAAATATGAAGGGGCATTTGCCAATTACAAAAATAAAAAGGGGCCTAATGGCCCCTTTTTTAACACTCTATCCAAAAAGATATCGCACTATTTGGGAGTAGCCTCAGTCCATCTCACAGTACTTAAGACAGGCCCGCTCCAGTCCCTGTAGATCGGGGATCACAGCTTCTTCACCGGAAAGTGCCACGTGCATCAACTCACCAGGATTCAATGTATGCTCACGCAGAGCCAGCTCTTCTGGAGTCACCCGTACCAGTCGAGGAGTCCCCTGCAGAATGAGCGCAAAATACGGCAGGTCACCATCAGGGTTACCACTGCTTAGCACCGCAATACGTCCATTTTCAGAAGTGCTACTGAGAGATTCACCGCGCATCACATCAAAAGACAGCAGTGGCAACCTCTGCTCACGCCAGATTAAGTCTCCGAGATACCACTCGGGGGCGTCGTACACAGCCACAGGGGTCTGTATCGCAATGACCTCAGAGAGGCTTTCTACGGGCACCAGCATCTGTCCCTGTTGCAGGGGCAACAACAAACTGCTCACTTCCTGCGGAACATCTACTGACAGTGCTTCAACTTCACTCATTGCCTATCTCTTGTCTATAGTCTTCGAGGCCGCTTCAGCTGCCAACAGCTGAAGCACCTGCGTATTCACGGATTGCCTCAAGTAAAACATCTTCCTGGTATGGTTTGCCCAGGTAATGGTTTACCCCTAGCGACATGGCATGATCCCGGTGCTTGCTACCGGTACGCGAGGTAATCATCACGATAGGGATATCCCTTAAGCGACTGCTGGAGCGGATATGGCGCGCAACCTCAAAACCATCCATACGTGGCATTTCTATATCCAGCAGAATCAAATCGGGAATCTTGTCTTGAAGCTGGATCACCGCATCCTGGCCATCTTTGGCGGTACTTACCAAATAACCCTCGCGCTCAAGGAAACGCGAGGTTACCTTACGTACCGTCACGGAGTCGTCCACCACCATCACTGTTTGCTGGCGATCTTCCGGTTCGGGCTTAGGCTCAGCCTGCAGCTGCAACTGTGGCATTTCCGGGCGAGCGAGCTGAGTTGCCTGGCGGCGCAGCAGGGCATGTGCATCGAGAATCACAACCACGGTGCCATCACCGGTTACTGTAGCTCCAGAAACTCCCTGAACCCCCGCAAATTGTGGCCCCAGGCTCTTCACCACAATCTCCCGGCTGCCGCGGATAGCGTCAACCTGCAAAGCCATGGCGTGCCCTTCTGAACGCACCAGCAAAACTGGCAGCTGCATATCGTCAACACTGAGTTTGGGCTGGGCACCGGACTTCAGTAGGGTACCGAAGTAGTTCACTTCATAAAGTTCACCGGCGTACTCAAAGCGCGCATCCTCGGAACGGTAGTAATGCTCCAGCTCAAAAGGGCTGAGACGCACAATACCCTCGATAGTATTCAGCGGTAGGGCGAATAAGTCCTCACCGATTTTTACCATCAAGGCGCGGTTAACAGATACCGTAAACGGCAACCGCACGACAAACTCAGTTCCGGCACCTGCTTCGGAGTTGATATGTACACTGCCACCGATCTGCTTGAGTTCGGCGGAAACTACGTCCATCCCCACACCTCGACCGGAAATCTGGGTTACCTTTTCTGCAGTAGTAAACCCCGCCTGCAAGATAAACTGCAGTATCTCGTTATTGGACAGCTCAGCATCCGGGCGCATCAAGCCATTCTCGACGGCCTTCTCCCGCACCCTGATTAAGTTAACTCCGGCGCCATCATCGCGAATGGTCAAAACCACTTCGCTACCTTCTCGCGCCAGGGCTACATCGATACGACCGCGCTCTGCTTTACCAGCTGCAAGACGTTCTCCCGGCATCTCGATACCGTGGTCCACGGCGTTGCGTAACATATGTTCAAGTGGCGCAACCATACGCTCGAGCATGGATCTATCCAGCTCACCCTCCACGTTGGAGAAAACGAGCTCAACCTGCTTGCCAAGCTCGGCACTCACCTGACGCACAATACGACGCAAACGCGGTACCAGACGGGAGAAAGGCACCATGCGGCTGCGCATCAGGCCTTCCTGCAGCTCGGTATTCACCCGTGACTGTTGCAACAACAAAGTCTCTGTATCACGCGCTTTGTTATCAAGCGTTGAGCGCAGTTCCATCAAGTCAGAGGTAGACTCCAATAGAGAGCGGGACAGCTGTTGAATAGATGAGTAGCGGTCCATTTCCAGTGGGTCAAAGTCACCATCTTGTTCCGCCAACTGCTCCTGGCGGAAGAGAATTTGTGCTTCGGTTTCCCGGTCCAGACGGCGCAGCTGTTCATTGAGGCGCAACAGAGTTGCATCCATCTCGTCCAGGGCCAGGCCGAACTCACTCATCTGCTCTTCGAGGCGACCACGTGAAATAGCAGTCTCACCGGCAAGGTTAACCAGCTCTTCCAGAAGCTCAGCGGCAACACGTACCATTTCCTGGGGTTGGTTACGAGTAGGAGTCGCAACCTCTGTATTGGTAGTGCTGGACTTGCGAATAAACGGCAATACGTTCCCGCCTTCCGGGTTTTCCACTGGCTCCGGCAGCAGGGAAGGTATGTCGGATGAGTCGATCGGGGTCTGACCCGGCAACTCTACTGTCGGCATAGGCTCTTCGACAGCGTTGTTTACCTCTCCCTCGATTGGAGGTGCTTCAACGGGCATTTCCTGCAGAGGCGCTTCGCTGCCAGAAACCTGCACTGCAGCTGCTGACGCAACATGTCGATCTGCCCAATCGGTACTGAGCAATTGAACGAAAGCTTCCAGCTGCTCACCCACCATCCAGGCGCGTATGGTTTCAACCCCGTCAGCTATTCGATCGTGGATACGGTGAGCATCGGCAAAAAATTCTGGCGTGGGGCGCGTATTATCACGCATACCCTCAATGACAGTTTCAAAACGGTGGGCAACTTCACCAAGCCCCATCAAGCCAGCCATACGCGCACCACCTTTAAAGGTATGCAACACCCGCTTCAAGGCTTCCGCTTGTTCGTGACTTTCTGGCACGTCCTCCCAGCTCTGGATCAACTCTTCCAGCTCGTCGGTAAGATCACCGGCCTCCTCCATAAAGACATCAACCACATCGGGATCAATGTCAGCCAGCAGACGCTGTTGTTCCGCAACCCGGTCTTCGCTGTGGATAGCAGCTGGCTCAGCAACCAAAGAGGTCGCCGTTACAGGTTCCTCCGCGATTGTAAGTTCCTGAGGGATATCGATAAGCTCCGGATCAGGGTGCTCAGTGATAGCTCTATCGGCACGACTATCAGCTGGAGTCTCGGAGAGTGCCTGATACAGGTCATCCAGTGTGGGTTCCTGGGCCTCTTCTGCTTGGGGCTCAGCCACTTCAATATTACTGTCCGGCTCAATGACTTCAGCTGTTGGCCGCGACTCATAATCATCCGGCTCGAGTACTGGTTGCTCCGCTTCAATCTCTACAGCGATAGCTACCTGCTCTGACTCCTCTTCTGCGGATGCGACAGAGTCCAGCTCTTGGGGCTCTATCCCCAATTCACTCAGATCGTAGTCTTCCTCCGCAGCCTCGACAGTTGCCTCGTCCTCCGCCAGATAGCGCAGCGCCTCTTCAACGGCTTCACTCACTTCTGGCAGATCCTGGGCTGCAGCCACGGCATCAACAAGGTCGAGCAGCTCATTGTGTCCTTGTTCCAGAGAAGCCCAAAGTGCAGGCTCCTCCTCAAGCTTGCCGGCCAGCACCTTGCGATAAACAGCCAATAGCAATTGTGCTAGTTCGGCCAGAATGGGCAACTGCGCACGACTGGCAGCCTCTTGCAGGACGTCCAGCTCTTCAGCAACTTCGTTGACTTGAGTTTTATCCGTGGGATTCGCTCGCCATTGGTTGAGCATCTGGTCGGCATCCAACAGAACCCGCATGCCATCGGCCATCAGCACCGCAAGCAACTGTGGGTCTACCGCTTTCGGTTCGTTGGCCTCGCGCTCACGTATCAGATGGCCTACAGAGCGCTCCTGCAATTCCGCTACGCGAGCAACAAACTGCTCAGACTTTTCTACCTGAAGGAGCTCGGCCGCGCGAATCTGCCCCAATACCTGACGAACATAGCTGGCACCATCACCGATCAGCTCGAAGATATCCGCATCAATGGGCACCTGATAAATGCGCAGTTCTTTCGCAAAGCGCTCCAGCGGCGCCATCATCTCGGCAACCACCTTAACTTCCGCCATGTGGGCAGAGCCTTTGAGGGTGTGCAACGCGCGATGGAGCGGATCGCTTGGTACTCCATATACCGGGGCAACTGCGCGCATTTCCATGAGGAAATCATCAACAACAGCGAGGTGCGTCTCAGCTTCCTGGGCGAAAATCTCCCAAAGCTGCGCGCGATCGTCGCTGTTGTCATCTTCAACAGTATCGCTCGTTGAGGCTTCACCAACATCCAACGCCAACAGCTCTTCAGGGATCTGCCCCTGACTAAGCTGCTCAGCCCAAGCCTGCAATTGCAGGGTAAGAGGCTGATCTGGGTCCCCTTTGCCAAGGCGGAAAGCCTCAACCATTGAGGGCAGTTTTTGGAAGACCTGCTCAATCAGGAGTACATGGGCCCGCTGAGGCGTGACGCTGTCATCAATCACCCGATTCAGCATATTCTCCACTGACCAGGCGAGCTCACCGATGTCCAGCGCCTCAACCATACGGCCGGACCCTTTGAGGGTGTGGAAACCACGTCGGAATTCCACCAGAGCATCAGTATTGGCAAAATTTGCCGCCCACTCAGGGAAGTAGTTGCCTATATGGGTAAGGACTTCACTGGCCTCTTCGAGGAAGATTTCAATGATCTCATCGTCGATCAAGCTTTCGCTGTCGTCCACAAATACCTGGGGTTCTGCAGACTCTTGGGCCGGCCCCTCAACGGGTTGAACACTAGTTTGCTCCCCTGCCGGTACGGGCGCCTCAACTTCCGAAGTCTCAACAGCGGAATTCTCTACCGCTTGTGTAGCTACTTCAGCCTGTGCATTTACCCCATTATTTGAGAGCCTGTCATCGTCCTGATCAGCCGTAGTGGAAAGCTCTTCTTTGGCAACGCGTGGAGCAGAAACGGAAATGGATTCCGCTTTGGTAACATCGTCTCCACCGGCAACACTCTCAAATGGTAATGTTGCTTCTTCATCAGTGTCGCTGCCACCCGGCAACTCATTAACTGCTTCCGATTCTACCGATTCAGGTACAAAAGTATGGTGATCGGTTGACTCACTTCCAGTTTCCCCGGATATGGCAAATTCGGGGTCAAGCAGATTAAAGCCATCATCCCCCTCCTGACTCTCCACAGTGGCCTGCGGTGCTTCGTCCTGGGGAGCAATTACTTCCGAAGCCTCAGTCTGAGGACTTTCGAGGGCAAAGCCCAAGTTGGCCACGCTATCCTCAGCCAGCGCCAACAGCATTTCAGTATCTTCCAGCCCCTCTGAGCGGCGCTCCAGATAATACTCGACACTGGTTATCGCATCAGCCAGGGTATCGAGCATGCGCCATTCAGGCTGTTCAGCTTGCTCGATTAGGGATTTATTAATGTAACGGTTACAACAGGCAATAATTTCACCAGCACGCTGGTAGCCTACCATTTCCAGACCACCACAAACTTCCTGCAGACGTTGCGGTACCCGGCTTAAATAGCTGATATCCCAATGGCTGGCGACATACTCCATTACCGCCTCTTTCACGGCCTCAAGGCCCAGGCGCGCCTCGCGCAAAACTGAGTCGGTGGCATCTCCCATTATCGGCTGTTCATCATCGACCTGCTTATTGCGGTCAACAGTGGCAGCAAGGGCCGAATCAAGCTGTACCAGCTCACCGGCAGCACGCAGTAGGTATTCCTCGACATCGGTGCCGCGGGAGGCATCACGCAGATATTCATAGATGCCGCGGGCGCGGCCGCGCTGCGCCTCCAAGCCAAGTACGCCAAGGGTATCTGCGATCCGCTTGGCAACTGCAGCGGTATCACTTAACGGTGGTTGCTCACTGGCGCCACTCGGTTCCAGCGCCTCGCGAACCAATTGCAACTCTTCCCGCAGTGCGGCGATCGCAGTACCCAGAGCCTCAGGGCCCATGGCCAGCACGTCCTCTGTATCCGGTCGTGGTGTCCCCGGAA
This sequence comes from Microbulbifer variabilis ATCC 700307, assembly GCF_000380565.1. Classification (GTDB taxonomy): domain Bacteria; phylum Pseudomonadota; class Gammaproteobacteria; order Pseudomonadales; family Cellvibrionaceae; genus Microbulbifer; species Microbulbifer variabilis. The sequence goes on from NZ_AQYJ01000027.1 coordinate 80,182, forward strand.
CCGCTTTATCCAAGGCAAAACGCTGGTATAAATCCTGACAGCGCGGGCCATTTGGGCCCGCCAGGTATACATAAAAAAGAAGGTTTCGCAGGAAATCCGCATCAAGGCGGGCATCCAACACCTTGGCACCGCGCCCCTGCAATAATCGGAATTCCACATCTACACGGCGCAACAGATGGCGAAGGGCCGGCTGGACATTGATGCGGTGCTCGCCGAGCGCCTCCAGGAGCCCCAGTAGAATCTCCCACTGAGATTGGCGCCGACTGCCGCTATAAAGCAGCTGCATTTTCTCAATGATTTTATTCAGGTACGCCAGACTCTCACCACTGTTCACATCCCGAATCAGGCCGGCAGCTGCTACGTGATACATTTTGCGTAGCTTTGTTACAAGCTCCTGCAAACGTGCACTATCAGCAGTCAGTGGTTGGCGCTTGCCACTTATACGATCCAGGGAGGATAGGTCTGGAGAGAAGAGCGCACCCTCGGTGATCAGGCGCTCACGGCGGACCGCACGCAGGTCATTGAGTAAGGGTAACAGCAGGACTGCGTTATCACGACGCTGAAAAGAGACCTTCTCAAGGTAGAGCGGCAACTCCAACAAAGCGCGCATAAGGAATTCGCGCGTTTCGTCGGTGTTTTCAACACTGCCACTGGCAAGGGCCTGTACCAGTTGTTCCATCTCTTCGGCGAGCATCGCTGCGCCACTGAGTTGAGCCATATGCAGGCTGCCGTGTACCTGGTGAACCAGGGACAAACTATTCTGCAGCAGTGTTGCACCCGCTTCTGGATCCGTGGCAAATGTCTCGAGGAACTGGCGCGCCTGCGCCAGGGTCTCGTTGATTTCACCAATCAGCCAATCCAGGGCCATGAAGTTCGGATTGTCGTGACTCACGCCGAGCCCCCAATAATTCATTCTCTACACAGGCGCTATACCCCGATGCGAACCTGAATCCGCGATTATCTGGAGGGTACTCCGTGCGCCCCTATGTGCCCGGTCTCCAATTGGCTACCGGGTTTTATAAGTGGGTTAGGCCAGAGCCCGATCTTCACGGGACAAGGAATCGGATTCCTCGCTATCGATAGTGAAAGTCTCAGCGTCCATCTCCGGCAGTTCCACATCGTACAGTTCACTGTTCGTCTCAATGCTCTCGTCTTGTGGCAGCTTGAAGCCGGCAACAGATTCACGCAAGGCACTGGCGGTTTGTGCCAGGTTACCAATGGACTGGGCAGTAGCCTGGGTACCAGCAGAAGTCTGCGAAGTAATTTCCTGAATCACGTTCATCGTGTTGGAAATATGACCTGCAGAAGAGGCCTGCTGGCGGGCAGCGTTGGAGATGTTCTGGATCAAGGATGCCAAGTTACTGGATACGCTTTCGATCTCTTCCAGGGCAACACCGGCATCCTGAGCCAAGCGGGCTCCACGTACCACCTCAGTGGTGGTCTGTTCCATGGAAATTACCGCTTCGTTGGTATCAGACTGAATGGCTTTAACCAGGCCTTCAATCTGCTTGGTAGCGGCGGCGGAACGTTCCGCGAGTCGCTGAACCTCGTCCGCAACCACCGCGAAGCCCCGACCAGCATCACCAGCCATACTCGCCTGGATGGCTGCATTCAAGGCCAGGATGTTAGTCTGGTCAGCAATGTCGTTAATCAGGCTTACGATATCGCCAATCTCCTGGGATGATTCACCCAGACGCTTGATTCGCTTGGAGGTGTCCTGAATCTGCTCGCGGATGTTATCCATGCCTTTAATGGTGTTCTGTACCACCTTGGCACCGTTACTCGCGATATGTACCGAGCGCTCGGCTACCTGGGCAGATTCAGAGGCGTTTGCAGATACCTGGTCAATGGTCACCGCCATTTCATTCACCGCCGCAGAGGCTCCGGCAATTTCCTGTGCCTGGTGTTCAGAGGCTTCGGCTAGATGCAGCGCGGTCTGCTGGGTTTCCTGGGACAGACCGGATACTTCCTGTGCAGCTCCGTTGATTCGGGATACCAGAACGCGCAGCTGGTCGATTGTAAAGTTGATGGAGTCGGCAATCGCACCGGTGAAAGCTTCTGTTACTGTCGCGGAGGTAGTCAGGTCACCATCGGCGAGGTCTGCCAGCTCATCCAGCAGCTGCATAATGGCCTGCTGGTTACGTTCGTTGGTATCGGATTCCTGTATCAGGCTGCGGCGGGTACCGGAGAACGCCATTCCCATCATCGCAAAGATCAGAAGCACGAATGCCGCTGCCAGAATGGTGATGGTCATATTGTTTGGCTGGCGTTCGTCCGCCAGGTTTACGATGCGGTCATTCAGGGTACTCAGGGCTTCGAGCAGCTGCGGCGAAGAAGCGATAATGCCGTCAGAGGCCTGGCGTGTTGCAAACAGGGCTGGAGTCGCCTCAAATATCTCGCGTACAGAGGAACTTACGAATTCAAACAGCTCAGTAATTTCATCCAGAGAGCGGCGTGCTTCTTCATCGGTAACGCGGGAGATGCCCATCACCACATCACCGCTCTTCATGCCATCCACCACTTTACCGAACAGGCTGGCATCAGTATTGAACTGATCAGCGGCCGACTCCGCATCGTCACCGCCCTGCAGCATTTTGTCGATATTCCGACCGATACGCTCCGCACGCCATACCTGCAACTGTGCCTGTTCCACCTGATTCGCCGGGGCATTGTTGGCGAGCAGTATCTCCACAATATTGTTGTGCTCTGCCTGCAGTTCAGGCAGCGAGGCACTAAGCGTGGTAGCCACATCGTTTAGGAAGATAATGGTTTCCTTGTTACCGATAATGGTATCTACCTGCTCGCGCAGTTTGCGCCAAACGGTACCATAGGTAGCCAGTTCAGCATCGAGAGCTTTTCGGCTCCCTTTATCCATACCCTGTAACTGGTTCCAGGCACTGGCCATCTGTCCAGAGACCTTTTCCAGTTCCGCAAATGCAGCATCATCACCGGAAGTAGCCGCAGGTGCGTAGGAAACCACCTGATAGGAAAGTGCACGCAGTTCCGCGACTTGTTGCAGGTATTCTTTATCGCGATCGCTGCGGGTCTGCACCAAATAGATACTGACAATCAGTCCCGCCAGTACGGCGAGTACCAGCAGACCCAAACCCAGCGCGGCAGGGTTACTGCGCAACGCGGAAAAGGAACTCTGGGAGCCTGTTTTCATAGTTTACTCCTAGCGGGCCCTAGCATGAGGCCGGTTAAATACCACTTTTTACTTTTAACGCTTTAACGACAATGGCCCTCAGCCAGTGCGGACATCCCTGCACCGCTTGCGGGTCATCCCCAGCATCTCGATACGAAATGCTGGAAATAATCAGATTGGATTTTTAATGGACAGCGGCATCCATAAAGCGGGAATCACTAATCAAAGCCCGCATGTCGAACACCAGCCATCGGTCCTTCTGCAAAATAAACTGGCCATGCACCATCGGCGCAAATGGCTCAATCAAATCTGTTGGAGCTTCCCGGGCATATTCAAATGCCAGGTGCTGCATTCCGTGCAACCTGTCGACAATCAGTCCCACATAGGTTTTATCTCGCTCCAACACCAAAACACGACGCTGCTGACGTGGCCCGGTGAGGTTGCCACCATAAAAGGCAGCGAGATCAATCAGGGGTAACAGGCGGCCACGTACATTGGAAACACCTTTTACCCAGGGTTCCACTCCAGGAATAAAGGTGTACGGTGGCACTTCGAGCAATTCCACAACGTCATCCATAGAGGCGACAAAGTTATGGTCTAGAAGAGAAAAACCGATTCCGGTCCAATAGGGTTTGATTTCCCGGCGCCCAGGCAGGCCTGTGGCCTGCGCCTTTGCGCGCCGTGCGATATCAACAAGAGCTAAATAAGGTGTTTGTGACTGCACTTTGAGCAGCTGACCGTCAGGCCAACACCTCCTCAATGGCACTCAACAATTTGCCTTCATCCACAGGCTTGGTCAGGTAGGCCTTCGCACCCTGACGCATCCCCCAGACACGATCCGTGTCCTGATCCTTGGTGGTAACGATAATGATTGGAATTCCAGCTGTGCTACCGTCCTTGCTCAACTGGCGAGTGGCTTGGAAGCCGTTTAGACCCGGCATCACAATATCCATCAGAATTAAATCCGGGCGCTGCGTACGCGCCACATCCACACCATTTTCACCATTAGGTGCAGTAATTACTGCGTGGCCGTTCTTTTCCAGAATCGTGGTGAGTTTGTGTGTTTCGGTAGGAGAGTCATCAACTATTAATACTCTTGCCATCATTTCCCCCATGACATCTTCTAATCGGCAACTGTGCAACAACGACAGCGCTTGGCGGTATTATTGTCATTATCTTTGTTAGCGTGTGCCAAGTCTGCACTTACTACCAATTTACTGCCTGACTACAGGATTTTTTCATCCTGATAGATGAAAAAATCGCGCTTCCCTCAATATAAATCCTGCCCTGCGGCAGGCTTGTGGCCTCCACAGGGCCTTATTCTTTTTATGTGCGCTGTCAAGCCGCGTGGTGCGGCTTAGCATGGGCGGAAATAGCGCCCAAAAGTTCACTCTTGCTAAACGGCTTGGTTAGATATTGATCGCAACCAACTACGCGCCCTTTTGCCTTATCGAACAAACCATCCTTACTCGACAGCATTACAACAGGGGTAGAGCGGAACTCACTGTTATTTTTGATCAGTGCGCAGGTTTGATAGCCATCAAGACGCGGCATCATAATATCGACAAAAATAACATCCGGACGGGAGTCCGCGATTTTTGCCAGCGCATCAAAACCGTCGGTTGCTGTGACTACAGTACAACCCGCCTTTTGCAACAACGTCTCAGCAGTGCGGCGAATTGTCTTACTGTCGTCAATCACCATTACAGTCAGACTTTCCCAGTTAAGCTCCATAGTCTTTTTTGAATCCCCTGTTTACTTATTTTCGGGCACGCGAAAATTTTTTACCTGCACCCTTATTTGGACCGCCTATGGGGCCTGGGTGTCTCGCTTAGCCAAGATCGCACACTGGATGGAACTTTTATCACAGAACCCCAGGTGAATCTAGCAGAGTCGACATACCCCTAGCGATGCAGCTCAAATTATCACCACTTTGCACGCCCTCCCGGTCGGAGGTGTTAAAAAGTTGCACCTTGACGAAGCTGCTCTTACCTTATCCATCTTAAAAATCGGGAGTGGCCATACTACTAAAGCCACAACCACCGCGGCGCGGGATGAAATATCCCATCAAATATGGAAGCCCATATGAATTACTCCCTCGGTGTGGTGATGGACCCCATCGCCCAAATCAATTTTAAAAAAGATACGACACTCGCACTGTTACAGGCCGCACAAGACAGCGGTTTTCAGTTATTTTATTTCGAGCAAACAGACTTGTATCTGGACAACGGCCGGGCAATTGGCAGGGCACGGGCCCTCAAAGTATTTGACGATTCCAAGTGCTGGTTTTCCCTGCAGGAGCCCCAGGAAATGCCGCTGGGCGAACTAGACACTATTTTGATGCGTGTCGATCCCCCTTTTGACAATGAGTACATTTATTCCACTTATATTCTCGAGGCCGCACAACGCGAAGGTGCGCTGGTAGTAAACAACCCCCAGTCCTTGCGCGACTGTAACGAGAAAATTTTCGCTACCACTTTCCCGCAGTGCTGCCCACCTGTTCTGGTAAGTAGGGATATGCGCAGGCTGCGTGAATTCCACAAGGCCCACCAAGATGTAATCTTCAAACCACTGGATGGCATGGGTGGCGCCGGTATTTTTCACTGTAAGCCTGATGGTGCCAACCTTGGTGCAATATTGGAAATGCTCACCAAACATGGGCGCCAGCAGATCATGGCGCAACGCTATATTCCCGAAATCAAGGATGGTGATAAACGGATTCTTGTTGTCGATGGTGAAGCGATTCCCTTCTGCCTTGCGCGAATTCCCGAGGCGGGTGAAACACGCGGCAATCTGGCCGCTGGTGGGCGTGGTGAAGCGCGCCCACTTACTGATCGTGACCATTGGATTGTGGAGCAGGTTGCCCCCTCTCTGAAAAAGAAAGGGCTGCTTTTTGTCGGCCTGGATGTGATCGGCAATTACCTCACCGAGATCAATGTCACCAGTCCAACATGCGTGCGTGAGATTGATGCGGCTTACAATACCGATATCGGTGCACGACTAATGAGCGCCATCACACACCGATTGGCACAAAAAGGGTAAACTGGGCGCTTAATTTTAAATTAACCCAGGCTGTTTGCCAGTGAACGGACCGGGCGGAAAGCCGAGCAAAAGCTCGGCAACAAAAGCAGTAATCGATAACAAACAATGAATTCCACCGCCAACACGACGCCACTTAACGCAGCCCAACGCGAGCGTTTTGTGTTCTCGCTATTTCTCGCCGGCGCCATTCATGCGCTTTTGATTTTTGGCGTGGCCTTTACCGATCCTGAAGGGCGCCGAGCGGCGCCTACTCTGGAAGTCACACTGGCCCAACATAATTCTGCACAAGCACCGGAAGACGCTGACTATCTGGCACAATATAACCAACTAGCCAGTGGCACTGCTGACACCCCCAAGGAGTTATCGAGCAATCGCCGCGCGGAGTTTGACGACACACAAATTCACGATGTAAACCCTTTGCCGCAGCAACAGGCCGCTCGCCCAGCTGATCAGCGCCGACAACTGATCACCACTATTGGCAATAGCCCGCAGCAGGCTCCGGAACTCCCTGCCGAAGACAAATTTTCTGAAGAAAAGCGTGGCGATGCTCCTAGTGATTTGACCCGCACCAATCCCGAGATCGCCAGCCTGCAAGCCCGCCTGGATAAAATCCGCCAGACAATCGCCCAGCGCCCACGGGTGCGCCGCCTAACTTCAGTCGCAACCAAAGCATCTGCAGACGCCACATATCTACACGACTGGCGCCAGAAAGTAGAGGCCATCGGCAGTGACAACTTCCCCGAAGAGGCCCTGCAGCAACAAATTACTGGCAGCCTGCGTATGATGGTACGCCTACTGCCCACGGGCGCGGTAGAGGAGGTAGTCATCCTTGAATCCTCCGGGGAGCGAATTCTCGATGATGCCGCCCAGCAAATTGTTCGCCTGGCGGCGCCCTTTGCACCTTTTCCTGCTGAAATTCGCAAGGACGCCGATCGCCTGGAAATCATCCGCACTTGGCGCTTTGAGATGACCGGCTTCTCCACCAGTGCAGGTGAGCTGCCCGAGCGCGGCTAAACTTGCGTTTCACTCAGGCAACCTAGAATCAAGCTATGCCCAACTCCAATATCGACAGTGACCTAACCCACGGCAGCTTGCGCGGCCAGTTCCTGCTGGCCATGCCCGGCATGGAGGATCCGCGCTTCAAGCAAACTGTGGCGCTTATTGTCGAGCACAATGAAGAGGGCGCCATGGGTATAGTGATCAATGCCCCCAGCAAGGTTCACTGGAGAGAGGTGTTTGAACAGTTATCCCTAGACGACACCAGCCTGCGGGGCGAGGAAGCCGTACTCCTGGGGGGGCCAATGTCACCGGAGCAGGGCTTTGTACTGCACGGCGCCGGGATCAAATTTGACTCGACCACCGAAATCAATATGGATATCAGTCTCACCGCCTCCAAGGACATTCTTGAATCTCTCGCTGCCGGACGCGGCCCGGACGATGTGCTACTGGCCCTCGGCTACGCCGGCTGGGGCCCGGGACAGTTGGAACAGGAGTTGGTAGAGAACGCTTGGCTGACCCTGCCAGCGGAACCCGAAATCCTATTTGCCACCCCCGTGGAAAAACGCTGGCAGAGCGCTGCGGCGCGTCACGGTATTGACCTCTCCGGCCTCGGTTCACAGGCTGGACACGCCTGATCACTCCTCTTGCAGTAAACTGCCCGCCCACATGTTTTACAATGAAAACTGCCCGGCATATGAATAAACCAGTTACCGCCCTCGCCTTCGATTTTGGCACCCGCTCTATTGGCCTCGCTTTTGGCCAGAGTCTGACTGCCAGCGCCAAGGAGCTGCCCCCACTGCCAGCGAAGGACGGCAAGCCGGACTGGGAAAAAGTTCAGCGTTTAATTGACGAGTGGCAACCGCACTACCTATTGGTCGGCCTTCCTCTGAATATGGACGGCACTGAGAGTGAATTCGGCGCGCGCGCGCGCAAGTTTGGCCAGCGCCTGCACGGGCGCACCGGGTTACCAGTGGAAATGATTGACGAACGTCTCAGTACCCGTGCCGCCAAGGAAGAGGCCGCTGAGCGAGGTCACCGCGGCAGTTACGCCGACAACCCGGTGGACTCCATTGCCGCACGCATTATTCTTGAAGATTGGCTACGAGCCCGTGACCGATAATTACCCGCTCCGAATCCCGCCATTGGAAACATGGTAGGCACCTGTCTGATAGAATTGCCCTCCCACTCAACCAATTGATCGAGCAGTATGTCCATTTCCCGCATCCGTATCGCCACTCGCGAGAGCGCCCTGGCCCTTTGGCAAGCCAATTACGTGAAGGGCCGTCTGCAGCAGGCATATCCCGAGCTTCTGATTGAATTACTGCCTATGACCAGTCGTGGCGACCAGGTTTTGGATATCCCCCTCACCAAAGTTGGTGGTAAGGGGCTCTTCGTGAAAGAGCTGGAGGTGGCAATGCTGGAGGGGCGCGCAGATATCGCCGTACACTCCATGAAAGATGTACCTATGGAGTTTCCACAAGGCTTACACCTGCCTATCATTTGTGAACGCGAAGATCCCCGCGATGCATTTGTCAGCAATCTCTACGGCAGTTTTGAAGAGTTGCCCCAGGGCGCAGTGGTAGGCACTTCAAGCTTGCGTCGCCAGTGCCAACTTCTAGCACAACGCCCTGATTTACAGGTCAAGTTTTTGCGCGGCAACGTAAATACTCGTTTAGCCAAGCTCGATGCCGGGGAATACGACGCGATTATCCTGGCTGCTGCCGGCCTGCTACGCCTGGAAATGCCAGAGCGCATCCGCAGCTTCCTCCCAACGGATCTACTGCTGCCCGCCGGTGGCCAGGGCGCCGTAGGCATCGAAGCCCGCTGCGATGCTGAGCTGGAAGCACTTCTACAACCCCTGCATTGTGTAGAAACTGCCTCTCGCCTCCGCGCCGAACGCGCCCTGGTCAAGCGTTTGAACGGCGGCTGCCAGGTACCTATTGGCTGCTACGCCGAATTGAATGAAGACAGCCTGTGGCTGCGAGGCTTGGTAGGGAGCCCCGACGGTACAACCATGATTCGCGCCGAGTGCCGCGGTGCTGCCTCCGACGGAGAGACCCTTGGCACCCAGCTGGCGGAGCAACTACTAGCCGGTGGCGCCGACAAAATTCTCGACGCTCTCTGAGCACTCTTAAAATGCCCAATCACCTGCGTGGCAAGCGTATATTAACCACCCGCCCAGCTCACCAGTCGGGGAGCTGGTGCGCTCTGCTACAGGCAGAGGGCGCTCAGGTGGAAAACATTCCCATGCTGGGTATTGAGCCCCTCGAGAGCGACGATGCCCGACAGGCAATCAAAAAACGTATCCTCGATTTTGATCAAGTGGAAGTGGCAATTTTTGTCTCACAGAACGCCGTGCACTATGGAGTGAATTGGCTGGAAGACTACTGGCCACAATTACCACAAGGACCGCGCTACTATGCAATCGGCGCCGCCACAGCAAAAGCCTTGGATGCTCGAGGCATTCCCTGTGAGCAAAGCGGCGCTCATATGAATTCTGAGGATTTGCTTGGCCTGCCATCGCTGCAGGAGATTAGCGGGCAGCGTATTCTTATTTTCCGTGGCAGTGGCGGGCGCACTTTGATTGGTGACACCTTGGGCGCTCGTGGTGCTCGGGTGGATTATTGCGAGCTATACAATCGCACCCTACCCAGTAACTCTCAGGAGCAACTGAGAAAGTATGGCGTTGATGCAGACGCCATTACTGTGCATAGTGGTGAAACACTCACAAATCTATCCTTTTGCATCGAACAAACTTCAATGGAGCAATTGCGCCAAGTAGCGCTTATCTGCCCAAGCGCCCGGGTTGCCGGGCAGGCAAAGGGGATCGGCTTTTCCGTGGTCCACACTGCTATCAATGCCAGCGACAAAGCTATGCTGGAAGCTCTGCAAAGTGCACTGAACTGAGTTTCCATCGGATTCTCCGCCCTATTTGGTAAAAGTTCCCAAAACAGCGCCACCCCGACTATAAAGGCCGGTGCCACTCGCTATAATTCGACGACAATTTTCAGCTTCGCTCCATGCCCATGACCAACGAAAAACCCCAGGACAACAACTCCGCAAAAAAAGTAGCCCCCACTTCCGGGGATACGGGCAAGGCGGAAAGCACAAGTAACTTCGCCAAAGCGACACAAGGGAGGCCCGCTGGAAGTACTGCCAAAGACAGTGGTGGTAACTGGTGGTGGTTAGTATTTTTCCTGCTGGTAGTAGCTCTCATCGCTTTCGTCTGGTTCAGCTGGCCTCAACTAGGCAGTCGTATTAGTGCTTACCTGGGTTTCTCACCATCAACTGGTAATGAGTCACGCCAGGTTACAGATACATCCCAAACGCGGCAGGCTAATACAGAACAACGGGCAGAAGAGCCTACTGAGAAAGCACCAACCACTGATGGGCTGTCGAACCAGGCACATTCTGAATCAGGCTTTTCACAGCCCGCTCAAACACCCGGCCAACCGACCACTCCATATCCTAATCAGCAGCTCATCCAGCTGCAGCAGGCCGATGCCAGCCTACGCAATCAGATTCAAGCACAAGCAAATACTATCTCGGAACTGAAACAGCAACTGGCCAGCATGCAGCGCAGTATCACTGCGCAGGGCAATCGCTTGAGTGAGCTGGGTAATGTGAGCCGCCAGGACTGGCAGCTTGCTGAGGCCGATTACTTACTGCGCATGGCCAATCAGCGCCTTATGCTGGAAGATAACAGCCGCGCTGCCCTGGGCCTGGTGGAGAAAGTCGACAAAATACTCCGCCAAGTTAACCTGCCTGATTTATATGGCGTACGCCAACAATTGGCGAAAGATATCACCGCACTGAGACTGGTCGAGAATGTAGACCGGGAGGGGATTTACGTGCGCCTACGTGCCCTGGAGGAGCAGTTGATCCGCGCCAATATTCAACCGGAATTCACCATGACCCAGACCCAGGAAGAAGAGCCTAAGGCGGAGCCTGCACAAGTCGATCAGGCTCCCTGGGAGCGCAGTTGGCAGCGATTTACCTCCTTCCTCCGTGATTCAGTTCGCCCCATTGATGGTGATATCAACCCTGTCATGCTCTCTCCGCAGAGTGAAACACGCTTTCGCCAGACCCTGCGTTTAAATATGGAGCAGGCGCAGCTCGCTCTGCTGCGCGGCGACTCTAGGGTATACAAGGATGCCCTGGACAGTGCCCGCGAGCTGCTATTGACTTATGGCACTGCCAACGCTCAGCGCAATGCGCTGGCCGAACAGCTGGCTGAGCTAAGCAGACAACCCATCCTGGCGCAAATGCCTGATCTAAACGCCTCACAGTTAGCCCTGTACAACTATATCGAGCGCCTGCATAAAACCTCCGGCCAAGGTGGTCCCGCACTGGAGGAGACAGCTCAGTGAGAAAGGTCCTTTTTATCGCTATAGCGCTGCTACTACTCGGCGCCCTGCTGCCACAAATCAATCAAAATTATCCGGGATATCTGATCATCGGTTTTGGTGGCGCATTGAACAAAGGTTATGAGATGAATCTCTGGTTCGCCATAGTCGCATTGGTGTCCCTGTTATTCGCTTTCTTTATACTGGTCTGGCTCGCGCGCAGTCTGTTTCGGGCGATTAGAGGAAGTGTCGACCGTCTTCGTTTTGGCCGCCAACGTATCGCCCGTCGGAGGCTCACCAGCGGTTTGGTGGAATTTATGGAGGGCAACTGGTCCCGCGCACGGCGGCAGCTTTTGAAAAGTGCGCCACGCTCTGAAGCACCATTGATCAATTATCTGGCAGCGGCGCGTAGCGCCTTTGAACTGGGCTTTCGCGAGGAGGCCAATGAGCTTCTGGCAAAAGCAGAAGCTTGCGGAGAGGATACCCGCCTTGCCGTGGCTCTCAGTCAGGCACGTATGCAGCTCCAGGACAAACATTATGAGCAGTGTATCGCCAGCCTTAAAAGGGCCAAACAACTAGAGCCCAAACATCCCGCCTTACTGCAACTGCTAAAACAGGCTTATTACTCTCTGGGCGACTGGAGCAGCCTGCGTGAGCTTCTGCCAGAGTTGGAAAAACACGCCAACATGCATGATGAAGAATTGCAGAAGCTAGAATTGGAAGTTTACCAGCACCAGTTGAATGAGGCTGCAAACCGCAATGACAGTGAAACATTACAGGGTGTCTGGCACAGTCTGAACGGGCGCTGGCAGCGTAATATGGAGTTGCGCAATCTATATACACGGCTACTGCACCAGATCGGTGACGATATCGAAGCAGAGAAACATCTACGCTGGCTACTAAACAGAGAGTGGAACCCCAAACTGGCTGATTTATATGGCTGCCTTACTGGAGCTGATTCTTCTGCACAGCTTTCTGCCGCCGAGGGCTGGCTTAAGGAATACGGAGAAAGTGCCGACCTCCTCACTTGCCTCGGCCGCCTGTGTATGCGTAATGAGTTGTGGGGGAAAGCCCAACAGTATTTAGAAAAGAGCCTGTTGTTACGTCAAGACCCAGTAACTTCCGCTGAACTTGCCCGCCTGTTCGAAGCGCTGGGAGAAAAAGACAAAGCCGCACGGCTTTTCCAGGAAGGGCTAATGCAAGCGGTTAAAGACTTACCACAACTGCCTATGCCCAGCCAGGACAAACCCCTACTCGGCGTGCATGCCTGACGCTTTTCCCCGCGGGCCCACAATTCCTCGGGCCCTTTTTCTAGCGCAGCCGAATCTCTCTATAGTGTGCATTCTCTGTCACTATTCAGGCAAATAGGATAGGAAGGCCAATGAAACCCCCCAGTTTTTACATTTTTATCAGCATTTTGATATTTAACACTCTAGTGCATGCCTATGCTCAGGCACCGGTAAATAATCAGATCAAACCACAGGATGCACTCCTGAGCGATTACAAATACCCCTATCCGGTAAAGGTATTCCAGCAAACCTGGCAAAATCAGCCTGTATCCCTCGCCTACATGGATGTACCAGCCTTCGGAAAAAGAGCCCAGCGAGGTACTGTCCTACTTTTACATGGCAAAAATTTTTCTGGTGCTTACTGGGAAGACACCATTGATGCGCTTAGCCAGCTGGGTTACCGAGTAGTTGCACCAGACCAGATTGGCTTTGGGAAATCCAGTAAACCCCTACGCCAGTACACCTTGCACAGTATGTCCGCTGATACCAAAGCACTGCTGGATCACCTCCGGATAACCGAGGTTGCGCTGGTTGGCCACTCTATGGGGGGCATGTTAGCAGTGCGCTTTGCACTGATGTATCCACAGGTAGCCCAGAAGCTCGCTCTGATAAACCCTATCGGCCTTGAGGACTGGAAGCGCGTTGTACCCTATGAACCATTGCAAAAAGCTATCGCCAGGGAACAAGCACAAACACCGGAAAGTATCCAACGCTATATGTCCAACGCCTACTTTGCAGGGGAGTGGCAAGCCCGGTATACACCCCTTCTCGGTATCCAGGCCGGTTGGACCCTAGGACCCGATGCCGCCCATATGGGCATGATAGACGCACTTACTTCCGAAATGGTTTTTACCCAGCCTGTACTTTATGAATTTTCCGATCTGAAAGTGCCAACCTTACTCATTATCGGTACCCGAGATCGCACTGCCATCGGCCGCAATCGCGCACCTGCGGCACTTCAGAGTTCCCTTGGACGTTATGATCAGCTGGGCCGGCAAGCCGCCGAAGCAATCCCTAATGCGAAACTAGTGGAACTTACCAACGTCGGACATATCCCCCAATATGAAGCTTTTCCCGCATACTTCGATGCACTGAGCCACTTTTTACAAAAAGAAAATTTTCACTCAGCAAGAGGGAAACCAAATAAGCACACTGGAAAATAAACAGTGATTCTCTATATATAAAATTGCAGATTAAGGGTAAGAAGAATTGTTATCTCCCCTCAGGCTCGGAGAAGAAGAAAATAAACCTTGGGATGAGATTTGTTTGTATTGAATTTTGACTGGATAATAAATTAAGCAGGGTCCTTAGGGTAGGCTCCCTGCTTGCAGAAAACAGACTTGTTAAAGTACAACTGAAATCCAAATAAAGTAACTAGATATTTGCAAACATTCCCGCAAATAGCAACATGGCAAAGAAAGTGATTACCCCCTGCAGTAAAGCAATAAGAATTGCTTTTAAGAAACCAGTGCCTAAAACCAGCATATAGGCAATTGCCGCTAATGGAATCGTTAGTAGGACACCTGCACTGTCACTAACTCCAGGCAACATCCCACCAACAATCCTCTGAATAATTAATGCTAATAACAGAGCAAAAAGACAATAAAAAACCCCTGTATTTCTTGCACCTAACATAGCAGCGGCCAACTTTAATGGCAAAACAAGAACTGCCACCATTATGATTACAAAAATAATCAATTCCATTTTTTACCACTCCTTCATTTTGTATTTATTTAAAAAATCCCCACAATCGATATTTCTCACCAAGTGATGCTTAACTTATCAGGTCGTCGCCAATGGATAAAATATAGCCTTGCAACCAAGGCAGGCTACATCGACGGCACTTTTTTGAACTTATGGCACTAAAGTTCTATATCTCGAGTATCATACTACTTTATTGGAATTTCGTTTAAGCAAACGCATAAAAAAAGATGGCAGGAAAAATCACAGCCCCTCTTTATTCAATGAAATAAGCGTCAGTAATTTTGCTTAGGGAGCAATGACAGCTTATCTACGAACTAACATCATCTCAGGCGGAACAAGACTGCCTGCCTCAATATAGCTTTCTCTGCGTAGCAGTTTGTCGTTTTCCAGTCATTTAAAAGCCAAATCGTGCTGATGATTTACTAAAGAATTTTTTAAGCTTGTAACATCCATAAATGTGAAAGCTAACTGCTCATCACTTACATGGCCTTCTAGCCATAAGCGTGGTTGATTCCCCTGGGGACAGTAATGTGCAGCAAGAAGAGTTCCATTATTCATATGGTATATGGTAAGTGAGCGGGATTGTCCATCATAGATCCAATTCTCAATTAGTACAGCACCACCAGCCATTTGAGAAAAATTAATATAGAATTTCTCCCGATCAGACCCTTCTTTTTTCCAATCCCCCTCAAGAGATTTTATACGATCAAATGCCCATTTTACGTTAGAACCAGATTCGGCTGCATTTACAGCTACAACTGTTAAAGACAGGGCTAATAAGCATGCTTTTAAAAAAACGTAATTTTTTTCTCAACATATTCGACATATCTAATCATTGATCTAAAAACCAGAAAATAAATTTCCACTACTTGTTTTTAAAATATGACCTTTATATTTATTTGCACTTTACTAATCACCTCTGCCAGCTTACAGTTTAAATCCGCTCTATTTTAGTAAATTATTTGACCTATCAATCATAGTCCCGCCTCAAAATATTCAAACGACAAATATATTGCTAAGCTTCTTAACCGGCCAGTAGTCTTTTTCATCGCATAAGCTGATTTAGTATCAACGCCCCGATTCACAACCAAGATAAATCCATCTTTACGTTCAATATCAAAATACATTGACGCAGACAAGTTCAGGTCTGACCCCATTTATCCTGTGAAACCATTGCGATCCTGCCAAAAGAAGCGCTCTGAGTCAGAAATAACTTCTGACAATCGGAAGCGAAACATTCCGTTACACATGGATTCAGAAAATACTTTTCTGTCTTATCTCGGGTATAAATTCCCTAATATTATTAACACCTATGCCTTTTTCTTATTCACCTGGTAATGCCATCACAAATATTAAAATAAAAAAATGACAGTACTAATTGAGTAAATTATTTTCTTAAAAATTTCTCATCAACACTTTTAAGAATCTGCAAAGACTCCACCACAAGAGGTCACACGCACTACTTATAGATGTAAACAAATTGATATAAATAAATCAGAGATACAACAAACTACAGCTGCTAGGCAAGCGAACCAGTAAGCAGCCGTAGGCAGAACACCCCAGTGTTGCTCCAGCACGAAGGGGATAGAAAATTAAAATTATCGCTAACGAAATTATCCAAGACCCAACTTGGACCAAATCTCGTCGACTTTTTTAACTACCATCGGGTCTCTTTCAATAGGATTGCCCCATTCTCTATCAGTTTCACCCTGCCACTTATTAGTGGCATCAAAACCAACTTTGGATCCCAAGCCCGATACTGGGGAAGCAAAATCCAGATAATCAATCGGAGTATTTTCTACCATTACGGTATCCCGAGCTGGATCCATGCGGGTTGTCATAGCCCAAATAACATCATTCCAATCTCGCGCATTTACATCATCATCTGTGACGATAACAAACTTGGTGTACATAAATTGGCGCAGGAAAGACCAGACCCCCATCATCACCCTTTTTGCATGGCCGGGGTACTGTTTCTTCATGGTCACCACGGCGAGCCGATAAGAACAACCTTCAGGAGGTAGATAGAAATCGACAATTTCCGGGAACTGCTTCTGTAAAATCGGCACGAACACTTCATTGAGAGCCTCACCCAAGATCGCGGGCTCATCCGGTGGCCGTCCGGTATAAGTGCTGTGATAGATTGGGTCCTTGCGATGAGTAATTTTCTCAACAGTGAAGACAGGAAAGCTATCTATCTCATTGTAATAGCCGGTATGGTCTCCATATGGCCCTTCATCGGCCATATCATCGGGATAAATGAATCCCTCCAACACATACTCTGCACTGGCAGGAACTTGTAAATCACTGAGCAGTGCATTGGTTACTTCAGTTTTATCACCACGCAACAGGCCGGCAAATGCATATTCAGACAGTGTATCCGGTACTGGAGTAACAGCCCCCAGAATGGTGGCGGGATCTGCGCCCAGTGCTACAGCAACGGGATACGGTTGGCCGGGATGTTTTTTACACCAGTCGCGAAAATCAAGTGCACCGCCACGATGACTGAGCCAGCGCATAATCAAGCGGTTTTTACCAATCAGCTGCATTCGGTAAATACCTAAATTTTGGCGCTTCTTCTCTGGTCCACGAGTTATCACCAAGGGCCAGGTCACCAGGGGCGCTGCATCTCCTGGCCAGCAAGTTTGAACGGGCAGCTTGTTGAGGTCCACCTGCTCTTGATCCAGCACAACCTGCTGGCAGACTGCTCCCTTGACCACTTTTGGCCCCATATTCAGAACCTGCTTGAAAACTGGCAGTTTTTCCCAGGCATCCCGCAAATTTTCCGGAGGCTGTGGCTCTTTAAGAAAGGCCAGCAGTTCACCGACCTCACGCAATTCACCGATATTCTCACGCCCCATTCCCAGAGCTACCCGCTCGGTAGTACCAAACAAGTTTGCAAGTACAGGGGTTTCAAAGCCTACTGGATTTTCAAAAAGTAGGGCCGGACCGCCACTGCGCAACACGCGGTCTGCAATTTCCGTCATCTCGAGAATCGGATCTACAGGGTGCTGAATCCGCCTCAATAGGCCCCGCTTTTCCAACAGCTTGATAAAGTCGCGCAGGTCTTTGTATTTCATGGATTACCGGACGATGAAAATAAACTAACGCGCAGTGTAAAACAGAAAAGACAAAATGGGGAATGGCGCCCTGGTCAGGGTGCTTAAAATAAGGGGGGAGAGTCGACCCGCAAGCGCTAAGCTGCGGGCCGAAAAAATCTTAAGCTTGTCGCAAGCTTAGAAGCGGGGGCGGCGCGGACGATCTTCGCGGGGCTTAGCTTCGTTAACACGGATGTTACGGCCGGACAGTGGCTGGTCGTTCATCTCTTCGATTGCTTTACGCGCTTCATCGTCGTTAGGCATTTCTACGAAACCGAAGCCTTTAGAGCGGCCAGTCTCACGGTCGGTGATTACAGTAGCCCGAGAGATCTCTCCGAATGCGCCGAAAGCTTCGTGCAGGTCGTCAGAGGTTACCGCGTAGGCCAGATTTCCAATATAGATATTCACAAAAGGTTCTCACTAGATGTGTGGGCTGTCGTGCAGTCACAAATGAATAACCAGCTCCACCAGATTATTCATTTGAGATTGGCCCTTTAACGGAGTATCTCCTGAGCCAATTCGGTCGGGCGCCGCTTAATAAAATTCATACCCAGCGCCACGATGTGGAACTTTATATGCCTAATAGCTCGCCTTTTCAACATTAATCAGCGCAAATAATCGCCTTATTCAATCCAGAATATAAAAGGCGCCTGAATCGGCGCCTTTTATATACAAAAATTATTTCCGTTTCATGGACAGGAAGAATTCGTCATTTGTCTTGAAATCTTTCAACTTATCCACTAGGAATTCCGTTGCTGCTACATCTTCCATATCGTGTAACAGTTTACGCAAAATCCATACCCGCTGTAATTCGCCCTCTGGCATTAGCAACTCTTCGCGGCGGGTACCGGAACGTCGTACATTAATGGCCGGGTATACACGCTTTTCAGCGATCTTACGATCAAGCTGCAATTCCATGTTACCAGTACCTTTAAACTCCTCGAAAATCACTTCGTCCATCTTCGAGCCAGTATCAATTAGTGCAGTAGCAATAATAGACAGACTTCCGCCTTCTTCAATATTCCGTGCAGCACCAAAGAAACGCTTGGGCCTCTCCAGGGCATGGGCATCCACACCACCGGTCAGTACCTTGCCAGAACTGGGTACGGTGGTGTTATACGCACGTGCCAGACGAGTAATAGAATCCAGTAAAATAACCACATCTTTCTTGTGCTCCACCAGGCGCTTGGCTTTTTCAATCACCATTTCAGCAACCTGGACGTGACGAGCAGGCGGCTCATCAAAAGTAGATGCAACCACTTCGCCGCGAACAGAACGCTGCATCTCAGTCACCTCTTCCGGGCGCTCATCAATCAACAGCACGATCAGGTGACATTCGGGGTTATTGCGAGTTATGGCTTGCGCCATATTTTGCAGCATGATGGTTTTACCGGCTTTTGGGGGAGCCACGATCAACCCACGCTGCCCTTTACCAATCGGGGCCACTAAATCAATAATTCGGCCAATAAGGTCTTCGGAAGAGCCATTACCGCATTCCAGACCGAGACGTTCGTTAGGGAAAAGGGGAGTAAGGTTTTCGAAAAGAATTTTATTACGGGCGTTTTCGGGTTTGTCGAAATTAATTTCGTTAACCTTTAAAAGAGCGAAATATCTCTCACCCTCTTTTGGTGGGCGAATCTTTCCGGAAATTGAGTCACCCGTACGCAAATTAAAACGGCGAATCTGGCTAGGGGAAACGTATATATCATCCGGTCCCGCAAGATAAGAGGAATCAGCAGAACGCAAAAATCCAAAACCGTCCTGAAGGATTTCCAATACGCCATCGCCGTAAATATCTTCACCGCTTTTGGCGTGGCGCTTAAGAATATTGAAAATAATATCTTGTTTGCGCGACCGAGCCAGGTTTTCCAGGCCCATACCTTTGGCTATTTCAATCAACTCTTCAATGGGTTTGGTTTTTAATTCGGAGAGATTCATACCAATTGCTTATTAAGGTTTCTGTTGTCATTTGGCGCGGACACGCCGGAAATTATTTTGGGGAGGGGTTTGAAAATCAGAGATTTGCTCGTTTATTTGCCCAGTACACTTAGGCACCCGTACCTATCAAAAGCGTAATACCTATCAAGCTTTGGCTCTACATAATCAAAAGGCAGAGCACTACCAATTAAGCTCAATTCGAGGAATATACACGCCGGGAATGGTCAGGGACCCTGTGGAGGGGCGTTATCTTCAGCTGGTCGTCACTGGATTCACAGCTGACTGAACTATTACAGAATTACAGCCAGTATAACGGGTGTTTCCCATCCTGCAAAGAAATTTACCCTCTTCACAGGATGGAGCGGCAGGATTACAGCTGGCTATCGATAAACTCAGTCAGCTGGGCGCGAGACAGAGCACCAACCTTGGTACCTTCCACGTTACCACCTTTGAACAACAGCAGGGTAGGAATACCGCGCACATTGTATTTAGCCGGGGTTTCCTTGTTTGCATCCACATCGACTTTGACAATCTTCAGCTTTTCGCCGTAGTGACCCGCCAGATCATCCAGAACCGGAGCGATCATTTTGCACGGACCGCACCATTGAGCCCAAAAGTCCACCAGCACCGGACCTTCGGCTTTGAGAACCTCAGCTTCGAACTCGGCGTCAGTTACATTGATGATTGCGTGCTCGCTCATATTGCTTTCCTGTTCTTTAGTTACACAATGCGGTGCCACCGCGGACGCATCATCTCACGATGGGGGCTATGAGAGTACAGCCAAAATGCGCCATTGAACGCGTAGATTGGGGCGCAGGTGCACTTTTCAAGTCCCCTGGGCTCACGGCTGTTCCAGAAAGCGCTGCAGAATCTCATCAAGATAGTCGAAGCCAAAAGCACTGGCGGCAATACGTTGCTCCAGCGGCTGAACCAGATCCATCGCCAGCAAGGTCGGCCATTGTCGCTGTAAAGTCTCCAGGGCCAGGCCGGTATAGTACGCAAAAGTGCCTTTCGGCACCCCGCCGGCTAGGCGCAGGGTGTTCATCAGGAACTCCAGAGGCAAATCGGCCTTTTCTATTGCATCGGCATGGGGCGCTGCCAGCTCCCTGTGCAACAACTCGCTCCCCGAAGCTGCAAAATTCATGTAATCCCGCGGCGTACGTGTGCGCCGACTGCGCAGGATTCGACCTTCATGAGGCAGGGTGACCTTGCCGTGAGCACCTGCACCTATACCTAGATAATCCCCAAACGACCAGTAATTGATGTTGTGGCGAGATTCCAAACCGCGCCCACTATAAGCAGATATCTCATAGCGAAGGTAACCTTCTGCAGCGAGAAACTCGCGCCCGCTACTCTGTATGCTGGCAATCAGCTGTGAACCAGGTGTGGACGGTGGAGCACTGTAGAAGGCGGTGTTCGGCTCAATCGTAAGCTGGTACCAGGAAATATGTTCCGGTCCCAGGGACACAGCACGGCGCAGATCCTCCAGTGCCTCATCTTCCGTCTGCCCTGGCAGGCCGTGCATCAGGTCCAGGTTGATATTGTCAAAACCGGCCCTGCGCGCCATAGACAGGGCGCCGGCAGCCTCATCACCACTGTGGATGCGGCCCAGGTTATGCAACTGCGTGCTATTGAAGCTCTGCACCCCGATCGACAAGCGATTGATACCTGCCCTACGGTAGCCGTTGAATTTTGCCTGCTCAAAAGTACCGGGATTGGCTTCCAGGGTAATCTCTATGCCTTCGGCAAAGCCCACCAGCTCTGCAGCCATAGCCACAATTTCCCCGATAGCATTTGCGGAAAATAAGCTTGGCGTGCCGCCGCCAAAAAAAATCGATTGCAGCTTACGCCCCTGAACCCAAGGCAGTTGACTTAACAAATCTCGCCGCAGCTGAGCCACATACTCCTCTTGCGGAAGGGCATAGGCAGTGTCTGTGTGATCCCTCGCAGCCTGGTGGGAATTGAAGTCACAATAGGGGCATTTGCGTATACACCAGGGAATATGCACATACAGGCTGAGAGGCGGCAGCTGCAATAACCCACTGTTATCATTCAAGATCGGCACCCGTCATCTGCTCGCGCCACATAGCCTCAAACAGCCCTACAGCCCGAGCGCGATGGCTCAATCGGTTTTTTACCTCTCGCGGTAACTGAGCGGAAGTCATGCCCTCTGAAGCTACATAGAAAAGCGGATCGTAACCAAAGCCCTGATCTCCCATGGGCGTCTCCAGTATGCGCCCACGCCACTGGGCGCTACACACTAATGGCACCGGATCGTCATAGCTACGTACGAAAGCCAGGGCACAATGAAAACTCGCACTGCGAGCCGATGCTTCAATCCCCCGCAAAGCATCAAGCAACTTACTGTTATTGCGCTCATCATTCGCCCCTTCACCGGAATAGCGCGCAGAGTAAATCCCAGGAGCGCCGCCCAAGGCATCTACCGCTAAGCCGGAATCGTCAGCCAGCGCGGGCAAACCGCTGATGCGGCTAGCATGACGGGCCTTGATCAAAGCATTTTCGATAAAGCTCAGCCCAGTCTCCTCGGCGTCTTCCACACCAAACTCCGATTGGGGCAGAACCTGAATATCCCAAGTACTGAAAAGCTGCGAGAACTCTCGTAGTTTGCCGGCGTTGCCGCTGGCTAAGACAATTTTTTTTAGCATGTTGCATCAACTAAAAAGCGGGCCGAGGCCCGCATCGATTCACAATCAAATGAAAGGTGCGCCACCGCGTCTAGATACAAACAAAACGCTGAAGCGGTTAAGGCCTTTCCAGTTTGCGGCGGAAAGTAATCCTCTCCTTTTTACCATTGGGTAAGGTGACATCCACATTGAAGGTAAGGGTCTCTTCATTCTCAAAGCGCAACGGCGCCAAGTAGTAAACCGCATTGCCGTCGCGGATCTCTTTAAACTTCAATGGGCGCGATTGCTGGATCAGATTGGTTGCATTGCCGGTCAGCTCTGCACCAAGGCCCCGGGTACCACCATCTTTCTTTACCACCGAGACATTGACATAAGCGCGGTCCCTGGCTCGCGCCAGCTGATACTTCTGGGCGATATCAGGCTGGATAAAGTCGCTGTTGAACACAGAATAAACTACCCGGTAGTCACCAAAATCCTCATAGTTCTTTATGATACGGGCCTCTTGCGCAACGGCACCGGCGGTCATAAAAAGCAGGGCCAGAGTGGCGGCTGCGGCAAGGATGCGTTTCACGCTTCACCTCCAATTGTTATGAGCACCACCTATTGAGTTGGCGGGCGCTGGACTGCGACGGCGGGCCACTATCTGTGCGCCACCCACCAAAAGCTGCGATCTGCCCCGAACCAAGGACAAAAACTTGGCGCAAATATTAGTTTAGCGAGTTAGGTGATATATCGCTGTCTCACCAAATAAATTTGGTAAAAAGTCTTTGAAAGTCACACCAATTTTCGACTCGGATACTACCTGGCGGTGTAAAATAGTCCAGTCGTTCTGTTTGCACAGCACTTCAAAGTCACGGAAAGTACAAAAGTGAATATTGGGCGTGTCGTACCACTCAAAAGGTAATAGATCCGAAACTGGCATTCGTCCGGAAAACGCCAGGTGCCAGCGTGCCCTCCACTGCCCGAAATTGGGGAAAGTGATAATACAGTCGCGCCCCACCCGTAACATCTCCCGTACAACCTCGTGCGGATGCCTCAGGGTCTGCAGAGCCTGTGTCATGACCACTGCGTCGAAACTACCGTCAGCAAAGTTACCGAGCCCCGTATCCAGGTTCTGCTCAACTACATTAACGCCACGCTCCACACACAATTCTATTTGTTCCGGGTCAATCTCCAAGCCATAGCCAATAACATTCTTATTTTTCCCCAGCTGCTCCAGCAGTGCACCGTCACCGCAGCCCAGGTCCAGAACACGACTATTGGGCGCTATCCAGTCCTGGATAACATCGAGATCAATACGCATAGCGCCCCTCCTCTATTATCTCAGCGGCCACTCGTTGCATATATGCGCGGAAGATCCCCTCATAGCGTTCGTTTGGCAGCAGGAATGCATCATGCCCCATAGCGGACTCAATTTCGGCATAGCTTACCGAAACGTTAGCGTGCATCAGAGCATTGACGATCTCCCGAGAGCGATCGGGGGCAAAACGCCAATCGGAGGTGAAGGCAACCAACAGGAAGCGACAACTGGCATTGGCAAATGCCGCCACCGGATCATCTTTGTACTCCCGCGCAAGATCAAAATAATCCAGCGCACGGGTCATCAGGATGTAGGTATTGGGGTCAAAGCTGCTGGAGAAGCTATCGCCCTGATAGCGCAGGTAACTCTGGATTTGGAATTCCACCTCCTCATCAGAACCCGGCTGAAAACTGCCAGTGCGCAATTCGCGCCCAAATTTATTGGCCAGTCCATCATCGGAAAGATAAGTAATGTGACCGATCATACGCGCCACAGCCAGACCACGCCGCGGTAATTTCTCCCTCTCAAGGTAACGCCCACCACAGAAGTCCGGGTCAGAGGTAATAGCCTGACGTGCAGTTTCATTAAAAGCGATGTTCTGGGCTGAGAGTTTCATAGCTGAAGCAATCACCACACAATGGCGCAGTCGCTCTGGGTACTCCAATGCCCAGCGCATAGCCTGCATTCCACCCAGGCTGCCACCGATGACCGCTGCCCACTGCTCAATACCCAATAGATCCGCCAAACGCGCTTGGCTGTGAACCCAATCACGTACTCTCATTGGGGGAAAATCCGGTCCCCAGGGCTTGCCTGTGGTCGGGTTGATAGAAACCGGGCCGGTAGAACCGTGGCAACCACCCAGGTTATTCAGGGAGACCACAAAGAATTTGCTGGTATCAATAGGCTTACCAGGGCCAATATAGTGGTCCCACCAGCCCGCCCGCTTGTCATCAGGGCTGTGCCTACCAGCAGCGTGGTGATGGCCTGATAGGGCATGGCAAATCAAAATCGCATTGCTTCTATCAGTGTTTAGTGTTCCGTAAGTCTCGTAGACCAGGGTGTAGCCTTGTAATACACGCCCACAGGCAAGCTGTAATGGCTCAGTAAATTCTTGTTTCTTGGGCGTAACAAGGCCTACTGAGTCCGCATCAGCGGTATTCTGGCACTCTCTGGAAGCGGTGGGGTTTTCCGTAGACAAAGTGTTTATATCTGTCGGGTTATTTGGCGGTTGGCAAATGCTGATGCCTCAAGTGTACGGGAGCGCCGCGACTTATGACAATCACTGTAACCGCCAATTAAGCCTCCACTCCAACTCAACTCGAGAGGGAGGCCTTCAGTGGTGTGACATTATGAGCCCGAGGTGCAGGAGCCAACGGCTGCGGTGCAGAGCTGCTATGGCGCAGCAATTCTTCAAGTGCCGTCAACGCACGATCGTTGCGCAGTACTTCATCTTCAAGCGTGCGCAGATCGGTGCGCCTACTGCGGGTCTTCTGCTTCAACTCGGTAAGCTTAATCAGGTGGCGATTGAGCAGGTGTTTCTGGTACTGAACATGTTGTTTCAACGGCTCAAGGGCCTGCTCCAGCCAGCTTTCCGCAGCAACTCCCATTTGGTTGTAGAGGCGCCCCACCTCACTGGCAAGGGTGGTTATAAATCGCTCACTAAGGCGATTGCGTCGAGCAAGCAATAACTGTGGAGAGCGGCGCAGCTGGGCCGCCTGACGATGTAAACCACGCAGGGTGGCACGGAATTTCCGGACGGTGAAATACTGCTCGACGCTGTCGACCTTCTTCAGGCTGGAACGCTCAAAAACCGCATCGAGTAACCGATTTGCCTGGTCTACCTCCCGCTCCAGGTTGGCGAGTTGGTGATCGACACCTTCCATGAAAGTGTCGATAGCCTTAGCCAGCCCCATAGGTGTCCAACTTTTGTGCAGCGCTTTGCTGGTGTCATCAATCAGTTGCTGCAGCTGCTGAGTGGAAATTGGCGCCAAAAGGGACGTACTCTGCCGCATCAACATGCGCTGGCTGGACTTTAGAGTAAGCAGTTCGTGGTGGCAGAGCTTGTGCTGCTCCTTCACGGTCTGCTGCAGCTGGCCCAGTTCTGCCAACTGCTCCTCGGTGCTGGCACTATTGCGCTGTAAGTGTACCAATGCGGCACGGCCGCTATTAAGGCGGCGCTTGAGGAGATCGCGGGTGTCCGCCATCAGCGTAAGGGCCTGGTGCAATGAGCGATGCTCTGCCACTTTTTGGCGGTGCTCCAACAGGCGCTGCACCAGCAGCTTTTCAAAATCGCCAAACCGGCTGTTACGCAACAAGTTCAGATCCTGCTGCTGGCGCGCAAGTAATGCCATTTTCGCCGAGACACCAGCAACGCTTTCCTGTGGTACAGACAACAGTTTTGCCACCTGGGCACTCATACGCCGAAGTAGCAGTTCCGCGTCCTCATCGGGATCATCCCAAAGTACATCGACCTTATTCAACAGCGCCATCACTGCAGTGCCGCGGTGATCGCGCAGCGGAGCCAGGTGGGTCTCCCACATATTCATATCGGTGCCACTGACGCCGGCATCCGCGGCCAATAGAAAGGCCACAGCCTGGGCGCTGGGCAGTGTACTCAATGTCAGTTCCGGCTCGTTGCCGAGAGCGTTGAGCCCCGGCGTATCGATAATACGCAACCCCTGGTCAAGCAGAGGATGTGGCAGACAGATCAATGCATAACGCCAGGCGGGGATCTCTACCAAGTTGCCTTTATCATCCAAGTGGCGACGATCAAAGCCGTAACGCGCAGCTTCTTCAGGCAACACTGATTTGGTCGCAGCCACCTTCAATAACGCCGTGCGAGTAGCCTCGGGATCATTGGCATCGAACTCGTGGGTAATCCACTTCTGCGGAATCCGGCGAAAACTCTCCAGGCTGGTATTGGTAGCGAGGGTCTCTATAGGCAACAGTCGCAGACTGGCACGCTCGCTGCCATCACTGAAAATTTCCGTAGGGCACATTGTGGTGCGGCCAGGTTTAGATGGCAGCAGCCTCTGGCTGTAGGTCTGTGATAGCAGAGCATTAATCAGCTCGGTCTTGCCACGGGAAAACTCACCGACCAATACAAGGGTAAATTGATCATCGGTGAGTAAAGCACGTGCCTGCTGGACAACCTGGCAAGCACCGGCTGAGTTTGGGAAATGTTGCTGTAACCACTGGTTGAACTGGGCAAACTGGCGGTCCAGGTTTTTCTTCCAACGGTCGTAATCGGAGATGTGCTGGCGAAGGAGTGCGTCTTCCATTTCACGGTGTTCTTGTTATCTATACCCTGCAGACAAGACCCCAACACTCCGAATGCGAGTATTGGGATGGTCAACCTTAAGTATAAGAGTCTAACACCGCGCCAAATGCGATCCAGTGCGCGCGCCGCAAGAAAACTTGCGACATCACCACTTAAAATCCGGGGATATGCCAGAAAAGGCTGTAGACGAAAGCTGGCATATTTGCCATTTGTGCAAAACCAAACAGCAATTTGTCTGCCACTGTCAGCAGGATAAACACGAAGATCGGGCTGATATCAATCACCCCCAAAGGCGGTATCAGGCGGCGTATCGGCGCACAAAATGGTTCGAGCAACTGACGTAACAACATCAAAGCAGGGTGGCCACTATGGGGCGCGATCCAGCTAAACACGATCGAAATCAACATTCCTACAAAAACAACCGCAATCACCGTCGCTACACAGCCGATCAGAGACCAAAGCAGTGCACTCAAAGGATTAAATAGGCCATAGCCGGCGAACAGGCCACAAACCAAAATCATCACCAACCCCACCAGAAGTGCCAAAACCAGCGAGGCCATGTCCACACCGAGAAACCCCGGCACCACCTTGCGCAGTGGTAATAACAGCGGATTGGTAATTTTCACGATGCCCTGGGAAATTGGATTGTAAAAATCTGCGCGGGCCAACTGAAGCAAAAAGCGCATCAAAACCACAAACAGGAACAGGATACCGAGGGTTGCCACCAGGAAGACCCCGATATTGCTGAAGGTATTTGCCATCGAAAAGTTCCAAAAATTTGAGTGAATTACAGCGCTCCATACGCCGCTTTTAATTTATTTTTACCTAGCGGTCCAGCTCCCTGGCCATTTCTGCAGCGCGCTCGGCACAATCACGCATTGCATCCGCTACCAGCTGGGGAAGGCCGCCCTGCTCAAAGCGCTGTACCGCACGCTCTGTGGTACCGCCCGGCGACATTACGTTACGCTTCAATTGGGCCACATCCACATCGCTGACCATGGCCAGTTTGGCGGCGCCCAGGGCAGTTTGCAACACGAGGCGCTCCGCATCAGCACGGGCAAAGCCACTGGCAGATGATGCATCAATCATGGCTTCCATAAATTGAAAAAAGTATGCTGGGGCAGATCCTGCAACGGCGATAATCTGATCAATTCCCTCCTCTTGCTCCACCCACAGGGAAATACCCACTGCATTGACGATACGCTCGGTAATAGCGCGGTGTTCTGCGGTCACCGCCGCATCGGCGTAAAGACCAGTGACCCCTGCCTGAACCAACGCTGGAGTATTTGGCATAGCACGCACAATTGGCAGGTGCTCACCTAGCCAGCGTTGATAGGCAGCCAGGGGTATACCGGCAGCCAGAGTAATCACCAGGGGATTGCGTCTAGTCAGATGCGGACGCAGATCCATGCACAAATCGCGCATGACCTGGGGTTTAACTGACAGCACGATAACATCGGCTTCATCAATTGCAGCGATGTTATCATCGTGCGCGACAACGCCATGGCGTTTGGCAAACGACTCCAACTTGAGAGGATCGCGCCCAGTAGCAACAACCTTTTCCGTCGGATAGCCAGCCGCGAGCAGGCCGCCGATCACCGCTCCAGCCATATTGCCGGCGCCGCCGATAAAAACGATTTTGGGATTTTTTACAGTCACTCGGATTACCTCGGCGAGCACTCGGCTCAGCTGCTGTGAATTTCAGTCGCTATTTTCCCCAGCGGGGATTTCGTTAATATGTGGTCACTCAATTCCAATAACAAGAGAAACGCGCCTCACGCGTTGCCAAGGAGAATGATATGCATAAATGGCGCTCTTTAGTGACCGCCGCACTGCTTTGCGCGACGGGCGCTGCCGGTGCGGTAGAAACTCGTACCGAAAACAACGGCCAACTGATATTGCAGGACATTCCACAGGTACCCCAGAGCATCATTGATGAACTGAACCGCTATCAAAATGTACGATCAGCCAGCTTCCGCGGCTGGGATATAGATGGCAACGGAATGTATGTCAGCACCCGCTTTGGCGAGGTGAATCAATTACACAAAGTAGATCGCGCCGGTGGCGCCCGCCGCCAGTTGACCTTCTTCGAAGAGCCTATCGGCAGTGTCGCCACACGTCCGGATCACGAGCAACTGGCATTCACTATGGATGCTGGCGGGAATGAATATACACAAATATTTCTATTTGATACGCACAATGGCCAGAGTGAGATGATCACTGATGGCGAATCCCGAAACGGCGCTATCCTCTGGAATAAGCAAGGCTCCGCCATGGCCTATCAGAGTACTCGCCGCGACGGTAAAGCCAATGATATCTGGCTCACCACTTTTGACGGAGCTAAGAAAGAAGACCGCCTGATTCTGAAATCAACAGATGGCAGTTGGTGGGGGCCAGGCGGCTTCTCACAATCCGGTAGCCAACTGCTCGTGTTGCAGTATGTTTCCTCCACTCGATCCAAAGTCCACCTGCTGGACCTAGATAGCGGAGAACTGAAACTGCTCGCCGGGGATGACGATGTAGACTCCCGCAATTTTCCCGTTGGCTTTAGCCACGACGACCGCTCTGCATTCCTGATGAGTGATAAAGGGGGAGAATTCACCCAGCTGATTCGCAAAGACTTAGCCAGTGGTGATGAAAAAGTCATTACCGCTGATATCCCCTGGGACATCAACGATTTTGTTCTCAGTGAAGACGGTCGTCGCGGTGCCTTCGTGGCTAACGAGGGGGGTATGTCCTCACTCTATCTCTATAACCCGCGCAATGACCGCTATCGCAAGATCAATTCCCTCCCGATTGGCGTTATCGGCGGCATCGAGTTCAATCCTCGAGGCGATAGGCTGGCAATGTCCCTGAATACCCCAAAAACCCCTACAGATACTTTTGTTTTAGAGCTGGGCCGTCGTCCACTCTCCAGTGGTGACCTCAACCGCTGGACATTTAGCGAAGTCGGCGGCCTCGACACCGAGCAGTTTGTCGAACCCCAGCTGGTGCACTATCCAACTTTCGACAAGGTAGATGGCAAGCATCGGGAAATTCCAGCTTTCATGTACAAACCACGCAACGCTAAAGGTCCGGTGCCAGTCATTATTTCCATTCATGGCGGACCCGAGGGGCAGTATCGCCCGCTGTTCTCCAGCACCTATCAAATGTGGTTGGAGGAGCTTGGGGCCGCAGTAATTGCTCCCAACGTACGCGGTTCTGCCGGCTACGGTAAAAGCTACCTGGCCATGGACAACGGGTATAAGCGCGAGGACTCGGTGAAAGACATCGGTGCCCTACTGGACTGGATCGCCACCCAACCAGACTTGGATGCCGAGCGGATTGCTGTCTTCGGCGGTAGCTATGGCGGCTATATGGTGCTGGCCAGTAGTGTCTACTACTCAAACCGCCTGAAAGCTGCTGTAGATATTGTCGGCATCTCTAATTTTGTCACTTTCCTCACCAACACCAAGAGCTACCGTCGAGACTTACGCCGGGTAGAGTATGGTGACGAACGCGATCCGAAGATGCGGGCCTTCCTGGAAAAAATCAGCCCCAACAATAATGTGGAGAAAATCCAGGTGCCGATGTTTGTGGTACAGGGACAAAATGATCCTCGAGTACCTGTTACAGAAGCCGAGCAGATCGTGGACGCCCTGCGTGAAAACGGCAACCGGGTTTGGTATATGAACGCATTAAACGAAGGACACGGTTATCGCAAAAAGGAGAATAGCGATGCCTTTACTCAAGCTACGGCATTGTTCTTTGCAGAACATTTGCTCGGCGAAGAGCGGAAAAAGAAACTGGCGCTGAAAAATTAATACGAACCCTCTAACGAAAACGGCCCTTTGGGCCGTTTTCATATCAATTCTACTAGCACCTTTTTAATCACTGCCAAATAGGGGCGCCTCTATTATCGCAAGGAGATTTAAGGCAATTGCCACCAGCTACAACCATTGTCGGCTCTCCGGCCACAGCGATCGGGTTACCGTATTACTAAGGAAGTCGGTAATCATTGACATCTTCGGGAAGTAAAATGAGAGAAGGCAAATAAATGCTAGCCACTCAAGTGCCAACCAAGTGGTCCACAAGTTCTGCGCCATTGATAAAGCCATTACAGCACACAGGGTTAATCCCAGTAATACCACCTCGAGATTCCCTGATTTCGTCATTCCATTTCCCTAAAAGTTTTGGGTAAAACACAGCCCCATTTACGCAGAATAATTACGAGCGCCAAAAATATCTGTGCCGATGCGCACAATGGTGGCGCCACAGGAAATCGCTGCCTCCATATCCCCGGACATTCCCATCGACAGGGTATCCATGGTTTCGTTAGGAAATTCTTCACGTAAGTGCTGCAACAAGCTGGCTAGCCTGGCAAAGGGCTCTTGTTGAGCGGTAATACCCTGTCGCTCAGCGGGAATCGCCATCAACCCGCGTAAACGAAGCCCAGGTAGTTTCACCACTTCACGCGCCAGAGCCACCAAATCCTGTGGAGCTATGCCAGACTTGCTCTGCTCGCCATCGATATTCACTTGCAGGCAGATATTGAGAGGGCCCAGGTTTTTGGGGCGCTGCGATGAAAGACGCTGGGCAATTTTCAGCCGGTCGACTGTATGCATCCATTGGAACCTCTCGGCAACCGCACGGCTTTTGTTCGACTGCAACGGCCCAATGAAATGCCAGTGAATATCGAGATCAGAAAGGGCATCCTGTTTTTCCAGGGCTTCCTGCAAATAGTTTTCGCCAAAGTGGCGCTGGCCAGCCGCGTAGGCGACTCGCAAATCTTGTGGGGGTCGCGTTTTGGAAACCGCCAGCAGAGTGATTTCTGCCGGGTTGCGATCGCAGTTGTTGCAGCATGTCACAATCCGCTCACCTACTGCATTCAGGTTTTCGACGATTGTCTCTTTGCGCATATACTGGGGCCCTTACCGAAATAAGTGGCGATTTTACCTGAGCCCAAACAAGAACCATAAGGTAGCAGTATGGATATCACTGAACTCCTCGCCTTCAGCGCCAAGCAAAACGCCTCGGATTTGCACCTCTCCGCCGGTCTGCCACCGATGATTCGTGTGGACGGCGACGTGCGCCGCATCAACCTGCCAGCCATGGAGCACAAGCAGGTGCACGGCCTGATCTACGAGATCATGAATGATAAGCAGCGCAAGGATTATGAAGAGCTGCTGGAAACCGACTTCTCCTTTGAAGTACCTGGCGTGGCCCGTTTCCGTGTGAATGCCTTTAATCACAACCGTGGGGCCGGCGCTGTATTCCGGACTATTCCCTCCAAGGTACTGACCATGGAGGACCTGGGGATGGGCCAGGTCTTTAAACAGATCTCCGATACCCCGCGTGGCCTGGTGTTGGTGACTGGGCCTACCGGTTCCGGTAAGTCCACCACGCTGGCCGCGATGATGGATTACATCAACGACAACAAGTACGAACATATCCTCACCATCGAAGACCCAATTGAATTCGTACACGAGTCAAAAAAGTGTCTGGTAAACCAGCGCGAGGTACATAGGGATACACACGGCTTCGCCGAAGCTCTGCGCTCTGCATTACGTGAAGACCCGGACATTATTCTCGTGGGTGAGATGCGGGACCTGGAAACCATCCGACTGGCACTAACCGCCGCAGAAACCGGTCACCTGGTGTTCGGTACCCTGCACACCACCTCTGCAGCAAAAACCATTGACCGGGTTGTAGACGTCTTTCCTGCGCAGGAGAAAGCGATGGTTCGCTCAATGCTGTCGGAGTCACTACAGGCGGTAATCTCCCAAACCCTCCTGAAGAAAAATGGCGGAGGCCGTGTCGCCGCTCACGAGATTATGCGCGGCACCCCGGCAATCCGTAATTTGATCCGCGAGGACAAAATCGCGCAGATGTACTCGGCTATCCAGACTGGCGCCAGTGTCGGTATGCAGACCATGGACCAGTGCCTTGAGGATCTGGTGGCACGCCGTATCGTCAGCCGCGAAGTCGCGCGAGAAAAAGCCAAAATGCCGGAAAACTTCTAAGCGTTACAGCGCACCGGGGGCTCGCTGCAGGGCCCCTCAAAGTCAAAAATAAACGCGGTAAACACCCATGGAAATTGAAAGACTCCTACAACTGGTTGTAGAGAAAGGTGCATCGGACCTGTTTATCACCGCAGGCATACCACCCTCGATCAAACTGCACGGACGTGTTGTACCCTGCAGCAGTACCTCGCTCACACCAGAGAAAGCACGCGAACTGGTGGTGGGCACCATGAATGAGAAGCAGCGACGCGAATTCGCTGAACAAAAGGAACTGAACTACGCCATTGCCGTACGCAACGTAGGTCGCTTCCGGGTCTCGGCATTTTTCCAGCGCAACCTGGTGGGCATGGTGCTGCGTCGTATCGAAACGAAGATTCCCACGATTGACGGGCTTGGCCTGCCGGATGTACTCAAAGAGCTGGCGATGACCAAGCGTGGCCTGATTATTTTTGTAGGTGCAACCGGCACTGGTAAGTCTACCTCCCTTGCCTCGATGATTGGCCACCGCAATGAGAACTCCAAAGGCCATATCATCACTATTGAGGACCCGATTGAATTTATTCACCAGCATCGCGGCTGTATCGTAACCCAGCGTGAAGTTGGCCTGGATACAGAGTCCTTCGAAGTGGCCCTGAAAAATACCCTGCGTCAGGCACCAGACGTCATTCTGATTGGTGAGGTACGCTCCCGCGAGACAATGGACCACGCCATTGCCTTTGCCGAAACCGGCCATCTGTGTCTCTGTACCCTGCATGCCAACAACGCCAACCAAGCCCTGGACCGTATCATTCACTTCTTCCCGGCAGACCGCCACCAACAGTTGTTTATGGACCTGTCGCTGAACCTGAAAGCGATGGTGGCACAGCAACTGGTGCCAACACCTGACGGCGATGGCCGCCGGGCCTGCCTGGAGGTTATGATCAATACCCCGCT
The DNA here is from genome assembly GCF_000380565.1 of Microbulbifer variabilis ATCC 700307. Classification (GTDB taxonomy): domain Bacteria; phylum Pseudomonadota; class Gammaproteobacteria; order Pseudomonadales; family Cellvibrionaceae; genus Microbulbifer; species Microbulbifer variabilis. Next base: position 113,903 of record NZ_AQYJ01000027.1, read on the forward strand.
GATGTCGGACCTGATCCGCAAGGGCGAGGTACACAAAATGAAAGAATTGATGAAGCGTTCCGGCGAACAGGGTATGCAGACCTTCGACCAGGCCCTGTATGAACTCTACGACCGCGGCGAGATTACCTACGAGGATGCCCTCGCCCACGCTGACTCCTCCAACGACTTGCGCTTGATGATCAAACTCAAGTCCGAGTCCGATGCGGAATATTTGAATAGTGCCGCTGGCGAATTAAGCCTGCAAAATGATTCGGAATACGGCGATGGTGGCCCGCAACTGTATTAAAATTAAAGCCCATTAAGCCCGATCTCATCCAGGGGCACTGACAGCGCTGCCGTCAGTGCCTCCTCCGTATTTTTCAGATACCCTCCCTCATTCTTTAACAACAAAAAAAATCAAAGGTACCCCTATTTATTCCCAATAGTTCCCCCTTTTCAGGAGTTGCAAAGTGCCCCTTAAAAATAATATTGCCTTAGTCACCGGCGGAAGCCGTGGGATCGGTGCCGCAACGGCACGATTACTTGCCCAGCATGGATACCATATCGCCATCAGTTATCGGGAGAGAAAAGACTCGGCCGAAAGCCTGCTGAATGAACTCAAGGCCTTAGGTACTAAAGCAATCGCCGTACGTGCTGATATTTCATCAGAAGCCGATATCACCCACTTATTTAATGAAGTAGACCGGCAACTCGGCCCCCTTCAATACCTGGTGAACAATGCCGCGACACTCAAACCCCAAATGCGCGTTGAAAAAATGGAAGCGGAGCGAATTAACCAGGTACTTCGAACGAATGTTACTGGCACCCTACTTTGCTGCCGCGAAGCCATAAGAAGAATGTCGACCAAACAGGGGGGCAGCGGTGGTGCCATCGTCAATATTTCTTCTGCTGCCAGCCGCTGGGGCTCACCCAACGAATATATTGACTATGCAGCGAGTAAAGGGGCAGTAGACACCTTGACCATCGGGCTAAGCCAGGAACTTGCCAGCGAGGGAATCAGGGTAAATGGAGTACGGCCAGGTTTGATCTATACAGAGATGCATACTGCTGGCGGAGAACCAGATCGGGTGGAGCGGCTAAAATCTACGACCCCTCTAAAACGAGGGGGACTGCCAGAAGAAGTGGCCTCTGCGATAGCTTGGCTTTTAAGCAATGAATCGTCGTTTACCACTGGCTCATTTATTGATGTCGCAGGTGGGAAATAGGGCAAGAGTTTATGTTAGAAGCATTATCTTCACTGATTGCAGCCACAGGCCTGTTACTCGGCTCTCCCGGCCCCGCACCACTCGCTCTGGCAGCTTCAGGAGCAACCTTTGGAGTGAGGCAAAGTACCGGTTTCCTTATCGGTATCCTGCTTGGGTTATGCGTAGCCATTGTCGGTGCCACTGCCGGTGTAGCCGCCCTGCTTTCTGCCTGGCCCGAGGCTCGTTTGACAGTGCAGATATGTGGAGCACTTTACATTGGCTATATCGCCTTCAAAATTGCCACGGCACCGGTACTGGTTCAGGAACAGTCGGCAGCAGCCCAACCGCCATCCCTTTTGGATGGGTTTATTTTTAATCTGCTCAACCCAAAAGCCTACGCCGCTTTTTTTGCGATCTTTTCCCAGTTTCTACTGCCTATCGAAGAGAGCGGTTTCAGCTATCTTGCCACAGGATTGGTCTGCTTGATTGTCGCTGCTGTAGTGGATTTTATCTGGCTATACCTTGGGGGCAGCCTGCGGCCAGTTTTCCACAAACCAAAACAAGCGAGAGTAATCAGAGTGAGCTTTGCTCTATTGATGGTAGCTGCAGTATTGTTTGTTTTTCTGCGTTAAAAACTGAATACTCAGCATATCTCCGTAATTAGTGCTTTTACAGAAGGCAGCATGCGTCGGCTTACCAGCGGCGCCTCTGCTACACCATCCAACTCCACCCGATAATTTCCACCCTCCCTGCGCAAACCGGCGATATATTCCACAGCGACCAGGGCGCTGCGGTGTACGCGCACAAAGCGATCGCCGAACTCACTCTCCAACTCCTTAAGGGACTCATCCAAAATTGTTTCGCCGGCAAGATGGTGAGCTACCACATATTTACTATCGGCAACCAGGCAACGGATCGTATCCACTTCCAGTAATTCCACTCCCCGGCGGCTGACAGCTTTGATGCGGCTTCGATGATCGGATGCTTCTGATTCCTGCTCTTCCAGCATTTTTTGTTGGGGTTTGCTGAGGCGCTGTACCTTCGTAATAGCCTGGCGCAACAGCTCTAAAGTGACCGGTTTTAACAAGTAGCCCACTGCTGAAGTTGCGAATGCCGGCAAGGCAAATTCATCGTGGGCAGTGCAAAAAATAACTGCCGGTGGGCATTCGCGAACAGATAACTGTTGTGCCAATTCCAAACCACTGCCACCGGGCATTTCGATATCTAGCAATACAAGGTCCGGATCAAGTATCTGCACCTGCACTAGTGCGGTTTCAATATCGGCTGCCTCACCGATCACTGTGCAGTTATCGATCGCGGCCAATTGCCGCTGTAGGCGCGCACGGGCCAGGGGTTCATCGTCGACAATCAGGACTCGCAGCTGGGTCACTCCATCACCTCGGCTTTTCTAGTGGTAGATACAGCGGCCTTTGTCTCCCGCAGAGCCGCCTCCCGGGGAAACAAGGGTAGCTGCAGGGCCACTCTGTAGTGTCCATCCTCCCGACAGGCGGTAAACATAAAGCGATTGCCGTAATAAGCGGACAGGCGTTGGCGGATATTTTCCATCGCCATGCCATTATTTTCCCTGGAGGTGTGCACAGTTTCCTGGGGCAAGGGGTTTTCGATAGCAATCCTGAGAACACCACTTTCAACTTCAACTCGTACGTTGATTTCCCCACCTTCACGCAATTTAGCCACGCCGTGTAACACCGCATTTTCAAGCAGGGGCTGTAGCAACATACTGGGTAACTGGATGTCATTCAGTCCTTCACCCAATTGCCATTCTTGTCTCAGGCGATCCCCCAGACGCAATGCCTCGATCTCCAGGTAGCGCTGCGCCAGCAAAATCTCCTGCCGTAAAGGCACCAGTTTTGGATCGGCTAGGCTGGCCCTGAACAGAGCACACAAATCCTCTACCAGTCGTTCGGCACGATCTGGGTCCACAGCGATCAGGCTGGCCAAGCTATTCATACTATTAAACAGAAAGTGGGGACGGATACGGGATTGCAACGCCTCAATACGTGCGCCGAGCTCAGCTTGTTGCTGGTTATATAACTGCTGCTGCAAATAGGCGTAGCGCAAAACCACCCCAGAGCAAATGGCCCCCAGCAAGCAATCACTGGCCAGGCCCCACCAATCGAAATCGGCCTGTAACAGCAGTACGCGCAGATAGCGCTGTATTCCCATCACGCTTATCAATACCGCCAGCACCGCTATAAAGCTGATAGCACCGGCGCGCTTGTGCGAGAGCTTGGCCAAAAGGGGGCGCAGGCGGCAGAGTACAGCTGCAGAGGGCAATATCACCCACTGGATAACCAGGGAGATCAACCCCAGGCGCTGCCAGCTGAATTCTCGCAACCCATCCAGCGCCAATACCAGCACCAGGGCCAACAGTTCTCCCATCAGCACCAGTGCTGCCAGGGAAGTGACGCTGCACAAATCCGGCAGGAAAGGCAAAACACCAGGAAGCGCAGAATCCTTGTTATCAGTATCAGTTTTTCGAATTTTCTGCGATATAATGCCTGCCGGCCTGGAGTTTGACATGCAATTGTTATTCTTGACTGTCCCTAACGTTTAAAGCGCAAGATACCACCAAGCTCCCCGGCCTTTCACCTCACTGCAGCCAGGAAAACCATGAGCAACGAAAAAACCCCCACCGATTCCGCCAATAACCCGGCCGCCAAACTCTGGGGAGGCCGCTTCAGTGAAGCCACTGATGCCTTCGTAGAGAGGTTCACCGCCTCAGTCACCTTTGACCAACGCATGGCATTGGAGGATATCCAAGGCTCTCTCGCCCATGCCCAGATGCTCTCTGAGGTAGGGGTATTGAGTGCAGATGAATATCAAAAGATCGCCCATGGCCTGAAGGAAATAGCAGAGGAAATTAAGGCAGGGGAGTTCCCGTGGTCAGTGCAGCTGGAAGATGTGCACATGAATATCGAGGCGCGCCTGACTGAGCGCATCGGTGCCACCGGTAAAAAACTGCACACTGGCCGCTCCCGCAACGATCAGGTAGCAACGGATATTCGCCTATGGCTGCGGGGGCGCATCGATAGGATTGCAGGCGAGCTAAGCCGCTTGCAAACCGGCCTGGTAGCGCTGGCGGAACGCGAAGCGGGCACTATTATGCCGGGCTTTACTCACCTACAGAGCGCTCAACCGGTGACTTTTGGCCACCACCTACTGGCCTGGAACGCCATGCTTACCCGGGACTATGAGCGCTTGATGGACTGCCGCAAGCGAGTCAACCGCTCTCCCCTGGGCGCAGCCGCACTGGCCGGCACCAGTTACCCTATTGATCGCGCACGCACTGCTGAATTACTCGGTTTTGATGCCCCGACCGAAAACTCTCTGGATTCCGTCAGCGACCGGGATTTCGCCATTGAATTCTGCGCTTTCGCCGCGCTGCTGCTCACTCACCTTTCCCGAGCGAGCGAGGAGCTGGTCCTTTGGACTTCGAGCCAGTTCGATTTTATTGATCTACCGGATCGCTTTTGCACCGGCTCCTCCATCATGCCACAGAAGAAAAATCCGGATGTGCCTGAGCTGGTACGCGGTAAAACCGGCCGTGTAAACGGGCACCTAGTCGCCTTACTGACTCTGATGAAAAGTCAACCGCTGGCATATAACAAGGACAACCAGGAGGATAAAGAACCGCTGTTTGACGCCGCCGACACCGCTCTGGATTGCCTGCGCGCGTTTGCAGATATGATACCGGCTCTCAAGGCGAAAAAAGACAATATGCTGGAGGCGGCCGCCAAGGGCTTTTCCACCGCGACGGACTTGGCGGATTACCTTGTACGCAAAGGTGTTGCCTTCCGTGATGCCCATGAGATCGTCGGTCAATCAGTATCCTTTGCCATTGAACAGAACAAGGACCTGGCTGAACTAAGCCTGGAGCAACTACAACAATTTTCTGCTGAAATCAGCGAGGATGTATTTGAAGTGCTCACCCTTGAGGGCTCGGTGGCCGCCCGTGACCATATCGGTGGTACCGCACCCAATCAGGTACGTGCGGCCTGTGCGCGCGCACGTGAAGCAATCAAACAGCGCTGTTAGTGGATTTGAAGTTAAAGCCCGGCTTTCCGGGCTTTCTAAAAAGCCAAATTACTGCGGTTAGGGCCTAAGCCCCAAGCTGACCTCTTCGCCCTGCTGCTCACTCAGCACACGATCAAGCAGAGTGGCCAGATCCTCCCCGGTAGTGCCGCATTTCCAGCCGGGGTTTTCAAAGGCCAGGTGATAACCGCCGGATTTAGCTGCCACCCACAATTCGCGACTGGCCGACTGGCGAGAGAGAATCACCTGGCTTCCATTATCCTCCAGCGTAAGAGTTAAAACCGACCCACTACGCTCGTAATCGATGTCCCAATCACACTCATCCAGGGCATCCTCTATCGCCATCAGGCTCCGCTCAATGGCCGCTTCGTATTCCGCTTGGCTCATCTTTTGTTACTTCTGTTACCGTCTACTGTGATGAATTTATTCGGCCGCTATACTATCAGGCTTTTGCCGAACACCGCTTCGAAAGCCCGAGCGCAGGATGTCACCCATGCCGAAAAAAATACTTCTCCCGCTCCTCACGCTGCTAGGTGCCTCCGCACTGATTGCAGGCTGTGGCCAGAAGGGCCCGCTGTACTTACCTCAGGCACCGGCAGAGCCCGCGCCGAGTATTACTACTGGTCCGCCCAATACGGCGCCTACCAGCAGCACTGCAGTGGAGCCCAGTGGACCAGCCATTGAACCGGCCGGTGAAGCTGTGCCTGAACCATTAGGAGAAGAGCCGCTGTATGAAGAATACCCAGAGGAGCAAGAAACTGAGAAATGAGTGAATTCAGTTATCGCAACGGCAGCCTTTGGGCTGAAGACGTCTCCCTCGAGCAGGTTGCCGAGCAATTCGGCACTCCCACCTATGTATACAGCCGCGCTCATTTTGAGCGGCAATACCGGGCCTATGCCGATGCCCTGGGCAACCATCCCGGCCTGATCTGCTACGCGGTCAAGGCTAACAGCAATCTTGGCATACTCTCATTACTGGCTCAGCTGGGGTCAGGCTTCGATATCGTCTCTGGCGGTGAGCTGGAGCGTGTATTACTGGCAGGCGGTGATCCCTCACAGATAGTCTTTTCCGGTGTGGGCAAAACTGCCAATGAGATGCGCCGCGCCCTGGAAGTGGGTGTGCACTGCTTCAATATCGAATCTGAAGCTGAATTGCTGCGCCTGGAGCAGGTAGCTGCCGAATGCGAAACCGTCGCCCCAATTTCCCTGCGCGTAAATCCTGATGTCGACGCGCAAACTCACCCCTATATCTCCACCGGTCTCAAGGAAAACAAATTCGGCATCGCTATTGATTGTGCCCTGAAAGTCTATCTAGGTGCAGCCAAGTCCCCCCACTTGAAAATAATTGGTGTGGACTGCCATATCGGCTCTCAGCTCACTGAAGTCGCACCTTTCCTCGATGCCCTGGATCGACTCCTGGTTTTGGTAGATGACCTCGCCGATAAAGGCATCCAATTAGAGCATTTGGACCTGGGCGGCGGCCTGGGCGTGCGCTATCGAGGTGAAGAGCCCCCACCGGTGGCGGATTACCTCGAGGCAGTACTTAAGCGCATTGGCGATCGCAATCTCGGCTTGGTCCTTGAACCAGGGCGTTCAATCGCCGCCAATGGCGGTGTGCTTCTGACCCGCATTGACTATCTAAAGCGCACGCAGGAGCACAATTTCGCCATCGTTGACGCGGCAATGAACGATAATCTGCGTCCGGCCCTGTACCAGGCCTGGCAGGATATAGTGCCGGTGACCCCCGATCACGGGGAAAACGCCATGTGGGATATCGTCGGGCCAGTATGCGAAACCGGTGATTTCCTCGGCAAAAACCGGGCCCTGACTCTACGACAGGGTCAGCTGCTAGCCATGCTCTCTACCGGTGCCTACGGATTTACCATGAGTTCCAACTACAATAGCCGGCCACGGGCAGCGGAAGTGCTGGTCGACGGTAGCAACACCTACCAGGTAAGGGCGCGGGAAAGCTTTAGCGACCTGGTGCGGGGAGAAACCCCGGTACCGGAGAAAGCCTGATTCTTTGTGGCGAAATAGATGTCAAAATAAAGATTTTAGTGCCACCATCTCTGGGGGCTACGCGAACACCCCACAGGCAGGCTGTTCGATACTTATAAAATCTCGACATATTGGTAATGCCAATCGATGGTGACCAGGTGGACCAGGAAACACCTGTGTCGCCACGGCATATTCGAGCCTGAGAGGCATCCATATCCGTCAGGTACACAAAATCATTAGAGAAATGGAATGCGCGTTAAATTCAGCAAGATGCATGGGCTTGGCAACGATTTTGTGATGCTCGACGGCATCAGTCAAAGAATCAAACTATCCCCCGACAAAATTCGTCGAATTGCCGACCGCTGCCTGGGCATTGGTTGCGATCAGGTTTTACTGGTGGAATCTCCCCGCGACCCCGATGCAGACTTCCGCTACCGAATATTCAACGCCGATGGCAGTGAAGTGGAAAATTGCGGAAATGGCGCGCGTTGCTTCGCCCGATTTGTGCGCGACCGCCGCCTCACCGGCAAGAAGCGTTTAAAAGTCGAAACGGCCGGTGGCATCCTGCAACTTAAAGTCATGGATGGCGACCAAGTAAGCGTCAATATGGGCGCACCAGTGCTGGAGCCGGAACAAATCCCCTTCAGTGCCGATCGCTACGCTGACAGTTACCCCATTGATGTCCTTGACGAGACATATACCATCGGTGCCGTATCTATGGGCAATCCCCACGCGGTACTGCTGGTTGAGGATGTACAGCAAGCCCCAGTTGACCAGTTGGGACCGCTAATTGAAGCTCACCCGCGCTTCCCACAAAAGGTCAACGTGGGCTTTCTACAAATCGACTCCCGTGACGAAGCGCAACTGCGTGTGTTTGAACGAGGGGTGGGAGAAACTCGTGCCTGCGGCACTGGTGCTTGCGCGGCAATGGTTTATGCACACCAGCGCGGGCTTGTGGATGAAAAGGTTGAAATTCACCTTCCCGGTGGCAAGCTGACAATTCACTGGAGTGGGCCAGGCCAGCCGGTTACTATGACCGGGCCCGCAACAACAGTTTTCCACGGGCAAATCATTATTTGAATAATTTTGCGGGCAAGATGGCGGCTATCCGACCTCCCGGGGAACTCTGTAGTACCTTTCGATAGTGGGTCCTTACCCACTGGGACTGTCATTTCACCCAAAACCCGCGCCAATAATGTAAATGGACCATGATGGAACAGACAGACGCCAATCAGAGCTCTGAAGAGATTGTCGCCGGCAGTCACAAGGAAACACAGCGGGATGACAAGCTTCTAGCTCGGCAGGTGGCTCGCTACCTGATGCAAAACCCCGAATTCTTTGTCGACCGGATGGACCTACTCGAAACCATCAAGCTACCGCGGGAAAATGGGAAGACCGTGTCTCTGATGACACATCAAACCAACCTCTTGCGAGAGCGCAATATTGAAATGCGCCAGCGCTTGGACCAACTACTGCACAATGCCCGTGACAACGACCAACTCTTCTTTAACAGCCGCCGCCTGATCCTAGCCCTTCTTGAAGCTCAGGACATCGGCGAAGCAACAGACGCTCTCTATTCCAGCTTTGCTAATGATTTCAATGTGGAATTCACCAACCTGACCCTATTTGGGCCACTACCCAGTGCCCGCAGCCTGGGACAGGTACAAACCAGCTCACACGCAGGTGCAGAAACGGCAATTGGAGGAATTTTGCGTAATGGTCGCCCAGTATGTGGTGCCTTACGCCCCGGCGAGAAAGAATTCCTTTTTGGTGAAAGCTGGCAGGATGTCGCTTCCGCGGCGGTGGTTCCCTTAGGTAACCAGTTGGGCGTGCTCGCCGTTGGCTCTTCTGACCCTCAGTACTATCGATCAAGCCTCGGCACCCTGTTTCTTTCCTACATTGGCGAAGTATTAGAGCGCCTGCTGCCCAGTCTGATGGGGCGCTGAGACTGCACCTTCCAAAGCCCGGAAGGATCTTTAAAAAGGAATTGCCGCCATCCTCACTGCAGGGGCGGCAATCCCTCAGGCGCTAAATAGGGCGACTGCCGTATTTAGGCTGCGGTTTACGCGGGGGATCGGCAGTAACTTCCGGGTCAATTTCACTAATTGCCCCGCCGCTGGCGAGAAATTCCTCCACATCCGTGCTCAACTGGCTTCTGGCACGTTCACGGGAGGTAATAGAGCGTTCTTCGGCAAATTCCTCAGACTCTTTGCTGCGGGAGTTCTTGCCTTGATCTTCATAACCATCTTTCATAGCAAAACCCTGTAACCCTTACTCCTGTTACAGAGGGAGTACCTCTGTGCCGCCCCTTCCCGCGGCGAGAATGAAACCGAAAGCCACAATCTGTGGCGATCCCCTACCGCATCAAAGCGGCGATTAATATATAGGCACTCTCGATCTGAGCCGCCAGCCACAAGCAGCCGGTACAGTAGAGTTTTTTGTTGGGACAAAAACCGGGGAATATTACGGTTTGCTATGGGGAATTTAGCGACAATACGGCAGCCCACCATTGCAAATAACCTAAAGGCATCTAGGAGGACTAAGGTTTTGAAACAACAAAGCCCCGGAAGGGGCTTGTATAGGCACCAGACACAGATGGCCTGAGAGAAGAGAATAACTAAGTTTGCTGCCGATTAAACAGCCTCAGATCCGGTTTCGCCGGTCCGAATACGGATCACTTCTTCCAGTGCTGTAATAAAGATTTTTCCATCACCAATCTTCCCGGTCTGTGCAGCTTTGGTAATCGCTTCAACAGCAGAGTCCACCATATCGTCGTCGACCGCTAACTCCAGCTTAACCTTGGGTAGAAAATCCACCACATACTCAGCGCCACGGTAGAGCTCCGTATGCCCTTTCTGGCGACCAAAGCCCTTTACTTCAGTTACTGTCATCCCCTGAACCCCAACCTCAGACAATGCGGTACGCACGTCATCCAATTTGAAGGGCTTTACAACGGCCGTAATCAATTTCATTTCTTGTATTTCCCCTGATTTGTCTTCTTTGCGGGAACCTCAGTCAGATAGCGCCCCTACATGGGGCAGTATCGTCGCAGGACAACTATTTGCTCATAAATTCCGGGTAAGCTTCCATACCACATTCAGCCAAGTCAACACCCTCTTGTTCTTCATCTTCGCTGACACGAATACCGGTCACCAACTTAAGCAGATACCACACGGCAAAGGAAGTGACAAAAACCCAGAAGAAAATAGTCAATGCACCAACGAACTGGCCAATAAAAGAGGCACCTTCATTGGTCACTGGAACCAATAACAGACCAAGCAAGCCGACAACACCGTGCACAGAAATAGCACCAACCGGATCATCAATTTTCAACTTGTCCAAAGTGATAATAGAGAAAACTACCAGGACTCCAGCAACCATACCGAACAGGGTCGCCTGTAACGCAGTCGGCGTAGATGGTTCTGCAGTAATAGCCACCAAGCCGGCCAAGGCTCCATTCAACAACATAGTGAGATCAGCCTTCCCAAATAGCAGGCGGGCAGTAATTAGTGCGGCTATAGCCCCACCTGCTGCAGCGGCATTGGTGTTGAGAAATACCATAGCCACAGAATGCGCGCTGGCTGCATCTCCCAGCTTCAACACGGAACCGCCATTAAAACCAAACCAGCCCATCCACAAAATAAATGTACCAAGGGTTGCCAGCGGCAAGTTTGCACCGGGAATGGCATAGACCTGCCCATTGGGACCGTACTTACCTTTTCGGGCACCCAACAGTAGAACACCTGCCAGCGCGGCAGCAGCACCAGCCATATGAACAATGCCGGAACCGGCAAAGTCAGAGAAGCCAAAATCACTCAAACTGTACAGTCCAAATACATCTTTGCCGCCCCAGGTCCAGGAACCCTCAAGCGGGTAAATAAACCCTGTGAGCACTACAGCAAATGCGAGGAAGCTCCAAAGCTTCATGCGCTCTGCAACGGCACCAGATACAATGGACATTGCGGTAGCAACAAATACTACCTGGAAGAAAAAGTCGGAAGCACCGGAATATACCGAGTCCCCTTCAAAGCCATTCTTGGCAGAGTCGGCCAATACACCTTCAAGACTAAAGGCCTCTATGCCTGCAAGCATCCAGCTGCCATCATACATAATGGCGTAACCGGTCATCAGATACATAATGCATGCAATTGCAAATAGCGCGACATTTTTAGTCAGAATTTCAGTGGTGTTTTTTGAGCGCACCAGGCCTGCTTCTAACATGGCGAAGCCTGCAGCCATCCACATCACTAGTGCACCACACATTAGAAAATAAAACGTATCAATTGCATATTGCAATTGAAATACTTGATTCTCCATCTCTCTCTCCGTTTAATTCTTAGAATTTTAAAATTATTTATTGATTATTACTGACTCAAATAGCTTCACTACCGGTCTCTCCAGTACGTATGCGAACCACCTGTTCAAGATTAGCCACAAAAATTTTGCCGTCGCCGATTTTTCCGCTTTGTGCACTGGAGCCAATTACTTCCAATGCTTCATCCAGTTGCTCCTCAGTTACAGCAATTTGCAACATGGTTTTAGGCAAAAAATCCACTACATACTCTGCGCCCCGATATAATTCTGTATGGCCTTTTTGCCGGCCAAATCCTTTCACTTCACTGACTGTAACGCCTTTAACACCGGCCTCTCGCAGAGCATCCCGCACTGAATCCAATTTGAAGGGCTTGATAATTGCAGTAATCAGTTTCATGGATCTCCCCCACAAAAAAATAATGCCCGCTAACAATTGCGGGCGTTTTTATTACCAGGCGTAGGTTGCTCCAGCGAGCAAGGTGGGTTCACACCAGTCGGTATCGAAACACTCTCTGTCGCTCACATCAGTGCCAACAAAAGCAGCGCTCAGAGTAAGGCCGCCAAAATTTTTACTGAGAGTTGCGGAGTAATCGATATAAGAGTCGGATTCGTACAGAAATATTTCTTCATCAAATAGGTTTAAACCAACATGAAGGTCTAAACTAAAATCAGAAGGCAAAGAAAAGCTGTAACCTGCATATGGATAATAAAAATTGCCTGAATCGGCCCAATAATCATCTGAATATGCAAAACCTAATGTTAGATCGGAGAAGGTTAGGCTTCCATAGATCTCTTGATAATCTTCATCGCGACCACTTCCATGATAGGCGTAATAAATATATCCAATATCATAGCTTATAGATTCATTAATTTCTGTGGAGTAACCACCGTAGAAATCTTGCTCATAATCAGTTTCATCACTGCCATAATCAAAATCCACTTGGGAAGCCCAGGTACCCAAATAAAAGCCATTGCCAACATCCAGATCCATTCCAGCCTGAATTACTGGCCTTCCATTACTTTGACTAATACCTCGAAACTTGTAATCTGAAACCAATCCAGCATTAACACTGAAACTTGGATCACTTTGCTCGGCAAAAGATATATTGCTAATAGCTAGTGCTAGGGCAGCGCCAGAGAAGACAGTGGCGATTTTGTTCATTTTAGTTTTCACCTTTAATCCTCCAAGATTTATTAAGTCTGAAATTTTTTGATTCTTGAAATGGCGCCGCCTGCAACCGGTCCTTTACTGTCGGGTATGACAGAGGGTCTCTTGCGTCTTGTGAACCGCTACTTTCCCGGACTCCCAGTGATCGTAAATGGCACACCTGCCCTGACTGTTTGCAGAGTTGATGCCAAAGCCGCAGCACTCAATAAAATCAATGAGTTAGATAAGAAAATGAGAAATTGAAATAAATACGAACAGAGCGCCCGCAAACCAGTGCGCACCAAGATGGCTCCAATTGTCGGTATATGCACAGAAGTGGGGAGTTCCTGCAGGAGCAAAGTTCAGAATAGTGCACCTTTAGGCAACTGTTGCGGCAAAACTCTGTGGGTTACAATCCAGTGCCAAAAGATATGAATTACTCAGTAAGGAGTTGCCTGTGGCTGCGGATAAACTGCAACAGCTACTGAAAGAACTGCAACAACAGGGCGCAGTGGTCAGCAATGACCTACGCAACGCTTTGGAAGTGTCTCTGGATAAGCTACCGCTGGTATCCCAGCGCGAATTCGATACCCAGGTGGAAATATTGAGGCGCACCCGTGAAAAACTGGCGCGCCTGGAAGATAAAGTGGAAATGCTGGAGCAAGCTCTGGCACAAAGGGATAACCAAGCCGAAGACTGAACTCTCCGGCAACCATTTCAGGAATGAAATTGTGAGCCTCTCAGTAACCCATGCCCGAGCCCAGTTAGGGGTATCTGCCCCACTAGTTACCGTAGAGACTCACTTGGCCAATGGCCTCCCCGCATTTCATATAGTGGGCCTTCCTGAAGCGGCAGTGCGAGAGAGTCGCGATCGGGTGCGCAGCGCCCTGATCAACAGCCATTTTGAGTTCCCCCAGCGTCGTATCACAGTCAATCTCGCCCCCGCCGACCTTCCCAAAGAAGGTGGTCGCTACGATCTCGCCATTGCCATAGGCATACTCGCTGCTTCGGGGCAGGTTCCCGCTGAAGCCTTGGAAAACTACGAGTTTATCGGGGAATTAGCCCTTACCGGCGCTCTACGTGAAGTGAGCGGTAGCTTACCCGCTGCCATTGCCTGCGCGGCCGCCGGACGCAAACTGGTAGCTCCCCGGGAGTGCGGAGCTGAAGCAGCACTGGCTGAGGGTGAAACTCTAATCGCCAGCTCCCTGCTGCAGATCTGCGCGGAGTTGCATGGACGTGAAAGCCTGTCCCAAGCCGTAAAATCTCAGGAGGAGCCCACCATCCAGTGCGCAGACCTCGCAGATATTCGCGGTCAGCTTAAAGCCAGACGCGCCCTGGAAGTAGCCGCAGCCGGGGGGCACAACCTGTTGTTCTATGGCCCTCCGGGAACAGGCAAAACCATGTTAGCCAGTCGTCTGCCCGGTATATTGCCACCACTCACAACTGCCGAGTCGATTGAGGTCGCCGCTGTCTACTCCAGTGCCGGTATGCCTCACCAAAGCCAGAGACCTTTCCGGGCTCCACATCACAGCGCTTCACCAACCGCTTTGGTCGGTGGCGGCAGTACTCCAAAGCCAGGTGAAATCTCACTCGCCCATTGCGGAGTATTGTTCCTCGACGAGATGCCAGAATTTCCCCGTCACGCCCTGGAAATCCTGCGGGAGCCCCTGGAGAACGGTGAAGTGCGCATCTCCCGTGCACGCGCCCAGGTTACTTATCCCGCGAATTTTCAACTGGTAGGCGCAATGAATCCCTGCCCATGCGGCTACTTGGGTGAGCCCCGCTGTCGCTGCACTCCGGACCAGATAGACCGATATCGCAATAAACTGTCTGGCCCCTTGCTGGATCGTATCGATATGCAGATTGAGGTTGGTGCTATGAATGCTGTGCAACTGCAGGATGCAGCTCCTGGGGAACCATCCGAAAGTGTGCGGGTAAGGGTTTGCGCTGCACGGCAACTACAGGTTCAAAGGCAAGGACGTACCAACAACCTTTTAAAAGGGGCAGAGCTGGAAAAACACTGTATCCTGGGGGATAAAGAGAAACATCTACTGCGCCAATCAGTGGAAAAACTGGGCCTTTCCGCACGCAGTTACCACCGAGTGCTCAAAGTGGCTCGCACCCTGGCGGATCTCGCCAAGCAAGAAACGATAAGCTCTACGCAGATTGCCGAGGCTCTGGCTTACCGAAACCTTGATAGACGCCAGGTGGCCAGCTCTTTCAATTAGGTAATTCCTATAGACCAGAATCCTGTCATTTAATGCTGATAGGTGACATTTCCCTAGATTGCTACATCAGCCACTAGCGGTTGACGTCTTTTGATATATAGTTATCATGATAACTATATTGATACTTTGGAAAAGCGACGGTGAAAAGCCATCTATTTATCATTGCCAAAATCTCACCAAAGGCGGAGTTCTTCGAACAAGCCAAACGGGCAATCCTATCCATAGTTCCAAATACCTTGGAAGAGGAGGGCTGCCTGCAGTTTGCTGTACACCAGGATAAGAAAAGCTTGTTTTTATACGAAGAGTGGTGCAGCCAGGAAGACCTCGATAGGCATTACGCCATGCCCTACATCGTACCGATTTTTGAAGCTTATAAAGACTGGTTAAAAGAACCTGTAGAAATCAATAAGCTGGAAAGATTGGTGTAGCTCCCTATGTTTTTTCTTAAAGAACTACCTTCACAACAAATGGTGGAAGGCTATGCAAAGCAGTTTTCTGTAAATAACCCCAAAGCGATTCAGGATGCTCTCACCATAATGCGGGATGCGAGCCTGCTTTTGCGGGAGCTGGAAAGTTATTTTTCCGACCATGGGACATCCCAACTACGGTTTTTGATAATGATCGTTATCGACCGGGAACCGGAAAGAAATAGCTTACTGGTTTCGGAGATTGCAGAGCGTATCGATATTTCCCGGCCAGTAATGACGCGCACACTTAAAAGTATGGTGGAGGATAGACTCATCACCATAAAAGCAGATTCCAGTGACGGCCGGGCTAAATGTGTAGCACTCGCTACAGACGGAAAGTACTTTTTACAAAAAATATTGCCCGGATACTTCCGGATGATATCCAATTTTATGGAAGGCTTAAAATAATGAATAAATCTATACTACATGCCCTGTGTATATGGGCATTGGTTTATCCGATTGTCACTCTTTTACTATTGGCAATAAAAGCACTGGATCTACAAATTGCGACAGGACTGAAATCCCTGATCATGACAGGAATTCTCGTCCCCCTAATGTATTTCTATCTTGTGCCAAAAGTACATCGCTTGTTGGAAAAGTAAATATAAAAGCAGAAGACGGATGGCAAATATAAGGGCTAAATCCCAGCTTGGTTATTAAGCTGGGGATATTCAACCAAGCTTACATTGGCCAAAGAAAAAATTCTGAGTATATTTATCGCTAATTACTACTGGGGGAACTGACTAATATATGCCCCTGCTTAACACCAATATAAATCTTATCGAGAAACCCAAGATCCTCCAGAGGGTTACCCTCTAATATTAAGAAGCTGCCCTCCGCACCTTCAGAAAACGAGCCCAAGTGGCGCTCTGGGAACATCCACTTTGGAGTATCCATAGTTAGGGACTTCAGCAATACTTCTCTCGGTGCAATATCCAGAGTATCCAGGTAACGAATTTCACGAAGCACCGTACCGGAGAAGTTGTCACTCCCCATTAATAAGGGTACGCCCGCATTGCGTAAACGAGAAAGATTATCTTTTTGAACCGTCTGGATTTCCTTCAATTCATCTTCAGGATAGCTATGCTCAGAAGGCACACTGGCAGTAGCAATCAGCTTGGTACCTTGCTTAGCAGCCGCAGCAATAACAGCATCGCTTAACACATAATCCCGCCTATCAAACCCTTCATTTCTTGCGATTCGATACCCGGGCAAATGACCCAAGATATCTACACCCGCTTTTATAGCTACCATAGCATCATGAGCGGTATCCACATGAGCCACCACCGGAATCCCCAATTTATGCGCACGCTCGACAATAACCGGCACCAGCTTAGGATTGAGGCCATTAACTCCAAGGTATTTCTTATCACCATGGCGCTCCTCAAATTTTTCACTGCCAACAAGTATAATTTTAATAAAAGAGGGATGGTTAGCTTTAACTTTCTCCCATATTTGATCTAGATCCCCTTTTTCCTCTGCCACCATGACCATTTCCTGGGCGCTTTTTAATTCATCATTGGTGACATTTTTTTTACCATTTAAAATCATCCTTAGGGGATGGCCATCAGAAGCCGTTATGCAGTCTGAGGCAAATAAAACATCCATGGTATCTTCACCGCTAAACTGCGTTTCCAACCCCTTACCAAAGCTGCACATCTGCACACTGTAAAAAACTCCGGACTTCACTTGCAAGGCCCCAAAATTCTTAATACCCCAAGGGTTTTGCAGATTGTGATTATGCCCCTCGGCATACGGTGGTACTACAAATTTTCCTCTGGCATCAATGATGTAATCAACTTCTTGTGGCCGAGTCTTGGTCAAGAGGCCATTATCATCAACAAACCAGATCGCTGGCTTAAAACCCATTCCATCAAACCACTTCCCCCCTTCAATGGCAAAGGTATCAGCGTTGGCAACCTGCTGATATAGAAGCAAAGAAAAAATATAAGCCAATTTCAAAAAATAAAATTGAGATCCAGCATTCTGCTTGGGATACTTTTTGAATAATTTTGTAAACATCACATATTACCCTGCAATAACTATTACAATCTAAATCCAGTAAGGGACGTTAAAAATTTAACCATGTAATTTCATATGCCCAGAGAGATTTTATTGTGAATTACTTGCAAGTTTTTTCTCCAGATTTTTGCCAGCTTTAGCTGCATATTTCTCGCAGCTAACCGCTTTCTTCTGCTTAGCTGTATCACGAAACACCCATCCACTTGCGCCCGCATGAGGTGTGATAAGTAGGTCACAGGGTAATTTACGCACCCGTTCAAAGCTCATTCGGTAATCTTGAACAATATCGGGATAACGGAGATTATTGACCAACTGATAACCCGGAGCCGTAAGGCTATCTACATAAGCGATATCGATAACCTTACTATCAACAGTATCCTGCCAAGTCCAAGCCATACTGCCAGGAGTGTGCCCCGGAATAAAATGTACACGAAGTCGTAAGTCCCCAAGGACAACTTGCTCTCCATGATGCAGGATACGGTCCGCGTTTACTGATGGGTATAAAATTTTATCTGCAAAATGAATATCATTAGCGCCACCACGAGCCATCAATACTGCCGACTCAGCATTTGTCACTACCTGGGCGCCGGTAATACGTTTTAGCTCGGCCAGGGGACCGATATGATCTGCATGAGCATGACTGTGCAAAATTAATTTCAGGTCGGTGGGTGCAATTCCCAATCTGCGCATATTTCCCAATAAGTGCTCGGCCGTCTGCTCCATTCCTCCATCAATTAGAATCGCACCTTCTTTACCCTTTAGCAGTAAAGAAGTAATTCCCTGGGTACCTATCTGCCATGTTTTATCCGCTATCTTTAGCGGCGCTACCGGCTGACGCCAGGATTCCGGCACTTTATAGGTATCCAGTTGCGGCAATACAGGGAAATTTTCTGCCATCGCAATACTGGAATAAGTTGCCATTACTATTGCGGCTAATTTGATTCTTATATTCATCTATAGGTCTCTATTTCTTTTTTCCTGTATCGGAGATACATCCAGGAGCTCCATTAAGTACAGCGTCTTCAATCCAGCCAGTAATCCGCTCAAATACCTCACCTCGGTGACTGATCCCATCAATATCTGTCATAAAGTGATCGTAACCAGAATACTCCCAATAAGTCAGCTCACAGCGCCCGGCGGAAACATAAGCATCTCTCGCTGCACGGCCGGAACTGACCGGAGCAGATTTATCCTCTGCGCCCTGAATCAACAAGACAGGGGCACGACTATCCAGTAAGTCATTGACCGGTACCCGATCAGCGACATCGGCCCACCAACGCATAGAGTTTCCACCCCAGATTTCCGCGCTTTTGGGGTTGGCTCGGGCATAGGCAAGTTTGACATCCACCTCTTTAGCGACATGGGGTGGAACCAAACCCTTTAACACCTGAGCAAACGACTCCCCCAACCCGCTTGAAAAAACCACTGCGGCATCGGGATTTAACCTGGGCGCCAATCGGGCAACAAGGTCACCGCCCTCGGAACCACCAAACAGGACCAGCTTGCCATTCCACCAATCGGCCCCGCGTAGTTCGTCAACAATTTGCTCAACATCTAGCGTACGCTGCTCAACAGTATGATTGGCTATGTATTCCTGAGAACAATCTTTAAATTGTTCTTCGGGGCTGTCGGTATGGGTTACTCCATATTTCTCTACCATTAACACGGCATAATCCACAGCCATCTCTTTGGCCTGCTGAAGAGTGGTGTTTTTAATTGCCGGTAAACAGCCAGAGCCCTGGGCCATCAGGAACAAACCAATTTTTCCTTTATTCGCTGGTTTTTCCAGAGACCAATAAAGTGATGAACCATCCGGGCGCTGACTGATTTTGAGAAAAGGTTCAGCAGATGCACTGAGATGAACAACCATTAGCAAAAGGCCAATAGCCGTTATAAAGATCGACTTAAAAGAAAACCACCATCCCATAGCGAGAACTCCCTATCCTCACCTGACATCGGAAGTGAGGAAATATCTGACTGGTTATTATTAAAAAGAGAGCGAACCTTTTTCGCCTTCCTATCCGAACCCAGCCAAGAGCATTTGTTCCCGGGTTAGTCGAAGCCAATTACATTAAATTTTTTCCAGTCACTGGCGCTTAGACGATATAGGCAGTGACGCAGTAAAGGACTTTCGCGGGGAACCTGCGGGTGCTCAAAAACGAGAAAATCCCTCTGCATACCCAAGCGTTCCATTACTTTTTGAGAACGAATATTTTGTAACGGCGTAAAAGATACCACCTCATTAAGACACAGAGAGTTAAAAGCTACATGAAGAGATGCCCGTGCCGCTTCACTGGCATAACCCTTACCCCAAAAGGGGCGAGCCAGTCGCCAGCCAATCTCTACCGCCGGGGCAAAGGGCAGGTTATCGGTCACATTTTTTATACCGACAAAGCCAAGAAACTCTCCGCTCTCCCTGAGCTCCAGAGCCCAGAAGCCCCATCCATACTTTTCTATATGTGCGCTACTACGATCGACACCCGCATCACTTTCTTCCCGTGTCAGTAGCGAAGGGAAAAACTCCATCACATTGGGATCAGCGTTCATTTCGGCAAACACGGGCTTATCTTCTTCCCGCCATTGACGTAGCTGCAGACGCTCGGTAGCTGGTTGTATTAATTCAGACATCGGATAATCACTATTCTATTATCTGTTCTTACTGAAAGCCTTCAGCCGGTGCGACCATAAAATCACACAGATCAAGCCATTCGCGTTGTTCAGGGTAGGCAACTTGTATAAAACCCAACTTATCGTAGAGTCTGCGCGCCGCCAAATTAGTACGCAATACAAACAAAGAGCACTCTGCTACACCCAGGGCTTTGATACCGGTTTGTGCAATAAGTGTTACCAGTTCTCCCCCAAGGCCGGCCCCACGGTGATTTGGGGAGACAATCAGACGGCCCAAATGGCACCGGTCCAGGTGTTGGTAATATTGACCGAAGGCGAGCATTTCTCCTTCTCGATCCAGAAGAACATAGCTTGGCAACTCCGGCCACCGGCAGTCCTCTAGAAAAGATCCTTGATCGAACGGAAATCGGAAATTGGGGCCACCCCACTGTTGGCACTGCTGTTTATCCGGCAACCAGGACATCAACGTTGGCAGTTGCCATTCCTGTAATGGCTCCAGCCTTAAACCTTCCATGGCCATCCCTCCAGCCTATTTGCGACTTTTTGCCAACCACCGATCTAACTGATCGGCAAAGGCTTTGCGGTCCGCCTGGCTAAGCGCTGGCGGTCCGCCAGTATGAACGCCGCTGGAGCGCAGGGTATCCATAAAGTCCCGCATATTGAGTCGCGCGCGGATATTGGCTTTGGTGTAACGCTCTCCACGGGGGTTTAGGGCTTCAGCACCCTTATCGATCACTTCTGCCGCCAAGGGGATATCGCTGGTAATGACCAGATCCCCAGCCTCGCAGCGCTGTACTATCTCATTATCCGCCACATCAAAGCCGGCAGTTACCTGCACAGAGCGGATATAGCGCGACGGCGGTACCCGCACCGCCTGGTTGGCTACCAGTGTCAATTCAGTGGCAGTGCGCTCGGCGGCGCGAAACAGAATTTCCTTAATAGCTACAGGGCAGGCGTCGGCATCAACCCAGATTTTTGTCATGGTTGTACAACCTTTTCGAGCGTATCGGGCGGTGCGCCCTCATCGCATTTCTTGCAATTGAGCTGGAAACCCAGCATGGACTCGCGCCCCTCTTCAGTGATCACCCAGGACCGATTGGTCCAGGGGGGATTGTGGCGGACATGTTGAAAATGGCCACAGGCGAGCTCCGCCACCCAGTGATCCTCTTCATCCAGGTGGTAGCCGGCGATGGGTTGTTGCATGGGGTTACACAAGCAGGGAATAAGGCGCAGTTATAGCCAATCCCAAGTGCAAAGTACACATACGGTCGATCGTTCTCAATGGTGCTGGGAGGATTCGAACCAAGGCTGCTAGAATCCCCCGCTTTCTCGCCACGCGAAGATGCAACCCCATCTATGACTCAGCTCAATCCCCGCCAATCTGAAGCCGTGAAGTATGTCGATGGCCCCTGCCTGGTTCTGGCCGGCGCCGGCTCTGGCAAGACCAGCGTAATCACTCGCAAGATCACCTACCTGATCGAGCAGTGTGGCTATGCCGCGCGCAATATCGCCGCCCTCACCTTTACCAATAAGGCGGCGCGGGAGATGAAAGAGCGGGTGAGCAAGCTGCTGGCGGGCCCGGATGGCAAGCGCTCCAAGGCGAGTCACGGCCTCACCGTGTCCACCTTCCACAACCTGGGGCTGAATATCCTGCGCAAAGAGTACCGCGCCGCCGGCTTTAAGCCCGGCTTCTCCATCTTTGATGCCGAGGATGCCCGCGCCCTCATCAAGGAGCTGATGCTGAGAGATGGCGACCTGGATACGGATCTGCTGGATCGGGTACAAAACCAGATCTCGAACTGGAAGAACGATATGCTCACCCCGCGCCGCGCCCTGGAGCAGGCACAGAGTCCCGGTGAGCAGGCTATCGCTATCGCCTACGATCGCTACTGCGAAGCCCTGAAGGCCTACAACGCAGTAGACTTCGACGACCTGATCCTGCTGCCGGTGCAGCTGTTCGACAAAGACCCGGAGCTGCTGCAACGCTGGCGCAAGAAAATTCGCTATCTGCTGGTGGACGAATACCAGGACACCAACAACTCCCAGTATCTGCTGGTAAAACTGCTAGTCGGCGGACGTGGCGGCCTCACTGTAGTGGGGGATGATGACCAGTCTATCTACGCATGGCGCGGCGCACGCCCAGAAAATATGAGCGCGCTCAAGACCGACTTTCCCAACCTGCGCCTGATCAAACTGGAGCAGAACTACCGCTCCACCAGCCGCATCCTTAAAGTGGCCAACCATCTGATCGCCCACAACCCCCACGAGTTCGATAAAGCACTGTGGTCCGATCGCGGCCTGGGTGAAGAGATCCGCATACTCAAGGTGGCCAATGAAAATGAGGAGGCCGAGCGGGTTGCCAACGAGATCTTCCTGCAAAAGAGCCGCCGCGGCTGCAAGTTTATGGATTTCGCCGTGCTCTATCGCGGCAACCACCAGGCGCGCCTGATCGAAATGAAATTGCAGGAACACCAGGTCCCCTACCAGATGTCCGGCGGTACTTCCTTCTTCGCCCGCGCTGAAATCAAGGATGTGATGGCCTACCTGCGCCTGTTGGTAAATCCGGACGATGACAATGCGTTCCTGCGCATTATCAACACCCCACGCCGCCAGATAGGCACCAGCAGCCTGGAAGCCCTGGGCAACTATGCCAAGGGTCGCGAAATCTCCATGTTTAAAGCCTGCTCGGAACTGGGCTTTAAGGAGCATATCAACGAACAGGGCTACGAGCGCCTGAACCGCTTCGCCCTTTGGCTCGAAGGGGTGCAACGCAACTGTCGCGATACCTCTGCCAATGGCGCCCTGCGTGAAATGTTAGAGGATATTGACTACGCCGGCTGGCTCTCGCAAAACGCCAGCAGCGAGAAGGTGGCCGAGAAGCGCATGGAGAATGTGTACTGGCTGCTGGAAAGCCTTAACAAGATTATGGAGGGCACCGACGATGAGCTGGAGCAGGATATCCGCTTGGAACAGGCTATCTCCAAACTGATCTTGCGGGATATGCTGGAACGCCAGGAAGAAGAGGAAGCCACCGATAAGGTCAGCCTGATGACCCTGCATGCCGCCAAGGGCCTGGAATTCCCCCACGTGTTTATGATCGGTATGGAAGAGAACTTACTTCCCCACCGCAACAGCATTGAGGATGACAATATCGAAGAAGAGCGCCGCCTCACCTACGTGGGTATCACTCGCGCCCAACGTACCCTCACCATGACCCTGGCGGGCAAGCGCAAACAGTTTGGCGAAACCCAGGACACCACACCCAGCCGCTTTATTGACGAGCTGCCGGAAGAAGATGTGTTGCTTGAAGGGTTTGGTAAGGCGACGCCGGAGCAGAATCAGGCAAAGGGGGAGGAAACTCTGGGGTCTTTGTTGAGTATGTTTGATTGAGGCCGCAAATGCGGCCTCACTTAGCAGCAAGGAATCTCTATTCTGAGATGATAACTACTGATCTGGTCTGTGGATCAATCTCAGCCACACTATTAGGATTGCTTAATTTAGCAAAAAGGCGATTACCTGCTTTTGTGAAAGCTGTAATTCTATACTTAGTATCATTCCCAAAATACTGCTTTTCCTTCATTTGCTTTTCCTCTAGATCAAATTCGAAATAGCTTGCAGACT
Organism: Microbulbifer variabilis ATCC 700307; assembly: GCF_000380565.1. Taxonomy (GTDB): domain Bacteria; phylum Pseudomonadota; class Gammaproteobacteria; order Pseudomonadales; family Cellvibrionaceae; genus Microbulbifer; species Microbulbifer variabilis. Next base: position 137,568 of record NZ_AQYJ01000027.1, read on the forward strand.
CATCCCATGTTGGAAACAGTAGGCTGCCCTGTTGAGAATCAAAAAACATGCTAGTTGAGTTGGGGAAATTCAGAGAGGACTCACTGCTAAGTAATAGCTCTCTATCCCCTGTTTCTAAGCTAACTTCATATATAGCTCTAACGCCACTACGTGGAAAGCCAAGGGCATATACAATAGCCTTATCAAAATCTACTTCTATATCTGATAAGCCATCCCACGTCGGGCCGGTACCATGCTGTTCAGTTCCATCGGTCAAAATGGTTCTATTTCCTGTAGATAGGTCAACTTTCAATAGTTGCTTCCAAGGGTTAATGATTACGGCTATTGTTCCTTGAGCATCAACTTCCACGTCCGAAGGATATTCAAGTGAAGTACAGCATCCAATATCATTTCCCGCTGATATTGCCCTATCTCCCGTTTGAGTGTTTACAATCTTGATATCATTACTACCAGAGTCTGCAACAAAAATGTTTCCCTGTTGGGAAATAGACAAATCATTCGCATAAGAAAATTTAACACCAAGACCATGATCTGGGCCAGAAATCACCTTACGATCTCCGCTATCGACATCAATTGACATTATTTTCCCTCCTGCATCTGACCACACCGAGGAAGTTAATGTAACTAAGTAATTATTAATAACATCGTACTCAAAGCCAGGAATAGAAATCCCTGCTATTGATGGACCTTTGCCGCGAAAATTTCTTGAAACCTGAGTGATACTTCCATTGCCCAATATCACTTTATAAAGCTGTCCAGAAGACTGTGATAGTATATAAGCAGCATCATTTACGCGATCAATTTGCAAAGAGGCCAATTCAAAATCGGCGGAAATAAAGTCCACACTCTCCATATCAATGATTTTGAATATATTATTATTATTTAAATTAAAACCATATAAATTTTCAACTCCATCTCCAGAAAGTTCTGAGCTAGCCAAAAAGTATAAAATAGGTTTATCTGGATGTGATGCCGCAGCTGTTACTCGAGTAATCTTTTCAGGAGTGTCGTATAGATTCTTATATAGATTTCTATCTCCTGTCTCCAGGTCGATCATATACAAAAAAGATTGGATCTGCCCCCAAACAGCAGTATCGGAAAATGCATAAACAATCTGACTATTGATCGCTACTTTAGTGTCAGACTCCAATTCTGGGCCTTTCCCTTTATTCACCCCAGAAACTGAACTAAAAATACCTGTTGTAGGGTCAAGTACGTCTATTTTTCCCGAATTATTCCAATAAACTTTTCCTGAAACTTCATCAACATCAATACTGGCATATTCCGTTTCAACTTCATATTTTTCTAGAACCTCTCCTGTATCCAAAGACAATTCTGCAAGATACTCCAAAGTCGTCACATACCATTTATTGCGAATTTCATCTATTGCCATTGCAGTTACTGATGGCAAATCACCTTCAAAGCGATTAAAAGCAAAATTAGATAGTTGTATCTTTGTTGGATGTGGCCCTGCATATAACTGACTATTTTTTGAATCTATTGCCAGAGCTCCATAAGCCCTACGTGCGAAGCCATCATGAGCATTTATTCTCAATGGCTGTAAAATCGTCTCATTCCCTCCAGTATCAACTACTTTAATCACAAACTCCGTAGTAGGTTTATCCACATTTACTTCCAACTTCCAGTTAGAAAAATTATCTGTGGTTTCAGTTAATACGTCATTGACATACACGCCTTTAATTTGCATATCATCGCTAGCAGTACCACGAAGAATAACTTCACGCTGATAAGTCCAGGTATCCTGAAGAGATGGGAATGTAATTGATACTTCAGGAGGTACCTCATCTGTGTTTGCTGAATCAACTACACCACCTGATCCTGCAGCAGGAGAATCATCAGGGGCTTCCAAATTTCTACCTCCACCACTACCTCCACCACCACAGGCAGCCAATACAAACGATAGAGCAGCGAAATAGAAGAGTGTCCCCAGCTTCATACGTAAAATCCTTGTGTTTTTATATACATATTTTTACAAGCAAGCGCGGATAATACAGATTCTATAGGGCTGGAGGGAAACAACGCCTAATTACGGTTTATTACATTTATCGCTTCGAGATATTTAATAACAAATACTCATATAGTTATTAAAGACAACTAAAAGTACTTCTCTTTATACGACATCTAATAAGGAGATTAGAAAGTCAAAGATCTAACTTAAAATCGCTGTTTAAGAAAAGCCAATAAGTTGAATATCTTGATTTAAATTTAGAAATAAAAAAGGCCGCTAAATAAGCGGCCTTTTCGATAGTAAGTAGAAGCTTACTTACTGTTATCCACCATGTAGTCCACAGCGGCTTTAATCTCACCATCGCTACAATCCATACACAAGCCCTTAGGCGGCATGGCATTGATACCCTTAATAGCATTGGTATAAAGAGTGTCCATTCCCTTGGCAATACGCGGTGCCCAGGCTGCAGCATCACCAAACTTTGGTGCACCTGCAATACCCATGGCATGACAAGTTGTACAGCTGGCATTGTAAACAGCCTCGCCGCTACGTTCGCCACCACTTGCGCCCTCAGGAGCCGCCGCTACTGCTGCCGCGCACTCCTCGCCTTTCATACAGGTCTCACCTGCCGGAGCAATGCGCTCTGCAATTTCTTCGTTAACAGACTGCTGGGCCACTGCCGCAGCTGCACTGACGGCCAGTACCGCCACAATACCCAAAATACTCTTCATACTATTCCCCCAAAGGACCGAAGTGAGATGGCCCGTAGACTATCGAATTACTGCCGCAAACTTCTACGCCGCGCATTATAAGCACTGCACCGCCACCTGCCAAAGCTTACGTAACCTTGCCGCAAGTCCTTTCGCACACCCCTACCCTTCTGTATAATCCGCCTCCCACTGGCACAGATAGCCAATTAACCGCCCGTAGCTCAGCTGGATAGAGCGTCGCCCTCCGGAGGCGAAGGTCAGAGGTTCGAATCCTCTCGGGCGGGCCATATACAAAGAAGCCCGCTTATGCGGGCTTCTTTGTATATGGCTAACTCCCAGGTTTTGTTCAAACTCAGGTTCGACTCGGAGGCAGCAAAGCTGCCGGAGAGCAGCGAGCCCAAAGGGCGAAGCTCATCCTCTCGCACACTCCCCGCTTATGCGGGCTTCTTTGTATATGGCTAACTCCCAGGTTTTGTTCGAACTCAGGTTCGACTCGGAGGCAGCAAAGCTGCCGGAGAGCAGCGAGACCAAAGGGCGAAGCTCATCCTCTCTCTCACAGGCTACCCGCTTAAGCAGCCCTACCCCAACGGCACCCCCAAAGGCTCAATCACCACCTGTTCCCCCGCTTCCACGCTGCCACTCTCCCGCGCCAAAACAATAAAGCAGTTTGCAGCAGCTAGCCCTGTGAGAATATGGCTTCCCTGGGTACCAACAGGTTCAACTACCAATACCCCATTTTCATCACTGTGATAAACACCCCGCTGAAAGTCGGTACGACCGGGCTTTTTCTTTAGGGGTTTTAGAAGCTTGGCCTGCAAGGTCTTCGGGCCACTCCAGTGATCGCCTTTCATTACACTCAGTGCGGGCACGGCCAGCTGGTAGAAAGTAACCAGGGCGGAAACCGGGTTGCCAGGCAGGCCGAAGAAAGGCGTCCCTTGAAGGAAACCAAAAGCGAAAGGTTTGCCGGGTTTCATCGCCACTTTCCAGAAACCGATCTCTCCCAGTTCTTCCAACACTTCGCGGGTGTAATCTGCCTCACCGACAGAGACACCGCCAGAGGTAATAATGGCATCGGCCTCTTGGGCTGCACGCTGCAGCGCATCGGTAATAGCCTGTTTGTTATCGGGCAATATGCCCAAATCCAAAACCTCCAGATCCATCTGGGCCAAGGCTGCCAATAGAGCAATACGGTTACTATCGTAGATATCGCCCTTGCCCAGGGCTTCACCGGGCTGGCGCAGTTCATCACCAGTTGAAAAAAGAGCGATTACCGGTTTGCGCACTACTGTCACTATGCCAACACCGGCAGCGGCAAGCAGGGCGATATGGGGAACGCTGATACGCTCTCCAGCTTTAAGCAAAATGGAGCCTTCAGCTACATCCTCACCGCAGCGACGGATATGATCGCCGGAGCGAACCTCGCAATTTATACTTATACGTATCGATTCACCCTGGGCATCGACATTTTCCTGCATCACCACCGTATCCGCACCGGCAGGTACTGCCGCTCCTGTCATAATGCGCACACAGGTACCCGGGTTCACCACACCATCGAAGGGCGCGCCGGCAAAGGATTTACCGATCAGCTCCAGCGGTAAGCCACTGGCAAGGTCTTCATATCGCAGGGCGTAACCATCCATCGCGGAGTTGTCGCAGGGCGGTAGGTTTACTGTGGAGATAACATCTTCAGCCAATACCCGACCATTTGCTTGGGCCAGCGGTAATATCTCAGTACCCTCAATAGGGTTCATTGCCTGCAGGAGTTTCTCGCGAGCGCTCTCTATGGGCATCAGGCCCGGCTGGCTACAACAATCAATGGTGGGCATGGAAAAATTTCTCTTACTTCAATCCTTTGCAGTTGGGGCAGTGCCGGTCAGTGCGCCCGGTCCTGGGACTCTGAACGCTTTTGATTGACCATCCACACGGCAGCTTCCACGCGGGAGCGCATCCCCAGTTTCTTCAACAGATGTTTGACGTGTACCTTCACGGTTGCATCACTAATATCTAACTCGCGGGCAATCAATTTGTTGCTGAGGCCATCAGCGATCAACTGCAATATCTGGTATTCGCGGCTGGTAAGGGTAGAGAGAGTATCTGCACCGGAGTTATCTGGCTTGCGTAGGGCCGAAGCAAGGATCTCCGTAAGGCGCTGGCTGATAGCGAGCTTGCCGTGGGTGGCCTGGATCACCTGGTCGAGAATATCTTCCGGTTCCATATCCTTGAGAAGATAACCATCGGCACCAGCGCGGATACAGGACACCACGTCGGCATTGTTATCGGAAACCGTCAGTATCACGATACGCGAGGAGACATCGGCAGCCCGCATCGCCCGCAAGGTATCCAGCCCATCCATACCGCGCATATTCAGGTCCAGCAAAATAAGGTCCGGCTCATACTGCTTGGCCAACTCCAGCGCTTCCTCTCCGCTACTGGCTTCAGCCACCAACTCCAAACTGGGCTCCATGGCAAACAGCTGCTTGAGACCTTTGCGGAACAGGGGGTGGTCATCGACCATCATTACCGTGGCAGAAGAAGTCATGGGAGATCCTACTTCATTGGTGAGAATTGGTTTAAATCTGAACAGTGACTTTACCATAGCGTCCATTGGCTGCGCTTACCCCTAAAGAGGTAGCTGTTACGCGCGGGAGCAAAAGGGTTACTTACTGTTGGTAATTGAGCGGGCTAAATCCCCGGCCCATAGTGGCAGCACGAATCATTTCGAGGAGGAGTGGCCGCCGTGTCTGACATCTACGAGTGGGCCCCGGAGGACAGCAAATTCTGGCAGTCCAAGGGCAAGAAAATCGCAAACCGGAATTTGTGGATATCCATTCCCAGTTTGCTGTGCGGCTTCGCCGTGTGGCTCTACTGGGGCATTATTACCGTTCAAATGCTCAACCTCGGCTTTCCCTTCGCCAAAGCCGATCTGTTCACCCTGATGGCTATCGCCGGTCTTACCGGTGCCACCCTGCGAATACCCAGTAGTTTCTTTATTCGACTGTTCGGTGGACGCAACACCATCGTATTCACCACCGCCCTGTTGATGATCCCCGCCCTCGGCACCGGTATCGCGCTGCAGAGCAAAGAGACCCCACTGTGGGTATTCCAGTTGCTGGCGCTGCTGTCTGGTATCGGCGGTGGTAACTTCGCCTCTTCCATGTCCAACATCAGCTTCTTTTTCCCCAAGGAAAAGCAGGGGCTGGCGCTTGGCTTGAATGCAGGACTGGGTAACTTCGGTGTTACCACCATGCAGATCCTGGTACCGCTATTTATGACCTTCGGTGCCTTTGGCGCTGCCGGCGGCGATCCCATGACCCTGGTGAGCAGCTCTGGCTCCCTGATTGGCAAGGTACCCGCCGGTTCTGAAGCGTGGATTCAAAATGCCGGTTTTGTATGGCTGCTGTTCCTGGTACCGCTAGCCTTTATTGGCTGGTTCGGTATGAACAACCTGCGCACCGAGGAAGTTACCCCGGATGTAGGCAGTTCTCTCGGCGCCATGGTGAAGATGACCATGATGCTGGGAATCGGCCTGTTCACCGCCATCGTGGGGCTGTGGTTGCTCTTACCTGAAGCAGCAAACGGTTCTGGTTGGGGCGTGCCCAAGGAAATCGTGCTGGTGCTGGTAATCACTGCCACCGTGTTCGGCTTGAAACTGTTGCCCGGTGAGATCAAAACCAGCCTGCAGCGTCAGTACCGTATCTTCAACAACAAGCACACCTGGGTGATGAGTGTGATTTACACCATGACCTTCGGCAGCTTTATCGGTTTCGCTGCGGCTTTCCCGCTGGCTATCAAGGTGATCTTTGGTTACAGCCATGTAATGGTGGACGGGGTTATGACCCACGATACCATCAACAACAATGGCCCCAGCGCCCTGATGTACGCCTGGATGGGCCCCTTTATCGGCGCCCTGATTCGCCCAGTAGGTGGTTGGATCTCCGATCGTATCGGCGGTGCCCTGGTCACCCAGATCTGTGCAGCGGTAATGGTGGGTAGCGCCCTGGGGGTGGCCTACTACATGAAGGCTGCCTACGGCTCAGCCACTCCGGAAGAGTTCTTCCTGCCCTTCTTCCTGCTGTTCCTGCTGTTGTTCGCCGCTACCGGTATCGGCAATGGTTCTACCTTCCGCACCATCGCCATGGTGTTCCCGAAAGAGCAGGCAGGTCCGGTATTGGGATGGACCTCAGCCGTTGCCGCCTACGGTGCCTTCTACATTCCCAAGGTTTTCGGCGAGCAAATCAAAGCCACTACCCCGGAATATGCACTGGCAGGTTTCGCCATCTTCTACGCGGTATGCCTGGTGATTAACTACTGGTTCTACCTGCGCAAGAACGGCGAATTCTACAATCCTTAATTCGGTTTCACTCACGGGATACCGTTGATTCGGGGAGGTTTTACCTCCCCTTTTTTATTTCACCTGAATCAATATCGGCGTTATATCCGAGCCTTCAAGTAAGCTGGCAATCAGCTTTTTATCTGAATCCCGATGATAATAAATTGTCACTTCATCCAAGTCTTCAACGGTCGGCATCGTCGGGCATAGATGCCTGGCAATAGCTCTGCACATCTGCTCATAAAAATCTAAATCGTGCAGCTTATCCAGATAAATATGGCCCCCGGCGATATCCTCAGCACTGACCGTATAGTTGTAACCTACGGGCGGCTGAAAATAGTAGGCCTGCACAGTAATAGATCCATCTGCATTTTCAGTGACTTCGTATTGGACAGGTCTGCCACGGATATTCTGCTGGTACCCAATAAGATCCTCCGCAACTGAGGCAAGACTTTCATCCGTCTCAATGGTGCTCTCTATTTCACTGTAAGCCTGGTGGATAGCCTCAAAGCAGCTCAAGCAAGACGTAACATCGGCTTCTTGCAGCTCTGGCAGCAGTTCAGTCGCCATGGCTTCAAGCAATTTCACCAGCTTTTCTGCCGAGATGGCGTCGCGAAAATAGTAAGAACCCTCTCTCTCCGTTGCCGACTGGAAGATTTTTAGCTTGCGCTCCGGGCAATGGAAATCGAGGTGGTAGAGAGGCTGTTCTGGATCAGAAGTGTGGTTATTCAGCTCTACCTTGCCCAAATACGGGATAAAGAAGGTAAAGGACCAGTACTCCGGGCAGCGAATAAATCGCCGGCAGTGCTCTTCGATATAACCGGGCAAATATTGAAGGTCAAAGAAATTGGCCAGATGATAGTTACCACCACCCTGGTATTCCGCTATGGAGTCATAGTTATAAAACGGGTGCTCGCCGTGGAAATCTATCTTAACTCTCTGCCCACTGGCTGCGCGGCAAGCCAGATGAAAGTACAGGGCATCATCTTTGTAAGTAGAGTGGATAACGATAGCGTCGCCCTTTCGGCGAAGCTCGTAGCGGAAAGCATCGACCCGGTAGGGCTCACAATCCTCAAGTAGCTCGGCAATTTCCAGCTCACCCGATTCCAGGCGTCTTACTCGATAGTTGTGCCCACCTTCTTCTATGCAGCGAATAAGTACCAGGTGTAGATCCTCAATGGTCACAGCTTTCGCTACAGGTAAGCCCTCGACCTGTGCTTGTTCCCGGTAAAATTTATCGCCCTCGTTAAAGAGGGAAATTCCCAACACAACGCCCATAGGAGCACCAATTATTAGCTAGCGTTCAAACTTAGCAAAAAAATTGCTGGGGTTTTAGGGATCGAAGAGATACGCTTTCAGAAATTGCGCTGGAACTACTTACAAACCGGCAAGACTACCGGCCTTAAACTGGGCAAAGTAGGTAGTGCCTTCACGCAGTTCTAGGCGCTCGCAGGAGAGACGGGAAATATCTGCGTAGAACACCTGATCAGCAGCAGCTAACCGCAGGCGAATGCGACCATCGGTAAGGTTCTGCTTAGCAACTAAAGTTACCTGCAGGCAATTGAGGATACTGGACAAGCCCGGCTTCTCTACACTAAGGCTGATATCTCCAGCTTCCAGCAGAAAAGCGGCAGTATCGCCTTTGCGATAATGGCCTGCCACCCTATCTGCAAAGATAGAAATCCCCCCTAAATCCAAAGTGAGCAGACCATCGTTTAGGGATTCCACTCGCGCTTCAATCCGGCTCCGACAACTATCCCCTACGCCGTGGCTATCCAGGCGCTGGGCAACTTCAGGTAGAGGAAGTGGTGCGGACAAATTGGCAGAATCCATCCAAAAACAGCGCTGGGCCAGCAGCTGGATTTCATCAAAGTCATGACTGGTCCAGATTACCAGCGCCGGATATCGGGACCAGAAATCCCGTAGGGTCGGCAATAGGCGCCGCAGTACCCGGGCGCGGTCAACCGCTGAAAGCGGCTCATCAAATAATTGCAGCGGCGCGTTGTTAAAAAGCTGGCGTAATACAGCCACACGCTGGGCCTCTCCACCAGACAATAGCTCTACCGGCTGATGGAGTAGCGGTTCAATACCAAAAGCCTTTAGCAGCCGACCACACTCTTCCTCGGGCAGTGGCCTGCGGCTGTAACGGCGGGCCAGTGCCAGGTTACCTGCAACCGACTGACCGGCAAACAGGCGGCTGTCCTGAAAGCCCAAAGAAAGCGTTCTTTTGTGGGTAGCCAGGGCGCGGCGTCCGCGCTGCCAAACCGTATTGGCAAAAGTGATATTGCCACGGCAATGGCGCTGGCCCGCCAAAACAGCCAGTAATGTGCTCTTGCCGCTGCCGGAGGGGCCGGTAAGACCAAAAATCCCAGAGGCAGGCAGCTCTAATTGCCAGGGAGCCGCAGCATTAAGCGGAGTCACCAGCCCTACAACACTCAATCCGGTGGAATCAGAAATGGTAGACGCAGTACCGAATAGGGGTAAGGTGATTTCCATTAACCCAGCACCCCCATTACCGGTTTAGCGCGCTCGCTACTTGATCCGCGCGGGGCCAATCTATGTCCCAACCAACGGGCAGCGAGTAGCAGTACGGTAGTAATTCCCATCAACATCAAAGCCAGACGATGCGCCGCACCGTATTCCATCGCCTCCACATGTTGATAAAGAGCAATGGAAACTACCTGGGTCTCGCCGGGAATAGCGCCACCAATCATCAGCACTACCCCAAACTCACCCAGGGTATGGGCAAACGTTAAAGCACAGGCACTCACAATAGCGGCGCGACTCGCCGGTAAAAGAACTTTTAATAATACCACCCAGGGCGGAATACCCAGTGCTGCGGCAGCCTGGGTCAGGCGCTGGCCATTGGCATTAAACGCGGCCAACAGAGGTTGCACCATAAACGGCAGGGAATAAATCACTGACGCAAACACCAGGCCGGTAAAGGAAAACACCAAAGGGCCATCAAAAAGTTGTGACAGCCACTGCCCGGGGGCATAGTTGGGAGAAAATAAAAGCAGTAAATAAAAACCCAACACCGTGGGTGGCAGTACCAGCGGCAGGGTTATTAATACCTCGATACCGTGGCGCCAGCGACTCTGCCATTGGCTCAACTTCCAGGCCAAGGGCACGCCGATAATAAACAGCAGTAAGGTAGTTAAGCCGGCCAATTTTAAAGTTAGCCACAGGGCCTGCCAGTCGGCAGCGGCGATATTCATAAGCCACTCCCTCCGTCTCTACTTCGATCTTGAGTCGGCAAAACACCGTAACCCAAGTGCTGTAGTTGCGCCTGCACTTCCCCTGAACGCAAATAGTCAGCGAGGGACTGCGCCTCTTTCGGCCGACGGCTCTGGGTGGGAATCAGCAGCTGCTGCTCAATGGGTTTATACAAATGCTGCGGCAACAGCCAGTAGTTATCGCGACCGGCCGCTTGCATCTGGCTGGCGGCGACAAAGCCCAGCTGCGCATTGCCGGAATCCAGCATTAAATAGGCTTGGCCGGCATTGTGGGCCCGGGCTAATTGAGTTTGTTTTTTCTTCCACAAGTCCAGGCTTTGCAACGCTTGCCGTGCGGCACTGCCGAAGGGCGCTACTTTCGGATCGGCTAATACAATTTTATCGGGCCAGGTTTGCAGTAGCTGCTTGATATTCGATTCCGATTTTGGGTGCCAGAGAGCCAGTAAACCCAGGGCGTAAGTCTGGCGACTGCTACCCAGTGCCCCACCCTGCTTTTCCAACAGTTCGGGGCGCTCGCGATCGGCGGACAGGAATAAATCGAAGGGCGCGCGGTGCGCTATTTGTTGGTAGAGCACCCCGGAGCTGCCGCTGCTGATTTGCACCACGCAGGCATGGCGACGCTCAAATTCCGGCAGTACTTCTTCCAATGCCGGGCGAAAGCTGGCCGCTACCGCCACCCGCAAGGTGCAGTTATCCGCGTTAACCGGCAGCGCGATGGCCACCAGTAAAGCGGATAGCAGCGGGCTCAGCCGGCGGACCACTTTTCCATCTCCGCAGCGTCGCTGGCCCGGGCTTCGACCCAGCGCTCTGAGGGCTTACCGAATTCATCCGCAACCGCTTCGCGCTTCCAGAAAGGCGCCTCCGTTTTGAGGCGATCCATAATGTATTGGCAGGCGGCAAAGGCGGCCTGGCGGTGGGGGCTGGTAACGCCGACAAAAACAATCTCATCGTTGATCTGCATGGGGCCAACCCGGTGGACGATAGTCACACGACCCAAGGACCAGCGATCGCGGGCATCATTGATAATCTGTTGCAGGCTTTTTTCAGTCATGCCCGGATAGTGTTCCAGGGCCAGGCCGCAGACATCACTGCCCGCATTGAAGTCCCGCACCGAACCCACAAACAGGGCGCAGGCACCATCACCACTGTTCCCTTGCAGCGCGGTATATTCAGCCGCTACGTCGAGGGGCGTTTCACAGACTTCAATACGATCAACGGCTTTCATATTGGCACCACTAACCGCCGGTAACCGGCGGGAAAAATGCAACTTCATCCCCAGCCTTCACCTGGGCTCCAGTTTCTGCCAGCTCCTGGTTCAAGGCCATACGGATATCGTCTCTTTGCAGGTGCGGGCTCCAATCCGGGTGCTGTTCACATAGGGTTTTGCGCAACTCGCTGAGACTGCCGGAAAAGTCCTCCAGGGTAATCTCACCCATGCCCAGTTGCTGGCGCAGACGCGCGAAAAACAGAACCTTTACCATCGCTTTACACCTCTGAAATTGTTACGCCTTGTCCGCAGCATCGCCGCGCCAGTGGCCGCGCTTACCGCCGGTTTTTTGCAGCAGGCGGGTCGGGCCGATTTCCATCGCCGGGTCCACGGCTTTGCACATATCGTAAATGGTCAGCGCCGCTACCGAAGCCGCCGTTAACGCTTCCATCTCTACCCCGGTGCGCCCGGCTAAGCGGCAGAAAGCAGTAATATGCACACTGTGTTTTTCCGGCTGCAATTCGAAATCCACCGCTACCTTGGTCAACGCCAGTGGATGGCACAGGGGAATTAAATCCGAGGTTTTCTTGGCAGCCTGGATACCGGCGATGCGAGCTACAGACAAAACGTCGCCTTTCTTGTGCGCCCCCTCACTCAGCAGTGCAAAAGCCTCTGCACTCATACAGATGCTGCTCTCGGCCAGGGCGCTGCGGTCAGTGATGTCCTTCTCGGTAACATCCACCATGCTGGCTTCGCCGCGCTGGTTTAAGTGGGTTAACTGACTCATGAATTACCCCCGGCTCTCGCAGGGCGCGCTGGCAAAGCGCACATGGGGGATAAAGTTACAGGGCTTGTGGCGGGCATCCAGCTGCTCCAGCAATATGCCTTCCCAAGCAGTGCGACAGGCTCCGGTGGAACCGGGCATACAACATATCAGCGTGCGATTCGCGAGGCCGGCAAGCGCGCGGGATTGCACGGTAGAGCTGCCGATATCCCCCAGGGAAATATGGCGGAACAGCTCGCCAAAGCCGTCGACGGTTTTGTCGAACAGCGGGCTCAGGGCCTCCGGCGTGGAGTCGCGATCGGTAAAACCGGTACCGCCGGTCACCAATACCACCTGCACTTTGGGATCGGCAATCCAGGCGGAGACCAGCGCGCGCATCTGATAAACATCGTCCGGGGTAATGCGCTTATCCGCGAGCTGATGGCCGGCAGTTTTAAGGGCTTCCACCAGGTACTGGCCAGAGGTATCAGTCTGCTCGTTGCGGGTATCGGATACGGTAAGTACCGCGATATTGAGCGGTACAAATTCTTTGCTAGCGTGTGCGGACATAATCAGTGGTCTCTCAAAAAACTGTTTTCTGGAGTTTTATCCGGCGTACTCAAGCCGAGATAATCTGCCGGCGTATTGATATTGCGATGCCAATCGCCGGCACTTTTTATGGGTATGGATTTGGCCCCCAGGTGACGCAACAGTGCGCCGACAGAATTGCGCGCACTGCCCTCAACGGCGCGGCGCAAATAATCCAGGCAATCGCCATTTAAAGGCAGCCACAGGGGGAAAAAGAATTTTTCAAAATAACAGGGCCGGCCACTTGTCTGCCCTTCAGCCAATAACTCTGCGAGATGCTCCCGCCCGAGCAGGGGCATATCTACCGGAATCACCAGGGCCGAATCGGCACCGGTTGTCAGGGCCACCGAATAAAGGCCGCCCAGTGGGCCACGCTCTGGCACCAGATCTTCGATAGCTCCGGGGCGGGCGCCGCTGGTCACGACTTTTTCCAGCGGAAGCTCACTCAGCAATGCCTCAGCATGCTGCAAGAAATTGCCCTGTTGGGGGTGTGCCAGCAGGGCCTTGTCGCGGCCCATCCGGCTGGAACGGCCACCGGCCAACACCACGCCGATTGTCGATTTACTAACAAAAGCCCTGGCCATAACCCTAGCCCCCCAGCATTGCCAGGTTGCGGGTAGCGCCGGTAAAACCTTCGTGCAGCTGGTGGCCTGCAGTCTTATCGACAATCAACTCACGGATATGAGCTGCCAGCGCCTCGCTATCGCCATCGGCGATGATTTCTCGCATATCAAAGCCCTGGTCGGCGAACAGGCACAGGTGCAACTTGCCCTGGGCCGATACCCGCAGGCGGTTGCAGCTTGCACAGAAGTCTTTGCCGTAAGGGGTAATCAGGCCGATACGGCCGGCGTAATCCGGGTGGAAGTACTCCCGCGCCGGGCCCGCATCGCGGGTGCGGATAACCTGCTCCCAGCCTTCCCGCAGCAACAGGGTTTCTATATCGCCGCCGGAGACATGGTTGCTGGCGAAGAACTCGCGGTTATCGCCGGTACGCATTAATTCAATAAAGCGCAGGGTCACCGGAGTCTCGCGAATCCAGGCGAGGAAATTATCCAGCTCGGCCAGGTTGTACTGGCGCATCAGCACTGCGTTGACCTTGGTATCGATACCCAAGGCCAGGGCGCGATCCAGGCCGGCTAAGGCTTTATCCAGGCGATTGTGCCCGGTGATATGGTGGAATTGAGCCGGGTCGAGGCTGTCGATACTGACATTCACCTGATCCAGGCCGGCGCGGTGCCAGTCGTCAATCTGACTGGGCAGGCGGTAACCGTTGGTGGTGATGGCCAAGCGGCGAATCTTATCGCTAGCGCGCACGGCTTCGAGCAGTGGCACCAGGTCTTTGCGCAGGGAGGGCTCCCCGCCGGTAAGGCGTACCTTTTCCGTACCCAGGGAAGCGAAAGCGCGCACCAATGTGCCCACCTCAGCCACTGAGAGAGGATTTTCCCCTTCCAGGGAACGTCCGCAACCGATGCCCTCGGGCAGGCAATAGTTGCAGCGGTAGTTGCAGATGTCCGTCACGGACAGGCGCAGGTAATAAAACCTACGGCCAAAATTGTCTTGTAACATTAAACGCCTTTCCAATGTCGGGAGGCCGCGCAGTTTCCCGCTAGACCCTGGTGGCCGGTACGGCCACGGTCCCGGCACCTTGCAGCGACAATAAAAATCAGCGCTGTTTAGGTAGCGGGACTCGGTGTTTAAACTGATGTCAGTGTATCAAGCTGGTTAATTTATGCTTGGGGCAAAGGTGGTACTCCTTAGGTACTCACAGTGATGCCAACCGTTAAGGGAAATAACATCACAAAATGGAAATTCAGTGGGCAGAATTACTAAAAACCGAAAAATTCCTCTACAGAAATTGATCGGTTTTTACAGGGAAAACCCCGGCCGGAGCCGGGGGCCTCGCTATGGAGCTGCTTTATTTAATTAGAAATTGGCGGTCACCATTAACCAGAACTTGTCGGTATCCACCTTGTGGTCGTCAGCCTGATAAGAGGCGTATTTCACCAGTGCAGAAATTTCCTCTGTCAGCTTGCGCCCGTAGCTGATATTCCACTCATGGCCATAATTTGCGGAACCTTCATTCGCATCAAAATTGTGATAGGCCATATTCAAGTTACCGCCGGCTATTTTCATAGCGCCGCTGATGTACATATCCTCTATGCCATCACCGGGGGTTGTCAGGAACTGGTCGGTGTAGCCCTGGAATTTATGCAGGGTAGCCAGAGGCGTTCTGAAACCGACACCATTATCGGAACCCAATACTTCATAACCGAGTTTCGCAGTGACCGGGCCCAGGTCGGTACCCACTTCTGCCAGGTAGTAGTCCGCACTGTAATCGAAGGTGTTATCTCCAATATCGTTCTGGCGTGCATAACTCAGATTGGCTTTTACAGGGCCGAAATTCCCTTTGTAGTCCACCCCATAAGTGCGGCTGGCATTTTCAACGAAATTCTCTAAATCCAGGTTGTAAACGAAACCGCTGACTTTGTGGTTTTCAGCCACCGGGTAGCTGGCATGGAATAGCTGGATATTGCCTTCAAATTCAGCACCGGCGCTATCTTCACCAAAAATCCGGTTTACGTTGTACACATAGCTGTAGTCCAACTGCAGACTGTCAGCGCTACCATACTGATAACGTACGCCGTCGTAAGTCTGCTCGTTCTGCCTCCAGCCAACACCACCGACAAAACGCTGGCCATCCAGGTTAATACGCTGACGACCGGCAGTGACTACGGAATTTTCACCGTTATAGCGGATATAGGCCTGGTTAACCTCGGTACCATCTGGATCAGCCACAACCGGGTAATTGGTTTTACCATTGACGGTAGAGTTGTAATTATCGTTGCCGACTGAAGTAACATCGTCCATCTCTAGGAAACCGCTGAAGCCGCGGTAGCTGCCGCTGCGCCAGTTGAGGCGGGTTCTCAAAGTGGACGCGGTTGCGTCTCCATTAATACCATCCTGGTCATAATCTTCCTGGTCGACGATCTCCACGCGATAGCGCAGATTCAACCCGACCTCACCGGATTTTAGCGCGTCGACAAGAGTGGCATTTTCACCATCCTGCGCAGCGGCCTGCAATGCGACAGTGCTGCAGGCACCCAACAGTAAAGCACCGAATATTTTGGGGAATCTGGAAATGGTCATTACGCTTTTCCTTTGCAACAACGGAGTGAACAGTGACAAATTACAATTTTTCAGACGTGGTTGAAACCACAGTTTTTTTCAACAGAAAAAATCATTACCCCCTACCTTCTACGCACACATAATTCCATTTTGGTAGTGGGTACTACCTATCTGGCAAAGCCGCAGAGTTACTCGCATCCTCATGCAAAAAATTATTTTGCCGAGCGAAAGCCAAACGCTGTTGATGATGCTCTCTCTGGATTGCCAGGTACATTACCAACATACAAACTGCCAGCACACCATAGAGCAACATAAACGCAGCACTGTGAATACCCACTAAATCCTGTGCGATACCAAACAGCACTGGCAGGGTAAAACCACCCAGCGCACCGATTGTGGCTACAGTGCCACCGACACTGCCCATATGTGCCGGAAAATTATCGTGTAGCGCCTTGTATACCGAGGCGCGACCAAACCCCTGGGCAATGCCAATCACCAGCAACAACAAGGTAAACAACTCAATGCCCACCTCGATATTTAGATGCACATCCCGTTCCACCCCATGAATCGTCATACTGGTTGGGGGGTAACTGAGGAAAAAAAGGCATACCAGACAAGTCCAGAAAACACTCCAATTCACCGTGCGCGCACCATAGCGATCTGCAAACCAGCCACCCAGGGCACGCAGTGAACTGGACAGGGCCACAAACAGCAGTGTCAGAGCCATCGCCACCTGTGTACTCACTTCGTACACCGCCAGGTAGTAATTCGGCAGCCACAGTAAAAGTGCGAGAAAGCTGCCGAAGACAAAATAGTAATAGAGCCCATAGCGCCATACCTTGATCTGCATCAGTGGTCTTAGGTGATTGTGAATATCCACCTTGCTGCGGCTGCGCATATAGCGGGTTTCTTCAGGTGCACAAAATTCGAATAGCACCATCATGATCACTATACCAATACCGTAAATCGGCCCGATCCATTCACGCCCCAGCCAATTTTGGATCGCTGGCGCCAGGGCCAGGGTGATGGCTGCCCCAGCATTGCCTGCACCAAAAATGCCCATTGCCGTGCCCTGCTGCCTCCTTTCGAACCATGGGTTGATATAGCGAATACCCAACACGAAGGAGACTCCGGAAATCCCCAACCACAAACCGGCCAGGAGGTGCGCACCGTAACTCTCGATATAGGGCAAGAGTAAAAGTACCGGCAGCAGTAATAGCATTTGCAAGAGGATGAGTTTTTTTGCAGAGAAATATTCCACCAACAACCCGGCGGGAAAACGCAGTAGCGCACCGCTTAAGATCGGCGCGGCCAGCAAGATGCCGTATTCTGTAGCTGAGAGATCCAGCTGCTCGCCGATTTCCACTCCGAGCACTGCATAGAGTGTCCAAACAGAAAAGTTTGCGGCAAACATGGCCGAGGCAAATATCAGCGCACGTCCGGCGAGTTGCTGTGTATATTGCACGGCAGTTTTCTCCCAATTTTTTCAATTTTTCGGAAAATATATTTGGCCATCACGCCGATACCCCGAACGGTAGTTACTCCCTTCACAGACAGAAGCAGTAAAAATACAGTAACGTTTGCATGATTGTTCGAAGCCACCTGCTTGCAAGATGCACAAAAACCCTAAGGCCGACAATTACTCCCAAAAACCTTTCGGTGATAAGACAATTTTTCGCTACTACTCACCATGGGGTAGTTAGCAAGATATTCACGATGCTCGCCACTCCACAGGACTAATCCAAAGGGGTTACTCCATACTATTCGGATATCAGCCCCTATCCTGACTACCCCTTTTGCGCGCTTTTCCTGTAGCGCTGCTCAAATACTATCGGCCATGACCCTATCCACCTCTAAATTTCTGAGAAGCCGGAGAAAATAGTCATGAGTCAATCCAGCGGCCTCAATTTATTTAATTGGGGCGATCCCAAAATAAAGACGCTGCACGTTACCTGGTTTGCGTTTTTCCTGACTTTCGTGGTGTGGTTCTCCCACGCTCCGCTGATGGTCTTTATCAAGGAAGCGTTCGACCTCACCAGCCAGCAAGTAAAAGCCCTGTTAATCCTCAATGTGGCACTCACCATCCCCGCTCGTATCATTATCGGTATGCTGGTGGATAAATTGGGGCCGCGCCTGGTGTACAGCGGGCTGCTGATGACCTCATCTTTAATCTGTTTGGGCTTCGCCACGGCAGACAGTTATGAATCCCTGGCCCTGTTCCGCTTCCTGCTGGGATTTGTGGGTGCCGGCTTTGTAATTGGTATCCGCATGGTCGGTGAATGGTTCCCAGCCAAACAAGTTGGCCTGGCAGAAGGTGTTTACGGCGGCTGGGGGAATTTCGGTTCTGCTGCCGGTGCCATGACCCTACCCACCATCGCCCTGCTGTTCGGCGGTGAAGACGGCTGGCGCTATGCCCTGGGCCTCACCGGCATCATCGCCGGCCTGTACGGCATCATCTACTACCGCGTTGCCCGCAACACCCCTAAAGGCTCCACTTACTTCAAGCCGAAGAAAAGCGGCGGCCTGGAAGTGACCAGCAAGCGGGATTTCTACTTCTACCTGCTGATGAATGTGCCCATGTACCTGGCACTGGCAGCGCTGGCTTACAAACTGTCTCCCAGCGGCGTAGCCCTGCTGAGCCAGAATGCCACTTACGCAATGTGGGGACTGCTGGTAGCCCTATTCGCCTTTCAGACCCGCATGATCTGGAATGTAAACAAAGACCACCTGCGCGAAGGTGTGCCCGAGCTGGAGAAATACAACTTCAAGCAGGTAGCCATCCTCGACCTGGCCTACTTCGTCACCTTCGGCTCAGAGCTTGCCGTGGTTTCTATGCTGCCCCTGTTCTTCCTGGAAACCTTTGAAGGATTGAGCCCGGTGAAGGCCGGCCTGCTCGCCTCTGGCTTCGCCTTTATGAACCTGGTGGCTCGCCCAACCGGTGGATACTTCTCTGACAAACTGGGACGCCGCCGCAGCCTGATGTTCCTGATCGGCGGCCTGGCAGTGGGTTACTTTGTACTGAGCCAGATCAACGGCGGCTGGTGGATACCCGCTGCGGTAGTTGCCACCATGTGCTGCTCTTTCTTCGTGCAGGCCGGTGAGGGTGCCGTATTCGCCGTCGTACCCCTGGTGAAGCGTCGCATGACCGGGCAGATCGCCGGTATGGCCGGAGCCTACGGCAACGTGGGTGCGGTTACTTTCCTTACCGCCCTGTCCTATGTCAGCTACAGCCAGTTCTTCCTGATTATCTGCGGCGCAGCAGCGGTGATCTTCTTCGCCTGCCTGTTCCTGGAGGAGCCCAAAGGCAATATCGCCGAAGTGCTACCGGATGGCACGGTGCAGCTGATCAGCGTGGAGTGATCGGAAAGCAGTTATCAAGCAACAAACGCAAAGGAGGGCCAATGGCCCTTCTTTGTTTTTCGCCGTTGGTCTGAGGGGACGAAAAGAGAGTGGAGAGAGCTGTGAGCGAAACCAATTCCGGGGTGCAAACAGAAACCGAGGCAAACCCCGAAGCCCAGACACCGCGATTGAGCCATGGCCTCTGCACCAGTGCCGGCATCAAACCGCAGAACGAAGACGCGGCAATCTATCACTGGCCAGCCAGCCCGCACTTACAGGAATACCTGGGCGCAGTCGCCGCACTGGCCGATGGAGTCAGCTCTGCCGAAGCCGGTGCCCAAGCCAGCCAAACCGCCACCGAACAGTTTGTGCGGGACTATTACAAGGTGCCGGATACCTGGTCTGTCGCCCACGCCGGACAGAAAATCCTCGCCTCCATTAACAGCAAGCTATACCGCAAGAGCCATGACTTTCCCCAACAGGAAAAGGGCTTCCTCTGCACCTTCTCTGCCCTGATTTTTAAATCCCGCACTGCCCATTATTTTCATATCGGTGACAGCCGTATCTATCACCTGCGCGGTGACAACCTCAAATGCCTCACCCGGGACCACAACATCACCCTGGCCCACCGCCAACAGATGCTATCCCGCGCGCTGGGAATGGATACCGGCCTGCAAGTGGATTACGGCCAGCTCAGCCTGGCTAAGGACGATGTGCTGCTGATTACCAGCGACGGGGTGCACGACTTTATCAAACAGGATTTGCTGCGCGAGCTGCTGGCAGATACCCAACTAAGTGAACAGGAAACAGCGGAAACCCTGGTGCGCCTCGCCGAGGAAAACGGCAGTGACGATAACCTCTCCGCATTAGTGGTAAAGGTAAAAGCATTGCCACAAACCACCCTGGACGACTACAGCCGCCAGCTTACCCGCCTGCCCTTCCCGCCAGAGTTGGAACCGGGCATGGTATTGGATGGTTACCAGGTAGAGCGGGAGCTGTTCTCCTCCCAGCGCAGCCAGTTGTACCTGGTGCGCGACAGTGCCACCGGCGAAATCCTGGTAATGAAAACCCCCTCGGTAAATTACGAAGACGATATCCACTATATCGACCGCTTTATTCAGGAGGAATGGATAGGCCTGCGTATTCGCAGCCCCCAGGTAGTGCGCCTGCACCGCCAGACCCGCCCGCGCACCGCGCTCTACTACTTGATGGAGTATGTGCAGGGCAGCACCCTGGAGCAGTGGATCACCCACAACCGCTTTCCTAAACCCGCAGAGGCGTTTCGTATCCTTAAGGAAATTGCCACCGGGCTACAAGCCTTCCACGATCAGGAAACCATTCACCAGGATTTGCGCCCCGCCAATATCATGATCGACGGCGACGGGCGGGTAAAAATTATCGATTTCGGCTCAGTTTATGTAGCCGGCAGTGCCGAGATTTTTCGTCCCCTGGAGCACCCGGAAGCGCTAGGCACCGCCAGCTACTCCGACCCTCACTATATCCTCGGGCACAACAGCGGTATTCGCGGCGATATCTATGCCCTCGCCACTATTGCCTACGAAATGTTTACCGGCGAACTGCCCTACGGCGAGGAAATAGAAAACTGCCGCTCCCACGCTGATTTCGAACGCCTGCGCTACCGCACCGCCAGCCAGTTTAATCCCGTAGTCCCCATCTGGTTCGACCGCGCCCTGGAGCGCGGATGCAGTATCGACCTGGAACAGCGCTACTCCACCCTAACGGAATTTATGCGCGACCTCGCCAATCCGAACCCGGATTACCTAAGAGAAGATCCTACTGAAAAAGGGGATGCCTCCCTTTTCTGGAAGATTCTTTGTGGAATTTGGGTAGCTACTTTGTTGGCGGTGGCGGCGTTGTTTTCGTCTAGTGCTTGAGGCTAGGCACGGCCAATACAATAATGTCCATTTGGAAACTTGCTAGCCCAAAATATATAAAGCTCTCCAACCGAACAAATTATTTTAGCAAACACCCACTACATGTTTTTCCTTTATAGCTTAGAGATTTATAACAAAACTTGACTTTCCTGTATTTCTAAATCCAAATATCAAGAATAGCTTTATACATTTACGGCAGTACATACGATAAGTTACTAAATTTTATTGGCCAATAACTTTAATCAAAATAAATAAGTTAGCTACATTTAAAATAGATACTTATATCATCTGAAAATTTGCTACAACAATGTTTATGACTCGATTTAATAATTTACTTTCGCTGCGGTGATTTCTTACTCTTAATGATATGATACAAGCATATTTCTACATATGCGATCAAGCACCTCATAAAACAGGGAAAGTTCAATGAAATTAGCTGCGTTACTTGTTTCAAATTTCAAAGGAATAAATGAAGAAATCAAAATACTAATTGATAACATAGTTGTTTTGATTGGACCTAATAATAGCTGCAAGTCAACAATCCTAGATGCCTATGAAGCCTATGTATCTATGGGATCTTCTTTAACACTTGATCATTTTCATAATAGAAATCCAAACAATATTATTAAGATCACAGGTATTTTTACAGATATAACCGATGCTGACATTGATTCAATCGGTCAAGAGTGGGTTTTAGAAAACGATCCTGGTTTTGGTCGTTGTGCAAAATTCCAGATTAGGTGGTCAACTCCTGATGAAAAAGGAGTTAAGCATAGCTTTAGTAATCAAACTAACGACTGGAAAGAAGGCGGTGCAGGGGGATGGAATACTATTCTCCAAAGTAGATTGCCAACGCCAATAAGAGTCAATCCAAATGATGGATATGAGGCTTTAGAGAAAGTCGTGAAAGACCTAGCTTCCAAAAATGCTGCAAGGAAGTTGAAAGACGATAAAAGTAAGCTTACTGGAATTATCACGGAAATTAATAAACTAGCAAAAGAAGTAGAGGCTGAGATTTCTTCTGAAATCAACCCGATCAACAGCAAAATCGAAGAGGAACTGAGAAAACTATTTGCAGGTGTAAATGTTGACTTTGAGACCGGCGTCGGAAAATTCAAAGCCGAAGATGCAATAAAAGATGGAAGTAAATTCTACATAAAAGCAAATGGAAGATCTTCTTCTCTGGAACACCAGGGAAGAGGTATCCAAAGAGCATTTTTATGGTCTGCGATAAGTGCACTATGTAGCGAAGGTAAGTTTAAAAAAGGAAGCAAAGTTGTAGATGATCAAGCTCCAAAAGTGTTGCTTCTTGATGAACCTGAAATCAATATGCACCCATCAATTATCCGAGCTGCTAGAAAAGCAATTTGTGCACTTGCTGAGGTTGATGGATGGCAAATAATATGTACAACACACTCACCCATATTTATTGATTTGACTCAAGATCATACCACTCTCATAAGAGTATCAGACACCTCCACTGGAATTTATTATTTTCAAACTGACAAAGCAAACTTCACCGATGAGGAAAAAGACAATCTAAAAATGCTTAATAAGTGCTGCCCAACTGTAAATGAGTTTTTCTTTTATGAAAATTCAATATTGGTTGAGGGGGATACCGAATACTTAGCATATCAATATCTCATAGAAAGTGAATCACTGGAGAATTCTTATTGCGTAATAAATTGCAGAGGAAAAGCAAATATACCTACATTCATAAAAATATTTGACCAGTTTGCCGCTTCTGCAATCGCCATTCATGACTTAGATGCCAAGTATAAAGCTGATGGTTCAAATAATGGAATGTGGACAATTAATCACAATATAAGAAAAGCAGCCAATTTGACTTCTGGCAGAGTAAAGACGGTTATGCACAAACCAGATTTTGAAGGGTTTTACCTAGATGAGAACCCATCAAAAGATAAGCCTTACAATTTATTTAGCCATCTAAGAAGTGATGATTTCCACACAAATCCAAAATATGACTCACTACGCAGCTCATTAAGTTCAATTATTGATGGAACTCACCCTGGCTTGTATGAAACAACAGATGATATTGAAGAACAGGCTTAACAAATAAACCAGGTGCGCCTACGGCACTTCTGATCTAGGCTAGATGAGATATGAGTATACAACAGATTATTAAAACGCCCGAAGATTGCAGTGAATCTGAACTAGAGGTGTTTGAAAAATTAATTTTCGAAGGTTGTGAAGTTTCGACTGAAGGACTAAAACAGCGAATTTATAAAGCTGAGAAGCTTATCTTTATCAAAGATAATAACTGTGTCGCTGTTGGAGCTCTTAAAAATCCAAATAGCAGCTATAAAGCTAGTGTTTTTGGAAAATCAAATGCTCTGGGGCAGAGTCTTTATAAATATGAGCTTGGTTGGTTATATGTGACGGAATCTGCCCGAGGTAAAGGCTACAGTAACTTATTAATGAAAGCTATTCTAGAGAGCCTCTCTGAAAGCACGTGTTTTGCTACTACTCGTGAAGATAATACTCCTATGCATCACCTGTTTAGAAAATTTGGCTTCTCCAGGTTGGGAAAAGCATATAAAAGCACAAATGGTGATTACTCTCTTATCCTATATGGAAAGTCATAATAAACATAGCGGAGTTTTCCTCTTCTACGGATATCCGACGGGTAGGCATCGTACTGTTTCGTTGATCGATTATGTTAACGTTAGGACTTTCATAAGCTAGGAGATCAGAATGAAAAAAATAAATTTCTCAGTAGATGATTTCCTATCTTTTGCAACCTCAATGCAAGAAGAAGGCTGGGTTACAATGACTCAAAAGAAAAAATTTTCTTACAAGGTAACCCAAGAAGGAATAAAGCTAACACCATCTACAGGTGAAGTACGTAATATTTCACATCAAGAAATCAACAAATTTATAAGAGACTTCAATATTAAGCAGTCTTTCAAAACAAGTGATTATACCAAATCATTCAACAAATCATATTTGCTCGCAATAACAAAAGCATATAACAAAAACAACGATAGCTTTAAGCTTCCTGAAGAAATACTACACCCTCAGAGTTTTGAAGAAGGTGAAACTAAGAAAATATACGTAAACTCCCATGAAAGAAATTCAAAAGCACGAAAAGAGTGTATAAACCACCATGGATCGAGATGCTTTGCTTGTAAAGTTAGTTTTAAAGAAATATATGGAAATTATGCTGAAGGGTTTATTCATGTTCATCACATTAAACCTTTGTCAGAAGTAAAAAAAAGAAAAATTATTAACCCTAAAACTGACTTGATTCCAATATGTCCAAACTGCCATGCAGTAATACATTTGAGGGGAAGATGTCTATCAATAGAGAAACTCGTTGAACTAATAGAAAGCGCAAGATCAAGTAGATATAGATGACATTCTTAACATATTTACCTTAGGAATTGGCAAGGAATATAATACATGCAGAAAATCTATTTTTAAATTATTTACATAAACTGAAACTATATTTCGAAGTAATCTATTATTTACCTGTATATAAGGTGATTTAAATTCTTTAAAGTGCTAGCCTCTGCTTAGAAGTAAATGAATATATGAGCATCTTGGTTTATTATACTCATCAAAATTTATTAGAAATACCAAAAAATTTGTAAGAGCTTATGGGGACTCACTCATAAAAAAGGATACATACCGATACCTTAGATTCTATTGCATTACTAGACGAGCTGTTCCACACAATTTCTTACCCCCCCCAAAAAAAACCAATGAATCTACACATGAGTATTGTACCCGCTGTCAAATATACGACTAGGGGGGCTTAAGCTATGGTATAGCCACCCCTAAAACATGCCTTCCATGTTTATAACTAGGTTTTCATCAATTTCCATTCCTTAGAGCAGATTCCTTTTGTAGACGTATAAATATTTCTTCACGGTGAACGGGTAAAGATTTAGGAGCACGTATTCCTATCTTCACCTGATTACCCTTAACTTCCAATACCGTGATGGAGACATTGGCTCCAATTCTTAAGTTTTCACCAGTCCGGCGCTTTAAGATCAACATAGTTATTTCCTACTGATACTCAAACCATAGGTAGACCTTCTCTGATGGAAGGCTGAAAAAGTAATGTCTTGAGGAAATACGGGGTGGTGCGCGGGAACGGTAGGCATAGAAGAAGAAAAGGCAGGCACAACGCTTCCAGAGCTTGGGGAGTCGCTCCAAGCCGCTGAATGTACTCCACTTTATTGAAGACGAGCGGGTTTCTAGCGTATGATCCATATAGCCATTTTGATAGTCATGTTATCAATTTGGTCAGCTGGCCCTTGGTGTTGCTGCACCTTGGGTCAGCGCCTTTTACTGTCTCTTACGTCACGCTACCGTTCTCCTGTGAGAAGATGGTTCTTTAGAAAACTCTTAGATGTCTTGATTCTCTCGAATCCCTTTGGTCTTTGGTCATCGGCCTTCAAAAGGCCACCCTATTCCGGCCAAAATACCAATAAATATCAATCGATTTTACGCAGCTTTGACACTAAAACAAACTGAATAAAATCCAATAAGATCATTTTTGTGCCTATATTTTTAATGGCGATGCCCTTTCCATTAAGTGCTTCAGGCCTGAATATCCGGTACGTAAGTCCCTTTCTACTCATAAGTAATTTTTCCAACCCGGACGATCCTATCGATAGATAGTTTTTTTCTGGATAGAAAATCTTCCGATTTTTGGAATCAGTTGACCAAATGATATGATGCGATTTCTTTTGAGTATTCTGATTTACCTTCGGTAGGGTGTAAAAGTGTATAAGTACTTCGGGTTATTAGCGTTAATATTTGTATCTGCCTGCGCTACAAATATACCGGTAGAAAAATTAAGTGGTTTAGAAGCAAGAACACACCTTGATCATGAATACTGGAGCGTCTCACTGCCAGGCAAGTGGAGCTATGAGGATAGTGAGGGTATGATCATCGCCACATCTCCAGAAGGTCAATATGCGCTCTATATCACGGTTTATACCGCCTCAGAACCTGCACCCAGCACAGCCTGGGGCAACGAGGAGATTAAGCATCTTAAGTCTGGAAAATATTCAAGGCCGGGGTATCTTTTTGATTTTCAAAAAGAGCAGAGTTATGAAAAAAACGGCAATGCTTATTACGAGCTTGATGGCATAGACGTAAAGAATGAAATGAGGCTATATAGCAAAGGAATACATCTGGGAAGTATATTCTATACAGTATCATTTCATGATTACTATTATACCGACTCTCTAGAATCAGACAGTATATTGAAATTGATTCTTAACTTGTTTGAGACAAGAGAAGATGAATTTAAGTGGGAAGGTACAAAAAGCTTAGTCCAAGGTAGTACAGCAAGTATGAGTTTTCAGCATGACCTTTAAGGGGAGATCACATACACCCCGACCTGTAAAGATATTGAATGCCCGTAGATATCTAAGCCAATAGGATGTATAACTATTGATGAACTTAAGACCAATCAAAACTCTACTAATATATTTGCTAATCCCATGAAGAAGATAGTGATCTTATCTTTAATGATGTTAAGTTTGTATACGTTAGGATTCTTTACTCAAGCCTTAGCTTATTCTCAACTGGGTATTAATCTTAACAAGTATCTATATGCTCCATGGATCAAACATTTAGAAATGGACAACCCTATAAAGGTAACTTACAACAAAAGCGTAGAGTTCTGGTGTTCTCGTGTAGAAGGATGCAGTTATCAGAACCCTAATCTTTGATTGGCCACAGCAATCGAATCGATTTATTAATTAGATGTTATTAGTAATTAGGAATATCTCCCAATGATGTGGAGCAAGCTGAAATCTCTAGTTGAAGAAAAATTTTCTCCATCCCTGGATGGCCGTATCTCTATCAATAGTACCAGTTATGGAAACTGCTCATGTGGACATGCCTGGTTGACTCTTGATAAAGAGGTCATAGCAAACTTCTGTACAAGGGCCTTTTGGAATAGAGCGAGTGGTGATTACTATAGAAAAGATAATCGCTGGGTTACTGATTCCGATGTGCCTGAGCATGTAAGTGAAAAGCAGAAACTATCCTATGGTGAGGTGGAGTATGGAGAGTTATCTCGACAAGATGCCTATGAAGCCTGCTGGGAATTCGTTCATGATCTTAAAGTGGACGAAGCTCTAGATTCTAAAGATCCATTGATTCAATCCCTAGCAACACTGGATAAGCGTTTAGGCAAACGTAGACTTAAAGAAATCAACACTTCGAATTTACACCCACTAGCAAAGAAATTATTGAGCTTTAGATTAGAAGCTGAAGGCATTAGAGCCCCGACCAACACATAACAAACAACCTCAATGCAACGCCCAGCAATCCCATTGTCTTATGTTTTTTCAGACAGATTTTAGTATTTTATATCTATTATGAGAAATCTATTAATACTTACAGTTCTATTTTGCAGCTATGATGCCCATACAGAATCTTCAATAAATTATTCTATTGGAGTATCTATCGAACATATAATCGAAGGTGGGGCAAAAGTAAAAATAAAGTCAGAAAAGCAATTAACGTATAATATTAATCTGTCTGAATTTAGGGATTGCATATTCGAAAAGGCTATCCTGGAAACAAAAAGTGATAAATTTCCGGATAAGATACTGATGCCAGTTGAAGGCTGGCTTTCATTTTCTATTGAACCAGAAACTAAAGAAAGCACTTTCATAACATTATACTGCGAATCAGGTAAGTATGTCGTTTATACGATTTGGTTGTAATCCTAAGTATGACAAGTGATATGATTCAGCTTATTTAAAATTCCTTGTCAAGGGACACTATGGATGACCGCGCATTTACAAAGCTGATCGATTTCCTGGAAAAAGTTCCTGCGATTCATGGTACTGTTGTAAAAGGATCAGATGAAATAGGTCGCTGGTGGGTAAAGTTTGAGATCGATATAACTCACCAGTTCGCATGGCATACTGTTCAAGAATTTGGCTATGTTCTAAATTACCTTTCTGTGGATGAAAGGTTGCCGACTTCGTTTCATCCAGTATCTCCACCTCCTTACATAAATGGCGGACCGGAAGAGTTTTTATCATGGGTCATTGAGTGCCATGATTCTGAATTCAGACCCGGAACTTGCGCGGAGTGGCTTTTGGGGCGCTTACCAAGGCCCGTAGAGGACTTGGAACAGTGGATCGCGGAGTAACATGATATTAGATCCATATTCGATAACCTACATTCCGTGCTTACGCCACGCTAGCACAAGACGATTTCATCGCAGTAAGGATCGGGGAAAACTAATATAGCCACTAAAATAGCTTTGTCACCATTAGCCAACACACTGATTGGTATGTTTTTTAGTTAGAGTGATCCTTTATTTTTGGGATATATTTAAAGGTGATATAATACAGTATTATTTTTAAAATACTGGTGGCTTAACAAGAGGTATCAAATATATGAATAAAATATTTACAATACTGGCATCCATAGCTATTACGTCATGCGCAAACAACACTAATGTTACAAACTTTCAAAGTAATGGAAACCTAGAAGCATCCAAGCCAGCATCGTGTGTGGATATTAATGAGCTCCAGGCCAATCAAAATCCTGCTGATATATTTGCAGGCATGAAGACATGCCTAAACTCTGAAAATTATTCAGATGCAGCAAAAATGTATTACGCTGCTATGACTTATGGAATTTATGACACCAAAAGGGTTAGCGATAAAACATCACATCAAGGCGTCATAGTTCTTCGCATGAATACATTAAGCGGCCTTTCAGAGCAACAGTTTTCTCTTCTACAATCAGAGATCAATGCGATCTTGGAAAGTAATGAGCAGGTATGCAAGGCTTTAAGTGAACGAGGGCTACCGACCTATCATCCAAAATACATGATTCAGCATGGTATAGGTGCTTTCACCGACAACCAAGCTAACAATGGTCTAGTTGAGAACTTTGATAGTCAATCAGCCTGGTCTGAAGCTATTGATAAAACAGTTAAGTGCAAACAAAGCTAACATGCACTTGATGTCGATCTAATTTTCCGCTTTGCTCCAAATCTGCTAAAAGTACGAAGGTTAATAGTCTATGAACCAAGAATATGGTTTGATATTTTCTTTATTTTTGCTAGCAGCTTTTAATCTTTACGCTTCATACAGATGTATACGTTCTGATTACTCCCATAGGGCTCAAAAGATCATCCAATGCATCCTGGTTTGGCTATTTCCATTGGTTGGCGGTTTGGTGATTATTCATTTTTCGGAACCAATGGATACAAGTCCAAATTATAAATCGCCTGACGTTGCGCCAAGCCAAGATGCCTACCCTACCTCCAATGGAGGTATAGGAGGGGATTAAGTTCATACATCAATACTTAGCATGCGCCGGCGCGAAGACAAAACGTCACATAAATGAAATCGCTCTAAGCAGGTCGTTCAATGTGCGACAGCTATAACCAGGCCAGGTAAGATCGCCCAGCCGGTGGCTGGGCTGTACAGCCTACGCTCCACCTTGAGACATGTGACGCATGGGGAGCTTTCTGAATTGATAGAAACAGAGTTGTACACGCATTCCATGGAAATTCTGACCCGAGTATCATGAACCGGTGCAATACTCGTGCATTACTCACTTTCGACTTTCAGGGCAGCGGTTGTCTTTACTGCCAACCGGCTACCGAAGGTTTGGGCGGACCAACTTGCGCATAACTGAGCACTGGCCCGAAGCCGCTATAATCAAATTCGCGGGATAGGCTTCGCCTAGTTTGTTAAATTCTTGCGAGCTGCATGACGGCTCGGTCAACCTTAACGTTAGACAGTGGTAGATGTCTGTCCATGCGTTCGACCACAATCGGACGCGAACGAAGAAGAATCGAAAAATGAATAGTGAACAGGCCGAAGCGTTCCTGGATGAGATGGCCAAAGCGGTATGTGATCCGAACGCTGATTCTAAGGTCACCGACCGCTACTTTACCGAAGACTTCGTGCAGGAGATCGATGACACGACGATTGGGCGATCGCAACTCGATTCGCGTATCAATTTGTTCCGTATGGAGTACTCGGCCGTCAGGTTCGACTACCTTTCCGTAATTGGCGAGGGCGATCGGATAGCTGATGTGCATCTGGTGCGCGCGAAGGCGAAAGATGGCCAACAGCTCACAATCAAGGTAATCAGCCTGTACACGCTAAGAGACGGTCGGATCTCGCGCGCCGAATCCCTTAGCCGCCTTATCGAAGGGAATCCGGAGGACCTGCAATTACTCGTGCGTGGTGAATGAGGCGATCGACCGCTGGACCTCGGTTTCACTGGAGATGATAACGCGAACCGCCTCCAGGCATCGGTTTTGGCGAAGTCCTCCAACTTTCTCTCGAATTGCTTAATCAGCTTACGAGTCGCCCAGAGCTTTATGATCATCGAAGGCAATACCCAAGTGCTAACCGAAGCATCCCCCAGTCCGGTACTCGCGTGCCGACTGGTACGAGAACATATCACACAATAAGTTAATCCAGCCGAACGCTTCGCGGCCGGCTGGTTGAGGCGTTATGCATCAAAAGAGATTATGGTGTAAATGCAAATGAAAGGGTATTTGGTTTTAGATTTCTCAATTAAAGTATTAGAGAGCTTCTTAGAATACGCTGAAAAAATACCGGTATTTATTGAAAAGCATGGCGGCAGATACATTGTAAAAGGAGTGGTTCCAGAAATAATGGAAGGTAATTGGATTCCGGAGAGGTTGGTGATATTGGAATTTCCATCAACTGAAAAAGCAAAAGAGTTTTTAGCTGATCCAGAAGCACAGGATCTATTTGAGATACGCCACAACACAACAAATAGTCAATTAATATTGGCGGAAGGTTGTGTTTAATCAATCATAACAAAGCTAGGCATAATCGCTCACTTTTTGGGGTGAACCTCCGCACTACGCGCTCCGGCCTGTGCTGGCGGCGTTAAGAATCATGGAAGAATTTATGCCTATAACGGGAGAATATTTCTGCGGAGACATTCAATATAGAGTAAATGGAAAACTTCGAGATTCAAAATCTTGCCATTGCTCTCGATGTCGCAAGGCATTTAGTTCATCTGCATCAGCCCTTGTAGATCCAGATGAATTTGAGTGGCTTTCTGGCGAGTCTCTCTTAACCTCGTTTGTCGGCAAACATGGATATGGCTTTCACTACAGAACTGCATCATTTACTCTACCCATTAAATCGCACGGTTTCGGCGTCCTTGGCCACCTCCCCTGTGGGCCAAGCATTAAATGATGTTGCTGTTTGTCAATTCGTAGTTTTGCCAGCGGCCCCCTCCCCCTAAGATCTCACCGTGTTGCAGTTGCCATTCGCTGGTAGTTAGCATTTAATGGAATGCCATTAAATGGTGATCTTCCTACAGGGAAGTTTCATCCTATTAGTTCACGCCTATGCTGGGCGTACCAAATGCCTGCAATCTGATCCCCGGTTGCTGTTACCTTTTTTTGCCACAATACCGGCAAAAAATGCGCCAGTAGCCTCCGGCAATTGAGGCAAGCGTATCTTTCATCGTAATTGGCACTAATTATTATGCTCTTTAAGGGATCGTGTAAATGTAACCGTTGGCGGGTTGAAGTTCAGTTAGCTGGACCGCTCGAAGGTTTGAATCCGCGCGTTTGCGATTGTAATTATTGCCAAGCCAACCCGTCACTTATTATAAGTGATCCGAATATGTCAGTGGCTTTCATTGGTGATGGGATTTCAACCAAACAAAATGGTGATCAGCTTGCTAATTTCTACCATTGCAAAGCTTGTAATGAACTACTAGCCGTAGGCTGCAATATAAATGGTCAGCTTCGCGGGGCAGTAAATTCCAATTTATTGGAAGGCGTGAATCAACTTGGCAATCCTATTCAAATTCAGCCAAGACTCTTGAGTGCCGATGAAAAGCTTGAACGCTGGGATAAGTTGTGGGGTGTCCTTAATGGGTTTTAGAAATATAAAATATTAAGGCTTTCGGACGCTTCGGTCCGCAGCTTGAGGCTTTATGAATCAGGGAGTAAAAAAACAGCGTCGATAACGCCTTGGCGTTTATATATAGGAACTGATATGACTAGGTCTGATAAGTTCTGGGATAGAAAAGCAGAGGAGTATGCTAGGAGCCCTATTTCTGACGAGGCAAGTTATCAGAAGAAGCTCTCAGATACCCAGAAATTCTTTACGCCTGATATGAATATTTTGGAGTTTGGCTGCGGAACAGGGACTACGGCGATTTATCACGCTCCGTATGTGCAACATATTGAAGCGGTAGATATATCTGAAAACATGCTTGAGATTGGTCGAACTAAGGCCAGGGAAGCCTGCATCGATAATATTAGATTTACCAGAGGTACGTTAACCGAATTCAATGCTGAGTCTGAGAGTTTTGATGCAGTATTGGGTTTAAATGTTATTCACTTACTACCAGATAGAAAAGATGTTTTGGCAGAAGCTGCTAGAATCCTCAAGCCCGGTGGTGTTTTCGTGAGTAGTACCGTTTGTATGGGCAATTCCTATATACGGTTTATTAAGCTCTTAGCACCTCTGGGAAAATTCATGGGCATAATGCCCGATGTCTTCATCCTAACAAAAGTAAAATTAGCGAAAGAAATTCAAGACGCTGGTTTTACCATTGAAGTTCAATGGCAACATGGAATGCATAATATGGTAGTTTTCATTATTGCGCGTAAAATTGACTCATAATAGGGTGAGCTGAAGGCGGCGGGTATATTGGCCTTACTAGCCAAATAGAGACTAGCTCCGCGCCAACGTAAAATATGGATGATTTTTCTAAAACTTCGTTATGTCTCCAGAAATACAAACCATACTTAGATACTTAACAGTGAGGATACTCAAATGAATACAAATGCAGTTTGTTGGTTTGAAATTTATGTAAATGATATGGTACGCGCAAAGTCCTTTTATGAAGCTGTGCTCAGGCAGGAGTTAACTCGACTAGACAATCCCGACGAAGTAAAAGATTTTCCTCAGCCCGAGATGTGGGCATTTCCAATGAAACAAGAACCGGGTGCAAGCGGAGCAATTTGTAAAATGGATGGTGTTGAAGCTGGAGGTAATAGCATCCTAGTGTATTTTGATTGCGAAGATTGTTCTGTTGAACTGGCCAGAGTCGAACCAGCAGGTGGGAAGCTAGTAGTGCCTAAAATGTCTATTGGGGAGCATGGTTTTATCGCAATAGCGCAAGATACTGAAGGAAATAATATCGGTTTTCATTCAATGAAATAGCTAGTTCTCACCAGCAAACATTAATTCACAACAAGCCAATCTCTTTCATTTTAAACACACACGCACATTCTGACCACACCGGTGGAAACGAGTACTTTGAAAAGCGAGGTGGAAAACTTATAGAGAATACCTTTAACTTGGATAGCTTTACCCACATTAAAGTCAAGTCTCATTCAGCAATCGACAATATCTATTACCATAAGGAAAGTAATTCAATATTTGTCGGTGATGTATTCGATACCAGCTGGCACCCAGTATTTTATTTTGGTGGAATTAAAGGCTTTAATGAAGCGATTAATGCTATTTAAAATCTAAGTGATGAGCAAAGCTTGATAATACCGGGGCATGGTGTTCCATCAAGTAAACTCTCATTACTTGAATTTAGGAAAAATACTTTCGAATGGGTAAACAAAATTCGAGAGCTTCATCAAAAAGGGGTGCGTGTGGGAGGAATAATGATAGATACACAAGTTAAGGATATTTTGGAAAAATTCAATGTAAAGAACAAATCCCCATTCCTCCCCCAAAAAGCTTATAGAAGCTTTATAGAAAGAAATATTTCAGTGATTAATGATGAGAAAAGCCTATAAATAGGTATTAAGCCCATACAGGAGCCTAAAAATGAGGCTATATATTAAGGTGTTGCATGCGTTATTCTTTTCTTTAGTCTCTTTGGGAGCCCAGGCTGTGCAGAGTTGGACGGTCGAAAAAACCAAGGTAAATACTCACCTTTATCCAGGTGAGGAAATGCTACTAACCAACGGCATAGAAACACTGAATTATTTCAAAGCCGGCGATCCTCAAAAACCTCTGGTGATCTTCGTTCCGGGTGGGTTTCATCTAGCTCGTGTCGCCTATGGCTACCCTGGTGGCGACGAGAAGGATTTTCTCGCCTATTGGTTTGGGCAGAAGGGTTTTTCTTTTCTTGGCGCGTCTTATCCGACAGGAAACAAGGTCTATTCCAAAGTCTACCCTGCGTTCTCGATCCGTGATTGGGGCAACCAAGTAGCTGCGGTCGCCAAACACTACGTGGACAAGCATGGGCTTTCGGGTGAGATCATTGTTCTTGGTTGGAGCGCAGGCGGGCAGATTACTCAATCAGTTTACGAGGCTTCACAGGCGGCCGGGCTGGATATGAGCCTTTACGTTTCAATTGCATCAACCCCACCTATCCCTTTGCTACTGGCTGCACCAGGTGCAATCTCAAAGTCAAAGAATGGGCTTTCGAAAGCGCCGCAATTCTACGAGTTGTTTAAGAGGTACGTGACTGCTCAGAACAAGATGAACGGGCACGTTATTATTCCTTGGGAGACGTTCGAAAGTGATGTACTCGGAGAAATTCCGGTAGCCCTAAATGCGATTATGATTGCATCTCGCTATGATAACGGCAACTTTGTACAGGATCTGGATTGGGCAATTGCCGATACAGGAGCCCTTAAATTTACCGACTTTCCCATGGTCGTCACAATCTCTGGTAATAAAGTGCTAGACAATGACCACGCGCTAACTGATCGAGGCAATTGGGGGCTTTATCAGGTTCAGCATTTATATCGAAATATCGCGCTTCCTGCTTTGTCAAAATCCGAAGAGATTGACCCGGAGAATTGGCAGAATTTAATGGATCAGTTTAGTTATGCAACCTCTGGTGCACTAAACGCCCGTGTCCCTGGCAATCACTTTTTTTGGTACGGTGAAGTCGGAGCACGTGAAACAGTTACGCAGGTCGAGATGTTGCGCTTACGTGTGAGAAATGTCCTCTCTTCTATTGAGGCGTCTGTGGCTAAACTCAATGCACCGTAGTATTGCTTGTTCTACCTGGCGATCTGGCCCACCCATAGATTGCTCGCTGTTATTATCGCCGTATTGCGACTGAGACCTCCGTTCCATCACTCCGCTTCTACACTCCGGCCCCAAAAATTCGGCATTAAAAGCCTATGAAAATAGGACCCGCCCAAGCTACAAGGGTGTTGCTGTAACAAAAGCTGAGAAGTTGACAGTCACTTTTTTTAGTCGAGCTGCAAGATATAAGTTGTGCAGGAAATAAATAGAGCCCGGTTGAAGCTTTCTTGCAACTTTTGTCGGTGCTAGTGCCGGGGTAATTCAAACTTATTGGGTTTTAACGATTTGACCCTGTGATCTAAAGGAATAGAATAACGAGATATAATATAATTTCTTTTTAATACGCTATTAAATAGTACCAGAGTAATACATGGAAAAAGTGTCACTAAGAATTTGGGGGCTTCTAGGGGTGCTTTTATTTGTTCCTCTATATCTATTTACATTCGCCGCTCCTCATATCATAGAAAAATCAGGCAGTTCCTTTATCGAATGGAAGCTTAAATCTGAAGCCGATAAAAGGATTGATGCCTTACGACTTCCTGCGCCAACGAAGCTAGAAGGTCTGCTAGGTGCCAAAGCGCGAGAGTTTCGAGCTAAAACTGAGCGGGATCTTGAAAAGGTAAAGCAACAGCTCAAAGAAGATGCACCAGCCATTCTTGCAAATCAAATTGCAAAACTTCGAAATCTGGATTGCGAATGTCGAAGAAAATGGGAACGATCAATCAGGGTATCTATGCAGTCAAAGCTTGCCTCGCTTGAGACTGCCAAGACCAAACTAATTGATTTCAGCCATATCAAGTACATGGAAATTGTCCATAAATTAACTTTGGACATACGTATTTTTTTGGCCACTAACTCAATTGTTTTTATCCTCTTATTAATTGCTTCATTTATGCAGCCTAGGGCTATCAAACAATTATTCTTGCCTGCTGGGTTAATGCTGGCATCAACAGGTATATGCTCATATTTTTATCTCTTTGAGCAGAATTGGTTCTACACCATAATTTACAATGACTATACCGGTTTCGCATATGTTAGTTACTTGAGCTTTGTCTTTGCTATCTTATGTGACATCGTTTTTAATGGAGCCAGGATAACAACAGAAGCACTCAATGCCTGCCTTAAAGCTATTGGCCAGGCGGGGAGTCTAGTTCCGTGCTAAGGAATTGGATAATATTTATCATACAAGCCAACCAATTTCATGCACGGAAAACGTGCATCCGGCAACCCTAGCTTCTACGGCTACCCGCTTTTAGAGCATTAGCTTTTTATGATTGAGCGTTTCATACATTGGACTGAGTTCACTGTGGTGGTACTACCATCTACAGCCATTATTTTGTTTGCCACTTTACTTTTTCCATTTGGAATATTACTCCGTCCTGAATTCATTATTCCAGCTTACATTGGTGGTATTCTTGGAGTATATTCATTATGGAGAATGTTTCTGTTTCTTGAGTTTAGGGTGAGCTTAATATTAACAAAATGTACTTATTATTATTTGTCTGGAGTACTAAGTATCGCTTGCTTATTTTTAGTTGGTGAAGTTAGTGTCAGTCAATTGTTTAAGCCGGTAACCACGCCATGGATTTTACCAATTTTAGTTGGTGCCCATTGGATATTTAAAATTTCCAAGGGTACTCTTGGAGATAAACAATTAGCATCAGCTGAATAGTTTTCCTTCAGCTCATTTATGTTTGCTATGACATTAGCATGCAAACCATTTTGCTACAAAACTTCCGCTATGCCGGGCATTATGTAAATTAATCAACTATGTCATCAATACCCAATAATAAAGAAGAGTTGCATCAAGCCATTCGAACCACTTTTGATAAACTTCTTACGGATTATTCAGAAATCCCGGAAGAATACTCACGACAAATTGGTGTTGAAGGTAATATAAAGAATACTGAGATAAGTGTTTGCGATACACTGTCATATTTGATTGGATGGGGAAAACTGGTCCTGAAATGGTATGACCTCACATCAAGAGGACTTAAGGTAGACTTTCCTGAAACAGGTTATCAATGGAATGAACTTGGTCGGTTAGCTCATCATTTTCACAGGCAATATCGAGATTGGTCTTATAAAAATCTGCTATCAGAGTTTCAATTGACTACCGAGCAAATATTGCAGCTAATCGAGTCACTGAGCAACGATGAACTCTATGCTAGAAGTTGGTATAAAAATTACACACTGGGACGAATGATTCAATTTAACACTTCATCCCCAATGAAAAATATTCGTACAAAAGTGCGAAAGTTCAAGAAATTAAAATGTAAGGAGTGAAGCTCATATACTAAGGTATATGCTTTTTATTTCGGCCTTACAGGCCCTACTGGAAATGCTACGCCTCACACGGCATGCCGATTCTCACGGTATTACATATCTATCAGAATAATATATGAAAGTAGAGACAACAGGTAAAAGCGATTATTCAACGCTGATCGAAATATGGGAGGATTCTGTTCGAGCTACTCACGATTTTTTGCAAGAAGAGGATATTGTCATTCTTAAACCGCTCATATTAGAACAATACTTCGACTCAGTAGACCTGATGTGTGCAAAAAATGAGGATGGAAAGATTCTTGGATTCTGTGGAGTTCTTAACGGGAATATTGAAATGTTGTTCATTGCGCCTGAATCAAGAGGCTCAGGCGTTGGAACTTTTTTAACTAAGTATGCCATTGAAAATCTAGGTGTGACAAAAGTTGACGTCAACGAACAGAATCTTCAAGCCCTAGAGTTCTATAAGCATTTAGGTTTTACTGTAGTAGGTAGATCTCCGCTAGATGGTCAAGGAAAACCGTATCCTCTGCTACATATGGAGCTGGACAAAATTAATAAACTTAGGTGAACGGAAAAATCACTTCAGCCCCTTAATTTACAATTGCTAATGATGTTTTGTTTTATGAAATTTCTTATAGCTCTTTTTTTTATACTGATTAGCCTGAATACATCAGCCTGTATAATTGCCCCTGGAACGATTGCTCTTCAAAACCCTCAGAAAGTTATTAAACGTTCAAAATCCGTATTTAAAGGCAAACTTTTATCTTTAATGTATGTCCCAGCATATCTGCAGGTCGCTAAGTTTGAAGTGATAAAAATATATAAAGGGGAAAAGAAGAATTTTATTTCAGCAGTACATGATTATAATACCAGTTGTACCTTAAGAATACCGGATGACCAAGTTGGGAAAAATTATTTTGTCTTTGTTACAGAGGGTTCTGGTGAAAAAGACGATTTATATACGCTTATTTCTACAAAAAACTTTGACTTTATTGATGGTAAGTTCGTTGTAAAGTCTAACAGGCTGCGCGAAGAGCGTGCCAAACAGAAGCAGCAAGAAATTCTGGCCGAGAAACAAATACAAGCTGATGAGCAGTAGTTAATTTCTGTAAATTGTAACTGAGATGATTATGGCTGAAGACCAATGCTTGAGCTTTATATTGATTTGCATCATATTGCACCTGAGGTGCAGATCAGAAGCGAGCTAGCCACATAACACTCACAGGCTCGGTATTGGCTTTTCCATTTCGACTTTGCCTTCATTTCAAAGCCGTGTATACCACGGGTGTTATACTGCGCCCAATTATTAGAAGCTTGAGCAGAAAATAACTTAGGGATTTTCTGATTAAGATACGCAGTAAAGCCTCACCCCTCCTCCGGCACCCCACCATAAACATGATAAATCTCCGGCACCTGGCCGCGATCGTCCATCCGCATACCCAGGTCTCGAATCAGGCCATCGCGAATATCGTAGATCCAGCCGTGCAGGCTGAGGCGTTGGCCTCGGTCCCAGGCGTGCTGCACTATCTTGGTCATGGCCAGGTTTTGTACCTGTGCCATCACATTTAATTCGCACAATCGTGCCGAACGCGATTCTTTATCGAGGGATTCCAGTTCCTGCTGGTGGCGGGCGTAGACATCCTTGATATGGCGCAGCCAGTTATCCACCAGGCCACATTCGCTGTGGCCCATGGCGGCCTGTACGCCGCCACAACCGTAATGGCCACACACCACCACGTGCTCCACCTTGAGTACTTCTACGGCGTATTGCAGCACCGAGAGGCAATTAAAGTCTGTATGTACCACCACGTTGGCGATATTGCGGTGTACGAATAGCTCCCCCGGTGCCATACCCACAATCTCGTTGGCGGGCACGCGGGAGTCGGAGCAGCCGATCCATAAATACTTGGGAACCTGCAGACGACTCAGACGTTGGAAAAATTCCGGGTCCTTTGCCGTCCTCTCCTCTGCCCAGGCGCGATTGCGCGCGAACAGTTGGCGAATCTCTGCCACCTCAGTGGGCCTCCCCCGATAAGTCCAGGCCGGATATTTGCGCGGCCTGCACCATTTTTTGCAGGTAGTCGCTGGTCATTTGGCGGCGGCGTTTTTCGGTCAGGTATTCCTCGATTCGCTCCGCAACATATTCATATTCCAGCGGGCGGCCCGGCTCACATTGCTCTACATAAATCAGGTGTACACCGTAAGGTGTTTCCACGGGTTTCGCTACCAAACCGGTGCCCTGCTCGAACACTGCGCGCTCGAAGGAGGCGACGGTATCACCGCGCCCCACTTGGCCGAGGCTGCCGCCGGCTTCGGCGGAGGAACAGGCGGAGTGGGATTGGGCCAACTGGGCGAAGGCCTGTAGCGGATTGGCATCGGCGCGGATCTGCTTAAGCATGTCCTCGGCGGCGGCGTGCGCTTTGGCGCAAGCTTCGGAATCATCCGGTGCGGCCGGGATCAGGATATGGCGCACTTCGGCGAGGGGATCGGAGCGGA
The DNA here is from genome assembly GCF_000380565.1 of Microbulbifer variabilis ATCC 700307. GTDB lineage: Bacteria > Pseudomonadota > Gammaproteobacteria > Pseudomonadales > Cellvibrionaceae > Microbulbifer > Microbulbifer variabilis. The sequence goes on from NZ_AQYJ01000027.1 coordinate 177,546, forward strand.
ATTTATGTGGATGGGCTGCGAAATAGGCGCGGCACTCGGCTTCACTGGCCGGGCTCACTTGTAGCTCGCCTTTTAAAAGGTCTGAAACTGCGTGATCGAAAGCTTCGCTATGCAGGTCTTCATCGGCGGCGCAAAGCCCCTGCCCCGCGGCCTTTTCCCGTAAAAGCCAACCGATAACCAGGGCCCGCGCTGCGCGGTAAATCGCTTGGCGCGGGGAGTTGGCGGTCTGGTATTGCATCTCCTGGTAAATCAGGTCTGCGGGGATTTCATTGCCGTTAACGGCCACGGCTTCAGCCAGTTCGAATTCGCGCCCGGCGGCGTCGGAGGCCAGTAATGCACTCATGACTCTACTCCACACAAGGCCCGCTCATAGCGGGCCGGGTTAACAATTGCTGGGATTAGCGCGCGGCTTTGGCGCGGACTATTTGGTAATTGCGGCGGAAGTACTGCACCGGAACACTCCATACGTGTACCAGGCGGCTGAAGGGGAACAGCAGGAACAGGGTCATGCCGAGGAAAATATGCAGCTTGTAGATGATATTCACGTCGGCGATAGCCGCTGCGGCTGCGGAGCCATCGAGGGTGACAATGGACTGGGCCCAGGCCATCAGTTTGAGCATCTCAGCACCGTCCATATGGCCGGCGGAAACCAGGATGCTGATCAGGCCGAGGATTAACTGGGCGTAGAGCATCAACAGTATGGTCAGGTCCATTTTGGAAGTGGTGGCGCGCACTCGCGGATTGGTGAGGCGGCGCTTAATCAGAATGGTAAGGCCAATAAAGCAGATCACCCCGAAGAAACCACCGATCCCCATTGCCATCATCTGCTTGGTGGAGGCTTCAATGCCGAGGAAGTGCCACACCGCTTTGGGCGTGAGCAGGCCGACAAAATGGCCCGCGAGAATGGCGATCACCCCGATATGGAACAGGTAACTGCCGATGCGCAATTGTTTGCGCTCCAATAACTGACTGGAGCCGGTGCGCCAGGTGTATTGGTCGCGGTCGTAGCGGATCAGGCTCCCCACCAGGAAGACCGTGAGGGCGACGAAAGGGTAAATGGCGAAGAGCAGCGTATTCAGATAGTTCATCTTGTTACTCCTGTGGTGCGGGCTGGGCAGAATTCTGCGCTGCATCTTTGGCACTGGGGGCCCAGGTTAGGGGCTGGCCGTCGCGCAGCTGCGCTGCGCTGGGCCGCGTTATGGACTGGTCGCAATTGTTGGCACCGGTAAAACTGACCACCTCTTCCTCCCAGATTTTGTCCAGGGCTTCCGGGGTGTCGTCGCGTTCCTCGTTGGCCACCTCTTCCTTAAGTGCAGTCAGATCGACAAAAACGCCTGCCATCAGCAGCAGTGAGTCCATCAACAAGTGATAGGGGCTTTCGCGCTTGGACAGGCGCGCGCTCAACAAGGCGATGACATGAGTGATGTCATGCACCCAGCCGTAGGCCTCTTCACCCTGGGTTGCGCAGAACTCCAGATAGGTGGGCAGATAGTCCGGTAACTCGCGTTCATTCAGTTCAAGACCGGCACTGCGATAGCGCGCGGTCAGGTCTACCATGGCTTGGCCGCGATCGCGGGATTCGCCGTGTACATGCTCGAAGATATGCAGGGATACGGCGCGGCCGCGCTCGAACAGGCCGTCGTATTCACTCTGCCAGTCAAGCGCATCCATACACTCGTAGTGGGAGATAAATGCCAACAGCATGTCGCGCAGGGGGGCATCCAGATCCTCGGATTCCGCCACCCAGTTGGTTAATTCATCCAAGTGCGCCACCAGCTCATCGGACGGGTAATCCAGCAGGCGGGCGATCAGGTTTAATACTTTCATCGGTTTTCTCCGCTCGACCTTAGTCGACCACTTTGGCGGGTATTACTTCGCGCACTGCGTGCTGCTTACCACCGAAGATATTGGTGCTGTCGTTGCCGGTGCTGCAGCCGTTGCCGAAGCTGAAACCACAGGAGGATTTCATGTCGTAGGCGTTTTCCGCGTAGGCCTTATGACTTGAGGGCACTACGAAGCGGTCTTCGTAGTTGGCCAGGGCCATATAGCGATACATTTCTTCTACCTGCTGTACGGTCAGGCCCGCCTCTTCCAGTAGTTCGCGTTCCTGCACGCCGTCCACATGGATGCCGCGCATATAGGCGCGCATCACAATCATGCGCTCCAGGGCGCGGGCCACTGGCTTCTCGTCGCCGGCGGTGAGCAGGTTGGCGAGGTATTGCAGCGGGATGCGCAGGGTGGAGAGATCCGGGATCTCGGCGCTGCGGCCCACGGTGACGGTTTCCACTTGGCCGGCCTGCACTGCGTTCTGGATCGGAGACAGCGGCGGCACGTACCAAACCATGGGCAGGGTGCGGTACTCCGGGTGCAGCGGCAGGGCGATCTGCCAGTCGATGGCCATCTTGTACACCGGGGATTGTTGCGCAGCTTCGAGCCAGGCTTCGGGGATACCCTCGGCGCGGGCAGCTTCCTGGACCTTGGGATCGCTGGGGTCGAGGAAGATATCGCACTGGGCCTGGTAGAGGGCTTTTTCGTCTTCTACCGCAGCAGCTTCCTCGATGCGGTCGGCGTCATAGAGCAGCACCCCCAGGTAACGGATACGGCCCACGCAGGTCTCGGAACAGATAGTTGGTTGGCCCGCCTCAATACGCGGGTAGCAGAAGATACACTTCTCGGATTTACCGGTTTTCCAGTTGTAGTAGATCTTCTTGTAGGGGCAGGCGGATACGCACATGCGCCAGCCGCGACATTTGTCCTGATCGATCAGGACGATGCCGTCCTCTTCGCGCTTGTAGATGGCACCACTTGGGCAGGAGGCCACACAGGCGGGATTGAGGCAGTGCTCACACAGGCGCGGCAGGTACATCATAAAGGTGTTTTCGAACTCACCGTAGATATCTGCCTGGACCTGCTCGAAGTTCTTGTCCTTCTTGCGCTTGTCGAATTCGGTACCGAGAATTTCTTCCCAGTTGGGACCCCACTCGATCTTCTCCATACGCTCGCCACTGATCAGCGAGCGCGGGCGGGCCACCGGCTGGTGCTTCTGCTCCGGCGCCTTGTGCAGGGTCTGGTAGTCGAAGTCGAACGGCTCGTAGTAGTCGTCGATTTCCGGCATATCCGGGTTGCCGAAAATATTCGCCAGCACCCGGTGCTTGCTGCCGATCTTCGGCTGCAACTTGCCGTTTTTCTTGCGGGTCCAGCCGCCATTCCACTTGTCCTGGTTCTCCCACTCTTTGGGGTAGCCGACGCCGGGTTTGGTCTCGACGTTGTTGAACCAGGCGTACTCGACCCCCTCGCGGGAGGTCCAGACATTTTTACAGGTCACCGAGCAGGTGTGGCAGCCGATACACTTATCGAGGTTCAGCACCATGCCGATCTGGGCTCTAACTTTCATTGCTACACCTCCTCTCGCGCCGGCTCTTTGACGTCTTCGCCATCCAGCCAGTCGACCTTGTTCATTTTTCTCACCACCACAAACTCATCCCGGTTACAGCCCACAGTGCCGTAGTAGTTGAAGCCGTAGGACTGCTGGGCGTAGCCACCGATCATATGGGTGGGTTTCATTACCGCGCGGGTTACGGAGTTGTGGATACCGCCGCGGGTGCCGGTGGTTTCCGCTCCCGGTGTATTCACGATGCGCTCCTGGGCGTGGTACATCATGGCCATGCCGTCGGGCACCCGCTGGGACACCACCGCGCGGGCGGCAATGGCGCCGTTGACGTTGAAGATTTCGATCCAGTCGTTGTCTTCAATACCCGCCAGCTTGGCGTCGTTCTCACTCATCCACACGATGGGTCCACCGCGAGACAGGGTGAGCATCAGCAGATTGTCGGAGTAGGTGCTGTGGATACCCCACTTCTGGTGCGGGGTAATCCAGTTCAGCAGGATCTCCTTGTTGCCGTTGGGCTTCTGGTTCAGCACCGGCTGTACGGTTTTCAGGTTGATGGGCGGCTTGTACACACACATGGTCTCACCGAAGTCGCGCATCCACTCGTGATCCTGGTAGAACTGCTGGCGGCCGGTGATGGTGCGCCAGGGAATCAGCTCGTGCACATTGGTGTAGCCGGCGTTGTAGCTCACATGCTCATCTTCCAGGCCGGACCAGGTGGGTGAGGAGATGATCTTGCGGGGCTGCGCCACGATATCGGCGAAGCGGATCTTCTCGTCTTCCTTGGGCTTGGCCAGATGGGTGTGATCGCGACCGGTAATCTTGCCCAGGGCTTCCCAGGCCTTCACCGCTACCTGTCCATTGGTTTCAGGGGCCAGTGACAGGATCATCTCGGCGGCATCCACGGCGCTGTCGATACGGGCGCGGCCATCGCGGGCGCTTTCATCTTTCCAGGTGCGGTTGAGCTTCTTGAGGAAGTCCACCTCGTCATCGGTATTCCAGCTGATGCCCTTACCGCCGTTGCCGAGTTTTTCCAGCAATGGGCCGATAGAGGTAAAGCGGTTGTAGGTGTTGGGATAGTCGCGCTCCACCTCGATCATGCTCGGCGCGGTAACACCGGGAATCAGGTCGCACTCGCCCTTCCACCAGGCCTTCACCCCAAAGGGCTGGGCGATTTCGGTGGGGGTATCGTGGTGGATTGGCAGGGTTACCAGATCCTTTTCCACCCCCAGGTGGCCATCGGTGAGTTCGGAGAATTTCTTCGCCACACCTTTGAAGATGTCCCAGTCGCTGCGCGCTTCCCAGGCCGGGTCCACCGCTTTGGTGAGCGGGTGGATAAAGGGGTGCATGTCGGAGGTATTGAGGTCGTCCTTCTCATACCAGGTGGCCGTCGGCAGCACGATGTCGGAGTAGAGACAGGTGGTGGACATACGGAAGTCCAGTGTCACCAGCAGATCGACTTTGCCCTCACTGGGGGTATCGTGCCAGGCCACATCTTCCGGCTTCTTGCCGCCGGCTTCGCCCAGGTCCTTACCCATCAGACCGTGCTTGGTGCCGAGCAAGTGGCGCAGCATGTACTCGTGGCCTTTACCGGAGGAACCCAGCAGGTTGGAGCGCCAGATAAATAGATTGCGCGGGTGGTTCTGCGGATTATCCGGGTCCTGGTTGGCGAACTTGAGCGCGCCACGCTTGAGCTGCTGCACGGTGTAATCCTTGGCGGACATACCCGCAGCGGCGGCGTCTTTGGTCAGTTGCAGCGGGTTCATACCCAGCTGCGGTGCGGAGGGCAGCCAGCCCATACGCTCGGCGCGGCTGTTGTAATCGATAATGGAGGCCTGCCACTTGCTCTTGTCGGCCAATGGCGAAACCACTTCGTCCATCTCCAACTTCTCGTAGCGCCATTGGCTGGCGTGGTTGTAGAAGAAGGAGGTGCCGTTCATATGGCGCGGCGGACGCTGCCAGTCGAGGCCGAAAGCGAGGGGGGTCCAGCCGGTTTGCGGGCGCAGTTTTTCCTGCCCCACATAGTGGGCCCAGCCACCGCCACTCTGGCCGATACAACCGCACATCATCAACATATTGATGAGGCCACGGTAGTTCATATCCATGTGGTACCAGTGGTTGAGGGCGGCACCCACAATCACCATGGAGCGTCCACGGGTCTTGTCGGCGGTATTGGCGAACTCGCGCGCTACCTGGATAACGTTCTCACGGCGACAGCCAGTGATTTTCTCCTGCCAGGCGGGTGTGTAGGGCTTGTCTTCGTCGTAACTGTGGGCACAGTTGGGGTCATCGAGGCCGTGCTCCACGCCGTAGTTGGCCAGGGTCAGGTCGTAGACGCTGGCAACTTTGAGCACCTCGCCGTCTTTGTTCCGCACGTACTTCACCGGCACCTTGTAGTCGATCACATCGCTGTGGTCGGTGTGCTGGAAGTAGTCGTGCTCGTGGGTCTGGCCACCGAAGTAAGGGAAGGCCACCTGGGCAATTTCATCGGCGCAGTCTTTCAGGCTGAGTTTCAACTCTACCTCTTCGCCACTAAGGCCGTCGCGCTGTTCGATATTCCATTTTCCCTGCTCGCCCCAGCGGTAACCTACAGAACCCTGGGGGGACACCAGCTGGCCATCATGGTTGACGGCGATGGTCTTCCACTCGGGGTTGTTGTCCTGGCCGAGGTCATCCGCCAGGTCGGAGGCGCGCAGGAAGCGGCCCTGTACCAGCTTGCCGTCGCGCTCTTCCAGGGTCACCAGCATCGGCATATCGGTGGTGGTGCGCACATATTCGGTGAAGTAAGCACTGGGCTTGTCGACGTGGAATTCTTTCAAAATCACGTGGCCGAAGGCCATCGCCAGGGCCGCATCGGTACCCTGGCGCGGTGCCAGCCAGGTATCACCAAACTTGGAGCACTCGGAGTAGTCGGAAGTGATTACGCAGGTCTTGGCACCCTTGTAACGCACCTCGCTAAGGAAGTGCGCATCCGGGGTACGGGTCTGCGGCACATTGGAACCCCAGACGATCAGGTAGTTGGAGTTGTACCAGTCGGCGGACTCGGGCACGTCGGTCTGCTCACCCCAAATCTGCGGAGAGGCGGGCGGCAGGTCGCAGTACCAGTCGTAGAAACTCAGGCAGTTACCGCCGATCAATGACAAATAGCGGGCACCGGCAGCGTAGGAGACCATGGACATGGCGGGAATCGGCGAGAAGCCGGTTACCCGGTCGGGTCCATATTTCTTGGTGGTGTATACATTGGCAGCGGCGATCAGCTCATTGGCTTCATCCCATTTGATCCGCACAAATCCGCCCATACCGCGGCGCTCTTTGTAGGACCTGGCCTTGGCCGGGTCCTCAACAATGCTGGCCCAGGCCTCTACCGGATCGCTGTGTCTCAACTTGGCTTCGCGCCAGAGTTTTACCAGGCGCTTGCGGATCTTCGGGTACTTGAGGCGGTTGGCCGAGTACATATACCAGGAGTAGCTGGCACCACGGGGGCAGCCTCGGGGCTCGTGGTTGGGCAGGTCCGGGCGGGTGCGCGGGTAGTCGGTCTGCTGGGTCTCCCAGGTGACCAGGCCGTCTTTGACGTAGATCTTCCAGCTGCAGGAGCCGGTGCAGTTCACCCCGTGGGTGGAGCGCACAATCTTGTCGAACTGCCAGCGGCGACGATAGCCATCTTCCCAGCTGCGGTCGTCATCGGTCTTTTCCCCGTGTCCTCCGGAAAAAGGCTCTTTTTGTTTCTTCAGGTATTTCAGTCGGTCCAGGAAATGGCTCATGCGGTACTCCCAGGGCATCGAAATGCGGTTAAAGCATCGGTTTAGCGGGGAATATAAAAGCGCTGTGCGGAAGGATCACCTGACCAAAAAGGGGTAGAAAAGCGACGAACTACCCCAGAGTGGGTAGGGAAATGGCGCCAACTCATGGCTAAGGTATTGCGCGAACCGCAGAGTGGCTGGGCCTCCGCTTAAAAAGCAGGCATCAGGTTAAATTTTGTGCAAAACTGGCGTTCTTTGGTGGTACTCACAAATTTGAGCACCCGTGGGCGGCACAATAGGGAGGAGTTCCCACAACCGCCCAGGGGCGAAGTGAATCAGATATGCTGAACCGAATCCGACAATCCATCGTCTACCGCATCGGTACCCTGATGCTGCTCACCGTGCTGGTGGCCCTGAGCTCCATGGTGGCGTCCTATATCATCTCCGATGCCGCCGAAAACGATGCCGCCGCGGTAAACCTGGCTGGCTCCCTGCGCGCCATGAGCTACCGGCTGGCCGCTACCGCCCCCTCCGGCGATATTGATGCCACTACCGAACTCGCCGATGAGGTTGCATCGCGCCTGGCTCGGGTACTGAGCATCTCCGACTTCAACGCCAGCGACAACCTGCGCGCAGCACACAACTACCGCAAGGTGATCGATAGTTGGGAAGGGGAGATACGCCCCCTGTTGGAATCCATTGCCGCCGGCCGCTTGCCCATGGACTCTCTGCAGCTGGCTAACCGCCTGGAACCGTTTATTGGCGATGTAGATACCCTGGTATCCGACTACCAAACCATCGCTGAAGAGAAGATCAGCTTGCTGCGCTTAGTACAGGTGGGCTCCCTGTTCGCCATAGTGGCGCTAGTGTACCTGTCTCTTTACATACTCCACCGCTCCGTGGAACAACCACTCAAGCAACTCACCAACCGCTCCCTGAGCATTGCACAGGGAGACTTCAACGGGCACCGCCTGGAAATCGACAGTGAGGATGAGCTGGGGGTGTTGGCGCGCACCATCAATTACATGAGCGATGAGATCCACGCAACCCACCGTGACCTTGCCCATCGTGTAGAACTCAAAACTGCACAATTACAAAAGAGTCACGAGGCACTGGACTTCCAATACCGCCTGGCGCGACGTATCAGCGAGGGGCCCCTGGCAAGTGCTGAGCTGGGACAATGGCTGGGAGAGTTCGCTAATGTGGCCGATCTGAGCAACCTGGACCTTTGCCTGATGACTCCCGAGGGCGAAGCTCCTTACGAGCACCTGGTGCAGGGCCTCGGCAACAGCCAGTGTGACGGTAATGAGTGCCGCATGTGCGTAAGCACCTGTGGTCCCTCCGACGAGGGCGACTACCGCGTGTACCGCTTCCCGCTGGAAGTGGACAAGCGCAATTACGGCGTACTGATGTGCACCCTACCCCGCGGTGAAAGCCTCGATGAGGAGCAGCAACAACGCTTGGCTACCTTTGCCGACAGCGTTACCGCTGCCATCGCCATCAACGAGCGTGAAGCCCAGGAGCGCCGCGTCGCCCTGCTGGATGAACGCGCAATAATCGCGCGGGAACTGCACGACTCATTGGCACAATCCCTCTCCTACCTGAAAATCCAGGTTACCCGGCTCAATCGCGCCAACCGCAATGAGCAGATGGACAAAGCCAAGGTGGAGGAAATTATTACCGAATTGAAGGAGGGGCTGGACTCCTCCTATCGCCAGTTGCGCGAACTGCTCACCACCTTCCGCCTGCAAATAGGCCCCGGTGGCCTGCGTAATATCCTCGAGCAATCCATCCTCGCTTACCGTGAGCAACACCCGCAAATCACCATCCTGCTCGACTATCACCTCAACGAGGTACCTCTCACTCCCCATGAGGAAATCCACCTTTTGCAGTTGGTGCGCGAGGCCTCGCAAAATGCCGTCTACCACTCCCAAGGGGATATGGTACAGATCAGCCTTACCCAGGCCGAGAATCACTCTCTCAACGTGCGTATCCGTGACAATGGCGTCGGTATCAGCAATTCTCCGGAAAAGCGCAATCACTTTGGCATGTCGATCATGCAGGAGCGCGCCAGCAACCTGAACGGCAAATTAAATATTCGCCGGCGCGATGAGGGGGGCACAGAAGTGCGGTTTAACTTTATTCCCCTGTATGCCCGGGAGCGGGAATTGGTTTGGAAGGATGTGGGGTGATAGCACCCCACTCTAGATAGAAGAATCATTGGGCACGGATAAATAAGCGCCGTAACCAGTTTTTTAAACTCGGCAAATACTTCTGTTAATAAAATTCAGCGAAATATCCCAATATTTTCCGATTGCTTCCCCACTCCGTGAGCCAGTAAGTCGCTGTGAGCCAGGCTCTCACCGCGGGGTTCGCCCAACCCTAAACATGTCCAGGATAAAAAATAGGGTAAAAAATACTGTCTTTTAAATTGGCCCCGTAAGGCCAATACCTACCACATATGCTACAAGTACTTATCGCCAATACACCCCATGATTTGTCCCCATTCATCATGGTGAATAAGTCTTGTTTAGGGGCTGGCATCCCATTTTCCACCGTGCAATGACAATATTGATTTAATAAAGAGGAGAGGTTAATGAAACTGAATTCATTGCCCATCGCCGTTTTTTCAATAATGGCGATGCTTGTACTGGCCTATTCCACTTTCACAACTGCCGATAGCCACAATAAAAAAGAAAAAGATACATCAACCGCTAAACATGGTGCTGGCGAGAAAGCCTGGTCTGATGCGGGAGATGACAAGCGGTTTACCATCTTTAAAGCTGACCTAACCACTGCTAATGAAAATATGCTCGGTAAAAAAGTCAATCCGCAAACCCCTAAAGATGCTAATGGTTTCTTAATCGGCGCCTATAACAACCAGACGCATATGCTGAGCTTTATGGTTGGGTACAGTGATCTATCACAGGGTGGAGTCGCCATGTCGCATTTCCACCTCCAGTGTTCGGGCGACGGCAAGGAACCTCCTATTTGCAAGCCTGGCAAGGCGAGCGGCCCGATTATTCAAACTATCTGTGGTATGCCAACCCAACCGGGGATGGTCCCAGACTGGCCCGCTACCAAAACAGACAAGGATAAACACGGACTTAAAAAGAAATGCTCTGAGGGCAACAGCGGTTTTATTATGGGGAAATGGCTTGTCGAGGAACCTTATCGGAAAGGATTAATGGATAATAAAGTGTTCATTAACTTGCATACAAAACTGGACCCCAAAGGCGAAGTCTCTGGATTATTGGTAAAAGATAAATAGTATTTAATGAATGCCCTGCTGGGCCAATTACAACAACCTTATGGAGAGCGGTAATGTCCAACTACACCACCTCATTTTTTAGCCCAAGCTCCCAGGGAGATGCTTATAAAGCGGTAGCCGAAAAAATGTCCCAGTGGTGGACACCGGTAAGCGCACCCTTCCTAAAGGTGGGCGACACTGCCAAAACCGGGTTTAAGGGAGAGTCTTACTGGGTTTTCCGCGCCAAAACATTGAAGCCAGAAAAACTGATTGAGCTCGAATGCATCGAGTCGAATATGGTGTCCGATAACGTGGACGACCCCGAGGAGTGGAAGGGCAGTACACTGCGCTTCGAGTTTTCTGAGGAGAATAAGGGAACTCTGGTTACTTTTACCCACATTGGCCTTTCCCCTGAGATGAAATGTTGGGATATGTGCAAAAGTGGCTGGGACCATTATCTACCTGGTAGCCTCAAGGATTTCTTGAGCGGCACTGGAGGCCGCCCAAATACTTACTAACAATAGACAACTAGCAAACGATGATACTTTGAGCTAATCGCAGCAGCCACAACACTTTCTATCACCGGCACTGCTCCCAGAACTTGTTTTGGGCTTTGCAAAAACCTCTTTTAAACGCAGGAAGGCCTTTTTTATATCGGCCCTGGGTACAGCAAAGTTCATCCGTGCAAACTGTGTTGCTGTGTCGTCGAACCAGGTTCCTGGCGATGCGCCAAAGCCGGCTTCAGCCAATTTTGTAGTAAGCTCGCTACCCGCAAAGCCAGTTTCTGAAAAGTCCAGCCAGACCTGATAGGTACCTTCTACGGACGTCATTTTTACAACCGATAATTCCTCCAGCAAAAACTCCTTTATCCAACCCAAGTTATCCTGAAGATAAGCCAGTAACTGATCCAGCCAGGCATCCCCCTTTTCAAAAGCAGCAATAGTTGCAAAAGTGGTGAAGGCATTGCCATGATTCAGATACATGGATTCACTTACATCACCAACTGCCTTTAGCAACCTGCTGTTTTGGGTATAGATGTATCCATTGGAAATACTCTGCATACCAAAAGTCTTGGCTGGCGAGCCAATCAAGGCTACATGTTTCTCTGAATCCAGAGCCATCAAGCTGGTAAATTGATGACCCGAATAAATAATATCACCATGGATTTCATCGCTGATAATGGTCACATTATATTTATTGGCTAATTGCAGGAGCTTTTCCAGCTCTTCCTTTTGCCAAACCCTCCCAACCGGGTTGTGCGGATTGCAAAGGATCATTGCTTTTACTTCCGGATCTGCGAACTGATTATCCAGATCCGTAAAGTTCATCCGATACCTTCCATCACTCACTCGCAACGGACTTTTAACAATTTTACGGCCTGCACTTTGGATCACTTTACTAAATTGGTGATAGACCGGGGGCTGAACCAGAACGGAATTCCCCTTTTCAGTAAGCTCACGGATCAATAGCGCAATACCAGTCAAAACGCCTGTAACCTGAACAAATTTATCCGTTTCTAACCGCAAATTGTGACGCCGCTGATACCAACTACTAATTGCACTAAAGATCCCCGCGGGGTAGAACTCGTAGGCGAACTGCCCTCTATCCACCAACCTTTGCAATTCTGCTCTAATAGGGTCGGCTACATTGAAATCCATATCCGCTACCCAAAAGGGAATTACTTTCTCTGTGCCAAAAATATTTTTAAGTGCCGATGGGCTGTTACGCACAAAGTGATTTTCAGCACCGGAATTATTTTTATCAAAGTCCATCATTGCTCCTACATGTGGTTCAGGGGTTTATGAGAAAAACAGGTGGAACAGCAGACCTGCAAAAATTGCCATACCGAAGATCACTAGCAGGAAAGCCGCTACCATTGGTTTGCGGAACATCGACTTCAGTAGGATCACCTCAGTTAGGCTGGCACCGGCACTGCCAATAATCAATGCCATTACTGCCCCCATACTCATGCCTTTTGCGAGCAGCGCCGCAGATAAGGGGATTACGGCCTCAGCACGGATATATAGCGGCACCCCAATTACTGCCGCGAAAGGGATGGCGAGAGGGTTACCGGCTCCAGCATACTTTGCAATGAAATCTGCAGGTATAAAGCCGTAGGTGAAAGCACCGATTGCGATCCCAATCAACAGGTAGGGCAGTACTTTCTTAAACTGGCTCCAGGTTTCCCGCCAGATCCGCACCCAGCGATTGTCCTGCACGGCACTCAATGCAACGGTACCATCGCAAGCGGCGACTTGGAAAAGCGGTCCATTGCAAGCTTTCTCTTCTGTACAAGTAGTTGCAGATGCACTGGCACCACAGCCGCCAGTCTCTGGTTTCCTGGGTTTACTCGCACCAGAGCAGCCGCTTCCAGTATTCCCCTTCAATACTTCCGGGCGAATGAAGCGAGCAAAGTTGAGCCGCTCCAATACATACCCAGCAGTCACTGAAACTGCCAGTGCCGTTGCGGCATAAACCAAAGTGATATTAAGGCCGAAGGTCACAAGGAATAGACCAATAATGATGGGATTCAAAAGTGGCGAAGTGAATAAGAAGGTGACTGTTGGTCCAAAACCGGCTCGGGCTTTCAACAGGCCGCTCAGCATAGGGATGGTTGAGCAACTACAGAATGGTGTCAGACCACCGAGTATCGCTGCAGAAAAGTAGCCACGGCCATTCTTTGAGCTGAGAATAGCCTGGATTTTTCCTGACGGCAGGTATTCCTGAATTACGCCAATAATAAAACTGATTACCAAAAATAACGCTGTCAGCTCGATACCGAGCAATACAAACATGCCCAGCGCCTCTTCAAGCATTACAAGAACTTCTGGAGACATTGCATTCATTCCGTATTTCTAGATTCATGGAAATATATTAGTGCAGCTTTTTTGTGACTACAAGTTATTTCTAGTAATATAGAAATATTGGAGCCCCAGGAACACAACAATGCAGACAGACATAGCCGCCAAGTGCTTCGCTGAATTAGGCCATTTAACCCGCCTGGAAATATTCCGCCTATTGGTCAGAGGTGGCCCAGAGGGCATGCCTGTTGGAGAAATACAGGAAGCGCTGGATGTTCCTGGCTCCACTCTCTCCCACCACATTAACCGTTTGGTATCTGTGGGGTTGGTCATTCAACGACGAGAGGGCCGCACCCTCTATTGTGTGCCTCAGTATGAAGAACTATTCAGGCTGGTGGAATTCCTGCAGGAGGAGTGCTGTATTGACGGTAACCCTCACTGCGACGATTAATCATTAGATGATTTTCAACCATCAGAGTAACATAGAGAGTAGGGCCACTTTCCATTACAACCGCTGGTCTTCAATTTGTATAAAGCTGAGTTTTCAAAGATCAGCAACATAGCGAGGAAAAGGAGTTTGCTGAATCATTTAATAGACAATATGCAGACCGGGAATCCGGCCAAGGAAATTATGTGCCGTTCCCAGTATCAAAAAACAAGGAAAAACTGTATCCAACTTTTCGCCATTAGAGCTACTCCCGTATCCCTCAATTACAATTTTGCATCTAAATAGCACCAACCGTTACTTCCCAAGTATCTTCACCTAACTCGCGCAACTGAATATTAACTCCGGCAATTTTCTGGATCACCTGAATATTGGTCAATAAATGCTGGCTGGGCTTCAATGTACAAAAGCGACCACCATTGCCCAAAGCCATAGGCAATAACAGTTGATCGGCCAGATATTCACCTACCGGCGCACCAGAATTCAGATAACGCTGCATCTGCCGAATCGCACGCTGGGCAACTCGCTCTGAACTTACGCCCTGCTCGCCCATGGAATCGAAGATTTCAGTTACCTGTTCAGATTGCAACCGCAGCGACAGCAAATTACCGGGCCCTTGGGAACGCACCTGTTTTCGCTGCAAATACTCAACCGGCCACTCACATTGCTTACTCACCTGCGCCAGTTCACGCAAGCCAATATGAGCCGGTATATTCGCGGATATGGCTACAGCTTTGCGCTCCAGCAGCTCTCCTCTTTCAGTCAGTTCCAGTTTTGATAAATTGGAGAGGGGGTGGATACGCGCACGCCAGGCACCGCCACCAGCTGGATAAAAACCATAATCCGTTAGCTCCACCTCCACTCCCGCGCCCATACGCGCTAATAGAGGCAAATAAACCTGGGCTATAAAATCAAAGCTTGGGGCCTTTTTATTGTGGGTACCCCCTTCCAAGTGCAGCTCACTAATACCATCAGCAAATAAAAGAGGCAGCAACACCGTTTGCAATACCAAGCTGGTACTACCGGCCGAGCCGATGGAAAAATGAAACTCGCCAGATCGTACTTTTCCCGGAATAAAAGTAACTTCCGTAGCCCCCAGCTGCTCACCGCTAACATCAGCATCACTAATAGCTTTGGCAGCGCGTAAGCAAGTGAGATGTTGGCGTAATAGTCCAGGCTTATTGCGGCCTGCTCGAATATTTTTAATACGAATCGGTATTCCCTGGCACATGGACAAAGTGAGGGAAGTCCGTAAAATCTGGCCGCCACCCTCCCCCTGGGCGCCATCAATCTCAATCACTAATAATTCCCTTAAATACCACTAAATGGTTTCGATGCCTTTATTTTATTCAAGCAGTTGGGCGCAGTTTCACTAAATCATTAAGCACACCCTCAAGACCGCCGTATACTGAAATTTTATCGATACGATTACTGACCTTTTCCAGCGACTCTAATTCTTTTAACCGCAGTAACACAGGATTGTTATCCATCATCTTGGCGGTGTTATGCATGGAACGCATGGCCTGGGTCTCTTCCCGGCGTTTTATTAAATTCGCTTCAGATTCTTTTTGTGTTTCCACTACCTGATTTAGAATCATTTTCATATCGCCTGGTAAAATAATGTCTTTCACACCGACACTGACGATCTCGATACCGTACTCCGCTATTTTTTTACGAATGCCCGTAGCAATAACAATATTCAGCCGATCCTTATCCGCCAACAAGCTATCCAGAGTCTGGGTACCCACTGCTTCACGCAGATATAGTTGCAATTCACGATAAATATAGCTTTTGTAGTCACTGAGTTTTAATGCTACCCGCTTTGGATCAGTAATCTTGAAACTACCGCTCAGGTTTATACGCAAACTTACCCGGTCCTTGGTAAGAATTTCCTGGCCACTCACTTCAATAGTTTGCAAGCGCATGTCCATCAATTTCACCACGATGGAGCGATTGTACTTCCAGAATCCATAACGACCGGGCTGCAGGGTTTTTTCCAGTTTGCCATTAACAACCAGAAGGCCTACGTGCTCATCGGGAATTTCGTTGTAGCTAACCGCCTGAGCGGCAATACGCATTTGTCCGACCTTCACCCCACGACCAAGCAATCCCAATATATTGTCATCAATGGAATACTCCTTTGAAATATCTACAATACCTACACGCACGGTTTCACTACCCTTCCACACAGCGCGATAAGTACCAGGAGGAAGGATATCCACCAGGTGACCATCCTGGTAAAAAAGGCCTACCTGATGATCAGATAACTCATAGGACTGCAAATATTCACCCAATATTTGTCCATAAGTATTCAGAAGGAATTTTGCTTTAATCGCATCAAAAACCACTTCGGTAATATCATAGGTCTCCACCCGCACATCACCGGAAAGCAGCCAGATACGGTGACGTCCAGGAGGCAATACCCTTTCAAATCGACTGCGGCGAAACAGCAATGCACGCTCGTTATCAGCCACATCCACAATCTTCCATATTTTAAAGAGAGACTTCATTTCTCCGATCTCTTATCTTTTATTCCTTTTGGGTGGGGCCCACCCGATCCCAGGGTGGCCCAGCGCTTGTACAAAGTAGGAGCAAAATACAGCGGTTTTGCAGACTTTTTCTTTCTCCTCTCCTGGGAAATACAGCCAACATCCCTGGTCAAAATAGAGTCAATGCATAACCTGTAATCCGCTCGCACAGTGCAAACCCACGAAAGGCGACACTGTCACCGAAGTACCTTTTTGTTTGGCAATTGGTATAATACCGAATTGCCGAAACCATAAGGCACAATGGGCCCCGGATAGATTTCAACAAAGAGGGTTTCTTTGCGGGGATTCGAACCCCAGGCTCTCGCCTTCCCTTAAGATCGCTTTCCAGGCGACGTGACTTTGACGGGAATTGAACCCGTAACCAACCGACAAAACGGTTGCTCTACCAATTGAGCTACAAAGTTAGCGTTTGAGGATTGGCCCAGAGGGTACACCTGCCGCCAGCGGCGGTGGTGCCAGGCCGGCATACAGAACCGGCTCCGCTGACTGGAACAAAAACACTCAAACTTGTTTGCGGAGAACCGGCCCGTTGGGCACTATCTCCGGCATTCTTTATATACTGAAGGCCTTATCCCTGACCGACACCGATTATCCTTTGACGCAGACTACCTGCTTGAGGGTGTAAACGATTTCCACCAGGTCTTTTTGTGCTGCCATAACCTTCTCAATAGGTTTGTAGGCCGATGGGGTTTCGTCGATCACACCTTCGTCTTTACGGCACTCTACGTCGATGGTAGCCGCGCGGTGCTCCTCCAGGGACACCAGTTTTTTTGCCTTGGTACGCGACATCACTCGCCCAGCACCATGGCTACAACTGCAGAAGCTTTCCTCATTACCCAGCCCCCGCACAATAAAAGATTTGGCCCCCATACTCCCGGGAATAATGCCCATTTCATCAACACGAGCTCTTACAGCCCCCTTGCGCGTCACCAGCACATCCTTGCCGTAGTGGTGCTCTCGGGAAACATAATTGTGATGGCAATTCACTGCCTCCATGCGCGCTTCGAAATCCATGCCCAGAGCCTGCTTCACCGCACCGATAGTACGCGTCATCATTACTTCACGATTGATACGAGCAAACTCCTGTGCCCATTCCACCGCTAGTACATAGTCATCGAAATGCTCTGTGCCTTCGGGGAAATATGCTAAGTCACTATCCGGCAGATGGATATGCCAACGCTCCATATCCCGCTTGGCTTTCTCGATAAAGTAGGTACCAATACGGTTACCCACACCACGGGAACCGCTATGCAGCATCAGCCATACGCTACCGTGCTCATCCAGGCACATCTCAATAAAGTGGTTGCCGGTGCCCAATGTTCCCAAGTGGTTGATGTTATTAGTATTTTTTAATACAGGGTGCTTTTCTTTAAGCAACTCAAACTGCGCTGCCAATGGCGCCCAACCGGCAAGTGCATCATCCGGCGGATTCTCCCAGGCACCTTTATCCCTCCCCCTGCCCCGGTGCCGGCCCGTACGGCCATGGGGCACTGCGCGTTCAATAGCGCTGCGCACCCCTGCCAGGTTATCCGGAAGTTGCGCCGCTGTAAGGCTGGTTCGCACCGCCATCATGCCGCAGCCGATATCCACACCCACAGCTGCGGGAATTACCGCCCCCAGGGTAGGTACCACACTGCCAATCGTGGCGCCTTTGCCCAGGTGTACATCGGGCATCGCTGCCACCCATTTGTGGATAAAGGGCATCTGAGAAATATTTTTGAGCTGCGCCTTGGCTTCATCCTCAAAGGGCACTCCCAGGGTCCAAGACTTAATCGGCACCCCACCTGCCTGCATCACTTCATATGGCATTGGTTTCATCTTTAACTCCTTTTGAAACCGCGCTCGATGTTCTTACGCTTCATTTTTCTATTGATATAGCGAATTGAGTGCCAACTTTTTATCAAAGTTGGAAATTTTTTATAACTTGTTGTTTTTTATGGAATTTATTTTTAATACCAAAACTCTTGAGAGTTTCTTTGAAATAAGAAAGCCATAAATATCTATCTTTTTTGATAGTAAAATAATATTTTAGATAGCATGAAGACAATTGCTATCAGTATTCTCGGTACCAGCAAAGATCGGCGCGGCAAAGGTGACAAGCGCTGGGACAAATGGCGCCCAAACATATCCATGTGCCAGCACGAAGACCTGCTTATCGACCGTCTGGAACTTCTGTTCGACAATCACTCAAAGAACCTGGCAGACCAGGTAACCGAAGATATTGCACGGGTCTCTCCAGAGACTGAAGTGGTCCACCACCGGGTGAACTTTAACGACCCTTGGGATTTCGAGAGCGTATACAGCAACCTGCTGGATTTCGCCCGCGCCTATAGCTTCAAGCCGGATGATGAGCAGTACCTGGTACATATCACCACGGGCACCCATGTGGCCCAGATCTGCCTATATCTATTAACAGAAGCGGGGTATTTCCCCGGGCGCCTGCTACAAACATCCCCGGCACGCAAGCACAGTGGTTTGCCGGGCGAGTACCAAATTATCGATTTGGATCTTTCCAAATACGATCAGATTGCCTCGCGATTCCAGAGGGAACACCAAGAGGGCACCACCTACCTGAAAGGTGGCATTGAAACTAATAATCTCGCTTTTAACCAGATGATCGAGCAGCTGGAGCAGGTCTCTATCCGCTCTGACGCCCCAATATTAATAACCGGCCCTACGGGGGCGGGTAAATCACAACTGGCCCAGCGTGTTTATGAGCTGCGCAAACAGCGCGGTAAGCTGGAAGGCGGGTTGGTAGCAGTAAACTGCGCCACTCTGCGCGGCGAAAATGCCATGTCCGCTCTGTTCGGCCACCGCAAAGGCGCCTTTACCGGTGCCACCGCACATCGTCCCGGGCTGTTGATGGAAGCTGATAAGGGCCTACTTTTTCTGGACGAGATCGGCGAGCTGGGACTGGACGAGCAAGCCATGCTGTTACGCGCTATAGAACACAAACGTTTTATGCCCTTTGGCTCAGACAAAGAGGTGAGCAGTCACTTCCAGCTGATCGCCGGTACTAACCGGGATCTTGTCCAGCACAGCCGCGAAGGTAAGTTTCGTGCGGACCTGCTTGCCCGAATTGACCTGTGGACTTACCGCCTGCCCTCCCTGCGTGAACGTATTGAAGACCTGGAACCCAATATCGACTTTGAGCTGGAGGCTTTTTCCAGAAAGTCTGGCCATTTGGTGAGCTTCAATAAAGCGGCACGGGAGAGGTATCTCAACTTTGGCCATTCAGGAGAGGCCAGCTGGTCCGCTAACTTTCGCGACCTTAACGCCAGTATCCTGCGCATGGGCACTCTCGCCGATGGTGGGCGTATTACCACTGAAGTGGTGGAAGAGGAAATCCAGCGACTGTGCTTAAAGTGGCAAGCCTCTACCAATGAGTCATCGCTACCCATTGCACGTATTGAAGCGCTACTGGGCCCCGGCAATATTGAACAGATGGATTACTACGAGCAGATCAAACTGGCAGGACTGATCCAAGTCTGTGAGGAATCCAGCTCCATGGCGGAAGCCGGGCGCCGGCTTTTTCAGATAAGCCGCACAGCTAAAAAATCCAACAACGATTCCCACCGGGTACGCCAGCTGCTGGAAAAATACGGGCTTAAGTTCGAGCAGCTGAATAAAGCCTAGAGCCCTGTTGGCACCATTTTGTTAATCTCACTCCAGAGCATCAATGATGGACCATGGAATGAGATACGCCTACTTAACCCCTCTTTTTCTTCTTCTCAGTGCCTGCGAGCCAACACAGTTTGCAGGCGGCACCGCGCTGCCAGATGGTTCTGTATACAAAGGTGACTTACAAGATGGCCTTTTCCATGGTCAGGGCCAGTTGCAATGGCCCGATGGTAATCACTATCGCGGGGAATTTCACAATGGTCGCATTAGCGGCCAGGGATTACTTACCAAAACAGATGGCTGTACTTATGAGGGTGAATTCCTCAATGGAGAACCACATGGCGAAGGCCGCTATACCTGTGGTGAAAATGAATGGTCGGGTCATTTCAATGATGGGGAGTTGCAAAGAGGTACAGCAAAATGGGATGGCAGAGAAACTTATAGTGGTGAGTTTCTGGATTACGGTCCACACGGTGAAGGTGAGCTGACCACTGAAGATGGCAGTCAATATAAAGGCACTTTCGAGCAGGGAATGTTTCTACGCGGAGATTACTCAGATAACGAAGGCTACAGATACAAAGGCGACTTCGAATACGGCTTTTACTCTGGCGCTGGTGAATTGACCCAACCTGATGGGACCACTATTCGCGCCAACTTTCGCTACGGAGAGGCGGATGGAGAAGGCCTGCGTGTGAGCATTGATGGCGAGGGAAATATTATTGAAGAGTCCGGCTATTTTGCTAAGGGCATCTATTTTCCCAGTGAGGCGGCCTGGCGTACACAACAAGAAATTCCTGCAGCCGAGGCGGAAACACGCCTTTACAGCGAGAGTGATCGCTTACAAAGCGCTATTGATGCACTGGCACCGCAGAGGCCTGGTGTACGCGATGTGTACACGCTGTTAGTAGGCGGTGATGGCACCTCTCCGGTATTTGCCAGAGAATTGGATTGGGTGTCAGAACGCCTTGATAAGGCCTTTGGTATTGATGAGCGTGTACTGCGCCTCAGTAACGGTGGCGGCTACAGTTTTCCTCTCGCCACCCGCACCAGTATCCAAGAAAGTCTCAATGCCCTGGATCAGTTACTGGACCCACAGGAAGACCTACTGCTAGTGCACCTTGTCAGCCACGGTGCACGCAATGGCGACTTAACAATTGCTGAGGGTAAAATGCCACTAAAGGATCTCTCTGTGGCAGACGGAAAAAAATGGCTGGATAACCTTAATGCAAGATACCAGTGGATAGTAATTTCAGCCTGCTATTCCGGCCAGTGGATTGAGCCTTTGAGCACCCCAAATCGTATCGTATTTACCTCCGCTGCCGATAACAGAACCTCTTTTGGTTGCAGCGACGACTCCCAGCGCACCTGGTTCAGTTCTGCACTCTATGGCGATGCTCTACAGCAGGGAATAAAAGACCCCAAGGTTTGGTTTAGCACGGCGAATAAAAAGGTCACTGAAATGGAAAAGGAACAGGGGATAGAAAAAGATTCCCATTCCCTACCACAGCATTCCATTGGGGAAAATTTCCTAACATGGTGGAAGAAAAATAAAGAAGGTTATTGAAAGTTAAGCCTTAGCAACATGCGATAGGAGGTATTCTCTTGGAGTTCGCAAGCTTCTCTATTGAATTATTGTCTATTTTGTTTTTTATTGCCGTAATAGCCGGCCTACTCGATACATTGGCAGGTGGTGGCGGCCTGATAACAGTACCGGCCTTAATTCTGAGTGGTGTACCGCCCTTAACCGCCCTAGGCACCAATAAATTGCAAGGCAGTATCGGTACAGCAACTGCAACTTATATGATGATTAAGAGCAGTAAAATAAGCTGGAGTGGGATTAAGAGCTTAATGCTACCGGCTTTTATTGGTGCGGCTATTGGAACAATAGCAGTACAATTTATTAACACTGACATCTTGTCATATATAATTCCTGTAGTGCTTTTATTTATTGCCGTTTATTTCCTAATTTCCCCGTCATTGACTCAGAATAATGAGGAGCCAAAATTATCCAGCAGAAAATATAAATATGGGGTAATTCCATTGATTGGGTACTACGATGGCATGTTCGGACCTGGAACAGGGTCATTTTTTACCCTGTCAGGTATAGCTTGCCGGGGACAAGATATATTGACATCTACTGCGATGGCAAAACCTCTAAACTTCTCCACCAATTTAGCCTCTTTAATTATATTTTTACTTGCCGGACATATTGCGTGGATAGTAGGCATCCTAATGATGATTGGACAAATCATAGGTGCGTGGATAGGGTCACACTGCCTATTTAAAATTAATCCTACCTACCTGAGAGGAGCAGTCGTTCTTATGTGTAGCGGGATGCTAATAAAGTACGCCCACTCCATGGGGTGGATAGACTTTATGTGAACTATTAGCGTGAATAGGAAATTAGCCAGAAGCGCATCTGTTTTCTCATTTGCAATCCCGCTTTAGCAATTGAGAGCGGGATTGCAAAACGATATTTTAAGAAGATTTCTGCTCCTCTATAAAACCTTGCATCTGCTCTTCCAACATGGAGAGAGGTAAGGCTCCATTTTTTAACAGCGCATCGTGGAAGACACGTAAGTCAAACCGATCACCAAGCTCTTTTTCCGCCTGCGCACGCAGCTGGCGGATCTTAATTTCTCCCATTTTGTAAGAGAGGGCTTGGCCCGGCCAGGAAATATAACGATCCACTTCTGCACGCACATTCGCGGGAGAAAGTGAAGTATTGCTGGATAGAAAATCGAGCGCTTGCTGACGGGTCCAGCCTTGGGAGTGGATGCCGGTATCAATTACCAGGCGTGCCGCACGCCACATTTCATAGCTGAGACGCCCAAAATGCTCATAAGGCGTAGTGTACAGGCCCATTTCTTTGCCGAGACGCTCGGAGTAAAGTGCCCAACCCTCCCCAAAAGCACTCAAATAAAGATTCCGTCGAAAGTCCGGCACATTTTCAAGCTCCTGGGACAGGGCATTCTGCAGATGGTGGCCAGGCACCGCCTCATGCAGGGTCAAAGCGGGTAACTCGTACAGAGGGCGCTGATCCAAGCCGTAAGTATTCAACCAGTAAGCTCCACCGCGGGTACCACCAATAGCGGCAGGATTATAGGAAGCCGTGGTGTAGTTGGGCGCGATCTCGCTAGGTACCGGAACCACTCCGTAGGGAGTGCGTGGCAGCAGGTTAAAGAACTCTGGCAGCAGGTAATCGATGCGCTTGGAGATATAGGCAGTCTCTTTAAGTAACTCTTCCGGAGTCTGAGCATAGAATTGCGGGTCGGTGCGCAGGAAATGGGTAAACTCTTCAAAAGTCCCTTTAAAGCCGGACTCCTTAATCAGCTCCTCCATCTCTGCACGGATACGCTTGACTTCAGCAAGGCCGGTTCGATGGATCTCTGACGGGTCCATATCCAGAGTCACATAGTTACGGATATTGTGGCGATAATAGTCACTACCTCCGCGCATTTTCTCGGCACCGATAGTTTCGCTGGCAGCTTTGAGATAATCTCCCTCAAGGAAGTTTGCCACCCGAGCAAAGGCTGGAATAGCTACCTGTTCAATTGCCGCTTTTCCAGTTTCACGCAGACGTTGCTGCTCTGAAGGGGGAATTGATATAGGCATCTCAACAAAAGGTTTGTACAAGCTGCTCTTAGTGGGATCCTTATAAACTTGAGCTCGCACGGTGGGGGCTATGCCCTGCACCACTATTTTGGGCAAGACAAAACCTGTGCGAACTCCTTCACGCATATTGGCAATATTCTCATCGAAATACCGGCCAAAGTCCCGGATGCGGGCGATATAGTCCTCATAATCGCCAACACGGGTCATCGCCAAACCACTATTGGCATCCAGGGCAGCGCTATAAAAACTGTAAAAAGTATTGAGGGGCACCCGCTCCAGGAACAATTCATTGGCTTCAATAGAGTTTTCCAAAACCCAGGCGAGTAACTCGCGATTAACCCTATCCGAATCGTTCAATTCATTGGTGTCCACCGCTTGCAGACGCCGGAGCAATTCCTCTTCGGCTTTGAGTCGACGCGCCCTGTCCTCGGCAGCCACCCCCGGTAATTGGCGATTATAGTCCGACACACCCATACGACCCGCAGTAATCGGGTCCTCGCGCAGACTGTATTGCCAGTGGTCTTCAATCACACCCTGGAGCTGTTCTGTTGCTGTTAGGGACCAAGATACGGGGGTTAGTACACAAGTAGCCAAGATAACACCAGATACCCGCTTAATGTGTTTTGCCAGGGCCTTGCCGGATTTCACGCTGCTCTCCATTAAATCGCTCGGTTTTTAGTTATCAGAATTAGATCGACCAACCTTAACATGGGTTGCCCTCTGCGAGATTGCTTTCTATGACCCATGAACCAAGAAAGGTTGTGATTTATGGAAAGTTGATTACATGAAAAGGTGCAAAGTGAAATCATTGTGGGAACCGTTATGCCTACGGCCCCACAATATACGCAGCTAGTCCCTCGCTCTTGTAAGATCTAATAGCAGAGCTACCCTTCAGGAACATGAAGTACATGAGCTGATACCAGAAGACTGAGTAAACCCTGCATTTCCACAATAACCAACGCACTTAGTGATAGTTGCGGAAGTCTCCTACCTGAACACAACATTCAAATTGACATGGGCTTAGTTGCATATTTGAATTATTACAATCCTATTTTTTCCTTTCTCCCCACACCAAGGCCACTATATGGCTGAGGAAGCCTAAAATTAACTGGGTACCATTTTAAATTGACTGGTTGTGCTTTTGTCACAATGTCTAAAAATGGCTTAGATTCAATCGCTTTGTCCCGCTCAATTTTCCTAAGAGCTTCTTGATATTGAGACGAATCTTTCGGTATTCTTCTAATTCTCAGTATTTTAAGTATCGGATCTTCTTTTGGCTGAAGGCCACCATCATATATGCCACCAAATTCAATGTCTTTTGTTTTGATTGGTGTAAAATAGCTATATTCGACTCCATTCTTCACGATCATTGCTAAAACTTTCATGTCAGGGCTCATGGCAAACTTTACTTGATGTTGCCTAAAAAGATCGAAAGCAGTCTTAGTTGGTGCACTGGGTATCTCGAGCCTTCTATAAACCTCTTTCAACGCTTCTTTGCCATCTTCCCAGCCAAATACAGCCATGTCAGGTGAGGTATATCGAGTTTGCTGACCGGCATAGCACTCATTACCAGGTCCAGCCCACGAAAGAAGACCAGCAGTATTAGCTTTTACATGAACGGTAAGTAACCCCGGATCTAAGGCAAAGCCACGCATCATAGCCACGCCCCTGTAATAAAGCCATTTTTCATCCATATTTGGACATTGGCAGCCCATTACGCCATTGACCTTTTTTTTACAATCGAGAAATCCTTTGAAGCCGCCCTTATGGGCATTTAAACCTAATTTAGGAACCAACCCTCCAGCATTAATAACATCTTGTTTTGAACGAGTCAGCTCGCCTCGTCTACCTGTTAACATTGGCATGTTTTCTCTCCATAACTTATGGTCAATTTTATAGTGAAAATTATCAATATTTAGCTGATTAAATTCGACTAATCTATTGGGCATTCAGAGCCATCCGCTTTGACAACTCCACAAAAAATCAACCAATTCAACAAGTTAAATCATATTGAAGCAGAAAATTTTCAACTTCAACAGGGAATAAAAAAGCTTTTTAAATCGACTCTGGCACTATTTTTTCACGCCGCATAAACAGTTATTTGAAGGGGATTATTGAGAGACACTGACCAAATTTCGTTGATTAAAGATGAGTTTTTCTATTACCCAATATAAAAAGGTAGCTAACCTCTAAAGCCACTCAATAAAGAAATTTAACTGATCAGATATTCCTTCGGAATTACCATGCCCTCTAAGAATCTATAGTTCTTTTATTTGATATAAAACTATGAATAACATGTAACACAAATCTCTATAGATTTTTTTTGTAAATCTACAGAAAATTATTTTTCTGAAAATTTGGGTCTACGCTAACAAGAGATTGCTAAACCGATAAGGAATCATCAATAAACACATTTAGACAAGCGGGGCTAACAATGAGAAAAATATCACTATCAAGTATTGCATACTCAACCTGCCCACAGTTGGCACACTTAAGCGTACTTGAGATTTATCCCGTAAGGTTCCAGCTTTATCATACTCCGTAAAACTATTGGAGAAAAAGGAGATCCCCAGTGAAAAATCTTTGTGTCGCAGCGGTGCAAATGGTAAGCGGCGAAAGCGTTACAGAGAATCTTTCACAGGCCTACAAGCTGCTTAAGGAAGCCGCCGGACGAGGCGCGAAACTAATACTGCTACCGGAAAACTTTGCACATTTTTCGGATAAAGGTAGTTTTTCCGTGGCCGAACCATTTTGCATTTCTGGTAAAACCAATTCAGATAGACAACCCATTCAACACGCGCTTGCGAGTTGGGCAGAGGAGCTGGGTATCTGGCTGGTCGCAGGCTCGATACCCTTACTGGAGCGAGCCGACGGTAGCCCTACCGAGGGAAAGCGCAGCCGCTCAGCGTGCCTGCTATTCGGCGATCGAGGCACTTTAATGGCTCGCTATGACAAAATACATTTATTTGATGTGGAAGTTGAGGACGCTACCGGCAGCTATCGTGAATCCGCCAGTATTGAACCCGGCAACGAGCCCTGTGTGGCGACATCGCCCTGGGGTGCCCTGGGGCTCAGTATCTGTTTTGATTTGCGCTTTCCCGAACTCTACCGCCAGCTGGCCATAGCCGGTGCTGAGATTTTTTTGGTGCCAGCAGCATTTACCCACACCACAGGGCGGGCACACTGGATGACCCTGCTGCAAGCCCGTGCGATCGAGAACGGCTGCTTTGTAATTGCAGCCAATCAGGGGGGGATCCACTCGGAGAAAAGACGTACCTGGGGACATTCAGCGATTATCGATCCCTGGGGTGAAATCCTGGCCGGAGCCGGCGAGGGTGAAGCAGTCATCACTGCCACGTTGGAAGCTGAAAAGCTGACCAATATACGGCGGCAAATGCCATTACTTTCCATGCGCCAACTTGGAATATAAATAATAAAAAAGGGGCCCCATCGGGTACCCCTTTCTATGGTATAAGCCGTCGCAAAAAAATGGTATTAAACCTTCTCCACTGTCTGCTCAATACGACCAAAAATTGACTGGCCTTTATCATCGAGCATTTCGATAGCAATGCTATTGCCAAAGTCCATAAACGGCGTGCTCGCTGAGCCATTCTGGATGGTCTCAATCATACGGATCTCTGCAATGCAGCTGTAGCCGACTCCACCCTCTGCGACAGGCTTACCAGGGCCACCATCCAACTTATTGGATACAGTACCGGAACCAATAATGGTGCCCGCACAAAGTGGGCGGGTTCTGGCTGCATGGGCAACCAGCTGGCCAAAGTGGAACGTCATATCCACTCCGGCATTGGGCTCACCAAACTTCTCGCCATTCAGGTGGGAAACCAGTGGCAAGTGCAGTTTGCCTTCACGCCAGTTTTCACCCAGCTGCTCTGGAGTCACGCATACCGGTGAGAAAGCACTGGAGGGTTTGGATTGGTAGAAGCCAAACCCCTTAGCCAATTCCGCAGGAATCAAACCACGCAGGGAAACATCGTTCACCAGCATTATCAGTTTGATGTGGGACAGCGCATCCTCGGCGGACACCCCCATAGGCACATCGTCGGTAATCACGGCTATTTCTGCTTCGAAGTCGATGCCAAAGCCATTGCTTTGCGGCATCTTCACCGGCTCGCGCGGAGCCAGGAAGGTATCGGAACCGCCCTGATACATGAGCGGATCACTGTAAAAGCTCTCCGGTACCTCTGCACCGCGGGCTTTACGCACCAGCTCAACATGATTCACGTAAGCGCTGCCATCGGCCCAATGATAAGCGCGTGGTAGAGGTGAAGCGCACAGGGCTTGATCAAATGTCTCCCCCTGGATCTCACCGTTTTGCAGGCGCTCGTGCAGTTTCTCCAGCTCACCACTGACTGATGCCCAGTTGTCCAACGCACTCTGCATGGTTGGGGCAATATCGCCGGCCGGCACCATGCGGGTAAGATCGTCGCTGACAACAACCAGTTGACCATCGCGGCCGGATTTAAGGCTGGCTAACTTCACTGTGCCTCCCCTTCAGTTTTTTCCACAAATTCTTCTTCCCCATGCATCCAGGCGGCATGTCTTGGGGCTTTTTTCGTACGAGACCACTCTTCCAACATATCCTCAGCAACCCGCTTCAGTTCCTTGTGCATACCAGGCTTGGCGGTATTGGCGGCCAGCTCGATACGGTGGCCGTTGGGATCAAAGAAATAGATCGACTGGAAAATAGTGTGATCGGTAGGGCCGAGCACGTCGACCCCGGCCGCTTCCAGCTTTTCTTTGGTCGCTAGCATCTCTTCCATAGATTCCACTTCGAAAGCGATATGCTGCACCCACTTGGGGGTATTTTCATCGCGCCCCATCTCTGGAGAGTTGGGGATTTCGAAGAAGGCAAGCACATTCCCCATACCCGCATCCATAAAGACATGCATGTAAGGGTCCGGCTCACCGGTTGAGGGTACCTCGTTTTCGGCAATGGCCAGCTGGAAGTCCATACCGAGAAGGTCGCGGTAGAATTCCACGGTCTCCTTGGCGTCCCTGCAGCGATACGCCACGTGGTGAATGCGCTTAATACCCATTGAAGCCTCCGTTTTTTATTCCTTTTCTTTAATGACGCCGCGCTTGAGCTGGTCGCGCTCAATAGATTCGAACAGGGCCTTAAAGTTACCCTCTCCAAATCCTTCGTCTTCCTTGCGCTGGATAAACTCGAAAAATACCGGGCCTAGCATATTGGCGGAGAAGATCTGTAGCAGCAGGCGCGGCTGTCCGCCTTCGGTAGTGCCATCGAGCAGGATGCCGCGGCTTTGGAATTCTTCGGTGGGCTCACCGTGGCCGGGCAGGCGCTCTTCCAGCATTTCATAGTAAGTGTCCGGCGGCGGAGTCATAAACTCCATACCGCGCTCTTTCAGGCGATCCCAACAGGCAATCAAGTCGTCACAGGCGAAGGCGATATGCTGGATACCCTCACCGTTGTACTTCATCAGGAATTCTTCGATCTGGCCACCGCCACCGGCCGCTTCTTCGTTCAGCGGGATACGGATCTTGCCATCGGGCGCGGTCATAGCCTTGGACAGCAGGCCGGTGTACTCGCCTTTGATATCGAAGTAGCGGATCTCGCGGAAATTAAACAGGTCTTCGTAGTACTTGGCCCAATAGTCCATACGACCGCGATATACGTTGTGGGTCAGGTGGTCCAGGGTATGGAAACCACAGCCTTCAGGGCGGCGATCGACGCCCTCTTCCCAATTAAAGTCGATATCGTAAATGGATTCGCCATCTTCGTAGCGGTCGATCAAATACAGGGTAGCGCCGCCAATTCCCTTAATCGCGGGTAAGTGCAACTCCATCGGGCCGGTATTCACCTGTACAGGTTGTGCACCTTTACGCAGGGCCTCTTCATAGGCGAACTTTGCGTCTTTCACACGGAAAGCCAGGCCACAAGCGGAGGGGCCGTGCTCCTGGGCATAGTAATAGGCGTGGCTGTTGGGCTCGTAGTTAGTGATAAAGTTAATATCACCCTGGCGCCACAGCTCAACATCCTTGGAGCGGTGGCGGGCGACTTTCTCAAAGCCCATGGCAGTAAATACGGTTTCAAGGATACCTTTTTCTGGCGCAGTAAACTCTACGAATTCGAAGCCGTTAAGACCCATCGGGTTTTCAAATAAGTCCGCCATGCGGTCCTCCATTTCTTATCATCGCAGCGCCTTTGATGGGGGCTGCGGATTGTGGATTTAAAGCGCAAACGAAGTTAGTTGCAGATGTAACTAATGTCAAGGGCCCCTGTTATTGGACCCTAGAGCGGTTACCAAGAGGTTTATTTCAGTCACAGAGATTTGTTCAGATGGAGAGTTAAATAAAAGACAGGAAATGACCAATCAGGGAAAGATAATGGGGAAATGTATTGAGCGGATGGAATTCGGGTGTGGCCTTAGCCTATGAGCCTCTAACCACACCCGATATCACTAGCGCTCCTTACGGGCACACTTACCATTATCAGTGCGGCACATATGGTCTTTGTGAAACTTGCCGCTCATCTGGTCACATTGAGACTTGGTGACATCACTCGCGCAGGCGCTCTCTGCGTGCTGGCAACATCCAGTCTCCATGGTCGCCATCCCTTTCTTGTCCATCTCCTCTTCCTTTTTGCGATGTTCGCAAGCGGACAGGGTCAGCACCAGCGCCGCGGCCAGTATTCCAATTGAAGCTTTGAGTTGCATATAGGCCTCCTAGATACCCGGCGAGTGGCCGGTGACATGGATATCGCGGAATCTGCCGCGCATTGCTTTGTGCGACCCGCGTAGATTTACCCGACATCTCCACCAGCTGAACGAGGCGCCGCGCCAAAGTGCGCTGCCCATAGGTCACCCCGCAGATTTACCGGGCCATGCATTGACTGTAGTTCACACTGGCAGCAGAACCGTCTGACTGGCGGGACATTTACGTTTATTTTCACTTATCGCGCCGTTGATCGGGGTAACACCCTGTTTGTAGCGCAGAGAGCCGGTACAATCGCCACCCGTTTGTCGGGCAATGCCCCAATCTGAATGCCCACTATTGAGGATCGCCTATGCTTCTTGCCGCTCTCGCCATTATCGCCGGTTTTGTTGTGCTGGTTTGGAGTGCTGACCGCTTTGTAGAAGGCGCTGCAGCCACTGCCAAACATGCCGGAATGCCCACACTATTGATCGGCATGGTGATCGTTGGCTTCGGTACCTCCGCACCAGAGATGGTGGTTTCCGCTATTGCCGCCTTGGACGGCAGCCCCGGTCTCGCCTTGGGTAATGCCTACGGTTCCAATATTGCCAATACCGGCCTGATCCTCGGCCTGAGTGCACTCATTATTCCCCTTACGGTGCACTCAAAAATCGTACGCAAGGAACTGCCGCTATTGCTGGCAATTACCTTATTAGGTGGCGCATTCCTGTGGAATGGCAAACTGGAGCGCTGGGAAGCCGTTATTCTGCTTATGGGCTTCTTCGCCCTCATCGGCTGGAGTGTTTTCTCGGCCTTGCGTAACAAGGGCGATCAATTAGAAGGCGAAGTAGCTGGCGAACTGGAGGAGCACTCCATGCCCCTCGGCCGGGCTATTTTCTGGGTGGTGGCCGGCCTAGCCTTATTGATTATCAGTTCCCGCATGCTGGTATGGGGCGCGGTTACGATTGCTGAATCCCTCGGAGTCAGCGACCTGGTTATCGGTCTTACTATCGTTGCTCTCGGCACTTCCCTGCCAGAGCTGGCCGCTACTATAGTTGCGGCACGCAAAGGCGAACACGATATCGCTATCGGCAATGTGGTCGGCTCCAATATGTTTAACCTGCTCGCAGTCGTGGGTATCGCCGGAACCATTGCACCTATGTCGAGCGTACCCCCTGAAGTCTTGTCCAGGGACTGGCCCATGGTGATTGGCCTCACCATTGCTTTATTTATATTCGCCTACGGCTTCCGCGGCCAGGGACGTATCAATCGGTGGGAAGGCGCCGCACTATTGACGGCCTACCTTGTCTACACTGGTTACCTGACTGTTACTATCACGAAGGCCGCACTCTAGTCAGATCCGGGGCGGTTCCAGCCGCCCTGTTCCCCGCCTCAATTCGCCATAATTTGCCCTCCCAGCGCCCATTTTTTTGAGCCAAAGCCAGCTAGTATTGGCGCACCTTCAACAGGAAATACGGAGACAATTTTATGGGGCGGGGTCCTATCATCAAAATTGGAGTACTGACTTCTCTTCTCGGATTTGGGGTGATTTATCTACTCAATGCTTCCTGGCTGGCACCGGCTCCCCAGGGGGACCCCATCCTGATTTCCCATCGTGGAGTCTACCAAACCTACAATCGCGATAACCTGGGACGTGACGATTGCACAGCTATTCGTATATTCCGACCTGAACACAGCTACCTGGAAAACACTATACCCTCCATGGAGGCTGCCTTTGCCCACGGTGCAAATATTGTTGAACTAGACATTCACCCCACCACTGATGGTGAGTTTGCCGTTTTTCATGACTGGACCCTGGATTGCCGTACAGATGGAAAAGGCGTTACTCGGGAACATTCCCTCGCAGACTTAAAGAAGCTCGATATTGGCTACGGCTATACCTTCGATGGTGGTGAAACTTTTCCCTTTCGCGGCCAAGGTATTGGACAGCTACCTACTTTAAAGGAGGTTCTGCAACACTTCCCGAATCGACAATTCCTTATCAATATAAAAAGCAATGACCCAACGGAAGCAGACCGACTGGATGCCTATCTACGCCAGCACCAATTACTCACTGACTCCCGCCTGATGGTTTATGGGGGTACCCGCCCAATAGAAAGGATCCGGGAATTACGACCAAACGCACTAGCCTTCAGCAAGACCAGTGCAAAGAAATGTGCACTGCAATATGTGCTTATTGGTTGGAGTGGCTACATGCCTGATGCCTGCCGCAACAGCATAGTGGTTGCCCCCAACACTTGGAAATGGGCCCTTTGGGGCTGGCCCAATCGCTATTCTGCGCGGGTAGCTCAGGTGGGAAGCTTGGTTATGGCGGTAAATCACCAAGGTGGCAAGCGGGGCCTTGCCGGTATCTATGAACCGGAGGAGTTAGACTACTTGCCACAAGATTACAGTGGGGCCATTTGGATTGAAAAAATTGAGGTTATAGGTCCACACATGCGATCAGTGCGCTAGATATTATTTACGCCTGTGGCGCGCCTCTAGCCGCGCCAAGTGTGCCTGTAACCTCTCAATTTCCTCTAGTAATTCGATAGCCAGAGCCGCACCGGCCAAATTGACACCTAAATCACGCTCCAGGGTATATGCCCGCCGAACTCGGCGCACGCAGATACCACTGAAGCGCCACTGTGGTTCCCGGTGGCGGGGTTCGATTACACCCTCCTCCACCAGGGCAATTATTCGCTCTGCAGGAACTCCACAAGCCCGGCACAATTCGCTCAGGCTTAGCTCACTATCTTCATCCAAGAGGATGCCGGTCACCCGCTCAAGTTTTTTGATCCTCACTCCCAACCCCCCATAGACTTACGCGGGTTATATTCAAACGCTTCGCTGAATTTATGGTAAGCATCGCGCTGTGCATCTGTAGACGCCGACGGTGTTACCGTCTGCAACACAACATACATGTCCCCCGGCTGTTTGGCGGGAATGCCGCGGCCTTTAAGGCGAAGCTTTTTGCCATTTTCACTGTTAGCTGGAATTGTCAGCTTGATCGCCCCCTCTGGTGTTGGCACCTGTACCTTAGCGCCCAATGCGATTTCCCAAGGTGCAAGAGGCAGTTCCAAGTAGACGGTCTTAGCCTCAATACGATAAAGAGGGTGGGGATTAAAGTTGATCTCCAGATACAGATCACCCGGCTTCCCCTCACCAATACCCGGTTCACCTTGTCCTGCCAGTCTTATTTGCTGCCCCTCAGTAATACCCTTAGGAATTTTTACGTTGAGGGTACGCTCCTGCATATGTGGGCGCCCATCCGCACCCAATACCGAGTGCTTCAGAGTGATCTGGCGGGTGGCACCGCGGTAGCTATCCTCCAGGTCTATGGCAATTCGCGCATAGGTATTTTCTCCCTGGGCACTAAATTGGCGCCTCTGCCTGCCACCGTAACCCTGGCTGAATCCACCCCGGCCAAAAAGACTTTCGAAGAAGTCACTAAAAGCCTCTGGGTCAGCATTGGTATAACCACCACCATGAAACTCAAATCCCTGATCCCAATTTGGAGGCGGCCGAAAGTCCTGTCCAGACTGATAACCGGCGCCTAGCTGATCATAGGCTGCACGCTTTTCGGGGTCTTTAAGCACCTCATAGGCCTCATTTACCTCCTTGAAATGCTCTTCTGCACCCTCCTCGTTACTGACATCCGGGTGATATTTACGTGCCAGCTTTCGATAGGCACGTTTAATCTCCGCCTGATCAGCGTTTCGCTCCAGACCGAGAATCTTGTAATAGTCCTTGTATTCCATGGCTTTAATAAAAGCCGATGATGAGAGGGTTCGCCATGTAATTGAAGCGAGAAAATTGGCGTGAGTATTATCTGATTAAGCAGATGTCCACTGATAGATAGAAGCGCCGATAGAACAATCGGCGCCAAATTACTAACTTAAATTACTAACTTAATGTCCAGTTTCGTAAAACATTGAGCCTTCCAAGTATTCAATACTTCCATCAACATAATGTATATAGACTTCAGCTTGGTTAGGCGAATAAGCCCTTACTGTCACGGAACAGTATAAGCCCGAGCTGCAACCTTTCACCCAATTAATACGATCAATAGACTTGGTGATATTAGTAATTTCCCAGCTTCCCGAAGTTGAATTCCCAAAACTGAAATCGAGGCCACCACAGCGGTTCGTGCCATTACCAAATACACTTCCTCCAGCTTTCACATTAAGGTTGCACACCAGATCTGCAGAAAATGCAGGGAATGCAGTAAAAGAACAAACAATTAAAGAAACCGCTAAGAATAATTTTTTAATAGTCATCTTCCTAACTCAATTATTTTTTTATATGTTAATTGTCACAGTTAAACAAATTAGCGACCTAAATTAGATTAACATCAAGATTTTAATTTTCAAAGACGCCTACAAAATCCTCTCGAAAAAAAATTGAGAACAAATTATCAATTTCATACAAATATTTTTTACTATTAAAACATTGATTTAGAAAATCCAGAGACGGATGATTTAGGTGACAATGAGGCTTTCCTCGATTAAATAAGGAAAACAATTCCCATTCTTAGATAGCCTATCGTCTCGTTTAGAAACGAAGAAATTCAATCACAAAAATGTAGGCAGCTTCTATATCATAATTAAAGCGATCTTATAATCGATCTTAGTGATTCTTAATGCCATCAAGAAGCGAGCCAACAACAGTCAACTTGAATAACAATTGGGTAGCAATTATTTAGCTAAAGGGGACAGGAGTGAATCTTGCCCCCAGATCAATAACACTATAAAAACTAGCAACTAGCGCTCGGCAGAATAAGGGTCTTCCGCTATCAAATAGGCAAGCATATCCGCTTTCTGTTCTTGGGAGTGCAACCACTCACGGACCTCTTTTACTTTCTCATATAGCTCTTCGCCAAATCTGCTCCGATAAACTTCAGAAAAAGTCTCTTGTGCTTTAGTATCCCTAACCTTTTTCTGCCACTCATGAGTGACTAGAGAGTTCAGAGAAGCAGCAAGCCCCTCAGCCTTCAGAAGCTCCCACTCTCCCTTATCCAGCCAAATACCACCAATTGCAGGGCTATAATCTAAACGGTGTTCACTGCCTGCAGTAATTTTTAACTTCTGCATGATCATGCCTGTTACCGGACATAAAATAGCTTTCTTGGTATCTTCTGCCACCACTTCATTCAGCACATCTAAGTTATCTGAAAAATGATATTCGGGGGTTTTTCTTTTCCAAGTCAGATAGTCTTCAACCAGAATCCAGTTTCCCCCGCAGCTAGAGCAGGTATGTGCACGAAACAACTCCTCAATAACAACTGGTTTGAGCACACCTTTTTTACAACTGGTACAGCGTTTCATAATTTCCTTTCCCTAAGAAAATAACCCAGGTTTTTTTTAAAGACCTGGGTTGATAAATTAGAGTTTTTATCAGTTGATAAACTTGTAAATAAAGCCTGAATAACATTTATCTACAAAATCTGAAAAATATTAAACCTCAGTCTCAACGGGGTTGCTTAAGTTACCTACACCCGCTTCTTTCAAGAGAGAATCCACTAAAGGGGCCATCGCTCGGTGCTTCAGAGCGCTACCGACTAAAGCTTCCGGCAGGCTTTGGCCTTTAGCTTCCGATTCTCCATCCAGAATTCCACTGGACGCACGACCTTCCACACCATTTAAACCTTCAACAGAAATAATTTTCATTCCCTCAATACTTTCCATCGGTTTAACACTCTCACGGATAATATTGGGCAGATTCTCATGCAGGCTCAGCACCTTCTTGAGTGCAATCTGAGCTTCATTGAGACTGTTGTATGCCTCGTTCATCAGACGCTGACCTTCAGCATCCACCGCATATTTCTCACGATCTGCTTCAACCTTAATACGAATTGCCTCTGCCTCTGCAGAAGCCTGCAGGCGAAGTGCTTCGGCTTTATCTTCTGCAGCTGACTTCTCCGCTTCGGCCATTACTTTAATACCGGTAGCCTGACGCTCAGCCACTTTCTGGGCTTCGATAATCTCGATACGTTTATCACGCTCTGCCACTTCCACGTCCTTGGCGGTGCGCACCTGCTCTTCTGCTTTTACCGCTTCAGCCAGTGCAACGTTGGCCTGCTGGTCTGCCTGGGACTGCTCTTTGGATTTTTCCGCAACAGCAATTGCCCGCTCTTGCTCCGCAATTTCTACAGATTTCTCTTTGGAGATACGCTGCTCATCAAGGATACGTTCACGTTCAATTTCCTGTTCCTTTAGGCGACGTTCCTTTTCAATCTCCAACAATTTTGTAGCCTGCTCT
The DNA here is from genome assembly GCF_000380565.1 of Microbulbifer variabilis ATCC 700307. Taxonomy (GTDB): domain Bacteria; phylum Pseudomonadota; class Gammaproteobacteria; order Pseudomonadales; family Cellvibrionaceae; genus Microbulbifer; species Microbulbifer variabilis. Next base: position 213,891 of record NZ_AQYJ01000027.1, read on the forward strand.
GCAGCAATCTGGGACTGGCTAACCTCACGCTGAGCTTCGATCTCCGCCTGACGTGCGCCTCTCTCTTGTGCAGCCAATTCACGGGCGATATCTGCTTTTTGTGCTGCTTCACGATTTTCCAACTCGCGCTGCTGCTCCAAGTGTGCGTAGCGTTTTTCTTTATCGATCTCCAGTTTCTGACGCTCTGCCTCGAGATTTTTCTTCTCGATCTGTACCATAGTCTCTTGCTCAACGTCGTTAACTTCTTTACGACGCGCTTCAATAGAACGGGTCATGCTGGCAAGGCCTTCAGCATCGAAGACATTATCCTGGTTAAAAAACTCTTTGTGAGTCTGGTCCAGGCCGGTCAAAGAAACAGACTCCAGTTCCAGTCCGTTTTTCAACAGATCCTCAGAAACCACCTGTTGTACTTTTTGTACAAACTGGCTGCGTTGTTCATGCAACTCCGCCATTTCCATTTCAGCGGCCACAGAGCGCAACGCATCGACAAACTTGCCCTCAATCATTTCCTTCAAGGCTTCGGGGTCCAAAGTACGCAGGCCTAAAGTTTGTGCCGCGTTGGCTATCGCCTCGACATCGGGCTTTACACGCAAATAGAACTCAGCGAGCACATCGACGCGCATACGGTCCTTGGTAATTAGCGCCTGATGCTCTTTGCGGGATACCGCAAGACGTAAGGTATTCATATTTACCGGAATAATTTCATGTAAAACCGGTAATACCAATGCACCGCCATTCATGATGACTTTTTGCCCGCCCATGCCGGTACGTACAAACGAACGTTCTTTAGAGGCACGGGTATAAAGCCGCGCGAAAATGGTACCGATTACAATCAGGCCAACCAGTATTGCACCGGCAATAAATACTACAATGGGTAGGTTTCCTATCACTTCTAGATTCTCCAGTTAATTACTTTCCATCAGGTGCTCGCTGGTTGGACGAGTCACACGGAAATGCACACCCAACTCCTCTACCAGTAACACCTTTTCCCCCTGGTTAAAAGTTTCACTCTCATCAGGCTCCACCATCACATAGTGCGTGGTGCCATATTCATCGTTAAAGCGTGCTTCTGCGGGTGATCCTGCCTCGGCTTTACCGACAGTAATTACCGCGACTCTGCCAATAAAGGAGTTTCTTCTCACCGCTTCAGACTCATCACCGACAGCGAAACGCCGCAGTAAATTACCAACAAAGCGCACCTGTGGCAGCGCCAGGAAAAAAACTACCAGGGCCAACAGGCCGCCCGGTAATAACAGACCCAAAGTAGACTCAACAAACACCTGGATCAGTAAACCGGTAACACCAAAGCCAACCAAGAATGCCACTAAAAGAATCAATGCTGGTACTTCGCCAAAGCGCAACCAGCCCAAAACTTTAGTCAATCCACCTGTTGCACCACCATCCGGCCCATCGATATCAATATCCGGCAGCATGTTATCGAGTAGATCTGAAATACCAACACCAATCAATGTCATCACACCTTCAAGAAGCGCTATCATAAACATTAAAATTAGCGCACCAGTGAAGATCAGGTTTTGATCTTGCAACAAGAATATCATCAGCCCCCCGACTTAATTTTGGCTAAACGTTCTTTTACACGATTCTTTCGTGCAAACTCCTCAAGCTCTGCTAACTTGCTGGCATCTATTTCGGAATCAAATGTCGATATAGCTGTACTATCTATTGCTCGATTAAATGCATCTGTAGCTTGTTCTACCTGGGCTTTCGAATTTCTATCCCTACCATATTCATCAGCAACAACGCTACCTCTTACATTTTTATTGACCGCGATAAATTCTTGCAATTTCTCACGCATTTCCCGCTTCTTACCTTGCAGAGCAAGAATATAGGAGCCTAGCTCCTTTATTTCTATCTCATTTTCACTGATCGCTTTCTCTAAAATTGGAAGCTGCACCTCAATATCCATTTGCTTGGCAATGGCGGCTTCAGCCAAATCATCACGACCTTCATTTATAGCGATGGTAATTTGTTCAGCTAAATTTTTATGACGTGTATTTTCGTCGTTTAACGTTCTACTATTTAGATACTTAGATGCCTCTGCTTTCCCTAGCTGGCCTCGCACATCCTTAATCGCATCATCCACATCCCGAATTGCCTGTTCCATTACTGACTCTGGCGCAGCGGCTTCAACTGAGCCCACGACTGAATTCGCAGACACAGAGATTAAGCGTGAAATGCGCTTAATTAATCCTTCTCTCAAGATCATCTTTCCTTTTACTATTTCAATTTCCAATAAAGCCAGACCAAGTCCCTCAAATTCTGACAAAATTTATTAATTACTTCCCAAAACGGGCTGCTGAATTACCGCTTTTATTTCAAGATGAATACTGCTGCTTGTTTAAGCATAAAACTCATTTGTGCGGATACTTATTCCGCAGTTTCACCTTCTAGGCATTCACGAATTCTCACGGCGGAATCACGGTGAATGCTCCGTGGATTACTCTGTTGTGACATCAGCAACATTTTTTCCAGGAAAGCCTCGACACTCGGCAACAAGTCTTTCTCCAATTCCGGTGCCATTGGCTCTTTACCCGCACAAACTTTGATAATGGCGGCACCTTCTGTGAGCAACTCCATTACCGCCTCAATCAACAGACTCCGCTGGTTTTCCTCCAGATAACGAGCCTTTAATGGCAGCATGGCCTCTGCAGAGGAGAGATAGCTGCGGGAAAGACAATCCCCGCCAATAGACTCCCTCGCCATTGCAATAATTTCGCGTACTTTTTCACTTTGGGTGACCGCCCCATTGCGATCAATCGACATCAAATATGCATAATCTTCCGCCGATAGGCGTGCCGATATAGATTGTGTTTTATTGAGCATAATGATCCCTTACCTGCCATGTATACAAAAGTACACACCACTATGCACAGGGTCAATTAAAACTCATATGGCTTGTTAGTACGGCAGAACCAACCGACGCAGGAAAATATTATGCTAGTAACTGTGCTATCTATAATTCAGGAGACTTTTGTAAGGAATTGTTCTTATTACCGCCAGTTGTTTTAATTTACACATCCTAACAGAGATGAATTTCCGCAAAAATATTTTTGTTTCCCACACCCAGAAACGGGCTTTTGGCGACACACCCAGTAGTTCCATCGCCAACTGACGGATGTAATGTCGATAGAAAACCTGATTCTCAATGTCGATAGCTATAAAGCCAGCCACTACCTGCAATATCCACCAGGTACGGAATTTATTAGCAGCTATATCGAGTGCCGCGGCGGGGAATTTTCTGAAACGGTATTTTTTGGTTTACAAGCTTTTATTAAGCAGTACCTACAAAGACCTATCACAATTGCCAATATCGAAGAGGCAAAAAAGCTACTAGAAACCCACGGTTTGCCCTTTAATCGCGCAGGCTGGGAACATATCGTCAGTAAACATCGAGGACTGCTGCCTTTAGAGATTTGTGCTGTAGAGGAGGGAGGCATCATTCCTTTACACAATGTCATGGCACAAATTGTTAATACCTGCCCATCCTGTTTCTGGTTGACCAGTTATCTTGAGACCGCACTAGTGCGTGCTCTCTGGTATCCCTGTACTGTCGCCACACAGAGCCGGGAAATTAAAAAACTCATTGCGCATTATTTACAGCAAACGGCCGACAGCCAAAAGAGTCTCCCCTTCCAATTACACGATTTCGGTGCGCGTGGGGCCAGTAGCTTGGAAAGTGCCATGTTGGGCGGTATGGCTCATCTGGTGAATTTTCACGGAACAGATACTCTCTCGGGAATAATAGGTGCGAGAAATTTTTACCATGCCGATATGCCCGGATTTTCTATTCCGGCGGCAGAGCATAGCACCATCACCGCGTGGGGCCGAGATGGGGAAGCATTGGCCTATCAAAACATTCTGCAGCATTTTTCCGGTAAAAATAAAACCGTTGCTGTGGTCAGTGATAGCTATGATTTATGGCACGCAGTGGAAAATATCTGGGGTGGCCAATTAAAAAACACGATTCAAAACAGTGGTGGGACCTTGGTTATCCGCCCAGACTCCGGCAACCCTGTGCAGATCGTTGTCGATTGTATAGAGCGATTGATGCATATATTTGGAGCTCACATCAACAGCAAAGGTTACCGTGTTTTGCCTGAGTATATTCGTGTTATCCAGGGAGATAGCATCTCTCGCTTCACTATTCCCAAAATACTGCAGGCAATGCAGAAGCATAAGCAAAGTGCTGAGAATGTAGCTTTCGGTATGGGAGGCGGGCTGCTGCAAAAAGTCGATAGGGATTTAATGAGCTTTGCCATGAAAGCCAGTGCTATTCGCATCAATGGTATCTGGCGGGACATCTACAAGGACCCGCGCACAGGGCCAGAGAAAAAATCCAAGCGCGGACGCCTGGCCCTGATTCAATGCGAAAATGGCGACTTCAGAACCATTCGTCTGGAGGATGTAAATCATTACAAGAATTTACTGAGACCAGTGTTTCGTAATGGTAAACTGCTTACAGAAACGACTTTTTCTGAGGTACGCCAACGCGCAGCCATCTAGCAACTTGATTCATCCGCCTCCTCTTTCCGTAACCATTTGCCCCTAGCAAACCTCATTTCACCGAACCAACACTTTACAAAAGCAATCATGGCCTGTTACCTGTATAGGTTTGTTGTCTGGACAAGGCGCCCGGCCGGGCCTCTTGTATGTATCGGGCACAATAACAATAAGCACACCCCCAAACCCTATTGGGGGGATAAAGGTAGCCAATGGAAAGAAGAAAATTCCTCAAGATCGCCGGCGTCGGCTCCAGTGGTATTTTATTACCACTACAGGGCATTCAGGTCAGCGCCGAGCAACTGCTCAATGAGGGCATGCACAGCTCGCACAAACGACACTTGGCAGATGTCGCGCTGAATACGGCGCGCAAAGCCGGAGCCAGTTATACCGATGTGCGCATCGGTCGCTATCTCAATCAGTACGTTATGACCCGCGAAACCAACGTGGAGAATATCGTCAATACGGAATCCCTCGGCGCCGGTATCCGCGTAATCGCCAATGGCACCTGGGGTTTCGCCGCCACCAACGATCTGACTGCCGATGGCGTTGCCCGCGCCGCACGCCAGGCGGTTGCGGTTGCCAAGGCCAACGCGAAATACCAGACCGAGCCAGTGCGCTTGGCACCGGTTAAAGGCGCAGGCGCGGTTTCCTGGCAGACACCGATCAAACAGAATGCCCTGCAGGTGCCCATCAGTGAGAAAGTCGATTTCCTGATGGATGTTAATAACGGTGCACTCAAAGCCGGAGCCAGCTATATCCGCTCTTCCTTGTATTTAGTCAATGAGCAGAAATACTTTGCTTCCAGCGACGGCTCCTACATCGACCAGGATATCCACCGCCTGTGGGCGCCCATGCAGGTGACCGCTGTAGATAAAAAGAGTGGTGCTTTCAAAACGCGCAATGGCCTCAGCGATCCAGTGGGAAGAGGTTATGAATACTTGGCTGGCCACGATAAAGACAAGATTCGCGGACAGACCACGCTCTACAAAGCCTCCTACGATATGGCCGAGGATGCGGTGCTCGCGGCAGAGCAGGCCAAGGCCAAGCTTTCGGCTAAATCCATCGATCCGGGCAAGTACGACTTGGTACTGGAACCCTCGCACCTATGCCTGACCATCCACGAATCTGTAGGCCACCCATTAGAGCTGGACCGCGTGCTGGGTTACGAGGCCAACTATGCGGGAACCTCCTTCGCCACCCTGGATAAGTGGCGCAGCGGCAAGTTCCAGTACGGCAGCGACAAAGTCACCCTGTTTGCCGACAAAGTACAACCGGGCTCCCTCGGTGCCGTCGCTTATGATGACGAAGGGGTTAAAACCAAGCGTTGGGACCTGGTAAAAGACGGCATCCTGGTGAACTACCAGGCTACCCGCGATCAGGTACATATGATCGACCAAAAGGAATCCCACGGCTGCAGCTATGGCGATAGCTGGTCCAGCGTGCAATTCCAGCGCATGCCCAATGTCTCCCTGGCTCCGAGCGAGAAGAAGTACTCAGCCAAAGACATGATCCGCGATGTGGAAAAAGGCATTTACATCGTCGGGCGCGGCTCCTACTCCATTGATCAGCAGCGCTACAACTTCCAGTTCGGCGGACAGCTGTTCTACGAGATCAAAAACGGGGAGATCGTCGGCCAGGTTGAGGACGTCGCCTACCAGTCCAACACCCAGGAATTTTGGAATTCCTGCTCGGCGATATGCGACAGCAGTGATTACCGCCTGGGCGGAACCTTCTTCGATGGCAAAGGCCAGCCCAGCCAGGTGAGCGCCGTATCCCACGGCTGCTCCACCACCCGTTTTGACAAAATTAATGTAATCAATACCAAGCGCAAGATTTCCTGAAGGGCGCACAAGAATAAGTAATTGGAGAAAAGGCAATGGCAATTCTGAGTAGAAGTGAAGCGAAGCGTATTCTCGACAAGGTTTTAAAATACAGCCGCGCCGATGAAGCCAGCGCGCAACTGGCCGGCAGCGAGACCGGCAATATTCGCTACGCGCGCAACAGTGTTTCCACCAGTGGCATCGTCAACGATATCGAGCTGGCTGTAGAGGCCCGTTTCGGCAAGAAATCCGGTGTGGCCACCATCAATGAATTCAGCGATGCCTCCCTGGAAAAAGTGATGCGTCGCGCCGAAGAGCTGGCCAAGCTGTCTCCGGAAAACCCGGAAGCCATGCCGATGCTGGGACCGCAGAAATATGTCAGCGTAGACGGCTTCGCCAAGTCCACCGCAGATATCACTCCAGACCAGCGCGCCAAGGCTGCGGCAGATTCCATTATTGCAGCCAAGGAAAAGAAAGTGGTTGCCGCAGGTTACCTGGAAGACCAGCGCTCTTTTGCGGCAGTCGCCACCAGCAAAGGCCTGTTCGGTTACCACGCTTCTACCTCTGCCAACTTCACCGTAACCATGCGCACCGAGAATGGCCTGGGTTCCGGTTGGGCTGAAAGTGACGTTACCGATTTCGGCGCGATGAATACTGGCAGCACTTCCTCTGTGGCCATCGACAAGGCGGTCCTGTCCCAGGAAGCCCACGCCCTGGAACCGGGCAAGTACACCGTGATCCTGGAGCCCAATGCGGTGTCCGGCCTGGTGGGTTACATGATGAGCGGCTTCGATGCGCGCAGTGCCGACGAAGGCCGCAGCTTTATGAGCAAAAAGGGCGGCGGCAACCGTACCGGCGAGAAGATGTTCGACAAGCGCGTAAATTTCTACTCCGACCCCACCAGTCTCGATGTGCCAGCTCAACCCTGGACCGACGATGACTTTATGCAGCTTGGACGCATCGAGTGGGTGAAAAATGGCGTGGTGAAAAACCTGGCGCGCAGTCGCTACTGGGCCGAGCAAAGCAAAGGCGAAGTGGTCCCCGAGCCCAACAACCTGATTATGGTGGGCGGCGATAAATCCACCGAAGAACTGATCAAAAATACCCGCCGCGGCATTTTGGTATCCCGCACCTGGTATATCCGTATGGTCGATCCGCAGTCCATGTTGCTCACCGGCCTCACTCGTGACGGCACCTTCTATATCGAAAACGGCAAGATCAAATACCCGGTGAAGAACTTCCGCTTCAACGAGAGCCCGGTAATCATGCTCAACAATATTGAGGATATGGGCGTACCCCAGCGAGTGGGGATGTGGGGCATATCAGCCATGATTCCCGCACTGAAAGTACGCGATTTTACTTTCAGCAGCCTTTCCGACGCCGTTTAACCGCCAGCACCCATCGAGGATAACGAAATGGATAGAAGAAAATTTCTCCAGCTCAGCGGTGCCGGCCTGGGTGTTTCCATGTTGCCGCTGTCCGGCAATCTGGTGGCCGAGAGCAAACTGACCCAAAGCGGTATTGATCTCTCGGTAAAAAAAGAATTTGCCGATGTAGCTCTGAATACCGCCACTAAACTCGGCGCCACTTATGCCGATGTGCGTATTGGTCGCTACCTGAATCAATACGTGATCACCCGCGAGATGAAAGTGCAGGACGTGGTGAACACCGAATCTATCGGCATGGGGATTCGGGTTATTGCCAACGGCACCTGGGGCTTTGCTGCCACCAATGACCTGACAGCCGATGGCGTCGCTCGCGCCACCCGCCAGGCAGTAGCCACGGCCAAGGCCAACTCCAAATACCAGCAGGAGCCAGTACAGCTGGCTCCGGTAAAAGGCCACGGCGAGGTGAGCTGGCAGACACCCATCCAGAAAAACGCTATGCAGATCCCCCTGGCCGACAAGGTGGATCTGTTGATGGACGTGAACAAGTCCGCTATGGATGCCGGCGCCAGCTATATCAACTCCATGTTGTACCTGGTGAATGAACAAAAGTATTTTGCCTCTACCGACGGCTCCTATATCGACCAGGATGTTCACCGTTTGTGGGCGCCCTTCTCGGTTACCGCAGTGGACAAGAAAACCGGCGGCTTCCGCACCCGCCAGGGCCTCAGCCAGCCGGTAGGACGCGGCTTTGAATACCTGGATGGCCGCGCCGAAGACAAGATCCAAGCGCAGACAGTGCTCTACCGCGATTCCTACGATATGGCCGAAGACGCACGTCTGGCGGCGCAACAAGCCAAGGAAAAGCTCACGGCTAAATCGGTCAAACCGGGCAAGTACGACCTGGTGTTGGACCCAAGCCACCTGTGGCTCACCATCCATGAATCCGTCGGCCACCCACTGGAGCTGGACCGCGTGCTCGGCTACGAGGCCAATTTTGCCGGTACCTCTTTCGCCACTATCGATAAATGGCGCAGCGGCAAATTCCAATACGGCAGCGACAAGGTCAACCTGTTTGCCGATAAGGTACAGCCCGGCTCTCTCGGCGCCGTCGGCTACGACGATGAAGGCGTGAAGACCCGCAACTGGGATCTGGTAAAAGACGGTGTGCTGGTGAACTACCAGGCCACCCGCGACCAGGTACATATGCTGGGGCAAAAGAAATCCCACGGCTGCTGCTACGCCGACAGCTGGTCCAGCGTGCAATTCCAGCGCATGTCCAACGTTTCGCTGTTGCCTGGCAAGGAGGAGCTGAGCGTCGACGATATGATCAAGGATGTGGAGAAAGGCATTTATATTGTGGGTGCCGGTTCCTTCTCCATCGATCAGCAGCGCTACAACTTCCAGTTTGGTGGACAGCTGTTCTACGAGATTGAAGACGGCAAGATTACCGGCATGGTGGAGGATGTCGCCTACCAGTCCAACACCCAGGAATTCTGGAATGCCTGTTCGCAGGTCTGCGACAAAGATGATTACCGCCTGGGTGGTTCCTTCTTTGACGGTAAGGGACAGCCGATGCAAACCAGTGCGGTATCCCACGGTAGTTCCACTGCACGCTTCGACGGTATCAATGTGATTAACACCAAGCGCAAGCTGGGCTAACCAATGATCCAGGCGGGAGCTGGCCAGCAAACCAGTCAGCTCCCAGCATTGAAAATAAATGGGTAGAAGGAAAGAAGGTGCTCCGTTCGAGTCCGTATGAGGCATGGATGCCAATTACGAGCGTACAGGGATGTATTTACAGCGTGTCTCGAACGGAGCACCTTCTTTCCTTTGCTCTCAACAATAAAAACCAACGCAGTAACAGAGTTATCCCGTGTCCCTCACCCGCAAGGCTTTTCTTCAGCGCCTGATCCTGGGTAGCTGCGCCGCAGCGCTGCCGCTGGGTACACGCGCGCAAAATACCGCACCGGGTAGTGCACAGGAGCACTACGATTTCTATTTCACCCGCTTGATGTACGAGTCCGGTGACTGGGATGTGGACCAGCGCATGCCCTCCAACCTGCTCAATTCTCTGGTGGAATACACCAATCTCAGGGTTGATCCCAAAGAGCACATAGTGCCGCTGGCCGATAAGAAAATGCTGCTGGCGCCTTTCTGCTACCTGGCCGGACACAAGCTGGTGCAGTTCACCACGGAAGAGGCAAAGAATTTTCGCGACTACGTGAATCGCGGCGGCTTTGTTTTTGTCGACGACTGCAACCACGATATCGACGGTCTCTTTGCCAAATCTTTCGAAGCGCAAATGGCCGAGCTGTTTGGCAAAGACTGCCTGAAAAAACTCCCGGACGATCACGACCTCTACCGCTGTTTCTTTCAATTCGATGAATTGCCGGTAACCAGCTTTGAATTAAATGGCTGGGGTGATGACCTGGTACACGACTACCTGAAAGCCATTGTTGTTAACGGCCGTATCGCCGTGCTCTACAGCAACAAAGATTTTGGCTGCGAATGGGACTACGACTACCGCAACAAACGCTGGCTCGCCATCGATAACACAAAATTTGCGGTGAACATTGTTATTTACGCACTGACGAGCTGATTATGCTGACCACCCTGGAAAATAGTATCGAAGAACAACTGCACAGCCTCGACAATCTGCAACAGGAGATTGCGCGGGTGATTGTCGGCCAGAAACCCGTGGTGGAGCAGATGTTGATCTGCCTGTTGGCCGGGGGCCACGCCCTGCTCGAAGGGGTGCCGGGGCTGGGTAAGACCCTGCTGGTAAAAACCCTCGCCGATGCCAGTGCGCTGGATTTTAAGCGGGTACAGTTCACCCCGGATTTAATGCCCGGAGATATTCTTGGCAGTGAGATCCTCGAAGAGGATCACAGCACCGGCAAGCGCTTTTTTAAATTCCAGCAGGGCCCGGTTTTCACCAATATCCTGCTCGCCGATGAAATTAACCGCACACCGCCGAAAACCCAGGCAGCCCTATTGGAGTCCATGCAGGAAGGCTCGGTAACGGTGGGCGGTAAAACACTCAAATTGCCCGATCCCTATTTCGTACTGGCCACACAAAACCCCATCGAACAGGCCGGCACCTATCCACTGCCGGAAGCTCAGCTGGACCGCTTCCTGCTAAATATTCATATCGACTATCCCGATGAGCAGGATGAAGTTGAAATCCTGCGCTCCACCACCGGTGCCAGCAGGGTCAAACCCAGCCCCAGCCTGGATGCAGAGCAATTGCGCGAAATGCAGAAACTGGTGCGGGAAATTCATGTCAGCGACGATCTGTACCGCTACGTGGCGACACTGGTGCGCGCTACACGCATGGAAACCAGCGGCAGCGATACCCTGCAACAGTGGATCAAGTGGGGCGCCGGTCCCCGCGCGGGGCAGGCTCTGATTCTCGCCGCCAAGGCGCGGGCCCTTTTGCAACGACGCCTCGCCGTCACCCGCGAGGATATCCGCAGCCTGTTACTGCCAGTGCTGCGCCATCGGGTGCTGCTCAGCTTCCAGGCCCAGGCCGATGGCGTGCAGATGCCACAGCTGATTGACGAATTACTGACAGCGGTGCCGGAACCGGGCCGGGACTGATCAGCGTGGAATACCTGTCCCCCAAAACCCTGGCCAGTTGTCGCGACCTGGTGTGGCTGTCGCGGCATATCGCCGAGGGCGTGATGCTCGGTGTGCAACACAGCCAGCGCCGAGGCACCGGCCTGGAATTTCATCAATACCGAGGCTATCAAGCGGGTGATTCCATCCGCCATATCGACTGGAAACTGTTTGCCCGCAGTGATCGCTACTATGTGCGCGAGACCGAGCAGGAGAGCCGTATGCACGTGTGCTTTGTGCTCGATACCAGCGCCTCCCTGGGCCAGGCAAGCTTTGTCGAGCCCAGCCTGAATAAACTGCATTACGCCAAGTGCTGGATTGCCAGCCTATGCTGGCTGCTCAACGCCCAGGGAGACAGCTTTTCTCTATTGGCGTTTAACAGCAGTCGGACGGTTTATGTGCCGGAAGGCCAGGGCGAGAGCCACCAGCGTCAAATCGCTCTTCAGCTAAAACAACTCGACGCCAGCGACCACTGGCCAGATCACACTCAACTGGCGCCGCTGTGGCAATACTTTGAGCGGCCCTGTCAGGTGGTATTGCTGAGTGATTTTTTTGAACAAGGTAATGAGATCGGCGATTTTGTCGCACGCCTGCATGCCGCCGGCCGCCCCTGCCTGCCACTGCAATTGTTAATTGAGGCAGAACAGACTTTTCCTTTTGGCGGAGAGCTAAAGCTGCTCAATCCAGAAGTAAGCGCCAGTACGCCCGCAACTTTAGAAGTGGACGCCGAGCGGCAACGCCAGTCTTACCTGAATGCTTTTGCTCATGCACAGAGCGAGTTAAAAGCACGCTTTGCCACACAGGAATGTTCACTACAGACCGACCTTATCGAGCAGCCTGTGGAAAAGTCATTGCGGCAATTTATTCAACTGCACGGCAGGTTATGCTGAGATGTTGTGGATAAATAACTTATTTCAATCCCCACAGTGGCTATGGCTATTCACAGCCCTGATTATCCCTATCGCCATTCATTTGCTGCGCCGAAGTAATCCACAGCAGATCTCCTTTGCTGCGCTGCAATGGGTACAAAGATATTCACAGAGTCGCGCGCGCCGCCCTATTGTGGATAACAAGTGGTTGCTGCTATTGCGCCTGCTAATCGTCGCCCTGCTGACAAGTTTGTTGGCTCAGCCGCTGATTAAACGGGAAATTTATCCCCAAGAGGGCGTGATACTGGTGGACCCCAGAATTGGGGCGGGCGAAGCGAATACATTTATCCACAATTCACTGCCGCAGCTTGTGGGGGAAGGTTATAAAGTGCTGTGGTTATCCCCAGAAACACCTTCCGTAACCTCACCCCCACCACAAAATGTGGACCTGTGGAAAACTCTATCAGCACTATCACGCCGGGCGGATTTGCGTAGGGCTCATATCCTGTTGATAAACAACGGTGTTCCAGCGTCCCACCAGGCACTAAGAGTCAGTCCCCATTGGCAGTGGCATGGCCTCGATAAAGCATCCACAGCTCCGAGCCCGGTATTACCGAGTATCGCTTTAATGGGCAAACCGCCCAGTTGGTGGGCGCCAGTGCTGGAAGACTGGCAAAGTAAAATGCCAGGACTATCGGTGCATATTCAGGAACAAGAAAAGGCGCCCAGCGCCGAACAGACAGATTGGTTGATCTACACAGGCCTCGCACCCCTGCCACAAGCCGTGCTGGAATTTGTTACAGATGGCGGCCTGTTAATCACCGACAACAGTATCCCCCCTACCGATAATCTCAACTTCGTTGCTGTGGATAACAGCCAGTCAACTCAGGTGGCCTCAGTGGGACGGGGAAGTTGGCTGCGCTACGAAAGTGACTGGTACAGCGAGGTGTTTTATCGCCGCGCAGATTTACCTGAACGTTTATGGCAGCAGTGGTCTGGGCAAGACTGGTCGCTACAGCACGAAAATCGTGGCCACTGGTCTGCTAGCAAAATAATGGCAGGCCTTCCTGTAGAAGACAGCGAGGTGGAAAACCGTCGTATTGAACAACTGCAACCCTGGTTAATTATCGCCCTACTGTTACTTCTGGCTTTTGAACGCCTAATTGCCCTATCGCGACCTGCAGCCATTATGGCAACTGTTAGTAATGGGGAGGCTGACCATGGATAAGCGTCAGTTAACCCTTAACGCTGTGCGCAGGCGCTGGCAACTGGCAGCCCTGCGGCCCTATCTCTGGCTTGCCACTGGCCTCAGCCTTCTGGCTGGCTTGGGTATTTTTGTATTCGGCTGGCCACAGTGGCTATTGCTCGCCTGGCTCGGAATTATTGTTGTAGCCATTCTATTGGATCGCAGCTGGCGCCCAAGCCCTGAAAGCCTATGTCGACAGTTGGATGGACAATATCCACAGCTGCAAGACAGCAGCCAGTTGCTTAGCCAACAGAAAACCAACCTAAGTCCATTGCAGCAATTACAGCGCGCGCGTATCGAAACAGCGCTGCAACAACTGCTGGAAAGTGGCGACCGGTCGCCTCTCGGTCCAAAAAAACTCCGCAGTGCCCTGACAAATGCTTTTGGTGCCTGCCTGGGACTATTGTTATTTGTACTGAGCGATTCTCACTTCACCGGGGATAAAACTGAGACCACGCAACAAAATACAGCTATTCCCGTTGCCGAAAAGCTTGCCATAATGCGCGCGGCAACCCATATCCAGCCGCCCGCCTACACTGGGCTCACAGCCGAAAGCCAATCCCTACAAATCGATGTGCCGGAGCAGTCCAAGGTCGAGTGGCAACTCGAATTGAATCAGCCGGTGCAAGGGCTGGAAATGTTGGCCGAAACTGAGCGCTTCGCCTTTTCTCCGCTAGGTAATCTACCCAGTAAAAAATGGCAATTACAACGCACTATCGCTAAGGCAGACTTTTACCAGCTTTCAGTGCAATTCGCGGAGAGCCAAATACTTTTGCCGGAAATCCATAATATTCGGGTGCATAAAGACAGTGCCCCGGAGTTTACCTTTGAGGCACCCAGCCTGCGCGTCGATACCATTCAAGGGAGCACCCAAGGTATTCCCGTGAAAGTAATAATTAGTGATGATTACCAGGTGAGTTCTGCAGATTTATTGGTCACCCTCGCCAGCGGCACCGGGGAAAATTTACGCTTTCGCGAAGAGCGTATTCCACTCACCAGTTTGCAATCCACTGCTTTATCAACAAGCCCCTCGGAAGATAAGAAAGCAGCTCGCTACGATTTCACCCTGCCCATCCACCAGTTTTCCATGGAAGCGGGAGATGAACTCTACTGGTATCTGGAAGCCAGGGATAACCGCGAGCCCAGCGCCAACGTTGCCAAGAGCCAACACTTTATCTTGCGCTGGCCGCAAGAAGAGATTTTCGGGCTGAGCGACAGCGAGGGTATGGCGATTAAAATATTGCCGGAGTACTTCCGCAGCCAACGCCAGCTGATTATTGATACCGAGGCCCTGCTATCCGAGCGAGAACAGCTGCATCCGGAGGCATTTCGCAAACGCTCCGAGGGTTTAGCCTATGAACAGAATTTGCTGCGCATGCGCTACGGCCGCTTTCTCGGCGAAGAGGATTCGGAAGCGGAGCATTCTGGCGCAGAGACCGAGGAGCACGATGATGAAGAGGAGTCCGAACACGGCCATAGCCACGATCATACAGAACAAGGTGAGCACCAGGCACATGGCGAAGAAAATGCGACTCCCTTCGTACAGCGGGATTCCCACTTCCAACAGGCAGCACGCATAGTCGCTTCCGCCGGGCATCAGCATGACAGCTCTGAACATGCCACCCTGTTCGACCCCCAGACCAAGGAGCTACTGCGCAACGCGCTAAATGCCATGTGGAGTTCCTGGCGCGACCTGTCGGTTATAGAGCCCCAGGCCTCCCTGCCCCATCAGCACCGAGCTCTGCGCTTTATCAAGGAAGTACAGCAGGCTTCGCGTATTTACTTACAGAGAGTCGGGTTCGAGGCGCCCCCCATAGACGAAAGCCGCCGGCTTAGCGGTGAACGGGAAGACGTAGCGCCAGAAACTGTCGACAGTGCCTTTGAACAAAAACAAAGAGCACAGGTGCTCGCCCTAATGGCCCAGGTAGATGCTGGCGCCGAACTCGATACCGATCTGCTGGTGCAGATAAATGAGCTAGCCACAGAGCAATCACTGGATCTTGGCCTGGAGCTATCCAAACAGCTGCGTTTATACCAGCAGCGCCACCAGCAACCGAATTGCATTGATTGCACAAACTCCCTGAATCAGCTGCTCTATCAGCTACTGCCAGCACCGGAATCTGCGCCTTCACTGCCTTTGCAAACAGAGGCCGACGGCCATTTCAGCCGTTGGCTACACCAGCAAGGGGGGAAATCATTGTGATTGATTTCTTGATACCCGGCCTGTGCCTGTTGGCCTGTTTAGCATCACTCGTACTGTTGCGCCGAGGCGCCAAACCGTTCGACTATGGCCTGCAACTGGCGATTTGGCTGAGTGCCTGGATGCTCTGGCAGCCACCGGCAATCATTCCCGCCGAGCGCAATATCTCTATCGACAGCAAAGCGCTGGCGAGTTCACATCCAATAAATCTCAATGGTGTGGAAAATATCTCCCTCAATGGGGAGCCACTCGGCCGCGACAAACTGCGGGACCTGGCACCAGTGCGCCTGGAGCTATCGAATATCCAGGAATCTGATAGCAGCTGGGAATTCGACTGGCAGCGGCGAATTACCCTGGGTGATTCTTTAAAGTTAAAGGTTCACAACAACCAGCCACTGACTGAAAACCGACAAATTAGTCTGCTCAATCCCTACGGCCATATTGAAGACAGTCTTGAGCTGAAAGTGGGAGAAGCAATTCAGGCACAACTCACTGCCACTCCAAAACTCGCGGGCCCCCAGCTATACCGGGTACGGACGGAAAGCGAAACCGGCGAAATCCATACAGATCCTTTACCCATCCTGGTGCGAGAACCGCTCCAGCCCAAATTGTTACTGTGGCTGGCACGCCCCTCTTTTGAGACAGCCGCCCTCTCCCGCTGGCTGCGTCAATCCGGTGTAGCAGCACAAGTGATGACCCAGTTGGCACCTGAAATTAGTAGAAAAGAGACTCTCAATGGGCTTCCACTTACCGAGTCTGCGGATCTACTCACAAAGGAAAGTCCCTTCGATTTAGTCATTCTCGATAGCAGTTTGTGGCCGCAACTCTCCTCTCAACAAAAACATCAGCTCAGCGAGCTGGCCACCACAAAGTCACTGTTATGGTTAGTCAGTGGCGATAGCTCTGAAGAGTTTCTCCAATACGCTGCAGCCCAATCCATGCCTCTGCAAAAGGGAGAAGATACCCGTTTACACTCCGGCTTTGGCTACCAAAAAGCGGCCAATGCGGAGATTCCCCCACTGCGCAATTCTGGCTTTATAGCCGTGCAGCCCAGCTCCAGTGACTTCTTACTGGATAATGAAGAAACTCCCCTTTTCTGGGGACGTTCAACCCAGACGCAGCACTTGGGTTTTATTCTATTTAGCGACAGCCACCGCTGGCTAACCAGTGGGTTTGCTACTGAATTCGCCAGCCTGTGGAAGTCCATTATTGATTACCAACTCAAGCATTTGGGTAGTCAGCCGCCAGTAACCCTCTCCAATAAGTTACCGCGGACTCAGGAACGCACCACCCTATGCAGCCCACTTTTTTCTAATCAGAGACCAATATTATTAAGCTCCCAAGAAAACTCCCTACCCATCAGTGGTGTCGCCGTAAGTAGTAATTCCCAGGGCCAGTGCTACAGCTTCTGGCCACAGGGTTCTGGCTGGCATCAGCTTAAGACTGATATGGATGGGGAGCCGGTATTAAACTTCTATATCTTTGCCAAACAGGACTGGCCCAAGTGGCAACGGTCCCTAAATGCCAGGGAGGCCCGACAAATGGCCGCCGCACGCTTGGGGCCAGTTGATAATCGTCACTCAGGCAAAATGCCTATTGAGCGCCAATGGTCGGCTTTGATTTTGCTGTTATTGGTCTGCACAAGCTGGTGGAGGGAGCGCAGAATCTTAAACAGGCCCTTATCTTGAAGACTGCGCGGAGGGTTTATTACCCGGCTGCGCCTCCTGCTTGGGGAATATCAGCTGATCGACGGGATAACCCATCGCCTTGGCTTTCTGTATAAATTGCTCCAGTACATCCTTTGGCATAGTTGGGGTGCGGGACAATATCCACAAATAGGATTTGTCATATCCGGACACCATCGCATATTTATAATCATCTGCCAGGGCAATTACGATATAGGAAGAGTAAAAGGGACCAAGGAAAGATACTTTCAAGTGGCCTACATCCTTGGAACCGACAAACTCAGCCCGCCCCTCCGCTAATTGCCAGGCATCACGTGCTTTTGAGTAACCCGTATTGATGACCGCGACGGAACCATCAGGATTGAGGCTGTAGTCCGCAGTTACCAGGGTCAACCCGCGCTCGAAAGAGTGATCCAAACGGGCTATTTCATACCAGTGGCCTAAATAGCGCTGCAGCTGGAAATTCTGTACTGGCTCAACCCCCTCCGGTACCCGCGTGCAGGCACCTAACCACAGGAAGGAAAACAGTAGTACTCCCAGGGAAAACTGCTTCATCTAGCCACTCCCAGCAAATTCACCCTCAAATCAAAATAGAAGACAAGGGTTTCACAAGGTCAGGATAGTTTCGAGAGTTTGTATTTCACCCATAAAAAAACCACCGCAAGGGTGGTTTTTTATCGCTGGACTGGCCAACTTATTTTTCGACGAAAGCGCGCTCGATCACATACTCGTGCGGTACCCCTGCGCGTGTCTCCTTGAATCCCCAGTCATCTAGGATATTGGTGAGATCCTTCAGCATTGCCGGGCTACCGCACAGCATAAAGCGATCCTCTTCAACATTCGGCTTGGGCACATCCAGATCTGTAAAAAGTTTTCCGGACAACATTAAGTCGGTCAGGCGACCGGTATTGCGGTAGGGCTCACGGGTCACAGTCGGGTAGTAGAGCAGTTGCTCGCGTACCATCTCACCAAAATACTCATGCTCAGGTAGCTCATTCTCGATCTGCTCCTGATAGGCCAGCTCAGAGACATAGCGCACCCCGTGGGTAAGGATTACCTGGTCAAAACGCTCATAGACAGTGGGGTCTTTGATAATGCTCATGAAAGGTGCCAAGCCGGTGCCCGTAGACAGCAACCACAGGCGCTTGCCCGGCAGCAGGTGATCGGCCACCAGGGTACCGGTGGGTTTTTGGCTCACGTAGATCTCGTCGCCCGGCACAATCTTCTGCAAGCGGGAAGTCAGGGGGCCATCGGGAACCTTGATACTGAAGAATTCCAACTCATCTTCGTAGTTGGCACTGGCAATGGAATAGGCGCGCAGTAGTGGACGACCGTTGTCCTGCTGTAAGCCGATCATCGTGAAATGTCCGTTCTCAAAGCGAAAACCCGAATCCCGGGTGGTCTTGAAGCTAAACAGCGTGTCGTTCCAATGACGGACTTCCAACACCTTCTCTATATTCAATTTGGACATAAACTTAAAACCGGTTATTCCACGAGTCTCTTGATAGTTGAATTTTAGCCCTGGAAGATCTATTGGCAAAGTGGGATATTTCGATATTCCTTATCTATTTTAACGATCAAGTGGAGATTTCCCTTTGCGCTATACCTTGCGCCAACTGGAGGTGTTCCTTGCCTGTGCTCATCACGAGAATGTGAGCCGCGCAGCAGAGAGCCTGAGCATGTCCCAGTCCGCCGCCTCCACCGCCCTTAAGGAGTTCGAACAGCAGTTTGAGCTGCGCCTGTTTGAGCGCACCGGCAAGCGCCTGCGCTTGAATGAGCTGGGCAGGCAACTATGGCCCAAGGCGGAGGAGCTGCTGGAAAGGGCACAGGAACTGGAACAGAGCCTGGCCAGTCATCGTGATCTCGGGCGCCTAAAAATAGGAGCAACACTAACCATCGGCAATTACCTGGCAGCAAACGTAATGGCGCGATACATGGAAGAGCAGCCCGGCACACGAGTGGAGCTGGAGGTCGCTAATACATCAGTAATCACAGAGCGGGTGCTTAACTTTGAGCTGGACCTTGGGCTTATCGAGGGTGAATTTAATCACCCGGATCTGGAAATGATTCCCTGGCGCAGTGATGAATTGGTCGTCTTTTGCGCCCCCTCTCATCCCCTGGCCAAACGCAAGCGCCTAACAGACAGAGATCTGCTCAAAGCCATCTGGATTACCCGGGAACCCGGTTCCGGTACACGCCAGACTTTTGACCGGGCTATGGCTGGCTTACTTCCCAGTCTGCACATTCTTTTAGAGCTACAGCACACAGAGGCTATCAAACGGGCCGTGGAAGCCGGTCTTGGAATTAGCTGTCTATCTAAAGTTTCACTGGCTGACGCATTAAAACGAGGCTCTTTAATTGCGCTGCCTGTACCACAACGGGATTTTCACAGAGAGTTTTATTTCGCTTTGCACACACAAAAATATAGAAGTGCGGGAATTGAACGATGGCTGGAGTTATGTAAACAGGAATCATCAGAATAAAAAACCACCCTTTGGGTGGTTTTTCCAGCAAAACTACCTAAGTTACTTCACTCGTACCAACTGTGATTTTGCTTCATCTGGAACTTCATCAATAGAAGCTATTGTCAGTCCGCCCTTAGGAATAGATGCAGTATTTGACTGTAAAGTTATATTTGCCGAGTCAGGTAATTTTCACATTGCACCAGTAGCAGGATCCACTATCAGCATACCAATAAGGCCGCCAATTAGAATATTACCTATGTTCCAACCATTCAGACCAGGTTGAATTTGAAAGCTCTGCTCTTTGTAACCAGCCATATGGCATTCAATCGTATAGCTTGCAGAAGAAAAGAATCCATTCACAAATTTTTTATAGATTTAATAAGAAGTTTTTACGGGCTACCTTCCAAACAACTCCCCAAAGAAATCCCCCTCATACCAGAATGGCTTGCCCTCAGCATCTGCCACTTCCCTGGCAATTAGGTAATTTACCTCGGTAAACTGCTTGGCAGCTATATAATTCACCCCTGCATCGGGAGCATCCCCGGGCTTGTGATAGCTCTCTTTCAGGAAGGCCACTTGCATAGCGGTACCATCAATATTTGGATCCTGAGCCTCTCGTCCAGTAATCAGGTAAATTGAGGGAATACCTCGGCGCACAAAATTGTAGTGATCACTGCGAACAAAGATCACTTCTTCCGGCATGGGATCTGGGCTCAGTTTTAAGCCACTGCGCACTGCGGCACGCTCGGCAATCTGCCCCAAGGACGAGTGCTCGGCACCGAAGGCGATAATGTCGCGAAACGGGTACAGCAGCATAGGCATATCAAGATTGATATTGGCTACTATAGACTGCAAAGGAACGGTAGGATATTCAGCAAAGTAATCTGATCCTAACAGCCCTTTCTCTTCTCCGGTCACAGCCACAAATAATAGTGAGCGCCGTGGTGCATGACCGGATTCCACGAACAGACGCGCAGTTTCCAGCATTACTGCTATGCCTGCTGCATTGTCCTGGGCACCATAGTAAATTTGGCCATCCTCTTTTTTACCAATATGATCAAGGTGGGCCGAGAAGACTACATATTCATTTTTTAAAAGGGGATCACTGCCAGGTAATACTGCCACCACATTGGGACTGGTAATTTCCTTATGTTTGGAACTAGTACCTAGTGCTGCACTGTAAGGCAGTGGAAATCCCTTCGGATTCTGACCTTTTTCAATATCGCTGAAGATGCTTTCCAGGCTGCTTTGCGCACCGACAAATAGCTTGGCCGCTGCTTCGCTGCTGAGCATAACGCCTGGGTGCAACCCGGGAGTTGCACTGCCCGGGTTGCCTTCCCTATTAACCCAATCAAAGGTGTCATCGTGACGATGCTCCGCATAGCGGGCAAAGGGGCGACGCTTTTCCCTTTCCGGGGTATATACGGTGATGTAGCCGACGGCCCCGTGGCGGGCGGCAGTTTCACGCTTATTACGGCTTGAAGCGTAGTGGGCTCCAACTTCACTGGGTAGGCTCTCGGGACGTCCACTCAGGATCACCGCCACCTTGCCCTGAACATTTAAGCCAGCATAATCATTGAGGTTGTACTCAGGGGCCTCGATTCCGTAACCAACAAACACCAAATCTGCTTCCAGGCTACTGCGCTCACTGACCGCCGATGGACCTGCGATAAAGTCCTCGCCAAAACGGAAAGTGACATGCCCACTCTTCCCTTTCAGGACAAAGCTAGGCTCTGCACCATTCCAGCTTGCACTGCGGAAAGGCACGTCCTGGAAGTAACCCTCATCACCGGCGGGGACCAGCCCCATACGTTCGAACTGTTCCGCAACATACTGTGCAGCCTTGCGATAACCCTCACTGCCGGTATCGCGACCTTCCAGTTCAGCCGATGCCAAGTAATCCACATCCCGGCGGATATGGTCGGTATTGGCACTGGGAGCGGAAGTCGTGGGGACAGTGGTGCAGGCCACCAACAGGGCCACCAAAAGGGCACTGAACAGGATCTTGCTTCTCATGGGAGCTCTACTTCTCAATAAACCATCGCGACGGGTTGATGCCGCCAGTAAAAGGGGCGCAAGCTTATCACGATAGACAGTAACTGCGTGCAGAATACCGTTAGCGATTATTTACCCAAAATTGGTATCGGAATAACTTTCAGGCTGCCTTATCAATCCCCGGGAAAGCCCGCTCCACGGCGGTAACTACCTTTTCATAGGCGCAATCAGGACAAAATTCACCGTGGGCAGCCAATAGATGTAGGAAACTTAGGCCTAGCAAACGCCGAAAGTCGACCTGTAAATGATAACTGGGGTCACCTCCATCCGGGGTCATACGCGTGCGCCATGCAGGTGGAATCTGCATTCCACAACGCAAACCGGATAAGCGCAAGAGATTGCGGCCAAACCAGTTACAACCACCCCAACTACCCCAATACTGCAAGGCATCACAGCTCAGCAGCAAACCACCATTAAACGGCAACCAAAGCACAGCCTCTGGAAAACGGCTGTGGCAAAATTCCAGGAAACGTCCATCAGGTATAGGGCACTCTCCATTCTCCCTGATCACCCGGTCAGCACCAGGGGGATAAAAATCAGAGCCAACCTGCCGCCAAAAGGTAAGGTCGAAATGATCTCGGTAATAGAGGTCATCTTGGCCATGATGGTAACCGAGACGGACTGCATGGCGGACGCTACCGAGATCGCGCAACTTTTCCTCCTGTTGAGGACGCAGACGTACGGGGTTTATCAAAGTTAGATCTTCTCTCCAACGCACTATGGCCATATTACGATTAATAGTCACACCGGGAGCCAGTTTTACGGTGCCCGGAACGCAGAACAGATCTGGCAAGAGCTGGCGAATCTCTCCGTGGGGTTGGGCCTGTGGATAGTTGATTCGCACTGGCTTTCGCTCAGGTGTACTGCACCCGATTGCTTATACCCCGCAATAGCTGCAGGGCGCGTTCGGCGCTGTCTTCCGGAACAAAGATATGGTCGTGACGCAAAGCAGTCACCACATTGGCAACGATACCGGCTTCTGCCAACTCCCCAGCGATAGTTGCAGTCAACCCCACCGCACTGAGTCCAGAAAATACCTGTAAAGTAATCTGTCGAAATGGTGCGCTAGAGGCGATGCCATATTGTTGGGCCAGGTGTAACGGCATTATTGCACTCATGCCCTCCCCTTCGCGGAAGATACACAGGCTTTCCGCCAGTATTTCCTCGAGACGAGTATCAGACACCTGACAAAAAACGAAAGTTTCTTCCTGCAGTTTTGGATACATATTTCGCAAGATCTTGGCGAGGGAGACTTCAGCACTCATATCCTAATGCCATTTTTTTGAAGACCTTCAGCGATTGATAACCAATAGCTACCTTGTATCCACAAGCCACCAGCTATGAATTCTTGGAAAAATGACCAGATGCTCTGAACATGTTCTGTTTAGGAGCACCCCTTAGGCTTGGAGATTTTTATTCTAATTTCGCTTGCGCTTCTTCACGCCTTTTTTTGCAGTTTCTTTTAATTCCTCCCCCTCAAATTCCGGTTCACCTTGAGCCGGAGTAGTATCCACTTCTAAATCCGGGGACTCCTCTCTCTCCCAGCTTTTCAAGGCTGAATCGATATCTTTCTCAAGATCCAGGCTAGGAAATTCCGGGCAAGGCGCATCCCGTTCCGGGTCGTGCCAAGCAGAGAGGGGGGCAACAAAAACCACCAGAGATTTATGCAGCCTATTGCGGCCGATACTCACTTCCGTCCAGGTAGTCTGCCAAGCAAACTTTCCCCGCACTGCATAGTCACTTTCATAAGATTTCAGGGTCAGGAAATACGGATATATTTTTCCACGACGACAAATAATCCTGCGGCCGGTTTTGATATTTGCCATCTGTGTGAATGGGTCAAAGTACCAATGTATATCGTACCCAAAAGCAAACTGCATTTTCCCTTTCTTATTCGGTAGAAATGCGTAAGAGCGACCAGTACCATCTGGTTTTAAACTCCAGACATGGCGGGCTTCACCATCTCTGGAGATTAACCAGGCGCCAACCCACTGACTGGCATTAAGGCGAGACTGTGCATGCCAACCATCGACTCGCGTTTTCTCTTTTTCTTTCTTATTAATTTCCTCTTTCGCAAATACCGAGGTACAGGTGAGCATAAATATCAGAGCGACAGTCAGGCACCTCTGAATCACGAAGCTTCTCCGGAGGTTGGCAAATTCTTCCCTGAGTGGATTACTCCTGGCTTTGACATTTCGAGCCTGAAATGACATTGAAAAGCGCTCAGCTGGCAATATCCGGACAATTGCTACCCGCTTTCGGTGTACGCCAGCTGCTGAGTCGACGCTGGAAGCTCAGTAAGCCACCTCCCGCCTGCAGCCAGTGTCGACCATCAATCACTGCGAATAGCAGCGTGGATTTACTCCAACCCCGAAATGCCACTGACACCACACCGCCCTTACAGTGAACCGAAGCGCCGGTGCGAACCCGCACTCGATCACCATCGAGCTGCCAGTTGATTGCGAATCCATGGGTCAGGCGTCCGCCAGAGTTAAAGCCATAGGCATAGCCAGAACCATCGGCGTTCAGCTGCCAAACCAATTGGTCATCACCCTCGCTAACCACCAGCCAGTTGCCAGCCCATTTCTGTTGCGCTGACTCCGCTGCAGCTGCTAGTGGCAACAGCAGAAAAAGCACCAAGACGACGGCATAAGTCTGAAAGAGGGAAACCAGGACACGATTCGATAGGGAAAGACGCAAATACTTCATGCGCTACTCTACTGTGTCAGCCCGCGGAAGCTACCGCGAGGTGGAGTTTCTGCGAACGGCGGCCGGGTTGCCACCAATTTTCCTGTCCGGTTACAGCCTTGGCGACCGGCGTGAAAAGTTGCTTAGGCGCTCCTTTTCACATCCTTTGCTTAGTAAGGCTAGACGCAAAATCCCACAGTGGCATTAGAAGCATTAAAAATATTAAATGAGACGCCAGAAAGGCGTATGGAATAAATAGGTTTGATCAAGAGAAGGAGAGCGGTCTTTACCGGGTGCGCGCATCAGACATATTTTTATCCGCCCGCCACACGCGATACTTGAGCTGTACACCTTGTGGCATGTACACCACCAGCGGCAGGTTACTTCTGTAAGGCAGTATAAGGCCTTCAGCCCGCACGCGAATAAAGCGCCTCGACTCAGACCCCGGCGCACATACCTTTTGTGTATCAGGTGTTGCCTTCAGTTCAGACAAAACATAGTAGGGATAGCCCCAGCCCGGTAATAACTGGCGCTCCAGCGGTGCCGAGAAGCTTTGCAGGTTACAATCTGCGACTTCACTCTTTCCTGGCACCAGTTCCACCATAAAACGGCTTTCATCCACTACTTTTGGCAGCTGAATAACATGGCGCTGCTTTCCCTCCACTTCCACCGGGAAGGCGTCCAGTGGCTCCGCGGCCTGGGCCGTTAGACTACTAAAAAGAACCAGTGATGCAACGAAGGATCTTGCCATTGGGACTTCCTCAGCTAACGACCTCTGTTCTGGCGCACAAACCTCCTTAAAGTTTAGACAGCTTTTTCCGCCGCAGCCCCCACCACAGAGTTAATCCCAACACCAGGGCCACGATAAAGAGCAGCAAAGCTCCAAAGAATTTATAGCCTCTGTCCACTGCTGGTTCGATTCGGGTCTGTGCCGAAGCCAGCATGGCTCGCAGGTCTTGGAAGGAGGCAATTACCTTAGTATTCGGCGCACCTGTTAATACTTGACTGCGAAGCAGCTGCCATCGCGACTGTAGTTGGCTCATTAGTACTTGGTCCCGAACTTCAATTTGTGACCGCAATGGGAGATAACCTTCGCGATAGGCGAGCATCAGCTTGTGGTAGGCACCGGCTTTATCTCCACTGCGATAATCCGTGAGCGCCAGTTGCAGCAGGCCATCAGCCCTGGCCAATGGGGGCTCCAGCGCGCGCACTAAGTGAGGGTGGGCACGCCACCACATCAAAGCCTTCTGTGCATCAGCTGGCAATTCTACCGGGCGTGTGACCGCCAGACCGGGCAAGCCCACCAGGGCTGGGTAACGCTCAGCGATATCTGCAGCCGGAGGCAACTGACCCTGAACTGAAAAAGCAGCCACGGTCACTGCCAGTGCCCAACGCTGCCAGACAGTCAGACTGCCATCAATATCAAGTCCATGAATCTCATCAACCGTGGGGTCCAAAGTGTTATAGAGGTCATAGAGACTGAAATTGCCTATTCGGGATGCTTCGAGAAAACCCGGCCCGCTCACTCCACCCTCACCCTGGCCACCGTGACAGCTGGCACAACGCTCTTGATAGAGAGGCATAGCAAGGCTCGCTGCCGGCAGTGTGTGGGCCGGTGACCTTTGCATTTGGTAAAGAGCCGCCAATCGGTCGGCCAGTTCATTGGCGCGCCGCCTCACCGTTTTCCCACTCTCCCTGCGCTCTATAGCCTTACCTAATTCGGTGATTCCCTTTTCTAGAGAGTTACGGCCAGGCCGATCTGGTAGCTGCAGCACCAACTGCAGAGCCTGAATGGCATGTTGTTGCTGCAATTGGTAGAGCCCGGTATCGAGCAACTTGCCACCATCCACAGCGTCGCCGTAGTCCACTGCGATATAGGAGAGGAGGTTGCTGGCTCGCGCAGCCAGCCTGTCGTTCTCTGGGGCAAGCTGTGCCAACAGAATTTCAGGGGACAGGGCCAGGAAGCAAAGGCAGAGCCAGATCCATTTGTATCTCATGGGTACTTCCCGGTGGGCATTGCAGCCAAAGGGCGCCGCATAGGCACAAGTTTGGTCTAAAGATTGGTCCTACAGGAACGCCGGATATAAAAAACCCCGCTCAAGGCGGGGTTTGTCTCAACAGGTATGTCAACCGCGATCTGCGCGTTCCTTAGCGATTAGGTAATCCGCCACCTGCAGCATCACTTCCTGGGAGTTGCTCTTGCCCTTATAGCCTGGCAATGAGGAACTGATACGATACTTTCCGGCTACAACCACTTCTGGAGTACCTGTCATTTTGTAGGCACGCTGATTGGCCATACCTTGCTTAACCTTGCTGTTGATGGCGAAGGAGTTCATCAGCTTGGCAGCCTTGGCACCGTCAGCACCGTGCTTGTTAAACAAGGCTTCAATTGCCTGCAGGTCCGGCTTCCAATTACGTCCCTCGCGGGTAGCCAGCATCTGGCGCTGGTTGTAGATAGTATTGAACAGCGGAGTATGCATTTTCTCCAGAACACCCATAGCATCAGCCACGTAGAACAGGCGCGCGTGCACATCCATCACAGGCTGCCAAATGGCGGGCAACTTAAGCAGAGCAACATCACTGGGCATATTCTTTTTCCAGCGATCCAGAGTAGGTTCGAAATGGTAGCAGTGAGCACAGCCGTACCAGAACATTTCAGTAACTTCGATTTTGTTATTGCTCTTTTGCGCAACCGCCTGTGGTAGTACCTGATAGTGCTGGCCAGCCTTAAACTCGCCGCTTTCCTGGGCGCAGGCCACCAGACTGAACAATACAGCCACTACCATCGTTATTGGGGCGAGAACTGCTCTCATAATAAGTCTTCTCCAACTTGTACATTCGTGATTCGAATACCGGCTTGCGACTGGCTGGCGGACCACTGAGGACACAATAGACAACGCAGATTATTTAAGTTCCCGTTGCCACTCGCAAGGAAACGCCGTAAAAGCTGCAATACTTTACCCAATTCCCCGGCCTTTAAGCGAGCTTCGGGTACAAAAAAGGCCGGTGTGTGACCGGCCTCTCGTTACTGTGACTGGGTGATTTACTCTGTCAGACCAGCAATGTAGTTGGCCACAGCCTTAATCTCTGCATCAGAGAGCTGCTTGGCTACGGTACGCATGGTGCGGGTATCGCCATCATTATCGCGGGTACCAGCGCGGAAAGCTTTAAGTTGAGCCTCAATGTACTCGGGATACTGACCGGACAGACGCGGATAACCAGCGGGCGCATTGCCCAATCCAGTGGGAGAGTGACACCCCATACATGCGGGCACCCCGGTCTCCATATTGCCGGCTCGGTACAGCTTGCGCCCGAACGCCAGGCCGTCAACACTGTCTCCACTGTTTAATTTAATGGCGATCGCCTCGGAACCGGAGAGTTGCATGGGCTGGGAAGCGAAGTAAGCGGCAATATCCTGCAGATCCTGGTCATTGAAGTTATCCAGCTGGCCAATCATCTGCGGCACATCGCGGGTTTTGTCCTGGATGTCCTTGAGCTGCTTATAGAGATATTTTTCGCCGAGGCCGGCAATTTTTGGGAAGGCCGGGGCCAGGCTGTTGCCATCAGTACCGTGACAAGCGGCGCACTGGGCGGCTTTCGCCTTGCCCGCAGCAGCATCGCCCGAGGCCATTGCAAAGGGTACGGCCCCCAGGCCGATAACCAAACCGAGTGCCAGAGCAGTGTTCTTGATAATGCTGTTCATACGTCGTCCCGTTGCGCGCTGAGATATGGCGTTTCGTGTCGCCCCCAATAGTCCTGCGACGCGAAAACCGCGGCATTATATACTTGCGCGCCAAGCGAGTGTACCGAATCAGCAGACTTAAACGATGTCAATTACCGAATTTGAAGCCCAACCGCAAAAACTGAACTATCGTACTATACGATTTCTTACCAGTGCCCCCACCCTGACTGAGTGTCCAGAGGACTCAGGTGCGGAGGTAGCGTTCGCCGGCCGCTCCAATGCGGGCAAATCCAGCGCCATAAACGCCCTTACCGGCAATAACAAATTAGCACGCACCTCTAAAACCCCTGGTCGCACCCAGCTGATCAACTTCTTCAGCCTTTCCGAGCAACAGCGCCTGGTGGACCTGCCGGGATACGGCTACGCCAAAGTAGCCCGCGCCATGAAGGACGAATGGCAACGCCATCTGGCCGAATACCTGGAGCAGCGCACCTGCCTGAAAGGCCTGGTGCTATTGATGGATATTCGACAACCTCTCAAAGAGTTCGATATACATATGCTCACATGGGCCGTTGAAGCCGGTCTGCCTGTGCATATCCTACTCACCAAGGCAGACAAACTAAAAAATGGCCCCGCTAACAATGCCCGCTTTGCTGTAGAAAAGGCCATCAAACAGCAGGGCCTCGACCGTGGTGTAACGGTGCAGACTTTTTCCTCCACCAAGAAAGCTGGATTGGACAAATTGGAGCGTAAATTAAACGCTTGGCTTGCCCCACCAGTAGAGGGAAATACAGCAGGGGGCTAATGTATCACTTGCCGAAGGAGCCTCAACCGGGGGGACGAATCCCGGGTCAGGCTCCAAACTGCCACCAATACCTTTCCCACTGCTCAAGACCTGTACAGTAGATATCAATAAGGTGGCGACCAGAGAGGTCGGGGACTCAAAGGCCGCCAGATCTATTTAACCCCACTGGGCCTAACCGCGCTTCGCAACTGGCATCAGGGCACGTAATAAGACCTTGCGCAACCGTTGATGCGCCCTGGGCGTTGGACAGAATAGCTCTTCAGCAGAGAGGTACCGCTGTGCCAATAACTCAACAAGAGTCTCCTCGCGAATAGCAACTGTGAGCAAATCCGAAGGCTCCCCAGCGGGAGACTGTTCCTCAGTGCAGGCGCCAACTCGTTTCGGCTCCAGTTGCGGCTTTGCCTCTGGGGACTGCTGACATGAATTCTCCTGAGCCATCTGGGTAGAGGGCACTAATGCATTCAGCGGCAACCTTATTTTTATCGCGCTCTCCCAGCTGGCGGGCGAGTACTGAACTGGCTCCCGCGAGGATGTAGTGGTGTAATTTTTCATCGCCCTGCTCCCGGTAAGCTTCCATCAGGCTGGCCGCGCTCTCGCTAAAGCGCTGCGCAGAAACGGCATAGCTGGGCCACTGGCGTGCCAGCAACATACCGGCAACATCAAAAGCACACCCCAGATAAGGAATAGCCTCCGAGTGATGTCCATCTTCTATAAGGAGCCTGCCGCGCTCCATCCAGTCTAACCACGCCTTTTCTGCACGATCCCTGTTATCGAACAACCATTGACGGTGATTTGCACATAGGTAACGTAAATTCACGGTAACCCCCCTGTTAGAACTCAATTAACATTAATGCGAACCATTATCATTTGCAAGTAAGTCAGGAAGGTTTTTCTGCAAATCTGCGAGGGGGCTACACCGAATAAAAAAAGCCGGCAGATGGGGGCTGCCGGCTAGGGGTCAGTGCCCTTGGGGTGGGGCACTTCCAGACGCATCCAGGGGGACGGATACGCCTGAGGGTTCCTTGATAACACATCCTTAACCTACTTGAAGGCTAGGCTGGTGCCAGAAACATTCCCAGCCGCCAACCGGTATCATCGAAGAACTGTAAATACTATGCTCACAGAGAAATAAATTCAGGAAATAGATTCCATTCACGCAATGAAAAGGGGACTTACGGAGGGTAACTCTCGTAAGAAAAAAATCTTCTGGGACAAAAAAAACCCCGGAGTTGGGGAAGTCCGGGGTTAAAAAGCTGAACGCTTTGGGGTTAGGGAGCAACAATGATCTGTACTTTCTGATACATCACCACCCCCATTTGTTCCCAGGGCTTGCGTAAATAAATGTAAACCGCCAGCTATCCGTTGAAACCAACGCAACCAGATCAATGAAGCAGGCGCCAGTAGCAATTGTGGCGTTATTCTCAACTCCCACGCGCCCTCAAATAGTTAGCTCACTCACCGGGCCGGCGGTATGCAGGCGACGGATTGCTTCGGCCACCAGGGGGGCACAATCCACCAATTCACAATTCTTGGGCAAGTTCACCTGAGGCAAAGAATTAGTGACAGCCAGACACTCCAAGGGGAGGCGCGCCAATTCATTTCGAGCATCACCACTAAATTGGCCGTGACTGGCCAGCGCCAATAACCGTTCCGCTCCGGCTCTCTGCGCAGCACCTGCGGCACAGCAGAGTGTAGCGCCACTGGCAATCAAGTCATCTACGATAACGACCGCAGCCCCGGCAACTTTACCGACCAATGTGCCACCAGTCAGCTGCTCTCCACGCCGGTACTTCTCGACAAACACCCTACCAATCGGACGCTGTAATCGCTCACCCAGTGCCTTGCGCAATTTTTCCGCCCGCTTTATGCCCCCCTCATCCGGAGACAGCACAACCAATGGCCGCGTTTCATTCGCCAAGCGCGGTACGACGAAATCCAACAGTGGAGATTCGGCCAATAAATGCACTGTGCGACAGCGGAAAGCATTTTCAAAGGAGGAAAGATTATGGGCATCCAATGTCACTACTGTGTGCGCACCCACCGCCTCCAATAAGCTGGCGAGATAGCGGGTAGGCAGTGGGTCGCGCAGGTTGGTGCGCCGATCTTTGCGCCCATAACACAGGTAAGGCATCACCGCGGTTATCCGCATTGCACCGGCATCCCGCAAAGCTCCAATGAAAAACAAGCTGCGCAACAATTTTTCATCCACACTGCTATGAGGGTCGACATATAAGGATTGCACCAGGAA
Source organism: Microbulbifer variabilis ATCC 700307 (assembly GCF_000380565.1). Classification (GTDB taxonomy): domain Bacteria; phylum Pseudomonadota; class Gammaproteobacteria; order Pseudomonadales; family Cellvibrionaceae; genus Microbulbifer; species Microbulbifer variabilis. The sequence goes on from NZ_AQYJ01000027.1 coordinate 245,184, forward strand.
TACGTCTGCCCCCTCCACATCATCAAGGGGGCGCACTTTGTGCTCTCCATCAGCAAAATAGCGCTCTTCATGTCGAGCCAGTGGCTCTCCAAGGGCTGCCGCCACTCGCCCGCCAAAATCGGCACCGGCATCCAGACTGAAAAGTTTCAAACGGCTCATAACAGGTTCGTGCGAAACCAGCGGCTAGTAAGATGCACTACCTCATCCATGGCGCCGGGCTCCTCAAACAGGTGACCCGCATGGGGAATAATCTGTAACCGAGGACCATTTACCATATGCGTCAGGGCCTCTTTGTTCACCTCCAATACCTGCTTGTCATCCCCTCCGACCAGCAACAGCGTCGGCGCTTTCACCAGCGGCAGATCAGAGCCAGCAAGATCCGGCCGACCACCGCGCGAGACCACTGCGCCTACCAGGGACGGCCGCTCAGCGGCAGCCACCAGGGCTACGGCGGCACCTGTACTGGCACCGAACAAACCAACTCTCAGGTGCTCAGTGCTCTCCTCATGGGCCGACCAGTCCAGAACTTCCACAAGGCGCCTTGCGCTCAGGTCGATATCAAAGCGGTACTCGCAAGTAGAAGCATCGGCGCGACTCTCTTCGACACTCAATAAGTCAAACAACAATGTGGCAAAACCAGCATCATTCAGTCTACTGGCAACAGTCAGATTGCGCGGACTGGCCCTGTTGCTGCCGCTGCCGTGAGCAAACACTATCAGTGCCCGCGCCCCCTGTGGCAGCGTGAGCGAGGCGTTCAAAGTTATGTCTTCTGTCGCCAGCGCTATGGCTTGGCTCTGCATCCACTGCCTCCAACAGACAATTGGCCAGGCACGATAGTGTCCCTGGGATAAAGAAGCCTGAAGAAAAACCAGAATGAATAAATTCTCTGTTGTGCTCAGACTAGACCAGCAGAACGCCAGAAGCTCTGCCAATTGGAGCCAAATGGCTTAAACCATTAACAGTTTAGGTTGTGGGAGTTAGAAGTCTTAGGGCAAAAAAATGCCCCGGACTTGGGGGAGTTCCGGGGCAAACATCTGACTTCCTTGGGGGATGATGACGCATTCCAACAATCTTGCCTTTTTAGAAAGTCTGTCGCCGGAACAGTTCCACGAATTTATGCAAAGAAAGTAAAAACGCCGATCAAAACACGAAGATTGGCGCTATTTTCTTCAAACAAGCACCTGTGTAACCGCCAAGGTGACAAAAGTCACGATGGTATATCCATCTTGTGGCGCCAAAGTGCTTTTAAGGCAAAATCAGTGGGCCTCATCCCAGCTTTTGCCACGGCCGACATCGACAATTAACGGCACATGCAATTGGGCGGCACCCTGCATCAGTTCCACTAAACCATTGGCCACTGTCTCTATCTCCCCTTTGGGTACCTCAAGCACTAGTTCATCGTGCACCTGCATAATCAGCTTACTAGACAGCTCTTCTTCAGTGAGCCAGGCATCAACGGCGATCATAGCGCGCTTGATAATGTCAGCGGCGGTACCCTGCATGGGCGCATTGATCGCTGTACGCTCAGCGGCTTGGCGCTGCATACCATTGCGCGAATTAATTTCCGGAAGATACAGCCGGCGACCAAACAGCGTCTCGACATAGCCTTTTTCTGCAGCCTGGGCACGTGTTTCCTCCATATAGCGCAACACACCCGGGTAGCGTTCGAAATAACGATCGATATAAGTCTGTGCATCGCCGCGCGGAATATCCAATTGCTTTGCCAGGCCAAAAGCGGACATGCCATAGATCAAACCAAAGTTGATCGCTTTGGCGCGGCGGCGCTGTTCGTCGCTCACCTCGCCCAAAGCCACTTCAAAGACCTCGGCTGCGGTGGCGCGGTGGATATCCGCTCCCTGGGCAAAGGCATCCAGAAGCCCCCTGTCGCCAGACAAATGCGCCATGATACGAAGCTCAATCTGTGAATAATCCGCCGCGATAATTTCGCTGCCACCATTAATTCGGGGGTCGGCAGTAAAAGCTCGACGAATTCGACGTCCTTCCTCAGTGCGAATAGGAATATTCTGCAAATTGGGATCACTGGAAGACAGCCGACCTGTGGCCGCCACCGCCTGGTGATAAGAGGTATGCACGCGCCCGCTGCTGGGGTCGATCATTTTTGGCAGTTTATCGGTATAGGTATTTTTCAACTTTGCCAAACCTCGGTACTGCATGATCAGGGCCGGCAGCTCATGGTTATGAGCCAGCTCCTGCAGCACCGCCTCTGCCGTGGAAGGTGCTCCTTTAGGGGTCTTTTTAATTACCGGAATCTGAAGTTTCTCAAATAAGATGGCGCCAAGCTGCTTGGTGGAGCCCAGGTTAAATTCCTCACCTGCTACATCGTAGGCCTGTTGCTCCAGCTCTCGCATTTTCTGCTCAAGCTCCGCGCTCTGCTCCGCGAGCATCTTCGCATCAATATAGGCACCACTACGTTCCATACGCGCGAGTACCGGCAACAGTGGCATCTCGATCTCATCGAGCACCTTTATTAGAGTTGGCTCCCGCCTCAACCGTGAATCCAACTCATTGTGTAACCGTAGGGTGATATCCGCGTCTTCAGCCGCATAGGGGCCAGCCTTATCCAGCTCAATCTGGTTGAAAGTGAGCTGCTTTACACCTTTTCCTGCAATATCCTCAAAGTGCACCGTATGCTCACCAAGGTACTTGAGCGCCAAGCTGTCCATATCATGGCGACTGCCGGTACTATCAAGCACATAGGATTCCAACATGGTATCCCGTGTGATGCCGCTGAGCTCTATGCCGTAATTGGCCAGAATATGACTATCGTACTTGAGATTCTGACCCACTTTTTTCTGCCTGGCATCCTCCAGCAGGGGCTTTAGTTTTTGCAAAACCTCTTCAAAGGGTAACTGCTCAGGTGCCCCCATATAGTCATGGGCCAGGGGAACGTACGCGGCGCGGTGTGGTTGAACGGCAAAAGACACCCCCACCAATTTTGCCTGCATATAGTTAAGGCTCGTGGTTTCGGTATCAAAGGCGAACATATCTGAGTCTTTTAGCTGCTGCAGCCAAGCATCAAATTCCGCCATATCCGTCACTGTAACGTAATCCCGCTCAACAGCCTCAGCCATAGCTTCATCGGCTTCCTCACTGGTCAGCTCCTCCAACCAGCCGCGAAATTCATTTTGTGTAAACAGTTCTATCAATGCCTCTGTATTAGGCTCAGCATTGTGCAGGTCCTGTGGATGGTAAGGCATTTCTACATCGGTTTTGATGGTCGCAAGCTTGTAGGAAAGCTCTGCCGCCTCGCGATGCTCGGCCATTTTCCTGCCGAGGGTCTTGGCACCGCGAAAACCTAGAGGCGCAATAGCATCCAGATTGGCGTAAATATCCTTGATTCCGCCTAGATTCTGTAACAATGCCAGTGCAGTTTTCTCACCTACTCCGGGAACACCGGGTATGTTGTCGGACTTATCTCCCATCAGGGCGAGGAAGTCGATAATCAGCTCAGGCCCAACCCCAAATTTTTTTACAACACCATCACTATCCATTTCAGTGTTGGACATGGTATTGACCAGGGTGACGCCGGGGCGCACGAGTTGCGCCATATCTTTATCACCGGTGGAGATAATGACTTCCTGACCTTTGCGCTGGGCTTCCAAAGCCAGGGTACCGATTACGTCATCCGCCTCGACACCATCAACTACCAGGCGCGGCAGTCCCATGGCGTCGATGATGTCGTGGATCGGCTGAATCTGCTCACGCAGATCGTCGGGCATAGGCGGGCGATGGGACTTGTACTCAGCAAACATCTCATCGCGAAAAGTCTTGCCCTTGGCATCAAATACCACCACTACAGGGCTATCCGGATGCTCCTTCAAATGGCGGCGCAGCATGCTGATCACACCACGCACTGCCCCGGTGGGTTTACCCTGGGTGGTAGCCAGTGGCGGCAGGGCATGAAAAGCGCGGTAAAGGTAGGACGAGCCATCCACCAGGATCAGAGGGGCGGCGTGGGTATCTTGTTTACTCATAAATTATGGGAATCTTGCTTGCTTATTAGGGCGCTTGGCGCGAATGGCAGGCTGATAGGATAACGCCCTTCACATAGTTTTTCCGCCTATCGAGATCCTTCACAGGCAATTGCCGCCTCTGTACCCCACATTGCATCAAAGCCAACTCGCCTCGACGTAAGGTCGATAACTATCGGCGCAGCAACCTCACCATATTTCCAGTCTCTACTAGTCTTGCGGGTAGCGACTTAACCATTCGCTATCTCCCCGGGAACTTCTGGCAACTGGCTGCCTGCAGGCGGCGCGGGACCTTTTGTTTTCCGGAAAACGATACCCATCAGATGTTTAAAGGAAGGATTCTAACTATGAGAGGAGTGATGTACGCCGCTCTTATACTTGCCGCCCACTCTCTGGCCACACCGGCTGGTGCGGTTTCAGCCTGTGAAACGGAGAAGACCCAAAAGGCAAATTCTGCCACAGCGGCATTTCCACACACGCAGGGGCACGAGTTGATGCTGGAGCAGGCTACAAGGGAACAAGAAAAAGCCTTACTAAAACGCCAGATGCGCCAACTGGAAAAACTGCGCGAGCAAGCTGAACGCGAAGCGGTGCGCGCCGAGAAATTACAGCAATTGAAAAGTGATACCACCAATGCTGGTTAACCACCACCGACCTCTTTCATGCCCGGCAAGATTATTGCCGGGCACCTTCTCCAAACTCCACAAGCCTCCTGAACATCAACCCGGTACTTCGCCCAGCTTGGTTGTATTATCAGGAATCTGGCTTAGACAAGCACGAGCCTGAATTAACAGGGACTCGATCAGGTCTTGATAGCTGGCGCCGGCGGCTAATTTCTCCCCTAGAGGATCCAGAGCCGCATACTCCAGCCCCAAATGCAGGGCCAACTGTCTGTCGCGATCATTCTCCGGTATCCCGCCAAATAGGCAGCCCTTATCTACCGCGGATAGATCAAGCATTGCCCGAACACCGTGACTGACGCCACTGCTATCACTGAGGGCATGGGTTTGTACCCCGGCAGAGCCGAAGAAATGCCCATAGGCATCGTGGGTCACCACTACCGGCACATCGCGGTAACCCCACAGTGCCCGATCTAACACCTTTTGCAGGCTGGCCATAGACTTGGAAAAATCCCGCGCCCGCGCCCGGTAGATCTCGGCCCGCTGAGGCTGCAGCTCGGCCAGGCGCTCTGCTATCTGGGCCGCAGCAATCGCCGCATTACGTGGGCGCAGCCAGACATGTGGGTCAGTGGCACTCGCACCCTGGAACTCATAGTCGGCCGCGCCAAGCAGTTGCAACTGCCTTTGTTCAGGCAAGAAGGTCGCCTGCTTCGCGAGAACAGCTTCCATCTGCGGCCCCAACCATACCAGGAGTAGCGAGCGCTCCAGAAGGGCGCGCTCAGACACACTAGGGGCGTAATGATGTGGATCACTCCCCTGAATCAGTATCCGCACCGGTGTCTCCTCACCAGCGATTTCGCGAGCAATCAATGCCAAAGGACGCACACTCACAACCAGCTCCGTCCTATCGACAGGTTGAGGTTTACCACAAGCGAATAGGCATAAAATCAGCACAATCAGCGCAGAAGAAAACAAAGTACGTACAGAGAGAGACATGGGAGACATTTAACGACACAAAACTGCGATATAATCACAAGCGGCCTTAAGCCGCCAGCCCGATTACCCTTCGGTGCATCTGGCAACCAAGCATCCAAGGGCCTACAAACATAATATGGTTTTCCCCGCCAACTCCGGAGATAACAACCTGAGCTCTTCAGCGCCACTAATTACCGCCGACAGCATAGCTTTACAACTTGCCGGCCGGCAGTTGCTTAGGGACGTTTCCCTGGAGCTAGATCAGGGGGAAATTGTCACCCTGATCGGCCCGAACGGTGCCGGCAAGACCACATTATTGCGGTTACTACTTGGCCTTACTAAGCCAACCAGTGGCAACATCTGGCGCAAAAAGGGGCTGCGCATTGGCTATATGCCCCAGCGGTTGCATATCGACAGCTCCATGCCAATGTCCGTCGAGCGCTTTTTGCTGCTGGGCCAAGCCAGTATGACCCCTCTTCAGGCGCAAGAGGCACTGGATAGAGTGGGAGCAGGGCTATTACTCAAAGCCAACCTGGCCAACCTTTCCGGCGGCGAGATGCAGCGAGTCCTCCTCGCCCGCGCCGCATCCCGCAAACCGCAATTACTGGTGTTGGATGAGCCCACTCAGGGAGTAGACGTGAGTGGACAGAGCGAGCTGTATCAGCTGATCGCCACTCTCCGCGACGAGCTCGGTTGCGGGGTACTACTGGTTTCACATGACCTGCATCTGGTAATGGCCGCTACAGACAGAGTGCTCTGCCTAAACCAGCATATCTGCTGCCATGGTCATCCGGAGCAGGTGAGCCGGGATCCCGCATACCTGGAACTCTTTGGTGACAAGGTGGCTCCCTACACCCATCAACATAACCACCAGCACAAATTAGGCGGTGATATAGCGATTGTAGGGGACTGCACCCACGACCACTCCGATACAGCCTCCAGCGGCAAAAAAAGAGAGCAAAAATAAGTGGTGGAATTCGGCGAATTACTGCACAGTCAATTTCTTTGGTTCGCCCTCGGTGCCGGCCTGCTAGTCGCTGTAGTAAGTGGCCCCCTGGGGTGCTTCGCCGTATGGCGACGCATGGCCTACTTTGGTGACACTCTGGCTCACTCTGCTCTACTCGGCGTCACTCTAGGCTTTATCCTGCATATCATGCCGACGCTGGCTGTAGGCGCCACTTGCTGTCTATTGGCAATATTGTTGATGTATCTACAGCGCAGACAGAAATTGGCAGTGGATACCCTGCTCGGCATTCTATCCCATTCGATGCTGGCCCTTGGCATAGTGACAGTGAGCCTGTTCAAAATAAAAGTGGACTTACTCTCCCTTTTACTTGGCGACCTTCTCGCTGTCGGCGGTCAGGACCTGCTACTTATGTGCATCACGGTGGTGGGAATTCTGACTCTGCTCTACTTCCTGTGGGAAAAACTTCTGGCTTTTACCCTGCACGAAGAGCTGGCTTCCGTCGAAGGCGTACCGGTGGAAAGGGTGCGCATGACTCTGATGCTGATGCTGGCACTACTGATCGCTATTGCCATGAAAGTAGTCGGTGTTTTGCTAATCACTGCATTACTGATTATTCCCGCAGCAGCCGCTAGAAAACTTTCCCATACACCGGAACAGATGGCACTGCTAGCCTCTCTGATCGGCTGCCTTGCCGTCATACTTGGCCTGATAGCTTCAATTTTGTGGAATACGCCCGCCGGCCCCTCTATCGTCCTGGCTGCTGCAATATTTTTTCTCGTCTGCCAGATACGCCTATCCAGAAGCAAGTAACGCCAAAATAATATTCACTGTATAAATCAATCGATAAGTGCCACTTGTCGTATTTTGGCGCACATATGATCTATTTAAGGTGATTCATATCACCTATTTCCCCAATAAGCCTGAGCCCCGCCTCCAGCCAATTGTTTCAATTTATCGCCATTGCTAGTGTTGCCCGACGACCAGCCACTTTGGGCCAGTCACGGACTATGACAATAAAAAGGTTGAGCAAAAACATGGAAAAATTCACTCTCCGTCGCAACGTATTGGCCAGCGCCATCTTGGCTGCGGCCGCAACAACAACCCCGCAAACCCTCCTTGCTGCAGAGGAAGGTGCTATAGAGGAAGTCACTGTTGTTGGCTCCCGTATCAGTCGCAATTCAGAATTTGAAAATGCCACTCCGGTCCAGGTAATGGATCGCGAAAGCATCGAGAGGTCTGGTTACACCAACCTGCAGCAGCTGTTTGAGAAAAACCCCGCAGCTGGTAACGGCACCTTTTCCACCCGCGGCAACAACCAGGACTCTACCGCCAATGGCGCAGCGGCAGTTAGTTTGCGCGGTATGGGCGCCGACGCCACCCTGGTACTGGTCAACGGCAGGCGAGTCGCTATCAGCGCTTTCGCCGAAAGCATTACCACTAACTTCGTGGATATCAACAGTATTCCCCTGGCTGCGGTTGAGCGTGTGGAAGTCTTGAAGGATGGCGCCTCGGCTATTTACGGCTCTGATGCGGTAGCCGGTGTGGTCAACCTGGTACTGCGCAAGGACTTTGAAGGCACTGAAGTATCCATGGATTATGGCAGTGCAGATGGATATGACGAGCAGTCTTTCTCCGCGGTTTGGGGCATCAATGGGGAAAACTCCAATTTCACCGTTATATTGGATCACCACAAAAACAGCCGCCTGGCGAGTACAGAGCGCAGCGGCCTGGATACAGCGAATCAGTCTGGACGTGGCGGTATGGATTTTCGCTCTTCCCGCGGTTACCCAGGCAGCTTTACCCTGGGCAATGGGACCATTCTGCCTGATCCCAATTGCCCGGAGGATCGTGATACCGGCGAGGTTTGTGTATATGACTACGGCCCCTGGACCTTAATTACCCCGGAGGCCGAGCGAACAGGCCTGTTAATGCTGGGCCATACAGACCTCAATGAGAATATCGAATTCTTCAGCGAAATCGCTGTTCAGCACAATACTTCTGTAGCCCAAGGAGCCCCAACGCCCTTGGATGGTGATGCAGGCCTCTATGTACCTGCCGATCACCCCAACAATCCTTTCGGTGAGGATGTGGACATCTTCCGCTATCGCACCGTGGATGCCGGTGCGCGCCAATGGGATATCGAGACAGACAACTTGCGCGGTGTTTTCGGCCTGCGCGGTAGTATTGCTGAATGGGACTGGGAAGCCTCTGTACAGCGTTCACGCAGCGAATCGACCCAAACCGGGGACCGTTCCCAGGGCTGGGTGCGCACCGACCTGCTCCAGCAGGAAATCAATGCCGGGCGTTACAACCCCTTTGGTGGGGTCCAAAACCCCGATTCAGTGATTGATGCGATTACCACCAGTTTGGTTCGCCAGGGCAAGTCTGATCTTACCGCTTACGACCTCTCCATTAATGGCGACTTGTTTGATACCAGTAACGGGACTATCGCCATGGCAGCAGGCCTTGAGTACCGTGAGGAAAAAGCCTCAGATATCCCCGACGACCAGTTCCAGCGTGGCCTGATCTTTGGTACAGAATCAGTTTCCGCCAAAGCCAGCCGGGATATCACCTCGGCCTATGTTGAGTTTGCCATTCCACTGCCAGCCAATTTTGAGTTGAGCCTGGCTGGCCGCTACGACGACTATAGCGATTTCGGCAGCACCACCAATCCCATGGCCAACCTCCTGTGGACAGCCAACGATATGCTATCCCTTCGCGCGTCCTGGGGTACCGGGTTCCGTGCTCCATCACTGGCGCAGGTTGGTCTTGGAGATTCACAAGAGTCTCTATTCTTCATCGACACCTATGGATGTGAGGTTAACGATACATATTGTAACCAGACCGACTACACCATTATTTATTCCGGAAATCCTGACTTGGATGCTGAGGAATCAGAATCCTTCAATATCGGTGGTGTTTTCCAACCCCTCGAAGGCCTACAGCTATCGCTGGATTACTGGAATATCACCCAAGAAGGAAAGATTGATGAAGTACCTTTTGGCTACCTTTACAACAAGTACTGTAATGACCAAAGCAGCACTATCTGCCGTCGGGATACACCGGTAGCCGGTCAGTCTTTGGGAGCTCTACAATCTATTCGCAGCGGCTTCACTAATATCGGCGAACAAGAGGTATCGGGCGTAGATCTAAGCGTAGTTTATAGTGGGCTCGAATTGGCAGGCGGTGATTTAGGACTTCGCCTGGACTATTCCTACCTGGCAGAGTTTGAAAGAGTAGAACTGAACTCTGAGGGCAGCGCCTTCCTCACCAGGGATTTAGCTGGAGAATACGAGTATCCACAGCATCGATGGAATGCTACTGCTGACTGGACCTTTGATACTTTCGGCTTCAGTGCTGGTCTGAGTTACATTGGTGAGTTTGAGGATACGCCAGATATTGATTTCGATGGCACCCTTGACTATGACACCAACAGCTCACGCACCGTAGATTCATTTATGACCATGAATCTACAGGCACGCTTTACCGGTTTTGAGAATATGATTCTGAGCTTGGGTGCCGACAATGTATTCGATGAAGAACCACCATTTGCGATTGGCGACGGAAACACTGACCTGTATGGTTATGTTGAATCCCAACACGATCCTCGTGGTCGCTTTATCTACGGCAAGATGACTTACACCTTTTAAATAAAAAGTAACCACTGATCCAATAAAAAAGGGGAAGCTTGAAGCTTCCCCTTTTTTATTTTCAACAATCAACTAGCGCAACAATACTCAGTTCTTACAATTCTATAGCTTAATTCTCGTTAGACTTTTTTTTCACCAACTCTGAGCCCGCTTTATGAAACTCATATACAGTTAAAGTAACACCAATCAACAGGCAAATAAAAACGCCAATTCCAATTATTAAAATAAATGAATCAGACACATTTAGCCTCGGCGCGCTAGTAGTGCAGACACTTTAAAGTAGATACCAAACCCTAAAATACTCGGCACCCACAAGGCAGTAAAAATTCCTTGTTCTTTATATCCATTGAACCATAAGAACCCCGACAGGAAAAAAGATATGAAAACTGCCAACATGATAAAAAGATCAGACATTTTTAGCACTTTATTTCCCCTTTACGCTAGTCATAATCCCAAAATCCAACAGCCGCCATTAACAAACCGATTATTGTAATGCTTGCAGGTATTCGCATCCCTGTTATTCCAAAAACTTGAAGTATTGAAGGAACCATTCCCAAAAGGCCAAACAAAGCCCAGAAGAAAAATGGCATAGCTACCAACAATCCGATCCAACCAATTACCAATCGGAATTTCTTAGAACGACTAACGGTGTCGGTCTTTTTCTTCAACAGATTTACTATCCGCTATGACATCTGAGAGAATAAACTAGTGACAGCATAGTTTAATAATGAGGCTTCAACAGGCACTCAAATCTTCTGCATGGCAGAAAAATCTTCATTCCTCTGCCAAACACGTAATAAATTACCCCCAAGAATCTTTCTAATATCGTCATTGCTATAACCACGTTTCAACAGACCAAGAACCAAATTAGGATATTCAGATACGTCTTTCAAGCCGACGGGTAAACTATCTCCAACGCCGTCAAAATCAGAACCGATTCCTATGTGATCAACACCTACTAAATCTCGAATATGATCAAAGTGATCGAGGACATCATTTAGATCTGCGTAAATGAATTTATCTTTTTGTAATTTTTCTGTATATTTTTTCACCTCAGTATTTTCTTTTACTAAGTTTCTCTCCTTTATAAAATTATCGACCGCCGAATTAATTTCAGCATAAGATGTTCTGGACTTGGCGCTGATAAACGTTGAACCAAAATTAATCATTATTACGCCATCCTTTTTGGCGAGGGCCTTGATCATTTCATCACTCATATTGCGCTCAAAATCAGGCGTAAAGTGCCTCGCTGATGAATGAGAAGCTATTACAGGAACTTGGGAAATCTCCAGTACCTGCCAGAAAGCTTGATCAGAAATATGAGATACATCAACCATGACACCCAGTACATTCATTTCCTGAACTAATTGCTTACCAAAATCACTTAGCCCCTGCCAAGGGCGCTCTTTATCGTAGGAGGAATCAGAGATATGATTACTCTTTGAGTGAGTCAGAGTGATATATCTCACCCCTCGATTATAGAAATGCCTGAGGTTTTCGATACTACCGTCAATAGCAGCACCATTTTCCATTCCTAGAGGGAAGGAGAGCTTGCCCTGTGCTACCTGTCTATTCAATTGATTCAAGGACATAGGAATAGCAAATTTATCAGGGTGTTTGCCCACCAGTTCTTCAACATTATCTATTAACTGATCCGCATACGCTCTAGCGCTACCATCTTTCTCTTTTTCTGCCGGGATATAAATCGACATAAAGGGCGCATTTAAACCTCCACTTTTCGCTCTTGGAAAGTCAAAATCGCCTCCTGTAGTCGATAACCCAACATCCACATTTTCCTTAGATAAACGATAAGGAACATCAATGTGACCATCAATCAAAATATTTTCTTGAACCAGTTTTCGTGCCCGAGTCTGCAAGTCAACATTTGTTTCGTTACTACAAGCAGTCAACAGTATTATCAGAAGAAGAGAACACTTTTTCATAAAATAAATTCCAGAATTCAATTATCACCCAGACTAATCAATTTTTTACAGGATAATTTATCAGTTTTAAAAGGCTTGTTATTCATCAATTAGCCAGGCAACGGATAAGGAAGAGTTAGCATATGGAGGAAATTAACCCCCCAATGTGCCAACACACAGATCCAAAAGTTTCTAAACATATACCACAGTATGGCATAGCATAATGAGGCGATCCCCAATAACAAAACAGCAGCAGAATTGGCCGACCAGCCAGTGTGTAGTAGAACAAACAGAGTTGCAATAATAGGAACGGAAATCCATCGTAAGCGGCCCAGCCCCTCCTCCTGACCTCTCTGTAATATCCAACGGAAAAAACCTTCCTCACTAACACAAACAATAATTAAGTTAATAAGCGCGGCAAAAAAAATTACCCAAGATAATTTTATCGATGGACCATAAAGGAACATACCTGTAATTACAGGAATAATAGCCAAGAGTAGATAGCGGAGATCAGAAATTCTTATCGTCTGACGTAATCGTAACATAAAAGCGAGTATTGCAATTGAAACAATTGCTTTACCGCCATTAAAACCAGCATATATGAGATTTCCACTACTATCTGAATAAGGTGGCAAGACGTGTAAGCGATTACTGCCAGGAATGATATTAGAAGCAGCCACTAGCATAGAAATCACCGCAATAAAATATAGGGTAAAGCGCCGCCAACCTTTACTTACTTCCAACCCTATCAATACAAACCAGATAACTGGTGCTAGCAGACCCGCCCAACCAAAAGGAATTACACACAGAGATAAAAGAGCTGGTGCTCCCCAGGGAATATCTTCTCTATCTAATAAATTTCTAGTCTCAGAAATACTATTTCGCATCTTCAGCTCACCGTTTGGAAAGCGATCCTCCCCCTCTTTAAATATAATGAATGTAACTGAAAATCATCCGTTAAATGTCGCCCGAATTGAGCGATAAGTTAATTTTAATTTAGCAGGATCCAAAGGTGCCTTAAAAAAAGCATGATAATGGCCAAGGGGGTTTATTAACACCACCTGAGAACCATGATCAACCGTATAACCGCCCTCATCCAGCATTACTTTGTTGAAAGGAACATTGAGTTGGCTAGCAAAACGCTTTATTTCAAAAAAATCCCCAGTAATTCCATGGAACTCTTTGTTAAAATAACGTACATAATCATGTAAAATTTTTGGATTATCCCTGGCCGGATCAACAGTGACCAGAATTATTTCGGTATTACTCCGGGTATTACCGTCAAGGAGCTGATAAAAACTATTTAAAGTGGATAATGTGGTAGGACAAATATCTGGGCAGTGTGTGAAACCAAAAAAAACTAAAGTCCATTGGCCTTTTAGACTATCGGTATGAAATACTTCTCCAGTATCTGAAACCAACTGAAAATTATCTAATATCCTTGCCTTCTGAAGTTTTACCGCACCATTTAATCGCAATTCGGAATCTGTTATTACTCGTGGCTGGCTCAACTTATGAACAAAGCCGACTAATACTGCTACTATGAATAACAGTAAAATAGCAATTGTGACACGAATACCACGTTTCTGACGTTGCTCAGTTAGCATATCATTATTATTTAATCCACTATGATTCATATTCTTACACCGCTATTAAGTAGTGATCTAGCAACATAATGCCAAAAAGTGCCATCAAATAAATAATGGAATACCTAAATGTCTCTATGCCTGCATTGGGATCTCTGCCACGCAACATTACCAGGCTCCAATAAATAAATCCCAAGCCAAGTACAATCGCACCCAAGAGGTAAAGCCAACCCAGCATAGCAGTGGCAAAGGGTAAAAGACTTACTGCGAATAAGATGAATGTATACAGCAAAATATGCAAATTGGTATATGGCACACCATGGGTAACAGGAAGCATAGGAACATTAGCTCTGGCATAATCATCCTTCCTATGTACTGCCAACGCCCAGAAATGTGGTGGGGTCCAGGCAAAAATTATCAGCACAAGCAACAAGGCATGGCCATGGATTTCACCAGTAACCGCCGTCCAACCAAGTAAAGGCGGCGCAGCCCCGGCAAGGCCGCCAATTACAATATTTTGTGGAGTGGCATGCTTAAGGAACATAGTATAAATAACTGCATAACCCAATAGCGATATGAGTGTGAGCCAGGCAGTTAAAGCGTTTATAAAAACCAAAAGCACAACCATACCAAGAAGTCCAAGTACCAGGGAGAAAACCAGTGCCTTATGTGGCTCAACCCTCCCCTTCGCTACTGGTCTGTTACTGGTGCGCGCCATTTTAGTATCGATATACCGATCAACTAAATGATTAATTGTTGCAGCACTCCCAGCACATAGTGCAATCCCAATATTCCCCAATATCAAAGTATGCAATGGCACCATACCCGGCACCGCAAGTAACATACCAATTACTGAAGTTAGTATCATTAGCATAACTACTCGAGGTTTAGTCAGCTCGTAGTAGTCACGCCAGTTTGTTGAATTTAATTTAGCAGTTTGTATGGTCATAATATTATTGATCCCCTAACTTCCCTGATATGAACCTATTCTTGTTAAAGTTCGCCAGTCAGAGCAGACCTTGGTAATACTAAATTAGTTTGAGCTTCACTATCTTCTATACCCGATGGTTGAACAATCTGAATACGATAATAAAAAGTCAAAGTGACTAACAGTAGTAAGGCCGCACCCGCGTTATGTGCAACTGCAATAGGTAAAGGTAAAAACATAATGACATTTGCTATACCCAGACCTAACTGAAATAAAAGAAGTCCACTTAGAATCAGTGCCCAACGATGTAGACCTACTCTCCAATTCAGTATCGCCAACGTGAACACTACCAAGGTCACCAGTAGAGCGCCGATCCGATGACTAAGATGGATAGCCGTACGTGCATCACTCTCCAAAGCCCCCCCCAAATAGTTCGGCCCTATTTGTTGAGTAATATTAAATCCCTCTTGGAAGTCAGCCTGTGGCCACCACTCTCCATGGCAGGTAGGAAAGTCCGGACATGCGAGTGCTGCGTAATTGGAGCTTGTCCATCCACCCAAAGCGATCTGCAATACGATAACTAAAACGGCCAAAAACGCTAGCGGACGTAACCTCTGTAGAGCACGGTATTTATCCACCGGAATATAAATGGGGGTTTTTCTCATACGTTCTATCAAAAGCCATAACATAGACAATGTGGCCATGCCTCCCAATAGGTGAGCGGTAACCACTTGCGGCCAGAGTTTTAACGTTACAGTCCACATCCCAAATATTGCTTGCAAAACAATAAGAGCCATCAACAAATTAGTTTGCTTAAGCGTGCGTTTATTTGGGCTACGCCAACTCAAGTAAGTCAAAGTAGCAACCACCAATAAAAGTATCCCTGCAAAGTAGCGGTGAACCATCTCTGGCCAGGTTTTGCTGCCATCCACAGGAGCATCTGGAAAGGCTTTATTGGCAGACTGAATTTCATGAGCCTCATCTGGCCAAGTGAGGTGTCCATAACAACCAGGCCAATCGGGGCAACCTAAGCCAGCATCAACCAATCTAGTAAATGCACCTAAAACGACCACTACTACTGCCAAAATACAGCCCGCCAACGCCACTTTTGAACGTAACCCAAAATTCGGACGTGCATTACTATTCCTATTAGTTGTCGACTCCATCCCCTGATCCTTTTTATTTCTCATAGGAGTACTTCAATAATCGTTTAATATCTTTCAACAACTGATTGCCGCTATGATGGTTGTCATAAGCCATCATAGCGAAGCCTTCCTGGTCAATGAGAAGCGCTTTGACTTCATCTACATTCTGAAGGGCTGCCAATTCCTGTAATGTTCGGATGCTATTCTCGTTCAATTGCAGAATTTTCAGACGTGGATGTTCAACCCTAAAATATTCTTGTTTTTCAAGAGACATTGGTGCACCAGTTACTAGAAGCCGCTCCACTCGGTGTGCTTTTTCGCCAAGGCGTATATGCACCTGACGACTGGTATACAGAAGTTGTTCACACTCATTGCTACACTTTGATCCTCCAATAATCAGGTACCGCCATTTTGGAGACGCATCTAATGGAAATATCTCTTCTTCACCTTGATAAGACACTTTGAGATTATTAATTTTTATTGGAGGTTGAATTAATTCTCCCTGATTAGTAGTTTTGTTGGGTATACCAAGTCCGGTATAGAAAACAATATATGCTGCAATCATGGGCAACAGGACAGATGCAACAATTGATATCCCTTGCAACTTTCTGGAAGAAAAATAGCTGGTAGTTTTACTAGCATATTCAGAGGTAGAGACTTGTTCTTTATTTTCCACTCCAGCAACCCTTCATTTATTTCTATTTATATCCAAAGAGCCTACCAAAATTGGTAGCCGCGAACACCCATAAAATTACCAAAGCTATTGCCATACAGAACCATTGTACGGAGTATGCTCTATGACGCTCTGCACTATTTTTAATGAAATTCCAGTCAGTTACTAATGCAGAATTTGAATCGGCACTAAGTCTGATCACCCAAGATGCATCATATAGATCTAGTTTTTTCATCAGATTTTTATCGAGTAACTGTATTCGCCGATTTTTTTCTTGAGCAGACAGATTATTTAAAGTTTTTTTTGCAACAGGATAGAGAAAACCTATAATTTTTATAGGGTTCTTTGGATAAAAAACTTTTGGAAGTACATCTCGGTTCATTGATAAGGGTATCCATCCACGGTTTATCAACCACCTTTGGTCGGCGGATATAAAAACCTGTAAGACTTCATAACCTGCCCGTCCACTTCGAGTCCGGTTATCCAATAAGAAGTATTCTCCGGTGTACTGCCCCGACAAACTTACTGGAGTAAATCTTCTTAAAACTGAATTTGCATCAGGTCTTACCGGTTGTAAGGACAACCTCGCATCAATCTCTTCGCGAATGGTTTCTTTATATTCTGCTCGCTCCAATTGCCAAAATCCCAATGAGACTAAAATTGGAAACAAGCCTATTGAGAAGAGGGTTATAGGCCAGTTACGAATCAGTGTTACACTGGTATTTTTCGTAGGAACTGATGGTATCTCTACTCTCATACGTTACTACATCACTGATGGAAAATAATAATATGTGGCTGAAGATAGTTATTGTGGTTCTATTTCTTGCGGTACTGGTCAGCCTTTCCAGTGCTTTGTTTTTTCTACTACGGGATATGGGAGCCCCCCAATCAAAGCGTACGCTGTATGCATTGGGAATCAGAATTTCCCTTGCCGCTTTACTCTTATTAGCTATTTGGTACGGTTTCGAGAGTGGAATTCTCGCTAAGAGCGCACCTTGGGCAGACAAATATTAATTCTTTGATTCCCCTTCTACTTCTGTAAAGGGGGAATCAAAGATACAACGATTCTAAGCTCCAAGAACATAGACAAAGATAAAGAGGCCAACCCAAACAACATCTACAAAATGCCAGTACCAGCTCGCTGCTTCAAAACCAAAGTGATCATTAGGTTTAAAGTGCTGAGCAATTACAGATCGCAACAACATAATTAATAACATGATGGTCCCCAGGGTCACATGGGCACCATGAAATCCGGTCAACATAAAAAATGTAGTGCCATAAATTCCGGATTCTAACGTAAGCCCTAAGTGCTGATATGCTTCATAGTATTCTTTCGCCTGTAGGTACAAAAATACGGCTCCAAGAATTACTGTAATTCCCAACCATGCATTGAACTTTCCACGCTCACCTTTTTTAAGAAAAACATGAGCGAAGTGAACTGTGACACTGGAAGTCAGCAGAATGAGTGTATTCCACAATGGAAGGTGCCAAGGATCAATAACATCTTTTGGCCCTATAAATTTTGCAGTATCACCATGGGCTGCTGCATCTGGAGTCACATAGAGTGGCCAGGTATTTTCAAAACCTTCCCACAACATATTGGAAATACCATTTTCTCCCTCTCCTGCGAGCCAGGGGACAGAAAAATTTCTTATGTAATACAATGCTCCAAAAAATGCCGCAAAGAACATAACTTCAGAGAAAATAAACCAACCCATCCCCCATACATAAGATCGCTTCAATTGTTCACTATTCAAACCTGCCATATTTTCCTTAATGACAGCAGCAAACCAGAACCACAGCACAGTCGCCAGGGTAAGCGCACCAGTAAAGAAAACATAAGAACTGCCACCATTGATCCAATTTGCAGCACCAAAAGCAATCAAAAACAAACCAATGGTGGCAAATATTGGCAGCCTAGACTGTTCGGGTACATAGTAACTGCTTTCAGTAGCCATATTTTTATCCCTCTCGCGCGGACTTGGTATTATTTTTATCGACATTTTTAGAAATTCTTTCCGTAACATCGAACAGCGTGTAGGAAAGGGTTATGGTTTTTACATTTTTAGGTATATCTGGATCGACAATAAATCTAAGAGGTAGCTCCGCTTTCTCCCCTGCTTTTAGCTTTTGCTGATTAAAACAGAAGCACTCGGTTTTATGGAAATATTGCGCTGCCTTAAACGGTACCAAGCTTGGAATAGCCTGGCCGATCATATCCACTTTGGTAGGGTTAAATGCGAGAAAAACAGTATCCATGATCTCACCCGGGTGTACTTCTATCGACATAACACTGGGAGAGAATTTCCATGGCATATTGTCATTATTACTCGCTACAAACTGGACTGTGATTGACCTGCTGGTATCTATGGCTGCAGGCACGGCCTCGTAACGCCCTCCTGTTTTACCGTTTAAACCAGTAATTTCACAAAAAGCGTCGTAGAGAGGCGGCATAACAAATATAGCGAATACCAGCATGCTGGCGGCTAGCGCCAGCAGTTTCGCAGTAACTTTGCTATTTTTGCTGATTCTCATTAGCTATCCAAAGATTAACGAACAACCGGCGGCGTACTGAAAGTATGGTATGGAGCCGGTGAAGGTACAGTCCACTCCAACCCCTGTGGGTTATCCCAAACCTGCTCGGTAGCCTTTTTACCCCCCATTACAGTGCGTACCACATTAAACAGAAATACCACCTGTGCCGCACCAAAGAGGAAGGCTCCTATACTGGCCATCTGGTTAAAGTCGGCAAATTGCAATGCGTAATCCGGGATTCGTCTTGGCATACCGGCGAGACCAACAAAGTGCATAGGGAAAAACGTGAGATTCAAACCGATAAAAGCCAGCCAGAAGTGCACTTTACCCATGGTCTCGTTGTACATATTGCCCGTCCACTTAGGCAGCCAATAATAAACAGCCGCGGTAATGGAGAATATAGCTCCTGGGACAAGAACATAGTGGAAGTGAGCTACTACAAAGTAGGTGTCGTGATACTGAAAATCTGCTGGAGCGATCGCCAACATCAATCCTGAAAATCCACCAATCGCAAACAGGATAATAAATGCGATTGCAAACAGCATCGGGGTCTCAAAAGTCATTGATCCACGGAACATAGTGGATACCCAGTTAAATATCTTTACACCAGTAGGTACTGAGATCAGCATCGTTGCGTACATAAAGAAAAGTTCACCGGCGATTGGCATACCCACAGTGAACATATGATGCGCCCATACAATCAGGCTCAGAAAAGCGATCGCCGCAGTGGCGTATACCATGGAGCTATAGCCAAATAGCGGCTTGCGGGCAAAAGTAGGGATAATTGCCGAGATAATGCCGAATGCCGGCAAAATCATAATGTAAACCTCAGGATGCCCAAAGAACCAGAATACATGCTGGAATAACACAGGATCTCCACCGCCAGCAGCACTAAAAAAGCTGGTTCCAAAGTGAATATCCATCAACATCATAGTTACCACACCTGCGAGAACAGGCATCACGGCAATTAAAAGGTATGCAGTGATCAGCCAAGTCCAAACAAATAGCGGCATTTTCATCAATGTCATGCCAGGTGCGCGCATATTCAAGATGGTGGCAATAATATTAATAGCTCCCATGATCGAGGAGGCACCAAGGATATGCACAGAAAAAATAAAGAAGGTTACGCTGGGTGGTGCGTACTCAGTGGAGAGAGGCGCATAAAAAGTCCAGCCAAAATTAGGGGCACCGCCCTCCATAAAGAGTGTGGATGCGAGCATCGCGAACCCAAAAGGTAATATCCAGAAGCTCCAGTTATTCATACGTGGCAAAGCCATATCCGGAGCGCCGATCATCATCGGGATCATCCAGTTGGCAAGGCCTACAAAAGCCGGCATAACTGCACCGAATACCATGATAAGCCCATGCATCGTGGTCATTTGGTTAAAAAACTCGGGTTGCACAATCTGCAGGCCCGGTTCAAACAGCTCGGCGCGAATCACCAGCGCCATACACCCGCCCAAGAAAAACATTGCAAAACTAAACCATAGGTAAAGGGTACCTATGTCTTTATGATTTGTGGTGTAAAGCCACCGCTTTAATCCAGCTTGAGGACCATGTGCCATGCTAAATTTCCTCCGGGCATTTACTGCTTATTCTTGAAATTGAGGATATCAATAGGCTGAACTGTGTCGCCCATTTCGTTGCCGAAGGCATTGCGTTGGTAGGTAATTACCGCAGCGAGATCTACTTCAGACAATTGCTCTCCAAATGCCTGCATGGCAGGGTTTACCTGGGAGCCATCAATGACGATATCCAGGTGAGTATCCAGTGGCCCGGTGGCTATTTTCGATCCAGCTATAGCCGGGAAAACCCCGGGTACACCTTTGCCATTTGCTTGATGGCAGGCAGCACAAGCACGGTTGTAAACTTTTTCCCCCTGGGCGAAAAGCTCATCAAAGGTAAAATTTTTCTCAGTCAATTTGCGTATCTTCGCAGCGGATTCAGCCCGGCCACCCAACCAGGCAGTATATTCTTCTTCTGGGACCGCCTTGATAACAATTGGCATGAACCCGTGGTCTTTGCCACAAAGTTCTGCGCACTGACCGCGGTAAATTCCAGGCTCCTCAATGCGTGTCCAGGATTCGTTTATAAAACCCGGTATTGCATCTTTTTTAACAGCGAGATCTGGTACCCACCAGGCATGGATTACATCATTGGCTGTAATCAGGAAGCGAATTTTTTTCTTAATAGGAACAACTAAGGGTTCATCCACTTCCAGCAAGTAGTTGGGCCCTTTGGGCTGTTGATTATTAATCTGTGCCCGGGGCGTGGAGAGGTTAGAGAAGAAGGAAACATCAGAGCCCAGGTATTCGTACTTCCACTTCCACTGATACCCGGTAATCATGATATCCAGATCAGCCTTATCTGTGTCGTAGATATCGTACAGCGTTTTTGTGGCAGGGATTGCCATCAGGATCAGGATAACGGTGGGAATAATTGTCCACACCAACTCGACTGCGGTGCTCTCATGGAATTGTGCAGCCTGGTGCCCTTTACTCTTTCTATGCCGCCACATGCTATAGAACATGACGCCAAAAACCAGGACACCTATGGCCACACAAATCCAAAAAATGAGCATGTGCAGTTCATAGGTGGTTTGGGCAACTTCCGTTACCCCTTTGGGCATATTGACCCCCCAGCGCTCAACAGCTTGCTCTTCCGCCACTGTAGAGTGGGCGGTCAGCGAAGCAGCCAGCAAGGCGAACAGCCGATCGAAGCCTCTCAACATCGCCTACAGATCTCCGTGGTTGCGGGCTTCACAGGGAAACCCGAAATTTTATTTTGGCCGCTGGCCTTCACGGATAACTGAAATCTCCCAGTACCATATGGCGATACAGGGTTAATTCCACACAAAAATTGTGGACATACTGTAGTAACACAAGACTACATACACTGCGCGGAGAGATAACTCCGCATTACTGCCGTCAGTGCAACTTGTTATTCTTAGTAAAAGATTTTTTTACTTCAGATGTCGTCGTCCGGAAGGTACAACCAACAACCTGTGTTTCTTATTTGTCGCAACTACTGCAGGTACAACGGGAACATATTGCTACCGAAAAGTCAATCGACGCTTATAGCGAAAAATTATGCTCGTGTGCTCCAACCTGTTAGGGAATTACAAATAAATTTCATCACTATTTTGAGATGCTCTTACTAAATATGAGCTTATTTACAGATACTTTGTAACAAGACGATTTTTTTGGATAAATATGACTACTATTTTAAAGTCCCATATACCGAGGTTCATTAAGCAAAATTCAATCAACCTCTGTTTAAATCAAAGATAAATATTTCAATATTTTTTCGGCCAAGATTTACCATGCAAATATGGCATAATCGACAGCTTAGCAACAAACGATTTTTACGCCAGGATAATCCGCGATATCATCAATCCGCCATCTAGCCGACGGGTTGGCATTGGCACCACAGGTAAAACTGGTACCAATCTCTTCATTTATGCCGTGTGATTATTTCAAGCTCTAACAAATCATGCCGAAAGTCTGTTAACTGCACTATGCAATCGACTTACTTCAACTGAGTTAGTACACCTCAGTCCGATACTTATGCCTAGCCGGCAAAAATATATTTTCTGTGGCTTTTCCTATGCAGCATTCACAACTCGACAAACAACCACTGCGAAGGGTATGGAACCTTGCTTGGCCCATGATTCTGAGCAATATCTCTGTCCCTTTATTGGGGGCTGTGGATACCGCAATTCTGGGACACCTACCCTCGCCAGAGTATCTATCTGGAGTGGCTGTAGGTGCGAGCGTCATGTCCATGCTACTTTGGGCCTTCGGTTTTCTTCGCATGGGCACTACCGGCCTAGTAGCCCGAAGTGATAAGGGAGGAGTTGATTGGTTATTACGCGCACTGCTACTGGCTCTCTGCCTCGGAGTTTTACTTCAAATAATTGCCTTTCCCTTACTAAGCCACATAGTCGGTTGGATGAATGCCAGTGTTGAAGCTGGCCCTCATGCATTATCTTACTTACAAATACGCCTGATAAGCGCCCCTATCGCGCTAGCCAACTTTGCCATACTCGGATTTTTTATTGGCAGGCAGGATAGCCGCGCTCCTTTATATATATTACTCGCCGCCAATATTCTTAATATTGGCCTGGATTTTCTACTGATACTCGGCCTTGGCCTTGGCGCAAAGGGTGCCGCAGTTGCTACCGTAAGCGCTGATCTATTTGCCTTTGTACTCGGTTTTTATTTACTTCGCCGGATAGATGGCGATATCTGGTCTGACATCGTTAACCAGTTATGTAAGCGTCAGCTTCTTCCCTGGGCAAATCCAAAGCCCTGGATCGAATTACTCCACATTAATACAGACCTATTTATTAGAACATGTCTTTTACTTTTGACACTGACTTTTTTCACGGCCCAGGGGGCGTCTCAAGGCGACTCTGTTTTGGCTGCCAACGCAATTCTGCTCCAGCTTTTGATGATTACTTCTTATGCCCTTGATGGCTTTGCACATGCCACTGAGGCGCTGGTAGGAGAGTCCATTGCTAAAAAATCAAGCAAGCTCTTCCAGGCAACCGTTCACAGTGCTGGAATCTGGGCTCTCGGCAGCGCTATAGGCCTTACCATACTTCTGGTTGTGGGACAGCCAGTTATTCTCTCTCTGTTTACTGATATCGGTACTGTTATAGAACAGGCCAACCACGTGTACTGGTGGCTTTGTGCCTTACCGCTAATAGCGGTATGGAGTTATCAACTCGATGGAGTTTTTATTGGTGCCGGTAGAAGTCGAAAAATGCGCGATACAATGTTTATTGCCACTATTGTAGTTTTCTTCCCTAGTTGGTGGTTAACCCAGAGTTGGGGCAACCATGGCATATGGTTCAGCTTATTTTTGTGGATTGGTGCACGTTCTGTGGGGCTCATAGTTTATTATCGATACTACACTGTAACCGACTCCTGGATACAAAAAGGAGCATGCCAACAAAATAAATACACCGATACAACAAACTATTCAGAATAAGCGGAATATTCATTCCGGTTATCCTCAAAAAGAAATTAGTACAGAGTGAGTGAACGAATCAATGCAGAGAAATGAAAACTATAAAAACTATAATTTCAGGATGGTAAATACTGAGCGGGCATAATAATGCATTAAAACCCGCTCACCATTTTTTTAGTGGACAGCTACCGGTATCTGCTTCCGGGCAACTATCTGGGTATAGTTCGCAAAAAACTCACCCTCCCCCTGTAGCATCGCACGATTCAGTCCTTCTACCTCTGACCTGAGTTTGGAGTCGTAAAAATACAGGCTACCATTTCGCACAGTATACCCTCTGGTATTTTCAGCCATCAGCCGATAGAAACTAGAAACCCGCTCAAGATAGATCTCTGCTCTTTTAAGGGAGAAACTACCCTTCTGATAATAATCGAGCACTTCAGAATTAATTCGGTTCCAGATGTTCTCCTTCTCTTGATCTGAGAACCGGTAGGCCTGCAGCTTAATATTAATATCACTCTGCAGATCTCTCAGGTATCTGTCTGCAGCACGGGCGGATTCCTTAAGCCCTCCGATGATCTTTTTACGCTTACGCAGCGATTCCTTTCTCTTGAAAGTTCTGGCATCTGACATTTCTGCGGAAGCCAGTTCGCCGAGAGGCCGAAAAATAGTGATATGTTGCAGATTGGTATTCCTGGTCAATTTCTCACAGATCTCCACAGCATACCGCCAGGATTCAAACGGTTTTCCGTCCAAAATTTTTTTTGGCAATGCTTCAATATCTGCATTCAGTACTTGCTGCTGCTCACGATAGAAATTCGGGTTTTTTTTCCAGTCATTTGCCTGCAAGCGAAATAAGCTCAGAATTCCCTGGTTAACACAGCTGGCCAGCAAGTGAGCTGTCTGCTCTTGCTGATGCCTCTTGATCTCACGGTAACGATCAAGGCCGTACAAACCTACTACAAAAACGACCACCAACAGGGTCAATAACAAATATATCTTTTTCACTTTTTATTTTTTTGGGGCGGCTGAATAAGTTTGACAGGTTCCTCACGTACTTCTTTCCTTTGTGTGGAACTGACTCTTGTTAGCAATTCCGTTGGCGCAGATTGCAAGCGGATTTCATCCTTAAACCCACAGGAAACACATTCCCGATAATTTTTACCCTCCTCCTGGTAATTTACAATCCGATCCATTTCACTGCAGCGCGGACAGACTGCACCTGCAATGAAACGTTTTTTCTGCGATTTCTTTTTCCCATCAGGCTTTTCTGTACTGATCATGACTACTGCTCAATCTTTCATGATATGGAGGCTTCTCAAGCCGGGCTGATGTTCAGTTCTTGCTGCTCGATACCAGAGTGGCGCAACAGTGCATCAATCTGGGGTTCTCGACCACGGAACTCAGTAAACAGTTCAAGTGCATCACGACTACCTCCCTGCTCTAGAATGCTATGCAAGAATCGCTTGCCAGTAGTTTCATCAAAAATGCCTTTCTCCTCAAACAGGGAAAAAGCATCAGCAGACAGCACCTCCGCCCACTTATAACTGTAATACCCTGCCGCATAGCCGCCGGCAAAAATATGGCTAAATGCATGCTGGAAACGATTTTGTGCCGACACAGGCACCACGGCAACTTCAGAGCGTACCTCAGTAAGCAGATGCTGGATCTTCTCGGCGGACAATTCCTCTTCACAGCAATGCAAGCGGAAGTCAAATAATGCAAATTCCAGCTGACGCACAGTAAACATGGCGGACTGGAAGTTCTTTGCCGCAAGCATCTTATCCAGCAGTTCCTTCGGCAGAGGATCACTGGTTTCAAAATGTGCAGAGAGCATGGTTATCGCCTGTGGTTGCCAACACCAGTTCTCCAGGAATTGGCTGGGCATCTCAACAGCATCCCAGGCAACACCATTAATCCCGGAAACAGCTGCCACATCAATTTTCGTGAGCATGTGGTGCAAACCATGACCAAACTCATGGAACAGCGTGGTCACCTCGTAATGTGTTAATAGAGAAGGCATATCACCAGCAGCTGGACTGAAATTACAAACGAGATATGCAATGGGCAACTGTATTCCTTGCTCAGTCTGGCGACGGGTTGCCACGGTATCCATCCAGGCGCCGCCACGCTTTTTCTCCCTGGCGAACGCGTCCAGGTAGAAGCCGGCAATACGTTCACCGCCCCTCAGTAGCCAGAAAAATTGCACATCGTCATGCCAGGTAGCAACTGAGGTATCCTCCTCGACAGTAATTCCAAAAAGCTTCTCAACGACCGCAAACAATCCATCGACGACTTTTGCGTAGGGGAAATAGGGGCGTAGTTCTTCCTGGCTGATGGCATAGCGTTTTTGCTTAAGCTTCTCCGCTACCCAGGCAATATCCCAGGGTTGTAATTCATCCAATTCGAATTCTATTTTGGCGAATTCACTGAGTTCCTTCATCTCCTGCTCAGCAGCCGGCCTTGCCCGCTTTGCCAAGTCGTTAAGAAATTCCAGTACACGCTCAGTATTTGGCGCCATTTTGCTGGCCAGGGATAGCTGGGAATAATTGTCCAAACCCAATAGTCGAGCCTGGTCCGCACGCAGAGCCAAAATGGATTCCATCACCTCGGAATTATCAAATTCACCAGCATTCGGACCAACTTCAGAAGCCCTACTGACAAAAGCCAAGTGCACCTGACGACGTAATTCGCGATTATCCGCATGGGTCATTACTGCCAGATAGCAGGGGCCCTCCAGTGTGACCAACCAACCGTTTTTACCTTTGCCCTGCGCGGCGCTGCTTGCAGCCGCTAACGCAGTCTGCGGCAAGCCCGCTAACTCTGCTTCATCTTCAGTGTGCCAGGTCCAGGCATTTGTGGCATCCAGCACGTTATTGGCAAACTGGCTGGAAAGCTCTGCCAAACGGCGACTGTTGGCTGCGAATTGTTCACGGGCACCCCCCTGTAACCCAACACCACTGAGCTCGAAATCCCGCAGGCCCAATTCCACCGACTTTTTACGAGCTTGTTGCCAACTATCGAATCCCTGAGCGGCAGCCAGCTCTTGGTAAACCTCATACAGCTCACGATTTTGACCCAGTTCGGTCCAATAAGCAGTCACTTGCGCTAGTGCAGCTTCATAGGGCGATCGCCACTCACCACTCAATACACTGTTTAGGTGGCTCACCGGAGAGAAGGCGCGGTTCAGTTCGTCCTGGGCCTGCTCTAGGGGTACCAGCGTATTTTCCCAGCCCGGATTATCCAAGCCCTGCTGTAACTGTTGCTGACAATGGGCGATCAGCTCGGAGATTGCCGGCTCGACCTGTGTCGGCTGCAATTGGTCAAATGCCGGAAGTAGCGGGATATTCAGTAATGGATTGGACATACAGGACCCTGTGCTCGAAATAGGATACAGCTATGATAGAGGATTCATTGTACAGGAGCTTCTTTATGTCCCCACTGCGCAGCCACAACGACTCTGCCGGCGAGAAAGTCCCGCAAATCGGTAATGGTGTTTATATCGATCCACAGTCGGCTGTGATCGGCGATGTCACTCTCGGGGATGATTGCTCCGTATGGCCAATGGCCGTGGTACGCGGCGATATGCACCGTATTCAAATAGGTGCGCGGACCAGTGTACAGGATGGGGCTGTATTACATATCACTCATGCCGGCCCTTTCAATACTGACGGCTGGCCCCTGACGATTGGCGAAGATGTCACTATCGGACATAAGGCCTGCCTGCACGGCTGCACCATTGGCAATCGAGTGCTCATCGGTATCGGTGCCATTGTGTTGGATGGTGCAACGATTGAGGATGAAGTGGTACTAGCTGCAGGAGCCTTGGTGCCACCGGGCAAAACCCTGGAAAGTGGCTACCTCTATGTAGGTGCCCCTTGCAAGAAAGCTCGCCCTCTATCGGAAAAAGAAAGGGCTTTCTTCCGTTATTCTGCTGAGAACTATGTGAAGCTCAAAGAACAGTACCTGTTGCAGGAACAGTACTAAACACTCACTGATTTAAAGAGTGCCCATGCTCAACCTCAATACCGATCAACTGCACACTTTCGTGCGCGCGTGCGAAGAGAAATCCTTTTCTGCTGTCGCCAGGGGAATGGGCCGCGCACAGTCTTCAGTGAGTAGCTCCATTCAAAACCTGGAACTCGACCTGGGGCTAGTTCTGTTCGATCGCAGTGGAAAGTATCCCCAGCCCACTGCAGCAGCCCAGGCCCTGCTGCCTCTGGCCCGTCAGGCCCTGGGACAGCTGCATCGTTTCCAGCAGGCTGCGGACTCCTACCAATGCGGAGAGGAGCCACTGTTGCGAGTCCAGTTTGAAGAGCTG
Organism: Microbulbifer variabilis ATCC 700307; assembly: GCF_000380565.1. Lineage (GTDB taxonomy): Bacteria > Pseudomonadota > Gammaproteobacteria > Pseudomonadales > Cellvibrionaceae > Microbulbifer > Microbulbifer variabilis. The sequence continues at coordinate 273,469 of NZ_AQYJ01000027.1, forward strand.
GTTATGCCTGACCGCCTCAACGACATGCTGGCGACATTCAGTAAGCATTTTCCCCACACTACATTGCAGTTGAGCAGCGCCGACGGCGAGCATGCTGTGGGCAGTGTGGCCCAAGGTACCGTAGACTTCGCCTTTGTAAATGCTCGGGAAAATTACCCTGATGCATTGGATTTCAGTACCCTCGGTCGACAGCCTGTGCTCTGTCTCGCCAGCCCTGATCACGCCCTGGCGCAAGAGAGTAGTGCCAGCCTCAGTGAGGCTGCCCAGTACCGGCAGATTATCACCGCATCAGTGACCAGCCAGCACCGCTGGCAACTCTCGGCTCAAATCTGGATCTGTGACTCCCTACTGCAAGCTCTGGATCTAGCTTGTAAAGGCGTCGGCTGGGTAAACGCTCCATATGAGCTGGCACGCCCCTTCCTAAAGAGCGGAAAATTAGTAGAGCTAAACTTAACCAGCGCGCTCAGTGCCTGGAGCCTGGATGTCGACCTGCTCTGGTCGGCCAGAACAGCCCAGGGCCAGGCTGGACTTTGGTTCGCACGCGAGGCTAGGCGCCTATACGGCAACTACTACAGCCCACCTATCGAAATTACCGATAGAAGCTAATTTCTTCCTAACGGAAATAACAATAAAACTTAGCTGCAGGGCCTATTGAGCCCAACTTTCTAGTATCGGCAACCAGGAGCCTACGATATGAATGAACAGCAGCGTCTAGAGGAAATGGACACTTTCTCCCGTAGATACCGCTACGACATGGACTACCTCAGGGAGTTTTTGCGAAGCTCTCCGCAGGGTTATGAAAAGTTCGCCAATTTCCAACCGCTATCCATGCATAGGGAATTCCTGCCACTGGATATATTCTGGGTCAGTAAGCTGGCAGCCATGCAGGTGGCCGACTGCGGTGCCTGCCTGCAGCTCAATGTGCGTATGGCGCTGGAAGCGGAAATAGATCCGGCAGTGGTCAAAGCCTGTATCCAGGGCGGCAGCAACCTGCCTGAAGCGCTAAAAGATATTTATGACTTCTCCACCGCACTGGCGAGTTACAAGAATATCGATCCGGTGCTGGATGAGCGCATCGGTGTCCAGCTCGATAAGAAACAGCGGATTGAGCTGGGCGTGAGCGTGGCAACTGCTTCAGTCTATCCAACCATCAAACGCGCCATGGGCCACACCCAAAGTTGCAGTCTTATCGAGATCGAATTCGAAGCCTGAATACATTGCCGGCCATGTCTGCCGGCAATTTTTTTACTTGCCCTGGAGTCGCAGTAAGCCGGAAGCAGCTATACCGCCAATGGCACAAGCCAGGATTATAACTAACGGAGTCAGTTGCCCCAGCATAAAGGCGCCGTAGTCGTAACCGCGCTGGGGCAGCAGGTAGAGCAACATTAAGCCAGCTGGCACCAATGAGAGCAGTGCGCCACGCAAAAGCCAGGTATTTCGCCAGGGTAACAGGAACAACAGCCCACAAAGGCCACCCCAAACAATACGCTGGTATAAATAGGCGTTGCTTAGCCGAGGAGCCAGATCCACTCCCAGCCACTGAGTAAAACCGTATTGCCCCATAGCCCAAAGGCCAAGCGCATAACAAAGCCCGCCAAAACAACCAACAGCAAAACACACGGATAATTTGCGTACCAACTCACGCACAGCCAGTTCCTCTAATTATTGTTGTTATTCAATTCCCGGCGCAGCCTGGCCATCACGGGGGTCACCAGTGGGCGTACACCACGCCATAAGAAAAATGATTCCGCTGCCTGCCCCACCAACATACCTAACCCATCTGCAGCCTCGATACCCAAACCATGAGCCCAATGCACAAAAGGAGTGGCTCCGGTGGCATACACCATGTCGTAGGCTTTGCCCCCCTGAGCGAACAGGTGATCCGGCAATGGCGGCAGCTCATTGTCCAGGCTGGCGGAGCTGGCATTGATCACCAGGTCAAAACTACCACACAACCCCTGCAAACCACCTCCGCTGAGGGCGCCATAATGGGAGAATTCATCTGCCAATTGTTCAGCCCGGTCTGCGGTGCGATTAGCCACATGCAAATGAGCCGGCTGCTCTGCCAGCAGTGGTAAAAGGGCTCCGCGCGCAGCACCGCCAGCGCCCAGCAGCAGAACTCGCTTGTCACGAATTGGCCATCCCAGGTTGTCACGGATATCGGCCACCAAGCCGGCACCGTCGGTATTGTCACCCAGTAGCCGCCCATCTCGTCGAAGTATCAGAGTATTCACTGCTCCGGCAGCGGCAGCGCGCTCGGTGAGTTCATCCGCTAACTCGCATGCCTTCAGTTTAAATGGCACCGTAACATTCAAACCACGGCCACCCTCGGCAAAGAAAGTACGCACGCTATGGGCGAATCCATCCAGAGGTGCAAGCAATTTGCTATAGGTAAGATCCTGGCCGGTTTGCTCGGCAAAAGCGATGTGAATTTCTGGGGAGAGGGAATGGGCAATAGGATTGCCCACAACTCCATAGCGATCACTCATGAAAGTGACCTCTTGCGCGCCCTTGCCGCTTCGCGAATTTTGGCGCTTTCATCGACAATAATCAGACCGTCTATCTTAAGCCCCGATTCTGTCTCGGTGAGCAAATAGCGGGTTTGGGAGCTGTAAAGCTCAACTGCTTTTTCTTCTCCCTTGGGGTGTAGCAATGTCCAGCGCACACTGGCCAGGCTACTGAATTCATTCAACTCGATAACCTCTGTTACTGTGCCAAGGATCTGACAAACCTCTAAACGACGATAGGCGTTTAGTAGCTTGCTTACTTGCTTTACAAAAGCCTCGCGATCAATTGCCGATTTACTGCCGTCCTCATGGTAGTAATGTAGGGGAAAACGGTAAAAGTCGGCAATCTGCTCAGCATCCCCTGTTTCAAAGTGGCGTCGGTAGTCAAGAAACAGTGAATTGATGCCTTCCAGTCGCGATTGATGCACGGCATACCTCCGTTGTGACAAATTCCCTGGCTATAGCCAGTCCCGATGTGGCAGAAAATCTGTATAGAGTTTTTCCTCTGCTGAGCCCGGCTCGGGGTGCCAGTCGTACTTCCAACTGACCAATGATGGCAGGGACATCAGGATCGACTCGGTACGCCCACCGCTTTGTAAACCAAACAAAGTGCCGCGATCGAACACCAGATTGAACTCCACATAACGGCCACGACGGTACAGTTGAAATTCACGTTCGCGCTCGCCAAAATCAGTGTCTTTTCGCTTTTGCACTATGGGCAGATAAGCATCCAAGTAGCTGTCGCCCACGGCACGGGTAAAGGCAAAAGCATTGTCGAATCCCCCCTCGTTAAAATCGTCAAAAAACAGGCCACCCACTCCGCGAGCCTCATCGCGATGCTTCAGGTAAAAATACTTGTCACACCATTGCTTGAAGCGTGGGTAGGTATCCTCGCCAAACGGGGCACATGCCTGCTTGGCTGTGCTGTGCCAGTGCACAACATCCTCTTCAAAACCGTAGTAAGGGGTAAGGTCATATCCCCCTCCGAACCACCATATTGGTTCGGCACCGGGCTTTTTAGCGACAAATAGACGTACATTGGCATGGCTGGTGGGCACATACGGGTTACGAGGGTGAATTACTAGGGAGACACCCATGGCCTCAAATGAACAACCGGCCAGTTCAGGACGGCTCGCTGTAGCAGAGGGCGGCAGGCCATCGCCGTAGACGTGGGAAAAATTCACACCGCCCTTCTCTATCAGGTTGCCCTCTTCCAGCACTCGGGTTCTCCCGCCGCCACCGCCAGGTCTCTCCCAGGCATCCTCATGAAATTTCCGCCCATCCTCGGCGCCCAGGGCATCGCAGATGCGATCCTGCAGATTCAGCAGGTAGGCTTTTACTTCCTTGGTATCTATATCATTCATGGGGAACACTGCTTTTGCTTATCAGAAATCAACCACCCGCGCGCATCAATTTTCCGCTGAGCAGATCGCGGATTTCACTTGGTGAATTGCGGCCGCCGGTGGAGCCTCCACCGACAAAGTCGAGCGCATCGCCGAAATATCGCAATACCTGGTACTTATAGCGAGCGGGCTGACATCCCGCCGGGTTGGCAGAAGTGGATACAATAGCACCGCCAAAAGCGCGTGTTAACGCTGCGGTGAATGAGTGGTCAGTGCAACGCAAGGCCACTGACGGATGGGCGCCACAGACCCAGTAGGGGATGCGGCCCAAATGGGGAACCAACCAGGTAACCGGACCAGGCCAGGTTGCATGCAATTGCTGGCGCTGCTCATCACTGAGGGGGTCGAGTAATTCGCTAAAACTCGCCTCCTCTCCGGAAACCAGGATCAGGCCCTTCTCCAGTGGACGGTTCTTCAATTGCAACAAACGCCGAACCGCCTGTAAATTATTTGGGTCACAGGCGAGCCCCCACACAGATTCGGTAGGGTGGGCAATAACACCGCCCGCCGCCAGGGCTCGGGCGGCCTGCTTTACAGCGAGCGGTGAATACAACATAGCGACGAATTACTTGGTTTTGCGCTGCTGCAGGTCTTTTTGCAGCTGCTCATCCTTGGCAATAATCGCTTCGGCATTGGCACGACGTTCATCTACCAGCTTCTGGTGCATTTCAGCATCAGAAGAACCGATAATCTGTGCAGCCAGATAGGCTGCGTTCTTGGCACCAGCCTTGCCAATCGCCACAGTTGCCACCGGGATGCCACCAGGCATTTGTACGGTGGATAACAGGGCATCCAGGCCATCCAGGGAAGCGTTAATCGGCACACCTATCACCGGCTTCAGGGTGGTGGCAGACACTGCACCAGCCAAGTGCGCAGCCATACCCGCGGCACAGATAAAGGCTGCACAGCCGCGCTTGTCGGCATCGGTAACGTAATTATGTGTGGCTTCCGGGGTGCGGTGGGCGGAAGTGACTTTTACCTCAAAAGGAATATCGAACTTTTCCAACACACCAAAGGCGGCTTCCATGACTGGCAGATCGGAGTCGGAACCCATCAGGATTGCTACAAAAGGCTTGCTCATTTCAACTCTCTTTACTGTCGAAGCGGGGGAAGCGCGGCAATCTAGCCGATTGTGCAGTTGGGCACAAGGTGTTGCCGCTACCAACAACTCCTTCTGGTTAATATTTGAACATCCTTGTTTTGCCGAAATGAGCCTCTTCCAGTTTTACCTGGTTAGAGCCACGCCTGACTCACGGGTTCCACCACCATGGGCGTGTGGTTTCTGGATGTCTGACCCTTCCAATCGAAGATACTGGCTTTATATCTCTTATTCCGAGAGTATCCAGTTTTTTCCTGTAACGTTCTTGATCCCCATCAGTTACCGAAAGGGTCAACGCTTGCCTGAAACTCTTCCGGTAGCCACCATCACCAACCTTGAAGCGGGCCATCCCCAGGAGAAAATGAAAACGGTGATCAGCTCTTTCCAGAGAGATCGCGTCCTTGGCCCGCTTGAGTGCCAATTCAAAGTGCTCTTGTTTATAGGCAGCCAAGGCCATGCCATACCAGTAGTAGGGATTTTGTTCTCGATACCCCTGTAGCCGCTCAGAGAGAATATTCGCCAAATCAAAATCACTGCGGTTTCTGAGTGCTCTCTCCAAATTACTCAGGGCAATCAAATTAGTATTATCCAGTCCAAGAGATACCCCGTAGGCATCGACAGCTTGGTCTGAATACCCCGCAGAGCGATAGATTGCACCCAAATTATTCCAAAGGTCTGACGCATCGGGAGACAAGGATAAGGCTTTGCGTAAGTAAATAAATGCCCGATTTATATCTCGCTTAGAAAGAAAGTCCATCGCCAGATTACTATAAAATCTGGCAAATGCTTCATCATCTCCAAGTGTTTTTTGGCGATAGGCTGGAGTGTAATCAACAAAATTGAAATCCAAGACACGGTGCTCATTTCCAACATCGGCAATGACATTGATGTGTTGGTAAACAAAAGTATGCTGACCTTCAAAATACCGAGTTTCTGGTATAAACACCTCATTAAATTTTATGTCTATATCCAGTTCTCGAGCCATAGCAACCATAAAGGCACTAAACGCCATACAGTTACCCCGCTGCTCTTCAAATACTTTAGAAGCTTCTAGGGTGGCATCAGCATCATAATAAATTGAGAAATTGTTACCTTGTAAACTTCCAACCAGGGTATTAAGGCGATCACTATCGGTTACACCATCGACCGACCCCAAAAGCAACCGCATCTCATCATTCACTGCCAAAATATCTATATCGGGAAGATCGGTATCTGATACCGGGTGCCCCAAAAGAACAGCACCTGAGAGTAAATTTTCTTTTGTGAAGTTTTGTGGTGGCAAAGAATCGGTGATCGAGGGCTGCACTGCACATGCAGCCAAGCCCAGCATCATTATTAGAAGGATAATTATTCTTATAAATTGTATTTTCATAGTTTTGTCCTTCTACGTATTTTCAAAATACATAAAACATGAAATACATTTTTATCATAAAAGTCAGGATAATTTATTGTTAATATCAGATTAATTACATTTACTCACCACAGCTGGACCAACCTGCGGCAGAAAAGACCATGACTATTTGTACAGTCCAGCACCCACCCAACGTATTCATTGCAAGTGTTCAATTTCGCACTTTACCTGTTGAATAAATGGCTACACTGCATCGGCAAGCAACTTCATTTTAAGTTAGATCTTTCTCAGCCAACCTACAGCAAGCAGAACCGCGGGCAGTTAGCTGATAACCACTGGGTAATTCTTCTAAAAGCCCCTCCAGTTCCAACTGTAACAACAACCCCATCAACTCCCCCGAACCTTCCCCACTATCCATAGCCAGTTGCTCAATACTGCGGGGGCCGCCAGCGAGGGCATCCACAATAACCTGTTGGCGCCCCTCTAATACTTCACGGTTTTTTTCCGCTGAAACAGGCTCTGACAGTAGCCCCCCCAACTGGGAGGCGATGTCGCCACTGGTCTCAACCAAAGTCGCGCCCTGCCTGATCAGGTGGTGGCAGCCTTGAGCCATCGGATTGTGAATCGAGCCAGGAATGGCAAACACTTCTCGGTTTTGCTCCAGTGCCAAGCGCGCCGTAATTAGGGAGCCGGAACGCAACGCAGCTTCAACTAATAACACCCCCATAGAAAGCCCACTAATAATACGGTTGCGGCGAGGGAAGTTTTTGGCCTCGGCACTACTACCCAAAGGCAGCTCACTGAGAATCGTTCCGCCCCTTTCGAGAATATCCCCTGCCAGCCTCTGGTTATGACGAGGGTAGATTCGGTCCACACCGCTTCCCAACACTGCAATAGTTGTCCCCCCTCCATACAGGGCTCCGAGATGCGCCGCCGCATCTACCCCCAGGGCAAGTCCAGAGGTGATTGCGAAACCGGCAGTGGCGAGCTCTGCGGCAAACGCGCGAGCATTATCCAAGCCGGCGCTGGTAGCGCGGCGGGCACCCACAATAGCAATCTGTGGCAAGCAAAGGTTTTCTGTCCTGCCGCGAAGATAAAGTACCGGAGGTGGTCGGGAAGTTTCACTTAATAGAACTGGATAATCAGTATCCCCATAACACATTAAATGAATCCCATTCTCTACGCAGCGAGCACGCTCTTCTTCAACCCAACTGATTAGGGCACTCTGGGCCTGCAATCGGGTGAACTCATACCACTGGGATCGAGCTCGTGCTGGGAGTTTAGATAACAGGGTATTGGGGAGTTGCTGCAAGGCTTGAAGCGGGCAACCGAAGTGCTCGAGCAATTGCCAATATCGGGCGGGGCCTATGCCCTCTAGGCGTAGTAGGGCCATGCTTGCGGTTAACGCATCCATGCCGTTTACTCTGTTTTTTGGTTGAGCGGCGGTCCAAACAGCAAGATCCGCCGCAGAGAATAGGGCTACGTTAAGGGTTGCGCACCAGATCCATCACAGCCAGGGGGCGCTCTGCCTCAAGCACCAGGGCGAGACTCATCTTTTCAAAGGTGCGAAATACCATCATCTCACCAGCGCGTTCATCAGGCAATTTCACACTGTCACCGACAATACGATCGCGAACAACGGAGCCGCGCTTGTAAACAGCCATAACATTGCCCGGCTCTATGCCATCGCGGTCTCCCAGATTGAGGATAACCACATCGAACTTACCGATCTGGGTAACTCCTTCATCCACTCCGACAATCAATCCATCTATGGGAAGAGCTGGAGCACTGGGATGAAATAATGCTTCGATTGAGCGTTCCTCTACCGGCATCAAGCGATCTTCCAGGCGAATCTCGCGAGCCGTATTGGCCACTCCCAAAGTGGCTACTGAGAATCCAGGCAGGCTATCCGGGTCCAACTGCAGCAGGTCAACTTCCCCGATACCCAACGCTTGGCGACCAAGGGTTTCATTACTGACAGGATCGGCATAAACCGGTCCGGGACGGTATAGACCATAAGAGGCTAAGGGGGCCTCGAAGTCACCGCGTGCATAAATGGTATCTCCAGCGCCCATCAGGATATGGTTATCGGAACCGGACACCACATAGGGCGTACCTTCAAAAGCGTTGGGTTCAACGATACGGGTACGCGAGAGAAAAGCATTTATTGCATCAAGAGGAATCGCAGGGATAGCATTTTCTACCGCTTCACGGCGGATCTGGGGCGTCAGGCGACTGCCATCCACTCCTGGTGACAGCTGGTAAGCCCGTGGACCGCGCTGGAGCTGTAACTGAGGCTGTCCATCCACATATACCAGGCGCAAGCTGTCGCCGGGGTAGATTAAGTGCGGGTTTTCCACTTGAGGATTTACCTGCCAGATCTCGGGCCAATACCATGGCTGTACCAGAAACTCACTGGAGATATCCCACAGGGTATCGCCCTTCTGCACTACATAAGCATCGGGATGACTGGGGTTCAGGCGTACCTGATCCTGGGCTTCAGTGCCCAGGGCAACCGCCAGCATCGAAACAGCGGCCAGGATTATTTTTTTCATGGAAGCATTCCTATGCTCTTTATCGCTATAATTCTCAGCGCCGGGCTACTCTCTGGTGGAAAGTAACCGGACCCGGGCGCAAAGCGCCAGCGGAAATCAGGGGTCCACTCGGTAAATATTGAGCGCGATCATAATGTTATCAGCGCACGTTCAACGAATACTAGAAGTTTGTCACAGGTGTTATGGCTAAACTCGAGATACTGGAATTTCCCGATCCTCGTCTACGCGAGGTCGCAAAACCGGTCGCTGAAGTGACCGATGCACATCGCCAGTTGCTGGACGACATGTTTGAAACCATGTATGCCGCACCCGGCATCGGCCTCGCCGCTATCCAGGTCAATGTGCAGGAGCGCATTGTGGTGGTGGATATATCCGAGGATGGAAGCGAGCCACTCGGCTTTATCAACCCGGAAATCGAAGTACTGGAAGAGGAAATCCACCAGTACGATGAGGGTTGTCTATCCGTGCCAGGCTTCTACGAGACCGTGGAGCGCCCGCGTAAAGTGCGGATCAAGGCCCTGGATCGCAATGGTGAACCCTTTGCCATTGAAGCAGAGGGACTATTGGCAGTATGTATCCAGCATGAAGTCGACCATCTGGATGGCAAACTGTTCGTGGATTACATCTCCCCACTCAAGCGCAACCGCATTCGCTCCAAGCTGGAAAAATCCCAGCGCCGACGCGCCTGATAAAGAAGGCTGGCCGCCGGCATATCCGGCGCCAGCTATTTCCTCCGATTTGAGAATCAGCCAGTGAATATCATTTTTGCCGGCACGCCGGACTTTGCCGCCGTGCATCTGCAAGCGCTACTAGATAGTGAGCACAATGTCATTGCCGTATACACCCAACCGGACAGGCCGGCGGGTCGGGGCAAGAAGCTGCTGTCCAGCCCGGTCAAGCAATTAGCCCTTTCCTACGATATTCCAGTGTACCAACCACCGAACCTGCGCGACAAAGATGCCCAGGCCGAACTTGCATCTTTACGCGCAGACATAATGGTGGTGGTGGCCTATGGCCTGATTCTTCCCCAGGCGGTTCTGGATACCCCCCGTTTGGGCTGTGTCAATGTACACGCTTCTCTATTGCCACGTTGGCGCGGTGCCGCGCCCATACAGCGCGCGGTAGAAGCTGGGGACCTCAAGAGTGGCGTGGCCATTATGCAAATGGAGGCTGGCCTTGATACAGGGCCGGTTATAGTGGAACGCCATTGTGCCATTGAACAGGATGAGACTGGCGGAAGTCTGCACGACAAGTTGGCAGAGCTCGGCGGTCCTGCCCTGATTGAAGCCCTGACAAAAATGGCTTCCGGCACAGCCAAGCCAGAAATCCAGGATGAAAACCAGGCCAACTATGCTAATAAAATTTCCAAGGAAGAGGCACGTCTAGATTGGCGGCGATCCGCAGAGGAGCTGCAACGACAGATCCGCGCCTTTAACCCCTTCCCGGTTTCCTGGACTACCTACCTCGATAAAAAAGGCGAGCAGCGGTTACGTATTTACAGTGCCGCACTAGAGCGCGGCTGTCACGATCAGGCACCCGGCACTATCCTCGCCAGCGATGATGAAGGTATCCTGGTTGCCTGTGGCCGCGAGGCCCTGCGCCTACAACTCCTGCAACTGCCTGGCAAAAAGGCCCTACCGGCAGCAGAAATCCTGAAAGGCTATCGAGAGCAGTTCGCCCCAGGCACGCTGCTGGGTGAAACAATACGATGAGTAGAGATGTACGCGCCGAAGCCGCTCGAATTATCGCCGCCCTACTGGAAGAGCAGGGTTCGCTGGCACGCCTGTTACCAAAGGCCGAAGACAAGGTAGAGGAGCGCGACCGCGCACTCCTACGCGAACTCTGTTACGGCAGCGCCCGCTACGCACCGCGACTGCAATTAATCGCGGCCAAGCTGCTGCGCAGGAAGCCCGGAGACACCCTGGTCAGCGCTTTGATTCTGTTGGGCCTATATCAACTCGAATACACTCGTATTCCCGATCATGCGGCTATTTCAGCTACGGTAAACGCCGCGCGCAGTCTGGGCTTGGATCGAGCTACCGGGGTGATTAACGGCGTATTGCGCAATGCACTACGCAACAGCGAACAACTACAGCGCAAACTATCCGGCAACCCCCAATTCAGCTCCATACACCCTGCATGGCTACAACAACGTATCAAAGCCGCTTGGCCAGATCGGGCATCAGGAATTTTCCGTGCCAACAACGCCAACCCTCCTATGACCCTGAGGGTAAATACGTGCAAAATTTCCCGTGCGGATTATTTGCAGCAGCTTGCTGAAACCGGCCTATCCGCAGAACCCTGCCCGGTATCACCAGTTGGTATCACCCTGGTTGAGCCGGTATCGGTGGGCGCTTTGCCGGGCTTCACAGAAGGGCTGGTTAGCGTGCAGGATGAATCTGCTCAATTGGCGGCGCTACTGCTCAATCCTCTACCTGGCGAGAAGGTGCTTGACGCCTGTGCGGCACCGGGCGGCAAAAGTTGCCACCTGCTGGAACAACAGCCCACTATTGAGCTAAGCGCACTGGATATCGAGGAAAATCGCCTTGATCGTGTGCGGGAGAACCTCGACCGCTGTGGACTGAGTGCGCAGTTAATCTGTGCTGATGCGAGCGCACCAGAGGCCTGGTGGGATGGGCAGCAATTTGATCGTATCCTGCTCGACGCCCCCTGCTCCGCCACTGGTGTGATCCGCCGCAACCCAGATATCAAATTATTACGACGCGATGAGGATATTGCCGAACTGGCTCGGCTGCAGGGTGAGATATTACGCTCCAGCTGGGGTCTGCTGAAACCCGGTGGCAGCCTGGTTTATGCTACCTGCTCAGTACTACCAACGGAAAATAGTGAAGTTGTCGCGGCTTTCATTGCGGAGACTGTAGATGCGAGCGACAATACTCCTGAACTGCTAAACGGCAAGTCCTGGGGAGAAAAGCAGCCTGTGGGGATACAGCTTCTGCCCCAGAACAGTGGCGGCGACGGTTTCTACTACGCTCTGCTGAGCAAAGCCGAATAACAGCGGCGCGGGCCGCGAGTCTCATCCGATATGAAAATTGTCATTCTCGGCGCCGGCCAGGTGGGCGGCTCACTGGCGGAGGCCCTGGCCTCAGAACGCAACGATATTGTCCTGGTGGACAGCGACGAGAAAACCTTGCGCGAGCTTCGTGATCGTATCGATATCGGCGTGGTTATCGGCCACGCCTCTCATCCTGACGTACTGATGGATGCAGGTATTGAAGATGCCGATATCCTGGTGGCAGTGACCAACAACGATGAAACCAATATGGCGGCCTGCCAGATTGCACACTCACTGTTTCGCGTACCCACTAAAATTGCACGGGTTCGCGCCTCTTCCTACCTGCGTCACCCAGAGCTGTTCGATAACCAGGCCATTCCTATTGATGTCCTGATTAGTCCGGAGCAACTGGTATCAGAATATATTGCACGCTTGATGGAACACCCCGGCGCACTGCAGGTACTGGACTTCGCCGATGGCCGAGTACAGCTTGTTACGGTATTAGCGGTACAGGGCGGCCCTCTGGTGGGGCACCAATTGCGCTACCTGCGCGAACATATGCCAAAGGTGGATACCCGGGTGGCGGCCATCTACCGCCGCAACCGTCCCATAATTCCTCAGGGTGACACAGTTATCGAAGCCGGTGACGAAGTATTCTTTATCGCTGCGCGCGCTGATATTCGTGCAGTAATGAGCGAATTGCGCCGTCTGGAGCACGGCTACAAACGCGTAGTCATTGCCGGTGGCGGCAATATCGGCCTGCGTCTTGCCACCAAGCTGGAAAACCGCTATTCAGTCAAGATTATTGAGCAGAGCCACGAGCGCTGTATCTTCCTGTCCGAAGAGCTTTCCCACACCATTATTTTGCACGGTAGTGCCTCTGACCAGGAACTGTTGCTGGAGGAAAATATCGAGGATACGGATGTGTTCCTCGCCCTCACCAATGATGACGAAGCTAACATCATGTCATCACTGCTGGCTAAACGGCTCGGCGCGCGCAAGGTAATGACCCTCATCAATAACCGTGCTTATGTCGACCTGGTACAAGGTGGTGAGATCGATATTGCAATTTCACCACAGCAAAATACGATCGGTAGCCTGCTTACCCATGTGCGTCGTGGTGACATGGTTAATGTCCACTCCCTGCGCCGCGGTGCAGCTGAAGCCATTGAGGTTGTCGCCCATGGTGATGAACGCACCTCTAAGGTAGTTGGTAAAAAAATTGAGGACATCGACCTTCCCGATGGCGCTTCTATCGGAGCCATTGTGCGTGAGACAGAAAATGGCAGTGAAGTTTTGATGGCCCATGATGATGTGATTGTGCAAAGTGACGATCATGTAATTGTGTTTCTGGTAGATCGCCGCCAGACACGCCATGTGGAACAACTGTTCCAGGTGGGTTTCGGCTTTTTCTAAAGCCAGAATTCGATTTATAACTCCGGCGATCACTACTCCTTTCGTCCACATAAAGAAACTACAGATAACAGGCTAATAGGCGCCAATGCGAATAGCGGTAATTGCGCGAGTTTTTGGAATTCTACTGACGGTGTTCAGCCTGACACTGCTGCCGCCTATCGTGGTGTCCCTATGGTATAGCGACGACACCCACAGTGCCTTTATTGCCGCTTTTGCTATTACCCTGATTACCGGTCTGTTTATGTGGCTACCTGTGCATGACCTGCGCCAGGATCTACGTACACGGGATGGCTTTGTGGTGACTTCGCTATTTTGGCTGATCCTTGGTAGTTTTGGTTCCCTGCCCTTCATTATCAGCCCACAGCCAGACCTGAGTATTACCGATTCGATTTTCGAATCGATTTCCGGACTGACAACCACTGGTGCCACGGTAATTACCGGCCTGGACACTCTGCCTCCAGCAATCCTTTACTACCGCCAGCAATTGCAGTGGTTTGGTGGCATCGGCGTAATTGTTATCGCGCTGGCTATCCTGCCCATGCTCGGTATTGGTGGCATGCAGTTATACAAAGCGGAAATTCCCGGACCGGTGAAAGACACCAAATTAACACCGCGTATCGCCGAAACGGCGCGAGCGTTGATCGTGATTTATGTAATCCTCACTATCCTGTGTGGTATCGGTTACTGGTGGGCCGGCATGACCGTTTTTGACGCCGTTGGCCATGCCTTTTCAACCGTAGCCAACGGCGGCTTTTCCACCCATGATGCCAGTATGGGCTTTTACGCCCACAACCGCGCGATCATGGTGATCTGTATCATTTTCATGTTTACCGCAGCGATCAACTTCGGCTTGCACTTTTACGCCTTTCGTAACAAAACCATAAAGCACTACTGGCGCGACTCCGAATTTCGCTTTTACGTGATGCTTATTTTGGGCGCCGGCTTGCTGATCAGTTGCTACCTGTGGATATTGAATATTTTCTCGCCCGGAAACAGCCTGCTACACGGCTTTTTCCAGGTGGTCTCAATCAGTACTACTGCGGGTTTTGCCTCTGAAAACTTCTCAGCCTGGCCGGTATTCCTTCCCTATGCGTTGCTACTCCTAGGGATTCTCGGCGCCTGTGCCGGCTCCACCTCTGGTGGTATCAAGGCCGTGCGCGGCATGTTGATCATGAAATCCGGCATGCGCGAGCTAAACCGCCTGGTACATGCCAATGCGGTGATCCCCATTAAGATCAACCGCAAAATCGTACCCGACCGCGTAACCGATGCCGTGTGGGGTTTCTTTGCCGTCTATGTGCTGTCGTTTTTTATTCTCTCAATTATTGTGATCGCCACCGGCGAGGATTTTGTTACCTCTGTGACCACCGTAGCCTCCTGCCTCAGTAATATCGGACCCGCGCTCGGGGATGCGGCCTCCCATTATGGCTCCGTCAATGAGGTGGCAAAGTGGTTCCTGATCCTCGCCATGTTGATGGGCCGCCTGGAAATTTTCACCTTGCTGGTACTACTGACTCCGGCTTTCTGGCGCCATTAAAATTGCCCCGTCTCCTTGGACGCTTGACGCATAGCAATATTTTTTAGTTTCTGCCAAAGTTATCTTCTACAGGAAGTAACGAATAAGAACATGGCTGTATGAGCAGAAACACCAGTGAGTTGCTCGGTCAGTTAAAAATTGACCGGGATGCGGCTCAAGAAATACCTTCATCACCGCGGAAAACCCTTTTGGCGGCCTCTATTGGCACCATTGCCGGCCTGGTAATAGGATTTGCCGCTGGTAACTTACTGACGGAAGAGCAGCCCCCTGAGTCACCAGTGCAAGCTCGACCAGAAAACTCCACTGCATCAGCACCTACACACAATTCCCCCGCAAGGATGGAAACCGTCCTCAATGCGTCCGGCTACATTACAGCACGGCGCATGGCCACGGTATCTGCAGAAGTGATGGGCCTGATCAGCAGTGTGGATGTCGAGGAGGGAATGCAAGTCAGTGAGGGCCAGGTGCTGGCACGTCTCGATGATGTAAAAGCACGGGTCAGCTTGGATTTTGCCTTAGCCCAGATAGAGGTGCTGCAAGCCCAGGAAGCCAGTATCAGCGCCAAACTAAAAGAAGCCGAACGACAGTATCAGCGCTTTGCGGGACTGCGCGATAAGAACTATTCGAGCAAAGCGCAGCTTACCCAGAGCCAGGCAAGTGCGGAGGGCCTCAGGGCCGACTTAAGAAGTGCCCGAGCCAACATTGAGGTCGCTAAACTCGAAGCCGAACGTCAGCGCGAACGGCTGGAAGATCACACTATTCGCGCCCCCTTCACCGGGATCGTCACACAAAAAAATGCGCAGCCTGGTGAAATTGTCGCCCCCAGCTCTGCTGGCGGTGGCTTCACCCGCACAGGCATCTGTACCATCGTGGACATGAACTCACTGGAGATCGAAGTAGACGTCAATGAAGCATTTATCGGCCGCGTATCTGCTGGACAGCGGGTAAATGCCAATCTGGACGCCTACCCGGAATGGAATATTCCAGCAACAGTAATTGCCATTATTCCAACCGCCGATCGCGCCAAGGCCACTGTGCGGGTACGTATTGGTATTGATGACAAAGACCCTCGTATCCTGCCGGATATGGGTGTCAAAGTTGGGTTCCTGGCCGGGGAGGAATTGGCTATCTAGCGGCACAGGCGACATCACCATTCATTTTATATTAAGAGGGATTTTTAGATGTCAGAAGATGTGTTGTTTCAATTAAAGAACGTCAGTAAAAATTTTGTCAAAGGCAAAGAGAAAATTTCTATCTTTGACGACCTCAACATGACCATAGATCGGGGGGATTTTGTCGCTATCATGGGGCCATCCGGCTCCGGTAAAACCACTCTGCTAAACATGTTAGGCGGTGTTGATCAACCCAGTGGTGGCGAGGTCTGGTTTGACGGTACACGTATTGATTCTCTTAGCGAAGGCGCCCTGACTCGCTGGAGAGCGGAAAATATTGGTTTTATTTTCCAGTTCTACAATTTAATGCCAATGCTGAATGCGCAGCGCAATGTGGAGCTGCCACTAATGCTGACCAAGCTATCTAAAGCGCAACGACGTAAAAATGTGGAAACAGCACTCGCTCTTGTGGGGTTGAGCGATCGCGCCAAACACATGTCTAGCGAGATGTCCGGTGGTCAACAGCAACGAGTGGCCATCGCCCGCGCAATTGTCTCCGATCCCAAACTGATATTGTGTGACGAACCCACAGGAGATCTGGACCGTGCTACTGCCGATGAAATCCTGGAAATGTTGCAGTTGCTAAATCGCGACCATGGAAAAACTATCGTCATGGTCACCCACGACCCCGCTGCAGCCAAATACGCCAAACGCACCCTGCATCTCGATAAAGGGCAATTTGTGCAGAGGGAAATAGTGGCATGAACGAATTTTATTTAATTTATAAAAACATGACGAGAAAGCCTCTACGGCTTTTCCTCACATGTTTTGCCATATTTATTGCCTTTCTGATTTTTGGCGCGGTTACCAGTTTAAAAACCGCACTAAATTCCAGTGTGGAACTTTCT
This sequence comes from Microbulbifer variabilis ATCC 700307, assembly GCF_000380565.1. GTDB lineage: Bacteria > Pseudomonadota > Gammaproteobacteria > Pseudomonadales > Cellvibrionaceae > Microbulbifer > Microbulbifer variabilis. Next base: position 290,373 of record NZ_AQYJ01000027.1, read on the forward strand.
GCAGACAATCGTTTAGTGGTTTTTAATCGTATAAATTTTACCAAGTCGCTACCCATTGCGTACTACCAAAAAGTTGCCGCAGTAGAGGGGGTAAAGGACGTTACCCATCTTAATTGGTTTGGCGGCTATTACCAGGAACCGGCAAGACAAGTAGTCTCTATGGCAGTGGAACCAGAATCTTACCTAAGGGTTTACAAGGAAGTTGTTGTTCCCGAAGACCAAAAGCGGGCCTGGTTCAACAATCGTCAGGGCGTTTTAGTCGGTGAAAAACTCGCGCAAATTTATGGTTGGAAAATTGGTGATCGGATTCCAATTTCCTCCAATATTTTCACCCACAAAGACGGTGGCTACACCTGGGAGTTTGTAGTATCCGGAATTTTTAAAGGGGATACTGAACAATACGATACACGTCAGATGCTTTTCCACTATAAGTATTTTATGGAAACCCAAACATTTGGTGGTGACTGGATCGGCTGGATGGCCCTTACCACTGAAGATTCTTCCCTCAATGAAAAAGTGGCGAAAACTATTGATGATACTTTTGCCAACTCTCAAAATGAAACGGATACCAGCACTGAAAAGGCCTTTAATAAGGCTTTTATTGAACAAATCGGAAATATTGGACTGATCATTTTCTCAGTTGTATTTACCGCTTTCTTCACCATTCTGGTTGTGGTCGGCAACACCATGGCACTGGCTATTCGCGAACGCACCGGGGAGATTGCTGTGTTGAAAACTTTAGGTTTTTCCAGTAGCAGAATTTTCCGTATGGTGCTTTCGGAATCCATGCTGGTCGCGCTGGTCGGTGGACTCTCGGGTCTTGCCGCAGCCTGGTTGCTGGTCGAGGGTGTTAAAACTTTCCTTGCCAGGTTTCTACCCAACCTGATTCTGGACGGAAATATCGCCCTGCAAGCGCTGGTATTTATGCTTTTACTAGGGTTAATTACCGGGTTACTGCCAGCATTTAATGCTCTGCGCCTAAACATCGTCACGGCATTTAACCGTCAACAATAAATCAGCTGATACTCGGCTTCGCTGTCTTTTCTTTTTTACGAATCGCAGCAAAACTCCTATATGGAGGGAAAATAATGGGTTCTCTTATTGCACAAATAGTCTCAGTGACCCTCATGAATCTTGGCAGCCTGCGCCGGCGCCTGTGGATGTCTTTAGCCATGGTACTGGCCTCGGCAGTTGTAGTAGCCATATTGCTGGCATTTCTCGCCATGGCCAAAGGCTTTGAGGAGACCATGCGCGGAGCAGGCTCAAGCCAGATCGCTATCCTTATGCGGGAGGGCTCATCAACCGAGCTCAATTCAGTAATCTTGCAGGATCAGGTCAATCTTATCGGGGAATCAGCTGGAGTAGCCCGCGATGCCAATGGTCCACTGGTTTCACCAGAGCTCTATGTGATTGTCGATGGTATTAAGAAATCCAGTGGTACCGAGGCGAATATTCCTTTGCGCGGACTCAACAAGACCGGCATGGATATGCGCACGAATATGCAATTGGTAGAGGGACGCATGTTTACTCCTGGAACCAACGAGATGGTTGTGGGAGCAGGCGTGCTGCGGGAGTTCAATGGCTTCGAAATAGGAAAGGAAGTACGTTTTGGCAAGAACCTGTGGAAAGTCGTTGGTGTTTTTTCCACAGGAGGTAATATTTTTGAGAGCGAACTCTGGGCGGACATAAAAACTATTCAGAGCCACTACAATCGCGGAAATAGCTACCAGTCAATCCGAACAAAGCTGCAAAATGACAGCGACATAAAGCCATTGCAGGATAGTATTGAGCGAGAGCCACGCTTAAATCTGGAGGTGCAGACAGAGCAGGAGTACTTTGCCAGCCAGGGCAAACAACTGCAGTACATAGCCACTTTCGGTTGGATTATCAGCGCGGTAATGGCTCTCGGTGCCCTCGCCGGGGCCCTTAATACCATGTATACATCTGTTGCAGATCGCGCAAAGGAAATTGCCACACTACGCGCTTTGGGTTTTAGCAACTTTTCAGCTTTTTGCGGCACCATCGCCGAGGCCATGGTACTGGCAGTAACGGGTGGACTTCTGGGCTCACTAGCTGCATTTGTCTTCTTCGATGGGCTGAATACCTCAACCTTGGGTGGTAGCTTCACTCAAGTGGTATTCAGCTTTGAGATGTCGCCGGACCTGTTCCTGCAGGGCGCTATACTGGCTCTGGCGATCGGCTTTGTCAGCGGCTTTTTCCCTGCTTGGCGCGCAGCGCGTATGCCAGTGATAGTGGCATTTCGTCACGCTGCCTGAAACCAGTCCGACAATCACTTAGATAGGGCTGCCACACGGCAGCGCTATCTATTCTTGCGATAAATTTTGCTTTTGCCTTCCGGTTGCTTGCGGAAGCGCTTGTACTCCCACTGGTACTGTTCCGGTGCCTGGGCGATACAAGCCTCAACACCACGGTTCATCGCCGCCAGGGAGACCTTCTGCTCTTCACTGTAAATTGCGTTCTCGGCGGGCAAAAACACCAATTCAAAACCCCCTTCCACACGCTTGCCAAAACCGAATACCACGTGGCATTTAGTGCGTTGCAGTAGATTGTGAGCCAGTGTCATGGTCAATGCCGGCCGCCCAAAGAAAGGGGCAAAATCCCCACCCATATCGGGCTCCTGGTCCGGCAATACCATCGCGACATGACCGGCTTTCAAGCATTTGAGCAGGGAGCGCACACCATGGATATTGGTGGGTACCATTTGTGCGCCGGTCTTCTCGCGGCCACCGCGAATCACCGGGTCCAATTCAGCAATTTTGGGCGGTTGGTACAATGCCATAGACGGCCCCATAGCCGCCAGGTACATACCAAAAATTTCCCAGTTGCCTGTGTGCGGCATTAATACCAGGGTGCCGCGACCACCCTCTTCTCCTAAAGACAACAAGTGTTGATTGCGTACCGACACTATGGTCTTTTCATTGACCGCCCAGGGATGGTGCCAAATACTCGCCATCTCGAATCCAGTGACAGCGGTATTAACCACACTTTCCCGGGCCAGCTTCTCCCGCTGCTTAGGGTTCATCGCCGGGTAACACTGCGCCAGATTAATTCTACTCAGGCGCAGACCTTCGGTACGCAACAACACCGCCGTCTTGCCAGCCAAGCGCCCTAGGCACCTCGACCAGGACAGCGGTAATCTGCCAATCAGTTTCAGTGCACCTGCAGCCAGGTGCCCCTTAATATCCAATGCAACAACTTCCTATACAAAAATACCGCCGTTTGGCGGCCCTAAAGCCAAGTATGGCGGTTCAAACCATCAGCGTGGTCACAACGCTTTAAGCGCAGCAGCCGCTACCGCTATAATTGCGTCCCTTTGCCCACAGCAGATACTGATCCGGAGATAGCGGTGTCCAAGCAATACGATCTCAGTACCTTTCAGGGACTCATTTTTGCCCTGCAGGATTATTGGGCGCGCCAAGGGTGCGTCATTCTACAGCCTCTGGATATGGAAGTGGGCGCCGGCACCTTTCATCCGGCGACCTTCCTGCGCGCCATAGGTCCGGAAAACTGGAATGCGGCTTATGTACAGCCCTGCCGCCGCCCCACCGATGGCCGCTATGGAGAGAACCCCAACCGCCTTCAGCACTATTACCAATACCAGGTAGTAATGAAGCCGTCCCCGGACAATATTCAGGAATTGTACCTCGACAGCCTGCGCGCCATGGGCGTGGACCCGGCTATTCACGATATTCGCTTCGTAGAAGACAACTGGGAATCCCCAACCCTGGGTGCCTGGGGCCTCGGCTGGGAAGTCTGGCTGAACGGTATGGAAGTCACCCAGTTTACCTACTTTCAGCAGGTCGGTGGCCTCGAGTGCTACCCGGTTACCGGCGAGATCACCTATGGTCTGGAGCGTATCGCCATGTACCTGCAGGGTGTCGAGTCCATCTACGATCTGGTCTGGACCCGCAACCCGGATGGCAGCCCCGTCACCTATGGCGACGTTTTCCACCAGAATGAAGTGGAGATGTCCCACTACAACTTTGAACACGCCGATGTGGAATTCCTGTTCGCTACCTTCGATCATTGCGAACGCGAGAGCACGCGCCTGATCGAGCTGGGCCTGCCACTACCCGCTTACGAGCAAGTCATGAAGGCCTCCCACGCCTTCAACCTGCTGGATGCGCGCCACGCCATCTCAGTGACCGAGCGCCAGCGCTATATCCTGCGTGTACGCACCCTGGCCCGCGCCGTGGCACAGGCTTACTACGATGCGCGCCGCGCCTTAGGCTTCCCCCTGGCAGATGAAGCTCTGCGGGCAGATATTTTGGTGGAAGACATCGAGCAAGAGGAGAAGCAGTAATGGCTCAGGATTTTCTGGTAGAGCTGGGCACTGAAGAGCTGCCACCAAAAGCGTTACACAAATTAATGAGCGCTTTCGCCGATGGTATTACCCAGGGCCTCAAAGGCGCCGAGTTGTCTTTTGGTGAAGTTAAAGCCTACGCAGCCCCCCGCCGCCTGGCAGTAGCGGTGTTTGGCTTGGCAGACAAACAGCAGGACAAGCAAATTGAAAAGCTGGGCCCGGCCGTCAAAGCCGCCTTCGATAAAGAGGGTAAGCCCAGTAAAGCCGCTGAGGGTTTCGCCCGCAGCAATGGCGTAACCATTGAAGAACTCGGGCGCAAAGAGACCGACAAAGGCGAGCGCCTGGCCTTTATCAGCGAGCAAAAAGGCGCTGAAACTGAATCCCTGTTGGCTGGTATTATCGAGAAAGCCCTGGCCCAGCTTCCCATTCCCAAGCGTATGCGCTGGGGTGCACGCCGCGAGGAGTTCGTGCGCCCGGTACACTGGCTCGTCATGCTGTTCGGCAACAAGGTGGTAGATGGTGAAGTACTCGGCTTAAAAGCCGGTAACATCAGCCGTGGTCATCGCTTCCACTGCAATCGGGAGCTGGAGATCCACTCCGCCCACGACTATGCACAGGTTCTGCGCGAACCTGGCTACGTCATGGCGGACTTCGCCGAACGCCGCGAAGCCATTCGTGCCCAGGTGATTGCCGAAGCCAACAACGTCAATGGTGAAGCGGTCATCGACGACGATCTGCTCGACGAAGTGACTGCACTGGTGGAATGGCCTGTCGCCCTTACTGGCCGCTTCGAAGAGCGCTTCCTGGAAGTACCCGCTGAAGCCCTGATCTCCTCCATGAAGGAGCACCAGAAGTATTTCCACGTGGTGGATGAAGACGGCCAATTGCTGCCTTTCTTTATCACCGTGTCCAATATCGAGAGTCAGGATGCCGCCCAGGTTATCCACGGCAACGAGCGGGTAATCCGCCCACGCCTGGCAGATGCCGCCTTCTTCTTCGAAACTGACAAGAAAACCAGCCTGGAATCACGCCGCGAAAAACTGCGCCAGATCGTTTTCCAGCAGCATTTGGGTAGCGTCTACGACAAAACCGAGCGGGTCTCCGCTTTGGCCCGCACTATCGCCGAGAAAACCGGTAGTAACGGCGACTGGGCCGAGCGCGCCGGCCGCCTGTGTAAGTCAGACCTGGTTACCGAGATGGTGTTCGAGTTTGCCGATATGCAGGGCATCGCCGGTTACTACTACGCCGAAAATGATGGCGAGCCGTTGGATGTAGCCAAGGCCATGTACGAGCAGTACATGCCCAAGTTTGCCGGTGACGAGCTGCCCGTCAGCGACACCGGTACTGTAATCGCCCTGGCAGACCGACTCGATACCTTGGTGGGTATCTTTGGCATTGGCCAGCCTCCCAGCGGCTCCCGCGACCCCTTCGCCCTGCGCCGCGCCAGCCTGGGCATTATCCGCATTCTCGTAGAGAAGCGCCTCGATCTGGACCTGCGCGAGTTACTGGAACTGGCCCGTGACAACTATCCGCGCACCGCCCTGGGTGAATACGACAAGGTGGTAGAGCAGACTCTGCAATATGTACTTGAGCGCTTCCGCGCCCGCTACGAGGATCAGGGCATTGCCGCCGAGGTCTTTATGTCGGTTGCCGCGCGAAAATTGTCACGACCGCTGGATATCGACAATCGTGTGCACGCGGTCAACGCCTTCAGCCAGCTGCCGGAGTCCGGTGCCCTCGCAGCAGCGAACAAACGCGTCTCCAATATTCTCGCCAAACTGGATGGCGCCGTGCCCAGCAATGTCGATGAAGCCCTACTGCAGGAGGAGGCGGAGAGGGCCCTATTCGCCGCCGTACAGGTTGCCCGCACAGAAGTTGAACCGCTGTATAGCGATGCACTCTTCGCCGAAGGCCTCGCCGGTCTGGCCGGGCTGCGTGAAACCGTGGACAACTTCTTCGACCATGTGATGGTGATGAGCGACGACGAGCAACTGCGCAACAACCGCTTGGCGCTGCTGGCCCAGCTGCGTGCACTGTTCCTCGAAGTTGCCGATATTTCCCTGCTGGTTCCTGCCAAGTAATGACTTGCTGAGGCGGGGCATTAAGCCCCGCCTCGCAGATTAGGGAGATACGAATATGGCAATTATCATTCTCGGCCGCGACGGGGTGATCAACGAAAATCCAGATAAATTCGTCAAATCCGCCGACGAATGGCAACCCTTGCCCGGCAGTATTGAGGCGCTGGCAGCGCTCAGTCAGGCCGGCCATCAACTGGTAGTTGCCACTAATCAAAGCGGCTTGGCACTGGGCCAATTTGATCTGGATGATCTAGAGGCGATGCATTCCAAAATGCGTACTCTGGTAGAGGATGCCAGCGGTGAGATCGCCGCGATTTTCTACTGTCCCCACAGCCCTGAAGATAACTGTCGTTGCCGCAAACCCCTGACGGGCCTGCTTGATGCAATCGAAGCGGAATTCGATACCAGCCTGCACGGTTGCTATCTGATTGGCGACAAACTGGCGGATTTACAGTTGGCGCTGGAAAAAGGCTGCCAACCAGTACTGGTACAATCCGGCGAAGGTATACTCACTCTTCAACAGTTGGTGGAAAAGCCGGACCCTAGACTGGCTGATACTAAAGTTTTCAGGGACCTAAAACAGTTCAGTCAATTTGTGCTGGTTTAAATGTGTCGCTATCTATGAGCTTTGCCTAACTATAAGCTTTCCCCAGCCGCTTTTGTAAACACTAGTTTTTCGTAAGCTGGGTGCTAACCACATCACAGTCCTACAACGAGCCAATATACCGTATTTGTCGAAGATTTCGCTTAGTATAAGGCTCCAAACTATTTACTTTGGACCTCACCGGTAAAGAGGGTAATACCCAACCTACCGCCCCTCTATCTCGGGCTCAAATTAACAATCTGGGCACAGTAACCTTGACTGCAAGGACCCCGCCCCCTACACCCGTGCTCTGAGCATCTTGGCGACAGCGAACAGGTTTTTTTAGGCCGAGGTTATGGCAGATACACAAAAGAAAATAATTCTCTTCGCTGAGAAGGGATCAGAATTATACTTTTAGCAACCAGTTCACATGGCATGCAAAGCGTGTAGCAATTTCCTGTGAGATAACAGCTGCCGTGTTAGTAAATTTAATGTTGCTTCCTATTTTTAGGAGTGAATTTTAAATACAACATTGTTGCTAATTATTTATTATAAAAATTAGAGTTATTTACTGGACCTTAATACCTTTACTGTCTTTCTATCACACCACTTCGCATTTAAATATAGTTGGAGTACTAAATTCAGAACCTCCGCATTGAATTACACGCCATTTTCCTTTAAAAGCTGATAGCAGGACGGGTATTTCTCTTCTGGTTTTTTAAATATTCAGCAGATCAGAAATGGACGTAGTTTTAAAGAGCAACTTCCACCACCTCAATTTAAAAAAATATTTTTTAAATTAAGCAGCTGAAGAAAATTTTTTATTCAAAAAAAGATCCTTCCTGATAGAAAAATAAAACGGTAATTACAATGAAAAGAAAAATTATTTCTTCGCTTCTTGCGGGAATGTTGGCCTCAGCTGGCAGCTTCGCTGATGCCCCTAGCGATACACCCTCTCCCAATCTGGAAAAACGAAAAAAAGTTTTTATTGTTCAGCTGGATGGAGAGCCTCTATCTGCATACCGTGGCACTATTCCAGGCCTCTCTGCTACTAAGCCGGCCCTAAAGCGCAAACTGGATCCGCGTAGTAGCAGTTACCGCCACTACGCCAATTTCTTGAAAACACGTCGCCAACGGGTACTCTCCGCAGTTCCCAGGGCCCGCAAAGTACATGAGTATGAAGCAGCCTTTAATGGATTTGCCGCAGTAATGAGTGAGAGAGAAGCTGAGGCTCTGCGCGCTCATAAAGATGTAAAGGGTGTTTGGGAAGATGAGTTGCTCAAGATGCACACAGATTCCACTGCGGACTTTCTCGGATTGACCCAAATACCCAGTCCCTGGCTCTGGGGCATCACCGGTGAAGATATTGTTATTGGTGTAATTGACTCAGGGATTCACCCCGAGCATCCAAGTCTTGCCGATACACCAACGCCACGTCGGGGCAATCGAGGAGTTGATATTCCCTACGGGCCAATTCCAGAATCCTTCACCGGCGAAGGCTGTGACTTTGGTAATACCGAATTCAACCCGGGCGATGCTGCCTTTACCTGTAATAATAAATTGATCAAGGCCAAAGCCTTCAACACCTCCTTCCTTACCAACAACACTCTGGCAGACTATGAGTTTATGTCCGCCCGAGATGCTGATGGGCACGGCACTCATACTGCCACCACCGCCGGCGGTAACTATGGGGTAGCAACTCCAGATGGCCAAACCCTCACTGGTATGGCTCCCAGAGCACGAATTGCTGCATATAAAGTTTGCTGGGACGCATCAGATCCAGACAGAAGCGGCTGTTACTCATCTGATTCTATGGCGGCCATTGACGAGGCTGTCGCTGATGGAGTCGACGTAATCAATTTCTCTGTGGGTGGAGAAAGCACGGTATTTACTCGTGGTCGTGATATGTCCTTCCTGTTTGCCGCCGATGCAGGCGTCTTTGTTGCAACCTCCGCAGGCAATGACGGCCCCGGCCCGCGTACCATGGGTACGCCCTCCGGCGTTCCCTGGATCACTGCAGTAGCAGCATCTGAGGACGACCAAAGCTTCGCAACTGTACTCCAAGTCGATGCACCCAAGGCTATTGCTGGTACCTATGAACTGATGGAAGGTGGAGGACCTGTCTCCCTCGAGGATAGCGGCCTTTTGTCAGGACCTATCGTTGTAAGCGAGCCCCTGGAAGCCTGTTCCGCGCTGGACAACCCCGAAGCAATGGAAGGCAAAATTGCTCTGGTAAAACGCGGCAGCTGCTCCTTCACAAGTAAATACAACAATGTCGCTGATGCGGGTGCCGTGGCTATCGTAGTGTACAACGATGGGGCTGACGATGGCCGTATGGATCCACTCTCGATGTCTGCTCCGGATACCACTATTCCAGGTGTCATGATCCGCTACAAAGACGGCGAGCTTATTGCCGCTACCTCTGGCGTTAGCGGAATTCTTGATCCAGAACAACAGGTATCCCGTGAGGATCGAATTGCTGAATTCTCCTCCCGCGGCCATAACGTTGGTGCACCGGATATTATTAAACCGGATATCGCAGCACCGGGGGTCGGTATCCTCGCAGGTACCTCACCAGTATTGAGCGGTGGTAGCCTATTTGAATCATTAAACGGTACCTCCATGGCCAGCCCTCATGTAGCCGGTATTATGGCTCTCCTTAAGCAAGCCCGGCCTGAATGGTCCCCAGCAATGGCCAAGTCCGCACTGATGACCACTGCACGCACCGATCTGCTGAAGTCCTTCGGTCCTGAAGCCGCAGACCCGTTTGATTTTGGTGCTGGCGCAATCGTACCTTCCGCAGCTTTCCGCCCCGGTCTAGTCTACGATGCAGGGCTTAATGATTATTTAGCATTTCTATGTGGTGCCGAGTTCCAGGAGCAGATTCTCGAGCCTGCAACCTGTGAGGAATTGGTATCCATGGACTACTCCCTGGACTCCAGCGACCTCAATCTGCCGTCAATCGGCATAGGTGAATTAGTCGGGACCCAGACAGTGAAACGCCGAGTGACCAGCGTGGCTCCAGGAAAGAGATGGTACTGGGCATCGGTAAATGCACCAGAAGGTATTGAAGTGGATGTCCACCCAAAAATCCTACGCCTTAGGGAAGGAGAGAGCGCAGAATTCAAGGTTACTTTTAGTGCCACTGACACTGCCGCTATAAACAAGTGGGTCTTCGGCGATTTAACTTGGAAATCCGTAGGTGCCCGCCAGGAAGTACGCAGCCCAATCGCTGTGCGACCTGTCCCCCTATCTACTTCCGAACTAGTGAATGTACAGGGTACTGATGGTGCCCATGACTTGGGAATGGTGTTTGGCTATAGCGGCAACTTCCAAGTCAGCATAAGCGGCTTGGCTGAGGCTGAGACAGTAGCCAGCAGTATTGAAGACCAAGCTAGTCAAGTGATTTATTTCGATATCCCAGAGGGTACCAAGATGGCACGTATAGCCCTCTTTGATACGGATGTTGGTGACGGTAGCGGCAGCGACGATCTTGATATAACAGTTTACGGTCCCGGCCCTAATGGTCCAGAAGTAGGCGACAGCACATCTTCGACTTCTAACGAGTCTGTCAATATGATGAATCCTACCCCAGGTCAATATGAAGTGCATGTGGTGGACTATTCCTCCGCCGCGGGCCCCACGCCATTTACCCTGTTCAACTTCAATCTAAGCGGCGACAACGGCAATACTCAGTTGACAGCTCCCTCCCAGGCACAAGTGGGCAGCAATGATAACGTCAAACTAGAGTGGATGGGTCTTGCATCTGGTACCCGCGCTCTGGGAATCCTTAGCTACGGCAACGGAGAACAGGTTTTTGCTGAGACCGAGGTTATGGTTAATACTCAATAATTCTCTTCGCTGAGAAGCGGTAAGAATTATGCTTTTAGGAGCCGGTCAAAGCCTTGTGCTTTGGTCGGTTTTTTATTGACACGAAAGCGATCCACCCCACCTGGTCAATAAAAACACCGGTGATATTCATAATACAAAGAGATCAACCATTCCCCCGTGCCAGATGAATACAGCAGCATTCTATAATTTATCTGAGTTCTCTAAACTTCTTTTAAAAACTGAATTTAAAAAGAACCGGTACCATAGACAGGTTTAGCTCGCTCAAATATTAAAGAGTCCAACAGGCATAAATGACTTAACTGTATTTATTTCTCATCCTTTTGTGTTCAAATTTGAGTGAAGTATTAAATTCAGTGTTCACTCATTGAGTTACGCGACATATTCCTTTAAAAGCATATAGCTGGGCGGTTCTGTCCATCTTGGCTTGGGGGAATACCATCAAACCAAAAGTGCACACTGCTTGGAGGCAATACTTTGCAGTACCGCATATAACAAAATATATTTTGTTTATACCTGCGGATAGTCCCTACTTCATGCTAAATCCCGCCTGCCACTAAAAATAAAAACGGGACACATCGATGAAAAGAAAAATAATTTTCACGCTTCTGGCAGGGATACTGGCCTCGGCCAGTAGCTTTGCAGAAACACCCAAACACACACTCGTACCCAGCCTGGAAAAACAAAGGAAAGTGTTTATCGTCCAGTTGGACGGCGAGCCACTTTCTTCCTATAGCGGAACCATTCCAGGACTATCTGCCACCAAATCGGAGGTGCGTCACAAGCTGGACCCTCGCAGCAGCAGTTATCGTCATTACGCCAACTTCCTTAAAAACCGCCGCGAGCGAGTGCTCTCATCTATTCCAGACGCGCGTAGGGTGCATGAGTACGAAGCCGCCTTTAACGGCTTCGCAGCAGTGATGAGCGAGAAGGAAGCTGAAGCGCTTCGTAGCCACAAAGATGTGAAGGGTGTTTGGGAGGACCGCCTGCTTAAGATGCACACGGATTCCACCGCGGACTTTCTCGGCCTGACCCGTATCCCCAGCCCCTGGCTGTGGGGTATCACTGGTGAGGATGTGATAGTAGGTGTCATTGATTCTGGTATCCACCCTGAGCACCCAAGTCTCGCCGATATCCCGACCCCGCGTCAGGGGAATCGTGGCAGAAATATTGCCTATGGACCCGTACCTGCATCCTTTATCGGCGAGGGTTGTGAATTTGGCAATACCGAATTCAATCCGGAAGACGTCGCCTTTACCTGTAACAACAAGCTGATTAAGGCCAAATCGTTCTCCGATGCCTTCCTCACAAATAATACCCTAGCCGATTATGAGTTCCTGTCTGCGCGCGATGCAGACGGACACGGTACTCACACTGCTACCACTGCCGCCGGTAACTACGGCATAGTGACACCGGAAGGTGAGACCCTTACCGGCATGGCACCGCGTGCCCGGGTTGCGGCGTACAAAGTCTGCTGGGATGCGCCAGACCCCGATGACAGTGGCTGCTCATCAGCAGACTCCATGGCGGCCATTGACGAGGCCGTAGCCGATGGCGTCGACGTGATCAATTACTCGGTGGGCGGCTCCAGTACCGTTTTCACTGGCGCGGACGATATCGCTTTCCTGTTCGCTGCTGACGCCGGCGTATTTGTCGCCACTTCTGCTGGCAACAGCGGACCTGCTCCGGAGACCATGGGAACTCCCTCCGGCGTACCCTGGATCACCGCGGTAGCAGCCGCAGAAGATGACCAGAGTTTTGGCACAGCCCTGCAAGTAAACGCACCAGAAGCTGTCTCCGGCACTTACGATGCCCGTGAAGGGGGTGGCCCGGTAACTATGGAGGACACCGGTCTGCTGTCTGCTGCCCTGGTTGCCGGTGCTCCACTGGAAGCGTGTTCCCAACTCACTAACCCCGAGGAGATGGCAGGGAAAATTGCCCTGGTAAAACGTGGCGGCTGCTCCTTCACAGAGAAGTACAATAATGCGGCCGATGCCGGCGCTGTAGCAATTGTCGTATACAACGACGGCACCGCCGTGGATCGTATGGATCCAATCGTAATGTCAGCCCCCGATACCACAATTCCCGGAGTGATGATTCGCTATGCCGACGGCGCCATGCTGGTCGAAAATACCGGGGCCGCTGGCATTCTGGATCCAGAGTTGAAAATATCTCGCGAAGACCGCATCGCCAGCTTCTCCTCTCGGGGCCACAACGTCGGCGCGCCGGATATTATCAAGCCGGATGTGGCCGCGCCGGGCGTTGGCATCCTCGCAGGTACCTCTCCAGTATTGAGCGGTGGCAGCCTGTTTGGTACCAAGAGTGGCACCTCCATGGCCAGCCCCCATGTTGCCGGTATTATGGCTCTACTGAAGCAGGCTCACCCTGACTGGAGCCCGGCAATGGCCAAGTCTGCCCTGATGAGCACAGCGCGAACTGACCTGCTGAAGTCCTTCGGACCCGAAGCTGCAGATCCATTTGATATTGGGGCCGGTGCAATTGTACCTGCCGCCGCCTTCCGCCCTGGGTTAGTCTACGATGCCGGTTTCAACGACTACCTGGCATTTCTATGTGGTGCGGAAAACCAACCGGAGGTTATCGAAGAAACTACCTGTACTGAGCTTGTCTCTCAGGGCTACTCACTGGATTCCAGTGACCTGAACCTGCCATCTATCGGCATCGGTGATCTGGTCGGTACCCAGACCATCAAGCGACGTGTTACCAGTGTTGGTCGCGGCCAGAAGTGGTATTGGGCCTCAGTAAACACTCCTGAGGGTGTAGAGGTTAGCGTTAATCCAAAAGTCCTGCGCCTGGGCGAAGGAGAAAGTGCCGAATTCCAGGTTACTTTCACGGTTACCGAAGAAGCGGCTATGAACGAGTGGGCGTTTGGTGATCTTACCTGGAAATCTGTTGGTATACGCCAGGACGTACGCAGCCCCATTGCCGTACGCCCGGTGCCGTTATCCACATCCCAGCTGGTCACAGCTGAAGGTACTGATGGTGCCTTAGACCTGGGCGTGGCATTCGGTTACAGCGGTGACTATCAAGTCGGTATTCAAGGCCTGGCTGAAGGTGTAGCTTTCCCCGGCAGCGTTGAAGATAGAGATAACCAGCTGATTTTCTTCGATATTCCTGAAGGCACCGAGCTTGCCCGCGTAGCTCTGTTTGATGCTGACGTAGGTGATGGGAGTGGCAGCGATGATCTGGACCTGCAAGTCTATGGCCCCGGCCCCGACTTCCCAGAAGTGGGCACCAGCGGCTCACCGACTTCCGCTGAATCTGTCGATTTGGTCAATCCCGCCGCAGGTCAGTATGCGGTATTCGTAGTGGACTACGCCTCTGCAGAGGGCCCCACGCCATTTACCCTGTTTAACTTCAACCTGAGTGGTGACAGTGGCAACACCCAGCTCACAGCTCCGTCTCAGGCACAAATGAACAGCAATGGCGATATCAAGCTAGAGTGGATAGGTCTCGCCCCCGGTACCCGAGCCCTGGGTATCCTCAGCCACGGTAACGGTGAACAGGTATTTGCCGAAACCGAGATCATGGTGAACACCCAGTAAAAATGAATTCTCATTAATAATGGGCATTCATTTTTTAGAAACTGGCCGAAGCATAAAACCTCGGCCAGTTTTTTTATTTACAAACCAGTTTTTCTTGTTGTCGAATAAATGCCGCAGCGATATCCATAGAAACATTACCGAAATCCCAGAAAACTTTTGTTTTGCGATTAATATTCACCGCAATCGATAGTTTGTATTCCGGTATTATCATTAACCAACTCTGGCTGCCTCGACTGACGCCGCCATGATTGACAACACGCAAAAAACCCACCTCAGAAATTTCCATTTCTCGAACACGCCAACCCAAAGCGTAGTTTTGCTCATTCACATCTCCATTCGCAAGCTTTTGTGGCGTCCAAAATATTTCCCTGGTTTCAGGGCTTAAGTAGCGATCGTCGAGATAGAGGGCGCCGAGTTTAACCAAATCACTTGGCGTAGAAATAAAACCACCTCCTGGCAATCGATGGCTTAAATCCACCGGACGCCACTCGCGTAGACGAAGCTCCTCTCCACTTAAACCATTACTTTTATAAAAGCGAGCAATATTACGAGTCGGATCTCCATTTACCGGTGATGCCTCTGTATTTTTCATTGAGGCGGGTCTAAAAACCTCCCTACTCATCACTTCCAGATAATTTTGCCCCTCGGCTTCAGCCAAGACTGCACCCAAAAGAACGGTACCGAAACTACTGTAGTAGAACTCTGTCCCTGGCTTGTAAAGCAATTCACTATCATCAAAAACCCCCAAGGCTTGGTACATACTTTCGTAATGACTACGCAATGCTAGAGTTTTATATAAACCGAGCCAGTCAGAATTATTCTTATAATGTGGCAAACCTGACATATGTGCGGCCAACTGACGCGGCGTTATATCCGCCCATCCCGAGTTCGGCATCACTTCAAAATAATTTCCGATTGATTTATCAAGATCAACTCTACCATTCTGTACCAACCTTGCGAGAGCCGTTCCAGTCAAAGCCTTGGAGGTGCTGCCGATACGAAAACGAGTCTCAGTGGAGACTGGTATTTGCCTTGCTAAATCCACCCATCCGGATGCACCAGCCCAGACCACCTCGCCGCAGGCTGAAACTGCCGCAGAAATAGCCGGAGCACCAATTTTCTCGCGGTGTTTTTCGATTACGGTTAGGGAATATTCTGCGGCGGAATTATATTCATCGTTATAAAGTACCTGTGTCGACGGTGCCTTATCAGGTAAGGCTCGCCAGCCAAAAGGGCTTAGTGGCAGGGAGTCAAGTGACCATGCATAAAATTGATAAACAGGCCATAGTAGGTAACCAACGCATAACAGAATAGCGAGACTGCCCAGCAGGAATTTTTTATGACTCATCAGCTTATTCCCAAATTCATAAGGATGGGCTGTAACAGTTGTAGTAAAACTCTCCAAGCCCGGTTCTCTCAATGTTATATTGCCACCCGTATATCAAGAGACTCAGTTACGACCAATTCTGACATTGCAAAGACCACATACCTTGGGACAGGGGGCTGGTACTATTTAGTAAACTTTCACTCTTTTTAACTGACACTAGCCGCTTTTTACCTTTGCTATCTTTTATCTGAAAATCACATACATACTCTATCCTAAGTACTATTCATCAATAGTTCCAAAATGAGTAGATTAAGTAGCATCTTGATAAAGTAAAAACAGTATGATTTACAAAAATATCTTTTTTATTAGGTTAGGATATATCTATTTTTACTTTCTATATTTTTTAAATTTTTTATGTTTATCCAGGATAAGTTAATCATTGCGCATAAAAGTACAGGTATTTTTAATTATTATAAAAAAATTATATGGTTCATAATAAAAATTTACTTTGTCACAACCGCTAAAATATTTAATCCGTAAAATTTGGCTCTTAATGAAAGCGGCGGCGGAATTCACTTGGAAGAATTCCCTTGTGCCTGCGGAATGTTCGTCTCAACTGCTCTTGGGATTGGAAGCCACACAGACAAGCCACCCTTTCCTGAGACAAGTTTTGCTCTGAGAGCAACTGACAGGCCTTCTCCACCCGGATACTCTCAATAAAGCGTGCCGGAGTTACGCCCAATTCCCGAGAAAAACATCGAGCAAAATTACGTGGACTCATGGCGGACTCCTGTGCAAGCCTCTCTACGGTAAGTGGCTCCTTTAAATTCTGGTAAATCCATTCCACCAACCCGGCAAATCGATCACTTTGCAGCTGGTTCATCAGGTGGGTGCTGTACTGCTGTTGCCCGCCATCGCGTTTCAAGTAGAGCACCATCATTCTCGCAATCGACAATGCCAGGCTACGGCCGTGGTCCTCCTCGACCAGTGCCAACGCAAGATCGATACCTGCTGTAACCCCCGCAGAGGTGTAGAGATTACCATCTCGTATATAAATGGCATCGGGGTCCACTTCTATGTCGGCATACTCTTGTAGTGCTGCCACATTTGCCCAGTGGGTAGTAGCTCGATGACCATTCAACAAGCCTGCTTTGGCCAGTATCAAGGCTCCGGTACAAATGGAGCCGAGTCGTTCCACCTGTGTCTCCTGATCGATCAGCCACTGAATAAACTCGACATTGCTGCCCAAAATATCATAACTTTTCGGTGGCCCACCGCTGAGCAACAGGGTGTGGATATCCTCGACTTCCCTGAAGCCATAATCTGCATAGAGCTTTACTCCAGAAGCCGTGACTATAGGCCCAGCACTGTCAGCCAAAATTTGGGTATCGTAGAAGTCAGAGGTATAGCGCCCCTCTGCACGGAGTTGATGATTGGCCAGAGAGAAGACTTCCAGGGGGCCGGTAACATCGAGACTCGAAGCTCCGGGATAGATAACCATGGAGACTTTTAGAGAATGGTCCTTTGGGAATTTCATTGCAGGAGTGTTCCACAATACCAATTAGGCAAAAATGACATATTGGTGGGGAATTCTGCCGTCTAATTGATAATTTACCAATCATTTATCTGCATTAGATATCCAAACGGCTCTTAGCCTGCCTGGCGCCCGTATTACCATACGCCAGGGGAGCGCCCAATGTAAGTGGTCACAGACTCATTTTTTAAGCCCTTTTAGCTCCCCCTGTTTCTTCTTGCCATGTTCCCGAAAATTATCCACATCACCATGATTTCTTGAGTCCTCGCGTAGCGTTTGTGGATAATTTTTCCTTACTAACAATTAGCAGGGTACTTCTCCATACGGACTATCACTTGACCTAAAGGGCTAGCCAAGCAAAATTGCCACCAATTTTGTTCAACCCCAGGGAGATTCTCTTTGCTGGAATTAATATTGAATCGCGGTGCTGAGCGCCGCTTGAAACGTGGCCACCTGTGGATCTACAGCAATGAAGTGGACACCAAGCGATCTCCACTTAAGGGAATCGAACCCGGCAGTCTGTGCCAGGTTCTCGACAGTCAAGGGAAGCTTCTCGGCACGGCTTTTATAAACCCAAGTCAGCTCATTTGTGGACGTCTCGTTACTAAAAAATCCAGTTTCGATGATTCCGATATTAGTGAGCGCCTACTATCTTCTTTGAGCCTACGCCAACGCTACTTTGAGCATCCGAGTTACCGGTTGGTGTATGGGGATTCAGATGGTCTGCCAGGTCTGGTTGTGGATAGGTTTGGTGATTACTTGGCTGTTCAGGTGAGCAACTGGGGAATGGAACACTTCCAGCAGCAGATTGTGGATAAGTTAATTGAGTTAGTCCAACCAAGAGGCATATTGCTACGCAACGATCACCAGGGGCGCGCCGTAGAAGGAATGCCACCGGTCAAAGAAGTTGTTTTCGGAGAGGTTCCCGAGATGGTTCCTTTTGAGGAGAATGGCGTCCCCTTACTTGCACCGATACATGCGGGACAGAAAACGGGTTGGTTCTACGATCACCGCGAGAATCGCAGATTGCTCAACCGCTGGGTTAAGGGAAAGCGGGTATTGGATCTCTTTTCCTACGCCGGCGGTTGGGGAATTCAGGCCCTGGCCAGCGGTGCTGCCAGCACAACTTGTGTGGATGCCTCACAACAGGCCCTGGACTGGTGTCAGGTCAACGCAGATCACAATGGACTTGTGGATAAGCTCAACACTGTCCATGGCAAAGCCTTGGACGTGCTCAAAGCTATGGTTGCTGCTGGGGAAAAATTCGATGTCATCGTGCTGGACCCTCCAGCCTTCATAAAGAGACGCAAGGATCACAAGGCCGGGCTGTCAGCCTATCGCCATATCAACGAGTTGGCCATGCGGCTGCTTGGCGAAGATGGACTGTTAGTAAGTGCTTCCTGTTCCATGCACCTGCAATCAGACGAGTTACTGGACTGTGTCCGTGGCGCCGCACATCGGCTGGGGAGACGTGCACGTATCCTCGCCAGTGGTGGCCAAGGCGCAGACCATCCGGTACACCCGGCAATCCCCGAAACGAGCTATCTCAAAGCCCATTTTGCGCACTTGGGTGGGGACCGCTAGTAGGCTATTACTCACACCTCCCAATAAAAAACCCCGGTTCTAGCCGGGGTTTCCCTTATCCAGTGATTTTGCCGAAGCTCGGATCAGAAGGTGTACTTCATACCCAAAGCGGCAGTACGCGGCCGGTTAGCACGAGCACCATCGGGGCTGCGACTGATAATCACCTGCTCATCAAACAGGTTATCCACTTTCAGGTAACCGGTCAGGTCGGCGCTAAAGTCGTAGTGCGCAGCCGCATCCACAACCCACAGAGACTCTGTGTAATCGAAGCGGTCAGTATTCCCCTGATTACAGCTAGTATTAACACACATCTCGTCCTGATAGGCTGCGGTTAGGTTTAGACGCCAGGCAGCGCCACTATCCAGGCCAGCAGATACAGCAAATACATTTTCCGGCAGGTATTCAAGATTATCCCCGGCAACTAGACCTCCATCGTCACTGTCTTCAGTAATTTCAGCATCGGTGAAGGTATAGGTAGCTCTTACTGGCAGCGTCCAACCGTTTGCAAGTACCCACTCACTGCCGAAGGTAGCTTCCAACCCTTTGATCTCTGCCTCACCCAGCTGGTAGGTACCACTGTCGGCACCATTGGGGCATTCCACAGCTACCGAACAGTTCTGCACAGCATTTTCATAATCGCTGTAGAAGGCAATTAACTCGGCACTTACGCTACCGTTATCAAAGCGCGCACCCCATTCATAGTTTGTGGATAACTCCGGGCCCTGGCCATCGGCTGCGCCTGCACCGGGAGGAGCAAAGCCACGGTGCACTCCTGCCAGCAGGCTCCACTGCTCATTGGCCTGGTAAACAACCCCCAGACCGGGCAGCCACTCATCCACCTGATTGGAACGGTAGCTGCCCTTCTCAGTACGATCGGCGTCGTTATAACGCTGCTGCTCGGTCTCTATATCCTCGTAGCGAAGAACAGCAGTGAGAGTCAGCTTTTCGTTCAGCCTGATATCGTCGTAGATAAAGAACGAGGTAGCCTCAGCTTCTTCGACACGGTTATTGCTGGCGCTAGGCAGCTCAACACTATCAAATACCAGTTGGCCATCAATTTGGTTGTAAATTTCTACAGGTTGATATCTGTCGACTTCATCCTGATGTTGACGCAGGCCGAATGTCAGCTCGTGGGCAATAGCACCAGTGTTAAAGCGCCAATCGGCACTGATTTGCAGACCCTTGGCCTCGTACTCGCGGTTGTTATGCTTGATACCAAAGGTGTAATCCTCAGTGCCATCCAACACCGCTTGGGGATCTATAACTCCGTCAACAGCGCCGCCGGTATTAACAGCATCTATCAATTCACCCTCGCTGACCTTAAACCAGTCGCGCTTAAACTTGTTGTAATAAGCCTGGGTATGCAGGGTAAAGCTGTCACTCAACTCGATGCTGTGGTTCAGCTGAACGGTGCTGTGGCGATTCTGCATTTCATCCAGGGCACTGATACCATAGCGACGATTAGGATCATCGTTAAAGTCGGCATCCGTCAGTCCTAGATAACTCATGCCTGACTCCTCTTCGGAGTACTGCAGCTTGATATCCAACTGCTGGCGAAAGATCGCATCCGCATCGGACTGCAGGCGGCCTTTCAGCAGGTAATCTTCTTTAGCAATATCCGCGCTGTCCGCGCGATCGATTTCGCGGAAGCCGTCCGCATACTGTTGCTGGGTCTCCAGCAGCCAGCCGGTATTTTCTGTGCTGGTACCATAGTGTGCGTGCAGACGGGTCTCACCGTATTCACCGGCTTCTAGCTGCACCATGCCCTGGCTGGAAGTTGGGATTGGTGTGCTCAACATATTTACCGCACCACCAACAGTAAATGGACCGTATTGCAATGCGGCGGGGCCTTTGAGCACTTCAATGGCATCCATACGGCCTGCACTCGGGAAATAGTAAGCCTCCGGTGCCGAGTAAGGTGCCGGAGCTACCAATACGCCATCTTCCATCAGTGAGATCTTGGCAGAGCGGCCACCCTGTGCACCACGAATACCAATATTCGGACGCAGACCATAGCCATCCTCTTCGAGGATGTAGACACCCGGTACAGAACGCATCATGCGGTTGATATCTACATACTCGAATTCGGCCAGCTCATCAGCATCAACCAGGTGCGCGGAACCCGGTAGCGTCGAAATGGACTCGGAATCGCCAATAACGGTAACCGTCTCCAGGCGCTGTTCAGCCAAGGTTGGTGCAGCTGTAACAGCCGCCAGGGCGATAGCCAATGGCGACAGGAAAAATTTCTTCATGAACCCTCCATTGAGTCGTTATAGCTTTGTAATTATTGTTATTAATAAGAATGATTGTATTTTACCATTATAAACCCAATGGCATAACAGAACTATTTCTTGCCTTTTGATGCCTTCATGAGGAAAAAATGGCTGTCTTTATAGTTTCTATCCTAATAAGGGGATGTTTTCTAGGATCTAACCTTTGACCCGACTAGCATTGGGCCCATGTATCCGCCTCGGGGGTGCCCATGATTCGAAAGGCAGAACTCAAAGAACTGGACAGGCTGGAGCAACTCTGGCTCCATGCGACAGCCAACTCTCACCCCTCTTTGTCCCGCCAATTCTGGCTCGATCACGTCGCGCAGTTTCGTCGTGACTGCCGCCAGGCCAGTCTCTGCCTCGTATTTACAGGACGCCACAATGCCGTAGCCGAAGCATTCATTACTCTTCTTGACCGGGACCGCATAGCCTATCTCTGTGTCAGTCCAATATTTTCGGGCTGCGGCATTGGCGCCAGCCTGCTCTCCGCAGCGGGTAAAGGTAGGCTCCAACTGCAAACCGAGGTATTGAGGGAAAACCTCCGCACACGTTATTTCCTACAAAAACAAGGGTTTGTGGAAACCGAGCGGCGTTATATTGCTGAATACGGCCAGCACCTGATCCAGATGCGCTTCGATCGCACCCTGGATTAGCTCTTTATAGCCATGAGCCCTAGTCAAAAGCTTTTACTTATAACTGAAGCTTATTGATTCACTTCTTTTTATTGTTTCTACGCGACAAATTAAGCGGGTAGCATGCGTTCTACCCTAACTATCCTATGCGCTGATTTCTTATGGGACACCACGCTTCCACCAACACCGTGCAGTCTTTTTCCGACCGCTTCTTCCACCACGGTGCCGATTTGGCATCGCTGAACAAGTCTTTTGTTGGGGCCAAGCCCAGCGAGATCATGCGGTTCACCATGGAAAAGGCACAAAACCCGGTAGTTTTTACAAACTTCCGCCCACTTGCGGTCGCTTTTCTGCACCTGGTCACCAAAGCCAAGCCAGATATCCCAGTTATTTGGGTGGATCACGGATACAACACACCAGAAACCTACCGGCATATCGAAAATGTCGTGAGGACGCTGAACCTGAATCTGCGTACCTATTCACCCAAGATATCGGCAGCTCACTACAATGCGGTCTATGGTGGTATCCCGCAGTTGGATACCCCCGAGCATGACTTCTTCTCACGCACGGTAAAGCTTGAACCCTTTAACCGCGCAATGCAGGAGTTACAACCCGATGTCTGGTTGAATGGTATCCGCCACGATCAAAATGCCCATCGCAAAAATCTGGATGTGTTTACTCAAGGCAATCACGGCACCATTCGTGTAGCGCCGATGTTCCACCTAAAAGAAATTGATGTTGAAGAGTACGTTTACGAGAATGACCTTCCCGATAACGATATTTACTTTGATCCAACTAAAGGTGAGGAGCACCGGGAGTGCGGGTTGTTACTGGAAAAATAGAGTGGAATACTCGGTGAGGACTAGCGTGCTTCGCCTATCTCTTTAACAAGGCCTTCTATCCCAGCCGATTATAAAGTAAATACTTTTTGCGTATTTAACGAATAAAAAAATCTATTACAAAAGGCGAGTCTCGACTCGCTGTATTTTTTTCAAAAAGGAGACTCTTCTATTTACTTCTGCGTAAATCCAGAAGAGTCCTTAAATTACTTATCATGCGATAGGCTAGGCAACTGCCTCTTTGGCGAGATGACCTCCTTTTTCCATGTGAATTTTTAGGTCCTTCAGCATTTGCTCAAATTGAGAGCCGGTCATCTTCTTCACCACAGGGCTCAACACACCTCCTAAAGCATTTAACTCCATATTTGCAGTGAAATTCACTGTAGTGCCACCACCAACAGAGGGGCTTAATTTAAATTTAGATAAACTCTTTTTAACGGGGAATCCCGGTGGCGTATTTTTTGTTTCAACCGAGACATCCAGTTCATAGTTTTTCTCATCAAACCTTGTAATAGTTTCATCTGCGACAAGACCCGACGGTCCCTTATTTGTCAGCACACAAACCCGGCCTTCTACACTCGCATTTTCAACAGGTTTTCCTTCCTTAGCAAAGGAGTGAGGGATTAAAGTCATCCACTCAGAGGCTGTGTAAAAATCAACGGCAAGGACCTTCCAAACCTCATCAATTGGGCGGTCGATTGCGATTTCTCGGTTTACTTGGGCTTCTTTCATCTCTGATCTCCTGGGTTTCTCTACGGGAGTGCTATTGACGGGAGACAGATTAACTGGACACTATATGCAACGGAATACAGCAAAATAGGACAGTGTGTTGCATAAAGAGTCCATAGATTGGGGAGATATCCAGTTCTTTATCGCGGTAGCCAGGAGTAAGAGTGCTCGCAGCGTTGCTGACGACTTTAAAGTCAGCCATTCCACAGTTTCTCGCCGTATTGATGCCCTGGAGGAAAAGCTTCAGGCCAAGCTGTTTTATCGCAGCTCCAAAGGCTATCAGCTGACGGAGGATGGCAAAGCGATGCTCGACTATGCCCAATCGGCAGAGCAGTATCTAAATGCCGCGCAAAAGCATTTACAGGGAGGGAGTAACCAGCTCTCCGGGGAAGTTCGCATCACGATGCCGGATGTAGTCGCATCGCACTTAATTATCCCCTACCTAAATGACTTCTCACGTGCGTATCCAGAGATCAACGTACAGCTACTGGTTACTAGCCACGTTCTCGATTTGGAAAGTCACCAAGCCGACATAGCACTTCGTATTCTCCCCAAAGGCGGCGTAAATGTTTCGGATCGACTTGTTGCTCGCAAGCTCGCCGACCTACCCAGTTGCTGTTACGGTTCTCCAAGGTATATCGAGGAATCTGTACCTGACGATGGTCACTGGCTCGGCTGGAGTGGCGATGACGCCATATTGAATTGGGCCAAAGACACACCCTATCCACAGATGCCTTATCAGCACCAGATTAATCACGGCTTGATACAGCTAGAGGCAGTTAAGAGTGGACTGGGGCTGGCCAGGCTGCCCTGCTTTCTTGCAGATGGTGCTGAAGGAGTCATTCGGGTCCCTGGGGCAGCTCCATCCCGCCTGCATGAACTGTGGCTAGTCTCCAATCCAGAGCACCGCAATGTTATGCGTTTTAAGGTTTTTAGGGAGTTTATCGTGGAGTTGTTTAGTCGTCTTGTAGACAAGCTTGATGGAAAGCAGGGTTATATTAATACCAAGAACTGATCCGAAGATCACTAGATCTACATAAAGACGGTTCATCTAAAGGGGCGGGTTATAATCTTCTCTTGTTTACGGCTGCCGGCTTGTTTAACCTGGCGTAAATAGATTGGATTTTTTTGATGCTTACTTTTGTAGATCTTTTTTGCGGCGGGGGCTTTGGTGCGCGTGGTGCAGTCAGTGCAGGAGCAACTCCTCTTCTTGCTGTGGATGCCTGGGATCTCGCGACAGAGACCTATCAACATAACTTTCCCGAAGCGGAGGTTCTTACCGAGCGTATTGAGAATGTGGTTCCGAGAAAATATGCCAAGAAGTATCAGCCAGATGTACTGCTCACCTCTCCTGAATGCACGTCCCATTCCATCGCCCGTGGTGCCCGCCCCGGCTGTGAACAGAGCAAAGAAACTGCCCTGGGAATAATTCCGTGGATGCGGGCCCTTAAGCCCCGTTGGGTAATCGTGGAGAACGTACCACAGATGAAGAAGTGGGATGGCCTGGAAAATCTCATCCGGGACATCCGTGGGCAAAAATATGAAGTCAGCCCACTGGAGTTGAATGCTGCTGACTTTGGTGCCCCACAGGCTAGAAAGCGTATGTTTCTGGTTTGCGACAGGATGGGAACTAAGATAACCAAAGAAGACCTTCTGAAGCTTCATAGACGCCAGCGGAAAAATGCTGCATCAATTATCGACTGGACAGGGCAGTACAAGTCCAAGCCGCTTTATAGTCCAAATAGGGCGAAGGCAACTATCGAACGCGCCGAACGTGCAATGGCCGAACTTGGAAAAAACAAAGACTTCCTGATTGTCTATTACGGTTCTGATTATGCTGGCGGCTGGCAAAGACTTGAGGACCCTTTGCGTACAGTAACAACATTAGACCGCTTCGGCTTGGTCACATGGGAAAAAGGTGAGCCTCAGCTCAGAATGCTCCAACCACCGGAACTGCTTAAAGCAATGTGCGGCAATAGCAAACACAAACTGCCTGTGGGTAATCGCCGGGATAAAGTCAAACTTTGTGGTAATGGAGTCTGTTCACCTGTTACAGAAATTATCTTCAAAAAGTTGAACCAGCTCGATCAGATCAACCGTGAAGTAGCATGATGGAGATCATCAGTACGGATCTTGCCAACCAGGATCTTTTTGTTGATGCAATTTACGGTGGTTCCAGAAAGGGTAACTTCTCTGATGACCCGCTTCCTGCACTGTTAAGTATTGATAACGGAACAGGGTTCCGGTGTCTCGGAAGCCCTAGAACGGAAGTTGACACTCTTAAGTTACTAGTACTTCAGACTGATTTCTCGAATCTTGACTGGCCAGATGAACGGGATATTGAGAACGGCTTGGCCCTGACTTCTCCTCATGCTCCGAAGCCATGGCTCGACTGGATAAATAAGCGTAAATACAATCGGCTGGTCGCAGAAACAACAGTCGGTATCCGGTCTACGAAAGAGCAAACGGATCTTTCCACCGATGAACAGTCAGTTATCTCATCCTCTACAATCGCTTCAGGGATTCTCCAGCCGGGTTTGAGTCCCTTGCCGCTGATTTGGTCGGCATCGCGATGCCAAATACTCACAATATTGAGATAACCAGGCCTTGGCGGGATGCAATAGGTAAATACCGTATCTGTCAGGGAGCAAGTGGTATTGACGTTGATTTCGTAATGGAGGCGAAATCCTATACGATAGGCAATAGAGTTGGAGTAAAGGAAATTTCACGATTGATTTCCCGGCTGCGTCATCGTCAGTTTGGAGTATTAATAACCACTGCCCATCTTGCAAACCAAGTATACAAGGAACTCAAAAGCGACGAGCACCCGGTTGTTGTTTTATGCGCATCAGATATTGCCAAGCTCCTACTTAAAAAGCTGGGAAACCCATCAGGTGTCCAGCGCTCGTTAGATCAAAATCACTGACTCAAGAGTGCTTCAACGCGTTCCACGCAAGCCGGTAGGTTTTCTTTTATTTCGTGCTCCCAGATCCTGAGCACCCGCCATCCTGACTGTTTTAACTCTTGTGAAACCTGCCTGTCACGCTCACAGTTTTTATTGATTTTTTTCATCCAAAACTCAGTGCGGGTTTTAGGTACTACGAAATGTTTTGGGCATTTGTGCCAAAAGCAACCATCAACAAAAACTGCTACTTGTGGAGTGACAAATATGAAATCTGGTTTTCCAATTAGATCGCTCTTCAATCTATAGCGATATCCAAGCCGCCAAAGAGACTTCCGTAACCTAATTTCAGGCTTTGTATTTGAGCCAGAAATCCTCGACATACAAAAGGATCTTTGGGAAGCGGTTAGGACATCCATTTATTCTGTTGGCAAATTTCCGCAAGCATCTATGAATTCTTGATGGTGTGTTTTGGATTGCTCTAATAACTCACGGTATGTTTTAACAAAGACTGCACCGCTGTCGCTATATGACTTTTCCCGGTGCCGAAATACCCTTTCAGAAGATTTTTCTCCACCTATAACATAACAAACGACGCTACTAAACCCTGATTGCGAAGCATACTTTTCTTCGAGAAATGACTTGTAGTCGAAAGCTTGATCGATTGCCTTTAGGTCAACTTTGTAATTGCTTCTCTTAATTTCAATTACGTATAAAATTCCACCTAGAGCATTACTGCAAAGAAAATCGATCCTCCGATCGGTTTCGTCTAAATCAACTTCTGGGTACGTTTCTTGTAATAGTTTCGAGAATGTCACTTCATCCTTGAATTCAATAATTCTCGGGTCTAATAACCAGGAAAACCGTTTCAGGAAGTTGTGAAGTGTCGGAACTTCTTTAGTATCCGTTTCAAGAAACTGTTCAAACCTCTTGATTACTTGAACACGAGCAAGGGCAAGACTGCTGATTTGAGCTGCTTCTGTAGCTTTCCACTCATCAATGAGCTTCAGAAATTTCGGAAGTTCATCTGGGTGAATTGTGTCTGCAATCTGATGGGCATACTCTTTATAAGTGGCATTTTCAAACTTGCCAATAACACTGCCAATAATTTTACTTGACTCATCAACGTCAAGATTAGAGTTTTCGAGAATCGGTGAGATGATTTTCTTAGCTAGCGTCTTATCGATACTGGTCAGCTCTGCTTCCCAATCTTCAATATTTAATCCTGTTTCAGCCGTGATGCTTTTCTTTTTCTTTGCAGCTCGGCGGGCTCTCCATTGTGCCCCGATCTTTTTTATCACCTGCTGTAGGTACGATTGAAGGTCTCGAGTTATATCATGCTCCCAATTCAAGGAGTGACGATCTGTTGATATAAGGTCATCTTCGACATCATCAATAAAATCTACCTCTAAATATCCTGTGACATAAGAATGAAACTGGTCAGTATCTCGTAAACCATAAAACCCTGCATTGTTAACAATTTTTCCTCGGGACGTGAGATAGATTCCCTTCATTTCAGTATCTCTGATCGGGGTCTCTAAAGTAATGACACTTCCTTGAACTTGGTGCAAATACTCAAACTCAGTTCCACCAAGCTTCTCATTAGGAAATTCCCATCTGAATTCTTCTTTGAAGTCTTGGAATTTGAGCTCATTTGTAATTTTTAAGGGAGCCCCACCATTGTGAGAAACAGTCACCTGCATTTGATCGAAAATAAGGAATTTTTTCGAAAGGCCGATAGCAAGGTCATCAATTTTAAACGGAGATTTTCTCTTTACTTCGCGAAGCCAAATTTCTGTCCCGTCTTGTTCCGATGTAGATTCATTTTGATGAATGATGTTGGGATTATACGAGTCTTTCTGAGAGGCTTTGATGTCATTGATATTCATTGAAAAGCGGTTTTCAACGCCATCTTTAACTGTTCGGACCTCAACCTCATTGCAAATGCCAAATACTGAAAGTTTCCCAAGTCCCTTTTTTCCAATAACTTTCCGTCCATTTGGTGTACTTTGAGCATTATCAGAGACCCTTCGGTTTCGCCCCACCATGAGATATTTTTCATTGAGGTCGTCAAAGCTCATTCCGTGGCCATCATCTCGGTAGTAAATGGCCTTCTCCGCCCCATCATCTTCGAAAACTATTTCGACTTCTTCGGCGTCAGCATCCCAAGAATTTGAAACTAACTCTGATATTACACTTGGTAACTTAGAGTAAAGGGATATTCCAAGGTGCTCGATAGTATTGGGATCGAATTTCAGGGTGAGTTGGTCATCCATGGACTAAACCTACTTATTCTTGTCTCCCACCAAACATCATCTTTCGATAGCTTAGTGGAAGTTTTTATTCTTTATTCTTTGAAGCGCCTACTTACGCCCCCCGCAGCCTCGTTCTCTCAGAACACGGATATGAGACTGCGGAGCGTGGACTTGAGACTCTGAAGCGAATCTTCTGAGACCTGACAAATGCCAATTAAACGTCGAGATTTTCCACCGCCAAGGCATTGGTCTCGATAAAGTCACGGCGTGGCTCTACCTGATCCCCCATTAGGGTGGTAAAGATCTGGTCAGCCGCAATGGCATCCTCCACAGTGACCTGCAGCATACGGCGGCTCTCTGGGTCCATGGTGGTTTCCCAAAGCTGCTCCGGGTTCATTTCCCCCAGTCCTTTATAGCGCTGGATACCGTAGCCTCTGCGGCTCTCGCCCATCAGCCAGTCCATCACTTCAGGGAAGCTACTGACAGGGTGCTGCTTCTCACCGCGCTGAATAAAAGCCCCCTCTTCCAGCAGGCCCACCATCTTCTCACCCAGAGCGCAAATAGACGCGTACTCAGCGGAATCGAAGAACTCGTGGTTAATCAGGTAGTCACTGCCAACACCGTGGGCCACGATATGGATATGGGGCAGGAACAGGCCGCGCTCGGTGTTCTCCTGAACCGTCACTTCATGGCGACGGGTTCCGCCACTCTCCTCTTCACCCAGCTTCTCTTGTAGTTTCTCACTCCAAGCCGTAACTTTTTCCTGGGACTGCAGGTCTTCCTGGGTGAGGCAAGGCAGGTAGATCATGCTGCGCAGCACTTCCTCAGGGTACAGACGCGACAGACGGTCGATTGTCGCCAGTACGCTGCGGTACTCGCCTACCAGGCTCTCCAGGGAGGCGCCAGAAAGCCCAGGGGCGTCCGGGTTCACAAACAGCGTGGCGCCTTCCAGGGCGGCGTTGGTGAGGAACTGGGTTAGAGCGCCCTCATCCTTCAGGTACTGTTCCTGTTTGCCCTTGGAGATCTTATACAGCGGCGGCTGGGCGATGTAGATGTGGCCCCGCTCGATCAACTCCGGCATCTGACGGAAGAAAAAGGTGAGCAGCAGGGTGCGGATATGGGCTCCATCCACGTCAGCATCGGTCATGATGATGATGCTGTGGTAACGCAGCTTGTCCGGGTTGAATTCGCTCTTGCCGATGCCACAGCCCAGTGCGGTAATCAGGGTACCCACTTCGGCGCTGGAAAGCATCTTGTCGAAGCGCGCTTTTTCCACATTGAGGATCTTACCCTTCAGCGGCAGGATCGCCTGGGTACGGCGATCGCGGCCCTGCTTGGCAGAACCACCAGCGGAGTCACCCTCCACCAGGTAAATTTCAGATAGTGCCGGGTCTTTTTGCTGGCAGTCCGCCAGTTTCCCGGGCAGGCCGGCAATATCCAACGCGCCCTTGCGGCGAGTCATTTCGCGGGCCTTGCGGGCCGCCTCACGGGCTTTGGCCGCGTCGATCATCTTGGTGACGACAGATTTGGCTTCCTGTGGGTTCTCCATCAGGTAATCTGTAAAGTGGTGGCCCATCTCCTGCTCTACAGCGGGTTTCACTTCGGATGAAACCAGCTTGTCCTTGGTCTGGGAGGAGAATTTCGGGTCCGGAACCTTCACAGAGATAATCGCGGTGAGACCTTCCCTGGCGTCATCGCCAGTGGTGTTCACTTTGTCTTTCTTGCCCAGGCCTTCCCGCTCGATATAGCTGTTCAGGCCACGGGTCAGGGCTGCACGGAAGCCCGCCAGGTGGGTACCGCCGTCGCGCTGGGGAATATTGTTGGTGTAGCAGAAGATGCTTTCCTGGAAGCTATCGTTCCACTGTAATGCCACCTCTACTGCAATGCCGTCTTCACGCTGGCTCTGGAAGTGCAGAACCTTGTTAATCGGGGTTTTGTTCTGATTGAGGAACTCCACAAAGGCACTCAAACCCCCTTCGTATTCATAGACCTCTTCCTTACCACTGCGCTCGTCCTTCAGGACAATACGCACACCGGAGTTCAGGAAGGACAGCTCACGCAAGCGCTTGGCCAGCACGTCGAAATGGAATTCGATATTGCTGAAGGTATCCTCTGAGGGTTTGAAGTGCACTGTGGTGCCGGTGGTATCGCTGTCACCCACAACTTCCAGAGGTGCCTGGGGCACACCGTGGTGGTAGGTCTGCTCGTGGATCTTGCCACCGCGACGGATAATCAGCTTCAGCTCCTTGGACAGAGCGTTTACTACCGATACCCCTACCCCGTGCAGACCGCCGGAGACCTTGTAGGTATTGTCATCAAATTTACCACCCGCATGAAGGACGGTCATAATCACTTCTGCTGCAGAGACCCCCTCTTCCGGGTGAATCTCTGTTGGGATACCACGGCCATTGTCCGATACAGAAATGGACTCATCCGGGTGGATGGTTACACGGATCTCATCACAGTGGCCGGCCAGCGCTTCATCGATGGAGTTGTCAACCACCTCGAATACCATGTGGTGCAGACCGGTGCCATCGTCGGTATCACCAATATACATTCCGGGGCGCTTGCGCACCGCATCCAGGCCTTTTAATACCTTGATACTGCTTGAGTCATAGCTTTGCTGCTCTGACATTTATTCGCTCCATTCAACTTATTGTGCGGCCGAAGCTTCGGCACTGATCTTCCCATGTTCCACGTGGAACACTTTTGGGCAATTCCAAGGGGCATCTAGCTGCCGCCAGGGGCGGCTTGTAGTGCCATCCTCAATTCCGGTTACAAGCACCTGGCTGGCACAACGCCCTACCCAGTGCGCAAAAATCTGTTGATTGTATTCATCCAGCTCCGCTGGCAGATCGTCAACCAGGAATACCGGTTTCTCCCGGTGACGACACACCAATTGCGCCATAGCCGTTCGGACAGCACATACCAGCATCTTCTGCTGGCCACGGGATAAAACATTGTGCGCTGGCTCTCCCGCAACGGTAAAACGGAGATCTGCCCTGTGAGGCCCAGTGCGGGTATGCCCTTGACTGAGATCACCCTCCCGAGACTCCCTAAGCGCCTCAGCCAGCTCGACCTCCTTTCGCCAACCACGCCGATAGCTTATATCCACTTTGTGTAACAGGCTAAGAGGCAACCCCACCAGAAGAGCGGTCACAGCCGCTCGCAGC
Source organism: Microbulbifer variabilis ATCC 700307 (assembly GCF_000380565.1). Classification (GTDB taxonomy): domain Bacteria; phylum Pseudomonadota; class Gammaproteobacteria; order Pseudomonadales; family Cellvibrionaceae; genus Microbulbifer; species Microbulbifer variabilis. The sequence goes on from NZ_AQYJ01000027.1 coordinate 322,018, forward strand.
TCATGGAATTGGCCCTGACGCAGGCTGTCTACCCTCTCGCCACTCTGAGCCAACTGATGCTCCCAAATCCCAATCGCGTCAGCGTCGATTTTACCACGTCGCAACAAGGCATTTCGCTGCTTCAATGCGATTTGGTAGTTTTTCCATTCCTGCGCAAAAAGATGTTCCACGTGGAACACTGTCCAATCCAGAAGTCGCCTACGTACACCGGGCCCGCCATCCAGGGCGGAGAAGCTATCACTATTGATCAACTGCAAGGGCAGACAACTGGCGAGCTGTGAACTGGACTCAGCTGCCGTCTGGTTGATACGCACACGACCACTACCGTTGGCCAGACGTTCAACACCGAGGTTGAGCCCCGTATCCAGCTGGGTAAAAACCGTAAGTCCGGGCTGATCATGTTGAATAACAGATTTATGCTGACGAGATCTAAAGGAGCGACCTGTAGCCAACATATGTACAGCTTCAAGGACTGAAGTTTTGCCACTCCCATTTACACCACAGAACAGGTTTACTCCTGCGTCCAAAAACAGGTCAGCTTGAGAGATATTACGAAAATTGGAGATCAGAAGACGGGTCAGTGCCATAGACCCTTCTCCTCGCTAGCCGGGGGAATGCCAGCCGCAAGATTCTGAAAAAACAAAGGGACCACCTGTCCATGATACAAAGCGGTCCCCTCTCGAAAGTGAGCCAAGCTTCTCAGCCTGAGTCTTATAGGCGCATCGGCATAATCACATAGAGGGCATCGCCCTCCTCAGGCTGCTGCAACAGCGCACTGCTGTTGGCATCCGCCAGACTGATGCGGATTTGGTCACTGTGGATTGCACCGGTAACATCCAGGAGATAAGAAACATTAAAGCCAATCTCCATAGGCTCTCCCACATAATCCACCAACATCTGCTCCTCAGCCTCCTCCTGTTCAGGGTTGTTGGCAATAATTTGCAGTAACCCCTCGGAAACCTGTAAGCGTACACCGCGATATTTCTCGTTAGAGAGAATGGCCGCACGGGAGAATGCCTGGCGCAGCCCCTGGCGATCGGCATAAACAACATTGCCTGCACCTCGTGGCAGAACGCGCTCGTAATCCGGAAACTTGCCATCCACCAATTTGGAGGTAAACGTAAACTGGCCACTAACAACACGGATATGGTTATTACCCAGTACCACCTGCGCCTGGGTATCAGTGTCCTCTAGCAGACGACCAAGTTCCAGTACACCCTTACGGGGAACAATAGCTTGTATCGGAGTTGAAACATTTAATCCCGGCGCATCCCGATCACAGAGGGCCAGCCGGTGACCGTCAGTGGCGACGGCACGAAGTTGCTGTGGGCGGCACTCGAGCAATAAGCCATTCAGGTAATAGCGGACATCTTGCTGAGCCATGGCAAAGCTGGTCGCTTCAATAAGGCGGCGGATCTCACGCTGGGAAATGTCGAAACGTGTTTGGGCGCTTGCTTCCTCCTGATTGGGGAAGTCGGCAGCAGGCAGGGTTGATAACTGGAAACGGCTGCGCCCACTGCGCAGCACCAGGCGCTCACCATCGCGCTCAAATTTTAATTCAGCACCATCGGGCAAAGATCGGCAGATATCCAACAATTTACGTGCTGGGACTGTCACCTCACCTTCCATCTCCACACCGTCCACCGGCAGGCGGCCAACAATCTCAACCTCGAGATCAGTCCCAGTCAGGGACAGCTCTTGCCCCTGTAATTGCATCAATACATTGGCCAGGACCGGCAAAGTCTGGCGCTTCTCGACAACGCCGGCTACCAGTTGTAGCGGTTTCAGCAGGGCGTCCCGGCTTACATTGAATTTCATCGGTAGTTTCGCCTTGTTTGTCAGTTATTCGATTAAGTGGTCAACGACCGTGTCAGTAACTTTACGTCCTCACGGATATCCGCGTCGGACTCCTGCAGTTCGCGGATTTTACGGCAAGCGTGCAGGACAGTTGTATGATCCCGCCCGCCGAAGGCATCGCCGATCTCCGGCAAACTATGATTGGTGAGCTCCTTGGCCAATGACATGGCAACCTGGCGCGGCCGCGCGACGGAACGACTGCGTCTTTTAGAGAGCAGGTCCGCTACCTTAATCTTGTAGTATTCGGCAACCACTCGCTGAATATTGTCCACGCTTACTAATCGGTCTTGCAGGGCCAATAAGTCCTTTAAAGCCTCACGCACCAGAACATCATCAATTGCGCGACCGGTAAACTGGGCATTTGCAATCACCCTGCGCAGAGCGCCTTCCAGTTCCCGGACGTTGGACCGGATACGCTGAGCAATAAAGAAAGCAGAATCGTGCGGCAATTCCACACCAAATTGCTCGGCTTTCTTCATTAATATTGCCACGCGAGTCTCCAGTTCCGGAGGCTCCACGGCTACAGTCAATCCCCAGCCAAAACGTGACTTAAGACGTTCTTCGAGGCCATCGATCTCTTTGGGGTAGCGGTCGCAAGTCAGAATAATTTGCTGCCCGCCCTCAAGAAGTGCATTGAAAGTGTGGAAAAACTCCTCCTGGGAGCGCTCCTTACCCGCAAAAAACTGAATATCGTCAATCAGCAGGGCATCAACAGAACGGTAATAGCGTTTGAAATCACTAATCGCATTAAGCTGCAGCGCCTTTACCATATCCGCTACAAAACGCTCGGAATGCAGGTAAACCACTTTGGCATTGGGATTACGCTCTAACAGGGCATTACCGACCGCATGCATCAAGTGTGTTTTACCAAGGCCGACGCCACCATATATAAAGAGTGGGTTATAAGCTCCACCGGGGTTATCGGAAATCTGCTGCGCAGCCGCAAGGCCAAGTTGATTAGATTTACCCTCAACAAAAGATTTAAAGGTGAAGTTACGGTTGAGCGAACTGCCATGTTTGATAGCCCCCTCTACCTCCACCTGGCGCGCCGGCGGTTCCGGAATTGAGCGTGCCATCTCACCCATAGCCGGAGGGCGCAGATCAGTGAGTGCCAGCTCCCCTGTCGTCATCTGCTCCGCAGTAGCCTCCTCTGCCACGGCCGGATGAGGGGTACCTCGCAAACCACTTCCAAAGGCTCCAACCGGCATGGGTTGCACGGGTAATGAAGAGGTCGCTGCAGATAGTGGGGAAGATGCTGTTGAAGACGGTGGTGGACTATGCCAATTGCCATTAGATGCCAAACCGCCGCGAGCCGCTGAAGTATCTGGTGATGCTGGTATAGCCGACGGTACCTTAGGAGGTATAGGTGTAGACGTCGGTACCGGTGACGGTGCGGGCTCGGCCATAGTTCGATTGCGCTGAAAACGCGCAGGGCGGCGCGCAGTAATTTCCAGGGCCACCTGCAGTGGCTGACCGGGAGAAAACTGATGCACGAGTTCACGGATACGATTCAGGAATTTTCCGCCAACCCAGTCCAACACGAAGCGGTTCGGCGCGATCAGGCGCAACTCGCCCTCCGCACATGCGGGATTGACGCGTAACGGTCTGATCCAGGTATTGAACTGCTGCGACGGTAGCTCGTCCTGCAAACAACCAGCGCACTGCTTCCAAACGGATTCAGTCAAGAAACCCCCCAAAACCCCAATATGGTAAGACCACTGAGAAAACGGCAAGACCGGACAAAGAAACGTCCGAGGCCGTCAAAATAAGATCGGCGCAGTATACCTTTCTAGCAGTAGGTTATCCACAAGAAAGGATACCTCTGTTGAAAAATAAGCGTAAAAAAGTCCACACAATCAAGCAATTGAACAACAATTAATCAGCTGTACGGTTAAGACATAAAAAATTATCCACAGATACCTGTGTATATCTTGGGATCAATCAGTGGGCATCGTGAGATACTTCAAGCGCCTCAAGGGCTTGATAAATTGACGGGAAATAGAACGCAAAATTTGTCAGCGAAGGAACCGAATTTCCCCTGCCAGTGCGTTGCTTTCACTGCTGCCTTTCTATACAATCCGCGGCCTTCGCAGCGCGTAGCTCCGTCTGCCCCGGCTTTGTGCCGGACCGGAGTCCAGGCCGCGGCCGGGGATGGTCCCGAGAAACTTCGAACACAAAGTCTCAGGTAGCAAGACTATGAAACGCACATTTCAACCCAGCAACTTGAAGCGCAAACGCACTCACGGTTTCCGCGCTCGTATGGCAACCAAAAACGGCCGTAAAATCCTGGCCCGCCGTCGCGCTAAAGGCCGCAAAGTACTGTCTGCATAATATCTCTTCTTTTTAGAGATTCTCCCTATGCAGCAGGTGCGCAGCAGCTTTGGATTTGCCAAGACTCTGCGCCTGCTTAATGCGGCGCAGTATCGCAAGGTTTTCAATGAAAACGTTGTGCGCGCCGCGCATCCCCACCTCCTGATCCTCGCATGCCCCAGTGATTCTGAGCATCCGCGCCTCGGCTTGGTAATTGCCAAGAAGCATGTGCGCAACGCCTCCGACCGCAATCGAATCAAGCGAATTACCCGAGAAACCTTCCGCTTGCAGCAACACCAGTTGCCGCCGCTGGATGCTGTAGTATTGGCTCGCCCGGGGGTTGCAGATCTGGATAAGGCCGCACTGGCGAAGACACTAAACAAGCTCTGGCGCAAGCTGGCCAAGCGCGCGCAACAGCCACAATCGAAGTCATGAAGTGGCTACTGATCAAGCTGATACACGTCTACCGCTATCTGGCCAGCCCATGGGTAGGTAACCAGTGCCGCTTTTACCCAACCTGCTCGCGATACTCCGAAGAGGCGATTGAAACTCACGGAGCCTTAAAGGGGGGTTATTTAACTGCGCGCCGCCTTATAAAATGCCACCCCTGGCACCCTGGTGGACTGGACCCGGTTCCCCCCACCAAACACAAGAACACGCTCTAGGTATTAAGATGGATTGGCAACGCTATACGCTGCTCGGTGGAATTCTCGCGGTTCTCCTCGCACTTATCTTCCAGTGGAATGCATTTCAAGAGCAGCACACTCCTGAACTCGACCGCGAAACCATAGTTCACAACGATATACAGAGCGGCAACCAAATCCCGGCGCAGACCAGCGAAAACGGCAATGGCGATGTACCCCAACTGGAGTCTCAAGCGCCAGCAGAGACAGGCACCGAGGGCGGCCAACGCACGCTCATCAATGTCACCACCGACGTCTTTGATCTGCTCATTGATCCTCGTGGCGGTGATATCGTAAAAGTGGCCCTGCGACAGTTCCAGGAAAAACTGGATACGCCTGACCAGCCCTTAATCCTGTTAAACCAGACCCGCTATCACACCTATATCGCCCAGAGTGGTCTGATCGGTAACAACGGCACCGATAGCGCCGCTGGCCGCCCCCTATTTAAGGTTGAAAAGACCAACTACGCCATGGTCGAAGGGCTGGATCAGCTGATTGTGGACCTGACCCTGCAGCAAGAAGGTGCAAATATCACCAAACGCTACACCTTCAAACGTGGTGACTACCTCGTTCAGGTGGCCTACCTGGTAGATAACACCAGCGCCAAACCTTGGTCTGCCGCCATGTTTGGCCAGATCAAGCGCGATGCCAGTGAGCCGGTGACCGATACCGGTTTTGGTATGTCACCCTTCCTCGGTGCCGCTCTTCACACCAACGAAGAAAATTACTTCAAGCAGGATTTTGAAGAAATCGCCGAGAAACCCACCCGCACCACAGTGGAAGGCGGTTGGGTAGCCATGGTGCAGCACTATTTCCTTAGCGCCTGGATTCCCCCACAGGATGAACGCAACACTTTTGAGCTGCGCGAATTGTCCAACGGACTCTTCCGTATGGGCTTCACCGCCCAGCCGGTACAAATCCCCGCCGCGACTCAGGGCGAGCTGAGCGCTTCCTTCTATGCCGGCCCCAAGGATGTCTACCGCCTGGAGGAGATCTCACCCTATCTGGACCTGACCGTGGATTACGGCTGGCTGTGGTGGATTGCCAAACCGCTGTTCCGCGTACTGCACTTTATCCAGGAGCATATTGTCAGCAACTGGGGCTGGGCGATTATCCTGCTCACCGTATTTATCAAGACTCTGCTGCTGCCTTTATCCGCCGCAGGCACCAAGTCCATGGCTCGTATGCGCAAGTTTGCGCCGCAGATGAAAAAACTGCAGGAGCAATACAAGGACAACCGGCAGAAACTCGCGGAAGAGACCATGAAGCTCTACCGCCGGGAGAAGATCAATCCAATGGGCGGCTGTTTGCCAATCCTGTTACAGATGCCGGTATTTATCGCGCTCTACTGGATGCTCACTGAAACTGTGGAGCTGCGCCATGCACCCTGGATTTTCTGGATTCACGATCTATCGGCAAAGGATCCTTACTTTATTCTGCCGGTTCTGATGGGTGCCTCCATGTGGTTTATGCAGAAGCTAAACCCAGCCCCTACTGACCCCACCCAGGCACGTATCATGCAGCTGATGCCAGTAATGATGACCGTGTTTTTCCTGTGGTTCCCGGCCGGCCTGGTACTCTACTGGATTGCCAACAACCTGATCACTATCGGCCAGACCTGGTATATCAACAAGCAGGTAGATGCCGGAAAGTACTGATCTACCCACAGCAAGCACTATTAACAAGGGCCGCAAAAGCGGCCCTTTTCCGTTCTGTCGAGTAAACTCTGCCGATGAAACAACAAAGCCTCAATCGCGAAACTATCGCCGCCGTCGCCACCGCCCCTGGGCGCGGTGGCATTGGTATTATCCGTCTCTCCGGCGCCAATGCCCTGCAAGTTGCCCAAAAAATCTGCGGAGCAAAGCCCCTGGAGCCCCGCTATGTCCACTACCGGAATTTTTATCATGGCGAACAACTGATTGATCAGGGCCTGGCTCTGTTCTTTCCCGGCCCCAACTCTTTCACTGGAGAAGATGTGGTCGAACTCCAGGGGCATGGAGGCCCGGTTATTCTCGACCAATTACTACAGGCAGCCATTGAACAGGGGGCACGCCAGGCACGCCCTGGCGAATTCTCTGAACGGGCTTTTCTCAACGACAAAATAGACCTTACCCAAGCCGAGGCCATCGCCGATCTAATCGATGCAGGCAGCTCCCAGGCAGCGCGCAACGCCATGCGCTCACTACAGGGGGCTTTTTCCGAGAAGATTGAGGACCTGGTAGAGAGCCTCACCCACCTTCGTATCTATGTTGAAGCGGCCATCGACTTTCCGGAAGAGGAAATCGACTTCCTCGCCGATGGCAAGGTCGCCGCAGATATTGAAGCTCTACTAGCCCAGGTCACATCGGTAGAAGTTCAGGCCCGTCAGGGCGCCATCATGCGAGAGGGTATGCGGGTGGCCATCGCTGGTCGCCCAAATGCGGGAAAATCCAGCCTGTTAAACGCCCTCGCAGGGCATGATGCAGCTATCGTTACGGATATTGCCGGTACTACCAGGGATATCTTGCGCGAACATATCCACATTGATGGAATGCCCCTGCAATTTGCCGATACCGCTGGCCTGCGCGATGCACCAGATAAAGTCGAACAGATCGGAATTGAGCGTGCCTGGGTGGAAATACACCAGGCCGACCGAGTCCTATTGGTAATGGATGCAGAACAGCTGCACTCCCTGAATCCTACTGAGGCCTGGCCCGAATTCACCAATCAGCTAAACGACCTTAGCAAGCTGACATTGATTTTAAATAAGATTGACCTCACCGAATACAGTGCTGGCCTGCAAGCACATACCGAAGGCGTACCTGTCATCGCTATCAGCGCTAAGACAGGCGCGGGCCTCGATAGCCTAAGGGAGCACCTAAAGCAGAGCATCGGATTTAGCGGTGCAGCAGAAGGTAATTTCAGTGCCAGGCGCCGGCACCTGGACGCCCTGGATCGCGCTAAGGCCTTTATTGAGCAGGGACAGCAACAATTGCACTCTAGTGGGGCTGGAGAACTGCTAGCAGAGGACCTACGCCAAGCCCAACAGGCATTGGGTGAAATCACCGGGACAGTCAGTGCTGACGAACTTCTGGGCAAGATATTTGGCAGCTTCTGTATCGGCAAATAGTAAGCTGCCTGCTTCTCGCCGGTTTACTCTACACGGGGAGTGACCAAGAACTCCCCTTTATCCCCCGTATTTCCCCAGCTTATCTTCCCTGGCACAACATCCACACCCCCTGTACACAGGAAAACCTCAGAATTATTGAGGTGAATTAATTCTATCCCCACTTTTCCCGGACTTTTCCCCTGAACTCATTACACAGTCTGCTATGCAATGCCGCGAGGAAAGCAACCTCTGAGTATTCCATCAGCTTCCTCTCTCGGTAAGTTATACATGTCCACGGGGATTTCCCGTGGATAAAACTATTAATCCGCATCTCACGGTTAACTCACATCCTTGAGTCCTTATATTCACAGGTTTATACATTATTCAAGATTACACACAGGTATCCCTCGTAGAACCTTGGCAAAATCCCACTAACCCTAGTCGAAAAAATACTAGTGTGAGCAAAAAAGGGGATAAATACCCGTAAAGATGGCTAATCATATGATGATAACTTTGAGCCTAAGACTCGATACGCAAAGTTATCCCAAGTTTCCACAACGCCATACCCTACTTGCACCCCCTACTACCAAGGGGTTTAAACTGTAGTTTTACTTGATGTAAACCATTGATTTTAATGATTTTTTTTGTTTTATACCGCATTCCAAACGCGCTAATAAAAACAATAAAATCAAAACACTTCATATAAGAGATATATTCATTCTTTAATAAGAGCATTAAGAGATAAGTAATCTTTCATTCAAAAGGGCCTAAGCAAGACTCAATTTCCGCCTTGCTGGATAGGGAGCTCATACAAAGTATCTGAGAGTGAGAAAGATAAAAGACCAGCTATGACAAACAGCTAATTGCTGAGGGGCGTACACTGACTATAAAATGTGCGCCCCCAGTTGTAACCAGTAGCAGCCACTATGGATTTCCCCAAAAACTATGATGTAATCGTGATCGGCGGAGGCCACGCAGGTACTGAAGCCTCCCTGGCAGCCGCGCGAATGGGAGCTTCTACCCTGCTGCTGACTCACAATATCGAGACTCTTGGGCAAATGTCCTGCAACCCGGCCATAGGTGGCATCGGCAAGAGTCATCTCGTTAAGGAAGTCGATGCCCTCGGCGGTGCTATGGCAGCGGCAACAGACCTGGGCGGAATCCAGTTCCGGGTCCTCAATGCCCGCAAAGGTCCTGCGGTAAGGGCAACTCGGGCCCAGGCCGATAGAGCCCTGTATCGCGCTGCTATCCGTTCGATCCTGGAGGCACAGGAAAACCTGGAGATCTTCCAGCAAGCGGCGGATGACCTGATTGTCGAAGGTGAACGCGTTGTGGGCGTTGTCACCAATGCAGGTGTGCGCTTTCGCGCCAAGACAGTGGTACTGACCGCCGGGACTTTCCTCGGTGGGCGTATACATATCGGCTTGGATAACCACGCCGGCGGCCGCGCTGGAGACCCGCCCTCGATTGCCCTTGCAGATCGTCTGCGCGAACTGCCTTTCCGCGTCGACCGCCTCAAAACTGGCACCCCTCCCCGTATTGATGCCCGCTCGGTAGATTTCAGCGAGCTGGAGGAACAGTGGGGAGATAGCCCCACACCGGTGATGTCTTATTTGGGCAGCCGCGATCAGCACCCGCGCCAGGTCTGCTGCTGGATTACCCACACCAATGCCCGCACCCATGAAATTATCCAGGGTGGGCTCGATCGCTCGCCCATGTATTCCGGCGTGATTGAAGGGATTGGCCCGCGCTACTGTCCCTCCATCGAAGACAAGGTGCACCGCTTTGCGGACAAAGATAGCCACCAGGTGTTTATCGAGCCGGAAGGGTTGACCACCAACGAGCTGTACCCCAATGGTATTTCCACCAGCCTGCCCTTCGACGTACAGATTGAGCTGGTGCACTCCATCAAAGGCTTTGAAAAGGCGCATATCACTCGCCCTGGCTATGCAATTGAGTACGATTTCTTCGACCCGCGCGACCTTTTGCCGTCCCTGCAAACCAAATTTATCCAGGGGCTCTACTTTGCCGGACAGATCAATGGCACCACCGGCTACGAGGAAGCGGCTGCCCAAGGACTTCTGGCTGGTGCCAACGCCGCCCTACAGGCCCAGGAGCGCGAAGCCTGGTCCCCGCGTCGGGATGAAGCCTACCTGGGCGTGCTTGTGGATGATTTGATCACCAGTGGTACCAAAGAGCCCTACCGCATGTTTACCAGCCGCGCGGAATATCGCTTGCTGCTCCGTGAGGACAATGCTGACCTGCGTCTGACTGAAAAAGGCCGCGAATTGGGCCTGGTCAACGATACCCGTTGGGCCGCGTTCAGTGAAAAGCGCGAGGCGATCGCCCGGGAAACCCAGCGACTGCAAGATACCTGGGTGCACCCAAAGACGCCCCAGGCCGCCTCCGTAGAAACCAAACTGCCACAGCCATTGGCGCGGGAGTATAGCCTGATGGACCTGCTGCGCCGTCCGGAACTGGGCTATCAGGATGTGGCGGGCCTCAAAGGGGAAGCGGTAACCGACGAGCAGGTTGCCGAACAGGTGGAAATTTCGGCCAAGTACGCCGGCTATATCGATCGCCAGCGCGAGGAAATTGAGCGCTTGCAGGCCTACGAAGATACCCCGATCCCGGCGGACTTCGACTACAGCGATATTTCCGGTCTGTCCAATGAGGTTAAGCAAAAGCTGGGAGAGACCCGCCCGGATACCCTGGCGCGGGCCTCGCGGATACCGGGCGTGACGCCCGCATCCATATCCCTGCTGCTGATCCAGTTGAAAAAGCGCGGGCTGCTCAAGCGCAAAAAAGCGGTATAAATCGGTTGTCCACAGGGTATCCCGCGAGGCCCTGCGGGGTTTGAATTTCGCGGGACTACTGGGGGATAGACCCATTTCTCACTCAATGGAACAGTTTCGTCCGCGCCTGTTAGAGGCGGCGGCACAGATGTCGGTGACACTCAGTGACCGGCAGCAGGATCAGCTACTGGAATACCTGGCGCTTTTTGCCCGCTGGAACAGTGCCTACAACCTGTCCGCCATACGCGACCCGGAGCAGATGCTGGAGCGCCATATTATCGACAGCCTCAGTGTGGTAAATCTCTGTGGCGAAGGCTCTTTAATCGATGTGGGTAGCGGAGGCGGCCTGCCGGGAATTCCCCTGGCAATTGTGCATCCGGAGCGCGCCATCACCCTGCTCGACAGCAATGGCAAGAAGACCCGCTTCCTGTTCCAAGTGGCCAGCACCCTGCCCCTGCCCAATATCACGGTAGTCAATGAGCGGGTAGAAGCCTTTGTACCAGATCAGCCTTTTGCCGGTGTGGTTTCCCGCGCCTTTGCCTCCATCGAGGATATGGTCAATGGCAGTGAGCACATGTTGGCACCCAAGGGTCGTTTTTATGCCATGAAGGGCAAGCTACCTGAGGATGAGTTGAGCGCTCTGCCAAAAGGCATTAAGGTCGAGCAGGTGCACCGGTTGTCGGTGCCCGGCTGCGACGGTGAGCGACATATGATTCAGCTCTGTCGCACAGAATAAGATGATAGTTTGGCGGGTTTATCGCCCGCCCAATCCTGCTCCCCTATCGTGGGGCACAACAGCCGCCGCCCGAAGCCGAGCCGGCGTCGGGGCAAACGCACCCGGAAACAACAAAGGACAAGAATCTTGAGCAAGATATTTGCTGTGGCCAACCAGAAAGGCGGGGTTGGCAAGACCACTACCTGCGTCAACCTGGCCGCATCTTTGGTTGCCAACAAGCGGCGCGTATTGCTGATCGATTTGGACCCCCAGGGCAATGCCACCATGGGCAGTGGTGTGGATAAAAGTGACCTGGAGGTGTCCGGTTACGATGTGCTGGCCGCTGAATTACCCGTTGAGCAGGCCATTGTATCCACAGAGAGCGGTTTTGATTTGATCCCGGGCAACGGTGACCTGTCTGCGGCAGAGGTGGAGTTGCTGAATCTGGAGGGGCGCGAATCCCGCCTGCGCCGCGCCCTGGCTGCGGTGAGCAATCGTTATGACTACGTGATTATCGACTGTCCGCCATCGTTGAATATGCTGACGGTAAACGCCCTCTGTGCAGCTCACGGCGTATTGATTCCCATGCAGTGTGAATACTATGCCCTGGAGGGGTTATCAGCACTGGTGGATACCATCACCCAGATCCAGCAGGCCGCCAATCCGGACCTGAAAATCGAGGGCATCTTGCGCACCATGTACGATCCGCGCAACAGTCTCACCAGCGAAGTGTCGGCGCAGTTGCAGGAGTTTTTCGGCGATCGCCTGTATCGAACCTGTATCCCGCGCAATGTCCGTTTGGCAGAGGCTCCCAGCTTCGGCAAGCCGGCGCTGGATTACGACCGCCATTCGAAAGGGGCTATTGCCTACCTGGCACTGGCTTGCGAAATCAATCGCCGCCATCCCGCCAATCAATCTTCCAATAAGAAAAGCCGCCCTGTGGCGGAAGCCGTATAAGGGGTAATTACTATGGCCGCCAAACGCAAAGGACTGGGCCGGGGTTTATCCCACCTGATCAGCAATAAAAACAGCACCGCGATCGCCGAGGCTACCGGTGAAGCTGAAACCGAAACCGCCGTGGTCGACGGTGAGTTGAAGGAGTTGCCGATAGAGTTTTTGCAGCGCGGCCGCTACCAGCCACGCCGGGATTTTCCACAGGAATCCCTGCAAGAGCTGGCGGACTCGATACGCGCCCAGGGCATTATGCAGCCGATCGTCGTGCGCGGTATCGGTGAGCAGAGCTATGAAATCATCGCCGGTGAACGGCGCTGGCGCGCGGCCCAATTGGCGGGACTGGAGAAAGTGCCGGCGCTGGTGCGCAGCGTTTCCGATGAAGCTGCCATCGCTATGGCGCTGATTGAAAATATCCAGCGCGAAGACCTGAATCCGGTAGAGGAAGCTGTAGCCCTCAAGCGTTTACAGGATGAGTTCAAGCTGACCCAGCAGGAAGTGGCCGATGCGGTGGGCAAATCCCGAACTGCCGTGACCAACTTACTGCGCTTATTGAGCCTCAGCGAAGAGGTGCGCACTTTCCTGGAGCGTGGCGATTTGGAGTTAGGCCACGCCAAAGCATTGCTCGGTCTCTCCGGTGCCACCCAGCGTTCTGCCGCGCGCCAGGTAGTCGAGCGCAGCCTCACCGTGCGCCAGACAGAGGCGCTGGTGCGCCGCTTGCAGCAGCCAGCTGCCCCTGCGCCGGAAAAAGCTAAGCCCGATCCCAATATCCGCCGCCTTACCGAGCGCCTGGCAGAAAAAGTCGGTGTGCCCGTGTCTATCGATCATAACGATAAGGGCAATGGTCGCCTGGTGCTCAAATACACGACCTTGGAAGAGCTGGATGGAATCCTAGCCCATCTGGGTTACGCCGAAGATTGAGCCAACAAAGAAATGCGCGCCCTAGTGGCGCGCGCAATAACTGTTGGCAAATACTCACTGCGCTGGGCAATTCCGCCCAAAACCTCCCGAAAATCAAATAAGTTGGCGACATTTGCCGGTTGAATCGGCGATGCTGTTGCAGCATAATTCGCACGCCCAAATTTTGGGCGGACAGCGCAAAAAAGTCGGCTTATCCCGTCTATGACAAAACCCCCGGTATTACGAATAGCCGCGGTACAGCTTTTGCTGGTATCGGTGGCCAGTGCGGTACTGCACTTGAGTGGCAAACCGGTGACGGCGCTCTCCGTATTTATTGGTGGTGCATTATGTGCACTGCCTAGCGCATATTTTGGCAGGCGCGCCTTTCGCGACAGCGGTGCGCGCGCGGCCCCTCGTGTGGTAGGTAATTTCTACCGCGCGGAAACCGGCAAATTTATATTGACCATGGCAGGTTTTGCAGCGGTGTTTGCCACCGTCAAGCCAATAAATGCTGCGGCGCTTTTTATTAGCTACGCCCTCTGTGTAATCGTGCAGTGGATTTTGGTAGCGCGCATGGTCCGCTAGCCGGTGGATAAGAAAAAAGAATTCTTACTTTTACGATTGTTGAGGAACTATGGCAGGCGAAGCTCAAACCGCGACGGCGTATATCCAACACCACCTGCAAAATATGACTTATGGCAAGCTGCCGGCCGGGTATACCCGTGCCGATGGCACTGTGCTCAATGAGTCTACATGGACTATGGCGCATTCCTCCCAGGAAGCTGCGGATATGGGCTTTTGGGCCCTGCACGTAGATACCTTGGGTTGGTCTATCGGCCTCGGTCTGATTTTCTGCTTCCTGTTTGCCCGCGCGGCTAGGAAGGCCAGTGTGGACAGACCCACCGGGTTCCAGAGCTTTGTGGAGCTGGTAACCGAGTTTATTGACAAGCTGGTTAGGGAAACCTTCCCCCACCGCAACACAATGGTAGCCCCTATGGCGCTGACCATCTTTGTGTGGGTGTTCCTGATGAACCTGATGGACCTGGTACCGGTTGACTGGCTGCCGATGGCTGCCGCCAAGATCTCCGGAAATGATCACCTTTTCTTTAAAGTGGTTCCAACCACTGACCCCAACGCCACCTTGGGTATGGCTCTGGCGGTATTTGCGCTGATGATTTTCTTCAGTATTCGCGAAAAAGGTGCACTCGGCTTCCTAAAAGAGCTGACTCTGCACCCTTTCCATACTGGCAAGTTGTTCTTTGACATTCTGCTGATCCCGGTGAACTTCCTGTTGGAAGCTGTTTCTCTCATTGCCAAGCCGATCTCCCTGGGCCTGCGACTGTTCGGAAACCTCTATGCCGGTGAGATGATCTTTATCCTGATCGCGATTGTCTTCGGTGTGGGTGTCCTCGGCTTTATCGGTGCGGGTCTCCTGCATATGGGCTGGGCGATCTTCCATGTGCTGGTGATCATCCTTCAGGCGTTCGTATTTATGGTATTGAGCACCGTGTACATGGCGATGGCGCACCATCGCGACGATGAACACGAGCACGATCAATAAGTTTTTAACCCTTTTTTCGACCTCTACAACAACTCTTTAACTTTGATTTGGAGAACACAATGGAAGCATTAGGTCTGGTTTACATCGCAAGTGCACTGCTGATCGGTCTGGGCGCCCTGGGCACCGCTATCGGTTTCGGTACTCTGGGTGGCAAACTGCTGGAAGGTTCCGCCCGTCAGCCTGAACAGGCCCCGGCTCTGCAGGGCAAAATGTTCCTGATGGCAGGTCTGCTTGACGCAGTTCCGATGATCGGTGTTGGTATCGCTATGTACCTGATCTTCGCCGTAGCTCCTGGTCTGGTTTAATTACGCCGTTCCAATTGCCCTTAACCCTATTTAAAGAGCAAGAGGTGTCGGTGTGAATATCAACCTGACTCTAATCGGCCAGTCGATTACTTTCCTGTTTTTCGTCTGGTTTTGCTGGAAGTTTGTTTGGCCGCCACTTTTGGGCGTGATGAAAGAGCGTGAGCAGAAGATCGCAGATGGTCTCGCTGACGCCGAACACGCGCAGAAGGATCTGGAACTGGCCAAGCGCAAAGCTGCCGAGCAGTTGAAGGAAGCCAAAGATCAGGCTAACGAGATTATCGATGGTGCCAACAAGCGCGCCAATCAGATTCTCGATGAAGCCAAGCAAGCGGCGCAGTCTGAAGGCGATCGCCTCAAGATTGCCGCTAAAGCTGAGATCGACCAGGAAGTGAATCGCGCGAAAGAGCAACTGCGCAGCCGTGTGGCAGATCTGTCTGTCCTTGGTGCGGAGAAGATTCTTGCGGTCAATATCGACGCTAAAGCGCACAACGACCTGATCGATAAACTGGCAGCCGAGCTGTAAGCGAGGAACCCCATGGCGGAACTCAGCACACTGGCCCGGCCCTACGCTAAAGCCGCATTTACCTATGCGCAGCAAGCCTCCGACCTCAGCGGTTGGAGCACTGCGCTGGAAACCGCGGCGGCGGTCAGCCAGAACAAAAAAGTGCGTGAGCTGCTGGATAACCCACAGCTCACCAGTGAAGAGCGCGCAGATAAATTCCTGTCGATCTGTTCAGACGAGCTCGGCGAGCACGGAAAGAACTTCATCCGGTTGCTGGCGGAAAACCACCGTCTGCAGCTGCTGCCGGAAATTTCCGAGTTGTTCGAAGAGCTGAAAGCGCGGGCAGAAGCCACCCTCGAGGTGGAAGTTGTTTCCGCACAAGCCTTGAGCGACGCGCAGGCGCAAGAGCTGGGCCAGAAACTCAGCAAGAAGTTTGAACGCGAAATACATCTGCACAGCTCGGTGGACGAGAGCCTGCTGGGCGGCGCGATCATCCGCGCCGGTGATACAGTCATCGACGGTACCGTACGCGGCCGTCTGGCCAAGCTCGCCGAGGCGATGAACTCCTAAATTACTCTCCCCATCGGCACTAGCCGGCGGGGGACTTGAGGAACAGAGCATGCAGCAACTGAATCCCTCTGAGATCAGTGAAATCATCAAGAGCCGCATCGAAAATCTCGATGTGAGCACTGAAGCCCAAAATGAGGGCACTATTGTTTCCGTATCCGACGGCATCATCCGCATCCACGGCCTGGCCGATGTGATGTACGGTGAGATGATCGAGTTCGAAGGCGGCGTTTACGGTATGGCGCTGAACCTGGAGCGCGACTCCGTTGGTGCTGTAATCCTGGGCGACTACAAGGCGCTGGCTGAGGGCCAGAAATGTCGTTGTACCGGCCGTATCCTGGAAACCCCGGTTGGTCCGGAACTGCTCGGCCGCGTTGTAGACGCGCTGGGTAACCCGATCGACGGTAAGGGCCCGCTGAATAACAAGCTGACCGATGCGGTGGAAAAAGTAGCGCCTGGCGTTATCGCCCGTCAATCCGTTGACCAGCCTGTACAAACCGGTTTGAAAGCGGTTGATACGATGATCCCGATTGGCCGTGGCCAGCGTGAGCTGATCATCGGTGACCGTCAGATCGGTAAGACTGCTGTGGCGATCGACGCCATCATCAACCAGAAAGGCACTGGCGTTAAGTGTATCTACGTTGCCGTGGGCCAGAAGCAGTCCTCTATTGCCAACGTAGTGCGCAAGCTCGAAGAGCACGGCGCTATGGACCACACCATCGTAGTCGCCGCTGGCGCCGCCGATCCGGCTGCGATGCAGTTCCTGGCTCCCTACGTCGGCTGTACCATGGGTGAGTACTTCCGCGATCGCGGTGAAGACGCCCTGATTGTATACGATGACCTGACCAAGCAGGCTTGGGCCTACCGTCAGATCTCCCTGTTGCTGAAGCGTCCACCCGGACGTGAAGCCTACCCCGGTGATGTTTTCTACTTGCACTCCCGTCTGTTGGAGCGCGCTGCGCGTGTAAACGCTGAGTATGTAGAGAAGTTCACCAACGGTGAAGTGAAAGGCAAAACCGGTTCCCTAACCGCCCTGCCGATCATCGAAACCCAGGCTGGTGACGTATCCGCGTTCGTACCGACCAACGTGATTTCCATTACCGACGGTCAGATCTTCCTCGAGACCGATCTGTTCAACTCCGGTATCCGCCCTGCGATCAACCCGGGTATTTCCGTATCCCGTGTAGGTGGTGCAGCGCAGACCAAGGTAATCAAGAAGCTGTCCGGTGGTATCCGTACCGCTCTGGCCCAGTATCGCGAACTGGCTGCATTCTCTCAGTTTGCCTCTGACCTGGACGAAGCCACTAAGGCTCAGCTGGATCACGGTGAGCGTGTAACCGAGCTGATGAAGCAGAAGCAGTACTCTCCGCTGTCTATCGCGGATATGGCAGTTTCCGTTTACGCTGCCGACAAGGGTTACCTGAAAGAAGTAGAAGTTGCCAAGGTTCTCGATTTCGAAGCCGCCCTGCTCGCTTACATGAACAGCGAACACGCAGAGCTGATGGAGAAAGTGAACGCGACTGGTAACTACAACGACGAAATCGACGCAGCATTCAAAGCCGCTATCGAGAAATTCGTCGCTACTAGCAGCTGGTAAGAACTCCCTGGAGAGCGCGAAAGAGCGGCGTGTCCGCTCTTTCGGAATCTAACTTCCAGCGAACAAGGTAAATCACTATGGCAGGCGGAAAAGAAGTACGCACAAAAATTGCCAGCATCAAGAGCACGCAGAAAATTACTGCCGCAATGGAAATGGTTGCGGCCAGTAAAATGCGCAGGGCTCAGGATCGCATGGCACTGGGGCGCCCCTACGCCCAGCGCATACGCGCAGTGATCGGCCACGTCGCCAACGCTTCGGCCGAGTACCAGCATATTTACCTGCGGGAGCGCGAGGCCAAGCGGGTCGGTTTTATCCTGGTATCCACTGACCGCGGACTCTGTGGTGGCCTGAACATCAATATGTTCAAAGCCGCTATTCGCGAGATGCAGGCGTGGTCCGAAAAAGGTGTCGACGTCGAAGTCTGCGCGGTAGGTAACAAGGCGGCCAGTTTCTTTAATGCCATCGGCAGCAAGGTTGTCGCAGCGGTACGCGATCTGGGCGATGCGCCCCAGGCTAACCAGCTGATTGGCTCAGTAAAGGTAATGCTGGACCGTTACGCAGAAGGCGATATCGATCGTCTGTTCCTGGTATCCAATGAGTTTATCAACACTATGTCCCAGAAGCCGCAGGTTGAGCAATTGCTGCCGCTGCCGAAGGACGAAGATGAAAAGCTCATGCACGAGTGGGACTACCTCTACGAGCCGGATCCGGTTGAATTGCTGGATGGATTGCTGGCTCGCTATATCGAGTCCCAGGTATACCAGGCAGTAGTTGAAAACAAAGCCTGTGAACAGGCAGCGCGTATGATCGCGATGAAAAGCGCCACCGATAACGCCGGTGAGCTGATCGATCAGTTGCAGCTTGTCTACAACAAGGCGCGCCAGGCGGCCATTACCCAGGAACTGTCCGAAATTGTCGGCGGCGCGGCGGCGGTTTAAACCGCTGCCCTCACCTGAAATGGCCAGCCTAGAAAGAATTTAAAGCTGAGGATCCGGAAATGAGTAACGGGCAAATTGTGCAAGTGATCGGAGCGGTCATCGACGTGGAATTCCCACGCGATTCTGTTCCGAATGTATACGACGCACTGGTGGTTGAGGACAAGAACCTCACCATGGAAGTGCAGCAGCAGTTGGGTGACGGCGTGGTACGCGCTATTGCCATGGGTTCATCCGAAGGTATCAGCCGCGGTCTGCCCGTGCGCAATACCGGCGCTCCGGTTTCTGTACCGGTTGGCCTGGAAACCCTCGGTCGCATCATGGACGTGCTCGGCAACCCAATTGACGAGTGTGGCCCTATCGGTGAGAAAGAGCGCTCCTCTATCCACCGCGCTGCGCCGACCTACGAAGAGCAGTCCAGCTCCACCGAACTGCTGGAGACCGGCATTAAGGTAATCGATCTGGTTTGCCCGTTCGCCAAGGGTGGTAAGGTTGGTCTGTTTGGTGGTGCCGGTGTCGGTAAAACCGTAAACATGATGGAACTGATCAACAACATCGCTACCGAGCACTCCGGCCTGTCCGTGTTCGCCGGTGTTGGTGAGCGTACCCGTGAAGGTAACGACTTCTACTACGAGATGGCTGAATCCGGCGTTGTTGACCTGGAAAACAAAGCGAACTCCAAAGTGGCGATGGTTTACGGGCAGATGAATGAGCCGCCCGGCAACCGTCTGCGTGTAGCCCTGACCGGCCTGACCATGGCGGAAAAATTCCGTGATGAAGGCAAAGACGTACTGTTGTTCGTCGACAACATCTACCGTTACACCCTGGCCGGTACCGAAGTATCCGCACTGCTGGGCCGTATGCCTTCTGCGGTAGGTTACCAGCCGACCCTTGCCGAAGAGATGGGTGTTCTACAGGAGCGTATTACCTCCACTAAGACCGGCTCTATCACCTCTATCCAGGCGGTATACGTACCGGCGGATGACTTGACCGATCCGTCTCCGGCGACCACCTTCGCGCACTTGGACTCCACTGTAGTACTGAGCCGCGACATCGCCGCTAAAGGCATCTACCCGGCTGTTGACCCATTGGATTCCACTTCTCGTCAGCTGGACCCGCAGGTAATCGGTCAGGAACACTACGAAGTGGCCCGTGGCGTACAGTCCGTACTGCAGCGCTACAAAGAGCTGAAGGACATTATCGCGATCCTGGGTATGGACGAACTGTCTGAAGAGGACAAGCAGACCGTAGCCCGCGCCCGTAAGATCGAGCGTTTCCTGTCCCAGCCGTTCCACGTTGCGGAAATTTTCACCGGTGCACCAGGTAAATATGTTTCCCTGAAAGAAACCATCCGTGGCTTCCAGGGCATCCTGAACGGTGAATATGACCACATGCCTGAACAGGCCTTCTACATGGTGGGAACCATCGACGAAGCTGTGGAAAAAGCCAACAAGACCAAAGGCTAAGCCAGAGAGGCATATACTATGGCCATGACAGTACATTGTGACATTGTCAGCGCCGAGCAGTCTCTCTTCTCCGGACTGGTGCAGATGGTGATTGTGAGTGGTATTGAAGGTGAGCTGGGTCTCTCCTACGGCCACGCGCAGCTGCTTACCGCCCTGAAGCCCGGTCCGGTACGCATCATCAAGCCCGGTGGTGAAGAGGAAGTACTGTTCGTCAGCGGTGGCTACGCCGAAGTGCAGCCGAATATGGTTACCATCCTCGCGGATGTAGCCGAGCGTGAAATTGATGAGGAAGCCGCGCAGAAGGCCCGCGAAGAAGCGGAACACGCCCTGCACAAGGCACCATCTGAAGTCGATTATGCGCGTATCTCAGCCCAGCTGGCTGAAGCCGAGGCGCGTCTGCGTACTCTGCAGGCAATCCGCAAGGCGGCCGGTAAGTAAGTAGCTCTTATATTTGTGTAGGGCCGACTTCAAGGCAAAAAAAGCAGCTTCGGCTGCTTTTTCTATTCTTGTTGGCTTCTTTTTCTGGAAATCTACCTTCCTACACTTTTCACCTACAATCTTTACACTTAATTCATTACATGGGATTGGGTAAAGTTGGCTTTGGTGAACTTGTACCCCTCCCTATTCAGCTCAGTGTTAATTACTGAATGCTACCTAAAGTATAAATTTGTGTAGAAAAAGGTATAAGAATATATCTATACATAAGTGCGATTGTTTATTCCTATACTATGACCATGTGAAACACTTGTGAAATTATTCTGTTATTTTAAGACATGGATTCAATGGCCTATAAAAATTTAAATTTCTTACTATGGCCGTCAATTGATAGCTGCTTCTTTGTAGAAAAAGTCAATTCCTTCAACGATTCCAAAAGTTGCTAAACGTGGCCACCAACCATTCAGATTTATGATAGTCAGTATGAGAAATGATAAATTCCGGTATGATAAGTTTGCTCTGGTGGTCTAATGACCTAGCCCTTGATGGATACTGATCGATCTCACTCTCTTGAAAAAACCGAATATTTTCCCTTCTTAAATTGCCGGACCGCCGTCTGGAAGGTGTTGGTGGGCGTTAAATCGTCGTCTAGAGTGCGCTATAAATTGTGAAATATCCTTTTTATTTGCCTGAGCTTCATTGCATGATCTTGTAATAAATGTGATTAATGTAAAGACTAGCCATTTTAGGAGTTTTGAACTCTTAATTACCAGATAATTAGATTTTCCTATTAATTTATATATCTAAAGGAAATATTTATAATTTTTTATAAACAACTATTTATAGAGGATGCAATTTATTAGGTTAAATGTAGCATCAATTTAATAATATAAAAATTCTATTTTTATAGGCGAATTTTAGTGGCATTTATATCAAATTGGTACTGAAAGATTACTGATCTATCTATCAAGAATAAATTAATAATTCGTAGTGCTAAAATTTCTAAATGGTATTATTGGAGTCCAGTTTGTAATGTTGAAGCATCCTGATCATGTCACAATTGTGGTGAATGAACTTCAATCGAGTGTGAAGTTCTTCCAGCTGCTGAACTTTGAACTAGAAGTTACAGATCTAATTTCAGGCGAAAAAGTATCCAAGTATTTACAGGTAGAGAATGTAGAAGCTGATCATTTAACCATGGTTCTGAAAAATTCTTCCCCTAGATTTGAAATACAACTTTTGCACTATAGAAATCCAAAGGTTAAGTCAGATCCGTCTATTTTTAGTCTGGCACGCCCCGGCTACAATCATTTATGCTTTGCAGTAGATGACATTGAGAAAACCCTTAAATTCTTGAATGAGAATGGTATCCGTACTCGAAGTGAAATACTCGAGTACCAAAAACGCAAGCTTGTATATATTGAGGGTCCGGAATTTATTACTATTGAGTTGGCTGAGTGGTTGTAGGGGAATTTCATTATTAATTGAATGGCTAAAAGCCAGAAGTATATATTTTTTAATCGTGGTATCTTTATTCCTCGAATACTTAATTCTTCTACTGATAAACTGTGAATGGAATTCATAATCAAGGAGAGAACTATGACTAATGATATAACACTGTACACACACCCACAGTCTCGCGGTGGCATTATACGCTGGATGTTGGAAGAACTTGAGGTACCCTACCAGGTAATAGTACTTCAATATGGGGAAGCAATGAAAACCCCAGAGTACTTATCGTTAAATCCAATGGGTAAGGTACCTACACTAGTTCATAACAAGCGAGTAATAACCGAAGCAGCCGCAATCTGTATTTATCTTGCTGAAGTATTTTCTGACGCTGGTCTAGCCCCTCAAAATGATATTGAACGAGCAAAGTATTACCGTTGGATGTTCTTCTCTGCCGGGCCTGTAGAGTCTGCGGTTGTAAATAAGTATATCTTCGGGGAGCAGGCCGGAATTGATAAGCAGCAAATGTTAGGTTATGGTAATTATCAATTGGCATTAGATACTTTATCGGGGGCGGTTACTTCCAGTCCCTATATCACAGGGGAACGTTTTACTGCTGCAGATGTATATATAGGCTCGCAGCTTTGGTGGGGGTTACAATTTGGTACCATAGAGAAGCGTGAAGAGTATCAGAAATATGTTGAACGCCTGTCGGAACGAAAGGCATTCAAAAAGGCTCAGTTGCTGGATGATGCATTAAATATAGAAATGAGTGAAACCTAAAATTTTCATCTTAATATTAGTTATTAAGAGTAGCCAGCATGTGGTACCTGCTGGCTAAGATATCTTTATAGAATTGAATAAATCTAAGTGAGATTTAAATATTATTTTTTTGCATTTATGATATGTTCATATTTTTCAAGTGAAAATGAAAGGTTTTCTACCGAAATATAAGTTAATAGGTAATCCCAGGCTGCTCTGTGTTTAGAACAACCTAAATACGAAAAAAACTGTATAAGTATTATTCTAGCTAAATTAACTGTTTTTATAAAATTCCTGCCTTTATTTGCCGTGCTGTTCTATTGAAGCGAAAACGATCATTCCTATCTACAGAAGTATTTTCATCCATTATGTGTTCGTACTCTTTCTCAACATCTTTCAAATAATCAAGAGCATCGTCCTTCCGTCCTTTCATTGCTATCAAATAAGAACGAGATAAACTCATGCGTAGTTTATATGAGTCAGATAGATGTTCATTGGGGTGCATATCGTGTAATTTCAGACACTCATCTAGTGTTGCCTCTATAAATGGATCATATTCCGCGACTTCCTTCGGAATAGACTTCTTACATTTGTATATAGAACTAGAAAATACCTGTCCATACCATTCGAAATATTTATCAAGATATCCCATGGTAACTTTAATCCAGGGAAGTCGATCAAAGAAAAAATCTTGATTAATAAAGAAAGATTTATTTTCAATTAGCTTTGGCATGAACTGCTTTGACACATGTTTGTTAAGCTCCTTTGTTTTACATACATCAATAAAACAAATCTCAATAGGATCTTCTGACCAACTAAACTCATTGAAATCACCTATATTAAGATCAACTAAGGAGCTATATGGGGAGACGCTTTCCTCCAAGATGGGAACGAATGAATCACCAAACTGATAGGTAAGGGAACCACATTCCCACACCCGGTCTGTACCATTTGCAGGTTTAGGTAAAAAGCCAAGCTCATAACTGCTAATGGGCTTCCTATTTAAGATATTTGTATGCTTCTTAGAGTCAATCTCGGGATTATTGAGAAACCCTTGTGCTAATGAAGCAACAGACGCTCCCATAAAGCTGCCAGCATCAATAATGAATCCATTTTTTTTATAATTTTTTGATGCTAAAGAGTAGAGTAGTTTTCTTTCTGCTACAGAAACCATACCTGGTATGTCGAATACTGACTGCGGAACTTGTGCTTCGGAAAATGATATCTCAGGATGTACATAGCACCCTCTTGAAACTTCAGCATTTTCAATGGTGTACATTGTGTTACTCCAACAGATAAGTAGTAGTTGTCTATTTTGCGTAAGCTACACAGAAAACAACATTTGTTTTTAGCTCATCAAGTGTAATGTCAGGTATTGTTTCTCTAACCTTAGTTTCAATCTGTGGAGTTAACCGTTTTAGGACTGATTCTGGCGAGGGCTGTAGTTCCCAGGTTTCGATATTGAAATATTTACGTGTTAAAGCTCGTATTTCATCGATCCGAATTCGATTTAGGTGTGTATATAAGTAGTGATCTTGAGGCAGCTCTCGAACGATATTAATATGATTCCAATCGCAAAACTTGAGATGATCCGGATTGCTCTCATCAAGGAGTGATGGGTTGTGAGGTGGCATATGATGTCCACTCCAGCCATAAAAGTTATGGTGGAGAAAAACCACCTTACCGCCTTTGGCTAGTAAACTAGCAATATCCTCAAACACACCTTCAATTTCAAGAAGGTGCTCTGTTACATTGTGAAGGCATATCGTATCGAAAGTTTTGGAACCCACCAGATCGCGAGTAGAGCATTGACGTAAGTCGATGTCAGGAATTAAATCAATAATGTCCTGCCCGGACATTGGTGCATTTACCCACTTCCTAATGCGTTTATTTCTTACTCTCCTGGAGTCAAGAGACATAGCTGGGTCTACACCGGTGTAACTATTGGCACCGGCACAAAGGTACCCCATCGCATAACCACCAAAACCACAACCAACATCTAGTACATTGCACCCTCGTACATATTTGTGTAATTTCCTTGGCCAGGTGCAGTAGCCAAGTTCAACGGCACTACTGATAAGATCTGAATCAAAATTTTTGAGGGCGTGGCGCACATTTGTACAGTTATGGAAAAAAGCAATCTTTGCTTGCAACTCGTGATTGTCCCAATCTTCCAGCGGTTCAATTTTTTTAAGCTGTTTTGCAGCTTTTGATCTGGAAAGTTTGGAGAAAGCAGGGTGAGATTTAGATGTATCAAGAGTTTCAATTGCTTCCCTAGCGCTGTTTTCAATACGAATAAGCTTTGTTTGTTCGAGTACCTTAAGAGCTCGCTTATGCTCGGGATTGCATTTTAGTGCAATCTTTATATCTTTTTCTGCCTGATCAATGTCACCCTTGGCAATATTTAGCATAGCGGATATTGTTCGCATACCGACATGGTGTGGATGTCTGGAAATAAATGTCAAAACATACTTATCACAATTTAAAATCGATCCTTTTTTCGATTCTGCATAGCATAAGAAATAGGTTGCCGGATGGAATGGATTCAGGTCGGCAATTGGTCGTAAAAGCTCTCTTGCCAAATCTATCTCACCAGACAAAGCTGCTTGCTTGCCTTGTTCGAAATTATCTAACTGATTGATTTCTAAAGTAGACATTTAATTTTCCAAGTAATAGTAACCAAGTAGTTTTGGCGTGGATATTAACTTGCATGCTGCAATTGGGTGCAGTTGCGCATGGTTTAAATCAAATATGGTGCAATTATATTTTATTAATAGAGAGCTATACCAAAATAATGCACTGAATATACTTATACTAATAAACATGAAATATTCATGTGTCAAAGAATAAATTTATTTTTTCTGGAAAAAGTAATCAAGCCTTGACCTAAAAAAGTTGGCGCGGATGCTAACTCGTATAACCGGTAATCCATAGTAGCGTGTGTTATAAATTGGATTTCGTAAGATGGCATGTTTCAAGTGTGCATCAGAAAATAATTATTTTTTCGCAATAAATGGATCGACTAGTAAATATAGCTAGTTACAATATCATGGAGGTGGGTCTTTGAAACTAATAATAGTTGGAGGCGATGGCTTTTGTGGGTGGCCAACCTCTTTACACCTTAGCAATCTTGGTCATGATGTTATTATTCTTGATAACTTTTCTAGAAGAAGAATTGATAAAGAGCTTAATGTTCAGTCTTTGACCCCTATATGTGAGCTGGAAGAGCGGACGGCTGCCTGGTTTGATTTGACCAGGAAAAATATCCGTTTTGTTGAAATGGATGTCTCGAAGGAATATCCACAGCTTCTAAATTTCATAAAAGAGGAAAAACCGGACAGTATTATTCACTTTGGTGAGCAGCGTGCCGCACCCTATTCAATGAAAAGTAGTGAAACCAAGAACTATACGGTATCGAACAACATTTGTGGAACGCATAATATTCTAAATGCAATCGTAGAATCGCAACTTGATATTCACCTTGTACATTTAGGTACAATGGGCGTTTATGGCTATGGTCATGAGGAGCCTATTCCTATACCTGAGGGCTATCTAGAAGTAAAAATTGATACGATGGATGGAAGAGAAATTTCTGATTCTATCGTATATCCGCCAAACCCGGGCTCCATCTATCATATGACCAAAACCATGGATGCCCAAATGTTCCAGTACTATGCGAAGAACGATAAGCTTCGAATTACTGACTTGCATCAGGGGATTGTATGGGGTACCCAAACCGAGCTATCGAGCCTGGATGAGAGACTTATAAATCGTTTCGATTACGATGGTGATTATGGCACTGTATTAAACAGATTCTTAATGCAAGCCACAGTAGGCTTTCCTCTCACTGTACATGGAACTGGAGGCCAGACACGGGCATTTATTCATATTTCTGATACCTGTAAGTGCGTGGAACAAGCGCTACTACACCCACCTTCCGAGGGGGATCGGCCAATGATATTGAATCAAATGGCAGAGACTCAGACGCTTTCTGATTTGGCAAAATTGGTTCAATCACTTACTAACTGTGAAATTAGTTATCTTCCAAATCCAAGACGAGAAGCGGAAAGAAATGATTTAAATGTACGCAATGACCTTTTACGTTCTTTCGGATGGAGGCCTGCGCTTATAAAGGATAGTCTTCTGAATGAAATTACAGAGATAACAGAGCGTTATCGAAATCGAGCAGACTACTCCAAAATTCCCTGTATATCCTATTGGACGCGAAGTAATGAGCTTGCAGATGTTTCCTATCAAGAAAAAATTGGTGAAGTAGCTGAACCCATTTCTTAGTCTTTCCAGGTGGCTAAAGTTATGCCTAAGCGCATCCTTATTACTGGTGGTTGCGGTTTCATTGGCTCGAATTTGATCAAAATCCTGAGTGAGATGGGTTTATATGATGAAATTCTGGTCTTGGATAATGAGGCTACCGGGAGTATTACTTCATTATCCCGGTATCCCCATCATTTTATTAGGGGAGATATAAGAGACCAAAAAACCGTAGACGAAGCAGTAGCAGGTGTTGATGCCATCGTCCATTTAGCAGCTGACACGGGAGTTATCGATTCAATAAAAAATCCTGCCCATAATTTTGAGGTAAATGTTCAAGGAACCGTAAATATTCTGGAAGCTATGCGCAGAAAGGGTGTTAAGTGTCTTGTTAATGCCTCAACCGGCGGTGCTATTATCGGAGACGTTGTACCACCAGTACATGAGTTAATGCCCATAAACCCGTCGTCAGCATATGGTGCATCTAAGGCCGCGGCGGAGGCCTACTGCTCCGCATATACTCAAAGTTATGGGCTTACTATTACGTCTCTAAGATTTTCGAATGTCTATGGCCCACTTTCTTTACATAAAGGTAGCGTTATAGCGGCTTTTATGAAAAGAATTTTAAAAAGAGAGCCTTGCGAAATTTATGGTGATGGTAGTCAAACACGAGATTTTATCTTTGTCGGTGATTTATGTCAGGGCATTATAAAGGCATTAGAAGCAAGGCAAAGTGGAGTTTTTCAGCTCGGTAGTGGAAGGCCAACTTCTGTGAACGAAATTATCTCTTTGCTAAAACAGATTACTGGTGAAAATGATAATTTAAAATTAGTTTACCATGGATTCAGAGTTGGAGAAGTTCGTCACAATTTTACTGATATTTCCAAAGCAAAGCAGCATCTAGGATTTTTACCAGGCACAGAACTTGTAAGTGGTATCAAAGAAACCTGGAACTATTTTATCGATAATGAAAATACGGTAGTAGGTAGACTTAATCAGAGGGTTCTAGAGAATGCAGATTGATAAATTTGCAGTCGAAGAATTTCCTGATCTCAACGCCTATGCCGGCATTGAATCGGATAATAAACTTCGTGTCTGTATTGCAACAGAAGAAATTTTAGGGCCAGTAAGGAATGGGGGTATCGCTTCAACTTATTACCATTTAGCAAAGGGCTTGGCCGCTCATGGCCATGAAGTACATGTGCTCTATTTAAAAGGGGAAAAAGTTGAAAACGAAACGCCTGAACATTGGATAGAGCATTTTTCCAGCTTTGGGGTATCCCTTCACTACTTGGCTCACGCAGAAGAGACGATCATAGGTCCCTCACAAAATTGGCAGAGACGATATAGTGCGGCTTACCGGTGGTTGGCAGAACAAGATCGGTTTCATGTTGTTCATACCTCAGAGTGGCGTGGAGGATTGATCTATGCACTTATGGCGAAGAAATTGGGGCTGGCGTTTCAGGAAACTTTATTTATTGTTAAAACCTCTTCCCCGCATCTTTGGAATCGCCACTATCAGATGCAGCCTATCTCAAAGAGGGAGCTTCTACCGGCAAGTTTTGCCGAACAGAAATGTGTTGAGTTCGCTGATATGGTCATTGGCGGTAGTGCTCACTTACTTTGTTTTATGCGTTATGTTGGTTATAAACTTCCATATGCTTCCTATGTACAACCAAATATCTTAGATTTTTCCGAAGTACATGTAGATGATCTACGCCCTGATAGAAAGCCTGGTGACCTTGTTAAAACCCAGGAACTAACTTTCTTTGGTCGGCTAGAGATGCGAAAAGGTATTGAACTTTTCTGCAATGCACTTGACCTTCTGGAACGTGCTGGGAATCCACCAGCCAAGGTGAATTTTCTTGGTAAGTATGGTGAGGCACTCCCCAATCAGAAAAATGAGAAGGTTTCAGATTATATCGAACGAAAAGCTTTGTCATGGAGCTTTGAAGTTAATTGCATAACGGATTGTAATCAACCGGAGGCTCTGTCTTTTTTATGTTCTAGAGATATGATAGCTATTATGCCTTCGCTAATTGAAAATTCCACCATGGCTGTATATGAGGCTTTAGAAAATAATATTCCCTTTATAGCCACTCGTGTTGGTGGCACACCTGAACTTATAAATGTAGAAGACCATGATACTTGTCTTATCGCTCCATACGCCCATGAGCTCGCTGAGAGATTAAGTAAAGTTCTTGAAAATGGACATAGAGTGGCTCATAGCAGCTTTGACAATAAAAAAAATCTAGATGTGTGGTATGGATTTCATGCTTATCTTGCTGATTTGTTTGCTGAGTATCAAGGTAGTGATGCCATTTACAAAGCTATAAATATTAAAGCCGAGGAACCAGAGATCATTAATGAGGCCGTAACACCACGTTTAGAAGTATTGGTCTTGTTGCGTGAAGCGAGTAATACGATAGAATTTGCGGAATCCTTGATAAGTGATAAACCTGACTCTGTCAAATTTATAATAATTGACCCGGCCTTGGAGGAAATTGCAATACAGGCCTGTGATTTACTCCAAGAATCGGGCATAGACTCAAAAGTTATTGATTTTATCGGCTTTCCTGCGGGCATTGCGTTTGATTGCAGCTTAAAGGAGAGCAACTCCGATGCTTGTATATTATGTGATGGTACAGCGTCAAGATTTGTTTTAGGATTTTGTACAGCATTACGCAAGACTCTCTTGCTAGGACAGAATTATCTTATTACAAGTTTCCTTTCTCTCCCTGACAACAAAATTGTAATGCCAATTGGAAGTGATATTGTTTCAGAAATATCATTTGGAAACTCTATCGGAACGAATGTTGTCTGCATTCCTAAAGCTGTATCTGTCAAGGTCGGAGATTTACTACCATATGATATTCGTTATGGTTTGTTGCAAGAGTATATTTTAAGGGCAAGTAAGGATTACGGACTGGAGTTAATGGTAATTCCTGAATGCTATTTAGAGAGTGAATGTTACTTAGAGGAGCTTGAAGATTCTCAGCATAATGCCAATTCAATATATCTTCGCTCAATGCCTTTGATAGAAAACGAAAACATAGCTTACCGGAAGCTTGCTCTTCTTCCTGGATCACAAGTAGTTGGATCGAGACTGAAACCAGCACTTTATCGAGATAAACAACGACATGAGGAAGAAGCTGTATGGCTTGTGCACGCCGATAGACCTAGAAAGATGAAAAATCGGAATCCAAGAGTTGTCGTTGGCTTAGATGAAAGAAATTCTCATCTGCTTTGTGTTGCAAATGGTATAGGAAAAAGACAGCTTATAGTAAATGGAGAGAGCCAGTCGATTTCTTTTGAAAAAAAAGAAGATGATCTGACTTTACATAGATTTCCTATACCTGATAGCTGGGAGGAAGGGGAACGTTTTAATATTAAATTCATTTTAGAAGAAAATGAAATGAGTTATACCCGATTTATTCGGGTTATTAAGTTATCAAAAAATGTTTTTGCAGCAATTTCTGGGAGCCCTATTTTAAATGAACTGGCCGTTGAAGAACTATTTAATCAAAAGTTAAGCTGGAGCCTTTTCTCTAAAAATGAACAATCTAATTTTGATGAGTTAAATTCTGGTGAAATGCACCAATATAGTTCAGAAAATGGTGAATTTAATCACTTGGAAGGAACTGAAGTCAGTGAAGTGAATAGTGATAAGCACTCTATAGAAGTATCTGATTCTGAACATGATTTTGCCAAAATTATTTATGATCAAAATAAAGCGGAAGAGCATGGGGTTAAATCAAGGTTCAGCTTCCAGATGTTAATGCAAAAGTCTGGTACAACTCTACAACGTTTAATGAAGGGGTATACAGGCTCTCCAATCAAGGGATCAATCCCACCCCGTGAACTTTTTGCAATTGATCCTCGTTCTATAGAGGGTTGGGCTTGGGACAGAAGCAACATAACACGTAATCTAGTTGTTGTTTTGGAACTTAATGGAACTGTGATCGCAGAGGCTACTGCTAACCGTTATATTGAGCGATTTGGTACGAGGAATCCAAAGCTGGCTTGGTATGGTTTTAGGTTTGCATTAACCCCTGATATTAAGCAAGAAAACTCTGAAATTACGATACGTGTAAAGGAAAATGGGTTAATTTTAAGAAATGGGCGTCTACGTTACCTCAAGCAAATGTTAGTAGCGATGTAAGGCCGCCATATAATGAAAGAACTTCATCAGGATATCAAATTTGAAGATACCCTGAGGTTAAGGCGTATCTGCATAATAACAGAAGATATTTTTGGCCCAATAAAAAATGGAGGCATAGGAACCGCTTATTATCATCTGGCCGTTTTTTTACAGCGTTCTGGGCATAAAGTTACTATCTGCTTTGTAAATGGCTTAGCAAAAAACCCTATAAAGATGCAAAGAACCAAGAGTTTTTTTGAAAAATATAATATTGATTTTTTTAGTATCGCCCCGCAAATTCTTGCAAAAACTGCAATGGCTCGAACTATGGCAATGCCATATGCAGCTTATGAATGGCTTAAGCAACACGAAAATTGTTTTGATGTTGTCCATGTTTCAGAGTGGCGAGGCATGGCATATATTGCTCTACTGGCTAAGAAACTTGGTATTGCATTTCAGAATATGCATTTTGCTGTAAAGGGATCCTCTCCCACGCTATGGTCTGCTGAGGGAAATCAACAGTTCCTTAAGGAGGAACGGCAGCTCGGTTGGGTTTTTATGGAGCGTAAAAGTGCTGAAATGGCGGATACGCTTATTTGTGGCAGCAACCACCTTTTTCAATGGATGGTAAGAAATAAATATAATCTTCCTGAGCGGAGCTTTTATTGGCCGAATGTCTTTATCGATGACCTGATGCCAGATAGAAAAAAAAATAACAGTAAAATTATATCGGTTACTCGAGAGTGGGTGTTCTTTGGGCGTTTAGAGCCTCGGAAGGGAATTATATTATTTGTAAATGCCCTTAATACTCTTTCTGTAAAGGGAATAAAGCTGCCAAAAATAACTTTTTTAGGTGGACTTTCTCATCGTTTTGATGCTCGTAAATTTATTGAGGAAAATCAAGGTAACTGGAAAACTAAAATTGAATATAAAAGTAATTTTAACTCGCTGGAAGCTGTAGAATACCTGAGTGGAGATGGACGCCTAGCTATTATCCCTGCTTTGTTGGAGAACTCGCCCATTGCAGTATACGAATGTCTTGCTGCTCGTATACCATTTATTGCGGCGGACACCGGTGGCACATCCGAGTTACTAGATAAAAAGAGTGTTGAAAAAATACTTTTTAAACCTAACCATATTTCCCTTGCAAATAAACTGGCAGTTCATATAAAGGAGCTTCCTTGTCCAGGTATAAAGCATGAACGGTTGAGTAAATCTATTAAAGTCTGGGAACAGTGGCATGGCCAAGAGCACCTAGTTTCAATTAAAAAGACTAAATCTACCGCTGTTTTACCTCTTATTTCAATATGCGTAACTCACTACGAGAGACCAGATCTTCTTGATCAGGCCTTAAATAGTATAGATAGACAAAGTTATAAAAATGTTGAAGTAATTATTGTCGATGACGGTAGTGTTTCTGATAATACATTGAAAGCTCTCAAGATTTTTGAAGACCGCTATAAAGATAGGGGTTGGCAATTTATTTATCAGGAAAACAGATATGTAGGTGCTGCGCGGAATACTGCAGCAAGGAATGCCAATGGTGACTATCTTCTGTTTTTTGATGATGATAATGTCATGATGCAAGATATGGTAGACAAGTTAGTCCGTGCGGCAATCTTTTCAGGTATTGATTGCTTAACTTGTAGTTCTATTAGATTTAGTGGTGCAGGAGAGCCAAATACAGCTGAGAGTAAACTCGGAACCCAGATTCGTTTTATGGGGCCAGCTAAAGCTTGGGCGACTAAGGTGAATATTGTTGGGGATGCAACTTGCTTAATAAAAACTTCCCTTTTCAAAAAATATGGAGGTTATACAGAGAGATATAGAACCGGGAAAGATGATATTGAGTTTTATAGCAAGCTAATTTTTGAAAAAGTAAAGATATCTTACTACCCAGACCCATTATATTACTATCGAACCAGTAAAAATTCTATGAAAGAGAGGAACCATTTCCAAGAGGAGGGGGAATTCCGTCAAATTAGCCCTTATTTAAAAGGATTGGATTCTGAGGACAAAAGCCTTCTATTGTTTAGAAAACAGCAGAAAGAAAACAATAAAGCTAAAGCTGCGAAGTATAAGCCGGGTATTATACAGAAAACGATGCGAAGATTGCGTAAATTCGTCAGGGTGAAAGTTTGAAGTCCATTAAGCTTATCGAAGCAGCAAAAGACACTACTTTCCCACTCATTTGTGTTTTCCGAGACGAGCTAGATATCTTACCTGTATTTCTTCATCATTATCGTTCTTTAGGCGTTACATGTTTTCACTTGGTAGATACTGGTAGCACTGATAATTCCATTGATTATTTATTGAAACAGAAAGATGTTCAACTTTATACGGTTGATGGAGGTTACCCTCAGGCTAATGCAGGGGTTGATTGGGTTAATAAAATCGCCAAGGAATATTGTTTGGGAAAGTGGACCCTTGTAGTTGATGCCGATGAGTTTCTTCAGTTACCTGCAAAAAGCAATCAAGTTTCATTGGATCAGACCACCCGCTGTATGCAAAAGGAGTTGGCTTTTGCCCTATATACACCACTGATCGATTTTTTTAGTGATAATTTACAGGGAGATCCTACTAATGCAGAAACTCTTGCTGAGTTGATGGCTATAGCTCCTAATTGTGTTCCATATAAAAGTTATATAAAGAAGCGTATACAGGCTTTCCCTTTCTTTGAGATTCGCTCTAGAGCCAGAGCACAGATATCAGGCATTTCCAACTATTTTGTAAAATCCTATAAAATACCCCTTGTGTATTGGCGACCAGATTTTCAATATATACGTTCAACACATGCGTGTACTCCGATACCCTTAAGTGATAACTGTGCATATCTTTTCCATTTTAAGTTTCGAGCTGGCTTCAAGAAAAGGCTGGAAAGAGAGTTGAAAAATCCGGATCGGATGAATGCAGATGTGTATTATATTTCAAAATCTATAATAAAAAATCAGGAATCTATTCCTAAGTACACATTGGATTTACGTACGATGAACGGGTTCCAGGGAAGTGACTGGCTGTCACCGCCGGATTTTAATAATGATTGGCAGATTGAGAATCAGTCCAAAGCTCATTACTTCGAATTAATGACAAACCAAAAGATTCCATCTGAAAGCTATCTCGCTGATAACCTGACCCGCTTGACAAAATCATTTAGTTGGCGAATTAGTAAACCTGTAAGAGGGTTTTTGTTTAATCGTGGGGTGTTACGACATGACCACTATCCCGAACGGCTTGAGCGGGATCACCCTTTGGCAGATCAGACCATTGCCATCTACGAGTCATTCTGGTGGTTAGTCACGGGAATCTTTCGGCTTCCTGTAGCAATGTACCGTGCCATTCTCTGGCACAAGTTGGGAGGGCGCAGGCGATCTAAATAATATAATTTCAAGCCAAATAAAAAGGCCGGGGATGTTTCCCGGCCTTTTGTTAACACCTCAGTATATGGTTGAGATCAGTGCACCCAGTGGTGGCGCTCCATTTTTTCTTCTACCGCTTTCGCAGTAGGAGCAGGCATCGCACTGATAGGCAGGCGTTCGTGGAAGAATGCCAAGCGTTCGCCAGCACCGACTTCGTTCATGGTTTCCGCTTCGAACACACGGCCATTAATTACCGTATAGGTAATGTTTTCGGACAGGCGTAGATTGTCCAATGGATTGCCATCAATCACGATCAGGTCAGCTAGCTTTCCTGCTTCGATACTACCGATATCGCTATCCATACCCAGGTAGCGAGCGCCGTCGATGGTACCGGCGCGGAAGGCTTCCCAGGGGGTAAAACCGCCCTGCTCCATCATCCACATCTCCCAGTGCGCCCCCAGTCCTTCGCGCTGGCCGTGGGCGCCGATATGTACGGTGACACCTTCATCGCGCAGCTGCTTGGCCTGGCGGGCCACATTAAAGTGGTTGTAGTGGGCATCTGGCGCAGTGGGGCGACGGATAGAACGAGGGTTAACGATAAAGTCGGGGGTAAAGCGGGTCAGGCGCTCGTTTTTCCATACTTCGGTACGGTCATACCAATACTCCTCACCCCAGAGACCGCCGTAGGCCACGACGAAAGTCGGCGTATAACCCACCTGGGTTTGGCTCCACAGTTGTTCCACATCGCCGTAAACATTGGCGATTGGCAGTGAGTGCTCGATACCGGTATGCCCATCCACAATCATATTCATATTGTGTTGGTACTTACCGCCGCCCTCGGGCACCACCATAATGCCGGCTTCGCGAGCTGCCTGCAGCACCTGCTGGCGCTGGTCGCGGCGGGGCTGATTGTAGCTCTTCACCGAGATGGCGCCCATTTCTTTTAGGCGGTTCACATGGAACTGGGCATCTTCCAGAGAGTTGATTTTGGCTTTGTAGCCCGGGCCTTTGGCGCCGTAGAGGATGGTGCCGGTAGAGAAAATACGCGGCCCGGTAATCAGGCCGGCCTTTTGCATTTCTGCGGCGGAGAAGATCTCGCTGCTGTCATTGGAGGGGTCGTGAATGGTGGTCACGCCAAATGCCAGGCTGGAGAACAGATTCCAGTTCTGCTGCGGGATAATTTCTTCGCGCCCTTGGGCACCGTGGGCATGGGCGTCAATCAGTCCAGGCAATACGGTTTTGCCGGTAATATCAATGCGCTTCGCTTCAGCGGGGATTTCCACTTCTGCTGCCGGACCCACCGCGACAATGCGGTTGCCCCGGAACAGAACCACGCCATCCTCGATAATTTCACGGGTGTTCTCCGCATCGCGCATAGTGACGACTTTGCCGCCGGTCAGGGCAACGAGACCTGCGCGATTGTCGAAGGGTTGCTCAAAGCTCAGGTCAATACCTTCGGAGACCGGTTCTGGCAGCGCCTCAGGGGCACCGGCGACAAACTCGAAGGCATCCTTAAGTTCGCGTTCGAACAACTTAGGTCCGTGAGCCCAGCCCAAGGTTTCGCTATCGGCGGACCAGTGCAGGTTTTCACCGGCGCGCTTGGATACCTGGGTGACTTTAACCGCTTTGCTGTCGGGGCCGATCACCTCGGATTTGCCGGTGTGCATAAAGGGAGCAACGAAGGCTCTGAAGTCCTGGGTGAAGGCGACCCACTTGCCGTCCGGGGACAGTCGGAAGGAGGTGATCTCCGCCCCGTGGAGGTGCTCGCGCTCATCTTTGCCTTCCAAGTTGGTGCTCTTCAACACACGCTTACCACCGTTGGCGCCAACGTATTCAGAGAAGTAAATACGGTCATCGGTGGCGCCGAAATGCGGCTCATAGCCAGACTTCACGACTCGTCGCTGCCAGTCACCATCGGCGTCTGCAAGATAGATACCCGGCTCTAATGAGTATTCGGGGCTCAGCAGGTAGCCGCCGGTAAAGCGACGGTAAGCCACCGCATCACCGCTGGGGGAGAAAGTTGGCTCTACGTATAGACCGCGTTGTTCGGTGATGTTTTTGCCGCGACCGTTACGAGCGGAAACCACGCGTACATGGCCAAGTTTTTGGTCATCCCAGGTGACATAGGTAATCTCGCGGCCGTCGCGGGACCAGCTGGGGTAGAACTCAAAGTGGTCATTTTGGCGAGTCAGGCGGCGGTGCTCACCGCTGTCGATATCCTGGATATAAATCTTGCCCAAGGCCTGGAAAGCGACCTGCTTGCCGTTGGGAGACTTTTGCGCCCAGCGAATCATCTTCACATCGAAGGTTTCAGGGGCCACTTCGACAGGGAAGCGTACCGCGTCGGCGACCTGCTTCTCTACCTTCACATGGGCTTCAATTGGCGCGACGCTGTCACCGTTTATTGAAATGCGCAGGAATTTACCGCCGGTCCATACGATCAGCGATTCGCCATCGGGCATCCAATCGTACTGCACATAGTTGCCGTGCGGGCCGAAGATTTCCTGCAGGTCGCGCTCAAGACCGGAATAAACCGGGGTTTCGAGGCCGGTGTTAAGGTCTTTCAGAAATAGGGAAGTCTGGTTGTCCTGGCGTCGGATAAAGGCCAGCTTGCTGCCGTCTGGAGAGGGTACAGGAGCTACTGCACCGCCGGGGCCGGAGATAAAGGTTTCCTCTTCACCGTCCTGCAGGTCGTAGCGCTTGATCGCAAAAATTTCCTTGGTGGAGTTCTTATTGTATTCCCATACGGTACCCGGTGTGGTGTCGATGGAATAATAGACGTAGCGTCCGTCTGGGGAGAAAGCCGGGTCGGCAATGTTTTTCTGGGCGATATCGCCACCAATGCGCTCTTTCAGTTGGCGGCCTTCACCTCCACCATAGTGGTACATCCAGATCTCACCGGCGGGGATACTGCGCCCGGACATAAATCCTTTGCGTGCCACCAGGTACTGGCCATCTGGACTCCAATTCGGCGAGTGCAGCAGGTTTTCCTTTTCAGTTGTGAGCTGACGTAGGTTTTCTCCATTGCGATCCATGAGCCAGATATTGTCGGCGCCGTCTCGGTCGCTGATAAACACAATAGTCTTGCCATCTGGGCTGAAGCGAGGCTGCATATTCCAGGCGATTTCATTGGTCAAGGCTACAGCTTCACCACCGGCGACGGGCACAGTGTAGATATCGCCGAGCATATCGAAGAGGATGGTTTTGCCATCCGGGCTGATATCCAGGTTGCTCCAGGTAGTCTCGCGGGTATCCAGCTGGATTGGCTTAAATTCATAAGCCGGCTTGTTGATATCCCAGGATTGTTCTTCCTTTGGGCTTTCTGCTGTCGCCGCTAGTGGC
The DNA here is from genome assembly GCF_000380565.1 of Microbulbifer variabilis ATCC 700307. Classification (GTDB taxonomy): domain Bacteria; phylum Pseudomonadota; class Gammaproteobacteria; order Pseudomonadales; family Cellvibrionaceae; genus Microbulbifer; species Microbulbifer variabilis. Next base: position 360,004 of record NZ_AQYJ01000027.1, read on the forward strand.
AAAGCCAGTGCCAAGGCCGTCAGTGCCAATAGATGGCGCTTCGGTTTTATCTGCTTGATTGTATTCATGGACAATTTCCCCCCACCGCTTTGCAAGGCGATGGCTTTAACTGTTCTGTTGTAGTGGGCAAGTTATTGATTTTGCGGTTGGTAAATTACCGGGATCACTGCCCGGCGGCAAACGCAATGCGCCGAGCGCCAGGCTGCCGGGTTGGGTTGAGTTAGCCTGGAGGACTGGAGACAATAGCCTTAATTTAGCGAAATTAGTGAGATTTCAAATCAAAATGACTATCGACGTTGTGATTTTGGCTGCGGGTAAAGGCTCCCGTATGCATTCAGATTTGCCCAAAGTGCTACATCCGATTGGCGGAATCCCCATGTTGGGACGTGTGATCGAGGCTGCCAGGCAGTTGGGAGAAGTGGAAATCACAGTGGTGATCGGACATGGTGCTGAGATGGTGCGGGAGCATTTCGCCGATAGTGGCGTTCATTTCGTGGAGCAGGCAGAGCAATTGGGTACTGGCCACGCCGTTGCCCAGGCAATCCCAAATTTTCGTGAGGGCGCCACAGTGTTAGTGCTATACGGCGATGTACCGCTGGTAAAATCAGGGACTCTGCAGTCGCTGTTATCGGCGGCGGACAAGGGCCCGGCATTACTTTCTGTGGAGATGGCCAATCCCGCCGGTTATGGGCGTATTGTGCGTGATGAGGCTGGCAGGGTACTCGCCATCGTGGAGGAGAAGGATGCCGATGCGGATACACTCGCTATCCGCGAGGTAAATACCGGTATTCTTGCTGCACCGGCAGAGTTGTTATCCCGTTGGCTTCCGGAGCTTTCCTGTGACAATGCGCAGGGAGAGTATTACCTGACTGATGTGATTGCTCGTTCAGTAAGTGAGGAGATGGCAGTAACCGGCGTGCGCGCCAGCGATGTCCTGGAAGTTTCCGGAGTGAACAGTCGCTCGCAACAGGCACAAATGGAGCGGGCTTTACAGCACAGTCGAGCTTTGGCCCTCATGAATGCTGGCACTACCCTGCTCGATCCAGCGCGTATTGATATCCGCGGTAGTCTCGAGTGCGATACCGATGTTTCTATCGATATTAACTGTATCTTTGAGGGGCGAGTCACTCTGGGGAAAGGCGTACAAATTGGTCCCAACTGCTTGCTGAAGAATTGTCATCTCGCAGATGGTACCCGGGTAGAGGCCAACTCCATTATTGAGGATGCCGAAGTGGGGGAAGCCTGTACCGTAGGCCCCTTTGCTCGTTTGCGTCCAGGCACAGAACTGGCAGCCGGTGTCAAAGTGGGCAACTTTGTTGAAACCAAAAAGGCGAAAGTTGGTGTTGGCAGTAAGATAAATCACCTTTCCTATGTCGGGGATGCAGTTATAGGTGAGGCTGTGAATATCGGTGCTGGCACCATCACATGTAATTACGATGGTGTGAACAAATCGCTGACAGAAATTGGTGATGGGGCATTTATTGGCTCCAATACTGCACTGGTAGCCCCAGTAAAAGTAGGCAGCGGCGCAACTGTGGGTGCCGGTTCAACGATTACCCGTGAGGTGGGCAGCGAAGAACTGGCGGTGGCTCGGGGCAAGCAGCGTAATATCAATGGTTGGCAGCGTCCGACCAAAAAGAGCTAGCCAACCCCCATCTTTCAGGAATTCTCCGGTGGGATATTGAATTCCGGCGGAGGATCCCTTCTCGCGCACTCTGTGCTGATACCCATCCATTAAACTTGCGCATCGGGAACACAAGGAATGGCCCGATGCACAAGCCAAGAATGCAACTGCTCGCCAGCTTTGATATTGCCTCGTTAGAGTATTTGGATGAACGTGGACATACGACCCAGGCGCTACCAGATTTTGCTACCCCCGATACCCTGGTAGCTTTTTATCGCCAGATGGCCCTTGCCCGATTAGTGGACGATCGCGCGGTAAAAATGCAGCGCACAGGCCAGCTCGGTACCTACCCGTCCAGTCTTGGGCAGGAAGCTATTGGCGTAGGTGTCGGTGCAGCCATGGCAAAAGAGGATGTCTACTGCCCAAATTACCGCGAAACCGGCGCCCTGCTGGAGCGGGGTGTCACTATTCAGGAAATCTACGCTATTTGGGGTGGGGATGAGCGCGGTCAAAACTTCCGCCACGCCCGCGAGGATCTGCCTCTAAGCGTTCCCATCGCCACACAAATGCTGCATGGGGCTGGGGTCGCTTTCGCCCTCAAATACAAACATGAACAGCTTGGTGAGCCTATGCGGGTTGCTGTTACTACTGGTGGGGACGGATCAACATCGCGTGGGGATTTCTACGAGGCTATCAATCTTGCGGGAGACTGGCAGCTGCCTCTGGTGGTGGTGATCAATAATAACCAGTGGGCTATCTCCCTACCCCGCTCCGAGCAGACTGCTTGTAAAACCCTTGCGCAAAAAGCGATCGCTGCAGGCATACCCAGTTTACAGGTCGATGGAAATGATGTGATTGCGGTGCGAGAGGCTGTCGGGGATGCCGTGGAACGAGCACGCAGGGGGGCGGGTCCGTCTATGGTTGAGGCGGTCAGCTATCGTTTATGCGATCACACCACCGCTGATGATGCCAGTCGTTACCAGCCAGAACAGGCTCTGAAGGAAGCCTGGTCGCGGGAGCCATTGCGTCGTTTACGCAGCTATATGCAGGCTCATGGGTTCTGGGGGGATTCCCAGGAAGAAGAAATGCAAAGGGAGCTGAACCAGGCGTTGGAAAAGGCGGTGCAGGAATACCGGGACACTCCCAGGGATGCAGCTACCGCGATCTTTGATCACCTCTATGAAACTCTGCCCGAGGCCTTTCTGGAGCAGTATCAACAACTGCGGGGAGAAAACTGATGGGCGAGATCACGCTTGTAGAAGCCATCACACAGGCTCTGGCCTTTGAATTGCAGGCGGATCAGAGGGTGGTGGTGTTCGGCGAGGATGTGGGGGTAAACGGAGGCGTGTTTCGAGCTACTGAAGGGCTGCAGGATAGGTTTGGAAGTGCCAGGGTTTTGGATACGCCTTTGGCTGAAACCATGATTGCAGGGATTGCCATTGGTATGGCTGCCCAAGGATTGCGCCCCGTGGCGGAGTTCCAATTCATGGGATTTATCTATCCCGCACTGGACCATATCCTCAGCCACGCTGGCCGCTACCGAAACCGCACTCGCGGACGCTTGTCTTGCCCCATTGTATATAGGGCGCCTTACGGTGGCGGTATCCATGCTCCAGAACATCACTCGGAAAGCACCGAGGCCCTTTTTGCCCATATTCCCGGATTGCGCTTAGTCGTGCCCTCCTCTCCGGCGCGGGCTTATGGGTTGTTACTGGCGGCCATTCGCAATCCAGACCCGGTTGTATTCCTTGAACCGAAGCGCATTTACCGTGCGGCACGCCAGGAAGTACCGGATAGCGGTGATGCTCTGCCACTGGATCGAGCATTTGTTTTACGGGAGGGTACTGATGTCACTCTGATCTCATGGGGGGCCTCCCTCAAGGAAACTTTACAGGCTGCTGAGCAACTCGCTGAAGAAGGTATTGAAGCTGAGGTGATTGATCCCGCCACCTTAAAGCCACTGGATATCCACACCGTAATTGACTCCCTGGAGAAAACACACCGATGTGTGGTTATACATGAAGCTGCAAGATTTTGTGGCCTGGGGGCTGAAGTGGTGGCGCAGATTAACGAATATGCCTTCGACCTGCTACATGCTCCAGTTCAGCGTGTCACTGGTTACGATACCGTAATGCCGTACTTCCAACTGGAGGATGAATATCTGCCGGGAGCCCCGAGAATTTTGGCTGCGGTGCGCAAAGCACTCGATTATGCCAATGGAGGTGCAGTATGAAAGTTTTCACCCTGCCGGATCTTGGTGAAGGGTTGCCCGATGCGGTTGTGCGAGAGTGGCATGTTAGTGAAGGAGATACGATTGCCGCCCATGAAAGCCTGGTGACGGTTGAGACTGCCAAGGCACTCGTGGAGGTGCCAGCTCCCTGGGGCGGCAAAATTGAGAAGCTGTTTGCAGCTGAGGATGAAACCGTCAATGTAGGCGAACCCCTGGTTGGGTTTGTCACCGCTGGTGAGGATATCGGGGGTGAGGAGATATCGCCCGGGAGCTCCGAAGAAGCCCCTGGTGTGATTAAAGAGCCTGCTCAAGCTGCAGAAGAACCTAGCTCCCACCTTGATGGCGGCACAGTTGTCGGCAAGTTGGAGCAGGGGCGAGATGTCCTGAGCGCGGAACAGTGGTTTTCAGAGGGCCCCAGGCGGCTGGCTACACCCTCAGTGCGTGCCTTGGCTCGGCGTTTGGGGGTGGACTTGCAGCGACTCTCAGAAAACGGTGCCCTGGTGACTGAATCCCAGGTGCTTGCATCGGTAGGCTCCAGGGAGAAGATTGCCAGAAAAGTTAGCCCATCCTCGCCGCCTTCCTCTCCCAGCAAAAGTACTGCAACCGGGAGCCAGCCCGAGACGATTATGTCGCCGGCACGGCGGGCTATGGGGCTTTCCATGAGCCGGGCGCGAGACCAGGTAATGCAAATTACCCTGTGTGATGATGCAGATATCTCCAGCTGGTGGGGCAGCGCGCCGGCCCTGTTGCGATTGGTACGTGCTGTGCAAGCTGCTTGTACAGTTGAACCGACCCTCAATGCTCTCTACCAGGAAGGTCAGCTGGCTCTCCAGAAGGGTGTGAATATCGGATTGGCAGTGGATTCCCCGAGGGGCCTATTTGTTCCAGTACTTAGGGATGTGGGGGGGCGCTCGGATGAAGAGCTATTGCAGCAGGTTGCAGATTTTAAGCACCAAGCCAGGGAAACCGGTATTGCACAAAGCGATCTACAGGGAGCGACGATACTTTTATCCAATTTCGGCACTATTGCTGGCCGCTACGCCACTCCGGTTGTATTGCCCCCAACGGTAGCGATTGTCGGTGCTGGGCGGGTTTGCCAGGGAGTCGTCATTATTGATCGCTGGCCAGCTATGCGCCCTCTGCTGCCTCTCTCAATCAGCGCTGATCACAGAGCTGTAACAGGTGGAGAATTAGCGCGTTTTCTTCAGGCTATGTTACAGGCTCTTTCCTGCTAAATATTGATCACGCAATCATCCCCCAATAACTCTCCGGTAAATATCGCCAGAGAGGAAAATAATGTGGGAACTTATCTTTCGTTTTGCTATCTTTAAGTTTCGAAATGAAAGATAGCCATTTATGTCTAAACGCAATACACAGCAACGTCGACACGGCATCATGAGCCTTCTCAATGAGGCGGGAGAGGCTAGTGTCGAGCTGTTAGCACGACGCTTCGAAACTTCAGAGGTTACGATCCGAAAGGATCTTACCGCTATGGAAAATCATGGGCTGCTACTGCGTCGCCGCGGAGGCGCCATCCCGGTGCCACGGGAACTGGTAGTAGAGGAAGGGCCCTCAGAGGTTAAGCGTGTGATCGGCCGTGCAGCGGCGGCACTTATTCCCGATCACCACCGTATCGTGATCGATTATGGCCGCACCACCGCGGCAATGATTCCTGAACTGGAGCGTAAGCGCGGCCTGGTGGTGATGACCAACTCCCTGCATGTAGCTAATGCTTTGCGTGAACTGGAAAACGAACCGACGCTGCTTATGACTGGAGGCACCTGGGACCCCCATTTTGAGGCGTTTCAGGGCAAGGTGGCAGAGCAGGTGTTGCGAGATTACGACTTCGACCGCGCCTTTATTGGAGCCGATGGAATAGACCTGAAGCGCGGTACTTGCACATTTAACGAGCAGATTGGTTTATCGCGTGTGATGGCAGAAGTTGCTCGCGAAGTCGTGGTCTTGGCTGAATCCAGCAAAGTGGGCAGGCGTATTCCAAACCTGGAACTGCCATGGGAGCAAGTAGATACCCTGGTTACTGATACAGGCCTGAGTGACGATGCACAGCAACAGCTTGAGGGTCTGGGAGTGCAGGTAATCCGTGCTGCAGCCTCCAGTAGAGCTAAATGAGCAGCAGAATTAAATAAAAGAAATTGATTTATTAGGAGATAAACATGTGTGGAATTGTTGGCGCCCTCGCGCAGCGCAATGTAACTGAAATTCTACTAGAAGGATTGCGCCGCCTGGAATATCGCGGCTATGACTCTGCGGGAGTTTGCCTGCGCAGTGATGATGGCGAACTACAGTTGCGCAAGAGTCTGGGTAAGGTTGCTGACTTAGAAGCCAAGCTTCAAGCTGAGCCCGCTGAGGGCCATCAGGGGATTGCTCACACCCGCTGGGCCACCCACGGGGTTCCATCCAATGAAAACGCTCATCCACATATGTCTGGACATATTGCTCTGGTACATAACGGTATTATTGAAAATCACCAAGCATTGCGTTCAGACTTGCAGGATAAAGGTTATAAATTTGCCTCAGATACTGATACAGAGGTGGTCGTACATCTAATTCACTCTCTGAGTAAAGATGGCCATAGTCTGGTGGACGCCGTAGCTAAAGCAACACAGATGCTTGAGGGGGCCTACGCCCTCGCTGTTATCAGCAGTGAAGAGCCGGAAGTTATGGCTTGTGCGCGCTATGGCAGCCCTTTGGTTTTAGGTGTTGGTATTGAGGAAAATTTTATTGCCTCTGATCCTATGGCTTTACGCCAGGTTACCGATCGCTTTATCTTCCTTGAAGAGGGCGATGTTGCTGAGGTGCGTCGCAGCGGTATTTCTGTGCGGGACAGGCAGGGGGAAGAAGTTAGTCGTCCAGTGCACAAGCTCGATGGCGGTCATGACGTAACTGACAAGGGTCGCTATCGCCACTATATGCAGAAAGAGATTTTTGAGCAGCCGGAAGTTGTGGCGGCAACTCTGGCGGGACGTATTGGTGACTACTCGGTGTTATCCCAGGCGCTGGGTACTCGCGCTCAAGAGATCTTGCCACAGGTGCAGCAGGTGCAGATTGTCGCCTGTGGTACCAGCTACCATGCGGGTATGGTTGCGCGCTATTGGTTGGAGGACTGGGCCGGGGTGCCCTGTTCCGTAGAGGTGGCCAGTGAGTTGCGCTACCGTAAAACGGTAGTACGTCCAGGTACCCTGTTTGTAACCATTTCACAGTCTGGAGAAACTGCCGATACTCTGGCGGCTTTGCGTCAGGCTCGGGATCTCGGCTATCTGGCCTCCATGACCATTTGTAACGTACCCAACAGTTCCCTGGTGCGTGAATCTGAATTGTCCCTGATGACTGAAGCAGGCCCGGAAATTGGTGTAGCCTCTACAAAAGCCTTCACCACTCAGCTGGTAGCCCTGCAATTATTCTGTATTGCCTTGGCCAAGGCCAATGGCCTCTCATCTGAGCGAGAGGCGGAGTTAGTGGGAGCTCTGCATAAATTGCCGCAGCTGATGGAAGACTTTACCGATCTGGATAAGGTGGTTAAGCACAGCAGCGAGGCTTTTGCAGAGAAAAACCACGCACTGTTCCTTGGACGTGGTGTCGAGTTCCCAATTGCCCTGGAAGGGGCATTGAAGCTTAAGGAAATCTCCTATATTCACGCCGAAGCTTATCCGGCTGGGGAACTCAAGCACGGCCCCCTAGCACTGGTAGATGCGGATATGCCAGTAATTGTTGTGGCACCAAATAATGAATTACTGGAAAAGCTCAAATCTAATCTGCAGGAAGTGCGTGCACGTGGCGGCCAGTTATTTGTTTTTGCCAGCCCCAAAGCAGGCTTTGCTAGTGAGGAGGGGGTTACCGTGATTGAAGTACCGGATTCCCCAGAGAGCTTGGCGCCAATTCTCTACACAGTACCCTTGCAGTTGCTTAGCTATCATGTGGCGGTACTGAAGGGCACCGATGTAGATCAGCCGAGGAACTTGGCTAAGTCAGTTACCGTAGAGTAAATCCCACATGGCCACGGATGGCTTATGAATGAACCTGCTGAGCAGTTTGCATTTACTACTTCGGATGGTGTGACTCTCCGTTATCTGCAGGCAGGTTCCGGTCCCACTCTATTAATTCTGCATGGCTGGTCCCAAGGGGCTGCCCTGTTCAAGTATCAGCTCGCCGGATTGAGCGATCGTCTGAGGGTGATCGCACTGGATATGCGCGGCCATGGCCTCTCTGATAAACCCTCATATGGTTATCGAGTTGCGCGTTTGGCCAAGGATCTGCAGGAGCTGATTGAGGCTCTAAGGCCAAACCCACTCTACCTGCTCGGTCATTCGGCCGGGGCCTCAGTTATCTGGAATTACCTGGAGATGTTTGGTGATTCCTTGGTTTCAAAATTCATCTTTATCGACGAACCCGCTGCCCTTCTCGCCGATCCCGGCTGGTCGGAAAAGCAGTGTTTGGATGCCGGGGCAATTATCACACCCAACGGGCTCTACCAGTTTACCAACCGTTTGATTGGACCCGGTGGAGAGCTGGCCACCCGGGATATTTTGATGTCCATGGTGACCCCTGCAATGACTTCACAACAGAGGGAAGAGTTGGTTGCGGTCAATTTACAATTCCCCCGCGCACTGGCGGCACGCCTATTTGTTGACAATGTTACCCGCGATTGGCGGGATTTTATCCCCCGTATTGAAAAACCCACTTTGATTATTTTTGGGAGGGCAAGTCCCCATCCCGTGGAATGTCAACAGTGGATTCATAAGCAGATAAGAGGCTCGCGACTGGAGATTATCGAAGCTTCCGAGGGGGGAAGTCACTTTGTGTTTCTGGAAGCGCCGGACAGATTTAATAGGCTGTTGCGCGATTTTCTGAGCTAGTTCCAAAAAATTTTCCCGGGCCGTTCTCGGTATGTCGCGCTGTGCTTTCGTGGGAAGGCATAACGCTTTGTTAGCCGCTTGAACTTTATAATATTTTTTGAAACTCCTTACACTTTTGGGCGGTTTTTCTATTGGGTAACGGTGCTTAAGATGGAGCCATCTCAACGAAGCTATATAAGTAGGAATTTTCACCATGATGAAGGCCGTAGGTTATCAACATTCCCTGCCCATTTCCGATGTTCAATCACTGCAGGATATTTCTCTGCCGGTTCCCAAAGTGTCTGGGAGAGATTTACTGGTTGAAGTTAGTGCGATATCGGTAAACCCTGTGGATACCAAGGTGCGCTCCAGGGCGACGCCAGCTGAGGGGCATTGGAAAGTTCTGGGGTGGGATGCGGTAGGAATTGTTAAAGAGATTGGCCATGAGGTTTCTGAGTTTACCGTTGGTGACCGTGTTTGGTATGCGGGTGATATTTCCCGCCCAGGTAGCAATGCCCAGTATCAGTTGGTAGATGAGCGTATCGCTGGCCGTGCGCCGTATAGCCTGGCTGATGCGGAAGCCGCTGCCCTGCCCCTGACTGCTATTACCGCCTGGGAAATGCTCTTTGATCGTTTACAGGTAGAGACGGGTAAAGGGGCCAATAGCAAGTCCATCCTGGTAATAGGTGCCGCTGGGGGCGTGGGCTCTATTTTGGTTCAGCTGGCGCGATGCCTGACCAACCTTACGGTAATTGGCACAGCTTCACGGCCGGAGACGAAAGCCTGGCTGGAAAGCCTGGGGGCGCATCAGGTAATTAATCACAATAATCCTTTGAGTGAAGAGTTGGCAGGTGCCGGGCTTGATGAGGTCGATTATGTCGTTAGTCTTAACAATACGGAAGATCACCAAGCTGAGATTGTAAAGTGCATAAAGCCCCAGGGTAAGTTTGCCTTAATTGATGACCCCAATTCGCTCGATGTGATAGCGTTCAAGCAAAAGAGCATCTCGTTACACTGGGAATTTATGTTTACCCGCTCACTATTTGAAACTGAAGATATGGGCGCGCAACACCAGTTACTCAGCGAACTGTCTGAATTGATTGATGGCCGGTTAATTAAAACTACTCTTGGCCAGCATTTTGGGAAAATAAACGCAGAAAACCTGCGCAAGGCTCATGCTTTTATCGAATCCCAGGCAGCCAAGGGAAAAGTTGTCCTGGAGGGATTCGATTGAATCATCGGAACAATAATTTTCGTTAAAGCGTTTTTCAGATAAAATTTTTCTTAAAAAATATTGGGCATAGTGATATGTCCCATACTTTTTAATCAGCAAAAAAGCTTGGTTGTTATGCAAAAAAATACACGACAGATAAATCTTAATTAAAGGCATAAAAGTCATTTGCTTAATTGGCTTTATTTTAAAAAAGTTATAACACTTCCTCTCGCTTAAAATAGATATTACGTGCTATAACCGGCTTTCGGAATTTTTCTATTAGAGAGATCCAGCAGATGAGTACTGTAGAAAAAATAAGAAAAAAAACAGGCATTGATGCTGCGGTTATGAATGGCGACATCAGTATGTTGCTGGGAGATCCATTATTACCACCGGCGCAGATACGCGAAGAGAGGAAAAGAAAACTGACAGCTGCTTTTCGATTATTTGGAAAGTTTGGCTACGATGAGGGAATAGCCGGCCACATTACCGTACGGGATCCAGAATTTGAGGATCATTTTTGGGTAAATCCCATGGGGGTGGCTTTCCAGAAAATACGTATGTCGCAATTATTGCTGGTCAATCACAAAGGTGAGGTGGTTGAAGGCAATGGTTATTTAAATGGGGCAGCTTTTACTATTCACTCTCATATTCACCGAACCCGTCCTGACATTGTCGCAGCGGCACACGCACACTCCCTATACGGTAAAAGCTGGTCTACCCTCGGACGTTTGTTGGACCCTATTACACAGGATGCCTGTGCTTTTTTTGCTGACCACGGGCTTTTGGATACTTTCTCCGGTGTTGTGCTGGAGATGGGAGAGGGAGTAGCCCTGGCAAAAGCGCTAAGCCATTACAAAGCATTGATATTGCAGAACCATGGCTTGCTTACTGTGGGGAAAACTGTGGATGAGGCGGCCTGGTGGTATATTACTATGGAGCGTAGTTGCCAGGCGCAATTAATGGCCGAAGCGGCTGGAAAACCAGTATTAATTGACCCGGAAGTGGCTATCCGGACTCGTGCAGTGGTGGGTACAGAACTGGCTGGGCTATTCAGCTTCCAGCCTTTGTATAGTGTGATCTGTGAAGAGCAGCCGGATATGTTTGATTAAGTAGGCATGTATTGGGTATTCACAGTTTCCTATACTGGCTGAAATGATTAGCCCGTTGGATGTCGGGTTAAATGCCGCTATGCGGTGAGCCTTTCAAGGATCCTGAGTGGGCGATGCACTATCTCGTTCTTGCGCTGCTTTTACTATTGGTGGTGGCACTTAGCCTTATTGTCGCTCGTATCCTTCCGCTACCCATCCCCCTCCCATTAATACAAATTGTTGGCGGCGTTATCCTAGGTGGGGTTTTCGGTATCGAGATACCGCTCGACCCGGAAATTTTCTTTCTTCTTTTTATTCCTCCCCTGCTATTTCTTGCCGGTTGGCGTATTCCCAAGGGTGCTTTTTTCCGGGATTTGGGGTTGATTGTAACCCTGGCTGTTGGTCTGGTGGTTTTTACCGTAGTGGGCATGGGCTTTTTTATCTATTGGCTGGTGCCGGTCATCCCTGTTGCCGTAGCTTTTGCTGTAGCGGCGATACTCGCGCCCACAGACCCGGTTGCAGTTTCAGTTGTGCATGGTGGTAATGCCATGCCAGCGCGGCTGGAACATATTCTTGCTGGGGAGTCCTTGTTCAACGATGCGTCGGGACTGGATATTTTCCGGTTCGCAGTGGCAGCCGCGATGACCGGCAGCTTTTCCTTTTCGCAAGCGGTGGGTGGTTTTGTCTGGGTTGCAGTGGGCGGCATAGCAATTGGAGCCGGAGTTGCCTTTATTTGCGGATATTTGTTGCGCTGGCTGGTGCGAATAGGTGGTGAGGACTCTGCAATACAGATACTGGTGAGCTTATTAGTGCCATTTGCCGCTTATATGGCAGGTCAAAGCCTACAGGTATCCGGGATTCTGGCAGCGGCAACGGCAGGTATTGCTACTCATTACACTAATCTACACGGCTCGGAAATGTCCACGACACGTATGGATCGCCGCGCTGTGTGGAAGACTGTGCAAACGGTATTGGATGGGATTATTTTCGTTTTACTCGGTGAGCAATTGGTTCGACTGGCAGAGGCTGATCTCGCCGGTGCAAGGCATACCAGCCTCGGCATGGTGGCTCTATATATCCTGGCAATATCTTTGGTACTGCTTTTACTGCGTTTTATCTGGGTGTGGGTATCTCTCTATTTTTCCCGTTTTCGTCGGAGCATACGCTCACTTTCAGCACACTTGATATTGGTCAGTGTATTGACTGTGTCAGGGGTACGGGGAGCGATAACCCTTGCAGGAGCTTTTTCCCTTCCTCTTCTGTTACCTGACGGCTCACCCTTGCCGGGGCGGGAACTGGCGCTGGCTATTGCCATGGGGGTAATCCTTTTTTCACTGTTGTTGGCCAGTTTTGCACTTCCCTTGTTGCTGAAGCATTTGCCGGATACACCGCAACTGGCAGCGATTGGCGATGAGCGAGGTGCAAGGATGTCAGCGGCTAAGGCGGCAGAGGAACGCTTGATAATACTACGCAGTACTATCAATGCGCATTGGGAGCACAAAGATGTTGCCTATGAGGCGATTGATCACCTGTTGGAAGTCTATCGTCGCCGTATCAGTACTGGCGAGGATGAAAATGAGGAACAGGTATGGGTGCGCGCGCGAGTCGAGCGTAATTTCCGCCTGGCGGCTCTTGCCGCTGAGCGCAAGCAACTTTTTACCCTGAGAGTGCGCAGGGAAATCGATGATGAACTCCATCGCAAGTTGGTAATGGAAGTAGACTTGGTAGAGGCGAGCCTGATGTCAAAAGGCTAGAAAGTCTCCAGGTCCGTGCCATACCCGTTCAACTCCTCGGCAACCCTAAGGCTTCTCTGTCTCTGGTTGCGCTTCTTCCCAGTAGTGATCCAAGTGGAGGTCTTTGTCGCGTCTGTCCTGCTGTAGTGCCTGTAACAGCTGTTCTCGATAGATTCGGGCTTGGGCTATGTGCTGGGTTTCATCGCGCCAGTAGGGAAATAGAGCCTCCAGCATACGCTCGTCGTGTTGTTTGAACTTACGTGCTGCTCTACGCGCCTGCATCGGACTAAGGCCGAGTAATATTAAGGCCTTCTCACCAATTGCCAGTGCCGAATCCACGGTCTCACGAAAGATATATTTTACTCCGGCCTCCATCAGTGCATATTGGTGCATGCGGTTGCGCGCCCTTGCGAGAATAATCAAATGCGGGAAATGCTTTTGCAGCTGGGCGATAATTTCGAGAGATGCGGCCTGGTCGCTCAGTGTCAGGATAACAAGACGTGCATTTTTGGCACCGGCAGCACGTAGCAAGTCCTCTCGCGAAGCGTCCCCGTAGTAGGCTTCTATGCCATAGCGACGCACGAGATCCAATTGTTCTGCATTGCGCTCTAACAGAGTAGTGCCGAAGCCGCAGGCGTTGAGCAGGCGCCCAGTGATCTGCCCAAAGCGACCATAGCCGATAATAATTACCGGCGAGCCATGGTCTACTGGTGGGGGGGTATCTACCTCCACAGGACTTTCAGGCCCAACCAGAAAGCGTGGCTGGATAAATTGTTCGAATATCAATAGCAATACCGGGGTGAGTGCCATAGTCAAGGCAATCAAAGCAACCAGCAGGCTGCTGGCACCGGCATCCAGGACCTGGATCTGGGTGGAGAAGGAGACGAGCACAAAGCCGAATTCCCCCGCCTGGGCGAGGGATAGGGCGAATAACCAGTCCTCCCCTTTCGAAAGGCGCATCATGCGTGCAAGGCCAAAAAGAACGGCAAACTTAACCAGGACCAGAGTGATGACAAGGCCGAACAACAGCAATGGGTTCTCGGCAATCTGGGCGAAGTTCAGACTCGCGCCAACGGCAATAAAGAACAGTCCTAGAAGTAGCCCTTTGAACGGCTGAATATCCGCTTCCAGTTCATGGCGGAATTCACTTTCCGCCAGCAGCACTCCGGCCAGGAAGGTACCCAGTGCCGGTGATAGATCCAGCCAGGTCATTACCGCTGCGGCGGCGAAGACTATTAACAGGGCGGTAACGGTAAACATCTCGCGCACCTGGCTGCCCGCGACCAGGCGCAGCAATGGGCCGAGTAGGTAGCGGCCGCTAATCGCAAAAGCGGCAATGGTGCCGATCACCGCAGCAGCATATTGCCAGCCACTCAGGCCACTGGCGTGGGCTTCGGCGGGAGTGCCGGCAAGTAGTGGTAAAAGTGCAAGGATGGGAATAACGGCAATATCCTGGAACAGCAATACTGCGAAGGCACTGCGCCCCCCCTGGGTTTTCAGCAGCCCTTTTTCGCTGAGGGATTGCAAAACAATAGCAGTTGAAGAAAGTGCCAATATCAGTCCGATAGCAACCGCTGAGCGCCAATCTAAGCCAAATAAAAGCAGGGCTACCCCGGCAACAGCGGCAGCGGTCAATAGGAGCTGGGCGCTGCCTGTACCGAGAATGGCTCCCCGCATTTGCCACAGCTTTTTTGGCTGTAACTCTAAACCGATCAGGAACAGCATCAGGGCCACCCCAAACTCGGCCACGTGCATCTCGTCGCTGGCATCGCCCACCAGGCCCAGGGCACTGGGCCCTATCGCGACTCCAGCGAGCAGATAACCGAGTACTGAGCCGAGGCCGAGACGGGTTGCGATGGGTACGGCGATCACCGCCGCAGCCATAAAAATGACGGCTTCTACGAGGAAGTTAGAGTGTTCCATTGATGAATTATCGCTATTTGGCGGTGTGTTGCTGGTTGGAGCCCACTGTACTTTCGGGCTCGGCAAACTCTCGGCTGCGGCGAATTAACGGGGCTATGGTAGAGCCCTGCACCACGATAGAAAAGAGCACCACGCCGTAGGTCATTACCACCCAAAGGTAACGCAGGTCCTGCCCTTGTACAAAAGCGCTGCCAGCTGGGATGGACATAGCCAACGCTAGAGCCAATCCCCCTTTGAGGCCACCCCAAATCAGTATCCGGTTGGTATAGGGGTGATAGCGACGGCGCCTCTTCAGGTACAGGAAGGGCACTCCCACCGCCATGACCCGGGCCAGCAGCACTATCACAATTGCCATTACCATTAGCAGGTAGTCTGCGGGTCGTAGGTCGATGGTGATCAGGAACAGGCCCACCAGCAGGAAGAGCAAGCCGTTGAGAAAATCTTCTGTAATATTCCAAAAATTATCCAGCTCATGCTGGCTCACACGGGAAAAGCCCCGTTCACGGGTGAAGTTACCGATAATAATGCCGCTTACTACCATCGCCAGGGCTCCGGAAACACCGAGGATATTCGCCAGCGAGAAGCCTGCAGTGGGGATCACCAAGGTTAGCAATAATTCCAGACTGTGGTCGTCGGTGCAGCAGATCAACCAGTGAAAAAGCCCGCCGATAATCAGGCCAAGCAAAATACCGCCGATCGCCTCCACGATGAATAGCTCGGCGACTGCGGGAACAGTCGGTTGGCCGCCCTCAAAGGCCAGGGCATAGATCACAGCGAAAATCACTATGCCAAAGCCATCATTAAACAGGGACTCCCCCTCTACCTGGATAGATACCTGCTCGGGTGCTTTCAGGTTTTTCATTATTGCCAGCACCGCGATGGGGTCTGTAGGAGATATTAGTGCGCCAAATAGCAGGCAGTAAACAAAGGCGACTGGCATATTAATCAACATAAGAAACCAGTACAGCAGTGCCCCTACCACAAATGTAGAAATCAGGGTGCCGACGATCGCCAGCAGGCCAATTTCGATTTTCTGGTTACGCAGTGCCAGCAGGTCGATATGTAAACTGCCGGCGAAAAGCAGGAATCCCAGCATGCCCTTCAGCAGAATATCTTCCAGGTTGAGCAACGGCAGTAGTTGATCTGCCCAGGTGCGCAGTTCGACCACACCCAATTTGCCCAGACCAGTCACTATAAGAGACAGTGCCAGCGCACCCGCGGTGATTGCGATAGTGGTTTGCGCGCGCAAAACGTACTGGTTGAGGAAGCCGAGAAAAACCGACACAGCGGCAAGAAAACAAAAGGTGTAATAGACTTCCATGCCGTGCGTGGACTCCAGGGGTGAAATTTCCGGGATTACTCCCAACCCTCAAAAAGGAGCAGTGGTACCTGCTCTCTCAGCGGGCAAATTTATCAATTGTGAGCGTGCCGTTATTGTAGCCGTGCGAGCGCCGCTCGATTTTCCCGTGAGGAGGGCTCCGGTTCCGGGGTTACGCAGGGGCGCGCCATGTGGATACTGCCGGCCAGCGCCTTCATTAGGGGCGCGCAATTGTAACGGCTCCCCAGTGAGGCACAACTGCATTTTTCAATTTTGCGCCCAGGTGAGGAGTAGAAGCTGTCCAGGCTGCCACTTATGGATTTTCGTCGATATTTTGGCGTCTATTTCCTTGTTAAGTCTGATTATTACTAATATTCGATGCGCGGCATCCGTCTCCCATAACAGTTCCCAACTACACTGGAGGCATTCCATTGTCTGTAATTCCCCTGTAACGAGAGAGGAAGTTATGGCGAACCATCCTGCGTTATGCGACACCTCCAAATTGGTAGGACGAATATTGATGTCTCTGATATTCATTTTTGCCGGCTGGAACAAAATCGGCGGCTATAAAATGACAGAGGCATTTATGGTATCCATGGGACTCCCGGCCTTTTTACTGCCTCTGGTGATTGTGGTTGAGTTGCTCGGGGGGCTGGCAGTATTTTTTGGCCTCTTTACCCGCTTTGCGGCGATAATTCTGTTTCTTTTCTGCCTTGCCAGCGCCTGGATGGTGCACTTCTCTCCCGGAGATTCAGGTGAGATGACCAGCTTTATGAAAAACATCACCATTGCCGGCGGCTTTTTGATTCTTGCCTGCGCTGGTGCAGGGCGCTTCAGTCTGGACCACTGGTTCCGTAAAAAATAGTTACTGCGCTGATTTCAACAGGGACTAGGAGGTAACTCACGAGAGCGCCGGGAGGTAGTGATGGGCCTTTTGGTCGATGGACAGTGGCGCAACCACTGGTATGACACTGGTAAAAGCCAGGGTGAGTTTGTGCGTGAGGCAGCACAGCTCCGCAATTGGGTGACCAGTGATGGAGCCCCGGGGCCGAGTGGAGAGGGAGGCTTTATCGCTGAGGTGGGTCGCTATCACTTGTATATTTCACTCGCCTGCCCCTGGGCCCACCGTACGCTCATTTTCCGCACATTAAAAAATCTGCGCGACTACATAGATATTTCTATTGTCAGCCCCTTTATGCGTGAGCATGGTTGGTCCTTCAACACCGAGGAAGGCAGCAGTGGTGATCACCTCTTTCAATATGATTACCTTTACCAGCTATATCAGCGCAATCGCAGTGATTACAGTGGACGTGTCACTGTACCAGTGCTGTGGGACAGACAGCGCCAGTGTATTGTTAGCAATGAATCATCTGAAATCATCCGAATGCTCAACAGTGCCTTTGATCGTCTCACCGGTAGCGAGGATGACTTTTACCCCGATGACCTGCAGGGCGATATAGATGCGACAAATGATGTGGTTTATGAAACCGTAAATAACGGGGTTTATCGTGCCGGCTTTGCCACTACCCAAGAGGCCTATGAGCGAGCTTATGAGTCGCTTTTCAGTACTCTCGAACAGCTGGAGCAGCGCCTGCAGAATAACCGCTATCTGACTGGAGATCAGGTAACAGAGGCCGACTGGCGACTGTTTACAACATTAATCAGATTTGATGCTGTTTATCATGGCCATTTTAAATGTAACAAGCAGCGCCTGGCTGACTTTAAGAATCTGTGGGGATTTACCCGGGAGCTGTTTCAATGGCCGGGAGTAGCGGAAACCGTGGATTTCTTCCATATCAAGCATCATTACTACGGTAGCCACCTGCATATCAACCCCACTGGAATTGTGCCAAAGGGACCACAGCTGGATTACGCTGCACCGCATAGGCGCGGCTAGGTAACGTTTTAAAAATGCACGCCTATACTGCTGGTTGCTGCGCAACTGTTACCTGAGGACCGCAATGAAACTCTTTTACACTCCCGGCGCCTGCTCGCTATCCCCACATATTGTCGCGCTTGAAGCGGGTATTGATCTGGACTTGTGCAAGGTTGATCTGAAGACACATACCATGGAAAACGGCGATGACTTCAGGAAGATAAATCCGAAAGGTTACATCCCTGCCCTGCAGTTGGAAGGTGGGGAAATACTGACAGAGGGGTCGACGATAGTACAGTTTCTCGCGGAACAAAAGCCAGATGCGCACCTGGCTCCGCCAGTTGGTAGCCTCGCCCATTACCGCTTGTTGGAGTGGCTTAATTTCCTCAGTGCAGAGGTACATAAATTATTTAAACCGCTGTTCTGGGATGGCGCCAAGGATGAGCAGGAGCAAGCGCGCGAAAGCTTGTTACGACGCTTCGACTATATAGAAAAGCGCCTGGACAAAGACTTCCTGATGGGCGATGAATTTTCTGTGGCGGATGCCTACTTATATGTGCTGTCCCGCTGGATGGAAGCCCAGCAGTTTGATATGGCGCGCTGGCCCAAGCTGCAGGCGTTCCAGAAGCGAATGTCGGAACGGCCATCGGTACAGCAGGCCCTACAAGAGGAAGAATTGTAGGACCAGTTGCCAGGGTATCCTCATGGATTAGCGTGGGGTGAATCGTTTGGTAGCCGGTATATCTGATTCGATGGGCTTGCGCGCCTGAGCGATTACCATGGCGGAAAAAAATGCTGCCACCGCACAGCCAAACATAGATGCGGCGATAGGCACCAGGGTGCCGGTGTGTATGCTGCTGACTAATCCGCCCAGGACCCCCCCGGTAATAAATATGGTGGCCCCATAGAGGGCATTGGCACTGCCACTGATTTTGGGGAAGAACTCTAGATAGCAGGCTGCAGCGTTGGGGCCTGTCATGCCGATACAGCTCATCACCAGTACCAGTGGCACCATCCACAAGGTAATTTCCCGAATTCCAGTCATAGTGCCCAGCAACAGCAGACCACAACCCAGTATCTGTAGAGAGATGCCTGCCAGCAATATATTGCGCGGCTGAAACAGATTTAACAGCCGTATATTGACCTGCACCATGCAGATCAGGCCCAGAATGCAGCTGCCAAAAAACAGGGGAAACTGGCTGGCACTGACCTCAAAATAATCCATAAATACGAAGGGCGCTGTGGTGATATAGATAAACATCGAGCCGCTCACACAGGCCTGGGCGCCCAGGAAACCGAGGGCCCGGCGATTGCGCAATACCTGCCCATAACTTGAGATCAAGGACCCCAGAGGCATTAGCTGGCGACGCGCGCGGGTAAAGCGCGGCACGGTCTCCGGCAATAACAGGCGCACCAGAACCAGCATTGCCAATGCGTACAAGAGTAAAAAAACAAAAATGCTTTGCCAGCCACCAATGGCCAGAAGGAGTGCCCCAATGACTGGTGCGATCAGGGGAGCGATCAACATTATGGTACTGATCATAGAGATAATCTTGGCTGCTTCGCGCCCACTGTGCAGGTCGCGCACAATTGCTGCGCAGATCACAGTAGCAAAACCGCCACCGATGGCCTGAAGGAAGCGCAGGATAATCAACTGGTCGACATGGTCTGTGAGCAGCACTAACAGAGAACTGACAATATAAATGCTTAGACCAATAGTCCCCACTAAGCGGCGTCCCCAGCGATCTGATAGTGGGCCACCGAACAATTGCCCCAGGGCGAAACCCAACAAAAAGCTGGAAACTGAATACTGTACTCGCTCCACCTCAGTATCCAGCGCTGCAGCCATGGCGGGAATAGCTGGCAGGTAGCTGTCAATCGAAAAGGGCGTCAAGGATACGAGAGCCGCCAGCCATACCACCAGCCAACGCGGTGTGGTTTTTTCATCAGGTTTTGGCTTCGAACTCATAGTTGACTCTGATACAGCTCAGTGGAAAACCGTAAAACGCATTGCTCGATCTGTTATGGCAGACCACAGTCGAGACTACAGCAAGCTCAATATCAAACCTGTGAGTTTAAGACGGTTCTTTCGGTAGAGAGCTTTTTCGTATCGCGAAAGGCGCTGAGAAGGCGGTCTATTCGGGTATGTCGGCTGGATTTCAAACATAAAATTGGTGTTTATCCAGCCGAGGGTACGTATTTGGTGGCCTTTGGCCAAGGCTCCAATGTGACCCAATGGTAACGGGACAGTGACCTTTTCACCAGCTTATCAATAACTCAGTATCTTTTAACTTAACAGTTTTCATTAGTAGGCAACTGAAAAACGCTGCTGGATATGTTGAGGCTGCTCCAGCTCATCGATCATTGCTATGGCGTAATCCTCTAGGGAGATGCGGCTACGGCCATCCCTATCCACCATCAGCTGGTCGCCTCCGAGACGAAAATGACCAGTGCGCTCGCCGGGCTCGATCAAGGCGGCGGGGCTCAGGAAAGTCCACTGTAGCGTATTTTCCTGCTTTAGTCGCTTGAGGGCATCAAGGGCACCGAGAGCTGAGGCTTTCCATTCCGGTGGAAATTGGGGAGTTTCCAATAAGTGCACTCCTGGAGCAACTTCAAGACTGCCGGCGCCACCAACAACTAGAAGGCGATCTATCCCCGCCTCTTTGCAGGCGTTGAGAATTGATTCGAAGCCTCGCAGGTAATAGCCGTGAATATCCTGTTGGGCGTGGCCGCTAAAAGCACTGATCACCGCATCGTGGCCTCTCAATAAGTCGGCAAGCTGCGTAGTGTTTAATACGTCGGTCTGGGTTGCGGTTAACCTCTCCTGGGTTTGTAGCTTCTCGGGGTGGGTAACCAGAGCTGTGACCCGGTGCCCTCTTGCCAAGGCCTCGACCAACAGTGCAGAACCGATAAAACCACTGGCACCGATCAATGCAATATTCATGCGTTCAATCTCGGGGTGTCTTTGTTGGGGATGCCAAGCAGTTTAGTTTTGTATTGCAGTATTTATGGGATAGTTAATAGTGCTGGAGCAATAAATTTCTGTTGGCCGATGGCAGTGCATTGGCTGCTATGGGAAGCCGTCAATGCGGTGCCTGCGGTTAATCTTTTCGTTATGCGGACGCTCATGCTCTCAGTGCTTGTCTTCACGAAGGGTGTAAAGGCCCTGTTTGAGCTTTAACAGGTGCTCTTGCAACTGTGGTCCTTTACGCTGGGCTACGCCAATTGCTAGCACATCAATTACCACCAGGTGGGCGATTCGAGAAGACAGTGGCGTGTAGATCTCGATATCCTCTTCTACATCCACCTCCAGTGGAATACTCGCCTGCTGGGCTACCGGGGAGCCACTTGGGGCCAGGCCCACGACCAGAGCGCCCTGCTCTTTTGCCATGCTCATGGAGCGTAACAGTGCTTTGGTCCGCCCACTCTGGGAAATAGCCACCACAACATCCCCTGGTTGCATCGACATAGCCGACATATTTTGGATGTGATGGTCGGAGTGTGCGGCAGTAGCCAGTTGCAGGCGAAAGAATTTGTGCTGAGCATCGGCAGCGACAGCACCGGAGGCACCAAAGCCGAAGAATTCTACCCGCTTGGAGGCGGCCATGGCGGTCACAGCGGCTTCCAGTGCGCGGTCGTCAATCCTGTCGCGTACCTTCAACAATGTATCCACAGTGGAATCGAATACTTTGCGCTTGTATTCAGCAATGGTGTCGGTCTCGGTTACTGCAATCTGGCCAAAACTGGGGCTGGAGGCCAGCTGCTGGGCCAGGTTCAGCTTGAACTCCTGGAACCCCGAGCAGCCTACTGCGCGACAGAAACGCACTACCGTGGGCTCACTTACCTGGGCCTCGGTGGCCAGGTCAACAATACGCATATGAATAATTTCATCCGGGTTGGCGAGGATATACTCCGCCACCTTGCGCTCAGATTTGCGCATGGATGACAGTTGTTCGCTGATTTTTTGCGTGACTTCCGCTGGTTTCACAAGACTACCTTCGCTATGCCAGATGGCGCAGTGTAGCGGCTGTGCCCCCCGCTGGCGAGCGGCTTTGCGTTGTCAGGATGGGTAAAATGCTGTTTATTTACACAGGTCTCGCACAGCAGCTCTGGTACAATCATCGCCCATGGACGTATCTCAGATTTTAGACCCCCTCAACGACGCCCAGCGCGAAGCAGTAGCAGCCGCGCCCGGCAATCAATTGGTTCTGGCCGGTGCCGGTTCGGGTAAGACCCGGGTGCTGGTGCACCGCATCGCCTGGCTGATGCAGGTGGAAGGTGCCTCGCCCTATTCCATTATGGCGGTGACCTTTACCAACAAGGCGGCCCGCGAGATGCGCGCTCGTATCGAAGAGCTGCTGGGGGTGAATACCTTCGGCATGTGGGTGGGCACCTTCCACGGCCTGGCCCATCGCCTGCTCAAAGCCCACTGGCAAGAGGCCAGGTTGCCGCAGAACTTCCAGATCCTGGATTCCGACGACCAGCTGCGCCTGATCAAGCGGGTACAGGCGGATCTGGGGCTGGACGATAAAAAGTGGCCGCCGCGGGAAACCCAGTGGTGGATCGGTGCGCAGAAAGATGAAGGCCTGCGCCCGCAATATATCAATGCTGGCGCCGACCCATGGTTGCAGACCATGGTGCGGATCTACTTTGCCTATGAAGAGGCCTGCCAGCGTGGTGGGCTGGTGGATTTCGGTGAGCTGTTACTTCGCGCCCATGAACTCTGGTTGAATAACGACGCTATTCTCGCCCATTACCGCCAGCGCTTTCCCTTTATCCTGGTGGATGAGTTCCAGGATACCAACACGATTCAATACGCCTGGTTGCGTCTGCTTGCTGGTGAGCAGTGCCATATCACCGCTGTGGGTGACGATGACCAGTCCATTTACGGCTGGCGCGGTGCCAAGATCGAGAATATTCAGCACTTTTCCACAGACCTGAAAGAAGTCCAGACGGTGCGCCTGGAGCAAAACTACCGCTCCACCTCCACCATTTTGAATGCGGCCAACGCGGTGATCGCCAATAACAGTGGCCGTCTGGGTAAGGAGTTGTGGACCAGGGGTGAAGAGGGTGAGCCCATCGCCGTCTATGCGGCCTACAACGAACAGGATGAGTCGCGCTTTATTGTCGAACGCATCAATGACTGGGTGCGCGATGGCAACCGCCGCGACAGCATTGCCATCCTCTACCGCTCCAACGCGCAATCCCGGGTACTTGAAGAGGGGCTTCTGCGCGAGCAGGTGCCCTACCGCATCTATGGCGGCCAGCGCTTCTACGAGCGCCTGGAGATCAAGAATGCCCTGTCTTATCTGCGCCTGATTACCAACCGCGATGATGACACTGCGTTTGAGCGGGTGGTGAATACGCCGACCCGTGGCATCGGTGCGCGCACGGTGGAAATGGTGCGCTCCTATGCCCGCGAACAGGGCTGTTCCCTGTGGCAGGCGGCCAAGCTGATGTTGCAGCAGCGGGTATTGGCCGCTCGCGCCGGCAATGCCCTGCAGAGCTTTCTGGACCTGATTAACCAGCTGGCAGCGAATGCAGAAGATAAAGAGTTGGATGCTATTGCTGAGGATGTGATCGAGACTAGCGGCTTGTTGGAATTCCACGGCAAGGAAAAAGGTGAGAAGGGCCAGACGCGGGTGGAGAACTTGCAGGAACTGGTGACTGCCTGTCGCGCTTTCTCTGGTGTGGACCTGCCCGAAGGGGAGGAAGATGAGGAGGAAATTCCTCTGCTCAACCAGTTCCTCGACAGCGCTGCCCTCGATGCCGGTGAGGGCCAGGCAGATGAATTTGAGGAGGCGGTTCAGTTAATGACCCTGCACTCCGCCAAAGGCCTGGAGTTTCCCCTGGTATTTATGGCGGGTGTGGAGGAAAACCTGTTTCCCCACAAGATGTCCGCGCAGGAGCCGGGTCGTATGGAGGAGGAGCGCCGACTCTGCTACGTGGGAATTACCCGCGCTATGCGCAAACTGTATATCACCTACGCAGAAAACCGCCGCCTGTTTGGCAGTGAGACCTATAACAGCCCCTCACGGTTTATTGGTGAAATTCCAGCTAATTTGGTGCACGAGGTGCGCCTCAAGACTGAGATTTCCCGGCCACTATACCAGGCGGATTATGGCAAAGTTGGTCAGTTTTCCGACCCGGCCCCAGACTTTGATGATTTGCCACCGCTCGCCCTGGGAGGGCGAGTGGAGCATGCCAGATTTGGTGAGGGCACCGTAGTGCAGTTTGAGGGTAATGGTCCGCGCGCACGGGTACAGGTGAACTTCGATGATGCCGGCAGTAAATGGCTGGTGGTGGCTATGGCTAAATTGCAGCCGCTGTAGACCAAGGGTCTGGAAAACTGAATCTATTTTGAAGAAGCAAATCTCACGTGGCTCCAGTATCACTGGAGCCACGATAATTAAAGTTAGCTAGCTGACAGTCAGCGCCTTACAAGAAAAACGATAATTAGAAGCGATGAAAAAAATTAATTGGTACCCCGCCGTTATTTTGGGCCTTCTCGCCCTGCTGGTAATTACCTTTGCCGCGCTGGTAACTTCCCGTGCGGCTCAAGGGCCTCAACAACACTTTTCTGATACTGGTGATAAAGAATTGTTTGAGTGGAAGCTGGTTACTACCTGGCCAAAAAACTTCCCCGGCCTGGGCCAGGCACCGGAGCGCTTCGCCAAAGAGGTAGAGCAGATGTCTGCTGGCCGTCTCAAAATTAAGGTCTACGGTGCGGGTGAACTGGTGCCTGCATTGGGGGTTTTCGGTGCTGTTTCCGAGGGTGCGGCGCAGATGGGGCACGGTGCAGCCTATTACTGGAAAGGCAAGATTCCGGCGGCTCAGTTTTTCACTGCGGTACCTTTTGGTTTGAATGCCCAGGAAATGAATGGCTGGCTCCACCACGGCGGTGGTTTGGAACTCTGGGAGGAGATTTACGAGCCTTTTAATTTGATACCCCTGGCCGGTGGTTCCACAGGGGTGCAAATGGCGGGTTGGTTTAATAAGCCGATTAACTCTGTCGAGGATTTGCAGGGTTTAAAAATGCGAATTCCCGGGCTGGGAGGTGAAGTATTAAACCGGGCCGGCGGCACGGCCGTTACGATTCCTGGTGGTGAGCTTTATACAGCGTTGCAGACTGGCGTCATTGATGCGACCGAATGGGTTGGCCCATACAATGATCTAGCCTTCGGCTTTCACCAGGTTGCCGAGTATTATTACTATCCTGGTTGGCATGAGCCTGGCTCGATGATGGAATTTATTGTCAATAAAAAAGCCTTCGATAAATTGCCTAAAGACCTGCAGGCAATTGTGCGCGTGGCAGCCCGGGAAGCAAACCAGGACATGCTGGATGAGTACACTGCGCGCAATAACCGAGCCCTGCGTGAATTAGTGGAAGAGCACGGTGTAAAGCTCAGGCGTCTACCGGATGAAGTACTTTCTCATTTAAAGCAAATCAACACGCAAATTATGCAGGAGACTGCAGACAAGGACCCTGAGTTTGCCCGTATCTATAAAGCCTTTAAGGATTTTGAGCGGGATGTACGGCCCTACCACCAGATTAGTGAAGAGGCTTATTACCAGGCGCGAGAGCTGGATAATTAGTTTTGCTTCCCGCTAATTAAAGTATGAGTCAAAGATTTAACCATAAATTTGCATTTTGCGACAAACCTAAATTTCTGTACTAATAAAGCAGTGAAAATATTTTCTTGCCTGGGTTTTTATTTTTAATTATTTGAACAATAATGCCGCGGTTTTTATTGTCTGACTACAAAAATATGACTTGGGAGTTATAAATGCTTAGAGCTTTTGGCTTACTTATTTTGGGGATGGTTTTTCTTTCAGGCTGTGCAGGTGTACCTCAATCACCAGTTATGCCAGATCAAACTTTTTGGAAGCAACCTGGGAAGCGCGTAGGATTGGTAGTGTCAAAAGTACCTACACCAGATGTTTATCTCCCTGGAGCAAGTTGTCTTCTCTGTTTGGCTGCTGCAGAGATAGCGAACTCCTCGCTTAGTACCCACACTGAAACCTTGTCAGCGGATGAAGTAGTGATTATTGCTGCTGATATGAACAAGCTGCTACAGTCCAAAGACATTGAGGTAGTAGAAATTTCCCAGGAACTTAATTTACGTAAGTTGCCTAAATACAAATCAGAAATTCCCAATTCTACCAAGCGGGATTTTTCTTCATTTGCCGAGCAATATAATATTAGTTACCTCTTGGTTTTGGATTTAAACGCTGTAGGTATGCATAGAACCTACTCAAGCTATATACCGACAAGCGAGCCAAAAGGCTATTTCGAAGCATTAGGGTATTTAGTTGACCTTTCAAATAATACCTACGAGTGGTACCGTCCTGTGCAAGTTCTAAAGGCAGCTTCTGGTGAATGGGATGAGTCTCCAAACTTCCCTGCTCTAACTAATGCTTATTATCAAGCTATAGCAGAAGGAAAAGAAATCATTATCTCCTCTTTAGGTACACCAAAAACAGATCAGTAAGGTTTAATCCTTATGATTAATTGAGTGCTAGAAACTTACTGGCACTCAAGTCAATTATTGCAGAATTTATTCTTTTGAGACTAAAGATGAGATATCAAGCATTATTTATTATATACATGCTGATTGCTGGGTGTTCTGGTAACAAGACTTCTCCATATGTAGAGTATATTGATCAGTCTGTTAGTATTCCTGTTGATACTTCGATAGCTATAAAAGTAGAGGCGTTCAAAAAGCCACCATTTTATGGTCAGGTTAATCATGATAGCTTAGATGTAAATCATGGGCAGATGACTTATATTGGCGCTACGCCAGCTGCTTTCGCTGGATCTATTCTCGCCCATGCTTTAATTGTAGGTGCAACTGGGGATAGTAAAAAGAAAGCAGAGCAGGAAAGGGCAGATAAGATTTTGGAACCATATAAAGAGAATATTGCTGCCTTTAATGCTGTTGATTTAATAGAAATTTCTAAAGTTGATTTACAGAAAAAAAATATCCCATTTATTGCTTGGGAAGCTGAAACTAATCATCCTTGGGTTGTTCAGTCTCACCCTGTATTCTTTCTGTCACAGGATAGAAGTACATTAACTTTGAAAAATGCAGTCTCAATAACTGAGCTGGATAACCAAGAAAAGCCAGCCTATCAAAATTTGATTGAGGTTGTTTCCTCGCCAAATAAAGATAAAAAAATCATACCTATTGACTCTCTCGGCGAATTAAGTATCAAGTTGTTTGTTGATTCTCTTATGGCAATGAAGGCAGAACTTTCAGAAAACCGCAAGCCAGAAAATAAAGAAATGACTTTGAGTTTTTTTTCTGGAGGAGAAAAAGTCTATGAGCGAGGGCGCATTATTTCAGAGGAATGTAATCGAATGACTTTTAGAACTTTGCGTGGTTGGGTGAAGTCTGTACCAACGATAGCTAAAGAACCTTCCCCGGTATGCCTGGAAAGCTAAATTAGCTGATTTCAGGGGAGGAAATCTCCCCCCAGCACGATCTTTAAGGCAGTGGCCTGGTATGCCCACTATCGTCAATAGCGACAAAAACAAACTCACCTTCAGTGACCTTCACCTGCTCACCGGAATCAACCCGTGTCAGCCACACCTCAACCATAGTCCTGATCGAAGAACGACCCACTTCGATAGCCTCTGCATAGCAGCTGACTGTGGAGCCAACAGGTACCGGGCGTAAAAACACCATACTGCCTACCGCAACGGTGGTTACCCTGCCCCGTGCGATACTTTGGGCGAGGATTGCGCCCGCCAGGTCCATTTGCGACATCAGCCAGCCAGCAAATACGTCCCCTTGGGGATTGGTATCACGGGGCATGGCCAGGGTTTGCAGGGTTAGCGTACCTGTGGGTTGCGGGTTTTCATCTAGGGCTGAAAGTGCGGACATCGACTGCTCACAGATTGTTAGAGTTATTGGGTACTACTTCTGGGAAGGTGGCGCATTCTAGCACAAATTGCGCAGTAATTGACCAGTGTTATCCCAAATTTGCTGGAGAAAACTGGCCATCCTGCTTCCCAGCCACCACCCCAGATGGCCGGGAGACTAGTGATCTGGGCCTTACAAAGCCTCTATTTCCAGCAGGTTGTCGTCTGGGTTTTTATCAATCATCTTGATGTAGGGGTCAATTCCAGCGATGCTCGGTTTGCCCTCCACTTCAAACTCCAGCACGGTGGTTTGCTCGCTGATCTCCTGTTTGGCGAAGTAGAGCACGTTTTCTGAATTAAAGTTCTTGTCGGGATCTTCCTTGAAAATGGCGATATCTATCCGATTATTCATTGGGATTTCTTGCTCCTGGCCCTCCCCATCGGCCTCGAACTTGTGAGCTTCCAACTCCAACAGAACGCGATAGTTACCATTATCCAATAGCTCAGAGGTGGCCTTTGCGATCTTCAGGTCAAAAAGAACTACCCTCTCCAGCATATCGGTGATCAGTTCCTGGTGAGATGATTCGGCGTGCGCTCTGAGCCTTGCCACCAAATCCATACTGGTGGGATAGGGGTCACTGGAGAACCCTTTATCTTTCAGCAACGATGCCAAGGCCGCATTTATGGCATCTTCACCCATGGCATCTTTGAGGGCGTACATGGCTACAGAGCCCTTTCGGTAGTGGATATAGGGTTGGTTTTCATTGTGAGTCAGGGGAAGTTCCTCAAGGAGTTCGCTACCCCGCGCGCTCAGGTAACGGTCAAGCTCATATTTGAGGAAGCGACGTATTTTTTCCGGACCGTATTCCTGCTCCATAACCATCAGTGCGGAATACTGGGCCAGGGTTTCGGAGAGCAAAGTGGCGCCTTGCACGTTGGCTCCGACCAACTGATGTGCCCACCACTGGTGTGCAACCTCATGGGCAGTTACATAGAAGACGTAATCAATTTCATTCGGGTCGCGGAGATCGGCGACAAAGCCGATGGATTCTGAAAAGGGCACGGTGTTGGGAAATGCCTGGGCAAAACTTTCATAACCCGGGAACTCAACGATACGCAACTGGCGATATTGATAGGGACTGAAAGCCTCACTGAAATACTCCAGGGATTTCTTCACACTTTCAATCATACGGTCCACGTTGTAGTCGTGAGGCTTGTGATGGTAGACCTCAATGGCTACATCCTTCCACTGGTCTTTAACTATGGTGTAGTCCGCAGAAAGGTAGGAGAAAAAATTGTGAATCGGGGCATCCATCTTGTAGTGGAAATAGTGGCGCTTTCCCTCCTGCCAGTCTTTTTGCAGATAGCCGGGAGCCAGTGCTACTTGTCCCACTGAGGTACTGACCGTGGTTTCAAAGTTAATCCAGTCGGAGTCGCTGCGCAGGTAGGACTCCCGGTAGTGATCTGTATCCTCCAGTTTGGGCATTCGCTGAGGCGGGGGTAGATCGTACTTCTTGCGCAGGTGACGGTCAGTTAATTCAATATTGCTGTTGTAACCGATAAAGGGCATCGCCTCAAAGTTATTAAAGAAAGTACCGTTTTGCACAATAGTGGTGGAGGAGCCGGAGTTCATAAAGCCACGGCTGATCCTGCTAAGATCAAACTCCAGTGTAAGTGACTCTCCGGGTTCCAGGGGTTGCTCCAGTTCGAAGAAATAATGGCCGAATTGCTCATCCTTTTCGCGCAGTTTGGCCTGACTCAGGGATAGCTGGTTGACCGTGAGACCGCGCTCCAGTCCGATGGCTACTTCATTGATAGATTTATCGCGCTTATTCATCAGGAAGTAACGCCCACGCACTTCATAGCGGCGTTCATCGGGGAAGATATCCACATCTACATTGACATCGATGATATGTGGCGCTGGCTTGTCTTCCAGGGATTTGTACTTTTTCTCGTAGTCTGCGGCTAGCTGCTCGCGATCCTTGCTGGTTTCATAGTCGTTGAGAATATTAGTGTTGTAGAAAATAAAGGTTCCACTGGCAACAAACAGCAGGAAGGCTGTAATACCAGCTAAACGGCTGGGCAATCCCAGCTGGAAGCGTAGGGCTTTGAGCCTGCTCGTTAGTGAGGCCAGGGTGCCCCGCTGCCAGAGCCCATAACTCAACATTGCTAATATCAGGCTGAAGCTTGTCCAGTAAAATGCAAACCAGGCGCGACCCTGTTCAAAGTGACCATAGCCATTCATATCCGAGTAGGGAGCAGCATTCCAACCGGCGAACTGATAGAGGTTGTGCTCAAAACCTAAGATGTCGAGCACTATAGAGCTGATCAGGTAGCCCACCATCAGCAACATGCCGAGGAATTTATTACGGGTAATTACCTGGACAAAGATAGAAAGAACAGCCATCAGGTAGAAGGGCATTGCGAATTGGTACCAGAGACCATAAAAATAAAGCCCTGGCTCGAGGGTAGCGTACCCCTTGCC
The DNA here is from genome assembly GCF_000380565.1 of Microbulbifer variabilis ATCC 700307. Classification (GTDB taxonomy): domain Bacteria; phylum Pseudomonadota; class Gammaproteobacteria; order Pseudomonadales; family Cellvibrionaceae; genus Microbulbifer; species Microbulbifer variabilis. The sequence continues at coordinate 390,215 of NZ_AQYJ01000027.1, forward strand.
CAGCTGTACAGCGACAGTGGTCAGCATACTGGCAATCAATATACCGGCTAGAACCACCAGCATTGCGATAAACTTGCTTGCCACAAAAACCCAGTTCGGTGTGGGCACTGCATCCATAATTTCATGGCAGCCGGTCTGGCGTTCGCGCCATACTAATTCAGCCCCATAGTAGATCAGAATAATCATCATGATCAGGCTGAAGGCGCCCTGTATCAGGCTTATCATTGAGCGGGTAACAGGGTAAACCGAGGTACCGAAAATTGCTTCCAGGTTAAGGGAAGCACCCAGTACGTTGAGAACACCAATTGCGAGAATTACCCAAAAAGCCAGGCTTTTTACCACGGCTTTGACTTCAAAACCGCTGCGTACCCGGAATTGTTGCCAAACAGCGGTTGCGCCAAAAGTAGGAGTGATTCGCGGTATTGGCTTATTGTAACGAAGCTGTTCCTCAGTTTGATTCTCTATTCTGTGACGACGTGACCAGAGTGGTTTGCGCTCGGCAAAAGAAAAGCGTCTATAGCCCAACCCAATAATAAGCAAACTGGCGATGAGCCATATTATGCGATTGGTTAGATACTCTCCTTCCAGGGCAATCATGGAAGTATTGCGGTCGAAGGCGGTCCAATAACGAGTGGCATTATCGAAGGCGCCGAGACCGAAGGGGTCGGCCAGTGCGGCGACACTGCGATAAGCGGGCTCGTCCATCATCCCCTGACTGGTAAAATAGAGAACCAGAAAAGCAATCAACCCCAAGTAAGTGGCCATCATGCTGCGAGTTACAGCTGCCAGGCTAAAAAACAGTGCGCTGCAAAACAGCATGGTGGGAAGAATGAGTGCGAATAGTGTTTGTAAGTAATGAGATATTTGTGTTGGACCTAACCGTTCCGGGTCCAGCCAGGGCATCCAGGAACCGAACAGCATACCTAGGGCAGAGGCTGAAAATGCCAGGAAAGAAACAGTAAATGACCCTGTGAAGCGCCCTAGTAAATAATCGCGCTTGCTGATAGGGGTACTGAAGACGATACCATCCATTTTCATATCACGATCACGCAGTACCGGGTTGGCTGCGAATGCGGCGGTAATAAAAATACTGAACAAGCTCATGATCAGCAGGGTTTGCATGATCGCAAAAGGGGAGTTGATTAGGGTGCTGCCGCCGGCACCGCCGATTTGTATACTGTTGGAGGCAGTGGCGCCAAATGTCAGAAGGAAAAAAACCAGGCTGGTGACATAAAACACCGGCTGGCGCAGTTGATAGTGAAATTCAAACTTAGCAATAGATAAAAACATGTCGATACCCTCCCCCGCCTCAGGCGGCGCTAGCCACTCGAGATTCTTCATCACTGAAGAGGGTGGAGAAGTAGACATCCTCCAGGTCGGGTTGCAGTTGTTCAAACCCTTCACCCGGTTGAGATTCCGCCAGTATATGTACAACATGACGGCCGGCTAATAGGCGAGTGGAAATCACATCGAATTTATTACGGCACTCTTCCAACTCTGATTTATTGACGATACGCCGCCATACGCGACCTTGCAGCTTGGAAGTCAGCTCTTCAGGTTTACCTTGTGCAACAATTTTTCCAGCTGCGAGAATGGCCATATTGGGGCACAGATCGGCAACATCTTCCACAATGTGGGTGGAGAGTATCACTACTACATTCTCGCCAATTTCGCTGAGCAGATTATGAAAGCGATTGCGCTCCTGTGGGTCGAGTCCAGCTGTGGGTTCGTCGACAATAATCAGGCGCGGGTCGCCGATAAGGGCTTGGGCAATGCCAAAGCGCTGGCGCATACCGCCGGAGTAACCGCTCAGATTTTTCTTGCGATCACGAAATAAATTGGTTTGGTGCAATAAGTCAGCCACCAGCTCGCGGCGTTCCTTTCGATTGCTGATACCCTTAAGTACCGCCATATGATCAAGCATATCTTCGGCACTGATTCTCGGATAAACACCAAAATCCTGTGGCAGGTAACCTAAAGTACTACGGATTTTCTGCGGATTGGTGGCCACATTGATTCCATCAAAAGTGATGAATCCACTATCGGCGAATTGCAGAGTGGCGATGGTACGCATCAATGAGGACTTGCCGGCCCCATTGGGTCCGAGCAACCCGAACATTCCCTTTGGAATATCCAGATTGACGTTTTTAAGCGCGTGTACGCCATTGTCATAAGTCTTGGAAAGACTAGAGATCTTCAGCATTTTTAATTCCCTTTTAATATTTATTCATGTTCTTAATTTTTTTTTAAGAATCGATAGACTGATTTCAGAGTTCTTGATTCCCTATTTGTTATCTTTATTTGTTTCGAGTGTCGATAGGTGCATTTCACCGTCAATATATAGACAGTTACACCAGGTTTTAAATCGTTAATGTAACAGGAGTATTTTCTGAAAAGAGGGATGACAAGGTGTAGTGAAAGTTTTAAAAGACAAATAGTTTGATGTTTCTGTAGTTAAGTGCGGAGTGTGGAATTGACGATAGAGACTGAGAAGGGGCGGCGCAATTGAGCCGGCCCCTTTTATTTTTAACAGGTGTAAAAATAGGGTATGTACCTGTTATTTTTGAATAATCCCTGGCAGCCAGGTTGCCAGAGCTGGCCAGAGCGCCAATAGACAAAGTAAAAAAATCTGGATGCCAATAAAGGGCGCAACACCACGGTATATAGCGGAAGTAGCTATTGAGCTGGGTGCGACACCGCGTAGATAAAAGAGGGCAAAACCAAACGGTGGTGTCAGGAATGAAGTTTGCAGGTTAATGGCGATCATAATGCCGAGCCAAATCGGGTCGACTCCCATTGCTAATAAAACTGGCCCTACAATAGGTACCACTACAAAGGTGATCTCGATAAAGTCGAGAATAAACCCAAGTAAGAAAATCACCAGCATTACCAATAGTGTCGCCCCTACTACGCCACCGGGCAGGCTGTGAAAAATACTGGTTACCAATTCTTCGCCGCCATAACCGCGGAAGACCAGAGAAAACAGCGAGGCTCCGATTAGGATTGCGAAGACCATCGCTGTTACTTGTAGGGTGCTTCGCCCAACCTCCCCCGCTCGTGCCCAATTCAGGGCACCACGGCTATAAGCCAACAAACCTGCGCCCAGTGCACCTACTGCAGCGGCCTCTGTGGGAGTTGCTGCACCGGTAATAATGGAGCCCAAAACCACCAACATCAGGGCAATAGGAGGAAAAAGGCTGCTAATCAACGGCCAGACTTCCAGTGCCTCCTGTTCGGTGGAGGGAGCTTTCGCCGGTTCGCGGCGGGCCATGAATAACAGGTAAATAATGTAGGCTGCTACCAGCAGTAAGCCCGGGATAATTGCCCCGATAAACAGGTCACCGACGCTGACGGGCTTGGGGTTAAAGATTCCGGCAGACAGCTGTGCCTGTTGGTAGGCATTGGAGAGAGTATCTCCCAGTAATACCAGCGCAATAGATGGAGGGATAATTTGCCCGAGGGTACCGGTGGCACAGATGGTACCGGTGGCGAGCTTGGGAGAGTAGCCCTGTTTCAGCATGGTGGGCAGGGACATCAGACCCATAGTTACTACCGTGGCACCCACTATTCCGGTGCTGGCGGCGAGCAGTGCACCAACCACTACTACAGAAATGGCCATTCCTGCCCGCGCCCCCATAAATACCTTGGTTAGGTTGACCAGTAAATCCTCGGCGATTCGGGCGCGCTCCAGTATCACACCCATCAGCACAAATAATGGCACGGCCACCAGGGTGCCATTTTGCATAATGCCGTAGAGGCGATCGGGAAAGGCGCGCAGCAATTCTGCATCAAAGACGCCGTACACAATACCCAGGCCAGCGGTGATTAGCGCTGTTCCACCAAGAGTGAAGGCTACCGGATAGCCGAACATCAACATTGCACAGACAGCGGCGAACATCAGCAGAGGGATTAACTCCATCATGCCTCAGCCTCCTCTGCTTGCCTTAGTAACCGGGGCTTGGCCGAGGCCTTGGTTGTCGGGGCTGGCGTTTCCATCAGTTGCAGGAGGGCGCGCATAAACTGGGCTGCGCCGGCCAGGGCTAGGGTAATTGCCGCAAGAGGGATCAGGCTCTTCAATAGGAATACCCCTGGCAGGCCGCCGGCATTGGCGCTGTCTTCAAGCACTGACCAGCTGTTCAGTACAAACTGCCAACTGCTAATCAGCATAAAAGTACAAATTGGTAATAAAAAGATGAGATAACCTACGGCGTTAACCCAGGCCTTGCCCCTGGTCCCCATGCGCCTATAGAGGATGTCTACCCGCACATGGGCATCAGTTTGCAGGGCGTAGGCCAGGCCGAGCATAAAGGTAGCACCGTGCAGATAGACTACGGATTCCTGTAGGGCGATAGAGCCGCTATCGAAAAGATGGCGTAGTGCCACGACACAGCTTTGCAGTAAAACCATGGCCCAGGTAAACCAGGCCAGCAGGTGACCGGTGCGACTGGACAGACTCTCCAATGCACGGGCTCCACGCAACAGAAAAGGCATGGGGGCTTCTCTCTTTACATCTTATTGTTATCTTGGTTGCACGAAGGTTACCGTTTTGGCAGTCCATGCACCAGCGAGCCATATTTCAAGCTGTCATCTTTTTGTCATCTTTTGTTCATAGAATCGTCACCCGTTGTTCCTAGCATCGCCGCGTGAAATAAAAAACACTCATCGGAGTTCCACATGAACAAGCAAATTCTGGCCACTTCCCTGGCGGCATTGACCCTCGCCACCTCTCAGGTGGCTATGGCGGCTCGCGACTACATCAGTGTTGTCGGTTCCTCTACCGTTTATCCTTTTACTACTACTGTGGCAGAGCGCTTCAGCCGCGCTACACAGTTCAAAACCCCGGTAGTTGAATCCACGGGAACTGGCGGCGGTATGAAGTTATTCTGCCAGGGCGTTGGCGAGAGCACTGCAGATATCACCGGTGCATCCCGTCGTATCAAGCAGTCCGAGCTGGAAATGTGTAACGGCAACGGCGTTGATGTTGTGGAAGTCCAGATCGGCTACGACGGCATCGTACTCGCCAACGCAAAGAAAGCAGCTCCGTTTGAGCTATCCCGCAAGGATATTTTCCTGGCTTTGGCTAAAGAAGTACCAAACCCTAACGGTTCCGAGACCCTGGTGGCCAACCCTTACAAGACCTGGAAAGACGTAAACCCGGCTTTGCCCAATACCAAAATTGAAGTTCTGGGCCCGCCCCCCACTTCCGGTACCCGCGATGCCTTTGCCGAGCTGGCGATGGAAGGTGGCTGTAAGAAGTTTGGCTGGATCAAGGCCATGAAGAAAAAAGACAAGAGCGCTTACAAGGCGATTTGTCACAACGTGCGCGAAGATGGCGCTTATGTAGAAGCTGGTGAGAACGACAATCTGATCGTGAACAAGCTGGTTGCCAACCCGAATGCCCTGGGCATTTTCGGCTTCAGCTTCCTCGATCAGAATGCCGACAAAGTACAGGGCTCACTGATTGAAGGTCAGGCCCCGACTTTCGATTCTATTGCTGATCAGAGCTACCCGGTATCCCGCCCGCTGTTTATCTACGTGAAGAAAGCGCATGCTGACGTAGTACCGGGCATCAAGCAATTCCTGGCCGAGTTCACCAATGAGCGCACCTGGGGTGATGAAGGTTACCTGACAGACAAAGGCATGATCCCGTTGCCTCAAGAGAAGCGTCAGCAAATTGCTACTGACGTTCGCAAGCTGAATGCACTGAGCAATCTCGCTGCAAAATAACTATATCCTGGAGTAGTACAGTCAAAGGGAATTGACGGCCAAGCCCGAGAGGGCTTGGCTTTTCTTTGTCCACAGCACTGTGGAATCTGAGGGAAATGTCGGGATAATGCCGACCACCATTTTTTAGCACGGTAAATCAATGCAAACCCCCACACTGTTCGCCCTTCTGCTGCTGTTGATACTGGTGGCCTACGGTACCGGCTTTAGCCGTGCACTGAGCGCTGCACGCAGCTTAGGTGGCTTACGAAATCTGGCTTCCCTGCCTAGTTATTACGGAATATTTGCCGCGCTTTGGTGTGGCTTGCCGGCTTTGATATTACTAGGAGCCTGGCTGATTTTTGACGATGCCATTATTCGGGCTATGGTGCTGAACAGTGTCGCCGACAAACCCGAGACAATTTCAGGACAGAATCTGCTCTACGCCCAAATTCAAAATCTGGCTGCGGGTCATATGTTGGGGGAAGCCACTCCACGTTTGCAAGAAGCGGCGGATCACCTCAGCCAATTGCGTAGCAGCTCCAATAATATGCAAGCCTTTATGAGCTTGATATTGGCCGTGGGTCTTGGGGCTTTTGCTCTTTTACGTTTCTCTCCACAATTACGCGCCAGAGAAAAAGTTGAGAAGGTCTTGCGGGCTATATTGATTGCCTGTGCCTGCGCGGCCATTTTTACCACCGTGGGTATTCTATTCTCGGTGCTATTTGAATCCCTGCGCTTCTTCCAGTCGGTTCCGGTCACCGAGTTTCTGTTCGGTTTGCACTGGAGCCCGCAGATGGCCCTGCGTGCCGACCAGGTTGGTTCCAGTGGTGCCTTCGGTGCTGTGCCCCTGTTTACCGGCACCTTAATGGTTTCTGCCATCGCCATGTTTGTCGCTGTACCGATTGGTTTGATGGCGGCAATTTACCTGGCGGAATATGCCAGTAAACGTGTCCGTGCAGTGGCCAAACCTATTTTGGAGATTCTCGCCGGTGTACCTACAGTGGTATACGGCTTCTTTGCCGCCCTGACTGTTGCGCCCTTTATTCGTGACCTGGCTACCTCGGTCGGCCTGGAGGCCTCCAGTGAAAGTGCCTTGGCTGCTGGTCTGGTGATGGGCATTATGATTATCCCGTTTGTCTCCTCACTGTCGGACGACGTGATCAATGCGGTGCCGCAATCATTGCGCGATGGTGCCCTGGGCTTGGGCTCCACCCACTCTGAAACAGTGCGCAAAGTGGTCATCCCGGCGGCTTTGCCGGGAATTGTCGGCGGTGTTCTGCTGGCGGTGTCACGGGCAATTGGTGAGACCATGATCGTGGTGATGGCGGCGGGACTCGCAGCTAACTTAACCGCCAACCCGCTGGAGTCTGTGACCACTGTTACCGTTCAGATTGTGACCCTGCTGGTTGGTGACCAGGAGTTTGACAGCCCCAAAACCCTGGCGGCCTTTGCCCTGGGCTTAATGCTGTTTGTTACCACATTGGTGCTGAACTTTATCGCCCTGCACGTAGTGAAAAAATATCGGGAGCAGTATGACTAATCTGACTCAGGCGCAGGTTCGCGAGCGTATTGAGAAGCGCCTCGCCAGCCGCCATCGCAAGGAAAAGCTCTTTCGCGGATTGGGCATTGCCAGTATCGCCTTCGGGGTACTCGCAGTTGTAATTCTGTTCAGCGATATTATCAGCAAGGGTAGCGGTGCTTTTATGCAGACCGCTATCCAGCTGGAAATACACTACGACGCACAGGTACTTGACATCGACAAAGTCGACGATGAGAGCCTGGCCTGGGCCAACTTCTCCGGTGTGATTCGCCAAGCATTGCGCGAGCGCTTTCCCTCGGTGACCAGCCGTGGCGAAAAGCGCGAGCTATATACCCTGGTTTCTTCTGGCGCGCCTTTCACTCTGCGTGACCGCCTGGCTGATGACCCTGAGCTGCTTGGCAAGAGCGAGAAGGTTTGGTTCGCCGCTGATGACGATGTGGACACCTTTGTTAAGAGCCTCAAGGATTCCAAGGAGGGTTTTCGTGGTCGCACCTCTGAGCAGAAAGCCGGCTGGATTGAGCAACTGTTGGATAGTGGTGAGCTGAAAAAACGTTTCAATACCACCTTCTTTACCAATGGGGATTCCCGTGAGCCAGAGCAGGCTGGTATTCGGGCAGCGCTGATGGGGTCGCTATTTACTCTGCTGGTGACACTGGCGTTGTCCTTCCCTATCGGCGTAGCCGCCGCCATTTACCTGGAAGAATATGCACCGAAGAACCGCTGGACCGACCTAATTGAAGTGAATATTAATAACCTTGCTGCGGTACCTTCTATCGTATTTGGTTTGTTGGGGCTGGCGATTTTTATCAATTTCTTCGAGCTGCCTCGCTCGGCGCCGTTAGTCGGCGGTTTGGTGCTGACCCTGATGACACTGCCGACGATTATTATTTCCAGCCGTGCGGCATTAAAAGCGGTACCGCCTTCTATTCGTGAAGCGGCTATGGGGATGGGTGCCTCGCGTATGCAGGTGGTTTTCCACCATGTGTTGCCACTGGCAATGCCGGGTATGCTTACCGGTGCGATTATCGGCATGGCCCAGGCTCTGGGTGAAACAGCACCTCTGTTGATGATTGGTATGGTCGCCTTTATTGTCGATGTGCCCGCCGGGGTGACGGATCCAGCCACTGTGCTACCGGTACAGATCTTCCTGTGGGCCGACAGCCCTGAGCGCGCTTTTGTCGAGCGCACTTCGGCAGCAATTATGGTGCTGCTGAGCGTATTGATTGTAATGAATGCCAGCGCGGTATTACTGCGCAAGAAACTTGAGCGCCGCTGGTAACACAGCGCGGATTAACAGAAAGCGGGATTATTTATGAGTACCATGACCCTGGATGCCGCGGGGCGCACAGAGGCGGCGCAATCCGAACTGACTGGCGGGCAAATTGCAGCGAGCGCCGAAGTCCGGAAAACCGTGGGCAAGCCGTTCTGTGATACCGCCAAGTTGCGCATGCGCAATGTGAATGTATTTTACGGCGAGGCCCAGGCTATCCACTCCGTCAGCCTGGATATAGGCCGCAATCAAGTGGTGGCCATGATCGGCCCCTCCGGTTGTGGTAAGTCCACTTTCCTGCGCTGCCTCAACCGTATGAACGACACTATTGAAGGTTGTCGTGTTGAGGGAGAGTTGAGTCTGGATGGCGATCCTATTTACGGTCCCAAGGTGGATGTTGTGCCCTTGCGTGCTCGGGTGGGCATGGTATTCCAGAAGCCAAACCCTTTTCCAAAGTCCATCTATGAGAACGTGGCCTATGGTCCCAAGATCCATGGGATCGCCAGCCGCCGCGCCGATCTGGATGAAATTGTTGAGAGCAGCTTGCGCCGCGCCGGGCTATGGAATGAGGTAAAGGATCGCCTGGATAAGCCGGGTACCGGACTCTCCGGTGGCCAGCAGCAGCGCTTGTGTATTGCCCGGGCTATTGCGGTTAGCCCCGAAGTTATTCTGATGGATGAGCCCTGTTCGGCCCTGGACCCCATCGCCACCGCACGTATCGAAGAGCTGATTGATGAGCTGCGCGAGAACTACACTATCGCCATCGTTACACACTCAATGCAGCAGGCCGCTCGCGTCAGTCAGCGTACGGCCTACTTCCATCTGGGTCGACTTGTCGAAGTTAACGATACCGAAACCGTGTTCACCAACCCTGAGCACGAATTAACCGAAGCCTATATCACCGGCCGCTTCGGCTGAGTTGGCCACGCCCCGAGGGAACACTATGGAAATGCACTTCGATCAGCATATCTCCCGTCAGTTCAACGAGGACCTGGAAGGTATTAAGACCGAGATGTTGGAGATGGGCGGCATGGTTGCCCGTCAGGTCGCCGATGCTGTAGATGCCTTGTCCAATGCTGATAGTCAGCTGGCTGAGGAGGTTTTGCGTGTCGAAGAGGAGATCGACAAGAGCGAGATGGCACTCGACGAGCACGCGACTTTAATTATTGCTAAACGCCAGCCCGCCGCCTCGGATTTACGGATGGTGATGTCGGTAACTCGCATAGCTCGTGATCTGGAGCGCATCGGCGATGAGGCCTGCAAGGTTGCAAAAATGGCCATTGCCCTCACCGATGAAGGCACCTCACCCCGTGGTTATACTGAAATACGCCATATCGCCAATGCCGTGCGCAAGATGCTCAACGATGCCCTGGATGCCTACACCCGTTTTGATGTTGAGTCAGCCCTGCGCACGCTGGCGGAAGATGAGCAGGTGGATATGGATTACCGCACCGCGGTTCGCGAGTTAGTCACTTATATGATGGAAGACCCGCGTAGTATTTCGCGAGTGATCAACGTGCTTTGGGCGCTGCGTTCACTGGAGCGTATTGGCGACCATGCGAAGAATATTTGTGAGCAGGTAGTTTATTTGGTGGAAGGTGCGGATATTCGCCACGGCCATGAAAAAAATTTGCGGAAGTCTTGAACTTCCAGTCCGCTATAGAGGTCGCATTAAGCGGCCTTTTTTTATTGCAGGTTTTTCCAGCTCGGGCGTCCTGAGAGGAAGCGATGAAATATATTTTCGAAGTTCATATCAAAGAGGGATTCAGTGCTGAGGAATATGCTGAAGCCTGGGTACGAGCGTCCAGGTTAATTCAGCAATATCCCGGCGCGATGGGGACGGAACTTCACCGGAAAATTGATGATCCAAGAAAATTGCTTGCTGTTGCCACTTGGCATTGTAAGGAAGATAGGGATGCAATGCAGACGCAGCATTCTGTGGAGATCGATAAAATCATTCGCAGTGTTGCTCCCTTCGTCGAAATTCGTTCACTGGGTGAATTTGAAGACCCTCAATGGGTTGTTAATTTTAGCTTGGATTAATATTAGTGACTCCAAACTGAATGCAAGCTGAATAAAGCCAGTGGAGAAGATGAAAATTAAAAAATATAAAATTATATTATTTTTTGTGATTTGTTTTTCTAGTTAATTATTACGCTGTATTACAAGCATTTTTATCTTTTTGTTCCAGTCAATTCAACCATCTGTTTTGTTCAACTTGCCGCAAAAAAATAGTTAACTGACTTTTTGTAATTTACTGTTGTTGCGAACTAAAAAACTTTTGTTACAATCCGCTGCCCAATTTGGATCCCAACGTTAACGAAGGATTTTGATATGAGATTCAAGCTCGCTGCTCTTCCCCTGATGCTTCTCGCGGCTACTACAACTGCCGAGGAGTACAATTCATTTACCAAAGCTAGTTACTCTGATATAGAGTCCGGCTCCGTTGATGCAGACCGTTTTGATTTTGGAACAACTTATTATTTTAGTGGTAAAGAAACTCTCGGCCCACTGAAAGAATTTGAATACATCAATAAGGTTAGTAACGTTTCTGCAGGATTTTCTCATTACAATATCGGAAGCTTTGACTCCGATACTTTCTCTGCAGGTGGTGAGTACTTTACATCCAGTGGCTTTGTTATTGGTGCAGGAATTATTGACCTTTGGGAAAGTAATGTAGATTATCAGTCAATTGGATATCTGTTTTCTCCCGATTTTTTGGTAACCCTGAATCATGTTGATGATGATAGCGACAATGAATTTTCATTAAATGCTCGTTACAATCATCAATTAAACTCTACCGATTATATCGGTTTTAATTTATTCGTTGATGAAGAGTTTGATACTCGCTCACTGTCTTCCAAGTACTTCACTCACTTGGGTGGTGAGCAATACCTAACCGCAGAGTTGACTTATACGAACTATGATGAAGGTGACGATTATTGGTCTTTAGGTACAGAGTACTTCTTTACTCAGCGTACCTCCATCGGTTTCTCATTCGATGAAAACGATGAGTATAAGCTGGGCATGAACCACTTCTTCAACCAGAATTTTGCTGTTGAAGCGGCTTATGTTTCCAATACTGATAGTGATTTTGACTACGATGTATACCAATTAGGGCTGACTGTGCAGCTATAATTTGGACTCATAAAAGGGCTATCTAAGATAGCCCTTTTATTTCTGGATTTATATTATTCTATCTATCCGCACTAACCCTTCTAGATTTTCGATCAACTGATAATATTTAAAATCCCTCTAAATGCTACCTTACTATCAACATGCATTATCCAGGTTAATATGAAGGTCTGCTACAAATTGCAATAAGAGTTTCGAGTAATTTATTAGTTGTATTAAGACTCCAAATCCATAGATTTTTTGTATTCGATATTAATTTGTTGATAACAGTCTTAAGTTTTAAGCTATTAAAATGAAGCTTGAATATTTCGTTATACTTGCTCAGTAATCTTATTGGTTTGCAGTATTTATCTATACCTTGAAAAGGTAATTGAATATTTTCCCAGCTAGGGTTGCTGCATAATATTTATTTGCTATCGATGGGAACTTATTTGAATTCTAAGTGTAATTCAGCTCTTTTTGGCGCTCAAGAAAATTGATTTTATTTGATTATTGGATTTTTTACTTTAATTTGAATTTTTTCCTGGAGGAGGAGTCCTATTTGGCGCCATATATTTGAAAATAGCTAATAAGAAGGAGATTTAAATGAAACTTAGGGTTTCGGCTTTTTTACTGGTATTTTTCTCGGCTGTTGCTTCAGCTGAAGAGTACAAATCAATTACTACTGCAGGCTATTCTAATCTAGATTTTGACAGTGGAAGTGGCGATGATTTTTCTGTGGAAACAACCTATTATTTTTCTGGGAAGGATACTCTTGGCCCGCTAAAAGAATTTGAATTTATCAATAAATCTAGCAATATATCAGCGGCATATTACCATCGAAATATTGGAGATTGGAACAATGATAACTTTGCTTTCGCTGGTGAGTATTTTGCTGAAAATGGTTTTTTAGTTAGCGCTAACTTAACAGATTTTACGGAAAATAGTTTCAATACTATAGCTTTGGGATACTTGTTTACTCCAGATTTTCTGATGAAGTTATATAATACTGAAGGCGACACTTATGTTGAGGCGCGCTACAATTATCAGCTAAATAGTACTGATTATATTGGGTTTGGGTTCGTTGCTGATGAACTTTTTGATTGGCAGCTGTTTTCTTCTAAATATTTTGCAGGTTTAGGTGATAATAAATATTTAGCTGCAGATTTTAGCTACCTCAATATAGATGGTGGAGATAATTATTGGAAAGTGGGCACAGATTACTACTTTACACAGAATACTTCATTTGGAATTGATTACGATAGAAATAATGATTACAAGTTAGGGTTTTCTCACTTTTTTAATCGTAATATAGCTGTGGACGCTTCTTATAGCACTATTTTAGAGAATGTTTTCAAGCATTCCAGTTTTGGAAATGATATCTATGCAAAGGCCTTGAATCCAGATGTGGATGTAAAGAAATTTGAACTAGGTGTGACTGTACAATTCTGAGTGAAAGAAAGTAAAAAGGGCTATATGAGATAGCCCTTTTTATAGATTTTATAGTGCCGGATATTTTAAATTACAATTAAACTATCCTCTATTTGTCAGCCCCTGCATTCTTGCCTGAGCTTTCGATGCAATTTCTCCTCCTGCTTGAGACGCAGTCTGGTAATGCTGAAAAGCAGTTTGTACATTGCCTTGCTTCTCATAGACTTCACCCAGATAGTAATGTGCGTAAGCCGTATCCAGGTAGCGAAGAGAGCGGTTTAGGTCTCTTTCAGCCGATGTATAGTCCTTAAGTTGTGCACTGACCATTCCACGTTTCAGCCAATGGGAAAATAGGGCTGGGTTTTTTTGTACAGCACGATCATAAGCTTTGTGGGCGCTGGCGTACTGTTTTTTTTGCGCAAGCAGGTCACCTTCCAGTGCGAAGAAAGCTGCTTCCTTGGGCTGTTGTTTTTGCGCTTTACGCACGAGGTTTAGGGCATTGTCATATTGCTTGTTACCTGCTGCCTTCAATGCCTCATCATAATTTTTGTAGGCATCGGCATCGCGTTTAAGCTGGCTAATCGCTTTTTGGTAGGCACCACGGTTGCTAATGCCCCCTTTTGCCAGTGCTTTACTGTGCTCAATATTTGCGTTAACACGGGATTGTGATGGGGGATGGCTGGCAAATAGTGCTTCCAGTCCGTTGGTCTGGCGCCCCTTGGAGAGCTCAACAAATTTACGCTGCAGGCGAACTGCTCCTTGGGGGTCATAGCCGGCAGCAGCCATATATTTCATGCCGTATTCATCAGACTCCAGCTCATTGCCGCGACCATAGCGTGCGATATAGGCTGAGCCACCAAGCTGGCTGCCGGTAGAGATGAGGTCTGCATAGGCGGTGTCTTTTGCCGCTGCGCCCAGGACAGCAAGCCCTGCGCCCAGCACCTGTTGCTGTGACATGGCTGTAGCTGAATGCCGCGCAGCGGCGTGAACAATTTCGTGCCCTAACACAGCGGCCAACTCAGCTTCATCGTCCAGCAGCACCAGCAAGCCACGGTTAACGGCGATTTTACCGCCGGGTAGGGCCCAGGCATTGGGCACGGAATTGTTGAGCACGACGAACTCATAGGGCAGTTGGGGCTGGTCCGAAACTCTAGCCAGTTTTTGTCCCACCCTGTTCACATAATCCTGCAAGCTGGGGTCTATGGTGTATTGCCCACCTTGTTGCTGCTGGTTTTTAGGGTACTGTTGCTGCCCCAGGCTCAGTTCCTGCTGGGTTGAGATCAGGGAGAATTGTTGTTCTCCGGTTACGGGGTTGACAACGCAACCACTGAGAATTGAGGTTGTTACAAATGCCGCAGTCGCGAAGAAAGTCTGGTTGCGCGAGATCATTGCCTGCCTCCCTGTATAATGCTGAGTATTTAGCGATCACCCATTGTACACAGTCCGGGAAGAGAGGTTATGACAGCACTACAGGTAATCGAGTTGTTTGCGGGCACGAACCCTGATGGCGAGCCGGTGGTAGAACGCCTGCAGGTGCGTATTAATGAAGACAGTAGCTGTCAGCTGGTACGTTCCCCCGCTTTTATAAAGGGCATCGCCAGCGGCGATAGTATCAAGGTAGATAAAGATACCCAGCAGTTTGAGCTGGTAAAACGCTCTGGTAATTTGTCAATCCGAGTATTTTGTCGCGGTGATAGCGCAGAGCTTTCGGATAAATTAACCCCCCAATTGGAAAAACTTGGAGGCGAATTGGATCTGGAAGTTCCGCGTATGCTGGTATACAGCATTCATGTCAGCTGCGGGTTCGAAAAAATTGAAAAGATCCTGAATAGTGTCTGCGATGGGGCCAACAGTGTCTGGTATTACGGCAACGTGTATGATCCCAAGGATGGCCAGACCCCCTTGAATTGGTGGCAGGATATTCTAAAGCCAGAATAGTCACGGCCGGGGTAAATCAAGGGTAGTAGCAATATTTACTGCCGCATTATGCTAAGAGAGCCGGGCAAAATTTCAGGTATGCCCTAGATTCGCAATTGGTTTGGAACGTCGCTAACAGCGATGGTTAGGCAGAGGAAAGTAAGGTATCCGATGTTAATAGTGATTTCTCCCGCGAAAACGCTGGATTATGAGAGTGAAATTCCCGAATTGGAAACCACCCAGCCGGAGTTTCTCAAGGAGTCTGCAGCATTGATCAAAGAGCTGCGTAAACTCAGCCCGCAGCAGATTTCCAGCCTGATGAAAATTTCCGATAAGCTGGGCATCCTGAATTACGATCGGTTCCAATCCTGGAAGCGGCCTTTTACTGCTACGAATGCACGAGCGGCGCTGCTCGCTTTTAAAGGCGATGTTTATACCGGTCTTGATGCAGAGTCTATGGGCAAGCGCGATTTCAGCTATGCGCAAAAACATCTGCGTATGTTGTCGGGGCTCTACGGTATCCTGCGCCCACTGGACTTGATGCAGCCTTACCGTTTGGAGATGGGCACCAAGTTTGAGAATTCCCGTGGTAAGAACCTGTATGAATTTTGGGGAGAGAAAACCACCGGGGCTCTCAATGAGCAGTTGCATAGCCTCAAGAGCCGTGAGTTAGTTAACTTGGCCTCAAACGAGTACTTCAAGTCGATCAGACCCAGGGCGCTCGATGCCGAAGTGATTACCCCACACTTCAGGGACCTGAAAAATGGCCAGTACAAAATGATCAGTTTCTTCGCTAAGAAGGCGCGGGGCATGATGAGTCGTTGGGCTATCGACCAGCGGGTAAAAAAGGCAGAAGAGCTGAAGGGCTTTGATGTCGGGGGGTATGAATACAGCCCTGAAATGTCCAGTGAACACGATTGGGTATTTACCCGGGACGAAGCGCAATGAGCGAGCAGGCCCTACCGGATGCTCCCTCCTGCGCGCGTAACCGTGATCCCATCCTTGAACAATTACGACGCCTGCTGGCTGATAGCCGGCAAGTGCTGGAAGTTGGAAGTGGTACCGGGCAGCATGCGGTCTACTTTGCTCCTCAGTTGCCCCAATTAACCTGGCAGACTTCTGAACGTGCGGAGATGTTACCGGGAGTTTGCGCCTGGTTGGAGAAGCAGCCCGCGCAAAACCTGCTAAAGCCTCTTGCCCTGGATGTCGATAGCGACTGGCCAGAGCTCAGTGCAGACGTGGTCTTTACCGCCAATACCCTGCATATCATGTCGAGAGAATCGGTAGAGCGCTTTTTCCACAAGCTCCCCTCGGTCTTGGAGTCCGGTGGTCAGCTGGTTGTCTACGGTCCTGTGAAAATTGATGGGGCTTTTATCGGGCCAAGCAATGCCGATTTTGATCTCTGGCTCAAGGAGCGCAACCCAGCCAGTGGTATCCGTGACCTGGAATGGTTGGATCAGCTCGCTGCAGATGCGGATATGCGGCGCGAAGAGCTAAGTTTCCTGCCAGCCAATAATCAACTGGTTGTCTGGCGTAAAAACGATAATAAGGAGTAAGTATGCCTGCGTGGTTTGAAGTAACGGTAATTGTGGCCTTTGCAATTGGCGCTGTGTATTTTTTTGCCAAGTATCGTGAGACTGCTGCTGCCCTGCACGAAAGTGAGCGTATGAAGACGCGCCTTTCTAATGACCTGAACCGCTATAAGGATGTGCCTCGCCTGCGCGCCTTGCGCGATGCTTTACTGGGTTCCCGGCCCCTGCCTACGGACGATGAGGGCAATGAGCACCTGTTGCTGCGTGATGGGGATTTGCAATTGCACCACCTGATCCTGAGCAGGGAGAGTACACCGGTTAATGATGAGGACGAGAGCACCTATACAAAAAATGGTGAAAAGGTAAGGCTGGAGGAGTTTGATTAACCCCGGCTTTATCTGGGTAAGGAGTGGGGCGGTGTTTAAGCGCCCACTGTCACCTCAGGACCTTGCTCTACTTTGCTAACCACTTTTTTGACAGGGAAGTGCAA
This sequence comes from Microbulbifer variabilis ATCC 700307, assembly GCF_000380565.1. Classification (GTDB taxonomy): domain Bacteria; phylum Pseudomonadota; class Gammaproteobacteria; order Pseudomonadales; family Cellvibrionaceae; genus Microbulbifer; species Microbulbifer variabilis. The sequence goes on from NZ_AQYJ01000027.1 coordinate 407,215, forward strand.
AGTGAAAGTGCTGCCTTGTGTGGGAGTACTTTCAACACTCATTTCACCGCCGTGGCGTATCAGAACGTGCTTCACGATAGCCAGTCCCAGGCCTGTGCCGCCGCTGTCTCGCGAGCGACCGGGGTCGACCCGATAAAAGCGTTCAGTAAGGCGCGGGATATGTAAAGGGTCAATACCTATGCCTCGGTCCTCCACACTGAAGTGACCGCCCCGGTTGTCCTGCCACCAGCGAAGCTTGATGGCCCCTTCATCAGGGCTGTACTTCACCGCATTCAGCACCAAGTTGGCAAAGGCGCTGTGTAGCTCGCTAGCATCACCGCGAATGCAGCTGGGGATTTCGTTTTCCACCTCTATCTGGTGGCGACCACCACTAAAGCTGCGTGCTTCCCGCGCTACACGCTCCATCAGTTCCTGCACATCTATCAGCATGTCGCCGCCAGTGCGCTCAGAGGTCTCCAGGCGTGCCAGAAGCAACAGGTCGTTGACCAGTGTGGTCATGCGTGCGGCCTGCTCCTCCATCTGTGCCAGTGGACGCTGCCATGCGGGTGGTGCCATATCACTGCCTTGCAGGGTTTCCAGGTAGCCGGCAATGACTGTCAGTGGGGTGCGTAGTTCGTGGGAGACATTGGCAACAAAATCGCGGCGCATCTGCTCCAGGTTGTGCAAGCGGGTGATATCGCGAACGATAACCAGTGCCTCATCTTTTCCATAGCGGGTAACCTCCAGCTGCAGGTGCAGTGCTTCATTGCCTGGGGCGGGAAGGGTCAGAGGCTCGCGCGAGTCGGTATCCTCGCTGTGCATGTAGCTGACAAAGTTGGGGTCACGGACAAAATTGACCAGGGATTGTCCGCTGTCACTGGCCTGCAGGCCGAGTAGCTCACCGGCAGCGGGGTTCCACCAAGCCAAATGGTCGCCATTCTCGAGAGCAACTATGCCCTCACGCAGAGCGCTGGTACTGTCCTGTACCCGCCGCAACATAGCGTGCAGCTTTTGTTTCTCACGGCGATGACGGCGTTGCATACGATAGAAGTCATCGTAGATTTCGCCCCAGATACCGAAAGAGGTGGGAGCGGGTCCGCGCCGGCCATTGGCCAGCCAGCGGTTGAAGCGCTGTTGTTGCCACAATACAGATAGAAGGTAGGCGGCCAGGCCCGCAATTAGGGCGAGCGACCAGTTGCCTGAGGTGAAACCGAGAATGGTGCAGCCCAGAGCGATAATTACAAAACGCGAAAACTCGCCAATACTGCGATCCAACATAGCGTTGCCGTGTTACCTGACGGACGCGAAAGGGCTCTGCCTGGCAGCCCTTCACGGTCAATACATCTTGGAAACCCATAGTTCTGAAGTGTGACCATTGGTTCCCGTGGAAGTCAGTGCCGATCTGTGGGGATTGTCACACTTTTTCGACAGTTTGCACAGAAAATCGATAGCCTGTTCCGCGTACTGTCTGGATATATCGGTCATGACCATCCACTGTCAGGGCTTTGCGCAGGCGACGGATATGCACGTCCACAGTGCGCTCTTCCACATATACGTTGCCGCCCCAGACATGGTCCAGCAATTGGGTACGTGTGTAGGCTCGCTCTTGGTGCGATAGGAAAAAGGTCAGCAGGCGAAATTCGGTGGGGCCCATATCTACAGGCTGTCCCTTGATAGTCACCCTGTGACTGAGAGGGTCCAGCACCAGGTTGCCGGCACTCAATGGGTCTTCCGGTGTGGCCGGCCCTGCGCGCCGCAACACAGCCTTGAGGCGTGCAACCAGTTCGCGGGGGGAGAAGGGCTTAGTGATATAGTCGTCGGCGCCTGTCTCTAACCCCTTGATTTTATTATCTTCTTCGCCTTTTGCCGTGAGCATGATGATGGGCACTGAAGCGGTCAGTTCATCGCGCTTGAGGCGCCTGGCCAGCTCGACACCGGAGACATCCGGCAGCATCCAGTCGAGCAGGATCAGGTCCGGCTTTTCATCGATAATCAGGGCGTGGGCCTCCTGGGCGTTCTCGGCTTCGAGGCAGCGGTAATCTGCCATCTCCAGCGCTATCCGCAGCATGTCGCGTACTGCGGCCTCGTCATCGACAATCAGAATCGTTTTACTGTGCATTTGCCTGCCATTCCCGCTCAGCTTCCAGGTTTTCCCGGTTATGGCTGGGGATTAAACGAGATTAATATGACAAATATATGACGGCTGCTGTCCGGTTCCCAGTCAGCAGTTAATTAAACAGATAATGCAGAAAAATTCCGGTAAATAACGCCAACCCTACCCAATTGTTGTTGAGAAACGCACGAAAACAGGCTTCTCTCCCCCGTTCGCGAACCAGCCATTGCTGGTAGGCAAACAATGAGGCCACAACGATAAGGGAAACGTAGTAAGTGCCCCCGAGGCTAAAGCGTTGGCCGATGAGCAGCAGTGCCATCAATACCAGTAGCTGCAGGGCGGCAGTCATGACTTTGTCCATCTCTCCAAAAAGGATTGCTGTGGATTTAACCCCAATCTTCAGATCGTCATCCCGGTCCACCATGGCGTAGAAAGTGTCGTAACACAGGGTCCACAGCAAGTTGGCAACATAGAGGAGCCAGACTTGTGGTGGGACTTTGCCAGTTACTGCGGCGAAGGCCATGGGAATGCCCATGCTGAAGGCAGCACCCAGTACCACTTGGGGCAGATGGGTGTGACGCTTGGCAAAGGGATAGCAGAAAGCTAGTGCCAGAGCGGGTAAGGAAAGAAGAATAGTCAGTTGGTTGGTTGTCAGTACCAGCGCGAAGGCCAACAGGCTGAGTCCGGCAAAAAGTCCAAGTGCTTCTTTTGGAGTGATACTGCCAGTAGCCAGGGGGCGTTCAGCAGTGCGTTTTACTTTGCCGTCGATCTCACGATCAGCAAAATCGTTTACTGCACAACCGGCTGCACGCATCAGGATCACTCCAAGTGTGAATACGGAGAACAGGTGCAGTCCCGGCCAGCCATCCGCAGCCAGCCATAGTGCTGCCCAAGTGGGCCATAACAGCAACAGAGAGCCGATGGGTTTATCCATGCGAGCCAGCTGCCAGTAGGGCATGATTGCGGGCCAGCGGGTGGCAATCTGTTGGCTGATCACGGTGGACTCTCCCAGTATCTAGTTAGTGACTGCGGCGGCTAAAGGTGAGGTCTCTGGCTGGAAACTTGAGAGAAATGTCTCTGCTACCAGCAGGGGCTTGTCCCGAAGCCAGAAAGTAGAGCGGCGACCCCAGGCGTTCTTATTCTCATTGCACAGGGTCTCCAGCTGGAAATTCGGATTTCGCTGCAGGCGATTAAATTGAATATCACCACGGCGAATACCTGGCTCGCTGAAAAGTAACTCCCCTAATGGGCGGTCGTCCAGGCTGCGCAAATTGCGGGACTTGCCTTGTAGGCTGCGCATCGGCAATACGCTGCGGGCGTATACCCAGGGCTGGCCGCAGCCATACAGTAAAACCTCCCGCACCAGGGCGCGACTGTGCGCACGCAGTTTTAGTGCGCGACACTCCTCAGCAAGGGGTGTTTGCCAGCCCTGGAAGAGGACCTGTACACGAAAATCCTCGCCGCTCTGCTGCTTCAAAGCCGCCGTCAGCGAGCCCGAATATTCCAGCCAGGGCAACAGTGACTCGGGAGGCTCTGGGAGTGTTGGCTCTAGGGGCTGCCCACGCCAATCGCCGGTGGGTACAAATGGGGATTGGTGCAACGATAACTCCGCAGTCTGGAAAAATGGCATTGTACCTCGGCTGTTGGCGGCTGGCCTCACCCTGTTGCATTTTTGCTCCCTGAGTCGCCAGTGGATATAGTGCCCTCTTTGACGAAAACAACGAATCTATAACGAATCCATAAAGAGAAGCTTGTTATGGGGCTTACGACCAAAATTCTTGTGGGGATGATTGCGGGCATTCTTTTGGGGTGCCTGTTCAATTTCCTGAATATGAGCCAGCTGCTCGGCGAGGGTGTTACCAGCGCCATTAACCTTTACCTGACCGAGGGTCTTTTTGACATCATCGGCCGTATATTTATTGCCTCACTGAAGCTGATGGTGGTGCCGCTGGTGCTGGTTTCCCTGATTAGTGGTGCCTGTGCTTTATCGGAAGGCAGCCGTATTGGCCCATTGGCGGGTAAAACTGTTCTGCTCTATATGCTGACCACAGCCATCGCTATTACTCTGGCCCTTTGTTTGGCACTGATATTCCAGCCTGGGGTCGGTGTGAGTGAAACCGCGGCAGAGGCCACCGCGGCTTATCAGCCAAAGGAATCCCCACCCCTTTCCGAAGTGCTGGTAAATATTTTCCCCACTAACCCAGTAGCCGCAATGGCTGAAGGTAATATGCTGCAGATTATCGTGTTCGCCCTGCTGATGGGCTATGCGATTTCCCGCTGTGGCGAGCCGGGCCAGCGCATCGCTGCTTTCTTTAATGATATGAATGCTGTCGTATTGCGCATGGTGGGTGTGCTGATGGTGTTTGCCCCCTATGGAGTTTTTGCCCTTTTGGCAAAAACTTTTGCTGACTTGGGGTTTGGAGGGCTCTTGCAGTTAGGCAAGTACTTCCTGGTTGTACTAGGTGCCCTGCTGCTACATGCCTTGGGGACTTACTCGCTGCTTTTGAAGATGTTGAGTGGCCTCAATCCGTTGGAGTTACTCAAGAAAATGTGGTCCACCATGGTCTTCGCTTTCAGTACTGCCTCCTCCGCAGCCACTATTCCTGTGACCCTATCTACAGTGGAGAAACGCCTGGGCGTAGATAACAAGGTTGCCGCTTTCACTATTCCCTTGGGTGCCACTATCAATATGGACGGCACTGCGATTATGCAGGGGGTGGCTACGGTCTTTATTGCCCAGTTCTTCGGTGTGGAGATTGGCCTGACCGGTTATCTTACAGTGATTCTTACTGCCACCCTGGCCTCTATTGGCACTGCCGGTGTACCCGGTGTGGGTCTGATTATGCTCGGTATGGTGCTGCAGCAGGTGGGTCTGCCGCTAGAAGGCATTGCTATTGTGATCGGTGTCGATCGTCTGCTGGATATGGTGCGTACTGCGGTGAATATTACCGGTGATGCGGTGGTAAGTAGTGTGGTGGCGAAGAGCGAAGGGGCTCTCGATGAAGAGACTTACTACGATGCCAACTACAAGAGTGTAAGCATCAACGATAATCAAAATACTGTTGGCGCCCACTGAGGCGCCTTTCATCAAGCCTCGGCAAAACGGGGCTTGTTTTGCAGCCAGCGTTTTATCAGCTGGCATCGCATTTCCTGATTTAGCGTTGGGGATGCAGCGATCCTCTGCACCTGGGGTAACAGTTCGGCATCTCTCTGCAAATCGGCGATGCGGTGCTGGATTTCACCGGTCTGGCGTGTGCCGAGAATCTCCCCGGGGCCACGCAGTCGCAGGTCTTCCTCCGCAATAGCAAAGCCATCGCTATGTTGACGCAGTGCCTGTAGGCGTGCACGCCCATTTTGCGATAAAGGAGTACCGTAGAGCAGCACACAATGACTGGCGATGGAGCCGCGTCCCACGCGACCGCGCAGCTGGTGCAGCTGGGCCAGACCGAGCCGCTCAGGGTTTTCGATAATCATAAGGCTGGCATTGGGCACATCCACCCCCACCTCAATCACAGTGGTCGCTACCAGCAGGTCCACTTCACCCGCCTTAAAAGCGCTCATCACCTGCTCTTTTTGCTCTGGCTTGAGACGACCGTGCACCAGGGCCACGCGTACGCCATCCAGCGTTTCCGCCAGCTCCTGTGCAGTGGACTCTGCTGCCTGAGCTTGCAGGCTCTCGGACTCTTCAATCAGGGTGCAGACCCAGTAGGCCTGACGGCCTTCGGCAATGGCGCTGTGCACGCGCTCCATTACTTGGTCTCGGCGATCATTGGAAATAGCTACCGTGTTTATGGGTTGCCGCCCCGGCGGCAATTCATCAATGACGGAACAATCCAAGTCGGCAAAGGCCGACATAGCCAAGGTGCGAGGAATTGGAGTCGCAGTCATGATCAATTGGTGCGGTTGCAGCCGGCCAGTGGCACCGCTGGCTGCGCCCTTTTCACGAAGCTCCAAGCGCTGGCGTACGCCGAAGCGGTGCTGCTCATCGATAATAACCAGAACCAGGTTGTGGAAAACCACTTCCGCTTGGAAAAGTGCATGAGTTCCCACCACCAGTTGGGCATCACCACTGGCTACTTTAGCCAGCTGCTCGCGTCGCTCAGCGGCTTTCAGGCTGCCGGTGAGCTGGGCAACTTGTACGCCGAGAGGGTCGAGCCAGTTGCAGAAGTTAATCCTGTGCTGTTCCGCGAGGATTTCAGTGGGTGCCATTACGGCCACCTGGGCGCCGACGCCTATGCCCTTTAGTGCTGCCATGGCCGCCACCAGAGTCTTGCCTGCACCGACATCCCCCTGCAGCAGGCGCATCATAGGGGCGTCCCGGGCGAGATCCTCGGCGATTTCCCCGCATACCCGCTGCTGTGCGCCGGTGAGTGAAAATGGTAAACGCGAGAGAAAATCCCTCTCCAGGGACTCATTTACAGATAGCGGCGGAGCTGCAACTCTGGTGCTATTACGCCGCAGCTCCAACAGGCTTAAGTGATGAGCGAGTAATTCCTCCAACGCCAAGCGTTGCTGTGCAGGGTGTATACCAGCGCCGAGCTGCTCCAGCTGGGTACCAGCAGGAGGTGAATGCAGGTAAATCAGGGCATCCCTCAAAGGGTAACGCAGTGCCTTGGGTAATAACTCTGTGGGGAGTAACTCGGTGACGGCCCCACTTCTCAAGAGCATCACGGCTTGCTGCATCAGCCCGCGCATGCGTCCCTGGCTAACACCCTCGGTCAATGGATAAACCGGGGTGAGGGTTTCTTCTGTGGCAGAATTCTCGCTGCCAACAACCTCGGTTTCCGGGTGGTAGAGTTCTAGCCCAGCAGCGCCGCGACGGGCCTCGCCGAAGCAGCGCAGGCGTACGCCGCGGGCAAAGCGGTTTTTCTGTGCTGCAGAAAAATGGAAAAAGCGCAGTGTGATACTGCCACTCATATCCTGCAATTTCACAACCAGGCTGCGCCGCCGGCCGAAGACGATATCAGCTGCTGTTACCTCACCTTCGATGACTGCATCCATACCAGCGGTGAGCCCCGCAACCGGCACTATGCGGGTGCGGTCCTGATAGCGCAGTGGCAGGTGGAACAGTAGGTCCTGCAAGGAGTAAATATGCAGTTTGGCCAGCACCTGGGCAAACTTATCCCCTACCCCCTTGAGAGCGGTAATAGGTTGTTCTGAGAGGCTGGTTAGGGCTCGATCAGGTGACACTGGCTGATAGCCTCTCGCAGGATATCAATGGCGCGGTGGCGTGGGAAGCTGGCGCGCCAGGCCAGGGCGACGGTGCGACGAGGCCCCGGTGCAACAAATGGGCGGGTCTCCAGCAGGCCGCTCGCATATTGTGAAGCTGTAGCTGCAGACAGGGGCAGTACCGTGATGCCCAGCCCCGAAGCCACCATATGGCGCAAGGTTTCCAATGAGCTTCCATCGGCGGCGGTGCGGATGCCGCCACCGTTATCTTTTTCCATGGTCAACTGGAGGTGTGGGCAGGCCTCTAGTACCTGATCGCGGAAACAGTGTCCCTCACCTAGTAAAAGTACATTGTCACCAGTCAATTGTTCCGGGTCGATAGTCTCAAACTGGGTGAGAGGGTGACCGGATGGCATCAGCACCACAAAAGGTTCATCGTAGAGGGGCTGTGTCACGACATCAGGCTCGGTAAACGGCAGCGCGATAATAATTGCGTCGAGTTCGCCTTTGCGTAAACGCTGGCGCAGAGTGGCAGTATACCCCTCCTCCACATACAGAGGCATATCTGGGGCCAGGTGTTGCAACTGGGGAATGAAGTGTGGGAACAAGTAGGGGCCAATGGTAAAGATTGCTCCGACAGAGAGAGGGCTGGAAAGCTGGTCCTTACCGGCGCTGGCGATATCTTTGATTGCCGCAGACTGTTCGAGCACAAGTTGGGCCTGGGCGACAATTCGCTCTCCTAGTGGTGTCGCCTGTACCCGGGTCTTGGAGCGCTCAAACAGCGCAACACCCAATTCCTTTTCCAGTTTTTTCACTGCAATGGACAGGGTCGGCTGGCTCACGAAACAGCGCTCGGCGGCACGGCCGAAATGCTGTTCCTGGGCGAGGGTGACTATATAACGCAATTCATTGAGGGTCATGGTAAAGACAATTAAATGGTCTCAGGTGATAGCTATTATTCATAAATAATAGCTGCTCGCCAATACTGTGTCTCACCCTGCCCCTAGCCTTCTGCCTGGAGACTGAAAGTTGGAAAAATTTACCAATTGTGGACGTCGATAGGGGATTGAGGCGCAAAATTTTGCTATATCTTATGGGGGCATACCGAACGGAGAAACGTCATGGGAGTTCTATCCTGGATCATTCTCGGACTTATTGCCGGCGCATTGGCCAAGTGGATCATGCCAGGCAAAGACCCTGGTGGCTGGATAGTGACTATGGTCATCGGCATTATCGGTGCGTTTATCGGAGGCTGGCTCGGTGCCTTAATTGGTTTCGGCGGACCCGTGACCGGTTTCGGATTTGGCGACATAATAACAGCGACCATTGGTGCGATAATCTTTCTCGCTGTATACCGTTTACTCAAGCGGCGCGGTAACTAGTTCAAAACCAGAGCGGCAGTTTGATTTGTGGGGCATAAGCTGCCCCGCTTCGGTATCCATGGATGGTGGTATCGCAATCGTTTGCGGGTTAATTTTGGAGGGCCCGGAGTGATCGGGTGAGAAGGATCTGTGTTGCAGAGGATCTTATGTTTCTCCAACAGGACTCAACAGCATAAAAATTAAGGGAATATGACGGTTGGTGCGGCACTTGGCACCCTCCGCCGAGAACTATATGACACAACAAGAAAAGCTTTGGATCCTTGGGTGTGGTGACCTTGGGGCGCGCCTCGCGCTGAATATCGACCGGAAGAAATACAGCGTTTTCGGAATGCGTCGTAACCCACTGGTGGCTTTGGCGAGTAAGCGCCGCGCCGATGTTGTTAACTGGCGCAGGGGAGATGCCACAAAGGCCGGTGACATTGAGCGCCTGCTGGCAGATGGTGCCGATATCATACTCGCCACATTTACCCCCGACGAACACACACCTAATGGATACCAGCGTGCTTATGTAGAGACTGCTCGGGCTCTCGCCGAGGCGATCCCGCACCTGCCTAAACCTCCGCGCCTGGTGTTTTGGGTATCTTCCACCCGGGTTTACGGTCAGAGCGGCGATGATTTTATCGATGAACAGACTCCCCCTGTCCCCAGTGGTTTTCAGGGAGAGGCTCTGCTGGCTGCGGAGGATATCATCCGCTCGGCGATGCCCGGCACTTGCATAGTGCGTTTTGCCGGTATTTATGGGCCGGGCCGTGACCGCCTGCTTTCCCAGGTACGTGCCGGACGCTGTGCCCCTCCGCAACCTCCACAGTACAGCAATCGCATTCATGTGGATGACTGCATTGGCTTTTTATTGCATCTAATTGAGAGACATAAACAGGGCTGGTCCCCAGAAAACTTATATATTGGTGCCGATAGCAAGCCGGTGCCCATGTATGAGTTGCAGCAGTGGCTGGTGAAGGCGATGGGCTATACCAGTGCCCATTTGCGCGAGATAGTGCAAACCAGTGAGCGTCGATCTAAGAAGCTCAGTAATCAGCGAATGCTGGCCAGCGGCTACGAGCTGAAGTATCCGGATTATAAAGTGGGCTATAGCGCCCTTCTTGAAGCGGAAGGGTAGAGATGAGCCGGGCGATTGGCCCGGCTTTATTTTGCATTGTAGAAAATCAGGGCACCATTACGCCTTCGGCTTCAAACTGGGCCCCCAGTGGGAGCTCTTTGACGACTACAGTGGCCCGTGCTGGATAAGGCTCCTGGAAAAATTCAGCCATGATTTCATTGACCGCAGCAAAATTACCGCTGTCGGTGATGAACAAGTTCAGCTTCACAATATGATTGAGTGAGCCATCTGCCGCTTCACACACGGCACTCAGGTTGCGAAATACCTGGCGTGCTTCATCGGCGAAGCTGCCTGAAACCATCTGCTGATTTTTTGGGTCCAGCCCTATCTGCCCGGATAGGTAAACCGTGTTGTTAACCTTCACCGCTTGTGAATAGGTACCAGCTGCAGCCGGAGCCTTGTCAGTTTTGATAATTGCGCGGTTGGGCATGCGGGGCACTCCATTACTTATTGGTATTTACGGAAAGCGGCTAAATATAACGTGCTTTGATGGCAAATGTCAGCGTTACTGGCAGCCATCATTGCATTGCTAAGAGGCATAAATAATGAGCTGATAAGCGCCTTAGGGGCGGGAGATACGGATTACTGATGGCAGGTTGCGCAGTCGTTTCATCACCCTTGCCAGATGCACCCGCCCACTCACTTCCAGCGTCAGGGAGATCACGCTATTGTGCGCATCTTTTTCATCCACATTGATTTGTTCAATGCTGGCCCCCTCCTCGGTAATGCGGGTGGCTAGACGCGCAATAATGCCTCGCTCCGATTCAACCTCCACGCGAACATCACCGAGGAATTCTCCAGTTACGTCGGGAGACCAGTTCACCAGCATCAGGTTTTCTGGGTGTTCACGGAACTCACTGGTGTTGCGGCAGGTATCGCGGTGTACCACAACGCCTTTTCCGGAGCTGATATGACCCAGGATGGTATCCCCGGGAATCGGGCGACAGCAGCGTGCAAAACTGATCATCATGCCCTCCTGGGCATCGATCGTCAGTGGTGAAGAAATATTGCCGGTTTCCGCCTCTTCACTGTGGGCTGGTGCCAGTAGCTTTGCGGCGGAGAAGGCGACCTTATTGCCCAGGCCTATCTCTTCGAGCAACTTGTCCAGTGTCGCGCACTTGGCTTCCTGTAGGCCACGTTCCAATTGTTCCGGAGTGAGCTCCTCCAGGCGCGTGTCGAATTTTCCCAGAGCCTTTTCCAGCAGGCGTCGTCCCAGGGCAATAGAGTCGTGGTGACGCTGGTGCTTTAGGAAGTGCCGAATTGCACTGCGCGCCTTGGCAGTGACGACAAAATTGAGCCAGTTGGGATTCGGCTGGGCACTTTTACGGGTGAGGATTTCCACTCTCTGACCGCTTTCGAGGGGTTGCGATAGCGGCGCCAGGCGCTGATTAATACGCACCGCTACACAGGAGTTGCCGATATCCGTATGCACCGAGTAGGCGAAATCCACGGCAGTGGCACCGGCTGGCAGGTCGACAATCTGACCTTTGGGGGTGAATACGTACACCTCATCGGGGAACAGATCGATTTTAACGTTTTCAATAAACTCCAACGAGTCACCAGCGCGTTGCTGCATTTCCAGCAAGCCCTGCACCCAGCGGCGCGCGCGCACTTGGCTGGTGCCGCCGGTATTAATCACTTCATCTCCGGAAGCTTTGTACAACCAGTGGGCAGCAATGCCACTATTGGCCATCTCATCCATTTCCTTGGTACGAACCTGTACCTCGATTGGTACCCCATGCATGCCGAGCAAAACGGTGTGCAGTGATTGGTAGCCATTGGATTTGGGGATGGCGACGTAGTCTTTAAATTCGGAAATGACCGGCTTATACAGGCTGTGCATCACACCTAAAACCCGGTAACAGGTATCCACGCTGTCCACGATAATGCGGAAGGCGTAGACATCCATGATTTCCTTAAATGACTTCTTCTTGGCGCGCATCTTCTGATAGATGCTGTATAGATGTTTCTCGCGGCCAATGACCAGAGAGCTGATCCCCTCTCGCTGCAGGCGCAACTCGATAGCATTCTGGATTTGTTCTAACAGCTCCTTGCGATTGCCGCGCGCGGCTACAAGGGCGGCGCGTAACCGGCTGGCGCGCAGTGGATAGATTGCGAAGAAGGCGCGGTCCTCAAACTCGATACGCACATCATTCATGCCCAGGCGATGGGCGATAGGGGCGTAGATTTCGAGGGTCTCCCGGGCGATGCGTGCGCGTTTTTGCGGTTTTAGCGCGCCCAGCGTACGCATGTTATGCAGTCGGTCAGCGAGTTTGACCAGGATTACGCGGATATCACGCGCCATGGCCAGGGCCATCTTCTGGAAGTTCTCTGCCTGCTTTTCTGCCGCACTGTCAGTTTCAAACTGGGTCAGTTTGGAGACGCCGTCGACAATATCGGCCACCTCGCTGCCAAACTGCTCAGCCAGAGCTGCCTTTGGAATCCCGGTATCCTCAATCACGTCGTGCAGCATGGCCGCGGCCAGGCTCTCGTGATCCATATGCATGCCCGCAAGGATGGTAGCCACCGCCAGTGGGTGAGTTACATAGGGCTCGCCGGAGCGACGCTGCTGGCCGTCGTGGGCCTGCTCCGCATAGAAGTAGGCGCGACGGACTATCTGGATCTGATCGGGGGGCAGGTATGAAGAGAGGCGGTGGGCCAGACTATCGATGGTGTGCAATGCCGCGCGCGCCTCTCGTATAACTCATAGACTTCCAGTTCGAACAGGCCAGGATCAGATTTCCTGGTCTGATAGGTAGGCCGGGGCCACCATGGGGGCCGGGGCTTCTTCGCGATCCGGCTGGTCGAGGATGCTGGCATCTACCAGGCCTTCCTCGATCTCCCGCAGGGCGATTACTGTGGGTTTATCATTCTCTTCTGGAACCATGGGATCCTGGCCGCCAGTAGCAATCTGGCGGGCGCGCTTGCTGCCCACGATAACGAGTTCGAAGCGGTTGTCGACGTGCTCGAGGCAATCTTCAACTGTGATACGTGCCATAAACTTTCGGTTCCATTCACTGTGCCCATAAGGGCAAATTCTGTTCGGGAGGACCGGTTATTTTACCGGACCGCGGAGTGTACGCAATTCGATCAATCGGCTCAATGGCGCAGCAATGCCTTTAATAGCTCGCCATGGCGCAGCTGTTGTTGCCCGAGGCGCTGGCGCTGGGCTGTGATAATGCAACTTAGCTCCATCAGGGCCTGGTCGAAATTATCGTTAATCACCAGGTAATCTGCTTCGACATAATGTGTCATCTCATCGATGGCCTGGTCCATGCGCCGTTCTATAACAGCCTGGTCATCCTGGCCGCGCCCGGTGAGGCGCTGGCGCAATGCCTCCTGAGAGGGAGGCAGAATAAATATGCCCACCGTATCTGGAAGCAGACGCCGTACCTGGGCGGCCCCCTGCCAGTCGATCTCCAGGATCACATCGCGGCCACTGTTGAGAACTTCTTCAATACTGCCTTTGGCTGTGCCGTAGTAGTTGTCTCCATATACCTGGGCGTGCTCGAGGAAGGCATTTTCTTCGAGCATTGCCAGAAACTCTTTGCGCTCGATAAAGTGGTAGTCGACACCGTTGACCTCACCGGGGCGCATGGCACGGGTGGTATGGGAAATGGAGACGGTGACTTGGGTGTCGTTGTCCACCAGCGCCTTTACCAGACTGGTCTTCCCCGCACCCGAGGGTGCAGATACGGTATAGAGAGTTCCTGTAGGCACAACTGATCCTATTCGAAGGCAAAGCGTGCATTATAACCGAAGCGGTTAGATTCGCGCTGTCTCAAACGGCGGGGTATGCATGGGAGGCTAAACCCCGGCCGGAGTTGGGGGTATGTGTTGGGAGTTCCAGAAGTGCGCTACAGACTGCACCCCTGAGACCGGCCGGGATCGCCCAGCAGGAGTTTGCTCAATCACCACCAACATCATGCGACTGAGGTTGCCCCTTGTTGCTAATCGCTAACGACAGCGACTTTATCCTCTTTGTCAGTGATTGCCAACCACCACCACATCAGCGCGCTGACAGAAATATAGGCCATAAAAAGTGGGACAAATTGGGTATTTAGCAACGGTAATAGTGCAACCAGGAGCGCCAAGCGCAGGGGTTCCAGATATTTCACCCAGTGGTGGCCATCGAGAATGCGGCCGTTGATAACCAGGCTGAAAACCAGCAGGGCAACTACCGAGATTAGATAGGCAAAGTTCAGCGATTCGTAATACCAGAGTAAGGCCAGGGTTGCGGCGGAGTAACATAGGTGCTGGGCCAGTGCATACACACGGCGGGCATGGCGAATAGGTGGGTCGTAGCGCTGAAAATGTGCCAGGTTGGTAGAGGGTACAGGCATAGCCGCCTCGGCGTCGGCGGGCCTGTAACCGGTGCGGCGGAACCAGAGGGTGAGCTTGTCCCACCAGCTCTTTGTATACCAGGCGTCCTTAGCCATGCGTTTCAGGTGCTGAAGGTTGGCAGCAAGAGGGTCGAAGGTGTTAAGCGCTTTGCGCACACCGTAAATACAGGGCTCATGCTCAAGCTCCTCTTGATAAGTGCCAAACAGCCGGTCCCACAGAATCAGGATGCCGCCGTAGTTTTTATCCACATAGACCTTGTTTTGCGCATGGTGCACACGATGATTGGAGGGGGTTATAAACAGCCATTCCATCCAGCGGACTTTGGGAATCTTTTGCGTGTGTACCCAGAACTGATAAATCAGATCCAGTGCACCGGCAACGATCACCATTTCCGCCGGCAAGCCGATAAGCAATAGTGGTAGATAGAAAACCCAATCCAATTGCAGCCCGCCACTGGACTGGCGTAGGGCGGTACTCAGGTTGTAGTCCTCACTTTGATGATGCACCAGATGTTCGGCCCAAAACACATTGATTTCATGGCAGATGCGATGCTTCCAGTAATAACAGAAATCGTAGGCGATTACGGCGATCAGCAGGTGCCAGCCGTTACTGATGGACCAGTCGAAACCCATTGCTTGGTAGTAAGGTTGTAGTAGTTGGAACAGAGGGATATAGATAATCAGGAAAAGGCTTTTATAAGTCAGTCCCAGGATTCTGCTAAGGATGCCGGTGCTGAGATTGCCCAGGGTGTCGTTAAGGCGGTAGACCCCCCAACCTCTCCAGCGGTCTAGGGCAAGCTCTGCCAGAATGGCGAACAGGAAAAAGGGGATAGCGTAGGTAATCAGACTCACGGCGACCTCTTATAGTTATTGCTCGATACCGTCTTACCTGACTTTGCCATAGGGGCTGTGCAGGGCAAATGTCCGCAGGAGCTGGATTCCGAAATCCGTCAGCGTTAGTTTGAGAAGGTTAGCTTCTAAGCACAGAATCTCCCTAGTTGGACGTCTGCGCCGGGGCTGGGTCAAATAGCTTCCCTATCATCTGCTCTACTGCCGCGCGGTCCGAGGTGGCACGGAGGAAAGTGCGCAGCCCGATCATTTGAACCTGTAGCTGGCGGGCGAGTAGCTCTGAATTTGTATCCTGGGGCAGCTCTCCAGCGCTTACCGCCTCCTCCACATAGAGGCGAAACTTTTCACCATGTGCAGCCAGCAAGGAGCGGGCCTCGTCCAATAGCGTCTCCTCCCCTTCATCCAGCTCAGAGATGGCTTTGGCCAATAAGCAGAGCTCGTTTGGGGCATCAACGTCATCACCAAGCAGTATGTAGCGGAAATAGGCGCGCAAGCCGCCCAGAGTGCTTGTCTCTTCTGTCATACAGCGATGGAGTAATTCATCGCGGTTTTGCGCGTAATAGGCGAGAACTTCTTTGAAAAGACCAGATTTACTGCCAAAAGCTGCATAAATACTGCCAGGTCGAAGATTGGTGGCCTGCTGCAGGTCACGGGTCGATGTGGCGTGAAATCCATTTTGCCAGAAAAGCCTAGTCGCCTTCTGTAGTACTTCCCGACGATTGAATTTCGCGGTGTTCGCCATGCAGCCTCCAATTGAGCAATTGCTCAAATTTTACCCTTTCAAGGGGTGTACGCCAATTACCATTTAATATTGAACAGTCGCTCAATATTGGGTAGTCTGAGCCTCACTTGATCGATCGCTCAAGTATTTAACCCAAACAATGAAGGTAGGTTCAGCGATGAAAGAGTTTCAAATTTACGACCTTGAAAGCGCACCAGAAGACAGCAAACCCCTCCTACAGAAATCTCTCAAGGCATTTGGGTATATTCCTAACTTGCATGGGGTTATGGCGGAGTCTCCCCAGGCCCTTGCTGCTTACCAGGATTTACACCAGTATTTTCTGAATACTTCATTTACAGCTGAGGAAATGACAGTGGTGTGGCAAACCATCAATGTGGAGCACAACTGCCACTACTGTGTGCCGGCACACAGTGCCATTGCCAAGGCGATGAAGGTGGCAGACGAAGTAAATGAGGCTCTTAGAAATAAGACATCCCTGCCAACTGAAAAGCTAGAAGTACTCAGGGATACCACCCTGGCGATTGTCCGTGAGCGCGGTGTGATTTCAGATGAGGTATTGGAGCGCTTTTATGCGGCTGGTTACAATCGACAGAGCCTGCTCGAGATAATTGCCGGAGTTGCGCAGAAAGTGATGAGCAATTACATCAATCATTTTGCTGATACACCGGTGGATACACAATTTGCTGCATTTGCTCGCTAGCTAAAACTGAATAGTTTGAGAGCAGAAAAGAAAAGGCCGGTAAATGCCGGCCTTTTCCAATAATGGTAAATTTAACTTGCCGCTTAGGGCACGGCTTCCGCCTCCAGGGTTGCACCAGTATAGGACCTGTAGCCGTATACGGTGATATCCCAGGTACCAGACTGCGGGTTATTGATGGTGCAGCTTTCGTTATTGCTCGACTCTCTAGAGGTGCATGCCCATTGTGAGGCATTGCTGTGTCCCACGTACAGGTCTGCATCACCCTCGCCACCGTACATTTGTACGTTCAGGGAAGAGGTACCAGCCGCCACTTCGATAGTGAAGTCCTGCCGACTGCGCCAGCCGCCGGAGAGGTTGGTCTCTGTCCAGCTCACCCCATCGCCATTTCCGTTGCCACCGCCATCATCGCCGCTGGCCATGGCTACAGCTGCCGCCGCATCGACAATACCGGTACCACAGCTGCTGCATGAGGACGGGAAGCTACGGGCAGTGCTGGTTAGGATTGATTCCACCTCGTCCGGGCTCAGGTTCGGGTTGACTGAGTAGAGCAGCGCGGCAGCACCGGCAACGTGAGGCGCGGCCATGCTGGTGCCTTGGCTGTAGAAATAGCTATCACTGCTTGGGTTTGTTGCACCGCTGTTGTGTGTGGACAGAATACCATTCGGGTCGTTGAGGAAGCTCTGTGCTCCACCCGGTGCGGCAACATCCACTACATTGCCGTAGTTGGAGTAGTAAGAGCGCCCGCCGTTACGGTTAGTTGCTGCAACCGTAATAACTCCATTACAGCTTGCCGGGCTGAACTGGCTGGCATTGGTATTGTCATTACCAGCGGCAACTACAACGGTGGCGCCCAGGCTGCGGGCGGTATTGATAGCATTTTGGGTTGTAGTATCACAACTACCGCCGCCACCAAGACTCAGGTTGAGTACTTGGGCTGGATTAGCATTAGTCGGCAGGCCACTGACGGAACCGCCTGCTCCCCAAATAATGCCGTCGGCAATATCAGAGGTATAACCACCACAGCGACCGAGTACACGAATCGGAACGACCTTGGCCTTATAGGCGACCCCGGCGATGCCCATATTGTTATTGGTGACCCCGGCAATAGTGCCGGCTACGTGAGTGCCGTGCCAGCTGCTGTCACTTTCTGAGGGGATACGTGGATCATCGCCACAGGCCTTATTGGTGTACCAGTCACCTGGATCAGTGGCATCGCTATCGCGGCCGTCTCCATCCACAGAGACAAAGGTATCAGAAATCATGTCATAGCCCGGCAGAATGTTGCCGACCAGATCGGGGTGTGGGCGATAACCGGTATCAAGTACGGCGACAACAGCTCCTTCACCCTGGGTTACATCCCAAGCTGAAGGCAGGTTCAGGCCGCCGGTGGTCTCAAAATAGTGCCATTGATTGAGATAGCTCGGGTCATTAGGTGTGGCCATAGCGCGCATAATACGGTCAGGCTCGGCATACTCCACATCCGGATCCTGCTTCAGGCGGCTGATAATGGCTTCCAGCTCAGCTTTATTTTTCCGCCCCTCAAGGCGCATTACTTGTGCACCGGTAGCCATACGGCGTAGGTGACGCATCTTGTGGCCGGCGCGACGAGAAGCCTTTTCCACAGTCTCTTGGGCCATAGTGGCAGCCCGACCGACCTTGGCGTTATTTTTATATTTTACGATGATGCGATCGGTCAGCAGAGTGTTGTCCGCCTCTTCTGCATGGGCAGCGAAGGGTGCCGCGCACAGTATTGAAAGTGAGCTCGCTAAAGCTGTCTTTTGAAAAAGAGTTTTCAATGATGATTTCATTATTGTTATTTCTCCGAGATTCTATTTGTCCGGATGCCAGTCAGTGTTCTGGCAGGCCGGCCACTCCTGTGTCACCTCGTATTGGCAAAATAAATTTGCCAAACGGGTTAGCCAAAAAACTGCCAATCACGTGATCAATTAGTCAGTTTCACTAAAATTGGTACCAGAGTTTCAATCGGGCACAGGTATATAACGATATCGAAATCATTATCCTCAGTGAAAACCCAATAAAACTTGTGGCTTTTTGCGACAAATTTATAAGTTTTGAAAAAAAAGTCAGGTATTGAGAAATTGTCTATTGAGGAAGTGTGCTGCAGTTCTCATTGAAAATGAGAGCGAAGAGAATATAAGAATTGTTATGAAAAAAATTAATACAATTTTCTGCTAGACAGGAAGTATCGTTATGTTTTTCGAAGTGGTTTTTTTCTTTAGCTAGCTTGAATTCTTAGACCTTTCATCAGAGGCAAATTAGCCCTGGGATTCAACTAAGACGGTGATCCTATTTGATATCTTTAAGAATGAGACATTGCTCTCAGATTTTATTAATTCAGGGAAGGTTAAGTCTGTTTGGGCTCAGAAGGATGCTTTGAATGTTTGTGAAAGGTGCGCTTTAATTATTTATATTTTATTTTGAAAGGCTTTTATTTCTATCTCGGGTTTGATGTGTATAACCACTCTGAAGACTAACAGTCTCACGTAGTTGATGTCGCTTACCGGGCTATATTATAGCTGGGAGTGTGCGCCCAAAGCCTCGCCGCCAATATGCCAAAGATGAAGCCAAATAGGTGTGACTCCCAGGAAATATAATTTCCTTTAGGCAGCAGGCCAATAATCATTCCCCCATAAAAAATCCCTATAAAGATGGACACAATTAATCGACTAAACTGCCTGCTGATAAATCCAGCCATTAGCAAAAAACCGAAATAACCATAGATTATCGAACTTGCCCCCAGGTGGTTTCCGTCTCTTGCAAATAGCCAAACGGTAAGCCCGGTAGTAACTAAAATAGCGATTGTTATTTTCAGGTAGGTTTTAACTCCATATTGTAATACCAAAAAGCTAAATACGCACAGAGTTACTATGTTTGATAAAAAGTGCCACACACTTCCATGTAGCAGTGGAGCGGAAAAAATATGAGGTAGATGGCTGAGAGACCTTGGGACTAGGCCGAAATGATTTAGTGATCGCCCCGTAATTATATTGATAATTTCAATAGTGGCTAATACAAAAAAAATTGCTCCAGCCCATTTAAAACTTTTACGCATAAATTTTAATTTTTAACGTGGGGAAGACTAAAAAGAATAGTTCTGTCGAAGGTGGGAGAATATAGAGCCTTCACTTTAGTTGTAAAAGCCCTATGGTTTTCCTACTCAATATTCTGTACTTGCTCACGCATCTGCTCGATTAATACTTTCAGTTCTACAGCTGCTTGAGTGGTGTCAGTCACAATGGACTTTGATGAAAGAGTGTTGGCTTCCCGGTTAAACTCCTGCATCAGGAAATCAAGGCGTCGGCCAATTGCGCCACCGCCGGCGAGCACGCGGCGGGTTTCTGCAGTATGGGCACTCAGACGGTCCAGCTCTTCATCAACATCGGCTTTTTGAGCCAGTAGCACTATCTCTTGCTCAAGACGCTCCTTATCCAGGTCCACAGAAAGCTCTTCCAGGCGGCTGCGTAGCTTTTCCCGTTGGGCTTCCAGTATTTGTGGGAGCAGTTCGCGAACATTAGCCACCTGCTCTTCAATTCCTTTGAGACGGGCTTCAATAAACTTTGCCAGCTCTGCGCCCTCGCGTTCGCGATTTGCGCGTAACTGCTGCAACGCCTCGTGAAATGCCTTCAGGATAGTTGCTGACTGCTGCTCGGTATCGGCTTCCGGCTCGCTGATCACTCCGGGCCACTGTAATAGCTGCAGAGGATTTAATGGCTGTATCTCTTCACCTGCAGCCACTTGTTTGGCGGCCTGAATTAATGCCTGTGCTAGGGGCTGGTTTATTTCGAGGCCGCTACTCTCCACACCGTTAGGTTTGATGGTCAGGGTGAGTTCAAGCTTTCCGCGGGACAGGGTTTTGCGTAGAGTGTCACGTAACTGGGCCTCTAAAGGACGTCCAACCTCTGGCAGACGAAAATGGGGCTCTAGGTAGCGATGATTAACCGAGCGCAGTTCCCAGATAGTGGTCCCTGTAGCGTAAGTGCCTTCGGCGCGGCCGAAAGCAGTCATGCTCCGCACTTTGTTTTGTTCCCGGTTATTGGCCATTGCTGATCCCCTGCAGGCGTATTTATCGGCCCGGCATCATAGCACAGCGTTCGGACAGGCATGCTGGGGTATATAATGCTGGGCTTTCATATAATTTTCTGAGGTGAGCTATGCAGCGTCCCAGCGGCCGCGCAGCGGCGCAATTGCGCCAGATTCAAATAACCCGTAACTACACCCGTCACGCTGAGGGCTCTGTTTTGGTAGAGTTCGGCGATACACAAGTTTTGTGTAACGCATCGGTGTCGAGTGAAGTGCCGCGGTTTTTGCGTGGTCAAGGTAGTGGTTGGATTACCGCTGAGTATGGGATGCTGCCGCGTTCCACCGACTCGCGTATGCCGCGCGAAGCGGCCAAGGGCAAGCAGAGTGGCCGCACTGTTGAGATCCAGCGCTTGATAGGCCGCTCTTTACGCGCAGCGGTAGATTTGGAAAAGCTAGGTGAAAACCAGATCACCTTGGATTGCGATGTTATTCAGGCCGATGGCGGTACGCGAACGGCCGCTATTACTGGCGCCTGTGTGGCCTTGGTGGACGCCCTGCGCTATATGCAGCGAGAAAAAATCCTTACCGAGGATCCATTGCTCAACTTGGTCGCTGCGGTTTCTGTTGGTATCTATGATGGCGAGGCAGTACTCGACCTGGATTACCCGGAGGATAGTGCGGCTGATACCGATATGAATCTGGTGATGGCAGCAGATGGTGGCATGATTGAAGTTCAGGGTACAGCAGAGGGCAAGCCTTTCACTGAGAAGCAGTTCGCACAGCTGCTGGGGCTTGGCAAGGCAGGTATTGGTGAACTGATTGCACTCCAACAGGAGGCGCTAAATCAGTAGCAACCGGTAACTGATGGCGAGTCCTGTATGTCGCCAACAAGTAAGCTGATCTATGAAGCCTGGACGAATCCAGGCTTCATAGCATTCACACTTCAATGTCGTAATCCATCATCACTGGAAGGTGACTGGAAAATTTAACGTTCTTGTTGATAGCCCCATATTCGATACGGTTTTTCAAGCCATGCGACACGATTTGCATGTCGGTGCGCCAGCCATCGCCCTCGCCCACGGCGCCGCTCGGCCACCAGGAAAATTCATCGGTGTCCTTGACTACGCGGCGGAAGGCATCGACATAGCCAATCTCATTGAACAGTTGGTCCAGCCAGCGCTGCTCGTGGCGCATAAACCCGGGGCTATCCTGGTGATCTTGCCAGTTCTGCACATCGGCCCGGCGGTGGGCCATGCCCCAGTTGCCACAGAAAATAAAATCGCGGCGTTTGCGGCTGATCTTATGCAAATGCGCCTGCATATCGTCGAAGAACTGGACCTTTTTCTCCAGTGATGCTTCATCCGTTGCCACTGGAGCAAGCAGGGAGCCAACACTCAGGCGTTCGAAGTCTGCTTGCAAATAACGTCCGTACATATCTTCGCCATTGGCAAAGCCCATTCCAAAAATAATCGCCTTGGGCTGGTTGCGCGTATAGATCGCCACACCATTTTCATGGGGTGTGCCCGAGTCGAAAAAATAGCTGTAATAGCCGTCGGGGTGGAATATGGGGTGGTCAAGCTCTGGCTCCAGGGAGCGCAGGTCCTGAAGGCAGATAATGTCTGCGTCCTGCTCAGCCAACCAATCGTAGAGACCGCGTTGTGCGGCCTGATGAATGCCGTCTACAGACAAGCTCACTATTCGCATTATTAGCCCCTTACCAGCGGACTGTGTATCATTAGAAACATTATTTGCATGCCTATCCCCGGGATTGCTTCGGGGAGGTCTCCCTTCACCTTAGCCAATAGTTAACAATTTTCCATGCAGCAATATCAGCGCGATTTTATCCAATTGGCCCTGGATCATCAGGTGTTGTGTTTTGGCGACTTCACCTTGAAATCAGGCCGTCAGAGCCCCTACTTCTTCAATGCCGGCCGATTCCACACCGGTGCCGCACTGGCAGCACTCGGACAGGCCTACGCCGAAGCGATTATCGCATCGGGAGTGGAGTTTGATGTCATTTTCGGACCGGCTTACAAGGGCATTCCGCTGGGTGCGGTGACTGCCGTGGCATTGGCCCAGAAAGGCATTGATAAACCTTTTTGCTACAACCGCAAAGAGGCCAAGGATCACGGCGAAGGCGGAACCTTAGTGGGTGCGCCGCTTAATGGCAAGGTTTTGATTATCGATGATGTGATTACTGCGGGCACCGCGGTGCGTGAAGTCATGCAGATTATCGAGTCTCATGGTGCTGAACCGGCGGGTGTAGTGATTGGTTTGAACCGTCAGGAAAAAGCCGGTGAGGATTGTGAATTCTCCGCTATTCAGAAAGTAGAGAGACAGTACAATATTCCAGTGATCAGCATTGTCCAGTTGGATAATGTGATCAGCTTTCTCGAGCAGGAATCGCAGGACGGCGAGACCCTGCAAAAAATTGTGGACTACCGGCAACGTTATGGGGTTTCAGGTCAATAAATAGGCCTTTTCCTGCAGCGGGCCGCACTGTTTAGTGAGAAGAGCGATGCCAATCGCCCCTATTGCACGTTTACTGGTTCCAGGCCTTTTACTGCTCTCCATCCTGGCAAATGCCGCAGGCGGAGCCAGGGGGCAGGTACTTTATCGCTACACTGATAATCAGGGCATTTTGGTGCTCAATGAGAGCGTGCCTCCTGAATATGTGGCTGGGGGCTATGAGATCCTCAGTCACTCCGGTCGAGTATTGGAGGTGGTGCCGCCGCAATTGAGCCCAGAGGAGTATGAGGTTCAACGTCAGCAGGAGGTTCAGAAAGAAGCTGATCGCAAACTGCTCAAGCGTTACAACAGTGTTGCCGATATTGAGAGTGCGCGTAAACGCAAGTTGGCAATTGTCGAGCAGGACATGGCGATTATGCGCTCGAATATCAATAGCCTCGGTCTACAGATTGCTCAGGAAGAAGCGAGCGCGGCACGTACCCAGCGCGGTGGTCGCGAGGTGGCCCCGGAACTGCTGCAGCGTATTGCCGACCTGCAAAAAGAGGTTTCAGTGTTGCGTGAGCGGCTCAGCCGGCGCGCTGATGAGGCCGTCTCTATCAATGATGAGTTTGATAAAGCTGCTGCGCGCTATGCTGAGCTTATGGCTAAACACTAAATGAAGCCGAATTCGCGAGGATAATTGCTCAGTGAGTTTTATCCTCAGGCTCCAACCGGCGTCATTTTTCTAAATTATTCCGTGGCTTGGCTGCAGCTATTTAGCGAGCTGCAGCCACTGTCTCACGGAAAAACCCCGAGGTTAAGACCGGCCATTGCTCAGCCCAGTATTCTGTAGGCTTGCGCTTGAAGCCGCTGCGTACGTATTGCACGATACGGCCTTCGGCACTGGCCAGTAACAGATTGGCGGCCCCGCCCAGGGGCAGAGTTGGGCGGAGGTGTTCGCGAAGCTCTGCCTCGCGCAGAATTTGCCGGATCTGGGTCTCCAGGCGATCGAATAGCTGCAGGATACGCCCGTGTAATCGCTCAGTTTCGCCTGTCAGTGCATCGCCAGTGAGGAGGCGGGTTATACCCGGATTGCGCTCACAGAAAGCCAGAAGAAGGTGCAGAATTTTCTGGCAACGGTTCAGGGCTGAGGGCTCCTCCTGCAAAATCATTGCAATGCGTGTGAAAACTGTCTCCTCGATAAATTCGATAAGACCTTCAAACATTTTTGATTTACTTGGGAAATGGCGATAAAGCGCCGCTTCTGAGAAGCCGACTTCCTTGGCCAGGGCTGCAGTTGTAATACGTGCGCCGGGACTGGCTTCCAGCATATGTGCCAGAGCTTCCAGGATCTGTTGACGCCGATTGATTTTTTCGCTGCTCATTGACTGCCTTTAGTCCGCTTGGGGAGCGGACGGTGGTTTTTGCTCTTGTTGCCTTAATATTGCGGCGGCGGAATCCTACCGATTCGCTCGGCTGTCTTCAATTGCCAAGGACGATTGTGTGTCCGCTTTATGCGTCATTGTTGGTAATTAGGGTGCCAACGCCGGTATCTGTGAAGATTTCCAGCAATACCGCATGAGGTACCCTGCCATCGATAATATGTGCCGAGGTCACACCGGCTTTAACAGCATGCAATGCGCAGGCAATTTTGGGCAGCATGCCGCCGTGAATTGTACCGTCTGCAATTAAGCCTTCTACCTGCGGTGTACTCAAACCGGTCAGTACCTCTCCCTTTTTATCTTTAAGGCCCGATACGTTGGTGAGTAGCATCAGTTTTTCTGCTTTTAGATATTCGGCAATTTTACCGGCGACCAAGTCCGCATTGATATTGTATGAAATACCATCCTTGTCGACCCCAATTGGAGCGATTACCGGAATAAAATCGCTGTGAATCAACATATCAATAACATCGGTATTGACCTTTTCTACCTCGCCCACCTGGCCGATGTCGATAATCTCCGAGGCATGCAGGCCGGCGCTCTCATTTTTTCTGGTGAGTTTACGTGCCTTGATTAATAAGCCATCCTTACCGGTGACACCCACAGCACGGCCGCCGTTATGGTTGATCAAGTTGACAATTTGTTTATTGACGGTGCCGCCTAACACCATTTCCACCACATCCATGGTTTCGCTGTCAGTGATGCGCATACCATCGACAAAACGGGATTCGATACTCAGTTTGTTCAGGAGCTGACCAATTTGCGGACCGCCGCCGTGTACCACCACGGGGTTCATACCAACCAGCTTCATCAGGATAATATCCCGGGCAAAGCTGTTCTGAAGCTCCCTGTCCACCATGGCATTTCCGCCAAACTTCACTACAACGGTCTTGCTGGTAAATTGCTGGATATAAGGCAATGCCTCATTCAGGACCTGGGCAACACGCAGTGCGGACTTTTTATCGAGGGACATGGAAATTCCTTTGGAGTAAGGCACGTTTGAGCGGAATTCTCCTGCCGCCCAATCTATGCCGAGAGTGCCGCGCAGGTACGCGGATATGTTGTGGATATAAACATACCGACCGCCGGTCGGCAGCGGCACTTATCCGTGCCGCAGTATATTCAGGTCAATTTATACTCGTCAGTCGAGAAGCTGCCAGTTAGGCACGGTAATAGTGGGATCGATTTTTTTGAGCTGATCCATAACCTGTTTGCGAATACGTTCTAGAGCCTCTTCATTTTCAGCTTCAAAACGAAGGGTTAAAACGCTAGTAGTATTGGAGGCCCGCACCAGTCCCCAGCCATCGTTGAACTCTATTCGCAAGCCATCGATAGTATTGACGTCCGCACCGGTAAAGCCCCCTTGCTCGCGTAACTTTTCAATCAGGGCAAATTTTTCCTGCTCCGCCACAGGTAACAGGATTTCTGGGGTACTTTGCATTTTGGGTAGGGTGTCCAGCAACTCGTCGAGGCTCTGTTCACGTAGTGCCATAATTTCCAGGATGCGCGCAGCCGCGTAAATACCATCATCAAAGCCAAACCAACGATCCTTGATGAAAATATGCCCGGATAATTCGCCACCAAGAATGGCTTTGGTTTCCAGCATTTTGGTTTTCATCGGGGCATGGCCTGTTTTCCACATTACCGGTCGGCCTCCATATTGGCTGACCAATTGCGCCAGGCTGCGACTGCTTTTCACATCAAAGACAATGCTTTCACCGGGGTGCCTGCCGAGAATATCCCTGGCTAACAACATAACCAGTTGGTCGGCCCAGGCGATACGTCCACTGCTGGATACCAGGGTAACCCGATCGCCGTCGCCATCGAGAGCCACGCCCAAGTCCGCTCCGGCCTCAGCGACTTTATCTATCAGAGCCTGGAGGTTTTCCGGGCGCGAAGGATCTGGCGGGTGGTTGGGGAAGTTCCCATCCACTTCGCAGAATATTGGTGTTACTGCACAGCCCAGTTGCTCGAACAGGCGCGGGGCCAGTAGGGAAGTAGCGCCGTTGCCCGCGTCCACTACTAGGTGAGGCTGCCCGGCGAGCGCTACATTGTTGAAGATCTCATCGATATACTTGTCTTTGATATCCTGCTCGCGGTTACTGCCTTCTCCATCCTTGAAAGGGCCCTTTTTCATTAGCTGGTAAAGCCCCTGGAGCTTCTCCTCGGCCAGAGGGCGGCCCTTGAGTATAATCTTGAATCCATTGTATTCGGCGGGGTTGTGGCTGGCGGTTACTATAACTCCACTGGTGGTGTTCTTGCCTTTTGCGCAAGCGTAATAGAGTAAAGGTGATGGGACCAAGCCCAGGTCAACACTGTTACAGCCGGTATCGAGAATACCTTCCATCAGACAATTACTGAGCAGTTCACTGCTATTTCGGCCATCGCGTCCCACAAGCAGAATATGCTCCCCTGCGTGTAGGGCTAGGGTACCGAGAGCGCGCCCAAGCTGGTATGCGAAAGGCTCGTTGATCTCATCGCCGGCAATACCGCGAATGTCGTATGCGCGAAATACGTGCGCGGGAAACTCGGTGCCCAGAGAGGAGTGCGGCTTGTTCACTTCTTTAGGGGTATTTTCTGCATGGCTTTGCTCGGTGGCCTGTGGAGCGATACTGGGGGCCGCGGCCAGGCTCTGGGGCAGGGAACCATCCTGCTGTGGGGCCTCACCCTCTATTTCTCCAAGTTTACTCGTCCTCTCGCTGTCTTTTGTGTTTCTTTGGCTGCGTTCCCAGGGAGCGCGAGTGTCTTGTGGAAGAAAGCGTATCAATAGCAGCAGTGTAACCAGCAGGCCGGCACCGGCACCGAGATAAATCCAAAGCGTCGACAGGCTGTATTGTTCGGTGAATGTAGTGGAAGGGCTAAATTTCACATGCAGATAGCTTCCCTGAATATCCACAGTGGAGGTATAGCTCCCACCCTGCCCGCTGCTCCATAGAGTTTGTGCAGCCCCATCGGGAAATTTCTGGGTGAGCTGAATTTGTCCCTGACCCTTATCAAGGTCATCCAGAGTGCTTTCTATTACGGTAAAGGGTTGGCTTACCAGCAGTTGCTCGCTACTTAGGTTGATGACGTTGTGTAATTGCCAGCTGTTATCGGAGCCTGTGCGCAGTATTTCCAGGGGTTGCTGTGCGTCCAATCGGGTTCGTTTGAGCAGATCTACCAGGGCGAAATTGAGACTCGGGTCTGAGCCGGCTCCGACCTGAATCTGCGCGCTGCTAAATACCTGTACCCTCGATTGCTCTGGCAGTTCGGCAGTATTGAGAAGAGTGGCAGCCGGCGTCTGTAACGCACTGATTTTTTGCAGGCGCCGAGAACGCTCGATCAGTTGCTGTTGAATTACCTGAGCTAATGTTTCTCCCTGTTTTTCAGCCGCTTTGGCCACCTGGGAACGGTTATGGGGTTTGACCAGATGTTCAATGATTAAATAGGCTCCACAGAGCCAGGCTACAGCGGCCAGTAGGGAAGGTAGTAGTAGTCCTTTGTGCAATGCTGAATTGCGTTGACTGTTGTTCTTGGAAACCACAGATATTCCTGTCCGAGATTTTTTACTGTTGTGCCTTGGTGGCAATTATTTCTATAAGCTGCCTGGCCAGATCGTTCTTCAAGGCTGGCGGTAGAGTATCGCTGCCATTTCGATCTATCACTGTGACCGCGTTGTGGTCGCTGTTAAAACCGCTATCTGCGCGGCTTACATCATTGGCAATTATCATATCTAGATTTTTTCGCTGCAGCTTACTCAGTGCATACTGCTCCACCTGTTGGGTCTCTGCGGCAAAGCCAACCGTAAATGGGCGTCGTTCCACGCGTGCAGCGATACCGGCAACGATATCGGGGTTTTTAATCAGGGCAATAGAGCTTTCATCATGGTCTTCCTGCTTCTTGATTTTTTGCTCGGCGGCGGCGGCTGGACGAAAATCTGCAACAGCGGCAGCGCTGATAAAGATGTCACAGAGGTCCGCTGCGCGCTCGGCAGCAGCGCGCATTTCTCGTGCGTCGACAACGTCGACGCGCTTAACATGGGCCGGAGTGGCCAAGTTTACCGGCCCGGCAATCAATGTCACCTGGGCGCCGGCCCGTTGAGCGGCCTTGGCTAGTGCGAACCCCATTTTGCCGGAACTGTGGTTGCTCAGATAGCGTACCGGGTCCAGTGCTTCGCGGGTTGGACCAGCGGTGATGACTACGTTTTTGCCTTGCAGGCAGTCGCTACTGCCGAACATAGTTTCCGCCTGTAGTACTAACTCTGCGGGCTCGAGCATGCGCCCCGGCCCTACATCTCCACAGGCTTGACTGCCGGCCGCTGGACCCCATAAGTGAACTCCGCGGTCGCGCAGAGTTTTTGCATTGGCTGTTGTAGCGGGGTGGCGCCACATGGCCTGATTCATCGCGGGTGCTAGCGCCAGGGGTGCCTCACTGGCCAGGCACAGGGTGTTGAGCAGATCATCGGCCATGCCGCAGGTGAGTTTCGCCATCACCTGGGCGCTTGCGGGTGCAATCAGGATTAGCTCGGCCCACTTGGCCAGCTCAATATGCCCCATGGCTGCTTCAGCGGCAGGGTCCAACAGGTCAGAGTGAACAGGGTTGCTAGACAGAGCCTGGAAAGTCAGGGGCTGCACAAATTTTTGGGCTCCGGCAGTCATAACCACCCTTACCTCGGCACCGCGATCTTTCAGACGGCGTACCAGGTCGGCGCTTTTGTATGCGGCGATACCGCCACTGATACCCAAAAGAATGCGTTTATTGGTAAGGGGGGACATAGATACAGTTTCCGAATATATGCGAGCGGGTTAGATTAGCATTTCTGCGTCCGTACTTATAAGGCGGAGAATAGACACGAAAATCGCGTTTGGGGTGAGTTGGTGAGAGGGTTCACAGAAAAAGGCTGCCAGGAAAGGCTGGGAAGTGGATATGAAAATCAAGGATTGGCCGGAGGCTGAAAGGCCTCGGGAGAAGTTGTTGGCGCGAGGTGCCGCAGCGTTGTCGGACGCGGAGTTGTTGGCCATATTCCTGCGTGTGGGTTTGCCAGGGGTTTCGGCGGTGGACTTGGCACGCAGTCTACTGACTGAGTTCGGCGGTCTACGAGCGCTGCTAGAAGTGGATAGGGACCAGTTTTGTCGCGCGCGCGGATTGGGGGATGCCAAGTTTGTCCAGCTGCAAGCGGCGCTGGAAATGGCAAGGCGCCATTTGGCGGAGACTGTGAGCCAGGGGAGCGCACTGTGCAGTCCGGCTGCAGTGCGAGACTATTTAGCGATGCAGCTGCGCCACCGCCGACGGGAAGTATTCTGCTGCCTGTACCTGGATACCCAGCATCGTGTGATTGCTTTTGAGGAGCTGTTTGAGGGAACGCTCAATGCTGCCAGTGTCTATCCCCGTGAGGTGGTACAGACGGCTCTGCATCGCAATGCGGCAGCGCTAATCCTGGCGCACAATCACCCCTCTGGCATCTGTGAGCCCAGCCAAGCGGACATATGGATCACTGAGCGCTTGGTACAGGCCTTGGAGCTGGTCGATATTAAAGTTCTAGATCACTTAATCGTTGGTGAGGACAAGGCTTTATCCTTTGCCGAGCAGGGGCTTCTGTAAAGATGCCGTGATCGGCGCAGAACTGCTGTACAAAACTTGCTCCCTACGGGCTCTTTTGGTATAAAACGCCGCTCTTTGCGGCCGGGCCAGATTCTGCACAGGTTCCGCCGCCATCCAGGAACCGGATTAGAATCCCGATTTTTATGTTCCCGCACTACCTTTTCCTCTTCAGGATTGGCGCTATGCGGGCACAAGCGTTTTGAAGAGGCCAACAGATGTCCAAGGTATGTCAGGTAACCGGTAAGCGTCCGGTCACCGGAAACAATGTATCCCACGCTAAGAACCGCACCAAGCGTCGCTTCGTGCCAAATCTGCACAGTCACCGTTTCTGGGTTGAGTCCGAGAAGCGTTTCGTGAAACTGCGTGTTTCCGCAAAAGGCATGCGCGTTATCGATAAGAAAGGTATCGACGCTGTCCTGACTGAGCTGCGCGCCCGCGGCGAAAAAGTGTAACAGCTGTAACCCAGCTAATAGATTGGAGATAGAGCAATGCGTGAGAAGATTCGTCTGAATTCCAGCGCCGGTACTGGCCACTTCTACACCACTACCAAGAACAAGCGCAACATGCCCGAGAAGATGGAGATCAAAAAGTACGATCCCGTTGTACGTAAGCATGTGATGTACAAGGAAGGCAAAATTAAGTAATTGCCTACCGCTACTGTACAGAAAGCCCGGTTTTAACCGGGCTTTTTTGTGCGTTGTGGAAATTGAGCAGCCAGTTTAGACAGGGTATTCCAGACGATGCCAGAGCTCCCGGAAGTAGAAACCACCCTCAGAGGTCTGAAACCTCACTTGGAGGGGCACAAAATTCGCTCCGCAAAGGTGCGTCAGCACCAATTGCGCTGGACTGTGGACGCAGACTTTGAACGTCGTATCCGAAATGCCCGAATACTGAAGCTGGAGCGCCGGGCTAAGTACCTACTGGTGCATACTGACAAAGGCTGCGCTATCTGGCACCTAGGGATGTCTGGCAGTCTGCGTATGGTTGAGCCTGCACTGGCACCGGAAAAGCATGATCATATCGACTGGCGCCTGGATAGCGGTCTCACACTGCGTTACCGCGACCCTCGCCGTTTTGGTGCCCTATTGTGGACGGCGGCGGACCCACTGACTCATGATTTGCTCAGCCACCTGGGTCCCGAGCCTCTCTCAGAAGAATTTTGTGGTGACTATTTGTTTGAAGCTTCGCGAAAGCGTAAGCAGTCGGTTAAAACCTTCATTATGGATGGCCGTATCGTTGTGGGGGTGGGCAATATTTACGCTAGTGAATCCCTATACCTAGCGGGGGTTCGCCCCGACCGACAGGCCGGTTCCATCTCCAAAGCCCGATACCAGCGCATGGCCAAATCCATAAAGCAGGTTCTGAGTCAGGCAATCGCCCAGGGCGGAACGACCTTGCGGGATTTCATTGGGGGCGATGGAAAGCCGGGCTATTTCGCCCAGCAGCTCAATGTTTATGGCCGTGCAGGTGAGCCTTGTCCCTCGTGTGGACGAGCGGTGCGGGACATGGTTTTGGGTCAGAGAAACACTTTCTTCTGTTCCAGCTGCCAGCGTTAATTTGCAGTAAATCTGGGGAACTGTCTACGGCAATACTAATATCAAGCTATCGCCGTCTACGGAGATAGTCCGTGGTAATGTTATTGCCATTTATCACCACCTTACTGTCAGCATGGTACATCTGGAGTGGACACCCGCGGGCGGCAATTGGCTGGTGGCTCGTGACCTTGGCAATTTATCTTGCCTGGTTCACATATCATTGGACTACTAAGCTACACCTTTCCTTCTAAGAATAGGCCTCAAAGGGGCTTGCCATGGTGTATACGGTGCGAAGGTTCGACGCCCTGCTTCTGTTACTGATTACAGTGGCATTGTGGTTTGCTTTCCTCGTGGAGCTGTTTTTCCATCAGCCACCCTGCCCTCTATGCTTACTGCAGAGGGTGGCTTTTACTATGGTGGGTATTGGACTGCTGATGAACCTGCGCTTTGGTGTGCGGCCTTTACATTATGGAATGGTCATACTATCAGGGCTTGCCGGTTTAGCTGTGGCTGGGCGACAAGTGCTACTGCATATCCTTCCTGGCAACCCGGGCTTTGGTGAAGCTTTCTTTGGCCTGCACCTTTATACCTGGTCAGCTGTTGCCTTTTTTGGGCTTCTAGCTTATTCAGGGGTTGCCATGATGCTAGGATTTTCCCAGCGCAATTTTGCGCCACGTCGTTTCAGTTTTGTGGAAAAATCTGTTGCCACTGCTTTTTTTACCATCGTCATGGTTAATCTGATAGGCGTTTTTCTTGAGTGCGGCCTGGGGCCCTGTACCAGTGGCTCTTTTGGCTATCACTGGTTGTGGACTTAAGCTTGCTCATAAAAGCTTCTCCTTTTCTACAATTACGACAGTGCCATGGGTTATATGTGCTGGACTGGCTGTTACATTTACCTATAAAAGACAGTTGCATATATTTCAAAAAAATATTTTCGAGCCGCTTATTTTTAAAGCCAATTACTTTCCGTGGATTGACTGGGGTGCCTCTGAAAAAGGAAGCTCGTATGAAGCGTTTGGTTTTGATTTTATATTGTTTTTCTTTGCTGTCCTGCGGTGAAGCTATTCCACAGAATAGTTCCAGCCTAGTTCCTGCTCAGCTGATTTTGGAAAATGCTTATATCTATACACTGGATAAATCCCGTTCCGTTGCCTCGGCCATGGTTATCAGGGATGGGTATATTGTTTACATTGGCGATGAACAGGGTGCAAAAAAATACATTGGGCCAGATACAAAGGTTGAGAACCTACAGGGAAAACTGATCTTACCAGGGTTTATTCAGGGAGCAAAAATTGCCGGATCGGCATTTGGCATTGATTTGCACGCGGGAAATACGGTTGATGATTACCGGCGGGCGGTAGAAGTTTATATCCAGGAAAACCCGGATCAACAGGTTGTGGTTGGTTCAGGATGGCGCCCACAAGCATTTTCAGATCATAAAATTCATAAAGAAATTCTCGATCAAATAAATGATTTAATTCCTATTATTCTGGTTTCTGCTGACGGAACGAGTATCTGGACAAATTCCGAAGGGCTCGCTGCCGCCGGTATTGATAACGATACGAAAAATCCACTAAATGGATTTATTGCTAAAAATGAGGATGGTATCGCAATAGGCTTATTGCGTGGCCGAGGTGCGACAGAACTATTGCAGAAATTGATCCCAGATAAGCGTTCGACAGATTACCATAAGGATATTTTACGTATAAATAGTCTGGCCCCCAGTTGGGGTGTGACAACACTTTATGAGACCAATACCCCTTTGGTTAGCGGTGGAAAATTAATGACGATTCTGGATAAATTTTCAGATCTAGAACCATTGGACTTGCGGGTAAGAAGCTCATTTACTGTTTTGCCTGATATGACAGCAGCACAGTTTAGGACGCTACAGGCTCTTACCAAACGGTATTCCGGTGAAGATTTTCGTATAGGTTCTGTCAGTATCAGTACCCCTGTCTCTCCGAATGCAGTTGGCCATAGTTCAGAAACTGGAAAATTACCGGCAATAATACAGCTAGTAGAGCGAGCAAATATTCATAATTTCCCTGTACAACTTTACGTGCATAATCGCGTTGGCACTGAGTTGGCTTTAGGAGTTCTCTTGCAGCTGGGAGATATGGCCAAAAAAAGAAACCCGCGTAACAGTATCTTCAATGCTACGATTGCCGATGCCGATGAATTACAGAAATTTGCAAAGGGTAAAATTGTAGCGGTAGTTCATCCGAGCAAAATTCCGCTACAGAAAAAAAATTTCAATGTAGAAAATAGTAAACATTTTTTTCCGGAAGGCGTTACTTTGGTTTCTGGGTATGTATTGTCTTCAGGTAGGGAGAGTAGTCCACTGTTTGGGATTCAATCCGGGGTAGAGCGCAATATCCCTCTGGAGGTGATGCTTGAGACTTTTACTATAAATGGAGCCTATGCCCATGGGCTGGAATCGGAAACAGGCAGTCTGGAAAAGGATAAGTGGGCGGATTTTATTGTGCTGGATCGTAATCTATTCCAGATTCCTGTAAGTGAAATCCACAAAGCCAATATCCTGCGGACTTATTACAAGGGGCGGCTGGTTTATGAATTTGGTAGCGATAAATTGCCCAATGAAAAAAGCCCCTGATGTGCAGAGGCTTTTAAGTATCCCACCTGAGATCAGTGCCCCAGGGCGCTCCCCTCACGACGGGGGTCAGCGCCGCCATGGAGTTTTTTATCCTTTAGGGCAATTGCATGAATGCCGCTATTGAGATTGCGCTCGACTACCTGATGTCCGCGTGCCTTCAGCTTTTCTACAGTTTCACTGCTGAAAAACCCCGGTTCCAGTTCCACGCGCCGGCCGATAGCGCCAATATTACCGGCGGCTATAGCGTTTGCGATCGGCATATCCAGACCCAAATGATAGAGAATGGTTCGAGCCGTATAGTCGATGATGCGGGATCCACCGGGGGAGCCAACCAGCAGGCGCATACTGCCGTCCTTGTTGAATACGATAGTGGGTGACATGGATGAACGGGGTCTTTTTTCGGCTTGGATACGGTTGGCTACCAGATTCCCATCGGCATCCCTTGGCGTGAAGGAAAAGTCGGTTAATTGGTTGTTCAGCAGAAATCCCTTCACCAGTAAACGTGATCCAAACCCCGTCTCAATGCTGGTCGTCATACTGACACCATTGCCGTAGCGGTCCACCACTACCAGATGACTGGTGTTGGGCATCTCCGGTGACTGGGCCATTGTGCGCTTGCTAGTACCGGCCGAGGGATTGCCTGGCTTGGCGGTGTTGGCGCTATCTGGGTCGATCAAGGCAGCGCGACTGCTTAGGTAGTCGGGAGAGACCAGGGGCTTGCTCGGCACACTGACAAAATCCGCATCGGCGGAGTAGGTATTGCGGTCGGCAAATGCCAGCTCGGAGGCTTCAATAAACAGGTGGGTGAGAAGGTCGTCGCCAGCCTCCATCTTGTCCAGCGGAAACTGCTGCAGCATGCCCAATATTCCACCCACAGTGGTACCCCCTGAGGAGGGAGCATCGGCACCACAGACGCGATATTCGAGGAATAGTGAGCATAAGGGCTCACGCTGCTTGGCTTTATAGGTAGCCATATCTTCCAGGCTGAGCAGACCGGGGTTTTCCGGGTCGTTATTTACTGCCTCTACAATAGCCTTGGCTATTTCGCCATGATAAAACGCATCTGAGCCACCTTTGGCAATCATTCGCAATGTCTGGGCGTAATCATGGTTCTTCAGCTTGTGCCCCACAGGCAGAGGCTTTCCATCATTGTCGAAGAAGTAGTTGGCGATAGCCGGCCTGGCGGCAACGCTCGGAAGCCTGAGCAGGAGCTGGTGCAGACGAGGGGAAATCTCAAATCCGTTTTCGGCTAAGTCGATAGCGGGCTGGAACAGGGATTCCCATGGGAGTTTGCCATCGCGCTTGTGTGCCATTTCCAGCATGCGGATAACGCCGGGTACACCTACTGAGTAGCCACCAATAACCGCTCGGATAAATGAGCGGGGCTTACCCTCGTGCATAAAGTAATGTTCATCGACTGCAGCGGGCGCTGTCTCGCGACCATCGTAGTATTGGAGTTCTTTGTCGTCGGCGTCATAACTGAGCATGAAGGCACCGCCACCAATACCTGATGACTGAGGCTCCACAAGCCCCAATACCATTTGTGCGGCTATAGCAGCATCCACAGCGGTACCTCCTTGGGCGAGAACCTGCTCAGCTGCGCGACTGGCATGTGGATTGGCGGTAACCGCCATATAGGTGTTGGCTGTGGCCGACTTGATCGCACTGCGACCGGTATCGATCTCCGGTTGCGGCTCGTCGGCTATTGCTGGGGTCATTAAGACGGCAAAGGCGAGGAGAAGGTAGCGCACAACACACTCCGCGGATTGTGGAAAAATCCGCTTGAGTGTACCAGAAATAACCAGGTCCGGGCTTAGCGGAATTTCTCCTGGAGTGCGCTCTGTACTGCCGGTGGAACAAACTTGGTGACATCACCGTTCAAAGAGGCAATTTCTCTCACCAGAGATGAGGAAATGTAGGAAAGATGTTCCGCCGGTGTCAGGAACAGGCTTTCCATATTCGGCGCCAGCTGCCGGTTCATATTTGCCAGCTGGAACTCGTATTCGAAGTCGGATACTGCACGCAGGCCACGTAGTACGCCGTAGGCATCTACTTGGCGAACTAGGTCGGCCAGCAGAATATCAAAGCCGATAACTTCCACATTGGGCAGGTGGCCGAGTACCTTCTGGGACAGCTCTACCCTCTCATCCAAAGTGAACAAGGGGTTTTTGCGACTGCTGGCGGCCACAGCAACGATAACGTGGTCAAACAGGCGGCAGGCCCGCTCCACCAGGTCCAGATGGCCATTGGTGATTGGATCAAACGTTCCGGGATAGACGACTTTTTTCATACGCCAAGGCTTTTAGTGCGGGCCGAAAGGGATGCGAATGGTAAACAATTTACGGCTAAGGCTCAAAACCGAATGCATTCATATAATTTCGCTGGCTCCTCGCTATTCAGTTGAGCGTTGTTTAGTGCTGCTATCGCTATATAGACGCATACAAACCTGCCCAGCACGTTTTTCTTTGATTAATTGCCAGTTTGGCAATACTGGGGGAGGCGTGTTGCGAGGGGTTTCAATATATATCAATGCCTCCGCAGATAGATGGCCCTCAAGGGCGCTCAAGCTCTCCTGCCACAGGTCTTTGGCAAACGGCGGGTCAATAAAGACAATATCGTATTGCTTATCACTACTCGCAAGGAAATCGGCTGCCTCGCAGTTATACACCTGGGCTCTCTGTGCGCCCAGCAACTGCAGTTGCTGCTTGAGGGTGCGTGCCGCATGGGGATTCAGCTCGACAAAATCCACTGAGGCAGCGCCGCGGGACAAGGCCTCCAGGCCAAGGGCTCCGGAACCGGCGAATAGATCCAGGCAGTGAGCGGTTGGCAGATAAAACTGCAGCCAGTTGAATAGGGTTTCACGCAGTCGATCGCCCGTGGGCCTCAGTCCCTCTACTGGTGCGAACTGCAGTTTGCGTCCGCGCCACTGCCCTCCGATGATGCGAAGTTGGGAAAGAGGTTGTGGGGTGGGCTTGCGTGATGAACTTCTGGCCAAGGGAACTCTCTACTGGGGGCTTAGCGATGCTAAGATTAGCGTCTTTCTGCAAGCGGTACACCCGGATACACGAATGATCTTTGATTTCCTGCGTAAAAAGAAAAAGCGCAAACCTGAACAAAGCGAGTCCCAGCAGGAGCATGCGGAAGTTGCTGCTGCTTCTGGGGAGCTTTCCAGTGAGCAAGAATCCTCAGGCCATAAAGAGCCTTCGACTTCGGAAACCGGTGCTCAACTAGCGGGATATGTGTCTCCCCCAGTTGAAGAAAAGCCTACCGCTGTAGGGCGAGAGGAACCTGTCACAGCTCCCGAACAATCAACTGCGGAACAAAAGCCCGCAGAAGTCACGGAGAAAAAAGCTGAAGTTGAACCCAAGCTGCAGCAGGTTGTTGCGGAGCAAGTAGCCGCTGTCGAGCGAGTACCAGAACCGGTAGCGAAACCTGCACAGGTTCAGGAAAAACCTGTTGAGAAAAAGAAAGAGGGCTTTTTTGCTCGCATTCGCCGTGGACTCAGCCGTACCAGCAATCAGTTCGTTGAGGGAATGGGCAATCTGTTTCTTGGTGCTAAGGAAATCGATGAGGATTTACTTGAAGAGCTGGAAACCCAGTTGCTGATGGCAGATGTGGGTGTTGAGGCTACCAGTGAGATTGTTGAGCGCCTGACTGAGCGCGTGTCCCGTCGCGAGCTTGCCGATGGTGATGCCCTGTACCAAGCCCTGCAGCAGGAGCTGGCGGAACTGCTTGAGAGTGTCGATGCGCCGCTGATGATTGATACTGGCAAGAAGCCGTATGTGATTCTGGTGGTGGGAGTTAATGGTGTTGGCAAGACCACGACCATCGGTAAGTTGGCGCATCGCTTTCTCGGTGAGGGTAAGTCGGTCATGCTCGCCGCAGGCGATACCTTCCGCGCTGCTGCTGTGGAGCAGTTGCAGGTTTGGGGCCAGCGCCACGATGTCCCAGTTGTCGCTCAACATACCGGTGCAGACAGCGCATCAGTTATCTTTGATGCGGTCCAGTCAGCTCAGGCCCGCGGCATCGATGTAGTTATTGCAGACACTGCCGGCCGGTTGCATACCAAATCTAACTTGATGGATGAGCTGGCCAAGGTGCGCCGGGTGATGGGCAAACTGGACCCCAGTGCTCCCCATGAAGTGCTGTTGGTACTCGATGCCGGTACAGGCCAGAATGCAATCAATCAGGCCTCCCAATTCCGTGAGGCGGCTGGTGTTACCGGGTTGGTTCTCACCAAATTAGATGGCACGGCCAAAGGTGGGGTGATATTTGCCCTGGCACGCCGTTTCGGCATCCCGGTACGCTTTATCGGTGTGGGGGAACAGGCGGAAGATCTTCAGCCTTTCCGGGCACGTGAGTTCGTTTCGGCACTGTTCGGCCGCGATACCGCCTGACTTTCCTCACAGGGAATAACAAGAATTAGAAACCGTGATCACCTTTGACAATGTGAACAAGCGTTATGCATCGGGGCAAGATGCCCTGGTGCGTATCAGCCTGGAAATTCCCCGCGGGGATATGGTGTTCCTCACCGGTCACTCCGGTGCAGGCAAAAGTACCCTACTGAGATTGGTTACTGCTATAGAGCGCCCCACCAAGGGGACTATCCTAGTTGCCGGGCAAAACCTCAATCGACTGCGTAATAGTCAGGTTCCCTACTATCGCCGCAACCTGGGCATCGTATTCCAAAACCACCAACTTCTCTTTGATCGCAGTGTGTTTGACAACATTGCCCTGCCCCTATCAGTTGCCGGTTGTAATAGGCGCGAACTGGGCCGCCGGGTACGCGCTGCGCTGGACAAGGTGGGCCTCCTGCACAAGGAAAAGCAAAACCCCATTATGTTGTCTGGTGGTGAACAGCAGCGTGTTGGCATAGCCCGCGCTGTAGTGAACAAACCAGCCATCCTGGTAGCCGATGAGCCGACCGGTAACCTTGATCCGCAACTATCCCAGGAAATTATGCAGTTGTTCGCGGATTTTAATGCAGTGGGCGTTACTGTAATGGTGGCGAGTCACGACCTGGAATTGATCGCACGAATGCGTCGGCGAGTATTGACGCTGCAGGCTGGCCAGTTGATTTATGACGGAGTTCCGAGCCGTGAAGCAAACCCAGTCTAGGTCACAGCGCCAGGCCAATCCCAGTGCTGAAAAACGTACGCGCAGTACCGGGGCAGTAGCAGCCCGTACCGATTTTGGCGATTTGTGGCGCAGCTGGCTCGGCCATCATAGAGAGGTGGCGTTGGAATCCCTACGGCGTTTTTTTGCTACCCCCATGGCTAGTATCATGACTGCACTGGTGATAGCGATAGCTTTAGCCCTACCTGCTGCCCTGCAACTGGGGCTAGCGAATTTTCAGCGCGCCGTAGCTGGTTGGGATGGACAACCGCAAATTTCAGTTTTCCTGCATAAGGGTGCGCGGGACGCTGCTGTGGAATCTTTTGCTGCAAAACTACGCAGCGATCCGGCAGTAGCCGAAGTGACTTATATCTCCCCGGAAGAGGCGCTGGCTGAGTTTGAGCAGGCATCGGGGCTCGGTGATGTGCTGGCGGGACTCGATGCGAACCCTCTACCAGCGGTATTGCTATTGCGCCCACGGGATACCCAAGATAATGACAAGTTGCAGATATTGGTGGCGAACTTGCAGCAACAGGCCCTGACTGATTCCGTGGTGTTAGATTTAGCTTGGGTGCAGCGTCTTACCCAGCTTACTGAGCTGGGGCAGCGCCTCTCCGCTGGGCTTGCGGTCCTGTTGGCACTGGGGGTGATCCTGGTGGTAGTCAATACCATTCGTCTACATATCGAGAGCCGCCGCGAGGAGATTCTGGTGGTAAAGCTGGTGGGCGGTACCAATGCCTTTGTGCGCAGGCCCTTTCTCTACAGCGGGCTCTGCTATGGTTTTTGTGGCGGGTTGTTGGCCTGGTTGCTGTTACTGGGTGGCGTACTGCTGTTGTCGGGGCCAATTGCAGGCCTTTCTTCCAGTTATGGAAGTAACTACGCTCTAGCAGGCCCTGGATTCAGCTACTTTTTAGGGCTGACCGCTGGCGCAGCCCTCTTGGGATTGTTGGGTGCCTGGCTGGCGGCAACCCGGCATATTCGGGCTATCGAACCCACTTGACTGGTTAGTTCCATAAAGAATCGTAAAGCTGTTGCAGCAGTGGGAACCCCAGGGGTTGTTCGGCCCTCTAATTGCCCGAAATACAGCGGAATACGGCAATTGGCGGCGGACTTTCTTATCCGCCTGTGCAAGTGCTAC
This sequence comes from Microbulbifer variabilis ATCC 700307, assembly GCF_000380565.1. Lineage (GTDB taxonomy): Bacteria > Pseudomonadota > Gammaproteobacteria > Pseudomonadales > Cellvibrionaceae > Microbulbifer > Microbulbifer variabilis. The sequence continues at coordinate 447,522 of NZ_AQYJ01000027.1, forward strand.
ACTGAGCCCAGCTTGTCGCCGGAAACAGTATTCGACGACAGCGGCCGGTGGAGCCGGTCGACTAATAAAGAGAGGAGAAACCTGAATGGGAACCAGCCTACAGCCAGTGCATACGCTGTCTCCGGGCGCCAACCTGGGAGCTTATATCCAGACGGTCAGTAGCTTTGATGTACTGACTGCCGAAGAGGAAAAGCGCCTGGCAGAAGACCTCTACTATCGTGAAGATATTAATGCCGCTCGCCAGCTGGTGATGTCCCACCTGCGCTTTGTAGTGCATATTGCCAAGTCCTACTCCGGTTATGGCCTTAATCAGGCCGATCTGGTTCAGGAAGGTAATGTTGGCCTGATGAAAGCCGTCAAGCGCTTTAACCCTGAAAAGGGTGTGCGCCTGGTTTCGTTCGCGGTTCACTGGATCAAAGCCGAGATCCACGAATTTATCCTGCGCAATTGGCGTATTGTGAAGATCGCCACCACCAAGGCGCAGCGCAAGCTCTTCTTTAACCTGCGTGGCCAAAAGAAGAAATTGGCTTGGCTCAGCAATGATGAAGCCAAGGCTGTGGCAAAAGACTTAAACGTGGATGTTGCCCAGGTCCATGAGATGGAAGGCCGTCTCGCTGCTTATGATGCCGCATTCGATGCAGGTGTAGATGACGATGACGATACTGCCTGGCAGGCACCGGCGCATTACCTGGAAGATCGCAGTTTCGACCCAGCCGCCCAGCTGGAGCGTGATAACTGGCAGGAAACCAACCTCAGTAGCCTCGCCCATGCTATGGAGCAACTGGATGAGCGCAGCCGCGATATTATCCAGGCACGCTGGTTGAGTGAGGAGAAGTCCACGCTGCATGAATTGGCTGACAAGTATGGTGTTTCCGCTGAGCGTATCCGCCAGCTGGAAAAGAATGCCATGAAGAAAGTGCGGGCGGCCATGGAGGCCTGAACCCGTATCTTTGTCATTCGGTAGAAAACCGCGCAGTTGCGCGGTTTTTTTATTTCCGTATTTATCGATTTCCTGAGTCTAACCAGGAAGGAAACTGTTGAGGGATAAATAATGGCAAAACTTTACCTGGTGCTCGCCGCACTGTTCGGCGCCAGCGGTGTTGCCCTGGGTGCCTTCGGCGCCCACGGCCTGCGCGATAAGGTGACAGAGAACCTATTGGAGGCCTACAAGACTGGAGTGCAGTACCAGATGCTCCATGCCTTGGCATTGCTTGGCGTGGCTCTGTTAATCCAGAACAGGGGTGTGCACTTATCACTCACCCTGAGCGGAGCTTTCTTTGTATTTGGCGTAGTGTTTTTTTCCGGCAGTCTCTACGCCCTCGCCCTTGGAGGGCCGCGGTGGCTGGGGCCTGTCACACCAGTTGGTGGGACCCTGATGATTGCCGGTTGGATTGCATTGTTAATTGCCGCTGCAAATTTCTCCAAATAATCGGGACCAGATTCATTTTTGAGTCGGCGCCCAATTTATCCCAATACCCGAATATAAGAAAACCGTTTCGCATAAGAGGTCGTGAAGAATGCAAGACGAATCCGCGGAAGAGTTCCCCTACCGCACCGAGTACAAGAAAAAGTCCATCCGTAGTTACGTGATCCGCGCAGGGCGAATGACTGAAGGGCAGCGCCGCGCTTTTGATACCTACTGGGGGCAGTTTGGCTTGTCCCTGTTTGATGGTCCTATCAATCCGAGTGAAGTTTTCGGGCGCGAGGCCCCACTGGTTCTGGAAATTGGTTTTGGTATGGGGGACTCCCTGTTCGCGATGGCACAGGCGGAGCCCGACAAGAATTTTATTGGTATCGAGGTGCACCCTCCCGGTGTCGGCAGGTTGATTAATAGTGCCGGTAAAGCTGGGCTGGAAAACCTGCGTGTTTATATGGCTGATGCAGTAGACGTTCTCAACGATTGCATCGGTGAGGGTATCGTGGACAGGTTCCAATTATATTTTCCCGACCCTTGGCACAAGAAAAAGCATCACAAGCGTCGCATTGTGCAGCCAGAATTTGTACGCTTGATTTGTGCCAAACTAAGAACCGCCGGGCTGATGCATATGGCGACAGACTGGCAGAACTATGCCGAGCATATGTTGGAAGTACTCCAGGCGGAGCAGTTGTTAGAAAATACATCTGCCAGCAATGACTATGTTGCGCGGCCCGAGTGGCGCCCGGAAACCAAATTCGAACGTCGAGGCCAGCGCCTGGGCCATGGCGTTTGGGATTTGGTGTATCGGCGTTTGCCCGGTGAAGCTCCCGCTCAGCGAGTGGCTAGCATAGAGAGTGAAGTCAGTTCCACTTATGGTCCTGGTGGAGAATAGTCTCTAGTACTTAGAGCGAGAGTATGATCACTGGTGATATTACCCGTTCCACCAGTGATCAGTTTTGAAATATCGCAGTCTCTACAAAATTATCTGCCAGTTTTTCCCGGTAGTTTCCGATCTTCGCTGACATCGGAGATTCTAAAAGGCAATCCTGCCAAAACTTATCCAGTTCACAGGCACAATACTGTTTTGTGTAGCGGCAAAATATTGCATTCAGGACCGCCGAAGGTACTGTTTGTTAATGGCCATGAATGCCACTACATTGTTGGCGTCGGCATCGGTTATCTCTCCTGTCCTTATCGCTATCTTTTCCTATTTCCAGTCTATGATGCTAATACTGGGCGAGGCATCAAATACGAATTCGTATTAAGAGTACTTAAAAAATATACCAATAAATTCGATTTCGTTGCTAAGTACCCATTCGAATAAAAGCCTTGGGGGGTTGGTTCGAAAAGGAATTTCGGTGTCTCTAATGAGAAAGCGTCTCTCGCTTCTTTCAATTTTGTATGGCGTTTTATTTTCTCTTCTTTTTACAAGTTCAGGGGCCTCTGCTGATTTTGTTGGCACACTGAATCTCTACGCCAATGGTGGTAAACATTGGTTTAACAGTGACCGACTAAATGGGACACCCTTTCATGGATTAAAACTGCGGGACACCACTGGTGGCGGTGGCGGCCTGGGATTCAATATGACCAACTACTGGGCCATGGAGGGAGTGGTTGATTACTTTGTAGTGAATGTAGATGAAATTCCTGAAAAGGTTGAAGTATACAATTACCATTTGGATCTGCTTTATCAATTTGGTGGCCAGTTCTGCGGCGACTTTTGCTGGCAACCCTACGTAGCTTTCGGGATTGGCGAAATTCGTATTAACTACGATGATGCACCAAAAAAACATTACAGGGATAAAGACGGCAAGTATCGGTATGACTGTGAGTACAAACGTAAATACCCTTATACGCACCTCTACCCAAAGTACGTTTGCAATTGGCATGATAGCCAGACTATGGTCAATCTGGGTATTGGAGTGAAGTACAGTCTGGGGCCTCGTTGGCAGGCACGTGCTGATATACGTCTTTTTCAAGGGGTGGAAGAAGGTGGCCTGGATGGTTTTGCTAGTGTCGCAGTAGGCTATCAGTGGCTTGAGTACCCGGATTTTTGGTATGACGAGGATGCCGATAGTGTGATTGATGCAACAGACCAATGTCCACAGACACCAGTTGGTGTGGATGTGGGGCCTGACGGTTGTCCTATCGACTCAGACTTTGATGGTGTACCTACCTATATAGACCAGTGTCCGAATACACCGATTGGTATTGCGGTGGATGAATACGGTTGTATCCGCAGCTAAAAACTGGCGGTTTCCACTTTTTTGGAAAACCGCCTTACGCGGTGCCATCCAGATAAGGGATGCCCGTGATGTAACATTGTGATGGCGGTTTCAGGTACATCATCCGGGCAAAGTGCCCTTCTAAGGCTGTAAGAATAGGTGGGTAGAGGTGTTACTCTCCACGCAACTCTTCCACCTGTTCAGAAATTTCAAGCCACTCCATTTCCAGGGTATCAAGAATTTCGCGCTGCTCTGACTGCACTTTATTGAGGCGGGAGATTTCCTCCTGCTGGCCGCCGCTATACAGATTTTCGTTTGCAAGCTTTTCCTGAGCCTGGTTCAGTTTCTTCTCTGCTGTAGAGATTTGCCGTTCAATCGTTTTCAGCTTATTGGTAAGAGGCTTTAGCTGTTCTCGTAGCGCGGCAGCGGCGCGGCGCTGTGTTCTTTTGTCTTCAGCAGACCTCTCGGGAATTTCGTTATTATCGGTGAATTTCTCGTCGCGCCGTTTATCCCGGTTAAAGCTCAGCAACCACTGTTTGTAGTCATCGAGATCACCGCTAAAGGGTTCAGCGCGGCCATTGGCAACCAGAATAAACTCATCGGTAGTATTGGCAAGCAGATGACGATCATGGGAAACCAGAACCATCGCACCGGGAAACTCCGCAAGTGCCATGGTTAAAGCGTGGCGCATCTCTAGATCGAGGTGGTTGGTGGGCTCGTCGAGCAATAGCAGATTGGGTTTCTGCCAAGCCAGGATAGCCAACGCCAGGCGCGCCTTCTCGCCGCCGGAAAAACCAGCGACGGTTTCAAAAACCCGATCTCCGACAAAGCCATAGCCACCTAGGAAATCCCGCAGTGATTGTTCACTGGCATTTGGGCTTAAGCGTTGCAGGTGTAATAGTGGCGAGGCGGCTCCGTCGAGGGCTTCCAGCTGGTGCTGGGCAAAGTAGCCAATTGCCAGGTGTTCTCCACATTGGCGCTCGCCACTCAGTGGCGGCAGCTCCCCGGCGAGGGTTTTGATCAGTGAAGATTTACCTGCGCCGTTGGGACCAAGCAGGCCAATGCGGCGACCGGGCTGGATACCCAGTTGTACCTTGCTCACCACTACCTTGTCGGCATAGCCGATTTCCGCTTCGCGCAGATCGATCAGCGGGTTGGAGGTTTTCTCTGCGGAAGGCAGGGTGAAGTGAAAGGGAGAGTCCACATGGGCTGGGGCAATCTGGGCCATGCGATCGAGTGCCTTAATGCGACTCTGTGCCTGTTTGGCCTTGCTCGCTTTGGCGCGGAAACGCCGCACAAAGTCTTCCATGTGCGCACGTTCGGCCTGCTGCTTTTCGAACTGGATTTGTTGCTGTGCCAGGCGCTCTGCGCGTGTGCGCTCGAAGGCGCTGTAATTACCGCTATAGAGCACCAGTTTTTGCTGTTCAAAACTGACAATGCCATCGACGACCGCATCGAGAAAATCGCGGTCGTGGGAAATAATCAGCAGGGTACCGGGAAAGCGCTGTAACCACTGCTCCAGCCACAGGGTTGCATCTAGGTCCAGGTGGTTGGTGGGCTCGTCGAGCAACATCAGATCAGCGGGGCACATCAGCGCCCGCCCCAGGTTGAGGCGAATACGCCAGCCCCCGGAAAAGCTGCGTACTGGCTGCTGTTGATCTGCGTGGGAAAATCCCAGTCCATCGAGCAGCTGTGCGGCGCGCGCTGGCCCGCTGTAGCCATCGATACTGGCCATACGCTCGTGCAGCTCTCCCAGCTTATGGCCATCGGTATCATCACTATTTTCCGCCTGGGCCAATTGTCTTTGCAGTTGGCGAAGCTCTTGATCGCCATCGAGAACATAATCAAGGGCGGATTGTTCACTGGCTTCAACTTCCTGGGCCATATGCGAGATACGCCAGGTGCTCGGTAGGTCTACCTGACCTGCATCGCTTTCCAGCTGGCCGAGTAAAAGCTTAAATAAGGTTGACTTGCCGCAGCCATTCGCACCGATAATTCCCACTTTGTGGCCGGGAAATATACGGCAATCTGCGCTGTCCAACAGGTCACGTTCACCCCGATGCAGGGAGACACCTTGCAAATTGATCACTGGAAAAACCTCATATGAACAGGCCGATGGGTGCTAGGCTATTCGACGTATTTGAATTCAATCGCCGCCTCTACATAAGCGCCGATCAACAAAAGGTCGGGATTCTAACGTGACAAATAGTTCACCTCCATCTTCTGCTCAGGAAAACCCTCTGTGGCAGTTCAGCTTGGGATTTTACCGCCATGAAGAGGTGGAGGAATTCCTACTCAGTTGCCAGGATAAAAAAGGTGCGGATGTGTGCTTGATGCTGTGGGCGAGCTATGCCACTGCCTGTGGTCATCAGCTGAGTGAAGAGGGTTGGCGTGTTGCGGATCGTGGCCTGGCGCCGAGGCGTAGGATAATCACGAGTGTTCGTCACCTGCGATGCTTGCTGGGGCGCTTTCGCCCCCATAGCCAGCGGATTTATGATTTATTTAAACGCTATGAGCTGAATCTTGAGCGCTTGCAGTTAGCAGCTCTTTGGAAAATCTGCGTTGAGGAGTGGCCGGGGGATCGTCCTGCCCTGGAGCTGGCTGGGCAGCAGTATGGTCTGCTACAAAAAGAGCAGGCCTACTGGTCAGAGTTGATAGAGAGTTTTATGACACAATCGAGAAGTCTGGGTAAGACAAAAACCAACAGTCCATAAGCGCCGGGCTTAACAGGGACCTGTTTGTGGGATGAACTCACATGACCTGTCTGGAGAACGGAGTCGCATAAGGCAAAAATCTGCTAAGTTTGCGCCCTTGCCGCCAATCGAGAGCGTTGGTCGGCTGGGCGCAGTAAATCAATTGCCTGAAGCCCTCACTCGCTGCTACGGTTTTCCGAGGAGAACAGGCTGTTGGCGGGAGTGGTTGGTGTAATAGTTGGGTTAGGAGGTGTGGACTCCACCGGCTTCTTCTCTTCGGTAGCTACAAAGGCTTTTGCTTCCTTTGGAGCTTTTTCTACGGTAACGGAGTCACCGCCTTTTGCTTGCACAGGCTTTTCAGATCTAGGCTTAGCCGCAACAGAAGCTTTTGCTGTTGAAGCAGCTTTGGCTGAGGTTGCTTTTTTGCTGGCGGGCTTTGTCGCTTTGTGAGTAGTGCTGACTTTAGCGGGTTTGGCAGCGGCTTTCTTCGCAGTGGAATTTGTAGCTTTTGCAGTGCTTTTGCGTACGCTGGCCTTTTTAGTAGCAACTTTCTTTTCAGTAGCTTTTTTAGCTCCTGGTTTTTTGCTCGTTTTAGTACCAGCTGCTTTCACAGCTTTAGTGGCAGTTTTTGCTGTAGCCTTTTTAGCTCCAGCAGTTTTTTTAACTACTGGAGCCTTCTTAGCTTTGGGTTGCTTCTTAGCGAGCTCTTTTTCTGTTCTGGCTGCGATTTTGCGCACTGCTTCTGCAGCTTTAAGCTCGGCTTTAGCTAGGGATTGACTATCTTTGGCCTCCGCTGCCGAACTCTTAGCCAATTGGAATACTTCATTGAGTTTTTCCACATTGGCTTTGGCGGTATCGACTCGTTTTCGTGCAGCGGCGGTCTTGGCCGTTTTAGCCGCGGCGCGGGCTTCGCTAAGCTTGGTTTTGGCCTTGGCCAGTTTTTCCTTTGCCGAAGTCAGAGCTTTTCCGGCTTTTAATACCGCCTTGCCGGCATCGGTGACTTTTTTATTGCGGGCTTTATCCAGTTTTGCAGAGAGCTTGGAAATTTGTGCTTCCAGCTCTGCGACCGGATTGACAGCTTTTCGTTTGGCAGCCATGAGTAAATGTCCTGACGTTTATTATCGATTGGCACTTCCGGGTGGTGCACTAGCCTTGCCTTAAATACGATCGATACCGCTGAAGAAGAGACGCGCGCACTGCAATATTGCCCCAAAACTGAAAAGCACCTCAAACAGTCCAGAACAATAACCGGTGACTCGTCGATAATAGCGCTGTTTTTAATAAAAATGTATGCCGAGTGCGGTGAAAAAAGCGCGGGTTGCGTTTTTTTATGGAAGAGACCGGAACTGGCATAGGGAATGTGGTGTCCTGCACAGTGTGAAAGTCATCGGTATGCACTGGCTGTCGCCTTGGGTTAGACTTGAGCGCACTGGCGGATAGCGTGCGCCTAGCGGCTGGAGGCCGCAACAGCATTGCCCGAGAAACCGCTGATGGCGTTGGACCAAGGTCAAGCGCGAATCCATAAACGCAATACGGACAAAGAGACAACATCCATGAATAAATACCCTTTGGCTGCAGCAATTGCCCTTGGCCTGGCGCTGACCGGCTGTAACGAACAGGGATCCAAGCAGGAAAAAGAAGTTACCCTGGATACCCAGGAGAAGAAGGTCAGCTATATCATTGCTGAAGATATGGCCAAGCGTCTTCAAGCCCAGGACGTGAAGCTGGACCCTCAGGTGGTGTTGATGGCACTCAATGATGTTGCCAGTGACCATGAATCGCGTCTGACAGACGAAGATAAGCAACAGACCATTGCTGCTTTCCAGGAGCAGATGCAGAAGAAGCAGCAGGAAATGCTGGCCAAGCAGGAACAGGAGTTTAAGGAAACTGCTGATAAAAACCTGACTGAAGGAAAGGCGTTCCTCGAAGAGAATGCGAAAAAGGAAGGTGTGATTACCACTGATTCAGGCCTGCAGTACAAAGTGATTACTGAAGGTTCCGGCAGCAAGCCTTCCGCCAGCAGCACTGTTGAAGTCGACTACAAAGGTACCTTGATTAACGGTGAGGAGTTTGACAGCTCCTACGCCCGTGGTGAGCCGGTACAGTTTCCGGTAAACGGCGTTATCAAAGGTTGGACTGAAGCCCTGCAACTAATGAAGGAAGGTTCCAAGTGGGAACTTTATATTCCTTCTGAATTGGCATATGGCCCCGGTGGTGCCGGTGGCAAAATCGGCCCGAATGCGACCCTGATTTTTGAAGTGGAGTTGCACAAGGCCAATGTTGGCGGTGAAGAAGAGCCCAAGAAAAAAGAAGAAGAAAAGAAGGAAGAGCCAAAGTCTGAATAATCTGACTTTTTAGACTTTACTGAAAAAGGGTGCCTAAAGGGCGCCCTTTTTTATTTTTTGGTAGGAAGCTTTTGAGCGCTAGTAAACCGCTTTCGAATAACCAATAGAAAATTGTAAATACATTTAGTTTCACAGTAACAGGAGTTAAATTGCGAACTATAAGAGCGGTTTTTTATTGCTGCTTTCAGACAATCTGGTTTTTATGTGCGGTATGCAGCAGGGCGATCATCTTGTCTTCGGAGCTAAATCGAGTTTCCAACGCCTCCCCGAGTTCGGATAGATCCGGGGCCAGGCTGGAGAGATCATCTGTCTCTAAGTACTTATCATTGAAATCGACGGCGATGTCTGTCGTTGTATCGATATCTTTGTACAGCTCACAGGCTTTTTTAAGTCCCGACTTGTCATCGAATGCCTGGCCCTCTCGCATTAATTGCTCATAGACTTCAAAGTGACCTGCCGAGACATAATCCACCAACAGCTGGCACAACTGGCGCACACGATCCTCAGTTTCAGGGTCGTCTTCACTGAACTCTTTTTTTTCAGAGAGATGATAGAAGCTCACCAGCAAATTTTGCCGCGACTGTAACCAGCGGTCGATTATTTCGCTTACACCACCCCAGCGCTCCCGCGCCGATTTGCAATTTTCCAGCATCTCCAATATGTCCCTTTGTTACTGTTGCCGCAGTGGCCAGCTTTATTGCCGATGTCGAAGACTTTATGGAAGATAGGAGATTCCCCCGCCGGCAGCAAGATAGAGGGGGTAAACTACGCCAAAATACTGTGACAGATGTGCGAATTCGATTATGGGGAATTGAAAGTTGTTCAGCTACTGATAATCAGCGGCAGGACCAGTGCAGTCAGCGCGCCGCAGAGTCCCATGGCAAGGGCAGAGCAGGCGCCACAAAGGGCACTGATTTCGAAAGCGCGAGCGGTGCCTACGGCATGTGCGTTTATACCTAGAACCACCCCGAGGATACGCTTATCGCGAATACCGAGCAGAGTTAGTAACGGTGGTCCGGCCAGGGCACCAACCACTCCAGTGAGGACTACGATGCCCGCGGTGAGGCTCAATGCTGCGTGGATTTTTTCGGCCAAAGCCAGGGCAATCGGGGTAGTGACAGATTTGCCGCTGAGAGCCAGTAATACGGATTCCCCGGCGCCAAATAAAAGGGCGATTATGATAGCGACAACCGGTGCCAGGACTGCCCCTACGGCAATCGTTACCAGCAGTGGCCAGCCGGCCCGGCGAATCACTGCCAGATTCTGTTTCAGTGGCACTGCCAGGGCCACTACTGCTGGACCGAGTAGTGCGTAGAGCAGTGTACTGGAGTGCTGATAATCGCTGTAGGGAATATTCAAGGTATGGAGCAGCGCCGCTACTATCAGGCTGGCGGTCACTATTGGGTGCAATAGTACTGTACCGCTGCGGCGGTAAAAGTACACGCCGATACAGAAAGCCACCAGACTCAGCGGTAAGGCAAACAGAGAGCTGTGCAGCCAGTTAGCCACTACCATTTACTACCGGCCTTGTTTAAAAGCCTCTGCAGTAGCATGGCGCACAGGACTAGGCTGATTAGGGTGCCGATTACAACCGCAGCGATCAGCGCAAGCCAGTCTGCGGGGGCAAGGTCACGTAGAAAAAAGACGCCCACTGCAGCGGGCAGGAAAAGTAGTGGCAACAGGAAGAGCAGCTGGGCACTGATTTGGGCGAGGCCACGTGGTATGCCTCCATTCACCATCAACCCAAATAGTAGCAGTAGCATACCTACCACCGCGCCGGGAACAGGAAGTGCGAGCATTGTGCTGGCAAGGGTGCCGAGGCGTTCACAACCAAACAGAATGGCGGTGCCAATCAGCCAGTGAAATATGTTGCTCAGGGCGGGTGGAGTCATTTTGGAGTGCGGCCCGGTGGAGCCGCCATTTTTTATCAAGCTTTGCGGAATGCCTGCCAGGCACCGAATAGGACCAGGCCGCCAAAGCCGATCGCGGACCAGCCGGGAATACTCAGGCCCATCATTGTCCACTGGACTTCTGCACAGTTACCGTCACCACTCAAAAGTGCCTTGAGAACATCGGCCATGGGAAAAACTTCCAGCATGTAACTCACGCTGGGACCACAGGCGGGCACCTGGTCTTCGGGTAGGCTCTGCAACCATAACTGGCGGCCGGCAAAGTAAAGTCCGCCCAGGGCCCAGATGGATACCAGCAGACCGTAGACGCGCCTGCCTATGGTGGCCGGGTTGTGCAGGAAGGCAATCAGGGAAACCACTCCCACACCGAGCAGCATTACCCTTTGGGTGATACAGAGCTTGCAGGGCTCCAGGCCGCGAACGTATTCCAAGTAGAACGCAGAGCCCAGCAGGAAGGCAACCATTAGGAAAACAATCAGAAAAGTGATGCGTGGGTTGGGTAAGGTCATGATTTATCAGATCCTGAATAATGCTGCCGAAACCGGGAGGCTTCGAGATTCAAGTCGGTCAGTAGTTTATTGAAATTGTGTTCCAGCTTTTCCCGCCCGGCGATCAGCTCGGGCAGCATTTCCTGTAGGGCCACCGGGCGGCGCAAGCGCTGCCCAACCCGCTCCAAAGTGAGGGCTACCACTTGCTCTTCGCGGTAGCTCTGCAGCAGTTTAAACTGCTCAGCACGCGCCATAAACGCTTTGGCTTGCGGCGGAATATACGCGCTGTCGCTGCGAAAGTCTCTCCAGCATTCGGTACAGAACTCTTCCAGGTTCTGTGGGTGCCATGTGTGCCAATTTTGTGCCAGCAGGTGATCGAACCAAATATCCAGCGCAATACCGGCATAGCGGCGCCACCTGGGGTCCAGGCTTGCCAGGGCGTCGCGGTAGGCGGTATGTTCATCCGTACTCGCATCAATCCGCCGGTGCAACTTGATGCCGGCCTCAATGGCTGCGGGCCTTTCGCCAACCAGTGGCCCTTTGACAAAGTCACCCAGGAGTCCACCCAGGCGCCAGCGCGCTTCGGGGCCGGACAGCAACAGGTGTGCGAGGTAGTTCATACTATCGATCCGTTCGAGCCCGCACACCCGGTCAGACGCCGGTGGCCGACTAGTCCTGACAACAAATATATTGTGCGTAGTAGTGGCTGAGGAACTCCTCAAAAGAGCCTTTATCTTCCGCTTCCACCTGCTTTTGCCTGAGCAGCGATTCCTCAGCTTGACGGGAGAAGTCCCGGACTGAATCGCTGTCGAGAGGGCGCTCGAGAAAGTAGTGTCGATGCTGCTCGGCTTTTTCCATGGCCCATTGGTAGAAGCTCAGTTTCTGCGCATCCATCTCGGCTAAGATCTGCTGCGCAGGAGTGGGGATTTCCCCCTTCACTTTTGCACGCTGAACGCCAACGGCACAGCGGTACTGGTCGCCACCCCAAGCACTGTCGAGCAGCTCAGCAACGGAGTTCATCTCCCCCAAAAGCTGAGAAGCCCAGTCTTCGAGTTTGCGCTCGCCATTGCCGGAGCGCAGCAACAGGCCTGGCTCGTTGCCGCGATAGACAATGCGCTGCTGGTTTTCCTGGGTAGCGCGATAGTCGGTATCGTTGGTTTTGGGGCTTTCTGTGAGCAGGCAGTGAAGCAGGAAGCTGTCGAGGAAACGCATCTGCTGGGCATCAATACCCAGAGGCATAAACGGGTTTAGATCGAGGCAGCGGACCTCGACATACTCGACCCCGCGATTGTTCAGAGCAGCCAGGGCTGTCTCACCGCGCTTGGCCGGATTTTTGGGCCTAATGGGCGAATAGAATTCATTTTCGATCTGCAGTATGCCGGTAGACAGCTGTTGGTAATTTTCATCGCCATCTTTCACTCCCATCTCCTGATAGGGGCCGTAGGGACGACTGATGGCAGAACATAATGTTGAGAGGTAGCTGCGCAGGTTGTTGTAGCAAACGATCAGGGATTGCTGCACATCACTGTTGTAGCCCAGGTCGCCCATACGCAGTGAGGTGGCATGGGGGACGTGTAAAGTATGGCTATCGCCGTTAAACGCCTCAAGCTTGTGTTCACGCCCTTCCACAAAAGACGAGCACACAGCTGGCGCTGCGCCAAACAGATAAATCAACAGCCAGTAATTGCGGCGGAAATTACGGATCAAATCAAAGTAGCGACGGGTCTTGAATTCACTCAAGGACTCGCTGCTGCCCTCGAGCTCGTGCAACCACAGCCAGAAATCATCGGGCAGAGAAAAGTTGTAATGGATACCGGCGATCGTCTGCATGGCGCGGCCGTAGCGTAGGCCAAGACCGAGCCGATAAATAGTTTTCATGGCACCGCTATGGGAATTGCCGTAACGGGCTACCGGGATATCATTATCGGTACCGATTACACAGGGCATGCTGTTGACCCACAGGCGCTCATCGCCGATCTGGCTATAGGTGTAGCGGTGGATACGGTCGAGTATCCGCAACGCCTCCTCGGGGGTGGCTACCGGCGGTGTGATAAATTCCAGCAGCGCCTCGGAAAAATCGGTAGTGATACTCTCGTGGGTGAGGGCTGAGCCCAGTGTTTGCGCATGGGGGGTTGCCGCCAAGGTACCGTCACTGGCAACCCGCAAGCTCTCTTTCTCGAGTCCACGGCGTATGCCCTTGAGTAATTGCACAGGTTTGGCCTGAGACAGGGCGGCCAGATGGGGAATAGGCACTCGAATCTCCTTGGTACTACCGGAACTTTCTCTTGCATCGCTGGATAGAGCGACTGGTGCCGGTTCAGTGAGAGTTACCGCTCAAGCGGCTGACTCTGATTCCGATGTTTTCTCGCTGGGATGAGCGGGCGTTTCTTCTGGGGGTTGCTCAGGTACAACCTCGGGAGCCGGTTCCGGGGATACCTCCGGCTCTGCCTGGGGCTCCAGCTCAGGAGGTTCCTGCGCAGGCATTTCCTCTGGCGTGTTCGGCTCAATTTCCGGGTCACCCTGCAGAGGAGAAATGTCGGCAAGGGCCTCTTCTGGTACTAGCGGTTGTCCCTTGTTATTCAGCTCACATTGCAGCAATTCGATGCGCAGGCTGACATCACGTGTGTTGGCTTCGAACATCTGATTGATGGCGACGTCTTTGTGTTCGCTGCGAAACAGTTTATTGGGCTCACGGCCATCCAGCCATTCACCACTTTTGCTCAGGAACTGCTGGTGCTGATTGGCCAGCACATACACATGACTCATTATGTTGGGCAACTTTGATGCTGTGACAGAAAGGCAGTTTAGCGACGGGTGCTGTATGGCTCAAGGAGTCCGTGAGAGCGAACGCGGCAAACGCCCGCTCCCACGGGGTGAGGTGGGGATGGCTATACAGATTTCAGCGGGTAGTGCTCGGGGTAAGGCAGGCGAGCACAGCCACTATCCACTGCCGCGCGGGCTACTGCAGCAGCGACCTCGGGCAGCAGGCGCGGGTCTGTGGGCTTGGGCAAAATATAGTTGTAGCCAAAGCTTAGTTCTATACCACCGTAGCCTTCACGAACTGAGTCGGGAACGGGCAGGTGGGCAATTTTGCGGATGGCTTCGATTGCCGCGAGTTTCATCTCTTCATTGATCCGTGCCGCACGTACATCCAGAGCGCCGCGGAAAATAAAGGGGAAGCACAGCACATTATTGACCTGATTTGGATAGTCCGAACGCCCGGTAGCCATAATCAGGTCTTCGCGCACACTGTGGGCCAGCTCCGGCTTGATTTCCGGGTTGGGGTTGGAGCAGGCAAAGACTACCGGCCTGGGTGCCATTCGTTGCAGCTGCTCGGCAGATAGCAGGTCTGGTCCGGATACGCCGAGGAACACATCCGCGTCGGCTATGGCATCGTCGAGGGTGCGCATATCGGTATCCCGTGCCCACTCGCCTTTGTAGGCGTTGATATCGGTGCGCCCGGAGTGGATTACCCCACGGCTGTCGAGCATGGTGATTTGCTCTTTGCGCGCACCGGCAGCCAACATTAGCTTGCAGCAGGCGGTAGCAGCTGCGCCAGCGCCCAGGCATACCATGCGCACTTCGCTGATTTTTTTACCCTGGATTTCCAGTGCATTGAGCATTCCCGCTACGGTCACAATAGCTGTGCCGTGTTGGTCGTCGTGGAATACCGGTACCGGGCAGCGCTCTATCAGTGCCTCTTCAATATGGAAGCACTCCGGCGCCTTTATATCCTCAAGGTTGATGCCGCCAAAGGTATTGGCGATAGCGGCAACAGTCTGGATAAATTGCTCCGGGCTATTGACGTCCACCTCGATATCCACCGAATTGATATCGGCGAAGCGCTTGAACAGAAGTGATTTCCCCTCCATAACGGGCTTGGAAGCCAATGGCCCCAGATTGCCGAGGCCGAGAATGGCGCTGCCATTAGAAATAACAGCTACCAAGTTGCCCTTACCAGTGTATTGATAAGCGGCCTCTGGGTCTTTGGCTATCTCGCGTACCGGTTCGGCTACCCCTGGGCTATAGGCCAGGGACAGGTCCTCTTGGGTTTCGGCGGCAGTAGTCAGCTCAACTGAAAGTTTGCCGGGAGTGGGGAGCGCGTGGTAATCGAGCGCTGCCTGGCGCAATGAATCCGTCATTTGGGGGCTATTCTCTCGAAAACTTGGGATAACGCTGCGGTGCTATCCCGGTTACTGCGGGTGCCAGAGAATAACCGAGGGGCACTTGTAGCCACAAGCTTAATGGAAGGCTAAAACTAGTACTTCTTACTATTTTGCCCTTAGTAAGTGGCTAATTTCAGGATGATCAGTTGCTAATGTGTGATTTTGAAGGATAAATTTATCGTCAAAATCGACAACATTAAGCAATTCGAATCGATTTTGCCCGTGGGGCATACCTTTGAGCAGATATAGGTATTAAGGGTAAAAAAAAAGGCATTGGGGTGGCCCCAATGCCCTCTTCCGAGATGCCAGGCATCCCAATGTTCGGTTTACTTGCCGATGCGGCTGCCGAAACGCTTTTTGAAGCGGTCCACGCGTCCACCGGTAGTAGCCTGCTTTTGCTTGCCAGTGTAGAAGGGGTGGCACTGGGAGCACACATCGATCTGCAGGTCTTTGCCCAGGGTAGAACGGGTTTTGACTACGTTGCCGCAGGAGCAAGTGGCGGTGATGTCGGTGTAGTTAGGATGGATATCTGCTTTCATGATTGCCTCTTTTCGAAACCGCCACTCGATCTGTTGCCGGGCACGGTATCGTCGTTGGAGCAGGAACCGGACCGGTTCCAGGCTGATTAAAAAGTCGGCGCATACTATCAGATTAGCGTCGGGGTTCAAGTCCAAATACCGGGACCTAGCCAGTCACTAAATTGCTATTTATTCAGCCAATGGACTTATCTGGATATCTCGGTATTGCCTCTTTGGGGTGTTGGTAAGCATAGAGCCGGGCCTGGCTTAGGAAGGCTAACCGACCTGGTGGTTACACATTGCCATATAAAAAAGTAATCGGCCTCTGTATCTTGCCGGAGCAGTCAGTACACTAGCGCCTTTTACCGAGGTTCGTGGGGGTGAGGTGGAACAGGCAGTCCAACAGAATGTCATTTTACGCTTGGCGGTACCAGTACCGTTGCGGCGCCTGTTCGACTACCTGCCTCCAGAGGGCCTGGATCCGCAGACATTAATACCAGGGCAGCGGCTGTGGGTGCCCTTTGCCGGGCGCAAACTGGTTGCGGTATTGGTAGACGTTGTGCAGAAGTCATCGTTTGCACATTTAAAGCCCGCCCTGGAGCTGATTGACCAAACGGCGCTGTTTAGTAGAGTCAGTCTGGGATTCCTTTCCTGGATCGCCGATTATTACCAGGCCCCGATTGGTGAAGTGTATGCAGCCGCACTGCCCGCCGCTCTGCGTAAGGGCAAGCCCGCAGACCACTGGGCCGAGCAATGGTTGCAGCTCACTACCGAGGGCAAGGGTTTGCCCGAGTCAGCATTGGCGCGGGCACCAAAACAACAAGCCCTGTTGCAACTGTTGCTCAGTGAGGGAAAGCAAAGCCGTACTCACCTGAAAGCCCTGGGGCATACATCGACGATAGTGCGCGCCTTGCAGGAGCGCGGCCTTGTTAATTGGAGCTCTGGCCCTACCGTTCCACCACCGCTACCGGTAGCAGAACCGGTTCCGGCGCCGCAATTGAGTGAAGAACAGCAAAAGGTATTGGATTCGGTGGATTGCGGCCACTATTCCGCTTCCCTCCTTGAGGGCACTACCGGCAGTGGCAAGACCGAAGTTTACTTGCAATTGATGGAGCGGGTTTTGGCTGAGGGGCGCCAGGCGCTACTCCTGGTTCCAGAAATAGGACTTACCCCTCAGACCCTACGGCGTATAGCTTCGCGTTTCCCCAAGCGCAGCATTGCGGCTCTGCATTCAGGCCTGGCTGAAGGCGAGCGGGCCCAGTCCTGGCTCGCTGCAGTGGCGGGGCAGGCCGATATTGTGATTGGCACCCGCTCGGTGATTATGACGCCAATGCCGAGACTTGGCATAGTGATAGTGGATGAGGAGCACGATGCTTCCTTTAAGCAACAGGATGGTGTGCGCTACTCAGCTCGGGATCTTGCAGTGGTGGTGGCGCGCAATGCCAATGTTCCGGTGCTATTGGGCTCCGCCACGCCCTCCCTGGAAACCCTGCATAACGCGTTGAATGGCCGTTACCAGCATTTGCGCATGCGCCAGCGCGCGGGGGATGCGCGCCCTCCGCAGATCCATGTGGTACCCACTCTGCGCGAGCCGCTGGAGGAGGGATTTTCCCCCCAGGTGCTTCGCCATATAGGGGAAACCCTGGCGCGTGGTGAACAGGTTTTGGTTTTTATTAACCGGCGCGGCTTCGCTCCCGCCCTCACCTGTGATGATTGTGGTTGGTTGGCCGATTGCCCCCACTGCTCCAGCAAGCTCACCATGCATCGGCGCTTGCGTCAGTTGCGTTGCCACCATTGCGATTACCGTTGTTCACTAGTTGATAGTTGCCCCCAGTGCCACAGCCGATCTATCTCCGCCCTGGGTGGGGGTACTGAACGCAGTGAGGAGTTGTTGGCGCGGCGCTTTGCCGAATATCCGGTAATCCGTGTGGATCGGGACACCACGACCAGTAAGCTGGCCTTGGACCGGTTGTTGGCTCCGGCGCGCGATGGAGAGCCCTGTTTGCTCCTGGGTACCCAGATGCTGGCTAAAGGTCACCATTTGCCGCGGGTGACCTTGGTAGTAGTTCAGGATGCGGATGGTGGCCTGTTTAGTGCAGATTTCCGCGCCCCGGAGCGTACTGGTCAGTTGCTGGAGCAGGTGGCTGGACGTGCAGGGCGCGGCAGTCTGAGCGGTCGGGTACTGGTGCAGAGCCGATTTCCTGAACACCCCCTGTTACAGATGTTATTGGAGAAAGGCTACGGTAGTTTTGCGCGCCAATTACTGCGCGATCGCGCGGTGGCGCAGCTGCCCCCTACCAATGCAATGGCTCTCGTGCGGGCGGAGTGCGAAGAGCCCTCCTGGGCTGAGGAGTTCCTGCACAATGCGAGAATGTTTATGCAGTCCCTGGCACCCCCTTCACCGCAGTTACAGTATCTGGGGCCAGTGCCCGCGTTGTTGGAGCGCAAATCCGGGCGTTTCCGTTTCTATATACAGGTTACTGCGCAGAATCGCGCGCAACTGCAGCCTCTTTTGGCGCGCTTATGTGTCTGGGCAGAGGGAAATAAAAACCGTCGTCTGCGCTGGGCGATAGATATGGATGCACAGGAATTGTCGTAAATTTTGCTGGAATTCAATGCCCCCAGCCTAATTGGCGGTACAATTCCCCTGCTGAGCAGATCACCCAGGGAAGAAATCCTCAATGAGCCGTCGCAAAACCAATCGCCGCAGTAAAAGTTCTGCGGGAAAACCCGCCTGGGGTTGGTTCTTCCTGGGAAATATTGTTGGCGGTTTCGCGGTATTTCTGCTTCTGCAATACGGTATTGCTGGGGAGGGTAAAGGCGCTAGCGGTGGCAAACCACAGGCGGCCAAACCGAGGGTTGAGGAGCGCACTCAGCCGCGCTTTGATTTCTACACAATGCTGAAGGAAAACGAGGTTTCCGTACCTCCCCCCAAGGTGGCCGAGCCCGCTCGTCGTCAGCAGGATTCCAATACCGGGCAGGGGGCAGTTAGTGAACCCCCACAACAGGTTTACATTCTGCAAGCAGCCTCCTTTCGTGAGGCGGCTGAAGCCGAGCGCCTGCGTGTGCAACTTACCCTGGCCAATCTGGATGTTAAAGTCGAGTCAGCTAGTGATAGTCGCGGAACCTGGCACAGAGTCTTGGTTGGGCCTTTCGACAACCGCTCGCGTATGGCAAAGGCCCGACAGGTACTGGCTGAGCACAGACTGATGCCGCTGGTGCTGAAACGTCCAGCCAACTGATTAATGTGCAGGGCTTTCTGCCCAGCATGGTAGATAAAGCTATTTACTCTCTCACTTTTGGTCAAATTAACGTGGGCGGCTTTGGCTTTGAAGCAAAAAACCACAGTGGATACTGGGTTCCGGGTACAGCAATTGCCCCTTCCTTATTGAAATCGGCGCGTGCCGTCCTCACTTATCTAACCTGAATGAAATTCCCGGCGCGATTGGTAACCACCTTCTGCGCTGAAGCTCACGCGTAATCCGAGAGGTCTCCATTGGAACAGTATCGCGGAACCACCATTTTATCCTGTCGCCGCAACGGCAAAGTTGTGATTGGCGGCGACGGCCAGGTGTCCATGGGTAACACCATTATGAAGGGCAATGCGCGCAAGGTGCGTCGCCTGTATAAGGACAAGGTGATTGCCGGTTTTGCCGGCGGTACCGCCGATGCCTTTACCCTGTTTGAGCGCTTCGAGGCCAAGCTGGAAGCCCATGGTGGGCAATTGACCCGCGCCGCTGTGGAGCTGGCCAAAGACTGGCGTACCGATCGTGCCCTGCGCCGCCTCGAGGCCCTGTTAGCTGTGGCCGACGAGACTGCCAGCCTGATCGTGACCGGCAATGGTGATGTTATTCAGCCGGAAGATGACCTGATCGCCATCGGTTCTGGTGGGCCTTTTGCCCAGTCTGCGGCACGGGCTTTGCTCGACAACACCGATATGGATGCCCGTGCAATTGTTGAGCAGGGCCTGAAAATCGCCGGTGATATCTGTGTTTACACCAACCAGAACCACACCATCGAAGAATTGAATTTTTAAGTGCCTCGCGCTCTTTAGGCGCCATTGGCCGGGCGGTCCCTCAAAGGGAACCGCCGATATGTTTTGCAGGAATTGAATTGATATGTCCCAGATGACCCCCAGAGAAATCGTCCATGAGCTCGACCGCCATATAGTCGGCCAGCAGGACGCCAAACGCGCCGTAGCGATTGCACTGCGCAATCGCTGGCGCCGCATGCAGGTGACCGAGGATTTGCGCGCCGAGATCACCCCGAAAAATATCCTGATGATTGGCCCCACCGGTGTGGGCAAAACTGAAATTGCCCGCCGTCTGGCAAAGTTGGCCAATGCGCCCTTCATTAAGGTAGAAGCAACCAAGTTCACGGAGGTGGGCTATGTTGGCCGCGATGTGGAGTCGATCGTACGCGATCTTGTCGAGATGGCTGTGAAGCAGGAGCGTGAGCTGGCTATGTCCGGTGTGCAGCAGCGTGCTATGGATGCTGCGGAGGAGCGTATCTTAGATGCCTTATTGCCGCCAGCGCGCTCCACTGAGCCCAATGACAAGGATTCCAGTACCCGCCAGTTGTTTCGTAAGAAATTGCGGGAGGGAGAACTCGACGATAAGGAAGTGGAGTTAGATATGGCAGCTGCGCCAGTGGGCGTAGAGATTATGGCGCCTCCAGGTATGGAGGAAATGACTAATCAACTACAGGGCATGTTCTCGAATATGTCCCAGGGCAAGACCCGCAAGCGCAAATTACCGGTTAAGCAGGCCATAAAGCAGCTGACTGATGAAGAGGCGGCCAAGCTGGTTAATGATGAAGATATTAAAACCAGTGCGATTCGTGCCGCCGAACAGAACGGTATTGTCTTTATCGATGAAATCGACAAAGTGGCCAAGCGTCAGGAGAGTGGCGGTGCCGATGTGTCTCGTGAGGGTGTTCAGAGAGATCTACTGCCACTGATTGAGGGCAGTACTGTTAACACCAAGTACGGCATGATCAAGACAGACCATATTTTGTTTATCGCCTCAGGTGCCTTCCATCTGTCCAAGCCATCGGATCTGATCCCAGAGTTGCAGGGCCGACTGCCAATCCGTGTGGAGTTAAGCTCGCTCACTTCGGCAGACTTTGAGCGCATTCTCACTGAGCCATCCGCTTCCCTGACCGAGCAGCAGAGAGCTCTGCTTGCTACAGAGGGCCTGGAGCTGAAATTTACTGAAGACGGAATCCGCCGCATTGCAGAGGTGGCCTACGAGGTGAATGAGCGCACGGAGAATATTGGTGCGCGTCGATTGCACACCGTACTGGAGCGCCTGTTGGAGGAGATTTCCTTCGATGCTGGTGACGGAGACAAGACCCTGAATGTAGATGCTGCCTATGTGGATACCCACCTGGGCGAGCTCAGCCAAAATGAGGACCTTTCGCGTTTTATCCTGTAAATGAAACCGCAAAAAATCCGATTAAATCGCGCAGAGAAAAACTTGCAGCTGGTATTTGCTGATGGCGACTTTACCTTGCCGGCAGAGTATTTGCGCGTCTACTCCCCCAGTGCCGAGGTGCGTGGTCATGGCAACAGTGCCCCGGTTCTGGTGGATGGAAAAATGCACGTGGGTATCGACAAAATAGAGGCCGCTGGTCGCTATGCGCTGAAAATCGATTTTGATGATGGCCACGACACAGGTATTTATACCTGGGAATACCTGCGTGAACTCGCCGAGAAATATAATGCTAACTGGGAGAGCTACCTGCAGCGGTTGCGCGCTGAGGGTAAGGGACGCGATCCTGATGAAAGTGTGGTGAAGTTTATCGGCTAGTACGGGGTGCGCCGTATAGCGGTGCACTTGTCTATTTCCCCACCCATTGAAAATACTGAAAAAACAATAATCTCTCACTGTTTTTTCGCAATTCTGTAATATTGCTATGGTTGTGTTTTTACAGTCTTAACGCCCGTACTAAGCTTTGTGGCGATGAAAGCCAGAAGTTAATCGGCGCGTAATTCTTTTGTCATATTTCCGGACTCTAATGCTCGCCAAATTTACGAGTTCCGGAGGCTCATCGTGGCAAACAAACTTGCCCGCGCGCTTAGCGCCTTTTGTTTAATTCCTCTCGCTTCAGCGGTTTCTGCCGCAAGCCTGCCTGACTACCAAACCAAAAGTGACTGGTATACCGACGCTGCCGATCGTCTGGAAGAGCGTACTGCCCTCTCCAGAGAAGCAAAGACTGCAAAGAACGTCATTCTTTTTGTCGGCGACGGTATGGGTATATCCACGTTGACTGCTGCACGTATTCTTGAGGGTCAACTGCGCGGTGAGAATGGTGAGGAAAATGCCCTTTCTTTTGAGGAGTTTCCCTATTCCGCCCTGATCAAAACATATAACACCAACCAGCAGACCCCGGACTCTGCCGGTACCATGACTGCGATGATGACCGGTGTAAAAACCCGCGCCGGAGTCATTAATATTGAGGAAGATGCATTGCGTGCTGATTGCGCCAGTGCTGAAGGCAAAGAACTGAATACTTTCCTCGAGTTGATGGAAAATCGTGGCAGATCAACTGGCATCGTCTCAACCGCGCGACTGACTCATGCCACGCCCGCCGCCACTTATTCGCGTAGTCCAGAGCGTGGCTGGGAGTACGAAGCTGAAGGAAATTGTGTGGATATCGCCACGCAAATGATTGAACTGGAATATGGGGATGGCATCGACGTGATGCTCGGTGGCGGCCGTCGCAGTTTTACAACGACCGATACAGGTGGCAAGCGTGAAGACGGGCGCGATCTTACCAATGAGTGGCTACAGCGCTATGAAGGTGAACAGAATGCTGAATATGTGCAGACTGGAGCTGAACTGGCGAGCGTGGATCTCGCCTCTACAGACAAGCTGTTGGGGCTCTTCACAAGCAGCCATATGAGTTACGATGCGGACCGTATTGCTAAGGAGAGCGACGAGCCGAGTATCGCCGAGATGACCGGTACTGCTATTGAACTCCTGCAGAAAGATAGCGATGGCTATTTCCTGATGGTGGAGTCTGGTCGAATCGACCACGGCCATCACGCAGGTAATGCTTACAACGCATTGCACGATGCGATTGCCTTTGCGGATGCGGTACAAGCTGCACTGGATAAGGTGGATCTTGAGGACACCCTGATCCTGGTGACTGCGGACCACAGCCATGTGATGACCATTGCCGGTTATCCAACCCGTGGTAACCCCATTCTCGGCAAGGTGGTTGAGAATGACAGTAGCGGCGCAGCCAAGGCGGAACTGGAAACCGCATCGGACGACTTGCCTTTTACCACGCTGACCTATGCCAATGGTCTGGGCTTTGCCGACCTGGGTGAGAATACCGATGCGGATGAACGTTATGGCATAGCTGTTGATACCGGCCGTAAAGATCTCTCTGGCGTAGACACCGAGGCACCGGGTTTTCATCAGGAGGCTCTAGTTCACCTGGAATCAGAGAGTCACGCGGGTGAAGATATCAGCCTGCATGCCATTGGTGCTGGAGCCAAGTTGGTACAGGGTAGCCTGGAGCAAAGTGCGCTTTTCCATGTGATGACTGCTGCGACTGACCTGTCGTTGACAGAAGAATAATTGGGGTAATTCACCATGAGACATTTTAAAAAGACCCTGCTGGCTTTCTCCGTAGCCCTGCTGGCCGCTGGTTGCAGTGATGACAAGTCCAGCTCGAATCCGGTTGAACTGCCAGAGCCAGAAGATGTGTTGAACCTCCCCCAGGGGCAGCTCGATAGCGACTGGTTCAAAAAGGGCCAAGAGGCTGTAGAGGCTGCGCAGGCACAGCCAATTAATAATACTCCTGGCGCAGCAAAGAATATCATCCTGTTTGTCGGCGATGGCATGGGTATTTCTACAGTGACTGCAGCGCGTATCCTCGCCGGTCAACAGCAGGGCCTCGCCGGTGAGGAGCACCAGCTGAGCTTTGAAAAAATGCCTTTTGCTGGTTTGGTGAAAACTTACAATACCAACCAGCAAACTCCGGACTCCGCTGGCACTATGACGGCTCTAGTTACCGGGGTTAAAACCAAGGCCGGCGTATTAAGTGTTGCCGAAGATGTGGCGCGCGGCGATTGTGCCGCCAGTCTGGAGCGTCCTCTTACCACTGCCATTGAGCTGGCAGAGGATCTGGGCAAAAGCACCGGTATTATCAGTACCGCGAGAATTACCCACGCTACTCCGGCAGCCACCTATGCCAAGGTGCCTGAGCGTGGCTGGGAAGCGTCTGCTCCTGATGGTTGCACTGATATTGCCGCGCAGCTGGTTGAGCTGGAGGCTGGTGATGGTATCGACGTGGTAATGGGAGGGGGCCGCCGTAACTTCTTGCCCAGTGACGTCACAGATATCGAGGGGGAAGCCGGGCGTCGAGAAGACGGGCGCAACTTGGTGGATGAGTGGAAGACACGTTACAACGACGGTGTGAACAATATTGCTTACGTAGAAGACACCACAGGCTTTAATGCTGTAGACAGCGCTGCAACCGACAAGTTACTGGGTTTGTTCAACTCTTCCCACATGGAGTATGAAGCTGTTCGTGAGGAAGATACTGCGGGTGAGCCCTCCCTCACTGAGATGACATCTAAAGGTCTCGAACTCCTGCAGAAAAACGACAAGGGATATTTCCTTATGGTAGAGTCCGGTCGTATTGACCATGGCCATCATGCTGGCAACGCCCACCGCGCACTGACCGATGCTGTGGAATTTGCAGAGGCTATCCAGTATGCAATGGATAACACCAGTGCAGAAGATACTCTAATAGTCGTTACTGCGGACCACAGCCATGTGATGACGATTGCCGGTTATCCCACCCGCGGCAACCCGATTCTTGGCAAGGTGATTGGTAATGACAGCAGTGGTGAGGCTAAAACCTCTCCTTCATTAGCTGAAGATGGCCTGCCCTACACAACCTTGACCTATGCCAATGGCCCGGGTTACAGCTCCAATGATGACGGTAGCCGGCATGATCTCACAAGCACTGACACTGTCGCACTTGATTACCAGCAGGATGCACTGGTGCCCATGAGCAGCGAGTCTCACGCTGGAGAGGATGTAGGCGTATGGGCTCGCGGGCCGGGTGCACACTTGGTGAGTGGTACCAATGAGCAGAACTACCTATTCCACGTTATGGCACGCTCAGGTGGTTTATTGGAGCAGGACGCCGAATAAATTCGGAGGTTATTTGTTTCAATGCAATGGCGCAGGTATTTCCCTGCGCTGTTTTACTTTCTATCTGACTTTCAACTTTGCCTTAATGAAGAGCGCAGAGCAAAGAGTCTCTATTTCCCGACGAAGCCTCATTTTGCGCCAGTCACCCAGTTCCAAGATTGGTATCAGCTCTTTCCCGAGGCTCTCTCCCGTGGCAATTGCCAAGCGGCAAAGTAAATAGGCGTCGCGCCAATCGCCAAGAACTTGGGCCAATTGTTTTAGTGGCTCACAGCGTAATGCGGCTGGCTGTGGAAATTTTTCTTCAAGCAGTCGGCTGTGGTACCAGTGGTCTTTTACTCGTTTGCGCAATTGGTGCAGATTCTCCGCGCTATCCAATTTTTGCACCTGATACCAAGCTTTTCGCGCTCGCCGGTAACCTCGACAGTATCCGCGTTCTAAATGAGCCCAGCGAACATCCTCTAATGACCAGTTACCGATACGCCCCCGTCTTTGAATCAGAAACGGTTCGACCTGTGCCAGGGCCCTTTTATCTATTTTTAAATGCAGCATATGGCGCAGCAGTGTGTGCATTGTCGGAAAGTGGTGTGGCGGGGCTATCGCAAGTAGGGCTCCTCGAATAGAAACCGGATCGCGGCTCTGAGCGAGGCTGTGGGCCAGGTTGCGGTAGTGAATGTTTTCACTCTGGAATAAGAGTGGATAAACTGGTTGTACGAGGCGCAGTAGAGCGCGTAATTTCTTGCAGTGCTTACGCAATTCGTGCACTGCATGCTCACTGGGAAGCTGTTTTGTATGGCTGATTGCAGTATTGATTTCCGCCAGGGCAACTTGCCGAAGTCCATGCTCTGGAAGTACGTTGCAATCGAGCCGATAACTCATGAGCCCTGACCAGTATTTCGTTCCGGTTTCTATGGATCAATTTTAGCGAGTTTCCAAAGGGGGTGATGATGGGCTGTGTTCCGCCGGCTTCGTAGATGTACAATGGCTCCCCAGAATTTGGCTCAGTAGGCAGCACAGCATGAAGGATCGCAAGACCACCCACTTCGGCTACCAAGAGGTCCCGGTGGAGGAAAAGGCCGGTCGTGTGGCAGAAGTGTTCCACTCAGTGGCAGCGCGCTACGATGTAATGAACGATTTAATGTCTGGGGGGATTCACCGCCTCTGGAAGCGTTTTACCATCGAATTATCCGGCGCGCGGCCGGGACAGAAAATTTTGGATATTGCTGGGGGAACTGGCGACCTCACCGCCCGCTTTTCGCGTATTGTGGGTGACAGTGGTCAGGTGGTACTGGCGGATATCAATGAATCGATGTTGCGGGTTGGTCGCGATCGCCTGCTGGACCGCGGTATCGCCGGCAATGTGGTGCCAGTGCAGGCAGATGCCCAATACCTCCCTTTCCCGGATAATACCTTTGACTGCATAACTATCGCCTTTGGTCTGCGTAATGTCACTGACAAAGACCTAGCGCTTCGCTCCATGCTACGGGTGCTCAAACCCGGCGGGCGTTTGCTAGTGCTCGAGTTCTCCAAGCCAGAGTCGAAACTGCTTGGAAAAGTCTACGATCAATATTCTTTCCGCCTACTGCCATTTATGGGCAAATTGGTAGCCAATGATGCGGAAAGTTACCGTTACCTGGCGGAGAGCATTCGTATGCACCCAGACCAGGAAACCCTCAAGCAGATGATGGAGGATGCCGGTTTTGTCGATTGTGAATATCACAATATGACTGGCGGTATTGTTGCGTTGCACCGTGGCATCAAGCCCTAACTGGCGTTTGACGTGATTTACCTGCAAGTGATGGCACGAGGCCAATAACTGCCATGAGCGATCCCACTTATCGCGCGGGTTTTGATGCTGCGCTGGAAACCGCCATTAATACCGCCCTGCAATATGACCCGGCTACTCGCGCTCGTCTGCAGGAGCTGGATGGTAAAGTTATGGCGCTCGATCTAACCGCTCCAAAACTACAGTGTTGTTTGTGCATTGAGGGCGATCAAGTATTTGTCCGCCAGCATTGGGAGGGAGATGTCACCACTTCTATCAGTGGTTCGGCTATTTCTCTTGTGCGTCTTCTAAAAGACCCGGATGCCACGCCCGCGGCCCTGGGGGTCTCAATCAGTGGTTCTAGTGCTCTGCTGGCAGAATTGCAGTGGATGATGAGTGATCTGGATATCGACTGGGAGGCGCCGCTGGCGCAATTGATAGGCGATATTCCCGCTCACTCCATCGGCAATGTATTGCGCAGTGCCGGCAGTTGGTTGAGCGCCAGTCTCAGTCGCGCACCTGTTGCGGCTGCGGAAACCATCAGCGAAGAGTGGCAGTTGACCCCACCACAGGCGCAATTTGAGGCCTTTGCCGATGATCTCGCTGAGCTGTCTCTGGCCACTGAGCGCCTGGAAGCACGGGTGCGTTTGCTGCAAGAGCAGTTCTCCCGCAGGGAGGCTGAGTAGTTTTGCCGCTCTTTCGCAGTTTTACTATCACGCGGGTTTTCCTGCGCTATCGTCTCGATCAGCTATTGCCCGCCGAGCGCCGCCCTTTGTGGCTGCGAGGGATACTGGCTCCCCTGAAGCTATTGCCACAGCCAAAGATGGAGCGCGGTGAGCGCCTGCGTCGAGCCCTGGAGGAACTGGGGCCAATTTTCGTCAAATTTGGTCAGTTGCTTTCTACCCGCCCTGACCTGTTACCGCCAGATATTGTCGAGCAGCTCGATTACCTGCAAGACAAGGTGCCTCCCTTCCCAAGCGACCAGTGTATCTCGTTGATTGAAGAGGCCTTGGAGGCCAGTGTCGACGAAGTTTTCGCGAGCTTTGAGCGCGAGCCCTTGGCTGCGGCTTCGGTGGCACAGGTACATGCTGCGGTGCTCACCACTGGTGAATCAGTGGTTGTAAAGGTGCTGCGCCCAGGTATTGGTGAAATAATCCAGGAAGATTTGCGTCTGTTGGGGGTATTAGCCCGCGGTATTGAGCGCTTTGTGCCCGATGGGCGACGCCTGCGCCCGGTGGAGGTAGTGGAGGACTATCGCCACACCATTGAGGGAGAGCTGGACCTGGTGCGTGAGGCGGCCAATGGCACCCAGTTGCGGCGTAATTTCAATAACTCTCCACTGCTGTATATCCCTGAAGTGTACTGGGAATACACACGTGAGAGCGTGTTAGTACTGGAGCGTATTGAGGGCATCCCGGTTACCGATTTGGCGCAGTTGCGCGCTCAGGATACTAATATGCAACTGCTTGCCGAGCGCGGCGTGGAAATTTTTTTCAAACAGGTATTTGAATACAATTTCTTCCATGCCGATATGCACCCTGGCAATATTTTTGTCTCCCGCGAGCATCCACAACGTCCTCAGTATATTGCCATCGACACTGCAATTGTCGGTAGCCTTTCGCGTGAGGACCAGTACTATCTGGCACGCAACCTTTTAGCCATGTTCCGCCGCGACTACCGAATGGTGGCTGAGCTGCACGTACAGAGTGGTTGGGTGCGGGCCGATACGCCGGTGAATACTTTTGAAGCGGCGATCCGCGCCGTATGCGAACCCATTTTTGAGAAACCGCTGGGAGAGATCTCTTTCGCGCGGGTGCTGATCAGCCTGTTCCAGACCGCGCGACGTTTCGATATGGCAGTGCAGCCACAATTGGTATTGCTGCAAAAGACGCTGTTGAATATCGAGGGCCTGGGTCGGCAGCTTTATCCGCAGCTGGATCTGTGGAAGACTGCCCATCCATTTTTGGAACGCTGGATGCGTGACCGCATCCACCCGAAAACCATTGTGGGCGAAATTAAGCGTTACGGTCCCGAATGGTTGGAGAAATTCCCGCAGATGCCGCAACTGGTGTATTCCGCCTTGGAGCAGTCACGGGAACTGGCACCACAGTTGGAGAATATCGGCGAGAAACTGGCGAGTGGCCAGCGTCGTGGGCGTTGGCAGTACTTGCGCCGTGTAGGCGGCGTAATCCTTGCTGCAGGAGCTCTCGTCTTGAGCAAGCCCCAGTGGCTGGAGCAGTTACCGCCCTCGGGTTGGGCCCTGGGTATCGCTGCCCTGGTACTGTTGCTCTGGCCCTAGATATGTCTGGGCCGACCTACACTTGGAACTCTGAAGGAAGGGACATTGACTCAAGCAAAAGCGACAACCGATTTCCTTGACCAGGTCAGTTGGAATAGTGACGGCCTGGTACCAGCCATAGCCCAGGATTATAAAAGTGGCCGGGTATTGATGATGGCATGGATGAATCGCGAATCTCTGGCCCTTACCGCCAGCGAGGGTTACGCGGTTTATTGGTCGCGATCGCGCAAGAACCTATGGCGCAAGGGCGAAACCTCCGGTTTTCTACAGAAAGTGCGCGAGGTGCGCCTCGACTGTGATGGAGATACCGTTCTCCTGATGGTGGAACAGGAAGGTGGTATAGCCTGCCATACTGGGCGTAGCAGCTGCTTCTACAACCTACTACAGGATGGTGAGTGGCAGGTGAATCAACCTGTGATTCAAGACCCCAAAGCCATTTACAAGTGAGCCCCTGCATGAGTGACCTGTTACAGCAGCTCGACGCCGTCTTAGAAAGTCGCAAGCGTGAGGAAGACGCAGAGAAATCCTATGTGGCCAGTCTGCACAAAAAAGGCCTGAATAAAATCCTGGAAAAGGTCGGCGAAGAGGCCACGGAAACCATTCTCGCTGCGAAAGACGCACAGTCCAGCGGCGATAATCAGGATATGATCGCCGAGACGGCGGACTTATGGTTTCACTCAATGGTGATGCTCTCTCATCTGGGTGCAGATTCGCAGGATGTGCTGGAGGAATTGGGCCGGCGTTTTGGCCTTTCAGGTCTGGTGGAGAAAGCCGCGCGACCCAAAAAGGGCTAACAAGCGCTTATCGAAAGTATTCAGGAGTCTTTGCTGTAGTAGTTGAAGGCTTCCAAAATTGCAGTTTACCAATGATAGCCCGTGGCAGCTTAGCGTCTGGCTATCGCATTAAATGACATGGAGACAATTATGGGATTCGGTGGAATTAGCATTTGGCAGCTGTTGATTATTCTAGTCATTGTCCTACTGCTGTTCGGAACCAAGCGCCTGAAAAACCTTGGTGGCGATCTCGGTGGGGCTATTAAGGGCTTCCGCAAAGCGATCAAGGATGAAGACAAGAAAAAAGAAGCCGACGAGGAGAAAGATCCCGAGCGCCTGCAGCATGATGAAGAAGAAAAGCCAGACCAAGGCAGTACCGCCAAGGAAAAAGATAAGCAATCCCAGGATAAATAATTCGGCAACCGTTAACGCGAGTAATGCTCTGTGTTTGATATTGGCTTTTTTGAACTGCTGCTGGTCGCTGTGGTGGGCTTGCTCGTGGTTGGGCCTGAGCGCCTACCCGATGCCATCCGCACTACAGCCCGTTGGTGGTCCGGCTTAAAGCGCACTTTACATAGCGCCCGTGAAGAGTTGGAAAAAGAGGTGGGTGCGGATGATATTCGTCGGGAATTACACAATGAGCGCATCCTTCGCGAGATTGAGGAAAGTCGCCGGGAAATGGAGCGCACCTTTACTGAGACCAATCGTGAAGTGAGCGAATCATTGCAGAAGGTTACCGAGGATACGGAAGAAAAGCCTCCTGCAGAGCAGCATGCCAAACAGGGGGAGGTCAAGGAGCTTAAAGATAATGCCCTCCCGAAGCGCCCCGAAGAACCCCAGCCCCCCCGTGCGGAAAAAGAGGACTACCTGCCTGAACAGGATGAGACTGTGGAGGAGTTGCAGGACCCCGAATATCCGGAGCACTGGCATGATTTTGGCGACCCGGACATGAACCCCGATCACCCAGAAAATGTCGAATTGGATGAAGTAGAAAAAGCATCACAACAAGAAAAAGATAAGCAACCATGAGTGATAAAGCACAAGACAGTCATCAGCCGTTTATCGATCACCTGATCGAGTTGCGCGACCGCTTGTTACGTACTTTATTGGTCGTGGTCGTCTTGTTTGCCTGCCTCGTGCCTTTCGCTTCAGAGATTTATAATTTTATTGCCAACCCTCTGCAGGAGAGACTGGTTGGGGATGCTGGGATGATCGCCACCGAGGTGACTTCAACGTTCCTCACCCCATTTAAGACCACGTTTATAGTCTCTTTCTTTATTGCGATTCCTTTTGTGCTCTACCAAGCCTGGGCGTTTATTGCACCGGGCCTGTATAAAAATGAAAAGCGTATTGCGGTGCCTATTCTGATCACCAGCGTTTTTCTTTTTTATGCGGGTGTTGCTTTTGCTTACTTTGTCGTATTTCCAATTCTCTTTGATTTCTTTGTCGGTTCCGCCCATGCAGATATCAAAGTGATGCCGGATATGCGTAGCTACTTGGATCTGGTGCTGAAATTATTCTTTGCATTTGGTTTTGCTTTCGAAATACCCATCGCCACTGTGCTGTTGATCTGGAGCGGAGCGGTAGATGCAAAAACCCTGGGTAGCAAGCGCCCCTATGTGATTGTGGGATGTTTCCTGATTGGCATGTTACTCACGCCACCTGATGTGATTTCCCAGTCACTTCTGGCAGTGCCAATGTGGCTTTTATTTGAGGTGGGTATTTTATTTGGGCGCTGGATAAAAAGGGGTTCCAAGAAAGAGCAAACCGAATAAGCTGCCTGTTAGCCGGGAGCGTAATAAGCACCTCCCTGTGCTGTAAAGTGCCCCGGCAGCCGAAGCTGCCGGGGCAATAGCCCTGTTGTTTTGTCTACCCTACCCCTGATTGTAACCCTTTGCTCTCAAGACAAGAGTTACCCAGGTATATGGGCAGTCTGCGTTCCATGCAAAAAGAAGCTGATCGACTCCGGTTTTTGTGCCACTACTAGCAAGCCCCCATCGCGACAAAAACCAGACGGTCAGCTCGGGAAATGGACAATTGTGCCGGGCTCGCTCTGGAGTTAACCCTGCATAATTGCCTGCTGCCGCCTGTATTAACGGCAAAAATATTTACCCTAAGATCCTGGGCTTAAGCGGGATATTCCAGTTCAGGCCGGCTTATTCCTATGGGAAACTGCCGCTTGTTCTTTCCTTTCCTGCTCCGCCACTGCCTTTTCCACATTGTTTTGAACCAGGCGATAAAAATAGAATGCCATCAGGAATATAAACCCGATTACGGCCAGGCTGAGCAAGCCGGAAAAGCTGGTAAATAGATCAATTAAGGCATCCATCTTTCTCTCCAGTACGCCAATGCTTCACCTATATAGTCTATGGGCCTGGGAAGTAAGTCTCTTGACCTAAATCAACCGGAATTGAGTTAATTCAATAAGGGAATCTTAAAGTGCCAGGCCCAAGATCAGGCAGATTATGGCCGCTCCCAGCAACTGATAGAGCTCCTTTTCTTCACGCCAGTTGGGTAAGAGCAAAAACAACGCCACTGGTGGTAAAAACAGGGCAAGGAAGCCCGCTAGAGGCCCATCAGAAAAGCAGATATACAGGAGCCGCCCCCAGGCTATAGCGGCAAATGCCAAAGCAAAGACTATTAGGATTGCACTAACAGGCAGCATGCTATAACCCATTGAAGGTCTGTAGGAAGCTGGATAGATCCACAGGCACGATACTAAACAAAAAGGAAAATAGGACAAAAGTGTATATCAGCATTGGAGCCTTAAGGTCAGTATTAAGCGCTTATGGCAGGCATATTTGGCTGTTAGTCATCACATTGTTTCTTTGTGGTTGTGAGACGGTGGGGTATTACGCTCAAGCTGCTGCGGGTCAGTTGCGGATTCTGTCCGCGCGACAGCCAATTGAAAAAGTGGTACAGCAGCCCGGCACTAGTGAAAAGCTGAGGCGACAGTTAATGTTGGTGCAGGAGATACGGGCCTATGCTGCCCAGCAGTTGAATTTACCAGTTGGTCAAGCTTACAGCTCTTATGTACAGCTGGAAGATCAGTATCCCATCTGGAATGTCTTGGCTGCTCCTGAATTTTCTTTAACCCCAAAACGCTGGTGCTACCCTGTTGCTGGTTGCGCCAGCTATCGAGGTTATTTTCGTAAGTCTGCTGCAATTGCAAAAGTTAATAGTCTAAGGGCGCAGGGTTACGATACTTATCTGGGGCCGGTACCTGCATATAGCACCCTTGGCTGGTTTGATGACCCAGTACTCTCTAGTTTTGTAAATTGGTCACCAGAGAGATTAGCCGGATTGCTATTCCATGAACTGGCACACAGGCGTGTATATATTTCTGGTGATACACAATTCAATGAAAGTTTCGCAACTGCCGTCTCGGAACTTGCTCTACCGGGTTGGCTTGCCAGCCAGGGCCTGACCGGTTCAGCTACCCAAGCCCGTGCCGAGACAATGGCCGTGCGTCAATTGATGAATATGGCGCGCAAGCAGCTCGAACCCATTTATAAATCCCCTGAACCGGATAGTTTTAAGCTCGAACAAAAAAATTTAGTGCTTTCACGTCTGCGCCAGTGCTATCGGAAAATATCCGTAAGTTGGCCCAATCCAGCACGCTACCAGGCGTATATAGAAAAAGCTAACAATGCCACTTTAGCCCTGGCCGCTGAATATGAATCCCAAGTTCCCGCTTTCAAGCAGTTGTATATAGAAAGTGGTGACTGGGAGGTCTTTTATAATGCGGCACAGAGGTTGGGAGATTTGGATAAAATGGATCGTGAAGCGAGCTTATACAAGCTGGGGGAAGAATATCGCCGAACACACTTGGGAAGAAACCAAGAAAATTTTACTGAAGGAAAGAAGTGTATGGAAAGTGATGAGCAATATTTATTTTTATTGAATACTTATTTTTCAAATAATTTACGATCAATATAAAATAATCTACTGAATAAAAAATTAGATTTCTTTGGTTACGCTACACAAATAGTCTTTTGATGACACCCTGTGTGTTTGCGTATTGTGACAGCCAATATCAAAAGCCTGGTTGTTTAATATGGTTCTATGTTTATATATCCTAGTCTGATTTTAACTGTTCCTTTATAGTCACTCTCCCAATACCTTCTGTAACCCAATTCTTAAAATGAATAGAATGATGTACCGTAAGTTCCTATCCAGATTTTTACTACTTGGTTGTATTTTATTCCTATCCGCATGTAGTGGCGGAGGTGGAAGTTCGTCAAAAGATAGTGATAAAGTCCCTGATAGTGGTGAGCAGCCAGAAAATACCGTGAGCTTAACTATCCAAGGTTATGTGGAGACCGCAAGCTATACAGGCGTTGAAGTAAAATTCCATGTAGGTGAGAGCTATTTCCATGGATTGGTTGATGCATTTGGTAATTACTCCATAAATATTGAAGTTGACGAATCCAGAATCCATAGTTTTGTGAAGGGGGAAGCCATTTTCCCTAGTGAAAGTGGCATTAGGCTTGTCAGCTTACTCGGTTCCGTAGAATCTTTAATAGAGAAAGCAGGCGAGGATCAGATTCTAGTGCGCTCTGAGCTTCTGGATGTGAATATTACCAGTCTCTCAACAGCCCTATCTGCAGTTTTAGAAATTAATAATAATGGCCCTGTCAAATCCAGCTCACAATTTGATTTGGCTTACCATAGTATGGAAGCTTCTGTAGTATTTGCTATTGCAACATATGTTAAGATTTTAATTGATAATCCACTCCCTTTGGAGGAGGCAGGCATTGCGTTGCCTGAAGAGGCCGCTGACACGTATGAGCTAGCTACAAATTATAGCTTAGCTTCTCTTTATGTTGCGAGAGCCAGTGAAAATTTTCCGGATCTATTTGAGAAAACTAAAAAGAATATATCTCGTGATATAAATTTGTTGGCCTCTTCACCATCTGAACACTCTCCTATTGCTGATACTTACTACCTGCCATCAATAGGGATGAGACTAGTATTAAGGGAAGATGGCACAGGTGAAGTTAACGGTGTCATGGATTATGCAGCTATAACTTGGTTACAAACTAATGATGGTATCCTTTTGGAAGGGGCGGATTTGATAGAAAGTTCTTACTATGATGAATTTAATTCAGCCTACGAAGAAATACACTTAATAATTAATAAAATTAATTGGTTATCTGAAAATTCTATTGCAGATTCTATTGTTATTGAGGCAATGGAATATACACATTATCCAGATGGGCAATACCAGGACAATGAATTCTTAGATCGAACAAATATGAGTTTTGCGATCCGATCTTCAGGGGTGGTTCCTGTCTCTGGCGCGATTGAATTAGGTAAGCTATACAGCCTTCCTGTAGTAACAACACCTGGAGAAATCATTGATCCTATAGTTGAAATTTCCCCCCAGCATATAGTGCGAGCCTTAGATATGCAATTTCATGGTAAGTATGAAAGTGGCGGGAGCGTTGATATTACTATACCAGAGATTAGCGGAAACGGAGAGTTATCCGAAGTTGATCTATCTGGGCTTTGGTACTTGGAGGATAATTACCAGCTGGTAGTGGAGATGCCAAGTGGACTTAAATTAACCTATATGTTTTTAGATTATAAATATAGAAATCTGACGTGGGTTTTTATTCTAGAAGAGACCGGTGAAAGCAAAAGAGTAAAGTTTTATACGGATTTTGTTCAAGATTCAACTGGATGGAAAGAAGATGAAATTGCAGGAATCTACCAGGTAAGTGGTCCGATGCAAAATTTTCGGTGGCCATCGGATTATTATTGGTTCGAATTAAATGCTGATGGAACGGTAGAAGTAGTTAGCATGTTTGATTCTAATCTTAGTGGAAGTTTAGAGGAAAATGAAATAAATACATATCCAGGTTTATGGAAGCTAAATGGCAATAATAATGTAACAATTAGACATTACTTGAAGCGAGATGGTGGATTTTGTATCCCTGATTCTTGGGATCCGACTAGTATTGAGAGTTGTCACCTTTATCGAGAGCGTGAATGGGGAATTTATAACATTAGCAAAAGTAGCAACTTTCGCATGAAGAAAAAATTGCGGATCTTTGATGATTATCGGCGTGATATAATTCCTGATTTATCCGATATTGGTGGTCACCTATTAAGGTCATCTCTTATTTATCATTCGGAGATGAAAAAAATAGCTGAAAGGCCAATAAAAATCCCCCAAAAATAAATTTTTTTAGGCATCAAGTGTTTGATGCCTTTTTTATCTGTCTTTTAGCAGGTCGTACCTATTTTGTCAGTCTACCCTGACTTTCCCGATGCTGGATTTTTAAAAATTAATAATTGGTTTCGTATAATTGGCAAAGGTTATAGTAATACTTTGGGCACCATTGTAGATCGTAAGACAGCGGAGTGAGTTGCTCAAGCTATCATTGCACTACTTGATCGTATAAATACTTAGTACACACCATTATGGTCGATAATGGAAAAGAATTTGCTCCGCACGAGAAGATTAGTGGGTAGTTGATTTGGCGGTCTATTTTGCGCATCTGTATGCATCTTGGGTGAGAGGCCTGAACGAGAACACTAATGACTTGCTGCGCTAGTAATTTCCGAAAAATTGTGACTTTAAACTTGTGAGTCAAACAGAGATTGAGGTGGCTGTTGGACGTTTAAATAATCGTCCCAGAAAAACGTTGGGTTATAAAATTTCTCGGCAGATATTGGGAAAAAATACGGCTACCGCAGCAGCCTGAGGAAGATGTAGTTTAGAGTTGAGTGCAGGCGATTCAAACTCTGGGTGTTTTCGTAATTATATGCGCCACATCTAACATCCGATTAGCAAATCCCCACTCATTATCAAACCAGATTAAAATCTTTACTAATTTGTCACCGGCAACCCGTGTCTGGCTGGCATCAATAATTCCTGAGCGAGGGTCGTGGTTAAAGTCGCAAGAGGCAAGTGGTTCTTCGGTGAAGCCGAGGACGCCTTTGAATTCTGTTGCGGCTATGGACTTCAGCAAAGCATTCACTTCAATTTGACTTACATTCTTTTGTAATTGAACAGACAGATCAATGGCGGAGACATTGACTGTGGGTACGCGCATAGCCTGGGCTTCAAATTTTCCATATAAATGCGGCAATATGCGTTCGATACCTCGGGCAAGAGCCGTATCGACAGGAATTATTGAGGTAACGGCGGACCGTGTTTTTCTCAAATCGGTGTGATGGTAGGCATCGCTTACTGGCTGGTCGTTCATGGCGGAGTGGATTGTGGTTAAAACCCCAGCTTCAATACCAAATGCCCGGTCGAGTGCCGCGATCACTGGCACGCTGCAATTTGTAGTGCAGGAGGCTGCAGAAATAATAGTTTCGGAGCCGTTTAGAGTGTGGTCGTTGATGCCGTAGACAATAGTGGCATCTACATCGCGGCTGGCAGGTTGGGAAAATAAAACTTTTTTTGCCCCAGTGGCCAAGTGGGTTTCGGCGTGCTTACGCTCCTTATAACTGCCTGTACACTCGAGCACGATATCGACTCTTTCCTGCTTCCAATTTAGATCTTCAAGCTGTTCGTGGTGTGTCACCGCAATGCGATCACCATTGACCACCAAAATGTCATTTTCCACCGAGACTTCACCGGCAAAACGCCCATGTACGGAATCGTACTTTGTCAGGTGTCCAATAGTGGCGCAGTCAGCCAGCTCGTTAATAGCGACAATCTGTAGGTTATCTCGGGCACCGGATTCATAAAGAGCACGCAGAACAGAGCGGCCGATACGGCCATAACCATTGATAGCGAGTCGGGTTGTCATAGCAGTACTGCCAGATAGGAATTGTGGAAGGTACCGAGCGCTCCCTGCGGTAAACAATAGCAGGGAGCGACCAGCTAGCGCGCTGAGTTACTTCACCAGCTTCTCGACGGTTGCGGCTACGTTGTCTACGGTAAAGCCGAAGTGTTGCATCAGCTCGCCGCCCGGAGCGGATTCTCCGAAGGTGTTCATACCGATAATCTCGCCATCAAAGCCAATGAACTTGTACCAATAGTCTTTATGGCTGGCTTCAACCGCTACACGAGCACGCACAGCAGAGGGCAATACAGATTCGCGATAAGATTCATCCTGTTCCATAAAGGCTTCCGCGCAAGGCATGGAAACTACGCGAACATTCTTGCCGGCGAGCTTTTCCTGTGCGGCCATGGCCAACTCGACTTCAGAACCGGTAGCAATAATGATTGCTTCGGGAGTGCCTTCACAGTCGGAAAGTACGTAGCCACCTTTTTCAATCTGCGCCAGCTGTGCGGCATTGCGCGCTTGAGGAGCCAGCCCCTGACGGCTGAATACCAGGGTGCTGGGGCCTTCTTTGCGCGCGATAGCCATCTTCCAGCTCACGGCGGATTCAGTGGCATCGCAGGGGCGCCAAGTGTGTAGGTTCGGGGTGGAGCGCAAGGCGCTAAGCTGTTCTACAGGCTGGTGGGTAGGGCCGTCTTCGCCTAGGCCGATCGAGTCATGTGTGTAGACGAAGATAACACGCTGCTTCATCAGTGCGGCCATACGTACGGCATTGCGCGCATATTCCATGAACATTAGGAAGGTTGCGCCATAAGGTACGAAACCTCCGTGCAAGGCGATACCGTTCATCATGGCGCTCATGCCGAACTCACGCACACCGTAGTAGACATAGTTACCGGAGGCATCTTCTGCGCTCACACCCTTGGAGCCAGACCAAATAGTGAGGTTGGAGCCTGCCAGGTCGGCAGAGCCGCCGAGGATCTCGGGTAGCAACGGGCCATAGGCATTGAGTGCATTCTGGCTCGCCTTTCGTGAAGCAATTTTCTGCGCGTCTTCCTGGCACTGTTTAATGTAATCATCGGCTTTCACCAGAAAGTCTGCCGGCAGTTCGCCACTCATACGGCGCTCGAATTCGGCGGCCAGCTCAGGGAATTCTTCTCGGTAGTCAGTCAGGATGTCTTTCCACTCGTCTTCCTGAGCTTCACCTTTGGCTTTTCCATCCCAACCGGCATAGATACCTTCGGGGACTTCGAAAGGTGCGTGGGCCCAGCCAATGGTCTCGCGCACCAGTGCGATTTCGTCGTCACCTAGGGGGGCACCGTGGCATTCTTCGCGGCCCTGTTTATTTGGCGAACCGAAACCGATAACCGTTTTACAGCAAATGATGGTGGGCTTGTCGGTAACTGAGCGGGCCTTCTCAATTGCAGCTTTGATCGCGGCTGCATCATGGCCATCTACATTGGGGATTACGTGCCAGCCATAGGATTCGAAGCGTTTGGGTGTGTCGTCGGTAAACCAGCCTTCCACTTCGCCATCGATGGAGATGCCGTTATCGTCATAGAAGGCGATCAGTTTGCCCAGGCCCAGAGTGCCGGCTAAGGAGCACGCTTCATGGGAGACACCCTCCATCAGACAGCCGTCGCCCATAAACACATAGGTGTGATGGTCAACCAGTTCATAACCGGGGCGGTTAAATTGGGCTGCCAGTACTTTCTCTGCCAGAGCCATGCCCACCGCATTGGTTATACCCTGGCCGAGCGGGCCGGTAGTGGTCTCGACGCCAGGCGCATAACCGTATTCCGGGTGGCCCGGAGTCTTGGAATGCATTTGGCGGAAGTTTTTCAGCTCCTCAATCGGCAGGTCGTAGCCGGAAAGATGCAGCAATGAGTACAGCAGCATGGAGCCATGGCCATTGGAGAGCACGAAGCGGTCGCGGTC
Organism: Microbulbifer variabilis ATCC 700307; assembly: GCF_000380565.1. Taxonomy (GTDB): domain Bacteria; phylum Pseudomonadota; class Gammaproteobacteria; order Pseudomonadales; family Cellvibrionaceae; genus Microbulbifer; species Microbulbifer variabilis. The sequence goes on from NZ_AQYJ01000027.1 coordinate 486,977, forward strand.
GGCCCACTCAGGGTTTGCCGGGTTGTGCTTCAGGTAGTCATTCCATAAGACTTCGGCGATATCTGCCATACCCATAGGCGCACCTGGGTGGCCGCTGTTGGCTTTCTGGACCGCATCCATGGACAGGGCGCGAATGGCGTTGGCCATGTCTGTGCGAGAGGGGGTAGAAGACATAGGAAGAGCTCTCTGATTTTCGGGTAGGCCGCGGTACCGCTCTCTTGGCAGCTTCCGCGAGGACAAAATGGGGGCGTATTTTCCCGTAAAGACCTGCCCCACGCAAAGGCTTGCCGGAAAAATTGCCACCAAGTACAGCAGCAATTTTCCTAATCTGGGTTCTGGAATTGCCTAAAAGTATCTACATCAAAATAATTTTATGGAGCTATATCAAAATCTTTTGATATAGCATCTTGTGCCTGCTAGACTCGTCCCCATGTCTGAATCCCAGCCCACCTTTGAATCCGGTCCCGGTGCGGAAATTTCGCAGCTGGCGATGACCTTAAAGGCTGCAGGAGATCCCCTGCGACTTGAGATATTGCGTCTACTCAGTCAAGACTCCTACAGTGTGCTGGAATTGTGTCGAATTTTTGATCTGCGCCAACCCGCCTTGAGCCACCACCTAAAAGTCCTTGCCCAAGCTGGGCTGGTGACTAAGCGCCGCGAAGGTAACAACATCTTTTACCGGCGCACGGGGGGCACCCCGCTACTCGAGCAGTTATTTGTGAATCTGGATCTTCTGTCATTGTCCGATGAACGGGCCCAGTCGGTAGCGCGAATTTCTGAGGAGCGGGCTGAGGCTTCACGCCGTTTCTTTGCCGATTACGGTAACCGGTTCCGCGAGCAACAGGAGCTGATCGCTAGCTACAGCGTTTATGGACCACAGGTGGCCCAACTGCTTATTTCTGGGCGCCACGCATTGGAAGTGGGCCCAGGTGAAGGCGAGTTTTTGCAGGAACTATCCCTGCGTTTTGGCACGGTAACGGCTCTGGACCTGTCATCAGCTATGTTGGAGCGTGCCCAGGCTTTTGCCGATGAGCAGGGGCTGGCCAATATTGAGTTTGTCTGCAGCGATACACGTGCCGCCGCGGCGCGCCCGGCAAGTGCGGATACCATCGTGGTAAATATGGTGCTGCATCACACCCCAGATCCCGCGCAGATCTTTCATGATTTGCAGAGCGCGTTAAAAACTGGCGGCCAGTTGTTGGTGGCTGAATTGCAAGAGCACGGTCAGGACTGGGCCAGGGAGGCCTGTGGTGATCTATGGCTGGGCTTTACCCCGGAGCAATTGAGTGACTGGGCACAGAGTGCCGGGCTGAGGGATGGGCGCAGTGTATATAGTGCACTGCGTAACGGTTTCCAGATCCAGATACGAGAATTTATAAAACCCTGACGGCGTCTGAACGTATTGTCAGAAGCAGAATTTTACTAACCGCCCGCGGCGGAATAAATGGAGACTCTCACATGAGTGAATATAGATTGTTTACATCAGAATCCGTGTCCGAAGGGCATCCGGATAAGATTGCCGATCAGATTTCCGACGCGGTACTGGATGCATTGCTGGCCCGCGACAAGCAGGCCCGTGTTGCCTGTGAAACCCTGGTAAAAACCGGGATTGCGGTGATCGCCGGCGAGATTTCCACTTCTGCCTGGGTGGACCTTGAGGATCTGGTGCGTAAAGTAATCACCGATATCGGCTACACCTCATCCGATGTGGGTTACGATGGCGAGACTTGTGGTGTGATCAATGTGATCGGCAAGCAGTCTGTAGATATCGCCCAGGGTGTTGACCGTGCCAAACCGGAAGACCAAGGTGCCGGTGATCAGGGCCTGATGTTTGGCTACGCCACCAATGAAACCCCGACCTTTATGCCGGCGCCTATCTACTACTCCCACCGCCTGGTGGAACGCCAGGCGGAAGCGCGCAAGTCCGGCCTGCTGCCATGGTTGCGCCCGGATGCCAAGAGTCAGTTGACCTTCCGCTATGACGAACAGGGCCGCCCCTGTGCGATTGATGCTGTTGTTCTTTCTACTCAGCACAATCCGGATGTCAGCCAGGCTGATTTGCGTGAAGCTGTGATGGAGCTGATCGTACATCACACCCTGCCGGTGGAGTGGCTGCACAAGGACACTAAGTTCCATATCAACCCAACCGGTAACTTTGTTATCGGCGGTCCTGTAGGCGACTGTGGCTTGACTGGCCGTAAAATTATTGTGGATACCTACGGCGGTTCTGCACGTCACGGTGGTGGAGCTTTCTCCGGTAAGGACCCTTCTAAAGTGGATCGCTCTGCGGCCTACGCCGGTCGATATGTGGCAAAAAATATTGTCGCTGCGGGCCTGGCCAAGCGCTGTGAAATCCAGGTTTCCTATGCCATCGGTGTAGCTGAGCCCACGTCTGTGGCTATCAATACATTTGGTACCGGCATTATTCCAGAAGAGAAACTGGCCGAACTGGTACGTGAGAATTTCGATCTGCGCCCATTTGCTATTTCCAGGTCCTTAGACCTATTGCATCCCATGTATCAGCTGACAGCGGCTTATGGCCACTTTGGGCGTGATCCTTTCACCCATACCTATAACTGGGTGGACAGTAATGGTCAGGAGCGCAGTGAGACCTTCACCGCTTTCCCATGGGAAAAAACTGACAAGGTGGATGCCCTGCGCGTCCAGGCCGGACTTTGATCTCACTTCTTAAGGCGGTGGCTCCTATTTCTGAATTGGGAGCTACTAAATTGGAGCGATAAAGCTCCAATGTAATAACAATTTTTATTGGACATTAAATAGCATGAACCAGATGAGTACTGAATTTAAAGACTTCAAGATCGCGGATATTTCCAAGGCTGAATGGGGCCGCCGTGAAATCGAAATCGCTGAAGGCGAAATGCCGGCACTGATGACTTTGCGGGAAAAATATCGTGCAGACCAACCCCTCGCAGGTGCGCGTATCATGGGTTGCATTCATATGACCATCCAGACCGCGGTTCTGATTGAGACTCTGGTTGCCCTGGGTGCAGAAGTGCGCTGGTCTTCTTGTAATATTTTCTCAACCCAGGATCACGCTGCTGCGGCCATTGCCGCAAGTGGCATTCCGGTATTTGCCTGGAAGGGCGAGACTGAGGAAGAGTATGAGTGGTGTCTGGAGCGCACTGTTGGTGCCGATGTCGCCGGCTGGCAGCCGAATATGATTCTCGATGATGGTGGAGATCTTACCGAACTGCTGCATCGTAAGTACCCTGATATTCTCGATAACTGTCACGGTATTAGTGAAGAGACTACCACTGGTGTACACCGCTTGCAGGACATGTTGCGTGAAGGCACCTTAAAGGTACCGGCAATCAACGTAAATGACTCTGTTACTAAGAGTAAAAACGACAATAAATATGGTTGTCGTCACAGTTTGAACGATGCGATCAAGCGTGCTACCGACCATCTGTTGGCTGGTAAAAAAGCATTGGTTATCGGTTACGGTGATGTGGGTAAAGGTTCAGCGGCCTCCCTGCGCCAGGAAGGCATGATTGTAAAAGTGTCTGAAGTAGATCCGATTTGCGCTATGCAGGCCTGCATGGATGGTTTTGAGCTGGTGTCCCCGTACATTGACGGTATCAACACCGGCACTGCGGAAGGTATTAATAAGGAGTTGCTGGCCAATACTGACTTGATCGTAACGACTACCGGTAATGCCAATGTATGCGATGCGCATATGCTTTCAGCTCTGAAAAGCGGCGCAGTTGTGTCGAATATCGGTCACTTTGATAACGAGATTGATACTGCCTTTATGCGTGAGAACTGGGAGTGGCAGGAAGTTAAGCCCCAGGTACATAAAGTGGTGCGCAACAGTGAGACCAATGATCACCTGCTGCTGCTATCCGAGGGCCGCCTGGTAAACCTTGGTAATGCTACTGGTCACCCCAGCCGTATTATGGACGGCTCTTTTGCTAACCAGGTTCTCGCGCAGATTCACTTGTTTGAAGAGAAGTTTGCTGACCTACCTGCAGACCAAAAAGTATCTGCACTGTATGTAAAAGTACTGCCCAAGCGCCTCGATGAAGAAGTAGCCCGCTATATGGTTGAAGGTTTTGACGGCGTGATTACCCGTATGACAGAAGAGCAGGCTAAATATATCGGTGTTTCCGTGGACGGTCCGTTCAAACCAGAAAGTTACAAATACTAATATCCTCATCAAAGGCACCGGCTTAGCCGGTGCCTAAATTTCGGAGGGCCTGGAAAATAAAATGAAAAACTCCATTCGCATCAGTTTCGAATTTTTCCCACCCAAAACCCCCGAAGGTCGCGCAAAGCTGTATAAAACCCGCGAGGCTTTACAGGCGTTTAACCCTGAATTTTTCTCTGTCACTTATGGTGCTGGTGGCACTACGCGAGAGACCACCTCGAATATCGTCACTGATATGCGTCGCGATGGTATCTCAATTGCACCCCATTTATCTTTCGGTGGTGATAATGAAGAGACAATACTCGGTTTATTGAATACATACCAAGAGGCAGGTGTAAACCGTATTGTAGCACTTCGTGGTGATATGCCCTCTGGTATGGGAGCTGTGGCGCAACTGGTATATGCGAATGAGTTGGTGGCTTTTATTCGTCGCCATACAGGCGATCATTTCCACCTGGAAGTTGCCGCTTACCCGGAAATACATCCGGAGTCCAATAGCTATGACGATGATATACGTTATTTAAAGGGAAAATTTGAGGCAGGTGCCAACAGTGCCCTGACCCAATATTTTTACAACCCCGATTCTTATTTTTATTTTGTTGACCAGTGTGAAAAGGCTGGCATTGATGCACCGATTTATCCAGGAATTATGCCGATTATCAATTTTGATAATTTAGTACGCTTCTCACGCAATTGCGGTGCTGAAATTCCACGATGGCTGAAAAAGCGGATGGAGAGTTACCAAAGTCCAGAGGATGTTCGTAAATTAGGGCTGGAATTGGTTACTGATTTATGCGAAACCCTGTTGGAGGGTGGCGCACCCGGGTTGCATTTTTATACGATGAATCAGGTTGATACCTCTGCACATATTCTGAAATCTCTAGGCCTAGGGGCAAAATGACCTCTCGCTTTTGAAGGAATATTGGGTTCTCAAACCGCAGGAAGGGATTGGTATCAGATAGCATTTTTTAAGAGTTAGTGATGCGCAAGTACAACCCTCCCACAGAGCCCTGTCTCTCTGTGGTTTTTGAAGATAGTTCCTTGCTGATATTGGATAAGCCGAGTGGACTCCTTAGCGTGCCTGGTCGTGATCCCACCAACTGGGATAGTTTGGCTAGCAGAGTTCAAGAATGTTACCCGGAAGCATTGATTGTGCATCGGTTGGATATGGATACTTCAGGCCTAGTAGTTATGGCTCGTAGCCCGGAAGCGCATAGACAACTCAGTGTTCTCTTCCAAAATCGTGAGGTAAGTAAAACCTATATAGCGTGGGTATGGGGAGCTCCTGAAGCTGACTCCGGTAAAGTTGAGCTGCCATTAATCTGTGATTGGCCGAATAGGCCTAAGCAGAAAGTGGATTTTGAAATAGGTAAACCCTCCCTAACTCGTTGGGAAAAAGTAACAACTTCTGGGAGTCGCAGCTTAATTCGACTTACACCTGTTACTGGGCGATCGCATCAATTGCGGGTGCATATGCAGGCAATAGGCCATCCGATATTAGGTGATCCCTTTTATGCGCATATAGAGGCTCTGAGCGCAGCCCCCAGGTTATTACTGCATGCAAGAGAGCTGGGATTTAAACACCCAGCTACAGGAGAATTGTTGTATTTCAGTAGCGAGCTTTCAAAAGAGTTCTCTTTAGGAAACACTTCGTCAGAAGTAGTTTGATATTAAGTTAAAAAGGCGATCAATAGATCGCCTTTTGCTTTCACTATTATTACTTCTTATTCTTCATCGCTGCCATCAACAGATCGCCCATACTGCCACGGTTGTTACCTTGGCCCCCCTTTTGCTGCCGGCTGCCTTGTTGTTTGTTGTAGCGCTGAGCCTGGCGATTTTCCCGTTGATCACCTTTTTTAACACCTCCGCTTCCCTGTTCTCCTGGTTCGTCGGAGAGACGCATGGAAAGGCCAATACGCTTGCGGACAACGTCCACTTCCATCACTTTTACTTTTACAATATCGCCGGCTTTAACCACCTCATGGGGATCTTTGACGAACTTTTCTGAGAGTGCGGAAATATGCACCAGGCCGTCCTGGTGCACACCGATATCCACAAAGGCACCGAAGTTGGTGACATTGGTTACGGTACCTTCAAGAACCATAGCCGGGCGCAGGTCCTTGATTTCCTCCACGCCCTCTTCAAAACGAGCGGTGCGGAATTCCGGACGCGGGTCGCGACCGGGCTTTTCCAGTTCGGCGATGATGTCGGTAACGGTGGGTACCCCGAACTTTTCGTCGGTGTAGTCCGCTGGATTCAGGCGACGCAGGAAGGCGGAGTCACCGATCAGGCTGTTGATCTCACGGCTGCTTTTCTCGGCGATGCGTTTTACCACAATGTAGGATTCCGGGTGTACGCCGGATTTATCCAAGGGGTTATCGCCATTGTTAATGCGCAGGAATCCGGCGGCTTGCTCAAAGGCCTTTGGGCCAAGGCGAGGGACTTCCATCAGTTGTTTACGATTTTTAAAGGCACCGTTTTGGTCGCGATAGCTGACGATGTTGCTGGCGATAGAGGCAGTCAGGCCAGAAACTTTGGCCAGCAGTGGTGCTGAGGCGGAGTTCAGCTCTGCACCGACACCGTTTACACAGTCTTCTACTACAGCGTCGAGGGAGCGCGCTAACTGTGTCTGTGACACATCGTGTTGATATTGGCCAACACCAATGGATTTGGGTTCGATCTTTACAAGTTCTGCCAGCGGGTCCTGCAGACGGCGGGCGATAGAGATAGCGCCGCGAATAGTCACGTCCAGGTCAGGGAATTCCCGCGCGGCAAATTCAGAGGCAGAGTACACAGATGCACCAGCCTCGTTCACCACTACTTTCTGCGCGCTGAGTTTGTATTGCTTGATAGTTTCGCCTACAAACTTATCGGTCTCACGGCTGGCGGTGCCGTTGCCAATAGCGATCAGGCCCACATTATATTTGTTGCATAGGGCTGCGATAACAGCAGCGGACTCCTGATGGCGGTTCTGTGGTGGGTTGGGGAAGATAGCGGTGTGGTCCAGTATTTTACCGGTGGCATCTACCACTGCTACTTTGACGCCGGTGCGCAGGCCTGGGTCCAGGCCGATAGTGGCTTTTTGTCCAGCAGGTGCCGCTAATAACAAGTCTTTAAGGTTGCGGGAGAATACCTTGATCGCTTCTTCCTCGGCTTTTTCTCGCAGTTCACCCAGCAGGTCGGTTTCCAGTGCGGTAAGCAGCTTGATACGCCAAGTCCAGCGCACTACTTCGCCGAGCCACTTATCTGCAGAGCGTCCTTCATCGCTAATATCGAAGTGTCTCGCAATCATGGTTTCACAAGGGTGGCCGGCGGTGGGGGGAGCTCCCTCCTCCTCTGGCAAACCTACGCTGATAGCGAGGATGCCCTCATTGCGGCCGCGAAAAATTGCCAGGGCGCGGTGAGAGGGAACCTTGGACCAGTCTTCGGCATACTCGAAGTAATCGCGGAACTTGGCTCCCTCTTCTTCTTTACCATCCAGCAGTTTGGATTTGACCTGCCCATCCCGTTTGAGGAATTCGCGCAGTTTGCCCAGAAGCTCGGCATCCTCGGCGAATCGTTCCATCAGGATGAATTTGGCCCCGTCCAGGGCAGCTTTGATGTCTTTTACTTGTAGGGAGGCGTCTTCGTGGTCGGTGTTGAGATATTGCTGAGCTTCTACAGCAGGGTCTAGGCTGGGATCGTTAATCAGCGCATTAGCCAGTGGCTCCAGTCCCGCCTCTATGGCAATTTGTCCTTTGGTGCGACGTTTGGGTTTGTAGGGAAGGTAGAGGTCTTCGAGGCGGTTTTTGGTGTCGGCACTGTTGATCTGTTGCGCCAGCTCCGGAGAGAGTTTGCCCTGTTCATCAATACTTTTCAGGATGGCTGCGCGGCGCTCTTCCAGTTCACGCAGGTAGCGTAGGCGATCTTCCAGATTGCGTAATTGGGTGTCATCCAGGGCCCCAGTCACCTCCTTCCGGTAGCGGGCGATAAATGGCACAGTGGCGCCTTCATCGAGCAGGGATACTGCGGCCGTGACTTGTTGTGGGCGTACATTGAGTTCTTCGGCGATGCGAACGTTGATATCCAGCATTTGATGTTTACATCCGTTTTCCGGGGGATTTCGTACCTCTAGGAGCGGGGTTTGACCGGGAACTAGCCCATCGGTTTCCTTGGCTTTGTGCGGCCCGCCTGTCTCTCCTACAACGGTAAATTGGGTCGGGCATTATGCGTTACCAGAGCGTTGCGAGAAAGGTTTGCGATAGGGCACAAACTCGTGCGGCAACCTGCATCCAAATACACGCTTATCTGCGTCGAACATCTGTAAAATGCGCGCTAATTAAAATTTGACCAGTTTCGGTCACAAAATGGGGTAGAGGGTGCCTGTGAAAGTGTCGAGCAAGAACAAGCTGTTACTTATCGTTGTGGCCATTGGGGCGGCTGCAATTTCCTTGGTGGTTGCACTGAAGCCCAAACCTGAGGAGAAACCACCGGAAGCGGTGGTGCCGCCAGTTGCGGATGTTCTCTATGTGGAGCCAGGCCGCCAGACACTGCTGGTGCCCAGCCAGGGTACAGTGCATGCCCGCCACGAAATTGAAGTGGTGGCTCGTGTTGGTGGTGTTATCGAAAGCGTTGCCGATGCCTTTGTACCCGGTGGATTTTTCTCAAAAGGGGAGCCCCTGCTGAAGTTTGAGCAAGCCGATTACATTTACAAAGTAACTCGCGCTGAGTCACAGTTAGCCGACGCTAAGTCAGCCCTGGCTCAGGAGCAGGGCCGTGCCAAGCAGGCCAAGCGTGAATGGCGCGATTTGGGTAGTGAAGAGGCAAATGCCCTGTTCTTGCGTAAGCCCCACCTGGCAGCAGCAGAGGCCGCCGTGGCAGCAGCGGGCGCGGATCGCGATCAAGCCAAACTGGACTTGAAGCGCACAACGATAACAGCGCCTTTTGCAGGCCGTGTGGTTGAAACCTATGTCGATCTGGGTCAGTACATCACTCCTGGAACCAGGTTGGCGAAAATCCACAGTACCGGTATTGCCGAAGTGCGTCTGCCCCTGACTGATCAGCAACTTGCCCTACTCGATCTCCCATTGGGTAAAACAATTGAAAATGGCCCTGAAGTGCGGCTCCAGGCAGTAGTGGCTGGGCGTGAACGGGAGTGGCGTGCGAAGCTCGTACGTACCGAGGCGAGCATCGATCCTAATAGTCGCTTTATTTTTGCTGTGGCCCAGGTACAGAACCCTTACAAAGGCGATGCACCGCTGATGAATGGTCTTTTTGTTGAGGCGGATATCGCCGGTAGGACCTTCGATGATGTGGTGGAATTGCCACGCCAGGCATTGCATGAAGGAGACCACCTTTTGGTTTTGAATGAAGAGAGCAAGCTCATATTCAAAGAAGTGGAGTTACTGCAGAGCATTGGTGACAAGGTTTGGTTACGTGGTGAAATCGCTACTGGTGATCGCGTGGTGGTTTCCAGCTTGGGTTATTCCCGCGAGGGCATGGCACTCACTGCCAATCCTCTTAATGAGAAGCCCGCAGGGTTAATTGACAGTGTCGAGGGCACCTCTGATGCGGCTGCTACAGCGGTCAGTGAGACTGCGGCGGCGAATAACGCCTCACAGGGAGGTCAGTGATGAACGGCATCATTCCCTGGTTCGTGCGCAACAGTAAGGCCGCGAACCTGCTGATGATTATGATCATCATCGGCGGTATTTTTGGTATTAGCGGTATCGATCGCGAAGTTTTCCCGGCTATTCAGCCGGGCATTGTAGAGGTGAATATTTCCTACCCTGGTGCTGGCCCTGCGGAAGTAGAGCAGCAGGTTACTGTGCGTGTTGAAGAGGCGATCGCTGAGGTCAAGGGAATTAAAGAGGTCAACTCTGCCTCGCGCCGTGGCCACTCTTCAGTTGAAGTTCAGGCCGTAGATGGTTATGACGAGCTGCGCCTGCTCAACGATATCAAGGTGCAGGTGGACAGCATCAATACTTTTCCTGAGGGGATTGAGCGCCCAATAATCCGACTGCAAGAGTGGGATACCCAGCTGATGATGATCGCCATCGGCGGCCCGGTTTCCGAGCGTCAGCTCAAGGAAACAGCCCTGGATTTGCGTGACAAACTGACGCTAATCCCCGGTGTGCGCAGTGTGGATATCTGGGGTGAACGCCCCGATGAGCTGTCGATTGAAGTTTCCGAATTGGATCTGCGCCGCTACAACCTGAGCTTTAACGATGTCGCTGATGCGGTGCGTCGCTCATCCCTGGATTTGCCGGCAGGTATGGTGCGTTCGGATCGCGGGGATATCCAGGTTCAGACGCGCGGTCAGGCATACAGTGCTGAGGACTTTGAGCGAATTCCCGTAGTCAGCCGCGCCGATGGCTCGGTATTACTACTGCGTGATGTGGCTACGGTTCGAGACGGCTTTGAAGAGTACAACAACGTCATTCTCTTTAATGGCAACCCGGCCATGAACCTGCGAGTGGTCCAAGGTGAGCCGTTGGATGTTGTGGGTACCGCTGAGCGGATCAAGACCTTTATGGCAGAGGCTCGAACCCAGCTGCCCCCGGGGATGGAATTTGATATCTGGTTCGACTTCTCCAAGGCCTTTGAAGGTCGCATGAACCTGCTGACTACGAATGCCCTGAGTGGTTTTGTCCTGGTATTCGTAATGCTGATGCTGTTCCTGCGCCCGGCCCTGGCAATATGGGTGACGGTGGGCATTATGGTGGCATTTCTCGGTGCCCTCTGGCTGTTGCCGATCACGGGTGTCAGCCTGAATATGCTGTCACTTTTCGCCTTCCTGTTGATTCTTGGGATTGTGGTGGACGATGCAATTATCGTGGGAGAGGCAGTACACGCAGCTCACGATCGCGGTGTCACAGGCCTGGCAGCTGCGGAGGAAGGAGTAAAGCAGGTTTCTGCTCCGGTAATTTTTGCCGTGACCTCCACCATGGTGTTCTTTATTCCCATGCTGTTTCTGCCGGGTTATACAGCACAGATGATGCTCGCTCTGCCAGTGGTGGTGTTACTGTGTCTGGCATTTTCCCTGGTGGAATCTTTGCTGATTCTGCCGGCGCATTTGGTTGGTATGAAGCCAGAGCAGCCTGCTAAGACCCGCGTGGGTATCAAACTGCAGAAACTTCGTGGGCATTTTGCCGGAGCGATGAAGACTGCCGGTGATAAGTACTACCTGCCCTTGTTGAAGAAGTCGCTCGGTAACAGCCGCAGCACGGTAATGATCTTTATATCGGCTCTCGGGCTTTCCATTAGTGTTTTTATGAGCGGTTATGTGGGTTCCTCCTTCTCGCCGCAGGTACCTTCGGATCTGTTGGAATTACGGGCCAGCATGGCCTCTGGTGAGCCCTTCCATGAAGCAGAACGGGTGATGAACCAGGTGCTGGCTGCGGCAGATAAGCTCGCGGCTGATGAGGAAATGCTAAAGCAAAATAACGGCGAGCCCTTTGTTCAAAACTCTATGGTGTTCAACTGGCGAGGCAATATCTTTGTGATATTGCAGCTGACTGACGGCGAACTGCGCGATGTAACCTCCAAAACTCTGGCATTGCGCTGGCGTCAACTCATCGGCGAAATGCCGGCCAGTGTTGAAGACTTGAATATCGATGCCACCATCAACGATGGGGGCAACGGTATGAGCCTGAACTTGAGCACCGCTTCCGGAGATATGGATGAATTGCGTGCCGCTGCGGATGCGGTAAAGGAGAAGCTCAATACCTATGCCGGTGTATATGATGTTCGTGACAACCTCACCAGTGCCCGCCGCGATATTGAAATCCAGTTGAAGCCTTATGCCACCACCATGGGTATCAATTTGGCAGATGTGGCCCGGCAGGTGCGCCAGGGTTTCTATGGTGAAGAAGTGCAGCGTATTCCCCGCGGTCGTGAAGATGTACGGGTGATGGTGCGCTATCCCCAGGAAGAGCGCGCCAGTGAGGAACAGATGGATCGGGTCCGCATTCGTACGGCGGAAGGTGAGGTACCTTTCTCGGCCGTGGCAGATGCGGTTTATGTACCGGGTTACACCACTATTCGCCGCAATAACCGCGAGCGTACAGTGCGGGTTTTCGCCGAGATCACCCCTAATACTTCCTCTGCGCAGGAAATCCTTAAGGATATGCGCGAAACTCTGGCGCCTGAGCTGAAGCGCCAGTTCCCCGGTTTTTCTTTGAGAACTGCCGGTGAAATGCAGGAAGAGGAGGAGTTTAACGGCGCTATCCTGGCTTTCTTCGTTCTATCGTTGTTTGCGATTTATGCGTTGCTGGCTATTGCCTTCCGCTCCTACTCGCAGCCGCTGCTGATTCTTACTGCAGTACCGTTCGGATTCTTTGGGGCTGTGGTTGGACACCTGTTGATGGGACATAACATCAGCATTATGTCCATGCTCGGCTTCCTGGCTGCAGCGGGGGTAGTGGTGAACGATAACCTGGTACTGATGGATCGTATCAACCAGCTGCGTGCCCAGGGCTGGGCAGTGATGGATGCGGTGGTTCAGTCGGGACGTGACCGTTTCCGGCCGATTATCTTGACCTCCATTACCACCTTTATCGGTTTAGTGCCAATCATGTTCGAGCGCTCTATCCAGGCACAGTTCCTGATCCCGATGGTGATCAGTCTCGCTTTCGGCGTATTGTTTGCTACCGCAGTAACCCTGATCCTGGTGCCAAATCTGTACAAAGTGATAGAGGTGATTCGTCCAAAAAGTAAGCGCCTGGGAGAGGGAGAGGCCCCGGTCTCACTGGAGACAGTGTGACCTGCACCACACCCACAGCAATGGTGGAAATACTCCGCCATTGCTTCTCCAGAGCATAAATGCCTAAACTAACTGCCTGCAAAATGCCGACATTCCAGTCGGCTTTTTTATGGTGTTTTTATAGGATTTATCCCCATGCGCATCCCGCGTATTTTTTCCAGTCAGCCACTGACTACACAACAGGAGGTGGAACTGGATGAGTCCGCTTCACGCCACCTGGTCAAAGTCCTGCGGCTGGGTACTGGCCATCCGCTGACGCTCTTCGATGGTCATGGAGGCGAATACAGTGCAGAGTTGATTGAAACCGGTAAGCGAGCACGGGCACGTACCGGGGAGTTTCGTGGCAAAGACCGCCAGTCTCCACTTGCCTTGACTTTGGCTATCGGTATCTCCCGTGGAGAACGCTTTGATTGGGTGGTGCAGAAGGCTACAGAGCTGGGGGTAGCGACAATCCAGCCGCTGTTTAGTGAACGCTGTGAAGTAAAATTATCTGGCGAGCGATTGCAAAAAAAGCTCAAGCATTGGCGCCAGATTTCGATTAGTGCCTGTGAGCAGTGTGAGCGAAACCTGGTTCCGGAGATTGCCGAGCCGGTAAAACTGACACAATATTTACAAGTCTCTACTCAAGAGTCATCCTCTGTGGCCAGGTTGGTGCTGCATCACCGCACCGAGTTGGATTTACGTCAGTGGCAGGCCGAGCGTGGCAAACCAGATTCTGCGTTGCTACTGGTGGGTCCTGAGGGTGGATTGTCCCAGGCAGAAATCGATATGGCCTTGGCCCAGAACTTCATGCCGCTACGTTTGGGGCCGCGGGTGATGCGTACAGAGACCGCACCTATAGCCGCACTGTCAGTGTTGCAGTTCCAATGGGGGGATTTGTAAGCGAACACCTGACGGATAAAATGAATTCAAGTGTATTCAGGGAAGGGAAAGCATGATTAAAGTGATTATATGGCTGCTGGGAATCTCAATTATCGTATTGTCTGCTGCGATTATTGCCCGCCCTAATTTGGCACGGGATCTCAGTGAGCGCTTAAATGAAACTGGTTTTGCCTTTTCCGCCTGGGCAAGAATTATAATCGGTTTAATCCTGTTACTGATCGCAGATACCCGCCACTGGTATATCCTGTTTAATGCGCTGGGTGTGCTGGTTTTGCTCAGCGGCGCCTATATGCTGCAGATTGGTTTTGAGCGCAGCAAGGCGTTGGCGATCAAGATCTCCCATGGCAACGAAAACTTCCTGCGCATAGGTGGTATTGTCGGTGTGATACTCGGCCTGATGCTGCTCTCTGCGCGATGATTTGATGGGGTCCCATGTCTTCCACAGACTTAATTATTTTCGATTGTGACGGTGTGCTGGTAGATAGCGAGAGTATCGTCTGTCGCATACTGGCGGAGGAAATGAATAAGCTCGGAATATCCACTACCGCAGAGGAGTTGGATGAGCAGTTCAGTGGGCGGCCCGCCAAGGACTGCCTGCTGGAGATCGAGAAGCGTTACGGTGGCCCCCTGCCCGATCACTACTTTGGCAATACGGAACGCCTGATTCGTGAGGCCTTCCATGCAGAATTGCAGCCTGTAGCCGGTATTGAAGGCTTGCTCGATCAGTTGCAGAAGATAGGCTTGCGCAGCTGTGTCGCCTCCTCCGGTTCTCATAAGAAAATGCAGCTAACCCTGAATAAAACCGGGTTGTACGAGTATTTTGACGGCAGAATATTCAGCGCCGAAGATGTATCCCGTGGCAAACCATGGCCAGAACTTTTCCTTCATGCGGCTGATACCATGGGGGTTGTCCCCGGGCGCTGCCTGGTAGTGGAGGACTCCATTTCCGGTGTCCAGGCCGCAGTGGCGGCGGGTATGCGCGTAGTGGGCTTTAGTGGCCACCCTGTACGTGCGCCTCAGCTCGAGAAGCAGGGGGCGCGGGTGGTGAGCGATATGATGGCGGTTTTGAATTTTATATGAGGGAGCCGTGCGGCCTGTAACTGCCAGCGATTGTCCCGCCTCTGCTTTGAGGATTTCAGGGCGTCTACACTGAATCTGACGTCTAGAAACCGGAAGTCCTGTTTATGGCGGGCAAATACACTTTCGTCTGCTGTTTTTCCCTACTGGTGATACTTATCGCCGGTTGCCCCGATCCCAATAAGAAATATGCGCTGAAACCCCTAACCGAGGTTCAGTCGGGTGAGAGTGAAAAGGCTGCGCGCCAAGCAGCCCCTTTTGCAGATGAACTGGTGCGCTTTCTGCGTGGGAATCCTCGAAAGGGTGGCGATACTTTTATCTTGCGCCTGGAGTTTGATCCAGGCGGTTTCGCTCCACGCATGGATAGTATTGGCGACTTGGAGGCCCTGCTGGTTATCATGCGTGACTTCCCAGACCTGCGAATCACCATCGAAGGACATACCGACAATGATGGCGACCCCAAGAAGAATCTGCATCTGTCCCAGTGGCGAGCCGATTGGGTAAGGCACTTTCTGGTGGAAAGGGGGATATCGACTGAACGTATGGAAGCCCAGGGTTATGGCGATACTGACCCGATCGCCGATAACAGCAGTAAAGAGGGGCAGAGAGAGAATCGCCGCTTGGTAATCAGGGTTTTGAATTTTGATCGGGTGCCCAGCAAGTTGCCAAGGCGCCAATAGCTTCGGCTTAATTGTTCCCTTTAAAACTAAACCCAGCGTATCGCAGCCAGGTTTAGTAGTAAGGTTAGGTGTCTTGATTAACCGGTAGCTTTGCTAAGCCCCTCTGCCTCATTGTTTCCTTTCTGTTCTGGTTTACTTGTAAATACCTGGCTCATTAGTTTGGCTCCCTGACGCCAGCCGAGGATACTCTGTGCGGTTAGTACACCTGAAATCATAGCGCCGGCAACACCACAGCTCATTACATCCTGGCCGGTTAGATATAAGCCTTTGAGTCGGGTTTGGGGGCGCAGCCAGCTTTGCTCGAAGCGGTTTGGGTCGTGATCAAGTCCGTAAATCTCACCTTGGGGATAAAAGCAGAAATAGTCTGTAGAGAGTGGTGTGGATAGCTCGTAATAGTCAATTTGCCCGCGCAGATGTGGGAAGTGCTTGTAAAGATGCTCCAGCAGGCGCTGGCTAAATTCTTCTTTCAAGGCTTCGTAATCATCACCCCGTTTGCCCCAGGGCTTTTCATGCCACTGGGTAAACCAGTCATAGTTGGCTGGAGCCACAATTTCTATAGTGGCACGTCCCGGATAGCGTTGAGTAAAGGTAGGGTCCTTGGCCGAAGGAAAGGAGATGTAGGTTAAAGGAATATCCTTGCTGCTGTCCTGCAGGAATTCCTGCATGTCTTTCTCATAATTATCGCTGGTGTATAGCCAGTAATTGGTTTTGGGTAGCTGTAACTCTTCCGCAGTTTTTTCCAAGCCAATATAAAGGCAGAGGTGGGACATGGAGCGGTTAACAGTTTTGAGATCGCGCGTATACCCAAGGCGCTCGCTAGCACTTTGTGGCAACAGTTTTTCAAAAGTATTGAAAACTCCGGCCCCGGAAATTACCAGTGGAGCTTCTATTTCCGTGCCATCGGACATACGAACCCCGCGGACATGGTTACCATCCAGGAGAACGGTCTCCACAGTGGCATAAGTGAAGACTTCACCACCACTGGCTTGTATTTGAGGAATAATGGTTTCGGAAATTTTACTGGCACCACCAACTGGGTAATAGCCACCATATAAGTAATGCTTGGCAATTAATGCATGAATAATAAAACTACTCTCGGCAGGGGTCATACCGTTGTCACCCCATTGGCCTGTGAGCACTGAAATCAGTTTTTCATTTTGGGTAATCTCGCCCAGCACCTCACGGGTAGTTTTGTTCAGCCATGAGGGGTCGCGTAGCTTTCGCCACAGGCGCACTAAAGGGGTGCACCAGGAGGGAAGAAGTTTTTCCAGTGCTAGACGCTGCATTGATTTGGCTACTTCATTGAGGCGGCCAAGGTAACGTTCGATATTTTCCCGCTCATTGGGAAAATGCTTCGTCAACTCGTCAATAAAGTTCTGGCGTCCTGCACGTAAGTCGAATTGCTCCTCGCCTATACATATCCGGTCGTAAATTTCATCCATTGGCGCCCAATGCAGCTGGTGGCCGGAGATAAAATCAAAGATTTTACGCGTCATGGTGGGATGTTGGCCTACATCGCCGATGTAGTGCACACCAACATCCCACTCATAGCCATTGCGGTCGTAGGCATGGGTATAACCGCCTGCGGTGTAGTGCTGCTCCAACACCAGCACTTTTTTACCGGTAGCGCTGAGCATTGCTGCAGTAGTGAGGCCACCTATCCCCGAGCCTATTACCAGGGCGTCATAGGGCCCTTCCAAACGGCTTGGGCGATAGCGCCGGCCAATACGAAGGCGGCTCGGCTTAGGTGCACTGCGCTTCTTTTCGGTGGTATCGGTCATGGTGGCCTCATAGCTATTGTTATTATTCGTTAACAATATCGCCCCCTTAACCTCTATGCAATAAGTTGCATAATGCAATTGCCTCAACTCCCTATACGAATTAGAAAAATAGCTATACACTATGTATATGAAACGTATATGGATTGTATAAATGGGTATTGTCAAAATTTCTGATGATTTACACGATGAGATTCGCAAAGCCAGTGCAACCCTGGCGCGTTCAATTAACGCTCAGGCTGAGTACTGGATAAAGATTGGCATGCTGGCTGAGCTGAACCCGGAGCTGACTTACAGCCAGTTATGTAAGAAGTTGTTGCGCACTGAGTCTTTCACTTTGGAAGAGTTGGTTCGTGAGTAATATTAAGATCAAGAGTGTAAGAGAGCAGCAGTTAATGCGTGCCTCCGGTGAATTACTCAGCCGTGTTTTTGGCATGCTTGATGATTTCGTGAAACCGGGCATTACCACCATGGAAATTAATAATCAGGTGGAGGCGTTTATTGTTCGGGAACTAAAAGCACGGCCAGCCAGTAAAGGTCAGTACGACTACCCTTACGCTCTCAATACTTCAGTTAATGAAGTGGTCTGTCATGGTATGCCGCGACAGGGGCAGGTGCTGCGCGATGGTGACATTTTGAATGTGGATATTACCCTGGAAAAATCGGGCTATATCGCAGACTCCAGCAAAATGTACATGATCGGCAGTGTCACTCCTATTGCGAAAAAGTTGGTACAGAGCTGCTACGAAGCTATGTGGGCAGGAATCCGTACAGTTAAGCCAGGGGCAACTCTGGGTGATATTGGGAATGCAATACAGCGCTATACGGAGCGACAGGGGTTTAGTGTGGTGCGTGAATATTGTGGGCATGGCATCGGACAGGAAATGCACGAGGAGCCGCAAGTGTTACATTATGGCCGTGCTGGCAGTGGGGTCATTCTGCAGGAAGGGATGACATTTACCATAGAGCCTATGATTAACCAGGCTAATCGAAAGACAAAGTTGAAAAAAGATGGCTGGACCGTTGTGACCAAAGACGGAAAATTATCGGCCCAGTGGGAGCATACAGTTTTGGTTACTGCGGATGGCTATGAAGTCTTGACCTTGAGAGAAGAAGAAAAAGGGCATTAGTCTACTAAATTACTATTCCCAGGTTACGCATCAGTCAGGTCTTTAGTATTTTGAAAATTCTTAATTTATGCCCCATCTTAATCTTCATAAAGTTAAAATAGGGGCTTAGATAAAATGCCCTTAGAGTATAGGGTTACGTCGATTTTTTTGCAGTTGGCTCGGTTTCGATGACAGACTCATTTTCAATCCGCTTGAGTAGTTTTTTTGTCCGTACGCGGACTTTTGCATCGTGGGACCAAGCCAGAGTCCTCTCAAGGAAAGGCTTGGCTAACTTTGGTTTTTTGATTTCAGCCAGAAAAAAACCAATAGAGCCATTGATTTCAATGCTATTTGGATTTTGTTGGTAAGCGGCCATCATGGTCTTTAAGGCGTCGATAGTAGAGCCTTTTCTCTGCTGAGCCATCCATTTAAACTGATACGCCGAAAGTGAATTTGGATTTAGTTTTATAGCTATATCAGCATAATCCAAGATTTTGGAGTAGCTCTTATCGTCCCATTGATTGGATTCAAGATTACTTTCCAGTCGATTGAAGTAATATATGGCTAAATTCGTAGCTACCCGATAGTCTATCTCACCTATCGCTATTAGCTTCTCGATAAGTGTACTTGCCGATTCATAATCCTTTTTATAAAACAAAAGATTGGATTTAAGAGAATCAATTGCAGGATCTAAGGTTGACTGTCTTTCTGCTCTTTCCAAGTATCTAAGAGCGAGATCGTACTTTTCCAGATCGATGGCCCTTTCTGCTAAAAGTAGCAGTTTTTCATTTTTGCTGATTTTTCTTTTATTAACTTGAATATCATTTATTGTGAGTTTGACCTCATACCCAGATAGTTTACGCTCTCGTAGATAGTGGACTAATGCAACATCTAATTCTTTCAGTTCAATATTGTAATATATGGGGAATTGCTTTAAGGCATCGCCCCCTTCATTAATTTTTGTTAGGTATTCCTTTGTGGCTTGATTGTACGAACTTTTCCTGGAGTCTTCGCTAAAAAATAAGTAATGAAGTAGTAACCAGGCGCTGCCGTAATACCTGTTATTATATTCTCCGCCTTTTTTTGTTAGATCTGGCTTGATTATTTGTTTGGCTTTTAACGGGCCTTGCTCCAAGCCATAAAGCCTCCACTTGGGGAGATTTCCGATTACTATAGAGTCTTTTTTAATAATAGCGCTTGCTAATAGTTCTGCAAATCCTTCGGAGTACCATTTGGGATAGCGCATACCACCACGTTCTCGCATAAGATGGTGGATATATTCATGGAACATGATTTCTCCGCCATTCAGTATTCCCCGATTGTTTTCCTGGGAAAAAATCAAAGGGCCATTAATTGTATTTGTGTAAAATCCAACTGTACGTCTTGTTCCAGATAATTCATCGAAATCTCTGGACTTTTTGAAGTGATATACCTTGAGCCTTGAATTTTCTGGCCTGTTTTCCAATCCCGTGAGTAGGAGTGAGGCTCTGCGAAACTTTTCTAGATCAAGTAGTAGCTTTTTAGCTTTTTTGGCAGATACATCTGAGTAAACAGTAAAATTTTCGCTTTTATACTCATACCAGTCTCGGCTATGAGCTGAGCTGGATAAAATATATAAAAAAATAACTAACAAACTGGATATTCTAAATTTCATGAAATATTTAAAATTGAGTGTAAATCTTTTGAGGCGTTTGCCTGATGGGATAATCAAATTATACGGGATAAATATGCTCTCAAGATAGTAATCTGGTTATCGGTCTATTTTTGAGCACTCTTTGTGTATGTTTTTTCTCCTGCTTGCCATTAGATGACATCCTGGTCGGATTACGCACTTATCCAGTTGTTGATTCGTGTACAGACAACTATTTCGTAAGTAGATATTCGTAGATACCTTATTTTCTGGATATAAGTTATCTTGGCCGTTCCTTGTTAATATAAGCTGTCTATATACAATTTTATTTAAAGCTTTTAGGTGTATGTTCTAAGGCAATATTTTTGATGGTGAGTCCGTTAGCTCTGTTGTTACCGATCTACTAGTAACAATAAAACTATGTACGCGGTCATCATTATAATCTGTAAGAAATATGTTCGTTGTTTTCCGGTAGCCGTTGGTATTAATTTACGTCAAGAATATGTTTGATCTTACAATAAATGTGGGCTGTGGAAACTAGCCTTGAGTAGCTTGCGAGGTATTCTGGGAAAAGCTATCAATAGCTGAATAGGAAGCAGGGTATGTGCAGTATTTTTGATGTAGATAGACAGGCGGAAATGGAGCGCTTTCTCGATATCTACGGTGTAGAGCATCCCGAGCGTATGATATTTGGTCGTCGCCGCAGGCCCACCCAACAGGTATCGATTGTAACTAGCAGGCATGGTGAGCCCCAAGTGGAAAATGCGATCTGGCACTTGTATCTGGAAAAGGAAGGGGGTAGCTGGAAACCCCATAAAAAATACTGGTCGATCAATAGCAATTGGAAAAAACTGGACAGTCGCCCGGAGTATCGAAAATCCCGTTGCCTGATTCCTGCGACTGCCTGGGTGGAGAGTTTATGTGGTAAGCACCCGGTGGAATTCAGTTATGGCGAGCCCTATTTTTTCTGTGGCCTGTATAAAATCTGGGGTTCCACTTTAAGCTGCTCAATTATTACCCTGGATGCCCATTCGGCGACGAAAATCTATCATGAAAAATCTTTACCAATGATTGCTCCAAAAGATTCAGGTTTTGTGAGCAAATGGCTGAGCGGCAGTACGCATACCGACCAATTTACTGATTTTTTGCAGCCTAAGATAGAGTACGATCACTGTCAGCTGACAGTTAGGCCGGTAGCGCGGGCCACATCAACAGAATATAAAGGTGACCCTGTAATTGTAAGTAAATAGATTTGCTAAATTCGACGGCAGGCTTAGTTCACTGTTGTTTGGTAACACTAACCATCTTGGTGAAATAATATATCTGTACGGATTATATATTTAACCCCACGTTCTATAGGTGTTGAGCTATGTACCCTGTGCAGTGGGTGCATTCCATGGGGAAAACAGAGGACGGACCCTGCTGGAGTGCGTACATCCACGTCTTTCATGGAACTGCCTGTAGGCTGGTGGAGGGGATCATCCCCATTGACTCTAAAGCGAGTGGCTCCACCATCGAAATCCTCGCTGAGTAGCACCAGGAAAGTCATTTCGCTAAAGCAATCCGGGTAGCCATTGGCGACCAATTGTCCATCAATAATTCTGCTGCCCGGCCAGGCACCGTCGGTATGGAATTTAAAATAATCTCCAGTCCCATAGCGATAAAAGCGAAATCGCTGATTTAGTCCCACTGGTTTGCGCCCGCCAAAATAACTTTCCGGGTCTTGCATCAAATTTTGTACACGCTGCCATACAAGGCGCTCAGTGCTCTCGTCCACAACCCAGGTCAGGTTGTCATTGTGGCGAACGTCCCTGGGCAGAGATACTGCGGCATCTGGCAAGTAACCAACGGCTTCTGTAATTTCAATCAGGCGCTGGCACTCCTCAGCAGAGAATATATTCAGCAGTTGAAAAGCACCAGGTACTTCGGGGATTTCGCGCCTTTCTATATTGGAAGGGATATGCTCTGACAGTGACGCCGGATTTTCCTGATGGGTAGCCCAGGTGGGCAGGGATGGATGCTCCGCCCCTGGCTCCCTGGCAATCACATAAAAATCTTTAATCGGTAGTTTGGATAAATCCTGCGGTGTCGCTGCCGGTGTCTTTTTTAAAGTTACTGTGCTCATTACTTCAAATTCCGCTCAACATATTCTTACAGATTAATAACGGTTAATTGGGCAAATTGACGGTGGCCGTCGATACCGCCGTGGTAACCGAAACCACTTTGCTTTGCTCCGACCCAGGGTGTGCCTCCAGCGCCTTGATTAATCCCGATCATGCCGGCTTGCAGTCGGTTACTTACTTGTACAGCATCTGCGCCGCCAAAAACCACAGCTCCGAGCCCATAGACTGAATCGTTTGCTCTTTGGATGGCGTCCTCCACATTGTTGAAGCGGTCGATTGCAACTACCGGACCGAAGGTTTCTTCATCCTCCAGCTGCATACCCGGTTGTATTCCGCTAATCACCGTGGGGGGAATAAAGGGTGGTTTTGGTGCTTTTTCTCCAAGCAGCAGCGTTGCGCCTTTTTTTAAAGCATCCTGAATATGATCGACCACTTTTTGGTGTTGGCGCTGGTTGACCAGAGGGCCAATATCGGCTTGTAGGTCCTGCCAGCCCCCTGTGTGATATTGCCGCGCGATGGAAGTCACTGCTTTTTCGAATTGATCGGCAATACTCGCATCCACATAAATACGCTCTGTGGAAGTGCACATCTGGCCTGCATTCTCGAAGCTGGAGGCCACCGCAAATTGGGCGGCTTTTTGAATATCGGCACTGGCCAATACGATCATGGGGTCGTTACCGCCGAGCTCCATCACCAGGCGTTTCAGCGCAGGAGCGGCATTAGTCATAATTTGCTGGCCGGTTGTCCGTGAGCCGGTGAAGGCGATCATATTAATATCCGACCATACCAAGGCTTCACCGGTGTGCCTGTCTCCATGAGCAATTTGCAGGATGCCCTCGGGCAGAGTTTCATTCAGGGTTTTTACCAGGAGATCTGCTACCAGAGGAGACTCCTCTGACGGCTTGAGTATTACACTGTTTCCGGCCACCAGAGCGGGTACGAGCAGGTTATTGGCCATGGCCAGTGGGTAATTCCATGGGGAAATTACGGCCACGACACCCAGCGGACGGTATTGGATTTCACTGCCGCCGTTGCATTGTCCCCTTAAAGCTTTGCCTGCGTCCTCCGCCAACCAAATACCACCCTGAATAGCACCGCCGGCCTCGTAATTTGCACGTCGAGTATCCTTACCCATTTCACGGCTGATAAGTTGTGCCAGGTTACTTTGTAGTGGCTGCAATTTTTCATAGGCATGTTGCAGAGCCTGTACACGTTGCTGCAATGATTGACTGGCCCAATCAATCTGGGCTTCCCTGGCTTTGGCAACTTTCTTGGAAATGGAATCCCGGTTGCTCACTGCAACACTGCCAACCTGTTCACCGGTAAGGGGATCGATAGAAAATAGAGTTTGGGTCATACCTTGGTCTCAAATAAATGCTGCGGAGTTGTGTTTTATTCACCCCGTAACTCAGAGCTCAATCGTTAAATAAGGCGATGGTGCGCAATTCAATACTAGTGCGGCGCGGGGCACCGGAACTATCAGGAAGATCAAATGCAGTGTGGGGCACACCGGTGATGGGACCCTGGTGTTCGCTATCGAATACGCGCAGCAGCAGGCCCTCCCCCGGCTGCATATCACTGAACCAGATCCAGCGGTGCTTCGGATTGGCGCTGATCACCGAGATCTGCCCCTCCCGCTCAGGGTAAATCAGGCGCATCTTGTGGAAGTCTGCCTCGCCTACACTGCGTAAATCTGCCATTGCCAAAGGTGATTCCTTCACTGTGCGCAGTAATGGCAGCCATAAATTAATGAATTTATAGCGAGGGAAATCTGCCGTATTTAATCCGTGTTCAGGCAGGGTCTGCCGGAGCTGCCTGTCTGCGGACCAAGGCGTATAATCATTGTGCACGGTCTTCACCGGAGAGCGGCGGCTGCGGCTCTGCTCGGTGGGTCCCTCTGCGGAGGGCTGTGCCCGCAGGGTGTGGTCGAAGGTGAGTACACGGGCTGCGCCCAGGCGTTTTGCGATCCAGGTTTCGATAGCCGGATACCATTCTCGGCGGATTAAATCATCGCGTTTAGTTGGAGCTGTTCTATCTGCAGCGTGGTCATCCAGAGCCAACAGGGCATCGTCAAACTGGTGCAGGTCGATAGTTAGTTGTGGCTTCACCAGCTCAAACCCCTGAATATCCAAGCTGAATTTTTCCCCCATAACTTGCAGGGTGCGGCCATCCTCAATCGACATAGACTGTGGGTTTACCTGATCGAGCAGGTGGGTGGGACCAGGCCCCGCCTGCCGCTGGTCGTATACCAATTCACTATCGGTATTTGCGTAATTGATTGTCGCCTTGAGCAGCCGGCTCGGCGATGAGTGCAGAGTCGCGGTCAGCATAGTGGCTTCCTCCCAAAGGGTTGATGGCAAATACATCATGTCTTATGGGCAATGCTAGGTTCAGCTCGATACAATGAAAATCAAGTAACAGTTGTGAGTGATACAGGTTTGAGCAGAAATCATGGTATTGATCGCCTGGGCAGGCTGGAACTGAAACAGTTGCGCTTATTGCAGGCTATTTTGCGGGAGTTGAACCTGTCGCGGGTGGCAGATCAGCTAGGGGTTAGCCAGCAGACAGTTAGCGAACAGCTGAAGCGTCTGCGGGAGCTATTTGATGACCGGCTGTTCATTAGAACCAGCAATGGTGTTATTCCAACGCCCTTAGCCGAGCGCTTGGCGCCCAAGCTGGATAGTATCCTTAATGATATCGCCGCTCTATTGCGCGGCGATGAATTCGCCCCTGCGGAGCATCACGGGATCTTCACCATCAGCGCCACCGACTTTGAGCAGCGAGTGGTGTTGCCGGCCCTGCTTAAGCAGCTGCGTGAGCAGGCACCGGGCCTCAAAGTGGTGGTGCTAAAGCTTGAAATTGACCGTATGGCCCAGCAGTTGCAAACCGGTGAGGTGGATCTGGTGTTCAGCACACCGGGTTTTGTGCCGGATAGCTGCCCCAGTATGTTGTTGTATCGTGAACATTACGTATGCGTGTGTTGCCGGCATACAGGGGTGCAACTGGAAAGTCGAGAACCCTTGGGCTTGGACAAGCTGGCAGAGATTCCCCAACTGGTTGTGTCGCCTTCTCGTGGTGACTTGCGTGGCATGGTGGATAGCTGGTTCGAGCAGTTTGGTTTAAAGCGTAATGTTGTGTTGTCGGTTCCCTCCTTTGCCGCCGCAGCTGAATGTATCGCCTCCACAAATACAGTCGCTTTTCTGCCGTCTCGCCTGTTACCTGATCCGCGCCTGCATACCTTACCGATTAGTGAGCAGCCACCTGGCTTTGATGTGGTCGCCGCCTGGCACACTCGCAGTGGGCAGGATCCATTACACAAGTGGGTAAGGCAACTGTTAGCCAGGCAATTTACACCGTAAGCTGCCGTGAAATAGTGCCGCCCGAGGGTCTTAATACCGGCCCGGCTAATGTGAGATCACTTGCTACACTGGGGTTGGCAATTACCCGGGGGTGGGGATCATGAGAATTGGGATATTGTACTTGGCTTTCCATAGCGTCTTAGTCTCTGCCCATAGCGATGGAGCCCACACCGACTTCGCCGCAAATATAGACCTCCCCGCCCTCTTTAACCGGGAAGCACTGGTGGAAGATATCCGTGCAGTGGATTGTACTTTGTCGGAGGGTAGCAAATCCCGCTGCTGGCAGCTTAAGTTGAAAGCCGCACCTCGTCACCATATGGGTCCCTGGTGCCCCAGAACAATTCGAGATCCGATCACGGCAAGTGGCATGATGTTCATCAAGCAGCAGGTTGTCGCCACCGACGGCCCCTTCGTAAAAAATGCCGCTGAGTTTTTCTCCGATCCCAAATGGGTTTTGTATAACGAGAAGACCGGGCGGGTAAAGGTGACTGATACCAAGAGGGCCTGTGAGCTGGCAGCAAGGCCGGATGTAGCTCCGGAGTTTAATAATTATTGCGTGGAGTGTCTGGCCAGCTATTTGGGTGATAATTTCTATACGACCTACCTGATTCCCATAAAGCCACTTACAGCAAAATCCCCGCAAAGTTCTAATGACCACTCCGGTTACGGAGTGGCATTCAATGGGTTAAATTTGATATCAGTGCCCCGGTAGGCGCGATTTTAGGAGCGCATACCCTGGCGCCTGTAGATGCCTGTGGTGGGCATGTTAATCCCCATGTGGGCTACCACTACCACGCAGCGCTCGGTTGTAGTCAGGCCTATCCGTCGGCAGCGAGCCATGCACCAATAATCGGCATCGCGATCGATGGCTACCTGATTTATGCAAGGGAAAATACCGATGGCAGGGAGCCAAAAGATCTGGATGAATGCCGTGGCCACGAGTTTGCCAATCTTGGATATCACTATCACGTCAATCTCGCAGCGGAAAACGATATCCTGCACTGCCTGAAGGGAGAGAGGGGCTGTGCGCTGGGCAAAAACCAGAGCCAGTGCAATTTTTCCGGCAGCAGGGCTCAAAACTACAGAGACCTGAATAGAGCTCAACAACAAAAATTACTATGAATGTTTGAAATGCTGCACCAAAATCGGGCAGCTTATAAACCTGAAACTTTTACTTCCTACCCTCCTTCAATGGAAATACCATCGCCCGTAAAGATACGCTACTTTCTCCTCAGGGCTTGATCTGACCCAAAGGTATCGAACCAGGTCAGGGGCATAATCCTCCTTTTTCTTCCACTGATGATGAACCACTTGGAAACCGGTACTCAATTTATGCACCACAGCACCAATATTTACCTGATAAGAATGGTTGAATCCCTCGGTTTGCTGGTTCGAAAGCGCCTGTGGATGCAGATCTTGGTAGCTATGGTTCTGGGATTGGGGGTGGGCCTACTGCTTTCCCCGGAAGGTGCAGCCCTGGTGAATCAGGATCTCAGTGTAGTGTTGGCCAGCTGGTTCAAGCTGCCCGGCGCACTATTCCTGAATATGATTCAGATGGTGGTTATTCCCCTGATTGTTTCATCTATCATCCTCGGGCTTTGTGGTAGCGGCAATGTGAGCCAGCTAAAGCGGGTGGGTTTACGCATTGCGCCCTATTTTATTGCCACAACCACAGTTGCCGTTATTATCGGCATTCTATTGGTCCAGTTGATTCAACCTGGAAACTATATTGATGAATCATTGCTCACTGCAGCAACCGAACTACCCGGAACTACTGCTCCTCAGTTACTGGAACCAAAACCCCTGCCCGAGCGCATTGCCGAGCTGATACCAGCCAACCTGAACCAAAGCATCGCTATGCGTAATATGTTGCAGCTGGTGGTCTACGCCATCTTTACTGGCGTGGCTGTAATGCTGCTGCCACAGAAGCAGCGTGAGACGGCAGTTTACGCCTTTGGTATCGTCCAGGAGATTGCCCTGAAGATAGTCGGCTGGGCCATGTTATTTGCGCCCCTTGCCGTATTTGGTTTATTGGCGGATATCGCCATTCGTGTTGGCTTGACCGCAATTCTTGGGATGTCGGTCTATGTTGGCACGGTAATTCTAGGGTTGCTGATCCTATTGATGTTTTACCTGGTAATTGTCTCTCTGGTTTCACCGGCCGGACCGCTGAGATTCCTTCAGCGTATTAGCGGTGTACAACTTCTCGCATTTTCCACTTCCAGTTCTGCGGCAGTGATGCCGTTATCTATGCGAACTGCGGAGAGCTCCCTTGGAGTGAAACCCTCAATTGCTAAATTTATTGTGCCGCTGGGCGCTACAGTGAATATGGACGGTACCGCACTCTATCAGGTGATAGCGGCAGTATTCCTGACCCAGGTATACGGAATTGACCTCAGCACTGCCCAATTGGTGGGGCTGACTGTAACTACCGTAGGTGCCTCCATCGGCTCGCCCAGTACGCCGGGTGTGGGCATTGTTATTCTCGCGACTATCCTCGCTGGGATTGGCGTACCTCCAGAGGGGATTGCGTTGATTATTGGTGTGGATAGGATTCTGGATATGTGCCGGACTGCGGTGAATGTCACTGGTGACCTGACTGCCTGCCTGGTTATGGATAAGCTTTTGGGTAGCGATAACCTGGAGGAAGTGACTACTCAGGTGGCTTGAGATACCTCTTTAAATGGGGGGGATTTATTCAGGTGTGAAGGGATTGGAGATTACAAAGCAGCAGGCAAAAAATTTACCTGCTGCTTAGTATGAAAGGGGCTCTTATTTTAAACAGGTTGGTGATGCTTTACCGAAGAAATTCCCCTGCCAAACGTTTGATCCGGTGCAGTCCGGATCAAAGTCATCCCTTAAATCATCACCAAAATTATCAAATGCAAAATTCCCAATAATAAAGTTATTGATACTATCTACCCTGCTAACAACTATACCAGCTGGGTCAAGTGATCCTGCACCATTATTTGTTACAGTGTTTTGAATAACATAGTTGCCTGATCCACCCAGAAACTCAATACCATCATCTACATTGTCTGATACGTGATTTTGTGTAACCAAGGCAAACTGCTCCTCCAGCTCAATCCCATCACTGCCGTTATTAGTCAGGGTGTTTCCTATGATTGAGGCGTAATCCCCATCAACCTCAACACCATCCTGACCGCTTCCACTAATATGGTTGTAACTGACGTTTACATATTCACCGTCAATTTCGACACCCTCATCTCCAGCGCCTTCGATAGTATTGTGAACGATGTTGGTGTAATCACCATTTGCGTCTACTCCATCACCAATAATGGCCAACCCCTGACCGATAATCAGATTTTCATAGATGTTATTGAAATCGCTCTCGGCCAGTACGCCATCATCTTCGAAATCTGTAATCTCCATATCGAAAATACTGTGAGAGCCCGATCCTACTGCATGGATGCCATCGGGGCAGCTATTTATACTGCCACCGTGAATTGAGCCGGAAGTTCCCTCCATACGGACACCGGCCCATTCATCTTGATCGGCTGGGTTATAAGTGCAATTCAGTTCAAAGCCATTCATAGAAAGGCTTCCGCCTGGGCCGATGATAGTGAGTGCGACAGGTTCGTCTTCGCTCAGCTCACAATTCAAGTGCTCAGTGAGTGTCACTGTTGACGTGATTTCGTCATAACAATCAACAGCCAAACTGATGGATGGTATTGATATACCTATTCCAAAAATCAAAAAAATATAGGATTTTGCACGCCGCGTCGAAATACAGATTGCCATTAGTGATCCCACTTAGATTTATGTTCAGCTTAATTAAGCTGACTGGAAGTTGATAACCTGAGAATGAGTCTAGATTTAAATATGAAATATAAATCATTAATAAATATGTTTGGCACTTAAAGTGGGCTTCTGATCTTTTAATCTCTACGAATGGCAGCAAACTCCGCACTCTAACTTTTCTATTAATAAGTGATTTTTACATAGTGTTTGCGTACTCGACATCTATTAGTTCAAACCGAGTAGCTCCAGGGTGTGAGCATCACTCTTGCCGTTATAGTACCTATCAAGTACGTCCTTAAATAGGCTTTCCTCCTTTTCAGCAAGCGAAAATAAGGTCATGGAGGATTTTAGTTTCATATCATCTGGAGATCCGAAGATGTCATGAGCGCTGCGATCATGGATGTCGAGTAGTGCGTGACAGCAGGATTTCAGCCTCTGCCCAAGCGTGGGTTGGGCTAAATAAGCCTTTGCTTCCTCCAGATTCTTGATTCCATATTTTTGAGCCATGGAGCTGTGCCCAAGGCCGACAACTTGTGGAAATATGTACCACATCCAATGAGATCGCTTTTTTCCATTCTTTAACTCTAAAAGTGCATCTTCATAAGAGTGTTCTTGCGCTTTAATAAAACGCTCTAAATCAAAATTTTCTTTCACTTAAGTCATCCGGCACTGGTAAAGTCATGGTTGAATTTCAGAATAGCAGGGGAGGGGAAAATGGATAATTCTGAAGGCCAGATGGTTATTTTAAGTCAGGATGAAAGAAATTTTTACAAAATATCTGAGAAGGCAATAAGAGCCCTCGCCGATGAGGGCTTTCTATCTTAATTATTTGGAAGCAGTGCTCGAATATCATCCGGCACGGGAATCGATTTTCCGGTTCTATGATCCACCCAGACGATTTTCGCTTCACAGGTGGTGTAAAGGTTGTCGGTATTATCTGCTTCTCTAATTTCGTAGTAGCTATTGAAGCTGCTGCGCCCGGGAGTGCCGCCATACATACTAACAGTAATGTTGGCTGGAAATACCAGCGGTAAATGGAAATTGGCCGAAGCATTGAGTAGTACCGGGCCATCCCCTTGGTTACTGCTTACCGCGCCGGAGCGTTTAATAGCCGCTAACCAGCTGCAGCGGCACTGCTCAAAGTAGGTGAAGTAGGTGGCGTTGTTGATATGTCCTAAGGCGTCCATATCACCCCAGCGTACAGCTAAGGTTTCCTGATAAAGAAGGTTGCGGGGGGCTTCACTCATTGTTATTACACTTAAATCAAAACAGTAAAGCTGTGAATTGTAATGGGCTGTTGGGGCTGTGAGTAGGTTTATATTTTAAATTCTAAAGTGAGTGAATGGCTGCAAGAAAACGTCAATATTGCCTTTATTTTTTTTATTCATTAACAGGAATTTAATCGGAGCTTATTTTGTAAGCTGCCAGGCAGCTCTGGATTTAATTTACCTAAAATAGGCTGCCAACTTGATGTGAGTTAGGAATATCGTTACCCCTACGTTGTGGCGATTGATTAGTAAAAGAAATCAGCAATAAATAGCTGGCATCAAATTGTTAATTAATATTTGTCCTAATTACGGCAAGGGCGAGCTCCTCGGCTCCCGTGAAGGAATTACTCAATAGGTTTTTCCTATCGGAATAGGACACTTGCACAGTCTTTCACGGCTACCTGCCCAATTTCTCGTCCAGAGTTGCATAGCTTTCGGGGTATGTTCTGCTGAATGCAGGTAGCAAGGTAAGGTGGTGAACGAACTCATTCCGTTCAGCCACCCTGCGTTTCAGCCGCGCCTTGATTGTGACCGCTCCGTAAGCCAGAGGCATCATGGAGTTATTCAGAGGCTTCCTATAGCACCTAAGCACTCCAGCTATGACTCAATGTCTCCGCCTGCTTTAAGCACAGCCGGAAGGCTTGCGGAGTAGCAAAGAGTCAACGTGATTTTGCGTTGACACAATGTTGACACTT
Organism: Microbulbifer variabilis ATCC 700307; assembly: GCF_000380565.1. Taxonomy (GTDB): domain Bacteria; phylum Pseudomonadota; class Gammaproteobacteria; order Pseudomonadales; family Cellvibrionaceae; genus Microbulbifer; species Microbulbifer variabilis. The sequence continues at coordinate 518,251 of NZ_AQYJ01000027.1, forward strand.
TGGGAGGAATTTACCGCCAAAACCTTGAGGGCGGTAGAATTAAAAAACCCGCGAAAGCGAGTGCCTGCGCGGGTTTAAATATGGTGCCCGGAGGCGGAATCGAACCACCGACACGGGGATTTTCAATCCCCTGCTCTACCGACTGAGCTATCCGGGCTTTTGCGATCTTGCTGGGCTTCCCCTGCGTCGCGAGGCGCGTATTAAAGCCCTTCCCTGAGGCAGAGTCAACCCCTTGATTGTAAAAAGTTTTTCTTCTTTGCCGGGGGCTGTTTACAGGGCCTTGTTACTGCTGTTCTGGGGGTACGTAACCATCGGCTGCGTCGTATTCTTCACCGCTCAGGAACTTCATCATCTGCTCGCTCAAATAGGCGCGGCTGGAAGGTTCCATCATGTTGAGGTGCTTCTCGTTAATCAGCATGGTCTGGTGTGACATCCACTCCTTCCAGGCTTTTTTGGAAACGTGTTCGAAGATATCCACGCCTTTGGGGCCAGGAAAAGGCGGTGCGTCCAGGCCTTCCAATTCCTCTTGGTACTTGCGGCAGAATACGGTTCTGGACATGGACTCCTCCTGGTTTTTAGTCGGCCGTCGTTGGGGCGAGCAGCGGCGCCTGCAGCGCCAGTAATTGTTTTGCCAGCTTTACGATCGGGGCGGGTAGCCCCAGTTCCTGAGCCGCGCGGGCGCGGTTTAGACGCCGCAGTTTATACCAGCCAGCGCTGTTCTCCGCTACCTGTGTGGTGACTTTGTCGAGCTGTACCCATACAGGGGAAATATCCAGATGAAAGTGGGTAAAGGTATGGCGCAGTACCGGCAGCGCTTGTATTTCACTGGCGCGCCAGCGCTGTTGCCTGAGCCAAGTCTTAGGGTCTTCTGCCTGGGGTGGGCACCAGAGGCCGCCCCAAATTCCAGTAGCGGGGCGCTGCTCTAGATAAAGTTTGCCCTCGTATTCCATCAGCAGCATGGTGGCGCTGCGTACCGGTTTTTCCTTACGCGGTTTTTTACCGGGGTAATCCTGGGGGTTGCCCTGGGCGTGGGCCACGCAGGATTTTTTTAGTGGGCAGTCGCTACAGCTGGGCTTGGAACGGGTGCACAGGGTAGCACCCAGGTCCATCATGACCTGGGTGTAGTCGTTGACACGCTTATTCGGGGTATAAATCTCGGCCAGTTCCCACAGCTTGTTGGCTACCGCAGTCTGTCCCGGCCAGCCTGCCACGGCGTGAAAGCGGGCCAGTACCCGTTTTACGTTGCCATCCAGGATCGGTGCCCTGAGCCCCATGCTGATACTGGCGATAGCGCCGGCAGTGGAGCGGCCGATACCGCTCAGCTCGATGAGTGCTTCTACATCCTGTGGAAATTCCCCGTCGTACTCTTGCAAAACTGTCTGCGCACATTTGTGCAAGTTGCGCGCGCGGGCGTAGTAACCGAGGCCGCTCCAGTGGGCCAGCACCTTATCCAGAGGCGTAACGGCGAGACTTTCCAGGGTGGGGAAGCTCCGCATAAAGCGCTCGAAATAGGGGACTACAGCGCTTACCTGGGTTTGTTGCAGCATGATCTCGGAAACCCATACGCGGTAGGGGTTGATATCCTGCTGCCAGGGCAGGTCCTTGCGTCCGTGTTTATCGAACCACTTGAGAACGGCATTTTGGAACTGCTTTGGAGTCATGAAGGTACTGCGAGGTTGCTGGCGTGGGATATTGGGGCCGGAGTTGCGCACCGGGCGGGGCCCGGTGCGGCTATGATCAACGGCCGAAGAGATTTTTCAATTTTTCTTTCAGTTCGTCGACCTTTTCTTCCATCTTATTGCCATATTTTTCCTGGCTCTGTATTTCAGCTCCTCGCGTATCAGGTTGTCCAGGTGGCGGATGTCGAGTATGGATGAGCCAGGGATCACACTATCGAAGTCGCCCATGCAGCGGAAGGGCAGTGGGCGGTTGCCTCGGCACTAGTTCTTCACGATGCAGTCATCAGACCTGAATGCCCTCTTCCACCACATAGAAATAGGCCACAAAACGATAATTGGTGGCAGCCAGGCCGTAGTTATGGTTTGCCGTTTCCAGCTGCTCGGGCAGAACCACAAAATTGGGGCCGTAGTTTCTCACCCCATGAGGACCTGGTTTGTGAGTCCAGGTACCGGTTTTCGGGTCCCGCCGGTACCAGTGGTGATCGGTTGCGGACTTATACAGGGCAACGCAGTAGCAACCCTCTGAAAAAGGCGGTGGCTTGTTTGCTGGGGCATTGGCCACATAGGCCATACCATCGCGCTTGGCTCCCTCAATCAGGCTGGCATCTTCCAAAGTTGCGACATAGCCGGCGTTGGAGCCGGGATTGGGCTTGCCCGAGTTTGGGGCCTCGCAGTTCGCAGCCCAGGCGTAGCAGTTAACGCGGTCATTACCCCACTCTACCTCATCAGGCTTGTGGTGCTTGGTAGCAGTGGCCAGCCTCGCGATTACCTGCTTGGAGTTATTGTCTTTCTCTCGGACCATTATTGGCATTTTGTTATTCCCTTTATCTGACCAATTGATTTCGCTGAGATCGGGCTGATATTGGGAAAAGAATGTGTAAACAGTAGGGAAGTTGAGGTGTGGTAGGAAAAAAATCTAAGCAGCCTGCAACAATGCTGCCCTCTGAGCGGAATCTTGAAACTAATTTGGAGTTGGAGGTAGTGAGAGCTTGAGTGGAGTGGGATAGTGGGACCGGAGTTGCGCACCGGGCGAGGCCCGGTGCGGCTCTGATCAACGACCGAAGAGATTTTTCAATTTTTCTTTCAGCTCATCGACTTTTTCTTCTACCTTATCGCCATATTTTTTCTTGGCTTTGTATTTCAGTTCCTCACGTACCAGGTCGTCGAGGCGGCGACTGTCGGGTTTACAAGTGCCTGGACCTACATCATCGAAGTCGTCTTTGCAGCGTAAAGGCAACGGGCGGTTCCGCCAGCGCTTGTTCTTCACTGTACAGCCGTCGGCGGAGGTGCTTTCGCCGACCAGGGCGAGGCCGAGGGCGAAGTCGAAGTCCTGTTTTTGTAAATCTATCTCGCCATCACCTGTCATGGCGATATTCTCGATTCCTGCAAGGATTTCGGTCACCTTCACTTCATCGCCTTTCACGGCAATAGTAGCGCGCACATCCTGCAGGCCAGTCTGTGCTGGCCAGTCTCTGTCTGGCAGAGGCGTGTTTTCCGCATAACTAAATAGCTGGCACATACTCTTTTCAAGGTTGAATGGGGCTATGGAGAGCTCCTTGCTGGAAATATTAACGGCTGCGACCAGGTTTTTTTGCAGATCTTCGGAGGTTTTTCCTTTAGTGCGACCATCCCAATTGACACTGGCTTCACCGGCTACCTGCACTTTCTCACTGGGGAACAGCGCTTTCTGTACCTTGCCGATATCCACATTGCTGAGGCCGCCACGTACCTGGCCTTCAGCCGTTTGGGCACGGGCGTTGAACTGCCCATTGCTATTGAGCTGTCCACCATAGATGTCTGCGCTGAGTTTTTGCAGTTGGTAGAGGCCGTTATCCACGGTGAGTTGTATTTCCGGACTGTCCAGTTGCAGGTCTGCTGCCAGTAGCTGGTCCAGGGTCACATTGATATTGGCATTAAAGCCGCGCAGTGCGCTGAGAGGCAGGGGCTCTGCAGGTACCGGCTGGGCTGATAACTGCTGTTCAGTAGTTGTGGGCTTCTCCGCCTGCAGCGGTTTTGCTGTTTCAGGTGCGGTTTGAGTGTGTGCAGTCTGTTCGTCTTGAGCCGTTACTTCGGAGGAGGGGACGGTTTCCCCCTGCTTTTCTTCCTTTTCTTTGGAGGGAGGCAGGTAGCTATCCAAATTGAAAGCGCCGCCGCGCAGGCTCAGATCCAGCCCAGGCATCTCCGCGTTGCGCAGCTGGGCATTGCCGCTGAAGGTCGTGTTGTCGAGCTGCAGTTGCAGTGGGGTCAGATCGAGTTTCTGCTCAGTGCCTTCGAGGCTGGCTTCAATATTCAACTTCTGTAATACAGCGCTATCGCGAGTAATCACTTCGGTGCCGGTCAGCTCAAGCCAGGGGCGCAGGGGGTCGGCACTGGCATTTAGATTCATCTGTATGCGCCAGGGCTGGTTGTTGTTGTCACGACGTACGTAACCGCGCAAGTGAATCGTGGCTTTGGCACTGTTATCGGCAGTAAAGGTCAGCTGCAGGGGTTGTAGGCGCAGGCCGTTGAGGCCTTCATCCAGGGCCAGGGTGCTGTCTAATGTCAGATTGAGGGGGTGACGCAGGTCACTGCCGCTTATGCTGGCATCGGCACGCAGTTGCCCAGGTTCGCCGCCTGGCACCAGGTTGTCGGCTATCACGCGCAGGTCTTCGACCTTGTAGGCTTTTCCGGTGCGGGCGTCACTGTAAGATACCAGGCCATTTTCAATACGCAGCTTGTCCAGGCTAAGCTGCACTTGTTGCTCGGCGGGCTCTTCTGTCTCCCTGGGGATTTCCAGTTTGGGAGGTTGCTTGCTCTGAGCCTCCAGGGCTTCACTGATCAGCTCCCAGTTACCGCGCCCTTCCTTGTCAACGCTGAGTTCAATCTGTGGCGCCAGCAGTACGATCTCCTGAGCCTGCACGCGGCGCTGTAGCAGTGGCCTGAGGGCGACACCTATGGCGATTTTATCGGCGCGCACCAGGGTTTCTTTGGGCAGCTGTAGCGGTGCCAGTGCCACATCGCGCAGCTGCAGGCCAACCTGTGGCCATAACTGCCAGCCGATATCACCTTCCAATTGCAGGGAGATCCCCTGCTTGGCGGCGAGCTTTTCCAGCTGTGGTTTGTACTGGTTTACGTCGAGGCCGGCCAGCAGCCAGGCGACAGCACCGGCGAGCAGCAGGAAAACGACCAATAGAGCGATAAAAGTGCGCTTGATCCAGGCCATGGAGTGGATTGTCCCTGTTTATTCCGTAGAAGATTTGTCGTGCAGATACACATCAGACGCCGCGGTGCGACTAGATGTTCCCGCACACTTCTATAAAGAGGTTATGCGGGAAGTGTAGGAGATGCAGCCCCGTGGAGCTGGGCGCGCCGCGGGGCTCATTGAAGCAGTTGTGCCTTAGAAAATAAACCGTACGCCCGCTTCGATGCTGCGGCCGGGTGCCGGGGCATAGTCGCGTAGCAGTGAGGTGGAGTTGCGGATTTCCTCGTCCAGCAGGTTGCGTGCACTGGCAAAGAGCACCGCATTGCTGCCGCCGATATTGAGGTTGTACTCGGCGCTCAGGTCCATGCGGGTATAGCCGTCGGTTTCCTCTTCGTAGGCGCCGGCGCGATCCTGGTCCGCAGCTTCGACTGTGCGCCACTCCCAACCCCACTGGTCGTAATCGGCACCCAGGGCCACGCCCATCCGAAGCGGTGGCATACGCGGTACATCGGAGCTTTCACCGATGATCGCATCATCGAAGCTAGCGCGCACCATGTCGCCAAACAGCGTTATATAGTGGCCGCCCTGCAAGGGAAAGGTCACTGAGGCCTCGGCTCCATAGAAAGTCGCATCGCGGTTGGCATAGGCATAGACCGGCAACTCCTCTTCCTCGCCGCCGGTGTTCTGCGCGTAGATGTAGTCACTGATCTGGTTGTAGAAAACGCTGGCCTCAATGCGCGCAGCGTGCCAGCCGCTAGCCGCTTCGTTATGGTGGTGATAACCCAACTCCAAGTTGACGCCGCTCTCTTTGTCCAGCTCGCTGTTGCCTAATAGATAGCGGGATTCCGCCAGGTGCGCGCCATCGGCAAACAGTTCCTCGGCCACGGGTGCACGTTCGGAGTGGGTGGCGCCGAAGCTGAGATGCTGGTGCTCGGCGAGGAAATACTGCAGCGTGGCGCTGGCGCCGATCAGATTGTAATCGCGGTCGTTGCCAATTTCTGGGTCTATATCCACTCTCTCCAACCGGGCGCCCAGATCTAAGTGCCAGCTACTCCATTGGCGCTCCTTCATAGTAAAGAAGCCGGCACTGCGGGTATGTGAGGGCTGGATAAAGGAGTGACTGCCAATTGTGGAAAAGTCTTTTGCGGCAAAGTCTTTGTCGGTCAATTGCAGTCCGTAGGCACCGCGCCAGCCGTTGCCGGCATCGTGGGTTATTTCAACACGGCTCTCCCAGGCCTCGTTGGTGAAGCGGGTGCTCGGATTGCCGGCATCCAGCTCCACATGCTCGTAATCGTTGTAGCCGATACGCAGGCTCAGTTTGTCCCAGTAATCGCCGTCGAAGCGGTGCTCGCCTTTCAGGTCATAGCGGGTTTGTACCAGGTCGATACGTACCGCATCGACCTCACCGGCCTCGGCGTGCTCCTCGTGGTCGTCGTGGTCGTCGTGGTCTTCACCCGCGTGGTCCTCATCTTCGTGGTGGTGCTCATGAGTGCCCAAGGGGATGCCGTAATTGTTTTCCAGCCGGTTTACGGAGAAGCCAATAAAGCCGCTGTCGGTGATCCAGGAAACCCCTCCGCTATAGCTGTGGGCGCGGGCATTGGTATTGCCCACGAAGCCATCGGTGTTGAACTCGTCCTCGTGCTCGCCTTCTTCGCCGGCGTGCTCTTCATGTTCGTCGTGTTCTTCATGCTCATCGTGCTCAACGATGGCCAGGCCCGGGATTTCGGTATTGTCGTTTTCCCGATAAACCCCGTCTACATACCACGCCAGCTGCCCAGCACCACCGGTGAAACGAAAAACTGAGGCGTCCTGGCCGTCGGCGGTGTTGTGGCGCAGCTCAACTGCGCCCTCCACTTTCTCTGGCACGGCAGTGGGGATACGTCCGTCGATGATGTTCACCACCCCTCCCACGGCACCGCTGCCGTAGCGCAGGGCGGCGGGACCGCGCAGTATTTCGATGCGTTCCGCAAGCAGTGGCTCGATACTGGCGGCGTGATCGGCGCTGGTGTTGGAAGCGTCGGATACATCCAGGTTATCGCTCAAGATCTTTACACGGTTGGCACTCTGGCCGCGGATAACCGGCAGCCCCACGCCACTGCCGAAGGAGGCATTGGCTACACCGGGTTGGTCTTGCAAAGTTTGGCCCAGGGTTGCCGCGGCGGATTTGCGCAATGCGTCCCCGGAGAGAATAGAAACCGGAGCTGCCACTGCGTCGGCGGGCTTATCCAGCGGCGAGACAGTGACATTGACCTCTTCCAGGGTCGAGTTGTTTTCAGCGGCGTAAATAGCGGGCGCGGCCAGGCTGGCAATGGCCAGGGCCAGAGTATTGAACTTAATCATTGGTTTTTTTCCTGTCACAGGCGGACAATGCCATACGCGCTCCAGCGTGGGCATTCACTAAAAAATTATCGGTTCTTGGGTATTAACTGAGTGACAGGGGGAAGGGAGGGGCGCGCGCACTCTGGCGCTCTGGCTGGCAATTGTGGGCTGTTGGCGCAGAGGGCCGTTCGTAGTGACTTTGGGGCTCAGCCTGTACGAGCAATGGCTCGCTGCCGAGTGCTGCAGGTGAATGCATACAGCACAGGTCACACATCTCCACCTGGGTGTTGCCCAGGTGGAAGTGCTCCGCCCACAGCGGCTGAGCTGCTACTACGGCGAGTAACAGAAACAGGCTGGCCCAGTAATGGGATTTTCGGCGCTTTAGAGTAACCATACCGCGCATGATATGTAGTTGTGATTATGAATCAAGTTTCATCTGACACTAGCGGACCACAGGGGGTGTCATTCATCCTATAATTTGCGCCCTCTGTCTTATCGTGCAAATAAGGATCGCTTTCGATGCGTACAGCTAGCGTCACTCGTGACACCTTGGAAACCAAGATTCAAGTCAGCGTTAATCTGGATGGCCAGGGCCATGGCCAGTTCGCGACTGGGGTTCCCTTCCTTGAGCATATGCTTGATCAAATTGCCCGCCACGGCATGATCGACATGGACATTAGCTGCGACGGCGATATTCATATTGACGACCACCATACGGTGGAAGATATCGGCATTACCCTCGGCAAGGCCATTACCCAAGCATTGGGAGACAAGAAGGGCATGACCCGGTATGGCCATAGCTATGTGCCTTTGGATGAGGCCCTCTCCAGGGTGGTGATTGATTTCTCAGGGCGCCCAGGCCTGGTGATGGAAGTGCCTTTTACTCAAAAGCGTATCGGCAATTTCGATACCGAACTGTTTTTTGAATTCTTCCAGGGCTTCGTCAATCATGCCCTGGTGACGGTGCATATCGATTGCCTGCGCGGCCATAACGCCCACCACCAGGTAGAGACGGTATTCAAAGCCTTCGGCCGCGCCCTGCGTATGGCACTAACCCCGGACCCGCGTATGGCCGGCACCATGCCTTCCACCAAAGGAGTCTTGTGATGGGTAAGGTCGCAGTACTCGATTACGGTATGGGCAACCTGCACTCGGTTGCCAGCGCTTTGAATAAAGTGGCTCCGGAGGTCGAGGTTGTGTTGGCGCAAACTCCTCAGCAGGCTGAGGGCGCAGAACGCATATTAGTCCCTGGAGTCGGCGCCATTCGCGATTGCATGGCAGGGTTTGTTGAAGCGGGCTTTGCTCCGCTACTCAAAGATGCTATCGCCGCCGATATCCCGATACTGGGAATCTGCGTGGGTATGCAAATTATGATGCGCTACAGCGAGGAGAATAACGGTGTCGACTGTCTGGGTATCTTCCCACAGCCAGTGAAATTTTTTGGCAGTGACCTGCCGGTGGTACAGGATGGCGAGCGACTGAAAGTGCCGCATATGGGCTGGAACACCGTGCAACAGACACGCAAACACCCCCTGTGGGCAGGCATAGCTGATGGCAGCCGCTTTTATTTCGTGCACAGCTACTATGTGCCGGCTGGGGATAATACTGTACTCGCCGGGCACACTGAGTATGGCGTACCTCTGGCGGCTGCAGTAGCACAAGAGAATATCTTTGCTACCCAGTTCCACCCGGAAAAGAGTGCCGATACTGGCCTGCAACTACTAAAGAATTTTGTCAGCTGGAATGGCCGGGCCTGAGGCTTGCCATATTTTCCTGACTCCAATAACTACTGCCGACGAAAGACAGAGCATGATTGTAATTCCCGCTATCGACCTCAAGGACGGCCAATGCGTGCGCCTGCGCCAGGGTGAAATGGACGACGCCACCGTATTTTCCGATGATCCCCTAGCCACTGCCCAGCATTGGGTAAACGAGGGAGCCAGGCGCCTGCACCTGGTGGACCTGAACGGAGCCTTTGCCGGCAACCCTGTAAATGGTGAGGCCGTTACTGCCATCGCCAGGCAGTTTCCCGATCTGCCGGTGCAGATCGGCGGTGGTATCCGGGATTTACATACTATCGAACGCTACCTGGATGCCGGTGTTACCTGGGCCATTATTGGCACCGCTGCGGTGAAAGATCCCAAGTTGGTAGAGGAGGCCTGTCGTGAGTTCGAAGGACATATTATTGTCGGGCTCGATGCCAAAGATGGGCTGGTAGCTACCGAGGGCTGGGCTGAGGTATCTGAGCTGAAAGCTACAGAACTGGCCAAGCGTTTCGCTGATTGTGGCGTCAGCTCGATCGTGTACACAGATATTGCCCGCGACGGCATGATGCAGGGCGTCAATCTCGAGGCCACTCTGGAGATGGCGCGTGCGGTACAGGTGCCGATTATCGCTTCCGGTGGTGTCAGCAGTATTGAGGATATCGAACAATTGTTGGATACCGGCGAGATATATGGTGCGATTACCGGCCGGGCAATTTACGAAGACAAGTTGAATCTGCGCGCTGCGCAGCAGCTTTGCGATCAACGGAAGAAATAATGGCTCTGGCGAAACGTATTATCCCATGTCTAGATGTCGATGCCGGCCGCGTAGTGAAAGGCGTGAACTTCGTCGATATCCGCGATGCCGGTGACCCGGTGGAAATTGCCCGCCGCTATAACGAGGCGGGTGCCGATGAGGTGACTTTCCTAGATATCACGGCTACCCATGAGCAGCGAGATACCATCCTGCATATAGTGGAAAAAATGGCCCATGAGGTTTTTATTCCACTTACCGTCGGCGGTGGCGTTCGCACCTTGCAGGATATCCGCAATCTGCTCAACGCTGGTGCGGACAAGACGGCGATTAACTCTGCTGCGGTGAAGAACCCTGAGTTTGTGCGCGAGGCGGCAGAACGCTTTGGCAGTCAGTGCATCGTAGTGGCTATTGATGCCAAGCAGGTGGGAGAGAACCGCTGGGAAATCTTTACCCACGGTGGGCGTCAGCCGACCGGCATTGATGCAGTGGCCTGGGCGCGGCAGATGGCGGAGTATGGTGCTGGAGAAATACTGCTCACCAGTATGGATCGTGATGGAACCAAGAATGGCTTTGACCTGGCTCTGACTCGTGCCGTGACTGAGGCAGTGCCGGTTCCAGTGATTGCTTCGGGGGGTGTCGGCAACCTTCAGCATTTGGCGGAAGGCGTATTGCAGGGTGGTGCCGATGCGGTGTTGGCTGCCAGTATCTTCCATTTTGGTGAGTACAGCATCGCCGAGGCCAAGGCGTATATGCAGGAAGCTGGGATAGAGATGCGCCTGTAGCCAGGTATATCGCGGGAAAATTCAGAGTTTAAATCGGGGCTATGCGCTGGCGGCGGGCCGGGAGGCCCGCCGCGCGCCAGTTACAGCTTTTCGTCTGTGCGGGCGAAGCGTTCGCGCAGACCCCTGTCCCTGTGAGCGTAGAGATTCAGCCCTTTGAGCACATTGAGTGCTTCGAAGATCTGGTTGTCACGATCCAGCCAGTTATCCCGCTCTTCCTGCTCCCGCGCGCGATCCTCAGAGGTGCGATCGGCACCGCCGTTGCCGTTATTCAGGTGTCCGGCAAGGTCGGCTTCAGTGGGGCGCTTGGAATTTTCCAGGCGGGTGATCTTTACCCTTTCCACCACAATATCCGGAGTGATGCCCTGGGCCTGGATCGAGCGTCCATTGGGGGTGTAATAAAGTGCAGTGGTGAGTTTGATTGCGCGCTCGTTAGTGATGGGAATCACTGTTTGCACTGAGCCTTTGCCAAAGCTATCAGTCCCCATTACTACGGCGCGGCGGTGGTCCTGCAGAGCTCCGGCGACAATTTCCGCTGCCGAGGCAGAGCCGGCATTGATCAGCACTACTAGTGGAGCACCTTCTGTCAGGTCTCCGGGTTCGGCAGAGTAGCTCAGATTGGAGGATTCATTACGGCCCTCGGTATAGACGACCAGCCCTTCTTCCAGGAAAGCATCCACTACTTCAACCGAAGATTGCAGGACACCACCTGGATTGTTGCGCAGATCGATAATCAGGCCTTTGAGAGGGCCCTTTTTCTGCAGCTTGATTAACTCTTTCGCCACATCGGTGCCGGTATCCAGCTGGAACTGACTGATACGTAAATAGCCGTAGCCTTCATCGAGTACTTTACTGCGCACACTGCGCACACGCACGGTGTCGCGTTTGAGGGTGACATCGAAAGGTTCTTTGTGGCCTTTGCGGGCGATAGTCAGGGTGACACTGCTGCCTTTGGGGCCACGCATCCATTCCACCGCCTCATCCAGGCTGACACCCTTCATGGATTTACCCGCAAGGCGCAATATGACATCCCCGGCCTTTAAGCCCGCGCGCGAGGCAGGAGTATCGTCCATCGGTGTCACCACGGTAATGTGGTCATCCGCAATACCAACCTCGATACCCAGGCCGGCAAATTCGCCGGTGGTATTGGCTTGCAGGTCATCGAAGGAGCGGCGGTCGAGGTAGGAAGAATGAGGGTCGAGGCCCTGCAGCATACCTTTGATGGCATATTCAAGCAGGGTACGATCGTCTACTTCCTCGACATATCCCTGGCGGATTTGCTCGAATACTTTGGCAAAGCTGCGTAAGTCTTCTAGAGGTAGGCGCCCGGCGGCCTCGGCGATGACATCGGGTTGCTTGCCTCCTTCGCTAAGACCCATCAAAGGCAGGGTTGCGAGGGTGGCCGCGCCGAGAAAGGTGGTCAGCGCCTTGGGTATGAACATGTTGTTGTGACCTCTGCCTTATTTCTTCGCTGCTTTGCGAAAGTGTAGACCGCAGAGATTGGCAGGGATTCTAAGATGACGCCAATTTCTACGATGTCATAGGCTTAGTCGCGATAAAACGAACTGTCTTACAGGTGGGCTGAGTAGCTGGTGGCGGGGTCTTTGGACTTCCTGGCCTAGCGGTTTGTTAGGCAAGGACACTCGATAGAAGAAAGTGCACTTGAAACCTTATTCATCACAGCAATTGTTGTGAAATGGCGACAAAAGATTGGGCCTCTGCCGCCGATAGTTTATCAGGATCGGCACCAAGCAGTTGGATCTTTCGCCTTACCGCGATGGCGGATCTCAAAATAGACACCGCTCTGAGTAAGCCCGCCTGTATTGCCCACGCGCGCGATTGTTTCACCGCTCTCCACCCACTCGCCAATATTGCGGGTAAGGGATTGGTTGTGTGCATAGAGGCTCATATAGCCGTCACCGTGATCGAGAATTACCAGCATGCCGTGGCCGCGCAGGTAGTCAGAAAATACCACTCGCCCGCGGTGTATAGCACGCACAGGCTCTCCTTCGGCTGCGCGGATAGTTACACCCTTCCAGGTGATGCCATTGGTGCGGCGCTGTCCATAGGCGTTGGCGCGGCGCCCCTTTACCGGCCACTGCATCTTGCCTCGCTGGCGAGCAAAGGGCTTTTGATCCCCAGGATTCACGAGAGAGGCGATGGCGCGGCCAACTTCATCAATCAATTTTTGCAAGCGTGAGCGATCGCCCTGCAATTGCTTAAGCTCGCCACTGCCATCAGCGAGTTTCGCAGCCAGCTTGTCCAGGGTGCGTTTGCGATTCTTCTGGGCACTGCGCAACTTACTCTGGCGCTCCTGCAGCTGTTCCCGTTCTCCCTGCAGAACTAGCTGCTCACGCTCAATAGAACTGCTGACGGTCTCTAGTGACGCGAGGGTTTCCAGGTAGCTGTCAATGGTGTGGCTGCGTTCTTGGAGGAAGTAATCGTGATAGCGGAGTTGGCGAGCGATGTTCTGGGGATCTTGTTGGTTGAGCAGGAGCTTGATCTGTTCTTGTCGGCCTAGTCGGTAAGCGGCGGCGATCTCCTGTTCGACCCGCCGCTGCATACTTCGTCGCGCCTCCTGCAGCTGTTTCTGTTCCCGCTGCAGTTCACGCAACTTGTCCGAGCGGCTGCGCATATCTTTTTTAATCTGGTCTATCCGCCGGTGAAGCCCTGAGATGTCCTTCTCGTTCTCTTCCAGATCCTTGAGCAGCTGGTCGCGCTGCCCGCGCACCTGGTTAAGTTCCAGTTGCAGGGATTCGATGCGCTGCTTGATTTCCGCGAGGCGTGCCTGCTGGTCCGCTTCTGCCTGGCTCCAGGCGGGCAGTGACAGCAGGGCAATCAGGAAGAGTACGAGAGTTTTCATCAGTCCATTTTTACCAAACTGTGGCCGGTCATCTCTGCCGGCTGTGGCAGATCCATCAACGCTAACATGGTTGGAGCCACGTCCGCCAGACTGCCTCCGTCACACATTTGTACATTGCGTTCACCGATGTAGACAAATGGTACCGGCAGGGTGGAGTGCTGGGTGCTGACCTGGCCGGAGTTGGCGTCGAACATTTCTTCTACATTGCCGTGGTCAGCAGTAATCAGTACTTCGCCGCCGGCGGCCAGGGCAGCATCTACGACACGTTCCACACATTGGTCCAGGGCTTCCACGGCTTTTACAGCGGCTTCGAATACCCCTGTGTGGCCGACCATGTCGCCATTGGCGTAGTTACAGATAATGGCGTCATATGCGCCGCTCTCAATCGCCGCCACCAGCTTGTCGGTGACTTTCGGCGCGTTCATTTCCGGTTGTAGGTCGTAAGTAGCTACGTCGGGGGACTTGATCAGTTCGCGGGTTTCACCGCTGTAGGGCTCTTCGCGACCGCCGCTGAAGAAGAAAGTAACGTGGGCGTATTTTTCAGTCTCGGCAATGCGCAGCTGGGTCTTGCCCTGGGTCGACAGATATTCACCGAGGGAATTCACCAGATTTTCCGGTGGGAAGGCACAGCTGGCGTGGATATCCGCAGCGTATTCGGTGGTCATCACAAAGTCCGCCAGTTCTGGTTTGGCTTTGCGCTTGAAGCCGCTAAAGTCCGTTTCGGTGAAGGCGCGAGTCAGCTGGCGCGCGCGATCTGGGCGGAAATTCATAAAGATAAGAGCGTCGCCATTCTGGATGGGAGCGGGCTCGCCGATAATTGTCGGGGCAACGAATTCATCACTTTCACCGCGCTCATAAGCGGCGGCCAATCCGGCCAGGGCGTCAGACGCTTTGTACTCTGAGGTACCGAGGGTGAGCATGTCGTAGACAGATTCGGTGCGCTCCCAGCGTTGATCGCGGTCCATGGCAAAGTAGCGGCCGGCAAGGGTAGCCATATGAGCATTGCCTATGGAATCACATACCTGCATCAGCCGTGCGATAGAGGGCTCGGCGCTGCGCGGCGGCGTGTCACGACCATCCAGGAAAGCGTGTACATAAATGGCGCGGGCACCGCGCTGCGCAGCCAGGGTCACCATAGCGACGATGTGGTCTTCATGGCTGTGCACACCGCCTTCAGACAGTAACCCCATAATGTGCACCGCACCGTTATTGGCGATGGCTTTGTCCACAGCCGCTGTATAGGCAGTGTTGCGGAAGAAGTCGCCATCCTGAATTGCTTTGTTGATCCGGGTGAAGTTCTGATACACCACTCGGCCGGCACCCAGGGTCATGTGTCCCACTTCAGAATTACCCATTTGTCCATCGGGTAGGCCCACTGCCATACCGGAGGTCTGGATCAGGGTTTTTGGGCGGCTGGCCCAGATGTTGTCCCAAACCGGGGAGTTTGCGGCGTGAACCGCATTGTGCTCGGGATTGTCGCTGTGGCCGAAGCCGTCCAGAATCAGCAGGACCAAGGGGCGTTTGTGCGGGGCTTGCGGAGCGGCCATAGCGACGGGATTCCTCTATTGGATGGTTTAAATTGCGGACGCGGATTTTAACCTGTTCGGCCATCATTTAACCATGTCGATTAGCCAGGGCGCAGCCTCGCAAAGGTGGTGTAAGCACGGCGGAGGTACCATTTTGCTGGTTAGAAATTCGCCACAATCGTGTATACTCCCGCCAGCTTTGGCGCAGCAGCGCCGTAACGATAACCACTAAGGATTTTGGGGGCGGAGTGGATTTTTTCGTCTTTTTGAGTGAGCAATGGCTGCTGGTTGGCCTGCTCGTGGCATTGCTCTATGCGCTGGTTCTGAGCGAGCGCTATAAGGCCGGTGTACCGGTATCCATGCATGAAGTTACCCGGCTGATTAACAGCGATGGGGCCAAGGTGCTGGATGTGCGCGATCGCAGTGAATTCACTGAGGGGCATATCGTCGATGCCCTGCATATCCCCCACGGGGACGTGGCTGAGCGCATTGCTGAGCTGGAGCCTTTTAAAGATAAGGTCATTATTGTCGCGGACAAAATGGGTCAGCACGCAGGGCCTGTAGGGCGTATGTTGAAACAAAAAGGCTTCCAGGTGCGCCGCCTGCAGGGTGGCATGAGTGAGTGGAGCAACCAGAACCTGCCATTGGTCAAGGGGAAGAGTTAGATCGGTAGCTTGTTTTGATAGCATTTGGCGGAGTTTTGTTATGCAGGATGTAGTCATCTACACCACCCGTTTCTGTCCCTACTGTATTCGTGCCAAGCAACTACTCGACAGCAAGGGCGTGAGCTATCGCGAGATCGCGGTGGATAACAAACCGGAACTGCGTGCGCAGATGGCGGCTAAAGCGGGGCGCCGCTCAGTGCCGCAGATTTGGGTTGGCGATGTTCATGTGGGAGGTTGCGACGATTTGATGGCGCAGGAGCGCGCTGGCAAGTTGGATAAGTTACTGAAATCCACTGGCTGAAAAAGGTTGTCGCCGTGTGCCACATGCGGCGGCAGGTTTTTGCTATTTATCCGTACCGGGCCTTGAAACGGTATTTTCAGGCCCCAATCTGAAGACTCATACAGGGAGTCTTTCTCACGGAAGGCATCAATAAACTTTATAAAGAACAGGCTGTAACATGGCTGAAGAATTAAACGGCGCGGCAAACGCAGAGGCTCCACAAGTACAATTCGCGATGCAGCGTATCTACCTGAAGGACCTCTCCTTCGAGACTCCCATGGGTGTCGAGGTTTTCAAGAAACAGTGGAAGCCCCAGGTTAACCAGGAGCTGAACACCAAGACCGCCAAGGTTGATGAAGACCTGTATGAGGTTGCGCTCACTCTGACTATCACTGTGAAGCTGGAAGAAGACACCGCCTTCCTGGTGGAAGTAAAACAAGCCGGCCTGTTTGGCATTAAAGGCCTGGAAGGTCAGCAGCTGGCCCAGGCACTGAATACTGCCTGCCCGCAAATCCTGTTCCCCTACGCCCGCGAAGTGATCGACAACGCTGTAGTTAAAGGTTCTTTCCCGGCCCTGATGCTGCCGCCGGTTAACTTTGATGCGCTGTTCGCCCAGGCACTGGATCAGGCCCAGAAGCAGGCCGAAGGTGCACAAGCTGACGCATAATCACACGTCACTTGTCAAAAAGGTCCCTGAGGGGGCCTTTTTTTATATCTGTAACTTGCCCTCTGGGCGAGTGATGGAATTTCTGTTCCCATAAGAACCTAAAGAATTGCTGGGAGTTGCTTATGCAGTGGGATTTACCGACACCCTTTACGCGCAGAGTGACCGTAGGTACACACCATGTAGATGGCCTGCGCCATGCCAACAATGCGGAATATGTGCACTGGTGTGAAGCTACAGCCTGGGCTCACAGTGCTGAATTGGGATTAGATGTCACGAATTACCAGGATCTCGACCGGGGAATGGCCATTCGCCACGGAGAGTATGACTATATACTGGCGGCGAGAGAGGGGGATGAACTGGTATTTGGCACCTGGCTGACAGAAGTGGATGGGCGCCTGAATATGACCCGCCGCTTTCAAGTCTTTCGCGCCGCCGATGGGGCACTGGTATTGCGGGCCCAGTGGCGGATGGTGTGCATCGAGCTGTCCAGTGGTAGGCCGAAACGTATGCCGGCGATCTTCAAGGAAATTTACAGTCCGGCAGTTATTGCCCCGGAGGCTGAGGAATATGAGTGAAGAGTTTGTAACCCTGACAGAGAATACAGGGGCACTTAAGGACAAGACCATTTTTATCACCGGCGCCAGCCGAGGTATTGGTCGTGCTATAGCGCTGAAGTGCGCAGCGGACGGCGCAAACATTGTGATTGCTGCCAAGTCGGCAGAACCACATCCAAAGCTGCCCGGCACCATCTTCTCGGTCGCCCAGGAGGTTGAGGGCTCTGGTGGCAAGGCCTTGGCCCTGCAGGTGGATGTGCGTGATGAGCAGCGGGTTCAGGACGCGATGGCTCAGGCTGCAGACAGGTTTGGGGGTATCGACGCGGTGATCAATAATGCCGGCGCGATCAACCTGACCAATGTAGAGTCCACCCCGCCCAAGCGCTACGACCTGATGCAGAACATCAACAGTCGCGCAGTGTATCTGACGGCTCACTTGGCAATTCCCTACCTTAAGAAGTCTGACAACGCCCATATTCTCAGCTTGTGCCCCCCGCTGAATTTACAGCCCAAGTGGTTGGGGCCCTTTGCCCCCTATGCCCTTTCCAAATTCGGTATGACCATCTTGAGTTTGGGGTTGGCTGAAGAGCTGCGTGAGGCGGGAGTTAGCGTGAATACTTTATGGCCGCGTACGTTGGTGGCTACTGCGGCAATCGAATTTGCGGTGGGCAACCGCGAGATGTTCGAACAGAGCCGCAAACCGGCGATCATGGCGGATGCTGCTTACGAAATACTGGCGACTGAGAAAGGTACTCTTACTGGACGCCAGTTAATCGATGAAGAGCTTCTGGTGGAGCGCGGTGTAAAGGACTTCACCGACTATGCTCACAACCCGTCCAATGCGGGGGAATTAACTAAGGATTTATTTCTAGACTGACGCTGGCAGGGGGTATTTCGTGAGCAGCGACAGCAAGTTATTTAAAGACGCCCTCGGTGAACTGGGGGGGGTTAAACCACTGGTGCAGGAGCGCCGGGTGACATTGCGCAAGGAAGGTGAAACACCTGAGCAAATCCTGCGTGAGCGCCGCGCTGCGGCCACTCGCAAGACTGAGCGTGAAATGAACCCCCTCTCCGGCGAGTATGTTGAGCTGGTGGCACCCTGGGACCCTATTGAGTTTAAGCGGGATGGGGTGCAAAACGGGGTATTCCGCAATCTGCGTCTGGGTAAGTACACAGTGGATGCTCGCCTGGATTTGCATCGCCACTCTGTGGAGATGGCGCGTAGTATCGTCGTGGAATTTGTGCGGGATTGTGTGGAGGCGGACGTACGCTGTGCCCTGATCACTCATGGAAAAGGGGAGGGACGTAAGCAGCCGGCGCTTTTGAAAAGCTGTATTAATCACTGGTTGCCGCAACTGGATGAGGTTCTAGCTTTCCACAGTGCGCAGAAGCAACATGGTGGTATGGGTGCGACCTATTTGTTACTACGCAAGAGTGAGCGCAAGCGGCAGGAAAACCTGGAGAGGCACCAGCGTCGCCGTTTGTAGGTGCGCCGTGGTCATGTTTTTGTCACTTTTTGAAAGTATGATGCGCGGCATAGAGGCTTTCTTAAGTGAATGCGCATCTGACTCATCTTTTTGATTCTTCTTGATTGTAATATTGGCGACTCTTTGGGTCGCCTTTTTTATGCTTGTAACCTTTGTGTAGAGTGATCTTAGCGCATGATTTCATCAACCCGATTAAATTCGAGCCGGGTATTGCTGTCGCGACTACTCATAATCAATTTGTCCCCAACGACTTCGAGGAGTCGGGCTTTGCGCAGTGCCTTCAGGTAGTCGGCCTCCAGCTCATCACTGGGATGGGCCCGGCCTTTACGTGAGATGGCCGGGACTGTTGACCAGGACAGAGCACCGTTGCTCTCCAGGGAAAAGCGTCCCAGGTAGGGGTTTACACCGCCGCTTCCGCGTACAAAACCAAAGCGGTCACAGGTGAAAAAAGGTCTTTCGCGCCAAAATTTCCGCCATATGAGTAGGTACTCATAGGTATGTTCGCCATCTTTCAGACTGGACAGAACCCACTCGTGATTACAGGCAGACCAGGCTGAATGTCGGAGAGGCTGGGGTTCACTGGGGGCGTCAAAGGACATACACCCGGAAAGAAGCAGGGCGAGCAGGCTTGGAATCATAAGCTGCAAGCGTAAGTGATCTCGCGGCATGATGTCGTTCTCGTAAGTATTGCGACATTTAATCGTAAAAACTACCAGCGGTCTGTGGTGGCGTTCAAGGTCCTGCACGGACATATTCAATATATATATCACCGGAAGCATCGCGCAGGATCAGGCGTTTTCCCCGGGATTTGGTAAAAGCTTGGCGGGTGCCGGAGAGCGCCCGCAGGTAAGTATGTTCCTGTTGCAGCAGCTGGGGTGGACCGCCCATTTTGGTAGATACAAAGCTGGAGGTGTCCCACAACATCTGGCCGTTGGCCGTAATTTGTAATTCCCCACGATAGGTATTGATGCCGCTGCGGCCCATTACATTGCCATCGGGGTTGCACAGGAATGTGAAGTTTTCCGGTTTTTGTACCGGGATAGCGGCCCCGTTAACTCGCAGGCGCACCAACTGCCACTTTTTACCGCATACACTCTGCGGGTTCCCCGCATTTTGTATGACTCTCGCTTCCTCCGAACCGGTTGCCAGGCATCCGCCAATTACCAGCAGGGCTCCCAGTAGCCAAATTTGCACCAACCTGCTCATTGGCGAATAACTCCCTTATTCCGATTTTCGTTTTCCCGCTTTGTCCAATATATCCAGCCGGAATCTGCCT
Source organism: Microbulbifer variabilis ATCC 700307 (assembly GCF_000380565.1). Taxonomy (GTDB): domain Bacteria; phylum Pseudomonadota; class Gammaproteobacteria; order Pseudomonadales; family Cellvibrionaceae; genus Microbulbifer; species Microbulbifer variabilis. The sequence continues at coordinate 538,047 of NZ_AQYJ01000027.1, forward strand.
CATATATAAGCCTAGTAATTGCCTGCGATAGGGAGTCGACAGGAGTGACAAGCTATGCTTCCACTGAGATGGGGGTAGGGATTTGCGGATAAATACAGACATGATCAGACGCACGAAAATTGTCGCCACACTCGGTCCCGCGAGTGACCAGAGCGATACTCTCTGCCAGTTGATTGCGGAGGGAGTCAATATGGTACGCCTCAATTTTTCCCATGGTGTTTCCGCAGATCACCGCCGCCGGGCCGAACAGGTTCGTGCTGAGGCGGCGCGGCAGGGGTGTCATGTTGCGATTCTCGGTGATTTGCAGGGACCTAAAATTCGGGTGGGCAAATTTGGCGATGGTCGAGTTTTACTGGAGAGCGGTTCGGAATTTGTCCTCGACCCCAACCGAGCGGATGCGGGTGGCGATGCCAATGGGGTATCGGTGGATTATCCCCAGTTAGCACAGGATTGTGTCCTCGGCGATTGCCTCTTATTGGACGATGGTCGCCTCAGTTTGCGAGTAAAAAAAATCGAAGGCACTGAAGTTATTACTGAAGTGGAGTCAGGGGGCTGGCTTTCGGATCGCAAAGGGATTAATAAACAAGGTGGAGGACTCACAGCCCCGGCCTTGACTGAAAAAGACCTGCGGGATATTCAGGTAGCCGCGGAGTTGCAACTGGATTACCTGGCTGTTTCCTTTCCCCGTGAGGCTCAGGATATTCACCGGGCGCGGGAACTCCTGCAACAGGCTGGCGGCACTTCCCAAATCATCGCCAAAATAGAGCGTGCTGAAGCGGTTTCCAGTGATGCGCATTTGGAAAAATTAATCCTGGCAAGCGACGCAATAATGGTGGCACGCGGTGACTTGGCGGTAGAGATTGGCGATGCGGAGTTAATGGGGGTACAAAAACACCTGATTAAATTTGCGCGCTACCTGAATCGCACAGTAATCACCGCTACTCAAATGATGGAGTCGATGATTTCCAGCCCAGTGCCGACAAGGGCCGAAGTGTGTGATGTTGCCAATGCTGTCCTGGATGGTACTGATGCGGTAATGCTCTCGGCGGAAACTGCCAGCGGTCGTTACCCGGTGGAGACTGTGCGGCATATGGCTGAGGTGATTATTGGGGCGGAAAAACACCGTGCTACCCAGAGGCCCTCAGATATTTTACGTGGTAATTATCCGGCTGGTGATGCTTGTATTGCTGTGGCTGCTATTACCATTGCGAATCATTGCAGGGATATCAAGGCGATTATCTGCCAGACCGAAACCGGAAATACTGCTCTACTGATGTCACGGGTCCGTTCGGTAATCCCCATTTATGCCTTTTGCCGACACCGCCGTATCTGTAACCGTGTGGCGCTTTACCGGGGCGTCGACCCGGTATTGATGGCAGTTGCGGGCATGGATGGACCCTCCAGGGACCAAAAGGCAATAGGCCACCTGAAGCAGAGGAAGCTGTTAATGCCAGGAGATTTCGTTTTGGTTTCGCGAGGCTATCAACAGGATATTGGTGGCCACACAGATACCCTGCGGGTTGTTCGCGTTGAGTAAAACTCATCTTACTCAACTGTTAATTTCAAATTTAAATAAAAATCGGAGTATTTAAATCTATTTTTAGCCGGAGCGGCTACAACGTACCAGGGTCTTAGTTTCCAATTCCTGCTCTACACAGTGAAATTTTTGCCCGTTCAAGGACAATGACTTGGGGCTTCCCTTGGGCGCGGTTGTCGAACAACCGGCAACTCCTGTTGCCAGGGCCACGGTAAGCAGAAGCAGTAGTAATTTCTGCACCGCAGTTACCTCTTGACTTGCAATGAGTTGCACAAGCTTGTGATGTGTCTTTTCTCAGATTAGAGGGAATAAATGTCAAAGTGAGGAAATAAGCGACATTTTGTAAATTGTGGCGACACTTATCGCAAGTGATGAGGTGAAGATATCTTATCGAAACTTTCAATTTCTAGAGCATTGGTTTTTTGAGGCCCAGATTTCAGGGTTGCGTTCACTTTAAAGACCAATGTCTGTCCCGCTTTTTTAGTGCCCCACCGGGACTTGGAAAAATCCCGGTGGGGTAAAAATTTTTATAACAGCGGATGATTAGCGTCTCCCGCGGTAATGCCCTCCACGAACGCGATGATACCCGCGATGCCCTCTGTAACCGCGATGTCCTCTATACCCGCGATGGCTGCGATACACACGGTGGCCGCGATATCCGCCATGGTAGGCGCGAACACGCAGGTAGGATGGTCTGGGAGAGTAGAAGCGGTTGTAGTAAGGCAGCCCACGATAGTAGTACCTCGCACGATAGCGAGGATTTCCGCGGAGCGCGGGGGAGCGGTAATAGGAGTAGGCTCCGCCATAGTAGTAGCCGTAGCGCGGTGTTGCCCGGTAGTACTGGTAAACCGGCGTTCGGTAGGAGACATAAATATTACTTGAAGGGTAGTAGTTGGGGGTGGCGTAAGGGTATACGTAAGAGGAGGTATAGGCGATTCCCCCCCCACTGTAATAGCCACCATAACCTCCGGTTGTACAGGCCCCTAAGGTGAGGCCCACACATACCGTGGCGGTGATAATCACCGACTTCACAGCTCTATTCATAGTGCTTTCTCCGGTAAGTGGAATTTCCCCCCGGAGAGGCCGTGCCCACAGGGGGCAAGCCCCTTGTGTGTGCCAATCTGGCGAACACTAAATTTCGGGATTAGTAGGGCCTGGCGCGGAAGCGTGGGTCGGGAGGATCAAGCACCTGAAAGCCTCTGTTCACTACTGCCGGTGGTCTCAGGCGGTAGAAATTGCCGTCCCAGTAGAAATTACAATGCTGCACGTTGTGACAGGTGCCATCGGGGTGGCAGTGGGCATAGCGACCACGCAGGTTGTAATAGGTCTTACTGTAATAAGGGCTGTATCCGTAATAACTGGCTGAACAATCGTAACTCCCACATGGGTAGCCGGAACCACTGCAAGCAGAGAGGGAAGCTCCCGCTGCGATTGCCAGTGCAAAGCCAGAGCCACAGAGCAGCCTTCTGGACAGCGATTTCATCAAGACCTCCACGCCTTTTGGCGGGTAAAACGTCTAATAATCAGCCTAGCACTTTTGTCGCAAAAATCATCATGAAGTAAAAAAAATGTTCTAGTAGGGGATTGGCGGGCAAATTGGTAATGAGATGAGACGAATGGAAAGTCCCACTTCTGAGAGGCGGTTGTCTGGAGCAAAAACGGTAAGGTGGGGAGGGGGGTAAAACCACTAAATATTCACAAAATACCGGGATGGAATATCGCCGATATTTTGTGAGAAAGGCTCCTGCCAGCCTTGCTGGTTGCGGGAGCTAAATCGAATTATTTGGCGCTCGGCAGTACTAACGGGCTTACAGCATCGAGGTAAGCGCCGCTGCTTAGTAGCTGTTTAGCATCTTCAATATCCGGAGCAAAGTAACGGTCTTTATCATAGAAAGGCACTCGCTCGCGCAGTTTTGTCTTCGCCGATTCCAGTTTTTCTGTGGACTTTAATGGAGCGCGAAAATCCAACCCCTGGCAAGCTGCGAGTAATTCCACAGCCAAAATACCACAGGTATTGTCGGCCATTTCCCGCAGGCGGCGGCCGGCAAAAGTCGCCATGGAAACGTGGTCTTCCTGGTTTGCGGAAGTGGGCAGGGAGTCCACGCTGGCAGGATGTGCCATGGATTTATTTTCACTGGCCAATGCGGCAGAAGTAACCTGGGCGATCATAAAGCCAGAGTTTACCCCGCCATTTTCCACCAGGAACGGGGGCAGGCCGGACAGGTTGCTGTCGATCAGCAGGGCCATACGGCGTTCGGATAGCGAGCCGATTTCTGCCAGTGCCAACGCCAGGTTATCGGCGACCATGGCCACTGGTTCCGCGTGAAAATTACCGCCGGAAATAATGTCAGAGTTATCCGGGTTTTTCTCGTCGGTAAATACCAGTGGGTTGTCGGAAACACCATTTGCTTCGGCCAGCAGTACTTCAGCGGCAAAGCGCATTTGTTGCAGACAGGCGCCCATTACCTGGGGCTGGCAGCGCAAGGAGTAGGGATCTTGCACTTTCTCGCAAAACTGATGTGAATCACCGATCTGGCTATTTTCACCGAGCAGGTCGCGGTAAACGGCGGCGACATCCCGCTGTGCCTGTTGGCCACGGGCGTTGTGGATACGGTCGTCGAAGGGACGGCGTGAGCCCTTGGCGGCTTCCAGTGTCATGGCACCGGTAACCAGTGCGCCGGCGAATAAATCCTCGCTGGCGAACAGGCCGAGCAGAGCAAAGGCGGTGGAAGCCTGGGTGCCGTTTAGCAGGGCGAGGCCCTCTTTGGGAGCCAGGGTGATAGGCTCCAGGCCTGCGGCTTTCAGGCCCTCATGGGCATGCTTGCGTACGCCTTTAATAAATACTTCACCTTCGCCCAGCAGTACCACACTCATATGGGCCAGCGGTGCCAAGTCACCTGAAGCACCTACAGAGCCCTTTTCGGGAATTGCAGGGTAAACGCCTGCATTAACCAGTTGTATCAGTGCTTCAATAACCTGAGGGCGCACGCCGGAAAAACCGCGGGCCAGGGAGTTGATTTTCAGTACCATCAGCAAGCGTACGGTAGCTTCGCTCATAAAGTTGCCGGTGCCGGCGGCATGGCTCAGTACAATAGCGCGTTGCAGGTTTTCCAGGTCGTGCTTTTCAATGCGAGTGTTGGCGAGTAGGCCAAAACCGGTATTGATACCGTATACCGTGCGGCCTTCGGTAATTACCTGGGCAACGGTGTGGGCAGAAGCTTCGATAGCGGGGTAGGCACTTTTTGCCAGGGACAGCTGCACCGACTCGCGAGCTACGCGGCGCAGTTGCGCAAGGCTTAACTGGCCGGGATCGATTTCCAATTGATACATAAATTAATTCACCAAAAAATATTTACTGCACTGGCGCCGGTAGTCCAGCCCGAAAAAATTATTCGGGCCGTAAGAGATTTCTACCGGCGGTATTTTTATTGCGGTAAAAAATCAGTCTTTCAGCATGGGCAGGTCGAGGCCCTGTTCTTTTGCACATTTTTTCGCGACTTCATAGCCGGCATCAGCGTGGCGCATTACGCCGGTGGCAGGGTCATTCCAGAGAACACGCTCGATACGCTTGCGCGCAGCTTCGGTGCCGTCACAGACAATCACCACACCTGAATGTTGGGAGAAGCCCATGCCGACACCACCACCGTGGTGCAGGGATACCCAGGTGGCACCGGAGGCGGTATTCAATAGGGCGTTTAGCAACGGCCAGTCGGAGACAGCATCGGAGCCATCCATCATGGCCTCTGTCTCGCGATTAGGGCTGGCCACTGAGCCGCTGTCTAGGTGATCGCGGCCGATAACCACTGGTGCTTCCAATTCGCCATTGGCGACCATTTCGTTAAATGCCAGAGCCAAGCGGGCACGATCTTTCAGACCAACCCAACAGATACGTGCGGGCAGTCCCTGGAAATGAATGCGCTCACGGGCCATATCAAGCCAGTTATGCAGCTGCGGATTGTCGGGGATCAACTCTTTAACTTTGGCATCGGTCTTGTAGATATCTTCCGGGTTGCCGGACAGGGCCGCCCAGCGGAAAGGGCCTACACCTTCACAGAACAGCGGGCGAATATAGGCGGGTACAAATCCGGGGAAGTCGAAGGCATTTTCCACACCCTCTTCGAGGGCCATCTGGCGAATATTGTTGCCGTAGTCGAGGGTGGCGGCGCCGCGCTTTTGCAGCTCCAGCATGGCTTCCACCTGGATTGCCATGGATTGCTTGGCCGCTTTTACCACCGCGGCCTCGTCTTTTTTCCGCATTTCTGCAGCGTATTCCATGGTCCAGCCTTTAGGCAGGTAACCATTTAAAGGGTCGTGTGCGGAAGTTTGGTCGGTAACTGAATCTGGCAGAATATTGCGCTGCACAATTTCCGGGAAAATATCGGCTGCGTTGCCCAGCAGGCCAACCGAAATGGCTTCGCCTTTTTCCATGGCCTCTTCAATCATTTGCAGCGCTTCGTCGAGACTGGTGGCTTTCCTGTCTACATAGCCAGTGCGCAAACGGAAATCGATACGGGTTTCATCGCACTCCACCGCGATCATACAGAAGCCTGCCATAGTGGCTGCCAGGGGCTGGGCGCCACCCATGCCGCCGAGGCCGCCGGTGAGAATCCATTTGCCTTTTGCTTCTCCGTTAAAATGTTTGCGTGCCACTGCTGCGAAGGTTTCATAGGTTCCCTGTACGATGCCTTGGGAGCCGATATAGATCCAGGAGCCGGCGGTCATCTGGCCATACATGGCCAGGCCTTTTTTATCCAGCTCGTTGAAGTGTTCCCAGTTGGCCCAGTGGGGAACCAGGTTGGAGTTGGCAATTAATACTCGCGGCGCATCGGCATGGGTTTTAAATACACCTACTGGCTTGCCAGACTGTACCAGCAGGGTCTCATCACCTTCCAGGCGCGTTAGCACTTCGACAATCTTGTCGTAGCACTCCCAGTCGCGTGCTGCGCGGCCGATACCACCATAAACCACCAGATCTTCCGGGCGCTCTGCAACTTCTGCATCCAGATTGTTCATTAACATGCGCAGGGGAGCTTCGGTAAGCCAGCTTTTAGCATTGAGCTTGGTGCCGTGAGGAGCGCGGATTTTACGACTTGGGTCGTGACGTTTATCGGTGGACATGGATTCCTCGCAAAATGAATTAGTTAAATTTCATGCGCCCTTATTGCTGGCTATTTGGCCAGTCGGCGATTTTTTTGATAAAGCAGTGTCTAGAATCTCAGTTGTGCACCCAGACGGTAGCGATTGCCCGGGTGTACTAAGCGCGCAAAGCTCACGGTGCCGGCGCTGCTCTTGGTGCGTCTCCATACCTGCAGGCATGCATCGCCGGTAGCTATTTCCAATGCGTAGGCAATGGATGCTTCTGCGGCGATCGCTTCAACAGTGGTATCCGCCTCGGTCAAAGGTGCAACCCTGGAAAGATAGGCGTTGGGCGTAGTGTGGGCGAAATCCTGCTGCAGGTATTCCGGGGCTAATGCAGGATTGGTGAAGCGCTCCTCCCATTGAATGGGCAGGCTGTTATCACAGTGCACAATAATGGAGTGAAAAACTTTGGCCTGTTCGGGCACTTCCAGGGCGCGCGCCACTTCAGCGCTGGCCATACACTGCTGTGCCAGCAAAATGCGGTTGCTGTAGCTGTGTCCGCGTGCCGAAATCTCATCGGCAATATTGCGCACTTCTAATAGGGAACTGGCAGGCACCGGCTCAGCAACAAAAGTGCCAAGCCCTTGGGAGCGCATCAGTACCCTTTCGTCGGTCAGTTCGCTCAGGGCGCGCCTGGCTGTCATACGACTGACACCAAACTCTTGCGCCAGCTGGTTCTCCGAGGGCACCTGGAAGTGGACGGGCCAAGCGCCAATTTCAATTTGTTGGCGGATATGGCGCTTAATCATCGCGTAGCGTGGTTCGCTTGCAGTATTCATAGACTCAGGTACAGTGTAATGAATGCTTGTATATGGTTGTATATACAATAGCTATTTCTGGCTACTATGGTGGCCAAAATGATGACTGTCAAGCCGGGGCTATGGTCTGTATCCTGAGTGCTTCGGTTTTGCCTGGCAGCTCAGCCGGGCATCTATGGTTTAAGAAGGAAAAGCGCGCCGCTAGAAGCTTATGACAGAACGCTGTGACCTACTGATTACGAATGTGAATGCCGCCACCATGGACCCCTCGATAGTGGGTGCATACGGTGCTGTGGAGGATGCTGCTGTAGCGGTAACCGGCGGCAAGATTGTCTGGTTGGGACCACGCCGGGAATTACCTGACTGCACCCCGGACGAGGTTATTGATGGTGAGGGCCAGTGGTTGACCCCAGGGCTAATCGACTGCCATACCCACCTTGTTTATGGCGGTCATCGGGCCGGGGAGTTTGCCCGCCGCCTGGGGGGAGAGAGCTATGAAGAAGTGGCCCGCTCCGGTGGTGGCATTATTTCTACAGTGCGCGCCACCCGTGCAGCCAGTGCCGAGCAGTTATATCGACTATCTGAACCGCGCCTTCATGCATTGATGTCCGAAGGGGTTACTACGGTAGAAATCAAATCCGGTTATGGCCTCGACCTGGATACCGAGCTAAAGCAACTGCGAACCGCCCGCCGCCTGGCCCAACATAATCCGGTAAATATAGTGACCAGCTGCCTGGCAGCTCATGCCCTGCCACCGGAATACGATGGTCGCCCTGATGAATATATTGACCTGATTTGTGAGCAGATACTACCAGCGGTGGCGCGAGAGCAGCTGGCAGATGCTGTAGATATGTTTTGCGAGACTATCGGTTTCTCCGTGGACCAATGTCAGCGGGTAATTGATGCTGCAAAGAAACTCGATTTACCTGTAAAGGTACATGCTGAACAGTTGGCTCGTACCGGCGCAACGGCTATGGCTGCCAAGGCTGGCGCATTATCCGTGGATCATATTGAATACATCAGCGATGCCGATGTACTGGCTATGGCTGAAAGCGGTACCGTGGCGGTATTGTTACCAGGTGCTTTTTATACCTTGCATGAGACCCAGGTCCCACCAGTTGAAAAGCTGCGTGGGGCGGGAGTGTGCATGGCTCTGTCCACTGACCTCAATCCCGGCAGCTGTCCAATCGCCTCTTTGCGTTTGATGATGAATATGGGTTGTAACTTATTTGGTCTAACTCCTGCCGAAGCACTTGCCGGTGTGACCCGATCAGCGGCACGAGCGTTGGGACTTTGTTGCTCTCGTGGCGTGCTGCGTCCGGGGCTACGCGCTGATATGGTTTTGTGGCCGATGGATACCCCAGACCTGCTGGCTTATGAAGTGGGTGCGCTGAAGCCCGCGCAAATTTTTCTCGGAGGTAGAGATGTTACAGCTGGCTGATATGCACCTGTGGAGTGGTCGCACTGATAGCGAAGATGGTCGCGCTGGTGAGCGTTGGCATCAACGGGTTACACCATTACAGCTGGATAATCCTCCTGGGATCGCCATTCTCGGTTTTGCCTCCGATGAGGGTGTTCGCCGTAATAAAGGGCGCATCGGTGCCGCCAAAGGCCCACGTATCCTGCGCCTGGCAATGGCTAACCTGCCTGCCACTTTTGAATTGCCTCTCTATGATGCAGGCAATGTTCGTGTTGAGCGTGAGGACTTGGAGTCTGGTCAGGCGTTACTGGGGGCGCGGATAAATGAGTTATTAGGTAATGGTCATTTCCCGTTAGTTTTGGGTGGTGGTCATGAGATTGCTTTTGGCAGCTATCAAGGTATCGCCCGCTGGATGCGTGAACAACAGCGGGACAAAACCCTGGGGGTTATTAATTTTGATGCGCATCTGGACCTGCGTATCCCCTCGCCAAAGGGGTCATCGGGGACGCCGTTTTACCAGATTGCTGAACAGTGCCAGATCAATGGTCGCCCTTTTAATTATCTGTGTGTCGGTGCGGCTGATAACGCCAATACACCAGCGCTGTATAACCGGGCAGGTGAGCTGGGTGCTGAGGTAATCCGCGATCGGGAAATCAGTAGCTGGAACCTGGATAAGGTAAAGGGGCAAATTCGCGCGTTTACCGATAGAGTAGATTTTGTCTATCTCACTGTGTGTCTGGATGTTCTGCCTGCTGCAGTGATGCCTGCTGTAAGTGCCCCCTCTGGCCGGGGGGTGTCACTTGATTTGTTGGAAGTGTTACTTGATACCGTGATCGATTCCAAGAAAGTTTGCCTTGCTGATATGGCTGAGTTTAATCCTTATTTCGATATTGAAGATCATGCTGCTCGCACTGCCGCCCGGCTAGGATTTCAAATTGTTAACCGCATGGCTGCTCTAAGGTGCTAGGGCCTGCCGTAATGAGAGAGCTCACTGGATAGTTACAATTTTCCTACAGGCGCTCTTAAAGTAGAAATTGAATTTATAAGACAGAGCTGGAATTTTTCATAAACTCCTAACAATTTATTCCAACTAGGATGTGCCTAGAACCGTTTATATGATTAAGAGTCTGGAAATCTCGCACCTCAAATTACTGGATACGTTGTTTAAGTATAGAAACTTATCCCTGGTTGCCGAAAATTTAGATATTTCACAGCAGGCTGTGAGCCTACAGTTAAAGAAAATTCGAACAATACTCGGCGATGCTCTGTTCGTGCGCTCGGGGCACGGCATGGTACCAACCAGCTATGCAAAGTTGATTGAACCAAAAATCTGTGAAATTCTAATATTGCTTAATGAGATGCCGGCGCCGGACTCAATTGACTTCACCAAATCAGAAAGAACGCTGGTTATATCTGCAACGGATTATGCACAAACTCTTGTCACTGGCGAGTTAGTTGCTGATCTCAGAGAGTATGCGCCTAAAATAAAAGTAATCATTAAAAATATTGAAAGTACGACACTTACTCAAAAAATGCATCAGGGGGAGATTGACCTTGCCTTCACCTCTGAAGGGTACGTTCCGAGTGGATTGATTGCCCGACCTCTGGCTACAGAAAAATACCTATGTATATCTTCAAATAGGGAAATTAGCTTTGAAAACTATCTACCTATAAGAAAACTAATGGACTACGACTTTGTCGTCACATCACCTGGAGTGGGCAGTTTTCGCGGTTCTGCTGATGGATGGCTTGAAAAGCAAGGTTTAAAAAGAAATGTTGCAATTTCTACACCTTCATTTTTTATAACAAAGGAATATCTGAAGAAGACCAATATGGTGGGTTTTATACCTTCACGCCTATTACCTTGTGAAGGACTATATGAAATACCCCTTGATAAATATCCTCCTGGTTATGAAATCGTCGCAGCGTTTCACCCCTCTGCTGAAAGTGACCCACTGATCAGTTGGGTTCTGGAAAAAGCCGTTAATTATTTGAGCTAATCAATAGTAGATTGCTTGTATCCGTAACAAGCCTGGCTCAATAGATCTGATAAGTCCATAGTCCTAGTATTGCTCTGTACTTTTTTTCAGGTTACAGAGTTTTATTTATGAATATTTTAAATATCAATCCTGAATCACTATATGATGGTGCGCCCTTTGGCCTGTCTCAAGGTAAAGTGGACGTTATCAGTGGCCTTATATTTATCTCCGGTCAGGTGGATTGGAATACCGACTATGAAGTGGTTAATAAAGATATTGAAGCCCAAGCAGAAAGTGCATTTGAAAATCTATTAGCGGTGTTAACTGAGGGAGATTCGTCAGTGAATAATCTGCTGCAGCTGCGTGTTTATATCAGAGGGGAGCTCAGTGAGCATATGCCTAAGATTGTACCGATACTGACAAAATATTTGGGCACAGCCCGTCCGGCGATCACTGGGATCGGTGTTGCATCATTGGCGTCACCGGATACTTTGGTCGAAATAGAAGCTTTAGCGCGTATATCATCTTAAGATCATAAAAAGTAGCCTCTTTGGGAGGCTACTTTTATCTGTTCCGGCCTTATTTTAGATGGTCCCTTAATTGAGCACCGGCCTGATCCAAAGAATCCTGTACTGCAGGGATATCACTCAACACATTCAACAGACCGTAGTCGTGAATCATGCCATTGTAGCGGACAGCAGTGACAGTTACGCCTGCTTCATTCAGCTTTCGGGCATAGGCCTCTCCTTCATCCCGAAGTACATCCATTTCTGCAGTTTGAACCATTGCGGGTGGTAACCCGCGTAACTGCTGAATGCTGGCACGCAGGGGCGATGCATAAATTTCAGCGCGTTGCTTCGGGTCAGTCGTGTAGCTATCCCAGAACCACTCCATCATATTTTTAGTCAGGAAGTGATCTGTAGCGAACGCCTCGTAAGACTGATTATTAAAGTTCGCATCCGTAACTGGCCATAACAATAGCTGGAATCGGAGCTTCGGAGTTCCCTTGTTTTTAGCCATTAAGGAAACGACGGCTGCCATATTACCACCTACGCTATTGCCAGCTACCGCAAGACGTGATCCATCAACTCCGATTTCCTTGCCATGATCTGCTACCCACTGAGTCGCCGCATAAGCTTGATGAATAGCAGTTGGATATTTTGCTTCCGGGGAGGGCGAGTAATCAACATAAACTGCTGCAGCGCCTGATCGGTTTACCAGATCACGAATCAGGCGTTCATGCGTGGGGTAATCACCCAGAACCCATCCGCCACCATGGAAATACATAAACACAGGTAGCTCGCCCTTGATGTTTTTGGGTTTAACCACGGTTAAGCGAATTTTCTCACCATTCACATGAATAATTCTATGAGAGACATCTGCCGGTGGGAGTGTTGCGCCCTGCTGTGCACCTACAAGAACAGCGCGGGCATCTCTTGGAGACATTTGCTCAATGGGCTTGCCACCACCTTGGGCCAGTGCATTAAGGAATTTCTGCGTATTTTGCTCCACACCAGGAGAAATGGCGGCGAAAGCTGAGATACCACCAATAGTAAAGAGAAGAGGGACCGCAAGCTTTGCAATACTAAGCTTTGTCATTACTAACACCTTCTGAAGAGTTCGCTACTGCAACTTGTCAAACAGATATATGCAGGCGCACATCGACGTTGCCGCGGGTTGCATTGGAGTAAGGGCAAACTTCTTCGTGAGCTGTGTTTGCAATTTTTTCAGCTGTAGCCTGATCGAGCCCGGGAATATTGATATAGAGGTCAATATCCAGGCCAAATCCATTGCCTTGTGGGCCGATACCAACTTCCGCACGCACAGTAGTCTCATCGGATACGTTTACCTTTTGCTTGCCGGCAACGAATTTGATCGCACCAATAAAGCAGGCTGAGTAGCCGGCTGCAAACAGTTGCTCCGGGTTGGTCCCTTCGCCACCAGAGCCGCCTAATTCCTTTGGCATGGACAGTTTTACGCTCAGGTGGCCATCGGAAGATTTGGCTTGGCCTTCACGGCCTCCGTTGGCAGTAGCTACGGCTTTATATAGGGTTTGCATAATCGTCTCCTCATGAATTTGTCATAAAAATCGGGGGTAGTGCCCTTGGGGCCGTGAGTGGCATACCCGAGGCACAAATAAATATTATTGCGATAACTATTATTGCGATAATTACTTTTGCCTATCAGGGCAATAGGTACTGCTAAGGTAGACGAAGTAAGGGGCCCCTGACGGGCCGAAGGGGTTTATGGTTTTAGGCTTTGGCGCAATACTTCAATCTGCTCTCTAAGCACCTTGGCAGATTGGCGGGTAAGGCCGCAAGCCAGTAAGACCTTCTCTGGGATCGACTCGGCCTCTTTTTGCATAGACTTGCCGCTGGTTGTCAGCTCAATAAATACCCTGCGTTCATCCCCAGGGTCGCGGTGACGGCTGATAAGTTTGAGGTTCTCCAGGCGCTTGATTACTGGAGTTAGGGCACCCTTGTCCTGCCCAAGGCGCTGACTCAGTTCCGTAGCGGTGATTTGATCTCCTTCCCAGAGAACCAGCATCAATAAGTATTGCGGATAGGTAATCCCCAGTTTTTCAAGCAGGGGTTTATACATCTTGCCCATCGCAAGAGATGCTGAATAGAGGCTAAAGCAGAGCTGGTTATCGAGTTTCTGGTCTTTGTTAATAGATTTCGCCATAGGCGCACCCTAGTTGCTGGTGGCAATGTTGTGCCAGTGTAGCGCAATAGAGTAGCTAATAGCTCTATCCATTATTCCGGAAATAGTGATAGAGGTAAGCCCAAAAAATATTGAAAACATTTTGTAAGGTTTTTGATGCCGCCGGTACAGTATCTTACATAGATGATGGAGTAGCCGGTGGAATCGCGGGATCAATTATTTCAACAAGCAATAGAGGAATATGCTGAAGGTATTTCTCGGGTGGTACATAGTTATGTACATTCCAGGGCTGAGCATGATGATCTACTACAGGAGATCTGGCTGGGATTATGGCGAGCTCTGCCCGCATTCCGGGGGGATGCCAGCCTTAAGACGTTTGTATATCGCATTGCGCAGAATCGCTGTGTAACAGAGATAGCCAGGCGAAAACCGCAGAATAGTTGTGGAGAGGAATTACTGGAGTTAGAGGATCATCAGCCTGGCCCCGCTGAGCGTTTGGCTGCTGAGCAAAAGTCGGATCGCTTGGTTCGTGCCGTGCAACGGTTACCCTTGGGACTACGACAAACATTGATTCTTCGTCTGGAGGGGTTGAGCTATGCAGAAATTTCTGAGGTGCTTGGTATCGGTGAATCCAATATTGCGGTACGGCTAAACAGAGCTAAAGAGCGCCTAAATATTTGTCTGTCAGGAGGTGAGAAGTGAGTGGGACAGATTCTGATAAGCAGTGGTTGGAGCTGGAAAAGATATGGAAGCAGCTGCCGGTAAATACAGAAGTTCCAGCTGCAATCCTTAAGTGGGTGCGTCGTCAGGAACGGCGTATGCGATTAGTGGTAGCCTTTGAGTGGCTTGTAGTGTTAGGAGTAGGTATCTATGTAGTAGTAGCGATACTCAATAAAGATCAATCCGATGTTATTTTACGGTTGGCTTTTGCGCTATCAATGCTTGCTTTGGCAGTTGGGTTCTCTATGACTAATCGTCGTGGCTTGTGGGCTCCATTAGAGGAATCGGCAAAAGCTTATGTAGATTTGGGTCTTCTCAGGTTAAAGCGCAAACGTAGAGAGGTTCATTTCAGCTGGTTCTTTTTATTTCTACAAATGTTTTTGATCGGTATATGGAGCTATGCAAGAGCTTATAGTGGTTCGACAGAACCCTTAATTCGCCATCCCCAGGAGGTCCTCATTGTTTTTTCGGGCTTTGTCGTTTTTCTGATTCTGTATAGTGTCTACATATATAGACGTACAGGAAGAGAAAAAATGGTGTTGAAGAGTTTTCAGAAAAAATATCTAAAATAACTGTAAAGAAATGGTTGCTGGTGGGACTGTAAAAAGAACAATCAATAATTAGGAATAAGGATATGTTTACAGATCTTGATCAGTTGGTAACTAGCTTCTTGGAAATCCTCAGTGGTGTCAGTGCGCTTACAGGTTTTATTTTTGTTACATTCTTTTTGCTGGTTTGTTTCTTGCCATCAATAGTTGCATTTTTTTTTAACCGAAAGCATTTCCCAAAGATCTTTGCAGCAAATGTTCCCGCAATACTTTCATGGATTGCCTGGTTTGCACTACTCGCTTGGGCGGTTACAGGTAAGCGGAGAAGTAAGGATAAAGGCCAGCAGATAAGTGCACATGATACAAGCACCATTGTAGAGGGAGATCGGACTATAAAAGCTTCTTCAGGGAAAAGCTTGTAGAGTTAATTTGTCAGCTACTTTTCAAGCAGGGAGGCCCTCATTTAGTAGGGCCTCGATACCAGGCATCGTCATCCCCCTTTCTTACAGTCTTTGCAGGCTAATTTTCAGGCAAAAATCTTTTTGAAATATTTTTCCAAAAAGTGCTTGCCGGCCCTCCCTGAAGTCCGTATAGTTCGCCTCCTCGCTGCTCAGGCAGCAGCGGGAAGGATGCTCCAAGTAATTGATTTTCTTAAGAAAATTTCTTCAAAAAGAGCTTGCCAAGCACGGAGAGGTCGCTATAATGCGCACCACTTCAAGCAAGGGCGGAAACAACCTTGCCGGGATTTGAAAAGCGCTTTGAGCAGTTCAAATCACCGAAAAAAAGCTGCAAAAAATCACTTGATTCAGCAGCCCGGATGTGTAGAATACGCGTCCCGCAGTTAGAGCCGAGCGCTCAACTGAGTTGTTTAAAAATTCGATCAAGCAATATGTGTGGGTGCTTACGGAGTGATGAATCGATACATCTAGCTTCGGCTAGAAAAAGATTTATCGGAAGTAAGTAACTCGAACAATTCGATTTACGTTTTATTCCGAGCAAGACTTAAGTCTGATC
>NZ_AQYJ01000028.1 GCF_000380565.1 Microbulbifer variabilis ATCC 700307
TCCGCTGTAAAAAAGGGCCTGACAGGGATAAAAGTGACACAAAAATACCAACGAAAAAGCCGGTGATTTTTTGTGCGCTCGCGCAATGTCACACAACTGTAAGGCTGGCAGCGGATATACCACAGTTATACACAAGTCTATCCAGCCATTCTGTTAATAACGGCCGACCTGTGGAAATCACCCCAGAATCAGTGGTGTTTTTTTACCCATTAAAAGACCCCCTATGGAAACAGAGGCCTGAAAGTGGATATCCCGGAGTTATGCACAGGTCTATCCATGGATTCTGTTGGTAAGATTTTTTATGAAGAATAGTTCTAGAGTTTGTCTTTATTTGATACTGAAGTTAACGCCTATCCTTAAAGGAAGTTGACGCCACTAGAGACTCGTTTGTGTCCTTGTTCAAGATAATCATATTTATAGTTCTTCGAAGCGGATAATTTTGGTTTGCCGAGTTCTGGGCTCGTTAAAGTTTGAGGTCTCTTGATGAAAATAGTATTCGCTTGTTTGCTGGCTAGTCTGTTTGCAGGGGTTGGAGCCTCTAATGCAAGTACGCTGATTGTAGGCAATAAATATGAAGGTACAGTCAGCTTTATAGACCTAGAGAATGGCCAGGAAATAAAACGGCGGGAAACGGGGGGCGCACCTCATGAAATGATTCTTTCTCCCGATAAGAGCAAGGCAGTAGTGGTTTCCTATCTTGAAGACGGCTATGTAGGTGAGGAATTAAATGTTTTTGATGTGGCAACAGGCAGGCGCATTAGTGTCATCAAGATAAGCCCGCATATGGGTCCCCATGGTATTGCCTGGTTGGGCGAAAGTAACAATGTGATTGTCACAACAGAAGAAACCAATGATGTTATTAAAGTTGATATTTCATCGGGAAAAGTAATTGGATCTGTTTCAACAGATCAGATAGGCAGCCATTTATTGGCTCTATCACCGGATAGCAAAACCGCTTATGTCACCAGTCGCGGCTCTGATACTTTTAGTGTTATCGATACAGAGTCAATGAACCTGAAAACCACTCTTCCTGCCGGTGAGGGACCAGAGGCAGTTTGGGTCAGCCCCGATGGTAAGGAGTTATGGATAGGAAACAATCAGTCGGAAAATATTTTTATCTACGACACTGGTAGCCTCAAGAGGAAGGAGACCTTGGATGTAGGCTACTTACCTATTCGGATCCGCTTTAATCCGGATGGGAAGTTAGTCGCTGTGGCTGACCTACAGGGACATAGGATACTGATCTATGATGCTGCGACACGGAAAGAGATCAAGGCAATTGACGTGGGTGCTGTAGGTGCCCGTGAGCCCGCTTCTCTACTATTTTCTCCAGATGGGAAATTCCTATTTGCGGGATCTCAAAGAGATGGCAAGGTAGTAGAGATAGACACTGAGGATTGGTCTGTTGGAAGGATATTCAGGGCCGGGCAGGGAGCGGATGGTTTGGAGTGGAGCCCGGTAAAGACCAAGTCGCAATAAGACTAGCGGCGCAAATACTTAGTTTGTTCTGGGCCTGCTGTCTTAGAGCTCTCCCCTTAAGTGTTGCCTAAAGGGCTACAGTATAGATTTTGAGATCTTGGACTTTGCCATCAATAGTATAATAGTTGGCAACTGTATCAGTGTGGATCCCGCCAGCCCGCTTAGCTATGGCGATGCTCGCTTTATTTTCAGAGAGGCACTGAATACCCAGCTGCTGAATACCCTGACTATTTTTTAGATGCGCACATATTTTTTCTACTACTCTCGTCATAACGCCTCGGCCCTGGCAGTGGGCGGAGAGCCAGTATCCGATTTCGGCGTATTGCTTTTGGGGGTTTACCTCTTTAATACCAAAAATGCCTGAAATTTTTCCTTCAACGATAATTTTATACCAGGCAGCTCCGGTATTATTACTGTAAATACGTTGACGAAGATATTCCCTGGTGCTGGATAGATCCTTTATTGACTCTACCCAGTAGAGATATTTCGCCAACAGGGAACGATTTTGTTCAATAAGTAAATGGATTTCCTGCGCATCTCCATCTGTGAGGGGTTTGAGGAGAATATTTTTTGTTACAGAGATTTGCATAGTTACCAACTTTAACTAAATAAGCTGAATTTACCTACTTTGATAAGCGGTTAGGTAAATTCACCCAGGCCCTGCTGTCAGGCGCGATGATAAAGAGAATACGCATTCTCTTCAAAAGCATACGAAAATTTCTCCCCAGGTTATGATTTATACCACCGTAATGATAAGAGATTTAATCTTTTCCCTAAATGTGAATTAAAGCAAGTTCCACTACAGCCCTGGAATCAATTAGGTAATCGATAATTTACAGGCTGGTAATTGCCGGAAACCCAGTGGTGATGCTGCAAATTATATTTCCAGCATAAAAGTAACCGGGCCGTCATTCAGCAGGGAAACCTGCATATCTGCGGCGAAAACACCGCTGGCTACAGGAGAAAACTGGGACTTTGCGCGTTTGACGAAGTAATCATACAGAGCCTTGGCTTGCTGGGGGCTGGCGCCTCGGCTGAAGCTGGGACGCAAGCCGCGGTCAGTTTCGGCCACCAGGGTAAATTGACTGACAACCAGTAAACCACCACCGGCCTGCTGGACATTCAGGTTCATACGTCCATTTTCATCAGAAAAAACTCGGTAATTCAGTACCTTATTCAGTAATTTGTCCGCGCTCTCATGACCATCTTTTTCCTCTATGCCCAACAGAAGCAGCAATCCATTGTCGATAGCTCCCACTGACTTTCCAGCCACATTTACACGGGCGTGGCTAACCCGCTGGATCAATCCTTTCATCTCAGAACTCTTTGTCTCTATGGAACCTTGTGAGTAAATGGCCTAGATTAGCGGACTGGCTAACGTAGAGAAACCGAGAATACGGTATGAGGAAACAGTTAATAGCGCTCCTGGCTGGAGCCTTGACCACAGCGGCTAGTGTGCAGGCGGCAGACAATTACCCAAAGAGTAAAGCCGTCGAACATGTGGATGAATACTTCGGTGTCGAGGTGGCAGACCCCTATCGTTGGATGGAGGACATGTCCAACAAAGAGGTTAAAGAGTGGGTTAAGGCCCAAAATGAGCATGCTCTGCCGCGTCTGAAGGATTTACCTGGTTGGCAGAAGATCAATGACCGCCTTACGGAACTGTGGCGCTATGAGCGATATGGCGTGCCCTATAAGAAAGGTGACAGTTACTATTACGACTATAACAACGGTGACTGGGACCAGAATATTTTCTACCGCACCCCAGAGCTTGCCCAGGACGGCAAGCCAATGCTGGACCCGCGCAGCCTGAGCGAGGATGGCACTATTGCAGCCAAACGCCTCAAAGTCAGTCCAAAGGGCCGATACCTGGCTTACGGTATCTCTGATGGTGGGACTGACTGGACCGACTATCGTATTCGCGATCTTGAGACAGGCAAGGACTTGGGGGAGCAGCTGACCGGTATCAAGTTTAGTGATACCAGTTGGGCTCCGGATGAGTCTGGTTTTTACTATAGCCGCTACCCGTTCAACAAGGATGGCACTGCAGATGATAGCAAGCAGGTAGCAGTCTATTTTCACCGCCTGGGGGATGCTCAGAAGCAAGACCAGTTGATATACCAAATTACGGATCATCCCACCCGCAACCCTGGAGCAGCGGTAAGTGACGATGGGAACTACCTGTTATTCGGTATCTTCGATGGCTATGACTCCAACGGCTTCTACTATCGCGACTTGCGCGATAAAAGTGGCAAGGTCGTCAAGCTGCTGGATGACTGGGATGGTCTGTACCAGTATCTTGGCAATAAGGGGAGCACTTTCTTTTTTGAGACCAGCGCGGGAGCACCACTGGGGCGTGTGATCGCTATCGACCTGAATAGGCCGCAACGCAAGAACTGGCGTGACCTGGTGCCGGAAACAAACAGTGCCCTGCAGAGTGCCAGCTATATCGGCGATCGCTTCGTACTTCATTACCTGGAAGACGCCAAGTCGCGGGTATTGGTGACCGATACCAACGGCAAGAAACAGTACGAGCTGAAGCTACCCGGTGTGGGTTCCGTGAAGGGCTTTTACGGCGAGCCGGATGAAGTGGAGACCTTTTATTCCTTCTCCAATTTTATAACCCCGCCGAGCATTTACCACCTGAATGTGCAGACTGGTGAAACCAAGTTGTTCAAGCGGCCGAAATACGCGACAGATTTCTCTGGCTTAACCGTGAGCCAGCATTTCTATAAAAGCAAAGACGGCACCCGCGTACCTTTATTCCTGGTGCATAAGAAGGGCATGAAACGCGATGGCTCCAACCCTACGCTGCTGTATGGTTATGGTGGTTTCAACTCCGCTCAGTTGCCACGCTTCTACAATCGCTTTGTGGGCTGGCTGGATATGGGCGGTACCCTGGCACTGGCCAACTTGCGCGGTGGTAGTGAGTACGGCAATGCCTGGCATCAAGCGGGCACCAAAACCCAAAAGCAAAATGTATTCGATGACTTTATTGCCGCAGCTGAGTGGCTGATTGAGGAAAAAGTTACCTCTCCAGAGAAACTGGGTATCAGTGGCCGCTCCAACGGTGGACTGCTTGCGGGTGCGACTCTAGTGCAGCGCCCAGACCTGTTTGCTGCGGCATTACCTGTGGTGGGTGTACTCGATATGCTGCGCTATCATACGGCTTCCGCCAATGCGCGTCAGTGGTCAAGCGACTATGGCTTGAGTGAAAATCGTGAGGAATTTAAAGCGTTGCACGCTTACTCTCCAGTGCACAATACCCGCAGGGGTACCTGCTATCCAGCCACTTTGATTACCACTGCCGATCGCGATGATCGAGTGGTGCCCTGGCATAGCTACAAGTTTGCTGCCGCCCTGCAGAGGGACCAGGGCTGTAATAAACCTGTATGGCTCGCGGTGGAGACCCGGGCGGGGCACGGCGCAGGCAAACCGATATGGATGCAGGTGGAAGACTTTGCTAATCAGTGGAGCTTCCTCGCCTACCAGCTCGGTATGAAAATCGAGTAATCTTTCCAATTAATCCGACATAAACGATACCGAGGCCATTTATTGAGGCTCCCGGTATTAAAGAAAAGTTGGATGAATTTCTGGGGTCGTATCACTGAAGGATTGGGTGTGCGGCCCGCTCTGCCGGAGCAGCGGTACCGCCAGCCGGTTTGCCCTTCCGGAGGGTGGCGGTTTCGGCAGAGAACATCACTGGGTATGAATAACGATAACTAATCATCCGGTGGATTTATGAAACATGCGTTTGTAACCGGGGGCAGTGGCTTCCTCGGTGCCAATCTGGTGGAGCAGCTGGTTGACGATGGCTGGCGGGTGACCGCCATGCACCGGCGAACCTCAAATACGGATATGTTGCGCTCTATGGGGGCGGAATTGGTAGAGGCCTCGTTGGAAGACCTCGACTCTCTTCGCTCGGCTATCCCGGACAGTGTCGATGCTCTGTTCCATATGGCTGCTAACACCAGTATGTGGCGCGGTGGCAATGTCCAGCAATGGAGAGACAATGTCGAGGGTTCAGCAAATATTGCTAAAGTGGCTAGGGAAAAAAATGTAGGGCGTATGGTAGTCACCAGCTCTATTTCTGCCTACGGCTACCACAAAGATAAGATCACGGAGGAGAGTGCAAAACTGGCCGATGATCCTCGTCATCATTACTTATATACCAAGAAGCGAGAGGAAATTGCCGTACGCAAGGAAATTGATCAGGGGCTTGATGCGGTATTTCTCAATCCCTGTGCAATTGTGGGTAAATACGATACTTCCAGTTGGGCTCAGACTTTTTTTCTGATAGATAAAAACCAGTTACCGGGAGTGCCTCCTGGTTGGGGTTCTTTTTGCCATGCTGGCGCTGTAGCGCGGGCACATATTAATGCAGTGGAAAAGGGTCGCTGCGGAGAAAATTATATTCTCGCTGGTACTGACGCGAGCTTCCTGGAATTTTTCGGAAAAATAGCCGAGTTGTTACACAAGCCTGTGCCCAAGCGTACTACTCCCGCCTTTGTTATTCAGTCTATTGCCTGGTTTTCTGATCTCTGGTCGCGAGTGAGCGGCAATGAGCCGGTCATTACCCCGGAAAAGGCTACCCTGGTTACACGCCGGGTTGTAGCCAGCAGCTCCAAGGCAGAACGCGAACTCGATTATCAATCACAGGTGGCATTGGATACTATGTTATGCGAATGTCGTGATTGGTTAGTACAGCAAAATTTATTGGAGTCAAAGTGAATCGCGGTAATATTATTTTTATTTTGGTCGCCTTATTACTGGTTCTGCAATTAATTCAGTATTACTTTTTCTCGGGCGCCCATTAGCGCCCCACCTCTGTATCTACCAAACGCCAGTATCCAATGATTTATCTCCCGATTTTTGGTTTTTTTGTATTAATGGCAATTTTTTAGGAGTCGATAATGGAGGAGAAGCGCTGCGGTTGGTGTCTGTCAACGCCATTGTATCAGCAATACCATGACGAGGAGTGGGGGCGCCCGGTTACAGATGATAAAACCCTGTTCGAATTCCTATTGTTGGAAGGTGCCCAGGCCGGACTTTCCTGGATTACAGTTTTGAATAAAAGGGAAAATTACCGCCGCTTGTTTGATGATTTCGATGTGGGAAAAATCGCGCGCTATACACCCAAAAAAGTGGAAAAGTTACTACTGGATCCGGGCATTATTCGCAACCGCCTGAAAGTGGAGTCCGCAGTAAAAAATGCTCGCGCCACCCTGGCTTTGCGAGAAAAGGGGCAATCCCTATCGGAGTTCCTGTGGCAATTTACTGATGGCCGCGTCATAGTGAATCGTCCGGCCTCCCTCAAGCAGGTACCTGCCAGTACGGTAGAATCTGATGCTATGAGCAAAGCGCTAAAAAAAGCCGGTTTCAGTTTCGTAGGCTCTACCATTATGTATGCCCATATGCAGGCAACAGGAATGGTGAACGATCACCTGCAATCCTGCCCCGCCCACCAACGCTGTGTAAACGAGGCGGAGGGTGCGGGGCTTTTGTAGGGGGATAACAGCAGGGGGTGAGTGCGCCACGCTCACCAGGAAGGCGCCCATGAATCCGGATAATCTGGTTACAGAATACTGGCCCCTGGCGATCACCGGCCTTCTGCGCCTGGGGGCCGCTTTATTGGTGATTGCGTTGACTCTGGTTGCGGTGCACTTGGTCCGCCGTGCCATTGAGCGCCTCCCCAGTCGCCTCGATGCCACCCTGGTGCCGGTGTTGCGAAATATCACCACCTGGGCGATTTATATTGTTGGAGCGCTGGTGGTACTGGATATCTTTGGTATCAACACCACCAGCCTAATCGCCCTGCTCGGCGCCACTGGGTTGGCAGTGGGATTTGCGCTAAAAGATACCCTTCAGAATATTGCCGCAGGATTTATCCTGTTGGGGCTCCGTCCATTCCGTGTGGGTGATGTCATTCAATTCGAGCAGACTCTGGGAACCGTGCGTGAGGTAGGCTTCTTCACTACCGAGCTGGATACCCCAGACGGCCTGCATGTCAGTGTGCCCAACAGCGTGATCTGGGGGCGGGTACTTACTAACTTCAGCCATAACAAGACCCGCCGTATTGAGATAGTGGCGAGTATCGCTTATGGGGATGATATAGAGGCGGGTTTGGAAGTGTTGCGTAAGCTGGTAGAGCAGGAGCCTCGAATTCTCGCTAAACCGGAACCCAGTTATATGGTGCGTGCATTGGCCGATAGTTCTGTGGACCTGCAGTTGCGAGCCTGGACTGGAACTGACCAGTACTGGAGTGTTTACTGGGAGCTGATGGAGCGCCTTAAGCCGGCGCTGGAAGAGGCTGGATTAACAATTCCCTTTCCCCAGAGAGAGCTGCGAATACTGCGAGAGGATGTGTCCAGGAGCAAGAGTCGTCCCGCGAATTCGCGGGGCGCTAACACGGGACCTGGATAACGCCTTTTACTGGGGTGAAATAACCTCTTCTCCCACGGCTCAACGCACAGATATGGCGTTTGAAAGAGCCTGAATCGACAGTTCAAAGATTTCGTGTCAAAGTTAGCGGCGTTTTTTTGTACAACTTTTGACCGAGATAGGAAAATGCCGATTAAGCTGAACAACCCTTTGATCCCCAGCCTGATGGCTGTCGCTATCCTCGCGGGCTGTCAGGGCGATAAGGCCGCTCAGGCAGGAGCGAATGCCGACAAAGCTCAAAGTGCCGTTGCCGAAGCCCCTGTAGCCGTTGATGCGGTGGCTGAGACCAAGCGCCTGACGGAGTGGCTGGATGCGCGCTATGAAGAGCAGCTGCAGTTCAGTCCCATGCAGTTATCCTATCTCGGCCGCAAGGAGCAGTACGACCAGATCGACGATATGAGCGAAGCCGCCGAGGCGCGCCAGCTGGCCTGGAAGGAAAAGGCCGTTGCGGAACTCAAGAAGAATTTTGACTACGAAAAGCTCAGCCAGGAGGGGAAAACTTCCTACGATATCTGGATCTACCAGTTCGAGCAGGCCAAAGCCGCCGAGCCCTTTAAGCGCCACGGTTATATTTTTGAACAGATGGGCGGCGTACAGTCCCAACTGCCAAACTTCCTGCTGAACTTCCACAAGGTGGACAATATTGAGGACATGCAGGCGTATATCGCCCGTATCGGCGGCATTTCCCGCGCTATCAACCAGTTACGTGAGCGCGCAGAACAGTCCTCTAAAGAGGGTATCCGTCCGCCGCGCTTCGCTTACGAGGGTGCGATAGAGCAGTCCAGCAAGCTGATCGACGGTGCCCCCTTCTCCGATGGTGAGGACGCCCCCCTGTGGGCCGGTGCCAAGGGCAAGATTGCTGAGTTGCTCGAAGCCGGTAAGATTGACCAGAAGCAGGCTGATAAGCTGACGGACAATGCTCGCAAGGCTTTGGAAAGTGAGTTCCTGCCCGCTTATGAAAATCTGATCGCCTGGTTGAAGAAAGATGTGCAGAAGGCTTCCGCGGAGCCCCAGGGTGCCAGCAGCCTGCCGAACGGTATGGCCTACTACAACCAGCGTCTGGCAAATACCACCACTACCAGCCTGACCGCCGATGAAATCCACAGTATTGGCCTCAAGGAAGTAGCGCGCATCCGCAGCGAGATGGAGACCATCAAGAAGCAGGTGGGCTTCGAGGGCAACCTGCAGGAATTCTTCACCTTTATCCGTGAAGATGGTCAGTTTTACTACCCTAATACCGACGAAGGCCGCCAGGGTTACCTGGATGACTCCACGGCTTTTCTCGACAATATCACCAAGAAACTGCCGGAATACTTCGGCTTGCTGCCTAAGGCCGAGCTGGTGGTTAAGCGGGTGGAATCCTTCCGAGAGCAGGATGGTGGTGCCCAGCACTATTACCCGGGCACTCCAGACGGCTCACGTCCGGGCATCTACTATGCGCACCTTTCCGATATGAGTGCCTACTCTACCACCGATATGGAGACGGTGGCATACCATGAGGGCAACCCCGGCCATCACATGCAGATTTCCATCGCCCAAGAGCTTGAGGGTATCCCACAGTTCCGCACCCAGGCGCACTTTACTGTATACGTAGAGGGCTGGGCGCTTTACTCAGAGAAGTTGGCCAAGGAAATGGGTGCTTTCGAGGACCCCTACAACCTGTTTGGCCACCTGACCGCCGAGATGTGGCGCGCTATCCGACTGGTAGTGGATACCGGTATGCACGCCAAGGGCTGGAGCGAAGAGCAAGCTGTAGAGTATTTCCTGGAAAACTCCGCAATACCCGAAACAGCTGTACGCTCTGAAGTGCGTCGCTATCTGGTATGGCCAGGCCAGGCTACCGCTTACAAAATTGGTATGTTGAAGATCCAGGAGTTGCGTAAGCAGGCTGAAGAGCAATTGGGCGATAAGTTCGATATCCGCGGTTTCCACGATACCGTTCTGAGTGGCGGCGCCTTACCGGTACCGGTTCTGGAAAGCCGTGTAGCTGCCTGGGTGGAGTCAGTTAAGCGCGCTTAATAGATACTGCTAGCAGCAAAAAAGCCGGGCTATGCCCGGCTTTTTTGTGTGTTCTCATCTGATAATCGTTTACTAATGGAAGGGGGTAAACCTTAGTTTTCCTTCGTTTGGGGTTTGGGGTTTGGGGAGTTTTTAATGGATACAAATATTTACAGCGCACCAGAGGCTGAATTACATACAGAGTTCACGGAGGAATTTGATTTCTACGTAGTGTCCAGCGCTAAATTTTGGGTGATGAACCTTGGCACTATGGGGCTGTATTCTGTCTACTGGTTTTATCGACAATGGAGGGAATACAAGCGCGCAAGTGGTGAAAGCTTATGGCCTGTTATGCGTGCGATTTTTTCAATATTTTTTACCCATTCACTTTTTATTAAAATACAGAGCCACTTAGAAGAGGCAGAAATAGAATATAAATGGCGCCCTAAACTGATGGCTGCGATTTATATAGTTCTTGCGATTCTGGGCTCAATTATCGATAGAATTTCGTATCTTTCTGATGAATTCTCTTTGATTGATATTTTTAGTCCGGCGTTATTGCCTCTGACGGTTTGGCCTCTCTTTGAGGGACAGAAGGCAGCAAATACTCTCAGTGGTGATATCTCGGGCAAAGTAAATGCAAAACTAACGCCGTTGAATTTTTTGTGGTTAGGAGTAGGGGCCTTATTGTGGGCCATAGTGGTTTTTGGAGCTTACATTGTCATCAGTGGCGAATAAAAGGAGTTTAGAGGTGAGAAGAATCGTTATTTTAGTGTGTGCCTTAGTAGTGCAGTTTTTTACCACTAATCTGTGGGCTGAAGTGACCTCAACTGAAATTACTGTGCGAGCCAAGGCCAAAGATGCCA
This sequence comes from Microbulbifer variabilis ATCC 700307, assembly GCF_000380565.1. Lineage (GTDB taxonomy): Bacteria > Pseudomonadota > Gammaproteobacteria > Pseudomonadales > Cellvibrionaceae > Microbulbifer > Microbulbifer variabilis. The sequence continues at coordinate 10,785 of NZ_AQYJ01000028.1, forward strand.
AATTTATTGGCTCCTCAATCGGGGGGGCTATGGTGATTATCCGTGAGGCGGATACCGGAGAAATCCTGGCCAAGGGGCTTACCCAGGGCAGTACCGGTGATACCGGCAAGATCATGAAGACACCACGCGAACGTTATGCTCCTATCGCCGGGGGAGCTGCGCATTTTACTGCTGCGCTGGATATCAGTGAACCGGTATTTCTTACTGTAGAAGTGCTGGCCCCTTACATTAAGAAGCAGGCTCGTGTGGTAGCACAAACACAGACTTGGCTTGTGCCAGGCAAACCTATCAGTGGTGAAGGCTTGGTCGTGGAGATACCGGGTATGGTAGTGGACTTGCTCAGTCCACAGACTCACCTCTACACCGGCCTGGATAAGAGCCCATTCGAAATACGCGCTAATGTAGTGATGATGTGCGGCTGCTCCCTTACGGATGGTGGTCTGTGGGATGGTAGCAAGATAGAGGTTACTGCCCTGGTAAAGAGGGATGGTCGGAAATTCGCTACGGTTCCGCTGAAAATCCAGGACACCATGAATACCTTCAGTGCGCCTTTTGCCACCGATTTACCCGGCGTCTACGAAATATTGGTTTACGCCTATGATGCAAGGACCGGGAATACCGGTGTCGATAGGAGTAGTTTTATCGTGAAATAAAGCAATTGGTAGGGAGGCGCTACGAGTATGAAAGGCAGGGAGGAGAAATCTAAACAATCCCGTCGCGCACTGCTCGAAGAACACCGCCCCGAGCGAATTCACGCCCGCCTGGGTAAGGAGCCCAGGTCCCAGAGAGTGTCGGATTTTGTCCTCGGGGCTATCGATGGTTGTGTTACCACCTTTGCGATAGTTGCAGGCGCTTTTGGTGCTGGATTCACTGAGTCGGTGGTGTTGGTAATGGGCTTTGCCAATCTGATCGCTGATGGATTTAGTATGGCGGTTAGTAACTACGAGGCAGTGAGTGTAGAGCGGGATCAGGCAGCGGCGGCTGCCCGCACGGAACGCCAACATATTGATTTGGTGCCGGAGGGAGAGCGAGAGGAGATCCGCCAGATTTTTCAGCGCAAGGGCTTCCAAGGGCAGGTGTTGGATGAGGTTGTCGCAACTATCACTGCCAATCGCCAGCTGTGGATTGATACCATGTTGGCGGAAGAGTACGGCATTAGTCGCTCGGCACGAAGGCCCCTTGGCTCTGCGATAGTGACCTTTCTGGCCTTTATTGGTGTGGGCGCAGTCCCGTTACTTCCCTATCTTATCCGTCCGCTGGAAACCTCTGAGCAGTTCTATAGCAGTGCCGCTTTGGCTGCTTGCACTTTTTTTGCCATAGGCCTTTGTAAGGGGCTGGTGTTCTCACAGCGGGTACTGGCAGCGGGCGCCAAGACACTGGTGTTTGGTGGGGGTGCGGCCCTGCTAGCCCTGGCAGTCGGTTTTTTCCTGCGAGATATCATCAGCTGAGAGGTATCGTTCTCAGGCGGCCACTACCCGGTTGCGGCCACTGTTCTTGGCTCGATACATGCGTTTATCGGCTTCAGCCAGTAATTGGTTGTGAGGGCTGCCAGTACTGCTGCCTTCAACCAGGCCGAAGCTGATAGAGACTTTCACTGACTGTACATAGCGACGGCTAAGGGCCTCTACCTTTCGCCGCAATTTTTCCGCCAATACGCTGCCACCACGTACGTCGGTATTGGGTAGCAGCAGCAGGAACTCCTCACCCCCCCAGCGTGCCACAATATCCTCTGTACGAGTATTGTCCCGAAGGATCTTGGCTACATCCTGTAAAATACGATCGCCAAAAGCATGTCCATGGGTATCGTTAATCGCTTTAAAGTTGTCCAGATCGCCAATCAGGATCACATACCGGTCACGCAACTCCTTGTTACGGCGCTCCATATCGTGGATAGCACGATAGGCCTCACGGCGATTGGCGAGGCCGGTTAGGGTATCGGTGGAGGCGTTTTTCTCCAGCTCTCCGGTTAATTTTTCCAGCAATTGTTGGGTGTGATGGCGACTGCTGTCGAGTAGTGCTGTCAGTGCCGTGAGAGCACCAAAAACGGCGATAAAGCGCGCGCGGTAGGCGGTATCATATTTGGCGGTAAGGCCTGGAAAATCTGGGTAGAAAAGGACAGTGGCTGTAACTATGCCAATGGCGATGAGTGCGGCGGTACCGGTCTTGTAACCGTATAGATTGATAAAGCCAGGTACCAGCATTACCGCCCACATCAAACCGGTATTATTTACTCCGCCGGATAACAGCAAATAAAAATAGAGCACTAACAACAGGATACCTACCAGGAGAGGCGTCTTCTCACTGGGACCCATTACATTGATTGTCACATAGGAAAACAGGATTACTACTGCCGCTGCAGAGAGGGTGATGGCCTGAAGGATATCGGCTGCTGTCAGTGCAATGACTGCCATGGCTCCCGTTACTGCCATGGCAAATATCAGCATATAGGAAGATGCCATGATACGACGACGCAAATCTATACGTTCCAATTCCTCCACTGGTGAGACCAGTGCGGGATTATGTTGGTTATACCCTGGAATCATAATTATCTCGATTGCTCTTCAGGCTGAGGCTTTCTGCTGGCGATAAAGCGCCAGGTAGCGTCACTATATTCATCGGGGAGTGAAGCAGCGCTGAGTATAGGAGGATTCGTTCACCGACCAAAGTAGCAAGCTACAGTATCTGTAAACCAAACTTTAGAACTGAGAAACTGTGACACAAATTATTCTGACTTGGGGCGATATTCTGACATTGCGCGGGGATGCACTTGTGTGTCCTGCACATAAACATCTTATTTGCGGTCGAGGGCTCTCTGCCCAGGTTTTTGCTCTGGGAGGTAAAGATCTCGAGCTGCAGTGTAAAAAACAACCGGAATGTACAGTGGGGGAGGCGCGTATCACCGATGCTTTCCATATGCCGGTAGATTATTTGCTTCACACTGTTACTCCACAGTGGAGCAGTGGTGATCAATGGGGGGCTCAAGCGATTAAGCAGCTCCGCTACTGTTATGAAAGTGTATTGAGCTTGGCGGGGAAAAAAGGTTTAAAATATATTCTCTTTCCGGCATTGGGTGCCGGCACCAACCGCTTTCCCCATGCAATTGCCGCGCATGAAGCCCTGGAAGTTCTTAATGAATATTCCAGTCAGTTTGATCAACTTACTGTTTGCCTGCACTCTCCCGCTGCCCTCGGAGAGTGGAAACGGGTTGAGCGGCGTTTCTTCACCGTGTGAATTAATCAAACATTATTAATGTACGATGGTGCCAGTAAGCAGGTAGCTAGAGTATTCGCTGAAAACGATGAAAGAGGCCTCAGCTCCTAAGTATACTTTTCATCGCTTTTATGGTTGTAAGTAAAGGTATTGAAATGTCGCCTGGGGAGGGCATATTTCTCTTACTGATAAAACGAATCTGGAATATGACAGTAGGAAAGCTCATCCACAGGGATTTTTCATTCACAGAGAAATTGTGAAAGGGATCTGTCAGTTTGAAAAATCGTCCAAAAAATTTTGTGCCTCCATATCCAGCCTGGGAACTGAATCTTCCGCCGACTTCCCGATATGTACAGTGCCAAGTTGCCTTACAGTTTGTTGGTGGCCATCGGGACGATTCACTATTTCAGCTATTGACTGAATCTCTGTCCAATACCCGAGACCTAATGCACTATGAGCGGGCAGGTCACATTGATGCTTGGGGTGCGTATAACGATATTGCGATTGCCTACTGGTCCTGTGAAGAGTCCATGATGACTTGGTTGAGGGAAGGTTTTACTGATTTGCAGGGGGTAGTTCGGGGCAAATCGGGGTCATGGTATGAGGCATTGACGGCTCCACGTACTCATTTCGAGGTTTCTGCCTCTACACCTGAAGCTGACTGGGGGATCTTTCGCCACTTTGATACTTGTGATCAGCATGATCATGCCTACTGGGGTGCGATGCGGGATCGAATAAGCGCTGCAGAAAATAGTGGGCTTCCAGGCCAATTACAAAGCTTACAGTTGCTACCTGCCGCAGAGCGATCGGACAAGGAAATATTCCTGCCCGGTAATTTATGTATGATTCGCACGGTACAGGGCTATTCTGCTGCCAGCCCTGAAGAACGGAATGCCTACCAAAAATCTCTGCGTCAGAAATATGAACAGGGAATAAACTACTTGAATAAACATCCGGTTCAGTCGCGTTGTCTCAGTGCTCGACTGTTAAGTGATGAGCAGCCGGCACCGGGTAGACCAGATACTGAAACAATTGCCTGGTTTGCCTCCTTAAAAGACCTTGAAAACTGGGTGCACCATCACTCCACTCATAAGGCTATCTACGCCTCCGCACAGCAATATGCGAATCGATTTTCTCCTGGAATGCAATTGCTGCTGAGCCACGAAGTAGCCGTAGTGCCTCCTGGTAAGGGGCGGGCCGCTTACACGGATTGTCATCCCGATACAGGGTTGCGACGTTTTTTAAGGTAATAAAATAATTGACGCTGAATTTAGTAGCTTGGGATAGAAGGTGACTGGGGTGTGCTCAATGTGATTTTTTATAAGGCTTAAGATTGATCCCTATAAAATCGATGATATAGCTCAAAAAGTGTATAAATACTTAAACCTCGTGAATATCTTGATGAGGAAAACCGTTGCCTGCAAGAGTCGGTCGAAGAGCGCTCAGCGCTTATTGAGTTCGGTTGTGGCAATTGTCGTCACCTTAAGATTTTGGAGGCCGTCTCGAGTTTTTATCTGGGAATAGATTTTGACCCTGGTCACATTAAAAGTGCATGGAATCTTAGCAAGAATAAAAATTCTCAGATTTTTACTTGCTGAATAATGAGTCCTATCTATCGGAGTGCAGATATTCAATTTAAGCTCTAAAATTTTTTATTATTGGAATTTACTAATGAGCTTGCCTTTGTAAAAAATATGATAGAAATGAGTGACGAGGATATATATCTAGACTTAAATTGGATATGCAAAGTAAATACTACTTGCTGATATGTGAAACAAATTAAGGTGAGTATGTGATGTTTAGATCCTTCAGGTACAAAGGCATGGAGATTAGGTATTACGCTGCAAAACAGTGAATATCTGATATACCGTAGTTGGAGAGCTGTGGTAACGAAAGCTTTCATGGGTGGCTTACTTGGAGTTTTTGTCTATATGAGGTACATCCATTGCCTGCACCGCTGGAGAAAGACTGGGCCCCCAGTCCGTAGAAGACATGGGGATCTGTGAAGTAGATGGTGCCTTCTTCGTCATTCTAGGCAAAGGCGTATTGCACATGGGCCAGTTTGGAGAAATCCACATTGTCGTGGGTGATGGAGGAATCGGCCCAATACTCCCAGTTGGCCCAATAGGCCGAAATACGTTTGATCTCCTGAGCATTGATATTGACGGTTAAAGCGAGTGCCGTGGCAAGCGTTACTACTTTTTTAAGCATTGCGACATCCCTCCAATATCCCTATTCGTTCCTGAGATTGCAGAGAAGAAATATGACAATGACCTCCCAAGAGCCTTGGTGATGATGAAACCAAGTATTTTAGAAGTGAGTTTTATAGTTGAGGAAATTGGAAAAAATTGGGGGATAAAAGTTCCGAATGAAGCTAGGACAAGCGCTGAAATTAGATAATTTTTCTCGATAATTTGTGCAAGGAAAGTGAAGAAGCAAAAAAGTAAACTACTTATTTCAAGATAAAATCAGTTTCTACGACATTGAGGGCAATATGGTGAGCTCTTAAAATGATTCAAGAATTAATTTTTATGATGTGAGCAAAAAAATAACAATAGTATTGATTGGGGTTATGCACAGGGGCAATTTTCCAGGTAAAAATTTAAGTGCTGGTGAAAAATAAATAGCAATAAACACTGCCTATCCGAATAAAGAATTTTTTCGAGGTTGCTTAAATTTCCAGCGCAGGCTTGTCTTCAAGAGTAAAAATAAAAAGGGCCCTATCAGGGCCCTTTTTATGCTGAAGAGAATACCTGTTATTTCTTCGCACGCTTGCGCATGTTTTCCTGAAGGATTTTTTTGCGTATACGGATATGGTTGGGGGTTACCTCAACTAGCTCATCCTCTTCGATAAACTCCAGCGCCTGCTCCAGAGTGTGGCGAATGGGCGGAGTCAGGGTCAGGGCTTCATCGGTGCCGGCAGCGCGGATATTGGTGAGCTGCTTGCCTTTGGTGGGGTTGACCACCAGATCGTTGCCGCGAGAGTGGATACCGATAACCTGGCCTTCGTAAATATCTTCGCCGTGGCCGAGGAACAGGCGTCCGCGATCCTGCAGGGCAAACAGGGCGTAGGCCAGCGTCTTGCCATTGACCATGGAGACCAGTACGCCGTTGATGCGCTTGGCCACTTCACCCTGTTTTACCGGGCCGTAGTGGTCGAAAATACTGGTCATGATGCCCGAGCCGCTGGTCAGGGTCAGGAACTGGTTGCGGAAACCGATCATGCCGCGTGAAGGTACAATAAAGGTCAGGCGCACACGTCCTTTGCCGTCCGGCTCCATATTGGTGAGCTCAGCCTTGCGCAGTCCCAGCTCTTCCATAATCGGGCCCTGGTGTTGGTCTTCAACGTCGATCACCACTTCTTCGTAGGGCTCATGGATTTCACCGTCTACTTCTTTCTGAACCACTTCCGGGCGGGAGACTCCCAGCTCGAAGCCTTCACGGCGCATAGTTTCGATCAGCACTGACAGGTGCAATTCTCCGCGGCCGGATACTCGGAATTTGTCCGGGGAATCGCCTTGTTCCACGCGCAGGGCTACATTGTGGATCAGTTCCTGGTCCAGGCGTTCCTTGATATTGCGTGAGGTGACGAACTTGCCGTCCTGGCCGGCAAAGGGAGAGTCATTCACCTGGAAGGTCATACTCACGGTGGGTTCATCCACGCTCAGGGCGGGTAGGGCTTCCGGGGTTTCCGGGTCGCACAGGGTATCGGAGATATTCAGTTCGCCCACACCGGTGATACATACGATGTCGCCAGCACTGGCCTGCTCAACCTCTGTGCGCTCCAGGCCCAGGTAGCCCATAACCTGTAGAACCTTGGCTTTGCGGGAGTTGCCGTCGCGGTCCAGTACCAGTATCTGTTGGTTGGGGGTCAGAGTGCCGCGGGTAATGCGGCCTACGCCGATAACGCCCACGTAGCTGGAATAATCCAGGGCCGAAATCTGCATCTGGAAGGCGCCTTTGGGGTCTACCCTGGGCGGCTCTACCTTGTCCACAATCATCTGGAACAGCGGCGTCATATCGTCGGCCAGGTCGGTATCGTCGAGGCCGGCAATACCGTTGAGGGCGGAGGCGTAGACAACCGGGAAGTCCAGCTGCTCATCGGTGGCGCCAAGGCTGTCGAACAGGTCGAATACCTGGTCCATCACCCAGTCGGGGCGCGCGCCAGGGCGGTCAATTTTGTTGATGACGACAATAGGGTTCAGACCCTGCTCGAACGCTTTCTGGGTTACGAAGCGTGTCTGTGGCATTGGGCCGTCCACTGCATCAACCAGCAGTAGTACCGAGTCCACCATAGAGAGTACACGCTCTACCTCACCACCAAAGTCGGCGTGTCCTGGGGTATCGACGATGTTGATGCGGTAGTCATTCCACCGGATGGCGGTGTTCTTGGCGAGGATAGTAATACCGCGTTCTTTTTCCTGGTCGTTGGAATCCATAACCCGCTCGGCGCCTTCATCGCGACGGTCGAGAGTGCCGGATTGGGACAGCAGCTTGTCCACCAGGGTGGTTTTGCCGTGGTCTACGTGGGCGATAATCGCAATATTGCGCAGATTCTCTATCACTGGGGGCCTCTGGGCGTTAAATCTTGGTAAATCGGGGCGGGGGCCTGCGGGGTTTCTACAGCAGCATTCCGGCCAAAGGCGGCGATTATAGGGGGGGCGCATGACAATTGGGAGTGATTTTGAGTAAAAAATCACCGCCCACTGTGGAAGTGTCGGCTTGAGGGGGTAAGAGGGGAGCGCGGATAGCGGGGCTGTCCGCGCCCGGGAATTATTTCTTGATGCTTTCCGGCCTGTGGGGGATCTGTGGGCGCAACACGCCCACGTTGCGGTATCCCTCATCCATCAGGTGGGAGGCGTGCAAGCGGCTCATGACACCACGGGCGCAGTAGAGCAGGTATTCGCGCTCCTGGTCCAGTTGAGCGAAGCCGTTATTCAGACGGTAGAAGGGGATAGTCTGTACTTCACAGCCCTCAAGTTCCAGCGGGTCCATTTCCTCTTCATCCGGGTGGCGAATATCGATTATCACCGCATTACCGGGCTCTTCGCGAATCTCAACTTCAGGTGCCTGTCCGTCTACTTCTTCAATCACTTCATCGATATTTTGAATAGAGCGATTGCTGATAGCACGATCAAGGACGGTAAAATCAAAGCGGTTCTCTTCGGATTCCACTTTCTCGATTTTTGCGCGTGTGGTGGGTTTTACTGAAATCACACCGCAGTATTCGGGCATATTCGCGGCAAATTCCTCTGTGCCGATCTCCCGAGAGGTGCGGATAATGTCGGTTTTATCGGAGGTGATCAGTGGGCGCAGCACCAGGGTATCGGTGACGCTATCGATTACTGCCAGGTTTTTCAGGGTCTGGCTGGATACCTGGGCAATAGCTTCACCAGTCACCACCGCGTCCACCTCCAGTTCCTTGGCGATTACACTGGCAGCGCGCAGCATCATGCGTTTGAGGATTACACCCATATGGGAATCGTCGACGCGTTCGAGGATTTCCGCTACCACCTCGTCGAATGGCACAGTGACAAAGCGCACCCGGTGGGATGCGCCATATTTATTCCACAGGTAATAGGCGACCTCCTTAACGCCCAGCTCGTGCTGGCGTCCGCCGAGGTTGAAGAACAGGAAGTGGGTGCGGATACCACGCTTCATGGTCAGGTAGCTGGCCACGGTGGAATCGAAGCCACCGGATACCAATGAAAGGACTGGGTCCTGGGTTCCCAGGGGGAAGCCGCCGAGACCGGGGTGCTGTTCCTCAATCACATTGAGCTTGTCGTGGCGAATTTCCAATTTCACCGTGATATCGGGGTTCTTCAGCTTCACTCCAGCCGCTTCGGTATTTTTGTTGAGGCCACCGCCCACATACTGCTCAACATCCAGGGACTGGAAATCGTGCTTGCCGGTGCGTTTTACCCGCACACAAAAAGTCTTACCCTTCAGGGCCGGGCCCCATACAGAGAAAGTCTTTTCATACATATCGTGCAGATCGCCCAGTGGAAACTGGCGTACACGGGAGAAGTTAGCGATACCGGGGGTGTGGGAAAGAACTTCCTCAATTCGGTCGCCCAGGTGTGCTACAGCGTCCGGGGCGATCACATCGATCTTTTCCCAGTCCTTGCGCACCTGGATACGGTCGTCCAGCTGACGCAGCAGGCGCTGTAGGTTGTCCTTGAGCTGGCGCGACATACGTTTGCGCACAGGGTTGCTCTTAATGGTGATCTCGGGGAAAAACTTGACGACAAAGTGCATGGGAATCCGTCGGGTACCGCATGTTGATAGAAGGTGCGGCATTATAAACTAGCCGGAGGCAACTTGGTTGTGCACCGTTACCGGGCGATACTGGGGTAAAGTTGCGTCATTATGGTGCGCTTTTCTGTGGCCGCTCGGCCACAATGCATTTATCCTGCCCCAGTCGGCCCAAAGCTGCCGACCGCACCGGCGCCAACCGCCGCAGCGATGCAGTTGCCCTAATTTGGCACACTCCTTGCTTTATTTCACGCCAGGTAAAGAGTGAATGCCGGCAGCAAAGGCATAGCGACCAATTACTTTTCAAGACCTGGAGGACAGCAATGTCAGCGAAAACGCTCGGTTTGATTAATGAGAGTGAAGCAAAATGGGTGGACCTGCGCTTCACCGATACCAAGGGTAAAGAGCAACACGTTTCCATCCCCGTATCGGAAATTGACGGAGAGTTCTTCGAAGAAGGCAAGATGTTTGATGGTTCCTCCATCGCCGGCTGGAAGGGCATTAATGAATCCGACATGATCCTGATGCCGGATGACGAGACGGCTTTCCTCGATCCCTTCACCGATGAGAGCACCGTTATTATTCGCTGTAATATCGTAGACCCGGTCACCGGTCAGGGCTACGAGCGCGATCCGCGCTCCATCGCAATGCGCGCCGAGGAATACCTGAAGTCCACAGGTCTGGGTGACACCGCGCTATTTGGCCCAGAGCCCGAGTTCTTCGTATTTGACGATATCACTTGGGGTGCCGAAATGGGCGGCGCCTTTTACAAAATCAATTCCGAAGAAGCGGCTTGGTCCTCCGGTCATAACTTCAGTGAGGGCAATATCGGCCACCGTCCTGGTGTGAAGGGCGGCTATTTCCCCGTTCCTCCGGTTGATTCCCTTCACGATGTGCGTGCCGCAATGTGTTCCGCTATGGAGCAAATGGGGCTACAGGTGGAAGTACATCACCACGAGGTAGGCACTGCCGGTCAGTGTGAGATTGGTGTTGCAGCCAACACTCTGACCAAGAAAGCGGATGAGGTTCAGATTCTTAAGTATGCCGTACATAATGTAGCGCACGCCTACGGCAAGACCGCAACCTTTATGCCCAAGCCCCTTGTTGGCGATAATGGCTCCGGTATGCATGTGCACCAGTCCTTCACCAAGGATGGCGTAAACCAGTTTGCCGGCGATGCTTACGCGGGTCTGTCTGAGGCTGCTCTCTACTACATCGGTGGTATTGTGAAGCACGCGCGCGCCCTGAACGCGATTTGTAACGCGTCTACTAACTCCTATAAGCGTCTGGTACCGGGCTTTGAGGCGCCGGTTATCCTGGCCTACTCTGCGCGCAACCGCTCCGCTTCCATCCGTATTCCTTACGTAACATCGCCTAAAGGCAAGCGTATCGAGACGCGCTTCCCGGATCCGACTGCCAACCCTTACCTGGCGTTTGCTGCCTTGCTGATGGCAGGTCTAGATGGTATCAAGAACAAGATTCATCCCGGAGATGCCGCCGATAAGGATCTGTACGATCTGCCCCCGGAAGAGCTGGCCGAGTACCCCACCGTAGCTGCCAGTTTGGAAGGAGCGTTGGACGCCTTGGATAAGGATCGTGACTTCCTGACCGAGGGTGGTGTTTTCACCAATGATGCAATCGACGCTTACATTGAATTGAAGCGCGAAGAAGTAGAGCGCCTGAACATGACTACTCACCCGGTTGAGTTTGACATGTACTACTCCGTGTAATAGCGAACGGCATCACACTGGTGCCGCCGAGTTGTTCGCGAAAAGCCCGCGCCGTCCTGGTGCGGGCTTTTTTATTGCGGGTAAACTGTCTATTGGGGAGGTTGATTCTACCGACTGCGAATCTGGTACTTTGAGAAGCAGTTGCCCCATTCAATTGAGGCCCCGACTGGGGCAAGAGAAAAGGAGCGTCCGCGTCGCGGTCGATCACGTTATGGGATTTTTGAGATCGTTTCAGGCACTTTTCCTTGTCGCCCCCCTGATGGCTTTTGCCGGTACCGATGGTGGCAGCAGCTCCGGTGCTATCTACAAGACTGTCGGCCCCGACGGGCGCGTGACTTTCAGTGATACTCCACCAGCCAGTGGAGAGGCGCAAAAGGTAGAGCTGGCCCCAATCAATGTCCAGCCTATCACCCTGCCTCGCCCTCTGCCTTCACGCAAGCTATCCCCTAAAGATGATGTAGAGGATGACGGCAGCAAAGAGAGCTATGCAGGGCCGATGTCAATCCAGATTGTGAGCCCCCTGGATGGCGCAACTATCCCCCCGGGACAGCGTTTTATTCCGCTACAAGTGGATGTGCAACCGTCATATCCAAAGGGTGCCAGCTTTTATGCGGTGGTGGATGGTCAACCCTGGCGCGGCAATTCAACCGGCTCCAGCTTGGATATCTCAGCGCTGGAGCGCGGTAGTCACAGTGTGCAGGCGGTACTTATCGATGCCAGTGGGCGCATTCTGGCTCAATCAAAAGTCATTACTGTTTATGTGCAGCGCCCCAGCGTTGCCCAATTGGATAGCTCTATCCTTCGGGCACCTCAGTCAACCAAAGTGTCACTTGGGCCCAGTTTGGCCCAGTCTCAGCCCTGATTGGTTTGTATTACCGCTATCGTCAAGGGCGTCAGCGGGTCTCCGCTAACAATTCACAGCCCGCCTTTCCCTCCCCAGGCTGATTAAATTTTGACCTTCGCACCATTGTGGTGCATTCTCCTGGCTGAGCTGTGCAGCTCCAATGCTCTTGGGGGTGATTAGGCAAATCCTATCGATTGCGCACTGTAAATGCCCATCAGAAGCAACCAATGTGGGCCTGAATAGCCCTGTGCGCCATTTTGGTTTGCTTTTTGCACTGGCTAGATACAAGGGCTTATCGCGCCGGGTGCTAACCCTACCCCGGCCGCCGCAGAGAACCGGAAACCACTGAATGCTCAATGATCGCCAGCTGCGCCAGCTGTTAGACAGTCTCACTTCAGCCGTTATGGTGCTGGATGACACGTTATCACTCTGTTACTTGAACAATGCGGCCGAGGATTTGCTGGCGGCATCCAGTGCAAGGGTCAGCGGATTGCCGCTGGAAGAGGTCGTGCGAGAATCTGCAGCTGCGCAAAAAGCCATGCGTGATGCGCTGGTCAGTTGTGAAAAATATACGGTGCGCCGCGCTCGTTGGCGTCTGCACAACCTGGATACGCGCACTGTGGATTACTCGGTGAGTCCTGTGCCAGAGCTAGGTGTTTTGCTGCTTGAGGTGCAACCTATGGACCGCCTGCTGCGCATTGCACGTGAAGATGCATTGCTCAGTACCCAGGAAACTGCGCGTAACCTGGTGCGGGGCATGGCACATGAAGTGAAGAACCCCCTCGGCGGTATCCGCGGTGCGGCACAACTGCTTCAGAGAGAGTTACCAGATGCCTCTCTGGAAGAGTACACACAGATCATCATTGAGGAGGTGGACCGCCTGCGCAATTTGGTGGACCGCTTGTTGGGACCGCGTCAGCCGGTGAAACTGGCGGAGACCAATGTCCATGAAATCCTGGAGCGAGTGGCACAGCTTCTGGAGGTGGAATGTGATGGTGAACTGAGTATCCGCAGGGATTACGACCCCTCTATCCCGGATGTACCAGCGGATCGCGAACAGTTGATCCAGGCACTGCTGAACATCGCCCGCAATGCAATGCAAGCGATAAATGAGAGTATCGGTCTCGCCAGTGGGGAGATGGTATTGCGCACACGGGTCCAGCGCCAATTCACAATTGGTCGTCGCAATTGTCCACTGGTATGCCGTATCGAAATTGAAGATAACGGTCCCGGTATTCCCGAGGAGATCCGTGAGCGGATCTTCTTCCCGATGATATCAGGGCGCGCGGAGGGCTCCGGCTTAGGGCTATCCATATCACAGAACATTATCAGTCAGCATCGCGGCCTAATTAAGTGTGACAGCCGTCCCGGTCGCACGGTATTCCAGATCTATTTGCCGTTGACTATCGAATTAGCCAATACAGGAACCTAGAGAATGAGTAATCGCGTTTGGATAATTGACGACGACAGATCTATCCGCTGGGTGCTGGAGCGGGCGCTTTCTCGGGAGGGGATAGAAACCCAATGCTACGAGAGTGGCGACCGTGCCCTGGATGATTTTTACAGCGATTCACCGGACGTGGTGATTAGCGATATTCGTATGCCGGGCTCCGATGGGTTCAAGTTGCTTCAGCGCTTCCAGGCGGAACGTCCAAACATGCCGATCATTATTATGACTGCCCACTCGGATCTGGATAGTGCTGTCGCCGCCTATCAGGGCGGTGCCTTTGAATATCTGCCTAAGCCTTTTGATATTGATGAGGCTGTAGCGGTTACACGCCGCGCCCTGGTGCACGCCAGTGAGCAGGCGCAGGAAGAGCGCATTGAACAGGATAATGGCACCGAGAATAAAGAAATCATTGGTGAAGCGCCGGCGATGCAGGAAGTTTTCCGTGCGATCGGCAGGCTCTCTCACTCAAATATCACTGTATTAATCAATGGTGAGTCTGGCACTGGTAAGGAACTGGTGGCTCAGGCGTTGCACAATCACAGTCCACGAAGGGAAAAACCCTTTATCGCCCTGAATATGGCCGCGATTCCGAAAGACTTGATGGAGTCTGAATTGTTTGGGCATGAGAAAGGCGCTTTTACCGGGGCCAGCTCCCAGCGTGCCGGGCGTTTTGAGCAGGCCAATGGCGGTACCCTTTTCCTGGATGAAATTGGTGATATGCCGGCAGAAACCCAGACGCGGCTTCTGCGAGTATTGGCGGATGGGGAGTTTTATCGGGTTGGCGGACACACTCCGGTAAAAGTGGATGTGCGGATTATTGCCGCCACCCATCAAAACCTTGAGGAGCTGGTACTGCAGCATAAATTCCGCGAAGACCTATTTCATCGCTTGAATGTAATCCGCATTCATATTCCAAGGTTGGCCGATCGCCGTGAAGATATCCCAAGGCTGGTGCGTCACTTCTTCAATGCTGCCGCAAAAGACCTCGGGGTGGAACCAAAAATCCTGACTAAGGAAACAGAGGGTTACCTGTCAGGTTTGGATTGGCCTGGAAATGTACGGCAGCTCGAAAATACTTGTCGCTGGATTACCGTTATGGCCTCTGGCCGTGAAGTACATATCGAAGACTTGCCCCAGGAACTGCACCAACAAGGGCAGGAGAGCGAAACCCCACTGGACTGGCAAAAAGCCCTACGTATTTGGGCTGATCAGGCCCTGTCATCCGGGCGGCGCGAAATACTCAGTGAGGCAGTTCCCGCATTTGAGCGTGCCCTGATCGAGATTGCTTTAAAGCATACGGCCGGGCGCAAGCGTGATGCCGCAGATTTACTTGGTTGGGGACGAAATACCCTGACAAGAAAATTAAAAGAGCTGGAGATTAGCGGCAATTAAGAACTATTTTTGTGCCTCCGGCTATTTCTGACAAAGATGAAATAAGAATTTTCATGTTAATACTCAATGAATGATAAAGGCAAAACCTCCTTTGGCTTTTACACTTGCATTTATTAATGCAGTTCAAATATGAATGTAGTGGCTGGAGATGGAGTTCTATGAACGCTGAAGAGCTTAGAGTTGTTGATAATGTGCCGTTTCTTTTTTGGGTGAAAGATCAAGATGAAAAATATATTTGGGGTAATCGCAAAATTTGCGAGTTGGCCGGTGAGGATGTAGTGGGAAAAACCGACGCTCAACTAACTTGGGCGGAAAATGCTCAAGCTCTGCGAGAGGCGGATAAGCGCGTCTTTGCTTCCGGTGAGCCGGATTATTTACTAGAGCACGTAATTAAATCCAGTCGAGGTGAGGCTACGTTAAGTGTTTGCAAGTGGCTTGGGGATTTTGAGGGGGAGAAGTGCTGCTTTGGCATTTCTTTCGTAATAGAATGATGTCATAAATTAAGTTGAGTCGGATAAATCTGGCCCTGAGTGCTTCGGGCCAGATTTATTAATATTTTTAGGGCTCACTCTTTTCTATGCCTAGTTTGGCCAGGTTTCTGGCAATATCCTCTGCACTGGTGGCAGGGTTAACGTCTTTATCAATTTTCAGGACTTTCCCATCCTTACCGATATAGACAGTAATACGCCGGGCAATATTGATCATTGGAACTAGCACACCGTAAGCCTTGGCGACTTCACCTGAAGGATCGCTCAGGAGAGGGAAGTCGGCTTCATTGTGCTTAGCGAAGCGTGTGTTTTCATCAATATCATCGGTGCTTGCCATAAAGTAGGCAGCATTGAACTTGCGAATCTTGTGTCCATTTTTTGCCAGTGATTTGCACTCTATCGTGCAGCCCTTGGTAAAGGCACGTGGATACCAGGCGATTACTACTGCATTTCTATTTTTGTGTTCAGCGAGTCTGTGTGTATTGCCGTCTGATCCTTGAAGAGAGAAGTCCGGTGCTCTGTCACCAACCTCAAGGGCCATCAATGGCAGGCTGATCAGCGTAGTTAAAACCAGGGTAATCCAGTATTTCATAGTATGTTTGCTCTCGGATATGTTGCGCCTATGCTACCGCTGCCATATGGTACAAACTAGTAGGTTCATTATAAATACGCCACTTCTTTAGCCCTGCAGAGAGCCTGGAAAAACTGGCCAGTGATACCCCGCTGGGCCAGACTTTCCTCAGTCTGTGGGGACTCTTATGCACTCGGGTAATATTTTCTATTTGCTGCCATTGCCCCTGATATATCTGATTACAGTGGCACTGGTTCTCTGCGCTTTGGCGTTAGGGGTATTCTGGGGGCATAGGCGCCAGAGAAGAGAGAGCGTTGCTGGTGAGTCGTCGATTGGCAGTGCTGTTGCGGCAACGCTTGGTTTGGTGGCATTTGTTTTAGCGTTTACCTTCAATATGACCGCGGACCGCTTTAATGAGCGCAAGGCTCTGTTGTTGCAGGAGGTTAATACTATCCTGGCGGCCTACCTGAATGCGGACTTTCTTGAGAAAACGAAACGTGAGCGCGCCCGTGGATTGCTTGCGGAATATGTGGATCTGCGTGATTTTGATCCCTCTACACCGGTAAGCTCTGCTGATATCAAACGCAGTGAGGAAATTCAGCGGCAGCTGTGGCAACTGGTACAGAGCCATATTGCCCAGGGTTACAATGCGGATTACCTGCGCCAATTTTCCGATCCGGTAAACACCCTGATGGACTTGCATCGCGCAAGGGTGGTGGTGGGCCTGCAGTATCGTATTCCCGCCCCCCTGTGGCTGGCGCTGTACTTTATGACAATACTGGCCATGCTGGCGATTGGTTACCAGCTGGGGATCAGCCGCGGTGGTTCGGTGCAGGTTGTACTGGCACTGGCTCTCACCTTTGCCACGGTGATTTTGCTGATCGCCGATTTAGACAGGGCCAACCAGGGGGTGTTACTGGTTGACCAGGCGCCGATGAGTGATCTCAACCAGCGCCTGAAAGCGCTACGTCAAAGGGAGTCTCAGGCTCCCACAGAGCGTTAAAGAGTCCAGGTGAGTTTTACTCGCTATCAGGTCTGGGTGGCATCAGCATATCTTCCGGGTGCACAAACTCCCGCATAAAAATTTCCCAAAAGGCGATGAACAGCGCGGCGAGTAGCGGGCCTATGGCAAAGCCGCTGACACCAAACATAAACAGGCCGCCCACAGTGGAAAACAGCACCAGATAGTCTGGCAGCTTGGTATCCCGCCCAACTAAAATCGGGCGCAGTATATTGTCTACCAGGCTGATCACAGTAAATCCGTAGGCGAGCAATATAGTGGCTTTAATGGGTTCCCCTACCCCGTATAGGTAAATGGATGCGGGGAACCAGATCAATGCTGCACCTACTGCTGGTAGCAGTGATAACAGTGTCATCAGGACCCCCCACAAAAGCGGTGCAGGTAGGTCTAGGACCCAGAAAATAATACCGCCCAGGGTGCCTTGGGTAATGGCGACCACCAGGTTGCCCTTGATGGTTGCACGGGTGACCTCGGCAAACTTGGCCAGAAGCAGGTGCTCGCGCTCATCGCCGAGGGGAAGCGCGTGTATTATCAGGTTAACTAGCCGCTCACCATCGCGGATTAAAAAGAAGGTGAGATAGAGCATCAGACCCAGCATGACAAAAAAGTTAACAGTGTTTTGGCCCACCTCGATAGCATTTCTGGCGACAAAGCTGCCCGCATTCATTACTCCGCCGAGTAGGCGCTGCTTGGCCTCCTCAATGTCCACTCCTATGCTCTCAAGCATATCGTTGACCCGTGGGAAGGCGCTGCGCACCTGCTCCAGAGATTTGGAAATATCAATCTCACCGTTTTGTACTTTGTGATAAAGCGTTACCGCCTCATTGATAAAAGAAGTGGCCACCACCAGTACCGGTATCACCAGCAGCACAATACACATGAACAGGGTCAGCAGCGCCATGGAATTGGGCGAGTTTGGAAAACGCTGCATCAGAAGGCGGTATACCGGGTAAAAGATCAGGGCGATGGCACAAGCCCAGAAAATCGGTGTGAAAAAAGGTTTTACAAGTAGCAGGAAGGCTACTGAAACCAATAGAAGTGAAAGGATAAACGAGCGCCTTTCCAATTTTTCCTGCACGGGAACTTCCTCTGCTTCTGCAAAAGCCCTGTGGTATCGGGCGCCTTATTTGCGCTCTATCTAAGCAGAAGCAAGAGGGATTTACCAGCGCCTGTAACCGCAGGTGTCCACATGAAAGCGAATACCTTTATAGATGCCCAGGCCCATATTCCACTGTTGGCCGTTGTACTTATGGATATTCTTCAGTACCGGTACCAGTTGCTCGCGAGAGAACTTTTTCTGCGGAACTATATCCAGTCCACAAAAGTGCAGGTGCTTGCTGCCCCTGGAGCCGCCGGCCTTACTGTTATAGCTGGTGGTGCGCCAACCGGAGACTACGGTGACGGGGCCGATAATTGGTACGATTTCACGCTGCACTGCCCGCAGTGTGTATACCATGGTTCCCCAGTTTCCTACCGGGGGAATGGCAAATGGCGGTTCATCCAGATCCTGCCAATCGCTGCCTTGGCGCAACAATTCAAACGGGGGCACAACCTGGTCTACCTGATTAATGCGCAGGAAATCTTTCAGCTTGGAAAACAGGATATTGTTGTCTTCCTGTTTAAGAAAGCGGCTGAAGAGCCGCTCAGATGCCGCTGGATACCCCTGAATATCATAAATATCGGGGATTTCTGGTAATGGTAGTAAATCGATGGGGCTGATTAAACGCTCGCCGAGCTCCCGTGTTTTCTCTGAAGTAAAAAGTAATACGGTAATAATGGCTGCGATGAGAATGGCAGCAAGCAGCAGTAATCGGCGACGCGGGCTATTGGTTTCGGTAGCTTTGTTGTCTTGAATATCCATGGGCATCTCCGCCAATTACCAGATGCGATAGCCGCAGGTGTCTATATGGAAGCGCACTCCATCGCTGAGGCCGAGGCCGAAATTGCTCTCCGGGCCGAGGCGCGCGTGAAGGGCGCGCAATTCCTCCACTAGCTCCCGGTGACTGATATTCGATTTGGGGATCAGGTCCAGGGCACAAAAGTCTCGATGATGGGCCTTGTCACTGTGTTCCAGCTTGCGGTTATAAGCGTCACTGCGAAATCCTGCGACCACATCTACAGAGCCAATTAGAGGAATGATCTGATCCCGCAGTAGTGTCAAAGTTTTGACTATGTTGTGCCACTCGCTTTGGGGTGGAATAGCAAAAGGAGGTTCTCTCAATTCTATCCATCCGCCGCCCTGGCGTAGCAAGCTACTTACCGGGACAACATTTGCTATACCCCGGCTCGCCAGGTAGCGACTGAGAGCCTGTACCCGTTCCCGGTTGTCGCCGTAGCGCAGGAATCCATCAAAATTATCTGCGCTGGCAACACGATGGCCCCTTATCTCCACATAGGGCTTATCCAGGGACTTTTGGTAGAGAAAAAGCCACAGTATCAGCAATATTGAAGCCAGCAGCAGTGTCAGGAATACAACCACCACCCGGTTAACCCTGCGACCGGGCGGCCGGTATGGGTACAGTATGTTGAAACGTATCAAAAATTTGTCAGCGGACATGAGCTGAGACTTCTGCTCCTGGAGCTGTACTGCGAAGCGGGGCTTCGATCCGCAGGCGCCCAAATCGTCGGCGTTTGTTTAAACACTATAGCCGCAAAATTCGGCGGGGCAGTTGCGTAGGGTGGGCTGAACTGTGCATAAAAAAGCCCCGAGGCCTTGCGGCCTTGGGGCTTTTTAGACTCCTCAGCGATTTGATATCGTTGTGGAGTGTTCTGGGAAGTGGAACTTAGGCCTTGGGACCGGCGTTCTTCACTTCATCGTTCACATTGAATTTCTCAATGTTTTCGGCAAAAAGTTTGGCCAGCTTGCCGGCCTGGTCGTCGTAGGCTGCCTTGTCATCCCAGGCTTCGCGTGGGTTCAGGTAGGCTTTGTCTACACCCGGTACTTCCAAAGGAATGTCCAGGTTCAGGGTTTCCAGGTGCTCGGTGGCGGTGCCTTGTAGCGCGCCGTTCTGGATAGCGGCAACTACTGCGCGGGTTACTGGGATCGGGAAACGTTTGCCATTATTGCCTGAACCACCAGTCCAGCCAGTATTGACCAGGTAAACCTTGGAGCCGAAGTCCTCGATGCGCTTCATCAGCAGGTCGGCGTACTCGCGAGGAGCGCGCGGCATAAAAGGTGCGCCGAAGCAGGTGGAGAAGGTCGGGTGAATACCGGCTTCTGCACCTAGCTCGGTAGAGCCCACGCGCGCTGTGTAACCAGATAGGAAGTGGTATGCCGCAGCCTCTTTGGAGAGGATGGATACCGGGGGCAATACACCGGATACGTCACAGGTGAGGAAGATTACATTTTTCGGCTCTCCGGCGCGGTTCTCCAGCTGGCGCATTTCCACGTGTTCCAGTGGGTAGGAGCAGCGGCCATTTTCGGTGAGGCTGGTGTCGCAGTAGTCAGCAGTGCCGTGTTCGTTGGTTACCACGTTCTCAACGATGGCCCCGAAACGAATGGCATCCCAGATTACCGGCTCATTCTTCTGGCTCAGGTCGATGGTTTTCGCGTAGCAACCACCTTCCATATTGAATACTGCACCCTTGGTCCAGCCGTGCTCATCGTCGCCAATCAGGTAGCGTTCCGGGTCGGCGGATAGGGTGGTCTTACCGGTGCCGGACAGGCCAAAGAACAGGCAGGTGTCGCCGTCTTCACCAACGTTGGCAGCGCAGTGCATGGGCATTACGTCTTTTTCCGGCAGGAGGAAGTTCTGAACGGAGAACATTGCCTTCTTCATTTCACCGGCGTAGCGCATGCCAGCCAGCAGAACTTTGCGCTGGCCAAAGTTGATAATTACACAGCCCTCGGAGTTGGTGCCGTCGCGCTCAGGCTCACACACGAAGTTCGGTGCGTGCAGGATGCGCCATTCTTCCTTGCCCTTGGGGTTGTACTTCTCAGCGCGGATAAACATGTTGCGGCCGAACAGGTTGTGCCACGCGGTCTGGGTGGTTACGACAACCGGCAGGTAGTGATCTTCGTCCTGGCCAACATGGAGCTGTTGCACGAAGCTGTCACCACCGGAGACAAATGCCTCTACACGGTCCCACAGGGCATCGAATTTATCCTGCGGAAAGGGGCGGTTCACATTGCCCCAGGCGATGCTGTCGGCGGTGGAGGGCTCTTCCACAACGAAGCGGTCCGCTGGGGAACGGCCGGTACGGGCGCCGGTTTCAGTGACCAGCGCGCCTGTGTCAGATAATTTGCCCTCGCCGCGCGTAAGAGCCTGCTCTACCAATTGTGCTGGTGATAGGTTCTTGAAAACCAGCGCGGTGTCGTCGATCTGTGCCATTCGTCGATTACCCGTGAATGTTGGATAGTAAAAATATTAGGGCTGCCCAAGTATTAGGCAGCCAGGCAAAATTTGGGGGGCGCATTATGGCAAAATTCAAAATAAGCGGATAGCAAAGACGGTCATTTTTTGCGCTTTGACAGCGCTGTCACCATAAATTAAGCAATTAATCATCAGCTTGATGTATGGGTTATTGTTGTGGAATTTGCCTTGTGAATAATGGTGGTGCTAATAACCCTATTTTGTAGATAGTAATTGGCGGGGGATGGAGCCCCCGCCCGGGCAGCCCACTCAGTGCAGAGTGTGGGGGGGGGCGTTTAGAAGGGATTCAATCTGGTCGCGATCAAAGCGGTATTGGGCATTGCAAAACTGGCAATCTGAAACAATCTCGCCGTTCTGCTCATCCAATAGCTTGAAAACGTCCTCGGCACCCAGGGACATCAATGCCCTCGCGCTGCGCTCCCGTGAACAGCTGCACTTGAAGCGGATGCTGTCGGTACCCAGGGTGGCAGGCTCCAACTGATGAAACAGGCGGTGAATCAGTTCCTCGTGGGGAACTGTAAACAGCTCTTTATCAGTTACCGTATCGGCAAGGTGCAGAGCGGTTTCCCAGGCATCGCGGTTTTCCTCTGCACTAGCGGCATTATTGCCTGGCAACACCTGCAGCATAATGCCGCCAACACTGCTGCTATCGCATTCCAGCCAGAAGCGGGTATCCAGTTGTTCCGACTGGGTAAAGTAGTCTTCCAGGCACCCAGCCAGGTTCTCTTTTTCCATGGGCACTACGCCCTGGTAGCGTTCACCCCGTTTAGGTTCCAGAGTAATAGCGAGCGCGCCGCGGCTGCCGATCATTTGGCCCAGGGTTGCGTCATCGTCAATCTGTGCATCTTCGGCCACTCGGGCGATACCCCGCAAGTCGCTGTGGTGGGTACATTCAGCCATGATCAAAGGTAAATCCCCTTCTCCACGGGCTTGTATGCTGAGTACACCATCGAATTTAAGAGTGGTTGAAAGCAGGCAGGCTGCGGCCAGGAATTCACCCAGCAGACGCGCTACCGGTGCCGGTAGGGGGTTGTGCTCCAGCACTTCGCGATAGGATTCAGTTAGGGTCACCATCTGCCCGCGAATATCGTGTTTGGAGAAGATAAAGCGTTCCAGCTGATCGGACATAGATCGAGTGCCTCGGTGTTTAAACCGCGGGATTTTAGAGGTGGATATCCCTAAATGGTAGCTGGCCTGGGCAATTATGGCGCCGGTACAGGGAATACCGGCTGAATGCGATAGCCTGAAAAGTGCTCAGCCACAACGACTGGCGATCTGGCGCTGGAGCTTTTTGGCCATTTCCTGGCGCTCGAGCCCCGTAACGTGTACTTCTTTACCATTTTTGTCAATAAAGGCAACTCGTCCGTTGAGGGTCGCCAGGCGCTGGCGCGCCTTGGCGCAAAGCTGCTCCATTTCCTGCTGGCGGGCTTGCTGTTCCTTCTGTTGGCGCTGTTCGTACTCCCGGTCAATACTGGCTGAACTGGGGTTGAACAGACTTTCCCGTTTCCGTGTGGCTTCGGCTGAGTTGATGGGCCCCAGTTTACCGGAGATATTCTCGGCCTTGCCCGCTGCGGGGGCACGGTCACTGAAGTGCACTCGCCCATCCTCATCTACCCAGCGGTAGAGTTCTGCAGAGCTCACAGCGGCAGCTATTAGCATGCCGCCGAGCCAGACAGTAAATAGAAAGGTTCCTCTTAGCGGCTTCACTGTATCTCCCTGGCCCAGGTAAGGGCCTTATTTTTCTTTATTGGCCAGCTGGCTGAACAGCCCTTGCGAGTGTCGCTGGGGGATATGATAGGTCTGTAGGATCAGCGGCTCTTGTTCCTGGGCCTCTGCGGCATCCAGTACCATGCGGTAGCCGGAGCGATCTCGCAGCTCCACGAAGTCGGATTTATTGGTTTCCATTAATTGGGCGAATTCGTCGAAGTCAGCGACGCTGTGACCATTCACCGAGTCAATAATCCAGTTCTTCCAGTCGTGGTAACCCAAATTGACATTAGCGGGCAGTACCTTAAGGGCTACCACCAGCTCGCGACGGTTTTCCTCGCTCCATTGGTTGCGCGCATAAAGGTAATCAATAGGGGCCTTGGAGTGCCAGTTGTTCCCCCAGCGCTTGATCAAATTCATATTAAGGGGCACGAATACCACACCACCAAAAATGTAGTAGCGCGGCTGTTGGTCGAATTGCTCACTGAGTACCAGTGCACGGGAAGGGGGGGCAGCCGCCAGAGTCACTTGAGCGGTTTGCTCCTCGCCGTTTCGGGAAAAGCGCACAGGCAGTGCGTCTCCCACGTGGTGACGGTCTACGGCATAGTGGTAGTTGGTGCGCTGATTTTCACGCCACTCTACTGTGCGATCGGCGGCCACCTTGAAGCCATCCACTTCCAGCAGCACATCGCCAGGTTTCAACACTTCCGCCACCGGGGCATCACTGAATACCTTTACTACCATGGCGCCATCCTGATCTTCACTGAGACCGGCGGCTTTTTTCATGGAGGGGCTCTCGAGGCTTTGGGTAACTACTCCCAGCTCTGGAAAGCCCTGATGAACGCCATCTTTCGCATCTTCGAGCACATGGGCAATCACGCTTGGGGGTACGAAGTAGCCCAGGTTTTCGGCGCTTTGGTTGGTCTGCATGGCCACACCGACAATACGGCCATTGGAAATGACTGGACCGCCGCTATTGCCGGGGTTGATGGCGGCATCGATCTGGCCGGCCATCAGGTAACTTTCTGCGTGGGCGTAATACTGGTGCTCTACCCTGGATAGCACACCGCGGGTAATCGATAGGGATTTACCACCGATGGGATAACCATAGGCAGTCACTTCCTCCTGCAGATCTGGCAGCTTGCCCAGTGTTAGGGGGCGGGTATCGGTAAAGAAGCTTTCATCGTCCACTGTCAGCAGTGCAAGATCGGCGTCGTGGGAGACAAACTTTACTCGTGCGCGGAATTTCTTCGCATCCCCATGGCGCTGCACCTGGATAAAACTGCCATTGGCCACGACATGGGCGTTAGTGAGGATCTGTTGATCGCGGATAACTGCACCGGAACCGGATAGCTGCTTGGGGTTTAACAGGGCCCAGGGATTAAAGTAATCCGGGGCAGCGGCAGTGGTGTAAATCTTGATGATTGAGCGTTTTAGTTGTTCGTGTTCGCGGCTGTCTGCGGCAGCGGTCTGCATACCGAGCAGAAGCAGCAGGGAGATGGCGATCAGTCGTTTCATCATGGCTGTTTTCTATCGGGTTAAGTTGGGCCAGTGTAGCAGCTATAAAAAATGATGGCGGAATTTTCACCACATTGATTATTTGGGCCTACTTCTGCTCACGCAGGAAACGGTGAATCTGGCGGCGCTGCTTCTTATTGGGGCGTTCACGCTGGATACCCGCATTGGCTGCCTGGCGCTCGCTGCGCTCGCGTTCACGTCGGTCGATACTTTCATCGGTCTCGCGGTAAAGGGTGCGGGCGATGTCGGCGCTGCGACGCTGGTCGGATAGTGCGATAACTTCGACCTCAAGCTGGTCCCAGCCCTGGCGAATACTCAGGACGGCTCCAACGGAGACTTCCTTACTGGCTTTGACTCGCTGGCCATCGGCGTGCACCTTGCCCCCATCGATAGCTTGCTTGGCGATACTGCGGGTCTTGAAGAAACGTGCGGCCCAGAGCCACTTGTCGATACGTACTTTTTCCATTTAATCCGAAATTTTACTGAGTGCGTTGCCAGGGTGTTGCTTTATCCCTGGCCGGTATGAGTGGCGCCTGTCTCCAGGGCCATTATTTCATCGAAGTGATGGATGGCCGGGAAGTCGGTTACTTCCCGCCTGGGCCCCCGGCTATCCGGCTGGCGAATGCATAGCAGGTTGGCGATGCCATAATCCTGTGCCGCAGCCAACACACTTTGGTTGTCATCCACGAAGAGAGTGCGCTCGGGATCAAATCCCACCTCTTTGCGCAGGGCGTGCCAAAAGTGCTCGCTTTCCTTGGCATGTCCATAGTCATGGGAGGAAATAATATCGTCAAACCAGCGGCCGATTCCGGTGATCTCCAGCTTATGGTCGAGCCCCAGGCGGTGCGCATTGGTGACGAGGAAGGTGGGTTTTTGAAGCTGTTGCAGGCCCTGTAGGAAGGCCTCTGTGTGAGGGCGCAGGGCAATACGTCCTTCAATCTCACGCAGTATGGCCAGGATATCCAGCTGCAACGCTTCAGCCCAGAAGTCCAGGCAGTACCACTCGAGAGTGCCGCGGCGTGCATCGATCTCCTTCTCAAGCTTTAGCTGTGCCTGCTTTGGGTCCAGACCGTGTACCTGCGCATAGCGCTTTGGCAGATGGTCGAGCCAAAAGTGGTTATCGTAGTGCAAATCCAGCAGGGTGCCGTCCATATCCAGTAATACGGTGTTGATACTTCGCCAGTCGAGCATGCGGCCTGTCTACCTCCTTATGGTGAGGGCGGGAAGCCAAAGTGTAGCTGGCTTGCGTCTCCTCCCAATGACAGGGCCTATTATGCCTGCGCCCGACGGACTCCGTACAGGATGGCAAGTTGCGCACTGTAATAGGTAAGCATGATTGCCGTATCGGCAAAGGGTAGCGGCGTGATGAACTTATTCAGGGCGATCAGTGTATCGGACAACAGAAAAACAAGTGCCCCAGTGAACAGCAGGCCAGAGTGCCCACGGTGAGCTGCGGCTGCGAGAGCCATAGCGACGATTGCAAGCAAATAAACCAATACCGCCGGCGCCAGCTCTCCCGTAGCTGGAAGAATCAGTTGTGCCAACAATACCGCTGCAAGGATTACTGGCACAATACGCAGCAGGCTGCGCCTGTTACGGAAGTTCGCAAAGCGCAGGAAGTTTGCGACATAGACCAGTTGCGCTAATAAGAAAGCCCCAAGGCCAAAGACAAACTGATTATGAAAATCCATTTCCAGCAGCACATCGCCCAGGGCGGAAAAGGACAGGGCCACGAGGGTTAGACGGCGGGTGAGGCCACCCAGATGGCGCAGTGCCATGAGACCGAGTATCGCAATAGGCAGGGCTTTCAGCGAAGCCATCCACAGGCCCTGAACCCCTAAACCTTCTAGCAGCATAAAGAGGGCTGCGCAAAGGATGAATGTGGCCGGAGACAGATACTCTGACTGTGAAGTGGTAGTGGCATTGATGGTCATAGCGGTACTCTTTGAGATCTGTTTATTGTTATCCGATGTAATCCCCGGAGGGAATCTAACAGCTTTCTCAGCAGTCTTGGATTTTTACCTGTGAAATCTCAGGATGCGCAGCATCTGGGTTAATATTCGCGAACTGACATTTATTGTCCCGGCAGGTTGGTTTGTATGCCGTGGACGTCATTAACGGAGAGCTTCATCGATGAAGGCAGCCAATATTCTGGAAACCATCGGCAATACCCCACATGTAAGAATTAACCATATGTTCCGCCCCGATATTGAGGTGTGGATGAAAGTGGAGCGCTTTAATCCGGGGAGCAGTATTAAGGATCGTATTGCCCTGGCGATGATTGAGGATGCAGAACGCCGCGGTATTTTGCAGCCTGGCGGCGTTATTATCGAACCCACTTCAGGCAATACCGGTATAGGTCTCGCGATGGTGGCAGCAGTAAAAGGGTATCGTCTGATCCTTACCATGCCTGAGTCCATGTCTTTGGAGCGCCGCCAGGTAATGAAAGCGATGGGGGCTGAGCTGGTCCTGACGCCCAAGGAGCAGGGTATGGGAGGCGCTATTGCCAAAGCTGAGGAGCTTTTATCCCAGCATCAACATAGCTGGATGCCACAGCAATTCCGCAACCGCGCAAATGCTCAGGTGCACAGGAGTACCACTGCGAAAGAAATCCTGGAAGACTTTCCCGAAGGTTTGGATTACCTGATTACCGGTGTTGGTACTGGTGGTCATATTACCGGTTGTGGTGAAGTCCTGAAGGAGAGTTTCCCCAAATTGCAGGTTTTTGCGGTCGAACCGGAAAAGTCACCGGTAATCAGCGGTGGCGAGAAAGGTTTACACCGCTTGCAGGGCATTGGCGCTGGTTTTATTCCGGAGGTGCTCAATACCGAAGTACTCGATGGCACTGTTCTCGTGAGTGAGGAAGACAGCTTTGAAATGGCGCGTCAATGTGCGGTGAAGGAAGGAATTTTCATTGGTATTTCTTCCGGCGCCAGCCTGGCCGCAGTGAAAAAGCGTGAGGGCGAGTTTGCTCCGGGTAGCCGGGTACTGGTGTTCAGTTACGATAGCGGGGAGCGCTACCTTTCAGTAAAAGATTTGTTTTCCGCCTGAAACCCTATTATGGCGGTCACTGAAAATAGGAAGTTTTTTTAATGAATAAGGCATTATTGGAGCAGGTGATTGAAAGCTGCAAACGCGCCGGTGAGGCGATTTTAGAGGTTTACCACAGCAATGCTGAACTGGAGATCGACACCAAGGCGGATGATTCACCGGTTACTGCAGCTGATCTCGCTGCGCACAAAATACTGGCCCCGGCATTGGCAGGGCTGATCGAGGGTGTGCCAGTACTATCTGAAGAACAGGAAATGCCTTCTTTTGCAGAGCGCAGCCAATGGCAACGTTACTGGATTGTCGACCCTCTGGATGGCACCAAAGAGTTTATTCGCCGTACTGGAGAATTCACGGTAAATGTGGCTTTAATTGAAAATGGTGAGCCAATTCTGGGGGTGGTACACGTGCCGGTTTTGGAAATTACCTATGCCGGTTGCAAGGATTCGGGAGCCTTCAAACGCACCGAGTTGGGCGAATCAGAAATCCATGTACGGCCGCTGAAACCGCGCCTGGATGCTGGTGAGGCAGTTGAACTGGTTGCCAGTCGCAGCCATGGTGCTGGCGCCGTGGATCAGTTAGTGGAGCGTATAGAGGCCAAGCTGGGAACAGTGGCTTGCAAAAATATGGGCAGCTCCCTGAAATTGTGCCTAGTGGCAGAGGGCGCAGCGGACCTCTATCCGCGTCTGGCTCCAACTTGTGAGTGGGATACCGCAGCGGCGCAGGCTGTAGTTGAGGCCGCTGGTGGCACTGTGATTGACGAGCAATTTCAGCTTTTGCGCTACAACAGCAAGGACTCCCTGCTTAACCCGTTCTTTTATGTCATTGGAGATAAATCTTTTGACTGGCAGGAACTACTCGCGAGTGAATCCTCGGTGAACTAATCTTGCTTTGCCCCGCGTTTCTGTAGCGGGGCGCTTCCAGAATATTTATGCGTAAGTGCGCAATTTCAAAAAGGCCGTCATCATGTCCAATAAGGTGAAATCGGCGGTTAGCCAAATCAATGATATACGCTGTCTACGACGGCAACTGGAGCAGGAAATTGATTGGTTACAGCGTCGCTCAGAAACACTTGAGGATGGATTTTCTGAAACTCAGGATTTACTGAAACGAACCTACAATGGCATGGTTTTTTCCCGCCGAGCCTTACTGGGGCGTATGCCCCGTTGAATATTACGTTGATTTCAAACTGCTAAAATCCCCTTAGTGACATATTTGCACTTTCGACGGGGCAATATTTATCAATAGTTCCCCCTTTATAAACTCCCTTGGTAGTCATAAAAAAGTACTGGATAGATTTCTGGATATCCTATTTTATTTTTCCAGTAAGGGGTTTCATGGGGGCTTGATAGTGGAATTATTTCCTTAGTCCTCTCAGTTTTTGTACGGAAAAACAGCCAGAAATTTTTCTGAAAAAATCGTTGATTTCTATTACCAAAAAAACTCCATGCAATAGAAACCCGTCTACGCTTTGGAAAGTTAATGCATAAGAGTAATTTCCAATGCGCTATCCGGTTGTGCTTCACAATATTGAATACGCCGGCTTTGGTGCCATAGCGCCAGACCTTCCGCATTGTCATTGCTATGCCGAAACTCTTGATGGCGCTTTGCAGAAAATGGCGGAGACTATCTTTCAGCGCCTTGAGGAGCTGCGTCGAGCAGGAGAACCGGTGCCCAAGCCTCAGGAGATGGACAGTCTGAAGGAAAACCCGGCTTTTGCCGGTGGCATTTGGGCCATTATTGATGTCGAAAGTGCATAGATTTTTACTATGCGCTTGTATCGGGGATGCCTTACAAGGATGGTGGTAATGAGAGTGGTTCTGTGTTTTCTATCCATGCTGCTTGCCCCTTTAGCCAGTGCGGTAGAGTGGAACAACCCCTTCGATGGAATTGAATCTGGGGAGTACCGGGTTATTGGCACCTTGGGACTGGGCTCTGGAGAGCTGCAACTCAATAGTGACAGGGATTTCTTTGGATATGCCAGCGTTGGTATTACTCCGGCAGTGGGGGTATGGCAGGTAGAACTACGTGCCTCACGCTTCGATGATAACCATGTGGATATTAGCCAAATTGGGCTTAATTTTAAGATTGATTTCACCCTGAACTGCTATGTGCAATGCCTCTACTGGATGGCGGGCTGGAATTATGCAGATATTGATCTAAATGATGTGCGCAAATATGGTTACTGGTATCACCATGAAGACAAATGGCACTTTGGGGATCGGTATGATGAATGGTATTACGATGGTTATTATTATCATGTCATCGATGCCAGTGGCAGTGATACCTTCTGGAATCTAGGGGTTGGTTACCGTTTTATGTGGACCCAGGATTTTGATACTTCACTGGAGTACAACTATAACGATATTGGTTCTGTTTACAGAGTAAATTTAGGACACCTGCGCACGTTGACTTTGAACTTTTCCTATCGTTTTTAAAACAATAAATTTATTCGTTTTTGCAATACGTTATCAATAACTTAATGCCGGCTGCTATTTTCCTCTTTTCCACCTGTATTAAGTCGTAATCATGTGACTGGCTTTGCAAACTCCAGGTAGAGAGATGGGGCTCACAAGGAGCCCCGAATCTCAGATTCGATAAACTGCCTTTAGCCAAAAAGTACGACCAGGCTCATTTACCCTTGATATCTGTGGAAAGTTGGGAATTTCTGCACCGGCACGGCTGACATGCTCCGCGTAGGTTTCGTCCAGTAGGTTGTCGATACCGGTAGTGATCAGCAAACTTTTACCGGGCCGCCATCCTGCATTAATAGAGAGAACATCGGCAGAATCCGTTGTGCCAAAATCCTGGCCGATAATATTGCCTTTGCCGATATCCACGCGATCCTGACTGGATATGGCCCGCCACAATACGCCAGCAGACCATTGGGGCTGCTCATAATGCAGGCCCAGGCGGGTTTCCAATGGTGGAAGTTGGGCCAGGGTGGTTTTGTCTGTGTCGTTGGCGCCGCGTACAGATGTAAGGGTTAACTCCGTGCGCCAGTTTTCACTCAGCTGGTAACTGGCATCCAGCTCCAGCCCCCAGGTGCGGGCTTGCACATTACGGACTACGGCAGTGGTACGGATATCTGTGCTTTCCCCCATGTCCATATCACTGCTCATAGAAGTCATGTCACCCATCCCCATGGGTACAGCTGCTTTCTGATAATCGTTTTGGACCAGTAGATAATCTCGAATGTCACTGGTGAAGGTAGATATACTGGCGGATAGCTTTTCGCTACGATAAATATATCCGATATCCAATTGGGTGGTTTTTTCCGAATTAATATCGAGCGCACTGTAGGAGTTTTCTCCTTCTCGGGCGAATATTTCCCAGTAATCCGGGAAACGCTCACTGTATCCGAGTCCGGCATAAAGAGTGGTAGAACTGTTGGGGGCACTCGGCAGCGCCAATTCGTAGCGTATAAAACCGCTATGTAGCTGCTCGGAGCGACTCTCTCCAGCGGTCGGGTTATCTACTTTGGACATCATAGAGACCGAGATGGTCTCTCGTAGATCTTTCACTTCCCAATCATCCAGTCTGGCACCGGCGATCCAGCGCTGATCGGGAGCAAACTGCCAACTGGCTTCGGAAAAAATGCCCAGCTGGGAAAATTCCGCATCCGCATCCCAGTTGAGTTGGCGGTAATCGAGCCTCGCCTGGTTCATGCTCATACGACCACGGTGACGGTTTTTCCACATGTCCAGCCCAGTAGCCAGTTCGATATTATCTACAGGGGTAAGTTGTAGGCTTACTTTGCCTCCCAGTGTTTCGCTGTCTAAATTCATCGCGATGGGGTTAGCAGTCATTCCCGAGGGTTCACGCAGACTGTAATTATCCATTATGTGGTCGATATAGTTGTAATACACCTGCACTTCGACGGCATTCAACAGATCGCCGATATTACTGTGGCGGTATTTGGCTTTATAATTTTCACGCGCAAATTTACTGCCATCCACGCCACGGTCGGCATAGGCCGCCTCGGCATCGCTGAAAGCGCTGTCAAATTCCAGGCGGGTATCGTCATCAGGAGTCCAGGCAAGGTTTACCATGCCGCTCCATCGCTCATAATTGGAATGCACTTTGTTACCATCGCCATCTTCATAATCGTCAGCAGAGGCTGAAGAGCTTGACCCACGTAGAGAGAACTGTGGAGTTTTATAGGCGATATCGAGTAGCCCATCCTTTCTCTCAGCATTGCCGGCGAGCAGACTCGCGTGCATATCCCATTCATTTTTTGTGGGGCGTTCCTGCAATTGCTTGAACAGCACTACCCCCGCGGAGTTACCGGGACCGTGTAAGACAGTTTGTGGTCCCTTTACTACTTCGATTTCATCGAGACTCTCGGGAAATATATAAGCAGTAGGGGGGTCCATACGGCCAGGGCAGCCTCCCATCATGGATTCACCATCCAATAGCATCCCCAGTCTTGAGCCACCCATGCCGCGAAGCAATGGATCGCCACTGGTTCCGCCTTTGCGCACTACAGTAAATCCGGGAATGGTTTTCAGATAATCGGCACCATCATTAGCAGGTAATGGCTGACGCGGTTTTTTCGGATCTGTCACCAGGTTTAAGGGCAGCTCAGTTTTTACCCCAGTAACAACCATCTGCTCCATTTCCTCATCCTTGCTCTCAGTTGTCTCACTGGCAAACAGGCTGCTTGGGTAGGCACAACTGGCAAAAATCGCAAGTGCGAGCGGAGTGGGCAGGTGAAATCCATCGGATAATTTCTCTGCAGTTTTTTTCTTGAGAGGCTTGGTTTTAATCACTTTTTGCATTCTGATCTATCCATCATTTGCCTGCATCGTGAGCACAGGCATTGGCGCACCCATTTTTCAGGTGAGCGCGGGTTTCTCCCTGCTGGCAAATAGGGCCAGCTGGAGCTCCTTTTCCTCTGAGGCTATATGTGCGGACGCAGGTCAAAGCCACATACTGACAAGCAGTGGTTATGAATTACGGAGCCTCAGGAAATTACGACATAAACAGTCGAAAAATATTTAAATAATGGATGGTCGGGGAGGGGCGCGAATAAGGGGTAAAGTGTAGGCGACGGCAGAAACTAAGTTGAAGCCGGGGGTTGAAGTGCGAGGTGTTTGCCCTTCAGAAAATAAATCCAAGTCTGCTACTGGGACACTGGCAACAGTAGCAGCGGCAGAAAAATTACAGTGATTGTCGGCAAACGAATGCGCGGTCAACGCATCGTGATTATGGCCACTACTGTGTTCAGCCTGGTGATTGTGATGGTGCTCAAGGGTAGGTGGGGTAGCCAGCGCATTTAAAAGCAAGGCGCTGCGACTATCTCCATGGCACAGGCCATAGGGCGTACCAGCTGCAAAAGCAGCTGGCATAAATCCAGCCGGTACCAAGCCGCGAACGCTGAGAAATACCAATAAAAGCAACAACGTCTGCCATCGGGACAGGCGCGGACAGCTTTGAAGGGTGCGCTTACGGCTCATAAATAGCGGATCTGTGATTTGCCGGGATCTATTTTAGTTTCCCGGTGCCAAGTGGCAACAGGTTTTCCTGCTGGAGAGGAAAATTCCATCACCGGATAAATAATGTTATCGCCGTTTTTATCCTTTGACTTGATATTTATCAGTTCATAAAAATGTTTTTGCTAAATTAGCGAAATATGGATTTCAATTTTGCACTGATTCCATGGAAAAACTGGTGCTTGTTTTTTGCTCTATCGCCGGTAAGGAAGTTGATTTGGATTGACTGCCGCTTGCCCTCATAGCTTGGGTAGCCGTGCCAGCAATTGTCAGTCACCTTGAAAGCCAGTAGAGAACCCGGGCCAGGGATCAGCTCATCGGTATAGTCCTCCATATCATCCCCATTGCGTAGAATACGCAGTCGCCCGGTGGGCGATGGCCATTCCTCATTAAGGTAAATAAGCACAGTAATTAATTTGCTCTTCGAATCTGTATGAATCCGTCCGTCCTTTGCTCGGGAATATCCTCGCAGAGTTGCCATCATGGGTTTATCAGAAAGATCCAGATCGAACTTTTCCCCAAGTATTTTTCGTATCTTGGCGCTGTCGAACTGTTGGATAAAATGGCGCAGGCGATCCGAGGCCTCCACATCTGCGATATTGAAGCTACCGCCCTTTTGTAATGATGGGAACTCTTTGATAAGAGCAGTAGCATCGTCAGAGGCCAGAGATCGCTCCAGGTAGAAATGAGGATAAGGGGAGGTTTTTACCTCTGCGCGGTCGAGTTGGTCGATAGTGAGCCGGGACATGTTTGTGTTACGCTCCCTGCGTTTGGGAATTGTTGTTTTTAGTACATCGCTATTATCCCTTAACTGGCGCTACTTGTCTCAGGCCGGAAAATTTCCCCAAAGGGTTACCGATTAGATTTTGCCGCTACGCTTAAGGCACCAGTAGGCTTCCACCAAGGCTTGGTGGAGAAGCTCCGGGCGTGAATCTACAACCAGTACATTGCAGGCCTGTAACTGTTGAAGCAGGCGAGCGCGTCGGTGCAAGAAATCCTGTGCAGCGGCCCCTTTTATAGCTCCGGAAAAGTCTTCGATAGGTTTTTGGGCAAGGCGGTCCACAGCGGTTTCCCTTAAACTTGCCACCATCACAAGGTGATTACGGGTGAGAAGCCGCACTGCGGCGAGTAGCTCCACACTGTCTTCATCGCGCAAGTTGGTGATCAGGATAACCAGTGAGCGACGCTTGTGTTTGGTCAGGAGCTGTTGGGCTGCGCCGCTGTAGTCGGCACTACCGGTTCCGGAGTGCAGATCGTAGACATTATTCAGCAGCAGATTGATCGCGTTTTCCCCTTTGACTGGTGGCAGCTGCCCCCCAGAGCTGTCTTGGCCTGCGGCGAAGGCGTGCAGACCAACAGCATCTCCCTGCTTAATTGCCACATAGGCGGACAATAATAAACCGTTCAATGCGTGGTCGAAATGACTCAGCCCCCCGTCTTTGGCGTGCATACGTCGACCGCAGTCGAGCATATAGATAATTTCCTGGTCGCGCTCGTCCTGATATTCGCGACTGATCAACTTGCGCAGGCGTGAGCTGGCCCGCCAATCCACCTGGCGTTGGCTGTCACCCTGGCGGTATTCACGCAATTGGCGAAAGTCCATGCCCTCTCCACGGCGCTGTTGCTGGTGCAAACCGAGCATACGCAGGGTCTGCTCTGTGGAAAGGGCCTGCAATGAGGAGATACCGAGAAAGTTGGGGTAAACCTTTACTGACTGCTCTCGACCCAGCCATAGTCGGGTTTGCCACAGGCCCCAAGGGGAATCAGCGAGGATCTCTATCCGACCGAAATTGGCACTACCACGGCGATGCGGTACCAGGGAGTATTCAATAGAGACCTCCTGTTCCGGCTGTAACTTTGCCCTCCGCGGTAGACCAGTAGTTGCCAGTTGTTGTGGCACGCTGTCACAGACGGAGAGTTGTAAAGTACGCGGGCCGTTGTTGCGCAATTTCAAGCGTGCGCTGTTGCGCACGCCAAGGGCCAGGTTATTTGGCAGCCGGCGTTCGCCCTCAAGCCCGGTGATTCTGCGGCCGGTAAGGAAGTCCAAAAGTGCAGCACCGATCAGCAGGGTCCCGCCTGTCCACCAAGCTGTCTCGATCAGTGCCGCTGCTGCGGGTATCCAGATGCGCGCAATACTGATCACCAGAGCGGCCAGGCACCAGTAACTGAGGAGTTTCACTAGGCGTTGGCTGGGTCCCGGATGACCATGCTGAATTGGGGCAGTTTGTGCCTCTGTGGCGGCAGCACTTTGGGTCACAGCCGAGGCGCCTCGACACTGTCGACAATCTGCGTCAGGGCGCTGTCAGCGGTTTCACCGTCGATCTCCATATCCGGGGATAAGCTGACACGGTGGCGCATTACCGGAATTGCCATCGCCTTGATATCGTCGGGCAGAACGAACTCGCGTCCCTGTAACAGGGCGCTGGCGCGGGCCGCTTGTAACAAGCCAATGCTCGCTCTTGGGCCCGCTGGGCTGCGCAGCTGGGTGGCCTCCCGTGTGGCACGAACCAACCGCACTGCATAGTCCAGTACTTGCTGGTCCAAGGCTATCTGGGGGACCAGTGTTTGTAGTTGCTGCAGCTGCTCGATGGTTATTTCACCGGTCGGCTTTTCCTGCAGGCGCTGTTCTATACGCCCACTACTGGCAGCAGCAGCCAGTCGCAGCTCCGCCTCCAGGCTGGGGTAATCGATCAGGACCTTGAGCAGAAAACGGTCGAGTTCCGCCTCTGGCAGAGGGTAGGTGCCCTCCTGCTCGATAGGGTTCTGTGTGGCGAGCACCATAAAGGGGCTGGGGACAGGCAGCGCTGTGCCGTCGATAGTGACCTGTTTCTCCTGCATCACCTCGAGCAGAGCCGCCTGGGTTTTGGCCGGCGCGCGGTTGATTTCGTCTGCCAGCAGCAGATTGGTGAAGACCGGCCCGCGGCGCACTTCGAAGCGACTCTCGCCCATGTTGTACATGGCGTGGCCGGTGACGTCCGCTGGCATCAGGTCTGGGGTGAACTGAATACGGCGGAAACTGCCGCCAAAACAGTTGGCCAGGGTACGTACCAATAGGGTTTTACCGAGGCCGGGCACGCCTTCCAACAGTACATGGCCGGAAGCCAGCAGGGCCACCAATACCTGGTCAACGACTTGTTCCTGGCCAATCAGCAGGCGATTGATATTGTTGCGCAGTAACTGCAGTTGGGCTGAGGCGGCCTGCCAGTCAGGCGTGTCGCGGTGGGTTTGCTGTTCTGGTTGAAGGGTAGTATCGCTCATAGGGCTGCCTCGATTCGCTGCAGATTGCGCATTTGTTCAGTAAAAGTTTCTTCGCTGGTAGCCGGTGGGCCCCACAGGCTGGCGATGATTTTGTGTTCGCTTAGGTCCGTAGCGGCACTGAGTCTCACGGCCAGATTGTGCCGGTCCGTGGAATCGGCATCAGTGGCCCTTAGGAGGCGTAAAAGTTCAGCGCGCCGACCGCGCAATAGCTGTTCGCAGCGATCATGGCGCCAGTAATAGTGGCCACAGGCAGAGATATGTTCCAGCAGGGACCGACGCGCGGTTTCCGGTGCCGGTTGCAGGGGGCCAAAGCGGCGCGCGCGCAATAACAGCCAACCGAGCAGGGCCAGGGCACCGGCGAGGAAAAACTCTGCGGCATACTTGCGCGCCAGGTAACTGAGAGAATCAAAGCGCGGGCGGGTCAGGAAGACAAATTCCCCATTACCTGCTAACAGTTGTAGGAAATAGGCGTGATCGAAGTGTCCTATACGGTGAGATTGCCAGATTTCGCTGTCAGTCAGCAGGGTAATAACTCCGCGGCCACGCTCGAATTGTATAAAGGGAACAGCCTCGTCGTCGCGCCACACCCTGGCCCAGAATACCGGTGCCCCCGCGACAGTATTGTCGTCCAGCCCTGGGTGATAGAGCAGGTGGCTGGCATTAAAATGCAATTGGATCTCGCCACTATTATCTGTGGGTAGATTGACTAGGTCTTCCGGCCCTACATCCGGATTGCGGGGTTTCTCTCCACTGGTCTCAGCTTTTTTCTCTTCTGGGAAATCGCCTTCGTCAATTCTGCGGTTGTATTCGCGCATGGCTTCGCCAGGGCTCTGTTCAGGGCTCAGCTCTGCGTCCTCTCCGAGCAGCTGTTGTAGAGGGTTGTCGAAGAAGTACTCCCCATGCCCCTCCATGATGGAGACATCCAATGCCTCCAGTAGCCAGTCGCGCTCCTCGCTGCGCTGCTCCTCAAAATCAAAACCCTCCGTGCGTGCCACTACAATGGCATGGCCGCCACTACTCACCCAATCCAGCAGCTCATCCACTCGTTGTGGGTTGTATACCTGGGATGAATCGGAGATAAATAGGGTGGCGTCCGGGGAGAGTTCATTCAATACGGAAATGTTTTCCGCCTGGCGAGGCTCCAATCCTAAAGCTGCCAGGTACTGCTCCGCTGCCAGGAACCAGTTGCGCCTCGCCTCCGGGGCCCAACCGCGGTCCCGCTCTTCGGTGTAGCGCTCAAAAAGCGTTAAAAACCCCCATACCATCAGCGCACAGAGTAGCAGTGGGATACCGATCAACAGACGTTTAACTGTCATTGCGGAATACCTCTTGCCATTCCTGGCACAATGCCCTCATTCGAGCATCGACCGGACTACGGTGGGCATAGGCCAGCTGCTGCCAATCGCTGGTGAGCTGTTGTACAAACTGGCTCAGTGGAGCCGTCACTGAAGGCAGGTCTTCCGCGGGCTCGCTCTGGCGCCGGTGTACCAGCTGGGCACATTCTGCTTCGGTGAGATGATCGCCAAAGTGAAACTGGAAATCCTCAATCAAGTGGGACAGGGTGGCTCGATACAGTAGACCGAGGCCAGCTCGCTGTTCCCCTGTCTGCCACAGGCGCAGCACTTCTGCGCACACATCGTCGGGCAGGCTCGACTGGCGTACATCGAGTCCGAACAGGGTTTCTGGCACGGCGGCTTTTGGCTTGGGTTTGCGCTGCCAGCGCAGATTCTTCAGGATGGTGTCGTGATGGCGCCAGCCCAGGTAGATCACCCCTGCGATTACACCAATCCATAACAGGATCTCGATGATACGGGCAATAGTAGGGCCCCAGCTGGAAGTGGAGGCATTGTCGTCATCAGGAGAGCGGTTTAACAACCACTCAATAAATTCAATCAGCCACTCGGGAATTTTCTGTTCCCTGCTTTCCCTCTCCTTCAGGCGCCAGCCACTGATCTCCTCCACCCGGTGAAAATCCTCGCCTGCGAGAATCTCATCGATGTGCTGTTGCGCTTGCTGAGGTGTCTCCAATGCGTCTGCCTTGATATCCGGTGCTGAAGCCAGGAAGCCGAAGGAGAGCGTAAAAACCAGGAGTAATGCGGCCGAGTTTCCGGTAATGCCGCGTTGACGCGGCCGATGTTCGCGCTGGTGGCGCTGAACCAAATCGCGGAACTGGATTTCAATATCCCAGCCCTCAAGTTCAATACGCCGGCCTATATAAAGACAGAAACCCGAGACGATGTAAAACGGAGCTACCGCTGCCATGATAAACAGGTAGAGCACGTTAGAGATCCACTCCAGCCCCAGAGTTTCGCCTCTAAATATCGGCTGCCAATCGATGTTGGCCGCTATCTGCTCGGGAATAAACAGGTAGATCAGGATAAATGCAGCCACCAGGAAGAACCCTTCCAGGTGGACACCAGTCAACGTCAGCCAGGTGGCGGCGCTGGAATGCTTGCGGTGCAACATGCTGATACGGGTGCTACGCGCTTTGCCACTGGATTGCTCTAATACGGTGACTGGCAGATCAAAAGAGCGGGTTGGGCTCAGGCGGCGCAGGGTAATCCAAAGCAGCCAGTCGTGACGGTTCTGCGTGAAAAACTGTTTGAGAGCGGCCGAGGCCGATATCGGTGAGCCGAATAGGGCGCGGCTGATCATAAACAAAGGCAGGCGATCGAAAACCGGTTTAAGCCACCACACAGCAAACATCGACCAACCGGGAGCACCGGGAAATAGCATTGCCAGTGCACCCATTAACAGGGCGGCCGGTAGCAGCCACACCAGGAATAAAGGCAGCCAATATTTTCTCGCCAGCGCCGTCCCCAGGTCGATGGATTCCCACTGAGACCGTAGGCGCGCCTGCACAGCCAGGTTTTTAACCTGCATTGTTTTCCTCCCTGCGCCCAGCCAGGGTGAAGTAAGCAAAAACCAGTAACCACAGCAGGCCGCCGACACCCAGCTTGATACTGATCCGAGTCGCCGTACTGGATGACCAAAAGGCCTCGAGGAAGGCGGCAATGACCAGCATCAAGAAGGTGCCATACATGATTTTCATTGCCTCGATACTGGCCAGGCGCAGGGCTACAGCACGACGGTGTTGCCCTGGGTCTACCAGCGATCGGCCGAGAAGCAGACCGGCGGCACCGGCCAGGACTATGGCGGTTAGTTCAAAGGCGCCGTGGCCGATCACAAAAGGATAAAAAGTGGAGACAAAGCCGACCCGCGTTATGTGGCCGAAAACCGCGCCGAGATAGACACCGTTGAAAACCAGGAAAAAAATGGAGCCGAGGCCGAACAGGATGCCACCGGCAAAAGTGCGGAAAGCAATACCGATATTGTTCTTGATATAAAAACCGAACATGGCCAGATCGGTGTCGGAGCCACGCTCGCGACCCAGCACGCGGTTGCCTGGGTCGTACATGGACTCCAGGGATAACACGTCCCCCGGTGACATCACTGCATAAATCAGTGCGTCGTTATTGTAGGTGCCGATGCCCATTACCAGTGCTGGCAGCAGGAACAGGGCACTGGCCAGTGCTACGACTCGGCCGTTGGCGCGCACTGCCTGGGGGAAGCCCGACAGTAAGTAGTGCAGCCAGCCTTTGCGACGCAGGGTCTGCTGGCGGTAGACCTGGTGATGGGCTGCCATTACCAGCTGGTTGAGGTGGTCAATTAGACGGTTGGAGTATTGTCGCTCCTTGGCCACCGCCAGCTGTTGGCATAAATCGCGATAGGCTGCGGGTAGGTCCAGTGTGGCTGCATCAGTATTTTTGCCACTGCTTTTTAACCAGGTTTCCAATTGCACCCAGCTATCGCGATAGCGGTTTTCGAAGTCTCTCTGTCGCATAAATCGTTAGCCCCTGCCACCCAATAGCCAACTGCCTACTGAGCGCAGATAACCCAGCGCGGCGCCATCCCTCTTATGGGTAATTGGTTCGAGTAAATTGGCGAGCTCCTGTTGGCGGGCTTCACTGAGGTCATTGTGGCGTTCCAACAGGCTGACCAGGGCCCGTTGATCTTGTTGTTTTAGGTTGCGTGGTGGCGGCACAGGTGAGCTGTCCGGCAGGGCTATGGGTGCCTTGTCCTCTTCCCGGTAGACAACCAGGGTGCCCGCAGCCAAGTCGCCGAGGCGTTGGAAGTGTCGCCCAATCGTCATGGCGATAACACCGGTAGCATAGGCAAAGGGGAGAAAATCAGCAAAGCGCAGCAGGTTGCGCACTATGGAGGTGCCCCAGGAAATAGGGGTCAGGTTGTCGTTTACCACTATCAGACCAAAGGCTTTTTTCCCCGGTGTCTGACCGCCGCGCAGCACTTCAAAAAATACCGGGTAGAACCACTCCAACAGGAAGGAGCAAACGAGCCAGATACCAATGCCTGCAGTATCGGCAAAGGCCAGGGCTATACCGAGCCCAGCCAGTATCAATGTGCGATAAAACAAATCCACCGCAAAGGCGAGAATTCGCGGCACGGGCCCCGCGGCCCGTGCACGCAAGTCGATTCCCTCGGGGGTTTCGACGTTGTAGGTGGTATCCAGCAAGCCACCGCTCCTGTCAGGTCGAATGGATTATGTCCCTTGGGGGCCGCCAAAGACTTTGCGATAGGCGACGCCGTATGCAATAGAAGCCAGCGGTATAGCCCAGATCAGACCTATCAACAGTGCCAGACCACCCGCAAGGTAGATAAGAAGCAATACGATAAAGAAACCTAAAAAAGCAAACCAGTTTTTAGTAATGGCTTTGCGGGAGGCTTCCAGAGCTTTCCAGGGCCCCAGATTTTGATCTATTACCAGGGGGAGAGCCATCATGTAGGCAACAGCCAGATAAATTCCCGGAATCACCAGCAAAAGGAAACCTATAGCCATCAGGATACTCATGATGATGTAAGTCACACACAAGGGCACTATTTTGTCGAAGTGGGCGAAGACTTCGGTACCAGAGGTCTCTTCTTTACGAGCGATCTTGATGCCCACCATCATCATCCCCACAACCAGAGGAACCCCTACGATTGCAGTGATCAGGTTATAAATGATTGTTGATGAGAGAGAAGCGTTGCCGGCCTCTACTGGATCAAATGCCGGGTAACCAGTAAGAAGGCCGGCAACAAAACTGATTGCAGCAATTGCGATGACATAGAGAATAATGGCAAACCATACTGTGCGCTTCTTGCCTTTCGATAGCTGCCAGCCCTCGCTGATGGCTTCACCAATAGAAAATGAATAATCCCCGGCAATGCCTTTCTCAAGTGATCCAGAGTCGCCAGTTCCACCCTCTCCAGCAAGCTCGGCCTCGGGAGCTTTGTAGATATCACTCATCCTTATATTGTCCTCATTAAAGGTTTATTTTGTAGGCGTGCAGAGTCTTGGATGCGAATATCTCACAGGCGCGATGTGGGAACAATGCCACGCCAGCACAGTGGCGGATTAGGTGATGAACCTTTCTCAGCATAAAATCGACTTATAGGTTGAGAGGAAGGTGATAATGAAGAAAACACTGTGGTCTGGGGCTGTGGTACTGGTGCTGCTGATTGCGGGTTACGTGATGTTGCCCTTTCATGCGCTCGAACAGCTGCAGCGGGCAGCTCAGATGGCTGTGGCAGATGAGCCTGAGACAAGGCGAGAGAGTATTGATACCTTGGAACGCTATGTGGATTTTCCGGTATTACGTGACAATTTAAAGCTTCGCCTGCAAAGTCAGCTGCGCTCCTC
The DNA here is from genome assembly GCF_000380565.1 of Microbulbifer variabilis ATCC 700307. Lineage (GTDB taxonomy): Bacteria > Pseudomonadota > Gammaproteobacteria > Pseudomonadales > Cellvibrionaceae > Microbulbifer > Microbulbifer variabilis. The sequence continues at coordinate 52,846 of NZ_AQYJ01000028.1, forward strand.
CATTGGCAATTCGATACCACAGGAATTTGATGAACTAGTGACTGCTGGGGCCAATTTCTTTATGGGGCCATTGCTGCAACAGTTTATTACCCCGGAAGGTGTTGCCAGATTACTGCGTGGTGGTGAGGACTTGCAGGCTTTTGAGCGGGAGCTGTTCGCCCAGGATTCTCAGCAAGAGGCTGCCCCTGTCCTGGAAAATGACCAGGAAACAGGAGGCACTTCCAATAGTAGCTGGCAACGCATGAGCTGGCGCTTTACTGATATCAATCACCTGAGTGCCGAGTATGGCGAGAACGATCGCGCCGAATTACGTGTGCTTATGCAGCGCAATGGGCTGCACTGGCAGTTGGTGGATATCGAACTAATCAGTGACCAGGGCCGGGAGGGTTAATTATGGAAATGGACAGCTCGGTTAATGTATTCGGTGATCCCTTAGTTCCTTGTAGCCTGGAGCCGACGACCGGTTTTTTTCGCGATGGCTGCTGCAACACCTGTAAAGAGGATCAAGGCTCCCACACGGTTTGTGTGGAAGTGAATGATGAGTTCTTGGCGTTTTCCCGCAGCCGTGGCAACGACCTGAGTACACCGATTGAGGAGTACGGGTTTCCGGGATTGGCTCCGGGAGATCGCTGGTGCCTGTGCGCCGCCCGCTGGTTGGAGGCCCAGCAGCAGGATAGGGCACCGAGAGTTTTTTTACAGCGTACCCATGTGAAAGCTCTGAAGATAGTACCTCTGCATCTACTGCGACAATACGCTGCAGATTTGAATTAATCAGTGCGTAAGAGAAATTGGCACAGCGGACAAGCTTTAAAGGTTTGCTGCGCTGTGCCAATGTCATTTATCCATAATCCTGATCAGGATGGCAGGAAGTCGATAGAGTAATTGCGGGTTGTGGCTTTAACATCCGCAGCACCAAAGTTAATCATACGGATTCTCGCCAGCAGCTTGCGCTCCAGGGCGGGGTTGTCCAGCTCACTCTCTATCAACTTGATGGACGAAATAGTGCCGTTTGCTTCAATGACCAGCTGCACGGTAATTTTACCCTGCAGGGTGGGATCACGGCGTAAGGCACGATCGTAGATCGCATTGATTGCCGCCTTGTTGGCCTCCATTATCCCGCGAATGGCATTGTCGGTTCGCGCCAACTTCTCACCCCTGACTCTCCTGGCTGCCTGCTTGGCGGAGCCCTTCGCCTGGGCCTGCTCAACCCGGGTGGTTTGTCGGCCCGCCAATGAGACGCCTCCCGTGTCAGTGCTGATGCTCCCGGCCCTGACACCGCCGCTCGAAGTTTTGGATTTGTCGCTGATCATATTGCGCTGTGTTTGTGCGGCAGTGGCGTTACCGGCACTGAGCTGACCGCGGGTAACCTCACCCGTGTTAAAACTCTCACGCATATCCAATAGATCGTCGGCCAGGGCGTTGATGCCGCTGCTCGCCGCTTTTTCCCGCGCCTTTTGTATAGTGGCAACAGGGGGTGCCTCTACTTTGCTGGGCTCGGGTTTGGGAGCCGGTTTCGGCTTTTCCTTCTCGACTTTTTTTGGTTCCGGTTTTTCTTTGGGCTTCTCTGCCTCAGGCTTTTTTTCCTCAGGCTTGGGTTTGGCCTTGGGTTTGGGCTTAGGCTTTGGGAGTTCCTTCTTCTCCAGGATAACCTTGGCCAGTTGTGGTGGCACTCGTTCTGCCTGTTCTCTAGTCAGCTCCGGCACTGGAGCAAAGGTAATGACGGAACCACAAACGGCGAAGACAATAAGCCCTGCACGCAGGAATTTTACAAAGCGCTGGTCTTCCTGGTTGGAAGCAGACCAGGGCAACAGGGTTTCCTGTAGTTGCCAGGGGGCATAGCGGCTGGTTGCAGTGCTCATATCAGCTTTCCACCCCCGCAGGATCTATTGGTGCTGTCTGCTCTACAGCAAAAGAGATATCGCGGTAATCTGCCTGGGCGCAGGTCTGCATAATCTGTTTGAGTAACTCATAGGGAACCTGCTCGTCGCCCATAATGGTGACCGAGCGTCCCCTTTGCTTTTGCTCGTCGCTGAGTTCACCGGCGCGTTCTGCGCGGTACTCCAGTTCCTTCAAGAGGGGTTCAATATTTTCCTTACCAGCATCAATATTATTAATGCCCACGATCATGCGATCACCAACGAATAGTTGCTGGTTATTGACCCTCACAACCGTAGTGACCTCCGGCTTTTGCTGGGAAGTGGACTTGGGTAGCTTGATGGTTTTGTCTGTTTGCAAAACCTGTACATCGCTAGTGGAGTTCACCAACAGGAAAAATACCAGGATGGTGAAAATGTCCATTAGAGAAACCAGATTGAGCTTCGATTGCTGTCGTTTCTGTCGCTGACGCCGCTCCTGTAATTTGGCGGCTGCGTTAAGCATCATTTTATTTCCCCGCTACGGTTGTTTGCTGGGGGGCATCGCCCAGGGAAATCTGTGGGAACAACTCGGCATCGACGACTGATGCGGCAACTACTGCTCGATAACTGCGTGCGGTATCCATTGCTGCCACCAGGGTTTTATAGGATGTACCTTTTTCCGAAAGAATGACCAAGTCGTCTTTCTCGATGGATTTTTCCCTTAAGTTACGCTTTATCTGCTGCAGTATCAGGGAAACAGTTTCCATATCTGGTTCACCATCGGTATTCTCCACTCGCCTGACTAGTTGCCCGGCCGGGTAATTGATATCAACATGTGCGGTGCGTAATACCAGTTCCAACTGTCGATTTTCCTGTTCAGTTGCACTACTGCTTCCATCACTGATGCCAGGAAGATTGAGTTTTAAAACTGAAATATGGGAAAACACCATATTGAGCAGTAGTACAGGAACCAGGATAGTCATCAGGCTCATAAAAGAGGTGATGTCCAGCTCTGCTTCCTCGTGTCCACGGCGACGAATATTTAATTTCAACATGGCGAGAGCCCTCAGGCATTCACTGCGCGCTGCTGTTCCGTTTTTTGTGGGCGGCCCATAGTCAAAAGGTTTAGGAACTTTACTCCGGCCATCTGCAGGCTATCTACAATTTCATTGGTCTTGTTTTGTAGCATGGAATTAAATAGCAGAAGGGGAATTGCTGAGATAAGCCCGAATGCGGTGGTATTCATTGCTACGGAGATACTGGTAGACAACATAGTGGCTTTTTCCGCAGGGTCGGCAGCGGCTACAGCGGTGAATGCTGCGATAAGGCCCATAATGGTGCCTAACAAACCGAGTAGGGTAGCAATATTGGCCAGGGTAGCCAGGTAGTTGGTGCGCTTTTCCAGGCGCGGTACTGCTTCGAGGATGCCCTCTTCGATTGCCAATGCAATATTTTCCTCGCGCTTGGCGAATTGCAGGGTATTAATACCGGCGGCGGCAATGCGACCCATCGCAGCATCGTTGTCCCGGGCCAGTTGTAATACATTCTGGTAACTGCGTTTTTGTAGCAGTGGTAATACCTGCAGATAAGCGCGGCGATTGGCGCTCTTAGCGCGGGAAAGAAAAATCCAGCGTTCCACTACCATGACGAGGCCGATAACCAGCACCAGGGCAATAGGGTACATAAAAGGGCCGCCAGTCTGGAAAAAGCGCAATAACGCCTGAGTAAATTCCATGATGAGTGTCTCCACAGAAGAAAGTGTTTAATTAGCGATGTTTTTTTGCCAAACGGCCATTCCATGGACATCGGACATGATACTGATGAATATTGTGGGGCCTGATGAGGGCTCGACAATCATCTCCTGATAAGTGAAATACCTGTGGTGGCTTATCCCTGCTCCACTGGAGTGCTGAGTTTCAGCAAAAAAGCACGATTACATTAGTTTGTGGTGCTTGATGAGTATTATTATTTTTTCTATTCATTTTTTGCTTCAATAACCGGCTTGGCACTGAGCAGTTGAATTTCCCGTTTCAATTCTGAGAACTCCTGGTGCTTGAAAACGGTATTAAAATTTTGAGCCAGAGAACTATCAAGGCGCTGCAGGCTGTCGGCTTGCTTCCAAGGGATGATATACAGCACCTTGGGCTGTTCCTGGCTGCCGATTACCGTGGATTCCAATGTGGTGATTTCTTCGGCACGGGCGGTGAAGCAGGTGCATATTACGGACATTAGAATGATTAATTTATCTCGCATCAGAGTCTACGCTCCAGTTCCAGTATCCAAGCGCCGAGTAATTTGTCTTCTTGTTCTCGACTGCTCTGGGCCAAACGGTATTGCTGTAATGCCTCTTCCGGCCTGTTTAGATAGAGGTCATAGAGAATACCCAGATTGCGGTGCGCATCGCTAAAGTCGGGCCAAAGGTTCAGCGCCTGCAGGTAGCACTGTTCGGCCTCTTCGAAACGGCCAGCGTCGCGTAGTAGTGCAGCCAACTGATTCCAGGCAAATACATTACCGTCATTGACCTCAATCGCCTTGCGAAAGCTATTTTCCGCATTCTCGGCCTGTTCACTTTTCTGCTGTACTATCCCGAGGTTTAGCCAGGGGCCAGAGAGCTCTGGCCAGCGTTCAATGACCTGCTGTAGCTGCTGCACTGCGGTTGAGCTATCTCCGTTGTTAAAGCTCTCGTGCGCCTGAGCCATAGCGACGCTGGCCTCTTTGGGAACCCGCTTGGCATCCGCCAAATAGGGGTTTTCGGTAATTACATGCTCAATTGAGGCGTCCTTCTGTTGAGCATTTTTACCAAGTGGAAGGCTGCCACAGGCGCTGAGTGTCGCCAGAATCAGTAGTGTTGCTGTGAGGCGAAAAATACCACTGGGGCAATTGCGCAAATCAATGCAGTGCATGGCTCCACTCCAGGGTTGCTTCCGGTTTTTTATAGCGTGCGGGTAACAGTTCGCCGAGTGAGGCAAAACTACGTTTGACCCAGTCGTCGTAAATTCCATCACTGGTGCGCTGAATATTAGCCTGATGCAGCTCTATAGCCTTTTCCTCGAAGGGGAAGGCCTGCTCTTCCAGTAGGATTTCGTACTGCTCCAACTCAAGGTCATTCAGGTTTTTGGGGCGTTGAGATTCCATCAGGTCATGGCTGAGCTGTCGATAAACTTCAGCTAAACGGAAATTGGCCTGGGTGGTGAATTCCGCAATTTCCAGCTCGAGAACCTTGCGATAATCGGCCACGGTGGTTTTCATCGCGCGCTTTTTATTGGCGAGACTGGTTTTTAGCGGCAAGTGCAATTTTAATGAAGCGAATTTTTCATAGCTCTGCTCTGCCAATGCGCTTTGGGAATAGGCGGACAGGTAGCGGCCCCGAGGGGATTTTTCTGAATTTTTTGCTAATTGCTGTAGCCAATAATTCTGTTTATTAGGTTGATTGGTTTGCGCGTACAGTTGCACTAACTGATATTGCGCTTCCAGACGTTGTTCAACAGGCTTTGGCCAGAGCTTGTTGTAGTTACGGTAACTCTCAATGGCACCTTGATGCTCACCTGCTTTTTGCAGGCTTTCCGCCGCGAGGAATAAGGATTGGCGACGTACTTCTCGGTCGGGGTCATTTTGTGCAAGTTGCAGTAATTCGCCGGCCGCAGCGGCAGGCATTTTCAAGGCTTCAAAAATAACTACCGCCTTGGCGGCGAGGGTAGGTGCCAGCTGATGTGCAGGATAGAAACTCCGGAAGTCTGCAAGTTCAGCACTGGCACGCTGCCACTGCTGTAATTCCATCAGGTAATTGATCGCGTCATACTGGGCGGTGGCTGCAATTTCGCTGCGTCCACTCTCCCTGATTCGCAGCAGGTGGCGCAACGCCTCCTCACTGGGAATCTCTCTGCCATCCTCGGTGAGTGCTGGTTGCGCAAGTGCCAACTCTGCCTGCCGATAGATGGAAAGTTGAAGTTGCTTGCGTGTGTCCTCGCGCAAATGGCTATCCTTAGGCTGTATATTCAACGCACGGGTATAGGCTTCTTCCGCAGCCATATAATCTTTCAATGAAAAGTGACTGTGAGCCAGGATCATCGCGATATTTAATTGCTGAGCCTTATTCGCTGGTGGCTGCCACTGATCTGCAGCTTGTGCGGCGGCAATAGCCTCGGCAAAACGTGACTGTTGTAGCAGCTTATCTGCGGCAGATAGTTGTACTGGTAAGGCCCTTTTATCCTGCGGCCAGCTCTGGGCAAATTTAAGGCTGGCCTCAATGTTGCGATCCAGCCACAGGATTTTTTGCTCGGCATCCTGCCCCGGTGTTTCTTTATGCACTTGTGCCGAGCTAAGAATGGCTGCATAACCAGCCTCCGCACCATGCTTCTTGTCTTGATATTCCCAGGCTACCTGGCTGTATGCGCGCCAGGCTCCAGCGTAGTCGCCAGCCTGCTCGAGACATTCGGCCATCAGGAAGACCATTGGTGGAGTGCGGGGGTCCTGTGGAAAAGTCTGTGAAAACTGCCGGTAGAGTTCCGCTGCCGCTAGGTAAGCTTTGCGAGACTGAGCTTTGAGCTGCTGTTTTTGTTTACTTTTATTAGCCGGTGCCTTGGTCGCTAACTGAGCAAGTTCCTGCGCGCGCGCGTGGTCAAATTGGGCTAACTCCTCAAGCCAGGGGCGCAGTGACTGTGCCAGGGCTTCGCGCTGACTTGTCTCTGCCTGCTGCCAATACTCACTGCGAATACCATAGCGTTGTACAAATTCCCGCTTGGTTGGAAGCACCTCATCGTGTAAGCCGCCATTTTGCAGTGTTTCAATAGCTTGCAAATGTAATGATGGCGCTTCAGTGCTATTGGGGTAGTGCTTAACAAAAGCCAGATAGGTATCCGCGCTGTTGCGGAATAACTCTTTTTCTCGATACCAATTGCCCAGAGCGCTGTACAGCAGGTGCTGATAACCTCGTGGTTTGCCATCGGGATTAAAGGACTCGATAGCTTCGGCACCGCCCAGGTAACTAAAATTCAGGGCCAGGCCACGAAGGCTATCCTCGCGCAGGCGCTTCTGGCCCAGAGGTAACTCTGCTTCGCTGGCACGCTGCTGCAGAATATCCAGAGACTCGAGAAATATCTCCGTGGAACGGCGGTAATCGCTGGATTTAAACTCTGACCAGGCGAGCATATAGCGGGCATTATCGGAAAATGGACTTTCGCCCTTCTCCAGCAATGCGTGGAAGTCCTGTGCCGCTGCCGAATATTCCTTGCGATTGAAAGCCGCTTCGCCTCGGCGGAATAAAACCTCCCCCATAAACGGTGACTCAGGTGCGCCCTGGGCGATGCGCTCCAGTGCTTGCAGTGCGCCTGGCATTTCGCCATCCATAGCACGAGCTCGCGCCAGACGATAGAGAATATAGTCGTCTCGGGGGCTCTCTTTGGCGAGTGTCTGGTAATGCTGCACCGCACTGGCAAAACCGACTGAAACTTCCGGGTTATCCGCCTGATGTTGCTCCAGTCGCTCCATTTCCAGATCGGCCAGGCGCAAACGAATCTGTGCGCGAATCTGCGGGTCTGGCTGGCTGGCCAGTGCTTGTTGATAGCTCTGCACGAGAGTGGCGAGATCAACCGATATCAATTCAGGGGGAGCTGATACAGGTTCTTCAGTGGAAGCAGCCGTGGCCGTGGGCAGATCTGCAAGTGTCAGTGCGGACTGATTGCTGCAGGCGGTACTGATACAGCAGATAGCGGCAGTGAGCAGGCGCAGGGAAAAGCTTCTGGAACCAAACCTATTCACTCTGCCCCCCTTCATTATCGGGCAATAGAGCTTCTGCGGTCTTTTCCTCAGTTATTTTCTCTACTGTGGCTTTGCCTTTTTCGTGAGTATTTTCGCCATCTTGCGTTTCCATCTGAGTATTTTTCTCAGGGTTTTTTGGCGGAGGCTGGCTGGCGGCCTCTAGCATGGAGGCATCCTGTAAGCGCGCGATAGCGAGGCGGGTGTGGGCCTGGTAACTGTGAATCCGCGACTGCTCTCGCTCCAGCTCAGCAATAATATCCCGGCGTAGGGCAGCCTCAACCTTTGAAGCCGTTTTGGCTATGGCTGCGCGTTGGCCGGATAATTGCGCCGCAGTGCTAGCCAGACGCTCTGTTAGCTGGGTCAATTGCGGTGCGCGGCCCACTTCTACAGAGGTTTTACCTAGTTGCTTCTCACCATCGCGTAAGCTGGATTCGAGTAGTTGCAGAGTTTTGCGCTGTTGCCACAAGCGGTGATGATACTGTTCGCTGGCTTGCCATAATAAAATGCCACGGGCTTTAGCCAGGGTCTCGCCCTGGTTGTCGGACCCCTTACCGTTACTGCGCAGTAGTTGATAGCGTTGCTCAGCGCTCTGGAGTATCTCCAGCATCTCGAATATCTCACTGTTATTTCCACCCTCCCCGTTGCTGGTAGCTTCGAGCAGAGTCAGTGCGTCACGCTCCCCTTCTATTTGGGCCAGGGCATCGTTGAGATTGCGGTAGTGTTGCTTGGCGATTTGCAGTTGCTGGTCAAACTCTGCGCTCTGGTACTGCCCGATGATGCCGGAGCGCCTTTGGTGACGCTCTTCGATCAATGAATGCAATTGTGGAATTTTTTGTGACCAGTCATTGAGTACCCTATCCATCTGCTGCAGGTCGCGCAGCTCCGACAGGCGCAGTTGGAATTGATCGCTCTGTAAAATGGGTAAGAGAAAATGCTGGTTGTCCCGCAGTAAGGGTGTGGCTTGAGCCAGTTGTAGCCAGCCGTAGCGTTGTGACTGACTAAATTGGCTGGCATCCGCCAGCGGTTCTGAAGACAGCTTCCGCTGTAAGTGCTGCAGCTGCTGCAATGTGCTCTCGAAATATGTGGCTGCATCACTATAGGCGCTTAGGGCTTTATTGCGTTCAGCCTGCTTCTCATAGGCATAGGGCAGGGCGACCCTTGCCTCCCGTGCGGCGGGACTGTGTTGGTGTTCTGCCAATAAAAAACGCAGGGCATCTACCCCCTCCTGGTATTGCTCGCTGTTGATCGAAGACCAAGCGAGCCCAAGCAGAGCTTTGGTTGCCCAGGGGGTGTGCAGGCGCACCTGGGAAAATTCAGCTTGGGCCTGGGAAAACTGCTCTGACAATGCCATAGCGTAGCCAGCGCCGATATGCGCTTTGTCCGCGAGTATCAGGATATCCTCTGAGGGTTCATCCTGCTCAGTCGCCAGTGTGCTTGCGAAGCGATATTCCTCGACGGCGGCAACTAACTCTCCTCTTCGGGCTAAGGCTGCGCCTAGATTGATGTGTCCGAGTAGGCGCTCTGACAGCGGCAGATCGGCTCTTTTAAGGAATTCCTGGGCTGTGGAGATTTCTTCACTGCGCAAGGCCAGGTTAAGGGGAAGGGTGGAGGAATCTATGGCTCCAGACTTTTCCAGATTTTTTGCCGCCAAGGAAAAGTCACCCTGCAAATAGTTCAGCTCTGCCAGCTTCAGCCAGGCAGCCTGGCGAAGTTTGGGATCTGTATTTTGATTGCCGGTATGAAGCTGTAGCTCGAAAAGTTCGGCAGCGTGTCGATGCAGACCAAAACTGAGGCTGATTCCCCCTTCGATCAATGCGGCACTGTCGCGGTGAACTTTAATTGAATCACGTTGCTTGGCGACAAGCAGGGTGCTGAGGGCATCGAAATTATTGCCTTGAAAGTACTCATACAGGGTTGCCCCGTAGGACATATCCTGAGCTTGGCGATACTTTTTGTCTTCGGATTGCGTCTTTTCCTGAGGCGGTATTTCTTCCGAGGTAACTTCGGTCTCGGTGCCATAAGCAGGCAAACTGACACCTAGCAAAGCGACACTGAGGGATATTATGCGGGAGAGGGGCCGGTAGCTCATGGGTAATCAGGGCGTGGGCCATTGAACGAGTTCAAAGTCCGGCTGTTGTTTGCCGGTTTTATCTGAGATGCGCAATTCGATAACAACGGGCTCATCGGTCTTTTCCAACTCTAGAGTCGCGCCCCGCTTATACTCGCGTCCCTCTGGTCCAAGACCGGTGAAGAAAGCGGAAATGGTGTAGTTACCAGATTTTAGGTTGCCTTTGTGTAGGGGTTGGATACCACCGCGCACAAGGGCACTGCGCTGATGATCGGTATACAGGTGGCTAGCTGTGAGTTTATTGTCGATATGTAATTTAACAGCGTCCAACTGAAAATAGTGACCGATATCCACAGAAACATAAAAAGCCACTTGGCTTTGTGCGGGGTAGAGCAGGTCCTCTTCCAGGATTAACAAATCCCGGTTTAACTTAATAACATCGCGCTTTAGATTTTCCAGCTTTTCAGCGGAAAAAGACTCTTGCTGAGCCTGAGACGCTGCGCCTGTGAAGAGAGCGAGTGAGAAAATAAACAACTGGAGAACGCGTCCCATGGAAGGCCTTTCGCTTGCTTTTGGCTTTATTGTGTAATGGGCGCAAATTATGTCAGGGGCGCAGCTATCTGGTGTGATCCCGTTGGCAAATTTTTTACGACGTTGAAACGATTATTGTGGGTTTGCCAGTCCCTGACTGAAGAAAAGACGTTTGTTACTGTCGATAACCACTGCTTCAAATTGGGGCAGGCGATCAATGAGCGCCAGTCCCTTTTTCTTACCCAGGACAAATACGCTAGTGGAAAGTGGATCGGTATCAAAACCCCTTGGGCCGATAATACTGACACTGATTAACTTATCGCTGTCTCCAACTGCTGTATCTGCGGGTTTCCCGGTATTTGGATTGAAAATATGATGAATACGCTCTTGCTGTTCATCGATAAAAAAGCGCTCGTAGTCACCGGAAGTTGAAATGGCAATGTCACGCAGGGGAATTACTGCGGCACTTTTGCTTTTTTCTCGTGGGTGACGAATGCCTACCAGCCAAGGTTCGCCGCGTTTATCGCCTAGCATACGTGCATCGCCACCGGCGCTGACACTGGCACAGCAGACTTCAGCCTGTTCGAGAATTTGAATGGCTTTATCCACAGCATACCCCTTGGCAATTCCACCCAGGTCAATTTTTGTTTCGCTGTGACCAAAGCGCAGGGTTTTGGACTTTTTATTCAAATGTAAGTGGCGGTAGTTCAGCGCCTCGATTAGAGAATCGGTAAGGGCGGAGTCTGCCTGTTTCCCGTTGCGGAAATCATAGTGTTTGCCGAGAGTAGCGTAGCTGATATCAAAGGCTCCATCGGTCAGGTGGCTGAACCAGAGAGACTTATCCACCAGAGAAAGCAGCTCATCGGAAATATTGACCGCTATTCTACCTGCCTCGCGATTGACGAGGGATAGTTCACTTTCTGCTTTGTAAGGTGACAACTGGTTATCCAGACGATGGAATTCCGTCATCACCTCTTCGATCAGGTATTCAGCCTCACTGGCATTCTCGTGCCAGAGCTGAAGGCGGACTTCAGTGCCCATGATTGCACGCTCGGCATAGTGCCACTCGGCCAATACCGGTGCCGCACAAAGGGCGGCACCACCAAACAGGAGAGATCGAATAAAACGCAACATCTCGGCATCACATTATCTTATGGGGGCAAAAGCGGTCAGGCTGTCCATGAGAGTACTGTTACCGAGCCCATGATTGGGGAATAGGCTGGCAAAATTACCTTGTTCACCATGTAGGGCCAGGTAGTTCAACACTACAGTTTCTACCAATAGGTTGACGTTGTTGGCGGCGGGGCTTGAGGACGTTTCCACATCCCCGGAGGAACGCATATAACCCAGCTGCTGGTGCCTTGCCTGCTCATCGGCGCTACCACCGAGTAATTGCGGACGCCCCGCAGGATTGTATACCAGGAAGAAGGAAGCAGCGGTTTGCTGATCGTCTCCGGTCCACACCCCCTTGCCACGACCTTCGACAGAGTCGTCGATCATTCCGTTGGAGAATACCGAACCATCGCTGAAGACATAAATCATCAGTGGCTGGTTGCGACGTGCAGCATACTCCAGGCAGGCGCCAATACAGCGGCCGGCACGCAGGTCGCGCATCTCGCCGGTGGCACGGTCGCCGGTATGGTAGTCGTAGCCACCCATGGTGATAGTGCCGGCACCGGCATAGCCATTCACCACAAGTTTCATTGCTGAGGCAGTTTTGCGGAATTCCCCATCCCCACTCAGTTCAGCGCTGGTAAAAATGCCGGAGGGACCGACAATATCCGGATCGGCTTCGGGGTTCAGATCGGCGGGATTACCGAAGCGGTCCGCCAGATCGGCGCTCTTCATATAACCGCAGCGCACCATGTCCTTGATAATGGCATCGGCCCCCACGCGGGTGTTTACCTTACCCAGCTTGGCATCAGAAATACGGTACATGGATTCCATCACTGCAACCGTGTCTTCCTGGCTGAGCAGTCCCACCAGATCGCCCACATCCACGAGGCCGGTAACATCAGAAGGCCTGTCCACTTTGGTGGGGCGTACCTCTGGATTGATCATTGCCGACGGAGACATGGAGTTACCACCGGAATCACTGGAGCGGGAGCCGATCAGGGCCAACAGGGAACCGTTGGCGCCGGCCTGATTGATACCGTACATGGGGTTGTGGGGGTTGTTGCCGGTATCGTTTTCCGAGCGCGCCGGGATTACTGCACCGTTGGTAGCCGCGGCAGTGCCAGAGCCCACTTTTTCCAAAATTCCGCGTAGCAAACCGCTGTCGCTATGGAAGGCGAGGCCCAGGTCGTTGTTAACAAACCCTTCTCCGGCAGAGGGGATCATATCGCCCGGCAGACCCTGCTTGTTGTAGCCGGCCGTGCCGAGAAAATCCATCTGGCCACCCTGTTTGCCTACCAATACATTGGAGCCGGCGATGTTGGCTCCACCGGCGAGGTCGAAACAGATAAACGGGATTTTACCGGCGCCGAAAGCGCTTACATCACAGGGGCCGCCGTTACTCTTGCGCAGGTCTTCCAGATCGGAGGACAGAGCTGCGTGGGCATTATGCGGGTTGGCAAACATACTGAATACCGAGCCACCTAATACTGTCGCCATGCCCGCGCGGAAGCCCTGGGCTAGAAAATCACGACGGGTTACCGGGCGGTGGTGGTCCGGGTGGCGTAGGGGCTGGTCCAGCTCAAAATATTTTTTCTTGCTCATAGTCTTTCCGGATTTTTTATCCGATGTGCCGGTAAATTATTTTTGAATTTTTAGCAGATTGTTAAAAATTTTCTTTCGACAATCTGGTCTAGGCTGTGATTGATCCTCCCAGGTACAGCGTTTAAAACCGTACCTGGGCGACAGCCCGTTTTTTTAATCAGTGAATCAGGATCATGGCGCTGCCCATGGCGGCTGCGCATACGGCCTTGACCGTGGTCTCGGTCCGCCCCGCTTCACATCCATTGCCACAGGCGGTCATGGTGTTGATCAGGCTGTTTAATTCCGCTTCCACGGTGCTTAGATCTGGTGCGCTAGACAGCTGTGAGTGGCTGCCGTCGTGCCAGTTCATTTCGTGGCCCAGCAGGCTCTCCATTAATGGATTAATCACCAGTGCTCGTTTGTCGGCGCTGTCGAAAGCAGTACCAGCGGAAGCGCTAAAATCAAAACCAGGGAAATAGCTGCTGCGCTCATTGGAATCCACCAGGGTGCTGCAGTACTTCACAGCAAGCTGGGTGATACCCATTTGCTGAGCCGCCAGGAATCCGGTGATGTCACTGGAGACTGGAAGCTGGCGCTTCACGGTTTCCCAGGTTTCCATCACATCCGGGTGGGCGCTGGAAATACCGGTAGCGCGAGACAGGCTGGCATTAATCTGCTCGAAGCGGCGCAGGCCAATACGTGGTTGAGCCTCGAGGTCTGCCGGTTCCGGTGGCGCTGCAGGGGTGGGCTCTACGCGAGTAAAGCTGGCGTTGCCGATACGCTCAAAAGTGAGAAAGAACTCGTCCGATAGTGGGCCTTTATCAAGGGTGATAATGGTGCCCAATCTGGACAGTTGCTGGCCTTGGAGCGGTACATAGCTATCATCAATTTCTGTGGAGAACTCGGCCCAGGACTGGCCCACTTCCGCTTCGCGACCATTAATACCAATACGCATGCCTTCGATAGCGATACCTTTCGGATCTACGCTTTCGTCCAGGCTGATAAAAGTAGGTTCACTGAACAGATAGGCGTAGTTATCGAACTGCTGAACGGTAAACATCACGTAGCTCTCGGCGATGCCGGTGTGCTCTTCAACTTTAAATAACAGGAAGTATTTCTCTCCCACACCTACTTCATAGTTGGTGGCAACGTCCTCGGCAGAGAGCGCGCGAGAGTGAATTGCCAGCATGCGGATAGAGCCCTGCCAGCTATTTCCGTTACTTACTTCACTACCAACAGCTAGGGCAAAGGTGTCGTCCCAAGTGCTCAAGAGTCCCGCTTCGGTGGGGTCCATCTCCCCGGTATCAGCGCCGTTTACAAAGAGTTTGCGGCCGTTGATCGGGTCAAAAGTGGCGACCACGTGCTGCAAACTCGCCTGTACTTGCTGGTCGGCATCATCAGTCATCAGAGCTGGCATACCGTCCGCATCGGTACTGTCGCTGCGGTTCTGGAATGTGTAACTGTACTGCGCCTGGCCTAGGGTGAAGTTGCGAATATCGTCACCGCCGGAATAGGTCACCAGACGTGCGGGACCTTCCTGGGTTACATTGGCCGGTGCGGCCCAAACCTCAATGGAATATTCGCCGGTGGCGGTGAGGGTTTCGTATAACTTGCGGCTGGTCGCTGTCGCCCCCTGGGCTTTACCACCTTTCAGCTGCAAACCCCAGGACTCAATCCACTCCACATCGCCTGAAAGAGCTAGATCAATAGCCGGGTTTACGCCGGAGGTGTCATAGGCCGTAGTGCCGCTGCCGGTTTTAAATTCGTACAGGGCAATCGCATTATTTTCCACGCGTCCACCACTGCTGGCGACAATGCCATCGGTGAGGCGCAGAGCCTTACTGATAACCCAGTCCTGATTTACCTGGGTAGGTGCGATGCTGTCCGCAAAGGCTTGGATGGCTGCAGTCATTTCCGCTTCGTTATCGGAGCAGTCATCCCAGCAATTGTGGAATTCACTTCCCAGGCGCACGGAGAAGCGTGAATCCGCAGGGGTATCCAGATTCATCTTGCTCTTTGCTGACTCATAGGCGAGGTCGACATCGGAGCTGGCAAAGTAAGGTTTTTGTGCGAGTGCGGCATCCTCACTGTGGCAGCTGGCACAGTAGTTACGTAATACCGGGTAAACGGTAGTACCGAAGTTACTACTTGAGACCGGGAAGCTCTTGCTCGCGCCCACATCGCGTTCTATAGGAGGGGTTAGTGTGACTGTATTACTGAGGCCGCCGCTGGCTTGGGCCCACTCTTCAATATAATTGGTAATAATTTCAGCGCAGGCGTCGTCGCTGGAAAGCCAACAGTTGTGTCCGCCGCCCACTTTGGTCACCAGGCGCGACTCTTCCGGTAGGCTTAGGTTTACCAGTTCGCGCCCGTCATCGTAGGCTGCATTAATATCGTCACCGCGTACGAAATGAGGGCTCTGTGCACCTTCAATATGGCAACTACCACAGCGATTCTGTGCGACCAGGTTATCCCAGATATAGCGCTTGTACTGATTGACGTCATCAGTTTCAGGTGCTGGCCCTGAATAGTTGACGCCATTATCGGACTGGTTGGTATTTGGCTGTTCCTCTGTGTCCTGGCCACTGCCGCCACTACAAGCGACAACAAATGCCGCTGTGTATAAAAGGGTTGATATTTGCAGGCTCTTTAAAGTTTTCATTGTTATTAGTCCCCCGCGCAATAAACTGCAGCATCGGCGTACACCTGCTTCAGTTTGTAACCGGAGCTGCTGAAATCGTCAGTGATGGATTCTATGCGTGCGCGATCACTGGCATCTTCGGGCTCACGTAAGCACACCTGGCGAAAAACTTTGGTGACTTGGCAGGTGGCGAAAGCACGGCTGTTGGCCAACTCCTCACCGAGAGATTTTGCTCCGTTACCGCTACCGGGGAGGGCGCTACTCCACCCAAGGTGAAGATTGGGCCCCTCACGCCAATAGTTGTCCCAGCGATCGTCGGGAAGCTGGTATCCGTGGGGAAAGTTTGCTGCATTAATATGGTTTTTGGCTTTCACACGACTGCCGGTTTCGGGATCTGTATCCCCTGCGGTGTTGTAGTCGAGTGCTCCGTTATCCCCCTCCGGATCATTGTCCGCATCGTAGACATAATCGTAGTAGGCGAACGCTTGGGCCATAGGGTCCATTCCGCTGTGACAGCTAACGCAGTTGTTCTGGAATACCCGACTGTCACCTCCGGGGCTGCGACTCACATCCTGGCGAACCCGATCTGGTGGACGTGTGCTGTCTTGCACCTGCTCCATATCCCGACACATGTGGTTGAGCATGGTAAAACGGAACATGGCGCGGTTGGTGCCAGCACTAAAAAAGGCTTTTGCTGCGGCGCGACTTGTGATCACCCCTGCGGTGGCATCGGCAGGAAGTCCATTGAGAGAAGACTGGCTCTGTTGTGCGAGATTATCTTTTAGGGAATAACCTCCAGCTTCAAGAGCTTCATAGTGATCGTTATTACTGGTGCTGTAACCCGGCAGTCCGGAAACATTCCCGGTATACAGGATATTTGCCGACAACAATTGGCGAAAATCCATATCGTCCCGCACCATACCGATAACGGTTGCGCTGTAATCGTTTAATGGCGCAAACACATCCTGCTCTTCGTTAGTCCAGGGTGTGGCGAGATTTTTCAGGGTCACATTGTAAAAATCTTCGTGTTGCATGGCTGTATAGGCAGCGCTAGTAGGATTGCCATTAGCAATATCCTCAGCCATATCCAGTAATACACTTTCAGAGGGAATTGTGCCGGTGATACGGCTGTGAATTTGTAGGGCCTGATCCTGGGAAGCAGCGAGAGCGGAGCCACTCCAAAGGCCGGCCCCGATTATTGCGCCTACCACTGTGAGCTGGATCACATGCGCTCGAGACGAATTATTTTTCATTGGATTATTTTATTGATGGGGTCAGTGGGGTATAGCAAGGCATACTAAAAGCGAATTTCAACACTGTCAGAATGACTTTCAATATTTGCGTCCCAGTTGGCAAACTTTTTGTGCGCAACTTGCGAGAATTACCCTTAGCGGTAAAAACCGCACACAAAATAATGTAGGGCCTTCAGCAAATATTACCGGCATATTGCTGGTGCCTATGCCGGGTGGATAAAAAATAATGAAATTTTTGCGTGCAGTGCCACTATTGCTGTTCGTGGCCGCTTGTAGTGGTGGTGGCAACTCCTCAAGTGGTGGAGAACAGGCGGAAGATCCAGTAGTGGTGGATTACCCTATTGCCTTTGTGCGTCGTCAACTTAATAAGGATGATGAAGGGGCTCTGGAGCCAGACAGCGTATACCAACCCCAGGATTTTTTCCCCGGTGCTGAGCTGGTTCTGAAGGATCGCGCTACAGCGAGTGCTGCTGAGACGGTAATTACCGCAGAGATTTTTATCGGCGATTACGATGTTAAAGATTTGAATACCTCCGCCGATGGGCAGCGCCTGATATTCGCAATGCGCGCACCTGAATTGGAGAATGTTGATGACGATGAGCAGCCCACCTGGAATATTTGGTTATATGACCTTGAGACCAAAGAGCTGAAAAGAGTCATACAGTCCGACCTTATTGCTGAGGAAGGGCAGGATGTTGCCCCGGCTTTTCTGCCAGATGGGCGTATTGTATTTTCATCTAGTCGCCAACGTCGTGCCCGCGCTTTGTTATTGGATGATAACAAGCCGCAATTTTCTGCTTTGACAGATGATCAGGATGAGCCTGCTTTTGTTTTACATGTGATGGAGGCAGATGGCAGTGATATTCGTCAGATCTCTTTCAATCAAAGCCACGATCTTAATCCCACAGTACTGAACAATGGGCGTATCCTGTTTAATCGCTGGGATAATGCCGCCGGTGTAGACCGTTTAAGTCTCTATACCATTAAACCAGATGGTAGTGATCTGTCTTTCTATTATGGTTATCACAGCCAGGAAACCGGCACCGAAAATTCTACTGCCACTTTCTCCAGGCCGCGTGAGATGCCAGATGGACGTTTACTGGTAAACCTGCGTTCGCCCGCAGGAATAAGTTACGGCGGCGATCTGGTAGCTATCGATGGGGTAAATTACAGCGAAGCCTACAGTGAAGCCGGTGGTGAGGGTGAGCTGGTTGGCCAGTCCTCTGTCTCATTTGCTGAGGTTGTTACTGATGGGACACTCTCTCCCCATGGCACATTCTCCACAGCTTGGCCTTTCTACGATGGTACCAGCAGACTGTTGGTATCTTGGAGCGAATGTCGCATTGTGGAGGAAGAGACGGAGCTGCTGCGTCCTTGTCCGGAAAGTTTGGAGGGTGAAGAGGAGCTGGTATTAGCTGATCCTCTTTACGGCTTGTGGATCTATGATTATGAGGCCGGTACCCAATTGCCAATTATTGTCGCAAAAGAAGGCATAATGATCTCCGAGGGGGTGACTCTGGAGCCCCGTACAGAGCCAGCTTATATTCCTGACCCAATTCCCGGGGTGGATGTGGATGGCGATCTGGTGCAGGAATCTGTGGGTATTTTGGATATCCGTAGCGTCTACGATTTTGATGGTGAGGATATAGCCGGAATAGAAGTGCTCGCTGATCCGGCTTTGACCAGCGCTGATGAACGTCCCGCGCGTTTCCTGCGTATTGTAAAAGCTGTAGCGATTCCAGATGATGACATTCTGGATTTTGATGGCTCGGCATTTGGTCGTAACCGTAGCCAGGGTATGCGCGAAATCCTGGGGTATACGCCTATCCAACCGGATGGTTCGGTACGAGTCAAAATACCTGCCGATATTCCCTTTGCAATTTCAGTGGTAGATGCCGAGGGCAGGAGAATTTTTGAGCAGCACAATAACTGGTTGCAGTTACGGTCCGGTGAGGTACGCAGCTGTGTGGGCTGCCATACCAGTGAGAGTGAAAATGCTCATGGTCGCGTGGATATGCAGCTGGAATCTGCCTGGAGTGGGGCACCAACCTCTGCGGCGCCTTTCGCTAATACTGAGCCTGCGCTACAAGCGGAAATGGGTGAAACCATGGCGCAGTTATTGGCTCGGGTTATTGGAGAGGCTGGATTAACAGGAGACGTACAGTTTTCTGACGTGTGGACCGATCCAGCAGTTCGTGCCAAAGATACTGATGTTTCTCTGGCTTACGCTGATTTATTGACTGAAATCCCTGCACCGCTGGCCTGCCTGGATAATTGGGATAGCAGTTGTCGTAGTGTTATTCACTACGAACAGCATATCCAGCCAATCTGGGAGCTGCCACGCCAAGTTGTAGATAATGTCGGCACGGTGATTAGTGATAACACCTGTACTGCCTGTCACTCACCATTAGATGCCGCTGGCGCTACGCGAGTTCCTGCTGCGCAACTGGATCTGACCGCCAGTGCATCCATTGTGAACGATGCTTGGTTTACCTCCTATGCCGAACTGCTGGTTGATAGTCCTATCTTGGATCTTGTCGATGGAATTTTAACTCCGCGGCTGAGACAGGAGACGGATAATCAGGGTAATCCGGTATTTGAAACTGATGAAGATGGCAATTTAATACTTGATGCCAATGGTGATCCTATTCCGGTGATGGTCGTTGTAACAAGTACTTCAGTTCTGGCTGATACTGCAGCAGAAAGTACGTTTTTCACAGTGTTCTCCTCCGGGGGGGCGCACGCAGGTTACTTGCAGCCGGCAGAATTACGCCTGATTGCTGAATGGTTGGATATCGGCGCTCAGTACTATAACGATCCTTTTGCTGCACCGGCTGACTGATCCATGTCCATTATTAAGAAATACTTTTTTATTTTCTCTCTACTATTGGGAGCCAACTTACTTTCAGTTTTCGCGTTTGCAGAAGGGAGTGAAGTGGCGCAAGTGGTCGAGGGTGTGGAGGTGGAAATATCTTCGGGAAAGGTACCTGGGGAATTCCCGGCAGAAGAAGAAAACCCGGAGCCGATAATTCCCGTTGCTATTGATGTGATGGGCGATATACCTGATGACGCTGAACGGGTTACCGTTGGTAATGCGTTTATCAATATTTATCGAGGGCCTGGCCGAGGCTATCCGATTTTTCATGTGGCTGAATATGGTGAAAAAATCTGGCTGCTTAAGCGCCGTACCGACTGGGTAAAAGTATTGGCGTCGCGCAATAAAACCGGTTGGGTAAGAGTTGCGGATCTGCAGGAAATTTATGGTGAGGAGGGTGAGTTGGTACGGGTTCCCCTACCAGATTTCAGGGATGTGGAAGCGGGTTACTTTTATTTGGGTTTTTCCTACGGCGATTTTGCAGGTGCCAACTCCTTGGGAACAACACTCGGCTACCAGTTTACCTCTAATTTGGCTACTGAATTGCGTGCTACTCAAGCAGTTGGTAAATTTTCTGATAGCCAAGTGTATCAAATGGCAGTACTACACCAGCCGTTCCCACGCTGGCGACTATCTCCTTATTTTTTTCTTGGTGCCGGCCTGAATATCACATCACCCAACGCGACTATTATCGCAACTGAAGATCGCCAGGACACAGTAATGCTGGCGGGCATAGGGATAAAAAATTATCTATCGCGCCGCTTTGCCGTTAAGGCGGAATACACGAATCACTACCTGCTCACCTCGCGGGAAAATAATCAGGAGATAGTCGAGTGGAAACTTGGTTTCGACGTATATCTGTAGGCACAGCAACCTTATCCGCACTATTCAGTGCTCATGCCTGTGTTGCCCAACAAGGTGAGGAAGTTATAACAGATATTGTCTCTCCAGATTTGGAGCGTCGCGAGGTACGTGATGCACTGATAGACAGTGAGAATATTGAACTGGGTGTCTTTGCCGGGGTTATCAATGTAGAAGATTTTGGCTCCAATGCCCTCTATGGCACGTCAGTTTCTTACCATATTACTGAAGATTTCTTTATGGAAGGCACTTATGCGCAGACTGAGTTGGGTGAATCCAGCTTTGAGCGTTTAAGTGGTGCCGCTCCTTTGTTGACCGATGAACAACGGGAGCTGAGCTATTACAACTTTTCTTTAGGTTGGAATATTTTTCAAGGGGAATACTTTATTTCTGATGACTGGGCATTTAATACTGATTTTTATCTGGTGAGTGGTGCAGGTAATACCTCTTTTGCCGATGAAGAGCACTTTACTTATAACTTCGGTGCCGGAGTGCGCTTATTGGCAAATGATTGGTTAGCATTACGCTTTGATGTGCGTGATCACGTATTTGAACACGAATTATTTGGTGAGGCGCAAACTACTCATAACCTATCTACCCAATTGGGACTTACTGTATTTTTCTGATTGTTTTAAAAATTAACAATAAGGATTTTTTATATGTTAAGAATTGTTGCTGTATTTGCGCTGCTTGTATTTTCGACAGGCGCCAGTGCTTCTGAGCCTTCTAAAGACTTTACTTTAGCTTCTAATCAAGGTGCGAACCTGCGTTTGGCGGAGCAGCGTGGTGAGGTGATTATGCTGAATTTTTGGGCATCCTGGTGTGGGCCCTGCCGTCAGGAGATGCCTTTGCTGGACCAGTTGCACGAGCGTTATTCCGCGGCTGGATTCCAAGTCTGGGGTGTAAATGTGGATGCACACCGATCTGATGCAGAGAAGTTATTGGGAAAAATACCGGTGGATTTCCCCATTTTATTCGATAGCACCAGTGAGGTGAGCAAAATGTATGGTATTGACGCTATGCCGAGCACGGTTTTTATAGATAGAGATGGGAATGTTCGTCATATCCATAAAGGCTATCGTGATGGCGATGAAGCGGCATATAAGAAAATCATTAAGGAATTAATCCGGGAGTAATATCATGTTGCGCTACTTGTTGCCGCTGTTGGCGGTATCGCTATTCAGTGGTTGCACAGTAACGCCCTGGGTGGCTCCTTACGAGCGTCAGTACCTGGCGGATCCAATTATGGGTTTTGAGAGAGATCCAGTTGCCGCCAGCTACATGAACCATGTGTATGAAGCCCGGGAAGCGGCTAGGGGAGCGGAAGGTGGTAGTGGAGGCGGATGTGGTTGTAACTAAATTGTTGCGTTATTGCCTTGCTTTAGGGTTAATTTTCCCCATTTATGCTTCTGCTGCTGTGTTACCTGAGGAGCGAGCTGATAACCTGTATCATGCCTATAGTGGCGGGGGGGTTACCATAGATGGCCCCTCGGTGTTGATTCGTAAAAATATTGGCAACAATGTCTCCTTTTCCGCAAATTACTATGTGGATATGATTTCCGGGGCCTCAATTGATGTTGAGGCAACTGCTAGTGAATATACTGAAAGGCGTGATCAGTACTCTCTCGGGGTGGACTATTTGGTGGATAAAACCACCATTAATTTCGGCTATACCAATAGCTCGGAGAGTGATTATGAGGCGCAAACAGTTGGCTTTGGTATTAGTCAGGGATTCTTTGGAGACTTGAGTACTATTGATCTACGTGTCAGCTATGGTAGTGATGAAGTATTTCGCAATGATGATGAGTATTTTTCTGATGAAGCCCAACACCGCCGCTATGGGGTGAGCTGGAATCAGATTCTTACACAAAAATTAATTGCTGAATTAAGCGTAGAGACGGTCACCGATGAAGGTTATCTTAATAATCCTTACAGAACGGTGCGTTTTCTTGATCCAACAGTTTCGCAGGGATTTAGTTATCAACCTGAAAACTATCCAAGGACCAGAAATAGTGATGCGGCAGCTATTAGGTTAAAATATCGATTACCTTACCGTGCATCAATAAAAGGTGAGTATCGCCGCTATGCGGATAGCTGGGGAATAACTGCGGATAATGTCGAGTTTCGTTACACCCACCCGCTAGAAGAGCAGGATGAATGGATCCTTGAAGGTAAGATACGCTATTACCAGCAAACCAGCGCTGATTTTTATAGCGACTTGTTTCCCTATTCGAATGCTACCAATTTCCGAGCACGTGACAAAGAATTGAGTAACTATACCACGCTAGCACTGGGCGTAGGTGTATCTTATGAATTGCCACAACGCTGGTCCCTGCTAAATCGCAGGAATACTATAAACTTATATTGGGATCATATCCTGTTTGACTACGAGGATTTCCTCGATGTTACGGTGCATGGTGATAGTACGGCTATTACTCCGGGAAGTGAACCTGCCTATAGTTTTTCAGCCAATGTAATCCGCCTGTTCTGGACGGTACGTATCTGATATTAATGGCCCTCAACTAAGTGTGACATTTAAATAGAGCTTCATCACCATTTAAATGTATTAAGTATGGGGCCTCTTTTTCCATTGATATCATTTTTCTCAATCACTTAAAATTCATATCATATAGCTCAAAGCATATGATTGTTTTTTTCAGGTGCTTTCATACTCTTGGTTTCTTTGCGTTTTGACATTATCTTTTCCTATGCTAAATGTGCCCGCAGGGTAATTCTGGGGCATTATGTGATGCGGACAACAAATTAAAACATAGAGTCAGTTTGTGGCTTATATGGCGAGAAAGATACCTAGAAAAATTATCTTTATTGGTTCCAGTTCTGTCTATGGAAAAGGAGATTCAGAACTGGGTGGTTTTGTACAGCGATTTCGCCTTCGCTTTGAAGATTTAAACCCCAAGAATCTTGTTTATTCTCTCGGTGTGTTTGGTGAGGCGGTGGCCTCGCTTATTGTTAGAGCTTCCCACGAGCTGCCTCTGAGGAGGCCCCATTTAATTGGAATATATCCCGGGTTCAATGATATCTGCCGGGTAGGAGGAGTAATGGAAGAGACTGCCGTAGCTCTGGACTCATATCGACAAGCTATGTTGCAGCTTTTGCAAACTTCCAAAATGATCGCTCCAACCTTTGTAATGACCGGTATTCCGTTTGATGAACTCCGGACTACGCCCTTTCACAATAGTGATAGCTATTTTTTTAGATCTGATGCCAAGCTTTATACTCAGGTTGTGAGAGAAGTGGCGGCTATAGAAATGATTCCAATATTGGATTTCGATAAATTATGGCGTAACAGGCCACTGTATAAGCTACTTTCTGAGGATGGTCTTCACGCAAACCCCAGCGGTCATCAGTTACTTTATGAACAAACCTGGGACTTTGTCTGCAAAAATTATCTTTAGCTTTTCTGTCCACTCTTATCTTTTTTAAAGTTCCCATCCTTTTCTACAAGTACTGGATTATATAAGTACTCAATTGCAGTTTTTCTTCGGCTCCCAAAAATAGCCGAAGAAAATTATTGAAATACTGTGTGACGATAGTATGGATAGCAAAAAAATTACTGATAAACAAGAATCATTAAATGCTTTATCTTAGGCAATTCAATGTGCTGAAGAGTATCTATCAAAAATTCGTGAAAGGCGGGTCAGCCCTTCTTGTGAAGCTGTAGCCTGGATACATGTGGATGGCGCTTTTGTTTTATGAGCGGCGGCTTCTCCTGCTAAAGCTAATTTGACCGCCGATATCGAACTGGCGGATTCATGAGCGGTGTATGGTCACAAGTGGCTGAACACGCCATACGATTGTGGCGTGGCAATTTGTCGTGATGCAGGGGCTGTAAACCGGGTTATGACAACTCAGGCGCCTTACTTACAAGCTGGTACAGAACCACCGCCCAAGGATATGGTACCGGAATCTTTTCGCTGTGCGCGCGGTGTTGAGGTTTGGGCTGCGATCCGGGAGATGGGAAGTAATCGTGTGGGAGATCTGGTTGAGGGCTGCTGTTCCTATGCTCAACATTTGGCACAAGGATTAATGGAAATGGGTTATGAGCTGCTCAATGATGTCGTTTTGAATCAGGTTGTGGCCACAATTGGAGGTGAGAACGACATGCATCGTATCGTGCAAAGAATATAAGATGAGGGAGTATGTTGGTTTGGCACCACAGTCTGGCAGGGAAAATTGGCACTGCGCCTTAGTGTCTCTTCATGGGCAATAAATAAGAGGGATATTGTCTTATCACTGGAGTCCATTCGCGAGGTAACCAGGGAGACTATAGGCGCAAAATGGAACTTCTAATGGAATTCGTCTGACTTCCCAAAGCGATAAGGAAGCTTATCCCAGCCTGCGGTCTATTCTTATATAAAGAACTATAGCTATAGATAGGAACTGTAGAAATAGATCAACACGATATGGATTTGAGGTTATCTGGGGGCTTGAAGATTATGTTTGGCTCCAGATGAAATACAGGGCAGACGACTTTATTTAAGATGACTAAGATAGCACTAAAAATCTCCTTTTGACATTCCATCTGACATGGTTTTTCTGTATATAGATTGCACTGTTGCGGGCCAGGGAGGCCCTGGCGAACTATGATATTCTGGCTTGTTCTGATACTCCTGTTGATTTTGATCTGGCTTGTCTGGATAGCATTTTTTAGTCCCAGCCTGAGCCGAAATGAGTTATCCGAATACTCCTTTAATCAGTTATCACTGGAAAATGGATTCTCAGTAAATTATCGAGAAATAGGACCAGAGGGACATCCGGTACTTTTATGTTTTCACGGTGGTGGAGATTCGCTTAGTGCCTGGAATGATTGGGTTAAGATTCTCTCTGAAGATTATCATTTAATTCTGGTGGACTTACCCGGACACGGCTTGACTGACCCTCTTCCGGGCGGAACTTATACACCAAAGCATTTTGCTGATTTTATTGCGAAATTTATCGAGGCAATGAAACTCGAGAAGTTCGTGATGATTGGTCACTCGTTCGGAGGCAATAGTGTTTTACGTTATCTGGTCGAACATCCAGACACTGTTGAGGCTGCAATCCTTGTGTCGCCTGGAGGCTATAGGTGTGATAAGGGACTGGAGATGCCAACCGGTATGGCTCGTTTTGTTATCAGTCACTGGGGGCGACACTTGGTCTCACATCTGGGTAGCCGTGGTCTGATACGTAGAATACTGCACTCCAAGATGTTTTACGATCCGCACGCTTTGTCAGAGACATTGGTAGAGCGCATATATCTACTTTCCCGTTATGAAAAAAACCGGGGAACAGCTCTTAATTTGGTGGCTAATGCCAGTGTAAATTTTCAACCGCTTAATGATCTTGAAAATATAAAAACTCCCACTCTATTCATTTGGGGCGCAGATGATCAAATTATTCCCTTGGAAGTAGGTCGTTATTTTTCAGACAAAATACCTGGCAGCCAATTGATAACTTATGAAAATATCGGGCATATGGCCCATGTTGAAAATGCAAAAATCAGTGCTGATGATGCAATTAAATTTATTAAAGGGTTGCAATGATTTGTGTTGAATTAGAATCCAACTAAAAATTCAGTGGATGCCTGTCTTGAGTTCATTTTTTATTTTGATGGTAGATTGAAATCGTATTTGGATTGTTTGTCTAATAGAGGCCAGTAAACATCTGATCTTTTAAGTATAAATTGCTTTTAATATTCATGTAGTTAACTTTAAGGTGAGCGCTTTGTTTGCTTTTTGAAAATCAAGTCCTGATAAGAATAAATGAATAAAAAATTATATTTTCATTAATTAAACAGCTTTCTGCACGATCAGATGGTTTCTGATTAGGCTGCTATAAAATATATGCCATGCTTCACAGAATGCCGAAAACGCCCCTCTATAATTCGCCCCAATTTTCTAAAAAATACAACAGGTTATTGGGGCTGACATGAATGATTCCTTCAAGCTAATAACAGCTATCTGTTTGTCCGTTCTCTTGACTGCCTGCGGGGGCGGCGGAGGTGGTTCTGATAGTGAGAAAGATAATAATCCTGGCATCATTGGTAGTAATGGCGGCGGCACGCCCGATCCCGATCCCGACCCCGATCCCGATCCCGATCCCGATCCCGATCCCGATCCCGATCCCGATCCCGATCCCGATCCCGATCCCGATCCCGATCCCAATAGAAACGGTCCTTTTGAGCTCTCTTTGGAACAAAAACGCATTATGTTAGACACTCATAATGAGTATCGAGAGAAATGCGCCAAGGGTGAATCTGGTGAGGGGAGCGGGCCAGAAAGTGCCGGTAATATGCAAACCCTCTTCTGGGACAATGCCTTGGCCAAAATGGCTAAAGAAAGGGCATCGGCGTGCTATTTTGGTCACTTGAATGATGCGACCGGCATTAGGGAAGCATTTGAAAAAGTTAAAGGTGAAGTCTCTTTTGTACTGCCCGCTGGCAATATTGAAATCGGAGAAAATGTTTCAATTAATATTTTTAATCCTCCTGCATCGCAATATGGTGCCGAGACTTGGGCTGGCTCAGTAAAGTCCTGGTACGATGAAAGCTATGGATATGACTGGGATAGTGAATTTTGTCATGCGGAGACATGTGGTCATTGGGCTCAGGTTTGTCATGGGGAAACCCGCTACGTGGGATGTGCTGTGGCGGAATGCGATAGTATTATTGGTTCTAGTAATCCTGCCTATAACGATGGCGCACATGTTGTGGTGTGTAATTACTTTCCCTCATTAGATAAAAGCCGCCGTATTCCATTCACCAATGGCTGGGGATATGAAACTTGTAGAACCTGCCAGAATTATGATATCCCCTATTGCGTTGACAATATGTGCACGGGGGGGAGAGCCAAAGATTGGAATGCTTCAGAAAAAAGAAATAAAGTCGTAGATCAATGTAGCGATGGTTTGGGTAGAGATATTGTACCTTGTAGTTTTTATGATAATGGGGGAGCTCCACCTCAAGTGACTGGATTTAAATATAATTTTACTGATAACCAGGTAATTTTATCCTGGAGTGAAGCTATCAAAAATGGCGGTGTACATCACTATAAGATATTTCGAGATGAAGACTTCCTAGGTAAAACTCGTCGTCTAAATTACAGTGATTCAGAACTAGAAAATAATAAAAATTATCGCTATAAAATAATTGCTGTAGACCATGCCGGACAAGAGGGGCCGCCTGCTTATCTGGATGTAATTGCTAATTAAGCTGGACAATTTTTTGCCTTAGATTAAGTAAATTAAGAGAGTAAAGAAATGCCAGCTCTTGGTAAAGTCTAAGCTCTCTTTCTAATATGAGCGTACATTGGTTTGATTTACAGTTTATAAATAAATTTTTTGAAATTTAAATGGCGGTTATTTGCCGGCTTATTTTGTGAGATGAAAAATTTAATTTAAAAATCTAAACGCCTTTCTTTTTGTTTATATTTTAATCTGTTAAAAGGGTGCGTTTGATGATTAAGTTGTGTAGGTGAAATCTTTATTAATTAGCGCTCTTTTTACTAGTGTTCGTAATTTATCATTTTCTATTGTTCGTTAATTGGAAACATAGTTAAACCAATATTGAAACAATAATATCTAATAGATTTCACAGAATAGGGAATGATCATTAATATAATCCGCCGGGATTTCTACCATGCATAACTAAATTCACTGAGACTGATATGAGTGAGCTATTTAAGCTGATAACAGCTATTTCTTTGTCCGCATTCCTGGCTGCCTGTGGGGGAGGTGGAGGCAGTTCTGATAGTGAGGATGATAATAATCCTGGGGTAATTGATAATAATGGCGGTGGCAGCCCTGATCCCGACCCCGACCCCGACCCCGATCCCGACCCCGATCCCGACCCCGATCCCGATCCCGATCCCGATCCTAGTCCCGATACCGTTAGTGGCGGTGAAGGTAGCGTTAGCGAGGATAATGAGACTTCTACCTCTGGCAAGTTGATTGATAGTGTTGATGCCGAGCAAACTTTTGAAAAGCTTAATGAATGGGGAAAATACGGTCTGCTTGATGTTTCTCTTGATGGTACCTGGAGCTATACCCTGGATGCGGGCCTGGCTGACCCCTTGAGTGCTGATGAATTGGCAATTGATGAATTTATGGTTGGTGTTGGAACAGGTGATGACATCACATTAATTACTATTCAGGTGACAGGCGCTGATGATGCTTACACTTTTAGCCCCGAATCCCCTCTTGCCACTTTGCTCGTGGGGAGCAGTGCAGATGCCAAGGGTACTCTGACAATCATAGATGTCGACGGCAATACCCCGGGATTTGTTGAGAGTAGCAGTGCTGGGAATTACGGTGATTTTATGATTACCGGTGTTGGTGACTGGGAATATACCCTAAATGACAAAGCACATAGTCTCAGTGCAGGGGATGCAGTCACAGATACCATCACTTTCACATTAACTGATGGCGCGGAACAATCCGTTGTTTTTTCTGTTGTTACTGTTGATCCTAATGGCAATGGATCCTTTGAACTCTCAATAGAACAAAAGCGCGTAATGCTGGATACCCACAATGAGTATCGCCAAAGGTGTGCCATGGGAGAAGCTGGAGAGGGTAACGGCCCAGAGAGTTCCGGTAATATGCAGACGCTCTTCTGGGATGATGCTTTGGCCAAGATGGCGAAGGAGAGGGCTTCTGCGTGTTATTTTGGACACTTCAATGAAGCGGAAGGAATCAGGCAATCTTTTGATAAAGTTAAAGATGAAGTCTCTTTTGTATTGCCGGCTGGCAATATTGAAATTGGAGAAAATATTTCAATTTATATTTTCAATCCGCCGGCATCGCAATATGGTGCTGAAACATGGGCTGGTTCAGTGAAATCCTGGTACGCTGAAAGTAATTCCTATGATTGGGATATGAAATTCTGTCATGATGAAACATGCGGACATTGGGCCCAGGTATGCCATGGAGAGACCCGCTATGTAGGCTGTGCTGTAGCGGAGTGCGATAGTATTGTTGGTTCTAATAATCCTGCCTACAACGATGGCGCCCATGTACTGGTCTGTAATTACTTTCCTTCGTTGAATAAAGGTGACATTCCCTTCACTGATGGATATGGATTTAAAACTTGCAGGACGTGTCTTAATTATGACCTTCCTTTTTGTGTAGACAATATGTGTACTGGAGGAATAGCCAAAAACTGGAATGCTTCTGAGAAGAAAAACAAGAATATTGATCAATGTACCGATGGTTTAGGTAGGGATATAGTGCCGTGTAGTTTTGGTAACCACCCTCCGCCCCCTCAAGTTACGGGTTTTAAATATACGGTCTCTGATCGGCAGGTAAATTTATCCTGGAATGAAACCATTAGAAATGGCGGTGTGCATCATTATAAGCTCTTTCGTGGCGAGAAGCTTATAGATAAAACACGTCAATTATCCTATAAGGATTCTGATGTGGAGCAGGGTGCTAATTATCGATATAAAATTATTGCGATAGACCATGCTGGTCAAGAAGGCTTACCCGCCTATTTAGATGTAAGTGCTAATTAAAATTAGTAAAGAGTAAAAATAATATGATTTGAGAGCTGGGGGAAGCCAATATGTGGTCGAGTTCAAGCTCTCAATTCATAATTGATTGGAATTATACTAGCCGAATATTGTTTGTGCCTTTTTACTGTGGAATCCTGAATCAAGACTTTCTCATAAATTCTACTGGATAAAAATTACTTTACTATAGGGTACTGGCTGCTTGTTGTATAAGAAACTATTTTTGATTCTAATGAAATATTCAATGTGTATTTATTTGCAGAATATTCGCCTTTCTGATTTCTTATCATAACCCACTTTAATCGTTTGCAAGCTTTTGAAGCTTTCAATCGAGTTGGTATTTAGCTAAAAAATCCACTTTTCCCTAACATTAACTTTTCCCTATGGCTGAGAATAGCTGCCGAGAAAGCGTACACTGGTAACTGTTGCAGTTTTAAAGCCTTGCTAGCTAAAATATCTTTAGTACCCCTAATTTTCACCACCTCTTGAAATGAAAATTCGCTAGCTAAAGAACAAGAATATTAGTTGGACTAAGGTTATGAGGCTTTGGGGTTATATTTTGAAATATAATTTCAATTGCTTTATCACTTGATAAGGGTTAGCTTTCCTTTAAAAGGCAATCGATAGGATTTGTAATGGATAAAAAAAGGCCGCAGAGCGGCCCAGTTGGGGGGATGAAGCTTATTTTGTCTGCACCAAATCGTAGTTACTTAGAGTTGGGATAGCTTTATGTATTTCTGTCTCTAATTGATCGATAGTCTCCAGTGACGTGCAAAGTTGTTCTGCTTTCTGCTCAATCACATCTGCACGCTGTTCTACCATTCGTTCTGCGTCTTTTGTCACTTGTTCTTCGATGCTGTGACCTCCGGTAAATACCGCTTTCAGGGCATGCCAGGCAATGGTTCCAGCGGACTCCTTGGCCAATCGTTCTATACGAGGTTCAAATTCCGTTGAAATAGTCTCGTCGACAAAATTTCCGATTTCGGAAGCCCCCAGCTGGTATATTTCTCCTTCGCGGTTTAAGCGCTCTTCGGTACGCTGCAACAGGTCTGCAGAAAACTGCTGGAGTTCCAGGGTATCCGGGTGATCTGGGCCTGCTAGGGCGGTAATTGCGATGGATAAGCCGTTCATGGCGATATCTACCGCCTCCAGGGTAATCAACAGGGTATCACGCCCGGCCACATGCAACTGTTGCCGGTATTCCTGCATCAGGAGTTGCTGCTGGGGAGTGAGAGAGGTTTGATTGCCATCCACCAGAAGCCGATCTGGAGAGTTGAAGTACACCAGCTGCTGGTCGTCATCCTCCGGCGTCACTATAAAGAAATCTGGGCCGACACTTACTGAGTAGTCCAGTGATACATTGCAGTCATCGGTATGGATTTCAATATTGTCATGCGCCTGGGCAGCTGTGCCCAGACCGATAAGAGCCGAGATTGCGAGCGGTTTCCACATATCAAGTGCCTCTGTTATTTAACCTTTCACCCTTTGACGCTGCTTCTGTGGGGAACAGATGCGGTAAGCTGAAAAAATTATCTGATTGATTTTCAAGCGATATTGGGAGTTATCGCTTTGGAATTAAGTGATAACCTTGCCGGCGGTCCAGGTGTCCGCTGTGTCGCCGCAGAGGCACGCTATAAAATTCAATAAAAATGGGGGTAGGAAATGTCGTTAGGTAGGCTCTTGGTGGCATTGTATTTGGTGTTGTGTGGCACAACCGTACAGGCGAAGGATATCGTCGATTACACAGCGGATATGCGTAAATACGGTGGATATCATGACTTCTATTGGGATGTAAGTACTGGTCGTGTACTGTTACAAGTGGAGGAGTTTGAGCGCGAGTTTTTACTCCTCACTGGCTTGGCCCAGGGGCTTGGTTCGAACCCGGTAGGATTGGATCGCAACCAGATTGGCGAGAGCCGCCTGGTAAAATTCCAGCGAGTTGGCAACAAGGTGCTGCTGCACCAGCTAAATGCTCGCTATCGTGCCACCTCTAGTAATCCTGCCGAGCGTCGTGCAGTGGAGGAGGCTTTTGCCTCCTCGGTGCTGTGGGGCTTTGAGGTGATGGCGCAGGGCAGTGATGGTGTTCTGATTGACTTTACTCCTTTCTTGCTGAGCGATCAGCATGGTATTGCTGTGCGCCTCCGGCAGGCTGAGCAGGGTAATTACTCTGTGGATAAGTCAAAGTCCGCCGTTTACCTTCCGCGCACAAAGAATTTCCCCAAAAACAGCGAATTTGAAGTGCAGCTGACTTTTACCGGTGCCAAACCAGGTAAATATCTGCGCGAAGTGGTACCAACTCCAACCCTGGTAACCCTGCGCCAACATATTTCGTTGATTGAATTGCCGGACAAGAAATACCAACCTCGCCAATTCCATAGCCGTAGTGGCTACTTTCCCTTTGCATATCGGGATTACGCCAGCGCTATTGACCAACCTTTGGACCAGCGCTTTATCTATCGTCATCGCCTGGAGAAGAAGCCGGGTAGTAATGAGGTAGTCGAACCGATTGTGTACTACGTGGATTCGGGGGTGCCAGAGCCCGTGCGCAGTGCTCTCGTCGAAGGTGCGAGCTGGTGGAATCAGGCCTTTACCGCGGCGGGCTATAAAGATGCTTTCCGGGTCGAGATTTTGCCCGAGGATGTAGATCCGTTGGATGTACGCTACAACGTCATCAATTGGGTGCACCGCTCTACCCGAGGCTGGTCTTATGGGTACTCGGTTTTTGATCCTCGTAGCGGAGAGATTCTCAAAGGCAATGTCACCCTGGGCTCTTTGCGTGTGCGCCAGGACTTCCTGATAGCCCAGGGGTTACTGCAACCCTATGTCGGCGAATCTGCAGATACAGAGTCCCTCAAGGCGATGGCTCTGGCGCGTATACGTCAGTTGTCTGCCCACGAGGTTGGCCATACGCTGGGTTTGGCTCACAACTTTGCTGCCAGCACTAAGGGGCGTGCATCGGTGATGGACTACCCGGCACCATTGGTGTCTCTGGTACACACTGATATGGATTTGGATAAGGCTTATGCCACTGGAATCGGTGTTTGGGATAAGTTGGCAGTTCGCTATGGTTATGGCACTGGCAAAGATGAACAGGAGTTCCTGGATTCAGTGATCCGAGAGGCGAAGGAGCAAAAATTGCGCTTTATTTCAGATCCGGATTCCCGTGCAATCAACAATGCGCATGCGGTATCCCATCTTTGGGATAATGGTAATGATCCACTGGTTGAGTTTGACCGTATGGTGGAGTTGCGCCGCCATGCCCTGAACAACTTTTCTACTGCAGCCAATCCGAAATCTGCTCCCCGCTCTGATCTGGAGGAAACACTGGTGCCGGTTTATTACGGGCATCGCTATCAGGCAGAAGCCGTGGGTAAATTGATTGGTGGCCTGGATTACGATTACCTCTATAACGATGCTGAACAAAATAGCTATACCCTGGTGCCGGCAGAGCGTCAGCAGCAGGCCATTGATACTTTACTGGAGACTCTCTCCCCTGAGTTCCTGGCATTGCCGGAGCAGGTATTACAATTAATTCCGCCCAAATCTTATGGCTATGAGCGCACTGCGGAGAGCTTCCCTTCTTATACCGGTGTTGCCTTTGATACGGTGGCACTCGGTGAAGCGGCAGCTGGCCATACCCTCTCAATTCTTATGGATCCTCAGCGGGCTGCGCGAATGAATCAGCAAAGCGCACGTAGCAGCGAAATTCCAGGCTTTACACAGGTGTTGAATCAGCTCACTTCTATGGCACTGCAGAGTGAGCAGTATTCGGGCCTGCAGGCAGTTATTCACCAGCGAGTGAACCATGTCTATATACAGCACTTAATGTTGCTTGCCAGTGACAGGAAAGCAGCCGAATCTGTGCGGGCCAAGGCCCAGCTTGAGCTGGCCACTTTTCAGCAGGCTCTGGGTCAGAAAAAGCTCTTTGGTGAGGATCCGCAAGGATACAGTGCCCACTACTATTTCCAGGCAAAACGTATCGAGGCTTTTATGCGTGGTGAGCTGGAAGTAAAAGCCGAAGATATCAAGGCGATGCCACCGGGTTCGCCAATTTAATTGAGATAGTGGGAAATAAAAAAGTGTTTGAAAAAGCCCCCCAATACTCATTGGGGGGCTTTTATTTCTCACTTCTCAACTACGTACAAACTGAGATTTCCTGATCCAGTGATTGCCGCGATATTTTCGGGTGGGGGCTGTGGTTTTCTTTGCCCAGAAGAAGTTGCGGTTGAATTGAAATTCCACTTCATAACCTTCCGCCAAAGCAGCCAATGGCATTGCCTGCCAGCTGGTCTGACGGCGCTTGCTGGTTGCCTCCAGTAGATACTCCTGGCCATCTACGATGGCAACCACCCAGGCATGCCCCTGGCCATTGTGGGTACCCAGCGCTACCCTTGCATCCACACCCAATTCAATCAGCCAGTCGGCGAGTAAAATGGCATGGTCTTCACAGTCTCCGCGTTTCTGGTAATAGGCCTGGCGGGATGTCTGCCAGATATCAGACAGTCCGGCGTATTGTTGATGGTCATACTGGTATTGTTTATTCATAGCCAGCGTATACAGGGGTACCCATAGTTGTCGGGTTTTAAAGGGTTTAAAACCCACGAGGTAGCTGTTGGCAAAGTGGTGTTGCTGATCCAGGCCCCTGGCTGATGCAGTTACCGCTTCGAGTCCCTGCCAGTT
This sequence comes from Microbulbifer variabilis ATCC 700307, assembly GCF_000380565.1. Lineage (GTDB taxonomy): Bacteria > Pseudomonadota > Gammaproteobacteria > Pseudomonadales > Cellvibrionaceae > Microbulbifer > Microbulbifer variabilis. Next base: position 87,568 of record NZ_AQYJ01000028.1, read on the forward strand.
CCAAATGGAAACATGGGCACTTTCTTCCAGTGTTCGCCTGGCGACTACTTTCTGGATTGTCTCTTCTGCCAGCGGGTAGCTGGTCCCAGTAACCTTTACAACCCCATACTGGCGATCCTCAATAAGGCTGGTATTTACACCATAAGTTCTACCATTAGAGGCAAGTGGCTCACCTGGAACACCTTTTATCTTCTGGCCCTGCACTGTATTGCGTAACACCTCCGGCAACATTAACAGTGTTGAAACAATCAATAGCGGAGCTATCCACTTGCGCATGGAGCTTCCTCCTACCCTTTCAGGCCAAAGGAGATGATGATGGCCACAAAGATTAAAATTGTAGAAGCGAAAATGGATACAGCGATATTACCATTCTTGAGTTCACCCTCTATATCTACGGTGCGCAAGAGCTTCTTATCGATAATAATTAGCGCGGCAATGCCGATAAATAGCGCGAGTAAGGTGTAGATCAGATTTATGCCAAGATTAAAAAAAGTGGCAGTGATAAATTCCAGCTGCATTTGCCCACCAAGTAAACAGTATTTTTTATAGCGTACCAAATCAAAATGGGACTGACCCATATTTCATGTTGAGGGATAATATCATATTTTTGTTTTCTAGTGCGTCTTGCTGTTTTTATCTGGTTGCAATATCTTGATTATTTTGTTGATTTGTTTTTGGAATAAATATGCGTTATTTATCTGTACTGGGACTAATAGCATCATTGCTGCTTCTGGCGGCATGCGCGGATCGAGTTGAGGTGCCTCCAGCACATGTGGGTAAAATTCTTACTAAGAATGGTTATAAACCAGAGGTGGTACCCCCTTCCAAGTTCCGCTTAGATATTTGCATTTTTTACTGCGACAGGCTTGTCACCATGACAATTGCAGATTTTGGGCATGTGGAAAAATTCAAGGTTTTTATGCCCAAAGATCAACTCAATATGAGCTTTGATATCCGCATGACCGGGGCTATTAATAATGCAGCGATTGATCATGTCTTTGATCGAATTCCACCGGTGAATGGCAACATTTCAGTTAACCATGTATATGGTACCTATGCCCAACCGGTAATTAGAGATGTGATACGTGCAGTTGTAGCCAAGTACTCTATTAATGAGATCGCTTCCAGCCGGGAATCTCTCAGCCACGAGCTTTTCAATGAAGTCTCCAAAGCATTGGAGGGCACTCCAATTGTCGTTAAACGCCTAGGTATTGCTGATGTACAGTTTCCCAAAGTGATTACCCAAGCCAAGGAGCGAGCAGCAGAACGACGTGAATTGATTGAGCAGGAGAAGGCTCAGTTTGAGATCCAGAAGATCCAAATGGAGCGGGATTTGGAGCGAGAGAAAATGAATCGAGCTATTGCCCGCGAGAAGGCGATCGGACAGAAAGAAGTAAATGATTTATTGGCTAAATCAGTGACTGACAAATATCTCTCCTATCGGACCCTGGAGGTCCTGGATAAGATGGCGGCATCCAACAACAAGGTTTTCTTGCCGGTTGAAGCCCTGGGAACGATTGGGTTACAGCATGCTGTATTTAGTGATCAGGTAAAGCGGGTGGCAGGAAATAAGTGATCTGGTAATTAGCTAATTAATTATGATTGGCTCTCTATCAGTTGGCACGAGTTAATCTTCAAAGTTGCTCTAAGAGTATAGATAAAAGATTGTAAAAGTGGCACCAAGTTATTCTCGGTGCCATATATTCTGAAGTTTTTTGTTAATTATCTATTTCTGTCATTTCATTCAGGGTAAATTCTTCTACAGCACCTTTTGTGGCAGCCATATACTCCTGTAAGTGGGTATTGTTCATATGGGTTTGCCACAGATCGCGGCTTTGCCAGTTTTCATAAAAAAGAAAATGAGCAGGATTGTCATTATCCTGGTGTAAATTGTAATTTACACAACCTTCTTCTGTTCGTGTGGTATTGATCAGCTTTAAAAGCTCAGATTTTACCAGGTCAACCTGATCAGCTTTGGCTTTAATATTGGCAACTATTGTTAGTCTGCTCATGATGTAGCTCCGAAATCCTCTTGATATAAAATTTATAATGATTGCTTGCTTAAGTGCAGCCCCATCTTTATCAATCGTTTTTACTTGATATCAATACAAATACCTCTTCAGAGGCCTTGTTTTGCCTCGGACTACTACGGCTGTATTGATGAAGTGAGTGTATTTTAGAAGTAGCTTTACTCTTTGAAAACGCTACAATCTTTGAATCTTTATCAAAAAATAATTGATAATATGCTGATTGAAGACTTAAAAGTCATACTTAAAGTAGCTGAATTTCGCAGTATTACTGCCGCTGCGGCAAGCCTCGATATGCTTACGGCAACGGCGAGCGCAGCAGTTAAGCGTGTCGAGAATGCCCTGGGGGCAGACTTGTTTATTCGGACGACGCGGCAGCTGAGGCTTTCGGGCGCAGGAGAGCGCTTTATTCCGAAGTGTGAGGAAGCATTGTTGATGCTTGATCTGGCCAAACAAGATCTAAAGGAGGGCAGTGCGGAAGTTAGCGGTGACCTGCGCATTGGTGTTTCCTCGGATTTTGGGCGTAATCTGGTTTCGCCCTGGCTTGATGAATTTCAGGACAGGCACCCGGGGATAAACTTGAAAGTGAATATCAGCGATAGCCAAGTGGACTTTTATCGTGACCCTGTGGATATCGCCCTGCGTTATGGGCCACCGGGGGATGCAAACCTTTATGGTTTCAAAATTTGTGATGTGCCGCGCTTACTGTGTGCAGCTCCCAATTATTTGGATCGGCAGAGTATCCCTAAGCATCCCCGGGATCTTACTAGCCATAATGGTCTTTTCTATCAATTACACGGGATCATTCATAATAAATGGGAATTTTCTCATAAAGAAAAGATATTCAAGGTACAAATGAGCGGTAATTGCTCTTCCAATGATGGGGATTTGGTTCGCCGCTGGTGTGTAGCGGGTAAGGGGCTGGCGATAAAATCCTGCCTGGATATGTCTTCAGATTTACTGGATGGAAAAGTGGTCCCTTTGATGGCCAACTATTTACCTAAGTCTACCGAATTATGGCTTGTTTGCCCCGGCAGGCAATCAATTACACCTGCAGTTCGTATTATTAGGGACACCATTCGGGAAAAATGTATTGGGATTTTGTTGCAGCTGGTTAGTAAAAAAATTCTATCGGAAGAGGCTGTTAAAAATATAGATTCAAAGTATTAAATAATAGGGTTTTTCTAGAGTTGAAATTATTGTTGGTCTGTTAGAGAGAGGGCTGCCCCTCTCTCCAATTTCCTGAGCTTATTGCTTTAAGCTAGATTGCACCAGTACAGCCATTCGTTGCCAAGTAGTCGTAAGCCGCCTTGGCTTGTACTAATCCATAGCCATAAGCATTATCGCGACCGGAGTCCCCCAGATCTTCTGCAGTTGCAGTCAGGGCTGTACGTATCTCGGTATTACTACAGCTGGGAAAGTGGCTCCAAACAAGAGCGGCAACACCCGCAACGTGAGGAGTTGCCATAGAAGTGCCATTGAAGTACTCGTAATCACTGGCTTGGTTAGCCAAACTAGCGCTGGCTCCGAGTTGTCCCAGTAGGGCGTTGCCATCGCTATCAGAGATGCCTATAGATGGGATGTTGGTGACGGTTTCACCCAGAGTTGCGCTGGAGAGTAAACCGGCTTCATTATTGTAGATCACCGCGGCAATACCACCGCCGGCCTCACAGTTCAATACTTTGTCTGCAAAACTGATATTACCGCGCTCAATCAAACATATCTTACCTGAAGCGCTATTACAGGCAGATTCACCGGTGTCGCAATTTTCGAGTGCACCTGTAATATCGCCCAAGGGGGAGCCTGAAATAGGTGCAGCCTCGATCTCAACACCTGCCACGTTCAAAGAGGAGGCTCTTCCGGTGCCGGTCGGAACTGAGGAGAGGACCTGTACTCCAGGTGCGGAGAGCTCTACCTGGTTGGTTTGCTGGGATGATGCCCAGATCTCTTTATTGCTGTCGAGTGCGCCAACAGAAACTACAGAATCATAAGAGGCAGGGTAGGAGTGCTGCGTATTTCCGTCATTGCCTGCTGCTGCAACAGATAAAATACCACGGCTGTTCAGGCTATTGAATGTACGCCTTTCGAAGAAATTAAATCGCTCTCCACCAAGGCTCATATTAATAACGTTAGCACCGTTGTCAGCACAAACTTCCGCTGCAGCCATCAGGGAGGATGAATAGGCCCAGCCATCACCACCAAACACTTTGACAATGTGAAGATTGATGTTACTGCTTGGCATGACACCAACAACACCCGTGTCATTATTCATTGCTGCAATAGTGCCGGCGACATGAGTGCCGTGACCACTTTGATCTTCATACCAGTTCCCGGCGCCACTTGGATCGCTACTACCGGTTACCGCATTACCGGAAAGGTCTTCATGCGCTATATCGTAGCCAGAGTCAATGATACAGACGGTTCGGTTGCCGGCTTGGGTATCCCCGAGCTGATCTGCTTGTACCATGGGTATGCCAAAGGGTACTTGCTGGGACATTGGGTACCGTTTGACATCTTCCTCGATGAATTCGATATTTGGGTTTTTTCGCAAGGCTTGCAGTGCTTTCTCAGGAAGGTGTGCTGCCACGGCATTTTGCCTGCGAATATCCAGGGCTTTGCGTCCACCTCGCGCACGCATTTGGGACTTTACTGTTTCACCTTTACCTTGCTTAAAGGTAATAATATAGCGTTTGTCTTCGGCATTCGCGTGATTTGCTATGGCCATAGTCAATACGCTTGTAGCGACCAGTGATACAATGTTCTTCATTATTTGCTCCTGAATGAGTAATTATTTTAGTTATTTTCTCGATGATTTAATCTGTGTGAGAATTATTTTTATCTTTGGAGGTTCAGAAAAATATTAGTTTTTGGTGACGTGATTGTATGCCAGCTTATGAATGTATTGCAAAGTGAAAAACTGAATTTGGTTTTCTGGAAAAAATAATTGAGATAGTTGCTGTTTGATTCGTCTAGTCGCTAGCTTTTACTGTTGAGTTAATAAGTGCTTACTTGTTTTTATAATTAATCTCATGATAGATCTTTAGGTGTTGCGGATATCGGTTTTTCATTCGTAGCAATGTTTTGATTCTTATTTTCCAGTCCGTAAGTTTTTTCTATAAAATATAAAGCTTGGTTAAGTATCTATATCTTTCATTTATAAATGCATTTTATATGCTTATGCAAAGAATAGAGGTGTGTTAATTTTTTTGCTAAAACCATTTTTATTTTTACGTCTGTATCTTATTGGCATGTAAGAAAATAGGTTGCTAAGTTTTTGCGTTTTAATGTGGTTGTTTGAAGGTGGCTAATCTCCAAATTTTAAAATTCTTAAACTCTAGAAAATATTTTAACGATCGGAATAGAGGGGGAAGTAGTCCCCCTCTTTTTTTTGAGATTTTTAGACGAGATTAAATTGATCCAGCGCAACCATTCGCTTGTAAATAATTATAAGCTGCCTTGGCTTGTACCAAGCCATAGCCATAAGCATTGTCCCGACCGGACTCACCCAGATCCTCCGCTGTTGCCCATAGCGCGGCACGGATTTCGGAGTTACTACAGCTTGGGAAGTGGCTCCAAACAAGAGCCGCAACACCGGCCACATGGGGAGTTGCCATGGAGGTACCATTAAAATAGGCATAGTCCATCGCTTCGGTTTCGATAGTAGCGCTCGCCCCCAGTTGTGTTAGCAGTGCAGCCCCATCAGCGTCAGAGATTCCCACCGAAGGAATGTGGGTCTCAACTCCTCCATGAGTGCCAAATAGCAGCCCTGGTTCATTGTTGTAGATGACGGCTCCAATACCTCCACCAGCTTCGCAATTAAGGACTTTTTCAGCAAAGCTAATATTGCCGCGCTGAATCAGACAGATTTTACCTGCTGCACTGATGCAAGCTGATTCGGCAGTGCCACAACTCTCTAGTGCGCCGCTGATAGTGGCAATGGGAGTGCCTGTCATAGCTGCAGCTTCTACTTCAACACCAGATACTTCTAGTGAGGCAGCCTGGCCGCTACCTGTAGGAATAGAGGATAAAACCTGTACCCCTGGGCCAGCAAGCTCAACTTGATTGGTCTGTTGGGAAAAACCAGCAATTTGCTTGTTACTGTCGATTGCAGCTACAGAAACTACTGAGCTATAGGATGCCGGGTAGCTATGATGAGTATTTCCATCATTACCTGCAGCAGCAACAGACAAAATGCCGCGTTTGTTGAGGTTGTCAAAGCCACGTCTTTCAAAGAAATTGGGTCTATCGCCGCCTAGGCTCATATTAATAACGTTTGCACCATTCTCTGCACATACCTCTGCGGCGGCGATTAGTGAAGAGGAATAGGCCCAGCCATCAGCCCCAAAAACTTTAACGATATGTAGATTGATATTACTACTAGGTAAAACACCTACAACACCTGAGTCGTTATTCATTGCGGCGATAGTGCCTGCCACATGTGTGCCGTGACCACTCTGGTCTTCGTACCAGTTACCTGTACCTTCGGGATCATTGGTACCATTCACCGCGTTGCCAGAGAGATCCTCGTGAGCCAGGTCGTAGCCTGAGTCAATAATACAGACTGTACGATTACCTGCCTGTAGGTCAGTAAGCTGGTCTGCTTGTACCATAGGAATACCGTAGGGGGTTTCCTGGGATAAAGCATAACGCTTCATGTCTTCCTCAATAAATGCAATATTTGGATTTCTGCGTAGGGCCATTACAGCTTCGGCAGGTAGATGAGCAGCCATGGCATTGTGCCGGTTTAATTCCAAAGCCTTACGGCCGCCATTTTCTTTTACCAGAGACCTAACCATTTCTTCTTTACCGTCTTTAAATGTGACGATATAGCGTTTTTCTTCGGCTATAGCGGAGGTTGCTAAGGATAAAGCCAGGACGCTGCTGGCAAGTGCTGGAAGGGATTTTTTCATTTGTCACTCCTTTAACAGAATTTATTTTTTTAGTGGAAGGGTAAAATCCTTTAAGGAAGTAAATCCCGCCCCTCCCAGTTATGAAAATAACAACCTTTTCCTATTTGAGAAATAAAAAACAACACTTTCTGAATTTAATTTTCCTTGAAAATAAAAATTGAGATTTGACGCCAGATTCATTGAGATTTATTTGTTCTAAAACGTTATGTATATTGGCTTATAGGAAGTGGTAACTTATGGGGGAATGGATTACTATGAGGTGGGCTGTTAACGCAATCAGACCCCTCTAAATCAGGAGTCTGACTGTCTGAATTAATTTTTAATACTAATTGCTTACTTTAGTTTAGGCATCCCATCACTATCTAGTTCGGTAATTGGACCAATATCAAGTTCTCGAATACCATTTTCTATCTTTTCCTTGTCTCCAACGATCACCCAGGTAAATTGATCTGGTTTAATTGTTTGCTTGGCAAGGTTATGCACAGATTCAAGGTCTACACCGCGAATTTTAGCTGCATAGCTATCCATGTAATCCAAGGGGCGATCATAAGTAACTATACTAACAATCTCACCAGATACAGCTCTAATAGTTTCAAAGCGCCCGGGTAATTCATTTACCCGCTTGCTTTTAACCTTTTCAAGTTCTTTCTCACGTGCAGGGTTATCGCCGATATAAGCGTAAAGTTCCTTCTGAAGTTCTTTGAGAGACTCGCTGGTTTTGTCCGTTTGGACCGGTGCGTAAACCATCAGTGGTTGCTGCCCCTTAGCGCCAGTCATAAAGGAGTAGGCACCATAGGCCCAGTGCTTGTCTTCACGCAAATTCATGTTGAGACGTGCGGTAAATGTGCCACCAAAGATATCATTCATCACATGCAACGCTTCGCGTTCTGCTATTTTTTCAGAGGGGGCCAATAGGCCACCAATGATAATTGTCTGCTCGGCTCCAGGTTTATCGATAATATAAATACTAGATTTTTCTGGGTGTGCAGTTTGAGATAGATTTTTCTCTGGTAATGGGTTTTCTGGTGCGCGCCAATCAGCAAAGTGCCGCTCCATCTTTTGGGTTAATTCATCCAGAGTAATATCACCCACAACGATCAAAGTGGCATTATCCGGGCGTAACCAGGTTTGATGGTAATTCAATAAGTCATCCCGGTTCAGTGACGTGATCGAATCCTCTGTACCGGAGCCTGTGAGTGGTGCGCTGTAGGCGTGATCTTTACCATAGAGAAGCGGCGGCAGGCTACGTAGAGCCATTTCCATTGGGCGAGTTTTCTCTTGCTGGATAGAAGCAATCCAGCGGGTGCGTTTTCTCTCAATTTCATCATCAGAGAAAGCAGGGTTCATTACTATGTCGGCGAATAAATCCATGGAATCATCAATATTTACTTTTAATGCATTCAAGCGAATAGTTGAAGTGTCGATAGCTGCATATGAGCTAATACGTGCTCCAAGGATTTCCTCTTTTGCACTGATTTCAAGTGCGTTTAGTTTGCCTGTACCCTCTTTTAACATAGACATCGCATAACTTGATGTACCAAGCTTACTACCTTGATCTGCGGCATAGCCGGCATCAAATTGAAGGCGCATGTCTACGACTGGTACTGAGTCACGCTCAGCCAACACTATTTTGAGCCCGTTGGGAAGTTCGGCTGTTTGCAACTTGGGGAATGGGACACTGGGGAAGTCGCCGGTTTCAGGCAACTTGGACCTATCTGCGCCAGTCTCTGCGGTTGTGTATTCAGGGAATGGGTGGACTTCTAAATTGTAGTCGCCACTAGAAAGCCACTTTTGCGCGGCAACCTGAACCTGCTGTGGAGTGATTTTTTGTTTTTCTCCCAGTGCTTCTAGGTAGGCATTGGGATTGTTTAAATAGAGTTCACCGCGTGCAAGAATAACTCCTTTGCCACTCCAGCCCCCTATCTGTTCCAAGTTGCGAGCGAAGGATGCGTACTCGCTCATATTAATGCGGGACAGCTCTTCTGGAGTCGGGCCCTCTTTTAGGAAGCGCTGCAACTCTTCATCTATGGCTTTTTCAATTGTTGAGAGCTCTATACCGGGCTTTGCATTTGCAGTAATTGGGAAAATTGAGGACAGTTCAAACTCATGTACCCCAACACTGACATCGGTGGCAATTTGATCTTGGTATACCAATCGTTTATACAGCCGTGAGTTTTTCCCATCACCAAGTACCGCTGCTGCAAGTGCAATTGCATTGGCATCTTCATGAGCAAGGTTAGGTGTATTCCAGACCTTATAGAGTCGCGGTTGAGCAACGCGATCAAACATCTGCTCGCGGCTAGACTGATCTCGTTTAGCGATCCACGCTTTCTTTTTGATTAATGGCGGGCCAGAAGGAATATCACCAAAATATTTACTGGCCTTTTCTTTAGCTGTTTCGACATCAATATCCCCGGCTAATACCAGTACAGTGTTAGCTGCGCCGTAATATTGCTTAAACCATTCATGGACATCATCCAGGGTAGCCGCATTTAGGTCTTCCATAGAGCCGATAGTGGTCCAGGAATAGGGGTGGCCAGCTGGGTATATTGCTTTTTGCATACGTTCCCAAACTTTGCCATAAGGTTGATTTTGCCCTTGGCGTTTTTCGTTTTGAACCACACTGCGCTGTTCGTCAAGTTTTTCCTGGGTGATTACTCCGAGCAAGTGGCCCATACGGTCAGACTCCATCCATAGAGCCATATCCAGGGCATTACTTGGTACTGTTTCAAAGTAGTTGGTACGGTCTAGCCAAGTGGTACCGTTCATACCGGTAGCACCTGCTAGCTCAAAAGGTTTGAAGTATTCGTCGTTGTAATTTTCTGAGCCGTTAAACATTAAATGTTCGAATAGGTGGGCAAAACCGGTGCGCCCGGGTTTTTCATCTTTAGACCCTACATGGTACCAGACACCCACGGATACAATCGGTGCTTTTCGGTCCTCATGAACAATAACGCGCAGGCCATTCGGTAAGGTAAATTTTTCATATTTGATATATAAGGGGGTAATTGTGCTCTTAGGCATAGTAATGCTTGACTCAACTTTGGATTGAGCACTTTCATTATTTTTCGGGGCTTCACCACAAGCAGATATCGCAAGTGATAACGCTAAAGGCACACTGTACTTTCGTACAATTTTCATAGAAATTTCCTTGTCGAATCATCCTAAGTGGCTGCCAACAATGGTGGGGAACTAGTGAGATTGGCTGCTCTAGAAATAATAAACCAGAAATTATTATTTATATTTTATTCTGGTGATGATCTTTGGGAGGGGCCAAACCAATTGGTTCACTCCCTACCCCCTGCATATGGCAAGGGGCTTCCGATTAGGATTTTATATCTATTCGAGGGGGAGTTGGCAAACCTGGTGGGTTGGTAGTAGAAAAGTAGATACTTTGATTGGCTAGAAAACCGGTATTAGTATGCTTGACGGATGATATCGATACCCGGTGTTATCGCCCGGTTCCATGCGGCTTCAACTTCCGGGGAAAAGTCGTTGTCATGTTGGCGCAGTGTAGCTATCAATGCATCCAGCCATAACCGATACCACTCAGGGCGAATATTGTAGCCATCGCGATCATGACTTTTTCCCAGTGCGCGCAGTTTGGTGTCTGACATTCCACGGGAATAGAGGACAAGCTGCATAATGCCATTGCGTAGCAGGTGTCGTTGCGCCTTCATATCGGTATTGACAAACAGATTGCGAATATCAGCAGAGCTACCCATGAAGCGGTCGTAAAAGTCGACAAAGAATTGTTCGTTATTACAGCAACGTCCATAACTTTGGAAAACAATATCACTGTCCGATCGTTCCATACCTATTGGATCTCCATAGTTTCTCCGCCGGTGGCGTACCACAGGCTGGATCTTGTGTAGTAGTGCTTTAGGGGGCAGCGATTCTAGCGGGACCGTTACCAAGCGAAAAGTATTGATGTATCAATAATTTAGTTACTGCTCGACAAGTTCTTTGACCCTAGATCTGACTAGTTAGTCGAGAGTTGAGTTTGGCCATTCAGCAAAGGATTTGGCAAATCAGCAGGGTAAAATGGGCTGGCTGACTTCCCCTGACTAGATACACCTCGGAGTATGGGTTGTGCATCAAGCTCATCGTTTCGAGCTGCCCTATTTGGCGTATGGTGTCTGCATCAGAGAGCCTTTTGAGTTTTTTATGCCCTGGATTGCATCGATATGGGCTGAGTCTTTACCTGTTATGAACCGGGAGACTGTACCAGCACCTCTCCAAGCCAGAATTCTTGGTGAATTAACGGCGCTTTTACGGGTTTTCCTGTCGGCAACGGTGGAGTGCTGTTGATATACTCCGCGCCCATATTTTCAGTTAATCGAAGTAGGAGAGGATTGGCGAATGGCGGTCAAACTGATGACAGATCTGGACCTGGCGGGTAAGCGCCTACTTATACGCGAGGACTTGAATGTACCTGTAAAAGACGGTCAGGTGACTTCTGATGCTCGGATCCGTGCGGCACTCCCGACGATCCAGGCCGCTATTGATGCTGGCGCCAAAGTGTTACTGATGTCTCACCTTGGACGCCCGACTGAGGGCGAGTATGCGGAGGAGTTTTCCCTGGCCCCGGTTGCCGCCCATCTTGGTCAACTGCTGGATCGTAAAGTGGCCCTGATCAAGGATTGGCGGGAAGGTGTTGAGCTGGCTGATGGTGAGGTCGCACTGTTGGAAAATGTGCGTTTTAACGAGGGTGAAAAGAAAGACAGTGAAGAGCTGGCCAAAGCTTATGCTGCTTTGTGCGATGTCTTTGTTATGGATGCATTTGGCACTGCCCACCGTGCCCAAGCCTCTACCCATGGAGTTGCCAAGTTTGCCCCGATTGCATGCGCTGGTCCCCTTCTTGCTGCTGAATTAGATGCCTTGGAAAAGACCCTGGCCGAGCCGGCGCGCCCATTGGTAGCAATCGTTGGTGGCTCCAAGGTATCGACCAAACTCACAGTGCTGGAGAGTTTGGCTGACAAGGTGGACCAGCTGATTGTTGGTGGCGGTATAGCCAATACTTTCCTTGCTGCCAGCGGTAAACCAGTAGGTAAATCCCTATGTGAGCATGATTTGGTGGGTACAGCCAAAACCCTGATGCAAAAGTGCGATATCCCTGTTCCTGTGGATGTTGTCACCGGCAAAGAGTTTAGCGAAGCAGCTGCTGCTGAGACGAAGTCTGCCGATGCCGTAGCTGAGGACGATATGATCTTTGATATCGGTCCCCAGTCCTCTGGAAAGCTGGCAGAGATCCTTAAAGATGCCAAGACGATTATTTGGAACGGCCCCGTAGGTGTGTTCGAATTTGACCAGTTCGGTGCTGGTACCGAGCACTTGTCCAAGGCCATCGCCGATAGCAGTGCCTTCTCCATCGCCGGTGGTGGTGACACATTGGCTGCAGTGGATAAATACGGTATTGCCGATAAGGTGTCTTATATCTCCACTGGCGGCGGTGCCTTCCTGGAGTATGTAGAAGGTAAGAAGCTTCCGGCAGTGGCGATACTTGAGTCACGTGCTGACGACTGAGATAAACCGGAATAACGCCTGCCTGAGTTAACCGGTGGGTGATAAAAGCAAAAAATTAAAATTACTACGAGTAGACGAGAAAGGAATTAACTATGGCTCTTATCAGCCTGCGCCAATTGCTGGACCATGCCGCTGAGCACGGTTACGGCGTACCCGCATTTAACGTCAATAACCTGGAGCAAATGCGTGCGATTATGGAGGCGGCCAAAGAGACCGACTCTCCGGTGATCGTTCAGGCTTCTGCCGGTGCGCGCAAATATGCTGGCGCACCCTTCTTGCGCCACTTGATCCTGGCCGCTATTGAAGAGTTCCCGGAAATCCCGGTGGTAATGCACCAAGACCACGGTACCAGCCCGGCGGTTTGTCAGCGTTCTATCCAGTTGGGCTTCAGCTCTGTAATGATGGACGGTTCCCTGCGCGAAGATGGCAAAACTCCAGCTTCATATGAATACAACGTCGATGTTACACAGCGTGCGGTTGATATGGCTCATGCTTGCGGTGTTTCTGTTGAAGGTGAGTTGGGCTGTCTGGGTTCCCTGGAAACCGGTATGGCGGGTGAAGAGGACGGTGTCGGTGCTGAAGGTAAACTGTCTCATGACCAGCTGTTGACTGATCCAGAAGAAGCGGCAGATTTTGTGCAAAAAACCAAAGTGGATGCCCTGGCAATTGCCTGTGGTACCAGCCACGGTGCTTATAAGTTCACTCGTCCGCCCACAGGGGATATTCTCGCTATCGATCGAATCAAGGAAATCCATGCGCGTATCCCGGGTACCCATTTGGTGATGCATGGCTCCTCTTCTGTACCCCAGGAATGGCTGGCGGTGATCAATGAGTTTGGTGGTGAAATCCCTGAAACTTACGGCGTGCCGGTTGAACAGATTTGTGAAGGCATCAAATACGGCGTACGCAAGGTCAACATTGATACCGACTTACGTCTCGCTTCTACCGGTGCGACCCGCCGCTTCCTGGCTGAGAACCCATCCGAGTTCGATCCACGTAAATTCTACAAAGCCGCTTTGCAGGCGATGAAAGACATTTGCGTAGCGCGTTATGAAGCTTTCGGTACCGCTGGCCAGGCAAGCAAGATTCGCCCGCTGAGCCTTGATGCTATGAGCCAACGCTATGCTGTCGGTGAGTTGGAACCGCAAATCAAGTAAGCAGTTACTCTCTCTGAAGGCGATGAAAGGCGGGCCTAAAGCCCGCCTTTTTGCATTTAAGCTCCCTGTCCGTTCACAGCATCACTTCCACCCCGGCAAAAATGCAGTACCATTAGTCCAATGGAAACCTTGCAAGACATCAGCACCTACGAAAGCAGCCCGGTGATTAAGCGCCCGGACTATACGGCGCTGCGTCAAAAGTTGCCGCACCTAGACTTTGCCAATGATGCGGCACCATTGCTGACGGAAATGCAGGATTACCGAAATTTTTACGATTTACACTTTCCCCTTGCCCATAAAACTGGAGTTGGCACTTTCAATGCCGCCGGTTTTGAGTTGGTGTCCCAGTATTGGTTAGTTGAGAACCCTCGTGGCACCTTATTTATTTGCCATGGTTATTTTGATCACACTGGCATTTATGGGCCCGCCATTCGCTTCGGGCTTGAGCGAAATCTGAATGTGGTAATATTTGATTTTCCCGGCCATGGCCTCTCTAGCGGAGAGCGAGTAGCTATCCAGACTTTTTTACAATATCGCCAGGTATTTGATCAGCTTTTATCTGTAGCTGAGGGGAAATTACCCAAGCCTTGGCATGCCTTGGGGCAGAGCACTGGTGGTGCGGCCTTACTAGCACATTTGCAGTACAGTCGTCGGCAGCCATTGGATAAAGTTTTTCTGCTGGCTCCCCTTGTGCGCCCTGCAAATTGGCACTTTGTAAAGTGGAAGTATTATTTAGGACGCCTGTTTATCAGTGAGCCAAGTCGTGAGTTTAATATCAATACCCATGATGCGGAGTTCTCTCGACGCCAGGCACTACGCGATCCTCTGCAGTCACAGGTGATCTCCATGTGTTGGCTTGGTGCTATGGTGGACTGGATAAGAACATTTCCCAAAACTGCACGTAACCCCCGTAAAATTCTTGTAGTCCAGGGTACGGGAGATGGAACTGTTGATTGGCGCTACGATATGCGTGCAATCCGGGACCGATTCCCCCACTGCCATCGAGTGTTGATTCGTGGGGCCCGTCATCAAATGATCAATGAGACCCAGCCTTATCGACACCAGATATTGGCGGCACTGGATGACTGGTTGAATCAATAGATTACTCTAGAGACTTTTAGCTTAGATTTTTAGCCAATTATTACCCGCCACGACTGTGTATTTAAAAAGCTAATGATTTTCTATTGAGTAGAATTTTAATCGACTTGCTAAGTAATAGTAATGACAAATATTCTTTCAAAGAAAATGGGACCTTCCTACGATAGGCTTTCTCCACTTATTAAAGAACTTCATACTGGAAAAAAAGTAATTGAGGGGGAGGTGAATGTTGAGAGAGGGAGACTGCTTGCGCATTTTATTTGCACCCTTTTCAGGTTTCCGAAACAAAATCACAGTTGTCCACTTCGTGTAGAGTGCCAGCACACTTCGGATGGTATTTTGTGGATGCGTAATTTCGATGGATTAATATTGAACTCTAAGTTTGCATCCACTGGAGACTTGCTGGTTGAACAGATGGGGCCTTTACGGATGTATTTCTACCCTGTAGAGGTAGGTGGGACATTGGCCTATGAATTTATAAAAACAAGAATTTTTGGTATTCCACTGCCAAAAATAATTAGTCCCAGAATATTTGCTGTGGAGTATGAGCTTGATGGGAAATATTATTTCAATGTGAAGGTGACTATGTTTGCTATAGGGAAAATCCTTGCTTATGGTGGTTGTATGGAGTTTTCTCCTGTCTAATTTCCAAGGGGTTAAATTTAGCCCGTTAATAATTTTAAGATGTTAAAAATTAGGGTAGTAAATGTTTTTTACAGTTTGGTTCTGGTGGGAGTAATAACTCTGCCTCTAGCCGCTTGAATTAAGTAGATGCAAGGAAGCTAAATTTAGGGGTGTGGATGGCGATATACAGGGATAAAGCGTTGGCCGCTAATTGGTAGAAATAAATGACAATTCTACTTAAGGGTTAGGTTTTTTCGGTAGATTTGGTTATTGTTTCCCAGCACATAAATTGTAAATATATACGGCCTAAGACTTTGCCACTTAGTAAGAAACAGGAGGGCGCAATGTTTAGTCATGTTATGGTTGGTACCAATGATATGCAGAAAGCCAAGGCTTTTTATGATGCAATTTTGGGAGTACTAGGCCATAAGCCTGGGATCATTGATGAGAAGGGGCGTTGCTTTTATTTCACTAAGACTGGGGTTTTTGCTATCTCCAAGCCGATCAATGGTGAGTCGGCTAGTCATGCAAATGGCGGGACTATAGGTTTTACTGCTACTAGTGTTGAGCAGACTGATGCTTGGCATTCGGCTGGGCTCGAAAATGGGGGCGTTCGTTGTGAGGATCCACCGGGAGTAAGAGAGGGGGTGGCAGGAAAGCTTTATATTGCCTACTTGCGTGACCCAGATGGTAACAAGATTTGTGCGATCCATCGGGTAGAATGAAAATTTCCAGCTGTTATAACCAATCGCTTACCTTAAACATGGCAGCGGTTGGTTATAGTATGGATATTTTCGAAGTGAATAAATTGACTGAAACTCCCCCTTCTACTTGGTTTAGAATTTACAGGTTTAGTCTCTCTTATTATCCGGATTTTTAAAGATAGTTGTGGGCTCACCTTCAGGGTCTGAATAAAATAAGATAATAGTAACCGGTATATTTCCGTCATTTGTTGACCTGATTTAATTTTCATCTGAAAGGTACTCTACTCTACTCTACTCTGCCTTGGCCGCGGCCACTATCGGATAGTACTATTTCGTCCAGATCATCCATTACCCTGATTGGACCAGAGTAGTATTTGCTCATACCGGTGACAAACCCCTTTTTATCTTCTTCGGTCACTGGGGGAGGTATAAGGTGGGTGAGAGCGATGGATTTAACCCCGGATTTAGTTGCCATTTTAGCAATATCCAGTGTATTAGAATGGTAATAGATGATTTGATCGGCTTTCTCATAGCGTAGGCGAGCCCTGCGATTATTCCCGGTTTGCTTAAGTTTACTGATGTATTATTCATAACTTAACGCTTCGGAGATGAGAAGATCAGCATCGCGCTCGATTGATTCCAGTGTATCAAATACATGGGTATCCCCGGTAACAATTACCTTGCAGGGGCCGAATCGGATTTCATAACCGAAAGCGGGAAATACCGGTTCATGATGTACGGCGAAAACAGAAACGT
Organism: Microbulbifer variabilis ATCC 700307; assembly: GCF_000380565.1. Classification (GTDB taxonomy): domain Bacteria; phylum Pseudomonadota; class Gammaproteobacteria; order Pseudomonadales; family Cellvibrionaceae; genus Microbulbifer; species Microbulbifer variabilis. Next base: position 104,370 of record NZ_AQYJ01000028.1, read on the forward strand.
AAGTATTTCCATGGTGCCAAATATCCCGAACAATTTCTGTCTGTTCCCCAGCAATGTTTACTAAATGTGGTGTAGCGACTGCTAATATGGGGTCTAGAATTCCCTGTCGATTGGATGACCTGAATAATATATCGGGCCCAAAACTTTTCCTGATGCCCTCCTTAGTATTATAGATACCATAAGGGCCATATACATTAATAAGTGAATTAGCTCCTACAAACCAGGACTCATTGATTACCATTGCAAGCCCACCAAAATGATCGGAGTGCCAGTGGGTGATAAATATGGGGTCTACTTGGGCGAGATTTAAATCTAACTGCCCTATACGAGCAGCGGCGCCTTCTCCTGCATCAATTAAGAACAATTTGCCGCTGCTACGCACCGCCAGGCAGGCAGGGTGTCTTAACCACTGAGCGATGCACCTGTGTGAATGGTTTGGGATCCAGCGGATTCGCAAGATTCTCTAACGGTATTTAAGTAAGCACTTCAGAAATCTTTTATTCTTTTTCTACTAGGGTCAATAATGCCAGGGGCGGGCAGGGTAGTTGATGCACCTTATTATCGGTAACTATGGAAAATTGCAGACGATCGGGCATGCGTATTTTCATAAGGGCCCAGCAAGTCTGTAGTAGGGACCGCTCTTGATTGAATCCAGTTGTGGAATAGTTGCGCGCAGATAGCTGATCAAGCTATCTAGCAGTGCCGGTACCCGGGGAGAAGCTGACTCTTATAGCTTGCGAATATTGGCGAGAGTATTAAACAGAAAGTGCAGTGTTACCTGGGATTGTAACAATCGCAACCGGCTATCCAATGTCTATCGCTCCAGGGAGCCCCTCTCACGTTCAAATTGCCTGGCTTGTTCACGTAGTTTTATATCCTGCTGGCGCAGTAAGGCCGACATGGCGATCCAGAGAGCAAACAGCTTGCTGGTTACCATAATGACAAGAAACCTCAGATGCTGGTTGTGGTTTTGCCAAAATGAGGGCCTCTTCCTCAGTAGTGCCTATATAGACCGGGAGCAGGGCTAAGGGAATGGATAAACTCCAATAACCTGAATGGCCCAGCGGGCCAGTGATTGGGGTAACTTTTTGGGCCAGTATTCCAACAGGTAAAAAAACAGGAGTGTTGCCAGTGCCGAGCTGCTGGCACGCACCAGTAACTCCGCATAAGTACCTCTCCATAAGTACTTCCCCAGTAGAGTCCAAGCAATAGGGTCCAGACCAGCGTCGCAGTCAGTACAGTGAGTAATTGCTGCCGGCTCGGTAGAGGCAGCTTGCAGGCCGAAAGGTTTGGGCTTTGCTGTATGGCGGCATTTAGTCCTTATCGGTAGCCGCCATTTTCACACACTTCGGTGGGGAAACTTGCTCGCACTCACTCTCTAGAGTGTGGCCTTGCCCTGTAAATGGAGTTTGCGCCTCTGTGCCAGTGCGTCAATTGAGTAAAGTGCAAGGCCCAGCCACACAAACATAAAGGTAGTCAGCTTGCCCTCGCTAAATGGCTCACCAAGTATTTGGGTGGCGACCACCAGCATTAGTGACGGCCCAATATATTGCAGGAACCCCACAGTGGAAAGATTCAGCCTGCGTGCTGCAATAGTGAAAAGCAGCAGTGGCACCAGGGTGACGGGGCCGGCTAACAACAGCAGACTATTCAGTTCCCAGCCGTTATTTAACAGGTTGCTGGTGGGACTGGCACTCCAAAGCAGGTAGATCAGCGCTACCGGCAACATATACAGGGTCTCTATAGCTAGTCCGGTAAGGCTCTCCACCGGTGCACGTTTACGTGCAAGGCCATAGAGGGCGAAAGATCCAGCCAGGAATAAGGCGATAACCGGCACGCGGCCGAACTGCCAAAGCTCATGGACAATCCCCATGGCTGCAAGCGCTACCGCCAACCACTGCAGCCGTCGCAATTTTTCTCCCAAGAATAAGACACCCAGGACAATATTGATCAAGGGGTTGATATAGTAGCCGAGGCTGCTTTCCAGCAGGTGTCCATTGTTAATGGCCCAGATAAATACCAGCCAGTTACCGCTAATCAGCGCTGTGGTGAGAGCTAACCCCCGCATTTTCTTACCATCGCGCAGAGTGTGGACGAGATCGGGAAGCTTGCCTAACAGCAGCATAATCAGCAGCGCCAGTGTAAGGGACCAGATACTGCGGTGCGCGAGGATTTCAGCCGCGGGAATACCTTGCAGCTGGTTGAAGTAAATTGGGGCCAGCCCCCAAATGAGAAAGGCGGCAATGCCGGCAAGCAAGCCGGTAGTGGCGGTATCGTTGTTGCGCAAGGGGACACCTGCTGTGGAAGAACGAAAAATCGGGTTAGACCTGGATACACGAGGGGTTTCGTGAGAGGCCGAACCAACAGAATAGAGGCTTCTATTGTAGAAGTGTCCGCCAGTGGGGATCAATCCCTTTATCGGTCAATTGAAGGCGTTGAGAGACAGGTGGTAGGCGGGCTCAAGCTATGCGGATACCAAGCCCCCGCAGGAACTGTGGGGGCTGGGGCAGATGTTAAAAGAGTACGCGGCAGCGCAGGGTACCGGGGATATTCTTCAGCTTTTCCAAGGCTAAGTCGGAGTACTCTGCATCGACGTCGATAACCACGTAGCCCAGGGTTTCGTTGGTTTGCAGGAACTGCGCGGAGATATTGATCGCATTCTCTGAAAATACCTGGTTGATCGCGCTCATTATACCGGGCACATTCTTATGAATATGCAGTAGGCGGTGAGTGCCTACATGTCCCGGCAGTGCCACTTCAGGGAAGTTGACCGAGCTGGTGGTGGTACCGTTATCGGAATAGTGTGCCAGCTTTTCCGCTACCTCGGTGCCGATATTCTCCTGGGCCTCCATGGTGGAGCCGCCCACGTGGGGAGTCAGCAGGGCATTGTCGATACCGCGTAGCGGAGAGAGGAATTCATCGTCATTGCCACGGGGCTCTACTGGGAATACGTCTATGGCGGCACCGGCCAGGTGCTTGCTGTTGAGGGCTTCAGCCAGGGCTTCAATATCCACCACGGTACCGCGAGAGGCGTTTAGCAGGATGGCGCCGGGCTTCATTTGTGCGATTTGCGCAGCCCCCATCATCATTTTGGTAGAGGGGAGCTCTGGTACATGCAGGGAAACCACATCGGACTCGCGCAGCAATTCCCCCAAAGAGCCTACCTGGCTGGCGTTACCCAACGGCAACTTGGTGACGACATCATAAAATTTCACTCGCATACCGATGGCCTCTGCCATGACCGACACCTGCGAGCCAATGGCACCATAACCGATAATCCCGAGGGTTTTACCACGGGCTTCGAAGGAACCAACCGCGGACTTGAGCCATCCGCCGCGATGGCACATGGCATTTTTCTCTGGAATACCGCGTAGCATAAAGATCGTCTCGGCGATGATCAGCTCTGCCACACTGCGGGTGTTGGAATAGGGTGCATTAAATACGGCGATACCCAGCTCGGTGGCCGCTTTTAAGTCAACTTGGTTGGTACCGATACAAAAGCAGCCGATCGCAATCAGTTTGGAGGCGTGTTCCAGTACCTTACGGGTTAGCTGGGTTCGCGAGCGAATACCGATAAAGTGGGCATCCGCGATCCTCTCGACCAACTGGTCTTCGGGCAGTGAAGTTTTCAGGAACTCCACGTTGGTGTAGCCACGGGAGGCGAGCAGGTCGATGGCCGACTGATGTACGCCTTCCAGCAGCAGGATGCGAATTTTGTCTTTTTGCAGGGACTTTTTTTGATCGGTATTGTGCGGAGCCATAAACTATCTCTTCACTGAGTGCGAGTAACGCAATAACTGGTGCGTTTATTCCGGTTGGGTCACTTCTTCGGGTGTCGGGAGACAGGCGAAGGCGCGATCATAGCACATGCTGGTTATATCGTTTTATTCGAAATACCTATCCTAACTATCTGGTTTATTTATGTATCAGCACCAATTTACCTGTGGCACCAATGTCCCATTCCGGCTTGGAAAGATCGTTTGTATAGGGCGTAACTATGCAGACCACGCTGCAGAACTCAATAATCCGGTACCAGATGAACCGCTGCTTTTTATCAAGCCAGCTACCGCAGCGGTGGATATGACCCAACCTATTCATATGCCGGTTGGGCGTGGCAGCTGTCATTTTGAAGGCGAGTTGTCGCTGCTGATTGGTGAGAGGTTGTGTAATGCCAATGCTGTAGAAGTATCGCCTGCAATCGCGGGGCTGGGCCTCTCATTGGACCTAACCCTGCGCGATTTGCAGGCGACGCTCAAAAAGGCGGGACACCCCTGGGAGAAGGCCAAGGGCTTTGATAATTCCTGTCCTCTTTCACCATTTGTAAAACTGGACTGGCTGCCGGATTGGGACAAGCTCAGTTACTCCCTGTGGCTAAATGGTGAGTTGCGCCAACGGGGCAAGACAGAGCATATGCTCACTCCGATTCTCGATCTGGTGGCCTATATCAGCAGTTTCTTTACCCTAGAACCTGGCGATGTCGTTCTGACTGGTACTCCCGCGGGAGTTGGTGAGTTGCAGCACGGTGACAAGTTGATGATGCAGTTACAGGATGACTGGTTGCAGGTGGAAACCCAGGTGGCATAGCTCCAAAGGCTGCTTACATTCAGCTGCTTTACTCTTCACCACACTGATCTGTGAGCGCAATTTGAAGGAAGACTGGCCCCAGGCCCATTATCCCCTTTGATTTGTGATCACATTTTCGATATAACCCAGATAAATTTTCTGTCCCAAACGAGGTGTGCCATGTCAGCGCAAAATAAAATCCCCGAAAACCTGCAGGAATGGCAGGCCCTGGCGGCCTCACTGAAGATCGAGGGTCGAGCCTTTATCAACGGGCATTATGTAGACGCCCTCTCCGGTGAAACCCGTGCCACCTACAACCCTGCTAATGGCGAAGAGCTTGCCCAGATAGCCAGTTGTGGCCCTGAAGATGCGGACCACGCGGTGCGTGTGGCGCGCGAGGCGTTTAGCTCCGGTGTCTGGTCAAAAATGCCGCCGATGCAGCGCAAGAAAATCATGGTGCGCTTCGCTGAATTGATCGAAGAGCACTTGCTGGAAATTGCCTTGCTGGAAAGCCTGGACGCAGGCAAACCCATTGGCGACACCATAGCTGTAGATGTTCCCGGAGCAGCTACCACTATTCGTTGGAGTGGTGAGGCTATCGACAAGATCTACGATGAAGTCGCCCCCACAGGCCCCGACGAGCTTGGCCTGGTAACTCGTATGCCCCTGGGGGTGGTGGCGGCAATTGTGCCTTGGAATTTCCCACTGTCTACGACCGCTTGGAAGTTGGGGCCAGCCCTGGCCACCGGTAACAGTGTGATCCTGAAGCCGGCCTCCAATACTCCGCTGACTGCAATTAAATTGGCTTGTCTGGCCAAGGAAGCGGGTCTCCCTGATGGCGTACTGAATGTGTTGCCGGGGCCGGGCAGCAGCTTGGGTAAGGCGTTGGGCCTGCATATGGATATCGATTGCCTCACCTTTACTGGTTCCACTGAAGTGGGTAAGACACTCACTGAATATTCCGGTCAGTCAAACCTGAAGCGCACTTTCTTGGAACTGGGCGGAAAGAGCCCAAATATTGTCTTCGCCGATGCAGACCTGGATAAGGCTGCCGATGCTGCAGCGCTGGCTATTTTCTACAACCAGGGGGAAACCTGTACCGCCGGCTCACGTCTGCTTGTGGAAAAAAGCATCGCCGATGAGTTCATTCAAAAAGTGAGTAAGGCCGCCGAACGCTTTAAGCCTGGCCATCCTCAAGATCCAAATACCGCAATGGGCGCACTGATCGATCGCAGCCAGTTTGATACTGTTGAATTTTATGTCGCTAAAGGCTTGGAGCAGGGCGCCCAACTGGTATGTGGCGGCAAACCAGTGGACGAGGTGGCCGGTGGTTATTACTACGAGCCCACCGTATTCCGCGGTGTGACCGGCGATATGACGATCGCCCGCGAGGAAATCTTTGGGCCGGTTTTGTCGGTTATTGAGTTTGAGAGCGAAGAGGAAGCGCTCGCTATTGCTAATGACTCCATTTACGGTCTGGCAGCGGGAATCTGGACCAATAACCTGGGCCGGGCCCATCGTATGGCCCGTGAGATCTATGCGGGCTCTGTGTGGGTCAACAATTACTTTGGCGGGGATATCACCGTGCCCTTCGGCGGTTTTAAGCAGTCAGGTAATGGCCGTGACAAATCGCTGCATGCGTTGGATAAGTACTGTGAACTGAAATCCACTTGGATTGATCTGGGCTAGGTTCCATCTGGCAGGGTTCCAGTAGCACAGATTTTGAAAAGGGCCACTAACTGCGGCCCTTTTTTATTTCTTCTTTTTCCCATCCACGCTAACTCTGGCGTGAATTATCCAGTCAGCTATACCTAAATTATTGTCCTTTTCAAAAAGGCTTTGACGACATGCGTAATAGCGTGGGTCAGAGCCCGTGGAGTTAACTAGGTGTAGGAGCATCGTATTGAAAAGAGTCTGCCTGTTGATCGTTATTCTGGCTGTTAGCGGACTGACACATTTATGGGCAGCGGAGGCCCCTCTCGCTGGAGAAGTTACGGGGCTAGTCAGTATTGAGCGGGTATATGCGAACCAAGCAGGTTCCAGCCCCATGCGTGTCCGTGCGAATGACTGGGTACAATTATTCGTTAGACATGGTGATGTGGTGGAAAAGGGCCAGCGCCTGGCGGTATACAGGAATGCCAGGGGGCGCACTGTGCTTGAGTATATTGCCAGTCGCTCTGGCCGGGTTTTGGTGAATGGTAGGGCTGCTCTAAATTCCCTGGGCTCTGTTTTGGAAATTATTACTGTGCCCCACGAAGAGTACTGTCAGGTCGTGAACTGTGCATTTGAAGTTGTGGAGTAGCAGGTTATTTTAATTTGGCTCAGCCGTCTGGCGGGGTTACTCTGGGGGCCGTTTTAGCGGCCTCTACTGTTATGAAATTAATTTATACCCATGAAAATCGCCTGCTGGTGGAGCTGGCTAAGAGTCGGCTTGAGGTGGCAGGTATTCCAGTAAAGCTGAAAAATGAATATGCCCAGGGGGCATCTGGGGAGTTGGCACCAAATCAGGCCTGGCCAGAACTCTGGTTGGAGCGGGATCGAGATTACGAGCGTGCATGCCAGCTATTAAAGGATGCAGAGGCAGAACAAACAAGCTGGCCTTGTCCACAGTGTGGGGAGGAAAATGGTGCGGCATTCGATTATTGCTGGCAATGTGGCAAGACCCGACCGGTAGCGGGTTGAATTGTCGGAATTTGGGCCGGGAGATGGATTCACCTAAGTAGTACAAGTCAATATTGATACAGACGATCTGGAGAGAGCGATTAACCTCTATCGTGAAGCCTTTGGTTTATTGGAGGGGCGTAAACTAGGTGAGGGACGGTAGAAATGAATGGTGTTATTGATATTCATGTATCACTCCGATTTATTAGCAAAAAAATTCCGGTACCACGCCTGCCAATAGCAAGCTTACTCTCGTCATCATAACCGTTAATGGACTTAGTTTTAGAGAATTTGAAGGCCGGAGAGGGGCGTGCCCGTTTTATCGGAGCAAGATCACTCTGTGACCCTCTTGGAAATGGATCTCCAGGAAAAGAGGTATGAAGAAATCAGTCTCTAGAGGCTACTACCATTATTTACTTAGGTTTGACTCTGGTAATTTAAAAATTGACTCCAAGCAGAGAAGGGGAGCTTATGAGTGACCAACCCCATGGTATTTCGATTGGTCTGGAGCAGAACGGCAACCATTTTTTTCTTACCCTACGAGCGCGCGGAAAGCTGACCCACGAGGATTACCAGACGATGGTGCCGATGCTCAACTCGGCTCTTGAGGGGGTTGAGCATCCAAAAATCGATTGCTTAATGGATGCCAGTGAGTTACAGGGTTGGGAACCGCGAGCCGCCTGGGATGACTTCAAGCTGGGAATGGCCCATGGGCGCCAGTTCAATCGAATTGCAGTGATTTCAGACAAGCGCTGGATGAAGGTAGCAGGCAAGGTAGGAAGCTGGTTTATCGGAGGGGAATACAAGGTCTTTGAAAATGAAGCCGATGCCATGGCTTGGTTACGTGAGGGGGAATAAAATAGCTTTTGCATCACGCAGCAGAATGCGTGTTCAGGTAGACCAGTGCAGTTTAATATTTTCTCAGGGTGTTACTGCAGAACAACAATAATCACAAATAAGGATTGCTTCATGTTCGAGTGGGTAAGTAACCCGGAGGCCTGGGTTGCGCTGGCTACACTGGCAGCGTTGGAAATCGTATTGGGCATCGACAATATTATTTTTATTTCCATTCTTGTCGGGCGCTTACCGCCCAAACAGCGGGAACCAGCCCGTTTTATTGGTCTGACCCTTGCTATGGTGACCCGCCTGGGGTTGTTATTTTCTATTGTCTGGATTATGGGCTTGGTGGAGCCACTATTTAGTGCGTTTGGAGTGGAAATTTCCGGGCGTGACATCATTCTGGTTGGGGGTGGATTGTTCTTGATTGGTAAGGCCACCCATGAAATACACAATAGCTTGGAGGGTGCCGAAACCGATGCGTCAAGCTTGGGCACAGCCGGTTTTGGTATGGTCCTGCTACAGATTGCAATACTTGATATAGTTTTCTCTCTCGACTCAGTAATTACTGCGGTGGGGCTGGTGGATGAAATCTCCATTATGGCAATTGCTATTGTCTTAGCGGTAATTGTTATGCTGATTGCGGCAAAACCAATTGGTGACTTTGTCGATCGCCATCCCACGGTAAAAATTCTGGCGTTGGCATTCTTGATAATGGTGGGGCTCACCTTAGTGGTAGAGGGCTTTGATGTGCATGTGCCCAAGGGCTATATCTATTTTTCCATGGCCTTCTCCATGGCAGTGGAAATGCTTAATTTACGTCTGCGGAGCAAAAAGGAGCGACAGACTCCACCGGTCAAACTGCACCAGTCCCTGCGTGAAGATAGTCAGTGATTATTTCTCAAGTGAGCACTTAAAAAATTGGAAAATAAGCCAAGAAGATAAAGGACTTGGCTTATTTTCTATTTCTTAGTGACAAGTGATCCTTAGACAGTTCTATTTCTGACCTTTAATATCAGATAGGTGAGCCCCAGAGCCAAAGTTGCAGCAGCCAATCCTAAAAGCTCCCCAGCACTGACTTTATCCAGGTCCAGGATTATAAATTTACGTGCAAGTGCCAATATGGCAATCAATACAACAACCGTAGTTTGAATAATGCTTTGTTGACGTGTGACCACATATTGTAACGTACGGCTAAACTCAAGGGCGATCAGCAGTGTGATGATTTCGCCAAATATGGTTTGGAATACCTTGTGATCCAGAGGGTCTCTCATGCCTACTATTAGCATGGAATAGACCGAGTAAGCCAGACGGCTGATGGCGACAATTATGATAATCACAATAATAAAGGTAAGGATTAGGGCGATCAGGCTCTCAAACTTATGATAGTAACCATGTATCGCACTTTCCGGACGAATAGGTTTTTGTTCTGGATCGCTCATCTCTGGCTCCCACAGTCATTGTTCAGAGGAATACAAGTTATTCCATTCCGCTGATAACCTCTTTCTTCATTAGCGAGATGACCTTACTGCTCATGGGCATTAATCGGTGCAGAATTACAGGGACTTCATAGGAGGTGCCTATTCCGAGTTTGGCACTACTGTGGGGCATAATGGTGACATCATATTTTGTCCAGATGGAAACTGGATCTGTTGTTTCCAGCATATGGATGCTCTGATTTAACCCTCGCAGGAATTCACTTCCGACGCGTAATTGCTTGCCACCTTTGTAGGGTAGGAAATTGGCCCAATAGCTGCCATGATGAGGGGAAGCGATAGAAATAAATTTATGTACCCTGCCAATACCATTCATCGACTGAAGATAATAGCGTGCAACAATACCTCCCATGCTGAATCCTACCAAGGTGCAGGTAGCTCCTTTTTTTACCAGTTTTTCCATCTTCGCCATCAGCTGTGAAGAAAGGTGCTCCATACCGTGCCAGCCGGAGTTATAACGCAGGTGAATGTAATGGGTGTCGAATCCTGCATCCGCCAGAGCGTGTTGCATCCGTAGCAGGGAAGATCCACGGTCGAAAATTCCGGGTATCAGTAGAACTGTGTGACTTTTAGGATTCATCGCATAGAGTAGGAGTGATCTTCCACAGAGGTCCACTGAACCCCGAAGTTGAAGCCCTGTGAACTGCACCTGCCCAAAGTGTAGTTGGGCAAGACTTGTGGCGATCAAATATCCCTCATAAGCTATTCAATCGCCAGCTATTCAATTGCCAAAAATTTTGAGGTAGGCAGAGGTTATTGATAGTCGCGCTGTTTTTCCGTGCCAAGAAGGAAAATAAGGGCATGATCCAGCCTGGCATTCCAAGACTTCTCATCGTGGGTATGCTCTACAAAAACCCGTGACTGCCAGTTGTTGTCGTTATAACCTCGCTTGCGCATAATCTTGTCCACAGCCTGTTGCAGAGGCGGATAAAAGCGGTCCAGTGTCTCGGTGCCATGATCAAAGTAAAAGCGATGTTTTCCCGGTTCAGGTAGATTTTCCCGGAGGTATTTGCGAATGGATTCTGCGACAGGGAGTGTCTCTTCGGGACCGATGCCTGGCCAGTGGGTGGAAATTGCTGCAGTAGCAGAGAATACTTGTGGATACTCCAACACCGCATAAAGGGAAATCAGTCCTCCCATACTGGAACCAGCGATAAAAGTGTTCTCTGGGTTACGACTGACTTTATAGTTTGTATCTATATAAGGCTTTACCCTTTTTACCAGAAACTCCAGGTACCGGTCAGCTCGCAGCTCAGCTCGATTAAAAGGGTGCTTCACCCTTCGTGAAGACTCAGACATTAGATCTCGCGCTTTTTGCGGGAAATAATCACCATGGCGGCCATCTCCGCTATTGTGCAGTGCAACCACGATAAAAGGTCGCGTACGGCCCTCTGCGATCAGGCGGGATGCCGTTTCGTCTACACCCCATTCCTGCCCATTCCATGTAGTGCGGCTATCAAAAAGCATCTGCCCATCATGCATATACAGAACAGCATAGGGAGCCTGGGCTGGGTATTCATCTGGCAGCCATACCTGTACTGGACGATCTGCAATGCCCTCGTAGGAAATGCTGGGCAATGTCTCCAGGGTGCCGGAAGCCAGCTGCGCCTCTGCGAAGGCCTTAGAGAAAAATGTAAAGGTTAGATAGCAAAGAAGAGCGAGTAAAATACGCAAGCTAGGAAGCATATTATCCACCTATTGTAATCCATTGATTTGAAAATCAACTCTATGGAAAACTAGGGAACCCTGGCTCACCCCCCTTGGGGGATGAGCCAAAGCTGGATAGCTTTACAGGTAATCGTTTATTTCCCAGGCTTCGCGCTGAAGATCAGTGGCCAGAAGTGTTTTCATAAGGGCGGTATGACCTGAGCCTGCAATGGCGATAACCTTGGTTCCTGGCTGAGCCTTAGTCTGGATATTGGCATACATTCGAAAGTTTCTGTGCCACCAACTGACTGATGCATCTGCCCCTGAAAAACCCTCACCAGAGTCAATATCATTTACCATAAGATATAGGTTCATATTTTTTCTGTCTCTCTCAACAGAGTTATCGATCTGGAGTAATTGTCTTAAGGTTAGCGTTTTGTGTTGCTTGCTGGACAAATTCCCGAACTCTTCTATCTCTGTATCGAATATTTTCTTTCTTTCTGGTGTATTGGTACTCATATAGTTCATGAGCTTGGACCCATCCCAGTGCACCTGATTTTCATCATAGCAGATAACGCCACTTAGCTTTGCTTTAGCTGCAATGCGAAAGCCCAACTGCTGACTTTCATTGACTTCAAGCCTATGTTGTCCATTCAGATAAGACTGAAATTTTTTATCAATCTTGTTTTGGATGCTCGGGTCACATTCAAGCATTACATGGGTGGGGGACTCGCTTGCGAGTTTTTCAGTTAATTGCTCCAGATAGGCTTGATTTTCAGGTGTTAGCACATCAATAACATTCAGCTTTACTGTATCTCGGCCAGGATTTGCGAAATGAAAGGTACCGAATAACATTACCTGAGCTGTCGGTGCTTCAGGGCTGGATAATACTTCTTTTTCCGCAGCCCAACTTGCAGAACAATATACTAAAATGATTGTACTGCTAAAGATTTTTATAAAATTTTTCATTGTTATCCTTATTTGCCAGCGGCTATTTTAAATAATTATTACAGGTATTCATTAACATCCCAAGGGTGGCGACTTTTGTCAACCTTCTGAAGGGACTTTAGAATAGCGGTATGGCCAGATCCACCGATAGCGATTACTTTAGTTCCCGGTTGGCTTGAACCTGTATATTGGCGTACATGCGAAAATTGTGATGCCACGAGCTGGTTGCTGCATCGGCATCGATAAATTCCTGCCCCACACCAATATCATTTCCCATGATATAGAGATTCATGTTATCTCTATCTTCTATGGGATTATTATGAAATTCGAGCAATTGGCCTAAAGATAAACTCTTATTTCTCTGGGAAGTTTCTTTGCTGAGCTTTTTTTTAGTTTTCATGAATTTTCTTTCTTCTGGAGTTTCTTTGGCCATATACTCTCTTAGTTCAGCACCTTTCCAGTGAACATTTCTTTCATCATAACATATGACACTTTTCAGTCCCGCCTTACGGTTATACGAAATCCCAGTTACTGATTTTCATTTACACTAAGTTCGTGACTGCCATTTTTATAAGAATTGAATTTCTGATCCATTTGTCTCTGGTGTGTTGATGGACATTCAATTAATACATGGGTAGGGGGTTCATCCGTAAGTTTGCTGGTGAGTTCTTCCAAATAGTCCTGGTTACTGGGTGTCAGTGCATTTGTCACCTCTGACTTTACTGTGTCCAATCCTGGGTTGTGAAAATGAAATACACCAAATAGCATTACCTGGACAGGTTGTATCTTCAGGTCGGCTGGTATTGATTTATGATTTGCATAGATTATAGAGCTAACACCAAAAGCAAATATGCCAGATATAATTGAGATGATTGCTCTCATTGTTTACTCCCTGTTTTCATATAATAGAAAGATGAGAATTGCTTATCATTAGACGCTACAGAATAACAAGGAGATGCAGCAAAAAGAATTTTTTGCTGCCTTTCAACATAAACTATTTGATACGTTTGTCTTAAGTAAATGTTTATAATGCCATTTGATTAGGCACCTAAGTTGGGAAATTTATATTTTAGAAAAAGCTAGGCGTTACCTCGAATTTGAGAAACAGTTGCGCTGGCATTTTTCATCCTTGCAGCCTGGGCAACTTCCTTAGTTACAATGGTTTTGCCAATTGGAGATAAGGAAATACCGGCAAGCTTAAGATGTTGGATTCCAAATGGAATGCCAATAATGGTTAAAAAGCAGGCAAGAGCATGAACCAAATGGCCAATAGCCAGCCAGATACCTGCGAATAGGAACCAGATAATATTGCCCACTAAGCCAAACCCGCTGGTACCTATGTCCTCATTTAAGGTTAGTTCTTTGCGTGATATTGCTTCACGACCAAAGGGAAAGAATGAAAACTTACCCATAACAAAGCAGGCTCTCCCCCAGGGAATACCGATAATACTGATAAATGCTACTAGAGCAAAAAACCACCAGCAGAGGCCCATAACAAAACCACCTAATATAAACCAAAGAAAATTTCCCAGAGTTCTCATACTTAGCTTTAGTATCCTATCTATACTCATTAAAAATTTATTGCATCTGGTTAGAAAATGCCAGATTTATAGCTCGTAATCAATCATCAATGTAATCTCTTATTTAGAATCAAGTGCTTTGTGGCTTAGACGCTTTATCCTGAGTGTTTGGATGCACCGTTTAAATTATTTTTGCTGGTGGTATTTTTGGTATTGTGCCAAATGGCTTCTCAATTTTTTATAAGGGTGTAATGCTATGAAAGCAGAGAGTTCTTGATATTTATATTTTTGCTATGAAGCTGCTTAATAATGGAGCAGGTCATCTATCATTTTATGATAGTTGGACCTTAAATAACATAAAGTTGATAAATGGTTGCCTGAATTCAACTGACAATGCTCCCTATATCCTGAAGTAGCAATGAAAAATAAGAGGTAGAAAGCTGGGAAAGATGATTTATCAGTAAATTGTTAGTGGCGGGTTCTATCTTCTGGAGATACTCCTTAATTAAACCACCAAATCGATTGTTAGAAGGATAGGATAATATACCTGCCATTTGATTATTATAAATATCGAAGCATACACTGACACTCTGGATATCTGGTACCTTCAATTGCGGCAAGTTACTATCTTACCGGTATTAATCCTGATTAACTTATCTATTCGATTAATATGTTGTATAACTATCAGCCCAGTTTGAATATTATTTGCAGACTTGATAGATAGTCCAGGAATAATAAGGTTTAGATAGATGAAATACGATTGATATAAAATTGATTGTGAATTTGAAGAAAATTTATTCTTGATATACCTGTGTGGGATAGAGGTTATAAATGCGCTCTGTGGACTTACTGGCGATAAACCTGGGTTATTTTATCACAAAGCGCACTGGAGTTTATTAACTACGCCAGTAGTTATTCGCCGCCGCCACAGTCTGGAAATTGATAGCAACAACTTGGGAGGATGCGATCAGGCTATCGGCATTTTCCTCATAGGAGGCCCTTAGTTTTCCTCTTACTTCGTCAGAAGGTTGAGTATATTTTACTCCCATTCTGGATAGTTTCATCGCCAGCTCAAAACCCTGCTGTGCATTTTCGGTAATCAGGCTTTCTAACCAAATTTGAGACATGAAATTCCCTCTCATTTGTTTAATCGATATAGTTTAAGAACTTATGCCCTGGTGATGGTTAAACCAAGCCAAAACATAGTGGGTTAATGTTCACTTAGTCAATCAGTCGAGAACATACTTGCTGATGTGTTGATTGAACTGGACAAGATCAAAGGAGCCTTTGATTTCAAATTCGACCTTACCAACTTCGCTGAGATAAACCACAATTTCACAGTCCATATCCAATGTGCCTGCAGTTTCAACTGAGAAAGCCTGAATTCTACTGTAGGGCAAGGATGTGTAATCTACTTTAGATCCGGTCAATCCCTGCACATTGGCTGCAATAATACGCTTGTTGGTGAATACTACCTGGTCTCTTATTGCCTTGAAGCCTGCGAAAATGGATTCACCATCTATCAGGAACTTATTAAATTCATCCCTGGCAGAGGAGATATCAATGGGCTTTAGTTTGAAGACAGAGGAGTTTTTGAAGTCGATCACAGCTCTTCCCTGGTGGATCTAAAAGCAATTATGCTTAGATTAACACTAAGGTGTAAGGAATAGTAGTATGTATTATTGGTAACTATTTGTTAAGTAGAACATAAATTACCTAGTGATTTGTCCTAAGGTGTTGAGCTTGATTATTGATCTTATCGACATAAGAATCTCACCAAGTAGGTTTTTCCCGGTCCAGTTATCTGGATTCAATATTCTGTTGTCATCCGAACTCATGCCTATACCCCAAATTAAGTCATGAGGAGAAGACTCAGCTAAGATTTTATTGTTCGTTTCAAGTAACCTCTCTTTTAAGTCTTCGTGTTGCGTAAACTTCAGATAGTTCGCTGTCCAAACTACCCCAAGTTTGTGTTGATCCCAGGTTTTTGATTCATAACCTAGAACGGCTCTACCTAGCCTTTGTTGCTCGGATGGATTTTCTTCTTTGAGGATGTTATCAGCGGTCTTAATATCGCCGAAAAGTATTGCCTTTTTGTACATCATATACTGTTCGCAGCAGTTGTAGGTTTGACCATCGATATCTGATATATCTCTCAGTGTCCACTGCCCAAATTGATGCTTCCAAAAAAAGTAAAACTTTTCTGTTTCCCTCATTGAATTTTCCTTACTTGGATGTCGTGAATTCTAGGAGAGTGATAATACAGATCAACTAAATGGATTATCAGATACTCTTGATTAATTATTCACGTATCACCAGTGCTCTCAGAAACAGCTTGATTGTGGGGTGCTCAGCTGCACTTTTTTTGAAAGTCGCTGCATTTTGAATACGGTAATGAAATTTCCCTGATAGCAGGGGCAGGAGCTGATGTGCTTGAACATATTTACGTGCAAGATACTCAGGCAGAAACCCGATAAAAGATCCAGAGAGAATCATGGCGAGTCTTGCTGCCATATGGTTGGCGGTGGAGCGTTTGGGAAAAAGGCGATAGAGATGAGCTGCACCAGATAAAACAGCATGGCTGGGAGCGGCCAGTTCCTGCTGAGTGAGTAACTCTTCACTAATTTTGTTGGCTTGGGCACACGGGTGATTGGCGCCACAGTAAAGGGTGGATTGATGTTGGAATAGAGGTTGGTAGTCTAAACCCGGCCTGTGTGAATGCAGCGGGTTGATGCCAACATCGGCGCGGCCGGCGAGGATTTCCAACTCCAGCTCCTGGGGTGCGGCCAGTTGGACCTCCAGGTGTAACTGGGGGGCCTGTTCTCTCAGGCGAGCAATGGTTGCGGGCAGGTCTAGCTGGGGGATTTCCAATACGTCATCCGGCATCACCAGGCGTAGAGTACCGGTAAGCTGGGACTGAATAGCGTTAACCTGGCTTCTAAAGGCATCCAGATGCCCATCCAGTTCCAAAATTGCCTGAAAGAGGGTTTCTCCCTCTGGTGTCAGTTTGAAATCGGCACGCCCGCGAGAGCGGAGGCATAGTTGCATACCCAGACGGGTCTCCAGGTCAGAGATATGAACACTGATGGTGGAGCGCCCGATGTTGAGCGCTACTTCTGCCGGTGCCAGACCGCCGGCGCGCACTACTTCTCGAAAGACTCTCAGCAGACGGAGATCCATATCGCTGAGGCGACCACCCAGAGCACTTTTTGCCTTGCTCATTTGCCGAATTCTCCCGTGTTTTCCACGAATTTTTGCCGTAACTTAGCATTGCTAGGCAGCTGTAAGGGGAAAGGCCTTAGCTGCTTTGAGATAAAGTTTGATAAATATAAATTTTAGTTGCAAAAATACTACTATTCTCCCCCCCTAGCTGCGGCCAAAATCGCCGCAATACTATTAATAACACGCAATTATCAGGAGTTTCCGGTGAAACTGGCGAATCCAGACCTGTTGAAGTTTCAGAACTATATCGATGGAGAGTGGCGGGATGCTGAGGGCACCGCAGAGGTGCGTGATCCGGCCAATGGCGAGTTGTTGGGCAAAGTAGCCGATGGTTCAGCGGCAGATGCAGAGGCAGCGGTAGCCGCAGCTAACGCGGCTTTCCCAGAGTGGAGCCGCCGCACCGCCGGCGAACGTGCCGCCATCCTCAAGCGCTGGTATCAGCTAATTATGGATAACAGCGATGATTTGGCGCGTATCCTCACTTTGGAGCAGGGCAAGCCCCTGGCGGAAGCCAAGGGTGAAATTCTCTACGGCGCTTCTTTTATCGAGTGGTTTGCGGAGGAGTGCCGCCGCGCTTACGGCCAGACGATTCCTACCCACAACCCGGCGATGCGTCTGAGCACCATCCGCCAGCCAGTGGGTGTTGTAACCTGCATTACACCGTGGAACTTCCCCAACGCGATGATTACCCGCAAAGCGGCGCCTGCGCTGGCAGCTGGCTGTACCGTGGTGATCAAACCCGCTCTCGAGACCCCGCTTTCCGCACTGGCTCTTTGTCGGCTGGCAGAAGAGGCTGGCCTGCCCAAGGGCACTATCAATGTTGTGACTGGCACTGATGCGCCGGGCATCGGCAGAGTACTGACCCAGGATCCCCGTGTGGCCAAATTCACTTTCACTGGTTCCACTGCTGTCGGCAAGCTGCTGATGGCCCAGTGCGCCAGCACGGTGAAGAAGATGTCCATGGAGCTGGGTGGAAATGCCCCCTTTATCGTTTTCGATGATGCAGATATCGATACCGCAGTGAAGGCCTGTGTAGCGACCAAGTTCCGCAATGCCGGCCAAGTGTGTGTAGCCACCAATCGTATCTATGTGCACGAATCTGTGCACGATGAGTTCGTAGAAAAACTGCGTGCTGAAGTGGCTGCAATGCAGATTGGCCACGGCACAGAAGAGGGGGTGAATATGGGCCCGATGATCTTCCGCCGTGCGGTAGATCGCGTTCAGGGCCTGGTGCAGGATGCGGTAGCGGCTGGCGCCAAGATCGAAATTGGCGGAGAGCAGCTGCCAAATGGTGAGAACTATTTTGCCCCGACCCTGATCACCAGTGTTACTGACGATATGCGTATTGCTCAGGAGGAAAATTTTGGACCGATTGCGGCAGTGCAGAAGTTTACCGAGGAAGATGATGTAGTTCGCCGTGCTAATGATACTCCCTATGGCCTGGCCGCTTATGTAATGAGTGAGAATATTCGTCGCGCTAACCGAGTGGTCGAGGCACTTGAATACGGCATGATTGCCTGCAACACCGGGGTTTTCTCCACTACGGTCGCACCTTTTGGCGGCACCAAGGAGTCCGGTATTGGTCGCGAGGGGGGAGTTGAGGGTATGGCCGAATTCTACGAGACCAAATACTGCTGCTTCGGTGCTTGACCCACAGGTCCGAACGGTTATGCCACGCGCTTGTCTGAAATTGCACAAGCGCCTTGAGAGATTAGCGGGAGCCAATGGCTCCCAAATCCGAATACATTGAAATTTCAGGGAACTTGCGGAGATACAGTTTATGTCTGAGATGCAAACCAACGCTTTCTGGATGCCTTTTACCCCCAATCGCACCTTTAAATCCGCACCGCGGATCGTGGAGCGCGCTGAGGGTATTTATCTCACCGAAAAGGGTGGACGCCAGATTATTGATGCAACCGCTGGCCTCTGGTGCAGCAATGCCGGTCACGGTCGTACTGAAATTGCTGAGGCAATATACCAGCAGGCAAAAACTCTGGATTACAGCTCTATTTTTAATTTCGGTCACGAGCTGGGCTTTGAGTACTCCGAGCGCTTGGTGAAGCATACTCCAGACGGCCTCAACCATGTATTTTTCGGCAATTCCGGTTCCGAAGCGGTAGAGACTGCATTGAAAATTGCCCTGCAATACCAGCGCGCACGAGGCAAAGGCACCCGCACCATGTTTATCGGCCGCGAAAAGGGTTACCACGGGGTGAACTTCGGTGGTATCTCTGTAGGTGGTATCGCTCCGAATTACCAGAGCTTTGGTCAGCCGGTTAAAGCCAATCATATGCGCCATACCCTGGACATTGAGCGCAATGCTTTCAGCCGTGGTCTTCCTGAGCATGGTGTGGAACTGGCGGAAGACCTGGAGCGCCTGGTGGCCTTCCACGGTGCAGATCAAATCGCTGCGGTAATCGTCGAGCCGTTTGCCGGTGCTGGCGGTGTGGTGCTACCTCCGAAAGGTTACCTGCAGCGTTTGCGTGAGATTTGTGATCAGCATGACCTGTTGCTGATTTTTGATGAGGTAATTTCCGGTTGGGGCCGTACCGGCTCCGCGTTTGGCTCCATCGAATTCGGCGTGACCCCGGATATGATCACCTCCGCCAAAGGTATTACCAATGCGGCAGTGCCTTTGAGTGCGGTCTTTGTGAAAGACGATATCCACAACACCATTATGGATGCGGCCGCTGAGGGTATGGTGGAATTCTTCCATGGCTACACCTACTCCGCGCATCCAGTAGCTTGTGCTGCAGGTATGGCAACCCTGGATATCTACGAGCGCGAAGGCCTGCTAACTCGTGCATCCGGTGAGATCGGCCAGCATTGGGAAAATGCCTTGCACAGCTTGGCGGATATGGACAATGTGATTGATGTGCGCAACTACGGCTTGGTTGGTGCGATTGAACTGCGTGCGCCGGAAAACCTGAAGGGTAAATTCGGGGCCAAAGCATCTGGCATGGCCTGGGAGGCAGGAGTGATGGCCCGAGGTATTGGTGATGCCCTGTGTATGTCCCCACCACTCATTATCGAAAAGCACGAGATTGATGCAATTGTCGATAAACTGCGTGGTGTGATTGGCGAGCTGTCCTGATCAACTCTTCCGGCAGCCTTCGGGCTGCCGGCTACTTTCACTGCATTTCCCAAAGCCTTTCCTCTGCTTAGCAGAAAAATAAACCCCGCAGTGAGAGAGTTTCCCTGTGCTATTTACACCTGACTTCTAATCCAGTTTGGTCAATAACCTGATTTGTCAGTTACGGCTACACTGGAAATAGCGGCCTGCGGCGCGATCTCAGTCTTTGCAGAGTCGACTGCATGGTCGCGCTCGTGGGCCGCCTCCCTCCTTACAGCCCTTATCCAATGGGTAGTTTCCCCAATGCTTTAAGTCTCCAGTTATGAGAAGGCAATTGGCTTTTTAGCATCTTTTTGCTGTTTTTCTGCGGAGATTTTCCCGAAAAACTGGTAGTCCATGGACTGTGGCGCTTAAATTAAAATAGATGTTCTACCCGGGGACTGCTCTATGTCCACTGATACTTCCTCTCTCCCCTCCGGGCCTATATTGCAGGTCCTCTCGGCCAATTGGTGGCTGCTGTTATTGCGCGGGTTAATTGCGGTAATTTTCGGGGTGCTAACTTTCATCTGGCCGGGATTATCCCTGCTGACCCTGGTTTTCCTATTTGGTATTTATGCTTTGTTGGATGGGATTTTCTCGCTGGTTGCGGCGGTGATGGGGAGACACAAGTCTACCCCCCTATGGTGGCTGATCGTCTCCGGTTTAATCAGCCTGGCAGCAGGGATAGTGACTTTTATGTATCCACAAATAACAGCGTTGGTACTGGTAATTTTTATTGGTGCCTGGGCCCTGGTTCGTGGAATTTTTGAGATTGTCGGTGCGATTCGCTTGCGCAAGGAAATTGACAATGAGTGGCTGCTGATTGCCATCGGTGTGCTTTCAGTAATCTTCGGTATTGCGATTCTGGTGAGTCCGGGGGCAGGCGCCTTGGCGCTGGTGTGGTTGATAGGAGCCTACGCAATTATTTTTGGTCTGCCGATGATTTGGCTGGCATTCCGACTGCGTAAGCACAATAAAGGTGAATCCTGAAATTTTGGGCAAGTTAGCCGGGAGAGTAATCCCCTCCCGGCACTGGCAGCAAAATTTCCCTGCTATGAGGATATTTAATACTGCAATAAAAAGCGCAATATAAATTAGCGCGGCTGTATCAGATATTTTGGGCGAGGCCCACTGACCTCGGCAAAGCTTCCATCAAGGACTGCCCTTTTTTCTCCAGTGCCATACACAGCTGTATACGCTCTTCTGTCTGTGCCAGGCTGCGTTGGTAACCGGGAGTGAGAGCGCCGTGTTGAGCAAACAACTGCTGTAATTCCTGCAAGCGTTTTGCATCACAGAAAACGCCAGCAAAAGCCGGGGTGCGGCGACGAATTTGGGCCGGAATTTTATCCACAACCTTGTCAAAGTTATCGCGCAGCCACTGCCAGTTTTGTTCTTGTACCTCAGGTTGGGCCAGGGAGTACTGAATCAATGTGAAGGTTTCACGGGGTCCCATTTCTTCGCTGAGGGCCAACTTTTGCACGACTTCTAATTGCGAGGGACTGTCACTACTGCCAATGGCACTGGCGCTGGCATTCTCGAAGCGCGGATCATCCAACACGCCGCGTACTTTGATCAAGTGCGACAAAAAGTCATCACCAGCATCCTGTACGGCTACGGTCAACGCAGGACCATAGAGGTCGGAGTCCAGCGCTTCAGGGTCGCGGGTTGTTTTGTAACCGGTGAATGCAGTGGCTTTATCCACTAACTGCTTGCGCGTATCTGGATCGCCAGCGACCAATGCCATAAAGCCGAGCAGTTCACTGTGCAGCATTTGCTGATCGGGTTCAGCGCTGTTGGCACTGTTGTTTAGTAGCGGTAAATACAGGTTTTGAGCAAAGTTTAGGAATGCAGAGTGCTGCACTTCACCCAAGTAGCTCTCCCGATACTTGCGCAGGTAGTTTAGTGGCAAGGTGATGACCTGCCGTTTTTCTACTCTTGCAGATTGGCGTACAACTTCAAGTAACTGAGCTGCTGGCAGTTTTCCGGCCTCGAAGGCAGCAAAGGCGCTGTCGATAATGGACAGCTGTTCGGTGGGGGCGAATTCTGCAAAATGTTCGAGCAGGGCCTGCCACTGGGCTTCAGGCAAGTTCCAGCGATAATACCCGCTGCCCTGGGCGTTCGGCATTACCCAGCTCGGGCAGGTATTGACGGCAATATCCAGGGTTTCTTCTTTGCGGGTCAGTATCTGGCATTGCTGTTCACTGCCGGCACTGCTGAAGCAGAATGGGATGTTCCACTTTTGCCCGGTCTCTTCAATGGGAGAGCCCAGGGCTTTGTAGCGGCTTTGGCTTACATGCAGTTTTGCCTGGGACGGAGTTGTGCAATCCAGCAACAGCTCCAGCTGAGGTACACCCTTTTGCTCAACGAAACTGCGGAAAGCCTCTGTCAGTTCTGGAGTATTGGTCTCTTCGCCAATAACTTTGTAGAAGGATGGCGAGTCCGCTTCCCCATCACTAAAGGTTTCCAGGTAGCGCCCCAGGGCTGGACGAAAACGCTCGGCTCCAAAATAGCTGTCCACCATATTGATCACACCGAGACTCTTTGAATAGGTGATGGAGTCATAGGCGTTACGGATATTGTTGTTGTCAGTCACCGGTTCGCGAATAGCGCGAGTACTAGCCAGGGAATCCAACTGCATAGCGCCAATGGCGTAAGTCGCGGCATTCAGGTCGTGGCCACCTTCCGGCTCCATAATACGCAGCACCAAAGGTTCTCCCCAGGTGGCAAACCCTTCTTTCAACCACAAGTCGTCCCACCAGGGCGGAGTTACCTGGTTGCCAAACCACATATGGGCGATTTCATGGGCATGTACCTCCACCAGGGCCAGGCGGGCACCGGGGGCGGGATTATCACCTACCAGAATGCGCTGTTCGCGATAGGTGATGGCGGCAGATAACTCGGTAGCACCACTGGGCCATTGGGGTGCTGCGATGATGTCGAGTTTCTTGAAGGGGTAAGGGCGTTGTAGTTGGTTCTCGAAGGTTTCCACCATTTCGGGGGTGATATCGAGGATATAATTCATATCGCCACCACGGCCCTGGCGGGCAAAACCACGTAGTGGAATAGGCTCTTTGCGATATTTACTCGGTGGTATGGCCGGGCGCTCGACGATATCGAAGGGCCCTACCGATAGAGACAGCAAGTAGGTGGACATGGGGGGCGTAGCAGCAAAAGTCACCTTCTCCATGCCTTCACCAGCGGCTTCACGTTTTAGCTCGGGCCCATTACTAATAGCGGCATAGCCTTCAGGTACAGTCAGGCTGACAGAGAAGGTCGCCTTGAGGCCTGGCTCGTCAAAGCCAGGCAGGTACTTGCGCGCCTGGATCGACTCGGACTTGGCCAGGACATAGGCGCCGCCCTGCTCCTCAACCTTAAACAAGCCCGCCAGGTTGCGATCAAAGTCGGCACTGTAGTCAATAAGCAGTGTGAACTCGCCGGCGGGTAACAGTTCGGCAAATTCGATAGCGGCCACACCGCTGTCTAGTACCTGGCGATATTGAGCTGCGACTTCGCGCCCATCAGTCAACTGTGCCTTAATCACACTTACACCGAGGTTATTGCCATGTAGCCAGATATGGTTGGCAGCCTTGGCCAGCTGGATATCGATAGCGACACTGCCGCTAAAGGAATCCTGGCGAGGGTCCAGGTTGAGGTCTAGCCGGTAGGCGGTGGGGCTCACTCCCTGTGGCAATTTGCCCTCTGGGGCATCACTCAAGTCCAAGGTTACAGCCGAGGTGCTGGTCTGCAGTTCGGGTTTTTGCGCGGCCTTTTCTTCTGGATTGCAGCCGGCTACAGACAGTAAAGTCGCGGCCAACAGGGCAAGTGGTATCTTCTTGTTCATAGGGAGAGGGTACTTTGCCTAAAAAGAGGCCATTGTAACGGTTTGGCGAAAAATACGCCTAGTCCTGAAGTGGTTTGATCAACCGCGAGAAAAAAGCCCGGCCGGGAGATCTGCCGGGCTTGTTGCGGGAGGGTTTCTTACAGGTGCGGAACTGTCAGGCTGGAAACCTTACTGCTGCTATAAGGCACTGTGATGGTGTAGTTGGTGTCTTCCGGTTTCTTATAGATAGGGCCCTGGGTATCAATGGCCATAACTACACGGTGGCCGGCAGGTACGTTATAGCTGGTAGTAAATAACTCAACTTCGATTTTTTGCTTCTTGCCGGGCTGGTCGGTACGCACTGTAATTGGTGCATGGGTGATCAGGCGGCCAAGGCCAAAGAGGCTGACATCGTAGAGGTGTACGTTGAGTTGAACCTCTTCCTTACTGGGTTCAATCCACATTTCCAGCTTAGGAGCACCGCGGATTTGCAGGGTTTCTGATTGTCTTGGTGACTTGTACTCAATGGCATAGTAACCGTTGATCGCCATCATTGGCGCGTACACTGGGATACCAAAACCTTCGAGGGCATCGGAAATCAATGGGATACCGGTACCAGCAAAGGTATCCCAGCCCCCGTGGAATTCATTACTCCAGCTCCAGCCATCGTACTTGCCGCTCTCCATACTGCCACTGTTAAACATGGTGAAGCGTGGTTGCAGATACCAAGTGGTGCTCTCCTGGGTTACCGGATAGTCTTCATAGTGCTCCAGCTCATTACTGATGCGCACTGTCATATCCACTTTAGGCTCGCGGTTGATGCCGTTGTCTTCGCCTTTCAGGTGGTGATCGAACCAGCGGAAGCTGGTGGACCATATATGGCCATCGTTGCCAGAGAGGGTCTCGGTAATGGCGTGGGTGCCAGGATTCAGCATCAGCTTTTTGGGGCCCTCAAGCAGGGAGTAAAAATCAGTCATGCTGTTGGGCTTAAACAGATAATCGGCAAAGTTATTAGATACCAGTACTGCAGTGCCGTTTTTGTTCAATTGGTCGATGTAGCTGATAGCCGAACGTTTGGCACCGAACTCGATGACCTGCTCCAAATTCTGACCGCTTCGCAGGTCATCCCAGACCTGTTCCAGTTCAGCTTCTTTGTCGAAAGCAGTAGTAACAAGCAAGCTACCCCAAACCAGGTTAACGGTCTCATTGGGGTAGAGGGCTTCAACCACGTCGGCCCAACCGGACAGGGCAGCTACCGCATCAATCCGAGGGTCTTGTGCCGCGCTTAGCAGGGAAATGCCACCTCCATAGGAAATACCGGCCATCCCCAGCTTACCTACAGAATAATTGGATTCTAACCAGTCGATCAGAACACCAACATCGGCAATACTGTTCTCCCCGGCTACGTCTACCAGGCCGCCCGAGTGGCCAAAGCCACGAGTGGAGTAGCTCAATACCAGATAGCCATTCTCTGCGAGCTCTTTGGCCTGGAAATGATATTGGCGTTTCTCAAGGCCCCAGCTGTTGGTGAAGATGACGGTGGGGTAGCCCTCTGCAGGTGCTGGGGTTTCAGGCACAAACAAATTGGCATCGAGTACAGTTCCATCAAAAGAGGTAATATCCAGATCGGAAATATATTCGGGTGCCGACCAGGCATGGGCTGACATCAAGGCGCCGCCAAGCAGCGCCAGTAGTGGTGCAGTTTTCATTATGTTTCTCTCATCAAAGCAGATTAATTATTATTTTTTTGACCATTTTTTAGAAAATGGTCAACAGCGCAATATATAGAAGCTTGTCCTCTATTTGTATGCCAGAAGGGCCAAAATTGAGACGTTTGTCTCTTAGTTTGTCGTTATCCCCTCCAGTTTTTCTGCAACTTGACTACTGAATACCCTGTCCGGCAGGTCACAAAAAAACACGAAAGGTGATGTTTTGTGATCAAATTGTTCTTTTTTTAATCAATTAAAAGCGGTAGTGTATGGGCTTCACTATTTGACCATGGAGGGCTTCATTAACAACGACTGGTGGCCCGAACTATGGTTTCTCGCGCAGCTGTTTTTTTAGTACTTTGTTTCGGATTTGTACTGACCGCCAATGCTGCTCCCCGCTACCTGGGGGAGGAAATTTGGTATGAAGTGGATAGTGAAAATTTTCGAGTCATTACCGATGGTGATCCCAAAGCGGTAAAGACCCTGGTCGCTGACCTGGAACGCTATCGCGCAGTGGCTACAGAGCTTCTGGAGGTAGATCCAAATACCCCAAAACTCACCATTTATGCGGCGGGGGACAGGGATACTTATGCTGGATTGGTGGGTGCTGAACTAGCTGAAATGACTAATGGCCTGTTCGATACTTCCGCCGAAGGTAGCTATGCCCTGGTGAATCTGGATGGCCGCAGCATAAAGAAGCAACTTAAGGCCCGTGAATTCCTTTTCCACGAGTACACCCACTTCCTTTCCTATAACGGCAATACCATCCACTTCCCCTATTGGTACAGCGAGGGCTTTGCCGAGTTTATGGCAACCATGTCTTTCCCCAAGAAAGGCCGCTATGAGCTGGGTGAAATCCCGCAGGAACGCGCCCAAACCTTGATGTATGCAGGCCTGATGCCCCTGGATAGGCTCTTGCGTGCAACTGTTTATAACACCGATGCCGAGGAGAAAGCCGATGTGTATGCCAGCGGTTGGCTCTTGTCCCACTGGCTGATGATGGAGGGAGATAAGTCGGAAGAATTTAAGCAGTTCGTCAAAGCCTATAACGACGGCGCTGACCCGGTGAAATCACTGGAGAAGGCCCTGGGCATGTCGGTTAAAGAGCTTGAAAAAGCATATGTTGCTGCGTTCGATTCTGGTGAATATGAAGTGGTTAGTGGTGAGATCCCCGCGCACTTCAAAGAGGCCAAGCCTAAAGTCAAACGTCTGCCCAAGCGTGAATCCGTGAATATCCTGGCCGGGTTTATCGCCCAGTCTGGTTACAACCTGCAGGCCCTGGATGACCTTCTTTCCTATGCGTACCACGCGGGCATTTACAGCACCCAACTGGCCGCTATTAAAGCCAGTGCGGATCTGCGCATAGGGGATTTCCCCCAAGCCAGCCACTTACTCGCCAGCGTGCCTCGCAGCGATCGCCAGCAGCCCTGGTACTTGAGTGCGCACGCGTGGTTGACGGTTAACCAACAGGCTACGGTTCCAAACCATGCGCGTGACCTTCGCAGTCTGAAAAAATCCCGTGAGGAATTTAAATACCTGGTAGACAAAGAACCGGAAAATGCCTCCCATTGGTTCGGCCTGGCAATGGCTATGGAAATGCTGGGTTACCCCCGGGAAGAGTATTTGGAAAAGCTGGAGCAGGCCTATATTCGTGCACCTCGTGAGCTGCATATTGCCCAGTGGCTGGCTGAAGAGCTATACCAACAGAAAGATGCGGAGTACTTTGCGAAAGTGGCAAAACCGCTGATGTTCGAACTCCCTGATGAGGATGAGAACAAACAAATAAAAATGAGATTGGCGGAGCTACAGGGCAAACCTAAATCCATCTAATAAAAATAAGAGGCTCATCGAATAAGAGAGGGCTTGTCACTCCGTGTAAGAGACAACCTACATTCGCCAACGTATATTTGCCCGGCAATTGAGTTTGCCGGGCTTTTTTTTGGGGGGATCTTTCACCCTAAGCTGGTACGATTTACCTAACAGCGGCCGCTCCAGATGGCGAAGCGCAAACTGCAGCGCGCAGGAAGCGTAGTACGATGCCTAATAAAAGCTAAAAGGTGCACTGTGCAAAGAAGATTGCTTTTTATTTTCCTTTTACTGACCTCACTATTTCTGCTTTTAGGTTGTGAGCAGCGACAGGCCTCTGTCGATGACACTGCCGACACTGATCTGGCAATTTCCCAACAGCCTGCGCCAAATCAGCAGCAAACACAGCTGGTAGAAGCTCCGGTTTTTGAAAACTATGTAGACCTGGGGGATATGCCTGCTTTGAAGGAGAGAGGCGTCCTGCGTCTGCTTGCGCCGAGGGGGCCCCAAGAGGGCTCGCTGCCGCGTATTGGGCTACCTATGAGTGAATGGAGGGAGTTAGCGGAAAAGTTTGCCCACAGTCGGGGCCTTCAACCTCAATGGGTGTATGTGGACAACTTCGCGCAACTGATTCCGGCACTTATTGAAGGTCGTGGCGATGTCATTGCCAGCAATTTTTCCCGAACGCAGGAGCGAAAGGCTGTGGTTTCCTTTACACGCCCCCTGCAGTTTGTCAGTGAGTTATTGGTAACCCGGCGGGATAATGGGTTACAACCCGTGCCGAATAGGCCATTACAGGTTGCTGTGAGGCGTGGCAGCGCCTTTGCTGAGACGTTGATTCATAGCGAGGATGCGCAGAATTATAAAGTTACCTATCTGGATGGCCCGGTAGAGCATGAAGAGCTGCTAACCGCCGTAGCCGAGGGGAGATATCAGGCGACTGTCATTGACAGCAACCAGGTTAATGCGTTTCTTCCAGCTTATCCACAACTGACCAGTAGTTCCAAGCTCAACTCTGAACGAGCTATCGCCTGGGCGGTGCGACGTGATTCTGTGGCCCTCCGTCGAGAACTGAATGAATTTTTTACGGCTGAATTGGTATTGGCCAGCCAGAAGAGGGAGCAGGCTCTGCGTGATTGGCAGGAGATCCTGGAGAGTGGAACCTTGAGAGTGCTCACTCGTAATCATCCCGCCTCTTACTTTATTTGGCGTGGTGAATTAATGGGGTTCGATTATGATTTACTGAAGAAATTTGCCCGTGATCATAAGCTGCGTCTCAGCATGATAGTGCCAGATCCGGATATGGACCTAGCTGATGCGCTACAGGCAGGAATGGGAGATATGATTGCAGCATCTCTCACAATTACCAAGGGTCGGCGTCAACAGGGGTTAGTATTTTCCCGACCAGTTATGGCAGTCAAGGAGTTGTTGGTGGCCGGTCCCCAAGGCGCAAGTGAAAATAACAACTTGACACTGGAGGAGTTGCTGGCCGGGCAGATAGTGGCGGTAAATCCGCAAACCAGTTATCACGATAGCCTGGTGAAATTACTGCAAAAACAGCATGCACAGGAGCTGCTACCACTACAGATAAAACGTATTGAAGGCGTTACAACGGAATTTCTCATTGATTCTGTGGCCAGCGGAGCTTTCCCCTACACTGTTGTCGATTCACATCTCGTGGCAATTGAAAGCACTTATCGTAACGATTTTAGAGTAGTCGGCGAACTTCCTGGTGATCGCGATATCGCTTGGGCTGTTCGTGCTAAGCAACCGGTGTTATTGGAGCACTTGAATACGTTCTTAGAAAAACATAATCGTGACCTGTTTTTCAATGTTACCTATAACAAGTATTTTAAAGAACAGAAGCGTATCCTTAAGCATCAGGGACAGCGCCTGCGCAGCACGGATGTATTATCGCCATTTGATCCTATAGTGCAAAAATATACTCAAAATACTGACCGCGACTGGCGAATGGTGGTCGCGCAAATGTATCAGGAAAGCCAATTTAATCCTCAGGCACGTTCATTTGCCGGGGCCCAGGGGTTGATGCAGGTACTTCCTCGCACAGCCCGCCAGCTGGGTATTGGTAATTTATATGATCCGGAAAATGGCATTCGAGCAGGTGTATCCTACCTGGATTGGCTGGATGATCGCTTCCCGCAAAACCTACCTCTCGACCAGAAAATCTATTTCACCCTGGCTTCCTATAATGCGGGCCATGGTCATGTGAGAGATGCCAGAAATCTTGCCCAGAGGCTGGAACTGGACCCTAACCAGTGGTTTGGGCACGTTGAGGAGGCCATGCTACTTTTGTCTCAACCTGAGTATTATCGAAGCAGTCGATTTGGCTATGTGCGTGGTAGGGAGCCGGTAAATTATGTGCGGGAAATCAGGGACAGATATATTGGGTACCTAGGTGTTGAGCGTAACCAGTACTATATGGATACACAATAGCAGCCCCTGACCTCCCCGCAGAACGGTTTATGCTATTGCCGCTACCGCTTCAATTTCTATTTTAAGGTCTGCATGCACCAGATTGGAAACCTCTACCAATGAGCAGGCGGGATAGTGACTGTCATAAAAAGAAAATAACTCCTCCCGGATTATACCTAATTTGTCTATCTCTTTTATAAAAATTGTAAGCTTAATTAGGTCTGACTTAGTAAGCCCTTCATAATCCAGAACTTTTTTTAATTGAGAGAGAATTTCTCGTATTTGCTCAGTTAAGTCTTCAGCCTGAGCGTCAGTGCCCATGGCCGTAAGGCCGGAGATATAAAGACTCTTTTCATGAATGACTGCATGAGTCATTGGGCCTTTTGGTTTTGGTAGGAAAGGGTAATCTCTTCTACTTAACATAGTTCTTCCTTCGGGATCTAGTGATTAAATCAGTTATTCTCTCCAGCTCAATTTTACCATGGAACCAAGTGTATCCTGTGGGCCTACTTTGGCGGCGCCGCCAATAATATAGAGGTTGTTACCTATAGTAGCGGCGCCATGACCATGACGTGTTTCATTGAGTTTCGCTTCTTTACCCCACTGATCGCTGAGTGGATCATAGATCCAAATAGCACTGGATACCGTACCTGTCTTCCAGTTGCCATTAGGGCCAAATGCCTCACCTCCGGTAACGACGATTTTTCCGTTAAGTGGCGTTGCAGTAAGACCAGCAAGTGCTTGTGGCAATGGCCTTATCTTTTCCCATTTGTCAAGATTGGAGTCATAAACTTCAAAATACGAAAGATTTTTAGCTTTTTTTGTGCTGTCGCCAACCTGCCGACCACCCACAACATAAATTCTGTTATTGAGACCTGCACCTGCTGCTGAGTTCCTATTGATACTTGGGGGTGCCGCTGTTTCCCAGTGTTTATTATCAACTAATAGATAGTGCTTTTTGCTGTCTCGGTTTTTGGATTCAGAATTGGGGGACTTTCCACCAATAACATGGATTTTCTCCAAGAGTGAGACATGCACACTTTCCGCTATTGGTACTGGAAGTGATGGTGCAGAGCTCCACTGCTCTTTTGCCTCGGATAGCCTCCAAACAGTCTTTTGGGGCTGCCAGGCGTTCCCTTTTTTTCCAGTGAATCCACCAATAGCGTATAGGTATTTTGAGTTACTGGCCATGCCGAGGTGGTGCCTCGGAGCGGGAAGTGATGGTCCAGTTCGCCATTTTTGCAGTTTAGGGGAAAAAATGTAGTTCTCCTCTGACGGAGAAAGGCCGAAAAAAGCGGGAGTGGTTGACGGAATAAAGCCACCGGCAACATAGATTTCATTATTGAAGACGGCGGGATAAATTTCTTGTATAGGCGTTTTCAGCCCGGGCATTTGACTTAAAAAAGGAATTGATTTCTCATTTGCTAATGAGTTGTCAACACTGATCCCAGCAAACACCAGAGGTGAAAATCCTGTGAGTTTCAAAAAATCTCTTCTGGAAATAGGCATAATTATTATTAATAGATAATGGTATTTATAATTTTTTACAGAAAAACAAGCTGTGCGGGTCTCTTTTATAGTTGGCAAACGGTGCACAAGGCTCAAAACCATACCGCTGGTAAAGTGCCACTGCGGGTGCAAATGCTGCGCCGCTTCCGGTTTCCAGCTTAACTTCTTTATAGCTCCGAAGCCTGGCTTCTTTAAGTATTTCTTCCAGTACTGCCTTGGCAACTCCAATACGCAGGAAGGACTGACTAGTTTTCATCGATTTTAACTCCCCTTGGAATTGTGCGATTTCCTTGAGGGCTCCACATCCGGCCAGAGTTCCATTAATACGTGCACTCCAGAAGGTAATGGTTGAATCCTGCAAGGCTTTTGGGTCCAATGCATGAACACTTTCAGCTGGGGAGTGCCTATACATTTCCTGTAGGTGAGAGTTCAAGAGCTTAGCAATAGCTCCATCAACAAGATTATCTTTTTCTACAAAAATTTTCATACCTGAAATCCTTTACCTTTTTCAGGGAGTGTACCGCTAGATATAAGCTGAGGACTAATTTTATATCAGTTCGATAATCCAATTGAATAAAAAAGGGCTCTGAGAGCCCTTAAAATAATTTTAGCTGGCAAGTTGTGTGATTAGGGTCAACCTTGCTACCGTTTTACTAAAGCCTGCCCCATTTTGATGCAACGCTCGCTGGTATAGCGATGATTTTTTAATGCCTTGACCAGCGTAGGTTTGAGCTGTTGTTTTTCCTTCAGAGTATCGCTAAGTTTTTGGGCGCCTTCTTTCGAGCACATAAGGGGGAGCATATATGCATAGATACTAATTAACTCTGAGGAATCTTCATTATTGATCTGATCTAAAGCTGAAAATATTCGTTCGCTATTAGTGTTGAAAAGCTCAATCTGTTCTGAGGTAAACAGAGATGAAGTGGCTGTACGAAGTTCGCTCAACTTGAACTTATCTCTATTTAGGATCAAATTATCTAACCATTTCTGTTTAACTGCCGGTGAGGGCCTAACGGCTTCAGCCGCTATAGCATTGAGCTTTGATCGGTCAGAGTTGTCTTGTTTCAACTCTCGGGCAATGGCTTTTTCATAGTCGGCAAAAAGATAACGGTTCTGCAAGCTTATTAGTTCCCAGCGCATATCTGGATCTAGTTTTAAACCTTTAACGGAGAGCTCCCCCATTAACAACTGTTTGGCATTATCCAGTGCTGCATTAGAGTGGGCTACATTGGTAAAAGTATCAAACCAAACTTTCTGCTGGTCACTACTGCTGGCCGCTTTTTGAAGTTGTGTCCAGACAAAGTCTTCGATCGCCTGTTGTAGTTCGTTGCGGCGCTCTTTTCCGACCGGAATTTGGTTAAGGTAGCTGTAGACAAAACTTAAATAGCGGGCATTGAGCCGGATGGCGTTAATATCCTGTTCCACTGCGCCATTGCTGATAATAAAGCTGATATATTCATCTAAAGGAAGTTTTGTATCATAAGTGCTATCAAACAGACTTTGCCACATCATAAGACGAGCAAAAGGCTGCTGGATAGCATTAATATGCTGAGCCATATTCTTCAGCGTTACCGAATCCAGATTTACTTTCACAAAAGCCCAGTCCCCCTCATTGGGGTAGAGAATTTGCGGGCAGGGCAGCCCTTTGGCATCTTCCACATTAGTTTTGGCACCACTATATAGTACTGGCAAGGTGGCGAAGCGCTTCATATTTTCGCCATCCATACGATAGAGGCCAAGTTGCGTACGCTGTTCTCGTAAGGTGGGATACTCTTGCGGTGCAGTCTGAGTGAGGGTCAAATGACTAATCTGGTTATTTTCACATTGAAAGCTGGCCTCGATGGTATTGAGACCAGCTTGGTAAAGCCATTGCTGTTGCCAGATATCTAAATTAACCCCGGAGGCTTTTCCCAGATGCCCCATGAAGTCGTCAAGTGTTGAGTTTTGGTAGGAGAGCTCTTTCAGGTAATTGCTGACCCCTTTACGGAACTCCTCTTTTCCCAGATAGTAGGGTAGCTGCTTCAACACCGAGCCACCTTTACCGTAGGTAATACCATCGAAGTTGGCAAAGGCTTCATCAGTATTCTTGACGGGCAGCTGGATAGCGTGGGTGGTGGGGCGTTGATCTGAGTGGTAGGCCCACTGTTTGGTACCCAGATAAAAATTCTCCCAGGCATTGGTAAACTCACTGTTCTCCGCCAGGGCCAGGTTAGCCATATAAGTGGCGAAACTCTCATTGAGCCATAGATCATCCCACCAGTTCATGGTTACCAGGTTGCCAAACCATTGGTGAGCCAGCTCATGGGCAATGACATTTGCCAGGCCCATACGCTGTGCCTGGGTTTTTTCCCCGCGTGAAACATAGGCGTCATTAAAAGTAACTGAACCTACGTTTTCCATGGCACCGGCGTTAAAGTCAGGAACAAGGATCTGGTCGTATTTTTTGAAAGGGTAATCTATTTCAAAATATGGCTGGAAGAACTCAAAGGATTGCTTGGTAAAAGTAAACCAATCTTCGGTTTTAACATACTCTGCCAGGCTTTGGCGGGCCATCAGGCGTAGTGGTATGCCGGCAGCATCATCTTCCCAGATATGGTATGGGCCTGCATGAAGAGAAAAAATATAGGAGGAAAATTTTTGCGACTGAGGGAAAAACCAATGCTTCAGCTCTCCTTGCTCCTCTACTCGACTTTCCCTCTCCGCGCTGATAACTACCCAGTCTTTTGGAGCAGTAACATCCAGAGTGTAACGAGCTTTTAGATTTGGTTGATCGAAGTGTGGGAAAAGCCGGTTGGCATCATAGGGCTCAAAGTCAGTATACATATAGACTTTGCCATCTTTTGGATCTTCGAAGCGGTGTAGTCCGGAGCCATTATTGGAATAGGGGTGTTGATAGTTCACTGTAATTGCGTGCTGTCGATTTGGCAGGTGCAATATGGGAACGGTAATGAAGTGGCCGTTATATTCGAACGGAGTTTCTTTGCCATCAACTTTTACCGATTCGACTTTACCACCGGCAAAATCAATAGTGAGAGGCTGCTGTAAAGCTTTTTTGAACTGGATATCAGCGTGTACGGTACCAAAATAACTTTCACCAGTACCATCCAGGTTGACACTCAAGCGGTAATCAACCTCGACCACCTGTTGTTTACGTAATTTGGCATATTCTTCAGAGAGGCCCGATATATTGGCCCTGTGTACCGGCACATAAGTAGTTTCCTTCTGTGCTTGTAAAGTGCTGGATTCCTGGCCGCAGGCGGCCAGTATAGCTGTGCATAGCAGAGCAGCAGTGAGCTTGGGCGGCATCAGCTTACTGGTTTTGATCATTGTATTCTCACGTCTTACTTTTTGTTGCTTTTGTTTTACTAATAGTAGGTGTTCCGCTCATTCCAGCATGTGTGATATAGCTAGGGCCAAATTTTTTTTGGGAGCGCCAAATGTCATTGTACAAGGGGGGTAGTTATTACAGTTCCAGCAGCCAGGGTTGTGCGCTGAGGTGTCGGACTTGTGCGGTAGGCTGATGAGGAATAAGGTCAATGTTGAGAAAGGGCTATTTGCCATTGGCTACTTCGAGGATGGATTCTGCTAGGGCATTGACTAAACCATCGATTTCCTCGCTACTGGAAATGAAAGGCATTCCCAGTTGAATCGTGTCTCCTCCATAGCGGATATAGAAGCCCTTACTCCACATTTTCATCGCAATTCGAAAGGGGTGCAGTAGAGGCTCACCAGGAGCAGGTTGAATGGTTAGGCCCGCGGCCAGTCCGCAATTGCGGATATCATGGATCAGGGGGAGTCCTTTGAGCTGGTGAATATACTTCTCAAGCTCATAAGCAAGTTCGGCGGACCGTTTGAACAGGTCCTCCTGCTTGAGGATATTCAAAGTTGCCAGCGCAGAGGCACAGGCTACAGGGTGGCCTGAGTAAGTGTAACCATGGGGTAATTCAAGTTGATAGTCTGGCCCCGCTTTTTCCATAAATGTATCGTATATACCCTGCTGTACTGCGACGGCACCCATAGGAAAAGCGCCATTGGTAAGCTGTTTAGCGGTATTCAGAATATCCGGCACAACCCCGAAAAACTCGGCTCCAGTGGCTGTCCCCATTCTGCCAAAGGCGGTGATAACCTCATCAAAAATCAACAATATCTGGTGTTCGTTGCAGATATCGCGCAGGCGTTGCAAATAGCCCTCAGGGGGTGGAAGTACACCGGCCGAGCCGGCCATAGGCTCAACAATTACCGCTGCTATATTGCTGGCATCGTGCAGGGCAATTAAATCGAGTAACTCATCAGCTAAATGTGATCCCTGTTGTGGCTGTCCACGGCAAAAGCGGTTATCTGGCAAAAGGGTATGTGACAAATGGTCGGAATCGAGTGTGGGGCCAAACATTGCCCGATTGGCACCTATACCACCCACGCTGATTCCACCGAAATTAACCCCGTGATAGCCTTTTATCCGACCGATAAGCTTGGTTTTTGCCGCTAAGCCCCTTTTGCGCCAATAGGCGCGAGCAATTTTCAATGAAGTTTCTGCTGATTCTGAGCCCGAATTAGTAAAAAAAATACGGTTCAGGCCCACAGGCATAAATTGGGTGATTCGCTCAGCTAGTTGAAAAGATAAAGGGTGGCCAAACTGAAATGCAGGGGCATAGTCGAGAGTTTTTAGTTGGCGATTAATTGCCTCGGTAATCTCTGGACGATTGTGTCCAGCGCCACAAGTCCAAAGCCCCGAGAGCCCATCAAAGATTGGACGACCATCGGCACTGGTGAAGTAACAGCCCTCAGCAGCAATGATTATTCGGGGATCCCGTTTAAATTGACGGTTGCCTGTGTAGGGCATCCAATGGGAATCGAGTTGTGTCTGGGTTAGCCCTGCGAGTTTGTCGTTCATTTTTATTTTCCGACTTCTGCTCTATTAAATTAATTCTGGACCAAATTTTCTATTTAATAAATTGCCTGAAACTAACTTTAGTTTCATAAGCGGGCGCTATTAAGAAAGGTTTGGAGTATGGGCGTGGTGGGGTAGGGCTTGATTGCCGCTGGGAGGCACTACTGGGAGGTTAGGGGGGCAGGTGTTGCAGGGAAGTAAAAGATCCGGGGGCTCGGCCCCCGGTCTTGGCCGTGGTTAAACGGCGGTGGCAATCCGGTCTACATAGGGCGCCAGTTCTGGTTTGTTCTCCAGGATTTCTTCCCTGGAGAGGCCGTCAATTTCATGTGGGAAAACCAGCCACTCTTCAGTTTTGTGGATAAAGTAGTCTGGCACACGTTTAGCCTTATTGTTTTTAGGCTTGTAGTAAGGTGTGGCAATTCGAATTTCCGGTGTATTCTTTTTACAGGCCGCACGCAGATCTTCGATAGTTTGCTCAATACTCAGGCCAGAATCGTGCACATCGTCCACGATTAATAGGGAGTCGTGTGACTCAAGGCGCTTGATCAGATAGTTTAAGCCATGAACGCGAACCTTCTTGTCACGCTCGCCGATGCCGAGGTAGGACGAAGTCCGGATTGCGATATGGTCTGCATCCACACCCATCACGTGCAGCAATTCCTGTACTGCGATACCAACCGGAGCGCCACCACGCCATACACCGACAATATAATTGGGGCGAAAGCCGCTTTGATAGATCTGTTCCGCAAGCGCGTAGGAATCCGTTAAGAGTTGCTGTGCGCTGATAAAGTGCTTTTTCATCTATGTACCCCTCAGAAAAAGGCGAACTTGGCAACAAAGAGTGCCGCTAACACGTAGACACTGATACTGACGTCTTTACTGCGCCCACTCAGTGTTTTAATGACTGCGTAGGCGATAAAGCCCAATGCAATACCGTGGGCGATAGAGAAAGACAGCGGCATCATAACCGCAGCAATCACTGCTGGGGCGGCTTCAGTGATGTCATCCCAATCGATAGAAGACAGGCCGGAAGTCATCAGGACACCAACGTACAGCAGAGCCCCGGCGGTTGCATAAGCGGGAATCATGCCGATCAGTGGTGAGAAGAAGGTTGCCAGCAAAAACAGTACGGCACAAACCACAGCGGTTAGACCGGTGCGTCCACCAGCAGTGATACCAGCGGTACTCTCTACATAACAAGTGGTGGTTGAGGAGCCTAAAACAGAGCCGACCACAGAGGCGGAGCTGTCGGCCATCAGGGCTTTGCCCATACCCGGAAGCTTACCGTTTTTGTCCAACAGCTTGGCCCGGTCAGAAACACTCAGAAGGGTGCCTGCGGTATCAAACAAGTCTACAAACAGGAAAGCGAAAATTACGCTGATCATGCCAACTTCGAAGGCACCGGCAATATCCAGTTCGAGGTAGGTGGGTGCCAGGCTCGGCGGCGCGGATACCAGGCCAGTGAACTCAACCTTGCCGATTGCCAGCGCAATAATTGTTACGGCGAGAATACCGATCATCACGGAGCCGAGCATACGGCGGTAAGATAGGGCCACGATAATAAAAAAGCCCAGAGCTGCGAGCATGGCTTCAATAGATTTGAGATCCCCGAGTGTTACCAGAGTAGCCGGGCTCGCAACAACAATACCTGCGCTTTTCAAAGCGATAATGGCCAGGAACAGGCCAATGCCGGCGGCAAGTGACTGCCGTAGGGAAAGAGGAATACTGTCAATAATCCATTCCCGCAACTTAAAGATACTGAGTAGCAGGAATACCACCCCTGATATAAACACTGCACCCAGGGCCACCTGCCAGCTGTAACCCATCTCGCCGACTACTACGTAGGCGAAGAAGGCGTTTAGTCCCATTCCAGGTGCCAGGGCAATTGGATAGTTAGCGTAAAGTCCCATAATCAGGCAACCAATCGCTGCGGCCAGGCAGGTCGCCATAAATACGGCGCCTTTATCCATGCCGGCAGCCGCCAGGATATTGGGGTTTACAAAAATGATGTAAGCCATGGTTAGGAATGTGGTAACGCCGGCAATCACTTCCCGACGAACATTCGTTTGGCGCTCGGACAGCTTAAACAGCTTTTCCAGCAGAGGGGCCTGGGAGATGCCAGACCCTGTGGTCGCCGATGTTTGGATATCAGTGGGTTTCATATCAGAAGTGGTACTTTACTAACAGGTTTACGTTACGCTCATTGGAATCAACCCCGAAGGAACCATCTTTGATTCCAAACTTGTCATTCCAATGTACATATTCGATACCGGCATATAGGGCTTTAGGCTCGCCCCAATTGGCACCTACATCCCACTTCAGCTGGGAAGTAAAGTTCATGCTGGGGTGTGCATCCTCAGAAGCACTGGTCCAATCAATAAAGCCGTCATACACGAAGCTGGCATCACCCAGGCTAAACGGCATGGCCCAAACGAGGGTCAGCTGTTCGTTGCTGGCTTTGTCGTCGTTGTCGCGGCGATATGCATTCACTTGCACAAAGGAGAATCCTGGAACTGCCACATCGAAACCAAGGCCTACAAGGGTATTGGTGAAATGCGGGCCGGTAGCAGTGAGGCCGTCCGGGTCATCCATATTGCCCAGTTCAACGGTGGAAGCTACTAGTACGTCGGTCACAGGTCCCCAGGCCAGCTCACGGCCACTGAGCTTCCCCAGGCTTAGGCGGGGTGAAATTTCAGCGTAAAGTTCATTGGAACCTTCTTCTGAGTCCAGGTAGTCGGCAAAGATAAATAGATCGCCCCAACTATGGCCGCTGGCGTGCTCAAAAGTTACTACGGAACGCTCGGAATCATCCGTCGAAAGGCTGTAGTTCACTTCATAGTTGCGGCCATACAGCAGGCTCAGACTGTTGTCGCTCCAGGTCATTTCAGCTTGGGCAGCTACAGACAACAGGCCGGTAGCCATTAGTAGCAGGGGCTTGGTTGGTTTCATTCTATTACCTCTGTTACGGCGACAGGCGGAAACCGCACTGGCGGCCGACATTCCGGTCGGCGGAGTTGGTTAAAAAATAGTCGCGGAATGTACCAGAATTTACCGACTGTTTTCCAGTATTTTTTTTGCAGCATTTGCGGCTTTAAAACAGAGGGAAAGCAAATCTGTACCAACGAAATCCGTAATAGAAAAATAAAGTTATCTTTTACTGCTCTCACATACGAGGAGTGGAAAAAAGGTCTAGTGAGGAGTTGGTCTGATTACCAGGGTAGTTAGGTTCGCGGTGATTGATTCAGGTCTTGACCAGCTGGTTTCATTTGTAAAGGTTCATAGAGTAAAAGCACCAAGTTGGTGCATTTATGAATAGTTTCTTTACATAAAGGAAGGAGGAGGGATTTTTGGCCGAGATTCTATAGAAGTTCCCATCAATTAGGGGCTGCCCTTTTGAAATATAAATATTGGTGGGGAGATTGACTTAGAGTTCTTTAGTGAAGACTTTATCGGTTATTCCTCGAAACACTTGTGTTACAGTGCACCCCTCATTTAGGAGGATTTTTCAAAGCTTGCTTATTGGCTGTGACCTAGATTTAGTTGTCGGTGATTTTTTGATCATAGGTGGTCTCTGCGCTTACCACTCCTTATAAATAGATGCGTATTTGCAGACGTAAAGAGTGGTTGAAAGCTCTGATTATCCTCCCAGGTGAAAGTAGCTATCGTTGTACTTCGCCTGGTCAAATAAATAAAAAAATGGGGTCAATTGGCTCCGAGTGTGTATATCGGTTGCTCAAGTAATCTAATCATTTTGACATTGGCTTATGACTATATGGTGTCAATTTGTTAGGTAGTAAGGGGCGATCAGTAGTGGGAGGCTATATGAAATCCAATTGTCTGCATCTTGCAATTCCTGCAGGAGATCTGGAGACGGCAAAGAAGTTTTACTGTGATGTTCTGGGGTGTAAAACTGGCAATAGTGAAGAGGGGCGCTGGGTAGATATCGACTTTTGGGGTAATGAACTAACCCTTCACCAAAGCGAAGAAAAATTGCCGAATGTGCG
This sequence comes from Microbulbifer variabilis ATCC 700307, assembly GCF_000380565.1. Taxonomy (GTDB): domain Bacteria; phylum Pseudomonadota; class Gammaproteobacteria; order Pseudomonadales; family Cellvibrionaceae; genus Microbulbifer; species Microbulbifer variabilis. The sequence continues at coordinate 144,545 of NZ_AQYJ01000028.1, forward strand.
CCACAAAGTGGATATGGGCGAAGTTGCAGTGCCTCACTTTGGCATTCATCTACCAGATGATGAATTCCAAGCCTTAAAAGGTCGTATCGAGGCCGCCGGCCTCGAATATCTGGATAAGCCCTATCGCCGTTTTGTCGGTAATGAATATGAGCAGGAAACCTTCTTTATCGAAGATCCAAACGGAAATGTTTTGGAGATGAAGACTATGGTGAATCCGGAGCTGATGTTTAAATAGAGTTCAGCTTGCTCTCAAAGTATAGAGCTAAACCAGCTCGATAAGATTAACTGTCGGGCTGGTTAAAAAATTCTCTTTCTGGCAGATTGCCAATCTTTATACATTCTCCTACTTCTCAAGTTCATAGCCAACTTGTATTTCTTCAGAGGGAGCCTTGAAGTGATCTTCATTAGGTTGTCTAGCGAATAACTATAAGGTAGTGGTCTGGGTTTGATTCGTTCATCTATAGCAGTAAACCAACTTAATATATCTTATCCACTAATAAGGGGCTGACTTTCAAAATAAAACTAATCTATTCCACCTTGATGAATGCACTGGCTATTTAATGGCGTTAAGTAAGACGGCCACTTATATTGTGTAAGATCAAATGGATTTTCTTTAATACCTTAGTGTAATTCTTGCAGCTGAGCTAAGTCGAAATACCGGTATGTCTCTTCAACCAAGATCTTAGTGTTAAAAAGACTATTATTGATAGGTAAGTCATCCATTGTATGAACATCAATAATAAAATTAAAATACCCACACTTTAAAAGTGACAGTGGTAAACCATTAAAACCCCAACGATTTGAATATAACCTCAAAAAATTAATTCCTGAGAAAAGTTCTCGTTTCCCATTCTTTATAGGCTTCTCAATTGAGCGAAAATTGGAAATGTCAAAAATATTCTGCGAATCAGGTTCAGTTTCCCCTCTTCTCCATAGAAGAATAAGGATCTTGGCTTGGAGGGGCCATAAAGGCTAGCCGGCAGCCGGAGAGATCTTTTTCAATTCCCCTTGTCTTGAGGAAACTTGGTCCCGTTGGATTTCTTGGTGACACTCGGTGATCTTAAGTTTACTATTGTGGCGAATAGCTAATGGTAATTGTCATAGATTATCCCAGTGTTGACTATGTGGTATAAATAAAATATAAAAACTATAAAGCTGTAGTCGTAATTCAATCAGCTTGTTTTGGGTATATTTATCTATATTCTTTTATTCTTCACCAATTAAAATTTTTTGGATTTCTTTCGGGGGTATTCGAGAGGATATCTGTATTTCCTCTTCGGCTGGATAGCTATTTGGCATTAATTTTGGTTGAATGCGATCCTCAAGAAATTTTGTAACCTCTTCGATTGACGCTTTGTGATCATCTTCACTATTTTTTTTACTGTCTATAAACTCCAGGTCACTCCAACTCTGAAGGACATGCTTTGCATTATCAATTTGTTTGCTGGTGCAAGTTAAGATGGGTTTCTCATTAGCATCCAAAAGAGACTGAGTGCGTTTGTATTTCTGTTTATGGTTGGATGTTAGCTCTATTTCAAAAGTGTTCATGATTTCTTGTGTCAGTCTCAAGTAATTTTCTCTTTGTACACTTTGATTTATACGATAAGCATTTCCAGCGTTCGTGGAAGATCTGTTAATATAGAATTGACAGCTAAGCAAGTGCTTTTCTGTAATGGGAGTACTCCAGTTAATCAATTCCAAGTCATCTTTTAGGGGTTGGCTCTCGAAATAAAGCCAATCGCTGCCCCCCTGGTTAACCCATTGAAAGTTGATAGGACCTAAAAAAGATGGCCATCTAGACGGAGTCAGATCAAAAGGGGTGGATTTTCTTCCTTTGTGTAAGTTTTGTAGAAAAGTAAGATCAAAAATTCTGAATGTTTCTTGGGCCAATACTCTATTGTGGAATAAAGTTTCATTAACGGGTAAATCTTTTATTAAATTAACATTTATAAAAAAACTGACATCTCCACGCTGTCCCTGAATAATGGGTAAGCCATTGAAGCCCCATCTATTTGAATAAATACACAGAGTTTGTACTTCAGAAAAATACCTTAACTCACCAGATTTCAACCTCCATTCTAGGGGTTTGAATTTTGATAAGTCATTGATGTCAATGATATTAGGTTCTGACTCCCAGATTCCCATTGAGGAATAGGGGTCAGATTGCGGAGGTGCCAAAAAAGAGGTTTTACAGCCTGACAGTTCTTTTTGAATTTTCCTGGCCTTTTGAAAGTCAGGCCCTTTAGGGTATTTACTTCTATTGTACAGCATTTTTTATATGCCTATTTTTTAGAAAAGAGCTTTTGTGCCAATTGTTTGGAAGGCTCGGCTGCACTTTTATGATAGCCTTCATTAAGGCTCGGTATACTGGATAAAATTGTTTGTGCTGCACTGAGGCCGAGTAAGCCTACTATAGTTTGTGCCATAGTAAAGGATATTCCAAATTTGGTCGATAGGGTAGTTACTATCGTCCATGCACCGGTACCCGTAAGCACTGCTTTTTTACCAGCTTTATATAGTTTTCTCCCATGGTGCAGAGTATCAACAGCCTGGCCTGGACGATTCTCTTTCTCTGTATGTTTAAAAAGGGTATTTGCAGATATGGCTAAATCTGCCGTACCAAGGTTCTTGCCTCCTATTAACTGGGCAATTCCCGGTGTAGATTTATTCCATGTTGCATCATCTGTATTCATGCCAATTTTACGGCGAACTACATCCGCAGCATATTGGCTGGATGTGTGGTCACTAAGAAATACCTTCTGTTTTCCAGCAAGATCTACTTGTCTCTGAGCCAGTAACTTCATTGCCTCAGTAAGAACTTTAGAGCCCCCTCTATGGCTGGTCCACTCAACATGATAATTTTTATCATGCGCTTCTTTCATGTGGTTGGCTAATATTCGTGCAGCCTCTAGATCTTCCCTGGTGATACTTTTTCCTAAGTTTCTTACGCATCGCCATCCAGATTTAAGCGCACCTTTTTGTGGTACATAAAATAGAAGATAACCATTTTCTTTCAACTTATTTAGGTTATTAGTATCTCCACGGCTTATATGTGATGGCAAAATGTTGATTGCGTGATCCAAGTCCCTGCTATAGCCGTTGATTCCGATTTTAAAAGGAGATTCTTTTGATCCAGATACTTTAGATGATTTTTCCAATATGTACTCAGGGGCATCTTTAGATATCCATCTATCAACTGAAGATGAAAAATTTGCATTCCACAAAGCAGCTCGGTTTCTGCTTTCTGATTTATCTCCAGTAAGTCTAATATCTATAATTACCACATCAGTTTGTGGGCCACCATAATAATTATTTAGCTCATATTCTATTTCAAAGCCTGCCCCTATAACGCAGCGACGTGTAGAACTACCCTCTTTAAGAAAAGAGTTAACTGGAGCCACGCTACCGCGAAGACTATTAACCGCGCTGGTAATTGCTAGAGCATGATATCCCTCGCTGCTTGGTATAGAGCTAAGCTCTTTGTACCCTTCTAACAGTCCATGTAGTTGACCATTAGCCATAATTGAGCGGCCAGTACCCGACTGTCCAAATGGTTGTAGTCCCATGCTGCTGGCAGATTCGGGAAGAGTACTCATCGATGATTCCTTATCAATGTCATTGTGTTTTCAAAGCTATTTTAGAAAGAGTGATTGCATAAATTTATCTAAAAAAATACTAAAAAGGTATTTGTTATTTTACGCCTCTATTCAAAAATATTTGAAATTCAGGTTGGACGCCCATACGCAAAAAAATTCTCTGTGTATCTATGCGGGATAAAAAAATAGTGCCAGAGTGGAATTAGTTTAGAGTGCGGATGAATAGTATCCTCGTACAAGTTACAGGTGGTGGGAATGTAATTACATGTAATAAGTCATTGTTGATATCGTGATACATTTCACACATATAAGGTATGGCGATTAGATTTTTTATAGGGAACTAACTGATCTAAATGTACTAATTAAATTAAAGTGACAGCCTGCTTAAGAATAGAGCTTTCTTAGAAATCTAATTGCCTGTTTCTGAATATCATTTTTCTCCTGACTCGTCATTTTATCCAATGTGCTGAGCATCATTGCCATTCTTGGATTGCCATTAAGGTATTTCTTTTTTTTAAGTAGAAAGTACCAATAAAGGCTATTGAACGGACATGCATCATCTCCTACTCTTTCCTTAACCTTATATCGGCAATCTTTGCAGTAATTGCTCATTTTATTAATATAAGAACCGCTACTTACATAGGGCTTTGTTGCTAATAGGCCTCCATCCGCATACTGGCTCATCCCCCTAGTATTCGGCATTTCCACCCATTCAATAGCATCGATATAGACTCCCAGATACCAGGCTTCTACCTGGTTTGGATCTGTTTGGGTTAGTAACGCAAAGTTACCGGTGATCATCAGGCGTTGAATATGATGGGCATAAGCATTTTGAAGGCTATTGCTTATAGTTTGATGAAGACAGTTCATATCCGTGTTCGCATCCCAGTAGAAGGCAGGAAGTGGACTGGAGTTATTTAGTTTGTTTTCCTTACTATAATCAGGCATTTCTCTCCAATAGATTCCCCTCATATATTCCCGCCACCCAAGTACTTGGCGAACAAACCCTTCTACTTGGCTGATATGAATAGATTTTTTATTAGATCTCCAGTGGGAAATTGCTGCCTCAATAACTTCTGAAGGGCTTAACATCTTGGTGTTGAGAGAAAAACTCAAGCGGCTATGAAACAAGTAAACTTCATTTGGGTCCATTGCGTCCTGATAATCGCCAAAATAAGGTAATAAATATTTACAAAAATGCCGAAGCATTTTTTGGCTTTCTATTCGATTACTTGGCCATGGAAAATTTATTGGGTCAATACTTCCTATGGTTTTAATTCCAGATTTATTTATTCTCCTCAGTGTTTTTTTTACATCTTTTCTAATTTGGCATTGTTTAGGAATTGTAATCTCGCCTTTCCATTTCTTTCGATTACTTTGATCATAATTCCATTTCCCCCCTTCAGGTTCTCCTGTGTTTTTTATCAAAATATTATGCTTTCTGCGCATGTGATGATAAAAATTCTCCATTAGAAGAGTTTTTTTTCCATCAAAGAAATCACCTAACTCTGTTCTTTTGGTAAGAAAGTGTTCACTATCATATGTTTCAGATTCAATATGTATTTCTTTACATATAATCTCTAGTTGTTTATCAAGGCGATATTCATCTGGTAATTGATACTCAAATTTATTGATGTCATATTTTTTTATTATCTGTTTTATATTTTTAGAAAGATCTTGCTGATTCTCTCTATCTTGTAATTGATAATATAAAATTTCTTTGTTGCGTGATTTTAGCCATTCAGCGAAATTCTGCATAGCTTCAAAAAAAGCGACTACCTTCTGAATATGGTGAGCGGCGTAGTCTGTCTCCTGGCGCATTTCGGCCATGAAGTATATGATTTTCTGATTCTTTTCTCTGTACCATGAGTGTTTATAATTCAGCTGGTCCCCAAGGATCAAGCGAAGCGTATTCAAAGTTAGTGTTCTCTTTTGCTGGGTAATTAATGGGGTTTCTCTTAGTCCAGTATAAGTTGACTGTCGATACCTATAGCATCAATAAAATTTAAATCGTGTGAGACCAATAAAATCGTGCCAGGAAACTCTGCAATGGCATCTGTTAATAGCTGGCGGGAACGCCAGATGCAAGTGATTATCCGGTTCATCCAGTAGTAGCGTGGTGGTAATGCCTCGTGTAGCTGCAATTAACGCCACTTTGAGTTGCTCACCTCCACTTAGGCACTTCAGGGGGCGCAGAGGCGTATTTCTTCTTATTTGCAGGCTTCCAAGTATGGTACGCCATTCAGGTTCCTTTTTACCTGGATAGAAATTGGATAGATTGTCTAAGGCGGATAATTCTTTGTCGAGAATGCTGAAATCCTGATCTAAATAGCAAAAACTATCATGATTTCTGTAAACACCACCTCGCGCTTTTAGCTGACCAGTGATGACCTTTAATAATGTAGATTTCCCGCTTCCATATATTCCGGAACTCCTGCAACGGTCTTCTCTGCGTGGAGTCAAAGATATGGGCCTCTTATAAGAGCCATAAAGGAGTTGTAAATCTTCGATATGTAATTGTATCGTCTTTCTAGAATTCCAATTAATGAGAGTTAGTTTCGGTAGTCTTAATCTTTGTGAATCAATTGTAGATGTTTTTATCCCATCTCGATTTGCTTCTAACAGTAATTGGCGTTGCTCCAGATTACGCTTTAATTTCCCAGGGCCTTTTTCTGCACGATCCTTCTGTGCATCCATAAGACTCATACTCTGAGGTTTCCTTTTGTTTTTACCCTGCTGTTGCCTAATGACATATTTATTAATATTTTGCTGTCTAACTTTATTTAATTGGTCTAACGCTTTTCGATTACCCTCTGTTTTTTGAAGTAGAGCAGTTTCTTCCACTTCTTTTTATTGTATATAAGTGCTGCATTCATCTCCATAAAATCTTAGGCTGTTAATATTCCTCCTATATGCTTGATTATTTTTTCTCGTAACCATTTACATCCATTCTCATCAAGGTGATTGCTAGGTTCATCTATAAGCAGGAAGTTATTTGAAAGTGAAAATGCATGGGAAAGGAGTAATCTGGCTCTCTGTCCACCGCTCAATTTTTTTAAGGAAGTATCTAATGGAGCAATAATATTTGCCTCTTCTAGATGGTGCTGCCAAGTAAGAGGTAGGTGCCAATAGTCTGCTAAAGATATCAGATCATTTTCTGATTTATGCCCCCGTTCTAACCTTAAAAAATATCGTACAGCTTTCCTTGTTCGAGACAATCGACGATCTTTAATTCAGGATGATCATTAGGTTATTGTACCATGTGGTAGGGCCTTCTCCAGGATACCCTATCGCTATCAGCTGAGGTTTGCCCGCAGAGTATTTTTAGAAGTGGATTTACCATAACCATTGGCGCAACTAGACCGATCATACCGGGAGGTCATTCCAAATTCATTTTTTGGAAAAGAGATGTATCTCCAAATGCTAGAGAAAGGTTTTCAATAGTACAAATAGCTATCATATGCCCTCCGATGATCGAATTGGGCAGCGTATTTCTACTTAGGGAAGATATATTCTTGTCGAAATTACGCCACCTGCATAGGATTAATCACCTGCATAGGATTAAAAGGGACCGCAATAGAGTGCGAGTTTAATTCATCGGCGTAAATGGCTCCAATCGAAGTATAAGATATGGAGATTCAGGACGTGGATACTTATTTTAACCATATACCCTAATGAATCATCGAAGATGATTCAAGAACTTTTTTCCAGAGGGGAATACATTGTTGCTTATTCTTCGGGCTTAAACAGTTAGCCTGGTAGTGAGTTGCCGGTTATACAAAAGATATTTTTACCGCTGCAGTCATTTTATAATTTATATGTGAGTAACTATTTGAAAAAGGGATTAATTTTCAGTTGGTCCTACAATACGATGGTCGCTCGGGATGGATTATAAAAATAAACTTTTTAATTTGTCCAAGTAGTCATTTGTGGAGCGCCTTATGAGCAGAATACCGTTGGCTTCAGTACAGGACTTCGACAATAAAACTCAAGAGTTATTGCAGGGTTTACCACCTGTCAATATCGCATTAATGCTAGCTAGGACTGGAATTGCACCCGAAATATATTCGGTAGTTTCTGCGTTATTTAGTGATGATTATTTGCCGGATGATGATCGGGAAATTATTCTTTATCGTATTTGTAAGGATAATGATTCTCAGTATGAAATAAATTTTCATCGAAAGACCGCTGCACTCCCTCAAGAAATTGTTGATATAGTGCTTTCTGATGATTTAGGCCCTCTGGAAACCTGGCACCAGGTGCTTTGCAAGGCCTGTGATGAAATAACCAATAACGCAAAAATGTCTGAAGATTCAGTGAAGGCCTTTGTGGATCATTATGGAACCTATGACATGGCATGCAGGGCAATCTTTCTGTTAAGTTGGTTCAATATGCTGACCAGGTATTCTGACTCAACCGGTGTCCCGTTTGAGAATGATGAAGTTCTCAAATCCATTGTCTCCCCAGTTAAAATGGGGAGACATTGATAGTTTTCTTATTTTTTAGGCTGAGTAGATAAGTTGTAACTAACTTTATTTCGGAGCTAAATGATCTTGATTATAGACCCAGGCAATTTTCCGATCGATAAAACAAACTGGTGCGGTGTAAACCTGTTGTCGTGGGTTTAATCCCCTCAAAGTGAAGAACTTTAAATCCAGCAGATTTTCCAAGATCAATAGCTGGAGAATATTTACTGCGGGATGAATCATCCAGCAATATGACCCCGTCACCGGTTAAGCGAGATAAACTTTGTTTAAAGCAGTTTACCCGGTCACGTCCATCCACTACCACAAGCTGGAAATTCTGTTCAAATTTGTTGATTGACCGGCAATACTCTCCATCTTCATCCGCCTCTTGCAAAATGACTTTGGCATTATCTGGTAATTGCTTAGCCATTGTTTCAAACCACTTGGGATTGTCTTCCACACTTTGTATTGAAGATACCCGCTCGGCATAAAATCGGGTTGAAAAACCACTTCCAAACTCAAATACATTGATATCTTTACTTAGGCGCTCTTTGAGAAAGTGAATTACAGGATAATTCATCCATGGAAGAGCATTGCCATCTACATCACAAGGGTAGCCACGCTTAAATGATTCAAGCCAACCGGTAACGCGAAGGTAGGAGGACTTGCGAAAAATCGCCCTCCGGGCGGCGATAAATCGCCAGAAAGGATTTGTCATAAATCTCGAATCCTAGGGTTATTTTTATCACGTTAAATTATGCCCAAGCAGTACCATAAATACAATTGAGAGGGTAGAGCGCATTATTAGGTGTGATCGGAAGAATCTGTTTTTTGTGAGCCTGATTCTTAGATCCAGTGATTGTTGAGCTGATTAACAAATCGACACTGAAAATAGTTAATAACTTGTACTTCCTTTCATAAAATGATGATTAAGAGCTAGTTTGCACTAGCTAGCCTGTAAGCCCTTTATTTCTATGAGTCATAGCTTGTCCATATTGAGAACTGCTAAAGACGACCAGTTATTCCTGAGTCTTTAGCAAGAAGTGCTTTGAGCACAGATTTGCTTTACTTCGTCCTGGGTGAATCCCAAAGACAATAATATACCTTTGCTGTGCTCACCAAGATCTGCGCCTGCTATATGTTGTTGACTTTTTTCATTGCCAAAATGAAAAGGGGTATTTATTTGCTTGACCCTATTTCCGTTAGCTGTTAATGCCACACTTAGCATTTTGCGTTCTTGCATTAGAGAACTTTCAGCGGCTTCATTGAAGCTGAGCACGGGTTCTACACAGGCGTCGCTTTTTTCAAAAACACGTATCCATTCTATAAGCTCACGCTGGATAATGATGTTGGCAATATCTTGTTTAAGTTGATTTTGTTGAGTTTCATCAAATATACGGTCTTCCCACTCTGGATGACCTATGCCTACAAAAAATGCCTCAGCAAATTGCGGTTCCAGGCTACCCACGGCCAGGTGACGATCATCCGCAGTTTGATAATAATCATAGAAGCTACCACCATTAAGAAGTTCCATTTCCAGCTTCGGATCACAACTTTCAGTCAGGGCATTAGCTCCGCTAATGGCATTTAGGGCAAATGCGCAGTCGGTCATGCTGATATCAATATATGTCCCGCTATTGGTTTGCTGACGCTTATATACAGCGGCCAGAATCGCCATTACCGCGTGGTGCGAACCACCAGCAATATCGGCAATTTGCATACCACTTAGGCTGGGGCCGCTTTTACTCCTGCCTGAATAGCTGGCTAGGCCGCAGCGAGCCAGGTAATTGATATCGTGACCGGCGCGCTGTTTCAGTGGGCCTGTTTGCCCGTATCCGGTGATTGAGCAATAAATGATATCTGGGCGGATGATTTGAAGGGACTCATATCCAAATCCAAGCCTATCCATAACACCGGGTCGAAATTGCTCAATGACAATATCGTATTTCCCAAGTAAACGGCGAATAACCTCCCTTGCTTCCGGTTTTTTTAGATCAAGTGCCAGGGATTTTTTATTACGATTGATTGTAGCGTGCGCCGCTGAAAGGGGATGCTTAGTATCAACCATGGGTGGGAAGCTGCGCAACATATCTGGACGCGTTGGGGACTCGACCCGTAAAACATCAGCCCCCATATCGGCCAATAACATAGTGGCATAGGGACCCGGTAAAAGGGTGGAGAAATCAAGTATCTTGAGGCCTTGCAGGGGGGCATTCTGATCTTTCATAGCATCGCAAGCCTGTTTTATCTTTATATGATTATGTGAATAATCTGGTCTCGTGGTAGTTCGAGATCAGAAGTTATTAGCGATAGTGCATTGTACTGTGAGAGGACTAGCCGATAAGCAGGCAGCTAATCGGCTACTGGTGATCAGGTATCGCGAAGGAGTTCGCGTGAAATAATCAGTTTCATGATCTCATTGGTACCTGCATAAATACGCTGGACACGAGCATCCGCCCAGGCACGGGCAATGGGGTACTCCCACATATAGCCGAAACCGCCATGTAACTGAACGCATTCATCAAGTAATTTACACTGAAAATCAGTACTGAGTAATTTTGCTTTGGCGGCGGTAGCGACATCGAGCCTTTTCTCATAATGTAGCTCCAAACAGCGGTCTACAAAAACACGCAGTGCAGTGAGTTCACTGTCGAGTTCAGCTAATTTAAATTGTGTATTCTGGAAAGCCGAGATAGGTTTTCCAAAAGCTTTGCGCTCTCGCACATAGTCGAGAGTCCACTGCAGGGCGGCTTCAGCATTGGCCATTGCAAAGATGGCCACGCTGAGGCGCTCTTGAGGTAATTCCTGCATTAGGTAGATAAATCCCTGGCCCTCGGCTCCCAACAAATTTTCTACCGGTACCTTTACATCATCAAAAAATAGCTCGGAGGTATCCTGGGCTTTCATACCAATTTTTTCCAGGTTGGTGCCCCTCTTGAACCCTGGAGAGTCTGCATCCACTAATAGTAAGCTAACTCCAGAGGCCCCTTCACTGGGATCAGTTTTAGCAACTACTATGACGAGGTCAGCATGCTGGCCGTTGGTAATAAATGTTTTAGAGCCATTGAGCAGGTAGTGATCGTCCTGTTTGATGGCTGTGGTTTTCACTCCCTGCAAGTCTGAGCCTGCGCCGGGTTCAGTCATGGCAATTGCGGTAACTATCTCACCGCTAATGCACTTGGGCAGCAATCTTTTCTTCTGCTCTTCTGTACCATATTTGATGATATAAGGCACGGCTATATTCGAATGAAGTCCCCAGCCAATACCTGACAATCCGGCGCGGGCAACTTCTTCATCGAGAATGGAGTTGTAACCGTAGTCCAGTTCCAAGCCGCCATAAGCCTCTGGAATTTGCGGGCATAAGAAACCCATCTCTCCAGCTTTATTCCATAAAGCACGATCGACTTGCCCATCTTTTTCCCACTGGCCATGGTAGGGGATGGCTTCATTTTCGAGGAACTTACGCACTGTATCGCGAAATTGCTCATGTTCTTCGTTGTAAACAGTTCTCGGTATCATCAGTTACTCCATCTTTATTCGTTATTATCTGGAACTTCGGATAATAGTAAGTGCTTAGATCAGTATTAAAATAGTCTCATTTGTATTGGTTTTGTGTGAGAAAGGTATTGTTGCAGAAATACTGACCCCGCGGCACCTTGCGGGCCACGGGTTTGAAAGGTACGTAAATACTGCTTCTGGAATTACTCTTTGTCTTTCAGGCTTTCCCTGGATTCTGCCAGTTCTATCAATACTGCCGGAGGAGAAAATCTTTCTCCATAAGCTTCCGCAAGCTGCTGCGCACGCTGGGCAAACTTAGCAACGCCATACTGATTGATATATTGCAGGGATCCACCTGTCCAGGGTGGGAAGCCAATACCAAAAATGGAGCCGATATTTGCATCTCGCACACTGCGCAGTACTTTCTCTTCATAGCAGCGCAAGGTTTCTAGCGCCATGATAAATAGCAGGCGCTCTTTGATATCTTCTATTGGCGGTTGATTAGAGAGCGGGAACTCCTGATGTAGTCCTGCCCATAAGTGTTTTTTGCCGCCTTCTGGGTAGGAGTAAAATCCGCCACCCGCAGCTTTACCGGCACGGCCTAGTTCCAACATATGGTCTATCGCGGCGTCGGCTGGATGAGTAGGAGCTGTTTTCCCTTCTTTTTGTAAATCGTTGATAGTTTGCTGACGAATTTTTCCCATTAGTGTTAAGGAAACCTCATCGCTAACTGCCAAGGGACCTACCGGGAATCCTGCTAGGGAAGCAGCGTTCTCAATAATGGCGGGGTTTACGCCCTCGCTGAGCATGCCAATCCCTTCATTGGTAAAGCAGCCGAATACCCTTGAAGTAAAAAAGCCACGGCTGTCATTAACTACAATAGGGGTTTTGCCTATTTGCAATACGAAAGCAAAGGCTTGGGCCAGAGTTTCCTCACCGGTTTCCTCTCCGCAGATAATTTCCACCAGAGGCATTTTGTCGGCGGGGGAGAAAAAGTGCATGCCAATAAAGTTTTTTGGACGTGCTGACGCTTTCGCAAGCCCAGTAATGGGCAAGGTTGACGTATTGGATGCGAAGACAGCGTCGTTACTTAACTCTGCCTCCGCTTCGCGGGTGACTTTGGCTTTTAGTTCGCGATCCTCAAAGACTGCTTCAATTACCAGTTCGCAGCCGGTTAGATCAGACGCGTTGTCGGTGGGGAGGATACGGGACAGGATGGATTGCATACGCACTTCATCGGTACGACCGCGCTGCAGGCGCTTTTGCAGAGAGTTCTCCGCATAGCTTTTACCCTTTAGGGCGGCCTCCATAGAGACATCTTTTAGGACTACCTCGACCCCTTTACTGGCGCAGGCATAAGCTATTGCAGAGCCCATCATGCCGGCGCCCAAGATCCCAATTTTTTGTATAGGCTGAGTCTCCAGTTTGCGAGTGTCCTGAGGTAGGGAGGCACCGGCCTTCAGCTCATTGAGAGCAAACCAGAATGTGCCAATCATATTTTTCGCCACCTGCCCGCATGTGAGTTCGACAAAGTGACGTGACTCGATGCGTGTTGCCGTTTCAAAATCTACCTGTGCGCCCTCGACTACGGTAGCGAGGATTGCCTCGGGAGCAGGTAGACATCCACGGGTTTTCTTTTCCAGCATGGCTGGGGCGATCATTAGCAGCTGGGCATTTTTGGGGTTCTTGGCATCCCCGCCAGGCATGCGGTAATCGGGCTTATCCCAGGGCTGTAAAACCTGGGTATCGCTGCTGGCCTGGATAAAAGCACGCGCTTTATTTAACAAGTCATCTGCGTCGCTGGCTGTCTGGTGAAGCAGACCGGCTTCCAGGGCTTGTTTTGCTCGCACCTGCTTGCCCTCGAGTAGGAAAGGCAGGGCATTTTGGATACCCAATAAGCGGGGCATCCGTACACAGCCACCACCACCGGGAAGAAGGCCAAGCGTGACCTCGGGAAGGCCGATTTTAACTGCTCCGTCATCCAAGGCTATCCGCTGGTGGCAGCTAAGGGCAATTTCCCAGCCGCCACCCAGTGCGGCACCATTAATCGCAGCCACAACGGGTTTGCCCTGGGTTTCCAGCCAGCGCAGGTTGGCTTTTAGCGATTCACATGAGGCAAAAAATGCTTCGGCGTCGTCTCGTTGAGCAGAGTAGAGAGATTTAAGGTCGCCACCAGCAAAGAAAGTTTTTTTAGCTGAACGAACAATGATGCCTTTGTAGTCCTGTTTTTGCAGTTGTTCCACTACGGCTTGGAGAGAGTCGGTAAAGTCTTTGTCCATCACATTGGCCGACGCATTGGGATTGTCCATAATCAGGTGGACAATGTTGTCGCTGTCTTTTTCTAGGCGAATAGATTTCATTTTTTTGTCCCCCTTAAACCCGCTCAATTATGGTTGCTACGCCCATACCACCACCCACGCACAAGGTCACAAGGCCGTAACGCTGCTGCCGCTGTTCCAGTTCGTCCAACACAGTGCCAATCAGCATGGCGCCGGTGGCTCCCAGTGGGTGGCCCATAGCGATAGAGCCGCCATTCACATTGAGCTTTTGTGGATCGATATCCAACTCGTGCTGGAAACGGAGTACTACTGAGGCGAAGGCTTCGTTCACTTCGTAGAGGTCTATATCCTGCGGGGTTAGGCCTGCAGCCTTAAGGGCCTTCCGTGTGGCCGGTGCAGGGCCCGTCAGCATGATGGTGGGTTCGCTGCCAACAACAGCTGCGGAAATGATACGCGCCCGCGGTGTCAGATTCAGATCGTGACCGGCCTGCTCGCTGCCAATCAGGATTGCAGCAGCGCCATCGACGATCCCTGAGGAATTACCGGCGGTGTGTACATGGTGAATTGACTCCACTTGTGGATAACGGGAAATGGCAATGCTGTCGAAGCACAGGTCCCCCATACCGGCAAAGGAGGGGTTTAGGTTTGCCAGGCCCTCAAGGGAAGTGTCGGGCCGCACAAGCTGGTCTCTGTCCAGGATTAGCAGGCCATTTTCATCTAGTACTGGAATGATTGACTTGGCAAAGGCGCCTCTTTCCCAGGCTGCAGCAGCTTTGCGCTGTGATTCGAGGGCAAAGTTATCCACATCCTCGCGGGAAAAACCGCCGAGGGTGGCAATCAGGTCGGCGCCGATACCCTGGGGAGCAAAACTGGTGTCTATAGCGGTTTGAGGGTCCAGGGCCCAGGCGCCGCCGTCACTGCCCATTGGCACTCTGGACATGGATTCCACTCCGCCGGCCACGACCAGGTGCTCCCAACCTGAGCGTACCTTGGCTGCTGCCAAATTGACGGCTTCGGCACCGGATGCACAGAAGCGGTTGAGGGTGACGCCACCAATATCCTGGTTCCATTGAGCGGCGAGAGCGGCCACCTTAGCAATATCTGCACCCTGATCGCCGATTGCTGTGACACAACCCATGACGATGTCATCGACCTTGGCGGTGTCCAATTGGTTGCGACCCTGTAATTCTCGCAGTAAGCCGGAAAGCAGGGTGATGGGTTTGACTTCGTGTAGTGCTCCGCTGGATTTTCCCTTTCCGCGGGGGGTGCGGATTGAATCGTAAATATAGGCTTCTGTTGTGGGCACGGTTCTCGCCTCTTTATTTTTGATTGTGGGTATAACCATAGTTACGTGCAGATTAGGTGCAATGATGAAAGACGACAGGGACGGTGACGCAGATGTCTGCTGTGGTTATCAAGTGAGTGAAGATAATTTTTATTCATTATTCCAAATCAAACTAACCCGGTGACTCGGCTGCCGTACACTCAAATAAGGCGCTCTATTTTTTATTGTTCACCAAAATTTTTTGGCGGATCAATTTGCTTCGTAAAGAGAAAATACGGGTGCAATTTGGGGGCGAAGGCTTGGTAATTACGCAATAAATATTTGAATGATATTGAATTTTTCGCGTACTGGGACCCGAGAAGGCCATTGGCAGATTGCGCGAATATTGGCAGTGAGGTTTGGCTATGGCAGAAAATCTACTGGAAATAGCAGCGAGCCAGTTGGGTGCTTCGGGCACTGGTGCGCTGGCTTCGGCCCTCAATATTCCGGCAGAGAAAGGCCAAGCGGCACTGGATAGTGGTATCGCGTATTCCCTGGCCGGTATGCTGAATAAAGCCAGCAGCAAAACCGGTATGGGATATTTATTCAATATGATTACCGATAACGAGGCACTGGACCTCTCGACGGTAACAGAGAGTTTTTCTGACAAAGACAAACTCGGTGCCATTTTGCAAACCGGCGCAGGAATGTTGCAAAAGGTTTTTGGTACCAGTACTGAAGAAGTGAAAAAACTGGCTTCATCGACATTGCCTAGTGGCGATGGCAGCCGCCTGCTCCAGTTGGCCCTGCCAATTGTTACATCCTTACTGAATGGCCAAGTAAAGATGCACAAAATGGATGTTTCTGATTTGGCATCTTTCCTGATCGGCCAACGTGAATTTCTCCAGGGCAAAGTCCCCGATGCATTGCTCAAAGCCCTAAATGTTCCCAGCTTTGATCAATTGGGTGCATCACTGATTACTCACGGCCATGCCAAACCACAAGAACCCCGCCCAGAAGCTCTGCATGGTAATGGTGAAAAGCGTAAACCAGTAAGTTTCAGCAGCTGGTTTTTTCCGCTGTTACTTGTATTGGTGGCTCTTTATGCGCTGAATATGTGCATGGATAAGGGAAGGGAGGAGGCGCCTGAGAATCGCCCCTCTTTGACTTCTCAGGAGCAGGCTTTTATGGAATCGCCTTCTGAGCCCGTTGGAGACTCCCCATTAACCGATAGCAATGCCCAGGCGGAACTTGGACCGGATGATTTTGCCAGCAACCTGCGCGACTATTTGAAGAGTTTTGCCCGGGAGCCTGACCGGGAGTTTCCACTCAGGGTTCAATTTGAAGGGGGGACTGCGAAGATTCTCGATCCTTCGGCACCTGATATCAATGCTCTGGCAAAAATAATGCAGGAAAACCCGAACCTGAGCATTGCTATTGAGGGGCATGTAAAGGGTGAGGGTAATGAAATCCGGGAACAGGAGATTTCCCAGGAGCGTGCAGATGTAGTGCGGGAGATACTCTTGCAGAAGGGAATCGCGGCTAACAGAATTACTGCTACCGGTATGGGATCTGCCAAGGAGGTCCCAGAGGATGAAGCAGAGAAGAGAGAACAGAGAAAGATGAGCAATGAGCGTATCAGCGTGCGGGTGGTAACTTTTAGCAACTGAAAATTGATAACAGAGCTCGTGAAAATCAAAGGAGCAAAAAGCCCCGCTAATTTTGTGGGGCTGTATTTTGGGGCAATTAGTTTTCTGATTTTTGCATTAAGCCAAAGAGAATTTAGTTTTCGGATTTTCTTTAATCATTGCGGAATTTTTCCCGGTAGGCGCCGGGGGCAAGGCCTGTCCACTTTTTAAAGGCGCGGTTGAAGGCGCTGGGCTCGGAAAAGCCAAGTCGCTCGGCAATTTCTGCTACTGCAGTCTCCTGTTGTTTTAACTGGTATACAGCCATATCTCGGCGCACTGAGTCCTTGATATCCTGCCAGCTATTACCCTCCTCCTTGAGTCTTCGGCGAAGCGTCTGTGGGGATGTATACAGGCGTGCGGCTACATCGTCGAGGGATAGGTTTTCTATGCTGTTTTGTTGTTGCAGCATACGCCTAATGCGGCCGGTGAAGCTGTGGTCAGATTTGTATTGGGTGAGAAGACACTCGGGAGCACGGGACAAGAATTCGGCCAGTTGCTGTTCATCGCGCACCAGTGGCATTTGCAGGTAGCGAGTACTGAATACCAAGCAGGTTTCGGCTTGATTGAAATAATGCCGACAGGGAAACATTTCACTGTAATCTTCGTTGTAATCTGGCTGAGGGAAGGCCAGTAAAACGCGCTCAAGGAGAATGGTGCGATCGATCAACCAGCTAAAGAAGCGCAGCCATATAACTGCGATAGACTCGACAAAAATCTGGTTGGGCAGGTTCTTGTCATTAGTGTGATGGATAATCAAGCGAGCTTCCTCGCCATCCTCCACCAATTTGATATGCAGGTCATCACTGACCATGCTGATAAACCGTCCGGAGCGCAGAAGGGCACGACGCAGGTTTGGGCAGCTGATACAGGCATGTCCCATCATGGCGAAGGTGCCAGGCAGCCACGGACGAGCCAGAAAGCCCCCCGATTCGTCATTCAGCAGATCCCATTCCCTGCGTAGCAGGTTGGCCATCTGATCGCGGCTGATGCGGTTATCAGGGTCCTCAAGCAGGGTGGGATCTATACCGCTGTCGTGCAGTATCTGCAAGCAGTCCAATCCTGCTTTGTGGGCACCAACCAGTTGGGCGCGCACGACCGTGGCAGGTATACCCGGGTCCTCGTGGAGTTTGGGGTTTTCAGTTTCCACTCTCTCAGCCCTCAACTTTATTTTGTAAGCTGCATATTTTCGCTCAAGTGCAGGCATGGATTATGCGCAATGCGCGTCAGAAAGTCAGGTTTATCGCCGGTGGGAGTAACAAAGTGATAAGGGAGGTGACCTCTATCGATCAATAGAATGGCGCGAAATGTTCCTGATGCTCTTTTCTAATATTGAAATCTCTGCTGCTAATTACATGTTTTTATTCATTATTTAGGTTTAAACGAAAAATTTCATCCCGTTTCGTTGTAGTGCTTATCGGGTAGCTCGCTGGAAGAGCTTACTTTGGAAAAAGGCCTGCGGCGGGAGAGGATGAGGTCGTCTAATCACTAGACCTCAAGGTCATAGAGGTTAACAATTAAGCTACATGCCAATGAGGGAGTGGCCAAATGCCGTCCGCAACTGTTGAGAGCCAGCTGAATCCGACAATCTGTCGGCGCATGTTGATTGCATACTTAATTGAGCAGATTCCCCGCCCGAATAATCCGGCCCTGGAAGAGGTGACTGGTTGGCCGCGCCGCACAGTGCAGGACATAATCGCCAAGGGGCTGCCTGGTCACGGAACCCGAGTGGAATTCGTCCAGGAGGGAGTGCGCCACAACGATGGCTATTATCTGCTGCGAGACTGGGGGTCTTTTGACCGAGTCTGGGTGAAAAGTAATTTGCCGGCCATTTGCCAGGTGTTGGAAATCACCCTGGATGACTAGTGCGGCACATCAGGTTGATGTGCCGCCTGTATTCATTGCTGCGGCTTGGTATGGGTTTGTTGCAGTATCTTATTAACTTTCTCCAACAGTGCCGGGTTGGATTTAATGCTGTTGGCTATTTCCTGGTATTTGCTCTTGGATAAGCCTGTTTTCTCGATTGCCGCAATCATTTTGCCTTGGGCCTCTTTATTAAGAGCCTCGGCTTCCTTGATATCAGCAGCAGCCTTAAGTTTTGGGGCATATTCCCGACTCAGCATGACAATAGAACGGTAGGCGTCGGCAAACTGCTTGAGCTGAGGTTCACTGAAGGATACCTTGGGGGCACTGGTTTTCGGGGCGTTAGCCTGAGGGGACGCGGGTTGTGCAGCGACGAATGGGACAGTGAGCAGCAGGGCAAATAGGGTTAGGAATTTGGCAAAGGGCTTCATTGGGCACTCCAAAGTCGGTGGACGCTTTTGCTTCTCAGAGGGAGCACCCAGCGTCACGTTAGGGCAATGGGCGTTATGTACGGAACTAGGTGAGAGCTTAGTGCTTTCAGCTATGGGACATTAGTTTCAGGGTAGCCAGTTTCGGCGCGGACGTGGCGCCTTTCCCCGCCACTCGCGCGAATTTTTGATCTCGACTGGTTGGACCTAAAAAAGACCGAGGAATTTCTTGCGCCTCTTTAGGGATTGCTCGCAGCTATTAAGTTGTTGCTGATAGCGCTGGGCACGCGCGGAGACCTTATGTGACACCTTCTTGAGCCAGGCCTTATTTTTAAAGCTGCGTCGATTAAAACCACCGTGTCCTTCGTGATAGGCCAGATACAGGTGATAACTGTCTCTGGACTGGATTTGGCAGCGGCGCGCACTCGTGTTGTTATACCAGCCGACAAAGTCTATGGCATCGCCAAAATCATCCCGGTCCGCACCATAACTAAATGTGGAACGTTGATATCCGCGCCAAGTATTTTTCAGTGCTTGAGCATAACCATAGGCATCTGAGGGGCGGGGTCCGGGAATAAAGCCCAGTATCTTGCTGCGCGGTGGGCGCGCATCATGTACGAAGCGCGATTCCTGATGCAGGATTGCCATCATCACTGCAACCGGGGAGCCCCATTCCTCCTCTGCCGCCTTGGCGTCGTCATACCAGCCTTTTTTCTCGCGGAAAATAGAACAGATATTGTCAGGGTTACTGGGTGGGCTAGTGGCGCAGCCCACGCTCAGGACAGTGGCGCCAAGCAGCGCCACCAGAATCCCATTTTTTTTATTATTTTCTTGCATAAATTTACTGCACAGTTAGGCGGTGATGGTTTTGACTCCGGTGCTGGTTCCGAGCAGTAGCAAGTCTGCTGGGCGCTTGGCAAAGATGCCATTGGTAACCACACCGGTAATATTATTGATTGCTTCTTCCAGTGCGACAGGTTGTTCGATCTTTAGATTGTACACATCGAGAATTGCATTGCCGTTATCGGTAATAACCCCCTGGCGGTAAACCGGGTCCCCGCCGAGCTTGACCAGCTCTCGGGCTACCAGGGAGCGCGCCATGGGAATCACCTCCACCGGCAGTGGGAAGTCTCCAAGGATCTTTACAGACTTACTCTCATCGGCGATGCAGATAAACTCATCGGAACAAGCCGCGACAATCTTCTCCCTAGTTAGGGCGGCACCGCCTCCCTTGACTAGTTCCAGTGCCGGATTAGCTTCATCGGCACCGTCTACATAAAATTGGATGCTATCTACACTATTCAGCTCATAGACCGGAATTCCATGAGATTTTAGCCTTTGTGCCGAGGCTTCTGAGCTGGCGACAGTACCGTCGAACTTGCCTTTGATCTCCGCCAGATAGTCGATAAAGAAATTGGCTGTGGAGCCTGTGCCCACTCCGACGATGGAGTCAGCTTCCAGGCGAGGGGAGATATAGTCTATAGCGGCGCGGGCAGTGGCCTGCTTCAGTTCATCCTGGGTCATACTCTGGATAGTTTCCTGTGCAATTATTTATGCTTTATTTTTACCTTTCGACAAAAAAAAGCGCAATAAGGCCAAATTGTTGGCAATTGTGCTGATCAAGACTTAGACTGGCCTGCCGGTGTTGCGCGTGCTGGGAGTGTTTTGCCAGTGCTTACGCTACTAGGCTTTCCTGAGTCGTGCATAGAAATTAATCGCAACGGCAGCCGATACACATCATGCCCAAGTCTTATATCAAGCGCATTTTAGACGCGCGCATTTACGATGTCGCCACCGAGACGCCATTAGAACCGATGCGCCAGCTATCCCACCGCCTGGGTAACCGCATTCTGCTCAAGCGGGAAGACCTGCAGCCAGTATTTTCCTTCAAAATTCGCGGTGCTTATAACAAGTTGTTACAACTGCCCCCTGAGCAACGTGCTCGTGGGGTAATCACGGCATCGGCTGGCAATCATGCTCAGGGATTGGCATTGGGTGCAGCCCAGTTGGGGGTGCGTGCAACGATTGTGATGCCGAAGACCACACCTCTGATCAAAGTTAATGCTGTGAGAATGCGCGGAGCTGAAGTGGTATTACACGGGGATACCTTTGATGAGGCTGCCGCGCGTGCCAGGAAACTAGTGAAGGAACGCGACCTGGTTTTTGTACACCCCTATGACGACCCGGATGTGATCGCTGGCCAGGGAACTGTGGCTATGGAGATGCTGCGCCAATACTCTGGCAACCTTGAAGCTGTATTTATTCCCGTGGGTGGAGGTGGGCTGGCTGCCGGCATGGCTACCTACATCAAGTATGTAAGGCCGGAAACAAAGGTTTATGCGGTGGAGCCTGAAGATGCCGCATGCTTGAAAGTTGCCCTGGAAAGTGGAGAGCGTTTGCGCCTATCCCAAGTAGGGTTGTTTGCTGATGGTGTTGCCGTAGCGCAAATTGGTGAGGAGACATTCCGAGTTCTAAGTGAAACAGTGGATGGTGTGATCACCGTGAGTACCGATGAGATCTGTGCAGCGATTAAAGATATTTTTGAGGATACCCGTTCTATCGCCGAGCCGGCTGGGGCTGTTGGGTTGGCGGGGCTGAAGAGGTTTATTGAACAGACTGATTGCCGCAATTCGGCTCTCGCCACTGTTTGTAGCGGAGCCAACATCAACTTCGATCGGCTGCGTTATATTAGCGAGCGCACAGAAACTGGCGAAAAGCGCGAGGCGGTACTTGCGGTTCGTATTCCCGAAAGCCCAGGCAGCTACCTGAGATTTTGTCGTGACTTAGGTGACAGGGCTATTACCGAGTTTAATTATCGCTATGCAGGAGATGAAGAGGCACATATTTTTGTTGGCCTGCAGGTGGCTACCGATAACGATCGGCGCCAGATGGTCGACAAGCTTAAAGAGGGCGGTTATCGGGTAACTGACCTTACCGAGAATGAGATGGCAAAGTTACATATTCGCCACTTGGTGGGGGGGCGGGTACCTGGATTACACGATGAAGTTGTATACCGCTTTGAATTTCCTGAGCGGCCCGGAGCCTTGCGGAAGTTTCTCGAGCACTTGGCCGGCCGCTGGAATATTACCTTGTTCCACTATCGTAACCATGGTGCTGCGTATGGGCGGGTATTGGTTGGGTTGCAAGTCGAGCCCGAGGCTCGCACAGAACTTTTGGATTTACTTGAGCAGCTGCAATATCCCTTTTGGGATGAAACGGAAAATCCAGCTTACCGCTTTTTCTTGGGTAGCTGAGGTGAAGAGAAACCTTTAATTGGGTTAAGCGTCTCAGAAGTTATTGGGGTGTAGACTGTAATTTCTGCTTTGTCGAACCCCTTTGCGTAAAAATGCGACAAAAAACGCATAAATTATCCAATAAACAGTTACTATCACGCCGATTCTTCAGTATCTTCTTTGATCGTGGAACTTTTGCTATGGCTCAGGTCATATGCGAGGCGAAACGCATATAACAAAAAAATTGATTGTACAGGATGGTCCCAATGAAAGCCGATGCGCTGACAATCGCTGTGGTTGTCTTTGTCGCGGGCGTTCTGCTGAGCACCAGTGGTTTGACCGAGGTATTTGCCTCGGAATCTGAGCCACCGGCTGCTCTGCAACAGGGAGTGGTTACCCGTTAGGCTGATGCCGGGGGGCGCTCTGCCCACGAAACAGCAAAAAAGGCCGAATACTTAAAGTGTTCGGCCTTTTTTGTTTTAACTCCAACATTAACGGCAGCGATAGATACGCTTTTCTGTCACCACCATATCCAAAGGTATATCCCAATTGTCCGTCGGCAATTGCTCCACGCATTGCAGTTGGTGGGCAGCGCCAATCAGCTGTGGCCCGGTACCCGGCAGCAGTAGTTTGTGTTCGAAAGTTCGGTCGTAAAAGCCTGCACCCATACCCAGGCGGGCGCCGCTGGGGTCAAAGGCCACCAACGGTACCAGTACCAAATCCAATAAATTCGGTGCTCGACTGGGGCTGCGTACCGGCTCGGGAATATTAAAGCGATTTCGGAATGACAATGGTTCGCCAGCCCAGCGCCTAAAGCCGAGGTGCGGATGTGGCTCTACAGGCAGTACCGGCAAGTAAAAATACTTATTGGGATAACGCCGTAACAAATGACGAACATCCAGTTCACCATCCATAGGCCAAAACATACCGATATGGCGGGCGCGTTTTATCTGTGGTATTCGGCTCAATAAGGTAATTGCTGCACGACCATGCAAACGCTGCTGATAAGCACTGAGCCCCCGCCGTCCCGCACGCATACGTTGGCGCAGTTGCGTTTTATTTTCACTCATTAGTAGGGGAATGACTGGAGATGAAATAGGAACCCCGAGTGTGCGGCTGTAGACGGAGCCTTGAACCGTAAGGTTCAAGGTGGTGGGATCCGGAGTACATAAGGCTTTCCGCTGCATGGCGGACCTGCGCACCAGCACCCGCTGGAAACCACCGGGGTAAGATTATCGGCTCAAGGACATAGTCTGCTGGCCAACACCCCAGGGTATAGGTTAATTATAACTTGGGCAGGGGGGGGTGTTAACTGGAAATTTAAAGGAAATTGTTGTGCCTGTAATTAGGAAGGCGTATACCTTTATCCTTGCGGTGACTGGGTTTCCTGCTCCGGGTCTATCTCACCTAACGCATTTTGTACTTTGTCCTTTAGGCGGTCGATCATTTCCTCCTGGAGAGGAATACTACTCAATTCTGCTTTGGCCTGGATCAATTCGTGAGCAATATTCAGTGCGGCCATAACGGCGATACGCTCAATGCCAATAACGGTACCCGTTGAGCGGATACGCGCCATGCGCTCGTGCAGAAGGTGCGCGGAAGCCTGCAGGCCTGCGCGCTCGTGGTCTGCACAGGCCACACGGTACTCTTTGCCCAGAATAGATACGGTGACTGTTTCAGATGTTGGTACGGAGTCAGACATCAGGAATCTTGCGTTAGCCCTTTAAGACGATTAATCATAGCTTCGACCCGCGAGCGGGCGGCCTCATTATTTTTTATCAGGCGCTGGCGCTCGCGTAGCCAGTCGGCTTCCTGCCGGCGCAGTTCACGATTGTCTTCGGCCAGCTGTTGGCAGCGGGCGATCAGTGAATCCACAGTGCTTTCTAACGCTTGCAGCTTATCCATATTTCCTGCGTTTGGGGTCGACGTCTGGGTTCGCAACACGACAGACTGCGAGGGATTCCGCTACTATATTGCCGGTGAAAAGGTGGGTCAATCGCTCCACCTGCGCGGGCAATCACAAAATTGTCCTGAAAACACAAGTTCTTTTCCATGCTGCTGCTATTGCACGCATTGAATATATCCCGATCAAGAAAAATTGCACGGTAACTATGACATCAGAAACCAACCGATTTGAGCTTCTTGCTAATGCTATTCTCTCGGCCGGCGGCCAGGCGGATCCCAGTGAACTGCACGGCTTTATCTGTGGCATATTGGCTGCAGGTGCGGAGCCGGACAAAAAACGCTGGCAGCATGAACTGGCGGAACTTCTCGATTTGGAGGCTGTGCCGGCGGATTTAAACAAGGATTTTCTGCAATTAGCGAAAGAGAGCCAAAAGCAGCTCAGTGATACCGACTTTTCTTTCCGACTGGTGCTCTGTGACGATGACGATATTGTCGCGCGTACTCTTGCGCTAGGGCATTGGTGCGAAGGTTTTTTACACGGTTTCGGTATTGGTAGTGCCAAGGGGAAGCTGCTTCCCACCAGCGATGAAGCTCTGAAGGACATTGGTGCAATTTCACAAGTGGATGCCGATCATGTAGAGGAGAGTGAGGAGAACGAACAACAGCTGCTGGAATTACAGGAGTACGTGCGCGTCGCGGTACTCAATATCTTCACCGAAGTGCGCGGCAAGCAATCCGATAGCGGTCCAACTGTACACTAATGTCCAGTAGCGGAAAAAAAGCGGTAATCAGCAAGACGGAGTATATCCGTCGTCGCGCCCGCCTGATGGCTGAACTGGCGCCAGACAGCTTGGCGATTGTCTCTTCGGCTGGTGAACAACTGCGATCCCGCGATACTTTCTTCCCCTTCCGCCAGGACAGTGATTTTCTCTACCTGAGTGGGTTTGAAGAGCCTGAAGCCCTGCTGGTTCTGGTGCCGGGACGCACCCAGGGCGAAACCCTGTTGTTTTGTCGGGAGTGCGATGCGGAAAAGGAAATGTGGGATGGGCCGCGGCTTGGCCCGGAACAGGCTGTGCAGCGGCTTGGTTTATCTGATGCTTTTCCGATAGGTGATCTCGATGACATTTTGCCTGGGCTGCTGGAAGGGCGTGAACGTATTTATTTTCCCATGGGACGCTATGCCCACCTCGACCGGCGTATTCGCAGCTATTTGCAAAATATTACCGAGGCTCCAGGCAGCAAGGGTGCCCCGGAGATGGTGGACTTGGATTACCAATTGCGTGAGTTGCGCTTGATTAAGAGCGCGCAGGAACTGCGTCTGATGGCGCAAGCGGCAGAAATCAGTGCTACAGCACACCGCCGAGCCATGGCACGCTGCCAGCCAGGCCTCTATGAATATCAACTGGAGGCGACCCTGCTGCATTCCTTTGTCGATGCTGGTGCAAGAGAGACGGCCTACCCAACCATTGTCGGCAGTGGTCGCAATGCCTTGGTTATGCATTATTGCAGCAACCAGGCAAAGATGAGTGATGGCGATCTGGTGTTGGTGGACGCTGGCTGTGAGTATCGCGGTTACGTGGCGGATATCACGAGAACTTATCCGGTGAATGGCCGTTTTAATGGCGCACAAAAAGCACTGTATGAAATTGTTTTGTCCGCGCAGCTGGCTGCCATCGAGCGGGTACAGGCCGGCAACCATTGGGATGAGCCTCATATAGCTAGCGTTGAAGTAATTACTCAGGGGTTGGTAGATCTGGGGCTGTTGCAAGGCGACTTAGTGAGTTTGATTGAAGCAGGTGCTTACCAGCGCTTTTATATGCACCGGGTAGGCCACTGGTTGGGAATGGATGTACACGATGTCGGAGACTACCGGGTACATGGCGCCTGGCGCCAGTTGGAGCCCGGCATGGTGATGACCATCGAGCCGGGTATTTATGTGCCCTTGAACGACAAGAGCGTTGCAACAGAGTTTCGGGGAATTGGTATTCGCATTGAAGATGACGTGGCCCTAACTGGCGAAGGGGTGGAAGTCCTATCCGCCGCAGCGCCAAAGTCTGTAGAAGAGATCGAATATGCAATGCGTCATGGGCGGGATTTACTGACCCGCTAAAAATAGCACTAAGAGTTTGCGGCTTACGGGCCCTTTACATTGATGGATAGAGAGCCTGGGGGAGTTTTATGACTGAGGCAGGTCAACAATTTGATGTGGCTATCGTTGGTGGGGGTATGGCCGGTGCCAGTCTGGCGCTTATGCTGGCACATTTTTGCCCTCAGCTGAGTGTTGCACTGCTGGAACAGAGAGCGCTACCTGATGCCTCTGCCAGTGTCCAGTTGCCCAGCTTTGACACCCGCGCCACAGCTATCGCCGCTGGCAGCTTACAGTTATTCCAACAGCTGGGTTTGTGGTCCGCCTTACGTGAATATTGTGCGCCCATCCAGCGTATCCAAGTGAGTGACCGTGGCCACTCTTTTGGCGCATCTCTGTCCACCCATACACAGCAGCAAGCAAGCTTCCAGGGCATGCTCGGTGCTGTGATTGAGAATGCTGCGCTTGGGCCGATCCTGCATCGCGCTTTGGCGGATACAGCGGTGCAATTGTTGGCTCCCGCTAGGGTCAGCCGGGTTCGAATGGATTCCGCAGGGGCACACCTGAATTGGAGTGCCGCTGAGCAGGGCTTTCAATATAAATTGACCACCAGGTTACTGGTTATTGCCGATGGAGTGGAATCGCCCCTATGTCGGCAGTTGGGTATAGAAATTGATACGGTAAAGTACCAACAGAGGGCCCTGGTCACTACTGTTGGTCTACAGCGGGACCATGGTGGCGTCGCTTTTGAGCGATTTACCGCTTTGGGGCCTATGGCGTTGCTGCCTTTGCAGCAACGACAGGGACAACATCGCGCTGCACTGGTGTGGGCTTGTCCAGAGAATGAGGCGGTAGCCCTCTTTACGCTGTCGGAGGAGGAGCGCCTGTTGCGTCTGCAAGAAAATTTTGGCTGGCGTGCGGGCCGTTTTGAGCGGGCTGGAGCCCTACAGGGGTACCCGCTCAGTCTGTCCTTAGCGCGGGAGCAATGGCGCCGCAACCTGGTTTTGGTTGGTAATTGCGCGCACTTCCTGCACCCGGTAGCCGGGCAGGGGTTTAACCTGACTCTGCGCGACTGCTATGCCCTGGCACAGACTTTAGCGGGCGATCGACCTGCGCAGGGTTCAAAAGCAGAATTGGATCGCCTGCGGGCCTATGGTCGATGTCGCAGTTTTGACCAGCAGTTGACTGTTGGGTTTAGTGACCAAATACCGTCACTATTCACATCAGAGAACCCCTTTCAGCAAGTTGTGCGCCAAATGGGTTTGCTCGGCCTTACACTGGTACCGCCGCTGAGAGCGGAGTTTGTCAGCCAGGCGGCAGGATTTGGGCTTTAACGGTGCCCTTGTGAGGGTGCAACAGCGGAATTGGCTTGAATATGAATAGACACCGTTTGGACTTTGCCATTGTTGGCGCAGGTATGGTGGGGATGGCCCAGGCCGCACTGTTGGCGGTGCGCCACCCGGATATGCGTCTTGCCCTGCTGGAGGCCTCCGAGGGGACTGTGCCGGAACCTTCCCAAAATTATGAGCCGCGGGTGGTGGCTTTAACTCAAGCTTCACGGGAGTTACTTGAGGAGGTTGGTGCCTGGGCGGAGATTTCTGCGCGCCGCGCCTGCCCATATGTGGAAATGCGAGTCTGGGATGCCGATGGCACCGGTTCAGTAAGGTTTAACAGCCGCGATGTGCAATTACCAAATCTCGGCCATATTGTTGAAAACAATGTGATTGTTGCTGCTTTGAGGGCCCGGCTTGAGGCACTGCCGAATGTGGAGCTGGTCAATGGCTTTCGTTTGGAAAGTTGGTGGCGAGACTGTGGGCTTTGGCACTTACAGCCGCGTGGTGAGCAGCTCAATGACATAGAAGAGTTGCGTGAGCGGGCCGAGATAGTGCGCACCCGCCTGCTGATTGGGGCCGATGGCGCTCGTTCTAAAGTGCGAGACCTGCTCCGAATTCGCTGCCAGGATACGGATTATCATCAGGCAGCCCTGGTATGTGTCGCTCGCTGCGAAAAGCCTCATCGCCATACCGCTTGGCAGCGTTTCCTGCAGAGTGGCCCCCTGGCATTCCTGCCTCTAGCTGGACTCGGGGATGACAATCACTGTGCCGTTGTCTGGTCGGCGGATGACCCACTCGCTCGGGAGCTGCTGATGTTGGATGACCAGGCCTTCGCTCTGAATCTGGAAAAAGCTTTCGAAAGTCGGCTCGGTAAAGTCGAATCAGTGAGTGAGCGCTTTTCTTTTCCTCTGCGTGCTCGCCATGCGGAGCGCTATCATGGCCCCGGTGCCGTGCTGGTTGGGGACGCGGCCCATAGTATCCACCCTCTGGCTGGACAGGGCGTGAATCTTGGGTTCCAGGATGTGCGTGTTCTCACCGATGAAGTAGACCGTGCCTTGTCCCGCGGGCTGGAACCTGCACACGCCTCGGTGTTGGCGCGTTACGAACGTCGTCGCCGCGGGGATAATGCTGCAACCTTAAAAGCCATGAGTGCGTTTAAATCTCTGTTTGGTGCTGGCGATTTGCACTGGCGCTGGCTGCGCAATACTGGCTTGAGTATGGTGGACGCCAGCCCCATGTTAAAAAAGCGTATCATTCTGCGGGCCATGGCGGTGTAGTGAGAGCTTGCCCCTTGTAATTGCCGTTAAAATATAGCGCCGTTAAGTGCAAAAGGGCCCGTTGGAATGAGTGATGTCAGGCAATCCAATTAGAAGGGTTTACCGATTTGAGCCAGTGGTTAGTTATTTATTCCTTTCCTCTTTCGAAGGATCTCTGTGCACTGGCGCATTTTATTCAACGTTATCAACTGCCGTTGCGAATCGTTGAGGAGAAAAACCGGCAGCAGATAATGACCTTTGATGGCAACCTAGCAGAAGTACTTAAACCCCTGCTGCAGCGCTGGGATGCTGGTGAAGTTGACCTCGACAGGGTCCAGTTACAAGCTGCTCAGCCAAATGGTGCGCCTGATTCGGCAGTTGAAGCGAATGATCCCGAGACGGAATCAGCGCATCAACCTAAAAAAAATGTATCGTCTGAACAGGCACATAACCAAGTCTCAGTGTTACCAAGTTTTCCCCTGGATAAGACACCAGTCAGCCTCTTGTTGATTGCACTATGTTTTGTTGGCTGGTTTCTGCAAGCGAATAATTTTTCCAGTGCTTTGCTGATCTACCCGGATCAAACGGGCAATCCTCTCTCAGATTCCTCTCTTGCCTGGCATCTACAAAATGGGCAGTGGTGGCGGTTGTTGACACCAGCTATTGTGCACTTTTCCCTGCCCCATGCTTTGTTCAATGCTCTGGGTATTTGGATATTAGGTCGGCCATTGGAAGCCCGGGGTGGCAGCCTCATGTATACGTTGCTGGTACTTATCGGGGCTATCGCCTCCAATCTTTCCCAGTATTTGTGGGAGCCGAGGGTTCTTTTTGGTGGTATGTCTGGAGTGGTGTATGGCCTTGTAGGGTTTGCTTTGGTAGTGCAGCGTTTTCAGCCAGCATGGCGTGATATTCCCGTAGGTATTATCACCGTGGCTTTGGCTTGGCTGGTTTTATGCGCTTTGGGGGTTGTGACATTTTTCACCGGAGTCGGGGTTGCAAACGCAGCACATATAGGGGGCTTCGTTAGCGGCTTGGTCGTTGCTTTAGTGTATTGCGTTGTGGGCGGGGGGCGGAAGTTTATTCCAGGCTGAACCGCTCCCTAAGGTGCACTTGCGTTTGTTGTTCCTGTTTTGATAAGTGGGGCCTTGTCCGGCTGTTATTGGCCCATTTGATAATATTTTTGCTTTTTTAGCTTGTTACAGGCTTGTTGTGTCGTTGGCAGTACGCAAAAATTCAATTCCAGTTTTTCTGTAACCAGGGATATATGCTTCTCTTAATTACTTATGTATTTATCGCTCTCGGTTTCTCCTTTTTGTGCTCTATAGCCGAGTCCGTCATTCTCAGTGTAACAACGCCCTACGTGCGACTATTGGAGCGCGAGGGACATAAGGCCGGCCCTCTGCTACGTAAACTCAAGGGGGATATCAATGCGCCCCTGGCCGCAATTCTTACCCTGAATACCATCGCTCATACCGCCGGTGCTGCCGGGGCTGGAGCCCAGGCAACGGCGGTTTTTGGCAATCAATACCTGGGAATTGCCTCTGTGATCCTGACACTGTTAATTCTGGTTTTTTCTGAGATTATCCCCAAAACCCTGGGAGCGGTTTATTGGCGTCAACTGGCACCATTTACTGCTTACGGGTTGCGGGGGCTGGTTTGGCTGCTCTATCCGTTTGTCAAAATGTCTGAAATGTTAACCCGCGGTCTCTCCCATGGGCCGACCCTGACCGGCTTTAGCCGCGATGAATTTGCGATTATGGCCGAGATTGGTGAGGCTGAGGGCCAGCTGGAACAGCGTGAGTCCAATATTTTACGCAATCTCTTTTTTACCCTGCGGGATCACTCGGTACGAGAGGTGATGACTCCACGCACCGTGGTTTTTTCCCTGCCCCAGGATGCAACATTGGCTGAGGCTTATGAGGAAGTTGAAAAAGGGCGCTTCTCGCGTATCCCTGTTTATGAAAATCGCGATCCAGATTGCGTTGTAGGTTTTGTACTTAAACAGGAGCTTTTACTTGCTTATGCCAAGGGAGAGCGCGAGCGTAAGTTGGAGGATTTCCGCCGTGAGATGCTGATGCTGCCGGAAACTGCCACGATCTATCAGGCCTTCCAGAAAATGCTATCTCGTCGGGTGCAGATCAGCGCAGTGCTGGATGAGTATGGTGGCCTTGAGGGATTGATCACCCTTGAGGATCTTCTTGAGACCTTGCTCGGTGAAGAGATTGTCGATGAGGCTGATAAAACCCCTGATCGCCAGGAGTTGGCTAAGCGGTTGTGGCGTTGGCGCTCCAAAAAATATGGTCTAAAGGTGGACGAATCGGCTCAAGAAGAGAAAAAACCAGAAGAAAGCAATAAGGAGAGTGAGCGTCCGCGGGACTAATCTATCCGCTCTTCATGCCACTTTTTTTACTACCGGTGGCACCAGCGGAATCTTTGACGGCCTCCGGCATTCTGCGCAGGTTTTAGTCCCGGCGGCTGCTAAGCTTGCTGACCATAAATGTCGCCGCGGATAGCCTGCTGGCAAGGTCTGTACTCAAGCCGCTAGAATACGCCGCTTCGGAACCTGACGGACTGAGAATTAAGATGGGAAACAGAACGCCTTTGTTTGACACACATGTCGCCATGGGTGGCAAAATAGTGGACTTCGGTGGATGGGACATGCCGCTACACTACGGCTCCCAGCTGGATGAGCATAATAAGGTGCGCACCGATGCGGGGATGTTCGATGTCTCCCACATGACCGTAGTAGATGTCGATGGGCCCGCTGCTCGCGACTACCTGCGTTATTTGCTGGCCAATGATGTGGCCAAGCTAGACGGCAAGCCTGGCAAGGCTCTCTACACTGGTATGCTCAATGACCAAGGCGGTGTAATCGACGACTTGATCGTCTACCTGCGTGATCCTGGTTATCGAGTGGTGGTGAACTGCGCGACCCGCGACAAAGACTTAGCCTGGATGAACAAGCAGGCAGAATCTTTTGATGTGACTCTCACAGAGCGTCCTCATCTTGCAATGATCGCTATCCAAGGTCCCAATGCAATCGCTAAAACCAAGGAAGTCCTGGGTATCGACTGGACTGCGGCAATCGATGCGTTGAAAGTATTTGAAAGTGTGGCCCGTGGTGATTGGTTTGTGGCGCGCACCGGTTATACCGGTGAAGATGGCCTGGAAATCATGCTCTCGGGTGAGGACGCCAGCGGCTTCTGGCGCGCTCTCGCCGATGCTGGCGTAGCGCCTTGTGGTTTGGGTGCTCGCGATACTCTGCGTCTGGAAGCCGGTATGAACCTCTACGGCCACGAAATGGATGAAGAGACTTCCCCACTGGTGGCCAATATGGCTTGGACCGTCGCCTGGGAGCCGGAAGGCCGCAACTTTATTGGCCGTGCAGTCTTGGAAGAAGAAAAAGCGCAGGGCGTTAAGCACAAGCTGGTTGGTCTGGTCCTGGAGGAGCGCGGTGTACTGCGGGCGGGCCAACAGGTGGTGGTAGACGGTACAGAAGAGCGCGGTATCATTACCAGCGGGACCTTCTCGCCGACCCTGGGTTACTCCATTGCCATGGCGCGGGTACCGGTCAGTGTTGGCGATACCGCTGAGGTGGAAATCCGCAAAAAGCTGCAGCCAGTCAGGGTGGTGAAGCCCTGTTTCGTGCGCAATGGCAAATCGGTTATTTAAGCGTCGCCCGCAGGTGTACGCGTTGGCAAGACAATAAATTCAGATGCTTAATCAAGGGATAACAGCATGAGCGAAATCCGCAATGAACTGAAATACCTCTCCAGCCACGAGTGGGCGCGCCTGGAAGAGGATGGCACCGTAACTATCGGCATCAGCGATCACGCTCAGGATGCTCTGGGCGACGTGGTATACGTTGAAACCCCCGAAGTTGGCAGCACCCTGGCTGCAGGAGATGAGGCTGGTGTGGTCGAGTCGGTGAAAGCTGCCAGCGATATTTACTCCCCCGTTTCCGGTGAGGTTGTCGCGGTGAACGAGGCTCTGGAAGACTCTCCGGAAACCGTGAATTCTTCCCCTTACGATGATGGCTGGTTCTTCCGTATCAAGCCCAGTGACGTGAGTGAGCTGGACAATATGTTGGATGCCGAGGCGTATCGCGAGGAGTCAGCGGAGTAATTACTTCCTGATCTCAAACAAAAAAGCCGCTGCCAAATGCAGCGGCTTTTTTGTTTGAAGAGTATCGGACTTAATGCCGTGCACTTGCTGGGCGCAGAATATTTTTGAGGCCGATCCTCTGCAAAAAGGCGCTCACGGTTTGTTCAATCTCGTCAGCGCAATCCATTTTGAGCACCTGGTGTAGAAGCAGCTCGGTATCTGCCTGGCGCACAGCGCGCAAGGTAGCCTTTACCCTTGGCAAATTGGTGGCATTCATCGATAGTCTGTCATAGCCCATTGCCACTAACAGCAGCGCCCCCCCGGGTTCGCCGGCCAGCTCTCCACAGATGCTCACCTTGGTGCCCTCTGCATGTGCAATGGTGACGATTTCCTGTAGCGCGCGAAGCACCGCGGGATGGAGGGCGTGATAGATATTGGCTACACGTGTGTTGTTGCGGTCTACCGCTAACAGATACTGGGTCAGGTCGTTACTACCTACTGAGATAAAGTCGGCGCGCTCGGCCAGCTCGCGAATCTGGTAAATGGCTGAAGGTACTTCCACCATGACACCAACCGGCGGCATTTCAATCTCATACCCTTCTTCCAGCAGCTCTCCGTAGGCGCGTTCTATTAACCTGCGCGCCGCTTCCAGTTCATTGAGCCCGCTGATCATTGGTAACATGATACGCAGGTTGTTGAGCCCTAAGCTGGCTTTCATCATGGCGCGCACCTGCGCCAGGAATATTTCCGGATGGTCCAGGGTAACGCGGATACCGCGCCAGCCGAGGAAGGGGTTAGTTTCTTCGATAGGGAAGTAGGCCAGCGCCTTATCGCCACCGACATCCAGGGTTCGCATGGTGACTGGCATGGGCGCGAAGGCCTCCAGCTGTTCCCGGTAGATTTCCCGCTGCTCTTCCTCAGAGGGGAAGCGGTCGCGCAGCAGGAAAGGTACTTCAGTCCGAAATAGGCCCACGCCTTCCGCACCTCGTTCCAGGGAGCGCACTACATCGGCCATTAGCCCGGTATTAACTAGCAGGCAAACCCGGTGGCCATCAGCTGTTTCCGCTGGTAGCCCGGCCATATGGTCGAGGCTACGGGCAAGCTGGTGTTCCTCCTCCACAATATCGTCATAGCGGCGCTTCAGTTCCGCGCCGGGATGGATATGTAGGTCGCCCCGATAGCCGTCCACAACCATATCGACACCATCGATAGTCTCATAGGGGAGATCCTGCACCCCCATAATGGCAGGCAGACCCATGGCCCGGGCAATGATAGCTACGTGGCTATTGGAAGAGCCCTTTACAGAGACGGCGCCGATTAACTTTTCCCGTGGGACCTCAGCCAATACAGCCGCTGTTAACTCCTCTCCCACGAGAATGGTGTTATCCGGGTAGTCTCGCTCGCTCTGCTGGCGTTGATGCAGATGTGAGAGAACCCTGGAGCCCAGGTCGCGAACATCGGCTGCCCTGTCGCGAAAATAAGAATCGGACATGGCTTCAAAGCGCCTTACATGTTCGAGCATGACCTCGGCCCAGGCCCTGGGGGCACTCAATTGCTGTTGGATACGGTCGCAGACTTCAACGGCGAGAGAGTTATCGTCCAGCATACTGATATAGGCGTCGAACAGCGCACGCTCCTCGCGGTTCAGGTCTCCTTTGAGCCTTTCTCCTACTTCGCGGATTTCTTCCCTGGCAGTGCTGAGTGCTTGCTGGAATAAGGCGAGTTCGTCCTCAATATCCAAGCACAGGGAATAGGGCACGGTGGCCAGGTTGGCCTGGGGGGTGACAATATGCGCACGACCGATGGCAATGCCAGGTGAGGCGGCAATACCGGAGAAATGGGTTTCCTGGCGCTGCCTACGGATGGTGGCCAGCATACCGGTGGCCTCCGCATGCGCTATAACCCCGGCCAATTGAGCGGACAGCGTGACCAGGAAGGCTTCCTCACCCTCATCGAAACGGCGCTGTTCCTCCTGCTGGACAACCAAAACACCAAGTACGGTGCGGTGGTGAATAATCGGCGTGCCCAGAAAAGCGCTAAAGCGCTCCTCGCCAGTGGAGGGAAAATACTGGAAGGCGGGGTGAGCTTCGGCCTTTTCCAGGTTAATGGGCTCTTCGCGGGTAACCACGTTGCCCACAAGGCCCTCGCCAGGCGCCAAGTGCACTTGACCCACGGCGCTTGGGAGCAGGCCATCGGTGGCCATCAGGACATAATTTCCGGATTGTTTGTCACGAAGGTATACGGAGCAGACCCGGGTATGCATCACTTCACGCACACGTCGAACAATAATTTCGAGCACCGCAGGAAGGTCTCTGGCGGTGTTTACTTCTTGAACGATACTACGTAAAGATCCGAGCAATGGCCTGTCCTCGCCAATCAACGGAGAAATTTATAGGCCCAGGGCTAACCTGGGGCCAGAGGAGGTGCGGAGCCGCACCAGGAGCAGGTTTCGGGTCACTCACCCTTGTCGCGCAGCCAGCGTCTTTCCAGCTGAAGCTGTTGGGGGGCCAGCTCGGTCAAAGCACGACGGTAAACCTCGCGCTTGAAAGTGACTACTTTACTCAGTGGATGCCAATAATTCACCCAGCGCCAGTGGTCGAATTCAGGTTTGTAGCCATTATCGAAGCTGATAGAGGACTCCTGCGCTTCCAGCTTCAGCAAAAACCACTTTTGTTTTTGCCCTATACACAGTGGCTCAGAGCGTCGACGAATCAGTCGCTGAGGCAGGCGATATCTCAGCCAGCCACGAGTACAGGCAATCAGACTGACTTGATCGCGAGTAAGGCCAATTTCCTCGTACAGTTCCCTATATAGCGCCTGTTCTGGGGTTTCGCCTGGGTTTATACCTCCCTGGGGAAATTGCCAGGCGTCCTTGCCACCTACCCGCCTAGCCCACAGTGCCTGACCGCGGACATTCAGCACAATGATACCGACATTGGGGCGGAAACCCTCGGTATCTATATTGCTGCTGTTTTCGCTACCCTGGCCCCGGTTGCGGTTGTTGGCTGCGGGGTTATCGGTGCGATTTGACTGTTTGGCGGGCCTACGGCGGTTTCTTCGCCCGGCTTGTGCCGGCTTGCCGTCGCCCAAAATACCGTCCTCAATACTGTTGTGTGTTGCCGTGCGCAGCACTTACTTGTCCCGCATTGTTCCACAGAGGTGGGTTTACAGCAATTCAGTGACGTAGTCCGTGTGATACGGGCAAGTGCGAGGTAAAATTGACTGTCGCTACGTTGATGGTGGCCTGACCATGGCGGTGAAATACCCTTTGGGAATCTATAGTTTACGGGGGAGCTGGCGGTGCATCTGGCAATATTTGATCTCGATAATACATTGATCGGTGGAGACAGTGATCACGCCTGGGGCGAGTTCCTTGTGGATCGGGAGCATGTGGATAGTGAGCGCTATCGCTCCACCAATGACCGCTTCTACCAGGATTATCAACGTGGTGATCTGGATATTTTTGCCTATCTGGAATTCGCTTTGGAACCATTGTCGCAGATTTCACGCGGTCAACTGGAAAACCTGCAGAGCGAATTTATGCAGGAAGTGGTCAGTGAGTTGTGGTTGCCTGCGGCGCAGGAGTTGATCGGCGAACATCGCCGCAAAGGGCATCACATTATGATTATCACAGCCACTAATCGTTTTGTGGTAGAGCCCATTGCCGCGCGTCTGGGAGTTGACACGTTGTTGGCTACAGAGCCCGAAGAATTAGAGGGCCGGTTTACTGGGCGGGTTGTCGGAGAGCCCTGTTACCAGGCCGGCAAGGTGCTGCGCCTGCGCCAATGGCTGGCGCATAACCCAGAGTTTGAAAGCAGGGAGAAATGGTTTTATAGCGATTCCATTAATGACCTGCCCCTATTGGCCGAAGTGGAGCACCCGGTGGCTGTAGATCCCGACGCGCGCCTGCGTGTAGAGGCAGAAGCGCGCGGTTGGCCAGTTATCAGCTTGCGGGAGAGCCGCTGAATTGCGTAGCCAAGATCTTTGCGGTGATGGGAATAATGAGGAATTGAGTGAACGGACATAGCATTCGGTATCTGGTTGTGGTGCTCTTGCTCGGTGGCTTGGCGCTCACATTGGGATGTGAGAAGGAGCCCGTGGAACCGCCCAAGACTCTTCGGGATGTGGCGCCGCAACAGATCAGTGAACAGGCGGCCTCAGACCTTTCTCTGGCAATTTGGCAGGCGGGACAGGCCCAGGTACTCCACACGCATGCATCAGTGGAAACTTTACAGCGCGCAGTTAAAGCTCTACTGGCAAATCCCAGTGAGGACCAGCTTGAAGAGGCCAGGCTCTCCTGGCTGGATGCACACCGGGAGTTTGCGGCAACCCTTCCCTATATACAGTTGGCGTTTTCCCCGGTGGACTTGCGTAGCCAGGGGCGCAAGTTGATGCTGGCATTGGACAGTTGGCCAGCCCAGGCTGGCTACCTGGATACGGTGCCAGGGTATTCAGACAGCGGCATTGTCAATGACACTGCAATCGAGCTGACCCTGGCTAATTTACGTAAGCAACACAGGCTTACCGCCCATGAGGAAGCCAGTACGGGGTTTCATGCCTTGGAAGTCATGCTTTGGGGGCCCACTGGAGAGCGCACTGCAGAGGACTTTATCCCCGATAGTAACGGTGAGAAACCTGAGGCGCTGGCGGTGAATCGTCGCCGCGAACTGACCCGGCTGATTGCCAAGGGTATGGAAGAGGATATGGCCGGTCTCGCGCGCCGTTGGCCGACTTCAGCCAATAATTTGTCACGTGAGTATCTGTCTCTGGGGCCTGTGGCACGGCTACAGCAAATTCGTGCTGCGCATACTCAGGTAATTGATGAACAAGTATTACGGCGCCTTCCCGAGGGCTCAGAGAGTGACGTGGAAAGTGGTCGGGCTGCGGATTCTAAGCAGGCTCTGTTGGGCATCATGGCGACTTTACAGTCCAACTGGATACCTACCGGTGGTGGCGGCATGGCGGAAGTATTGCTTGACCGTCATCAGGTCAGTGCACTGGAAGAGACTTTTTCGGATTTTGAGGCCTTGTTGCTGAAGATGGAGGATCCGTTTGAGCTGGCTGAGCCGGGGCAATTGGTGCAGGCGCGTAAACTGCTTGAACGTATGGCGGGTTTGATGGCAGGAACAACCCAGGTTCCGTTATCGGAAAAGGATGTTATGCCGGTATCCCTGCCTACGATAGGGAACTGATCAAAATAAAACCCCGGCAATGGCCGGGGTTTTTGATTTGGAATACTTTCTCAGTCTTACCAGCGACGTACAGGGCCAGTATCTACATGGACGAAGTTACTTTTCGGATAGTAGCCAACACCGCCTGCTTTTAGAGCCAGTGCCGCCTGTCGCAGTTTTGACAGTGGGACGCCCGGCATGCGGATATCCAGGGCCATACCACGAGTATGGTAACTGCGCTTGGCAACTCCGCGGCCTGCAGCACGCAACTTGGCGTTGGTCTTGGCCGATCGGTATCCCGAGATAATCTCGATGGTACCTGTGTAATTGAACTTTTCCTTCAGCTTATACACGATATCCAACAGTTTCGGGTCCATTCGAGTCACTTCGTTGGCTCGGTGGTCGCGCAGCAATTTGTTGAATTGTTTCAAGCCATTGCTGCTGTAGTCTCCGTTAGCCCAGTAGGCGGCCTCCAGCTTCTCCCCTGTGTGCAGGTTGCGCATCTTCAGGGTGCGGGAGCTACCTACTTTAGCGAAAGTCGGTCCGGCGCTGACCGCCGCCGCAGTTGCGCAGGTCACTGCCAGGAATCGACGTCTGGATGGATTCTTCATAATTCCGCCTCGTCGTTAATTCTCTTCGGAGCGCGTCGGATAGCGCATCCGGGTACGGCGGAAAATGTACAAAAAATAACCAGTTGTTACAAATTTGCAGCTGCTAATTCGGAAATAATCATACCGCTATGCTGGTAAATTTTTTCTCTTATGCTACCGGCGGGTGGGAATTTTCCAGAAATAACTCAAGGATACCTGTTAGCAATGAGACAGCGTTGTCATTTTGTTGCCAACGTTAAAAAAACATTTTTCTGCGACTGTTAGGTTCCATAGGGCTGGGAAAGTGATAGAAAAGTGGGGCTCGGACACGGTGAGAGGTCTATTACCTACTCTTTTGAGAGCTATTCAAATATACGAAGAGTGCTGCTGGTAGGTTGTTAGAAAGCCCTATGTAGCATGGGAGAAAGTCCACCTCTATCTATTACCCCTTCCCCTTTGAATGTATGTACATGTATATACAACATTGAGGGTATGATTCCTACATATCCTTCAGATAGATACCTTATCTCGATGTGATGGTTGTGGATAAGAGTGCGCCTGATTGGTGTAAGTAAAAGTTCTGCAGGATGCTTCATATTTTTATTAAATAAGAATGTTGGCCACAGTACTCCTTTTTTAATTCTTGCAAAGCTATAGAATTCTGCGATCTCGGTTACCCATTGCTATAAATCTTAGCTGGGGTTTGTGGCTAAAGTTGCCTTTGCGACCTTCTTTTTTCAGTACTTAAAAACTACCGTAGGCTGCAGCCGTTTTTACAGTTTTGAGAATTGTAACTCTATCAGTATTCAATGTGTGTTGGACTTTTTAGTCGAAATAGAGCCTTTAGCTAAACAACCAGAAAGAAAATCAAGTTGTTCAATTCCATATCTTAGCGCTATGGGGCTTTTGAATCTGATTTTTTAAGAATTGAGATTTTTCCTAAAGATACCGTAAAAGCGCTGTGCTTCTTTCATTACAAAAACGTTTAGCCCAGATAACTAAAATTTTGTTCGCGTTTATTTCACTATTTTTTTAGGTTTTAAAGCGTAGATCATTTTCAGGTTGTCAAAAATCGGACTCACTTGTGGAGCTAGTTCAGAGGGGCCTGATGTTTATCGCGGTGATAAATATCCTGACGGAACTGTGGGCGCCCATGGGTATCTATCCAGGCTGTCATATAGACAATAAAAAGCCGTGGGGCGGGCTTGATCGGAACATTGAGGACCTCACTGCCGGTTGTGGCCTGGGCAACGCGAGTTCTGTCCCATCCCTGAGACTCAAGAAGTGAGTAAGCTAACTCTTCCGGCTGCTGGAGCCGTACACACCCGTGGCTGAATGCTCGCTGTTGTTCTGAAAATAGGCTCTGGGCCTGAGTATCGTGTAGAAAGATTGCCTGCTTATTGGGAATAACAAATTTTACTTTGCCGAGGGTGTTGTCAGGACCGCTCACCTGACGCAAGGTGGCGTGGCCACCGGCTGCACGGGCGAGGCTTTCATCGGTAATTGGTGATGTGGCTCCGCTACGATATTGAACTACTCGGTAGCCACGACGGTGCATGGCGGCGGGGTTGTGCCGCGCCTTGGGGAGGAGTTCGGTAATCAGAATGCTTCGCGGCACTGTCCAGGTGGGATTGAAGACGACACTGGTAATACGGCTGTGCATGTTCGGCGTACGGGTGCTACTTTTGCCAACCACTGTTTTCATGTCCAGCTTAACCTGACCATTCTCGACCAGCTGCAATCGGTAGCTGGGAATATTGACCAATATATAGCGGCCATCCTCGGGAAGGGATAGTTGGTCCCAGCGATCCGCATTCAGGGTCATTTGCCTAGCTCGCTCAACGGGGGAAACTGATAGGGCGGAGAGAGTTTCATTATCGGCAACCCCGGTGGCGGGAAGTCCGTGGCGGCGCTGAAAATTTTCAAGGGCTGACTGTAGGGCGCTGTCGAAGCGCAAGTGATCCTTCTGAGGGGCTGACGCAGGTCCCGGTTGCCCGCGATAGTCTCCATATAGTTCAAGCAATTTGCGCAATTGCAGCACGCGTAAGTCTTTATCCCCTGCCTGAAGAGGGCCCCCTTCATTAATAGGCCGCCAGCGTTTGGCAATCTCCCGATAATGGTTGGCTTCAGAGCGCAGTTGATTACTGATATTGACTGGGTTTAGAGCCACAGATTCCTTAGTTGCCATGGCAATGTGTATTGGCGTCGCAGAGGCGATAGCCAAACTGAGTAAGGCTGCTAGGCCTAGATGGCGGGGAATCTTGACCATAAATAACTCCCGTGGTGATACTTGTGCTTAACCACGGTTTGTCCCCGCACCGGCTTTATCACGTTGGTAAATATCCGGTCGGAACTGTAGCTGTCCATGCTCATCCACCCAGGCAGTCCAATAGGCGATATAGACCGGAAGAGGATTTTTCAGTTGTACGCCATGGGTGCGGCTACTCATCAGTGCCCGGTCTATGCGCGCCCTATTCCAGCGATTTTGTTGAGCCAGCATCATGCGGGCAAACTTCAGCGGTTTTTCCAGACGAATGCAGCCATGACTGAAAGCGCGTTGGTTTTTTTTGAAAAGGTGCTTGCTGTTTGTATCGTGCAGGAAAATTGCCTGGCGATTGGGTATAACAAACTTGACCCGTCCCAGTGCATTGCCCGGTCCACCTTTTTGCTGCAGCGTTACTTTTCCTCGGCGAACGCCAGCGACATTACCTCTGGTAAAGGGAACAGCCCTGCCGCGGTGGTTGACCAGCCGGTAGCCCTTGGCGCTCAGGGCCGAGCTGCCTTTTGGCAAAAGTTCTTTCAGCGCGATACTCGGCGGCACACGCCACACTGGATTGAATTCCAGGCGGGTCATACGCGTGGCGATCAGTGGAGTCTTGTGCTTCGGTTTGCCCACTACCACTTTCATACGAAACTGCTCTCGATCACCGTCGATCAGGCGGAGGCTGAATTCCGGGATATTAACAACGATATAGCGTGGCCCCAGGTCTTTGGGCAGTTGTTCCCAGCGCTGAAGATTGGCGCTCAGGATTTGTGCCAGTTTGGCAGGATTGGTATTGAGACGACTGCGAGTGCGTTCGTCCACAAGTCCATCGGCTTTCAGGCCGTGGCGTCTTTGAAACCGGCGTACTGCCTGCTGCAGGGGCTTATCGTAGACATCAGCTTCCAGGCTGCCTTTTTCGGTAGTTTCAGCAAAGTCTTCTGGCCGGTAATCGCCATACAGCATCAACAGGCTGCGGAGCTGCGCGACCCTAGGGCTGCGGCTTCCGGGAGTTATAGGTTGCCCTTTAGATAGGGGCTTCCACTGTTCCCCCTCCGCTAAGGCGCTGTAGCGCGCCAGCTCCTCGCTTAGCAAGGCATATTGACGGCCGTAAGGGGAAAAAGGATCACTGCCAGAAACGCCCTCAATCGAATCATCTTTTTTGGCGTTTCCTGGCGCGGCGACTGCTATCGACTGCTCAAAGCCCAGTGCAACAGCCAATATTATTGCGCAACCGCACCACATCGGTTTTCGTGCAACACGCAAACGAGAAGGGAAAAAGCCAACACCCATAAGTCACCCCTGTAAGCAAAGAAGGATCACCGGAAATGATCACTCTGCTCACAGTGGTAACTTGTGACCGTGAAACTCTAAATAATTATGGGGAATGGATGCTGCTGGTACTCACAGGAAAAGGTATATAGGTATTACTTTCACGAGGCTAAGGGCGGCCCTGGGACCGCCCCGATAACTTAGAACTGGTTATCACTGAGTCCGTCCTTGTCATAGATATCAGGGCGGAAGTTCAGCCTGCCCTGGCCATCCACCCAGGCGGTCCAATAAGTGATATACACCTTGACCAGTTGCCTCAGGTCTACTTCGGTGGTTTCCTCGCCGACGGTTAGCTTGTCTATACGCCAATGATCCCATTCGCCCTGTGGACGCAATAGCGCCTCAGCCAAGTGGCGTGGCTTCTCCAACCGGATACAGCCGTGGCTATAGTCCCGGTCGGTCAGCGAGAATAATTTGCGCGCGCGCGTATCGTGCAGATAGACATCGTGTTTATTGGGGATTTCAAATTTCACCCGGCCGAGCATATTCTCCTCCCCGCCCATCTGGCGCATCAGGTAGGAACCCGCGCCTGCCGCCGAGAGATTCTGGGATGTGAGCGGTAGATACTCCCCTCTACCACTAACCACCCGATAGCCCATGTTTTCCATGCCGGTGGGGTTCTTGCGCGCTTTGGGCAGGATCTCATTCACCAGGATACTGCGTGGTACAGTCCAGGTGGGATTGAACACTACTTTGCTAACCCTCGTAGTAATTTCAGGCGTTGCATGTTTTTTCTTACCCACAACTACATTCATGGCCAGCTTTACCTGGTTGTTCTCCACGTATTGGAGACGGTAAGCGGGAATATTGACCTGGATAAAGCGCTCCCCAAGATTGGCCGGCAACTCCTCCCTGCGGAGAATATTCATCTCAACAATTTTTGCCCGAGCAGTAGGGGAGAGGTTGAGCCGTTTGCGCGTGCCGCGGCCCACAATTCCATCGGGTTTAAGGCCATGGCGCTTTTGGAAACGCAGCACTGCCTCGTGCAGTCCGCGGTCGAATCGGTTGGGGTCGACGCCCCCATAACTGTAGCGACTGGAATAGTCACCGTATAGGGAGAGCATATCCCGCAGGTGGCTCACATGGGGGTGGCGTGCTCCCATAGTCATAACAGGTCCTGGAGGAATGGGACGCCAGCGCCCGCTAGCAGAGATTTTGCGCAGCCGTTCAAGCTCATTTCTCAAGGCATATGCATCACTACCGTAGGGTTTATTCTCCTCGAAGTAGGGCCCCTCGCTATTTTCCGTGCGCGGGACCGCCTCGCCTCCCCGACCATTGGCATTACGGCCTTGATTGTAATATACGCGGCTGCCATTACTCCCGGCTCCAGAGCCATTTACATTGTTATCTCGGTAAGAGCTGTGTCGTGAGCGGTTGTAGCTGCGATTGGCGCTTGATGAGCTGGAATAATTGCGATCGCGATCAGTTTCGTAATCGCGTGAGTAATGGCGGCTGCGTGGGGTGCTGCCGATAATGCGCGCTCGGTTGTAGCCGCGAAAATGTTTGCGCCCACGATGTTCATTGGTCTCTCGCTGGCTGGGTTGTATCAGAGCAACCATGCGAAATCCCTGGTCATCACGGAACACAGGGGTGATACCGCGACGCGGTCGACTCTTGGGGCTTAGCCGGTCCAGTTGGGTGTCCTGGGCATAGGAGACAAACGCGTCGGTGAGCAGGATATCGAGAACTGCGGCCATCTGCAGTCGCTGGGGGGTGTCTCTCAAAGTGCGGTCGAAATAACCAAGATGGTAGCGGTAATCCACCATGCTGCTGGGATTGCCTGAGCTGGCTGCTGTAAGTTGCTTCAACAGATCGTTGGCGCTTTCACTCAGGTTGTAGTTATCGAACCACAGTAGACGGTAATCCGTGCGCTGGTAAATTCTGCGCACCGCGGCAGGGTTGAATATAGGATCCTGGGCTGGCCAAGCGTCAGGATTTTCTTCCAGCCAGTGAACCAAGTGAGGTCGTACGGCGTTTTCAGGCAATACCGGCACCGTTTCTTGGTTCGCGGCAAAGGCATAATAGAGAATAGAGACACATAGAGTGCCCAGGGTTAGTAGGGGCAGAATGGATTTTCGTTTGCGGAGCTCAGGGTTGAAATAAGACATGGTACCTCAGCGATACTGCAGGGGCCCGGGGTTGTCTTGCGGATAATACCGGGCGCCAGATCGTTCATACCTTCCCAACCTGTGGCGAGCCCACCCAGAAACATTTTGGTGTTCAGCGTTGACTCGCACTTGTCATGCGTCCCGCGCGACATCCTCTTATTTAGACCACAATTGGCGCCGCACTTGCGCGAATATCAACCAATTTCAGTCTGTGAAAGTAAGTATGGCAACAAATGAGGAATTTGCTTGGCGTTTGCTTCTTCTTAGATTAAGTGTGAAAGAAAAAAGCGACAATCTAGCTGT
The DNA here is from genome assembly GCF_000380565.1 of Microbulbifer variabilis ATCC 700307. Taxonomy (GTDB): domain Bacteria; phylum Pseudomonadota; class Gammaproteobacteria; order Pseudomonadales; family Cellvibrionaceae; genus Microbulbifer; species Microbulbifer variabilis. Next base: position 189,306 of record NZ_AQYJ01000028.1, read on the forward strand.
GTCAACCATGCACATTTATTCTGTTTGGCGGAAATAATTCCATTAGTGGGTGAGTGCTTGTACGATTAGATACGGCTAATCAAATGTGAAAAGTGGGCTAAGTCACAGTTTTTCATGGGGTTTTTATGGCTCTGGAGGAGCGAGGCAAAAGTGACGCAAGGGTCCCTGCGGCTCACCATTTTCAAAGGTCTGTTCCCATAACTGGCTGGCGCCATTTCGATTAAAAGCGACTACGGTGCTGGCGCGAGTACCGTAACCTCCAGTCAAGTTATCTGTTTTGGTGTCGGCTGGCAGAAGTTTTTCCCTATGGTTTATCTGTACGAATATTGACGACAGGGCTCGTTCAAGGGAAAGGCCAACCCCCGTTTTGGGAAGGTTTGCATCCGCAGCTCTTTGTCTGTCTTGAAGCAAGCTGAGGGCTGGCTCTACGAAGTTATGGCCGGAAATTGGGCCCTTGATATTTTGTACAATCCGTTCTAAACCGGCCTTTCCCTTTTCGACCTTGGGCCAGGGGGCATCTGGTGCTCCGTTGGAAATTCCGTGAACCCCTGCCGTAAATAAAAATGGAGTGTGGCGATTGCCGGCACAGGTGAGAGGGTGTTCTGCTCTCAAGTCAAATAGCAGCGCATTAAAGCCGCGGTAGCGAGGCCCTTGAAGGGTCCTGGCAAATTGCTCTGGTGTACTCATGCCAGTCAAAAAATTAACCGGAATTTCCCCTCTGGAAAGCGCATTGTCAGGTTCGGGTGTGCCGGGTTCGCGGATATTAGTGACTGCGGCGACACGGCCGGGGGATATGCCTGCCCAGGTGCCGCCAGCTTCCAAATCCCGCCCGGCTACCAAGCTTCCCGTGTTCCACTGCGCTGCTGGGGCGGTAGGACGAGCGTAGAATTCATCTCGATTGGCGATCAACAGGAGTGGGTACTCGGGGTGGCAGCGATAGGCAAACAGTAGTAGGCACATAGCGGCTTCCTGGGAGGTGGGGAAGGGCGCGCCCCTTTCGCTGCGGGGCGCTTTGCGACCATAATACGCGCTTAACAAACAATCTCGATTCCCCCATGCTGACTTACCCTGAAATAGACCCGGTGGCCATCGCTATTGGCCCATTAAAAGTGCACTGGTATGGCTTGATGTACCTGTTCGGCTTTATCGCAGCCTGGTGGTTGGCACTGCGTCGCAGCACCAAACCATGGTCTCCGGTAATTAAATCAGAAGTCGAAGACTTAATTCTTTACTGTGCAATAGGCGTAGTTGTTGGCGGGCGACTCGGTTATATGTTCTTCTACAACCTGCCGCAATTGATTGAGAATCCGCTTTCGCTGCTTAAAGTGTGGGAGGGCGGCATGAGCTTCCACGGAGGCCTGGTGGGAGTGATGCTGGCTACCGTTCTCTACGCCCGTAAAATTGGTACAACCTTCCCCGTGCTAATCGACTTTGTGGCTCCCTTGGTGCCTATTGGCTTGGGACTGGGCCGGATGGGCAACTTTATCGGCCAGGAACTCTGGGGCCGGCCGACTGAAGGCCCCTGGGGCATGGTATTTCCCCGCGATCCTGAGCTGCTGTCCAGGCACCCCTCCCAGCTTTACCAGGCATTTCTTGAAGGGCTTGTGCTCTTTGCTGTGCTCTGGTGGTTTTCCAGTAAACCGCGTCCACGCCTTGCCGTAGGCGGTATGTTTGTTCTGCTTTACGGCATATTCCGCTTCCTCGTGGAATTTGTGCGGGAACCGGATGGTCATATCGGTTTCGATCTTTTTGGCTGGATGACCCGTGGCCAGCTTCTGAGCCTGCCGATGATTTTGGCCGGTATCGCTCTGCTGGTGTGGAGTTACCGAACCCAGCCTCTACCAGAGGGGCGTAGTGGTAAAAATGGCAATAAGCGGACGCGTTCCCAAGTTAATGGCGGAGCATAGCAATAGATGAAGCAGTACCTCGATCTAATGCGCCATGTGCGCGATCACGGCACGGAAAAAGGTGACCGTACAGGCACCGGCACCTTAAGCGTTTTTGGGTATCAGATGCGCTGTGACCTCGCGGAGGGGTTTCCGCTAATTACCACGAAAAAGTGCCATTTACGCTCGATCATCCACGAACTCCTTTGGTTCTTGCGGGGGGATACCAATATCCGTTACCTGCAGGAAAATAGGGTAAGAATCTGGGATGAGTGGGCCGCAGAAGATGGTGACCTGGGTCCGGTTTACGGCCATCAGTGGCGCTCCTGGCCGACACCGGATGGCCGTCAAATCGACCAGATTGAACAGCTGGTACACCAATTAAAAACCCGTCCCGATTCCCGGCGCCTGATTGTCAGTGCCTGGAACCCGGCAGATCTTCCCGATGAGGGGATTTCCCCGGCAGATAATGCCCGCGAGGGGCGTATGGCGCTCGCTCCCTGCCACGCGCTGTTTCAGTTTTACGTGGCTGAGGGTAAGTTGTCCTGCCAGCTGTATCAGCGCAGCGCAGATATCTTCCTCGGAGTCCCCTTTAATATTGCTTCCTACAGCCTGCTAACCCTGATGCTGGCACAGGTTTGTGGCCTTAAGCCGGGCGAGTTCATTCATTCTTTTGGTGATGCTCATCTCTACTCCAATCACCTGGAGCAGGTTGAGCTGCAATTGCAGCGTGAGCCTCTGCCGCTACCAAAGATGCAACTAAACCCCGATGTGGAAGATCTGTTCGCCTTCCGCTTTGAAGATTTCGAGCTGCAAAACTATGAAGCTCATCCGCATATACCGGCACCGGTCGCGGTTTAAGGGGAGAGGTATGGATACATCTATCGCCCTGATTGCGGCTATAGCGCGCAATGGTGCTATCGGTAAAAACAATGAGCTCCCCTGGCGTATTTCAGGTGATCTGCAGTTCTTTAAGCGCACGACTATGGGCAAACCTGTAGTGATGGGGCGCAAAACCTATGAGTCTATCGGCCGACCTCTACCGGGTCGCGTCAATATCGTGATCACCCGCAATCGTGATTGGGCAGCTGAAGGTGTCGAAGTGGTGGACTCTCTGGAGTCCGCCCTGGACCTTGCCCGTGAGCGGGCCTCACTGGCAGGTGCGGCTGAATTGATGGTGATCGGTGGGGCGCAGGTCTACCGCCAGGCCCTACCAATGGCAGCGCGACTCTATATCACCGAGGTGGATGCCGATGTGGAAGGGGACGCCTTCTTCCCAGAGATTGACGACTCATGGGTCGAAGTGGTGCGGGAGTGTTACCCTGCTTCAGACAAGAATGAGTACAACTACGCATTAGTTCAGTACGACAGATTTAAATAAAAACAATTTGATTAAAAGTTGATCAATCTGTTAAATTCTGCGACAGCCTACACAAGGAACACCGCCGCCAATGTGTGCAAGTGACCCGGTTTTGTTACCCGGTTGTTACCTTGCTACCCATGCGGGCCGATGCTGACAATCGGCATTTGAATAATCAAATCGGCTGTTTACAATGTGCGGCTCTTAGCTGTCTTCTAACCAATGTTTTTAAAACAAAAGGACACCGCGTTGTGGCAGCTAATTCATCGCGACCATGTTGTGAAATATTGAACCCACTGGGGGGTCTAATGAAAACCAAGCGATTCATGGCTGTGGCGCTGACCACTGCGCTGTCTGCCGGCGCGCTCTACGGCAGCGTAGCCACTGCGGATACTCTCGATAACGTACTCGCCGTCGGCCAGCAGAAAACCACTGCGGCCCAGGCATCGCAAAAGCGCATCGACAAGATTGCCGAAGAAACTAGCAGCCTGCTGCAGGACTTCAAGGTGGTCAATAAAGAAATCGATGGTCTGCGAGTGTACAACCGTCAGCTGGAAAAGCAGCTGGCCAACCAGCTCCAGGTTATCAATGAGCTGGATGCATCTATTGCCAACGTTACTGTCATTGAACGTCAAATCCAGCCGCTGATCCTGCGCATGCTGGAAGGTCTGGAGCAGTTCATCGAATTGGATGCCCCGTTCAAACTGGACGAGCGCATGGCAAACCTCGAAGGTGTAAAGAACAATATGGACCGTTCCGATATTACTGTTGCGGAGAAATTCCGTCAGGTATTGGAGCTGTACAACTTCGAAGCGGAGTACGCGCGTAAGATTGACACTTACGGTGATTCCCTGAACGTAAATGGCCAGGAGCGCGAAGTAAACGTGCTGCAGATCGGCCGTATCGCTCTGCTGGCTCAGACTACCGATTCCGAGATCTCTCTTGCCTACGATAAAGGCCAGAAAGCCTGGGTTGAAATCGATGCTGGCGAATATCGCCGCGCCCTCATGAATGGCCTGAAGATCGCCAAGAAGCAGGCCACTATCGACATCATGACCATGCCGATCCCGGCTCCGGAGGCAGCGCAATGAAATCCTCTATCGCCAAACGCGTATTAGTTGCAGCAGCGGCTGGCCTGATCAGCTTCTCTGCTGTTGCCCAAGAGAAAGCAGCTTCCCTCGACGATCTGCTGAAAATGGTTCAACAATCCAAAATTGCTGAATCCAAAGAGCACAAACAGCGTGAAGCTGATTTCCGTCGCCAGAAAGCTAATCAGCAATCTCTGCTGAACAAGGCCAAAGACACTCGCACGGCGGAAGAAAAGCGCTCTGCCGAGCTGGAAAAGAAATACCAGGAACAGGAAGTTGCTGTTGACCAGAAGCGCCAGCAGCTGGACGAGCGTCTGGGCTCCCTGAAAGAGCTGTTCGGCCATATGTCCTCTACTGCCGCAGACTTGCGTGCGAGCGTCGGTTCCTCCCTGGTTTCCGCTCAATACCCAGGTCGTACAGAGTTTATCGATGGCCTGCTGGCGAAGATGAACAGTGCTACTCAGCTGCCTACTATCGAAGAGATCGAACGCCTGTGGTTTGAGATCCAGCGTGAGACCGTGGAGTCTGGCAAGGTTGTTAAGTTCAACGCAACTGTGATCAAGCCTAGTGGTGAACAGGCTCAGCAGGAAGTTGTGCGCGTTGGTAACTTCAACCTGGTTTCCAATGGTAAATACCTGGAAATGAACGATGCATACAAAATGGCTGAACTGATTCGCCAGCCGGATGCCAAGTTCCAGGGTATGGCAGAAAGTCTGCAGGCTTCCACCGCTGGTTTTAGCGCTTTTGGTGTTGACCCGACAGGCCCTACTGGCGGTTCCTACCTGAAAGCTATGATCAACAGCCCGGATCTTGTTGAGCGCTGGCATCAAGGCGGTATCGTTGGCTACATCATCTCCGCAGTTGGTGTATTTGCCATGCTGCTGGCTATCTTCCGCCTCATCGTATTAACCGGTATTAGCGCCAAAGTAAGTGCGCAGCTGCGTTCCTCTACCCCGAACACCAATAACCCGCTGGGCCGCGTCCTGGCTGTCGCGGAAGAAAATAAAGGTGTCGACGGCGAGACTCTAGAGCTGAAGATGGAAGAAGCCGTTCTGAAAGAGCGCCCGGCAGTAGAATCCGGCCTTAACCTGCTGAAGATCATCGCCATGGTAGCTCCACTATTAGGTCTGCTGGGTACCGTTACCGGTATGATCATTACTTTCCAGGCGATTACTATCTTTGGTGCCGGTGATCCGAGAGCAATGGCCGGTGGTATTTCCTCAGCCCTGATCACCACCGTTCTGGGTCTGGTAGTGGCTATCCCCACTGTACTGATGCACACCGTAGTAAACGGTCGAGCCAAGCGTGTCCTGCACATTCTGGAAGAGCAGAGTGCTGGTATCGTGGCAGAAAACGCCGAGCGTAAATAAGAGGAGGCGGCAACATGCACGCATTAAATGACGCATGGGCCGCCGTCAACGCCTTTATGGCGTCGGGCGGGCCAGTACTGTTCCTGATCGCCGGCCTGACCTTCTTTATGTGGACGCTGATTTTCGAGCGGGTCTTTTATTTCAATAAAGCATTGAAGGAAGACGTTCAGGGTGCGGTAAACCACTGGGAGGGGCGCAGTGAGCGCAATTCCTGGGGGGCCCACCAGATCCGCTACGCGCTGATTTCCCGGGTATCCGAGAAAATTCAGGACAATATGGATATGATCCAGGCTTGTGTTGCCCTTGCGCCCCTGTTCGGGCTGCTGGGTACGGTCTGGGGCATGATCAATGTGTTCGATGTTCTCGCGATTACCGGTGGTGGTGATGCGAAGCAGATGGCCAGTGGTGTATCCATGGCAACTATCCCGACGATGGCGGGTATGGTTGCGGCCCTCTCTGGTGTATTTGCCAATACCTACCTTACCCGTAAGGCAGAACGTGAGACTCAGCTGCTGGAAGACCATCTGACGATGGACCATTAAGCACACATAAGCGAATAGGCAAGCTTATTTGCTGTGAAGGTTTAGCCAACCAGATATTTTCACCGGGGGTGCTCCCTTGGAGCCCCTCGCGGGAAAGTTCGCTAAGAGAGTTGCTATGAGCAAAAGACAAAATACGGCAGAAGAAGAAGCCGGCGCTATCGACCTCACGCCCATGCTGGACGTGGTGTTTATTATGCTGATCTTCTTTATCGTCACTGCGACTTTTATCAAGGAGCCGGGTGCTGATGTTGTGAAGCCGGATGCAACAACCGCTGAACTCAAGGCCGCCTCTATCCTGGTAGCGATCAACGATAGTGATGAGATCTGGATTGCCAAAGAGAAGGTTGACGAGCGCCAGGTGAGAATTGTCCTGGAGCGCCTTTACTCGGAAAACCCGAAAGGGTGGTTGGTAATTCAGCCCGATAAGGAAGCGAGTATTGAGATGATTGCCCTGATTGCGGAAGCTGCCAGGAAAATCGGCATTAAGAAAGTTTCGGTCGCGACAGAAAAGAGTTAACAGCTATGAATCCGGTAAGACTTCTTGGGGCAGGAACGTTGGCGATAGCCACTACCTTCGGCCTCATCTTCACCATGCATCAGCTGATTGCGGCAAACATGAGTGCTCCAGAGGAAAAGGAGCAGTTCAAGGTTGCCGATGTAGTGATGCCTGAGCAAAAGATCGAAACACAATACGATACGACCAAACCGGTGAAACCGGAAGAGCCGGAAACGCCTCCGCCGGAGATGCCAGAGCCTGAGTTTGAAGACCCGAATATTGATACCAGTATCAGTGTTGCTGCCCCTAGAGCAGGTGGCGGCGTCAAGTTGTCGGGCTTCAGCTTTGGTGAGGGGGATTATCTGCCAATTGTTAAGGTGCAGCCTCAGTACCCTCGACGCGCCCTGCAGCGCGGAATGGAAGGGTATGTGATTGTGGAATATACGGTGACCACAAACGGCTCTGTACGTGACCCCATCGTAATTGAAGCTTTCACGCTAGATGGTAAGCCTACTTCTGTTTTCAACAGAGCTGCGCTTAAGTCTGCACTGAAATACAAGTACAAGCCGCGGGTAGTCGATGGCAAGCCGACCGAAGTTCCCAATGTAAGGACTAAGATCAGCTTTAATATGGCCAAAAACTAAGGGGAAGCACTATGAAGTTGACAAGCATTAGCAAAAGTTTGTCCAAGCTCGCTCTGCGCACCTCAGTAGCGCTGCCCCTGGTCTTGGCACCAGCAGTCAGTGTTACCGTGCTTGAAGCAGCGGGTGTTTCCGCATCTTTCGCCTCGGCACAGGCACAAGAGCAAAAAAAGCCTAGTAAAGAAAAGACCCGTAAAGTTCCGGCAATGCGCGAAGCGGCGTATAAAAAACTGGAAAAGGCCCAGGAAGCTGCAGATGCAGAGGATTGGGCGGGTGCTCTTGCTGCGCTGAAGGAAATGGATGCGAGCAAGAAACGGTACAATGGCTATGAAATAGCACAGATGTACAATTTCTTTGGTGTGGTTTACTACAGTACCGAGCGCTACAAAGAGGCTATTCCTTACTTCAAGAAAGTGCTGAGTCAGGGTGAAAAAAACCTGCCAGTAGCACTTGAAGTGGGCACTTTGTTTACCTTGGCCCAACTTTATTTCGTAACCGAAGACTATAAGCAGGCGATCAATTACTTGAACCAGTGGTTCAAGGTTTCTGATCGTATTACTGCAGATTCTTATGCATTGCGTGCTCAGGCTTATAACCAGGTTGGTGATCAAGCTAAGGCACTGAAGGATATCAACGTAGCGGTATCCATGTATGAGAAAGAGGGCAAGGTACCGAAGGAAGGCTGGTACGGGTTGCAGCAGTTTGTGTATTTCGAGCGCAACGACTACAAAAAAGTAGCGGGTGTTCTGGAAAAATTAGTGCAGTATTACCCGAAGCCGGTGTACTACAAAACTCTTGCAGCTATGTACGGTGAGCTTAAGCGTGACAAAGACCAGCTTCATATGATGGAAGCAGCTTATATTGCTGGCGCTTTGGAGAAAGATCGGGATTTACTGAACATGGGCTATCTCTTTATGGGGCATGAAATGCCTTATAAAGGTGCCAAGGTTATTGCCAAAGGTATTAAAGAGAAGAAGATCCCTCGAACAGCTAAGAACCTGGAGACTTTAGCCCAGGCTTACCAGATGGCTCAGGAGCTGCAAAAAGCAATCCCTCAGCTGGAGGCTGCAGCTAGCTTGTCAGACAAAGGGGAAATTTACTCACGTTTGGCCGGTATCTATTTGGATCTGGATCAGAATGAGAAAGCCATTTCGATGGGCAAGAAGGCTTTTGCAAAAGGCAAAATTAAGCGTGTCGATCAGCTGCACATCGTGATGGGTATGGCTAATGCTAACCTGAAACGTTATGACGCAGCTTTGGTAAGTCTCAAGAAAGCTTCAAAAGATGAGCGCTCTAAAAAGTCTGCGCAGCAGTGGATCGCTTACGTTGAGGGTGAGAAAAAGCGTGAAGAGCAGTTAGCGATTTAATTTCCTTCAATTATTTACCTTTTTTTAGGAGGCCATACAGAAATGTATGGCCTTTTTTCTTTTCTAGAGTTCTCTCAATTGCCCAGGCTAAATAACCTGTATTAATGGACTATTTGCATTTTTTCGTGAATTGACTAATGATTAGAGTCAGCTGATCAGCTTTTTCCATTTCGGCACTCCAGATGCCGTTTTTGCACCCTAACAATAATAGGAGAGGTGTTATGGATAGAGCTTGCCCGCCAATTTCCAGCCCTGAATTTCTACTTACCTATCAGCTTTCTGGCTATGCCAAAGGTTTGGCCTATGCTGCCCTGATAACTCTCGGGTTGATTTTTTTAATGAGCCAGTTGATTTCCACTAATTTTGTGGAGCCGGTGGCTAAGCCGTTACCGACGATTCAACCAATAGATATCACTGAGAAAAAGGTGGTAACGGTTAAAGAGTACCAGGCACCGCCCAGCCCTCAGGATATTCCGCCACCAATTCAGCGCACTGAGGTGATCAGAGACGTAGAGATTATAGATACCATACCAACGGTTGCTCCGCCGGTTGCTGAAACTGGGGGTAACCCGGTTATTGTATCGAGAGAACCTTTGCCTGTTTATAAGCCCGCACCGCGTTACCCTAGTGTGGCTATGCGCAGAGGCATGGAGGGTTACGTAGTTGTGGAGTTTACGATAACCAAAACCGGAGCGGTGCGTGATGCCCAGGTAGTTGGGGGATTCGACAGCGCTGGGAACCCTACCAATGTATTCAATCGCTCGGCACTGGCAGCGGCTGAGCGATTTAAATACCAGCCGCAAATGGAAGACGGTCAGCCTGTAGAGCGCTATGGTGTGCGTAATCGTATTACTTATAAGTTGGCGCAATGAAATAAAAAAACGGCCCTCAAAGAGGGCCGTTTTACTTCATGTTTTTAGTCAATCAATTTCTCGCACCGCGCCCCGATCAGCACTGGTGGCGAGTAACGCATACGCTTTAAGAGCTTTACTAACCTTGCGGGGGCGAGATTCACCCGGTTTCCAGGCTTGTGGGCCGAGGCTGACCATATCCTGGCGGCGTTTCTCGAGCTCCTTATCACTAATCGCGACCTCTATTTTTCGGGCGGGAATATCAATATGTATTGGATCTCCATTTCGCACTAAGGCGATAGTGCCACCAGAAGCTGCTTCTGGTGATACATGCCCGATAGAGAGGCCGGAAGTTCCGCCTGAGAAGCGACCATCAGTAATTAATGCACAGTGTTCCCCTAATCCCTTGGATTTCAGGTAGCTGGTGGGGTAGAGCATCTCCTGCATACCGGGGCCGCCTTTGGGGCCCTCATAGCGGACTATCACGGCTTCACCTTTGTGAACTTTGCCCTTGAGAATATGCGAAACCGCCTCCTCTTGGCTCTCAACCACATGAGCCGGGCCTTCAAAATGCCAAAGCGCCTCGTCTACGCCGGAAGTTTTCACTACGCAGCCATTAGGGGCCAGGTTGCCGAATAAAACTGCCAGCCCGCCCTCAGCAGAATAAGCGTGCTCGGCTGAGCGAATACAGCCTTGCTGGCGATTGACATCAAGAGTTGGCCAGCGGCAGGCCTGGCTAAATGCGGTCTGTGTGGGAATTCCTGCGGGACCAGCCCGGTAGAAGTCACGCACTGATTGCTTATCGGTGCGAGAGATATCCCATTGCTTTAGTGCATCCGCTAATGAGCCACCGTAGGCTGTGGGCAGGGAGGCATCAATTAACCCAGCAGATTCCAATTCGCCGAGAATCGCCATTACCCCACCGGCTCGGTGGACGTCCTCAACATGGTACTTCTCTGTGTTAGGCGCGACTTTGCACAGTTGCGGTATCTCGCGGGAGAGTCGATCGATATCCTGTAAGTTGAAGTCGATATCGCCCTCCTGGGCAGCGGCGAGTAGATGTAATATCGTGTTGGTCGAGCCACCCATGGCGATATCGAGAGCCATGGCATTCATGAAAGCACTGCGGTTGGCGATATTGCGAGGCAGGGCGCTCTCGTCATTTTCTTCGTAGTAACGCTTCGTTAGCGAAACGATTTCTCGTCCTGCGCGCAGGAACAACTCTTTGCGGTCCGCATGGGTGGCCAACAGGGTGCCATTGCCTGGCAGTGAGAGGCCCAGTGCCTCAGTCAGACAGTTCATAGAATTTGCGGTGAACATGCCGGAGCATGAGCCGCAGGTAGGGCAGGCGGAGCGCTCGTACTCTGCAACCTCTTCATCAGTTGCTGTATCCGTAGCAGCGATCACCATCGCATCGACAAGATCCAGTTTATGATCGGCCAGCTTGGTTTTACCGGCCTCCATTGGTCCGCCAGATACAAAAATAACCGGGATATTCAGACGTAGAGCGGCCATCAGCATTCCCGGAGTGATCTTGTCACAGTTGGATATACATACCAGGGCATCAGCACAGTGTGCGTTGACCATGTATTCTACTGAATCGGCGATAATCTCACGGCTGGGCAGGCTGTAGAGCATGCCGTCGTGGCCCATGGCAATGCCATCATCTACGGCGATGGTATTGAATTCCTTGGCGACACCACCGGCTCGCTCTATCTCCCTTGCCACCAGTTGTCCCATATCCTTCAGGTGTACGTGGCCCGGCACAAACTGGGTGAAAGAGTTGGCGATGGCGATAATCGGCTTGTGGAAATCGGCGTCGGTCATTCCTGTGGCTCGCCACAGCGCCCGGGCGCCGGCCATGTTGCGTCCGGCGGTGGAGGTACGGGAACGATATCTGGGCATGGTACAAGCATCCGGCTGTGTAAATTAGAGCGTCAGCTTATCAAAAAAATCCGATATCTGGGATATTTTCGCGCAACTTGATCAAGTTGCGCGACTTACTAGGATGAAAATTGCGGATGGAGCGGTTTATGCAGGAGGGCTGGCAGTGATGCGTTTACGCAGAATCCGCGAATTGCGCTGAATATTGTAGAGAGACTTGCGAGATGTGGGCAGGTCCTTGATCGCCACTTGCTTAAACCCCTGCTCAATAAACCAATGCTCGGTCTGCGTGGTGAGCACATAGAGCTCATCGACATTTAGGGTGCGGGCCTGACGCTCCAGGTGTCGCATCAACTTGGCGCCACGGCCACCGCCGCGGAATTCGGGATGGCTGGCCACACAGGCAATTTCCGCTGCTGATGTGATCCCGCTGTCATCTCTGATCGGGTAGAGAGCAGCACAAGCCACCGGGGTCCCATCGACTTCTACCAGAGTGAAATGCTCAATCTCTGCTTCGAGCTTTTCCCGAGAGCGACGTACCAGGACACCCTGCTTCTCCAGCGGGCGAATAAGGCCGAGAATGCCACCAACATCGGTGATACGCGCACGGCGCACCACTTCATAGCTATCCCGGTAGATCATGGTACCGGCACCCTCGCGGCGAAACAGCTCCTGGATAAGAGCGCCATTCTGACAGTAGCTGAGCAAATGGGTACGAGCGATCCCGGAATTACAGGCGCGTATGGCACACCCTAGAGCTTTGCTTCGTACTCGAGCAGAAACTTGTTCAGCCTGTACAATACTGAGTTCGTGAACCGGGTTACCGTCCAAGATTAACTGGGCAGGTTCGCGGAACAGTACCAGCTTCTCTGCTCGTAATACCCGCGCTGCCTCCGCTGCCAGGTCGAGGTAGTTGATATTGAACAGTTCCCCTGTCAGCGAAGTGCCCAGTGGAGAGAGCAATACCAGCGCACCCTGGTCTAAGGCTTGCTCAATGGTATTGACTTCCATTCTCCGAACGGTACCTGTCCAGCCCAAGTCGACACCATCAAGCACTCCGCAGGGCCGTGCGGTAACCAGGTTACCGGAAATCACTTTCAAAGCTGAGCGGGCCATAGGGGAGTCAGGTAGACCCTGTGAAAATGCGGCTTCGATATCAAATCGCAATCTACCCACCGCAGCTTTAATTATCTCCAGGCTCTCTCGATTGGTGACCCGGTTATTGTCGTGAAAGCGGCTCTCTATGCCGCTCTCAGCAAGGGCCCGGTTCACTTGGGCGCGGGCGCCATGAACGACTACCAAGCGCACGCCGAGGCTGGCGAGTAGCGCTAGGTCATGCACTAAATTACGGAAATTGGTGTGTTCCAGGGCGTCACCAGGGACTCCAATCACCAGGGTGCGACCGCGAAGATCGTTAATATAGGGTGCCGCATGGCGGAACCAGTTGAGGGAGGCGCTATCGTCGCTCACTAATGCCTTTCCGTTTACTGAGGTACTTGCCAGCTTAAAGACAAGTATTGGAGGTTTTATCTACTCCAGGCGAAGTGCCCAGACTCCTGCTGTATGCCGAGTTAGGGTGCTGTGCTTATAGGCAGAAGCGGGCTATCAGTTTGCGTAATATATCCACCATGGGATTGATACGCTCTAGCCCAAGGTATTCATCTGGCTGATGGGCTACGTCAATATCACCTGGACCCAGCACAATAGTGTCAATGCCCATGCTCTTCAAGTAGGGAGCCTCTGTAGCGAAGGCGACGCTTCCGGCGGTATGGCCACAGAGTTTTTCTGCAGTCTGCACCAGCTCAGAATTCTGCTCTTGCTCGAAAGGTTGTGCACCTGGAAATAGGGAAATCACTTCCAGGCGAATTCTGTCGTTGTCGATACAGCTGGCTAGACGTTTTTGCAGTTCAGCGCGCAGGTCTGTCAGATGCATGCCTGGTAGTGGGCGCACATCGAATTGCAATTCAGTAGAGCCGCATATTCTATTAGGGTTGTCGCCGCCATGGATGTAGCCCAAGTTCAAGGTTGGGACAGGTACGGCAAAGCCCGGGTTATTGTATTTTTGCTGCCATTCGGCTCGCAAAGACATCAGCTCTCCAATTACTGAGTGCATGGCTTCCAAGGCATTGGCGCCAAGGCTGGGATTGGAAGAGTGACCGGACTGGCCGGTGATTCGCACTGCCTCCATCATTATCCCTTTGTGCATGCGTATAGGGCGCAAGCCGGTGGGTTCACCTACTATCGCAAAGCGCCCGTGGGGTTTCCCTGCTTCGACCAATGCCTGTGCCCCAGCCATTGAGGTCTCTTCGTCGGCTGTTGCAAGAATCGTAAGGGGTTGGCGCAGAGGCTTATTTAAGAAGGACTTGGCCGCCTCAATGGCAAGGGGGAAGAACCCTTTCATATCGCTACTACCGAGGCCGTATAGGCGATTGTCTCGCTCTATCAGCTTGAAAGGATCGGACTGCCATCGGCCCTCATCATAAGGCACTGTATCGGTATGTCCGGATAAAATCAGTCCGCCATTGCCATCGGAGCTGCCGCCCAAAGTGGCGATCATGTTGGCCTTGAGAGGGTTGCCTTTCAGGGGCAACAATTCCACTTTAAAATTGAGGGCTTCCAGCCAGGTTGCCAATAGTTCCACCACCGGTCGGTTCCCCATATCGAGCGCTGGATCTGTGGCACTGATACTCGGGGTGCCAACAAGCTGGCGCAGTTGCTCCTTGAGGTTAGGTACTGCGGTACTCGCCATAGTGGATCTCCCTTTTCCTGTTGCGCCATTCGCTAATTATTACGGCTGCGGTAATTACACCACCTCCCACTGCCAGTTTTGTGATATCGGCTTCTCGATTCCAGATTAACAGGTTTACCAATAAGCCCGCGGGAATCAAGGCGTTATTCATAGCTGCCAAAGTTGTGGCGGAAACCTGGGTAGCGCCTTTGTTCCAAAGAAAGTAGCCAAGCCCTGATGCGGCCAGCCCTAGCCAGATTAGTACACCCCACTGAATTTCGTTTTGCGGATATTTGGCTTCACCCAATAGTGTCCAGGCTGTCACGGTAACTAAGCTGGCACCCAGGAAAAACCAGCCGAAAGTTTGCCTGGGCTCAAGTGGCTGTCGGTGCTGCATGAACTGCTTGTAGGCTACTTGGCCCAGTGCAAAGCATAGATTTGCCCCTTGGACCATGGCGAATCCATTCCAGTAGTCGCCATTCGGTTTATCCCAGCGAATAATAGCTGCCCCGGAAACTGCTAATAGTGCGATTGCCAGATTCCATAAAGAGACTCGTTTCTTGAGTAGGTCGTATAAAAGGGCAATATACAGAGGAGTAAATATGGTAAACAACAGGACTTCCGGGACGCTCAGAAGTAGGAATGACTGGTAATAAAACAAATACATCAGCCCAAGCTGTACACCACCAATAGTCATAAGGGTTAAGGCAATGCGAGTGCCTGAGCGACGCCACCGCAACATGGGCAAAAATAGCAGGGAGGCGAGTAATACCCGGCTCATTGCGGAAAAGTAGCTATCCACCTGGCCGGCCAGGTAAACCCCGATCAAACTGAAGGAAAGGGCCCAAAGGAAGGTGACAAAGAGTAGCAGTGGCATGGATAAGACGTAAGCTTTTAAGTAATGGACATTATTATGTTCAGGAAAAGTAGTATTACCGGCGTGCTAGCCAATTGGAAGCAGTGCTATAGAGCACTTAGATTTTGTAAATAGAGGCTAAGGCTGGGCGACTAATACTCTTACTTGAGAGCTGAACGTAGTTCTCATTTTACCTGGTTTTTTTACATGCTTCGGTTTGCACGGCCGTTATTACGCGCAACCTGGTTCCCCCAGCGCAGCAGATTCACATTGCAATCGTTGCGGTCGATGATCACTTCTATCAGGCAGAGCCCTTTACGGCTTTTAGCCTCCTTAATAGCTTTATCCAGTTCCTCCTCGGTACTGACTTTACAGCCCCAGGCATCACCTTCTCCCGCACTAAATACTTCAACTAATTGGGCGTAGTTCCAGTTTTTAATCTTATTGTAAGGGCCATCATGGATTTCCACTTCAATGGTATAGCCACCGTTGTTGATCAGGAAAATAATCGGGTCGACCTGATAGCGGATCATGGTGGAAATTTCTTGTGCAGTCAGCTGGAAAGAACCGTCGCCAATACAGGAAATAAGGCGGCCTTTGTCCTTCCCCAGTGCGTAACCAAGAGTCGCTCCTACTGACCATCCAATACTCCCGTATTGCATCTGGATTTCAAATTGTGCATCTTCAGGCAGGGATAGCTCCATACCGTTAAACCATGAGTCCCCTGTTTCCACCAGCAAAGTGCTTTTACGGTCGAGCAGTTTCTGTATTCGTGTAAACAGTTGCCGGATAGATAGTGGAGTCTTGGCTTTGCCTGGCTGAGGAATGTGTTTTGGACTGCTGACTCTTCGGTAGGCCTTGAGTGCACCATCGTTGGGTTTGAGTTGTCCTACAAGAGCTTCAAACAGGTCGTTCATGTGCACATTGCTGTAACAGGTCTCCCCGAGTTGTATTGAGGCCGGGTGGCAGAAGATTGCCCGGCTTTTTTCAAAACCCAGTTGGTGTCCGGTAGTTGTGTAGTCAGTGAATTGTGGTCCTGCGAACAATAGCGCATCGGAGGTATCAATTATCTCACTACAACCTGGCGTACTCACTGGCCCCCAATAGATCCCCATAAAGTTCTCGTGTGCCTCAGACACTATGCCCTTAGCATCGGGCATGGTGGCGAGGCCGTAACTACAGCTTTGGGCCAAATCGCGAAGGGCGATGCGGGCATTGGCTGCACGGATTTTACTTCCGGCGATCAGTACCGGTCTCTCAGCGGCATTAAGGAATTCGGCAACATGCTTGGTTGCAGCGTTGAGGGAATCGGGATCGCTGGTAGCGCGCCTGGCAAAACCGCGGGGTATGGGTGCGGAAGTTGGAGCATTGGCGACATTTGCGGCGATCTCAATGTATACCGGTTTGCGGCGCAACATTGCCGTATCAATTGCGCGATCGATAGCGGCGGGTGCCAGTGAGGGGTGGTGGATGATCACGGTTTCTGCGGTTATGCGGGAATACATCTCTCGCTGATAGCTATAGTCGACCTTGCCTAATGTGTGATGCAAGTATTCCCACTCAGCTTCAGAATTGGTATTTGGCCCACCAGAGATAGCGATTAGCGGTAGGTCCTCGGCATAGGCTCCTGCAACGGCATTAATCATGCTCAATCCACCAACGGAGAATGTGACCACCGCCGCTGATGGCCCACCAGTGGCACGTGCATAGCCATCGGCGGCATAGCCAGCATTTAGCTCATTGCAACAGCTGATCATCTGTAAGTCCCTGTGCATCAATAGCTGGTCCAGCAGTACCAGGTTATAGTCGCCAGGTAGAGCAAAATAATGCCGGACTCCCGCATCTTTTAACCTCTGCGCGAGGTAGGTTCCGACAGTCCATTGGCATGTGTTAGTAGTCTTCATTGCAGTGGAGGCCAATTGCTTGGAGAGGCTGGAATTCCCGGCTGATAAAAGGGCAGGCTATCTCGCCCTGCGTTGCAACAGCGTAGCTCAAACAGGTAGATGGCGAATTTAGAGGCAATAAAAAAGGGAGGCTTTTGGGGCCTCCCTCTAATCGACTTTTCTCAAAGCCTAAGACTGGCTTATCAGCCAAATATACCTTTAAACAAGTAGAAGAACAGGATTGCAATACCGGCACCTGCGGGCAAAGTTACTACCCAAGAAGCTGCAATGGTTGTGATCATACGCAGATTCAGGGCGCCAATACCGCGTGCCAGGCCAACACCGAGAACTGCGCCAACCAGGGTATGGGTCGTGGAAATTGGCAGTCCAGTTCCCGAGGCCAGAACGACGGTGGCGGCAGCCCCCAGCTCGGCGGCAAAACCGCGGCTCGGAGTCAGCTCGGTAATTTTCTTGCCAATAGTGGCCATTACCTTAAAGCCGTAAGTGGCAAGACCCACAACAATTCCCAGGCCACCAAGGAGCAGAATCCAGGAGGGCATAGTGGCTTTGGCGGTTACCGCACCGCTCTGGATAGTGTTTACAACCGCTGCGAGTGGGCCTACTGCATTGGCCACGTCGTTAGAGCCGTGGGCAAAAGCCATGGCACAGGCAGTAAAGATCATCAGAATCGCGAAGACTCGCTCCACATTGGCAAAGCGATTCTCGGATTCTGCGGAGGGGTCGCGCTTCACGCGCTTGAGCATGGCAATACCGATACCCGCCACAATAAGACCGGCAATGGCTGCGATGCCTGCATCCTGCACGAATGTCAGCTGGATATTGGCATCTTTCAAGACATGTTTCAGGCCCTTGGTCAGGGTCACCATCGCGATCATCCAGCCTACAGCGAACATGTAGAAGGGAATATAACGCTTAGCGTTATTGAATGGATCTTCGGTATCGAGAATCAGCCGCTGAACGCTGCGGAATAACAGGAAGGAGATAGTGCCAGCTAGCAGAGGAGAAACCACCCAGCTGGCTACAATACTGCCAACTTTACCCCAGGCCACAGCGTCGGCAGAGATGCCAACTGCAGAAAAGCCGACAATTGCACCAACGATTGAGTGGGTAGTCGATACTGGCCAGCCGAGGATGCTCGCCACTAGTAACCAGGTGCCGGCCGCGAGAAGGGCAGATAGCATGCCGTAAACCAGCAACTCTGGCTGCGAGGCAAAGATTTCCGAGTCAATAATACCCTTGCGAATGGTGGCAGTTACCTCTCCGCCAGCTAGGTAAGCACCGGCAAACTCGAAAATCATGGCGATAATGATCGCCTGCTTGATAGTCAGTGCGCGCGAGCCCACAGATGTACCCATGGCGTTGGCGACATCATTTGCACCAACGCCCCAGGCCATAAAGAAGCCTGCGACACAGGCCAAAATCAACAGAATATGGCCGTATTGACTAATAATTTCCACGCTGAACCCCCTAACGTGCCAACAACAACTGCAATCGGTTGCCCACGCTGTGGGCGCGGTCGGCTAGTTCGCCGATCCATTCAATAACGCGGTAGAGGAACATTACATCCACCGGCGGTAAGTCTTTTTCTATGGCGAAAAGCGCAGCGCGAATTTCAATTTCCAGCTTGTCTGACTTGCGCTCCAGCTCGTCCAGCTCTTCAGTCATGCGCTTTGCGATGGTGACCTCACGGCCGGCGAAACCACTTTCCAGCAGCTCATCCAGTTCGTTAATGGCGCGCAGTGCCTGGGATGAGGTCGCCACAGCACTTTCAACAAAAGTGGCCATGAGCGGCTGCAGGCTTTGTGGGATTTGCATTTTCCTGCCCACTGCCAGCCCGGCGATATCCTGCGCGGTGTTGGCAACCTCATCTTGCGCGTGCAACAGCTCCAGCAGATCGGATCTGGAGACCGGCATAAACAGGCTGTCCGGCAGGTGCAGGCGCAGATCTCTTTTGATGTCATCTGCGCGGTTTTCTGTGGCAGAGATGCGCAGTTGAATTTTTTCCGCCTCTTCCAGATCACCTTTGATCAGTGCGTCAAAAAACGGAATCAGATCGGCTGAAGCCTCGTGGGCCGTAGCCATATGCTTCTCAATCGGCTTGATTGGAGAGCGGCCAAACAGATTGGCAATATTCGACAGGGCCATGGTTAGCTCCATTGCTCAGGGTGCGAAACGGCGGCATGGTACCCCAATCGGAGCAACTTCGGTAATAGTGCGTTAACGATGCACTGTTGTACCCTGAGGATGGGGCTACAATGCGGCGTCGCCATATGAGAATAAAGGGGGTTTACCAATGGCAGAGAGCAAAGCCGCGGACAGGCTGCTGGACTTACATGGGCTGCTGGATGACCTTGTCGGTCAGGGCTATGTGAGCAGGCAGGATGCTAACCGGATTGTAGGTACTCCGCGTACTGCTGAGCAGGCACAAATGCACCCTCTCAGCTACATCGCAAGCTGCGACCTCGCCAACCGGAAAGCCCCCGGAGCCCTATTGAACAGCGAAGTTCTCAGTGCCTGGTTAGCAGATATTTCCTCTCATGCCCTCTATCATATTGACTCGCTTAAAGTGAATGTCAGTGCGGTGACCGAGGTGATGAGCTTCCAGTTTGCCAAGCGCCATCAGATCTTATGTGTTGAAGCGGGAGCAGAAGAACTCTTGGTTGCAACTGCACAGCCTTTCGCTAGGGGCTGGGAAGAGCAGTTGGAGCACACCAGTGGCCGTATGGTACGGAGAGTGGTGGCGGACCCCGCAGATATTAAGCGCTATTGCGTGGAGTTCTACTCTCTTGCCAACTCCATTTCTGGGGCCAGCGGCCTGCAAGGTACATCTACTGCGAACAATTTTGAGCAGTTGCTGGAGCTCGGCAACCTAAAGGATCCCGAGGCCAACGATCAACATATCGTCAATATTGTCGACTGGCTGCTGCAACATGCCTTCGACCAGCGCGCCAGTGATATCCATATCGAGCCAAGGCGGGAAGTGGGGCGAATCCGTTTCCGTATCGATGGTGTGCTGCACCCTATTCACGAGCTGCCAGATCAGGTGAATGCTGCTGTGACCAGTCGCCTGAAAATTCTCGGGCGAATGAACGTGGCTGAGAAGCGAAAGCCCCAGGATGGACGTATCAAGACCAAGCGGCCCGATGGCAGTGAAGTGGAGCTGCGCCTCTCTACGTTGCCTACAGCCTTTGGTGAAAAACTGGTGATGCGAATTTTCGACCCCGAAGTGCTGGCGCGCTCCTACAGTGACCTGGGCTTGGGTGGTGAAGATTTGTCCCGCTGGCAAAAAATATTGTCGCGTCCCAACGGCATTGTACTGGTAACAGGGCCTACGGGGTCGGGAAAGACCACCACTCTGTATACAGGCCTCAAACAGTTGGCTACCAGCGCGGTGAATGTCTCCACGGTGGAAGATCCGATTGAAATGGTTGAAGAGAGCTTCAACCAAACCCAGGTGCACCACTCTATCGGTTTCGATTTTGCCGCAGGTATTCGGACCCTGATGCGCCAGGACCCGGATATCATTATGGTGGGGGAGATCCGGGATCTTGAGACAGCTCAGATGGCGGTACAGGCGGCGCTTACCGGGCACTTGGTGATCTCCACCTTACATACCAACGATGCCCCTACGGCGGTCACTCGATTGCTTGACCTGGGGTTACCTCACTACCTACTTAAATCGACCATCCTCGGGGTAATGGCGCAGCGACTGGTTCGCACCCTGTGCCCGTCATGCAAGCGTGCGGATAAGATAGCAGAGGCCGATTGGCAATCCCTGGTGCGCCCATGGAAGGCTCCGCTCCCGGAAAAGGTATATGCACCGATAGGTTGCCTGGAGTGTCGTAATACCGGTTATTTGGGACGTCAAGGCATTTACGAAATATTGCCGTTCAGTGAGCCTGTCCAAGCACAGGTTACCCCTGATTGCGATCTGCAGCAGCTGCGTCGTCAGGCAATGCGAGAGGGTATGAGTAGCTTGCGTCTCTCAGGTGCCAAAAAAGTGGCAGCCGGCCTGACTACCGTTGCGGAAGTGTTGCGTGTAGCTCCGCCGCCAGACATTGCGTTTTAAAGTTTGGAGCTGGATTGCCTAGCTGGTGAAGAACAGGTGGAGGTATTAAGAAGCTAGCTGTTCTAAGCTGCTGGCTTCAAAATTGAATTCGGCCTAGGAAAAAATGAACAGGCACACCAGCCTCATAGCTGCTCTAAGGATTGATACCCCATGTTCGACCACGCCAATTGCCCCGAGTCACTCAAACACCAGCTGGATTCATTGTGGAGTGATTGGTGCGAACAGGCGGGCACTGCTTTTAGTGATGAGGTGGAGAGGCTTACAGAAGAGCGGGCCCTAGAGCCGGGATTGGCAAGAAGCTTTATCGGTTCTGAGTTTTTTCACCGTCATTGCTGCCGGCAACCTCAGTTCTTGGTTGAGCTGTTAAAAGCCGAGGATCTTGGGCTTGCACTGCCAGACTTCAATAGTGATGAGAGCCTCGACAGCGCACTGAGGTTTCTGCGCAATCGCGCTACCGCGGAGGTGATATTCCGCGATTTTGCCGACCAGTGGGATATTCCACGGACTTGCCTGCGCCTGAGTGAGTTGGCGGAGCTTTGTATTGATACGGCGCTGCGATGGCACCATTCCCAGCTGGTAAAGCGCTACGGCGAGCCGCGGGATAGAGAAGGGCGTGCGCAATCTATGGTAGTGCTCGGTATGGGCAAGCTGGGTGCGCGAGAGCTGAATCTATCCTCAGATATAGACCTGATCTTTGCCTATCCGGAACCCGGCCACACAGATGGCGAACGGTGCGTGGAAAACCAGAAGTTTTTTCAGCGTTTGGGACAGCGACTAATCAAATCATTGGATGCTATTAATGCCGAAGGCTTTGTGTTTCGTGTGGATATGCGTTTGCGCCCCTATGGAGACAGTGGCCCGCTTGTGAGCCATTTTGCTGCACTGGAGGACTACTACCAGACCCAGGGACGCGAATGGGAGCGCTATGCCATGGTCAAGGCGCGTCCTGTGGCCGGTAATAAGGAAGTTGCGGCAGATTTGATGGAGCTGCTGCGCCCGTTTACTTATCGTCGCTATATCGATTTCAGTGCGATCGATGCGCTGCGGGAGATGAAGGCTTTGATTCAACGCCAGGTGCGTGCAAAAGGCCTAACAGACAATATCAAGCTCGGTCGAGGTGGTATTCGCGAAGTCGAATTTATCGCCCAGGCGTTCCAGTTAATTCGCGGTGGCCGCCAACCGGCACTGCGTGAACGCAACCTGTTGAAGCTCCTACCACTATTGGAAAGTGATGGGCATGTAGAGCCCGGTGTAGCCTCTGAATTGGCAAACTGTTATCTGTTACTGCGCCGGGTTGAGCACGCGCTACAAGCTTATCGAGACCAGCAAACTCAAGCATTACCCCAAGATGATAAGGAACGTCAGCGGCTTGCTTATGCCCTGGGGCGAGATGACTGGGGACAACTCTTCGGGGAGTTGGCATCGGTGCGCAATGTAGTCGAAAGTGAATTCGATACTGTAATCGCGCCTCCGGAGGAGATCGCTGAGCCGCGTGTAGCGGAGGAATGGCAGGGGCTTTGGGGCAGCTGTAATGAGCCGGGAAGTGAGGAGATCAACCTGCAGAGCTTGGCGGATGCTGGCTTTGTCCCTGCTGGGGAGGCCCTGAATCTGTTGCGGGAGCTATCCAACTCACCAATGGTGATCGCATTGCCTGCTTCATCCCGGGAGCGCCTGGACCAGTTTATGCCTCTGCTATTGGCGGCAGCCAGTTTACAGGAGCAGCCGCTGCTGGTGCTTGCTAGAGTAC
The DNA here is from genome assembly GCF_000380565.1 of Microbulbifer variabilis ATCC 700307. Classification (GTDB taxonomy): domain Bacteria; phylum Pseudomonadota; class Gammaproteobacteria; order Pseudomonadales; family Cellvibrionaceae; genus Microbulbifer; species Microbulbifer variabilis. The sequence goes on from NZ_AQYJ01000028.1 coordinate 212,095, forward strand.
TGCCCCTAGTGCGCTCAGTACTGCGCCGCAGCGCCTACCTGGTTTTGATCAATGAAAACCCACCGGTACTGAGCCAGCTAGTGCGGCTTTGTAGTGCCAGCCCGCGAATTGCAGAGCAGCTCGCACGCCACCCGATACTTCTGGATGAATTACTGGATTCACGTCGCCTGTTAGCGCCGGCTACAGCGGAGGATATTGCAGATGAGCTGCGTCGAGAACTATTGCGCGTTGATCCTGCTGATTTGGAGCAACAGATGGAAGCGTTGCGTTACTTCAAGCAGAGTCAAAGCCTGCGTATTGCTGCCCAGGAGGTAAGTGGGGCTCTGCCGCTGATGAGAGTGAGCGACTCCCTCACTTGGCTTGCTGAGGCAATTCTACAGCAATCTTTGCATCTGGCCTGGGCGCAGATGGTGGACAAATACGGCTTGCCTGCAGGCGCTACCGTAGAGGATATGCGTTTTGCCATTATCGCCTACGGTAAACTTGGCGGTCTCGAGTTGGCCCATGGATCTGATCTGGATATTGTGTTTGTGCATGATGCAGACCCCCAGCTCAATACTAGCGGGGATACCAGCATTGATAACCAGCGTTTTTATACCCGTCTGGCGCAGCGCCTGATCCATATTCTGCAAACGCGCACATTGAGCGGACCACTCTATGAGGTGGACACTCGCCTGAGGCCCTCTGGTAATTCAGGGCTACTGGTCACTTCTATGGCGGCATTTGACAAGTACCAGCGTGAGAGTGCCTGGACCTGGGAGCACCAGGCAATTGTGCGCGCCCGGCCGGTGACGGGTAGCAGCCGCCTGTGTGAGGATTTCCAGGAGCTTCGTTTGAGATTGCTTTGCGAGCACAGAAATGAGCAGAAATTGCGCGAGGAAGTGATCGCAATGCGAAATAAAATGCGCTCCCATCTCGATAAGAGCAATGATCAAAAGTTCGACCTGAAACACGGAGCGGGCGGTGTTGTCGATATTGAGTTTTTGGTTCAATATGCTGCTCTGGCCTGGGCGCAAACTGCGCCCTCGATAGTGCGTTATACCGATAATATTCGCATTCTCGAAAGTCTGATTGACGCGGGCCTGATGCCAGCCAAACAAGCTGGACATCTGATCGACGCCTACAAAGCCTACCGATCTGAGGGTCATCGCCTGGCACTACAACAACTGCCAGGGATTGTGAGCGATGACCGATTCACAGCGGAAAGAAAGACCGTTCAAACAAACTGGCAGCAATTGCTCGGTTAAAGGCCGGCTACCTCCTGCTGCCCGATTAAACTGTTTTTCAGGATTTGTAGGAGTTTCCCATGTCTTTTGCCGACCGCGACGGCGTTATCTGGTTTGACGGTGAGCTGGTCCCCTGGCGCGATGCACGCGTTCATGTACTGACCCATACCCTGCACTACGGGATGGGAGTGTTCGAGGGGGTACGGGCTTATGAAACTGACCGAGGCGCCAGTATTTTTCGCTTGCTGGACCATACCCGCCGACTATTTCGCTCTGCAAAAATTATGAATATCCCAATGCCATTCGATGTTGATGAGCTGAATGAAGCTCAGCGTTTGGTAGTGAGGGAGAATAACCTGCATCAGGCCTATCTGAGGCCCATGGTGTTTTTCGGATCCGAGGGAATGGGGCTACGTGCTGAGGGTCTCAAAACCCATGTCATCGTAGCTTCGTGGGAATGGCCCAGTTATATGAGCCCGGAGGCCTTGGAACAAGGTATCAAGGTGAATACCTCCTCCTATACCCGCCATCATGTCAATATCAGCATGTGTAAAGCCAAGGCCAATGGCAATTACATCAACTCTATGCTGGCTCTACAGGAGGCTGTGCGCAACGGTTGTGATGAGGCGCTCCTATTAGACCCAGAAGGCTATGTGGCAGAGGGGAGTGGAGAGAACTTTTTCATCGTTAGCGAAGGTATCATCTATACGCCGGAGCTTACCTCCTGCCTGGATGGAATTACCCGCGATACTGTAATTGAACTCGCCAGGGAATGCGGATACAGGGTGGTGGAGAAGCGGATTACCCGGGACGAAGTATATATTGCCGATGAAGCCTTCTTTACGGGCACTGCGGCTGAAGTACTGCCGATCAGCTCTCTAGATGGGCGTTCAATTGGCAGTGGTCGGCGCGGGCCGATCACCGGCCGCTTACAGAGTCTCTATTTCGATGTGGTTCAGGGACGTAGCGCCGCTCATCGGGGGTGGTTGAGCGATGTCACTGATGCACCTGAAGTAAATATTCGAATTGCTTAAGATGCTGGTCAGAGATAATAAAAAACCCGGTGAAAACCGGGTTTTTTTATTACTCATCAAACTTGTAATTATATTATTTATTATGGGGCTGCATTGGTATCAGGCCTTCCCACACAATAGTAATCAAATCCATCTTCCTGCATTTCGCTTGGCTCATACTGATTGCGGCCATCGAAAATGACTGGAGAAACCAAAGTTGCTTTCAGTTCATCTGTATCGATGCTTTTGAACTGTTGCCATTCTGTAGCGATAATCAGGGCATTGGCGTTTTGCAGTGCCTCATTTTTTGATGCACAGAGTTTTAGGTCTGCTCGATTTCCATAGATACGGCGACACTCTTCTATGGCTTCAGGATCGAAAGCCTGAACCCGTGCACCCTGCTCCCACAAGCGTTCTAGTAGGATACGGCTCGGTGCCTCTCGCATGTCGTCAGTGTTGGGTTTAAAAGAAAGGCCCCAGAGCGCAAAGGTTTTCCCTTTCAGGTTCCCCTTAAAATGTCCCACAATTTTCTCGGCTAGATAGTGTTTCTGCTGTTCGTTGCGTGATTCGACTGCAGAGAGGATGTCCGCCGACAAGCCTAATTGCTGTGCAGAAGAAATCAGGGCTTTGACATCTTTTGGGAAACAAGAGCCGCCATAACCGATGCCAGCATAAATAAAGTGATAGCCAACCCGTGGGTCAGAGCCGATACCTTTGCGCACGGCCTCGATATCAGCACCAACTTTATCGGCAATATTTGCCATCTCATTCATAAAGCTGATTTTGGTAGCGAGCATACAGTTAGCCGCATACTTGGTCAGCTCTGCGCTTTTAACATCCATAACGAGAATCTTCTCGTGGTTGCGATTAAATGGCGCGTATAGATGGCGGAGTTTTTGCTCCGATTCGGCCTCAGAGGTGCCTATTATGATGCGATCAGGGCGCATGCAATCTGAGACAGCAGATCCCTCCTTGAGAAACTCCGGATTTGAAATAATATCAAATGTTAAATCGGGTCTATTGCGGCCAGTTAGCTGCTGTTCGACTGTCGCGCGGACTTTGTCGGCAGTACCTACGGGCACCGTTGACTTTGTGATAATAAATTTTTTGCTGTCCATATGCTGCGCAATAGTCTTTGCAACGGTAAGGACGTGTCTAAGATCGGCGGAGCCATCCTCATCTGGTGGCGTGCCGACCGCAATAAAAATAAGCTCTCCATGTTCAACACCATAAGCGGCATTGGTCGAGAATGACAAATTGCCGGTGTTGATCCCACTTTTCACCATCGGCTCAAGGCCTGGCTCGAAAATAGGGATATGCCCCTGTTTCAGACGCTCGACTTTGTCATTATCAATATCAATACAGACTACTTTATTGCCGGCCTCAGCCAGTACAGCAGCTTGCACCAGACCTACGTAACCGGTGCCGAAAACGGTGACATTCATCAGTTTGACTCAATATTTGGAGGAGTTTGTTTCTGGTAGATCTGCTGGTAAGCAGAGCCCGAGGGCCTGAGTTTACCTTGCTCAAGATAACTGCGGGCCAAAAGGATTGCGAGAGGAGCCCAATAGAAGAACCAGATGTAGTTAGGTTTGACCAAAGGTTGTTGGGCGTAAATTAGCATCGCTAAAGTACCGAACAGGAACCAGGCAACATATAAGCCTGGAACCCAACTAAGTAGGTTTTTCTTGGTTGCGACAGTGTAAAGCACACCTAGCCCCTGCCAAGCACAAGCTGCGATGCCGAGTAGGCCTGTAAAGCGAGCCACATCCAAGAGGTAGTTATGTGGATGAGGCAGTACATAATTTAGCGTGATAAATTGCTTGTGAACCAGCCCTGAGCCAACGATAGGGGAGAGCATAAATTCTTCGAAAGTTTTGCCCCATAGTTCCAGGCGAGCTGAATAGGCGACGCTTCGATGGAATAGCGGCAAGTCACCAAACATAATAAAGTAGGCAAAGGGTATAGCAGTAAAAAGTACCAGTGCCACAAGTATTTTGAATATACGCGAAGGAGTTAGAGTTGCTGAGAGTAGAATAGCAACCCCTGCCATTATTATCGGAATCTTGGTCTGTGAAAGAAAAATATAGGTGCAGGAAATCACTAATCCAGTCCAAGATAGCCAGCGCCAAAATAGAGAGGAGTGCCTGATTCCATAGCAGCAGAACAACGCGTGGAAGCCAAATAGCATGCCGGTTTTATCAATATTCCCTTCTAAAGATACTCCACCTATACGGTAAAATTTCTGAAACCCACCATCAATACCATATGCAATTAATGAGGCGATCCCGGAAACTAATCCCACTAAAATTATTGCAAGTAATAGGTTTCGTAAAATTTTATCTCCATATTGTTCTAATAATAGATATATCGCACAGTAAAAAGCCGCTAAATAGAGTACCAGCTTCCAGTAGTATGTTGCCTCTCGCACGACATCAGCATTCGCACCGTCGGCCCAAAAAGTGGATAGTGCCAATATCAAAGGAAGGCTGCAAAAAGCAACAAATTGCCATGAAAATATGAACGAATAGTCTTTCCTCCAAGGCAGCAGAAAAAGTGTCGCTGGCAGTAAAGTTAAATAGAAGCTTGTTTGTACGCCCGAGACCTTGGGAGTCAGGTAAAAACCGCAAAGCAGAAGGAATAGCCCCAAGTAAACTATGCGGAGCGGTATAGAGACCCACCTGGAATCTTGCCTTCGGTAACGTGCTGGAGGGAGTGGATTGGAGTTACTTCCAGTTTCTGACATAACTAAGTGTGTAGTTGATAATGTTTCTGCTTTAGGCAAACAAGGCTTGCTGAAGCTGCCCATGGGTTGCCAACGGTAAATGCTATAGCAATACTCTGGGGAGCTTAAGATGGATACAATCTTCGAAATAGGTAATATATTTAGTGCATTGATAAGTTTTAGATGTGCAGGGTTCTTAGCATCCGCACAACCGGCTGGAAGGTTATACTGGAAGAGGTGAGGGTTCAACAGTGGCGGCCCCTGTAAAAGCATCTACAAGATTTTAGCAATTGGCGCCAGTAAGTTGATGACTTGTTTAATAATTGGCCTCTGTTTGCATATCAAGGATTTCTTTTGCAACTGACAATATGGTGCTTTCTAGATGGTAACCGCGCACACGAAAAGCAAAGTGCGGCATTGATCACTGGGTTGCGAAGTAGTTTCGTGGGCCAGATTAGGAGCTTTGATATCTCCACTTCCATTACGGCCTCTAATATCCTTTTCGGAACTGCCGGTGAGATTCCCAAGCTCCCTAAGCCGGATTTTCTGATTGGAACTGGCCGCCGAAGTCGTTTGCCTATGTTAGCTGCACGTCACCGTTTTGGGGGGCGTGCAGTAGCTATTAACCTCCCACAGTTGCCATTTCGCTGGTTTGACTTTTCGATAGTGCCAGAGCACGACCGCCCGCCTCCTTTAGATAATGTGATTCTCAGTCAGGGTGCACTGACAGGCCCTTTGCCACAAGGGTCTAAAAAATCTGGGCGGGGGCTAATATTACTGGGGGGACCAAGTAGTCACTATTCATGGGATGACAGTGCTATTCATCACCAAGTGGATCAGTTACTTCAACAACCTCTTAAATGGCAGTTGTCCAATAGCCGCAGAACTCCTGAGAGCACGATTACTTCACTATTGGTAGACAATGTCCAGATGGTGGATTGGCGTACCTGCTCCCCCATGTGGTTACAAGAAGAGATGGCGGCGGCTGAGCAAATTTGGGTTAGTGAAGACAGTATCTCTATGCTGTTTGAATCTTTACAGAGCAGTGCCCAGGTGGGTGTTATGCGTGTGCCAAGTCGAGCACGATCCAATAAAGTCAGGGCTGCGGTGCAAAGGTTGGTAGACCAGGGAATTATTAGTGACCAAGTAGCTGAGGTGGCAAAACAAAAGCGACGAGAGCCTTTGGATCAATATCTCCTATGTGCCCAGGCTTTACTCCGCCGCTGCGACTTGCCATTTCGCTAGTGTTTGAGGCCTTGAGACTCAAACTTCCTCCAGGGGGTTTTCTTATCTGAAATCTCCCACTCAACTCGAAGCCACATGCGCCGGATTCGCCGCTGAATGTAGCGTTTGGCGAAGTAGTCAGAAATTTGAGGCAAGGGCAAAAAAGATGCACAACCCAAGCCATCAATAATATAAATTTCTAATTTTTCATTTTCCCTGCGCACAACTAGATTGTGTGCAATCAGGTTCTTGGTCAGTACACCATACTCCAAGAGCCATGCTGCAAAGCGTTCAAGGGCAGATCTTATTTCACTGTTTAGGCCATGCTTATTCAGATATTGGCGCAAGGTAGGGGCTGGGTTGCCCTCGCTCTCCAGGATAAGGTCTGTTACTGCACCGGGGCCCAGACTGGTTTGTTGTATCCCGTACCAGCGAGGTAAATGTTGCCAGAGGCCTTCTTTATTTTGCTGGATAGCTTTTTGCGAATAGCCTTCTTGTTCACGCAAATTATCATCAAAATCATCTTCACCGCGCCACTTTTTGTACCATGGTGCTCGTCCGAGCAATTCTGCGGTGCGCCCTGGGCGCATAACCTTTATGCAGAGCAGAGGTTTCTCTGGGTGGCGGTAGCAAAAGCGGTTCCCACCACTGGCAAAAGGCTTACTGTAGCCTAAATCAATCACTATATCAGGCTCCGGGCGACTTTTTGATCATGGTTTCATAGACTTCGATGGTATGTTCTGCTTGGCGCTTGAGGGTAAAGTCTTCAGAAAGGGAGGCTTTTTGTTTTGGGCCTTTTAGCAATTCCCGTGAGCGATTATAAAGTGCTTCAGCATCGTTTTGCTCTACCAACCCTTGTGGAAAGCAAACACGCAGAGACTCTGCGGGACCACCGATGTTGTATCCAATTACGGGTGTTCCCATAGCTGCAGATTCTATCACGGTACGTCCAAATGGCTCAGGTCGTTTGGATAGGTTGTACACGAGACGAGATTCCTTATACCAATAACGAATATCACTACGATGGCCGACAAAGGTAAGGTGCCCCTCTATTCCTTTCTCTCTTACTTTTTGTTTCAGTTCCTTTTCATAGTGGCTCTTGTTAGCTTCAGCCCCACCGAGAATGATCCCATGAATATCATGATGCTTACTGATCAAACGCTGGATTAGCTCAATAAAATCCTCTTGACCTTTCCAGCGAGTCAGCCTGCCGGGCAAGAGAAGCCATTGCTTATTTGCTAGATTTGGATATTCCTTCTCAATGTTCGCTTTCCAGTCAGCTGGAACCGAGATGTTGGGATTGAATTCCTCGGTATCAACTCCGCGATAGATCACTTCTGGGGGACGTTGTAGATAGGCTTGGTAATTATCATGTAAGTAATCGTTCACGCACTCGGATATTGCGATTACCTGCTCGCTCCGGGCCATAATGGCACTGTAGCGATTAATTGAATACAGGCCGTGGGCGGTGCTAATTAGGCGTGGCCGCGACTGGATATCTAGTTTTCTCCAAGCCAAGAAAGTGAGCCAGGCGGGGACCCTGGATCGAACATGCAATATATCTGGAGCTTCCCATTCGATAAGTTGTCTTAACGGTCTAACCTGTAGCAAACTACTTAGGGACTTTTTGTGGATAGGCAGTGTAAAATGCCTGGACCCTTCGGATTCCAATTTTGGAACCATGGTGCCCCCAGAAGATACAACGATAGAAGTGTGGCCGGCTTGAATGAGCATTCTTGCCAAGTCGAGCGTACCCCGCTCGACTCCCCCGGAGTTTAAAGCGGGAAGCAGTTGCATTACTTTCATGGATTGTTTCACGACATAAGTGTGTACTAGGTATTACTCAGACTGTCTAGCTCAACGGGCAATAAGTTGATGAGCTGACTACAGGCTTACTAAAAGTCAAATATTATAGACATGCCAAATAGAGGGGTATAGGCTGCGCTGCTATTGCTAACGCCCTGATTTAATATTTGGTTGTTTGTGGAGTTTAAATTGCGACCACTGCTAGACATTTGTATCTGCACCTGCAAAAGGCCGGAGCAACTTCGCGTTGCTTTGCAAAGTCTTGCCGAGCTTGATTTACCTGCAGATGCAGATGTAAGTGTGACAGTAGTGGATAATGACCCTGAGGAGCAGGGGGGGAAGGCGGTAGTGGAGTCCTTCGCAACAGATTCGTCCCTCCCAATTCTTTACGTCCTTGAAGAACGCCGTGGAATTCCCATTGCTCGCAATCGCTGTATTCAAGAGGCACAGGGCAAAAATGCGGATTACCTTATTTTTATTGATGATGATGAATGGGTGGCTCGAGACTGGCTGGTCAAGTTGTTTCGATTTGCTCAAGAGCTTGGTGGCAACACGGTAGTAAATGGTAGTGTGATACGGGAATTGCCAGACTCAGTGCCGACTTATTACTCAAGATATTTCTCTCGAAGGAAGAGGCAAACAGGTGATCACCTCACCTACTGTGCCACCAATAATGTCCTGATTCCAATGAAAATAATTCGTGAGTTTAGCTTGTCCTTTGATGAGCGGGATCCCTTTGGAGGTGGTGAGGATGTGTTGTTCTTTTCTGAGCTGCATACCAAGGGTGGAGACATCATTCATTGCGCTGAAGCAAAAGTATTCGAACCTGTACCAATAAGCCGCGCGAACTTACGCTGGCTTTCCCGTCGCAAATATTCAGCAGGTATCACGCTTGCAAAGCAAAAGTTGCAATCTGGGCGCAGTCGGCTAGGAATTTTACTTTCAGCGATATTCCAACTTATGGTTGCAGGGGTTCTCTGCTTGTTTGGCTTGGTTTTTGGAGGGCTCCGCCTGGGTTCCCGGCCTTGGTTGCGCCTATGTCGTTCTGTAGGCATGGCCTGTGGAGTGTTTGGGGCTCGCTCAGATTTTTACCGGGTTGTGGACTGCTAGTAAGTCACATAAAAAGTTCAAGTTGTACTCTCTGCCTGTAAGATAGCTGGCTGGAGCTTCGGCTCGGATTCCAAATAATTGCCAACTGGTGACAGCTGGATATATGCAGACCCTTTACAACTGGCTTTTTCGCTTAGCCATTCCATTTATTTTTTTTCGGTTATGGTGGCGCGGCCGTAGCCAGCCAGCTTATCGTCAGCGTTTCGAGGAGCGGCTGGGACGGGTGCCAAAACGCTATAGTCAAGCTCCATTAATATGGGTTCACTCCGTATCTGTGGGGGAGACCCTCGCTGCGATCCCCGTTATTGCTCAATTAGCAGCTCGCTATCCTGATTGGCATTGGCTGGTTACAACGAGTACCCCTACAGGCTCCGAGCGGGTTACAAAGTCCTTAAGCCCGATTTTGGGCGGCCGCCTGCTCCATTATTACCTACCTTATGACTTACCCGAGTTCCTCAATCCATTTCTGGAAGCTCTCAACCCCACTATGTTGGTGATTGTAGAGACCGAATTGTGGCCAAACCTTCTGCGTTTATGTCGAAAGAGGGCGATCCCTGCATTGCTTGCCAATGCACGTTTGAGTGAGAAATCTGCCCGGGGTTATGGGCGATTTATTGGGTTTACCCGCTCAATGTTGGGCAATTTGGATAAAGTTGTTGCCCAGTACCCAGTAGACGCTGAACGTTTTGTTTCTCTGGGCTTGCCTCGAGAGAAAGTAGTGGCCAGCGGCAATATTAAGTTTGACCTGGATATTGACCTGGGCCTCATCAGCGAAGCGCAGGCGCTATCCCACCAATGGCGCGGCTCTTTAAATCGTAAGGTTTGGCTGGCAGCCAGCACCCATGCCGGCGAGGATGAGATCATACTGGATGCGTTCTCTACCCTGATTAAGGACTTTTCAGATCTGCTTTTAGTCTTGGTACCGCGTCACCCTCAGCGTTTTGATGATGTTGCCCGTTTATGTCAGGAGCGAGGCTTTCAGGTTTCAAGGCGCAGTAGTGGTGGTGCTCCAAAAGCGGATGATCAGGTTCTTTTAGGGGATACCATGGGTGAGCTACTGCGTTTCTATGGTGCCTGTGATGTGGCTTTTGTGGGGGGGAGCCTGGTCCCTGTGGGAGGGCACAATATGATTGAGCCGGCGGCCTGGGGGATACCGACTATCTCCGGGCCATACATGCATAACTTCGCGACCGTGGCTGATCTTTTAAAGAATGCTGGCGGATTGGCAATTGCGGCGGATGCTGTATCACTGAGTAATCAGATAAAGCAGTGGTTACTGAACGATAAGGAGCGACAGGTCTTAGGTCAACGAGCTAGGGCAGTAGCGAAGCAAAATAGTGGGGCTTTGCAGCGCCTGCTAGAAGAGATAGACAGGCTGATGCCGAGTTCAGGAAAAGTGTGAGCGGCTCTCTTGGAGCTGCTCACATTTCTTTGGAGTCGAGTTAGCTACTTGGAACCGCTTGGGCCGGCTTCCGCTACACGGTGAACATTGTTGGCCGGGTTCAACATAACATCCAATTCTTGTAGATCCTGTGGTGAAAGGAGACCCGCTACCTGCTTAAGGCTTAAGGTGTTGATGATGTAGTCGTAGAGGGCGTTGGCATATTCGGTTTGATTTGAATAAAGGGTGTTTTGCGCTAAAAGCACATCTACGATATTGCGCGTACCCACCTCGTAGCCGGCTTGAGTGGCATCCAATGCACTCTTTGCGGAGACCACAGCCTGTTGTCGGGCTGCCACACGGGATACATCTGTTACCACTGCACGATGTAGGGTGCGGGTGTTTTGGATAGTATTGCGTTCAGCCAGGTTGCGCAGGTCTTGTGCTTGAAAGGATAAGTTACGCGCTTCACGTCGATTGGCGCTCAAAAGGCCACCAGTATAAATCGGTATATTCAGTGTGACTGCGGCTACAGAATCACGGTCGTCCAAGTCCCTGGGAAACTCAGTATCTGATTGGCGAGTCTCGTCTCTGAATCTCACACGTTCAGTACCGTTTGAGGTGAGCTTGTTATAGGAGAGGGAGCCGGTAAGAGTGGGCAGGTGCTCACTGGCGGCAGAACGGGCATTGTAGCGGGCCGCCTCGGCATTCAGTCGTGCAGCTTTCAAGTCGAAGTTATTGGCCAAAGCGAAGTCGACCCAGTCTGCACGTTCAGCCGGCACCGGAGGTGCGACTTGGAAGGTATCTACGAGAGGAGCAACCTCATCGTGATAGCTACCGGTGAGGATTGATAGGGCATCGAAGTTACTGAGCAGCTCGTCTTGAGCGGTTAAGCGGCGGGCTACAGAGCTGTCGAAGGCCGCCTGGGAATCATACACATCAGTAATTGCGGTTAGGCCTACTTCGAATCGCTGCTGAGTTTGCTCCAACTGCTTGGCTAGGGCTTTCTCCTCGGCCACTGCGGATTCCAGGATGTCATAGGCGCGTAGTACATCGAAATAGGCTGTGGCGACTCGAAGCATCATTTCTTGCTGATTGGCACTAAATTCTGCAGTAGCAACTTTGGTTAATCTTTTACCCCGTTGGTAATCAAACCAAGCAGGGGCGTCAAAAATTGCTTGGGTCAGTGTGGCATTGTACACCCTATTTTGATAGGTCCCGGTTGATCTTCGGTTAAAGTCAACTAGATCACCATCAACGGGGCCATCTTCAAGAATTTGTGCCCCGTTTGAGATGTTAAATTCATGGACTCTGGAGGCCTCGAATCTGGCATTTACCTGCGGCAATAGCGGTGCTCGCAGCTGGTTCTTTGCCTCGATACCTGCATGGTAGGTGGCTCGATCGGCGGCAAGTTGCTGATCGTTATCTAGCGCCTGAGTATAAATATCCCACAGGGTGTCGGCCTGGGCCTGCATGGCACCGAATCCGAGTAGGGCGGCGGCGAGTAGTTTCTTCAGTGGACGCAACTGGCGGCCTCGCGGCTCTGTGCGGTTACTTCTTTTCATCTGTTTCAACTTCCTGTGGCGGGTGCGGTCTTCAAGCTTCTAAAAAGTATCTGGAGCGGCACTCGAGTTCTAGGTACTCGGTGGATTCCTTTGGCTCGCAAAGTTAGGTTGTGCTGCCAGTCTCCCCAATCAGCAGTCGCGAGAGTGTACCCGCGGCCAGCCTGAGCGTCGAGGCGACGCTTTCGGCTTTTTGGTATATCTTCGTTAAACCGACGCGAATGTGCGTTTACCGGTAACTGCCTGGCAATGTCAGGGCAGCATTGAATAGGGCAATGGCCCTATATTGCAATAGACGCGCCATCGAAGCATTTGGATGCGGCAAAAATTGTGCAGGATAAGGCAAGGACCTCTCGCACATGGAACAGCTGCGTGATGATAAACAGATACGTTGGCAGCATGCTTGCCATGAGTGCGATCTATTGCTGACTGGCGGGTTGGCACCGCCCGGTCAAAAGCTGACTTGCCCACGCTGTGGTTGCACTCTGCATCGCAATGCCAATCACAGCGTCTACTACACCATTGCCTTAAGCTTGACTGGGCTACTGCTATTTATTCCCTCAGCGAGTCTCCCGCTCCTTAAATTCTCGTTATTCTCTTTTGGTGCCGAGAATACCCTGATGAATGGTGTTTATTCATTATTTAAAGCTGGCTATATCTGGTTGGCGTCACTGGTCTTATTCTGCAGTGTGCTGGCTCCTTTGGGAAAATTTCTGCTGCTGTTATTTGTTTGTTGCGGCAGTTTTTTGGGGCTGCTGGATCGCTGGGTTTCTATTGCGGTGCGCTGGTACCAACATATCAAAGAGTGGGGGATGCTGGATGTATATATGCTCGGCATTCTTGTAGCGCTGATTAAATTAAGGGATCTGGGAAAAATGGATGTGGAACCGGGGCTGTATTGCTTTGGCGCCATGATGCTGGTTGCGAATCTCTCTTCACTCAGTTTTGACCAGAATGCCATTTGGCACCGGCTGGCACTTCGGCGTGCTCAGCGGGAGAAACTGACATGAGTTCGAAATTCCCTCGCAAAGGGATTCATGAGGGCCTGACAAGCTGTCTCAGCTGCCATCAATTAATTATTTTGCCAATTGCGGGTGGGCACTGCCGATGCCCTCGCTGTGGTGGACGGGTGCACGGGCGTATTTTGGGGAGTTTGATGCTTACCTGGGCACTAACAATTACCGGGGCCCTATTATTGTTACCAGCAAATATTCTCCCGATTATGACGGTGGTTTACCTTGGTGCCGGCGACCCAACCACCATAATTAGTGGCGTTATGCAGCTATATAACAGCGGGATGTGGGGAATTGCGCTTATTGTCTTTGTGGCAAGTATTGCTGTGCCAGTAATGAAGTTGTTGGGCTTGGCTTTATTGCTGGTTCAGATGCAACTGCGCCTAACGTTTGTGCCTTCCCAGGCAATGAAAATCTATCGGGTAGTTGCCGGTATTGGGCGATGGTCTCTTCTGGATCTTTTTATGATTTCCATTTTGGTGGCATTAGTCGATATGGGATTTATTGCTCAGGTGGTGGCGGGTCCTGGCAGCACCGCTTTCGCCTCTGTGGTAATCGTTACTATGTTGGCTGCACGTTCTTTTGATCCCCGACTTATTTGGGATGCTTATGATGGTGACTTATACAGTAAGGATGTAGCACCGGAGACGGCACATCGGGGTGCCGCAGAAAATGGCTGATAATTTGCCCCCTGAAAATAGTGGCGTTGAAGGGGCACGTTTAAACGGTGGGGCCCAGCGGGGGGTGGTGCGCGCGAGTAAGGGATTACCGTTGGTTTGGATTCTGCCTTTGGTGGCGGGACTGATCGCAGTTTGGCTGCTATACCAGGACGTGGCCGAGGGAGATGTAAAGGCGAGCATCCTGTTTCACTCTGGCGATGGCTTGGTGAAGGGGAAGACCGTCGTGAAGTATTCCGGTGTAGATATCGGCCTTGTGCAGGATGTACGCCTGGTACCCAATGCTAAGGAGTTAAATGGTGCTGATGGAGTGTTGGCGGAGGTCAGCCTCAATCGCAGTGCAGAGTATCTGCTAGTTGAAGGGACTGAATTCTGGGTAGTGAAACCGGAGCTTTCCATCACAGGTATCAGTGGTTTAGAGACATTACTATCAGGTAACTATATTGCAGTTGAATCTGGCAGCGGCAAACGCAAGCGCGAATTTGTTGCGCTGGACCAGCCCCCGGCATTTATTCGCGGAGATGGCCTGCGCGTGGTGCTCAAATCCCGCCGCTTGGGCTCATTGAGCCGTGGCTCCCCTGTTTATTACCGCCAGTTAAGGGTGGGCCAGGTAGCGGATTACAGCCTTGAAGAGGATGGTAATGAAGTCAGTATCGAGCTGTTTATTCGTCGTGAATATGCCTATCTAATTCACCGGGGCAGCCGTTTTTGGAACAGTTCAGGTATTTCAATTGAAGGTGGCATCAGCGGAATTAGCATTAATTTGGAATCTCTTGCCGCCTTGTTTGCCGGCGGTGTCAGCTTTTATACCCCGGAATCTCAGCGTCAATCCCCCTTAGCCGTAAATGGCACAGAATTTAAATTATATAAAAATTTTGCTGCTGCAGATGCAGGGATTTCTGTCACTTTAAATTTTGATCGCGGTGTAGATGTTACGCCTGGCAGCACCAAAGTGTATTACCAGGGGATTCAAGTAGGTGAAGTCAGCAGGGCAAAAGCTAACAAGCGTATGGATGGCATAGAAGTTAAAGTGTTGATGGACCCAGTAACTGATGACCTCCTCAGTGAAAATACTCGTTTCTGGCTAGCCCCCCCCACATTTGACTTTACTGGCGGCCTTAACAAGCTGATTCAGGGCAATCGCATCGAAGTAGATCTTCGCCGGGGAAACCGATCCCAGCGTATTTTTACGGCACGTGCCTCGGCACCGCCAAGAGATCCCCGCGTACCCGGTTTACACCTGCGTCTCACCACACGCAACCCAGGTTCACTTCAACGAGGAGCTCCTGTGTACTTCCGGCGTATCGAAGTGGGTAAGGTGCAGGGAATGGAGCTGCGTAGAGATGGTGAGGGGGTTGAGGTGTACGTGGTAATTGAGCCGCGCTATGCGCACTTGGTACACCAGGGTACTCGTTTTTGGAATGTCAGCGGTCTGCGCGCCAGTGCCAGTCTTAGTGAGGGGATTGAAGTACAGGCGGACTCCTTGATGTCATTGTTGCGTGGGGGCGTTGCTTTTGGCATCCGGCGTGAGGATCGTGCGAAATCAGCACCAGTGCAAAATGGCGATCAATTTCCTCTGTACAGCAGTCGTGAGGATGCACTTGAAGAAGGGATTGAAATACGAATCAACCTTCCCAGTGCGGAAGGGCTGAAAGTTGGGGCCCCTCTGCGCTATAAAGGTGTGCAAATTGGGGAAATTACTCGGTTACGTCTTGGCGCAGACCTCGGAGAGGTCCATGCCCGTGCCAAGCTTTATCACCGTGGTGCAAGCTTTGCCCGTGCAGGCACACGTATTTGGGTGGTGTCGCCACAGATAGGCATAAGTAAAGTTGCCCACCTGGATACATTGATAACCGGGCGCTATTTGGCTTTAGAGCCGGGCCTGGGGCCCATGCA
Source organism: Microbulbifer variabilis ATCC 700307 (assembly GCF_000380565.1). Taxonomy (GTDB): domain Bacteria; phylum Pseudomonadota; class Gammaproteobacteria; order Pseudomonadales; family Cellvibrionaceae; genus Microbulbifer; species Microbulbifer variabilis. The sequence continues at coordinate 227,728 of NZ_AQYJ01000028.1, forward strand.
AACGGAGTTTTATGCAGAGCTGCAAGCGCCTAAAGAGGATCTTGCCGATACCATGAGCCGACCCGGGTTAGCTGTGATACTGGATGCCGCGAGGCGCGGCTCTCTGGTAGCTGGGAGTCCCGTTTATTACCGGCAGGTCCAGGTGGGTGAGGTTACAGGTTTTTCCCTGGGAGAATTGGCTGACCGAGTTTACATCTATGTGCATATCGAGCCGCAGTATCAACCATTAGTGCGTGAGCACACTGTGTTTTGGAATGCCAGTGGTGTAGAGGTGAATTTTGGTTTGAGGAGCGGTCTTAATGTCAATACAGAATCCGCTCAAGCCTTGATAAAAGGGGGGGTTGCCTTTGCGACGCCGGAAGCGCCCTTCATGGGTTTCGAGGTGGAGAGCGGCAGTCACTATCCTTTGTACCCAAAAGCTGAACCTGAATGGTATAAGTGGAGTCCCAAAATAGAACTCTATGATTTTTCTGAACCGGTTAAATAAGTATGAAAGTTAAGGAGTATTTATGCGTTACATAATGACGGGTCTGGTGACATTGCTATTAATGGCAGGATGCCAGGAGATGCAGGTGGAGCGAGTAAATACAGGAGCCCAGCCGGTGGCTTTTTCCACCTACAAATGGGGAGTAACGCCGCTCGGGGATGCGCCCGATGCGCCGGCGCAATTGGTGGAGTTGGATGAAGAAATGCGTGGCACAGTCGCGGCGCAGTTGCAGCAAAGAGGTTATCGTCAGGTGGGGCAGGACCAGGAAGCCGATATGGTGGTTGACTACCAGGTTGCCGTTGTTGATGAGTTTTTTTCCGGGGATACTAGGGACCCCAGTTGGGATAAACAGTTTGACAGTAATGCGCCCCAAGAGGTTGTAGAGTTACCGCCGCTTACTGATGCCCCTCTGGTGATTATGAGTGTGGGGATTGGTCGCCCAGGGGGGGAAATTATTTGGGGTGGAAGTGCCAGTGAACTACTGACTCGCCCAGATAGCATTGAGCAGCGCCAGCGTCTCATTGTCCGGGGTGTGAGCGCCTTATTGAGGGATTTACCGGAGGCTTATCAGTAGCAGGTGCCAAAATTTTGGCCTGATGTGAAAAAAGCCACCATAAATTGGTGGCTTTTTTTGTTCATTAAGGGCGCCCTCGGTGCATTAGTTTATCGTAGAGCTCAATATAGGAGTCCACGATAAACTTTTTCGAATAGCCATTTGCATAGACCTCCGACGCATTTTCAATCAGGCTCTGGCGCAACTCAGGGTTGTCCAGTACTGATTTAATGGCTTTAGCTAGTGCGTCTGCATCATCGATCGGAGTGATTAGGCCGCTCTTACCGTCAGTAATTACCTCACCCGGCCCCTGGGAGTTGGTTGCTACTATTGGGCAGCGGTGCGCCCAGGACTCCATTACGATCGAGCCCAATCCCTCGTGGCGTGATGGGCACACAAATAGATCGGCAGTGCGCATCAGGGTGGTGACATCGTTGCGCCAGCCCAGAAAGCGTACCCGCTGATCCAGGCCAAGCCTGTGACACAGGGCCTTTAATTTGGCCTCCTCTGGCCCAGCACCTGCTAGCCACAGTGTCGCATTGGGAATCTGTGCCAGGGAGTGCAGCAGAACATTGAACCCTTTATTGATATGCAGACGTCCGGCAGCGAGAATCAGGGGTTTGTCTTCCGGAGTATTAAAACTGTTGCGTGGTAGAGGTTCTACAGGAGTCTCGTCGGCAAAGTTGGGGATATGAAAAATGCGGTCTTTGGGGATACCGCCATCAATCATATGCTGGCAGATGCCTTTACTGATACCGATCCAGTAATCTGCATGGCGGTAGTACTTAAGATTGTAGTAGTGCCCTAGGCGACTAACCAGTAAGTAGTTTTTTGAATTGGGGGTGATAATCGTGGCGCGCCCCATCCAGGTCATCACAATATCGGGCTGCCAGTTGCCCAAGGCCTCCCGGTAAATTCTGCGGCCGAGAAAATCCAGCTTGCCACCAAACTTGAAGCCTTCAGTTTCAACGCCATTGTTACGCAGTGCCTGTACGCGATGGTCGTGGTTACGAATAAATGCCTTCTCGTTAATTTCCCCTCTTGGGTTTAATCCACTTACCAGGCGTACAAAAAAATTTTCCGCACCACCGTGTTCGGCGCCGGCGAGGACTTGTGCCACTCGAATTGGCTTGTTACTCATAAATCCAACATATTAAGTGTGATTGGTTTGGCAGTGCCGTTATTTCAGGGTGCCATCCAGGTTGATATCGCGTGCCCAGGCATAGTCATGGCTAAATGGCTGCAAGCTTGTGGCTTCGACAATATACTGCGCATAGAGCTTGGAGTTCATTTCCGTATGGAAAAATTCCCGGGCCTTTGCTGCCCAGGCACGGCGTTTGGCATCATCATTTTGAAACTCTCGGATTTTTTCCAGTAGATCTTGCTCTTCTGAAAAATAAACGATGCTCTCTGGCGGTAGTAACTCATCAAAGTGCAATTTGTCACTGGTGAACTGCAGTATGCCGTTACCGGCAAGTTGTGCCATGCGTGCGGATGAATACCAGTAGTGGGTATCCTGACGATTAAAGTTCAGCCCCATTTTAGTTTGGGAGAGTGCACGATCGTAATCTCTTCCCCAGACCGGCGGCTCACCAAAACTGCCATAGGTTTTAAAATTTAATGAGTCCCCCAAGGCATCCTTGAGGTTCTTAACCATCTGCAGGCGCTTGGTAAAATTGTTGCTGTTACTGCAAAACAATAAGTCGATGGGCAGATCTGTGCGCTCAGCATTATTAAGGTTTTCGATCGAAGTCTCTACTGGGTTTGGCATGTGGTAAACCCGAGCGCCGAAGCCTTCAAAAATTTTCAGTTCGCGGCGCCCAGTGGACACGAAAACTGCATCGGCGATTTCCGCGCGGTATTTAATTCGCTCCACATTACTGGGGACAAACAGAGGATCATTATTACAGTGCGCAATCATGCAGTTGGGCTGCTGCTTTTTAATTTCCCTCAGGGTATCGTTACCGATCATGTCGCAATGGCCTGCGATCACCAAGTCCGGTTCAAATGCTTCTACGGTTTCTAACAAACGGCGGTTGGCTTTGCTCACACCCAGGTCGCGGATGCCAAACGGGGCCTCAAATGCGGCTACATCCCGATCGCTGAATACTTGGGTGTTGTGATCATTTTTGATCAGGCCAAAAGTCAATTTCTGCGCCCAGCTGACCCGTGTCTTGCCGTAGCGACGCAGTTGCTGATAGGCGATATTGAGCACTCTCATAGTGGCGCACTCTCTAAAATCCAGGGAGATAATTCGTATGGCCGCTTGGTTCAGAGGCTGTTACGGTGGGCGCAGAGTATAACAGCTGGCTCGGGTCCATATAGCCCTGTACTACCCAGAGTGCGAAAGACCTGTATCGCAAAGAGGAAGGCGAACAATGCCAAGAAAAAGTAGTCAAAACGATTTGTATCCTGAGTTTTCTGCGGATTCTGTGGAAATCCTTTCCAAGGAAACAGTGTTCAAGGGATTTTTCACCATGTTGCGCTTGAGGCTACGCCACCGGCTATTTCGCGGCGGTTGGAGCAGCACATTTCAACGCGAGGTGTTTGTCCGTGGGCCTGCTGTCGGAGTACTACTTTATGATCCAGAACGGGACCTTGTAGCATTAACTGAACAGTTTCGCGCGGGTGCTCTAGAGCGTTCAGCTGGGCCCTGGTGTCTGGAGGTGGTCGCCGGAATGGTTGAGGAGGGAGAAGATCTGCGGGATGTGGCCCAACGCGAGGTGCAGGAAGAGGCCGGTTTGAAAGTGCAGGAATTGCACTTTATCCACAGCTATATGCCCAGTGTAGGGGGCAGTTCAGAGCGATTACACCTTTACTGTGGGCTAGTGGACTTGAGTTCTGCAGAGGGGTACTTTGGCCTGGAAGATGAGAATGAAGATATACACCTAAGGGTGTTTACCCGGGATCTGATTCTTAGGACTTTGGGTGGGGACTATGCTCCAGGGGAGAACCCTATCGATAATGCACCCACTATCATTTGCATGCAGTGGCTGGAGTTAAACCGGGAAAAACTAGTAAAGATGACGCTAACTGCCTGACCGGTCATTATGCCTTGCACTCTGTTACCTGCTGTAAGGGCAAACTGAGATCTGAGTCACGGCGGCAATAGAATCGGAGTGTTGATAATGGCTGTACTGGGCGAGGCACAGGCGCGACAGCGCAAACGGCAACAATTGTCGCCAAATGGCAATGAAAGTGCAGTGTATAGAGTCGATCTGCCGTCATATCATGCCGACTGCGATGCAAACTACCTGCGTCTGATCAAATTGCTGCCACAGCTTTCAGAGAGGGAGTTGTGGCGCTATCAATTGCCCGGAGGCACTCTGATACTGGGAGTGAAGGCGCGATCTAGGTACACGACGGAAGTGTCCCTGAGCGCGGAGGTAAGCCTCAGTAAGTGCCGCTGGCTGGAACCCCCGGACTTAACTGTGCGTCTTTATCACGATGCGTGCATGGCGGAGGTAATCACAGCCAATGGTCGCGGGCCGGTGGGTGGTAAAGGAGTTGATACCGCTTACCCGAATCCCCGTATGCAACGCGCAGATGAGAGACCTCAGGCGAACCGTTATCTCGGCGAATGGCTTGAGTACTGTCTCGCAAATGGTCGCGCAGAATTTGATCTGGTGCTGGATGGCCGGAGATTTTGATTCTGCAGTAGAGCACATGGATGTGAACACAAGGTGAGCAAGTGATTCGCGAACACAATAAGTCGAAGTCTCCCCCTGGGGCGACATCGCACCGTTTGATCCAGATCACAGATCCACATATCGGCAGCAGGCCCGATTATCAATTGCTGGGTCTGGATACCGGCCACACACTCGACGAGGTTTTGGCGACAGTTATCGCCAAACAACCCCGTGCTCAAGCCCTGGTTGCCACCGGTGATATCAGTGCGAACGGCTCGGAGGCCTCCTATTGTCGCTTTTTGCAAAAAATTCGCACCATTCCTATTCCCTGGTACTGGCTTCCCGGCAATCATGATGTGAGTGCACGTATGCGGCAGTTGGCTCCCAATCGGAGCACGGATTTGATCGCACTGGGTAATTGGCGATTATTACTGCTGGATACCAGTGTGGAGGGCCAGATATGTGGTGGACTGGGTGAGGCACAACTGGAACGCCTTCAACTGCTACTATGGGAAACTCGAGAGCATCCGGTGATGATTATGATGCACCACCAGCCTGTTCCTGTGGGCAGTAAATGGATTGATGGCCATATGCTTCGTGCGGGGCGTGACCAACTTTTACAGATGGTGGATCAAGCACCTCAAGTTAAAGCCTTGGTGTGGGGCCATGTACACCAGCAATTTGACAGCAACCGAGGACAGATCGGCTTGCACGCAACGCCGTCTACTTCGGTACAGTTCACCCCTGGCAGCGGCCCTTTCGCGGTAGATGACGAAATGCCTGGCTATCGTTGGTTTGAGCTGCACAATGATGGCACCTACACCACTGGCGTGGAGCGCGTGGCCATCTCTAAATATTATGTGGATCTTGCCTCTTCAGGTTATTGATTTGCATCAACCCGGTACCAATTAGCTGTAGCGGGTTGCCTGTCTTCTGTTTCTTGATTGTTGAATAGTACAAAACCATTCTTAACGAACTAACTACTATCTTTCCTCCCCGGTCGCCGTACAATGAAATTCCCTGGATTGGGCGCAAGTCCAATCATTGGTATAGGGATTGATCGGCGAAAATCAGAGCTATAAAAGTGTGACGCTGCAATGAGCAGCCTAAAAAGTGTGGTAATTGATCGCTGTGTTCGAGCTCCATTCGCCGGGTTGATAACATCGGGAAGTCAGGAGTTTAGAAATGCAAAAATTATTACTTAGCTCAATGTTGGGTACAGCATTAATAGTTACAGCCTGTACCCAGCAACCAATACAGGTTACATCTGCTGAAGGTAGCTCTGTTCAGGTACAGCAGGATGGTTTGGAGCCTCGTCCCAGCCATTTGGATGAGGTATCAGCAGCTTTTGCTTTGGATCTCAGTGGCGCCAAGGTTTATGTCGGCCCTGTACAAATTGAATACAGCAAGCGTTTTTCCACTTTGCCACGCAGTAATTATCGCGAGAAGGACTATGAGCTGGACCAACGGGATCTGCAGCGCCTTAATAACCTGTTGGCACAAACTTTCTCGGATAAGTTTCTTAGTGCGCGCAATGGAGTGCTGGTTTCTGAGCAGTCAGAGGCTGATTACACCCTGGCAATGTCACTGGAAAAATTTTCAGTGGCTGCTCCATTGGACCCCTCACCCTGGGCGTGGCGTGTGTACACTGAACAGAGTGCCTATGGTGTACTGGTAGGAACTCTCTACGACCGCGATGGCAATGCGGTGATGCGCTTTCGCGACCGGCGGGATATTGGAGAAAACTTTGGTACGAACGGGCCGGGGGGGCGGCTTGAGCGCTTTACAAGCGTAACTTTTTGGTCTGATATGCGTGTAGATATGCGCCGGGCCTTTGCCAGCCTCGATAAGGCTCTACTGTAGATAATGTGAAATATTCGGCGGGTAGGTATGGAGCTTACGCTCCCACAGGCTCTCAAGGGCGCTATAATCCCCGCCTATGCAAACACAAGACTCCAAGGGAAGGCCGCTGCTGATTTACTTGCACGGCTTTCTATCGTCCCCGCAATCTTTTAAGTGTCAGTTGATGCGCGAACAGCTCGGTGCTGATCATCCGAGCATTATTTTCTGTGCGCCACAAATCTCTCCTTATCCGGCAATTGCACAGCAATCCCTGGTTAGCTTATTAAAGGGTTTCCTGAAGTCTGCTGATTGTGGCCCTATTGGGTTGGTGGGAAGTTCTATGGGAGGGTTTTGGTGCACCTATCTGGGAGAGCGCTTTAACCTGCCAGCAGCACTTATCAACCCTGCAGTACGACCGTCCCGCTTTATGCCCGCCTATATTGGGCAGGTATTACGGCCTTATAGTGGTGAACAGCGAGACTATCGCCTTGGTAGGGGGGACGTAGATACTTTGGAGCATTTGGAAGCTGAGCTGCCCAGCCCTTTGAGCAGTCGCTATTGGCTTTTAGCCCAGCGAGGTGATGAAACACTCGATTACCGTGATGCAGAGGACTTTTATCGGGGCCAGCGTCAAACTATCGAAGACGGTGGTGATCACAGCTTTCAGGGGTTCGCACGATATTGCGATCCTATAGTTGAATTTTTATTTAATCAGCAGTAATTAATTAAATTATGGCCAATTATTCCGCCGAAGATATTGAGGTTCTCACAGGGCTGGATCCGGTGCGCAAACGCCCCGGTATGTATACAGATACTACCCGCCCCAACCACTTGGCCCAAGAAGTCATCGATAATAGTGTCGATGAAGCCCTCGCAGGTCATGCCAATAAAATCGAAATCGTCTTACACAAAGACCAATCGATCTCTGTTAGTGATAACGGGCGTGGCATGCCCGTGGATATTCACCCCGAGCAGGGGCGTCCAGGTGTTGAAGTAATTTTGTCCACCTTGCATGCTGGAGGTAAGTTTTCCAATAAAAACTACCAGTTTTCTGGCGGTTTGCATGGTGTGGGTGTGTCCGTGGTCAACGCCCTGTCGAAGGTGCTTGAAGTGACTATCCAGCGGGATGGTAAAGTACATCGAATCGGTTTCAAGGATGGAGAAAAAGCCTCTGATCTTGAAGTGGTCGGTGACTGCCCCAAGCGTACTACCGGAACCAGCGTTCGTTTTTTGCCAGACCCGCAGTATTTTGATTCCGCAAAATTTTCCGTGGTGCGCCTACGCCACCTGCTACGTGCCAAAGCTGTGCTCTGTCCTGGGCTCACCGTTACCTTTATCAATGAACAGGACGGGGAGTCGGATGAATGGTACTACGAAGATGGACTAAAAGATTATCTTGCTGCGGCTAACCAAGGATGGGAAATTCTGCCTGCAGAACCTTTTGTCGGTAGTTTTGCTGCATCTACAGAAGCTGCAGACTGGGCAGTACAGTGGTTACCTGAAGGTGGAGAAATTACTGCAGAGTCCTATGTAAACCTGATTCCCACCGCTCAGGGTGGCACTCATGTGAATGGGCTGCGAGCAGGTTTGCTGGATGCCATGCGGGAGTATTGTGAAATCCGCAACTTGTTACCTCGCGGTATTAAGTTGGGTCCTGAGGATATTTGGGGCCAATGTTCCTACGTACTTTCTGCCAAGCTGGCTGACCCTCAGTTTTCAGGTCAGACCAAAGAGCGGCTGTCCTCTCGCGAAGCTACTGCGTTTATCTCCGGTGTGGCTAAGGATGCCTTTAGCCTATGGTTGAACCAGCACACGGAAGAGGGCGATAAACTCGCTGAAGTATGCATCAGCAATGCGCAAAAACGTATGCGCTCCGCCAAAAAAGTTGCACGTAAAAAAGTAACCCAGGGACCTGCACTGCCCGGCAAATTAGCAGACTGCTCCAGTGCCGATACCTCCCGCAGTGAACTCTTCCTGGTCGAGGGGGACTCTGCGGGTGGCTCCGCCAAGCAGGCTCGTGACCGTGAGTTTCAGGCTATCATGCCCTTGCGCGGAAAAATTCTGAATACTTGGGAGGTTGATTCAGCAGAAATCCTGGGCAGCCAAGAAGTGCATGATATTGCTGTAGCCTTGGGAGTAGATCCCGGTAGCGATAACCTTGAAGGTTTGCGCTATAACAAAATTTGTATTCTTGCAGATGCCGATTCAGATGGATTACATATTGCTACTCTGCTTTGTGCCCTATTCCTGAGACACTTCCGCCCGCTTGTGACCAATGGCCATGTGTATGTAGCAATGCCGCCATTATTTCGTATCGATATTGGCAAAGATGTCTATTACGCGCTGGATGAATCAGAAAAACAGGGCATTCTCGATCGAATCAGTGCAGAGAAGAAAAAGGGCAAGATCCAGGTTACTCGCTTTAAAGGCCTAGGTGAAATGAATCCTATGCAGCTGCGTGAAACCACAATGGATCCCAATACCCGTCGCCTGGTACAGCTTTATATAGATGCCGGTGATGACAGCAATCAGTTGTTGGATATGTTACTTGCCAAAAAGCGTGCGGGTGATCGCAAGCAGTGGCTGGAGAGTAAAGGGAACCTTGCCGAGGTCGGTTAATTTTTTAGGTTGTAGCAATAATTTATTGGAGTGCAGGAACATCTTATAAATTTGGGGGGAAAGCATTAAACTAACGTATATTGTCTGAGCAAGGAAGCTCTAAATATCTCATGAAGGGAATATCCCTGCTCGTAAATTAAAAGGATCTGTCATTAATAGTACCATTTCATTTAAATATGATGAATAGTAGGATATCTATCTTTACGTTAGTTCTTCATTCATGCGATCGCCTCCATTTTTACTTTTAAATTTAGTTGCCTTGATCAGCTGAGTAAAACGCTTATTTTCAAGAGACAAATTTCCAGCTTTTGCTTAATTTGATCCATCTAAGTTATGTACTTGATAAGTGCTTCCTGGCCTTTTTTTATTTTTACTTGGGGGTAGCCAAATATTGATCGCAGTCCCTTTCCTTGAGTTCACCATCAACCACATTGTAGATGGTAAGCTCATCGGTTACTTTGTCAAAGATTTGAACCCAGCTAGCAAAGAAATTTTCCTTGGCAATTTCCTCTGCTCTTTTCCGTGCCTCTTCTTTATTTGGGTGAGACTCTTTAAAATCTTTTGCTCCACCCATCTGCAGATTATAGCTGCCGTAAAAAATTGCAAATCTGTCCATTATTTTTTTGTCTCCTAATAAGTTTATTTTTTTAAAAATTGGTTAAATCCATATTGGTTTTCATCGTAAATAAGGGAAATTCAATATAGATGGGAATTTATGACAAATATTGTTTCCATATCTCGGTCTCCTCAATAGGTCCATAGCCAGGGGCGCGGGCGCCCAGGGAAATCAGTGTTCCCTCCAATATGAATAAAGCGTCCTGTGTATGGTCCGCGCTGATTGGGACAAATAGCAGTAAAAGGGCGCGGCATGCCTCTTTGGCTATGCCACCAATTGTAAATGTGCAGTGCCTCAATCAAATCATGGGCATTAGCACCATATATTCTTACATCTACACCCACGCCACTGGGATGATCGCCGTGAATATATGGTTTTCCATCTCGCTTGGCTTGCTCACGCTTGCGCAACTCTACAGGGTGGCGACTGCAACGGTAGCCGCTGGAAATTGGCATTGAGCGACAGTACACTTTCTCACGTACCCGATTTAGATGCTGCATAAATTCATGATTCATGTTCTGTGCATTGCCCACACAAGTATCGCCCTGGTGGCGCTCTGTTATGCAGTTGTTACAGCGACATTGCAGTTCTTTATAAGAAAAATAATTTCTATTGGCTGGAGTTAAAAAATCAAGCATTGTGGAGGCTCAAGAGCTTAGTAATGGTGGTTGAATAAATAATTTTCATACCTACCATTGGTCATTGAGCATGTCGGCGATGGGGATATCACGAGAGCGGCGGTTGCTGCTTGATGTACGAGGGGACATCTTTGACTGCATAGGTACGAGCCACTCCAATTCCAGTCCGTACCAGCCACGGTCGGGAATCTTTTGTAGGGCTTCATTGGCTGTTATACCTGCGATCTGGGGTGCTTGCAGAGCAGTTTTTATCAGTCGATTAAATGCGCCTTGGGTTAGTGGTTTTTTCTGTTTCTCTCGGTGATCTATAACTTCCCGAGCAATTTCTGGATCAATAGAATCAGGCAAGTTATCAAGGATAATTCCTCTGTGTCGATTTATATACTTTATAGATTTATTATTTTTTACATTATTGGGGCTAACAGTAACCCCACTTGACGCGTTTTTCCGGTGTTCCTGGTACTCGGTGCTCCTAGTTTGGGAACTCAATGAACCTGGCTCACTCTGCACCCAGTGCTTTGGAACCCCAGTTAATGCACCTAGTTTCTCCTCGCTCTCGTCGTTGCATAGTCCTTCGGGTTGAACCAAATACGCCCGTACTTTGCGTCTTTTATTATCTGCGCCATACCCCACGTGTAAGGGCATTTCTACTAGGCGACCCTTGGCACATAACCGAGCTACTGTGCGCTTTATAGTGGCTTTGGATAATGAAGTTCGACGGGCAACAGTTTCTTTACTCGGCCAGGAGCAACCCTTTTCATTGGCGTAGCTACCATAAGCTAGAAGAACAAATTTTTCGGTACTATTTAGATTTTCGAGCTTCCAGACTCGCGTCATTAGTTCTAAACTCACAGTCCCTTTCCCTTAGGTATCGCTTGTGGATTAAAAAACAATACTCCACATGTGGTGCTTGTTGCAACCTGTCTAACCTGCTATATGGATATTATTTCACCAAAATTTGATAAATTTATTTCTTTCATTGTGTAATTTTAGGCTTAATTGCCTGATTTTTATTCTGACAATTTATAGTGACACTTATGGTATGATCATTTCTCAGTACAAAAGGCCCACTATCAATCGACTTTGGGCGGTTTGGAAAAGAAAAGTCACGCTACAGAAGACGGGTCAAAGATTACTTCGCAAGTGATACTTGCAGTACTAAGGAAATACACTTGAGCAAAAAGAAGTCATTAGGTACTGCCGGGAGTAGCGCGCGCCTGCATCGACTGTTGGATGCAAAAGGCTTCGCACCAGACGGTAAGGGGCGTGTAGCCGCCTTTTCGAGGGAGTTTCGGGTAAATACGGCTAACGCGACCAGATGGCTTAATGACGATAAAGTACCTCGTGATATGACAGAATTGAAACGAATCTCTGATGCTCTGGGTACAGATCCATTTTGGTGGGCAATAGGTAAAGGAGAAGAGGAGTCCTCTGTGCAAGAGGTATTCGATATTTCACTTTTTGGCCGGTGTGCAAATGCACTTCTAAAACGATTGGCAGACCTGATGGATAGACCGCTGGATCTTGAAGGAGAGGCTTTGAACTGCGGTTATATCGAGCTTTACGAGTATGCATGTAGTAATAGCGGAAACATTGATCCGGACCGTGTATCACTTACAGCTGTCAACGTATTAGCAGTACATAGAAAACAATTGAGTGCGCAATGACAGGGTAGATAGCCATAAGGTTTTTACCCAGCTCAACAATAGGTAGAGGGGAAAATGGTTGATAAATACTTAGTGGCTACAGAGGGATGTAGTGAGCGTTTGAATCTCTTACTAGATAAAGCTGGCTTTCCTCCTGAAGGATCGGGACGTAGCGCAGAATTTTCACGCAGGTTTGGAGTAAGTAAGGCAAATACCACCCGCTGGCTCAGTCAGGATATTCTCCCCCGCGACCTCAAGGAAATGGATGATATCGCCGAAGCTTTGGGTTCAGATGCTATTTGGTGGGCCTATGCTGCCGATCGTAATTCTCTATGCTCCGATCTCCCCCCCCCCAAAACTGTCAAAGACTTTGTACTCGCTGGCCAATGTGTTAACGAAGTAGTGTGTTATTTGGATGAGGCCTTGGGGGGGGATGTAGATATCGCTGTAGATGATGAAATCCTTACACGTTCCTACAGCGAACTTTATGCCGATGCCAAGAAGAACAAAGGCAAAATTAGCAAGGACCTAGTAGCACGCGCAGCCGTAAGGGTACTGGTTGAGATGCATCGCAGGGAGCGACAAGACAAGATGATTATACTGTAGCTAGTAGCCCTTACTCTGATTTTAATAATGCTTGTAAGCGTCGCTGGTCTCTTGCTATAGCTATCTCGGCTGGAGCTCCACCACGCTTTAGGTGCAACTGATATAGATCTGCCACTAATTCCCCTACTGCTCCCTGCGTCTGAATGTCCAGTGCGCGTAGACGATATAGTAGACGCTGCCAAGTGCGCGCTAACTTCGCCTCACCAGAAAGCGGTTGCCCGACTAAGGTTACCCCATAAACTAAGAGGTTGGCATCAAGCCCATATAAGCGCCCGAGCTGCTGTAAATCCGCTCCATTGGCTAGGTATTCACTGCGCTCTAAACGTTTGTAACTCGATAGACTCATCCCCAAAGCCCGTGCCGTAGCGGTGATTCCCTGCCCGGCATCCAAGCGCAGAGATTTCGCTATCGCTGCCAACATTTCCATATAGTCCCGCTCTTCCCTGGTGGGTTCACGGCTGGGCATTACGTCCCGCGGTGATGTTGAACACAAATTTTTCTACAGCCTCCATTTCATCCAGGTCTAGCAGGCTTAGGTGTTGTTGGAATTGCGGGCTGGCTTCGATGCCTAATAATGGCACTTTCTCCATACCGACCAGCCAGCTATTGGGGCTCAAATTGTAGCCGCCCAGTAAAGGCAATAGTTCTCTAGGAGCCAACCTGCCATTGCCTCTCTCTATACGCTGCAAGCGCTCTGCGCTGATACCCGAGATCGCAGCCATTTTTACTAGACTCAAACCCAGCGCTCGACGCTGTTGAGCCAAGCGCAACCCTGGGCTCAACTCAAGCCAGTTAGTGGGTAAGCGATTCACCACCATTCTCCTTAAAAGCATTTATACGATAGTGCAACTTTCATGAAATCGTATCTATGTCGAATCTATTTTAATAAACCGGTTCAAGTCTGACCCATCAGGGATTTTTACGATAGACCTCAATAGGTATATTGTTCTCTTGTTTGTTGTATTACGACAATAAAGTGAGAGGATTGTCATGGAAGCTAGAAAAATAACCCAATTTCAGGAAAAAAATGGGGGTATAAACACTAAAAATCGAGCTGCGCGAGTAGCTGCCAGAGTAACAGCAAAAATTGCTCTAGCTAAGGGCGCCACTATGACACAAGCCCTTTCTATTCAACGGCAGCTATTCGAAGCACTGTCTGAGGATACCTACAAAGCTGAGGTTAAAACAAAGGGCACCTTACATTGTATTGCATCCGTACGTGCAGATCTTTGTAGAAAATGCGAGGCATGTACATTAAAGCTTAACTGTACCCGATGACAAAGTTAGATAGAGTAAAACAAATCAAATTACCTTAAAGCATTACCTTTTCTCGACTCCAGGTTGTTGCGATATATTTAGCCCTAATTAATCTAAATAAAACGCTTCAACCTATTAGGTCCTATTTTATCTCGTATTATGGCGAAATATCTTGTAAAAAATTTCTGAGCAATTTATTGCAAATATTACTGAAATAATTATTTGTCGTCGCTTTGTGACTTGTGCAAGAGAATTGTCACATTCGAGGTAATAGTTATGGTGGGATATCCAGATATTCAAGACTCCTTCGGAAATTTATAAGCAATGAGGGATTGAGGAGGAATAAACAATGGCGCACAGCTATCGGAAACTTAACCGGTGCGAGCACTAAACGGCCTAAAGTGTTTGGCAGGTATAGAGCGAAGCCGTGACGCACTTTTTTGAGGTCTAAATTTCTGGGCACAAGAAGTTTCTAGCCTAGCGAGCTATGGAGGAATTTAGTGGTGAGGACTCATTCTAGCACTTATTAGTTTTTCGTAAGTTAGGCTTAAGCTATCAAGCTAGCTTCAGTTTTTGAACTCTTCTTACTGCAATGCCTGCTTACATATTGATTAGTGTGAAGAATTTATTGGCTGTTAATCTATTGTTCCTTCCATATTCTATAAGTGAGGTCTGAATTAAAAGGGTCATGTGTTTGGTGATTACGGATTTTTTCGCTAAAGTATCCGTATCGTGGGCAAGGTAAGCTCGTGAATAACAGGCCAGAGCTGTAAAATTTAATTTTGCGGCTATTGGCTTGATATCTATATGGTGCAATTTTTTCATCTATATCCTCTGAAGAAAATGGAAGTTATTGAGGGGTACTCATAAGAGTCGTATTGCATTCTTAGGTAGAGTTATACACTGCAATATAGATATAATCTTTGAGGTTTATTAAAAGGGTCATGTATTTTGCAGTTACGGATTTGTTTGCTAAAGTTTCTGCATTGTGGGCGAAGTAAGCCCATAAAGGTGAGGGTAGGAAAATGAGATGTGACGATAGCTGCTGCGGCTGTTAATCGATTGCGTCACAAATTCTCAGATTTTTTTGGTTTTCCAAAAATGTTAATTAATTATGCTTGATTGATAGCTGCCACCAGTGCTGCTTTGGTGGCAGTTGGCTTGATAGTTTGAATTTTCTGTCTATATGCTCTGAGGAGAATGACAGGTATTGAAGTATGCTTTTGTGGTCGTTATTGCGTGCCTAAATTGTTTATTAGTCCATAGTCAAATTACAGGCCCGATTTAAAAGGGTCATATATTTGGTGATTACAGATTTTTTCGATAAGGTTTCTGTAGTGTGGGTAAGGTAAGACCAGCAGAAGCTAAGACAGTAAATTTAATTTCGATTAATATTTTTCGAAGTCGTTTAATCTGAATATTGAGAAAGCTCCAGAAATTCTGGGGCTTTTTTGTATCCTGGGGAATTTATGAGTTGTGATCAACCTCAAGCGATCGACCGTGATACACCGGTGGCTATTGGTTTGGTAATTATGCTATGTGGGGCAGTTTTTTCTTTTGGAATGTTTTGGAGCAAATGGCAAGCATTAGAGCACAACCACAAGAATGATATTGCACGCCTGGATGAGGCTAATCGTCGCCTGGAAGAGAAAACTGACCGTAAATTTGAGAATTTACAGAATAGTATTGATCAAGTGGGAGCTGATGTGAACCAAGTTAAGAATTTCTTAATGCGAAATCCTGTACACAAATATGAACAAAACTGAAAAGAGCCCCCTTACCTTAGAGTCTATAGGTTCATCAGAAGTACTTGTATTAGTGGTGCCAACAAAAGAATTTATGATAGCAGTATCTACTAATAGCGAAACTATGACAGTCTGGCAATGTAATGGCGGAGGGCTATTTAAGCCACTAAAGGAATATCCATATATAGAGACAACTAATGCCGGATTCTTAACTCTAAACGAAGTTTATGATAAAGCGGCGGAAGCAGCTTATCAATATTTATCTCGAGAGCCATGCTTGTGGGGAATTAAATTGGGGCTTAAATCATGAGTTTATGGAAGAGATTATGGGATACTAGCGATGTTATCGAACAGAGTGTCGATGCCGTAATTAGAACCGGTGATGCTTTAGTTTATACTGAAGAGGAAAAAGCTGATTTCAAAGCAAGAGTATTAGATTGGATGCTGAAGTGGCAGCAGGTAACTGCTGGCCAGAACCTTACCCGGCGTTTATTAGCGTTATCAATTACGTTTATTTGGCTGCTAGAAAGTCTCGTAGCTTTGATATTGTGTGTGTGGTCAGCATTTGAGCCTTATAGTCAAAGTTTCGCTAATGCTGCTGAAATTACTTTTTCAGCAGCCTCGAAAATGGGATTACCGGTAGGAGTAATTCTTACTTTTTATTTTGCTCCGAATAAAATCAGCGAAGCGATAGCTCGCTATCATATGGCCCGTTCTCCTTCGGGTTTATCTAAAGATAGCTAAATTTATTTAGTGGCCGAAAAATTTTAGATTCAAAAGTTTTAAATTCCTTTGGGTTGTGTTGCTCAAATTTATTTATTTTTTTTTGGGTTTTTAAAATTTCAGTGGTTCAGATTTAGTTTTTGAATTTCACATTGGATCTAATTTTTATTTGCTCCTTGAGGTCGGATAAGAGATGCACATTTATGACCAGTATTAACACTATATCTGACAATATTTTACTTAAATTACAAAGTATTCCCGGCATAATTAAATGTGAAGAAATAATAAAGGAACTTCAGGTAGGTAGTAGTGAGATTCCTGATAGCACTCCAGCCTTACTGTTAAGACTCGTTTCTAGTGAACCAATAGCTGCTTTTAATAATGGCGTGCAGCCGCTTTCAGTAGAATGGGAAATTATAGTCATTGTAGGCAATCTGACTACTTTGGTGGCTAATAACCGAGCAGCTCGAGATCTTGCGGTTTCAACAGTCCTAGTATTTGAGCAGCACTTGACCGATTCACAAGCCAAGTTAATTGAAAAGTCTGGACGTTTGAATTTCCAAGGGCTTCAGCCTTTGCAGCTTAATGAAACTGGTGACGGTGTTCTTGCTGCTTACACCTTAAGGTTTACTCAGAAAATATGGGTCGGAGAAGACCGGCGACATGATCTTACGCCAATACCTAAGCCGGTAGAAGTTCATGTGGGTTATGAACCAAAAGTTGGCTTAAAGCATCGCGATGACTATACCAAAATTGGTGAGGTGGGCGAGGCATGAACTCAGAAGTAGTAACTGCACTTCTACAGCAGCTTGGTGAGTTACAGCGTCGGGTCGACAATATAGTACGTCTCGGTACTGTGGAGGAGGTGGACTATGACACAGCCTGCGCTCGCGTGCGCTTAGGAGAAAACCTAACAACCTGGTTACGTTGGTTTGCCCCAGCGGCTGGGACTAATGATACCGAGTGGCGTCCACCGAGTATTGGTGAACAGGTTGCAGTATTAAGCCCTAGTGGAGAGCTACGTGCAGGTGTGATTTTACCAGCGATCTATAGCGATAAAGCACCAGCTAATGGCGATACTGCCGACCTTTTTCGCCGCACATTCGCCAATGGTGACATGATTGAGTATCAAAATGGTAATACCCAGTTGAAAGTGGCGGGCTCGATTGTTGCTGAGGCTGAGAATATAAGTTTAAAAGCGAAAAATATTAACTTAGAGAGCGAAAGTCTCAGGCTAGAAGGGACTGAAATTCAAATGAAAGGAAAGGTTGAGCATACCGGTGATGACCTTAGCAGTAATGGCATCAGCCTACCCAAGCATACACATATAGTGAAATCGGTGGGTAGCCCCACTGAGAAACCACAATAGGGGGAAGCGTGCAGCGATACGGTATGGATAGTAGTAGTGGTATGGCTATCACAGAGCTGGAGCACTTGCGTCAGTCAATCACCGACATTCTCACTACTCCAGTAGGGTCTAGATTAATGCGTCGGAACTATGGTGCAAAAATTTTCCATTCCTTGGATGCACCATTAACTCGCTCCACCATAGTGGATATCTACTCCAATGCAGCAGAGGCTTTAAGCCTTTGGGAACCTCGCTTTCAGAGTACAGAAATGCAGGTAGTACGTATGGAGAGCAGCGGTATAACTATGAAACTGTCCGGCTATATGGTGGACAGCGGCGAGTTTATAACTCTGGAGAATATAAAAATATGACAACAGAAAGTGCAGTGGACATCAGTCGCTTACCAGCACCAAATATAGTGGAAACTCTAGATTTTGAAAGTATCTATGGCGAAATGGTAGCTCTGCTTGATGGTGCCTCCCCTCTATTACTTGATGAAATGGGGCAGGTGATTAAGCCACAAACAGTGAGGGCAGATCTAGTTACTGATGATGGAGCACCTTACTTCAAAATCCCAGCGGATTCTCTGATGAATCTTAGTTATGTACAAATGGAAAGCGAGCCTTTAGCTCGATTATTACAAGTAGCTGCCTACCGAGAGATGCTCACTCGTCAGCGAGTCAATGATGCGGCTCGGGGCGTCATGGTTGCTTTTGCGGTTGATGGAGATTTGGATCGGCTGGGAGAGAACAACAAGACTCGCCGGCTAGAAGGTGAGGATGACACCCGCTACCGCGGGCGAATTCCTCTTGCCTTCGAGGGCCTCACCACTGCTGGTCCTAAAGGCTCCTATAAGAGCCATGCGCTTGCAGCTGACCCCCGCGTAAAAGATGCATTGGCAAGCAGTCCTAGTGATGGAGTGGTACATGTGGTTATCCTCAGCACTGAGGGTAATGGCTCGGCTTCACCGGATTTACTTGAAGCTGTGAATAATGCCTTATCAGAAAAGTCCATACGTCCTCTAACTGATAAGGTAGAGATAATAGAGCCTGAAATTAAACAGTACTCTATTAGTGCAACTCTGACTCCAATGCCAGGACCTGTGGATGAAGCGTTATATCAACGTGCTGAAGAGGCCGCAATTGCTTATGCAAAGAAACGCCATGGTTTGGGCCTTACTGTAGCCAGATCGGGGTTATCCAAAGTATTGCATCAAGAGGGTATAGAAAGAGTGCAATTGCACGAACCAGAATTCGATATCCTCAATGAACCACATCAGACCGCGTGGTGTGCAGGTATTGAAATTATACGGGGGTAAATATGTACGGCTCTAATTACAATATTGAACTGGAGCAAGGGGCTGGCTATGGCTTGCTAATGACTATTGAAGCTCCACCAGGCACACCTCGTAACTTGACTGGCTACACGGCACGTCTACAAATACGTGATAACCATGATGATAAAACACTACTGCTATCTTTAGACAATTTAGATGGGCTGAAGGTGGGAGGCGACAGCGGTGACCCAAATAATGGCCAGCTAAAAATTGAAATACCGGGTCTCGTAACCGCTGGTTTTACCTGGCGCGATGCTATCTACGATCTGTTTCTAAATCCCAGTAGTGATAGTGCTGAGCGCTTGATATATGGCAGTGTCTCTGTGGCGCCGCGCGTTACTGTCTAGCTATGAGAAAACTATGAGCGAAATTACCCAGACATTAACTCTGGCACAGAGTGGTGTAGCGGGCCCATCCGGCCCAACAGGCCCTCAAGGTGCAACAATGCATTGGGGCAGTGGTATACCTGCCACGGGCCTCGGTAACAACGGCGACCAATATCTCGACTATGATAGTGCCGACTTATATGGAAAAAGTGATAATAGCTGGGCAAAGCTGCGCAACCTCCGTGGCCCTCAAGGGCCAAAGGGAGATAAGGGGGATAAGGGCAATCAAGGTATCCAGGGAGTTCAGGGTGAACAGGGCCTAGGTATTTTTGCTAGTAATGGTGTACCTACAGATAACCTGGGCCGAAATGGAGAGCATTATGTGGAGCTGGATAGCCCAAGTAAAACCCTTTACCAAAAGAGTGCTGGTAATTGGTCTGTAATCGGTAACTTAGCTGGTCCAAAGGGTGATACTGGCCGAGGTATTTCCGATATGGAAGTATTATCAGATGGCACCTTGCGAGTTTCATACACTGATGGTACGAATCAAGATACTGGCTCTTTTCCGATAGAGGGTTTGGGACGGCGTGTAGCACTATCACAAAATCCAGGAGCTGATAATTCAAATTACTGGGCCAAAGTCGCAACGTTAAGAACTACGACAGGTACAGCTGATGCTGGGCTGGTTTTAGCTCTAGTTTGTGGGGATCAAGCAGTACATGGCGCGGCCGTGATCACTGTAAAGTTTCGTGAGGGAGCCAGCCCCGATACTTTGGCGGCAGAGTCTGGGGTATATATTGCTGCAAATCATGGTGAAATTTTTGCAGATGATTCGTTTAAATTGATATCTAATGGATATGGTCAGCCTGTAGAACTCTGGGTGAGAAAGAAGCATTCTTTTGTATCTTTGAGTGTTCACGAAGTGGCTGCCGCACTTAATGAAGTGACGGTTACTTATCATAACGATTTTAGCTGGCAGGCAGAGGAGCCTAGTGCAGCTTATGTCAAACAATCTATCGGGCTAGTTTATGGAAAAAATAGGAAGATTTATCATGAGGAGCACAAGCCTACTCCAGCAGAAATCGGTGCGATAAAAACCGGTGGCACGGTTTCAGTCAGCGGTAATGCCAGTGGCTCAGCAAGTTTTGATGCAAATGGCGATCTCTCGCTGAATCTGAATGTTAGTTATTCTACCAGCGCAAATAGCGCTACCAGCGCTACTAGTGCCGGGAATGCGGACACCGTAGATAATTTACACGGTTCACAGCTTATTCGTTCTGATACTGATGATAATGTAACAGGACATACCGAATGGCAGGACCTCAAAGAGGTTCGTTGGGGCAACAGTGCGGATATGCGCATGATGCATAGCGGAAGCCACGGTTATTTGAGTCTACATACTGGTGACTTATATATTCGCTCAGGCACCACAACGAAATATTTGTTCGATGTTTCCAGTGGTAACTTCCATGCTGATGGCCATGTGTATTGGCAGTCTAGTTCGGTTGGATCGGACCCAATCCTTAAAACCAATGTACGCACGATTGACAAGCCAATTTCCAGATTGAAAAAACTTAATGGTGTTCTTTTCGATTGGAAAGATAGTGGTCGTGGTTCTGGCGGTTTGATGAGCCCGGATATTCGTAGGGCACTACCACGTACCGTTTACAAATCCAAATTTAAGAAGAATGGTAAGCGATATGATCAGGCCGATTATAATGCGGTCATTGGTTTGTTGGTTGAGGTGTGTAAAGACTTGGAGAATAGATTGCAGCGGCAGAGTGATGACTTTAAAGCTATCAAGGACCAAGGTAAAACTGTTAATAAACTCCAGCATATGATGAAAAGTCTTCAAAGCCGGATTGAAAACCTGTATTAACTATGCCGTTATACCTAGCGAAAGTTAAGTAAGCAGTGCTTATTTTTAGCTAGACAAAAATAAAAATCTCAAGACTTTAGTCGTGAGGGTATTGCTCCTTGCTATGCACACTTAGCCCTTGCGAGGCTGATAATTGCTTGGCCTGCTGCCCTCTACAGCTTCTCTTTAAAACCCAAAACTGATAGTGCAAATGCCTGATATATGGCTGCGTCACTGTGACGCCGCACGTCACTGTTTAACCATTAGAAAATTATGAGCGAAATCACCCAGACATTAACTCTGGCGCAGAGCGGTGTAGCGGGCCCATCCGGCCCAACTGGCCCTCAAGGCGCAACAATTCATTGGGGTAGTGGTATACCTGCTGCGGGCCTCGGTAACAATGGCGACCAATACTTGGACTATGATAGTGCCGACCTGTATGGAAAAAGTGATAACAGTTGGGCGAAGTTGCGTAATCTACGGGGCCCCCAAGGCCCAAAAGGAGATAAGGGCGATAAGGGTAACCAGGGTATACAAGGAATTCAGGGCGAACAAGGCCTGGGTATTTTCGCTGGTAATGGTATACCTGCAGACAGCCTGGGCCGAAATGGCGAGCATTATGTGGAGCTGGATAGCCCAAATAAAATTCTTTATCAAAAGAGTGTTGGTAGTTGGTCCATAATTGGTAACTTGGCCGGTCCCAAGGGCGACTCCGGGCGCGGTATTTCCAGCATGGAAGTTTTAGTTGATGGCACCTTGCGAATTACCTATACCGATGGAGTAAAAGAAAACACCGGCCCCTTTCCAGTAGAGGGCTTGGGGAGGCGGGTTTGCAATTTAAAGAATGCGGGAATGAGCAGTGCAAATTATTGGGCGAAAATTGCTACATTCAATATGCCCAATTCTGATTATGCCAATGCCACATCGATTCTATTATTGACAACTAATGGTTCATCTATTCGTGGTCATGCAATGGTGAGTGTCCATGTCGTTCAGCAGACCGCACCAAATACCCTAGTGTCCGATAGCGGTATCTCCTATGCATTTAACCATAGTGGAGCTTTTAAAGATGACGCTTTTCGGCTGATTAGTGCGGGGTATGGTCAGCCGGTTGAGCTGTGGGTACAGAAGGCTGTTGATCACTTCGGAGTAAGTGTATTCGAAATTGGCGCGACGAAATCTAATGGCGTATCTACTACCTACAATGATGAGGCCGTTTGGCAGGCTGCGGAACCTAGCGCAGCTTATATAAAACAATCTGGCGGATTGACTTATGGCGATAATAAAAAAATCTATCATGAAGGGCAAAAGCCTACCCCAGCAGAAATCGGTGCGATAAAAACCGGTGGTACTGTTTCAGTCAGCGGTAATGCCAGTGGCTCAGCAAGTTTTGATGCAAACGGCGACATCTCGCTGAATCTGAATGTTAGTTATGCCACTAGTGCCAATAGTGCTACCAGTGCTACTAGTGCCGGGAATGCGGACACCGTAGATAATTTACACGGTTCACAGCTTATTCGTTCTGATACTGATGATAATGTAACAGGACATACTGAATGGCAGGACCTCAAGGAGGTTCGTTGGGGCAACAGTGCGGATATGCGTATGATGCATAGCGGAAGCCACGGTTATTTGAGTCTACATACTGGTGACTTATATATTCGCTCAGGCACCACAACGAAATATTTGTTCGATGTTTCCAATGGTAATTTCCATGCTGATGGCCATGTGTATTGGCAGTCTAGTTCGGTTGGATCAGACCCAATTCTTAAAACCAATGTACGCACGATTGACAAGCCAATTTCCAGATTGAAAAAACTTAATGGCGTTCTTTTCGATTGGAAAGACAGTGGTCGTGGTTCTGGCGGTTTGATGAGCCCCGATATTCGTAAAGCACTACCAGGTACTGTTTACAAATCGAAGTTCAGGAAGCATGGTAAGCGATATGATCAGGCCGATTATAACGTTGTGACGGGATTACTCGTTGAAGTATGTAAAGACCAGGAAGCACGACTTGAACAGCAGGCTGAGATCATCAAAGAATGTAGTAAAACGATAAAAGAGCTGCAGAAAAATTAGCGAGATCAAACTAAATAGCGGGGATAATTATGGCAACTATGCCCAGTAGCGGCCAGGCTAGTAGTGCCAATCTACAAAGTGTATTTGGACAGAGTGGTGCCGGTAATACTTCACAATTTTATCGAGGCGGTAGTTTTGTACCGAATATTTCACAAAATAATAATATTCCGACTTCAGGTGCTGCTGATAGTGCAGATTTCTATAGTGCTACCGATTATGTAGCTATGGGTACACCATCTTTATCTGGTACCACAGTCAAGCAAAATGCCGGTACGGGTTCAGTAAGTTGCAGTACTACATTGACATGTAGCCAACCGAGCAATGGCACTGGGAATTTTATTTACACTTGGCAAAAGGTCAGTGGTACCACTTTGTCAGTTTCCGCTAATGGAAGGAGCGTGACTCTTAGCCGCTCCGATACAGGAGAAATAACAACCAGCCAATACCGTTGCAAGGTGACCGATGGTGTAGGTACTGTCTACAGTAATACGGTTACGATAACTTTTCACCATTACCAGTTTCTCCCAGGTAATCTACCAAGTAGTTATTCAGTGTCAGCGGCCTCACCGACTAACGCGGTAGCACGTTTAGAAATTGCCCGCAACGGATACATATATTTGGAAAATCAGTCTGGCTCCCCCGTTAGTCAGGGAGCCTGGATTAAGCCTGCTAGTAGCACTGTAGGTGATAAATTCCAGATGCGCTTCGATAATGCCAGTGTATCCGGCGACAATTCCGATATTTCTGGTGCTTCGCCATCAGTAGGTTCTGTGGGGACTATTAATGGTACTCGCTATGCATACCGCAATCGAACCAGTAATGGATCCTACACATGCGGAGTGCGGGTACGTATAAAATTAATTGGTGGTAGTTACCTATTTGATGACGTTATTGGCCTGAAAGCTACAAAATTTTCTACAGTTGGTATGGGCATAGGCGTAGGTATGGGAATACATATTCCGTAGGAGAACTCGATGGAAATAGAACGTACTACGGATCCCCGAATTATTTACGTCCACGATGTGTTTAAAAAAACTGAATGTGAGCAGATTATCCAGCTAGCTGAATCAGTAAAATTTAACACGCCCGGCCGGGTAGTAATGGGGAACGGCGTGGGAAATGTAGTGGTCCCCAGTAGTCGCCGCTGTCATGAGATCTGGCTTAGTCAGCATTCTGAGCTGACCGATTTGGAAAAAAAACTGGAAGTTCTCTACCAAGATATTGCCGAATTATATCGAAAAAATGTAGCGAATGTAGAGGCTTACTTAGTGGCCGAGCCTGCGCGTATAGTACGCTATAGGCCAACCGGATTTTTTCGGTTGCATTCTGACTTACGCCATTGCCGACCAGGTGAATGGCGTCAATTAACTATGGTCATTAATCTAAATCACACTTATGGTGGGCAGCTGTTTTTCCCTCAGCAGAATGTCTGCTGTAATACAAATCCCGGGAGCGCGGTAGTATTTCCAGTATCTGATAATTACCTCCATGAGGCATTCCCGCCGGAAAATGATAATAAGTATATTTTGTTAAATTGGCTCTCTGCTTGTGAGGATATTCTTGCGGATAAGGCTGAACTAATAGGCATAAAAAAGGGAGAATCCCATGCTGCCGCATGAGTTAGCCTGCTTTAACCAGGGAGCTCTACCTCCAGCAATATGTGCAGAAATTATTGAGGCTGCTGAGAAACATGGTCGGTGGCTACGATCGGGTCAAGTTGGTTATACATCAGATAATTTTGTCGGTGATTCACGAACCAGTTCAGAAACTTGGGTTGAGCGCTATGAGCCACTGCTTTGGGTAAGGGATCAATTGATAGCGGCTGCTACACGTACTTTAGATAAATACTTAGGAAGTGGAGGACCTCAGCGTTACTTCTATGAGTCTCGTGTAATTCGTTACCAAATGGGTGAATACCTACGGGCTCACGAGGATAATCCTCGTCCGCTGAGTTTTCATGAAAATCCTGATCATGGGGCTCGTGCGGGGCACTATTACCTTGGGTGGCGCAAAGTATTCACCCTGGTCTTTTATTTGAACGACAACTATTCAGGTGGACAGCTAAAATTTTTGCAAAGTGGTCAGAATATCGCTCCGACTACTGGAGATTTGTTGCTGTTTCCACCCTCGGAGCTACATGAATCTTTACCAGTGTTAGAGGGTACAAAATATATTGTGACCAACGCGCTTTTTTATGCTGACTAATGGAGGGTAAATCTTGAATAACACTTTATTGCCACCCAATGCGAGCCAGTTGGAGCTAGCTGTAGAGTCTGTTATTGCTACCAGACTCAATGCAATACCGGTAAACATTACAGAACTCTATGACCCAGATAAATGTCCACCAACGTTCCTACCTTTTTTAGCCTGGCAACATAGTGTGGATACATGGAATGATAGTTGGCCTACCGCTACCAAACGTGCCGTAATTCGCTCAGCGTTTACTACACATACAACAAAAGGTACTCGATCTGCAGTAGAAACTGCAGCTGCAGCCTTTGGTGGAGATGTAGCAATTGTTGAGTGGTTTCAAACTGATCCTCCAGGTAAGCCTCATACTTTTGATCTGGTACTAAATGCTGTGGATGCATTTGGTAAGCCAGTGAGTGCTGAATTTCAGAAAGATATTGTGAAAGCGGTAACATATGTTAAACCGCTTCGTTCCCATTTCACTATGCGACTGGGGACACAGGCAAGTGCTACGACTTTATCTGTAGGTTTAGCGCGAGCTGCTGTATTTGACCGATTGCGGTTTACCGCGACCTAAACACTTTTCCCATAAATCTGCCCGCGAGTCACTCGGTATTTTTTGGCTGAGTGGCTCGCCCGTGCATGGAGTAAACCCGTGACACTCGCGCTAGTACTTACCACTGCAGGCCAGAAGGCCATCGTGGATGAGAATAACGCCGGTACTTTACCGGTAAAACTGTCAAAGATTGCCCTGGGTACAGGGCGCTGGAACCCGGATGCCAGTGCTACAGGGTTGCAACAAGAATTTAAAAGACTGCCTACCATATCCGGTAACGTAGAAGTTGCCAATGATATGCTGCATATCACCTTAAAAGATGAGAGCAGTGATATCTATGATGTTAATGAGTTTGGCTTGTATACCGATACGGGAATACTTTATGCCGTATATTCGGTAGGCCCTGGAGCCGACCCGGTAGGGAATAAAGGAGCCAATTCAACTTACCTGTTATCCCTAGATATCAAACTATCTGGTAGTAACGCGGATAATATTTCCGTTGGAGATACAGGCTTTAGCAACCCAACAGCTACCACAGAACGTGCGGGCGTTATTCCTATTGCGACTCAAGCCGAAGTTAATATAGGGAGCGTTGATGATAAAGTGGTAACGCCAAAAACGCTCCATCAGCGCTTGTCGGTATTGGCTCTTTCCAGCCACAGTCATGTTTATGCAACTACGAATCGAGATGGTTTTACCCGTTTGGCTACCCAGGAGGCTGTGGATGATGGAAATAGCTCAACACTCGTAGTTACTCCAAAGACACTGCAGAATAAACTCAATGATAATAAACCAGTAGCAGCTGGTACTAGCCAGAGCGGAATCGTAGCGCTGGCCAGTCAGAGTGAAGTTGACATTGGCAATGAAAAGAAAAAGGCCGTCACTCCAGAAACATTAAAGGGATATATCAATAAGCAATTTCCTGGTCAGTTAATTTATATCTGGGGCGGGGAGATCCAAGATTTGCCAGCTGGATACAAGCTATGTAATGGCAGTAACGGTACACGTGATTTGCGTAACCGATTTGTACTTGGCGCTGGGGACAATTATTCAGTTGGGGCGACTGGTGGTGCCACATCAGCAAGGACAAGTAAGAATGGTGCCCACTCCCACGCGATAACAGTTAATAACCACACATTGACCTTATCACAAATTCCTAGCCACCGGCACCATCATGATCTAGGTGCCTACACGAACGGAAGTACCGGAACATACCAGCAAAGATGGATACTCAAGTGGGATGGAGGTACTTGGGATAACGGGCTCAATACTTATACCCGCTACAGTGGTGGTGGTGGTGCACATAACCACACGGCAAGTGCCTCTACTCATGATGGCCATGAGCACACTGTGGCGATTTTACCTCCTTATTATGCGCTGGCCTATGTACAGCGTATAGCACCATAAATCTAGAGGCAAAGATAATGCAACTGACGATTATGGCTACCGAGAGCTTAGTTACAGTGGATGGTAACACTGTGGAAATGGACTTGGCTGACTACGATATTCTCGATGCAGTGCACGCAGTACAGTTCGATGGCGTAGAGGGAGAGATTGAATGGCAAGACCCCATTCGCCCTAATGATGTAATTTTAACTCTCGATGATTTTCAGCAGGTAATTGCTGACCATGCCACTCTGTGGGCAGAACTGCAGGTTGATACCCGTAGTGAGGAACAGAGACGTGCTGATGCTTTAATCAGCATCGATCACTTTGCCGGCCAAGTACGTGCTCAACTCTTAGGGCCCGGTGAATTTATGCATGAAGAACGTCGCCGAGCTTATGAAGTAGCAATAGCTTATGAGGTTGATGGATTTCCTGGCCCCACCCCTCTAGCTGTACAAGTACAAATGGATACTTCTGGACAAACTGCTGTAGAAGCAGTGGCAGAAATTAAATTCCAACATAGTGTCTGGCTCGAGGCACTCGACCAAATCCGCGATCTCCGCCTACGTGGTAAGGCTCAGATTTTGGAGCTTGCGGAGGGCTCAGACTATGGGGCCCAAGCACAACAAACTATTGATGAACTGGCGGCACTGGCTATCAGCTGATGTCTCTACTAACTGATCACTAAAAGCAGGAGCTATTCTATGAGCACCAACATTTTACACGGCGTAGGGGTAACCCATAGTGACGCCGGCGCACGCGATATCAACCTAGTCAAACTGGGTTGTATTGGTATTGTGGGGACGGCCCCAAATGCTGCGGCAGCAACCAATGCCTCTCTGACTATTGGCACTACTGAAGCAAATACAGAGCTTGTTTTTACGGCAGCAAGCCCTGGTAATACGGGCAATGTCATCAGTATTGAGTTTGTCAATCCAAATACCGCAGATGCTGTTCTCTCCATTAACATTAATGGTAAATCAGTAACGGTATCACTCGCCACAGATTCAAGTAGCAAGCTTATTAGCACAGCTGATAATGTTCGCACGGCATTAGCAGCAAATGCGGAGGCTTCAGCACTATTTTCTGTGGTAAACGGTGATAGTGATGGTAGTGGTGTTCTTTCGCCGCAGCCTGCACTCCGGATGTCTGGCGGTACCGATGAACCTTTCCCTCTCAACAAACCCGTATTGATTGCGGGTTCTGAACTGCAGGCATCAGCCTTGGATACATTGGGTACTGCTAAAGGCAGTTTACCTGATGCTCTTGATGCCATTTTAGATCAGGCCGGCGCTTTAGTTGTAGTAGTAAGGGTAGCAGAAGGCCCTGATGATTCCTCCACTCGTGCAAACGTTATTGGGGGCGAAAGTGCTGGCCAGTACACTGGCTTACATTCATTACGTGGTGCGGAAAGTGCCGTGGGAGAGCGCCCCCGTATTGTGATTGCCCCAGGCTTTTCGTCTGATTCGGCAGTCGCGAGTGAAATGAACGTCGTCGCTGATCGAGTTAAAGGCGTTGCATATATTGATGCCCCTGACACCGATGATGCTGCCGCAAAAGCATTTCGAACTAACTTCGGCAGTAAGCGTCTACAGATTTTTGATCCGTCCGTGCTCAAATTTGATAAGACCAGTGGAGATAATAAACGAGTCCCTCTGTCGGCGATTGCTGCAGGTATCCGTGCTAAGCGAGATAGCGAAGAAGGTTTTTGGGCATCCATCTCCAATCAGGAAATTTCAGGAATTGTTGGTAGCAGTCGCCCTGTAGATTTCATTCAAGGTGACCCTAATAGCCGCGCTAATCTACTGAATCAACATGAGATTACAACAGTAATTCGCCAAGGTGGTTTTCGTCTTTGGGGAAACCGTACTTGTTCTGCAGATCCCAAGTGGGCATTTGAAACGCATGTACGTATCGCCGATGCAATTGATGACAGTATTCAAGAAGGTGTTGCTTGGGCAGTAGATCGTAATTTAAATCGAACCTTTTTTGAAGATGTCGCAGAAAGTGTTAATAACTTCTTACGTCGCTTGACTCTGCTTGGAGCAATTCATGGAGGCACTTGTACCCCAGATCCAGAGCTTAATAGTACAAGTGAATTGGCCGCTGGACGAGTGTACTTCAACGTAGAATATACCCCTGTTGGTATCGCAGAGAGTATCCGCTTCCAAGTTGCTAGCACTAATCGCTACCTAACCGATCTGGTAGCTTAATTTAATATTATTTTCGACTGAGCGGGGAAACAAATGCAAGGTTTTATTTTTAAAGATATGGAGCTCTTTGCTGATGGTAAGGGGTATGCCGGTTTGGTGGAAGAGTTTGAAGCACCTAGCCTCAAAGTCGTTACTGAAGACTATAACGGGGGCGGTTTAGGGGCCGCTATTGGGATAGATATGGGCAGGGTCGAGAAACTGGAAGCTAGTTGGACCCTGGCTGGCTACCATGCCGAAACATTGGCCCAGTGGGGTCAAGCAGGACAAGCTGGTACACCCTTAACCCTACGCGCGGCAGCTCAAAGTGAAGCCGATGGCTCAGTGGTACCGGTGGTTATTAAGATGCGAGGGCTGGTGCGTACTTATGAAGCTGGTTCTCATAAGCCCGGTGAGATGAACAAACAGAAATACAGTGCGGAACTGCGTTATTACTCTGTGAGCATTGATGGCCGTCAAGTCGTTGAAATTGACGTGCTAAATGGCAAGCGTGTTGTTGATGGTGTTGACCAGACGGCAGAGCTTCGCGCTGCTATTGGCCGATAACCCAGGCTCTTAAGAGTTTTCAATTCCCTCTTTTTTTATCACTCTCTAAATTGACTTGCCCACAGGTTCTTAATGCTTGTGGGCTTTTTTTGAGGAAAATATGTCCGAGAACGTAATTAAGCTGGATTTTCCAGTTGAATATCAAGGTATTATCTATTCCGAATTGCAAATGCGGCGTCCCAAGGTGCGTGACTTGCTAGCTATTGAGCGTAAACAAAAAGAATCAGAACGCAAACGCCAGCCGGTGGGAGATGGTGAGCTGGCGACTGAAACCTATGCCAATCTCTGTGAAGTCTCCCCCGCAGTCATTGAAGATATGGATGCTGCAGACTTCAAAAAACTAGATGAGACCTATGAAGGTTTTTTATCCTAAGCGCCTCTGCTATCCGAAGACTATTAATAACTCTGGCTAGCTGGACTGGCTGGAGTCTCACAGAACTCTCAAATATGAGTTGTGAGGAACTGAGTAGTTGGGTTGATCATCTGCCTAAAGATGAAGCTGTACCGAGGCAATCTATCTAATTTACCCCCTTTGGATCCGTATCCATGAGCAAGTTTTCCCTATTAGTGAGCCTAGATGGCACCTTAACGTCTGGATTTAAAAGTGCTGTTACACAAGGCCAGACAATGTTGCAACGCTTTAGTAAGTCTATTAACGAGACCGATGAAGCAATGGCTGCGGCCGAGGGTTTAAAAAAGCAACGAGATGGTCTTTCCAAACTGGAAAGGCGTTACGAGGCCAGTAGTATTAAAGGGGAGAGAGCTCGTCAGGTTGTTGAGCGTAAACGTAAGGAGCTTTGGAGAGCAGCCACAGCGGCTCAAAAATATGGTATCAGTGTTGCTAATGTGGATCGAAAATTAGAGCGCTTAGAAAGACGCTCGGCAGGCCTTAAATCCCTCGGGCGTCTACCTGGCATAGCTAAAAAATCCATCTCTCACTTAAAAGGCATAGGAGCAGGTGCAACCACCGCAGCTTTAGGGCTTTTCAATTTTGTAAAAAGTACGGCTGACTCAGGTAATCAAGCGATTGATACCGCTAACAAGCTTGGGTTCACTGTAGAGGGATTGCAGCAGTATCGTTTTGCCGCAGAGCGCTCAGGCATAACTGCCAAAACGTTTGATATGAGCGCCCAGAATATGATCAAAGGTATTACTGCGGCTGCGAAGGGTGATGTGAAGGCATCGTCTGCACTTAAAGATCTGGGTTTGGATGCACAGAACCTGGCCCAGATGAAACCTGAAGAACAATTGAAAGTTATAGCGGACGCTATGGTGACTATTGAAAGTCAAAGTAAGCGTATATCTATAGCGGATAAACTTTTTGGTTCTCAAGGTATCGACATGGTCAACATGTTAGGCGGTGGGAGTAGTGGGCTTGAGCAGATGCACCAGGAAGCTAACGCGACAGGTAATGTTTTAGACCGTAAACAACTTCAGCTTGCAGCGGATTTTAACACTAGCTGGCTAAAATTGACCACTACGCTTACTGGCTTTAAAAACCTTCTTGCTACTGAGCTGATGCCAACACTTATGAGTATGTTCAAGGATTTTACGCAGTGGCTACAAAAGCCAGAAGCTAAAGAGTTTATCCGTAATTTTGCTCTAGGTTTAATCGAAGTGGTTAAAGGCGTTGGCTCTTTAGTCAGTAAATTTAGTGAATTTGGCGGAATAGCTAAGTCTATTGGTGCTGTGCTAACTGGAATAATGACTGTTGCGATATTGCCTTTTATTAGCTTGTTATCACTCCCTGGGATTATTATTGCAGGTATCGTTGCTGCCGTAGCCTTACTCTGGGTGCACTGGGACAAAGTTGTTGCAGCGGTTGGTAAGTTTGGAGATTGGCTTAAAGAGATTCGCGATAAAACTTTGGGTAGTTTATGGGATAAGCTACCTGAAGGTGCACGTAAATCCCTAACCAAGATCAAAGACTTTGCCTTCAAAATCTTGGGTAAAAGTCCTTTAGGTTTGCTATTTCGTGGAGCCTCCTGGTTGAGTGGAAAGCTGTTCGGTAAAGAAGAGAATCCTGAAAATCAGCCAACGACAATAGACACGCAAGCAGATATACGACCTCGAGGTGGCAGCAATATCATGGTACAAAACAGTATTAACTCTCCAATCAATATTTACCCTTCAGCAGGAGTGGATGAAGAGTCCATAGGACGCAAAGTAGGTGAAGAACTGGATAAACGTCAACGAAGCCAAGAAGCTCAGCAACGCAGTGTAATGTTTGACCTGGGTATAATGAATGGAGCGGCGACATGATGAATATATTAGAAACTTTGCTGAAATTAGGAGACGTTCCATCAGAAACTATGCTGAAATTAGGAGACTTTCCATTTGCTCTACAGACCGCTGGCTACGATCAGTTGCGCCAGGCATGGAAATTCAACTGGCAGAATAGTAACCGCCCTCGGGGGTATCCACAGCCTCAATTTACTGGGCAGGGAACACGTGACATTACTCTGAGTGGGACAATCTATCCTTTAGAGTTTGGTAAGCCTAATCAACTTCAAGAAATGGCAGATACTGCTGCTCAAGGAGAGCCTTTACAGCTTGTATCCGGAATGGGTGAAGTAATGGGGTTTTGGGCAATTACCAGTATAGAGCGCACCGACAAAGATCCATTGGCAGATGGAGTGGCTCGCTGTGTGGAGTTTTCTATTTCTTTGACATATTACGGAGCAAAGTATGGTCACTGATTACCGTACAAGAGCTGGGGATGTCCTGGACCAAGTTTGCAAAAGTTACTATGGCCGAGAGTCCGCCGTACCGGAAGTGCTAGAAGCAAATCCTAAGTTAGCCCTTTTGCCTTCAGTGTTGCCAGAGGGCGTGCGTATAATTCTGCCAGAATTGAGCGATGCGAAGGTAAAAAGTCCAATGATTAACTTATGGGATTAGAGGTTCTTCTATGCAGCCGCGTTTTGTAATAGAAGTGGATGGTATTGAGGGAAGTGAACTCAACCAAAGAGCTCTAGGGTTCACATGGGTGGATAAGGCAGGCCAAACTTCTGATACGTTTAGTGTCATTTTGGATGATACGGAAGGTCGCCTAGCTATACCGCGAAAGGGTGTTTTAATTTCCGCTCAGCTAGGTTATGGCAATGACTTACAAATGTTACCAAGGTTTGTTGTAGATGAGATTGAATTAAGTGGGCCGCTGCGTCAGATGACTATAACTGCCCGTGGTAGCAACTTTCGTGATAAATTAAAGACGCATAAATCACGTAGTTGGGATAATCTTACTTTAAAGGAGCTAATCACAGAAATCTGTAAAGATAACCGTTTAACTCCAGTTGTGGCTGAATCCCTAGCAAATCACAAGTTCCAGCATCTAGATCAAACCAACGAAAGTGATATGAACTTACTTACTCGTCTTGCACTGGAAATGCAGGCTATAGCCAAGCTGGTAGAGGATCGTCTGATTTTTGTTCCAGTAGATGAAGCCAAAAGTGCCAGTGGTAAGAAGTTACTTGAGATGCGAATTAACTCAGATACATGCGAGAACTGGCGATTTACCCTACCCGATCGTAATCTCTATAGTGGTGTTGAAGCTCGCTGGCATGACCCGCTTACGGCTACAGAACAATTGGTTTTAATCGGCGATCGCAGTGGGGCGGTAGATCGGTTACCACAACTGAGATCTGGACCAACAGATGCGGAAACTGCAGCTGCTGCTCGTCTACGTAATCTAAACCGCCAGAGCGGAAAGCTGTCATTTACCCTGGATGGAAATCCCAATCTTAGAGCCAAAACCCCTCTGCGCTTAAGTAACTTCCACCAGCAAATTGATGGTGTATGGACTGTGGATCAGGCTACCCACAGTATTGGGAAAAACCAGCGTTACACAACGCAAGTTCAAGCGGCGCTACAGCCATAGCTTGCTGAAAATTCGTAAGTATCAGAGTTATATTATTAGCTTTATGGTCAGAGAAATAGTTTTCATTCACGGTAAGTATTCTCTGCTTTATAAGTAGGATAACTTCAAAATCAGCTAATACACCTCTCTCGATAATAGGTGATTACTTATTAGTTAAGTATGTGTAATAGTAGTTTTCTGAGGTTGATGTTTAACTTTTTTGAGCCAGCTTCGCAAGTACCTGAACAGAAACCTTGGCGACTAACTCTGAGGAAATTTCGCCATTGTTCTCCTGGGCGTAACGATACAAGCTACCGTATGCATCAGCCAGTACCACGTCTGGTAAAGTATCCGGATCCAGTTCACACTCATCGCGCAAATAGACCACGATAGCATTGACGCACTTACCAACTAGCAGAAAGTCAATTTGTCGTAATTCTGTTTCGCCCTCACCCGTCGCCCAATAGCCAACACTACTTCCCAGTGCATTGGCGATGCGTTGCTGCTCAATTCGGTCTCTAGGCAATACATCATTGTTAAGCCAAGCTGCTGCTGTAGTCTTGCCAATACCGAACTCCTTGCAGAAGCTAGACAATCGACCACGCCCTACGGGGTAACCTTTTTGGGTGAGGAGCTTATGTAAACGTTCACTAGCTCCCCGGCTATTGGGATCTTTCAAAGTTTCACTCTTCTTACCAGTTTTCACTGTTTTCATGCTTCATTTAGTCTGTTGGTGAACCACTATCATAAGTCCATTATAAATGAACCTTTCAGCGGGGAACGAACGTTGTTTCCTTTAAGGCGCAGGCACATTCTAATCGGTAGAACTCACTACGCAACTATAGAGTATGTACTTTTGTACGAGAAGTTGATAACTCAGTCTACAGCTCCATCTAGCAAAAAATTACCCTTTTTGTGAGGGGTAAGCCCATTCGAGATGAACGCTACACAAAAAATCTAGAAATAAATGTTGATAAAAGTACGCTTCAAATGTACATTATTCCACATGTTCACTTTAAGTGAACATGTGAGGTGGTCAGCTGTTGGCCTCTGTACTTTGACAAAACTCCTCCTGGCTTAATTGTTAGCAGGGAGATATTTATAGTTGAAATAACAACAAATACAAAGAACTAAAGCGCAACTTTCGTATTAAGAAAATTCTCGATCATTAAATAAAGGAAAAAAGGTCATACCGGCTAAATAAAAAAACTAACCACGCTGACAATGAAAAAATGATATCACTGAAACTTGAAATAATTTATTAAGAGTTACTTACATCAGAGTGACATTCTAAAAATTATAGATCGCCTTTGTTCACAGGATTGGGACTATAGATTTATGGCGCAATTAGATAACAAACTAAAAAAAGCTTTAGAGCAACGCTTAGAGGAGTGGTTGCAATGGAGCTCCGCAGGGTATGACGGCCTTCCCCAAGGGTTATCAGGAAGCGGAAATATAATTGCTGCACTTATGTCTAGTGGTGGTGAAATAATACGATCAACTTCTCCGCATAATGGCTATCAATGCCCTCGAGCAGAAGAAGTAGATCGCTGTCTAATGACGTTAGGGCAGCTTCTATCTGAAGCTCGTCAAGTCGTAGAGTTAGAGTTACATGCTGGCAAGCCAGGCCTTGAAACTCAAGTTGCAAGAGCCAAGTCTATTCAAATGAGTCGTCGTCAATATGTCGAGTATCTCAATACTGGACGCTGGATGTTAGTTGGCATGTTGTTCGGAAAGGCTAACGCAGCAAACTTTAAAAAGACAGCGTTTGAGCAGCGTCAACCTCGCACCCCACGGATTAAAACCTGGCATGCAGAATAAGTATAAATTCATAGGCAGTCTCCTAATATGATTAAACACCCTACAGTAGGACGCCCTCGCCGGAAGACAGATAGTCAAGGCCGCCTACAGTGTTGCATATGTCGCTACTGGCAAACTCCTGAGAACTACTATTTAAACTCCCAAAATAGTAGTGGTCGTGATAGTCGATGCAAATCCTGTGATAGCCTACGACGTAAAGATGCGCGTCAGAAACGAAAACGAGTGGCCATAATTACAGAGGCTAAAAGTAAATTTATCCATTGGAAAAGGCCTTCAACTGAAGAGTAAATCTAATCTACTGAAAAGTTATATGTAGGAGTTTTAAATGGATGCTACAGTATTAGGCATAATGATAATTATTGTCTTATTACAGATTGTTAATTTAGGTGATATGTTGTGGAATCGTTTTGGTCCAAAGCTACTTTTAATTAATTATACTGTTAGTGGGGGAGAGGCAGAGAAAGCTTGGACTCTACATTGCAGTAATTTTGGTCGTGTTCGTGGACCTATCTCAGACGTTGGGCTAGACTTCTTGGTTAGTGAATTCGTTAAAAGAATGCAAGTAGATTACCCAGATATAAATGGCTATAGCTTGAATGGGGTAACGATATTAGATACCGCAGTACCGCTTCCCAAGGAAGATTAAATATTTATATTTATTTACTTATAGTATGAAGATAAGTAGATGTGAAGTTTCTTGCTGAGATGCTAGTTATAAGTGAAGAAGTTTATAGATTTGCTAAGGCTGCTCGGAATAAGATATCTGCAGAAATTTATTTGTGTGTATTGATAGAGGCAACTTGAAAAGAAAGATGACTTAAGATTATCGGACAAATTTTTAATTGTAATTAAAAGAGCTTTATGTGAAATTCAAATTTTCATTTTTTAGAAAAAAATGATGGTTTATGAATATATTGTAATAATTTTTATAATTATACTATTGTTCTAATAGGCCGGATGGCATGTTGAGGTTTGCCTATATTAATTTTCTTATTGTGGAGCAGTCATGAATGAACTTAGCATGACCATGAATCTATAGTATTTTGCTGAAGTTTTTTTACCAAATTTTACTGTTTTTTTGGCCAATATGACATTTTTCTGTTTAGGCTAAAAATTTTTTTGGTAGATGCGGTAAGCAAATATTATCCCCAAGCCAGATTTTTACATACTTTCCGTAAGCTTCAAAATAAAGTAATTTAATAATTTAATAATTTAATAATTTAATATTTAGGATTTTTTGTTCTACTCTTTCTACGATACAATTTATATGTTCTAGGTTTACTGGCGGTGTTGACTCTCCAAAATGACGTCTGACTTTATCCATGGCTTGGGGAAAATGTTCATTACTGATTGATTTCAACGGATAGTCGGTTACATTTGATTCTTAACCTTTAAGTGCGTATTCCTGATAGGCAGTGCAAAGAGCAACCTGAGGGCGGTTAGCCAGTATGTTAATCATTTTCAGGCCGGATAAAACAGGCATGTGAATATCCAATGGTATCAGATCAATTTCCTGGTCAGCTAGAAAAGAAAGTCCTTCAGCAGCCCTATAACACTGCTCTGCTATTTCAAGATCAACATGTATATGGCTTTGGTGTATATGGATATCATGAGCTAATGGTTCATCATTTATAATTAAGGTTTTCATAATTGTATTGTTAGTCGAGCATGCCAATGCTGTTCCTGCAGCTACCCTTTGTAGGGTAAAACGTTTTGGTTGTCCTAATTGTAAGCGATGTTTAATATTTTCCAGACCAATACCCACGGTGTTCTTATTGATAGATTGATCAGGTGCGCGATTAATAGATTCAAACATTAATTTGTTACTTTGCACATATCAAAGGATGTGAACAAAGCATTTGTCGTGGCTGATTTCATTACTATGTTTAAAGGTATTTTTTACTGGTATAATCATTAATAGAGGTGGAATCTTTTTTGATTCCTCTGGTAATTTATATCTATTCCAATCCTGCAGAGAAATTCTACTCCTATTTTTTGCAGTTCAAAATAATTTTGTAAATAGGCAGGTTTATCTTTTAGTGCTACTTCAGCTGTTTGACCCTGATACACCAAATGGCGTAGAAGGTCAGATAATATCAGCAGCATCGGTGCCGCTTGATTCGACTGCATTAAGCGTAATGCATATAGACTGTTTAGTGTATTAAAAAAGTAGGGATTAACATGTTGTTGTAACATTCTTAGCTCAGTCTGGGTCTGTTCATTTGTCAGTTCAGCGAGCTTCCGAGTATTGTGTTCTCGCTCGAAGGCCAAAATTAAAGGAGTGGTGACTAACCAGAAAATCAAGACCACAAGCAAATTTAGTGTGTCGAAAGGTTTATGATTTTCTGATGGTAATAAACTTAATGTAGGAATATTCAGGGGTA
The DNA here is from genome assembly GCF_000380565.1 of Microbulbifer variabilis ATCC 700307. Classification (GTDB taxonomy): domain Bacteria; phylum Pseudomonadota; class Gammaproteobacteria; order Pseudomonadales; family Cellvibrionaceae; genus Microbulbifer; species Microbulbifer variabilis. The sequence continues at coordinate 265,985 of NZ_AQYJ01000028.1, forward strand.
GTTGTAAGATAAGGGTGCCAAATAAAGGGTAAGATAGCAGTCAGGCCTATCGCCGTGCAGTTCATAAAACTGCATACCAATGGTTTGGCTAATGGTTTGGCCATTGGTTTGAAATGGGATTAAATGAGATAGAGCCTTCTTGGTGGAATCCATAGCTAAGTATATAGAGCTGTTGATGCTGGAACGTTATCAGGGAAGAGTTGCTATGGAAGGGCTGATCTCCTATGAGCGATAGCGATATCAGAGCGCCGAAGTCCATAGCCATAAGCCAAATCTTAGCCTGGTCAGCGCTGAGTTCTCACATGACAGGTATTCTCGTGCTACTTTGGTTTTTGCTCGAGTGCGCCAGGTCATTGGTGATACACTTATTCTTGCTGCCCTAGGTGAATTGGGTAAACAGCATAGTTATCCAGCTCCATCAGCAAGCTCTTTGGATTTTTTTGAAACTCTCGTGGGCAAGGCTCGAGCCCAATGAGAATTGATTGAAACTTTATTTATCTAACCGGTACCTGTAGCCAATTGGTTGGAAGAATTGATCGCAGGAAAATCTTGGAAGCTCCCATTTATTTCTATGGTAAACCCCCTAACTGGAGGAGGATGTTATAAAATATAGTTCATCCTATTCTGGAGTTAGTTGGGTAGGTTGTGTCTGCTGCTGATCAAATTAAAGTATTATGAAGTACCTATTAATAATCGTATTGTTTTATTCATCTACATTATGGGCTTTGGAAATAGAACCTTTTCAAACAGATGGTTGTAGTGTTTTTCCTGATGGGACTGTTGAGCATGGAGAACTATGGATGAGCTGTTGCCTGGCTCATGACTACGCTTACTGGAAAGGCGGTACCTATGAAGAGCGCAAGCTGGTGGATGAAAAATTAAAAGCTTGTGTTGTTGGTACTGGTGAGGACGAAGTTGCGCTACTAATGTTGGTGGGAGTCCGTATCGGTGGGACACCCTTTTTGCCTACACCTTTTCGGTGGGGGTTTGGATGGCCTTATTTACGTGGTTATAAGTCGTTAACTTTGGAAGAGTTAGAGGCGATTAGGCGAGCTGATAAATCAGAGGAATAAATATTTTCCGAGACAAATTGTTAATAGAATTTTTTTTGAAAACAAGAAGAAAAATAAGCAGGTGCGGAGTTAACCAGCCGGACCATTTTCCAGTAAGAGTTGATATGCGTTAGGGAAGCGCTCTTTTAGCCATTCCATAAGACTGCGAACTCTTATTAGCTGGTGCTTCAGGGGTGGGCACACCATAGACAATATCGTGGACTCTGACCAGCCAGGTAAGATTTCTACAAGCCTGTTCCCGGCAATATCTGCTTGCACATAAACATCTGCCAAGCGAGTCACTCCCAGGCCAGCCAATGATGCGAGATGCATAGCCCGGCCGCTGACGAGTTTAATTCCTTGATTAGCTTGAACAACCTGTTGGGCTTTACCTCGTGTCATGACCCATTGGTCAACACTGCCATAAACCAGAGGCACCAGGGAAAGGTCAGAAGGTTTGGTTATAGGCCCGTGGGTACTTAAAAAGTCGGGGCTCGCGACATATCGGGTTTTAATATTATGCAGCTTGCGCACTATCAGCGATGAGTCCGGCAGCGTACCCATACGGATGACCAGGTCGTATTGCTCTTCAACCAGGTCTACACGTACGCTGGAAAAGTCTAAGTGAACCCGCACTTCGGGATATTTACGCTGGAAATCTATCACGAGTGGCGCAATAAGCTCTTCACCAATCACCCCGCCAACAGCATTTATCCGAATACTGCCTTTAATCCCTGCTTTGCTCTGAGATGCCCACTCCGCGGCAGTATCCAGCTGCTGCATTGCCAGTTTACAACGCTGGTAATAGCCCTCACCGATTTCCGTCAGCCGCAACTTGCGGGTGGTGCGGTAAAGGAGTTGGACCCCGAGAGCAGCTTCCAACTCAGATACTTGCTGGCTCAGATTGGCCTTGGAAAACCCACGGTGCTCGGCGGCGGCAGTAAAGCTCCCATATTCTGCTACAGATAAAAAGGCCCTGATGGCTCGCCAGGATAGCTTGTTCATTAAAACCAAACAATGTTTTCAGATTGGTGAGGATAATCATCATAGTCGTAAATCCTATACTTGGTCCATCAAATGAGTGCCGAAAGATAGACCGGCTATGGAAAAGAAAAGAGAGATTGTTATGACCAAACCACTTATTGTGATTACTGGAGCCAGCTCAGGCATCGGCGCCACCATCGCTCGGCATATGTCAGATGCTGGATATCCCCTTCTACTGTTGGCGCGCCGTTTGGAGAAGATGGAATCCCTTAATCTACCTAATACCTTGTGTAAGAAGGTAGATATCACCGATCGAGAGGACCTTGAAGCAGCAATTAGAGAAGCTGAACATCAATTTGGCCCTGTTGATTGTTTGATTAACAATGCCGGTATGATGCTTTTAGGTAATGTGGAAACCCAAGACCCTACTGAATGGAGGCAGATGTTTGATGTGAATGTGCTTGGAACTCTAAATGGTATGCAGGCAGTACTTGGTGGCATGAAAAACAGAAAGCGTGGCAGTATTATCAATATCAGTTCACTGGCAGGAGTGAAAACCTTTATTAACCACGCTGCTTATTGTGGGACCAAATATGCGGTTACGGCCATTGGTGAGACGGTACGAGAAGAGGTCGCATCCAGTGGCGTACGTGTGATGACAATAAGTCCAGGTGCAGTGGAAACTGATCTTGTAAGCCATACCACTTCACAGGCAATTATTGACGACTATCTAAAGTGGAAGGATTCTATTGGTGGCGCAATAAATGCAGATGATATAGCACGCGCAGCACTATTTATGTATTCACAGCCTCAACAAGTAACTATCAGAGAAATCCAGATAGCACCTACAGGACAAGAGCGCTAATAGTTAATCCCAAGTATAATTTAGGCCTCTCTTTTATAGGGGCCTACAACAGTTAGGTCTAGTTTTCTAAATAGATTATTTTTTCCTGAGGAAACGCATTCGTACTTAATTCCAGCAGATTTCAGGTAGTTATCAAGTCTTCTGGAACATTCGCTGTATACTGGAAAAATCCAGCTCATGATTGCCTGCAAGATCATGTAGCCCGTAAAGATTACGGGCCAGGGAACCAAGTGGAGTATAACTTTGGCTGTTATTTGCAGCCTGCTGCGCAAGTCCCAAATCTTTACACATCAGCTTCACCATAAATCCACCGGTGTAATCCTTACTTGCGGGGGTATCAGACATTACACCGGGATAGGGGTTATATTTTTGCAGTGACCAGTTGGCCCCAGAGCTATTCGACATTATCTCGCTGAGTACAATGGGGTTGAGGCCATTATCTACCCCAAGTTGCAAGGCCTCGGCTGTACCAATCATATGAATGGCCAGTAGCATGTTATTGCAGATTTTTGCGGTTTGTCCTGCGCCTGCGGGACCAGCATGGAAGATATTGGCCCCCATATGCTGAAGAATTTCCCTTGCTCGCTCGACATCGCTATGGTTTCCACCGCACATAAAACTAAGCGTACCTGCTGCTGCACCGGCGACACCACCAGATACAGGAGCTTCAATAGCATGTAACTTTTTATCTTGAGCAGAAGCAAGAAGTCTCTTGGAGCTCTTTGTCGAAATAGTTGAGCAATCGATTACCAATGTATTTTCGGTAATTTGCTCCAGTAATTTCTCTTCATCAAGATAGAGTGATTCGACGGCACTATCATTAGGTAGCATACTCACAATAAAATCTACACCCACAACTGCTTGATGTGGAGATACACACTTTTCTATACCTTGCTTTTCTGCGTTATCGAGGAGCTCTGTAACGGGATCATACCCTTTGACCTGAAATCCAGCTTTTACCAGGTTAGATGCCATTGGAGCTCCCATATGCCCCAATCCAAAAAAGGCGACTGATGTGGCCACGATGATCTCCTTAACTGAACGTAGTTTAATGCACTTTTAAATTTATTTGAGCTGTATAGTCATATTGGTATGCTCCGCATGTTCGATATCGGAGTCGAACCACCGCGCAGTTACCGTCTTCGTTTCCGTATAGAAGCGCACGGCCTGCTTTCCATAGGCATGTTGATCCCCGTAAAATGAGGCTCGCCAGCCAGTGAAGCTAAAGAAAGGTAGGGGGACAGGAATGGGAACGTTTATTCCTACCTGCCCCACTAAAATTTCATGCTGATATTTGCGAGCGGCGGCACCACTGGAAGTAAAAATTGAAGTACCGTTACCATAGGGGCAAGAATTGACCAGATGGATAGCATCTTCCAGTGAATCCGCATTGACGAGACATAAGACCGGCCCAAATATTTCGTCAGTGTAAATGGACATCTCTGGAGAGACATTAGCAAACAGGGTTGGCCCTACCCAATTCCCATTGGGGTAACCTTCGACTGATATATTGGAACCATCCAGCAGGCAGTCTGCGCCTTCTGCCTTTCCTTTCGCAATATACCCCAATACCCGTTTCTTGGCTGTTGGAGAAATCAGTGGGCCAAAGTCAGAGTCTGGATTTGTCCAATGGCCCGGTTTAACTTTGGCCATGGCTTCACGGATTTCAGGTATCCATTGCTGTGCTTCACCTACTAGCACCACGACTGAAATTGCCATGCATCGCTGACCTGCCGCACCAACAGAGGAGCCGACGATATTATTGATTGCAGCCCTCTTGTTAGCATCAGGCATAACAACCATATGGTTTTTAGCTCCTGCAAATGCCTGGACTCTCTTTAAGTGCTGAGTACCTGTCTGATAAATATGACGACCTACGGGCACTGATCCAACGAAGGATATTGCCTTGATGCCTGGATCTTTCAGTAGGAAATCTACCTGCTCACTACCTCCATGTACTACCTGTAAAACTCCTTTCGGCGCACCGGCCTCCTCAAAGAGTTCTGCGAGCTTACAGGGAGTAATCGGGTCTTGCTCTGATGGCTTGAGGATAAAAGTATTGCCACAAGCTATTGCCATGGGAAACATCCAGAGGGGAATCATTGCAGGAAAGTTGAACGGAGTTATTCCGGCACAAACACCTATTGGCTGGAGGTAGGAATAGCAATCTATACCAGTGGCGACATTTTCAACGGTCTCGCCCATCATCAGGCTGGCAATATTCGCTGCGTGTTCGACCACTTCAATACCACGCCAAACATCGCCCTTGGCATCTTCAAAGGTTTTACCAGTCTCCTCACTCAGTATTTCAGCTAGTGATTCCTGGTTTTCCTTCAATAAAGCTTGATATTTCAACATTATCCGAGCTCGTATGGAAACCGGTGTATCTTTCCAGTCGTTAAATGCCTCGGTGGCAGAAATTACTGCATTTTGTAGCTCTTTTGAAGTTGTATATGGTGCATGGCAGAGTGTATCCCCTGAGGCGGGGTTGGTGACATCTAGCCATTTTTTGCTGTTAGAGCTTACCCATGTACCATTTATGTAGATTGGGAGTTTGGGAGGAATAGATCTATCCATTTTAAGAGAGTCAGGCTGGGAATTGGATTTTCTTATTTTAGATGTGATTCAAAAATAAAAGAGAAATTATCCGCCACATATTATTTAAATAGAACCTAAAATTAACCAGTTTTAATGATTCTAGGTTTTTTGGTTGAGCCGGTATCCCTTTATTCCACTAATTATTGTTTAAATTATGTAATGGCATTCAATATAAAAGATATTTTGATTTTAATTGTGGGCTCTCTCTCATTTTATGCAGTCTAATGTTGGTGGGTATCCTATCTGGTTGATAAAGACTGTTATGCTCCTGTTCGCCAAAAAACCGGCTTAGCTGTTTCTAGCTCGGTGGGCTTTTCAATCTGACATTTATTACTATTTACATTTTTTGTAAAGGATAGTCAGTTATATTGCTGGTCTACAGTATTTCTCATGGGAAGAATGCTATGCGCTGCTTTATTAAATTAAGATATTTTTTATTTGCTTCAGTATTGATTTTTTCACATATAAAAGGGTACGCAACAACTCTAGATGACGTAAAGGCTCATAACCCAACCTCAGATAAGACCTGGGCCGAACAGTGGTTCTACAATATTGCGGTTCCTGATGTAGGCTACTTCAAGGTCAGCTTTCAGACATATATTGCTCCAAATTTTTCTGACCCCATTCCAAAAGCCTATATTCATCTGGCTTTTACGCCAATAAATGGAGAATCTGTAAAATATGATTTGTTTTTGGATGAGGTGATTTTAACTCACCCGGATGATCCTGGTAAGTTTTATTATGAAGTGCCCGGAGTCCTTGTGGCTGATGATGAAGCTATTTGGGTGAACCATGAAAATTTTAATTTCAGTATGCGATGGAATGGTGAACACCATCATTATTGGCATGGTTTGAATCCGGGGCAAACACCATTTGGTATTATTCCTGAGATTCCAGGAGTAGGGGGACGATGGTTTCTATACACGGTAGGGACTCCTATACAGTATAGCTTTCACGATGGTACACAATCACTGATGGGAGTAGGGTATGCCCAGCTGGACAAAGGTTGGTATGACAAAGAGTCCAGTGCGGGGATGGCATACAGTATGGGGCTATCTGATAAACTTTACTATATGTTTACTGGAGCCAAGCTTGGTAATTCTGACTTTGAAATGTGGGCCGGTCGGTATATTTCTGATGAGCACGATTTGATATTCTATCCTGCGTTTAATAATTTATCTGTTAAAAGGGTGATAGACTCATGTTCTGGATTTATGAGAATTGAACTCAATAAGATAAGATATAAGCTTGTTGTGGAAGCTAAGGCTGATATCAATAGTTTCTATCCTCTTGAATTTCCTTCTGTAATTATTTTTGGTGGGGAGCAGAGATATATGAAATCTATGCAGGCTAACGTAAATTTCTCGCTTTATAAAAAAGGAGATCTTGTTGAGACAGTCACAATGCCGCAAGCCTTGCTGGAGTTTAGTGGTCCACTAGCATGTGATGATTTTTTTGAATAGCTGTTGAGTTGATTTTACTTACTTTTAGTTTTTATTTGACATTCAGTGATACAAAAAGTATCACTGAATGCTGAAATTATGATGAAATAAAAATATATTAAGCATACAATCCTAACCATATTACTTTAGCCAATTAATAAGTGCCTCATGCTCATTTTTTTCGATCACTCCCATGCTGGGATGATTTCTCTCCCTAAGTAATACCAAATTTATATTACTATCTGTTAAGTCCTTGGATTCGCTATAGGGGCAATAGGGTCTGATGGTGAGAGGAATAGAAGCGTTGGAGTACTGGAGGAAATTAGGAGTGCTTTTATTCTTGTGTTGTCGTGATAAATATTGGCTTTTTCCAGTGCGCGAGTAGCTCCTTCGCGGAAGTTACTTTCTGGAATAAGGCCGCTAGCCAAAGGGTGAGCGGCTCTAGCATAGTTTACTACTGCTTGATCAAATTTCACCATGGGAGCCTGAAGAATTCGACCGCTGATATCTTGGCGAGAGGCAGAGATTCGTGCAGCGGTTAGGGCTCCCATTGAATGGCCTAGCAAATAGAGATTATCTTTCTTAATAATACTTGTTTTGGATAAGGTTATCGACCAAAGCGTTGACGATCTCACTGTCGCCCACTCCAAAGGCTTTTTTGCCACCTGATTCTCCATGACTCAGAAGGTCTGGGATTACTACATCAAACCCAAGAAAGTGAAAATAGAGCGCTGAGCTAAGCATGAACTCCTTTGAAGCGCGAAATCCATGTAGAAGCATTACAGTACCTGAAAAAGAACTTTCCAAAGCATTTCGGTTAAGTTCGAGATTAACTGTACTTTCAGACTTGTAGGATTCAACTTCAATAGAATAATTAATTTTCTTATTGGTTTAAGCAGTTGCATGAAAATAGTTAACACAAAGATTGTTTCTCCCTGGCAGTATTTACTCTTATTGAATCCCCATAGCTGAATCTGTTCTTGAGTAACTAAGCGATTGTGTGGGAAGCTTTTTGAGTTATTAATATACGAGGGGATACTTGAAGAGCAGGATGATATGCAGAAACATAGTACGAAAATAGAAATAGTTTTTTTTCAGCTTCATTTACTTTTTTTAATCGTTGTTTGATTTTTTATCGGCTTAAAGGCTGATTGTTTAATGTGTAGCTGTTAATGCTTGGATTTCGAGTACTGGAAAGAATATATCGCTGACCGGCTAGTCAGTGCGTTGTGTTTTTGGAGATTCGGCCAAGGTAATAGGTTGATGAAGGGCTGCCAAGCTATACCAGGCAGCCCCTAATCGATGGTATTTCAGTTTAGATTAATTCGGTTATCTTCTGACTTCTGCTCAAATTCGATGGTTTGCGCTGCCGGCTGTAGATTTAGAGTATAAGTCAGTAAGGTGTAATCTCGAGCGTCGGCCTGGCAAACAAAGCCCATTGACCTTGCGAAAGAATGAACGCGTTTGTTTTCGGCAGATTCAATAGAGTAAATACGCTCTAAGCCTTGTTCTTGGGCGCAGTGAATTAGGCGTTTTAACATCAGTCTACCAAGGCCAAGGCCCTGCCAATCATCACTAACCACTACGGCACACTCACAGGCTTGTCCGTCTGGATCTACTGCATAGTGCGCGGTGGCAACCGCTCTCTGTGCGTGGTCGCTGCTGCAAAGGGCAATAAAAGCTTCATGAACCTGATGGTCGTTGTCGGTGAGCAGTTCAATCAGTTGCTGACTCGCTTTACAGCTGCCCCCAATAAAGCGATCGCGTCGGGTTTGGGGGGAGAGGTCCTCAATGAGCTCTTTCTCCAGCTGCCCGTCACTGCGGCAAATGGGGCGGATTGATACCCTGCGCCCGTTGCCGAGAGTGATTAATTCTATTTTTCGTTCCGGGGTAACTCTGTTGTTAAATGACATATCAATAAAAATCCCAACTGCGCTTGGCAGCTTTGTTTCTAGTTCGCAACGGGGGTGGATATCAAAAAGATAGACGCTCGCGTTGCGAACGCAAAACTATATTACGGTCGCGCTGGGCGTTTTCCTAACAACCCCTATGTATAAGGCTATGAAGCCTGGGTGTTAACAGATAGAACTATACAGTCAGTACATTTATGTTATAGTGCCCGCGCTGTGATTTCTCAGCTGCGTCATTTGTAGGCCGGTATTTCACCGGTGCCCTCCCAGGAACATTTCTTAAATTCTTCCCGGAACTTTCTACTGAATGCCGCGCGCCGGACGACCGGTGAATAGACGGCTGTATGCATTGAGCACCAACAAGCTCTGTATGCCCACTCCGATTTTTAAATTTGCACCCTTGTGGTGCGAATGTGTTTGCTTGCGCCTGGAGCGCAGTTTGAGGTTTTTATGTTGTTTGAAGATCTGGGGCTTGCCCAGGATATTGCCCGTGCAGTTGCAGAGCAGGGATACAGTACGCCTACGCCCATTCAGGCGCAGGCTATCCCTGCGGTAATGAGGGGCAGTGATATTATGGCGGCGGCCCAGACGGGTACAGGTAAAACAGCCGGTTTTACTTTGCCACTATTGCACCGGCTCAGTGCCGGTGAACGTGCCCGTAAGGGGCATGTGCGTGCGCTGGTACTTACCCCAACCCGCGAGCTGGCCGCTCAGGTGTTCGATAATGTGCAGAGCTATAGCCAGTACCTGCCAATGCGTCATGCGGTAGTATTTGGTGGTGTTAAGATAAATCCCCAGATATCCCGCTTGCGCGGCGGTGCCGACATTCTGGTGGCGACCCCCGGGCGCCTGTTGGATCTGCACAACCAGGGGGCAATCCGTTTCGATCGGCTAGAGGCTCTGGTATTGGATGAAGCAGACCGTATGCTGGATATGGGCTTTATCCATGATATTAAGCGAGTGTTAAAGATTCTGCCGGCCAAACGCCAGAATCTGCTGTTCTCCGCAACCTTCTCCCCAGAAATTCGCCAGCTTGCCAAAGGATTGGTGGAGGACCCGCTGGAGATTGATGTCAGCCCTCGTAACTCCACCACAAAAACGGTACGCCAAAAGCTGCACCCTGTGGATAAAGCTAGAAAAACAAAACTGCTTAGTCACCTGATTCGGGAGAATAGCTGGCATCAGGCACTGGTATTTAGTCGTACCAAGCACGGTGCCAATAGACTTGTGAAGCAGCTGGAAGGAGATGGCATTCTGGCAGCTGCTATTCACGGCAATAAGAGCCAAAATGCCAGAACCCGGGCCCTGGCGGACTTTAAAGCTGGCAAGGTGCAGATCCTAGTTGCAACGGATATCGCGGCCCGCGGAATTGATATTGATCAATTACCTCAGGTAGTGAATTTTGATCTGCCGAGTGTCCCCGAGGATTATGTCCACCGTATTGGTCGCACAGGGCGTGCGGGGGCTCAGGGGCAAGCCTTGTCTCTTGTGAGCGCCGATGAAATCAAGCAATTACGCGATATCGAGCGCTTGATTGGTAAACCGATCCCTCGTGAGGAAATTGAGGATTTCGAGCCAGATCATCAGCTGCCGGCCTCAGGCACCCCTAAGCGCAGAGGAGTCCAGCCCTCACGTTCTGGTGGGGAAAAACGCAGAGAGAGCGCTCGCGGCAATAACGACAGCCGTGGTAGCCGAAGCAGCAAGGACAGTCGTTCAGGTAATCGCGCAAACAGCCGCGGTAATAATGAGGGGCGGGGGAAAAGCCGTTCTCGCAGTAATAACGATAATGGTGGGAATGCTGGGGCTCGCTCAAGAAATAATGGCAAGGGGCGAGATAGAGTTGAAGGAACAGACCGCTCCGATTCACAAGGGCTCCAACGTGCACCACGCCGCCGTCCAGCAAGGGGGCGCTCGGAAAGCGCGTAAAATAAAAATAGTGTAAGCGAGCCTCAATGGAGGCTCGCTTTCCATTACTGTCGTTTATAATTGGCCATGTAGTCCAAGGTTAGTAAGGTTAGAGCTTCAGTCCCTTTACGCAAAGCGCTTTCATCCACATAGAATAGAGGTGAGTGGTTACTGGGGGCTTTGCTGGGATCTTGCCCTTGTGGGGTTACTCCTAAGAAATAGTAAAAACCGGGCACTTCATTGGCGAAGTAGGAAAAGTCTTCCGCACCAGTAACTTTAGGTATCTCTATCACCCGCTTGTCACCCGCTACGGATCTCAAAATGGGGAGAGCCATTTCAGTTAATTCCGCATTGTTGATAGTTACAGGGTATCCTTCCAAAATTTCTACATCTGCGCTAGCGCCAGAACTCTCAGCAATTAATTCAGCTGTTGTTTTCAAGCGCTTGAAAATTTCCGCACGATTATCCATATCAAAATTTCGGATGGTGCCATTCAGATAAACACTATCCGGAATAATATTATTGCGCACACCGCCATCAATGCGTCCGTAAGAAATAACTGCTGGTTCCTTAGTGATATCTATCTGACGGCTGACAATTGCCTGGGTACCCATAACTACCTGCGCGGCTGCAACAATAGGGTCTACTCCGCCCCAGGGGCGGGAGCCATGAGTCTGGTGGCCATTAATAGTGATGCGGAATTCATCAGCGGCGGCCATCAAGGGGCCTGAGCGGTAACCGACTACGCCAGCAGGAAGTGAGGAGGTAACGTGCTGGCCAAAAGCAACATCTGGCTTGTATTTCTTGAAAATTCCCTCTTTGAGCATCAGCTCGGCTCCGCCTTCTTCACCATCTGGCGCCCCCTCTTCGGCAGGCTGGAAAATAAAGAGTACATTGCCGGCGAGTTCTTCACGTAGGCCGGCAAGTACTTCAGCGGCGCCCATCAACATGGCGACATGGGTATCGTGGCCGCAGGCGTGCATTACGCCTACATCTTTGCCCTGGTAAGTGGTTCTCACCTTGGATGCAAAAGGAACATCGGTCCTTTCAGTTACCGGTAGAGCGTCCATATCGGCGCGTAGCGCTACTGTCGGCCCTGGTTTGGCACCTTTCAGAAACCCAACAAGCCCGGTATGGGCAATGCCAGTTTCTACCTCCAGCCCTAATGAACGGAGATGTTTTTCTATATATTTAGCTGTTTCAAACTCGCGGTTACCCAACTCTGGATTCTGGTGCAGGTGGCGACGCCACTCAATAACCTTGGATTCGGTATTTTCCAGCAACTGCTGGGGTTTGGTGGCGGCAGCAGATATCTGAGTGACCAGCAGCGAGGCGCCGATGGCCAAGGGCAGGAGTAATCTCTTCACAGCATATTTCCTTGGTTATCGTTATGGTTATTGGGATTCTAACCTCATAGGCTTTAAAGCTCCGATGACTAATTCAATCAGTGTCCGACTGATGAGGCTTAGGTGGTCGTATTTTTAGGCAATCCTCTCGTGCTACCAGGCAATCATAATTTGTTGACAAGGTGAACCGAACGGTTCAAGATTGCTGGCAGAGCTTGTGGGAATCAATACAGCCACAGAAATAATAAGAGGGCATGCGATGCTCGAATGGATATTAGAGGCCGGTCTTTTAAGTGTGTTTGTTATGTAATGACTAGTAAATCCGAACTCTAATGGATCGGAAGGGAAAAGTGCTTATTTCACAGAGTGCATTGTGTGCCCGTTTACTAATTTCATTAGGACTTGAAGGCATGTATTGAGAGATGGAGATTGCCCAACCAATATAAAGGCGCACCCTCTGTCCCGGATTTTTTTCTCCTTCTTAATAATGGGGGATGAAAGGACTTAAAAATTTTGGCTTAACTAGGAATAGCTTTGTTATTTACAACATTAGATTTTTTCTTAGGTTCTTATTAAATTAATTTTAAGGTTTTATAGTCATCCTTTAACTGGGAGGGGTGGATGTGTGCCAATAAAAACTTGGCTGGTTAATTCAATTAAAAGTTAATATATATAGGTCCGCATTTATTTTGATGCTAATAAAATTACACTGAATTATTTAATGAATTTGTTGCCCACTTTTTAATTACCTCAATCCGCATGGGGAAATGAAATCTACTAATACTGGTTAAAGACTATTTTTTCTTCTCTATCAGGTAGTTTGAAGGAGCTGCTTTTATGTCTTCCCCCCAATTACAGTCGAATTGGGTTGGCCGCTATGCGGACTGGCTCATTCGATATCGCTGGCTGGTCGCTATTGGTGCCCTGTTGTTAACCTTTCTCGCGGTAAGTGGTGCTAGGTTCCTCGGTTTTAACAACGATTACCGAGCATTCTTTAGTGATGCTAATCCTCAGTTACAGGCCTATGAACAGATTCAGCGTACTTATACCAAGAATGACAACATTCTTTTTGCCATAGTGCCTAAAGGTAGCGAAGCCTTCTCCACGAGTGCCCTAGCGGCGGTGGAAGAAATGACCGAAAAATCCTGGTTGTTGCCTTATGCACTGCGGGTGGATTCTATTACTAATTTCCAGCATACCATTGCTGAGGAAGATGATCTTTTAGTTCAGGATTTGGTGGAAAATGCCAGTGGGCTCAATACCGAAACATTAGCTTCCATTAAATCCACAGCTCTTGCGGATCCTACCTTGAAAGAGCGTCTGGTAAATAGTGATGGCTCTGTGACTGGAATTAATATTACCTTCCAGCTACCGCAGAAATCCATGAATGAAACACCTGAGGCAGCTGCCGCGGCTCAAGCGCTGATGGAAGAGATTGAAGCTAAGTATGATGTTGAAGTCTATGCGACTGGTATCATTTTGCTAAGTAATGCCTTCTTTGAAGCTTCTCAGTCAGACATGAGTACTCTGGTTCCACTCATGTATCTTGTCATCATTGCTGTAGTTTTCTTGCTGGTGCGCAGTGTCAGTGCCACATTTGCCGCGTTATTAGTAATTATCTTCTCCATGGCCGCAGGTATGGGACTGGCTGGTTTTATCGGCGTTAAACTGACTCCTCCCTCTGTATCCGCTCCAACCATTATTATGACCCTCGCGGTGGCAGATTCGATACATATCCTGGTCAGCTTGTTTGCTGCTATGCGCCGTGGCCTCAGTAAGCATGCGGCTATTAAAGAGAGCCTGCAGCTCAACATGGGTCCAGTGTTTCTTACGTCGATCACTACAGCGATCGGCTTTCTGTCAATGAACTTTTCCGATGCGCCCCCTTTTCATGATCTGGGTAATATCACTGCTATGGGTGTGATGGTGGCCTTCTTCCTGTCAATCACTTTGCTGCCCGCACTGATGGCGATTCTGCCGGTCAAGAGCCGTGTCAGCGAATCCAAGATTGGCCGCTCTATGGATGCCCTTGGAGATTTTGTTATAAGTCGCCAACGCCCGATACTTCTGGTTGGTGTCATCATCTCCCTGGCTTTACTGGTTATGGTGCCGCGTAACGAAATCAATGATGACTTCGTTGGTTACTTTGATGAATCTGTAGAGTTCCGGGCTGACTCCGATTACATCAATGAAAACCTGTCTGGTATTTATCAATTGATCTATTCCCTGGAATCTGGCGATAGCAATGGTGTAAGTAACCCTGAGTTCCTCGCTAAGCTGGATCGTTTTACCGAGTGGATGGAAACCCAACCTGGCGTGCGTCATGTCAATACGATTGGCAATACTTTCAAACGTTTGAACAAAAACCTGCATGGTGATGATCCGGCGTACTACAAGCTGCCTGACGATCAGGAGCTGGCAGCTCAGTATCTACTGTTGTATGAATTATCCTTGCCTTATGGCCTGGACTTGAATAACCAGCTTAATGTGGCCAAGTCTTCCACGCAGGTAGTCGTAACCCTCGACAATCTGAAGTCGAAAGAGCTCAAAGCAGTGGCTGACGCCGGCAGTAATTGGCTGGAAAAAAATGTTGGCCTCACTGCTTACGGAGTAGGTCCGGCCATCATGTTTGCGAATATTGCTGAGCGTAATATGGAGGGCATGTTGGTGGGTACTCTGGTGGCACTGGTGCTGATCTCCGCTCTTATTGGTATTGCCCTGCGCAGTGTAAAACTCGGCACCTTGAGCCTGATACCCAACCTGTTACCCGCTGGCTTGGCTTTTGGCCTCTGGGGTGCCCTGGTAGCGGAGGTCAATGTTGCGGTAACCATGGTTACTGGTATGGCACTGGGTATTGTGGTGGATGATACCGTGCACTTTCTCAGTAAATATCTTCGTCGCCGCCGTGCCGGCTACAACGTGGAAGATGGGCTGCGCTACGCCTTCTCTTCTGTGGGTGTGGCAATTGTAGTGACCTCTTTGATTCTGATTGCCGGATTTATGGTACTGGCTCAGTCTTCATTCGGTATGAATTCCTCCATGGCCATATTAACTGCAATTTGTATTCTGATGGCCTTACTGGCGGACTTCCTACTATTACCGATTCTTCTGATGAAACTTGATGCCAAGGCATATGACCCAGCTATCCCCTCTATTGAAAGTAAGGAGCAAGACTATGCAACCCAACCGCTCTAAAAAACAATTTCTGACTCGAGTGCTTGCCGGCACACTGGCACTGGCTACTTTTTCAGTCGCTGCTAATGAACTGGACCTGGCCGCAGAGAAAGGCCTGGAAATTGCGAAAGAGGCCGATCGCCGCGACTTAGGATTCGGTGATATCAGTAACAACCTCACAATGACTTTACGAAATAAATATGGTGAGGCGAGCATGCGCTCTATGCGTACCAAGACACTTGAGCAGGAAGATGATGGAGATAAATCCCTGGTAATTTTTGACAACCCGCGAGATGTGAAGGGCACTGCATTTTTGTCCTTTACCCATAAAGTGGGTTCCGATGATCAGTGGCTCTACTTACCTGCACTAAAACGCGTTAAGCGTATTTCCTCCAGCAATAAATCCGGCCCGTTTATGGGTAGTGAATTTGCCTATGAGGATATTGCCTCTCAAGAAGTGGAGAAATATACCTACAAGTATCTGCGCAATGAGACTTTTGATGGGCGAGATCACTTTGTTTTGGAATTGGACCCGGTAGACCCTAAATCCGGTTACTCCATCCAGCATATCTGGATTGATATGGAAGAATATCGGGCGTGGAGGACAGATTTTTATGATCGTAAAGGAGACCTGATGAAGACTCTTACGGTTTCCGATTACAACCAGTATGACGATAAATACTGGCGCGCAAATAAAATGGAGATGGTAAATCACCAAACCGGTAAATCTACTGTGTTGCAGTATAGCGACTGGGTTTTTGGCAACGGCTTTACCGATCGTGACTTTACCAAAAACAGTCTGTCAAGGGCGAAGTAGGAAGCGTGCCCATGGCAAACCGAAAAATACTCGCCTTTTTTCCGTTGATGGCTGCATTGAGTCAGGCGCCAGTGGCAAATGAGTTAACCGGTTACGCGGGCCTGGAGGCTCGCGCTTTTACTGCGGACCCAGCAGATTCTATCCAGAGTGATGCAGGGATTTCCGCATCTTTAAGTCTTGAGTATTATCGGGACCTTGACGATGGTAATCAGCGCTTTGTAGCCAGTACCTTTGGTCGTTGGGATAGCGAGGATGGCGAGCGCAGCCATGGTGATCTCGGTGAGCTGTACTGGTGGAAGGCCTATGATAGTTTTGAACTCTATGCTGGTGTGCGTAAGGTTTTTTGGGGGGTTACTGAAACCCTGCATTTAGTGGATGTGATTAATCAGGACGATGCTCTGGAAAATATCGATGGTGAAGACAAGTTAGGCCAGCCCATGGTGAACCTTCTGATGGAACGTGATTGGGGCACTTTAGAGGTTTATGGCTTATTGGGTTTTCGCGAGCGGCAATTTGCTGGTCGTGAGGGACGGCTGCGTGCTTCCCTACCTGTTGATGAGGGTGGGGCAATCTACCAGTCTGACCGGGAAGAAAAACACATAGATTGGGCCTTACGCTACAGTCATGTGCTTGGAGATTGGGATCTGGGGTTAAGTCATTTTTCTGGTACAAATCGGGATCCTCTGCTGTTGTCGAGCAATGATGGCTTGCTAACACCTTACTATGCTCAGGTAGACCAAACAGGAGTGGATATCCAGACTACTCGAGGTGATTGGTTGTGGAAGTTTGAAGCCATTTCTTTTAAGCCGCGCGGTGAAGATCGTCAGACAGCTGCTGTCGGCGGTTTCGAATATAGTTTATATGGTATTCGTGAAACTGTGGCCGATCTTGGCTTGTTGATGGAATATCAATTTGATGATCGCCGTGGGCCTTGGTCTACTGCAAACCAAAATGATATAGCGGTAGGGGTTCGTTACGCTCTTAATAATACACAGGATACTGAGTTCCTGCTGGCAGTAAGTACCGATCTGGATAATGGCAGCCGCTTTACCAACCTGGAAGTTACTCATCGATTGGACGATCGCTGGCTTTTGGAGGCCGAGGCCCGTTTCTTCGGTAATGCCGATGAGGGGGATCCAACTTACAGCCTACGCAACGACGACTATTTACAACTGGAGCTGCGTCGCTATTTCTAAAAAATAGTTTTCACAGGAACCCCTCTGCGCCCTTTCCAAAATCAGTTTTGAAAGGGTGTTTTTTACGATAAGCAGAAGTTGTAGGGGGCTGTCTAGTGGTGAATTTTCGCCACATACTGTCGGTTTTTTTTGCGCTTCCCAGTATAGAGTGCGGCTTTAGAATATCAACCTGTGATCGGCATCAATCATCGAAATGTTGGAACCTTGAACAATATAAGCCTAAAGATAAGCCTCTAAAGATAAACATAAAGCATTTTCTTTTCTTCCCGGCTTGGGGGAGTCCCCCATCGAACATGCCCCCAGTGTTCGCCTGGAAAATGGGAATCAGTGCATTCCACAGCATTATCTGGTCTACAAACAAACCAGGGAAACTGTGGAACAGTTAATACCCGAAGTTGAGTGCTCGGAGAATTATCCGATATTCGTAGACCAGGATGCCGGGGGAATTTTTATTCAAGTTGGTGTTATTGGTCCTGATAACTACCGGAGTAAGGGTTGGGGAAACAAAATTGCATATGGGCGTAAGTGGCGGGTAGAGCCGGAGTTGCCAACTTTAGAAATTATTCAAACTGTTTTTCTGGCGATCAAAAAATCGCGAGAGCATGAAATACGTGAGCGCTTTCGCCTGAAAGTAGGCTGTCATACCAGCACGCCATTTAATAACCATCATAATTTTTCGCAAATAGCGCGCAACTCTGAATACTTTATTTTGGGTGATTCACCTATTGATGAAGGTGAAATTACCAATGTGTTACGAAATTGTTTACAGCAGGTTGAATATGCTGGAGCGAATTTTCAACTGTGGAATATGGAAATGCGCTACAAAGGGCAGTGGCTTGTAGATATTTTTATGGAATTGCCAAATGGATGCGATTTACCGGAGTTAGAAACAGGAGAGATTACCCTTTTGTTAACCCAGCTGGATGCCAACACACTGTTATTTGCGTTGATGGATCAGCTCTTAGCCATGAGTAATGACCATGTCGATCAAATTTTTAGTTATGCAGGGTTTCGCCGTTTTAGTCGCACGGTAGGCCTTAATAAGATCGCCAGAATGTCTGTAATTCTAAGGCAACAGGGGAATTTGAATAGCGACCAGGAATTTCTGCAAGCCTTTGAGCGGGCAAACGAGGCAACAGATCGGACGAGGATACCACGTCTGCATCCCGGGCCATTGGCCGAGCGCAGATTTAAAGAGCTAAACGAATTTGCACCACTACAAGGTATGCTGCCGAAGTAAATTACTTATGTTACTCAGGGCAATGTAATTACAGCGTAAAATAGCTCCAGCCAGCAAGATGATTAGGGCTTGGTGTATTGGCCCAGTATTGCAGTGAGCTGCTGGTAACTGCGTTTGCCCGCTATATTGTTACCAGTACCTTTATTCAAGGCTACAACGCCACGGCTTACAGCCATCACCAGTGCTGCAAGAGCACCACAGTCGGTATCAACCTTCAGCTGGCCATCTTCTACCGCTTTTTGCATTCTGGACTCAATACGCTCCAGCATTTCATTTGTACCTTTGGCCACCAGGTCGGCGAGAAATCCCTCGCTAGCGCCAACTTCCATAGCTGCCATGGTGGCAATACACCCTTCTGGATTTTCTGAGCTTTCCATACCCGCCTGTAGCATCTCCAAAAAGCTGCCCATGGCACTGTTAAAATCCGGGTGGTCCAGGGTGTTCATTGCGTCGCAGGCGTACTGGGAGTGGAAATGTTCCAAGCAGCGACCGTACAACTCTTCTTTACTGTGAAATGAGTTGTAGATGCTTGATTTATTCAGACCCATAGCTGATTCAAGGTCGGACAGGGAGGTGCCTTTGTAGCCCTTCTCCCAAAAGACGCGCATGGCTTTATCGAGGACTTCTGACTCATTGAACTGTTTGCGTCCACTCATGCGTTGTTACCAAACATCAAAAAAATCATATTGACATAACGACCAGGGGGGGGCAAGACATGGAGCGGCACAGAGTAAAATATAGAGTTTCAGGATGTCTATAGCCGTTGATACTGCAGGGTAAGGTTCGTCCTGCTTTGTTTGTAGAGGATAGTTCTGGAGGTGGCTGGTTAGTCAATCTTTACTTCTCAGTTTCACAACCCCCACTAATATTCAGTATAAATTTTACCTTTGTGATAATAAGGTTAATGACTGATTCGTCAGATTACCGTTTACTATTCAAACAATTTTGTACACTTTTATCAGGTTATAAGTAAAGGGATATTGGGTAAAAGTAATACTTTGGGTAGTGCAACCCATCCCAGCTGAATGCCTGGAGACAGTTCCTAAGAGTTGAGTTATTCCCTATGATCTTATTCGTTTTATAGGTAAAGATGATAAGGGGAACAGATGTGGGTATTTTTGATAAAGCCAGGGAACTTGGCGACAAGGTCAATGAATCTGTGACCGCATTTAGTAGTGATGAAGTGATTGCCAATACGGTTATTAAAGCGGTAGAAAAACAGGAGAAAGTGAAGGCCATTCTGAGGGCCAAGGGATGTAATTATCGTGTTGCTGATATTGATCTGAGCATGGGCATTCCTCCTACTGTAACTTTTGGCGTGCGCAGAATAGACGATGCTGCTGAGAACTATAATGATGAGATTGAGCGTCCTAAACAGGCACAGGAGATTGGGGGCACTCCTTTCTAGTAATAAATTTCAGCGGCTATTTAATCTTTGTCTCTTTGTTAAGTTTGGAACTTTATATCTGATGGAAATTGTAAAGCGTTGTCAATTTGTTGGAGAGAAGGCCTGGCAATCAAAGTTGATTGTCAATATGAAGGGAATTACTACCAAATTGCACTGGATGGACAAATCTTATGTTGGGCATGTAAATGACGGACAGGAGGTTTTGCGGTTATGGATGGAAGCGTGGAAATATTTTACAAGCGTGAAGGTAAGGTATGCTCCGGAGTGCTTAATGCAAGGGGTATATTTTATACGTCGGAAGGTACAGAACATCTCGTACATCCTTTAGGGGTGGCAAAGGTTCTGGTCATAGAGCATGAGAGAGGTGTTTAACTGCTTTTCGCTTATTTTAAAAGTGAGGACTTTTTGTAAAACGAGTTTAAGTAGAAGAGAAATTTATTGTTATTTTTTATGAGAAAAATTTTCAGTATAAAAACAGACATGTCTATCTGATTATGGGTTGGTTTTTCTTTTCGATAGATGATCAATGAGTTGGCAAAATAATAGAGGAGTGTTTCCAGTGCTGGAGCTGAGGCCGAATTGTGAATGTTGTGATAAAAATCTACCGCCAAATTCTGTTGAGGCAATGATCTGTACTTATGAGTGCACCTTCTGCAAATCCTGTGTTGAAGAGGTTTTGAGTAATGTCTGCCCCAATTGCGGTGGTGGATTTTGCCCTCGCCCTGTACGGCCGCGGTTGGCAAGACGTGAAGGAGTGGGGATCCGGTTTCAACCTGCATCGCAAAAGCGAGTTTTGAGTCGCTACAGTAAAAAGGAGATGCAGGACTTTGCTGTGTCCGTGAAGGGAGTAGCCCCTCAAGAGCGCTGAAAGCCCTTAAAGAGGTATAAAGCTAGTTTGGTTGTTTGACCAAATCTAGCTCTGCAGTCTAGGTTTTGCTGTTATTAAGTGCCTAATCGCAAATATGGCCAGTCTATCGACTATCCGGTTCCTCTCCGGGCTGAGATAGCCCCTTTGGCAAACTTTTGGGGCTGGCAATATTTTCTCTGACACCGTAACTTATATCGCCTTTTTTGGGGGGATCTCATAGGGATAAATATGACAAGTATCGTAGCGGATATCGGCGGCACTAATGCCCGCTTTGCCATTGCCAAACCGGTGGCGGCTGGTTACCAGCTTGAAGATCTGAAAGTAGTGGACTGTAAGCGGTTTCAGGGCTTTGATGCCGCCCTGCAACACTGGCTTGATGAACTGGAAGGCCCCCGGCCTGAGAAGGCGTGTATTGCGGCCGCGGGCCCTCTAGAAAAGACCGCCTCCGGTGGCCGCGTCTATATGACCAACCTTGGCTGGAGTATTGATGCAGGAGAGTTGGCCAGGGAGTTTTCCTTTCCGCACCTCGAACTGATCAATGACTTCGCCGCATTGGCGCAATCCCTGCCTCGTCTGGGAAAAGACGATTATGAAGTATTGCGAGATGTTCCCCGGCTGCGGGGTGCGCCAATGGCTGTACTTGGGCCGGGAACCGGTCTTGGTGTAGCAGGTTTGGCTGAGGCAGATGGCCGCTATCATGTCCTTGCTGGAGAGGGCGGCCACGCCAATCTGACAGTATCCACTGAGCGAGAATTACAGCTTCTGCAAATCATGATGAAGAGCCGCGCACCTATTTTTAATGAATGGGTGCTGTCGGGCAATGGCTTGGTGAACCTCTATCGTGCGGTCTGCGAATTGAATGGACAGGAACCGGAAGACTTGAGCCCTCCCGACATTAGCGCGCGCGGATTGGGCGGAACAGATCCCGTATGCCGTGAAACTTTACTGGATTTCCTGAACTTCCTTGGAAGTGCGGCTGGGGATGCGGCGTTGTATATCGGGGCCCGAGGGGGTGTCTTCTTAGGTGGTGGGATACTGCCACGTATTGCGGAACTGCTGCCGGAGAGTGAATTCGAGCAACGTTTTCTGAATAAGGGCCGGGTAGCCCAGTGGATGGAGGCTGTGCCTGTTTATGCTCTTAAAGCCGGTTACCAAGCCTTGATTGGCGCTGCGGTACAGCTTGAGGGGTGATTTTCCTGTATAAATAGCCAACATACTAAAGTGTGGGGTGTAGAGATGCGCCCCTGTGAACAAAATCACAGTTTCTCCCACCTCCTCCCCCCTCGGGGGAGGATGTTATGGATTAGGGGCCGCCCTAGGATGCAGGGTCTCAACATAACGATAAGTCCAGGGAGAAGATGATGAGTCTATCCAATAAAGGTAAAGGGGCGCTCAGACCCACTTTGCTATCTGCTGCCATCGCGGCCTCCGTGTCCACCTCGGTTGGGGCCTATGCGCAGGAGCAGGAAACACTGGAAGAGGTAACAGTTACCGGTATTCGCACCAGCGTTTTGGACTCCGTTGAAGCCAAGCGCGCCGCCGATGTTGTGGCCGATGTGGTAGATGCGGGCGCTCTGTCATCTCTTCCCGATCAATCAATCGCTGATGCCCTGGGCCGCTTGCCCGGCGTAACCACCGTGCGATCCAACGGTCAGTCCTCACAGCTAAATATCCGCGGTATGAATGGCGACTTCCTGCAGACCACCCTGAATGGTCGTGAGCAGGCCTCTACCAGTGGTTATACCGAAAGTACTCGCTGGATCTCTTTTGACCAGTATCCAGCTGAGCTGATTAATCAGGCCGCGGTCTACAAGACTCCGAAAGCCTCTCATATTGAAGGTGGTGTAGCGGGCTCTGTAGAGCTGAAAACAGCCAATCCTCTCGACGCCGAGAAAGAACACAACTTTAATGCCAATGTGCGTATGTCGTTTAACGACGCAGCCGACGACGTCGGTGCCGACGAATTCGGTGAGCGTGTCACGCTGTCGTACATGGGTAAATTTATGGATGACAAGGTGGGCGTCGCCCTGGGTTATTCCCACCTTGAGCAGCCGAACAGCTTTGTAAAGTCCCGCACGGGTGCAGACGCCCAGATCGGTTATGAACCGCCGGCAAGCGATTACGATGGTGACGGCAGCGCAGATGCTTTGCCGCGCGCATTCCAATGGCAGTCAGGTGATGGTACCGATACCCGTAATGGTTACCTGGCCAGCGTCGTTTTTGAGCCTACCGATGGTTTCAAGGCCCAGTTGGATTACTTCAAATCTGACTTTGAGCGTGTGGATACCCGCCACGGTATTACGGTTGGTGGGCTGGCCAATACAGACATGTATACCCTTTCCGATACGGAAGTAAACGGCGGAGTGGTTACCGATGGAACGGTAATTATTACCGATCCAAAAACTGTTTACGATTCCAGCCCCTGGTTTGAATCCCGCTCTGAGGATCAATCCACTCAGGCGGATAGCGATAGTATTGGCCTGAACCTGGAGTGGAATTTTGGTGACCGCCACACTCTGGCCGTTGACTACTCCTATAGTAAGGGCACCAAGACGCGCAAGGATCAGATTGTATCCATGCACGCTTACGACCTGACCTACGATGACAATGGTAACTTAGAGACCTGGGAAGAAGCTGCTGGCCAGAGCTTTGCCTATTCCCTTAATGGTGACGGTATTCCCTCAGGCGTTTTCTCCGGTGTAGATTTCACCGATCTGGATACCATGCGTTTGTCGCGCTACGAAGAGTACCCCCACGAGTACACCGATAAAGTTGAAGCCTTCAAGTTCGATTACAAGTTTGACTTGGAGTGGCGAGCCATTGCCTCTATTGAGACTGGATTCCGTGTCTCTGAGCGTACCTTCGATTCTGAGCGTGGTGCTTTCCTGTACGGTAGCCGCGATGGTCAATTCAATGACTACTGTGCGGATAACCTGTCCGACATCGATTGTGAGCCGCAACTACTGGACGGCTATGTCAGCGTTGAATCCACCAATGGGATACCACAATTCGTAGTCAACGATATGGATGCTCTGGCTTCCAGCATTTTTGGAGCCGGTAATTACGAAGGTAAAAAGGTATTTAGCCAGGACTGGACTTTCGTTGAGTCCGGTGCTGTGAAAGAGGAAGTTTTTGCCTACTATCTGATGGCTAATATTGAAACCCAGCTGGGTAGTATTCCAGTAACTGGTAATTTCGGTGTACGGGTTGTTGAAACCGATGTGAAGTCCAGCGGTATCCAAAATGTGGGTGCTGGCAATGGTATCGAAATTACTGATGACGTGGGTGTAACTTCAGATAGCTACGACTATGTTGAGTACGGCCCCGAATACACAGACACCCTGCCTTCCCTTAACTTGAACTTTGAGCTGACCGAGCAGGACTACATTCGCTTTGCTGCAGCTAAAGTGATGGGCCGTCCGCCGGTTGGGCAGCTGAAGGGCGGCGCTGGCTCCTGGAACAGTGTTAACAACGATGGCGCTACGGAGTACAACGTTTGGACCAAGGGGTCTCCCTACCTCGATCCTTTCCGTGCAAACCAGTTTGACCTGGCTTATGAGCACTATTTCGAGGATGGCGGCGCGGTAACTGCAGCCATTTTCTGGAAAGATATCGAAAGCCTCGTAGAAAAGCAGTATATCTACCTGGACAGCCAGGCAGATCGAACGGCGCTGTTTGATTCCCTGGGCATTGAAATTCCCGTTGGTCTGGAAGCCGGCGCTTTCGAGACTTACGTGAACAACGACAAGGGTGGTTATATTCGAGGCATCGAGCTTGCGGGTACCAAAACCTTTGATCAGCTGCCTGGTATTTGGGCTGGCTTGGGTATGACCGCCAGCTATTCATATACTGAGAGTGAAACCGAAGTGAGTGGCGGTAACCTCTATGGTGAAAACCTGCCGTTGCCGGGCCTCTCTGAAAATGTCTGGAGCACTACAGTATTCTGGGACATCGGTAATTTCAGCTCCCACGTCAATGTTCGCTATCGGGATGAATTTATCCTGAATATGCCGGTACCAGGTAGCTCCACACCTGTGGAAGCACAAGCCTATACCACTGTCGATGCACAGATATCCTACGCATTTGATAATGGTATCGATGTGATTTTCTCAGCGAACAATCTTACGGATGAGGCTGATGTGAAATCCTACGGAGTAGATGGCGTTCTCGGTGAATACACTGAGTTTGGGCGTCAGTTCTACCTCGGCTTGAACTATAGCTACTAAGTATCGCTGATTCTTTCGGTGTAAAACCGGAGATGTGATAAGAGACCGCCCGCTGAGCTACGCTTGCCGGGCGGTTTTTTTTGGAATATCAAATGGCCCGAAAACAAGTGCGGTGCCGAATTTTTGAGAGTCGCCATGAGCAATCAATGTAAAAAAATAATTATTCTTGGCGGGGGTACCGCTGGCTGGATAACCGCCAATCTGATGGCGACCCATTGGCAGAATAAAGGGTTTGAAATCACCCTGGTGGAATCACCGGATATTGGGATTATCGGTGTGGGGGAGGGATCAACTCCGCCACTAAAGGGTTTTATGGAGACTATAGGGGTTAGCGAATCGGAGTGGATGCCTGCTTGTAACGCTACTTACAAGGTCGGTATTACCTTTAGGGATTGGTCGGTCAAACCGGGCTTTACCGAGTATGTTCATCCCTTTGTCGGCCAGCCGGACCAATTTACTATCCCGGCATTTTTTCATAATAGTTACCTGCGAAGGAAAGGCGTTGACCTGGAGGGGCACCCGGACCACTTCTTTCTGGCAACTGAGTTGATCCGGCAAAAATTAGCTCCAGTCGCGCCGGAAAACTTCCCTTTTGAAATTGCCTATGGCTACCATTTTGATTCTGGTTTATTGGGCCAGTTCCTGCGGCGTGTTGCAGAAAAGAAAGGGGTTCGCTATAAGGTGGCGACAGTGGCTGGCGCCATGCTCGATGCACAGGGGAATATTGATCACCTGAAAACTACTGATGATGAGGTGCTCAAAGCGGATCTGTATGTGGATAGTTCCGGCTTCCGTGGAAGTCTTATACAACAATCCCTGAAAATTCCTTTTATTAGTAGCGCTGAGAGTCTGTTTAACGATTCTGCGGTTGTATTTGCTACGGACCAAGAAAGGGAGTATGCACCGCACACTATTTCTACTGCGATGAAATATGGCTGGGCCTGGAAAATCCCACTGACTAATCGCAATGGCAACGGCTATGTTTATAGCTCTCGCTTTGTCGATGATGACAAGGCGGAAACGGAATTTCGCGCTCACTTGGGTTTGCTGGACAGTGATGTCGAGGCGCGTAGATTAAATTTCAAGGTGGGTCGGGTTGCCGAACACTGGGCCAAGAACTGCCTGGCAGTGGGGCTCTCCCAAGGGTTTATTGAGCCTTTGGAGGCAACGGCGTTGGATATGGTTCAGGAAACCGTTGTGCGCTTTATAGAGGCCTATAACAATGGTGATCATACAGATAAGTATAGGGCTGACTTTAATGATCGTATCAGCGCTCGTTTTGATGCGGTGCGGGACTATATTGTCTGTCACTACCGTATTAGTTCGAGAACAGATACGGATTATTGGATTGCCAATGGCACTAATGAAAAGATATCTCCCTCCCTGCGCTCAATCTTGATGTCCTGGATGGCAGGCAAGAATATTACTGATGAACTACTGGATCAAAAACTGGATGTCTATTTCCCGAATGTATCCTGGAATTGCCTATTGACTGGCAAGGGAATTTACCCGGGACAGGAGCAGTTACGTCCAGGTAATGAGTTGGCGAACAAGTATAAAATTGAAGAAATTATGGATTTTAATCGTCGCTGTGCCCTAAATTTTACCTCACATATTCAACAGTTGAAGTTACTTGTTTCGTAGATGCATTGAAATCCAGGGATGTTAAGAGCCCCGCGTAAAGCGGGGCTGGAGGTCAGTATAAAGCTGTAACTTCTTGGGCGCACTATATGTAGGCGCCCAGAGAGAAAAATTTAAATAGTCAGTGTTTACTATAGTAAATCGACAGGCTAACTTACTCCTCTCCCTCAGTCTCAAGTTTTTGGGTCTCCTTGATATGTAGCATCCGTTTTTTTCCGCGTTCACCGCGAATTTTTACTCGATCCCCAGTTTTCATACCCTTGCGCTTTAATTCTTCAGCTTCAATAAAGTAATAATGACCACTTTGCTCATCTTTGAGGGAAAAGCGTCTTTCTACCTTTCCCGTTTCAAAGTCTTCAGAAATAATTTCTTCCAAAGTGCCGGTTACGACCTCCTCTGCTTGAGCAAAAACGGCGAGGGTTATACCTGTGATCAGTGTCAAAACTCTAAGCATATTATTTATCCTTCCAATACTTTGTTAACTTTCTCTAAGGTAATTAGTTGTAACTCACTGTGATTACAGCAGATTTCTTGATTGAGTCGGATGATTTGTACGTAATTGTGAGTCCGATTTTTGAGTCAGTGAAGCTATCACCAACCTGCTCTAAAACTGCTACATGGTTGGACGTTCTACCATTGAGATAGTGAACGGTTACTGAATCTTCAAAGTGAGGCCTAGGATTCAGTATA
Organism: Microbulbifer variabilis ATCC 700307; assembly: GCF_000380565.1. Taxonomy (GTDB): domain Bacteria; phylum Pseudomonadota; class Gammaproteobacteria; order Pseudomonadales; family Cellvibrionaceae; genus Microbulbifer; species Microbulbifer variabilis. The sequence continues at coordinate 293,347 of NZ_AQYJ01000028.1, forward strand.
TCGTGAGCTACATGGTAGTTAACATAATAGTGGTTTTGTCCATTGCTGCTACCATTACTCTCTATTTTTAATTGCTGGGGAAGAGAGCCAGAAAGCTCTCCAGCAGTTAATTCAATGGCTTCGATTTCCACATCTTGGGATGAGCTGGAAACTTGTTCAACTGTTGTTGTGTACTCAGGGAAGAGGTTATACCACTTCATATATTCTCGATGCGCACTGCCAAATAATCTTGATCGAGAACGATTGCCCATTAATGAGCCATCAGTGCCATATTCACTATCTCCGCTATCGTTAGTATCACCATCATTATTGCTATCCAGGCCTGCATGGCTTAGGCCGATATTATGACCTAGTTCATGTCCCATAACATTTTGATCGGAGAAAGAGGCAACAAGGCTCATACCCCCTCCAACGCTGGCAACACCAGCTCCTACAAGACCAGCTTTGTAAGACGCGTTTGGATAAATGAAGACCTGATGACGCCAGTTGCGTAAGTTTAGTGGCTGGTTATTTTCGTCAACGAGATTATCACTAGCCCACTGGTAGGCTTTGTCACGCCATGTGAAGCCGTCATCTGTATATTCCCCTTCCTGGCCGGCCTCGGCACGGGCAACTGCATCTGCAATGCTTAATGTACCGCCGTTCTCGCTATCTGGAATATTGAAGACCACGCAGTCAACAGAGGTATCCTCATTGCCTGGTTCGCCGTAACAGTAGTGCTGTAGAGACTTATCGTTGATTCTATGGCGTAGGAACTTTAACTGCCCAAAAGAGTTTTCTCTATAGGCATTATCCAGTGAATCTTTATCATTGAAGACAGTATTCGCTATGTGAGTAAGATCCCCCTGGTCTGTTGCCAGGCCATCAGAGAAGTTCATTAAAATAAATACTATACTACTCTCTGATGGGTCAATAGTGGCTATGGTAAAAGTAACAGATTGCTCTGTCCCGTCTGTTAATTGAAATGCAATGGTATCTTCAGCTGTTTCACCCTCTTTCAGGCTATCTGCATTGTTGTTTAGCGTAAACTCCCAATCTCCATTCTTTAGAAGTTTGAACTCACCATAGCTACCTGAAATAGTCTCCTCAGGAAATTCTGGAGTATTACCATCGACATCCTCTATCATCATAGTTCCGTTAGCATGCTCTCTGCTATTTACGATCATAGTAGCTAAGGGAGAGCCGGGATCAAAAGTGTAAGCGTCATCAGTACCTGTGACTGATATGGTAATAGTTGTTGTTTTTTCTGTGCTTCCAATGCCAATAGAAAATTCATCTGTAACCAGTTCGTTTGCATTTAGTGGATCAGCCAGATTACTTTCTAGGGTATAGCTCCAATTGCCATCTGAAGAGACTTTCAGGTTGCCATATTTTCCTTGAAGGCCAGTTTCCTCAAAGGTTTGATCTGTGTTGCCGCTATCTATCAATTGACCTGAAGTAGTTATTTCAACATTTTCTGTGACGCTACCCTCACCTCCACTGATTACTCCGTTACTATCTGTGTCATTGCCGGTATCAGTATCTGTATTGCCGCCAGTGCTATTGTCTGAACCGTCATTGCCATTATTGGAATCACCGTTATCGCCACTGCCATCACTTACGGGGTTATTGGCATTGTCATCGTCCGGACTCTGGCCACTGTCACCGCTGCCGCCACCGCAGGCTGTCAAGAAAACGGATAAACTGAAGACTGTTAGTAGTTTTAATGGCTCTCTCATAATTTCTTAATTAATTCGAATGTAGTTGATGAAAATTGAATCGAATTATAGGGAGGGTAAATTGTTATTCTGTGACGTCGGGTGTGAATTTAAGGTTCCGTTACAGATTATGAACAACCTTAGAGTTCGAAACAGTCGATTTCTGCCCATATGAGCCAATGGTAGGAAGGTGTTAGTGTGAGGGGAGAGTCACAAGCAGGGCACTCATCGTATTAACGTACTGAAACTATAAGTATTTTTTTAATGATCTTCAGTGGATAAATAACTGGTTATTGTTTCTCTGCTTTAGGATCACAGTTTTGTGATTTCTGACACCTCTCTAATGTATGTTTTATGGTTGTATCTCGCTTTGTTCTATGGCTATTTTTAAATAACGCAAAGCTTTTACTTGGTCGCTGTTACTGGAATACTTTTTACTGTATACCTTTGCTAGTTTAAGAGATGAAGTAGCATGCCCAAGTCTGGAAGACTTCTTATAGAGTTCTATTGCGCGATCCTGATTTCTGTCTACCTCTAGACATTCTTCAAGCATGCGAGTTTGATTAAAATAACCTCGTGAAAATTGCTCGCTCAAACGATTGGAGAGCGTTGAGGTAACCCTTTAGCCTATATTTGGGATTTGAGTAGATCAAGACCAAGTTTTGCATTGCCACTGCCGAGCCGCCCTCTGCTGCCTGAGAGAGGAGCTCGATTACCAGCCCGAGGTCCTGCTCCACCTCCTGACTACCCTGATAGAGTGAACCTAGATTATAACTGGCCCTGACAGAACCCTGTATTACAGCATACTGATTCTTTTCCGCTGCATGCTGATAGTTCTGTTTTACACCAGCCCTAAGGCAGTGCTGGTAAGGTATTCCAGATTATTTGTCTTGACACAGAGAGCCTACCGGTCGTAGGCGTTTTCGTGGTTGGTCTGTACTAGATTTCCATTGGCATTCAGAGCGCCCATGTAAAACTGATCTTTGATGCATCGACATTTGGCGGTAGCTTCTTAGTTTTTCGGGGCTAGCTGTCCATTTTTTGCTGGTTATGCAATTTGTTTTTGGCGATATATGCACTCAGTTAGAGAGCGAGAGGAAATCCTGAATTGGCGGATTTATTCAGATATTCAATCCCCTTGCTGTTATGATCTTTATCGCTTATTTCAAGCAGATAACTGCCATAATGAAAATAAGCAGCGGGAAAATCTGCTTAAATAATCCTTCAATATTTTCCCACTGGCCAGTTGTGCTCCACAATTTCACTGACCTAAAGCTGGTACAGTGGCTGCATAGTGGCTTGGAAATAATACTTCTGTTCTTGTCCCTGGTGCAGTATCTGGGACTTGGATAAATGCACACGCACATTGTCTTCTGGTGGCCGCCCGGATTTTACTGGTGCCAGCTCTACTACCCATTCTGGAGCCGGTGCAAAATGTATTTCCAGGGTTGCGTGCGCGACCGAATCAATGAGGATAAGTGCGACAGCCAGCGGCCTGCCGGGGGCAAGATATTTCAAAGTGGGCCTCTATAGGCTTGTTAGCAGGGGCTTTATCGGTAAGAAGGAGATCAGGGGGCGAATAAGATATTGAGAGAGGGCTTTTATTAGCCTGTGCCAGTAGGTTGGCACAGGCTGGTTATGGGAATTACTGGTTTTGTTCCTGTTGGGGCTGTTGTACTGGTATGGCCTGTAGCTTTTCCTTTAGCTCTTTGAGTTTTTCTTTAACTCGTGTGGCGTTATCTGGACCCATACGGATCATCAATTTCTGCACACCGGGCAGTTTTTCCAGTGAAGGGTCGGCAAATTTATAGTAAACCGACGGACGTACCAGCTGGATAGGGCCCTCTACTTCCGGTGCTGCCAGCACTTGGTCAATGGCTTCAAGTACTACTTGGTGGAAGCTTTTATCGCGGATACCCAGTTCACCCCAGGCTTGGGACAAGCGCGGATACCAGTATTGATAGAGACCTACCGCCATATCGGTGTTCATCAGGGCGAAAATTCGCACGGGTTGATCGTAGCGGCGATAGTTATCCGGAGATAACTGGTAGCCTTCCATAGATGAGCCATCGACAATAATCGGGCCGCGAATTGTTTTGAGTGGGCGATGCTTGTGGATCAATTGGCCGCGTGAGCCTGCATTGGCAGCGGCTACCCATTTGCGGACTACCTCCTCGGACACCAGCCAGCGGGATAGTGCGTTATCTGGTGCCAGGGTCATCAGGTCATCATAAGCGGCTTTGTCACTCTCGTTGAGTGGAGGAGGGGGTTCTCTACCGGGTTCTTCTGCCGGTGCGGGTTCTTGGGGTTCTGGAATGGGTGCGGCCACTTCTGGCTGCGCCATTGTTTCCGGTTCGGGGGTGGTTTGGGGCTCTTCGATTACTTTGGTGATGGGAACTTCATTCTTCTTTTCCTCGCCGGTCCACAACCAATAGGCTGCCGCGGCGACGACAATCACCACAATAATTCCGATGATCCACCCTTGCCTAGACTGGTGTTCCGACATTCCCTGCCTCCTTTTTGCTGCTATCAGAATGTAACGGTTGGACCACGATAAAGCCCTGCGGTTTCTCCGTGGTGTATGAGTTTTACATTACTCTCCGTTGCAGCCAGTCGCAAAGGGGAATTGTGCTTTCATGAGGCTTATGGTGAAAAAGGGATATTAACCGGACGCTGCGGTCGCAATAGCCCGAATCTACGCCCCCTAGCAGGAGGATGTGTGTTTTACTGTGCATATTAGAGTGCAATGGGCAAATAGTGAGCGGTGAGACAAGAGGAAATAATGTATAAATTGACCAGCTTTTTGATGGCCTTGCTATTGGGAGCCGCGCAAGCTGCTGTAGCTGTCGAGCCGGTAGATCCTTTCTGGCGTAATGCTACTGTCTACTTTATGTTGCCGGATCGCTTTTTGAATGGCGACACCAAAAATGATTTCCCCTACGAACGGAAAGCTGACGCAGCTTATTTGCGCGGCTTTGAGGGCGGTGACCTGCGTGGGGTGATAGAGAAAATTGAGGAGGGATATTTTAATGATCTCGGGGTGGATGCTATCTGGATGGCTCCGGTGATTGAGAATATCCACGGCTATAACGAGTCCGATAAGCGCACTTATGCTTTCCATGGATACTGGCCCAAGGATTGGACCGCTGTGGATGCAAACTTCGGTACTGAGGCCGAGTTAGCGGAGCTGATTGAAGTCGCCCATAACCGCGGTATTCGCATACTAATGGATGTGATCATTAATCATACCGGGCCTGTTACGGAACAAGACGCGAAATGGCCGGCTTCCTGGTTGAGAAATGGTCAGCAGTGTGACTGGTCTGATTACGCCGGGAATGTTGAATGTGCGATACACGAGAACCTCACAGATATTCTTACGGAAAGTGAAGATGCTGTGGCGTTACCGCCGCAGTTGCTTGAAAAGTGGAAGGATGAGGGACGCTTGGAGCAGGAGCAGAGTGAACTGGATGCATTCTTCGAGCGTACAGGTTATCCCCGTGCGCCCAAGTACTATCTGATCAAATGGCTGACAGACTGGGTGCGTGAGTATGGGGTGGATGGTTTTCGTGTGGATACAGTAAAACATGTAGAGGCAGAAGCCTGGGCAGTATTGAGAAAAGAAGCAGATCTGGCACTGGCGGAATGGAAAGCCAGAAACCCGCATAAGAAACTTGATGACCGTGACTTCTTTATGGTGGGGGAGGTCTATCACTTTGGGGTTAATAACTTCGGTCCCACAGTTGGGCGTGCCTACAATTACAATGATAAGAAAGTGGATTTCTACCGGCATGGCTTCGACAGTTTGATCAATTTTGACTTCGCCCAAGTTGCCGGCCAATCTGCTGAGGAGATCTTCTCCAGCTATTCAGTAGCACTAAATAACGGAGACTTGAAAGGTTTAGGGGTACTCAACTACTTGGGTTCACACGATGATCACCATTCATTTGATCGTGAGCGCGAGCAAACTGTGAGTGCTGCTACCAAGTTGATGTTGGCTCCCGGTGCGGTACAGATTTATTACGGCGATGAACTGGCTCGCCCCATGATCGATGATCGTGCCTATGGAGATGCCTCCATGCGTACCAGGATGAACTGGGATGACCTAAAAAAGCCTGAGACCCGTAAATTATTGGCTCACTGGCAAAAGCTCGGCCAGTTCCGCCAAGCCCACCCAGCGCTGGGTGCTGGTGTGCACAAGAAAATCGCTGATATACCTTACACCTTCGCTCGTACCTTATCCGGCGAGCAATCGGTCGTAGTTGCTATGGATCTGCCTCGTGGAGAAAAGACTGTCTCTGTAGTGGGGGTTTTTGCTGATGGCACTGAGCTGACGGACTACTACTCCGGCAAACGTGCCAGGGTTAAAAGCGGTAGGGTAATGTTTGATACTCAGGCTGAGTTACTGCTGCTCTCGGCCAAGCCGAAGAAATCATAGCAAGCATAAGGCCCGGCAATTTTTCGATTGCCAGGCCTTAAAGGGCTTTATTAAAGCCGTTCAATCGTGTTTCATTTCAGTGGTAGTGAACTGGTTGCACACCATCACGTCCACGTCTAGCTGGCCGATCACTCGTTCGGCGGTGTTACCGCGCAGGAAGGAGCCGGTTTCACCGTACTGGTTCAGGGTTCCCATTACCACCAGGTCCGCATCAATCTCGCGGGCAATAGTTTCCACCACATCACTGGTATATCCCTGCTTCACGTGAATGCGGTGTGTTGGTACTCCGGTTTTGTCTGCGAGTTTGGCCAGCGCACCTCGATCCGGGTAAAGCATGGAATCCAGGTAGGCGTTTACCAAGTGCAGTTCGGCACCATAGTGACCGGCAATATAAGTAGCCCGCTCGCTGATCTGGCGATTTAGCTGGCGCTGTTCCAGGGTTTTAGCCTGGTAGTTCACGGTGGCCAATACCACTTTTCGCTCTTCCTTGGCGCCAGGACGGATTAGGACCACTGGGCAGCGTGCAGTTTTTAATACCTGCCACTTGGACTCGGCAAAAGTAAAGCGGCGGCTGGATTTTGCGTGTACCGGCAAATAGATCATTTCCGCATTGTAGCGCTTGGATTCCTGCACAATGGCTGCTTGCCAGTCGCTGGACCAGCATACAGTAATTTCACAGGATAGCCCTGCTTCGGAAATAGGCTCGCGGATTTGCTCGCGAAACCAGGATTCATCACGAAAGAGGTGGTCGTTTACTGCGCGCGTATCTACAGCCTCACCATCAACGGCTACAAACACTGCAAGGCGCGGTTGTGGATTGCGCCCGCGGGAAGTGGTCAGAGCTCGCTCCAGAGCTACATGCTTTTCATCGTTGGGGTCCACTACCACGAATACGGTGCTTTGCTGCTCCATCTTTCCTCCAGATCAAAGGGTATTTCTGGTCCCTGCCTTATGCAGTTGACTCTTGGGTCTAATCTATCACGGGGCGATAGTGGCGCGGAGATTTTGTTATTGAAATACGTAGAAATATGCGCCATTTGGCCCTGTTATCGGCGCATAATGAAGCAATGGGGGAAGCACGTATTGAGTTAGATCAAGTTGAGTTGCCAGCAGGGCTATCCTCTGGGGCTATCGATACAATAATCACTATCTGGCTGAAATACATTACTCAGCTATTAGTGATGGCAGTATTTGTTAGGTATTGGCAATAGTTGCAATTACTGATTTGGACAGGCTCGCGACTTGTGCAGATTTTTTGGGGAATAGCTTCCCTGCGGGAGAAGGCTTCTATAACTGGGCAGTTGCTTTGCTTTAGACGGTTAAGAAGCAAGTCCAACATATCTAGAAGTGATTACCTATTTTAGTGCCGTTGTTTTTATACTAGGGTGCATGGTGCCGTATATGTTAGTTCAGCAGGGAGTGGCAATCAATTTGGTTAGGCATTTTACATTGATTTATTGACACCTTCTCTTCCAGTGAAAAATTTCTTAACACCCTGAATTTGCGGTAATTAAGCGTAATGTAGCGGGGCAACTCCCGAAGGGGCAAGAAAAGCCGTTTTTAAAACTCACTGGGAGTATTCGCAGTCTATTTCTGCCAATACAGAGTAGGTAGGGTCACCATAAATTTGCCTAACTTTACATAATGATAGTGATCCCTGGTATTCCTCAAAATCTTGATGAAGCTGATTTAGCAATGCTTGTTCTATGTTGCCTTTAGATTCTTCTAATTGTGCCCTAAGGTGGAAGCTATTTGGCTTGTACTCAATAAATTGATTGCTCCCTGCTCTATCTTCGAACCTGATGTAGCTACTTATCTGATCATGCATTAGTAGGTAACCATAAAAAGAGGATGCTGAAAGAATACAAGAGACAAAAACTATCAGAGAGGATTTCTTTAAGCTCACCGTATTTATCATGTTTTAACGCTTTGAACAAACACACGCGTTAGTATGCTTGTTTGTTTAGATATGTTAATGGTTGTTCGATAGCTTATTACGCCAGTCCCTATTGAGACATTCAGTTTGAATGTTAAAGCTGCACCTGCTCAGTATAGGGGTTCGTTTCCTTTGGTGGATAAAAGTCATTCTTGTTCCTCCTTAAGCCGTGGGTCACAGGAAATTATACTTTGCTCAATAGTTTTAGATAATTGCGGCTAGGAGCTTTTTATTACCTCACTTATCTCCCACTTAAACTAGGAAGAACTTGTAGTTCTAAGCCTTGCCAGAACGACAGCATCAGAAGAACTATATTGTTCTGAAATTTTTGAAGTTTCACTGCCTGAGTATGCAAATGCATACGTGCCAAGCAGGCTGCTAAAAAAGAGGAGTATGACTCTCACATGTTTTGTGATCATTAACGTCCGTAGTTGGGCCTGGCTTGGCGCTTAGCGGAAAGCCGGTCGACAAGCTAAGTTTGTTTTTTGAACAGTGCAGAGCTTCACTTGTCGCTAATTTCAAACCTCTGCAGATAAAGCTACTACGCCCCCCTGAAGGGGGATGTATGCATTAGTACCACTTCTTTACTCTGCTATAGGTCATTCTTCATGGAGGGTGGCCCATTGTACTGGAGTCACTGGGTTAGAAGCACTTATTAGGGTTAAATATAACAACGATAACTAGGTTTAGTTATCTCTCAGGTTGTCATTTCCCGGCAATCATTTGCACTCACTGATGCAAGTCATTCGCTTGGTTGGATTCAACTGGTGAGCATTTGCTGTGAGTACTTAGTAAATTGAACCTCATATTGATTGTTATGCATTAGCTTCTTTTATCTCTGTTGGGAAGCTCTCCTGAGCTTTAAGGCTTGCTGTTTCTAAAGTGGTGACTTTGGTATTTAAATTCAGGAAATCTTGCTCCCTTGACCTGCCGTTTGTGTGATTGAGGGCTCAGATACCTGGATTAAAAAAATAACAGCGAAAAGATGACTAAGAGAAAGCAATAATGAACAATCCATTTCCCCTGAAAAGGCTACTGGCCAGTACGGGCCTTGTGCTTGGTACACTATCTAGTGCCCATGTTAATGCCGGTACCGCTTTTGTACATTTATTCGAGTGGAGCTGGAATGATATCGCCAGTGAGTGTGAGAACTTTCTCGGGCCTAAGGGTTTTGATGCGGTGCAAATATCTCCGCCCAATGAGCATATCAGCCTATCCACCTGGTGGGCGCGCTATCAGCCCGTGACTTATACCAACTTAACCAGTCGCAGCGGTACTGAGCAGGAACTGCAAAGCATGATCAACCGTTGCCATGCAGCAGGTGTGAAAGTCTACGCCGATGCGGTAATTAACCATACGGCGGCCTGGAATGGCGGTGGTACCGGTTGGGGGGGCACTCAGTGGACCTTGCTGGACCATCCGGAGTTTTCTTATAACGACTATCACTCCGATTGCACCATCAATAACTACAATGATGCCAATCACGTATGGAGCTGTAGGTTGAGTGGCTTGCCGGATTTGGATACCGGTTCCAGCTATGTACAGGGAAAACTGGCTGGTTACTTGAGTAAATTAAAAGGCATGGGAATTGATGGTTTTCGTATAGATGCGGTCAAGCATATGTCCCCAAGCGATTTACACGCCATTGTGAATCAAGCGGGCAACCCCTGGGTCTTCTCTGAGGTTATTGGCGCTGCCGGCGAAGCTTCGGAAATTCAGCCTTACAATTACACTTTTTTAGGCAGTGTCACCGAATTCAAATATGGCACTGATGTGGCCAGTAACTTCAATGGTCAGATTAAAAATCTTGCCACTATTGGTGAAGGCTGGGGGCTGCTCCCTTCTGGCGATGCGGTACATTTTATCGATAACCACGACCGCGAGCGAGGTCATGGTGGTGGTGGTAATCTGACTTATCACGATGGGGCCAAATACAACCTGGCCAATGTCTTTATGTTGGCTCATCCCTACGGTTATCCCAAGGTAATGTCGGGGTATGACTTTACCGATACTGATATTGGTCCTCCCAGCAATGGCCCGAATAATTGTCAAAATGGTGCTTGGGTCTGTCAACACCGCTGGGGCAATATCGCCAATATGGTAGGTTTCCGTAACTATACCAACGGTACTGCCATGAACAATTGGTGGGACAATGGCAATAACCAGATTGCTTTTGGCCGCGGCAACAAGGGTTTTGTGGTGATCAATAATGAGGGGGGCTCCCTGAGCCAAAGTCTCTACACCGGCATGCCCGCGGGGGATTACTGCAATGTGTTGGCGGACGATAATGAATGCAGTGGTGATGTGATTACTGTGGATGGCAATGGCTATGCTACCTTTAATGTGGCTGCCAACTCTGCTGCGGCAATTCATGGTGGCCAGTTAGTAACACCTTGTGACGATTGCGCTGAACCTGGCTTCCCTAGCCTGTACTTCCGCGGTACTGCCAATAACTGGGGCAGTACAGCATTTGAACAGGTGGGCGATAATATCTGGCAGTTGGTAGTGAACTTTGACGGTCAGGCGGACCAGCGCTTTAAACTGGATATTTATGGTGATTGGGCCGAAAATTACGGCGATGATGGTGCCGATGGTACTTTGGATAAGACCGGTGCAGATATTTATACTTCTGTAAGTGGTAATTATCGAATCGAAGTCAATGATCAGAGCCTGAGCTATACCCTTACTGAAGTTTCCTCCCAGCAGGCACCGGTAGCGGTTGTCTCTCCCTCAGCAGTTACCGTTGCGATCAATCAAAGTATCACTCTGGATGCCAGCGCTTCTAGCGATACTGATGGCAGTGTGGTGTCCTATAGCTGGAGTAGTGGTGGCAGCAACGTCAGTACTTCCCTGAGTTTCGACAGTGCTGGTACCTATACAGAAACAGTGACGGTAACGGATAACGATGACCTGACGGATAGTGCCACTGCGACTATTACAGTGATTGATCCCAATGGAGGCTATGCACAAAACTTCACTGCACTGCATTTTCGGGGAACGCCCAATGGCTGGGGCAGTCAGGCCATGAGTTTGGTAGCGGATAATACCTGGCGTACAACAGTCGTTTTTGATGGCAGTAGTAATCAGCGTTTCAAGTTTGATGTAAGTACTAACTGGGATGAAAATTACGGGGATAACAATGCCGATGGGTTTCTGGAGCAGGGCAGCAATGATATTTATACCAATGTGGCTGGTACTTATCTTGTTGAAGTGAATGATAAAACACTCAGTTACTCCCTAACCTGTGTGGATTGTGGCGGCCACGCCTCTAATTTTTCCTCCCTATATTTCCGTGGAACGCCAAATAATTGGGGAGCTGAGGCAATGCAGTTAGTGGCGGATAACCTTTGGGAAATTTCGGTTAACTTCGATGGTCAATCCCAGCAGCGTTTTAAATTTGATGTCAATGGTGACTGGAGTGAAAACTACGGCGATAACAATACCGACAAAATTCTTGAGCGGGATGGTTCTGATATTTACATCTCTGTTACAGGAATTTATACGGTGCGGATTAATGATCAAACGATGACTTACAATGTGGATGGTCTATAGATGAACAAATAAAGCAGGCCTTGCATTAGGCCTGCTTTATTTTTTCTTGCTTTAAATTGTCAATATATACAGAAAAGAATAGTTTAGGTTATCGAGTTACATTAATAGTGAGCTCCCCCGACAACCATGTTAATTCATAAATTCCATCTTTATTGGTGTCTGTAAAATTCATGTGCCTCCACGGAGAGGATGCCAATTCGGGTGATATGCTAATGGTTTTCCCAGTTTTGGGGTCCATTTCCGCAATGTAAACTGTATCGAACTTAGCTATAGCTAATAAAATATTTCTGTGTGATAAGCCGTAGTTCTGTATCTGTATTGCATTAACCCGATCGACATCTGGAAGGTAAGCAACACTCCTCACACTTAAATCTTGATTTAATATCATCACCCAATGGTGGTTGTATTCGGGTCTTAAACCCATCGTGACAATAATTTCATCAATTGAATCTCCATCTATATCCCCCGTTTCTATAGGATTGAACCATATGTCTTCAATATTTTCTGAAAATATTGGGTCTCTAAACTCATCTGGAGTATCGTTAATTTGGAATTGAAATACTGGGGATTGGTAGCTATTTTCTTCAGTTAAAATACTTATTTTGTCGTAGTTTGAGACAGCAATACCCATCTTCCCACTGTTGTTGATATTGAATAATTCTAGATGGTTGCCACCATCAGATGTATTACTCCAAATTAATTCATAAGTGTTTGCATTATAGGCTTGTAGAGATGAGTCCTCATTCGTGACTACGATGCTGCTTTCCGTATTATTGCCAAGTTTACCTACTACCATGTGCCTTGGATCTGACCCTGTGGCTTCTCCAGACCAGATTATTGACTCTGAAAAGAAATCATAAATTCCAGGCCTTTCATTATTTACGAAAATTAGCTCTTTTATGCCGTCATCCTGTAAGTCTAAAAGTGTTAATTGAGTGTCATAATCATCGCCTTTTGGAAGGTAGATTTCTGGGCTCAAAGAGGTTTTTCCGTTGCTTGAGTCTAAAGAAAATACATATGTGGGTTCATCTAGGGAGTTCGAAAGAACTAAAGCGTGGATCTCAGAAGTATTAGACTCATGTTGTTCTATAGGAAGCATGTAGCTGCGGAAGTTGGGTGCTCTTTCATCTGAATTCCATTCTAACTGGAGCTTAGAGTCTCCTGGATTTTCTGAGAAAATTGCCAAATTCTTTCCATCGTAATAAAGATACTCTAGTTCTGGATCTCCATCCATATTGAAAATCATCACATTTGAGGAGAATTGATTAGGTATTGTTCTTTCTCCTGTTAATAAGCTGGTAAATTGGAGGGTATCTGGGCTAAAGGAATATACTACTGGGAACGAACCTGATGTCGTCACAAACCTTGGAGACGTTTCCTCTGGAGGTTGGATGATGCGAAAATAATCTATGGAACCCGGATTCTCAGCGATTATACTTTTTGTTGTAGTGTCGTACGCAGTAAGATATCCGGTGTCCGGGTGAATTCCAATAATTTCCTCTACTCCATCCATATTTATATCTGCTGTTTCTATACTACGCCATTCTCTAGTAAAACCATTCTCATAGTGCCAAGCTGTTTTATAACTATTTCCATCACGGTCCAATAGAAAGCCATTACCGGTTACGATTTCCATTTCATCATCAAGATCTAAATTACCGATGGTAAAATTAGTCCCTAGGGCTAGTGATTCTGACTGCCATTTAATTGAAAAATCTGTGCTGTCCAGAATGACTAGTTTTTCTTTGCGCTGATAACCGTCAGGTACTGGAAAGGGGGAGGTTGTGGTTTGGACTAATAGAATGATCTCTAAATTTGGGTCATTGTCCAGATTGTAAACCTTGATTTCATGAATATCGTAACCATCAACACTTGAAATTTTCGCAGGCTTAAAATTTTCATTGAATTTATACAGGCCTAATTGGGGCGGATCTCCTACCAAGGAGTTATAATATTTTAACCCTACCAATATTTCATCTAGGCCATTGCCATCGAAGTCGGCAGAGGCAACAGATGAAATAGTTGATGCGGGTGAAAGACCATCATTATAGTTGCTTATCGAGAAAGGGTATTCCCAGTTAATTGCGAAATCAGAACCGTCATATCCCCAGATAGAAAGTCGCCTGCTGTTCTGACTGGTGGACAATACTTCTTGTGCTCCATCTCCATCAAAATCTCCAACAGTTGATAATTGAATCTTAGAAAATATGTTTGAATGGCCTCTTGCAAGTGGAAATTGCCGATTCTGGTCGAGTACTTTAATTGTTCTGCTTTCACTATGTGAATATTCTGATTGGGTCAGTAGGATTTCCCAAGTGACATCCATCTCCGTATCGAACATAGGCCCAGTTGGCGTCCAACTGACCATACCACTTTCATCCATTTCCATACCATTGGGGCGTGCTTGAAATTCAAGCGTGAATGGATCGTTATCAAAATCTTCAGCTACTATTTGAAAAGTGGCTTCAGCACCATATTGCGCGGTTTCCGGCATATTGACAATAGTCAGTACAGGCAGGGAATCTTGTACCTCAGTGCTGGCAGATAGCTCGGTAGCTAGATCGCCATCTGAGGCGATTAATGTTACTGTTATTTGGTCATCTTTTGAAAAGTAGTCCGAAGGTAATGTATCTGTTGTTACACCGATAACTTCTTTTTGGTTAACTGACCACCGATACGTGGAGGTTATCTGATCACCATCCTCATCAGAGACTGTTGAAGTAACTTTTAGATCCGGCTGGGTAAAAACAGGTAAGTTAATAAAACTTAGGTTCTCGATAACCGGTGTTCTATTTTGAATAGTAATAGATGCGGTTTGCGTTACCGTATCTTTGCCATCGGTGACAGAAGCTTCTACAAGAATATTGTCGCCGCGGTTAAAGTAGGCAGGTTCAAGGTTGCTATTGGTTGCTTCACCAATAACTTCTTCGTTATTTTTCCATATATAACTGACTTCCAGCTGGTCACCGTCTTCGTCGGTTGCATCTAGCTGAATAGAGAGGGGTGTATCGTTATATGCCTGTTCAGGTAATAGTAATAAACTATTGATTACAGGAGGAGTATTGTTTGCTCCATCCCCTTGACCTGAGGAGGGCTCACTATTAGAGCTACTGTTGGATGACCCTCCTCCACAAGCGGTCAATATTATAGACATAGTTGCCAGATTAATGAGTTTAATCCAGGGTTTATTAATATATATACTCACATTGTCCTCCATGTATCTGCAGCAATAATCAACATGATTTCCCTGTAACTGGTTCGAGTGTCTCAGTTATTAGTATTCTATTAGCTAATATTATTGGAATCGATGCATGTTATTTGTAATGGGAGGCAAAATAAATAATTTTTTATTTCTTTAAGTAATTGTTGACTGCTTCACAGTTTTCGATGCGTATATCTGGTTTTAAATGGGGGATGTGAATGATTTCCAGAAAAGAAATAGCCAGAAATATGATTTTTATCGATTCTGAATTTGTGGGGAGTGTCCACTCCCCGATTTAATTTCACTAAATATTTGTTGGTGAATTATGAGGTGATGCACTTGAAATGTGGAATATGTTACTTTCAAAGGGTTTTAGTTTAAAGTGAATCTTCCCTAGCCTGTTATTTATTAGGAGATTTATCGTCCTATCAGAAATCTGGCCCTTAACCTGATACACTCCATCTTTCAAATTCCATTTACGAAGTAACCCTTCTGGTAAAACAAAATCAAATTCAGAATGTCGGCTGCTGAAGTTGGCTATTACCAATAGTTTTTCACATTTGTCCCAGCGGGCAAAGGAAAATTGCTTTTCCCCATAGCCAGTACTTTGCTTGCGATTGTAGTTATGCAAATCTAAATAGTTACCACGTAAGGCAGAGCTTTGCTTGGAGAAGTTGAGCAGGCGCTGGTAGAAGCTGCGCAATTCTTTTTCTTCTTTTGTCAGCAGAGCAGTGTCAAAAGCGCCCTCATTATTCCAGCGGCGAACACTGGGTACTGACCAGTAGTCGAAAATGGTGGTGCGGCTGGCTTTACCAAAGCCGGCATCTTTGTTGGCGGGTTCTCCTAACTCCTGGCCAAAGTAAACCAGGGTAGGGGCTGGAGAGAGTGCGGCGGATACCAGCATTGCAGGTTTGCCTGCCTCTGGGTTGCCAGAAAATTGTGGGCTGGCAATACGCTGCTCGTCGTGGTTCTCCATAAAGCGCAACATATGAGAGGAAATATCTACCAGGCCTGCCTGCACCTCTGCGATTTTATCTGTACTGCCCTTGTTTTCCATGACCGCGCGAATAGCGTCGTAGGTGCCGACTTTATCGTAGAGGTAATCCATTTTGCCCAGATGCAGATAGTCCCGGTAGCGCTCCGGAGTATAGATTTCGGCAAGTAACAGTGTGTTGGGGTTGCGCATTTTGATGGAGGAATTCAGGTAGCTCCAGAATTCTACCGGTACCATACCGGCCATGTCATAGCGGAATCCATCCACGCCAAAGTCCAGCCAGTAGTGGGCGATATCGCGGAATTTTTCCCAGGTGTCCGGGACTTTCTTGTTTGCCCAAAACTGGGAGTGGGCCCGGTAGTCGCGCTCGGCATATTCCTGGGGTAGCTCAGAAAAATTCTTGCTGTCATCGGGGCGAACGCCAAAATTAATTTTGACCGTTTCATACCAGTCGTGCATGGCAGGTTGTGCACTGCGCGCGCCATTACCGGTCCATTTCGCTGGACTCTCTATAAACTGCCCATCGACAAGATCATTGACTTCGCCATTGAGTGGCTGATAACTGTCTTCTGCAACGGGCACGCGGAAGTCTTCGCCCACCACATAGTAGAAATTGTTGTTGCGGGCGTAGGTGACCTGGGTGTTGTCGCCAGCTCCAAAATCCTGTACGCCTTGGGGTTTATCGAGAGAATGATAGGCGCGGGCTACATGGTTGGGCACTATATCGATAATCACTTTCAGACCGGCCGCGTGGCTGCGTTCCACCAGTGCGCGGAATTCCTGTAATCGCTCTGCTGGGTTATTGGCCAGGTCTGGGTTTACGCTGTAGTAATCCTTGATGGCATAGGGAGAGCCGGCGCGGCCTTTAACCACGTCTGGATCATCGTTACTGATACCGTATTCCGTATAGTCGCCAACGAGCGCGTGGTGCAGGGCACCGGTGTACCAGATATGGGTGGCGCCCAGCGCGTGGATTTCATTCAGTGCTTTTGAGGTAAAGTCGGAGAACTTACCCACACCATTCTCTTCGAGTGTGCCCCAGGGTTTGTTGGTGCTGTTAGTGTTGCCAAATAAGCGCGGCAGCACTTGGTAGATAACCGCTTTTTTCTCTGCAACTTTTTCAGCGGGCTGTATTTCTTCCGGGCCGCTCTCCTGGCTGCAGCTGGCAGCGCCGAATAGAGCAGCACCTAGTAATGAAGCCGAAATGAGTTTGGCAATAAACAGGGAATGTAACTTCTTCATTGTTTCCTGATGACTTTAAAAGTTTTTAGTCAGTGAACAGCGGTTTGCTGAATTATTGATTTTTGAGCGTTAAATCCAGCGGTTCTTTGTGCCAGTCAAATTTAACCAGCAGTTGCTGCTTGCGCTTGTTGTACCAGGCCCCACGGGGTGCCTGAGCAAAGTCTTTTTCACTGTCGAAAATAGGCAGGGATTCGCCGGTAACATCAAGCTGCGCAGGCACTTGTTGCCAGTTGTGGATCTTTAAATTGACCTTGCGGGATTCCGGCATACCGGTATAACCGTCTCCTTCTCGATTAAAGGCGAAGGTTAAACCCTGCTGTTTGTTTTCAGCTGAGAAATGCAGTTTCTCGTATTTGCCTTTTTCAAAAGCCTGCGCGGTAGCGCCATCATCTTCATAAACATAGCGCTCGGACTTTGCTGCTGATGGGTGCGCGTAGTAGTCCAGGATCAGGTTTTTACTGGAGTAATCGCGGCTGCTGTGAATATCGTCAATGGTGGGAATAATGGCGCCGGCCCGCACCAGTACAGGAATCGTTTTCAGGTTCACCTCTACCAGGGACTGATCGCCAGAATATTGTTCATCAGTCCAGTAATCGAACCAGGTGCCGCCGGGCAGTTTTACCGCGACCTCATCCACATCTTCTTCCACGACCGGGGCAACGAGGAAGTCCTGCCCCCACAAGTAGGCATCCTTGTAGTCCAGGAGAGATAGGTCACTTTCGTTTTCGAAAAACAGCGGGCGCATCAGCGGCATGCCGGTCTGGCTGTTTTCGAAGGCGAGGGTGTAGTTGTAGGGCAGCAGGCGATAGCGTAGTTTTACATACTCGCGCAGGATATCGCGGGTGCGGCGGTCGTGGAAAACCGGTTCGGAAGCAATATGCTCCTGGGCGTGCGGGCGGTAAACCGGTTGGAATACGCCGTACTGTAACCAGCGGATATAGAGTTCGCGGTCAAATTTCTCGCCGCCGGCAAAGCCACCCAGGTCTGAATGGGTGTAGCCAAAGCCCAGCAAGCCCATACTCAGAGCCAATTCCACCTGGGGCTGCAAGCCACCCCATTCCCGAGCGACGTCGCCGGTCCAGGGGATCATGCCGTAGCGCTGGGAGCCGGCAAAACCGGAGCGCATCATAATAAAGGGGCGACGCTCAGAGTGCTTTGCCGTTTGGCGTTCGTGCAGTAATTGCGCCCAGGCGTGGCCGAAGGCGTTGTGGATTTCATCGGCCATACCGATTGCGTGAACGGTATCGGAGGGGTGAACTTCCGGTTCACCCAGGTCGCCCCACCAGCCGGCTACGCCCTGTTCCAATAACCCGTCGTAAATATTCCAGAACCAGTCGCGGCCATCTTCGGAGAAGACATCGATCAGGCCGGTATTGCCGAAGTAGAAATCAAAACGCTTGGGCTCTCCGGCCAGGTTTTTGGCCAGGGCATTATTCGCCACGGCTTCCTGCCAGCGCTCGGAGGTGGAGAGGACAAAAGGCTCGGTCACCAGAATGGTATTGATGCCGCGTTTTTTAAGGTCTGCCATCATCTTTTCTGGTTCGGGAAAGGCTTCCTTGTCCCAGGCCAGGTTGCCCATATGGCCTTTGATATCCGGGCCAAACCAGTAGAGATCCAACACCAGGGCGTCCAGGGGGAAATCTTCTTCGGCAAACTTATCCACGGTTGCGCGGACTTCGGCTTCGCTGTGATAGCCAAAGCGCGAGGCGAAGTTACCCAGGGCCCAACGGGGTGGCAGGGGCTGTTTGCCGGTGGTGGATACATAATTTTCCAGCAACTGTGGATAAGTCTCACCGGCTACCACGATGTAAGCGGTGCGCCCGGCTACGGCTTCAAATTGCAGGATATCTTCTTCGTTTGCGCCCAGATCCAGGGTGCCGGTGGCAGAGTTGTCGAACAGCAGAATGTATTTGTTGCTGGACAGTACTGCAGGCAGGGAAAAATACATCTGGTTGGATTCGGTGGTGTACCCGTAATGGGCACGGTTATACAGGGGCAGGCGTTGACCGCGACGGTCCATCCCCATAACCCGCTCTCCACCGCCCAGTAGTTTTTCCTCTGGCGACAGTGCAAAGCGGAATCCGCGCATTGTCTCGGTGGCAAAGAAGCCGCTTTCTTCACTAAGGATTGGCTCTTTACCGCGAAAGTACTCAATTCGGAAGGGAGACTTGTGGATAATTGCTGTAAGGGAGCCAGTTTGGTAGATGAGCTTGTCCTCTCCGTCCCGCAACTGGGCCTTGAACGAACTTTCCGGCTTGTCGTCAATAGCAAAAGAAGGCAGCTGTTTGATACCTTCGCTGTGGTAGTGCAGGGAGAGTGCCGAAGGGCCGACCGGTGTAAGGGAGACCTCGCCATCATTTAATTGTATGGTAAGTGAGTCTTTGCTTTGCTGATGTGCCAGGTAACTTCTTGATTCACCGGCTACAGCGAGTACGCTCAAGCAGAGGGTGCTGGCAAGGGCAATTAGACGCAGAAGGGGCAGATTTGGGATCATCGCGCGGAACTTCAGTTGATTATTTGACTATTTGTGGCTGCAGGACCTGTGCGGGCACAGGGGACCCAAGCCTATGCTAAGGCACTATTTAGTGCTTGCATCCTCCCCCTGTGGGGAGGATGGAGACCTGAGGTTGGCGTGACAGAATGGCAAAATAAGCATAAATAGAGATGCGGTGATCCCAATGACCCAATCAGTAAACGGCGCCGCCGCGCCCCGGGCCCAACAGCCGAGCCTGCCCTTCTGGCAGGTATGGAATGTCAGCCTCGGATTCCTGGGAGTGCAGTTTGGCTTCTCCCTGCAAAATGCGAATGCCAGCCGGATCTTGTCTGATTTGGGAGCGGATTTACACTCGCTGTCACTTTTCTGGATAGTGGCTCCGCTGATGGGGCTTATTGTGCAGCCTATCGTGGGCTCTGCTTCGGACCGTACCTGGAGCCGTTTTGGGCGCCGCAATCCGTATATCCTGTTTGGTGCTATTGCCGCAGCTCTGGGTATGGCGTTTATGCCCAATGCTGGAATTGTCGTAGCTCTGGTGGCGCCAATTTTGTTCGGCGGTGTAATGCTGGCACTGATGGATGCCGCCTTCAATGTCACCATGCAGCCTTTCCGCGCACTGGTGGCAGATATGGTGCCCTCAGAGCAGCGCACCTTGGGATATTCCATCCAATCCCTACTGATTAATATCGGTGCCATTTTTGGCTCTATGCTTCCATTTATCCTCACCAATGTTATCGGCCTGGAAAATACTGCCCGTGCCGGCGAAGTGGCCCCTTCGGTGATCTGGGCTTTTTATATAGGTGCAACAGTATTATTGGGTAGTGTGCTTTGGACAGTTGTGCGTACCAAGGAATACCCACCGGAGCAGTACAATGCTTATAAAGGCCTTGATGCGGAGCAGTTGCAAAAAGAGCGGGAACAGAAAGGGACACTTTTACAACGTTTGGGTGGCTTTTTCCGTTTGATGCTGAGTATGCCCCGCACTATGCGCCAGTTGGCCTTGGTGCAATTCTTCTCATGGTTCGCCCTGTTTATTATGTGGGTATACACAACCCCAGCGATTACCCAGCATGTTTGGGGAGTGGAAGCCAAGTGGTTTGATCCCGCTTACCTTGAAACTGTAAGTGAAATTCCCACGTATATCGCCGCAGCTAAGGGTGCGGCGGGTGACTGGGTGGGCATTATCTTCGCTGCCTATTCGCTGTTTGCTGCGTTGTTTTCGATTGTGTTGGCGAGGGTGGCTCAACTGCTGGGGCGCAGACTGACTTACTCACTATCTTTAGCGCTGGGAGGGTTGGGTTATATTGGGTTCTTGCTGTTTCAGGGTGGCGAGCCGACCGAGGTGAATCTGCTGATCACCCAGGTCTCTGTGCCCAGCGGTGCACTGGGTTTGTTACTGCCAATGATTGGTGTCGGTATTGCCTGGGCGGCAATTTTGGCAATGCCCTACGCGATCTTATCCGACACCCTGCCGGCAGATAAAACCGGTGTGTATATGGGAATCTTTAATTTCACAATTGCTGCACCCCAGATAATTTCTGCTTTGGTGGCGGGGCTGATCTTGAAGTCGGTGTTCGACAACCAGGCGATTTACATTATTGTTTTGGCCGGGGTGAGTATGCTGCTCGGTGCGGTATCAGTATTTTTTGTGCGGGAAACTGTAGAATCGGAAACTGAATTACGGGCTGGTACTACAGCTTAAATTAAATCCCTTTTTCCGCTAATAAGCCCCTTATTCAGGGGCTTTTTTATTGGTGTTAGTCTATCTGAATGGATTGGCCAGAAACTCTGGGGGAGCCCCTGGATTTTGACAGTTTGGTGCCTGTCTACCTAGACTGGCTCTGTCTCACAGAAAATTACAATCTCCTATGTCCTTTTTTAATGTAATCGAACAAGCGCTAAAGATCTTTGCCGATTTTGTCTGGGGGCCACCGCTGCTTGTCTTGCTAGTTGGTGGCGGATTGGCATTACTGCTTTATTCTCGCGGCCGACCCTATCGTCATTTGGGGCACAGTATCGGGCTGTTAAGTGGTCGCTATGATGACCCAAATGATCCAGGCCAGGTAAATCATAGCCAGGCACTATCTACAGCACTTTCCGGTACTCTGGGGCTGGGCAATATTGCCGGTGTGGCCATTGCCATTACCGCCGGTGGGCCGGGGGCCATTTTTTGGATGTGGGTTACCGCTTTGGTGGGGGTGGCTACAAAATTTTATACCGCGACCCTCGCCGTGATGTTTCGTGGCAGTGATACGAATGGGGAGTTGCAGGGTGGTCCCATGTATGTCATCCGTGAAGGTCTTGGTAAACGCTGGATGCCACTGGCTGTTTTATTTGCTGTGGCCGGATTGTGCGGCATGTTGCCGGTATTTCAGTCCAACCAGACTACTCAATTATTGCGAGAGTCTTTCGCCGAACCGCTGGGCTGGGTAGCACCGGGTGGTTCTCTGTTGTTTGATTTTATTATTGGCTTATTAATCGCTATTGCCTCAGCGTACGTGATTGCCGGGCGAATCCAGCGTATTGGCAAATTTTCCGAGAGAATTGTGCCAGGGATGGTGCTGTTTTATTTCACCTTGACCCTGATTGTGATCGGAAATTTTTGGGAGCAGGTTCCAGCGGCATTTGCCCTTATTTTTAGTGATGCGTTTAGTGGCCAAGCGATTGCCGGTGGTGCTCTTGGTACAGTGATCACGATCGGCGTAAGCCGAGGGGCTTTCTCTAATGAGGCGGGTATCGGTACCGAATCATTGGCGCACGGTGCGGCAAAAACCTGCGAGCCGGTGCGCGAAGGCGTGGTTGCTATGTTGGGGCCTATTGTGGATACCCTGCTGATCTGCACCTGTACCGCCCTGGTAATATTACTTACCGGGGCTTGGCAGCAAGGTGAGGGTGTGGCTGGTGTGACTCTGACCGCACAGGCATTTTCTCAGGTGTTTGGCCAGTTGGGGCCCATTCTGTTGCTGTTTATGGTGTTTCCCTTGGCCTTTAGTACAATCGTTACCTGCTGGTACTACGGTATGAAGTGCTATGTGTTTCTTTTTGGCAGTCGCTGGCAGGGGCTTTATACCGGGCTCTATATGGTGCTGATTGTGTTGGGGGCGGTGGCGTCCTTGAGTGCAGTTAACAGTATTATTATTGGCATGTACGCTGTGATGGCCGTACCTACCATGGTATCTACACTGTTGCTGGCGCGACATGTTAATCGAGCTGCTCATGATTATTTCACCCGCATGGAAGTTTCGAGGCGGAAGGGGGCAAAAGTTTCCCAATAAAAGAAAAAGGCGAACTGTTAAGTCCGCCTTTTTATAGCGCTCCAATTTTGCCTAAGGTACGACGGATACCTTTGTTCCAACTCTAGCGTGGCGATAGAAAATCTTCGCCATATGCCAGGGGATACGGATGCATCCATGGGAGGCCGGGTAACCGGGTACATAACCGGCGTGCATGGTGACCGGGCCGTTAATCCGCATCATGTAATCCATTGATGCGCCGCGGAAGCGAGACCCGGCGGGTTTGCGATGGCGGCGTACATCCACATTGCTGCGCAGTACTTGGCCGCGGGCACTGATATAGTGACCGTATAAGTTTGAGCGATGACTATATTTCTTCTCAGAAATACGGAAGTTGCCTGTGGGAGTGCGATGGCCGGGTTTGCCGGTAGAGACAGGAGACATACCGGCAAGGCGCCCACCTTTATAGAAGTAGGCTATCTGGTCACTAAGGTCGATCACAATGCGTGGCGTACCCTGCACATGGGCTTTGAACCACATATGCTGGCCATATCGTGGTTGTGCCCTTTGGTATCGGCCATATCGTGGTTGTGCCCTTTGATATCGGCCGTATCTTGAATATCCCCTTTGATTCCTGCTGTATCTCGAGTGTCCCCTGTAATCCCTTCTGTATCTGTAATCCCTGCTGTACCTGGAATGCCCGCCATAGTGCCCTCCATGTCCCTGGTGAGAGACATATCTCGAGCCTTGGCGGGCGTGGGGATTGGAGTAATCTACGGCATAGGCCAGGGGAGCTAATATTGCCGATCCTACAACCACCAGTGCGGCGGCGAATGAAGAGTTTTTACGTAGAGATCCCTGCACTTTTTGTAGGGGTGTTTTCCGTTGTGTATGTATAGTTCGATGATTTTGCAGCGAAGGTCGGTTATGCATTACACACCTCTCAATTGCCCGTGGGCTGTGCAAACAACCGCAGTTGCGAACTACTGTTACTAATCCCAGGGCGAGAGACAGGCTCCCAGTTAAGCGGGATAAGACAACAGTGAGTGATTCCCCAGTGCAGATTGCCGTTATATTCGGCATTTACTGCGGGATGGGTTAGCAGTGGTATTTGCCACTACAGGTCAAGAGGATGTTAAGGTCGCCATCTTGGGCCAATCACACCAAAATGGAATAAGGGACTTCTTTGTTAGTGCCAAGCTTGTTGGTCAGCGTTTGAACTAATAAAGCTGATACCATTTCGGACTACTCGGTGCCCCTATTTTATCTACCGATTATCCTTTGACAGAAAAGATTGAGCGAAAGGGGTTTTATGAAAACTTAAGTTCATGGAATAGAAAAATATTCTCCGGATAACTGGTAGAGATGGAGACGTGATGTAGTAAAAAGGGGGGGGGGAGTAGAATAATTAAAAAGTATCTAAATAAGAGCAAGAATATACTGGATGATTTATCTTCGTGAATTCCTGAGGGCTTTACTTCCGATGTTAAGGTTGTTCAGGGTTTGATTGAAGAGCTGCCTGTTTTTGCCTCTTCCGAGAGGAATAATAAAACTGCTCAGATCTTTGATGAAAAACACTACTTTGTAATTCCTTTTGAACTTTCAGAGGTAGGTTTTACCTTGCATACTATGCGGTGTCTGCCCAAAGAAATCCCAGAGGTTAATGACCTGCCTAAGCGGCGTATTTTCACTTCTCCAATGAATATTATGAAGGTAGCCTGCGTAAATTCATGGTGGAGTCTGCCGTGGAATTTTCACTTGAGCATAATGAAAAGCACAGAAATCCTTAAGCCAAGCTTGCCGATGATATTGACGCTTTAGATAGAAACATGACTTTGGGAATGTTGCTCATTGGTGGTGTGGCGGCGGTTTTCAATCCTATTGTTGGTGCTGGATTGGCAGCGAAAGTACTGGTTCCCGGTGTAGGTGGGATAGTCAACAAATTTGGATTGCGTCCAGTCGGTGAGAAAATTGATGAAGCTCAATCTAAGAGAGCCATAGCAAAAGCAGAGAAAGACGTTGCCCTAAAGTTTTCTGAGGCTAGTACTCTCAAGGTTGTCAATCCAATTTTACAGGAATTGGAATTGGCTTTAAGAACTACGCAAGAACAACATGATCCGTTGAATGACCCTAATCTGGCTAGTGGATCAATTCCAGAATTGGATGGCAAGCACTGGAGAGGATTAACTGAGAAAGCAATTTTTCATTAATATAAAGATATTTATTCTAATAAAAGCTGACGTAAAAAGCACACCTGGGCCCAGAAGATTTATGCTGGCTTAAAGTTTTGTTTGCCGATATTAAAAACTGATTTACGTATGTTATTTGTTTTTTGGGGATGGTATTAAAATTTTTCCTGTTTTTATGAAAATGTTCGAATAGATATTGTTATGAATGTGGTATTTGCTTATGGAAGAGTAAAAAATTAATTTTATGTAAACCAAATCCCTTGGGTTCCGTTGAATAGTTGGGTTTTCATAAATAAACGGAGTAGAGCATGTATAAGAAGAATGTGTTACTGAAATTTTTTTTATTATTTTATATATTCCTTAGCGGGTTTTCCAGGGCAGAGGTGAGTCAGGCGGATGAAACAACTCTGGGGGCAGTGGAGTTAATACTGAGCCCTCATCCTGATAATAGTCTGATGGTTAATGCCAGTGTGGTCACAGCGTCTAATGCGAGAGTGGCCATCAGATTCAACTCTGCTGATACAGAAAGAAGGCGTACGGCTTATACTGATTTCGGGACTGATCATAACCGAGTAGTGCTCGGTTTGCGATCTGATACGACTTATCAATTCACAGCAGTAGCTGTATTTGAGTCTGGTGAAAAAGTATTGAGTGAGGCTGTGGAGTTTAAGACGGGCCCTCAACCCACTGGAGTACCTGAGGTAAATCTTCTTGCAAAAAATGAGCAGGGTGAAGGGGGGCTTACCGTTTTCGCGCCGTCAGGCAATACTGGTAGTACTTTCTGGGGATTTGATGAAGAGGGCGAGCTTGTTTGGTACTTACATGGTGATTTGCCTGCAACAGGTACCAAGATAGCGAGAAATCTGCATGATGGACGCCTACTGTTGTTATTGAGTGGTGAGGCGCGCACTATTTCATTTACAGGGGAAACCCTATCCTCTATTGAGCTGCCCCCTTACCATCATGATGCTCTATTACTAGAAAATGGTCACATACTGCTATTGAGCAATGAAACCGAAACAATCAATGGGACTTTATTACAGGGAGACGCAATTATAGAGCTCGATACCCAGGGTAACATTGTATGGGAGTGGTCTGCTTTTGATCACCTGGATACAGGCCGTTTCCCAGGCGATCTGGCCGCAAGAGTGTTACCCAATGGGGCTCTGGATTGGACTCACTCTAATGCACTGCATTATATCGCTGAAGATGATTCTATTCTTCTCTCCAGCCGTTCCCAAAGTTGGGTGGTCAGTATCGACCATAAGAGTGGTGAAATTAACTGGATTATGGGGAGGGACTCAGTAGTTTCTAAAGAGCTATCAGAGAAGTTGTTCGCCCTTGATAATGGAAGCTGGATGGCTTCCCAGCATGCTGCAATGAAGACTGGCGATGGAGAAATATTAGTCTATGACAATAGAAATGAGTCTGAATTAAGTGGAGATATTTACAACAGCCGCGCAGTTAAATTTCGATTAGATACGGAAACTATGTCTGCGGAGCAAACCTGGGAATTTGTTGCGCCTAAATATACTGCATCTCTTGGAGATGTCGATGAGCTTATAGGTGGAAATATCTTAATATGTGCTGGGGGCCCAGGAAGTGCAAGTACAGGTGGTGATCGCAATGCGCACTTGATAGAAGTGACATCAGGAGATATACCTGAGACTGCTTGGGAGGTGGAGGTTGTTGATACCACAATTTACCGAGCAGAGCGTGTTAGTTGGGCTGAACTTTTAGGAAGAAGTTCTGGAAACAACTAGTTTGATAGCCGCTCCATTATTACCCTTTTCCAATTCATAAAGGCCTACCTTTAAAAGCCCAGCAAGTCCATAGTTAATCAGATGCTGTGGACTTGCTTTTACCTATTGAGTGAAAACTCCATAATCAGTTAACTTAATTTATATTTTATAATTCAGTGTATTTTTCAATTCTTGCTTCTTCTGCTAAAAGTGGGGCTAGCTGGGATAGTATATTTTTCAAATGGTCTGTGTTCCAATGCTGCTGCTCAGCTTCCGCAGACTCCCATAGTTCAAGAGTCGTAAATATATTACTCTGATCCGTGGCGGGCAGTATTTTATAATATAGGCAGCCGGATTCATTTTCAGATTCCTTTGCCAGTTCTGTTAGCAGTTTTAATACCGGGGTTGCCTTATCCGGCTGGGCTGTGACTCGCGCCATAACGTATAAATTAGCCATTGCTTCTACTCCAAAGGTTTAAATTGTGCTTAAAAGATCACGAAGTGCGTTTAACTACTAGCAAAACACCAATAACCATCATGGCCAGTCCAATTAGGCGCTTTGTGTCCAGGCTGGATTGCTGCGCCCCAAGTAATCCGAAGTGATCGATAACACTAATAGCGAGCAGCTGTCCAAGAAGAACGAAAGATACTGCATTGCCCACTCCATATCTTGGGGACACCCAAGTGACACTCAATATATAAAATGCGACTAAAATCCCGCCGAGGTAGAAATACCAGGAAATGCCTTTGTGAAAAATTTCGCCTGGGATTCCTTCCGTTTTAAAGAGGTAAACTGAGGAGATTACCAATCCAACAAAAAACAGTAATGTCGTTGCCAGGGCTGAGCTACCGAGCTTAACACCGAGACCACTGTTCAGTGTTGCCATTACCGGTATACCGACACCTGCCAGGAGCATTAAGGACGGATAAAAAATTGCATTTTGCACTTTTGGAACCTCTACTCAAGGTTGTGGGCCGGTACTTGGACCGGCCCGCAGCCCTATTAGCTGGCAAGTTGCTTGGCAATGGCCAAGCCTACGCCGTGTGCGCTAGCTGGGTTTTGGCCGCTGATTACACGTCCGTCCTCAATAACAAACTCCTGCCAGGGCTGGACTTTGTTAAACCGGGCCGAAGTTCTAACGAGAGACTCTTCTAGCAGGAAGGGAATATCGTTAATAGTACCGAAGTCAATCTCTTCTTCGCGGGTAAAAGCCGTTACCGATTTGCTGGCCAAAAGCTTTTCCCCGTTGCTTAGGGTGATGGGCAGGAAGCCAGCTGGACCATGGCAGACTGCCGCCAGGATGCCGCCTTTTTCATAGTGCTCAGCACTCAGTTTGGCGAATTCTTCATTAGTTGCCAGGTCGGAGAGCAAGCCGAATCCTCCTGGATAAAATACTGCATCGTAGTCGTCAATATTCAGCTGATCTACGGGGATGGTATTGTTGATACGGTTCTGGAAATCCTCATCGTCCAGCATCTTCTGGTTCACCTCATCGCCCTCAATATCCGTACCGTAAATAGGAGCCTTGCCGCCTTTGATTGAGGCAATATCGTAGTCGATGCCATTCTCCTTAAATACATGAACGGCATGGGTCAGTTCGGGTGAGTAGGTGCCGTTGGCTTGATCGGTTTCACCCAGGGTGGCGTGATTGGTAACCGGGATAAGTACTTTCTTCATGTCTGTTTCCTCTATCGGTAAGCATTCAGTGGGGAGGGATTGTAGATTGTCCTTAATCTGCTGATAATATATCTATTCGGTTAAATACCTTTGCTGTATAGCAACAATAGAAGTTTGAAATATGGAAAATTTTGACGGCCTGGTCGAGTTTGTAGCTGTGGCGGAAAGCCAGGGTTTCTCTGCGGCAGCGAAGCAGTTGGGGTGTAGCACCAGCCATGTCAGTCGGCAGGTCTCACGCTTGGAAGAACGTCTGGGCTGCGCCCTTCTGGCCCGCACCACACGCCTGGTCAGCCTTACCCAGGCTGGAGCAGTCTATTACCAGCGCTGTAAGGAACTGGTGACTGGATTGCAACAGGCGAATGAACAGGTAAGCCAGCAGCAGTTCCAGCTCAGTGGAACCCTCAGGGTGAGCTGTGCTGGCCTCTTTGCCGAGCAATATGTCGCCCCGGCCCTGATGGAATTTGGTGTAGAGCATCCAGAATTAAATATTGATATGGATTTCAATAGTCGGATGGTTAATTTTGTTGAAGATGGTATCGACTTTGCCATTCGCTATGGTCGCCTGGAAGATTCCGGTTTGGTAGCTCGAAAGCTTGCAGACCGGCAGATGATGGCAGTTGCCAGCAAAGAATATTTAAGACGAAACGGCATTCCCGAGCGCCCTGGTCAACTGAAAGTACATAGCTGTATTGTGACAAATAATGATCAATGGATGTTTGAAGTAAATGGAGGACAAGAGGTTGTGAAGGTTAAGGGGCGCTGGAGAAGTAATAATGCCCATACCGTTGTAGAAGCCTGTAAACAGGGGTTAGGTATTGCCTATATGCCTAAGGGCAGTTTTAGTGAAGTTGTTGAGGAAGGTTTGTTAAAGCCAATTCTTAAACCTTTCTGGAGCAGGGGAGCCAGTAGCTGGATTGTCTACCAGAATCGTCGCTTCTTGCCACTACGCGCAAGAATGGCGATTGACTACTTGGTGGAGTATTTCTCTGGTTGGAAAGAATAATTTTGAACAAGTAGCTACCTTATGTATCCTCGACTAATCAATAATGAGTTGGCCTGGATGAAAAATATATTCGCTCACTTACCTGCAGATACATCTGTGGAGCACTTTACAGACATTGTTAAATCAGGGGATATGCGTATTGAGAGAATCGTATCTTATGGGCAATCCTCCCCTGAACAGGGTTGGTATAATCAGGAACAGAACGAGTGGGTAATCGTTTTATCAGGGTATGGATTGATTGAATTTAATTGCGGAGAGAAGGTGCGCTTGGAGGCTGGTGATTTTGTCGAGATTACAGCGGGGAGAAAGCATCGGGTACTGGAGACCTCTTCAGAAGAAGCTACAGTTTGGCTTGCTGTTTTTTATACATAGATGTCGCCATTTCTAATGAAGCATTTAAGAATAATCCTATTTTAGGGTTACCTGCAAATCATATTGGTACCTATTGCACTTCCGAAATTGGCCTGCCGAAGGCTTGTTTGGAAACTATGCTTATTGGCCTAATTATTAGTTAGGGAAAAATTGGCGTGAATTTTCAAATTAAAGGTCTTGATCCAGCGAATTTACATCACTTATATAACTGCTCAGAACCTCATCTAAAATTTAAAAATATGGATTGGAAATTCGCAGATGCCAGCCCTGGTTATCCCTGAGGATCTCACTGCTAGATGCTGAGGTTGGTGAACGAATACTTTGTATACCATTCGTACACTTCAATTAACGAACCTTTTACTGTACCTCAGGTCCGGTTTTTATTAGGGAGGGTGCAAAACCGACAACATTGAATGTTAATGAAATTCCAGAAATGTTGAAGCACCGACTACTTTCTTTAAGGGCATACTGTTGTAATGATTTAATGGTGGCGGCAGAGGTATGCCAGGGGGTTGATTTGGAAGCTGGGCTAAAAAATGTTCAGTAGTGCAAAGGTTGATTATGTTCATATTCACAATGCGGCTCCTGGTTGCTTTATTTGCGCTGTATACCGTATATGATCTTGTGGTATTTACCTTTTGTGACAAAGCTAATTCTTGCTCTGGATGACTGATAATCAGTCTAACAGCTGAACAACTTCTACTTTGCTTTAAATTACCTTTCTTCTTGCATAAACCATTTAGGTGGAACCCAGGTATCTTCAATATATTTATTGCCCCATCGGGCAATTTCCTGGAGGATCGGCAAAATATCTCGGCCTTTCTCTGTTAGCAGATATTTGTAACGCTTGGGTTTTTCCTGGTACAAGGATTTTTCAATAATTTTTTCCGACTCCAGCATTCTAAGCCTTTCGGCCAGCCGGTTTGTTGGAATCTTCTCTGGTGAATTAGCGAGTTCGGTATAAGTCTCTTTTCCACAAATCAAGTCCCTGAGTATTACCAAGGTCCATTTGTCACCAAATACATCCAGTCCGCTCACTATCGGACATCCGGAGCGCAAAAAGTTCTTATCAGTGGTCACGGTTGTTCCATTCGATTCAATGCGATAAATAGTAATACAGTAACTTGCAAAATTGAAGTTATGCTTATAGGATTTAATAACTTCAAAATCGTAAGTTACTATGGAGGAAAAAATGTCAAATTTATCAGGGGAGTGCCTATGTGGTGCTGTAAGTTATACGTGTGATAGTGATGCTGTAATGGCGGGGCATTGCCAGTGTACGGACTGCCAGAAAATTAGTGGTGCAGGACACATATCGAATATTGCAGTTCCAAAAGATAGTCTTAATATTTCTGGCAAGCTCACATACCATGAAAAGTATGCGGAAAGTGGCAACCTGATAATAAGAGGGTTCTGTCCTCATTGCGGCTCCCATATATCTGCGGAAAATAGTGGAATGCCCCAGTTTGAATTTTTGCGGGCAGGAACTTTGCACGACTTGGAAAAGTTCAGACCATCCATGGTCGTGTACTCGGGCAGTGGTGCTTCCTGGGATTATATGGACCCAGACCTCTCTAAATTTGAAAAGATGCCTGAGCTCTAAGTTGATTGGAGCTGAAAAGGCCATCACTGAATGAGGGATATCCCAATGAGAATAATGACGTGTACACAATTAGGAGATGCTTGTGACCTTGAGTTTCGCGCCAGCACCTTTGAAGAGATGGCGGAAATGAGTAAAAGGCATGGTGTCGAGATGTATCAAAAACAGGATCCCCTTCACTTACAAGCCATGCAAAAAAGCAGAATCTGATGGAAAGTCCTGAAGTGATGCAGGAGTGGTATGAGGCCAAGAAAAGGGAATTTAATGCTCAGCAGGAATGCTGAGGTAGTTAACCACGCAGCAGTCTGTGACATACAATCGGACTGGATATATCAGTCCGGTTGCAGAAAAACTGTTTGGGTAGTAGTACTATCTAATAGTTTTTCGATAGTTAATTTTATACTGATTGCTGTATGATTTTGGGTGGAAATCTAGTGATTAATGTCACCTTACTCAATAATAAAATTTATTTTTACCATTATGAAAATAATAGCTAAATAGCTTATCCTCTTTTGTACTTCACTGGAGTCAGCTGTTGTTGGGACCTTAGGATTTTAAAAAACCACCTTTGGGTATTGGAGATTCTATAAGTTTTCCATCCAAAATATCGGATGAAAAGCGTAGCCTGAATGTTTACCTGCCGGAGAGTGATCAAAGAGAACCAAAAAGGGACTATCCAGTAATATATCTTTTGGATGGATCTACAAATGAAGATTTTATTCATATTGCAGCCTTGTTACAGTTTGGTTCCTTTTTCTGGATTGATATGGTTCCTGAGTCGATTCTTGTTGGAGTTGTGAATGTAGGCAGAAAGCGGGATTTTACCTTCCCCTCTACGGAATCCCGGGATCGTAAGGAATTCCCATCTTCAGGGGGGCAGATCAGTTTATAGAGTTTTTGATAAGGAAGTGCGGCCACTGGTTGAAAGTCACTATCGGGTGAGAGGGGATTCTACCTTGATAGGCCAGTCATTAGGAGGGCTTCTAGCTACCGAAATTCTATTTAGGCGTGCAGAACACTTCGACAATTATATTATCATCAGTCCAAGTCTTTGGTGGAGTGGAGGATCATTATTGGCTGATCTTCCAAAAGATTGCTGTGCTGATGAATTAGTTTATGTCGGCGTAGGGAAAGAGGGTGAGGTTATGGAGAGATTGACAAGGTCGCTATTCACTAAGTTAGATAGTGAGAAAAATAAAGCCAGGGTGCACTTTGGTTATTTTGGGCAGCTGGATCACGGTGATGCTTTACATCTGGCTGTCTATGATGCTTTTGAGAAATTCTTTTCCATAAAGAACGTGCAAGGTAATTAGCCTGTGTGGCTGAGATTCACTGCTTTTTATTTTTAGGGGCATTTACCAGCCCCTCCTCTATATCTATCTTATCCAGGCTGTGATATTTTTTCTTGATTTTGTCTATGTCGACAGTGGGGGCAGGGAATTTCATCTTCAGAGCATCCATAGCATCTGCAACGATAGAAGCTACTGCTAGGTTACGAAACCATTTGTGATTTGCTGGGATGATAAACCACGGAGCATAAGCCGTACTGCATTTACTTAATGCATCCTCAAAGGCATTGGTATAGGCATCCCAGTAGCTTGCCTCTGTGTAGTCATTTTCACTGATTTTCCAATGCCTTGTGGGATCATCAATACGTTGCTTGAAACGCTTTAACTGTTCATCTGCATCAATATGCAAGAAGAACTTCAGGACCAGGGTGTCATGGTCGGCCAGTAGTTTTTCAAAATTATTGATATGCTCATAGCGCTTAGACCATATCGATTTGGGTACCATATTGTGAACCCGTTGAATCAGGACATCTTCATAGTGTGAACGGTTAAAAATAGCCACATGGCCCTGAGCCGGTGTTACCTTATGGCATCGCCAGAGGAAATCATGAGCAGCTTCTTCTTTAGATGGTTGTTTGAAACTGGTTACGTTACAACCCTGGGGATTCATAGCACCCAATACATGATTGATAGTGCCATCCTTGCCCGCAGCATCCCGGCCCTGCAAGCAGATCAATAATGAGTGCTTATGTTCTGCGTACATCAGGTACTGCTGGGCTCGAATTCTCCTATCGAGCTTTTCTATTATTGGATTGGCTTCTTCGCGACTGTTGTAACAGTCTTTGAATCCTGGATCTATTTTATCCAGTTTGACTTTACTGCCAGGTTTAACCTGAAAGGTTTTAAAACAATCCATGGCTATTCCCATTTAGTGAATTGAGAAAAAGTTAAACTCTTTTCAAATGTCCTGCAGGCGGCGGTAGAGTAATTTTTTGACCAAGTCCAGGGCGAACATCCAGATGATCATATATAGCCATACCAAGCCAATAATACTCCAAGGGATGGCGGGAACCAGCCAGCCGAATCCGCACATTAGCACCGTCAGGATTTGAGTGCCGACAATCGCACAAAACAGTTTCATTGCTGGGAATGGTTTACTAAAGAAAGCTTTACGTGAGCGCACTACAAACAGCAGCAGATGACCACCAGCGACAATTTGCAAGAAAATAATTGTCTGGATTTGTTCCTTACTAAGTGATATCCAGGATTGCCACTGGCTATTCTGTAGCCATTCCATGCCAATTAAAAGGAGGCCCATTGTTTGTGCAATAGAAAAAATTCCAATAATCGTTGACCCAAGCAGCAGATCACGCATTTCCCAGTGTACCGGCTCTTTGGGCAGTAAGGTATTGTCGTAGGCGATGGTCATTATGGGAATATCATCCAGTAATGCGACAAGTACAATCATTACGGGGGTAAGGGGAGAGAATCCAAAAAGAATGGTGGCGAATACCACAACAACCATGATATCCAATGTCATGGAAACCCGAAAAAGCACATAATTAATAATACGTTCGAATATTTTTCGTGCTTCGTCGATAGCATCGACAACGGTCGATAATCCTGGGGCGGTAAGAATAATAGCAGCCGCAGCGCGAGCGGCATCGGTGGCGCCGCTGACGGCAATACCACAGTCGGCCTGTTTAAGGGCAGGAGCGTCGTTTACACCGTCACCAGTCATAGCTACCTGATGCCCGCGCCCTTGCAGTGCTTTTACAATGGCATACTTATGTTCTGGAAATACCCTGCCAAATCCGTCAGCTCGCTCTACACAGTCAACCACTTTCTTTGGCAGGTGGTCCATATTTTCCGATTGATCAAATACATCCCCTGCTGCAAATATATTCTGGCCGATACCTACCTGGGAGGCGATTTCCTTACCGATCGCGACATCGTCTCCAGTAATCATTTTTACCTGTAGCCCATGTTCCCGCGCCCTGCTGATAGTTTGTTTAGAGTCATCCCGAGGTGGATCTTCGAGGGAAAGAATTCCGAGAAAAGACCAGTTATTTCCATTATTACAGCGTGCCACTCCCAGTGAACGAAGGCCGTGAGAAGCTAATTCCTCTACACAGGATTTTGCTTTCTCTGCTTTATCACCGTTGAGATTGCACAGTGCCATCACCGCCTGGGGGGCACCCTTGCAAAAAGAAAGTAAGTGTCCTTTATCGTCTGTGACCTGCGCCTGAGCACGCTTAGTAATGGGGTCGAAAGGAGTGAATTCTTTTAGTCGAAAGTTATTTAATTGATTTTTATTTTTAAGGCCGGCAAAAATTGCCTGATCGATGGGGTCACTGGAAGCGGATTCTGAAGCTAGAGCTGCGGCGAGAATAAGTTCATCGCTGCTTTGAGCATCAAATAATTTTGGATCATGTAAGCTCAACTGGTTTTTCGTTAGAGTGCCGGTTTTATCGGAGCAAAGGATATCTACACCGGCGAGTTCTTCAATAGATTCGAGTTTGGAAACAATAGCTTTTTTGCGCGATAGTGCCAACGCACCCAGGGCATTGGTAACAGTAATCACTGAGGGCATAGCTACCGGAATGGAGGCGATTAGCAGCACCAATACTGTGCGCAAAATGTTGATAATGTCGGACCAGTGCCAGTTGGGCGCTATTACTATATCCCGATACAGCTGGGTCCCAACCAGTAACATCGCCAATATCAGGCAGAGCACAATCAGGAAGTCGCCAATATGAGTGACGGCTTTTTGTGAGTGCGAGGCCTCCTGGCCTGCACCTGCGACCAATTTTGCGGTGCGTCCAAAGAAAGTATTGCGGCCGGTGCCAATAGCAACACCGCTCATTTCTCCACGTTTTGCAATACTGCTTGAGTAGCCAATATCTCCCACTTTTTTGCTGACCGGCAGGGACTCGCCGGTGAGAGCGGCTTGATCGATGCTAATAGATTTGCCGTCGATAAAGCGCACATCAGCTGGTACCACTTGACCAAGCTTTATGCGCAAAATATCACCTGGCACCACGTTGGCCGCTGCAATAGTCTGGAATTTGCCGTCCCGTAGTACTTCGGCCTGTGGAGCCATACTGGCTTTCAAGGCGGCGAGGGCATTGGAGGCTTTGTGCTCTTGCCAGAATCCGGCAATGGCATTGTAGAGAAGCAGTGCCATGATGATAGCGAAGTCCGGCCAGTGCCCAATAAGTGCGGAAAGTAAAGCGGCGGCTTCGATCATCCAGGGAATGGGGCCCCAAAAAAAACGGAAGAACCTGGCGAGTGCGCTCTGTTCTTTCTCTTGAATCGTATTGGGGCCGTACTGCTTAAGCCGAGCTGTAGCTTCACTACGGGTTAGGCCCTTAGATGTAGTTTTGAGTGCAGAATAGACGTCGCCAAGCTCTGCCTTTTGCAGATCTACCTGGCTGGCCACTACCGACGAGGTATTTGCAGTTTGAATTCCTGGCCCAGATTCAGGCACGGGCATATTCCATTTGGTCGCAGGCGTTGAGCATAAATTCCGGGTAATTTTACAGGGCAGTTAATTTGTACTTTTGCAAATATCTAATTTAGCAGCAGGGTCGAAGCCAAATGTTGTAAGAGCTGCCTGCGAGGATTTTCAATGGGGAATAAAAAGGCCGGCACGGGGCCGGCGAGGAAGCAGACGTCGAAAGGATAAGCTGACGTTGCAGAGACACAGAAAAGCAACACAAAATACCTGGGAGAGGTGCTGTTATTTTCCTGAAAATAGCGATCAGCAGCAGTAACTGCCGGTCAAAAAGACACCTGGGTTAGCGGGTTACGAATTGGGTTTTTTCCGGTGCAGTACACAGGCTCCAGCAGGATCCAGGGTTAAGGTGCTGTTGTTAAACTGGTTTTTAAACAGGCTTGGGGTAATGTCTTGGGCACCAGTAAACTCTTCAGGCAGGGTATATTGCTCGCTGTGTTTACCTAGATTCAGGGCAACAAGGAGTTCCTCTCCTGCGGCACGGCGAATAAATACCAATAATTCGTTATCAGTGTTGATCACTGCCTGTTGTGCTGTCGCTAAGCTTGGCGGCAATGTGTGGTGCCATTCAATCAGGGCGCGAAACTGGTTCAGCATGGAGTGCTGGCTATCTTCCTGGATGCTGACGGCGCGTCGCTGGTGATCTTCTGAAACAGGTAGCCAGGGTTTACTGGCGGAAAAGCCGGCGCTTTCGCCGCCCCCCTGCAACCAGGGCATAGGCGTGCGGCAACCGTCGCGACCTTTAAATTCAGGCCATAGGTTAATGCCATAAGGGTCGACCAAATCCTCAAAAGCGATATCCGCTTCCGGCAGGCCCAGTTCTTCCCCCTGGTATATACAAACACTGCCGCGCAGGGTCAGCTGCATAAGCAGGAATAGCGGGGCGCGCGCATGGGTTAATTCATCGCTGAAGCCTTTGTTCCAGCGGCTAATTGAGCGGGGTACATCGTGGTTACTGATGGACCAACAGGGCCAACCCCTCTCAATTACCTCGCGGTTTTTCTCCAGTGTTTCCCGCAGGAATTCAGCACTGCAATCCTCGGTCAACAGATCGAAGGAGTAGGCCATGTTCAGTCGGTTTTCTGTGGTGTAGTCGGCCATGATCTTGTGGGTGTTGTCATCGCCCACCTCGCCCACGGTAACCGTGCCCGGATACTGATCCATCAGCTTGCGCACGCGTTGTAAAAAGACGAGGTTTTCAGGTTGGGACTTATCGTGTTGATGCCATTGATAATCGTAGTGATTCACCGGCGGCAACCCTTTTTCGTCAATCCTGAGTGGGCGCGCTGGATTATCAGCCAGGGCCTGCTGGTGGAAAATGAAGTTCACTGCATCCAGGCGGAAACCATCCACTCCTCGGTCCAGCCAGAACTTCATGTCGGCTAGCAGCTGCTCCTGCACTTCTGGGTTGTGCACATTGAGGTCCGGCTGTTCCCTGAGAAAGTTAGCCAGATAAAATTGGCGGCGGCGGGTACACCAGCGCCATGAGCCACCACCAAATACGGATACCCAGTTATTTGGCGGGGTGCCGTCGTCCCTGGGATCTTGCCATACATACCAGTCTGACTTGGGGTTATCATGGCTGGAGCGACTCTCTTTGAACCAGGGGTGCTGGTCTGAGGTATGGCTGAGGATCTGGTCGATAATAATTTTCAGGCCGCGCTCATGGGCTGCTTCGATCAGTTGGTCGAAGTCCTCGAGTTTGCCAAAAATCGGGTCTACATCGCGATAATCCGCCACGTCATAACCAAAATCCACCATCGGGGATTTAAAGAAGGGGGAGATCCAGATGGCATCTACGCCTAGAGATTTCACATAATCCAGTTTTTGCGTAATACCGGGAAGATCGCCGATACCATCGCCATTGGCATCGCAGAAGCTGCGAGGGTAAATCTGGTAGATAACACTATTGCGCCACCATTCTGTGCTGTTGCCGCTCATGGATTACTGCCTTGTTTCATTATTTGAAGGGTGGGACAGGCCCACTCTGGAAGGATGCGCCGAGTATGGGGTAGCGTGCAGTGGTCTACCTCCTCCCCACCCAGGGGGGAGAGGCTGAGAGTTGTGGCGCGCTGGGGGAGAGTAGTTGGAGGACACACTAATATCTGACTCACCCTGGGTGTGTCGTCAAATTATAGTGAGCTGCGGTGGGAATGCGTCAGTACATCCTTGTGCTGTGAGTGGTCTCAGGGGCGATCCTGCACTGAACGCAGCATTTGCTCGGCCAGGGCGATGGCCTCTTGGCGGTCTTTGACATCCAGTTTCTGATAGAGGCTGCGGATATGGGTCTTGATAGTACTGGGTGCCACCTTGAAGTGACGCGCAATGCGCTCGTTCGATAGCCCCGAGTGAATGGCATTGAGTACCTGCCACTCCCTGGGAGTCAGTGGCGAATGGCGCAGAAAATCGGGTACCGCATCGCTGGCGAGAATCTCCCGGATGATGGTGTCATCCAGCTCAATTCGAATGCCACCATCCAGTTCAGGCTGTTGCTGGGTCACGCGAATCAATTCCTGCGCCTTGGTGGCTTCTGCCTCCTCCAGACCCTGCTCCAGGGCGGCCTTCAGAATGACGATCAGTGGTTTACCGATCTGCAGGAAGCTGGCGCGGAAGTCTCGCCCGGCGGCCAACTGCAGCGCCACGGAAATGGCTTCCACTGCTTCGCTGTGCCGCTCGCGCAGCCAAAGCAGGTGGGACTCCAATACCCGATTGCGTAGACGGTCCGTCACCAGGCCGCACTCCTTGGCGACCTGCTGCAAGCGGCTCAGCAAGCGATTGGCGTCAGACCAGCGATGTAGCTCAATCAATGCGCGTACATGGTTGCGTCCGTGACATTGCTCAAAGTGATTGCTGGGCCTGTCGGCTACCGGTTCAGCCTGTTCCAGCCAAGTGGTAATAGCCTGTTGATTGCCCAGGGCGCGCCAGGTGCGGATACGGGTGGCGTCGGCATTGGCAACCCAGTCGCGATGATAGCGTTCGTCTGAGAGCAGGCGCTCAATACGGTCGAGCCATTCCTGGGACTCCTCTTTCTCGCCGCGCGCCTGAGCAATTTTCAGCAATAGGGTGTATTCAGGCAAAAGCCAGTGCTCTCCCACTTTGCGGTTGATTTGCATTCCGCGGCGGGCGGAGCGCTCGGCGCCTTCCAGGTCTCCACACTCCCACTGCAATTGGCCGCGCAGGCGACAGACAAACTCGGAAATTGGTAGGGTGGAAAGGTGGTGTTTCTGCACCAGGTTGTACACCTTTTCCTGCAGGGTGGCGGATTTTTTCAAAAGACCCTGGGCGAAAGCGATCTCGGTCTGCTGGCAGATGGCCCACGCGGCACTGGGAATATCTTTCTCGGCAATAGCCAGGGCTTCCACTTCCTGCATATGTGCAAGGGCTTGTTCCAATGCGCCAAGGCAGAAGCTGGTTTCGCCGGTCACCAGTAATGCGGAAATTCGCTCCCCCAGCTGTTCACGGTGCAACAGCCCCAGGGCTTCCTCAGCGTATTCCTTGGCTTGTAGGGTTTGGCCGCGGGCGATAGCGACCTGGGCGCGCATAGTGGCAAAGGCACCCTCATACTGGTGCCATTGCTGCGGATCCTGGCGTTGCAGCCAGCTCTCAGTGGCGGCGAGGTTCTTCTCACACTGGTCGTACTCAAAGTTTTCCCGCGCCATCTTGGCTGAAAGCAGGGTAAATCGCGCATTGAGTTGTAGCTCTTCAGCGCCCAGCCATTCAAGGCAATCGCGCAACAGGCGGGACTGGCCCCCGCGCAGTAACCGCTCTCCCTGCTCGTTCAGCAGCTGGCGCAGGCGTTCGCGGTCACCACCGGCGAGGGCGTGACGCAGGGCTTCAACCGGCTGGCCCAGCTCTTGCCAGGTGTCGCAGGCAATGGTGTGTAAATGCTGCAACTGATCTCGGTCGCTCAGTTGACGCTGCAGGAAACGCGCAAACACTGGGTGAAAACGGAACCACCGTCGACTGGAATCCTGTGCCTGTAGGAAGAGCCCACGCCTGGCCGCACTTTCCAGCATTTGCTGGCCATCGCTGCGATCACTCAGGCGCTCTGCCAGCTGGGCATTGACGCGGGTGAGGATTGAGGTACATGCGAGCATCTCACGTAGCTGGGGTTCAAGCCGTTCCAGTACTTCTTCGGCGAGGTAGTCGAGAATATGGCTATGGCCCTGCTCCAGTTCTGCCAGGTAACGGTCGACCTCTTCGCGGTCGCGTACAGAGAGCGTGAATAGTTGCACAGCCGGGGGCCAGCCCTCACTTAAATGCTGTAGTTGGGCGGCGCGATCAGCGTCCAGGTTAAATGGCAGGCGCTGCTTCAGCAGCTGGGCGATTTCCTCGGTAGTGAGTGCCAGGGCATCGCTGCCCAGCTCGAGTAGGCGTCCCTGTACACGCAGGGTAGCGAGCCCCAGGGGCG
Source organism: Microbulbifer variabilis ATCC 700307 (assembly GCF_000380565.1). GTDB lineage: Bacteria > Pseudomonadota > Gammaproteobacteria > Pseudomonadales > Cellvibrionaceae > Microbulbifer > Microbulbifer variabilis. The sequence goes on from NZ_AQYJ01000028.1 coordinate 333,933, forward strand.
GCTGGCTGCGGCTGGTGAGGACGACGCCCACACCGGCGGGGGCGTGGCGCAGAAGAAAACGGGTTGTGTCGTGTACTACCTGATTATCGATCTGGTGATAATCGTCCAGCACTATGCGCAGCTCGCAAGGCAGTCCGCGCAATTCAGCCAGCAAATGGCTGACGACAGAGGTTGGGTCCGGACACTGGGGTGCTGTTAGCAACTGGTAGGTCTGGGGTACGCCGTTGCCGGTTGCGCGGTGCACACTCTCCACAAGGTAGCGGCAGAATTGATTCGGTTCGTTGTCGCTGGCATCCAGGGTATACCAGGCCACCGGGTTATCCTGGCCTGAGGCCCAGGAGGTGACAAGTGTGGTTTTACCGTAGCCCGCCGGTGCAGTTACCAACAGCAACTGGTCGCTGTGACCGTCGTTAAGTAACGACAGCAGGCGGGGGCGCGCCAGTGTGTGCTCGGGGCAATCCGGCAGGCTGTATTTGGAGGTTAATAGCATCGCTGCGGGCGGGATCGTTTTAAACGTCTGATTTTTGTACAAAGGTTATTATGCACCAGGAAAGCGCTAATGTTACAGCGCTGCGACAGGGGGCAGGGGTAGAATTGGTAGATTTATTTCGATTAAGACTGGCGCGGACTTGACTTTGGGCAGTATATTACTGGGCGGATCAAATTAGTCACACTGATCCCTTAAGATTAGCCGCCGGCAGGGGCACGTCCCTTTGCCCCCGAAAGCTGGCGTGCAAACTGGTCTTACCGACCAGATTAATCACCTTCTAGCGCATTGTTATAGCGGCAATTTCCGGTCCTCCTGACCGGATTATTTTTGCCAAAATACGCAACATATTTTTACGCAGTGAGTTCAATTTGGATCACTGTCGGGTGTGCAGAGGGTCTGATGCCAATTCAACAAAAATAATAAGAAGAGGCAAATATGGCAGATATTGTAGTCCTGGCCGTTGCGGGAGCCGGGGTGGCCCCCAGGGATTTTGCGAGCCCATTATTCTCGGCGTTAAAAGATGCTCTCGGCGGTGACTGGTCGCGCTTGTATTGCGATACCCTGACGGCAGTGGAATCCCTTCAGGGCAATACAGATCGGGTGTTCCAGGGGATGTGCAAGAGCGAGATGGACTATCTGCGCGCGCGCAAATTCTTGCTTTGTACTATGGCCCAGGGCGCAGCCCAATTGGGAGATATCCAGCAGCGTGATGGAGCCTATGAGAAAACCCAAGGGGCGATTTATCGCATGTTGCAAAAGGCTGCAGCAGCGGCCGGTGAGCGAACACCGGTGGTGCTATTAAGTCATTCTTTCGGTTGCGTCAGTTTTTCCAATTACCTCTGGGATGCCCAGCGTTCGAGTGTTGGCCATGGAATTTGGCGTGATGGTGGTCCCGGAGGTGTGCGTAAGGGTTCTGCGCGAGAACGCTTCCTGCGACTGAAGACCCTGAGCTACTGGTACACCCTCGGAGCCAGTAATCCGCTCTGGTGTGCTGGCAGGGGGCGTGAGCAGATCCAGGCGGTCACCGCGGACTCCCGCGGCTATCGATTTCGTTGGAAGAACTTCTATCACCCCGATGATTTATTTGGTTGGCCCCTAAAGCCACTGAGTCCTACTTATAACCAGGCCGTGTTTAAAGATTATGAGACGCGTCCACTAAGTGATTCCCATATGGGTAGCCAAGGTCCACAGGTGTTGCCTCTGGAAGATTACTGGTCCAGTGACCTGGTGCTGCAACAGCTGCTTGGGGACTTGCGCGCGCTGCTGCAAAACGGACAGCGTGGAGGTTCGGCACCTGCTCAGCGATCTCAACGGGTACTCACGGTATAATCTCTGTTCCCTGTAACTGATCCCATTAAGGATACCTATGTCGCTGCAATTTCATTCGGTCCCGGTTACTCCCTTTCAGCAGAACTGCACATTGCTTTGGTGCGAGGACAGCAAGCGCGCTGCGGTAGTGGACCCTGGCGGTGATATTGACAAGATCCTTGCCGCTGTAGAGGAGCGCGGCCTCAAGTTGGAGAAGATACTCCTTACTCACGGCCACTTGGACCATGTGGGGGGGACAGCTGCGCTAGCCGGGCAGCTGCAATTACCCATTGAGGGCCCTCATCAAGATGATAATTTTTGGATAGAACAGCTGCCCATGCAGGCCCAGATGTTTGGCTTTCCCGCGGTGGAAGTTTTTACTCCGGATCGTTGGTTGGAGCAGGGTGATACCGTTACTGTGGGTGAGGAAGAGCTCGAAGTTTATCACTGTCCCGGCCACACGCCGGGCCATGTGGTGTTTTTTCACCGTCCCAGTAACCTTGCCCTGGTGGGGGATGTGCTGTTTTCGGGCTCTATCGGACGCACAGACTTTCCCCAGGGAGATCACGATACTCTGATACGCTCGATCAAGGAGCGCTTGTGGCCGCTCGGTGACGAGGTACGCTTTGTACCTGGGCACGGCCCTATGTCGACTTTTGGCCAGGAGCGTAAAACCAACCCCTTCGTAGCTGATAAACGTTTCGGCTGAGTTTTTATTGTGGGAGAACAGTAACTAATACGGGAGGCCGACCCTATGTCTACGAAAGTGAGTTTATACCTACTTATTTTTGCTGCTGTGTTAAGTGGTTGTGCAGTAATTTCCGAAGATGAGTGCCGCGCTGGGCTCTGGTATGAGCGTGGCGTTCAGGACGGTGCCCGCGGACGCTCCCCGCTGCTGGTGCAGGAGTTGGCTCAGGAATGCCTGAGTTACGAAATCTATGTGGATAATGAGGCTTGGTTGCGCGGTCATGAGGAAGGTATAGAGCAGTTCTGCACCCCGGATAATGGTTATCGGCAAGGGCGTCGGGGGTACAAGTATGAAGGGGTATGTACAGGCCCTACTGCTGATCTCTTCGTCGAAAATTACCAGCGTGGACTCGTTGAATACCGTATCGAACAACAGTATCAAAACTTATTGTGGCGTCGCGACAACTTAGAGCGGGAGCTTTACTCTCTGCATTATGCCCTCCGGCACACTGACAGTGACAGCCAGCGCCGCGCCCTGTATTTCCAGCACAGTCGGCTCGAGTGGGAGTTACGCATGTTGGATTTGGAGCTGCATCGCTATGGGCTTTTCGGTCCTCGTTATTTTATCCCCGGTCTTTATCCCCGTGGTTTTTTCTCCTCCGCCTTTTTTTATTGGTGAGTTTAACGGTGGTGTGCTACCGAGTGGTTAAACTCAGATGATCACCTTTACGATTTCATTTCTAGAGAGTTTTTCATGGCAATTTGGCACAGTACTCCGACCTTGGAAGAGATTAATCAGGGCAGTGCTAACTGCATGCCCGGCTATCTCGGTTTGGAAATTACGGCAATTGGTGAAGATTACTTAGAGGGTAAACTACCGGTGGACCACCGTACACGCCAGCCTTTTGGGATTTTACACGGTGGTGCTAATGTGGTGCTGGCAGAGACTCTGGGATCTATTGGTGCCAACCTGTTGGTGGATCCCAATAAATACTACTGTGTTGGGCAGGAGATTAATGCCAACCACCTGCGACCGGTGCCGGAGGGTGAAGTTACTGGCCGGGCTAAGCCTGTGCATATTGGACGAAGCAGCCAGGTTTGGGAAATATTGATTTATGCACCCAATGGCAAGTTAAGCTGTATTTCCCGAATCACCATGGCGGTGGTGGCTCACGGTGGCTAGCAGATGCCAAATTTTTTGGGGTGCCTCCAATGAGTGAGGCGGATGAATTTATTTTTGAGGATATTCCCTATCGCTTGGTGCGTTCACCCCGACGCAAGCGATTGGGATTGATATTGGCGCAGTCAGGGGTAGAGGTACGTATCCCTCAGCGCTGTGCAGCTCGCCATGGCCATCAGTTTCTGCAGGACAATATTCAGTGGGTGCGAGCCCAATTACTGGCCGCCAGTCAGCGGGCATCCCAGGTGCCGCGTTACCGATATGCTTTTGGTGAGCGATTTCCATGGCTCGGCAGGTCATTGCCACTTGCGCGTGCCTCTAGTACTAAAGCTGCAGGAATTGGTGAAGCGGCAATCCTTCTTTATACCCGTACCCAATTTCCTGAACAGGAGCAACTTCAAGGAGCTTTGCAGCGCTTGTATCAGCGCGAAGCACTGGTCCTGTTAACGGAAAAGTCCCAGTTGGTGGCGGATCGACTGGGGCTGACATTTTCTTCAGTGCGGGTACGGCGTACTAAAAGCAAGTGGGGGCATTGCAGTATCCGTGGAGAGCTACAGTACAACTGGTTGGTTTGTCTGGCTCCGGAACCTGTAGTGGATTACCTCATTGCCCATGAGGTCTGCCATCTGCAACATCACAATCACAGCCGTGACTTTTGGGTGTTGGTGCAAAGTGTTTGTCCCCGTTTCAAAGAATTGCGCCGTTGGCTCCGTGATAATGGCCACCGCCTCACTGTGTAAAAAATATCAGTACAAATCAGATCTTTCGAATTATTCAATTAATTAACATGAGCAAGAAACCGCGTTTTATTACCTCGCGCAAGCCGGTGACAAAAAATTTGCCGGCGCAGGCCGAAGCCTGCGTAGAGAAGTTCAGCCATGATATGCGTGGCATTGCCCGCGTTGCGGGGAAAACTGTATTTATCGATAACGCTTTGCCTGGTGAAAAAGTACTTTTTCGTTATAGCGCTCGTCGGGCCCGGTTCGATGAGGGCTCAGCGGTGGAAATCTTGCAGGCATCACCTCAGCGTAGCGCGCCTTGCTGTCCTCATATCAACTTCTGCGGAGGTTGTTCTCTGCAGCACCTGGAAATTGGTGCGCAGATTATTGAGAAGCAAAAAATCCTGCTGGACCAACTTATTCGTTTTGCTGGTATTGAGCCCAAAGAGATATTACCGCCCTTGGTTGCTGCATCCTACGGCTATCGGCGCAAGGCACGTATCGGCATTCGCCAGTTAAAATCCCGTAGGGGGAAAGAGTTAATTTTTGGCTTCCGTGAAAAACGCAGTAATGATCTGACGGATATCGATGAATGCCATGTACTGCACCCGGCAATTGCCAGACAAATACCGACGTTAAAACAGCTTGTGGCTGACTGCGATGGCAAAGCCTATTTTTCTCAGTTGGATGTGGCTGTGGGTGATGATGTTGCGGCTCTGGTACTGCGCCACCTAAAGCCGTTATCGGAAGGTGACCGAGAGCGCTGGATAAGCTTCGCAAAAGTATCTGGTATACACATGTATATACAACCTGGTGATTCGACATCAGTTCGACGTTTATGGCCGGAGCAGGGGGAGGCCTTCCTCAGTTACGCGCTGCCAGAGTTTGATCTCACCATGCGTTTCCAGCCATTGGACTTTATCCAGGTCAATTTCGAAATTAATCGCCAAATGGTAAGTAGAGCCCTGCAATGGCTGGATCCCCAACCCGATGAGCGGGTATTGGACCTTTTCTGTGGCCTGGGGAACTTTACCCTGCCTTTGGCGCGATGTGCCGGCGAGGTGGTTGGCATTGAGGGCGTGGGGGCACTCACCCGTCGCGGTGTAGAGAATGCCGAGCTGAATACTTTGGATAATGTGCAATTTTACGCAGCAGACTTGAATGAGGAAATAATAAATCAGCCTTGGGCCCAGGGCGGCTTTAATAAGATTCTGCTGGACCCGCCGCGAAGTGGTGCTTTGCAGGCTGTGCGGAGTATTGCGAGTTTTAATGCAAAGAAAATTGTCTATGTGTCCTGTAATCCTGCAACCCTTGCGCGGGATGCGGGGGCCTTGACACAGCTCGGTTACCACCTGACAAAGGCGTGTGTCATGGATATGTTTCCCCATACCGATCACGTTGAATCTATGGCGGTATTTGAAAGGGATGCCTAAGCCGATAATTGTCTAAGCAAAAATATTCGAGATAAAGAAAAAATTAGCTGGGTTTTATGCATAAGTTAAAAATGGCTGGTGAGCCTCGCTAAGGCCAGGCCGGGAAAATTACGCCAGGTTACTGCATTGGTGCGAAGAGAAAACTAACGTACACTGCTGGCAAATCCATTAAGCGAAGATGTTATGCAAAGTGCACCCCTAACGAATGATTTTGAAGAGAACTGTGCGCGCTTTTTGCCTGAGGCTGCTGAGCAGGGCTGTGTTTGGGCACTACAGGGGGAAGAGGGTTTTGCGCTGTGTGAATCAGAAAAACGTGCACAGACTGAAGTAATGCCGTTTTGGTCGCAGCGTGAATTTGCTGAGATGCACTGTGAAGGTGATTGGGCCGAGTATGAAGCTGTAGCTATCGATCTGGAAGAGTTTATGGACGATTGGCTTACCGGTATGCATGAAGACGTGCTGCTGGTAGGGTTAAATTGGAATGTTGAACTGGAGGGAGTGGAGCTGGAACCACTCGACCTGTTGGAGCAGCTGGAGCAGGAACTGCAGTAAGCTGCGCCATAGTGCCCCATCAGTGGATAAAAATCACACAATAGGGTGTCTCAAATGGGGCAGATTCTCGGCTTGCACACGGTTATTTACGGTGTAACAGATATTGCTGAAGCCAAAGACTGGTACACACAATTACTGCAGCAGAAACCCTATTTTGATAGTGAGTGTTATGTGGGGTTTCGAATTGGTCAATGTGAACTGGGCTTGAATCCAGACGCGCGCAGTGCGATCAGCCGTGCGGATGGCGTGGTCGCTTATTGGGCGGTTGCGAATATGGCCACACAGGTCGAACGTCTCGGAACCATGGGTGCGCGACAACATAGCGATGTGGTGGATGTTGGCGAGGGCGTGCTGATGTCAAGTTTTCTCGATCCCTACGGCAATATTTTTGGGTTGATTGAGCACCCACAAGTTCAGCCGGAGGTTTTGGAACAGTTAACGGAGTAGTCCCCGTGAACAGACCGCCAGTATCCAGCTTTCGCACTTCAAGTCAGGGCTTTGCAGCTGAGAGCCTGGCCCAGATCGGACGGGGCTATGTGGCGCCAGACCGAGTCGCACTGATTACCGGATGTTCCAGCGGTATCGGGCGTGAGCTGGCCCTGGCGTTGCATCGTCGCGGTACAATTGTTATTGCCACGGCGCGGCGTCCGGAGAGCTTGCAGGAGCTTGCTGATTTGGGCATTGCCACTGAAGCCATGGATGTAAACAGCCAGGCGGATATAAACCGCGTTGTTCACGCTCTTAAAGCCGCCTATGGTCGCCTCGATATTCTGATCAACAATGCCGGCTATGGCCAGATGGGGCCTTTGCTGGAGTTGGATACTCGGGCCCTGGAAAATCAGTTTCGCACTAATGTATTCGCACCGCTTGCACTGATCCGCGCCTGTGTGCCGTTAATGCGTGCCGGCAAGGGTGGTGTTGTTTGTAATATTGGTTCGGTATCCGGCGTACTGGCGACACCTTTCTCTGGTGCTTATTGTGCCTCCAAGGCTGCCCTTCACTCACTTTCCGAAGTACTGCGTCTCGAGTTAAAGCCTTTTGGCATTCGCGTGATGACGGTGCAGCCGGGGGCTATCGCCTCGGAATTTGGCCGTCATGCAGAGGTATCACTGCGCGGGTTACTGCCGCCGGACTCTTTATATAAGCGCCAGGAGGAGGCCGTGCGCTCCCGCGCACAGGAGTCGCAGCAAAATGCCACTCTGGCCAGCACGCTTGCACGTAAGTTGGTGCGTGAGTTACTTCGAAAGCGGCCACGAACTCTGGTACGCATTGGAAACCGCAGTAGCTTATTGCCCTGGCTGGCACGCTGGCTGCCCCGCGGACTTCGGGACTGGATAATGCTGCGTCGCTTTAAATTGAATCGGTTGGCACATAAGGCTTGATATGTAGCTTCTGATTATTGCGGTAATCGTGCTGGGTGAAAGTTAATTGGGGCTAAGAGTTTCCGAATCTGCCAACCAGGCTTTCACTTCAGCGTAGGTACCGCGAAACAGGACTTCACTATCACGCTTCTTCATCAGATAGCTATAACTCCCATCGTAATACTCCTTCAGCAGTGCCATCACCAATGGAATATAGGCGTCGCTGTTGCCACTGCGCTGTAGCTCCCCATTGGCTTCGGCCAGTTGTGTGTCTAATTGCTGATAGCGCAGCCCGCCTAGGCGTTTGCGTATTTTCCCCAAGCTTTTATGCAGATCCGCTCCAAGTGCCGCAGCAGGGGATTCAGTGTCGCCAAAACGTGGTAAGGCCTCACTGATATAATCGCGCACAATACGGCGGGCACGATTCTCTACGGGTTCCTCAACCAGAATACGTGGTGCTGCTTTCATTGCGCTTTGCAGGGCGGGGGGGAGGGCACAGCGTCCGATGAGGTGACTTTCATCCTCGATAAAAACCCTTTCAGAGGTTTGTGCCAGCTTGAGTAAGTCGATACTGATTTGGTTTTCGAAATTGATCTGCGTTGGTTGCTTGTATCCGGTGCGACCAAAGCTGGAACCACGATGCTTGGCTATGCCCTCCAGGTCCAGAGCTCGACTGGCCGACTGGATCAGTTCCGTTTTTCCACTGCCGGTATGGCCAGCAATAACAGCAAATGATAACTGCCGGCTTTGGATTTCCAGTTCACCAAGAAGGTAGTTGCGCATAGCTTTGTAACCACCCTCTACCAGAGGGTAATCAAAACCTGCGTCGCGAAGCAGTTTCTGAGTAGTATGTGAGCGTAGGCCACCACGAAAACAGTAGAGATAGCCTTGTGGGTGCTCATCGAGAAAAGCCTCCCAGGCGGTGAGACGTGCCTGTACCACCTCTTGAGTGGCGAGTTTCCATCCAAGGGTTATGGCGGCCTGCTGTCCTCGCCGTTTGTATTCGGTGCCGATGAGTTCGCGTTGGTGATCATCCAGTAATGGACGATTTTCTGCAGAGGGGAAGGCCCCACGCTGATACTCTACCGGTGCGCGCACATCCAGTAGTGGAGTATCACGGAGGAAAATTTCTCGGTAATTGGATGTACCCTGCCGCAATGGAAGCCTCTCTATTAATATGGGGAATATCGATAAGATACTTGATGCCGCTTCTGTGAACCAGATGCCTGAAGAGAATATCCTGGCTTTGAAAGTCATTCGCCGGAGTGAGGAAAACTGAGATATGGAAGATAAGATATGTTGTCGATGGTAAAAAAGCACTAATAGTCCGTATGTAATATGGAATATCCAACAAATATAGCGAGTGGCAGGGCTGTTCCTGAGAAATTGTTGAGCGTAATAAAATGGATCTCTTTTACTTCTGTTTCTCTATTGGGATTTTAGGAGAAATACTCTGCCACATTGATGCCAGATTAAATTATGAGAATAAATAGGGTGCAATTATCGCTTTGTCTTTGTTAACTAGTTCAGGCTTGTTCGTGAGTATCACTTATCAAAAAGTGGTCAAAATAGCTTATGAGATAGAACCATTTAATTTATAGTTAACAGATAGAAAAATCTGCCTTTATTGGTGCACAGTATTTAATTTTGTTGAAAACTATTGCGATTCTGGTGATGTTTCCATATCCACTCAGGGGATTTTATCAATAGATGCCAGCGTGCTTTCCAGCTATTAGCCTGCCAGAGCTGCCGGAATAGCTTGGCGTAGCCGTGGCAAAAGATGGTAAACGGGTTGATGCTGTTAATTCTGGGAAAAACCCCGTACCGCACAGTTGATTTTTCCTCAGCAAAGGTTCCAAAAATCCGGTCCCAAATAATTAGAATACCGGCATAATTTTTATCCAGATACTCACGATTAGCAGCATGATGCACCCGGTGATGGGATGGGGTATTTAAAATCCATTCGATCGGTCTAGGTAATTTTTTAACTGCCTCAGTATGCAGTAATGTTTGGTAAACCTGCACAATCATTTCGCTAAAGAAAATGAGAAGTGGATTAAACCCGAGCATGGCTAATGGCAGGTAAAAGAAAAAAGGCAACAAGCCATCCAGTGGTCCAAATCGGTAGGCTACAGAAATATTAAAATAGGGTGAGCTGTGGTGCACTGTATGGGAAGCCCAGGCCAAATTGACTCTGTGGGCAAAGCGGTGCTCCCAGTAGTAAGCCAGATCAGCAAGGATCAGGCAGGCCATGATGGTCCAGCCGGTAATGGGTAGTTGGACGATGCTGAAATTTTCAAAAACAAAGAAAAATGCGGCCACATAAAAAAGCGCAGCAATTAATGAGGTAATTGCAATAAAAGCAGCCAGGGTAATGAAGTTGCTAGCCGAATCACCTAGCATGTTTAGGGTCAGTTTGCGCTTGAGAGCATAACGTAGCAGTTCGAATACAAATACCACCATAGCCAGTAAAAAGAAGCCATCATTCACCCACACCTCTAAGTGTTCAATCTGTTCCTGGGTAAACATTGCAGTTAAAAAGTTCATGTCACTGTTTCTCATTAACCTGATAAATATCAACAGAGCGAACAATCCCGTCTTCTGACAGAGTATATTTCTCAATGACTGCTTGCAGTGTTGGGCCAAAGTGAACCAGTTGCCAGTGCCCTTCAAGTCCATCTGGGGAAGTATCCGTGCTTCCTCCAATGTGGATGACATCACCATCCGGTATGGGCTCACTGATGTTGCTCAGAAATAAGAAGCTTTCCTTCGGTAACCCTACCGTTACCCGGGCTTCATGGTAGTTCTTCGAAAATTTCTGGTAGATAATAAATATCTTATGAGGGCCCGGTTTAAGCCGAGTGTATACATCCTCGCGCTGCAATAGTAATTCAACCAGGTTGCCAGCGTTTTCCAAAGCAATGAAGCGGGTCATGCCATAGATTCTTTTTGGAAGAATCTCTGAACCTGATTGCGTTAAGGAGTTAGCATCAGATTTTGTGGCAATTCCTGGTTCACTCGCTGCATTGGTTATATGTGCTCTTGTTTCAGGAGCTAAAGGCTGGGCCCAGGCAAGAAAAGTCACTGAGCCGGCAATAACACCTGTTAAAAGTAAGGCATGACAAAGTTTCAATTTCTACTCTCCCGGCTCGTAGATGTTCGATAAATAGGGATACTGGGACAGCCAAATAGGCGCGAAGCAAGAAAGTGGTGAAAATCCACAACAATGCGCTCTGCCTCAACTAGAGTGCCGCCTTTTCCTGAACATGAGTTCATACCTCGTTGAACTCGTTCACAAATCCATTGGTCTTCGGCAAAGAATCTGTCCGTAAATTTACGGGTAGAGCGATTGCTGCCATGGCCGTTGTAAATCAGTGAACCGGATTGGACCTCTGTTTCACCCGCATGGCGTGGAATAACGGACATCCAGCTAAAAGAGACAGGATCGATAATGGCAACAAAGTTAGGAGGCAGCATCAGTAGTTGGTAATGTTCTGGCTTGCCAAAGCCAAGAAAGGACTTGATTGTGCCTCCAGTCAGGGCCCATCTGCTGCAGCCCGCGGTGTAGTAGGCATTTTGGGTTGGTGTGACTGTTTCTAAGGTTTTCCGATGTACTTTGAACAGGTGGTAACTCTCCATGGCATTTTCCATCACCACTTTCCAGTTGGCAGACCAATACTCGGTTTTGCCAGGCTCGAATGCATCAAAAACGTCAAGCTGTTGGATTGGCAGGTAATTCGATACGCTGGAAAGCTGTTTTGAGAGGGGGGGTGCCTGACCACTGACATCTACAAATACCAGGCCATTCCAGGTTTCTACCGGGTAGATAGGTAGACAGTGCCTGGCTTTGTTCACCTCCTGTTTTCCAGTGAAGGGTACTCCGAGTAAAGAACCTTCCAGGCTGTAGCTCCAAGCATGATATGGGCAGACTATGCGCTTATTAACATTGCCCAAGCCGGTATCCAGCAATGGTGTGCCTCTGTGCCGGCAGGTATTGGACAGAGCCCGCAGCTGTCCATCTGCCCCACGAATCACAGCTACAGGTATACGTCCAATATTAATGGCACAGTAATCTCCCTGTTTAGAGAGGCTTGCTTCGGCAGCGACAAACACCCAACCCCCTTCAAAGATGCTCTCCATTTCCCTGTGAAATATGGTCTCGCACGTATATGCCCCGAAGGGCAAACAGTGGGCGTTAGGAAGCTGGGAATTGGCCGTGCGTCGATATTCGGATAACAAGTCTTCATCATCAGTACTCATGGAGCCACTCACAGTGTAAAATTTTTATGAGACATTTATGTATCATAACCGTCAGACATTAATGAGACAACTGTGTCTCAAAAAAAAAGGGTTGCTATGAATACCAATGATTCCAGAGTCAGTCGCTCCCGAGCCCGCCTTATTGAAGCCGGCAAGGAGCTACTGATGAAGAACCCAAAAGCCAGCCTGAAAGAAGTAGCCGAAGTTGCCGGGGTGGGAAGGGCAACCCTCTACCGGCACTTTGAAACCCGTGAGGAGTTGATCCTGGAGATAGCCAGAGAGTGTTTTAAGTTAACCAGCCAGGTTCTGCGGCCCATCTATACAGATTGCAAGCTCTCGGCTCGGGAAAAGGTGCGCAGGGGGCTCGAGGCTCTGATGCCCCTGGCAGATAGTTATCATTTCCTGCTATCTCTGTGGAATATCGCAGAGGGTGATTTAGAAGTGCTGGCGTATTATGGTCAGCAGATGGATGATTTAACGAGTCTGATAGAACAGGCGCAAAAAGATGGCGACATTCGCAAGGATTTGTCCATCGAGTGGATAAGTTCAATAATTGATGCCCAGGTTTACTCAGCTTGGTGGTTGATCGGTCAGGGGCAGGCCAGTGTGGAACAGGCAGCAGGTTTTGCTGTTACCAGCTTATTTGAGGGTATAAATGCTTAGTAGTTTTAACCAACTTATTAGAGACTGTACTTTTCCCTAATATGGAGAGGTAAGCCTTATTGTCAATCAATCTATTTCTGCCGAGAGAAAAACTCTTTACTGGAAAATTGATTGTGCGTGAATTTTTATTCGTGAAGTGTAATTTAGAAAAAATTTTCAATAAACTGTAATAATATTTATCTGTCTGAAAATGTAACTTATGTAGTAGGCCGTTAGTTGGAAGTAACCTGATATTTACACCATGTGTAAAAGTTAATCTGAGCGTCCGCCTCTTCTATTTTTGTCATATTTTTTATGTTCCCCTAATTTTATTTTTGATTCTTATCTTTTGAGGTTTTCCTGCCCAGGCAGTCATCAGTAAAAAGCATCATATTGGAGAATTGGCAACTCGTGAAAGTGTGGAGCAAGATATGTCGTCAAAGGTGAATTTGGTGGTAAGTTGTGCACAAAATAAGGAGGTCCAAAAAATATGGTAAAAAATAATTATAAAAGCGTTAGCTGGTGCTGTGTAAAACTAATATAGCGAGTGAATTTCCCCTGTCTTCAAATAGGGATTGCAACTGATTGTTTTTGGATTGCTGCTCAGTTAAAGGATGAAAAACAATTACGGGGTAGGTACAACCTCTAACCTGAATTTAGGATTGATTATCTGATTTTTTTGTGGTTCATTAATGTGCGTAAATTTCAGGAGGGAAAATTATTATTGATTTTCCTGGCTCCTGTTCAGAGTCAGCGTTGAATATTACCGGGGATGAATGTTTCTCCTGATTGCCAGTGGCATTTTCACTCAGCCTGAGTGGAAATTCAGTGTTTAATTTGGAAAAGTATGCGCAACTCCAGGGAAAATGTAAGAAATGGCAAAAAAATATATCTACATTCCAGTTAACAGCGATGAAATGCAGGAATTTGCAAAAGATCTGGCCGGTGCCTGGAATATTCCTGCAAACCAGATCCTCGCCAATAAGGTGACTTCCGGAGTTGGCAAGGCTATGTACCGATGGGTGGATAAGTGTCTCAGTAAACTTACCCCAGCTGACACTCTTTACATAGTTACCCATGGCACAGGTGCACCCGATGGAAAGATGATTGGGGCCCAACGCAATAGTGGTAATAACAAACAAAAGAAAGTATACGTAAATGGTATGGCGCAATGGCAGGGAGGTGAGTGGAAAACCTATACGCCAACCCAATTGGCGAGCACTTTGGTCAAGGAAGGCTTACCGGCTAACTTCGTTAACCTGCATGTCTGTGCTTGTGGCTCTGGTTATGATGGTAAGGAGCTGAGGCCCTGGGCCCAACGCCTGCTCCAGCAGATGGCGAGCAGTCATAGGAGTCTTCAGGTAACAGGGTATACGGGTTGGTTTTCCTGCAGTACCAGCCGGGTCTGTATCAAAGTGGGTACAATCTTTTACCCGCTGGAGGAGCGCGCGGTCACTTTTTCCCTGGCGAATTAACGCATCGATGAATCAATAATTAATATCGCATAGGGATGTGTGATTACTTATCACTTCTATTTAAGGGTGAAGCTGACAGAGTTGCCTTTGGAAATAGCGGCACTGATTCTATCAGTGTTCTGACACTCAATTGCTCGCTCGATACTGTTCCTTGTATACCCTGAATAAGTCATCGCGACGAAATTCTCGCGAATGCTGTGTTCAGGACATACCTAATTTATGACTCTCGACCAGTTGCTTATTTTAGCCATCCTCGCGGTGACCATTGCGCTGTTTATTTGGGGCCCTTGGCGACACGATATGGTGGCACTGGCATCCCTGCTTGCCTGTGTGTTTACCGGCTTAATACCTGCTGAGAATGCCTTTAACGGATTTGGACATCCTGCGGTGGTGACTGTGGCCTGCGTGTTAATCATCAGCCGAGGCCTGCAAAACACCGGGGCAATGGATGCTCTGGCGCAGCGAGTGGTACCGCGTAGCGGCAATATCACCTTGGGTATTTTATTGCTTACCGGTCTCGGCGCATTTCTGTCGAGTTTTATGAATAACATTGGTGCCTTGGCGTTGCTGATGCCAGTGGCTGCCGATATGGCTGAGAAACAGAATATAGCTCCCGGCAAAATTCTGATGCCGCTCTCCTTCGCCACTATTCTCGGCGGTATGACTACCCTGATTGGCACCCCACCGAACCTGGTGGTATCGGGCTTTCGTGCCAGTGCAGGTGCTGGCAGTTACGGTATGTTTGATTTTACTCCGGTGGGCCTACTAGTGACGGTCGTTGGACTGCTGTTCATCGGTCTGATTGGTTGGCGCTTAGTACCGGGGCGCAGTCAGGCTGGAGCCTCCAGTTTTGACACCGGTACCTACCTTACCGAGGCGGTTGTAGGCGAAAAGAGTGCCGCTGCAGGTAAGAGCCTTCGCGAGATTGGAAAACTGCTTGGTGCTGAAGATGCTCAGGTTGTAGGGATTGTTCATAACGATGCCCGAGTTTCGCCAGCTACTCCTTGGCACCGAGCGCACAGCGGAGACATTCTGGTTATTGAGGCTGAACCCGAATCCCTTGCGGCCAGCTTGTCGAGCCTCGGTCTCAAGATGGTGGGGGAATCGGAGAGTGTGCAGAAAGATAAAGAAGAATTGAAAGATAAAATGAGTCAAGCCACAGCTGGGCGTAAAGAGAAATCGGCAGAGAAGGAAAAAAACTCTAATCACCGTGAGGAAATGCAGCTGCGTGAGCTCGTGGTGATGCCCAACTCCCTTTTGGTTGGGCGCTCTATCCAATTCTTACATCTGTCTGCGCGCTACCAGATTCACCTGTTAGCTCTCTCCCGGCGGGGACGTCGCTCAGTGCGTAGGTTGCGCTCTACCCCGATACTGGCCGGAGATGCCCTGTTAATGATGGGGGCAGATGACAACTTGAATCATTTCGCCCGCGAGCAGGGCTGCGTCCCCCTGGCACAGCGGGATATCAGTATGCCGAATAAGGAAAAGTCAGCCATAGCACTAATTGCTATGGCACTGGCGGTTGGGGGAGCTGCTTTTGGTTTAATTCCCGCTGCGATCTCATTTGCTGCCTGCGTATTGGCGTTTATGGCATTGAAGGTTGTACCGTTACGAAATATTTATGAGTCCCTGGATGGCTCGGTAATCGTATTGCTGGGTACCCTGATTGCAGTAGCGGACGTGATAGAAACCACTGGTGCCGCAGACCTGTTAGCGCAGGTATTGCTGGATAATCTGGCCCAGGGCAGTGCGGTAGTGGCATTAGCGCTGATCTTGATTGTCACCATGACCCTGTCGGATTTTATGAACAATGTCGCGACTGCGGCGGTGATGTGCTCCATCGCCTTTAGCACTGCGGAGCAGCTGGCAGTAAACCCGGACAGTTTCCTGATGGCAGTGGCCATCGGCGCATCCTGTGCTTTTCTGACTCCGGTCGGACACCAGAACAATACATTAATCCTTGGACCGGGAGGATTTGATTTCGGTGACTACTGGCGCATGGGGCTGCCTCTGGAGATACTGGTCGTATTAGTCAGTATCCCCATGCTGTTGTGGGTCTGGCCCTTGTGAAATTGCTTTTTTACCGAAATCAGGCGATGGAATCGTCTACCGGCTGGGCTAACTCCGCCATGTAGTTACTGCAAAAACGCAATATATCGGTCACTGTCACAATACCCACCAGTTCTCCCTCGCGCATTACCAATACCGAGCCGATCCCGGTATCGGCCATGGCCAACAGGATTTTATCGAGAGGGTCGTGGATATCGGCGATAAAGGGGCGCCGTGCACAGAGGTCATGCACGTATAGCTGCTGCTCTTCCAGGCGATGGCCGGGTGCATTAGCGCGTTCTATATCTCCCCTGGAGATAACAGTTTCCAGTTCACCCGCTCGAGTAACTGGTAAATGGCGTACCTTGTGCTCCTCCATCACAGCCAAAGCGTCCTCGACAGTGGCATCGATATCAATGTGGTAGGGAAAGGGCGTCATTAATGCCGCAAGTGTGGGCATATGATGGATATTGTGGGGATTGGACATAGCTGACAATAAGTATCCAATAGTTTTTGGCAATGAACTCTATTGCAATGACCAGCATAGTAATTTGCAATTGGCGACTGCAGGTACAATATAGCCAATACAGGAACAGTTGAATATCCCTTCATTGAGGGAGATATCCCCGCCTTTGTTACTTTTTAGTAGCGATACGGGCGAAGATCCATATTATATTCAAATGACAGTGTGTAAACAGTTGATATTTATTGGCGAAAGCTTATTATTCGCGACCTCAGCCGAGAAATATAACCAGCCATTCGGGCATATCACCACTTTTGGCTGAACTCGGTTAGTTTTAAATAATGTATTTGCCGATTATATCTAGCGTTGGAGTCCACCTGCGCAGCGGTATCTACTTTTTTGTTTCGGCCCGTTCGTAATGTGTCGAATATTACAGTTCTTAACCGCACTCAATCGGTTAACGCTGTTGTTTACAAATTTTTATATTTCGAATACCCGGGACTCGACTCTGTGTCGATTGCCGTCACAGGGTTTCCTCTGTATTTTTTAATAACCGTCGTTGAGGTTTATTGAATGTTTCAGGAATACGAACAACTTGAACAACAAATCGCCGAACACCAGGCGAGAATCGAAGAGCTGCAGGAGCAAATGGCCCAGGCAGAACGTAAAAAAGATGGCGTAATCGCTTTCGATAAGGCGCTGGTTAATTTGGCTGCGGAATACCAGATGGAAGAGGAAGAGTTCTTCGTCGCCCGCGGTCAGCAAATTGTTGAATGGCTGGTTGGCCAGCTGGGTGATGAGGATGCTCAGGACTTTGTTCAGACTCTTAAGTCCCGTGTTGCCCGTCACCTGAAGAAAGAGGGAGATTCTCCCCGTCGCGGTCGTCGTGCAGCGCCCGCCAGTAAGTCTGCGGAGCCCAAGCTGGAAACCGGCCACTACCGCAACCCTTATACCGGTGCCACTGTGGAAAAGAAAAAGCGTAATCCGAAGGCTTTAAGCCAGTGGATCGATGAGTATGGATTGGACACTGTAAAAGAGTGGAAGATCTAATCTCTTTTTGATCGCTAGTCCGGTGCCGTTTTATTGGCACCGGATATCCTTCCCTATATATTTACTTTTCTTTACATATTGAGCGCATACTCCTGCGTTTTATCGCATTCCGATTTACTTGCTCTATCATTGCCTGCATAACGTCTTACTGAGTTATTGGTAGGGAGTATTAATCCGTGTTGTCCCGTTTAACGGTTCGCTTTACTTGCGCACTCCTGGCCCTGTTTGGAATGGCGGCTTGGGCTGAGAGTGAAACTGCAATTACTGATAGCCAGGTTATCTATTTAGTGCGCCATGCTGAGAAGCAGCGGGGCCTGGAAAGTGGAATAAACCCGCACCTGACAGAAGCTGGGCGGCAGCGCGCCAAGCAGCTGGCACGCGTACTTGGCGAGGTGGGTATTGATGCGGTGTACAGTACTGACTATGTCCGTACCAAAGAGACCGCAGAGCCACTAGCTGCGGAGTTGGGCCTGCCGATTCAGACGTATAATCCCCGTAAACTGAAGGAATTTGCACGGCAATTCGATCAGGCCGGTAAGCGGGTGCTGGTTGTGGGTCACAGTAATACAACTCCAAAGCTGGTGGAGCTGTTGGGCGGTGATAAGGGGCGGCCAATCAGGGAGTTGGATGAGTACGATCGGCTTTATATCGTGATACGCAATCGCGGAGATGTGACAACTTTGTTACAGCGTTATGGTGCCGATAGTAGTGCTAAAGCTGAGCGTAAATCGAAAACTGAAGCAGCTGTGGAAGAACCGTAAGGATTTTAGCCCAATAGATCTCGTACAAAATAATCCACGACCTCAGAGGCGGGCCCATAGCGGTGCTCGGCAAAGGCATCGCCAACACTGCTGCGCTCCAAATTGAGTTCCACGCTGTGGGCACCTGCCTGGTTGGCACATTCCACAAAGCCCGCTGCGGGATAAACGTTGCCAGAGGTACCTATGCTGATAAATAGGTCGCACCGACTCAGGGCATCGTAAATGCTACGCATTTGAAGGGGCATCTCCCCAAACCAGACTACGTGGGGCCGCAAGGTGCCCCTCAGGGCGCAACAGTGGCAAAGGTCGCTTGTATCCAGGTCTGAGTCGATAGGAAACAGCTGGCCGCTAGTACTGCAACGCACTTTCAGAAGCTCCCCGTGCATGTGAATCAAATTGCTGCTACCGGCTCTTTCATGTAGATCATCAATATTCTGTGTGACCAGCAGGAACTCTCCGGAAAACTCTTGTTCTAGTCTTGCAAGTGCATGATGGGCGCTATTGGGGTTGATTTCACCCGATAGCAATTGACGGCGCCGCTCATTGTAAAAGCGCTGCACCAGGCGGGGATTACGCGCGAAGGCTTCCGGCGTAGCAACGTCTTCAATACGATGGTTTTCCCACAGGCCATCGGCTCCGCGGAAGGTGCGAATCCCGGATTCCGCTGAAACTCCGGCACCAGTCAGGACCACAATACTTTGATACTGCATATTTATCGGTTTTTTCTTATTCTCAGAATAGGTATGCGGCTGGATACTATGTCGATCGCAAAAAAATTACGCTACCAGCATGGGGGCAAGTGCCTATATTGAATTTCTTAAGGCGCACCCCTGCGCCTTGATAATTTACGAATCCCTGTGGTGAGTCAAATCAGAGTGTTTGGTCTAATGCAATTTTAGCCGTGGGCTGACCGCGCGATTGGCCTGGCCGACCAGATAGAGCAGCATGGCCTTTGGCCAGCCGTGAATCGCTGCCAAGTGCATCCGGTAGAGGGAGCGGTAGGCAAAACCGGCAATGCGCCCCTCTACGGTGAGGCTGCCTTTTACCAGGGCGCCCATCAGGTTACCTATCGCAGTGTACTTACTCAGGGAGACCAGTG
The DNA here is from genome assembly GCF_000380565.1 of Microbulbifer variabilis ATCC 700307. Taxonomy (GTDB): domain Bacteria; phylum Pseudomonadota; class Gammaproteobacteria; order Pseudomonadales; family Cellvibrionaceae; genus Microbulbifer; species Microbulbifer variabilis. Next base: position 353,462 of record NZ_AQYJ01000028.1, read on the forward strand.
AGCCGCGATCGCGATAGTAGAAATGTTCCAACGGTTTGTCTTCAATCAGGGCGACCAGATTGTCGGCAGTCAGAGTAGCCATCTGCTGTGCAGCCTGGGCGCGGGGTGGCACTCTTTGTTCATCTCCATCTATACAGCTGGCACAGTCTCCCATGGCGAATATTTTTGGATCGCTTTGGGTCTGCAGAGTGGTTTTCACTTCAATTTGGTTGAGGCGATTAGTGGCGAGGCCATCCAGGTGGGTGAGAAACTCGGGGGCTTTTACCCCGGCAGCCCAGACGCGGATCCTTGCAGGAATTTTCTCTCCGTCGCGGGTTGTCAGGTCCGTGGCGCTGGCTCTGGCGATGTTGCAGCCAGTGAGCACACGCACTCCCATCTTTGCCAATTCCCGTTCGGCGTTATTGCCCAGCCGCGCGGGTAGTGCTGGTAGTAGGTGTGGGCCGGCTTCAATGACCGTTATCTCAATGGCATTGGAGCGAATGCGGCCGTAATTTCCCATTAACTTACTGGCATCTACCAGCTCTGCGGACAGCTCCACGCCGGTAGCACCGCCGCCGACGATAGCAATTTGCAGTTTTTCCTCGACATGGGTTTCCAAGCGCAAAAAATGATTGAGCAACTGTTGGTGGAATTTCTGTGCTTGCTCGCTGCTATCGAGGAACACACAGTGTTCGCGGACTCCCGGAGTACTGAAGTCATTACTCTGGCTGCCGATGCACAGCACCAGGTAGTCGTACTCCAGCTCCCGTGACGGCACCAGTTCGTCACCGTCGTCGTCCTTGACAGGGCCAAGTGTCAGCACTTGTCTTTTCCTGTCGAGGGACTCCAGTGCACCAAGTTGGAATTCATAACCGTTAGCGCGGGCATGAACCTGATAATTGAGCGCGTCCATATTGGCGTCAAGTGCGCCGGCAGCGACTTGGTGGAGCAGGGGTTTCCAGATATGGGTACGATTTTTATCGACCAGAGTTACTTGTACGGCGGGAGTTTTACGCCGTCGTGGCAGCCCCCGGGTAAAGTTGAAGTAGTGTCCGAGTCGTGTGGCCAGATGGAGGCCGCTGGCGCCTCCGCCAACAATCACGATTTTCTTCATGGTGATTGGTCTTCCTGTCGATTGCTAAAAAGCCGACTCCCCAATCTGTGAAGACCTATTCGCCGGAATACTTGGTTGCCGGCGCTTGTTCTGGCGCCAGTATCTCTCTCATCGGTATTGGAGGCAACTTAAACCTGGCTTTGCACCGCCTCATTGTCGCGAGTTATCAGCTGGCGCCAGTTTCCTTCTCGTTGCAGGCGCACACTGGGCTTCACTCCATCAGTGTGGGTGATAACGCCAATGATTGCAGCCTGGCTGCAGCCGCTTTGTAGCAGGTCACGCACACAGGCCTCAGCGTGTTCCTGTGGTAAGGCGGAGAGCAGTCCACCACTGGTCTGTGGATCTGCGAGCAGTGCCCAGTGTGGAAGGGATTGCCACTCCTGAGGGTTTTCCACAGAAAGGTAGGCGCGTGCGTTCTGTGGCTGCAGACTGGAGAGCCAGCCGCGCTCGATACACTTAGCGGCACCCGGAATCAGCGGAAGTTGTTCGGCGATTAGTGTGGCGCCAAGCTTATCGGCGTCGAGCATTTCCAGCAGATGGCCGAGCAGGCCGAATCCTGTAACATCTGTTAAGGCGCGTGCGCTGTGCTGGGCAAGTACTTCGGCTGCGTTCGCATTGCTGAGCAGCATGCACTCCAGGGCCTTCTGCACCCAGCGCCCCTCAGCTTCACCCATACCCTCCGCTGCGAGAATTGTGCCTATGCCGAGGGGTTTGCTCAGCACCAGGCAATCTCCCTCGCGAGCTCCGCTTTTTTCCAGTAACTGCTCACGTTCCGCCAAGCCATTCACCGTGAGCCCTAACTGCATCTCCGCGCCTTCGGCAGTATGACCACCGGATAGGGTGCAATTGTGGCGGTTGAGTTCGTAAATGGCCCCGGCCAATAGTTGTTGTAAATCTCGTTGGGTAATTTCTGCTGAGGCGGTAGGCAGGGTTGCCAGCACTTGTGCACTGACGGGGGGCGCATGCATGGCGAACAAGTCTGAGAGTGCATGCAGTGTGGCAATTCGTCCAAACAACCAGGGGTCCGCCACCATAGACCTCAACTGGTCTGAGCTTTGGACCAGCAACTGGCCTGGGGGCAGGTTCATCACTGCGGCATCATCGCCCACGCCACGTAAAAGATGTTCTGACTGCTGGGGGGGCAATTTCTGTAAGGCGCGGCGTAAAACTTCCGCGCCGACTTTGGCACCACAGCCGTTGCAGCGCATACCCGACAATGAGATGCCGTTGCGTTGGGTTATTACTTCACGGGGTTGGGCCTCAGGCATTTCCTCCATAGCAACGGGCAGGTCGCTAAAGCGCTGCATAAAAGTGCGATCAATATGGTCTTTCCAGCGCCATAGCAGGTCACCTGAGACGGCAATCCCATTGCGTACAGCGATGGCGCGTTTGCCGCCACAGGATAGCAAGCTCAGGAAGCTCTTTTGCGGGCGATAGCTCTTTAGCGGGTGACCAGTGAGAGTGGCGCGCAGGTTATGGAAGAGAATTGGCCCCTGGCGAACGGCGTAGACGCCGGCTTTGGGCAGTGGCTCTGCTGAAAAGCTGGCCACATCACCACAAGCGAAGATTTCCTGTCGGCCCTGGGCTCGCAGCCTGCGATCCACCAGCACAAAGCCTTTTTCATCCAGGGCAAGCTGTGAATCAGCCAGCCATGGCGGTGCACAAGCATTAGTGGAGAGGAGTACCTGGTCGAGTTCCAGCAGGTCGCCGCATTTATTGCGTACGCCTTGTTCTGTAATCTCCTGAACAGGCCAGTTGTGATGCAGCTGTACTCCGAGACGGTCGAGTTCGCGCTCTGCAAGCTTGCGTGCAAGCAGTGGATAGCCTTGGGGGATTCTTTCCGTGGCGTGAATCAGGTGTACCTGCACACGCCCGGAATAAATTTGCTCCTCCAGTGCGTGGGCCATTGCCATGGCCAGTTCACAGCCACCAGCACCACCGCCGACAATGCCGAGTTTTAGCGGTGCCCGGGTCTTATGCACATGTTGTAAAAGTTTCTGCCAAAAAGGATAGAAATGCCCAATGGGCTTGATTGGGATTGCTAACTCCGAACCCGGCAGCTCCCGTGCGGGAGTCGCGCCCACATCCAGTGACAGTAGGTCATACTCCAGTGGCGGGCGCCCCAACAAGGAAATTTTACGTTCTTCGGGATCAATATGGTGCGCACAGGCCTGCACAAAGCGAGCCCCAGCCGCACGGCATAGCCGGATCAAATCTATATGGGTGTCATCCAGTGAATAGTGGCCCGCTACCATACCAGGTAGCATGCCTGAATAGGCGGTTTGTACTTGTGGGGAAACCAGTGTTAGACGCGCGCCTGGTAGTGGGTTCATAGCCCACATTTGCAGCACTATGGCATGGGCGTGGCCACCGCCGACCAGAACGATATCCTGGTAATTTGGGTGCTCCTGCATTTCACTCATTGCTCACTTAATGGAATGGTCGCAGCGATATATAACCTGATCGCCTGCCAAATTCTTCCGCCGTGCAAATTCACTTCTGGATAAATAGTAGACAGCATGAGTTGAAGTGAGACCTATAGCACGACACCGGCTCCTATTATCGCGAATCGAAGCGCCAGGGTAAAAAAATACACAGGTGCTGGTCTTTACTTTATTGGCTTGGCTGTCGTTGCAGCTTGCGCTTAATTTATTTTTTGCGGCGCTATTTTCCCAATGCCACCAGAGCCCGTCCATCAATACACTAATTTTCGCCATCTGCTTTGGTGGTTGGTTGGTGGCTTATTGCTACTGGAAGGCTTTTCTATCTTCGCCTCGGACTTCGTGCGAGATAAAACAGATGCCTGGCTGGCTGAGCGGGGCCTGGATTTTCATGCCGACTATTTCCGGGTGTCCCTACTAGATCTGTCTGTGCTGGCTGTAGGGGTGCGTGCTTCCAATCGTGAAGGAAGGGGGTTTGCCGCACGTGAAGTAACACTGGATTACAGCTGGTGGCAGTTGCTGCGCGGGCGAGCCCACTTACCACGCGCCTCGGTAAGTGGCGCCTACATGGATTTGCAATCCGTTCCCGGAGAAAAATACCGGGAATGGGAAGTGGGCGGCTGGGACTTGGGAGAGGTGAAGCGCAGGGATCGTGATTTTAAAATGGGTATCGGCTGGGCCAGGATACGCGATAGTGAACTCTGTTATCGCCACCGGCCTGTCTGGCCAACTGCGACCTGTGCCTATGTTGGCGATGCAAAAATAGAGGATTTTTTGCTGGGGCTGTGGCGCAAGGGAGATGTGCCCCTCAAGGTCAATATCGCAGCTGCAGATATCCAATTAGAGGAATTGTTAGCCAGGGAAAAAAATTCGACACATTACAATACTACTTTGGCGCATCTGCACTTGAAGCAAGGAGATTTCCGTTGGCCAAGTTTGCGTACCGGAGCGGAATCCTTTCAAGCAGAGCTTTTTTCTGGCTGTCCGCCTCAGAAGTGGGCTGATGCAATTCGCGGCTTACAGCGCCTGGTTGGCCACTGCGCTGCTGCGCGTCGCCTCAATGTTGAAGGTGATCTTAGATTTGGGTTTGGCCGTGAAGGATTGGCACATTGGCGTTATGCGAGTGGGGAGGGCGTCTTACTCCGGCAGAGTAATCAGCGTTGGCAGGATTGGCGCGCTGGAACCATCACTATTCGTGACTTCGATTTTGTCCGCTCAATAAAGCGGATACATTGGCGCAGGGGCCGGGCTACTGCATTTGATTGGTGCCCTAAGCACCTGCGTGATAACAATCATCATTTTTGTATCCGCGCAACCACTTTGCAGGTGCCTGAACCAACCACTTTTGACTGGAGCCATCGACTTAAAATTACAACCGGAACCAGTGCTGCGCAGCAGTTGCGCTATCTCGATGTTGCTCAACCCCATCGACAGCCTTTAACCGCTCAGCAAGCAGCATTGGGTTCATTGGAATTTGATGTCACCAGTCGCATCCTAGCTGTGGACAGCTTGGCGGTGGGAACTGCCAATGGTTGTGTCCCCGGCGATATGTGGAAAAAACCGGATCACTGCGTACGTTTGGTCGGTTTGCGGGCTAAGGAAAAAGCTGCCTTACGCTTCGGCTCTTCCCCACTAAAAATTCCCTGGGGCTTTGCCAGTGGACCATTATCTCTTGCTCAGCTCAAGCTGTCTGGACTCGGTGAAGAACAGCTGCAATTGCAAAAATTAAAGTGGCGTGGAATTGATACCTTGGGTGTCGACACACCTTATTCGATTCAGAATTTTTCCCTCGAGTCCCTTTCCGGTTGCATGTCGCGAGGATTGTTGCCTACGGGCTGGGAACCACTTTGTGCGCAACTGAATAGCCTGGATGGACGTGGGAATTTTGCCTGGCAAGGTGGTGAGGATGGTTATGCCATCTTTGGTAAGCTGGGAGTGCAACGGCTGTTATTGGGAGAGTCTAGAGGAGGTAATAAGGGGCTTCTGCTGCAAAAATTCAGCACCGGTGAAGGGTATTTTCGCCGTGAACCTGTTGAGGACCCATGGGCCAATGCCTTTTCAGCTACGGAAGGCGCTGTGGGGCAAGAGGATTACGGTAAGGAAAAGGGGCGCCTTAGGGAATCGAAAACAGGGAGAGAGGCTCTGAGTATGGCATTGGCCAGTATTCGTGCCCCTAATTTCAAGCTACAGAGCAGCTCCCTCCTTCGATTGGATGGGTGTTTGCCCCCTGAATGGGCAAAATTGATTTACCGTTCGTCAGCAGCAGCGCAGGAAATGCCAGCCTGCTTTGATGTGCGCGACCTGCAACAAGAGCGCCCCCTTGTGCTGGCCTGGCTGGGGGGGGTGGATTTTGCCACTGCGGAGCTTTCTATTGGCCGCGCCACTGCAGCTACTGTACAGAACAGACCCCTGCTTAACCTGGCCGACCTTAACTTGCCATTGGCCAGGATTCGTATTGTTCCTGCTGATACGTTTAGCACTTATATTGCCTTACCCGAAAGCTCAGTCGGCCAGTTGCATGCCTGCCTGCCAGATTTAGAGAGTACTTTGACCCAAAAGCTGCGATGTGTGGAATTGCAAACAGTGCAACTCGGAGGGCACTTTAAACTGGAGGCTGGGCATGATCGGGTATCGGGTAATCTGGATGACAGCGATATTGAGCAACTGCAGCTTTTGGGAAGTGGCAATATTCCATTACTGGAAATCCAGAAACTATCCATACCTGAGCTGGAGTTTCTATGGTCTGGCAATAACACACAAGACTCTATGGTAGAAATGCAGGACTTATCCATAGAGTCGCTATTTGCCTGCTTGCCTAGCCATTTAAATTCCGCAGAACGATTGCCACATTGTGTGTTCAGTAAAGAAATATACTCAGTTGGTAGTAGCGGCTTATCTATTGGAGAGACAGAATTTACTTCTATAGGAACAGGAGAACCACTTTGGCAGCTCTCAAAGCTGTCCGTCGATAAAATCGCCTTCTCGCACAATACACTCGATCTGTACCATCTGGAAATTGATAACATTCTTATCTGTGGTTTGCACAGGCTATTACCTAGTGAGGCAAATAGGTTTCAGCTGGCTGATTGCATTGAAACTCCTCGATTGCGCTTCAATAGAGGACCGGTTCGTATTGGATTAAATGAAAATACAGCTCTTTTGGATTTTGGACCTATGCAAACTGCACCAGTTGCTTTTTGGCAAAAAGGGAATAATTACTTGCAGGCTGGCTTGCAACAGATGAGCTGGCAGCGCATGACCTGGGATGGTGATGGAGATTTTTCCGTTACGAATTTTCGCCTGGAAAATATCAGGGTCTGTTTACCTGACTCCGACAGGAAGGTAAATATTCATCTATTGAAACAGGCTAGCCCAGGGGATACGCGACGTTGCTATGGGCTCGACCAGCTCCTGATGCCTGGTGTGCAAAAAATATCACTCAGTAGACCATTTTCTCTAAAGGGTTCAATGGAGCTAAGTGGATTGTCTTTAGTGCGTAGAAATACTAAACCGATTAGGGTACCTAACTTGCAATTGGATAATATTTCCTTCGAGGGGAAATCACTGATACAAGTTGGCAACATAAGTGGTTGTCTTCCGGCAGGATTACTTAAAGACCGAAAGATAGCGCCTTGTTATCAGTTAGAACGGCTGAAACTTGGCAAAGTAGTAAGTAAAAATACGCTTTCCGGAAGAATATTTAAAGTCTTCGATATTAGTTCGGCAAATATACAGATGCATGCAGCAGGATTTTCGCAGGCACTACCGGAACAGCTGTTAAAAACAGAAAGTCTACGGGTGAGACAACTACGCTTCAGCTCTGGATCAGTACATGTACAGCAGTTGCAATTGAATAATATTGCCAGTTGTATACCCAACGGCTATTTCGATGAGGGAGATCATTGTTTCAGGCTGGGGGATTTGGAACTGGATGGAGGTTTTACAGCTGGACAGGGCCTGGAGTTCAATTTACTAAAGGCTAAAAAAATTGATCTTTTTTCTCCCCAAGGTGAACTGCTAGTGAAGGGGGAGAGTATAACGCTTTCACAATTTGCGATCAGTGCTCAGGAGTGGCGATTTTCCTGGGGGGAAGCGGTTCATTTTCACTTTTTTAACAGGAATCCAGTTGAGCCAGAGTATCATCGACATAGCACAGTGGGGGACTTTAGATTACTGCATATTGAAGGATTTAGTTTCGATAGGCGTTATAAATTACTAAATGTAGAATTTATTGATTTTCTACAGCCGCGGTTTATTTTAGTGCGGGATGAGCGGGGTAGATTCCCAATAAAGCAAGAAATAGCTGAGCTAAGAGGGTTTAAAGGGGTAAACAGACTTTCTGTTGAGAGAGAAAAAAATGACCCCCTTTCCTACCATATAAGGGATGTTCATCTTCGACATGGCACTTTCACCTGGGTTGATCGGCAGGACGAGTTTCGAGCTCGGCTGCCCGTACGTGATATCAATCTAAATTTGAGCCATTTTAGTAATCTCGGCGAACACCCACCGGCAGTGTTGGTAGCGAATGGCAGGCCTGGTGGTTTTGGTGACATTCAACTGGGGGGAACTATCGATTACTTAGGGGAGAACATATGGGATGCTGATTTAACGGGGTATATGGAGAATGTAAATCTTATTCCGGCCACTCCCTATATGGCTAAGTTACTTGGTTATAAGATATTACAAGGACAAATGGACGCGGTGGTTAGCATTCATGTGCGGGAAAATCAATTGAATGCTTTTGCTGATGTTGAGCTAGAAAAAATCAAAGTGCGTCGTGTTCGTAAGGATGACCAGCTGCCCGTTAAATCAAAAATTATCCCATTAAATGTGGCTTTATGGTTGCTGAAAGATGGCCAGGGAAATGTGAAATTTGGAATGCCTGTAACCGGTAATATTCGAGATCCTAAGTTTTCTCTATCCTTTGTCTTCAGTGAATTACTGCAAAAAGCCATCTTCGATGCTTTGTTAAGCTACCTAACTCCCTATGGAATTTACCTGCTGGTTAAGTTGGCGTGGGGACGATTTATGGCAAAAGACTTTGATTCAATTGAGTTTGCTCCTGGCAGCTCAGAATTAAGTAGTTTGGCTATGGGGCAATTACAGCAAATGGTAACTGTACTGCATAAACATCCGAAGGCCCGCCCCGGAGTGTGCGGTATAGCTAATGCCAGAGACTGGAGCGCAATGTATCCTGAGTCTACCGTAGGCCTAAGAGGTAGCCGCCGTCTCCTTGCTGATTTTTACCATAACCCCCCTATTTTCTTGCGTGAAGAGTTTGAGAAGCTGGCACAAGAGCGTAGTCGAAAAGTTGAGCGATATCTTATTGATGCAGGCATTCCAGCGGCGGAATTGATCCCCTGCGCACCAGATTACAATGGAAGAGATTTTGGCCAGCCCAGAGTCGAGTTTTCAAATTAATCAAGATTTGTAAAATTACTTTGACTTGTTATCTTGATAGTAGCCTTGTTGCGCAATAAATTTACCTGCCTCTATATTACCTTGCTGTGATAAGGGTTCTATACCTGCGGCGGATACTAAGCGATTAACTAGAGAAAAGCAGGATACGACGAAGACAACATCTAATATTGTTTGCTCCTTCCATCCAGCACTAATAGCATCTGCAATATCTTCTTTCGAAATCGAATGAGCATTTTCAGCCACTTTCGCAGCGAAACTAAAAATTATTTGCAGCTTTTGGGGAAGCTGAGTGATAACACCTGAAAGCGCAGCTTCTATAAGTTCATCTGCCTCTCCATATTCGCGTGCGACTTCTGCATGGGATAGATAGCAGTATCGACATCCATTCAAGGAGGAAATAAATACTGCTATTAATTCACGTTCTCCACGAGATAGTTCTGAGGGGCTTCTCATTGCTGCTTCAAATGTTTTTAATATTGATGGTCCTGCACCATGTAAGTGACTGAATATTTCCTGGGGGGAGGCTTCAGGTCTAAGATAGGAAAAGTGACTCATAATTTATGAAGCTCGCTGGAAGATATAACTAACTTTGGTTAGAACCAAGTCTCATAAATGAGAACTTATAGAGATCTTAGTGTGATCTTTAGTCCAGAAGTATTCATCGGAACCCTTGTGTGATTCCCTCCAAGCGTGTAGTTTTCTTTTGATGACAGTGTTTGCTGGCAAATACTGACACTGATAATAAAGTTGTTCATTACAGAGGGGATGTAATATGAGCGGTACTAATCAAGTACAAGGAAGTTGTCTGTGTGGTTCTGTTACCCTTAAGGCCTCGTTACCATCATCAAATTTGGGTGTCTGCCACTGCGGAATGTGTAAAAAGTGGGGTGGTGGTCCTTTGTTGGCGGTGGACTGCCAAACCAATGTTGAGATCTCTGGAGAGGAGCATATCTCCGTATTTGACTCCTCAGACTGGGCAGAGCGTGGCTTTTGCTCCAAATGTGGATCTCATCTTTTTTACCGTTTAAAAGAAACCCAGCAGTATTCAATACCAGCGGGAATTTTAAATCTACCTAAAGAAGTAAAAATGACTCATCAGATCTTTATCGATGAAAAGCCGGAATATTATGCTTTTGCCAATGAGACCAGGAATATCACGGGACTAGAGCTTGTGACTGAGTTTCCAGGAGAGTAAGTGCTCGCCAACTTTCTTGTTTTTATTTAAGGAGACTATTTGCTCCGCTTAAAGGTTATTATATGCCATTCATAGGTGCCGCCTTACTGGGGGTATCTTTCCCTGGCTTGGATGGATAATCAGAGAGTTGTCAACCGGGGAGCAGGTATTCTAATGACCGAGTAGTAATAGGGAGTAATAGGTCACCATGACAGAAACTCAAATTGTAGAAATTTTCCTGGCCAACCAGTGGTGGTCAATCATTGCACTTGTGGTGTGTGTGATCGGTGTTACCTTATGCTGGTTTGGGGGACTAATGGCAGCCCTTACAGCATTGGGTAACAAGCATTGGGTTTGGGGTATCATTACCATTTTCTTGGGTCCAATCACTGGTATTCCCTATGCGCTGCGCTATAAAGAGGCAGAATATGCACGCTCCTTGATGTTGAGAGGGGTTTGGATTTTGTTAGTTGGTTTGATTATAGCCGCTCTAGTTTTATTTTTAGGTCGGACATAAAAAGCTACGTGATTAATTTGAAAACGCTGGCTGTTTGCCAGCGTTAACGCCTTTTCCAGTCTTTTTTCATTTGTGTACTCCCGATGGGTTGCTGGAATTCCATGGGAAACTACAGCTAGTTGACTCAGGTACTAATTTTTCAGACAAGTATACCGATACCTTTCCTATTAAGACGGATGTTTTTGGTTACCTCGATCGAGTTAATGGCATCGAGCAGACTTATTTACATCCTGACCTTGAGAAACGGATTGGTCTTCGCATAAGCGCATTAGAGGCATTTCAAGAGAAACTGCTTCTTTCTATCACGCATATTTGGGCCCGAAACCTATATGGCTATTGAATTTAGCACTGTCAAGGAACCAGTCGCAGGTAATCTATTCAATGCTCCAGTTTTTTGGGGTTGGGGTACTGACTCTGCTTGTATTATAGCTGGGGGAGCCTATTGGGATAAAATTGAAAGTGTCGAATTTGGTTTTCCTATTTCTTACAATATTAGTGGTGAGTCTGAGCTCCTTGCTGAATTGACCTATGGTGGTGCCACTGTATTTCGGGAAGCAACTCCTGGCTTTGATATTATGAATAAAGATGGAAATATCGGAGTCGTGGGCGAATTTAATTCTTGGAATGTATGTCTTGGGATATTGTCGGGGATTCTCAGCTCACAGCGATCAGTAATACCCAGAAGGTTACCTTTCCAGAAAATTACCTTTCCAGAAGGTTACCTTTAAAGGGGCTTTAATATTTTGATAATAATTCAGACTCAATTAATACTCTAAATAAAGGTATTTTAATTTGTCTTGTAACACTTGCGCTGCTATTGAGTAACTTAGATTAAATCAAGGTGATTTTAACTCCTTTAATCTATCTATACATAACCTCTCTCTCTGATCAAAGAGATGTTTCGCACACATACCAACAGAGACAAAAGTACCAAACCCTGTACCAGCAGCAATAGTAAACATAATCAAAATTTGATATTTCACTGCGACTGTGGGGGATGTACCAGCTAGTATCTGCCCAGTCATCATGCCTGGCAGAAATACAATGCCGGCTGCAGCCATCGAATTGATTGTTGGCATTAATCCCGCGCGCATTGCGTCTCTGCGAAATTCAATACTGGCTTGCCGCCAGGTTTCGCCCAGCATTAGGCGATTTTCAATAATATCGCTTGAGCGCCGCATACTTTCTGTTAGTCGATCCAGGCCCAGGGCAACGCCGGTCATGGTATTCCCAAGAAGCATTCCCAGGAGGGGAATAGAGTATTGAGGTTGGTACCAGGGCTGAGGACCGATTAGCACCACTAGACTCAGTATTGTGACGCTAAATGCGGAAACCAGCATGGATAAAGTGCCAATGGCAAAACTCCAGCCTCCACGCAGGCGATATTTTTGCCGTGAGACGACTTGTTGCCCGGCAAACAATAACATTGCCAATCCCAGCAGGCTGACCCATAACAGGGTGCCAACAGCGAACAGGGCTTCCAGTATGACTCCGACAAGCGCCAATTGAACCGCAGTGCGTACTGCCGCGACAATCAGTGGCTTGCCGAGCTGTAATCGTGCGATATGGGTGCAAATTGCCAGGGCAACCACCAGCGCCGCAGCCAGCGATAACTGCCACCAGGTCAGGTCGATCACACTCATTGTGATATCTCCCGCTCCACAAGATGGCTTCCCTGAATCTCAAAATGCCTGCTGCCCACTCGCTGTATCTGTTCTTTACTGTGGGCCACCCAGATTACCGGGTATTGATGTTTTTGAATCTTAGCAAGCAGCCACTTTTCTACTTTATTCGTGGTTTCCACATCGAGATTGGCAGTGGGCTCATCCAGTAAAAGCGCACTTGGTTCATAGGAGAGAGCGCGAATAAGCGCCAAGCGCTGCTTTTCTCCCGAAGAGAGCCGGCTCACCTGCCACCCTGTGGCCTCTGCGGGAAACCCGAATACCTTTAAGGCTTCGTCCATCGGTTTATTAAAGTGTTCACCGACAGTCTCATACCACCAGGCACTCTGTGCCGGTACCAGCATGACTTGGCGACGCCACTGGTGGCCAGGTATTTTATTCTGTTCTTTGTCATCAAGAGATATCTTGCCATTATGGGGCTCTATATCAGCCACAGCTCTGAGTAGGCGGCTTTTACCGGAGCCGGAGGAGCCGGATAGGCAGATGACTTCTCCCGGCGGTACATCCAGCGCTATTTTTTCAAGTGAGCCGATACTCAGTGTCTCTAATTTTAGTTGAGGCATATCAGGGGTTACTTGCTAACTACTTTGTAGTTAGTGGTTTTAGTTTCCTGCCAGTATTCTAAAATGCTTATACATCTGTCGTGTGAATTTGACTCAGTGGTTTGTACTGCTTTGCTAGGTTAGCTGAGAAGTGGAAGCTAGTTCCTACTCCTACTCCTACTCCTACTCCTACTCCTACTCCTACTCCTACTCCAGTTCCGCGATATATCTTTTTAACACTCATTGCTTCCCTTTGAACCTCCCGCCCCAGTCCGCCATAATCCGCTCCTTCCGAATCGAATAACGAGTGCTGTATGACCGACACCTCTGTCTATGAGGCCACAGAGCGCCTGCCGTTAAAGGAGTACACCGAGAAGGCGTATCTGGATTACTCCATGTATGTGATCCTGGATCGCGCCCTTCCGAATATCGGAGACGGCCTAAAGCCGGTGCAGCGGCGTATCGTCTATGCCATGAGCGAGCTGGGCCTGAAGAATACCGCCAAGTATAAGAAGTCCGCGCGTACGGTCGGCGATGTGATCGGTAAGTACCATCCCCACGGTGATAGTGCCGTGTATGAGGCAATGGTGTTAATGGCACAGCCGTTCAGTTACCGCTATCCATTGATCGACGGTCAGGGCAACTGGGGCTCGCCGGATGATCCCAAGTCCTTTGCCGCCATGCGTTACACCGAGTCGCGCATGGGTAAATATTCGGAAGTACTGTTGTCGGAATTGGGGCAGGGCACTGTCGATTGGCAGCCGAACTTTGACGGCACCATGGATGAACCCTGTGTTCTTCCGGCACGGGTGCCCAATATTCTATTGAACGGCACCACCGGTATTGCCGTGGGTATGGCTACAGATATTCCGCCGCACAACTTGCGCGAAGTGGTCAACGCGACTGTGGCGCTGCTGGAAAACCCCAAGTCCACAGTAGAAGAGCTGTGTGAGCATATTCTCGGCCCGGATATGCCCACTGAAGCAGAGATAATTACGCCGCGCGATGATATTCGTAAGATTTACACTTCCGGTCGCGGCTCTATCAAGATGCGCGCCCTATGGAGCAAGGAAGACGGCGATATCGTGATTACCGCGCTGCCCCACCAGGTGAGTGGTGCCAAGGTGCTGGAGCAGATTGCCCAGCAGATGCAGGCGAAGAAGCTGCCTATGGTGAATGACCTTCGCGATGAGTCGGATCACGAAAATCCCACGCGCCTGATAATTGTGCCGAAATCCAACCGGGTGGATATGGAATCGGTGATGAACCACCTGTTCGCCACCACCGATCTTGAGCGCAACTACCGCGTCAATATGAATATGATCGGTATCGATGGCCGCCCCCAGGTGAAGTCCCTCGATAAGATCCTGCGAGAGTGGTTGACTTTCCGGGCAACTACCACCCGCCGCCGCCTACAGTTCCGCCTGGACAAAGTTGAGAAACGCCTGCACCTGCTTGCCGGGCAGTTGATCGCCTTCCTCAATCTCGATGAGGTGATCGAAATTATCCGCACCAGCGATGAACCCAAACAGGAGTTGATGGAGAGTTTCGAGCTCACGGATATCCAGGCAGACTACATTCTCGACACCAAGCTGCGCCAGTTGGCGCGTCTGGAAGAGATGAAAATTCGTGGTGAGCAGGCTGAGCTGGAGAAAGAGCGTGATACTCTAACTAAAACTCTGGATAGCGAACGTCGCCTGAAGACGCTGATCAAGAAAGAGCTATTGGCGGCGGCCAAAGAATTTGGTGATGAGCGTCGTTCCCCCATCGTTGCCCGTGAAGAGTCCAAAGCGTTTAGCGAAGCGGAGTTACTGTCTTCCGATCCCATCACTGTTGTGGTTTCCGAAAAGGGTTGGATTCGCGCGGCCAAGGGCCATGAAATTGATGCGGCGGCATTGAGTTACAAGGCTGGGGATAGTCTCGGCTTCGCCGCACGAGGCAAGAGCAACCAGCCGGCGCTGTTACTTGATAGTACAGGGCGCAGCTATTCCATTGCCTCCCATACTCTACCGTCGGCGCGAGGGCAGGGCGAGCCGCTGAGCGGGCGAATCAATCCACCCTCCGGTGCCACCTTTGAGGGGCTGCTCATGGGGCCGGACGAACAACGGGTTTTACTGGCCTCCGATGCCGGCTATGGCTTTATTGCCAAGCTCTCGGATCTGCAGTCGCGCAATAAGGCAGGCAAGGCCATGCTGACCCTGCCCAAGGGCGCGCAGGTGCTGCCACCTCATTTACTGGAAAATCCACAGGAGGCCCTGCTGGCGGCAGTAACCTCGGAAGGACGTATGCTGGTATTCCCTGTCACTGAATTGCCTGAGTTGGCGAAGGGCAAGGGTAATAAGATTATCAATATCACCTCGGCCCGCGCAGCGAGCCGTGAGGAAGTTGTGGTGGGTGTTGCCGTGCTGGAGGGTAAGAGCCAGCTGGTTGTCCACGCTGGAAAGCGTCATACCAAGATTAAGATCGCAGAGATGGATCATTACCGCGGCGAGCGCGGTCGCCGTGGTAATAAGCTGCCACGGGGATTCCAGAAGGTCGATCGGATTGAGGTATTGGAAAAGTAAGCTGAAGTCCACCTGTGCTGGCAAAGGCGGTCATTCTGACCGCCTTTTTTATTGCTAATCCCGTATTGATAACTGATACATTGATGAAATAATAAGCAGGCTTATAATGAGCGCCCTCAAAAAGGGAGTCTTAGGCATGTCAGGGAAAGATACGCAGGGCGAGGATATTGCGACTGGGGTGAGCCTGGAGCTACACAGCGCGGCGCGTTTACTGCGGCGCAACTTTGACCGCCGAGCCAGGGGGCATAGTCTCAGCGGCTCCCGTTGGCAGGTGCTGTGGCATCTGGTGCGACAACAGGGGCAGAAGCAGGCAGAATTGGCTGAGTGCCTTGATATGGCGCCGATTAGCCTGGCGCGCCAACTCGATAACCTGCAGCGGGAAGGGCTGGTAGAGCGGCGCCCTGACCCGCAGGACAGGCGCTGCTTTCGTATTTACCTGACCGGGCAGGCGGAACCGGCCATGGCTTTGTTGGATGGGCTCGAAAAAGAGACTCGCGCCCAAGCCCTGGATGGTTTTTCCCCGGAGGAAGTAATACAGCTGCAAACGTTGTTGGAGCGATTGCGCAAAAACCTGACACGCGAAGAGATTGAATTTGACTGACAAGCTGAATCTAAACCTGGATCGAACCACACAGCGCAAACTGGGGCTCATACTGGTCCTGGTGCTTGCTGCGCTGGCGGTTGGCTGGAGCCTGTTTGGCAGTGGCGATATCGTCGAGACAGAGAATGCCTATGTGAAGGCGGAAAAAGTCTCCCTGGCACCAGAAGTCAGCGGTGTGGTCACCAAGGTACTGGTGAGTGCCAACCAAGTGGTGAGCAAGGGCCAGCTGTTAATTCAGATCGACCGCACCGCCTTTGAGTTGGCGGTCACCGAGGCAGAAGCCCGTTTGTCACAGGTGCGCAATGACTTGCTGGCCCGCCGTGCCGAATATGCGGAGGCCGATGCCGCCTTACAGCAGGCGCGCAAAGATGCAGATTTTTACCGGCGCCAACTGGAGCGCAATGAAAAGCTAGGCAAAGTGGCTTTTTCTGAAGCGGAGCTGGATAGTGCGCGCCAGCAATTGGAGCGGGCTCGGGCACAGATCACTATCAATGCAGAAAAACTGTCCAGCCTGCGGGCAGAGCTGGGAGGCGATCCTGGTTCTGCTTTGGAAGATCAGGCGGATCTCAAAGTGGCCCAGGCACAGTTGGATAAGGCCAACTATCAACTGTCTCGTACGCGTATTATTGCGCCAGTAGATGGCACCATCGCCAATACCGTGCCCCAGGTTGGGGAGATGGCCACTGCCGGACTTAACTTGCTCAATATGATTGGGTCTAGCGGTCTTTGGGTGGAAGCCAATCTTAAGGAAACTGAGCTAGCCAAGGTACGTACCGGTCAGCAGGCAGAGGTGACCCTCGACGCTTATCCTGATTTCGAATGGCAGGCCCAGGTGGACAGTATGAGCCCGGCTAGTGGTAGCGAGTTTGCCCTGACGCCTCCCCAGAATGCCAGCGGCAATTGGAAGAAAGTAGTACAGAGAGTGCCGGTGCGCTTGCGTCTCTATCCTCTAAAGGATGCGCCGCAGTTACGGGCCGGTATGAGTGCAAAGGTGCGTATCGACACCAGCGAGGATGCCAAGGTGGTTTCGGCCCGAGCCTCAACCGATGAGAGTGGCAGGGTGGTCCTGTAAAAACGAAAAGTTTGCAGGGGAAGGGCTTCCTTGCCAGAACAGATATTAAGAAGGCCCGCGAGATGGGCCTTCTTAATATTTAATTACTGAACTCTGTGCCAGGTCTGGGTGCGGTAGAAGAAACCAAGGTAACCGCGCACCTTCAGGGTATCGTCGTTCTCCAGCCAGAACTTGCAGTCGTATACCTTGCCTGTGACCGGGTCCATAATCTCTCCGCCTTCGTATTTATCACCCTTCTTCGCCATGCCGGTGATCACATCCATGCCAACGAGAGGTTTACCCTTCAGATCACCGGGGCAGTTCTCGCAGACGGTGTCATTGGGTTTCATCAGCAACTGGTCAATTTTCCCGTAGTACTTTCCATCCTTTTCGTAGATTTCCACGATGGACTTGGGCTGGCCGGTTTCATCGTCGACAGTGCGCCACTTGCCTACAACATCTGCGGCACTGGCCTGCAGGGCGAACATCAGGCCGAAAGCGGCCAGGAGCAGGTTTTTGATCATCTGTAGGAGTTCCTCTGTTAAGTGGTGACCCAGATCTTACATGAAGTCATCGTTGGCGGCAGGAGGATAGTCACCATCGGGCAAAAATTAGCCGCATATATCCGGCAGTTAGCCGCATTTAAACGCTTTTTATCTGATTTTCGTACCAGTTTTGCCGCTTTATGAGGAGCAGCTTAGGGGAATACGCTTGCCGGATTCAGGTGGTCTGGCAGACCAGGCCTCATGCTCCGGGTGTTCCTCGAACGGTGATTGCAGCAAATTGCGCAAAGTACGCAGGGGATAATAATCACCTTGTCCGGCTGCCTCGATGACTTTCTGTGCCAAATAGTTACGCAGAATATATTTGGGGTTTACTGCTAACATGGCGCGGTTGCGCGTGCGGGAATTACTATTCTCACGTGACAGGCGTCGATCGTAATGCCCCAGCCATTGATCCAGCGCATCGTGTTTAACTGCTGCGATACATTCACATAACCCAGCTGCTGGGCGTTCGCCGCGATAGTGTGCCAATGCGCGGAAGAAACGGGCATAGTCCGCCTCACCCTGTTGTAACAGTTTTAGTAGATCTGCACAGAGTGCTGGATCGCCATCCTCTTCTGTGGTGAGCCCAAGCTTGGCGCGCATACGTGCAGCATAGGTGCGGGTGACCTGGGGCTGAAACTGCTCCAAACAATCACGCAATGTTTCCACGTCAACAAATCCGGACAGGGCGTGGGCGAGAGCGTTTAAATTCCACAATACGACACCCGGCTGCTGTTCGAAGGCGTAGCGGCCTGTGTGATCTGAGTGATTACAAATAAACGTGGGGTCGTAGTCGTCAAGGAAGGCATAGGGGCCGAAATCAAAGGTATCGCCGATAATCGACATATTGTCGGTATTGAGCACTCCGTGGGCAAAGCCCTCTGCCTGCCAACCAGCTACCAGTTCGGCGCTGCGCATAGTGGTAAATCGCAGCATCGCCTCAGCCTGCTCGCGGACACCGAGCCCTTGTGAATTTGGCACAAAGCGCTGGCAGATTTCACTGATGAGCTGTTGCAGGGCTTGTAGTTGTTTAGTGTAAAACAGGTATTCGAAGTGGCCGAAGCGCACGTGGCTCTCGGCCACTCGGATCAGCATGGCGCCATTTTCAATCTGTTCACGGGTTACCGGTTCGTCGCTGCCAACAATACATAGTGCACGGGTGGATCGAATACCCAGGCCGCTTAAGGCCTCACCGGCGAGGTACTCGCGAATAGTGGAGCGCAATACCGCGCGGCCATCGCCAAAACGGGAGTAGGGGGTTTTGCCGGCACCTTTAAGGTGCAGCTCCCAACACCGTCCGGCATTTTCGATTTCTCCCAGCAGCAATGCGCGGCCGTCACCCAGGTCCGGGTTGTAGACCCCAAACTGATGACCTGTGTACTTCATGGCAAAGGGGCGGCTGCCATGAAATAGTTTGGCGCCACAGCCCAGTTGCGCCCATGCGGCATTTTCTATCTCAGATGCATCGATACCGAGTAGCTGCATGACTTTTGGATTGGTGTCGATCAACTGGGGGTGATCGAAGGGGGTGGGATCTATTCGCGTGCCGAAGGCGTCGCCCAGATCTGCATAGTGGTGGCTGAGGGTAACTTCGCTGAGCTTCATAGATTCTGGGCTTAGGATAAAAATTGATATTAACGGGCATGTTACCGGTATCGATAACTATTCACAGTGGTGTCTATACCGCAAGTAGGCGCAATGGGCGTGTCTGTGATTGCCAATGCTGTTCTTCCTGGTAGAGCAGCTCCTCAATAGCCGGGCTGCTATCCAGCCACTCACGTTCAATTTGCAAGCGGTAGGCATCTCCCTGGTCGGCCAGGTTGATTCCTTGCAATGTGCGTTCGGTGCGATCGCGGTGAATGATACAGCCCAGGCGCAGACACAGAAGCAGGTCGGGGCTGGGGTGGAAGCCGTAGTGTTCTTTGGGGTGCTTTATTCGTCCGCGCTGGTTGCGCACGAGATAGGACAAGTGCTCCTGTTCACCCTTGGAAAACCCGGCCAGATCAGCGTGTTTGATCATAAAAGCGCCGAGCTTGCGAAAGCTGCTGTGCGTCAGGGCCAAACCAACTTCATGGAGTTGTATGGCCCAGCGCAATCGCTGGCGTCCTTCCGGCGGATATCCGGGACGCAGTTGCTGTAATAGCTTAAGGGCAGTATCACTTACGCGGCGAGCCTGGTTGGCATCTATCTGCCAGCGCTGCATTACCCAGGCCACTGTATCCGCGCGCCTGTCCCCTCCATGCAGGCGGCCAGCCAGGTCGTGCACTATGCCTTCGCGTATTGCGTAAGGTGAGACTTCCATGCGCTGGATATCCAGCTCGCAAAAAATAGCGTGCAAAATTGCCAGGCCCGCAGCGAATACAGGGCGGCGCTCCTCATCGAGATAGGGCAAATTCAAATCGGCGATATGCTCGGCTTGGGCCACCTCTTGCGCCAGGCGATCAATATCCTCGCGCCTGATATCCTCTACTTCGCCACCGTTCAGTACTCGAGATACCGCCTTGATGGTACCTGAGCAGCCTACTACTTCAGCTTCGGTGGCCATGTGCTGGAGTTCCTGAAGCTCCGCACGTGCAGCGCGCTGAGCGTGCTTGAAATGATTGATGGTCTGCCTGCTAATAATGCCATCGGCGAAGTAGCGCTTGCTGTAGGAAACACAGCCCATGTACAGGCTTTGCAATTGCTCTGGGGACTCACTACCGCGCACCAGTTCGGTGGAGCCGCCACCGATGTCGATTATGCAGCGTAGCCGGGGTGGACCGTCAGCGGCGGCCATTACACCTGAGTAAATCAGGCGAGCCTCTTCAATGCCGCTGATGATTTCCACTGGCACCCCCAGGATGGATTCCGCCTCTTCGAGAAAACCGTCTGCGTTGGCCGCTGCAGCGCGCAGGGTGTTGGTGCCTACCACACGAATATGATCGGTCGGTAGTTTATCCAGTACGGGTTGGAAACGGTTGAGAGCTGCCAATGCACGTTCCGACACCGCTGGATCCAGATTGCGTTCGGCATCCAGTCCCTCAGCCAGGCGCACCATGGCACGGTCTGTATGCAGGCGCACCATGCGCTGACCGCGAAATTCCGCCAATAACAGGTGGAAACTGTTAGAACCCAGGTCGAGCGCTGCGTAGCGTTCACTTGGTGATTGCATCGACATCCTGGCACCCGCGTTAATTGAGACGGCAAACTGCTCTACTATTAACTGTATAACCCTGTGCCCACTTAGATTGTTTCAATCTGGCGGGAATACGCCCCTGAAATTGGCGAAAAGCGTGTAAATCCTCTTTTCTGCAGTAGTGCCTCGTTTCCGCTTATTACTGCGCCTTCTTAATTGACTGCTTGGGACACGCTCACTCCAAGCCCTCTGGGATGGGGAAATTCATTTGCGGCTGAGATGTTTGGCAGATTGTCGATGTTTAACGATACGCCCCTATACCCCAAAGAGTTGAGTTGGCTGTCGTTTAATGAGCGGGTGTTGCAGGAAGTGGAAGATGAAACAGTACCCGTTATTGAGAGGGTGCGCTTCCTGGGGATCTTCTCCAATAACCTCGATGAATTCTTCCGGGTTCGTGTAGCGGATGTACGTCGCCTCGCGGCCTTTGCCGTTGGTGAACAACAGAAGAGGCATTTTGCCAAACTATTGGGGCAGATTAATGAGCGAGTGTTACGTCTTCAGCGGCGCTATGCACGTGCTTACGCCAAAGTACTGGCTGATCTCGATAAACATAACATCCATGTGGTTAGGGAGAATAAGCTCAGCGAGCGCCAGCGTAAGTTTGTAGAGGATTACTTTCATCGCGAAGTGTTGCCTGAGCTGGAGCCTTTCTTTATTGATGACCGCGATACTATGCCGCTACTTAATGAGGCGAGTATTTATTTTGCGATTTTCCTCCGCCTAAAAGATGGCAGTCGGCGCTATGCCGCTATGGAAATTCCCACTAATACTCTATCTCGCTTTGTAGTGATTCCACCCCGTGAAGGTAAGCGGGAAAAGGTTTATATCGTTCTGGACAATATTATACGGGCCTGTTTGGTAGAGGTGTTTCGCCAAGTGTTGCCCATTCGCTCGGCGCAGGCATTCATGTTCAAGATCAGTCGCGATGCCGAGCTGGAGCTGGGCGAGCAAATCACCCAGAATCTTGTAGATCGTATAGAAAAATCACTCAAGAGACGTAAACGTGCTGATCCAGTGCGCCTTGCCTATGATGCAGAAATGCCCAAAGTGCTCCTTAATTTGGTGAAAAAAAAATTAAAGATGGGGCGTTACGATACTTATACACCAGGTGGCCGCTACCACAATTCCAAAGACCTGATGAAATTTCCAGCGGACTCTGGGCGTTATACCTACAAGCCGTTGGTGCCACTGCCTACGCTGCCGAGTGATGGGGGTGCTTTTGCACAAATTCGCAGTGCAGACCGACTTTATTATTACCCTTATCATGATTTTCGTGTAATCACCAATTTGCTGGCCTCTGCAGCTATAGATTCCCAGGTGCGGGAAATTCGTATCAATTTATATCGGGTTGCAAAAAACTCACGGGTGGTTGCTGCTTTGATAAATGCAGTGCGCAATAATAAAAAGGTGATTGCAGTAGTTGAGTTGCGTGCGAGATTCGATGAGCTAGCCAATATCCATTGGTCCAAGGAGTTATCCGATGCGGGAGTGGAGGTAATTTATGGCGTTCCCGGATTAAAAGTTCATTGCAAATTAATCTCTATTGTTCGGCGGGAAGAGGGCAAGGATAAATTCTACAGTCATCTGGGAACAGGTAATTTTAATGAGAGTACCGCGCGAATTTATTGTGATTTTAGTTTGTTAACTAATAACCAGGATCTGGGCCTGGATGTTTACAATGTCTTCGAATTTATCCAGCGTACTCGACGTCGCCCGGTATTCCAGCATATCGCGGTTTCCCCACTGACCAACCGCGCAGCCCTGCTGGGGGCAATAGATCGGGAAATCGAAGCTGCACAAAGAGGTGATCAGGCCGAGTTGTTCATAAAATGCAATAACTTGGTGGATAGTCAGATGATAGAGCGGCTTTATAGTGCAAGTGCTGCTGGTGTGCAGGTTAGAATTATTGTGCGGAGTATGTGTTCGTTAGTATGTGAAACTGCGGGACTCTCCAACAATATCCAGGTTATCAGTTTGGTGGATAAGTTCTTGGAGCATGCGCGTGTCTATATATTCCACAACGGTGGTGAGGAGATTATGTGGCTGTCCTCGGCAGATTTGATGACCCGTAACCTGGATCATCGAGTGGAAGTTACTTTTCCCCTGACCAATAGTAAGCATCGTGAGACTGTACGGAAAATACTGGAGCTGCAATGGAGTGACAATCAAAAGGCCCGGGTTATGGATGCAAAGCAAAGTAATACCAGAATTGCCAATAGTGATCGTAAGGGGTGTCGTTCTCAAGATGCTATTTATCGCTACCTTAAAAAGCGCCCACAGTAATCAGCACTCACCTAGTCTCGGCTGAATCCTACCAGCTTCCCACGGCTAAAAGAGAAGCGATAGCGCTGTCCGATCCGAAGCCATTCGTAACAAGGAGATTGAATAATCATCCTCGGGTATTGAGGTGTAACCACCCAGGTATTGAACTCATTTCCCGGCCCGCGACCAATTAGCCAATAATAGTCTCCGCGCTTGCAGAAGGCGCTAGGAGCACAGCGTTCACTGCCCCATACATAGGCTTCCACATCAAATTGCGCCGGAATACTGGTTTTCTCTTGGAATGGTTGGCGTTCATCGCCTGTAAAGGTGTAGAGCGCATCAAAAGCGATTGGGCGAAACCCCCTGGCTGGGGTGGCACAGCTGACCACTTGGGGTTTGCCTGTGATGCGAGCGTGGGGCGGTGGCGCTTTTTCTTTCCCGGCAATGGTCATTTCGCTGGGGAGATAACCGCAGCCCTTGGCAAATAATAAAGCCAGGGCCACTGGGGTTGTGGCCCATGCAAATATGCGCACTTATCACCTGTTCTAATAGGAAATACCTCCTACCAATATAGTCACAGATTGAGCACTTACTTTTTCCTTGCGATAGCCGGTGCTCGACGGTGGAAGCGCCACTTGCGCCGGTAAGGGAAGGCGCTCTCCACATGTCCAGCGCGAATACGGTCCTGTAGTCGTCTCCAATAGCGGTAATCGTAAAGATCGCTGTGTTGCTTCTCAAAGGCTGCGCGAGCAACAGGGTTGCCAGAGAAAAATAGGCGGAATTCCTCGGGGAAAACATCTGCCTCATCTACCGTATACCAGGGCTTATCCGCCAGCTCCTGCTCTGCGGTCTGTGCTTCGGGGATCTTGCGGAAATTGCACTCTGTCAGAGGGCAAAGCTCATCGTAGTCGTAGAAGACGACACGGCCATGACGGGTGACTCCAAAGTTCTTCAGTAGCATATCGCCAGGAAAAATATTGGCAGCGGCCAGCTGCTTGATTGCATTGCCGTATTCTTCCATAGCCTCTCTTGTTTCCTCTTCATTGGCATTTTGCAGATAGAGGTTAAGGGGCTCCATACGCCGCTCTACATAGAGATGCTTGATGATTACCCACTTGTCATCGATCAGCAGCTTGGAGGGAGCGAGTTTTTGTAGTTCTTCCAGTAATTCATCACTAAAGCGGTTACGGTAGAAAATAAAATTGGTGTACTCCTGGGTGTCAGCCATACGCCCGACCCTGTCTGAGCGGGAAACAAACTTATACTTCTCCTTCACAATTTTCTCGGTGACAGTTTTGGGGCGATCAAAACGGTCCTTGATGACTTTGAATACCACCGGATAAGAGGGTAGCGTAAATACACTCATCACCATGCCCTTGATGCCAGGAGCAATCACAAATTTGTCATTACTCACTTTCATATGGGCGAGAATATGGCGATAAAACTCCGTTTTGCCATGCTTGTGGAAGCCTATGGAGTTATACAGTTCCGATTTTTCCTTTAGAGGCATAATGGTAGAGAGAAAGCGCACGAAGCGGGAAGGAATCGGTGCATCCACCATAAAATAGGAGCGTGTGAAACTGAAGATAATGCTGGCGGAGTCATTGCTGTGCAGCAAGGTGTCTACAAAGATACTGCCTCGACCGTTGTTCAGACAGGGGAGGATCAGGGGGACTACCTCACCATGGAATATCATGCGCCCAACCAGATAGGCGGCCTTATTGCGGTAGAAAACTGACTCCAGCATATCCACGCGCAGCAATTTTTCATTTTCCAGGTCTGCAAGGGGGCGTCCACGTAGCGCCCTACAGATATTTTCAATATCCCGCTGCATATTTTCCCAGGGTGCAGAAAAGCTGAAATCCTTGAGGATATCCTCAATCATGTTTTCCAGGCCGGCGCGCCCGCTATAGCTGATATAGATACTGTAATCCCGCAGCGGCTTGTCTTCCGGGGGGCGGGAAGGTTTAACGAAAATATTGCTATCGTGGATATTGGCGTGTTTAAACTGGCTACAAAACACTGAGTTAAAGAATGTTTCCGCGATTTCGTAATTGCTATGGCTGGCGATTAGTTGTGCGTAAGTTGCGCGTGCATCCCGCCATAGATCCAGTTGGCTGGTGTCTTTGCTAGTGACGGAGTGTACCAGCTTGAGCACCTGATTGACCTTGGTCTTGTATAGATCAATGCGCTCCTTATTGGCCTGGTGTGCGGCTTGCCAGGAGGCGGTCTCAAAGCGCGCCTTGGCGCCCAGGGTGATGTTCTGGTAGTCTGCAAAATACGCATCAAAACCATTCAGGATGGTCTTCGCGATGCGGCGGGCGGTCGGTGAGTGATTGGTCATGCACTAGACTTTTTTACTGAGTTTCAGGTTAAGCTTTTCCACCGCGGAGGCCATTCCCTATGGCATCGGGGATGGCCCGGGCAATATTGCTGTGGTGCTTGCCGGTCTCCCCGCGGCAAGGAATAAGCGGATAGTAGCACGGCACGCCGGAGTACCAATTGAACGATTGGATCAGTAGTTTTGTCTTTTTCTTTGCTGTAATCGACCCGGTGGGTACCCTGCCGGTATTCATTGCAGTGACTTCCCGCCATGCAGAGTGGCAAAAACGTAAAATCGCCTGGCTTTCTGTACTGGTGGCGGCTGGTATTCTGCTGTTCTTCCTGATCGCAGGTCAGTTTCTACTGGAGGCCATTGGGGTGCCTCTATCCGCATTCCAGGTTGCAGGTGGTGTAGTGCTATTTCTATTTGCCCTCACAATGATTTTTGGTGAGGGTAAGCCCGAGCGGGAAAAGGAAATCGTCAAAGAAGGGCATGAGACTGCCATATTT
This sequence comes from Microbulbifer variabilis ATCC 700307, assembly GCF_000380565.1. Taxonomy (GTDB): domain Bacteria; phylum Pseudomonadota; class Gammaproteobacteria; order Pseudomonadales; family Cellvibrionaceae; genus Microbulbifer; species Microbulbifer variabilis. The sequence goes on from NZ_AQYJ01000028.1 coordinate 379,362, forward strand.
CCGCTGGCAGTGCCGTCCATTGCTTCGCCAGGGGCCATGCTTGCCGCAGTAGTGCTGACTGATAATCACCGCTTTGATTTACTTCACCAATTAAACACCGCATCGGCCATGCTGGCGGTACTCGCTGTAGTCATTGCACTGTTACTGACTGCTAACTGGATTTATCGCTTTATTGGTGATGCTGGTGCCAGCATCGTCAGTCGGGTGATGGGCCTAATTCTCGCCTCTGTGGCCACCACAAGTGTTTTGGTGGGCATCCAGCAATTCTTCTCTATTTAATCGGCATACACTTTCTGAGCACCCCCTGATAGCAGCATTGAGGGGTGCTTTGGCGACCACCGGTTTACTGATTGCCTCTCTGGACTGTATTTGTTGGCTGGGTTTGTCGGCTGTGGTTTTGGATGGATACTTTCAGGAGAGTGCTTTGAGTGGTTGAGGCTGCCAACTAATGATAGCTGCAACTCTCCTGGTTTTTGGCGCTCTACCCTGGTATGTCTGTACTCTGGCCGCCGGTGGCGGGGCCATGTTGCTAGTACCAATGGTAGGTTTTCTCCTGGGTCCTCACTTGGTTGCACCGACTGCCACAATTGGCAGCGTGATGCTGCTCCCTTCAGGACTTTGTTTTTTTGGTCCTATATCAACTGGAAGGTGGCCTGCTGGATCATGCCCGGTAGCATTCTGGGGGCCAAAATTGGGGCCTATATCTGTTCTCAGATGCACCCCCTGTGGCTTCAATTTTTGTTGGAGTCTTTCTAATGTCTACTGTTTTTCAATACCGTTTGGGCAAGACAAAGTATTCGTTTCCCATGCGCCTTCCTTACTTTTTTATACTGGGACTTGTTACTGCCTTTTTATCCGAAATCATCGGGGCTATCGGGCCAGTAAAAAATCCATTTTTTTTGAATTATGGTATTGATAAGGAAAATCTGCTTGCCACCAAAGCTTTGAACACTCTGGTGTTACAGGGAACAAAAATACTGACCTACCTAAGCTTTGAAGTTATTACCAAAGAGTTACTTACCTAGGGTATTGCTATAGGTATTGGGGGGGTCATAGGGGTTTACCCAGTAAAACGTCGAATATTGCGTATTAGCACACAGTGTTTTCACTACTATATGTTTGCCCTTATGTTCACCTGTGGTTTGGTGTTGTCATTGAAGGCACTGCCTCAACTGGTTCAGATAAAGCTAATAAACCAAGCAGAAGCGTATATAGATATTTAAGGATCTTTCTAGATTTGATATTAGTCGATAGCGAGAAGCTCTGACTGAGAAGGTATTCAATCTGTTCAGGTATTTGCACGATCAAACCCTGTAAAAGTATTGCCTTGGATTTCTTTTATCTTTGTATTCACGGTTCAGCCAATATTATTAAACATAGTGATTTCTTTAGGTCAATTGGATAAAGATTAATTAATGACCATCTACCAATACATACTTGTTATGTAATGTGTTTTTACCGGGGAGTTCAGTGGAGACATGAATGGTATGTTTGCAGGCTAAAATGGAGTTTTTGAGAGAGTAGGAGATAAGCTTGGTCAATTAATTCAAATAAGCTTCAATTTTATTGTTAGCCAGATTTGGTCTTCTCTATGTCGGCTTCTCTTCTTTGTCTGATGATCTCTAGGGCCGTGATTGAGTTTGGCCATTCGTGGGGTACATAAGACGCCATGCCGTTAGGTGATCCGCTTAATTTCCCTGTCACTTGTTGGAATCTAGACTCTCTTTAAGTCCAGATATATATAACTATTACTTTGGATGTCTCATCACCGTTAGGCCTTGAGTGTTTTCTGGCGGATGTTAAATGGTATTGGTCAGAACTCCGTCATCTTTTGCGGTTTCGAAGGTTGTATAGCTCTGGCATTCCATCGCAGTATTCGTGATGGGAGGAGTTAAAAGTGACAGTAGCTCAGCAGGGAGTGGCCAAAGATACTGAAGCCGGTTGCTGCCGGAACTGGAGATGACTCTCCGCGTGAGAGGCTGTGATTTACTGAGCCGGCCGAAGACATTATAAAAGCGGAATTGTATCGCCTACGTGCCAAGAGCATGAAGAAAAGTATAATAAGACAGCGGTTATTGTATCTCCGATGCCCCATAAACTTAAAGTGGTACCTTCGTTCTGCCCGATTGTCGCTAACTCTGATACTTATCAACTGCCCGTTTCTACCCTCAGCCTTGGCCTGGGCCCATGTGCCAATTGAAGTATCACAGTTGGAGGATGGAAGTAAGCTCACAGGATTCCATGAGACTTGGCATGATAAAGGTGGCCGTAGTGATATTGCGGATGCTTTACTTGCCTATGAACGTGGAGCATTTACCCCCTTGAGAACTGCGGGCTCAACCGGTATTCAACCCGGTGCTTTCTGGTCGCATTTTGCTTTGCGCAATAGCACAAACCAGCCAGCCAAATTACATATTGAGTATGTGGATCATCAGTTGCTGGGATTACAGGTGTATTCCCGTGCTTTATCCAGTGCCGGACCTTATCGGAAGCTTGCCAACTTATCCATATATGCTCCATTTGACACTCGCCAGGTAGAGCACAATCGATTTGTTTTTGAAATTATTGTGCCAGCCAAGACTACACAGGAATTATTGGTAAAATTTGATTCCGGTGAGCTGGGAGTGGTTTTTCCCAGTATGCGAATTTGGAGCCCCCAAAAGCTGCAACAAAATAGCAAGGGTGAGATTAGTTTAATAGCCTTCCTTTTCGGAGGCTATTTCCTCATGGCCCTATTTGCGTTTGTTGGGGCAATTACGGTTAAAGAAAATATTCTCTACCTTTATTCCCTGTATTGCGCCAGTAAAATTTTGGTGTGGGGCACCGTACTTGGTTATACACACCAATATCTGGTAAGTGGTGGGTTTCACTGGGGATATACCACTATTAGCGGGGCTATCGCGATTTTAACAGGCCTAATTTTTGCGCGGATTTTCCTGGAAACCAGGCGCTATACTCCCAGGCTTGATTACTTATTACAGGTAATGATGGCTAACAGTGCTTTCCTGTTAGTTTTTGTATTGCTGGGGTTGAAATCTGCCTCCCAGATTTCCATGACAGTAGCATTGTTATGTTATCCACTTGTGGTGCCAATTGCCTTGGTGCGCTGGCGGCAGGGTAATAGTGCTGCCGCGGTATTTGCAATAGGTTGGGCCACCCTGGTGCTTGGCTTACTGGTGCAGGCTATGCGTGATTTAGGCTTTGTGGTGCATAATCCGGTCAACTATTACTGGCCTCCAGTAGCTTCATTTGTGGAAATGATGGCCATTATGGCTGCGATTGGATTAATGGTGCAGCGTTTACGCACCCAAAAAGACCAGGCAGAAAAAAAATATTTGCAACAATTGGAAGTTTCCAAAACAGATCTTGAGCACCTGATACAGCTGCGCACAAGGGAGTTACAAGCAGCAAAAGTGCGGGCGGAAATAGAGGCGCGTACAGATCCGCTCACTGGAATATACAATCGCCGCAGCTTCTTCGAGGAAGCTGCTTTACTTATAAAATTAGCCCAGAGCAAGCAGACTCCTCTGGGTGTGTTGATGCTTGATATTGATCATTTTAAATCCATAAATGATATTCACGGCCACCTAATTGGTGATCAGGCGCTGTGTGCGACAGCACGAGTAATAGCCCAGCATGTGCGTGAGGTGGATGTATTTGGTCGGATTGGTGGTGAGGAATTTGCGCTGTTGGTGAGTGCGGATGTCGCGGGCACAGTTTGTATTGCGCAGAGGGTACATAGAGATATTGCAAAAATTGTTATTAAATCGGCTCAGGGACCTGTAAGTTTTACCGCGAGTATTGGGGTGGCTTGTCTGCAAGGGCATAAGGATATTTTGGAATTGTTACAGCAGGCAGATAGCGCCCTTTACCAAGCGAAGAGAACAGGGCGCAATAGGATATTGGAGTTTTCCACAGCGGGTGCCAGTGCCTGATGCGCTCTAGTTTAATGCTGTTTATATTCATCGTCTTAAATTCAATTTCGTTATTTAAATTTGTAACGGATTCTACTGCACAAAGGTAACAGCATTTAAAACTTTTAATCGTACATTCTCTGGCAGTGGCACTAATCCAAGCTTGCCCGCTTCCGACTGGGATTTCCTGCTCAACATAAATACCAGTAATTGCCTCAGGGCCTTGGCTTTATCATCTTCTTGGTCCGAGTAGAGTAATAGCCAGGAAAAACTGGTGATTGGATAAGCGTCCCTCGCTTTGGGGTCCCAAACCCAGGTGATCAAATTGGGAGCGCCACTTACTGGTAGTTCGGTGTTGGGAAATTCGGCCTCTTTTAGTGCTGCAGCACCACTTTCTGCGCTGGCTTCGATATAGTTACCCGCATGATTTTCCAGTGTTGCGATTGGCAGGTTGACGATCTCGGCAAAGCCATGCTCGACATAGCCGATGGCACCAGGGATTTTTCTTACCCTGGCAGATACGCCCTGATTCCCCGGTGCGCGCTTGAAGCTGGGAAGCTTAGGCCAGTTGGGAACTCTATCCAGGCCAACCTTCTCACGAAACTCCTCACTGATACTGCTTAAGTGACCGGAAAAAATATAAGAGGTACCAGAACTTTCTGAGCGCGTGACCACGCTAATCGGTGTTCGGGGCAATGTGATATCGGGGTTATCCGCAACGATCAGTGGATCATCCCAGTTTCTTATTTTACCCAGGAAAATCCCTGTATAGGTTTTCCGGGAAAGTTTCAGCTTATCGATACCTGGAAGGTTGAATACCAGTACCACCTCTCCGGCGGTTACTGGCAAGACCACAGCGCCCTGTTTTAAACGTCTTAATTCATCAACATCAATCGCTGCATCGGATGCGGCGAAGTCCACTGTGTGTCCAAGAAAGTCCCTGATACCATCGCCACTGCTGCTCATTTCATAGAAAATAAAAATATTATTTTCTCGATGAGTAAATTGACGAAACCATTCCACGTAAATGGGATACGGGAAACTTGCGCCACTTCCACGTAAGTTGATAGGGTTTTCCGGTACTTGGGCCAGGGAGGAAAGAGAGAAAATTGCGCCAAAAATAGCGGCTGAAAGAGTGGCAGCCAGGCGGCATAAAGTAGTGGCATACCTCGATAGCATGGAAAACCTCAACTAAAGGGCCGCCAGTACCTTAATCGATTCCTGATGGCGAGCCGGGTAAAACTTGGCTTCAAATTCAATTTTAGCAGGAGGGCAGGGAGCTTGGTGTCACCACTGAGTTAATATAAGTTGATTTCAAGGGAAATAAATCTAAACACATCTTTGATTTATTGGACAAAATCTATGGCGCTCAGTACTTTTTCCCGAACGTGTTCCGGTAAGGGCACCAGCCCCAACTCACCTGCCTTTGCCTGGGAGTTGGCATGTAGAATAAATGACAACATTTTGCGTAGAGCTTTGGCTTTACTATCGTCCTGCTCCGCGTAAAGCAATAGCCAAGAGAAACTGGTAATTGGATAGGCGCCCTCAGCAGCGGGATCCCAAACCCAGGCAATCAGGTTAGGGGCGTTACTGCCTGGTAGCTTGCCTTCAGGAAATTCAACCTCTTCCAATGCTGCAGTGCCGCTCTCTACATTGGCCTCAATGTAATTCCCCGAACGGTTTTCCAGCAGTGCTTCAGGGAGATTGGTAACTTCGGCAAAGCAGTGGTCTATAAAGCCTATGGAACCTGGGGTCGCTCTGACCTTAGCCGCCACTCCCTGGCTACCTGCGGCCCGCTCGAAACCGGGCTGTCTGGGCCAGTTAGGCGCTTGGCTTATTCCGATGTTTTCGCGAAATTCATCATTGATATTACTCAGATGCCCGGAGAAAAGATAAGAGGCGCCAGAACTCTCAGTATGAGTTACCACCGTTATTTCAGTGTTAGGTAACTGTATTTCAGGGTTACTGGCAGCAATACTGGGGTGGTCCCAGGTTTGGACCTTACCTAAAAAGATATTTGCATAGGCATCCCTGGAAAGTTTTAACGCCTCAATGCCCGGCAGGTTGAATATCAATACAAGCTGAATAGCGGTGACAGGTAGTACTACGGCTCCTCCCTTTAAGCCCTCTAGCCTGTCAATCTCGATGGCAATATCTGAGGCAGCAAAGTCTACCGTATTTCCCAGGAAATCCCGGATACCATCTGTGCTGGCACTTAATCCGTAGTGCACGAATATATCGTTATCCTGATGGGTAAACTGTCGAAACCAGTCGACGTAGACTGGGTGGGGGAAACGGGCTCCACTGCCGCGCAGATTAATGGTGGACTCAGAGGTTTGTGCGTTGATCTGGGGTAGCAGGCATACAGCAGCAACTGCCAGAGTGACGCCAATGTGGCGTAAAGCAGCGATAAATGTAGTTTGCATGGCTAACCTCAACCACAAAGCCTGCGCTCTTAGGAGAGACTACAGGCGGCAAGCCGGTAAAAAAATATACTTAGAGTTAATTTTAGCAATACTGACGCCGTCTTAATTGATTGTGAAGTTAGCTGCCAACCTCTTTACCATCGTCCCTGTAGATTGCCAATACGGATGGACGTGGTGGCAATTTGGGGTCATTGTCCGGCCAGCGGTGTATGGGATTTTCATATGTGGAGTTACGCGCTTCGGCGGGATGCTGCACTGCTATGAAAAGGGTTGTGCCATCGGGTGTAAATTCCGGTCCACAAACCTCTGCACCTCTGGGGCAGCCGAAGAAGTGTTTTGGTGCAGCGCGCAGGGGCCCTTCTGTCGCCATGGCCCAGAGCCCATCATGGAATCCAAAGCGCTCACAGCCATCAGTGGCAATCCACATATTGCCGTGGCCATCAAACGCGACATTATCCGGGTTGGCAAACCAGCCATTGGCGGAAATGTTGTAGCTGGCCTGCTGGCCGTAGGCACCTCTCTCTTCTGGGCGTTCTGCATTGGGGTTTCCCCCCAGTAAAAACTGTTGCCACTGAAAACGATCACTGGTGTGGTCACGATTACCATTTTTACCCGGTGGTACTATTTCCAATACATGGCCTGCAACATTTTTAGCGCGAGGGTTGGCAGCATCGATTTCATCTTTCTGGCGCTTCTTATTCTTCGTCAGCATGACATAAGTGCAGTCGTTATGGGGGTTGGTTTCCACATCTTCGGGGCGATCCATGGGGGTTGCGCCTAACAGGGCTGCCGCACGCCGTGCATCGATCAGTACATCTGCCTGATTGTGAAAACCATTTTCGCTGTTGAGAGATCCCTGGCCATAAATCAGGGCTAACCACTGCCCGTGACCATTTTCATCGAACCTGGCGGCATAGAGAGTGCCTTCAGTAAGAAGTTCCCTGTTGGCCTGGTAATCCTCAGGTTGATAAATACCCCTGGAGACAAAGCGATAGACGAACTGGTGTTCGTCATCATCGCCTCCGTAGGCCACCACCGCCTGACCGGGTTTACACACCAGGGTGAAGCCCTCGTGCTCAAAGCGGCCGAGGGTAGTGAGCTTGCGCGGCTTAGATTGGGGATCATAGGGATCGTATTCCACCATCCAGCCAAAACGGTTTGGCTCGTTGGGCTCCGCTTGAATGTCAAAGCGGCGATCGTTGTCACCCAAATTACGGTTTCTTGGGCTTATGCCAAAGCGATGGTGGTTCTGGGCCTCCCTGGGGTCTTCGACTTCTTGTGGGTTACCCTGGAAAGCGCCACCGAACCCTTCCTCAGCAATAAGGACAGTACCCCAAGGCGTCTTGCCCCCGGCACAATTCCCTATGGTGCCCAGCACTTGGGTACCGCTGGGGTCGGCTGCGGTTTTCAATCGCCTGTTTCCTGCCGCTGGCCCACTGATATCCATGGCGGTAGTCATGGTTATTCGGCGGTTATAAGGACTGTCCAGCACGGTACGCCACCCGTTGCTACTGCGCTCAATTTCCACCACGGAGTGACCACAGGCCGCCTGCTCTATCGCGACATGCTCAGAACTAACCCCACGAGTGGCACTGTATTCGTCGTTATAGCCGGGGAACATTAAGTGGGGTTGAGTATATTCGTGATTTACACACAGTAGTCCGCGGTTGCTATTGCCGCTTTGCAGTTGTAAATCCCCACGTGAAGGTTCGACATTGTCAGCCAGAGGCATAAATGCAATGAAATCATTGTTGTAGCCGAATCGCTGTCCCTGTTCTGCGGCATCCAGTTTCTCCGGGTGAAATGGAGTATCGGTTTCCTGAATTGGATCTCCCCAGCGCAAAAGGATATCGGCGCTGTAGTGTTCCGGCAGGTGGTGTTGGAAATCCAGCGAATGAGGAATTTCAGAAAAAGTAAGGCTTTCCCTTTCAGCGCTGTGTTCCGCAATACAGCCGGGTAATACTGAGCTTGCTGTACCCGCGGCGGTCACAGTACTCAAGGTTTTGAGCAGTTTGCGCCGTGTTGGGTTACTGGGTTGGTCGCTCATACTCCACTCCATTTTGGGTTACTGGTTCTGGATCGCTGGCTCGGCGAATCTCATTGGTTAAGTGGGAATTTCTGCTTAAAAGTCTATGACCAGAGTCACTGCTCTATAACTCATTTTTCAGGCCTGATTGTTTGGCCCTTTGGTTGATTGGCACAGATATTTACAATTTTTTCTGAAAGCTTGATGACAGCTTAAAAAAAACGTCACTGAAGGGTCATAAACGCCTACTAGTCTGCGCCCAATCTAATACGCCACTGGCAATGACGGGAGTGGGGGCTTTATGAAATATAAGATCATCAGTTTACGGCTGCTAGGTACATCAGTTACGGCACTTGCCGCTGCAATTATGAGCGCAAATGCAAGTGCACAAAACCAGGATTCACAGGTTATGGAGACTGTGGTCGTCACTGCCCAGGCAAGTAACGCGCGCAGTGACCTGGATCGCCAGAGGGATGCGAATAAGCTGGTTGCAGTGCAGACATCTGATGCAATCGGTGAGCTTCCAGATGCCAATGTTACTGAAGCCTTACAGAGGATGCCGGGGGTTTTTATTGCCCGTGATCAGGGGGAGGGACGCTTTGTGGGTGTGCGCGGTATTGATCCTAACTTGAACGCGGCAACAATAAATGGAATTAACCTGCCGGCCCCGGAAACAGATAGTCGCGCGGTCGCCCTGGATGTCATTCCCTCAGACCTACTCGCCAGCCTGGAGGTTTTTAAAACCCTGACTCCCGACATGAGTGCAGACTCTATTGGCGGCGCTATTGAAATCAAAAGCCTTAATGCGCTCGATTATGATGGCCGTCGCTATAAGTTCAGTGCTGAGAACAGTTACAGTGAACTTCAGGAGGAAAATAGTCCCAAAGTCGCAGCCACTTTAACCAATGTCTTTGATTTGAGTGGCGATCGACGATTTGGCGTGGCCCTGGCCCTCAGCCATCAAGAGCGGAATTTCGGTTCGGAAAATATTGAGACTGATGGTACCTGGCAGGAATTTACGGCTGAGGATGGTACTACCGGCATTGGTGCGACAGAGATCGAACAGCGTGATTATTCCATTACCCGCGAGCGAACAGGTGTTGCTGCCAACTTCGATCTGGATCTTAGTGATCGCTCACGTATGTACTTCCACAATCTCTATTCAGAATTTTCCGACAAGGAAATTCGCCAGCGCAACTCCTGGAAGTTGGATGCCGGGCGGGATGAGCCGGAAACGATTTCAAGGAACTCCGCACAGTGGCAGGAAGCTGCACTGGAAAAGTCTTTGAAGGACCGGCTGGAAGAGCAGGAAATCATCTCCTCTGTTTTCGGTGGTGAGCATAATTTTGATCAGGTGGATATCTCCTATGCACTGGGATATTCCCATGCGGAGGAGTCTGAACCTCACCGACGCGATACAGATTTTGCATTGGAGCCTGTGCGCATTGGCTATGTAGAGGCAGATAAAACGCCGCGTATGGCAGTGGGCGCAGAAGATGCGCAGCGAGTTTTAGACCCGTCCAGTTATCAATTGGATGAGCTCGTCATTGAAGATAACTTTACAGAGGATAAAGAGCTGAGCCTGCGTTTCGACATTAGCCGGGAAATTCAGTGGGCCGGTAATCCATCAGTTATCCAGTTTGGCATACACGAGCGACAGCGTGAGAAGAGTGGAGACTTGAATGCGACCGTGTATAAGGATTTTGCGGGAGACTACACCCTCGCAGATTTTGTTCGCAATGACATCGACTACGGCTTGGATAGCTTTGGCCCTGGGGTTAGTAGCGGCAGTTTAAATTACTTTATTAACAGTCATATTGACGATTTTGAAGTTGATGAAACTGAAACGGCTTTGTCTTCCGCGCGCGATTACAATATGCAGGAAGATATCAGTGCGTTCTACGTTATGAATACGATTGAGTTTGACCAGTCGCAGCTGGTATTTGGGGTTCGCTACGAGCGCACAGACTTTACCGCTGAGGGTGTGCAAGTCGTCGAGTCTGAAGAGCCGGTACCCGGTGCACAGGAAATTGCCGACGAGGTTTATGCAGCTGGGATACGCTATCAGCGCGATTATGATGACTTTTTTCCCAGTGTAAATTATAAATATGACTACAACGATAATATTGTTTTGCGTGCGGCTTATAGTGAGTCTCTTTCGCGCCCATCCTTCGGACACCTGAACCCATCGCCGGCCAAGATAGAGTATGACGATGACAAGCTGGAAGTGGAGGCCGGTAATCCTGCGCTAGATCCGTACCAGTCGCGCAATCTGGACTTCTCTGCCGAGTACTATGCAGACCATTTGGGTATGCTCTCCCTGGGGTTATTCCACAAGCGTATCGACAATTTCATTGTTCTGTCCGATGTTTCCAGTGTTGTGGATTACAGTCAGTATGTGGGGAATTTGAGTGTTGACGAGGCTGAAGTATTACAACCGGTAAATGGTGATTCCGCCCATCTCAATGGTATGGAGCTGGCTTGGACCAGGGGTTTCGAAAACGGGTTCCTGTTACGCGCAAATGCCACTGTGACAGACTCTGAAGCACGCTTGGGCCTGGGGCCAGATAGGGAGCGTAGCGATAAGATTTCTTTGCCTTCGCAAGCAGATCTGGTGGCTAATTTTGTGATGGGTTATGAGCGCGATGCATTTAGCATGCGGTTATCAGCTGCTTATCGCAGCGAGCGTTTATTGGAGGTGGATTTGGAGAATTCTACTGCTGATCGCTATGAGGATGATCATCTACAGTTGGACTTATCCGCACGCTATCGTTTCGATAACGGACTGCAACTGACCTTTACCGGGGTGAACCTCACTGATGAGCCTTACTACGCACATAATTCAGGCTTTAATGGCCAGTATGAGGAGTATGGTCCAACCTATGCACTGGGTTTGAGTTATAGCACTTTCTAAAATTTTAATAGGTATTGCCAACCCCCTATTTAGTAACGGGGTTTATATTTTCTGCTGGTGGATTACCATGAAAAATAAGTACTACCTCCTTATTTGCCTTTTACTGAGTAGTATTCTCGGAGGTTGTGATGCTCGTTGGGATCAGGTTTTACGTGTCAAAAAGGTGCAGCCGATAGAAAAAATCGATCTCCAGGGCATTGGAGCTGAACAGATGTTACCCGTTCAGTTTCCGGGAAAGAGTGCACTATTAATTGCCAGTAAAAATAAAGGCGTCTTATTACTAGATAGCAATGGAGATCACCTGGTATCTGCTCCTGGCCGGGTAGAAACTTTGGCTATACAAAGTTTGTCACAAGGCAGCCTCCTTGTGGCAGCCTATGATGAGCTATCTGCAGAGGTGAAACTTTACAAGTTAAAGGGAGGGATCGATCGCAAACCAGTTTTGCAGTATCTTGGCGGCCGTGATGAAATTTCTCCGCAAAGCGCCCTGTGTTTTTATCAGAATAATGATCGTACTCATCTATTTACTATTGGAGATGATGGGTTAGGGCACGAATACCTGGTAAGCCCTGGACCTTCTACTTGGGAGCTTGTAGAAATTCGCCCCCTGTATTTTGGTGAGCAGGTGAATGCATGTGCAGTCGCTCCCTTTAATGAGAAGCTGCTCTTCTCCCAGCCGCCAATCGGTATTATCAGTATGAATGCTGATGCTGAAAAGGATGAGGAAAGAAAATTACTCATGCAAGCAGATCAACTCGGGGAGGATTTTGGCGGCCTTTGGATTGATCACTCTGGCAATTATTTATGGTTAACAGCGGATGCTCGCCTGCAAGGCTATGAGTTAAAAAATTTACAAGAAGGGTCTGATCAGACTATCTATATTGATAGTAATTATTATCCAGCTTCTGTTGGCGTTATAGGCAAAAATATTGTGGTTTTGGATGAGGAAGTAGATTCCCTTCTGTACTTTGAGTATGAACCTCTCAATCCTCCTGAACATCCTGACCTGCAACTGGTGGATGAATTCATACCGCGTATTCCTGCCAGTGCCCAAACACAGCCGGTTTCTTCAGCTGGAGACGCTGCAGATGATCCAGCTATTTGGGTGAATCGGCTTCACCCTGAGCAAAGCTTAATTCTGGGCACTGATAAAAAATATGGCTTAAATATCTATGGTTTATCCGGGCAACTGGTGCAGCAATTTGCCGTAGGGCGAGTGAATAATGTAGATATCAGCGAAATACAGCATCCTACTTATAGTGCAATTGCAGCAGCTTCCAACCGCTCCACGCCGGGTATTGACTTATTTGCCATAGAAAAATCAGGGAAAGTTGAATATCTGGGATTACAGAAACTGAATATGAAGGACCCCTATGGCTTGTGCCTTTATTATATGGATAGCCGGCTTAGCGTCTGGGTATCTGATAAGGAGGGAGAGCTACATCAGCTGGATATTCACTTGGGTCAAGATGCTAGAAATTGGCAACTTAAACACGTATCCCGTTTACCTGTCGAGGGTCAGGTAGAAGGGTGCGTTGTCGATGCCCAGAATGGCCAGCTTTTCTACGGTGAAGAAGACAGGGGAATATGGAAGCTGGATTTGCACAGATACAGTGCCGGGATGGGTAAGCCTAAACTTGTAGCGGAGGTTAATACTAAAAGTCTAGTGGCTGATGTAGAGGGGCTGGCCTTATATCTGCATGAAGATAGTGGATATCTGGTGGCATCTAGCCAGGGGAACAACAGCTATGCATTATTCAGTCGCTCTGGGACTGAGTTTATCGGTAATTTCCGTGTGGACATGAACAGGGAGTTAGGTATAGATGCCAGCTCAGAGACTGATGGCCTGGCCGTAACTGGTGCAAACCTTGGTACTGAATTCCCAATGGGGTTATTAGTGGTTCAGGATGGAAGAAACCGTATGCCAAGTGGTAGGCAAAACTTTAAGCTGGTTTCCTGGCAGAAAATTGAAAATATATTGAATCTATCTTCCGCTACAGCAAACTGATAGTTTTATTGTTCTGCTTGCGCTTCTATTTCCAGCGGCCATCCGAAATTGTCAGATGGCTGCTCATCAATAAATTTTTTTAAAAGGATGGTAAAAGTAAATTTTTCCATTCGTATTCAAATGTACTTTTCTCTTCTTTGTAAGAGATTAACCGTAATGTTCGCTATACCTATACCGATAAGATCAGCTGCTAAATCAATGAAGTCAAAGGTTCTGGAGGGGAGGAAGGCCTGTGTGACTTCTTCACTTAAAGCAAAAAGAAATACTGCTATCGCCCCATAGTAAATATGTATGGAGCCCAGACAGTAAAATTTTTTCCTTGAAGACAGCGTCAAGATTAATGTAAGTGTGCCAAATAATACTATGTGCCCGATTTTATCCCCGTAGGGGATAGCTCTCACCAGTTCAAAAAATATACTGCTGCTGCCTGTGTTAGCTAAGTAAATTACCCACAAAATAAAGCCAAAAAACAATATGGTCGATAAAGCTAATATTTTTTGCATATGGATGTCACATAGGGGCTCGGTATCCATAAAAATAACATACAGAAAGTTAGGTGGCTATATGGTTAACTTGTCAAGGCTTTGCATGAAATTTCTTTCGTAAAGAAAGTAAAATTACTTCAGTGTCATTTTGCTGTATATAGATACAGTATTTGTCATTTGATTTTTGATTCAGTTTGTCGGTATGCCGTGGTGAATGCTTCTCCAAATCGATATTATGGGATGATGATTTTTAAGGTGAGATTTAATAATTTATAAGTTGTATATGTTGGAAGGTGTTGGGGGCGAGCGTATTGAATTAGGGTGTGGCGTAACACATTTCCAGACTCTGGTTGCTTATTTTAGGAGTGCTTATTTAAGTAAGCACTCCCTAGGCTAGAACTATAGATATTCCGGTGCTTTGATCAAGGTTATGGATTAACCCCAGAAAGAAGGTCTGGATTTGTAATAAGATTTCTTACGCCGTGGGCATGATCTTCATTGAATACATTTTCACGGCACCAATTGTCTACTGATTTAATATTGACCTTTGCAACACGAGGCCTGACGCTCCAGGTTACTTGGAAAGGAGAACCTTGTTCATTATATCCAGGGCCAGTTGTTGAGCCTGGATATTGAATTGGCAGTCCGGTGTTAGCTGGAATATTTACTGCTTGATGAAACCCTTTATGCTCTCCGAGCTTTGTCAGTTCTCTGAAATCAAGGGCATTGTGGTCATTCACCAGTACGTAAACCTGAGCTTCAACCCGTAACTGGGGGTTCCTGACTGAGTCATTCAGGCAGGCGCCCAGGGAGGGGCCAGGTATGGTTTTGGCAGATGAATGAACATAGTGAACTTCAATGGTATCACCTGGGCGCAATCCGCCATGTTCACTGGGGCAAATATCTTGATTGATAGCTGCTAGCTCAGCCGCTGATAGGCTTCCGGAAAATTTAAAGCCAGTGTCGTATCCAAGGCCATTTCCATTCCCAGCAAAGATAGTAAATTCCCCTCCTTTATGTTCGGCATTTTTATGAAAGTGGATATTACAAAGATTCATGCTGGAGTAGGCAGGGGCCAAACTAAAAGAAATGGTATTCCTACCTTCAATGAGGTCAATATCGCGGGGAGATTGGGGTCCAAAACCTCTTCCTTGTGTGTTCTTTGCCAGGTTTGCACGTTGATGTGCAACATCTTCATCAGAAATACTGGTGAGGTTGTGAGAATGGTCCGTGACTGCAAAGGTTTGGAGTGGCAGGAAAGATGAGATAAGGATGGGTAGTAAGGTTTTTAGTTTCATTAATGGGTCCTTTTTAATGATCCTTAAGTATCTTAGGAATACTTTCCTCTAATTATTATTGAGGGATTTTGGTGTATCTAAATGTTAAATTCTAAACAATTTCTTCTGTTATCTTTTTAGGAGAATGTGGAGCCAGAAGTTGCCGCCGACATGGATTTGCCGGCTTACTAAAAATATCCTGGTCTTAGGTCAGATTCCCAGTTCCGCGCGTAGCTCCGCCATTTTTTGTGCATTTTCTTCCTTGGAGAGTGGGGTGCCGGGCTTTTCCTCCAGCTTCAACTGCTCCGGGGCCGGAAGCTTTTCTCCCTCTAACACTCGAGCACAAAACTTGCGATAGTGCTCTGCAAATACGGAGTAGGCTACGGATTCGGGATTATTGGCGAGGAAGAACCAATTAGACTCGCGTCCGGCATGATAAACTGCAGGGTGGCTCCACCTGTGATTGGTTTTTGGACTGGGAGCATTGCAGGCTTCACGGTAAGCCGCGCGGGATTCCGGTAGGCCATTTTCGCCGGCGGCACAGAGCTGCAGCATTTTGTGCACTGTGGGCAAGTATTCGCTCTGGAGGATCGCACGCTTTGCGCCTTGCATAATGTCTTCGGGGGCAAATGAGAGTAAAGCTTCCAGCCATAGGCGCTTGGCATGGTGTAGAGTTTCTGTGTCCGGGAAGGCAGCACTGAACTGGTTATGATAGTTTAACTTAAACAGTGCGAATACTTCGTTGATTGCACGCTTCTTTTCGTTGACTTGTTCCTGGCTCTGTCCACTACCAGTTTGTGTCTGTGAGTATGTCGCCGATTGATCGGTCGCGGGTGCGCTGGTTTGCGCTGCTATTGGAGTCTTGTGGGTTGCCATAAGAGTTTCCTATTGCCAATTTGTTGCGCTCCGCCCACTGGTGGCGTGCGTGACGCACAAAAACGGCGTCCCAGCTTTTGCGTGCGGCGTTTTGGCCGCGCCAGTAAATAATAAATTCCGCTACTAGCGACAGGGCAAAATCTCGGTCGATCTCGCATTGATTCACCAGGTGACTCAGACAGTCGCCCCCAGGTTGCCAGTTGCGTGGAATAGGTTTGGCCACAGGGTTTTTCTCAATACCCTGGCAGTAGTAGGCCCACTCCTCTCGAGCGTATTCAATAAACAGCTCCCCCCAGCGTGCGCTGTGGCCACCTCGCTCAGTCCATTTATAGATAAATTCTGGCAGTAGCTCTGCGGCAAAGCGCGGATTAATGGCCAGGCGTTGTAACTGCTCCCAGGTATGTTCACTGGGTTGCCAGTCACGGGTCATCGCGGTGGGTTTACGCTTTTCAATAAATGGGGTTTCCTGCTTTTCCCAGTCTTCCATGATCCAGTCATTGAATTCCAGATCCCAGGATATGGATTGTTTGCCACTGGAGCGGTGGTAATCGAGGAAACGCTGCAGGCCGCGGCTGACAAATGTACTGGGCACACCCTCGTCGGCCAGTTTTCGCAAGGTGTCGTTGCTCGGTTGCCAGTTATCCGGCAGGGCTTGCTTGCGTTGAGCGGTGGCGCGAAAAGCCTCCCACTTGCCTTTAACCTGGCGTAGGAATAGTGAACCAAAGGAGTGTCGCGGCTCGGCGCGTTCACGCCAGTAGGTTACAAATTCCGGTAACTGCTCGCGCACAAAGTGTTCGGGGATGCCCAGCTGGCTGATACGCGCCATGGTCTCTGCATCGGGCTGCCAGCCTGGTGCAATAGTATTGGCACTGCGGCTCGGTGGGATTTGGACCTGGGGAGTTGGCGGTGTCGCTATAGGGTGTTTGTATTCTCCCGGCAGGGCAAATTTCAGGATTTCGCTACTGCCAAAAGGGGCAGCACCGAGTAACAGTGCACCCTGGTTACGCAGGCTGGTAGCCACACGCTGGATATCCGCTGCTTGCCAAAAGGGTAGTAGCAGGTATAGCTGTTCTCCCTGTGCTGTGTACCAATCCCGCCCCCCATAAGGCTCCAAGGGTAGGAAAGGCGTCAAGTCGCCGAGCGCTGTGAGCAATACAGCCTCCTCCAGGCCAACGGTTGCAGCCAGAGTCGGTGAGATACTCAGGGGTCTTTCAGGGAGCAGGGGGTGTTTCATGGCGCGATAATAACACCCCGGAGAAGGGCTTGCGCGGCCTTTGCACTCGCCTTGTGCGTAGCTCCAAGTCTTTGAGCAAAACACTAAGCTGAAGATTGGCGGCCGAACCCTATAAAAGAAGGGATTGCTGGCGCAAACTGTTGCCTTACCCTAGCGGGAAGGTTGTAACTTTGTCGCCAGAAACGGTTTTGAGGGAGAGCAATATGGCCAAGAAGCAGCATTCAGCACAAATGGTGTTCCGCCTCAGCGGCGTGAGTTGCGCCGGCTGTGTAAACAAGATCGAAGGTGCGGTACGGCAAGCTGGTGGTGTAGAGGATGCCAGGGTAAATCTTGCTGACAAAACCCTTATAGTTCACGGCAAAGCAGAACCTCAGACTTGTATTGAGGCGGTGCGTTCCGCGGGCTATGACGCCGAGATAGCAAAGAGCAGTGAGCGTGATCAGCGCGCCGAGCAAAGAGCCCACGAACAGCAACATTATCGCCAGCTGTTGTGGCGCTCAGCCTTCGCCTTGGGGGTGGGCGTACCGCTGATGGCCTGGGGTCTGATTACCGATAAAGTATCTGTGAACACCCTCAATGAGCAGCTCGCTTGGGGTGCAACAGGACTGATTACTCTGGCAGTGCTGGTTTTCTGCGGCGGTCATTTCTTTAGTGGGGCCTGGAAGGCGCTGCGCCACCACGGTGCCACTATGGATACCTTGGTTGCATTGGGTACTGGTACAGCCTGGCTTTTCTCGATGATGGTGGTGCTGGTTCCCCATCTGTTGCCAGAATCTGCTCGCCATGTGTACTTTGAGGCCAGTGCCATGATTATTGGCCTGATCAGCCTGGGACAGGCCCTGGAAGTGCGGGCCCGTGGGCGCACCAGTGCCGCGGTGGAAAAGTTGCTGGAACTACAAGATGTATCGGCTCGTGTGTTGCGAGATGGTAAAGAGGTAGATCTCCCGATAGAGCAGGTACAGGAAGGTGACCAGCTGCGTGTGCGTCCGGGGGAGAAAATTCCTGTGGATGGCCGGGTTCTCGAGGGCAAAAGCTTGGTGGATGAGTCTATGCTCACCGGTGAGCCGGTCCCGGTAAAAAAAGACGAAGGGGATAGCCTGACAGCAGGTACTCTCAATAAAAACGGTAGCCTGCTGTTTCTTGCGGAAAAAGTCGGAGCCGATACACGCCTTGCGCAGATTATTGAAATGGTGAAAAACGCCCAGGGGTCGCGGGTACCCATCGCACGCCTGGCCGATAGAATTTCTGCGATTTTTGTACCGGTGGTTATGATTATTGCTGTTGTTGCGGCTCTCATCTGGTTTAACTTCGGCCCAGAGCCCCAAGCTGCCCATATGCTGGTGGTGCTTACTTCGGTATTGATCATAGCCTGCCCCTGTGCCTTGGGGCTCGCTACTCCGCTATCCGTAATGGTGGGAGTGGGGAAGGGCGCTGAAAATGGAGTGCTGGTACGCAATGGTAAAGCTTTGCAACAGTCCTGTAATCTGGACGTCCTGGTTGTTGATAAAACAGGTACCCTTACGGAAGGCTCACCACGCCTTACCGATATCGAATGCAATGGTGACAGTGATGAATTACTGCAACTGCTCGCGAGTCTGGAGCAGGGCTCTGAGCACCCTCTGGCTGAAGCTATAGTCAGCGCGGCCCAAGAAAAAGAACTGCAGCTGCAGTCTCCCAGTGACTTCCACGCAATAACTGCCCACGGTGTGACAGGGATTATTTCTGGCAAGAAGGTGCTGCTCGGTAACAGCAAACTAATGCACAAAGAAAATATACCCCTGGCTTCCTGGCGGAGCCGAGCTGATACCTTGGCTGAGGCCGGGCGTACAGTAATGTACGCCGCAGTGGACGGAGAGCTGCAAGGCATAATTGCTGTAGCTGACCCTATTCGTGATGATGCTCAAGCAGCCATAGAGCGCCTGAGCAAGCTGGGACTAAGAATCGAGATGCTGACTGGTGATAACAAAGGGAGTGCAGAGGCAGTCGCCAAAAAGCTGCAGATCGATAGAGTTCATGCAGATCTTTTACCGGAGGATAAAGAGCGCATTGTCGCCGAGCTACAAGAAGGTGGTGAACGTGTGGGCATGGTAGGTGATGGAATCAATGATGCGCCGGCGCTGGCTCGTGCAGATGTGGGTTTTGCTATTGGAGCAGGTACCGATGTTGCAATTGAGAGTGCAGATGTCACTCTGATGCGCTCATCGTTACACGGCGTTGCCAACGCTGTAGAGCTATCCCGTGCGACCCTCCGCAATATCAAGCAGAACCTGTTTGGTGCCTTTATCTATAACACACTGGGCATTCCTATCGCCGCGGGGGTTTTATACCCAATAACTGGAATGCTACTAAGCCCGATTGTGGCGGGAGCTGCAATGGCATTTTCCTCGCTAACTGTTGTTAGTAATGCAAATCGCCTGCGCTTTTTCAAACCTTCGGAGGTGCGCTAATGGGAGCGATACTCGTTAATCTGGTGGGATTGCTGCTCATTGTTGGCATTGTCTGGTGGTTTTGGCTAGGACCAAAGCGCAAAGCCAACAAAGCCATGCCCACCGCAGATAAGTTGCAAATACTGGTCAAAGATGGGGTATATGAGCCAGATCATATTCGCCTTCCGGCGGGCCGAGCTGCAACCTTGCACTTTCTTCGCGAAGATCCGAGTCCCTGCTCGGAGTGGGTGTTATTTCCAGACTTGGAAGTCAGCGCTGAGCTTACTCTGCACAGGGATACTCCGGTTATATTGCCGGCAGCAAACCCTGGGGAATATCCATTTACCTGTCAGATGCAGATGTACCGAGGCACCCTGATTCTGGAGTAGGCTCAGTTGTGACTAAGCCTGGCTGCTAAGTCAAAGTGAAAGACGTTGGAGTTGTAATAATTCCCGAAGTCGTGACGACAACTGTAAGTAAGTTCCTTCAAAGCATCTGCCATCAGGCTGCTCCTGCTGGCAAGGCATAAGGAATGGGAGATTGCCGTAAGGCGGCTCCTTGAAAGTTTAATTACTTCCAGGTCATTGAATGATGAATATTTGTTTGCGGAAACTACCATTTGCCCTCCTGGCTATTTCCTTCGCATTGCTCGCAGCCGCGCTTTTCTCCGGTCAGCAGGGGGGGCTGGGATCCATCATGGCATTTTATGGTTTCGAAGGAGGCGCGGGACTTTCACGAATTGCCACCGCTGTTGCGATAATCTTCACCATAGCTGCCCTACTCTCTGTGCTATCTATCTTTATAGAAAAATTTATCCTGCCTTTGGCGCTCTTGATCATCGCACTATCCATAGTGCCCCTGCTGAGCCTTTTTGGCAGCACACACTGGATTGACGCACTTGGCGGTTTTCCAGCTATAGGTTCTGGGCAGGGAGTCATAAAATATTTTTCCCTGATCGTAATAGGACTGACCTGGCTCGGCTATAAATCTGCACCTTCAAGGAAATATATATGGCTGAATTTTCTACCAGTTGGCTTGGTTCTATTGTGGATTGGAGGAATGAAATTCACCGCTATAGAGGCCCAAGGTATCGAAGGGCTGGTGAATAGTTCCCCATTGATGTCCTGGTTGTATAACTTTTTCAGTGTCCAGCAAGCATCCAATATTATTGGCGTTTATGATCTGCTTGCCTTGGTTATATTGGCTATAGGTATTCATGTTAGGGCACTCTTCTGGCCTGGAGTATTACTTTGTGGGGCTGTTTTTGTTACTACCCAAACGTTCCTGCTTAGTTATCCCGGGAGCTGGGAAAAACCGTGGGTTCTAGCATCCAGTGGAATTTTTATCATTAAAGACCTTTGGTTTATTGCGAATTTGATCATTATGATCAGTTTCAGGCACCAGATATGTCAAAATAATCAAGCTGTAGAAACATCAAAGGAATAGTAATTTGATGAAATTAATGTTTACTTTTACAGCGCCGTAAAATTCAAAGATGGAACCTGGTCGCAAGGATGCAGAGCCAATAATGTAGTAAGCAGATATTCTCAAATTAAGTAGCCAGGGGAAATTTTTCTAGGTTTCTTAGCCGAATAAAATCTCAACAATTCATTTATGCATATCTTTTAACTGAAATAATCAGCCTTGGAGTTTGATTCTGAAAGTAAAATTTATAAGTATTGTGAATAGATTCTGTTGTTTTGTTCGCAAAGGTAATCAAGACTTCGGTATGCTTGGTCTTTCTCTATTCAGATTAAAAGATTTTTTGTTCAAGGCTATTTTTCTTTAGATGACCACCTATTGGTTACTTAAATCTCAGTTGTTGTTGCTGATGACTGAGGATCGAATGAAGCTAATCCCTAACTCTGGATACTGTTCTCACTGGAGCCGTGTGGCGCGCCGGTATGAACCGAATAGAGGTCGTAATTGGCATATGCCTAAGATAAATTGTAAGTTTTGGAGAAAGGCTCCTTGATGGGGATTTTTTACACTCGTAATTAGATCGGCTAAAGCGTAGATTACTTCTCTTACCTGTTTCATTCCAGGCTTATATAGATGTCATTCTTTGACAGACACTCAGTGGCCTACACTGAACTCTATACTTGGATAAGTTGATCCCAGGTTGGGATACTATATAGAGAACTTTTTTCCAGAAGTTATAACCAAGAGAGCGGTTATATCGATGATGCTAGTGTATTAATATTTTCTATGCCTTTAAAAGGATTTGAGGCGATACCGTGAATAATCGAAAGAATATCTCTTTCTTAGAGCCGCTGGTAAACCCACCGGTATATTCGATGAGTAAGGCAGATAGGAATCTACGTGTTGAATTGGATGTTCAGTACGAAGAGAACAATGTCTTCAGTTTTTACAAAAAAAATGAAACTCCTGTCTGGACACGTGTATTTTCATCTTCAATCACCCGGGAAGCTGGGTTTACCCTTACCGGGCCGACCATTGAAATACGCCCCGGTAGCCATCTGACAATTCAAACCAATAACAAGCTGCCACCTGAAGAGGAAGAGGGTGATTCCGGAATGATCAATTTTCCTCATGAATTCAATACTTATAACCTGCATACACACGGACTTCACGTTTCCCCAGAGTCTCCAGGTGATAATGTTTGTATGAAAATCCCGCCGGGTGAAAATTTCACCTATGAATATGATATTCCAAAAAATCACCCGCCCGGCCTCTACTGGTATCACCCTCATAAACACGGCTCTGTCGCGATACAAGTCGGAAGTGGTATGGCTGGTGCCTTAATTGTACGTGACGATTTTGATGATGAACTGGAGGCGATGGGTGTTAAGGAATATGTATTGGTATTTCAAAATATTGCGGTAGATGAAAAAGGAAGAGTGGAGGACCAACATCAGGTTGCCAAGTTCCCCGACAGTGAATACTGCATTACTGTGAATGGTCAATATTGCCCAGTGATACATGCGACGGTGGGAGAGTTACTGAACTTGCGTCTCCTCAATGCAACCACTCGCACGTCAATAGACATAGACTGCCCTTGGTTCGCGCAGATGTACATTTACGGCTTTGATGGGAATCCCACAGAAGACTACCGCCTGCAGGATGGCGTAAGTTTGGGTCCCGCGAATCGCGCTTCCTTGTTTCTCAAAATTAGTGAGGCTGCAACGCCCGGTGCGCATTTCTATGTATATAATAACGCCATTGAATTTCAGCAGATGCCGCACTACAAGTACCACAATAATAGCCCGTTGTTTGTTATCGCGATTGAGCAGGGTGAGGAGATTGGTACTGCTATTTACGCTCCCAGCAAGCCTCCGTCAAGGTGTGCTCCACCTCCATTTCCTGAGAGTTTTAAGGTTGATCTTTTAAAGCCTATTACAGATGATGAGATCACTAATACACGGCGATTGACCTTGCAGGCCAATACGCTGGATGATCCGGATAAATATTTCCGTGGTCTAAATGTAAGTATTGATCATGCGCCATTTGGTGGTTGTGATGTGGTAAACCACTATGTTGAGTTAGATGCGATAGAGGAGTGGACTCTGGTCAATGAGAGTGAGTTTCCTCACCCGATACATATTCATGTCAATCCTTACTATGTTATTGAAGTGGTAGGTGAAGACCCGATGCACCATACACTGAAGCTGCCATTCTGGTGCGATACTTTCCAGGTGCCTCCACATGGATATGTAAAATTTCGAACCCGTTTTAAAGACTTTACGGGTAAATACCCTTTACACTGCCACCTGCTATATCATGAAGATGGCGGTATGATGCAGCATGTGAGAGTTGTAAAGGACCTCTCAGAAGTAAAGAAATAAAATTTTCTAAGCCAGAGGGTGCGAGATTCTTAGCCTTAGGTAGTGTTATTTATGGCTCTATTTCATTAATGAATAAAATCTACCGCAGAATTTACCAGTAAATTGGGGGGTACATTTTATGATTTGAAAATAGCTCTCTATATAAAATAAATAATATCTAAAAGAATATTAAGATAAAAATATAGGCTAGGCTAGGCTAGGCTAGGCTAGGCTAGGCTAGGCTCAATGCTCAACTAATACACCTGGAAAATTTAGATAAGCAACATCTATAACATGAAATGAATGGGTCGCAAATACTGATTTTTTAGGAGCCATTAAAAAAAGGATCCGGCAAGGCTGGATTTCTGATTTTTGCTACGGCATCTGCGCCAACAACCGGAAGACCTTCTGGGTTTAATAGGCCAAGCTGGACCAGAACACTTGCCTGGTCCCACAGAATATGCTCGTAAGCTACCTTGTCATTTTCAACGCCCACAATAACAATAAATATTACTTCAACTCGCCTTCCGGTTGGTTCAATTCCCGGTAGCATGTGGTCCATCTTTATAGTATGAGTGAATGATATGATCAACTCATCGACGAGTCGCTCTTCGCTGTATGTTCTAGAAATAGTTTCGAAAGTAACATCGGGTGGAAAAAACTGCCCTATAAGATGTTTGGAGTAAAATGTACGGATGCTCTGAGGGCCTTGACCACCTAGCATGGTTGGTATATTTACGATATGAGGATTGGGCGCCATAGTGGACAGGGTTCCATCGAGATCGCCGGCAAGTTCAGCCTGTACATGCTTGTCGAATATCGCGTCAAGTTTTGACTTTAGATCTGTGGTAAGCATTTTATTGGTTCTTTAGGTTTAAATGAAATTTGGCAGTTTGTTTGGATAATTACTGACCCATAATTTTCAGAGCGATATATGGCGCCACGATAAATACCAGTGTCACGATTTTGTAAATACTTAGGAAGTCAAAGTACTTGGAGTTCAACTCCCCAGCCTTTAATCTAAATAGCTTACTATGAATAGAAGATAACCACTTATTCATAAAAGAAATAACTATTGTTGCCAGGAGAAGGTAGGCAATATTGATTATTGATGCCCAGCCAAGTAATTCTGTTAACTGTGGAAGTGTAATCATAGCATCGTCCTTGTCATTGCTTCATTTTTTTCGTATTGGTGCAATAAATAGAAGCTATCCGAAGTGAGGCTCAAAAAAGGTAGACAGTAGGGTGGCTTATTGTGCTTTATTACTCATTAGATATTCAATATGTCCCGTATGTTTATCTAGCTGTTCCTTTATTGGTAGGAAACCTTGAGAGAGATAAAAATGATAACTGGGTGTATTTTCTTTATAGACGGAGAGTGTCAGATGAGACCGTTGAGACTTTGCATGAGACAGAAGTTGCTTTCCTATACCTTGACCCTGGACGTGTGGATAAACAAAGATTGCAGCCAATGAACTACCATTGAGGGAATAAAACCCAGCTACTTTTCTGTCTCTCTCAAAGACATAGGTTTCTGAGTTTGGGATATAGATATCGCGCATATCTTCCAGCTGTGATTCCCAGAACTCAGAAGAGATAAATCTGTGTGAATTGATCGAGGCTGTTAACCAAATATCTAAAATGATGTTCAAGTCACTCAATTTGTACTCTCTGATCATATATGTCTATTCCCTTTGTTCGTAGAAACTTTATATCGAATACATAGGCCGTATCTAAGTTTATTAATCTAGTAGTGGGTGGAGTAGGCGGCCTTATCTAGGTGAAATGTTAATACATTTTTCCCACTATGAATTTTAGGGGCTTCTAGATTTATTTCATGAAAAGGCTGATTTTAATTATTGATATCAATATCTTATCTTCCCGTTGTTCATAATGAAATAATTTTCATAATCAATTTAGATCTCGGGAAACTTCCAGTGCCACATTTATATTGAAGCGGGTTTCTGCCATAGCGCCTGCTCTTGCTTCAATAGCGAGAAACTAAGCCACTAAAATTTTTACGATTAGTGGGTTAGATAATTTCTATAGGCGGACCCAGGAGGAACTAAGTGCTTTCATTGATATTTAACACTATACCTTTTAAGCTCGATAATGACTCAAAAACATAGCTGTAGTGCGCTCGGCCAGAGCTTCTTGCTCAGTAGGGGTCGGTTGGCCAGAAAGCTGGAGCAGCTGTGGCCAAAAGCAACTTCCCTTTATCAAATTGTGTATCTGGCCGCTGGCGATCTCTAGATCCAGCTGCCTCAAACGGCCATCGGCTAAAGCAGATTTTATCCAGCGCTGTACGCCGGTTTCATTAGCTTTGAACTTTTCCATCTCTTTGCGCAGGGCTTCCGGTTGGTGGAAGAAGTAGTCGAAAGCCATTCGGTTCAATTCAATATACTGGGGGTTGCAGATGGTTTTAATCTCCAACTCGAGCAGGGCGCGCAACTGTGTATGGAGGTCGCTGTTCGGATTGTATTCGCAGCCAGGGGGTTGGGTTGCCTGCTGCCAGAGTTCGCCAATCAAAAACATAACCAGCGCTTCCTTGCTGGCAAAGTGATTGTATACAGTGCGCTTGGATACTTGAGCACGGGCTGCCAATTCATCCATGCTGGTACCCTGAACACCGAGTTCCTGAAAAGCTTGTTTAGCGGCATCAATAATGGCCTGGCGCTTCAGCTCACTTCTGGTTGGCTTCTTTTCGTTCATATGACTCTCGGTACTTCTGATTGCACTAGGAAATCCGCCTGGCGGTGAATCTTACTTCACAATTAATTTTACACTAATTAGTTTACTTTTGTATCTTTCGGCAATAAACTGCACTGTATAGTTTACTTGGTGGTATCTATGAAAAAACACTGGTGGTTATTATTAGGAGTGGTAGGTATGTCCGTTGGTCTGTTTAACAGCTGTGCTACTCAGCCGAATAAGTTTCAAAACTCAGAAGTCGACTATAAAGCCGGGATGGGTAAGGTTGTTGAGATTATCGGTGCCTACATTCGCGCAGAGAGGGCTGCGCCGTTACCGAAAGCGCCCCTTCCTCTGCAGCCGATTACAAAGGAAGTACTTACCAGTAACGAGAATCAGCCTACAGTCTATCGTTTGGGACACTCATCAGTACTGATCCGTCTTGATGGAGAATACGTGCTTACTGACCCGGTATTCAGTGAGCGAGCCTCACCAGTGCAGTGGATGGGACCGAAGCGTTTTCACCCGCTACCTCTGTCTCTGCAGGACTTACCAGCACTAAAAGTCGTAATAATAAGCCACGATCACTACGATCATCTGGATAAAGCCAGCGTGCGTATCCTGGATGAGAGAGTAGAACGATTTCTTGTTCCCACGGGGGTTGGCAATTATTTGCGGGACTGGGGGGTTGCATCAGACAAGATTACCGAGCTTGACTGGTGGCAGTCATATGCTGTTGGCAGCTTGCAATTTACTGCAACTCCGGCTCAACATTTTTCCGGACGCGGCCTTACTGACCGTGATAAGACTCTGTGGGCCAGCTGGGTGATTGCCGGGCGCGATGCCCGAATTTTCTTTAGCGGTGATAGCGGCTATTTCAGTGGTTTTCGGGAGATAGGTGAGCGCTTGGGCCCGTTTGATCTGACCTTGATTGAAACTGGTGCCTACAACGATCTGTGGAGTGAAATTCACATGATGCCGGAAGAGAGTGTGCAGGCTCACCTGGATCTGCGTGGTCGCGCTATGGTGCCCATCCATAACAGTACTTTTGATCTTGCCCTGCATGATTGGTTTGAACCTCTAGAGCGAGCGCTAGCTGCTGCAGAACCCCATGGGGCGGCGATCCTGACCCCCATTATTGGTGCCCCGGTTGATGTGCGTATGCCGGCTCCGACTCTTCCCTGGTGGAGGAAGTTTATTGCAGAAGGACAGGTTGAATTGGTTGTGCAACCGTGATTATGGCAATTCAGTTGAATTTCTTACAAGGGGAACATACAGATGGATAAAAAAGTTGTATTGATAACCGGCGCCTCCTCTGGTATCGGCGAAGCCTTTGCTTATGAATGTGCAAAGAAAGGCGCGAACCTCATTTTAGTTTCCCGTAACTATAGGGCTTTATCGGAGATAGCCAGGAAGATTGAAGGGAGATATTCAGTTAAAGTGGATATTATTGAAATTGATTTAAGCGTGGAAGGTGCCGCACAGAAACTATATATCGAAACCCAATCGCGGGGATTGGCAATAGATATCTTAGTCAACAATGCAGGATTCGGTAAATGGGGGAATTTCCAAGACTTTGACTTGAAGACATACAGAAGTTTACTTCAGCTTAATATTAATACCTTAACTGAGTTATGCTATTTATACCTTCCTGAAATGAAGTCAAGAAATACAGGGGGGATTATCAATGTGGCTTCCAGTGCAGCTTTAACGCCAGTACCCTATGCAGGGGTTTATTCTGCATCTAAAAGTTATGTGTTAAATTTCTCAGAAGCTCTACATAATGAACTGCTTGGAACGGGAGTCACTGTTACCTGCCTCTGCCCCAGTGGAACCAAGACAAATTTTGCTGAGGTGGCAAATAATAAGGTAAGCGTTGATGAAAATTTATATGAAACCGCTGAGCACGTTGCTCTGGTTGGAATCAATGGATTCTTGGCAAAGAAAAGTTATGTGCTTTCGGGTAAGCAAAAGTGGACGCTTGTTTTACTTCCTAGACTATTGAGCCGAGCGATGTTGTTGAAGCTATCGGGCAGAGTGTTTAAAGGTATTGTAAATAACAAAAAGGCTTAGCTTTTAAGGATTATTTTGATAGTGGTATTATAGGTTTTTTTGGGTTTCCAGCAATTGATGACTTTCGTTGCTTGGAAGCAAATCGCGCGCAGGTAAGAGACGCGTAATTTCCCTTGCCTTAAACTGTCAAAGAAAAAATACAATGACGAAAATCACTGAAGAGTTCCCGCGGTAGGATACAGCATCGGAGTTAGAGAAATATTTAAGGTAGATTAGAGCGTCAATTGGCTGTCTGTATTCTGGTCTATTGATTTCCTTTGGGTACCCTTAAAAGTTCTTCTTACTAGCAACTTAGTGTGGGGCGGTTTGAGTTGATGCTGGGATATTCGTGAGGATGAGATTTTAGAGGGCTTATTGGTTTAGTGTAGATACTAGGCATTCGGAGAATAGTACTCTTCGGCCTTATAGCCAAGCCCTAAATCCAAGAACCCATACAGTATCGTATACCATTTCTCCTTCTTCGCGTTCAAAGTCAGCCGTATTACCGGTATTTCGATATTGATGAATGCCAATATAGGGGGAAAACTTGGGGTGAATTTCATAACGTAAGCGCACGCCGATTTCTATTTCGGATAGACCAGAACCGCCGTCCACACTCGCATCATTTTGCCCAAAGAAATCTAGCTCAGCACGTGGTACTAAGCTCACTTTTTCTGAAATTTTGAACGTATACTCCCCTTCTATACGAAGGGCTGTGCTACCACTTCTACCAAAGAAAAGTACAGCATCCATTTCGAAAGAGTAGGGCGTTTCGCCAATAACTCCAATGGCAAACCAGTTACGGCTGGTGTTCTCTAACTGAAAATCATGGCGTATTCCGGTAAGAACATTCCAGTTGGCAGAAACTGAGCGGCTATAAACTCCCCATAATTCATTTTCATCAGTTTCTCCATTGGTGCGTTCATAATCAACCTCTATTGATATCTTACTTTCATCTGTGCCATAGCTGAAGTCACCTTCGATGGTGGCTCCGTTATTGCCTTGTAATTCGAATTGGTCAAGACTGAGCTTGGCTATCGGCTTGTCTTCTCTTATGTTCGTATCATTCAGTGTGGAGCGGTACTGGATAGAGTGATGTAAATCTCCTTGAGACTGTCCTTTGGCAGGCTGCATTCCTATTAGTAATAAAAAAATAATTACTGGTGTTATTGGTGCTTTATGTGAAAGAGGTTGTCTTATATCTTGGCAGGACTTCCATATGAGGGTCAGATATCTAGTTAAATCTACGGTGGTGAGTGCAAAAAAATCTTTGCAAAGGTGTGATGAAGGAATATGGCACTGAGCTGTAGGATTGAAGTGCGACACCTTTAGCCCTTTTTAACCTCATTTTGTCTGATATGGAATTTTCGTTCATCCACCGCAAAAGATATTTATGACGCTGATAATTTACAGATTTTAGGTTTGTAAATTGTAGGGAATTAATAATGATTATAAGTATATTGCCTGTCTAAACTCTCGATTTTACTGAGGTCTGTCTGTTAATCCACTATGAGTAAGAAAATGTCGTGTATTTAAACTACCATGATGAATTATTTAGAATGTCTATTGAATTTTCTCGACGAACAGTAGTTTGTTGTGAAAGAAATTATTGGTAGGGTGGGGATTAAAACCAAGCACGAATACCGATAACCCACACGGTAGTATATACTTTTTCTCCTTCTTCACGGGCAAAGTCCGCTGCATTGCCCACTTCTCGCTCATGATGAACCCCAACATAAGGGGAAAACTTGGGATGAATCTCATAGAGAAGGCGCAAACCTAATTCTGCTTGAGATAATCCCGTACCACTACCGGCGATTTCGTCATTTTGACCGAAAAAATTCAGTTCTAGGCGCGGAATCAGAGTGACTTTCTCTGCGAGTTTGGCCTCATATTCCGCTTCCAGACGGAAAGCTGTGCTGCCACTTTTCCCAAGAAATAACACCGCATCCATTTCTAATGAGTAAGGTGTTTCTCCGATTAAACCAACCGCCAGCCAGTTACGGCTGGTACTCTCTCTCTGGAGGTCGTGACGTATGCCGGAGAGGAAATTCCAGTTTTTGGAAATAGCGCGGCTGTAGACCAGCCATCGCTCATTTTTTTCTGTTTCACCTCCTCCCCGCTCGAAATCGATTTCCAGCACCAGCTTATTAATGTCGCCTCCATAACTGAAATCCCCTTCAATTGCTGCGCCATTTTGGCCGCGCCGCTCGAACTGGTCGAAACTGAACTTGGCTGTAGGTTTATCTTCTTCCCCAGCGATGCCATTACCTTCTCCAACGGTAGTTTCGTTGGAGCGAGACTGGATGCTGTGGTGCAGATCTTCCTGATTTTGGGCTAAAGCTGCTTGAAAACTCGGCTCGGAGCATAGGGCAATGAGGGCTGTTGTTGTGGCTTTTATTATTGTGTGGTGGTTCATACCACACGGACCTCACGGAAAATGCCGTGAGCGCGATAGAGCATTTGGCAGTGTAATGCCCAGCGCCCTCGGGTATCGGCATTTACCAGAAAACTGATTTTGGCGCCGGGCTGCACTATCACCGTGTGCTTGCGTGGCAGGTACTCTCCATCGCCGGTTTCCAGCTCACTCCATAAACCATGCAGGTGCATGGGCTGGGTGAGCAGAGTGTCGTTTACCAGAGTGATACGAATGCGCTCGCCATAGGTTAATAGTATCGGTGTGGCATTCCTATATTTAACGCCATCAACTGACCATAGATAACGTGCTGGATTACCGGTGAGGTGTAACTGCAGTTCCCGCTGCGGTTCGCGTTGGCCTAACGATGGAGTGAGGCTGCGAAGATCCGCGTAACAAAGTACGCGGCGGTTGTAGCGCTGCTGATGTTTACGCAGTCCCACGCCGGGATCATACACTCCATTTTTTGGAGTGAGCGCGCGCAGGGCTACGCCATGACCTTTTTCTGTTGGTTGGTGAATGATAGAGCTATTGCTTCCCAGGCCGGCGGGGGCCAGTTTGCCACTGTGTTCTTCAGCGGAAGGCTGTCTGCCGGCGGCTTTAGCGCCACTGGCAGGAGTGAATCCCAGATCGCGCTCATCAAGTATTGGGATTGGGTCCATGGAGGGAACTTCGGCAGTGAATTTCTGATTTGGCGTTAAAGTGCCACGAGCGAAACCACCGCGGTCTATCGCT
Source organism: Microbulbifer variabilis ATCC 700307 (assembly GCF_000380565.1). Lineage (GTDB taxonomy): Bacteria > Pseudomonadota > Gammaproteobacteria > Pseudomonadales > Cellvibrionaceae > Microbulbifer > Microbulbifer variabilis. The sequence continues at coordinate 410,627 of NZ_AQYJ01000028.1, forward strand.
TGGGCAAACAGAGTGTAGGCTCTGTCCTCTTTAGGCCTAACTACCACATCGTAGGTTTCCCCGGTGCCAAGGCGGAACTCATCTACCCGCAGAGGCTGAATATTCTGGCCATCGGCACTGACCACTGTCATATCCAAGCCAGGAATGCGCAGGTCGAAGATTGTCATGGCTGAGGCGTTGATAAAACGTAGCCGTACTTTTTCTCCGGGGGCAAATAGGGCAGTCCAATTGTCCTCCGGGGTTTGTCCATTGATCAGGTAGCTGTAGGTATCGCTGGTGATATCAGATACGTCCCGATCAGATATGCCAGCGAAGTTCCATGGATGACGTTCGCGCCAGGTTTGCTCTATACCTTTTGCGCGTACATCTCGCCAAAGATCTGTGGTGGTGCGGCGGCGGTGGCGGTTGTAATAGTGGCCATCTTTCTTCAGGTTAGAGTAAATCCGCTGGGGGGAATCGTCGCTCCAATCGGAAAGCAACACCACATAGTCCCGGTCATAGGCCACCGGGTCTTCGTCAATTGGATCAATGACGATGGCTCCATAGAGTCCTTGTTGCCTCTGGAAGCTGGAGTGGCTGTGGTACCAGTAAGTGCCGCTTTGTTTTACCTTGAAACGATAGCGAAAGTTTTCCCCAGGCCTAATTCCAGGAAAATTGAGCCCCGGCACTCCATTCATATTGCTCGGCACTCTGATACCGTGCCAGTGAATCGAAGTATCCTTGGGTAACTGACTGAACACATTCAGGGTGACAGTTTGCCCTTCACGCCAGTGCAGAACTGGGCCGGGAACTGAACCATTAACTGAAATAGCGTTGCGTCGTTGGCCGGTGAAGTTGACCGGTCTTTGGCCCACTTTCAGGGAGAAATGCTCGCCACTTAGTATCGTGGGTGGAGGCACCCTCGTTCTGGCGGCGAGGGGAAGACTAGATAAGCCTAATAGAGCTGCGCCGGCGGTAAGGCCGGTCACAAAGGTGCGGCGCGAGATCGCACCACACCATGGGGGGTTTGTCATCGACAGCCCTCAGAACTGTTCTCCGGCAGAGTTAATCGCGGCATAAACCACGCTGCTGCCATCTTTGTTTATTTGCATTACCTGGTAGGGGGTAAAGCGATCGCCTACCTCCATGCCAGGACTTCCCAGGGGCATACCGGGAACTGCCAGCCCCAGGGCATTTTTCGGTGGATTCTCCAAAAATTGGTGAATCATTTTGGCTGGCACATGCCCTTCGAAAACATAGCCTTCCTTGGACACACTGGTGTGGCAAGACTGGTAGCGGGGTTCAATTCCATGCTGCTTTTTGACGCTGTTAAGGTCATCGACATCTTTCGCTACCACATCGAAGCCAGTTTCCCGAGCGTGATCAACCCAGACTTTGCAGCAACCGCAAGTGGCTGACTTGTAGGTGGTCAGGCTGGGGCTTTGTGCCGGTGATTCAATAGACTCGGCACAGGCGCTCAATGCCATGGGGATAAAGATAGAGGCTATAGCAGCCAGGAAAGTTCGGTACATGGAGAGTCTCCTTGTTTTCAAAATTGATTACGCGTCATGTGAAAAATGCACGGGGCTCTGGGCACGCGGAGATCTGTTCGCGCGTGAAAAATTTCCTGGTGGATTGTCTGGGTCAGGAGAGCCCTGTGGTGCCTGTTGCAATTCAGGAGTGAATAGGAGGTCGCAACTCGGTATCTGGCTCTGGAGGGGAGTTGAAACGGAAATAGGCTGTATTACATGAGCCCTGCGTAATAAAAATGGGCTTGCTATCAGAAGGGGCAGCGAGGTTATTGCCAAGCCCAGGACAGCAGCCGCACTCAATACTGCAATTGCCGGCGTGCTCATTGCTACAGTCGTCAGGCTTCTCTGAGGAACAGTGACTCTGTTCGTTGGAATCAGCGCTCATTAAGGCCGGTGCTACCTCACCACGCTCAATACAAGGTACCGCCGAAGCCAAGCCGGCAAAGGCAAGGAGCAGTATCAGTAGCAGTGAGCGTAAAAATCCGGGGTTCATGGCTTCGGCCTGAATAAGTACAGGGACGCAGTGTATGAGCTGACACTTAGGGGCGCAACAGTGACCGGGGTGTTGGTTAATGAGGTGAAACACTGGTGGCGTTGCAGGCGCCACCAGTCAATATCTCTGGGTTCAGGACTTGCCGAGGGGCAGGCGGAAATCTTGATGGCGCAATAGATCTGGGCCGCACTCCAGCTTCTCCAGCCAACCTAGGAATCGGTTTTTGGTTTCGTCCGAGGAGAAATAGCCGCCGTGCTGAGGCACGATCATAGACGGGTTTAATTCACGCACCATCTTGGCCCAAAGCCGGCAGGCCCAATTGCCTCCCATATAGCGCTGGTGAAAACCTTCCATTGATGGGATATGTGTGTCGAAATCTAACACCTCTCCCTCTTCGCCACCGAGGGAGGCACCAATATCTCCGGAAAACAGGATACGGCTAACCGGATCATAGAAGCTGAAATTGCCACATGAATGCAGAAAGTGAGCGGGCAGGGCCCAGATTTCACTATCGGCAAAAGGCAGTACTTCGCCTTTATCATTGAGCGGTACTATGCGGTCCTGCCATTTCTCACTGCCCGCCCGAGAGGCTACGAAGCCAGATACTAAATGTGGCAAGAAGCGCGACCAAAGTTTTGATACTGCCACCTTACAGCGGGAATGCAGCATCCAGCGCGGCAACGAGGCGATAATATCCGGATCCTGGTGTGAGGCCAGAATGTATTCAAGATCGCTCAGGTTAAGGTGGCGGCTGAGCTCGATAGTCAGGGGTGTATAGGTTAGATCGCCGCCGGGATCAATGAGCGCTCCCTTGGTACCGCGGCGAATTACAAACTGGTTGGCCTGAACGCCGTCGCTGCCATTCTGCTCATTGACCAGATCGCAGAAACGCGCAACCAGGTGGTGGCCTTTTTCAAATAGGATGTCCACGCCGCGGCTCTCCTTATTTCACCAAGCCGAGGTACTGTTGCAGTCGCTCCTTATTTACAGCAATACGATCATTCATCCCTTCGGCGTGTTTCTTGGCCTCCTCAAGGTTGCCGGCTTCGCCGACCTGAATTACCCCAACCATACCCAGTGGTAGATGTGGGTCACACTGGTATAGGTAAACACCCTCTTTGTTCAGGGTTACAGTCACTTTTTCCCCCATAGTGCCGTTCCAGGAAGCGCCCTCTGCTGGGGAAAATACGGAGCGGGTGTTGTGGGCCATATCAGTGGGAAGAAAAGTTACTGTGTCGCCCAAGGCAACGCTTAGGAAGGCTGGTTCAAAAGTCATCATGCCATCCTTGCCCTGGTTCAACATTTTAACTTCGTGGTCTGCTGCCAGGGCGGAGGTCGAGGCCAAGGCGAGCGCTAGAATTGCGCCGCGAAGAGAAATAGACGACATGCTTACTTCCTGTTTGGTGATTGGTCAGTGTGAATGAATGCCTCCCCATTAGTGGGTACAGGCAGCGGCGGATATTATCTCGGTGGAGACCCAGGGAATTGATCTAGATCAATCGCGTAGACGGCGTAGATTAAGGAAGTAAGTGCCATTGCGTTGGACCGATACAGGTGAGTCATTTATGTCTGCTCAGCGCTGCCCGTTGTTCCCTGATAAGGGGTAAACTGTACGCCAAATTATTCGGGCAACTGTTCGGGAGATAACCTTGGCCGCAAAACGCAAAACTGCCTATGTATGTAATGAATGTGGTGCGGACTACACCAAATGGGCAGGGCAGTGCAGTGCCTGTGGTACTTGGAATAGCCTTTCAGAGGTACGGCTTGGGCCTGAACATAAGGACAGCCGTGCAGCCAATTTTACCGATGCGCAGAGCGGCTATGCCGGCACTGCTGGTGCTGGCAAGGTGCAAAAGCTCTCGGAAATTGACCTGAGCGAATTACCGCGAATTCCCACTTCCGCCTCTGAGTTAGATCGTGTGCTGGGCGGGGGTCTGGTGCCGGGCTCGGTAGTGCTGATTGGTGGACACCCCGGAGCCGGTAAATCCACGGTACTACTACAAACTCTGTGTCATTTGGCTATCTCCATGCCAGCGTTGTATATCACCGGGGAGGAGTCCTTACAGCAGGTGGCTATGCGGGCCAAGCGCCTGGGCTTGCCTACAGACTCCCTGCAACTACTTAGCGAAACTGATGTAGAGCGCATCTGCCTGGCGGCCAGGGAGGTGAATCCGCAAGTGATGGTGGTGGACTCCATCCAGGTCATGCATATGAGCGATGTACAGTCCGCACCAGGCTCGGTAGCTCAGGTACGGGAGAGTGCAGCCTACCTGACCCGCTACGCCAAGCAAACCGGCACGGCACTGATTCTTGTGGGCCACGTCACGAAAGATGGCAGCCTCGCCGGCCCCAAAGTACTGGAGCATATTATCGATTGCTCCATTTTACTTGAAGGTACTCACGACTCCCGTTTCCGCACTTTGCGCGCGCACAAAAATCGATTTGGTGCGGTCAATGAGCTGGGGGTGTTCGCTATGACCGAACAGGGTCTTAAAGAAGTCTCCAACCCCTCCGCTATTTTTTTGCAGCGCGCAGAGGAAATCGCCGCGGGTTCGGTGGTAACTTCTGTTTGGGAGGGTACTCGCCCACTTTTGGTGGAGTTGCAGGCGTTAGTGGATGACAGCAGTTTGGGTAATCCGCGCCGTGTGGCGGTGGGGCTCGACCAAAACCGTTTGAACATGTTGTTGGCAGTGCTGCACCGACATGGTGGTGTATTGGTGGGCGACCAGGACGTATTTATCAATGTGGTAGGTGGGGTTAAGGTCATGGAAACCAGTGCTGATCTGACTTTGTTATTGGCTGTGGTTTCCAGTTTCCGTAACCGCGTTCTGCCCCGAGATTTGGTGGTGTTCGGTGAAGTGGGCCTGTCTGGCGAGATTCGACCTGTGCCTTCAGGCCAGGAGCGTTTGCGTGAAGCGGCCAAGCACGGTTTCCGCAAGGCGATAGTGCCCGCCGCAAACCGCTTAAAAAATGATATCGAGGGGATGGAAATGCACTCGGTAAAAACTCTGGCGGAAGCCCTTTCCGTTATAGATATGAGCTGAAACTGCTAAATTTTTTCAGCAAATCATTGTAATTTGTTGTTTGAGGAGAAACTGCTGTTGATTCAACTGTTACCCGGTTAGCGATCGCCTTTAAACGTATTGTTTAAATAAATTGGCAGGTTTGGTTGAGTCAGCCGAATCTCCTTCCCGCTCCTCTGTCGCGGGGTGTTCTCTGTGGGCCCCGGCGAAAATCTTCTGAAGGCGTACCCTTGTAGCAGCGCGGAATAATTGGCCATTCTTCAGTGAGGAAGTAGGCGTAGGTGCCCTCGGGAAAGTTGGGGGAGCGCACGAAACGGCCGTTGCACTCATCAAGGGAGCCTGAGCCTTCCACATACTCGTAGTCAGCTACGAAAGTACCATCATAGTAACCGCCTGGCTGATTGCTGCCAGCAGGACGCTGCCCAGCTTTCACTTGATAACTGGACCGCATTTTTGCGATACCGGATTCACTATTTTGGCCATCTTGAAAACCGTACAAGGCATAAATTGGGAAGCCATCTGCAGCCCAACCAATTAGCGGTGAGTGGTGCTCAGAGGTTACTTGCAAGCGTGCCAGAAGTCCGGTCGGCAGGCCGTGGTAGTGGTAGGCTCCGCTAGGCTGCACATGCGCAAAGTTATCATCCACACCTAAGGAGACTGCACCTGATAACGCTTCATATCGCCAAGGGCCACGATTACCCAGATACCATTCTGCTGCACTTGGATCAAAAGGCACACCGTTAATGCCGATGCCGAAATTCTGCAGTGTGACGGGTGTGACTTGTGCTGCCACTTTGGGGGTGGCTGGAATTCTGTATTTATAGCGCTGGGTTTCAATTCTGTGTGGATTACCTGCGTTGGGAAAAGCGCCTGTTTTATGGGTTGAGATACCATTGGCTTCAATCACTCTCCAGGGGCCCTGCACAGACACCGTCACCACACTGGAGGCGATAGGCGTACGATTTGCAGGAACAGTGCTTTGCAACCCATCTGACTGTATTGCTAGGTGTTTGCGAGTGGGAGGTCTGCCTGCAATACGGTCTTTGGAGGGGGCCTGGGCAATATTCAATCTCTCCGGTAGGCAGATGAGTGTCTGGGACTCTGTTAAGTTAAAACACTGGCCAATACTATGCCCGACAGCACAACTGGCACCGGGAGTGAGGCTATGGCAGGCTTCAGTTGCTGTTTCTGGTAAATGACCTAGAGCAGTCGGGGCAACAAAGACAAGAGTTAGTAATAACCACTTTTTCATACGACAACCTAAAACTGCACGGCCCCTGACAGATCGGAAAATTTATTCGGAATCCGCTTCTTTGTCCCTGCGCGGTCTGTGGCCCTCCATTTTTGCCGGTACGCAGACCAGTTGCTCTTCCCTGGGAGGGATACGGCAAGTGCCTTCCAATGTACCTCGTGGAGTTTCAACGGTGCAGGAATCCCCTTCCGACATTTCATTACATGCATCAAAGGCCTCCTGAGGCGGTTTGCGAGGTTGTGCCGTTGCTGTAGAGGCGATGGCTAGCATAGCGATGGGAATCAGAATTTTATTCACAGTGCTCTCCTTTTTGGATTCGACTGAGTGGATTGTTGCTATCAGTATTTCATAACTGGTGTGGAGCCTTATCTTGGGAAGGAGGCTTTTTTCACTAACCGATGAGAGCCAACATAGTTCAGGAATGCGTAAGGAATGTGGAATTTATGTAAAGAAATGTGGAAGTAAGCAAGGGCGCTGGTACCAGGTAGAGCTTCATGTTTAACCGCGTGTTTGACCGGCCTGTTCATTATGGTCGGACTGTCGCGCTATCATACTTGCTGTTGCTTTGTTACCCAGTAGTGGATGTTTCACTTTATTTGGGTAAAGGAGGCTCGTTAATATTTTTGAAACAGAATCCAGTCTGTCTTTATAGTGGCCAGCCATTTCACGTCGCAGTAAAAGTGGAAAGTCTCACATCGGCTTCATTACCGATTCTGGTGTGTATATGGTGGAGAGCAGGTAAATTTATAAAAATGAGGTGAAGTGGTTTATAGCTGCTATTTCAGGCCTTTCTTCCTTTTCACCCGGAAAAGGTGCCATTTCCCTATTTATTGGGATTAAGGTGAATCTCTTTGTCACTCACTTTCTGCTGCTGAACTATACCTTTGTAGTTATTCTTACTACAGCTATCTGGTATTTGATGGTGGAACTGTATGTCGGTATTTAGCCAGGATGGCGTGAGCCTGTACTTTGAGCTTCGCGGGAATGGTCCTCGCCTGGTATTCCATCCCGGTACTCTCAGTGATCTCAGAGTACATCCGACTGTATTTGATTCTCCATTGGCACGACATTTTGAAATACTGAGTTTTGATCCACGAGGAATTGGGCAATCCAATTCTCCCGATGCGTCTCCTACGATGTTTGACTATGCCCAGGATCTCAAGCGTTTAATGGAGCATATAGGTTGGCAGGATGCACTGTTTATTGGCGAATCTTTTGGTGGAATGGTATTGCAGGAGTTTGCGCTTCTCTATCCACAAGCTGTGCAGAGACTCGTTTTGATAGTCACCAGTTCTGGGGGGCCGGGAGGAGCTTCATTTCCTCTCCATAAATATGATATCGAAGCAATGAACGTCGAGGAAAAAGTTAACTTTTTCATCTCGGCTGGAGATAGCCGTATGCCGAGTTCCAATAATGAACAAATAGAAACGGCGCTCTACACACCTCTGCGGAATTACTACAAGCAAGTTTGTGAGATTTCTATAAATAAGCCGGAAGGGGCTTTATGCCGTTCTCGACAGCTCCAGGCAAGAAAGGGACATGATACCTTTGAACGCTTGCCTGAGCTCAGGGTTGGGACACTTATTTGTGGTGGTCGCTATGACAGAATCGCTCCTTTTGAAAACCAGAAGGCTTTATTCCAGCAAATAAATGAATCTCGCCTGGGAATTTTTGAAGGTGGGCATCATGTACTATGGCAGGACACTTTGATTTGGGGTTTCATTTTGAGTTTTCTTAAGTTGACTTAAATATTGCTATCAATTTGTTTACATAGTTATGTGCCTAAATATTTATTGGTTTTTTTATGAGCTCTAAATTTCAGGATGAAAGTAGACAATACAAGGAGCGTATGCGGAATCGCAAGCAGATCGTTGATGAGACGGTATCTAGAGCGCAGGATGAGCGTGGAACTGTAATTTTATATACTGGTGATGGTAAAGGTAAAACCACAGCAGCTATGGGGTTGGTAACAAGGGCTCTGGGTTATGCTTTCTCTACGGTGGTCATACAGTTTATAAAAGGTACTTGGGAGTGCGGGGAGAAGAATTTATTGATGGGATCTTCCCGCCCTTTGCAGTGGTACCAGATGGGTACGGACTTTACCTGGGAAACCCAGAACTTTGATGCAGATAAGGCCGCAGCACAAGCGCTATGGGAGAAGGGGTTGATGGCCATGCGTGATGAAAGCGTGTACTTGGTTGTTTTGGATGAATTGACCTATGCATTAAATTTTCACTGGCTGGATAAGGCTGAAGTATTGGCAGCTATACGGGATCGCCCCAAGGAACAGTCAGTTATTATTACCGGCCGTGGAGCTAAACAATATTTGAGGGATATTGCGGATACCGTTAGTGAAATGCGCGCGGAAAAGCATGCCTTTGCTAGTGGTCTCGCAGCACGTAAAGGTATTGAATGGTAATGAAGCAACTGCAGGCATAGGCCTAAACCTTGCGGGTAAGGATTGAGCCAACTGGTTTTGATTATTAGCACCTACTGATTATATATTTACAGCTTAATGCGCTGAGGCCGACAGGGTGATGTTATCACAATAAGCACCCTGCCATTTTTGGTGAAGGGTCCAATTACTCGGTTTCTGCTACTTCTCTGGCAGCGATGCTGGCTATCATTTGGCGTCTCACACGCATCGGCGTGGTTCCAAACCAACGATAACAGGCGCGGTTGAAAGAGCTCTGCTCACGGTATCCCAACATATTGGATATCTGTGACATGGGCGGCTGTTTGGTACTCAAGTAGTATTCGGCACGCTCACGGCGAATGCGATCCAGTAAATCTTCAAATACGAGATTGCGGTCACGCAGCCTCCTTTGCAGGGTGCGCTTGTGCATGCCAAGTTGGTTAGCAACTTCTTGCAGGCTGCAACGCTTCAGCGGCATCAGGCAATAAATAAGCTGCTGCACTTGCTCTATCAGACTGGCTTCCCCCTGTTGTAGGAGCTCTTCAATATATGTCTTTAGCAGTGGACGTAGGCTCGGGTTACACTTTTCAGTGGGGTGTAATAGGGAGCTACTGCTCAGGATAAGTGCATCTTTTTCCCGCCCAAAGTGTATCGGGACACCGAAGAAATTTTCATACTGGTCATGCAGGGGGCGCTCTGTTTGCAGATGCACGGCTTCCAATTGGAAGTTTTCTCCGCAAAGATTCTGTAATGCGACCATGGAGACCCCGAGGAGAAATTCTCGGCACTGTTCCAGGTCAAAAGCGGGGGCTCCCCGCTCCTCTGTTTGGAGGTCGTCTATGCAATAAAAATAAAGATATGTGTGTTTGCCTTTTTTCTGAAGTTCCACACGCAGGTTATAGGGTGGCTCTCCGAGCTGCCTAATTGCTGCGTTGAGGAACTCCCCCAAAGTTAGGGACTGCAGTACCGCTGCTCCCAGCGATCCCAATGCAGCCGCCCCCTGGCTGTAAGCAAGGCGCAGTCCAAAATCTGCACAGTTGAGTTGATGCGTAGCTCTGTTCATCAGGTCGTTTACGGATCTCAAGGGTAGGTAACCCTCAAGGCTTTCAACTTGCTGGGGATTTATTCGGGCATTTATTAGCAAGGCCTCAGGGCTGCCATTAAATTGGCTCACCAACTCATAAAAGCCCGTTAACAGCGTAGTTCTTATTTGTTGAGTCAATTTCTTAGAATCCTGTATACCACTCGGATAAATGACGTTATGAACTTGTTCCGAGTTAAATAATTCAATCTGGCGTTAGTGAAACGACTGTTAGCAGAACCCAGGGATAATAAAAAACGGAGCCTTGTGGCACGTTATTTATGGTTTTCTTCTAAGGGTTATTACTGTGTCTGTTATAAGGACAATCTTGTCGGCGGAAGTCTGCTCTGTTTTGACGTCCGGATATGTCAATGGATGGATGGGCAATAACAGTCACTGCCTTATAAGAATAAGGTCAGTGCAGGGCACAACCATGGTGCTCATCCTGAGCGGATAGTGAATGATAGTTCGATCAGGGCAAGGCGCTGGTGGCGATAATCCGCGTATTGATCTCCGCTTAACGTTATTACAAGTATCTATATTACTTGTTTTTTTTAGGTCTTTTGAAGACTGTTAATCGATATGTGGATTTAAACCTTGTCGCCTAATGAAAAAAAATACCCGTATGCTTGGTCATTTAAGAAAAATATTCCTTAAATTCTTATAAATGCATTTTTTGTTTTATGGCGACTAAGCGATTGGGAATAATAGTTTTTCAGAAAAATTTGTCAGAAATCGATTTTCGTTAAATATGTTCTCTGCAAGAAGCCTTGCCCGCCCGAAATTGGGACATACGTACTTTCTTTGGTGGCTGTAGTTAGGATTAGGACAAAGGGTTGTAAAAAAAAAAGAGCCCGCATAGGGCGGGCTCTGGAGTGTATGGTTTAGCCGCCGTAATAGGTTGCGGCTCCTGGACCAACAGGGAGGCCCAGGGCAAAAACCCAAATGTAGAAGAGGGCAGTCCAACCGATAAAGAAGAAAATAGAGTAGGGGATCATAGTGGCGATCAAGGTGCCCATGCCTAGGTCTTTTTTGTAGCGGGCGGCGAAGGTGATGATTAGGCCAAAGTAGCTCATCATTGGCGTAATCACATTTGTCACAGAGTCACCGATACGATAGGCCGCTTGAATAACTTCGGGGGCATAACCGAGCAGCATCAACATGGGTACAAAGATCGGGGCGGTTACAGCCCATTGGGCAGATGCGCTACCGAGCATCAGATTTACAAAACCGCACATCATGATGAAGAACAGGAACAGCAGTGGCCCGGTCAGGCCAATGCTCTGTAAAGCGTCGGCGCCCAGTACAGCAAAGATAGTACCGAGATTGGTGACTTTAAAGAAGGCAACAAATTGTGCTGCGAAGAACACCAGCACGATATACATGCCCATGCTATTCATGCTCTTGGCCATGGCATCGATCACATCGCGGTCATTCTTCATGGTGCCAACCACTTTGCCGTAAACAAAGCCAGGGATGGCGAAGAAGACGAGGATCAGGGATACAATACCTTTCAGGAATGGGGAGCCGGCTACCAAGCCGGTTTCCGGGTTACGCAGAACTCCCCACTCAGGTACAACAGAAAGAGCAAATAGAGCGGAAACGGCTAAGACAGCGAGACCCGCGTATTTAAGTCCCCGTTTCTCGTCATCGGTCAAAGTGCCCAGCTTGTCCTGGCTTAAATCTACCGAAGCTTCATTTGGGTCATACTTACCCAGCTTGGGTTCTACGATTGCCATTGTGACCCAGCTGCCGACAAGGGTAATCAGGAAAGTACTGACGATCATAAAGAACCAGTTTACTTCCGGACCGACGCTGTAGGTCGGGTCAATCATATGGGCTGCTGATTCTGTTATGCCTGAGAGTAGTGGGTCCACAGTGCCCAGTAATAGGTTGGCGCTGTAACCACCAGAGACGCCGGCAAAAGCAGCAGCCAAACCCGCCAGGGGATGACGGCCCAGGGAGTGGAAGATCATGGCTGCCAGAGGGATCAGCACAACATATCCGAGTTCTGAGGCGGTGTTAGAGATAATACCGGCGAAGACCACGATCACTGTGACAGTACGCTTGGAAGCCTGCAATACCAAGCCGCGTACTGCGGCACTCAGCAGGCCTGAATGCTCAGCAATCCCTACTCCGAGAAGAGCGACCAATACTGTTCCAAGAGGGGCAAAGCCGGTGAAGTTTTTCACCAGGCTGGTGACGATCATCCTAAGGCCGTCACCGCTCATCAAGTTGAAGACTTCAATGACTCCATCTGGGTCACGGCCAGCTGCGCCCACAGGGCGGGGATCGGCGACGGACAGGCCAAAGTAGGAAGCTATGCCACTAAGCACTACCACCCCAACGGCAAAAAGTGCAAACAGGGTAATGGGGTGGGGAAGCAGATTACCAAGCCACTCCACTACATCTAGGAAGCGAGTAAAAGCCGTCTTGCGCCCAGGCGAACTATCCTGCTGATCGCTGGGGGAGGTCGTTGTGGTCATTGTTTGTCCTCAATCATTTTGGTGTCGGCTGCTCCTAATTGCCTCTGGAGCGTCCGTTAGCCGAATAATTGGCTGAAAAATGTGCTAAGGCGCGATCATACACAAAAGTCCTTTGGGTAAGAATGCCTGAGGGGGGAATGTTCCCTACGGGTGGATCGGTAATCACCAGTCAGATATACACTGGGGAGGGTGTTTTAAAGAAACGGCACCTCTATTTCGGTCACCAAAACTGTGAGTTTGTGACAGTCTTTTAACAGGTCAGCTTAAGAGACCTGTCATTCTTGAATATGCCATAATCCCAACACTCAGCAGTCAACTCAGCGGTGAAATAATGAAAATTGGAGTGTTAAAGACCGACGATGTGCGCAAGGAGCTGGTGGGCGAATTCGGCGAGTATCCGGAGATGTTTGCCGAGCTATTGCGCAGTCAGGATTCAGGGTTGGAGTTCGCTACCTACGAGGTACAGCACGGTCAATACCCGGAGCAGATAGATGAAGTAGATGCATATCTGATCACTGGTAGTAAAACCGGTGTTTATGATGATAAAGAGTGGATTCCGCCGCTGATGCAATTTGTGCGCAAGTTACACGATGTAAAGAAGCCCACTATTGGCATTTGCTTTGGACACCAGCTGATTGCTCAGGCTCTGGGAGGAAGAACCCGCAAGTCTGACAAAGGTTGGGGATTGGGAGTGCATACCTATGAGATGCAGGAAACTCCCTCCTGGATGTCTGAGCCGCTGAATAACTTTAGTTTGTTGGTTACCCACCAGGATCAAGTTGAAGCGCTTCCCCCGGGCGGCCGTGTGCTGGCTTCCAGCGATTTTTGCCCTATGGCTATGTTGCAAGTGGATGACCATATGCTCAGCTTTCAGGCTCACCCAGAGTTTACAAAGCCCTATTCCAATAGCTTGATGGAGTTGCGCCGGGAAGCTTTCGGCGAAGAAGTTGTGCAGAAGGGGCAGGCTTCTTTACAAAATGATATCCATGAGAATGTCGTTGCCAAGTGGATGTTGGAGTTCTTGCGCAAATAATATATTTCAAGAGGGCGGGTTTCTCGTCCTCTTATCTTGCCTCTTCATCACTTTAACCCTACCGCAGAATTTTTTATTTTCATCAGTCTTGGTCAAGATATATATCCTTTGATTGCAAAATCAAATTTGGGTTTTGAATAAGAAGATATTGTGTAAGCAACCTTGCCAGTAATGTATTGATTTTGATGTAAATAATAATTTTTTAATTTGATAAGAAATAATCATTTTTAATTTGTGGTGATTGTTAGGGTTTTCATATCAAGCTTATAAATTCCAGAGTCTTTTTAATTTTTCTGGGACAAATTACATTTTCAGTTATCTATTTTATTTGGTTATTGAGTGGTTAGCACGTTCTTGGCGTGATTCTCTCTGATTTCTAACAAATGCAGAGCTAAAGAGATTGTTTTACAAAATATGAAGGAATAATGTGTGTCTCAGTCTCTTCAAAGTGGACGTTTGCTTTTGATCCCATTTTAGGATTTCTATGGGTCGGATGAGTTTATAACTGGTTGTTTAGAAGGAGTGGAACGTCTACTTGGTTTGATATTGGAGGCTGTGGTAGCGGGGTAGATATTTTGAGCCTGATATAAAAGCCGATAAATTATAAATAAACTGACAATAAAAAGGGTGGCTTTATGACCTTATTCAAGAAGACAATAGTAGCTGCATCTATTAGCCTGTCGATTTTGGGCAGTCAAGCCATAGCTGCAGGAAATGTTAATGGAACGATTGATGGTTCAATTTTAGGACATAATGGAGCTGAGATAACTGACGCCACCATTATTATCGAGAATGAGAAAAATGGATTTAAAAGAACAATATCTACTGGGGTGAATGGGGATTTCAGAGTTAACCTTCCCAGTGGGGCCTATAAAGTTACGGTGCAAAAACGTGGTTATCAACCTACGGTTATTGAGAAGGTTTTAGTCTCGATTGGTAGTTCGGCCAGCTTGGATATACCTTTGTCACTGGGTGATCTTGAAGAGGTTGTAGTCTTTGGGGAGGTAGCTCCGCAAATACGTAGGGGAACAGCGGAATCCTCACTTAATATTGGGTTGGCTGATATAGAGATGCTGCCTGTTTCTCGTAACATTGAATCGGTAGCTTTGTTGGCGCCTGGGACAGTTCTGGGGGATTCCGGCTTTGGGGAAGATAAGGATCTGATTTCTTTTGGTGGCGCCTCTGTAGGGGAAAATGCATATTATATTGATGGTCTCAATGTTACAAATTTCCGAAATGGACTTGGTGGTTCTTCAGTCCCCTTTGAATTTTATGATCAGTTTCAAATAAAAACTGGGGGATATAGCGCTGAATTTGGTCGTTCACTTGGTGGGGTACTGAATGCTGTTACTAAAAGGGGAGGTAATGAATTTGAATATGGAGTGGTTGCTTATTACGAGCCTGCGGACCTTCGCTCAACTAGTCCTAATACAATATCCACTGATGGCACTCTTTATGATTTAAATTCCGAAAACGAAAAATCAAGATATACGACTGACTATTATGTCAGTGGGCCGATAGTTCCTGATAAACTATTTTTCTATGCCTTATATGAGCAACAGGAAACGATTGAAGAATTTACAACAAGGGCTGATCCGGGTACTTTCAATGATAGAGAGATTGGTGATGATTTCTGGGGAGTAAATTTAACCTGGAATATTACTGATAATCATATATTTTCCTACGTACATTTCTCAGATGAGCGCACCAGAGAGAACAGGCAATTAAACTATGACCCTTACAATAAGGATGATCAAGGATATAAAGGTACAGTATGGGATGAGCGAGGAGGAGAAAACTGGCTTGTTCGATACGACGGGCAAATAACTGATAACTTTAGTGTATCACTTCTCCATGGTGAGAATGAATATTCCCTAACCACTACGAGCACTACCGATACAGAATGCCCATATGTTGTTGATACAAGTGATGGAGCAATACCGGGGAATTCTTCTACATTTCCTGGCTGTGAGGCTAGTGCCAGGCCTCAAACTGGTGGTGATGAGCGCGTTGCTGATCGTATAGATTTTGAATGGGTCTTAGGGGATCACACCTTACGATTTGGTTATGATCAAGAAAATAACTCCTCAAGTTCTGCAGAAACTTATTCGGGTACTGGGTTGCGAGCAGATGGAGGTGTCTACTATAGATATTATACTTTTACGCCAGGTGCAGAACTATCAAATGGGGGGATCGTTCCCGATATTCATGGGGATGGATCAGATGTCCACATTGTTCGATATCGCCTGGGGGAAGTGTCAGGTGACTTTGAAGTGGAGTCTAAAGCATTTTACATTGAGGATACTTGGGATATCACTGACACCCTTACTATAAGTGCAGGGCTTCGCAATGAGACCTTTTCTAATTATAACGGTGAGGGAGATGTATTTATTGAAATTGATGATCAGTGGGCGCCCAGGCTAAGCTTTTCTTGGGACCCCTTTGGCGATGGTGAATCTCGTTTGTTTGGTAATTGGGGGCGGTACTTTATGCCGATTGCCTCAAATACCAATGTGCGTTTGTCTGGTGGTGAATTAGGGATACAGCGCTACTTTATATTTGATGGGGATTATGACCCCGTCACTGTTGCTCCATCTAATGTAGGTACCGATGGTATCCCTCTCTCTGAAGAAATAGGCTCCACTCAGATAACTTCCAGTGGCGAAGTTCCTGATAGCGCGCAGCTATCGGATCGGGATCTAGAGCCGATGTATCAGGATGAAATTATTTTTGGTTATGAAAAGGTTTTAAACAGTGATTGGACTGTTGGGTTAAAGGCCACTTACCGTGATTTGAAATCCCATATTGATGATGTGAGTATTGATCATGCTGTTGATGCTCTGGGTTATGAGCATACTGGAGATGCTCATGGATATGTACTAGCTAATCCAGGTAATGATATTACTATACCTTATGATAGGTACGGAACTGGCGAGCTGGAGATGACAACTTTTCCTGCAGAGCTATTAGCTTACCCTGAGGCAAAACGAAAATATAAAGAGTTGGAGGTCTCGACCAAGCGAGGATTTGATGGGGTCTGGGGAATCAGTGCGAGCTATACCTGGTCTGAAAGTAAGGGGAATACTGAGGGTTATGTAAAGTCAGATAATGCACAAGATGATGCGGGAATAACTCAAGACTTCGATTTCCCTGAGTTAATGGATGGAGCCGATGGCTTTCTTCCTAATGATCGTACCCATAAGTTTAAAATATATGGTAATTATCAAATAATGGAAAGCCTACTCTTAGGGGTCAATCTACTTTGGCAATCAGGGCGACCTATTAACTCTTTTGGTGCGGGGCATCCTAATGGAACTCCTTCCTATGGGGATACTTATTATCTCACGGATTCCGATGGTAATTTGATAAAAGCAGAGCGTGGCAGTAGTGGACGAACTGGTTGGGTTAAACAAATAGATTTATCATTGGTTTATACTACTCGAATTGGTTTAGCTGATCTAGAATTAAGAGCTGAAATTTTTAACCTTCTGGATGCAGATGCTGAGACTGAAGTATATGAATTTGCCGAATTGAGTCCAGGGATTGCTGATCCGAATTGGGGTATCAATCAGGTTTATCAAACTCCTCGTTACTTACGTTTTGGAGCAAGTGCGCGCTTTTAAAATAAGAGGAGTATTTTTAGTAGGGGCTGTCTTCAGCTGAAGAGGAGGCGGCCTCTGATGTTGCTATTTATAGTTTTGGCTGATTGTTAATTTTTTCTAATGGTTATTTTTGTGGTCAAAATGTTAGTTGATTCCCGACATTAAGTCTTCATCAAACAATAAAATTCTTACTGTGATAGGATCTTCGATTTGAAAAATCCTTCTTGCTGTTTCATCAATCCGGATAGCAAGTTTTTGCAATATTTCATGTGTGCGTGCAGGCTTTTTACTGCATATTATTTCGATATAACAGCCAGCGGGTTCTACATAATTTGATTCAACCACCGCTGTAACTGCATGCTCTCCTTTGGCTTCAAGCCCCTCGATAAGAATTTCATTAAATATGGCTGGCACAGAATCTGGAACCAGTTTTGAGGACTCTATAAATATCTTGCAGCTGGGCATGTGCTTCTACCAGAAAGGGTGATGTTGATTAGATGCTTTAAGCTGATATAACTTCATGACTGGCTAGCCGATAGATACATTTCTCAATAATTCTCAATATGAAAATCTCAGCTGATTACATTATAGCTGTTGACCTTGAATGCTGCTTTGGCGCTCTCGGAAAAAGAAGAGGGTATCGAACAGGTGAGAATATAGGTGTTAAAAAAGCATGGCTATAGGCTTAGTAAAAGACTGCTAACAATGTCAGGATTAGTAATAGGGGCGCTATGGCCTGTGGTGATTTCTATCATTTGCCAGCCAGCCAGCCAGCCAGCCAGCTTTTTGCCCATGTTCGACTTTGTGCGCGAGAGGAGTGTACAGGATTTGTACAAGTAACATATACGCAGCCCAGATCTTTCCGGCTTACTTAGATGTATTGGGTCAAGATAGATTTTTACCGGATGGGGAGTCAGGTGGCGCTCAACCCAGGCTATATCCTTGGGTTTTATAATATTAAATGACTGGGCAGGTATGGTTAGGAAACACTCAGTACCCCTTGCCAGCTTAGCTTGGGCCAGCCTCATAGCCCGGTTCGGATCTGGTCACTGTTCATAGAAGCAGTGCCCATTATGGGCAACTGCTGCATCTAGGTAGCTTAGCTTTTTATGCGCTTCCTGACTCTGTCTGCCTCAGCTGTACCAGTAATACAGGCAAAGCTATGGCCAACCAAGATGATATTGTCAAGCTCCTCCCATTCAATGACGCTGACTATATATTCAATAAAAGTTTCGATACCAATACCGGGGTGGATTAGATGGTGCTTTTCATCCAAACCTGTCGGGGTAGAGCTGAAGGTGCGGTGTCAAGTTGCGACCAGCCTTTGGGCAACCCGCCACCAGCACCAGCCACCATGGAATAGCCCGTGTACTAACGCATAGGTTTTTTTGCTCTAAAGATTCCATGACGATTAATTTAGTGAGGTGTAAAAAATATACGTGTTTTTCTGTTCTATCGATTTCATTTATGTATTGGTTGGGGAGAAATTGTTCGAGTAGGGGAGCGGCATACAAGTTAGGAAAATGACTGTAAGGTTAGGTATTAATAGGCTGCTTTAGATTAAAAATATAAAAGTAAGTTATGTTTTTTAATTTCTAACTTTAATAACAGTTCTTCAGTAGGTCGTCTCTATAAGAAATTTTTAGAATTTTACTAGTTGATAAATGTGAATTTATTTTTGTGCAATGTTGGATTTTTGATCATATAGGCAAGAAAGACAGCGATAAGTTAGTTGAATAGTTCAATATTTATCGAATTTGACTATCTGTTATAGGGCATTTAGATTTGGTTCCGCGATAAACAGCCAAAGGCTGTACGCATATAAAGGTGAAATATAAATAGTACTGGCCATAGTTGGTACAAATTAGGTGAATCGCATTGCCAACCCCCTTCATTAATACAACTCGATCTATCTCTGCGGATACTTTTTACTCGTTAGCATGGGCTACAGCTCTTGGTATATCGCTGATGGTGGCTTGGATAGTTTGGTTTCTGACAAAAGATATCACTACATACAGCGTTAGTGATCAAGCCAGGCTTGAGCAGGAGCAAAATACCGTACATGTGAGCACCCAAAGAACAGGGAGAGTAGTGTCTATCCAGGCTTCTCTGGGGGATATCCTCAAAAGGGGAGATATATTGGTACAGCTTGATACTGCTGCGTATGATCTTGATTTGGATGGGAATAATAAAATTTCCCAGAGCCTTGCAATACAGCTTGAGGCGATCGGGCGGGAACAAACCCTTCTGGATAAAAAGTTTGAAAAAGATAATAAAGCTCTCAACGGGCAGTTAAAACTCATTCGCCAGCAGTACCAACTTCAGATAAGTAATCAGAGGATACAGGCTGATGTGGCAGATCGTTATGAGCGATTATTGAAAAAACAGCAAAGCTCTGAATTGGATTATTTGGCAGCAAAGCGAACTTACCAGCAAATGGCTATGGCAACTCTGGCTTCAGAAGCCCAAATTGAGGCGACCGTTGATCGGTCTGAGGAAATTGCCAGTGAATATCAACTTGCTCTTAGTGGGTTAAAGCAGCGTCGGGCGGATATTCAAAGTAAGCTTGCAGAGGTGGATACCCGCATACAGCGGAGTAACTTGGCTGTGGATGAGCAACAGTTACGTGCTCCAATTTCGGGTAAGCTCGCTTCTTTAGCGGATATTCGTGAGGGAGAGGTTCTGGTTGCTGGCCAACAGATTGCCACAATGCAAGCAAAAGGCATGATTAGCGTGCAAGCCTTTTTTCCTCCGGCCATGGCTTTAGGGCATATTCGTGAAGGGCAAAGTGCCCGGGTTAAACTAGATGGCTTTTCCTGGGCGCGCTATGGGCAGCTTCATGCTCGTGTAGAGAGGGTTGCCAGTGCTGTTCATGGAGATCGAATTTTGGTCGAGCTATCTCTTCAAGGCGAAGTGCCCCAACAACTACCATTAATGCATGACCTGCCCGCGAGAGTAGAAGTTGCTACCGGGATAAAAACTCCTTATCAACTGCTACTACAGCGAGTTGGAGATATGTTGACAGGGGAGCCAGATAGTAAGCTAAACAATGCGAGGTTTTCTCAGTGAGGCAGAAAATCCGCTGGCTAGTACCTGAAATTGTACAGACATCTAATATGGACTGTGGTCCGGCATCTCTGAAAAGCCTGTTGGAGGGGTTTGGAGTCAATGTCCACTATGGCCACTTGCGCGATGCTTGCCAGACCGATGTGGATGGTACTTCTATAAATACGCTGGAAAAAATTGCTGTTGAATTAGGATTAGATGCGGCTCAAATGGTCGTACCAAAAGACCACTTGCTAATGGATATTCCTGGTTATTTACCTGGGCTGGTGGTTGTGCGTTTACCTAATGGGAATACTCATTTTGTTGTTGCCTGGCGTAATCACGGTAGTGTTATACAGGTAATGGACCCAGCCAGTGGCCGACGTTGGCCCAATGTTCATCGCTTCCTCGAAGAATTGCATATTCATACTATGCGTGTTCCCCCCCAGGGGTGGCGCGCCTGGGCGGGAGGAGATGACTTTATGAATCCCCTTCGCACAAGAATAGTTCGCTTAAAAATTTCCGAATCACTCTGTGCGAAGTTTTGTCAGTTTGCACTGAAGTCAGACAGTTGGCTACCTTTAGCGTTTCTTGATGCATCTGTCCGTATGATGACCGCCCTGGTGTCCTCCGGGGCATTACGCAGAGGAAGCGAAGTTAGTGGGATACTACAAAAGCTGGTGGATGAATTTTCTGAAAGCTCTGCTGATGCTTTTAATTTGGTGCCAGAGAGTTATTGGTGTGCCCGTCCTCATTGTCCACCTGGTACTGACTTAAATACACCTTTCGAACAGTTTCCAGAACAATTGGAGTTCAGCGGTGCAGTAATAGTAAGTGTTAAAGGCTTACGTAAAGATGCTGAAGTGAAACCAAGCTCTGAGAACTTATCCAGAGCTTTAGAGGAGCCTCCTGTTCGTCCATTGCAGGAGCTGTTTGGAATGTTGCGGGATGATGGCTTACTCGCTCCACTCATAGTTATCCTGGCGATGATGGGAGCCGTATTTGGCTTAATGGCCGAAGCGTTGCTCTTTCGGGGGCTGATCGATATCCATAGTGAGCTGGGTACTGAAATACAGCGGACGGGTACTGTGGTGCTATTGCTGGGTTTTATGTTGACTGTAGTTCTCATTCAGTATCCTGCAGCAAAGATTCAACTGATGATTGGGAGGCACTTGGAAAACCGTTTTCGTATGCGTTTTCTCACAGCATTGCCGCGTATCCCGGATCACTTTTTTCAGAGTCGCCCAACTTCAGATACTGCCGAGCGCAGTCACCGTATTAGTGCATTACGAGAACTCCCTGTGCTGGGAGGTGGTATTCTTTTTAAAGTAGTTTCTTTGTTTGCTACGGCTGCTGGAATTATATGGATTGCGCCGACTGCTGCGCCGCTTGTAATTCTGATGGTCGCTGTCCAGGTATTGATTCCCCTGGTGTTCCAGCCTTTACTTAACGATCATCACATGCGTGTCCAGACACATGCGGGTGCCTTAGCTCGATTTTATATGGATGCGCTCTTAGGGCTTGTTCCGATTCGAACTCATGGTGCTGCCGAGTCAGTGCGCAAAGAGCATGGGAGCTTACTTACCGAGTGGGTGAAGTCCAGTTATCTTTCTCTGCGTTTGCAATTAAACAGCCAGGCGGTGCAGATGATTATAAATTGTGTACTTGTCTGTACCCTGGTGGCTTACTGCATCCAAGTTCGTGGAGCGAGCCCTGATCTATTGCTATTGATTTATTGGGTTTTAGCCCTTCCACCTCTGGGAGAAGATATTGCCGTATTAATGCGGGAGTATCCAAGACAGCGAAATACTTTACTGCGCGCCTTAGAACCTTTACTGGCGGTTAATGATAAAACAGAGGAAGGAGTAACGGATGACAATGAGAAAGAAGAGAGCTTTTGCCTGACGCAACCGGCACATTTCTGCTTCGAAAATGTCAGTGTCCAGGTCAGCGGTCGCACCATTCTTGATAGTATTAACCTGAATATTGTTCCAGGAGAACATGCCGCTATCGTTGGTGAGTCCGGCGCGGGAAAGTCCAGTCTTGCTGGCCTTTTGTTAGGGTGGCATAAACCTTCCAGTGGACAGTTGCTCTTGAATGGCTTGAAACTGCAAGGCCAGCTTCTGGCTCAATTTCGCATGCATTGTACTTGGGTAGACCCCGCTATCCAGCTTTGGAATAGTAGCCTCCTTGATAACCTGAATTACGGCAACAGCCCTAATAAATCCTTGTATCCAATTCTTGAGCAGTCGGATCTACTCAAGCTAGTGGCTTCGCTGTCAGATGGATTACAAAGTACCCTTGGCGAAAGTGGTGCACTTGTTAGCGGTGGAGAAGGCCAACGCGTACGCCTGGGGCGAGCCCTGGGAAAGGAAAACCCCTGTTGCGTAATCTTGGATGAGCCTTTTCGAGGTTTGGATCGTGAACAGCGTCAGCGACTTCTTGGGCGTGTGCGACAAATTTGGAAAGATACCACTTTGATCTGCATTACCCACGATATTTCTGAGACGCAGGATTTTCCCCGTGTGCTGGTAGTAAAGGATGGGCGTATTATAGAGGACGGCGCACCTAAAAAGCTGAAATCCCGTAGGGACTCCCACTATGCGCGGTTAGTAGTTTCTGAACAAAAGGCATGGGAAGAGTGTTGGCAGAGTAGTGATTGGCGCTACTTGCGCATGGCTGCAGGAAGCCTGTCAGAGGTAGAAAGGCCCATTAAGAAAGAGGAGCTGATACAGCCAAAAGAAAGGCAGTCCGAGGAGGTGGTCCATGAATTCTGAAATTTCAAGCGACAAACTCCGCTCCCGTTGTTGGCCTGCCTCTCAACTAGATTCTGCCTTACAGGCGTTAGCCCGGCATTGTGGATTGGAGCCGGAAATACTGGATTACTCTTCAACAGATAATGAGTTGGACACGAACACTCGTCTACAAGCGAGTGCGGAAGCTCTAGATATACAGGTCGAGCAAGTTAGTTGTAGTTATAGCGAGTTGAGCCAGATGTTGTTACAGGCTTCACCTGCATTGGTTCGCTTAAATTTTGGTGAGGGTGAGTATTTTGCCGCCTTATGTGGGGGGAATCGCCGTCAATTGCGTTTACTTACCCCAACGTTGCAAGTGGTTCAAAATTCTCTTAGTCAGGTGGAGGCCCAGTTCAGTCATAGACAAGTGACCTTCCAGCGTGAGCGTATAGCGCGTTTACTTGATGGTATTAATATTGGGGAGCGACGACGCGCGCGTGCGACCGAGGCTCTACTTAAAGAGAATCTGGCAGGGGTGCGCATTGAAGGTTGCTGGTTACTGCGCCAGCCTGCACATCGCTCTGTTTGGAAACAGTTACGCTTGCGAAGCCAGCACTGGCAATTTTTAGGCATGCTGGCCTGCCACGCAACACAAATGGTTTTTTTCTTGGCCAGCTGGTGGGTCATTGGACGTGCCGTATTGGGTGGCTATATCGATACGGGCTGGCTTGTTGCCTGGATATTGTTGATGGCTTCTCAAGTTCCTCTGTCATTGTTTACCTTACATCTACGCGGTTCTATATCGATAGAAAGCGGAGCACTCCTAAAACGACGATTACTTGCTAGCGCCCTGCGTATCAACCCAGACCGTTTGCGCCATATGGGCACTGGCCAAGTATTAGGGCGTGTTTATGATGCAGAAAATATTGAGTCTAACGCGTTACAGGGAAGTTTCCTTTTGGTGTTAGGGGCTACAGAGCTACTTATGGCTGTCTTTGTATTGTTGATAGGTGCAGGAGGGCATATATATCTATTGCTTTTGCCTTTGTTTTTCATTGTGGCGATTGTCCTGGGGAGTGCCCAGTACCAAAGTCGTCGCAGCTGGGTTGTCCAGCGGCTATCAATGACAGATCGCTTAATTGAAAAGATGTTGGGTCATCGCACTCGCCTTGCCCAGCAAGCTCCGGTGGATTGGCATCGTGGTGAAGATCGGGAGCTGAGTAATTACCTACAAGCTTCTACAGACGTAGATAGTACCATGGTGCGCTTAGTAGCTCTTTTACCGCGCATGTGGCTCTTATTTGGGGTAGTGGGATTGTTACCGGTATTCATTAGTGGTGATGTGAGTAGTGCTCAGCTAGCAGTGGCCTTTGGTGGTGTGCTACTCGGCTACCGTGCAGTGCTTAAATGTATGAGTGGTTTCACCAGTGCTCTGAGTGCCCTTTTAGCTTGGGAAAACGTACGAAAGCTATTTGCCCTTGAAATACCACAACCACACACTTTGTTTCGGACCGTGCAAGCAAATAGTGTGAAAAGGCTTACAGCTAATCAACCTTTCATTTCCATGAAGGATTTGTGTTTCAGCTATTCTGGAAAAGGCAGGTCAATACTGGCCGGATGTACACTGAATATATATTCTGGGGATCGTATATTACTGCAAGGCGCTTCAGGGTCAGGAAAATCTACTTTAGCGAATATTATTACAGGTATCCATGAGCCAAGTGACGGACTGATGTTATTAAATGGGTACGATAGAGCCAGTTTTGGTTTGAATGAATGGCGTCGAATCGTAGCTTCCTCCCCTCAGTTCCATGAAAATCATGTACTTGGTGACTCGTTCCTATTTAATTTGTTGATGGGGAATGAGTGGCCACCAACGCAAGAGAGTTTGCGAAAGGCCTATGCAGTTTGTGATGAGTTGGGCCTGACTCCCCTGTTAAATAAAATGCCTGCGGGGATACTGCAGACCGTAGGAGAGATGGGATGGAAGTTGTCACATGGGGAGATGAGTCGGTTGTTTATTGCTCGAGCTTTGTTACAGGATGCCGAGCTGGTTATACTGGATGAAAGCTTGGCTGCTCTAGATCCTGGTAACTTACGTAAAGTGATAAACTGTATAAAAAAATATTCGAATACATTAGTTGTGATCGCTCACCCATAATTATCGATTAACATTGGCCTAAAAAGCTAAATTCGAGTTAAGCTTGCTATAGTCCATTGTTCAGTAATGAATGATGGCAACTTTGACAAATTAAAGAGTAAAAGGAGATATGATATGCATAGTCAGACAGATATAAAAGCTGGTCCAGAGGCAAGTCCAGAGCCGCCAACAGATCAGGTTTAGAATATTTAGCAGTTTTAGGGTTAGAGGCTTAGCTTTCGGTCCGTACCATTTGTGTATCGGTACATGGTTATGCCTCTAACCAATTGTAATTTAATGTCAATTCCTAGATGGAGTATAATAATGCTTTTTGAAACTGATATCCAAGCTGGTCCTGAGGCTATACCAGAGCCCCCTCCCAATTAGGGAAGTAACTGCGGTTCAAATTAAAGTTTGCCATATGAGACTTATGTTCAGGCTTTTTGGTGTGTTCAGCGGCATCACAGTGCTGTCACAACATCTCTAGTCTAGGTTTCTGACTTTGTGGATGACTTTTAAAGATGTCTTAATTCTAAGTTAGACCTAAGTGATCAATGCACTTTGAATTAAGTGTTTCTTCATGGCGTTTAGCTTGCCGATGCGACTGAATACTCGTTGAAGTTCCTTCGGTCGCCAATATAATTTTTGGATTTATTGCAGTTTTTATATATTAACCATATTTTCTTGCCGACAAGGTCTTTCTCTTGGTGTTTCTGCTGACTCTACATTAAATTTTAATTAAAGGTAAATTTTTAGGTTCGGTTAATCTCAAAGAGTTTTTTCTAATAATCTTGGTGTCATCCTTACCTTTATTTTATAAGGGCTCATAAAGGGGGCAGCCAAAATATTATCGAGTTTATCTAATTAGCACTAGAATGACAAACTCTCGTTATCTCTCAGATCATGACTTGTTTATATATGAGAGGTTATTTTCTAGAGTTTTTTATTCTATCTTGAAAATTCAAAATAGTATTGAAAGTGTAAGTATGATTCGTTTAGTGTTAAATGTATTGGTTTATTCTCAGTGAACAATAAGTGGGAAACTGGTTCTTTTTATATGAGTTGGTTTTTCAAGGGTGTGGTGGTTACTAATTTGGTAAGGTGGTTTGTAAGTTTTTATTTATTTCTGGGAAAGATAGTAACATTCCAGTAATTTTACATTTTAAAAATATAATTTCGGTTATCTTTTTGGGTGCTGGATCAGATGTGTCCAAATCTTATATATATTTTGAGCTGATATAAAAAGTACAGAATTGTAAGGTTTTTTTGATTAAATGGTCGGATTTTTATTTTAGGCTGGTAATGCTTTCTCAATATCATGCGTATGTTAGAGTTGGCGGTTGAGCCATAATTTTAGCTAACTAATAGTACTTTAAACAGAATTATAGAGTTGACAATGTTTAAATCTTATTTAGAGGTCGACAATATGAATAAGGCAAGGTTTATATATCTTCTCATGAGCGGTTAGTCACCAAAAAAGGCGCCTATATTTGTTGATGTATGGCCAGAATTTTATTTTACTTGAGTATATGTTGCACTTCTTGTATGTGAATTAAAAAAGCCCGCAGAAGCGGGCTTTTTTATTCTCAAGTCTTAAGCTTTTTATAATGCATCCGATGAGGTGTTGCATCCTCACCTTTGCGCTGCACAAAGTCTTCGTGGTACTCGGTGTAGTTACCTTCGAAGAAGACCGCTTCACTCTCACCCTCATAGGCGAGGATATGGGTGGCGACGCGGTCTAGGAACCAGCGATCATGCGAGATTACCAGAGCGCAGCCGGGGAAGTTGAGCAGGGCTTCTTCCAGGGCGCGTAGGGTTTCGATATCCAGATCATTGGAGGGTTCGTCCAACAGCAGTACGTTGGCGCCCTGCTTGAGGGTGTAGGCCAGGTGCAGGCGTCCGCGCTCACCACCGGAGAGTTCGCCTACGCGTTTTTGCTGGTCGCTGCCCTTGAAGTTAAAGCGGCCAACATAGTTGCGTGAACCCACTTCATAGCTGTTGATCTTGAGCATATCGTGGCCGTCTGAGATGGCTTCCCATACGGTCTTGCTGTCGTCCAGATTCTCACGGCCCTGTTCAACGTAAGCGACCTTAACGGTTTCACCGATTTTGATTTCGCCGGAGTCCGGCTGCTCGGTGCCGCTGATCATACGGAACAGGGTGGACTTACCGGCACCGTTACCGCCGACGATACCCACAATCGCGCCCTTGGGCACGCGGAAAGACAGATTGTCGATTAGCAGGCGCTCGCCGAAGCCTTTGCTCACCTCTTTAAACTCAATCACATTATCGCCGAGACGCTCACCGGGCGGAATGTAGATTTCGTTGGTCTCGTTGCGGGCCTGGAAGTCCTGAGACTGCATTTCTTCCAGGCGGGACAGACGGGCTTTGTTCTTGGACTGGCGGCCCTTGGGATTTTGGCGGGCCCACTCGAGTTCCTTTTGCATGGCTTTGGCGCGCGCCTGTTCGCCGCGCTGCTCCTGCTCCAGGCGTTTTTCTTTCTGTTCCAGCCAAGTGGTGTAGTTACCTTCCCAGGGGATGCCGTGGCCGCGGTCCAGCTCCAGAATCCAGCCGGCAACATTGTCGAGGAAGTAGCGATCGTGGGTGATGGCTACCACAGTGCCGGTGAAGTCGTGCAGAAAGCGCTCCAGCCAGAACACGGATTCCGCATCCAGGTGGTTGGTGGGCTCGTCGAGCAGCAGCATATCCGGGCGGGACAGCAACAGTCGGCACAGGGCCACACGGCGCTTCTCACCGCCGGACAGGTTGTTGACGTCTGCATCCCAGGGCGGCAGGCGCAAGGCGTCTGCGGCGACTTCCAGGCGGTGCTCCAGGTTGTGGGCGTCCCAGGCCTGGATAATATCTTCGAACTGTTGCTGTTTCTTAGCCAGGGCATCGAAGTCCGCATCGGGCTCGGCGTAATCGGCGTAGACCTGTTCCAGGCCGGCGAGGGCGTCGATGGCTTCGCGTACACCGTCTTCTACGTTGCCGCGCACGGTCTTGCTGGCATCGAGTTGCGGTTCCTGGGGCAGGTAGCCGACTTTAATACCCGGCATGGCGCGGGCTTCACCGTTAAAGTCCTGGTCGACCCCCGCCATAATGCGCAATAAGGTGGATTTACCGGCGCCGTTGAGGCCGAGTACGCCGATTTTGGCGCCGGGGAAGAAAGACAGGGAGATGTCCTTCAGAATTTCGCGTTTGGGGGGCACTACTTTGCCCACCCGGTTCATGGTGTATACGTATTCAGCCATTTGGGGTTCCGTAACTGGGTGTTGCAATCGCTCAGATTTTGCGCGCAACTTATCAGTTTGCGTAAAAAGTGCAACTGCACCTTAGTACCTGTCACCGCTGTACTCGCGTGTGGCTGACGTCGAATCTGATATGTGCTTAACTGCGACGCTAACTAGTACAAGAGCAATAAGACGGATAACAATGGATCAGGATTCCCCGGTATTGTTTTCCCGGCGCGGCGCATTGGCGGTCGCGACCCTAAACCTGCCCAAGGCACTGAATGCCTTGAATCTGCAGATGATTGATCTGCTGTCCACCCAGTTGGACGCCTGGGCTGAAGACGATGATATAGCGGCGGTTTGGATTGAGGGCCGTGGCGATAAGGCCCTCTGTGCCGGTGGTGATGTAGTGGCGCTATATCAGCAGTCGACATCTTATGGTGAAGTGCCGGATTATCGCTATACCACTGATTTTTTCTCCCGTGAATATCGTTTGGATTACAAGATACACACTTATGCCAAGCCGATAGTGGTCTGGGGTGGGGGTATTGTGATGGGAGGCGGTATTGGCATTATGGCTGGTGCGAGCCATCGCATTGTGACTGAAACTACGCGAATGGCGATGCCGGAAATTACCATTGGCCTGTTTCCCGATGTGGGGGGGAGCTGGTTCCTTAATCGTATGCCCGGTCGTCTAGGGCTTTTCCTCGGCCTGTCCGGTGCCCAGTTTAATGGTGCCGACGCCCTGTTTGCAGGGATGGCGGACCGAATTATTGCCCAAGACCAGCGTGAGTCGGTTTTACAGTCCCTATCGGTGCTGGATTTTGTTGCGGATTGCACCGTGAATCATCAGCTGGTGGGTGATTGCCTTAAAGAGCTCGAACTATCTCCTCTGCAGCGGCCGGAATCGGCGTTGCGCGAGCATTATGATCAAATTCAACAGCTCACGGATTTCTCGACTCTGCCGGAGGTCTGTGCGGCTGTCACTACGTATCAGGGAGTGGATAAATGGTTACAGCGCGCTGCTGCTACCCTGGCGGGAGGCTCGCCATTAACACCCTGGATAGTGTGGGAGCAGTTGCGCAGGGCACGCCATTTGTCTCTTGCCGATGTTTTCCGTATGGAGTTGAATCTGGCAGTTAATCTTTGCGCTAGCGGACACTTTAAGGAGGGGGTACGTGCCCTGTTGATTGATAAGGATCGCGCACCTAAATGGCAACCGGCATCCCTAGGGGAAATGAATTCTCAGCAAGTGGCAGATTGCTTTGTGGGTCCCTGGGATAGCGATCATCCGTTGATAGATTTATAGAAAGCCTGTTAACAAGCGTCCTGGCCGCTTTATGCCCGGAATATAAACAACAAAACACGGAGTGGCTTTTATGGAAAAAATAGCCTTTTTGGGTCTGGGTAATATGGGTGGCCCTATGGCTGCCAATTTGGCAAAGGCAGGCTTCAGAGTAGCTGCTTTCGATTTAAATTCCGCGGCATTGGTTCAAGCCCATAAGGATGGCTGTATTCCTTGTGATACAGCACTTCAGGCCGCTGAAGGTGCGGATGTTGTGATTTCGATGTTACCCAGTGGTGAGGCTGTCAAAGGGCTCTACCTCGGTGATCAGGGCCTTTTGCAACAACTTCCGGTTGGCACTCTGGTTATTGATTGCTCAACGATATCCGCGGAAGATGCCTCTACTGTGAGTAGCGCTGCGCATGAGCGAGGATTACGTGCGATTGACGCACCTGTCTCCGGTGGGACTGCGGCAGCGGCAGCTGGCTCACTGTGCTTTATGTGCGGTGGCGATGAGGTAGTTGTGAATTCGGCCCGGCCAGTTCTAGAGGCTATGGGAAAGAAAATATTTCATGCGGGTGGGGCTGGTGCGGGGCAGGTAGCCAAAATCTGTAACAATCTGCTGTTGGCGATTCATATGACCGGCACCGCAGAGGCTTTACAGTTGGGTGTGGATAAAGGTTTGGACCCCAGGGTCCTCAGTGAGATTATGCAGGAGAGTTCAGGCAATAATTGGTCGCTCTCCAATTACAACCCCTATCCTGGCGCCATGGAAAATGTACCTTCAGCAAAGGGGTATGCAGGTGGCTTTAGTGTAGCGCTAATGTTGAAAGACCTGGGGCTCGCAATGGATGCGGCTTCCACCAGCGCCTCTTCTACGCCTATGGGAGCGCTGGCCAAAAACCTGTATCAGCTTCACGGGGCGAGTGAAGAAAATCAACAGCTCGATTTCTCCAGTATTCAGAATATGTTCCGCAGGCCCGCTGGAACCCTGACCTGGTAAATTGTGTGTTCAATTGATATAGGTTTTCCGTGCCCCAGCAAGACCCGGAAACTATATCAAAATGACAGGCGCACCGGTGAGGTATGCCTGTCACCTAACGCTAAAAATTGGTACTGGTTCGCAAAATAGAGAAGAGGTATCAAATAGCTCAGTTGTCACCATTCCTTAGCCGCGCCGCTCTCGCTATCTTCCTCCGCCCGCCTTGGGACGTGCCCTGATTTCAAGCCCGGTTACATGACTGCAGCTGGTGAACTGCTGGTTTTAAATCTACTAAATTCGACAGCTTGATTTGGATCAAGCCCGTTTTTGTAGCCAGGGGTTAACCTTCCTGCGACTTGTGATTGTGCCTGGAGGGGGCCCTTCCTGAGTCGGGAAAAATGCCAAATCGCTATATGGAGAAGTTGATGAATCGTAAAACTGCTTATGCAGCAGCCGCCTTGACCGCCGTACTCTCTGCCCCAGTACTGGCCTACGAAGAGGGTAGCTTTATTTTGCGTGGTGGTATGGCCACTGTAGCGCCCGACACCAGTTCCAGCACACTTTTTGCCAATGGGGATGCTGTCCCGAATACTGGTGTTGATGTGGATAATGGCTCTGCATTGGGCCTGACCGGTGTGTATATGTTCCGCGATCATTGGGGTGTGGAGCTGGTAGCCGCAACTCCTTTCACTCATGAAATTCAAGCTGAAGGCCTCGGAGACACTTTTGAGCTGGGTGAAACCAAGCACTTGCCGCCGACTCTGTTAGTGCAGTGGTACCCGATGGATACTCAGTCCACAATCCAGCCCTACGTTGGTCTCGGTGTGAACTACACCGCTTTCTTCGATGAGGAAATTAGTAGCACTGCAGATGCGAAGTTTGAAGAGCTGCTTAATGCCACTGGGGACGCCAAGCTCTCCCTGGATAACTCTTTCGGCCTGGCTGCAGAAGCTGGCGTCGACTTCGCTTTTGGCGCTGACCAGCGTTGGTTGTTCAATGTTTCCGTGTTCTGGATGGATATCGATACCGATGCCACCGTCAAGGTACCGGGTGTGGGTAATATCACCGCTAAAGTGGATATCGATCCGCTGGTTTATATGGCGGGTCTGGGCTACCGCTTCTAAGGTAGCGACACTCTAGTTTGGGATGGGGCAGTCGCTGCGGTTTTCTTAAAAGGAACTCGGTGGCTGCCTTTTAGTTTGTGCGGGGGGGCTGTCGCAAACGATTGATTGAGGTTGTAGGAATATGATGCAGGAAACCAAAAGTAACATGGGTGGCTTGTCAGAAGAGTTGCTGTCCCGCTATAGCGGGCCCTGCCCCCGTTATACATCCTATCCTACAGCAGACCGGTTCAAACCACTGGATGGCAATATTAGGCCTTGGGAAGCTTTGCAGGATATTCGCAGCCTCTCTCTTTATGTTCATATCCCCTTTTGCCGTTCACTCTGCTATTTCTGCGCTTGCAATAAAGTTATTACCTCTCAATATGGCCTCGCCTCCAGCTACCTTGACAACCTGCTACGAGAAGCTCGTTGGTATCGAGACAAGGTAGCGCAGGTACCGGTAACCCAGTTGCACCTGGGGGGCGGGACTCCCACCTTCCTCAGTGATGGAGATATGCGGCGTTTGATGGAAGGGCTGGGTGAGGTGTTTAACCTCCATCCTGGCGATGGGGTGGAATACAGTATTGAGGCCGATCCACGTACCCTGGAACTGGAGACGCTGGATACCCTGCGGGAACTCGGATTTAACCGCTTGAGCCTGGGAGTCCAGGACTTTGATATCGAAGTACAGAGATCAATTAACCGTATTTGCAGCGCTGACCAGGTTACTGAATTGACAGTTGCGGCGCGCGAACGGGGTTTTGAGTCTATCTCCTATGATTTGATTTACGGCCTGCCAAAACAAAATCTTTACAGCCTGCACAGTACCCTGGATAAAGTATTGGATTTGCAGCCTGACAGAATTGCACTTTATCACTATGCACACCTGCCCCATCGTTTTAAAGCGCAGCGCCTGATCGATACTGACCTTATTCCATCAGCCGCAGAAAAAGTGGCTATGCAATTGGCCGCAGTAGAGCACCTGGGACGCGCTGGATATGAATTCTTGGGTATGGACCATTTTGCTCGCCCGGGAGATGAGCTGGCAAAGGCTTCCCATAGCGGGATGCTGCAAAGAAACTTCCAAGGCTATACCTTGATGCCTGCCGACGCCTTGGTGGGGCTTGGGGCCTCGGCGATTAGCTATAGCCGAGATGGTTTCTGGCAAAACCTGCATCGCTTGAAAGAGTATGCCCAGGCTATAGGAGAGCGGGGTAATGCGTCTTGCAGAGGATGGTTTTTGAGTGAAGAAGACCGTTTGCGCCAGTGGGCTATAACAGAGTTAATGTGCCGTCTGCGCCTGGACAAAAACGAAGCCGGGCGTCGGGTGGGGATTCCTTTTGATGATTATTTTTATGAAGAGCTCCAACGCCTGCAGCCTATGTTTGAGGATGGTCTAATTTACCAGGATAAAAACAATATTACTGTTACTGATCAAGGGCGGTGGTTTGTACGCAATGTGGCTTCAGCTTTCGATATTTATTTACATAATCAGCATACCGATGCGCAATATTCCCGGGTTCTTTAAGTAACTACAGGAGACGATCGCTTTTACAGCGGGTACAATTGCCGCAAATTAGTTTACCGGCTGGTTTAGTATGATTGACTCCTCAGTAGCGGTTAGTTGCGGTAACTGCTCCGTTAAACGTTTATGCCTGCCCGCGGGATTATCTCAAGCGGATATTGATCGACTGGAGCAGGTTACTCGCCGAAAGAAAATAGTAAAAGCAGGGGAGACCCTCTATCGCTCTGGCGACCCTTTTGCCAACCTTTATGCGATTCGCTCCGGTAGTTTTAAAACGGCTGTGATTGCTGCTGATGGTGATACGCAGGTGACTCACTTTGCTTTACCAGGGGAATTGCTGGGACTTGATGCCTATAGCAGTCGGGTTCATCCGAGCTACGCTGAGGCACTTGAGGACAGTAGTGTTTGCCTGTTGCCGTTCACCCAGTTGGAGTTATTGGCCCATCAGGTGACAGCCCTGCAGCAGCAAATCTACAGTATTTTTTCCGAGGAGCTACGTCAGGAAAACGATATTCTGATGTTACTCGGCAAGCGCTCAGCCGATACTCGCCTGGCGGCTCTACTGATTAATATTTCCAGTCGCTATTCCCGTCGCGGTTATTCCCACAGTGAATTCGTTTTGTCTATGCCAAGAACTGATATAGCGAATTACCTGGGATTGACTGCAGAAACAGTTAGCCGACTTTTTTCACGTTTTCAGCGTGAGAATTTAATTAAAGTGAGTGGTAGGGCGGTGGAGATATTAGATTTGGTTGGGCTCAGTGAATTGGCTGGGACCCATTGCGGTTACGATGAGGATTAATATGAGTGGCAACTGAATATTCGGTTGCCCCTCAAGAATCCCTTAATTGGAACAGAAAATTAATTAAAGCTCTGCAACTGTCTCAATTGAAGCAATAGCTTTCGCCCATTTCTGTTTTTGTGTTTCGGAAATATAACTGGCTTTAAAGCTATTTAGAGCCAGTTGTTTTGCCTGCTCCCTGGTCATCCCCAGACTTTCGCTTAGAGCCAGGTAGTTTCGGTTGACATAACCGCCGAAGTAGGCCGGATCATCGGCATTTACAGTAACGCAGAGCCCTTGATCAAGCAGATTGAGGATCGGATGCTCGCTCATATCATCGTAGACGCAAAGTGCAGTGTTGGACAAGGGACATACAGTTAGTGGAATTTTTTCTTCTTTAAGGCGATCAATCAAAGCCTTATCCTCCACACAGCGAACCCCATGGTCTATACGGCTAACATCGAGTATATCGAGAGCCTCTTTAATATATTCTGCCGGCCCTTCCTCCCCTGCATGGGCGACACGCTCCAGGCCCAGTTCTTTGGCCATAGCAAAAACATTCTGGAATTTAACTGGTGGGTGGCCAAGTTCTGAGGAGTCCAAGCCAACCCCCTTAATGAAATCGAGGTAAGGTTTGGCTGCTTCCAGGGTTGTGATAGCTTCCTCCTCACTCAGGTGGCGAAGAAAGCAGAGAATCAGATGACTGCTTATACCCCATTCATTTTCCGCATCCTTGAGGGCACTGTGGATTCCACGAATGACCACGCCGATATCGATCCCCCTTTCTGTGTGGGTTTGTGGATCAAAAAAAATCTCTGTGTGTACAACATTATCCTCCTGACAGCGCTCGAGGTAAGCCATTGTCAGGTCATAAAAGTCACGCTCATGAATCAGGACTGAGGCACCCTGGTAATAAATATCCAGAAAGGACTGCAGGTTATGGAATTTATAGGCAGCCCTGATTTCCTCAACACTATTGAATGGGATTTCAATATTGTTCCGTTTGCTCAATTCAAACATGAGTTCTGGCTCCAGGGAGCCTTCAATGTGCAGGTGAAGCTCTGCCTTGGGCAGGGCTTTAATAAAATCTGGATCAGCGATGCTCATAGAAATAACTTTACCTGGGCAGGGATTTGGGACATGGACCATAAGGCATGCCGTTTCAATTGCGGCTAATGGTATCAGCTTCTCACTGGTAGCTGAAAAGTGGAGCAGTGGTCTCTGTTTATTTAAAAGGTAAACGAATCGGTTTACTTTTTTGGTATGCCATAAAATACACTGGTTGGTTTACATTTGTATTAAATTCTAGGAATCGATAAATGGGAAAGGTTACTTTGAATAGTGGGACATCTACCGGGTTGGGTTTCAATCTGGCTCTGCAACTGTCCGCGCAGGAATGTATCGTTTATACAACCATGAGTAACCTCACCAAGGCAGGCTTCCTGAAAGAGAGGACTGGAAATAGAGGGAATCTCAGGGTCTTGGCACTGGATGTTCTGAGCATCGAGGGCGTGCAGCGCTGTGTTGAGACTGTTGTCAGGGAGCAGGGCCGGATTGATAACCTGGTCACTAATACTGGCGCTGGGTCTGTCAAAACGACTGAAATGGCCAGTGACGAGGAGACCCCAACGGATAATGGATGTGAATTACCTTGGGTAGTACCCAGTACCAAGGCGGTTCTATCTTATAAGTGCTGTAGTGCCAGGTGGTATCCACTCTGAATTTGCCAATAGTATCCTCTCGCAGTTGGAGTTGGATGAAGGAGTGCCGGAAGGGGGCTATGGGGGGGAATTCGAGCCGTACTTCTCCCGTATCCACAAGCGGACTCCAGAACAAACTGCAAGGCGTTACCAGAGCGCTGACCAAGTTGCACAGGTAGTTTTGGAGATCATAGAGAGTAAGAAGGCAGCGGTGCGTATTCGCACCTCTGCATGGGCAGAAGAGTTTTGTAAGCTCAAAACCGAAATAGATCCAACAGGGAAAAACAGCAAGGGATGGTTGTGAATAGCATGCCATGCTGTCTGGCTGGTCATCAGTTCACTGAAAGTGGTAGTTCTAGTAGCGGGTTTTTTTATTAAACGACAGAAAGGCTAAGCATACAGAAAAGATATTAGTGGTCAGCCGTGATTCTTTTGTGTAAAAAATAATTCTTAAATTTTTACACGCTATTTTTAAGGAAATTGAACGCTTGACTGAATGTCCGATAGGAAATTTTTTTCACTTTTTGTTTTTTGAAATTCAGCTAAAGACGCTTGTTGGAGGAGTGGGTACAATTGCCGCAAATTGTTAACCGGTCGCTTAGGCATGATAGATTCATCAGTGGCGGTAAGTTGCAGTAACTGCTCAGTCAGGCGTCTATGCCTTCCTGCTGGCTTGTCTCAGACGGATATTGATCGACTGGAAAAAGTCACCCGCAGGAAAAAAATCGTCAAAGCTGGTGAGGCTTTGTTCCGGTCAGGCGATCCATTTCAAAATCTTTACGCAATCCGTTCCGGTAGTTTTAAAAGTGTCGTAATAGCCTCAGATGGGGATACCCAAGTCACCCATTTTGCTCTTCCTGGAGAGTTGCTTGGTCTTGATGCCTACAGTAAGCGTCTTCACTCCAGTTATGCTGAAGCTTTGGAGGATAGTAGTGTTTGTCTTTTACCGTTTGCGCAATTGGAAGTACTCGCGCAACAAGTTCCGGCATTACAGCAACAAATCTACAGTATTTTTTCCGAGGAGTTACGTCAGGAAAATGATATTTTGATGCTGTTGGGTAAACGCTCGGCGGATACGCGTCTAGCTGCTTTACTGATCAACATATCCAGTCGTTATGCCAGTCGTGGATATTCTCACAGCGAATTCATCCTCTCCATGCCGCGGACAGATATTGCCAATTACCTCGGTCTTACCGCTGAAACAGTCAGCCGGATTTTTTCTCGCTTCCAGAAAGAAGGGCTGATTAAGGCGGATGGCAGAGTTGTAAAAATTGTGGATTTACTTGGGCTTAGTGAAGTAGCCGGAACTCATTGTGGCTTTGATAATGAAAATGTAGAGTAGTTATTCCTAGAGGGTTGGGTCACTTTTTCATGCACGAGGTGGATAGTTAAAATTAGTGACAAAAAAAGGGGGGCGAAAACGCCCCCTTAATCCACTACTTATCAGGAGTGTGTGGAGAAAGCTAAATCTTCCCTGGCCTCACTTTTTTCAACTTTTTCTTCTGTTGCCTGTGACAGCCAATCCATGGCCTTGTGCTGCTCCTCGAAGTAGCGCACTTCACCACTCATAAACCATCCTCCTACTTTGGTGGCGATTTCCTGCCACTCTTCATCCCCAAGTACGGCGATCCGGGAGAATTCATTGCCGTGTTTTAATGCCAGTTGGAATTCGTCCCAAATTGCATGTAATCCCCACCCCTCGAAATCCCTGAGGTCAATTAGCATTTGTACTTGTGGGCTTTTTACGCCTTCGAGGGCGTACTCAAGTAATGGCGTAATATGCTCATAATCTTCATGGGTCAACTGGCCAATTGCCTTGATATAGAGAAAGAAATTATTGTCAATACGCTCCATGCCAATTGAAATGCCGTGGCGTTTAGTTTTCATGCTTCCTCCTTTGATTCATTAGTAGTAATTTTTTTACACCTTAAGCGAGGGCTTTCTCTGCGGTTTCTGGTTGTACCAGGTAGTTACGCAAAGATTCGTAGATTTTTTTTGCATTCTCATCAAAAAGCGGGTCTTTGATTTCCGCGACTTGTTTGTTTATCTGCTTCCAATCTTCAGCGTCTAGGTATTGTTCTATCTGGGGAAAAATCGCTGAATTCTCCAGGCTGATATGGCTGCGTTGAAGTTGTAAATAGTTGTTACTGGCGCCCTGTAATACTCTTCGCTCTACCATCGCATCATTCGCAACAGCATAAAATAGTGCGCACATATGTTTGGTTGCAGCTGCAATTTGCTCGTGTTGCATTTGTGCCTCATAGATGGCATCCCGCCCATGTATTGGTTTGGTCAGGAGACGGGCAAGTATCAAGTCCTCAACTGGATGGTGGTATTTATCTGGGTAGACCGAAAAATAATCCAGCGCATCAAGTATTAACGTCAATGTGTTAGGGTCGCGGTCGCTGCGTCCAAATAGATCCAGCAATAACTGCTCAAAAGCGTTGAGCATTTGCTGCATATGTTTGTGGTCACAGCACAGTTGCCGATAGATGGTATTCATCCCAGACCTCCGCGATCAGTTTCTGGCTATATTGTTGCTGGGATGAGCAAGCGAGAGTTGATTTGGATCAAGTGAGGAAAAGTTTGTAGGATGAAGAGAGGAATATAATGCAATATACCTATTCTTTTACTGCTTCCCCCGCTCCTTATGTGTAATGATTGAAAGCAATATTAATTTGGAATATTGTTTTTGTCGGTTAAATCTACTGGTTAGTCAGTCATTGGTATTATTTTGAATAATATTGATGGATATTAATTTGACCGTTTACTAATCCACGCCTACTTTCAATTCAAATCCGCTCTTTTCTTTTGCGCTAATCTTCGACTGATTGTTCTTCATAAGAATTTGAATAGATATTTTATGTTTTTCATGAGTATGACTATTTATTTCATGCCGCTTGTATTGATCTAAGTGACATATAGTTATAGATATTTGGATGGTGGACAGGATAAGAGTGGTTATTTCACTATTAATTAGTTAAGCGTTTGGCAAATTTGGGAATATCCATGGAAAAAATTACAAAATTTATAGTCGCCGGTATTCTTTCACTATTGTCTTCTGCGGCATTATCGGAAGGGGGTTATTGGGGGGCTGCTGTCGGGACAATGAATTTTGACTTCAAGGGGGTTGATAATCCCACGGGGGTTGGATTGAGAACTGGCTACTCCCTGGTATCAGGCTGGGGAGTTGAAGTTGAATATATTGGCTCCTTGATAAGTGGTGAGGTAGAAGTCCTTGGGGAAGAAGTGGATGTGGATATGTATAGTCTGGCTGGCTATGCAACTTATCGAACACTTGGTGATATCTACTTCAAAGGGCGTTTGGGGCTGCTATATGAGGATGTCACCGTGGGCAGTGATAACAGTGACGATTTTGGTATTACTGCTGGGGCAGGTATTGGATTTCTTCTTGGTGCCAGTAGTAATTTTGAGCTGGAGTACACCATCCTCGAAAAAGATGTAGGATTTTTGTCCGGGGCTTTTAGTTATCGCTTTTAATTTTTCAACAGGTGACATTGTAGCGAGGCCTAATTTTACATTTGGCGCCCGCGTCTTAAGTACTTCTAGTGATTTTTCTATTTCACACTTGGCTTTTTATAGTGCGTTTAAGTAAGTGCTTGCATACATTGCATGCCCCCCTATAATCCGCCCGTTTTTATATCTTCAGAGGTAGGGGGAAGATGATGCGTTTTAATTTTAAGGTTTTGGCTGTAGCTGCGGCTTTGGTTTGTTCAGCGACTACACAGGCAGAAGGTGCATATGTCGGTGGTGTTTTCGGTGTGATGAATACTGATGCCAGTGGAGATAGTCCCCTTAATGCCGGTATCCGCGCTGGTTACACCTCGAACTCAGGCTGGGGAATTGAAGTTGAGCTTACTGACTCTCTGGTTGAGGGTGAGTATGACTATTACTGGGGAGATGAGAACTACTCCCTCGCCACGCAGGCGCTATATGCTACTTATCGCACGCAAGGTGATATTTACATGAAAGGGCGTCTGGGTTATCTCCATGAGGAACTGGATGTAGACTACTTTGGTGAGTATTCCGACAGCGGTGCCTCTGCTGGTATCGGAGCTGGTTTCAAGCTGTCAGAGAAAGTCATCTTTGAAACTGAGTACACTTTTATTGAGGCGGATGTGGATTATTGGTCTGGCTCCCTGATTGTGAGGTTCTAAGCCGATATGGCTAAAAGAAAACGCGGCCAAATGGCCGCGTTTTCGTTTTTGCGCAATCCCTTTGCCCTTGGTGTACAATGCGCGCCTTTCTAAAATGCTCAGGATTCTTTGAGTAGTCCATGTGGCCCGATTGGCGCCAGAAGCCAAGCTGTAAGACCTGAGCAAAGTGGTACCGAGCTACACAAAACTCTACTCAGCCCGCATTACCGAGGGAACACCATGTTTGATTCATCAGTCACACTCGCTTCTTACGATCCCGAAATCTGGGAAGCCATTCGGGAAGAAGACTCTCGCCAGGAAGATCATATCGAGCTGATCGCCTCCGAGAACTACACTAGCCCGCAAGTCATGGAAGCCCAGGGCAGCAGCCTGACCAATAAATACGCAGAGGGTTATCCGGGTAAGCGTTACTACGGTGGCTGTGAGTATGTGGATAAGGTGGAAACTTTGGCGATTGAGCGCGCCAAAGAGCTTTTCGGTGCCGATTATGCCAATGTGCAGCCTCACTCCGGCTCTCAAGCTAACTCTGCGGTTTACCAGGCGTTATGCGCGCCAGGAGACACCGTTTTAGGAATGAGTCTGGCCCATGGTGGTCACCTGACTCATGGTGCTCGAGTCAACTTCTCAGGCAAGATTTACAACGCGGTCCAATACGGGTTGAACCCGGAAACTGGCGAAGTAGATTATGAGGAAGTGGAGCGTTTGGCTCTCGAGCACAAGCCTAAGATGATTGTTGCCGGCTTCTCTGCATACAGCCGTGTAATGGATTGGGCCCGTTTTCGTGAGATTGCGGATAAGGTTGGTGCTTACCTGTTTGTCGATATGGCACACGTTGCTGGCCTGGTTGCTGCTGGAGAGTACCCTTCGCCGATTCCCCATGCGGATGTAGTAACCTCTACGACTCACAAAACCCTACGCGGTCCACGCGGAGGCATTATCCTGGCGCGCGCCAATGAAGAAATTGAGAAGAAGCTGAACTCCGCCGTATTCCCCGGTGGTCAGGGTGGCCCGCTGATGCACGTTATTGCAGCCAAAGCGGTTTCTTTTAAAGAAGCGATGAGCCCTGAATACAAGGCTTACCAGAAGAAGGTGGTAGAGAATGCTCGCGCAATGGCGGAGACCTTCCTGGATCGTGGTATCAATATCGTTTCCGGTGGTACCGATGACCACTTGATGCTAGTGGACCTGATTGGTAAAGAATACACTGGTAAAGATGCTGATGAGGCCCTGGGTAATGCAAACATTACGGTGAACAAGAACGCAGTCCCCAATGACCCGCGCTCTCCATTTATCACCAGCGGCCTGCGTGTTGGGACCCCGGCGATTACTACCCGTGGCTTCGGTGTGAAGGAAACCCAGCAACTGACTCATTGGATTTGTGACATTCTCGATGCCTTGGAAAAGGGTGATGCAGAGTCCACTATTACCGAAGTGAAGCAGAAGGTTCTTGAAATCTGTGCGCAATTTCCTGTGTACAAGAAGGCCTGATAGCTCTTCCAGTTAAAAAAGCGGCTTGTTGGCCGCTTTTTTTATGGAAGTACATGCCCGTTCTTAATCTGTCTGGCCGACTGCACCGGTGCGGTGCGTCGCGCAGACACACAGTGCAACGGCTGTGGTAAACTGCGGCCCATTTTCCACTCCCCTGGGGACGATCCCACATGCACTGTCCGTTCTGCAGCGCAGAAGAAACCAAAGTAGTCGATTCCCGCTTGGTGGCCGAGGGCGACCAAGTGCGCCGCCGGCGCGAATGCCTTGAGTGTCACGAGCGTTTTACCACTTTTGAAACAGCGGAATTACTTCTGCCGCGGGTAATCAAACAAAACGGTCAACGCGAACCGTTTAACGAGGATAAGCTGCGTGCGGGTATTCAGCGTGCGGTGGAAAAGCGCCCGGTCAGCACTGAGCGGGTAGAATCTGCAGTATCTCAAATCAAGCATGCTTTGCAGGCGACTGGTGAGCGCGAACTGCCGGCGCGCGCTATTGGTGAACTGGTTATGGAGCAGCTGCGGGAATTGGACCAGGTGGCCTATGTGCGATTTGCTTCGGTCTATCGGCGCTTTGAGGATGTCAGTGACTTCAGTGAAGAGATTGAGCGCCTGACCAGTAAGGAAACCCAACGGAAATGATTCAAGTGGCTGTAAATACACCCCAATCCCTGATGGCCCGAGCTATTCAACTGGCGGAGCGTGGGCTGTATACCACTATGCCCAACCCCCGTGTGGGTTGTGTGATCACCGATAGTAAGGGTGTTGTTGTCGGCGAGGGCTGGCATCAACGTGCTGGTGAGCCCCATGCAGAAATTGAAGCCCTGCGCGATGCAGGAGAGCGAGCCCGGGGTGCTACGGTCTATGTGACCTTGGAGCCCTGTAGTCATACTGGTCGCACTGGCCCTTGTACAGAGGCCTTGATCGAAGCT
The DNA here is from genome assembly GCF_000380565.1 of Microbulbifer variabilis ATCC 700307. GTDB lineage: Bacteria > Pseudomonadota > Gammaproteobacteria > Pseudomonadales > Cellvibrionaceae > Microbulbifer > Microbulbifer variabilis. The sequence goes on from NZ_AQYJ01000028.1 coordinate 452,644, forward strand.
GGTGTCTCTCGTGTGATATATGGAATGCAGGATCCTAACCCCAGGGTGGGTGGCAAGGGGCTACAAAAACTACGCGATGCCAATATAGAAGTGGAGGGGCCTCTTTTAGAGGATCAGTGCCGAGCGCTCAATCCGGGTTTTATCAAGCGGATGACTTTGGGTCTTCCTCTCGTGCGCAGTAAATCTGCGATGAGCCTGGATGGACGTACGGCGATGGCCAGTGGTGAGTCCAAGTGGGTGTCCGGACCTGCGGCGCGTGCCGATGTACAGCGTTTACGGGCACGCAGTTGCGCAATTGTGACCGGTGTAGAAACAGTGCGATTCGACAACCCAAACCTAAATGTGCGCGCCGATGAAATGGCCCTTGAGCTGCTCGCTGCTGAACAGGCAGCTGAGGTACAGCCACTGCGGGTGATTGTTGATAGCCAGCTGCGCACCCCGGCAAAAGCCTTTATTTTACAGGGCGATGCCCCCACACTGGTGTGCACCACCGAGCGTGCGGACCCGGAGCGTCGCGAGCGCCTGGAACGGGCAGGTGCTGAAGTCATCATTCTGCCACAGGACAAAGAGGGGAGGGTGGACCTGCTCGCTCTGCTCGAGGAGCTGGCGCGACGCCAATGTAATGAGATCCTGGTGGAGAGTGGTGCGACCCTCTCCGGTGAGTTCCTGTATCGCGGCCATGTAGATGAGCTGATAGTCTATTTGGCTCCCAAGCTGCTCGGCAGCACGGCGCGGCCGCTATTCGAGCTGCCAATTGAGCGTATGGGCTCGGTGCTGCCGATCACGATCACTGATATGCGCGCCGTCGGTCACGACTGGCGTATCACTGCAACTACCGATATTGAGCGCTGATGTTTACCGGAATTATTGAAGCTGTTGGTGAAATCGCCGAGCTGCAGCCCCAAGGGGGAGATCTGCGTGTGCGCGTCAGGAGTGGCAAGCTGGATCTTACCGATGTCGGGCTTGGGGACAGTATCGCAACCAATGGCGTATGCCTGACAGTAGTGGATCTGCCTGGCGATGGCTACTGGGCGGATGTCTCTGCAGAGACACTCGACGTCACCAGTGTCAGTAGCTGGAAAAAAGGTGACCGAGCTAACCTGGAGAAAGCTCTCACCCCGCAAACCCGCCTTGGTGGGCATATTGTCAGTGGCCATGTGGATGGCATTGGTGAGGTTGTGTGGCGCAAATCCGAGGCCCGGGCCGAGCGCTTTCGTTTGCGCGCGCCGGAAAATCTGGCCCGCTATATTGCGCACAAAGGGTCGATCACTGTTGACGGCACCAGCCTCACAGTCAACGCGGTGGATGGTGCAGAGTTTGAACTGACGATTGTGCCGCATACGCTGCAGGAAACCATTATGGGAAGCTACAGCGCAGGTACCCGGGTCAACCTCGAGGTAGATCTTATTGCACGCTATCTGGAGCGCTTGTTACTCGGTGATAAAGCAGCCAAATCCAGCGATGAGGGTATGACTCTTGAGTTTCTCGCCCAGCATGGGTTTTACAAGCGCTAGCCGGTTTCATCCCGGCATACCGCGCCAGTGAGGGCGGGTGGGAGTGAATAGCAGGGATAGCCGCTCAATTAGCAATTGATAAATTTATCCAGAGTTAACAATGGAATTAAATACGGTTGAAGAACTGATCGATGATATCCGCCAGGGCAAAATGGTGATCCTGATGGATGATGAAGATCGTGAGAATGAAGGTGACCTGGTGATGGCGGCGGAGCAGGTACGCGCCGAAGACATCAATTTTATGGCTACCCATGCCCGCGGACTGATTTGTATGCCCATGTCCAAGGAGCGCTGTGAGCAACTGGACCTGCCGCTGATGTCGCGGGAAAACGGTGCCCAGTTCAGTACAAACTTCACCGTATCTATTGAGGCTGCTGAGGGAGTTACTACCGGTATTTCTGCTGCAGATCGAGCGCGCACCGTACGCGCCGCAGTGGGTAGGAATGCCAAGCCCAGTGATATCGTACAACCCGGCCATATTTTCCCGATTATGGCCCAGCCTGGTGGCGTATTGAGCCGCGCGGGCCATACCGAGGCAGGCTGCGATCTGGCGCGTCTGGCGGGCTTCGAGGCCGCCGCTGTGATCGTTGAGATCATGAATGAAGACGGCACTATGTCGCGCCGCCCGGATCTGGAAAAGTTTGCTAAAGAACACGATCTCAAGATCGGTACTATCGCCGACCTGATTACCTATCGCGCTTTGAATGAAAAGACCGTTGAGTGTGTTAATGAGCGCAAAGTGCGTACCGAATTCGGTGAATTCAAATTGCGCACCTATCTCGATAAAGCACGACGGGAGAGACATTTCGCATTTATTAAAGGGGATCCCACTCCGGAAGAGCCGACTCTGGTGCGGGTGCATGTGGGCAATACACTGCGTGATGTACTCACAATTCGCCGAGGCGACGAAAAATTTGTCCCCTGGACTTTCCGCCGCGCAATGCAGCGTATTGAGAAAGAAGGTAAAGGCGTTGTGGTGCTTATCTGCCACAACGAAACCACCGAAGAGATTGAGGAAAGTATCGACTGGCTGATCAGCGGCAAGCAGCAGCGCCCCAGCCAGGACCTGGTCTACAAGCAGGTGGGCACAGGTTCTCAGATACTGCGTGACCTCAAGGTACGCAAGATGCGCCTGATGAGTGCACCGTTTAAGTTCAGTGCCATTTCCGGATTTGAATTGGAAGTGGAAGAGTATCTGAACGCCGAAGAGTAAATAGAGCTGTAACGTCGACAAGTACCGGCGTTATAGAAAGAAATATGGACTGGAAATTATGAATAATATTCAAGTGATCGAAGGGGATTTTGTCGGCAGCACTGGCAAGTATGCGCTGTTGGTCAGTCGCTGGAATAGTTTTGTCGTTGAGAGCCTGAAAGATGGTGCACTGGATACCCTGCGTCGCAAGGGCATCAAGGATGAAGATATCACTATCTACTATGCGCCGGGTGCTTTCGAATTCCCATTGGCCGCTCAAAAATTGGCTGAGACTAAGAAGTTCGATGCCATTATTGCCCTGGGAGCGGTGATTCGTGGCGGCACCCCACATTTTGAATATGTGGCTGGCGAGTGCACCAAGGGCCTGGCCCAGGTATCACTGAATACCGGTATCCCGGTAACTTTTGGTGTGCTTACCGTGGACTCTATCGAACAGGCGATTGAGCGATCCGGCACCAAGGCTGGTAACAAGGGTTGTGAGGCTGCCGAGACGGCTCTGGAAATGGTTTCCCTGCTCGGCAAAATTTAAATTGCCGAAGTGCCGGCCTATTTTGCCGGCACCCCCATTCTGTGAAGTATCTACCGGAAAAAACAATGACCGTAACTGCATCCGCTCGCCGCAAGGCGCGTCACTACGCCATGCAGGCGCTCTACCAGTGGCAGATTGCCGGCGCCAGCCTTAATACGATTGAAGCTGAGTTTCATGCTGACAATGATATGAGCAAGGCCGACGTGGAATATTTCCGCGATATTTTCCACGGTGTTGCCAAGAATCTGGACGAAGTTGAGAGTGCTTTCACTCCGCACCTGGACCGTAAAGTGGATGAGCTCGACCCAGTTTCCAGAGCCCTTCTGCGTATGTCCACCTACGAATTAAAAAATCGTATTGATGTGCCCTACAAAGTTGTCATTAACGAAGCTGTAGCTTTGGCGAAAAAATTTGGTCCTACCGATGCCTTCAAATTCATTAACGGCATCCTGGATAAAACAGCTGCGGATCTGCGTGCGCCAGAAGTGGCGGCGGACAAGAAAGCCTGAAGCAGAAAATGGGAGCTGCTCCGGGCGAGTTTGAAATTATTCGTGACTTTTTTGCCAGTGCTCCGCAAGGGCAGGGTGTGGTTCTGGGAATTGGTGATGATTGCGCTTTGCTACAGGTTCCCAGCCAGGGCCAATTGGCTACGTCTATGGATACTTTGGTGGCGGGTCGACATTTTCCCGCCGAGGCCGACCCGGCGGCGATAGCTGCCCGAGCGCTGCGGGTTAACCTCAGTGACCTGGCTGCCATGAATGCCCGGCCACTCTGGTTTACTCTGGCGCTTACCTTACCTGAAAGTGACGCTAACTGGTTGCGCAAATTTTCCAGTGGTTTACTGCAAACCGCTGCGCAGTTTGGCGTTTCCCTGGTGGGAGGAGACACTACAGCCGGTCCTCTGTCGATTACTATCCAGGTGATTGGACAGACTGCCCGGCCATTGCGCCGTGATGGTGCCGGTTGTGGAGATTCTATTTATGTTAGTGGCCCTCTGGGGGCGGCAGCTGCTGCCCTGCCGGTAATTCTCGGTGATCAGCGGGTGCCAGCTGAGGTGCAACATCAGGCTGAGCACGCCTTTTATTTTCCCGAGCCGCAATTCGCCACTGCGGCAGCGATTTCTGACTTCGCCAGCAGCGCTTTAGATATTTCCGATGGCTTGATAGCAGACCTGGCCCATATTTGTGAGTCCAGCCACGTCAGCGCTGATATTTATCTGGAGCGCCTGCCTGTTTCTCCCATAGCGCAGTCACTTGCTGGTGCGAATGCCCTTTCTTTATCTGCTGGTGGTGGCGATGATTACCAGCTTTGTTTTACTGTGCCCCCGGAAAAGGTGGAATCAGTGGAAAAGCTGGAGCTAGGAGTGACTGCTATTGGGACTCTAAGTGCTGGCGCTGCCGAAGTGCGTTGCTGGCACAATGGTGAGCCCTGGCAAGCGCCGTCAAAGGGCTACCAACACTTTTGAACTGGCACTTTTAATGAGTAGAGAACGCCACTAGAGGCCTTGGATACAAACACTATGAGTGGAAAGAACCCGACTTTTCCCCAGCTCCTGCGTGACCCCACCATGCTACTGGCCTTTGGTTTTGGTTCCGGCCTCGCTCCAAAGGCGCCTGGCACCTTCGGCACTTTAGTTGCGATTCCATTTTGGTGGTTAATGCAGGGGTTGTCGCCAGCCTGGTATTTAGGGATTGTTCTTCTGGCGGGCCTGCTGGGCTGTTATTTATGCGGTGCAGCTGCTCGCAAGCTGGGTGTCCATGATCACGGTGGGATAGTCTGGGATGAAATGGTGGGTTACTGGCTTACCATGTTTTTGGCCCCTGCAGGTTGGGCGTGGGCCCTGTATGGCTTTGTGCTTTTCCGCATATTTGATATTGCAAAGCCCCCACCCATCAATTGGGCTGATAAGAAAGTGCGAGGTGGCATCGGGATTATGCTGGACGATATACTTGCTGCCGTTTACGCAGGTCTGGTGTTGCAACTGACTGCCTGGATACTGGGAGCCTAGCGGGATAAGGAAGACGCGATGCGCAGCTACATACTGTTCTTATTTGGCTTTCTGATTACCGCCGAGGTAGGAGCACAGCAGGTACAATTGAGAGGCCTGTTCGGCGATAGAGCCTTATTGGAAATCGATGGTCGCCAGCGAATTTTGAAAAGTGGTGATAAATCCCCTGAAGGCGTCCTTCTCCTGGAGACAACTAGCAGCCACGCACGTATCAATGTTGCTGGTCGAGAACAGAAACTCACCCTGGATGCACCTATAGCGGCGAGCTATGCCAAAGCGGATAAGGCGGAGGTGCGGCTCTCCGCTGATAGCCGAGGTCACTACAGTACAGATGCTTGGGTGAATGGAATGCGGGTGCCGATGATGGTGGATACTGGAGCAACCAGTATCGCAATCAATTATCCTACTGCGCGGCGCCTGGGTTTGAACCTCAGCTCAGCTAGAAAAATACCCATTTCTACTGCAAATGGGATGACGAGTGCATACCTGATAAATCTCAGCAGTGTCACTATCGGCGGTATTAAACTGCACAATGTCGCGGCCACTGTGCACTCTGATGATTTTCCCCGTGTCGTCCTTTTGGGAAACAGTTTTCTGGGGCGGGTAGATATGGAACAGCAGAGTGGCGTACTGATATTGCGTGCTCGGAACTGAATTGAAGAGGTATTAAGTTGACCATTCGATATGTAGAGTCCTCAAAGCTGCCCACATCCTGGGGAATGTTTGAGATGCACGGTTTCGAGGAAGTGGAAACCGGTAAAGAGCACGTGGTGCTCACTATGGGGGATTTCGACACCAATGAACCCTTGTTAGCCCGCATTCATTCAGAGTGCCTGACCGGAGATGCGCTCTTCTCACTGCGCTGTGATTGCGGTGCCCAGTTACAGCATGCGATGCATCGCATTGCGATGGAAGGGCGCGGAGCGATTTTTTACCTTCGCCAGGAAGGTCGTGGCATCGGCCTTTTAAACAAGATTCGCGCTTACCACCTACAGGATTGTGGTGCGGATACGGTGGAAGCCAACGAGCAGTTGGGCTTTGGTGCTGATATGCGGGATTACTCTATTCTGAAAGCGATGATCGAGCACCTGGGAATCCATGCTATTCGTCTGATGACCAATAACCCGCGCAAAGTAAAAGCGTTGGAGGATTTGGGGATTAATGTGACTGAGCGCTTGCCGCACCAATCCGGACGCAATCCCCACAATGCCAAGTATTTGTCCACCAAGAAAGGTAAGCTTGGTCATTTGATTGAAAATGAGGATGAAGAAGGAAAAGAGGGAAACTAACTTTCACTTCTCTTTAAGTATCCCAATAAAAAAGGCCGGAGTTATCCGGCCTTTTTTATTTTGTAGAAATTATTTAAAGCTGAGTTCGGATATTTCAAACTCGGTTTTAAACTATTCAGAGGCTTTTAATTCTTAAAGACCTTGCCCCCTTTCATCACAAAATCCACATCTAAAAGTTCATCGATATTATCCAGTGGCGAGCCATCGGTGGCGATAATATCGGCATACTTACCGGACTCAATGGTGCCCAGTGAATCGCTCATATCGATCAGGTCGGCGGCGTTAACGGTAGCGGATTGCAGGATGGCCATATTATCCATACCGGCTTCACTCATCAGGACCGCCTCGCGGGCATTGATGCCGTGTTTGGATACACCTGAGTCGGTGCCGAAAGCAATTTTTACTCCGGCATCGACCGCTTTACGGAAATTGCCGCGCATGTCCGTGCCAACACGTATGGCTTTTTCCTTCTGAGCCTCAGATAAAACATCGGTATTTTTTGCCAGCTGTACCACGGTATCACCGGCGAGAAGGGTCGGAACCAGGTAGGCGCCGGTTTCTTTAAATAGCCTATGGGCGCGGGGGCCCGCGTAGGTGCCGTGCTCAATACTGTCTACACCAGCCTCCAATGCGGCAATAATGCCTTCTTCCTGGTGCGCATGACTGGCTACCTTGCGCCCCATACGCTGGGCTGCCAGGACCACCTCTTTTAGCTCATCCATTTCCATCTGCTGGCCGGTACCTGTAGCGCGATCGGTAAGTACACCACCGGTAGAGGTAATCTTGATAAAGTCAGCGCCGTATTTGATCGCATGACGGGTCGCACGGCGGCAATCGTAGGGGCCGTCGCATACAGTTCTGGTTTTGTCGTCATGCAACGCCATTAACTCGGGGCTGACCCCACTGATATCTGCATGCCCTCCGGTAATACCCACTCCGCCGGCTGCAATAATACGTGGGCCATCTACCCAGCCATTGTTGATTGCATCGCGCATTGCATACATTTCTTCACCGCTATTACCCGCATCGCGCACAGTGGTGAAACCAGATTTCAGAATACGCATGCCAAACATTTGCGAGCGCATTTGGGTCAGTGGCATGGACATCTTAAGGGTTTCGGAATCATTTTGGGGTCCCAGCTCATTTTGCAGGTGAACGTGCATATCCATTAAGCCCGGCATTACGAAGCTTTCCCTAAGATCAATGACTTCGGCATCATCTCTGTTCACATAACCAGGGCTGATGGAAGTAATCCTGCCATCCTCGATTATTACGCTTTGCTCTTTTAAAGGTTTTTTACCGGGAACAGCGAGGAGTGTGCCTGCGTGGATAATGGTTTCTGCCAGCACTGAGGAAGAGAAAAGAGTCACTGCGATACCGCAGAGAAGGAAACGCTTCATGATTTGTGTACCTATTTATTATTTAAGCACAAGCTAAATCAATCTGCGGAATATGACAATTATGGGTTTATTACTTGGTGAGAGCCGGAAAAAAGTTTCTAAAAAATCCAAAAAAAGACCGGAAAATCCGGCCTTTTTTAATCTGTGGAGAATTAATATCTGCGGCGTGGCTGCACAAATACTGCGGTAGTTCGGCCGGGCAGAGTAAAGGTGCCGCTGCTCCGATCAAATTTCACTTTGTACAGGCGTGAGTCTACAGAGCGACGCTGACGTGGGTGCTTGAACAGGTACTCACCAATGAGGTTTTCGCTGCTAAATTCTAATGATTCGTCATCGCCATTAAACAGCACCACAATACGTTCAAAGCGGCGATCGATGTTGCCATTGGCATCGGATAACTCCATCACAATCAGCCCAGGAATCTGGCCGGGTCCGGTGTTGAGGAAATTGAGGTGTGCCTTTACGGACTCTGCATCAGACAAGCGGAACAGGGGAGAGCTGTTGCGAATCGCCAGCTGCTCGCGGAATAGAGCGGAGCTCCACAAGCGGTGCCGGCGCTCGGGAGCCAATTCCGGGTTTGCCAGTAAAGGTTGCATCAGGGACCAGTTATCTTCGTTTTTATCGGCGATAGGCAAACCTATACCCCAATTATCGGTGGCGAGGCTGAAGTCCAGTGCATTAAACCAGTCACCGGAATTGTAACTGTCCCGATCCATCGACTTTGAGCGCAGGAAATCCTGGCCTGCGTGGATAAACGGCACTCCCTGGGCGAACAGAACCAGGGAATTACTGAATGCCTGGATACGCACTCGTTCAGCCAAGTCGGCGCTGTCGCTGGCTTTGATCTGTACTCCGTCGAACAGCGTCTCGTTGTCGTGGGCGGCAATATAATTAATGGATTCCTGCGGGTCGGCGGTATAGCCGGTGGGCTGGCCGTTATAGACCAGCTCGCTGCCGGTAATGATATTGCCGTTGGCATCTTCAAAAGGATAATCCGCCAGGTTGCCGGCGAGGGAAACGCGGACTTTATCTGTCAGGGTTAGCAGTGTGGCACGCTCATCTTCTCCCTCAAACTTGCCGTTGCTGTCGGTGAACAGACCGGTACCAAAGCCCTGCTCCTCAAAGCCTCCGAAGGGGTTGCCGCCACGCACGGAATCGCGCAGGCGATCGTTAAAAGTGCCTATACCGCTGCCCGCCATATTGCCCTGGCGGGCCTGTACAAAGCGAGCATCGTCAGCCACCTCGCCAAAATTCCAGCCCTCGCCGTACAGGTAGATAGCGTTGCCATCGACACCATCGGCTGCCGGGGTCAGTGATTGCAATGCCGCTTGCGCCTTGAGGATATTGTCGAGGCTGTGGTGTCCCATCAGATCGAAACGGAAGCTGTCCACCTTATAGGCCTGGGCCCAGGTGACCAGGGAATCGATCATCAGCTTTTCCATCATGGCGTGCTCACTGGCGGTGTTGGCGCAGCAGCTGCTCATTTCCACACCGCCCTCCAGATTGCGGCGGTGATAATAGCCGGGGACGATTTTATCGAGTACGGAGTTGTCGTATTGGCCATAGGAGCTGGTGTGGTTGTAAACCACGTCCATCACCAGCCGCAGGCCGGAGTGGGATAACCCTTGCACCATTTGACGGAATTCGCGAATGCGCGCAGGTCCATCGGGAGCGCTGCTATAACTGCCTTCGGGGACCGTGTAGTGCAATGGATCGTAGCCCCAGTTAAAGCCATCGGTATCGCGAACAGAATCCACCTGGGCCTGCTGCTCGCTGCTGTCCGATGCGTAGTCTGAGAGGTCCGGGGTTTGCTGCTGCTGCGTGCGATCCTCATTGACTGTGGCAAAGTCAAAGGCCGGCAGCAGGTGGATATGGGTGAGGCCGGCGCGGGCCAGTTTATTGAGGTGGCGCATGCCGTCGCTGTGCTTGCGGGTGAAAGCCTTGAAGGTGCCGCGCTCTGCTTCGGGGACAGTTTGATCCGCAATACTGAAATCGCGTACGTGCAGCTCGTAGACACTGATATCTTCCGGCTGGGTTAACTGGGGCTTGCGCAGGCGGTCCCAACCGCGCGGCTTCAGGTCCTGGTCATCCAGGTTGACGATCTGGCTTTTGCCGCTATTGATGGAGAGACTCAGGGAGTAGGGGTCGGTGACCAGGTTGGTTTCAACCTGGCGGCTGAAGTAGGAGTACACCTCGACCTCGTAGAGGTAAAAGCTGCGGTCCCACTGCTTATCGATATCGGCACTCCAAACCCCGGTAGATTCATCGCGCAGCATGGATACCACCTGATCGGCGCTATGACTGCTGGAGTCTGTAAACAGGTGCAGCTTTACTGCCCGTGCGGTGGGTGCCCAAAGATCGAGTTGGATACTCTCCTCGCCGACACGGGCACCGAGTTCACCGTCGTAGTAAAAGCGATCATCGAGCGCACCTGCCATCTGCACACCAGTCGCATCCAGTAAGTTGCCCTCCGCATCGTAAGCGGCGAGGGCGAGCTGCTGGGTGACCAGATCACTGATGGAGGCCTGCCCTGGCAATTGCCAGGCACTGAAACTGGCCAGGTGTGGGAATTTTTGTTGGGCGCTGTCGGGCAGGGTGGCGAGAGGGGTGAGATCAATGGTGCCATCGGAACGGATATCACCGTCCTCCAGTTTTAGCTCGGCGCTGTTGCTGTAGTGCAATTTAACCTTGGTGCCTTCCTGCACCTGGATATCCCAGGCAAAGCTGCTGGTATCCACCCAGTGCGCTTTATCGCTGCTCAGGTCACCCTTGGCGAAGCCGTCACTGCTGACGGTGACTTCTTTACTATTCGAGTCAAAAGCAAAGTAGATTTCGTCGTAATCGGCGACCACGGTAAAGCTGACGTTGGCTCCATTGTTGCCGTAGCTCTCCTCCCAGCCTTCGTGCAGTGCTACCTTGAATTCATAGGAACCGGCAGGAAGCGCTGAGGTGATAAAGGTGTAGGTGCCATCTCCATCGGCATCCTGCATCCAGCTGCGCAGGCAACTGGGTTGCCAGTCTCCCGGACACCCCAGCAGGGATTGGAAGTTGCCGGCTACAGCGGCGACCACGCTACTGTGGTTGTCGGTGATCCAGTGAGTCTCGTGGTCGTAGATAAATTTAACTTCGCGGGCCTCATCCAGGCTAAGGGAAATATTACCGCCGTCCCGCTGGCCGCCCCAGCCATAATTTTCATCCCAGCTGTTGTTGAGAGCGGCTTTGTACTCCCAGTTGCCGGCGGGTATCCAAAAGCTGCCTTGCCATTTGTTGTCTTCGCTGTCATAGCTGAGCAGGGTGGCGACACAACCTGGTTGCCAGTCGCCATCGCAGCCCAGTTGGCTTTGTAGGTTGCCGGGAATATTGACCTCTGTGGGGTCTGGTGTGTCAGATGCCCACACCGGTATTTGGATGGAGCAGAAGACTGCCCCCAGAATCAGCCCGGCCTTTGTGCCGGGTCCTGTAAATTTTGTTGTTGGCATAGCGCTTCCCATTTTTTGTTGTACTTGTTGCGGTTCTCTCAGTTGGTATTGAATCGCAGTCACGCATTGACGGCCTCCCACCCCGAGGAGGTGGAGGTCTGGGAGAGGTAGTTGGGGGTGTCATAAAACCTTTATAAATTCGTCACTTGGTGGAAACACCCGCAGGAGAAGATGTTTCCCGAGTAAACGCGATGGCGAAAGAAAAAGCCGGATCTATACTCAACTGATCGGGTTATGGTGAGTCGAGAAAGGTGATGCACTCGCTGTAATCGGATTCGAAGGCCGGCTTTTGCCGGCTTTGCTTTTTGTGGCGGGGCAATTACTGAGAGGCTTCCCGGGATTATCCTTGCTCCTATCCCCGGGTAGTGCTAATTTGCCCATAACCCGCCAGGTACTATGGCGGAATCCAGAATTCAATAACTGCGGAGGATGATTGATGATTGTTGCAACCCTCCGTCGGGTCCAGTAGCAGCCTCCAGCTGCCCACGCCCGGCGATAGATTCCTAGACGTCGGGCTTTCCCTGAGAAAGCTCTGTTGGCCGCGTATCTGCGGTCGCTTGGTGCTTTGTTGCGCCCAGAGGGTTTCAATCTTGAGTAAATCTCACTTTACCCGCCGGTCTGTTAATAGATTCGGCACTAAATCCCCATCTATCAAAATTGAGCGGGAAGCTTCTCCGCTACAAAAGCTCGGTTGGAAGTCTTTTTTCCAACAGCAGGTGACGCTCGAAGAACTCGAACAGTGTTTGCCGCTGCGGGTTATGGCTGTACACCGCGGTCGCCTGGAATTGGCCGGCGAGCAGGGGGCTGTGTCCCTTCCCCTAACCGGGAGTCTTGTGGCTAATTTGCCGACGGTGGGGGATTGGTTGTTGTTAGAGAAGAGCAGTGGATATTTTGTGCGTTTGTTGAGCCGCAGCAGCCAGTTTGAGCGCATGGCACCTGGGGGGCATCAGGTGCAGATGATCGCTGCCAATGTCGATAGTGTTTTTATTGTTTCGTCCCTGAATGAGGACTTTAACCTCTCACGTATTGAGCGCTATTTGGCTCTGGCACGGGAGTCCGGTTGCCGCCCCCACCTGATACTGACTAAGGCCGACCTGTGTGAAGATACTGCCCCTTTTCTTCAGGCATTGCGCCCATTCGGTGAATTACCTGTTGCAATGGTAAATAGCCTGGATCGAGAGAGCGTGGCACAGCTGCGCCAGTGGTGCTTACCTGGGGAAACTATCGCGCTGTTAGGTTCTTCTGGAGTGGGTAAGTCCACTTTGCTAAATGCGCTGTCTGGCGAATCTCTGGCTGAGACTGGGACCATTCGTGAAGCTGACAGCAAAGGGCGCCACACCACACGGAAACGCTCTCTTCACTCCCTGAGTTGGGGAGCGTTGTTACTCGATAGCCCTGGGATGCGGGAGCTGGGGTTGGTGCATGTTGAAGGTGGCGTGGCGGAGACTTTCTCCGATATTGAGGCCTTGGCCAGGGAGTGTCGCTTCTCTGACTGCCAGCACCAGTCAGAGCCAGGCTGTGCGGTACAAGAGGCGATAACGGGCGGTTCGCTGGATGAGCGGCGCCTGCGCAATTGGCAAAAACTGCAACAGGAACTAAGCCGTAACGGTCAAACTCTGGCGCAGAAACGGGCGGGGGAGAGAGCGCTATCCCAGATGTATCGATCTGTGCAAAACCAGGCGCGTAAGCGCAAGTATCACGGGGAGGATTGAAAGTAACTCCTGTATCTCTAATTTTTATAAGTGGTATGCAACCAGGGATAGAAGGGCAGCATTAGCTGCCCTTCAAAACTGTTATGTAAGCTAGCGAGCCAGTTTTAATGTGACAACCCCGACGATAATTAGCAGTACCCCGAGATATCGACCGAGGCTGGCCGTCTCACCAAAGAAAACGATTCCCATCAGAAAGGCACCGGCCGCACCGATACTTGTCCAAACCGCATAGGAAACTCCAATGGGGATTTCCCGCTGGGCCAACCACAGTAAAAATCCGCTGAGGCCAATAAACACAACAGCCATTACAACACCCAGCAGGCGGGTAGATACCTCCTGGGATATTTTTAGCCCCAGTACCCAACCAATCTCACAAAGACCAGCCAACAATAGGTAGAACCAGGCCATGCTTTTCCTCTTTAAAACGTAATTTTTAAAAAATTCCTATTTCATCCTCCTTTTGGAGGTTAGGTCGGAGAATAGCTAACTGCCACTTTACTTAAGAGTTTAGAGAAAATTGATCGACTAATATGCCGGTGGGGTGTCGCTACTGCGTGTTTTTACATTGGCACAGGTTTTGACTGGGAGCTTGATAGGCTAAGGCGGAAAGGGGAATTTGATAGTGGGAAGGGAGAGAATGGGAAAACTCTGCCCAGGTCCTGTATGGTTGACTGTAATCGAAGGAGAATCAAGCTGGAAGCATGTTAAAAAAAATCAGGAGTCTGGGACTAATACTATTGTCGGTCAGCCAGGTGGCTTGGTCCGACCAAGCGAATATCGAATCTGTCGTCGTTACAGCTAGTCGTGTTGAAAAACAGCTTCAGGAGTATCCTGAAAGCTTCTCTATGGTTGCCGGTCAGGAATTAAAGCTGATTAAGCACAATCATATCCAGCAAAGTTTAGCGCGAGTCCCTGGGGCCAATGTGGCAAGAGGCAACGGTCTGGAATATTTGCCCGCATTGCGTTCGCCAGTACTGTCAGGGGCTGGAGCCTGTGGCAGTGTGCTGACAATGGAGGATGGCATCCCTCTGCGGGCAAATGGATTCTGCAATATAAATGAGTTGTTTGAATCCCATAGTGAAGTGGCACAGCGAGTTGAAGTTATTCGCGGACCAGCCGGCACTCTGTATGGTTCCAACGCTATGCATGGTGTCGTGAATATTCTGAGTCCGGAAATTGAAGAAAATACAAAAGCCTTTTCTGGAACTTTAGGTTTTGAAGGTGGCCCCCATGATTACTATCGAACCAGTATTTCAGCTGAATCTGATCTTTCTAACGAAGGCAGAGTACGAGCAGATCTTTCCCTGGCATCTGATGGGGGTTATAGGGACCACTCTGGTTATGACCAGCAAAAGCTCAGTCTTTTGCACTCTGTTTCTACAGCGCAGACACAGATCCGTTCTCGTCTGGCAGTCACGAATTTAAATCAGGAAACAGCGGGTTATATCGAAGGACACAATGTCTATCGGGATGATCGGAGGGACAGGGAAAACCCGAACCCAGAAGCATTCCGCGATGCCTCCGCGGTACGGCTTTACTCTATTCTCGATATTGATTTGGGCTCGGGAAAAAAGCTATCACTGGCCCCTTACCTTAGAAAAACAGATATGCGTTTTCTACAGCACTATTTACCGGGGCAGGCGTTGGAAGAAAATGGCCAGGAGAGTATCGGCCTGCGAAGCAGCTATTTCTTTACCAGGGCAGGCAACCTGGAAATAGTAATGGGGCTAGATATGGAATTTACCCAAGGCTATTTACGAGAACTCCAGAAAGAGCCAACAGAGGGATCGGTTTTTTTACGGGAGACTATCCCCGTAGGTAAGCACTATGACTATCAAGTAGATGCTTATAGCGTTGCCCCTTTTACTTTGGCTACCTGGAATGCTACCGATACTTTAAAGCTCTACAGCGGCGTACGTTTAGAATCGGTACAGTATGACTACAACAATAAAATGCTGTCTGGCCGTACGGCCGAGGATGGTCTCCCTTGTGGCTTTGGTGGCTGTAGGTTTAGCCGGCCAGAAGACCGCAAAGACAGCTTCCAGAATTGGTCGCCCAAACTAGGAGCTACTTACGATCTCAAACCTGGCTTGCAGTTTTTTGTCAATATGGCCCAAGGACATCGGGTTCCCCAAGCAACAGAACTTTATCGTTTACAGCGAGAACAAACTGTTGCCGAATTGGATTCTGAACAAATCAGCAGTATTGAACTGGGGGTGCGAATTCTTAAAGAGCACCTTTCCTATGAACTTGTGGCTTATGGAATGCGCAAGCGCAATGTAATTTTTCGGGATACGGAGTACTTTAACCAATCCAGTGGGAAAACCTCACATCGCGGTGTGGAGATGGCGCTTGGCTATGCATTTGCCCAGAGCTGGCGACTGGAGACATCCTCCAGTTATGCGGAGCACCGCTACCGTGATGAGCGAGAGCTGCAGGGAGTGTTACTGGATGGTAATCTTGTGGATTCAGCCCCCAGGGCTTTCGGTAGCTATCGCCTGCAATGGCAACCCCGGCAAGAGATAACCGCTGAGCTGGAATGGTTACATCAGGCGCGCTACTTCACAGATCCCCAAAATCAGCATGAATATTCCGGGCACAATTTATTGAACCTGCGGGCCGAGTGGGTATTTGATCGCTGGGCTCTTTCTATAAGGGCGTTAAACCTTACCAATAAGGCCTACGCAGAGCGAGCGGACTACAGCAGCTTTGTTGGGGACAGATACTTTCCAGGGGAGCCACGCTCAATATATTTGTCAGTATCTTCCGAGTGGTGATTAGAGGGCTTTTAGCGGAGACTTCAGTCATAAAAAAAGGGCAGGGAATTCCTGCCCTTTTAGTTTCTCTAGCCCGCCGATGCTTGCGATGTTGCTGGGGGAGAAGCCTGAGCCGATGCAGAGCCCTGACTTTCAATCCAGCTGTTCATTCGTGTCTCGAGAATATTTAAGGGCAGCGCGCCGGCGCCAAGAAGGACGTCGTGGAAGCTGCGGATGTCAAAATTATTGTCTAGCTCTTCTTCTGCTTTTGCACGTAGCTCTTTAATTTTTAACTGCCCTAATTTATAGGCCAGTGCCTGTCCTGGCCAAACCAGGTAGCGGTCAATTTCCACGGTGACATCGTGCAGAGGCTTGGCACTATTTTCCATAAAATAACCAATTGCCTGCTCACGGCTCCAGCCCAGTTGATGCATGCCGGTGTCTACAACCAGGCGCACGGCGCGCCACATATCGTAGGTCAGTGCACCAAACTCGCTATAGGGATCTTTGTACAAACCCAGGTCATATCCGAGGCTTTCGGAGTAGAGGCCCCAGCCTTCCACAAAAGAGGTATAGAGAGCCATACGTCGTAGTGGGTGAATATCACTTTGCTCCTGGGCCAGGGCAATCTGTAAGTGATGGCCAGGCATTGCCTCGTGTACCGTCAGCGCCTCCATTTCCCACTTGGGCCGGCTGGGCAGGTTGTAGGTGTTGGCAAAGAAAATACCTGCGCGGCCAGCCTCGTTGGAGCCTGGCAGGTAATAGGCCGTGGTTTGTGACTGCTCCGAGTAGCTGGGAATGGGTTTAACTCCATAGGGCAATCTGGGCAGGGTGCCAAACAGCGCGGGCAGCTCGCCATCGATGCGCTTGGCAATATCCCGGTAGTCTCTTAACAGGGCCTCACGGCTGGTGTGGTAAAAGCGTGGATCAGTGCGCAGGAATTCGGTAAAGGCCTTGAAGTCTCCCTGGAAGCCAGTCTTTTGCATGACAGCTTGCATCTCTGCACGGATACGCTTGACTTCGGCCAAGCCTATGCGGTGGATTTCCTCAGGGCTTAGTTCTGTAGTAGTGTTTTGCTCAACCTTATAGGCGTACCAGCGCAGGCCGTCATTGCGGCTGCTAAGAGCGATATTTTTCTGCGCACCGGGGATATAGTCACGCTCGATAAATTCAGCCATTTTCCGCCAGGCCGGCGTTAACTGCTTGTTGTAAATATCCAGAGCACGTTGGCGCAGGCTCTGTTGCCTGGCAACCGGAATGCCCTTTGGCATGTCTGCGAAGACCTTGAGCAGCGGGCTCTGTTCCGGAGTTGCTGGAATCAGGGCGCGGATCTGCCTCGGTAAATCACGCAGGGTAATCTGTGGTGGAGTAATTTCCCTCCTGAGCCCCTCACGCATCAATTCCTGGGTTTGCTCAACCAGGGTTGGCAGCTTCTCCAATCGAGCCAGGATATCCTCGTAATCGGCCACCGAGCGGCGCGGCATACTAATTAGCACAGCTGGCACGCTGCGCTGGATACCGCTCATATGGGTCACAGGCTGTAGGTGATCGGGAAACTGGAAGCCTTTTACTTCACCGAGTAAATCCTGGTAAAGCAACTGGTAGTCCAGTTGTTGCTTTTCGGGCAACTCGCTGGCATCTAGATTGCGAGTAGCACCTAAAAGTCGACGGGTCTGTTCCTGCCGAACTTCGATGCCTCTCTTTGAGTTGTCCACCCAGCGGTCATTCTGTCCGGGGTAGCCTTCGTAGGTGGCCATGCTGGGATAGCTTTCCATAATCCACCGGTAGCGGAAGTCTTGCAAAGCTATCAACTGCTCCGAGGCATTCTCAGAGGGAAGGGCTTTAAAGGCCTTTCTGAAAGCTTTCTGGTCCATGGCGGTAGCACTGAAACTGGCAAGCAGGCCTATGGAAGTGACAAGGGCTTTTTTAAAAAACGACATCTTTCCCCCGAATCCAAGCAGAAATTGATAGAAAAAGGGCCAGTAAAAAGCCCCAGTCGCGCCCGCAGTACCTGAATAAAGCTGGACACACTATTGAAGTTATTGGTTCGTTGGACTGGGAAGGTCCTGGAACGAACCCGATTAGTTGGCCGCTGCCGTGCGCCCCTTGAAGTTGTGTTGGTTAAGTATCTGCAGCCGGCGATGTATCTGCTCTTCAATTCCGGCAGCATCAAGACCGATTCCGGCAAGCAGGTCCTTATGCTTACCGTGCTCGATAATTTGGTCTGGCAGACCTAACTGCAATACGGGCATGGTTCTGGCAGTAGTATTAAGGTACTCAAGCACTGCGCTGCCGGCTCCACCGGCAATGGTGTTCTCTTCGATGGTCACCAGCAATTGGTGGCTATCCGCCAGCTCGTCAATGAGCGACTCATCCAATGGTTTGACCCAGCGCATATCGGCGAGAGTGGCGCCAAGGCGCTCCGCAGCTGCCATAGCGGGGGCTAGCAGGGTACCGAAATTCAATATCGCCACGCCGCTGCCCTCGCGGAGTAAACGGCCCTTGCCGATGGGAAGCTCTCGCATCTCTTCTTCGATCGTAGCGCCCATGCCGGTACCGCGCGGATAACGCACAGCGGCGGGGCCATTGTGGCAGTAGGCGGTATACAGTAACTGGCGGCACTCGTTTTCGTTGCTGGGCGCTGCGATGGCGAGATAGGGCAGGCAGCGCATAAAGGTCAGATCGAAGCTGCCTGCATGGGTTGGGCCATCTTCACCAACAAGGCCGGCGCGGTCGATGGCGAAGGTGACATCCAGGTTTTGGATGGCAACATCATGCACCATTTGGTCATAGCCGCGCTGCAGGAAAGTAGAGTAAATGGCCACAACCGGCTTTTGGCCCTCGCAGGCGAGGCCGGCGGCGAGAGTAACAGCGTGCTGCTCGGCAATGGCTACGTCTTGGAAGCGCTGTGGAAAACGTTTGGAAAACTCCACCATGCCGGAGCCCTCACACATGGCGGGTGTAATAGCTATAAGCCGCTCATCCTGGGCGGCAGTGTCACACAGCCACTGGCCGAAGATATCCTGATATTTGGGCAGTTTCTTTTTGCCTGGCACTGCAACTTGAACTTTACTCTCCGGTTCCAGTTTGTTCAGTGCATGGTATCCGACAGGGTCGGCCTCCGCCGGACCGAAGCCCTTGCCCTTGGTAGTGGCTATATGCAGTAGCTGGGGACCGGGCTGGCTGCGCAGGTTGCGCAGGGTGTGCACCAGATCGTGCATATTATGGCCGTCCAGTGGGCCGACATAGTTGAATCCCAGTTCCTCGAAAAGTGTACCAGGGGTAATCATGCCCTTGACGTGCTCTTCTGTACGTCGTGCCAGCTGCCAGGCCTTGGGTATCGCAGACAGGATCTTGCGGCTGCCCTCGCGCATATTGAGGTAGGTCTTGCTGGCAAGGATCTTGGCAAAATAGGTGGCCAGTCCGCCGACGTTTTTCGAGATCGACATACTGTTGTCATTGAGAACAACCAACATATCCCGACCGGTATGAGATGCGTGATTGAGCGCCTCGAAGGCCATACCTGCGGTCATGGCGCCGTCTCCGATAACCGCTACGACTTTACGCTCATCGGGGGAGCCCAGGGCCATACCCAGGGCCGCGCCGATAGAGGTACTGGAGTGACCGACTCCGAAAGTGTCGTAGGGGCTCTCGCTGCGCTTGGGGAAGCCTGATAGGCCGCCCTGCTGGCGCATGGTGAGCATCTGTTCGCGGCGACCTGTGAGAATCTTGTGCGGGTAGGTCTGGTGGCCTACATCCCACACCAGGCGGTCTTCTGGAGTGTTATAGATATAATGGAGGGCGATAGTCAGTTCCACCACGCCGAGACCGGCGCCGAAGTGTCCGCCGGTTTGGCCGACACAGTACAACAGGTATTCGCGCAGCTGGTTGGCGAGTTCGGGCAACTGGCGTTCGTCAAGCGCGCGCAGTTGGGCTGGCTCGTCGATAGAGTCGAGCAGCGGCGTATGAGGGCGTGAGCGTGGAATGTCTTCGAGCATCAATCGTATCAATGGCTACAGATAATGATAGTGAGGGGGATTGTATGCCCGTGACAGGCATATTGCATCCCAAAGGGGGACGGACGCCCCACTCTAGTGGCTGCGCTGGACGATATAATCAGCGAGCTCTCGCAGTAATGAGGTATCGCCAGGCAGTGTAACCAGGGCATCAAGGGCCTGGTTGTGCAGTCCCTGCAACTTCTCCCTAGCGCCATCTACGCCAAGAAGGGAGACATAAGTAGGTTTGTTCAGCAGCGCGTCTGCACCCTGGGGCTTACCTAAAACCTCAGTATCTGCAGTGATATCGAGGATATCGTCCTGTACCTGGAAAGCCAGGCCAATAGCTTGCGCATAGTGACTAATAGTTTGTAGCTGGACACTGTTGGCGCCACCGAGTAGAGCACCCATTCGTGCACTGGCGCAGATCAGCATGCCAGTTTTCAGGCGATGCATAGGCTCCAGTTGTTCCAGAGTAAGGGTTTTGTTTACAGAGTCCAGGTCGATAGCCTGGCCCGCAACCATTCCCCGGCTGCCAGACGCTGTCGTCAGCTCCTGTAAAAGTTGTAACTTGAGTGCAGGCTCAGTGTTATCTGCCAGTAGCAGTTCAAATGCTTGGGTTTGAAGCGCATCGCCGGCAAGGATTGCTGTGGCTTCGTCAAAGGCGATATGGCAGGTAGGGCGGCCCCGGCGCAGATCGTCGTCATCCATTGCTGGTAGGTCATCGTGGACCAGGGAGTAGGCGTGGATACACTCTAGGGCCGCCGCGGTTGCATCACATTTAGCTGGATCAAAATCTACTCCATAAAAGACTTTGGCACTGGCATATACCAGGGCCGGACGCAGGCGTTTGCCTGGGCCCAATGCGGCATAGCGCATAGCCTCAAAGAGTTTTTCGGCATTGGGGGCAGGTTGCTTGAGGACTTCCTTGATTCGTGCTTCAACCCTTGTGGCTGCATCATGGAGAAAGGCCCGCAGTGTTACGGGTGCGGTTTTACTACTCACTCAGGCATCATCCGCGGAATCATCGGTATCGAATGGTAGCTCGCGAATATTACCGCTCTCTTCCATCAGCAGTTTGACCTTCTGCTCGGCGCTGGCCAGTTTTTTCTGGCACTCACGGGTGAGCTTTACTCCACGTTCGAAGTCAGCCAGGGCCTCTTCAAGAGGCAGGTCTCCGGCCTCAAGGCGTTCCACCAATTCTTCCAGGGCCTCCAGGCTTTCTTCAAAAGTTGCTGATTTTTTCTTTGCCGCCATAGCATCGCCTCTTAATTCCGAGGCAACCTTAGCCGCTGGCGCGACAAGGGTCAATTAGAGTGCACTCGCTTCCCAGTAGATGAGCTATCTCAGGGCCTCGAGAGATAACAGGTAATGGGCCAGTGCTTTTTTCTGCTGATCCGTAAAGTTGTATCTAGGCATAGGAGGCGTCGGTGCATCGAAATAACTGGCAAGTGTCTCCAAAGTGTATTTTTTGCTCAGTTCTTTCAAGGGCACTTGTTGTTGGTGACAATGAGCGCAGTCATGTTCCTGGTAGAGGGCTTTGCCTTCGCGAGCGGCGTCGGAGTCTATTGTAGGTGGTTTTCTGGGAGTATTATTAGTGACCTTGAGAGGATAGGGGGCCGAGGCTTTTAGCATGCTACCGGGAGACAGGTGGTAAATCGCCCCGGCGTAGTCGTCGGTAATATAAATTGAGCCCTGGCTATCTTCAGCAATGGCCACTGGTCGACCAGAAACTTCTTTGCGATCGTCACTGAGAAACCCCCAAAGGAAATCCCGCTGGGTGATATCCCCACTTTCATCCCAGTGTAGGGATACCACTTTGTAACCGTCTTTGACGCTGCGATTCCAAGAGCCGTGCAGGGCTACGAGAGCTGCCCCCCGGTAGTCTTCCGGTTGTTCCGGGCTGCGCAGGAAGCGAATACCCAATGGCGCATTGTGTGCGGCAAATTCGTGTACCGGAGGAACTGAGGATG
The DNA here is from genome assembly GCF_000380565.1 of Microbulbifer variabilis ATCC 700307. GTDB lineage: Bacteria > Pseudomonadota > Gammaproteobacteria > Pseudomonadales > Cellvibrionaceae > Microbulbifer > Microbulbifer variabilis. The sequence continues at coordinate 474,512 of NZ_AQYJ01000028.1, forward strand.
CGATCATCTCTTTTACTGTCGGGTTTTCATCACCAATGAAATCTGGGTCGGGTATCCGGTCTCCATAGGCATAGGGCCAGCCATAGAACTTGTCTGGCCGAATTAGGTTGAGCTCATCGGGTGGGAGGTCGTCGCCGAGCCAGTCGCGGCCATTGTCTGTGGCATATAAACCGCCATCTTTTGGGGACCAGTCGAATCCAACGCTATTGCGAAGTCCAGTGGCAAGGATTTTAAAGTCACTGCCATCTGGCCGCATACGCATTATCGTGGCGCGCCGTGGGTCTTTCTCGATGCAGACGTTGCAGCTGGAACCGCTGCTCAGATAAAGCCAGCCGTCTGGACCCATTTCAATGGTTTTGGTCCAGTGACCGCTGTCCTCCAGGTTTTCGATAATCCTTTGGTAACTTCCAGCAAGGCGCCCATCGGAATGATCGAGTGGAACCCGCCCAACGGCATCGCTCTCTGCGATATAAAGCCAGTTTTCATGTAGAGCTAGACCGTGGGGCCGGTTTAAGTTATCGATTAATACCCGCTGGGCATCCGCTTGTCCGTCGCCGTTACGGTCTGGGGATAGCAGAGATACCTGTCCCTTTTTTGGCTGCGAGACGAGGATGTCGCCTGAGCGGGTGATCACCAGCCAGCGTGCCCCGGGAACATCGTCGGCAAATAGCTGAAGATTGTATCCCTGAGCGTTTGAGAGCCCACTTAAAACCTGCTGCTCGGTAGTTTTAATGCCACCAAAAAGTTGGCGCCAAGGAACACTTATTCCTGAAGCAACTGCGGATAAGGCGCCTGAAACTACAGCGGTAAAGATAAGCAAAAAAATTAGCGTATATTTCAACGTTATTTTCCCTAATTGGATTGCACTTGAAATAAAGGTGTTTATAGTGGCCGCGCTCACCTAATTACCCTTGTTTTACCACAGCGTGTCTACAGGGTCTCCCCCTCCTTTGTGAAGGAAATATTTCACTTTGTGAGATATGTCTTACACAAATTTCAGCAGATTACCCCTACTTTTTTCTCGCTTGATGTCCATAATTAACTGGCAGGGACGCAAAAGGGACTGCACCTCTGCGGCAAAGGATAAATGGATTGCGCCGCTCGCCCTAAGGATATGGGCACCATCCTGTGAGACGCACCGCCCGGGCCGGATTGCCTGGGCGGTGTTTTAATTATTGTGCCCAAACTTCCTCACATTTTTATTTAAATAAAATCTATTAATGTTTTTCTGTTCCACTCCTCGGACGGTTTAAGAGAGTGAGTTTACTCTTGATGGTGGCTTCAGCTGTCTGGAATTTGTAATATTTATCCGCTTTAATAATGATAGGCCGGCCAAAATTGCTCGGGCTGGCGGAGGGTGGCGCATTCAGTAATCTACTTTCAGCAGTGCCCATTTTGCCCCAGACATCATCGAGTTGTTGGGGTGCTGTTTTCTTGTCGGTGAAATTATTTGCAGGTTATTGCACTTTTCCTGTCATAGTTTTTATTTTTTCAACACTGAAATCTCTCTTACAGATTGAATCCCATCCCAAACCTTTCTATCCGACCTATCAAGGTTGCCTGTATACAAACAGCCAATTTTTAAAATTATTTAGCCTGCTGGCTGTGATGACTTTCGGTATGAGTCGGGTTTTTCCGTTTGACTGCGGGGAGGCGAGGTCATGCAAGCAAGAATTTTACGCCTGAATTTGGCAGGGCAGCCACTGGAATGGCTTACATGGCAGGAGGCTTCCTGCCTGTATGTGCGGGATTTGGTCACATGGTCACTCGGGGGGATTGTGCAGCGGGTACGTGGTGGTTTCAATCGTAGCGGTAAGCGTTCGACATTGGATCTGGCGGCAATCATTGCCTGTGGTGGTGCCAGAATGGCGCGCCCGCGCAGCCGACCTCCACTGACAAACCGGGCGCTATTTTTTCGTGATGCTCACACCTGCCTGTACTGTGGCGTGCCCTTTAAATCTATCGATCTGACCCGTGATCATGTTATGCCTGTATCCAAAGGAGGCTTGGATTCCTGGGAAAATGTGGTAACAGCTTGCAGGCGTTGTAATCAGCACAAAGGAAGTCATTTGTTGGAAGACATTGATATGGAATTATTGGCATTGCCATTTTGCCCAAATGCGGCGGAATACCTGGCGCTAATTAACAGTGAGCGTATTCGAGGTGACCAAATGGAATTCTTGCGTGGTCAGTTCTCTCGGCGCAGGCAGCAGGGATGGTTACACCTCTGATTGGCAGATAGATTGGAAAAGTAAAATAAATGTCAGATATAAAAAGGGGCCTATTGCCCCTTTTGGTTTTTCAGATTTCGAACGGTTAATAACTATTTTCTAACTACCGATTCTGTATTGATTCAGATACTGCAGCACGAATCAGGCCTGTCAGGTATTCGGTAAAATCGTGGCCATAGTTCTCCATCATTTTCGGGAACATGGAGTTGGGTGTCATACCTGGAAAAGTGTTTACCTCATTGAGGTAAAGCTCGTTATTATCGGTCAGGAAAAAGTCGATACGGGACAAATCTTTTAGCTTTAAGGCTTTAAAAGTACGCATCGAAACTTCTCGAATCCATTCCAGTTGTTCTTCGCTCAGTCCCTCCGCTTCAATAAAAGTTTCAGCGCGGCTGCCAGTAGTATATTTTTCTTTATAAGTGTAAAAAGTATCTGATGGAGCGCGTACTTCGCCGGGACGAGTGGCGATTAGTTCTTGCTCAAAGGTATAGACCGCCACTTCCAGTTCACGCGCATTCAAGGCTTTTTCTATCAAAACATAGGGGGAGAGAGTAAAGGCTTCTTCAATTGCGCTTACTAATTCTTCCTTGCGAGTAATTTTGAAGCAACCTACTGAGGAACCCTGGTTGGAGGCCTTTACAAATATCGCCTCCCACTCCTCCAGCGCTGCGTGAGCTTTATTCAGCTCCTCAGCTTCCATGCTGTGCAAAAAAAGATAGGGTGTGTTGTCTATTCCCAGCGCACTCAGCCACATCTTGGTTTTGATTTTGTTAAAGCAAATTTTGCTGGCTTCAGGTGCGGACCCGAAGTAGGGGATACCAAACATATCCAGCTGGGATTGCAGGTCACCTGTCTCACCGGGGTAACCGTGGATGGAGGGAATAACGTAATCGACGTTCCAGGCATTGCCCTCTTCATCACGAATTTTGCGGTCGTAAAAGATATGGTAAACCCGGCCCTGTTTATCGGTGAGGCAGCCACTTGCATCCATTTCCACCCGCTTCAGGGCAATATCTTCGGCTTGTGTCAGCTGCGCTTCAATAAAATCCGCGGTACGCAGGGACACTTCGTGCTCGCTGCCGCCACCGCCACAGATAAGCAAAGTGTTGATCATAGATTTATTCCGTCGTGGTGCCGGCAGGGGGTGCCAATAGTACCTGCTGGCATTGCTGCGGCATCGTCTTAGGTTTGGGCTTTGTCGGTTGGGGCTTGGTGCCGTTTAGTATTGCGTAGAATTCCTCGCTAAACCACCAGTCCAGGTCGTTGCCACAGGGATCTGTTCGCACCGGTGCCTGGGGTTTGCAATCGCTGCTTCCCTCGGGGCAAGCCAAGCGTACATGGAAGTGATAGTTATGTCCCCACCAGGGGCGCACTTTGCGCAGCCATTCGTTATCCCTGCCCACAACTTCACACAACTGGCGCTTGATTGTGGGATGTACAAAGATACGTTCCACCCTCTGGTCTTCTGCTGCCATACGCAGGATTTTGGGGACTCGCTCATCCCAGTTTTCGTCAATAAGGCGATGTTTTTTTGCATCTGCCAGAGGAATAGCGGAGATATTATCGCGCTCCCACTGCGTGAGTGGTCGCTTGGCAGCACGCCGATCCTGGGAGTACCAGATATCCACATCCAGGCCGGTTTGGTGGCTGCTATGCCCACCGCTGCCAAAGGGGCCGCCGCGGGCCATGGACATATCGCCAATCTGGATTCTGCCCAGATCATTCTGTGCCACACTTTGCGAAAAGTCTTTTAGGAAGGCGATAGTATCCGGGTGCGCAAAATGGCGTTCGCGGCCTGTGCGCACCAGTTGATAACCCTCACCGCGCAAGGGCAGGGTTTCTCCCCCCGCAAGGCAGCCATTGGTGTAGGTGCCAATGCTGGAGGCCGCCTGAGCGCTGGGCTTTTCAGTATCTTCCCAGGGGTTGGCCTGGGCGATGCTGCTGAGAACGATTGAGGTAATGGCCAGGGCGCGGGCAATCAACCTGGGGTGTTTGATGGAGGGGGACGTTGATGGAAAGTACATAGTTCCCATGTTACCGGTAAGTCACTGTAGTCGGATCGCAGTTAAGCGGACCCGACGAGTATAGACAGGTTGCCTGCTAGCTCTGTGACGCAAGTATCTCTTTGCAGTTCCGTATAAGCTGGTCCATTTCATCATCTGTGCCAATGGAAATTCTCAGGTAATCACTGATACGGGGCTTGTTGAAGTAGCGCACCAGGATATTCCGCTCACGCAGTGCCAGGTATAGGGCTTCAGCCCCTGGCTCCGGTGGCTTCGCCAGAATGAAATTTGCCTTGGAAGGCACGACCTGGAAGCCCAGCTCCTGTAAGGCTGCCCCACTACGCTGGCGCGTAGCGATGACCTTGCCGCAGTTATCTGCATGCCAGGCGCGATCGCGTATTGCGGCGGTTGCAACCTGTTGGGCAATGGAGTCTATTGGATAAGAGTTAAAGGAGTTCTTGGCGCGAAGCAATCCCTCAATCAAATGTTCCTGTCCCATTGCAAAACCGAGGCGCAGGCCGGCCAAGGCATAGGACTTGGATAGGGTGTGGATCACCAATAAATTAGGGTATTGATCAATCAACTGGGTGGCACTTTCTCCGCCAAAATCGATATAGGCTTCGTCAATAATTACTACCCGTTCTGAATGCAGGCGCAATAACTCTTTGATTTGATCGAGTGGTAAGTAGCGGCCAGTTGGTGCGTTGGGGTTGGGAATAATGATACCCCCGGCATTACCGGCATAGTCCTCTACAGCAAGGGTGAAATCCTCGCGTAGAGGGATGGTTTTAGGTTCTATATCAAAAAGCTGGCAGTACACCGGATAAAAGCTGTAGGTGATATCGGGGAATAGCAGAGGGTCGCTGCGACGGAAAAAACTGTAGAAACTCAGCGCAAGGACTTCATCTGAGCCATTGCCTACAAATATTTGATTGCTATTGAGATCGTAGCGCTCCGCAATAGCTTCGCGTAACTCAAGGGATTCCGGATCCGGGTATCGACGCAGAGCATCAGCGAAATCGCCTTGTGCTAATAGTGAGAGCGCCCCCGGCGAGGCAGGGTAAGGGTTCTCATTAGTATTGAGCTTGACCAGGTTTTTACTATTGGCTTGTTCGCCTGGAGTATAAGGTTCCAGTTGCTCCAGTCCAGGGCTCCAAAATGACTTGTTCATTGCCCAACCTCCGCGTTGCTGCTTGTGTCTTCTGCGGTAGAGCTGTCCATGTTCCCCGGTTCCGACTCTTCTTTCTCGATGGGAATATCAAATAGTGCTGTTGAGCCGGCGATAAAATCCTGCATCGGCACCGGTTTACGTAGCAGCATATTATCGTACTTGAGTTCGGTGGAAATCTCCGGTGCCTCACTGAAGTCATTGAGCTTGCTGAGGCTTTCAACCAGGCTGAGTCCTAAAAAGCCGATGGGTAATACCATCGATACAGCCCAACGCCAGCCGCGTCCAAGATTGGTGGCCAGGTAGCAGGCACACCAGAGCATGGCTGGCAGAATGATCGCGAGCACGAGGAAGTCGAGAGCCTCCATCATATCGCCGATAGCGAAGTTGTAGTTCAACACCCCACTGAACCACTCCCAAACGGTATAGCTTAGGGCGCCTATAGCGGCGATAGACAGGTGGGCAAAGAAGTGGGTTTCATGTTTTACCACTCTGCCAATGAAAGCCCATGCACCGGCATAAATCACCAGGCCGATGGTAGCACTTGCCAATATATTGATGGCAAGTGTCCATTCATAGCTACGTGCATAGTTGAGGTAACTGAGTAGCACGGTGGAGCAGGCCACAGCCAATACTAGCAATATGGCGTTCAAGGGGCGGGATAGGCCTGAAAACAAACTTTCCAGAGAGTGCAGTGGGGTAGCTGCTGGCACAGCATCATCAGAGTAGAACAGGCGCAGCCGGGATTTGCCACATTGCACTATATCCCCAGAGGTAATCTGATGTGAGGAGATTTCTCCAGGCTTGACCGACTTGTCCTGCAGGTTACCTAATAGCTGGCTGCCATTAACTGAATTAAGGTCATGCAGAACGTAGCTGCCGTCTTCTTCATGGCGTATTTCAGCGTGGCGGCCATCGGCGTGAATATCTTCTAGGATAGCATCGTTGCTGAAAGCGCGACCCAGAGTGAATTTTTCCCCATCCATGCAGTAACGCATTTGTACCCGATGGGCACGGTTGAGTTCTTCAATAATCAGTGCCATTGGATCTCGCTCGTGAACTTCTCGGTAAAGGCGTCGGCGGACTCCTGGGTAAAACCAGAGAGGGTAAAGTGGCTCACCAGTGCACGGTTTTTCTGGTCCACACTGAGGCTCAGAAAGAAGATGTCATATAAATTGGGAAAATCTTTATAACGTCTTACGCAATAACTGGTACGCGCAATCAGTGGTTTTTTACTGCGGTCTGGTTTTGATACCGGGCCATTGCCAGTACGCGGTTGCGAAGTAAAGCCCTGGCGACAGTGGAAATTAGTTACGTCTTCTTCGCCAGCGCTGTTGCCAGGATAAAACGTGCTCATTTGTTGTTCATATTCTGCGTAAAAGCGTGCAGGCAGCAAGTTGTCGGCCTCCAGCCAGAAAAATTCATACTCCACTCTGCCGGTATTGAACTCGTCAGAAAGGAAAATAACATCTTGCCCAGTGCAGCCCTTGTCGATGCGCTTTATAGGGCTATCGTCATCATCCTGCGTATTGCCCCAGCACTTAATGGCCGGCACGATTTCCCCAACTACCTTTGCTTCACCAAGTGAACGGCGTTTCCAGTCGGCCTGCAGGATGGAGTTGATAATTCGCTGCTGGTTGTCGACAAGCTGCTGGTACGTCACAGCCTTTAAGTCCAGGGCTTCGTCGCGCTGATGGTAGTGCTCTACTAGCGAGGATAGCTTATCTACTGGTACCAGGAAGCTCACTTGATTTCCAGCAGTGGCGACATTAATACCTACCACTTGGCCTCGGGTATTGATTGCTGGGCCGCCACTCATTCCTGGGTTGATGGAACCGGCGAAGTGGATACGATCATAAAAACTGCCGCCGGCAATACCATTGTAGGTGCCTGGAATCAGTGTCATACCCAGATCCAAAGGGTTGCCGAGTGAAACAATGGTTTCACCCTTCTTGGGGGTGTCGGTGGCAAGTTGAAGATACTCCTTACCTGGATTGTCCTGGCGCAGTAGGGCCAGATCGTTCACTACATCTATATCCAGCAACTCCAGTGTGCCTTTAGTGCCGTCAGTGGATAGATACTCCAGAGTGTATTTTTCAGGATCACTGACGGCCTGAGCGACTACATGGTAATTGGTGGCAAGTAACCCATCAGCTGAGATTTGGAACCCGGAACCGAGACCGGCTTTGGAGTTGGAGGATTTTTCGATCAGGCGAATCTGGTAGAGGCTGCCGCGGTAGTCGCTGTAAAGCTGCTCGTATCCCTGGGCCAGCACCATTGCAGAAAGGCAACAAAGTACCCAGGCCAGAAGGCATGCGGAAATTTTCGGCATTTTTGTTTGATTAAATTATGGACAGAAATAGTGATACTACGGGATATAGGGTAGTGCAACAAGCGCGGCGCAACGGTAGTTACCGGCTGCGCCACTTTCATTCATTCCCTTAAATCAATTTCCTTTACAGGTAATCGGCAATTTTCGGTTGTGCTTCCACTACCTTCTGGTGGGATTGCATATAGAAGTGAGTAAAGAGTGCATCGGCCTCCTCCGGAGAGATAAAGCCGTCACTGAACCCTGGACTCACAGGGTCCAGATGAAGACGTGCGCAATTAATCACGTGGGCTGCGAGCTGTGCCATATTTTCATCCCCCACTGAAATACGGATGGTAGTTGGGAATATGCCTGCAGCTTCCATCGCTTCAGGAGAGAGCTCCGAATGAGAGGTAAGTGCAGGGCAGAGTACCATGGTATTGGTTTGCCCCAGGCTCACCATTTGCCCAAAGGCCGGTTCCAATGCATCAAAGAAGCTCTTGAAGGCCGCGGTGGGAATCTGTGCTGCCTCCATATCAATACTGAACAACGGTGTTGGGAACTCATAGCGCATTAATGACTCGCGCATTTTTGAATTCGGGTGACTCTCTACCGCGTGGCTATTCACGCGGATTTTATTGTGGCTGGCAAAGAAATGGCTAAGGCTCAATGTATTGATACATTTGGTAAGCATACGCATTTCCAGGGTACGCATGCCGCAGTGCACTTCCCATGCCTTATCCGCATCCAGGAAAGCGCCTTTAATATAATATACATCCCAGAACATGCACTGGTCCCAGTTGAGCCCTTTGGCACTGTCCCCCTTGGGAATAAACATGCGGTGATTTTCCCCAATAACCACGCCAGCTGTTGCAGCGCCGGTGCCGCCAATATCCTTGGTATAGGAGTGCACAACAAAATCCGGGCGCTCCTCACGGTCCTCCCGGCGTAATGGTTGATACAGAAAGGGGGTGGCCAAGGTGGCATCCAGGCTTACGAGGATATTTTCCCGATGTGCCATCTTACAGATACCCGGTACATCCAACATGATACCGTGTGGATTACAGGGTGATTCGATATAGGTGTGGATCTTCGCCCCCCTAGCAAGATTATCGGCATAATTCTGCTGGGTCTCATTTAAAAGCTTTTTAAAATCCTCTCCGCTAGTGCCATCAAACCAAACCAGCTGGATTGCTAGCTTGTCTTTTCGAGCGTAAAAATCTTGAAGCAGCTGGTGTACGCCGCCGTAGATATTACGCGAGACAATCAATATATCGTCGCGGCGCAGCTGGTTGGAAAGCAGTGCATCAATGGCTGCCATGCCAGAGTTAAAGTTCCAGGCCATATATTCGTTTGCTGCAGGACCGCACTCTAGGTCCACAATGGCATTGGCGAGGGAGATAGAAGTCGGGTTGAGCAGGCGTGAGTAAATGTCGTGGCTGGGTTCGCGGCCGCGAAAGGCGTCATCTACCCACTCGGTACAGGCATAGATGTAGGTGGCAGTGCGTGCGATCACCGGGGTTGCGGAAAAAATCGCTGGAATATTGTCGAATAGTGGATAACCACCACGTGTGGTGATATTGAAATCGTCTCCCTGCAGACTTTGAAAGCTAGCCCGCAATGGGTTTTGTAGAGTATCCAGCAGTTTTGCCAGTTGGAAACTCATAAAGCGCTTGGCATTGAAATAAGCAATTTTATCTGAGCGATCCAAGCGCTGCAGGGTGTCTGTAACCTGGCTCCACAGTTGGTTCAGATTGCCCTGGGCCTGATATAGCAGTGCTGCAGTTTGCTCCAGTAATTGGCCGTGCTCTGAGTCTGAATCGATGCAGAAATGCTGCAATTGTTCACGCGCCAACTCCTCAATATTTGTGGCTTCAGTACTGTTGCGGCGGGGAGAGAGAATTTTTACATCTTCGAGATTCGCTTCCATCGTATCCTCACTAAGCGATGCTTTTTGTTATATCGCGACTCTAACAGCCTATGCCGACGTATAAAACATTTGGCGCGTAATTTTCTGTAATTGGGCGTGATAGACCTGTAATTCTCAATTCCGTAAAGTAGGTTCCAGTTGAGGGGGGCGGGAGATTGTTAAGCAGTTCCCCTGCCATGGATCGGCAGCCCCCGCAACATAACTTCGGATGGATTTGGTTTTCTCACGTTTTCGCAAGCGTGGGATTAAAAGGATTCAGCGCAAGCTGAACGGTCGAGCTGGAACCGACAGGTGCAGAGTCTTAGTCGGAACTTTTGGATGAGCTTGCCCGGGGCACGGATGCCAAATTTTGCTCTTGATAGTGTTGTTGTAACCGTCGATGGTTGGGACCATCATTCCGGGCCGGTAGTATCAGTACTGCCGGCTTTTTTTTAAACCGGTACCGGTTATGATTGCGCAGTCACAGACGTAGTTTACATGAGATAAAACGTCTTTTGGTTACACCAAATAACAAATTCTTACGAGAGGGATGAATAATGGTCGCTTGTGCCGACTTACCCGTACTGGAGTGCGAGGTACCTAAAGAAGGGTTAAAGCTGGATCTGGTTTTACGGCCCAGAGAGCAGAAGGATGGCGAGCCTCAGTATTGGCCTCTTTACAATGCAGCTAACCCGGAAGAACACTTTGGGAATATGCGCTTTAAAATTTATAAAGGTGGAGTGCTTACCCTGAAAGTTTCCCTGGATTTGTCAGAAGTTCCAGGTCGAGAGTTGGAGTTTGTTCGTTACCAGCAAAACCATAAACTTGATGGAATTATCGCGCTGAGTCCTGATTTTCGCCATCAATTTCGCGCGCGAGCCAAAGAAGTAGATGGAGATTACACTAAGCTGGTGATAAAAATTAAAGATAAGGATCGTATTCCAGATCGGTTTAATTTTTTGTGGATGTGTGTTGATCCTGAAACGGGAATGCATTTTGTTTCCGGTGATCCGGAAGCGGGTATTGACCCCGTTCCGGCTTCGGGTACTGGCAAATAGAGTTAAGAGAGGCTTCTATTGCTATGGGTTGAGCGCAGAGTTGTTGAAATTCAGGTAGGATGAACCACACTGCGCTCATCCCTTGTGCTAACAGCTGTTCTATATGGTAACCGGCAGAGCGCCACTCTTGAGCAATGGCATATACTTGGGCTGCAGAATATTTTACGTAGGTATCATCTGGAGCTTTTTGGAGGAGCTCTTTTATCATGCTTATAGAAAGGGAAACCTGCCCTAGATTCGCTAAAGCAACAGCTCTATATCTTTGAGAGCGAAAATCAGATTTGCCTTCTGTAGTTTGAAGGAGCCTATTCAAGAACTTTTCTGCGTTTTTATGGTCAGAAAGCATAGCGTATGCCTCTGCGACCTGACTGATCATTTGAATATTGCTTGGCGAACTCTCCAGGATATCTAGGTAAATTTTCAAGGCCTCTCTGTAATTACCTTGAAGAAAAAATATAGTCCCAAGATTAGATTTTGTACGCCAGCTTCTATGAGCTTCTGGAACCATTTGTATGGCAGCTTGTGCCGTATCAAGGTTGCCATTTTCTAGTTCTATAACTCCCAGTAAGGCATAAGCAGGCCAGTATTGAGGGTTGCTCTCAAATAGTTTATTTAATACTTCTTTTGGGGAGCTGTAGTCACCGCTGGCTACTTGGGTGATTGCAACTAAGTATAGGTGATTTGCTGAAGGTGATAATGCTACGGCCTTTTGAGCATAAATTAGCCCTTCAGAGTAGCTGCCATTACTAAAATGAAATCGCGAACTTTCGGCAAATAGGTGGGCGGAAGGGTAGCCTCTTTTCTCGAGTTTCTTAAGTATTGTTTCAAAGCCTTTTTTGTCTGCATCAATAGACCTAATCTTTAGCTGAGCCTCAAGTAGAGTAATTTCATCTGCCCCGGAAATATCAGCACTAGAGAGAATTCCCATAGTGGATGTTAGCAGCTTGTTATTGTTTGTTATGATAAATATCCTTGCTGCGAAATCAGCATAGAGCTTATAAAGGTTCACATTTCTGGGGTATTTGCCAATTAATTCTTCCAGGTGATCGAGATCTTCTTCGGTTAGGGGGGTATCATTTTTATTTAATTTTGCTAGCAGGGTTAGATACAAGTTGTAATCACTTGACTCCATTTTAACCTTACCACTAACTTGCTTTTGATAACCACTTGGAAAAAGTGCTAAAGAGCTGTTGCTAATAGTATATTGAGACTCCTGGCGGTGCTCGCTGAGGAATAAAAAAGAGGCCTGTTCTTTTACTTGGTTATTTTCAGGATTGATTCTTTGTAATTCAATGTTGCAGCGCTGCTGCATACAATCGAGATGGGCGAATAAGACATCGGTGACGCCTTTTTCGTGTAGTTTTTTTAGTTGCTGCTCCTGAGAGCTGTTCTCATCGGGAGTGAAATTTACCAAAGCGCTGGATTCAAGACCACCTGGAGTGCTCGTTAACGCCTGGCGAACCATAGCTCTTACCAGAGTGGATGCGTTATCACCACCTGAAATTTCACCACTGATCTCTATTGGTAATACTGCAATATATTGCGGTGTCAGCTGCGTAAGTGAGCGCCAGCCCCAAACTCCCCCGGCGAAGAGTAAGGCTAGTCCGGCAATAAGGGTAGAAATACGTTTATATTTCTTTCTAGGTTTTATTAATAATTGCGTGACCGTATCAGAATACTGATGAGTGTCAGCGTCAATTCCAAATTTGCGAATTATTTCCAGGGCCTCATACACCTGTAGAGCTGAGTCTGGCCGTTGCTCCGGATGTTTCCCTAATAGTCTATCTAAAAGAGCACCAAGGGGCTTTGGAATATCTGGCCAGGATTTTTGGGGTGGGATATGAGGTTTATTGATGATTTGCTGGGCAAAAGCCAGTGCACTTATATCCTTTCTTTCGAAAGGTTTACAACCACAGAGAAGCTCATAGGCGATACAGCCAAGGCTGAATAGGTCGCTACGCGCATCCAGGGGAGTTCCTTGTAATTGCTCAGGGGACATAGCTTGTACGCTGCCAGCTATGTGGTCCTCCCTGGTAAGCTGTTGATCGCAGTCCAGTGCTTTGGCAATACCAAAATCGGTTATTTTCGCAACACCATCTACAGTAACAAGGATATTCTCTGGTTTAAGATCTCGGTGGATAATACCGAGGCAGTGTGCTTTGCCAAGGCCTAAAGATACTTGCATCAGCAAGTCGAGCTTCTCTGGCAGTGTGGATGTTTGTTCGCGTATCCATTCCTTGAGGGTCACGCCTTCAACTAGCTCCATTACCAAGGCTATTTTGTGCTCCTCCTCTATCACATCATATAAACGTACGATATTGGGATGGTTTAGCCTGGCTAAGAGTTGTGCCTCACTACGAAAACGAGCTTCTGCTGAGTTGCCAGTCATATCTGAGCGTAACTGCTTAATCGCAACCTTGCGCCCCAGCTTGATATCCTCTGCGAGGTAAACAACTCCCATACCCCCAGCTCCCAGAGTGCGCTCAACCCTGTAACGGCCTTGGTATTCCTCAGTTTTCTCCAGCGCAACTACGTCCATTGTATTTTGATCTTCTCGGATGGATAGGCCATTCTACCTGATAGTACATTTTCGTGAAGCTATCTGTCTCCTTTCTGAAGGAAATGGTTCACGTTATTCCATATTTTTTGGCTTGATCAGCTCTATTAGAGAGACTCTATTATGCTTGTAGTACAATTAATATTGGTACTTGACGAGTCAATGCTGGCTTAATTTTAAACAGTTCTGATTCGAGTATTGTAAGCTAGGTACAATGCTGTGCTGTATATACAGCTAGAGAGGAGTTGCTCCTGGTTTCTGGAAGGCATTATATGGCCTTCCAGTCCCAATGTGCCTGAAGCTTCCTACCAATGGCCCTTGGGTGCTATTTGTACTCAGAGGTTACTGATCTTCGCTCAACTATGTTTATTAATGGAATCTGTTGAGTTGAGTATCATGTATGCCTACCGTTGCTTTGCGTAGCAAACAATTTATTCCCCCGGTGCTGAAGAGTGCCTTTACCATATAAGATGGTCACCCAGAGGGGGTAGTAGCTCCTGTAATGTAAGCCTTGTCTGTATCTTGGTGATTCAGTTCTACCATTCTGGTAACTAAATTAATAGTAAAGTGGTCCTTAACTTAACAAACCCTGGCTCCCTCAAAATTTAAGCTTCTCCTAGCTCTGCTTTTGCCTCCAGCTGGGTACCCTTATATATCTCAAACTGGTGGCAGCCAATACGGATCTCCCAAGAGCGGCGTTCAACCAGGTTTGAAGTATCAACTGCGTCCGGCAGGGATTCGGAAATCTGTTTGCGTGCACGGAAGATCTGGGTGTTTAGATGATTGACAGTAATACCCAGCTCGTGGGTAGCTACTTGGATCGAGACCCAGCCCTGCGAATCCATATCTAGGCCGTTTTGCATGTCCCTGAAGCGTGCTCGGGCAAGGTATAACAGCAGATAATTGTGGATCCGTGCAGGCAGGGATTGCTTCATTCCCTCTCGCTGCAGCTGTAGCTGAACATGCTCTTCGTGAGAGCTGACTGAGAAGCGCAGGCCGAAGTCGGTGATCGACAGCTGTTGTAGGGATAGCTCCTTGGTGGCGCCTTGATTATCTGCCAGAAATAACTGCCAGCTGTTAAGGCCGCAGTCGATGCGGTCGCCATGGTTCACTAGCTTCTTGTTGCCGACTTCAGCGGAATTGCCAGTGAACTCATATTGCCACTGCGCAGTTACGGGACTGAAGTGTAAGCTTGCCAATGGTTCACTCTCATCAGGGAGCAAGTGGTATTGCTCAAGAGGTTGTGCTTCCCCGGTTTGCAGGTCAATGAGTAGATTCTCTGGCGCATCAAGATTCTCGATAATCCAGGCTGGGTTGTCAGCCCGGCCGAAACAAATCTTGTCACCTGTCTGTAGTGGATAGCTCTTGGCGGGAACCAGTTGTTGGCCGTTGAGCCAGGTTCCGTTGCGGCTGAGATCACGAATATTCCAATGGGTGCCGGTCCATTGGATTGCCGAGTGAATACCGGAAATCTCAGCACTGGTGATACGGGTGTCCACTGCGCCCTGGCGGCGACCAATAGTGTGGTGGGCCATTAAATATACTGGTTGTTCCCTATCTGGGTGCTGTAGGCAAGCCATTTTTTTGTCCTTTTTACCCTGGCAAGAATGCTCAAACTTCTTGCGAATCTGGCTCCAGCAGGCTTAAAACATGGTAAGCACTTACTCAAGTGAGTAAGAGAAAACCTGAGGTAATGAGGTTTATCTCTTTAAGCGCCAGCTAGAAAGCTGCAGTAAACCAAGTTGATTGCCGCTACCGCCACGGATATTGGCAGTGTGATGGGCAGCTTATCCGGTGCTAAAATCCTGCTCTAAGTGAGTGGTCACTCTGAGGTTGAAGTTGCTCTGTATAATCGTTCCATTTATACCGATCTAAGGAACGATTGCAATGATTGATACTAATTGCCGCTATTTTCGCTGAAAAGTTGTTCTGACGTCAAAAGCGCCGTAATCATTTGTGCTTGCTCAGTGTGGACTGGTTTGAATTTCTACTGCTATTTGCAGCTTGGGGGAGGCTGAAATCGAATAAAAATTTGCACTTCTTTCTCTTATCAGGGCTACCAGCTAAGCTCTCGAAGCCACAGGCCATCTTTATCTGAGCAGCACTTGTACAAACTTACTACAGTAAAATCCAAGCTATAACTGGTACTAACCTAATAGAATCACAGCGAATCAAGAATGCCAACTTAGCGGCAATTCCTGCCACCCTGCCTAATAAGTACGCAATTTCAAATTTGAATCGACCGGTTAGGTGCTACTTGGGACTAGATTACAGTTGTCACAATGCTAATTTTTTGCACTGGTAAATAGCTCGTGATGGATATTTAAATTGATGGGCTGAAAAGATAAGTGAGATTGGTGATAACAAAGCCAGGGCTTATGGAGCCCTGGCTTTGTATGTATTTGGGCGATTGTGTCTGGACTTAGATACGGATGCCTTCAATATCCAGAATCATCTCTACTTTCTGGGAGGCAGGGCCCAGATTGTAATCGATACCAAAGTCTTTCAGTTCGAACTCTGTAGTGCCACTAAAGCCCTGACGGTAGCCGCCCCAGGGGTCTTTACCACCGCCAATATTGGTTACGTCGATCGTAATTGGCTTGGTAATGCCGTGCAGGGTAAGTTCACCTTTTAACAAAGCCTTGCCATCTGCGAGAGGTTCGAAGCTGGTGCTTTTAAAGGTGGCTGAGGGGAATTTTTCAGTGTTTAGGAAATCGGTCCCGCGCAAGTGCTTGTCGCGCTCAGCATGGTTACTGTTGAGGCTGGTAACATCAATATTGACGTTAACCGAAGATTTCTCTGGCGCTTTATCGTCGTAAAAGAAAGAGCCGTCGAAATCATCGAAGCGGCCATACAACCAGCTGTAGCCTAGGTGTTTGATACGGAACTGTACAAAAGCATGGGCACCTTTAGTATCGATTTTATATTCGGCGGCTTGGGCTGTGGTGCCGAGTAGGGCTGCGAATAAAAGTGCAGTGAGCTTCTTCATAAGGCTGTTTCCTTTTTTGTGGTTGTGATGGGGGCTTGTTCTTCTGATTGCTCAGAATCTTTGGATAGTCCTAGCATTTTCAGCAAGGTGGAATCATGGTCGATAAAATGATGCTTCAGTGCTGCCAAGGCGTGAATGGCTACCAGAATAATCAGGCTCCAAGCCAGAACTTCATGCACACTACCGGCCATATCTTCCTGGTTGGGAATGCTTTGAATAGTGGCCGGCAGGCTGAACCAGCCAAAAACCTCAATGGCTCGCCCGTCAGCGGTGGAGATCAAGTAGCCGGAAAACATAATGGCAAACAGGAGGAGGTAAATGAGTTGGTGTGCTCCCTTAGCCACAAGTGTTTGCCAGCGTGGCGTATTGGGTTCTGCTTGTGGCGCAACATTGATCAGGCGCCAAAAGAGCCGTAACACCAGCAGCAGTAATAGCAACACACCGATACTCTTATGAATATTTGGCGCCTGCTGGTACCAAGGATCGTAGTAGGACAGCTGCCTCATCCACCAACCCAAGGCAAAAAGACCGATGATGGCTGGTGCCATCAACCAGTGCAAAGCGATGGCAGCCCAGCCATAGCGAGTCTGGTTATTCCGTGCCTGCACGGCTTACCTCCGGAGATCTCTGGTATTGCTTTATTATGACTGGCGCTAGGGTACAGCCTTTGTCGCTTATGACCAATGGTTGGAATGAGACTCTGCGAGGGAGGTCAAAAGTGGTTACTTCAGGTGGTATTGGTATTTCGAGTGATTTTTACTAATGCGCCTGCCTTTGCGTCCGCTCGCGTTCTGCGGCTAGAAGAACCCTTTCACAGGCATTACGGTCCAGGGATGTTGAGCGTCTGGCGAGCTGCTCAGCCAGCCAGCTAGTAGAGTGCTCCTCGCCATCCAGGGCCAGTTGTTCCAGTTGCCAAATAACGTCGAGTAGCAAGTCGCGCTCCAGGTTGATACTGGCCTCCTGAGGTGAGAACAGACGGGGTTCCAGCTGCTCCAGGTCACTGCGTTTGAGTACCAGTTCAGCCAGGTTGGGATACCAACGGCTGCTATAGGGTTCAGGTAGTTGATGATGATCGAAAGTAATCCGAAGGCGATTACCTTGGGCGTCTTCAAGCAGGGGGGTATCTTGTTCATATGCTGGCAGAGCGGGGTTGTGGCGTAATACGCCGACAATTGCCCGCCAATCACTTTGATTATCCGTACAAAGGCGCAGGGGCTCCACCAGTTCGCGGCTGCCGATTTGATCCAGGAACATTAACTTTTGCCCAGGGCGATACCAGTAAAGGTCAAGGAGCTTCTCCTCAGCAAGGTCCGCTAAATGAGCGCTGGTTAGGGGCTCCTCCGAGAGGGCGCTCAAGTGATTGACAGCCTGTTGAACACTCAGCCATTGCTTGCGGTGGAAATGTTTGCCAATCGCGGTTCCCATGCACTACTCCCGGGTGGGGTAAGGATTTTAGGAAATAGATAGTCCGAAGTATTTGCCTGCTTCTTACCCCCTCCCTGAAGCCAGGGATCTGGCTGGCTCATTAAATGGGAATGCAAGCAAAGGGAGACAGGCTTAGGTTACCCGTTTGGGCCCATGGTCACTGAATAGTTTAGCAGTCAGTACTTCCAAGCCGGGGATGGGTGGTTGTCGTGTGGTGATAAATACCACTGGGACTGGGGTGAAAAGGTGAGTCATGCTAATAAGAGGAGATGTACAATGGCGCTTTTACTCACTTGGGGGAATTATGAGGTTGAAGCCTGTTCTCTTGTTATTGCTTTTACCAGCTTTTTTATCTGCTGGAGCAGAGGCTGAAGTTTCTTCCCTGGCTCAGGACACCGCGGACTACGCAGTCGAAAAATACGAAGGGGCCATGACAAAAACCCTCGCGAGCCTGGTGCGCTTCGAGACTGTTGCAAGTGAGGAAACCCCCTTGGCTGATAACCCCGCTTTTGTAGGATTTAAAAAGGTGCTGGAGTTAAAAGCGAAGGAGCTAGGGCTTGAATACCAGGACTATGGTCATGTACTGGTAGTGGCCTTGGGTGAGGGACCTGAAAAGGTCGGTATTGTTACTCATGGGGATGTACAGCCGGCAAACCCTGAGAAGTGGCAAAAGAGCCCTTTTTATCTCGATAGTGAAAGTGAACCCGGCAAGCTGATTGCCCGAGGCAGTGAAGACGATAAGGGGCCTATCGCAACTGCACTCTATGCCATGAAGGCAATTAAGGACCAGGGCTCGCCTATTAAGCGCAAGATAGAGCTTCTTATTTACCTGGCTGAAGAGTCTGATTGGGAGCCCTTGAGACACTTTCTGAAAACTTACCCAATTCCCGCTTACAACATCACTATTGATGCTAGCTACCCGGTAGTGACCGCAGAAAAAGGGTGGAGTGAAATACAGGTTAGCACTATTGGAAGTTTGCCGGCGGACTTTGCCAAGCCCTATGTTGAGGATTTTTCCGGTGGTTATTTCCGCAGCCAAGTGCCGGACGAAGCCCGAGCCACCCTGGCTAATGTCACTCCGGAACTGGTTGAGGCAGTTCGCACCAGAGCAGCCAAACACTCCCAAGCGACTTTTGAAATATCGCAAAGTGAGAACAAGCTAGTTGTTACTGCTCGTGGAAAAGCCATCCATAGCTCTGAGCCGGAACATGGAGTCAATGCAATTGCTTTCCTGGCCGACCTTCTTAGTGTGCACGAATGGCCGGCTAATGCTGCTGGAGCAACTGTACGTTACCTGAATGACCTGGTAGGCACTGGTATTGAGGCAGAGAAATTTGGGGATATCGCCTATAACGATTCATTTATGGGGCCAATGACCGCTTCCGTTACCATGGTGAAAGTCACTGAAAATGGGCTCACCAGTTACCTGAACCTGCGCCGCCCCACGGGTAAAAGTGCTACCCAGCTGGAAAAAGAAATTCATTCTGCACTATCAAGTTGGCAGGAACGGACCGGCATAATATTTGCCGATACTCAGGTTTCCCTGGGTAATCCCTACCGGGTAGACAATGCGCCTCATGTTGAACCATTGCTGGATGTTTTCAGCCATTTTACTGGTATGGAAGATGCCAAGCCTGTCGCCATAGGTGGTTCTACCAATGCCAAACTGCTGCCGAATGCAGTCAGTTTTGGTCCCTCCATGCCGGGCAGTGCTTATACGGGCCATTCTGAGCATGAATTTATCACTGTGGAACAATTCCGTCTGAATCTAAAAATGTACACAGCCATGATGATTGAGGTTGGCAACTTATAAGTGTGTCCGGTAAAACGGATTTATTCACAGGAAGTGGTCTACCAAGTGCTTGAATTGACCGGTTAGCCTCGGTCAGCTCAAGAGTGAAACTATGTGGTTCTTTGAGGGAGCTGCGGTAAATTACTTCATTCGTTATTCAATTATTAAAGAATCGCAAGATGTTAAATTTTCTTCCCTCGATTGTTTTGCTGATATTGGCCTCGACTCTGTTGGCCATTGGCACCATTCTGTGCTTCATACCCATATTATTTTTTGTGGTCCTGCGATTGATTTTGCCCTTTGCTGCGCTGCGCAAGTTCTTTGCGATCATTTTTATTTCTTGTGCTGAAGCCTGGCTCACTCTGAATAAAGGCTGGATGAAACTCACCCAGAAAACCCAGTGGGACGTACAGGGCGATGAGTCGCTGGATAAGAATGGTTGGTATCTGGTGACGTCAAACCACCAGAGCTGGGTGGATATTTTTGTGCTGCAGTCCATTTTCAATCGAAAAATTCCTTTCCTGAAATTTTTCATAAAACAGGAGTTGATCAAGGTTCCGGTGATGGGGGTTTGTTGGTGGGCGTTGGATTTTCCTTTTATGAAACGCTATAACAAGGAGTTCCTGAAGAAGCACCCGGAAATGCGCGGTAAGGATTTGGAGGCGACAAAAAAAGCCTGTGAACGCTTTAAATTAACCCCCACCAGTATTATGAATTTCCTTGAGGGAACACGTTTTACGCAAGACAAACACGACAGGCAGGGATCTCCCTTTGCCCATCTGCTCAAGCCTAAGTCCGGGGGTATCGCTTTCGCAATGCAAAGTATGGGTAAGCAACTAAACCGCCTGTTAAATGTAACCATAGTTTACCCGGATGGTATCCCGTCATTTGCTGATTTCCTTGGTGGGAAAGTAAAGAGGGTGATTGTTCGTGTTGAGCAGATTCGTATTCCGGAAAAGTTCTTTCTTGCGGACTACGTAAATGATCAGGTATTTCGTGCTGAATTCAATCAATGGGTCTATGAGCTGTGGCGAGAAAAAGATATGCTGATTGGTAAATTGCTTGCCGATAGCGGCAGAGCCTGATTTTTCCAGAAAAACAATAAAGGGGCTAGTCAAGTAGCCCCTTATTTTTCTGCTACAAAATTTAATTACAACCAGATGGGCAGTTGGGCCCGAATTTCTTCTGGTTGGCTTTCTACCAGGTTCTTACCGGTCTCACCCGCAATGGTAGCGCGGGTTGGAGTCTTGAGAGCATCCCGTAGGCTACCCACCATATATGGCTCGGCTACGATATAAAGTTTTTCGTAGCGCCCCTCCTGTCGCCCCCGCTCTAAGGTATGAGCAATCTCTCTGGCAAATTTCTCACCGTTGCGATGGCGTAGATCGGAAAAATTACCCATGGTGTGGCGACCCTTGCCACGGCTGTCAAAAGTGCGTCCAGGGGCGTCACTTTCGAGATCGCGGCCCGATAAGCGGGATTCAGGGTGGAGGAGAGCTTCGATTTCGTGGAGGTTTCCGGCGCGTTTTTTTGCTTCGAAAATCCTGGCTTGCGACTGGTTGGCCACGAGGACCCATGCTAGAGCCATGCGCTTATCCTCTTTAATTTACCTGTAATTATCGTAGTTAAATTCGATGCCACTGACTAATATCCTTAACTGCAAGATATCCAGCAATTCCCATATAGATAAAAAGTAAATAAAAAATATTTTTTAATGCTATTTGCGATGGCTACTGTGGGCACTTATTCCTACCGAGTGTCGCTGAATTACCTAGAATGAAGTCAAGATGTGAGAGGCGCAAGCCGGGTCCGAGAAGCGAGCTTGCGCTTCCTGCGACATAGTGGAAGCAAAGAGGTTGTGATTATGAGTCTGATACCGAGAGGGTCCCTACTGGATCTGGACAATATGTTTGAACAGATGCTCTCACCCAGCCGTGGCATTACCAATGAGCGGGAGGGTTTCTTCTCTCCGCGTATCGACGTGAGTGAACGTAAAAACAAGTATGAAATAAGCGCTGAATTGCCAGGTGTTGGTAAGAACGATATCAATGTGACTCTTGAAAATGGTGTCCTGACCCTTGAGGCAGAAGTACATCGCGAACTGAAGGAAGAAAAAGATGGCCGTGTGCTTCGTCAAGAGCGGCGCTACGGTAAGTTTTTACGCAGTTTTAACCTGGGTGATGATGTGCGTGAGAGTGAGATCGACGCAAACTTTAAGGATGGTATTCTGACCCTGACGGTGCCCAAGCATGAGGGGCATCCCCCACAACGAAAGCGTATTGAAGTGCACTGATTTTCTAATGGGTGGCGGCCATGCCGCCACCCAGTGAATATATTTAAGAAATTGGCGGAGGTACGTGATGAAAGTAAAACAGGCAATGCACCAGGGAGCTACCTGGTGTACTCCAGACACCCCGCTACAGGAAGTGGCGAAGATCCTGCGTGATGAAGATATAGGTGCCGTCCCGATTGGAGAAAATGATCGTCTGATCGGCATGGTTACTGACCGCGATATTGTATGTCGAGGTGTAGTGCAGGGTGGTAATTTGTCCTCGCTAACTGCCCGCGACGTGATGACTGAAGGCATTGAGTGGTGTTGGGAGGAAGATGACCTCCTCTCAGCTGTACACAAAATGGAGCAGCAGCTACTTCGCCGTATGCCAGTACTGAACAGTGAAAAGCGTATGGTGGGTATTCTTAGCCTGGGTGATATTACTTCGGCCATTGCCAGTAAGCAGGGTGGCCATTTTGCCTCAGCGATCTCAGCACACCATTAGAGCTCGCTACTAGCGAAGTATTATCAACAGGGGCCGTGGGTCCCTGTTGATACCGGTCTTAGAGCTATGCGCCTTTCCCCTATCATTTCTCCAGGCTAACTTTTTTCACCTCGCTATTCCAAATTTTCGATAGCCACGTCGTTTGCCCATATGGGCGAATTAGCGCTTATACTGCGCACTTTTTTGAGGTCCACCATGATCACTCAGGAACAGTTGCAACAGCGCAGTGGCGGTCAATGTGAACTCTGCAAGGCACAGGAAAACCTAGCGGTCTATGAGGTAGCTGAGTCAGTGGGTCAGGCAAACCCACAGGTGCTTTTGTGTCAGACTTGCCGGGAGCAACTGGATAACCCAGCACATTTAGACAGTGCCCACTGGCAATGCCTCGCAGATAGTATGTGGAGTCAGGAACCTGCTGTGCAAGTATTGGCCTGGAGGCTGCTAAAGCGTCTATCTGTCGAGACCTGGGCTCAAGATTTATTCGAAATGCTCTACCTGGATGATGACCTGGTTAATTGGGCCCAGGCGGGTACTTTTCCGGAAGAGGGGGAGCTACTCGTGCATCGCGACTGCAATGGTGCAATACTGCAGGCCGGTGATAATGTCACCATTATCAAAGACCTGGATGTAAAGGGCTCCAGCCTTGTGGCCAAGCGCGGTACTGCTGTGCGCGGCATCAGCCTTACCGATAACCCCGAGCATATTGAGGGACGTGTTGAGGGGCAGCGTATCGTGATTCTGACGAAATTTGTGAAGAAAAGCGGCTGACATCCCTTTTAGCTGCGTAGTTTTTCTATCGGTAAGGATATTTATCCCCATAAGTAACTCTGTTACCCGAAGGCATTTGGCCTGATATCATGCCAGTTCTAATTTACCCGATTTCTTTTTTCCTGTGTGCTCGCGATCCGGGGCCATATTGATGGCGTGGCTAAACACTGTGGAAGATAGTGGTCAATAAAGCAGAGGTTGAAGCTGTGGGGATGGAACGATGAAGCCCACTTATGAGATTCGCAGCGGCACACTTGCGGGTTTCAATACTCTGGTGCCGCAAATGGGTGGGAATCCCGCTGCCCTCCTGAGAAGCGTTGGCCTACCTTCAGACTGTGTGCGCCGCCCGGATATCCTTATTTCTATCGCGACCCTTGTCGACTTACTGAATCTCTGTGTGGAAGAACTGCAGTGTGAAGATTTTGGTTTGCGTTTGGCAGAGATGCAGGGTTTGCGCATGCTTGGGGTACTGGGAAAGCTATTACTCAATGAAGGGAGCCTGGATGCTGCCCTGACAGTGAGCCACCGCTACATGGTGCTACATAACCAGGCGGATCACTGGCGAATATCGGAGCGGGATGGTCTGTTGATGGCACAGAGAGTCAGCCATTCTGGTGGGCTTGGCGCTGCGGAGCAGTACAGCGAACTCGCTATGGGTGCCGCCTGCCGCTTATTTCAGGAATTGGCCGGTAAAGATATCCGCCCGCTACAGGTACAGTTTTGCCATGCCCCAATTTCTTCCAGGCAACGATACCGGGACTATTTTCAGGCGGAAGTCCTGTTTGCCCAACAGGGCGATTGCCTGACATTTAATGCTGAATTACTTCAGCGACCCCTCAATGCCCCTAGCCAGAGCCTGGTGAATTATTTTGAAGAGTTTACCCAAGGGTTGATCAAGGGATATGAGGGGGATATTGCTTCTCAGATACGTACTTTGATATTGCAAACTCTGGGAGCCCAGCAGCACAGTCTGGCTCAGGTCGCGCAGTTGGTGGATACGCCAGTGCGTACATTGCAGCGACGTTTGAGTGAGGCGGGTACTTCTTTCAAACAATTGCTCCAGGAGGCGCGTATGGAGACCGCCCGGTGGCATCTGCGCGCTTCCAGTATTGATATTGGGCTGCTCTCTGCGAGCTTGGGGTATACCGACACCAGTGCTTTTTCCAAAGCCTTTCGTACCTTACATGGCAGCTCACCACTACAGTGGCGTAAACGACAAAGAGAAATAGCTTAAGGCCCAGGTATTAGAGCTGGTGGAAAACTAACCAATCCGTGAAGCTGGACCTAGCCCCCCCCTTTTATCTGCTTGCCCTTGACCCTGTTCCTCTTTGCCTCTATTCCAGCGCCGGGCTATCCTGGCCCCTTGCTGAATTCAATGAGCATGACCAAGGAAAAATACTATGGGTGCGGAGACTATTCGCTGTAAAGCTGCGGTGGCCTGGAAGGCAGGTGAGCCACTTTCTATAGAGGAAGTTGATGTGATGCCTCCCCAGAAGGGAGAGGTTCGTATCAAGCTGACGGCTACTGGAGTTTGTCATACCGATGCCTTTACTCTGTCTGGCGAAGACCCTGAAGGAGTATTTCCTGCGATTCTCGGCCACGAGGGTGCAGGTATTGTCGAGTCAGTAGGGGAGGGGGTTACTGGCTTGAAAGTTGGTGACCATGTGATTCCTTTGTACACGCCGGAGTGCGGCGAATGTAAATTCTGCCTGTCTGGTAAAACCAATCTGTGTCAGAAAATCAGGGCTACCCAGGGTAAGGGGCTGATGCCCGATGGCACCACGCGTTTCTCTATCAACGGACAACCCATTTATCACTATATGGGTACTTCCACTTTTTCGGAGTACACAGTCCTTCCAGAGATTTCGCTGGCAAAAATTAATCCGGAAGCGCCGTTGGAGGAGGTTTGCCTGCTTGGCTGCGGTGTCACAACCGGAATGGGCGCGGTAATGAATACTGCCAGAGTAGAACCGGGTTCGACCGTTGCTATTTTTGGGCTTGGCGGGATTGGTTTATCCGCCGTGATTGGTGCCAAAATGGCGGGTGCAGAGCGCATTATTGGCATAGATGTGAATGAGGAGAAGTTTGCCCTGGCAAAAAAACTCGGCGCCACTGAATGCATTAACCCCCGGAATTATGAGCAGCCGATTCAAGAGGTGATCGTCGACCTCACCGATGGTGGTGTCGATTATTCCTTCGAGTGTATCGGCAACGTAGACGTAATGCGCTCTGCCCTTGAGTGCTGCCATAAAGGTTGGGGGGAGTCGGTAATTATCGGTGTGGCAGGAGCTGGACAGGAAATTAGTACTCGCCCCTTCCAACTGGTAACAGGGCGGGTATGGCGAGGCACGGCTTTTGGAGGGGTAAAGGGGCGCTCGGAATTACCGGACTATGTAGAGCGTTATCTCGCTGGTGAGTTTAAGTTGGATGATTTTATTACCCACACCATGCCGCTGGAAAAAATAAACCATGCATTTGATTTGATGCATGAAGGTAAAAGTATACGCAGTGTTATTCACTATGGTGAAGCTTGAGCGGAGTTACCATGACTATTGAACTTGTCAGCAGCACCAGGTCTTTCGATGGCTCACAACGGCAATACAAGCATGATTCCGATGTTTTAAATTGCCCAATGCACTTTTCTATTTTTTTGCCACAGGAAGCGGAAATTGACCCTGAATATCGCTATCCGGTGCTCTATTGGCTATCTGGACTCACTTGTACCGATACAAACTTCAGCCAGAAAGCGGGGGCCCAGCGCCTGGCCGCAGAGCTGGGTATCGTACTGGTTATTCCTGATACGAGCCCTCGCGGCAAGGATGTGGCCGATGATCCGTCCTATGATCTGGGGCAGGGGGCTGGCTTCTATGTCAATGCCACTCAACAACCCTGGAAGCTGCACTACCGAATGTACGATTATATTGTGGATGAGCTTCCTGCACTTATTGAAGCTCACTTCCCGGTGAGTCAGCGTCGTGCAATCAGTGGTCATTCTATGGGTGGGCACGGAGCCCTGGTAATAGGCTTGCGCAACCCTGAGCGTTATACCTCAATTTCGGCTTTTAGTCCTATTTGTAATCCTATTGCCTGTCCCTGGGGTGAGAAGGCATTGGGAGCTTATTTGGGGGCAGATACCACTAGTTGGGAGGAGTACGACGCGAGTGTACTGCTGGGGCGAGCTACAACTCATGTGCCGATACTTGTATCCCAGGGCGATGATGATGAGTTCCTTGAGCAGCAGCTGCGGCCTGAGGCTTTACAAATGGCTGCAGGAGCTTGTAATTACCCGCTTCGGCTAGAGCATCATGCAGGGTACGACCACAGCTATTACTTTATTGCCTCATTTATTGAAGAGCATCTGCGTTTCCACGCGGATTACTTATTGAAGCGGCATAAAACTGCAATTTAAATCGGCAGTTAATACACGCAGGGCAATGCTGCAACCGAGCATAGGAGAATGGCCCGGTTGCAGTGTTACTGGCTATTGATTGAATTTACCTGGGTATTTTCCTTTATTGAGGTGCAGCTGCACGACATTCACCGAGGACTTCTGCCTGGTTTTGGTGGAATGTCTGCTCAATCAGGAACCAGCCGTTAGGGCAGAAGCCGCTTTCGATTAGCAGAAGCTCCATCCGCTCCATAGCCATTTTCCTAATATCGCCTGAGGTTGACTTATTGCGTCCAGATTTACCTGAGCTGTGTTTGCCTCCCGGCGGCTTGGCTCCACTTCCTATACCTGTGCCACCAGAGTTCTGGCCTCCACGGCCATGTGGCCTGGTCCCCAGGCTCGCCTTATATACAAAGCGCTTGTGGCCTACTTCAGTAATATTAGTAACAAAAGATTCTGTGGTGGGAGCCTCTGGGGTGGAGTTACAACCGCTGATGAGCAGGGTCGTCGCCATAAAGGCAATTAGTTGAACCTTCATTGTTGTTATCCTGTGAGTAATTCGGTTCAAGTATGACCGTCGCCCCGAACAAATGTCGGTTAAGCAGAGTAAACAATTGTTAAGGCCAATTACTTCAATAAGGTGTTTCTTTTCTTAAGGGCCTTTACAGGTTATTTTCTTGTTACCTGAATAAGTTACTCTTGAAACCTGTATTTTTAAATGTGCGTAGAGGCCTGCCCAGATTATTTTTACTGTGATCTATGGCTTGAAAATGGGATAAGAGCGTCAAAAATAAAGCGGCTTTGTAGTTCTATGGCAATTTATAGAGGAGAGATAGTGAGTAAATTTTCGGGTTTGATTTTAGGGTGCACAGTGTCTCTTCGGCAGCTGGAGAGGCTGATTTTTCTGAAGCGCTAGGAAGGTGTCCTCAGTTACAAAGACCTGTAGAAGAGCCATAATCTGACAACAAAATGTTGTTACAGGCATTTAAAACTACTTGTTTTTCACGAACTCACCCTGGTTTTGGCCGGCGGGGGTACGTCCTTGTATTGTCTCAGTTATCTGCTGTGATTTACGGTGAGGAACTATAGTACTCCCAGGCGCAATAAAGTTTTATCAGGCTCGTCGCCTCTGAAAAGAAAGTAATCCGACAGCAGTCAGCGTTTTTAATACTGAGGTCCAAGCACTCATATTTGGTTTCGTTGGCTTTCCCTTGCCAATAAGGGCCAGCTGTTGTTCGTACCAAGTGACATCCAGCATAGCCATAAAATCCAGGTTGGGAATACCTGTGGTGAGCTTTTTCAATGTTATCTTATGGTTGCCATCTGATAAAAGTTTGTGCGATAGCCGTGGGTCAACCGCTAATGGGCGGGCAAGGCCAATCATATCCACGGCATTTGATACAAGGGCGGCCTCCATGGCAGCTGCGGAACGGAAGCCACCGGTGACTACGACGGGAATTTGCAGCTGTGCTCGTGCCTTTTCTGCATAATCGATAAAATAGGCCTCTCGCTTGATAGTACTTTCCTTCACATTGGCACCAACCATACTTGGGTTTTCATAGTTGCCACCGGAGATTTCAATTAAGTTAATACCTTCATCCTGCAGGGCTTTTAGAACCTGCATGGATTCCTCTTCACTGAATCCACCCTTTTGAAAATCTGCTGAATTGAGTTTTACGCCTACCGGAAAATCTTCACCAACCGCTTCGCGAATAGCGCTATATACCTCGCGTAAAAATCGTAAGCGATTTTCTAAGGTACCTCCCCACTGATCATTTCGCCGATTGTGGTGAGGGGATAGAAACTGATTGATCAGATAACCATGAGCAGCATGTATCTGAACTCCGGTAAATCCAAACTCTTTTGCCTGTGCGGCGGCCCAGGCGAATTTTTTAATGATAATAACTATTTCATTTTCGGTGAGTTCTCTAGGGCAGTTGAAGGTCTTCTCTAAGCCGTTAGCCAGTGGAATTGCAGAGGGTGCGACGGGTTCAGTGCTTAAAAAATTGGGTGTTTGCTTGCCTGGATGATTTAATTGCATCCAGATTTGCGTACCGTTTTGGCGCCCGGCTTCGGCCCATTTCCGGAACAGAGAAAGGTCTGACTCCTCGTCTAATACCACATTCCGCGGTTCACCCAGAGCGGTACGATCAACCATGACGTTACCGGTGACCAGCAAACCTGTGCCCCCTTCTGACCATGTGCGATATAAGTGAATCAGCTCCTTGGTGGGGGCATGATTGGGATCCGCTAATTGCTCACTCATAGCAGATTTAAACAAGCGGTTTTTCACACTGGTTCCCGGCAGAATACTCAGTGGGCGAGCGAGAGGTGTAGCTCGATCGGTGTTTTTTAAGGTGCTAGTGCTATTTTTCAAAATGAATGTCCTGCCTGTAAGTTTTAATGCTGGCCAGTGTTTGTGCTCCTTGTTGCGTCACCAAGGTGCTAAAAAAAGTCCGTAGTTGTCTGAGTAAATCATTGGGATCACCGGATACCTGGTATTGCAGAATACTGCCCTGCCAAACGCTATAACACAGTGTCGCAAGCTTATCGGCGGGGACGTCACTGCGTAGATCTCCTTGATCTTGGGCCAAATGTAATATCGATTGAAGATTTGCCAGCCACCTGTGCTCTACAGACTCAATGGCTTCACGGCAAAGAGGGCTGGCCTGGGCTACCTCGGCCGACATCGCTCCGAGCAGACAGGCACAAGACTGGCCAACTTTTACTTTGTTCTGAACACGGTTTTGAAAGCAGCACCAAAGCTGGATCAAGCCGGGTGCCTGATCCATGTTTAATTTCGTCTGCGCTAGTTCCGCATCAATCTGTTGGCCGTAGCGGTGAATAATGCTGGCTACGAAGGCCTCTTTACTGGGGAAATAGTTGTAGAACGAACCTTTGGGTACGCCTACTGTATCCAGCACCTGCTTGATACCAGTGCCGTGATATCCCTGGCTGGTCAGCATTGCGGTGCCTGTTTCTAACAATGCTTCTTTGGTGTTTCCGCTTTTACGTGGTCGAGCCATTAAAATTAGACCGGTCGTCTATTAACTAATGTTCAATATATGACCGATCGTCTTGGAATGCAAGGGAGAGTGTTTTGTTTTGGTAGTGTCAAGCTGGGGATCAGGGAAAGGATACTTAGACGGGGAGATCGGCACCGGCAACCTATGATACTGGGCGTATGGTCGATTTTAGATCTCGATAGAAGCTTCCAGTAATATTCGGCCACACACTATGGTTCACTGAAATCCAAAATACTCTTTCAAAATAAAATTTATTCAGGGGTTTGAGTTCAATATACGGCTTATTGTGCTATTTAATTGCTTATTTTGGGGTTTAAATTGCCCACTTTGGCAGGGTCCTACGCTTTTCACCGTCGCACATTTAGATGGCCCCTCTATCACCTTGCCTGCCCCGACTACAGGGTCTGCCTCAAAGTTAGATAAGAAAGTGAATCGATTGTGATTGGGTTCGCGGTGGTTATTGGGAAGAGTCTCGCTTTGGGATCGAGTTGTTATGGAAGGAGGTGAGAATTGTTTTAATGGAAGAAACAAGGTACATCTCTCACTGTTTTTGTTTCGCAAAAGCCAGCTCCAAGACTGTCTTCAGGCACTGTAAACATACATGGTGCAGAGTAAATGACGGTAAAGGAAGGCAATTACAGAAGGTTTGATTGTCACTCTGTTAATTTCAGAAGGAGAGCTTGATCCCCTCCGTTATCTGGAGATTACATTGTAGAATTCAAGGACTTTGTTGCTTGCAGAGAAAGCGGTCTTACGCCCTTCTCACCGCAGATTTGCGCCTAGCATAAAACACTAAAACAAAGAGCCCTTCTATGAAAAGAAAACTGCTTGCCCTGCTTAGCTGCACAACCTTTGCGGGACTCTGTTCCGCGGATACATTGACTATTGAACGAATATTCTCCGATCCGGCCCTTGGGGGCACAGCGCCCCGTGCCCTTGAGTACTCTCCCGATGGTAGTCGGGTAACTTTTCTGAAGGGACGGGATGAAGATTACAACCGCTACGACTTATGGGAGTACAACATTGCCGATAGGCAGTCCCGTATCCTGGTGAAATCTGACAGCCTGCACAGCGGCGATGAAGTGTTATCCGATGAGGAAAAAGCCCGACGTGAGCGTCAAAGAATCTATGGCAGCGGTATTATGGAATACAGCTGGTCTGAGGATGGGAAATCCTTGTTATTTCCGCTGGCAGGAGATGTTTATTATTACAATTTGGATACGAAGTCCGCGCGGCGCTTGACTGAAACCGAAGCTTTTGAGACCGATGTTCGTGTTTCCCCGAAAGGGCGATATGTCTCTTTTATTCGTGATCAGGATATTTTTGTCGTCAACCTGAAAAGTGGTAAAGAGCGAGCGCTAACCAGCGATGGAAATGGGCCTATCAAAAATGGCATGGCCGAGTTTGTTGCCCAGGAAGAAATGGATCGTATGACAGGTTATTGGTGGTCTCCAGACGACCGCCATATTGCTTTCCTACAGGTTGATGAGTCCCCTGTAGATGAAGTGATCCGCAGCGAGATATATGCAGATCGCATCGATATGATAAGCCAGCGTTATCCCGCAGCAGGGCGAGCTAATGTCAAGGTTCGCCTGGGTGTGATGGAGGTGGCGTCTGGAAAAACCCGTTGGGTAAACCTGGGGGAAGAGCAGGATATTTATATTCCCCGAGTAGATTGGGCTCGCGATAATTTACTGACTTTTCAATGGCAGTCTCGGGATCAGCAGAAACTTGAGCTTCGTGTTTTTGATCTCAATAACGGCAAGACCCGCAATCTGTTAAAAGAATCCAGTGACACCTGGGTAAACCTCAGCGATGATTTATTTTTCCTGGAAAACAGTGACCAATTTATCTGGTCATCTGAGCGAGATGGTTTCAAGCACCTCTATTTGTACAGTTTAAATGGAAAACTACAGAAGCAATTAACTGTTGGTGATTGGATAGTTGATGAGCTGGAAGCTGTGGATGAAAAGAAAGATGTTGTGTATTTCAGTGGCCGTAAGGATTCTGACATAGAAAGGCACCTTTATAGTGTACCAATAAAAGGTGATGGGGGTATTCAGAGAATATCCACACGCAGTGGTATGCACGGTATTGAGTTTGCTGAGGATGGTTCAGGTTACATCGATAAATTCACCAGCATAACTACTCCTCCACAGGTAAGTTTACACCGCTCAAGTGGCGAGCTGATAACCTGGCTGGAGGAGAACGCTGTTGTTGAAGGGCATCCCTTATTTCCTTATATGGAGCAGTGGATTACTCCGGAGTTTGGCACTATCAAAGCTCCACAGGGACATAAGCTTAATTACCGCCTATATAAGCCGGCCAATTTTGATGAGAGTAAACGTTACCCGGTCATGGTATTTGTTTATGGTGGTCCCCACGCTCAGGTAGTAACCAATAGTTGGGACAAGCACATCAACCAATTTATGGCTCAACAGGGTTACATCGTTTTCTCTCTGGATAACCGTGGTTCTGCAAACCGGGGTACAGCGTTTGAAAATCCCATTTTCAAAAATATGGGAGGCCCGGAGGTAGAGGACCAGGTAACAGGTGTTAAATTCCTGCGCACACTACCTTTTGTTGATAGCAATAATATTGGTATCTATGGCCACAGTTACGGTGGCTACATGGCACTAATGAGTATGTTTAAGGCCGGAGATTATTTTAAAGCTGGCGTTTCTGGTGCTCCTGTGACCGATTGGATGCTTTATGATACTCACTATACCGAGCGCTACATGGGTAATCCCAATACAGATGCTGAGGCCTACCAGGCTTCCTCTGTATTTCCCTATTCGAATGGACTGAAAGGTCCTCTGCTGATTTATCACGGGATGGCAGATGACAATGTTTTGTTTACCAACACTACACGTCTGATTAAACAGTTGCAGGATAATGGCCAACAGTTTGAACTTATGACCTATCCAGGTAAGAAGCATAGTTTACGTGGCAAGCAAACTCGTATTCATCAGTACACTATGATTAAGGAATTCTTTGATCAACATCTTCGCGATGATAGTTAAGGCAGACTAAAGAAGCTAAATTTCTATAATTTTTTTCTTTGAAGTTGTTTTTAGGGGCCAGCTTACAGAGGAGCAAAATTTCCGATCACTCAGGATGTATAGAAATACTCTATGGCTTGATTCAAAATCCATACCGGGCATACCTGCCCGGTATGGATAATAGGGACTAATTAAAAAATAGATTTTAGCTACCGATTAACTTCATCAAATCTGTCCAGATTCATCACCTTCGTCCAGGCTTTGACGAAATCCTGGGTAAATTTTTCCTGGGAGTCATTGGAACCATAGACTTCAGCCACTGCCCGTAGCTCTGAGTTGGAACCGAATATCAGATCCACTGAGGTGGCAGTCCACTTATCTTTGCCAGTTTTACGATCCTTGCCTTCATAAAGCCCTTCTGACTTTTCAGACTTCTTCCACTCGGTGGACATGTCCAGTAAGTTAACAAAGAAATCATTAGTGAGTACACCGGGGCGATCGGTGAAAACCCCGTTGGGAGATCCGCTGGTATTGGCATTGAGCGCACGCATTCCTCCTACCAGGACTGTCATCTCGGGCACGCTTAAGGTGAGTAGGCTAGCGCGATCCACCAGCATTTCCGTGGGCGTTCTGCTGTTATCTTTAGCGAAATAGTTGCGGAATCCATCGGCGGTGGGCTCTAGTACCGCAACAGATTTCACATCGGTTTGCTCTTGGCTTGCATCAGCCCTGCCAGGCCTGAAGGGTACTTTGATATTGTTTCCACCCTCGGCAGCGGCTTTCTCAATGGCAGCGGAGCCGCCGAGCACGATCAGGTCGGCAAGTGAGACTTTCTTGCCGCCGGATTGATTGCTATTAAAGTCCTGTTGAATTTTTTCCAACTGCGTCAGCACCTTTGCCAATTCGGCGGGATCATTTACCGGCCACTGCTTTTGTGGCTCCAGGCGAATGCGCGCTCCATTCGCTCCGCCACGCATATCGGAGCCGCGGAAGGTGGAAGCTGATCCCCATGCAGTTCTCACCAGTTCAGGAATCGTTAAGCCAGAGTTGAGGATTGCCGACTTAAGGTTATCAATATCGCTGTCATTGACCAGGGGATAATCCACTTTGGGAATGGGGTCCTGCCAAATTAGGGCCTCCTCGGGTACTTCAATACCCAGGTAGCGTGCTTTGGGTCCCATATCCCGGTGGGTCAGTTTGAACCAGGCTTTAGCAAAGGCGCGTTTAAAGTCCTCAGGGTTTTTCTGGAAGCGTTGGGCAATTTCCTTGTAACTTGGATCAAACTTCAGTGCCAGATCAGTAGTAAACATGATTGGCGCATGACGTTTGTTTTTATCGAAGGCGTCAGGCACAAGATTGGCGGCAGCGGAATCATCAGGTATCCACTGTACCGCGCCTGCAGGGCTCTTGGTTTTTACCCAGTTAAAGTTGAACAGGTTATTCAGGTATTGTTGGCTCCAGGTAATTGGTGCTGCAGACCAGGCACCTTCCAGGCCAGAAGTCATGGTGTCATCCGCATTGCCTTTACCACACTTGTTTTTCCAGCCGAGCCCCTGCTGTTCTGTGGGAGCTGCGGCAGGCTCTGGTCCCAGGCAGTCGGCCTTGACGGCTCCATGAGCTTTACCGAAGGTGTGACCGCCGGCAATTAGTGCCACTGTCTCTTCATCGTTCATGGCCATACGGCCAAAGGTTTCGCGAATGTCTACGGCGGCAGCTACCGGATCGGGTTTGCCATTCGGCCCCTCAGGGTTGACATAAATCAGCCCCATTTGTACCGCACCGAGCGGCTTTTCCAGCTGGCGGTTACCCGTATAGCGCTCGTCTGCGAGCCACTCGGTTTCCGGCCCCCAGTAAACCAGGTCAGGTTCCCAGTCATCGATACGTCCACCCGCAAAGCCGAAAGTTTCAAATCCCATGGATTCCAGTGAGACATTGCCTGTGAGAATCATCAGGTCTGCCCAGGACAGCTTGCGACCGTATTTTTGTTTGATGGGCCAGAGCAACCTGCGAGCTTTATCCAGATTGGCATTATCTGGCCAGCTGTTAAGGGGATCGAAACGCTGCTGTCCACCACCGGCACCACCCCGGCCATCGTCGATACGATAAGTGCCTGCACTATGCCAGGCCATGCGAATCATAAATGGGCCGTAGTGGCCAAAGTCTGCAGGCCACCAGTCCTGGGAGGTTTTGAGCAGGGCCTCGATATCATTTTTGACTGCTTTTAAATCCAGCGTTTTAAATTCTTCTGCGTAGTTAAAGTCATCCCCCATGGGGTTGGACCTGGGTGAGTGCTGGCGCAGGGGTCTAAGATCCAGCTGGTTGGGCCACCAGAACTGATTGGACTTTGGCTGACCCTCCACAGGGCCTTGGCGAATTACAGGATCAGTCACAACTTCCTCCTCATTGGCGGCAAAGGATTTTAGCGTCAGCAGTGACATGGCGATTATCAGTGCGCCACAGAGTGGGGGTCTTTTTATTAGCATTGAAATTATCTCCATACCATTTGAAATGCAGACCTCGGCTCTATACCGGGTGTGAGTCCTTCACTGCCGGAGTCAAAAGGGTTATATAGACTATATTGGCGACTTGGTTACCTTTATTCTGCTATCTCAAGTGCCAGCGCACAGTATATGCCTGTCTTTTCAACGTCTGGTTAAATCCTGTTTGTTAATCGTGAAGGGTTGCTCAAGAGCAGGGTTAAATTTCGCGTATTTCATTTTTAAGCTGATTTATAGGGGCGCTGGAAATTATTGTTTGTTGACTTGGTCGTAACGGTTTTTTCTGCCGCCTTGAAGAAATATAAATTACTACTTATTTCGTCGCTTGAATATCAAGGTTCTTACAGCGGATTTGGCTTAATTTGCGCCAACTAAATTTCGGCGGCAGAAACAACAAATAGCTTTCCTTTTGAATGGTGTGATTTTTTCTGTCTTTCGTTGGCAGAATTCCACCGAGGTTTCAGGGAATTAGAGTGGGAGACCATTTTGTATCTGGTTACCCTCTCCTGTCTTAAGTATGGAAATGGAGTGTCATGCGTAACCAGCCTGGGGGAGCCTCTATGCGTTCATTGATATTATTGTTATCACTTTTCCTCATTGCCTGTGGCAGTGAACCCGAAGCCGGTATTGATATCTTCAATGCTGAAATAAAGCCTGCCTCGAAGGCAACTATCGTCCACAACCAAACAGTTTCTGATCGCTTACCATTTACTGATAAGACAGATTTTGAACTGGCCAAACGAGGATTTATTGCCACTATTCCCGGCGCCCAGATTAAAAATACTGAGGGACGTGAGGTGTATGGTTTATCCCAGATGCAGTTCCTGCAAGGTAGTTCTGCTCATACGGTAAACCCCAGCTTATGGCGGCAGGCCCAGCTCAACGCGTTGAACAATGGGTTGTTTAAGGTGGTGGATGGTATCTACCAGGTGCGCTCCCTGGACCTGGCGAATATGACCCTGGTAAAGGGGGATAACGGCTGGATTGTTATCGATCCCCTGACATCTGCGGAAACTGCGTCTGCGGCGCTCGCCCTGGCCAACAAATCTCTGGGAGAGAGGCCGGTCAGCGCGGTAATTTTTACCCATAGCCACGCGGATCATTTTGCCGGGGTGACGGGGGTCCTGACAGCTGAGCAACTGCAGAGTGGTTCGATTGATATTATTGCTCCAGAGGGATTTGCAGAGGAAGCGATCAGCGAGAATGTGCGCTCTGGCAATGTGATGCAACGGCGCGCCTTATACCAGTTTGGTGACCTCTTGCCCTCAAGCCCTGATGGGTTTGTTTCTTCAGGGCTTGGCAACCGGGTATCCGATGGTGAGCATGGCATTGCCACACCAACGGTTGTAATCCCTGAAGCCGGTGCACAAATGAAAATTGACGGCGTGGAGATTGAGTTTGTTAATACTCCGGGGGCGGAAGCGCCGACTGAAATGGTATTTTTCTTTCCCCAGTTTAAAGCGTTATGTATGAGTGAAATAGCCAACCATACACTGCACAATATCTATACCCTGCGTGGTGCCAAAACAAGAGACGCCCTGGCCTGGAGTCGTTACATTGAATTTGCGATGGAGAAGTTTGGTGGGGAGACAGAAGTAGTATTCAGTAGCCATCACTGGCCTACCTGGGGGAAAGGGGAGGCTATGGATTATCTCGCCAAGCAGCGGGACCTGTACAAATATATCCACGACCAAACGCTGCGCCTCGCCAATCACGGCTATGACATGATCGAAGTTGCTGAGAGGCTGGAATTGCCTGAAAGCCTTTCACAGGCCTGGGCTAACCGAGGGTATTACGGCACGGTTAATGTCGGTGCCAAGGCTGTATACAATCGCTATTTAGGTTATTTCGATGGCAATCCGGCTAACCTGCACCCGGTTCCCCAGGAAGAGGCGGCTCAGCGCTATGTGGAATATATGGGGGGGGAGGAAAGCATTATGGCGCGGGCACGGCGGGACTTTGCTCGCGGTAACTACCGCTGGGTGGCCATGGTACTGAAGCATTTGGTTTTTGCCGAGCCGGATAACGACCAGGCCCGTTACCTGCTAGCCGACAGCCTGGAGCAGCTGGGTTACCAGGCAGAATCCGGTATTTGGCGCAATTTTTACCTCTCAGGTGCGAAAGAATTGCGTCATGGTGTTGAATTTCGAGAAGAGGTATTGCCGGCTGAAGAAATAGTCGCCAGGGTGCCCTTGCAGCTGTTATTCGATGCCATGGCCGTGCGACTAAACGGAGAGAAAGCGGCGGATGCGGAGATCCGCCTGAATATTGATATGACCGACACCAGCGAGAAATACCTGGTCGTGGTGCAGAACGGGGTGTTACATGGCTATCCCGGTCGGCACAGTGATGATCCCTCAGCCAGCCTCGCCTTGAGCAGTACCGATCTGCGTTTGATGTTTGGCGGCTTGGTAGGTGCGCCCACCATGATCAGGGAGGGCCGCTTGAAGGTGAGTGGCAATCCCCTGGCCCTGATTAAATTCGGCAGGCTCTTCGATAAGTTTGACCGGAACTTTAATCTCGTTACGCCATAGCAAAGTAAAATCATCGGTTTTTACAGCTTTGGGTAGAGGTCCGGCAATAGTGGTGCAGTCGGCCTCAACCGTTAACTTCGCCGAGGTACCGGTTTCCTTGGAGGTGAAGTCGACCCCGTTGCTGCCTGAGCGGGGAGCGATAACCAGGCCGGTATTGCCACTATTTATCCAGCTTTCTATAAGCCCTGAAGAAGTCAGGTCGATTCGCTCAACACCTGTGTAGAACGGGACAAAACTCTCTGCCAGGTCATCGCGCACCGAGGAACCGCCAACGGAGTTCCAGGTTACAGACTCCTCTTGCCAATCATTTGCGGCCAGGTAAACACCGTAGGTATTGCCGGACCTATTGGTGACATTCAGCTCCAATGTGGCGGTATTGATCGAGCTACAGGCGGTGAGGTCTGAGAGGTCGAACTTGATCAGCGAGTACAGGGTACCAAAAGTGGAGTCACTGCCATCGGCAAGCAGCCCACCGGAATCCCCATCAAAATTACTGGATGAGTAGCGTGAAGAAATAAACACATCGTCAGTCACTGGCAATATAAAGTTGTTGCTGCCGCTGCCATCTTCAGAAATAACGCTGCGGTCCGCGTTGTTGCGTATTAAAGTCATGGCCTCACCGATACGGTTGGCACTCCACCAATTCACATTACTGGGTAATACCAGTGGATCTGCGGTGCGATCTTCTCGCGATAAGGTGCTGGCGGTATCGTTAAATTCGGCAGTACGCACCACCAGTTCCTCTGCACTCACCTGAATTACTTTGAATTGCTGGATACTGGCCATGTCGATAGTCCAGGACTTGGCATCGTTGGCAGACCGGGCCGGAGCCCCCCAGCTGCCCTCCCCGACATAGACAGTGCCGCCGGAAGTGGTTGTGGAGAAGTTACTACCACTTGGGATGACTGCCTCGGTAAGTTTGGTGAGGTGGGTATCGGACTCCACTACCAGGTTCATGGCGTAATCGTAGAAAGGCTGTGCCCACCAGCTGAACAGGGTGGGGTTGTCAGACTTGCCTGTGTAGTGGGGAAATAAAGGCTTATGGTATTGCGCAAAGCGCCAGCTGGCAGCACTGCCTGATGCTGATAAGTCACTTTCAAGCCAGTTATTCATGGCAGTTGCATAGGAGGACCAGCCACTGTTCTGGAACTGGCTGTTGAGGGTATATACACGCAATAGGGGAGAAACCTGCACAGCACCATAGGTGTCGCTGGGAGTGCAGTCACCGTCGCCATTAAAGTCCACGCCGAAGACCTGGCAGATGGTGGAATAATCATCGTCCTCATGATTGCCGTGTGTGGGAATTAACGGGTAGATGCGTTTGTAACTGTAACCATCGATATTATCGCTGGAATAAGTCAGCTCCCAGTCGTCCAGAAACTCACGCATTTCCGATGCACTATTCGCGTTGGTAAAGTCTCCACCGTGCATAACGGCGAGGGGGCGAATTTTTGCGAGCAGCTCATTTCCCTGCCGGCGGGTGGTATGGCCAGTTCGGGTATCACCGCCGGCAACCACTACAAATGGGGAATTGTGCGCAGGTGCAGTCCGGAACCAAAAACGATCCCCGCAGCCATCTTGATCACAGATACGAAAATAAACGGGGGAGTCTGCATTTAAATCCTGTAAGCGCACGAAGTGACTGGTGATACCGCCATCGAAGCTTTCGCTGTTGCTGACATAGGCACTATTCCAGTTACTTTCGTCGGTGGAGTAGCCATAGTTTAGGTAGGGGTTATTGCTACTGCCGTCAGGTGAAAAGCCAATCACTGCGCTGCTGGAAGCATCACTATCCCAAGAGAGCCTGTAATGTTTGGTTGCGGCACTGGCACCCATTGTAAGTAATAACGCCGAGATTGTAAGAGCACTGCCAAAATATCGTCTCATTAGAGAAATCCTTTGGAAATTGGGACCATTTTTGTGAGAGCGTCGCGGCCTGGAGGGGGGGTGGATTGCATGGCAGCAACGCGCAGGCATTATTGAGGAGCTTTGTGACAGGCTGTTGAACGACTGGTTACCAAGCGGACGAATGCGGCATTACGATAGGGAATTGTGACCCTGTCCCCACCAATAAAATTCACAGCAGTACCGCCGACTGTTAAATAGCGGTAAATACCGCTCAGTTTCTGTTTATTTTCACTGGTCCAGTAATCGCCTCGCATGGTTTTTGGAAAGTACTCGGACTCAATTGTGGGACTGCCCGGTTTATTGTCTTTGCTGATAATCGTATTGATCTCACTGAGAGTGGGCAGGCGCCAGTTGCCTGCTTGACACAGGCGCTCGCGATTAGTGTGCCGGATCAGGTCTTCAGTATCGCAGCGGTTCAGCTCAAAGTAGCAGTCGCCATTATTGGCAACGCCTTCGCTATCAATAAACCAGGAGTAGGTCCAGCGTCCATCGTGGATGTCCTCGTTGTCGGTTTTTACTTCCCATAAGAGACCACTACGCTTGTCACAGACGCAGGACCAGGGACCTTCCCAGGCGCCGAGTAACTCCCCCTGCATATTGACCTTGACCAAGTAATGTTCCGGTGGCTCAGGATTTTGTGGGGCACGGACTATTGCTGCCGCAACCAGTGTGAAAGGTAGAGCGAAGACCAGAAGTAGGCGAAGTATCATAAGGTTTTATCAAAGCTGAGTTGAATGGCGCGGCTGTGGCGAGTATGGGCAATTTGTGCACGGTCAAAGGCGGAGACCCACATGCAGATGCCGTCCACAATAGGAATATCTTGGGAAGAGCCGGTATCCAGTTTGCGCACCAATTCCAGGGACCAGTGGCCATCGCGCCAGATACCACGAGCGCGGACATCTGCACGGTCGCCCTCAAAGCGATTGGAGGTATACAGCACCGAGGGCATCAAGGTACCCAATGGGAATTGGTCGTGACTTGAAGAATAGGGTTGGTAATCGAACCAGGAAATAGTCCAATCCGGGCTTTGACTGTGGGGGAGAGAATACTGATAGGGAGCCAGCTGATCTGTTTTTGCAGGTAGGCGCTTGGGGGTGATTGTAGTGGGAGAATACCACTTCCAGTTCATTCTATAAGCACCGGACTCTTTGCTATCCTGCTGGTAACCTGCGGTATAGCGACGTGCACCGGGACGCACTTTATCCGGTTTGCCGATAAAGTTGTCATCAGCCAGGTGCATCTTATTGGTACGTACTGCCTTCCAGTGCCAGAGGTCATGCACCTGCTCGGAGGTACTGTAATGGTAGCCCTTGCCGTGCCAGTTTGCGGGTTTATCAGCCAGTGGGGATTGTCCCAAATGGGCGGTGCCAGCTGCGGCGAAAGAGCAGTTTTCAGAAAGGAGTATTGCGAATTTATCTTCGTAATGACGTTTTTCATCAAATATCTTATAGCCTGATTGCAAGATTTCCCAACCTTCTGCAGTTTTTTTCAAGGGCAGGTGGGCGAGGCTCTCATTGGGATCTTGCCAGGTGATATGAAAAAAAATTTCCTGACCATTTTGCAGGGCCTTTAACTGCACATCGGAGCGGCCTTTATAAAAATTGGCCCCACCATCAGTACGTAAGGTGAGTATTTGAGCCTGTTGCCATTGTGGTTCTGAGGCCATGCCATCGATGTTGATGATGGTATTTGGTGAAATCTCGGCGACTGCCAGGGGGTGATGGGAATATCCGTGAATTAAATACCAGCTTCCCACTAAAAGAAAGCCAAGGGAGAACGTGCCTAGAGATAGTGAAACTAAAGGAAGGTATTGTCTTTTGGGCAGTGATGGTTTGAGGATAAATGGAAGTGCACGCAAGCCAAATTGCATAAGGTAAACACCGCCGTGCATAAAAATATAAAAGACAAGTCCGATGGCGCTACAAAAGTGAATCGAGCGAAGCCAGGGGAGTGGGCCCAGGCCGTTAAACAGTATCCAACCGCTCAACAGTGAAGTTATAAGCAGGGAAACACCACCCCAGGTAACTAGTCTGTGATAATTGATAGGCTTGGGCGTCGATATTCCAGGCAGGTTTCGAAAATAGGGGATGCGTGAGATCAAATATCCTGCAGCGGCCAGGGAAAGTAAAATTGCGGAGACAAAGTGAACAGTATGGACCTCTCCTTGGGGGAGAAGCTCTGCAATAGTAATAAGCGCAGGCTTATCCAGGGTTGCAATACGCAATCCACTGAAAAGGCTACAAGTTACCGCCACAACAGCGGCGCCGTGTAGAAGTATCCACGAAGGGCTCTTCGATCTATTTGACATGGCGGCGCCTCAAAAAGCGCTCAGGCTATCGATAGGATATGACAGTTTAGAGAAGAATTTATGAGACCAGGAATTGAAACCTGGCCTGAGGGTGGAAACTAGGGTTATTCGTGCAAGTGAGTGGCACGAAAGCTTTCACGAGCTTCAAGGTTTTCCGATAGGGCAGTTAACTGTGGTCGTCCATTGCGCCAATCGAAATCATCATGACGGAAGTCCAGATATGACAGGGCTGAGCCAAGGTTAATATGGATCAGGCTGAGCTGTTTGGGGAGCTTTGATACATTTGACTCAAGGAAGTCCAGTGCCCTGGTGATTGCGTCGTTAAAACGTTGCCACCAGAACTCTGAGTGCAATCCTTCGTGCTTACGCAGTTTTTCCATTTGTCGCTGCACCAGGGTTTCCATCAATCCTGAGGTCGTGCTGTAAAGTGTGCGCAGATCCCAGTCATTCTCCATGGCTTTACTCAGGTGGCCATCTCCAAGTTGTTTGTCCAGGTAGGCACAAATAACTTCGCTGTCCATAATGGCACTGCCATTGTCCAGATTCAGGCAGGGCACTTTGCCAAGGGGATTGCTGGAGATTAATTCCTGTTCATTTTGAAATGGATGGGAAAATTGCTCAGTGATAACAGACTGGAGTTTATGTTCATGAACGACAATACGGGCAGTTCTAGAAAAGGGAGAGGAATAAGTCAGGTAGAGTTGCATGGCGCCATCAACTTGTTCTGATTGCTTGTGATTTCAGTGTGCTGAAAGGCGCCGGCAATGTCCAGACAATAGCCATCGCAAATTAATGATGGGTAATCATTCCTGTGATGCGGTTATAGAGATGCTGCTTAAGATAAGCACGCTGTTTTTTTAGGCTGGAGTAGTGGTCGTCATCAGTGCCTATCCCGCTGTCTTGAAGACCGCGAATTTGTTTATCAAGTTTTCGGTAGAGGTCGTTCTCCAGTTTGAATTGCAGGTCATCCCTTAGAAGTATCTTGATGGTTTCTGCATACTCTGGGAAGTCCGATTCCAGCTCGTGCGCGGCAATGGGCATATGAGAACCTCCACTTGATCCAGTAAGAGTTTCACTACGAATTCTAGTTCGGGTCCAGATGGTCACAAATGGGTCGATTGAATACTGCCCTTTTAGGGCGGAAATGGGCAATTTGTGATGACAGATATCGATGAAAAATCAAGAATAAGTAGTAATAAACGAGTGATTTTTAAAGAAGTTTCCGTGATTTATTTTACCTGGGAAGTTGATGATATTTTTCTTTTTCAAATAGGCCTTCGTTTTTGGAAAGCTAATGATTTAGGGGTTTTGGGTTGTGATGGTTATTTGTTTTTGAGTTTGTTGGAATTGAAGAATAGGATGTGGCGAATAAGTGATGGGCAAAAATAAACCCGGCAATTTTGTTGCCGGGTTTATTTTTTAAGCAAGAGTGGATTGAGAATCCTCTACTAAAAGAGGCCTGTACGCTGTTTAGGCTGAAGCCTCCAGCGGAGCGAAGCGCAGTTGGCGCCTCTGTAACAGTTCTCCCAGGTAAAGCTTCAAGTATGCGGCTGCCGCTCGCTTACCTTCAGCCGCGGACTCATCGGTTATTCTTCCGAAACGCGAGTAAGCCTGGGAGCAGAAAGAGTCATTGATATTGATCGCACACATAAAGCGGTCGCGCCAATCCTGCGATGGAGGCAGTTCAAACTCGCGAGACAGATTCTTTATCAAGGTGTCTGCCAAACGCCAGTTATTTTCCATTTGCAGTTGACGCAATGCCCAGCTGGATTGCGGTCCGTAGTGTACCTTCAGTGCAGAAATATTGTCTTCATAGTAGCTGCGTACCAGATCACACAGCTGATTGAGCATATCCTGCCAACTTTCCGCAGGTGAAAAGTCTGAATGGCCCAGCACTACGTCTCCGAAAGACTTGTAGTGCCGTTCTGCCAGGGCAGTAAGGCTGGCATCCACACTGGGAAAGAAATGGTAGACAGATGCTGCAGGAACCCCGGCTACCTGGCTCAGGTTTGCGAGGCTGATATCGGTTGAATCCTGCTCAGCGATTAAGGTTTCCAGCGCATCGAGAAGCTTCTCGTATTTCTCGCGGCCGTTCTTACGTTGTGGTTTGCGCGGACTAGCAGTGTCGCGCCGGCTGATAGCCCGTCGATCGATTTGGTTCAAATTCACCTCCCCCTTAGACAAGCGCAATCTGAAAGCGCCAGAAATGCGCTTTACTTCCTTGTAAAAAATTGTCTTCTGGAATTGATGATTATTATCGTACCAATTTCGGCGA
This sequence comes from Microbulbifer variabilis ATCC 700307, assembly GCF_000380565.1. Classification (GTDB taxonomy): domain Bacteria; phylum Pseudomonadota; class Gammaproteobacteria; order Pseudomonadales; family Cellvibrionaceae; genus Microbulbifer; species Microbulbifer variabilis. The sequence continues at coordinate 518,436 of NZ_AQYJ01000028.1, forward strand.
GCAAGGGGATTTTGTTTGATTTGTGGGGTAGTTCCGCGCTACCAAATTTTATTTGAATAGATGTTGCTACCCCTTGAAAGTGGAAACTATTTCTTCAGTGATAGTGAAGCTCGGTTGCTTTGCCGCGAAATACCCGGTAAGAAAAAGCGGTATAGGCAAGAATGACTGGTATGACAATCAGCGCACCAACCAAAATGAACTTGAGTGATGCAGTGGCGCTGGCCGCCTGCCAAATATTCAGCTGTCCCGGCACGATATCGGGAAAGAAACTGAAAGCTAAGCCGATAAAGCACATCAAGAAGATGATCACCACCATAGTGAAGGGAAGAGCGCTATGTCTGTCATTACTCTTCGGCATTCTTGCCAGCAGGACATCATTAAAGATAAAGGCCAGGAAGCAAAGGGTGGGGATCAGCAGCACAAACATTACCAGCGGATAGGTAAACCAGCGATCAAAGACGGTTGGATTGACCAAGGGGTTGATTACCGATACCGAGAGAACACCGAGCAGGGTTGCGCGACCGGCCCTGCGTGCCCAACGCACCGAGCGCGCCTGTAGCTCATTTTCGGTTTTTAACACCAGCCAGGCCGAGCCCATATAGCTGTATGCGGCGGTAACACCCAATGCACTGACGGCAGAGAACAGTTGTGCCTGCCAGCCGGGTGTAAAACCCATGACATACTGCCCCAGCATGTAGCCCTGGGAGAGACTGGTGGTGAGGGAGCCCGCTTTGAAAGTTCGGTCCCAGGCGAGTTTGTGTCCTACGGCGGCCTTGGCACGGAAGTCGAATGCCACACCTCGCATGATTAGCCCGACCAACATAATTGCCGCGGGAATATAAAGGTGCATCAATACCAGGTTATGGGCGATTGGAAAGGCGATCAGCAGCAGGCCGACAGCCAGTACCAGCCAGGTTTCATTGGCATCCCAGAAGGGGCCAATTGAGGCGATCATAGTGTCTCGCTGAGGCTCATCCTCTTCGCCCATAGGAAGTAGGATACCGACTCCCAGGTCGTAGCCGTCGAGAATAGCGTACACGAGTACTGCGAGCCCCATCAGGCCAATGAAAATTACGGGCAGCCAATAGGCAGCGGAAGTTGCCCCCTCACTCATTGTGAATCCCCCTTTGTCGACTTCTGGGTTGAATGAGGCAGGTTGGTCAGGCTGCCTCCTGCGAGCGGTTCTTGTGTCTCAAACTCCTCCACTTTGACTGACTTCAAGGCCATTACTTTCAGGGTGTGTATATAGGCGTATAAAAGGATCACGTAGACAATCAGGTAAAGAGTTAACGAGAAGCCGACATGAGAGGGAGGTAGCTGGGTGACTGCGTCAGCGGTTTTTAATACACCTGTAACAAGCCAGGGTTGGCGACCGATCTCTGTTACATACCAGCCGGCAAGTGTCGCTACCCAGCCGGCAAAGGTCATTCCCACCAGGGTTTTCAGTGCCCAACGAGGAAGTTCTTTTCGCCGCCATAACAGGTAGCAGCCGCCCCAGGCCACGGCGAGCATCAACAGGCCTACACCCACCATAATGCGAAAGGCGAAAAATACCGGCGCTACTGGGGGGTGGTCTCCTGGGAATTCATTAATACCTCGTACTTCGCCATCCAGCTCGTGGGTTAGGATCAGGCTGGCCATTTTGGGGATGGCAATCTCGAAGTGATTGGTTTTCTCCTCGCCATCAGGAATTGCGAATAGCAGTAAGGGCGCACCTCTCTCCGTTTCCCATACACCTTCCATAGCTGCCACTTTTTGCGGCTGGTGCTCAAAGGTATTGAGACCATGTAAATCCCCCACAAAAATCTGGATAGGAATGAGAACTGCCGCCAGCACCAGACCGGTTTTCAATGCCAGGCGCGGGGCGCGTTTGGGGTCGCCTTTCAGAATGCGATAGGCAGAGATTCCAGCGACAAAGAAGGCTGCCGTTAATCCCGAAGCCAGCAGCATATGTGTCAGGCGGTAGGGAAAAGAGGCATTGAAAATAATTGCGAGCCAGCTTTCTGGGTAAGCGACACCGTCGCGCATTTCAAAGCCAGAAGGGGTCTGCATCCAGGAGTTAAGAGCGATAATCCAGAAGGCGGAGAGTGTTGTGCCTATGGCTACAACAAATGCCGAGAAGGTGTGAACTTTGCTGGGAACGCGGTTTATGCCAAACAGCATAATACCGAGGAATGTGGCCTCGAGGAAAAAAGCAGTGAGTACTTCATAACCCAGTAATGGCCCTGCGATATTACCGACTTGAGCCATAAAGCCTGGCCAGTTGGTGCCAAACTGGAATGACATGGTAATACCGCTGACAACCCCAAGGGCAAATGTCAGGGCAAAGATCTTCACCCAAAATCGATATGCGCGCATCCAAACAGGATTATTCGTCTGGTCATAGCGGAGCTTGAAAAAGACGATAATCCAGGCGAGAGCGATAGTGATAGTGGGAAATAAAATATGAAAACTGATGTTGGCGGCAAACTGTATTCTGGAGAGGATCAGAGTATCTAGCATGGGTGCCTCTGCTGGTCGGAACTATTTTTAACCAGATAACCGGGTACTCTTCCTGAGTAACCCGGGGGTGCCCGAAAAAACACCAATGCAGAAGTATGGACCTGCCAGTAATTTTTTGAGCGGTTACCGACGCTGGGTCGGCGGCGGTATATCCTTATACCGCTTTTTCTGTAGCCCGCTGGATTTCTCAATCCCCGGGCTGACTACTTCTATGTATTTCTTTTATTGCCGTGGCGTACTTTTAGTCGGAGCTTGACGTTCCCCCTGTAAGTCTGCTTTTGAGTTCCAGCAGCTTGACGATGCCTGAGCCAAGCTTCATCAATTTAAGCAGGTCATCATGCTCCAGTTTGCTCAGTGTATTGGCAAACTCCTCCAGTAACTCCAATAGGCTGTAGACCTCCTGGATCTTTTCCTGGGCCTGGGCTTCCTGCTCATCCTGGGGCTCATTGAGCAACAGCTGGCGCAGTAGGCTCAGGGTTGGGTCTAGTTCCCGTTTTCGGCGCTCTTCAAAGACTGTGCGTGCCAGGTCCCAGATTGAACCGGCTGCGGTGAAGTAATCCTTGCGATCTCCCGGCTGGTGGTGCAGTTCGATCAATCGCCAGGCCTGTAACTCCTTAAGCCCCATACTCACATTGCCACGGCTGATTTTGAGAGCCTGGGCAAGTTGCTCTGCATTGAGGGGCGATGGGTGGATAGTGAGCAACGCAAACATCTGACCGACAGTACGATTAAAGCCCCACCGGCTGCCCATCTCGCCGAAATGCAGTACGAACGCCTGGGCTTGACTGGAAAGTTTCATGGAATTCTTAAGTTTCAGAAATTTCTGAAAATTGTAAATATAAATTGATCTATGTCAATAAGTAATCGGAAATTGTTTGCCTTAGGCGAGCTACAGGGAAGGAAAGGAGACAACTTTAGGAGGGATATTTCGGATAGAGGCTGTTTGGGCTGCTCGCTGAGTACACCACACTCACCTCTGTTTTCAGTGGCCAGTCAGGCTTGCCAGTGCCTCTGGATACCAGTGTTTTGGAACAATGAATCCGCGGCAGACTTCCCCGCTTTTATCCTTTGCCGCAACACATAGAGGACGGTCAACAGGGGCTTTGTCCAAAGCCTTCGGAAGCTCATCAGAGTGACTTTCGCTAGTGAGGTCCGGTTGCAATGGAGCCAGCCAGGTAGGTTTAGGTAAATAAAACCAGCGTAAAGATTGATATTGAGGGAAAGTGCTTAAGTAGAGGTTGAAGCTATCCGGGTCGGCCCACCAGAATTGCATTTGTCGTTTTGATAGCTTCCCTCTGGCTTTAGCAGGGCCCTCCAATGCGTAAAACAAACGTCCGGGTATCAAGGCCCACTGCTGTTCAATTTTTAAATTTAGATCTTGCAGAAGGTGCACTACCTCAGGGCACCGGATTAATGGCAGCTGGTGCTCCGCCATACGCCTCAGCTTGATGTCCAGACGATCCCTGAGCCCAGGGCCAATCCAAAAATGGCCAGGTAGCTGCAGGTAAAATTTCACTGCAACCTCCCAGTGTTCGCAAGTATCACTGGGGAGGTGCCGTACCACAAAGTCCAGTTCACCCAATGTTTTACCAGCGATACGCAGAGGTAAGTTGTGGTGCAGCAGTTGGTAGTCGGGGTGATGTTCAAAGACAAAGGCCCACAGCCTCTCAAAGTACACACCCAATCGGGATGTGGGTTTGCGCTCGCTATAGTGCTGCAGGAATGCCTCGAGTTGCGGTGAAAGTTTCTTGTTGACTTGTGACTGAGCGAAATACTCCAGTAGCCTTTTTCGTCTTTTCTCCGGCAACCATGGCAATGTTGTGGGTAAAAAACTTGATTCAAGTGAGCCAGTAATACCCGGACTCCCCACAGCCCATAGTAAATTGGACCAGTGATCCACTGGTGCACTAGGGAAAATCTGTGACATAAAAAGTGTGACTGCCCTGAAATCAATGCTGGGCAGTGTACCAGAGGCGGCACTCTTCGGTGGACTGTGCTAGGGTTCAATATCGCACAGCGAAACAATAAAAATACGAAATAAAATCTGGTAACTCGAAATAGTGGTTTTACATAGGTGTTTCATGCGTGTCGCTCTATCAAGTGGCCACCTACTAACCGGGTTACCAAAATAATAATAATCTCAGGAGGCTAGTGTGGAATCAGGACCCATGATCTCAATCGGTCTGCCGATTGCGCTGTTTATTATTATGGTCGGAATAGGGATGACCCTGACGGCCAAGGATTTCCATCAGGTAACTGTGAAACCCGCTGGTTTGGTGGTGGGTACTATCACCCAGATTCTCCTGATGCCGATTGTTGCTTTCGCATTGTGCTGGCTTCTTAGCCTGCCCCCTGCGATTGCCGTAGGTCTCGTTATTATCGCGGCATGTCCGGGAGGCACTACCTCAAATCTTTTCACCCTGCTCGCCCGTGGCAATGTAGCCCTGTCTATTGTTCTTACTGTGTCTGCAAGCCTGATCACTATCCTCAGCCTGCCATTTTTCACCAACTATGCACTGCGAACCTACTTCGGTGCTGAACAGGAAATAGTGCTGCCGTTTGCGAAAACTGTCGTGATGTTATCAGTCATCGTATTGCTGCCGGTAGTTATCGGGATGTTGGTGCGAGCCTGGAATCCTCACTTGGCCAGCCGTGCAGAGGGTATTGTCAGCATCTTTGGCGCGTTGGTGTTGCTGATTCTTGTGGTAGGGCTTGTGTGGGGCATGCGCGATCGTATTGATGAGCTGGCGACCCAGGCCGGGCCTTCAGTAGTCCTGTTAAATATTCTGGGTGTTTTGTTGGGTTTAATGGCCAGCCGGCTTTGTGGCTTGCCTAGCCGTGAGGGCTTGGCGGTAGCTACTGAATTAGGTATTAAAAATGGCACTATTGGCCTGATGGTAACCTTGACTCTTCTACACTCCAGTGAAATGTCGGTGCCCTCTGCGGTCTATGGCGTCCTGATGTTCCCATCGGGCATGTTGCTGGCTCTTTATGGCCGCAAGAAAGCCCGGGAGATGGAAGGGGCAGGAGATAAACAGGCTGAAGAAATTGGAGAGGCTGGGTAGAAACTCTGTCAGTCATAGCCTGGCCAACCAATGTTTGCTCGGGCTGTGATTTAATCAAGTTCTTCAATATAGGCATGAAGACGGCTTAAGTCTGGTACTTTGATGTGACCGTAAGAGGACTCGATCAGCCCTTTAGACTCAATATTTTTTAGTACGCGATGAACTCCCTGCCGGGTCATGCCCATGGTGTTGGCAAGTAGTTCACGGGTGAGTCGAAAGCTCACTGCGCCACTAATATCCTTACCGTGATGCATCTGTGCCATAAAGAACAGGCGCCGTGCAACTCTTGCTTCGGTACCCCGCAGGACGTCGTCCTGGATAATCGACATTACTGCCCACAAGCGGAGGCTTACTTGTTCCAATACTATTGGATAAGCCTCTGGATGGCGGCGCATCAAGTTGCGTAATTGTTCGCCTTGAATATCCACAATAGTGCAGTCACTGTGAGCGTTGGCGCCAAATACTCGGGGAGTACCAGGGCAAAATACCGTATCGCCAAACCAGGCTCCGGAATCCAGTATGGCAAGTGTGGCTTCGCGCCCTGAAATATTACTCGAGCAAATACGTACCTGCCCCTCGGCAATAATTGACAGGCGTTCCAGTAAAGAGGCAGGTGGATAAATCATATCCCCAGTGCCGAAGCGCCGTACTTGTGCTCCTTGCGCAAGCTGCTCCATGGCCTCAATTGGCAATCCGGAGAGCAGAGGACAGGCATCTAAAATGGCCGCAATAGTATTCATTCGCCAAGTGTAAACAAATTGACAGTCTTTGCGGTAAGGCTCATCCAGAATCGAGGCTCGAATAAGAAAACAGGAGAGCATCATGCAACTGGAAATCATGCCTTCACTAAAGGGAAAGGTCAGTGAGGAAGAGTGGCAATTACGTGTCGACTTGGCTGCAGCCTACCGGCTAATCGCTCATTACGGCTGGGATGATACGATTTTCACTCATCTTTCCGTGCGTATTCCGGGCCCCGAATCTCACTTTCTGATTAACCCGTTTGGAGTATTTTTCGAGGAAATTACCGCTTCCAGTCTGGTCAAAATCGACTTGGGTGGGGAAAAGGTTGACGACAGCGGTGCGATGGTGAACCCCGCGGGATTCACTATCCACAGTGCCATTCACGAGGCTCGAGAGGATGCTCACTGTGTTATGCATACCCATACTACTGCGGGTGTGGCAGTTTCAGCACATGCCGAAGGGCTGTTGCCGATTTCCCAGCAATCCCTTTTTCCCCTATCGAGCATTGCCTACCATGATTATGAAGGCATTGCCGTGCGTGAAGATGAGAAAGCGCGGTTGGTCTCTGACCTGGGTATGGCGAACTACATGATCCTACGTAATCATGGCCTGTTAACCTGCGCCTCCACCATTGCAGATACCTTCCTCGCCATGTTTATCCTGCAGCGTGCCTGTGAAATACAAATTGCTGCGCTCGCCGGTAATCCTCCTTTGACCCCAGTTCCCCAGGAAATTGTGGATAAGATCGTTAGTGAGGGAGACATGGTTACAGGTAGCCAGGGAGGCTTGCTGGCGTGGCCGGGACTTCTGCGCAAACTGGACAGGGTAAATCCTGGCTATTGTGAATAAGTTGACTAAATATGGCCGCGAATCAGTGAGTTATTCTATTTAAGGTGCGTATCAACAGTTCTTTTATCTATGTTAATGGACCATAGTTCCAAATTTGATACTGTTGAGCATTTTTCATGTACACCTTGATGTATATTATTTTTTATAAGAGGTAACCAGAAGAGTGACATATTTTGGTTACCTTGATGGTCAAAAAAAATAGTTTTCGGTTACATGACATGCTTCAATACTTTTTGAAAAAAAGGCTCAGAAGCCACGATTTAAATAACAACTTAAAGTTGGAGTCTCTGGTTCGCAGTCATCTGTTGAGCCAGCAAACTCTAACCAGTGTTGAAGAAGGGGTAGGAAATAATAAGCCAGATAAAATCGTTGTTTCGTTGACATCCTTCGGTCGACGTATCCATGATGTTTATTTATGTGTGGAAAGTTTATTCCAACAATCCCTCAAGGCTGACGCTATAGCTCTGTGGTTGTCCAGAGAAAATTTTCCCGATGAAAAAGTGCCGGAGATGTTGCTGAAGCAGCAGCAGAGAGGTCTTCAGATTTTTTTTGTTGACGGTGATCTTGGCTCTTATAAAAAATACTTTTACGCATTTAATCAGTTCCCGGATAGTTTAATAATTACTGTAGATGACGATGTCTTATACCCACCGGACATGGTTGATATGCTGTACCAGGCTTATTTACGGGAACCCTCATATATCCATTGTCATCGTGCCCATCAAATCACCCTTGATAAGACTGGAAACCTACTTCCCTATGAGAAATGGAGATTAAAGAGGGAAAGCTGGTGTGGCTTCTCCAATACCAAACCTTCCCATATGGTATTCCCAACCGGGGTTGGAGGAGTGCTTTATCACCCTCATGCTTTGCATAAAGATGCGTTTGATAGTGAGAAATTCCTCAAAATTTGCCCTGATGCGGATGATATTTGGCTAAAGGCGATGAGTATCAGGCAGGGAACTAAGGCAGTCCGTGTGTCGGATCACCGTCACTGGCGGGATCGGTTTTTAACAATACCAGGTGCCCAAGGATCTGGCTTAAAAAATACAAACCTGAAAAGGAAATCTGGCAATGATTGCAAGTTAAAGAAGGTATTTTCTGAATATCAATTGCTAGATAAGCTGCAATAAAAAGCGCTAATAATGAGCCGCTATAATTGGTACTTGCTACCATTTATAGCGGAAACCTAGTTCCAGGCCACCAACAAAGCTATCCCCAAGATTTTCCAGGCTACTTGAATAAAATATTTCTGAGTATATTGAGCAATGATCTCCACACTCTTCATAACTGGCGCCCATACGAAGCTCACCAAACCAGTTGTCCGGTTCCTGATATAGGCGGGTTCCTGAAACAAGCAAGTCTGTTTCCTGGTCGAGATTAAAAATCAAGCTTGGTGTCATATAGAAGCTAAAGCGCTCCAAAGGTAGCGAACCATACATTTTCCGGCTTGATTTGCGCTGGCTTTTTCTTTTCTCGAATGCGGTACCCAGGCGCAATAAAAGACCATTGTTATTGATATCACTCACGAGAACTTCGTAAGTATCCTCGATATCCTCTGCTTCCTCAGAGGTATAAATTAGTTGGGCCAAAGGAGTAATGGAATAGTAATCGTATAATTTGAAGCTCCATCCGCCCTCTATGGATATGGCATAACCGTAGGCTTCGCCACTGTTATGCAGAGTACGTAGATCGTAGGCATCAAAATCGAAGTCAAACCAGTCCAGTTTTAATTGCGTATCCAGATATAAGCCCTGGTAGCTGTACCAGGTTAAGTATGCGCTGACACCATAATTTCTGACATCAATGTCACCATCGCCAAAGAATGAATCCACATCATTTTTAGCATCGCCATAATGCAAGGTCATACTTGCAACTGGCGAACTGCCCAGGACTGAAACATTCAGGGGTAGATCCGCTCCCAGTTGCAATTGAAAATAATTTTGATCCCAGCTGGCCCAGGTGGTGGATTGGCTTGGTGAGGCGCTAATATAACGTGCACTACTACGTATCCACAGGCCTTTGCTATCGATAGCAGTTTCTTCTGAACTACTGTAATCAGTATTAAGAAGATCTTTATAACTGCTACCCACCCAAAAGCGGTTTCCTACACGACTGCGTAAGGGGGTGGGAAGGTTCAGGGAGCGAAGTATCTGTGGTAGGGATTCATATAATACCGCAGTGGGTTGCCAGCGAGTCATTCCACCTTGTGGAAATTTGTTTGAGTCATTTACTACAGAGCGCAGGTACCAGTCACCATCATTGTTACCTGAAACTCCGTTGTGATGAAGGGTATAAGCATAAGCTCCGCCAATAGCTGCTTGCTGGTCATCCTTGGTGACATAATCACCATTTAACACAAAAGCATTGTCCGTAGATGATTCTGATACCGAAATTAGTTTAATGCCGTTACCTTCGGTGCGGGCTCCTTGTCCATCAAGGTTAAAAACTGTAACTGCTGTAGTGCCGCTGGCTTCGCCTTCAATAAACAGGTGGTCACTTCCCGCATTATCACCTTCAAGGATTACATCCATCCATAGGCGGCCATTGCCGCCAATATATTGGCCATAGCTACCATTACTATCTTTTTTTACTGTTAGTTTATTGAATTTTTGATTAACCAGATCGATAGTTCCATCATTGGCAACATTGCCAGTCACGGTATATTCGTCAGTATCAAAAAAAGCTTGCCCTCCCCACTTGACGTGCAATCCCAGAGGGTTGCCATTGCTATCCTGGCCTCCGCCGACGTTGAGGCTGCCGGAAAAAATCATTTTAGAACTACCCCAGATAACAACCCTCTCCCAATTATCTAACTGGGTTCCATCTACGCGATAATCCAGCTTGAAAATCAGAGTATCAATATCACCATCTTCAGCGCTGAGATCATCACCACCATTAAGTATGGCGTCGCCCTCGAAGGAGTAGGAATCTATAACCAGAGTGTCTGAGCCATTGCCACCTCGAATTTCATTACTGAGCCCCTCATCCCAGTGGATATAGTCGTCCCCTTCGCCGGCATCCAGGTAATTAAAAATAAAACCACCATCCAAGGTGATTTTGTCATTTCCATCGCCACCCCAAACATGGAAAGACAACCCGTCCAGAATTTGAATATCATCATCGCCGGCACCGCCGTGAATACCTCCACCGCCAAGATAAGTGCCAACATCACTACTGCGTTCGTTCAAGACAATAGTATCTTCGCCATCGCCACCATCAACCAGGTTGGTCACTATGGCCCCAAGAATATGGATTTCATCGTCACCGGATCCCCCATAGGCATTATTGAGGTTGCCGCCATTTAGATTTAGGGTGTCATTGCCTCCCAAGGCATTAACGTCTGCGTCTTCAGCATCGTTATCTTCATCACAGGTAATTTGATCTGGGCCATCTGAACCGGTATTTCCCGGAGTGCACTCCGCTACAGCAGGATGGATCGATAATAAAGGTAAGAATAATAAGAGGTATGAAATAAGGAATCGAGGTTTAAAGATAATGAGCAGCTGGTTTAATTTATGTTTGATGACCACAATGACTCCGATAAATAATATACGGGGAGCAGACAGCTATTGACTCATGTAGGCTGACTGCTGTGATCCACTGGTAAAATTCAACAGGTGAATCTAATAGCTGCAATTAATGAGGTGTTTTTAAAACTTGGTTCCCACGCCAATATTGATTACCCATGGATCGTAATCAAAGTGGGCGTAAAGTCGATCACTGCCCAGTTCGGTGGGGAAATCCACTGTGGGATCTGTATCAGACATGTAATAAAGCGCTGCAAGATTAATTATTAGTGGATACTGAAACTGGCGAAAATCCAAATTGAAGTCCACCCCGGCCTGTAGCGCCCAGTCCCAAGAGTGCCCCATATTAAATGATCCAGGTGCAACGGCCATGCCTGAATCTATCAGATATTCATTAAACTGGCGGCTGATTGATACTGTATGGTAATTGGTATAGTTAATCCCAGCTCCTACATAGGGACGGGTGAAATAGGAAGGGTCCAAGAAATACCAGTTTGCGAAAGCGAGTGTGCTAGAGGCCTTGAAATCTCCTAACTGGATTTGGTCACGGCCCGGATTGCCTGTGAAGTTATCCAGGGTTACGTCATATGAAGCGTTATTAATATGCATCAGTTCAAAGCCCCAACGATCTGTGGGGCGCCAAACTCCTGAGATCTGCCAGGTTTGCGCGGTGTCCATTTCCCAGGTTGTATTGTAAAGATCCCACTGTTGAAGAACTCGATATTTCAGTGATGTAGCTGCATCATTGGGAGTAACATAGCTGAGCCCGAACCTAACTATAAAGTCACCCCACTCTATGTCACGCCAGTCCTCTTGGGCATGAGAAAAGTTTGCACCAAAGGTCAAAAGAAACGTAATTGCGGTGCAACTTAGTCCCTTAAGTTTCATCACTATGTCCCTCTATAAAAATTCTGTACTTGCGCAGGAAATTTCTTTCTTTTCTGCCGTTGTGATTTTTCCGCCAGGATTTATTTGAGGTTGCCGGCGGGTATCCCAAAAGTAGCAGGATTCGGGCCGGCCGCAGGGGATTTGACGAACTTTAAGGCATGACTTTTAAAGGAAATAGAAAAGCAGGGATCGTACGAATAACAATCTCTTCTGTAGACACCAGTAAATATAAGATTGATTTATTCCTCTACCTCCCTGTTTTGGTTGGGGAAGGTTAATTACTTGGATTGAAGTATTTTGGGGCTTCCAATTTCTTCCGGCACAGTTTCCAGGTTACGGGCATAATCCAGAAACTCCATTGCAGCAGGAGAGAGGGGGCGGGATTTTCGCCGGGCGAGATACCAATGAGTGATAATGGGCAGTTCTTCTACATTCAGCATGGCAAGGCCGGCACGCCCGCCAAAGGCAAGTGTATGCTCGGAGAGAATCGATACGCCGAGACCAGACATCACTGCATGTTTTATGGCTTCATTACTTTCAATTGTCATACGAACATTGAGATCGACCCCCCTTTTTCTCAGGAAGCGCTCAATTGCATGACGTGTACCGGAACCTTCTTCCCGACGCAGGAAAGGACAACTGGCAAACTCCTTCAGGGAGATCTTTTTCCTGTTTGCAAGCGGGTGTTTTTCTGGGGCGATAGCCAACAAGCGGTTGGGTAAAAACTCCACCAGTTCCAAATCGGGATTTTGCGGGGGATGACTGAATACATAAAAATCATCAGCATCCTCCCCAGTATAATCAATGATTTGTTGGCGATTACCTACACGAAAGCGAATATCCAGCTGTGGGTGTTGTTCATAAAACTCCCCAATTAGGTGGGGGATAAAGTACTTGGCTGTGGTGACAACGGCCAGTTGGAGTTTACCGCTTTCCAGGCCCCGGAGTTTCGCCAGTTTCAGCTCCAGGTACTCATAGCTTTTTAGTATCTCTCTGGCACTTTCCACCAATGTCAGGCCTGCTTCGGTGAAGTGGATTTGTTTGCCGACAGAATAGTAGAGGGGTAGCCCCACTGCGGAGGAGAGCTTGGCCAGTTGCATAGACACACTGGGCTGGGTCAGGTGCAGGGTTTTGGCGGCGGTACTAATGCTGCGCTGCTCGAACACGGTGAGGAGGATTTCCAATTGTCGTGCGGTTCCGATGCGGGCGTGGGCTCTGCTGGATGACACAAGGCACCTGTATAGAGGATTGCTGATAGATAACATAATAATTATCTATTTTTATCTATCAATAGTCCTATCGATAATGCGCCCACTTAATAAACAGCGGGGGCCTCTTTGATGCATAAGTCACAACTATATTTTGGCGCGTCTGTTGGATTACTGGTCATGTTTGTTGGCTGGACCCTGACACTGGCCGGTATCGTAGCCGGAGCCCTCATGGCTGTTGGTCTCCTGGTGTTACTTGCCAACGTCGGTTACTGGTTTACCAGTCGAAGCCGCCGGCGAATCAGGGTGGATATCGCCAGACAGGAGCGACAGCCAGTACGATCCCAGCGCCGGAAGTACTGAAAATGCAACTCGATATTGTTGTAGGTTTCTTCCTGCTGGGTGCACTGGCACAGTTGGTTCGCAGTGACCTGCGCCTGCCAACTGGCCTCTACCAAAGCTGTGTGATCTTCCTGTTGCTGGCTATCGGCCTCAAGGGTGGTGCGGCACTCAGTACCTATTCTGCCGCTACCCTGGTACCACAATCACTGGCTGTTCTGGCTTTTGGTGCCTTGCTACCTCTGTTGGCTTTCCCGGTCCTTCACTGGATTGGCAAGTGGTCCCGCCTCGATGCCGCAGCCACAGCTGCCCATTATGGTTCCGTCAGTGTCGCGACTTACGCTGTGGCTGTTGCACTTCTCAATTCACGCGGTATTGAATACGAGGCTTACTTCCCTCTGTTTGTCGCTTTGTTGGAAGTTCCTGCAATTGTGGTGGGCATTCTGCTGGCGAGGCAGTCTGCTAAAGACGCTGGCACCGGCAAGCTGTTTCACGAGCTGACCTGTAACCAGGGCGTTCTCTTGCTTCTTGGCGGTATTGTTATTGGTGCCTGGGCTGGAGAGCGTACTGCATCTGTCATGCCTTTCTTTGGTCAATTATTTCACGGCGTTCTCGCCCTGTTCTTATTGGAGATGGGGCGGGTAGCCGCGGCGCGTCTCCGAGACGTAAAGGGGCAGGGCGCATTCCTGCTCAGCTTCGGCATCTTCATGCCTTTGATGGGTGGCGTTGCGGGGGGAGTTCTCGGCTCCCTGCTCGGTCTGTCTGCCGGAGGCGTCTTCCTGCTAGCGGTGTTGGGCAGCAGTGCTTCCTATATCGCAGTGCCTGCAGCGATGGCCGTAGCTCTGCCCCAGGCTAATGCCAGTGTTTCGATCACCTTGTCTCTGGCAATCACATTTCCTTTTAACGTGCTGGTGGCGATCCCCGTCTATCTGGCCTTCATCCAACACTGGAGTTAACTGCAAGTGAAGTCTCTGCCTTTTGAAAAAGTCACCATCGTAATGGGGTCGCGCTCGGATTGGGCCACCATGTCCAATGCGACCAAGCCTCTTACAGAGCTGGAGGTCCCCTTCGCTACCGCCGTAGTTTCTGCCCACAGAACCCCCCAGCGTTTAGTGGAATTTGCCAGTGAGGCACATAAAAAAGGTACCCAGGTGATTATCGCTGGTGCTGGTGGCTCTGCGCACTTACCGGGCATGATTGCTGCCATGAGCCCGCTGCCGGTGATTGCTGTCCCTGTTGAGAGCCGTTTTATGACTGGTATGGACAGCCTGCTTTCGATTGTACAGATGCCACGGGGTGTTGCCGTTGCCACTCAGGCAGTAGGTGCTTCCGGCGCTTTTAATGCGGGCCTGATGGCAGCACAGATGTTGTCATTGAGCGATGCAGGTCTGCAGCAGCGCCTGATTGCCTGGCGGGAGCAGCAAAGTGAGCAAGTTCCTCTGTCTGTGGAGTAAGGCACTGTGAGTGAGCGCACCAGACATATCGCTATAGTTGGCTGTGGGCAGTTGGCACAGATGATGGCGCAGGAGGGCCAGCCCCTCGGTATCACTTTCAGCTTCCTCGCCGAGGAAGGGGAAAACACCAGCTGTGTCGAAGGGCTTGGAGAGCTGGTCAAGCTTGAAGAGCATGAGAGCGGGGAGGTTTTGTATCAAGCCTTGGGCCGGCCAGAGGTAATTACTGCCGAGCGAGAGCAGGTGGATGTGGCCTTGTTGCGAAAGTTACAGCAGTTTTGCCCGGTTTATCCCGATCCCCATATCTTTGAAAAAGCCCAGCACCGCCTGCGGGAAAAGTTAGCACTGACCGAGAGCGGTCTTCCAGTGGCGTCCTTTGTACCGGCGCTGGGGGCTGATGAATTACGTCGCTCCCTTGGCACCCTGGGCTATCCAGTATTTATTAAAAGCTGTGAAAATGGCTACGATGGGAAAAACCAATGGCGGGTTAAAAACCAGGCGCAACTTGAAGATGCTATCGAAGAAGCTCAGAGCCAAGCTTGCGTGGTGGAAGCAGCGGTGGATTTTTCCTGTGAAGTTTCCCTGGTTGGAGTGCGCTCTGTATCCGGGGAAGTAAAAACCTATCCCCTGACTGAAAACCTTCATCGCCAGGGCACTCTTCTGGTTTCAAAGGCGCCGTTTCATGACTTCCAGCTAATGAGTCAGGCCCAATCCTACCTGGATAAACTGATGCGTGACTGGGACTATGTAGGCGCGCTGACCCTGGAATGTTTCGTGACAACTGAGGGATTGATCGTTAACGAAATAGCGCCGCGGGTCCATAACAGTGGCCACTGGACCCTGGTGGGAGCAGAGACCAGTCAATTTGCCAACCACCTGCGCGCCATTCTCGATATGCCGCTGGGGGATACACAGTGCTCCAGCCCAACTGCCATGATTAATATGCTCGGAGTGAATAAATCACCCTCGCAGAAAAATGAAGGCGTATGGCTTTATGGCAAAAGCCTGAGAGAGGGACGCAAGATGGGGCATGTCATCCTTGTCGATGACTGTTCCCGTCGACTTTCCCGGCGCAGTGATGCAGTTATCGCTGAACTGTATTCTAAGAGCCACTAATTTAGGGACACCTCGAAAGGACTTTCGGTTAACGGAGGTCCCTTTTCGGATTTTTGAAACGGGGGCGGGCTGATGTTCCCCGCCACATAGGGGTACCAACCCGGTAGGCTGCGCGTGCGATCATATGCACGCCCACCGGCACCGTGAGTAGCAGGAACAGGATTGCAGCCACCGCCCGTGCCGTAACCTGGGTATCATGGAACAGGGTGGCCACTCCGGCCAGTAAAAGACCACAGCACAGGGTAGCAGCCTTACCGGAAGTACTCATGCGAGTGTAAAAATCCGGCATGCGCAGTAATCCCAGGGCGGCACTGAACCCAAAAGTACTTCCTACCAGTATCAATGCTGCAATAAAAACCTCATCGAAAACTACCACCACCGCCCCCTTCGTGAATCACGGTTTTCTTGCCACTTTTTTCGATAAAACGCGCGAAGGCCACACTGACCAGAAATGCCACAAGTGCCAGTGCAATAGCCGCATCCAGGTATACAGGCTGTCCTGAAGCAATTGCCAATAGTGCACAGTATGCGACGGCGAGAATATTTAATACATCCAGGGCAACAACTCTATCGGCTAACGTAGGCCCAAAAAATATTCGCAAAAAGCACATTGCCAGGGCCAAAAGTAACATCAGTGAAGAGATGTTAATCGCCCCTACAATAATGGGGGAGTGTATGTCGGCAATAGTAATTGGCATCAGGAAAAGGCCTCCCGTACCCGCTTTTCGAAACCCTGGTGAATTTCCTCGCGAAAAGCTTCCGGATCATCCACAAACATGGTGTGAACCAAAAGTTCAGAGTGGTCTTTGGTAATTTCCAGCACCATGGTTCCCGGAGTTAGCGAGATTAAATTAGTGAGAATAAAAATTTGGTTGCGATCAGTGATTTTCAGGGGGATACGCACGACCATGGGGCGGCTCTTTAGTTTGGGTGAAAATACCTCATAGGCAGCACGCAGGCTGGACAGTATCAGCTCCTGAATGAAAAAAAAGGCCAAGTGGGCGAAGCGCGGCAGGCGATAAAAATACTTACTTCCCCCGGGTAAACTGGGGGATACCCTCAGTGCCAAGTAACCAATTAAAAAACCAAAACAGAAATTCGTCAGTGTCGCATTACCGGTAAGTGCGGACCAGCTGATGGCCAATAACAGATTGAGTAAAAATACGCGCATACTCAGTGGTTTCCTGTGTACTGGGCGGAACCCTCGCCCAAAACCGCATCCAGATATTCCCGGGGTTCCAGAAGCTCATTTGCGGCCCCTAGGGAGTAATCAATAAAAGGCTCTGGAACCAGCCCCAGCCCTAAGGTAATGAATGCTAATAGGGCAACAGGTAGCAGGCGCTGTAACCTCTCAGTACGTGGTATCTCATACAAATTGCTACAGTAGCTTTTGGGGTGGTCCTTCCAGAAAACCTCTGCCCAGATCTTACTCATGGAATATAAGGTTAGAGCGCCGGTAATTAGCGCAACAGCTGCCACAAGGTAAGCCGCCTGCTCCATGCTGGCTTTTAATAACAATAGTTTGGCCCAAAAACCCGACAGGGGAGGAAAGCCGGCAAGACTGAAAGCGGCAATAAAGAAAAAGGTAGAAAGCAGAGGGCTGGCTTGATAAACACCACCGATTTCGCTCAATTCATAGCTGCCTGTAAGGCGCTGGGCGGTACCGCTGATCAGGAACAGGTTAGTTTTGGCAACAATATTATGCACCATGTAAAACACTGATCCGGCCAGTGCCAAGGGGGAGTTG
This sequence comes from Microbulbifer variabilis ATCC 700307, assembly GCF_000380565.1. Taxonomy (GTDB): domain Bacteria; phylum Pseudomonadota; class Gammaproteobacteria; order Pseudomonadales; family Cellvibrionaceae; genus Microbulbifer; species Microbulbifer variabilis. The sequence goes on from NZ_AQYJ01000028.1 coordinate 535,872, forward strand.
AGAGCCAGCCCAAGCACCAGGAAACCGATCTGGCTAATGATATGGAATGCAAGGATTTTGCGAAATTCATATTGGGCGGCAGCGCCCAGTACGCCGGTTAGCATGGTGAGTAATGCTGCCCCCAAAAGGATATTGTGGGTAAAGCCCAGATCTGTAGGGAAAATCAGGGTAAAGGTTCTTATCAGCGCGTAGACTCCAACTTTCGTAAGCAGCCCGGCAAATACAGCGGTTACTGCCACAGGGGGAGCATGATAAGAAGCTGGCAGCCAGAAAAATAATGGAAAGATAGCTGCTTTGATCCCAAAAGCACTGATAAACAATACCGCCAGGGCAGATACAGCCACCGGATTGTCGACCGTGGCCAGGGATATATGCAGCTGTGCCATATTTAGGGTGCCGGTCAACCCGTAAATCATACCAATGGATGTGAGCATCAGCAGGGTGGACACAAGATTCAGCGCGACATATTTAATACCGCCATCCAGCTGGATACGATCTCCCCCCAAAACCAGCAAGGCAAATGAGGCGATTAGCATCACCTCAAACCAGACATACAAATTAAACAGGTCTCCGGTAATAAAGCTTCCGCAAACGCCTGCCAATAAAAGCTGGAAGAAGCTGTGAAATCCCAGCTTTACCCGTTTTTCATCAATGTCTGAGAGTGAAAATAATGAAACGCAGAGCCCTACAATTGCACTGATTAGCAACATTACTGCACTCAGACGATCAGCTACCAGGGTAATCCCAAAGGGAGCCGCCCAATCCCCCATTTGGGCCGCGCGCGGACCGCCGGTTTCCACCAGTATCATAATGGCGATTGCTATTCCCAGCATCAGCACACAGCCGCAAATAGAAATTGAGCCGCAGAGCAAAGGGCGCCCGCGCGCTGGAAAAGCGGCAAGTGCGGTGAAGATGGGAATCAGGAAGGGCAGGGCGAGTAACCAGCTCAAGGGGATTTTTTCCTCTTGGGCTTCACCGGCTCCGCAATGCGCATGGAGTCCACATCAAGGGTACCCAGCACTTTATAGGCCTGGGCGATTAGTGCCAGGGCAAAGGCCAACAGACCAAAACCGATTACAATGGCAGTCAGGATAAGTGCCTGGGGCAGGGGATTCGCTACAGGCATAGGCGGTACTTCCAGCCCTTTGGGAACCAGGGCCGGAGCCGCGCGGGTTAATCTACCAGTAATAAATATGGCCAGATTGGCGGCGTTACTGATGAGTATTAACCCGAACAGGTAGTGCAGCAGATCCCTGGCCAGCATCAGATAGACTCCGGTGGCAATCAATATGCCAACCACAAGTGCGAGGGGACCCTCCATATTAACCAGCCTCTTCCAGGGCAAAAATCAGGGTGAGTACAGCGCCGAGTACCGCCAGGTAAACGCCAATATCAAAAATTAGTACATTGCTGATGGAGATACCGCCCGAGTTTTTATCGCCGATAAGTTGAAACCATTGTCCCGAGAAAGGCGCTTCTCCTTTAAAAGCTGCGAGCATACCGGACAGTGCCGAAATCAATACGCCACTCATTGCCAGGTTTCCGGGAGGAACCCGCAGTGCTCGCTGGGCCGCTTCCATACCCCAGGCTATGGCAAAGAGTGCAAATGCCGAAGCGGCAATTAACCCGGCAATAAAACCCCCTCCAGGATAATTGTGGCCGCGCAAAAGCATATATACCGAGAAAACCAGAATGAGCGCCACAAGCACTCGGGTTGCTGTTTGCAATATCAGAGAGTTCATTGTGGCCCCCGCCGTAATTGATGGCCCAGCAGCGTTACCGCCGCTACGGCAGCAGTAAATACCACGATGATTTCTCCGAAGGTATCCAGTGCGCGGAAGTCCACCAGGATGACATTGACAATATTACGACCATGGGCCTCGGGTACTGCGGCCTGCTCAAAGAAGTCGCTGGTGGGACTATCGAAGGGTGTTTGTAATACGGCAAGGATACTCAAAGTCACCAACAGGCCGACCATGCCACCCAAAAGGGCATCTCTAGGGCGAAAGCGGATTTTTCTACCGGGGCTGAATACTGGCAGGCGAGGCAGTATTGCGGCAACCAATACCAAATATAGGGTTTCAACCAGGAGCTGGGTAATAGCTACATCCGGAGCACCAAAGAACAGATAGATTAATGCAACTCCGACACCCAGGGCCCCGAGAGCGCATATTGCAATTAATGGTTTGCGTGCTGTACCCGCCATAAAAGCTCCACCCACGGTAAGTAGAAGGGCGGCCCATTCTTTCAGGTTCAGACGCGGCCAGTTGTATTCCAGTGGGAATTGCCCCGATCGTAACAAGGCATAGGAAAGGAATATCGAAACGGTCACAAAAATGACCGTTAAATAACGCCGCATAACCCCGTTTTGCAATATCCGGGTCTGGAAAGCCGCAAAGAACCTCAACAGCTCCAGGGACTTGTCCCACAGTAGATCGGCACTGGTAGGCGCATGTTTGAAATCCCATGCCAGCCAAGCCCGCAGGTGGCGTAAGCCCAGATACATAGTGACCCCAAGACCAAAGGTCAATATGCTCATTAACAGAGGAATATTAATCCCGTGCCAGAGGCGTAAATCGATACTCTCTGGAATACCCAGTACAGCAGTTAATGCAGGTTCAACAAGTCCCCCACCGACGAGATCCGGGGCAAGACCAAAGGTAAGTCCCAGAAAGCTGAGAATTAGTGGACTTATCCATAAGCCAGGCGATGCCTCGTGGACTTTGGGTAGGTTGTGTGGGTATTTTCCCAGAAAGGGTTTTAAAGCAACCATACCAGCCACGGTAACAGTGACGGCATTGGCGAATACTGCGGCAGTGGATACGAGAGCTGGTTCGGATGCCACAGCCAGCGCTCCCTCATATTTTAATTCTTTACCAATAAAGCCAAGAAATGGTGGGAATCCTGCCATAGAAAGTGCTGAGGCCAGTGCGGTAAAAAAAGTGATAGGCATGACACGTCCAAGCCCACCAAGTTTGATCATATTGCGGGTGCCAGTCTGCTTATCAATGATGCCTACCACCATGAACAGTGCAGCCTTATAAAAAGAGTGCACTATTAAAAAGGTGATAGCGGCTGCAACTGCAGCAGAGGCATCGGAACCAAGGAACATAGTCAAGGTACCGAGTGCGATCATGGTGGTGTAGGCCAGGGCAAGTTTCAGGTCGGTCTGGCGCAGAGCTGCCAATGCAGCCACTGCTGCGGTAGCCGCACCGGTACAGGTCAAAATCCACTCCCAGGTTTCTGTCTGTGCCAGAACTGGATGCAGGCGCGCCAATAGATAAATGCCTGCTTTTACCATAGTTGCAGAGTGTAGGTAGGCGCTGACAGGGGTCGGAGCTGCCATCGCATTGGGAAGCCAAAAATGGAAAGGCAGTTGTGCGGATTTGGCAAAAGATCCGATTAATATCAGTATCAGGATTGGCACATATAGTGAACTTGCGCGTACTGTCTCCCCGGAAGCGAGTACCTGCACCATATCGAAACTGCCTGTGAGTGAACCAAGCAGTATAAAGCCGGCCAGTAAACACAGGCCTCCAAGGGTGGTTACCAATAGGGCCTGTAGCGCTGAGCGGCGTGCAATGGCGCTGGTGTTATTAAAGCCAATCAGCAGGTAACTGGCGATAGTGGTGATTTCCCAAAATACAAATAAAGTCATCAGATCACCGGCAAGCACCAGACCCAGCATTCCGATCATAAATAGGTAGAGATACAGATAAAAACGGCGCAGTTGCATATGTCCGCGTAAATAAGATGCGGCATAAATTGTAATAAACACGCCGATGCCACTGATGAGTAGGGCGAAAAGAAAGCTCAGACCATCAATAAAAAATTGCAGTGATACACCGAGGTCAGATACCCAGGTCACGCCAAAACTAATTTCGCGACCGGCAGATATATCTGACATATAGAACAACAGGATCAGTGTCAAAATAGTGGGGGGCACGGGAGAGAGCAGGGAGATAAGTCTCCCCGGTTCGGCTTGCCTGCTATCGCGACTATCCGTGTCGCCAACTGCACCCATCAATTGATCCCCAATTGCCTCGATCTATTTTAGGAGGGAATCGGCCAGAGAGCAGGTAGGGCGATTACTGCGCCTGATTGAAAAAATATATATTGCCGCTGATGATTACTTCGAACTGCCTTATTTCAAGAGCTGACTTTATTTTACTAAATTTTCATTGATGTGGCAGGTCAAACCACAAGGCCGTTATACCATCTATACCGGCATGTAATTGTATATACTCTTTAAACAATCCAAGGCCATCTCCTGCCATCATTTTATGATTGCTATTAAAAGTGGCACTCCCCTCAATCACATGTAAATATCCAGGGCGAATTCGGGTATCCAGAACCACACTTTCTCCGCTCTTCAAGTGAAGTCGATACAAACTGGCATCTTGTTGCATGGTTAGTGAATCATCACGTCCATCTGGGGTAACCAGGGGAGTCAGCTTCTTCGTTTGAATAATTGATTTTTGTTCATACCCAGGCTTGATGCCCTGGCGGTTGGGTTGAATCCAAATTTGCAGGAACTTTAATCTCTGTGATGTTGAGTGATTATATTCTGAGTGGGTGATGCCTGTTCCGGCACTCATTCTTTGCACTTCTCCGGCGGGGACCACAAAACGATTCCCTTCGCTGTCGACATGTTCAATAGCGCCTTCCAAGATATAAGAGATAATCTCCATATCCCTGTGGCCGTGAGTATCAAAACCTGCACCGGGACGGACGGTATCATCATTGATTACCCTCAATGCAGAAAATCCCATATGCATGCGATCGTAGTAGTGTCCGAAGGAGAAAGAATGCTTGCTTTGAAGCCACCCAAAATTGGCAGTTCCTCGTTCCTGCGCCGGTCTAAAATAGTACATAACAAGATCCAAGTACTTGAATAATGGTTTTATTTATTTTATTCAAGTCTGCACCAGAGAAATATTGGATAGATAAGGATTCGCTGTTCTATTAAAGTGAATTTTCCGAAGTGGGCATATATAGTGTCAGCAACCGTAATTCCCCTATAAATTCACGCGCAGCGGGGCCCAGGCTGTCTTGATCTTTAAAATTCAAATAAAAACTGGCTGTGCGGGATGCGCCTTTTTCCAGTGAAAGACGTTTTAACATTCCGTTTTCCAGTAGCGGGGCGGCAATTGGCATGGGTAGCCAGGCATACCCCATTCCCTGACAAATCAGCTCTGTAGATGCACGCAAGCTACTTACTGTCCAGCGCTGTTCAGCGCCAAGCCACCCCGAGTCGACGCTGGTTTGTGTGGCTGAGTCCCGCACAATAATCTGTCGGTAAGATTTTAAATCATCATAGTTTAACTTTCGTTTGAATTGATGCAGAGGATGGTTGATATATGCCACTGCGATAAATTCAATCGTACAGATTTCTTCATTGAGATTGTCGGTCATTGTCATTGGTGATAAACCCAGGTCTACAGCACCTTCCTGTAACAACTCATTAGTGCCAGATAAAATGGTATCGACAATATCAATATTGGTTTGTGGGAATATTCCGGATACTTTTTCGAGAGCCTTAAATACCACTTGCTGGGGGAAGGCACCATCTACAGCGATACGCAGCTCAGATTCCACACCACTGCTAAGAGACTCCGCAATTGCCTCTATACGGGATACTTCATCCAGTAAGTACTTTCCACGGCGCAACATCAGCTGGCCAGCTTCAGTCAATGCAACTCTGCGCCCGGTTACTTCAAAAAGCTTTACACCCAGTGCCGTCTCCAGGTTCCCTACCGCATGGTGAATACTCGATTGGCTTTTATGCACCACTGAAGAGGCCTGGTTGAAACCTCCCGCATCCACCACAGCCTTAAACATACGCCATTGCTCCAGGGTGGTTTTCTGCATGGGTGCCTTCTCCCGTTGATCATTTAACTTGATGCCTATGGCAGGATAAGTTGTCGAAGGGCTACTCTAATGTTCGCCAGAATCGAATGATAGTCAGAATTATAGAAAGATTTGTTCGAAAATTTAGATGGGTGGCGACGACATTGCCCATGATTGAGTAAAAGTGGCCGCAGAGCGGCCGAGGTTGGGGTTAGTCCTGAGGTGGGGCCGGGCTTAAAGATTTATCTTACGGGGAACCTGTTGCGGTCGTGGGGGCTACTGTAATCAATAGCGGGCCCCACCGGTACAACCTGGGTGGGGTTAATCGAAGTATGGCTGAAGTAGTAATGGCGCTTGATATGGTGAAAATCTACAGTTTCGGCTACACCGGGCCATTGATACAGCTCGCGCACATAGTTACGGATATTAGGGAAGTCATCCAAGCGCTGACGGTTGCACTTAAAATGCCCATGATAGACTGCATCAAAGCGTATAAGTGTGGTAAACAAACGCCAGTCTGTTTCAGTGATTTGATCACCGGTAAGATAGCGCTGTTGACTCAGACGTGTTTCCACATGGTCCATTGATTTGAATAATTTGTCGTAGGCTTCCCCATAAGCGGCCTGGGTGGTAGCGAAGCCACAGCGATAAACTCCGTTGTTAATATTCTCGTAGATCTCATGATTAATAACCTCAATTTCATCGCGCTTTTGCCGTGGGAAAAAGTCTGTTTGATCGCCAGTAATCAGATTAAACGCGCTGTTAAACATACGTATGATTTCTGAAGATTCATTGCTGACAATACAGTTCTGCTGTTTGTCCCATAGCACCGGCACAGTTACGCGCCCACTGTAATTGGCTTTGTTGTGGGTGTAGATTTGATACAGGTAATCGAATCTGAATAGGGGGTCGCCACTACTGCCTTCTTCAATATTAAAACTCCAGCCAGAGTTCAGCATATCAGGGCTTACTACCGATACGCCGATATGCCCTTCCAGCTTTTTCAGCTTGCGAAAGATCAGTGTGCGGTGGGCCCAAGGGCAAGCAAGTGATACATAGAGGTGATAACGGCCGGGCTCGGCTTTAAAGCCACCAGTTCCACTGGGCCCTGCGCTACCATCAATGGTTATCCAGTTGCGCAGTTGGGCCGCCTCTCGCTCAAAGGCGCCACCAGACTCGCTGGTGTTATACCATTGGTCCTGCCATTTTCCGCTGATTAAAAGTCCCATTTTGTACCTCTTAAAAGCCTGTAAGAGTGAGTGCAGGCCCCGATTTTCTCGGGGTTTCTGCCGTCTATTTTATGAGGAATTACTGCTTGGCTCCCTGTCTGCGAGCGTCCAGGCTCCATCGTCCAGCACCATTAGCAGCCAGTAACAGGAAGCCCCCGGCCATGGCGATGTTTTTGAAGAACATAATAAATTGCATCTGGTCAGCCAGATTGTTGTGATACAAGGCGGCGGTAATCACACTAAATCCAGCTAGGGCTAATGCAACCAAGCGAACTTGAAAGCCTGCGATCAAGGCAAGGGCGGTACCTACTTCAAACAGTATCACCAGTGGCAGCAGGAATTCAGGCAGGCCGCCGTAGGCCAGGTACTGGGCGCTGCCCTCGTAGTTTTGAATTTTATTAACACCTGCCAGTAAGAAAATCGCAGCCAGGCCTATACGGCCAGCCAAGTCGGTAATAGCAGGAAACATGGAGTTGGTATCTTGAATTGTGCTCAGGGCGGAAGTGGTCATGGTATCGCTCCTCAATCTGTGAGTTCTAAAGTAGTGCCCCAGGGGATGGGCAACCTCTATCGATGGGGAGCAGTTTATCGAGCAGGGACAGGATGAAAATTGCTTAAAACGGGCCGTATGATTCGGGAAAATAGAATGAATGTTGAGTCTATCGGAACGCCGCAACGGGAAGTGCTTGCTCGATCAATTAAAATGAGAGTGGATTACTGAAGAGGCGAGCTACCGCCAGACTGAAAGGAAAGTCCATAACTTATTTCTTTAATGCCCAGACTGGCATAAAAAAGAAACCGTTAAAATCACTCTTTCGGATTCCCGGCACTCCAAATCAGAAGTGGTAACCGATACCGACCGAGAAAACAAACGGATCTATGTCCACATCGACATTGATACGGGAGTAAGTTTCCGCACCTGTATAGAAGCGGATATTTGCATCGGTATCAATATCCAGGTACCAAATAGCGGCATTAAACAGCCAACGGCTATCCTGGCCAAAGGCGATATCTATTCCAACTTCCCCAGCCAGGCCCCAAGAATCATCCAGCTTGAGTCTTGCTCGTGATTCTGCACCGAGTACAGCTTCAAAGTAATTCTGAGCCGCACGATTGATATGCTCACTTAAAAAGTGGGTGTAATTTACTCCGACACCAATGTAAGGCTGCACCCAGGATTCTGTGCATACCGGGTACCATTGCAAGGTGAGGGTAGGAGGCAGATGTTTAATGTCCCCGAGGCGCACCCGTCCGAGAGGTTCGCCAGTCACCGGGTCGGGCAGGCCGCGCACGTCGAGATCATGTTTAAATGGTAATGCTGCCAAAAGCCCCAATCCCCAGTGGTCTGCGAATAACCAAGTGCCCGTAACGCTCACGGAGTAACCGGTATCCACGTAAACCCGTGTATCAGGCAGTATGGTGCCATTTAGGCGCAGATTGTCGGAATCGTCATTGGGATCAACTGCGGCGGCGCCAACACGAACAATAAAGTCTCCTTTTTTATACTCTGCCAAAGCTTGGCTACTAATGAGTAAGGCGGCAAAAAGCGTTATTGCCAACTGAAGCCGTTTCATTTCTTGCTTCCCTGCGCATTTTATCGAAATGGAGTTACGCATTCAGTGTAGTTGGCCGGCAAATGGGCGGTTTGGGTAAGGCGTTCTTTGATGTGATAAGACGTCTTTAGCAGCAATATATAGAGGGTGATCTGTGCCAAACCTTTGTAAGTATTGCTTCAAAAGATAGAGCATATGGAGTTCTTGTATAATCCCACACAAATCATAACTAATTTAACAACTGTAAATAGTAATGGGCCTAAAAAGGCCCATTACATTTTTGAGATAAGCTGATCAGTATTTTTGGTGTTTTCATTTTCTGGGGGTCAGAAATTTCTGATACTGGAATGCAGCCCCCAGCATGCACAGTCCCACCAGCATACAGACCACAATCTTTTGTATCAGGGAAAAGTCCTGCATATCCCACAGCACAATTTTTAGTGCGGCAATGCCGAACAACATGAGTGAGAGCTTCAGTAACTTTTGGGTATCAGGTCTTAGAGTCTGGAACAGTAGCAGTGTTGCATGCACCACCAAGGCAAATGATATGGCTGGCAGCCACATGGTTTCCAGCACTTGCGCCAGCAGCGCAATATAAGCTGGGATGGCTGTAAGGTGCAGCACCCACAGGTTAAACAGCCTGCGGCCAGGCCATACGGCTCTATTGGCGAAAAAGCGTTGATAAACCAACAGTGAAGCGATTCCCAGGGCCACCAGGTTATACACTCCCAACATTGGCGCCTTAGCGGAATTGGCAATGACCGCTGCAACTTGCAACAAGGTAATAAACTCAAACAGGCGCAGACTCAGCATATAAAGGGGGGTCAACTGGTTGCGCAGCGGCGCTAGTTGGGGTTTAAAAATATACAGACCGGCGAAGTACAGCTGGCATAGTAAAAGTGCCAGTGCAAAGTCACGGCTTAGCGCGTAGCTAATAATAAGTAGCGTTGCCGCGAGATAGTAAAAGGCCAATGGAAAGAGTGGCTTAAGTGCCCGATGCAGGGCCAACCGCCAATCCTGGCCGGCTGGCTTCCGCCGCAATCCCTGGCCGATCCACAACAGTGCCGCCATTGATACCAGCCCCAACAGCAACCCACTCAAGGCAAACCCTTGCCAGTTGGCGAACTCCTGCAGAGCACAACTGATTATTGCTACAAAGCTTGCGCCTGCGATCAATATGCGCAGTTCCTGTTTTAATACCTCCAGTTTCAGGTGTGTATAAAGTGCCAGGGCGATAGCGCCAGACAGCCAAACGGCGATGGGGAAGTAGTCGTTGGCCTTATAAAGTACTGTTGGTAGGAAAAATATTGGCACCAGAGCGTAAAACAGCTTGCGCAAATTGAGTGCCAGAGAGAAGCCAGTGGATTGCATATCCAGGTGTTTATACAGAGCTGCAATCATCCACAAGCTAAGGAAGGCCTCTACACTAGCGATCTTTCCGTAAGGTATTTGATCGTAGAAATGCAAGTTACCCACAATCGATGCACTCGCGAGTAGTGGGATAAACAGCAGTAAGTAATGGCTGAGTCCAAACCATTCACTAAATGCTGAACCAGTACGCTTGCCGTGCCAGATTAAAAAGCCCATCGGTAGCAAGGCAAGCAGCCACATACCCTGGGGCCAGAGGATGCCAACAGATAGCAGAAAGCTTGCGGATAAAAACACCACAAAAGCGTTATCTGCGAAAGAGGTTAAATGGTGCTCTCTAGGAGTAATCCGATCTGCGCAGTGCTGCAACAGCCGGGTTAATGCGAAGGCAGCCGCACAGAGCGCCAACCAGTTACCCCAACCAGCATCTGCGCTTAATGACAGCAACATTGGTGCGGGAACAACTCCGCCAGCTACCCAGGTCAGAGCTTGCCACAGCATGGTAACGCCAGCTGCAGATAGGGCGATGTAACCCTCGCTTCTTACACTGATGAAACCAAAACGGGCACCGAGAAAAATCAGCAACAATCCCTCTAGACACCAGACAATCCCCAATAAAGCGGGACTGCACAACGCAAGGATTGCCAAGCCTGCCAGTAATCCACCGTGTAGTAGAGCCATATTCTGTACAACACGGGCGGAAATACTGATGGCGTTGTAGCCAAACAGCCAGCGTGAATAAATGGCCAGAGCCATCCAGGGTAGAAGGTTCAGCAGCCACACAATGCCCAGTGCGTTACTGTTGGGTGCCAGCGACCAGCTGATGTGGATAAACAGCACCAGGTTTGCGGCAATAATAATCAGGCGCCTTCGCTCCAGTCCTTTGGACTCTATCAATTCAGCGCTTAGTCCCCGCAAGGCGTAATGGGCAAAGCCATAAAAGAAGCCGTGCAATATCAACAATGGCCCCCAGTTTGGGACGGCCCCATCCAGGTTTGAGATCGAAAACTCAAACATGCCTGCGCTCAGTACCATAGTGACGATCGCAAGCTGTGGCCAGCGTATCTGCCTGGATAAATGCAGCATCGCCAGGGCGAGTGCCAATAAATAGCTGAGGTAAACAAGTGCGGAAGGATCAAAATGATTCGCCACCAAAGGCATGGTGGCACCGCCCAGCAGGGTCACCATAGACACCACTCGTGTCTCAAATAATAGGGCCAGTAAGTAAGAGAGCCCTGTTGTCGCCACCAACAGGCCGACTCCAACAGGAACAGGCAGCAACTGATAGTAAGGCCCGGCAAAGTACCCACACAGGTAGAGAAGAATCACTCCGAGCGCTATTAATCCAGAGCCGTAGTCCGCCATATGGGGCATACGCCGGCTAAAAGTCACACCGCCAAAAGTGGTTGCCGCCGCAACCAGAAAGCCCAAGATCACCTTACCGGCCGGGCCCAAATAGTTGTTGAAAGAGAACTGCAGCAAGTATGCGAAGCCAAATACCAGTGCCAGTATGCCGGCAGCGGTCATAAAGAATACCGGGGCTTTACCCTGGCGCTGGTAATGGCGATAAAAGTTTGCAAGGGGCTCCCACACGCGATTGAGCGGTTCCAGGGCTGGTGCCAATAGGCTGGCCAGGCCTTCTTGTAACCATGGAGTGGCTACTGATGGTTTACCGGCTCTCTCAGGCGTTGATTTGGATTCAGAAGATTTCGGGGTAGGAGTTGCCGTTGCTGAAGGTATGGTTGATGAATGAGCTTGCTGAATGGTTTGGCGGGGCTTGGAGGGTGTGCCCATAAGCAGGGCCAGTTCGTCTTCTAACTCAGCAGTACTTTCTACCAAGGCTTCTTTGGTTTCTGTATCGTCCCGCCTGAGCTGTGCCTCAAGGGCAGAGAGCCGTCGTTCGAAGGTCTCCAGCCGGCGTTGATTGTCCCGCTCCAGCAGGGCGAGTTCGGCTCGAAGTGAAAGTAATTCACCTTCCATAATTACCCCATTTTTATATGGTTGCTGGGTATTATTGACTTATTATTCAAAGCAATGCTTAGGTTGGGCTGTCCAAGACAAATGGATAAGGAGCACTGTCACTCCTCTTGCTATTTTTTCTGACGATTGAGTGTTTTCAGCCTCTAATCTGACTGCTTCAGGATACCGTGCCAATTCTTTCAAAAGCCAGCTCTGAGATTTTTACTTAGGCTGGTTTTCATACTGGATACGGTAAGGTTTGCAGCTGAAGGTATTTTTACCGGCATTGAGTTCAATAAACTTTTTTGCATCATCAATTTTTCTAGAAAAATAATTATACTTTTTTCTGCTGGCTGTAAAAATTGTATTCGTTTAACCACTGGAAAAGTGGGGATCTTGTCAGGAGGTCTACTGACCAAACCCAGCGACCGGATAGCTATGCAAATGGTTGTTAAATCTTTATCCGGGTTAATTTCGTAGGATCTTATGTAGATTCTGTTTGAAGTCAATCGATTAATAGTATTGCCTTGTTTGAATTGTGCTCGATCTGTCTGCTTATCAACCAAAATTGGCCGGCTATCAGCTTTTAGCGTAATAATGATGGCAGTAGTACCAGTTAGATCATTAATCGAACTATCTTCTTCAGGCGAAAAGTTATCTAAGAGCAAATAACAGGCCGGCCCTTTTCTCTGTCTCTTTTTACTGGGAGGCGTAAAAATTACTGGCTTTCAGTCTATTTTTTGCACCTATACAGCATCCGGTGTCTGCTATAACGAGACTCACTGTGGCTAAAAAGTCTGGTCTCCCTGATGCGCCATATAGATACTGGAACTATTGCAATAAGGCATTGCCGCCTGCGGCGACTTGAAAATTTCATTGATGTCGCTTACGCGCTCTTATTTGTCAACTTCGTTTTATATCTTCCTTCGGGAGAAGATATGGCTTGGATAAAGCTTGAATTTGGCCTTCTGAGTCTTTTAGTGGAGAATTCCCAAGAGATTTTCCGCCTATTTATTGCCGTAGGACTAACGCTCGTACAGTGGAATCTGACGCATAAATTACTTGGGCCCGTTGAGCAGTCCAATAATATCCATACTTCGCTGGTGTTATTGCAGCAGGTGGTCGTATGTTTTTATCTCTATTTTGCGATCAATGACCCTAAATTAGTTAGCATCTCGTCCACCGTTGGCCAGAGTGTATGCCTTGCGCTATCGGGATTTATTGGGCTCGCAGGCTGGCAGTATGCCCGCAAGATGGGCTTCGCTAACACATCCCTTACCAGCAATGAAAAAGATAACGTCTTCAAAAGCGCAACGACTGAACCCTTCGTCGCAGTACTTACTATTGGACTTGCATTCATCAGCCCTGTGGTCTGGTCTTTGGGTTGGCTGGTGATTCCGCTGGTATTAATGGTGATACATAAAAAGATTGGCCGGAAATAAAAATCCGTTAATTTAGTATTCTATGTTCATCCCTCAATAAATTAGGTTAACTTTTGAGACCTACAGATTCCCCATTCCCAACGATTAATTGGCCAGAATCCTCAGAGTTCCAATGTGCATGCTTTCCTAGAGAGTAGGAGGATCTGCTTAGCCTGGTTTTGAGGCCTTTGAAATGTACTTGGCATTCCTGGCTTAGCATGACGAAATCTTTGCGTTTTTCTACTTTATAGCCAGGGGCAGATAATCAGCTTTTAAGACGAATCTGGGGCTTTGAGTCATTTCTTGAGCGATTGGATTAGCTGCACATTTTCACGTCTTACCCCCTGGATTTCTCTTTTATCCGGGGTTCAGGCTTTCTTTTGAATCCTGAGCTGGCTTGGCTTTTGGAGTGTGTTGTATCCAAACCATGGTAAATGTGGACGGCTCTACAGTAAGTATTTGTTAAGAAATTCCTCATTATGGACTGTAATAATTTGCGGCCTACGCCGACTAAGGTTGCAATGCACCCAATTTTACCTTTCCGCTGGGGTGTGCATTTTTATACCGAGGATATGATTAGCATGAAAGTTCTTCACTTATTTCTACGCTCTTTGCTTGTAACTTCCTTCCTTCTTAGCGTGCCCTTCGCATCAGCCGGAGAGCCCTTCTCTGAAGAGCGCTTCAAAGAGCTGCAAGCTGCGAAGCAACCCGTATTGATTGATGTGCGGGCAGACTGGTGCCCTACCTGCAAGAAGCAGGGCATAATTCTTGCGCAGTTCCAGAAAGATAACCCCCAGTGTGGCCTCACAATCCTTAATGTGAATTTCGACAAGCAAAAAGAGTGGGTAAAGCATTTCCGTGCGCCCAGGCAGTCAACCCTGCTGCTCTATCGTGGGGACAAGCAGGTATGGTTCAGTGTTGCTGAAACACGCGCTGATGTTATTCGCCAGAATATCTTTAACTCAGTTAAGGCCTGCGGCGAAAATGCTTGAAGTCAGCGCCATCCCCCTGGCCTTGATTGCGGGCACACTTAGTATTCTCTCCCCCTGTGTTTGGCCACTGGTGCCAATGGTAGTTGGCGCCTCCAGCAGTGCTGGGCGCTGGGGGCCTTATGCGCTCGCCGTAGGGCTCAGCTTGTCATTTGCCCTGGCTGGAACTGTACTCAGTTTCCTGCTGGTCTCTTTAGGGCTGGACCCAGAGCTATTTCGCTATATTGCTGCAATCCTGCTTGTGGCCGTTGCCCTTATTCTACTGATCAAACCCCTTTCCGACTGGGTGACCCTGCGTTTGGCGAAAGTTACCGCAGGGGCGAGCATTACTGGTGATGGCGCCTGGGCCGGACAGTTTGGTATCGGCTTTCTCACAGGAATTATCTGGTTGCCCTGCGTAGGTCCCACGCTAGGTGCAGCAATCGCGCTTGCTTCCATGGGCCAGCAACTAGGCCAGTCATTTATGGTGATGTTTTCTTTTGGGCTTGGTACCGGTGCTGCGCTACTGGTGGCAGGCGGGCTATCACGGAAAATTTATAGCCGCTTATCACCATCAGTTGGCGCTTTTGCTGTTGGTGGCAAAGTAGCACTTGGTGCCATACTTTTGTTGCTTGGGATTATGGTGTTGAGTGGCTTTGATAAAGTCCTGGAAACCTGGGCTTTGAACTGGATGCCCGAGTGGACTTTTAGTTTTTAATAATTATCTCGAAGTAAATCACAATTTAGTCGAGGTATCCAAAGGGATTAATAGTTATTTTAGTGTCTGGAAAAACACTGAAAATTACCTCAGGAATCCAAGAAGTTTTACGAGTAAGTTTAAAGCCCCAGTAACCTTCAATTACTGGGGCTTTTTTTATGTCCTGTTAAGGAACTGTTAAAAATTATGGCTGGTAAGAAGGGTAATCGGTATAGCCTTCATCGGTACCGCCATACATGGTTTCCGGGTCAACCTTATTAAGAGGCCAATCATTGCGAATACGTATGGGAAGGTCCGGGTTGGCAATAAAAGGGCGACCAAAACCAAAGATATCTCCATTACCCGCCTGCAGCACCCGCAAAGCCTTCTCTGGGGAATACTTGCCGGCATACATGATGCGCCCGCCAAAGATATCTCGTACTTCCTGGTAGAAATTCTCAGGTAAATCCGGTGCATTATCCCAATCCGCTTCTGCTAAAGATAGGTAAGCAATTCCCGCCTCGTTCAATAGTTTGATAGCTTCGATATAGGTTGTGTGTGGGTCACTCTCCACCAGGCCAAGATAAACACGGTCCTCATCGGTACTTTCAAACAGCGGAGCAAATCGAACGCCGAGACGATCATTACCTACCTCTGCTGATACCGCTGCAACAATCTCTTTGAGGAAACGCAGTCGGTTCTCCAGGCTACCGCCATACTCGTCATCGCGTTGATTGGTATGCTCAGAAATAAACTGGTTTACAAGATAACCATTGGCACAATGCAGCTCAACACCGTCGAAGCCCGCTTCCAAAGCATTGCGTGCTGCCTGGGCATAGAGCTGCACCAGTTCTTTAACTTCTTCTGTTGTCAGTGCACGAGGCTCACTGGGTTCAGCCAAAGCACCTTGTCCTGGCCCTGTCTCAATAAATACCTTTACCGCATCTGCACGAATTGCAGACGGCGCAACAGGAGCCGTTCCACTCGGTTGTAGTGATGTGTGGGATACACGCCCCACATGCCAAAGCTGGGCAAAAATAATACCGCCTTGATCGTGTACGGCTTTGGTCACTTTTTTCCAGCCTTCGACCTGGTCCTGTGAATAAATTCCGGGGGTCCAGGCATAACCCTGGCCGCGGGGTTCAATTTGCGTGCCCTCTGTAACCATAAAGCCCGCACCAGCTCGCTGAGCGTAGTAGTTGGCCATTAAGTCATTAGCGATGTTACCGGGCTGTGAACTACGCGATCGGGTAAGCGGCGGCAGCACAATGCGGTTTTTCAGGGTGTAAGGGCCCAGGTTGATTTCACTGAACAGTGCTTCGTTTTTCATAACTACTTTCCTGCTAAAAGCTTATTGCAGTGAGGTTTAAAAAAGACCGTAGGGCTTTTCATTAAGACTGATAAAGATATTCTTCTTCTGCGTGTAGGCATCAATCATCGATTTATGGGTTTCACGCCCGATACCTGATTTCTTGTAACCGCCGAACGGTGCATGGGCAGGGAGTTCGTGATAGGTATTCACCCACATGCGGCCTGTGTCCACGGCTCGTGCAACGCGCAGTGCACGGTTGATATCCTGGGTCCATACAGCACCTGCCAAGCCGTAATCGGATTGGTTGGCCATCGCTATAACTTTCTCCTCAGAGGAGAAAGGAATCACTACCACAACTGGGCCAAAGATTTCTTCCTGTGCGACTTTCATAGCGTTGTCGGCATGGGTAATTATTGTAGGTTCAATGTAAAAACCCTTTTCCAATCCCGGTTTTTGTAGCCGCTTACCGCCGGTAAGGATCTTCGCACCTTCTTCTTTGGCAATATCTATGTAGCCAAGAATACGGTTCATTTGCGCTTCACTGATCTGGCTACCCATTTGTGTGTTGGGGTCCATCGGATCGCCGACATTTACAGATTCAAACTTGGCTTTTAATTCAGTGGTAAAACGGTCGAAGATAGTTTCGTGGACAAAAAGGCGGGCACCAGATTCACAGACTTGTCCCTGGTTCAGCAGGATAGACAGGGCTCCGCCCTCCAGGGCTTTTTCCCAGTTTGTGTCGGGGAATACGATATTGGCTGACTTGCCACCCAGCTCCAATGTAGCTGGTACCAATTTATCAGCCGCAGCTTTGGCCACGTTATAGCCGATGCCAGTAGACCCGGTGAAGGCCAGCTTCGCGACTTTAGGGTGATCCAGTAAAGCCTGGCCCGCTTCTGGGCCTACGCCGGTGACAACGTTCACCACACCATCTGGTAATACTTCCTTGAAAATCTTGGTCAGCTCCAGCAGGGTGGATGAAGTCATCTCGGATGGCTTAATCACTACGGTGTTACCGGTTGCGATAGCGGGTGCAATCTTCCAGGCGGCCATCAGCAGAGGGTAGTTCCATGGGATTACCTGACCGACTACACCCATTGGCTCGCTGAATACCAAGCTCATGGTTTGATCATCAATCATCACCGCTTCGTCGCTGTGAGAGCGGATAACCCCTGCAAAGTAGCGAAAGTGGTCTATGGCCAGTGGGATATCAATATTTGAAGTTTCGCGAATTGGCTTGCCGGTTTCCAATGCCTCAAGGTGGGCGAAGAATGCTTTCTTTTCTGAAAGCATGTCTGCAATTTTGAGCAGTGCATCCTGTCGTTCAATAGCGGAAGTAAGTTTCCAGATGGGGAACGCCTTTTCTGCCGCAATGACAGCAGCATCGACATCACTTGAATCGGCCAACGGTATGCGAGTCAGTAATTCGCCTGTAGCAGGATTGAGGCTGTCCATCGTACGCCCCGAGTTGCTATTAACCCATTCACCACCAATAAATAATTTATAAGATTCCTGAGGAGCAAAGCGCTTAGTGGGTCGGCTCATATCTATCTCCAGATAATTAGAAGAGTAACTACTTGGGCTATTAAATAGCCCCAGCCAGATGTGGCTGTGCCTTACGATGGTGGGAATAATAGATAGGCAAAGATACAATTAGAAACAACTACTCTTTGTCCTGGTTACAAATATGAATGGTATAAGTCGGTTAGACCTGAAACAGCTACGTATATTGGAAGCGCTACTGCAAGAGAGAAACCTATCGCGGGTAGCGGAAAAGGTAGGGTTAACTCAGCAAGCAATCAGTGAACAGCTGCGTAAGTTGAGGGAGGTATTTGATGACCGTCTGTTCATTAGGCAAGGTAACGGCATGGTGCCCACTCCTATTGCCGAACAACTGGGCGGCAGGATCAGCAGCATTTTAAAGGATGTAGAGTCACTGCTGACCCCAATAGCTTTTGACCCGGCAACCTATAAGGGGGTTTTTAGCATTAGCGCCACAGACTATGCGATTCAATCGGTACTACCCCAACTACTAGAGGTTGTCCGTAAATCTGCTCCAGAGCTTAAAGTTATTGTTAGGGATTTTGAAACAGATAACCTAAATCAATTAATGGTTGCCGGCGAGATCGATCTAGCGCTCACTTTCCCTGATTTCATCCCGGATGACCTGCCTTACAAACTGTTATTTGAAGAGCAACATGTTTGTATTGCAGGAAAAAAATCTCCTCTAAAGGGCAGGTCATTGACTTTGGCTGACGTAGCCGAGCTTCCACAATTGATTATTTCGCCTTCTCGCCCGAACTTGAGAGGGTCTCACGATGAATGGTTTGCTATGCAAGGACTAAAGCGCAATATCGTAATGTCAGTACCTTGCTTTTCAGCCGCACCAGATATTATTGCTGCCACTGACACAATTGCTTTTTACCCCTCAAGATTATTGCCCAATAAGAAAGTGATTCCTCTCAATTTGGATACACAAACCCCAAAATTTGAAGTCATTGCAGCATGGCACAGCCGATCTAATCACAGCCAGCTCCATATGTGGGTAGTTGATCAGCTTATGAGATTATTTAGGTAGCTATGTAGTTCTTTAATTGAGCTTTAGCAATATTAAAGTTCGTATCATATCGTGATGGAATAGTAAGATGGTTTTTAGGAAACCATCTTATTTTTTTAGAAATAAAAAGAGTGTATTGTCGTAATGCTATTGCCGTAAGAAAAGCTCAGCCACCTCCTTTTTAGCGGCAACAACA
Source organism: Microbulbifer variabilis ATCC 700307 (assembly GCF_000380565.1). Taxonomy (GTDB): domain Bacteria; phylum Pseudomonadota; class Gammaproteobacteria; order Pseudomonadales; family Cellvibrionaceae; genus Microbulbifer; species Microbulbifer variabilis. The sequence goes on from NZ_AQYJ01000028.1 coordinate 554,982, forward strand.
TAGGTAATCATCAGGTTCTCTTGATTAATATCGGTCAAGTAATCGATATCCCTATGCATTTCCCTCAAAATGGAAAAGTTATCGGTGTCGAGATTGTATGACCACAGCTGGTCGTCTCGATTGATTGAGTAAATCACATTATCTTTGATAACAAATCTCTTTTCGCTACCTTGATCAGTTAGCTTCTCGATAAGCTGGTCTTCCGCGGCGCCAGGTTGCCAGAAGCGATTCATATGGTCCATATAGATCAACCGGCCATCTTTAGCTCTTTGGGCCCAGCTAACTGGTTTTTCATTGATAAACCTGGGCTCAAGGCTATCCAAGTTGACTTCTGCAAATTTTGTAACCCCTTTAATCGTCAAGGATAATAACGCTGAATTATCGATACTGTCCCACTGGAAGAGCTGATCAACAGGCGCATTCAGGGGCAAGCCCTCTACACGGCCATCCAAGAAAATTTTATTGAGCTTGTTATTGGCATTTACCAGAATACTTTCTCCATCGGCAGACCAATGGATACCGTCGATATTGGTATCGATTGGAAACTGAGATACCTGCCGTAAATCACTACCATCAGTCACCCACACCTGGTCTTCACCAGAGCGCCTGGAGGTAAACGCAATCAAGTTGCCATTGGGTTGGAAAATACCGTCATCCTCCCCGGAAATCGACCGTGTGGCGCTTGGGTAAATTGTGCTGACATCTTCTTCTGAAGGTGTGGTGCTAGCTCCAGGCAGGTTTAGCGGTATCAAGGCAATATCACTATCGTATTGCCCTTTAATAACCAGTGCTCTATGTCCACCTGGATGAAAGTCTGGAGAGCTGGCAGACTGGTCCAGAGGTAACTGAATTCTACTGACCTTGCCATCATAGGTGAGAGAGAAGAGTCTTCGCCCTGTACTAAAGATTAGCTCATCCTCTCTCGGTGAAAAGTTAGGGGAAATGGCTCTGTGTTCAGATATCTCATCTGGATAGTCAATCGGATGGCTGGTTAAAAGCGCCCCCTTAGAATCCAGCATATCGATATAAAGCCGGCCATCTTGATGATAGCTGGTGACGGCTATTAAATCGTCATCGATTGAATAATCAAAGTGGGCTAGGTTTCCCTCTTCCAGGTCATAAAGTACCTGACTGCTGTTATCACTCACGGAATATTTGATTAACCGCCAACGATCAGACTCTTTATGCAAAATAGCGAGATCATTGTTATTTAACCATGCCGGATTCTTAATGGCCGAGTTTTTACAGCGCATTAATACACTTGGCTGTTGCGGACTTACTAATGCCTCTTGGAAGTCCAGGCTTACCAGGTTGTAACAGGTATTCTGGGTTAGCGGTATGGTACAGTCTTCTTCTGAAATAAATACCAGTTTTTTGCCATCCGGAGATAATGTATGGCGGCCATAAGTACCCCATTCGGGAGTTAATTCCGTTTCCTGCTGAGTATGTATATTCCTGGCCCAGATTTTATTAACACAGAGCTTATCCAAATAACGATTAAATATAATATATTCACCATCAGGTGAATATGAGGGGCCAAACTCTTTGTGATCCGTAGCCGTTACTGCCTGTAATCGATCAAATATAAGCTGAGCGTTTTGCTTGGGTGAAGAGTAATTAAATCCAACAAATATCAATAATAGCATCCCGATTAGCGCAAATATTGGGAATCTATTTGGTTTAACTGACTGGGTTTGATAATCCGGATTACTTGGTTGTATATCTATTACAGGCTCAGGGGGTGCAGGGGGTGCAGGGGGTGCAGGGGGTGCAGGGGGAGCAGGAGAGAGGGCGTTTTCTTCCGATACTGTCTTATCCTGTGGAATAGAATCACCATCTTGCCAAACAATATCACATTCCAGGCTATAACCTTGTTTGGCATGGGTTCTAATATAAGACTGCTGCTTTCGATCCTCGCCCAAGGCTTTTCTAAGTTGCGCAATACTTCTTTGCAGCGTATTTGGTGTGACTATTGTATCGGGCCAAACTTCAGACAGTAGCTCATCCTGGCTCACTACCTTTCGCTGATGCTTTGCCAAGTGGGTTAAGACAGCAAGGGCTTTTGGGGGGATAGTTTGTGATTGCTCATGTCGGGTGATCTGGTTTCTGGATAAATCAATAAAGAAGTCACCCACCCAATATTGTGAAGCCATTGATGTATCTACCTGAGCAAAATTTGAGCTGAATTTTTGCTATCGATACTAGCATAAACCCTGATCACATCTAAATCGCGCCTTGTAACCTATTGATAAATAAGCACTTTATGCCAGCAGTAGAAAGTCATCGAAAAATCAGGAGCACTTCAGGTGTTTCACTGGCTCCTTGTTTAGATTGAGCGCTTCTCCGATCACATGTAACGGTATAAATACTGATATGAAAAAGCGTTTACTAGTCGCCTTTCTCCTGTTGCTACCTATCGCTGCCCTTGAAGCAGGTGAGCATAAGGCCCTGGAGTTATCCACAATCCAAATAATACCCATTCAGGACTCCAGCAATAATAGAGAATACGAGCTGTTTATTAAGCTGCCTGAAAAATACGAGGAGAGTGATACTAATAAGCATCCGGTTATTTACTATACAGACGCTTTATGGGCAGTTGAAATACTATCGGCTACTACTGAATACGCACTGGAAGATGCCATTTTGGTGGGTATTGGCTGGCAGAAAGATATGCCAGCTGATGAAAATGAATGGTCAAGTCGATATCGGGACTTTAAGCCAGCACTACCCTCAGATAATAAAGATAAAAAAACCTATAAAGGAGAGGCCCATCAGCATCTCGCCTTTATAAGAAATGACGTTATTAAGTATATCGAAAGCAATTACCGCGCGAATCCAGATAACCGTACTTATTTCGGTTACTCATTCGGGGGGCTCTTTGGGGTTTATGCCTTAATAAGCCAACCGGATACTTTTCAAAACTACATTATCGGTAGCCCATCAAGATTGATAGGCACTTATATGGATTCTCGGCTTGAATCAGAGCCTAACAAACCATTGATGGAACTACCCAAGCAAACAAACGTATTTATTGCTTACGGAGAATTAGAGAAGGAACTGGGCGCTACGGTAGAAAGGTTCGTTAGTGAGTTAAAGGACCAAGAATTGGCTAACTTAACTCTGGAGCCGGCAGTTATCGAATCGGCGAATCACACTACAGCATTCCCAAAGACATCAGTTCGCAGTATTTATTGGCTTGCCGATAAGCTGAAACACTAGTCAATAGTATATCGAGTCTTATTAATTAAAAATTAAATTTGGGATCTAAGATGATTATGAAAAAGCTAATCGCAATCGGCTTAATGTATGGCATAAGCGTCACTGCGGGCGCAGGAGATTTGCATGCTCCAGAAATAAATATGGCCGACTATGGTAGTGACCTCACAGGCCTGGAGAGATCAATACCAAAGCTTAAAAAAGCATTTATTGATACAGCTCCAGCGGATAGAAAAGACGGTATTCCTGTTGGTGAGATAGATGTAATCAAGGAGAGTTTGCAACAGCTGGCACTAGAAATAGCTGATAACCAACATACACCTTACGATAGCCTACTAATTGCTCAAAACAACAAACTGGTTTTTGAATCCTACTATTCCCTTGGTCGTGTCAATTTTCCTCACCCACAAGCGTCTGCCACCAAGGCCTATACAGCCCTGGCAATTGGGAGGGCGATACAGTTAGGGTATTTGACCATGGAAGACCTAGACAAGCCTGTCACTTCCTTCCTGAAAGGATTGGATAGGAAGCAGCTTGCTAAAGGCGCAGACCTTGTCACACTAAATCATGCCATGAGCATGCAGTCAGGAATCCGTATTGCAGAGGAAAAACTCGATGCCTTACTAGAAAAACCTGAGCAGTTAACCGGGAAAAAGCTAGCCCAAATCTATCTAAGTTACAGTAAGCCGATCACTTCTGATTCGCAAACTTACTTATATCAAGGCTCAGACCCAATGATTGCAATGCTGGTTCTGGATGCTGTAGTTCCCGGCTCCGCGAGTGACTTTATTAAAGAAGAGCTACTGGAGAAGATGGGGATCGATATCTATCACTGGAAGGAAGCCGTAAGCGGCGTGCCCCAGGCAGGATCAAGAGCCATGATGACATCGCGCAGTATGGTTAAGTGGGGCACTTTGGTACTTAATAAGGGAAAATGGAACGGCCACCAGTTAATACCGGAGGCGTATATTACCAAGGCTACTGGTAAAGTGGCTGTTCCCACAGATGATGAGTTTGACTATACCAACTTTTCATACGGCTACTTCTTCTGGCGAACGCCCCTGAAGGTTGGCAACAAGAAATATGTCGCAAAGTTTGGTTGGGGCGGTGGCGGCCAGTATGTGATCTCTATTGAAGATCTTGATTTGGTGATTGCGATCACCGGCCATAGAGATGATGACAAAACCCTGGGCTTGATAGAACAACGTATTTTGCCGGCTTTTGTATCTTCTGCATTAAGTGGTACAGCTGGCTAAATTGTTACATTTATTGACCTTGCCTAAGCAGTGTTAAAGTTTTCTGTCCAGCATTTAGGACCTTTGGAATAGGGAAGCCCTAAATGCTGGATAGATTGTTCGATTACACAAGGGTTGCGGTAGTTAGCGTTTTTGAAGTAGTAGGGCCAAAGCAAGATTGTTAGGGCTCACCCTACTGGGAGAATCTGCTTTTTATCTCCCATTATTCCGCTCCTGCTGTTTTTTGATTCTTCTATAAATTTCTTCGCGGTGAACCGCCAAGGTCTTGGGAGCGATTATGCCTACCCGCACCTGATTACCTTTAACTTCTAATATTGTGATTGAGACGTTTTCCCCAATCCTGAGGTTCTCGCCTGTACGGCGGTTTAAAATCAACATATTGGTTTCCTAATGAGACGCAAAGCATTGGCAAACCTCCCGCAACGGGAAGGCCAGGAAAGTAATATCGGTTGCGGGCATTAGGAGGGGCGCGAGAACGGTAGGCGTAAAAGAAAAAAAGGCGGGCGCTAGACTCCCAGTGCTTGGGGAATCTCCTCAGGTTACTGAATTTGCAACCTTTTATTGAAGACGAGTGGGTTTCTAGCGTACCATTCATGGAGCCACTTTGATAACTGTTCTATCAATTTGGTTAGCTGGCCCGGGGTGTTGCCGCACCTTGGGTCAGCGCCTTTTACTGTCTCTTACGTCACGCTACCGTTCTCCTTTGGGAATGGGTCTTTTATAAAATTCTTGTTGTTCTTGTTGTTCTTGTTGTTCTTGTTGTTCTTGTTGTTCTTGTTGTCCTTGTTGTCCTTGTTGTTCTTGGGCTGTTGGCTTGTAGAAGCCGGTTTAATCAGTGCCCAAAATGTTGATAAATATCTTTCGATTCTACGCAGCTTTGACGCTGAAGAAAACTGAATAAAATCCAATAAGATTATTTGGGCGCCTATATTTTTTATGAGTTCACTTTGCCGAATGGCAATTGCTTATTGAAAATGGAACCCAAAATAGTGATCCTTTTAATGAGAACTATGAACCATTAATCCTACTGGATTCTTCAATCCATTGCTGGTTAAAGCCTGCTCCTTTGGTATAGCCGATGAAAATATTCATTAGCTTTTCCATGCAGCTATTAAGGTCTATTTCAAAAGCTAATTCTTTGGCAGCCTGGTAATTTTCAGCTGCTTGGTCAGTCATGCCAAAAAAACTTGGTTAACTGCTTTACATCCTCGGCTGAAATAATGTCATTCATCAAAGATGAAACATAAAATTTTCAATAAGTGGAGTTTCAGAGTTTTTAAGATATAAGCAGAAAGGTGTATTTTTCTTTTGGGGACCGTTTTTAATTCAAGTCTTGTTAGGTGGTACGAAGGTATAAATCTATTTTGTAAGGGCGTACTAATAGTGCAATCACAGCAGTGATGAAAATTTAAATGAAGTAATGTTTCGAAAGTAACTAAAAGGATCAGACTTTAGAAAATCTATTAAAGTCAGAAAAGTCACCAGTGAAGATATTTGTCAATTAAAGATAGATATGAAGTGAACCTTATAAAATACTGCGGCTGGCAAATGCCTCGCGAGATGCAATTTGTCAAGACCTTTCACCTATATTGGCAATCTAGGCAGTACTAGAAATATAATAATCGTTTAAATAGGGAACCGAATATGAAGCAGTTTTTCGGAAAAACACTAACAACAATTTTCACACTACTTTTTCTATCAGCCTGTGGTGGAGGTGGAGGTGGAGGTGGAGGTGGAGGTTCGGATACTCCATCCAATAGCGCGCCGGTGCTCATCTCCGCAAGTGAAGTCACCTTTGAGGAAAATAGTTCTGATGTTCTACTTACACTGTCTGCTAGTGACGCCGATGGAGACAGCATTAGTTATAGCTTTATTGGTGGCGAAGATCAGTCTCGCTTTCTAATTGATAATGGTAACCAGTTGCGCTTTGGTTTTGCACCGGATTTCGAGAATCCTGCAGACGCAGATGGAGACAATATCTATCAGGTAACGATTGAGGCCAGCGATGGCAAAGGCGGTCAATCGAGTCAGGCCATTGCAATAACCGTTGTTGATGTTAACGATGGCGCTCCCGAGTTTTCTTCCGCAACAGAAATTTCGGTCGAGGAAGGTGTGAGCGATATTTTTTACATCGCTAGGGCCGAGGATCCAGATAGAGACGATGTTACATATTCACTGAGCGGCGGCACTGATGCTGCATTATTTTCTATTGATTCCGCTAGTGGTGAACTCCGTTTTAACACGGCCCCAGATTTTGAGTCGCCTGCGGATAGCGACGAAGATAACCTCTATCAGCTGTCAATCAGCGCCGCTGATAGCGAAGGGGTTGCAAACCAGCTTTCGCTGCAAGTCATTGTGACTAATCTGTCCTCACCTTCGGCTCGCATCGATTTCCCGACGGGCGGGGCCAATATGGGCGGGAAGCTTTCCAGCCTTGCCCTCACTGCCAGGGTTTTCGATCTTGAAAGTGGTAAAAATACTTCTGAGAAATTGGCTAGCATCGCTATCGATAGCCAGTCACCAACCGTGGACGTAACTTCCCCGTCACTGTGGTATCTCGATACAGAGATTAATAAAGGTCGAGATTCATATAGTCTTTCAGCCCAGTTCGTTACTGGTGAAGCGGTTCAGGATTCACTTTCTGTCAAAAATGAGCTTTTAATTTTTTGGCCAGTCGGTGTGTCCTACGACAACTTATATCGAAGTAGGTATTTCGCCGATACGGCGTTGGATGTGATATTTGAGATAGATAGTGCAGGTGCACGTCGCGTGATTTCTGGTTCATCGGTAGGCTCCGGTCCGGCACTAAACCCAATCGATATGGTACAAAAATTTCCTAATGTGCGTGCCAATCCTGCCGATGACCACTTTGTCGTACTAAATAGCGACGGGAGTATCTATTCTGTACAACGCTCTACCGGTGATCGCACGCAATTGACCACCTGGATTCCTGCAGACCTCACCGCCCTGGCATTGACGGGCTATGGAGGTATAGCTTACGCCACAAGAGCAACAAGAACGCATGGTGAGATTATTGAATTTGACTTGTTAAACGGCGGTTACGCCAAGATATCCAGCTCCGATTCATCATCTCCGAAAGGCACTGGGCCCGACATGGTGTATCCGACGAGTATCGCATTAGATGAGGCGAATGGGCAGCTTTACGTGGGTGATGAAGGGTCCGATTCTATTCTCAAGATAGATATTGCCAGTGGCGATAGAACGACAATAAGCGGGAATGGTATCGGCGGCGGCGAATCCATCACAAGTGTAATGGATTTGATCGTCGATATTGATAATGATCAAATTTATGTTGCTGGCGGTGGCAGGCATAATGTCCTACAAGTGGACATAGCAACCGGTGATCGGTCAATTATAACAAGCCGGACAAAGGGTGAAGGTTTGCGGCTTTATAACCCTTGGTCAATTAGTCGAGGAGCTGACAGCAAAAGCTTACTGGTGTCTGGAATTCACTTTGATCCGGTGATCATGTCTGTGGATACTAGTACCGGTGACCGTACAGAAATTTCCTCCAACCATGTAGGGACGGGACCAAGCTATTCATGGGACGACGTGAGTTATAGCCGTTCAACCGATCGGTTATTCGTGATCTCCCAAAATGATTACGCAGCCGCAGAAATAGATTTGCAAAATGGCAACCGCACCCTCGTGTCTCAGTTTGATCCTGGCGCTTCGCCGCGAGTGGTAGCGTCCACAATCGTTGCAGGTGATTCAGATCGCCACGCTTATATATTCGATGAGAACTCAGACCAATTGGCCAAAGTCGATCTAGAAAGCGGCGAACTGGAAGTAATCTCTGCTTCTGGAATTGGTAAAGGCTCTGCGTTCACCGGTAGCGTAGTGGCCATGGAGCTAGATTCCGCGAACAATCGTATAGTTTTATTACAGGCCTCAGGGCTGATGAGTGTCGACCTTAACAGTGGCGACAGGGAAATTATTTTCGATAATCTCTTCAGTTCTGCGCCCTTATTTGACTCTGTTTCCGGCCTGGCGCTGGATCCCACGAACAACCGCGCTTTCGTCAGCGATTCCGGTACCGGTGGCATCTGGCAAGTAGACCTGACTACTGGTGACAAGAGCACTTTCACCGCCTCGGTGCACGGCGTCAACACAGCACAGTCTCCTACAGACGTTGTCTTGGATACAATCGGCAATCAGCTTCTGGTGAGCACCGAAAGCGGAAATCTGGTTGCCATCGATTTGGATGACCTCTCACAATCAACACTGTCTAGCGGCAAATGGTGCCACAGCGACTGCCGCGGTGACGGTGTTGCAGTGGCTAGCCTCAATTCCATGACCATCGACACGGATGGTCGCCGGCTCTTTGGCTATGCCTATAATGGTGATATACAGGGTGTCGATGGAGTCGTAGTTATCGACTTGCGTTCTGGTCAACGAGCATTAGCTTCTAAATAACGACCTACCGGGTCCCAATTCCAACGGGGCCCGACATCACTTTAGCGAATCTCATCATCCTCTCAAATTAATTTCGATGCTTAATATTGAGGTATTTAATGTTTCCCAGGAAGTTAATATTTTGAATTTTTTTATGTGTTTTGCTAAGCAGAAATCTAGGTTTTATAAAAATTAAAAACTTATTTTTTCTAACTCAGGGTTCAAATAAAGATCATAGTTTCAAGAAAATTTCCAGTCTTGAAGCAGTTAGATATTTTATAATGCTAATTATATTTTTTGGGTTTAATTTTAAGCAATATCAATTTCACCTTCTCACAGCTGCTCAAAGTCTAATTGACGAAGGTGTCCAGCCAAGGTGTTGTACAGCTTTTCTAGTCAGCATTCAGAAATCCACCAGCCAATAAATCCGTACCAGCGGCATCAGTGCCCGGCCTTCCAAATCGAAGTTCTCACAGTGGCTGACGATTAAGTCGACCAGGTCATCGAGATCCCTCAGGGTGAGGGGAAAGGTGGAGCGGTCGGCTTCGTAGCGGGCTTCACGGATGAAGTCGCCGGTGCTGACAAACAGGCCCGAGTCCCCTTCACGCAGCGCGCCGATAAAGCCGCGTATGGCGGGGGCACCCATGGAGCCGTTGCGATGTTTTACTTCGGCTTTAATGCGCGGCTGGGTAAGGCCCAGGCTGCCTGGAGAGGCGATCACATCGACATTGCGATCCGGGCCCTTGGGGGATACCTTGGCCTTAAAGCCCATTGCGCGCAGTATCGCCACCACCAGTTCTTTCATTTCTTCGGGCAGTAATACGGTGATCTTGTCTTTGATTAGTTCGTGGCTCTGGGCCAAGGTTTCGTCTTTGAGCTGTGCGCTATCAGTTTCTGCGGCTTCATCTTCCTGAGGTGTTACCGTGCGGCCCTCAAATATGGTTAAGAAGGCTTCTATGGTTCCCTGGCTTAGGGAGAAGAGGGTGAGGGTGGAGCCGAGGGAGTTTTTGGCTTTTTGTGGCAGAAGATCGCGGCTGACTTTACCGAGCCATTCCACCTTACGCAGGTTGGCGTAGTCACCGATAATATCCGGCTGGTAGAGATATTTCCCTTTATCGACCCCCAACAGGCAGTTACGAGTCTCCGGGTTGTAGCTCACAATATAATCGCCTGCGGCAATCTGATCGCGAAACTTCAGGATCATAGCGAGGGCATTGCCGGTAGCCGCGGGCTTGTCATTACCGTAAATCTTGATGTATTCGTCCCGCAAGCGCTCGGTGCTTGAATACTGGCTTAGGTCTCCCAGCTGTGACCAACCCACTGTGGCAAAGCCTTTCTCGAAGTCTTCACTGTAAATACCAAGGTACGCGACTATTATTCCAGCAAGGGATTTACCTATAACTCTCATGGTGATTACTGTTGGAGGAGCATTGTAGACCAATGAAAAACACCCCCCCTGAATAAGAAAAGTGGAGAAAGGAGCGCGCTAAAAAGCGTGCTGAAGAGCGGTTATCAGGTTCTGAAGATGTGGATAAGATGGGGCTTCTGAGTGGGGGTAAAGATGCAATGCGGGATGATAACCCTGATGGGAATGGGAAGCCGGATTTAAAAGAAGCTAAGAGGTAGGCTTCGAAAATCGTGACTAACCGCCATAATGGATGGAGCGTAGTGGTGTAGTAAATTTGGCCACTACAAGAGCGCCCCTCCCAGAGGCGTCCGGTACACTGGTCTTCGCGGTTGGCCTCTCTCGCAATGGATTCGTTCAGACAGTGCATGAACCAACTGGCATCGGTAAGTCGTGCCTTCCAAATTTTTACTACCTCTGTGAGTTGGGTGAGTTCGGCGTGATCTGGGTTTCATCTCTACAAAAACGCTGTGATAAAGCTGAGCCTTTGCATAATCGATACCAACGAGACACCACTTCTTTTAGATCCCAGTCATCCGCGTGTTGCTGGTGTATAAACAGTGCAATATGGTGTGACGTAGGATGCTTTATCTTCTGTGGGTGTCCCATCACGCCTTTTATGTGCGTTACTTCAATCGGGAGTATCGGTGCTCGGGAACTTTCTGGTGGGGGGCTACAAATCCTGTCTGGTTCAATCTATCGAGAAACAGTATGCCAGGCGGGTGACGGAAATACTGCTGGAACGCCTATGTATGGCTTTACCATAAATGTGGGTATTCCTAACACAATATTGATCTGACCCCACTTACTTAGAAGGCTCCGACAGGCATTGAGCCTGTCGGATGAAAAACGTCCCGCGCCTAGCAAACTGCTAAAAGGGAAATCGAGACTATCAATTGCTAGTCACTCTTTTAGAACCGACGTACATTGCAAATAACCGAAGGCCGATGGAAATTAAGACAAGCATACTTGGCGCTGTATGAGCGGGTATTGCCTTTAATTGGGTGATTTCTCTTTGAAGGGTCATCGTTTGATGTGGATTGGACTGGTGTTTTGGAACCTGAATAACGTTTTTCTTAAGTAATTTATCGAACGATTCGATTTCTCCCGCAAGCATGTCCAGGAGTTCCAATTCGGTCTTGCCGTCCCATGGTAGCTGTTTCCTAAAAGCGTCAACTGCTTTACCAAGCTTTTTCCATTCTTCTGCGAGGAAGGCTTCAAGTGATGAGAGGGTCCTAAGCTTCGAGTTCATGGATTGATTGGCTCGGTAGGCGTTTTGTCCATGAGCGCCGCTCGCCATCATTCCACCAAAGTGCTGTACGTTATGTTTGGCAGTATTCAGGTTCCGGCTTATTAAGCTGAGTTGATCCAAGGTGTGGACCAGAGTCTGATCAAGTCTCGGATCTTTATTCTTAATCGCTGCCAGAGCGGTGTTAACCAGTCGACTCACCTGTACCTTGGTTGCATGTTCGTTGATAGACATATCCTTTTATCCTCGTAAATCCATTGAAGAATGTGTTCTACCTCTCTGATTTGAGATGCACGTGCCACATTCAATTTTTTCCTTGATGAAAACGCGAATTCTAAATTAAATCTGCCGAGTGTCGCGGTCTAATGGAGTACGGGCCATTGCACGGCAGCCGTGGGCGGTCATGGTTTCATTGTCATAGCCCAATGACCTGGGCGCAGCCCTCACACCGTTATCAGACAGTGGACGGCACTGGCCTCGAGCTGATGGGAAAACATATTTGCCATGGCCTGTTAGCGGCTCCAGTTCTTGCAGTAAGGCAATAGCCTGTTCAGCAAGAGGGATAATGTGTGGCTGGCCCATTTTCACTTTTTCGCTGGGCAGCTCTATGTGCTTGGCACCCCAACTGATTTCTGTCCACACAAGTTTTCCCAATTCTCCAGGGGGGCAGAATAGGAGAGGGGGTAGTTTTAGGGCTGCTCTTACTGCTGAAACTTCCATCTAGGATAGTTGTTGTACCTCAGGTATCTTCAGGCTAGGGCCCATATCTGGTGGCTGTTGCAGCCTTCATCGATTGGGCCTGCTTAGCAACTATCAGGCTGACCAGTAATGTGTCAGATTGGTGCTGAGTAGGAGGCCGTGTAGCTTCTCAAACACAATTGAATTCTTGAAAGCCACAGTGTAAACATCGAAAGAATCCATGAAATGTCAATCTTTTCTAATAATTTGGTTTATAGGCTGGCCACTATAAAGACACTTTGCAGTTAATGGTTTCTTACTCGCCAATATCTTCATGCCAAATTTCAGGGTGTTGCTCAATGAATTGATTCATAATGTCAATACATTCAAGGTTATTAAGAACAACCAAGCTTACACCTTCAGATTTGAGTAATGATTCATCACCCTGGAAAGTTTTATTTTCACCGATAATAATATTTTTAATGCCGTATAGGCGAATGGCTCCACTACACATTGAGCAGGGTGACAGAGTCGTATAAAGCGTGCATTTTTGGTAATCGGCAGCGCGCAACCTCCCTGTGTTTTCCAATGCATCCATTTCAGCATGCTTGATCACACTATCCTGTTGGATACGCTGATTGTGGCCCCTGCCGATAATTTCATCATTTAGTACGATTACGCTACCAATGGGGACACCTCCCGCAGCTAAACCCTTACGTGCCTCCTCAATCGCTGCTTGCATAAAAGTTTCATGCCTGGATTTATTCATGGCAACACTCTGTTTAATTTGTTAAGAGTACTTGAAGCATAGGGCATAGCGTATTTTTCTATGCGTTCTTTACACCAAGGTGCCTGATTTTACTGATCAAAAACCGCGCGATCTCAATAATATGAAGTGGCTGGTCGATAAAGTAGGGTAGTTCTGATTAAAGGTTCGTTTGCTTGGGTTCTTTTCCAGGCACATTATTTTTCGCTAGGACTTCGGCGACTTTTGGGGCTTTCGCTCTATAAATCTACAGAAAAATTTCAAATATTATTTCCGTACCTGCCCACTAGAAATCATGGAGTATCCATAAAGCTTTTTGAAGGCAAAGGGTCCAAACGCTGCTGCAAAGTCAGTGGTACATAAATCACAGTATTCAGTATCGTAAGTAGTTCGTGCATCGCTTACTTTTCACTAACAAACTGCGCGCCACTACAGTTTGTCGTGGGGCGTTGACGGTGCGGCGTCCAAAGAAGACTGGAGCGTGTACACACCGTCGCGGGATTCTGGTAACGAATAGGTTGCCCAGGCGTGTAATGGCCACCTGAGCAACCGCGCGATTTACTCCGGTACTGCGATAATTAGGAACGACACGTGCGATTCGCTGTTTTCTTGAGTGTGCTTGCTGTTTCCCGAGTCGCCGTCGCCGATGAGTGCGTGTGGACTGTGCAGTATGACCTGCGAGCCTGACGTGGAATAGGTTTCCGAACCCCCGCCGACTTGCCGGATGTCGTGGTCACTGCTGTCGTAGTGGACGCGATAGCCAGACAAGAACACTGCTGCGTCGCTTATGGGCTGGCCCATCTCGACATACACGTCATCACTCGTGTTTTGGAGGTTTGTCACGTACTTTGCGATCAGAGGGGGGCTATTGCTCAGCTCAATGAGATTGCCATCAATCGATGCGATGGCGTAGTTGTCTGAGTCATCATGCATCAGCGCAGTTGATTGGATCGCCACTTCATTGCCGTTCGGAACCGCGGTGGCATCGAGCTCAATGGTGCGAACATGGTGTGCTTTTGGGGGTTCGCTCGGGTCGTTGTCCTTGTGGTACTCGCACGCCCAGCCTCCAAGGGCTGCGTAGGCTTCTGGTTCATCGAGGGGGATGTATAAGCTGGTCGTGTCGTTGGGGATACCGGTGATGGTTCTCGGTAGGATCACACCGTCTTTAGGGCCGTCGACCACTGCGATGCAGGACAATGTCAATTGGGAGTCTGAGGGGCTTATGCCTTTCTTCTGGCCGAACAAGGTGGCGTCAGGCGTGACGGTGAGGACGGCATTCTTGTTGTGGACCTGGGTGAGCGACAGGCCCAGCGTTTGAGTCTGGTGGTCCGTACCTCCTTCGTACTTGAAGAACCAGTAGGTGGCGGCAACGATGAAGCTCGTCACTTCTGAGCCGTATTTGCTGAAGTCAAACCGGAACCTTCCGCCGTTTTCATCCAGCTGCTGATTGATGTGCATCATCTGAATATTTGGAGGCGCGATTGGGGTGGAATGAAGCTTGATTGGCATATAGGCCCAGTCACCGCCAACCTGGAGATAGGCGGGCGAATTCGTCTTCTTGACCTGGAAGCCGGGAATTGCGATGTCGACACTCCCTTTCTTTGAACTCAAAATTGAGATGATCAATTGAATGACCCAGCCAAGCGGAACGAATGCCCACCAGAAAGGGAGCTTCGCTTTTGTTTTCACCTGAATGTTGAGCACATCGTCGTAGGCGTTGAAGCTTATCGTCGCAGAGAGCTTTAGGGTTTGGTAGACCCACAGGGTCATGGCCCCACGCTTGACTCTGATGTCGGCACTGATAACAAGATCGCCATCGTTGTTGAACGCCGCTTGGAGGTTATTTTCTTTGATTTTGATATGCGCACCCTCAATCACATCCTCGACGTCTGTGTTGAGGTACATTTTCTCGGGGTAGGTATCTGTCACCGTCAGCTGCGATGAGGTCAGTGGCGTTGCTTCAGCAATCGCCGCGGCCACCGAAGTCAAAATGATGTCGTTGGATACGATGAGCGCCGATGTACAGTTGCTAGGGATAGTCTGTGGTAGAAGCGCGTCTATTGGCTGGCGATTCCCACGGCATATTCCAAGTCCGAACAGGTTTGAGTCGGAGTCGCCATCAAAGGCTGTATACATCACCCCGATATCCAGGTTCCCGGCGGGCAGGGGGGTGTGTTGAGCAACCGTGTACTTGATGGGCCAATCAAAACTTGAGATGAGTTGGTCGACTGCTCCTTTCATCGCGTCGGTAATGTCGAGACCCTTGATCGACTTTGAAAGTTGAATATCGTTGAGGTCAAGTTCCATCATGTCCCAGTTGGGCTTCTTGATGGTCACGGTGACTTGCCCATAATGGTTGATGCTGGCGCTGGCTTGCATTTTGTCGAGGTCAAGAACGAGCCGGGCGTGACCGGGGCTTTGGCCCTGCGCATCTTCGATGTTGCTTGTGATACCTGGGAACTTGATGAACCCTGTGATGGGCAGGTCGAGCGTCGCCTTTTGGTCTTCGGGATTAATGAAAGCGGGACAATCAAATGCGAACTCGTAGCGAACCTTGGCGGGGCCCTTGCCGACACTTCCGCTGAAGGACCATTGGCCGGAGTCGCCTTCGAAGAGCTCGTTAATCCAATTGTTGACCGCCCCTTGAGTCGAGGCACTGATCAAGTCCCAACCTTGCGAAAGGTCCGGATCTGGCGAGGATTCAACTTCTTGCAGACCTTGCTGCTCTTCAATTTCTTCTTCAATTAAGTCGCTTGGCTCCTCTCGGTCAACCAGGCCGCGCAGTCCCTGGACCAGCTCGGGGCGTGGATCGCATATCCGCTGAAAAGTCGCAATTGGGTCGAGCACGAACTGACGCGCATTGCCTTCAGATTCACCGAGCCACTCCAGCATGCGAGCTTCATGTTGCAAGAGCTGGCCAAGGATGGGGTCGCGCCGCATTGTGTCTGTTTGAGATGTTGGCGTGAATTCGAAAGAGAGCGAGGTGGAACTATCTAGCTGTGTAGCTTGCTTGCCCAGCAGGCGCTGCAGGTCGTCGGGAGAGAGTGTGAGGGTTGCGTTTTGCTTTTTGAGTCGGCGCTGCAGGTCGTCGGGAGAGAGTGTGAGAGTCTCGTCCATGATGATGCTCCGTTGTCTTCTTTATTAAATTTTTTTGAGAAGGCAAATAGCTGGGAAGCGCCACGCGCCCTCTTTGATACAGCAATTGAATATCTGGCCCACAAGAAAATTGCCACCCGATCTACAGTACTCTCCAAAAGAGCGTCAGCCAACAAGATTGAAGGCAACTACCAGGTGAAACGTTAGTGTTTTTCGGTTAATAGAATTTTTTGCGCCATCGTTGGGATGTTCTATATGGAGCCTGTCAACAAAAAGTTACTCGACTATTACACCAGCAAAGATTTTACCTATAACGCTCACGGTGATTACTGTTGGAGGAGCATTGTGTGACAGCATGAAAAATGTTCCTTAAAGGGCACACTTGAATAGGAAAAGCGGAGGAAGGAGAGGGCTAAAAAACGTGCCAAAGAGCGGTTATCAGGTTCTGAAGAGCCGGACCAGACTGGGCTTTTGAGTGGCGGTAAAAATGCAATGCGGCACGATAATCAAGATGGGAAGCCGGATTTAATAAAAGTTAATCAGTAGGTTATGCAATGGGGGATAGCTGCATTTTGATGAGATTGTTGTCCATTTTGAGGGACTTGCTTAGCCTTAAAAACTGAAGGTTTTCAGGGTGGTGTAAAGGCAATAAAAAAGGCCAACCTTGCGGTTGGCCTTTTTCGATTTGGTGGAGATGGCGGGAGTCGAAAAATAGCTATAACCCATTGATAAACAGAGATTAAATATTTTCTTTTTTTCAAAACCCGTCAATAAACCCGTCCACTAGAGCAAAGTAACCTCAGTTTGGCGCGTAAGTTACCTAGCTCTGTTATGCTCCTGGTTGGCCCAATGTGGCATGCGCCGGCAGGCTTCCCGGAGCCCCTTACTGACGCGAACAAAACCTTCGCTGATGTCAACATTTGTCAACAGGAGGCGCCCACCTTTCTAATACCAGTACCAGCTTGCCCTCCCAGTTTTTTTCCATATGCACCTTGCGAAAGGTGAATACAATTCCTGTAACTAGGGAGTAAGTGGATTCTACTTACGGAAGATTATCGCGAGGAGTATTAAGGCCAACAGAGTATTAATTGATAGTGATGCAATTCCACCCACTATGTAATAGATTGCTACTCCCGCTACGATTGCTAACCCAATAAAGAGGATGGCTTTCACTGTTAGTTTGAGAGAAGCTACTAGCTTGTCAAAAGCTAAATCAATACTATCAGCTGTTTTCGTCCCCCCTTCACTGTTTGCAAACCAGATGCAACCTCTAATAATGCCGTATGCGAGGGCATAACCTATTAAAACGACAGTAAGGCTCAGTATATATATTACTGGTTCGCTAGTCTCAACTAATATACCTACTTTATCCATCAACAGGCTGGGTAATATTGAGCTTAGCTGCTTAGAGAAGCCAAAAGTGATAATTACAGTGTATATCGCCAAAAGTGTTCTAACGAAGTAGTCAAAATACTTCACCACTATTTACCTCTAGAATCATTCCCACAAACGGAGGCCAGCATTGTCTCATATGAGGGCGGTTACAAACTTGGTTTATCTGATTGTGGAAAAACCTTCCCTAGCAGGCATTTCCCCAAAAGGTAATTCGGTAATAGAGGGTCAATCCTTCGGCCAAGGTTACCTAGAGGGGCGAATCTTTTTATGGTTCTGTACCACAGATTCGCCACTTCCTGTCTTCTGCGGCAGCCATCCCTTCTCTTGCGGCCAACTCTCCCCAATGGGCATGGTTAACGCAGATTTTCCAGTCACTATAAGATGAGGTGCTTTTGGGGTATTTGCTCACAGAAGCTGAACTTGATTGCTTAGGGGGAGGGGGTGTCAAGATTATAGCCAGCAAGAAGGCAGCAATTCCTGCCCACCACCATTTCTGATGCTGAGGTTTTGCCCTTTTCACAAGACCATAAATTCCAACTGGCCAAAAAATAATCAACCAAAACCAAGCCCAGCCGGTTTGATACCAAGCTTGCTTCGATTTACCTGCCTTGGAGTGAATTGTCTCAACAGGTGAAGTTTTGACACCACACTTAGAACAAAATTTATCAGAATCTAGTAGCGTGTTGTTGCAAGAAATACACTTCATAGTAGCTAGTGCTTGGTATGCCAAATATAAGATTTACTGGGTTTTGGGGTAATACTCGCTGCTGTACAATTACATCATATTCAGACTGTAGTGGCCTAGCTTGGATTTAGAGAAGCTCCCGATTGACTATTAAGCGTGAAGGGGGCTTAGTTGGGGTTTCTTGATGCTTATAGCTGCTATCACCCTCCTAGATAGCGGGCGGCCCAGAGAAGAGTAAGGGCGAGCTATTAAGCTCCTTTATTTTTTTAGTCCTAAAAAGAGCTGAGATTTCAGGTCTGGCTGGTTGAAGGCCCATATCTGGCAGCTGTTGCAGCCTTCACCGCTTTAGCCCGTGTGCTGGTCCTTAAATTAACTGTGTCATATATCGAGCTGATAGAGAATTTAACTTATCATAATTTTTTGCACTTTCTATTTGCGTAGCTCTTGAGGTGTCTCATTGCAGTAGACTCAGGATTCAATCCGCGTAGTTCGGTTGTTCGAATCTCTCCATCAGGCAGGTACACATGCAAAGTGTCACCATCAACGCTATATTCCGCTGATATTTCTTGCCCATTGAACTTAGTCGATATTTCTTGATTCACATCGGTTTCCTTTCGATATCAGAAAGTGAAACTACACACCGTAGTTACTCACCAAAAGCCCATTGCTGCTCTGTATTCATAGATGAGGTTGTTACTTTTTGATGGTACATAGTTATCCACCCACTGTCTTCCATCGCCAGCTTGGCCTCATATGAAAATGGGGTGCTGAATGTGCAGTGTTGAATCAAGAAAGCGGCTTTTTTCTTAAATATTTTTATTGGTACTATGGTGTGGTAAATATAGATAAGTATTTCAAATACGACACATTGCCGCATAAACATGTGTATCGTAATACCCCCCCTTGCTTCGTTAAGCGTTGGTGAATGTTGTCACCTCTTGACTGCTGCTCTTGCAAAAAGGGTAGGTTCAGGTTGGTTTTGCTCTTGTACTACTGCAATCTACCTCGATGTATATCTCTCGATATACTCCACCCCAGAAAAAGTATGAGGTAGCCATCAAGCCTGTTTCTTCCTTTCTCTCTACTACGACCTTATACAGGGGTATCCTTTCGATAGGGTTGTCATGTACAACATGAGCAAAACCACGGCCGCACTTGAAATCTTCCTCTGACAGACCCGGTGCTTTTTCATATTTCAGCGGCTTGTAGAACATCAACCCGTAAACAATAAAAGGCATTGATGTGGCTATGGCCAAGAAGATGTAGAGCTTTTTCATGCTCTTATTGCCTATTCCCAGACTTGTATTAAACCTACTGCCATTGGTGTGCCAAGCAGGCATCCTATGTCTTTGGATTGCTTATGGGTGCTAGCTTGGCCATACGACTTCCGAAAAACCTTCATTCTAGTCAGAATTACAGATAACTATGATATTTCGGCCAGAAACAGCCACTTGTCTTGCCTGTTGAGGGGGCTTATCTTGCTTGCTCCACTCCATAACTGCCTTTAGCCGCTCTCCCGCGCGTACTGGTCGCAAAACTTGGTTGGGACCTGGTGATTGAGTTCCCCGAGATGAGCCTGTTTAGAAGGACAGGGAGATGTCTCTATGATTATTTATTTTTTCAGTCCTAAAAAGGCTGAGATTTCGGTCTAGGCCACTGGAGCGCGGAGGTATTCTCAGAGGTAAGTAGTACGGTGGTGCAGTATGTGGCGGTCACCCTCCATCGACCCATTGAAAATCTTCACTCTCGCCAAGGTGTAGGTAGTTTGGTCTGAATATATCGATATGTATTAATTGTCCTTTCTTGGCAGCCCCACGGAGTGCCCTGGTCGCAAACCTAACAGTAATCTCTTGGATACATTTGAGTAGGCAGACAGGGATATGCTTTGATGTTCATGTTTTATACATGAAAAGTAAAAGTTTTTTAGGTGGGATTAAGCATTTTTTATAAGTTTACTGTGCATGTAAATGGCCTGATGATTTGAGTGTTGTTGAGTGTAAGCAACTGTCGTAATATCGCCCCTTTTTTTAAGGAAGAGAAATTCTTATTCTAAAGAAATAAACCTAAGTTTGTACACCAAAAAGTGAAGCTTTAGGTTGAAGTGTTTTTTGGGGGATAAATACATATTGAGAAGTTGGAGGGCGCCCTTTTTTATAGGCGTTTTCAATTCTGTTTATGTGTTGAGTTTTATTTTGGTGAGGTTTTGATATGAGAGAAAAATTCTTTGAAGATGAGGGGAGTTTAAGGGTTCTTAAAGAGCTTGGAAATAAACTTCAAAATATGGATGGTTTAGGTGAGTCTTATGAGGGGAGGCGTAATGAAAAAATATATATGATTTTAAATTCAATGATTGAGTCTCCTGGTGAGTGGGATGAGCTATGTGAGTTTACCATTGAAAATATTGGGCACGGCTTTATTGAACATGTGAAGAAGTATAAAGTGAGTAGGGATAGTAAAGATTACATGGATATGCTTTGTGCATATTGCCATGAGTTTTTGGTGGAATTCTATCTTTCTAACAGTCGCAGTAATTCCCGGGTTCTTGAGTCGGCTAGAGCTTTTATCGAAGAAAACCTTGATAGGTTTGAGTCAAATGCAAGAAGCTATATTGAGTCTTCAATGAGGGGGATGCCCATTGAAATTCTAAAAAAAATAACTACTAGTGAGGAGTTGAAGGAGTTTAAAAAATTTAATGCTTTAGTGGAGAAAGCTAAAGGTTTAAAGAGTGAGTGGGATAAAGAGTTAGCTAATAAACAAGCAAGGGTTGATGCTTTAAAGGATGCTTTTGATGAAAGAGATAATGATTATAACTTTGTTGCACTAGACAAAGGATTTAAAAACTTAGCTGTGCAGAAGCTTGAGGAAAAGAAAGAAACAAAAAAATGGCTTGTGCTCTTAGGGGTGTTGATACTGCTGCCCCTTTTCTTGGAGGTTATTTATGTTCTATATCAGGTATCTTTAAATGTTGCTGATTCTCAAGGTGGTGATTCATTAATCACGGATGATAGGTTTAAGAGTATCCGCAATACCCTATTGTTATTAATTGTACCAATGATTCCATTGATGGCTATTTCGGTATATTATTTCCGGATTTTATTGCTTAACTATAAGTCCACAAAGTCCCAGCTATTACAATTAGAATTAAGAAGAGCTTTGTGTCAATTCATTATTTCTTACATGGAGAAGACTAGAGATTTAAAGGACGGGGATAAGGGCTCATTCTCTAAGTTTGAGAGCATAATTTTTTCCGGTATAGTTGCAGATAGCGAAAAAATGCCATCAACTTATGATGGTATGGAGCAGCTTGCCAAGCTAGCTCAGTCCTTTAAGGGGCAAGCAAAGTAACCTCCTTCTCTAGCGTATTCAGGGCCTCCGGGCCCGCTGAGCCGCTTGAGGGGATGTTCCTTAACGGCGCTTAGAGGCCACCTTAGTATTTCTCTCAAGTAGGGTTCTCAATTCTTTCTTCGCTAGAATTCAGTAGGCCGCACCTCGGTCCACGTTAACCCTTGCTCTGTTGGGATGGCCTGATAATGACTATTGAATAGCTTCATTAATTTGCTATCTATTAGTGAATTATTAGTGTATGGATTATGATAAAAAGTAATTTTCTTGCCGCTAGGAGATAGGAGGGCAACGGCACTTATAAATCTCTTTTTCTCTGGCGATAACTTCCCATAAAGCCGGCGAGATTCTTGATAGGTCCCATCTTTTAAGTATCTATACTCAGCCTTTCCGGCAATTGCTGTTTTTATATAATTGGGCAACATGAAATCCATCACCGACCAATCTCGATTATCAAAAATCACAACAATGCAAGGGTAATTAGTAACTCCATACTCCTTGAATTGCTTTGTTGCTTTATTTATATTCTTCCCAACTCTTTCAGAGTTGACTTGATACATTTGTGCATTAGCATCTGCACGAATATTTTTTATAATTTCTTTTTCGTCATCATTATCGTCTAAGCCTTTCACCTCCCAATAAGAGAGTTCCCCGCCCCAGAAAACCTTAAAATCTGGGGATTTCCCCCCATTAGCACTAGATTCTTTAATCTTTTCATGGGATATATTGAGGCTGCTAAAAAGCTCAGAAAGAAGCGCTTCAGAATTATTCATATTTCAACTCCTCTTTCGAATTTATAAGACTGCCCAGTTAATAAGCTTATAGTTAAAATTATAAACTTGAATGTAAACTATGCAGTAGAGCGCCGGCAACTCCAGTGCGAGAGCTTCTAATCGGTGAGCTTCTTAAATAAACTGCTTGTTCTCTAGGCGCTCCAGGTCTTCCCGCTCACAATCGATTAGGTTTGCCCACTCATCGGCAAGGTGGGCGCCAATAACTGCCAGTTCTTGGCTGGTGGTTTTGTCCTCGGATATCTGGCTGATGCTCTGGAAGAGGGTGCGCAGCTTGTTTAGTGATTCCAGACTGAGGTTTGCGATATCGATTGAACGGCCAAGGAAGTCATCGGCTTGGGAGATAGATACAACTGGGGCTTGGTTTGCCATGGTATGGGCTCCTGATATTGGGTGAGCGGCTCCCATGAGGTGCTAATCTCGATTGGGAGGCGGGCTGAATGGGTTAGCACTACCGCTATCAGGAACGGCGGGCACAAGGCCCCCCAAGCAGCCCACCATAAAGGGCTACAGACCAAAAAGGCCCGGGCACAAAAAAACCGCATACAGGGGTAGGCGGCTTCCGGTCGCCTGACAGTTTCGGGGTGCTAATCCCGGTTACGGATTTTGCCGCAACGCCTCCAGTATGCTTTCCCAGTGTAAAGCCTTTCAATGCTGGGCGTCGAATGGTCTGCCAATATTTTACATTGGTATTTGGCTGCCCGATTTTGGGTGGAGTGCTTTGATTATTTAAATTACCCGGTGCTTTCATAACTGGCTAACCACTCCTCATTAGATTGTTCTTGAGGGGATATGGGTATTCCCTTATACCCGCGTTCCCTTATTACCGTATTACCGTGCTTTTTTTCACCCGTACTTTGAGTTGGCTGTATCCCCCGTGGTTGTTGGGCTTGCTGGAATTCCTTGTCCGGGAGTTTTGTCCGGGAGTTGTCCGGAAGTTGTCCGGCACTTGTCCGGGAGTTGTCCGGCAGATTCACCCCCACCATCCCTATCAATTCGGTATTGCTGATTGAAAGGGGGCGGGCATCACTCAGGCGCTCACCATCTGGCGCTTCACCGGTGAAAACTAAACCGGCAAGCTTTCCCATGTAGTCGTGAAAGGCACTTAGGCGCCGAGGCAAAGGTAACCCCGTTGACACCCAAAACCCGTAGAACTTGAAGCGAGTTGTTATCCGGAATTGCCCAGAGGGCAGGGGTGAACCTTTCTTGCCGTGCTTAGTGGTTCTGTTGCGCCGTGTCTCGGCGTTGAATACGGAATAGCGCTCACTACCATCAATCAGGCTGCGGAACTGGAGGGATACACCACCGCGCTTGCTGGGGCCATAGTTCCCCACTGAATAGCCGACATACTCCAGCGGCTCCACACTAGCTAAACGTGATGCTTCGGTGATAAGGGGCCGCTCATGTTCGGAAAGCCACTCAGCAGGCACAGGGTGGCCACTGGCAGGGGTTAAGGTAAGGCGGCCGCTATTGACCGCTATACCGTCACCACGCGCTAGAAGTCGCTGTAGAAGCTCTCTAGCTGGCTCGCCCATTAGTCCTCCAGTAGATTTAAGGACTCAACTAGTTGGCGCTCGCTGTCTGGTAACCAGTAAACGCCATGACTTCCTGCGATACCGTCTCGGTCAACATGCCCCTCCATGCGGCATTTGACGGCTATTCCCCGCTTTCTAAGCTGCGATACGATTTCGGGGCTATTGCTTGCCCCCGTGACTTTATCCAGCTCCTCACGGCAGCATGACCGCTTAACAAGGGTTTTAAGAGCTCGTCTCTGCCTAGCTGTAAGGCGGCGATGTTTACCCGGTGGTAAAAGTGCCAGCTGTTGCTCGTTCGCACCCACTACTCTGATACCAGGGTGGATGCCTTCATCTGCTTCAAATAGTGATTCACTGGTATTATTTAATGGCTTAGTTACTTGGTCGGGGCCGCTCTGTTCTGGGGCGGTTCTGATTGTTTCCATAGCTCCTCCCGTTAGCCCTGAGCTTCTCTAATAAATTTTTGGCGAAGGTCCAGCAAATACTCTCCTTCCCATACAGTTGTTTTTGGTCCTAGCTTAATGCCAGGTTTGACACGTCCATCTGAAACCCACTTCCACCACGTCGAAAGCCCAACGCTATATAAATTCGCGCAGTCCTTTGCTCGATAAAGAGCGTCTCGGTTAATGATGTTTGTGTGCTCGACAGTTCCAGCCATGAGATTTCCTCTCTTTAAAAACGTAAAAACCCGCACTAGGCGGGTTCGATTAATAACTAGATATGAAAGCTGTACCGCTATGTGACTTCTGTTTAAGTGGTGAGTGGTGGCCCTCCTCTGGACTCAAATTTCAGGCATAAAAAAACCCGCTCTAGGCGGGTTTAGTGGTTTAAGTTGCTAATTTTTAAAGCTGAAGACACCAGACTCTGGGCGCGTAATTTACTTATGACATTCTATTTTTCGGGCACAAAAAAACCCGCAATCGGCGGGCTTTGAGAGATTGGGCAGTAAATTTGCGTACTTCCCTCAGCATGGGATTTTTATACAGTTCTGGCACAGAGAAAGTCAAGGGTTTGTGGGCTTTGTTAGATTAATAGGGGTTAATCAAAGACTGCTTACTACTTAAGTGTGAAAAAACCTTTCTTTAATTATGCAGGACGAAGCTATTTTAATTTTGTAAAAAGAGGTTGTGAGAATGTTTGTTTAGGGCTTTTATGCAAAAGTCGGCAACTTACCTGAATTTAGCGACTACTACATTTTCTACTCCTACTTGAGCCCTCAGGTTGTCTAAATAATCCGCCCACTTCTGCATCATTGCCGCTCTCTGCTCTAGGTGTTTTGTACGGTTGTAGGCGCGCCCCAGTGTGTCTTTCACTTCATGAGCTAGCTGGTGTTCTATGTAATCCACACGAAAACCTAGAACCTCATCCAGTAAGGTCCGGGCCATCGCGCGGAAGCCGTGGGCGGTCATGGTTTCATTGTCATAGCCCAGTGACCTGAGCGCAGTCCTCACCCCGGCATCAGACAATGGGCGGCTCTGGCCCCGAGCTGATGGGAAAACATATTTGCCACGGCCTGTTAGCGGCTCCAGTTCTTGCAGTAGCGCTAGAGATTGCTCTGCCAGCGGGATGATATGCGGCTGGCCCATTTTCATTTTTTCGCTGGGCAGCTCTATTTGCTTGGCCTCCCAGTTAATTTCGGCCCACTCCAGTTTGCGCAATTCTCCAGGGCGGCAGAATAGGAGAGGGGATAGTTTGAGGGCGGCCCTCACTACTGGGGTGCCTTGGTATTCCTCCATGGCGGTTAGCAGGCGCCCAACTTCAGTGGGGTCAGTAATAGCTGCCAGATGTTTCTTCTTGGTGGGGGTGAGTGCGCCGGTAAGGTCTGTGGTGGGGTCGCGGTCGGCCCTTCCGGTGGCCACGGCAAAGCGGAATACCTGGCTGGCTACTCGCTTTACCCGGTGGGCAGTCTCCAGGGTTCCCCGGCTCTCAATACGGCGCAGGCACCGCAGCACTTCCGGCGGGCTTATCTCGGAGATAGGACGCTTACCCAAATAGGGCTTTAGGTCACGCTCTAAAGCGAGGGTGGCACGGTCCTTTGATGAGCTGGATAGGTGCGCCATCTTGGCGGCGAACCACTCATCGCTCACGGCGGCGAAGCAGTTGCGATTGGCTTCCAGGGCGGACTCTTTGCGGGCGCGTTTTATATCGCGGGGGTCGACACCTTCGGCAACAAGCTGACGGGCTTCATCACGGAGTTCGCGGGCTCGCTTTAGGCTTACATCGGGGTAGAGCCCAATTGCCATTTCTGGGCGTTTGCCATGCAGGCGGAAACGGAATACCCAGCGCTTGGCCCCGGTCGGGGTCACTTCGATTGCCAGCTCTTTCTCATCGGACTCGATGTACTTCTTGTCGCGGGGCTTGAGGGCGCGGACCTTGGTGTCAGACAGCGGCATAGCTCACCTTCCATGGAATTTGGACGGGTTGGACGGTGGCACTACTATCAACCCGTCCAATAACCCGTCCACTTGAGGCTGGATTTGGACGGGTTAGCTTAGATTAACTGGGATGCTCCAGATAAGCAAAAACCCCGGAAACACTAGGTTTGCGGGGCTTTCGTGGGCTGTCTGAGACAGCGATTTGGTGGAGATGGCGGGAGTCGAACCCGCGTCCGTCAGCACTCTGCCAGAGGCTCTACATGCTTAGCTCCGTCTATTGATTTAACCCATTACAGCCCGGCGGTCAGGACGTATAGGGCGATCCCGAAAGTTGTTTAACCGCTTACCCACGGGTATGGCTTGCGGCGATCCAGTTCTGTATAACAGTCTACAGCGCGATACTGGAACCTTGCTGAAGACTGCTAAGGGACGAACCCTTAGTTAGCGCTTCACAAGCTGCTTACGCAGCGAGTTGGGCACCGTAGTTGTCGTCGTTGGCAACTAATAAAATACAGCTTTGGATTTACGAGATTCGCTGCCATCTCGGCATGCACCCAAGGTTTCGTAACCGGCGTCGAATCCAAGTCATCCCCGATAAGAAACACTCTCGTGTGTCATCTAAGTATACCTCAAACTTGGCCTCAGCAATAAGTTTTTACGTGCTAGATGTTTTGCTGGCTGTTTGGGTGTGTTTTGGTGAGGTGTTAGGAAAGTGGAGGGTAGCCCCGGATGGCTGCGGCCGGGGCAGGTATGAGGAGTGATTACATAATTGACTGGGCGAAGGCTACCAGGATCAACAGTGGGCATACGATGCGCACATACCAGGGCCAGATCTTCCAGAACAGGGTGTGTTCAATATCCTCATGGCCTTTTTTCAGCTCACCCAGTAGCTGGTCACGGCGCCAGATCCAGCCTGCAAAGATACACAGGGCGATACCAAGCAGGGGCTGTCCGTATTCAGTACTGATACTGACTGCCAGTCCAAACAGGGTGTCGAAGTTGTAAATAATGGTGCTGCTGATGGCGAATATGACCAGGCCTACCGCTGGGGTGGCGATACGGCGTGGAATCCCCAGGTTCTCAATCGAGAAAGCCACCGGCACTTCCAGCATAGAGATGGAGGAGGTGAGGGAGGCAATCACCATCAGGGCAAAGAAGGCAATGGCTACGAATACACCAGCTTCGCCCATGGTATCGAACAGTGCTGGCAGTACCTGCAGGATCAGGTTGGGCCCGGCAATCAGGGCGCCGTCAGCGGCGAAGATCTGGGTGCCGGCTTCCTGGGCTACATACATGGCGGGCAGGATCAGCAGGCCGGCGGTGAAGGCGATACCAACATCAATCAGGGTGACCAGGGCACCGAGGCGCGGCAGGCTCTCCTGCTGGCTCAGGTAAGAGCCATAGATCAGCATGGTGCCTACACCCAGAGACAGAGAGAAGAAAGCCTGGCCCATGGCGGAAATCAGCAGCTTCGGGGTGAAGTGACTGAAGTCCGGCATCAGGTACACCTCCAGGCCGGTAAAGGCGCCGGGCTGGGTGAGTACATAGGCGATCAAAAGTAGCAACAGGATGATCAGGGAGGGCATCAGCAGGGTGGACCAGCGCTCGATACCTTTCTCAACACCGCTGGCAATAATCAACATGGTGAGGCCACTGAAAATTGCGGTAAAGATCAGATTGCGCTGGGTACTGTTTTCAGTGAGCCACAGTGCGGCTTCCTGGGCACCAAACAGGGCTGCAAAAGGCTCGGCCAGATGGGCCACCATCCAGCCGGCCACAATGGCGTAGAAGCTAAGAATCAGGGAGGCCACCAGGATACCGCCAAAGCCGGTAAGGCTGCCGAAAAAGCGGCTCACAGGACCAGTGGAGATAGCGCGTAGTGCCTGTACCATATTGCGCCGTGCGTAACGGCCAATGGTGAGTTCGGCCATCAGTGCCGGGTAGGCGAGGGCAAAGGCCAAAAACAGGTAGGCCACCACAAAGGCGGCGCCGCCGTTACTGGCGGCTTTGGTGGGGAAACCCCAAATATTGCCGAGGCCCACGGCGGACCCCGCCGCGGCCATCAAAAAGCCAATATTCGAGCTGAACTGTCCTCGCGGTGCACTCATGATAAATCCCGTAATTATTCTTTTATTTGTCTCTGTGCACTACTTGTGCGTCGCGCGCATCAGGCGTTGCTTTTCGCGGTTCCAATCGCGCTTTTTCTCGGTTTCGCGTTTGTCATGCATAGCCTTACCTTTGGCCAGGCAAACTTCGCATTTGACCAGATGGCCTTTCCAATACAGGGCGGTGGCCACCACGGTGTGTCCCTTTTGCTCCACGGCGGCAATCAGCTTGGATAGCTCGCGTTTGGTGAGCAGCAGGCGACGGGTGCGGTCGGGCTCGGTGACATAGTGGGTGGAGGCACTGGGCAGCGGCTGGATATTGGAACCCAGCAGCCAGGCTTCGCCATTTTTGAAAATGACATAGCTGTCGGTGAGCTGGGCCTTGCCCTCACGACAGCTTTTCACTTCCCAGCCCTGCATCTCAACGCCCGCCTCAAACTTCTCTTCAATGAAGTAGTCGTGACGGGCCTTCTTGTTGAGGGCGATGGTATTGGATGTTTGCGCTTTCTTTTTCTTGGCCATGAAAACTTCTAATGACTAGATAAAACTGTGTCCAAAAAACTTCAGGGCCACGGTGTTGATAAAGATCAACAGCAGTATCAGTGGGATAAAGGTGCCCAGGGAGAAGTTTATGTATTTTTGTGAGAAGGAGCCGGCGAAGGCCGCATCGCCTTCCTGAAGCTCCTTGTCAAAGTTGGCTTTCTTCCACTTGTAGATCACGAACAGACATACCAGCAGGCCGTTCAGGGGCAGGATGGTGTCGTAGAAAATGATCTCCACTAAATCGAAGAAGGACTTGTTGACGCCGGCCAACTGTACAAATTCAGTAAGCCAGTTGACCATGCCAAAGGAAACGGCGCAAGCGATGGCCAGTACAAACTGTATTCCGGCGACAACGTAAATGGCCTTTTGACGCTCCATATTGCGCTCGTCGCGCAGGGTGGCAATGGGCACTTCAATAATGGAAACCAGGGAAGTGATTGCTGCTACCAGAACCAGGAAGAAGAAGATCGCAGCTACGGCACTTGCGCCGAAATAGCCGATGCTGTCCTGCAGGGCGAGGAAGATCTTCGGCAGGAACAGGAAGATCATGCCTGCGGAAGACTCGCTCAATTCAGAGGGATCAATCTGCGGGTTAAAGTGGAAGATGCTCGGCAGGATCAGCAGGCCTGCAGTAAATGCAACCAGGGTGTCAGTAATGGCTACCGCACGGGAAGAGCCGGGGATGGAGTCCCGCTTTTTCATATAAGAGCCGTAGGTAATCATGATGCCCATACCCAGAGACAGCGAGAAGAAAGCCTGGGCCATGGCTTTACTCACCACGTTGCCGTCGATCTTGCTGAAATCCGGTACCAGGTAGTACTTCACTCCAAGGATGGCGTTATCCAGGGTCAATACAAAAATTACCAGGCCCAGCAGCATAACGAACAGCATCGGCATCAGGGTTTTTGCCGCGCGCTCAATACCGTCTTTAACCCCCATAGCGAGAATGGCATTGATGATCAGCATCAGTACCACCAGGTAAATAAATACCTGAGGGGTGTTAATAAAGTGAATAAAGAAATCTGGTGTTGCCAGTGTGGCCAGGTTGCCGGTGACGGTTTCAATTAAGTAACCGAGTACCCACACGGTAACCACTAAATAGAAAACCGCGATCATAAAAGGTGTAGCGAGGGCCAGCCATCCGGGAATACGCCACAGGTTTGAGCCATTGGAGAGTTGGCGGTAGGCGCCGACAGGGTCTTTGTCGGAGCGGCGCCCTATAGCAAGTTCGGCCATCATAACCGGCAGGCAGATCAGGAAAACGAAGAGAGCGTAAACCAGCAGGAAGGCACCCCCCCCGCTCTTGGTGGCCGCCACTGGAAATGCCACCAAATTACCAATTCCAACTGCGGAACCCGCAGCGGCCAGGATAAAGCCCAGCCTTGACCCAAAATGCTCTCTCACGGCGGTCATAGTACTCTCGCTATTATTTTTTATCGGATACAGCTTTCGTTTTTGTTATTCCAGCGAGACTGGGGGTGTCCCGATGGCAAAAAACGCGATTGTTACAGGAATTGTCTTGCTTGAGTAGCGCTGGCTGGCAAAATTAGCGGCCAGACGACGATCCTGGGCGATTGTGCCCGAAGGACTGGCTTAGGCAGCAGGAATGACTGAAATTGAACGCAGCGCGTTGGTGATGTACAGCGCAGAACAAATGTTTGACCTGGTCAATGATGTGGCCAGTTACCCGCAGTTTTTACCGGGGTGTCGCGGGGCGGAAGTTTTGCATAGCGATGAACAGACATTGGAGGCGCGGCTGGAATTGTCGCGCGCGGGTATACGCCAGAGCTTTGTTACCCGCAATAAACTGGATCGACCCCAAAGCATGACCCTGACACTGGTGGATGGTCCCTTTGAATCATTTACCGGCCAGTGGCAATTTTCCCCGCTTTCTGAAAATGCCTGCAAGGTGACTTTCACCCTGGCATTTTCCCTGAAAAGCCGTTTGATCGCCGCCGCTGCCGGCAAGCTTTTCAGTGATCTGGCCAACCAGATGGTGGCAGTAATGTGTGAGCGTGCCGAAGTGATTTACGGGAAACCCCAATGACAGAAGAAAAGATGATTTCGGTGGAGGTGGTTTATGCACTGCCTCACGAGCAACGCCTGATGCGCCTATTGGTAAAGCAGGGAACTACCGCGCGGGAAGCTTTGATTCGCTCGGGAATTCCAGATGAGTATCCGGAGGTAGATCCGGACAGCGCCAAGATGGGGATATTTGCCCAGCCCCTCGGCAGTAAGGGGCTACCGCCTGCGGAAAGCTATGAATTGCAGCCAGGGGACAGGGTAGAGGTATATCGGCCGCTCATTGCAGATCCGAAAGAGGCGCGCAAGCAGCGCGCCGAGAAGGCCAAGCGTCTGGCTGAGAAAAAGAAGGATGCGGAGGGGTCCTGAACTCAGGGCCAGCCCGCCGGCTTCCAGTCACCGCTGGTAGAAACCAGTGAGTCCTCATCAAAATAAACGCTAAAGCGCTTCTGGGTATACTGGCCCTTCTTATCGCGTATGCGATTGACGTAGTCCCAGCGGTTGGGGTTGTAGGTGTCTTCCAGAAGCGGTGTGCCCAGAACAAACTGCACTTGGCGGCGGGTCATGCCCGGCTTGAGTTGGTCCACCATTTCCTGGGTGATGATATTACCCTGTTGAATTTCGATGCGGTGTACGCCGGGAAACTTAACCAGTGTGCAGGCACCTAATAAGGCGCATAGACTGGCGATGGCGATAAATCTCAGGCTAGACGGCATTCATTGCTCCATTATGATGTTCTTTCACACGGCACCTCTCGCACAAATTTTATACGGTTAACCGAAATAGGCTCCGTGAGAGGAGGAAAGTTCCCCCGCTTGCGCGATTTGCCCCTGTCGAAGTGATCGGGGTTCCGCTAACTCCGTAGGGCATGGGATAATACCCGAAGAGTTGGTTCGCTGACAGACGGAACTCTGAGGTCTTATACGGGTATAGATCTCTGCAGCGGGCTGTTACAAGTAAAGACAATCCATAAAATCCTGTCGGGAAAAATTTATTCATGTCGAACGAAAACCAGGAATTGCGCAAAGCGGGCCTCAAGGTCACTCTGCCGCGGGTTAAGATTCTACAGTTGCTGGAGAGCACCAGTGAGCAGCATCTGAGTGCAGAAGATGTCTACAAGCTACTGTTGGAAGCGGGTGAGGATGTCGGCCTGGCTACTGTTTACCGGGTTTTGACCCAGTTTGAGAGCGCTGGCCTGGTTGTGCGCCACAATTTTGATGGAGGCCACTCTGTATTTGAGCTGGATCGCGGTGATCACCACGATCATATGGTGTGTACCGATACCGGTAAGGTAATCGAATTCCACAATGAGGAAATCGAAGAGCTGCAGCGCCAGATCGCCGAAGAGCACGGCTATGAGCTAACAGGCCACAGTCTGGTGCTTTATGTGAAAGCGAAAGAAAAGTAGATTATTTCAGGTGCGGCCTTCGCCGCACCCATTCCCTTGCCTGCTTATTGCTGTGGCTGGCAGGGCGGCGTGTAGAGTTCCGGGAATTTGCCGATCTTGTCCGCATAAAACTCCCTCAACTTGGCCAATTCGGCTTCCAGGTTTTCCCCTAATTGGGCAATCGGGCCAATACCCACTTCTTTCTTAGAGAAATTGATAAAGCCCAATACCAGTGGCACCTTGGCGCTGCGCGCAATATGGTAAAAGCCAGACTTCCAGCGCTCGGCTACGGCGCGTGTCCCTTCGGGTGGGATAGCGATGACCAGTTCTTTGCGCAGTTTGAACTGGCGAACAGTGGCATCCACCAGGTTATTGGCTTTGCTGCGATCTACGGCGATACCGCCAAACCAGCGCATAGGTCCGCCGAGGGGAAACTTGAACAGTTTGTCCTTGCCCATCCACTGCGGAGTCATCTTCAGTTTGAGCGCGGCGAGAATAAAGTAGTAGCCGTCCCAGTTGGTGGTGTGGGGAGCCCCAATCAATACGTACTTTTTCAGCTTAAGTGACTGCTGGTCGCCATTAACGCGCCAGCCGTGCAATTTCAGGAGCAGTTTGGCTACCTGGCGCAGCAGGGGCGTGACAATGGGGGTGTTAAAAATCGTTCTCTGCATAAACTCGGCCGATACTACTCAAACAAAGTTAAACAAGCGGCTGAGTATATGGTGACTTCTGCCGCCATACCCAGTCATATTTGGTCAATTTGTCCTAAAACGGCATATCTCACCGGCAAGCAGGCTATTTTGCCCGATTGTATGGCGGTTCTTTATTGATCTGCGGGATTTCATTGCTCAACAGCCGGATTTTGGATGCCCCTGTCTGTCTGTGCGGTCAGGCTGTTCTGGGGTGGCAGCCAAACAGGTAAGTAGAACCTGCTTGGCTCAGCCTTGCATTAGTGGGTCCTGGAGAGCATTTCCTCGGCATGGGCCAGGGATTGGGTGCTGGGAGCACCGCCGAGCATTCGTGCGATTTCCTCGCGGCGCTCGCCGTTTAGCAGTTCGCGCAGAGCCACAAAGGCCCGCTCACCGTCACTGTGTTTTTCTACCAGGTACTGGCGATGGGCCCTGGCTGCCACCTGTGCCAGGTGGGTAACGCAGATTACCTGGCCTGTGCGGCCATTGCGGGTCTCACCCAGCTGGCGTAGCAGGCGCCCCACAACATCACCTGTGGCACCGCCGATGCCCACATCCACTTCATCGAAGACCAGTGTGGGGGTGCGTGAAGTCTGTGCTGTTACCACTTGGATCGCGAGGCTGACTCGCGAAAGTTCACCGCCGGAGGCAATTTTACCCAGTGCCCGAGGGGGCTGGCCGGGATTGGTGGAGATCAGGATTTCCACCTCCTCGAGCCCATGGCTGCAGGGCTTGTCCAGGGTTTGCAGGGCCAGTTCGACCTTTGCATGGGGCATGGCCAGATCGCCCAGTTGTTGATTCACTGCGTGGGCAAGCGCTGTGGCAGCCTTTGCCCGCAGTTTGCTCAACTTGCCTGCAGTTTTGCGGAATTGCTGCTCCAGTTTTTCACATTCCGCTGCGAGTCGCTCCAGGGCGTCTGCGGAGCCTATATCGTCCAGTTCTTCTTGCAGCTGTTGCTGCAGGGATGGCAGTTCTTTGGGTTGTACACGGTGTTTGCGCGCTGCCTGGTAAATAGCGCTGAGGCGTTCCTCCACTTCTGACAGGCGTTCGGGGTCCATTTCAAAGCGGTCGATATGCCGAGATAGAGTGCCGGCAGCCTCATCCACCTGGATGCGAGCGCTGTCGAGCATTTGCGCCACTTCCACCAGTGCCGGTGCCTGCTCGGGCATGGCCGATAGCAGCTGCAGGGCGCGGTGAATTTGCTCGGCGATATCGCCTTCGCCGCCGGACAGAAGGGCGGCCAACTGGTAGCTGCCGCTTAGGATTTCACCGGCATTGGCCAACTGGCGCTGCTCACTCTCCAGGGCTTCCACTTCTCCCTCACTCAAGTCCAGTTGCTCAAGCTCTTTGAGCTGGTACTGCAACAGGTGGCGCCGTGCCTCGGCCTCTTCAACACTGTTGGCCAGGGTGCGGTAGCGGTGGTATTGGTCTTGCCAGGTCTTGTAGCGGCTGCGGGTTTCAGCAGCCAGCTCCTGGGCTTGGGCAAACTCGTCCAGCAGGCGACGGTGAGTGTCCTTTTTCAGTAAAGATTGATGTTCGTGCTGGCTGTGAATGTCGATCAGCTGCTCACCCAGGGCGCGCAATTGCAGCAGGGTAACCGGTTGGCCATTGATATAGGCCCGCGAGCGTCCGTCTGCGCCGATAGTGCGGCGCAGGATAACTTCCTGTCCTGCATCCAACTCCTGGGATTTGAGCCATGGGCCCGCTGCTGGGTGCTCGGAGATATCAAAAGTGGCACAAATATCGGCGCGATTGGCCCCAGTGCGCACCAGTTCGGCACTGCCGCGACCACCCAGGGCGAGCCCCAATGCGTCCAGAGTGATGGATTTGCCCGCGCCGGTCTCGCCGGTGAGGGTGCTGGTACCGGGACCGAACTCCAACTCCAGTTGGTCCACCAGGGTGAATTGGCTGATAGACAAGTGCAGCAACATATAGAGATCGCTTCTGTGTCCTTTTATATGGATGGGTATGAATGCCCAATTAGTGGTTATTTATACAGTATTCACCTTGGGTAAGCTATAGCGTCAAGCGCAGATTCCCCTGTCACTGTGCGCTAGCGCAAAAAACCACTTGAACTGTACGGGGATGGCCCCATATAGCCACCAGAGCCCGCGGGACGGGCCCCAACTCATTACTGACAGAGTCGACGCGACGGAGAAAGCAGTGGCCAGAGAGCGCAGCGAAGAAGATCAGATCACAGAGGGAGTGCAGCCGGAAGCGCTGGCGGACGAGCACAGAACAGCTACAGACGAGGCGGTTTCCGCGGAGATAGAAGACCCCTCCACAGCGGAGCGCCAGCAGGCTGAAGAGGCTTTGCACGAAGAAGCCGAAAGTGCCGATGCGCTGCACGATGAAATTATCAAGCTGCAGGAACAGTTGGTTGTGCAGAAGGATATCGCCCTGCGCGCCCAGGCGGAGGAGCAGAATGCCCGCCGCCGCGCCCAGCAGGATATCGATCGTGCACGCAAGTTTGCTGTAGAGAAATTGTTGCAGGATTTGTTACCGGTTGTGGACAACCTGGAACGGGCACTTTCCACCATCGATAACGCTGATGAATCCAATAAGGCATTGGTGGAAGGTATTGAGCTTACCCACAAGTCTTTCGTCGATACCCTGACGAAAAATTCTGTGGAAGTAGTTGATCCGGCTGGCGAGCCGTTTGATCCGGAATTGCACCAGGCAATGACCCAGGTACCCAACGGGGAGGTGGAGCCGAATACGGTTCTAGAGGTGTTTCAAAAAGGCTATCGCCTCAACGGTCGTTTGGTTCGCCCGGCCATGGTTGTGGTTAGTAAGGCCCCGTAACGGCAAATGAGTGGAACGGCCTTGAATTTCACTGGCCGGCACCAATATAGCTGACATCAGGAATTATTCGCGCGTTGCATACAGAACAGAGCTGGCGGCGCGCATCAAATGAGGATTTTACAGATGGGAAAAATTATCGGCATCGACCTGGGTACCACTAACAGCTGTGTAGCGGTACTGGATGGTGACAAGGCGCGTGTAATCGAGAACGCCGAAGGTGATCGTACTACGCCTTCTATTGTTGCCTTCACTGACGACAACGAAATTCTGGTGGGCCAGTCCGCCAAGCGTCAGGCGGTGACCAATCCCCAGAATACTCTGTTTGCGGTTAAGCGTCTGATCGGCCGCAAGTTTAAAGACGACGTTGTACAGAAAGATATCAAGATGGTCCCCTATACCATCACCGAAGCTGACAATGGCGACGCTTGGGTAGAAGTGAAAGGCGATAAAAAAGCTCCGCCGCAGATTTCTGCCGAAGTCCTGAAGAAAATGAAAAAAACCGCGGAAGATTTCCTCGGCGAGAAAGTAGAAGCTGCGGTAATTACCGTACCTGCTTACTTTAATGACTCCCAGCGCCAGGCAACCAAAGATGCCGGCCGTATCGCGGGCCTGGACGTTAAGCGCATCATTAACGAGCCGACTGCGGCAGCCCTGGCCTATGGCTTGGACAAGCAGGGTGGCGATCGCACTGTAGCGGTATACGACCTGGGTGGTGGTACCTTCGATATCTCCATTATCGAAATTGCAGACGTCGACGGTGAGAAGCAGTTCGAAGTACTGTCCACCAACGGTGACACCTTCCTCGGCGGTGAAGACTTTGACCTGCGCCTGATCGACTACCTCGCGGAAGAGTTCAAGAAAGACCAGGGTATCGACCTGAAAGGCGACCCCCTGGCCATGCAACGCCTGAAAGAAGCTGCGGAAAAAGCCAAGATCGAGCTGTCCTCCAGCCAGCAGACCGAAGTGAACCTGCCGTACATCACTGCAGATGCCACCGGTCCCAAGCACCTGGTGGTTAAGCTGACTCGCGCCAAGCTGGAAAGCCTGGTAGAAGACCTGGTAGCCCGTTCCCTGGAGCCGGTAAAAATCGCTCTGCAAGATGCGGATCTGTCCGCTTCAGGCGTAGACGAAGTGATCCTGGTTGGTGGCCAGACCCGCATGCCGCTGGTACAGCAGAAAGTCACCGATTTCTTCGGCAAAGAGCCGCGTAAAGACGTTAACCCTGACGAAGCTGTTGCTATGGGTGCTGCCATCCAGGGCGCCGTACTGTCTGGAGACGTAAAGGACGTACTGCTGCTGGACGTAACGCCACTGACCCTGGGTATCGAAACCATGGGTGGCGTTGCAACTCCGCTGATCGACAAAAACACCACTATCCCCACCAAGAAGTCCCAGGTTTTCTCCACTGCGGAAGACAACCAGACTGCGGTAACCATTCACGTGGTACAGGGTGAGCGCAAGCAGGCTTCCCAGAACAAATCCCTGGGTCGTTTTGACCTGGCTGATATTCCGCCGTCCCCCCGCGGTGTACCCCAGATCGAAGTGACCTTCGATATCGATGCCAACGGTATCCTGCACGTACACGCGAAAGACAAGGCGACTGGTAAAGAGCAGTCCATCGTGATCAAGGCTTCCTCCGGTCTCTCCGAGGACGAGATCGATAAGATGGTTCAGGACGCTGAGGCGAATGCCGAAGCGGACAAGCAGTTTGAGGAGCTGGTGCAAACCCGCAATACCCTCGACGGTCTGATCTCTGCTACCAAGAAGACCCTGGAAGAAGCCGGTGACAAAGCCACCGCTGAAGAGAAGTCTGCAATCGAAGCAGCTATCACTGAAGCGGAAGAGGCGGTGAAAGGCAATGACAAGGCTGCTATGGAAGCTGCCACCACCAAGCTGACCGAAGCTTCTGGTCCGGTTGCACAGAAGATGTACGCTGAGCAGGCCCAGGCCGCTGAAGGTGCCGCTGGTGCAGACGCTCAGCAGGGTGAGCAGCAGCAATCTTCCGCTGGCGACGATGCTGTTGACGCCGAGTTCGAAGAAGTAAAGGACGACAAAAAAGAAGGTAAGTAAGCGTTCGCTTGCATTTCCGGCACCAGCTTATACAGTGGCTGCCGGAAAACTTCAGGGGCGCGGTGCCTTCTTGATAGGCCCCGCGCCCTGTGTTGTTTCAGATAACTGCCAAAAGTGATGTTTCTTAATTTTGGCAGTGCTCCGCAACGCGGAGCTTGGTTAGGGACAGAGAAGTAGAAAGAGTTTGGCCGTTCTTGATGCCGGACCAGAGAACATAGTTTTATGTCGAAACGCGATTATTACGAAGTCCTGGGCGTCGAGCGCGGCGCTTCAGATGCAGAGCTGAAGAAAGCTTACCGCCGGGTGGCGATGAAGTTCCACCCGGACCGCAATCCTGATGACAAGGAATCGGAAAACAAATTCAAGGAAGCTAATGAAGCTTACGAGATCCTGTCGGACTCAGAGAAGCGCGCTGCCTATGACCAATTTGGCCACGCTGGTGTAGAGGGCCAGATGGGTGGTGGTGGCGCCGGCGGTTTCGGTGGCTTCTCCGATATCTTCGGCGACGTGTTCGGCGATATTTTCGGTGGTGGCGGCGGTGGCCGTCGCGGTGGCCCGGCGCGGGGTTCCGACTTGCGCTACGATCTTGAGCTGGACCTCGAGGACGCGGTGCGCGGCACCACAGTCAAGATTCGGGTGCCGACCCTGGCTTCCTGTGATACCTGCCACGGCTCTGGTGCCAAGCCTGGCTCTTCGCCGCAAACCTGTGGCACCTGTGGTGGTGCTGGCCAGGTGCGGATGCAGCAGGGTTTCTTCTCTGTACAGCAAACCTGCCCCAATTGTCGCGGTCGTGGCACTATCATTTCCGATCCCTGTGGCAGCTGCCACGGTCGTGGCCGCGTAGAAGAAACCAAAACCCTATCTGTGAAGGTTCCCCCCGGTGTGGATACCGGTGATCGTATCCGCCTGTCCGGAGAGGGTGAAGCAGGCCCCGATGGTGGTCCCTCCGGTGATCTCTATGTACAAGTGGTGGTAAAAGAGCACGAACTGTTCCAGCGTGATGGCAAGAACCTCTACTGCGAAGTGCCGATCAGTTTTGCCGCCGCTGCATTGGGCGGTGAGCTGGAGGTACCAACCCTGGATGGCAAGGTGAAGCTGAAGATCCCGGCAGAGAGCCAGACAGGCAAACTGTTCCGCCTGCGTGGCAAAGGCGTTACTCCAGTACGCGGCGGCGCTACCGGTGATTTGCTGTGTCGGGTTGTAGTGGAAACTCCAGTTAACCTATCCGGCAAACAGAAAGAATTGCTGCAGGAATTTGCCAATACCCTGAGCGAAAAGAAAAATGCACCGCGTCAGACCGGTTGGTTTGAAGGTGTGAAGAACTTCTTTGGGGATATGAAGCTTTAATCTTCCACTTGGCTCCCTCAGTTGCTAGAGCTGGCTGAGTGAGCACTGGAATGACCCAGTAATATCTTTACTGGGTCAGCGCTCCTGGGCTGCCCGGACCCGTAACCTGTTAGCAAATTCACGCAGGAATTCGTGCTGAATTCTGCCCGCCTCCTTTAGTTGTTTCTGATTTAATTTTCCCTTTAATTCCTTCAGCGTTTGAGCGCTGATGGCAGCCATTTGTGCGCCGATCTCTCCACGTTGTTTGGGGGTTAAATCAATTTTTTTGTCGCTCAACAAGCTATAGGCTTCCAATACTGCCTTTTTTTCCGCAAAACTCTCCTGCAGGATGGGCAAGACGACTTTTTCCTGTTCAGGGGTGAGCTGCAGACGCAGCGTCACCCAATCTGTTATGTCATCGTATTTCTCCCAAAAATCCGCATTGGCACCTTGTTGCTGGGCTGAGCCCGGCATGCTGCCAAAAGCCAGGGTCAGGGAAATAACCACCACAAGTAGATGCGGCAGGTGGTTAGATCGGATCATAAGTCGCATATTGGCGCTCCATTTATCCCATCACATAAAGACTAGCAGCGGTGGTCAAGAGCGTTTTGGCAGCAAACTCTCTCTTGGGAATAAAGATTACCATTGATATTTCCATGGTGTGTTAGCTGCCTGGTAGCAGCTTTTATTGTCTGCACTCTTCTTCATTTAAAGGGGGTCTATTTCGCTATGCGCCACTGAGGGTGCAGGGTAGAATCCCAGGCCTTAAGGGTGCACACAGGAGCGGTGGGAATGGCAGTAAAGATAGCGGTTACAGGATTTGGCGGACGTATGGGGCGGGCGCTGGCAGAGGCGCTACAGCTTGCGAATAATGCCGAATTAAGCGCCGCAATTGTACGCCCGGGTTCCAGCCTGGTGGGAGCTGATGCCGGCGAAGTCGCAGGGCTCGGGCGTAATGGTATCGCCGTTGTGGATAGCCTGGAAAAGGCTGGCTTCGATGTGTTGATTGACTTTACTGCGCCGCAGGCAACTGTGGATAACTCTGCCTATTGTGCTGCCCATGGGCGTCCCATTGTCATTGGCACTACCGGTTTTGATGCGGAGCAGAAAAAACAGGTGCTGGCCAATACGGAGAAGGTGCCTCTATGCCTGGCCAGTAACTTTTCCACCGGTGTAAATCTGTGTTTCAAGTTGTTGGAGACCGCTGCGCGGGTAATGGGGGAGGATGCGGACATAGAAATTGTTGAAGCGCATCACCGCCACAAAGTGGATGCGCCCTCGGGCACTGCGTTGAGTATGGGAGAGGTAGTCGCCGAGACCCTGGGCCGCGACCTGGAAAAAGTGGCGATCTATGGGCGCGAGGGCCAGACTGGCGCCCGTGAGCGCGATACGATCGGCTTCGCCACCGTGCGTGGTGGTGACGTAGTTGGGGAGCACTCTGTGATGTTCCTGGCTGAAGGGGAGCGGGTTGAGATCAGTCACCGCGCAAGCAGCCGACTCTCTTTTGCCCGTGGCGCGGTTCGGGCTGCTTTGTGGCTGGCTGGTGATGGCAGTGTGCGCGCACCTGGACACTATGATATGCGCGATGTGTTGGGGCTGAACTAATCTCACCTTGAACCGATATTTTTGGTGCCTGCAGGGGCGCCGCGAGATGATTTTCTAATTTTCATTTGCCCGCCATTTTTGTGGGCGAAGCTATTAAAGGCCGCTGGGTTTTCACCCTGTCGACCACCCTGTAATCCCTTTTGAGGAACTGCTATTGGAAAAGAAGCTGATTGTCGGCAGTGAGGAGTGGTGCGGATTTCCTGCACTTGGCATTCCGGCGATTAAGGCGCGAGTGGATTCTGGAGCGAAAACTTCCTGTCTGCACGCTTATAACATCCATACCTTTAAGCGCGACGGTGAACCCTGGGTAAGTTTTGAGGCTCACCCATTGCAGCACCAGCGTCGCCCCTCTGTGCGTTGTGAGGCTCGCCTGCTGGATAAACGCCTGGTGCGGAGCTCCTCAGGTGAAAGTGAGAAGCGCCCGGTCATTCGCACATCCATGTCTGTGGGGGGCAGTGTCTGGGATATCGAGTTGACCCTGACTAATCGCGACAGTATGGGGTATCGCATGTTGCTTGGTCGGGAGGCCATGCTGGGGCGTATGTTGGTGGACCCCTCAGAGAGTTTTTGCCTGGGTGAGATTCCCCAAAGCCAGTTGGATGAATTCTACCGGGATGAACACCATATTGCGGGTACTGGCCTGCGTATCGGTGTACTGGCATCCAATCCGGATCTCTACAGTAACCGACGCATTATGGAAGCCGGTGCCGAGCGGGGGCATCGCATGAGCTTTCTTGATATCCGCCAGTGCTACATGAAGCTCGACCCGAGTGAGCCAGAGGTGCACTATCGGGACGGGCGAATTCTCAATAACCTGGATGCCGTGATTCCGCGTATCCGCCCAAGCCAGACGTTCTATGGTTGCGCCCTGACGCGTCATTTTGAAAGCCTGGATGTGTTTGCCCTGAATGGCTCTGCAGCGATCAGCCAGTCTAGGGATAAGCTATTTTCCCTTCAGCTGTTACAGCAGAGCGGTCTGAGTATTCCTACCTCCGGTTTTGCCAACTCCCCGGTGGATACCAATGAGCTGATTGAAATGGTGGGTGGCGCACCTTTGGTTGTGAAGCTGCTGGAGGGTACCCAGGGGCGCGGCGTGGTGCTGGCAGAAACCCGCAAAGCGGGGGAGTCGGTGATCAACGCGTTCAAGTCCCTGAAGGCGAATTTATTGGTGCAGGAGTTTATCCGCGAAGCGCAAGGTAAGGATCTGCGCTTATTTGTCATTGATGGTCGCGTGGTGGCTTCAATTCAGCGGGAGGCGGCACCTGGGGAGTTTCGTGCCAATATTCATCAGGGTGGGACTGCTTCGGTAGTGAAAGTCACCCAGGAGGAGAAGCGCCTGGCGATTAAGGCTGCCAAAGTATTGGGGCTCAAGGTGGCCGGGGTGGATATTATTCGCTCGAGTAAGGGGCCGTTGTTGCTGGAAGTGAACTCCTCTCCTGGTCTTGAAGGGATTGAGAGTGCCACGCGTAAGGATGTGGCTGGCGCCATGATTATGTCTATTGAGAAGGCGCTCAAATGGCGCCCGGCGGTAACAGGCGATGGCAGTGGAGGCAGTCCGCAGGTGGTGTAGTTGTCGCTGGAGCGGGAATGGCGCCGACACTGGCAGGCCCGGTAGACTAACCTTCAGGGGTGGCCGGGCTTTTTGCAGGCGCGCAACCAGAGCCCCGGTGTAGGTCCCAAACCGTGGGCCTCCGCCGATTAAAACCGTTTTGGGGCGATAATTGTATGGCCCCGGACGGCGCAACCCCAGGGCTTTAACGATCGTGAAAATTCCCAGCTGTCGCACCCTCTCCTGTCTTTCTCTACTTCTAATCTTACTTGCTGCGCCAGTAGTGCAGGCGGCAGTGAACCTTTCCGATACCCCTTTGGGGAGAAGGGTGATGGTGGATTACATTCTGCACTTCGCTTACAACCTGCAGTGGCCGGTCAACGCTTTTGCCAATCAGCGCGCGCCTTTCAGGGTATGCTTGATGGGAGGCGATTCTTTAGGTGAACCCCTGGCGGAGCGTTTTAAGAACCAGCGTATCGACGGTCGTCGGGTGGAGCTGGAAAAGATTGACCTGAAAGAGATGCTGCAGGCGCGCAAGTGCCAGATCGTAGTACTCGGTGCCATGGAGCGTGCCAGCTTACTCAAGGCCCTGGTGGCTGTAGAGTACTTCCCGGTTCTCACTATCAGTGATGCCCAGCGCTTTGCTGCAACTGGCGGTATGATTGAGTTTGCCGATAGCGGTGGTGAAGTAGCCCTGCGCATGAACAAGACCATGCTGGAAAAGGCTGAGCTGAAAATGGGAAACAGCTTGTTCCGCCTGGGGCAGAAACCAGAGTAAAGAAGAGCGCCCCGCCAGGCTTGGCGTATTTTTGCACTAGCGTCCAGAGGTAAATTCGCGTAGAATCTGCGCCCGAATTTGGGCCGGTGCCGCGAAGCTTGATCGCGCAGCGCGAGCCCACTAAAAAGCCGGTGGCAAGCATCGGCCAATTTGTGAGAGCCGCGCGTGAAAAGATTTTTAAAGCGAGATGAAGCTGCGATGTTTCATCTCGCTTTTTTATGCGCGTGCCAGTCAGGAGCCGCGTGCTCCAAAGCCCACAAACCCCGCCCGGAAGCAGTTCTGAAGATTGGAGTTCAACTTGACTAAAGCTGTCCCTACGTCGGAGGCCTTCATGCCCCACAACTTTATGCAGAGTACAACTCCCGCGCTGCTGGTGCTCGCTGATGGTAGTGTCTTCGAAGGACGCGCAATCGGTGCCCACGGCAGTTCTGTTGGCGAGGTCGTGTTCAACACATCCATGACCGGTTATCAGGAGATCCTCACCGATCCTTCCTACGCCCGCCAGATTGTGACTCTGACCTACCCACACATCGGCAACACTGGCACCAACCAGGAAGACGAAGAGTGCGCTGATATCTGGGCTGCCGGCCTGGTAATCCGCGACCTGCCGCTGCTGGCCAGCAGCTTCCGCAACGAGCAGTCCCTGGAAGACTACCTGCGCGAGCGCAATATCGTTGGTATCGCCGATATCGACACCCGTCGCCTGACCCGCCTGCTGCGCGACAAGGGTGCACAGAGCGGTTGCATCGTTGCCGGTGATAATATCGACCGCGAAGAAGCCCTGGCCAAGGCCGAGGAATTTGCAGGTCTGAAAGGGATGGACCTGGCCAAGGTAGTGAGCACCAAGGAAGCCTACCCCTTCAATGAAGGCACCTGGGAGCTGGGCGAAGGCCACAAGGCCGCGCCGGAACAGCCCTTCAAAGTGGTGGCTTACGACTTTGGTGTGAAGCGCAATATCCTGCGCATGCTGGTGGATCGCGGCTGCGATATCACCGTAGTACCGGCGGAGACCCCGGCCTCTGAAGTGCTAGCGATGAATCCCAGCGGTGTATTCCTGTCCAATGGCCCCGGTGACCCCGAGCCCTGTGAATACGCGATTACCGCTATCCGCGAAATCCTCGACGCGGGCATTCCCACTTACGGTATCTGCCTGGGCCACCAGCTGCTGGGCCTGGCGGTGGGCGGTAAAACGGCCAAGATGAAGTTCGGTCACCATGGCGGCAACCATCCGGTACAGGACCTGAACAGCACCAAGGTGATGATCACTGCACAGAACCACGGTTTCGAAGTGGACGCCGACAGCCTGCCGGACAATGTGGAAGTTACCCACAAGTCCCTGTTCGATGGCACCTTGCAGGGTATTCACCTGAAGGACAAGCCGGCCTTCAGCTTCCAGGGCCACCCGGAAGCGAGCCCGGGCCCTCACGATGTGGCACCGTTGTTCGACCACTTTATCGATTTGATGAAAGAGCGCGCCTAAGGGTGCAGCCCGCCCAGGGTAGGGCAAACAACCGCCGCTTTTGCGGCGGTTATAAGGAGACTCTGAATAACGCCGTAATACCTCTGCGGGTCCTTGAAGGCTGCAGATGTTAGGCGCAGCTCGCCGCGAATGGCCGTAGCCCTT
This sequence comes from Microbulbifer variabilis ATCC 700307, assembly GCF_000380565.1. Classification (GTDB taxonomy): domain Bacteria; phylum Pseudomonadota; class Gammaproteobacteria; order Pseudomonadales; family Cellvibrionaceae; genus Microbulbifer; species Microbulbifer variabilis. The sequence goes on from NZ_AQYJ01000028.1 coordinate 599,690, forward strand.
TGCAAGAGCTGCAACGCAGCAGCTGTGGCCTTCAAGGCCCGCCCTTCGGGGCTTGCATAGCGATTCACACTCCGCGTTGCGACTTCTTGAAAGGTCTAGACATTCCTGCGAAGCCGCGCCTTGATTGTGAACCGCTCTGCAAGCCAGAGGCATTACGGAGTTGTTTAGAGTCTCCTTACAAGACACGAATGAAATTTAGCGCAGCCGGCCTTAGCCGGTAGTAGAACGGAAGAAAGATGCCAAAACGCACAGATATCCAAAGCATTCTGATTATCGGCGCAGGCCCCATCGTGATCGGCCAGGCGTGCGAATTTGACTACTCCGGTGCCCAGGCCTGTAAGGCGCTGCGCGAAGAGGGTTACCGGGTGATCCTGGTGAACTCCAACCCGGCCACCATCATGACCGACCCGGCCATGGCCGATGCCACCTACATCGAGCCGGTGGAATGGCGCACCGTAGCCAAGATTATCGAGCAGGAACGCCCCGACGCCATCCTGCCCACTATGGGCGGCCAGACAGCATTGAACTGCGCACTGGACCTGGACAAGCACGGTGTCCTGAAGGAATTCAATGTCGAGCTGATTGGTGCGGACAAAGACGCTATCGAGAAAGCGGAAGACCGCGACCTGTTCGACAAGGCGATGAAGGCGATCGGCCTGGAAACTCCGCGCGCCAAGATCGTCCACTCCATGGAAGAGGCGAAGAAGGTACCGGAAGAGTTCGGCTTCCCGGTGATTATCCGTCCGTCCTTCACCATGGGGGGCTCCGGTGGCGGTGTGGCCTACAACTGGCCGGAGTTTGAAGAGATCTGTAAGCGCGGTCTCGACCTCTCCCCCACCAATGAACTGCTGATCGACGAATCCCTGCTCGGCTGGAAAGAGTACGAGATGGAAGTGGTTCGCGATAAGAACGACAACTGCATCATCGTATGTTCCATCGAGAACTTCGATCCGATGGGTGTACATACCGGTGATTCCATCACTGTTGCCCCGGCGCAGACGCTGACCGACAAGGAATACCAGCTGATGCGCAACGCCTCCATCGCGGTACTGCGCGAGATCGGTGTTGAGACCGGCGGCTCCAACGTACAGTTCGGCGTCTGCCCGAAGACTGGCCGCGTGGTGGTGATCGAGATGAACCCCCGCGTTTCCCGCTCCTCCGCACTGGCCTCCAAGGCCACCGGCTTCCCGATCGCCAAGGTCGCGGCCAAGCTGGCAGTGGGTTACACCCTGGATGAACTGCAAAACGATATCACCGGCGGTGCTACCCCGGCGTCCTTCGAGCCGTCCATCGACTACGTTGTCACCAAGATTCCGCGTTTCACCTTTGAGAAATTTGGTGAGGCCGATGCGCGCCTGACCACCCAGATGAAGTCTGTGGGTGAAGTAATGGCGATCGGTCGCACTTTCCAGGAGTCCATGCAGAAAGCCCTGCGCGGCCTGGAAGTGGGCAGCTTCGGTCTGGAAAGCAAGATTGACCCGGGCAAAGACGGCGCTGAGAGCCGTCTGCGCAGCGAACTTTCCGTACCCGGTGCCGAGCGTATCTGGTATGTGGGCGATGCCTTCCGCATGGGCATGAGCGTCGGCGAAGTTTACGATCTGTCCGGTATCGATCCCTGGTTCCTGGTGCAGATCGAAGAGCTGATCAAAATTGAAGAGCCGCTCAAGTCACTGCCTACCTCAGCGTTGACTGCTGAGCATATGCGTTTCCTCAAGCGTAAGGGTTTCTCCGATCGCCGCCTCGCCGACTTACTGGGGGTGAGCCAAAAGAGTGTGCGCGAATTCCGCCACAAGTTGGGCGTATTCCCGTCTTATAAGCGTGTGGACACCTGTGCAGCTGAGTTCAGTACTTCCACTGCTTATATGTACTCCACCTACGATGAGGAGTGTGAAGCAGAGCCGTCCGACAAGAAGAAAATTATGGTACTCGGCGGTGGCCCCAACCGTATTGGTCAGGGTATCGAGTTCGACTACTGCTGTGTACACGCCGCTCTGGCGATGCGCGAAGACGGTTACGAGACCATCATGGTCAACTGTAACCCGGAGACCGTTTCCACTGACTACGACACTTCCGACCGCCTCTACTTCGAGCCGGTAACCCTGGAAGACGTGCTGGAAATCGTTGCCAAAGAAAAGCCGGAAGGCGTAATCGTACAGTTCGGCGGTCAGACTCCGCTGAACCTGGCGCGCTACCTGGCCAACGAAGGTGTGCCGATTATTGGTACCACTCCAGAGCAGATCGATCGCGCCGAAGACCGCGAGCGTTTCCAGCAGATGATTATGCGTCTCGGCCTCAAACAGCCAAAGAACGCTATCGTGCGCTCCGTCTCCGAAGCCATCCAGGCCGCGAAAGACGTGGGCTACCCGCTGGTTGTGCGCCCGTCTTACGTACTGGGCGGCCGCGCCATGGAGATCGTCTACAAAGAAGACGAGCTGCTCACTTACATGAAAGAAGCGGTACAGGTTTCCGACGAAGCGCCGGTACTGCTGGACCACTTCCTCAACGCCGCCATTGAGGTGGATATCGATGCGGTATCCGATGGCCAGGATGTTGTAATCGGCGCCATCATGCAGCACATCGAACAGTGTGGCGTTCACTCCGGTGACTCCGCCTGCTCCCTGCCACCTTACAGCCTGCCGTCGGATGTGCAGGATCGTATGCGCGAGGAAGTGAAAGCCATGGCTCGCGAACTGGGCGTGGTTGGCCTGATGAACACCCAGCTGGCCTACCAGGACGGCGAGATCTACGTGATCGAGGTGAACCCGCGCGCTTCCCGAACTGTGCCTTTCGTTTCCAAGTGCATCGGCACTTCACTGGCGAAAGTGGCCGCGCGCTGTCAGGCGGGTATCAGCCTGAAAGAGCAGGGCTTTACTGAAGAGATCGTTCCGGACTACTACTCCGTCAAAGAGTCTGTATTCCCCTTCAATAAGTTCCCCAAAGTGGACCCGATTCTTGGCCCAGAGATGAAGTCTACCGGCGAAGTGATGGGCGTAGGCGCCACCTTCGCGGAAGCCTTCGACAAGGGCCTGGTTGCCGCTGGCGATCGCCTGCCGGAGTCCGGCCGCGTATTTATCTCTGTGCGTGACTTCGACAAGGCCGATGCAGTGGGCGTTGCCCGCGATCTGGTGGAGCTGGGCTTCGAGGTGATTGCCAGCCGTGGCACCGCCAAGGTCTTGCAAGAAAACGATATTCCCGTTACAACCGTCAACAAGATGAGTGAAGGTCGCCCGCATATCGTCGATATGATTAAAAACGACGAGATTGCACTGGTGGTAAACACCACCGAAGGTCGCCAGGCGATTCGCGACTCTGCGGATATCCGTCGCAGTGCCGAGAACCATCAGGTGTGTTACACCACCACCCTGGCGGCCGCTCAGGCCATGGCGATGGCCATGCGCCAGGAGCAGCCGTTGCAGGTTCGCCGCCTGCAGGATTTGCACCAGCGTGTGGTAAAGCTGTCCTAAGCATTCACAACAATTCGTAAGTTCCGACCGGGCCTTGTGGTAACACAGGGCCCGGTTTCGTAGTAACTATAATGGAGGTCCCACATTGAACCGGGTACCAATGACCGTTGAAGGCGCAGATGCGCTGCGTTCAGAATTGGATAATCTGAAAAAAGTCGAACGCCCCGCTGTTGTACAGGCTATTGCCGAGGCGCGAGAACACGGTGATTTGAAGGAAAATGCCGAGTACCACGCGGCGAGGGAGAAGCAGGGCTTTGTTGAAGGGCGTATCCAGGAAATTGAAGCCAAGCTCTCCCATGCACAAGTGATCGATGTAAAGTCGATTGAGCCCAGCGACAAGGTAATTTTCGGTACTACAGTAACGATTATTCACCTGGATAATGATCAGGAAGTAACCTACAAGATTGTTGGTGACGATGAGGCTGATGTGAAGAAACACAAAATCTCAGTAAATTCACCGATTGCCCGTGCCCTGATTGGCAAGGAAGTGGGAGACGTGGTTGTGGTGCATACTCCCTCTGGCGCAGTGGAGTATGAGATTGATACGGTAGAGCACCTGTAATAAGGTCCCTCACCACAAAAAAGGGCGGCCATAGGCCGCCCTTTTTCTTTCTGATAGTTTCCTATTGTAAAACAACGCTCTTGTTTGCATGGCCTACCTGAAGAACCAGTGCAGTTTCACAGTGGCCGAGCTGGCCGACCAAGCTTTCATTGTATCCGCCGACCTGGACTGCTAACGCCTTATGCTTACTACCGATCTGGCCTAGATAGACGTCGTTGCCATATCCAATCTGCTTGGCATTGGCGTAGTTATAGTAACCGGCCTGGGAGATATCCGCCTCGTTGTAGAAGCCTTTCTGATCAATGGAGGCATCGTTATGCTCCCCATAAGCTTGGCGAATATCGGCATCATTTTTATATCCGTACTGCTCTATATTTGCATAGCTTTTATCAGCGTATTGATCGACGTCCGCGTCATTCCTCCAGCCTTTTTGACGAGTTTTGGCATCATTATGATCGCCATGTTGATCAATTTCGGCATCATTTTTATAGCCACGCTGCTTGATGCTTGCGTAGTTATAATCACCCGGCTGGTTGATATGTGCGTCGTTCATCCAGCCTTTTTGCTTAACATGAGCATCGTTGTGATTACCGCTCTGGTGTACGTCGGCATCGTTCATACCACCATGACCCTGATAGATATGGACGTAGTTCCCTTCGCCGGTTTGTATAACATCGGTGTCAGCATGGTCGCCTTTTTGTTTGATAATTACCTCGCCATTGTAGCTACCCAGCTGGGTTATGGATGCCTTGCCATAGTCGCCACTCTGCTTAATTTTGGCAACATTGTACCCACCAAAAGTTTGAAGCGTTTTAGCGTCATTACCGTTACCTTCCTGGTAATGGTAAGACTTACTATGGTGCTCGTTAACCTGCAGGGTTACTGAAGTATTGTGGTCCCCTACCTGCTTGGAAGTGGCATGGTTATCGTGCCCAAAAATTTGGGTTATGTTGGAGAAGTTACCGTCACCATATTGGTATTGTATGGCTTCGCTGTCATGCTCTTCGCCTTGTGAAGCGACAGCGGCATTGTGATCACCATATTGTACTTGTTTTACGTAATTGTCATGGCTTCCAGCGCCAACCTGAAAAGAATTTACCGTGTTACCGTTTCCATATTGCAGTTGCTCGGTAACATTATCTGCCGCAAAAGCGGTACCGCTGATAGCGAGAGTAATTGCGGCAGCGATAGGGGTCAAAGATTTCATGAGTGTCTCCATTACTACATAAAAATGAGCATCACGATTGGGGTCAGCGTTCAAGTGCTGATAGGGATGGCACGTCATCCTGTGCCGAGGTTTTTACAGCGAAAGCACTAGCCCGGCAGAGTCAGCGCAACTGTAAATCGGGAATACGGCCAGCAATAGGAGGTGGCCGCATGAAATAGCGTATCGATGGAAAATCGAGGTGAGGGGAAAACAAATACATGATAATTGGCATCCTTGATACTGCTTAGGAGTCCAAATGTTCGTTCCGTCCTCTTCAGTCTTGTAGCTGCAGTGAGATGCGGCTATAGGAGAGAAGTTCTAATTCTCTAGGAATAAAGTTTTATTTGTAGAAATAGAGAGAGGAAAAATAGTGATTTTGGCGACGCTGTCAGGTGATTCAATATGGCTACCTAAAATCTGCGCAGATAAGGGGAGGCGTAATGGAGTCAAAGTGCGACAGATAGCTATCGAAAAATTAAAGTTTACTGAGTGAATGGCAAGGATGATTTAGTTTTCGGATAAAAAATTTTTACTATGTGACCTGCTTGTGATTACTTGTATCCAATTTCGATGACGTTTGCAGTTATTCTACGGTTTAGTAGGTCTGGGATAATGGAAATTAAGTGTGGCTATATGGGGGTAGCTCCCCAAAAAAATAGCTGGGAGTTAAATGGTAAGGGAAATTAAATTATTGCCCGGAAATTAACTCCAAAAAATAAGAATGGCTGAGGAGCTAATTAATCTCCTCAGCATGAAATATCTGGATTACTGATGCACTATGGCGGTATTACCTGTGCCCACCTGGGTAATATTTGCTGACTCAGAAAACCCAGACTGGATCACCGTTGCGTTATTCAATCCACCGGACTGGTTCACTATCACCATATGTCCGCCACCAAGTCCGCCACCACCTGACTGCATAATAGTGGCATGGTTCATAAATCCATCCTGATTAACATAAGCGCTGTTGTACCAGGAAACCTGGACAATCGTAGTCAGGTTGCTTTCACCATTTTGAACTATATCAGCTTCGTTATACATATCAGCCTGTTCAATTTCAGCAGTGTGGGACATACCCGCTTGATGAATATTGGCGTAGTGACCACTGCCTTCCTGGCTGATTAAGGCTTCGTGATAGGAACCTTCCTGCAGTATATAAGCCTCGGAGTTAAAGCTTGCATATTGGCCAATCAGAGCGCCATGAATATCGCCAATTTGCTCAATAACTGAAACATTATCACTACCAAGGTGCTGGTGGATTTCCGCCTCATTGCCCATTCCATTCTGGCGAATCATAGCCTCATTATTTTGTGCCGAAATCTGGTAAGTACTGGCTCGATTGTCCATTCCTGATTGATAGATCAGTACATTGTTTCCGATGCCACCCATCTGCAGGCTGTACATGTCATTCAGGGTACCTTCCTGAATTTGGTAAATGGTGCTGTCAGCCTCATTGGTTTGTATGGCTTCAGCGCTATGATGGTTGCCACTTTGATTAACTTCAATATGGTTGTCGATAGCGCCTATGTCCGTCTGGTCGGCCGTGGCGGAATTGTTATTGCCACTCTGTTCAATTGTTGAGGTGTTATCTGAAGCGCTTACGATACCACTGGCTGACAACAAAATTGCCAGGGGCAGAACGGTAACCTTCCTCACTGTGTACTCCTGCGTATTACCGTGTACTCGAGTCCATTCATATCCATTTACACGAAGATGGCCTCTTTCAAGTGAAGCCATCGCCGGGGCCTACAAAATTTCCTTACAGGAAACTTTAGCTGAAGTGAGCGTAAAAAAAATGCCTTGGCAGATATGTCTTTTCAATTGATGTGTATTTCTAAATCTATTTTTCTTGGCACCTAATTGAATGCGAATTATCGTATTGTCGTTTAGTTTGCTTGGGTGATGTATTGGATTTTAATAGTGCCAGCTGATGCTTTTTTCTTATACTTAAACCAGTTGATGGTACTTGTTGGTATGGTATTTACCTTTGGTTGTGCATCTACATATCCAGAGATGCTGGATTTCAATATTACTTGGAAGATGCAGCTATGAAACCGTAATACATAAAAGAATCTAATTTTGTGGCGTGGAGAGGTAGTAAAGATTCAAATGTCTAGTGTTTCCAGAGATCGGAATTGAAGTGCTGGGAAAGCTAACCTGTTGTCAGGTTGGCTTTCCCAAGTTTGAACTACTGAACAACAACAGCCATATTGCCATCCCCAATTTGGTTTTCTATGGAAACATTACCATCACTTAGCTGGGTAACAGAGAGCATATTTGCATTGCCGACCTGAGTTGCAATAGAGCTATTGAAGCTACCAATCTGCAATACATTTGTGACATTTCCTGTTCCTACACCTTGCAAAATGAAGGAGTCGTTTGAGCTGCCAGGCTGAGTGACTGTTGCAAAGTTAAAGCTACTAAATTGCTCGGTTAGTGCCCAGTTATCGTCACCAGTTTGACTGTGTATAGCAACTTGGTTATCACCAACTTGCCAAAGCTCACTGTAGTTGTCACTTCCCTGTTGAGTGATATTAAACTGGTTGAAGGTGCCAACCTGGGTTGATAGTGATGTAGCGTTTGTTGCCAATACCTGGTTGTGTACTACACCATTGGATGTGCCAGATTGGATTGCATTAATAGAGCTTAAGCTACTGTTACTCTGTAATAGAGTGCCACTGTTGGTGCCATTTTGTGTGAGAGTGGCAGTATTCGCAAAGCCACCAGTTTGTGTGATATTGGCAACGTTAATTGTGCCAATCTGGGTAGCATTGGCCACGTTACCGGTGCCCGATGTTTGAGCAACTGTGGCAATATTGGTTACTCCAAATTGGGCGACAGTAGCCGCATCTCCGGTACCCATTACCTGGAAAACATTGGCTTGGTTTGTGGTGCCATCTTGCACAACAGTAGCCACGTCAGCCAGGTTCATGATTTGGAATACAAAAGCATTATTATTAAAGCCACTCTGTGTTGCTACGCCAACAGTTAGTGCGTTAGAAACTTGATCAATCTGGGCTGTCTGCATATCTCCAGACTGGATAATAACCGCGGCACCGCCAGTATTGAAATCCTGATCGGTTACCGCATTGTGATTATTCAGAATCTGGGTAATGGTGGCCGTGGTGCCCAGTGTATTACCTTCCTGGTAAGATTCGGCGTTATTATTATCCCCGGTTTGGGTTTGTGTAATCACCCCTAAGCCATTGCCGTTTGTTTGCTCTGCATAAACTGTATTGTTATTTCCCACTTGGGTCTGGAAAATAAAGTTATTGTTAACGGTTGGATCACTTTGATCGGCAGTAGCTGAGTTTCCTGCCCCATTCTGGAAAAGTACGGCAGTGTTGTTTGCAGCGACGGCTCCGGTACTGGCGATTGCAAGAAAAATACTTGCCGCTAAGGGTGTGTACTTGTTCATCGGTACTCCTAGAGAGATATCTTGATCAGCTTGAGAAGCTTTTTAATGTGGAAAAATTGATAAAACAGCATCATCCGGTACTGCAAAGTACTTTCACACTGTAAAAAATTTCTGGGTATTTCCAGGTGGCAGTTTTGCAATCAATATTTGAAGACAGAACTTCAATTTTTGACATTCAGGAAATCAACCTTGCGATACCTCATGAACAGCATCTTGATGCTGAGTAGAGTTTTGATGAGGAGCGGTTCTACGGCTATAGGACAGAAGTCTTGAAAACCTGGGAATAAAGTGGGCTTTTTTATAAGTTAACGATACTTATGCCATACAGTAAATAAATCTGTGACACCATGGGATTAGATATTAAGGTTTTTCAGCCTCCTCTACTATTTCCAGGAGCTTTTAGCTTCGCAAATTTCGTTGAGAAAAAAGTAATCGTACCTCGAGGTTATAAAAGCAAAGAGAAATCAGGGTTTAAAAAAAGGCGGTCATTTAATGACCGCCACAAGCTTCTCTCTCTCTAAGGAACTACTGTGTAATTACACCGACATTACCAATGCCAACCTGGGTGGCGAATGCAGTTTCGTTAAATCCGATCTGAGTGGTGAAGTGGCTATTGAGCAGTCCCACTTGAGTTGTTACTGCATCATGGCCCAAACCTATCTGAGTTTTGGTGGCAATATTCAAGAGGCCCACTTGGTTTGACTGTGCGTCATTGAATGCGCCCAATTGAGTATGTAGAGCAAAATTCAGGGCACCAGCTTGCAGGATGCCAGAATCATTGAAGAAACCGGTTTGGATAGCTGTAGCGCTGTTTAATGCGCCGAGCTGGTTTGAGGTAGTGGTGTTAAAGGCACCAACCTGGGAATGGAATGCGCTGTTCAGGACACCGGTTTGAGTAACTGCAGCAGTATTGAAGGCACCCAGTGGTTGTACTACCAGAGCCAGGTTGAGCAGACCGTTTTGAGTTACGGTGGCAACATCAAAGAAGCTGATAGTTTGCAAAGTGCTGGCAAAGTTTACAAATCCATTTTGGTTGATATTTGCCACACTGCCGATGGAAGGGGCCGTCTGTGTGGTTGTACCAACGTTTGCAGCACCTACTTGGGTAATATTTGCAGTAGTTAGTGTGGAACCAATTTGGAAGGAGGTGGCCGCATTAAAGGCACCAGCCTGGGTATGATTGATGGTGCTCAAACTATTTCCCGCAGATTGTAATGCAGTGGATAGATTAAGCAGGCCAACCTGGGTCTGGGTAATGGTATTGTTATCTACCCCTGGGCCAACCTGAGTTGCAGTGGCCAGGTTTCCAACTCCAAACTGGCTTTGAACAGCTGTGTTGTTCGCTGCGAAAGCACCGGCAGTTGCGGTGAGGGCAATTGCTGCGGCGATTGGGGCTAACTTCTTCATGGTAAAACCTCTAACTTCCTAGTACGAGTGATTTGACATCCATTTTCAAAAGGTTTGGTCGGTATTCCTACTGCACTATTATGCCGACGTTACCAGTACCGACCTGAGTGGCAACAGCGGTTTCGTTAAGTCCAAATTGAGTGATGGTATGCAAGTTGGCGGTGCCAACCTGATTGACAATTGCATCGTGCCCAAACCCGGCTTGGGTGATGGTGGAAATGTTGATAGTGCCTAGCTGATTGGTGAATGCATCGTTAAAAAAGCCAGTTTGGGCATGAAGGGATACGTTGCCGAAACCAGTCTGTAGTGTGAAAGAATCACTGCCCAAGCCAGCCTGGAAAACGGTAGCAACATTGAGGGTGCCCACTTGTGTGGATGTTGATGTGTGGAGTGCACCTGTTTGAATGTGTGTGGCGATGTTAACATCACCCACTTGATTGGCAATGGCAGTATTTAAGCTGCTGAGTGTCTGGGTAACAGTCGCAACATTAAAGTCGCCAGCTTGATTAATTGAAGCAAGATCCAGTGAACTGGCAGTTTGAGTAACCACGCCAGTGTTAAAATCACCGACCTGGTTAATAAGTGCTGTAGATGCAAATGACGAGGCGGCTTGTGTGGTTATACCACTGTTACCGCTACCAACCTGGGTAATAGAAGCGGTGTTCAGGAGTCCGCCAGATTGAGTGGATGTAGCAGTGTTCAGGGCGCCAGTTTGGAGATGGTTGATAGTATTGAGGTCACTGCCAAGAGTTTGTAGAGCAGTTGATGTATTGACAGTGCCAGCTTGAGTCTGAATTACCAGGTTATTGTCAACACCTGGGCCGACTTGAGTGGAAGTCGCGATATTGCCAACGCCTCCCTGATTCTGGATTGTGGTGTTACTTGCTGCAAGTGCGCCACTGCTTATGGCAATGGCGACCACTGCTGCGATAGGGGTTAACGTCTTCATGAGATACTCCTTTTCTTCCGACGCTATATAAACCAGCGAAATTTACGCTGAATTACTTCCGTACCTTTTCAGGTAAGGGTAATTACGGCAATACGGTTTTATCCCGCAGGGGAATTTAAAACACTATTGATCCGTGACTGAATACTGCTACCAGCGACTGATCGTTCCCTGTCGCTAGATAAATTTCATTAAGATGGCGGTACTGCTCTAATGCCAGGTTGAAAATTCAAGTGTCTCCCAGGTACAACATTCGGGACCTTGGTAAAGAAGGGCCGGTTTGGCCCAGAGAAGATGATCTCTATATAACAACCTAATGCCTGCATGACGTAATGTCCGAGAGGTGTAAACAACAAGTGATCGGATATGTTTAGAGTTTTGCCCTAATCCTGCGAGACGGCTATAGGAGGTAACTCTCTAAAAACTAGGAAAATAGTTCGAATCGTTAGATGGTAAATTTATGGAACTTTCTATTTCGGCAAAATATGCGACTGGCCAGATATACAGGGTTTGTTGAGTTGAATGTACTATATCGATAGCAGAGTTGAAATCAGTGCAGGATTAATCATTATTAACTTAGGTGAAATGCGCCGAAAGCAATTTTTAATGAGAGACAGACCTTGGTGGTGATAGAAAACCAATAAAAAATAGTGCCAGTAGAGAATTGATCAAATACCAGTTTTAATCGTATTGGCTGATATAGGTGGTCGTCGCAGTGCCTGTTACTGTGACAGACGTGTGTAATCCATGGCCACTTTGGTAGATATTGACCTTATGCAAGATGCCAATTTCTTGTACATGGGCACTGTTTTGCGTACCGAATTGGGAAATCCCGGCAGAATTTCCCATGCCGTACTGCTCGATATCAATTAGGTTCTCGTAGCCTACCTGGATCAGGCCACTTAAGTTTTGATCTCCTATCTGTCTTGATAGAATAACATTGTCTTCGCCAGCCTGGGTGACAGAGAGATTATTTCGATTGCCATCCTGATGAGCAGATGTGTAGTTGGTTCGCCCTGACTGTCGTACGTTGATATGGTTTACACCGCCTTCCTGGTTAATGACGGTGAGATTGGAAACAGAAATAAGGTTGGCGGCGCTCAGTTCACTGGAGATCGCCAGCTCATTGCTGGAATCCAGGTCTGTGGCGCTGCAAACCCCTGAAAAGAGAAAGAGGGCAGCGGTAAGGCTCAGGGGGAGGTGGTGCTTGTTAATACTTGGCATGGTTGCTTCAGCCTTTTAAGCTCGTCCTGTCTCAAGTGGATTCATCACATAATCACCGTGCTGTCATTCAGGTAATATTGCAGTACGGGGTTGTTGATATCATCGGGGTTCGCCAGTGCCCATGAATTGTGAATAATTCCCTCACTGATCAGATGAATTACCGCAGATTCCATTGCTGAAAGCATAGCAAGTTGTGCGGGTTCGTTGTATGTCACTCCGGCTTCCATTTCCAGTAGGCGCCGGAATCTTACAAAGCGAAATACATCGGCACTGATTGCTTTTGAGTAAACGGTTTTCGAGGTCAATACCGAATGCAATATTCGGCCTGAGCGGATATCGATAGCACGCAGATTCACGGAGACCTGATCAATACGGTATTGCTCATCAGCTCCGATACCAAAGTAGCGGGCTCCTGCGCCACCAGTTTGAATATTCTGGTCGTAGGCGACAATTCCCCCTTCCAATAAGACATTGGCGGCAATTAAGGTAGGTAGAGGGACACTGTTGTTTGCAGGGGCATCCGGCTTGCTGAGACCAGCGCGAATAATTTTTCTTTCAGTGAGTAGGTTTTGCAATCCCTCGCGTTCAAGCGCAATAAACCATCCTGATTCATTCAGCACATCCATCAACATGGCGGCACCGCCCTGGGTGACAGCGGTAGAGAAGCTGCTGTTTGGGGCAGGCTTGTATTGTCCCGTTTGGTCCCGAAAACTGTATACCGCTGCCAGAATTTTACCCTTTGGTTCTGGCAGGTTAAGTAAATCCCTGTAGGTGTTCATACGCGGTGTGAGCATGGCCTCAGTACGACCTGGGCCAAAAATGGCATCACCAAGACTTTTAAATGCGGAGCAGCCGCTTAGTGTTAATATGAACGCCAGGGCGGGCAAAACTATGGCTTTTTTTATTGCATTACGCATTGCCAGTTTTCCTTCGGAGTTGGGTACTATGCTAATTAGTCGGGTTGAGCCCGCTTACAACGATTTCGCTTTTATCTCCAGTACTCCGGTCAGTGATCAACACGGTCAGTACACCGTCGTTGTCAACGATCTGCACGATAAAGTCATCAGTTATTAGTTCACCGCTATTGCCATCGCCCACATCAGTAAGCAACTGGTTTAAAAGCCGTGTTTCGAGGGAGTCAGTAAAACGATCCAGAGCGCTGGGCTGCTCATACAGACTGTCTGGCTTGTCGGGGTCATCATGGCTGTCCTGTGCTTGCGCATTTTGTAGCAGGTAGGTGCCATTTAATGGGTTGCCACCAAAGTTGGGGTTTACTGGTTCGTAAATTAATTCTGTGGCATAGCCACTGCTGGACAGGAACATAATCACAGGCAGGGCAGCAGGAACTATCAAATATCTGATTTGCATTAGAATTCATCCTTTCCCAAATCAAAATTATCTGTGAACGCACTGCTTACGCGATCTTGTAGTACCGCTTGGTGAATATACTGTGCTGCCTCATCGGCCAGCCGGTGTATATTGTTGGTGCTTGGGGTGATAAAGCGCCGAAAAACTATTTTGTCGTTATAGGTTACCCAAATCAGGTTGCCCCACCGTGCGGAGGGGCGCTCGTAAACTGTTAAGTTGTAAGTTGAATCTGGATAGTTCAGATTTCTGTATTCACTCAGATAACGCGCAAAATCATGCCCGGTTCGCGTTATTGTTCGATCAATATTAAACCCGCTGATTTCATCCTCTAGTTTGCCTGAGTCGGTGTCTGCAGGAGGGACGGTTGTGTCATCCTGAGCATAGGCAATTGACATACAGAGAAAAAATATCAGCAGGCTTAGCCTCATATTTTCTCTTCCTGGAGATTGAGTTTTGCCCAATTACTGGCTTGCAGGCGATTCTTTACGCCGATTTTTCGGAATATGTTATACATGTGGTTTTTTACAGTGTGTTCACTCAAGTGAAGTTTGGTGGCAATCACACTGTTGGGTTCACCCGTAGTCAGTTGTCCTAGAATTTCCTGTTCTCTGCGTGTTAGAGGAAGAGGATTTGGGGTACTGCCATGCTGCCTGCTTTCACAGCTGTGAATAGCAGTACTTAATCTCTGAATTAAATTTTCCTGGCTGGTATTACTGTCACAGAGGAGGTAGAAACCACTTTGGCGCAGTTTTTCCAAGATATGTAAAGGTAAGTCCACTGGAAAGTTAATAAGGATAGCTTTTGGATGACTGATCTTTTTCAGGTCGGAAAGAAATTCTTTGGATGTGGCGGCAATACCTATTTGCCAACAGTCAACAATTATTGCCTCATAGTGCTGCAGGCAATGGCGCTGTTTTCCTATGCTCGCCTTTTCCCATGGGAGCGGAATAGACTGAGAAAAAAGTGAAAATAAAAGATCGCCCTGAAGGCCGGAATTGCTGAAAAAAAGAACCGGCATATACCTCGTACCTCTCCTTGATACAGATAGATCTTTCCCAAATTTGAGTTTGAGATCCTCTATCAACTCCTGTTACATAAGTTTCCTGATTGGCTTTTGATGCCTCTTTTGAAGGCATCCCTGCTTACGCATATTCCCTTTTTGTACTTAGGGAAAATGACTCACCCAGTGAGAATTTAGTTTGGAGTGTAGACGTGGGGTGGGACGGCTTGGAAAAATAGATGCCTTATTTTCAGTTATAAAAAAACCACATTAAGAAAATGTCGCAGTTATTTTTTATTGGTGGAACTATCTGTGAAAATTGTTCTCATGTATCCCTGAGTGTCATTTTCCCAAAAACACTTCTCCCTGGTCGTGATTTTTTGCTGTGTCATTTGCGTCTTTAGCTTCTCAGTCCTACCTCTTTTTATTCTGAATGCTTCGCTTTATTGGTGCTTAATATTTGGAGAATTTCCTGAGTCATTTTTTATCTGGGAATACTGCCTGGTTAGTGAATATTTGAGGAGGACTCTTTCCCGAGAATTTGTCGGCATTGTAATTTGAGAAGGTGTGGCGTGCGAATAAACACTATTGGGTAATTCAATACATTAATGCTGCAAATGCTATTTCGATGCCGGTTTATCTTGTTGAAATAGATACCCTGGTACCATTTTGTCTGGATTTATCTCTGATAGGGTGATGTCGTCTTATAGCAATATAAACTGTGACATTTTGGGCGATTGTGTGACTGCTAGCTGATAGGATGGGCAATTGAATTGTCGCTAGGGAGCTAACATCGTGAGTCCATTAATCAATAGTTTGCCGCTGTGGCTTTGGCTCCTATTCGGCCTTTTCGCAATGTTCCTTGCCAGGAGGCCGGTACATAGGGCTATATATGCTCTGGCGCGCTTTAGTTATCGTTCCCTGCGCCTTGCGGCTGGTGCATTGGGCACCGCAGAGCAGACTCTCCTTGAGCGCAATCGAGAAGTTTTGCTGGCAGCTGGCAGGGCGACGGCAGAGCGTCATATCGAAAGGGAATTTGAGCGTATAGAAGGGGCAATGAAGAGAGAGTTGGCGCAATATCCAACACTTCACCGTCGTTTGTGCGAGCAGCTGACATCTATCGATGAAGACTATGTACGCAGTGCTGAAGTGCCTCCTGAACCCTCCAACTGGGCTCGTGCTATTCGCTCCGTATCAGAAATTCCCGCCCAGGATGATTCTGTTGTGGCAGACGTGCTGGAAACGATTAATCACTCCATGCGAAAGGCGGAATCCAAGGCTCTGGAGTCTTATCGGGAATCTACTCGTGAGCGACATCAGTTACTGAAACGAATGATGCCCAGTTGGCGTGCAATGCTAATCACACTGGGGAGAATCAATAAAAATGTAGAGTCGGTCATTCGGCGTACTAAAGCCCTGGACTTACACATGGAGCGCTATGAGGAAATTTTGCAGGAAAGTGATCGTAGTGTGCGCTTTCTGTCAGCCTCTTCCATGGGCCGATTTTTAATTGCTTCCATGGCTTTAATGGTGGCGGTGGCTGGTATTTCTGTTAATTTTCAGTTAATCGCGCGCCCGGTAGCAGAAATATTGGGTGGTAATAGTTTTCTCGGTAGTTTTGTTGTTACAGATATTGTCGCCTACGTACTTATCTTTTTACAGGTGAGCCTTGGAATCATGGTGATGGAATGCTTGCAAGTCACACGGATGTTTCCGGCGATCAATACCTTGTCAGATAATATCCGGCGTCGTTTGAACTGGGCTGCTTTGGCACTGTTGCTACTTTTTTCTATGGTAGAGGCCTGCTTGGCATTTACGCGTGAATTACTTTTACAGTATGACCAGCTGCTGGCTGCCAGTGCAGGTGAGGCTTTGCCGATGATGGCGGGAATGGGGACTTATTGGCCTGTTTCTCTGACGCAGATGGGGCTTGGTTTTATCCTTCCTTTAATTCTGGCTTTTACTGCAATTCCATTGGAGCAATTTATCTCCTCTGCGCGTACTGTAATAGGCACCTGCCTGGTGCTCAGTTTACGTCTGCTTTGTGGTGGGCTGCGCCTTTTGGCCACTTCAGTAATGCATACTGGCATACTGTTAAATCGTTTTTATGATTTGGTGATTTTTTTTCCTTTGTGGTTACAGGGTGTATTGCTTCACTACTGGAAAGAGAGAGCTAATAAGGGCAGTGGCGGGAAAGAGAATACTACGGAAAATAATGAGAGAGCTGGAGAAGAGCTAATGGCCGAGCCAGCTGTCAATGGTTGAAATTCTACGTGGTATAAGGACTTTTATTGGATTTTGTGTATTGACTGTGTCTGCAAGCGGTGTTTGGTATGCCAGGGCAACTGTTTCTTTGTCGCGTATAAATGGTATTGATTCATGTCTATGTTGTTGATCTTTGCTGGTCTGTTGATCGTGCTGATGATTTACGCCAGATCAAGACCTGCGAAAAAATCGGCATTGCGGCTTACACATACACGTAACCCTATGGTGATTTCCCATGGTAATGATTGCAGCAACGGTCTGTATCCCGGTAATACCTCGTTGTATTTACAAAAAATGGTGGAGCTGGGTGTCGATGGTATCGAAGTGGACCTCTGGCTTACCGCCGATGGCCATCTGGTTTTATTACATGATCCTGAGTTGAAAGACTCTTCAGATGGCAGTGGTTCTGTTGAGGATATGACCCTTGCCCAGTTGCGCGAGTTAAATATTGCTTATCATTGGAGCCCGGATGGAGAGAACTATCCCTATCGTGAGAATCCTCTGACAATTATTACTATTGAAGAGGCATTGGAGGAAGTGGGTGATACTCCTCTGATTCTGGAGTTAAAAAGCGCTAAATACGCTGCCGCAGAGGTTTTGAGCGAGGTATTACAGACGAAGGAAAAGCATGGGCAGGTGATTGTTTCTTCCTTTCATCATGGAGTTGTTCGTGCGTTCAGGCGTCTCAGTCCGGATGTTGCTACAGGCGCAGTGACCTGGGAAGCGGCACTATTGTATTTTGCTCAATTGATTCGAGCGGAAGGCCTGCTGGCCCCTCACTATCAGACAATGCAGTTGCCAATGTTCCACTTTGGATTGGATGTGGTAACTGCGGGTACTATGCGCGCGGCACACAAACTCAACCTGCATGTTTCTGTGTGGACAGCAAACGGGCGGGCCGATCTACAACGCTACATCGACCTGGGCGTGGATGGTATTGTTACCGACCGCCCTGATATATTAATGGCCATGTTGTCCTGTCAGGAAGCAAAGGGCGAGCCTAAGCAGCTAGAGCAGGCGTCCTGAATTGAGTAATATCACTGTAGCAATATGACAATAAAAACAGAGAAATATTCATGAAGCAGATTGCAGCTATTGCGGTGCTGTTAGCGTCTCTAATCAGCACCCCGCTATTGGCCGAAGACCGCTTTGCCAAGATCGAAATTAGCAGTGAGCCGGTGGCAGGTAATGTATATATGCTCCAGGGGGCTGGTGGCAATATCGCAGTACTGGTCGGAGAGGACGGCACCTTTATGGTGGATGACCAATATGCACCACTCACTGCAAAAATACAGAAAGCGGTGGCGGGTTTGGCAGATCAGCCGCTGCGCTTTGTGATCAATACCCATTGGCACGGCGATCATACCGGCGGCAATGAAAACCTGGGTAAAAGTGGTGCCCTGATCGTTGCCCATGAGAATGTGCGCAAACGTGTGAGTACCGAACAGTTTATAGAGGCTTTTAAGCGTAAGGTTGAGCCCTCACCGCCAGCAGCACTACCGGTAATCACCTTTACCGATGCCACCACTTTTCACTGGAATGGTGATGAGGTTAAGGTACAGCATGTCGGCCCAGCCCATACCGATGGTGATTCTATTGTGCATTTCGCCAAAGCCGATGTGATTCATATGGGCGATATCTATTTCAATGGCACTTATCCATTTATCGATCTTTCTTCTGGTGGTTCGGTGAATGGCATGATTGAAGCTATGGACACCGCATTGGCGCTTTCTGGTAAAAACACAAAAATCATTCCCGGACATGGTCCTCTGAGTAATCCTGCGGAGTTAAAAGTGCAACGGGATATGCTGGAGACCCTGAGGGATCGCATTCAGAAATTGGTCGATAGTGGTCAAAGTCGCGATCAAGTCATTGCTGCCAAGCCCACCAAGGATTTCGATGATCAGTATGGACAGGGTTTTATGACCCCGGATATTTGGACCGGTATTGTGTATGACTCTCTGGCTGCAAAATCCAAGAAGTCTTAATCGTATGTTGATGGTGGCGATTAAAAGCTGCTGAATGAAAAAAGGCCTGGATGTAAATATCCGGGCCTTTTTTCTTTTGGTTTTTACTTGAGTCTTTTTATTAGGGTGTCAGCGATTATCAGGATACCTGCGGCTCAGCACCATTTAACTCCGTTGGAATTTCTACCTCAGTCTCTGTTTTTTCCTCTCGCACCCGGAACCAGGCGGCATACAGGGCTGGCAGGAAGATCAGGGTCAAGGCGGTAGCTACGATCAACCCCCCCATAATGGCAACAGCCATGGGGCCGAAGAAGTCACTGCGCGACAGTGGGATCATCGCTAATACCGCAGTCAGGGCGGTTAAAACGATTGGGCGGAAACGCCGCACAGTGGACTCAATAATTGCCTCCCAGGCACTCAAGCCCTGGCTGATATCCTGCTGTATCTGATCCACCAGAATGACGGAGTTGCGCATAATCATACCGGCCAGGGCAATGGTGCCTAGCATGGCGACAAAACCGAAGGGTTTGCCGAACAGCAGCAGGAACAAGGTAACCCCGATCAGTCCCAAAGGCGCGGTGAGGAAGACCATCGTAGACAGGGACATGCTGCGCAGCTGCAGCATCAGCAGGGTAAATACCACCAACACAAACAGCGGCATACCGGCATTCACTGATTTTTGTCCGCGCTCGGATTCCTCCACACTGCCACCAATTTCCAGCAGGTAGCCCGGTGGCAATTGCTCACGAATATTCTGCAGGCGCGGCCATACTTCATTTACAACATTAGCGGGCAGTTCTTCACCATAAATGTCTGCGCGCACTGTGACCGTGGGCAGGCGATCGCGGTGCCAGATAATCCCTTCCTCGAAGCCGTACTCCAGGGTGGCAATCTGGTTGAGGGGGACACTGCGGCCGCTGTCGGTTTGCACCGCCAGATTGCCCAGTTGGCTGAGAGCGTAGCGTTCTTGCTCATCGCCGCGCACTCGTACGTCAATCAGTTCGTTGTCTTCGCGGTATTGGCTAACGGTAATACCGGTGAGTGAGCTTTGCAGGGCACGGGAAAGCGAGGCGCTGTTCACACCCATGGTGCGTGCGCGGTCCTGATCGATATTCAGATTGACGGTTTTACTGGGCTCCTCCCAGTCCAGATGTACGTTGGTAACCTTGGAATTTTCCCGCACACGCTCGGCAACCTGGCGGGCCAGGCTGCGCACTTCACCAATATGTTCACCGGAAATACGAAACTGCACCGGATAGCCAACCGGTGGTCCATTTTCCAGGCGGGATACCCGGCTGCGCAGGGTGGGGAATTCCTCCGCCATGGTTTCGATCAGCCAGCTGCGAACCTGCTCGCGCTCCTCAACACTGCGGGTCATCACTACAAACTGGGCAAAGCTGGCTGCAGGAAGTTGCTGGTTCAGTGGCAGGTAGAAACGCGGCGAACCGGTGCCCACATACACCACATAGTTTTCCACCAGGTCATTTTTATCCAGCAGGGTTTCCAGCCGCTTGGCCTGGAACTCGGTGGATTTCAGTGAGGCACCTTCGGCCAGCTTGAGATCTACTAACAGTTCCAAGCGCCCGGAAGAGGGGAAGAACTGTTGTGGCACCAGGCGGAACAAGGCCAGGGAACCGATAAAGATCGCCAGGGTTGCCACTATGACAGTTTTGCGGTGGCGCAGGCACCAAGTGATCAGGCGGCGGAAGCGTTGATAGAAGGGCTTCTGGTAGGGGTCCTGAACCTCACCGCTGTGATCATGGCGAGCTAAATTGGGCAGCAGGTAATGTCCCAGGTAAGGCACGAATACTACTGCGGCAATCCAGGAAACAACCAGGGAAAGCGTGACTACCTGGAAGATCGAGCGGGTGTATTCCCCAGTGCCGGATTCGGCCGTGGCGATGGGTAGGAAACCGGCGGCGGTGATTAAGGTACCGGTGAGCATGGGGAAGGCGGTACTGGTCCAGGCGAAGCCGGCCGCTTTTAGTCGGCTGAGCCCCTGTTCCATTTTGATGGCCATCATTTCCACGGCGATAATGGCATCGTCCACCATCAGGCCAAGGGCGAGTACCAGGGCGCCCAGGGAAATCTTGTGCAGGCCAATATTGAAGTAATTCATTAATGCGAAAGTCATGGCCAGCACCAATGGTATCGATAGCGCTACTATCAAGCCGGGGCGGGTACCGAGGGAGAAGAAGCTCACTAATAGGACGATGCCCAGCGCCTCTGCCAATACCTGCAGGAACTCACCCACACCGCGTTTTACAGCCGCAGGCTGGTCGGACACCTTACGCAATTGCATGCCGATCGGCAGGTCTTCCTGCAGCTCGGCAAAAGTAGTGTCCAACTGTTTGCCCAGCTTGAGGATATCACCGCCTTCTTTCATGGATACGGCCAAGCCGATGGCGTCTTCGCCCATAAAGCGCATGCGCGGTTGTGCAGGATCGCTGAAACCGCGGTGTACTTCGGCAATATCACCCAGCCTCTGGGTGCGCCCACCGGCGGTGATGGGGAAGCGGCGAATTTCATCGACCGAGTGAAACTGGCCGCTCACGCGAATACGCACACGGTCGCTCACTGTATCTACAAAGCCGGCATCAGCGACCTGGTTTTGCGATTGCAGTGCGCTTTGCACTGCGGTGAGGGGAATACCCAGGGAGGCGAGCTTGGTGTTGGAAATTTCCACCCAGATTTTTTCGTCCTGCAGACCCAGTAATTCCACCTTGCCCACATTCTTGACCCGCTGCAGTGCCAACTGCAGGCGCTCGGCATAGTCTTTCATCAGGGCGTAATCGAAGCCGCTGCCGGTCAGTGCGTAGATATTGCCGAAAGTGGTGCCGAATTCGTCGTTAAAAAATGGGCCCTGGATATCCGGTGGCAGGGTGTGGCGGATATCACTGACCTTTTTGCGTACCTGGTACCAGAGATCGGGAATATCCCGCGAATGCATATCGTCGCGGGCGACAAACAGCACCTGGGATTGGCCGGGGCGGGAGAAAGAGGAGATGCGTTGGTAGTCGCCAGTCTCCAGTAGTTTTTTCTCTACCCGCTCGGTAATTTGACGGGATACCTCTTCGGCACTGGCGCCGGGCCAAAGGGTATTGATCACCATTACCTTGAAGGTGAAGGGCGGGTCTTCACTTTGCCCAAGTTGCGTGTAAGAGGCCGCGCCAAGCAGCCCCAGTACGATCATGGCGTAGAGTACCAGCGGGCGATTTTTCAGTGCCCATTCGGAAAGGTTAAAACCCATGGCAATTTCTCTGTGTTGAAGTACGGCCCTATCGAGCAAGCCGTATTTCGGCAAATTCGTAGCAGCGCCTTTTACTGCGCGCTCGGTCAGATTCTTTTCTGAGTGCGGCCGCCACTCAGTCCTGGCGCGCGAGGGCCCGGTCTGGATCGATTGGGCGGTTCATGCGATCCACTGGGCGAACCTGTTGTCCTTCCAGTAGAAGGTGAGTGCCGGCGGCAACGACCCAATCATCGGCGCGCAGGCCGGAGAAAACTGGTACAAACTCCTGGCCATAGGGCCCCACAGTGATTTCGGTTTTATGCAGGATTTGCTGCTCGCGGTTCAGTACCCATACGAAGGCTTTGCCTTCATCGGCGCTCACTGCTGACATGGGGACCTGTAAAACATCGGTAGCTGCTGCTTTGGGAACGAAGATCCTGGCGCTCTGGCCTATTTCAATGCCGGTGGTTTTATCGGTAAAAGCCACGCGTGCTTCAAAGGTGCGGGATACTGGATCTGCGGCGGGGGATAGCTCACGCACCAGGGCGGGAAAGGATTTACCTGGTTGCGACCAAAGTTCCACGGTCAGTGGCTGGCCGACGCGGAAATGACCAATTGCCTGCTCCGGCAAATCGATGCGCACCTCGCGTTCACCGTCGGCGGCCAGCTCGAAAACCCCCTGGCCAGCGGCGACAACCTGGCCTGCTTCAGCCATACGGCGGGCGATCACTCCGCTCTCAGGCGCCTTCAGTTCTGCGTAAGTGGCTTGGTTGCGCGCTACATCCAGTTGCGCCCTGGCCTGTTGCAGACGCGCATCGCTGGCTTCGAAGCGGGTTTCCACCGCATCGAACTGTGAGTGGCTGACCAGCTGGCGTTCCAATAGTTTACGGTGACGCTCTAACTCGCTGCTCGCCAAGCGCTGGTCGGCTTCGGCAGAGGTGAGGTGTGCGCGCGCAGAATCCAGCTGCAGGAGCAGGTCCTCGGTATCCAGTTCGGCCAATGCCTGCCCCTGCTCAACGCGGTCGCCCACATTAACCAGGCGCCGCTGCAATTTGCCACTGATGCGGAAGGCTAAGGCGGGTTCGAAGCGGGCGCGTACCTCGCCGGGATATACATCCATCTGTGCGCTGGCCACCTGGGGTTGGACCATTACTGCTGGGCGGGGTTTTTCTTGCTGTTCGGTGGGCTCCGATGGCGCGCAGGCGGACAACAGCAGGCTGAATGACAGCGCGGTGAAGAGTAGCGGTCGGTACATAGGGGCTCCCTTCCTCGGCGGCGAGGCGACAAGGTAAGTCCAGAAGTGGACGAGTCATGGCCGGGCGGCCGGTAATGTTATACTGGCCAGTATAGTAAATTTATTAAACTGGTGAGTCCAGTATATGGAGTGCTATGTCTGAACAGTCTCAGGCGGCTGCCCAGCGCGGGCGTCCCAAGGATCTGGCCAAACGCCAGGCAATTCTCGATGCAGCCAAGGAGCTGTTTCTGACCAAAGGTTTTGCCGCAACCAGTGTGGATGCGGTGGCCTCTGCTGCGGGTGTATCGAAACTGACGGTGTACAGCCACTTCTCTGATAAAGAGACGCTGTTCAGTGCTGCGATCACTTCCCGCTGCGAGATGATGATGCCCCTGCCTATTTTCGACCTGGAGGAGGGGGATTCGGTGGCAGAAGTACTGGAGCGCATTGGCCAGGCCTTCCTGAGCATGGTGGACAGCGAAGATAGCATTCGCTTGTTACGGCTTTTGTGCGCACTGGCCGCGCAGGAATCAAAACTGGCACAGCTGTTTTTCGATGCGGGTCCTCAGCGAATTCTGAAGGATATTGAGCAGTTGCTGCGCCGTGCTACCGAGATGGGTAAGTTGAGGGTGGAGGACCCGGCCGAGGCCGCTGAGGACTTTATGGGTATATTGCTGGGTTGCCGGCATATGCGTGTATTGATCGGCTGCTGTGAGGTGCAGGCAGAGGAGGAGCGACGCGAGCGGGTGCGCAAGGCGGTGGCACTGTTTATGCGCGGTTACCGTTGATTTCTAATATTGGTCGGTGCGGCCCGCCATCATCGGGCAGCGGCTGATATCTCTATTTATTTCCAGCCAGTCCGGTTTATTTTGGTAGTAGACGTAGCGTTCTGGCTGAATAAATACCGGGTCGTCGAAGGCGCCTCCGGCAATACCGCGATACCTAGGCAGAAATTCCAGGGTCCAGGTAACGGCACTGCCACAGCTGATGCAGAACTGGCACTCTATCCAGCGATTCGCATCGGATATTAACTGGTGACTTTTCAACTTGCCTCGGATGAACTCTACGTTGGCCTTGTCAAAATACACCGACACGCCGATTAGACTGCCGGTACGTTTTCGGCACCAGCTACAGGAACAGAGGCTCACTCGGTGAGGAGTGCCAGCGGCGCGAAAATGCACGGCGTCACAGGCACAGCCACCCTCGTGAATTTCCCCCATCCCTAAAATCTCACTGATCAGGTTTTAATCCGGTAGCCGGTGCGGAAAATCCACCAGATAGTTGTCAGGCAAAGGAGAAGAAAAAGAAGGATCATTCCCACGCTGAGGCCCAGGTTTACATCGGCAACCCCATAAAACGCCCAGCGGAAACTGCTGATCAGGTAGACCACCGGGTTAAACAGGGTAATTTTCTGCCAGATTTCCGGCAGCATACTAATGGAGTAAAAAGCTCCACCCAGAAAAGTCAGGGGGGTAATAATCATTAGCGGAATAATTTGCAGTTTCTGGAAATCATCCGCCCAGATACCGATGATAAAACCAAACAGGCTGAAAGTGACCGCAGTCAGCACCAGGAATACGATCATCCAGAAGGGGTGGACAATTTCGTAGTCCACAAAAAAGCGTGCAGTGAGCAGGATCAAGAGCCCGAGAATAATTGATTTGGATGCTGCAGCTCCCACATAGCCGGCTACAACCTCGAAAGCCGATACTGGTGCGGATAGCACTTCGTAAATGGTGCCTGAGAACTTCGGAAAGAAAATACCAAAAGAGGCATTGGAAATACTCTCGCTTAACAGTGCCAGCATAATCAGGCCAGGGATAATAAAGGCTCCATAGCTAACACCGTCAATGTCCCCCATACGCGAGCCGATGGCCGCGCCAAACACAATAAAATAGAGGGAGGTGGAGAGTACCGGCGAGGCGATACTCTGCATCAGAGTACGCCATGTGCGCGCCATTTCAAACTTGTAAATCGCCGCGATTCCGTACCAGTTCATTCCTGGGTCTCCTTGCTTAGCTGTTCCTCTCGTTCCCTGCGCGCACCGTGCACCAGGTTGACAAAGATTTCCTCCAGGGAACTCTCTCTGGTATGTAGATCGCGAAAATCGATACTGGCTGCATTGAGGCGGCGCAAAAACTCCGCAATGCCAGTGTCTTCGCTTTTGACATCGAAACGGTATACCAGTTGGCTGCCATCTCCGCTTAGGCTTAGAGGCAAGTCGGCAAGGGCATCGGGAATTCTCTGTAATGGCTCGGGCAGGTTGAGGCTGAGTTCCTTCTCACCCATTTTCTGCATCAGGGTTTTTTTCTCCTCCACTAATACCAGTTCACCATGATTGATGACGCCGACGCGATCGGCCATCTCCTCGGCCTCCTCGATATAGTGTGTAGTCAGGATAATGGTGACGCCTGAATCCTTTAGTCCGCGTACCATCTCCCACATATCCTGGCGCAACTCTACGTCTACACCTGCGGTGGGTTCATCCAGGAATAAGACATTCGGCGCATGGGAAAGCGCTTTAGCAATCATCAGGCGGCGCTTCATGCCACCAGACAGGGTAATAATTTTATTGTCCTTTTTTTCCCATAAAGACAATTGCCGCAGAATCTTTTCCAGATAGGCGGGATTCGGGGATTTTCCGAACAGGCCACGACTGAATTTCACAGCAGCCCATACGGTTTCAAAGGCATCGGTGGAAATTTCCTGCGGCACCAAACCGATCTCATTGCGGGCCTTGCGGTAGTCTGACTGAATGTCAAACCCGTTGACGCGAATACTGCCTTGACTGGCGTTGACGATGCCACACACAATGCTGATCAGGGTGGTTTTGCCAGCTCCATTGGGGCCAAGCAAGGCAAAGATTTCCCCACGCTGAATTTCCAGGTCGACATTATTTAGGGCGGTAAATCCTCCAGCATAGGTTTTGCCGAGGCCCTGGATCGAAATAATAGGTTTCACTTTCTCTCCTTGCCAAAGTTACGGTTACTTCTTTGGCGTTGCGTTGTCGGGCGGGTCTACATCCTACCGCAATTTAATTTCAGTGGATGTTTTTGTTTTAAGCCAGTGGGTTATCAGGGCTATAACTGCCAGTAACAATAGCCCTAGAGCCACTGTAGAGAAGGCACTTGCAAGACCAAAGTGATTAACCCATGGCTGACTGAGAAAAGGAGATAAAAATTGCCCAATAAATACACTGGCGGTCAGCGCTCCCGAAATGCGCCCGCGCATATTTTCTGTAGCTGACTCCAACCCTGTAGAAAAAATATGTGGTATGAGTGTTCCCATACCACTACCGTAGATTGCCATGGCGATAATGATTCCAGAGAAAGATTCTGCTATGGAAATCAACCCCATGCCGGTGGCCATAACGGTAAAACTGAAGGCGAAAATTCCAAATTTGCCAAAAATTTTGTGTGCACGTGGGAACAGAGTCAGCGAAGCGAGAGCGCCCATTAGATTACCCGCAGCAATGGCTACTCCGGCTTGACTGGGAGAGCTGGCACCGATCTCTTGCAGCAGGAAAGGCAGCTGTGTTGGGATCAGGAAAAAAGCCAGGCTGTTCAGCATGGCAGCACCGAGCAAGGCGGAGAATCCCAGCCAGTAGATTTTTTTTTCTGCAATGCTTTTTGATTTTTTGAGTGTATAGCTGCGTTTGGGTTCAGGAAGGTAGATCAGCACCGCGGGAATCAACAGCAGCGCAACCCCGTAAATGGCAAAAGGGCCACGCCAATGCAGATCTGCG
Organism: Microbulbifer variabilis ATCC 700307; assembly: GCF_000380565.1. GTDB lineage: Bacteria > Pseudomonadota > Gammaproteobacteria > Pseudomonadales > Cellvibrionaceae > Microbulbifer > Microbulbifer variabilis. Next base: position 626,726 of record NZ_AQYJ01000028.1, read on the forward strand.
AGTAATCCCCCGGCCAGTAGACAGACAACTCCCCCGAGGCTGATAAAAGCGCCTTGCTGCCCCATGTAAACCTGCCTCTCTCTGGGGGTGAAATAATCTCCTACCAAGGCAGTGACAGAGGTCATTGTGCCGGCTACGGCCACCCCCAGAAGAATGCGGCTGGCGAGAATTCCTTCCAGACTGTTTTGCAATAAAGCGGAAGTCCCGGCAAAGCCATACAGACCTACCGCCAATAGCAGTAGTCTGCGCCTTCCGTAGCGGTCTGAGATAATCCCGGCCAGAGGTGCAAATATGGCGATCATCAGGGCGGGCAAACTCAAAACCAGCCGGCTCAGCAGCGCACTATCTGGGTGTTGGGAAAAATAGTTTTCCAGGGCCGGCAGGGATGGCGCCACAGTAGCGCCGGACATAATTGTGAGTGCTGCGAGGCACAATAACGTCAGCCGCTGGGGTGTGGGAACCGTAAAATTACCAGGTACTGCACTCGCAGCAACAGTTTTCATGACTGGCCCCCGACCTTGCAGGCATTCAACCCGATCCCGGTATTGGCAGCCGATGGACTTTCTTGCTGCTTGGTTTCTTTGACCAGGCTGATGCTCAGGCTCTGTGCTGCCACCATCAGTTGAAAGAAGCCCGGTGCTGACTGTGTCTGGAGAGTCGGATTCGGTTGTTTACGATTCCAGTTCATCACTTTCCTTCCTTTACTTGCATTGGATCGCGGCGCAGTGTAAAACCTCAAGTAATATTGAGGTCAATGGTTTTGGGAGGCCTTTAGGTGACTAAGGCGAAAAATGACAAAGCTGCTATCCAACCGGGGCAAAGTATCCGGCGTGAGTTGACTGTTGGAGAGGTGGCAGAGCGCTGTGATGTAGCGGTAAGCGCTCTGCACTTTTATGAGAGTAAGGGGCTGATTAGCAGTTGGCGCACCAGTGGTAACCAACGGCGCTACTCCCGCGATGTATTGCGGCGTGTGGCCATTATCAAGGTGGCACAGAGTACCGGTATCCCACTGGCCGAAATCCGTCAGGCGTTGGCAACCCTTCCGAATGGACGCACGCCGACAGCTAAAGATTGGGCCAAGCTCTCGGCAGGCTGGCGTGAGGACCTCGACCAGCGTATTCGCCAGCTGACCCAGCTGCGCGATCGGTTGGAAGGTTGTATAGGCTGTGGGTGCCTTTCTATGGATAACTGCCCGTTACGCAACCCAGGGGACCAGGCGGCAGAGCAGGGTAGAGGTGCTCTCTATCTGAGTGAAGATTAGAGTTCTGAAATTTAAAAGGCGATTTGTGCCCGGTAGTAAATTTACCGGGCACAAACCTTGTCAGTTGAAGATTTTTTGGTAGAAATCCAGGGCGCCCTGCCAGGAATCCATTGCCGCTTCCTGGTTATACGCGAGTGGTAGGCCGAACTTCTCGCCTCGCTCAGTTGCGGCGGGATTGGTAAATCCGTGCAGTACACCTGGATAACTCACCAGTGTCAGCTTGGCTCCCGCTTCTTGCATCTCTTCAACAAAAGCACCGACCTGTTGGGGCGGAATCATGGCATCGGCACCGCCGGTATAGACCTGTATTTCGGCCTGGATCTTGCCTTTTTTCGCGACAACATCGCTGGTCAGGGCACCGTGAAAGCTGACGGCACCACGCAACTCGAGGCCGAGGCGTGCCATAGCTAATACCACGCCGCCACCAAAACAATATCCCTGTGCAGCAATGCGATTGGGATCAACACCGGCGTGTTGTTGTAATAGCGAAAGTGCTGTACGAAAACGCGCTTCCAGAACCACGGGGCTTTTGAGGGCCTCATCATGGAATTTCTGCGCCTCGGCAGGGTCATCGGTTTGTTTGCCGGTACCGAACATGTCCACTGCAAAAGCGTAGTATCCAAGTTCGGCCAGCCGGTCTGCCTGTTCCCTCACAAAGGCATTATGTCCCCACCACTCATGTACCAGAATGACTCCGGGGCGCTTTTCGTTAATACCGCTGTCCCACGCGAGGTAACCGGTAAAGGAATCACCATTTACCGTATAATCTATGACTTCATTTTCCATAATCTCAGGGCCTGAATTGTGAGAAAATTGTAAGCTTACTTGATAAAAATGTCTGAATCTCAAAGTTTCTATGGGAGATAATTGATTAAATAATTTTGCCAATCAACGCCTTCAATTTAGTAATGTTGACTTCAAGATTATTAAAATATACTGAAAAACCCATATCCTCGGTATCATAGTTTTTCTCTACAGATGAGGATTGAATGTTATTTTATTGCAAAAATTGTTGAGTGGTACCAGGATAAAAAGGATCTGCAAGAAGGTAAATTGCATATTCCAGCACCCAGAGTAGCCGCACTTTTTAGGCCAAGTGGTTGATTCACTGGCACAAAATCAATCAGACATACACAAGTGTAGAGCTGATAGAGGCCAAAATTATCTACTTGGCGTCCAATTGCACAGTCCTATCGTTTGTTGAACTTAAACATTATATTTAGTTACGTCATCTGCAAAGCAATAAAATCATTTCATTTAATACTGAATTTGGATGCTATTCTTAAATAGTGAGTTCAGAGACGGGCTTCTAGCAGAAATTAAGCAAGAAAAATTGCTAGAAGCGCTAACTAAATTATATAAGGTTGTCAATGGCGATATATAATGAAAGCATTTTTTGATATGCATAGTTTTGGTCGGCCAAAATTTTTTAAATAACCCTGCACTAAATTAGTGGGGTTAAAGGCAAAAATAGAAGAGTTCTATAAATTGGTGAGCCCGGATTGTCCAGTTAGGAGCTGTGTATACAAGAGATAGAGCGCACAAAGGATCAGAAGTCCCCCCATAATACCGTTAAATACTTTTACCCGGTGTTCGGTGCCTAGTAGTAATCGAGCTCTATCTCCTGCCAGAGCCCAGATTGCCAAAGATGTATAGCATACGAGGAAGTAGATTAGTACAAAGGTCATTAAACTGGAGTGGCTTTCTGCACTCGAGAATAGTGCAACTCCAGATATGCAGGCTACCCACGCTTTAGGGTTAAGCCATTGCAACAAAAATCCTTCATGGAATCTCGGTTTAGTCTGCTCTGCAATATCAATAGTTGCATCAGAAGCCGTTGCTATCTTATAACCGATATATATCACATAAGCCGAACCCAGTATGGCCAGATATCGTAAAAACTGGGGATAAACAGCCAGTAATTGATAAAAACCGAAGCCAATGGCTGCCAATAAGAGGGTAAATCCTATTGTTGCTCCTGAAACAAATGGCATTGTCCGGCCAAAACCATAATTGACGCCGGAAGAAATAATTACCATGTTGACTGGCCCCGGCGTGATCGACATGGCCAGAGAAAATCCGAACATAGCTAAAAGTAAAGACATATAGCTTCCCTGTTGATAATTATTGATATCCGTCAGTAAAAGCCTTTTTGGGGCTGCATGCAAGTTGATTGAAAACAGCTTTTTCATAAATGGTCAAAGTGAGTTAAATCATTTTTTTCTATAGGAAAGAATTCCATATTGAAATGATGGGCTTTAATTTGGCCTTTCGGGATGCGTAATAAAGATATAATCCTCTAATCGTCCCAAGTATATTAAGCCATAGATGTGAACACTCTTATTAATGCTCAGGGCGCCATCAATTATTGAATAGGAGGCTCAATATTTCCATTCGCCAGCGTGCACTATTGTATGTGGTCTTTGTGTGATAATCATATTTTGTGTTGCGATACTAACTCAGGATTTTGGTATATCAATAGCTGGCTAGAATAATTGCCGCTCCCTAAATGACTTTTTTTCAAAAAAATGTAGTTATACTGCTTTTAATGAGCTTGATAGGTGGTTTGTGATTAAAATGTCGGGATACTCCAGGGGCTTTTCTTTAATGCTGCTATTCCATCCGTGAAAGCTGCTAAAAAATCTTCATTGGCTGAGTAATCAGCCATCTCAGGTTTTTTACATTTCTGTTCTTCGGGACTGGAAAATTATCAAGCTGTTTCGGGGTTCCCTAAGTGGTTGGCGGGCCCTTAAGCTCTATAACATTGTGCTCGGGATCTGAAATATAGATTGATGGCCCCATGCCTTCGGCTCCGTAGCGCTGCTCTACTGGGGAGGCTTCGACATTATTTTCACTCATGTATTTGTGAATTTCCCTTGGGTTAAAAGGATCAACACGCAAGCAGAAGTGATGCATATTACGTCCCTCTTTTCCTGGGGCTGAGCCTCCCGCTAAACCAATGGAGTGGTCTACCGGAACCAGGTCAATCAGGCAGTTGCCGGCTCGCATCTGGTAAAGCCCGAGGTCTTCATTTTCCCGCTCCATCTTGCAGCCGAGGATTCCTTCATAAAAATCGCGCATAGCGCTTAGTGATTTTACGCGTAAAACCACGTGATCAATATGGTCGATTTTGAACATGGAAACCCCGTGTGCTTGATTGAAAAGCTTCGCTATGACGCGCTAGATATATCGGCCTTAATTGTAGAGGGAATAAAGTTGATATTAACTTGAGAGGGCCCTTGCAACGCCATAATAGAGGCCTTTCTGCTCTAAATCGGCAGGTCAGCCTCTAAAGGAAATAATTTCATCCACAGATAGTTATTGTCTTGGGGATATTGCGGGGATGAATTGGACCCTTCTGTTAATTCAAAAGGACTTCCTAGGCGCCAGCTGCGTAGTTTTCTTTAAGTTCTTTGTGCTTATTTTTGGCAGACTTAACCACTTCGGTCTCCATCGTAGCGGCTACTGCCTGTCCGGAAACACCACTTTCCCGCGCTGTGCGGATCAGGGCAGATATTTCCGGTTTACAAGAACCGCAGCGGGTTCCACACCCGAGTGCATGACCTAGCGCTTCTACGGAGTGGATGCCATTTCCAATTGCTTGCTCGATCTGCGGCCGGGAAATCTGCATACAGGTGCAGACCATACGCACACCGGCTGGGATAGGGTGTAGCAGTTGAGCTGGAATTTGGGGCATATCGAGTTGCAAATAGCGCTCTAGAGTCCGTCGATCCGGTAGGTTGTGCCAGTCGTTATTAGCAATAATCAGTAGTTGGAATTCATCGTTATAGGCCAGCCAGCGCTGACTCTTTAACGTCTCGACCTGTTGCCAGTGAATATCGGGGATATCTTGCAATAGCATTGCACCTAACTTGCGGCCATCCAGGGGATGGCACAGAGCCAGCTCAAAGCGATAACCACCATCACAAGGCACTCTGTACCAGTGCAGGAGGTTGCTGTCGTTATGTGTTTGTAACCACTGCCATAGACTTTTGGCTACTGGATCAGGGCAGATCAGGGTGGCATAACTGTGGCATTCGAGGGGCTGTAGTTGAACTGGTACCTGTTTGAACTCGGGTTGGCCTGATAGGGGATCTACAACTGCTTCGGTAAGGGCGCTGACTTTGGACTCCTGCGCAAGAGTTTGGCTCCAGTGGATGGGCGCAAATAACTCTCCATGTTTTTGTGCGGCATTTAGCGCTGCGCGTCCGCACATTCTGCCCTGCGCACTGCGCAGCTCTACCAGGGCTCCCTCGTCAACACCGTATTCCCTGGCATCTCTCGGATTGATCTGAACCTCAGCAATTTCGCTGTGGTCGAGCAGCTTGCGTGAGCGGCCGGTGCGGGTCATGGTATGCCACTGGTCACGTATGCGTCCGCTATTGAGCCACAATGGGTAGGCCTTATTAATTTGCTGCTGGGGAGAGCGGGGTGTGATAGGAATAAAATTAGCGCGTCCGCTTTCGGTAAAAAATCTTCCATCTCCAAACAAGCGTGCACTGCCGTTGGGGTTTGCAGTATTGACCGGCCACTGCACCGGTTGTAGCTTGTCGTAGTCACTGCGTTGGATATTCCCAAAGAGGGAAATATCAAAGGCTCGGCTACCGTTATTTTCAAAGCCGGATAATTGAGCGTGCTCGCGGAAAATATCTGCGGGATGTGAATAGCTGAATTGATCCTCGAATCCCAGACGACCTGCCAAGTCACAAATGGCCTGCCAGTCATGCCGAGCCTCTCCGCTTGGTTCCTGGAAGGGCCTTTGCCGGGAGATACGCCGTTCTGCATTGGTAACCGTGCCATTTTTCTCTCCCCAGCTAGTAGCTGGTAACAGTACATCGGCACACCGTGCGGTATCTGTATCGGCAATACAATCGGAAACAACTACCAGCCGACACTTGCGCAGCGCTTCTGCCACTCGGTCTGCCTCTGGCATGCTCACTGCAGGATTGGTGGCCATAATCCAGATGGCCTTAATCTGCCCACTTTCCACTGCGCGGAACATATCTACTGCTTTTAATCCGGGAGTCAGTGCGACCTGCGGAGCGCACCAGAAACGGCCTACCCGATCAATGGCATCCATATCGAATTCCATATGGGCAGCGAGCATATTCGCAAGGCCACCCACTTCACGCCCCCCCATGGCATTGGGTTGTCCCGTGATTGAGAAAGGGCCCGTTCCCGTTTTTCCAATGCGCCCTGTAGCCAGGTGACAATTGATGATAGCGTTGTTTTTATCGCTACCACTGCTGGATTGGTTGATACCCTGGGAATAAAAGCTGATTGTTTTTTCTGTTTCGGCAAACAGCTGAAAGAATGCCTGTAATTTTTCTGTAGATATTCCACAGGCCAGCGCGGTTTGTTGAAGAGACCAGTGCTGAGCTGCGACGAGGGTATCCTCAAAGCCCTGAGTGTGTTGCTGAATATATTGATGATCAAGTTGATTGTGCTGTGCGAGGAAATTAAGCAAGCCGTTAAACAGGGATGCATCACTGCCTGGAATAATAGCGAGGTGTAGGTCGGCCATTTCACTGGTAGCACTCGCACGAGGGTCTATGACGACCAGTTTTGCACTGCCTGCCTGCATGCGCTGGAAAAGGATTGGATGGGTCCAGGCGGCATTGGAGCCAATTAATATAATAAGGTCTGCGTGTTCCAGGTCACCGTAGCAGCAAGGTACGGCGTCTGCTCCAAATGCACGTTTATACCCGACAACTGCTGAGGACATGCACAGACGTGAATTGGTATCGATATTAGCGCTGCCAATAAATCCCTTCATCAGTTTATTGGCAACATAGTAATCTTCGGTAAGTAGCTGCCCGGAGAGATAAAAGGCTACGGAGTCTGGACCATATTCACGGATATTTTGCGCAAAGCTATCGGCCAGATAGGACATGGCACTATCCCAGTCACACTCCTTTCCGTGCAAGCGAGGACGTAGCAGCCTACCACGTTCACCGAGGGTTTCCCCAAGCGCGGCGCCTTTGACACAAAGTTTGCCAAAATTAGCGGGATGTTGGGTATCGCCACTGACTTTTATAGCCGTAGTGTCCGCGCGCTCTTCCTTGTCGACCGTTACTCCACAGCCTACGCCGCAATAGGGGCAGGTAGTGCAGGAGCGGCGCGCGCTCAAAAATTCCGTTACTGCCATTACTGTATCTTATTGCAGCCGATGTAAACCTTATCCTCATAAAGTGCCAGTGGGTAGGTGGCAAGCCTGATATTGCTATCTTCCATGCAGACTCCATCGCTTAGGCGGAAGTGGTGTTTATAAAGTGGGGAAGCAACAGTCAATTCCCCCTCCATTTCCGCAATAATTCCTCTTGCAATTACGCCAGCTTGTGCGATCGGGTCCCAGTTGTCAACGGCATAAAGCTGTTGCTCCTGATCGGGTAAAAAAAATAGGGCGATACTTCTCTGTTCAATAATTTTATTGGCTCTACTGAACATCTCCGTAGGATATACAGAGGTATCACCCCAAAGGGCACACACCCCTGAGTTATTCACCAGATCTGATCGCTGACAGATTGGTAACCATTGGGGGTGGGTTATGGCAATTGAATTTGTGTTGCTTTGTTGCAGTGCGGCTAAGCTCATAATAATTTCCTTTCAAGACTTTAAGAGGTTAAAAAGTGAAGTCTTCATCATTTGCGGGCCGGTGGGTTAAGCTGCCGGGTTGGTGTCATGCGGACTCTGCGGTTTCCACAATTTCTTCCACAGTTGCCGGTCGTGGCTGACCACGCTCTTTGACAAAAATTATTTTTTCATCTGATTGGTCACTATTGACAAACTGGCGAAAACGTTTGAGCTTTTCGGGATCGTTGACCGCAGTTTTCCATTCACACTGGTAGGTATTGACTACACGTTTCATCTGCGCCTCCAGCTCCACACAGATATCCAGCTTGTCATCAATAATGACTTCACGCAGGTAATCGAGACCGCCGTCGAGATTTTCGAGCCATACTGATGTGCGCTGTAATTTATCGGCAGTACGTACGTAAAACATTAAAAATCGGTCGATATAACGGATCAGGGTTTCGCTATCCAGATCGGTGGCAAATAAATCTGCATGGCGAGGGCGCATGCCTCCATTCCCACAGACAAAAAGGTTCCAACCTTTTTCGGTGGCGATTACTCCCACATCTTTGCTCTGCGCTTCAGCACATTCACGGGTGCAACCCGATACCGCCATTTTAATTTTGTGTGGTGAGCGAAGGCCCTTATAGCGATTTTCCACAAGCAGAGCCATGGAAACACTGTCTTGCACTCCGAAGCGACACCAGGTACTGCCGACACAGGATTTGACTGTACGCAGAGACTTTCCGTAGGCATGGCCGGTTTCAAAGCCTGCGTCAATCAGTTCGCTCCAGATTTCCGGTAGTTGCTCCAGCCTCGCACCAAATAGATCGATACGCTGACCACCGGTAATTTTTGTATAGAGGTTATAGCGTTTAGCGACTTCACCAATAACAATCAACTTTTCTGGCGTAATTTCACCACCGGGAATACGAGGCACTACTGAGTAGCTGCCATTTTTCTGCATATTCGCCATAAAAGTGTCATTGGTATCCTGCAGTCCGACATGGGACTGCTCGAGAATATGCTCATTCCATAAAGAGGCGAGTATGGAGGCTACGGTGGGTTTACAGACCTCACAGCCATGACCGTTGCCATGTCTTTCCAGCAGTCCGGCAAAGGTTTTAATTTCCTCCACCTGAATAATGTGAAATAACTCCTGGCGTGAGAAGGGGAAGTGAGCGCAGAGATGATTGTTTACTTCCATGCCCAGTGCGGCCAGCTCGTCGTCAACAATATCCTTCAGCAAGGCGGTGCAGCCACCACAACCAGTGGAAGCCTTGGTTACTTCCTTGACTTCAGCTAGGGAGTGGCAACCTCCGGCAATAACATCGACGATCTGGCCCTTACTCACATTATGACAGGAACACACTGTAGCGGTTGCTGGAAGGGCTGCTGCACCCAGGGTAGGAGTTGCACCTTCTGCTGCAGGTAAAATTAGTTGCTCCGGGTGTTCGGGCAACTCGATATTATTCAGGTGATATTGCAGCAGGCTATCATATTCACTGGTATCGCCAACCATTACGGCGCCGAGTAATTGTTTCCCGGTGCTATCGGTAATCATGCGTTTATAGATGCCGCTCTGCTCATCGACGAAAGTGATAGCGGCAGCACCGTCACTGCGTCCATGGGCGTCACCAATAGAACCTACCTGAACCCCGAGAAGCTTGAGTTTGGTACTCATATCGGCGCCGGTGAAATTTTCCTCTTCTCCAACCAGCTGGGCAACAGCTGTACGCGCCATACTATATCCCGGCGCGACTAGACCAAATATTTGATTTTCGTACAGGGCGCATTCACCGATAGCAAAAATATCCGGGTCCGAGGTTCGGCAACTGCTGTCAATAACTATGCCGCCTCGCTCTCCGGTTTGTAGGCCCGAAGATTTTGCGAGTGAGTCTTGGGGGCGAATACCGGCGGAGAATACAATCATATCGGTGATAAGTTTCCTATCCCCTTTAAATTGCATACACAGGCGACCATCCACTTCTTCAATGAGTTCGGTGGCTGTACTGGTATGCACCTGGACCCCCAGGTCTTCAATTTTATTGCGTAACAGTGTTGAACCGCCGTCATCGAGCTGGGTGGCCATTAACCCCGGTGCAAACTCCACTACATGAGCTTCGAGCCCCAGAGTCTTTAATGCATTGGCAGCCTCAAGGCCGAGCAGGCCGCCGCCAACTACAACACCTGTTTTGGCATTCACGGCAGCAGAGCGGATTGCATCCAAGTCTTCGATGGTCCGGTAGACGAAACAGCGCTCGTGCTGATGGCCCGGAATTGGCGGCACAAATGGATAGGAGCCGGTGGCGAGTATTAGCTGGTCGTAGGAACGAGTGATGCCGCTGGCAGCGGAGACCATTTTATTTTTTCTATCAATCTCCTCAACCCGGTCGTTGAGCAGAAGCTCAAATCCCCATTGCTGGTATTGCTCAGTTTTACCCATAGCCAGGTCTTCTGTACTGAGACCAGAAAAATATTCAGACAGATGAACCCGATCATAGGCTGGCCTTGGTTCTGCACAGAAAATGGAAATTTCAAAACTTGTGGATTTTTGATGATTGGCCAGCTGTTCAAGGAAATGGTGTCCCACCATACCGTTGCCAATCACGATCAGCTTTTGTTTCTCTGTATTTACTCTCATTTACATTCCTGCCGTCTCAATTTGTTTGTTCGGCAGGGGCAGGCCCAGGAAAAGCAGCAAGGGCGCCTCCTCTTCTGCCGAAGAGTACAGGCGCCGTTGCCTCGAAATAGGGGAGTATTTTGTTGGTAATTAAATACATTCAATCTCCATGCCAACTTTATTTATAGAAATGGTAGCGTTTTGGCTCGATTGTCTACGATATCTGCGACAAATTAGTGCATGCGGCAATTTTCTTGCGCATTGAAAGTGCTTATTCAAATCCTGTGTGCTAGAGCCAGAAGAAATAGAGCAGATGTGAGAGCAGTAATAATAGAGCCAGTAACTGCCAACACAGCAGAGGATTGCGTTCCAGGAGTGGGCGCTTATTTGGCAACTTGAATTCTGGATTTGGAACCTGCAAATCCTGGATAAATTCCGATAGTGCGATGTAGCGTTTCTTTGGATCTGCTGCACAGGCTTTGTGTAAAGCTCCATCTATCCAGTGCGGAATATCGTCCCGATACCGGGAAGCCCTGGTAAATTGCATCTGGCTGTAACTTTTCAGATGGTAGTGATAATTGCCGAGACGCTCTGGATAGGGATATTTACCGGTGAGAAGTTCATAGGTGATTACTCCGAGGGAAAATATATCTGAGCGGTGACTGGCGCTATCACCAAAAAAGAACTCCGGTGCTGTGTAATTCTTGCTACCGGGGGCACATTCGCCGGATAAGTGTAATTGTTCTCTGAGTCCGGGACCATCAGCACCACCCAGATCAATAATTACGAGGCGCCCGTCATTGCGCATCATAATATTTTCTGGTTTGAGATCGCCGTGAACGATTTCCATGCGCTGCAGGCTTCGCAGAGCACTGACCAGTTGCCCGAGGATATCCCGTACCTGGGGGATTTGTGGTTGTGGGTTTAATTGCATCCACTGCCGTAAAGTCTGGCCTTCAATATATTCGAGAATATGGTAAAGACAACGCCGCTCTTTGTTGGGAGCGAAAACTTTAATAATTCCAGGGTGAGTTATTCGTCGTCCGGTCCATTCCTCGGCAACAAAACGCTCGATATATAGGGGATCATCACAAAAATTGACCGAAGGGGTTTTAATTACTCGGAGTTTGTCTGTGTTCTGGTCTCGTGCCAAATACAGGTGGCTGCGATTGCTGGCGTGCAGTTCCTGTAGAATTTGAAAGTTATCGAGTTTCTGTCCCGGGCGCAGGTCCGGCGCAAATGGCAGTTCTCGATTGCGCATTGCCAATTCATCACACTCGGGTAGGCCAACGGAGTTTACCCTGCAAACTATTGCGCTTAAGTTGTCTGTGGATCCTGCTTGTAAGGCTGTATCAATTAGTTGTTGCGGAGTGTAGGCACAGAAATTCTGCAGCAGCGCCTTAATAGTATCTTCCTGTAGGAAATCGTGGATACCATCACTACTGAGCAGGAAAACATCACCTGCTTGTAAAGCTTCACAGCGGTAGTCCACGTCAATATGCGCATCCATACCCAATGCGCGACTTAGAAAGGTACGCCCCGGGCCAAGGGTATGGCTGTGATCACGGCTAAGGTATTCCAGTCTGCTATTTCTCAGACGATAAATTCTAGAGTCTCCAATATGTACCAGGTGAGCGCTGGTACCTTTGAATATAACGGCGGAGAAAGTAGTCAGCCATCCTCGCTGGATTTCAGTGCTGCCGCCACTCTGACGGAAAAGCCAGCTGTTGAGGGAATGTAATACACGTGCGACGGCGTGTTTGGTCGACCAGGTTTCCGGAGTACTGTAGTAGTCAGAAAAAAAACCATTGATAGCGGCTCGAGCTGCCTCGCCGCCAGCCTCTGCATTGGCAACTCCATCAGCGAGCGCTGCGAGGCTGCCGTGGCGCTGTAGCTCGGCTCCTTCCGGAAGCCTGACCGCGCAGGCGTCATCATTATGCTGCCGAAGACCGGCACAGGAGGCACTAAACAGCTGCAAGGCACCATAGTAATTGCCCTGCCCACAGTTTGTGGTAGCGGGACTGTCACCTTTCAGTCCCGCAGTTATTTTTATACCGCTGTCATGCGACATCGATCATGGATACGCTGCCATCGGGAAGTACTTCCGCCATTTGCCCTTCTGGTTCTTCCAGCATTAACAGGGCAGTAAAACCGAGTACTGCCGTGGCGCAGATGACCAGGAAGAAAGTCTGGTAGGACACCATGCTTAGCACTGTAAGGTAGAACACTGCTCCCACATTGCCATAAGCCCCTGTCATTCCGGCGATCTGCCCGGTAAGTCGACGCTTGATTAGAGGAACAACAGCGAATACGGCCCCTTCACCAGCCTGTACGAAGAAGGAACAGGCCATAGCAGCCGCAACGGCCAGGTACAGTGGCCATTCTGCATCGATCAAACTCATGGCGAAGTAACCCAAAGCGAGGCCTGCAGTCAGTATCAGCAGAGTGGGCTTACGTCCCCAGCGATCACTGATCAGTCCTCCCGCTGGGCGCGACATCAGGTTCATAAAAGCGTAGGCGGAAGCCAATAAGCCAGCCTTTACCGGATCCAGGGTAAAAGTCTCGGAGAAGAACAGGGGTAACATGGAGACCACGGCCAGCTCAGAACCGAATGTTGCAAAGTAGAGTAGGTTCAAAACAGCGACCTGCTTGAATTTATAACGGTGCACAGGTGCAGGAGGGTTACTGAGTACCTCCCGATTAATACTGTAGGTTTTTCGTGCGTCCAATAGATAAAGTACTACCAGTCCGCAATAAATCAGATTTGCAGTGAGACTGGATATTAAGTTGACTCCGCTGGATAGTTTCCAGGTGAGCAGTGCCAGAGCTGCATACATAGGTACTTTCATCACCAACAAGAGGACAAAATCCCCAGTGCTGGTAACTTCCATTGCACCAATTTTCTTTGGTTTAAAATAGGTAGACCCCTTGGGGGTGTCGGTAACCGAGAAGTAGTAAATCACGCTGTATACAAGCGCAATCACTCCTGTAAGGCCAATGGCGTAGCGCCAACCATCATCGCCTCCAAAAAACAGTGCAATGGTTGGTAGGGACATAGCTGCGGCAGCGGAGCCAAAGTTACCCCAGCCCCCATAAATGCCTTCGGCAGTTCCCAGTTGGCGGGCTGGGAACCACTCCGATACCATGCGAATGCCGACCACGAACCCCGCACCAATAAACCCGAGCAGGAAGCGGCCTATTGCCGCCTGCACAAAATTGTCTGCCAGGGCAAAAATAAAACAAGGCACGCTACCAATCGCCAGCAGGAGAGAGTAGGTGAGCCGTGGACCATATTTATCTGTCAGCATTCCTATTACGATGCGAGCAGGAATAGTCAGAGCCACATTTAGGATCAGTAGGGTTTTAACTTGATCCGGACTAAGCGATAAGCTCTTGGCAATTGCCATTAATAGGGGAGCATGGTTAAACCAGGCAAAGAAGGTGATAAAAAAAGCCACCCAGGTAAGGTGAAGGATTTTTATCTTCCCGCGGAACGAGAATAGATTGAGTGTATCACTGGACATGCGCATTTCCTTTATTTGCTAATTCCGCAGGCACAAAAAAAAGCCCATAGCCACAGCCGGTAGACTGTAGTCGATGGACTTCGTTGCCCGTGATTTTCGGCGAATAACCACTTCACCGTGCTGATGCGCCAGAGGGAAGGCAATTGCATCATCGAAATATTTCCATTCAATTAATGTGCCACTATTTTTTTGAGAGGAGAAAGTCCACGGTTTGCCGGTAGAGGTCGGCTCTAAAGGCCTTCTCTGCCTGGGGGGATACTTCACTAAAGCCCTTGCACATCTCCAACAGCTGACTTGCCTTGTCTGCGCAAGGTCGGCCACTAACATTGTCCTTGTGGGCGAAGAGGTGCCAGCCTGGATTGGCAATGATCGCTGCATCCCTGCGGAACAGGATTTGATCACTGAGTGAGAGCTGAATTAGTGTTTCGGGTAAGTCAAGATACTGTTTCTGTGATAGCAGACCTGCAGCTATACGACGGTTTCCCCGTGCGGCAAGCCAAGTGCAGGCTTGAAGTAATGCAGCGCGTAAAGCCAGGTGTGTGGCGGGATGAGCTTCATGCCAGCTTTTAGTAACTGCCAGGACTTTTTCCGGCATAGCTGGCAGTAGGCTGTTACAGGCTGTGATGATTGCACCGGCTCCTTTGTGAGCGGCGAGGGTATTCCAGGGCTCACCCACACAATAGCCATCGATAACACCACTATGAAGGTTCTGCAGCATCTGCTCCGGGGGCAGCACTACCAACTGTATTTCCCTGTCTGGGTCAATATTTGCTGAGCGCAGCCAGTGTCGCAACTGTAAACTGTGACTGGAAAAAGGGTATACCGTAGCGAGCCTCACCGGGGTGGAGCCTGCATTATTCAGTAGGTACCGCTTGAGTGCCGCGGCGATATCAGCTTGTGAACTGCCGCTGATATAGTTTTGCAAGCGATGGAAAAGGTCTTCCGATAAGGTAATGGCATTGCCGTTACAGCTAAGGATAAGCCCGCTTAAGAGCTGTTCCCGACAGTTTGGCAGAGCCTGCTTCAGTGCCAGCGGCATCGGCGCTAGCATAGCAGCAGCGTCTGCTTTACGTCCGATCAGCTTGTCACGCAGGGTTGCCCAGGAGGTTTCCCTGTGTAGCTGCACATCCAGGCCAAGCTGATGAAAGTAGCCCTTCTCCTTGGCGATAATTAAGGGCGCACTGTCGGTCAGGCGCAGGTATAACAATTTTATTGAAGTCTTTTCCGGGCGCAGAGATAGTGACATCGGTAAGTTAATGCTCGCTCTGGAAATAGTGGATAATTTGTTCGGCAACTGCACGCATGGTGGAGTTACTGCTCATAGCAAGATTGCGCAGCGTTTTATGTGCGTCTTCCTCGCTGAGTTTTTTCTTGGCCATCAATAATCCCTTGGCCCGCTCTATGGCTTTTCTCTCTGTTAGCTGTTGTTGGGTTCGTTCCAGGGATTGGCGCAGTTGCTGGAAATTTCTAAATTGCGCCATGGCTATTTCTATGGCTGGTGTTACCTTCTCTGCCGTAATGCCCTCGGCCATATAGGCGCTCACTCCGGACTCGACGGCACGACTGATGAACTCGGCATTGCCACTACTGGAGAACATGGCTACGGGGGTCGGCGCTTCACGATTGACAATTGCCAGGCTTTCAAGAATGTCCCTGTCTGGGGATTCAATATCGATCAGCACTACATCGGGGCGATATTTCTCTACCTGGAAAAGTAATCCCTCAGCACTATTAATCTGGGCAACAACAGTGTACCCGGCTGCGCGTAATCGCTCACAAACAAGGTGAGCACGCTCGGAATGGTCATCGACCAGCATGATGGCGGGGCTTGCGTTAGTCACTGTATTACTGCGGCACTCGTTAAATGATTTCTTTACACTTATCCAAGTGTCAATCAATAGTTATGCCAAGCGTGCAAGGGGGGATAAACAAAATATCTTCTTCTATTTCCATGAAGTTAGAGTGGCTGTTACTGCTAGTTCCTGGTGCGATATTCTGCGTATATTGCATTTCTTGCACAAGTGGGGGGCTTTATTCGAAATAGCCTGCATAAAACCGTGATTAGTTTCGATGGCTGAAAGTTATATTCTAAAATTTTCTTATTATTGGTTTTCTGTAACCTCCATGCATATTTACAAGGATATCCGTCCCAGTATTAGATGGCATACAGATAAAAATCGGCTAATTCTTATAGTTTTGAATTGTAAATTTTTCTATTTTAAATAGTCGCTAAAGTCTAATTTGTCTTAAGGACGGTCATTGCAAAAGCCATCTTAGGGCTTCATAGCCAGGATCTGAATAAGGGAAGGAAATTTTGATGTGCATATGGGTTATTTTTTATCCACACAAAACTAAGTAGATTGTCCCAAGGGGAGCCTGGGAGTTGCCGTTGATTAAATACAGTTTCAGTTGAGACGGTTTATTGTTTAGTGGTTATCTCTTTCACACGGCCATTCCAATTAATAGTCTTATAAATTTCGCCAATTACCGCTATCAGACTATTCCTCTTTTCATCCCTTGTTGCGAGGTTTACACTCGAGTTGTTTATAAATTGGGCAGTCCAATACTTTTTGAGGTAGATGTAGCTGTAAGTTCATAATACTAACTAAGAGGGGCACGGCGGTGATAATAGCCATACCTAGAGAGACCGCAGAGGGGGAAACTCGTGTTGCGGCAACTCCTGATAGCGTAAAGCGTTTGCGCGATATGGGATTTTCTATAGCGGTGGAGAAGGGGGCCGGCGAAAAGGCCAGCTTTACTGATGAAGCTTATGCTGAAGCCGGTGCAGAAATTCGCGAGGATATGCAACAGTGTCTGGCAGGTGCCGGAGTAGTTTTAAAGGTACAAGCACCTAGTGATGCTGAGCTGGCTCTTATTCCCGAGGGGGCTACATTGATTGCCTTTCTGAAGCCAGCGCAAAATGCTGAGCTTCTGCAGAAACTTTCTGAACGAAATATTAACGCCCTGGCCATTGAATCAGTCCCAAGAATCTCCCGCGCACAAAAGATGGATGCTCTTAGCTCCATGGCCAATATTGCCGGTTATCGAGCGGTCATCGAAGCCGCACATAACTTCGGACGCTTCTTTACCGGGCAGATTACCGCTGCGGGAAAAATCCCCCCTGCAAAAGTACTCGTTATTGGAGCCGGAGTTGCTGGTCTCTCTGCTATTGGAACAGCAAAAAGTATGGGAGCGATAGTGCGTGCTTTCGATACCCGTGCAGAAGTGCGTGAGCAGGTTGAGTCTATGGGAGCGGAGTTCCTGACTGTTGAAATAGAGGAGGAAGGTTCTGGCTCTGGCGGATATGCCAAGGAAATGTCCAAGGAGTTTATCGAGGCTGAAATGGCTCTATTTCGGGAGCAGGCCAAGGATGTGGACATTGTTATTACCACTGCTTTGATACCTG
This sequence comes from Microbulbifer variabilis ATCC 700307, assembly GCF_000380565.1. Classification (GTDB taxonomy): domain Bacteria; phylum Pseudomonadota; class Gammaproteobacteria; order Pseudomonadales; family Cellvibrionaceae; genus Microbulbifer; species Microbulbifer variabilis. Next base: position 644,113 of record NZ_AQYJ01000028.1, read on the forward strand.
GTAAGCCAGCGCCGAAACTATGGCTTGCCGATATGGTTGACAGCATGTCGAAAGGATCGGTGGTAGTGGATTTGGCAGCGGAAATGGGTGGAAATTGTGATTATACAGTGCCGCATGAAAAGATTGAGAGGAGTGGTGTCACTATTATTGGGTATACCAATTTGCCTAGTCGTGCCGCAGCTCAGTCCTCCAGATTGTATTCAACCAACCTTGCTCACCTGATTGGAGAATTGACTCCAGAGAAAGACGGGACCATAAACCTAAATTTTGATGATGAAGTTATCCGTGGTGCAACAGTGGTTAAGTCTGGAGAAATTACCTGGCCACCTCCTGCACCTAAAATTTCTGCACAGCCAAAAGCAGCCAGTAAAGCTGCTGAACAAGTGAAGGTGATTACTGAGGAGAAGGCTGAAAAACGAAGGTCGCCTCTGTCTATCTTTATTTTTTGGGCCGTTGCCGCTGTTTTACTCCTTTGGTTGGGGCGGGTTGCTCCACCTGATTTTGTTTCCCACTTTACTGTTTTTGTACTGGCAGTTTTTGTCGGTTGGCAAGTAATCTGGAATGTCACTCATGCATTACATACGCCTCTGATGAGTGTGACCAATGCAATTTCTGGAATCGTAATTGTCGGGGCGCTGGTACAGCTCGGAGTTACTGGTTCTGGTTTGGTAACTTTGCTCGCATTTATTGGTGTACTGGTTGCCAGTATTAATATATTCGGTGGATTCTTTGTGACCTACCGTATGCTGAAAATGTTTCGCCGGTAAGGGAGGGAGAGTGTAATGAACGGTATGATTGCAATGGCTTATCTCTTCTCTGCGGTGATGTTTATTTTAAGTCTCGGAGGCTTGTCAAGCCATGAGACAGCTCGTCGCGGAAATATTTATGGCATGGTGGGCATGGCAGTTGCCATAATTGCCACAATCTCAGGCGTGGCTACCGGAGCTTATTGGATGGTGGCTATCGCAATGGTTGTAGGAGCTGTGATAGGGCTCTCCCTGGCCAGGCGTGTCGCCATGACTCAAATGCCGCAAATGGTGGCATTGCTGCATAGCTTTGTTGGCCTCGCTGCAGTGTTGATTGGTTGGGGGGGCTTCCTTGATCCTCGAATTACTCTGCACGGTGCTGCTCATGTTGTACACAGCACTGAAATTTATCTCGGTGTTTTTATCGGTGCGATAACTCTCACTGGTTCTTTGGTTGCCTTCTGTAAGTTGCAGGGATTAGTTTCCGGCAAGCCATTAATGCTGCCAGCTCGTCACTGGTTGAACTTAATTGCAATCCTGGCCTGTATTGTATTGGGGATTTTATTTGTACCTGCAGATGTACATGCGGGGACGGTTATAAATCTCCTCCTGATGACTGCTATTGCGTTGCTATTGGGCATTCACCTTGTGGCGGCGATTGGCGGTGCCGACATGCCAGTGGTTATTTCCATGCTGAACAGCTACTCAGGGTGGGCCGCAGCTGCGACGGGGTTCATGTTGGGCAATGACCTGCTGATTGTAGTGGGGGCTCTGGTTGGCTCTTCCGGTGCGATACTCAGCTATATTATGTGTCGTGGTATGAACCGCTCCTTTATCAGTGTGATTCTCGGTGGATTTGGTTCAGATGGTGGTGAAGTTTCCGATGAGGAGGTTGATGGTGAGGTTATTGCGATTGACCAGCAAGAGCTTGCCGAGGAACTCAAGGCCGCTGATAGTATTATCATCGTGCCTGGGTTCGGAATGGCTGTTGCCCATGCGCAACAAGCAGTCAGTGACTTGACCGATCGCCTGCGCGGCATGGGTAAAATGGTACGCTTTGGTATTCACCCTGTCGCGGGACGCCTGCCTGGCCATATGAATGTTCTTCTCGCTGAGGCCAATGTGCCCTATGACATAGTGCTGGAAATGGATGAGATCAATCCGGATTTCCCCAGTACTGATCTGGTACTGGTTATAGGTGCTAACGACACCGTAAACCCAGATGCGGTAGAAAAGCCGGGTTCTCCCATAGCCGGTATGCCGGTGCTAGAAGTATGGAAAGCTCACAGAGTTGTTGTACTAAAACGCTCTATGGCATCGGGGTATGCGGGGGTTGCCAATCCACTCTTTTATAAAGAAAACGCACGAATGCTTTTTGGGGATGCGAAAGACAGTCTTCAAGGCGTGCTAGGCAGGGTCAGTGACTAATCCTGATTCGTTGTTGGCCGGCTTTAGGAAAGCGTAAAAAATCCCTCCGGCTTGGAGGACTGGTGTCCAGGGACTACAGTACCTCCAAGCCTCTTTTCTCACGGAAAGCTATTTATTTTCAGTAATAATTAGGCTATCGCTCGGCTTACTGATTAATGATAACCTCCAGTCCTTTGCATATCTTCACGAAAAATAATAAGTGGGAGTCTGGGGATGGGAATCCATTTGCATAAATTGGCCTTGGTGGGAGCTATTGCCCTTGGAGCCTTTGGGCTTGCGGCTTGTGGAAGTGGGAGTAGTGACTCGGAAGGGGGGGCTACTGGCGTGGAGAACCCTACTCCTGTTGGTGGCTCCTGGGAAAAGGGTAATTTTCTGCCAGTCTCAACTTTCACCGACCGTTGTGTTTCACCGCGTAGTGGCACTGATCCTATAACCGGATCTGCTTATGCTGATGTATTGGGCACACGCCAGGATGAAAATAACTGGCTGCGTTCAATGAGTAATGAACTCTATCTTTGGTATGACGAAATCGAAGATAAGGATCCTGCGAGATTTGATAGCTCTCTGACTTATTTTGAGGAGTTGCGAACATTCGCTTTAACCCCCTCTGGCCGAGAAAAAGATCGTTTTCACTTCACTGAGCCGACGAATGAATGGCTATCTCAAAGCGAGTCCGGGATATATATTGGCTATGGTGTGCAATGGGCATTGATATCGAGCGAACCGCCACGCAAAGCGCTAGTTGCTTACCTTGATCAGGAAGATAGCAGCCTGCCGGATGCCATTACTCGCGGCGCTGAAGTTATTAGTGTTGACGGCGTTGACTTGGCTAATGGTAGCGATGTCGATACATTGAATGAAGGCATGTGGCCCGCTAAATCAGGTGAGTCTCACGAGTTTAAAATACTACCTTTGGGTGCCTCTGACCCTGTGACAGTTACTTTAGTATCGGCCGAGGTTGAGTCAGATCCCGTGCAGCATGTGAAGGTGGAAACCACTGACTCTGATCGTAAAGTGGGTTATATGCTGTTTAATGACCATATTGCCAAGGCAGAGGGAGAATTGATTGATGCGATTACTGAGCTTGAATCTGAAGGTATTGATGATCTGATTTTGGATCTTCGCTACAACGGTGGAGGCTACCTGGATATTGCGGCTGAATTAGCCTATATGATTGCTGGCGATAATAGTGTTGGGCAATCATTTGAACATATGCAGTTCAATGATCAACACCCAGAAATAAACCCAGTTACTGGGGCACCTCTTGATCCAACTCCATTTCATACTTCTGCTTTGGGACTTGCTGATGATTCCTTAAAAGGATATCCGCTCCCGACCCTGAATCTCCCGCGATTATTTGTTTTGACTAGTGGTAATACATGTTCAGCCAGTGAAGCCATTATTAATGGATTGCGGGGAGTGGATGTGGAAGTAATCCAGATCGGTGAGACCACCTGTGGTAAGCCTTACGGTTTTTATCCCCTAGATAATTGTGGCACTACTTATTTCACAATCCAGTTTTCTGGTGCCAATGCCAAGGGATTTGGTGAATATTCGGATGGATTTGTTCCTAATGGCCCATTTGGTACTGAAGCAGATTTACCAGGTTGTGAGGTGGACGACGATTTTGATCATTTATTGGGGGATGTGAATGAGGCGCGATTTGCTGCAGCGCTTAATTATATTGAGGGCGGTGACTGCGGTGATGTTGCGGTGAAAGCGTTCTCTGAATTTGGTACAAGCAATCGATTACTTGAATCAAATGTAAGTGTACCAAAAGAGATTTCTCGCAGTAACCGTATTATGGTGAGGTAAAAGTGAAAGCCTTGATTACAACAAAGTTACTATTAATCGCTCTAGTATGCTTAGGTTGTGGAGTTCAGCGGGTATCTGAAAGCCTTCAACCCGCTCTGATTGATGAGATGAGTCCACAAGCGCACAGTGAACTACAGCGAGTTGTTTCTCAGGCTATGGGAGGTATACAGGTAACTGTTGGAGTTGAGGCGCTTACTTATGAAAGCTTGCTGGTTGTTGAGCCTGGCCGTAAGCAAATGAGAAGTATTGGTCGTGAGTATAGCCGGCCAACTAAATTTCAGCTTGTTTCTGATGGAGATAGATGCTTGCTGGAGCGTCTTACTGATGGAAAACTATGGGAATTACAAGTTTCTTGTAAGTTAAAAAGTAATATTCAATAGCTGTAAATGAAGAAGGCAATGAGGTATAGCCTTCTCAATTTTCTATATTGTGCACCCAGTAATCAATAGTGCTTTTCTACTCCTCTGAAAATATATTTTCTTTTCCGTTTTCCGTTTTCCGTTTTCCGTTTTCCGTTTTCCGTTTTCCTTTCTTTCGCTATTTTTATAAGAAAGCAACTGGTTTGAATTCTTGGGGCGCTTAACAATTTGCCTCTTATTTTCTGCCCTGCAGTTATTGAAATTCTAGGATTTTTCTTTCAAATTGGTATAAATCTATTAATTTGATTTTATTTTGTGCAAGCTAAATGGTATTTTTATATTTTAGATTGAGATATATTGGCGCCAAACTTCAATCTGGATGTTCACCTGTTGGGAATTGCTAGGTGAAATAAGGCTTAAATAATCGGGGGCTGGAAGCCATGCGCCGTCGCGATCTGAATCGTTTTGTACCATTCTCTGTATCTTGTTCCTTTTCTTTACTTTTCACTGCGTCAGTCTTCAGTAGTTGGTCTTATGCCGATAGTTTTGACTCTGATATGGATGGCATGCCTGATTACTGGGAGAGCGCTTATGGGTTGAATATTTACTCAGCAGATGATGCCCTTACTAGTTTGGATATGGATACGCTCTCCAATTTGGCTGAGTTCCAACTTAGGACCAACCCAAGAAAAGAAGACACCGATTTTGATGGTGTGCCAGATGGTTTGGATTTATGGCCACTAGACCCAAATAAGAACTGGGATCATGACGGTGACGGCATCCCCGCCTCCTGGGAAGTCAGCCGTGGTTTGAATGATGACGATGCTCAAGATGCAACTCAGGATAATGATTTTGATGGTCTCACCAATTTGCAGGAATACCAAGCAGGCACCCGAATAGATCTCAGTGACAGTGACTTTGACGGTATTAAAGATGGCGAAGATATCGCACCGCTAAATGCCGCTTATCGTTTTGATCATGACGGCGATGGCCTGCCGGAATT
>NZ_AQYJ01000029.1 GCF_000380565.1 Microbulbifer variabilis ATCC 700307
GCTGGCAATGTTGGCTTTAGTGCGGCGAGAGTCATTGCAGCCGCGATCGTTGGCGGTACAGCCTCTGCAGTATCGGGTGGTAAGTTTGCCAATGGGGCGATAACCGCGGCGTTTTCCAGGGCTTTTAATGAAGAGAATCATCCTACTGCAGAAAAGAAAATAAGCAAGCGCAACCTTTCTGCTGGAGAACGAGAAGTTGCTATTCGTGTACATCCAGATTTATTGGAATCTGAGTTAGACAGCATAACTATAGATTTTAGCTTGGATATGGAATGCGGGGGAAACAGCGGGAAGGGGTGTGGAGGGTTTACTCCCTACAGACAAATTAACTTACCTAAATCATTGGCTCACTGTGCAGACCTAACCGTATGTGATGGTGGAGCTTATATTGACCTATTTAACCATGAACTCACACACGCATGGACAAATATAAACTCGCGCAACTTTTTAGGTTTGTCAGGATCAATAAGGGGTTTTATTAGCAACGGCGCAGCGGCGAATCCTGTTGGTGGGTATTTACCTTATAAAGATTACTTGAATACACCGGCACCCGTAGGGCTAAATTCAGAGCAAATGGCTGACTGGTTTATGTGGTTTGACAAAGATCGTCGCCAAGCTTGGGGGAATTAACAATTATGGAACGAAAAATGTTTAATAAAAACGCTCTACATGGTTTTGTGTGTGCTTTAATCCTGTTCGCATCGGCAACTACGAGCTGTGCATTTGAAGTGAAAAATGCGTGCGAAAATATAGCTCTATTTAATGAGGCAGATAGCGAATCCCCTGTACTTATACAAGTAAGAAGTCAACGCATTGAAAAATATGTTAAGACGATACATGGTGCAAGACCACCTGTTGATAACCAAGTTTTCTTTGTTAGTGTTTCTTACCCTGAAAGTTACATGAATCAAACATTTGAAGATGTACGGGATACATGGCTTATGCCAAACTATGGAAAATCTGAAGCAGGCTCAGATTGTGAAAATGTGCAGGGGGAGTCAGAAAAAATAGTATGTGGTTATGCTTTAAGTAATGAAGTAAGTGTAGGTGTTGCTTTTAAAAATTTAGGTAAAATAAAACAGCTCTCAAAATACGAAGAGAAAACACTTGCCCTCGCAAAAGAAATTAGGGAAAACGCTTTATGCAAGCAGTAATGCTCTGTTGCACAAAAGAGACCGTATTCAGAGGATTTTTGGAACGAGTATCTGAATTATTCTGATTATGACACGGCAGAGGTGTGGGACACCGTCGGCGGTAGTTTAGGTGATGGATATGGACCACATTCCAATTCTTGTGCGACAAGAGTTAGTCATGGCATTAACCATAGTGGAACTACTATTCCGCGTGGTGCTCCTGGAGCAAATCTAAATTTCGGAGGCGACAATAATGGCCTTCGGTATATATTGTCAGCACGACAATTAGAGGTTTACTTGGGCGATGCTTGGGGCGCAGCAGACTACACGAATATTACTCACGATCAGTTTAGTGCTTTAAGTAGTTCGTTATCTGCTGGTCAGGTAGCAGTAGTTGTATCGCAGGATCATGCAACAGTTATCAGGTCTGGGTATAGTGGTGACAACTACTCTATTCTAGGTGTGGGCGGATCAGCTTGGATTTTACCTACAAGATCTGCTAGCAATTGATATTTGACGGGTCGAAATAATATGAAAATTTTTATAAAAAAATGTGTTTTTCCATAGTATTTCTTTTATGGGGATGCGAAGCATTTTCTGAGTCACCTGTTCAGGTAAAAGAATCGGGTGATTATTATTTCACTCTAAATGTTCAACTTGAAAATGGCACATCTATAAACAATGTTATTTTCAAGCGGGAAAAAGTTAATAATCGTTGGTTGCTTCAAGTTAGGAGTGATTATCAGTTGTCGATTGAGGGAAGAAAGAGCCTTCGTATGACCGAGTACGAAGAGCTTCTGCGCCTTTTGTTTGAGTTTATTGAAACGCAGTCCTTGGGTAATTCAGTTGATCGTATTCAGTTAGATCTTGGGTTGGTAGAAGATACTCAGGCTCAGCTTGGCGACTCACTGAGGTCGTTAGTTATCACTAAAAAGGGAGTGGTTACTCATAAGGATAAAGAAGTATTTAAGGTGGTTTTGAATAATCTTGTCGGTTCAGAACAGGTTAGCAATACTTGCAAGCTGGTTACTAACTATAAGATGAGGTGTGATGAGTCGGTAGTTATAGGCATGAACCCAATTGCTTTTAAATCAGAATATATAGGTAAGCCGTGGAGCGTGCTGGGTAGCCAAGAAGGGCTTGGGCTTAGTGATGGTTTATGGTTTGCTGTTCGGTTGAAACCGTTGGACAAGGAGTAGTTGGTTTTAATTGGGACGGGCACTCGTTGATGGCACTAGGGAAAATGGTTGGCTGGGTACGATGGTGTGTCGGGCGCATGCTGTTGCACAAAAAGATGAACAAAAAGATCGGTTTATCATTGATGAGGAAGATTCTAAGGAAATTATTGAGTTTTTCTTCAAAAGTAAAACAGAAGGAATTGATCATTTAGGTCCTAAAGGACGAGTGCTGGCGGCTGACATGTACCAAGATGCTTGGGATATAAATTTTGATATATTGGGCGTTAAGGATGCAATGGGTAATCCACTATCAAAGGCTCCATTGGATAGAACAGCGAAAAGTACTTTCTCATTTAGTGAGACTGTATTCCGGATTAAACTAGCTATAAATCCTGCATCTTCACCTACCCTATGTGGTGGGATACTAACTATGCGTAACGCTTATTTATTACTGGTGGTAGTGCTTTTTGTGGGATGTTCGTATTTTGTTTCTTGGGATGATAAAAGCAGAGTACTTATCGGAGAGCCGATCACATTGTACAGTGATTTAAATGGTCCCCCCGACGAGATAAAAACATTATCGGATGGCCAAAAAGAATATAAATACCACCTTAAAAAGTTAGACCCTTCCTGTATTCATTACTGGACAGTGAATCAGGAGGGGATTATTACAGGCTACCGTTATACGGGCTATTGTCGGCCAGTTGGTTAAAGGGGGCGTAACGAATAAAATTTAATTGAAAGCCCCAGCAGTATAATCTGCCGGGGCTTTATTTTTTATTCGGCGGTTAATACCAATTTGTCATCATTCACTTCAATTTTGATCGGTGTGTCGATGTTAAATCCGGCCTTAGCTAGCCATTTACCTTTAAGCTGAATCCAAGGCACAGGCGGCGTCACTTAGTAACTGATTTAATTAAATAAATTGCGAAGGATGATAAATGCTGATGACGATAGCTACATTGTGTTTAATTGGATTTATTGGATTGGTATTTACAACTGCATTTGGACTATTTGAAAGTCGTAGAGTATCTAAATTAATTTTAGAATCAAAAGATTTTGGTGTGGACTTCAGTGGTGAAAGTAATAGGTCATTTGTATTTTTTAAATGGCTTTTTAGCTCTGATTTAGAATCAATTGAAAGTCATTCTATTAGGAAAAGGGTTGCCAGGTTAAAAAAAATGCTTTGGGCTCAGTGCCTAATTTTTATATCAGTTGTTTTATGTCAAATCATCCTAATTTCAAATAAATAGCCTGTTTCTGGATGTCCACTAAAAGCCCCGCTGGTGACCCCAGCGGGGCTTTTAGTTTAACCGATCTGCCGCTTGGCATCCCAACGCCGGGATTGATACTTAATAATCATCCCGTCCAGCAACTCCTTGACGATCTCTTTCTCTTCCGTTGGCAGTTGGCTGATAGCTTCAAATTGCAGCCTTAGCTGCTCATCCGGTCCGCGCTCGTCTTCATCGAATACCAGAGAGTCAATGGTGATACTCATGGTGACAGTAATCTGGCCGGCAGTCGGGCTGCCACCCAGGAGGTACGCTACGATGATGCCGGCAATATCACCTATAAAACGGGCGTTGGTAGCTATGAGTACAGTGGCTCACGTCCTCATGCCGTAACCAAAGCCGGCAATACCAGCTATCACTACGACGACAACGGCAATATGAGTAGCGACTCAGGCAGTCGTACGCTGGACTACACCGTCTTTGATAAACCCAGCCTGATTAGTAAAGGCGGCCACGATACGCGCTTCTCTTACGGCCCGGACCGCAGCCGTTTCAAGCGGGTGGATGACAACGGCAAAGGCACAGTGACCACCTTGCAGATCGGCAGCGTCGAGAAAGTGATTGAGCGCAGCACCACCGGTGCTTTTATCAAGAGCTTATATCGCCGCAATATCGCAGGGGTTGCTATCGAGCGTATCGAGCTAAATGCATCGGATGAAATTGCCGGTACCAGCACCCAGTATTTACACAAAGACTTCCAGGGTTCCCTGGATGTTATTACCGATAGCACCGGTCAGGTTGCCAAAGATGCTGCGGGCAACAAGCTGGTTTACAGACCAGCGATAACCGCGGCGTTTTCCAGGGCTTTTAATGAAGAGAATCATCCTACTGCACAAGAGAAGTGGAAACAGCGCTACGAGTTACTTAGATTTAAAGTTTTTAAAGGTGTCCAGGAAGGATCCGATACGCCTATTCAGTTAAGTCAGCTAGATATAATTACTATCGCAGAGTATATGAGCATTAAGGCTGATGAAATTAACCCTCTAAATATTTCTGAATTTTCAGAAAATTTTATTAGCAAGGCGGATACATTTCTATATGGATATGCTAATCAAGAATTTTATGTTGATAATATTGGGGTCTTCAAAGGGGGTGAAATAAACTATATTGGTGTTGGTGTATTTGCTGGGCGTTATGGATTTTCTGAAGCTACTCTAAATACACTCGTAGGCGCTTGGAATGTAAATGATGTTCTTGCTGGTAAAGGAAGCTACAATTTATATCAGGCACAAGCCGGGGGGCTTTGGTCAAGATTTGGTCGAGACTATTACAATATTAAGTGATGATGTAAATGAATAATAAGCTTATTAAACTTACTGTTATTTTTTTTCTCGGGCTACTCCTAATTGCATCATATTTTGTGGTTCAGTTTATTTCGGCTACTAAATCCCCTTGCTCTAATTTGCGGTCTTTATCTAAAGATGAAGTGTTATTGGAGCAGTTGTGGAGTGGTGTGGAAAATGTACTTAGTAATTTCTCAGATTATCGAGTAGATCACTCAAGAGTTGGATTGATGTACGCTGAGGATGCGTATAATAATTTTGATATTGATTGGGGATTATTTGATATTCCCGTTAATGTTGCTTCACTAGAATTTTATGGAAGAAATATCGATTATGGTCATTTTGACGTCTCACAGGTTGAGAGTATAAAAGTTGGTTATGGTTATAGATACTATTTGAAATTTAAACTAGCTCCCCACTCGGTTGGTGCAGATCAAGAAAAAGTAAATGATAAATTAAGATATACGGAAGTTCTTATTGAGTGTAGGGAGTAATTGCACAAAAAGGGTCGACCGGTAATTTTTCTCCTGTCCAGGAACCTATTTTGATGAAAATGGTGTTTCGGTTACCGTTGAAGTTAGACCGTTTGGTAACACAGTTAGCGCAGATGGTACGACAGCCTATAGTTTTGATTCTAATACTGGGACGTTAATTAATCTGATAGCGACCGGTACAGCTGGACAGGTGTGCGCTATTGTTTGTCTAGCTCCGATAGCAAAATGTTTACAACTACTACTCAGGAGTTATGTTTCAGTGACGTCCTGGGCGGGGATAGGACAAACGGCTGATTTAGCTGCGTGACGTTGGATTATGGTTGGCTGCGCAACACGTTGGAATTATTTCAAAACGATGCTTTGGGGGCCTCAAGTAAGAGGTGGGCAGCTTATATTAAGAGGCTACCGTCAGAATCCCTTCTCAAACTCTATTACTGGCACTTTACCTAGGTCACAAGTGAAGTGGCCCGCTGGGGCAGAGATGTGGAGGGGGATATTTGGGCAGCGGCAAATTAAATAGAGGATTTTTTATATGCTTTTTGTCTTTTATGTTTGTGCTGCCTTGTTAGCGTTGAAGTTGTTATGGAATTTGATAATTCCAATATCAGTAACTTTTTTTTGGTCGAAAGATGAACGTAAAAATAGAGGGGTGTCACTTGCACCTATTGAGTTTTTGATTCTTCTTGTAATAACTGCGCTTTCTTTTTTTGATGAGAGACTGTCTATTTTAGGTGTAAATGGCTTTGCTTTATTTGGCGTTGGTGTTATTGCCATAGTGGCCACCTATGTATTCATATATATCTTTTTATGCTTATTTAAAGGGCGGTTTTCTGATTGAATTTTACTGAAAAGTAATTGCCGGAATCATCATAATAGTATGAAATCAAGACACCCATAGCTTAGAGAACGGTGCACAGCCAGTTTCTGAACTCCCACATAGCCCCAAGGATAACTCCGGCGGGGTTTTTTGTTTAACCGACTTGCCGCTTGGCATCCCAATGCCGGGATTGATACTTAATAATCATCCCGTCCAGCAACTCCTTGACGATCTCTTTCTCTTCCGTTGGCAGTTGGCTGATAGCTTCAAATTGCAGACTTAGCTGCTCATCCAGTCCGCGCTCGTCTTCTTCGAATACCAGTGAGTCAATGGTGATACTCATGGCGACAGCAATCTGTTTTAACGCCTCCAGGGAAGGCTGTGTTGCCTCGGCTTCATAGCGCCGAATCGGATTGACATGAACCCCGGTGGCGTCGGCCATCTGTTGCTGGGTCAGCTCGCGCTCACCACGCAGGGTAAAGTCTCTGTATCGCTTGGCGGACGATAGCTTTACTCAAGCAGCCTCAAACTTCTCTTGCTCACCACGGCGCTCTTGAAAAAATAGATTCTCGATAGCTTCCGCTTCTCGCAAGCGCTTAATTTTGTCAAAAAATAATTGAGCTTCAGGAAAGGCGAGTTTGAGATATGCCAGCCACTGCTTGATTCGGTTGCCCAGGTATTTAGCCGGATAAACTTCCCTGGTTGTTTGGTAGTATCCCCAGAGCAGTTCCAATACTTGCTGCCAGGCCATAGGGATATAGTTCTCCCCCGAACAATAGGCTTTAATTTGTAAGCCGAGGTCCGGCCTGGCCAAAAGGCTACGCCCAAACATAAATGCGCTACAGCCTGTTACCTCACGGCACCGCTGAAACTCCTTGAGAGTCCAAATATCGCCATTGGCGATAACGGGTATTTCCAGCTGTTGGCGAATCTCCCCGATATATTCCCAATAAGCGGGTGGCTTGTAACCGTCTACCTTTGAGCGCGCGTGTACTGCCAGTTCATTGGCGCCTCCCGCGGCTGCCGCCATAGCGTTATCCATGTAAGAGGATCTGTCATTAAAACCCAGGCGGATTTTAGCGGTCACCGGGATGCTTTCCGGGACGGCTCGGCGCACAGTGCCAACAATCGCTTCCACGCGATGGGGGCTTTGCAATAAGCAGGCACCGCCATCACTGTTATTGACGGACTTTGCCGGGCAGCCAAAGTTCAGGTCGATAGCTTTTGCCCCAACAGAGACGGCCTTTATGGCATTGGTGGCCATAGCTTCTGGGTTTCCGCCCAACAGTTGCAGGCGCACCGGGGTGCCGGTGGTTGTTTCGGCATCTTGCAGCAGTTCGGGGCAGAGTCTTGTAAATACACGGCGGGGCAACCGGGTGTTCGTCACTCTCACAAACTCTGTGACACAGACATCGACGCCTCCGACAGTTGAGAGCAGTTCGCGCACATGGTGGTCGATAACTCCCTCCATAGGAGCCTGGTAAATCTTTGGCTGCTGGGAATCTGTCTTGTCGGTCATAAAGCTGAAAATGGAGAAATAAAGGCTAAAAGTTGGCGCATATTCTATCAGCTAGTTGGTTAGGTTTTGTAAAAACACTCATTCATACGTAGTTTTATTTAGGAGGATCAGCCTCTATGCGAAGGGGGCGTGCACTAAAATTGAGCATGTTGAACAGTGCGTCACAGTTGCCTTTGAAACCATTAAGTGTTTGATTTTAAAAGCAACTTGTATTGATAATAGATAATTGTTCAAGCTTCCATGCTGCTGAATGGGGCTCAGATAGTAGATAGTTTTGTAAATTGTGCCCAGGGAAGTTTTGGGATGGTTGTATTTGCAAGTCTCGGGAATTAGATTGCGGGACGGATAGGCACATGCGATAGAGGGTTTGAAAAGACTCCTGCAAGGGCGAGGCTGACCTCAAGCTGGCGCAAAAATTATAGGGGCAGGCACGAGTGGGGATGGTTTTGATCGCGCCTGAAAACTTAGGGGGAATAAGATAGTGCAAGATTTACTTTTTCAACAGGGACTGGATATTACGCTGTTCGGGATGGGGATTGTTTTTACTTTCCTGTTATTGCTGGTGATTGGTACCAGTATTATGTCCCGAGTTATCACACGTTATTTTCCCGAGGCCGAGCCGGCCGTATCTTCAACAAACTCCCCATCAGGCGATAACGCGCGTCTGCATGCTGTTATCAAAGCGGCAATCGAACAACATAGAAAAAAACGCTAGCCGTATTAATTCGCATCTGAACAACATTTAATCATTTCTGCCGAGAGAGATAACCCATGACTGAGGTTAAAAAGCCATTGGGGATTACCGATGTAGTCCTGCGCGACGCCCACCAGTCACTGTTCGCAACACGTCTGCGACTGGACGATATGCTGCCCATCGCGGAAAAACTGGATAAAGTAGGATTCTGGTCACTGGAATCCTGGGGTGGTGCCACTTTTGATTCCTGTATTCGCTATCTCGGCGAAGATCCTTGGGAGCGTATTCGTGAGCTGAAAAAAGCTATGCCCAATACGCCCCAGCAAATGTTATTCCGCGGCCAGAATATTCTTGGTTACCGTCATTATGCGGATGACGTGGTGGAAAAATTTGTTGAGCGCGCTGCTGAAAATGGTGTGGACGTGTTTCGTGTGTTCGATGCCATGAATGATATGCGTAACCTGAAAACTGCACTGGCCGCAGTTAAAAAGCAGGATAAGCACGCTCAAGGCACTATCTCTTATACAGTGAGCCCAGTGCATACCATGGATCTATGGGTAGACTTGGGTCGTCAAATTGAGGATATGGGCGCGGACTCCATTGCCATTAAGGATATGGCGGGCCTCTTGCGTCCATATGAAGGTTATGAGCTGGTGACTCGCTTGAAGGCGGCAGTGGATATTCCTATCCATATGCAGTGCCACGCAACGACAGGCCTCTCTACCGCGACAGCTCTTAAGTGTATCGAGGCCGGAATCGACAATGTCGATACGGCTATCAGCTCAATGTCTATGACCTATGGTCACAGCCCTACTGAAGCCTTGGTAGCTATTTTGGAGGGCACTGAGCGCGATACCGGGCTGAATATCAACCTGCTGGAAGAGATTGCGGCTTATTTCCGCGAGGTGCGCAAGAAGTACGTGAAATTTGAGGGGTCTCTGAAAGGCGTGGACTCCCGTATCCTGGTGGCCCAGGTTCCGGGCGGTATGCTGACCAATATGGAGAACCAATTGCGTGAGCAGGGCGCGGGGGACCGCCTCGATGAAGTTCTCGAAGAAATTCCCCGAGTGCGTCAGGATTTGGGGTATATCCCACTGGTAACTCCCACCTCGCAGATTGTCGGCACCCAGGCGGTGCTGAATGTGCTGACCGGCGAGCGTTATCAATCTATCTCAAAAGAAACGGCTGCTGTTCTAAAAGGTGAGTACGGCTCAACTCCTGCCGAGGTCAATAAAGAGCTGCAAACCCGTGTGCTCGACGGAGCAGCTCCAGTCACTTGCCGACCGGCCGACCTGATCACCCCTGAATTGGATAAGCTCACTTTAGAACTGCAGGAGAAGGCCGGCGAGCAGGATATTGCACTCACCAATGGGGAGAGTGAAATCGACGATGTACTCACCTATGCACTCTTCCCGCAGATTGGTTTGAAGTTCCTGAAAAACCGCAATAACCCCGATGCTTTTGAGCCGGTTCCAACCGGAAAGGAGAATAGTGCGGTCAAGAATGATAAAGGTGAGGAGGTCTATACAGTTACTGTAGAAGGGCAGAGTTACACCGTTACAGTTGCGGATGGTGGTGACCTGACTGGTGTTGCTCCGGTAAATGGTATTGCCCCTGTTCCTGCTGCTAATACCAGCCCAATATCTGCAACTGGCGGAGAGCCAGTAAATGCGCCGCTCGCAGGTAATATTTTCAAGGTAATGGTGAAACCAGGTGATCAGGTCAATGAGGGGCAGGCCATCCTGGTTCTGGAAGCTATGAAGATGGAAACTGTGGTGAGTGCTCCCCGAAGCGGTAATGTTGCCAATGTGGCAGTAAAAGAGGGCGATTCCGTGGCGGTGGGTGATGCCCTGCTGTCTATCGCATAGCAGGTAGGAGTCGCAAGTGGATAATTTAATCAGTCTTTGGCAATCGTCCGGCGTTTCTCAAATGGCGCCTGGCCAGTTTGTCATGATTATTGTGGGGCTGGGATTGCTATTCCTTGCCGTTCGCAAAAAATTTGAGCCGCTGCTGCTGGTTCCAATCGGCTTTGGTGGAATCCTGGCAAATATTCCTGGGGCCGATCTGGCACTTTCTGCTGCAGAGACAGCACTGACTCAGGGAGATGCCAGTGTGCTGGCTCAGATGGGGCAGATTCTCGGCTTGGAGAGCGGGGCGAGCTTGGGGGCATTGAAGGAGGCCTTAGGTAGTGCGCCAGCTGCAGTGCAGGTTCAGGCTGCAGAGTTTGCAAGGGATGCCGGTTTCAACAATGGAATGTTGTACAGCTTTTATTCGGTAGCTATTGCTTCCGGTGTGGCACCCCTGGTGATCTTTATGGGGGTTGGTGCCATGACGGATTTTGGCCCGCTACTTGCCAACCCTCGCACCTTGTTCCTGGGGGCAGCCGCTCAGTTTGGTATTTTTGCCACGGTGCTTGGTGCGGTAGGTCTTTCTGTGGCTGGGATTATGGATTTCTCAATTGCTGATGCAGCGGCTATCGGGATTATCGGCGGTGCGGACGGTCCTACAGCCATCTATGTCTCGAGCCTGCTAGCTCCAGATCTCCTTGGTGCAATTGCCGTGGCAGCCTATTCCTATATGGCATTGGTCCCTATGATCCAGCCGCCGATTATGCGTGCCCTGACTACAGAGCAGGAGCGTCGCATTGAGATGGTGCAGTTGAGGCATGTGAGCAAGAGAGAGAAGATTACTTTCCCGCTGTTATTGTTGATCCTGGTTGCCCTGTTCCTGCCGGCGGCAGCTCCACTGTTAGGTATGTTCTGTTTTGGCAACCTGATGAGAGAGTGTGGTGTAGTGGCTCGCTTATCCGACACTGCCCAGAATGCCCTGATCAACATCACTACAATTTTCCTCGGTCTGTCTGTCGGCTCCAAGCTTGCCGCCGATAAATTCCTGGATCCAAAAACCCTCGGTATTCTCGCCTTGGGTATTGTGGCATTTGCTATTGGTACTGCTGCGGGCGTATTGATGGCCAAGTTGCTCAATGTGTTTAGTAAGCACAAAGTGAACCCTTTAATTGGCTCTGCTGGAGTATCTGCTGTACCAATGGCCGCGCGGGTATCAAATAAAGTTGGGCTTGAGTCCAACCCCCATAACTTCCTGTTGATGCATGCAATGGGGCCGAATGTGGCAGGTGTCATTGGCTCTGCGGTTGCAGCCGGAGTGATGATCAGTATGGTGCGTAGCCTTGCGGGTGGTTGATTTATCTGATTAGTAACTTCAAAAAAGGGGCGAGCTTCGGTTTGCCCCTTTTTCGTTGTCCTGCAGTAAGAGACTCGTAACCTAGTCAGAAATTGCAGCCATTTTGGCTGTTGATTTTGTTTACTTTTCGTGGCTTTTTGATAATCGAAGAATAACGAGTCCTCAAAGTACAAATTAGATTTGTGCCAATTTTAATGATGCTTTTTCGCAGGCTTTAGAGGTTCTCTCCCAAAACAAAATTCATTTTGAGTTAAGGTTAATTACGTTATATTTCTTCCAGTTAATTTCGTGCTATAAGAAACTGTATTGGAAGTACAAGTATGCGTAGTTTGCCTCTCCTTATTTCCCTGGCCTTATTCTCTGCTCCAGTCATGGCTCATGACAATCATGTAACCTCACAAGACCTAAGAGAGATTAAGAGGGAGGTTGTAAAGCTTCGCAATGAGGTTCATTCCCTTAGGGGCGAAGATCAGAGTTCAAGTGAAGTTCGCAAGTTGAAGAAAGAGGTTGTGAGGCTTCGTAAGGACATTCGTTCTATGCAAGATATGATTTTGCAGTTACAAACGATGGTTGAGGAACAATCGAATGGAGCGCAAACAGGGGTGGTGCTCCAACCCGTAGAGGAGCGTCCTAAGTGGGCATGCTATATGAAGGATATGCGAGCGGGAGGTATGCATTCTAAAGGGTTCACTCGTGTAGAGGCGAAAGGGAAGTTGCTTGAGACCTGCTCTCAACGCGGCGGAGTCTGTTTCGAAAATAAAATTACCTGTTCTAACGAATAAGTTTTTGGGTGATAGGGCCTGCTATCCTGATGATGCTTACAATAAGCGTTTGTAGGCCCTCGTCCGATTTTCCCCCACGGGTTTCCATTGCTAGTCATTTAACTGCTAGAACGCCGCTTTGGCTTACTCCCTTTTTTTACTGAAAATTAAGTTATGGCTTAATCTAGAGTGCGAAGTGGGTATTAAGTAGTCTAAATAGTGCTTTTTTACTTGCTATGTGGTTGCTTTGAGGGGAACCGTAGGATTTATAAAAGCCCGGGAATAGTGCGGCAATAACTTTTTGTGACCACTCTAGGTGAAATTGTATACCCAGTACTTTTTCCTTGAATAAAAATGCCTGGTTTGGACATTGCTCAGATTCGGCTAGGCGCTCGGCTCCAATCGGGATATCAAAATAATAGCTATGGGCTTGAAATACTTTTTCGATATTCAGGTTTAGTTTGTGGGAGCCTTTTATTGGTAGCCAGCCCATCTCTTCCTGATCTAATGGTCGGATGTTTGCCCCCAATATATAGGCAAGAATCTGTGCGCCCAGGCAAATGCCTAATATCGGCACAGCTTGCTCAATATAACCTTTCAACCATTCAATCTCATCGGCAAGCCATGGCAATTTATGGCGATCATCAACGTTCATCATCCCACCCAAGAGAATGATGCCATCAAACTGGCCTTTTGGCAGATGAGAATTTTCTGGGTTTACTGTGGTAAGTGAAACATGATGATCTCGGGCCCAGTCTGAAATATATCCTGGTCCTTCGGTTTCCTCATGTTGGATAATTAAAATATGTTTACCCACTTTATTGAAAGTCCTGTCTTTCAAAATACAGTTGCTTCTTTAAGTCAATGCCTGCCTTTGTCAACTTTTCAGGCCAGCTCTTGCTCGTTAGTGGTTTTTCACTATCAATACTAATTTCTATCGGGGAATTTGGAGTGACGTTGACTAGCAGAATTTGGTCGAAACTAGGGTTGGAAGCTATCTCATGGATCAGTAGTGCAAAATTATTATGTTGTACTAGTTGATAGGAACCATTTCCCCCTTGTCTTAAGGGGTGATCTAGTAATTTTCCTGTTACTTCAAAACGAATAGGATCCTGGTCAGCTTTACCCCCCCTCTCAAAGTGTCCTTTAAATACTCTGGCGGAAAAGGACTTTAACTCTCCACTGCGTAGTTTGTTTAATGAGAATTGTTCGGGCTCAAGCGTGATAAGTTCAGAGCCCTGAACTAAATCGTCCACTTTGACGTGGTTATTGGTTTTAAGTGTAAGAATAATCTGGCGACTGTGGCGCCCGCCATGAAGAGGCATATGAGAAGCTATCAACTGGCCATCTATAGAAAATAGTGCCATTCCATGAACGCCGATTGAGTGGTCATTATGGGAGGGAGCTGATGCTAGTGTCGGGGATAAGCTTGATTGAATGAAAATCATCCAGGCCAGAACAAATTTCTTCATCGGTTACTACTGTGCTTTTCTACGTTTTTGAGACTTAGGGATTCTAGATGTACATTAGTGATGAATCGATTCATTTTACTCAATATTTGATTCCAAAATGGAAATAGAAGCATTAGAGAAATTTCTCGATATTGCCGTTACTGAGAACCTGCAACGTTCTGCTGACCGACTGGACATGACGCCTGGGGGGCTGAGTAAAATTTTGCGCCGTCTTGAGGGGGAGCTGGGTGTACGCCTCTTTGAGCGTGTGGGAAAGCAACTCAAGATCAATGATGAGGGTCGCAGACTACAAAGTCGTGCTAGTGAGATTGTTACTCTTGCCAGGAAAGCCCGGGTAGAAGTTGGCGGTCTTGGTACTCACTTGGAATGCCGGATAGCTGCGCCTGCCATGTTGCAGTTAACTTGGGCTGCACACATCCAGAAGCAAGTAACGATATACCAGCCAAACATACGCCTGTCATTTATATCTGCTTTTGAGTCTTTGGCCCTTAAGATGCTGATTCGGGGTGAGGTGGATATGGCACTAATTTCGGGAGTGGTGCTAGGGCAGGTTCCTTCTTCTATGGAGGTCCACAGTATTGGCTCAACCTGCATGTGTATAGCGGCTGGCCCTGAGCATCCATTGGCCAGTGGTGGTCATTCCGAAGTGGTGGTGACGTTGGACAATATTTTGCAATACCCTTTTGCTGCTCCACGAATATCTCCTTTCTGTGGAGAGGAGCGGGGTATAGGCAGTGATGGGTGGCCAGAAGATCTCTTCTCAAGAAAAATACACGCGGTTGTGAATGATTATGGCGTGCTTTGCCGGCTTGTAATGCAGGCTGAATTACTTGCCTTCCTTCCAGAAGCGCTAGTGGATGAGATGGGGGGAGTGAAACTTAAGGTTGAAGGGGGGCGTGTTCAGTCCCAGGAGGACCTTTTCATTGTTTGGAGGGGTGGGGACGGTAGTTGGTTGGATAAATTGAGAGGCTTTTTTTAGTTGACAGTAAAGTGTTTAGTTTTAGCTGCGGATAAGCAATAAAAGCGAGCTTAAATCATGGCTCGCTTTTATTGAATAAACCTTGATTGAGTTAGTTTGAGGTGCGTTCTGGGGGACAGGGCGTGCCTGCAGCAATCCATCCTTTCATAGCTTCAACCAGCTTTTCATGTGGAATGGTCACGGGTTGCCTTTTTCCCCCTGGGTTCCAGCCCCAGAGTGCCAGTGGGTTATCACTCATAAACTTCAGTAGGCTCTCGGGAGAGCGGCCGCCATTATCTTGTGGGGTTGTAAGGAGCTTGCAGATTTGAGCTGAAGACATATGTGACCAGTTAAGTTCGATTGGTGCCATGGCCCATCCTGGGGCACCTGGTGCTCCTGTCACAGGATTGTTTTGATTGGAGTGACAATTGCGGCACTGCATGGTCCCTGATCCCATATTATTTGGGCCTCGCTCTACACGAGGGATATGTGGGGAACCTTCGTTGATCAGGGGCATCTCTAGCTGATGGCAATTTAGGCACCGGGGGTGCAGGAGAACCTCTACGATAGTTTCCCAGTCCTGATGTCCGGTTTTGTCAGCTCTGGCATCCTGCGTTTCAGCAGTCTGGCTGTGCTTGCCCGCTCGGTTCTCGCAGGCCGTGAAAACCAGAAATAGTGATGCGCAAAAGGCCATGTGTGGTAATAAACGTACTGCTTGTCGCAGTTTCATTTAATCCGTCCTCAGTTCTGGGAAGAATACTCAACCTTAATTGTGGCAGATTGCCAGGGACAGCTAGCGGACTTGATAAGGATATCCAGCCTGCATTGTACATCTAAGCCAAGCGATTTTTGACCGATAAGTCATAAATGTATCTTGGCGCAAACTTCTGCGTGGTATTATGTGCGCTCTTTCAAGTAGAAATATCTGATATTGGAGTGCTGATTGGCACTCGGAGGAGAGAGTATGTCCTGGTTAGGGGCGGGAATCGGCGCCGGGTTTGGCTTTATGTTCGGAGGGCCCATTGGAGCAGCTTTGGGTGCTTGGGTAGGTAGCTCCTTCGGCTCAGGGCTGCGGCGCTTGGGTGGTGCCAAGGCTGTGCTTAATCGAGATGGAGCACAGACAATTTTTATCGTGACGCTGTTTTCCATGTTGGCGAAGATGGCCAAGGCCGATGGGCTTGTTTCCAAGGCGGAAGTGCAGCTGATTGAGGAGTTCATCCAAAATAATCTTCGCCTCGGAGGTGAAGAGCGCAAAGATGCTATTCGTATTTTTGAGAATGCGAAGACTGATAAGTACAGCATTTATGATTATGCCAGGCAGTACCGGATGCTGGTGCACGATCAAGCAATGCGTGAAATGGTTTATCGCCTTTTGTTTGCTGTTGCCTATGCGGACGGTGAATTACATGCTGCGGAAGAAGAAATTTTACGCCGAATCACTGCTGACCTGGGGCTGCATGAATCTCTTTTTACGGCCATGCAGAATGAATTTGGGCGACGGGGTGGAAACAGCGCATCCGATCTGAAGCAGCACTATGCGGTACTTGGCTGCTCTCCGGAGACCAGTGATAAAGATCTGAAGCTGGCTTATAGGCGCAAAGCTGCAGAGTATCACCCAGATAAAATAGCCGCCAAAGGCCTCCCTGAAGAGTTTATGCGCCATGCTGAAGATCAGATGAAAAGCATCACTGTCGCCTATGAAGCAGTTGTTGAGGAAAGAAAGCGTAAGGCAAAAGTTGTAAGTTGATTGTGGGGTGTTAATACCCCCATTCTTTTTATTCGTCAGAGCTAAACACGCATACTTCACCCTATTGAGTTTTTGAGAGATCTTATGAGTCTTGCCCAAAAAATAGAAGAAAAATTAAGCGCCGTATTTAACCCGCAATATATTGATGTCCAGTGTGAAAGCCATATGCACAATGTGCCAGTGGGCTCAGAGATGCATTTCCGGGTGGTTTTGGTTAGTGATGTTTTTAACTCCATTAGAAAAGTTCAGCGCCACCAAAAGGTATATGCTGCTCTTTCTGATGAAATGGCTGGCCCGATACATGCGCTTGCATTACATACTTATGCGCCAGATGAATGGCAAGGCGAGGCTCCGAGTAGCCCTGAATGCCAAGGCGGGAGTAAAAGCAACGGCAAATAAGTGCCTTAGTTATTATGAGAAATTAGGTTTCATCGTTTTATAGATAACTCCTCCCCTAGGTTTGGCTACATAAAGCTCAAATGAAGAGCCTTATGTAGCTCTTATACTATCTATCGAGTCTGTTCTTTTTTTGTCATTTTTTTCTTTTTCTATCTACCCGCCTAGTTCATCTTGTATTCATTATCCGCCCAATAGAGCTGGGTAGAGAGAGGCATCTTGGGAGGGGTATGGATAAGCAGGTAAAATAGATTAAGCCATAAAAACCGTAACTAACCACTATTCTGACTAATCAATAACGCGCCAAAAGATTTTATATCTGCCATAAAAATAAAAAACTAAGTTTAGGCGCCAACAATTGAGCGTTTTTTCTACACCCGTATTTTCGTGCGACTAGACTGACCATTGATTGGGCTGATTGCTGTTTGATCTGCTGAATTTCAATGGAGTTACCACAAATGAAGATGACGCGTATTCTGATACCCGTAATGACGCCCCTCGCCTTAGCAATCTCTAGTGTCGCTTCGGCAGGACCCGCTGGCTATGCCCCTCCGCCACCGCCTACACAGGAATTTAAGGTCCGTATTGGTGGTGCTTACATTTCTCCGAATTCGGATAATGTGACTTTTGCTGATAGTTTGCTTATCTGGCCGGATCCTATTAACCCTAATTTCAATCGTCAATGGGGCGCTTTTAGAACTAATATCGACCCAAGTGACGAATGGGGTTGGTTTATTAATGCGGAATGGAAGCCTTGGGATCACTGGAGTGTTTCTTTAAGCTATACCGATGGTGATCGCCATACCGGTGGACGTCGAGATGGCTGGCATAATCGCTTTGGTTTGCGTGAGTTCGGCCGTAGAGGTGATTTTGCCCGCTGGGAACCCCAGATGACGGCTGCATACCTGAACTGGTATCCTCTGCCTCCTAGCTGCCTGATACAGCCTTACATGGGTGTTGGTATTAACTATACCGACTTCAGCAGTGAGCGCCTAAGAGATTGGGGTTGGATCAACCCATTCACTGGAAGGAGTGAATTCTGGGGTGGTCGGCTAAACCTGGGGGATAATTGGGGTTATACCTGGCAAATTGGTGTTGACTTTACTTTTGGTCATGATAGTAGCTGGCTAATAAATATTGCTGGTATATATTATGATGTTGATACTGATATTGAAGTTGATACTTTCTTCACAGATGTACCAAGGCAGGTGAACTATCGTCATAGATTTGGCGGTGATTATCTGTTTGATCCCTGGGTTTTTAATATCGGTGTAGGTTATAAGTTTGACTTCCACTGGTAATTAATCTTACCTTGCAAGGGGTGCTGTGCACCCCTTTCATTTTTTTAAGATACTGTCTATCGCATCCTTTTTTAAGTCTAAAAATTTCTCCTCTGCATTCCATCGATAATTCATTTTCTGAATTTTATGGTGAGAATTTTTCTTATATATTTTAATTTCTGATCTCGCTTAACTTTTTATGTGATCTTGAGATTTTCTCTTGGTTTATGGAGATTGAAATGTAGGGTGTTGGTGGTTGTTAATAATGCAGTAGTGGTTGATTTATTGTGTAAGATATCTTAAATAGTAAATGATCTGCTTTTAATTTTATTTCCATAGCGCCGGAAGTGGTTTTTATTTTTAGTTGATAAGGGGCTAGCTACGAGCCCCGAAGTACCTTTACAACTATCCATTACTTGGAAAGCTAAACTGGGCTCCCTCTCTAACCCCGCTTGCCGGCCAGCGTTGAGTAATGGTCTTACGTTTGGTGTAAAAGCGTACCGAATCCGGTCCGTATGCATGTAAGTCGCCAAAGAGTGAACGCTTCCAGCCGCCGAAGCTGTGATGTGCGACGGGTACGGGTAGTGGAACATTGATACCTACCATGCCGACTTTGATATTGTCACTAAAATATCGAGCCGCTTCTCCATCACGAGTGAATAGACAAGTTCCGTTTCCGTATTCATGGCGATCAATAATATCCATGGCTTCCTGCATGGTTTCTACACGCATAATACAAAGAACAGGGCCAAATATTTCACTGCTATGGATTATCATTTCAGGTTTAACATGATCGAACAGGCAGGCTCCAAGGTAATTACCTTGCTCTAAGCCTGGAGTCCTTAAATTGCGACCGTCGATAACCAGCTTCGCACCTTCCTCGACCCCTGTGGCTATAAGGCCTTGAACTTTTTCCAGGTGGGCAGAAGTAACTAATGGACCCATGTCATTCTGGTTGTCCATGCCATCGCCAACTTTGAGTGTGGCGATCTGTTCTTTGAGTTTCTCGACTAAAGTATCGGCTGTATCATTCCCAACTGCGACAGCTACAGAAATGGCCATACAGCGTTCGCCACAGGAGCCGTAAGCGGCTCCCATTAGGGCTGCGACAGCGTTATCCAGGTCAGCATCGGGCATCACTATGGCATGGTTTTTGGCTCCGCCAAATGCTTGAACTCGTTTTCCATGTGCGGTACCGGTGGTATAAACATATTCCGCAATCGGAGTAGAGCCGACAAAGCTAACTGCCTGAATACGCTTATCGGTGAGTATTGTATCTACAGCTTCCTTATCACCGTTGACGACATTTAAGACTCCTGCAGGGATACCTGCCTCAATACCTAATTCTGCAATAAATAGGGCTGAGGAAGGAGTGCGTTCTGAAGGTTTCAGTATGAAAGTGTTGCCGCAGGCAATGGCCATTGGCCACATCCATAAAGGGACCATCGCCGGGAAATTAAAAGGAGTGATCCCTGCGCAGACACCTAGGGGCTGAAATTCGCTCCAGGAGTCAATTGCGGGGCCGACATTTTTGCTGTGTTCTCCTTTGAGCATTTCAGGAGCTGAGCAGACATACTCTATATTCTCAATCCCACGCTGCAGTTCTCCCATCGCATCGTTAAGCACCTTGCCGTGCTCCAGGGTAATCAGTTCACAAATCCTGTCTGCGTTTTGTTCCAGCAGATCTCTCAGGCGGTACATGATCCGCACACGCTTGGCGGTCGGGGTGTTGCGCCAGGCAGGGTAGGCGGTTTCGGCAGCTGCAATGGCCTCCTCCACGGTAGCTTTACTGGCTAGTGAAACTTTGCCGAGAACTTCATTGGTAGAGGGGTTGGTGACATCCTGTAGGCGGAAACCGGCACCACTGTCATCATTATGGGTCAGGGCGCCATTAATCAGGTGGCCTATCACTTTCATAGGATTTTCTCGCTGGGGATTAACGCATTATTTTTTTACTTCTTTCCGCCTTTTTAACACAGGTAAACCCAAGGTGGAAAAAATCCCAGGAGATAAAAGGTTCTACAGCTTGGGGAAATCCCGCAAGACGGCGAGAAAAGCATCCCCGAAGCGCTCGAGCTTACTGTCACCTACACCGGAAACTTTAAGTAACTCTGCTCGAGTGTACGGGTGAGCCTTGACCATGCCCCTTAGGGTGGCATCGTGAAATACGACATATGGAGGCACGCCACGCTCCTCCGCCAGTTGCTTACGGCAGTTACGCAGGGCTTCCCACAGCGGCTGCTCCTCTGGGGCTAGCTCTTCGAGATTCGCGGTATTCCGAGTTTGTGCTTGAGTCGCCTTATTTGGCAGCTTGCGCAAGAATAGAGTTTCTTCACCCCGTAATAAGGGACGACAGATTTCTGTCAGTCTTAAACACTGATATTCACCCTCAACCTCCAGGTAGCCGCGCACGATTAGCTGGCGGACCACCGCGCGCCACTCGATAGTGGAAAGACTTTTACCAATCCCATGGGTGGAGAGTTGATCGTGACCAAATTTGCGCACTTTCTCATTTTCTGAGCCCCGCAGTACGTCGATTACGTGGCTGGCACCAAAGCGCTGGCTGGTTCGATAGACGCAGGAGAGCAATTTGACAGCAGCTTCGCTGCCGTCCCAGGTCGCGGGAGGTTCAAGACAGGTGTCGCAGTTACCGCAGGGCTCTTCCAGGTCCTCTGCAAAATAATGCAGAAGAGACTGGCGGCGACAGCTGGTAATTTCGCACAAGCCAAGCATGGCATTGAGGCGAGCACGTTCCTGGCGCTTGTGCTCTTCACTGCCCTCGGATGCTTCCACCATTTGTCCAAGTTTTACTACGTCCTCGAGGCCATAAAGTAGCAATGCGATGGAGGGTTCCCCATCCCGTCCGGCTCGCCCGGTTTCCTGGTAGTAGGCTTCGATACTTTTGGGCAGGTCCAGGTGGATAACAAAACGGACATCCGGTTTGTCGATTCCCATACCGAAGGCAATGGTAGCGACGACAATAACACCTTCCTCTCGCAGGAAACGCCGCTGGTGTTCAGCCCGGGTCTCTACTGGCAAGCCAGCGTGATAGGGCAGGGCCGTAAACCCCTGTTGGCACAGCCACTCAGCAGTATTCTCCACCTTGGCGCGGGACAGGCAATAGATAACCCCGGCATTACTTCCATGGTCATTTTTGAGGAACTGCAGCATTTGGCGGCGTTGGTTATCTTTTGGCTCGATGCGATACTGGATATTGGGGCGGTCAAAACTACTGACAAAATGACGTGCACCCTCAAGATCCAGGCGCTGGGCAATTTCTGCACGAGTGCGCTTATCGGCGGTCGCCGTCAGGGCGATTCGTGGCACTCTGGGGAACTGCTCGTGCAG
This sequence comes from Microbulbifer variabilis ATCC 700307, assembly GCF_000380565.1. Classification (GTDB taxonomy): domain Bacteria; phylum Pseudomonadota; class Gammaproteobacteria; order Pseudomonadales; family Cellvibrionaceae; genus Microbulbifer; species Microbulbifer variabilis. The sequence goes on from NZ_AQYJ01000029.1 coordinate 21,574, forward strand.
GCAGTTCAATTGCAGGTAATCTGCACGAAAGTCGTGCCCCCACTGGGATACACAATGGGCCTCATCAATGGCAAATAATGACAGCTGGATTCTCTGCAGGAGAGCAAGAGTACGAGGCTGTAAAAGCCGTTCCGGCGCCAAGTAGAGAAGATCCAGTTCGCCGTGCAAAAGCTGGTGTTCTATCGACTGTACTTCATCGTAGGAAAGTGAAGAATTCAGGAAAGCCGCGCGTATACCCGCTTCCTGTAGCGCCTCCACTTGATCTTGCATCAAGGCGATAAGAGGGGATATCACTATTCCACAGCCAGGTCTGGCCAGGGCTGGGATCTGATAGCACAGGGATTTCCCCCCACCGGTAGGCATTAAAACCAAGGCGTCCTCTCCGGCCATCAAAGTATTGATCACCGCTTCTTGTGGGTCGCGGAAATGGGTATAGCCGAAGACGTGTTCGAGAATATGCTGTGGAGAATTCATGGCGGCGGAGTATACCCCGCAGGGCAGGTTTGTGCGGTGAGTTTATTTATCGTTTTTTTCTTGAAATACCATGCAATGGCAGTTTTTGTTTTGTGAGATGAATCACGGGGTATAATCGCAAGCTATCACAGCGACCGGCTATGGATAGGGCTATGCGCACTTTGATCCTGTATTTTGTGTTGTGGTTTTGTACTTTGGCTGGGCCTCTGGGTTGCTCATCGATTGCTCCACGTGAGTTAGCGCAGTCTGTTGTTGCAGATACTCATTTGGGGTGGCGTTCCGCCCCGGAAAACCAGCTGGTATTTTCTCTTGCTACCGTATCAGGTGTTGCGCAAGTGGAGCTGCAGCCACTCCCCGAAGGGTTCACTTTGGTAACCCTTGAATTACCGGGAATGCGTAAAGTGGAAGGAATCCAGTGGCAGGATGAGAGCGGCCAATCCACAGTGCTTTACGATGGTGAAGATGGGTTAGATGGTGTCAGCCTCCAAAGCCGTGGCTATGGTTTCGAATTGCAATTACAGCTTTCGTCTATGGACTATCTACGCAATGGCGGTGTACTGACGGTTATCGACCAGAAGCGCTGACTTTTGATGCTTCAGGTTTTATGGTATCGGGGTTGTTGAAGCCGAGCCCTTGCGGGCGAATCAAATATAATTGTTTCCAGTATTTCCCCGTTACCCAGAGGCCGTTGCGCTCCTTGTCCCAGGCTATGCCATTGGCCACAGTATCCGGATGATTGCGTACATCTGGGGTCAGTTGCTGCAGATCTATACCGCCTATTACCTGTCCGCTTTTCGGATCTATGGCAATAATACGGTTGTCCTGCCAGATATTTGCCCAGATCATACCTTGAGCAAACTCAAGTTCGTTTAAGTGCGACCACTTTTCCCCTGCACCCTTTACTTTGAGTTTGCGTAGTATTTTGAAATTATCCGGGTCGCGAATAGCAAGTTCGTCACTGCCGTTGCTCATAATCAGGTGTGTGCCATCGCTGGTAAGTCCCCAACCTTCACCGCTGTAGTTAAGGATCTCCAGGTGATGAAGGTCACTGGCTCGGTAGATATGGGCCTCGCCGGCTTTGTAGGTAAGCAGGTAAAGTTTGCCCCCAAGAACCGTGAGACCTTCGGCAAAAAGTTTACGCGGTAACCATTTGCGCCTTACGGGTTTTGCTGCTGGGTCGGTATACTCGGCAAGCCAGGAGCGGCGATATAATCCGCTGCTTTCCCACCAGCGCTGTCCATCATAAAAAAGCCCTTGAGTGAAGTGGTTTCCACCGCGCTGGCGCTCTTCCAGGATGGAGAATGGGGTCAACTGGAGCTGTGCCTCTGCTGCCAGTGGCAGCAAGGTAGTAAGTAGTAGCAGTATCCAGTTGCGAATTCTAAGTCGGTACATCAATAGTCTATGACCAGAGTAAAAACCTTTGTCACTTTGACCCTGTTGGGTGGCCTGGCAGTCGTGCTGCCTATAGCCATTTTTGTGCTGCTGTTTCAGTGGCTATTTGGTCAAATTAGTGAAATCGTAGCGCCAGCCGTTGTTTGGCTGGAGGCCCACACGGAGTTTAAGGATACCCTTGCACGGCTCGTGGTGATAGCGTTGATTTTGGGTAGCTGTTTCCTGATTGGTTTATTGGTAAAAACCAGTATCGGCCATTGGCTGCATCACCATGTGGATCACTGGTTGGGGCGCTTGGCGCCGGGATATAGCACCATCAAAGACGTGGTTCTCCAGTTTATAGGAGGCGGCGGTGAGGGAGTGTTGTCAGGACCAGTCGCGAGAGTGCGAATTCATGGGGCCGATAACCCGCTGGCGGTTACTGCTATTGTGACTTCACAGCACGCCAATGGGGATATGACCGTTTATGTCCCTACTGCCCCGGTTCCGACTTCCGGCTTTGTGTTCCACGTACCTGCAGAGTGTGTGGAAATATTACCGGGAGTGACGGTAGAGGCCGCGATGAAAACTATAGTGGCCTGCGGCGCCGGTAGTGCCAATCTGCTGGCACTACCGGCGAAACCTTCTGAAAAAGGAAAAGGGCGCGATTAAGTGGGGTTTTAGCTGCGGTTTTTGCCCAGGTTGCGGATGGCGAATCTTGCCGGGTGCAGGGCTTTAACCAGGTCTGCTTTGGCCGGTAGGGGCTCGCCCAAGATCCAGGCAGTAAGTATTTCTGCGGTTAATGGGGCATAAGTAAATCCGCGGGAGCCCAATCCGCCCATGACATATAAACCGGGCTGGTAACTGGCCTGCTTATCGATAAGTAGTTTACGGTTTTTACGCAGGTCACTGTAAGTATTCTCAAGTGAATCCCATTTGGGTAGCGGGCCCGCCAGGGGCAGGTAGTCTGGCGTAGCGGCACGCAGGGCGGCGCGGCCAGTAAGGGTCTGGCCTGAAAATTCTTGAGCGACTCCGGGCAACAGCCCGGCCAAGGTCTCCAGGTTTTCCCGGTGTTCGCTATCTCGCAGATCTATAGCGGTCTCCTTGAGCTTGAATGTTGCCCCAAAGCTCTGGCGGCCTTCATATGTGGGGGTGATGTAACCCTCGCCGCAAAGGGCCATTTTGAGCTTTGCAGAGCCAGTTGTAGCCAGTGCTCGGGATACCTGGCCTCGTATGGGTCTCAGTGGCAAGGCGGTAGCTGGGGCGAAACTGAGAATATCATTGGCCCCACAGAGCACCACAATGTCGGTTTCAATTTTTTCACTGCCAGCTTGCAGTAGCCAACTGCCACCTGAGTGCTCCAGCAGATCAATATTGCTGGTGTGACGCCTTTCAATATTTTTGTGCTCCAGTAGGGCGCTGCAGACTTTCTGCGGTTCCAGCCAGCCTGCGTCAGGGAAATAGAGCCCCGAGAAAGGCAGGCGAACGCCAGCCAGCTCACTGGCCTCGGTTGAGGTTACAGCTCGTGCCACCATTTGCCCCGGATATAATGCCAAGGATGCGGCAATTTGAGACTGGAGCAGTTGCTCTTTTTCGGTCTGGGCTAATTGCAGCAGGCCGCTGAAATGCGCTACCTGAGGGCAGTGCTGGCGATAGTAGCGCTGGGCGAACATCAGGGCGTGCAGGTTGAAGTCGCCATTTGGTCCTGGCTTGGGGGAGAGCTTTCCGTAGAGAATGCCTTGGTTGTTGCCTGAGCCACCGCTGCCGGGGGAGTCTCCTCGTTCAAAGACCCGTACTTGAACTCCACGTTCCGCCAAGGCCCTGGCAATAGTAGCGCCGGAGATTCCACCGCCAATAATGGCAGCAGTTTGAGGGCGTTTGGGGGCCGCTGTCGGCAGGTGCCAGGGGGTCGCGCTGACCCCGCTGGAGTAGAGCTCCTCGAGCGAGCCGCTCAACATCTCCCGCTTGCGGCCAAATCCGGGCACTTTGTGCAGCTTAAAGCCAGCGTCACGGAGCCCGCGCTTAACCAACCCTGCACAGGTGAAAGTGGCAAAGGTAGCGTCGGGTTTACTCAGGGAGGCCATAGCCGTAAACAATTGCGGCGTCCACATATCCGGATTTTTGGCTGGAGCAAAGCCATCCAGGAACCATGCATCCACCACCCGGTCACGGGACTCCTGTTGCAGGTGTAAGTTACTTAAGGCTTCACTGGCTTCCCCGATAATCAGGGTCAGGTTGACCTGGCCGAACTGCAGTCGATGCACGCCCTCAGCCAGCAGGGGCGGGTAGTTGCTGATCAGTTGTTGGCAAAACGGTTGAAGTTGGGGCCAGAGCTCCAGGGCGCGGCTCAAGTCCTGCGGTCGCAGTGGAAACTTTTCCACGGATATAAAGTGCAGATGTGCGCTTTGGGGCGCAATTTTCTGCCACAACTCCCAAGCGGCCAGGAAGTTAAGGCCGGTGCCAAAACCGGTTTCGCCGATAGTAAAGGTGCCGTTTTCTGGCAGGTCTGCCCAGCGCTCCGTCAGGGAGTTTTGCTGTAGGAATACGTAACGTGTCTCTTCCAGTCCAGAGGCGGTAGAGAAATAAATATCGTCGTAGGCTCGGGACAAGGGTTGACCATCTTCGCGCCAATCGATATCCGCGTGCTTATTGCTGGGTTCTCTCACAATTGTGCTTCCGTCAGGCCTCGTCTCGCAGGCCAAACTCGCGCATTACCTGATCGCACCAGCGCTGGATACGCTCTTCACTGAGGTCGAATTCATTTTCCTCATCGAGAGCGAGGCCAACAAACTGGCTGCCATCGGAAGTAAGGCCTTTGGACTCCTCAAACTCATAGCCCTCTGCGGGCCAGTAGCCCACTATACGGGCTCCACAAGCCTGCAATTGAGCGTGCAGGTAACCTAGAGCGTCTTGAAACCACTGGGGGTAGCCTTCCTGGTCGCCAAGGCCGAACAGGGCTGCAGTTTTGCCGTGTAAGTCCAGTTGCGCCAGGTCATCCCAGATATTTTCCCAATCTTCCTGTAACTCGCCATAGTCCCAGGTAGGTATACCGAGCAGCAGGAAGTCATAATCCTCAGCCTGGGCGATATCCACTTCAGCCACATTGTGTATGTCTATCCACTGGGTCCCGATACATTGGCGGATTTTCTCTGCGGCCATTTCCGTGTAGCAGGTGCTGGAGCCGTAAAAGAGCCCTATTGGGGCTTGAGAATTTTGCATAACAAGTGAAATTCTTACTACTGGGTGAGGGCGCCACTAAAGTCCAACTGCCGCCAGGCTTCGTAGATGACGATGGCGGCGGCATTGGATAGGTTAATACTGCGGCTCTCCGCACGCATCGGGATACGCAGGGTGTTTTGGTGGCCTACTTCCTGCAGAAATTCCGCCGGCAGCCCCCGGGTCTCGGGGCCGAAGACGATAGCGTCGCCGTCATGATACGCCACAGAAGTATGGCTATGACTGCCTTTGGTGGACAGGGCCAATACCCGGGCCGGTTTTTCGCTGTCGAGAAAAGTCTGCCAGTCCTGGTGGCGAACTACACGGCTGTATTCACTGTAATCGAGCCCGGCGCGGCGCAGGCGTTTATCGTCCATATCGAAGCCGAGGGGCTCAATCAGGTGCAGCTCGGCGCCGGTATTGGCGCAGAGGCGAATAATATTACCGGTGTTGGGGGCAATTTCAGGTTGGTACAGAACAATCTTGAACATTCGCTGGGAGTCGCCTGTGGTGGCGCTATATGGCTTGGCTGAATTGAGCTGGGCGGAAGTGCCCAGCTTTGCATGGCTGCGGATTATTCCACAATTAGATGGGGGTGGCGATCTCCTCGCAGTCGATTTCCACACCCAGTTCGTTGGCAATCTGGTCGAGTTCATCGCGCAGGCCATCGAGATCTATATTCTCGTCCACACTGATGGTGCATTCGGCGGTGAATAGGGGCTCGCCACTCCAGGGTGTGCTGCTGTAGATGGTCTCCAGCTGTTCCATATTGATATGGTGGGCAGTGAGCGCACGGGAGATTTCTCGAACTATGCCTGGACGGTCATTGCCTACCAGCTTTAGGGTAAGGGTCTGCTGTGGGGAGGTTGAAACGGCCACGGCATCTTCGATTACCAGGTTGTATCCGTCGTCGGCCAGTTTGGCGAGGGCATCTTTCATGGGTTGGCTTTTGTCACCGGGTACGGCGACACGCAGAATACCGGCAAACTTTCCTGCGAAGTGCGCCATATGGCTATCTTCCCAGTTGCCGCCGTTATCAGCAATGGCTGTCGAAAGCTTCTCTACAACACCGGGCTTGTCGTCACAGATCATAGAGATAACGAGATGCTGTTGCATGTAATATTCCTTTACTTCACTAGAGACCAATAGAAAGCATTGTAATAGGATCTCGTCGGATAACTCTATCGGTCAATCTCAAAGCCATTATCTTTCACGCCCGTACCGGGTAACTTGCGAGGGACTGTCGATGAAGGTACTTGCCGATTTATGTGTGATTCCCATGGGTGTAGGGGTGTCCGTAAGTAAGTATGTTGCAGAGTGCGAGAAAGCGTTGGCGGAAGCCGGGCTTACTCACCATTTACATGCTTACGGCACCAACATAGAGGGGGAGTGGGATGAGGTGATGGCGGCAGTGAAAGCCTGTCATGAGCGGGTGCATGCAATGGGTGCTGAGCGCATCACCACCAGCCTGAAATTGGGAACTCGTGTAGACCGTGACCAGTCATTACAGGATAAGATCGACAGTGTGCGATCGAAGCTGGATTAACGATAACAAAACAGGAACGATTATGACGATCAATATCAAGAAATCTCTGGTAGCGCTAGCTGGTGCTCTGGCCCTGGCCACTGGCGCGCAGGCTGCCGACTTGAGTTCGGTAATCAAGGGAGACCAGCGCAGCAAGGAGTACGCCGCTCGTGACCAGTACCGCAATCCCGCAGAAACCCTCAAGTTTATGGGAATTGAGCCGGATATGACCGTTGTGGAGATTACTCCCGGAGGCGGTTGGTATACGGAAATTCTCGGCCCCTACCTGAGTGAGAAGGGTAAGCTCTATGCGGCACACTTTCCTGAAGACAGTGAGTCTGCTTATTATCAGCGCTCCCTGAAGAACTTTAAGGAAAAGCTCGCAGGTAATGAAAAAGCCTACAAAAACGTAGTTATTACTGAGTTCTCACCCCAGACTGGCCGTGAAGTTGCACCTGCCGGCAGTGCTGATGCCGTAGTGACCTTCCGCAATGTACACAACTGGATGTACCGCGATTATCAGGATAAAGCGTTTGCTAGCTTTTTCGCTGCCCTAAAGCCTGGCGGCATCCTGGGTGTGGTTGAGCATCGCGCCAAACCTGGTACCAGCATGGAAGATATGATTAAGAGTGGTTATGTCACCCAGGAGTACGTAATTGAAGTCGCTAAGAAAGCGGGTTTCGAGCTGGAGGAAGCCAGTGAGGTGAATGCCAACCCGAAAGATACTGCCAAGCACCCGAAAGGGGTTTGGACCCTGCCGCCCTCGCTGCGCCTGGGGGATGAGGATAAGGATAAGTACCTGGCCATTGGTGAGAGCGACCGCATGACCCTGCGCTTCCGCAAGCCAAAGTCTTAAGCCACAATCCCACCTCGCTGATATCGTCAATATTGGGAGCGGCATTTGCCGCTCCCATCTCACCCTATCTGATAGTTGTATGATCATTCCCTATGAACAGCTGGATGCCAGCACCCTGCAGAACTTGTTGGAAGAATACGCCACCCGAGAAGGCACCGAATATGGTGAGAGCGAAGTGGAATTACCGGAGAAGGTTGCGAGCTTACGCCGACAGCTTCAGTCCGGTGAGGTAGTCATCTGGTTTGAACCGGGTGAGGAGAGCGTCAACCTGGTGCTCGCCCAGGATCTGCCCACCGATGTCTGATTACCTGATAGATAGCCCCCAGTCACCCAAAGCCCGCTTTCTGTTTGCCCACGGTGCTGGCGCGCCCATGGATAGCGAATTTATGCAGGCTCTTTCCCATGGGTTGTGTGGACAGGGTGTAGAGGTGATTCGCTTCGAGTTTCCCTATATGGCCCAACGTCGCACCGGTGGCAGTAAGCGCCCGCCTAACACCATGCCCCAGCTCGAGGAGTGTTTTCGCGAGCAGATTGCGCATTTTTCGGGAGGTTTTCCCTTATTTATTGGTGGCAAGTCCATGGGGGGGCGGGTGGCGAGCCTGCTTGCTGATGAAAGCTTTGCCGAGAGTTTGATTGCAGGAGTTGTCTGCCTGGGCTATCCGTTCCATCCTCAGGGCAAACCGGACAAGCTGCGCACTGAGCATTTACAGGCGATCTCCTGCCCGACGCTCATCGTTCAGGGGGATAGAGACCCTCTAGGCAACCGTGTAGAAGTCGACACTTACGGATTAGCAGATACTATCGAAGTTGAGTGGCTGGAGGATGGTGATCACGACTTTAAGCCCCGCCGTGCCAGTGGTTTTACGCATGCAGGGCATTGGCAGTCTGCGGTGGAAATAGCGGCGCAATTTATGCTGCGGTCTCAAGGACGATAATACGCTCTTCCTGAACCAATAAGGGGCTCAACATGGCCATTTGGGCGCGGCGCTCCTCACTAGTGTACCAGTGTTGCCAGTGCAGCTCGGATTGCCACTTCGATAGGGTGAAGCGGCGCAGGGGATTGCCCTTTTCGATATAGGTCTGCCCTTCGATAAAGCCGATGGTGCGGTAGGCACAGGTCAGTACCTTGCGTGCTGCCTCCTCATAGCTACTCTGCATTTCGGCAGCGATCTCCCGCTCAATCAATACATAAATCATTGTGTACCCAAATCGCGATAGGGCCTTAGAGGAGTTTAGTGCGTCAATCCTGGATTTAGGTGACTGCCAGTTTTCGGGTGACGAAGCCCGTTAAATTGCGCACAATTGGCTATATGAAGTTTGATCACACTCTCGACGCCCGCGGCCTCTTGTGCCCGGAGCCTGTAATGATGCTGCACTCAGCGGTGCGAAATGTCGCCGATGGGGAGGTACTGAAAATGCTTGCCACTGACCCGTCCACCCAGCGGGATGTACCTAAGTTTTGCCAATTTCTTGGCTATGAGCTGGTTCAACACGTTGAGGAGAATGACGAATTCGTTTTCTGGATTAGAAAAGGGGAATAGCCGGTCGAGATCTTTTGCTGCCGCCCCAGCCCATAATGGCAGGGACGGCAACACACTCCTGGATACAATTCTCTGCCGACTAGATGGTCGGTCGAATAGATTATGGCGCCGTTACCAGTGCGGCGATGGCGGCCAATGCCTCCGGGTCCTCTGATTTGATCTTGTTGGCGATATGGTGCTGGAAAAAGTAGCGAAAGCCCACGCTCTCCTGTGCGGGGTACAGGCAATGGTCACCCGGCAGTACCGGGGTGGTCTCAACGATATCGTGGTCGATCAGCATGCCGTGGATCAAACCATCGGCGTGCAGGCGCCAGCTGATCACCTCAATTAACGTCAGGTTCTCCCGATCCTCATCCATAAATACCGCGTGGGTGCCGATGGTATCGGGGATCTCCTGCAGCACTTCTTCAGCTTTGCTGCTCTCAAACTCAAAGTATTCCGCCGCAGTCTCCAGCTCGACGACTTTGTGAATGGGTGGGTGGTGGAAGATTTCCTCAATGCCGGGATCGTAGTAGCCCTCAAAGCGTCCATCTAAAGGGTCCTTGATGTCTGGACAGGCCACTATTGAGTTTAACCAGGGAACGAGGCCTACGACCTCGCCATTTGCTTTAAGCCCCCAGCACAGCACTTTCAGACTGTAGAAGTCTGTTCCGCTGGAGTTGTTGGAGTAGAGCATTTCCAAGCCGTCGAGTTCTGGCGACAGGCGGATAAAGCGCCGGTCCGCAGAAGTCTCGATCGGCTCGCCGGTGAAGAGGTCAACCACATTGTTAATGCTGTGGTCTGTCATGGAACACCTCCTGGCAGGGCCGGTTGTAAACCGTCTCCACTCAGACAAAGGTGCGACTACCTATGCCCTATCTCTGAAGGAAGACTGAATCAGGAGGGTATTTGACTACTTTATCCCTCCTCCGGGAATTCGCTGAAAGGGCAGGTGCCCAACGCGGCATCCCTGCCAGTAAAGGTATATGTTGATTTGCGGAAATACAACCAGCGCTGTCAATTGGCTCCACTGCGGCACAGCTTTGATCGAGGCGCCTGCGTTGATATAGTCCCCGCCTTTGCGATACCCCGGAGAACACCTTGCCCGTTCCTAACCCAAAAATGGCTTCAGTTTCTACAATTTTGCCTATGGCGGATCGCATAATTGGCGTCTTTAATCGTTGTTTTGCGGATCCAAATGGGCTCAATACCCGACTTTGTGGCGGTTTTCCTGAACCCTACTACCGCCCCGCCGCCATGAACAAGGGGGCTCACCAGGTGGAATTTACCTTGGATTATGCCGCCAGCGCCCTGCACGAAGTGGCCCATTGGTGTGTGGCCGGGGAGGCGCGCCGCCTGCTTCCTGACTATGGCTATTGGTATGAAGCGGATGGGCGCAGCCCTGAGCAGCAGGCTGAGTTTGAGCTTGTGGAGGTCAAGCCCCAGGCGCTGGAGTGGGTCTTCGCGCGCGCCTGTGGTTTCCGGTTTCGGGTCAGTGCAGACAACCTACAAAGCGGCCTGGGCCCTAGCGACACCTTCAAGAAGGCAATCTGGGAACAGGTGCAGGAGTACTGTGCCCAGGGGCCAAACGCTCGGGCGAGAACTTTTGCCCAGGCACTGGCTGAGGAGTTTGAGTGCCCGGACCCGCTCGATAAGGATGCCTACCAATTGGTGGAGTTATCGTGAGCAGCTATCTGATTGACGCCTCCGTCTATATTTTCCGCTATTACTTTGCGCTGCCGCCCAACTGGGAGAGCCGCAGCGGTTACTCCACTGAAGCTGTTTATGGCTTCACTAATTTCCTGCTGGATATGTTAGCGCGAGATCCGCGCCATATAGCCTGTGCTTTTGATGAGTCTCTGGGCAGTTGCTTCCGCAATGAGCTGTACCCGGACTATAAATGCAGTCGCGCTATGCCCGATGAGGCATTGGCCTTCCAGCTGGCGGCGTGCCGGGAGATGGCGGAGGCCCTGGGAATTGCCAGCTTCTCCAGTGAGCGTTATGAGGCAGACGACATTCTTGCCACCCTCACCCGAAAGCTGCGAAGGCACAAGCCGATTGTTGTGAGCCGCGACAAGGATCTGGGGCAATTGCTGGATAGGGGGGCCTCCTCCCTTTGGGACTTCGCTGCGGATCGGCATATGAATAGCGAAGCCTTGGAGCAAAAGTTTGGGGTGAAACCGGCACAGATTGCCGATTATCTGGCACTGGTAGGGGATAGCAGTGACGATATTCCCGGAATTCCAGGTGTTGGTCCCAAGACAGCGGCGCGACTACTGGAGGCTTTTGAGGGCATAGAGATGCTCCTGGTGCAGCTGGAGCAGGTGGCGTCACTACCTATTCGTGGTGCCAAGGGAATTGCCCAGCGCTTGCAGGAATTTGAAGAGCAGTTACGTCTGGCCAAGCGCCTCACCAGCCTGGAAGAGAATATCCCCCTGGGTATTGCTGTGGCAGATCTGCGTCCGCAAGTAGTGGACCTGGATCTGGCCCAGGCCCTCGCGGAAGAATTTGGTATCGGGGGCCTGAAAGGGAAGATGGTGCGGACCGTGAGCCGTATGGATGGAGAGCTTGCATGAGTGAAAGTTTAACTAATGGTGCCAGCCTGAAGATTGTCGCGGATGAAAATATTCCGGCCCTAGAGCAATACTTCGGGGATCTGGGCACACTGGTACGTTACCCTGGCCGAACCCTTACCCGTGAGCAACTTGCCGACGCCGATATTCTGCTGGTGCGCTCGGTCACGCGAGTAAACCAAAGCCTGTTGGAAGGTACGCCAGTCCGCTTTGTTGGTAGCTGCACAATTGGCACTGACCACCTGGATACCGACTGGCTGGAGCGCAATGGCATTTATTGGAGCGCCGCGCCGGGCTGTAATGCCAACTCCGTTGTGGAATATGTATTCTGTGCTCTGGCGGCCCTGGGGGCCGACTGGCGTGGGCGCAGCTTTGGAATTGTCGGTTGCGGCAATGTTGGCGGCCTGCTGCAGAAGCGGCTGCACAACCTGGGCGCTACCTGCGCTATTTACGATCCCTGGTTACCAGAGAACCCAGACTATGCGCCGTTGGAGCAGGTGCTTAGCCAGGATATTGTGTGCCTGCATGCTCCTCTGGTTAAAAGTGGCCTTTACCCGAGCTTACATATGATTGGTGCGGAGCAGCTTGTACATATCCGGGATGGAGCGGTGCTGATTAGTGCCGGGCGGGGTGCGGTGGTAGATAACCGCGCACTGCTTCAACTCCTGCAAAAAGAGCGGCGTTTTAGCACAGTGCTGGATGTCTGGGAAAATGAGCCGGGTATTGATACTGAACTATTGAAATTGGTTGACCTGGGCACGCCGCATATTGCCGGCTATAGCCTGGACGGCAAGCTTGCGGGTACTCACATGATTCGAGAGGCACTGTCGAATGCGCTGGACCTGGCACTACCTGCAGTGGATAAAAGTACGGGATGTGAGGCCGCGCAAAATAGAATTGTCTCAGGAGGCATCCAGGCAGAACTGCTGTTGCAAATGTATGATCCCCGCAATGATGATTGCCGTCTGCGTGAAGCGGCGGAAGGCCCTGAGCCGATGTCTAAAGCCTTCGACCGTTTGCGCCGAGAATACCCCGAGCGCCTGGAATTTTCTCATTACAGTACGTCGGCGCAAAACCTGAGTGAAAGTGATAAAGAGCAGTTAGCGGTGTTGGGGCTTAAGTGCAATTAGACAAGCAAGTAAAAAAACTGGGGCTGATTATCAACCCCTGGGCGGGTGTCGGTGGCCCGGCGGGGCTTAAGGGCAGTGATGGGGCTGAGGCGGTGGCACAGGCGCTGGCTGCAGGGATCGAGCCTCAATCCCACAAGCGCGCCGCAATCGCCCTGGAGGCATTAGCCCCTTTTCGCGAGCAATTGGAGCTTCTGTGTTTTGCCGGTGATATGGGTACAGATACCGCTCGCGCGCTCGGTTTCTCTGTCAATGAGGTGGGGGCTGCCGATAGCAGCCCATCCACTCCCGCAGACACGGAAAAAGCAGCTAAAGCGATTCGCGATGCCGGTGCTGACCTAATTGTTTTTATCGGTGGAGATGGCACTGCACGCAATATGGTTAATGCCCTTGGGGAGCATTTCCCTGTGCTGGGCATTCCTGCCGGAGTCAAGATGCATTCCGCATGTTTTGCTATTTCCCCCAAAGCTGGCGGCGAGGTTTTACGGCGCCTCATGTCCGGTCAGTTGGTGGATTTGTGTGAGCGCGAAGTGCGGGATATCGACGAACAATCTTTTCGCCAGGGTAGAGTGAGCACCCGTTATTACGGCGAACTGTTGGTGCCCCAGGAGGGGCATTTTTTACAGGCAGTAAAAAATGCCGGGCGTGAGGTGGAAGAACTGGCTGTGGCAGACATTGCCGCTGAGATTGTTGAAGAGTTGGACCCCGGTACCCTGTACATTGTTGGCCCCGGCTCAACAACCCTGGCGATAATGAATGAGCTGGGCTGTAAAGGTACTTTGTTGGGGGTGGATCTGCTGATCGACGGTGCCTTACAACAGGCGGATGTGGGTGCACCACAGATCGAGGCGGCGATCGCTGCGCACCAGGGCCCAATAAAAATCTTGCTCACTGCTATTGGTGGCCAGGGGCACTTGATTGGCCGTGGCAACCAGCAGTTTTCCGCAAGAGTTCTACGGGAAGTCGGGCGTGATAATTTAATGGTTGTCGCTACTAAAACCAAAATAACTGAACTTGGAGGCCGCCCCCTGTTGGTGGACAGCGGTGAGCCGGAATTAGATCGGGATTGGAGTGGCTTTATCCGGGTAGTTACCGGCTACCGGGATGCGATTTTATACCCATTGAGTAACGGAGAAGTTTGAGTGTCTACCAATTGGCAGCAGCTACTGGAGCTGGTTGAGTCCAAAATAGCGCAGGGTGGCAGAGACAGTCGTCGTCTGTTCCACGGCCGTGGCCGTTGCTATGAGGGGTTGGAGCAGGTTTGTGTCGACAGTTTTTTTCCAGCGCTGCTGGTGACTTTTTTCGAAGAGTATGAAGGAGAAGCGGAGTTGTGCGAAACGCTCTGGCAACTGGCAGAGCCGCACGATTACCGTGGTATTGCTACTCAGCGCCGCTACCAGACTGGCGCCCCGATAGAGTGGCAGTGTGGTGAGCCTGTGGCAGCTCCGATGGCACAGCGTGGTGAACTGAAGTTTCCCCTGACCTTTGAGCGACAGAACGTTGGTTTTTTCCTGGATATAGAACCAGGGCGCACTTGGTTGGAAGAACAGGTTCGTGCCCGGGCGGAACAGGGGGCTGTGAAAATGCTGAACCTGTTTGCCTTTACCTGTGCCTTTTCTGCTGTGGCTCGTGCAGCAGGGGATATTGAAATCGTCAATGTGGATGTGAATCGCGGTGTGTTAAATCGCGGGCGCGAAAACCACGAAGTGAACGGTTTGTCCCTGAACGGCATTCAATTCCTGCAATTTGACGCGCTGCGTCAATTCAAGCGTTTTGACCGCCGAGGCCCTTTCCAGTTGGGCATCGTAGATCCGCCCACACGCCAGAAAGGCCGTTTTGATGTGAGTCACAATTACGAAAAACTCGTACGACAATTGCCGGCCTGCCTTGCAGATGAGGCGGATTTGCTGATGGTCATCAATTCCCCCCGTCATAGTGAGGCGCATTTCCGCGAGCTGATCCTCGGCGCTGACAGAGGGTACGAAATTGTGACCCGCTTAGCGCAGAGTCCGGATTTTCCCGATCGGGACCCGGATGCGGCATTAAAAATGTTGCACGTAAAATACCGCCGCCAGGAATAGCGGCGCTATCTTTTTAGGGTATTTGAGCGGGCTGTTGAAATTTTTTGGCCGCTTGCCGAGCGGAACAGAAATTCTCCAGTCGTAAGTTGTGTATGTGAGTGCATGACCGGCCGAAAAGGGTTTATGGAAAGGTGTCATAAACCCTAGTTGAAGAGCAATAGATCCTTTTGGGCAGGTTGTTAAATAGCAGCAAATTCCCGCATCAGGCGTTCCATTAGGGTCTGTAATTTTGTAGATGATGCATCGCGTACTGCGCTATTGAGAAGCTGCGCGTTGCTCTGTCCTGACTCTGCATCTGCATTAATCAGCAATAGAAACCCGCGGTGGGTCAGTACAGTTTCTTCTGCCGCTTCCTGGCGAACCAGCTGGGAAAAAGTAATATAGCCACTTTGCTTTAGCCAGCTGATTGCTCCCAGGCAGGCCAAATGACGTGGCGAATGTAACCCGAATTCATCAGGGCTATCGGGCCCGGCGATGTCCTCAACATAAATTGTTGTGGGTAGGGGAAACTGGCCGAACAGTGCCAGCAGAATCCTGCCGGCATCCCGGTAGAAATCGTGAATATGTAAATCGTCCAACATCAGCGGGAATATCGCTCCAGAAAGTAGCCCAGGCGGGTCATCGCGTGGGATAGGTCATCTGCCCTTGGCAGGAATACGATGCGTAAATGATCCGGTGCATCCCAGTGGAAAGCGCTGCCCTGTATCAGCAGGATTTTCTCCTGGCGTAAGAACTCCAGCACCAGCTGCTCATCATTTTCGATCTTGTGGTGATCGAGGTTCAACTTGGGAAATAAATAGATGGCGCCGCTGGGTTTAACGCAACTTACTCCCGGAATGTCATTTAGCATCTGATGGCCCAAGTCCCTCTGCTGGCGCAAGCGTCCACCGGGTAGCACGAGATCGTTGATACTCTGGTAGCCACCAAGGGCTGTTTGTACAGCAAACATTGCCGGTACATTGCCACATAGTCGCATGGAGGCAAGTATATCCATGCCTTCAATAAACCCTTTAGCGCGATGTTTCGCGCCGCTCACTATCATCCAGCCTGATCGAAAACCGGCTAAGCGATAAGACTTGGACAGACCGTTGAAACTCAGGCAGAGCACGTCTGGAGCCAATTTGGCCATTGGGGTGAACTCGGCATCGTCGTAAAGAATTTTGCTGTAAATCTCATCGGCGAAAACGACCAGGTTGTGGCTGCGTGCCACTTCAACGATATCCTCCAGTAGCTCCTTTGGGTAAATGGCGCCAGTAGGGTTGTTGGGATTAATTACGACAATGCCGCGGGTACGAGAGGTAATCTTTGATTTAATATCCTCGATATCCGGCAACCAACCTGATTCCTCATCGCAGCGGTAGAGTACTGGTGTGGCACCGGTGAGGTTGGTGGCCGCCATCCAAAGAGGATAATTGGGCATGGGCAGTAACAGCTCATCACCGTTATTGAGCAGTGCCTGGGTAGCCATGGAAATTAGCTCTGAAACACCGTTGCCCAGGTAAATGTCGTCAATATCAACGCCCTGGATACCCAGGGTCTGGCACTCCTGCATAATGGCTTTACGCGCAGCGAAAAGGCCCTTTGATTCGACATAGCCCTGGGCTTGGGAGAGATTATGGATAACATCCTGGATAATCTCATCAGGAGCGTCGAAACCGAAAGGGGCGGGGTTGCCGATATTCAACTTCAGGATTCGGTGGCCTTCTTCTTCCATCCGGTAGGCCTGCTCCATGACAGGGCCGCGGATCTCATAGCAGACGCCGTGCAGTTTTTCAGATTTATGGATGTCCTTCATGGTGGTTCGGCAGCCCTGTAGCTTGGCAGGAGCGGTCCTGGGCCGCGTGCGAGCTGCGCGAAAGCCGGGAAGTTCACTGGCGGCGAGTGCCGCTCCTGCGGGAACTGGTAAAAATGGAACAAGAGAGTATGTCAAAACCAAAAGACGATAACTACTGGCGCGATAAGCTGACAGATGAGGAGTTTGAGGTATGTCGCAAGGGGGGGACAGAGCCACCATATACCGGCGAATATTGGGATGTTTTTGACGAAGGCGTTTATCGTTGCAAGTGTTGTGGCGAAGTTCTGTTTGATTCCGGAGCGAAATTTGAGAGTCACTGCGGCTGGCCCAGCTTTGATGCAGAGTTTGCCGAGGGGATAGTGCGAGAGCTCCCTGATAACAGTTTCGGTATGCAGCGAGTGGAGGTGCTTTGCAGCAAGTGTGACAGTCATCTCGGGCATATATTTGATGATGGCCCTACAGAAACCGGGTTGCGTTACTGTATTAATTCCTTATCGGTAAAACTGGATAAAAGCAGCGGCGAGGAAGGGGAAGAAGAGTGATTGAAAAACACTGGAGTCGCTGGCTGTTGTGGGCCCAATGGGTGCTGCTCAGTGCGATTGTTCTGGCCGGACTCGCGCTGAGATTTGGGCTGCTGCATTTCAGTATGGCTTTCAAGGTGTTCACCTACGCCGGTGCTGCGGCCCTGGCGATCGCCTTGGTCAGCCTGTTGATCTTTGTCTGGGGGGTACGTAGTAACAGCGCCGTGACCCGTAGTAATGCGTTGTGGGCAGTATTGCTCGGCCTACTGCCGGTGGCAATTCCGCTGATCACGGTGGGCAAGGACAACTTTACTGTGCCGAGAATTCACGATATCACCACTGATACCCGTAACCCACCCCAGTATCGTGTGGTGCCGGGCCTGCGTAAGCCGGGGGAGAACAGTGCGGAATACGGAGGGGAAGAGGTGGCAAGGTTGCAGCGGGAGGCCGATGTTTATGGCGATATCTACCCCTTGCATGTGCACCTGCCGGTCGAGCGCACTACTGAACTGGCCGCTGAGGTGGCTAAGGAGCTCGGCTGGGAAATTGTTTCCTACGAGCCCAGTAATGGCCACCTCGAAGCCGTGGATCGAACTCTGTTGCTGGGATTCACGGATGATATTGTTGTGCGAGTCAGGGCAGAAAGTGACGGTAGCTCACGAGTGGATGTCCGGTCCAGCTCACGGGTTGGGGTGAGTGACCTTGGTGCCAATGGAAAGCGTATCCGAGAATTTCTGGAGGAGTTGCGCCTGCATGCAGTCAGTGCGGCGAACAGTGCCGTCTCCCAGGGCCGGAAATCTGTTCCCTCGAATCCACCGGGTTAGGTAAGTGCCTGACAATAAAAGAAAAAAATTTTAACTCGGGTGTTGACAGCACCCTGAACGGTACATAGAATGCGCCCCACTTCTGACGCAGAGCTACACTTTAAAACGCAGCGATGACGACAGAGGTGATTCTGGGTCCCCATCGTCTAGAGGCCTAGGACACCGCCCTTTCACGGCGGTAACAGGGGTTCGACTCCCCTTGGGGATGCCACGCGGGAATAGCTCAGTTGGTAGAGCGCAACCTTGCCAAGGTTGAGGTCGCCGGTTCGAACCCGGTTTCCCGCTCCAAGTTTCACGCTTCACGAGTAGATCTCTAGTCCGCTCGGGAAGTATCGCCACAGAGAAATCCGTGGCCACTGCCATGGACAGCATGGCAGCACAGGGCCGAAAGGCTGCAGTGCAAGTTTCTGTCCCCATCGTCTAGAGGCCTAGGACACCGCCCTTTCACGGCGGTAACAGGGGTTCGACTCCCCTTGGGGATGCCAATACGACCTGGCAGCAATGCTGCCGGGTCAAATTGCGGGAATAGCTCAGTTGGTAGAGCGCAACCTTGCCAAGGTTGAGGTCGCCGGTTCGAACCCGGTTTCCCGCTCCAAGTTTTGCTTTACAGGGTGATGTTCAGGTCATATCTGGAGAGTGAAGCCACTGGAATACCAGTGGCAATGCCATGGACAGCATGGCAGCACGGGACCGACAGGTTGTAGTGCAAGTTTCTGTCCCCATCGTCTAGAGGCCTAGGACACCGCCCTTTCACGGCGGTAACAGGGGTTCGACTCCCCTTGGGGATGCCAATAAGGCCCGGCAGCACTGCTGCCGGGCCAACCCAAAGCGCGGGAATAGCTCAGTTGGTAGAGCGCAACCTTGCCAAGGTTGAGGTCGCCGGTTCGAACCCGGTTTCCCGCTCCAAATAAAAAGCCGCTCAATCGAGCGGCTTTTTAATTTTCCGATATATTGCTTCTTAATTTATCGCTTGTGCCAGAGCTTTTGGGACTGTAAGCGCGCGCCTGGACTTTCGGCAATTGCCAGGCTGGGCCACACTGTCAAATCCCAGTATTCCACCGGTTGAATTCCTTTGGGCAAGCGCGTTGAATGGCGCCTCCAGTAACGGGAGTGAGAGATGACCGCCGCGCTATCTATCCAGAATCTGCAAAAGACCTATGAAGGTGGCTTCCAGGCCCTGAAGGGCATCAGCTTTGAGGTGCAGCCAGGGGATTTCTTTGCCTTGCTGGGCCCCAACGGTGCGGGGAAGTCCACCACCATAGGCATTATTTGTTCCCTGGTGCGCAAGAGCGCCGGGAGCATCTCTATTTTTGGGGTTGATATCGATAGTGATTTTCCAGCCGCCAAGCGTCTATTGGGCGTGGTACCGCAGGAATTTAATTTCAGCCAGTTCGAGAAAGTATTCGATATCGTGGCCACCCAGGGCGGCTTTTATGGGATGCCGCGCAAGTTGGCGGAAGAGCGCACTGAAAAGTACCTCAAGCAACTCGGACTTTGGGATAAGCGGGCTACCCAGGCTCGTATGCTGTCCGGCGGTATGAAGCGCCGCCTGATGATCGCGCGGGCCCTGATCCACGAACCCAAATTATTGATTCTCGATGAGCCCACCGCAGGGGTGGATATCGAGCTGCGCCGTTCCATGTGGGCTTTCCTGGAGCAGATTAATGCGCAGGGCACCACTATTATCCTCACTACCCACTATCTGGAGGAGGCAGAAAGCCTGTGTCGCAACATTGCAATCATCGACAAAGGTACGATTGTTGAGAACACCTCAATCAAGTCCTTATTGAAGACCCTCAATCGTGAGACATTTATTCTCGACTGCAGTGAATATCTGGAAAAGGCGCCGGGGCTTTCAGGGTTTGAATGTCATCTGTTGGATAGCCACTCCCTGGAAATCACTGTCGAGAAGGGGCAGTCGCTGACAGAGGTTTTCATTGAGCTTAAAGCCCAAGGCGTTACTGTGACCAGTATGCGTAATCGTGCCAACCGCCTCGAGGAGCTGTTTATTTCCATGTTGTCCGAGGAAAAAATGGAGGGTGTGGACGAGTGAGCAGCAGATTAACCTGGATCTCCTTCAGCACAATTTTCCGGCGGGAAGTGCGTCGCTTTATGCGTATATGGCCGCAGACACTGGTGCCGCCAGTAATCACCATGTCATTGTATTTTGTGATTTTTGGTTCTCTCATTGGGAGCCGAATCGGAGATATGGGGGGTTATCCCTATATGGAATTTGTGGTGCCGGGTCTGATAATGATGTCGGTAATTACCAATTCTTATGCCAATGTTGTGTCCTCTTTTTATAGTGCCAAATTTCAGCGCAGTATTGAGGAGCTTTTGGTATCACCCACTCCCAATTGGGCGGTAATGGCTGGATATGTACTTGGCGGCGTGGCGAGGGGCTTGATTGTCGGCTTGATTGTCACCCTGGTGGCGATGTTTTTTACATCGCTCAGTGTTGAGCATGTTGGCGTTACCATAGCTATCGTTTTCCTGACCGCAGTACTTTTCTCTTTGGCCGGGTTTATTAATGCTATCTACGCCAATAGCTTTGATGCTATTTCTATTATCCCCACCTTTGTATTGACCCCGCTCACATACTTGGGGGGTGTTTTCTACTCTATCGAATTGCTTTCGCCCTTTTGGCAAGGGCTGTCAAAGCTCAACCCGATTCTCTATATGGTGAATTCTTTCCGCTATGGGATACTGGGAGTTTCAGATATCAACGTGGCTTGGGCTTTTATTGGGGTTTTGGTATTTATTGCACTTCTCGCCAGTTGGGGGCTCTACCTGATGAGTCACGGCAAGCGATTGAGGCATTGAGGTTGATTATGAGCAGAGAAGATTGGCAGAACCTCCCGCTGGGTCGGGAAACCACTTACGAATCCACTTATAACCCGCAGTTGCTGCACCCAATCCAGCGTTCCATCTCCCGCGCGCAGCTGGGCCTGTCCGCGGGGGCCCTGCCATTTTTTGGTGAGGATGAATGGTGGGGCTTTGAGCTCTCCTGGCTGAACCCGAAGGGTAAGCCGCAGGTTGCAGTAGCGCGATTTAGCTTCCCTGCGGAAAGCCCCTGTATGGTTGAGTCCAAGTCGTTCAAGCTGTACCTCAACTCCTTTAATCAGAGTAAATTTGAGTCTTGGCGATTGGTTCAAGATACCCTGGCAAAGGACCTGGGCGAAGCTGTTGGAGCTGCGGTTGAGGTGAATCTCCTGGATGTGGAAGATGCTGCCCTGGCGGTAGAAAGACCGCAGGGTTTTTGCCTGGATGACCTGGATATTGCCGTGGAGCAATACCAGCCGGCCCAATCGCTACTCGCTTTGGAAGGAAGTGGGGAAGATGTCAGTGAAACCCTCTACAGCCACCTGTTGCGTAGTAACTGCCCGGTTACTGGCCAGCCGGACTGGGCCACGGTTATGGTGGAGTACAAGGGGCCGGCGCTGAAAAGAGAGGCGCTGCTGGCCTACATTGTTTCTTTCCGTGAGCACCAGGATTTCCATGAGCACTGCGTAGAGCGGATATTCTGCGATCTGCAGCAGTTGGCGGAATTTTCTGAGCTGACGGTATGTGCCCGCTATACACGTCGTGGTGGCCTGGATATTAACCCATTGCGTTCCACACGTATTGAGAAACCGCTGCCGCCGCGTTTCGCCCGCCAATAGTAATTTCTCTAGCTCTTATAGGCCTGGCACTAGCTGGGCCAGCTAAAGGCGCTTTTCTCCTTTTTATTTCCATCAATTGGCCAGCTTTGTAAAGGCTGGTACAGGATCAATACCAGTATTTCAGAGTCTTGAACTACGCTTTCTTGAATAAAACTGTGGGAAATATGCATCAGCTGCTGAAATAGCACTTTTAATTTGAGCAGGCCGGGCCCGAGGGAGATGGAGTCAAGCCTTAGATATGGAAATCAATACACAATCCCCTGCGCTTCCTGCTGTGATTGTGTTTGCCATACAGGCTCTTTTTGCCCAGTCTTCGATTGCGCAGGTATATGTTGAGGCGGATCAGTTACTGCGTGTTATCGAGGATCAGCAGCGTCAGCTGGAAGAGCAGGAGGCACAAATCCAGCGGCAAAAAGCGGCTCTTGATGCCCTGCGCCAGCAGGTGGAGGAGCTGCGGCGCGCAATCCCCCAAGACCCTTCACCCCCTCCTCGCATAAAAAACCATCCTCCCGAAATTTCACCCTCTGAATTGGAAGCGGCGATCGCCGAAGCACCAACAGACTGGCCAGGCTCAATTCAGGTAACTGGGACTGAGCTACGGATCAAGATAGGCGGCTTCGCGGAGCTGGATGCCAACTACGACACTGGTGCAATTGTGAGTCCGGCTGAATTTACTACCAGCGCTATTGTCACCAGTGACAGAACCGCAGCCGAAGGGGAGGATGGGCAGACCAATGTCAGTGTGCAGGTTTCGAGGTTAGAACTCGAGACCAAGATGCCCTGGGGGGGGAGGCAGATCAAGACTGAAACGACAATGGATTTCCTCAGGGATACCACTATTGCCGAGCCAATTTTACAGTTGCGTAAGGCTTATGGTCAGGTCAGCGATATCCTACTTGGTGGTGATTTACTGATCGGCCAGGACTGGTCCACATTCACTAATCTTAATGCCTGGCCAAACACCCTGGATTATGAGGGGCCAAATTCAATGCTGTCCCTGCGGCATCCTATTGTGCGTTGGCATCGCAAATATCACCCAACACTTACTCTGGAAGTTGCTTTGGAGGCGCCCGATGAGCGAGTGTTTGAGGGCGCTGTAGAAGTTTCTCGTTGGCCTGATGCGGTAGTCGCTGTTATCTCCCAGACGGACCGTTTTAATTTTCAAGGCAGTTTTATAGTGCGGGATTTACGTGGCAGTGGGGAACCACAATCCGCTGTTTCAGATACCGGGTGGGGAGTGAATTTGAGCGGTGTTATAGATATGCCTGGGCGCTTAGCTCCGGATTTCATTACATACTCCTTAAGCTTTGGGGCGGGATATGGGGGGCTCCTGAACGATTTTCCTGCAGATGCCTCTTATGATTTTTATGAAAACCGGCTGGAGGCGATTCCAACACTTGCCTGGTACATCGGCTACCAACATTGGTGGAGCCCATGCCTGTATACCGTCGCTACCTACGGATTGGTACAGCAGGATAATTTCGACTTTCAGCCTGGCTTTGCATTCCGGGAAACTCAATACAGCAGTATTAACCTGACATGGACTCCGACACCGCAATGGTTATTTGGTGTGGAGGCTCTCTACGGTACTCGGGAGGATAAGGATGGCGCCTACGGTTCGGTTTGGCGTACCCAATTCACTAGCCGAATTTCTTTTTAAGGGGATGGCCAGTGGTTATTAGAGGAGTTTTACTTCTGGCCTTCCTGTGTGTGTACAGCTGCCATTCTGCGAGAACCATAGTTATTCATAGCTGGCATTCTCCATATATAAGTGCACGCCCTCTGGGGAAAACTTTGGTATTGACCTACACAACGGTACCTCGTCCAATCGTTGGAATTCATGTTGAAGATGTTTGGATTGATGAATTGAGCCGCTACGAGATACAGGCCTACTCCTGGAGTGATTTTGCAACGGGGCACGAGGTCCCATCCATGGAAGAGGTCGCCGAAGTGCTGGCAGCTTATCAATTCGATACGCTGTTAGTAACACAGCTAAGTGAGTTCAAACATTTGAACCGGAATATCTCTAACTCCCAGGTTGCCATAGTGGAAACCCGGCTCTATGAGGGCCCGAGTGAGGAGCTGTATTGGTCATTGAAAACTGAAACCTTTCTGGTGAATTACATTGACGGAGAAATTCGTCGGCCACGGGAGGGGGATGCTCTGGAGTATGTGGAGACGGTTCTTCAGGAAATGATGAAGGATGGTGTTTTCTAGGGTGATAACTCTTCAATCGCCGATTAAATGTAATCGTCCGCCAGAAACTTAGCCCAGCAGGAGAGTACACGAGGTTAAAGAATATTTTAATCAGCTATTCTGGTGAGACAAGTCGCATAATAGTGCCCGGTGAGTACAGGGAGTACTTGGCTTTAAATCGTAGGGTGTCGCGACTGTTTTAGTGTAACCGGTAGCCTGAAATGGGTGCCAGCGAGTCCTTTCGTCGGTAGGCTTTACAATGGATTGGAAAGTTGACACGCCAATGGGGTTTTCTCAGAACTTTATACAGTTTTTTAGGTGGTTTTCTCACTTTTTTCCCCGGCCAGTATTGGCTCTGCCCGTAATTATTTTGTTTTTACTGAATGCCAATCCCACCTTTGCATCCGAAAGCTTCCTGATGCCATTGGGTCCAGTGGCACATGAGCAGAAAACCCATTTCTTCTGGGCTACAGCCCTCACTATGGTGGCTGTGTTGCCCGTTTTTATTTTGGTGCCAATTATTTTATTTAAATACCGACGCAAAAAAGGTACCGGTATTTATACGCCCAAATGGGAGGTCTATGGCCCGCTGGAAGTCGTGATGTGGGGCGTGCCTTTCCTGGTTATTCTGGTGCTCTCGGTCATGCTTTGGCGTGCCACGATTAGCCTGGATCCTTACGAGGAAATTCAAGGAGTGGTACCGCCTGTTAAGGTGGAAGTGGTGGGGCTCGATTGGAAGTGGCTGTTTATTTATCCCCAGCTGGAAATTGCCACGGTGGGGGAGTTAGTTGTCCCGGTACACACACCGGTATCTATGACTCTCACCAGTGATACGGTGATGCAGTCTTTTCTCATTGCAGCGTTGGCGGGACAAATTTATGTCATGCCAGGAATGACGACCAAGTTGAATTTTATTGCCACCAAGCTTGGGAAAACCCAGGGGGAAAACACCCAATTTACCGGGAAAGGTTTTACTGACCAAAAATTTGATGTGTTAATTAAGAATGATGAGGATTTTCAGGCTTGGGTAGCACAAGTTCGCGCCTCAGGTATCCCGTTGAATGAGGATACTTACAATCGCCTGGCGACACGTACCACCCGTGAGGAGGCGCACAAAGAACTGGCCACGGCGCAAATGCCTGCCCAAGCCATTTATTTCACTCTCCCAGATGCCAGTCTCTTCCAGGATATAGTGATGCGCTACCACTCCGGTAAACCCCTCAGTATTGAGGAGCAGCCCGGCACCGAGAAATTTGGACGGGATAAGGAAGTGGAGGGCGCGCAACCATGAATGAATACGGTTGGTTGGGCAAACTAAACTGGGACTCCCTTGTTTTCAGTAAATTAATCACCGATCCCTCGGTGAGCGAATTTGTCGCCAGTACCGCCGGCAGTATCGTGATTATTGCCACTGTCGCAATTCTCGGCTTGCTGACCTGGTTCCGGGTATGGGGCACCCTCTGGTCCGAATGGCTTACCAGTACTGATCACAAAAGAATTGGCATCATGTACATAGTGTTTGCACTGGTAATGATGACCAGGGGGCTGCTGGAAGGAATGGTAATGCGGGCGCAGCAGGCTGCCGCGCCAGATGGTTTTCTCTACGCCGATCACTTTGCCCAGCTATTCAGTACCCACGGCACCATCATGATATTTTTTGTTGCCGTACCTTTTGTGGTTGGGTTGGTTAACTATGCGATGCCATTACAGATTGGTGCACGGGATGTTGCTTTCCCTGTTCTCAATCAAATCAGCCTGGCAGTTACGGTTGCATCTGGAATTTTATTAATGGTTTCCCTGGTGGTAGGGGAATTTTCCACTGGCGGTTGGTCTGCTTATCCACCTTATACCGGAGGGGATTTTAATCCAGGTGTCGGGCCCGATTATTGGATATGGGCCATTGTGTTCTCGGGTGCCGGTACCACCCTCACGGGTATTAATTTCACCGTTACAATCATCAAATGTCGCGCTGCTGGAATGAAATTCTTCCGTATGCCGATGTTTTGCTGGACGGTACTTTGCTCCTCTATTTTGATGATATTTGCCATGCCACCCTTAAGTGTGGCGGCGTTGATGCTGGGTTTCGATAGATACCTGGATTTCCACTTTTTCACCAATGATCTCGGTGGAAATATGATGAACTATGCCAATCTGTTTTGGCTGTTCGGGCACCCGGAAGTTTATTTGTTAGTGCTACCGGCCTACGGCATATTTTCCGAAGTTTTCTCTACCTTTTCTGCAAAGCGCTTGTATGGCTACAAGTCTCTGGTGATCGCCACTATGAGTATTGGTGTGTTGAGCTTTACTGTATGGCTGCATCACTTCTTTACCATGGGTCAGAGCCCCACAATTAATATTGTGTTTGGTATTGCCACCATGTTGATTGCAGTTCCTACCGGAGTGAAGGTCTACGATTGGATGGCGACCATGTACCGGGGACGAATCCGTTTTACCACGCCGATGATTTACTCCATCGGGTTTTTGATTTTATTTGTAATTGGTGGTCTATCCGGTGTGATCCTGGCTAATCCCACCGTGGATTTCCAGGTACACAATACCTTGTTCCTGGTGGCGCACTTCCACAATGTTTTAATTCCGGGCGTGCTGTTTGGGTTGCTCGCCGGATACAACTATTGGTTCCCCAAGGCTTTTGGTTTTCGTCTCAATGACAAGCTTGGGCGCTGGTCGGCATTCCTTTGGGTTCTCGGTTTTATGCTGACGTTTTTCCCACTATATGGTGCTGGCCTGTTGGGAATGCCAAGGCGTTCCTTCAGTTATATGGACCTAACTTTCAAACCCTACATGCTGGTTGCATTTGTTGGAGCCATGGTGGTTTTGTGCGCATTAATCAGCTTGGTGGTGCAATTGGTAGTCAGCCTGAGAGACAGGGATAAAAACCGTGTTCCAGTGGGGGACCCGTGGGATGGCCGGTCTCTGGAGTGGTCAATTCCTGCTCCAGCGCCTTCTTACAACTTTGCCGAACTGCCGAGGGTCACTGATCGGGACGAGTTTACCGAGGCCAAGGAACAGGGGCGCGCTTATCTGGCGCCAAAAGTCTACCGTGATATCGAAGTGCCAAAAAATAATCCGCTGGGTTTTATCCTCTGTGTGTTGAGCGGCATCCTCATGTTTGCGCTGGTTTGGTATATCTGGTGGCTGGCACTGATATCCGCTGTGGCCATTATTGTTGCAGTAATAGCCTCCACTTTCCGTTGGGACAGTGAACGGGTAATCCCAGCAAGCCAGGTGCAGGAAGACACGGAAAAGTGGCTGGAGCAGGTGAAGAAGAGCAGGGCGGTTGGCAGGGATTTGGAAAATACCCCTGCCAATGTTGGGTACGCCAAGTTGGAGCACTAGGCTGACAAATGAACGGAACCCCTTCGACCAGTAACCCCAGTGTAAACCCAGGCCAGGTGCCTGGGGCGATTCACAAAGACCCGGATATGGTGATCTTTGGGTTCTGGGTTTTTATGATGAGCGACCTCATTTTCTTTGGGGTGGTCTTCGCCATCTATATCACCATGATTGGGGCTACCGCAGGTGGTCCTGGACCTAGGGAATTATTCGATTTTGGCAGTTTATTCGCGCAAACCATGTTGCTGCTTACCAGTAGCCTTACCGTGGGCATTGCAACTGTCACCATGAAGCACCAACGCAGCCAGGCGAGCTTTCTGTTCTGGGTGGTGGTAACCCTAATTTTGGGGTTGGGCTTCCTGACATTGGAGCTCTACGATTTCTCGCAAATGGCGGCACAGGGTGGTGTGCCCCAGCGCAGTGGCTATTTATCAGCTTTCTTTGGCCTGGTGCCCTTACACGGCTT
Organism: Microbulbifer variabilis ATCC 700307; assembly: GCF_000380565.1. Taxonomy (GTDB): domain Bacteria; phylum Pseudomonadota; class Gammaproteobacteria; order Pseudomonadales; family Cellvibrionaceae; genus Microbulbifer; species Microbulbifer variabilis. Next base: position 49,135 of record NZ_AQYJ01000029.1, read on the forward strand.
ACATGTCAGCTTCGGCTGTTTATGGATGCTGGTGTTGATTGTGCAGATATGCAAAGTGGGTATGCTGGATATTATCAAGTTGCGCTTCCTGCGCCTGGCCCTTTTCTGGCACTTTCTGGACTTGATCTGGATCGGGATTTTCTCGGTTGTCTATTTTGGCGGATGGGTATATGGCTAATAAATCCGGTTACGCGGCCCATTTACGTACCTACCTAACCGGTTATGTTCTGTCGGTAGTGCTTACCATTGCGGCATTCTGGGCAGTTTTGGCAGTGGGGCGGGAAAATAAAAGCGTACTTATTTTGGTTGGTTTGCTTGGGGTAGCGCAACTGGCAGTGCAACTTAAGTGCTTCTTGAATGTTACAACACAAAAAGAAGGACGGGACAACCTGGCCTTGGTTCTTTTTTCAACCCTGATTCTGCTGATCATTGTGGTAGGTACTGCATGGATTATGGGGAACCTGGCTGTGCGTATGCATACCACTATGTAAAGCTAATTGGCAGAAACCGGGCGAGCTAGATAATGACCTTGCTTTTGAGGCTTGAGGTGGCTTTCTCCAGGGATTGCAGCACCTTGCCCTTGTCATAATTACGTATCTTATCCAGATCCAGGTGCATAGAGAAACCCGGGGCGTGTTCTTCCAGGTAGCTTTGTTGACCACCGAGGTTTTTACGCAGGTCTGTCACCTGGTAAACCTTAACCGGGGTGCTGATGCCTTTAACAGTGATATGGCCTTTATCGCGGCACATAACTGTGTGCTTGATCATTGCCCAGGTCTCATGGCTGATCAGGATTTCCCCTGGCTGGGCCGCACCCTCAAGGCGTGAAGCCAAGTTCACATGGGTGCCCATTACGGTATAGGACTGGTAGTTGGCTGTGCCAAAGATTCCAACAGTACAGTAACCTGTATTAATTCCCATTCGCACTTGCAAGGGGCGGGAGATCCCCTTGTTGTACCACTCCTGCTTCATCTCACGAACCCGCTTGCGCATGGCCAAGGCCATAGCGACACAGCGCAGAGCATCAGATTTGGGGCCCTTGCTTTCATCATCCCCAAATACCACCATAACCGCATCACCGATAAATTTATCGATGGTGCCGCCGTATTGGCCGGCGATACGTGCCATTTCTGAAAGGTAGTTATTGAGCAATAGAGTAAAGGTTTCAGCCTCCAGCTCCTCGGTAAGCTGGCTGAAATCCTTGATGTCTGAAAAGAAAACTGTCAACAGCTTACGCTGTGTAGTCAGGGCCTCTTCATCACCAGTAGTAATAGAACGCCATAGGCGCTGCGGCAGATATTTGGAGAGTTTATAGGAGCGTACCTTACTTACACGTTGCTCGGTGGTGAGGGCATGATTGGCCTCCTTGAGCTGGCTGATTTGTCGGTGGGTAAAAAATGCATAGGCACATAGATAGGCGAGGATGCCTATTAAACTCACGGTGCTAATAGTGAGGTCGGCATTAATCAACAGTGCCGGTCTGTGTATCAGGTAGCCAACTACAACACCGACGAGAAGGCCAGTGTTGTGTTCAAACCACTTTCTGCCACCGCCCTGAGTCAGGGCATTGAGCTGCACCACAGTGACAAACAGCAATGATGGCAACATGCTGAAATTGGCTAATGCGATAGTGATACCAACAAATATGGTATCGATAAAGGATAGACAGCGCCGGGTTTTATAGGCTTTTTTATCGCGGGACTTATAAAGCAGGAATTGGGCAAAGCCGCAATAAGCGAGTAGTAATACTGCTATGCCAATTGTAATCAGCTTGTCCAGTTGCCATGGAGAAGACCAATCGACAGTATTTGCCAGGGTGCCCGTAGCCGCAAAACAAATTAAGGTGCGGAAATAGGTAGAGTAATGGGGGCTAATGCCCCGCTCTGTGTTCCCCTCAAGCTTGTCCTGCATCTGTGGTTATCTTTTTGTCCGTTTAGCGGAATTATACATATAGCGAGCGGCCCGTAACCGGTTTCAATATCCCTGGCTTTTACTCGCAGTGCATCGATTTACTGGGCGAAGTGTACTCCTCCAAAAGCCAGATTGCTAAAAAACCGATATTTATACTGGGTTTTAATACGGGGCGCACGTATGCGCTACGTAGGCTGGTTAGGGTACACTCCGCGCTCAGACTTCAACTGGAGAAAACGATGGATGCCCTGACCGCCTTGCATAACAGAGTCTCAACGGGAAAGCTTATTGAGCCAGCTCCCAATGAACAGCAGCGCCAGAACATCTTTCGCGCCGCCCTTCGCGCGGCGGACCACGCCTGTTTGCGCCCCTGGCGCTTCCTGCTAATAGAGGGCCAGGAGCGTAATCGATTGGGGGAGCTATTCCTGCAGGCGGCTGAACAAGCTGAAGGCGCTCCACTAGTGGAAGCCCAGCGCCAGCGTACATTGGCTATGCCGCTGCGAGCGCCTTTGATCATTGTGGCTATCACCCGTCTACAGGAGCATCCCAAGGTACCTCACATGGAGCAGCATATGTCTACTGCCGGCGCCGTACAGGCTATGCTCACCGCTGCCTTCGCAGAGGGTGTTGGCGCCTACTGGCGTACTGGCCCCCTGGCCAGAAACCCGGTGGTTGCTGAGGGGCTCGGCCTTGCGGAAAATGAGCGTATAGATGGTTTTATTTACTGTGGGACCCCGGATAAAGCTCCCCGCCAGGCACCGGATTTACAGGTGGATACATATTTTTCCCAATGGAATGCACAATAGTACTTGCACATCAGGAAACATTTGGGTAAAGTGCGCGCTCTCTCGACGACACAGCAGCTATCTTCCTGATTTTCTTGAAGATTTCGCTAAAGAGAGATCCCCGCTGAAAGGCGGATTGCCCTCCCAGAGGGTGACAATTTGGTGAGGTGTCCGAGTGGTCGAAGGAGCACGCCTGGAAAGTGTGTATGTCGAAAGGCATCGAGGGTTCGAATCCCTCCCTCACCGCCATCTACTAAAAGCCCGGTTTATGCCGGGCTTTTTTATTTCTGTGTACTGCTTAACTCTCCGTTATCTTTTCGGCAATTATTATGCTGACTGTATAGATATTCGTTTGTCAGATGGGCCTCAACTATTTAAAGCGGCACTATCTAGTTAATTCTCTATTCAAGCTTTTATTTTCTGGCTGCCCCAACCGATAGCGCCAGGACCTATTGGGTGCTGCTATGGAGAGATATCTTTTCATTGGCTACCCGGTAATGCTGCTGTGCTCATAGCCGGTGAATCGTTCGATCTAAGGTGAGCGTAAATACAACTTGGTATGTTCATGCGGTTTAAACGCTTCTATGGGTTGCCCCTTATTGTGGCTCTTCTTGTCTGTTGGCATTTCCTCTACTGACAAAGTTGCGCGGGTTTGGTTAGCTCAATTGAATGGATTGCAGTTGCGAATTTAACTTGCTGCCTTTGCTTTGAGTCACAGCGGCGCCTTTTATCTTTTCAGTGTTTATCTCGCTCGCATCTGCATCATGTATTTTTACTGACTTGGTTTGCTTTTTAGAAAATTATTACCTGGTGAGTAAAGGCGTCATGTTCATAAATATTTCCTACTTCTTGTTTTTATCTTCTTTAGTATGGAATTACCCCGTATTTGTTAGCTGTTCTAGTGCAACAGCCCGGACAAGATTGGCTTAACTAAAGCGGCTTCGTCAGAGTCGATTTAGTTAAGTTGCACGGCCAACGCGACCTGTCGATAATTCAATCCAATACCGTCCGCCACATACTTTCTCTTGACGGTAGGCAGAGTAATATCGAGTCCAGCACCACCGTTTGTGGGCTGTCTTGGGCTGTCTTAGGCGAGCTGATAACCACGCTGGGCAAGCATAAGCCGGAAATCTCCGATAACCGCAACGGTATAAAAGTGCCGCTATATGAAGGCAGGAGTGAGGCTCGTTGAGATTATCCCGAGCGCGCTAGGGTAGGGTGATCTGTTCACGCCAGGTCAATCGGCAAGGGCCAGGGAGACTATGCAAGCCAGTGATAGCATCAACTGCAAGTTTGGTCGGGGCACTCCTTTCCTGGGGGCTGAAGGCATCCAGAAGAAATGAAAGATGCGGCAGGCTTATACATCGCCTGCCTATACCACTTGGTGGTGGGACTTGCTTCAGGTGATGGCTTGAGTTGTTACCGGAAGCAGCGCTTTAGGAGTTTTATGCCAAGAGCAGTGGCAGTTATTTGGGGAGGGCTGCCATTGCTGCTAAGGTTTTTTAACTAGATGTTTACGTAGACTGCGTTGATTTTTATCCAGGAGCTTTGACAACCTTCAACATTCAGCCTTACTTCTTTCTCCGCTATAGCGGCGGATAGCAGTGTAGATTTCAAGATTGGGTCATCGTCGCTACTTATGCCTGCGTAGCCATTATTTGTTGGGCATTCAGCTTTTGCTTCGTCGCTAAACCCTTCTTTCAATTTAAGTGCAACGGCTCCATTAGCGGTTGAATAGTAGGAGCTGATAGTTCCAATTGTTTGTGCGGAATGTGCTGGGATTGATGCCAGCATTATAAGCAGCGAGGTTAGCAGCGTAGGCTTTTTCATAGGTTTCCTAATTAATTAAGTGTCCAAATCTTATGCTTGCGTAATAGTAATCACTATCCACTTCAAGGCAATCTGGCAGCGCACTTTGCCGTATGAACTGCATTATTTCAATTAGAGTTTGAATGAGCAGAACTCCATTCTCAATTGGTGATCTGGAGGTAACTGTGAAGCTGTTGAGAAAGGCTAGGTCGGGATGATCTAGTCACGCCAGATCAATCTGCAAAGCCAAGTGAGACTATTGATAGTATCAACCACAAGTTTGGCCGGGGGACTCTGTTTCTCGGGGCTGAAGGTAACTAGAAGAAATGGAAGATGCGGCAGGCTTATACGTCGCCTGCCTACACCACTAAATGGGGTGATTTGCCTAAAGTGACAACTTAATCTGATTGTACTAATTAGATTCCGATAGATTTCATACTTTGCAAAGCCCTTAGTATGTTAAAATGAGTGCATTTGTATAAATATACAGCAGGGATTGGCGCTCCAAAAAATGTCTAAGATTTGCTCTAAATTATTGATCTATATAGAGCAAAAATGAGTAATAAAGGGTAGTTTTCTTAGACAGAGATTCCCCGGAAAGCTAGCAATCACAAGAGTTAGAGGGCTGTTTTAGTCAATACTGCTGCAGTATATGAGTGCCTTTATGAAACCCTCTTACTACCAGGCTGAGGTTACTTAAGTTGCCTAGTCGACCATAAGTAATTATCGTTTTCAAAGAGGACGCCGCTCCGACCGGCGGCTTCTATAAAATTCTCAAGTACTATCCAGTATTTGTTCCTTGTTGCGAAATGCCTTCTTCTCTCCTGTCGCGGGAAATTGATCGGAACCCATAAGCAGTAAGCTCCCCTCGCTTTGTGCGGTGTAATGCTAGTGGCATTTCCATCTTGGATAATTGAGTGCTTTATTGACTCAACTCCAGGGGGCAACCAAAATACCTGCCTAGTAGTAATTTGCCGCAGTTTAGTTTTATGCGACTTAAGTCTTTGTTATTGATTTCCTTGCTCTCAGTAAGCGGATGTTATGAGGTTGCGCCTCAGTCTTACAATCGTAGTGAGTGGTTGCCTGGTTGGGCTGATGTGGATGGAGATTGCCAGAATACTCGCCAAGAGCTTTTGATAAGGCTTTCATTGGCTCCGGTAGTTTTTAGCAATGAAAAAGGTTGTACAGTGGTGTCCGGTTTATGGATAGACCCATATACAGGGCAGTTTTTTGAAAAGGCATCGGACTTGGATGTAGAGCATATAGTACCGCTTTCCTGGGCCCATAAACATGGTGGCTCCACTTGGAGTCGAGAGCAGCGTAGGGCATTTGCCGAAGATCCAGCTAATCTTTGGCTGGTGGATGATGGCCACAATCAACGTAAGGGTGGTAAGGGGCCGACTGAGTGGTTACCTCCATATCAGCCAGCCCGAAGCGTATATAGGCGGCAGTTCATGGCTATCGCCAGGAAGTATGGGCTCGATCAGTGAAGTAAATAGTAAGATGTCCCTTCACTTGGCAATTTATATTGACTTTTGAAGGGGCAATTTTTGATTGAGTTCTGCTTATTCTAAATTATTGCTTACCCTTTTATAGGGAATCTCTCTTTTTGAATTTTTTTGTTTTATATTCTCTCGTCTGATTAATATGTCTAGGTATTCTGTGCCTCGCAGCCAGATTGATTAATTAAAAGCGCACTGGTCATAGTTGTTTAAGATCTTGGGACCGTGATTCTAAATATCTTGGCATAACTATCTACTTGTACCGCAATACTACTGCGCTTCGTTGCCTTGGGTTATAAGTTCTGCGACTACTTGACCTTGTGGTAAGTTGGGGTGTTGTCAAGAACGTGTCTATAGGTTGCATAATTAAAGTGCTTCTTATGGGGTGAGAGCCTTTTAGGTAGGGAAGTAATTTCCTGGTTTAGTGGAAGAATAAAGGATAACAGTATGGACAGGGTTGCCGGAGTTTCATCAATATGTATGGGGCTAATCTATATTGCCGCTTTTTTATTTTTTGGATTTTTTTGGGCCTTTCCATCGGGTGGAAGTCCTACAGAAAAGATGGCATTTCTGGCAGAAAATCAACTGCTATTTAGTAGTGTTTATATATTAATGTATCTGGTGTTTGCTGTCTTTTTGGGGTGTTTGGTGGTTTGCCTTTATGAAAAGCTCAGGAATAGAGGCAGGAGGATCACAGCTCTAGCTTCCTTATTTGGGACAATCTGGGTTGGTCTTTTGATTGCTAGCGGTATGATTGCGAATATTGGGCTTGCTTATGCCTTGGGGCTCTCCGAAGTCAATGTAGAAAAAGCTTTTGAAGCTTGGGGTGTTATATACCTGTTGGTTGAGAGCCTTGGTGGAGGGAATGAGTTGGTTGGTGGGCTTTGGGTCTTGCTGATTAGCGTGGTTGCGTTGCAAGCAAGGGTTTTCTCCCGCCCATTAAATTACCTTGGAGTGATAGTAGGAGCCGCTGGAATTGCGACCGTTTACCCTGCTGATATTCTCACGGAAATTTTTGGTGTCACTCAAATAGGCTGGTTTATCTGGATGGGTATTTCTTTATTAGGGAAGAGCAGTAATAGGCAGACTTGGGAAGCTGCTAACGCTGTTAATGGTGCTACGGAATAGTTTCGTGCTGACTAATTATTCTTCAGTGTAGAGAAGACAAGTATTTTGTTGTGGTTATTATCGCCTCCACTTCCTAATGTTTGCCTTCATTGGCCCCCTCTTGGCATTATCAGTGGGATGACTTTGTCTGTTCCACTGGTCTTGCTTACTTTACTTTCTGCTGGAGGGTTAAAACTGGAGCTTCTGGCTTCACAAGAAGTGATATCAACGGCTGCTTAGCATTTTTTTGGATCTCGCGCCAAAAAATGAAAAATGCGTCTATTCTTTCAATGGGCCAGACAGTCTTTAAAGAGGTGTCCTGGCTAGAGTTTCCGCTGTAAAAGGTGTGGTGTAGAGACGGGCTTTACCAGTTGCCCATTGCTTTCAGTGTTTTTAGGCATGAATAGCTAGTCTCAACCTGCCAGCTCCTGGGAAGCGAGCGGATAGCACATTACCTGCAATTGATTTACAGGGTGATAGCCCTGGAAACTTTGGAGATCTTATTGTGAAAAGCAAGCAGTACATCCTTCCTTTGGTAATTGCCAGTCTTGCTGCTTCTGCTGCCCTTGCGGATTCTCATCCCAAGAAGCCGGCGAAGGACTGGACTTGTGCAGATTTCCTGGCCATTGATGATGAGTTTAAGCCTAAAGCAGTCTATTGGGCTGCGGCTTATTCAAAGCGCGGTAAGGAAGAGGGTGATATGTTGGATATCGAGGGCACCGAAAAGGTGACACCAATGATTATCACCGCCTGTGCCAACGCGCCAAAAGAGTCCTTCTGGGCCAAGTTTAAGGATGAGTGGCACAAGATGGGGCGCCACCACGGTAAGGACAAGGCGAAGCAAATGATGAACATGCAGGGTGGCGGCAATAACATGGGTACCGATGGCAATAACAGTGGTACCAACGGCAGCAACAATATGCAGAAGCAAAAACAGAAGCAGTAGCCCACTGCGTTGGATGATACCCGGCTTCGGCCGGGTTTCGTCTATTCTGGTCTTGAAGCTTACCTTTGGCGGGGTATAGGCTATTGGTAAGTTTTCAAACCGGCTAGAGTTGGAGCTGCGATCATCGCCGGGTAATCAAGTAGTCAAATGGAGTTGTGCTATGGGGAAGTCTGTTAGGGATGGTGTGAAGCGTGGACGGAACATTAATCGTTCTGCCAGGCTGTTTTGGGGTGCGGTGCTACTGGCGGGCCTCTTCATGGCGCTGTTTATGCACTCAGCCAAGGCGTTCCCTCTGTAGTGCTTTTCTATAGCATAAGGGGGATAGAGATGGCGCCCCCGGGTGGACTCGAACCACCAGTCCGGACTTAGGAGGTCCGTGGTTTATCCTGTTAACCGACGGGGGCAGGCACTTTAACCGAACTTTGTATCTGGCTATGGGTGCGAAGGGCGGCCATTCTATCCGGTATGCCGGCAAATGTCATGTCATCCTGCACCCTCAACGTCTATCTGCTTAGTTTCATTATTCGCCGATACTCGCGAGTAGACCTGTCACTCTAGGTAACAGGCAGAAGCTCTAGTTACCGCATTACCCGCTGTTTCCTATCTGTGCGGTTTTCGAAATTTTTTCATAATTATTTGCTGTGCCATCGTTGGTTTTGTGTTTGAAAAACGCAATTTGGCGGACATTTTTGCGTGCTGAAAAGCGGAATCTGATTGAAGTCAATTTGTCATTGTTTAGGTGTAAATTTTTGCTTGACCATGATTGTTTAGCATCGCTAATCTGCAGTGGCACCCAAGGTGCAATAAGGATATTTCTGCTTTCGCGAATCAAGATTATGGAGTTTCGTATGAGCGGTAACGTTAACGAAAAGTACATGGATTTTGACAGTGTGGATATTCCACAAATTGCTAATGAAGTACTAAAGCAGGCTACTTCCCAGCCGCCGCGTGACGCGCGCAGGATGGTGGAGGATAAACTGGAGGAGATACGCTTGAGGCGGGAGTTAATGGATTATGATTTTGAAAACTAAATACTCAAAAGGGATTTAAGTTACCAATTATTTTAGGGTTGTACGGGGTTGCCACTAGAGCCCCGTACAATTTGAGAACTAATTACATTCATTTATTTACTGCTTTATTCATTGCTAATAAATTTCCCACGGATTAATTTCCATTGAAATTAGCTGATAACTAGTTGATGGGAAAATCTATCAATAACGCCCCAATTATCGCTGATGCAATTAAATGCTGACGTCCAGCGCTCAGAATTTCTCTATTACTACGTAGAGTTTTGCCGCTAATGACTTTGTAACTAAGTAGTGGTTCTCTATGCGCTTTTAAGCAGGAATGAGCGCTCTATAAGGAATTGCAAGCAAAGGCGGCCCAGGAGCCGCACCTTTGGCATTTAACTACATTTGTGTAGCTGTTCCTTCATCCCCTTTACTTTGCTTGCCGCCAAACCAGCCCAACAGTTGCTTTAGCTTATGGGATAACTTGCCGCGCTTGGCTTTACGCTCTTTGTCAGCAGCACTTACCAGCCAGGCTACCTGGATAACCATTCGCTGCCCCTCAAAAGGCAAATGGCCGTGGAACGAATTATCCGCGCGCTTAAAGGCAGCAAGGGTGCCGTAGACAGGAGAGACTTCAGGCGCAACAGTATCTTCGAAGTCATCTATGCGCTTAAGGAAACGTAGGCAGCCGTTGCCATCCACGGTCCACTCAGGGTTGAGGTAGAGCAGGGCGGTAGCGATTTTGGACTTACCGTCGGTATGAATCCTGCCGTGTCGCTTTTTCAAGGTGCGGCTGATGGAGACATAAGTTGGGTATTGGGAGAGCTGTTCAATGCCCAGGTTGTCACCGATGGCATTGGCAAATTCCGGATCGGTAAACTGGGTGATCAAGGTATTAATGGAAGTCCCGCATTCCTCCTTTTCATGGGGGAGGTAGCCAGCGCCTTTAAGGCGCGGAAAGTCTTCAATAAATGAAGACATCATGTTTTCGTTCAAAACTTTCTGGGCTACAAAGAATGGGAAGGGCTGGCGGTTAATCAGGATATCTTCGCCGGTCAAGTCACTGGCATTGAGCCAGCGGCTGGCTTCAGCAGCAGGGCTAGTCATTATTGTGCATCCTTACAAACTGGTCCGGTGTAGCCACCGGGTCACATCGAAGTTTTTGTTGATGTCGACCACAGAGTTTCAGCCCTGGTTCACCTGGGCATACGGCACTTGGCGCCGCCTCACGACAGTGCGAAAAGTATCAGAGCCAGGCTCTCGGGCCAATACCAGCGTACAAATACTGCCCCGATTTCTGGCTTTGCCTTGCTTGAAATCAAGGGCATGTGAGATAGGTTGCGTTGAATACCATGCATTTGGCGCAAGTGCCGGTATAATGCCGTTCAGATTTTCGTCAGAGCGGTTTTATCCAAGAATGTCTGTGACTTCCAAGTCCCCAGTTGTATTGCAAGTACGCGACCTCGCCTGTGAAAGGGATGGTCGTCGCTTGTTTGAGGGCCTTGATTTCTCACTCCCAAGCGGGGCTGCGATCCAGGTTAAAGGTGCCAATGGGGCGGGTAAAACCACACTGTTGCGCACCTTAATTGGCAGTTCCAGTGATTTTAGCGGAGAGATCCTCTGGCGCGGCAATCCTTTCCCTGAGGCTTTGCGGGGAATGCGTGAGTCCCTACTATATATCGGCCATCGGGGTGGGGTACGGGCTGGATTAACTCCCCTGGAAAACCTCACCTGGTATGGGGCAGATAATGAGTCTGCTCTGCAGGCTCTTGATAGGGTGGATTTGTTCGGTTTTGAGCACAGTTTGTGCCATAGCCTGTCTGCTGGGCAAAACCGCCGAGTAGCCCTGGCCCGGATGTTCTTGCCGCAGGCGCCACGTTTGTGGGTCCTTGATGAGCCCTTAACTGCCCTGGATGTTGCCGGGGTGGCTGCGCTGGAAAAGCAGATGTCTGCGCATATGGATAAGGGTGGTTCCATACTCCTGACCTCTCATCAACCACTGGCCTTACCTGGGCTCGATTTTATCGATCTGTCTGACTTTGTAGTCGATGAGTCTTTTACAGATATCGGGGGAGAGCATGTCTTCAGTTGATGTCCAACCCCCGGTGAGTGAAGCCCGTACAAGCCCCGGTTTTGTTGCACTCTTCCGGATTGAAATGCTACTGGCCCTGCGTAAGCGGGCAGATATTGCTAACCCCTTGCTGTTTTTTGTCACAGTGCTCGCGCTTCTACCCCTTGGAGTAGGACCGGAGCCCGATCTATTGGCAAAAATGGCCCCCGGAATGATCTGGGTGATGGCTCTACTCGCCACCATGCTCTCCCAGGAGAGCCTGTTCCGCGGAGACTTTGAGGACGGAACCCTGGAGCAGTTAACCCTGTTGCCGCAACCTCTATATTTTGCCGTATTGGCAAAGTCATTGGTGCATTGGGTTGCTACCGGGTTGCCACTAGCGCTTTTATCGCCGTTGTTGGCATTGATGCTGAATCTCCCCGTCGAGGGATATCTCTGCTTATTTATTTCGCTGTTCCTAGGGACGGCAAGCCTCAGTTTGATAGGCGCAATAGGCGCGGCGCTCACAGTAGCTCTGCGTCGCCCCGGTCTGCTGCTGGCGCTAATTGTTATGCCCTTGTATGTGCCCGTGCTAATCTTCGGCACCGGCGCGGTGCAGGCGGCTATTGATGGCTATGCCTACAGCGCACAGCTGGCGATTTTGGCCGCTCTGCTGGCCGCCGCTGCAGCCCTTGCTCCGCTCGCTGCTGCCGGGGCGATACGTATCAGCCTGGATAATTGATTCGGAGGTCTTCTTGGCTTGGCAATGGTTTCACCGTTTAGGTTCGCCGCGTTGGTTTTATCAGAAGACCAATGTGTGGCTTCCCTGGCTGGCACTGGCAAGTGTTGTATTGTTGTCAGTGGGTACTGTTTGGGGACTTGGTTTTGCGCCGGAAGATGCCAAGCAGGGCAATAGCTATCGCATTATTTTTATTCATGTGCCAGCTGCTTTCCTGGCCCTGGCCGGCTACTACATTATGGCGATCAGTGGGGCTATCGGCCTTATCTGGAAGATGAAGCTTTCCTTTGCGGTGATGCGGGCCGCAGCGCCTATCGGTGCGGTGCTAACTTTTATTTCCCTTTTCACCGGTGCTGTTTGGGGCAAGCCTACCTGGGGCACTTACTGGGTATGGGATGCTCGTATAACCTCCATGTTGATTCTGTTATTCCTGTATATCGGTGTGATGGCCTTGTCGCAAGCTGTCAGCCGTGAGCAAGTGGCCGATAAAGCCAGCGCACTCCTTGCCCTGGTAGGCACGGTGAATATTCCGATTATCTACAAATCGGTAGACTGGTGGTTTACTCTGCATCAGCCTGCCACCATCCGCCTTACAGAATCCAGCAGCATCGATCCGAGTATGTTCTACCCATTGCTGACCATGATCATCGGCTTTTACTGTATGTACGCCTGGACCCTGCTGACCCATACTCGCGCTCTGTTATTGCGCCGGGAGGTTCGCACCCAGTGGGCACAACAGGAATTAGCGGGAGGAAAATAACGTGGAGTTCCAATTTTCCAGTTTTGCAGATTTCCTGGCGATGGACGGTCACGGTATCTTCGTGTGGATCTCTTACGCGGTTACTTTTGCAGCACTGGCTGCCATGGCTCTTTATCCCCGACTTGCCCGCCGCCGTCTGCAGCGGGAACTGCAACATCAGCAACGGATTAGCCAGCGGCGCCAAAAGGTGAAAGCAGCGAGGCAAGCTGTAAAGGAGCCCGCATAGGCTGTGCCGGCTCACAGGTTTAGATTTAGATGTTTGCCCGGTTGTGACCGCTGCCCAGCTAACAAGATCAAAACTTAAATATATGGAGTTTAACTAAGACAATGCATCCTGTACGCAAGCAACGTCTGATCCTGGTACTTGTCCTGGTCACCTTGTCTAGTGTCGCCGTGGGTTTTGTGACCTATGCGATGCGTGAAAATATGGATTATTTCTACGCGCCCAGTGCTTTTGCGGCTGGAGAGGTCCCTTTTGAAAAGCGCATTCGCGCAGGCGGTTGCGTAGTGCCAGGCAGTGTGCAGCGCGCTGAAGATAGCCTGGATGTGCGGTTTGTTATCACTGACGGTGAAGCCGAACTGGCCGTGGTATTCGACAAGATACTGCCGGATTTGTTTGCTGAGGGTGAAGCTGCAGTAATTTCCGGGCGCCTGATGCAGGACGGCACCATGCGTGCAGACCAGGTCCTGGCCAAGCACGATGAAACCTATACGCCACCAGAGGTGGCTGAGTCTATGGTTTCTCACGAAAGCTGTGCTGATGGAGCAAAAATATGATCCCTGAGTTGGGCCATTTTGCACTGGTAGCGGGATTGCTGCTTGCTATTGCCTTATCTGTCCTGCCTATTGCCGGCAGCTATACCGCTCGGCCCTTATGGATGGAGGCCGGTAAACCCCTCGCCATGGGCGTATTCGTCTTTGTATTGATCTCTTTTGCTTGCTTGACGATTGCCTTTGTACAGAGTGATTTCACAGTTAATTACGTCGCAAAGAACTCCAATAGTATTCTGCCTGTTTACTACAAAGTGACGGCAGTTTGGGGAGGGCATGAGGGCTCCATACTTCTATGGCTTTTGATTCAGGCTGGTTGGGCAGCTGCGGTTGCCATGTTCGGCCGGCAGTTGCCACCGGAGCTGTCGGCACGGGTGCTGTCTGTAATGGGCATGGTGCTGATCGGTTTCTTCCTCTTTATCCTTTTAACTTCGAATCCATTCGATAGAACCCTGCCTTTCCCGCCGATGGAAGGTTCAGATCTCAATCCACTGTTGCAAGACCCGGGAATGATTTTCCATCCGCCCCTACTGTATATGGGGTATGTGGGGTTCTCTGTGGCTTTTGCATTCGCTATTGCAGCCCTGCTCGGTGGCCAACTGGATGCAGTGTGGGCGCGCTGGGCCAGGCCCTGGACGGTCGTGGCCTGGGCTTTCCTCACCCTGGGTATCGCCCTGGGTAGTTGGTGGGCTTATTATGAACTCGGCTGGGGTGGCTGGTGGTTCTGGGACCCGGTGGAAAATGCTTCCTTGATGCCATGGCTTGTTGGCACTGCACTGATGCACTCACTGGCGGTAACAGAGAAACGTGGTCTGTTTAAGAGCTGGACTATTTTGTTGGCGATATTCGCCTTCAGCCTGAGCTTACTAGGTACCTTCCTGGTACGTTCCGGAGTGATTACCTCAGTACATGCTTTTGCTACCGACCCCCTGCGGGGCAGTTTTATCCTTGGCTTCCTGGCGCTGGTTGTCGGGTTCTCCCTGTTGCTGTTTGCTTTGCGCGCGCCTTCAGTCAGTGCTCGCAGTGTATTCTCTTTCCGCTCCCTGGAGACTTTCCTGCTCGGCAATAATATTTTGCTGATCCTCATTATGGCGGTGGTGCTGACTGGTACTTTGTATCCATTGGTTGCAGATGCTTTGAACCTCGGCAAGATCAGTGTGGGACCGCCGTTCTTCAATCTGTTCTTTGTACCGATAATGGTTGTGTTGTGCCTGCTGCTGGGTATGGGAGTGCACGCCAACTGGAAAGACAGCCGTTGGGACAAGTTATTGAATATTTGGCGTTTGCCGTTTTTGGCAGCATTGGTTATCGCTCTGGTTTGGCCGTTGGCTTTTGACCATTACCACTGGGGGGCAGTGCTGGGTATCTTTATCGGTGCCTGGGTATTCTGTGCGAGCCTTGCCGATATCGTAACCAAGACCCGCAACGCCAAGTCTTTCTTTGCTGGATTAAAGCGCCAGCGTGCCAGCTATTATGGTATGCATCTCGCGCATATTGGCCTGGCTGTTGCAGTACTCGGGGTTGTATTAACTACGGTATACAGCGTGGAAGATGACCTGCGCATGGGGGCTGGGGACAGCCATCAAGTGGCTGGCTACGATTTCAAATTTGATGGGGTGCGCCTCGCTCAGGGTCCAAACTACCGTGCCTTTGAAGGGGTGTTGCACGTAAGTAAAAATGGCGAACCTGTAGCAGAGCTGCTTCCGCAGAAGCGGAATTATTTCTCTGGCGGAAATACCATGACCGAGGCGGCGATCGACACTGGCCTGTTCCGCGATATATACGTAGCCCTGGGCGAACCCTTGGACCGCAGCAATCCCAGCGGCGATTGGGCGGTAAGGCTGCAATATAAGGCATTTGTAGTATGGATCTGGCTCGGTGCTTTATTAATGGCGATTGGCGGTGGTATTGCGGTTGCGGATAAACGTTATCGTAAAGCCAAAGTGGCACGTCAGGTGCCGATTGCTGGCAATGTAGCTACTGCGTAGATTTGGGGAAGATAGTATGTCCAGATTAAAACTTTTCTTGCCTCTGATTATTTTTATTGGATTGGCCGCACTTTTTTGGCGCGGCCTGTCCCTGAATCCGCAAGAAATGCCCTCCGCGTTGCTTAACAAGCCGGTGCCGGAATTTTCCCTGGAGAATGTTGCCGATAGTAATCAACTGTTGCAGAAGAGTGACTTACCAAAAGCGCCGCACTTGCTCAATGTGTGGGCGACCTGGTGTGTTGCTTGCCGGGTGGAACACCCCTATCTGAATGCCTTGGCGGAGCAGGGTGTCCCTATTGTTGGGGTCAACATGAAGGATGAGGACGAAGCTGCAATCAAGTGGCTGGAGAAATTCCACAACCCTTATATTTACAGCCTTGCAGACAGGGAAGGGCGCCTGGCCCTCGACTTGGGGGTTTTTGGAGCCCCGGAAACTTTCCTGGTGGATGCCGAGGGTACCATTCGCTGTAAGCATGTAGGCGTAGTGGATAACAAGGTGTGGCAAACCAAGCTACAGCCCCTTTACGAAAAGCTGAAAACCCAGCATTGGGACGAGTTTGCCGGTGACCTATCAGATTCCCTCGTCTCCCGTTGTCAGTGAGACCGAAGAAAAGAAAAGCCGCTTTATCTGTTGGTTGGGCCCGGTCGAAGATAAGGTGGAATTTCAGCAGCAACTTGACCTGGTTCGTGCAACATATCCGGATGCCAGTCACCACTGTACAGCATTGGTGATTGGCAACCCTTCCAATCCTGAAGTGATGCAAGCGGATGATGATGGTGAGCCTGGCGGCAGCGCCGGTCGTCCTATGCTGGAATTGCTGCTCAAACAGGGTATCGGTAATGTCGGAGCTATAGTTACCCGTTATTTTGGTGGTACCAAGCTGGGGGTTGGGGGTCTGATGCGGGCCTATAGAGGCTCAGTTGGCAGCGCCCTGCAAGAGGTCAGGCTCGACACTTTTGTACCTCTGGAAAGTATTGTCGTTGGCTGTAATTTTGCCCAGGAATCCCGCTTGCGTTTCCTGGTAGGGCGTCATCAGGGAAGCTGTGGGCCGGCAGAATATGCGAGCAAGGTTGTTATTCCCATCTCCCTGCCAAGTAGTGAATGGCCGTCTTTACGATTACAGCTTCTGGCTGAAAATTTTGAAGTACAGGATTAACTAAATAATCCCATTGCTCTTCAGCTGCTTAATTTCTGTTTCTGAATATCCCAATTGGGAGAGAATGTCGAAGTTATCCTGCCCCATTGTTGGGGCTTGCTTGAACTCTGGCATTTCTTTGTCACAGCGAATTGGCGGTGCGAGAATTTTAATTTGCTTTCCATTGTCATCATACATTGATTGTATTTTGCCATTCTCTGTGACAAATGGGTTGGTCAATGCTTGCTCCACGTCATAAATAGGAGCTGCAGGAACGCGACTCGAAAATAGTTTAAGCCACTGGTTAGTCGTCTTCTTACTGAGAATCATATCCAGTATTTCTGTGAGTTGATCTCGATTTTTTAGGCGTGTTTTGAAATCCAAAAATCTGGAGTCAGTGGTTAACTCAGGGTGCTCTATAGCCTTACATAGTTCTGTCCAGAATTTTTCCTTATTACACATTAGGTAAATCCAGTCGTCTTTGGTCCTATACAGTTGGCAAGGGGTAAGGGAAAAATGAGCCGAGCGGGGCTGTCGATGCTGGTTGTGCCCGGCATTCAACTGCCACATAGCTACATAGTTTAAATTATATAGTGCGTTATCAAATAAGCTGATATCGATATCTCTTCCCTTTTCCGTTTCCCTGGCACTGAAAATACCTGATACCAATCCAAGTGCCATAGCTACCCCGGTAGATAGGTCCACTAGTGAGAGGCCGCAACGTGTGGGTGGTCCGTCGGGTTCTCCTGTCAACTTGAAGTAACCGGCCTCCGCTTGCATGGGATAATCGTAGCCTGGCCAAGATGCTCTTTCTCCACTCCTGCCAAAAGCGGTTAGGTGGGCGCAGACAATTTTAGGGTTGACCTTTTTAAGGGCATCAAAAGTGATTCCCAATTTTTCAGGTACGTCACCACGTAGATTACCGGTTACCCCATCAGCAGTTGCAACGAGCCTATGGAGTATTTCCTGCCCTTCTCTCGATGTGAGGTTAAGGGACAAGCTCCGTTTATTGTGGTTGAGTCCCTGGAAAAACAAGCTGCTGTTATCTGATTTTTCACCTTTTATAAAATAGGGTCCAACGGTGCGGGCCACATCCCCACCATGGGAAATATCCTCAATTTTTATGATTTCAGCGCCTAAATTGGCGAGAAATAATGTGCCAAAGGGGCCTGCGCCATATTGTTCTACGGCGATTACCCGCAAGCCGGAAAGAGGGAGCATTGAGAAGTTCAC
Organism: Microbulbifer variabilis ATCC 700307; assembly: GCF_000380565.1. Lineage (GTDB taxonomy): Bacteria > Pseudomonadota > Gammaproteobacteria > Pseudomonadales > Cellvibrionaceae > Microbulbifer > Microbulbifer variabilis. Next base: position 66,882 of record NZ_AQYJ01000029.1, read on the forward strand.
CAATCTTTGTTTATCGTCAATTACGATTTTAGGACAGATAAATCTGGGAGTGCTTCCCAGCAGTATTGATTAAGGAATGGGAGGCTGGCGCAAAAAAGAGTTTCAGTCCGATAAGCCATTTTAATTGACAGCGCTTAATGAGCTCATGATTTTTAGGGCTGCTAATATGCTGGGATAGATCTAAGTATGAAGATGTCATTAAGAGTTAAATTTTAAAGATTTGGGCGAAGAAACCTGGTAAGGCGAAAGTGCAAATGATGGACCGTGAGACAGTTTGTTTTTTTCGCAGTATTTTGTTTATTCCCGCTACACGTCCCGACAGATATATAAAAGCGTTAATGAGCGAAGCCGATGTAGCATGTGTTGATCTGGAAGACGCTGTTGCACCAGGTGAGAAAGAAGCTGCCAGAGAGAAAGTCGTCGATTTCTTTAAAGCCGAAACCTCAAATTCTATTCAACGGGCATTGCGAATTAATCACCTGGCAAGTGAGCAGGGATTGAGAGACATGTTGTTGATATTGAAGATGGAGCCGTTGCCAGACATCGTTATGATACCGAAGGTGGAATCCTCCGAGGAGATCGCTTGGTTTAACGAAGTCATGACCTCTCTTGAGCACCCTGTCAGATTGATACCCTTGGTTGAAACGACAAAAGGATTGGAAAACGCCATCAAAATTGCAATGGCGCCAAATGTAGTGGCTATCGGTTTTGGTTCAGCAGATTACTCATCCGAAGTAAGGGGAGATATGAGCTGGGATTCCCTTCTGTATGCTAGAGGGCGTATCGCGCAGGCAGCTGGACATGCCAATATAGCGGCAATTGATGGGCCCTGGTTGGATCTAGGCGATGACCGTGGCCTGCTTGAGGACACACAAAAAATAACGGCATTGGGTTTTACTGGAAAAATTGCACTACATCCGGGTCAATTGCGGGGAATACATCGGGGAGTCTCTCCGTCGGAAGAAACTCTACGTCAAGCGCAAAAAATTGTAAATGCTTACAGGGCAAACAGGGGAGGGGTCTTGGTGGTCGATGGCCGGATGGTGGATATACCTGTGGTTGAGCGGGCGCAGCGGCTGATCAACCTGGCAAATAGGAAATAGCCTTTCAGTTACGGCCAGGTAATTTGCTTTTCAGGACTTTATTTATATGGAACATCTTTGTTATCCCGGATATATAAGGGTAGGCGATAACCGATATAGGGAGAGATACGGTTTGGATTTTGAAGATTTTCAGGTGGGTCAGGTTTTTAAACACCGCCCCGGAGTCACTATAAGCCAGCAGGATAATGTCGAGGAGTGTATTACTACATTTAACCAGGCAATGATACATTTTGATTCAAATTATGCAGCACAGACAGAGTTCAAGCAGCCACTAATTGTGACCACCTTGATTGTATCGCGCCTGATGGGAATGACCTGGAAAACGTTCAATCGGCGAAAAAGCATACTGGAGTGGAAAAGTATTGACATGCTCGCACCAGTATTTGGTGGGGATACTCTCTATGCCGAAAGTGAAATCTTATTTGTTGGTGCAACTTCCAAAGACTCAGACGCAGGCCTGATAGAACTCGCTGTTCACGGCATTAACCAGGATAAAGTAAAGACGAATGAAATGCGTTGTAGTATGTTGATTTTCAAGCGGGATCATCTACCGTTTTCCGCAAATAATTACTAATGATTAAATCAATAGATTACGTTGGAGAGCCATTGTGAAGGATTCATTCAGTTTTCTCCGTGAGGTTGAGCCCAATGTATTTATTGAAACTTATGGGGTAGATTTTGAGGATTTTGAAGTAGGCCAGGTTTTTGAGCACCGGCCGGGGCACACCTTCTCAGAAGCCAGCTCACTGAGCTATGCAGGCAATGTATTTGATCTCAGCCCCGGTTATGCTGATCAACGCTATGCCCGAAGGGTCTATGGTGACCGGATAAAGGTATCTGAGACTTTTGTTTTAAGTGCGATGGCTCTTACAACCAAAACATTTGGTAAAGTCGTGGCAAACTTGAGTGTGACGGATTGTAAGGTTGAACCAGTATATGTTGGTGATACTTTATATTTTGAATCAGCAATTCTCGGAAAACGCAAATCCAAATCACGCCCCGATCAGGGACTGCTACATGTTAGTTCACGTGCGCATAATCAAGATGGCGCTTACGTATTAAGTTTCGAACGGAAACTGCTAGTTTACAGACGCAATGTTGGTCCTTATACAGCTGCCGGCTACTAACTAATAGGATCAAAGTGTTCTGGGGGTCGATTATATAATGTGGTTCTTTTACCAAAAGCTCATTAATTCTAATATTATCAAGGGTATCAATATTCAATAAGTGTGAGAATACCACCTTGATGGAAACAGTATTTTCCATCATATATTTGACCCGATCTCACCTCAGGGGTTAGATTCCTTAGTAGTTTCAAAGATATTGTTTGCTGTACATGGTCAATGCTGAAAACTTCAGCGTCGAGGAAATCAAAATATTGTTTTACTTTTGGGTAGAGGGCTTTGAACAGGCTTTCCTTGATAGAAAATATCAAAGTTAACCAGTTGGCGTAAGGTAAGCCGGAATTGGAGAGTAATAGCTTTTCCTTTTCACTCACTATCAGGTTACTAATTTCATTGGCGGTCTTATCTGTCACGGGTAATTCATAATCAATACCAAGCCCAACAGATTGTCTGCTGATTGCACAAACAGCTCTATTACCCGCATGTGTGATAGATCCAATCACACCTTTTGGCCATTGCGGGGACCGGTCCTGCCCAATCGGAATATCAATATTTTGATAACCATAATGATTTAAAGCTTGTTGGGCACAATACCTCCCTGCAAGAAACTCAGATTTACGTTTGTCTCGAGCTAAACGAACATCTTCAGATAAAGTAACATCCAGGGCCTTAAATAAAAGGTCGCTATACTCCTTGGGATTGAATTCACACTCGAATAGCTGACCCTGTAAAGGAAGCTTGGTAATTGGCCTTACTTCCGAAATAAATTCTTTAGTTCCCTGATTTTGAGGTGGAGTGCTTGTATGTATCATGGTGACATGAAGGTTGGTGTCTATATTCTTTGCTTCAATCTCGCTTCCCCCCTTGTTATCCGAGGATAGAAGTAAGGATGTAAAATAGGATTTGCGAAGGTAGTAATTTCAGTATCATTGTCACAGATAGCTGGAGAACTGCAAGAGAAAAATAGGGATCTTTGAAAAAATACTATCTCTATTTACCCCTTCGCTATAATCCCCTAAATACCAAAGTTATCGCTGGTTAATTTCTGTGCAGCCCAGCGATTGATTGTAGTTGTTAGTATGGTTCTATGAGGTATCTCAGAGTAAATCAAGCCCCTTAAAAGCTACTTCTACTACAGGTTAGGGCACTAACGTGGAAAGTTAATTTGCATACTTATCCCTGGGAATTGAGAATATCCATAGCAGTTGTGTTTCGAGAATCGGTAGAGAAGCAGTACAAATCTATTTTTTTAGGATAGTTTCTCAGTTACTTTGAGTAGCTCAGCAATTTTTTTGCTAATTGATGACAAGATATTTGACGTCAAGAAATCCGACGTGATGATCAAATCTCACCAGGTCGGTATTCCTTTTAATCTCTCCCTAAAATAATCACTCAACTTAACGATGCTCTGCTCTAAACAAACTGATTTGCTCGATAATTAACCAGCGGGCTCCGGAAGTGAATGTGCATAAATTTGTGCCGTGACGAAAAGTGACGAGGCCTGGACTGTAAGTTCAATTACCGTGACTGCTATTTCTGAATAGTAACTTGATTAGCTTAAAATAAAATCATAGGGTTGTGTACTGATGGATATTTCGGGATAGTTGTCATGATCACTTTATAAATGTTAAGTTATCTATGAATTGGATAAGCGGCGTTTCAGTGGCGAAGTTATCCAAATGATCAATTAAAATGGGTAAATTTGAAGTAATTGAATATAGTGGCAATATTTCAGTAAAAGCTTCTGATATTGTTTCAAATTGATTCGAAATCTTTCAGAGCTTGATAGAAAGTTACCGTAGCTTAGCTACGTTGTGGTGGGAGCCTTATTCGTACTACCGTTTTAGCTATTCCAGTAGCATTGGTTTAAGACTATCGAGGAAACTGGAACCAAGACCTGTGAGCTACTAGGAGAACCGGCCTGATGGTATGGCAATGTATATGATCCGCAAAATAATTCATTTAATTAGTGGATGTAGCTGGCTTTACGATGCAAAGCCCTGTGGCCGAATAATTTTCATTGCACGAACTATTTATGACTTTACCTTTGTGTTATGGCTATCAAGATGACTAATCTATCACTTTTCAGTGAATTATAACCCCCTCAGAATTTACCAAATACTTAAGGAGGTGTGAATGAACATCGAAGTAACATCAACCCCACAAAAAGAAGATTTAAAATTTATTAGCGAGGGGATAAAGAAATATAATCAGAAGTATATTCCGGATGATGTTGTATTTGAAGAAGATACTAAATTTGCAGTGTTTGCTAAAAGTGAAAATGGAGAAATTCAAGGTGGCATCCGGGCAACAGGGTTCTGGAACTATTGCATTATCGAGTTACTTTGGTTGTCGGAGGATACCCGCGGTCTAGGTGTTGGTAGTGAATTGGTGGCTGCTGCTGAACAATATGCTCTTGAAAAGGGGTTTCAATATATTCGCACGGAAACATTAAGTTTCCAGGCTCGTCCTTTTTATGAAAAACTTGGCTTTAAAGTTTATGGTGAGTTGCCAGATTACCCCAAAGGACATACAACATACTGCCTAGTAAAAAAGTTGTAACAATGTGTTCTAGGGGCGCCCTATCAAGTAGCCCCAAAGGTCAATGCTAGGTGGTTGTTCATCTAAGGTTCATAGTTTAATAGAGAGAATATTAAACTTTGAATCGGAGGTTCAGCATGTACGAAGATTTAGCATTAAGAGCAACCATGACGGAGTTTCCTCAATCATTACGTACGAGATCGATATTAATTCCGGTTTGAAGGAAAGAGCTTAGCTTGACGGAGAGTGTTCTTAAGATTCCCTCAAAGCACTCAACTATGTTGCTAAGTATTAGTTGTGAAGCTTAGTAGGTTATGAATCAGGGTTTTGGCACATTATGTAATGGCAGTAATTATCTAATTTTAAGTAATAGTGATGCTGTGGGGTGTATAGCATGGATTCCGTAAGAGCTTCTATCCTAGAAAGCCACTTGACAAATGGTTAAAGCTGGTTAAGGGCGCAAAACTCAGCCTGCTATTTTAGGTGTATTAGACAAAAAATATGAAACAGTTTTCAGAATTGACGATTAAGATTTTGGCGGCATATCTGGTTCTAAGTAATTTAGGAAATGCCCTACCGTTTATCATTGCACCTGCATCTTGGGGTATCAGTGGGCCAATACCCATTGCTCCCGTTCTTGGATCGATAGTAGTGCCAGCTGTTATTGGCATAATTCTCTGGGTCCTGGCCCCTAAAATAGCGCCTAAAATCATTAGATCAAGCGATGGAGATGCCTCTATTTCTGAGAAAGGACTGGTGGCGGCTGGCACTTTTCTTTTAGGAATCTACTGGGCTTTAAAGTCTGTGGGAGTTATTGTTGGCCAGCTTTTTACTCAGGGAACTATCAATTACGGTTATGTCACTGTTTTGCTAATTTCACTCGCAATGATTTTTGGTGGTAGGTTTGTTACTACCATGTACCATCGATTACGCACAGTAGGTACGGGTGTATAGCCAGGTATAGTACTTGGTTATCCACCTTTTTACTGGTTGCTTTATGCACATTTCTGGACTAGATATATAGCATTGTCCTCTGATGAGAACGGCAATAAAAGAGAGTTGATATGAAGAAGATTGTTTGTTTTATTTCTTTGTTAATATTTGCTAACAACGCCTTTGCATTGAGATGCGGCAACGAGTTGATATCGGTAGGAGACATTAAGTATAAGGTGTTGAGCGCTTGCGGCCAGCCCGTAAGTGAAGAGGTTATTGGGTATATTGATCGGGAAGATGCTGCGGGGAACAGGGTTCGGGTAATGAAGATTGAGGAGTGGATCATTCAAGTTACTAATTATGGAAAAACTAATTACTACAGTTTGGTTTTTGAAGGGAATAAGCTTTTTAAGATAAATGCTGTTGACCAAAATTAATTGTGTCGTGTTTTGAACTTCCTATGCTTCACAAGCTGTTGGTCAAGGGCTGGCACTACATGTTAGCCTCATCGCTATCTTATATGATTTTCAGGTAAGCAAGTAATTGTTTGGTGTGACTGGTATATACATACCTTTAGTCTATAGATATGGAATTAGCATTTTATAATAGACTGTTTGGTGAAATCAAAAACTCTGAGTTAACAGTTTTTTTATCTACCTGGAAACATGATTGTTGCCCAAAACTTAGTGTATATCTGAAATATACCGTCAAATATATTGGTTTAGGATGAGATATGAATGTGAACTACAGGCTTGGAAAAAAGGATGATTGTCGCCGTATTGCAGAGCTAGACTATATTGCATCTGACGGAGCTGTAGAGTATCTATTTCATGATTTGATACCTAATGTGACAGCTATTGAAGTGCTTTCCAATGGTTTGGAGCAAGATATTTATCCACATACTTTCCGTAGTTGTATTGTTGCTGAGTCTAATCAGGAAATTGTCGGGGTAGCTTTGTCTTATCCTGCAAAGTTCCACTGTATAACAAAAGAGTTGGTGAATTTTCTTCCCCCGGATCGTTTAAATAGGTTTCGAGAATTTTATTCCAGCAGGATTGAAGGGAGTTATTTTCTAGATGCTATGTGTGTTGATGAGGCATATCAGCAGAGAGGGATTGGAAAATCATTGCTGGAGCAGACGAAAGAAAAAGCAAAAAATGAAGGCTACAGTGAGCTAAGTCTTATCGTATTTTCTGACAATACCATAGCCATTAAGCTATACGAAGAGCAAGGATTCAAAAGCATTAAGAATGTTAAATTGGAATCACATCCACTTATTCCACATGTTGGTGGGTGTAAACTGATGAAATGCTCGTTGTAAGGAGTTTATGTTGTAAACAGATTAAACAATGGTTTATTTTAGTATATTGCCTAATGAGGCAGCAGGTTAAATTTTCAGTAATCCTGATGTTTAGTGATATGCGCTTGCGATAGCGGAAAAATCATAAGATGCATATAAATGATTTCATTCCAATATGGAGCCTTCTAACTTACTGATATTCACAAAATGTAAGCCCGTCAAGAGCTGGCGCAATCTGGGGCAGCCTTGAGTGCTAACCGGGCTAAACAGGATCTCTCTAGTACTAGTCCGCACAGATTACCTAAGACTTTCTTGGGTTATTCTTGTTGGTGACATTGCTTGCCGTGGGTGTTTGGCTGAACGCTTATTTCTCTATTTAAAAGTGTATCAAAATTCAGTAGGAAAGACTGATAACTTCTTATTAAGTCTAGATTTACAGCTATGACAAATTACAAGAAACATTTGCAAGTTCGAGCTGTCAATTGGAAGTCATTTGATTAGTGGCTTGAGTTATCTGCATGAATTATAACTTCATGATGTCATCACGAAAAATCTTAATTTTTCTTTTTTTAATTTTCACGCGAGATTAATCCTGGCTGTAAGTTGATGTATTTTTGCGTGCTTGGCTAAAATGTGTTGATCGGTTAGGCTTTCTCGAAATTGTTAGGTTCACTTCGGTGGTTTCTTAGGCGAGATACCTGGGCTAGCTCTTAGTGGCAACCAGTTAGTAAAAATGTAACAAATGATTGCATCACAATATGGCCGCTGCATAGTTTTCACTTGATTCTCATCAAGTTATGTTACTAGTGGGGAGTGTCAGGCGGTAGGATGTAAGATTAATAATATATTTTTAAGGGCTTCGTGATTCTAGTTAATAAGTTAACACTATTCTTTCTTATATTTCGGTTTGCAACTTGGTTACAGAAATAGGCTGTATTTCAGTAGAATTTATTTGGCTGGAGTTCCTGAGGTGAATTTTCCAGTCACAACAGTTTTATAGTTGTAAGGTTTGACCATTATATACCAAGTGTCAGAGTCAATATGGATATTCTCTATACAGGAGGGGGTTCACTGACCCCGCAACGTAGAGCAGATTAATCAAAAAACTATTGAAATCAAATGGATAATTTTTAAGTTTTTGGAGCATAGGTGGCGGAGACTAAATTTTTTTGGTGCAAGTTGGTATGTTGATTGTAAAGCTTCAGCAAATGAACATTTCAACAGCATTAATCTTCAGTTTGGGTTTTCCGAGTGTGAACGTTGTGGTTACTTCTGGTTTAAAAAAGGGGGCAAGAGTATAGGGAGTTTAACGAATCTTTAAAGTGTGTATGTCTGATTTTAATAATACGTGTTTGGTTGCCTAAAGGGGACTTTCAAACACGCTAATCAAGTAAAAATGGATAGATCGATGCTTAAAAATAAGATTTATAAAAAGGCTTTAAAAGGGATTGTCGGGGTATTATTTATTTCTGTGAGCTGGCAGGCACAGGCGTTAACCTGCCCGCAACTGGAAGACGTTCAATTGCCACCCAAGTGTAACTCTACAGATCTGGAAAGCTGCAACGTCGCAGTGCAGAATATTATTCCTGCAGCGGCGTGTGCAATTTTTGAAGTGTCTCCCGCTGCTAATGACGCGACTTTAGTGCTCCGTTTTACGACGCTAATTACCAACTCTTGGTTTGATGCCACAGCCCCTTATCATCCGACTGCCAAAGGAGTTTACTCAGATATTGCTCGGATGGCTGAGCCGACAGATAACAGTGAGTTAAATATTGCACTTTCCTATGCGTCTCATAAGGTATTGAGTGGGTTGTTCCCACACTTGGTATCTGAATGGGATAATCTGTTACTTGAGTTAGGGTTGGATCCTGATAACTTTTCAGAAGATACTACTACCCCGATTGGTATAGGGAACTATGCCGGTAGAAAAGTATTGGAAGGGCGTGTTAATGACGGTATGAATCAGCTGGGTAATGAGGGTAATCAGTTGTATCACCGCTTACCTTATGCCGATTATACCAATTTCAAACCAGCTAACACTGCCTATAAATTACGTTTTCCTTCGAAGTGGCAGCCAGCAGTTTTAATGGAGCGCCCTGGCGTATATCGGGTTCAACAATTTGTCACGCCCCAGATAGCGCTGACGACGCCATACAGTTATGAGTCTCCGGATGAATTCACTTCGCCGGTACCTCTAAAATCGAAAATATGGAACTATCCAAGTTACGTGGCGCAAGTAAATGATGTTTTGACTACGTCAGCTAACTTAACTGATGAGCAGAAAATGAAGGCAGAGCTGTTTGATATGAAGATCTTCAGCTTAGGCTTTGCTGCTGTGTTTGCATCGGAGGCTCAGGGTTTATCGCTGATGGATTTCATTCATTACGATTTCCTGACTAATATGGCTGCCTTTGATACTGCTATTGCGATTTGGAAGGAGAAGCGTCGTCACAATTCCGTACGCCCCTTCTCCGCAGTTCGGTATATTTATAAAGACGAGCCTGTTACTGCCTGGGGAGGAGTGGGAAAAGGAACGGTAAATGATTTGCCTGCTAGTCAGTGGACCAGCTATTTGCCTGTTGCTGATCACCCAGAGTATCCGTCTGCTTCTGCCAGCTTTTGTGCCGCGCATGCTGAAACAAGCCGCCTCTTTTTACCCCAAGGTGATACATTGGGCTATACCGTGCCAGCGTTTGCAGGAAGCTCGCAGATTGAGCCAGGCATAACACCACAAACCGATTTGTCTTTGCACTTCCCAACCTGGACTTCATTTGAAGAAGACTGTGGTAATAGTCGTGTTTGGGGAGGTGTGCACTTTGAGCCCTCAGTTCCGGCGGGCCAGGCGATAGGTCACCAGGTTGCAAACCGTGCTTATCAATTTTATCTTTCTAAAGTGGCGGGTGAATAACAGGTAGAAGTTGGGATGGAGGATATATTTATCAATCAATATGATAAATGTTTACACCCTCCATTCCATTTTAGTTGTAAGGGTAGCGTAAAAAAAATCTGGCTTGTTATTCTATTAGGTACATGAAACATTACATTTGGAAAATGAACAATTGCTCTGTTGGGGTAAGCAGCATGGATACTTCGGCTGATTTCTATAGCTATCTTTTCAAATGAGATTCTCGTTACGAATAGAGCTGCTTCAAGACTGGCAATTTGCCGCAGAATACAACCGGTGAGGGCCATATTCTCAACGGTTTCTATTGCTTGCCTCCTGTTTCTTTTGGATACGGATATAAACTTCTTCTCGGTGAACAGATAAGGATTTAGGGGCATGTATTCCTATCTTTACCTGATTACCGTTAACCTCCAATACGGTGAGAGAGACATTCGCCCCAATTCTTAGGTTTTCGCCAGTCCGGCGTTTCAAGATCAACATTTTTATTTCCTGTTAATACTTAATTCATGGGTGGGCGCTTTTGGGTGAAAAGCTTAGAAGTCGACATTTGGAGGGCTTAAGGGGTGGGGCGCGGGAGCGGTGGGCACAAAATAGGAAAAGGCGGACGCTAGGCTCCCGGAGCTTGGGAAGTCGCTCCAAGCTGCTGAATATTCTCGACTTTATTGAAGACGAGCGGGTTTCTAGCGTACTATGCATATAGCCAACTTGATACTTTCTCTATCAATTTGGTTAGCTGGCCCCTGGTGTTGGTAGCACCTTGGGTCAGCGCCTTTTCTCTATTCTTAGGTCACGCTACCGCTCTCCTATTGAAGGGTGGATCATTGTGAAAGTTTTAGGCTCCTTTAAGGTATGAGCCTTACACAGCTTGCTTGATAACCAGCCGCAATACTGATAAATATCTATTGATTTTACGCGGCTTTGACACAGATAAAAACCAAATAAAATCCAATAAGATTATTCGTGCGCCTAAATTTTTACAGGCACTATTATTTTTTCGGATTTTTAGGTGGTTAAAGGAATCTCATGTTTTCACAAGTTAAGCATATTTGTAGTATCTGACTTAACCGGTTCCGTGGCTCACCTTACTGATTTCGAGGCTCTTTTTTGTGTGGGATTTTGGGTGGCGGTTGATAGGGCTTCTTTGTAAGTGTTAGTTGATTTTGGCTTCCTTTGTACTAAGGGACCAGGTTTGCCATTGCTGTTCTACAGATGCGCCCAGCTGCTTATAGAAATCTTGCGCATTGATATTCGAGCAAAGTACTTCCCACTTTATTTTTGTACTACCTTGCTTGCGGGCTTCATAGATCAGTTGTTGCATTAAAGATTTGCCTATTCCTTTTCGACGGTATTTCATACTGTCATTTACATATAGTTCCTTAATCCAGAACCAGGGAGTTAAGTCATAAGTAAATGGCAGGGGGTAAAAGGCCAAGTAGCCAACAATTACTCCATTATCTTCAGCGACTAGACACTTGAAATCTGCTTGCTCGAATAGCCGGCTTTTCAGTTCACGCTCGTTGACTTTGAACTCAGTTAGGTAACCTTCAAATTTGGCGAGGGCACGCATCATTTTTAATAATTGGGCACCATCGCAAGGCATTGCGTAACGTATTTGCATTGGTCTCTTTTTTCTTTATTGGAATTCAGCTTGGGGAGACGATTTTGGGCGCAGTCCTGCGCCCCCTTGATTTCTGAATTGGTGAGACAAGATCCAACTTGCTTACTCGGCGTTGGTAGTTTCGCTATCTTTAATAAGATGAAATCCTTCATCTATCCAACCAGTAACACCACCAATCATCTTTTTTACCGGGCGACCCAACTTGGCAAGCTTGATAGCGGCTTTCTCTGTGGCATTGCAGTGGGGGCCTGCACAGTAGATAACAAACAGTGTGCTGGCTGGATAGTTGGATAAAGATTTTTCATTGATACGTTGGTGGGGCAGGGAGTGAGCGTCCTGGATGTGGCCTTGCCGGAATGATTCTTCGCCACGGACATCCAGCAGAACAAAATCCCGTCGCCCATTGGTAATGGCATGGTGGACATCCCAGCAGTCGGTCTCGTAGGCCAGCAATTCCTGAAAATGAAGCAGGGCTTGTTGGCTGCTGGCTGGGGCGAAGCGGCTTACAGCTGAGCTCATAAGTATCTCCTTGGTTCTTACTCTCATAAAAGCTTGTGCATAGTTTGTTCCTTGGCTGACAATTAGGCGATTGGCTTGAACGCCAAATAGCGTTAAGTTTGAGCCAAGCGTTGAATGGTGATGACTGATAAAGGGGCTGGGCCAATGGGGTGTAGTGATCCAAAGCGAGTAGCGATTCTGGTGCACCGGCAAGTTGCCTTGTTTGAACTTGGCTGCGCGACTGAGCTGTTCTGTTTGTCTCGCCCGGGTATGGATGAGCTCTATCAGGGTGAGGTGGTCTCCTTTGCCCCAGAAGCCCCGGTAGGCGTGGGCGGGGTGTCTCTGCAATGTAAGCAGATCAGCAGTTTGTTGGATTACGATCTGCTAGTGGTTCCCTGCTGGTCTACTACGTCACTGGCCAAAGATCGTTATTTGGACTCTTTGTACGGTGCTCTGGAGGGGTTCGTTGCGGAGGGTCGGCAAATCCTGACTTTCTGCTCGGGTTCATTTCTGCCTGCTGAAGTTGGCTTGCTCGATGGGAAGCAAGCTACTACCCACTGGCGCTATGGGGATGTCTTCAAACAGCGTTTTGCCAATGTGGAGTACGTGGGGGATGTGCTTTATGTTTGGCAGGGTGCGCTGGCCTGTTCGGCTGGCAGCTCGGCGGCAATAGATCTGGGGATAGAGTATTTGCGTCGCAACCATGGCCAAGAGTTTGCCAACTCTGTGGCTAAGCGCTTGGTGATGGCTCCCCACCGACAGGGAGGGCAGGCCCAGTTCGTGGAGACTCCAGTTCCCAAGCGGCCAGACCATTTCGCGGGGGCGCTGGATTGGGCCCTTGCCAATCTGCATAAACCTATCATGGTGGGGGACCTGGCAGAGCAGGCCCATCTTTCACGTCGCAGTTTTGATAGGAAATTCCGCCAGTCTATGGGAGTCGCTCCGAAGGCGTGGTTGATTCAGCAGCGTTTAAGGATGGCGCAGAAGGCGCTGGAGTCCGGCAAGGAGAGTGTCGATCTTGTAGCGCAAATTGCAGGCTTTGAGTGTAGCGCAACCCTTCGCCACCATTTTCGCAAAGCCTTCGGTATATCCCCCGGGCAATACCAAAGGCAATTTGCCTGTCCGGAAAGGCTTGGGGTTATAAAAGAGGAGTGAGTCTTTGACGATGAGAGCAGGGGGGCTTACTGGCTGGAAGCCGATTCCTTCCGTTGATACAACCCTAGCCGCGAACAGGTTATGATTCGCCCTTTATTGCCTGAATTCAGTACAGGAAACAAAGGATTTATGACCAAGCAGCGCGTATTGACCGGTATTACAACTACCGGCACTCCTCACCTGGGTAACTATGTTGGCGCCATTCGCCCGGCTATCGCCGCCAGCCAGGACGAGAATAACCAATCTTTTTACTTCCTGGCCGATTATCACGCGCTGATCAAGTGTCAGGACCCGGAACAGGTACATCAATCCACCCTGGAGATTGCCGCCACCTGGCTGGCTTTGGGTCTCAATACAGACAATGTCGTGTTCTATCGGCAGTCCGATATTCATGAAATCCCGGAGTTGACCTGGCTGCTGACCTGTATGACTGGCAAGGGCCTGATGAACCGCGCCCACGCATACAAGGCTGCCGTGGATGCTAACCGTGTGGATGGCGAAGATTCTGACTTCGGTGTGACCATGGGTTTGTATAGCTATCCGATCCTGATGGCTGCAGACATCCTGATGTTCAATGCCAATAAAGTGCCGGTGGGCAAGGACCAGGTCCAGCATATAGAAATGGCTCGCGATATTGCCCAACGCTTTAATCACCATTATGGCGAACACTTCGCGCTGCCAGAGGCGGTAGTGGACGACCATGTTGCCGTATTGCAAGGGCTTGATGGTCGAAAAATGAGCAAGAGTTACGGCAATACTATTCCGTTATTCCTGCCTGAGAAGAAACTGAAGAAGCACATCAATAAGATCAAGACGAATCTTCTGGAGCCAGGAGAACCTAAAGATCCTGATACTTCAACGGTCTTCCAGATCTGGCAGGCATTCGCTACTGAAGAGCAAACCGCAGAAATGCGTAAGGCGTTTGAAGAGGGTATTGCATGGGGGGAGGCCAAGAAGCAGCTATTCGAGCTGGTTAATGGTCAGATCGGTGAAGCCCGTGAACGGTATAACACGCTGCTTGAAAACCCATCTCAGATTGAAGCAGAGCTTGAAAAAGGGGCGGCTAAGGCGAGCGCTTACTCTGCTCCGTTTATTGAGAAATTGCGCCATGCGGTAGGTATCCGCAAGATCGGTAAGTAATGTTTTGAATTAAAGTTGGGAGGCTATGGCTTCCGTAGCCGTCCTATAGATAAAAGAGCATTAATAAAAATATAACGATACAACAGGGATTCATTATGGAAAATGTTCAAGCTAACCCTGCAGAGGGTGGCGACGCGAACAAGAACGGCTGGATCAACCGGGCCCTCAACTTTATTGAAGTGGTGGGGAACAAGCTTCCCGACCCGGCAGTACTCTTCCTCGTATTAATGGTTGCTATCTGGGTGCTGTCCTGGATGTTGTCTGGAGTAAGTTTCGATACCTTGCATCCAGCCACCGGTGACGCAATCCAGGTGACCAACCTGCTCTCCAGTGGGGAGCTGGCTCGCTTCCTCTCCAGTATGGTGACCACCTTTACGAGCTTTGCTCCACTTGGTGTGGTGCTCGTGGCCATGCTGGGCGTTGGCGTTGCAGAGCAGAGTGGCTTTATTAATGCCGTTCTGAAAAAGCTACTGGCGGTGACCCCGCAGATGCTGCTTACCCCGATGCTGATTCTGGTGGCGATTGTCAGCCATACCGCTGTAGATGCCGGTTATGTATTGGTGATTCCCTTGGGCGGTGTGATCTTCTATGCGGCTGGCCGTCATCCTTTGGCAGGTATCGCTGCGGCTTTTGCCGGGGTATCCGGTGGCTTCTCAGCAAACTTTGTTCCTTCAGCCATTGATCCCTTGCTGCAGGGCTTTACCCAAACCGCGGCACAGATTGTTGATCCCGAGATTCAAGTAAACCCTCTCAATAACTGGTTCTTCACTTCGGCTTCCTGTCTCGTAGTAACTATCTTGGGCTGGTGGCTCACCGATAAGGTGATTGAGCCCCGCCTGAAGAATGTCGCCATTGATGGGGACAAAGAAGATATGCCAGTAATGCAGGAGCTGGGTGCTCGCGAGAAAAAGGCGATGTACCTGGCAGTGACTGTCATGGTGGCTGGAGTTGTGGGCCTTATCGCCTGGATGTTGCCAGAGACTTCTGCATTGCGCGACTCCCAGGGGCAATTGGCCTCCTTTAGCGCGCCGGTTATGAAGTCTATTGTGCCGCTGATCTTCTTACTGTTTGTTATCCCTGGAGTTGTATTTGGATATGCCGCTGGGACCTTCCGTAAAAGTAAGGATGTGATCGATGCGATGTCCAAGACCATGGGCTCCATGGCTTACTACATCGTGATGGCATTTTTCTGTGCCCTGTTTATTTCTGAATTTGCCCGCTCCGGTTTAGGCACCCTGTTGTCAGTAGAGGGAGGCAGCCTGCTGGCTGCCATGAATCTGCCGGGCCCAATTACCCTGATGGGTATTATTGTGCTGGTGGCATTTATTAACCTGTTTGTGGGCTCGGCCTCTGCTAAATGGGCGCTGCTCTCGCCCATTTTTGTACCCATGTTGATGCAGATTGGTTTCTCTCCGGACCTGACCCAGGCGGCATACCGTGTAGGTGATTCTTCCACCAACATTATTACGCCGTTAATGCCTTACTTCCCACTAGTAGTTGTCTATTGCCAGCGCTACGTGAAGGGAACAGGCATTGGTACACTGGTATCTATCATGTTGCCCTACTCGGTGGTGTTCCTGATCTGCTGGTCCATATTCCTGGTGATTTACTGGAATCTGGGTATGCCTTTGGGGCTGCAAGCCAGCTATACCTATCCAACGCCATAATGAGTAGCACCGGTGTGGTTTTACCCGCCCCGGGATGCATCATTTCAGTTTCCACTCAGAGGTGTCCGGGTTCCTGGGCGCCTCTTTCCCAAGCTCTCCCCAACTAAAAATCAGCCTGATCTTTGCCAGGTAGTCCCTTCTATTCATCTTTTTAAATATAAAAATATTGATTAATTCATGGCTTGTGCTGGGTATGAGCGAGGCTGAATTTCGATGGTCCCATGTGCCTACACCTCGCTCCTCCAGAGTATCTATTTCAGGCGCAGGTTTGCTCCCTTGCCTGCAATAAGGACACGGGCCAGACCGCATTAGTAAAAAAATGTTCTAATAATGTTGTAAGTGATAACGATTCCTATTAAGATCCGCGTCAACTTATTTCGGTAGCAGCTGCTGCGGCAGATAATATTTCCACTGAATTTTGAGGGATATCCATGGGCACCGCTCGAATCCAAGGTTTACGCCAAAACTCTTCTCCCATTCTTTCTGGGCTGAGCCACTCCCTGTTGGCATTGGCTATTGCAGCAGGCGGCTCTACTGCAGCTTTTGCAGCAGAGGATAAGAATGAGGGTATTGAAGAAGTTCATGTAACCGGCGAGCTGAACCTGTCCCGCCAGACCTCTATTGGCAAGCAAGATATTCCGGTTGATGAGACGCCGTTCTCTATTTCTCTGCGCGATAAAGATTTCTTCGATGTAACTGGCTCAAAAACTGTGCAGGATATCCTGCAGTACTCTGCCGGTGTGAATGGTGGCTTGTTTGGCGTTGATGCTCGCGGTGATTGGTCTACCGTTCGTGCTGTTGAGCCAATCATGTTTGTCGACGGACTAAAAACTACTTTCGGCAGTTATACCGGTTCACGTGCAAACCTGTATGCCTTTGAGCGTGTAGAAATCCTCAAGGGGCCTTCTTCTGTACTTTATGGACAGGGTTCTACAGGCGGTATAGTTAACTTGGTATCCAAACGCCCCAAAGAGGAGTTTGGCGGTGAGCTGATGGTACAGGGCGGTGACTATGATCGAAAAGTTATAGCTGGTGACGTAACAGGTGCTTTCGATAGCGATGGCGAGTGGCTCTATAGGGTAGTGGGTTACGCTCGCGATGCTGATGCTCAAGTTGATCATGTTGATGATGACAGCACCCTGTTAATGCCTTCCGTTTCCTGGCGCCCCAGTGCGGATACTGAGATTACTTTCCTGGTGAATCACCAGGAAGAAAAGACCGGTACCACTGCAGCTTTCCTACCTTGGGGCGGTACCATTGTCGATAACGTAAACGGTGAAATCCCGACTGACACATTTATTAGTGAGCCGGGTTGGGATAAATACAATACTGAGCAAACCGCTTATAGTTTGTGGGTTGATCATCGCTTGAATGATAGCTGGGGTATCAATGCGGGCCTCCGTTATTCAAAAGGGGATGTCGACTACAACTCGATGTATGCTGACTACACACTTGCATTGCGCCTGCAAAAAGACCTCCGTGAAGTATCGCGGACTGTCTATATGAAAGATGCGAAAAGCGACCTTTTGATTTTTGACCTGCGCTTGTCAGGCGAGCTGACTACAGGCTCTCTTGAACATCAGATTTCAGCTGGTGTTGATAGCCAGAATGCAGAAATCGATAACAGTATTTTAAGAGCCCGTGGCTACGGTGGTGATATCGATATTTTTGACCCGGTTTATGGTTATGTGCCAGAGGGACTGGAAGGGCTGGATAGAGAAATTACCGATGTCAATGCTGAGCAAGTAGGTATTTACTTCCAGGACCAAGTTAGCCTTGGGAACTTTATTTTTAATTTGGGCTTGCGTGAAGATAGGTTGTCTTCTAGGACCCATAGCAATGTTTCTACGAAGGCTAGCGACAAGCAGAGAGAGACGGAACTCACAAAAAGATTTGGCGTGATGTATGCCTTCGACAGCGGTGTATCTCCCTATGTTAGTTATTCAGAATCTTTTGAGGCTGTTTTAGCAGATCCGAATAGCCAGGGCGGTACCTACGAGCCTGTGAAAGGGGAGCAGATTGAAGCCGGTATTAAATACCAGCCAGAAGGTACTAATATCCTGATGACTGCCTCTGCCTTTGAGATTAAGCAGAAAAATCGCTTAACTTTCGGTCCTGACAGGTCCTATCGACAAATCGGTGAGGCGCAGATCGATGGATTTGAGCTTGAGGCCAGTGGGCAGTGGGGTAATCTGACACTGGTGGCTAATTACAGCCAGATGGATACTGAAATAGTAGAGAGTAGCGATCCATTTGAGGTTGGCACTGAAATTGAGACTGTGCCTGAGGAGCAATTCTCTCTTTGGGGAAACTATGACTTTAGTGAGTGGGTACCTGGTCTAAGCGTTGGAGTAGGGGCTCGTCATGTTGGTGACAGTTACACCGGTATTGATAAAGTTCATGCGCAGTTGGTAACTGCTTATGCCGAGCAGGCTGCTTATTACGATTATGTTTTTGCAGATTTCCCTACCGAAAATCCTTCTTACACCCTGTATGACGCTACTATCGGCTATACCCTGGAAAGCTGGAAGTTCCAACTGAATGTGAAGAACCTGACTGATGAAATTCACACGACTTCTTGCCTGAGCCGCGGTGATTGCTTTTACGGTGAGCGCCGTTATGTAACTGCTGAGGCACGTTACACTTTCTAAGTTAGAGTAGGCTGGGAGTTTGTCCACAGGGGGAGTCTGTGGGCAGACTCCCTTTTTTACGTTTTAACAATCAGCCGGGAAGCGAAATTTCCCAGTGTGGTGGTTATGCAAGATTCCTTTTACTTCGTTGCTGGGCTAGCCAGTGTTTTTGCCTTTGCAGGTATTTTTTCCTTGTACTCGGCTTGGTCCAGTAAGGGGGCTCAGCCATTACGTAGTTGGCTTGGTTGGGCAATGCTGGTTTTGTCGGCCGTTGGCTGGAGCCTGGCAGTCGGTACAGAATTTGGGATCAGTATTGCCGCCTTAATAGTAATGCTCGGTGTATTTGCATTACTTGCCGTTAGGGGTGAATGGCCCAGCGGCCCCCGGCCTATTGAAAAGCAACGATCGGGTGGTGTTTCAGAGCCCGGAGCCCTGCGCCAATTGTGGTTGCGGGGCATTTTGCGTTTTTTAAGTGCCACATTTTTACCCTTGGTGAGCGGGATCGTTGCCGGGTTGCTTTTCTTTGGTTTTACCGGCCTCTCTGATAGTTGGCGACTAGTTGGTGGTGCTTTTGTTTCGGTGACCATTTGGACCCTGGCGGTGGTGTGGGTTTGTGCCGACAAAAAATTGTTGCGTCCTTCGGCAGGCCTGCTGGCATTTTCAGTGCTCAGTGGCCTGATGTTGAAACTTGCCATTCCCGCTGTGGCAGCTTAGTAAAACGGACCTGAGTAGGGATCTAACGTGAAATTATCCTTTAAGCCGACGCCTGCTTTTGTAAGAAATATGACCGATGGGCATTCGGTTCTCGGACTGGCGGTATCGACACTTTTATACATTGTATGTGTCAGCGGAACACTCGCAGTTTTTTACAATGAATTTGAACGCTGGGAGCAGGCCTCCGAACTGGAAAATCTCAGTGTGGCTGCGTCTGTGTATCAGACTGCTGCTGAGCAGGCGATTGCGCTGGCAAAAGAGCAAAATGAAGAGTTTGACTCAGTAAAATTCACTATTCCAAATACAGATATGCCCCGGCTGGTTGTCGAGGTTGGTGATATTGAGCGCTATGTTGCCGAGGACGGCGCTCTTCTGGGGGAGGTAAAACATGAGTGGACACACTTTCTAGCCTATTTGCATTTCGCCCTGAACCTGCCTTTGGGTTTGGGGGTGCCGCTAGTGGGGCTGATAGGTGTTTTAATGGCGGCCCTGATAGTCTCTGGATTGCTCGCGCACCCCAAAATTATCAAAGATGCATTCTCTTTCCGGCTATCCGGGTCTAAGCGCTTGCAGCAGGTGGATCTGCATAACCGCCTTGGTGTCTGGGCTTCTCCTTTCCATCTGGCCATCGCGATTACCGGTGCCTTTATCGGTCTTTCCCAGGTTGCAGCCTTTGCAATTGCGGGCCTTTTCTACGATGGGGATACAGAGAAAGTTGAGCACATCCTGTATCGTGAGCATCCGGTTATGCAAGAAAATGCTCCCGAAACCTCACTGCCAGACTTTGCCGCTGTACTCGCAGAAATGGAGCGTATTGCCCCCGAAGAGGAGCGAACCAGGTTGGAGGTGGCTTTCCCTGGTCGCGAGGGGCAGGTGGTAGAAATATGGACTCGTGTTCCCGAGCGACTGGTTTGGGGAGAGCGCTATCACTTTAATCCAGACGGAAGCCTGATTGAGAAGGAGGGGTGGTCTGAAGGGGACAGCGCTAAGCAGGTCTATCTTTCCACCTTCCGTTTGCACTTTGGCCATTTCTCCGGATTCCCTGTGAAAATTGCCTACTTCCTGTTGGGTATTGGCATGTGTGTGCTTGTGGTTTCGGGTATCAATATTTGGTTGGTGCGCAAGCGCCAGAGAGGTGCTCCGGCTGTGCGGCTTGAGCGTGTATGGATGGCCCAGGTTTGGGGGATACCCTTTGCTATAGCTTTGAGCGCGGTGACTTATTTGGCCTTTACTGCGTCGGCAGTAAAAGTGTTCTGGTTAACCACGTTAAGTTTAAGCGTGGTCGCCGCTTTTGCGGGCACTGCAGCAGGCTGGTCTATATTATTGAGAGTGGCGACCATCATCGCATGTCTAATGGCGGTCATTGTGCATGCTTCTATTTTCGGTGCAGACTCTTTTGTGCGTGCCTCATTGGTGGCCAATGCAGTATGGTTGCTAACTGCTGCCGGTATCGCTGCTTCTTGTCTGTATACCTGGGTGCGTCGCCGCGATAGCAATTTTGCTACTGCGGTGAACGGCGCTGTGGGCAGTAACTAACGAGGAGAATTGCCCGGTATTCGTCACGATGCCGGGCGCAGCATTTCTATATGGGGTATGCCGTCTTCGTCGTAGGGGTCGGATACCCTCTCGAAACCATATTCCCCATAGAACCGGGCCAGGTGTTCCTGTGCAGAAATACGAATTCCTCTATTGGGGTATTCATTCTGCGTCTGTTTTACAGCGCGATAAATAAGTTCTTTGCCTAGTCCTGTTCCGCGGCTGGACTCCGCGGTAAGTACTCGTCCAATGGAGGGTTCACTATATTTTTCACCGGGAAATACAACGCGTAGGTAAGCCTTTATTTGTGGGTTTTCATTGTTCCCGTCCCAGCAGATCAGGTGCCAGGCATGCTGGTCTTTGCCATCGGCATCTTGATAGGGGCAGTCCTGCTCTACGGTGAAAACCTCCTGGCGCACTCGCAGAATTTCATAGAGCTGGTTGATGGAAAGTTCATTAAAGCTGCACCATTGCCATTGCATCTTGGTTATTCCCTCATAAATAGAGCTTTTATTTTTCGCGCTCATAGTCTGGGTTGTTAACGATAACCTTTGGCAAAAAAATATTGCCAATTTTTAAGTTTTGCCGAGCCGGTTAGTTCCCGGTTGTATTGCCTGGACTGGCAGGGGTTGGGTTTTGTTTGCTTTTGGCAAAAGCACCATGCTCCAGATAGTGGAGGACCTGGGAGATTACCTTTTTATCTTTCATCATAAATACATGGGTAACAGGCATTTCCAAGTGATCATTCATGCCCTCTAGCTTGGTGCTGGAGACAGAAACTTTGCCATCGTCGGTTTCGGGTATCATATGCGATAGTAGGAGGTTAATGCTGCGTGTCCCGGCGATAATACCAACATCAAAATCTGCCTTTCCCAGTTTGTTGGGAACACTCATTGCGCCGGTGCCCAGCTGTAATCCGGCATCGCCAAAAGCAAACTGAAAGCCCGGAAAATTACCGAGCTTATCTACCACTTCGCTGCCTTTGTTGGGAGGCCCCAGCATAACCACGCGGTTCAAATTTTCAATTTTCACTTTGCTCAAATACTGGCGAACCAGAATGCCGCCCATAGAGTGGGTGACGAAGTTAATTTCATTTTCACCGGTGCAAGCATCCAATGCTGGTGCGATTGCTTTGCCGGCCAGCTTCTCTATGGGAAACTTTGTGGAAGGATAGTCCACATTGACCGTTTTATATCCTGCATTGCTGATTGCACGCTCCATCTTGGCCATAGAGCTATCAGATTTGGCGAGGCCGTGAAGTAAAATAACGCAGGCGGAGTGGGCATTTACCGACAGGGCGCCGAAGGCGAGTGCCAGCGCAACAACAACTTTTCTCATTTACTTCCTTACCAGTATTACGTTTTGCAGGAGTATGCTGCTCGTCCTGAAAAAAGCCAAGTATGCCGCAGGAGTTGAGCTTTCCCGCTGGCCGGATGTGTGGCAGGGCTAGGAAGTATGCCGGTTAAGTATTTCAGCCATACGTTCTGGCCTGTCTGGGGTGATAACCAGTGTTTTGGTAGGGAAGTTTAGTACTACGGCCTGGTCGTGATCGGTCGCAAAAGCGCGGTAGCGCCCCAGCTTCTTGTTCTGGAAGAGGCCTGTATAGCCAAATAGTCCAGAGTTTCCAAATATACGGATCGATCCTTGCATAGCTGAAGGGTCGGCTGAGGCTTTTCTGAGGTCCTGCAAGGGGATTCGTGTCCTCCAGCCCAGGCGGAGAACAAACAGGTTGTTATTCTGAATGACATAGCCTCTGACCACGAACAGGGCGCCTAACAGCAGTATGGCTGGCGGTAGTGCAAGAGCGATACTAAAGAGTAGGGACGGCGTGGGTGGGGCCTTAGTCATCAGGAATAGTGGAATGGCCAGTAAGAGAGCGGCACTTATGGTGCTGATTATTTTTAACTGACGGCTCCACGGGGCTTGAAAAACGGCAGATGGCATAAATTACTCAATTAAGGACAAATAGCCTGAATTCTCCAATCATAGTGCTGGTGGAATCAAGTTGGCAAAGACCTTGTCCTAAGTCAGCGGTGATATTGAGGCGGGCCTGGAGAATTTTATGACCCATAAGCCATATTTTCGGGTGTGGTATTGAGATTTTGTGTTTTTATGGCGGTTTACCTATGGCAAGTGAACTAACAAAGAAAGAATCTTTATCTGCCCTTGTAGTGGAGGGTGGCGCTATGCGCGGCATATTCGCCGCGGGTGTGTTGGATGCTTTTATCGAAGCGAATTACTGTCCCTTCGACTTCGCAATTGGAGTCTCTGCAGGCTCGACAAACCTGATTGGATACCTGGCGGGGGATTACGGGCGAAGTCGCCGGATATTGCTTGATCATGCGCGCCGTACGGACTTTATAGATTGGCGGCGTTATCTAAAAGGGGGGCATTTTTGCGATATTAGTTGGCTTTGGCATGCCTCTTACAAGGACGTGCCATTAAATATTCAAAGCTATATCGATAATGCAGTGCCTCTCTACGCGGTAACTACCAGCATCAATAGCGGTGAAGCTCATTATGTTCGAGTGACGGAAGAGAACATGCATGAAGTGTTCCCTGCGTCCTGCGCTATTCCGATGGCGTATCGTGAATTTCCCATTGTTGACGGCGAGCCAATGACAGACGGAGGGCTTGCCGACTCCATTCCGGTTATTCGTGCTTATGAGCAGGGCGCAAGGGATATTACTGTTGTGCTGTCACGCCCGTTGGGGTACCGCAAACCGGTTGGGGCGGCGCCAAAGTTTATTAAGCAGTTCTTCCACGATCACGCGCGGCTATTTGAAGCTGTCCTGGAGAGGGGAGAGCGCTACAACCGCGCTTTGGACTTTATTCAATCTCCCCCAAAAGATTGCCGCGTTTCGGTCATTGCGCCGCCGGAAGACTTCCCGGTAAAGCGCTTTACACAGGAGGCTGAGTTGCTTGAGCAGGGCTATCAAGATGGGAGGTCGCTAGGGTGGCATTTTTTGCGGGGTGAGGCGAGCGCCGCCTTTTCTGCATCGGCAGCAGACTGAGGTCGATTTGTTTTCGCAGTTTTTTAAGGTTCAGTGATGAAGCCTTGTCGTTGCTTTTTTAATTGGGGAAGAAATGGAAATTAGGCCGGTGAGGATAGAGGATGCTGAGGGACTCTCCGATTTTTATTCTAGTAACGCGGATCATTTGCGCCAGTGGGAGCCAGCCAGGGGGAGTGGTTACCATAGTCTTGGAGCGTGGCAGCAGAGATTACAGGGTTGGCATATAGAGCAACAGGAGGGGAGAGGAGCATACTTCCTGATCACTTTTCCGGAATCCTCCCGGGTTGTGGCTACTTGTTCTCTTACCAACATTGTTCGCGGGCCTTTTCAGGCATGTAATATGGGGTACGCGGTGGACAAAAGTTTTGAAGGGAAGGGGGTAATGTACTTATTGTGCGAATATGTAATTGCTTTCGCCTTCAAGGAATTGGGGCTAAATCGGGTGATGGCAAATTACATGCCTGAAAATTATCGATCGGCAGCTCTTTTACGTCGGCTTGGTTTTGTGGTTGAAGGCAATGCTAAGCGTTATTTGTTGATTAATGGGCGCTGGGAGGACCATGTACTGACGGCGCTAGTTAAAGAATAAGAAGCCCTTTTAGTTTCCATAAGGTCGGATGGAGTACCAATTGGCATTTACTTCCTCGTGCCGTTATAGGAGTCTAAGGTAGGGATGGGATATTGTTGCTACCCTATTTCGATTTCAGATAAGACTCTGAATTTCAGCTTATGGTAAGGAGGAAGGAATGAATGGAAAGTGCCTCTGTGGCGCAGTCGAGTTTCAGCTGGATGAGCCACTACCAAGCCTTTATCAGTGTCATTGTTCGCTCTGCCGCAAATTGAGTGGCTCCGCATCAGATACTGCAATGTTTGTGGCGCGTGATCAGTTTCGCTGGGTGCGAGGGTTGGACAAGGTTTCTTCTTACCGCACTCCAACAGGATATCGCTCAGACTTTTGTAGCGGCTGCGGTAGTACAGTCCCCCACCTGATGAGCAACACCACGCACTTCTGGGTTCCCGCAGGATTGATAGAGGGGAGCTTGGAGAGTCAGGTAGTTGCCCATTTGCACGTGGATTCCAAGGCAACCTGGGATCTTATCGCCGGAAATGGCGAGCACTTTGCGGAGATGCCAGATCTGGAAGAGTTAACCCGCCTGTTACATGCCGATTTCGAAAAGGCAGAAACTGAATTGGCCGAAAGTTAATATTTGAAATACTGGATAAGCTAATTATTGTTCGGTGTTTTCACAAAACACAAACAAAAAAGCCCCGCTCTTTCGAGCAGGGCTTTTTTGTATATGGCGGACCGGACGGGACTCGAACCCGCGACCTCCGGCGTGACAGGCCGGCATTCTAACCAACTGAACTACCGGTCCGCATTCCTGTTTCTCTTTATTGCTCCTGCCTGGCAAGAGTAAGAGAAGTGGTGGGTGGTACAGGGGTCGAACCTGTGACCTACGGCTTGTAAGGCCGTCGCTCTCCCAACTGAGCTAACCACCCCGTGTCAGGAGCTGCGTATCTTAATGATATTTTTTTCACGGTCAACAGGTTTTTACGAAAAAGGTTTAAAAATAATTAATGGAATAAAAAAGCACCAACTTCTGCTTAAAGAATATTTGCTGTGAAATTATTTGGTTATTTTTTGGCAGAAAGTAAATGATTGCTGTCTTTTTGTTGGGGGGTTGCCCTGGTACTAATGGGTGGAATTAAATTGGTGTTGGCGGGGAGAATAATTTTTTTGTAGCGGCCGGTTTATCTGTGCGCGGCAAGTTTTTTAAGTGCGGAAAATGATCGTAAAAATTTGCCGGTCCTTTTTTTGGTTGGGTTGTGCTTTGTTGAGGGGAAGCTTCCATTAACTTGGAGTTAGGTTTGCTCGATCTGCCGGGGTCTGTTTTTAGTGGGTGTGGTTCTAATAATGGAAGATGAAAATTAAAGGAAAGAAAAAATAATCACAAACAAAAAAGCCCCGCTCTTTCGAGCAGGGCTTTTTTGTATATGGCGGACCGGACGGGACTCGAACCCGCGACCTCCGGCGTGACAGGCCGGCATTCTAACCAACTGAACTACCGGTCCGCATTCCTGTTTCTCTTTATTGCTCCTGCCTGGCAAGAGTCAGAGAAGTGGTGGGTGGTACAGGGGTCGAACCTGTGACCTACGGCTTGTAAGGCCGTCGCTCTCCCAACTGAGCTAACCACCCCGTGTCAGGAGCTGCGTATCTTAATGATATTCTCCGCGGCGTCAACGCCTTTCTTGAATTTTTTTTTGACTTTCAATGAGTTAAGGCAGTTAAGTGTGAAGTCGCGGGCGTGTCCGATGGCAGGTGTCGCTGTTATAATCAGCCAAATTTCCCATGGATAAAGCGTGAGAGAAGCTGTGAGACAAAAGAATTGGCTGGGCCAAATCCTTTTAGCGATGGCCGCTCTGAGTCTGTCCGTTATGGTGCAGGCGGTGGTAGAGACCGAAAAGTTATCCTCCCCGGAACTGGAAGCACGCTATCGGGTGCTGATTGAAGAGATGCGCTGTCCAAAGTGCCAGAACCAAAACCTGGCAGATTCTGATGCATCGATATCAACAGACTTGCGCCGTGAGATTCGCCGGCTGTTGGAAGAGGGTTTCACAGATAGAGAAATTATTGACTACATGGTGGCGCGATATGGGGATTTCGTTCTATACCGGCCACCGGTACAGAAAAACACTCTGGCCCTGTGGTTGGCTCCGGGTGTATTCGCCTTGATAGGCCTGTTAGCGCTGATCATTATTGTGACGCGCTCCCGAAGTGGAACCGGTGCGAGCCAGGATGATAACAGCGGGGCCTTGAGCGAAGACGAGCGGCGCAAATTGAAGAAACTGCTGGGTGAAGATCCCAGTGATTTGACTGATGGTGGGAAGAAGAGCAAATGACTGATATCTGGTTTGGTTTGGCGATCCTTTTGCTGGCGTTGGCCTTTGTCTTCTTATTGCCAGGGTTGCGCGCTGCAGGGACAAAACGCTCGGGCAGCAACAAGCAAGAGGCTTTAGCGGAGCTTTACCGCGAGCGCTCCCGTGAGTTACGTGCAGCTGTGCAGAGCGGGGCTATGGATGAAAAGCAGTTTGCCCAACTTGAAGCGGAAATGGCCCGTGAGCTTCTCAGTGCTCAGGAAGAGGTTCAGGCCTCCGCACCTACTAGGCGTGGTGCGGGCGCTTTGCTCGGCCTGGCGGTGGTAGTGCCGGTGGTGACAGTTGGAGCTTATATGATATCCGATCGGCCCGGTGAGGTGGCGCTCTATCGGGAGATTCTGGCTAGCCAGCAGGGGCAGACAGACGCAGAAGCTGAGAAGAGAATCACCAGTCAGCTCAAGGCGCGTATTGAAAGCCACCCTGAAGACTTGAGCACTCGTTATGTGTTGGCGCAAAGGTTGCTGGTAAGCGGAGATATTGTCGGTGCCGTTGAGGCCTATCGATATGTGGTGGAGCGGGAGCCTGAGGCGGCTTCTGTAAAAGCGGAGTTAGCCCAGGCGCTATTTTTCGCTGGCGGTTCAAAAATAACCGAGGAAATCCGCCTGTTGGTTGGGCAGGTCCTTGAATCCCAGCCCGGCAATGGCACGGCGTTGGGGTTGGCCGGGATAGCCGCGTACGAGGATAAGGAATACCGTAAAGCACAGGAGTACTGGCAGGCAGCCCTGCAACAGTTGGCACCAGGGTCGGCCGCTGCTGAAGCCCTTGCTGCGGGTGTTGCCCGGGCGGAAAAGGCGTTGGTGGATGCTGGTGAGCCGGTGGTTGTTGCCCGGGACCCTGGTGAAAAGGCAGGCCCCGAGATTCGCGTCCAGGTTAGTTTGGACAGCAGTGTCGAGGCCGAGGCTTCAACGCCTGTGTTTATCTATGCCCGCAGTGCTGAAAGCCCAATGCCGCTGGCGATAGTGCGGCTGACCGCGGGCCAGCTGCCTGCGGAGGTGGTTCTGGATGAATCTCGTGCGATGATGCCGGGCCGCTCTATTTCTACGGTCGAGTCGGTTCAGTTGGTTGCACGCCTGGCACTGCACGGCGACGCGCGTCCGGCAGCTGGGGATTGGCAGGGCACTATTAAAACCCTGCCAAAGGCCAGTTGGGATAAAGCGCAGTCCATTACCATCGACCAAAAATTGTAAGAGGTGGCGATAGGGGGCCTAATGGCCCCATCTTCTCCGTCGCTTAGAGCCGGCGCGGGGACTGTAATTTCTCGCCTTGTATTAAAGTGTATTGCGGCCAGAGAACTTGTTCGCGTCTAAATGGTCACAGGCGCACGAGGCAACGTCGTGAGTGGTTTGAGGTTGTTAATGCAAACTTACCGGGCTATAGAGTTGGCCTTGGGTACCAGTTGCAGCTTTAGAGCGATCTTGACTTGACCACAGGCCATTCCGGCCGATAATCCGCTTGAAAAGTAACTGTGAAGAATTGCGCTGAAAGCCCAGGCAGCGCCATGTACAATTGAGTGTTTGGTGATCGGGCCGGCAAAGATAAAAAATACCGAGTTTAAGAATACATGCGTCTGAAGTGCATCAAACTTGCGGGCTTCAAGTCCTTTGTTGACCCCACCACTGTCTACTTTCCTACAAACCTTAACTCGGTGGTAGGTCCCAATGGGTGTGGCAAATCAAATACCATTGATGCCGTGCGCTGGGTAATGGGGGAGTCGTCAGCGAAGAACCTGCGCGGTGATTCCATGACGGACGTCATCTTCAACGGTTCCAGTGGGCGTAAACCCGTGGGCCAGGCTTCTATCGAACTGGTTTTTGATAACTCTGCCGGCAAGCTCTCCGGTGCCTATGCCTCTTTTACAGAGATTTCCGTAAAACGAAAAGTGACGCGTGAAGGGCAGAATAACTATTACCTCAACGGTGAGAAATGTCGCCGCCGGGATGTGACAGACCTGTTCCTGGGAACCGGTCTTGGCCCACGCAGTTATGCGATTATCGAACAGGGCATGATCTCCAAGCTGATCGAGGCCAAGCCGGAAGAGCTGCGCGTTTATATTGAAGAAGCCGCCGGCATTTCCAAGTACAAGGAGCGGCGCCGAGATACTGAAAATCGTATGCGCCGCACCAATGAGAATCTGGAGCGTCTTACCGATATTCGAGACGAACTGGATCGACAACTGTCCCGGCTGGAACGGCAGTCCGCAGCAGCGGAAAAATATAGTCGCTTTAAAGAGGAAGAGCGTAGCTACAAAGCGAATTTACAAGCCCTTAAATACCGCGAACTCAACGATCAAAATACCGCTAAGCAGCAACAAATCGGTGAGCTGGAGCTGACGGTTGAGGAGTTGGTTACCCGACAGGTGAGCTGTGACACCGGCATTGAACAAAAGCGTGTTGGCTACCATGAGTTGTCCGACAGCTTCAATGAGGTGCAGGGCCGCTTTTATGCGGTTGGAGGTGATATCGCGCGCCTCGAGCAGAGTATTGCCCATGCCCGTGAACGTTCCACTCGCCTGCACTCCGACTTGGCGCAGACTGAACAGGAGTTCCGCGAAGCGGAGACCAACCTGGAAGTGGATCGAGAAAAGGCTGCCCAGTTCGAGGAGGAGCTCGAAGTAATTGTGCCGGATCTTGAAATGGTTCTCGCCGCCGAAGAGGAGTCCGCTAGTGGCTTACTTGAGGCCGAGGAGCAAATGCGCAACTGGCAAAATGAGTGGGACCAATTTAATCAGGGGGCTTCAGGTTCCCGCCAAAAGGCCGAGGTGCAACAGTCGCGCATCCAACACCTGGAGACTTCCGGGCAGCGATTGCTTGAGCGCATTAACAAGCTGATCGCAGAGCAATCCGGTCTTCAGGTCTCTGAGGATGACGAAGAGACCCTGCAGCTGAATGAAGAGCTCGCCGAGATGGAAATGCAGGCTCAGGAGCGCCGTGAAGAGACGGCTGAGCGACGCGAATCCCTGGACGGATTGCGTTCCCGCGAACAGGAGATGGCAGCTGACCTTGACCAATTGCGCTTACAACTACAGACCAGCCGCGGTCGCCAAGCCTCCTTGGAAGCGCTGCAGCAGGCGGCACTGGGGCAGGGTAAAGCTGTTGAGAGCTGGTTGCAGCAACAATCCCTTTGTGAAAGGCCGCGTCTTGCCGACCAGATCCAGGCTCAAGCCGGTTGGGAAACCGCAGTAGAAACGATAATGGGTTCACAGCTGCAGGCGGTCTGCGTGGATCAGCTAGAGAGCCTTGTTGAGGGGCTGGGTCAACTGCAGAGCGGCCAGGCAATCTTTATTGATGGGGCCAGTGTAGCGGCCCCCCCCGATTCTTCATTACCCACGCTGGCCAATGTAGTACAGGGGCCGGCCTCTCTCACCGGGCTGCTTTCAGGCATTTACACTGCTGAAAACCTTACTGACGCACTGGCGAAGCGTTCTGAGCTGCGGGCTCATGAATCGATCGTAACCCGGGATGGTCTCTGGTTGGGGCCAAACTGGTTGCGTGTAAGCCGGGCCAGCGATGCGGAGGCCGGGGTGTTAGCCCGCAAGCAGGAACTGGAGGCATTGGCACAGGAGATTGCCCTGTGTGAAGAGCAGATAGAAAGTCTCAGTGAGCAGCGTGAATCCATGCGAGGTGATGCCGTAGACTTGGAGCGCGCAATTGAGCAGTCCCGACTGGATTCCGAACAACTCGGTCGCCGTGAGGCGGAGCTTCGCAGCCAGTTGTCTGCCCGTCGTGCTCGTGCAGAGCAGATGAGCGAGCGCCGCACTCGCATTGAGCAGGAAATTGCTGAAGTGCGTGAGCAGCAGGAGCTTGAAGGTGAATCCCTGTCTGAAGCGCGGTTGTTGCTGCAGGAAGCCGTGGAGGCGATGAGCGATGATACCGATCGTCGTGAAACGCTAATGGCGCGTCGCGAGGAATTGCGCGAAGCTTTGGATGCTGCGCGCCAGCGCGCCCGAGAGGACAAGGATCGCGCTCACGAACTGGCTATGCGCGAACAATCTGTGCGTACACAGATGGTCTCTTTGGAGCGCACCCTGCAGGTGATGAATGAACAGCTCGAGCGCCTGCGATTACGTCGCAACCAGTTGCAGGAGCAAATGGCTGAAACCGAAGACCCTTCCCAGGATTTCCAGGCTGAGCTGGAGGAGAAGCTGGGCGAGCGTATTGAGGTGGAAACCGAGCTGGCAGAAGCGCGTAAAAAGCTTGAGGAAGTGGAAAGCGGCCTGCGTGAGCAGGAGCAGGAGCGCCACAAGATTGAAGCGGCCTTACAAGGGGTACGTGCACAGCTTGAGCAAGAGCGTCTCGCCGCGCAAACCCTGGAGGTGCAGCGCAATGGTCTGGTTGAGCAGCTGCAAGAGAGTGATCACGATGTAGAGCAGCTTTTAGAGCAGTTGCCCGGTGATCTCACCATCGCCCAGGTGCAGGAAGATTTGGAACTCGTGGCCGCGCGTATTTCGCGCCTGGGGCCGATTAACCTCGCGGCCATTGATGAATATAAGCAGGAGTCTGAGCGCAAGCATTACCTGGATCGCCAGTATGGCGACCTGATGGATGCGCTGGAGACTCTGGAAAATGCAATTAAGAAAATCGACAAGGAGACGAGAACCCGCTTCAAGGAGACCTTTGACCAGGTCAATGCGGGGCTGCAGGAACTCTTTCCGAAAGTATTCGGGGGCGGTAATGCCTATCTGGAGCTTACAGGTGAGGATCTGCTCGATACTGGAATCGCAATTATGGCGCGCCCACCGGGCAAGCGTAACAGTACCATTCACCTGCTATCTGGCGGGGAGAAGGCACTTACTGCGATCGCTCTGGTGTTCTCTATTTTCCGTCTGAATCCAGCACCTTTCTGTATGTTGGACGAGGTGGATGCTCCTCTCGATGACGCTAACGTAGGTCGCTACGCTCGAATGGTTAAAGAAATGTCAGAACATGTTCAGTTCATCTATATTACCCACAACAAGATCGCAATGGAGATGGCAGATCAGCTGCTGGGGGTAACCATGCATGAGCCGGGTGTATCTCGCCTGGTATCGGTGAATGTGGAAGAAGCCGCTGAGCTGGCTTCCGCATAAGAGCGTAAAAGGAGAGACGCTTAAAATGGATAACTGGCTGGTTACAATCCTGGTAGTAGTGCTGCTTATCGCGGTATTGGATGGTGTGCGCCGCGCAATCATGCGGCAGCGGGCGGCTGTAAAAGTCTCCCGAAATTTATCCAAGGCGATGCAATCTGAGGTGGACAGTGAAGCTGACCCCGTCTCAAAATCGGCCCCCAAACCTACCGCTGATGATACACCGAGCAAACCCCGTGATGAACGTGCTGAGGAGAGGCAGGCGAACAGTGAACTGCCTGGCCAGGTGCGCGTAGTTCAGCGCCGCGCAATGGAAGATGCCCTGCACGTCAACCGCCAGGTGCAAGAGAGTTTTATTTCCTCGCGTAAGCCCCTCGCAGGGAGTACACCCCAGCGCAAACTGGAAGAGCAGGGTGTGCTTGATCTGGAAGAGCAGGTACCTACCTTAATGGAGTCCATTAGTGAAGAGCAGCGTTTTGAGCCGGAACTGAATGAATCCGAGAGCCTGCATGCGATCAGTGAGGACAGGGCAGGAACCACAACTTCTCCCGAAAATGAGCCACCTGCACACCGGGATCCAGGCCCGCAAATGCCTTTGGCTGATGAGTACCCCCAGGAAAAAGTACCGGTGCGCGACGAAGTTCTTGTCATTAATGTGATGGCTCCGGAAGGGGATTACTTTGAGGGCAATGATCTCCTGCGGGTGATGGTGGCTTCGGGTATGCGTTTTGGCGAAATGAATATTTTCCATTACCACGAGGGTGGTGGAGCCGATGGAGCGGTTATTTTCAGCCTGGCAAATATCGTTGTGCCGGGCGTTTTTGATCTCGCCCAGATGGAGGAGTTTGCCACTCCCGGGGTTAGCCTGTTCCTGGCGTTGCCGGTAGAGGGGGAGGCGATCAAGGCATTTGATCAGCTGTTGTCCACCGCTTACACCATCGCCAAGTTGCTCGGTGGGGAGCTGAAAGATGAAAATCGCAGTGTTTTCACTGCCCAGACCGCTGAGCACTATCGCCAGCGTGTCATGGAATACCAGCGCCGCCGCGCATTGGCTATGGCACAGAACTGATAGCGAAAAACTTTTATTTGTCAGTAACAGCGGCCCCAGGCCGCGGTGGAATCCCCTGGGGTTTTGACCGCGGCCTGGGGCCGCTGCTGTATACCAAATTCAAATTTCTTTTTTTAACCTGTTTTTCAATTGAATTGTTGATGACCATACAAACTATTCCCAAGCAGACCCGCGATCGGGTGCAGGAGTTGCACGAACTGCTCCAGCGAGCGAATTACCAGTATTACGTATTGGATGATCCGGAGCTGCCGGATGCGGAATATGATCGACGTTTGCGGGAATTGCAGGATATTGAACAGCAGTTTCCTGAACTGCAGACTGCAGATTCGCCTACCCAGCGGGTTGGTGCTGAGCCCCTGTCCTCCTTTGCCGAGGTGCGCCATGAAGTGCCGATGCTTTCGCTCGACAATGCATTTAATGATGAAGAGTTGGTGGAATTTGATCGCCGGGTATGCGAGCGATTGAATAGCCGGGGGCCAATTGAATATGCCTGTGAGCCAAAGCTCGATGGTATTGCTATCAGCCTTTTGTACCGAGATGGTGTTCTCCAGCGCGCGGCTACCCGTGGTGATGGCACCACCGGCGAGGATATTACACAAAATGTGCGAACGGTGGGTTCGGTGCCATTGCGCTTGCGTCAGGCAAAAGGGGTTGCCAGGTTTCCCGCTGTTCTGGAAGTGCGCGGTGAGATTTATATGCCCAAGGCGGGATTTGCCGAGCTGAATCGCAAGGCTGCCGCAGCAGGTGAAAAGTTGTTCGTCAATCCGCGCAATGCCGCAGCCGGTAGTTTGCGTCAACTTGACTCCCGTATCACCGCCCTGCGCCCATTAGAACTTTGCGCCTATGGTACCGGGCTGGTAGAGGGGGCGAGCCTGCCGGAGGAGCATATAGCAACTCTGGAATTGTTGGGGCAATGGGGGTTTCGCATTAATAGCGAGATGCGTGTGGCAGAAGATATCCAGGCTTGTATCGATTATCACAAAGAGCTGGGGGAGAAGCGCGAGAGCCTGCCTTACGATATCGACGGTATTGTATTTAAGGTTAATAGCATACCCCTTCAACGGCGATTGGGCTTCGTGGCTCGGGCACCTCGCTGGGCTATGGCTTATAAATTTCCTGCCCAGGAAGAAATGACCGAGCTTCTCGATGTGGAATTCCAGGTGGGGCGCACAGGTGCGGTAACACCGGTAGCTCGGTTAAAACCGGTATTTGTCGGTGGGGTTACCGTCTCCAACGCAACTCTGCATAACCGCGATGAAATTCAGCGCCTCGGAGTTATGATTGGCGATACTGTCGTTATTCGCCGTGCTGGTGATGTAATTCCGCAGGTAGTTTCGGTGGTGGAGACGAAGCGGCCGAAGGATGCCAAGGCAATTGAATTTCCCACGCACTGTCCGGTATGTGATTCGCCTGTTGAGTCGACACCCGGTGAAGCCGTAGCCCGCTGTAGCGGTGGTTTGATTTGCAGCGCCCAGCGCAAGCAGGCCATCAGACATTTCGCCTCGCGCAAGGCCATGGATATTGACGGTCTCGGAGACAAATTGGTGGAGCAACTGGTGGATGAGGGGCTGCTGCATTCTGTTTCCGGGCTCTATCACCTTGAACTCGAACAGTTGGCGGGTCTTGAGCGTATGGGGCAAAAGTCCGCGCAAAATCTGTTGGATGCGCTGGAGCGCAGTAAAGATACCACTCTGCCGAAGTTCCTCTATGCATTGGGGATACGCGAAGTCGGTGAGGCGACTGCGCGAAATCTGGCGCGGTATTTTGGCACCCTGGAAGCATTGATGGCTGCTGATGAAG
The DNA here is from genome assembly GCF_000380565.1 of Microbulbifer variabilis ATCC 700307. Classification (GTDB taxonomy): domain Bacteria; phylum Pseudomonadota; class Gammaproteobacteria; order Pseudomonadales; family Cellvibrionaceae; genus Microbulbifer; species Microbulbifer variabilis. The sequence continues at coordinate 101,628 of NZ_AQYJ01000029.1, forward strand.
AGGCTTTACAGGAAGTAGATGATGTCGGCCCGACAGTAGCTCACTTCGTTGCTGAGTTTTTCCAGCAGACCCATGCTCAAGAGGAAATCGAAGCTCTACGCCAGGCTGGAGTACATTGGCCAGCGGAGGAAACGGGTGGTGAGGAGCAACCTCTATCAGGGCAGACCTGGGTGCTCACCGGAAAACTCGAAACCCTTTCCCGAAGTGAAGCCAAAGACTACTTGCAGCGTCTTGGAGCCAAGGTGGCTGGTAGTGTGTCAGCAAAAACTCATCATGTTGTGGCGGGCCCGGGAGCGGGCTCAAAGCTGAACAAAGCGCGGGAGCTTAACATTCCGGTAATGGATGAGGAGGGTTTAATGGAAATGCTGCGCCAGAGGGGCTTTGAAATATAACTTCCGCCTCGTGGGTGCTGTGAAACAGTACCCGCGTTTTCCGTTAATTCCCGCTCAACATAAATGATCGCCCGCGGAGTTATGGCTTTCTTGCCGCTTCGCCGTTAAAGTGCATCTCCAAGATCTTTTTTGCCCTGGGTACCTGATGTCCGGTGGCGCTGTGGTAAGGAATGGAATTAATGCTTCAGGGCGATCAGGAATCCATAGTTTACGGTTGTATCAAAGACAGCAATAGTCTTAGCGGCGGCAGTGAACGTCGCCGGGTTAACCGCAATGCGGTCCTGGCCTTACCTAGTGCCGATGAGTGGCCTTTTCTTTGTCGCGATATGTTTTCCATCCCTACCATCAAGGTAAAGCAGTCCCAGTACCAAACTGACGTAATTCATTTCGGTGCCTCATACCGGGCTGTGGAGTATGAGTGGGATATGTGGATTCAGAAGTTTGAAGAGCTGCTGAAGAGCATGTACTGGGTGTCGGCAACTGTACATTTGGAAACTGAGTTGTCGGGAGTCCACTCTTTTAGCTGGGAGGCAGCCGGCCTCTATCATGAGCCGGGTAGTGGCGATATGCAGGTGCGCTGCGAGTGGACACAGGAAGGGCGTGTCAGTGTCTAAGAATTTACAGCCGAGGCTCTCAGGCAATAATCCCGTCAGCTAATATTTTCTCTATCGCCAGCTATCCAGCTGGCACAGTCGCTGTTGCACTACTAGAGTCACAGATTTTGATGTACTGGTTCGATTCGGCAACTATATTCCCAGTGAATGCCTTTCAGTGAAACGATGGTCTGGTAAAGTGCCTCTGTCATTTGGCAAAAACAAAGCCAATGATTGGCAATAAAGCCGGATTATAAGAAATGGCGCCTGGGGCGCCTTATCAGGAAGGAATGATCATGATCAAAGCAAGCTCTCTACTCTTTGCCAGCGCCCTGATGCTGTCGCCGTTGTTACACGCGGCGGAGCATGAATCCAAAACCGATATGGCCAGCAAGGCGCCGGAGAATGCCAAACTCTATATTATTTCCCCCAAGGATGGCGAGAAGGTTCCTCGGACATTTACTGTGAAGTTTGGTTTGTCTGGTATGGGGGTGGCTCCGGCTGGAGTGGATAGTGAAAATACCGGGCACCACCACCTGCTGATCGACGTGGATGAAATGCCGGATATGAGTAAGCCGCTACCTGCGAGTGAGAACATTATCCACTTCGGCGGTGGCCAGACAGAGACCCAGGTCACTTTGCCGCCAGGTAAACATACTTTGCAGCTGGTACTGGGTAATTACATGCATGTACCCCATGAAAAGCCGGTGATGTCCAAGAAGATCACTATCGAAGTAGAGTGATCCACGGCATAAAACGATAGTCACCGGTGTGCCTTGGTACACCTTGAGGAAGAGCAATGAGCGACAAATTCCGCACTGAAAAGGACAGCCTCGGTGAAATCCAGGTGCCGCAGGCAGCGCTCTACGGGGCCCAAACACAGCGTGCGGTGGAAAATTTCCCAGTCAGTGGCAAGGGTCTACCGACAGAGTTTATTCAGGCTGTAGTGCTGATTAAGAAGTCGGCGGCCGAGGCAAATCGAGACTTGGGGCTGCTGGATAAAGCGCGAGCAGCGGCGATCATCGCTGCCTGCGACAGTCTTGGCGATCCGGAGTTTGCCGCTCACTTCCCAGTGGATATTTACCAGACTGGCTCGGGCACCAGCTCGAATATGAACGTTAACGAGGTGTTGGCACACCTGGCCGGTAAGGGTAATGGGCTCGCTATCAGTCCTAATGATCACGTCAATATGAGCCAGAGCAGTAATGACGTAATCCCCACGGCAATTCATGTCTCTGCGCTGCTTGCGGTGCGCGATAAATTGTTGCCCGCCTTGCGCCACTTACATACCCGCTTGTGTGATAAGGCGGAGGAAGTGCAAAGTGTGGTCAAAACCGGCCGTACTCACCTGATGGATGCGGTGCCTATGACCATGGCACAGGAAGTGGGAGCCTGGGCAGCGCAGGTAGAGGACTGCCGCGAGCGGATCCGTGGGACCATGCCGCGCCTGGCGCAGCTGGCCCAGGGGGGGACTGCAATCGGCACAGGGCTAAATGCCCACCCGGATTTTTCCGAGCTGTTTGCACAAAAGCTCAGCGCTCACACCTCACAACAGTTTCGCCCCGCAGACAACCTGTTTGCCGCTATCTCAAGTCAGGATACGTCAGTAGAGCTGTCTGGACAGCTCAAGGTACTGGCGGTGGCGATGATGAAGATCGCCAACGATCTACGCTGGATGAATAGTGGTCCCCTGGCCGGAGTAACTGAGATAGCACTTAAGGCCCTGCAACCGGGTAGCAGTATTATGCCGGGTAAGGTTAATCCGGTAATTGCCGAGTCGGCGGCCATGGTAGCTGCGCGGGTGATGGGTAATGACACCACGATTACCGTGGCCGGGCAGAGCGGTAACTTCCAGTTAAATGTTATGTTGCCACTAGTGGCCAGTACCTTGCTCGAAAGCATTCATCTGCTTGCCAATGCATCACTTCTGCTGGCGGACCGTGCTATCGCTGGCTTTACGATAAACCGGGCGCACATAGAGGAGACGTTGGGACGCAACCCTATATTGGTGACGGCGCTAAATCCTGTAATTGGTTATCTTGAGGCAGCGGAGATTGCCAAGGCCGCCTACAGCAGCGGCAGGCCAGTATTGGATGTAGCTTTGGAAATGACTGATCTTGACCGCAAGACCCTTGAAGATCTTTTGGATCCTGCGCACCTGGCGAAGGGCGGTTTGGTCGGTGAGTAACTGGGTTTCAGGCAAATATGGCGATGCCCAGCATGATTAGGGTGATAATCGCTGTCATGCACATCATCCAGCGAAATAGGCGCAACAGGGTGGCCTGATCCTCGGGTTCCAGCATTCTTCTGGGCATCCTCGCCTCCTGCGGCGTTGACAGATACCTGCCAATCCCTCACGATTCGACGCCGCGTCGGTACCTGAGACCGACAATACAATGGTAGCGCCACAGAAAGTGGTAATCTCACCGGTTTTACAATCAATTTATTCAGATCACCATGGCCAATAAAAGTCGCCGCTCCTTTATTACCAGCGTACTTGCCTGTGTCGCATTTGTCGTGGCAGCGATTTATAGCTGGGACCTGCCTGTCAGAGACGTTGTGTACTACTTCCTACTTCTTCTGGTAGTGCTGTTTGTCATTATTGTAGTTGCGATGGGGTTTGGGGCTTTGTTGAACTGGCTGCGCAGGCGAAAGTAGATAGATGGCGTCAGAAGAGGATATCCGCATACCGATTGCCTACCTGGAGCGTTTGCTGGAGGAGGCGATTCGCCATGGTTGCGATCGCAAAGAGTTACTCAACTCAGTCGGCATTGATGAAGCCGAGCTTGAGGGCGTTGCCGCTTTCTCCGCGATCAGGTACGGCCGGCTGTACCAGAGGGTAATGTGGCTGGCCCAAAATGAGTGGTTTGGCATGCTCAGTGGCGGGCGTGTGCGCTCAGGCTCTTTCCGCTTACTGTGTCTGGCAGTGGTAAATTGCGCGACTTTGCGTCAAGCGATCACACTGTGTGCCGAGTTTATGGAGATCTGTAGGGGCTTTAAGGTGAAGCCCGTGCTTGAGGGAGACCCCTCCGGGCGTGTGAGGGTAGAGATTCATGGCATTTCTTCTTTGGAGGAAGGCGAGTTTGATCAGCTGTTAGCCTCCACCAGTCCCAGTGTGGTGCGCACAACTTTGGCGGTTTGGCACCGCTTCTATTGCTGGCTTGCCGGGCGCGAGGTGCCCTTAGCGCGTCTGCACTTTTCATTCCCGTGCCCGGAAGAATTCCGCAGCCTGGCCCAGAGCGAGGCTGATGAGTTACTGTTCGAGCAGCCATTTAATGCCCTCGAATACGATACGCGCTATCTCGAGTATCCTGTTGTGCAGAGCCCGCAGATGGTCGAGGATTTTATCCGTACCGCGCCCTACCACCTGGTGATCAGCGACGGCAGCGCGAACAGTATCAAAACAAAAGTGAAAACCATCCTGAATCGGGATGTGAGTGAATCCATGCCTGCAGCGGAGGCGGTGGCAGATCGCCTCAATATGTCTGTGACAACCCTGCGCCGTCGATTGCAGCAGGAGGGGACTTCCTATCAGAAACTGAAGGATGAGTGTCGCATGGAGGCTGCTTTTCACTATTTAAGCTGCCCAGACCTGTCTAATGGACAGATTGCCGAGATGCTTGGCTTCGACGAATCCAGTGCATTTTTTCGCGCGTTTAAGAAGTGGACAGGTATCACGCCAGGTGAGTATCGGCGGGGCGGTCGCGCCGCTGCCGGCCTGGATATTTGACCGGGTTGGTCACATTTTTTCGAATTCCCGCCTCGATTTGTCACCGCTTTGGACGGATTTAGCCATAGAGAGGGCTGCCGGCTTACTACTATGATGAACAAATCCTAGTAATTAGTCACAACTATGACCGGCCAGTTTTGCGCTTGGTCCTAAACATAAACAAATTGAGGGTATCAGGATGACCGATATCAAAGTGCCACTGCGTGATATGCGTTTCGTCATGCGCGAGATGCTGGACTCAGACAAGCATTACGAGTCACTTGGATTTGAGGAGGCGACTCCTGATGTCGTGGATGCCATCCTGGAAGAGGGTGCGAAGTTCTGTGAAAACGTACTGGCACCGCTGAATCAGGTTGGCGACCAGCAGGGTTGTACCTGGAAAGACGGTGAGGTCACCACCCCGGAAGGTTTTAAAGAAGCCTATCAACAGTTCGTAGAAGCTGGCTGGCCGGCATTGCCCCACGATCCCGAGTATGGCGGTCAGGGCCTGCCGCCCTCTCTGGGCACCATCATGAGCGAAATGGTGGGTATCGCTAACTGGTCTTGGGGCATGTACCCGGGCCTGTCCCACGGCGCCATGAATACCCTGGAAGAGCATGGTACCGATCAGCAGAAGGCCGTTTACCTGACCAAGCTGGTTGAGGGTAGCTGGACTGGCACCATGTGCCTGACCGAGCCTCACTGCGGTACTGATCTGGGTATCTTGCGTACCAAAGCTGAGCCCACCGGAGACGGCTCCTACGCAATTACCGGTACCAAAATCTTTATTTCTGCCGGTGAGCACGACATGACTGAAAACATCGTGCATATCGTACTGGCGCGCCTTCCGGATGCACCGGCTGGCACCAAGGGTATCTCCCTGTTTATCGTGCCCAAGTTTGTACCTAATGCTGATGGTTCTGTCGGTGAGCGCAACGGCGTTGTGTGTGGTTCCCTGGAACACAAAATGGGTATTCACGGTAATGCCACTGCAGTTTTGAACTTTGACGGTGCAAAAGGCTTTTTGATTGGCGAGCCCAACAAAGGCCTGAACTATATGTTCACCTTTATGAATACCGCGCGCCTGGGTACGGCTCTGCAGGGTCTTGCTCACTCAGAAATCGGCTTCCAGAAGTCCCTGGCTTACGCCAAGGACCGTCTGCAAATGCGCTCCCTGTCCGGCGCCAAGAACCCTGAAGGCCCGGCTGATCCGATCATCGTACACCCCGATGTTCGCCGTATGCTGTTGACCCAAAAGGCTATCGCTGAAGGCAGCCGCATGCTGGTTGCCAACTGTGCGCTGCTGGTAGACATTACCCACAAGGGTGACGAGGCTGCTAAGAAAGAAGCTGAAGACCAGCTGGCTTTCCTGACGCCGATTGCCAAAGCATTTATCACTGAAGCCGGCCTTGAGTCTGCCAACCTGGGCCTGCAGTGCTTTGGTGGCCACGGTTACATTGCCGAGTGGGGTATGGAGCAAAATGTACGTGATGCACGTATCTCTACTATCTATGAGGGCACTACCGGTGTTCAGGCTCTCGACCTGCTGGGCCGCAAGGTGCTGATGACTCAGGGCGAACTGCTGCGCGGTTTCACCAAGAAGGTACACAAGTTCTGCCAGGCGGAAATTGATAATGAAGCGCTTGCACCTTTCGTGACCAAGCTGCAGGAGCTGAACAAGCAGTGGGGCGATTTGACCCTGCATGTTGGTGGTAAAGCAATGGAAAACCCGGATGAAGTTGGTGCGGCTTCTGTCGACTACCTGATGTTCTCCGGTTATACCGTACTCGGTTACTTGTGGGCCCGTGCCGCCAAACTGGCCAATGAGAAACTTGCAGAAGGTACCGCTGAAGCAGATTTCTACCAGGCCAAGCTGAAGACTGCGCGTTTCTACTTCGAGCGTATTCTGCCACGTACCGCCAGCCACGCAGCGACCATGCTTAGTGGTGCGGCCAACCTAATGGATCTGGACGCTGAGCATTTTGCGTTCTAATTCCACTCCCAGTAAAAAAACCGTCGGTTCTTACCGGCGGTTTTTTTTACCGGCGCCGTAGTGGTTAATAACGGAGAGATTCCGATGCAATTGCCGGACTCAGTGCAGCAGCGCCTTCGGCGTCTAGCTTGTTTGCACCCACTTGCTCGGGTACAGTTTCGGCTGCCGGACGCCTGTGATTTTTTTGTTTATATCACTGGTAGCGCCAATGACCTTGAAGTGGTATCCGAATTCGGACAAGCAGAACAGCCGGCACTAATATTAGAAATGGCTAACCAAACGCTCAAAGCAATATTGGATGGTCATTTAAACGCGCGCCATGCCTTTCTCTTGGGGGACGTCCAGTACACGGGGGATAGAGAGTTGGCGGCGGCCTTGGCAGGTTTATTTCCTGCGCGGAGTAAAAAGGGAGATATGTTTGGAGAGGCATGAAAGCACCTCTTTTTCACTATCTCGCAAGATACTACAAACAATAAATAAATTCTCGCTGGCGCCTTTAGATGGCAGGTTTCGTCTATAAGGACGGAAGATGAGAGCAAGCGACAACAACAATCAGGAATGGGAGAAGAGAGTTGGACATTGAACGCAGCATACTCGATGTTTTTAAGGGCGCTTGCGCCAAATTTGGTGACCGACCGGCTTTTACCTGCCTGGGACGAACTCTGACGATTGGCGATATTGACACTCTGAGCGCGAAGTTTGCGTCCTATCTGCAAAATCATACAAATTTAAAGCCGGGTGATCGCATCGCCGTCCAGCTGCCCAATGTACTGCAGTATCCTGTAGTGGTTTTTGGTGCCCTGCGTGCGGGCCTCGTGGTGGTTAATACTAACCCGTTGTATACCCAGCGTGAGTTAAAGCACCAGCTAAATGATTCCGGAGCCAAGGCGTTAATCGTCCTGGCCAATATTGCCGATACTGCTTCTGCAGTAGTTGCGGAAACCGGCGTGGAAGAAGTAATTGTTACTGAGATTGCGGACCTGCACAGTCCGCTCAAGCGCACGTTGATAAATAGCGTTGCCAAGTACATTAAGAAAATGGTGCCGGAGTTTTCCTTCGCCAACCAGGTGTCCTTCCGTGAGGTTATGACTCTCGGTGCCCAGCAACCGCAGCAGGATGCTGAGCGCACACCGGATGATATTGCCGTGTTGCAATACACAGGCGGTACTACTGGCGTGGCTAAGGGCGCTATGCTCACCAACCGCAACCTGGTTGCGAATATGGAGCAGGTGCGCGAAGCGTTTGGCAGTGGCATGAAAGAGGGTGAGGAATACTATATCGCGCCTTTGCCCCTTTACCATATTTACGCTTTTACCATTCACTGCATGTGTCTCTTCTCGACTGGCAATCACTCGCTGCTGATTCCGAACCCGCGCGATATTCCCGGTTTTGTAAAAATGCTAAAAGGTCAGCGTTTCACTGGTTTTGTCGGCCTCAATACCCTGTTTAATGGTTTGATGCGTAACAAGGAGTTTGCTGAGCTGGACTTCAGTAAACTGCATTCCACAGCTTCCGGCGGTATGGCTCTGACCCGAGATACGGCCAAGCGTTGGGAAGAGATGACCGGCTGTGTGGTAATGGAAGGCTATGGTATGACCGAGACTTCCCCTGTTGTGTCCTTCAACCCTACCGATGGTGTTCAGTTAGGTACTGTTGGTATCCCGGTGCCGGGTACCGAAGTCAAAGTGGTTGATGAAAATGGTAATGACCTGCCGAATAATTCTCCCGGTGAGCTTTGCGTGCGCGGTCCTCAGGTAATGAAAGGTTACTGGCAGCGTCCGGAGGCAACTGCGGATACTATCGATAGTGAGGGCTGGTTGAATACCGGGGATATGGCGGTTATACAGGATGATGGTTACATCAAAATTGTAGATCGCAAAAAGGACATGATTATTGTGTCCGGCTTTAATGTGTACCCCAACGAAATTGAAGATGTAGTGAGTGCCCACCCGAAAGTCACTGAAGCTGCAGCGATTGGTGTGCCCGATGAAAAGAGCGGTGAGCAGGTAAAACTGTTTGTGGTGAAAGCCGACTCGTCTCTGACTGAAGATGAAGTTATTGCTTTCTGTCGTGAAAATATGACTGCCTACAAGGTGCCCAAGCAAGTGGAATTCCGCGAAGACTTGCCCAAAACGAATGTGGGTAAAATCCTGCGCCGTGAACTGCGCGATGAGGAATTGAAAAAGCTGGAAGCCGTTAGCGCATAGTGCTTAGCCGGGTGAAGTCCCGGTTAGCTATTTTCTTTAAGCCTCACTGGAAACGGTGGGGCTTTTTTATTTTTAACTGTGCCGGGTTAGTAGATGGTTTTGCAGGAGGAGACCAAGACTGCGAGAGAGGGTTGTGTAAGTAAAAGGGGAGAGAAGGTCGCGGCAGCCCTGGGGTGCCGCCGCGAATAAAGGGAGGTTACCAGTTATTTGCGTGACTCTGCACTTGCATCGCGAATCGCGCGGAACTCGTTACCCTCATACCAGTTGGGCCAGTCTCGGCTGTTGGCCAGTTCTAAGCCGAGTTTCAGACCCAGCTGCAGATCCATAGCAGAACCTTTTAGGTTCCAGGAGGGGTCGTACTCGTCGCCAGGCTTGTGATAGTGCTGGCTAACGTACTCATTGCCTTTCGCCTGGGCCCATTCGCGGCCATGCTCAAAGTTGTCTGTTCCGGAATCGAAATACAGCATGGGCACGCCTTTCTTCGCCAGGCTGAAGTGATCTGAGCGATAGAAGTAGCCGCGCTCTGGGTGCTCTTCCGGAGCCAGGTAGCGACCTTGGCCTTTGGCAGAAACTTCCAGCAGCTGTTCAAGCTCGCTGCTACCGTAACCAATCACGGTGATGTCACGGGCTGGGCCCAGAACATTCATTGCATCAAAATTGATACCGGCAACCGTTTTCTCCAGGGGGGCTACAGGCTTTTCAGCGTAGTATTTGGAGCCGAGCAGGCCGGACTCTTCAGCAGTTACAGCTACGAACAGTAGTGAGCGTTCCGGGCGATCCAGTTTTACGGCTTCGGCTGCCATAGCGAGCAGGCCGGCAGTACCTGTTGCATTATCCACGGCACCGTTAAAGATCCGGTCCTCACCTTCCGCGTTCTTGTTGACACCCAGGTGATCCCAGTGTGCGGTGTAAACAACCACTTCGTCCGGGTGCTTTGTGCCGGGTAGTTTGGCCACTACGTTGCGGGAGTTGGATTTCTGCAGGCGGTTTTTCAACTGAACACTGGCAGTTACCCCAAGGGCCTTGGGTTTGAAGCCCTGGGCTTTGGCTGCATCCATTTCCTTTTGTAAATCCAGACCAGCGGCGCTGAATAGCTCGTTAGCGGCTTGGTTAGTCATCCAGGCTTCTACAGCGACACGGTCAGCATTCTTGTTTTCAGCTTCGAGGCTGACTTGCGCACCGGACCAGGAGCCGCTAACCACTTCCCATGGGTAACCCGCAGCCCCGGTCTCGTGGATGATGATTGCACCGTCAGCACCCTGGCGGGCCGCTTCCTCGAATTTGTAGCTCCAGCGACCGTAGTAGGTCATAGCATTGCCATTGAACAGAGCTTTGTCCTTGGTCGCGTAACCAGGATCGTTGACCAGAATGACTGCTGTCTTGCCCTTCATATCCAGGCCGGCGTAATCGTTCCAGTTGTTTTCAGGAGCGACAATGCCGTAGCCGACAAATACCAGCTCGCTGTTATCCAGGGCGGTGGCTGCAGTTTGCCTTTGGGTGAAGGTCACCATGTCTTCAATAGGTTGCAGCTGCTGCTCGAAACCATTTCCTGAGAATTTAAGGGGAGAGGCTTCTATCTCCATCTCCACGATGGGCACCTGCTGGAACCAGCTTGGCTTGCCGGCGGCATCTACGGCGCCGGGTACCAGGCCCAGGGCCTTGAACTGTTCTGCCAGGTAAGTAACGGTCAGCTCCTCACCCTTGGTGGCAGGAGCGCGCCCTTCGAACTCGTCGGAAGCTAGGATTGCAATATGCTTGTGCAGATCAGCAGCTATGGCATCAACTTGCGCCTGCTCAGCTTTGCTGAGGGACAGCTTGGATTCAGCGGCCTGATGCTCAGCATGGGCTGCACTGTGATCTGCTTCCGGTTTGGTGGCTTCGGGGTTGCCTTTACCACAGGCGGTAAGTGCACTGCCAACGGCTATGGTTAAGCCAAGGCGGCGCCAGAGGGTAGGGATTCGCATAATTATGTCCTGAGAGTCTTGCTCAGGCATAGATTATGCCCCATTTCAACTAAACTAACGACAGCTCTGAGTGGGCGGTATAAATGGGGTCCGCATAAAAAGAGCCCGCTGCATAGGCAAGCGGGCCCAGAATAGGGATATGAACTCAGTTTTTTTACCAAATATTTATTTACCTAAGGCTCACTCGCTGCGGAGCCATTGTCCCTCATTGGCTTGGTCCTGGTAGTTGACCCAAACTTTGTCGTAACCAGTAGCTTCTTTAGCTGCTTTTAAAGCCTGGTTGTCCTGGCTGTTAGTGGGAACCTCAAATACATACTCGCTACCAAGTGACTGGCAAATATTGGCTCCGTGGGACCAGGGGCCGATGGAGGCGCTGACCAGCCAGCTGCCATTATTCATATTCTTACAGGCAAAGCTGTACTGGTTGCTGCAATTGGCATCATTCCAGCGACCATTACCCCACTGCATCGCGCAATCTTCATTATTAAGATTGTTGGGTTCGCTTTGGTCCCATGACCAGATGGCAGCTGCGATGCGTCCATCGGTAGTATTCATATTGTCTAGATTGATGATGTTGCGGCCAAGGGCAAAGCCTTCGCGAACATCATTGGCAGTAATTCTCTTGATACCGCCGTTAAAAATTTCCCCAATGGTGCCAATGGTGGTGCTGTCTTCCCATACTCGACCAATTTCACCGAGACCAGTGAATGCCATATTTTGCATATCACTGTTTCCAGAGCAGCCGCCATCTTTCCACAAAATTACCTGTTTGCCCTCTGCCAGTACTTGATTTTTAGTTAGGGTGTTTGGAATGCTTTTGCAGCCGCCACTGTAATAAATTCTATCGCCGAAACGGCTGTTAATCTGATTGTAAAGATCCTGATGGCGACCGTCGGAGTGATCTTCGATGTACAGAATAATGACTTCATCCTGATTTGCGCTGTCTTCGAGCCAGGCTCTTACCTCATTGAAGCCTTCGGTCGCATACTTGTCATTGAGGCTGCATAGTCCATGACAGAGCAGCAGGCGTTTGGGGTAGGAGAAAAGGCTCTCCATCTTCGCTGTCCAATGAACATCGAGTTCTATAAAGCGGGCACCCATCCGCAGTTGATCCTTGATGGAATATTCCTGCTGGGGGTCAAGGTAGCGGCAACCAACAGAGAAGTTACAAGCCCGGTACACTTCCGAATTGTAGGTATTGTGCGTACCGAGAATATTGTTCTCGCTCATAGGCGTGTGGTTGTCAATTTTCCGTTGTAGATCCAGAGCTTTACCAGCCCAGCTATTTTGAAAATCAGTAACGGTATCTGCCCAAAGGGGGGAGCAAACAAACAGCGAGATAATAGCTGTTGCCTGGATTAGCTGCATGATATTGCGTTTCATTATTATTCTCCGGGGGAGTTGGGGGTTGAGTAGCAGTTTCATTTACTTCGTATTTTGAATAAATGAACAGCCTTGTTGATTTTTATTGGTTTATTTTTTTGAGAGTGTGAAGTAGAGATTTATTTATTATTTTTGGGGTTTTTACTATGGATAAATTTCCCTGTCTAGAAAAAGTGAAATGCACTATTGGCTTTTGGGATGTTGGTTTGGTTGCCGGGCGGTTGCGTGAATAGAAAGTTCCAATATTGAGTTGATAATGTTTTGTGGTGACTGGTTATTCTATTTTTGGTTTTTTTGGGTTAACTCAAATTTCTCTTGTTGATTGGTCAGTATTTGTATTGACTAAGCGTTCACTTGTTAGTGTATGAGAAGGGATTGTCTGGGGACTTTTATTGCTATTTGTGAAGGCTCCCGTGTCGTGATATGCCCTTTATGCTTATTGGTAGAAAGTCCACTGTGTGGGGAAAGTGGGATGAGTCTTATCTCAATAAATACCCCCTACAATTATTATTGGCTTAGAAGATGCTTGATTCTTTGGTGGTTGTTATCGCCAGTCAGGTATTTGGGAATAACGAAGTGGAGCATTGAGCGGTGCAGCGACTCAACAAATGGACTATTTTACTGGGTTCCTTTCCCGCTACTTTTATCTTGGGCCTGGACTACACCATAGTCAGTATTGCCCTCCCTACTATTCAGCAAAGCCTCGGCGCTACATTTGTCCAGACCCAATGGATAATCAATATCTTTATGTTAATGCTCTGTATCCTGATGGCGAGCATGGGGCGTCTCGGGGATATTGTTGGTTCGTTAAAAATGCTAAATGTTGGATGGATACTGCTAGCAGTTGCTTCTCTATTGGCTGGGTTGGCAAATGATCCACTGTGGTTGATTGTCTGGCGTGGTTTACAAGGTGTTGCTATCGCCATCATTGTGCCAAATAACATAGCGTTACTGTCCCATAGCTTTGTGGAGAAAGAAGCGGGTTTTGCGATGGGCTGGTGGATGTCAATTTTGGCGATAGGTTTTGCACTTGGGCCTGTATTGGGCGGAATAATGTGCCATCTTTTTTCTTGGCGCTCTATTTTCTTTATTAATATTCCCTTTGTCTTGGTCAGTGTTGTTGTAGGGCTCTTTATGATGAAGAGTCCACAGTGCCTGGATGCAGAAAAGAGCTATATAGATTGGCGCGGTATGATTTTGCTCGCGCTAAGTGTTGGATCGTTGGTATTGCTGGTGGTGGAGGGGCCTCAAATCGGGTGGATGAGTTGGCCTGCTCTGGTTCTATTGGGGGTTTCTATTATTGGTTTTTGGCTTCTGTATAGGGTTGAGAACAAATTAGAGCAACCGCTAATTCATTTTTCCTACTTTAAAAACGCTCTATTTTCTGCCTGTGTGCTGACTAATTTTAGTTTGTTGGTGTTTTTGATTTCTGCATTTTTCCTGTTGCCGTTTTACTTGCACGTTGTTCGCCAGGACACAACAGTGATGTCCGGATTGATACTGCTACCAATTACTTTGGTGATGGCATTAGTCTCCCCGCTTGCAGGGCGAATGGCTACAAACTCACGTCCCGCTGCCCCGATACTAATCGGTGTAATATGTATTTTGATTGCGGCCATAGTAATGACGCAATTTTCTACCCAAACAAACTTTACTACTTTATTGTTGGCTTTTGTTCCTTTTGGTATTGCCTGGGGCTTTGTCTTTAGTGCTACCGCGCCTATCGCAATAGGTGCCCTGCCTGCGAATAGTGCCGGTATTGCCACAGGTATGCTGTGGGGTATTCAGAATATTGGTGCTGCACTTGGTCTGGCTGTTACTGGTACTGTTTTCCGGTTGTTGGAAAAGCACAACTTGTTACAGTTGATAAAGGAAGATGGGATTGCTATGTCACATAGCTTTGAAAAGTATATTCAAGCTCTATTAATGAATCCTGAGCGAGTTGACCACAGTGCCGCAGGAGTTTCCAGTCAGCTTCATAGCCAAGTTGTTACAATGTTTGACCAGTCTTTCGCGAGTGCTTTTCAATCTGTAATGTGGGGGTTGGTGGCATTTACCTTTTTACTTTTGTTGATGGTTATATTTCTACTGAAAAAATCGCTGTAAGTTTTCAATATTTTTTCTGTTTTCGATTTGGGATGATTTAAAAATTTTATGTTGCAGTCAGTCAACGAAAAGGGTTGATAAATCTTCTCATTGGAGATTACTGTACAAAAGTTTGTGCATCGTAGTGAATGCTATTGAAGTTAATTGTAAATGTGTTTTGATATTTGTTCTAAGTGAATAATCGTAGAGGTTGCCTTCACTATTACGCCAACATGAGTAAGCTGGATCCAGTACGTAAAGCCTACCTGGAGCGGGTAGATTTGTTTGTATTCATTGAATAATTAATATAATAAGAAATGTCTTTTATTAAGCCGAAAACTATAGCGCCCACTCTTCTCCATGTCTCTAAACTAATATCCAGGCAGTGAGTTTTGCTTCCTTGAAAGTGGGTTCCCGGCCGTATCGGCCGGGGCCATTTGTGACCTGGTTTTACTTCAGGGTTTTTAGTACTTCACGTATCGGGTACAGGATATCGCGGGCCAGCTGTTGGCTGCGGGCTGGTGACCAGCCTTCTATGGGATCGGGGAGGTTGTCGTTGTCTTTAAAGGGCATTTCCAGAGTTAGTGCCAGGGTGCGGAATTGGTGGCCGGCCCAGGCGGTGCCAATAGTGAGGTTGGCTTCGCCAGGCTTGTCCAGCTCATAACCATGCTCAGTTTGGAAGTCAGGGCTTAGGGCCTCATAGGCCTGTTTGAAGGTCTCCTCCAGTTTCGCATGGCGTTCATCGTAGCCGGGAATACCCTCACAAGCTGCAACAAAATTGTAGGGAAGCGCTTCATCGCCATGAATATCTAAGAAAATATCCCCACCAATTTCCAGCATTTTTTCTCGCACCAGGAATACTTCAGGACTCCGTTCCATCGTTGGGTTAAGCCACTCGCGATTCAGGTTGGCACCAGCGGCATTGGTGCGCAAATGTCCTCGGACACTGCCATCGGGGTTCATATTGGGGACCACATAGAAAACGGTGTCAGTGAGCAGCTTCTGGGCCTGTGGGTTGGCATCATCCAGCAATGCTTCAAGGAAGCCCTCTACAAACCACTCGGCCATAGTTTCTCCGGGGTGCTGACGAGCAATCATCCATACCCGGTGCTTGGCAGTATCAGCATCTCCGATAGTGAGCATGGTCATGTCGCGCTCGTCGAGGGTCTTACCGAGGGTTTGCACTTTCACCCGATCGTTGCTCTGCGCCCACGCCAGCAAGTCCAGATGCCGCTCCCAGGAGTAGGGGGCGAAATAGGCGATATAAATGCTTGGTTCATCCAGGGTAACTGTAAAATCGAGGGTGTTACCGTCATAGTTGGCGCCGACTCGGAACCAGTTTTGTCTATCGTATGAGGCACATACTCGATAGTTCTCCCAGCCTTCCGGGTATGCTGATTTGCCCGCATTGACGATGCGCAAGGGGTAGCTGGCCCCAACTTCGCCTTCGAGGCGAAAGTGGAACCACTGGTAAAAATCAGAATTATTGTCCTGGCGGATGGCCAGTTCTATTGGGCTGCTATCAGTATTGATGACTTCGATATTGCCGCTGTCAAAAGCACTGGTTATATACATTTAGAGAGCTCCACGCTTGTTGTTGGGCGCAGGATACAGCGGTATGGGGAATATTTCAGGAATAGGAAAGGGAATATCGCCACTTTATGGTGCGATTTCGCGCTGCCAATAATAAAAAAGCACGGTATCGAATTCGATACCGTGCTTTAGCCAATCCCTGGCGGCACCTGCTACGACTACTGCTCCCTGAAATTTCCGGTGTCGGACCCCTGGCGACTGCTCACTGCCCGGCCTGATCACAAGTGCGTCACTCCACACTGTCAGAAATCGTTTACTTCTCCATGACATACCGCAGCTAGTGCTGGTTAAAGTTTAGGCAGTCTCGGTGATCAAATGTTGTACCTTGGTGCAGATCGGCGTAAATTTGGTTATCTTCTGTCCATGCTGAATGGGGCGATAGCCCCGTGTAAGAGCGTGCTGGGTTGGCAAACTTCAATTTGAGGGCCCATGACCTTACAGAAATATTATTCAATTAGATAAATGAGGTAAGCCATGAATAGAAATATCAAACGTGGCATTGTGTTCAGCGGCTTGTTGACAATGTTAATGAACCTCAGCGCATGTGGTTACTTTCTGTATCCGGAGCGCAAGGGGCAGGCCGGTGGGCGTGTTGATCCGGCTGTAGTAATACTGGATGGTGCAGCGCTGCTTTTTGGTATTATTCCAGGGGTTGTGGCCTTTGCAGTGGATTTTACCAACGGTACCATTTACCTGCCGCCAGGTAGGAGTTCAGTCGTTGATCGGCACGTCAGTAGTGTTGAGCAAGGTGAGGTGCGTCAGGTTGTCGATGAAAAGGGACAGGCTTGGCTGGAGGTACCGGTTGAAACCTCCGCTTTAGAGCATGAGAACCTGCAGCGATTGAGTGAAACCTTGTCGGATGTCACTGGAAGCCAAGTTGATAGTGGTGAAATTCTCTGGCTGGAGGATTCGGCAGCCTTACGGGCAGCGACGTCAACCCAGACTGCGTCACGCTAACTCCCACTGCTGTCATATCATATTTTTGATATTGATGAGCTGCCAGCTGTGTAATGGTAGCTCTCAATGTCGCCTCTGCTCTTTCTCCAGATACTTAGCCGAGCCCGGACTGAGAGTAAAGGGGTTCCAGCAAGCCGCAGACGACAGTCCCCAAGCAACCAAACTTTAATAAACAGTATTTGGTTCATGCTAGATGCCAGGGTGGCATTCACAGGGCTTTTTCCGGTTTTTTCTCTTTCCTAACTCGCAGTTATCGAAGGCTTTCCTCTGGAAAGGGCATTCGAGGCGAGTGGAGGGCTCCATGCTAAGATGCAGACAAAGCCGGGAATACACTCGTGAAATTTATCGATAGCCACTGCCACTTTGATTTTGATGCCTTTCAACCAGATCGCGCTCAAGTCTGGCAGCGATGTATTAATTCAGGAGTAACTCGCCTGATTATTCCGGGAGTTTGCCGAGCACAGTGGCATCCACTTACAGCTTTGACCGGTAGCCAGTCGGGATGGTACGGGGCTGCGGGTATTCATCCATGGTGGGTAGCAAAAGAATCAAACCCCGATGGGAGCCTGATTCAACCTGAAGCGCTTGGTTGGGCACTTTCTGATTACCTTAATTCGAATCATTGTGTTGCCGTTGGAGAGTGTGGCCTTGATGCAGCTATTGAGACGCCTATTGAAATTCAGGAAGCAGTATTTAGAGTACAGCTGGAAGTCGCCAGTGAATTCGAATTACCGCTGATATTGCACGTGCATCGGACACACAATGAGGTGCTGAAGCTCTTGAAACAGTTCCGCCTGCCCCGAGGAGGTGTGATCCATGCATTTAGTGGCAGTGAGCAGATGGCTATGGATTACTGGAAAATGGGTTTTTATTTGGGCATCGGTGGCACTATTACTTATGCGCGCGCGGCGAAAACCCGCCGAACTGTGTCGCAGCTGCCCATTGAGAGCCTGGTACTTGAATCCGATGCGCCAGACATGCCTATTTCGGGCAGGCAGGGGTTGCGCAACAGTCCGGAAAACCTGCCGTTAATAGCCGCAGAGCTGGCTAAGTTACGCGGTGTCTCCCTGCAGGACATTGCGGATAAGACACAAAACAATACTGAGATTTTATTTTCCTTATGAGTTTTTCTGCAGAACACTTTAAGCAGCAGTTCCCGCTTTTTGCCCAGGAAGAAAATGCTGGGCTGGTTTATCTGGATAATGCGGCCACAACCCAAAAGCCGATGCCCGTAATTAATGCCGTGCGTGATTACTATATCCATAGCAGTGCTAATACTCATAGGTCTAGCCACCGTCTAGCTCGGAAGTCCACTGAAATGGTGGAGCAGGTTCGTAAGAAGGCTGCGCAGTTTGTGAATGCCGCCAGCGAGAGAGAAATTGTATTTTGTCGCGGCGCCACTGAAGCCTTGAACCTTCTTGCCCACTGTCTTTGTAGTGACATGGAGCCTGGAGATGAAATTGTTATTTCCACTGCTGAGCACCATGCCAACATTGTTCCCTGGCAAATGGCAGCGGAACGGTATCATCTGACTTTGCGCTTTGTCCCCCATACTGCTGGTATCCCACAATTTGACCGTTTGGGTGAAGTGCTGAGCGAACGCACCCGGGTGGTTTCCCTGACCGGTGGCTCGAACTCTATTGGCCTGCGACCCGACTTGGAAGTGATCCGCCAATTGTTGCGGCGTAGACACATTATGTGGATCGTTGACGGTGCACAGTTGGCGGCCCACGAACAAATAGATGTGCAGAAAATTGGCTGTGATTTTTTTGTTTGTTCAGCCCATAAATTTTATGGGCCGAGCGGAGTGGGTTTCCTTTATGGAAGGGAGGCTGTCTTGGAGTCTATGCCCCCATGGCTGGGGGGGGGTGAAATGATCTCAGAAGTGGAACTGCATACCAGTCGCTATGCTGGCTTGCCGCATAAGTTTGAAGCGGGGACATCGCCACTGGCTGCGCTTGCCGGTCTTGGTGCTGCGATCGACTTTCTCGCCCAACAGGATCGCCGGGCGATGGAGGAGCATGAGCAGAAGCTTGTACGCTGGCTTCATCGCGAGTTGAGGGCTTCGCCAAACTTCCGTCTGATTAGCCAGGTGCACCACAACCTGGGAATTGTTGCTTTTGTGCCAGTGTATGGCAGTGCAGCTGATTTAATGCATTGGCTGGATGAGCGGGATATTGCCGTGCGTGTGGGGCATCATTGTGCGCAACTACTCGGGCGAGCTAGTGGTAACCTGGTGACAGTGCGTGCTTCCGTTGCGGCGTATAACACAGATAGTGATATTAGGGATTTTTTACAAGCACTTGAGGATTACTGTGAAGTGCAGCAAGTGTCCGCCTCGGGGCTGGAAGATGAGAGTAACAGTTGGGACCTGGATGACTTTTCCACGTTATTGTTGGAGCGCTTGACATCCCAGCGTAATTGGCAGGGGCGCTACCGCGAACTTTTACTATGGAGCAAAGTCGTGAGTGCGAAACCTGAGATCCGCAACCCGGAAAATCTGGTACGCGGCTGTGAGTCAGAGGCTTGGCTGGTACACAAGGAGAGGGAGGGGCGCCATTATTTTGGTCTTGATAGTGATAGCCGTGTGGTGAAAGGACTTGGGGCCCTACTTCTTTCCCAAATTGATGGTCGTACCCTGGAGGAAATTAGGGCGCTTGATCTGCCCCAGCTCTTTAAGGAGTTGGGGCTTAGTAAACACCTCAGTCAATCGCGCACTAATGGCTTCTACGCCTTGTTGCGCCGTGCTTTGCACCAGATAGAAGACGGTACTGCTGAGGTTTAATGGGTTTAGCTACCCTGAGGCACAGGATTTTTGCCCGCTGCCCCTTTCGATACCAGGGGCTTAAGGCCAAACAATAAGCGCAGCAGAGGTATCCGCCTAATGAGCAACTCATGGATAGCCAGGCATCCGACAATTGTGATTGCCAATACAAGTAGGGGCTCAACTATTGGCCCTAAAGACAAACTCCTCAATTTAAAGATCGCCGTTACGGTTATTGTCTGGTGCAATATGTACCAGGGGTAGACTGCTTCTGTTGCATAGGGTAACCAGGAGAAAGGTCGATTGAGGTAGTGATTCCCCCAAGCCAGTACTAGCAGCAGCCAAAGCCAGCGGTTGGTATAGATAATTATCAGGTTGATAAGTGACTGACCTGGAAATGAATTTTCCTCTATTGTCCGAGTAAAAAGCAGGAACAGGCCGAAGCAAGCCGGCGCAGCAAACAGAAGGAAAATACGTAGACGTGTCAACAGTTGCCAGGGTGCCTGGCTACTCACAAGCAGGTAGCCAATAAAGAAGAATGTAAAGAACTGGGCATGGGTGTACCAGTCGCCTACTACTGCGTAGTTAATACCGCCGAAGTGTGGGAAGAGAAAGAGGCCATACAGGGTCAGTGGAAGGAGCGGCAACAATACTAGGTGCCAGGATTTGATACCAGATATCCAATGTTTCAACAGTGACTGCTTGTTTCGCAGGTAATGGGCAACAGGGATAATGACTAAGGTGTAGCAGAGCAGGTAGGGCAGGTACCAAAGGTGATTCCAGGTGAAACCAACATGGCTGCCAGCAAAGCTATCGGCAGGCCAAGGTTGAAAGGAGAAGTAGCGCCAAAGGAAACTCAGGTAGCCGGGCTCTATCACGCCATTGCTGAGCGCTTCATAATAGGCTTGTGGTGGCACTATAACGAGAATGCCAAACAGTAGGGGAATCAATAGCTGCTTCAATCTGCGCAGCAGGAAGCCGGTACTCCCCAACTTGTTAAACAGAAAGTGAGTCGCCGCACCGGAGATCAGGAATAGTAGCGGCATGCGCCACTGATTCACCGCCAGCATGATGAGCTGTAGAGTCTCACTTTGATTGGCACTTTTTACATGCCAGCTCCACTCGGCGACATAAGCCATTCCCAGGTGATATAAGATCAGCAGGCCAAATGCTATTACGCGTAGGGCATCGATATCGTAGCGACGACGAGAATTGTTTTCCATTTTTTCCTTCTTATGGGCATGGTTCGAGTAGTCACTATGCTTCCCTCTTCAACACGTCGCACGCCACTACAAAGGGTCGATTGGTCCCTGTTTGGGTACCAGTGGTGGCTTTTAGGGATAAATAGCGGATAGACTGCCGCTGAAAATTCATACAGGGCTGAATTAAATGACGGTGCAGAGGTACCTGGCGCGCAGACGGTTACATGAAGTGGGATTCTGGGCACTGTTTTTTCTCGTGCTGTGGCTGGTGCAGTTTGCGGTGGAATATCTCGAACATCATGGTGGAGAGTCAGGCTTCGAGCCCTGGGAGTTCCTGGTTTGGGAGGGCACCAGTATCCTGGTGATAGCCATGTTGCTTCCCTTGTTATTGGCATGGGATCGCCGATTCCCCCTGCAGAAGGGAAAGATCCGGCGCAACCTGTTGATCCATTTGCTGTTTACCCTGCCGTGGTCATTGCTACATGTTGTCGGTATGGTGGTATTGCGCACCGGGATCTATCGCCTGGAGGGTGGCTCTTATGACTTTGGCAATTGGCCTGTAGAGTTTTTCTATGAATACCTCAAAGATTTCCGTACATACGGCTTTCTACTAGGTTCAGTTTATTTGTATCGCTTCCTGCTACTTCGTTTGCAGGGAGAGGTATGCATGTTAGAGCAGCCGGATGATGGGGAGTCAGTAGATCTGATTGAGCGCCCCGAGCGGCTTCTTGTGAAAAAGCTGGGCAAGGAATTTTTAGTCAATGTGCGGGATATCGAGTGGGTAGAAGCCGCTGGAAACTACGTTAATCTGCATCTGGAAAACAGGATTTACCCTTTACGGGGCACCATGGCAAAGTTGCAAGAGCGCCTGGATCCAGATTCATTTGTGCGCGTACATCGCTCTTATATTGTGCGTCTGGACTCTATCGCTGAAATTGAGACCCTGGACAGTGGCGATGCGCGCATTCGATTGTCAAATGGACAACAGGTGCCTGTGAGTCGACGTTATCGCGATCGCCTTAGAGCCCAATTGGTGACGGCTTAACTTTTCGATTGAAGGAGTCGCTCAATCGCTTTACTGGCAGCGATAAAACCAAAGGTACCCGTGACCATAGTGGCGGCGCCAAAGCCGCCACTGCAATCCAGCTTAACCCCATCCTGCATAGCGCTCTTCTGCTGGCAAACCTGGCCATCAGGCTTTGGGTAGACCATTGCTTCACTTGAATAGATAGCATCAATGCCAAACAGGCGCTTGCGGCTTTTCTGGAAGTTATGGAATCGATACAGGTGCTGGCGTACCTTGGCCAACATAGGGTCATTGATTGTTCGCCCGAGATCAGTGCATTCAATAGCCTGGGGTGAGCATTTGCCTCCGGCGGAGCCTACGGTGATCAGGCGCAGTTTTCGCGCTTTGCAGTAGGCTATCAGAGCGGCTTTTACCCGGGCGTTATCGATTGCATCGACAACAATATCGATGGGCATTTTACCTGGATCGATTAACTCGGCCAGGTTATCTGTGGCGATAAAGTCCTCAATGGAATTGACCTGAATTTCGGGGTTGATCTGCCGCAGGCGTTCCGCCATTACTTCAATTTTCATGTTGCCAATGGTGGTAGCCAGCGCGTGGCTTTGGCGGTTAGTGTTAGTAATACAGATATCGTCCAGGTCGATAAGGGTTAGGGATCCGACTCCACTGCGGGCCAGAGCTTCTGCAGTCCAACTGCCTACGCCGCCAATGCCGATGACCAACATATGAGCGCTGCTCAATGCTTCCAAAGCGCGATTGCCGTATAAGCGGCCGATACCGCCAAAGCGTTGAAGGTATTGTTCAGACTGGCTCATTGGGGTTCTCTTCCGATACTTCTTCCAGAAAGCGATGCTCGTCTGCAGCTCTTGGCAGCAGGCAACTGTTACGTCGGCCAAACCAGCGATACCGGTTACGGGCGATCAGGTCATACAGGAGATCGCGTGCGGGACGTGGAATGTATCGCAAAAGGGCAATTAAACGCCAGTAGCCGGTAAGGGAGGCTGCGATACGCAGGGCAGCATCACTCTTATGATATTGGCGGAATGAGCCATTTTCGCGCTCCAGCAAAACCATTGTTTCAAAGTCCTGCAGAGGCATTCCCAGTTTCTGGAGAAGATACTGTCCTGCGGCTGACTGCGCTCGACAGAGGGTGAAATAGTGTTCCTTGTCATACTTCAGCAGCAGGCGGCTCCAGCCGTTACAGAGGTTGCAGATGCTGTCGAAGATAACGATCTTTTTGGGAGTGGGGGGGAGCATAACTAAAGAAGGGCGGCCCAAAGGATAAAGCTGGCTCCAGTACCGCCCGGCAGATAGATTAATGCACGTGGCCGTGGTCAATTTCTTCTGCAGAGGCTTCGCGCACGGAAACCACTTCGATGTCGAAGTGCAGTTCAACGCCAGCCAGTGGGTGGTTGCCGTTAATTGTCACCTCGTCTCCGTCGATATCAATGATTTCCACTTCGATGGGGTGGCCGTCAGTGCTCTCAGCGCGGAATGCCATACCCACTTCCAGGTCTTCAACTCCACCGAATGCACTGCGTGGCATTGTTTGGATCAGTTCAGGGTTTTGCTGGCCGTATCCATCCTCAGGGGCAATAACGGCTGTGAACTTGTCTCCAGGTGCTTTTTCCAGCATTTCCCGCTCGAGACCTGGAATAATATTGCCGACTCCCTGCAGGTACTTTAGCGGCTCGCCATTGGCAGAAGAGTCGATGACTGTACCGTCTGCATCTTTCAGGGTGTAGTGAATTTCCACAACTGTGTGGTTGGCAATCTTCATGGATAATCTCTGATTTAGAAGCGTAAGTGAAGTAGCGCTTACCGCTGCGCTGGAAAACGGAAGGTAAAGGCTGTGAGGCATCAATTGTATTGAGAGGTTGGGCGCGCCGCAACATACGCGGAGCGCTCAAAAAATCAACAGGCGATGGAAAGGTCTTGTTCGCAGCCACCGTAGAGGCTGCTCGCGGTCCGAACGAGATTTTCACTTAATTGCCAAGGGAACCCCAGTTCAACCAGGCGTTCCGCAAGGTACTCAAGTAGAGCATCGAACAAAGCTGGATTCAGGCCCCGAGCAAGGAAGCTGGCCCGACTACTGCGGTCCGGTTCGGGCTGCTCTGAAAGTGCGTGGTTGAGGAATTGAGCCTGGCGGCTCTGTTGCTTACGGTGATCGCAGGTTTCGTAATTTGATAGGTGGCGGCCTATGGCCTCGTAGAATTCACTGACTGTGCGATTTACAAATTTAGCACCACCGACCTGATCTAACAGGCTGTCCATATCTCTCCCCCCGGTGAGCAGTAGGTATTTAAATAAAAAATTCCGCAGAGCCGAAAATATTGTGATGGCGATAGTGCACAAAGTGCGTTGGCTCAATGACGGTACAACATTAATTGGTGAGCAGCCTAAGACATATCCGCCTGTACTGCCAACTTGCTTTAAGAAAATTGTCATTCTGTTCGACAGGTTGTTGTACGCTTGCTTTTATGAACGCCAAATAAAAAATCGCGATTTGTGTTAGTGTTTTTTTACGCGCGACGCTGTGTTTTTATCTCTCGGTGTTAGACTGCACGATTGACCCAAGTACAAAAAAAGCAACTGAAAAGGATGATTTATGGCAAGTATTTTTACTCAAATTATAAATGGGGATTTACCTGGGCATTTTATCTGGCGCGATGATAAAGCGATTGCGATTATGACAATTGCCCCAATTAACCCGGGACACTGTTTGGTAATTCCGGTAGAGGAAATTAATCACTGGGATGATATTCCTGCTGATCTTGCGGCGCATTTAATGCTTGTTGCACAAAAAGTCGCCAAAGGCCTAAAGGCGACTTATTCACCAAAGCGTGTAGGTGTGATGATTGCTGGGCTGGAAGTTCCCCACACCCATTTACATTTAATTCCTGTGAATGAATTAACGGACTTTGATTTTTCCTTGCAAAAATCTGCTACGCCTGAACAGTTGGCAATTGAAGCTGAAAAAATCCGTACGGCTCTGAAAGAAATGGGTTGCAATGAGGCTGATTGCGCTTGATGGGAAGTTGATAAACAACTACTGACTGAATGGTCTGCTTTCTTCCTGGTGAAAGTTATTTGAAGGCGGTGCATCCAAACCAGCTTCTCAGGTAGTCTAGTAGAACGTAACGGTGATAATTACGAGAAACCTGCAATGGCAACTTTGAAAAAAGCTTTTTTGGCCCCAATACTCGCTCTGCTGGCTGTGTGCTCTGTCTACAGCACCTCCGTTCAGGCTGAGAAAATGGAAAGCAAGACCTTCGACGTCAGTGACTTTACCCGGGTGTCCCTAAAGGGGAGCTCCCATGTTGAGGTGATTCAGGCAGACCAATTTGCAGTGAGTGCAACGGGGCCGGATGAAGCGATGCCCTACACCAAGGTGGTGGTAAAAGGCGATACGCTTGAGCTGTCGGTGGAAGACAACACCCAGCGTTGGTTTGGTGTGGTTACTATCACTCGCGATCAGGAAGTGCACTTTACTGTGAAGATGCCGAAGATCGAGGGACTTTTGGTCACAGGGTCTGGAGATGCTAATGCCGACAGCATTGAAAGTGAAAACCTGGATCTCGGAGTCAGTGGATCTGGTGCGATTTATGTTAAAAAGGCTGCCGCAGAGACCCTAAATGCATACGTAACGGGTTCTGGTGATCTGCTGGTAGACAAGGCGCTGGCAGTGAATGGAGAGGTGGCTATCACCGGTTCCGGTGACCTACATTTTCGCAGTATTACCGGGGAAAGCCTCTCCGCGGCTATCAAGGGCTCTGGGGACATGAAGGTTGGTGGTCGAGTCGCCAGCGTCAATATCAACATTATGGGTTCTGGGGACTTTGCTGGACGCGGTCTGCGCGCTGATAGTGCCTCTGGTTCGGTGATGGGGTCCGGAGACATTGTCTTAAAACGTCCACAACGGGATTCTTTCTCGGTGATGGGCTCTGGAGATGTCGCCCTGGTCGACTGATCCCGGTTGCTTATAGCCATATGCGTATTGCCTATTCAGCATTGCGCCTCCCATACGAGACCGGCTTTGTGCCGGTTTCGCTCGTTATTTAGGAAGTCACTTCCCATATGGAACCCCAGGTAGTAGAGCCTCGGCAGCAAGGCCCGGACAGCGACATAGATCAAAACAGCAGTCGTGCTAAACGCTTTAAGGAAAAGTTGCGCAACTGGGGGCGAGGAGCCCAGGAGAAGTCCCACTGGGCAGCAGAGCGGCTGTTGGATCGCCGTGTATGTATTGGGGTGACAGGGCTCAGCGGCGCGGGTAAGTCGACACTCCTTACCAGTTTGATCTATCAACTGAGTCATCCGCAAAAAGCCCAGTTACCCGGATTTGCCCCGGCGTTAAATGGTGATCTGCTCGGTGCCGAATTGAAGCCAGCCCTCGATTCGGGCCTTCCGGTATTTGACTATCAAAGTTGCCTCGATGCACTGATGTCAGAGCCACCTCGCTGGCCGCAGAGTACGCACGATGTTTCGGCTATGGAGCTCCATATTCACTTGCGTAGCCACCGGCGCTTTCGGGGCAGGGGTTATAAAACCCTGGTTCTGGAATTGCGCGACTACCCGGGGGAGTGGTTAATGGACCTGCCCCTGCTGCGGATGGATTATCGTGAATGGTGTCGTCATCAGGCGCATATCATCGGCTCTGACACCAGGGCTGGTCTGGCTCCCGAACTCGTAACACGCTTAGCTGCTCTGTCACCTCGATCTCAGGCCAGGGAAAGTGAGCTTGCGTCACTCTGGGAGGATTACAGGCGATTCCTTCAGGATTGTAGGAAAGAACGGAAGCTCAGTTACCTGCAACCTGGGCGAGCCCTTCTCGATAGTGAGGATTATGGGGTACTGCCGTTACTCGATTTACGTGAGTTAAGTGCCGATGAGTTGGCGGCGATGCCGGATGACAGTAACTACCAGGTATTGCGACGCCGCTATGAGGCCTATGTTCAGGGACAGGTAACCCCCTTCGTTGAGAGCCATTTTCGCCATCTGGATAGGCAGTTGGTGTTAGTGGATATGATTGGCACATTGTTTGCCGGAGAGCAGGCCCTCGATGATATGCGCCTGGCTTTCACTCATATCGCAGATACTTTCCGCTACGGTGAGTCCGGCTTACTGAGTAAACTTTGGCGCCCAAAAGTTAACCGGCTTCTATTTGCTGCGACCAAAGTGGACCAGGTTCTGGCGGCAGATCATGATGCGCTCCGCCAGTTACTCGGGCAGCAATTGCAGCAGACATTTACCGGTGCTAGACATCGTGGTCTTCCCATTTTTAGTGAGGCAATTGCAGCGGTGCGCTGTTCTCGGGAAGATCAGCGCAATGGCCGGCGCATGCTCGTGGGCCACGATCTCAAGGGGCGTTATTTGGGGTTTGAGAATGCAGAGATTTTCTCACGTCTTCCAAGCGAGGAGGACGGCTGGAGCCACTACACCGGTGCAGCACCTCCACAGCTGCGCCCTCCCCAGGGAATGGATTCCGGTACTATTCCCCATATCCGTGTCGATGCGCTACTGAATTTGCTGCTTGGAGATAAAGTTTGATGCAAGGTGACAATAATGAGACACAGCGGCGAACCACACGTATAGAGTCATTACAGGAACCTGAAAGAGAGGTGCCACACAGGGATACGACGCGGGTTGAAGCCTTACAAGAGGAACGGGGGGATATTCCCAGATCCATCACAACTGGAGAGTCTCTACCGGATCGTATTGCATTTTCAGAGTTGCGCCTGCCAGTTTTCCGGCTCAAGTGGTTGAAACCCGCACTTCTTTCGGCGCTTGCGCTTACGGTGGGGGTGCTGGCGTGGGAGTTGCGACAATTATATACCTGGGCGGCGGATAAACACTGGAGCCTGGGAGCCCTTGCAGGCGTGGTTATTGCGATATTTGCAGCCGTCATTGTCAACTCTGTGTGGGAGTTCTTTCGCGCTGGTCGTCCTCTGCGAAAGCTTGAAAAAACCCAGTCGATGGCTGCGGAGATGCGTGATTGTCGCAGTCACAAAGAGGCGGAGCCATTTCGTAAGCAGTTGCAGGAGCACTTTGCCAACAAGCCCCAAGGGGTCCTGCTCAATCGTGTGCTTGATGAGGCGCCGGACTACTTTGATAGCAGTGAGCTGCTCCAGCATCTCGAAGTGACCTTTCTAGACGCCCTTGACCAGGAAGCGTTGCGACGTGTAGTGCGCCACTCAACAACAACCGGTGCACTGGTGGGGTTGAGTCCGTTTGCTAGTATTGACATCCTGGTCGCGCTGCGCCAGTCACTTCGTATGATTGATGATGTGGCACAAATTTATGGGGTGCGTCCATCGCTCGTCGTGCGTTGGCGTCTCTTCAAGAAGGTACTCGCCCTTGTGGCCTACAGTGGTGCCAGTGAATATGCCATAACAGAAATTTGGCCAGAGCTGGTTGGGGATAGCGTGCTCAGCACGTTTTCGGCGCGCCTGGGACAGGGGGTTGGAGCCAGTCTGTTTGTTGCACGTATTGGTCTGGCAACCATGCAGAGCTGTCGGCCTATCCCATTTGCGGACAAGCGTCGTCCACGCCTGGGCTCCGTAATGGCACGCATTGGGCTGGGACTGAAGGAGAGGATGCCCCAGCTCTTCTCTGCTGTAGGATTTGGCCGTAAGGAAGCGGGGCCTACGCGCAAAGAGCATACAGGGTTTTCCCGTTCTAGCAGTGATTAGCTCCTCCATTTTCTCTAAAAATCGCCCAGCCCAAATATGGTATGGGGAAGGGCCTGAGCTGGGTAATCAGGCCCCTCTGTAAGAGGCAGAGCTTTCTTGGATTTTTTACTGGAACTGCTTCTTCATCAGCATGCGGGTGTGGTGCCGGTCTACCAGTTGGGCCAGGGCTTCAAAACGACGCTTAACATAAGGGGCAGGGTTGTTATTTCCCGCATCGTCCCGATATTCAACTCCAGAGCGAACGTGTTGCAATTCACGGGTTAATTCAGTGATCGCGCTAAAGATGCTTTGTGTGTCATCTTCGCTGTGAAAAACATAGGTTTGTGCAGTGTCTTTGAGGTAATTATTGCACTCATTCAACCACTCGAGGCGCTGTTCCAGAAAGCGTATGGTATTGCGGATGCCCCCTTTGTATTCGGGGTTGAAGTGCTCATTGATATACTTGTCGAGACTGCGCATGCCTGAATCGACGAACTGTTCCACCAAGCTGCTGCAGTACTTTTCGGTGAGGTAGGATGGATGGGTATTTGCGATGCTCTGAGTGCTGGTAAATAGCAGGCATAGGAGCCCGGTGGCCCGTAGAAATACTGAGATAGGAGAGTTCATATTCTTGCCCATGCGTTGCTCTTTTTTTGTGACGGTTATTCTATCCGCCTAACACGCATTATTGGTTTACGACTTTGTCCGGCGGAGTATTTTTTGTGACAGTCTTCACATGAATATCTAAAGCGCCAAAAAGTGTCAACGATTATTAAGTGAGGAGTGACAGCTTTGTTCCAAATGGTTTGTCAGATGGTAAATTTCCTTCGGCTCTTTGTTGAAAAATTAAGTGAAGTAGAGGTTTGTTTTGGCTGAATATGAGTTTGATCTTTTTGTTATCGGGGCGGGCTCTGGCGGTGTGCGTGCTGCACGCATGGCTGCAAGTCAGGGCATGAGAGTTGCTGTGGCTGAAGACCGCTACATGGGTGGCACCTGTGTCAATGTAGGGTGTGTTCCCAAAAAGTTGTTTGTCTATGCCAGTGGCTACAGTGAAAACTTTGATGATGCGCGGGCCTATGGCTGGAAAAATTCAGGAGCGAACTTTGATTGGCCTACGCTTCGAGACAATAACGCAAAAGAAATTAGTCGTCTTAACGGAATCTATCGCAACCTGCTAAACAATTCCGGTGTTACTGTAATTGATGGTCGAGCCAGCATCGCCGACCCGCATCGTGTTGTCGTTGATGGGCGTGATTATACGGCGGAGCGTATCTTGGTGGCCACTGGCGGCTGGCCATTTATCCCAGAAATTCCCGGTAGGGAATTTGTGCTGACTTCCAACGAAGTGTTTTCTATGGAGGCGTTTCCGAAACGCGTGCTCGTAGTTGGCGGTGGCTACATCGCTGTAGAGTTTGCTGGAATTTTCGCCGGCCTGGGGGCCGATACCCATCTTTCTTATCGCCGGGACCTGTTTCTTCGTGGGTTTGATCGGGATATTCGCAATTTTGTACGTGACGAAGTAGTTAAAAAAGGCATTGATTTGAAATTCAATCATCAGGTCAAGGCAATTGAAAAGCTGCAGGATGGCAGCCTGCTTGTGCATGATGAAGATGGCTCCAGTCTGAATGTAGATACGGTTTTATATGCTACTGGGCGAAAAGCTAATACGGTAGGGCTTGGCCTGGAGCAGCAAGGAGTAGTGCTTCATAAGGATGGCACCATTTCAGTGGATGATAATTTCCGCACAAATGTGCACTCTATTTATGCGCTGGGAGATGTTACCGGTGAGCCTCAGCTAACGCCTGTCGCATTGGCGGAGGCTATGGCACTAGTTAAACACTGGCGTACAGGAAACACGGCAGAAATTGATTACAACAATATCCCCACGGCGGTTTTTTGCCAGCCAAATATTGGTACTGTAGGTTTATCTGAGGAAGAGGCGCGGGATTCAGGCATCTCAGTAACTGTTTTCAAATCCGAATTTCGGCCAATGCGCCATACGGTAAGTGGTAATACCGAGCGTACATTGATGAAATTAGTTGTTGACTCTAGTACCGACAAGGTAATTGGTGTGCATATGGTAGGAGATGATGCCGGGGAAATTATTCAGGGTATGGCGATAGCCTTGAAAGCAGGCGCGACCAAGAAAACCTTTGATGAAACTATTGGTATCCATCCAACGGCTGCTGAAGAGTTTGTCACAATGAGAGCGCCGGTTGGAAGCTAGGGTTTACTTGCTGGATGATGATTTCCATTAGCGACTAGGGAGCTTGTGGAGGGCAGCAGGATTTATCAGTGTTTCCCGGAAGCTTGCATCAGTTCCAACAACAAAAAGGCGGCGCGATTGCGCCGCCCTGTCTTTTTATCTCCTCGAATACTTTCCTTACTCTTCTAGTTCGGCTTCTTCGTAAAGTGCCTGGTGGCGCATGGCCTTTCTGCGTTCACTGCGCTCTTTCAGGCAGCGCTCTGCAGAGGCAAATGTATCATTAACCGCCCGGTGAATAGATTCGTTTTCACTGCTGATGGTGACTGGGTTACCACTAATGGCAAGCTCCAGAGAGGCTCGAAATTGTCGGCCTTTACTCTTGTGTTGATGGGGGGCTTCCAGGACTACACGACTGCGAATGATGTCGCCACAATAACGTTCCAGTTTATGTAACTTTTTGGATACCGTAGTAGCCAGGGCAGCTGATTTGTCGATATCGCGGAACACAATGTTATCGTTAGGCGCAGATTTCATGGGCAAATACCTCCGGTTAAA
The DNA here is from genome assembly GCF_000380565.1 of Microbulbifer variabilis ATCC 700307. Lineage (GTDB taxonomy): Bacteria > Pseudomonadota > Gammaproteobacteria > Pseudomonadales > Cellvibrionaceae > Microbulbifer > Microbulbifer variabilis. Next base: position 132,926 of record NZ_AQYJ01000029.1, read on the forward strand.
GGAAACCATGCAGGCCGCTTATGCGGTTTGCTAAAAGAAGGTAGGGCGCCCTATTGGGAGGGGTCGTGTCTGCAGTTGGAGCACCGAGCCGCCGGGATCGCAACGAGAGTTTGCTGATAGCACAGCTAAGGGTGTTTTACGTCCGGGTCGGGTTTCCGCTGAGTCCAGCGATCATCTCCCTGCTATCCATAATGCTTCCGCTAAAAAAAAAATCAAGCGCTATTGCAGGAAAATGTCACATAAAATTCGACGAATTATCTTTAGAGTGACTTTGCCCATGTATTTTGAGGGATTATTGAGCAGTTAAGTACGAGATGTGGACGAGAGGTCATTGCCCGCGAGCTTGAGCCTGCGTAAAATTAGCTCTGGCGCACAGTAAATTTTGGAATGGTTGAGCAAAAATTAGACTCTGCGCTTTTATCTCACGTGTGACAAAAAATCGAGAAATGGGTTCTGTACAATGGCGGTAAAGCAGTACTGCTCGCTCTTTCTAGCGGGCTTGGTAGTTTTTGGCGGGGCTGTGGCACAGGCGCAATCATCCCTGACGGTGGAGAAAAACCGGCTGGCGCGTCTTGAGCAGTCCCTCGAGAACAAGCAGGTCGAGCTGGAAGACATTGAGAATGAGCTGCTCTCCTATGAGTACAAGCTTGAGCGTGCGCAAGAGTCCCTGAGTGAGCTGCGCAAGGAGTTTGAGGAAAGTCGCCTCGAGCTGGAAGAGGCGCGTCGCATCCACGACTCCAATGGGAATTCGGATACTGAGCGCCGTTTAACCAAGGCAAAACATGGTTTCGCTATGGCGGAGCGCGGTGTGGATAGCCGCAGCCGCCGTCTCGAGTTTATTCAAGAAAATCAAAAAGAGTTGCAGGTCAGGCTGGCTCAGGAGCAGCAGTCGATAACTCAGACTAAGGCCAAGATTTCCGCCCAGCAGGACAAGATCAGCCAAATGGTGGACACTATGCTCGCCAAGGCTGAAGAGTCGGAGAGAAGAGCTGCTCTGGCTAGGAGTGCGAGACTTGAGCAGCCCAAGCCACCCAAGCTTAAGACTGCATCCATAGAGAAACCCAAGAAGCGTGAAGTTGCGCCCGAGCCGGAGCCGGTACCGGAATTGAAGCAGGATATAGACCCTGAATTGCTTGCCTATGTTAAGCGTGAACAGGAGCGTCTGTCGTCTTTGTTGGGCGAGCAGGATGGAGATAATAAGCAAACTTTCCGCAACCTGGAATTGCGCCCCTCAGGAAGCGAGAGAGTGCCTTTTGAGTTCCTGGGTAAGAATCAGTACCGGTTGGTGACTGCAGTAGAATCGGGTAGGCAAACCTATAAAATCAATACCTGGAAATTCCGTCGCACGATTCCAGCTGAAGATGATGGTACACGCTATGTATTTGTATTTGATGCGCGACGCCTTTCAAGGCCTCGCTTAGTGATGTATCCCGAATACGTTTTGGACTCTCTGAAATAATATCCCCAGGAAGGCCCGCATTTGCGGGCTTTTTTGATTTACCTTATATCTTCTGTGCCTGACAAGCTTGTTTCGAAAAGTGGTTGATAGTGACTGCTTTCCGGGGCAGGGTTGCTTTGGTAGAGAATGATATTGTCGAGCCAAAGGGGATGATCCAGGGCAGCAGTCAATAAATTGGAAAAACCACTCCGACAGCGAGCTAAGGTTATATGGGGGCGGTAGTCGAGCTCTTCAGGTTTCATGCCCAGGTTCTCGATCAGCCTTTTGCAATCCTCATACGCTTTCAGCAATTCCGGGCTGTGCGTCAACTCAGTAGCGAGTAATTTTGAATTGCTTTGTGGGAAGGGGGTTATTGAGCTGATACATCCTTCGAATTTCACGGTGTTTTTCGCAATTTCCTCTAACCCTTTTTGGAGTGGCAGTACTTTTTCACTTGGGGTCTGGCCGAGAAACGCCAGTGTTAGGTGCCTGTTCTGTCTGCTTGTCCAGCGTATTCTGTTGAGTGTCTCCGGGTGCATTTTCGTCTTGCAGCGCGCACATAGATTATCGAGAAAAACTTGGGTGTCGCTTGGTGGGCGGATACCGATAAATAGGCGTGAAGAAGTTTTTGAGGCCAATTTTGAATCTTTTGACATGTTTTTTCTCTTTAAGCCCTTGAATAACTATTTGTTACCCTTATCTCTGTTGTGCGGAAGGCAGCTTTTTTTAAAGTGTTTTTTGCAAAAAATGCTCGGGCTTTGTGGCGAGCGAATTCTAATATTGCTCTGAATTGAGGATATAACAATGCGTAATTTTGATTTTTCCCCCCTGTACCGCTCTGCGATTGGTTTTGACCGTATGGCCAGCCTACTAGATGCCATGACTACCAGTGAACAGAAGCAACCTTCCTATCCTCCCTACGATATAGAGTTGACTGGTGAGGACAGTTATAGAATTTCGATGGCAGTTGCAGGTTTTGAACAGTCTGAACTGGATATCCAGGTTGAGCAAAACCGCCTGACAGTATCGGGCAAAAAGCCGGATGAGTCTCCCCGAGGAAATTTCCTGCATCGGGGTATTGCAGCCAGGAGTTTTGAGCGACGTTTCCAGCTCGCGGATCACGTTAAAGTTACGGATGCGAAACTTGCCAATGGATTGCTGCATATAGAGTTGGTGCGAGAAATTCCTGAGGCAATGAAACCTCGCAAAATTGAAATCAGCGAAGGCAATTTATTACAGCATACTGATGGTGAGAAAAAGTCAGATTCAGTTGCAGCCTGATTTGTCATATGTATGCCCACTGTGCCGCCACAAGGCGGTACAGTTTTATTACCGCGATAAGTTTCGTAGTTATCACCAGTGTGATCGCTGCGCCTTAGTATTTGTGCCCACCGAATATCATCTTACCCCAGATGAAGAGCATGCCTACTACGACCTGCATGAGAATTCCATGGAGGATGAGGGTTACCACCGTTTTCTCAGTCGTTGTGCTGCACCATTGCTGGATGAGTTATTACCGGCAAGTGATGGTCTGGATTTTGGTTGTGGTCCTGCACCGCTACTAGCCAGAATTTTGGCTGATAATGGCCACAGGGTTGATTTATACGATCGCTATTATGCTCCCACCACCGGCGCGCTGAATAAGTCTTATGACTTTATCGTTGCGACGGAAGTGGTGGAGCACCTTGTGTCGCCTGGAGATGAATTGACCTGCCTTTGGCAGAGGTTGCGGGATGGTGGAGTGATGGCACTGATGACAAAGTTGGTGATTTCACCAGAGCGCTTTGCCAGTTGGCACTATATCCGTGACCCTACACATATCAGCTTTTTCAGTGTGCAAACCTTTCAATGGCTGGCTAAAAAATTAAAAGCCGAGCTTCAGTTTGCCGATAGCGATGTCATTTTCCTGCGCAAATCAGGTATTTACCCTGAATAGTTTTGCCCGCACAGTGGTGCGATATTCACTGGGCGTTGTGGCCAGGAATTTTTTGAATAGTGCGGTAAAGTGCCCCATATCCTGGTAGCCAACTTTTTCTGCAATTTCGTTAACCGATAGGTTGCTGGACTGTAAAAGTTCCCTAGCCATATCTACCCGCACATTCTGCAGATATTGCAGCGGTGTTTGCCCGGTAGCCAGCTTAAATCGCCGGTTAAATGAACGAACACTCATGTCAAACATTTGCGCTACTTCACTCAAGCGCACTTCTGTATTGCAATGCTCCTTAAGCCAGGCCTGGGCCTGGACGATATCTTCATCCGGGTGCAAGTGCACCGCGCCCTCTGAATAAGCGATTTCTTCAAAAGGCCTGCGGATTTCGTGGGAGAAGTTCCTTTCCACATGGCTTGCGACTGCAGGTCCGTAAAGTTGACGGATCATATGCACGGTGACATCAGCGAGGGCGTTGACGCTTGCGGCACAAAAAAGCTTATCTGCCTGGGTAATAAAATACTGTTGTTTCAGCTTAACTTTGGGGTAATCGGAGCTGAAGCGATCAAAGTAATGCCAGTGTGTGGTGGCGGGCTTGCCGTCTAGTAGGCCGGCTTCCGCTAAGAAGCACACACCAGTACCCACTGCGTTGATGGCGGCTCCGGCTGCTGCCTGGCTCTTGAGCCAGTCCAGGATCGGTCCGCTACGCTTAAGTGCAGGGCGTGGATTGCGCCATAGAGCGGGAATATAGATGAGATCGCTATCTGGGGCTTCGCTCAAGGCGACATCGGGCTGGAAAGTAAAGCCACAACGGGTGTTGACTGGACGTCCATCCATGCTGGCAGTTATCAGGCGCAGGGATTCTTTTTTTCCCTCCACCCGGGCACGGCTCTCGGCTCCACGCAGCATTTCAAGTGGAAGCACCGTGCCGGTCGCCAGCATTTGATCAATTAGGAGAAAGGTTACCGTTCGCATTGCATACTCAAGCGCACTTGCGCCATTGGCCAAAACACTCAATTTTGCTGGCCAGTATGCCCATAACTGGGCGGAATCGCCACCCCCTACACTCCCCAACTCGAAAATTAAGTGTTTAGTGCTTGGCTGGAGGTCAGGATGCAGCGCCTTCCCGTAATCACCGCATTTGGTGGTTTTAACCCCGCAGGACGTAGTTCCTTTCATCGGGGCTATTCCCGTTTGGTGTTGGATAAGCTGGATCAGCGAGAGCGGGCTGATATCCTGTCTGACCTTGCTGCGCTAATGGGGCTTCGCAGGGGAGCTGAAGCCGGAACTCCCCTGGATCCAGGGCTTGAGCAGCAAGTACTGCAAGGGACTCTGGTGCGAGAGCTGGAAGCGCGTTTTTATGACTACCACCGGTGTCATTTCCACCAGGCAGCAAACTTGAATAGCGCCAATGGCATCACCTTTGAGATGTCGGCGCGTCAGTTACCTCATCCCCAACCAGATGGGTGGCAGGTTGAGCCCATCGGGGGTGGCAAGGTGCGTGTGATGGCACCGAGCTTGTCGGTGATGTTGGACAGTTACCGAGAAATTCCTGTTGGCGCTGGGGGACAGTTGCCTACTGGGTTTGAGCCTGGCGATCACTACAATTCCCGCTTCCACCCCCGCGGCCTGCAACTTGCTGTGTTGGGGGCCTCTGACGCAGTGCGCTCCATGGGTATTGACTGGGAGACAGTTGTAAGGGCTGTGGGACCAGGAAATATTTCTGTGTATGCCTCCTCGGCCATGAGTCAATTGGATCACTTTGGCAATGGGGGCTTGATGCAGTCCCGTTTGCGTGGTTCTAGAGTCAGTTCCAAGCAACTGGCGCTCGGTCTGAACAGTATGCCTGCCGACTTTGTAAATGCTTATGTGCTGGATAATGTGGGATCGACAGGAGCAGTGACAGGGGCCTGTGCCAGTTATTTGTATAATCTGCGAGCGGGAGTGGAGGATATCCGCACTGGCCGTGCCAGGGTCGCCATTGTGGGGGCTGCAGAGGCCCCGCTAGTGCCGGAAGTGGTAGATGGTTATTCCACCATGGGAGCCCTGGCTACCATCGAAAATTTGCGCAAACTCTACCCGGGTGAAGTGGACTTCAGGCGAACAAGCCGCCCCTTTGGGGATAACTGTGGGTTTACCTTGGGAGAGGGCACTCAGTGGGCAATCCTGATGGATGATGCCCTGGCGTTGGAGCTGGGGGCGAATATTCATGGCTCTGTTGCGGGTGTGTACATCAATGCCGATGGCAATAAGAAGTCAATCTCCGCACCGGGTCCGGGTAATTACCTCACTATGGCCAGGGCTATGGCAGAGGCTCGATCGATAATTGGTGACGAGGCCTTGCGCCAACGCAGCTTTGTACAGGCTCATGGCTCCAGTACTCCGCAAAACCGGGTAACCGAATCGGCGATACTCGACCGCCTGGCTGGAACTTTTGGAATAGAAAAATGGCCAGTGTGTGCTGTTAAAGCTTTTGTAGGGCATACCGTAGCTGCGGCCAGTGGCGACCAGCTGATTACAGCGCTAGGCATTTTTGATAAAGGAATACTTCCGGGTATCCTGACCACTGACAGGATTGCTGACGATGTTCATCAAGAGAACCTGGATTTCTCCCTTGAGCACGTCGAAAGAGACCCTCGCTCTCTGGATCTTGCGTTGCTGAACTCGAAAGGGTTTGGTGGCAATAATGCCACTGCTGCAGTGCTTTCTCCGCATCTTACTCGCAACATGATTGAGAAACGGCACGGGAAGAAGTCCGTATCTCATTACCGCAAGAGTAACGAAGCCGTTATTGAGCGGGCGCAGGCTTACGATGTCGAGGCTAGCCGGGGAGAGCTAAATACCATCTACCGCTTTGGGGAGGGTTTGTTTGATGAAGGTGAGATTGCATTGTCTACTGAAGAAGTTGTTCTTCCGGGGCTTTCGCCGGTCTCCCTTCCTCAAGAAAATCCCTATGACGATATGGTGTAGAGTAAAGGGACAATTAATCACTAGCGCCAATTGCTGTTATTGAAGGTGTGGTGACCGGAGGGTTAAACACTCAAATTTGATAGGAAATGCAATGGCAGACATGGATGTGTCCAGTGAATCCGGCGATAGCAGTGATGTCGGTATTCGATTGAAAATGGTGCGCAATATCTACGGTATCTCCCAGCGTGAGCTGGCACGACGGGCAGGCGTCACTAATGCCACCATCTCTTTTATCGAGCAGGGGCGGGTGAGTCCGTCGGTGGGGTCATTGAATAAGATCCTGGGTAGTGTCCCAATGTCCCTAGCGGAGTTTTTCTCCCTGGAGCTTGGTAAGCCAGGCCAGATTTTCTTTCGCGCTAATGAAATGCCTGATATTGGCCAGGGAGGTGTACGCTCCCAGCTATTGGGTGGTTTTCGGGAGCATCGCAGTATGTCTATTCTGCGAAAAGTTTTTCCTGTTGGGCGGGACTCGGGACCTGACTTTGCTGTCGCCGGCGGTGAGGTAGGGGGAATAGTGGTTGCCGGTGAGCTGGAGGTTGCGGTTGGGTCAGATCTCGCCCTGCTAAGAACTGGGGATGGTTTTTACTTTAGCAGCAGGCGCCCCCATCGCTTTCGAAACCCCGGTAGCTGTGACTGTATAGTTGTCTATGCTGCGACCCCAGCTCAAGCCCTTCCTGAACCACAATCCGCTGATCTACATACTGTGTTGAATAAAGAGTAATTTGCGCCAGACGGCTGAAAAGTCAAATCAATCCGGGATAGACTAGCTCCGCTTAAAAGCTTGGCCACCGTTTCTTAGGTTGGCCATTTTCTGTACTTCGGTGCTGGTAGCGCCATTCTATTTGTAAGAAATAGTATTCAAACAATCGTTTGAATCTGGCTATACTACGGCTGACCATATTGGGCCAAAGTGTCACCGCACCCTGCGGGACGGCCTGTGGTTGCACAAAAATTCCGACCCCGGGCCCAGGATCGCGGCCCAGAATAAAAGAGGTCAATCAATGTTATTTAGTGGCAAAGCGCTCACGGTACAGATGCTGGACAACGGCATTGCCGAGCTCAAATTCGACCTTCAAGGCGAATCCGTCAATAAATTTAACCGCCAGACGGTTTCTGAACTCTCTCAAGCGCTGGATGCTATCGAAGCAGCGGATGGTATAAAAGGCGTACTGCTGACAAGCGGCAAAGGCGTCTTCATTGTTGGTGCTGATATCACTGAGTTTGGCGATGCCTTCTCTGCGGGTGCAGAGGGTGTTGCTGATCTGATGAATCAGAACAACGAAAATATCAACCGCCTGGAAGACCTGCCGGTTCCGACTGCAGTGGCAATCAATGGCTACGCGCTCGGCGGTGGCTTTGAGGTGTGCCTGGGCTGTGACTTCCGCCTGATGGGCGAGGAAGCCAAAGTTGGTCTTCCCGAAGTTAAGCTGGGCCTGATCCCGGGTTGGGGTGGCACTGTTCGTCTGCCGCGCGTGGTGGGTGTTGATGTTGCTGCTGAGTGGATTGCAGCGGGTAAAGAACAGAAGCCGGCTGCAGCGCTTGAGGCTCATGCGGTTGATGCAGTGGTGCCTACTGACAAGCTCAAAGATGCTGCGATCAAACTGCTCGAGCGGGCCATTAATGGCGAGCTGGACTACAAGGCTAGCCGCGAGATCAAGAAATCTCCGATCCCCCTAAACGATACTGAAGCTTTGATGGCCTTCTTCACTACCAAGGCATTCGTCGGTCAGCAAGCGGGTAAAAACTACCCGTCCCCAGTAGCTGCAGTCGAGTCTATTGAGCAGGGTTACAAGTTAACCCGTGAAGAAGCGCTGAAAGTTGAGCAGGAGAAGTTTATCTTCTGTGCCCAGACTGGCACTGCCAAATCCCTGGTGGGTTTGTTCCTGGCAGACCAGGCGATCAGCAAGGTCGCCAAGGGCTGGGAAAAGAAAGCCGACAAGCCGATTGAGCGTGCGGCAGTATTGGGTGCTGGCATTATGGGTGGTGGTATTGCTTACCAGTCCGCCTACAAAGGCACTCCAATCAAAATGAAGGATATCGACCAGAAAGGTATTGACCTCGGTCTGAATGAGGCCAATAAGCTGCTGTCCAAGCTGGTTGATCGCAAGCGCCTGACCCCTGTGAAAATGGGTGAAGTGCTCAATCGCATTGAGCCAACCCTAAGCTACGATGGCTTCAACGATATCGATGTTGTTGTCGAAGCCGTGGTTGAAAATCCCAAGGTGAAGCATGCTGTATTGAAAGAGGTGGAAACCAAGGTAAGCGAAGACACTGTAATCGCTTCTAATACTTCTACCATCTCCATTAACCATCTGGCCGAGCCGCTTTCCCGCCCGGAAAACTTCCTCGGTATGCACTTCTTCAACCCGGTGCACAAAATGCCGCTGGTTGAGGTGATCCGCGGCGAGAAAACTTCCGACACCGCCGTAGCTCGCGTTGTTGCCTACGCTAACAAGATGGGTAAGAAAGCTATTGTTGTGCGCGACTGCCCTGGGTTCCTGGTTAACCGTGTTCTCTTCCCCTATTTTGCTGGTTTCTCCATGCTGGTACGTGATGGCGCTGACTTCCAGGCCGTTGATAAGGTGATGGAGCGCTGGGGTTGGCCGATGGGCCCCGCTTACCTGATGGATGTTGTTGGTATTGATACCGGTGTCCACGCAGAAAGCGTAATGGCTGAAGGCTTCCCTGATCGTATGGGTAAAAACTTCACCGCCGCTTCTGATGTGATGTATGAAGCGGGTCGCTATGGTCAGAAGAACAACAAAGGTTTCTACAATTACGAGCAGGACAAGAAAGGTCGCCCGAAGAAAGTGGCTACCGAAGAGTCCTACGAGCTGCTGAAGCCGCATGTTGCTGATCGACGCGAGTTCGAGAAAGGCGAAATTATCGAGCGCATGATGGTGCCCATGGCAACAGAGCTGGCTCGCTGCCTGGAAGAGGGTATCGTCGATTCCCCGGCTGAAGCCGATATGGCATTGATCTACGGCATCGGATTCCCTCCATTCCGCGGTGGAATCTTCGCATGGCTGGACAGTATTGGCCTGGATGAATTCGTGAAGATTGCCGATAAGTACGCCGAACTGGGCGAGCTGTACCAGCCGACCGATCGTATGCGTGAAATGGCCGCAAGTGGCAAAACCTACTACGGCAACAAGTAAGGAGAATAGCGATGAGTTTAAATCCTAGAGATGCCGTAATCGTCGACTACGCGCGTACGGCCATGGGTCGCTCGAAGAATGGTGTATATCGCCATGTTCGCGCCGATGATATGTCCGCTGAGCTGCTGAAAAAATTCCTGCAGCGCAACGACAAGCTCGATCCCGCTGAGATCGATGACCTGATCTGGGGCTGCGTTATGCAGCGCGATGAGCAGGGCTTTAACGTAGCTCGCTTTATTCTGTTGCGTGCCGGTCTGCCACACACCATTCCGGCGCAAACCGTCAACCGTCTGTGTGGCTCCTCAATGTCTTCCCTGCACACTGCCGCTGCCAACATTCAGGCTGGCGTTGGCGATGTGTACGTTGTGGGCGGTGTTGAGCACATGGGCCACTTGAATATGATGGAGCATGTCAGTCCCAACCCAATGCTGGGCCGATATATGGCAAAAGCTGCAGGCTCTATGGGTATGACTGCTGAATACCTGGCGATGATGCATGGTATCCAGCGTCAGCAGATGGATGAGTTCGGTGCTCGTTCCCACCATCGCGCTGCTGAAGCTACCAGGGCCGGGAAATTCAATCGCGAGATTATTGCCATTGAAGGCCACGACGACGACGGCGTACCTTTTCTGGTTGAAACGGATCAAACCATCCGCCCCGATACTAGCGTGGAAGGCCTGTCTCAGCTGAAGCCGGCATTCGACCCGAAGCATGGCCAAGTAACCGCCGGAACCTCCTCCCAGATCACCGATGGAGCTTCTGTGATGCTGGTAATGTCTGCTGAGCGCGCTCAGGCTCTGGGTATGACCCCTATAGCCCGCGTGAAGGAAATGGCTCTGGCTGGTGTCGATCCATCCATCATGGGTTATGGCCCCGTGCCTTCCACCAAGAAGGCGCTCAAGAAGGCTGGCTTGACAATCGGCGATATCGACAAGGTCGAGCTGAATGAAGCGTTTGCGGCCCAGGCACTGCCGGTGCTGAAAGACCTGGATCTGCTTGAGCAGATGGATGAGAAGGTCAACCTGTATGGTGGCGCTATCGCTTTGGGGCATCCCTTCGGCTGCTCAGGTGTGCGGATTACCGGTACCCTGTTGAGCGTTATGCAAAACGAAGGCGGTAACCTGGGCGTGTCCACCATGTGTATCGGCCTGGGGCAGGGTATTACCACTGTCGTAGAGCGAGTCTGATCTAATTGGATCTCGAAAAAAGGCGCCTTTGAGGCGCCTTTTTTTATTTTGTGAGGAAAGTGTTCAGTAAAGTGTTGAAGCCCTCAAAATGCTGTGGCACAATCTGCACCCCTTGTCGCGATGGGCTCTTGTTTTGAGCTGAAACTCTTTACTTTTCAAAGAGTTAGCGGCGGAAAAGTTCTGGGGACGTGGTGAAATTGGTAGACACGCCAGATTTAGGTTCTGGTGCCGAAAGGTGTGGGAGTTCGAGTCTCCCCGTCCCCACCAAATTAAGAACTCTGGAGTCCGCATGACTTGCCCTGGAGGGGTGAGTGCGGGCTCCTTGTATTTGGTGTCAGCCGGAAATTGCTGTGCAATTTTGACGGCTATGCCCTAAGAGGCGGTTGGCTAAGTCCCGGCGGCCCGGTATTCGTTGGCGCTGCGGCGCGATAAAAGAGATAGTCTCACGAGGATAAACATGCAGGTTTCCATCGAAACTACTTCCGGTCTGGAGCGTCGTTTAACGGTTAATTTGCCGGCGGAAATCGTCGATAAAGAAGTGGACAAGCGTCTCCAGCAGGCCGCCAAGACTGTTCGCGTAAATGGTTTCCGTAAAGGCAAGGTACCTTTGAAGGTGGTGCGTCAGCGTTTTGGTGCTGGTGTTCGACAGGAAGTGCTTGGCGAGGTGATGAGTCGTTCCTTCTATGATGCTGTTCAAAAAGAAGAGCTGAAGCCGGCCGGCCAGCCCAGTATTGAAGCCAAGCAGACTGCAGCTGGTGAAAATCTGGAATATGTTGCCACTTTTGAAGTATATCCTGAAGTTGAGCTCTCTAACCTGGCGGAAATCAGCGTTGAACGCCCAATTGCCGACGTAACTGATGCCGATGTAAACAACATGATTGATGTGCTGCGCAAGCAGCAGTCTTCCTGGAAGGACACTAAGCGCAAAGCACAAAAAGGTGATCGTGTTGTTATCAACTTCCTCGGTCGTAAAGACGGAGAAGAGTTTGAAGGTGGTAAAGCGGAAGGTCATCAGCTGGTTCTCGGTTCAGGCCAGATGATCCCTGGCTTTGAAGAGGGTATTCTCGGCATGAAGCCAGGTGAGGAAACAGACCTGGACCTGACTTTCCCTGAGGACTATCAGGCTGAAGATCTGCGCGGTGCTGCAGTAACCTTCAATATCAAAGTAACTTCCTCCGAAAAGCCTGAATTGCCCGAGTTGAATGAAGAATTCTTCAAAGCCTATGGTGTTCAAGAGGGCGGTGAAGAAAAATTCCGTGAGGAAGTGCGCAACAATATGCAGCGCGAACTCAAAAATGCGGCGTTAAATAAAGTTAAAACCCAAGTGATGGATCAGTTGTGTGAAAAGCATCAGGTCGAGCTGCCATCAACATTGGTTGCGAATGAGGTTCGCACTCTGCGCGGTCAAATGGTTCAGCAATTCGGAGGTCAGATCAAAGCCGAAGACGCTGAGCGCATGCTGCCGGACACAATGTTTGAAGAGCAGGCAAAGCGTCGTGTAGTACTGGGTTTGGTTGTTGGCGAGATTGTTAAGCAGAACAGCCTGTCTGTAGATGCAGATCGTGTAAAAGCGAAGGTTGAAGAGTTGGCGTCCACTTACCAGCAGCCAGAAGAGGTAGTTGAATACTACTATAACAATCGCGAGTTGCTGTCTGGTGTTGAGTCAGTAGTTCTAGAAGATCAAGTTGTAGACTTTGTACTGGATGCTGCGAAGGTTGAAGAGGTACAAAGCTCCTACGATGACGTAATCAAGCCGCAGAAGCAGGGTTAATAATCTGCTTTCTCAAGGATGCAATGGCTCTCGGCTTTGCCGGGCGTCATTGCATCTCCTTCCTTTTTACCGGCTGGCTTTATCCGCCCTGACCGGTTAAGCTCTGAAGACGAATTTCTCAGCACAGGCAAATCTGCCTATCTGCTGGCCTGCCGAAAACGCCACAAAAGGAAGCAATGGTACCTATGGCACGAATTGATTTTCCCCAAGCCTCGATCGAACCTTCAGCAAGCGGACTGGTGCCGATGGTGGTGGAGCAAACTGCCCGGGGTGAGCGTTCATTTGATATTTATTCCCGTCTGCTTAAGGAGCGGGTTATTTTCCTGGTTGGACCGGTTGAAGACCATATGGCCAATCTGGTGGTTGCTCAGTTGCTATTTCTTGAAGCTGAGAACCCCGATAAAGATATCCACCTATATATCAACTCCCCTGGAGGGTCTGTTACTGCAGGGATGTCTATCTACGACACCATGCAGTTCATCAAGCCTGATGTAAGCACCATGTGTATTGGCCAGGCTTGCAGTATGGGCGCTTTCCTGCTTACTGCGGGTGCTCCGGGTAAGCGTTTTGCTACGCCCAATTCCCGGGTGATGATTCATCAGCCCAGTGGCGGGGCTCAGGGGCAGGCTAGTGATATACATATCCACGCCCAGGAAATCCTGAAGATTCGCCATCGCCTCAATGAATTGATGGCGCATCATTCCGGCCGCCCGGTCAGTGATATTGAGCGCGATACTGAGCGAGATCACTTCTTGAGCGCTGATGAGGCCAAGGAATATGGCTTAGTGGATGATGTCCTATCCCGTCGCCAAGCACTGGAAAAATAGTATTTCAACAAAAAAAATTTGCTAGTGGCGTTTTCCTATATTTGTTAATAATTTTGAGCAGACTTCCTAGTTGAGGGGCTTGAAAAATACGCCAAAAAACAGCATCTTGCTGTAATAGCTAAATTTGAAGGCCCTGGCCGGCCAGTGACCACGGAGTATTTTGATGACCGACAAAAGCAGCGGAGAAGACAGCGGCAAATTGCTGTACTGCTCTTTCTGTGGCAAAAGCCAGCAGGAAGTGCGGAAGTTAATCGCTGGGCCGTCAGTCTTTATCTGCGATGAATGTGTCGAACTGTGTACAGACATTATTCGCGAAGAGGTCCAAGAGAGTGCGGAGGGCCCGGAGGGACGCTTGCCCACGCCGCGCGAGATCACTGAGATCCTTGATCAGTACGTTATTGGCCAGGAGCGGGCCAAGCGTGTACTGGCAGTGGCTGTATATAACCACTACAAACGCCTACGCAGCAAAGCTGGTGTAAAGAGCAAGGATGAAGTTGAGCTAAGTAAGTCCAACATCTTGTTGGTTGGGCCGACTGGTAGCGGTAAGACATTGCTTGCGGAAACCCTTGCTCGCCTGCTCAACGTACCTTTCACGATTGCAGATGCTACTACTCTCACTGAAGCTGGTTATGTTGGTGAGGATGTAGAAAACATTATTCAGAAGCTGTTACAGAAATGTGACTACGATGTGGAGAAGGCTCAGCAGGGCATTGTTTACATCGATGAGATCGACAAGATTTCTCGCAAGTCAGATAATCCCTCTATCACCCGTGATGTTTCTGGTGAGGGTGTTCAGCAAGCACTTCTGAAACTGATTGAAGGAACTGTGGCCTCAGTGCCCCCTCAGGGAGGCCGTAAGCACCCTCAGCAAGAATTCTTGCAAGTGGACACCTCTAATATCCTGTTTATTTGCGGTGGAGCATTTGCCGGCCTTGATAAAGTAATTCGCGATCGCTCCGAAAAGGGTGGAATTGGCTTCAGTGCTGAAGTGAAGTCCAAGGACGGAACCAGTAATTTCGGTGAGATTCTCAGAGATCTCGAACCCGAGGATCTAGTGCGTTACGGTCTCATTCCCGAATTTGTTGGGCGGCTTCCGGTAACCGCGACTCTTGAGGAATTGGATCGTGAGGCCCTGGTCCAGATCCTGACAGAGCCTCGCAATGCACTGACCAAGCAGTACGGCAAACTGTTTGAGATGGAGGATGTGGAACTGGATTTCCGCCCAGATGCCCTGGATGCTGTAGCTACCAAGGCAATGGAGCGTAAAACCGGTGCTCGTGGACTGCGTTCTATTATGGAATCTGTCCTTTTGGAGACCATGTACGATATCCCCTCCACTGACAACGTAGCTAAAGTAGTTATCGATGAGGCTGTAATCAAGGGTGAGTCGGCCCCGCTACTCGTCTATGAAAGTGAGACCCAGCCCCAGAAAGCAGCTCCTGAAGAGTGACGCCTCGTACTTAAAAAAGCCCCAATTCGGGGCTTTTTTTATAACCTCAACTTCTTAAAAAGAAGCTCCTTTTACCATTTGAGGCCCCAATACCGAGGCGGCTTATTGGTATTCAGTTGAGTTCGGCACAAATTGGTCGCCAGATTAGACTTGTATTCCGGGCTCTCCCCCCCCATCTCTAGCAACTGAAGGGCGGTGGCCCAAATTGAGCTGTCATTTACTACAGCAGCATGATGCCGCGCCAAATACCCAGTGATAGGGCCGAGAGGAGTTCTATGGATCAGTCATCCGACACCAAACTTGAATATCCGTTGTTGCCATTGCGCGATGTTGTTGTTTACCCCCATATGGTTATCCCGCTATTTGTTGGCAGGGAAAAGTCCATAGAGGCTCTGGAAGAGGCCATGCGCAGGGATAAGCAAGTGTTACTCGTAGCCCAGAAAAAAGCATCGGAAGATGACCCTGGCGCTGAGGACATCTATCGCGTGGGCACCATAGCTAGCGTTTTACAGCTGCTCAAACTTCCCGACGGTACGGTCAAAGTGCTAGTGGAAGGGGGGGAGAGAGTAAATATTCTCGATGTAATGGAGAGGGATAACCACTTCGAGGCGACAGTAGAGCCTATGGAGACGTTTGAGTTGCCTGAAGCCGAGGCTGATGCTCTGGTGCGCTCGGTGATGACTCAATTTGAACAGTATGTCTCTGTGAGCAAGAAGGTACCCAACGAGGTCATCACCTCTCTGTCTGGGATCGATGAACCAGGGCGCCTTGCAGATACCATTTCTGCCCATATGTCCCTTGAGCTAGCACAGAAGCAGGAGCTTCTTGAAACCTCCAGCGTTAAAGAGCGCTTGGAGCATCTGCTTGGCCTGATGGATTCAGAGATCGACCTGATCCAGGTAGAGAAGCGCATTCGTGGCCGCGTGAAAAAGCAGATGGAGAAAAGCCAGCGTGAGTACTATCTGAATGAGCAGATGAAGGCGATTCAAAAGGAGCTGGGCGAAATTACTGAAGAGCCCAATGAAATTGAAGAGCTGGAAAACAAAATTGCCGATTCCGGTATGAGTGCAGAGGCTGAGAAGAAAACCCGCGCTGAACTTGCCAAGTTGAAGATGATGTCTCCGATGTCGGCAGAAGCGTCGGTCCTGCGCAGCTATATCGATTGGATGTTAAGTCTGCCCTGGAAAAAAGCGAGCAGGGTAAGGCATGACCTTAAGAAGGCTGAAGAGATACTCGAAAAAGAGCATTACGGTCTGGAGGAGGTCAAGGAACGTATACTTGAATACCTGGCGGTACAGAAGCGCGTAAAAAAAGTGAAGGGTCCGATCCTCTGCTTGGTTGGGCCTCCAGGGGTTGGTAAGACCTCACTTGGGCAATCTATAGCTCGCGCTACCAATCGACAGTATGTGCGAATGGCCCTTGGCGGCGTGCGCGATGAAGCGGAAATTCGTGGGCATCGCCGAACCTACATAGGCTCACTGCCAGGGAAGTTGATTCAAAAAATTTCCAAAGTCGGTGTAAAGAACCCGCTGTTTCTGCTCGATGAGGTCGACAAAATGGGCATGGATCAGCGCGGAGATCCGGCCTCAGCACTGCTCGAGGTTCTGGATCCGGAGCAGAACAAGACCTTTAACGACCATTACCTCGAGGTAGATTATGACCTGTCAGATGTAATGTTCGTATGTACTTCCAACTCCATGAATATTCCCGGTCCATTACTGGATCGCATGGAGGTTATCCGTATTCCCGGTTATACCGAGGATGAAAAACTCAATATTGCCCAGCGCTACCTTGTACCAAAGCAGCGTAAGGCTAACGGCTTGAAAGACGATGAGTTGGATCTGTCCGATGAGGCAATACGGGATATCGTTCGCTATTACACTCGTGAAGCTGGTGTACGTGGGTTGGATCGCGAAATTGCCAAAATCTGCCGGAAGGTCGTGACCGAGCATGTACGCAACCCATCGGAGAAAACGGCTGTGGTCAAATCTGACCAGCTGGAAGAGTTGCTGGGTGTGCGTAAATTTGACTTCGGCCGTGCCGAAGAGGAGAACAAAATCGGTATCGTTACCGGCCTTGCCTGGACGGAGGTCGGCGGTGAATTGTTAAATATCGAAGCTTCTGCGGTTCCAGGTAAGGGTCGTATGATCAAGACCGGATCTCTCGGTGATGTAATGCAGGAGTCTATCCAGGCTGCCCTGACAGTGGTGCGCTCGCGATCGCAAGCCCTCGGAATAGGGCCCGACTTCCACGAGACACGGGATATTCACATTCATGTGCCAGAGGGTGCTACACCGAAAGATGGCCCCTCTGCGGGTATTGCGATGTGCACGGCTTTGGTTTCAGTACTCACCAATATTCCTGTGCGCTCGGATGTGGCGATGACTGGTGAAATCACTTTGCGTGGAGAAGTTTTACGAATTGGTGGTCTCAAGGAAAAGTTATTGGCAGCACATCGAGGCGGTATAAAAACTGTACTGATACCTGCGGATAATGAGCGTGACCTGAAAGATATTCCCGACAATATCCTTCAGGACCTGGTGGTGAAACCGGTCAAGTGGATCGACCAGGTGTTGGAGTTGGCACTTGAGCACAAACCCGAGTCCCTTTCGGATGAGGAATATTCTGCCTTGCAAAAGCAGGCGGAAGAGCGCTCGCAAAGATCGATCCAAACTCATTAACCTGTTACGGGGTGACTGTTGTCACCCCGTAACAATTGCAAGACCAAAACATAACCACTCTGTTGATTTTTGATGCTCGGGTTTCGTTCAACTGTCCGGAAACCCGCATGGTTCCTTGACCCGTTACCGGGCAGTTGGTATAAAACGAGGCTTATTGCCCGGCGCCAAAATTGCCGGTGGTTAAAAAGTTACTAATAGTGATACCTGGCCTGAGGGTGTCCTGAACATATTTAAAAGAACAGAGGGATTAAGCGTGAATAAGTCCGAACTGATTGAAGCAATTGCCGCGTCTGCAGATATTCCAAAAGCAGCAGCTGGCCGTGCTTTGGACGCAATGGTTGATAGCATTACTGATGCGCTTAAAAAAGGCGATCAGGTTGCCTTGGTAGGCTTTGGTACTTTTGCAGTGAAAGAGCGCGCAGCCCGTACTGGCCGCAATCCTCGCACTGGCGACCCCATCGAAATCGCCGCAGCGAAAATCCCTAACTTCAAGGCCGGTAAAGCCCTGAAAGACGCCGTAAACTAAGTTTTTCGGTGAACTTCGAGACCTTGTAAAAGATTCGAAGCTATAAAGAGGCGTGTCAGGTTGGATACGCCTTTTTTGTATCTGGTAACAGTTAAATAATTAGAGTCAAAATTCGGAGCTGAGCATGCTTCAGTCCATGCGCGATAACCTGAAAGGGACGGCAGCGATTATTGTCGCAGCTTTCTTTGGGTTCATTATGGTCATTGGGGGAATCGACTTTTTCTCAGGGGCCAGTGGTGGTGCCGCCGATGCGGTTGCCGAGGTAAATGGTGAAAAAATCACCAATCTGGATTTGCAGCGAGCGATTCAAAATCGTCGCAGTATGATCATGAGTCAATATGGGGAAAATGTCCCAGCAGACCTGATCAGCGACGAGCAGTTACGTGAACCTGTATTGCGCCAATTAATTTCAAGCTCAGTCATGCGCCAAGCTGCTTTGGAGAGCGGTATGGTTATGAGTACTGCGGCTGTTAATAAAGCCATTACCGATATTCCAGCTTTTCAGGTAAATGGCACCTTTGATCCTCAATTATATCGCGATGCTTTGCGTCGTATGGGCTATAGCACAGCCAATTTCCCTCAAATTGTCGAAAGTGATCTGGCGCTGCAGCAATATGCAGATAGCGTTACCGAAAGCGCTTTTACTACGCAAGCTGATGCCGAGCAGGTGGTGGCGGCATCAATGGAAGAGCGTGATTTCAACTATGTAGTAATGCCGGTACAGGAGCTTCTGGCCACCACTGAAGTTGGTGATGCAGAAGTCGAGCAGTTCTACCAGGAAAATCAGAGTCAATACCAGCGACCTGAGCAAGTGGCAGTTGAGTATATAGAGCTTACTCCCGCGTTGTTTGCAGCCAATATCGATATTTCAGAAGAGGATGTTCGCTCGCAGTACGACCAAGAGATTGCCAGTTTTGGCGCTGACCTTCGTCGTCGCGCAGCTCATATCCTTTTGGAGGACGCAGACCAAGCGAAGCTGGAGGAGATCCAGACCAAGCTGGATGCAGGTGAAGACTTCGCCGAACTGGCCAAAGCTTATTCAGAAGATATTGGTTCACGGGAAGAGGGTGGAGACCTCGGCTTTACCGCCGGTGATGTTTTCCCTCAGGCTTTTGAGGAGGCACTGGCAAGCTTGGAGGTTGGTCAGGTGTCTGCTCCGGTTACCACTGATAGCGGAACACACTTTATTAAGTTGCTGGAAGTTGAGGAGAGTGAGCCTCCAACTTTTGAGGAGCGTAAGGGTGCTATCGAGACCCAGTTACGTGCAGCCGCAGCAGAGAGTGAATTCGTTGATGCCCTGAGCCGTTTGGCAGACCTTGCTTATAATGCCGATAACCTGGCAGGTCCCGCCGAGGAGCTGGGAGTGCCTCTAAAAACCAGTGGCCTCTTCTCTCGTGAAAGTGGCGCTGGGGTCTTGGCTAATGGGCAGGTAGTGGAAGCTGCTTTCTCCCCTGAAGTGATGGAAGATGGTAACACTTCAGATGTGCTCAATCTTAATAACGAGCACTCCGTGGTATTACGCGTAACGGAGTCCAAGCAGGCTGGAACCTATCCGCTAGAGGAAGTCCGCGAGCAAATTGTTGAGCGTCTCAAGCGTGACAAAGCGAGCGAGCAGCTTGCTGTTCGTGCCGAAGCCCTGAAAGAAAAGCTCGCTGCAGGTGAAGATTTTGCCAAATTGGCAGAGGAGCAAGGCTTAACCTTAGAGGTCAGCGACAAAACACGTCGCGGTGGCTTTGGGGAGCGCGGAGAAATCAATACCAAGGCATTTTCCTTGGCTGCCCCGGCCACCGGCTCTGAGGAATTGTCAGTGTTTGCTACGAGCAGCGGTGATCAAGTTGTTCTGGCATTACGCGGTGTGCGGGAAGGCAATTTATCCCAGCAAAGTAAAGAGCAGCGCCAGGCGCTAATGCAGCAATTAGCCTCAGTAAATGGAGGTGCGGAACTGGCAGCTATTCAGCGTTACTTATCTGATCAGGCAAAAGTCGAGCTGGCGCCAGAGAGCCAGTAACTTTGCTCAATTAGAAAAATAAAAAACCCGGCAGATGCCGGGTTTTTTATTTACAGCTTCTTTTATTTAGTTGCGATAGCAGGCGGGCGAAAGGTCAGAAAACTCAACTGTTGCTTGCGCTGTCCACAAACAGAGTGAGGCGCTGGCCTGGCTGTAAGTACTTGGATTTGGTGATTTTATTCCAGCGTAAAATATCGTCGATCTCAATACTGAACTTGTTAGCGATTCGGTAAAGAGAGTCACCGCTACGGACTTTATAGGAAACCTTGCGTGTCGTACGGTTGTTGCTAGCAGGCGTACTCCCATCATAGGCAACCAATGTCCGGCCAGGGCGTAGGGTGTCACCGGGCGCCATGCTATTCCAGCTGGCCAATTGTTTGACGCTTACGTTCATTTTCCGAGCTATAGCCCAAAGACTGTCGCCAGGTCTTACTGTATAGCTGCTCTTCTGCCCTTGGCCGGAGGATTGACGGCGTTTTACACGCTGGTCCAGAGCATACGCATACTGTCCGGCAGGGCCAGAGGCACTGGGAATCAGCAGGGTTTTACCAGCCCGGATATTGTTATTGCGCAGTTTGTTAGTCTCGCGAATGGCACTGACCGTTGTCTGGTAGCGCCTCGCAATCGTCGAAAGTGTATCCCCGCGATTAATGGTATAGCGTTGCCAGGTTACTCGCTGGTCTTCAGGCAGCTCTTTGAGCGCGGCTTCGAACACATCCTGGTTTTCAATGGGTATCAATAATTGATGGTTTCCGTTGGGGTCTGTAGCCCAGCGGTTATAGCCTGGGTTAAGTAGGTAGAGCTCATCAACTTCAATTTCAGCCAGCTCAGCAGCCTGCGCCATATCTATCTGGCTGCCGACATCAACCCGGGCGTAGTAAGGCTCATTAGCGATATCATGGAGAGGCACTTTGTAATAGTCTGGACGTGAAACCACCTCTGCCAGTGCTAGCAGTTGTGGTACATATCGCTTCGTTTCCCTAGGCAATTTCAGGTCCCAGAAGCTGGTACCAAGCCCTTTGCGACGATTGCGCTCTACTGCTCTACGAACGGTGCCCTCGCCAGCATTGTAGGCTGCCAGGGCCAGTTCCCAGTCGCCGTCAAACCGCTCCATCAGGTAATTGAAGTACTTAACCGCTGCGCGGGTTGATTCATGGACGTCACGACGGCCGTCGTACCACCAGTTTTGTTGCAAACCAAAGGAGCGGCCAGTGGAAGGGATAAACTGCCACATGCCGGAGGCGCGTGCATGAGAGTAAGCGAAGGGATCGTATGCGCTCTCAACAATTGGCAACAGGGCCAGTTCGAGAGGCAAGTTGGCCTCTTCGAGTTCTTCGACTACATGGAAGATATAACGGCGCGAGCGCTCGCTAACGCGCGCCATATAGCCTTCATTGCGGGAAAAATAGGCGATGTAATCCTGGACTTTTGTATTATCAACGCGATGATTGAGGCGGAAGCCTCTACGCAAACGTTCCCAGATGTCTGTAGGGGGCAGGGCTTCCTCTTCAGGTTCAGGCGTGGAGATAGTGGTGCTGCTCGCAATTTTTCTTTCAGGAGCTTCTGCAGCTTCACGCTCAGGTGATGAGCCCTTATTTGGCATCTGCGAGCATGCCCCAACCGTGGCTGCTAACAGCGCCACGGCAAAATTCTTATGAACCATGATTGGTATCCGCGAATATTTCTTTTAATTCCTCGCTCAGCTTACGCCTAGGCGTTTATTTTTTGCTAACACTGAGCATTAGATCATAGTCATATGATTCTAAATAGCAGGAATAGTTTCGGTCAACGCGACTGAATAAAATATAGACAGTTTATTCAAGTTTGATTGCTACAGGATTTTAGCTGAGGGCACTTTGTCAAAAGTGGTCTTTTAAGTCTCTCAGGCTCGAAAATACCTCAACTTCACTCAGGCTTTGAGGGTTATTGCGGCCTAAGTGTCGCGCGCCACTTTGCTTAACCTCTGGAATATCACAGCGTAGAAATGGATTGGTTTCCCTCTCCCGAATGATATTGGATGGCAGCGTAGGTTTGCCTGAAGTTCTGAGTAGCTGGCATTCTTGCAAGCGCTGGGTTACTGCTGGGTTGTCTGGTTCAACAGATTTGGCAAAGTTCAGGTTACCCAAAGTGTACTCGTGAGCGCAGTAGATTTGTGTTGCCGGCGGTAGGGTGCAAAGCCGCTGTAGGGATTGATACATCTGTTCAGGGCTGCCCTCAAACAATCGCCCGCAGCCCGCGGCAAAAAGGGTGTCGCCGCAGAAGAGATGAGTTTGCAGAGTTCCGTTTTTGCCTTGCCCCTCAAGGATCAGAGCGAGATGGTCGAGGGTGTGCCCCGGAATGCTCCAAACCCGCAGGGAAGTGCCAAGTATCTGAAGGCTGTCTCCCTCAGTAATCGTATTTGTCACACCTTTTACTGCTTTGGGTCCGTAAACAGGGCAGTGATAGTGCTTTCTCAGTTCAGCTATTCCTCCGGTGTGATCGAAATGGTGGTGGGTGATCAAAATGCCATCCAGAGAGTCGCCTTTAAGTGCCTGGATAACTGGAGCAGCTTCCCCTGGATCGACAACCCAGTGCTCGTCGCCTTTGTTGAGGTGCCAGATATAGTTGTCTCTAAGTGCGGGAATAGGTGTTATTGAGAGCATATTGATCCTGCCTGCCATCTGGGGCTGGAAACGATACCATGTAATCAGAGTAGTAGTGTGCTGAAAGCACATTTAGTGGCCTGATTTACCTTTTAAATCCATAGCAAATAACGCTACCTTATCTTGTTAAACTGCTGTTGGGTTTCGGGGTGAACCTCTGTATCGGGTGGTTTTGAGGCCAGGATATTGCTGGCTTTTAATTAGGAGATTGAATGACTGATAAGTTCAGGTCGCGGAACGACTCGGAGCTGCCGTCACTGGTAAAAGCCTGCCCGGCTCTGTCACACTGGTTTTCCAGTAGTTTGGGTCAGGAAATACTGTCCCAGCAGCTGGCGCTATCGCAACCCTTGATTGAGGGCTTCTTTGGTTACCATCTGATGCAGGTCGGAGTAACAGACGCTGTGGATTTTGCGGACTCCAGTCGTATTAATCATCGATTCCGCCTCGCTGCCTGTCCGGAGCAGAAGGGAGCTGCGCTGGTAGAGTTGGAGCATCTGCCTCTACCATCTGAATCTATAGATGTTGTTCTATTGCACCATCTGCTGGACTTCTCAGCGCACCCCCACCAGATACTCAGAGAAGCTGCGCGAGTGTTGATACCAGGTGGTCATATGTTGTTGATAGGGTTTAATCCTTTCTCTCTTCTCGGTTTGTCACGGATGCTTTTTTCTCGCGGTGCATACCAAAAGGGCAACCAAATGCGCGCTGCCCGTGTGGCAGACTGGATGAATCTCCTGGATTTACAGGCAGATAAAGTGCACCGGGGGTTCTTTCGGTTGCCATTACAGCAGCGGGAGTTGCTAGCTAAAACGGCTTGGATGGAGCGCCTGGGATCCCGCTGGTGCTTGCCTTGGGGGGGCTTTTACATCATAGTCGCGCGCAAAGAGGTGGCGCGAGTACGTACCATAAAAATTAACTGGCGTACCCAGCGAAAACCCGCCTTGGTGGCCACACCTACGAGCCCCCGTGTTGCGGCGCGGGGTAAGCATCAGAAGCGCTGATCCTGCGGAGCGGTTTCGCACATCGGCTACTTTCCTAATTTGGCGTCAATTTTGAAACAAATAACTATTTATACCGATGGTGCCTGCCGTGGTAATCCAGGCCCTGGTGGCTGGGGAGCCTTGCTGGTTTATGGCGATTTGGAAAAAGAGCTATGTGGTGGCGAGTCTCACACCACCAACAATCGCATGGAGCTAATGGCGGCAATTCAGGCCCTGGAAGCGCTTAAACAGCCATGCCTGGTTGACTTGCATACGGACTCTCAGTACTTGCGCCAGGGTATTACCGGCTGGATCAATAATTGGAAGAAAAACGGATGGAAAACCGCCAACAAAAAGCCAGTTAAGAATGCTGATCTTTGGCGTCAGCTGGATGAGAGTGTTGCTCGTCACCAAGTGCAGTGGCATTGGGTAAAAGGGCATGCTGGCCACCCGGGCAATGAACGGGCGGATCAGTTAGCTAACCGTGGTATTGATGAGCTGGAGTCCTGAGGGAGAGTAGAAAATGCGTCAAGTTGTCCTCGATACGGAAACTACCGGCCTGGATCCCAAAAGTGGCCACCGGATCATTGAAATTGGCTGCGTGGAACTGATTAACCGCAAGCTGACCGGGCGCCATTACCATCAGTACGTTAATCCGCAGCGGCAAGTGGAAGATGGCGCTATAGAAGTTCATGGTATTACCAATGAATTCCTTGCCGATAAACCGGTCTTTGCGCAAATCGCGGATGAGTTTATGCACTTTTGTGAGGGGGCTGAGTTGGTTATTCACAACGCTCC
This sequence comes from Microbulbifer variabilis ATCC 700307, assembly GCF_000380565.1. Taxonomy (GTDB): domain Bacteria; phylum Pseudomonadota; class Gammaproteobacteria; order Pseudomonadales; family Cellvibrionaceae; genus Microbulbifer; species Microbulbifer variabilis. The sequence goes on from NZ_AQYJ01000029.1 coordinate 157,289, forward strand.
CTTTGATGTTGGCTTTATTAATGCTGAGTTGAGGCTGCTCGGCAATCCCCGCTGGAAAAATGTGGCAGCCCACAGCACTGTCCTGGATACTCTGGCTTTGGCGCGGGAAAAGCACCCTGGCCAGAAGAACAACCTGGACGCTCTGTGCAAGCGCTATTTTGTCGATAACTCCCAGCGAGACCTGCATGGCGCTTTGCTGGATGCGGAGATTCTCGCTGACGTCTACTTGATGATGACCGGCGGCCAGACTGACTTAATACTGGCTCAGGGTGGCGATGGGCACAATCAAGAGGATGGGGATAAAGGGCAGAATGAAGACACTTCATCAGTAATCCGTAGGCTCTCAACTGATCGTGAGCCCCTGCTTGTAGTTCAGGCAGATAGAGGGGAATTAGAAGCTCACCAATCCATGTTGGCATTACTGGAGAAATCCTCAGGCAAGCATTTTTGGTAATAAAAAAGCCCGCATAGCGGGCTTTTTTATTGTGCGATAGAAGTGAAGTAGCTGTTAGGATTTAGTGTTTTTGAATCTCATTAAATTGCGTAAACAACGCAAACCAGCGCAACAGCAGTGAGCACGATAGTGTATGGCAAAGCCATGATTACCATACGCCCGTAAGATAAACGGATTAACGGAGCCAGGGCTGAGGTGAGCAGGAATAAGAAGGCTGCCTGTCCATTCGGTGTGGCAACACTCGGAAGGTTAGTTCCTGTATTAATTGCAATGGCCAACTTGTCAAAGTGTTCACGAGTGATGTCGCCCGCAGTTAGGGCAGTCTTAACTTCATTAATATACACCGTGGCTACGAAAACATTATCACTGATCATGGACAGTATGCCGTTGGCCAAAAACAGTAAACCCGGTTGTTGTTCAGGCTTTTGTGATAGTACGAAGTGGGTAACCGGTTCAAACAGATGCTGTTGGTGAATCACCGCAACAATGGCAAAAAATACCACCAATAGAGCCGTAAAAGGCAGGGCTTCTTCAAAGGCGTGTCCAATTCGGGCCTCCTGAACAATACCATTGAAGGACGTCAAAAGCACAATGATCATCAAGCCGATAATACCCACTTCGGCAACATGGAAGGCCAATGCGAATACAAGCAGCAGAGCAACAATGCCCTGTACCCAGAGTTCAGCCACCTGTGCAGAGGTACGCTTCTTTTCTTCTTCTCTCGAATAGTTCAACAATACTTCACGCACTGCTATAGGAAGCTGGGCACCGTAGCCTAAGATTTTAGTTTTTTCCAAGAATACACAGGTGATAAGCCCAGCAAATAGGGTGGGGATAGTGACCGGCGCCATTTGCAGGAAGAATTGAAGAAACTCCCAGCCGGCTTTTTCGGCAATCAGTAGGTTTTGTGGCTCACCCACTAAAGTACAGACGCCTCCCAATGCAGTACCTACGGCACCATGCATGATAAGGCTGCGCAGGTAGGCCCGGAATTGGTCCAGGTCCTCCCGGTGGTACTCCACTACGTGTTCGTCATTTGAGTGATCATGGTCATGGTGGTGGTGGGGTTGCTGGGAGGCGACCCGGTGATAAACAGAGTAAAAGCCTACAGCTACCGCGATTAGTACAGCAGTAACTGTAAGTGCGTCTAGGAATGCTGAAAGTACTGCAGCTACTGCACAAAACAGTAGCGAGAGCATACTCTTTGAGTTCACGTGAATTAGGATCTTGGTAAACACAAAGAGTAAGAGACTCTTCATAAAGTAGATCCCGGCGACCATAAACATCAGCAGCAGGATAACTTCAATATTCTCGACTACTTCATGATAGACCGCATCTGTGCTGGTCATTCCCATAAGGACGGCCTCAATAGCGAGCAATCCTCCGGGTTGAAGTGGGTAGCACTTTAGTGCCATTGCCAGGGTAAAAATGAATTCAGCAATCAGTACCCACCCGGTAATAAAAGGGCCGCTGACATAAAGTATTACTGGGTTTAATAGAAGAAAGGCAGCTATTGTCAGTTTGTACCAATCCGGGGCTTCGCCGAGAAAATTATCCGCAAAAGCCCGGCCAAAACCGCTACCGGAAGCCGTCAGTGCATTGTTGTAAGTGTTCATCATTTACTTCCCTGGGTAACCCAGTGTTTGGGTCAAATTGAAGTGTCGGGTTGTCCCTGCCCTTTGCGGCATTTCGGGAAAGCCCTTAGCCGCGATCTCTCTTTCCCTTGTGTTCAGCTGGTGAAGCTGATTGTTTTTTGGGCGTAAGCGCAAAAAAAGTGCGCATCTGCACACTTGAAAGTAGCAAACGCTACTGGGTTTTCCGGAAAATTCAAGTAATTTAGGGGTTCAGAGGAGGTATCAGAGGATTTGTCGAATATTCGGTGGAATTTATTAGCGGAAAGGTGGACTCTTTTCTCTATTGGTATAAATTGCCCTTTACTAGGCCAGAACCTTTTGTTTTGGTTATTTTTTGTTCGGTTACAGGAAGAGTGCAGCGGTGCAGTCAAAGAGTGAATTGCGCAAGATCAACATCACTTCTGTCAATGTGGTCAAGGATGAGCTGGTAGTAGCAGTAGATAACGCTACCTCTCACTTGGACAAATTTGCAGCAGATACCACCCAGAAGCAGTCATTGGAGCAATGCTTGGCAGCTCTTAGGCAAGTGAGTGGCGTATTGCAGATGGTGCAGCTCCATGCTGGAGAATTGCTTGCCCAGGAGAAAATAACTGCACTCACCGAAGTGTTGGAAGGGCGACAGCAAGCCACAGAGGAGCTAATGGAAGCTCTGGGTAGTGGGCTTTATGTATTGGGCCGGTACCTCGATTTTGTGCAGAGTCGGGCCATAGCCAGGCCAGAATTACTGATCCCCTTTATTAATAACCTTAGGGCTGCGCGGTCCCAGCCGCCGGTACCTGAAAGCCATTTTTTTCGTTGTAACCTGGATGCTTCGATACCTGGCATGGGCGCCTCGGCAGTAATGTCCGAAGACTTGCGTAGTTTTGTCCGTAGGTTCCGGCATATGTACCAAGTTGGTCTCTTGGCATTATTGCGTGGCAAACCCCGCGGCCCGGCTTTCACCATGATGGCCCGAGCATTGGAGCGGATTGCGAGTATCACTTCTGGGCGTCCAAATGGGCGCCTGTGGGTCGTGGCTGGTGCCGCCCTGACAGGTATGGCTGCCTGTGAAATGCGTATTAGCCGTTCCAGGGTTATGGTATTCAGTATGTTTGATCGTTGGTTGCGTGCCCTGCAAAAGGAGTGTGACGCTGCTCTAGACCAGCCTGCACCCCCGATATTGCTGAAAGAATGCATCTATTGGCTTGCTCTGTCGAAGCCTGCTGAGGCTGGGAGTAAGCTTCTCGATATCTTTTCGGCAGAATCCCTTGAATATACTGAGGAAGAACTTGAAAGGGAGCGCGCGAGCCTGGGTGGGCCTGGTGCCACTGCAATTTCTGCTGTAGCTGGTGCACTGGATGAAGAGTTATCCAGTGTGCGCCGGATGCTGGATGATATTGAGCTGATCGGTATCTCCGATATCGATGAGAATGATGGACTAGCCAGCACTCTGAGACGCGTTGCTGGTACCTTGCAAATGTTGAATTTCAAGCGAGTGGGCGAGAGTCTGCGCAATGCCGTAGCTGAATACCAAAGTGCTGCAGGTGCAGGAGGTTCTGTCGCAGATTCAGCTTTACAGAAGCTCACCGGTCAAGTGTTGATGGTGGATAGTACTGTGCGGGCATTAAAGCAGAGTACCAATATTGATCTCGATGAGTACGGCCATGCGGATATTGCTTTTGAGCATAGCCAGCTGGCAGAGGCAGAGGTAGCAGTGCTTAAGGAGGCGGAAGCTGGCCTTGCGTTGATAAAGCGCGCTCTAGCTGCATATGCAGATTCCGGCTATGACCATGGCCATATCCGCAACGTCTCGACCACTCTTAACTCTGTGCGTGGGGGGTTGATCGTCTTAAACCTACAGCGCGCTGCTTCGGTGGTTGAAGGCTTATTTAAATTTGTTGAAACAGTGGTAGATCGCCACGATGCAGGTCCTGATGTTGAGCAATCACTGGATATTTTCGCCGATGCTATTATCAGCCTTGAGTACTACCTTGGCGAGGTAAAGCTGCACCGTCAGGCCGATGTGCAATCCCTTAACCTCGCTGTGGAGAGCTTGGCTGCACTTGGTTATCCCGTAGAGACGGTTTAACCTGAATTAGGAGGCTCTTTTGGTCGAACGCTTTGAGCCCGCTGCAAATGTGTGGGCTACCCCAGATTTTTCCCAACAAATTATTGTGGCTGAGGGGTTGGTGCTCTGTCGAGGAGACCAGTTTATCCATGAGATGGATATATTTTTGGCCGAGGCTGTAATTTCAAACCACTATCTTGGGGAGTTGGGAGGACAAAGTTGCGGTGTTCGTGTGTTATCCAGCCTGCTGGATATTCGCGGGCATGACTGGCGTAACCTGCGCAGTTTATTAACCTCCACAGACGAGCATTTATTTGCCTTGGCCGGCCGCGCTCTACAGATCGCGCATTGGGACCGCGACCATCGCTTTTGTGGGTGCTGTGGGACCGCAACTCACTACCATTCCATCGACAGGGCCAGAACCTGCCCGAACTGCCAATTGACGGTTTATCCTCGAATTTCTCCCTGTGTCATCATGCTGGTCACTCGAGGAGAAGAGTGCCTGCTTGCCCGTCATGCGAATCGTAGAAATATCACCTATACCGCGCTTGCGGGTTTTATAGAGCCGGGTGAAAGCGCTGAGATAGCGCTCAAGCGTGAAGTTCGTGAGGAAGTAGGCTTAGAGGTGGGTAGCTTGCAGTATATCGGTAGCCAGCCCTGGCCATTTCCCGGCCAATTGATGTTGGGATATCTTGCGGCGTGGCAGGGCGGTGAGTTGTGTCCCGATCCGAATGAAATTGAAGAAGCACAATGGTTTCACTATAGATCGCTGCCGGAAATTCCACCTGTGCAGACTCTCTCGGGACAGCTGATTCACACTTTCGTGGAGCAGGTCGCGGCGGGAAAGTAGCCGTGGTTGTTCTAACGGCTCTGCTAAGAAGTATGGAGAACAATAATTTATGTACATCTTGATCACCTTTCTGATTGCCATATTGGCATTGCTGCTTGTTTTTTGGGGGGCGCGAGTACTGTTAAGTGGAAGCTGGGTGATGGGCTTTCTGCGAGGCTCGGCGGGCTTGATCTTTTTCGGTTTGGCCCTATGGATAGTCCTGGTGGCGGCCGATGTCTTCAGTTATCGCAATCTGGCTCAAGAGCACAGCGTCGGTATTGTCTCTTTCCGAAAGGTGGCCGAGCAGCAGTTCGAAGTTAAATTCGCTGATGCCGATGGAATTTCTCAGAAATTTGAGCTGTATGGCGATCAGTGGCAGTTGGATGCGCGAATGCTGAAATGGCAGGGCCATTTGGCCCGTTGGGGCATTGAACCGGCATACAGACTGGACCGGCTGAGCGGGCGTTACCTAACCTTGAGGGATGAACGAGCCCGGGAGCGATCTGTCCACCAGATCGACGGCACCAATTACGGAGTGGATGTTTGGCGGTTTGTTAAAGGTTTTGATAAAAGCCTGCCTTTCGTTGATGCCGTTTATGGTAGCGCAACCTTTCTTCCTATGGAGGATGGAGCTGTTTACGATGTTCGAATCAGTCACAGTGGGTTATTGGCAAGGCCGCTGAATAAGCAGGCAACTTCCGCCCTGGATGGCTGGAAATGATATGAGTAATAAATTTTAATGTTGAAAGGTAGCAATCTGGAGTTTAAGTGGAATTTTTAATTGAGTACGGCCTATTCCTGGCAAAAATTGTCACAGTGATTGTGGCCCTAATGATATTGATAGGCTTTATTTTTGCCAATCGCGAACAGCTAAAGGAGCGTGTTCAGGGGCATATTAGTGTTACACGTTTGAATGACCGCTATGAGCAGTTCAAAGACACCCTGCTGGAAGCGGTCATGGAAAAGCACGAGTTTGCCCATCGCAAGAAGCAACTTGCGAAGGAAAAAAAAGCTGAAGAAAAGGCATTAGTGAAGAGACATAAGGCTGAAGCAAAGAAGAAAGCAGCAAAAGAAAGTGATAACCAGAAGCAAGAAATAGGCACTTCAGAAGCTCAGGCAGAAAAATCTGAAAAAAGCATTGCAGTGTCCTCTGAGGATCGCAGACGTATTTTCGTAATGCATTTTAATGGCGATATTAAAGCAAGTGCGCTCTCCCACCTACGAGAAGAAATTACTGCGATCCTGCAGGTGGCAAAAACGGGAGATGAGGTGCTTCTTTGCCTGGAAAGTCCAGGCGGTATGGTTGCGAACTATGGCCTTGCGGCTAGTCAGCTGGCGCGTATACGCAGCGCGGGTATACACCTCACTATTGCCGTAGATAAAGTCGCGGCTAGTGGCGGCTATATGATGGCCTGTGTGGCTGATCGAATTCTGGCTGCCCCATTTGCGATGTTGGGGTCTATTGGTGTGCTCGCACAGCTCCCCAATTTTAATCGCTTACTTAAGCGTCATGATGTGGACTATGAGTTGTTTACTGCAGGAGAGTACAAGCGCACAGTAACAATGTTTGGTGAAAATACTGAAGAAGGCCGTGAGAAATTCCAGAGTGATCTGGAAGAGATCCACGTGTTGTTCCAGCATTTTGTCAGTGAATACCGACCCAGCCTGGATATTGCCAAAGTTGCTACCGGTGAAGTCTGGTTTGGGCAAAAGGCTTTGTCCCTTGGGCTTGTTGATGAACTCAAGACTTCCGATGAGTATCTGACTCATAGTGCAGAAGGTGCTGACCTTTATCAGGTGGAGTACAAAGAAAAGAAGAATATTGCCAAGAAAATGGGGCTGGCTGCTGAGGCAGGAGTAGAGTCCGCGATGACTCGTCTATTCTCAAGGTTAGCTGCTTGGCGGCATCACGCGCAATAAATAAGCACCTCAAGCAGGGTTGAAATCTTTGATAGACAGGAAATTTTCACATGAACAATTTCAGGGATGAAAGTTTCCGGGCAATAAGGGTAGAAGAGGTTGCCGTAGGTAAGTTCGACCAGCTTTTGGTTGAAAGGCAGGTCTGTGACCTGCCAGACAATCCCTTGTTGCTTGCAGTTTCTCATTCCTCTCTGAATTTCAAAGACGCGATGTCCGCATTTGGTAACCGTAGTATTACCCGGGAGTATCCCCATACGCCGGGTATCGATGCGGTAGGCAAGGTGTTGGAGGATCATAGTGACACTTATAAACCCGGTACGGAATTGTTGGTCACTGGCTATGATTTGGGCATGAATACGCCGGGGGGCTTGGCAGAAATGATTGCCATTCCCCCCAAGTGGGCGTTGCCTCTTCCGCAGGGGCTTACTGCCAGGGAGTCAATGACTCTGGGTACGGCCGGCCTGACAGCCGCATTGTGTGTGGAGAAGCTCCTTGAATCTGGTGCGGTCCCTGAGGATGGGGAGGTTCTGGTGACCGGTGCTACGGGTGGGGTCGGATCAATTGCAGTGGCACTGTTAGCTAAGCTGGGTTTCCGTGTGGCGGCGGTGACAGGTAAATTGGAAGCTGCGGACTTCCTGACTAATTTAGGTGCCTGGAAAGTTCTCGATAGGGATACCTTGGCTCCATTTGCCAGTAAATCTATGGCAAAGCCTCTTTGGGCCTGGGCAATAGATACTGTAGGCGGTGAAACACTTTTCAATGTGATTAAGTCATTGGCCTATGGTGGCGGTGTTGCTGCTTGTGGAATGGCCTCCGGGGCACAATTCCATGCCAACGTATTCCCCTTTATTTTGCGCGGCATCAGCCTTTTAGGTGTCGATAGTGTTGAGCTACCAATTGAAAAAAAGAGCGCGGTTTGGCAGCGGCTTTCGAGGGATTGGTATATCGGTAATCAGCTCCGCGGGATCGCTGAAGATATTTCTTTGGAGCAGGCGCCGGAGTTTCTTGCTCGTATTCATAGGGGGCATGGAATTGGCCGTTACGTGGTAAATATGTCCCTGTAAGCAGCTTAACTTTTCGGAATAATAATTACAAAATCCAGATTTTTAACTGAGTTGATTTATAGGCTGCATATAAGCATTGGTATTTGTTTGTCCGCTTTGTTTTCAATAGCATTTTGGTAAATGCTGTTATTGGCGGTCTATTTCTGTTGGAAGAGCACATTGTCTAAAGGTAACAACGAGTCTTCATTTCTCGATGAAAACAGCGCGCTGGTTCTCTCCGGTGGTGGTGCCCGTGCGGCATATCAAGCAGGTGTGCTAAAGGCCTTGGCGGAGGTGGTACCAGAGGATAATCCTCGGCCTTTTAAAATTATCTGCGGCACCTCTGCTGGTGCGATGAATGCAATGATGCTGGCTTCCCATCCCGGCACCTTCAAAGAAGCCGTTGATAGCATGTGCTCTGTGTGGATGAGCCTCAGTGTTGAGCGCGTTTATCGTACTAGTTGGTGGAGCCTTATAGGCAATCTATTTTCAATTAGCCGATCATTACTTAACCAGGGGGTGGGGCGACAAAAACCTCTGGCACTACTCGATAATTCACCTCTGAGAAAATTGCTCAAGGAAGTTATCGACTTTCGCAATATTCAGAAAAATATCGATGCTGGGCATTTACATGCCACTTGCATTAACGCACTTTCCTACAGTGAAGGTGAGTCAGTCAGCTTTTATCAAGCTGCCGATGGCGTGAAGAGTTGGCAGCGCTTTAGGCGATTTGGTGTGCCTACCGAGCTAACCGTGGATCATTTACTCGCATCAGCAGCTATTCCAGCAATCTTTCCCGCTGTCAGAATTGAAGATATTTATTTCTGTGATGGTGCCATACGTCAAATGGCCCCGATCAGTCCCGCTTTGCACCTTGGTGCAAAGCGGGTGTTTATTGTAGGTGTATCGGATAACCGCTCCCCCATACACTGGGGTAGCCGGCGCACTGACAGGCAAATGCATTCTCCTTCAATGGCCCAGATAGCTGCCCAGTGGTTCAACGCTGCCTTCATTGACAGCCTTGAGGGGGATTTGGAGCATATGGATCGGGTCAACAGCTTGTTGGAATCTGTAGAAAAAGAGAAATATTCCGATTTGGCGCCTTTGCGCCCGGTAGAGTCTGTGGTGATTGAGCCCTCGCAAAGCCTTGCCTGGCTGGGAGGGAAAAAGCTGCAGTTTCTTCCCCCTGCGCTGCGCTGGCTATTTCGCTCCACAGGTGCCACCAGTGCCGGAGGCGGTGTATCAGCTGCCAGCTATCTGCTCTTTGAAAGACCTTATATAGAGGAATTGATTGAGCTCGGATATCAGGATGCAATGTGGGAAAAGGATAAGCTAAGTCATTTTTTGCGGCCTGTAACAGAAGTTATCGAAGGTCGTAAGGGCTTGTTTGGAGTTCGAGGGAAAGATTCGGAAGGTACCCCAAATGATAACGCTCGGGAATAGCTCCAATAGCCAGTAGTTAATATCGCAAGGGAACGTTGAGAAGTATTCGGTCGATAAAAGTGGTTTGTTTCGCTATGCGTGAATTTATTGGTTGTAACAAATTCCTATCTGACCGTTTTGTTGGTTAACGGTTGCGCTTATTGGCTTATCTCTCTTGCACCTCTTGAAGTGTTCACTTGTTATGTTGGAAGTCTACATGCTTTTGTTAGTGCGCCTTCTGTGGTTGGCTTCTCAGGGTGGTGTTTTTAACTTTTGATGACGCGGTTGTGGGGGTTATTCTTGCCCGGATATTGTAAGGCTTGGGCTTTTGATGAACATCCCATTAAGTAAGTTAATGAGGAATTGACTGCGCCTATTCAGGTATGCAGAATTGCTGCTTTTGTACATTTGTACCATAAAATTGGGGTCATTGGGGAAGCCAGATGTTTCATTTGAGCAATAGTAATGCAGTTCAGTACGTATTTAGATGGCTTATTTTATTGGCCTGTATACTGCCTTTATCGCTCAAGGCTTCAAGTTTTGATTCCCAAGGCCAAGCTATTTATTTAAAGGATATCGATGGTGACGGTGACCTGGATTATTATGTCATCAGCAATAGTCGATATTTAATTTTACATGGAGATATTGCCACCCCGATTGCCTTGCCCCCCAGGCCTTCATACGTGATTTTTGCTGACGGAACTATTGCTCCGTATAGCGTGCCAGAAGATGAGCTGACGGGATTTACAAGGCTTGAGGAAAATATTGACTTCTACTACGGTGATTTTGATGGTGATTCTGTAGTAGATATCCTGTTCAGGAGCCAAAATACTAACGAGCCACCTTTTGTAGTGGTAGGTGTTTCTGGTGATGAGGTTCCGACTTCTGTTGTTTCATATTCGCGCTCTAGTGACCTCTCTGAATTACTAGCTGATTCTAATAATACGTTCTATGTTGATGACATTGATGGGAACGGACAGGATGATCTGGTTCTTAAAGGCAGAAAAGAATATCTCGTAGATACTGCTTTCCTTTCTAACGGAAGTCTTCCATCGATTGAGCAGGATATTGTTTCTTCGGGCGTAAAGACCCCTACAATGGCCGGTAGCTCTGCTGGTCAGTTCAGGGTTAATGAGTCAGGTAGTGCGACTTATTCACTTGCTATAGCAGCAGGGGTGGGTACTGCCGGTGTTGTCCCTCAATTATCTTTAAATTACCAAGGTAATACAGGTAATGGGTTACTGGGCAAGGGGTGGTCTATTGGGGGGCTTTCCGGAATTACCCGTTGCCGACAAACATTGGCCACGGACGGAAAAGCTTTACCTATCAGCTGGAGTCCTTCGGACAGGTTTTGTCTGGATGGCCAAAGGCTAATTAATGTTTCCAGTAAATCTTATGGTGCGGACGGCGCACAATACCGTACTGAGATCGAATCTTTTGTAAAAGTCACATCTCACGGCAGTATAGGAACGGGTCCTGCCTACTTTACCGTTGAAAGAAAAGATGGCTCAACCAGTTGGTACGGTAATACAGCCAACTCAAAGTCTTATGCCAATGTGTCAGAAGGTAAGGTTCTCTCATGGATGCAGAACGAATTTCAGGATAGCGTTGGAAATAGAATTGAATTCGAATATGAAGGTGATTCTGATAGCGGGAAGCGAATCCACGAAGTAAGATATGCATATGGAGCAGGAGCTAATGCGGCTTCAGTCCAGTTTACTTATTCGGATAGGCCTGATTACTTACAAGCTTACACTGCCGGGTACCTTTTTAATACAACGAAACGGCTTTCCAAAATTACGTCTGCCGCTGATGGCAGTACCCTGCGTGAATATAATATTAATTACCAGCTGGTAGCTGATAATATATCCAAGAATCAGACCTCCCTTATAGATAGTATTCAAGAGTGTGTAGGCAGTAATTGCTTGCCGGCACTCTCATTTGAGTGGTCTCAGTACTCCTTAAATTACGGAACTTCCAGTGGATCTGTTGATTTTACGGCAAACAAAAGCCGTTCTTTAAGAGATTTCCAATTTGGCGACTTCAATGGCGATGGATACCAAGATGTTGTTTGGTTGGAGATGGATACTGATAGTGCGAGTGATCAGGATCATCAAATTAAGTATGCATTATCAAATGGCGCATACTTAGCTCCTGCAACTTACTCAAATGGCCAAAAATATTTATTCTCCGGGGCAAATGCAAACGAGGATATCAGTATTGCGGTTTTAGATTACAATGCTGATGGCCGCTCAGATATTGCTGTATACGATGACCGCTACACCAGTAAAACTTGGCATGTCTACCTTTCTACTTATGTGGATTCCCAGTGGAAGCTTTCATCCGATCCTATTGATACCGGAGTAGGAGAGAGGGATGGTGTCTTTGTCGATGTCAACTCTGATGGTCTGTCCGATTTGGTTGTGGTGGGTGGATCAACTTTACTAGTCTATCCCTTACGAGCTAGCTCGGATCCAATTAGTTCCAAGACTTATTATCGGTTCGGCTCAGCTAAAAGCTATTCCTTAGAGTTGCCTTCCGGTAAATCAATAAGCCGTTTGACCAACTCTCCATTGAAAGCAGCTACTGCGGATTTCAATGGGGATGGTAATGTTGACATTCTGATTGCTTTGGAGAGACCTTATGTTAGCGGTTGTAAGGACCCTGACAATAAAGTGGTGGACTTGGATTTTTGCCTTGATGAAAATGGGGATTTGAAAAGCGGTTTTAAATATATTTATTCGGCAGGACCCTCTGGGCATGCGGCTTTTGTATTTAACGCTGAAACAGATAGCTACGACCTTTTTGCAAGCCTGGGAGGTAATACTGCAAAGTCTCATGTCGCAGCGGACTTTAATGGTGATGGTTTAACTGACCTGCTATTGCAGGAATCTTCTTCGTCAAATCTTTATCTCAGTACTGGGAAACAACTGGTAAAAGTAACCCCTAGCAGGTTTGCTTCAGAGCAAGCCGGAGCCCTGGACTATAACCAGGATGGGATGCTGGATGTCTACTGGCCTGATCATGATGCGGGATTGTTGCGGGTAGAACTTTGGGATCCCCAGACTTCCAGCTTTGGAAAGTCTATCTTTATTCAGACTGTACCCAATAATGACGATTACCTACACATCTTTGCTGATATCAATGGGGATAATCAGCCGGATTATCACAAGATAAGCGATGAAGGCTTTTTAACATCCTATGTATCCAACTATGGGAACTCTGCAAATAGGGATATTCCCAACAAGGTATTAACCAAAATTGACAATGGGCTGGGTAATACCACTGATATCTCCTATACCAGCACCATTAGGAGTTGGTTCTATAGTCGCCTTGAAATGTCGAAAACCCTTGAAGGTAAGGAGTGTACTACTACTCCGTCTGAGAGAGATGAGAACGGCGTAGAGATCCCCGGAAGTACATATTGTTATCTAAAGCAGGCCGCTAACACGGCGGACTTTTATACTGCACTGAATGGTCCATGGGTCCTTCCGGAGGATAGTGTCACCCTAGGAAAAGATGCACCGGTTCTCGATGTGTTGATACCGATGTACTTAGTTTCTAAAGTGGAGAGTACTTCTCCAGCTGCCGGCTCCTCTCCCGGTGCTGTTGATTACACGGCGAAAAGTGCTGTTTCGTATGAATACGCACAGATGAAACTGCAGGCTGCTGGGCGAGGGATGCTGGGCTTCCAGAAGATCTCCACAACTGATGAGCAAACGGGTGTAGAGACATCCACTTACTACCGCCAGGACTACCCGTTCACTGGTATGCCCTTGCAAACCGAGGTTCGGTCTGCCTCAAAGGCATTGATACGAAAGGCTGCCAATACCTGGAGCTTGAAGGGTTGGAATGGTTCTGACACCTCTGTCTATCCTTATCAGCCATATCTAGAAAAGGTAGTAGAGGAAACCTATTCTCTTGAAAATAACGGAAGTTCACATGGTGAGCACCTGCAAACCGTTATTACAGAGAATAGTTATGATAATGATGGAAACGTTACCTCAATAAAACTGAGAACTATTGATGAGGCCACTGGTGAGCAGTTTATTAAAAATACACTCAACTGCTTCGGCGGTTCTATGGCTGCCCATCCGAGCTCACTTTGTTCCGGTGGTACTGATTGGGAGTCAGAAAAGGGGCGCTTGAGCTTTACCAGGGTAATCAACAGCCGCCCGGGCCAGGCAGATCATGTTCGTGAATCTGCCTTTACTTATCATACCGTTGGAAGTTTAAAGGGCCTGCTCCTTACTGAGGTTGTTGAGCCAAATAATGCTGAGTTTACGCAAACTACTACTTATGAATATGATGGCTTCGGTAACATTCAGAAGAAGACTTTGAGCGCAGAGGGTGAACAGAGTCGCTATACACGGACTGTTTATGATATTTCTGGGCGTTTTGCGAATAAGAATTACAATAGTCTTGAGCATTTAACAGAAGAAGTAATCAGTCGAAATGCATATGGAGCGCCCCTGGAAGTTCATGGGCTGAATGGCTTTAAGAGTTACTTTAGCTATGACGTGTTGGGCCGTGAGACTTATCGCTACGATAACTCTGGAGCGGATGCACGAACTCAATATTCACTCTGTGGTTCAGGTTGTATTACCGGTGCAAAATATAAGGTTGTAAAAAGTAACAGCACTGGATCTACCTCTGTCGAGTATATGGATGCGCTTGGAAGAGCAATTCGTACAGAAACTCAGGGTTTTGATAAAACTATTTATATTGACCAGGAATATGACAGTCTTGGCAGGGTGAAATATGTCAGCGAGCCTTACTTTTCTGGTAATGGCCGGGTTTGGAGTAAGACTGAATATGACCTGTTAGGGCGAGCAGTAAAAGTTACTGCACCTGATAGTTCGCAGTCCTCAGTCATTTATGATGGTCTCACGACTGTTACAGTAAATGATAAGGTTCAAAAGAAAACAGAGAAGAAAAATGTTCTCGGGGAGTTGGTAGAAGTTATTGATGCGCTTGATGGTCGTATCAGCTATGAATACGATAATCAGGGCAATCTTCATAAAGCCCACTCTTGGGGACTAACAAATTCGGCAGGAACACATGTTGAAGAGAATGATGGCCTCACCTATCCAATTTCTGTTGTAATTTACTACGATGATTTGGGCCGCAAGACCAGGATGTATGATCCAGATAAGGGTGAGTGGCCCTATACCTATACCAAGTATGGCGAAATCGAAACCCAGACCGATGCCAATGGTCATAAGGTCGAGTTCACTTATGATACTTTGGGGCGCAAAAAAACTCGTATCGATCGCCGCAATGGCAGCACTATTACCGGTAATGTAACTTGGCATTACGATACCGCCAGCAATGGGGTGGGGCAGCTCGAGTTGGTGGAGGACTCCATTAGCGGCTACCAAGTGCTCTATCAGTACGATGGTATTGGCCGTAACAATACACAACTGGTGGATTTCGATGGTACTGGCCCGCAAGTGGCTTATGTGACTACCACAGAGTTTGATAGTTATGGGCGTGTATCCAAAACGTATGATGCTCTGGATGACTTGTTATCCAGTGGTCAGTCTGGTACTGAAAACCATTACAATAACTATGGGCACCTTGAGAAGATCACCGATCTGGGTTCGGGGGATTTGATCCAGCAGGTGCTGGAACATACTGCCCGTGGCCAGTTAAAACGCCAGCTATTGGGTAATGGTGCAACGAATGCCTACGGATATGATAGCGAGACTGGGCGTTTGCTGACTCAGACCTCAGATGTATTGGGGGTATTCGGTGTTCAGAATATTCGTTACAGCTGGGATACACTTGGGAATTTGAAAAGTCGCCATAACCAGAGCGGCAGTAAAGATCTGAGGGAAAGCTTCTGCTACGACGCCTTAAATCGGCTGGTGAAGAGCCATATCGGCTCGGGTGACTATAACTGCTCAGGATTGGCCTCTTCTCAGCAGGATCTGCGTTACAACGCTATCGGTAATATTGTCTATAAAGCTGGCGTTGGCGATTACACATACGGAAATAATGCGGGCCCACACGCTGTTACCTCTGCTGGAGGTGTCGCCTATCGCTATGATAACAATGGCAATATGATTTCCGATGATTTTGATGGTGGTCGTAAAATTGAGTACACCACCTTTGATAAATCAGAGCGAATCGAGAAGGGAAATCATATAACCGAGTTTCTCTATGGTGTGGAGCGATCTCGCTATTACCGTAAGGATACCAATAGCACAACTGGCGAAGTCACTGAAACCTGGTATATCGGCAACATAGAGCGTATTGAAAAGTCCTCCAACCCTGGTGAAATCCAGTGGAAGCGTTACCTTGCGGGGACAGCGATCTATACCCTGACTACAAACTCTAACTATGCAGTACAGTCGACAGAAAAAGTATTCCAGTACCTGGATCACCTGGGCTCAGTAGACCTGCTCACCGATGAGGGCGCAAATGTAATTCAGCAAATGTCCTTCGATGTGTGGGGGCAGCGTCGCAATTCTTCGGATTGGAGTGCGCTGAGCCAGTCTAGCCTAGCTGGCTTTGATACAGTTAATACGACACGGGGATACACTGGCCATGAGATGCTGGATGCAGTAGGCCTCATTCATATGAATGGGCGGATTTATGATCCGAGGCTGGGGCGCTTTATGCAAGCGGATCCGTTTGTCCAGGCGGCAGCGGATACCCAGATGTATAACCGCTATTCCTATGTGCGTAACAACCCTCTTAACGCTACCGATCCAAGTGGCTACTTTATTTTTACCTTGGGGGCGATTGCATTATCTGCTACTGGTGCTATTTCTAGTTATACAGCAGTAGTGGCTACGTTTGCATTTGCTGGTTTCGCAGATGCTCTTGTTCAGGGTGCAAGCTTCGGGCAAGCACTTAAAGCAGGACTTATTTCAGGGGTTACTGCCGCAGCCTTTTATGGGATTGGAGAATATTTCTCGGCGCTTGAAGGAGCCAATCAGGCAACAGCCTTGCAATATAATCTCCAGTTCCTTGATTCTACGTCAGCCTATATTCAGGCCGGTAAGGTTGGCCTTACAACTGCCCAATCGCTGGGTAAGATAGCTGCGCATGGATTAGCTGGAGGCGTAATGTCTGTAATTAGTGGAGGAAAGTTCGGTCATGGCTTTGCATCTGCTGGATTGACACAGGTGGCTGGAGGTCAAATTGGTCGAATAGGTGGAGGTTCTACAGCAACAGGGCCAACTCTTGCTCGGATAGCGGCTGCTTCTGTTCTTGGCGGTACGGCAAGCAAGATCACTGGAGGGAAGTTCGCAAATGGCGCGATAACTGGAGCATTCAGCCGTGCGCTAAATCATGAGCAACATCTTGCACAAAAGAGCAGATCTCCGCTGGATGAGGCTATTGGTAACGCTCATTGGCGACTTGATGCTCTTAGACGTGGCCTTGAAGATGCAAACTCAATTTGGGAAGGTCAACACTTAGGAATGTATGTATATGAGGTCGATGGGAAGTATATTCTATCACAACCCTTTCCAGCAGACGTGGAGGGTGGTTATTTGATTAACCCAGATAATCAAGGGTTTGCGGGCACCTCATTTTCTGTTGATCTTGACGAAGTAAATATAGCTGCTGTAGCTATTAATGATGTATCTGGGACATGGCGATCTCCAGAGCAATGGAGTAAAGGGGTTTATCTAAACTGGTCTAATCAAATTGATGGGCCTGTTTCTGTGACTATTAATAATAATAGTTATCCTTGGTATAAAACTAGCTGGAGATTTCAACAGGATCAATGTATGAGAACTGGATGGAAAGATGGGCCATGTTGACAAAAACGATTGCTAAAATTATCTATGTAGGGCTAGTCAGTTTACTTGCTTGTAATGTGCAGGGAGGTGAATTAGCGAAGCATGTATCAATTTATAAGCTCATAGTCGAGCCTGAAAAATATGATGGCCAGCTTGTGATGGTGTCTGGTTATATTGGTGGAAGGAATGGTCCTAGTAGAGGCTTATTCGTTAGGAAAATTGACGCATTAATTACTAACACGGTGAACAAAATAAATTTTGATAGATCTTCTGCATCTGAAGCCGTATTCGAAAAATGTCCATGGTCTTATGCGACCATCGTGGGGTATTTTTCAGTTTCACCTGCCGCTGGCAAATTATCATTAAAAAATATTCGATCTGTTAGCTCCTTTGATATCTCTAATGAGGAGCAAGGGGTTAAACGCCTACCTTGCTATCATGAATAGTCGGAATCAGTATTGATCCGGGGCAATTTTCATGCTGCACAAAAGGAGAAGTCTACTTTTCAAAACATGAGAGAGGGGGCTGAGGGACTTTTTGAGGATTTGTTTCGAGTGCGTTGGCATTACCGTGCTTTGAATGGTGACTTTGGTCCAGAAGAACAAGCGCATACATTACTTGCGGACAAGACTCTAACTGCCGCTGGTGCTTTGTATTATTCAGATGCACAGATAGACGTTAATGGCGAAATGGTCAGCTTTCGTTCTGAAGTTAATAGTGCAGTTTACGAAGCAATCTCAAATAACAGAGCTTATTTTGCTGGAAGGCAAATGGCGCAAGGTTCGATGGTTGGTTTGATGAGTCGATACTCAGGGACAGGGTTAGCCGGAGGAGCTGTATTTACTACTGGTTTTACGACCACGGCGGGGTTTGGTCGGGGGTTGAATTTTTTTGACCAAGGAATTCGCGATCCTGTTTCACTTATATCTGGTTCTGTTGTTGGAAAATAGGAGATGTTTAAGTCGGTTGTGTTTGCTTGTCCGCATTGCGGAGAAAAGACATTTTCAATTTTTCAGAAAAGTAAGTTAATGAGAAAAGGTGTCCAAAAGTGCGAGAGCTGTGGCTCGGCATGTGAGATACCTTCTTTACTCAAGCTTTTTGTTTCATTGCTGATGGCATTTTTAATGCCTACACTTTTTATTGTTTTTTTTGGAATAAATGGTTTTGTATTTTCTTTGGTCTTAACCTCGTTGCTGATTTTAATAATCTATTTTTGCTTGATATACATAAGTCCGTTGAAGATCGCACAAAAGTAATTTGTGACGATCTTTTCATACAAGACCCCGGTAGAAACTCCGGGGCCTTGTTTTATCTACTCAGCCGTAAGAATCAATTGTTTATTCCAGACAGTAATGTTGTACGGTGTCCCGACCTCAAAGCCTACCCTCCCCAGCCAGTACGTACCCCCTGAGATTAATCCAAGGAATTTGCCGCCAAGCGCCACAGCCAGGGTTAGATTTTAAGGGCGGATAGCCGGAAGTCATCACCGTAGCTCGTTTGGTCTTCACTGAAGGTGTGTTTGCTAAGTAAGCCTCTGGCGACTCCTGGACTTGCCACGATTGGGGCAAGTTATCTAGATAAGCACCGAGCTTAGGCTTGCTCCGTCGAAGGTGATGAACAAATTGTTGCCAGTGATGATTGATCGGGGTGTGGTTGCCGTTGACCTGTTCCTGTTGCATGAAAACAATTCTGGACACCCACCCAATAAGAAAAGTGGAGCGCTAGCTGTTAATGGTTAGCGCTCCAATGGCCGCATAGCATGTTCCAACTGACGTTGAGCGATAATCGCATCAATCACCCGAATCACCGTGTCCTTGTCTTGCTCATCAAAAGTCTCCAGCAGCTTGAAGCATTTAAATAGCACCTCGTTGCGGATGGGGCTTTCCTCCATCGGCTGGCCCATCACCAGATAGTCCAGCGACACCTCGAAAATATCCGCTAGAATGCTATTGACCCTAGTGGGTATTTTTTAGAATTTCTGGTGATGTCTTATGTAAGTGCGCGTTTAAGCAAGCCTGTTTTTAGCTTATTTGCGGATATTCCGGAGTTCACAGCTGCGATTCAAATTGTTGGAACCGCTATTAGCGCATATTTTTGCGGGCCTTGTTCAATAGCATTTGCCGCCCAATTTTCGACGAATGTTGCATATGCCAGAGCAGGTGGCTTTTGTCAAGCTATGAAGACTGGGGCAATTAGTGGAGCAAGTGCAGCGGCTTTTTATGGGATTGGCAGTGCATATGATGCCGGATCTTTTGGTTCTGGATTTTCTGCAGGGGCGATGCGAGTTGCGGCCCATGCTGCTGTTGGAGGGATTACAGCTGAGCTTCAGGGAGGGAAGTTTGGTCATGGGTTCTTTGCAGCAGGATTTAGTGCTGCAGCTTCGGCTTCGGGGGTTTTAGGGGAGCCTGGCACAAAAACCCCGGAAGGTGTATTTAGTTCGGCAATTATTGGCGGCACGGCATCTGTAATAACCGGAGGTAAATTTGCGAACGGCGCTATGACAGGTGCATTTAGCTATACACTTAATCACGGATTACACAAAGGTGGGGGTAATCCCTATCATGAAGAGGGAGGAAAGTTGCAGCCTCGGCTTGGAGTTCCTCCTGAGCATGAAGAGCAGGTTGTTTCTTGGAGGCGCTTGCTCTAGAAGCTGCAACGGAAGTTGATGCTGAGTGTGGTCTTGTGTGTGGGCTGACTCCTTTTCAAAGAGGAGGCAAGATTCATAAACGTTTTGAAGAAAAAATTAGGATGATTCAGGATGGACTATATGATGCATAAGTCAGCTATTTAAAAGGAGAGAGAATTGGATATGGGCGATTAGGCTCCAGTAGAGCTGATGTTATATACGGGTATCATCACGCACCTGAATTTGCAGTTGAACTAAAAACCGGTTGGTTTCCATTCATTTCAGATGAGCAGATTGATAAATATATGGATAACCTTCCTGAGGATACTCATTTATATATGATTTGGGTTAGATAGGGAGATGAAAATGAATGCCGAGTTGAAAGTCGCCCTTAAAGAGGCTTTTCCTGATGCTATATTGACTGGTCCATATATTTATTTTGGGCCTAAAGATCATTTGGTGAGCGGGTTTTGCCTGGAGATGACTCGTAATGGAATATACATATCTGAGTTTGTATATCCGTTATTTAAGCGATCTGACCAATTAAGTCTACTTTTTAGTGAGCGCCTCCCTTACCCAGAAGGGTTTGTTGATTATGAGAGGTGGGAGGGAAATAAGAGGGTAGATGAGGTTGTTAACTGGCTAGACGCTAATTCTCAAAGAGTAAAAGAGAAACTTAGTTTAGGAAGATTTGTTTCTGAAATACAAAGCCATCCTGTTGCCTTGAAGAATAAGTGGGTACAGATGGTTAATGCTCTAGCTCTGATATTGCTAGGGGAGTACTGTAAAGCAAGGGTTATCATCCAGTACCTTTCAGATCAAGAACTACCTAAAGGGATGATGCAAATTTCTGAAGAATGCCGTGTATTAAATGGGGTTCTTGAGTGCAATCCAGATAAGGCAAGGATTCTAGTTGAGGGGTGGGAGCAGGAGATGAAAGCAAAGCTCAAGCTTTGATGTTCGTAAGTTGTACAAGTTCAGACTCAGTTTGACAGAGCGTTCAAAAAATAGTTTAAGTCTGAGTTAGACTATCCTTTGAGACTTTCTTGACGGAGGCTTCAGGGTTATATTCTTCTTGTGAAACCCTTAGCCTCTGATCTTCTTGCTTACTTTCTATTTGTGTAAGCTAAATACAATTACCGCATACGTAGTCTGACAAATTCAGCTGCACTACCTATGCAGGAATCACTTGTCTGAAAGTCGATGGTACGGTTTGCCGCCTGGGCTGCTAGGGCGATAGATAGCGCGTGGGAACAGTAAGAATTTTCCGTTGAACAGGCTATGATGGCATTATACTTGGCGCAGGACGGTTGCTTATTTATAGATTCCATCAAGTGGATATAAACCATATTGCCACTAAGAGCCTCTACCAGGCGAACAGCCTTATCTTCGTCATCCAGTGCAAAGGCGCCGGTGGAGATGGCTGATAATACACACAGGTCGGCTAATTTTTTGATTGTGATTTTGAATTTCATTTTTTACTCGTTAGTAGTTGGTTTTTCTGTAATTGGTTATTGGAATTTTGCTGGAAAATTGGCATTACGAGCTAATAGAGGGTTCTCGGTTGCCTCAGTCTTTAATTGGTGAGATTCCAGTTTAACTTACCCAGTAGTTCTGAAAATGTCCCTCTAGGTGTCATATTAATATCAAATACCGTTTCACTTATCGGGTGCATTATTTTAAGTTTGGATGCATGCAGTAACAATCGTGCGCAATCATATTGTCTGGCAAAAAACCGGTTGTGTGAAGACTTCCCATATTTGGGACAACCGATAAGTGGGTGGTGGATATGCTTGAAGTGCCTGCGGATCTGGTGGCGGCGGCCGGTTTTTAGTTGGATTTCAACCAGGGAGTAACGGCTGGTGGGGTATCGATCTACTTCATAGGGCAGCTCAACGGTATCCAGTCGGCGGTATAGGGTGATTGCTGACTTGCGTGGTAGATCAGCTTTGGGGCGCTTGCGTTGATGTTTGAAATCTGCGACAGGTGGTAAAGGGTAGTCGATAACTCCCTGTTCAGGGCAATAGCCCCGGCATACCGCGAGGTATTCTTTGACGGAGTTTTCGCTTTCCAGCTGTTGCTGTAAAAGGGTGGCCATCTCACTACTCTTGCCAAAGATAATAATCCCAGAGGTAGGCTTGTCCAGGCGATGTACAGGGTACAGGTGGTGACCGCTCAAGTCCCGCAGGTATTGAAGTAAAATACGATTTTCGTTGCGGTCTATTTCTGAGCGGTGCACGAGCCAGCCGTCTGGTTTAAATGCTGCCAGAAGGTGGTCATCCTCAAAAATGATTTCAGGTTCGTTGTTCATCCGCAAATAATATTTACCATATCGCGGGGGCATTGTATGGCGGTATGGCAATCATTGCATCTGGAAATGTTTAGCTGCCTTCTTTTAAAATTGTGGGGAATAATTTTCTAATAAATAATAAATTTTAAGGTTGACATGCCTGAATTAGTGAATAAACTGCAGGGGTAGTTTAGTAACCACCTAGTTAAACGTGGACAGCAACCACGAAGGAGCCATGAAATGCGAAATGTGGATATTAACAACCTGTTTTTTTGATCGCTTTTCATGTGCACTTGCTTGAAAAGTGATTGAGCTTTTCAAGCCGGAATTCTCTAGAGCCCTGGCATTTGCCGGGGCTTTTTTGTTTAGGGCTTTGGAGAGCTTTTAATGATTTATTGGATCAATCCAAGGACTCTATATGCCTGTAAAAATTGTACTTAATAAAAACGCATCTTCAGGTAGTGTGCCGGTAAAAATATTTACCGATAAGGTTGAGCCGGCTGCTTTAGAACAGCTAAGGAATATTGCTCAATTGCCCATTATTCACTCCCATGTGGCGGCAATGCCGGATGTTCACTTGGGGCGAGGGGCGACAGTTGGTTCGGTGATTCCTACGTTTAGTGCAGTCATACCATCCGCAGTAGGTGTGGATATTGGCTGCGGCATGAATGCGGTGCGAACTTCGTTGCATGCCCATCAGTTGCCAGACAGCCTAAAAGCATTGCGGGAGGCCATTGAGGTGAAAGTACCCGTTGGACGGGGTCGTCATAAGATGATTACTGCCAGGGAATCTGCCTGCAAAATTTTAGCTCCCGGTGTAGATAGGTTGTTTGAAAAGCATCCTGGGCTTATGAAGAAGTTGCGTCAGCCCCAGAAAACCTGGGTTACCCAAATGGGGACATTGGGTGGAGGCAATCACTTTATTGAAATTTGTCTGGATGAGAGTAATGCGGTGTGGGTGATGCTACATTCCGGCAGCCGAGGTATTGGTAGTGCAATTGGAGAGCATTTTATTCAATTGGCACGCCGGGATATGGCTGGAAATATGCAAAATATGCCAGATAGGGACCTGGCATATTTTTCTGAGGGAAGTAGCCACTTCAATGATTACATTGAAGCTGTAAATTGGGCACAGGAGTACGCCAGGTTAAACCGGCAGGAAATGATGAAGCTTGTGTTGAATAGCCTGGGGGCTTACGTGCCGAAGTTTACCTTAACGTCAGAGGCTATTAACTGCCACCATAATTACGTAGTGCGCGAGCACCACTTCGAACGGGATGTCTATGTGACACGTAAGGGGGCGATCAGTGCCCAAAAGGATCAGATGGGGATTATTCCCGGTTCGATGGGGGCGAAATCATTTATTGTTCGTGGGCGTGGGAATCCCGAATCCTTTTGCTCCTGTGCCCATGGTGCTGGCCGTAAAATGAGTCGCACCTCGGCTCGTCAGCGATTTACTCGAGGCGATCTTGAGTCTCAGACGCATGGCGTAGAATGCAGAAAGGATAAAGGTGTGATTGATGAGATACCCGCTGCCTATAAGGATATTGATGAGGTGATGAATAATCAGCTGGATTTGGTTGATGTGGTACATACGCTGCGCCAAGTGATTTGCATAAAAGGGTAGGCTTGACTGGTTCACCCTTTATGAGAACTTTGAAAAATAATGGATTTTAATTTTATGAGTGCTATTGAATTCAATTTGACAATGAATTTACCTGTCGAGTTTCCTCGGCTTTTATCGTTGATTAGGCAAGGCCAAATACTATGAAAAAATACACCCCTAAGAAAGTCGCCAAGCCTCGTAATTACGTGGCTTGTAATCCACTGCTAAAAAAAGGTGGTGCCCACACTAAGGCTAAGTCGGGCGCTCGCTTTAAAAGTAAGCAAAAAATGTTAAAGGAGGCGCGGGAGCGGAGTAGCTCCCGCGACTATTTGAGGCTATTTCACTTCCTTGACGCCTCCCTGCAATTTGTTCCCCTCTAACCCTGGTTTCTCTTTTTACTGATCGGCTTGTGGCCAACTAGGTAGCGGTTCTAGGTAGACCCAGCGTTTTTTATAGAGCTTAAATAGTGATATCTCATGGATCACATGCTCTTGATCATTCTCCGTATACCAGGCTTTAAATTCCACTACAGACTTCTTCAGCCCTGCTTTGCTTTTAATAACTTCGAGGCGTGTCCATTGAGTCTCCAGATCGTCCGCATTGAAACCCGGGTAAGTTTCTGGGTGCCATGTTTTTCGTAGGTATGCCAGGTTTCCCATCGCATAGGCACTGTAGCGACTGCGCATCAGGGATTCCGCCATTTTCGGGTAGGCCTGCCCAGACAGGTAGAGGTTACAGCAGGCTTTGAACTTTTTTCCCGAGCCACAAGGGCAGGGCTGTTCCGTCATAAATTACTCCAGTTTCAAACCGCATAAGATGTCCAGCTGGTCATCATGGGCTTTGTAAACACTTTTTAACCTTGCTTGACGCTGGCAGAGGGTAGCATGGCTTGACGTTTTCCTGGGGGGCGGTAAGATACCGACCAGCCGGTTGGTTTGGTTGAAGATGCCTGGGAGGTCATGTGTCGAGAGTCGACAAAGCTGCCATAGTCCGTGCGGCGGAAGAGGTAGTTCGAGAAAAAGGGGCGCGAAAGCTCACCCTGGACGCAGTTGCTGCCCAGTGTGGTTTGAGTAAGGGTGGGCTTATCCATCACTTTCGTACGAAACAGTCACTGCTGAAGGCGATGCTGGAGGCCGCGATTGCCAGGGAGGATGCCAGTGCAGAGACTTTCGCCGCCGCTGGTGACGATGTGTTGGCGTCACGGCTTAAAGCGATTTTCGAGCTGATGGAAGATGATGAGGGGCTGCCGCGAGCGTTGATTGCGGCAGTCGCAGAAGATCCCGCCCTGCTTGAGCCGGTCAAGTGTAACGTTATCGAAATGCGTGGTGAAATTGACAGCTCATACGGTGACCCTGAACTTGCCCAGTTATTGATTCTTGCTGCCCAAGGTATGTTCCTGGGGCGGGTGCTGGGAGTTATGGAGTCCGAGGACCCAATGTTTTCCCGCCTGCGCGAACGGCTGCTGATGTTGTCGGCAGAGCTTACCTGAATACCTGATCTTCAGTTAAATAATTTATTGGATAGTGAAATATGAAATTGTCGGTAAATTCTCGTATCTCCCTTGCCTTGGTGGTAGCGGCAGCGGCGATTCTTGCGGGGTGCTCTGGTTCTGAAGCGGATGAACAGCAGGTTGAGCGCTTGTGGCCGGTAAAAGTGGCTACGGTCACCAATGTGGCGGAAGTGGCGGATCGCCAGTTTGCCGGTCGTGTAAAGGCGGTCCAGAGTGTGGATCTCTCTTTCCAGGTTGGTGGCAAGTTAGACAAGTTGAGTATCAGGGAAGGGGAAATTATTCCTAAGGGAACCCTGATTGCCGAGTTGGATGATCGGGATTATCGCCGTCGAGTGAAGGAAGCCAAAGTAAACGTGGAGTTGCTGGAAAAAACCTTGAAGCGGCAGCGCTCCCTGGCGGGATCGAAGGTCATTTCTCAGCAGCAACTGGATGAAACAGAAAGTAACTTTGATCTGGCAAAAGTAACATTGGAAAAGGCAGAACAGGATTTGGCCTATACCCAGTTGCGAGTGCCTTTTGATGCATTGGCAACTCGACAGTTGGTAGAGAATTACACCAATGTGCAGCCGGGCCAGGCAATTGTTCGGTTGCAAAACATCTCTGAGGTGCGTATTCAGATTTCTGTGCCGGAAAAATTGTTGGCTACAGGAAATGAAGATCAAATCAGCTCTATCACAGCGGAGTTCGAGTTCCTACCCGGTCAAAAGTTTGAACTCAAATACCGTGAGCACCAGGCTGAAGCCGATAGTGTAACCCAGACTTATGTGGTTGAGCTGGGTATGCCCCGCCCCGAAAATGTACAAATTCTTCCAGGCATGACAGCTCGTGTGAACGTAAAGCTGAAAGAAGCTACCGGGGATTTCTGGATTCCATTGGCAGCAGTACAGACTGGTGCTGAAGGTAATCCATATGTGTGGCAGATTAACGAAGATCAATCAGTATCCAGGGTACAGGTGGCGCTTGGCCAGACCAATGGAGAAGCGGTTCAGATTACGGATGGTCTCACCCCTGCGATGAAGCTGGTGGCTGCGGGAGGTCAACATCTTTATGACGGTGCAAAAGTACGCAACTATGCACAACGTTAATTTTCAAATGACCTCAGGCCCTGGCAAGAGTGGGGAAGTATCGTGAAGATTTCTGATGTATTTATTCAGCGTCCAGTGTACAGCTGGTTATTGATGCTGATCTGTCTTGTAGGTGGGATCTGGGCATTGTCGGATATTGGCCGACTAGAAGACCCAGCATTTACCATTAAAGAAGCGCGGGTATTTACTCTCTATCCGGGCGCAAGCGCGCAGCGGGTAGAAGAGGAGGTAACGGAAAAATTAGAGGTTGCGATCCAACAGATGGGACAGCTGGACAAAGTGACCTCAACTTCCAGTCCGGGCATGTCGGAAATTCGCGTCCAGATAAAGGATCAATACGCTTCGGAAGAGCTGGCGCAAGTCTGGGATGAACTGCGTCGCAAGGTTAACGATGCCCAGCGTGAGTTGCCCAGTGGCGCCATGCAGTCCGTGGTTAATGATGACTTCGGCGAGGTTTATGGTATTTACTATGCGGTAACCGGTGATGGTTTTTCGCTGACAGAAATGCGCGAAATTACTAAAGCAATTCGTCGCGAGCTACTGAGTGTTGAGGGGGTAGCGAAGGTTTCCCGCTCCGGCATTATCGATGAAGTGGCCTATTTGGATATAGACGAATCGCGCCTTGCTCAGTTCGGCTTCTCGCTTGATGACCTGGCCCAGGTACTGCAGGTGGAAAGTTCCACCCAGCGTGTAGGTGAAATAGAAGGTCAGGACCTCCGAACTCGTATCGTGGTCGACAATCCAGCCAGTGATCTTGAATCCGTTCAGAATATTCTCGTGGGTGTACCGGGCTCTACTGCGATGTTGGCAGTACGGGATATTGCGGATGTATCCCTCGGTTATGACGAGAACCCGAACTTTATTGCACGATTTAATGGTAAGCCGGCCATTTTGATTGGTGTGGCCGGAGCTGAAAATACAAATATCGTAAACGTGGGAACGGCAGTGGAAGCCAAGCTCAATGAGCTTAAGCTGGGTTTGCCTCTCGGGGTAGAAATCCAGCCGGTTTATGAGCAGCACAAAGTGGTTGAGGAAAGTGTCGACGGTTTTCTTTTTAACCTGATCTCCTCGGTAGTGATTGTTACTCTGGTCCTATGCCTATTTATGGGTTGGCGCTCAGGTGTAGTAGTTGGTGTGGTACTGGGGCTGACCGTGCTCGGTACTGTACTGATTATGAACCTGTTTGGTTTGAACCTTCAGCGAATTTCCCTGGGTGCCCTGATTATCGCCATGGGTATGTTGGTAGATAATGCTATTGTAGTTGCTGAAGGCATGCTGATGGGGGTGCAGAAAAAAGAAGCACCACAGAATGCTGCTCGCCGTGTAGTTCGCCAAACTTTCTGGCCACTTTTAGGCGCCACCATTATTGGGATCATGGCTTTCTCCGGTATTGGCCTTTCCGATGATGCCACCGGTGAATTCCTTTTCTCGCTGTTCGCTGTGATTGGTATCTCACTATTGTTGAGTTGGATTTTGGCAATCACTATTACTCCTTACCTTGGCTACCACTTGTTCAAGCCGGGTAAGAATGCTGATAGTGAAGACCCTTACAGTGGCCGTTTTTACCGTATGTATGCGGGAGTCCTATCCGGTGCCCTGAATCGCCGGGGGGGCACTATCGCTTTGCTGGTTGTCGTGACCATGGTCAGTTATTTTGGCTTTGGTTTTGTCAAGCAGGGTTTCTTCCCTAACTCCAATGCTCCGCTTTTCTACGTGAATTATCTCCTGCCCCAGGGCAGTGATATTAATCGCACAGAAAATGCGCTGCAAAAAGCTACAGACTATTTATTGGTGCAGGAAGAAGTAGTTTCGGTGACTGCGGTTGCCGGTAGCGGTGCGGACCGCTTTATGCTGACCTATGCCCCAGAGCCACCTAATTCTGCCTATGGCCAGCTGATTGTGCGCACAGAGAATCGCGAGCAAATTGCTGGCCTGATAGACCGGGCTAAAGCAGAGTTGCGGGATTCCCAGCCGGAAGCGCTTATCACCTTTAAACGCCTGGTATTTGGTCCGGGTGGTGGTGCCGATGTGGAAGTGCGTATTTCCGGCCACGATTTCAACACCCTGCGTGCGCTCGCCGAAAATACTGAGCAGCTTTTCCGGGAAAATGGTCTGAAGGATATCCGCCATAACTGGCGTGGCCGAGAGCCCACGATTCGTGCCCATCTCGATAATGAACGGGCTCGTGTCGCTGGTGTCACGAATACGGATATCAGCCGAACTATCCAGTTTGCGACTGCCGGTTATCGTGTAGGGGATTTTGAAAGTGGCGACCGTATTATCCCGATTGTCGCGCGCATGCCTGAAGGTGATCGCAATCAGGTTGGCTCCCTGCAGGATCGCTTGGTGTGGAGTCCGAATGAGCAGGGCTATATTCCAGCGGGGCAATTGGTCAAAGACTTTGCGACTACCGCTGAGGAAGGTCTGATCCAGCGTCGCGACCGGGTCCCGACAATAACGATCAGTGCCGAGGCCCCGGAGGGAGTCACCGCTATGGCCGCCTTTAATCGTATTCGCGCAGGGGTTGAGGGTATGCCTTTGCCCCCCGGTTACCATACAGAGTTCGGCGGTGAATATGAGAGCTCTACGGATGCACAGAAGTCATTGGGTAAAGGGTTGCCGCTGGGATTCCTGATTATGATCCTGGTATCGATCCTGCTGTTTGGCACCGTACGCGAGCCGCTGATTATCTGGTTGGTGGTGCCCATGTCTCTGGTGGGTGTGGTGGTAGGCCTGCTGCTGACAGGCTTGCCGTTTGGTTTTATGTCACTTCTCGGCGTATTGAGCCTATCTGGTATGTTGATTAAAAATGCGGTGGTATTGGTGGATGAAATTGAGGTGCAGACTGAAGCTGGCCTGCCACGGTTGACGGCAATTCAACGCGCCAGTGTTAGTCGTTTGCGCCCGGTATTTCTGGCTGCAGTGACAACTATTTTGGGTATGTCCCCGTTATTATTTGATGCATTCTTTGCCGATATGGCAGTGACCATTATGGGCGGACTGGGCTTTGCAACGGTACTAACCCTGATTGCTGTGCCGGTGTTTTATGCGGTCTTCCATAAGGTGAAGCCCACTGAGGTGCTGGGTTCAGAAGAAGGCTCGAAAAAGAAACTGGAGTCGCAGCCCAGTTCGGAGCCAGTATCTGCCTAATCAGGTAAAAGCTGGGTAAAGCTGGCTCAATTGAATAGACAAAATTGGGGCGCAGAAAGGATAACTTTTTGCGCCTTTTTTGTTTTCGAAAAACACCTTTCTGATTTCACTGGCAACTTCCCTGTGCTTTTGTCGTGAAATCTAATTTGATGGGGGATCTGCGAACCAAAATTTGACAGAGGTAATATTCAAAAGCAGGGTTTTCAAGTAGGCTAGTAGCTGGATTTGATTGGTAGTAGTTGTATGAGTGTTCGATCAATTTCAAAACAGTTTACAGTGATCTGTTTCTTGTTTTTCAGTGTTACCGCACTTGCTGCACCCTACGAGCGGGCCGAATGGCTGCCACGTTGGTCAGACTTCGATAGTGACTGCCAGGATACCCGCCATGAGCTGTTAATCCGCTTTTCCCTATCCCCGGTTACCTATACCCGCAGTAACGGTTGTAAGGTGGATACCGGTTTATGGTTGGATCCCTATACCGGCAATTTTTACAGCAAGGCATCAGACCTGGATGTGGAGCATATAGTACCATTGAAGTGGGCACATGATCACGGCGGGGCAGCTTGGAGCCGTGAGAAGAAAAGAAGATTTGCCGAAGATATTGAGAATCTGTGGTTAGTGGATGATGGGCGCAACCAGAGTAAGGGGCACAAAGGGCCTGATGAGTGGATGCCCCCTTACGAGCCTGTTGGCAAAATTTATGTTCAGCGCTTTATTTCCATTGTAGAAAAGTATGGATTGCGCTTGAGTATTGCTGAATCCAAACAGCTCCGTGCACTGGCAGGTGATAGCTAGGGCAAAAGAGATATTTTGCCTGTCATAGCGGCGGGATTTCGTATAGCATTTTCGCTTTATGGGTAATACGGCGAATATGCAGGGAAGACAACGATTACTAATTGAGTATTTTCGTCGCTGTTATCAGGCCGATAGCCACGATCTGTCGCTTTCAAATATTGCTCGACTGGCCGAAAACCGCTGTTCGTTCATTGCTGAACAGGATTACCTGAGTAGCGGTGAGTTACACAGGGTTCCGTTACTGGATGCCTCTGCCACAAAGCTGATAGAGCTGACAGATGCTTACAGAAAAGAACGCCAGCTAATCTACACTAGTTTTTTTATTTGTGGCCAGCTTTTCAGTCAAAGCGGTGTAACAAACCAACGTAAGCTTTTTGCACCTCTTTTATATTTTCCCGCCCGGATTTATCGTGAAGATAATAGTTTCGTTGAGATCAATACCACCGATCTGCGAATTAATTTTCCTGTGCTTCGGCTAACTCTTAAGCCTGATATTGACCCTGAGGTGATGGGTTCTTTTCCACAGCTTCAGTTTCCTTTGGATTCCTCTCAATTGGCTGATGTAGGGCGCTGGATGCATGAACACAGCTTGCTCGGTGGTCTGGAGGAATTGGGTCGCTGGCCGAGTCTCCAGTCAGGAGCCCAGATTAGGGAAAAGACTAATGCCTCACAGCCAGAGCTAATCAGTGCCGCTGCAATAATCCTGGCTGATCGATCCAGAGGTTCACGTGGCGTTTTGCACGAGTTAGGGCAGCTGGCTTGTGAGCAAAATCTCCAGGTGCCGCTGCATTTAGTTTTTGGGGGGGAATCTGACAGCTTTATTGCAAGCTGCAGCGAACCCGAGATGTTACCTGGGCTATTGAGCCAGGCTCAGGAGCGAGCATTACGCAATGCGGCTCATTTCCCTCTTAGCCTTGTCTCTGGCCCACCGGGTACGGGAAAGAGCTTTACCATTGCAGCTATGGCTATAGACCAGATGTTGCATGGCGACGCTGTTTTGGTTGTGTCCAAAACACCAGAAGCCATTGATGTGGTAAGAAACAAATTACGTGAGAGCTATGGGCTCACTGAAGGCTACGTACATGCGGGGGAGCAGGGATTTACCCGCAGTTTGAAAGCGCACCTGGATACTCTGCTCAAGGAGGGTGTTGAGCCACCAAAAGAGAGTGCGGCCAAGTTGAGGCGCAGTTTGAAGGAGATTCGAAGATCACTTGGGAAAGCTGAGCGCCGTTTTTCGCGATCGCTACGGATAGCAAAATTTTTGGGGCCTGCAGGTATGGGGGCTTGGCTGGCTCGCCTGGGTGAGTCGCTACTCCGGCGGCGGCTCAATATGGACGGACTGTGGGGATTACAAGAAGCTATCGGTCAACTGCGCCAGCGTTTTGAGCAGCAGGCTGCCAGCTATATTAATGCCTGTCGCAGGGAGAAACTTGTCCGGCTATTAAACAAAGAGAGAAGTAGCCTGGTTAAATTCCATCAGGCTCTGAGGGCAAGGACCTCTAAAACCCAGGCGGAACGATTTGCCAAGACTAACATGAATTTGGTCTTGCAAGCCTATCCTATTTGGCTGGCAAGCCTGGATGAACTCAACGAGATTTTGCCATTAATGCGCGGCATGTTCGATCTGGTAATTTTCGATGAGTCCACCCAGTGTGATATTTCAAGTGCGTTACCTGCACTGTACCGAGCCAAACGTGCGGTCGTGGTTGGTGATGGCAAGCAGCTGCGACATATTTCCTTCCTCCCGGTAAAGCAACAGCAGCGTCTATGGGGGGAAGTCGTTCAGTGCGGAGAACTACCTGCATCTTACAGTTATCGGGATCAATCTCTTCTTGATCTGGTATCGGACAATCTGGCTAGCCAGGATGCGGTAACCCTGCTTGATGAGCATTATCGTAGCCAGCCAGAGCTGATAGCTTTCAGTAATCACGCTTTTTACGATGATCGACTCAAAATAATGCAGGCCCGCCCTGGGAGTACCCAGGAGCTGGCCCTCTCCTTCCACCCATTAGAGGGAAGGCGAGCCAAGACTGGTAGAAATAGGGTGGAAAAAGACTGGGTTATTGCTCAATTGCGTAATTATTTTGATCGCTATGATGACAATGCTTTGAAGCCTTCTATTGGTGTGTTGTCCCCATACAGGGAGCAGGTCGATTATTTGGACAAGGAAATTTCCAAGGCTTTTTCCGCAGCAAAACTGCGAAGTTTTTCGGTACGGGTTGCTACGCCCTATGGTTTTCAGGGGGAGGAGCGCGATGTAATGCTTCTTTCCCTTAGTCTTGATGACCAATCCCTGCGGGCGGCTGCTTATCTCAATCGTGCCGATATGTTTAATGTGGCCGTTACAAGGGCCAAGGAGGAACAGCGGGTAGCATACTCCATTAACCCTGAGCTGTTGCCTCCCGGGCATCTACTGCGTCGCTATTTATCCTTTGTACCAGCTAATCTGACGGTGATGCCAAGTGGGGAGTTTTCCTGTGATTTTGCCAGGGAGGTAAGCGCGGAGCTTGATGCGGAGGGTATCGCTCACTGGATTAACTTTCCTATTGCGGGTCAGCGAGTCGATGTGGTGTGTGAGTACCAGGGAGTGATCCTGGGGGTGGATCTTATTGGCTATCCGGGAGAACACCAGCAGCATTTCACCACCCAGGTTTACAAGATACTGCACCGGGCGGGAATTCGGGTTTTGCCTCTGCCTTACTTTAATTGGGTTGAGAACAAGCGGGCTTGTATCGAGCGTCTAATTGTAGAGCTTCGCGGAGCGTTGGTGGAGAGAGGCCAGCAGCTGGCTTAGGCAATTAACCTGATTATGAAATGAAAGTTGCGCCGGGGCTGCTAGGCTTTAAGAAAGTCCAGTTTAAAGCCTCAATGAGTGCGCCTATGAAATTGTGGTTGTTGATTCCCTGCCTCTGGGTTTCTAGTGTGGCGGCTGTTGATATTATTGTTGTGGATGCGCAACAGCAGCAGGGTGTGCGAAGCCCAACCCTAAGTTTTTGCCAAGCGCGATTCTATGAAGAGGACAAGGGCAGGCTTTACTGTAACTGGGCAGTCAACTTTCGCTATGCCTGCTTTGTCTGGTGGCCGACCAATAAGATAATTCCGGCTGGAGCGAAGCTGGCTGAGCCAGTGGTTGTTGGCAAATGCGGTAATGGTGAGCCGGTATACAAGCTTCACCACTACTAGCAGAGTATTATCAACAGAGTGGTAATGGGCTCTAAAAGGGCGGTGCTGTACCCGAGCAAGTCTATTGAAATCAACCAGTTTCACCCAAGAATCTCTTGAGTTTTCACTCGGTGATCTGTCCCCTCGTTTCCCTGCTTAACCTGTCTGCCACTCAGGCTGAGGCAAGTGTGACCCAGTGTGCTGGCACCGGAATGAGGGAAGTGTTAGCTTTTGTCCTGCTCGGTATAGAGTCCTCGATCTTGCATTTCCCGCGCCTGTTTGAGGATTTCAGGCATGGCGCTGTCTTCAACAGATAAAGAATCAATGATGGCCGCCAGCAGATCAGCTGAAAACATGCATTTGCTCACTTTGCTACGCAAATTCTCAGTGGTCATTGAAATCCCTCTATCGGCCAGGGCCTGGGCCAGATCCCCGTAACGCATACCCTTCAAAGCCATAGAGGCGCGCACATAGCGGGCAATGGCCTGTTTGTAAGGAGCCAATGCTTGCTGATTGCCGAGGCTTTGCTTGTGGTCCATGGGCTCTACTCCGTTACAGTTGATATCACTATTGTGGTAAATACTATCCTTATGTGTATTATTTGCAACATAAGTTTGAAATAAGTTATTGACCGTCGTTTTTTTGATGCTATATTTGTGACCAATATTCCACAGCGAGGGAGTTGAGATGACCTGGAATCATGAAAACCTGCGCCAGTTGGCGGAAAACCACACTGGGTGGGTAGTCGAGTCTGAGGGTGACTGCCTCAGCATTTCTAACGATGAAGGTGTCGATGCGTTTGTCTACGTCGGGGAAAAGCAGATTGTTGTAGAGAGCATCCTGTTTCCAGTGAGCCAGGTTGATGATGTGGCTGCACTGAATGAGATGATTCTCCAGACACATCAGTTGGTTCCTTTGACGGCGATAGCCATCAAAAATATTGGCGGCCAGAGCTATTACGTTGCATTTGGTGCGCTGTCTGTGTCCAGCAAGGACGAAGTAGTTATCGAGGAAGTTGAAACCCTGTTTTCCAATGTGGGGGATTTCCTGGATTTGTATGCAGATCATTTTGAAATGGAGGGTGTAGCATGAGCCTGAGAAAAATCTGGACTGCCTTGAAAGGTGCGGTAAACGAGGGTACTGAAGCAGTTGCGGACAGCCAGTCTATCCGCATTCTCGACCAGGAATTACGCGAGGCTAAGGCTGAATTGAAAGCTTGTGATGAGAACCTGACTAAGATCATGGCCAAGCGCAAGCTGGCCGAGAGCAAAGTGGAATCCTTACAGGCCGATATTGAGACTTACAGTACTCATGCTATCAGTGCCAGTGAGAAGGGCGATGACAGCCTGGCCCTGGAGTGTGCTGAGCGCGTTACTGAGCTTGAGGCCCAGTTGGAAACTGAGCAGAGCCTGCTGGAAGGCTTCCTGAACTCCGAGCGCTCACTGAAAGGCAATATTTCCAAAGCCAAGACCAATGTGCGCCGTATGGAACAGCAGATAGATCAGATCAAAGCGACTGAGTCCGTGCAAAAAGCCCAGGTTGCTGTTTCCTCCCGTCACATGGGTGCTAACAGCAAGATCAAGACAGCCCTGGACAGCCTGGACCGGATTAAGAGCAAGCAGCAGGAGCGTGCAGCTGAATTGGAAGCGGCGGAAGAGCTGGCCACGGAGGAGAGCGGATCTAGCCTTGATGCCAAGCTGAAGGCGGCAGGCATCAAGCCCGGGGGCCAGGTCAGTGGTAGTGATAAACTGGCACAATTGCTGGCGAGCCGCGAAAAGGCCTGATCCAGTGCTGCTATTTAAAGTGCGACGCCTTCTGGCGTCGCTTTTTGTTAAGGCAAATATAACAACCATTCTCGTTGCCGTTCTGGGCTATGTGGTCGGCAGCTATCTGCTGCTGAGTGCTGCGGGAGAAAGCGAGATAATCGCTCCCGAAAACTTTATTTACTGGCTGGTGGTTACCGCATCGACGGTCGGCTATGGCGATTTCTCACCAGCTTCACCTGCAGGAAAAATCGTGGTGGCGGGCTGGGTGATACCGCTTGGACTGAGCCTGTTTGCGATGGTAGTTACCCGGGTAGGTTTTGCGGTTTCTGAGTTTGTGCATAGAGGAAAGAGAGGCTTGCGTATGACAAGTAATGTCAATCACACGGTCATTATCGGCTGGAACGGAACCCGAACTCTGCGCCTGATTGAACTTCTGCTCTCCAAGACCAATGGCACAACGTCTGAAATAGTGCTCTGTGTAGAGGCTGATATTGAAAACCCGATGCCTGGCAAAATTGATTTTGTGCGGGTTGAATCTTTCTCCCATATCGAGAGTATGCAGCGCGCCGGACTGGCAGAAGCCGCGAGAATTATTATCGACAACCCGTTAGATGATGTAACACTCACTACGGCTTTGTTCTGTGATAAGCACAGCCCTAATAGCCATAAAACTGCCTATTTCCAAGACGAAAATGTGGGTGAGTTGCTGCGTGCGCACTGCCCGAATATCGAATGTATTCCCTCTGTAGCGGTAGAGCTTTTAGCCAAGTCTTCGCTGGACCCCGGTTCGGCACGTTTGCACCGCCAGCTTCTGGATAGTACTTATGGAATGACACAGTACAGTGTAGAGTATCGAGGGGAGCGGCCACTGCCGTTTGGTCCCCTGTTTGATCATTTCAAACAGGATTTGTCCGCAACACTGATCGCTGTCCGCCGCAAGGATGTAATAAAAATCGATGTGAATCCCGCGCTGACAGACCAGGTTAGTAACGGGGATATGCTGTACTACATCTCGGCCAAGCGGTTAGATGAAAAGCGCTGCTTCGATATAAAAATGAATGAAGGGGAAGGTGTTGGTACATGTTTACCAAACTGATTAAAAAATTTAAGGGGAAGGAAGCTCCGGTAGTAAAAACGCCGGAGATTATGGGTTTGCGCCTGGGAGCCAGTTTTGAGTTGGACCCACTGGCAATTCGTCTGATCTTGGATGAACTCACCATTGAGTCCTGTTCCCCCACACAAATTATCAAAGCAGCTGGTGTGGTGGAGTTGGACGGTACATGGGTTTATCGCTTCTATACCGACGATGATGCTTGGTTGCAGGTAGTAGCTGAAGGTGGCCAGAGTGATGAGCATGTCGTGGATGTAAAGCTGTTTCACTTTTACGATACCCAGGATGTTTCTAGCCAGCAGGTTTGGGATACTCTGTTAAAAGAAAAGATAGGCGCTGCCAACTACCAGCTGGATGATCGTTCCTATAGCAGGGTATGGACCTCCACTGGTGATTACCACAATCCGGTGCACATGGCTGAAAAGACCTATGAAGAGGGCGGAGACTTCTCGCAAACGGATCAATTTACCATGCTGTTCGAACGCGAACTGTCTGATCAGCGCACTGAATCTCTGTTTCTCTCCGCTGAAGAAAAAGAAGAGAATGCTGGCTATTTAAGTCGTAGCCTAGTTATCAGTACCGGTATTACACTGACCCCCTCACAGCTGACTATTCAC
This sequence comes from Microbulbifer variabilis ATCC 700307, assembly GCF_000380565.1. GTDB lineage: Bacteria > Pseudomonadota > Gammaproteobacteria > Pseudomonadales > Cellvibrionaceae > Microbulbifer > Microbulbifer variabilis. The sequence continues at coordinate 194,113 of NZ_AQYJ01000029.1, forward strand.
GGATAATAAGGAGAAGTATCAATGGACCAGCCTTATGATTTACTGACTGGTATCGTTCATTTTGCGGCTTATTTTGGCCTGTCACTGGTATTTTTAATTGCGTTTAAATTCCTCTACGCACTGGTGACCCCCCACGATGAGTGGAAGTTGATTCGAGAGGATAAGAATGCAGCGGCTGCTATTGGTTTTGGTGGTGCGGTGCTCGGCTTCGCCATTGCTGTGGGTGGTGCTGCCAGCAATTCGGTGTCCATTACCGACTTCGCTACTTGGGCGGTGGTTGCGTTAATTGCTCAGTTGATTGCGTTTGCCATTATCCGTTTCGGGTTTATGCCTCGTATTGTTGAGCGTATTGAAGACGGGGAGTTGTCTGCTGGGATTATGCTGGCAGCCACAACAATTTCTGTCGGTGTCCTTAATGCTGCCTGTATGAGCTACTAAGCGGGAGTGAGGATGAAACGTACCAAAACTATCAATCTCGCGCGGATGCGCAAAGGTCGGGGAGCAAGCTTTGTTCTGCGCCCTTTGGCAATCGGTGTGGCAGCAGCCCTTGTCGGCTGCTCCTCTGATGAAGAGGTTAAAGTAGTTTCCTCAGTTGAGGACTGCGTAAATAATACCCAATTGGATGAGGCCCAGTGTGAGGCTGCCTACCAGCGCGCGCTGGAAGAGGCTGAGCGCACTGGCCCCAAGTATGCCAATCTTTCCCAGTGCGAAACGGAGTTTGGAAGTTGCCGCGAGACTAGCAGTGGTTTCTGGATGCCCCTGATGACCGGGTTTATGGTTGCTTCACTATTGGATAATGATAGGCGCCATTACTCCTCCGGTTACTATAACCCCGTCTATCGTTATTCTGCCTCTGGTTCCCGTTATTACGATCGTTTGATGACAGCGGATGGGCAGGTGATCGGTCGATACGGCAAGTCGTCCTATACGGTTGACAAGAGTGCGATGGACCCGAAACCCAAGGTAACAAAGACGGTCTCTCGCGGCGGCTTTGGGTCTGTGGCTTCAGCTAAGTCCAGCTGGGGTGGTGGTCGCTCCAGTAGTGGTTCACGGGGCTGGGGAGGCTGATTTTGTGCTGAGGTTGCCGATTGGCGAACGCCCGCGCTGGCAGGAGCGGGCTCAGGAGTTTGGGTTTCACTTCCACACAATGTATGGCGAACCCTACTGGGATGAGAGCGCCTACTATCAGTTCTCCCTGGAGCAGGTAGAAAAACATATAGAAGAGCCTACCGAAGAAATCCATCAGATGTGCCTGGATGTGGTGGCGAAGGTGCTGGAGGATGAGGAGCTGCTACGACGTTTTTGTATCCCTGAGCAACATTGGGATTTTGTACGCAACTCCTGGAAGAACGGCGACCCCAGTCTTTATTCCCGTCTTGATTTTGCCTATTGCGGGCAGGGGCCCGCAAAGCTCTACGAAAATAATGCGGATACGCCTACCAGTCTTTACGAGACTGGTTTTTGGCAATGGTTATGGTTGCAGGATAATGTGGACCGGCGGGCCCTGCCGCTGCAGTCGGATCAGTTCAATAGCTTACAGGAAAAGCTGGTTAATCGTTTCCTGGATTTACAGTTTCTCACTCCTGGTCGCGAACTACACTTTGCCTGTTGCAAAGATACTGAAGAGGATCGCGGTACTGTCCAATACCTGCAGGACTGTGCCAGTGAGGCCGGCATTACCAGCCATTTTGTCTTTATGGAAGATATCGGTTGTGATACGGATGGTTTTTTTACAGATATGCAAGACCAGGTGATTACCTGGATGTTCAAACTGTACCCCTGGGAGTTTATGTTCCGAGAGGAGTTTGGCTCTTTGCTGGGGACTAATAATGTGCGCTGGCTGGAACCGCCATGGAAAGCGATTTTATCCAATAAAGCACTGCTGCCGATGTTGTGGAAGTTATTTCCGGGGCACCCAAACCTGCTACCATCTTTTTTTGAGGATGAGCTGCACAAGGCTGCTGAGATTACTGAGCTGGTAAAGAAACCGATTTTCTCCCGGGAAGGAGCTAATATTTCCATTGTGCGTGGAGGTGATGTGCAATCCCTTTCCGGTGGCCCTTACGGTGAAGAGGGATTTGTATTTCAGGCTATGCATCCACTGCCAAAGTTTGGAAAAAACTATACGCTGATAGGTAGTTGGTTGGTGGATGATATGGCGGCTGGAATGTCTATTCGTGAAGATGGAAATATTGTGACTCAGGATATGAGTCGTTACTTGCCGCATATTATTCTCTAGACCGGTAGTACTGCAGCACCCACTACATGTCATTTGCCGGCGATACAATTTAGGGTATCACTTATCTTCACTGTTTCTTGGTGTTGCTCAGCAAGCCACTGGCAATCATCCCTTCAATTTTCTTACTGAGGCGCTCATAAGTGAATGGCTTTTGGATACAATCTAGTACTCCATCAGCGATTACCTCCTGAACTTTGCTATCGACACTGTAACCTGTGGAAAGTAGGGCTTTTACTTCAGGGTTAATACGGCGGAGGAAAGCAAATAATTCCTGGCCATCCATGCCAGGCATAATCATATCGAGAATCACCAGGTCCACCTGATCGCAATGTTGGCGGTAGTAGGTAATTGCCTGTTCAGCCGTAGCAAAAGCCACAACACTGTGGCCATTCATTTCAAAAAGAGTTTTTGAATAACTCCGAACAATAGCTTCATCGTCTACAACCATGATGTTCAGTTTGCACCCAGCCGAAGGCAGGTTTGCTGGAGCGCCGGGTTTTTCCGGACGAGCTTTGGAAATTGGCAGGTATAGCTTGAAGGTGCTGCCTTCTCCTTCACGGCTATGGCACTTAATTGCGCCCTTATGGAGATGGATGGTGCCGTGTACCGCTGCGAGCCCAAGGCCAGCGCCGCGGCCACTTTCCTTCGTTGTGAAAAAAGGCTCAAAGATCCGGCGTCGCACCTCAGGTGACATTCCGGTACCGCTGTCACTAATCGTGATTAACAAGTAATGGCCGGGCTGAACTTCAAAATCAGCGATAGTTATCTCTTTTTCGATAGTGATGTTGCTGCTGGTGAAGCGTAGGGTGCCTCCATTCGGCATTGCATCTTTTGCATTGATGCCAATATTTAAAAGGGCGCTTTTTAGTTGGGCGGGGTCGCCAATTACATGGGGGCGATTAGCCTCGAGTAGTTGCTCGATACGGATACGCCGGTCGATGGTTCGGCCGAGCATAGCGCAAACGTCACGTGTAATTTCGTGAGTATTACAATCCTTCAGCTGATAATTTCCTTTGCGGGCAAAGGTGAGTAGCTGCTTGGTCAGCTCTGCTGCGTGGCGCGCTGTAGTCAGGATATGATTAGTGTATTCACTGATACGGGGGTCTTCGGAGATCTGCTGTATTATCTCTGCGTAGCCACTGATCCCGTGAATCATATTGTTGAAATCATGTGCTATGCCACCGGCCAGCTCACCGATAGCCTGCATTTTCTGGGCTTGGCGCAGCTCCTCCTCTAATAGCCGCTGCTTGGTAATATCTGTACCAATACTGAGTATGCCGCTGGGGCGGCCGCTCTCGTCGGATATAATTTTATTGGTCCAGGCAATCCAAACCCTTTTACCGCATTTGGTAATATTTTCGTTGATGTTGTAGCGGTGTTCCTGTGGGTGGTCGCAGATATCGTCAATCAGTTTACGCAAGTCACGCCCACTGGTTTCACTGGCGGGTACGATTGTGCCGACCAAGTGCCTACCAATTATCTCAGCCTCGGTGTAGCCAAAGAGTTGTTGTGCGTATTCATTGAAAGAAGTAATTCTCCCATTTCTGTCACAGCGCATAATAATAGAGTTGGCATGCTCAACCAGCTCCCGGTAGCGCTCCTCACTTTTACGCAGGGCCTCGTAAACCTGATTTGAATCCAGCTCCCGGGTTGAGGCAAGGGCTGGGGAGGGTGAGAAAATTGGTAAATTGCTCTCCTTGATCATTTGTTCTCCTCCTGAGTCACCCTTGAGTATTTTTTCACCAGAAATTGCACCACGTAGAAAAAGAAAAGTATATAGGTAGCTAATTCGTTTTTTGATCTAGCACGCAGTCTTTGCTGACACGCCGTTATTTGTAAGCGAGTTTGTAATCACGTGTTTGCGTCAATGTGATTCGGTTCAACAGTGTTTTGCGGAGCTATAGGGGCCAAATGAAATATGGTGTACCCGCTGGGAGGGCTAAAACTTTTGCACGGTCAAGTAGTGGCTACAGCGTAACAACCTGATAGCATTTACCGCTATATTCAAAACCATTGGATGATTTACTATGCAGCTGCATTCTCGAGTTTTCGGGCGCGGTGTCGTGGCTCTGTTTTGTGCCACGTTGCTGCTGTCCGCTTGCGGAGAGAAGAAGGTTGAGAGCGAGCAGAGATCCCTGGACTTCGCCCGCCTGGATGCCTTTCCCTCCACTTATTCAGTCAGTCAGTCCCGTCCGGTCCTGATTCAGGGGGCCACTTTACTCACCGGTACTGGCGAGCAACTGGAAAATACAGATCTGTTATTGGAAGGTGGCAAGATTGCCCAGGTCGGTAAAGACCTGAAGGCTCCGGAAGGAGCCCTGGTGGTGGATGGCAGGGATAAATGGGTTACCCCCGGTATTATTGATGTGCATTCCCATCTGGGTGATTATCCGGCACCCTCTATCGAATCCTCTCAAGACGGCAATGAGATGACTTCGCCCAATACTGCGCAAGTGTGGGCAGAGCACTCCGTATGGACCCAGGACCCCCAGTTCCCGTTGGCACTGGCAGGTGGCGTTACCACTTTGCAAATTCTACCAGGTTCCGCCAACCTGTTCGGCGGCCGCAGTGTAACCCTGAAGAATGTGCCCGGCCGCAGTGTGCAGGATATGAAATTCCCCGGTGCGCCCTATGGTTTGAAGATGGCCTGTGGTGAGAACCCCAAGCGTGTTTACGGTGGCAAGGGTACTTCTCCCTCAACGCGTATGGGGAATGTGGCTGGCTATCGTAAAGCTTGGATTGAAGCCAGCAGCTACAAGAAGAAATGGGAAGACTATGTAAAGAATGGCGGCGATGAGCCCGAGCGCGACCTGGGGATGGAAACCCTGGCGGGTGTGCTGAACGGCGATATCCTGGTGCACAATCACTGCTATCGCGGTGAGGAAATGGCCGTAATGATGGATGTTGCTAAAGAGTTCGACTTTAAGGTTTCTACTTTCCACCACGCAGTTGAGGCCTACAAAGTAGCCGACCTGCTGGCAGAAAACGATGTTTGCGCAGCGATGTGGGCCGATTGGTGGGGCTTTAAGCATGAAGCCTTTGATATGACCGAGGCGAATATTGCGATTGTCGACCAGGCCAAAGCCTGCGCTATGATCCACTCCGATTCCGGTGTGGGCGTGCAGCACCTGAATGAAGAGGTAGCCAAAGCGATGACTGCGGGCCGACGCGCGGGTTTTGATATCCAACCCAAGGATGCCGTTGCCTGGATGACATCAAACCCTGCTAAGGCGTTGGGTATCGAAGAACAAACTGGCAGCCTGGAGAAGGGCAAAATGGCTGATGTTGTGGTTTGGTCTGGTAATCCCTTCAGTGTTTACACCCACGTCGATCAAGTATTTATCGATGGTGAACTGATGTATGACCGCGCTGATGAAAAGCGCCAACCACGCAGCGATTTTGAGCTGGGTATTCTCAATGCAGAGGGAGAGCGGCAGTGAAAAGAGTAGTTGTTTTTTGTGCGTTTGCCCTCGGAGTTCTGGCCGCTAGTGCCCAGGCAGAGAGCATCCTTATCAAGGGTGGCAAGGTGCATACCTTGGGGGACAAAGGCAGTTTGGAGTCTGCCGATGTACTTGTTGTCGGTGGCAAAGTGGAGCAGGTAGGCCCCTCCCTGAGCGTTACTGCTGACCGGGTAATTGATGCACAAGGCAAAGTAGTCACTCCGGGAGTGATAGCGCCGGTTTCCGAGCTTGGTCTGGTGGAAATCAGTGCTGCCAGCTCAACAAATGATCAGTCGGTAACTGGTGAGAGTATTGGCAGTGCATTTAATCCGCTGCCCGCCTACAACCCTAAATCTACTTTGATTCCTTTCAATCGCGCAGGGGGCGTGACCAGTGCTGTAGTTTTTCCCGGTATCAGCACCTGGGATGACGGTGCTGTTGAAGCCCAGCGCGTATTCGCCGGGCGCAGCTTTGCTATTAAGCTGAATGGTGAGTTCGATAGTGTAGAAGCCAAAGATGTAGCCCAGAAGGCCTATTTAGGAGAGGCCGGTGCACAGTTAGCTGGCGGCAGTCGTGCCAATGCCTATGCCAAGGTTGAGAAGGCCTTGAGTGAAGCGAAGGAGTACCGGGAAAATCGCGCTGCGATTCGTCGTGGTGAGTGGCGTGAACTGGATTACAGTTTGGCAGATCTGGAGGCCTTACAGCCGGTGGTGAGTGGTAGGGAGCCTTTGGTCATTACCGCCAATCGCGCGAGCGATATTCTCGGTGCAATTGAGCTTGCCAAGGCCTTCAGTGTGAAACTGGTGGTGCTGGGAGCAGCTGAGGGCTGGATGGTAGCGAATCAGCTGGCTGAGGCCCAGGTGCCAGTGGTTATTGATGCTATCAATAACTTGCCTATTTCCTTTTCCAGCCTGGGTGCGCGCCTCGATAATGCGGCGTTACTTACCAAGGCAGGTGTAAAAGTGGCTATTAGTGGGCCCGACTACGCTTCTACCCACAATGTGTATCTATCTCGCCAGTCGGCCGGTAATGCTGTTGCTCATGGCCTACCTTATGAGGAAGCCCTGAAGTCTATCAGCAGCAATGTGGCTGATATTTTCAATCTGCAGGGCGGGACACTGGAGCAGGGTGCAGTGGCTGATATCGTCGTTTGGAGCGGAGATCCCCTGGAAGTTACCAGCTACCCGGAACAGGTATTGATTGAGGGTGAACCTCAATCTCTCGTTACTCGTTCTACCCGTTTGCGAGATCGCCATTTGAAGCCCACCAAGGGTCACAATTTTGGCTACCAATATTAATTTGGCCTGGCCATAGCTGTGAAGTAAAGAGCGGGTATTGCCCGCTCTTTTGTTATCTGCCTACAGGAAATTAAGACAATGAGCAAAAAAGCCTTGCTTGTTGTATAGGATCTGTGTGGCAGCAATATAGTCTTTACAGCTATATTCCAACAGTCTGATGAATAAGAAAAAGGATCGACCTAATGGCCTATGTTACGGCACTTTATACCAGTCTCTGTGCAATCCTGATTATCTACCTGGCACTAAGGGTGGTGCAGTTTCGCCGCACTAAGCGTGTGGGAATTGGCACCGGTGATGATCGCTCTAATGAGATCCGAGTGAGAGTGCATGCGAATGCAATTGAATATACACCTATAGCACTGTTACTACTTTTACTTGCTGAACTGGGTGGTTTATCACAAATTTGGCTGCATATATTTGGGATTTCATTTTTACTTTCCCGTATTTTCCACGCATATGGTCTAACTGCCGGTAAAGGTGGGACACACATGGGGCGTTTTTGGGGTACGCTGATCAGCTGGGTGGTGATATTGGCTTTGGCCGTAGTTAATATTGTTCAGGCTGTGAAAGCTCTGTAAACAGCGGGCAAGAAGGGTATCGCTGGTTAGAGAGAGGTGAGCATGGCCAGCGACACTGGTTAATCATCAAATAGTTGAGGGGGGGATAATAAAAAAGCCCGGCTTAACCGGGCAGAGTACAGGGATGAAACTACAAGCACTTACTGGTTGGCGGCAAAGGGAGTAACAGTTTCATCAGAGGTTTCCTCTGCACTGTCCCCTTCCAGCAGAGCCTCCGGTTTGCCTTTGCAGGCTTTGGCTAGTGAATCGCGGCGCTTGGCCAACAACAGCCCTATTTCTTCGCCAGTCTGTTCATCAATACCTTCGATATGGCGCTCTATTAGTGAGGTGATGTTGGCAGCCAGTTCCAGCATCTTATCGTGTTCTTCAGCATCTTTTTTGTTGTCGAACATTGCTCCGTCTCGATCACATTTCCAAACAGCTACTACGGCCATGATGTGCCTCCCAATTGCCTTTCAGACATTCCAATTTTTTTGTATGACCATACAGTAACTGTATAAATATTCAGTGTCAACGCAGGGGTCGACAAATAGGCGGGAAATTAATTGCGGTCAGGAGAGAGAGGGTTGCGATAGCCTGAATACAGGGAATTTTTAAGGCTGTCATAATGCCGCTTCGCAGCTCGGTGTAACCCCCAGGTACCGAGTTGCAAACTCCGCTATCACAGGCCCGTAAACCGGGCCTGTTTTTTTTAAATGTAAGCGTCAATTGCCGCTTGGTTATCGAGCAGGCCTCTCGGCACTGTCTTTTGCCCTTTCTGACTCTGGGCTGTGGCCGTCAATCGAAGGAAATCAGATCGTCAATACGAGCTTTGCAGCTAGTCCGATCAGCAATAGGCCAAACAATTGCTGGATGCGGTGGCCCAGGTGCTTGCTGACTAACTGACGCTTGCGGCTGGCATGTACTGCCAAGGCGATGATGCAATACCAGAGGGTATCTATCCCGGAAGCTACGGCGGCCATTCCCAACTTAGTGGTAAGAGTCTGTTGCTCCGATACAAACTGACTGAATAAGGCAGTAAAGAACACTGCAATTTTGGGGTTAAAAAAGGCTACACCAAAACCCTGCGCGATTGCGCGCTGAGTACTTTGTTTTGGTGCCTCCAATTTGGTGGTGCTGGAGCCCGGTGCTGGTGCGCGCAGGGCCTTCCAGCCTAAATACACCAACATGGCGGCACCGGCCCATTGCAAAATACTGAACAGCAGTGGTGAGCTGGTAATTAGTACGGCTAGACCAAAAGCGGTGAGGGCGGCATAGATGGCGACACCAGCCCCATGGGCGATTGCACTGGCGAGCCCCTGCTGGAGCCCTGATGCGGAAGAGCGCATTACGATCAATAGACTGGGCCCAGGAGACATGGCCCCGAGTGCACAGATACCTGCGAGTGATAACCAACCGAGTAAATCCATTATTTAAAGCCGCCCCCTTGTGCCAGCCATTGTTTCTCTTCATCTGTAGATTCGCGGCCGAGTGCCGCGTTGCGGTGCGGATAGCGCCCAAACTGCTCAATCACTGCCTGATGAGCCAGGGCGTATCGATAGTGGGTCGCAAGGTATGGGGCAACACTTGGGTCACCCTGGTACTGTCGCTGCAACTGGCTGAAGTATGCCACGGAGCGTCGTTGCATCGGGAGTTTTTCACTGTGCTCCAGCGGCATACCCACGAATATTTGCTGAAATAGTCCGAGTCTGCCGGTGTCTCCGCGCCGTAGGATATCTTCGGTAACTTCCAGCGCGAGGAGGTCTCCCGCAAAGGCTTTCTCGTTACCGCGATAGATATTGCGAGCGAACTGATCGCATAGGAGCACCAGGGCAAGCTCGCCTCGCAGGGTTTGGCGCCAATGGGGCAGTCTTCCCTCCAGAGCCCGCTCGGTAACCCTGCCAAAGTCGCACCGTATCTCGCGATCTAACGCTGGCGTCGCTGCAAACCAGCGTTGCTGCTGCGATTTGGATGGCAAGTGGCCCAGCGTTGGGCCGCCGAACCAGAATGTCAGCACATCCACTATTGAAGACATCAACCTGAACTCGTTTTTTAGTGGTCTGGATTATTGCGACTTTTATACCTGTTGGTCCAGCCGCAGAGGGAGATGGTGCTACCGGAAGGGTGGCGCGAAAAAATTTTTATGCATCTGCATCCAAACCTGAGGCTAGTCCCGTCATAGAGGTGTACAAGGAGAAACGATCTGGAGGTCACAATGTTTACTGCGGGATCATTTAAGAAGGTACAATTTTGCGCCGTACTGTTACTGGCGCTCAGCGGCATGCAAGCGGCAGAAGCCAGGGCGGTAGAGCTGGGCTTTTCTGTGGAAGACATCCACCGGCAGCTCACTGAGAAGACTGACCGGCATTTTATGGCGAAGCTCAATGAGTGTAAGGCAAAAGCTGATTCACAGAGCATCGGATTCCCCTATCCGGTGCATGTAGCTGAGGATAAGCCTAAACAGGGCGCCACACCGAGCCCTTATTCAAAAGGTCGCCTCACAGTCATGTAAGGCCAAAAAGTGGTTTTGGGTATCCCCGACGGTGCAACAGCACATATAACGAGAATGATCAGAGAGTAAAAAATGAGAGCGAGAAATTCACAATCCATGCGGGCTGGCGCTCGCTGGCTGGTAACTCTGGTGGCTGCATTTGCCGCCCTGGGTAGCTGGGCACAGGATGACAGCACGGAGATGCCGAAGCCTCCTGCTCCACCATCGATTGATGCCGAAGCGTCCGAGCCGAACTCACGGGTGCGGATTATGCGTGATGACAACGGCGTGCTCACTATTAAAACCCAGGGTGAAGATGGCGAGCGCAGTGAAGTCAAAGTAGATCTGGGTACCGATTTTGGTGGGCCACTGAGTCAGCGGATTATTGAGAAGCTTGAGAGCAAAGGCATTCTCGACGATCGGGGCCAAGTGGTTGAGGAGGCCCTGGATCAGGTTCCGGAGAATGTCGAAATCGGTTTGACCAGGCATTACGACCACAAGGCCAGGTTTTGGGATAGGGCGCATAACACTGAGCCCTTGGAGTCCTGGCTGGTACCAATAATCGCTCTGATCTGCATTTTTGGGATGCCGGTGCTGATTGTCTGGCTGGTGACTCATAACAGCTACCGCAAGAAACAGTTGGTTGTGGAAAATATCAACCGCATGGTTGCTGAAGGTCGCGATGTACCGCCTGAGATGCTGGATATGCTCGAAGGCAACAGCCCCAGGAGTCCTGCAGATAGAGGCATCACCCTGATTGCTGTGGGTGCAGCGGTGTTTATCTGGCTGACGGCCCTGGCAGGCTTTGGTGTAGGTAGTCTGGGTTTGATCCCACTGTTTATCGGCCTGGCCCGCTTTATCAACTGGAAGCTCGATAACAAGCAGGTGTAAGGACCCGAATATGGACCTCAATGATGAGGATTTGATCAGGCGCACCGTCGAAGACGGGGACCAGCGGGCATATGCTCAGCTGGTTCGCCGCTATCAGTCACAGCTGCGATTCTCGCTCCGTCAGCTGTGTGATGGCGACCAGGGCCTGGCGGACGATATGGCGCAGGAGGCCTTTATCAAGGCCTACAAGGCGTTGCCGGCATTTCGGGGGGATGCCCGGTTCAGCACCTGGTTGTACCGTATCGCCTACAATCTCGTCATGAGCCACAAACGCAAGAATGCGCCAGATGTGGATCAGGAGGCGGTCGACAGAGCTCAAGCAGAAGAGACTGTGGAAGAGTCCCAGCAACTGGGTATGGCAAGGGATCTAAACTCTGCTATGAGTAGCCTGAGCGATGCCCAGCGTCAGGCGATACATCTGTGTATGCAGAGGGGCTTTTCCCATGAGGAGGCGGCAAGCATTATGAAGTTGCCGCTGGGTACGGTAAAATCCCATGTGAATCGCGCGAGGGCCAAGCTGCGCAGCTTGCTCCAGCCATGGCGCGAGGAGGTGGTAAATGGTTAATTTTGAACAGCGGAACACTAAGGGTGGCACCTTGAACGATGTTGCTATAGAGGGCAAAGATCCACAGTTCGATGCCTGGCTAAGCGAACAGCTGCAGTTCGATGAGCCCTACCTGGACGACGATGGCTTCTGTGAAAGCGTGATGGCAAAACTGCCTGCGCCTTCAAAGGATAGTGAGCGCCGTGCCAGCCGATCACAATACATCGCTGTGTTGGCAGCCTCAGGAATCGTGGCCTGGCAATTTCCATTTGGTGAAGTATTGAGTGAAGCAGCGCGCCAGTCCATCAGCCTTTACAGTCTGGTTGGCGTTGGAATGCTCTCCTCGCTAGTGGTGATGGCTGGCGGTATTTTTGCTGCACGTCGCTGATTAATTCCTAATAGTAATAAATAGGGATTATCGGCCTGCCCCCACTACCAAGTGGGGGCAGATAAAATTTTGCTCCTCCGCTAATTGGAACACTTTTAAATAGTGACTTCGTACTGTAGAGGGTATGCTTTTAATTTCTTCTCTCTTTTTTGTATAGCCATGGACAGTGCTATGCTCGACACGGTGCTCTGATACTGGGTTAACGTCTAACCTGCCACCACGGTGCCGGTGGATATTTTCCTCAAATGTAAATGTGGGCCTGTAGATATTTAGTCCCCCTCATCATAAATTACTTTGGAAAGCAGATTTATTCCGAGTAACACACTCTTTAAGGCAAGCGCAGTAAAGTGTATATCCTCACAATCGAATTCCCTTTTTTCTTCTGAAAGAGTTAGCAATTGTTCGAAGTGCTTAAGAGTTGTCTCTGGAGCTCTGGAGAGTGTCGGGCTGACTTTTTCGTCCCTCCCAACAAGCCCGGCAATGTTATTAGCAGCAAGGCTACCGCAATGATATGGGGTACTTGCCCTAGCTAAACAAACATTGCGGTGGATCATGAATATTTCTTTCAGTATCTCCTCTTCCGGTTCACTTTTATACAGTACAAAGTCTGGGGGCTACACAAAATACATATTCAATATTTCAAGGAATAACTCCTCACGTGCTCCAAGGGAATTGTAGAAGTTTGAGCGGGTAATGCCGAGTGTCTCTTAGAGCGCCTTAACAGGGTAAGCTTCATCACCCTCCCTCTAGATCACATTCATGATTGTCTGTAGTGCTTCCCGATCGAACCTCTTTACTCTACTACTTTTTTAAATGTATGGACAAAAAACAGAGCTTCCCATATTAGCTCGCCTACGGAAAGGGTTTCGAAAGAGGTAAGAGTTAATCAATGGCAGCTGGGCAGTTTGGGTGTGTCCGCAGGCCACTTGATAGAGCCGCGGAAGAGGCATGGGAGAGAAACGTTAAAGGATCTATGAGGTTTTCGAGTGGGCTTGATGATGAATGTCCGGAAGCTGCAACGCTGTTGAGAATGCCTGATAGATTTATTAATAAAAAACTTGATTGTTATGGAGCTAAGGCTGCTTTTGATTTGAAGTTACTGGCCAGTGGAGATTCCAGGCAGGTATTAACCAGGGTTAACAGATCCGCTAACTTTGGTGACCAGCTCAATCAGCCTGTGTTGATTGCATCAATGGAGTTTTCACGCTCCATAAAAAATCAAATGGTTGTGCTGGAGTGTATAGTGACGTTTAACCATCTAAATGAACCATCTGACCGTGCCACTGGTGTAAAGGCTGGATACCAGTTCAATCGCGGTTTAAGTTTCTATTCAAGTGAGACTTTTACTGAGAATGAAAAGTTAGAATGTAAGTGGCTAAATCAGTAGCTTTTATTGGTAGAGGTTGGTTATTTATATTCTCTGAGCGAAAAGTACATTAAATAGCCTCCTATATTGTTCTTTATCTGATTTTTCCTTGAGATACTTCACAGAAGCTGGCGGCGTACTACTGGGTCAGAGAGTAAGAGTACACTGCACTCGAGAAGCGCTGTGAATACACTCTTTTAAGCTTGAAATCGGTATCCATGCCTCATACGATCCTGAACGCAGTGTATTCCCTCTTTCCCTCTCACCAGCTATCTATAAGCCTATTCCCCAGTGAAGCTCATCGTTGATGTCGGCCATCCTATGCTTAATCCATGCCCACCCAATTGAATTAGCATCAGACTAGTCAAAACTTTTATCTATTTTAATTCGAAGCCAAGAGTACCAATATTTACTGAGGTTATTGCCATTTTCTTTTGATGACTGTCCAGAATTGATTTGTACCTTTAGAACACCTAGTAGGGTATATGTAAAAGTGATTGATCATCAACAAATATTATCGACAGGGTATAAAAAATAAAATTTGCTTTGCATGGGTACATGTTTGAGGAATTAAACAATTCTATCTTGAATGAAGGGAGCTTATAGCCTTTTCATTTCATTATAAAATTATATGTTGTAGAATTTTCAAATTGTTTTAGTGGCTTTAATAATGGATCTATTTAGCCATTCTTTTGGTCGTAATTCGAGTAATAATTTCAGTGGTTTTTTTGACGGCCGGATGGTCAAAACTATCCAGCCGGGCTCTCAGATCAGCTATCAATATCTAATGATAGGCTCTTTAGGTTATGGATGACTTGCCTCCCATTTTCCTTCCTCAGCAATATCAGAGTAATGCAACCAGACTTGATCTACTGATACAGATTCTTTTGCTTGTACTAACTTTGTATTTTTATAAGGACTGGTGGGTACAGAGAATTGATATACGCCATTGGTCTCTGCGTGACAGATGGTCATACCTTCACTCCAGATTCCCTGTGAGCTAGTGATATACCAGTCACCTTGGGCATTTTCACAAGCAAAGGATTTTATCTGAGTGCAATTCAAATCGTTGAAGCGGCCGTTGGCTCTGGATAGTGCGCAGTCTTCATTGCTTGTACTGCCAGCATTGTTCGGCTCATTGACATCCCAGCTCCATACAGCTGCTGCGATTCTGTCCGAATTTGTATAGCCCAACATATCCAGTCCGGTAGAATTTAGGCCACATTCCATAAGTATCAATAATTCGCTGGCATTAGTGGTCTTATCATCGCTGCCCCCGGATAAATTTGTCCGATCCTCTGAAACTGACATTATGCCACTCTCTGGGTTTTCCGGGCAGACACCATTGAGAACCTCATTGCGATCGTAAGAAAGTCCACCTTCGTGATTCTTGAACACCAGGCTTTGATAATTATCATCATTACAGGCGGAATTCCCAGTAAAATAAACTTGCTTGCCTGCATTTAAAATATCTCTATCGGTAAGGTCTGCTGGCACCTTACTACAGCCCCCGTTTGGGCGATAGACCAGCTCTCCCATAGACTCTTCCACTCGTGCTATAAATTCATTGTGCTCTCCATCCATTTCATCTTGAATTTTTATCTCTATGACTTGATCTGGATTTTTGTCAAGCCAACTTTTCACTTCATTGAGCCCTTGAATTAACCTGCGATCAAATGAACTGCATCCCCAATGATTGGATGTGCCATGGCAAAGCAGGAGTTCAGTTTTCCAGGTGCTGAAGCTAAAAAATTCATGCACATCGAAGTTGATTCTGCGAACGCCTGCTTCTAGTTGATCGTTCAAGGACAGCTTTTGATTTGGATCTACATAGCGGAATGCATTGGCATACTCCTCAGCGTTAAAGGAGTTGTGTGTTCCCAGTCTGAAACCTTCTCTTAGCGGTACATCGAGATCTATATCGTTTTGAATCTTAAGCGCACGGATACGCCAATCGTTAGAATCAAGTGTGAACTCTCCCGCGGAAACAGATAGGGAAACAATAAAGTTAGTCAATAATAAGGTAGAGAGGGTGGTTGTTTTGACTATGTTATTCATCGATTAATCCAAGTTTATTCCGAAAATTGGTGGGTGTGTGAGTTGAAAAGTGTGGCAAGAAATTGAGAAGTTCAGCGGGATTTCTATATTTTAAACTGAAAATAGCCTGGCTGATTTATCCATTTCCTTGGAAAATATCTACAACTTTTAATGTAAGCTTTCGATGTCTAATTAAATTAAACATCTTTGGTATTATAAAATGTTTATTGATTTTATGTTGTTGGCTTTAAGGTTTGTTGTATCCTTTGTTGAAAGAATTAGTCATTTTTGTGGACTTGTTGGCGTTATGGCAATATAGTAGGCGACAATTAACTTTAAGAATCTAACATGTCTTTAGTTAACGTAATTGAGCGGGCCCTTAAAGCCTTTGCTGACTTCGTTTGAGGGCCTCGATTACTTTTCTTATTGTTAATCCGGCGGATAAATCGTTTAATTATGCCGCGTACTTAATTGATTTATGTCGGAAATAGGCTGCTACACACGCGGGCTTTTTTGTAACATTCTCATATGAGAAAGTACTTTGCTTTTCAGTTTCTCCATGAGTCGGGCTGGCATACTACTGTGAATGCCCCCCTTTAAGGTTACAATTCAAATACTCATCTGGATTCAGTTCAGGTGAATATGATAGTAAATAATAGATTTCTTTCTCATCCCCGTGCTCTGCCAGTCAAGCATTAATGACTTGTGCATGGTGGACCCTAAGATTGTCCAGGATGAGATAAACTTTAAGTTCCGATTTTTTGGTTAATCGCTTGAGAAAGTCAATCAGCCTATCGGCATTCATACTTCCTTTGTAAATTTGAAAACGCACTGTTCCTTGGTTTGAAATCGCGGATATCATATTGAGTGAAGTAAGCGTGGCATTCAGCTTCACAATGGAATTTTTTCCTTTTGGTGCATCGCCATGCTCATGCTGGCAATCGCTGCGAATGCCTGTTTCATCACCCCAGTAAATCTCTGCGTCTTGCTGTTTAATGCCTGGGTAATCTTCCTCCATCCATTTTTAACGGCTTTCGGGTTTTGTTCATAGGCCCGTTTGGCAGGCTTCTATGGCGTAAAGCCTCGGCGTTTCAGATAATCACCGACGGTGCGAATTGGCATCTTCAAATCGCATTCAGGTTCGATTAACTCCATGACTGCCTTGCGTGCCCACAGGATATAGTCAAGCTTGAGCTGATCTGGCTGCTCATCTGAGATTTGTTTTGAAGCTTTTTTTCTCTACCGTTAGCCTGCGGTTCGTACCTTCCGGGTAGCCGCGCTTTCTAGAGGCCAATGCTTTAAAGTCCTCTGCTTTATAAGCATTGATCCAATTTTGTACTACTCGACTGGAAACATCCAGTGCCAGTGTAATTTTATCGCATTAATAATATCCATTTGGATATTGTACCGAACTATAGAGATACCAGATTAGCAACCAAAAACTTTAATAGCGGTGTCTTTGTGCCTTATATAAAGGAAGAGGAACGCGTAAATTATCGAGCCGATATTTAAAATGGATTGCTATATTGACGTGGCAACACTGCTGAATACTAATCCTGGCGGCTCCTGGGTGTTTGTTATGGATAAAAATGGACGTATCTTTTGCGGTAATAAAGTCGGTGACATTCAGAATCATTCGGCATTTTTGTCTGGGCAACCAGTTGCTGCGGCAGGACATATATCTGTGGCAAATGGGAGAGTAGAACTAATTAACAATTTTAGTGGTCATTACCCACCTACCAGTAACTACATGGAGTAATTTAAGGAAGAGCTGGAAAAAACAATGTTGACCTAAGGGTGACAAAAATCCAATTTGGTATCTCTTCAAAAATTTACGCACTACGCGCAAAAAACAATCAAGATCCATTTTATACAGGGAAATGGTATCAAAGTTTTCTTGGTACAGTAATCAGGGATACTGTTGATGGTAGCTCACATACATATAATGGCCGCACTCACATTCAGGGGCAAAAACTAAGGCTTTATCCTGATGGGCCCAAGTGGCAATGGCTTTAATGTGGGAAAGTTGAACAGGGGAATAGCGGTGGGAAGTTCGCCTCTGAATTAGTAGACTATAGTGTGCGGACTAATTCTTGTTAATTGATTTTTTTAATGGCTACTTTTAACGTCAAATTTATATGTTTTGATTAGCGTCCGAAAGTGGATGTCACTTTCGGACAGAAATTCTATTGATTGGGCCGATAAGGGATGTATTCCAATTGCCCTCTAGTCAATTATTTTTAGGTAATACTAGTGTAACTCCGAACAATTTCTTAATATCAACAACGCTTAGCCAAGCCCCAATTCACGTTCAATTTGAGCTTTCCGCCATACCGAATATTTTTGGGGGAGCTTGGCTTCCTTGGTGTTATCAGCGATGATCGCACGTCCCATGCTGGGCCAGCATAAAACGGCCAGTACTCGTGGGGCAATTACTTGAAAGACTTTGGGTGGCCCCATCAGGGTTTTTAGTTTCTGTACAAGAGGCAGCCAGGAAGCAGGGACTACCTGCTCGGCAATCGCCCATGAAGCCTGGGGTTCACTGCCTAGCTGTTTCGTAAGGGATTCGTAGCGTAGTGTCGCTGCTCGGAGAGCCGCTTGTGGAGATGCTATTATTACTGCACGTGCGCGTCGCTCTGCACATAGCAGACAGATCTCTTTGGGTAGACCACTGCGTTCAGCCAACTCTGGATTTAGTGCCCAGCCGCTGGCTTTTATATGGCACTGACATATTGAACAAGCATACTTTGGGTTGTCAGCATTAAAGAGTGAATTTACTTTCTGTGGACGTTCGCCGTTTCGCCAGTAGAGGGGATATTGATCGAAAATGGAGCTGGCAAAGTATCTTGCAAAGATTAACCAGTCGATATCGGTAACAGTTCCAAAACGGTCCTTACGCACAAGTTCAGGAATATCCAGGCTATAGAGGTGGCGCAGGCAGTGGGTGCAGGGCTTTAGTTCATCTTGTGGAAAAACTTTTTGTGCAGCAGTGTAGTCGCTACTCGCCCAAAGTGAACCTTGGTAATTGCTTAGCGATGGGCATTTAGGGGTTATATGGATTTGCCCAAAAGAATGCCCCTGCGTAGAAGGGCTTTCTTCAAGGCCAAATACAAATACCGGAATGTTACGGTAGCGCCAGCCACAGGTGAGGCTATCCAGGTCTGAATAGTCCAGCTGAATACCAGAGCTGATAGCTTCTGCCAAACTGTTCCGACTTGGAGTATTCGTCGGTACTTTCAATAGGGGACTGTCGGCGGGAATTCCGTGATCGTTACTCTCCGGTTGACATGATGTAGCTTTCATAGGCGTGAAGCCGTGCCGCGGCTCTTGTGTTTGGTGTTTATGAATAGGCTGGAGGTTGGTTGGCTTCACAAAGCTTCCTCAAGAATTTGCAGGATATGGCTTTCAGAGTCACGTACTACCCGGAATGCCACTCTGCGAGAGCGATCCGGATCTTCTATACCATTAGCATTGAGTACAGGCCGAGCAGAGGAATAGCCTACGGCCGCAACTTTTGCGCGGACTAGTACCGCTTGAGTCGGTGGTAGCAGCGAGTGGGCATACTGCATCACCGCTCTTGATCGCTGCTGTGACAGACGCAAATTATGAAAGTAACCTTCTTCTGGTTCAGATTGTTCACCCCACTCAGAGCTTGTGTGTCCCTCTATTTGGATTGCGGCAATAGAGTCCATATATGGAGTCAGGGCAGCAATATACCTGGGTACAAATGAGGACATAATCTCTCGGGCATTGTCACTCAGAGTGAAATCCCCCGCTTTAAACAGGGCATCACTATTATTAAATGAAATGGCGAGGGTTTGCTTATCCAGGGAGGCTCCCCAGTGATCCAGGTCGTTAGCAAACTCCTGTTGCAGGGTTTGGTAGATTGCAAGTTGAGTATCGCGATAAGACTCTGCAAGCTCTCGAATCTTAGCGCGTTCATCTATTAAGGAGCGCATTACGAAGACAGCAATACAGAGAAATACCATCATCAGGCCTGCCATCATATCGGATAGGCTGATCCACTGGCTCTCGCTGGATTCGCTGTTGGAGTGGGCACTCTCAAACATGCTCCTCTCCGACGACCTGCTTCACTTGACTGTCGATACGTTTCATTTGCTGGATTAACTGGCGGAAATCCCTTGAGAACTCACCACTCAGGGTGCCTAGCGCATCACCCATCGCAGCCATTACACTCTCGACTTCGCTATGTAAGCGTTGATCCAGTAGCTCATACTGACGTTTGATGCTTACGTCTGCATTGGTCAAATCACGAGTGATCACCTGGGATAACTCAGTAATCATCTGTTGGTGAGTCTTGGCGATAAGTTGTGCGAGTTCAACCATTGATTCACGATGGCTGTTTGCAGTCTCTTGTATAATGTTGGAAAAATGTTTTGGGTCGATACTAGTAAGGACATCGGCGAGAGCAACGACCTTATTCGTCCTCTGCTCAAAAACCTTAGCCTGGGTTTCACTCAGGGAGATTAGGTGTTGAACTTGAGTGCCTAACTGCTGATTCGCTTTTTCTATTCCTTGGGTAATAGACTCAAACTTAGGTGCGATATCTGGAATAGATTGCTGCAGTACTTCAATGGATGCCTGCTGTTCATTAAGCATGACAGAGATTTGCTCGGAGTGAGTACGCTGCTGTTCAACCAGCGAAGGAATAACGTTAAAGATCTCCGGTAATTCAGTAATACGTTGGTGCAGCTGCAAAAGGTTCTCTTGTGCACCGTTAATCTCAATCAGTAGGGATGTGGTTTGCTCACGGTAGATCGCAGCAAGCTCGGCGTGTTGCTCATGCTGATCGATTAATGCTTGCAGGGCAGGGGATACAGCCTCCAGCTGTTGAGTAAACTGCTGCAGATTATCACCCATTTGTGCGTTCAGTCCCTGATTAAACTTCTCCACAACTGAAGTTAGTGACTGTAAAACCTCTTCGCTAATACTGTGTTGAAACTTTGTCAAATCCTGTCGCTGGTCATTGATCGCTTGCAAAATATCATCTGCAGTGGCTCTGGCTGGCTGATCTTTGCTAAATATTTGGAAAATAGTGCGCAAGACCAGCGAGAGGAAAAGGCCTAAGATACTTGTCATAAAGGCGGTTTCCAGACCTTGCATAAGTTCTGAAATCGAGGTGTCGATATCAGCAAGGTCAAAACCATAGATACCAAGAATAATACCGATAAAGGTGCCCAGAATACCAAGAGCGGTCAGTAGAGATGGAGTTTCTTTTACGAAGCGTGGAAACTTGCCAAATGGGTAAAGGATCAAGGCTATAGTGCCAAGGGCAAGCATAACTATAAGAAAGGTGTCTGTTACCTGCTCAGGAGATAACTTAGTCAACCAGTGGTAGAAAAACTGGGTCATTATTGATCCTTTACAACTTTCTGCATTGTTATTTCGTGATAAAAGGGCCCGTTGGGTATTCTCCCTGTGCCCTGACTTAGAACTTTCATTTGTGGTAGAGCTTTCACTACATCGGTAATAGTGCGGAACTTTGTCTGCTTATTTCCAGCTGGTTGGATATAGGTTCCAACAAGGCCTGATGGCTGAATCTCGAAAACACCACAATTAACTGGAAGTTGCTCTTGCTTGAACAACAGAAAATGCATCACACCGTTATTGCTGAGATACTGATATAGCGTATGTGTGATTAACTGAATTTGTTCAGTGGAAAAGAAATTCAGGAGATCCCAGAGCAAAATACAATCCAGGTTTTCAGGTAGGGTGGCCTGTCGTAATGCCGCCTGTACCGCGCTATTAAAGGGTACCTTGCGGCTACATTGCCAGAGAATTGCGGAATAGAGATCTGAAATAAACAGTTCACCCACCTCACGCTGGAGGTGCTGCATATTCCTTCCGGCTTTCTTCCCTACGTCCAGAGCTTTACTGACGGGAGAGCGCTTGGTGTGCATTAATGCTTGATCAAGAGCTGTCAAAGGGAGTTCGGTAAGGCTTGTTTGTCTAAAGGCGGAGATTGCAGCTGAGGTTCCCCCCGCGCGTACAGCGTTTTGTGACTTTACATTACCGTATTCAAACATCAGCTCGATAAGATCTTTACGCATGCCTTTTCTATGCAGGAGAGAGGAGCGCAGAGAAAAGTTACCCATGGTTTTCATCAGGTTGAGCGACGAGTATCGGTATGAGGGTAATGGCTCCGGCAGTGCTAGGGGCTCTGAGTTAAAAGTGAAGCCGGACAAACGCTTAAAATCAGCGGGCGCTTTAGGCATTGTGCCGGTGTACAGCATAGTATGGAAGATGGTGCCAGCTTTTAAGTGAGGTCGGATTTCCTCAATTAATTGCGTAATAAGCTCGGGCTCCATAAAGTTGAAAAGGTCCCAGCAGAGCACGACATCAAGTTTTATCCGTTGCGGCTTTCTAGTCAGGTGTTTAGTTAACTTTATGGTTCGTGTCTGCTGGTCAAATGAGTGGATCTCAAGCAGCAGGCTACGTAAATCCTCAATAAATGTCTGGCAGGATAGTTCCAAAAAGGTTTGTGTAGTGCCAAATGAGAGACACCCTAAATCCAATACTTTACCACCTGGTTGAATCACCTCGTCCACCAAGGCGGCAATACCAAACGAATGATGCTGCAACATACTCTCACACTAAAAGCTAGAGCCCCGGCAATAGCCGGGGCTCGTATGGAGGATCAACTGAGGAATTTAACTCAGCTCTCCTCTGTTTCCTCTTCAGTCTCCTTGGTACCGAACAGATAGTCGCTGGTATCGGATAGACGGGATGAATCACTCGCGGTTGAGCTGCTAGAAGTGTAGGAGGAATTGTTCTGGGAACGATTTGCAGGCTTATCTTCAGTTGCCGGCAGGTCTGGGTGCACCAATCGGTCTGAGAATTCCTTGTGACGTTCTTTCATTTCGGAGTCGGTATCTACCATATCCATAGAGCCGCGGAACTTACCACCGTCGTCGAGTTTGATCCGAGGGGCAATCAGGTTGCCATTTACCTGAGCAGTATTTCGGATCTCTATTAATTCATCGGCAAGTGCGTCGCCATCCAGTGTGCCTTCAACAACAATATTTTTTGCGTGGATATTTGCAGTCACTGCGCCGCCGGTACCAACAGAAAGGTTGTGGCCAACCATAATTACAGTACCGTCTACAGTGCCTTCTACATGTAGATCTTCGGTGCCGATCAACTCACCGCGAAAATTGATACCCTCACCAAGCACTGATTTGGCGCCTGAATTCGAGAGAGATGATTGCTGCTCACCAGCGCTCATGCCTGCTAGAAAAGGTGTGGAGTCATTGCTTTTGTCAGTGCTCATCTAAATAAATCTCTTCGTTGTGGAAAAAGTCAGCTATTAAATTTCTTGTAGCCAGGCCCTCGGCTGAAGTCTTATCCGTAGGCCAGCTAATACATTGAGTCGAAAAATCACGAAAGCTCAATGTGAGAACAGTGGTCTCGCGATGGCAGGAGATACATGTTCATTTTTTCGCAGAAACCTGGATATCATTACGCAAATATTTTCTACTACTGGAGCTCTCTTTTTCTCCTCTCCATGCTCTTGGTATTGGAGCACTTGGCTGAATGCTAACTTCATTCAGCAAGAGGATTTACGTAGTTATGGTTTCATCCGTATATTCATCTCTGGTAGATTTTTTATACCATCCCTTAACAGCTTCAACTTTTTCACAGGTGGCTTGTGCCAAGCCAGAAATTAATTTAGGTCGGTGTGGGTATTTGCCAACAGAGAGCACACCGAGAAATTTACAAAACTTAACCCGCAACCTTTAACTGTATAAAAATAGTCCTACTACCTAATTCTAGTGACGATAAATTTCTGGGATTTTTCACCATAACGTCACATTCTTACTTTTACATTAAGGTGTAATTTGTAAGTAAATATTTACTTCTTGTTGTGGAGGGCACACTGCTTATTGTCTGCTGATGGGTATTGAGTCTTACCTGGCACATATCAATATAGATTGGATTGTTACTACCTTACAGCGCGAAAGCCACCCTAACGGATCGGCAATCGATCAAGCTGACCTCGACTTGAATGGGCTGAATTTAGCACGGATTCCACGTTAAAAGTGTGACATGGAGCACTTTTTGCTCGCCTTGACCTAGAGGAAGTGACATTGGTGCTTCGAATGCAGCAGTGTCAGTACCATATACTACTAAGGGGTGTGTTGCTTGGTAGGTAATATGAAATGTGGAACAATTCCTCATGCATAAGGGGTTGAAAAAAGAAGAACTTAAAAGTCTAAACCACAAAATATGGGTAGTGTCTATGCGAAAATGGGCGAAACCTATATGAAAGTTTCTGGAAATAGAAATTCCAGCAAGAAAGCACTTTCTGATCGATAACTTTTTACTCGCCCGTTGGGTGAAAAGTACATAAAATCCAGTCTCGTTTTTGGGTTGTTAAATAATGATCGGTTTGGAAAAAGGGTATTCTTTAATTAATGACATTCTTCCGAAAAGCCAGCTTGAGGTTCTTCAAAATGAGTTTGAAGATTTAAAGCTTGCTAGGGGAACTGGAGGCATACGCAATGTAGAGAAAAAGTATAGCTCTATAGCGGCCTTGGCTACATCGGACTTGATTGTAAATTTAGCGCAGAAATACTTAATTCAGCGTCCTCGATTGGTAAGGAGTATCCTGTTTGATAAGCATAAGAAGTGTAACTGGCTTGTCACTTGGCATCAGGATAAGTCTGTAGCGGTCTCTTCAAAATTTACTAAGTCTGGATGGGGCCCTTGGAGTGTTAAGGATGGTGCTCACCATGTGCAGCCTCCTCTACATGTTCTTGAACAAATGATTACGATCCGTATTCATCTGGATGATACTGATGCCAGTAATGGCTGCTTGAAGCTTATTCCTGGCAGTCATCAATATGGGATTTTTCAGCAAGATGAAATATATAAATATGTTAAACTGCATAATCCGATTGCTTGTGAGGTAAAATCCGGTTCTGCATTAATTATGTATCCTCATATTCTTCACGCCTCAGATAGAGCTTTATGTCCTAAGCGCCGCAGAGTGATACACTTGGAATATAGTTGCTATGAGCTGCCAGCTGGGATTACTTGGGCATAGTGCAACTAGATTCAATTTTCAATAATGATGTACGAGTTGACACCCATTACACTACCTTGCTATCAATTAAGATGTTCGTGTTGCATGTTACCATTGTAATTAAGGTCAGAAAGCCGCGCGACGATACCTATCGGAGCGCAGTCCGCTGCTTTTACTCTCTTCTTGAAGATTGGGAAAAAAATAAGTCAACACTTAAAAATATAATTATTTACATGATGGTCGATTTTCTTGAGGGTTGGCTGGTGACCATGTTTTCCTATAAAAATCGATAATTTTTATAAATATTTTGACTAATTTAAGAGCGCTTTAAGTAGTGGCAATTGCTGATGGCTGCTTATCAATTTGTTACTTACCTGTTTCTTGTTGTGTTTTTTTCTTTTTGGAGTTGGTCTTTGTTTATTTGAAAATTTAAGATTTATTTTTTTATTGATTTCTCTGTTTGGTGGCATTTTGGCTGTTAAAATCATGCGCGGTCAGATAAGGGGTTGATTTATTTGATTGGATAGGAGGTTTTACCTTCTAAATATAAGAATGATCATGTTGAAAATGGTGAAAAATGAATAATCAAATAATAAGGTTTTTAGCTCATTGGGTGATTCTTTTTGGAGCTTTTCAAGCAAAGGCGTTTGAGCCTAAATCAGATTTATCGGTGAACTTGGAGCGTGTCCGCTATTGTCATAATTTTTGGTGCACCCGGCAGGATACTCAAACTGAGTATCTTGCTTGGGAGCAAGAAGGTGTCAGTAATACTCATCAGCTATACACTCAGATTGCAAGGTTGAGGCAGCCAGCGCGAGAAGATGTGCGGAACTTGGTATTTATTGCAGCAGGACAACAGCCACCAGGATACGGTTCTGAAAGTGCAGTAACAGGGCAGGGGGATAACTATAAAAGAAACTGTGGTATCTCAGAAAAATCCTGCTCCCGAAGCATAGATGGCCGCTCCCTTGCCCGGCAGGTTCTGGATTCAGAGTATTTTCCTGCAGATGATACCTTCTTCGCCGTAGCTTTTGATGCACAATTTAACTATTTGGTGAGTAGCGGTGAGAAATCTCGTATAGAAAGTGCCTACCTTAATTGGTTAAAATCCAAAGCTTATGCTTCCAATCTTGAAAGCATCTACTTGGCGGGGTCATCCAGAGGTGGTTGTTTAGCAATGCGCTTGGCAAAGGCTCTGCGTAATGATCCGGACTTTCGTAACATTCGAACCATTGTTCATAGTTTTGATGGAGTCTGTAAATGGGATCAGAATGAAATGGGAGTAACTTCTTCTTTTTTCCGTAACCCGGAAAACTCAACTTATTTGAGCTACTATACTGATCTCAATGCTCAGTTCCCCTATAAAGACAATTTATATATCCGTCAACTGGCAGGCGGTGATGAAGTTATTGAATTTACAGGGGTGCACTCTTTTGTCTATACAGCAGAAGATATCAATCTAGGTTGGTATGCTCAAAGCTGGGTCAATTTGGACCATATTACTATCGATCGAGATATGTACCCAGAAGTTAGAGATCAGACCGTGGTACCATTTTTAAAGCATTTGGAAGAAGTTTTTTAATCCGTTTCGTTGATTTCAATTGATCTAAAATCAATTATTTGTATGTTTAATTGATTGGGTGTGAGGGTTGCTGTTAAGCAGCCCTCTTTACCTAACTGGAGTTTTATTTTGTAGAAGCCTAATAAGTAGGTGATTAGCTGTATTTATGCAGAGTAGCTGGTCAGTTGGTTGAGCCAATAAATGATAGTGGAGAATTCATTTTAATATAGCCAGCCTGTTTTGAAGGAAATTCCTACATATACAAATAGAACGGAGAGAAGTGTTACTGGAATTATATGATAAGCGAGAGCCTTCAGGTTTCTGGTGGACAGGTTCGGAATAATCCTGATCCTTGCGTCAATAGCAAGGAGGAATGTAAGGCCCAATATGATTAGCTTATATGAAATAAGCCTCGAAACCGGATTTGAGAAGTTAAACCACTGGGATATATCGGGTAAGAGGCTAAAGGCTAGATAGATACCGGAAAGAATCTGTATAAGAAGCGCAGGAATACCAATTTTCTCATAGCTGCTTTCGAACCTTGAGATAAATTCTATATCCTGACTTCTTACGGCTGAAGGGAGGATTGTGCATGCGAGCACCAGATGCCCTCCAGTCCAAACAGTTGCACCTAGCAAATGCAAAAACAATACTACCTCGTACATTTCTATCCCATTGTTTGATCCTTTTAAGCACTATATCTATATATGATATTGGTGCCCACCAATTTCTCGGGTCGGTATGATGAATATTATTGATGTATTGTTAGCGGAATTACTTCATGCAAAAACGAGATGAAAGTTGATGTAGGTCAAGATGATAAGTTGGATTATGTAGTAAGAGTCTACTAACTAATAATGCCGAGATGTCATGTACTTTATGCATTAGTCTTTCAATAATTTCCCATTCGTTACTCCATTATATAACTACCGTTACCTATGAAACCTGGATAGCCGCAGATGACGGCACCTTCGGTGACTGGAGGCAGTGCGAGGCAGGCGAACTGAACTGACTACTGGTTTAACTGGGTATGTTAAGAGATTTCTGCATACCCAGGTTAACAGGCAGTTATACTGTAAGGCGGTCGGTCTTTGGTCAATCTTAAGACCGATGCCTTTGCCTACTGCAACAATACTCTACTTTATTCTTGACTCCTGAGAGTCCGAATAAAAAGTAACACTTAAAAGCTTGTTTGTTTCCATTCATTTACTGCCTCTAGAGTAAATTTCTGTCCAGTGTCACTGCTGTTGCACTTATAAACCTGTAGCTGTTCTCCATTGTCGGCACTTGCCCCTGGTGTATCAATGCAGTATTGCCAGTCTTTGTCGCGATTTTGAATAATCCCGCTTTCCTGTACCTGCCATTTTTCTGAGTTTCCACCATCGCAATCCCAAAGGTGCATTTTGTCACCATTGTCGGCAGAGCCTGAGTTGTAATCGGCACAGTATTTATTGTTGCCTTTAGGTCTTAATTGCCCCTCAGCGGTGTAGACAAACTGTTGTTCGTTGCTCGAGTTGCAGTTGGCCAAAGTCAGGTTGGAGCCATTGCCATAGCCTTGAGAAACATTCATACAGAGATTTGGGTTTTGAATGGACTGGATGCGAAAATATCCAGGTAGGCTTCTTCGCACACCGACAAAGGGTATGGCTTGGCTGGTATAGCCCGGCGTGTCATTGACAGTATTTGGATCCATGCCAATAGCGGTAGCGCCGTGTGCAACCGCGATATAGGAATAGCCAAAATCTGTATTGCTGAAATCGCCAGAGCTGCTCCACAAATGCATCAATTGTTTACTGTTCGCCGCTTCATTGGCTGTTATTTGGTAATGATCGCCGGCTTTTACATTACCGCAAAATATCTTCTGGGAGCTGCTGGAATCCATGGAGTCTATATTGCCAGAAAACTCTTCAGGATCGGCAGTATCTACATCAGGGCAGAGGAAGGCATGTAGAGGGTAGTTATCCAGCGCCGATTCCATACGACCATTGACATTACCCGATTGCCCCCCAGTGAAAATTACCAGAACTTTTTTACCATTAGTGAAAAGCTCGCTGATAGTAGGCCAGCCGATACTCTTTAATGTGCTGCGATAATTCGTTGAAGTTGAGCTTTGTTTAAGGTGATTGACCATATCCTGGTAGCTGAACTGAAGACCCCCCAACTCTTGTTTGATATATTGATCCAGCAGATAAATTTCATCCGCATACCATGCTGCAAACCAATTGCTATTCGGCTTCATGTCAATATACAGCATCAGTGGGGCATCAAGCTCATTGTTGGCAAGCCATGCCTTAATGTCGTCCAGGCAGTTTTCCAGACGATCATCTCCGCCGTTACTTTTACACATATGATTGCCGATATCACTCTGACCATGGGCGACATAGGGGCCGTGGCTGCTGCCTTGCCATGGGCCGTGATCAACTACATCCAGTTCTAGGGAGCGGAAGCCCTTATCCAGCCAGTCAGTTAGTGTTTCCCCACTGGCTAAGCGCTCATAACTATTGTGGGGTTGCAGGTAGTAAATCTGATCAATGCGATGGCTGGATTGTACTGGGTCTGCTACGGCCAGTATTGTGCTAGCAAAAGCTGTAGAGCTTAACAGTGTCATAGCTGACAAAATAAGTTTGCTGAAGAAGGGCTTCGACATTGGGGTGTCCGCTTATGTTGAATGTTTTTTATTGCTATGGAAAGAGGTAGTTAAAGTTGGATTATATGAACAACTTATGAAGAACATATGACGCCGGGAAACTGTAAAGAATATATCTGAACTTTTGCTGAGTTCCTCACAATTTCCGGCTTTTTAAGCGTATTTTTAATAAAAGCTAGAGTTTCTTCCCCAGCCTCTTTTCCACTTGCTTTTTTTCCCACTCGGGCCCAAATAAGCTGAATACCTCAAATACACTCATGCCGTGAGATATTAAACCTATGCCCCAGCCAAGTGCGGCCCATAGCACCCAAAAGTAACCTGGCGATGTAATCAGGTTCAGTATGAACAAACCAATTATCACCAGTACATAGGTGATTACGTGGGAATAGAATGCCTTAATGTCGCGAACGTGTTCTATAACCCGCTTTTCTCTGTCGGATATATCCTGCTCTGTATTCACTTCGCTCTCCTGTAGTTCTGATAAGTCGATTTCAAAAACAGCAGCTAAAGCTTTCCGTGATTCAAGGCTAGGGTTTTGCCCTCGCTCTATTCTCTGGATAGTCCTGATGTTGAGCCCGCTTATTCTGGCCAGTTGTTCTTGGGACCACCCGCGTTGAAGCCTTAGTTTTCTGATGATCATACAGCTCCTTTAAATTGGCTTTTGGAGATATTTATAGTGAATTTCGCAGCTGTCGGGAACTGGCATCTAGGTGACTTCCTTACGACATTATCTTTATTATCAATGAGTTAGGGCCTGGCTATGCTGTCAGTTGATAGCGGTAACCCCAACTAAAACACTCTTTTTCCCCGTGCGGTGTGAGCGTTCCATTGTAGATCGATACCTTATCAAATATCTGCGTGACAAGTTATTTAACTACCAAACCAGCTGAAAATATGAATGAGTTATCCTAACTGGAAAATAATTTATGGTGACCTCTTGCGGTAACTAGGCCTGCCAATAGATATGGGTAATGAGAATTGGGTTTATCAGAGAATGACTATCTCGACAGCCGCTGGAAGTGGTATGCGCTTGTTCTTAGCGATCGGTAAAGTGGCATAAGGGCGCTTGGTTTTAACAAGTGCCCTTATGAACAACATAACGGGTCTAGAGAGTGCTATCCGGCTGATTTTCCGGACGTGCGTCGATAAACGCCGGTAGTTCATTACAGGCTTCGGCGATTTTCTGGATTTTCGGGTAGTTATCCATTTCCATACCGAAGCGCTCGGCGCTATAGATTTGTGGTAATAGGCAGCATTCAAAGAGCCCAGGTTTATCGCCAGCTGCGAAGGGCTTGGGGTCTAGCTCTTGTTCCAGTGCTGAGAAACCCAAGTGAATCCAGTGCTGAATCCACTGTATTTTTTGCTCGTCACTAATCTTAAATTCAGCCTGCAGATACTTGAGGATGCGCAGATTCTGTACAGGCTGAATATCACTGGAAATAGTGTGAGCCAGTGCGCGAATGTGGGCGCGGTTTTCGCGCCCCTTTGGTAAGAGGGGCGGTTGCGGATAAGCTTCATCCAGCCACTCCAGTATGGCCATAGACTGGGTAAGGCTAAAGTTGTTCTCGTTAAGTGTGGGCACTAACCCCTGCGGGTTGAGGCTTTGGTAGCTATCACTCAGCTGCTCACCTTTTAACAGGTTCACTGGGTGGTAGTTATACTCGAGTTCTTTCAGGTTCAGGCCTATACGAACCCGGTAACTCGCTGAGGAGCGGAAATATCCGTAAAGATCCATTCTCTTTCCTTTCTTTCGTTGTTATTGCTTTGGCAACATAAATTGCCGGTTTTAAGAACACTTTTCAGTCGTGTCTCGAGTCACTCGTTTTTCCATGAATTAACATAGTCTCCCAGCTCTATCGCATGGGCGTCAGGCAGTATGTCCCACGGTGTGCGGCTATCGATCATTACTGCGACTTCGTCGGTTTCTTTCCTTGCATGCTTGGCGCCAACGGCGAAAGCTTTAGGGTGGGGTCCATGGGTAAATCCCATGGGATGCAAGGTAAGCATCCCCGGATGAATATTATCGCGGCTGAAAAAGTTGCCGCGATGGTAAAAAATCAATTCGTCATAATCATCGTTATTGTGGAAAAACGGTACCTTGAGTGCACCCGGATCGCTTTCCAGCGGGCGGGGTACAAAGGTAGCCACCACAAAACCGGGCCCAACAAAGGTAGTGTGTGCAGAGGGTGGTAGATGATAGCGGTGGCTCATAAGTGGGCGTAAATCCCGCCAATTAATTCGTACCACAAGGTTATCGCCGGTCCAGCCCCTGGCGTCCAATGGGTTAAAGGGGTAAATAATCGTAGAGAGCTGCTGGCGGGCTTTTACGATCACGCGCCATTCAGTGTCTCCCTGCTGGGCTTTAAAACCATCATCAATTTTGGGGACATCGAGAATCGCCTGATCAAAGATCGCGTTCGGGCCAAGAACGCCCCTATCTGGCAACTGGAAGTGGCCGCCAGTTGCCTCGGTCATTAACAATTCCAGAGGTTCATCCAGGGTGGGAGCCAGACGCCACATGGTGCCTCGCGGCAGCACAATGTAGTCCCCATCACGAATGCTCAGGTGGCCAAAATCGCAGTAAAGGTCTCCGCTGCCATTATGTATGAAGAGCAGCAGGTCTC
Source organism: Microbulbifer variabilis ATCC 700307 (assembly GCF_000380565.1). GTDB lineage: Bacteria > Pseudomonadota > Gammaproteobacteria > Pseudomonadales > Cellvibrionaceae > Microbulbifer > Microbulbifer variabilis. The sequence continues at coordinate 225,242 of NZ_AQYJ01000029.1, forward strand.
CATCGGCATTACGCACCAAGTGGTCCATTGGGTCATTACAGGTCCACAGGCCTACGAGGCTGTTGTTGTTGCGTAGAATTGGCTTTTGATCCCAGGGGCTACTGCCTTTGTGGACCAATTGAGTGGCATCAAAAGCATGAGGACGCAGTGGTCCCTCAAATTTGCTCCAGCCGGTCGGGGGATGGCTGTGGTAGAAATGGGTGCAGGGGCCAAAGAAACCTTCCTTGCCCATCTCCCTTTCAAAAGTATTGGCTGGAAAGTCTGCATGGGCTTGGCGGCTGGTTTCACCTTCAATGCGGGGAAAGCGTATCCACTTGTTCATGGGCGGCCTCGCTTATGCTGGGCAGGGCGCTTATCGGCAGGTGGAAAGTTGATCATTTCTGCAACAGTGTCGCGCATATTTCTTGCGTTTAACCGGCATTGGGTTAACAAAGATGGCGCAAAAAACCCTATACTGTGCGACCAATTTTGTCCGGTGCTCCAAGTAATCCCAGCGCAATATTTGCGTGTACAGTGGTTACAATTGAAACCAATGTTAGTTAAATTGAGCATCTGGTACAACCCGGATTCCCAGACAGGCAGGTGTGAGAGCAGCCATGATTGATAACCAAAATACGCCGGAAACGGCGGTAAAGCAGGATGAGTTGCGCCTGGAAAAATTCTTGCCATACCGCCTGTCAGTACTCTCAAACCGTGTGAGTAACGCCATTTCACAAGCCTATGGTGCACGCTTCCATCTCACCATCCCCGCGTGGCGGGTGATGGCCATCCTCGGGCGTTTTCCTGACCTCTCTGCTGCAGAGTTGGTAGAGCAAACGGCCATGGACAAAGTGGCAATCAGCCGGGCTGTTTCCTCGCTGCTAAAGAACGATTACATCACCCGCAGCGAAGATCCTGCAGACCGCCGGCGTCAGGTGTTGAACTTGTCTGAGTTGGGGCGGGAAGTCTACGCGCGCATAGTGCCGCTTGCGCAGCAATACGAAAATGATTTGATCGCCTCCCTTTCCAGTGAGGAGAGGGAGCAACTGGATGGCATTATCGAAAAACTGTTGGTTCGCGCTAAAGAGTGGTCCGAGCGCGGCTTGATCGATGAATAAATAGGATAAATAAAGGAGTTTTCAGATGTTTGAGCATTTAAGCAGCCTCCCGCCAGATCCCATCCTGGGTCTATTGGCCAGTTATCGTGCGGATGAAAACCCCAGCAAAATCGACCTTGGGGTAGGGGTCTACAAGGATGAGGCCGGCCACACCGCGGTTTTGCAGGCGGTAAAGGAAGCGGAGACTCGCTTGTTACAAAGTGAGGAAACCAAAGCCTATATCGGCCCAGCCGGTACACCAGGCTTCAATTCGGTGATGCAGGAGTTGGTACTTGGCGCCGGACATCCCGCCCTGGTAGGTGGCCGCGTACGCTCTGCCCAAACGCCCGGTGGTTGCGGCGCCCTGCGTGCTTTGGCGGAGTTGATCAACCGCGCCAAGGAAGGAGCTACCGTATGGGTGAGCGATCCCACTTGGGCGAACCACGTGCCGTTGTTGGGGAATGCTGGCCTGAATATCAAGAGCTACCCCTACTACGATCGCGCCACCAGCAGCTTGCAGTTCGACAAAATGGTGGAGACACTGAAGAACGTGGGCGAAGGCGATGTGGTCCTGTTCCATGCCTGTTGCCACAATCCCTGTGGCGCGGACCTGTCCCGTGAGCAGTGGAAAGTATTGGCGGAAATGGCCCAGAAACAGGGTTTCACTCCGTTTATTGATATGGCATACCAGGGTTTCGGTGAAAGCCTGGAAGACGACGCCTACGGCCTGCGCCTGATGGCGGAATCTGTACCTGAAATGCTGGTAGCTGCTTCCTGCTCCAAAAACTTCGGCCTTTACCGTGAGCGCGTTGGCCTGGCCATGGTGATCTATGCCAATGGTGAGAGTGCCGATAAAGGCCACAGCCAGATGCTGAGTGCAATTCGCGGGAACTATTCCATGCCACCTTCCCACGGTGCTGCGGTTGTGGAATCTATCCTTACAGATGCAGGCCTGAAAGCGAACTGGGAAGCGGAGCTTACCGAGATGCGTGAGCGCATCAACGGGCTGCGCGCAGGTTTGGTAGAAGGTCTGGCGGCTGCCGGAGCCGCAGGCGATTTCGGTTTTATCCGCCAGCAGAAAGGCATGTTCTCCTTCCTGGGCATTAGTCCAGAGCAGGTGCAACAGCTGCAAAAGGACTATTCCATCTATATGGTGGACTCCAGCCGCATCAGTATTGCCGGCTTGAGCTCCAACAATATGGAATACTTCTGTAAGGCGGTTGCCAGCGTGCTGTAAATTCGGCACATTTGGGGGTGAGCGTACTGCTCATCCCTTAAGATTTATCTAAAGAAGTAAGAGTGAAAGATGGAAGTTGAGCTAGGAGCCCCAGTGTCTGAATCCCCCACCCAAATCTGGACCCCTCAGAGCTGGCGAAACTTCACCGCACACCAACAGCCCAAATATACCTCCACCGATGATGTTACCCAGGTAGCCAAACAGCTTGCTGGCCATCCGCCTCTGGTATTTGCAGCCGAAGCGCGCGAGCTACGCCGTCAGTTGGCCCAGGTAGCGGAAGGAAAGGCGTTTTTGTTACAGGGCGGCGACTGTGCTGAATCTTTTGCTGACTTCAACGCAAACCGCATACGCGATACTTTTAAAGTTTTACTGCAAATGGCGGTGGTACTCACTTTCGCCGGTAATCTACCGGTAGTAAAAGTGGCACGGATGGCAGGTCAATATGCCAAGCCGCGCTCCGCAGATACTGAAACAGTGAATGGTATTGAGCTGCCCAGTTATCGTGGCGATATCATCAATGGTATCGACTTTACTGCGGAAGCTCGCCAGCCTGATCCCCAGCGCATGGTTACCGCCTATAACCAATCCGCGGCTACCCTCAACCTGCTGCGCGCTTTCGCCCAGGGCGGCCTGGCTGATCTGCACCAGGTACACGGCTGGAATTTGAGCTTCCTCAAGAACAATCCCCAGCGCGATAAATACGCGCAGTTGGCGGAGCGTTTACAGGAAGCCCTGGAATTTATGGCGGTATGTGGTGTTACTTCTGACAATACCCCCGCAATTCGTGAGACCGTGCTTTATACCTCGCATGAAGCACTGCTACTGGAGTACGAGCAGGCTTTGACCCGTACCGACAGCCTCACCGGCAAATGGTATGACTGTTCTGCGCATATGCTGTGGATTGGTGAGCGTACTCGCCAGCTGGATGGAGCCCATGTAGAGTTCCTGTCAGGAGTGTGCAACCCCATTGGTGTAAAAGTCGGTCCAGGCATGCAGCCAGATGAGCTGCTGCGTTTGATCGACAAGCTCAATCCTGAGAATGAAGCTGGCCGCCTCACGTTAATTACCCGTATGGGCGCAGACACCCTGGGAGATAAGCTTCCAGAACTTGTACGTGCAGTACAAAGGGAGGGCCGTTCTGTGGTCTGGAGTACAGACCCTATGCACGGTAACACCGTAAAAGCCGGCAATGGTTACAAAACCCGAGACTTCGATAAAATCCTGCGTGAAATTCGGGACTTTTTCTCAGTACATTGGGCTGAGGGCAGTCACCCCGGCGGTATTCATTTGGAAATGACCGGTGAACATGTAACTGAATGCACCGGCGGCGCATGGAAAATTTCCGAAGCAGACCTTGCCAGCTGTTATCGCACACAGTGTGATCCCCGCTTAAATGCTGATCAGGTATTGGAGCTGGCTTTCTGTGTGGCCGAATGGCTGCGCGCAGGGCGAATCGCTTAACAGCTTGGCTAAAAAGCAAATATAAAACCCCTTATTCAGGCTTTGGGCTTGGCTAAGGGGTTTTCTCTTCTTGTTCAAAAAGTCTTTTAATTCAATAGATGGGGAGTTGTAAGAGGCTTTGTAATAATAATCTTGATGACTGTTTACCCAGTTGAACCATTAGTATTAACGGGCTCTTCAAAAGCTTATTCAGTTGTTAATCGTGTGGGCTATTCCGGTAATTGGGGCTCTAATAGTCCTATACTTTTCTAGTACAATAGAGAGCGCTCAAAACTATAAAACCAGTGATGTAGCTCCAGCCAAGACTTATACCCCATTAATGGTGCCGTAGAAACAGGGGGCGGCGATAAAATCATGCAACATATCTTTGGCAAACAGCAGTATGCTTATCGGCAAGAAGCGCAGGCGGAATTGTCCAGATCCTGCTTCGGTCGCCCGTGTACTGGGCATTGTGTTTAATTGGTAAGCCAGGTAACTATGAAGATTGATTTCTGGTTCGAATTTGGAAGCACATATTCTTACCCCGTAGCTATGAAGATTGAAAAAATGGTGACCGAGCAAGGTGGGCACTTGGAGTGGAAGCCTTTTTTACTCGGGCCGATATTCAGTAATCAAGGCTGGCATGATTCTCCTTTCAATATTTATCCTGAGAAAGGCAAATACATGTGGAGAGATCTAGAGAGAATATGTGAAGCTGATGGCCTGAACTATAAAAAGCCAACCAGTTTTCCTCGCAACGGGTTAAAAGCTGCAAGAATAGCTTGCTTATTTTCTGGTGAAAAGTGGGTGCCTGAATTTATCCGTTCTGTATACGCTGCTAATTTTGAGCTTGATCTTGACATCTCACTTGAAGAAATATTGAAAAAATGTTTGCCTTTTTCAGATGAAGAGTCATTTACAAAAATTAAACGTGCAAATACTTCACTGGCAAAGCAAATGCTAAAAGAAAACACAGATCAAGCGAAGAAAAAAGGTATTTTTGGAGCTCCAACGTTTATGGTTGGAGATGAAAAGTTTTGGGGTGGCGATAGGTTGCATGCTGCTATACAGTGGGCAAAAAACAACCAGTAAATGCTTAGTATACTTGTTCCGTTATGTAAAGTATGGCCAGCTGTACTTTCTATATCAAACTCTATTATATATTCGGAAATAACTCTGGCTCTCCTAAAGTTATCTCTGAATCTCCAACGGAGCCGTTCACAACACAAAGACTTTTGGTTGGAAACTTTGATACAGCGTGGAGATGCATCATTAGTGCCGAGAAAAAGTTACCTATAAAAGGGCTCTTTAAGCGAAAACCGAAGGTAATTGTAGAGCCTAAAGAGATGGTTGAAGGCGGCATTTCACAAGTGGAAGAGCGTATATTTCAAGAGCTAGCATTGGCTCTGAACCCAAAAAGCGTGGAAGTACAAGTCTAGTGCTCCGGTTGTAACAAAGGAAAGCAGGGTACACAGCTCTCTCGGAACTCGGCAAGATAGTCTACACAGCACATATTGTATGTTGAACGCTTGCATTGAGCATTAATGCACTAGGAATTAAGTATGCAATCAGCAACTAAAGGTATATTCTTTATACTGGCTTTGTCCTTTTTTTGTTTGGCATAATAGATCTCGTAGAGCAATTAAAAGCAGGCGAGGAAATTAGATGGCGAGCGCCAATAATTTTCTTAGGTTTTGGGCTGGAATATCATTTTTTTACTCATTCTCTGACAGGTTCACTACTGATATTACTACTTGTGTAAAAGGATATCCTGTGAATGTTCATTGGAGGACTCTGTCGATGATGAAAGCAGCGGCTAAATAATGTACCAAATAGTGAACAGGCGAATAAGGCCAGGTAAATAGTGCTACGAACCAGCTACAACAAATGCGTATTTTATGAGTACCCAAATTACTGAATCAGGTATGAGAAGAGTTATTTTAATATTGTCAATTTTAACTATTTCTGGATGTGCAACGTCCATGAATGTATTTGAAAAAAACGTTAGAGCTAATGAACTTCAAGTTCAGGCAGAAGAAGCAAGAGTAATCAATGATTATTCTGGAGCTGCAGAATTGGAAAATAAGGCGGAAGAATTACGAAAAAACGATTCCGTTAATAAAGAAGATATTATTTCAGGTGTTTTGTCCAAGGTTTTTAGCCGAATTTTTGATAAAAAGCCAAAAAGTAAATATCAAGGATGGCAATAGCGCCCGACTATTGGCAACAAAGCTTAGTTTTACGCTCAGCAAGCTGGGCCGAATAGGCTATAAATTTTGCAGTGTGAGGTTTGCTGTAAATGACGTCGTTACACTTTTTAGGTGAATATGAAACACTTTTTAGTTGTGGTATTTATAATTTTCGCTAATTTTACTATGGCTGAGGGTATGCTTGGCATTCCAGAGTCGTTCTTAGGTAAGTGGGGTGGTAGCAAAGATTCTTGTTCTGCACAGTTTCCACTTGATGTGCTTAGTATTGAAGAAAAGCGGATCATATTTTGGGAGTCTTCTGGAAAGCCCAAATTAATTATGTTTGAGAATGATGAACTAGAATTAACATTGCACATGGTGGGTGAGGGGGAAGAATGGTTGTCAGAAGAAGTATATTACCTGGATGCCAGCTCTCAGGTCCTCACCCGCAGAACAAAAAATGGAATGTTCCAATACCACAAATGTACTAGTTAGGCATAATAAGTGCATCGAGGAAGACCACTATAGCAACGCTCTGTCGGTGTACCCAGAAGAAAATATGGATTAAGCACCATTTAGTGCTACTTACACGAGCGCCAGCTGTCAGAGTGCCAAAATGAGATTTATATTGTGTTTCTTACTTGGTGTGTTTTAACTGGATGTATGCTTGTGATTCATACTGCAATGTGTATAGATGCCGAGATTCCGAGAAATAGTGAAAAATTCAAAGGGTACTATGAGGTGATTCTTGAATATCCAAGACAGGAAATAATCACCAGAAAGATTGAATGTGAACGCTATTACGATAGCCAATGCAGCACCAGCGGCAACTCATGGGCATATAGAGAAGTAGGCCAAGAAAATAAGTTTTTTTCGCAAAAAGCTACATTAATACATTTGAGTATGGATTAATAGAGTTTAGCTTGCCTGGTTGCGATCGGTTTGTTACGGAAAAAACAATAAGTAACTACAAGAGCCTTAGTAAGGTGTCTGGAGAAACGTACTTCTTAAGATCATCAGATAAAGATAGGCACACGTATGTTACATCCAGTCTAGGCGAGGTACCGAAGAAAACTATTACTATAAATTATTCAGTCAAAGTGCGGTATGTGGGTCAAAAACAGCTAACAAGCCAATCAACTACATACCTGTCGGAGCCGGACGTATCAGCTATACGTGGCAGTCATAGAGATTTTATGTGCTAGCAAGAAGATAGAAATGGCCATAGAGATAGAAAGAAAATTTCTAGTTGATCATCGAATTGTTTCCGGTTTGACCGGTGGAGTACGTATCTCTCAGGGGTATGTTAATACCGCTGATAAAACTGTAGTACGAGCCAGAGTCAAAGATGATGTAGCGTACCTGACCCTAAAAGGTGAGCTCAGAGGGATGACTTGTTCGGAGTTTGAGTATGAAATTCCGATGGAAGATGCTAGGTGTATCATCGATGAGTTATGTCGAGGTAATACCATCTTTAAAACAAGATATGAGATTCAGCACGGCAAGCACTTGTGGGAGGTGGATGTATTTCATGGCAAGAATGAGGGCCTGATTATTGCAGAAGTGGAATTGTCCAGTGAGGCTGAAGTTGTGGATATTCCGGCCTGGGTAACTGAAGAGGTTACTGGGCAGGTTCAATACTTCAACTCTTCTTTGTTGAACGAGCCTTATTCGGAATGGACAGAAGATAAGAAGTTCCTGTAGTACCGTCTGCTTCACTGGCCGGGAAAATTGACGCGGCTGTGCCGTTAAAGACAATTCATCGCTATGGGTTGCATTATGTGTTCTCCACCCAATGAATAGGAATTAGAGTTTGAATATTAGAAAAGCCGAAATGAGTGATTTTCCTCGATTATTGGAACTTGAACAGTGTGTCATTGATGCGGAGAGACCATTTAACTCTTTATTGAAGAGGAAATCAGCATTCTACTACGATATTAAAAAACTAATTACATGTCCTGAATCCTATCTTTTGGTTGCTGAGGTTGATAGTGAAATTATTGGTACAGGTTATGCCCAAATCAGAGATTCAAAGCAATCATTAGAGCATAAACGGCATTCTTATCTTGGTTTTATGTATGTATCTCCTTACCACAGGAGAAAAGGCGTTAATGCGAAACTAATTAACAAACTAATTGATTGGAGCAAGGGGCGAGGTATTATCGATTTTTATCTAGATGTGTATTCTGAAAATGACCCAGCTATCAGGGCGTACGAAAAAGTTGGTTTCAAACCATCATTGCTGGAAATGAGGCTTAGTCTTGATGAAGAATGTACATAGCAAGCGCATGCTGCCAGACTGGTTTTTCATTGCTCTTTTAGCCAGTTATCAATGAAAACATAATTTTTAGAACCTTTCCAGCTTTAGGGAGTATGTATGGAAAGTTATATCTTATTCTTTATAATCGCTGTGGCAACAATTTTAAGCCCAGGTCCGGGTGTTATCCTGACACTCACGAATGCCATTCGTTACGGTACTTCAGGTGCGATAGGAGGCATTCTTGGAATCGCATTCGGTACCTTTATAGTTGCAGGCGTTTCGGCAACTAGCCTTGGTGTTATCTTAGCTACATCCGCAGTGGCCTTCAGTATTATGAAATATATTGGCGCTGCTTATTTAATCTATTTAGGCATAAAGTTATGGCGCTCGCCGACCAAACAAGTCGAAGCCAGCCTTGGAGGTACAAAAAACAGAAAGCTTCAGTTTGCTGAGGGCCTGACGCTACAGCTTACCAATCCAAAAGCTGTATTCTTTTTCATGTCGATATTCCCCCAGTTTGTTAATTACAATTCAAATTTTGTAGGTCAATTTTTCCTGCTAGTTGTAACCTATAGTGGCTTAGTTATTATAATTCATGCCTTATACGCACACCTTGCTAAGTCGGCACGTGGTTGGCTTTCTTCTGAAAAAGGAGGGCGTATGGTTAATCGGGTAGGTGGGGGTACATTTATGTGTTTTGGTGTTGGTCTTGCGTCAGCTAGCAAGTAAAAGCACAGTAAGACAATTATCGTGAGACATTCAGATAAATGTAAATGTCAAATAAACCCTAATAGGTTTAAATCAGAAGTATAGTTTTCAATAAAACCATGGGTTGGTGTTTAATATGGCATGATACGGAATATTAATAAATAGTTAATCGAGACGTAATAAATAGTAAAAGTTTTATATGATCGCTATAGTAAAATTGGAAAATTTGCACCTGTCGATCCTTCTCTAAACAAAAAGTGTTGGAAGCCTGAGAGTAGAATGACCCCGGCAATTAATGCAGCTAAAAAAGCGAAAATTACCTTCAAAGTGTACGAATACACACATAACTCATCGAGTGAATCATACGGGTTAGAGGCTGCAGAAAAGCTGGGAGTGGCCGAAGCTAAGATTTTTAAAACACTAGTAGTTATTCTTGATAATAAAGAGCTAGCAGTAGGAATAGTACCTGTTTCATCAATGCTAAACATGAAACGCATAGCTAAAGCAGCTGGAGCAAAGAAAGCTACAATGGCTGCTAAATCTGATGTGGAGCGATCCACTGGCTATGTGCTAGGTGGCGTTAGCCCGCTAGGGCAAAAAAAGAGACTTAAAACTATTATTGACTCATCGGCTAAAAATTACGCGACGGTTTATGTGAGTGCTGGCCGCAGAGGGCTTGAAATTGAGCTGGCGCCTAATGATCTAGTAAGTCTTGTCAACGGAGTCTTCTCTAAAATATGTCAATAGATTCATTTATGACAATTACAGAAATGGGGCACGAAAAGGCGTTGCATTCACACTGCAAGTATTATATGTCTTCATAGCGTTAAGAGCATACATGAAACGGACCATATAGCTTGTTCTTTTTTTCCTGTTTTTTGGTGCTAGAGCAGAGTCTGCGTGGGAGCATGACAAAATAATTTATGAATTAAAGCAGGTGAATAAGCTGATTGATATTGGCTTGATGCGAGAAATCAGCCAGCGTCTAACTCCAGGTCATTTTGGATAGATTCAAACAAGAATTAATGTCCCTGAACACTGGAAAAATTCTGAGTTGGAGATGAAAGAAGGCACAATACAGTTTTCTGTTGGGAATAAGAGTTTCTATCCCGATGCTAGAAACGAAGGGCTTCTCAGTTTTGCCATTTGTAAAGGTGGTACAAAAACCGACCTTCACTACAGGGAATTTGGAAAAAATATTCAATCGGCATATAACAAATGGTTAAATAGGAATGTCTACTATATCATAAGTCGCTAAACCAAGTGTTATATGAATCAAAGGAAGTAACCATGAGCGTAAATATCAAGGAAGTTGATGGAGTAAAAATCCAACTTAAGCATAGAGCCTCATGTCATAGCGGTTCTGTAGAAATAGAGCTGTACTTACCGGAGGGACTTGTAGAGCTTCGCCGCTGTGATTGTTCTATGTGCCGTAGGAGAGGAGCGGTTGCTGCTTCCGTATCTTTAAATGGTATTAAAATCTTAAAAGGGGGAGCAGCATTTAAGACTTTATCAGTTTAATACAAGAATGGCGATGCATTACTTTTGTGAGAAATGTGGTATTTATACGCATCACCAGAGGCGTTCTAATCCGAGAGAGTTTGGATTCAACGTGGGGTGCTTGGAGGGTATAAATCCCTTAAAAGTAGAGGGTATTCCAACCTATGATGGTATCAATCACCCGGCGGATCTAGAGTAACCGATACAAAAAATACTGGTAATATATGGATTTAAAAAATTTTTTCTTTAGTCAAAATGAGGGTTGTTACTGAGGCCTGAAAACTGAATTTATGTATCCAGGATCATAGTCGTTGAACAGATCATATTAAATAAGCCAATGATTTTCTCATGGAAGTCCTATATAGGGCTGCTTACTAATATTTGTTATAAATGTAATTGTATCGGTTGCTAGGTTATATTACCGGATTGCTCTTAAGGCGGTAGTTAGTCTGAACAGATAAGGATTATATATGGAAAAGCTGTCTCAAGAAGAGCTCAAGCAAATGTTTTGTCTTATCAGGCGATTTGCTGATACGGACTTAGATCAATTCGAACACTGGAAGTTTGATTCAGATAAGGGCAAAGTCTTCATTGAATTAGCTCTTGTCCCTAGAGGTTCAGAAGACGCCTATATAGAGGTAGACCATCTACTATGAAGCCCAATTGTGTTGGTGCTCTTAACAAGCTATTGAACAATGGCCTTTGGGTTAAATCAGGCTGTATTTAATGGATAATAAATATCAGTAGCGAATGTACCACCAATTCAGTTGAAAAAGTTAATGGCCCTATGATCAATGTCGAAGAGGTCATGCTAAGTTTACGTGTCAATTCCTTTTGGTATATACATGCTACTCGCTCCTCTACATCGGTAGTTTTGCTTCAATATGATCTCAAATAAGAGTTGAAGTATTTTTTATAAATAGGGTGACATGTGATTCTGATTAAGTATAAAGATGTTGTTTTCAGGACAGTCAATACTGTTCAAATAAATTCTAAAATGCTGATATTGATCTTTGTGCAAGGACTAAAAAATATGGTGCAAAAAAATGGAACATGTGGTCGTATTTCTTGTCTAGAAGTGATCTATCTAATAGAGGGAGGAAAATGAAGTAACAATGATAGAAGCGCACGCTATCTGTACTGTTGTCTCAATTATATGGTATTGAGAATGGCTCCAGGATTGCCAATTGATAATAGCTGCTTAGGTATGGTAAAGGCTATTTAGATGGTTGAAAATCGGTTTGTATATAATAGCTGCGTCTCTGGATATTAGGCTACCAACTTTTTAATTTTTAGATATCTAGGTCACATCGATAAGGGTCAAAATGAAAAGAATAGTGTTGGTGTTTTTACTTTCTGTATGTGCAAATACATGTTTTTCTGATGAAGTACTAGAAATACCTGCAAATCCAGAAAAAGGTTTTAGGTATCCATATCTAATCAAAATACCTGAAACAGTTCCAGAGGATAAGAAGTTATACTTGATTGTTGAATCAAATAATACTGGAAAAGTTTCAGATGATTTCTCCATTCATTATGAGTCAGCAAAAAAGACAATTGTAGGTAATGCTGTTGGCCCCTGGCTTTCTAAAAAGTTATCCTATCCAATTTTGATGCCAGTTTTCCCTAGGCCCGAATCCCAATGGCAGGTTTATACCCATGCCCTTGATAGAGATTCCATGCAAGTAGAGTCACTGCCATATGAAAGATTGGATCTTCAACTTATAGCCATGATCGAAGATGCTAAGAGGGTCTTGGCAGAACGCTCTTTGGATCTTCAGCAGAAGATTATTCTAGCGGGGTTCTCTGCCTCCGGTACGTTTGCAAATCGGTTCTCGCTATTACATCCTGAAACTACTGAAATTGTTGTAGCAGGTGGTCTGAACGGCACATTAATGTTACCTATTGGATCTATGGGTGAGCACAACCTCAAATATCCATTGGGAATTAGCGATTTTAAGCAGGTAACAGGCAAAGAGTTTAATTTAAGTCAATGGCTTAAAATTAAGCAATTTTTGTTTATGGGTGAAAATGATACGAATGATGCCGTTGCATATGATGATGCATATTCAGAAGAAGAGAGAGTGATCATATACAAAACTACTGGAAAGGAAATCCAGCCCGAACGCTGGAATAATAGCCAGAGAATTTATTTAGAAAGTAAAGCTCGTGTAATCTTTCGCACCTTTGAAGGGGTGGGCCACGGTACTAATGGTGATGTGCATCGAGAGTTCCTGACTTTTGTGAAAAAGAATGCGCTACAAGTCTCTGGGCAGTAGTGCATGTTGGACTTATGACAATTTGGTAGCGCATAGATAAATTGTGTTGTAGTGCTTTTAATATAGTATTTAGTGCTATGTAAATAGGGCATTCATAATGCGGTTGTCGGCGCTATATAGTCTGTATTTCGATGGGGCTAAGTTGCTCTGAGAAGCCCCTAATCTAAACTGCTAAACTTAAAGCTACCCCCTGTATTTCGATTAGCTACTCCTTGCTTTTAAAAGCAATTATTCAATCCACACACGAGTATAAAGACGTTTTTGACTAGGTTTATCTGTAAATTCCTCTCTATCATGAAGAACTCTGGTATTGTCGAGAAACAACATATCTCCCGATTTCATAGAAAAACAAATATTATTCTTATTGCTATTTAACTCATTGTCTAATAAATCAAAGGCTAAAAGGTCATCTTCAGTTAGCAATCTCCCGACCTTCTCGTGCCCTCTTTCAATCCAGTAACGCATGTAGCGGATAGATAGCTTTTCTTCAATATAGCTAAAAATAGGGAATTTGTTGCTAAGTAAACTCTTGGTACTTCCATCACTGCCTGGAGTAACAAGGTCTCGAATGTAACTTTTATATAGGATTTTCAGTTTGTCTGGAGCTACTTTTCTTATGTTTTCATGTACCTTTGCAGCAGATACTATTTTCGTCCTACCTCCAAGAGCAGCTGGAGTAATACAGCAAAGTCCAATTATTCTTGGCTGAATCAATTTTTGCGAACTGTCTGTATGTGGGCCAGTAGCTGCTTTGGTTTGTGAAACTGGAATCGACTCATCCCTGTAACTCCTGCCAGTATTCTGAACTCTATAAAGCCTACCGTAGGTATTAATGGTGACACCTAGTGCTAAACTAAAATTTAGGAAAAGAAGATTAAGTGATTTATGATCAAGGCCGTTAATGCCTCTAATCCATGCTACTCCACTTCCTTGAAGAAGTTCTTGTTTAACATGATAGGAGAGCTTATCGAAACGTGGTGTCAGTACGGATTCGGCGCCTAGGTCTTCAATTGGATCTTTCCTTTTCGAAGCCCAATCAACCAGTGATCTGAACTCAGTGTTCCAGCCTTCTGGCCATGTGAATTTCCAGCCAGTTTTTCTTTCCAGATCTACAGCGCTCCAAGCTTGAGCGTCAGCCAGATCAGGGGGAGCTATCTCAGCCATTTGCTTGAACCTTAAATAAAAGATGTAGAGGATAGCCCTTTAGCGGACCAAAAAATTCCGGATCTAGAGTTAGATGCTCTTCAGTTACCGCCAGCTCCCTTATGGAAGGCATCTTTTTAAATCCAGCAGATTGAAGTGCTTCAAAATAATGGGTGAATGTCTTGTGCACACAGCGTACTGGTACAGTAATTCCATCTCTACGCCAAATTCTACCTTCAAAAGTAACATCTACGCCCTCAAAGTAATTTTTATCACCAAACTTGAAGTAAAATGGAGGTGATTGATTGCGCATAAAAGGTAAGCAAGGATGCGGCACTGTGAATATAAATATTCCATTAGGGCTAAGTAGTGACTTTACATTGGTCATCACCTGTGTCATTTCCTTAACTGTCAAATAGTTGAATAGAAAAATGGCAATTACTTGATCGAATTGAGTCCTGGGGTACCTATTAAAGGTAACAGCATCTGACACTTCGTAAATTGCTTTATGTAAACCAAGCTCAGCTGCAACAGATTTCGCTTGAGAAATCATTTCAGAAGAAGAGTCGACTCCAAATACCGAAGCTGCACCGGCGTCCAAAATTATTCTAGAAACATAGCCCTCGCCACATCCTACATCTAAAAGATGTTGGCCTGTAACACTACCCAATTCCTGTAGAACAATAGGTCTTGCTGTGTAGTCACTCAGTAATATTTTCTCAGACCGTAACCAGTTTTCTGCCTGATCATTGTAAATTGACTCAGTTGATATAATATGATTCATTGTTCATCCCTTTTTGTACATTGTCCATGGAAATATACTCAGAACTTTTCATGGCTCTATCTAGTAAGCCATCCCAAAACGCCGCTCTAAGATTTAGTGCTTTTATCGCCCCATGGCGAAGATGCCTTCGCCCCTCCTCTGTGTCAGCAAAATCCAAAGCAACTTGATTAAGATTCTCTGTATGGCTGTCATCAACAAGCGTGTGTACCGGGAAAAAGCAGTATTCTTCTAATTTTAAACTCTGCAAATTCTTCAACCCTTTCTCTATATATGGATAAATTGAACTAACAATATGCTCAGTTCCCATGCCTATAGCCCCAATCGCCTCTTCTGTGGAACCATGAAGCAGTACATCAGATAACATTTCATACCAAACTATGCCTTCCGACTGGCAGCTTTCTGGGATATCTTGTGTCACGTGCGACTTAAATCTTTCGAATAATTCCGTATGTGATATATTGTCCACCCAGTTTTTCTTAATTCCATATTGTTCCAGTTCTCTGAGTTCGGACTCCTCATAATGTCCAGATTCCTCTTTGAGGTTTTCGAGAAGGACACTCCGATGTCTTTTTAGCGTTAGGCGCGAAATTACAGCGGCCAACATATTGATGAATCGCGAGGAATAAAATCCATACTGCTGAGCAAAATCCCCAACGGCGTGTTTAAAGTTTGGTAAGTCTCCATTGGCAAACCGTAAAAGATACGGATGGTGCACAGCCCTATGTGAAAGGGCCTCTTCGGAGAGTTGTTTTAACCAAGCTGTTTTTTGAAAGCTCATGTGAATTCCCTGATTAATTACTGATGCAGTGATTGATGTTTCTGTAAAAATAAAACATATAAATTTATAACTTAATAATGTTGTTGAGATAGGGCATCCCGTAATCCTCCTATTTTCTTTACAAGCTCAAATTACTATCTGTCACATTCATGCTGTCGCTAAAAGTTGGCTTGTGCATGCTATTCATCAGGGAAAATCAGTAACTTCGAACATAAGATGCCCCTCAATCTCAATAGGTGTCATTTAAAGATCAGTCGCAAATGCCCTAAAAAATATTACAGGGGACACTATAAAAATTGGCTATCAAAATAGCATTTAAATTACGAAATAAAATATGCTTATTGATTAATAGCTTGTAGTAAAATATGACGCTGCCGATCAGCCGCAATAGCCGTATTGCATGGGAGGAAAAGGCCGATAGGCGGAGTATTCATTCTGGCGCAGTTCTCTGTTTTGACTATGTGCATTTATTAGCAGTTCTTATATAAGGTGTTATCTGATTAGAAATTACCTGTCTCTTTAGTGTGATGATCTTGGTGCCACGACAAATTACTAATGAACTAATTTCTAACCTGTTCCGTTAATAATGGCGAAGACATTGCCTGTGTTTTTTGAGAAAAACAGCCAGTTCAGGTACAACCAAACAGGTATGTCATTGTTGAAGAAATTATCGATAAATAGGTTAAGGGTGGTTTACCTAAGTTTATAATCGATAACCAATTGAAGGTTGTCGGGATGGAGTTAACCACTAATACTGGCTTTGAAGATATGGTACGCCCAACAGCCAATCATGCCAGGCAGTATGCGAATGATTCCGGTAAGGGTGAGCACGTAAATTTTTATGGTGAATTTTCTTAGATCATGCGAACTGTGGCGGGTATGAGTACAACTGCAACTGAGATGGCAATTTATCTTATCGCTTTACAGTCGGGTAAGTTAGTTAAAGACCTCAGTTTGCTATGGACACCAGTCATTCTTGAAGATGGGAAAACCAGAGGGTTTAACGATATCGAGAATAGGTATGCGATGGGGTGGTAAGTTATTGATAGAGGGCGACATAGGGCTCTTAGTGCAAGTGGTGCCAATGCGGGAACTGTGATTCACTACCCTGAGGACGAACTATCTATTGTCGTTCTCACAAACTTACTTGGAGGGCTACCTATTCAATTTGTAGACCGAATCGCCGCGAAATATGTACCTGGATTCCAGCTATAAATTCAACAACCAACTCCTCCGTTATTTGATATCTTGACCTATGATCAAGCTAATTTACCTTTCTTTGAAGCGAAAAAATTAGGTGAGTAAGGAGTGATTTGTGACAACTTTTGTTTTGGTGCATGGAGCTTGGCAGGGAGGGTGGTGCTGGAAGCGGGTTTCAGCACTTCTGCGCAAGGCAGGTCATGACGTTTTCACACCCACCCTCACAGGGCTTGGGGAGCGCTCGCACCTCTTGAACGATAGGATTGACCTGGAAACCCATATTCAGGATGTTTTGGGAGTTCTTCGGTGTGAGGAGTTGTCTGATATTGTTTTATGCGGGCATAGTTATGGGGGTATGGTTATAACAGGTGTTGCTGATAAAGTACCCCAAGCTATATCTTCCCTGGTTTATCTCGATGCTTTAGTGCCAGAAGATGGGCAGAGTGTCCTGGACCTCCTTCCCAGCGACGATGCCTCCAGTTTCAAGGAAAGCGCTAGAACTAAAGGTCAGGGTTTTCGAGTGGCACCTAGCCCAGCAGAAGTTTTTGGGGTTAATGCTGAAGATCAAGCCTGGGTAGATCGGCGTAATGTTGATCATCCATTAAAGACCTTTGAGCAACCTATACGCCTGAACGGCTTATGGAAACAAGTGCCTGGGTGCCTTTATATTTATGCTACAGGTTGGAGCCCAGGTATCGGCAAGCCTTTTTTCGACAGGGCTGAGCTGGACATTGATTGGCAGGCTATGACCCTTTCATGTGGTCATTATGTGATGATAGATATGCCCAAGGAGTTGACTCAGGTGTTGATTCGTTCGACTTGATTGTCGCTATCATATCGTGATAGAGGTATGGAAAAATCAAGCGATAATTAATTAAAAGTTCAGAATAAAATTAATTGCTGTTTATTGGTCTTTCTTCGGAGCATCCTTTGGTCTATTAACCTTTCTGTATGGCTGGGCTCTATTTGCACTCGGTAGGCGGTCAAACAAGACGCAAGTCTTTGATCTGTTCAGTAAGTCTTTCTATAAAGTATTCGGTTAGTGCGAGTTTGATCTATTGTTCTTATTACAAACTAAGTAATAGCTTTAGTTCATACTTTAGTTTCCCACGCGCCCCCCCCCCGCAGGGGAGGGGGGCTGAACACTCCAGGCTAGGCATCGACAAAGATTATTTCACCAGTTATAAATCCATCGACTGAACGTTCAAAAGCTTTTCCGACCTGGTGCCCCGGCACGGGCTCGAAACCAGGCATCATATCACCGTAGACATCCCAGGCTTCTTCCAATACCGTTGGATTAACCACATTGATTCGAATATCCCTGGGGAGTTCATAAGCAACACATTTGACAAAGGTATCAATTGCTCCACTGGTTGTTGCATCGGCAATTGCCATAGGGATCGGTCTGATGTTTAGAATACCGGATATTAGCGTAAAGGATCCTTTATCGGCGATGTACTCTTGACCGACTCTTACAAGATTGATTTGTCCCATCATCTTGCTCATTACTGTTGTCATCCACTGTCGCTCAGTCATATCGACAAAGTTTGCGTATTCACAGAAGCCAACGGTGTTTACGACAGCATCGAAGTCGCCCACCGTCTTAAACAGTCGCCTGATAGAGTCTTCATCAGTAATATCAACCTGATGGTCACATCCCTTTCCCGAGCGACTCGCTGTGATAACCTTGTGGCTGCTTAACCCTGTTAAAGCGGCCTGTCCCATTTTACCTTGTGCGCCAATAAGGATAACGTTTTTCACTCTAAGTACCTGTTTTATATGAAGAATTTACTATTTGCCGCAATGCGATGCTGCTCAATTACTAGGAGAATGCTAGTTTTATTGTGATACAATGTTAAACAGTATTTATTTGTAAGAGATACAAGTGTGAACCAAATAAATCGATTGGAGGTCAAGCAGCTCCGAATATTCCAGGCATTAATATCTGAAAGAAGTGTATCTCGTGTCGCAAGTCAGGTCGGCCTTACTCAGCAAGCTGTTAGTGAACATTTAAAAAAGTTGAGAGATATTTTTAGTGATGAACTTTTTCTCCGGAAAAGCAATGGACTAATTCCAACGCCGACAGCAATAAACTTAGGGAAAAAGGTTGATGCGATCCTCCAAGGGTTAGATAAATTGTTGGAGCCAGCAGTTTTTGAGCCATCTAAAATAGCACAAACCTATACCATCGCTGCGACAGATTACTCCCAACAAGTGGTGCTTCCCGGCTTATTGCCTAAACTCAGAGCGCTAGCTCCCAACTTGAAAGTGGTAATACGGGATATTGCTACAGACAGACTGGAAGAGTTAATGAGTGAAGCCAAGGTGGATTTAATAGTTGCAGATTCGGATATAAATTCTGACCTGTACTCTTCTATCACATTATTTACTGATTACTATGTCTGCGTTGCGGCAAAGAGTTCGCCTCTGGTAAAGAAGAAGCTGGGTTTGGAGGAAATAGCTTCTGAGCCGCATCTTATGGCATCTCCGCTTAAGTCCGGTACGGCAGGAATTATTGATGGTTGGTTTGCAAGGCACCGTTTGCGTAGAAATGTTGTTATGTCTACGCCATGTTTTACCACGGTTCCACAATATCTCAAAAAAACAGATATGCTTGCTTTTTTACCTAACCGGGTAGCGAGTGATTCAAACCTTGCCATTCTTAATCTGAAAAACAAGCCGGTAGAGTTTGATGTTATAGCCGCATGGCACCCTCGTTCAGATCATGATGCTTTACATAATTGGGTTGTAAACTTGTTGAGAGAGTGTGTCTAGTATTCTTTAGTTGATATTAAAGTACATAAAGGTGCGAGAGTGGCATAGGGGATTCAGGAGTTACTGAGTAAATGAGATCTTTAGAAACGCAATTTTATCGGGAAAATAAATGATTCTTGATTTTCATTCGTGCAATAAAAAGTTGAACAGGCGAGGCGCGGTGGAGAGGGTGGCATAGAAATATATCAAGCCCTTAAATGCAGAGATTTTAATAGAGCATGAGATTTTGCTATTCCTGTTGTGATGCCACGGTTTAGCTCTGTGGGTGAGCTTGCCCATTGTGATATTGAGGAGATGTATATCATTTTAAAAGCTAAAGGCACTTTGACTATCGAGGACGAGAAGACACGAGCTTCCGCTGAAGGTGTAATTTTAAATAAAATAGCTGGAACCCATGGGTTAGTTAATGACTTATCGAAAGAGATGGAATTGTTAATTATTCAAGCCAGTTTGAAGTGGTACCAGCTTAATAAGTCAGTTAATTTGACGGTAGAAAGTTACCAGGCTTGAATGCCTTGATTTTCATTGGAGTGACGATTTAACAACATGATTGGGAGTGGGTAAGAGTTATGAAAATGCGAAACTTCTTAAGAATGGTAATTATCGGGATTGGTTTATCTGTGGTCAATGTAGCTGCAGAAGAAGTCGAGATAGATAAAGACCTCACTATTTATTATGAACAATCGGGGAGTGGTGATACTGCCATTATTTTTATTCCTGGCTGGATGATGTCGGCAGACGTTTTTGAGCACCAACTTGCCCACTTTAAAGATTCTAAAAAGTACCGCGCGCTGGCATATGATCCCCGTGGGCAGGGCAAATCATCAAAGCCCGTCGAAGGGCACACCTATCAACAACATGCTAGAGACCTGGCTAAGTTAATAGGGACATTGGATATAGACAAGGTGATCTTGGCAGGTTGGTCATATGGCGTAACGGAGCAATTGGCATATTTGAATCAGTTTGGTTCCGATAAACTGAAAGCGATGATCATGATTGATACTGGACCAGATATAGCGGGAGCAAGCCGTGATGAGTGGGTTTGGTATCTAAATGATGATTCGGACGGCTATTCACGCTCATTTACTGAGGGCATTATAGAGGATCGAGATAATGTAATTAGTGAATTTGTGAAATGGATGCTTGAAAACCCTTCAAAGGAAAATATTGCCTGGGTTACCCAAATTGCTAATCAGACCTCTAGTAGTGTCGCTTCAATTACCAACGCGACCGGATTTTACCTGGACTATAGTGATGATCTTGTAGCATTGGAAGGTAAATTGCCCCTACTGTATGTTGTGAGAGAGGAAGTTAAAAGTGTTGCGGATAAATGGATCAAGGCCAATACACCGTCTGCCACTGCTGTTTATATGGGAAAACACATGATGTTTTGGGAGAGACCCAGAGAGTTTAATCAGGTACTCGATCAGTTTCTTTCTGCCATGGAGAATGATAAATAATATATAAGCCCCTGCTTTACTTAACTTATGTATAGAGTGGTTTCGTGGTGATAAACACAGAGGATCAAGAAAATCTGGTTCTCTGTAGTTTTGTTTTAAAAGTTAAAGTGCTCCCCAATGGGGAATGATTTGTAAAGCGCATATTATGTCTAGAAAAATATTATCCTTAAAGGTAAAAAGAAATACGGAGCCTAAGAAGGCTGATAAAAAGCAAGAGGATACTTCTGATCCAAAGAAGCGGTTCTTAAATGGCGTAGCTATTAATCCATCTGAGCCTATTCGCCTTGAGTCAGGTTCTCAGCAACTTACGGTACGGGCGATGGATTTGATTACGCCAATTGGCAAGGGTCAACGAGGCTTGATTGTGGCCCCTCCGGGCTGTGGCAAAACCACTATCCTCAAGCATATCTGCCAAGCAGTGGGGAAGGCTTACCCCGAAATAAAGCTGTACGCTTTGCTTATTGATGAAAGGCCAGAGGAGGTTACTGACTTTAAGCGAAGTGTACCGGCAGAAGTGTATGCTTCCTCCTCTGATCATAGCTATAAAGAGCATGTGCGGGTAGCTAAAGAACTCCTTGATAGGGCTTGTAAGGAAGCCGGTGAAGGCCAGGATGTAATGATCGTGGTTGACTCGTTGACAAGGCTATCACGGGTGCATAATGCGCAGCAGAGTGGTAGGGGGCGTACAATGTCAGGTGGGATAGATGCCAGGGCTATGGAGATACCCAGAAAGCTGTTTGGCGCTGCGAGAAAGATTGAAGGTGGTGGATCACTTACGATTCTGGCAACGATACTCGTGGATACCGGAAGCCGAATGGACCAGGTGATATTTGAGGAGTTTAAGGGTACGGGAAATATGGAGGTAGTATTGTCAAAGGAAGTTGCGAGACAGCGAATTTACCCTGCCTTGGATATTGCTAAAAGCAGTACTCGCCGTGAGGAAGTCCTGTTTAACTCGAAAGATATTGCAACGATAAGAGCTTTACGAAGAACGCTTGCCGGCCTTAAGCCTGTAGATGGCACTAAAAAACTTATTGAACTCCTTAAAAAGTACCCGACTAATGCGGAGTTACTTGACCATTAATTTTTAGTTAAGTTTAGGGGGAGTATTTAGCCGCTTAGCATTTTAGGAGTTAGTTACTGAACGCCCGAGACCTTATTATGACAACTGTTAGTCAGTCGGGGGCTTCACACGTCAATTCTATGGTGTGTTTTTGCAGGATACTCTTCAATGGCTTCCCCCTCTAGTATTTCACTACCAGTTTGGTAACGCATTGTCATCTGGCCAGTTGCAAGCAGAGTTCCTACACTGTCATAAACTTCGGTATAGGAATAAAAGATTTTATGCCCCGAGCTGGTCAACTTACCTATGGCGGTTAACTGGTTGGTTTTGGCTCGACCGGTGAAATTGGTTGTTAATGATAGCGTGAGGGATTTACGTCGACGATTTGGGTACGGGCAGTAGAGACCACAGTAGGATCCGGCAATATCAATTAACGTTGTAATAAACCCCCCATGGGGTACTCCGTGGCTATTCAAATGCTCAGGGAGTACGGTTACGCTGATCACTACACGGCCTTCCTGCCACTCATCAATTTTCACACCCAAATGATCATTGAACGGTGGTTGTTTTTTATTTTGCCAGCTCATTTGGACTTACCTTTTGGGAAATTAGTTCAGAACAGGGTGCGTTCGGGCAGCGTGCAGGGTGGAGAAATACACTGTGAGCAGACCCGCTGTGACCACTATAAGAATTCCTATCAGCGCAATTGTGTTAGGCAGATGCTGCCATATCAGCCAGCCAAAAATGCCGGCAATAACTACTCCAAAATAACTGATTGGTGAAACTACACTGGGTTTTGCATAACTATAAGCTTTGGTATAGAGCCATATCGCTAATAAAACAGAAACCCCATTAAAAGCCAGGTAGGGAATAGTCCAGGTAGGTATTGACTGCCAGTAGTAGATACCCAGGGGCAGGCTACACATAAATGAGATAAGGACGTAGTAAAACAAAATAAGGCTCGACCTATCAGTACGAGACAGAACACGTGTGCCCACCATAGAGACAGCTAGAGTAATACCTGACAGTAAGCCGAAGGCGTGGCCACTGCTGATACCATGGATATCAGGTTGAAGAATCAGTGCGATACCAAGTAGTCCAAGCACAATGGGTAGCCAGCTTGTGGCGGGAATCTGTGCACGCGCCCAAAGCCAGGCTACAAGTGGAACAAAAATAGGGGCGGCATTGCGTAGTAAGCCTGCCTCCATCAATGAAATACGGCTGAGTGCATAAAAGTAGGAAAAGAAGCAGAGCCAGCCTGCAAAGCCTCGCAGTAAATGGGTTTTCCAGTGTTGTGTTATGAGCTGTTGGGGTGACTGGCGCACCAGCCAGGGAATAAGTAATAGTAAGCAGATGCTGTATTGGCTGAGAACTATTAAAGGTACTGGTACGGCGGGTGATATCCATTTACTGGCTGCGGCGGCTGTACTGGCAACCATGGCGGTGGCCAGTGCGTAACCTATGCCTTTCCAATTGTTTCTCTTAACCCTGGCTTGGATCGCCTTGTGGTGATCTAACGGTTCTGGTGACTGTTCGAGCTGCAGCTCATTAAACCGCATCTGGCTCGGTCGTAGTTTCGATTCTATTAAGGTATCAGGCCTTGTCATTGTGTTGCCAATTAAAAATCTCTCAACTTTGGCAAAAAGGGTAACCGGTACTTTTACCGGTTACCCTTGAGAAGCGAATACTATCGCTGATCGTCTGCCCATTTCGCAAATGTTTTACCTTCTTTTACCAGTTGGACGAGCAATGGTGCGGGAGTCCAATTGGCTTCGCCATGTTGGTCACGGAATGTGCAAATAGTATCGTAGATCTTTTTCAGGCCGATGCTATCTGCGTAAAACATGGGGCCGCCGCGATGGGGAGGGAAACCATAGCCATAAACATACACAACATCAATATCACTGGGGCGTTGGGCTATCCCTTCTTCCAGAATTCTGGCTCCCTCATTAATTAAGGCGAAAGTAAGGCGATTAAGAATTTCTTTATCGGAGATTTCTCGCCGCTCTATCCCATGAGCTTTGGCTTGAGCCTCTATAATTGCTTGGATTTCGGGGTCACTGGTGCGAGCGCGAGTTTCTGGGTCATAGCGGTAATAACCGGCTCCACTCTTTTGGCCCAGGCGTCCCATCTCTACTAAAGCATCCGCAATGCAGTAGGTTTTGGGGTCGCCTTTTTCTGCTTCGCTCAGGCCCTCGCGGGCTTTTTGGCCAATATCGAGACCGGCCAAATCTCCAACCGCTATGGGTCCCATGGCCATGCCCCAGGATTGCATTACGGTATCTATTTGCTCCGCGGTGGCTCCTTCTATTAAACAGAGTTGCGCTTCACGGGCATAGGGCCGCAGCATCCGGTTGCCAATAAACCCATAACAGTTTCCGGCCAGCACGGGAACTTTCTTGATAGTTTTTGCCAACCGCATTGCGGTAGCAATAACATCGTCGGCGCTCTTTGAGCCACGAACGACTTCCAGAAGTTTCATAACGTTGGCGGGGCTGAAAAAGTGTAACCCGATAACATCTTCTGGCCGATTGGTAGCAGCGGCGATCTGGTCGATATCCTGGTAGGAAGTGTTTGTTGCGAGAATGGTGCCGGGTTTACAGTATTGGTCCAGCTTGGAAAAAATTTCCTTTTTAAGCGTTACATTCTCAAACACAGCTTCGATAACGAGGTCTACCTCTACCAGGTCGGAATAGTCAGTGGTGCCCTGGATTAGTGAGAGGCAGTGTGTTTTTTGGGGCTCTGTAATCTTCCCCTTTTTCATACTGATACTGTAGTTCTTGTCGATTACTGCTCGGCCACGTTCTACGGCAGCTTGATCGATATCCAGCAGCTTGACTGGGATACCGGCATTGGCAAAATTCATGGCGATACCTCCCCCCATAGTGCCGCCGCCAATAATGCCAATACTGTTTATTTCTCTGATAGGGGTATCTTTGGAGAGATTCTGAACTTTTGTCGCACGTCGCTCGGCAAAGAACATATGCCTCAGGGCGGCGGACTGACTTGAGAGCAGACATTCGATAAATAGATCCAGTTCTTTAGCCAGCCCTTTATCGAATGGCAGTTTAACTGCTGCCTCCACACAGGAGACAATGTTCTGTGGGGCCAGTTGACCAGGTGCTCTTTTTTCCAGTCGCTGGCGGAAATCGTCGAACAGGCCCTCTGGAATACTGGCAGGATCTATTGTGATGTCCCGGACTCTGCGTGGTGGGGCTTTCTGGTCAATTAGCTCACGAGCAAAGGCGAGGGCCCCTTCGAATAGATCATCATCAACCACGTGATCGATCAGCTTCATGCTTTTGGCTTTCGCGGCCAGGATTGGGGCACCTTTGGTGATCATTTCTAGTGCAGCCGCAACGCCGGCCAGACGTGGCGTGCGCTGAGTACCACCGGCCCCAGGCAATAACCCCAATTTAACTTCAGGCAGGCCGACTTTGGCAGAAGTCTGGGCGCAACGATAGTGACAAGCCAGTGCCACCTCAAAGCCCCCGCCCAATGCGGTACCGTGAATAGCGGCAATCACCGGTTTACGAGAGTTTTCGATTTCTGTAATCACCTCAGATAAGGCAGGTGCCTGTGGAGGCTTACTAAATTCTGTGATGTCTGCACCAGCAATAAAAGTGCGGCCTTCACATATTAAAACCAGTGCCTGAGAGGTATCTTCCTGGGCACTCTTGATCGCTCCCCAAATGCCTTCGCGCAGCCCGTGGGAAAGCGCGTTGACAGGGGGGTTGTTAAGTCGAATAACACCAATATCGCCAATAAGTTCATAATTTACGGTAGACATTGTTATCTCCAGATCTTAAATGACTATTAGATTGTTTCTCCTAGAGGGTCTCGCCGGTTTTTATATACGCTCTATAATCACTGCGATTCCCTGGCCAATACCAATACACATGGTGGCTAACCCGTAGCGCCCACCGCTACGCTCCAGCTGACGTAATGCTGTGAGTAGAATGCGGGCTCCGCTGGCGCCGAGCGGATGCCCAACTGCAATTGAACCACCATTGGGGTTTACCCTGGAGTCCTCGTAATCAATCTCGAGCATTTTCAGGCAGCCCATGGCCTGTACAGCAAAAGCCTCGTTAAACTCCATGACATCCATATCTGCCAGGCTCAAGCCTGCACGAGCCAATGCCTTACGGGTAGCCGGGACCGGGCCTAACCCCATTACTCTTGGCTCCACTCCCGCAATAGCACTGGCGAGAATACGTGCGCGGGGCTTGAGATCTACGGCCTGCCCAGCCTCCTGGCTGCCAATAATGAGTGCTGCGGCACCATCGTTGATTCCAGAAGCATTTCCAGCAGTTACTACGCCGCCTTCAAATAGCGGGCGTAGCGTTTGCAGGCGCTCCAGGCTGGTATCGGGGCGGGGATGCTCATCAGTATCGACAAGGCGGGGTGGTTGCTTTCGGTCCTGTGGCACTTCAATAGGAATAATTTCATCGATAAAAAAGCCATCAAAACGCGCGCTTTCATATTTTGCTTGTGAAGCTAACGCAAAGATATCGCACTCTTCCCGCTGAATATTCAGGTCTGCGGCGATATTGTCTGCAGTTTGCGGCATGGTATGGCTGCCAAATTCTGCAACAATATCGGGATTGGTGAAGCGCGGACCCAAAGTGGTATCCGCCAGTTGCTGGGTGCGATCGAACGGGCTGCTTGCTTTGGAGAGGACCAAAGGGGCGCGGCTCATGGATTCAACACCACCGGCAATGAACAAATCACCTTCCGAGGCCCTGATGCAGCGGGCTGCATCGGCAACGGCAGATAAGCCTGAACCACATAAGCGGTTTACCGTAATACCACCGGTGGAGATCGGCAGTCCTGCAATTAGCCCGGCAAAGCGGGCGATATTACGACTGTCCTCACCGGCCTGATTGGTATTTCCGGCAATCACATCCTCAAATTGCTTGTGATCGAAATTATTACGCTCAACCAGGGTTTTAATGACATGCGCGAGCATATTGTCTGGCCTGATACTGGAAAGGCTACCTCCATGGCGACCAAAAGCACTTCGGCCGCCATCATAGATATAAGCTTGTGGCATTGTCAGTTTTCCCAATGACTGATTATTGTTTTGTGAGTAGTAGTAAATGTCCGGGCTTAATCAAACTCCAGCGCTACCGGAATATTTTCCAATGCCTCCTCTGCTACCGTTTTAGCCGAAGGTTTTTCCAGACGAACTTTTGCAACCTGGCCCAGGGCACTATCAAAACGGGCAGAAAACTCTGCAGATATATTTTTTTCCTGAAGTGCCTGGCCAATAACATATTCGGTAGCGCGATTACGCAAAGCGGGTTTGAATACCTTGGCTACTGCAGTTAAGGGGATTTCATCAATGATCTCTATCCGCTTGGGTATCGCTGCACGTTCAGAAATCTGGGTGCGGCAGTAGTCGATAAGCTGCGCTTCCGTGGGAGGATTTTCGGACGGATATAGAGTGACATAGGCCACCGGAACCTCACCGGCATAGGCATCGGGCTGTCCCACGGCAACGGCCATAGCCACGGCGGGGTGACGGCTTAGTGGCTCTTCAATCAAGGCCGGATCTATATTGTGGCCGCCACGAATGATTAAATCCTTGGCTCGCCCGGTCAGATAAAGATTGCCATCGCCATCGACATATCCCATATCGCCAGTATTAAACCAACTGTGGTCAACCCAAGCCTTGGCGTTATCCTCTTCGGAGAGATAGCCTGAAAAAATATGTGGCCCCCGTGCTAGCACAATACCTACTTCACCGGTGTTACAGGTTCTCACTAGCCGGTTTCCATCCACTTCGGCAATTTTCATTTCCATGTAGGGGAGGCGGCGGCCGACGCTGCCTTCGGGTGCTTGCATATCTGTTGGGGGGCGGGCCAGCAGGCAGCTGGACTCTGTCATGCCATAGCCGTTGCTTACCGTCACATTGAATTTTTCCTCAAACGCACTCTTAAGCGCTGCGGGTAATGGCGAGGCCCCGCAGCCAACATCTGTCAGGCAGCTGATGTCATTGTCGCCCACAGGGATTTGCATCAAGATGCCGAGAATAGTGGGCACGGCACCAAAGCCCTGCACCCGGAAGCGGGCGACGTGATGCCACCAGTTGGGGAGCACATTGGGGGAGCGAAAACCTGATGGGGTCATTATAACAATCGTGCGGCCGGCGAGCAGAGTGCCAATGCCGGCGACCACAGTGCCGAAAATGTGAAACAGAGGAAGGCCACTGAGGGTAGCAAATCGCCCCTTACTGGATGTTGTGTCCACACTCAGTTGTGCGACAAACGCAATATTGCTGTGGGTCAGGCGTGCAATTTTAGGTCGCCCGGTTGTCCCTCCGGTGTGGAAGTAACTGGCAATTTCATCGCCTTGAATAGTTCGCCCACTAATTAAGCGGTCATTTGGCTGTTGGGCAATTGCCAATACAAAATTCTCTACCTTAATGCCGGAAGGCATGGATAGGGTACTAACCGGTTTTTTACTGATTAGTAGCAGTGCCTTCAAGGTTGGAACCTGCTCAATGACCTGCGCAACCTTTTCCCAAATCTCCTCACTGAGATCCTGCCCAAGGCTGACTAATACCTTGGCTTTGGTGGCATTCATGATCTCGGCGATATGCTCCGGTTCCAGCAATGGATTAATAGGACTGGCGATTCCTGCGGCTTGTCCTCCCCAGAGTGCGAAATGCGTTTCTGGAAGATTGGGTAATAGTAATGAAACCGTATCTGTCGAATTTATGCCGAGAGAATGGAGTAGATTGGCAGTTTGGTGAACTCTCTCGGATAGCTGTGAGTAGCTCACTGTCACACTTTCTTCAACTGGTACAGCGGTGGGAAGAAATTCGATGGCTGCATCTTGTTGGTAAAGACGGGCGGCCTGCCGAATTAAATCGTAGGTGTTTTCCCAGGGGTAACGTTGTAACAAAGGAACTTTTTCATATTCCTGGATTTCTGCAAGAGATTGCAGCATGGGACTGCCAGTGGAAGTGGACGTGATAGACATGGGGGCTTCTCTCACTATGGTTATTATGCTGATGACAATATCAAAAGTGAAATGAGCATTCCACTCTGCGGAATTCAATGGTAATGTTTTGTGCGTCGAGTGGTGATTTAAAAGCTAATTGATGGAAAATGGCGGGTAAATATATACACCTGCTATGTAAATACGCCATTAAGTAGAAAGTTGCGCCAATAGAGTTGGCTCGTTAACCGAGGACTTACTTCCGTGAGTCGGAAAAAGTCAGAATGGCGATGCTCAGATATCAATATCAGCCTGAAATTGTTTGTAGATAGGTTTACTTAAGACAAAGAGTAGGGCCCGCCGAGCCAGATCGAAAGTGAATTTATTCCGCTTGTATAAGGGAACTTCCGAATTTAGTACATGTTGATTGTGCAAGTTGGTGAAGGAAGTTAGCTGAAAAATCTCTGCCAATTGCACCCATATAAACAGGAGCAAGCGAATGAATATAGATTTTTCCCCAGAAGAATTAGCTTTTCAGCAGGAAGTTAAGCAATTCCTGCAAGAGAAGCTTCCGGCGGATATCAGTGAGAGGACACTGGATGAAATTCCCCTGGGAAAAGAGGACTATGAACGCTGGCAAAAGATCCTGTACGAACAGGGTTGGGCTGCGACTAACTGGCCAGTTGAATATGGGGGTACCGGTTGGACGCCAACACAAAAATACATTTGGGCCAATGAGTGTGCCAACTTCGGCGCGCCAGATGTAATTCCTTTCGGTTTTAAAATGGTTGCACCGGTTATCTTCACTTATGGTAGTGAAGAGCAAAAGCAGCGGTTTTTGCCGGATATCTTGGCAAGTAATGTTTGGTGGTGCCAAGGATATTCGGAGCCAAATGCGGGCTCTGATTTGGCGTCGTTAAAAACCACAGCAGTGCGAGATGGCGATGAGTATATCGTTAATGGTACCAAAACCTGGACGACTCTGGGACACTGGGCCGATTGGATTTTCTGCCTGGTTCGTACCGGAGGCCCCGAAGTCAAAAACCAGGCCGCAATCACTTTCCTGTTAATTGAAATGAACCACCCGGGCATTACTGTATCGCCCATTATGACTTTGGGTGGCCATCATGAAGTGAATGAAGTGCATTTTGATAATGTACGGGTACCAGTGGCCAACCGTATTGGCGAGGAAGGTCACGGCTGGACCTATGCCAAGGTACTGTTGACCCATGAACGCACGGGCATTGCACGGGTTGCCACTTCCAAAAAACGTTTACAGACTTTAAAAAAGCTGGCAGGTGATACTTGTGATGGTGACACCAGCCTCCTGGAAAATCCAGCCTTTGCGCAAAAGCTGGCAGAGGTTGAAATAGATCTTTTAGCTCTGGAGTTTACCGAGCTAAGAGCACTTGCGGCAGTGAGTACCGGTAATGCACCGGGGCCGGAATCCTCCATTTTGAAAATTAAAGGAACTGAAATCGCCCAGCTTATTGATGAACTTTACATGGAAACTGCGGGTTATTACGGAATGCCATTTGTCCGGGAGCAATTTAAAAGCGAATTTGATGGCGAGCACGTAGGCCCTGGAGTTATTACCAGCAGCGTGCCCCGTTACTTAAATAATCGTAAATCCTCGATTTATGGCGGCAGTAACGAAATTCAGAAAAATATTATCAGCAAGTGGGTACTTGGCCTGTAAACGCGACGTTTAATGAGGATTGGAACGATGGATTTTTCCTATAGCGAAGAGCAGCAGATGTTGCAAAGCAGTGTGTGCAAATTTATTCAACAGGATTATGACTTTGATCGTCGCAGTAAGTTAATAGACAGTGATACTGGGTTTAGTGAGGATAACTGGAAGTTATTTGCCGAGTTGGGCTGGCTAATGGTTCCATTTAGTGCAGAAGACGGTGGTCTGGGTGGTTCTGCTGTTGATCTGATGGTGGTGATGGAAGAGTTTGGTCGTGGTCTGGTGGTGGAACCCTTCCTGGCAAGTGCAGTTTTAAGTGGTGGGCTAATAGCAAACGGTGCCAACGAGGCGCAGAAGCGAGAGCTAATAAGCTTGTTGATGGAAGGCCAGTTGCAGCTGGCATTTGCATTTGCTGAGCCCCAGAGCCGTTTCAATCTTTCTGATATTACCACCAAAGCTGTAAGGAACGGAGACAGCTACGTAGTGAATGGCCACAAAGCCGTTGTTCTGAACGGTTCAGCCGCAGATAAACTATTGGTGGCAGTACGTACTAGCGGCGGCCAACATGATTGTGAAGGTATCACTTTATTATTGATAGATGCCAACACTGAGGGTGTTCACCGCCAGGGGTATGCCACTGTGGATGGGCACCGTGCGGCTGAGGTAAAGTTTAATAACGTCATGGTTCCTGTGGCAAACCGGGTCGGAGAGGAAGGGGCCGCTTTGCCAGTAATGGAACAGACAATTGATCGGGCCACACTGGCGCTGTGTGCCGAGGCAGTAGGGGCCATGGAGAAAATTTATAAAAAGACCGTGGAATACACAAAGACCCGGGAGCAGTTTGGCCTTGCCATTGGCAAGTTCCAGGCCTTGCAACACCGGATGGTGGATATGTTTACCGAATATGAGCAGGCCCGCTCTATTCTATTAATGGCAGCGTTACAGTTGGATGTGAATAATGGCGTTGCCCCTAAGGCAATTTCTGCAGCAAAAAGCCGCATTGGAAAAGCTGCCCGGTTAGTAGGCCAGGAAGCAATTCAGTTACATGGCGGTATAGGGGTTACAGAGGAGTTGGATGTAAGCCACTACTTTAAACGTTTAACCACAATCCAGTATTTGTTCGGTAGTACAGATTATCATACCCGCCGATTTGCCGGGCACTAGCGAGGCAGGCAGCTGTGAGGTGATGAGTTGTTCCCCAGGTTGGTTG
This sequence comes from Microbulbifer variabilis ATCC 700307, assembly GCF_000380565.1. Lineage (GTDB taxonomy): Bacteria > Pseudomonadota > Gammaproteobacteria > Pseudomonadales > Cellvibrionaceae > Microbulbifer > Microbulbifer variabilis. The sequence continues at coordinate 256,979 of NZ_AQYJ01000029.1, forward strand.
CATTGCGCTACTAACCTGGGGTCAAGTTATCTAGTAGCGGATCAGCATGGCCTCTATATTACCGACCATATTCTTCAATAAGGGGGCGACTTCTTCTTTCAGGAATTCTGGACTCAGGCGGTAAGCAGGTCCGCCAGCGTTAAATGTATAAATGCGCCCCTGGCTTAATTGTAGGGGGACAGCAATACCATTAACATCGCGGTTCCAGTCGCCAAAGGAGCAACAAAAGCCGCGCTGCTTATAGCTTGCTACCGCTTCTTCAATTCCAACCTTGATTTTCGGCCAGCGCTCGCTATTCCTTTTCTCCAGGTGTCCATAAAAGTACTCGCGCTCCTCTTGTGGTAGTGCTGCCAGGAAAGCCCGTCCTGAACCACTAGTAGCTAGAGGTACACGGTTACCTATTTCGTAGCGAAAAGTCGTAACATTAGCAGCTGCACAAAACTCGACAAATATCATATCGAGTCGATCACGGTCAGACAGTCCTACCGCAGTTCCTGTGGAGTTTGCAAGGTCTTGCATAAGGGGCTTGGCAACCTGGCGAATAGCCAGATTAGAGACGAAAGAGTAACCAAGTGCTAGTACGCCGCTTCCTAATTGGTATTTTTCCAGTCGATCCGAGTAGGTCAAATAACCTAATTTTGTCAGAGTGTAGGTTAGCCGTGAAATACTGGAGCGAGGCAAGCCGGTGCGTTGGGCGATTTCAAGGTTACCCAGAAAGCCATCACCAGGTTGAAATGCCCGCAGTACATCCAGTCCTCGGGCGAGGGCTTCAATAAACTTGCGATCGGGTTCTGCGCTTTTCTTTCTTGGAAGATCACTCAACGGAGCCATGGTCTTAAATCCTGCTTCTATAGTAGCAAGTATACAAATTTTACTCCTGGATCTGAAGTTAGATACTTAGCCTCGAAGAGAAATTTAGGCCTGTGAAGGGTGTTTGGATAATAATGAGCGGTAACGAAAATTGTGGTTGTACTTGGGGGCCCAACAATGAGTCAAGATCAAGAGTATTCTGTAATACCGATATAGTTTAATTGTATTTTTTTTGCGGAATACCTATATATACATTCTATTTATCGTATTTTGCATAGTTGCTGCTTGCTTCAAAGATGAAATTAGTGTTTGAATTCGTTACCAGTTAACTTTTCCAATTTCGATCCCATTTAAAAAAGAATTTTAGATATGATAATAAGGCTTCTTGTTGGTATCGTAACGGCTTTGATTGCCAGCAATAATTGTTATGCCATAGATGATAGTATTGAAAAAGAAATAAAATCAGCTCTGGTGGAGCTGTCTAATAGTAACGGCTTAATTGGCTCACATTTTGTTGCAGTAGTTGATAAGAGCGGGCTTGATTTCTTTTATTCCTATTCTGAAGATGGCCCTAAAGTTACAGAAAACACGCCTATCTTAATTGCAAGTCACACAAAGTCTTTTACCAGTACTTTGATGGCTATCCTGCATAGCTCGGGCAAGTTGGATTTAGATAAACCCATATCATCTTATAAGCTCCAGTTGGGGCTTGAGGGAAAAGTTGATACCAATAAGGTCAGTATTCGGGATTTACTGACCCATACGGCAGGATTTACAAGTATTCAACATACCTTTAAGTCAGCTTTTTTAGGTTATTCCGGTCCAGAGGAGCTAGTTCACTCATTAAGTGAGAATCTACTGATAGCGCCAGATTATAATTTTAGGTATTCAAATACGGGCCCGATAGTCGCCTCGATGATTGCAGAGAATGTCACTGGAAAAACTTGGGGAGAGCTAATAAAGGAGTATATTGCCGACCCGCTGGATATGAATGCGACAACGAACAACATATCCAAGGCGAGGGCAATTCTCCCATCTTTCATCACATCTAGCGATGGCAATATCTTTAGCTCAGGGCATTTCAAGTCTGACCTTACGATGCATCCCTCAGGAGGGTTGATTTCGACAGTAAATGATTTGGCGGTATGGCTTCAGGTAAACATAAACAAAGATAAGTTAAATTTATCTAAAAGTGATATCTTTGATGAACTTCATGAAAAGCAGGTAGGCCAATCTAAAACCTATTTCACCTATGAGCGATCTGGATACACTTTGGGGTGGGATTTGGCTGAGTATAATCAAGAGACGCTTTTGACGAGGTTTGGAAACTATGGTGGATATAGCATTCATGTATCATTTATGCCAGAAAGAGAGATTGGTGTAATTACATTCACTAATCAGGATGTGGCTTATATCTTACCCCATGTAATGGCAAACTATACTTATAACTCAATTTTAAATAAGAGAAATAGGAATACATTATTTGAGCAAGAGATGAATCGACTGAAGAAGTCTGTTCGACGTGAGCTATTGGAAGCTCCAGATTCTGCCTTGATTGTCAGCTCCGATGATTTTCCAGATAACTTGCTTGGCACTTTTTCCAATAGTAGCGGTTGGCCGGAGCAAAAACTCTATATTGACAATGGTAAAGTAATGGTAGATTGGGGGGTTCTTAACGGACCTTTATTGAAAGATGGTAAAAAGTATAGGGCACATTTAGGGGCTCTTCATAGAGGTATTTCTTTTTATATTCAGGATGGAGGCGCTGTCAATTCTCAGAATGGATCTATCGAATTTATTAAAAAATAGGCGAGGTTCACGAGAGAAATATTCTTTGATGTTGTTGAATATCCCTGTGTGGTATTTAGGGTTGCTAAAAGTGCAGACTGGGAAGAAGTTGAGAAAAGTTTTAATCTCTTAATAGTGGGTAAGTACATATTTTGATTGTGGAAGTCATTGATAAAACAAATTAGCTTATCGCCCAGCCAGATGAAAATCGTTCCAAGACTAGAAAATCTAATTGTTGATCTATGCACCTTCAATCCACTTCGGCTTTCCTGGTGCAATAGGTGCGAAACGATATAATACCCAGCTATCCCTTGGATCCAAGTAAATGTCTTAGAGGAAAGAAAGTAACTGATTTTATCCTCTTGGCTAAGAGTAGGATGCTTCCTTGATCTGTTCAATCAAGGCACTTAAAATATGCATACTCTAATAGAGATTCGTGATCTACTAAAAATAACGCTCTATAGTGATTAGTAGTGATCTTTGAAGAGGTGGGGAATATAGCTCGATTGAATTAGTTCAGACCTGGCGCCTCTTTTATTTCAATACCAATGTGTTAAATTTAGTCTGAACTAATCCAAGAAGTAATATTTTTAGTCAGTTATCATCTCATTTCAAGCAAGTTGGATCAGCCGTTTCAAAGATATTATCCAGCCAGACATTACTGCCAGTGCAATCAGGGTCAAAGACATCCTTTAGATCAACTTCACTGTTGCCAAGTGATGTGTTACCAACAATTTCGTTGTTTTCATCAGATTCCAGCAGTATTACTATGCCTGCACTTCCAGGAATTACAAATCCATTTTTTGTCACTAAATTATTAGATACAAGGTTATTTGATGCCCCAAAGATTTCTATACCGTTGCGACCATTTTCTGTAACAGTATTGGAGTTAACCACAGCATTATCATCCTCGATACTAATACCCTCATCATTGCCTCTCACAAAATTTGCGGTAATTATCGCATTTAGTGCCTCTATATCAATGCCATCATCTCCATTTCCATCAACATAATTAAAGTTTACTGTTGCAAAATCGCCATCAATTTCAATTCCCTCATCCCCTACACCAATTACTCTATTTTCTGTGGCCGTATTGTTTTTTCCATCTAGAGAGATTCCCTCTCCTTGAGTAACCCCTAGCCCCAAGACTACTGATCTGGAAACAATGTTGTTGTTACTTTCCAAAGTAACACCTTCAAATAAAGCGGCATGAATTTCCGTCTCTATGATGGAGTGAGATCCTCTACCTCTCGCAATCACGCCGTTTGGGCAATCATTAATCTGCCCACCTACTAAACGTGCGGCAAAACCTTCAAGAGCGATTCCCACTTCCCCCTCACCGGCATTAAAGGAGCAGGTAAGTTGTTTGTTTCCCATTGTCAAGCTGCCTGAAGGCCCTTCAATAGTTAACGCTACTGGTTTTTCGGGTGATAAATGACAATTCAGGTCCTGCAGAAGAAACTTCGGTGTTGATATGATGTCGCCACATTCTACCGCTAAAGAATTAAAAGAAATAAATATACTAAAAATGAAAGCTACAAAAGTTAAAGTGCGCTTTAAGAGGGTCAATCTATTCATCATGGTGCCTTTAAAAATCTATTTAGTGTTAAATAAATAATGATATTTTCAGTTTTCGCTAAAAACTGCCTCATTTAAATCTGCCGTTTTGTGAAATGTTTAAAAATTTGGCGAAAAATCACTTTTGCAAGGTTTTTTTAGGGAAATGCCCACGTTATAGGTTGTGATCGGTGGTTGAGAAAATCTTGAAAAAAGATATTCCCCTTTGCATATTAATTTGTCATATTAACACTCAATTTTTTACCGGGTTTAAGATGTTTATTTTTGCTTATGTTCTAATGTGGGCCTCCATTAAGGTTCGTTATTGAATAATCAGGTTCTAGACATCTTCTAAAGTCTCTTTGTTAGTCCAGCTGATAGTGCGCCCTGGAAATTTATACATTACACTTGGGTTAAGTGAAGTTTTCTTTCAGCGTTTAACTGTAGATCTTAAACTCTTTTGTATATTTTTCTTAATATAAAATTGAAGTGATTCGACTGTTTAATAGCATGGCCTGTTCTGAATGGTTGAATTTGGTGCTGGATTCGGTTGTGATGCTGTTGGTTCAAATTAAGTATCTATTTTTTGAGTGATTAATTTTTGTAGGCTTCTCGGCGAAAGTTATCCTTTGAGGAGTGGTTATCAATTGATTGATGTATGGTCTATGTTGAAACTAACTCAATTCTAATTTTGATTGATTAGAATTAATGACAGGTAAAATTGATTGGATATATTTAGCTTTGTTATGAAGATTTCAGTAATATTTCAGTACTAAATGCACTTCACTTGGCCAATTTATTCATTGGTTTTAATGTAAATAAGTGCGTGTGATTCTAGGTGGAGCTGATAAAAACTATCTTAAATAATTCATTAGCAGTAATATCTCATTACTGAAGGTATCCTAATAAAGAAGCTACTTACCTGATTAGATAAGTAGCTTCCGAAAAGTGAATATCAGTAGGCTAAGTTTTCTGACTTATTGCGCTGACTCAGAATCGTTCACCCACTTGGGGTTTCCGGGAGCTATAGGGGCAAATCTATATAACTCCCAGCCACCCCTTGGGTCCAAATTAAATGGGTTTGCAGTGCCGAGCCACATAAACCTGGGGTGATTGATCATTGTGCGGAAACCAGAGTTCCCGGAATTGCCAACGCCATTAAAGGTGGCTGGAATAGCTCTACGATTTGGTGAAAAGAAGCGGTAGAGCTTGCCGCCAGAAGTCTTGGGATTTGATAGCGCATCTTCCAAGAACATGAGTAGCTCCGCGGGAAGCTCATTGGCAGGATCGGTTCCACTTTCAATCAGGCCAGCAAACTGCCGACTCACATCCAGGGTTCCCAGATACATATCGCTGCCCGTTACCCCAAGGCGCCAAGTATAGACATTAAATGGCCACCCCAAACCGGCTCTGCCTAATTGGGGCAGGCCTGCCAGAGTATTCTTGTCAACAAACATATTCCTGTCTGGATCCCAAACCTGAACATCCTTGTATCCGTAGAGCACTTCAATTTTTGGTTTCCGTTTCTTTTTACCAAATCGATCTCCGCGGAATACCGTTGTTGCCCTATGGGTTGCGATGATAGTTTCCAGCTCTCCAATTGGATTGTTCCAGGTTTCCCCGTAAGCGAGGACATGCGCCCTAAAGCCTCCCAGCGGGATATTAATCGTGCCCCAGTAGAGCTTGCCGCGCCAGGAGGTAATATCACCGCCAGCATACACACCTGCGGAAACAAGGTCTGGTTCGTACTCGGTAATGTTCCAGACTTCCTTCCACTCTTTGGCATTTTCCGGCAGGAATCCACCCTCCGGAATTTTGGGGCTCATTACAATGCCGGAGTAGGCACGGATTTGTCCCGTCTGAGCGTCGCCAGTTGGCCAGGTAGAGAAAAACAGGCGACCATCATGTACGGTGAAATTAGCCGGATTGCTTTGCATTGTACCCACGACCTCAAACCTGAATGGATGATGGATATTGCCCATCCAGCGTAAAACCTCCCCTGTACCACCGAGAGATTCTTGCACAGCCACACCGGTATATAGAACGCCCTCATAGTTAAGGAACTTGCGGATATTGGAGTATTGGGGGAACCGCTTGGAGCCAAGGTAGCGTCCCGTGCTCGCCTGCCAGGCCATCATGATGATGCTGTTGCCGCCGCCTTCACCGGCGATTCCCTCCTGAACCCCACCGGGACCGGCGAGAAATACTACGTCATCGGCATAACCGCCGGAGCGGAAGCCCAGCGTATCCTGTAGCAGGGGATCGTAAGTAGGGGTTATTTCCGTTACCTCAAGCGTACAGGTATCCATGCGATAGGCCATTGGAGCACGCCAATCACCAAGATTTTTAAGATTCGGATTCTCTTGGGCGAGTATTCCCTCTGCAAACTCACAAACCCAGCCCTGGTTGGGAGCAAAGATAGGCGTCAATACGGCATTTGGAGAGGCCTGTGCAGTACAAGGGACATTTGCTCCTGTGCCCCAATAGAGGAAACGGGGTGACTCAGCCATACCCCAGATCTGGGCGCCGTTGCGTTTTGGTTCACCCGCGGAGCAGACGCCATCAACCAGCTCGGGGTAGGGTTCACCAACGCCATTAAAGCACTCATCCACTGGGGCTTTGAACAGCTTATCGAACCGGGGTTTAACCCTTTTACAATGCTTGCCAGGGTGCCCCAAGGATTCTTCGCCGTTTCCGCTCCATTGTGCGTTGGCACTGGGTGCAACCAGTGTCGCCAGAAATATTGAGAGTGCAAAACAAGATGTGACTTTCATAAGCATCCCTTCCTCTACTACAGACCGCTATGGCGTGTGATACTACGGGTCAAAAGGCAGGTTTGAGTAGAATATGCCAATCCACATGGGAGAGTAATATTCCCTAAAAAGTAGAGATTAGGATGTCACTAGAGGCAAGAATATTGGCTAGATTATTTCGTCCTCAATAGTACCAGTCAGATTGATATTTGAGATAGCAGGATACTATAGCGATGATGCGCTTGTTAAAATTTTGTTACTTAATGAGGTGATCGCCAATTCTAGTGTGGGGCTTGCCGACCCTTCTTAAGGCGGCTAGTACAATAGGTTGGTGTGTTATCAAATGGGGAAGGTTGTATTAGATGCTTTATAAATTTAATTTGGCGTAACGGGAAGAGTAAGAGGTATGGTATTGGCTGCCCCTTAAATTCTTAGTATATTTTTAATCCATCTAAAAACTGGTTTCCACTAGATAAAATGAAAGAAGAAACTGCATTCTTTGTAGGCAAATCGCTGGCTTCTTGGGATGAGGCCGGCTCCATTCATTGGGAAGTCAATAAGCAGCTGCTCGAACAAGTCTCAGACTCTAAATTTAATGCTTTGGAGAAGGATTTCGATACATTAGTAAGTGGTTATGATATTTGCGGAAAATCAGTGGTACAAATTTGCTGCAACAATGCAAAAGATCTGATATCCATAAAAAAGAAAGGAGCTGGCCGCTGCGTCGGTATTGATGGATCTCAAGCCTTTGTCGATCAAGCCAAGCTTCTGGCAAAAGCCGCGGGATATCCAGGTATGGAGATTGTATGTTCTAACATCTACGAGTTACCAGAAAAGCATATTGGTCAATTTGACTTTGCAGTTATTACCATTGGCGTACTCAACTGGATGCCGGACCTAAAGCGATTTATGCGTATTTGTGCTTCGCTGCTGAAGCCAGGCGGCTATCTTTTGATGGAGGAGATTCATCCTGTTTTGAATATGTATGAAGAAGGTAACCCTTCACAAATTGCGATGTCATACTTTAATCGAGAGCCACAGCGGGATGATCAAGGGTTGGATTATTTTAGTGGTAGGAAGTATCAGGCAAAAGAAAATTATAATTTTCACCATACATTGGCCGATGTGCTGATGGCAGCAATTGCTTGTAATCTATCATTGAAAAACTATATAGAGCTGGGTAAGAATATTGGGAATTGGTGTGGAGATCTAGAGGAATCTGAGTTTGTGCCGCCTATGGCAATGCTGGCCAGCTGGCAGAAGCAATTCTAAATGACAAAACCGTGGCTATTGGAGCCTTATTGTTAATTACTAAGGAAAGCGAATGTATCAGTTGTTTATAGCAAATAAAAACTATTCATCATGGTCACTGCGGCCCTGGTTGTTAATGCACCACCTGGAAATTCCCTTTAATGAGCAGTTGGCGACTTTTGAAGAGGGGGGAAGCTGGGAGAAATTCCATAGTTTTTCCCCTACTGGATTGGTGCCCTGTTTGATTGATGGCGATATTACCGTTTGGGATTCCTTTGCCATAGTGGAGTATGTTGCAGAAGATTTTCCGCAGGTTTGGCCCATCGATAGACTGGCAAGAAGCTGGGCACGGAGTGCTTGCGCTGAGATGCACTCTGGTTTTTCGGTTTTAAGGAACATCTGCGCTATGAATTGTGGTTTGATTGTGGAGCTGGTTGAGATTCCACCGCAACTACAGAAAGATATTAGTCGCATTGATGAGCTTTGGCAGGAAGGCTTGCAGCGATTTGGTGGGCCTTTCCTTACCGGGGGAGAATTTACAGCGGTGGACGCCTTCTTTGCGCCAGTTGCTATCCGCGCACAGAACTATGGGTTGCCATTTAGTAATGCAGCTAAACAGTATATTGATCAGTTGCTAAGTTTACCTTCTATGAAAAAATGGATCTCAGATGCGCTGCAGGAGCCCTGGAGAGAAATGCTGCATGAGGAAGAGGCTCGAAATATGGGTGTTGTGATTGAGGACTTGCGTAGCTAATAGTTATTTTTAATATTGATGTAGCATGTCACAAGCGTGATTACAGCTAAAGTCGCGTTTGTGACTGTTAAGGAAGTTTTTTTACTCAAATAGAAAGTCTTTTTCGTGGTTGTTTTACGCATTTGGGGCTTCGGGTGAGAAACACATTATTCGCCCAGTTGTTTGAAGAATCTCATACCTCTGATTCGAATGGGTCATAAAGATCAAAGATGGTATGAGCTAGCACTACATTTTTATTATCAGTGGCTCCTTATTCCGATGAAAAATTGTGGGATATTTAGTTTTTCTTTTTAGAGTTATTTAAATGTTGATTTGAGATTTAATGCTCGATTTTTAATTCATTCACTTATATCGATCATTGAATCTTTGAACTGGGATTGTTTTGCCTGGTAAGGCTTCTTCACTTTTAATAAATATTAAGACCCTGCACTTTAATGGCGGAAGTAACTTCTTTAACAGTGTGTTATGTACAGTGTGTATAAATCTTCTTGAATTAACCTCTCTAAGGCCCGGGGGTGCGATTCGCTGTGTAATCAGGAGATATCAGGCCTGCTTCTTCCTTCTTTGAGAGGGAGCTGAGGCTTTGTACTGACATTTGATGGGTACAAAGAAGGCCTGAGGCTTCTTTGGTAGATAACGGATCAGCTATCTGACCATAAAGTCATACTTTTGATGCATTATAAACTATTCACTTAAAAAGTCGTTATCAAGAAAGCAGACGGAGTACTTGCCTGGGCGGCGTTTCATAGGTTGATCAGGTGTTGGAGGTTGTCGTGGAAATCTCTCTGTTTACCGCAGCTTCAGGCATCTGAGGCGGTAAAGTTGGCCTGGGTGGGGCATCTGGGGTTAAACTCTCGACCTTAAAACTATTACAAAACTCTATCTTAGAGGAGATAGCAAATGCGTCAGACAATGATCGCACTAGCCGTAGCCGCATCCCTGGCGGTTGTGGGCGGTTGTGGTGAAAAGGCAAAGCAGGCTGAGGTAGCTAAAGACACTGTGAAAGCTGAAGAGTCCATGGCTGTAACTCCAGAGCACGCCAGTAACATGCTTCTTGCTGAGTGGACTGGTCCCTACGGTGGTGTACCTGCGTTTGACAAGATGAACCTGAAAGATCTCAAGCCCGCGATTGAGAAGGGCATTGAGATCAATTTGGCTGAACTTGAGGCCATTGCTGCCAACCCAGCCAAGCCCACCTTTGCCAATACTATCGTGCCGATGGAGCGCGGCGGCGCCGAATTGGGCCGTGCTACTGCTTACTACGGAATCTGGGCAGCTAATATGTCCTCTCCAGAGTTTCGTAAGGTCCAACAGGAGTTGGCACCTCTGTGGGCTGATTACGAGTCCAAAATTTACCAGAATGAAGCTCTGTTTAATCGTATCAAGGCCATCTACGACCAGCGTAACTCGATGGATCTGGATGCTGAACAAAAACGTGTTGTTGAGCTGATCTATACCCAGTTCTCTACTAACGGTGCCACGGTGCAAGGTGAAGCCAAGGAGCGCTATGCTGAGATCAATAAGCGCCTGGCCGAGCTTTACACCAAGTTTTCCAACAACGTGCTGGCGGATGAGGAAGGCTACGATATCTTCCTGACCAAAGATCAGTTGGCCGGCCTGCCGGAGTCCTTTGTTGCAGCTGCCGCAGCGCTGGCAGAAGAGAAAGGCGAGAAGGGTAAGTACGCTATTACCAATTCCCGCTCCTCTATGGACCCATTCCTGACTTACTCCGATGATCGCGAGCTGCGAAAGCAAGTATGGACCAACTACTACAGCCGTGGCGACAATGGCGATCAGCACGATAACAACGCCATCATCGCTGAAATCCTGAAGCTGCGTGATGAGCGAGTAGGCCTGCAGGGCTTCGATAACTACGCTCAATGGCGTCTGCAGGACCGTATGGCGAAGACTCCTGAGCGCGCTATGGAGCTGATGGAGGCAGTATGGCCAGCAGCAGTTGCCCGAGTGAAAGAAGAAGTGGCTGATATGCAGGCCGTAGCCGATGCCGAAAAAGCCAATATCACCATTGAGCCCTGGGACTACCGCTACTACGCGGAGAAGGTTCGTAAAGCCAAGTATGACCTGAACTCTGATGAAGTGAAGCAGTACCTGCAACTGGACAACTTGCGCGAAGCTATGTTCTACGTGGCTGGTGAGTTGTTTAACTTCAAATTCACCCCGGTAAAAGAAGGCTCAGTGCCGGTATTCCATGAAGACGTTAAAGTCTGGGAAGTGAACGATAAGACCAGTGGCGAGCATATCGGCCTCTGGTATCTGGACCCATTCGCTCGCGCAGGTAAGCGCTCCGGTGCCTGGGCTACTATGTATCGTGACCACTCCACCTTTGATGGCAAGAAGAATGTACTGTCGTCCAACAACTCCAACTTTATCAAAGGCGCACCCGGCGAGCCTGTACTGGTAAGTTGGGATGATGCAGAGACGTTCTTCCATGAGTTTGGCCACGCGCTGCACTTCCTCGCATCCAATGTGACCTACCCAACCTTGAACAGCGGTGTACGTGACTACACCGAGTTCCAGTCTCAGCTGTTGGAGCGCTGGCTGTCCACCGATGCGGTAATCGACAACTACCTGGTGCACTACAAAACTGGCGAGCCGATCCCTGCTGATCTGGTAGCCAAGATCAAGAAAGCAGCCAAATTCAACCAGGGCTTCGCCACTACTGAGTACCTGGCTTCTGCCTTGATTGATATGAAGTTCCACACCGCTAATCCTGAAGGTATCGACCCCGACAAGTTTGAGCGTGAAACACTGGACAAACTGGGTATGCCGAAGGAGCTGGTAATGCGCCACCGCACGCCGCACTTTGGTCATATCTTCTCTGGTGAGGGTTACTCCGCCGGTTACTATGGCTACATGTGGGCTGATGTACTGACCTCTGATGCGTCTGAGGCGTTTGCTGAATCTAAAGGTGGTTTTTACGACAAGGGCGTTGCTGCCAAGCTGGTTGAACACCTGTTTGCACCGCGTAACGCTGTGGACCCCGCAGATGCTTATCGCGCTTTCCGTGGCCGTGACGCCAATATCGAAGCGTTGATGCGTGATCGTGGTTTCCCGGTACCAAAGAAAAAGGAAGGCTGAGAACTTAGTTTCAATAGCTCGTTCACGAAAAAGCCGCATCTTTTGATGCGGCTTTTTTATATGTGGCATATGGAAATATTTGACTCGCAAATAAATAATTCGTAAGCCAATAAGGGGGGCGTGAGTTTATATGCAAGCCTGAACGGGATATTAAAATTCAGGAGTTAAGCAGCAGTTTTTTCGGGCCCTCCAGCAGGCTCTGTGAATCTAGCACTTGTGCTCCTATAGTAGTTGAGCCATGAGTTGAGCCATGGTGAAATAATTTTGTTTTAACAATATAAGTTGACCAAACGTATGGCCAGGGTATAACAAGTAGGTCGGCAATAATCCCGATTGTATTGGATCATATGCGTCCTGCTGCTATAGGGCCAATCTTTCCAGCTGACCAGAGTTTCAGGCCAGCTGTCAGCTGCCAGCATCCAGGTTGTTTTATAAGTTGATTGTATAAATAGCAGGAGAGGTATTATATCTATTGTAATTTAGATGCTTCTGTTGTCATGAATTTAACTAATATTGTTGAAGCGAAAGCTAATGCTGCTGGAAATGGCAGATGAAAAATATGGCTAGGATAAAATATATCCGGCTTAGCTCGGAGTTTCCTTTGATCCCTTCTTTCGAGCTGCAAGTACAACCGGTGATATCAAGGCTGTAATAATAACAAAAATAAATAGATTGCCGCTCATAATATTGAAAACTTGATTGATTTCATCGATGGTCATGTTTTGTATGTAGTAACCAAAACCATACTCAAACAAAAATGTGAGAAAAGCCCAAAGTGAACCAAGTATCAAGCAGGTAATTATAGAGTCTAATTGGAAATATTTTACAGTCTTGTAGGCTATTGCAAATACAAGCGCTGATAGAGTCAATCCACTTATTGGTAAAGATAGTTTCTCTCCCAAATATGGGTTTAAAATACTCTCCCTAAAGAATCCATTTGCAATTGCAGCCATAACCATGACAATCCAAGCAGTAGTGGCTTTAATGAGGAACATGGCTTGACGCATTGTGTGCTATTATATCGCAGGATTCTTAAAGAGAAACTATATTATTGAATGCTTGTTTGAGCAATAGTTTTATCTGGTTCAATTTGAAAACGTTTCTTCTGAAGTAAAATAGATAAACTATCCTTAATTCCACACTTTTTAGTAAAAATATATATTCTTGATGTCAACGATATTGGCTTGAGCTCTTCCAGTGAAAAAGACCTTGAATCTATGGTTTTCTGATGGTATGGGTTTCAACTTGGCTGTTTAATTCTATATAGAGCTTAAGCATGTCCTTGTGTTGCAAGTCATTTTCAAAAATTGGCTGATCATAATTATTTAGGAAATAATCCCTGATGACAGCTTCCACTCTAAAGCCGTGGCGCTGATAGAAAGTTAACTGATAGCCAAAAGTGCCTGTGCCGAGTTCAACTCTATGGATTCCTTTTGAGGTTAGTTCCGAAAGTGAGAATTCCAGGAGCTTAGTGCCAATTCCTTGTTTTTGTTTCTCTGGGGAAATAGAAATATTGAAAATCTCTGCAATGAATTTATCAACTCTATTTGCAACGCAAATGCCTTTAATATGGTTAGTGTCAATGGCTGCAAAGCACCAGGAACCTGGCAGATAGGAGCGTATATGTTTTTTGGATGGGTCGGCCTCAAGTAAAAGTGAGAGGGGGGCATCCTTTTCTGGTATTTGAGTATATTCAATCGTATTTTGATACTGCATATTGTCATATCGTGCGCTAGGGTATGTTATCGTTGTCAATGCTTGAAGAGGCTCCCCTTTCCCAGTAATTTTTTTTGCTGGATCTTTTTTTGGCAAAGTTACTTATCAAGTTCGACAACTTTGCCAGCATTAACGATTTCCTTATAAAAGGGGGGTAGGGTTAGGCCAGTTTCTACAGCTTGCTGCAAAGCTGCTTCGTCATTTTTTACTTTTTGGAGTTTACTGCTTATGGCGTTCAATTGCTGTAAGGGTACGACAATAACTCCAGCTCGGTCTGCAATAATAATGTCACCTGAGCAGATATGGGTTGAATCAAGATTTACAGGGAGGCCAGCTGATGCCGGGCCGTTTCTAGCTGGTGAATTCGGTGTAACCCCTTTGCAAAACACAGGAAGTGAAAGACGTTCTATTCCTTCTAAATCTCGAACCAACCCATCGGTGACAAATCCTATCACCCCTTTGTTTTTCATCATGCCCAGTACTAAATCGCCGATTACCGCTGTTTGAGTAAATGAATCTGTTGAGGCAACCACTATGTCACCAGGTTGCGCTACGTCGAGCGCTCCCAGAACACCAAGATTGTCCGCAGGGCCACATTCGCAGGTGACCGCTATACCGACTATTGAGGAGTCCATTGGTAATATCGGTTTAATAGCATGGTGTAGAGATCCGCGACCATCCATACAGTCGACAATAAATTCTGTTGGCGTATTGCGTAACACATTTATGTCGGCCTGAGATGGGCGGGTAAAGTTACGGTGTAGCTTGAGGGTTGGGCTGTCTTCTATCATGGAAAACGCAGCTATTTAGGATTGATAAGCAAAGATATAAGTACATCAATACCAAAGTGTCAAATTACTTAATTTGTTCCTTCCACCCCTGGGAAAGCTAGTAGTAGCATCGTAAAGGGTTGGCAGTGTGAAGCATTGGATCTGTGATTAATAATTGGGAGTAAAGCTAATATGCTTATCAAGTACTTAGCTCTTCTGGATGCACTCTTCGAGAAACTCTGGATTCGATCATCTTATTATTTCCGGCTTCAGTCAAAAGCCAGTTTCCATCTCTATCAATAGATATCAAGCTTAACGCTATAAATTGAACTCGTATAGAGAATAATACTTGTTGATCTACTTTGAAATCTGAGGCATTCAGTTTACTTGATGTGGATCTATTAAATTCAGTTGCAATGAAATTGCTTACTAAATTTTCATGTGGTGAGCGCGTCAAGTATGGTGAGATGATTGAGAATAATTTACTCCATGTAGTCTCTGTTTTCCAGGTTTTATCAAGTATTTCATAATTGATACTACTTGCGTTAACAGAGTAAGTTCCTGTTATATTAATAGAGTCATGCCAATCTGCTAAGTCGGATAATGGAATAATAAACGAGCTTCTATTTAGGTTTTCGAGTTGCAATTTGAGTGAATCATTTAGCTTTCTTAAATTGTTGAGTTCTATAAGTAAATCTGGTGAGGCTGTTAAATTAGCTCTAACCCATCCTGTAGAGGGGAATATTTTTATTGTTTTATTTAAGCTAAGGGCGACTTCGCCTGGTAACTGCCTTGGGTCTGACCAAAATCGAACCAGTCTCCCACTACTAACTTTTTCTCTAAATTTATTTAGCTTTCTCTCAAGCTCTTCACTTTTTTCAGTCTTTGCTCTGGGTAGTAATTCAGGGGAGTCATGTAATAGAGCAATAACTTTGATTCCTTTGCTAACAGCATAGTCAAATTCTTTCTCAGTATAGCTAAGACCGTTATCGGCTATTGATCCATAGCGACCACCAATTATAAGCAGGTAATAGTCACAATCATCTATAACTCTCTGAATGAACTCCCATTGTTCTTCGTCTGCTGCAGGAAATAGCTCCATTCCAGCAGGGATACAATCCATTTCCATTAGGGTCTGAAGAACTTTCTGTCTCTCTTCTTTTAAATCAACATAGGTTGAGCTGACAAAAACTTGATATCTTTTATCCATACTTTAGTGTACTCAGGCTTTTGAAAGATGTTTAAATAGATTTCTGATTAACGACTGTAAAAAAGGATGTAAACATTTTGCAAATGTATGAATATTTTATAAGAACCGAAATTTGTTGCTTAGAATTGCACTGTTTTTAGAGTGTAGGATCGGTTGGTGGTAGTAAAGATATTTAATATCGTGGCTGATCACTGGCTTTATATTCAAAGAACACACTGCAGTTTTATTGCAATTCTTGAGGGAGTAAAAAGCGGTTGTGGCATTTAGCACGATTTTTTCTTCCTTGTGTACTTACATTGAACATATTAAGGGGTTCAATGTATCCCCCAGATTTTATCATCAAATGGAAATCATTTGGAGACCAGCAAACTCTATCACTGTCAGCCATTTGTTAAAAGGTCCCATCTGAATATCCTGTAATCTGGTGGGCTATTTTCATCTGTTGATAATCTTTTGAAGGTGGTAAGTCAGCTTTTTCTTACAGACAAACTGTTATTGAGCTTTTTGATGTATGGCAAGATGGTTGCTATCTGCAATATGTCCAAAGTAATATCTAGATCTGATATTTGATAAAGTTAGTTGTTGATCACTTACCTTTAAATTCTGTTTTTAATAATTAGATTTATTTTTTGGGGGGGGATTAAAGTGGATTTTGATACTTTTGGTTTTATACAATCCAGGTAGGCTTTTATGAGATGGCCTGGCCGCTGAGTCAAAGACTAGGTAAGCCTGGAACCTGAAGTAGAAATGACCTGGGTATTCGAATTTAGAGCACCTAAGATTATACATGAAAACAAGTTTGCTCATTACGCTATAGCATTTGGCTTTTTTAGGTCGTTTGCGGGCTCTTCCTAAAATTCTTGAGTGCTTACTGTAACTTATTGCAAAGGTAGTTCTTCAAAAAAGTACTTTAAGCCACTGCTGTTAAGAAAAGCCCATTATTCTTATCAGAAAGTGGTTTTATAAACCCTTTCCCCCTCAACCCAGGTTTCCATTACTTTTGCTTTCCAGATTTCTTGAGGGTCTATCTCAAAGATATTCTTGTCCAGTAAAATAAAGTCTGCGAATTTTCCGGCTTCAAGGCTGCCAATCATTTTCTCCTGGTGGCTGGCATAGGCTGCGTGAAGGGTGAATGCACGTAGCGCCTGCTCCAGGGTCATTGCTTCCTCGGTGCGCCAACCATCAGTGGGATTTCCCTGGCGATCACGGCGGGTTACTGCTGCATGGAGTCCGAAAAGGGGATTGGCGGGCTCTACAGGGAAATCGGAGCCGGCAGCGATTGGTGTACCTTGATCTAATAGGGTTTGCCAGGCGTAAGCACCGATCAGGCGTTTCTCTCCCAAACGGTCACCAGCCATGTTTTTATCACTGGTGGCATGGGTGGGCTGCATCGAGGCAATCAGATTAAGCTGGGTAAAGCGAGGAATATCCTTCACTTCTATGACCTGTGCGTGCTCCACACGGTGGCGAAGCTGTTTCTGGCTTTCAGCCTTATCCAGTGTCTCCAGGTGATTGAGTACGATATGGTTGGCTCTATCGCCGATGGCATGGACATTCACTTGAAAATCGTTATCGGTAGCTAATTTAAGCAGAGAGAGCATTTTGGTTTCTGGGTAGAGTAGAAGCCCTTTTTCCGATGGACGATCGTGATAGGGTTCCAGTAGCGCTGCACCACGACTGCCCAAGGCACCATCGGCCGATAACTTAATACTGCGCATATACAGTCGATCTTCGGGGCCGCCGATATGGCCGGCTTTTAGCAATTTGGCATAGTTGTGGCTGTCTACTGACAACATAGGGTACATCCGCATGGGGATAGCACCTTCTTTAGATAGTTCTCTATAGGCGTTAAGAGTTTTCTCGTTAATACCTGCATCATGCACGCTGGTAAGGCCCAGAGAGAGCGCCTTGGCGAAGGCATTCTGTAGGGATTTCTTTTCTTGGGTGAGAGTGGGGGCTGGAATGGCCTTTTGTAAAAGACCCATTGCATTATCAATCAAGATGCCTGAAGGTTCGCCTTTGCTATTCCGCAGAATCTCACCGCCTTCCGGCGATTGGGTATTTTTATCTACGCCGGCGAGACGCAGCGCTTTGGCGTTGGCCCAACCGGCATGGCCATCTACCCGCCGTAGCCAGATCGGATGATCAATTTCCAGGGCATCCAATTGGTCGCTCGTGGGAAATTGTTTGCCTGGCCAGGTGACCTGATTCCAGCCTCTTCCTAGGAGCCACTCATTGGGCGCCAAGTGTTCGGCGTGGCGCTTGATGGACTTCAGGGCTTCCTCCAGTGATTGGTCGCGCAGGTCCAGCATAGTATTGAGCTGGCCCAGGCCCAACATATGGCCGTGGGCATCAATTAAACCGGGTAGTAGAGTTTTGCCATTGGCATCAATCTTGTCTGCATCAGGATACTTCTTATTCAGCTCGGTAATGCTGCCAGTTTCCAATACCTTCCCTTGATCGAAGGCCATGGCGCTGAACTGGATCAGGGCTTTATCGGTGGTTTGATAGCCTGAAAAATTGTGTATCACTGTTACAGCTTGGGCGCTGACAGACGAAGCGGCGAGGAGTGCTACAGCCAGAACGCGGGAAAGTCGCATAGTTGATAGCCTTTTTGTTTTAATTGTCAGCTATTCTATGGCGGCTTTAGCTCTTATGGAAAGGCAAACACGGGAAGCGGAATTTACTTCCCGTTGGTGATTGCCAGCTCTCTTATTGATCGGGGTCGATACGCAGTAACCTGCCTTGAGGGCCATCGGTGATCACATAGAGGGTACCATCTGCCCCGATTTCAGAGTCGCGGACTCTCTCGCCAATCACGATGCGTTGTTCACCGGTAAGCGCATCGCCCTCGGGGTCAATGACTCTTAAGTCTTGAGTGACTAATCCTGCTGAAAGCAGGTGTCCACGCCATTGAGGGAAGGCTTTGCCTGTATATACGGTGAGGCCGCCAGGGGCATGGGTATCTATCCAGGCAAGAATAGGGGATACAAATTCCGGATCGGCAATTTTGAAGGAGATATTTGAGCCATCGCGGTAGTCCCTGCCAAAAGTGACCCGTGGCCAGCCGAAGTTGGCTCCTTTTTCAAGTCGATTCAGTTCATCGCCCGCGGCGGGGCCATGTTCATTCGACCATACCACTTTAGTCTCTGGATCAATGGCGAGCCCTTGGGGGTTACGATGGCCAAAGCTCCAGATTTCCGGTTGGGCGCCTTTCATATCAATAAAGGGGTTGTCGTCAGGTACTGAGCCGTCAGGCTTGATACGAATTACAGAGCCAAAATGCGTATGTAGGTTTTGCCCCTGTTCGCGTGCAAATATATCCAGGTATGCCTGCGGGGGATTTCCTCCATCGCCGATGGTCGCCAACAGAGTACCATCGGGTAGGAATGCAAATCGTGAACCGAAATGCCGGTCATTTGTTTTCCCCTGGGCGGCTTTAAATATTTCCTCAAAGTCTTGTAGAGTGTCGTTCTGCCACTTGCCTCGGCCGATGGCAAGACGGTTGTCTTGCGTATTGCCGATTGAGTAACTGAAAAAGAGCAAATTATCCTTTGCAAAGTTGGGACTGGCTGCCACATCCAGGAGGCCGCCTTGGCCCTCAAAGTAAACCTGAACGGGAAAGTCTACGGGATCTGAGAGGTTGCCATCTTTTATGGTGCGTATTTTTCCATTACGCTGAGTGATCAATAAAGCGCCATCCGGCAGCAGTGCAATACCCCAGGGATATTCGATAGGGCCAGCTACCTGGCTCAGCTTTACATTATCAATGACAGGAATCGCACCGCGGGATATGCGTGTATCAGCAAAACAGTTACTTGCGATAATTGCGTAAATAAGTACAACTGTTGTCGCGATTGAGATCCTTCTCACTTTGCCTCCTGAAAAATGTTTCTGGAAGTGGGGTAGTCGGTGGGCGGAAACTCTTGAAGTATATCAGCGGTGAGGCTTCCAATAGATGCGGCAGGGTTGTATGAGTAGCGCCCTCAGTATTACGCTTAAATGTATATACGTCGGTTTAGACTTCCACTGATTGAAATAGCTTGAGGAGGCGGGATAAATGGCCCGCTGGATGATTGTTGCAGGGTTTATCTTGGTGGTCCTTGGTGTGCTGTTGCATTTTGCGCCCGGGCTGTTTAACTGGTTTGGGCGTCTGCCAGGAGATATCCGCGTTGAGTCCGGACGTACACGATTTTACTTTCCCATCGTGTCCATGATTATTATCAGTTTGGTGTTAAGTTTGCTGGTGAATCTCTTTAGACGTTAGTTTTCAAATTTAGCTTGGTAATTGATAAGACAGAACGTAGATAGTGAAATGTAAGAGGAAAGTCCCCACCAAATGAGTAATTGGTGGGGAGGGTGGCTTTAGTGCATATAGCGGAAGCGCATCAGCTTGTAGGGCGGTTTTGCGTTACCAAGACCTGAACTGAAGGCCGGGTGCTGGTGCAGTTGATCCTGAGTGATATAAACCCAGCCGTTGCTTACTGCCAAGCTGTCGGGCCATGAAAGCTGCTTGTCTTGCACCAGAATTTTATAATCGCCTTTTGTGGTTAAACCTATCGCATTATTTTGCAGGTCAGTAACGAGAACCCCATTCCCCGGTGCCATCACAATGCCATCGCTTGGATTCTTTGGTCCAAATTCTTCAATGTTAGAGGCAAGCTTCTTATTGGAAATTCTATGGTCAGCCAGTAGTGCTGCAGGTAAGCGGTATAGGGTATTACCACTTAAGGTGCCGAAATATAACCACTCACCCTGATCATCCAATGCTATGGGGTTCAGGCCAAAGCGTAAGCTTTTACTGGAATTTTCTTTGGTTTTTGCTGATAACAGTAGGCCATCAATCACGACATCCTGGTTGGGGGGCATAAAAGCATCGGCGCTCTCCAGTACCCGTCGTGACTGCCCTGTCTTAAGGTCAACTACAATGATCGCCGGTTTAGTAGCGCCGTTGAAGTTACCAAAAGACATATCAGCGATATAAATTTTCTGACGCTTCTCATCCAGGGCAAAATCTTGTGGGAAAGAGTTGGTGAGTAGTGAAGATCTAGAAATTTCCAGTTGCCTGTGCAATTTATTATTTACGCTATCCCAGGCAACTAATTGAGTGGGGGAATTCTCACTACCCATATCCAAAATCCAGACAATCCCTTTACTGTCGGAGTGTATGCCAATAACTGAAGTAAAACCGACCTTACCGGTTTCTGGCCCATCGGCCCAATCGCGGTTGGGGAATGGCTGTTTGGTTCCGTTGGCCATTACTTCCATCACTTTCAATTTTGGTGCATCCAAAGGGTGCATGCTTACCAGAATTCGACCACTGGGAGTGACTGTAACGCCCGCCGCACGGGAGTCCGTAAACTCTGTAACCGTCTGCAGGGCCCCTGACTCAACTGCATAGCTCGAGTAGGATGCAACGCTGCCAATTCCGAGTAGGGCAAATGCAGCAATTAAACTGTTCAGAGATTTCATATTTAACTTTCCAAGTTTGAATTTCGAGAGGTTTTATTGGGTTTTTGATCGTGTGCGGAGCTCGTCCTCTAAAGCGCTCAATTTGCTATTGCCAATGTAAAGCTGTGAGAGGTCTGCCATGGCAGCATCACCAATTCTCTGTTTGGCATCTTTGCGGACGATAAGGGTCGCTTCATCTTGAGTGCCCAATAGCCCTTTGGGTTCTTTGAGGGCACGGATGGTGTAGCGGTTATGTAGAAACTGTGGATGCCATAGAGGAATGACAGTCCACCGGTTCTCTGCAACTGCCTGCTCAAACCGGTCGAAGCAGTCTTCCTCAGATCCAGGGCGAAATTCGTAACCGGCTTTGTCGAGCCCATATGCCTGGATCATCTTTGCGGAAAAACGGCTGATGCCGGCTCCAGGATTGATACCTTGTATCAATCGCTCCATACGGTTCAGTGCCGGTTCATGCAAAAGATCTTCGATAGTGGAAACCGCTTCTTCAGGCACATACTCAGGAACTCCCCAAATACAGTAGGGCTCATAAAGCACAGACACTTTTTCTACCTGATCAAGGAAGGGGTTTAAGTAGATCTCGTGGCTGGACGGCAGCCATGCCGAAGCCAGTAGATCGATTTCCCCTTTATTTAACATGTCGAAAGCGGCCTCGTGAGAGGCAGACTTGAAGCTCACCTCGTGGCCATAAGATTGAAGAATTTTGGCGACTTCCAGAGCGCTGGCCTCATGGAATGACAATGCGATGTGACCAATACGAATGCTTTTATCCATATCTCATCTCCCTGCAATATGCGTTGCTGACCGGATAGTAGTAACTGCTGATAGGAGTATTGTGGTCTCCTATATTTGCCGGATAAACTGTCATTTATCGAAATGAATATCCGGTTTAGACGTACAATGCTTCTTGCTAACCTTTCGCTGTTTCTTCAGATTGTCGAGAAAGGCAGTCTTGTATCCGCTGCACGTGACTCGGGCCTCTCCTCCAGTACAGTATCTGAGCGTCTTGCGGCCCTAGAAGCTCATTTTGGTGTCGTCTTGTTAAACCGAACCACGCGGGCGATCAGTCTCACCGACGAGGGGCGAACTCTGGTTGAGGGAGCCAAGTTGGTTCTTGGCGAAGTTGAGGACCTGGAGTCCCGTATCCGCTTGGGGGCGCAAACCCTTTCGGGAACGATACGGATTAGCGCACCCTGTGACCTTGGGAGGGCAATTGTTGCGCCCGAAATAGACCGTTTCTTACAGGACCATCCGGCGGTTTCGATAGAATTGCTGCTGTCCGACGGCTATGTAGATACCGTTGGTCAGGGTATAGATGTCGCGCTGAGGTTTGGATCCATCACTGACAGTTCACTGCGGGTCAGAACCTTAGGCAGTAAGCAGCGTATTGTTTGTGCCTCTCCGGCCTACCTGGAAAAGTATGGCTCTCCGAAAAAGCCTGAAGATTTAACAAGCCATAACTGCTTAGTAATGCGCTTTGGGGAGAATCTGGACAATAGCTGGCGCTTCAGAGAAGAGGTTAAAGGACAGAAAAGTGAAGTTTCAAGAGCGGTCACGGTGCGGGGAGACCGGATTACCAATGACGGTGAGCTAGCTCGACAGTGGTGCTTGAATGGACTTGGTATCATTTTGAAATCTGAGCTGGATGTCGGCTCGGATATCCGAGCTGGGAGGTTGGTTAGGTTGTTAAGCGAGTACACACCCTCCGCAATACCGCTGCAAATGCTCTTTCCACCGAGTCGCGCTCAGCCCAGACGTGTGGGTGAATTTGCAGATAGGTTGGCGCAGTGCTTTAAATCAATTGAAGTCGCTAATACTTAGTTCCTGAACGGATCTTATGGGAGTGCCGGAGTATTGAATATTTAGAAAATTTCAAAAACTTATATTTTTAGAAAACAGTTAACAGCTAAAAATATTTTTTTAATCTAAATTAAAAAAGGCCGCATGGGGGCGGCCGCAAGGGACTTATAGGAGCGTAGGAGAAAGACTTCTCCAGTAATCAAAAAAAGGTCATCCGTGACCCAGTTGATTACAGCCCCCGAAATTGCGCAAAGCGCAGAGTGACTTGTATTTCAGGGGCTTTGCTGGCCGTGACCAGCAACGGCGCTTCCTTGCGCCGCATCAATCCGGCTATCCACTAATTAGCCGGATTAATAACTTAGAAATCGTACTTAACGGATGCAGAAAAAGTGCGGCCCGGAGCAGAGTTTACGTAGATATCACTGCCTTCCTCCCAGCCAGCTACATTCAAGTAGGGCACATACTCTTTGTCGAGTAGATTGTTGACGGCCAGGTTGAGAGACATCTGCTCCATCAACTGATAACCCAACGTCCAGTCTACAGAACCATAGCCTGGAGCTTCTGTTTCTCCTTCATTTACCCGATCCATACGGTCCGCCCAGCGTACCAGTACCTGGCTGGAAAGTTGTGCGCCTGTGTAGCTGGCACCAATGACACCGGAAAGCGGGCTGATACTGGTGAGGTATTCGCCGGTGGTGTCGTTTTCACCGCGTTGATAGCTGGCATTCGCAAATAGCTCGAACGCTGGAGAAAGGTACCAATTCGCACTTAGCTCAACCCCTTTAATCGTCACTGAGTCGATGTTTTGGTACTGGTATTGCTCAAATACGTGAGAGAAGCTGCCATCATCGTTGAAGAAAGTTTCGCTGTTTATAAGTGCAGTTTCGAGGAAGTCATCGTACTCGGTGTAGAAAGCGGCAGTGCTAAAGGCAATCGGACCCAGATGTCCACGCAGACCAAGCTCGAAAGAGTCGCTGGTTTCTGGAGACAGGTCGTCAGCTGGCAGCACCTCGTAAGCATAGGTAGAGGTTGGTTGCAGGTAGTGCTCGATATAGGCCAAATCGTAGGCCGGCACTTTGAAACCCTGGCCGTACTGGGCGAAGACAGACAAGCGAGCGTTGAGTTTGTACAGGGCTCCCAGGTTGAAGGAGGTATTGCTTTCTTCAATTGTGGCAAAAGGAGTCCCGTCAGTTTTCTCAGCGCCGTTGGGGTCCATCTCGTACCAGTCGTAGCGTATCCCGGGGGTTACAACCAGCTGGCCATTGGCAAAAGTCATTTCGTCGTTCAGGAATAAGCCCGCGCGGGAAACTTCGTTTTCCGGGAATTTGTCAGTAGTCACGTCCATGGTGGAGCTGTCTTCCACTTCGCGGTACTGGTGTACGGTGCGGCGGCTTTCGGTTTTTTCCAGGTCGAGGCCATATCCCAGGGTGTGGGTTTCGCTCAGGGTCTTGCTGGCATTGGAAAGGAAGCCAATGGTGTCTTGACGGTAAAGGCTGGTCTCCCACATATCACGGATTTCGAAAACACCGAACATAGGAGCATTGATGTCCAGCTGACCATATTGTTCGTCTTCCTGTTCGGATTTGTTTTGGTACAGGCTGATATTCAGTTGGTCATAGACTGCGCTTGGGGTTTCGCTGTGGTAACGCAGTTGGTAAGCGCGGACCTTTTTATCAGAAACCGATTCTTCCTTGACGATGTTGTAGCCGTAATCAGCTAGTCCGCGGAAATAGTGGAGCAGGCCATCGGCGCTGTCGCCGGTACTTTCCTGGTTCCAGTGATCGATGCTGAAGCTGATAAAGTCCTCACCACCAAGGCTGTACTTGGCCTTGTATAGCAAGCTCTTCGACTCAATTTCGAAGGGGTCCTGGCTCTCATTGAAATTTTGCTGCTCTTCTCCTTCGCGGAAGGTGGTATGCAGCAGTTGCTCAAAATTGCCGGTGCGCAAGGCAAGAGCAGGTGATATGTGTGATTGATTGGTAATACCTGTGTACCCGGTTTTGATCGCGCCGCCGAATTGCTCACCATCCTCCAGATAGTCGCTGGCATCTTTGGTAGTGAAGACCACGATGCCGGCGAGCGCATCAGAGCCATACAGGGAAGAGGCAGCACCCTTGGCGACTTCTACCTGCTTGAGAGTATCTATTTCGATAAAGCCGCGGCCGATGATGTCATTCTGGCCATCGGCCCCATAGCCTTCGTTAACCCGCATACCGTCTTTGATAATCAGTACCCGGTCGCCACCCATGCCGCGTACCAGAATGTTTTGTGCACTGCCAGCAGCGCCGGTTACTTCAACTCCGGGCTCGTATTGGAACAGCTGATTCATATCGTTCAACTGAAGCTGTTCAATTTCATCGGTAGTGACAACAGAAACACTTCCTGCGACATCTTTTAGCGGCTTTTCCGCGCGGCCGCTGACCACGATCAGCTCCAGTTCGCTGCTGGCTGCCGAACCTGAAGTTTCGGCATGCAGGTTAGCGGCGGATGCCAGGCCAAGTAGGGCCGCTGCAATTGGGCGAAGTTTCATGGTGTTGTCCTTGAGGTAATTTCTGTACTTCTGCTCTGGTTGGTCGGCTGTGAAGGTGTGGGTACTCACCAATGGAGCCAATTGGGGGAGGATTATAGGGATGATTTTTATAATGTAAAGCCAAATGCGAATCACTATCAATTAGATTAAATTTGACGTTGACAGGTAGTTCCGCTAGTTTCCGCGGCCATTGATACAGAGCGAAAGTGCTGGGCTGAGGAGGCTTGCAATGAATATTTCGATAATTGAGAACCTGATGGCCGATGTGGCTGATTTATTTATGGCCCCGGTATTGCTGGCGATTCTGGTCCTTTTTATCTACTCGCTTTACGCAACGGGACGCTTCATCTCTCTATGGATGCTGCGCCGGCGCAATGCTGTCGCTTACAGTTTGGCTCTGAAGCAAGGTCGGAAAGAGGGCCTTCCAGGCTACCAGGTGCACAATTATTACGTGCGACATCCTTTGGCATGTGATGACGAGCTGGAAGTTTTTGCACTTAAAAAATTGGAAATGCTACGCATGGTCACTCGTATCGCGCCCATGCTGGGCTTGATTGCCACCATGATCCCTATGGGGCCGGCGCTGCGTGCCTTGGCCGATGGCAATATCCAGGGTATCAGTGAAAACCTGATTATCGCTTTTGCTGCTGTGATCTGGGGTCTCGCGATTTCCACTCTGACCTTCTGGCCGGCCTCGGTAAAGAAGCGTTGGTTTGCCGCTGAGCTGATTAACATTCGCAAATTGAAGGAGGCCGCCTGATGCGCTTCCTGGATGAAGATGAAGAACTTAACCCGATTCTGAGTGCGGTTAACTTGATTGATGTCTTTCTGGTGATTATTGCCGCACTGCTCATCGCTATTGCACAAAACCCGTTAAACGTTTTTTCCAACGAAAAGGTCACGGTGATCAAGAATGCCGGTGAGCCCAATATGGAAGTCATTGTAAAAGATGGGGAAGAAATCAAGCAGTACAAATCCACCGGCGAAATTGGATCGGGAGAGGGCACTCGCGCGGGTGTTGCTTACCAGATGGCAGACGGCAGCCTGGTTTATGTGCCGGAAGGAAAAGAAGAGTCCGCAAAAGACAAGGCTGTAGGGGGTAAATAGTCATGTTGAAGAAGGTGTGCATGCAATTGGTATGCTTCATCGTAATAGCCTTCACTGCGATGATGGTGCAGGCCAGCGATAAGCCCAAAGTTTTGTTGATGATGTCCAGTCATACAGCGAAAGCCAAAGGGGAGCTGTTATCTGATTTGGCTGCAGATCAGCCGTTTACCCTGGAGATTTTTAATAGCAAAGGTAAGAGCGAAGAGCAAATAGCGCAGGCTTGGGGTTCCTCCAATTTGGTGATGCTGGATGGTATCAATCCGGCACTCTCCCAATTTATGTTTGGAAAATACCAACCTCTGCTAACCCAGTACCCCAAAGTGCCAGTGGTTTCCCTGGGGGATGCCGATAACGCCTCCATGAACCAGGGGCTGACCTCTGAACAGCACCAATCCATCGCTGCGTATTTCAATAATGCTGGGCGTCAGAACTACCGGCATTTGATGCAGTTCCTCTCCGCGGGAGTCTTTGGCCTTACCGAGCTGCCTGTAGCCGATCCTATTATTGTGCCCAAGGTGGGTTTTTATCATCCGCGCCTGCCAAACCTGGTGACTGACAGCGAAGGGGATTTCTTTAAGTGGCTGCAGGTATCAGGAGAGCAGCCGGTTATAGGCCTGGCTATCCATCGCTCAGTAGTGGATTACGAGCAGCAGCAGGTTGTAGATGCAATTTTGGCTGGCCTGGAAGAAAAAGGTGCTAAGGCTTTTGCCTTTTTCTTTGAAGGTGAGGACCTGCCGCTTTCCTACCCTGATTTATTACAGGACGAAGCAGGGCAAACACGTATTGATCTGATGATCAATTACCGCTCTCTCCATTATGTGAGTAAACGTCGCGCAGAGTTCGAAAAGCTGGGCGTTCCAGTTATTCACGCTCTGAACTATACCGAGGGTAGTGAAACGGATTACCTTGCTGATAATAGTGGGGTTTCCCCTTCATTAACCCCATTCTTCCTGGTAATGCCTGAAGATACCGGCAGTATCGACCCGGTAATTGTTGCGGCAAGCGAAGATGGCAATAAGGTTGTGATGGCAGATCAGCTCAATGCGCTGGTGGAACGCGCGTGGAGCCATGCTTCTCTTGGCTATAAAAAAAATAGCCAGAAAAAGGTGGCTACCTTTATCTGGAACTACCCTCCCGGTGAGAAGAATATTGGCGCGGCCTTCCTCGATGTACCTTCCTCCATCGAGTCTATCGCCAAATCTATGGCGGAGCGTGGCTATCAAATAGAGCAGCAGGACTCCAAGATCCTGATCGACTGGGCCGGCCAATTGCTACGCCCCTATTATCGTCGTGAAGACAGCACTGCGCTGATTGATAAAGGTTTGGCTGACTGGATGCCACTTTCCACCTACGTCGATTGGTTTGATAGCTTGCCGGCCTCTGTGCGTGACCCCATTGTGGAGCGATGGGGTAAGCCGGAAGATAATGCCATGTTGGCAGACCATAATGGTGAGCGGGCGTTTGTGATCCCACGTATGACATTGGGTAACCTGATTGTCCTGCCGCAGGGGGTGCGCGCGGATAATGCAAAAGACCATGCATCCCTATATCACGATATGAAAACCCCGGTAAACCATGCCTACCTGGCGGTTTATCTCTACGCGCGTAAAACTTTCGGGGCCGATGCCTATATTCACTTAGGGACACATGGTTCCCAGGAATGGTTAACCGGTAAGGAGCGCGGGCTCTCTGTGTTCGACGCCCCAAATTTGGCTCTGGGAAATATCCCGGTATTTTATCCCTACATTATTGATAATGTAGGCGAGGCTATGCAGGCCAAGCGTCGCGGACGTGCGACTATGATCAGCCACCTGACACCGGGCTTCGCTAAAGCGGGTCTTTATGCCGAAGTGGCCGAACTCTCTGAGTTGATTGGTAATTACCTGATTCTGGAAGAAGGGCAAACCCGGCAGAATACCCAGGAGCGCATTATCGCCCTGGCGGACAAGCTGAATATGCTCAAGGATCTGGAAATCAGCGCTGAAACCCTGCGGGCTGATTTCGGTGGCCAGCTCAGTCGTCTTCAGGACCACTTGGCCCAACTGGCTGAAATGAGCCAGCCACTGGGTATCCATCGTTTTGGTCAGCTGCCCAAGTCAGAGCATCTCACCAGCACCATGCTGCAAATGCTGGGTGAAAACTTTATCTCCGCCGCCGGCCAATATGAGAGCGACCAGGGCCTGAGTTTGCCGCAGGATCAGGTGCTGGATGAACGCAATGTAGTCGCCTTGGAAGCACAGCCGGGTTATCAGCTGTTAAATGCCTACCTGGCTGGCCGCAAGTTGCCAGAACTTTCTGAAGAACTGCAAAATTACCTGCAGCAGGGCCGGGAGTATGCCGATAACTTTGCCGGTATTGCTGAGCTACAAAACCTGATGCTGGCGCTCGACGGTGAGTACATTCCGGTGAGCTATGGGGGTGACCCTATTCGCAACCCGCAGGCAGTGCCTACCGGTCGCAACCTGATTGGATTCAACCCTGCCAAAGTGCCGTCCAGGGAGGCTTATGAGGCCGGCGTTCAACTGATGGAACAAACCATTGCCGACTATCGGGAAAGACACGGCCGTTTCCCGGATAAGCTGGCATTCTCCCTTTGGTCCCTGGAGACGATGCGCCACCAAGGTGCGTTGGAAGCGCAAATACTGCATGCGCTGGGTCTCAAGCCCAAATGGAATCAGCAGGGCAATGTTACTGGAACTGAGGTGATTCCCTATTCAGAGTTAAAGCGCCCTCGTATCGATGTGGTGATCTCTGCTACGGGCCTTTACCGCGATGCTTTCCCTAATGTGATGCTGTGGCTGGCGGAAGCCATCGATAAAGTGGCGCAGATGAAGGAGGAGAACAACTTTGTTTATCGCCACAGTCAGGCCTTACTGCAACAGCTAAAGGAAGAGGGCAGCTCCGAGGAGGATGCCCGCTATCTTTCCTCCGTGCGTATTTTCTCCAATGAAAGTGGCAATTACGGTACCGGCCTGAATGGTGCCAGCCTGGCTTCCGACAGCTGGGAGACAGACGACAAGCTGGCCGATCTGTATATGCGCCGCATGGGGTTTGCCTATGGCAAGGATGAGTCCCGTTGGAGCGAGGACCAGCGTAATGTTGCACTTTATGGCAAGGTGCTTTCCGGTACTGATGGGGTCATTTTCTCACGTTCCACCAACCTCTACGCGATGATGACCAATGACGATCCTTTCCAGTACTTTGGTGGTATGGGGCTAGCGGTGCGCAATCTCGACGGTAAGACGCCAGAGATGTACGTATCCAATCTGCGCCGTAAGGACAACATTAAAACCCAGACCCTGGGAGAGTTTGTCAATCAGGAAATGCGCAGCCGTTACTTCCATCCCCGCTGGATTGAGGCGATGCAGGAATCCGGCTATGCCGGCGCAACGGCAATTCTGGATCGTGTGAACAACATGTGGGGCTGGGAGGTGATGACCCCGGAAACCATTCGCGACGACCAATGGCAGGAGATGTTTGAAGTCTACGTGGATGATAAATACCAAATGGATATGCGTGAGTTCTTTGAGGAGCACAATGCGGAAGCCTTGGCGCAAATGCTGGAGCGCATGCTGGAAGCCGTGCGAAAGGGTTACTGGCCTGCCGATGCAGAAACGCTAAGGAAAATGGTTGAGACTTACACCGAACTCGCCAACCAGCACGACGTAGCAACAGACAATGAAAAATTTACTGATTTTGTGAATCAGCAGGCCCTTGGATTTGGTCTTGCCCCGCTTGTAAGTGGCCAGACGGTAGATAATGTCGCTAACAGCGCTCCCGCGTCTCAGCAAGTTAGTGGGCAGAAACTAGAAGAAGTAAAAGAGCCCGCAGCTCAGGACAAGCCCCAGGACTTCTTGTGGTTATTACTGTTGGCAATTGTTATCACCGGATTTATTAGTGTATTTTTTGAGCGCTTTTTTGAGGAGGGAGGGCAGCGAGTGACCCATGCCTAGGCATTGGGCATTACCCTTGGCAATAAAAGCCAATCCTAAAGTCACTTTTTGATCAGTTAAGGCCAGCAATTCTTACCAGTGTTGCTGGCTTTTTTCTTTTTCGGTAAAAAAATTTTTGAGCCAATGTTGTTGTCATTTTTCAGGAATCTGTCGATATTTTTTCCTATCCAGCAGGTAAAGTCAGAGAATGCTCACAGGCTACCCATACGTGGATGACATTTTTGTGAAATATTTCTGAAAAATTAATTGCGTGGAAATTAGCATTAAGCGTCTCAGCATAGTGGTCCATGTTAAGAAAGGTTAAGTCTCGATTTTGGTGTAGCTCATTAAGTAATCAGCACTATTGGGATTTTCTCTGAACTAACATAAATATTTTGCAGTGAGAAGCTAATGAGAAAAATAATTCCACTGATTGCTCTCCTTTGTGCGGGAGGGTATTTCTTCTGGGCAAAGAGTCAAACAGATAGCCCACAACCAATTACTGAAAAACCAGTCTCACCTCCCTCCAAGAAAATTGTTCCAGCTGAAACTAAATCTACTGAAGAAGTGGTAGAAATGCCTTCCGCCAATGAGCAAGAGGTGAACCCTGATAGTGCCTTGATGTGGGCAGAATCGGATGTCGCAAGGCAGTTTTTACGTGAATCAGGACGCTTGCCGATCGATTTAAATGGAGAGACATATCTTGAGGTCGATGTAGAAGCTCTAAAGAAGTTATCTATTGGAGACTATGTCGATATAGAAATGCCTGGAGTGGAGGGAAGCTACGATGCCCAGGTGGATAAAGTCCAGGAGCATGCCAGTGGTAATAAAAGTGTGCAAATGAACTTGCCCGGTTATGGCAGCGTGTATTTTGTAAATTTCACAATTGGCAAAAACTCGGTATATGGCAATTTAACATTGCCTTCAGGCTCATACTCCCTAGAGGCGCAGGGAAATTATGCCTGGGTGGCTTCGAAAAAAGATTTAACCAGGAGTCACTTGGAGGAAGAGGTAAAATTAAAGTAAGAATTTATCTAATGTTGGGGCAGGAGTTTTCTGACCTGGCTAGCAGCAAAGGGAGTGCTGCTTGAGGTACCTGTTACTGCCAGAAGCGATTGCTTTTACAGGTGGAGAAGAGAGCAGGAAGTAATCTGTTTTCCAGTTAGGGCAAGTAAATTTTGTGATCTGGTCAGTGCGGCTAAAAATGTAACCGGTTTCATTGGTCGGATTGCAAAGATTGGGGTAAATAATTTAATAATAAAAGGAACTGCTATGAAGCTAAGAAATAGTTTGGCGGCCGCAATAACGGCTCTCACCATCTCTGGGGCGGCAAGTGCGGAGACGATAAAAATTGCGGTTTGGTATACCGATCCTGCGGCTCAGCATACCGGGGATATTTCCGTAATGGTCGATAATCTGATCAGTACCTCTAACCGTATTTACGAAAATAATGGTCTGGATATTCAGCTGGAATTGGTAGACTCTAGAGAGTATTCCAAGGACGATCTCCTCATTAATAGAGCCAACCTCGATGAATTTTCTGGTTTAGCTGAGTACTTTGCCCAGGATAGTACGCCGACCTACGATGAGATTACGCAAGTTGCTCCCGGCCCAGTTGGGGTGCAGCGCCAACTTTTTGAAGCCGATATGGTTGCTCTGCTAGGTAAGGGAGAAGAAGTTTGGGAAAATGGGCGTTTTCAAGGTACCCGCTGTGGAGTAGCCTGGAGCGGAATAGGTAGCGACGGTGTTATGCACCCTAGTGCCAAACGCTTGGCCTATAGTTTGACCGCAGTTGATTGTGGGGGTACTGACCTTACATTTATTCATGAGTTGGGCCACAACATGGGGCTGACTCATTCTCGCCAGCAAGGTGATACCAGTGGTGGTGTTTACTACTGGGGGCTTGGCTACGGTGTAAATAACAGCTTCTCCACTATTATGGCGTATCCATCAGCATTCGGAAGAGGAGCTGTAAGGCTGGATACATTTTCTGATCCAGACAAAATCTGCAGCGGGTTTCCGTGTGGCCAGAGGGATCGGGCTGATGCTCACAGAGCATTGGGGCCAATTATTGATGATGTAGCTGGCTATTATTAATCTACTTTTACTCTCTTGATCTACTAAGAAGTTATTGACCGTTGACTCCATTGTTTTGGGGAGGGCATTGCCCTCCCTTTTTTTGTTCTCTTGCTTTTTGTCTGGCTTGTTTTACAAGTGTTTTTTTATCTTTTGGTGCAATTGATTGGCTTTCTTTTTTGGTTATAACTTTATAACCATTTAAAGTCGTTAAGTGGATGAACTTCTCAATATTTTTAAGGGCGATATTTGTTGGTTGCGATAAAGTTTGCAGTTTTTTTTAAGATTTTGTGGCCGGCTCCAATTTTGCTTATTTTTCTTATCTGTGAAGTGTTTTCAAAAAAATATTTTGAGGTCTTGATACCATTCTTCGTCTGAATCTGGTTGGGTGCGTTGAACGTTAGGTGCCGTGAACGTGGGTGGTGAATTGCCTGAGGCGGAATGAGTGGTCGCGGTGTTGTGGATCCAGCGCTAAGTGCCTGGTCTATAGTTTGACCTGAATTGATAGTGGGGCTACCTATCTTACGTTTATTTATGAGTTGGGCTACAACATGGGGCTGACTTATTCTTGTCATCCAAGTGATGCTATTGGTTATGTTTACAGCTGGAGGCTAAGCTGCAGTGTAAATAACAGCTTCTCCACCATCATGGTGTATCCACAATATACGGAAGCGCTGAACAACTGGATGCATTTTTAAACCCGGATGAAATCTGCAAAGGGTTACTGTGTGGCGAAAAAAAATCGAGCTGGTGCTCACAGAGTATTGAAGCCAATTATTGATGATGTAGACGGCCATTGTTGATCTAATTTTACTCTCTTGATTTGTTAAGAAAGTACTGACTGTTAATTCTGTTATTCCAAGGAGGGCTTTGCCCTCCTTTTTTTTGTTCTATTTTTCTGCCTGGTTTATTTTGCAAGTACCTTTTCTATCTTTTAATGTAATTAATTTGATCTTTTTTTGGTTATAAATATATAACCATTTAGGGTTGTTAAGTGGATGAACTTCTCAATATTTTTATGAGCCTATGTTTGTTGGTTGCGATGCGGTTTGCAGTTTTTTAAGCTTGGTTTTTATGATTTTATTTTGATCATTTTTATTTTTTTCTCATCTGTGAATTGTTTTCAAAAAAAAATTTGAGGTCTTGATACCATTCGTCGTCTGAATCTGGTCGGTAGGTTGAACAGCAAGAAGCAATATTTACTGGTTGATGTTGAGAGAAAAATTTTCTTCTGAAGCCCTGAGTTTTCGGGAGTATTATTTTAATAGATGAATTTTTGGGTGGTGAACTGTGAAGAAGTTGGCGTTTCCTGTTTTGGTTATTTTACTGGGTGCTGGCTATTACTTTTGGGCGAAAGGACAGTCTAAGCTAGAAAGTCAGGTTGCTAAAATTCCAGAACCAAAAATGGTTATTGATCGAGTACCTGCGAAAGTAGAGTCCCAAGAAGTGGTAGAGGAAGTTCCTGTCTCTTATGATGCTGAAGAGGAGGGCGAGAAAAAGTTGTGGGAGGAGTCTGAGCTGGCTAAAAAAGTCCTGCATGAAAATGGACGCCTACCTGTTGACCTGAATGGTGAGACTTACCTGGAACTTGATGTTGAAATGTTGAGAAGCCTAGAGGTTGGGGATTATATTGATCTATCTCTTCCTGGTATTGATGAAAGTTATGATGTTCAAGTGGGTGATATTGAACAGCATGCAAGTGGAAATAAAAGTGTTCAATTTGATTTTCCTGGTATGACCCGCCTTCATGGAGCTACATTCACATTGGGTAAAAATTCTGTTTATGCTCAGTTAAACACCCCTTCTGGCTCCTATACTTTAGAAGCTCAGGATGGTTTTGCGTGGATAGCTCCCAATGGCGCACTTATTCAAAACCATGTTGAAAAACATGATGATGATATGTCTTCAGAGGCTCCTCGGGAGAAAACTTGGGACGATAATGAAGTTCCACTGAATGATTTTGATTGAGGAATAAATTGATACGAGGTTTTTAACCCCGAATCAATGGTCAGGCAAAGGAGGGCCGAAGTAAATCCTGCAAATACCGGGAGTATTTCTCCACAGGCGGTTAAAAAATAATGGAAGATCTTTTAGTCGAGTCAGGGTATTAAAAGTGTATTGCTAACTCACTATCAGGCAGTTAACGGTTTTGCGCTGGCTGTCAATAATAGAGTGTGCACTGCTTATAATAAAAGGAGTCAATAATGAATATTAAAAAAAGCCTGGCATCAGCTATTGCAGCATTAACTATTTCTGCGGCCGCAAGTGCTGAAACTGTAGATATTGCCATTATGTATACAGATCCTGCAGCGGATTATACTGGTGATATTTCCACAAAGATCGACAACTACATCAGTTATGCGAACAATTCTTTTAAAAGGAATGGCATCGATATCCAGCTGAATCTGGTAGATAGCTGGAATGCCTCCAGCTCTGACTACCGAGTAAATGAGAGTACCTTGGACCTCATTACTTTCCACAGTACTGTGAACAACTGGCGTTCTTCTGAAAAAGCTGACATGGTCGTTTTTCTGACTAAAGCAGAGGAAGTTGTTGAAAACGGCAGCACCTACATTACCTGCGGTATTGCCTGGGTTGGTCAGGGTAATAGCGGTACCATGTACAATAGTGCTAAAGAGCGTGCCTACAGCGTGACTGGCGTTGACTGCGGCTATAACACCTTTGTTCATGAGCTTGGTCACAACATGGGACTGGTTCACTCTACCAAGCAGGGTGATACTTCTGGTGGTGTTTACTCTTATGGTATGGGGCACGGTGTAGATAATAAATTCTCCACTATTATGGCTTATCCTTGGAGATATGGTTCTAATGTAACCCAGTACGACTGGTTTTCTGACCCAGACTGGTATGAGTGTGGTGGATTGGCCTGTGGTGAGCGCTCTGGCAGTAGAGATATCTCCAATGCCTATCGAGCTCTTGGCCCGATCGTAGATGACATTGCCGGTTACTATTAATTGCCTGCTTCAATCTTCTTGATTGTTTGACTTAAATTTTCGCGAATAGATAAATTTAAGTTTACCTAGTCTCACAGGCTAAAAGAAAGTCCGGAGGAATTCTCCTGGCTTTCTTTTCTTGGAATTATATATTTACTTAGGATGGCAGTGCTTTTAGGGAGGTTTCCGAAAAAATCTATCGACCCCCTCCTGTGTATTCTTATTTTTTGAGTAAGTATAAAGTTTATCTTTAGAAGTGTGAGCTTTCTGAGTCAGATACTTGATTCTTATTTTCTGAAAAACTTTTATTTTTTGACGGTTAGTGATTGGGGTTAAAAGCTTAAGCCAGGTTACGTTGCTTGTGTTACTAAGTTTATGTTTTCTTTTGTGCTCTATTTCTGCTGCTTTCGTTATAACATTATAACCGGTGGTTAGTGTGATAGGGATAATTTCTCATTATTTTCATTTGCAGATTTTCAATGCTTGCGGATGCCTGTCTATTTTATTATGGTCAATGGAAATTCT
Organism: Microbulbifer variabilis ATCC 700307; assembly: GCF_000380565.1. Lineage (GTDB taxonomy): Bacteria > Pseudomonadota > Gammaproteobacteria > Pseudomonadales > Cellvibrionaceae > Microbulbifer > Microbulbifer variabilis. Next base: position 293,080 of record NZ_AQYJ01000029.1, read on the forward strand.
TGTTAGAGCTTGGCGCCCGTATACTGTTGGTTAAGAATGCTTTAAATTTTTCAAGAGCCGAGCAAAAAATATTCTCCGTGGGTGAAAGTGGAAGACCGTTTTGTTAAGTGTTTTTGAATTGGTGTTTTAGGTTTTGCTATGTAACCGGTTACATTTATTGCGGTTAATTAACATGAGGGGGTTTTGCAATGTGAGAAGCCAGTTCGGGATTGGGAAATCATTTAACAAGTAGGTATTTTTGAGTTGGTGAATTGGTCTGGAGATATTTATCTCCGGTCGATAGTCAGGCAAAGGATGGTCTGTATAAATCCTGCAGATACCGGGAGTTTAGCTCTTCAGGCGATTATAAATATGGATGTTTTTTAATCGAGTTAGGGTGTTCAAAGCGTGCAGTTTTCCCTGCCGAGTAATCAAAATTTATCTTGAATTACTCAGGTTGGGGATGTGCACAACTAATAATAAAAGGAATCTATAATGAGCCTGAAAAAAAATCTTGCTGCGACAATTGCAGCGCTCACTATTTGCGGTGCCGCATCAGCAGAAACAGTTGATATCGCCATCATGTACACGACACCAGCTGCAGATCACACTGGTGATATTACAACTAAGATTGATAACTATATTAGTTATGCGAACAATTCTTTTAGTAGGAATGGTGTTGATATCCAGCTTCGCTTAGTAGATACGTGGCTGGCGTCACACGATGATCTCCGTGTAACTGAGGATAATTTGGATCTTATTACCTTCCACGGCTCCGTCAATGATTGGCGCTCCTCTGTGAGAGCCGACATGGTGGTTTTATTGGGTAAGGCCGATGAGTTTGTAGACCAGAATGGTGACAGGTATCGTACTTGTGGTATTGCATGGGTTGGTCAAGGCAGTAACGGCACAATGTACAGTAGTGCAAAGCAGCGTGCTTATAGTGTTACTGGTGTTGACTGTGGTTATAATACCTTCGTACATGAGCTCGGCCATAATATGGGGTTAAACCATTCCACCAAGCAAGGCAGCACTCCGGGAGTTTATTCTTATGGTTTAGGCTACGGTGTGGACAATAGTTTTGCAACTATCATGGCCTATCCACATGTATTTGGTACTACAACACAGTTTGATATTTTTTCTAATCCTGATTGGGCTGTGTGTAACAATTTACCGTGTGGTGAAAGAAGAAACGGCGTTGACATTTCTAATGCCCAGCGTGCTCTAGCTCCCATCGTAGACGATATTGCGGGTTACTATTAATCGTTTATCAATATCTATCTGATTGGTATACCTTAGCTGGTATCTATAAGATAGAAGATTAAACATACTTAGTCTCACAGGCTAAAAGGAAGCCAGGAGATCTTCTCCTGGTTTCCTGCTGTAAAAAAGAACAAAGTTATTTATAAATGAAATACTGATTGGGTAGCACGATACTATTTCTTTATTGGCTCCAATAAAAAATAATATTAATTAACGCAAATACTCACAGTACTAAAAATCCTATCCCAAAAAGATCAAGGTGGTACTAACAATAAAAATCCCCTGACTTATTTGTCGTGCACAACATCTACTGGCCCGTGATCATCGCAGTGATCCCCGTGGACATGGTGTAATCTCCCTTCCACGAGGTAATCAAAGTGGTCGCCATGGGGGATACGTTCGTGCCCACAGTCCTCCCCATGCACGTGGGTTGCGTGAGTGGCGGTCTTAACTGGATTACAGGCATCTGGGTTTCTCTTGCTTATTTCCAGTACATGTTCATCGTAGTGACCCTGATGAGGGTGATGCAGATGCCCGTCATGTACATAACATACGTGGTCGCCATGCTGGATGGCGGCATGGCCGCAGTGGGGGCCGTGTTTGTGGGAATGGTTGTGTGCCTGCTGGCAGTGGTTGTTGGCCATAACAGATCCTCGTATGAGATGGTGCTCAGGGCTCTTAGCATCTACTCACTAAATAGACAGCCGGATACCACCGGGTCACGTCCATTCATTAGGTGCTTAATAAGAACTGTAGGAATGCCGGCGATCTCTTTCAAAGGGATAGTTGCTGATTTACTTTTCTAAACTCGGCGCTGCCTGGGCATTCTGGCCAAATACGTGAGCCCTCTAGGAAGCGGTGTGACTATCGTTATAGATTTGACCTCAAATGCAGCTTGCAATCGATTGCATTGGCGGATTATAGTCATCATCGCGGTGTCGTCTCACAGGACAGGTTTGGCCGGGTTTTGCAATCGATTGCATTGTTGTGCCGGCCACCAACACCAATAAATCAGATAAGAATGACGATGAGAGGGAAGTGTTGATGAATAAGAAACCTCTGGCGCGAGCAGTCTCCCTGGCGGCAGTATCACTTGGCTTCTGTAGTATCGCGATCGCCCAAGAAGCTGTTTCTCCAAGCAGTGATGAAAATCTAGTGATGGAAGAGGTGATTACTACGGGTACCCCAGGTGGTACCGGTATGCGCAAGCTGGATGCCAGCTTCTCAATCACCACTCTGAGTGACGACGAAATAGGTAAAGCCTCCCCATCAAGTACTGCGGATTTGCTGAAGTCCATCCCAGGCCTTTGGGTTGAAAGTTCTGGTGGTGTGTCTGGTGCGAACATTGATGTTCGAGGCTTTCCTGGTGGCAGCGATGCACCGTTTGTTACGGTTTCTATGAATGGTTTGCCGTTATATCCGGCTCCGACCCTCTCTTTCATGGAAAACTCCTCCTTGTTCCGTGTGGATGAGACCATCCAGCGTGTAGAAGGCCTGCGCGGTGGACCCAATCCGGTATATTCCAATGGCCAGCCAGGTCTTACTACCAACTTTATTCTGAAAGAGGGTACTGAAGAGACCGAGGGCCGCTTTAAATACACCACCTCTGATTATGATCTTCAGAGGGCGGATGCCCTCCTGACGGGGAAGCTCAGTGAAGATGTGTACTTCATGATGGGCGGCTATGTGAGCTCTTCTCCCGGCATTCGCGATGCTGGCTTTGATGCCGAGGAAGGCCACCAGTTTACCTTGCACCTCACCAAGGAAATGGATAATGGCAAAGCCGGTTTCTATATACGCGATACCAAAGATACCGGCACCTGGTACCTGCCAAATGCCTCTTTTTTGGCAACTGATTACACTCAAGTTGGTCCCAGCAATCGCAAGGTTTCAGTACCTGTTTCCCAGGCCGACGGGAATGGTGGCTCAGAAACAAGCTGGGAAACCTTCGATATGGGTGAAGGGCGTGGCTGGGATGGCAGCGTAGCCGGTGCCTACCTTGAGCTGGACCTGGGTAATGGATGGAGTCTTACTGAAAGATTTGGACTTACCAGTGGCAATGCCGACACCCTGGGCTTTGTGCCCAATGGAGGTCCGGTCTCAATCGGTGATCTGCGATACACCGATGGTACAGCTGTAACTTCAGCTACTACAGTGTCTGGGGCAGAAGTCAGCGACGATACCCTGTTACAACAGTTTGGCGCCTGGGTAGTGCGGAAGGATATCGAGGCAACTACCAACGATATCAGCCTGTCCAAAGAATGGGACAGCTTCAAGGTTACAGCGGGCTATTACACCTCTAGCTGGGAAGTAGACGAGTGGTGGTCCCTTGGAAATCAGGATTACTATGTACTTGGTCACGATGGCGAGCAAATTGCGGAAGATATCTCCTGTGATGATGAGGAACTGGATCCCATCCTCTGCTGGAGCTACGACCTTGAAGCTGTGGGTGATGCCCGCGAAAACGCCTTTTATCTCGCCAGTGAATTCTACCTGGGTGATTTTACTTTCGACTTAGGGGTTCGTTCCGCCAACCGTGAGACCAATTACTCCGTTGACGATGGAGAGCGCAATGGGGTCTTTACCACTTACAAGGCGGATGAAGATGGATTCGCCTACACCGCTGCAGTGGATTGGGCCTTTGCGGAAAATATGGGAACTTTCTTCCGAATTAATTCCGGCTTTAAATTCGCGGACTTTGATAACTATCGCGAGTTTGGTGAGAGCTTCCTTGCCGGTTCCGATCTAATCATCGACATCGACCAATACGAGCTGGGCTACAAATTGCAGGACCAAGACTACTCGCTGTTTGCCACGCTCTTCTACAATGAAACCCAGGGTATGCCAGACTGCATTATTGGTAGTACCACTTGTACCCGCCTGGAAACAGAAGCCCTAGGCCTTGAGTTGGATGGTAAAGCCCATTGGGGTGATTTTACATTAGGCCTGAATGCAACCCTGCAAAAGCCGGAGATCACCAGTGGGGACTTTAAAGGTAATCAGGTGATGCGCCAGCCCGAATACCAGGTTCGCCTGAGCCAGAACTATGATTTTACCATTAACAACATTGATATGGCTGTTTTTGGAGGAATCAGTCGGGTAGGTGACCGCTTCAACGATAGCGAAAACTCAGTAACTCTACCCGGTTATACGAAAGTAGACCTGGGGGCCGTAGCCTATCTCAATGATATTACCGTACAACTGGCGGTGGATAATTTGACTGATGAGGATGGCATTACTGAAGGTGATCCCCGTGATCCCCTTGCTTCCAATGTTCGCTATATTTTGCCGCGTAATATCAAGCTAAGCGTGGCCTACGATTTTTAATTCCATACCTCTCCCAAAGGTATTTTAAGCTTTGCCGCACGAACTCCAGCGTGCGGCTTTTTTGTATCTCTCCATCGGGCACCCTTTCGACTTACCTTCCTGATAAGTAACAACTAGTGCCATCGCGCTCTTTTTTGGATGCCTTTGCCTAAATTGGTTTCCCGCCTGTATAAAAGTAATATAAGTTTCACGCCCTTTTGGGATATGAAATAGATAGACAGGAATCTTATACTATCTGTGTTTGTTATTTACTGTAATTGAATCATCAAAAATAGAGTCCATTTTTGTGATGAAATATGAGGTTTCTCTGGGGTGAAAAGCTTGAATTGTGCCTCTTAGAGGGGGTTCTTCTTAAATGCACAAGTCAGATCAATTAGCAGAACCCTCACTAGGTTGTTGTTATGCTGGTTGCTATCCTTCAGATAGCTATTTAAATGTTATTCACCCATGGTGCTAAAACAATAAAAATAAAATTATACGTTCCCACCGAGAATGGGAGTTATATTTATGAGCACGATGGTATCAATGCGCCTGCAATTCATAGTGCGGTGAGAATCAACCCTGATAATGGAGAGATATTCATAGTACTTAGTAGTGGTGACGTTAACCTGGCATCGAAGCTGGGATATCACTGGACCCTCTGGCAAACAGGCTACCCGGATTTTTCTCTGTCGAAAGAGCCCTTCATATTTCTTTGGGTCTATTCTCTATTGGATTACTATTAATTTTAATATTTTTTTTAAAGAATTTTATAGCTGCTAGGAAAAATAAAGGGTCTGAAGCTGCGTATAAAATTAATGGCGAAGTGCTGAAGTAGGTGTTCAAATTTTACGCCTTGCAGGGGATATTTTGCGTAGGTTTTTAATTGATATAAGCACTTTCAAAAATTGCCTTCAAGACTTGAAATAGAAATATATTTTGTTGGAAGTTTATTTTTAAATGCTGATACTGTTTTTAGTAGTGAAACAATGAATTTAAAGATTGGTGGATTTTCTATATGGGATAATTATAATTTATACTGTGGTAAGGCTTATATTTGATAAGCTAATAATTTATATAAAATTAAAGGTGGTTTTGAATATATGGGAGCGTGGATTAGCTTGTTCGTAGCGGGGCTCTTTGAGATTGTGTGGGCTGTGAGTATGAAATATTCGGAAGGTTTTACCAAGTTGTGGCCATCCGTAATTACTGTCATGGCTATGTGGATTAGTTTTGCCTTTCTGTCATATTCGCTTAAATATATACCAATAGGCACATCTTATGCTATATGGGTTGGTATAGGAGCAGTAGGTGTCGCAGTACTTGGTGTTGTATGGTTCAATGAGCCAATAACGCTTGCGCGTATTGCTTGTATATCTCTTATAGTGCTAGGTGTGGTAGGCCTCAAGTTGGTTGCATCTTCGGATGTGTCTGCTTAGGTCATTATCCACTAATGAGCAATTTTGGTATCGCTACGTTGCCCGAAACTTCCCAGGCTTAAAATTACCTGGCAGTAAGCTCAGGCCTTTTAGATGGCAAACTACTGATAAAACAACAGATGCAGGATGGAATTAATGTTACCTAATAAAATCTATCTAATAGATAGGTCAAAAGACCTGGTGGAAGCCTGGCGTCAGGTTTTTGAAGGAATTGATATTTTTGAAGTTGTAGAGGGAGATTATTTTTCGATATCCGCCGATGCCATGGTGAGTCCGGCCAATAGCTTTGGAATTATGGATGGAGGTTTGGATCTTCCAATCCGGAATACATTGGGTTTTGAAGTTGAGGAGAGGTTACAGGAAAGAATCAAGTCTGATTTCCATGGTGAGCTACCTGTAGGGGCGGCAATAATAGTTCCAACATCTAATGACAGTTGGCCGTACCTTATAGCTGCTCCAACAATGCGCGTACCAGAAGATATATCCACTACGTTAAATGCTTATCATGCTTTCAGGGCTATTCTAAATTCCGTTCAGATGTTCAATCTGTCACCTAATGGCTGTCAGATAAATTCAATTGTATGTTCAGGATTGGGCACGGGAATAGGCAACTTATCAGTTAGGCGCTGTGCGGGACATATGAGGGCGGCCTATAGTTATCTGTCCAAGCCTTCCAGGATTCCAAGTTATAATGAGATTCATGAGTCCCATAAAAAGTTACTATTAACATACTAAGATTTTTTGATAAATTTTATTGAGTTGATACTGGATTTTTGTAGTTCAATATTAATGGTCAGTATTTCCGGAGCAGCTAGTTATGAATACAGTCGAATTCAGGAGGCTCAACGCTATAAACCAGAAGGAATTATTAGCTGTTCTTAATGAAGATAAACTCAGAGTGCATCTGATTGATCACGCATACTTTGATGACAATTCTCTGAAACACTGGGTCGAGGCCAAACTTATAGTTGACTCTCTTCCAGGTTGTCGAGTTAGAGCTGTCTGCATAGAGGGTAAAATTGCCGGGTGGTGTGGGATCCAGCCAGATGATCATGGTTATGAGCTGGCAATTGTCTTATCCCAGAAATTTTGGGGGCTAGGGATAAGTTTGTTCAAGATTTTGATGCGTTGGGCAAATGAATTCAAACATAAAGAAGTGCTATTTCATTTGTTGGATACCAGGCCAGATTATAAAGTATTGAGTAAAATTGCGAGTCGAGTGATTAAGACATATCAACTGGGGCGCAGCTTTAACACCTATTTTATTGATGTAAGGCGTAGCCTTATGGATAGTATTTAATAATCTGAGTGGTATCCCCTAGAAAGCCCGATTATAAGGACAGTTATAAATTGGGGGGGATGGAACTAGATGGCCAATACTAGCAGTGGTGTCACTCAACGCCGAAGATAGATACTCATTATCTTCAAAGAATTAGACCGATCCAATGTACTCACCACGTGCTGGATAATCGTTTTCTTGGACAAATTCGAGTGCTCCGATCATTTCTTTGAAATGTGGACGCACGAAAGGCATGGTTTGCACTATGGCAAAATAGAGCGTGCTATCATTCCGAACCAGAAACACACCTGGTTCAGAGAAAAGGATAGGCTCTTCGATACCTACAGAAGTGGCTCCATGACCTGATGAAAGGTAAAGGCCCCACTCTTTTGCGACTTGCAGGGGCAAATTATAGCCAATACGTAAATCAGGGTAAGCAACCTTTTCAGCCATCTTTATGGCATTATTTTTGTCGTCTGAGGATACTGCTATTGTTTTAACTCCTTTCGCAAGGAATTCAGGCGTCAAACGGCCAAGTTCCTTCAAGTAAGAAACGCAGATAGGGCAGTGAAAGCCACGATAGAACACAACCAGAGTTGCATAACCGGGGGCGTCTTTAGATAAGTCAAATGTACCGGATGATAAGGTTTCCACGACCAGATTAGGTACAGGATGTTGGGGGGATTCGCTTTGTTTTCTTCTCATTATCATTCTGTAGAATGTGTTGCAGCTGTTTGAACAAGTAGATTTTAAACTGTAAAAGTTTGGTTTAGAATCTAGACAGGCACTGTGATTTCATTGATTGTGAAGTTTTGTATAACCATAAATACATCAAGTTACCTATTTTCTGGTGAAGCGCAATTAATACTGTCGACATAGCTGTCAATATAGCTGAAATTCGGTCAGCCAGAGTAAGTGTATTTGGTTTGGTAGAAAGAAAATTGGCGCTTTTTTGGATGTTTTTTTTAATCAGTAACGCGAGATAGTATTAATATCCGTTATCGATTTTGAATTAAGGGTAAGCAGAAGTCATCATAAAATGAAGAAAGTAGCGATATTTGGAAAGCCTGGGGGAGGAAAGTCTACTCTTGCCATGAATCTGGCTGCTGTTACGGGTCTTAAATATTTCCCACTGGATACGGTAGAGTATAATAAAAATGGTGAGCGTATTTCTCCTGAAGATTTTTTGGGCGAACACTCTAAACTAATTGAATCTGATAACTGGATAATTGATGGCTTGGGTACGATGGAGTCGTTTTGGGCACGTATTGATGCAGCCGATACGCTCATTATTGTTGACTTGCCATATTATATTCATTACTGGTGGATTACTAAAAGGTTGTTAAAAAGTTGTTTTGTGAGGCCCGTAGGTTGGCCTGAGGGCAGTTCCGTTCTAAAAGGTACATTCGCAAGCTGGCAATACTTGCGATTATCACCCAGATTCTGGAGTGATGAATTATTTGATAAAATACAATCTCTAGGCGAAAACAAAAAGATATACAGGATTGAGAAGGTAGATGAGATTAATAGTTTTGCGCATCGATTTTCGAGAACTGATACTAATATTTAGCCGGTAAACTTATCAAATAAATAGGCGTATTGATGTCTAAAATACATGGTTTTGCCTATATTCAATTTTGCTTCGATTGCTTGATTGTAAAATTTTATAAGTTGTCATTCTTTGCTGCATACAAATTGATATCCCGGGTATTGGGCAATGTCTAAGTGTTTGAGCCGGTGTTGTTTTATAACTGCAGGCCTTTCTTAGGCATTAAACTCTTCCTTTGTCTACCTCAATCAATTTCTCTTAACGGTGCTATGCTTAGTGTTTTTATTATCGGAGCATTGCCAGGTGACTCGAGACATCTTTCTAAAAGTTGGGCTTATTGTGGTACTTGCCCTAAATACTACGGCTCAATCAATTGCTTTTACGACTAAGGAAGATCGGCATAAAGCGGAGAGTTTGATCCAACAGCTTGAAAAAAAATACCTTAGTAATGAGGTGCCCATTATTATTAAAAAACTTGAGGACAATGTATTGCCAGATTCAATATTGCAAGCATTTGCGTTGGAACAGCATTTGATCATTCAGTCAGATCTTCGTAGCAATGCATTATCTTTACATCGATTTGGAGGTTCCTCAAGTCAAATAATTCGACAGTTCTTTACTCGGCTGGTCACCGGTGAGGTTATGGCCAGTGAGCAGTTGCCAGCTCTTATCAAGGCCCTAGAGATCTCTGATAAACAAATTAACGAGTACCAACCATTAGCCGGAGCACAAGCATACCCAGCTTATACTACGTGGTTGGCAAATTATGCTATGCCTGCGGAAATTGCTGCTGCATTGTTGATCAATTTTCAGAGTTTTGGTAAAAATGTTGGACGCATGGCTAAGGCGCTTAAACAGAATAAGAAAATGTCAGACAGCCAGCTCGCATTCTTAATCAGTTTTAGAGAATTGCCCCCTGGATTTCGAGAGCAAGTAATAGATATAGTTGCCAAGGGTTTGGCTTCAGGAATAAGTGAGTTAAATATCGAAACACGTGTTAGGCTTATTCAGTCCTATGAAAAGGAATTCTGGCGAGCACTGGAAAATTCTGGTGATACCAAACGGAATTCCAATTAACCAGTTTATTGGTTCTTTATGGTAGAGAGTATCGGGAATAGATGAATTGACTAATATAATAAACTTGATATAAACAATATATTGGCTTATGAAAGACATAAAGTATTTCAATGATATGTGTGCTGGGAGGTTGCCTGAACTACTTGGTATAAAAATTATTAATTTGGATGAGTTAAAAATATGCGCAGAAATGGATATTACAGCGTCGCATTTAGCTCCAAATGGATACCTGCATGCCGGTAGTGTTGTTTCATTGGCAGATACTGCTTGTGGTATTGGCTGTATTGCAAATTTACCAAAGACTGCAACGGGTTTTACTACTATAGAACTGAAATCGAATCACTTAAGTACTGTACGGGAGGGAAGAGTAGAGTGCATCGCGAGCCCTATACATAAAGGGCGCACTACTCAGGTTTGGGATGCTGTAGTGCTTTGCCTAAAAACTGGTAAAAAAATTTCTCTCTTTCGCTGTACGCAAATGCTGTTGTACCCATAGTCCCATCTGTAGGATATTGTAGAGAAGTACCTTAATGGAGAAATATTGATTACATCATGGGCATACTGAGATAAAATACTTTTTTAAAATCCCATGGCTATTAGCCGGCTTAACTGTGGCTCATAGGTAGCTTTATTCTATGTACCAATATGATTCTGGTGTGAGATTTGGTACCGCTGTGAATTTTTCTAATTTAGTCATATTTTATAAAACTTTGTATGGGTTCCCAAGTCATACCACCAGTGAAGTTAATATCAAGTATATAGCCCTGGCGTTCTTTCATGATTAAAATTCTATTGTTGGTACTCGCTCTCTTATTGATTTCTTTATCAACTGTTGCTGACGACCCGAAGCGAAATCAAATTGGTAGCTGGGGAGGTGTCATATTCAAAAGTGATCCTTTATTGAATTTACATCTTTTCCTGTATGAGTTGGCAAGAGATAGGGATGCTCTGGAGGAGTTCAAGAGTAATGGTGCCATCACTTCTAGTAAGATTTCCATCTTTGAGAAGGCGATTAAAGATTATCGTAAACTTGGGGCGGAAAATAATATTCATATTGTTAGGTCTGAATCTGAAATAGCAAATTTAACTGAAGCTCTGATGACCGGTAAGGGTATTGACAATAGTGAGGCAGAGAATACGTTGGGTCACCATATAAATGAGATTGCTCCATTATATAATGCAACCCTGTGGGGGAAGCACTTAGAGAAGAATCTGGAGTGGCACCAGGAGTTGCAATTTAAGCTAAAGAGGTATGGCAATAAAATATCTGCAGATCTTGAGAGATTGTTTGCTGAAGATTTAATAGTTAATACTCATACGATCAATATTACTTACAAGCCGGGCTTGCGCCAGGGGGCGACAACTTCTGCAAGACGCCACCAAACTATCATCAATAGCACCTATCCAGATTATAGTGGCTGGTTGGCTTTGGAAATGTTCTTTCATGAACTGTCTCACGTTAGTAGTGTTGGAAGAAAAAGTACACTCCGAAGACTGATTGATAAAGAATTTGACAAGTTTGGTGTGGCTGACAAAAAGGGGATATGGCATCCGATTCAGTTTTATACAGTTGGCGAGACTGTGAGAAGGGCTGTTTCAAGGGTTGAGCCTAATTATACGGCCTATGCGAAAGCAAATGGGTTATATAGAGGACACTGGGACTATAAGGTACTTCTTGATAAATATTGGATGCCGTATCTTGATGGCTTGGTCTCCATGGATGAAGCTATAACCAATATTGCTAAAGCCCTTTCAAAAGAGAAGAGTAAAGAATTGACTAAATTTAAAATGTGGGGAAATAAAAGTGCAACCTAAAAACCTGTCTGAACATCCTGAGGGTGGAAGATATCTTGAGGTATTCAGGTCTAATACTGTAGTTACCAATCAAGATGGGCAGAAAAGGTCTGCCCTTACACATATTTATTTTTCATTGAATAATGGGGAGGTTAGTCGTTTTCATAGGGTGCAATCAGATGAAGTATGGAACCTGTATCAAGGCGCTGGATTGTATCTCTATACCTGGGATGGGTTAGGTAAGGAAGTTAAGCGAACTGAGCTTTCTACACAATGTAATACTTTCTGTGATGTTATTCCTGCTGGTGTCTGGCAGGCAGCTGAACCTATCGGAGAATCGGTTCTGGTGGGTTGTTCGGTCGGCCCCGGCTTTGATTTCTCTGATTTTGAGATAATTGATCCACGGTCAGGTACGGCCAATAAGCTACGAAGTATAGACTCCGGTTTTCAAAAGTTTATAGAGCCATAGCAATACATATGAACTGACTGGATGTAGAGGGAGTGGATAGATATGTTTGAGCTGGGAGTAAATATTTCCTTAACTTTACTTTTTGGCTGGTCTTTAATTTGGGTTTTCCTTGCCTGGGGATTGGGAGTTGCCAACTTTGCGCAGGCACATGATAAGTTTGTAAGCTGGTTGGGCTATTGTGTTTGGGGCTTGTTAATCTTGCTGCATTTTTATGCAATATATGCTTTGTGGATGAATCTATTCCCGGCCTATTGGATGGTTATTATTCTGTTCATATCACATTTGCTCTTTGGGTTTGTTTTTGGTCGAAACCTCAGTGCTCGTTAAGAGCTCAAGTGAGATTTACCGAAGTGTACTTGCCCCTAACATGGATCTTTTCCCTCTCCACACAGAAGTGACTACCAAATATGACTATGCTCCGGTAAAGCTGAGTAGCCAGTTTCCAAACCTGCTACTCAGCTTGTATAGCGATATCTAGGGACCTTGGTTAACTAACAACAGCTGCTCTAATTGCCGAGAGAAAGAAGTCTTTTGGATCGAACATCTCTAGGCTGCCGACAATATAGTCGGCACTTCCAAGCGTACTCTCACTTCCTACACCGACAGCAGTCATTCCCTGTGCGGCCTTGATAGCCGTAACACCGGCTGCGGCATCTTCAAAGGCAATGCAGAATTCAGCTTCAACCTGCAGGCCTTGTGCGGCTGCGAGAAAAATTTCCGGAGACGGTTTGGGGGCTGATTGCTCCGGGTCTGCAATGTATGAGAAGAAATCTGATATTCCCAAAGCTTGCAAAACGGCCGGAGCATTTTTACTTGCGGAGGCCAGAGCGATGGGAATTTTTCTCTCGTATAGCCAAGCCAGGAGTTTACCCGCACCTGGCAGAAGATCTTCTGGGGAGAGGCTGCGAATCAACTCCTGATAGCGACTATTTTTACGGGAGGCCAGGGCGAGCTTTGTTTCCTCACTGAAATTACCGCTCTCCCCCCCGAGAATGACTTCTAGAGAGGCCATTCTTTCAAGTCCCTTTAGTTTTTCCTCTGTGTCGTCAGCCCAGGGGCGTTGCAGGGCCTCAGCGAGTTGACGCCAGGCTTGCAAATGTAATCGGGCTGTATCTGCTATTACGCCATCCAGGTCAAAAATTGCCGCACGATAGATCATCAAGATACCTCCTCCATCGCTGCCATTTGGAAAGTTTGCTTTTGTCCGGCTGTGCTCAGCATTACTACCTCTTCGCCGTGATACAGGGTGATTGCCTCTCCGCTTACCAGGGTATAGCTGGCTTGAGGGCGATCGATTTCCAGGGCAAGCGTACGACCGCGGAATTGAAGGCGGAAACGATAGCCGTCCATCCCCTCGGGCACGTAGGGATTAAAGTTCAGTTCGTTGCCGTGCAGGCGCATTCCAGCAAAACCTTGCACCATGCACATCCAGGTACCGCCCATGCATGCGGTATGAATACCATGCTGGGTATTATTGTGATGGTTATCCAGGTCCATACGCGCTACCTGCTGAAAATAGCTGAGAGCTTTTTCCGGATAACCGACTTCGCTGGCAATAATGCTGTGTATACATGCAGACAAGGTGGAGTCGTGGGTGGTGAGAGGCTCGTAAAAATCGAAATCGCGACGCTTTTGCTCTACTGAAAATTCGGAACTTTGTAATAAAAGCCCAAGCACAACATCTGCCTGCTTACAAACTTGATGCCGATAGATAACCAGCGGGTGATAGTTCAGCAATAAGGGGTACTTTTCTTCAGGTGTCTCGGCAAAATTCCATACCGGCTTGTTCAGGAAGCCATCGTCCTGGGGATGGATACCTTCAGATTTGTCAAAGGGAAGGTACATGGCCTCGGCTGCGCGGGCCCAGTTTGCAGGTTCTTCCGACTCCAGCTGGATTTTTTTAACCAAAGTTTGGCAGGCTTCCGGGTCGAAAGATTGTAGCCATTGGAAGACCTCTTCCGCATATTCCAGATGCGCACGAGCCATCAGGTTGGTGTAGAAATTGTTATCTACTAACGCGGTGTATTCGTCTGGTCCGGTGACTTCATTGATGCAGAATTGGTTGTTACGACGCGGATTGAAGTGGCCGGTCTCCATCCACATCCGCGCGCCTTCAATGACTACTTCCGCACCTTTATCTCGTAGGAAATCAGTATCGCCAGTTACCCGGCAGTAGTTACGTACCGCATAGGCGATATCTGCATTGATATGGTATTGGGCGGTACCGGCGGGATAGTAGGCTGAACACTCTTCGCCACCAATTGTTCGCCATGGGAAGAGGGCACCTTTTTGAATGGCCATCTGCCGCGCGCGGGAACGTGCAGACTCCAGAATTGAGTGCCGGTATTCCAAAAGTCCTTTTGCCAATTGTGGCTGGGTATAAAGGAAAAATGGCAACACATAGATTTCTGTATCCCAGAAATAGTGGCCGTCGTAGCCGTCACCGGATAGGCCTTTCGCAGCAATATTAGTGCGCCCATCCCTACCCAGTGATTGGAATAAGTGAAACAGGTTAAAGCGAATCCCCTGTTGCAAGGCATCGTTGCCGCTGACCTGGATATCCGATTCCCGCCAAAAATTCTTCATTTCCAAGTGTTGAGCTTGAGCATGTTCTGTAAAACTATTACGCGCACAACGTTGAAGGTAGTTTTGTACCTGTGAGGCGGTTAAAGGTGCTTTGTTCTGCTCGGCAAAGTAGGCAACATATTTTGTGAGGCGAATTGGGGTATTCCGGTGCGCGCTAAAGCGGTAATCCACCGAGACGCAATCTTCACTGCGGAGATTGCTGGAGGTGAAATCATTATTACTTTCACAGTGGTGTAGTGCCCCACTACAGATAGAGAAGCCGCTGCTTTTAACGAATAATGGCAAAGCGAGATAGTCGCCATCGGCAGTACTTTCAAGCCACTCAATATCTCCACTATCTATAGGTGAGGCTATGCGGGGATCATCACTGCGATCCGCCTGGGCCAAGTCTCCGTCCAAGCGAGATTGCAAGCGTATTTCGCCATCAAAATCGAGGGGAGTTATTTCCAGGCTGACGATAAGCAGGTGTTTTTCACTCAGGGAGACCAGTCGCTGGGCGGTAAGCTCAATGGTCTTGCCGTGAGGTGAACGCCAGGTCAGCGTTCGTTTGGATATGGCGGTGGAGATATCCAGGTGGCGCTCATAATTGATCAGCTCGCCTTCTGCCAAGCTGAAGCGCTCACCGTCAATCCAAATGTGAATCGATTTGCCATCCGGAACTGTCAGCATGCGCTGGTTGTTGCGAGCATAGCCGTAAGCGGATTCGCCGTAGCTGATCGGTTCACTGGCATAGACACCGTTGAGGTAGCAACCATCGGTGAATGGTTCCGGTTCATAGCCCTCTTCAAATGCGCCACGCAGACCGATATAGCCGTTACCGAGAGAGAAGAGGGTGGCGTTGAGGCAATAATCCTCGGGTTGGAAGCTATTTTCTACCAGGCTCCAGGGATGAATCTCGTGTTTGACTTGTTGTTCTTGCTTCATACCACATCACAGAATCAGTTATTTAGGTTCCACCCCAAGCGGTTGCTTTTCTTGGGCAGGCAGGTTTCAGTCTATCTCCAATTGATATTATTTTGCAATCGATTGCAATTGTGAAAATGTAAAGGTTATAACCATGAATATCGACTGGATCTCATAAACAGATATATCCATAAGTGATTGATATTTAAAAATAAAATAGTTTATTAGAGTGATGAACTGATTGGTTTTGTGACTGGATTGGAAGAAAGGTATCCACTTAATATTCCACATGAAATGCAATCGTTTGCATTAAGTGGGTACTTTAAGCAATACTGAGGCCTCAGGCGATGATCACGCAGGTTTCATTAGCCTCACAAAATTAGATCAAAAAATGTACAATAACAGGCTGGTACGGCTTAGCGCCTGAGCCATAGACCGATGAAGAATTTGTTATGAATAATCAGCGCATACTGCTTTCCCTATTCGCCATTTATTTTGTGTTTGCCATTCTGCTAAACAGCGTGGGCACAGTAATCATGCAGGTAATCAATACTTATGGTGTGAGTAAATCTGCCGCCAGTGTATTGGAGGGTTTTAAGGATATCCCTATCGGTGTGGTTTCATTCCTGGTGGCTTCACAGTTGCCACGCTTGGGATTCAAGAAAGCGATGTTGATAGGTCTGGCGATTGTTGCTGTGGCTTGTACCGCTATGCCGATACTGCCGGGGTTCTGGACAGCCAAACTGCTGTTTCTGTCTGTTGGTGTCGCCTTCGCTTTGGTCAAAGTCGCTGTTTATTCAACCGTTGGTTTGCTTGCGAGAGATCGCAAAGAACATGCGAGCCTGCTAAATACCCTCGAGGGGGTTTTTATGGTGGGTGTGTTGGGGGGCTATTGGCTTTTCAGTGCGTTCATTGATTCCGCCAACCCTGGCTCAACTACCTGGTTAAGCGTCTACTGGGTATTGGCAGCTATTTGTGCTGTCGCCTTCGTCCTGCTGTGGACTACTGAAATGAATGAATCGGGGACTCGTATTGAGGGGGCCAGCCCTCGTCAGGAGTTCCTGGCAATGATCAAGCTAATGGCCAAACCGCTGGTATATATCTATGTGATTTCTGTGTTTATCTATGTGCTGATTGAGCAGGGAATCGGCAGTTGGCTGCCTACATTTAACAATGAGATTCTTAAGCTGCCGGCTGCTATGAGTGTCCAGGCGGCCAGTATTTTCGCAGCAGGCTTGGCGATAGGGCGGCTCGGTGCGGGGGCTATCATGCGGCGTCTGCACTGGTACCCGGTTCTCAATATCTGCCTGTTGGCAATGGCGCTGTTGGTAGTATTAACCTTGCCATTGTCGAGTAATGTCCAGCCAGATCCAGATATCAGCTGGCTCAATGCGCCGATAGCCGCATTTGTCCTCCCATTGATAGGCTTGTTTATGGCCCCCGTATATCCGGCGATCAACTCAGTGATGCTGAGCTCACTGCCCACACACCAACACTCCGCAATGACCGGGTTACTGGTGATTTTCTCTGCATTGGGGGGGACAACGGGCTCACTAATAACAGGAACCGTTTTTGAGGTATTCGATGGCCAGGTGGCTTTCTATCTGTCGCTGGTTCCTATTTCAGTGATTCTTATTAGCTTATTCTTCTTCCGTCGTGCAGTGGAGCGGCAGGTACCTGGTGAGCAGGCGCTACCGGCCAGCCCGGTGACCTGATCGAAATTTGTCCCTGTTTTACAAATATTTACCACACCCCTAAGATGGCGTATTTCCCGTGAACAAGGTGAAGTACGTCATGCCGAAGGATTCCTCCTCTCCCGTATCCATGTCAGATATTGCACGGTTGGCGGGAGTCTCAGAATCCACGGTTTCCCGCGCTCTGAACAATAATCCGCTGATCAACGAAAAGACCCGTGAGCGTATTCAGCAGATTGCGCGGAGCATGAATTACAAGATTAATGAGAGCGCGCGCAACCTGCGTTTGAAGCGTAGCCATACCATTTCAGTGGTGATCAATACCGGTTGCGCGGGTGGCCAGACGTTTTCCGATCCCTTTATGCTGGACATGATTGGTGCCATTGCCGATAAATTGGCACAGTACAAGTACGATTTGCTGTTCTCTAATAGTATTGCCAGCAATGACGATTGGCACTCCTACCTGATGGGTTCTCGTCGTGCCGATGGGGTCATAGTGATTGGCCAGGGCGTGGATGACAACCCGCTGCGGGAGTTACAGAAACTGGGAGATCCCCTAGTGGTTTGGGGGGGCACCACCAAGCCGGGCTCGGAATACTGCATTGTAAGCAGTGACAACCAGATGGGGGGGCACCAGGCAACTAAGCACCTGCTTAGCCTGGGGCGCAGAAAAGTGATCTTCTTGGGCGACACCGCTCACCCGGAAATCAATGGTCGCTACGAGGGGTACCGCACGGCACTGACTGATACTGGGCTGGGTAAAACTGAACGACAGATTCCGGTGTCTTTCTCTAGCGAGAGTGGTTACCAGACAATTATCGATTTGATTGGTCGGGAGGGGCTGACTTTCGATGGGGTGTTCGCAGCCAGTGACAGCATCGCCATGGGTGCAATCAAGGGCTTGCAGGCATTGGGCCATAAGGTGCCAGAAGATGTAGCGGTGGTGGGCTTTGATGATATTCCCATCGCGCCTTTCTATACCCCACCTCTCACTACAGTGCGCCAGAATATTCACCGCGCTGGCGAGTTGATGGTTGAGAAGGTTATGCGGCTTGTAGGGGGGCAAAGTGCTGAGCCAGAAGTTTTGCCCACTGAGCTGGTGGTGCGGGCTTCCTGTGGTGCAAACCCCGAATACCAGCCGGTTCAGGAGTTCTTTCAAGAGGGGCATGGTTAAAGTAACCTCTAGTCCCTTATCTTTGCCAGTTATTACCCTCTCCTCAGAGGCTTCTCTACTTGGTCCCGCAATTGAGGCTCCGCAGAAACGGTGGAGCCCATTTATCACCTCTTAGGTGGATTCCAATCGTATTTTGGTGCCGTTGGTGTCCGATGCCTACAAGCTGGGCGTGATTACCAGCACCGCTGCTATGGCAGACATTGTACCCCCATAAATATGTTGGGTACTTAACAGTATTCGTTATATTTTCGGCTTATCTATACAAATTGCGGTTGATAAAAACACCTTATAAAAATCCTCAGCAGCATGTAACTCAATGTTTCAATTTCAAGGAAGGACATAGATTCAATTGCAACCAGGATTAGATAAGTAATATGGATGCGGGAATCATCTCCTTGAGCCACACTTTCGAGATAACTTTCCTATCAAGTTGATACTTTGGTAATTAATATGGCGGAAGAAAGAACGCCTCTCACAAAGACCCAATTCTTGGGCCTGACAGCGTTAAGCCTGGCTGTATTTCTAATTGCGAATGATTTCACCGCTTTCTCTGTGGCAATACCCGCCATGGAAAAAGAGTTTAATTCTGATATCACTACGGTCCAGTGGGTAATCAATGGTTATACCCTGGTTTTTGGTGTTCTAATTATTTCCGGTGGTCGTTTGGCAGACATGTTTGGGCGCCGACGAATATTCTTTATAGGTACCGCTATTTTTGTATTTTTCTCCCTTCTGGGCGGACTGGCTGTAGATGTTTGGATGCTATTGATTTCGCGAGCATTAATGGGTATCGGCGGAGCAATGATGTGGCCGGCGATACTGGGAATGATTTATGGTTTGATGCCCGAGGATCGCTCAGGTCTTGCTGGTGGCTTGATCATGGCGGTGTGTGGAGCATCAAATGCGATTGGCCCCATGCTGGGGGGGACACTGACAGATTTACTGAGTTGGCGTTGGATCTTCTTTATTAATGTACCTATAGCAATCTTGGCGTGCTTTGTCTGTTGGCGGGTTGTAGCTGATGACAGTCCTGAAGAGGTGCGTGAGCGTATAGATTATGCCGGAGTAACTGCTCTTACAGTTTCCCTATTTGGACTGCTGGTTGCCCTGGATCTCGCTGTGGATTTTGGTTTTAAGAGCCCGTTAATAGTAGCGCTGTTTTCGATATTTTTATTGTTTATAGGCTTATTTGTGATCATTGAGCGCAACGCTGGTAAGGATGCACTGATTCCTCAGGATGTGGCGAGTAACAGCAAATTCTTTGCTGCCGGTATTGCTACTCTACTGCTTTCAGTGGTCTTCTTTGCTGCACTTTTGTATGTACCGCAATTTTTAACCAAGGTTCGCGGCTACTCGGCAATGGCGTCAGGTATGGGCTTATTGCCGATGATGATCGTATTTGGCCTGGTATCTTACGTTTCAGGAAGTTTGTATGAGCGGTTAGGGGCCAAGGTAATCGTTTCTGCCGGGACGGTGTGTATGTGTGCCGGAATGTTTATGTTATCACACCTACATGAAGACACCCAATATTCCAGTATGATTCCCGGACTAATGATACTGGGAGCCGGTATAGGGCTCTTTTATTCAACCATTACCACAGCTGCAATTACTGTTGTTGATCCATCCAGGTCAAGCCTGGCCGGGGCGATTCTCTATATGTTCCAAATTGCTGGTGGTGCTCTCGGACTGGGAATGAATACCACTATTGTAGTTATGGCACCGGATTTACCAACAGGTATAGACCGTGCATTTACAGTCAATGCTTACTTGGCTCTTGCGGGATTGATAGTTTGTATTCTGTTTGTGAGTGGTAAAACTATAGAAGTGGAGATAGAGGAGGAAGGCATCCTTTAGCAATAGTAGAACTCCTTCCAAAGCCAACTATTAATTTACTTTTCTATCGGCGGTGTCTAATTGGAAGTCGCTAATAATCGACGTGTATTGAAGTAAAATAACGTGATAGTTTGAATCCTGCCAAAACTATTAATTACCCCTTGGTGAGTGGCATGCGGCCACCCGCTGTAAGGGTGGCCTTCACGATGATGTATTATTAGTGAAATCTAGTCACTATTGAGATATGTGTAAAGCAGATAATCATGGTACTCCTCATCTGATAATTCGGCATCTTCCTTCAGCTTCTTAATCAGTGCAATTTGTGCTGGATTATCAAAAGTTAAAGGTGTTTTAATTGTACTTTTGGGCCTTTGTTTGATTCTTCCGTCGGGACCTGATCGATAGTACCAGTTATTGGTGATTGCGACTTTTCTATCGTCATTCCCTTCAACAACTCTTGATGTTATACCTTCATGGTAGGTAATCATTCTCCCATCCCTCCCCCAGGTGGTCTTCCATGGTGAGAGTGGTGGAATGGCTACCAGCCTTTCATCAAAACCGGAGTCTGTTAGCCAGCCTGCAGGATAAGCTATCAATCTTGAATCGCGTCCTTGATCGGATTCCCAGCCGGGAGGTACTACAATCTTGCGGTAATCACTGCCTGCTTTAACATTTTTTCCCCACAGTCTGTTACCGTGTTCATCTACATCCCAATCGCCTGGAATTGCCACGCCGCGACCATCTCCCCCTTCAAAGTACCTCCATTTACTATAAGGATAGGAAATTACCCTTCCATCATCTCCTTCTTGTGTGTAAAAACCGTGGGGATAGGCAACAATTCGGCCATCCGAACCCTCGCGGTGATCCCACTCATGGGGAAAAGTGATCCAACGACCATCGCTGCCTTTCGCTATTCGCCAATCGGCAGGGTAATGGAGTACACGTCCATCCCAGTCATCTTGATGGTCATTATCCAATGTTTTCCAAAACGGAACATCTTCAGTATTGACATTTACACCCAGATGAACCGGCCCTGGCACTACAGCCTCAAAACCAGACTGAGCATTTACTGTGGAGGTAAAACAAAGGGAAATAAGTATGAGTAAAAGAACTTTTCCATACGGGACTTTAATTTTCATAAAATTGTATTTCTAACCGTAAATTTTTTATTTATTCTTAATGGGGTGAGAATTTAGTCGATAAATAGGGCAGAGAAAGATCACATAAACCTATCATGTAGTTTTTTTGGATAAAAATTCTCCTTGCTAGAGTTCATGAGGTAAAAAATCCACCCTAATATTGCATGCATAAATGCAGCAGGCAATAAGGAGTCGAACAATCGTACTTGTTTTGTGGGTGGAAGGAGAAGAAACACGCTCAAGAATTAATATTTATAATTTTGTATTTTGTCACGAAAGACACATTTGTTCTTCTTTAGCAGTTTTCCTTTCTGATGTCTAAAAATCTTGATATCTAGGCGTGGGAAGGAAGGTAAATATTTAGGGGGTTAACCCTGCTTTGTATTTTTTAGAATGTTAGAGTTTAGAGGTTCTTTGAAGGCCATTTCTGATAAATGGTTTTTAGAGGTTTATGTTGTTGGTCTTTTGGATGCTGCAACTAGGGAAAATTTCTATTTGTTGTTTAATTTTTCCTTGGGCGAGGAAGTAAGGTATGGTCGTTACGAATTGAAGAAAGGTTGCAGTCCACAACGTCGCATAGTTTTAAATTATTGGGTGGGCAAAACTAATACTTGCAGGGCTTTACTTAGCTACTCTTGCCCCAGATAGAATGCTTTGGCATTCTTCCAAAGTACTTTGCTGGATGCAGCTTCTCCCAATGTATCCTGAATTAATGTAATGTCTCCATACTTGAAGGGTCTTGGAGCTCTGGTGGAGGGGAGGTCAGATCCGAACATCAGGCATTCTGGGTTTGCTTTATATAAATCAGCAATAGCCGAGGCAGGTTGAAAATCCAGGCGTCCAAACCCTGTCGCTTTTACTCTTACTCCTTGCTCAGCAAGCTGTAATACTGATTTGAAACCTGCTTTTCGTAACCCTAGATGATCGATTGAAACCTTGGGCAGGGCCAGCAAGGTTTGAATGAGTGCATCTAATTGCTGTGAATCTATATATAGCTCGACATGCCATCCAGCAACCTCATAAATTCTTTGGGCAAAGGGTGTAATTTTGGAAATGTCCTCTGAGCCTCCACGCCTTAGGTTAAAGCGTACCGCACGAATACCGGCCTTATTTAAACGAAGAATAGTATTATTGTCTGTACTTGATAGTAATTGAGTTACTCCAACGTAGTTTTTTCCCAATCGTGCCAGAGCATCCAAAAGGTAAGTTTGATCCTGTTTCTGGAATGATCCAGAAACAACTGCACCACCAGCCAGCTCATAATTATCGAGCTTGCTTAGGTAATCAGCAGTAGTGAATGGCTCAGGGGTGAATCCCTGGTTTGAATAAAGAGGGAATCCTGGTGCGATAATATGTAGATGACTATCGAAAATTGTAATTCTACCTTGCTTCATATTCCCATCTAATATCTAAGTATTTAGGTGATTTTATAAGTTTAGTCTGCCTACATTTGTAGGTCTTGTCTATATGTAAGTTTGGCCTCCATTTAAAACTCTGAGGGCGCAAGACTAAACACTTCAATAGCTTTGATATTGCTTAGCATTGTTAATCTAGGCAGTCTGGATTTGATGTTTTAAAAATATTGCCTGTCCATAGATTGCTGCCTGTGCAGTTTGTGTCGGAAAGGTCCTGTAAATCAAAGGCATTATTATCTAGTGAGGTGTTCCCAGATATTTGATTGTTGGTGCTATTGAATACAGATATATTTATTCCGGCAACATCTGAGGAACCGCTAGTTCCATTCTTGGTGACGAAATTCTGACTAACAATATTGTTTGATTCACTAGTTATTTCAATTCCATTGCTATAGTTGTTGGTAACAAAATTTTGAGATACTGTTGTGTGATCTGCATTGACTTGAATTCCACTGGCACCATCAATGCTTCCTACAATGTGGTTGAGATTGACTAGAGTGAATTCTCCATTAATTGTTATTCCCTGATCACCAGCTGACTCTATATAATTTTGCAGTATTTTGTTTTTGTCGCCTCTTATATCAATTCCGTCGTCATTGCCAGTATCAATAATATGATTTCTTACAATGGTATTGCTGTCGCTATCAATAACGATGCCTTCCCTAGGGGAACTTAATATTTTGATACCTTCTATTATGTGAAATCCATCACCCTCCAGATTTAAGCCGTCAGGGCAGTTAGTAATTGTCCCCCCGGAGACAAGCCCCGAGAATCCATTAACCAGAATGCCTGCGATACCATGCTGGCTGGCTGTATCACATATAATTTCTCCATCTCCAACCATTTGTAAGTTTCCATTTGGGCCAAAAACAGTTAGTGCGTAGGGCGAATCTTGTGTCAATTCACAAGTAAGCGGCTCAGATAGTACAGTAGTGGAGTTTATAACGTCGCCACATTCCACAGCAAAGACAAATGGCGAAATGGAAAATACAGCAGCTAAAATAGATGATGTCTTACAAGTATCGATTAATGTTGAATGTTTGAATTTCACCTTGATGTCCCTCTCAGAGGTGTAAATGGAAAGAAGTACTTGAGTGTCAATTTTGTCTTACATCATAGTTGAGCTGCTATTTTTCTTTAAATATCTATTCGATATAGTTTGAGTTTTATATATTCCCATACAGTTATCGTCTAAATATTTTTTCTGGAGAGTGGTCGTTTGGCACTGTAAATTGGATCTATGATTGAGATGGTAGCGGTAGAGTCATATTTGCAAGTGAGCCCTTATGTATCGCTGTCGGGAAATACCTTTATAGTGAAATTCTTTATGAAAATTATTTTTTAAGATAATGATGAAATTGTGGTGTTTGAACGACTGATGCTGATTTTTGTTAAAAGCACGTATTGACTTTAAAGGATCATTGCTTTGCCTCCGCAGTTTCTATAGGTGATTCTTAAGTTAGCCAAAAAAACTGGTACTTTAGAGTGTCATGTTGTTCGGTCTAGGCCACTTGAGATGGTATTTATTTATGTTGTTGGTCCGAATGGATAAACAATTATTGTTTTAGGTTTCAGCTAAGAATTACCCTGGTCAAAAGGCTATTTTGATCGCGTGGGTATCTTTTATCTGGTTAGCTCTCCGTTTTATCCTATAAATATAATTTTGAGTTCTCGTGGTTATACTGTTGTCTTTAGCCAGGTTGTATTGTTTCGATTCTCAAAAATGTAAAAATTGAAAGGCTGGATTTTTACCTAGTCTGAATCAAGTTAAGAGCGCAAAGGAAGTAATATGGGCTTGCTTAAAATTATACTGCCGTTTACAGCTACATTCTGGGTGGCGTGAATTGTGATTGCTTTACCTGCGATAGATGTAGATAATTGGTAGGAAATGGATGTACTCGTTGAGCAAAATGCTAATTGCCCCCCTGATCGGAAGGTCCAGCCAATCAGGGGATATAGCTAGTCTTTATATCGATTGAATCGCTCGTATTCGGTCTTTGTGAGCGCGTATTGATACAGAGATTTCAGGGGCAAAAATTTCCCATGAATGAATTACGCCAGGGTGAACATGTAATTCTGTGCTGACCCCTGCATTACCTAGAAGTCCAGCATACTGAATATCTTCATCTCGAAAAATATCCAGCTCTCCAACATCGATATAGGCTGGCGGTAAGTTGGTGGCATCCTTTAAGCGTGCAGCTGCAGCATAAGGACTCACTTTGTTGGAACCAATGTCTTTGCCAAGGTAGGCTTGCCAGGCAGTAAGGTTGTCGTCAAAGGTCCAAAGCACAAAGGGAGCCAGACTGGGGTTTGATGTTGTGGTTCGATCATCTAGCATGGGGTAGATAAGGATTTGTTTCGAGATGGCAGGTCCACCGCGATCTCTACTCATAATGGCTAGTGCTGCTGCCAACCCACCACCCGCACTATCTCCCATCACCGCGATTCTAGTGGAATCGACCCCCATTGATTCAGCGTGCTTAACCAACCAGCTGAGCGCGGTGTAACAGTCTTCAATAGGTGTGGGGTAGGGGTGCTCGGGTGCTTTGCGGTAGTCGACGGAGAGGAATGGCACTCCACTATCAGAAACATACTTGGCAACGGCTTTATCGTATATTTCCACATCATTGTAAATTAAGCCGCCCCCATGGATATAGAGGATTGCAGGGCCTGGAGTGGAATCTCTTTTGTGATACCAGCGTAGCAGGAGGCTTGATTCATTTGAGGCCTTGACTAGAAAATCATCTTTTAACACGTCATTGGGCATTGGATAGGTATTAAATACCATTCTTAAAACCCCTTCACCGATTTCCCGCCTTGTAATGACATCTCCTGGAGGAATCGGCTCAATTGAGTCTATCAGATCTTGGTATTTTGCAGTCGCCTGAACGAATTCCGGATCAAATGTAAAAGCCATGATCGTTATCCTTATATTTAATCTGATGAAGTATAGATAACTCTAAGCAATTGATGAGCTTTAAGCCGAGCTTGGTATGCAAGTGGTAACCACATAAGATTGACTTGATTACGATCAAGGATTTAGCGGATTTTGGATTGCCGATCGGGACAAGTATTTCGACTTTGTTTACATAGAGAAAGAGATCGTGCAGGCACTAAGGTGTTCGGGTTTATTACCTTATTGAGGTATAAGAGATTGAGAGTTGCTTCAAGAATCTGGAAAGTATTATAGCCATAGCTGGAAGGTGGTGATGCTGTTGCTTATTCGACTGTGAATATCAACATTATTGGAGTGGAAGATCTTTTGCCCGGAATAATACTTGCTTACTGTAAGCAATCGCCACTGTCATCACATTACAAAAATGTTTCATTTGCGTATGTCTCTTTGCTAGAATCCGCGCCGACTTAAGATACAGCGATTTCATGGAGGATTTTGAATGAAAACCGTCGCTACATTTTGTGCAGCAATTCTGGCTGTTGCTACCGTAATTCCTACCCAGGCAAGTGCCACCTTTGAGCTTCCAAATTTTAGCCAATGCGCAAAGGTTGCAACTCAAAGTAATACTAACGATCGTGAGGTATACCGGTTTTTTTCTGATTTCTATTATGAAATAGAAGATAAAAGAGAGTATGCGATTACTGCCGTGAGGGAGTGGGCTGAGACTTATGCTCCTGGCTGCCTGGGATCAACTACTCCGGTTGCCCTTGAGGAAATCCAGTGTGACAACTTTGTTGGCGGCGCACCGGTGTGTCGTATAGAGAGTGACACAGGAGACTATGTGATATCGAAAGATTATGTAGACTCCACTAATGTAGTGCTCTCCAAACATGACGAGCAAAATTGGCCGCAAATCCATGCTTCCAAGGATATGGATATGCTATGGATAGCAAAGCCAGAGCTGTGTTATTCAGAGCTTTTAGAATCTGGAGGTGATTCACAAGCCTATTATCTGGATGCATATAATTACCGTTACTTTGGTGATTACCGCTATGTCTTAGCTCGAACAACTCGCGATTTGGTTCAAAACATAGCAGCTCAGCCTGGCCAGTGTATGTACGACACTGTGGGTGTTGAGGCCTATAAGATGGCGTGTTCAGAGACTTCCAAAGGCACCAAAGTGTGTGCTTCAAGGCATACCAACGGCGGTTTCTTTGTCTTTGTAAGTGATGACAACCATGGAATGCATGTTATTTTCAATCGCTGGGACTAGCATCAGGCTATGACTTTAAAAGGCTTCCCTTGCCAGGGGAGCCTTAATTTTATATCTGCCAACCTCTTTTCTTATCTCCTGTTTACCGCGCGCTTCATATCCCTTAGGTAACTAGAATGGTGTTAGTCCCGCCTTGATTGCGTTAAGCGAAGGGACTTGCTTCTTTTCCAATCTGCTGATAATTTAAAAATGTGATCACATTTTTAATACACCCAAAAAATGTGACTAGAGTCATGTTTATGGGGAGGAATAGTAAGAAGGCAAAGGAATACGACTGATGCTCGATGGGATTATAAAAGCCTCTGCGGAACATAGTGTTAAGGTTGCCAGCTTGGTGGCTAAGCTGTTGCAGGCTCTTGTAGGTCATAAGCGGGAGATTGACTTAGAGCAGTTAACGGCTGTTTCCAAGAGCCTCCTGTCTGAAGGTAGTGGCTTCCATGTTTTCCTATATCTGGTTGAAGGTATTGAGGTTGGGGTAATTACTGTGTCACAGTCTGCAGCTATTTATGCTGGTGGGCACTATGGTGTGATTGAAGAGCTTTATGTTGAACCTGAATACCGCTCTAGATTGATCGGCAAGGCTTTGCTCAACAGGGTTGTGAGCTTTGCCAGGGAGCAGGAGTGGCCGCGACTGGAGGTAAGTACACCTGAGAAAGAGCACTGGCAGAGGACGATAGATTTTTACCGAAGAGAAGGGTTTGTCGATAATTCCATCGGGGAAAGACTGAAACTAAATTTGTGAAGTAAGAAAAACTCAGGGCCTGTGCTGGATAATCATCTATTTATCTTCTTTCTGTTTATTGCTATTAAGTGTTGGCCTACAAAGTGAGGTCCTCTATTGCTATATTGAAGGTCTTGCCGTTGTAATTTGACTTTTTGACGTAGAGGTCCGCATTGGTAGTTTTCTTTTGGGGGGAGCCTGAAATATGGTTTTGGAGCTATAGTATTCAAAAAAGAAGAGGTCAATAGAGTAAAATTTCAGGCTATAGCTATAGTCAGGCTTTCTACTTGATTCATGCTGCCTTGCCCAATCAACTGAAAATGAATTTCTATCTGTTGTCAGCTTTGCGATCTGTGGAATAGTTACCGCAAAATTTATATATAACTACCTGTAAATTGTAAGTGGTATAAAGGAAGGAAGCTGCCAGCATAACTTTTAGACGGCGAGTCGTTTTTGTTGTCGTTCTAAAATATATTTTTTCTGGATGAATGGCTGAGTGAAGCTGAATAGTGCAGATGGAGTTAATGTCTATGATAGAGGTATAGCTGGCCGTTGAGCTTTCGAGTTAGCAATAAGCTAATCGGCAAATAGGGTATCAGGTATATTGCCTGAAATTCCTGTCAATAAAAATTAACACATAAATTTCCACTTTTTCCAAGCCTCTTTTTAGATTCTCGGCACATCTATTACTCACAAAGTTTGTGATGAATAAAATTTCTCTTGATGGTTGTATCTTTGTTTGAGGTTGCTTTGTAGAAATGAAGGCTTGATAAGGTTTTAAAATCGTCAGGGGCTTTATTCAAGGATTATGCTATTTTTGTAATGACACAAAAATCAACGTCGAGATTCCTGTTTGAGCTTCCTGGTGCTTCAAATTTATTTCTTTTTGGGTGGCGGATAATTCCTTTAATAGCTTATTTGTGTAAGTCTTGCGGGTGAGTTGCTTTTCTTCAAATTTACGAAAGTTATGATGTTATAAGCAATGGTTGCTCTTTAAAATCTTTAGATAAATGGTATTTTATTGGATATCTGTTGAGGATCGATCTCTTTAATGGAGTTGTTTTCAATATTCATTTGCATGACTGTATAGTTCATTTTTAATTAATTTTTAACTTTCTCTTTTGGTGGTTTCTGTCACAGTTCCAGTCTTGATTTTTCCAGTTTAATATATTTAACTGCTTCGCTATTGTGTTTGGCAGAATAATATTTTTGTAAATATTTCTTGATTGAGTAATAAGAAATATAAAATTATCTCTCGCTGTCTGAGATCTAATTTTTTCGTTAACTGGTTCAAATAGTCCATTAAACATTGGGTCAGAAAGGCAGTCGGCCGTTTATTCAGGGAAAGTAATGAAACGTCGCGATCTTTTGAAAGCTGCAGGGGCTATCTCTGCATTACCACTTGCTGGTATGTCCTCAATGACAGCTCAGGCACGTAGCAAGATAACTGATACCGATTTTCCAGAATCCATTATGTATGGCAGCCTGGAGGATTCATCTGGACATTTATCGGTAATCCAGGGGAATTTGCCAGATGATGTTACGGGTCATTTATTGATGGCTGAGGGAATCCCCATCGCTCCTAATCACCTGACACCAAACGGAAAAGGAGCGCTTACACGACTGGATTTTAGCGGCCGAAGTAACAACTCCAATGTTGCTTATACCCGGAAAATGATTCGAACTGCTTCTGCCATTATGCAAGAGCAGGATCTTAGTGGCTTTGACAAATTTAACCTCTTGGGTGGAACTATTTATTCCAGTCCAAATCTGGGCTTCATGAATTATTGCAATACGGCTCCCAATTATATGGGGGATAATCGCTTTGCGATGAGTTATGAGGGCGGTATGCCGTACGAGTTTGACGCAACCACTCTGGAGATGATCACGCCTATTGGTGAAGTGGATGAGTGGGAATCCAGCCTGCCTCCACTACTTGAGAATCTCACACCTAAAAAGTGGCTGTTTCCCCAGATTCGTACGACAGGGCACCCTTTCTTTGACTTGGAAACCGGAGAGTGCATCACTATTAATTATGGTGGCAATATGGGTGACTCAGGTCGCTCTGGGTTTATCCGGCTGATTTCCTGGGATCAGCAGGGAGCTTTCAAAAGCTGGAATATTCGTGATCGCCAAGGGAATAATGCCTATATTGCTGCCAGCTCACACTCCCTGGGGGTAACACGCAATCACGTCGTGATTTTTGAGACAGCCGCAAGGGTTGAGTCCACACGAATACTTGGCACACGAATTGTACTGCCGCAAGAGCATCGCACGCGCTGCTGGGTGTTGCGCAAAGCGGATATGATAACTGGCCGTGAGGATATAGTTGCCGACTACTTGGAATTGGGTTTCGATACTTCCGATATTGTTTGTAACTACGATGATAGCGCTGGTGAAATTACCCTCTATGGCCAGTACATGGGGGCTATGGATAAGTCAGAGCAACTGTTCCGCTACGAGATTTTGCAGGAGGGTGGTTTGGTACCCTCTTGGCTATCTGGTTATCCTGCCGCACCGGTAGATGTTGGTGGGCTTGTCCGTGCTCGTATTCAGGTGACTTCCGGTTCTGCGAGGGAAATTAAAGAAGACTATCAGGTTATACGTGATGAGCGTCTTCTGTGGGATATGAATGACCCTGCTTACAGAGGCCACTTCCAGTTCCCCGAGACTTTTGAACACCTGTATTGGGCGGCAGTTGGCTATCGTCCCAATCTGGTTTCTATGCGTGTGTCCTGGGCCTACCGGAACTATCCAGAGCGCCACTTTGGTTACTGGGATATGCCAGAGGAAAGTCGGCCTTCAGCACTGGTTCATATGGATTGTAAGCAAATGCGTATTGCTGATGCTTATCAGTTCCCGGATGACTGTGTGATGCGCACGCCTCAATTTATGGCCAGACCCGGCTCCACGGCACAGAATGACGGTTACCTGATTGCTGCTGTGGTCAGGAAAAATCCCACCACCTCAGCTTCCAATGGCAAGGAATTCTGGATTTTTGATGCGGCTGCTTTAAGCCGTGGGCCACTTTGTATTCTCGCCAGTACTTCACTGGAGTTTGCCACCACCAACCATGCCCTGTGGGTACCCTCAATAGGGAGACGTCCCATTGCAGCTTACCGCTCAGGTTATGGAGACTTCCTTCGCGGTAAAGCTCCAGATCATAGCGGTAATGTACAAGATATTATTAACCGGGAGCTGCTGCCCCGATTCGGTTAATTCACTCATCCAATTGAAATGCAATCACAAGGAAACAAAGGCATGTACCATTTACTTTCTTCCGGGCGATGTCGTTTGTTGCGCGGGGCCACCAACTTACTTTGTGCGGCAGGTCTGTTTATTGCTGCAGGGGCTTCAGCAGCACAATTGCCACCACCCATTGAGGTTCCCGAGGTAATTAAGAATTACCAGGGTACCCAGGACTGTTTTCCAGGTGTTATCTATGATCCCTCATCGGTAGCAGAGGTTCAGGATATTGTACGCAATGCCGCTGCGCAGGGGCGTAAGGTAATGGCGGGTACTCGCCGATTTAACAGCCAGATTGATGCTGCCTGTGCAGGAAATGGTGAAGTTCAGGTCACCTTAAAAAATATGGATCAGGTGATTAGCCTGGATAAGGAAAACCGCCTGGTGACCGTTCAGGCAGGAATGCGCTTTAACGACCTGACGGCCTACCTGCGAGAGCATGAGCTTAGCGTTCCTATGGTGACGGAACTAGCCATATTTACAATTGGCGGCATGCTCGGTAGCGGCACTCACGGTTCAACTTTTACACAAAAAAGCAACATGATCTCAGACTATGTCACTGAGCTAAAAATTGTCGATGGCAAGGGAGATCTGCGTGTATTGAGTGGGGAGATGCTCAACGCCGCCCGAGTAAACCTCGGAGTCCTCGGCATAGTGGTGGAAGTCACTATTGAGGCTGAACCCGGTTATA
This sequence comes from Microbulbifer variabilis ATCC 700307, assembly GCF_000380565.1. Lineage (GTDB taxonomy): Bacteria > Pseudomonadota > Gammaproteobacteria > Pseudomonadales > Cellvibrionaceae > Microbulbifer > Microbulbifer variabilis. The sequence continues at coordinate 324,806 of NZ_AQYJ01000029.1, forward strand.
AAGTTCAGGCCAAGGTGAAAGGGCACCGGGATGATGAAGACCTTGAGAGTGTAATACTGGATCTGGCCCGGGATAATCACTCAGCCAATGTTGCCTGGTTCCCCGGACTCGGTCGTTATACGGTAACCACCTATAATAAAGTTCCCCTGGATACCAAAGGCAATGCCTATAATGCCCAGGCGGATGTCTCTGATTTCTCTGAATACCTTTTCGGTCTTATTTTTGACAGCTTACATGAAGCTGACAGCTCTGCCTTACAGTGCTTTGCAGCGTCCTTGCGTTATACCGCACGCTCCAGTTCTTATTTCAGGGATGTAGATAGCGGCTTTAAGAAGTTTATTAAGCCGACTGGTCATGCGGATCTGATGCAGCACTTTGTTTGTAAGGAGCCTAACAACTGCGTATGGGATAAGCTACCGATTGCCCTGCAGGAAGTTGCCATTCCCTTTGAAGAGCTGCCTAACTGGATTGCGGATGTACGTCAGATTATTGCACACAGTGAGCGAACCTGCTTCCCGTTGAATGGTATCTATTTCCGTTTTGGCAAGGCTTCTGATAGCTACCTGGGCATGAGCGCCGGCCGCGATACTGCGTTTGTGGGTATTGAATATACCTTGCGCCAGCGTGGCGAAGCAGTGCCCAAGAACTACTTCGTAAACCTGGAAATTGAGCAGATGTCTCTGCGCAAGTATGGAGCCAGACCCCATTGGGGTAAGAATTCGGTGGCGATCTTCGAAAATATGCCGTCGCGTTTCCCCAAGTGGTCTCAGTTCCTGGATGCCAAGGCTGAACTGGATCCAAACAACGTATTTACTAATCCCTTCTGGGAGAGGGTGAGTGGGCAAGATCCTTTGGAAAATTACCTGACCCCGGAATGTAATGCGGAAGGCCAATGTTATTGCACGAGTGACTCTCATTGTGAGTCAGGCGCAACCTGCCAGGCGGGCAACTGGTATTCTGATGCCCGTATCTGTAAGGCCGAGTAGCCGCTGATACTAAGGCTGTATTAATTGCTAAGGGGGAGCATTTAATGCTCCCCCTTTCTTTAATCATCCAAATCGACTAACGATTATTCTTCCCTGGCTATATGTTCTTTTATGAGCTGGCTAAATTGCTCCGGATTTTCCAGCGGTAGCATATGATTTTCTGAAAGAACTTCAATTAGCTTGGCGCTGGAGATGTGGATGGCTGCAGATTTAGATACTATTCGAAAAAGAGACCTGGTATCGCTGCCAAAGGCAATAGTGGTTGGAATCTGGATTCTCGAAAGGTGGGTTTTATCCAGAGAGGGCTGTTCAGATTGATTCAATTGTAGGGGTAGGGTATGGGTATTTTCCAGTTGTTGGCTGCGGTGATTTTGAGACTGGGAAGAAAAATACCCGACCTTATTACCGGACCCGTCAATTAGGGACTCTACTGCCACTGCGAGATTCCCATCAGAAACGGCCTGGAACACCTTGCCAAACATGGCCTCGGCATCCTGCATATACTTAGCCATCTCTTCATTATCCAGGTGTCCCGGATATCCTGGTTCATAGAGAAATAGGCTTTTAAACGAGGTAGGAGACTTAATTGCAGCATTCAAGGCCACATCGGCTCCATAAGACCAGGCTGCAAGATGCACGGGCTTACTGGTCTTCTCCTTAATAAATGAATTAAGATCCTCGGCATGGGTATCAATTCCAAAGTTGCCATTTGAATCTTGTCCATTTACACCAAAATGTCTCTGGGTAAAATTAACCACAGTGAATTCTTTGGATAGGAGCTGGATGTGCGGTTCCCACATCCTCTCATCTGCAAGGGCGCCATGAAGGAGTATCAAGGTGTCTTCAGGTTTTTTCTGGGATTGATCCATTTTTTGAGTATTGTTATTGGTTTCTGAATTGTTTGTCATGACATTTAGGGCATCGATAGACCTTGGGGCTTTTTATATTTCGAGGCAACTTATTTTTTGTAAAGCTTGATTAGCATTAGGAACCCGATAGCTGCTAAGTTTACCCCAATACCCCAAGGCCTATCACTGAAAATAGCCATGGAATAATTGGCTCCCAGGCTGAAGAAGTAATTACCTCCGTGTGAGGAGTACATGAAAGTAAGGGATATTCCTGTTCCAATTTTATACATCAAGATTGGTGAGGAAAGCCATGGAACCTGGAGGAGAAAAGCGCGTGAAAGCTGTTTGGTATTTGAAGCGGATTTAGAAAATTGCAGTCCGGCATAGAGTGTATATATAAAGACAGTTAGGGCCAGGCCATTCACAATAGCCCCACCTATAGTCCAGCTACTGAAAGCAAAGAAATAATTCAGGGCTGAGACACAGCCCATAAAACCACCTCCGATAGAGGCAATGAGTAACGTCGATCTAATAAAAGTTTGCACTTGTCTTATCCTGCGGGTTTTATAAAAGGTGTAGTTTTCTAGTCGTAGGTATTTTTGCTATTTAAATTTTCACATGTTTATATCCCGCTGGGTTTGGGCAGTAAGTGAATGAGCGGATTTCTAGGTCGCTACAAATGGTGGGTGCCGGGGTATGATTCGACTTAGGTGTTTACTTGAGGGGAGCGCCTGGTTATTCCTCAGGCGCTTAAAGCGAAGTAAGATATGAACTTGCCAGCTTCGCAGGAGAGCAATTCTCTCTTACTGTCCCTTCTTTTCCAGTAACTGATCCAGTGGTAGTTCTGTTCGGTAGCGTACCTGTTTGAGGGAGAAGCTACTCTTAATATGATCAATGCCCGGTAGCTCGGTGAGCTTCTTGTCCAAGAACTCCTGGTAGGCCTGTAGATTGGGGACCACGACTCGGAGCAAGTAGTCGAAGTCTCCCGTCATTAAGTAGCATTCCATCACTTCCGGCCATTGGCCTATTACGGATTCAAAATCCTGTAATTCTTTTTTGACCTGGTGGTTGAGGGTAACCTGGATAAAGACGCTCACCGGCAGTCCTACTTTTTCCGGCTCCAGTAAGGTCACGGCACGCTTGATAAAGCCTTGTTCATTCAGGTTCTTGACTCGGCGCGAGCATGGGGAAGGGGAGAGGCAGACTTTTTCTGCCAGTTCAATATTGGGAATAGTGGCGTCCTGTTGAAGAATTTCCAGGATCTTTTTATCGATGGCATCCAGTAAATAGGCCATGGTTTTTTCCGTATCTCATCTTTCTGAACGTATACCGGGTTTCCGGCAGTCTCACTTTCAACCTGGCAAACCGGGTAACCTTCCCGTCTATTCATGTCTCCAGTAAACGGTTGGTTTTTATGAACCGATAATGTGAATTACCTGCTAGCTTCAGTCTTCGAGCTAAGCGTGGTAAAGCCTTTGCCGTAGCGTTGCTGTGAAACGGTTTTGTCTTTGTTATAAATACTCACTCTTACCTACATCCCATGTAGCGACCAACTTAGCTACTTTCGTCACACACCCGGTTGCTGTAGCTCTCGGGAGGTATCGGTGGACAGTAGCCCGGGTATTCAGCGCTCAAATGTGGTGGCACATCTGGGCCCTCCCTCTTCGATAGATCCTCCAAAATGTGGCATTTTGAGTGATTTGTTGCCATCAGTTGGCGATCTTTAGCGAGTTGTGTCCGTATTATGCCCTAGTCAGGCCTATTTTGGTATGACCTGCCCAGGCGGCCGATGTTAATTTTAGCGGCTAATCAAAAGCTCTGGTTTGCCTTCAAACTGCTTTACGTCCGCTGAGTTGAAAAAAGTGGCCTGCAGATCCTAAGCACCCAGTAGCGAGAAAAGCAATAAAGAATACACAGGTGGTACCCATGGCAATGGTCGAAGGCGATCAGGAGCTTGGCTTTGATACGGAGTATTCCCTTAAAGCCGCATTTACTCGTGAATCTGGCCGGGTCTTTCTGACTGGTATTGACGCACTGGTGCGCCTGCCCTTGATGCAGAAGCGCATGGATGAATTGGCCGGCCTCAACACCGCTGGCTTTATCTCCGGCTATCGCGGTTCTCCCCTCGGCGGCTACGATCAGGCCCTGTGGCGCCACAAGAAGCTGCTGGCAGGGCACGATATCCATTTTGAGCCTGGTATCAATGAAGATCTGGGGGCTACTAATATCTGGGGCACCCAGCTGGTCGATCATTACCGCAAACAGGCAACACGCGATGGGGTCTTTTCGATCTGGTATGGCAAGGGCCACGGCGTAGATCGCACTGCAGACGTATTCCGTCAGGCAAATATTCAGGGTACGGCCAAACTCGGTGGTGTATTGGCCCTGTGTGGCGATGATCACACGGCTGAATCTTCCATGTTCTCTCACAATACCGACCAGATTTTTGAGTCGGTGATGATGCCGCTAATCTTTCCGGCCTCAATCGATGAATATTTGACACTCGGGCTTGCCGGTATCGCCTTATCCCGCTTTTCCGGTTTGTGGGTGGGCTTCAAGACAATTACTGAAACCGTAGAAGCTGGGGCCTCCCTGGTTGTGCCCGGTTTGCCTCATTTTGTAACTCCCGCAGACTTTCCTGTTCCAGCGCATGGCCTGAATTATGACCCGCACCTCAACTGGCCGGCGGAGCGCTTGGAGTATGAACGTCGTATGTTGCAGGAGCGTCTGCCGGCGGCCCAGGCCTTTGCCTATGCAAATCGCCTGGACAAAACCACCCATAAAGCTGAACACAAACGCTTCGGAATTGTCACTGTCGGTAAGGCCCACGGTGATTTGCTGGAAGCTCTGCAACTGCTCAATTTGAGCGAAGAAGATTTGAACAGAGCGGGCATTTCCATCTTTAAGGTCGCAATGTCCTGGCCTTTGGAGCCCAAGGGCATTGGTGAGTTTGCCGATGGCATGGAGCGCCTTTTGGTCGTCGAAGAAAAGCGTCCATTGGTGGAAGACCAGCTTAAAAACCTGCTTTACGGCTGGGAGGATGGACGCCGGCCGAAAGTGATCGGTAAGAAAGACCTGAATGGCGATGATCTGCTGCCCGCTATTTGGGGATTTGGGCCAGATCAGGTAGCCAAGGCGATTGCCCGTTGGCTGTCAGATACTGATCTGGCAGAGACACTGATTCCTCTGGCTGAGAAGCTGGGTGGGAATGTACCAACTAAAGCCTGCGGTTTGCTTGCGCGGGAACCGATATTTTGTGCTGGCTGCCCGCATAATACTTCCACTAAGTTGCCAGAGGGCAGCCTGGGTAGTGCCGGTATCGGATGTCACATTATGGCGTTGGGTAAAGGCCTGCGCACCGATACTTATTCCCATATGGGGGGTGAGGGTGCCCATTGGGTGGGCCTGCACCGTTTCTCCAGTGCCGAGCATATTTTCCAGAATATGGGTGATGGCACCTACAATCACTCCGGCTTGCTTGCTATTCGTCAAGCTGTGGCCAGCAAAGTCAATATTACCTACAAAATCCTGCTCAACGATGCGGTAGCCATGACCGGCGGCCAGCCCGCTGATGGTGAGGTGAACGCGCCAAGCCTGGCTGCCCAGCTGTTGGCAGAGGGCGTCGGGGAAGTGGTTTTATTGAGCGAAAACCCGGACCACTGGCACGAGCATCGCAACTTGTTACCGGCCCGGATAGAAGTACTGGATCGCTCAGAGCTGGATGCAGTTCAACGTCGCCTTCGTGAGACTCCCGGTGTCACTGCGATTATTTATGAGCAGGTGTGTGCAGCGGAAAAACGCCGTCGCCGCAAGAAAAAGCAGATGGTTGATCCTGCCCAAAGGCTGCTGATTAACCAGCGGGTGTGTGAGGGCTGTGGGGATTGCAGTGTGCAATCCAGCTGTATTGCAGTGGAGCCACTGGAGACACCTTTTGGGCGCAAGCGCCAGATTAACCAGTCCAGCTGTAACAAGGATATGCGCTGTGCCGATGGTTTCTGTCCGAGCTTTGTGACTGTAGAGGGCGGTGAATTGAAAAAGCCACCGGTACAGTCGCTGGCCGAATCCCTGGATTCTGCCATCGCCGAATTACCGGCGGCCCCAGCTGCAGATTTACAGCAGCCACTTAGTATTCTGGTTGCAGGAATTGGTGGCAGTGGTGTACTCACCGTGGCGGCCTTACTGGGAATGGCAGCGCACCTTGAAGATAAAGGCAGCACCACCCTGTATTTCACTGGATTGTCACAGAAAAACGGTGCGGTGGTAGCCCATGTAAAAGTGGGCGCTCGCCCTGAGTCAATTACCACTGCACGAATTCGCGATGGCGCAGCTGAATTATTACTCGGCTGCGATATGGTGACGGCCGCAGGCCAGCGCCCGAAATTTGCCACCGGAAAGATGCGAGCGCTAGTTAATACTGCAGAAGTGCCGGTAGCGGCTTTCGTCCGCAATAATGAGCTGGCATTTCCGGCGGATGCGACCCAAGAGAGTATTGAGTCCCTGTGTGCTGAGTATTTTGCCTTCGATGCAAATAAATACGCTCAGGCCCTTTTTGGGGATACTGTTGCCAGTAATCTAATGATTATGGGGTTTGCCTGCCAGAAGGGCCTGCTGCCTATCGGTGAAGCAGCTCTGGAGCGGGCCATCCAGTTAAACGGCGTCGCGGTGGAAAATAACCTGCGGGCGTTCCGTGCAGGGCGCCTGCTGGCGACTGACCCAAGGGCAATTGAAAAACTGGCGGTTCCAGCGCAGCCAGTAAAAATGATTGAGCCCCAAGAGAGTGTTCAGCAGCTGATCGCCCGTTTGGCAGGTGAATTGAGTGAGTACCAAAATGCAGCTTATGCCCATCAATTCACCCGCCGTATTAAGCAGTTACATCAGGCGGAGCTGTCTCTGCAGGGCACATCCGGAGAGTTGACCCGGGCTGCGGCTAATAGTCTTTACAAGGCCATGGCCTATAAAGATGAATACGAGGTGGCGCGCCTCTACAGTGGCGACGATTTCCAGCGGCAGCTGCGCGAGACTTTCACCGGTGATTACACCCTGAAGTTCCATATGGCGCCGCCATTATTGGCCAGGCCGGATGCCAGTGGCACAGTGCGAAAAATGCAGTTTGGTCCCTGGATGGGTAAGTTGATGCCATTATTGGCACGGGGCAAGGTACTGCGCGGTACCTTTATGGATATATTTGGCTACTCTGGGGAACGTCGCGCAGAGCGCGACTGGGCACACCAGGTGGCCCTGGCCGTAGAGGGAGTAGCAGCTCAACTCAGAGCAGACAATATTGCCACTGCGCAGGAGCTGCTGGAGATCCCGCTCAAGGTGCGTGGTTATGGCCATGTGCGTGAGCAGAAGTTTGCCTTGGTAAAAGAGCGTTGGCAGGAGCTGTTTGGGCTGTTTGTGGATGGAGATCAGGTTTCGATGGTGGCATCCTGATAGCCCGGATCTTTCTCTGGCTATATTAACCTGGGCGGAAGGGGATCAATCGGTTGAGTAATAAACCGCTGATCCCCGTGATGGCTACCGGGGCAGCCACTGCAGAAAAGCACAGGCAGTCCTGGTCCTGGGTGGCAATTGGGCGGTGTATCTGGCCAGGTTCGCGATATACAAAATCTCCCGGCCCATAAATCCCATTGTGGTCAGAGAAGCTGCCGTTTAGAACCACTGCAAACTCTGGCCCCCTGTGGTCGTGTTCTGGCAGCTTGGCTCCCCTGCGTAGACGGTGAAAGGCGACTTCATACTCTCTTTGCCCGGTCCTCACCCGACACACTTCTAAATTGCGAGAAGCTTTTCTCCACTTGCTGCTGGGGTTTTTTTCCAGCAACTTGTTCAATACTTTTGGTAAATGTTCCATTGCCGGGACCTGCTTGATTGATAAGTCTGGTTGTCTAGCAGGTTTTTCCAGATCGGTAATCTTTTCCTGGGTCTGGTCGATACGTGCAATTAAGCATTCGAAAGCCTTGGACTTCAGGGGTTGAGCGGGGCTTTGGTTTAGCAGGGAGCCACCCAGGCAATTGAGGCTGTGGTAGTGTGAGCGACAGTCCGCGCACATCTGGATGTGCGCGGCGACTACCAGGCTAGGTCCGCGTGCCAGGCTGCCGGCGGCGTATTCCAACAGTAAGTTATTATCGGGGTGGTGGCGAATCATACGGCGATCACCTGACAAATCGAGCTTGTAATTTCTTCATTGCCAGGCGCACGCGGGATTTCACCGTGCCCAGCGGTAGGCGCAGCTCTTGTGATATTTCACTGTGGGATTTTCCCTCCATGTAGGCCTTTTCCAGGATATGGCTTTGTTCTGCCGGCAGTGCACTTAAACCGTCGGCAATATCCCGCTCATTGCGTTTATGTTGCAAGAAAAGCAGGGGCTGATTTTCCAGAGCCTCATCCCAGATGTCAGCGACATCTATATCGCCTTCCCGGTGCCGATGGCGCTGGTTGCGGCGCAGCATATCGATACGGCAATTGCGCATAATCGTATAGATCCAGGTGCTGGCAGAGGCCTTACTCTGGTCAAAGCTGGGTGCCTTGTGCCATACCTTGAGCATTACCTCTTGCACCAATTCATCAGCTGCTTCGGTATTGAGTGCCTGGGTGCTACGGCTGTGGTGGAAGCCCTTAATCAGTGGAGCGAAGTGCCGAAAAACACGTTCAAATGCCTGCCTGTCACGCTGGGTACCGACCCGCGTGAGTAATGTACTCCAGTCATCTGCACAGTCCTGGGTGGCTCTCACTGCAATTCCATTGCTATTGAGTTTTTGTATCTGCGCCATCTTAGCGCTCTTTGCTGTATTGTCGATACTTACTACGCTCACTGGAAAGGTATGGATGTGGTTTTTTGAAATTTATTTTGTATCTTGCTTGTGATCCATCCTCAGTGGTTGGGCGTAGATTTAAGGGACAGAAGTGCGGGATATTGTGGAAGAGGCTATGAGCAGTCAAACGCTGGTAAAAGAACTTCAGACTTACTACCAAGATTTTTTGATGCGAGATCCAGCGGATTTATCTGCGATATATAGCGATGACGTTGTTTTTCGCGACCCACTATACCGAATTGAGGGGCTATCAGCGTTAAAAGCGCACTTTGGTGAAATGAGCCGGGGACTTACCCAGTGTCGCTTCCGCTTTGAAGAGGCATCCATTACCCATGAAAGTGCCTGCTTACCCTGGTATATGAACTACTCCCACCAATCCTTGAAAGGGGGGCGGCCGTTGCGATTGCGGGGCTGCAGCTTGGTGCGATTTTCGGATAAGGTATTTTATCACGAGGATTTTTACGACATGGGTGCAATGGTCTATGAGCAGGTGCCTCTGCTGGGTTCCCTGATTCGAAAAATCAAGTCGCGGCTGGGCCAGGGCTGACTGGTGGGTGAAATTCGTGATAAGACTGTATGGGTAACCGGCGCCAGCTCTGGTATTGGCCGTGCGCTGGCCCTGCGCCTTGCTCGGCACAATAACTTTGTAATTGCCTCCGCTCGCCGGCGTGAGACATTGGTAGAGCTGCAAAAATGCGCGCCCAGCCGCATCCAGATACTCGACTGTGATGTTGCTGATGATAATGCCATGGCGGCAGTTCCCGCCCGCCTTAATGAGTTTATTGACCACTTGGATATGGTGATTGCCTGTGCGGGTACCTGCGAATATGACAATGATTTACAGCTTGAAAGTGCTATGTATCGACGGGTGTTTGATGCCAATTTCTTCGGTGTCATAAATACCTTGCGCATCGCTCTGCCACTGCTGAGTGTAAGCCCTGCCCCGATATTTGCCGCCCTCGGCAGTCTTTCATCGGTTGTCCCTTTTCCGCGTGCGGAGGCCTATGGTAGTTCAAAGGCTGCGCTCGATTATTTTCTGGCATCGGTGCGTGCCGATTCCTGCCATACAAACCTCAAAGTTGTATGTATTCGTCCTGGGTTTGTAGACACTCCACTGACGGCGCGTAACGATTTCGATATGCCTTTTCTAATCAGCCCGGAGCGGGCTGCAATATATATAGAGAGCGGCCTTTCAAAAGGAAAATCAGTAATCGATTTCCCCCGACGTTTGAGTTGGCCTTTACGATTTTTTGGCTTTTTTCGTTTTATTTGGTTTCGTTTTTGCACACCCAGGATAAGTAGGATTCGCACTTTAAGGAAGAATTGATGCGTATTGCCATTATTGGCAGCGGTATCGCCGGACTCACATCAGCTTACTTACTAAGCCGCAGATATGACATAACCTTCTTTGAGGAACAGGAACGCCTGGGCGGGCATACCGCTACTATCGACATACAGGAGGGTGAGCGCCAACTGGCAATTGATACAGGCTTTATTGTATTCAATGACTGGACTTACCCGAACTTTATTCGCTTGTTGGATGAACTCGGAGTTGAATCCCAACCAACTTCAATGGGATTCAGTGTGCGCTGTGATCGGGAGGGCTTTGAGTACGCTGGTAATAACCTGAATACGCTGTTTTCCCAGCGCTCCAACATACTCAGTGCCGGCCACTGGCGAATGCTTTGGGATATTGTGCGATTTAACCGCGGCGCGTTACGTGATTGGCGAGAAGGGCGCTTGCACGATGGCCTGACCCTGGGCGAATACCTTCCTGCAAATGGTTATTCATCAGAGTTTGCCAATCGTTACCTGGTTCCTATGGGCTCTGCAATCTGGTCGGCTAGCGTGTCGCAGATGCTGGAATTTTCAGTCAGCTTTTTTGTACGCTTCTTTTTTAACCATGGCTTGCTCAATATAGTGCGCAGGCCTCAATGGCGGGTGATCAAGGGTGGGTCACGCTCCTATATAGATCCCCTGGCAGCACCTTATATCGACAGAATACGGCTCTCCACTAAGGTTTGTTCTGTGCGGCGTACAGAGCAAGGTGTGAAGTTATTAACTTCTGCCGGTGAACAACATTCTTTTGATGGGGTGATATTTGCCTGTCATTCTGACCAGGCTTTGCGATGCCTGGATGATGCTTCGGTTCGTGAGCAACAAGTCCTCTCAGCAATTCCCTATGCCTGTAACAAGGTAGTTTTGCATACAGATACCGCTCTGCTGCCGAAGCACAAGCTCAGCTGGTCTAGCTGGAATTACCGCTTACGCGCGGAGCAGGATCAGCTGCCAGTTCTCACCTACAACATGAATATCCTGCAAGGACTACAAACAGAAAAAACCTACTGCGTTACGCTGAATGCGGAAGAGCGAATTCAACAGGAGAAAATCCTGGCACGCTTCGAGTATGCCCATCCGCAATTCTCTGTTGCTGGCTCGCGGGCACAGCAGCAGTGGGCCAGTATCAATGGCGTAAACCGTACTTGGTTTTGCGGCGCCTATTGGGCCAATGGTTTTCATGAAGATGGTGTAAATAGTGCTTTGCGAGTGGCCGAAAGCCTGGGGGTTTGCTGGTGAAGGGGAAATTGTAGTGGAGAGTGCCATCTATACGGGCTGGGTACAGCATCGCCGTTTTTCACCTAGGCAGAATCAGTTTCGTTATAAAGTGTTTATGGTGTATCTGGACCTGGCGGAATTGGATAGCTTTTGTTCTCTTTCGCGGTGGTGGTCAACGCGGGGTTGGGCACCGGCGCGTTTTTGCAGGAAGGACTTCTTTGGTGATCCGGTTTTAAGTCTGGATGAGGCCGTGCGTCGTAGAGTGGAAGATGTTTGTGGAGAGCGTCCGCAGGGCCCTGTGCGTGTATTGGCTAATTGGCGTTATTTTGGCTACAACATGAATCCAATCACCATCTATTACTGTTTTGACGGAGAGGGCAATAAGGTACGCTGGCTTTTACTGGATGTGCACAATACGCCCTGGAATGAACGCCATAGTTATGTGTTGGATTGCCGCTCTGGTGCCCGGGTACAGAAAGTGGCATTTGCCAAAGCTTTCCACGTTTCCCCTTTTATGCCGATTACCCAGGGATACCGGTGGCGCAGTATCACTCCAGGAGATCGACTGACGGCTTATCTGCAGAATTTTGACACGAGTACCGGGGGAGAGAGTGAGCGCCCTCTATTTGATGCTGTACTGAGCTTGCGTCGCCGTGAAGTGAGTAGCGCGGTGCTCAATAGTATCCTGATCCAGTACCCATTCATGACCGCAAAGGTAATAGCCACAATTTATTGGCAGGCGCTGAAATTATGGATTAAGCGCACCCCCGTTTTTTCCCATCCGGGTAGTAAGCGTGGGACTCAGGGAGGAGAAGAGCAACTATGAAAGTCATACAACAGGTCCAAAGGGAAGAGAGTACTTCTTTAGCGGGGCTATCAGAGTCATGGATGGTTCGCCTGGCCCGCAGGCTAGTGTTGAGTAAGATGCGGGTAATTGATAGGGGGCATTTGCTTATCGAGGAGGGAGTTAATAAATATCGATTTGGCCAACCTATAGATCAAGCCTGTGTTCGTGCACATATAAAGGTACTGGATGGCAGTGCATACGTTCAGGTGTTACTCAATGGCACTATTGGTTCTGGTGAAGCCTACATGCAAGGGGACTGGACTTCACCGTGTCTTCTGAGTGTAATTCGTTTGATGGTCGATAACATGGATCTGATTGAGGATATGGACGGGCGTTGGAGTCAGTTACCACGAATGTTCCTGCGAGGTCTGCATCGATTAAACTCGAATAATCCTAACGGTTCGCGTAGGAATATTGCTGCACACTATGATCTGGGTAACGAATTTTTTCAGCTTTTCCTCGATAAGACCATGCTCTATTCATCGGCAATATTCCCCTCAGAGAAAACGCCGCTATTTGATGCCTCAGTACACAAAATGGGGCATATTTGCCAAAAATTACAGCTAGAGGCCAATGACCATCTACTTGAGATAGGAACCGGCTGGGGCGCAATGGCCATCTTTGCCGCAAAACACTATGGGTGCCGGGTAACTACTGCCACTATTTCTGAAGAGCAGTATGACTATGCCCGAAAGTGGGTACAAAAAGAGGGGCTGCAAGATAAAGTTTCTGTGCTCTTACAAGACTACCGTGATTTGCAGGGAAGTTTCGATAAATTGGTTTCTATTGAAATGGTGGAAGCGGTAGGGCATGAATACCATCGTAAGTTTTTTTCTACTTGCAGCCATTTGCTTAAAGATAATGGTTTGATGGTGATGCAGGCCATTACCATTCAGGATCAACGTTATCAGCAATATCGTAAAGAAGTGGATTTTATCCAGCGCTATATCTTCCCTGGTGGCTGCTTGCCATCAAACCAGGTGGTTGCTCACCATGTGGCGACAGCCACGGATATGCAGATGGTCGATCTGGAAGATATTACCATCCACTATGCACATACTATCCGCCACTGGCGCGAGGCTTTTTTGAAGCAGGTGGATGCAATGCAAGCTCTTGGTTTTGATGAACGCTTTATTCGTATGTGGGAATTTTACCTATGCTATTGCGAGGGTGGATTTATGCAGAGAGTGATCAGTGCCGCACAGTTTATTTTTGCCAAGCCGCGGTTTCTCGGTAGCTTTTAAAATGTGGCGATTTTTCGCCAATGCCATACTATTTGATATAGCATGGCCTCTCTGTGTGATTGTTGCCCGCCCCTGGATTGTAGTGCCTTTTACTCTGGTTAATTTGAGTATTCACCTGCTTTTCATAGCAAATCTGCGCAGGGAGCCCCTTTGGTTAGCGGGCATCTTTCTTTTCGGTGTGGGGGTGGACTCTGTGCTTTTCCATATTGGTGTGTTGCGCAATCTCAGTGGTAGCTCCTGGCCGCCGGTCTGGCTGATTTGTCTATGGTTGAACTTTGCTATGACACTGCGTTATAGCCTGGCAGTGCTGCAGCGTAATTTATGGCTGCCTGCCTTACTAGGTGGGATTTTTGGACCTTTCAGTTATTATACCGGCGCTTTACTAAACGGTACCGTGGAACTACACCGGCCCTTATGGCAGTCAGTTATGGTGCTGTCAGTACTATGGGCTGTGATGTTGCCGGTTTTTGTTCGGTTGGCACGTGCTCTGAATACGGCATCCAAATAGTTACTCTGTTGCCTCACTGATGGCCGGGCTAATCAAATATTTCTATGGGGTGAACTATGTTAGAGCTGCTGGCTGCCCTGGCGATATCAATGGCAGGCTGTGGCTATCAAGGCCAGACCTCTGCAACGGGCCTGGCATTCGATCCAGAAAGCCACAGCCTTGAATACTGTGAATATTATCTTCCCGCTGAAAATGGCCAGGTACAGGTGCTGTATTTTTCAGCTCAAGGGCAATTGTTTGCTAAAAAGACATTACTGGATCATACCGGTAACCCTCATGGTGGCACGACTATGCCGGAAGTTATACAAACCGACCTTCGCCACGGGGAAGTACGTGAAGTGCGAAGGGAGCAGGGGCAATGGTTGATGCGCTACCGTAAGTCCGGCCAGACAGGTTGGAAGAGTGTAATGCGAGAGCGGGAAAGTATCGATGTGGTAGATGCTGGCTTTGATGTATATGTGCGTGAACACTGGCAGGCATTAGTGCGTGGTGACGTCCTCAAATTCAATTTTGCCTCTCCAATGCATGGGCGGGCAATCAAGCTGAGGGCGCGCAAAGTAGCCTGTAATCAAAACCAGCTGGAGAATACCTGTATCCGTGTGGACGTAGCCCAGCCATTGTTGCGACTGTTTGCCGGCGATCTCGACTTAGTTTATGACAAAGTCAGTCGTAAATTGCTTAGGTTTGAGGGGGTAGTTAATATTCTCGATTCAAGGGCACAGAGCCAACGCTTGAAAATCTTTTACCAGTACCAATCATTAGGCGGATCATTCTAAGTAAAAAGCAGCCGGGTTAATCATCTGTAATGATATATATAACTTAATCCTTGGAGTAGACCCTGCTCTAAGGTGTCACTATTTATTGGTTTAAGGGAGTGTGGCTAGAGAATGGATTTCAAGCAGGTTAGCTATTTTCTTGCGCTGGCAGATACGCTGAACTTTACTCGTGCCGCTGAGCAGTGCCATGTGTCGCAGCCAGCTTTAACCCAAGGTATTAAAAAGTTAGAAGAGGAACTCGGTGGGAATTTAGTACACCGTGAAGGCCGATATATTGAGTTGACAGAGCTAGGCCGTAGTTTACGGAGCAATTTTGAACAAATTGATCATACTCGGCAATTGGTCAACTTAACAGCCCGCGCAATTACAGCTGGGGAATCTGGTGAGCTAAATATTGGGATCATGTGTACCATTGGGCCGCAAGCTCTGGTGGGGATGTTGGGTCAATTTCGATTAAATAATCCTCAGATATCCGTGGTGATTCATGATGTCGCACCACCAGCTTTGGGAGAGCTATTGTTGACAGGTAATCTTGATGCAGTGTTTTGTCTGCCGCAAAGTGTGGCGCATTCACGAATACGCTTCCTGAAATTATTTCAGGAACCGCTGGTTTTGGCTTGTCCTCCAAACCATAATTTTTTAAGCCGAAAGTCTATCTCTGTTTCTGATCTTGCCAATCAACCCTATGTTGAGCGTTTACATTGTGAATTCCGTCAGAAAGGCCAAGTGTTCAATAGAGAGCAGGATCTGGAGTTGGATATTGTATTTCGTAGCGAGCGAGAGGACTGGATTCAATGCTTGATTAGAGAGGGAGCAGGAGTCAGTGTGATTCCTCTTTACTCATTAATTAAGCCGGAGCTTGACTACCTCCCAATTACAGACCCACCATTATCTAGAACAGTAGGTCTTGCTACTACCAATAATTCTGTTTTGTCTCCAGCTCTTGAAAAATTTATTGCTGCTACATCTGGGTATGATTGGAGCTCTTTGGAAGCTAAGTGGTCAGATGATATTGTGAAGCTTTCTGCTGAGACTACTTAGCTTCTGGCAGCTTGAGTGGGGAAATCAGTGGCCGATAGAGATCCATAAAGACCATATCTTCTGTGGCATTGGCCATATGGCAGCCTGCGCAGGAAGAGATATCCATTGCTTCTGTACTGGCAGCATATGGGGGAGCATGGTGACCAAAGTTAAAATATCCCCATCCCCTGGACTCTGGAAATCTTGTTGAATCTTTTACAGACACGTCCATGCCGTTAACTTTTCCGGGAAAATAACCGCGACCGGAGGATTCGTAACGCGAACCATCGGCTTCTGTTGCTTTTCCTCCGGTAAGTTGCAGCTCTTTTAACATGATCGTTCCTTCGGGCCATTTACCATGATCCCGATAGTATTGAAAGGCTTCTGGTTGGACATAAACATTATGGTATTCTGGAAAGCTGGCATTGCCCCCGTTTAGTCCATTTGGGGTTATTGGCGAACCAATAAATACCCAGCGGCGAAACTCTTTTGGTTGAATTAACTCCAGTTTATTATCATCTGCCCACTCTGGTTCAATAATAATGTGCTCATAACTATTGGCAAATACTGCAGGGGAGTTTTTATAGTCCTCGCTTGCCGAAGTTATTGAAGAGTAAATAATCGCAGCCACAAAGACTACCTTTTTCAATATGCCGTATTCCATTCTTAGTATCCTTCAACCATTTTCAGGTGTATCACCAATGGATTTTGTGAATCCATCAATTAACTGTGAATATATGGGAGAGTTTAAAAAATGCCCAATAAGCATATGAAAAGTATTAATAAGTGATGCTTATAGTTTGAGAGACTTTTCCTGAGTGTATTTTCTTATGTAGCCAATACGAAAGTGGACGGTCTACCGCGTATGATAAGTTCTACCCTCCGAATGCTTGCTCCTGGAATTAAGGTGAGGTCCGGGTTTTCCTGTCTGCAGGGTCACACTTTTCTCCTCTTTTAGTGCTTCCTCGCTGGCGCCAACTTCAACTGAGAGCTAAACCTAAAGTAGAAATACGTGACAGCACCTCTGTCTCTAAGCACTAGCTGGAAGGGGTATCCGATGAATACTGGTATTACCGCCACTGCTGGACTCTGTATAACACTTCTTATTGGCTGTGCCGCCCAGCCGGAGCAGGTGCCTGGTGCTGGAGGAATTGTGATCGACACCTGGGGTGTCAACATGAATCAATACCAAATGGATCTTTCCGAGTGTAAGGGGATTGCCTACTCCACCTATAGCGATCAGGGCCGACGAGGCTTGGCCGGAGCCGCTGGAGGCGCAGTAGTAGGTGGGGCGCTTGGAGCTATTGTGGGTGATAGTAGCCGAGCCGCAGCAGCAGGAGCTGGTGCCGGAGCACTGGTTGGCGGTCTCTCCGGTGCGGGGAGTGCTGGGGCTGAGGCTGACCAGATCATCAAGAATTGTCTGCGCGGCCGAGGTTACCGCGTACTGAACTAAGTTCTATCACAGGAATTAGCCAGGTTTTCTCGTAGGTCCTCTGAAATTCAGCAACCTCACAGGACTTGGCTTGGGCCGGGAATATCCCGGCTCTTTTTTGTTTGGATGAGCACTGGTTTTCTGTGGTGGGAACCTGAATCAGGTTAACAGTAACGGGAGTACCTTATGCCGGAGAACAGTACCATCAATGCTTATGCAGTAATGGAAGCCGGCGGTCCCTTTCAGCCCTATCAGATAGAGTTGGGTGAGTTGGGCGCGACGGAAGTTGAGCTGGACGTACTCTATTGTGGCGTTTGCCACAGTGACCTCAGTATGATTGATGATGAATGGGGAGTATCCAAATACCCTATGGTTGCGGGCCATGAAGTCATTGGTCGAGTCGTAGCGGCGGGGAGGCAAGCTAGCCATTTTAAGCCTGGCATGGTAGTGGGATTGGGTTGGAATTCTGGTTATTGTGAGACCTGCCACTCATGCCGTTTGGGTAACCACAACCTTTGTGCTGAAGCGCGCTTTACCATTCTGACTAATGGCGGCTTTGCAGATAAGGTCAGGGCTGACATGTGCAGTCTTGTGATTATTCCTGAGGACATCGACTATGTCTCTGCGGGCCCTTTATTGTGTGGTGGAATTACAGTATTCAACCCATTAGTGCAGTTCAACATCAAGCCTACTGATAAAGTTGCAGTAATTGGCATTGGTGGACTAGGGCATTTGGCGCTCATGTTCCTTAATGCCTGGGGTTGTGAAGTAACCGCTTTTACCTCCAGTGAGCATAAAAGAAAAGAAGCACTATCATTGGGGGCCCATAAAACCCTCAACTCCCGTGATCCTGATGAGATCAAGTCTGCTTCAATGAGCTTTGACTTCATTATCTCTACAGTAAATGTCAATCTGGAGTGGGATCTTTATTTGCAAGCGCTAAAGCCTAAGGGGCGTTTACACTTTGTCGGTGCCATTGTAAATCCAATACAGTTTACACTCTTCCCAATGATATTTGGCCAGCGCTCCATCTCCGCATCTCCGGTAGGTAGCCCAGCTACCATGGAAACCATGCTCGACTTTGTCGCTCATCATCAAATCAGGCCCCAGGTGGAAATATTTCCCATGAGCCAGATTGAAGAAGCGTTCAAGCACCTGAAATCTGGCAAGTCTAAGTATCGGATTGTGTTGTCTGGAGAGGGATAGAGTACAGCTGGATAGCTGTAATCAAGTGCTTTCTCTGTGTGGGTCGATATATTGACCATTAAATATGGGGTTTTTTACTGATGCTTTTCATCGATGGAGGTATGTAGCCCCTAGTAGACTAGCTTCTGTTTAAACCGCGTGTCCAAATTAAGAATTAACGCAACTAAATTAGCTGCTGCTGGTTTTTGCGCGGGTAAAGAAAACGGTGGGATTAGGGCAGGCTCATTTTATATTTTTATTCTCTGCATAAATAGCTTTTTTGCCTTGATAAGTTTTGTAAAATCTCAGGTGAGCTTCATAAGAAAAGGTGTCTGATCTTGCTTTATAATCCTTGATCCAGCGTGTCAGCATATCAAGATTTGAATCCTGTGCCTCTTTGGATTCGTACTTATGTGGCTCCCAGGGTCTATTCCTGGCATTTTCTATACACTGTTCTATGCTGAGATCCATAAATATTATTTCTGTGGATTCTTCTACTAGAAGTTCAAGTAAATCGGTGTAGCATCCTTCTACCACCCAGTTTTCATTTTCCCTTAGAAAAACCTCTATCTTAACTCGGGATTCTTCTAAAGGCATTCTCTGGGGAGGGGAGGTGGGTAGCCATGCCAAAACATCCAAATCCAAATGAGCTAATCCTTTGTTATTTGAAAGGTGCTTAGCTAAGGTCGATTTGCCGGAACCAGAGTTTCCAAAAATTAATATTTTGCTCAATTGAAAATTCTATCTCTGTGATGAATAGGGTATTAAAAGGTAGGATCTTTAATGTATATGCTATCAGTAAGTATTGATTAAGGCCACCAGTAGTTGCTCTTTCAAGTGCACAGATAGTAACAATAAAGCACTGGCCGATCTATACATCGGCCAGTGCTAATATCTAAGTATTGCCTTTCCTGTGCCAGAATTAATCAGCTTTATGGTTGTACAACTGTTGCTATAGGGTATTTCTAGCCAGAACTCCCTTGGTCATAGCTAAATGCTCATGCTGAAGATTATAGTTGATTCCGTTGTTTGGTGAGAAGCCATAATGCTCTGCAAGTGCTGTCACTAGTACGTAGGTATAGAAGTCGCAAATTGATGTGTCGCCACTAAACTTATCTGCTGCTTTTAATAGATCTTGTTTGTTTTCAGTCAGTTGCTGACCAGTTTTTTGAAACTTCATATAATCACGTGTATCACTATACATCCAGGCAATGATAATCGTGTTTCCCACGGCTGTTGGTGCAAAAAGCCCCACCACGTTAGAGGCGATCGCCAAAAAATCTCGCCGGATCATTTTATAGTATTCCCTCCAGGATGTGTTCTGTGAGGCCAGATTACTTCTCAAGCCTTTAAGTGCGATAATTGTTGCCACAACTCCATTGATCTTTGATGAAATATCATTGACGGATGACGCTAACGAAGAGGCTGAAATTGCAAAATTAATACGCCTATCTTTTTTAAGAGCATTGTTTTTATCGATTTCTTTATCTATTTCTTTCGTGAGGAACGCCGTAGAACATAACCGCTGATAATCCACTGCAGCGATCCTAAAGCGGTCTCGTAAGTTATCAAGTTGTGCAATTTGGCTGGCAGGTACTCTCGAAGTCAGGTATTCCCTGAGAAAGGAGTGGATGGCCAGGATGCAGCTCGCTTCACTGTTAAGGTCGTTCCAATAAACTTGTCCATCCGCAGATCGCTCTCGACCAGATTTATAGTTATTGGCGACATCCTTATTAATAATTTTGGTCCAGGCGTCATAGCCTTTGGAGCAAAATTCAACCATCTCTTCTATTTTGGTATTAGTGAAAACGTCTGCACCCATGATTAGTCCCTTTGTCAGGTGGAGAATTTAAAGTGGAAGTCGGCACTCAGTTATATATGATGTTCTGGAAGGCCAGTTATGATGAGCAGCATAGGAGTAGTACCATAATTTGACTCCTATATGTCTTAGCCTTAAGACGGTTTAAAGGCTAACGTGGTTTCTCATGGGAATAGCCAAGGCCCGATAATCAGCTTCTACATTACCATACTTCCCTGATAAACCTATTACTCGCAGGCACATCCCAATAGTGCAGCTGATTTTCTATATTTCTTTGCCTTAGATAAATTGGTTTACGTAAACTAACCTTCATTGAGCATGGCGTAAGTTGGTACTTGAATACAAAAAGCGATTGGCAGATTTTTTTGTACGATCGTACGGAATGTGTCTGCTGCTCTATTCATTAAGCCAGAAGGCCAGTAGTCTTTTCTAATGGACCTTTTACTGGCAGGTGGGTTTAGTGAGCTTTGTGTTTTTTCCAGGACTTATGAAGAGTGAAAAAAGATGTCTGATTTTCTGAATCAATTTTATAACGGTGCAGCCCGATAAAAAATTAAAAAATAAGAAATTTTGTTATTTTTAATATTGAAAAATACAGTATTGGTTTCATGGGTGGGGCTCTAAATATCTTGTTGTATCCTGCCTGTGAACTTATTAGTGGTGTATTGATGGTCAATTAGAGGTCGATTATTTCAGTGGAAATATGGCATTGCTGAAAGTCTTTATTATATTAAGCAGGGGTGCAGAAATCTAAGCGTTTTCAACTGCTACGATTAAAAAATTAAATTTTACTGGTTTGGCGGAAGAGGGTGAGACAGCCGGGAGCAAAAAAGACTTAAAAGTAATTACTTATATGGTGTAGAAAAAGCGGGCTAAGCCCGCTCTCTCATTTTTGAAGATTACTGTCCCAAAGTAAACAGCTGTGTATTGCCACCAGTGGCAACGGTATTGATGGTTTTGGTTTTCTCGGTAGCAAAGCGGAATAAATAGTGGGGGCCGCCGGCTTTGAAACCGGTGCCGGAGAGGCCTTGGCCGCCGAATGGATTCACGCCGACTACTGCACCGACCATATCCCGGTTTACGTAGCAATTCCCTACATTAACCCGTTTGAATACCGCGTCGGCGCGGCCTTCGATGCGGGAGTGCAGGCCGAAGGTGAGTCCGTAGCCGGTGGCGTTGATGCGGCGGATCACGTCCTCCAGTTCTTCGGCTTTAAAGCGTACCACGTGCAGGAAGGGGCCGAAGACTTCGCGCTTTAGTACAGAGAAGTCTTCAATTTCTACAACTTGAGGGCCGAAGAAAGTGCCTGTACCGGGCTTTTTATCTTCATCGAAGGCAAACAGCGTTTTGGACTCTGTGCTCAAACGCTCCCGATGGGCTTCCAACAAGCCCAGTGCTTTGTCGTCGATTACTGGGCCGATGTCGGTATCCAGCTTGCCGGGATCGCCAAGGGAGAGTTCTTCACAGGCGCCTTTGAGCATATTGAGCAAGTTATCGGCGATTACGTCCTGTACACACAGAATGCGCAGGGCGGAGCAGCGCTGGCCGGCACTTAGGAAGGCGGATTGAATTACGTCATCTACTACCTGCTCGGGCAGGGCAGTGGAATCCACAATCATTACATTCTGCCCACCAGTTTCGGCAATCAATGGAACGATCGGGCCCTCTTTCGCTGCCAGTTGTTGGTTGATCAGGCGAGCGGTCTCGGTGGAGCCGGTAAAGGCTACGCCGCCCAAGCGGGGGTCTTCGATCAATAACTTACCTACGGCTGCACCGGTGCCGGTAATCAGGTGTAGCACTTTTGCTGGTACGCCAGCATCGAGCATCAGGCGAACGGCGTGGGCGGCGATTATTGGCGTCTGTTCAGCGGGCTTGGCCAGTACTGCATTACCAGCCGCCAGTGCGGCAACTACTTGGCCGGTAAAAATAGCCAAGGGAAAATTCCAGGGGCTGATAGCGACGAATACGCCACGGCCGCCTAGGTATAGTTGGTTTTTTTCACCAGTGGGGCCGGGCAGCTCCGTTGGTTCACTGAAATGCTGGCGCGCTGCATTGGCATAGTAGCGGCAGAAATCGACTGCTTCACGTACTTCGCTGATACCATCATTGAGAGTGCGGCCTGCTTCCAGGCAAATAATTGCGGCAAGTTCATTCGTCTTTTTCTCATAGAAATCGGCGATGCGATCGAGAATCGCGGCGCGCTCATTGCCGCCCATACGATCCCAGCCGATCTGTGCTTCAGTCGCAGAGGCGTAGGCTTGCTCAATCAGGTGCTTGTCGGTATTAGCGGTGTGGCCAATGACCTCGCCGGAAGCCGGATTGTAAACTGGCTCTTCGGCTTTACCCATAACACCGTTGATGATTGGGCCCCCGAGGAAATGCTTGCCGCGCTGTTTGTCCAACTCTTCCAACAGCGGCTCTACAGAATTGGGATCGGTCAGCTCGATGCCGTGTGAATTTTTTCGTGGCAGGGCTTCTGCGCCCATATAAATATTCTCCGGTACAGGAATTTGTGGGTGGCGGTATGGGTTACAGGCCTCACTGAGGTCGAGAGTGTCCTGTACCAATGCCTCAATTGGGGTCTCCTCATCCATAAAGCGGTTTACAAATGAGCTGTTTGCGCCGTTTTCGAGGAGTCGGCGAACCAGGTAGGGAAGCAAGTCGCGGTGGGCGCCTACCGGAGCATAAACTCTCACTGGTACGCGTTTGCCGTGTACAGCTTCAATTTGCGCGTAGAGCAGGTGGCCCATGCCATGCAGGCGCTGGAATTCATAGTCAGTGCGTTCACCAGCCATCTCCAGGATCAGGCCTACGGTGTAAGCGTTGTGAGTAGCAAACTGGGGATAGATAGCATCACCGGCATCCAGCAGCCTCTTGGCACACACTTGGTAAGAAAGGTCAGTGTGACACTTGCGGGTATATACCGGGTAATCGGTCAGGCCCATCTGCTGAGCGTGCTTGATTTCGCTATCCCAGTAAGCGCCTTTCACCAAGCGAACCATTAATTTGCGGCCGGTGTCTCGACCAAGGGCGATCAGCCAGTCTGCAACATGGGGAGCCCTTTTTTGGTAAGCCTGCAAAACAAAGCCGAGGCCCTGCCAGTCCTTCAGTTCAGGGTCGCGGGCAAGTGCTTCGAAAATATCCAGGGAGATATCCAGGCGTTCTGCTTCCTCGGCGTCGATATTTAAACCCATATCATATTTGGCGGCAGCAACGCACAGGCGCTTTACCTGGGGCAGCAGTTCATCCATGACACGATCGCGTTGCAGTACGCTATAGCGAGGATGAAGGGCAGACAGTTTGATAGAGATTCCGTTAGCTTCGACAACGTCACGTTTGGTGTTGTCGTTACCGATGGCTTCGATAGCCATCATGTATGCATCGTAATAGCGCTGGGCATCGGCCATGGTGCGCGCACCCTCTCCGAGCATATCGAAGGAAAAGCGAGTGCCGGGCAGGTTTTCCTTGGGGCCGCGCTTAAGTGCCTCGTCGATAGTACGACCAAGTACGTACTGTCCCCCCATGATCTTCATGGCCTGCATCATGGAGGTGCGCACCATGGGTTCGCCGATACGGCTGATCAGGCGTTTCATCCAATGGGAAGGACGCTCGGTGATATCGGGGTCCAGCTCAACCACGCTGCCGGTAAGCATAAGCCCCCAGGTAGAGGCATTCACAAATAGTGAATCTGACTGGCCACGATGGCTGGACCAGTTGCCGGAATGCACTTTCTCAGCAATCAGTTTATCGGCAGTATCAGCATCGGGAACCCGAAGTAGAGACTCCGCCAGGCACATGAGGGCCACCCCTTCTTTGTTCGACAAGCCGAACTGCTGCAGGAAGGCGTCCAGGGTGCCACGCTTACTGCGCTGCTGGCGTGAGTGCCGTACCAGCTCGCGCGAGGTATTCAGAATTTTCTTGCGCAGGGCTTCACTGGGGCGCGGTGCGGCCAGGAGCTCACTTACACATTGGTTTTCGTCGGCATGCAAATACTCGCGTGCCTGTTCTCGGGCACTGTGTAGGTCTCCGGCGAAGTTTGTCGACATATCGTCTCCCAAGCTCTATATCTAGGGTCAGAATAAAAAACCGGATTATGTGCGAAAGTGCTTAGAATTAATCGCCATTTTGGCGCCAGTTGTGGTTAAATATCACGCCTAATTGCGTGATTGCCAGTAGGGTATTTTGTAATGTCTCGACAGTTGGAAGATCTTGATCGTATCGATCGCCAAATACTGCGTATCCTGCAACGCCATGGACGACTGCCAAACGTAGAGTTGGCACGCCGGGTTAATCTCAGTCCCACTCCCTGCCTGGAGAGGGTCAAGCGCCTCGAGCGAGAGGGATTTATCCGCGACTATGTAGCGTTGCTGGACCCGCTCAAGGTTCATGCCGGCCTGGTTGTTTACATCCAGGTGACTCTGGCTAATACAGCCACTGAGGCACTGGAAGCCTTTAACCAGCATGTGGCTGGTTTGGAGGAAGTGCAGGAGTGCCATATGGTGGCCGGTGGTTTTGATTACCTCGTAAAGATTCGCATTAAGGATATGCTTGGATACCGCCGTTTTCTCGGAGAGAAGCTGGCTTCAGTGCCGGGAGTACGCGAAACCCATACCTATGTGGTGATGGAGGAGGTGAAAACCGATACTGCCGTAGCGGTGCCGGACCCTGAGCCTAAGACCAAATCAGCCCGGCGCTGAGCCGGAAGCGCGCTTTAGGCGCGTGGTGGCCTGGAACCTATCTGGAACCTATGGGGAGTCGGCCACCGGGCAGATAATCATCAGGTAAGGTTGCCAGAGCTCGGGAAAATGACTCGCCAAAAAACTCCGTACCCGGCATGTGCTCCGTGTTGAGGTAAAACCCAATTGCTTTTCCCCACCGCTATCTTTGCTATTGATTGCGGAATTCATGGTGGAATAGGGTGAATTGGCAACCATTGTCGGTCGGTATTTTATTATCCTCGACATAACTTGTGAGCGGTGTCCCCGCCGCCGAATCAGAATGCGATAACGATAAAGTAGGTAATGTATGGATTTCTCACTGAGCGAAGAGCAGCAGATGATCCAGGACGCAGCACGTCAGTTTGCCGAGAGCGAATTGAAGCCTATAGCTGCGGAACTCGACAATACAGGTAACCGCCCTCTGATACTGGAGAAGCTCAAGGAATTGGCCGAACTGGGTTTTATGGGTATCAATATCGATCCCAATTACGGTGGTACAGGTGCAGGCACGGTGGCTTTTAGTTTGGCGATTACCGAACTGGCACGAGGCTGTGCATCCACTGCAACTACCACCTCGGTTACCAATATGGTGGCTGAAGTTATCCAGGCTGTAGGCAATGAGGACCAGCGCCAGAAGTACCTGCCAAAAATCTGTAGCGGGGAATACGCTGCGGGTTCTTTCTGCCTGACTGAGCCCGGCTCAGGTTCTGATGCTGCAGCTATGCGTACCCGTGCAGTAAAAGACGGCGATGAGTATGTGCTGAATGGCAGCAAATTATTTATCAGTAGTGCTGAATTTGCTGGCATTTTTGTTGTGTGGGCGGTTACCGACCCTGATGCCGCGAAAGGTAAAGGGATTTCCTGCTTCCTGGTTGAAGCGGGCACACCGGGGCTGATTATCGGCAAGGCTGAAGAGAAGATGGGGCAGAAAGCTTCTGTCACCAATGAAGTTTCCTTTGATAATTGCCGCATTCCCGCAAGTAACATGCTGGGTGAGGAAAACCGCGGCTTCCGAATCGCCGCGGGTGAACTTGCTGGTGGTCGTATTGGTATCGGTTCCCTGGCACTGGGAATTGGGTTGGAGGCGATGGATTGCGCCCGCGCTTATATGCACGAGCGCGAGCAGTTTGGTAAAAAACTGGCGCAGTTCCAGGGATTACAGTGGCAGCTGGCAGATAAGTACACTGAGCTTGAAGGTGCGCGCCTGTTGCTGTTACAGGCAGCTTGGCAGAAAGATGCGGGCATGGCTTTTGGCCCCGCGGCGTCCATGGGCAAACTGTTTGCCAGTGAAAAAGCCAATGAAGCTTGTTACTTAGCCCTGCAGATCCATGGTGGGGTCGGATATACCCGCGAGTACCCATTGGAGCGCATGAGCCGCGATGTGCGTATCACCACCATTTATGAGGGCACCAGTGAGATCCAGCGCCTGATCATTGCGCGTCACCTGCTTGATGTGCGTTGATTTAGTGATATAAGACCCAGAGGCTGGCTCTACCCAAATGGAGGAGTCGGCCAGTGGGCTCCATGCTTAAAATTGTCAGCAATCTTCCCTTTGCTACCGAATATCCCATCCTTACTGACAGATCCTACCTATTCTCTACTGGGAAATTCTTTTCCTGTTTTCCGGGAAAATATTTTTCAGAGCTTGTCCGCTAAACAGTACTTGCGGCCATTAAGAGTATCCGATAGCGGGTGAGAATGATGCTTGCTGACCAGGGAATCTCCGCGACTTTTTTAGCTCGCCTGGCATTTATTATATCTCTTCAGTTTTCTGTTTTCACTTATGCCGATCCACCTAATCCGGCGAGTGCTGTCACCCAAAAGGCCAATCAGACAGTTTTAAAAGAGTTGCCATTTGATAATCGGCAGGATTTTGAAAATGTAAAACGCGGTTTTATCGCGCCATTACCTGATAATGGCGTAATTAAGACCGAAAAAGGACAGCCTGTCTGGAATCTTGAAGCCTTTCAATTTGCACGGGATAAATCTGCACCAGACAGTGCCAACCCAAGTTTATGGCGACAATTACAGTTGATCTCCGAGGGTGGGCTTTATGAGGTAACTCCGCGAATTTACCAGGTGCGTAGCGCCGATCTCTCAAATATTACGTTTATTGAGGGAGAGACTGGGGTGATCGTAATGGATCCCCTGATCTCGGAAGAAACTGCGAAAGCAGCCTTGAAATTGTACCGGCAGCATCGAGGTAACAAGCCAGTGGTCGCGGTGATTTATACCCACAGTCATGTGGATCATTACGGTGGCGTACGTGGGGTGGTAAATGAGGAAGAGGTAAAGTCTGGAAAAGTTAAAATCTTTGCTCCAAAAGACTTCCTGATTGAAGCGGTCAGTGAAAATGTCTTTGCCGGTAACCATATGGCGCGCCGAGCCAGCTTTATGTACGGTAATTTGATCTCAAAAGACCCTAAAGGTACGTTGGGGGCTGGATTAGGCCTGGAAACCTCTACGGGTACCGTCACTTTAATTGAACCCACCGACACTATTACAAAAACAGGAGAGACTCAAACCATTGATGGTCTGACTTTTGAATTTTTGATGGCACCGGGTTCTGAAGCACCGGCTGAAATGCATTTCTATATTCCCGAGCTAAAGGCAGTAACCGCTGCCGAAAATGCTACCCATACCTTGCATAATCTTTACACGCTTCGCGGGGCCAAGGTGCGCAATGCAAGGGATTGGTCGCGTTATTTAAATGAGACCATTCAGCGCTGGGGAGACAAGGCAGAAGTATTGTTTGCACCGCATCACTGGCCGACCTGGGGGCAGGAAAATGTTGTTAATCACCTAAAGAAACAGCGAGATCTTTATAAATACCTGAATGACCAGACCCTACGCTTGGCCAACCATGGCTATAACATGGTGCAGACTGCTGAGATGATGGAGCTTCCCCCAGAGTTGTCTCAGTATTGGGCCAACCGAGGTTACTACGGTAGCGTTAATCACGATACTCGCGCAGTGTGGAATTATTACCTCGGTTTTTTTGACGGCAACCCCGCGCGTCTTTATCCAATGCCGCCCACTGCTGCCGGCAAGAAGTATGTGCAATATATGGGAGGGGCGGCCAATATCATCAAGCAAGCCAAGAGAGATTATGATGCTGGCGAGTACCGCTGGGTGGCGGAAGTGCTGGATAGACTGGTCTCAGCCGAGCCGAACAACCGTGCTGCAAGAGATTTACTGGCTGATGCCCTGGAGCAAATGGGTTACCAACAGGAAAACGGAACCTGGAGAAACTTCTTCCTCAGCGGCGCTAAAGAGCTGCGGGATGGCATCGAGCGCCTACCGGTGCCGCTAACTGCCAGCGCAGATACTATTCGTAGTATGCCCACCGAGCTGATTTTTGATTATCTGGGGATTCGCTTGAATGGGCCAAGAGCGACAGGCAAAAAAATATCGATCAATATTAATCTTCCAGATATAAAAGAACGCTACTCACTGGTGCTGGAAAATGCAGTGTTGAACTATGGCCCTCCAGTTAATGACCCTCATTCCAGTGTCACAATAAAGCGTGAAGACTTGAATGATATTATCCTTGGTACCGCCACAATTCAGGAGAAGATGGAGGATGGTTCGATAAAAATAGTTGGGGATGTTGGCCAGTTGAAAACTCTTCTCTCCCTTATGGATCGATTTGACTTCTGGTGGAACCTGGTAACCCCAGAGCCTATGGAAAAAATGTCTTCAGGAGACTTCTGATGAGTGGTCCATTGCCAACTGTTGTTACCGTAGAAGAGGCTGGTGCGGATAAATATACGCAGATACTGCACTCGGGTCCCCATCGGTTAATTGCTGATGAGCCGGAGGATTTAGGCGGGCAAAATCGTGGACCAGGCCCTTACGAATATTTACTCATGGGGCTAGGAGCATGTACCAATATTACCGTGCGTATGTATGCAAATATGAAAAATATTCCGTTGGAGCGAATACAGGTCATCCTCTCCCATCGTAAGGTCCACCTAGAGGACGGGAAGGATTGTGAAAAAAGCTCGCAAAAAATTGATGAAATTGTGCGGGATATTACCCTGGAGGGGGAACTGACCGGTGAACAGAGGCAGCGCCTGCTGAAGATTGCTAATCGCTGCCCGGTACACCAGACACTGACTTCAACAGTAACTATTCATACACGCTTAAGCTCCCAATAGAGAATATGCCTCCCATGGCTTTGTAGGGAATTCTATTGGGTAATGAATAGTGACCGTTCTTTTGGTTCAAATGTCTTGGGGTAGCAGCGACCTCTTTTTCAGGGCGTAATTTATGGCGATACAAGAGTTTGTTTTTTGGAATCCGATCGAGCTATATAGTTAAGTTGTGGTATGGGGGCCAAACTACGGATTGCCCAAAAGGTTCCTGAGAGAGTTTACCGGCTAATTAAAAGATTTGATCGGGAGCAGGCAATTGCAGAGGCCAGAATTGTGGCCCCTAATGCCCTTTTTTACCCAGACTGTCTGGAAGGCCAATGCCGAGGCTATTTAACGTCCCTCAAAACTATACTTTCATTTCATAACTTATGTTCTGCTATTTAGTAATCCCTATATCAAATGTGGTGGTTGTTAATGTGGCTTTAATATTCAGGAAGTCATAGTTTCTTCAGTTTTATGAGCTGAAGCTTTAATGCTCGGCGTCACTTCAGGAGCTTGTCGGAGCGTAAAGGTGAGAATACCATCTTCGATAGGTTGTTTAAGTAGAATTCTTGAGTCTTCCTCATAATTATTTAAGAGGCGCCAAGGATACTTGTTACCCTGGCGAGGTAATACGTTGTTTCCTCTTTCCACATAGCCGGAATTTAGGCTGCTCATCACAGAGCTGTTTTCACTACATCCTTCTGTATCTTTGGCAATGCAGGTGTCAAAGTTACCTTGGTCCATATAGTTGAGTAAGCGGCAGATGTACTTTGCAGAGATATCTGCTTTCAAAGTCCAGGGAGCATTGGTATACCCGAATACCCATGACATATTGGGCACCCCTTCTAAGAGAACGGCTTTATAGGTTAATTTTTCCTTGATATTTACTTCATTTCCATCAACATAGAGTTGCATTCCTCCAAGCACCTGTAATTTGAGGCCGGTTGCCGTAATTATAATATCGGCAGTAATGCGCTCTCCAGATTTCAGTTGAATGCCTGTTTCTCCAATAGATTCAATTTCATCGGTCATTACCGAAGTTTTACCGGAGCGCATTGCCTTAAAAAGGTTATCATCAGGTACCGCGCAAACCCGCTGATCCCAAGGTTGGTAGCTTGGGGTAAAATGACGCATGTCGAAATTTTGGGGCAAGCTTTTGCGTACACCGCGTAAAAAAAGCTTTCGCATAAAGTTGGGCCAGCGCTTGGAGGTTTTAAAAAGCCAGCGCTGTATTTTGATGTTTCGCCAGCGAGCAAATTTAAATACCCAGGAGCTGGGTAGAATTTTTAAGAGTTTTTTAGAGAGTTTGTCGAACGCGGGAACAGAAATGATATAGGTGGGTGAGCGCTGCAGCATGGTTACATGCTTGGCTTTTTCCGCAAGTGCGGGAACTAGAGTAACCGCTGTTGCTCCACTGCCGATGACAACGATCGTTTTATTACAGTAGTCCAGTTTTTCCGGCCAATGTTGCGGATGGATATAGTCACCCTGAAACTGTTCTGCTCCAGGAAACTCAGGCAGGTATCCCTGATGATGATCATAATACCCTGTACAGGAAATCAGGAAACGACAGCTATAGCTGCACCGTTCACCGGTTTTTAAGTTAATTCCGTCGATAACCCAGATTTTTTTTTCGCTATCCCAATTGGCTTTGGAAAGTTCAATGCCGAAATGAATATGCTCCTTAATGGAATATTCTTCGGCAGTATCGCTGATGTATTGTTGGATAGAGGGGCCATCGGCCAGCACTTTGAGGCCAGGCCAGGGGTGAAAATCAAAACCAAAACTGAACATATCTGAATCGGAGCGAATTCCTGGATAGTGAAATAAATCCCAGGTTCCACCGACTTGTTCGCGGCGGTCCAGAATGGCAAAACGTTTTGTAGGGCACTCGCGACTGAGGTGGCAGGCTGCGCCAATACCGGAGAGGCCAGCACCGATAATTAGTACGTCAAAATGAAGCGGTTCCAAAATCAATTACCTGGCTGATTGGTAGGTGTTTATAGACTGCGTAGAACCAATGCTGATTTATTGCTACATTGCGACAAAAAATTATCTTGAGGCGCCAGAGGCGTTTTGGAGGGGCAGTGGGAAGCGTAATACGAGCCAGTGTGCTCACGGGATATGGCGAATTAGTGGAGGCTTTGGGTGGTAATACCGCTAGCTATCTCACTGAATTCAATATACCGCAGGATATTGTGGTGTCCGACACTCGTCTCTTGTCCCATGCCGATGTTGCGAGTTTGTTGGAAGTCTCCGCACAGCGATTACAGTGTGAGGACTTTGCGCTGCGCCTTGCCTTTCATCAGGGAGTAGACAGGCTGGGGGGAATCGCTGTGATTGCCTGCAACTCTACAACGCCAAGGGAGGCGGTGGAAGCGGTAGGTAGATTTATGCCTCTGCATAGCCCGGCAACCCAATTGCGTCTGGAGCCTGTAGGCGACGGGCATTGTGAGCGCTTGGTATTTAACTTACTTGACCCAGCTTTGTCACGATTTACCCAAATCCATGAGCAGACATTGGGTAATGCATTGGCAATGTTACGTATGCTGATGGGGGCGGATGCTGCACCACAACGGGTTTTGTTGCCGCACAGTCCGATCTCCAACAGGCAACGTTATCACGAGTACTTTTCCTGTCTAGTGGAATTCCAGTCGGGCTACTGTGCTATGGAGTTTCCCTCTGACCAGTTGGATGGTCAATTGCCCTCTGCCGATCCCGTGACCAAGCGTTTGGCTACCTGCTATCTGGAGCAGCAATTTTCCTCATCAGCAGCGTCTCTGGGTACCAGAGTGCGGGAACTATTACGGCAGTTGTTGCCAACGGGAAAATATCAGGTGGCGGTGGTTGCTGATCACCTGAGCTTGCACCCCCGCACTCTACAAAGGCGCTTGGCAGATGAAAGTCTGCGTTTTGATAGCTTACTGGATCTGGTGCGTAGGGAGCTGGCGGCAGAGTATCTCTCAGATGCCAGTCTTGCATTGGGGCAGATAACGGGTTTATTAGGATATGCCGAGCAGAGTACTTTCCAGCGCTCCTGTAGGCGTTGGTTTTCCGATACGCCACGCAACCATCGGCGTCGCCTTACTCGTGCGCAAGCTTTAGAGCGTAAAGGTTTGGCTACTGCAGATCAGTAGTCTGTTAGCTCAACCTCTCCGGGGCGCCAAGTCTTTTCCAGCCAGGGGCCTAATGGGCCATATAGGCGCAAAATAACAAAGAAGCCTTTACCCGGCACTGTCTCCAGCCAGTTGTTTTCAAATCCTTTCGGCGCTACGGGACCGAAAAAAATATCGTAAGAACCATCAGTGTTTTTCTTGATACCTTTGCTCTGGCTGCTTACCGAGGGAAACTCCTGGCTTGTCTTTAGCTGGGAGCGGGTTTGGCTGTCATAAATGTTAACCGCCCAAAATGCATTGACAGGTACATCGGGTGGCAGGTGCAGTTTGTATTTCCTGGCGCCATCAAAGGGCTCTTTGTTTTCGTCGACAAAGGCAATGGCATAGTCAGAACCTTTACCTGGCTCGATGGCTGTCATCGCTGGGCTGACACCGGTGTAAGGGTAGAAGTAGCTAACACGGGCATCACTGTTAATCGTTTTACCATCGGGCCCATTGAAGAAAATATTTTTACCCGGGAAGGCCATCACCCAGGCGCTGTCGGTGCCCGGATAGATTTTCACATCGGATAATGATTTGTCTGTGCGTGGGTACCAGACAATAGATCGGGCGATGCCATTACCGATGCCAACTGCATCGGTCAGTATCTTGATCATGCGTTCATCGGGGCTAAAAGCCTTACCTTTCTCAATGCCGATAGAGGCAAACAAGCCGCGAGTTTCCGGATTTAGCATTCCTATCCATTCGTATTGGATGATCTCATTTAAGTGCTTGTAGAACTTGTAGTTGTTGGGGTGGATGGTGTTGAAGGCCTTGCCAGAGGCGCTAATAAACACCATGCGCGGAGGGTGATTCTTCTTGGAGAGGGGGTAGATCCTCAGTTTGTCTTTAACGCTCTGTACAGCTTCATCCAAGTCCTGGTTGCTGGGAGAGCGCATAAAGACCCATACCCGGTAAGAGCGAGGATATACAGGGAAGTAACCGAAGGGAAGGTTGCCTTTATAGTCGGGTGGCAGGACTAGATATTTTCCTCCCCGACCCTTATCGGGGCCGGAGTTACCTATGTCTTCCGCATAGCGAAACCAGGCATCATTGAATGCGCCCATCACATTCGGTGGTGCGTGTAGAACTGTAGGGCCATCTCTCTTCAGGTCCAGGAAGGCCAGGGTGTAGATGGTGGATGTATTGCCGGTAAGGAACAGTGATTCGGAATTCATTAGTCGATCGAAGATCAGCACTTCATGGGCCGACTTGGCGCCGAGTTCGTACCCACCTTTCATGAGTGCATGTACTGATGCTCCCTGAATACCTTTCAGGAAGCTATCTACCGCGCGCATATGGTCCAGATAGTCATATAGCTTTTCAGCTGTCTCAGGGTAAGGCGCGCCGTCGCGAAACTTTAATAAACCGATACTACTCTCGACTTTATCCGGGGTGCTGATGGACTCTATGGTTTCCGGGCCGACGTCTGTGCTAGCAAATGTAGCGGGTAAGTAAAAGGTAAATAAAAAGAGGGCCATCAAAAACCCTCCGTGGATGCAAGGACGTACTTGCTGGAGAGGCAGCCATGACCGGTGGTTCAAATTCTGTTCCTCCATTGGTGAGGTTGCCTTTGAGTAGATTAATGACAGGAAAGGCAATAGCTTCCAATGCTTCAGCTGTAAGTTATTTTCCGCGCAGGGAAGCCTTTAGAAGTAAAAAGGTGTCATTTACTGGCGCGTATAAAAGAGAATTTGGCAACTACATATTAGTCGCTTCTGCTGATGGACTCTTTGTCAGTTTCAGAAGTGGCGCAAATTTATAACATGTTTTGACAGATGGCGTATTACGTAGAAATTCATGCAGGGACAAGTTGTAAAAACCTGGGAATAACACTCTCATAATATTAATTTCATCAAGAGCTTTGAGCGAATATGTTAAGTGGTCTTTATAATGGTTGATCACTTCCTGATTAAAAATGGATTAAAGGTTGTTCAGGAAAGAAAAATTTTTTGAATGAAAATGTCATTAGTATATGTTTTTTTTGTCAATCGCGGGCAGTTAATCGGCTTGCTAAAGGTAGAGTGGGCAGCCATTTTTTAATTGAAATAATTGCATGAATATTCGGATTTTTTTTCTTACTGGAAGATTTGTTGTCATTTTTTGTGGACGAAAAAGATTTAATTTCAGCTCATGTTAATGGTTGGGAACTTTATTCTTGGAGTTCGTTTTGTCTGTTTGTCGCGGATAGACAAAACAAAAAATGTCTAACAATTTTTGACTTTTCTTAATTTCAAGTAGCTGAATAAAAACTTCATCACAGGATTTCAAGATAGTACTTGTCATTATGGAGAGCTAACTTTATAAAATGATCGTCCCATGTAGGTGACCCCGAAAGTTTTTGAAGAGCAACTGGGGAAACCGTAGTTAAAAAATTTAGAATAATTAATTGGACTAAGAATGTTCTCGCTTGCCGACCTGTTCGATAAGGTTGTCGCTAACTCTTGGCATGGAAGCTTGGAAAGCCTGACCGGCGAAAAATTGACCCTCTCACATTGTGAGGAGGCCCTGGCCCTGTTGAAACAGGAGAGTCTAGGTCTCATCAACGGGGATAGGATTGTTGTCAGGGCACACAGCGATATTTTTACTGTAGCCGTTATGCTGGCCGCTTGGCGACTTGGACTGGCCGTAGTGCCAGTTAAAGGTGATGCGAGCGAAGCTGCGGTGCAATCTGTAGCTTCAGACTGTAATGCGAAGGTAATTTTCAAAGATGGTGATGTTGTTTCCCTAGAGACTTATCGCTCAGAGCAGAGACGTTTCGAGTTTTGTGCGCCCCCAGAGGTAACCGGGGTTGATTTGGCACTGATTATTTATACATCTGGTAGCACGGGCAGGCCCAAAGGAATAATGCTCACCCACCAGAATGTGCTGACCTCACTGGAGTCAATCACAGAGTACCTGCGCTTAACTGAGCAGGACAGGATTCTCTGTCTCTCACCTCTATCTTTTGACTACGGTCTTTACCAGGTGCTATTTGCCCTCTACAAAGAGTGCACGACGGTCCTCTATGATAAGCCCTTTAATCCAATTCATGCGTTAAAGGCACTTTCTGAGAATAAAATCACGATATTACCGATCGTTCCTGCCATGGGGGCAGCATTAGTAAAGCTGGTTTCTCTGGTGAAGCCGGATCTTTCACTGCTGAAAAGTATCACCAATACCGGCGGTCACTTATCTGAATATGTGATTCGGGCCTGGAAAGAGTACTGCCCGCAACTCAACGTTTTTTCAATGTATGGACTTACTGAGTGTAAAAGGGCCATGTACCTGGAGCCTGAGCTTTGGGAGGAGAAAATGGGGTCGGTTGGGAAACCGGTTCCCGGTCTGGATGCGCGAATTTTTCAATATGACAGTGACGCAGATAGCTATCGCGAAGTAGCAGAAAACGAAGTCGGTGAGTTGTATGTACGTGGCTCAGCGGTAATGCAGGCTTATTACGATCCGAATGCCCAGGGCGGTGCGACAATTGTGCATGGCCTGTATCGAGATGATAACTGGCTTGCGACAGGCGATTTGTTCAGCAGGGATAGTGAAGGGTTTTATTATTTCAAGGGACGTTCCAAAGACCTGATCAAGCAGGCAGGATTCTGCCTTTTCCCTAAAGACCTGGAAAACCTTATTGATGCTTGCCCGCAGGTACACCTCAATGTGGTGATGGGTTCAAAAGATAAATCTCAAAGTGAAATTGCCGTTTGTGTTGTTGAACTGCATGAAAATACGCCGGAAAACCAGCAGCAGTTTAAAGTGTGGTTAAAAGAAAATCTGGATGTTGATTACACACCTCGGGAAATAAAATTTGCTGAGAGCATTCAGTTGACGGCCAATAGTAAAGTGGATAGAAAATTACTGCAGCAAGAGTTTCAGGCCTGAGTTAGAGTTTCTAATTCTGGCTATTTGCAATGATACAAAAATAAAAAGCGCTGAGACTTATTAGTCATCAATACGATTGAAACATAAGCGCATTATAAGAATGACATTGAATTTCTTTAGGGGATACCATGAACGCTTCCTTGGAAAAGCTTGTTGCCCAGCTTGACCAAAATAGACAACAATTTTCAACGCCTTGTTACGTATACTCGATTGAAGATGTTGCTAATAATTATCGCAAGCTAAAGGAACAATTGGGTACATCCCTGATTTACTCGTTGAAGGCAAACAGTTGCCTCGATCTCATTGTACGCTGTGGGCATATTTTTGAGGACGGTATCGAGATCGCCTCTGTGGGGGAATTGAATCTTCTACCGAGAGGTGAGAGTCCCCGTTACATCAATAACCCTTCAGCGGACAAAAGCTTTATTCGGTCCGCCATAGCCAGTAAGTGTACTCTGGTAGTAGATAACCTTTTCCAGTTGGAAATTATCAGAGAGTTTCAGGGCAAGAGGCCGATCAAACCCCTGATATTGCGCCTGAATCCAAGCACACTCGATCAGTTTGTAGAGCCTCCAGTTGGAATCCGGAAAGATCATTTTGGTTTGAGTTGGGAAGATGCAATTCGAGCCCTTGAAACCTGTAAGGAGTATGGTCTGGATGTTGCTGGCTTCCATGTTTTCCGCGGATCATATAGTTTTGCCAAGCTTGCTAACTCTACTGCGCAAGCTGCACTAAAAATTGTAGAGACATTTGAGGATTCTCTAGGCTACCCGCTCTCGCTTGTGAACCTTGGAGGTGGCTTCAATTCGAACTGGGAGGATGAGAATTTTGATTTTGACCAATATCGAAGTCTTCTTTCAGAATTTCCTTCCCATATCAGTATTATCCATGAAAGCGGGCGGGCCATTATGGAGTCTGCTGGCTACTTTGTTACTGAAGTGCGCTATGTGAAGTCGATAGAAGGGCGCCGTTACGGTGTTTGTAACGGGGGGATGGCCCAGAATTTTCTATTGGCCAAAACGGAAAGTGCTTTCAAGCGATTCTCGCAACCCCTGGTCTTACGCGAAGGCACTGTAGTTAAACCTGAGGAAGAGGCCGGTAGCTGCTTTTTGGTCGGTACATCCTGTAACAAAGAGGATGTGATCGGTGAGGTTAAAGAGCTTGAGGTAAAGCCTGGAGACCTGGCTATTTTTAGTCATTGTGGTGCTTATAACGCGAGCTATACCGTCGCTCCTTTCCTAAGCCTGCCGTCCGCAAAATCCTACCTGATGGAGTAGTTCATGGAATTGCAATCCATTGCTGGCGGCTTTGTCGCTGACCAGCTCGCATCGATTTCGCCTGTTCCTGCGACCTTTCAGAGCCTGCTGGAGCGGGCCTGC
Organism: Microbulbifer variabilis ATCC 700307; assembly: GCF_000380565.1. Lineage (GTDB taxonomy): Bacteria > Pseudomonadota > Gammaproteobacteria > Pseudomonadales > Cellvibrionaceae > Microbulbifer > Microbulbifer variabilis. The sequence continues at coordinate 362,100 of NZ_AQYJ01000029.1, forward strand.
ATTCGCTTATTTGATGCCTCGATGATTATTGAAGACCCGCTGACTGACTTGGCTCCGCTTAGGGAGCCCTCAGTAAAGCAGCCTTTAGAGCAGTTTGAGCAGACCTACGTAATCGATCAGATTATTGATAGGGTGCGGGATGAAGGGCTTTCGGGGCATTTCCATGAAATGATCGGGCTTTTTGGCTCCATTATGATGAGCCTGACTGCCACAGATGAGCAATTAGCGCAGGTGAACCATTGGGTAGAGGAGGGGATTTTTGGCCACTTCTTAATGACGGACCCCGGCGGGCCCAGCCTGCAAAGTTGGAAGACTGAGCTTAAGGATAGTGACGAGGGCTTGGTACTCAATGTTAATAAGATGCATGGTATTGAAGCCCAGAAACTTGGGTTTGCCATGGTTGTAGCGAAACAGGCTGCGCGTCCATTTCCAATCACGGTGATGTTGCCCCCTGATCTTTGTGCTGAATTAAAACAGCTACCTGTTGGAAAGCCTTTCCTGGATGGCAGGCTGCAGCTTGGTAATTGTCAAGGCAGTGTGCAAGTCTCTAAAGATATGTTACTCAGTAAGGGGGGGTTGGGTAGCGTTAACCGTTTCCTTACTTTGGTTCGTCCCCGTTTTGTAAAGTCCTTGATGCACTTTGTGCTGTGGTTAAAAGATCAGGGAGAGGTAGAGCTCTCAGTTACAGATCAGGGACATATTGAATACCTCATTTACCTGTGCAACGAGCAGACTTCGGCAACGATCTTTTCAATGCACAGTGTAAACAGGGTATTAGCGACAAAGTTTGCCAGTAATGAACTGCTTCTCGATATAGTGGCTTCTGGCAAGGTAAAAAATAAGGCTCGCCAGCGTGACTTGTTGGCATTTACCAAAATGGAAGGAAGCTCCTACCGCTGCTTTTTCGAGATCTATAGCAAGGCGAAAGGGCACCGGGTATGAGTTTGTATTTGAAGTCTGCCGCTTTCACTCCTATCGAAAGTATTACTTTTTCATCGAGCGGAAGTCTCCGTAGTGCTTTTGCTCACGTCAGTGAAATTCTCTTTGAGCAGAGTACTCGTGTACTTGAAGCAATTTCCCCGGATATAAGGAAAGAGATCGGCCGCCACTTTCTTTGCTCAACAATGATCGAATTGCCCTTTACAACAGGCGCTATTGCGGAGAGTGATTTGAATGTTGTGGGAAAAGAGCAGCATGTCCCTGTGACCAGCTTTGTGAATACTTATGAATGCGCCTCGTGGGGCTATAGCCTTCGTTATTATTTAAAACAGAACCCTGATGCCCGTTATGTCATGGTCAGTATTCTGGATGCCAATGTACTGGACTTAAGTTTTTGGCAGAGTAATGAAAACTGGGGAAATAGCGGATTTGGTCTTTGTACTTTGCTGTTGGAAGTGGAATCATTTGAAAAACATGATATCACTGCAAGCTGTGCTGTTACCTATAATACAACCCCCGAGTTTGCAACGATTATCCGAAAAATGGCAGCTGGTAGGGACGACCTCACATTATCATTGCCATTCTTCCCAGAAAATATTCGTCAAATTTTTACCAAATTGCTCAATGGTTTCAAGCAACTGCCCGATTTACATGACAGGTGGGGTCACTGTTTTGGTAGTGATCCCTGGTTGAATATTATCTGTCACGGTGTCAATGGTGATTTTCATCAGCCAAAAAAAATACTGGCCTGTTCTATTGCATTAAATGGCTACTACTGTACGGCAGAGGTGTGTGTTGACCAGCAGAGCACCTTTTATCTGTCGGAGGCAGTATGAGTAAATTGATAGAAATTACTGCTACGCTGGTTCGTAATCCATACCCAGATCTACCTAAGCTCTGTGCAGCCAGGACTTTGCCTTTACATAGGGAAGAGGATTTCGAAGCGATATCTATTCTTCCGGTGAATAGTAACCCGATGATGCTGAACTTTGCCGAGCACTATCTTTTGATCGTCGAGTTGCTCGGTTGTATTAAGAGTTTTGAAGCCAGGATTGATACGTGCCTGCTTAGGATACAAATGCCTGCAGGTGGGCGCATGCCTAAAGAGTTTCTCGATGAGAAGGTCTTGATGTTACAGGATGTACGCGCTGAAGAGGCATTCCTTCAACGTGAAGGAAAACCATATATTGCTATTGAAGACACACTCCCTCGGCATCCATTAGAGGCGGGGAATAATAAAATCCAAATTCGAATTGCCTGCGAGCAGGACCCTTCCGATTTACATTGGAATTTAGTGGAAGGTATTTCAACCAAATTAAAAGCCGTTGGATTTGATGCTGTAGAAACGACAGTCAAGGACAGGACCGCGTAGACATGTATATCAAAAGCCTGTGGTTGGACAATAAAGGGGAGACGGAGCAGCTAGTACAATCGCTGAATCAGTATCTGGATGGTTTTGCTGAACTTCCTGAGCTTATCTATATCGTGTCTGCCGGGGAGGCGAATGTGCTGCTCGAGCAGCGCGTAATGCAGTTTATTACGGAGCTGGAAGAGTCCGCCCACAATATTCTTTTCGTAGGTAGTGCTTGTACCAGCTTTCATGCTGCGATCCTCAGTTATTCACGGCGAGCTGAAGCAGATGCGTTGATTATCAACCTGGAGGTGGGTAAGGAACGTCAGCAGGAATGCCTGGACTCCCTGGGCATAGGCGTGAAAGCAGGACAAGATGGCCTCAGTGTAATTACCGGTGTAGCAGTCACCTGGATTACCAGAAAGTATCACGAGCAGAGCATCTGTCAGATTTCAAGTTGTGACATTTTATCGCAGTCCCCGTCATTGACTGGCGCACACGAGCTGGTAAAGAGTCTAAAGCGAATCATGTCCGTCAATTTCGATGATGCGAGTCAGGTAGTTTCCTTTGATATTGAATCCAAGTGGGCCAAAGGATTATTGAAAGGATTCTCTGGCGCAGAAAGGTCAACCTGGCTGCCAAGTATTGAAAAGGATGGCCTGCATTATTTGAGTATCAAACCGCTAGCTGAGATTAGAAAGTACTTTCTTGAGAAAAAACTTGAGAATCTTTGGCTGATAACACTCGGTGGTGGTGGTAGAGCAGGGTGTATAAAGGTAGTGAGTCCCGCAATCGACCGAGCTAGATTGCTTTCCAGATTAGTCCATACCGAGACGCTGTCTTTGGAGGATGCCTTTTCCGATTTTAGTACGGCGCAGCATATCGGAGATACGTTAGGGCAGGATTACCTTCCACATGTACGTGAAGCCTTGAGTTACCCCAAAAGAAAGTATCGGGGAAGGCACAATCAAATATTTCACTGGGTGCTAAATTCTGGCAGCTGGCGATCCCTTTTAGAGAATCAAGGAGCCAAACATGGGTAGAAATATCTACAAGGCTGATTTAAGGGAATTCAAATTCCTGATTGAAGACCAGTTTCACCAAGCCCGAACCCTGTTTGAGCACCCGCTATATAAAAATTGTACGCCAGAAATATTGGATGATATTTTGTTGCGTGGAAAGCAGTTTTCCTATCAAGTCTTAGGGCCAGGTTATCAGGAAGCTGATGAACAAAGTTGCCACCTTGTAGATGGCAAGGTTCAACTCCCCAGTGCCTTTCCTGAAATGTGGAAACGTTTCAAGGAGGAGTGGGGGAATATGGCTGCTGTGGATGGGGCACAGGATACCGGTCTGCCGCCTTTCGTTATGCAGATGCTCCTGGAAATGTTTATGGGCGCCAACCCCAGTTTTATGACATATGGAGGTTTCTGCCTGCCATCCGCCACTTTGGTAGAAAAGTACGGCAGTGATATCCAAAAGGCGCTCTTCAAGGACAAGCTGGCAACCTCCGAGTGGACTTCCTGTCTTTGCTTGACTGAACCTCAGGCAGGCAGTGACGTTTCCCTGGTGGAAACCAAAGCTACTCGCCAGGAAGATGGCACTTACTTACTAAGTGGTGAAAAATATCTGATCAGCGCCGGTATGCATGACCTGACAGGTAATACCATTTATTTTGTAATGGGCAGAGGAGAGAAAAGCGGATCAGGTACCTATGGGTTATCTTGCTTTATAGTGCCCAAATATTGGGTAGAAGAGGATGGCAGCCTGGGAGCTTTCAATCACGTGGAGTGTATATCCCTGGCTGATAAAATGGGTTTTAAAGGCTGCGCCAATACCCATCTGACTTTTGGCAAAAAAGGCCAATGTCGGGCTTATTTGTTGGGCGACAGAGAGAATGTCGGCCTACTACAGTTTCTCACCCTGATGAACCAGGCCAGGATAAGTACCGGTGTTTATGCACTGGGGATGGCTTCCTCTGCTTATTACAATGCGCTGGCCTATGCCAGTAAGCGTCTTCAAGGCAAGCGGTTCCATGAGAGTTTCAGCTCAACAGCCAGCCGTGTAAATATTGTTGAGCATGTGGATGTTCAGCGTATGTTGCTGGAGATGAAATCCAAGGTGGAAGGCTGTCGTGCGCTGATTGCCAAGTTGACCCTTTCGGAAAGTCTCCTGAAAACTTTTGCCGGTGATGCCGACAGAAAAGCGGAGATAGCCCACCATCAGGGTCTGGTAAATCTACTTACTCCAGTTGTTAAGGCCTATATCAGTGATCAGGCCTGGAGAATCTGCGAGCTGGCGATTCAAACCTGTGGTGGTCAGGGTTACTTGAAAGGTTTGGGTATTGAGCAGTATGCCCGAGATATCAAAGTACTGGCCATCTGGGAGGGCACCAACTATATCCAGAGCCAGGACCTTATTCGAGACAAGCTCGGCCTGGGCAATTCCAGCAAGCTCTTTCAGGTATATAAGACTGAAATCGACGCATTTATTGGCAGGGCGGCAGACTTCCCACAATTCAAGGGGGAGTTTGATCATCTGAAGCAGTCCTTTGAACACTTGGAGGCAGCCCTGAAGGCTGTTCATGTCTGGGTCCGGACCAAAGAGATGTTTAAAATCCCAGCGTACAGTACACGTATCCTGCACATGATGGGGGATATCTCCCTGGCCTGGTTATTACTCGAAGCCGCCTGTGCAGCCTCCAGCAAATTGAGTAAAGAAGATTCAGATAAAGCTTTTTACGAGTCAAAGATACTTAGTGCCAAGTTCTTTATTCGCAATGAGTTGCCCAGAAGCAGGTTTACGCTGGAGGTAATTCAAGACCCTGACTCTTTCTGTGGGGTCGACTCGCCGGTTTGGGCCTCACTGCTCAGTGATGTGGAGTAACTGTAATGAAAGCAGTCGAACAATTAGAAAAAGAATACGACGTTGTCATTATTGGTGGCGGTTGGGCCGGCTTGACCCTTGCGCGCCAGATAAGGCGAGGCAGTAAGGAAATCTCAATCCTTGTTGTAGAGGCCAGCGAGGAGTTTCGGGGGAAAGTTGGTGAAGCCACTGTCGAAATGACAGGCCACTATTTTATGAAGCAACTGGGGTTGGTGAACTACCTATACCGTAATCACTTACCTAAAAATGGTCTGCGTTTCTTTTATGACAAGCCTGATCACAGCTTGTCGCTCACAGAAATGAGTGAGCATGGGACTACCAGCATTCCACCGCATCCGGCCTTCCAACTGGATCGGGCCCGCTTGGAAGAAGATCTGGTGGAGATGAATCGCGCAGATGGTATTGAAGTTGTCATGGGGGTGAAGGCCAAGGCACTCAATATAGAACGAGCAGATAAACGACACTCTGTGCTGGTGTCTGCCGGGGATTACTGTTCGGAGATTTCTACACATTGGTTAGTGGACTGTAGTGGTCGAAACCGATTCACCAAAAAGCATAAAAAACTAACTCGGCAGGAAAATGTGCCTGAACACTTCTCTGCTTGGGGGCGTTTCAAGAATATCCAGGATATAGATTCCATGGGTGATGAGGCTTGGAGAAAACGGGCGTTTGGCCGTTTCCTCTCTACCAATCACTTTGCGGGGGATGGCTATTGGGTATGGTTTATCCCTTTGAGTGGTGGCTACACCAGTGTTGGTATCGTTGGAGAAAAGGCTAAATTTGAGAAACCACCTACTAAGCGCGATAGCTTCCTGAATTTCCTGGCGGAATATCGTGCGATTGCGGAGTTGTTGGAGGGTGCGGAGCTTGTGGATTTCGAGGCCTGGGGCCAGCTAGCTTATCGTGCGGACGAATTTATTTTTCCAGATCGTTGGGCAACTTCCGGCTTTGCTTCTATGTTCCTGGACCCGCTATTTAGTGGGGGGGGCGATATGATCGCCCTGTTCAATGATCATATTTCCAAATACATTCTTATGGATCTTTGTGAATCTGACAGAGATAAAGCTCAGGAAGTACTGGATCATCAGTTACCGGTTGCCAACCAAACAGTAAAAGAGTTTTACCAGGGACTTTATGCACATGTGGCTAATGTGTATCCGGTCATTGACTCCGCCGAACTGTGCTCGCCGCTACTGGCTTACAATACCGCAGCCTATTTCTTGGAAATAGCCTGGGATTATATGTCTGGAAATTACCTTGACCAGGAATACTGGCAACGCAAGAGCTACCTGCGTCGCGGCTATATGGCTCTTGAATTAATACTGCAAAAGCAGCTGATAGATACCGCTGAAGTACTGAAGTCCGAGGGGCGCTACTACCGCCGAAATGATGAAGGCTTTTTCGAATCTGGAGCCGATCATTATAAGTATTTTGTTTACTTGATGGGTACCAGTGGCAAAGATGGGTGGCGTATTGATTTAAGGGTCAAGCTCTGGGTGGAGATGTTCCTTAAAGTAATCGAAGCTAAATTGGATCTACCGATGCTTGCCAGTAGGATGGTTGTGCAGCAAAGTATTTTATTGCCGGACCTTTTGGAGAGGCCCAACCTGAATGTTGGGGACAAAGATTGGCTCCTGAATAAAATCTCAGACAAATTATCCGAAATGCTCTCCGAAGAAACCGAGTTCCCGGTTCAGGCTAAGATTAATGAAGATACCTTTCACACTGATATGGTGAACGTTGTGGACCCCTCAGGTGATCTCACTGAAGTTGAGCTTGAAAAGCTTTCTAAGAAAGCCAAGGCACTCTGGGGGCAAACTCAGGAATATATAGCCATGCCGGGTATGGTGCCTGTATTTCTGGCATTTGCTCGTAGCCAGCCTGATAGCATTATGGATTCAGTAATAGACCAGAGGAAAATGCAGGGTATGAATCGAGAAGTCTCTGAAATTAATGTTGTGGAGGCGGTGTGATTCAGGAGTTTTTTAAGGCCAGGGATGGTAAGAGCCTGGCATTTCGCTGGTTACCAGCGGATGATACTGAGACTGCACTAATTTGTATGCACGGTAGTACTTTTAGTAGCCAGTGGTATCTGATGTTTGGACGTATGTTGCACAGGCAGGGGATGACCATTTGTCTACCTGACTGGCGTGGCCATGGCAAAAGTGAAGGCCGTCCAGGTGACCTGGACTATCCAGATCAATTACAAGACGATCTGCATGATTTAATTAATCACCTGAAACAGCGCGGAGTACGTCGTATTATTTTGGGGGGTCACAGTGCAGGTTCTCTTGCGTGCTTAAGATACCTTGGGATATATGGTACCCAGGACATAGTGGGTTTCTTCGCTATTGCTCCGCCATTAACCCAGGCAGAGGAAACCAGGAAGTACGATATTGCTACCTCAGGCCTTGAGTACTTTATCCGTTACTTCCGCAAGAGAAGACATGCACGGCCGATGGCGGGTCCTGAGCAACAAAATTTGCCTAAAATAAATCTGTGGAAGTATTGGCTGGCAATGCTCTTTCCTGTTTTCAGGCGGATGGCTGTGCTGAGCTTTCCTCCAGTGGGGTCGGATGCCGGTAACCAGGGTAGAGTTCTTGATTGTAGCTTTAATCTCCTGAGCGCTTATACAATCAAAAGATATACGGATCTGTTTGCCAGTCTGGATATTCCGTGCCACATCACAGTCGGTGAGCATGATGAGGTGGTCGACGCTCATATTCTGTATACAGTGATGAACTGGTATATATCTCCCCAGGTTGAGTCTTGTCTGACCGAGATTCCAAAAGCCACGCATATGTCAGCTATTTCGGCATCGGCCAAACCACTTTCCAGCTGGTTGGATAAGGTAGTTGAGCGTCAGCTGGAGGCAAGCCTGTGAAGCAAATGGTTTACGATGTTCCGGGTGTGGAATCCGTAACTCTGGCAGTTGGAGCAGAGCTTTCCCTACTTAATTTATATCCTGCCAAATACAAAAAGTCAGAAGCTATTCCACTTGTAGATCATGACTCTGTGATTCAGCGAAGTGATCGCAATAGCTTTCATATTAAGCTTGGCAAATCATTCAGTTTGCCCCTTTATCACTTCCTCTTTAATGAACAGTTATATATAGGAAGATGTCTATCTTCTTTTATAGCGGTGGGTGCCGATAAAGTTGATCCTCATTATTTAATCGAACTGGAATACTTTGGTTTTCCGACAGAGCGAAAAAGCCTGCTGAAAAATGTCCATATGCTTTTTCCTGGCGATGAAGTGATGATTAATGCAGAAGAGCTTATTTGGCTGAATGAAACCTTGCCGGAGCAACCGGGTTTACATGCGACTTTGGTGAAACCTCAAGCAAAAGGGGATGTAGTTTACAACCTTCTGCCCAAAGTGGCTACGGACCTGTTTTCTCCTTTCGATCATGTATTTTTTGCCGAAATTTCACAGCAACTACAAGACAATGAAGATTTGGTTCTTGAAATATCCAAAGATAGTCTGCCGAAAAATTTTGGACTTAATAAAGAAAGGGCTGATGTCTTTAATGGAGCCCACAAGTCCAACGTAGTTGAGGGGGTTGATCTACAAGAATACACCGATCAGATCAATGACTTAATCAAGTCAAGCTGGGAAGCTTCGGGAAGTAAAGAGTCCCTAGGTTGCTATCTGGCAGAGCAGTTTTACTATCCATTTATTCTGTTCCAGCTCAATACATTAGCTGCTGGAGCTGGTAAGGAAATCAGGGTTGTTGAATCAGCAAATCAGGAAAACAGTGTAGCGCCGGTATTTTCTTTGGACGATGCCCCAATAGTAAATGTCTATGAATCATTTCAAAGGGTGTTCTTTTACGGTAACCAGTGGCTTTCTCGCGTATGGTTTTTTATTCCACCCATGATTAGTGCCAAGATTATTAAACGGCAACAGAAATATTCCGGCGGTGAACAGCATATATGTATATATGCCCTTACTCTGGATTATTTGTTGCGATTCTATCCCTTAAAAGTTGGTAATGTTATTGGAGATTAGGTATGTCTACAGCAGTCGTAGAGAGCAAAGTACAGGAACTCTGTGAGCAGATAGCTCTTATGCTGAATGTTGATTCCGTCGATGCGGATACTCCCATCGCTGAGCTTGGTGTTGATTCACTCAATATTGTTGAAGTGATACTAATTTGTGAACAGCTTTATCCTGGAGTTATGAGTCCTGAAAATCTGGTGTTTGATGAACACACCACTCTTAAAGAAATGGATAACCAATTACTTGAGAATTCTGTCGAGATGTAAATCTCTTATAGGGGGGTAGCCCATGTTAAAGAAAGTGCTAACAATTCTAATAAGCAGCCTTTTTATCGGAAATATTGTTGCCTGGTTTTCAGGGGCAGCTCCCATAGATTTTAAAAAGGTCGCTTATAGCAAATCAGAAACTGAGCAGTTGCAGTTCCTTAAGGCGGAGCTTGAGCAGGATCAATCTGACACAGAGTTGATGCTGCAGCTTGGTCAACTGTACAGCTATCACAATGAAATAGATCGAGCAGATGAGTTATTGAGCCTTGCTTACCAGAAAGATCCTGACAATATGCTGGTCAAGGCTGCCTACTTCTCTAATGACGGGAAGCTGGCCGGGGCTATGTTTGATCCCGTTATGGGGATCTACAAGCTCTATCGGCTGCGTAATGCGATGAGCCAAGTGGATGCGGCCGCAGTACAGGCGAACTCTGATTTTAATGTACGCTTGGTTCGTTTACTGACTTTCTCTTTTGTTGGTGAGATCAGCGGTCACTTTGATCGGGTCTTTGAAGATGAAGTCTGGTTTAATGCGGTAATTGATGAAGACCCTGCGGCTTTACCTGCTGAGGTCAGGCAGCTGGTATATCTCGCTCTTGCCAATGCCTATTGGGTTAAGGGGCAGGAAGATAGTTCCGAGTTTAGTATAGCCTCTGACTATTTTCAGAAGGCAGAAAGTCTGGCTGACTGTCCCTCGACAATGCAGGATGCTTGCAAGCAATTAAGTCAAATGGTTGTAACCCTGGGCAAAGCCTAATGCTGGTTGAACTTAATAATGTATCTAAACGCTATGCGATGGGTGATGTTTGGGTGGATGCGCTCAAAGAAATCACTCTTTCCCTGGATAAAGGCGAATTTTTAGCTGTTAAAGGCCCGAGTGGCAGCGGAAAGAGCACCTTGCTGAATATTTTGTCTGCACTTGATCAGTGCGATTCCGGCACCGTTCAGGTAGGGGGGGTTAATGTTGGGGCGTTGGGCGAGCACAAGCGCTCGAGGTTCCGCAACCGGCATATTGGCATCGTGTTTCAGTCCTTTAACCTGATACCGGTACTGACCGCTTTGGAAAATGTGATGTATCCGCTGACTCTCAGGGGGGTGAAAGATGCAAAGCCGCGGGCTTTACAGGCACTGAAAGATGTCGGTCTAGAAAAGCAGGTTAATCAGAGGCCTACACAACTGTCTGGTGGGCAGATGCAACGGGTAGCCATAGCCCGGGCGATTGTTACACGGCCCGATATTGTGCTGGCTGACGAGCCTACTGCAAATCTGGACTCAAAAACCTCTGAAAATATTATGGCGTTGATACAGAAACTGAATAAGGAGCAGGGTGTCACCTTCGTTATATCCACACACGATAATTATGTGACCAGCCTGGCTTCCAGAGTTATTACTATTCTGGATGGAAAATTAGTGGGAGATAGTCTTGCTGAAAATAGGCAGGCCAATAAATATTCAGAAACTGTTCTTGATGAATCGGGGGTAGAGGTATGAAGTTATTTACTCAGCAATATGCTCTGAGATTTTTTGTTATCTTTTTTATTTTAGCCAGCCATCTATCAAAAGTATGGGCTGAAGAATATATACCACCCACTGAGATTCCCCCTGAGAATAGTGAGCGGGCTTTACTGATAGCTGGATTAAATGAAAATTCCACCCCGGAACAAAAAAAAGTTGCCTACTTAGCCGAGCTGGCATTGCTCACTTCCTCGGCCGATACACAAGTGGCGCAAGTGGAATTGCTGGAAGAGAAGATCACTCAATTACTGAAGTCACAGGATAATGATTCAGAACTAAGTGCCGCCCTGGGTTCAGCGATCTCGTTTCGATCCAGTTTTTATACAGACCAGCTGGCAAAGCTTTCCTTATTCTCAAGAAGGGGAAATCGCATTATGGATAGAGCTGTTAAACAAGCCCCCTTTGACTTGGGTGCCCGGTTACAGCGCGGCATCAGCTGTGCAAATATGCCGGCGTTCCTTCGTCGAGCCCGCTATGCGGTTGAAGATCTAGAACTGGTTCAGCAACAAATAGGTGGGAAATATGGCGAAGAGTTCCAGGCATTTGTCGAGTTCTACCTGGCGCAGGCCTATAGTCGTAATAAGCAGGCAGAGAAGGCCCGAAGCCTTTGGGCAAAGCTGGCGGGCTCTGAAACCAATTGGGCGCAAAAGTCTCGCCAGGCGCTGGAGAAGTTGTAACCATGACTCTGGGTTGGAAAGTAGCACTGTTAAATATCCTGAGAAATGGACGGCGTAGTCTGATTACTCTGGCAGCAGTTGTATTTGGTTGCACGAGCCTGATTATATTTGGTGGCTTTGTGCAGTCTATGTACGATGGTATGCGTGAGAGTATGATTCGTTCGCAGTTAGGTCATATCCAGGTTTACGCAGAGGGGTTCGATCAGTATGGTAAGGCTGAACCAGAGAAATACCTTATCTCCTCTGCTGACTTAGTAGAGATTAGCGATGTAATTGAAGAGCAAATCCAGGCTTTGGTGGTGGCTCCACGACTAAATTTTAATGGGCTTCTCAGTGATGGAAAACAGTCTATAGCCATAACGGGGGTTGGTATCGATGCGGAGAAAGAAGTTCTCCTTTCCTCCGCTATTCATATTGTTGCAGGAGAGGACCTGTTTCCTGAAGATGCGGCTGCTGCGCACCTTGGAGAGGGGCTGTTTAATTCACTGGATGCTGAAATAGGGGACTATTTGACCTTGTTGGCTAGCACCCAGGATGGGGCGATCAATGCGGTGGATATCCAAATTGCTGGAGTGATTAGCACTGGTGTAAAAGAGCTGGATGATCGTCTACTTCGCGTCAATTTACCTCTTGCCCAGGAGTTGCTTTATACCTCAGATGTAACCAGGCTGGTTGTCCTTTTGGACGATACCAAAATGACCGACAAAGTCGTTGGTGATTTGCAAAGGATATTTCAACAGCAGGGTCTAAAACTGGAAATAAAGAGTTGGTGGGATCTGGCTGGTTATTATCACCAGGTCGTCGGGCTATTCAATGGTGTCTTTGGTTTTATTACAGTTATTGTATTGGTAATTGTGGCTTTAAGTATCTCCAACACCATGCTGATGGCAGTGATGGAGCGCACTCGCGAGATTGGTACTATTCGAGCCATGGGGGGAACCCCCACCCAAGTGGTCGGGTTAATTCTTCTGGAATCCGTATTCCTGGGTATTATCGGTAGTCTTTTAGGTCTACTTGTAGGCGTTCTGGCTGCTAAAGGCATCACCTATGCGGAGTGGATGATGCCGCGCCCACCGGGTAGTACCCAAGATTACCCTATACGGGTATTTGTAGTTTCTGAAATTTTAATCAAAACCTTTGTCTTGGGATTTTTCATCTCTTTGGTTTCCAGTATTTATCCTGCCGTGAAAGCATCCAGAATACCCGTAGTGAATGCTCTGAGGTTTACCTGATGTTAATGCGAGCTATCCAGTGACGTGAGGCTTAGAAAGAGTATTGTGATGGAAAAATATCGCTTTGGTTTTTGGATTGTGTTTTTGCTTGCTTTCAGTCTATCGTCAAAAGCTGAAGTGACAGCGGAATACCTGGTAAATCGACTGGATGAGGTCAGGGGCTATAGGGATCAAGGATTTGTATTCGATATCACTAATATCAGCTACAAAAAAGATAAAGAGCCCCGAACAAATACGCTCAGTGTTAAAGTCTTCAATGATAAATCCCTGATTCGTTTCGAGTCACCCGCCCGAGAACGGGGCCGGACAATGTTGAAAGAAGACTCCAATATGTGGCTCTATATTCCGGGGACCCGCCGTATTATCCGAATAGCGCCTTCGCAGCGTTTAATTGGGGAGACCAGTAATGGAGATGTAGTGGGCACTAACTTCTCCAGGGACTACCGTGCAAAAATTGTTGGTGAGGAATCAGTCGAAGCGCAGGAGTATTGGTTGTTGGAGTTAACTTCGACTGCTTCCGGCGTAGCATATACCAAAGTAAAGGTATGGATGGCAAAAGCCGACGGCCATCAACCGTTAAAAAGTGAGTTTTATTCCCGCTCCGACCGCCTCTTGAAAACAGCATTTTACAAAGAGTATAAAAAGTACTCTGGCGAATTGAAAGTACACAAGATTTTGTTAGTTGATGCACTGATGCAGGATAACTATACCTGGATGAAGTTTGATAATTACCAGCTTGAAGCGCTAGATCCGGCTATTTTTCAAAAGGCTTCTCTGGGTAGGCTGAATTAAAAGAAGTAAAGATCATGGCAAATCCTAGCTTGGTCCGGCAAAAGCTGGCTATTTTTTTGTGTATTGCTTCACTACCTCCCTTAGTCATTGCACAGGAGTATGAAGATCCGTTTTCAACCGAATCTTCCGAAGCCAATCTGGCGGGTGAGCTCGGTAGTGATATGTTGGAAAATTCTGCTTCATGGAACTTTGATGTCTCTGCTATTGCCTACCACCAGCAAAATAGCGTTAGGGACAATCAATACTTTAATCCTGGAGGGTTGGTTTTTCGTGAAAGGGAGTCCCAACTGGCATTGGATTTAAGTGGCCAGTTTTCTACCGGTTCTTATTTTTCCGCTTATACACGTTTAGCTCTCGTAGGGGACTATCGAGTAGATGAATCAGGAGGTGCTTCTGATGAGTTCAGCCACTACTTATTAGAAGGCTATTTATCCTCCTATTCCTCTAATCGACGATTTGGAGTGAATGTTGGGCGCATGAAGCCTCAGTGGAGCAATGGCTACAACTGGTCACCCGCAAATTTACTCAAGCCTGTTTATGATCGCCCAAACCTGGATACCGATGACCTGACCCAACAACAAGGGTGGGATATGGTTCATCTGGATTTTCGCTACGGGGATTGGAATACGGGTTTCTACTTTGCTGAAGTGGAAGATACCTTGGACCGAAATCTGGACCTTCCATTTGGCGATAGTGATTATCAGTATGCGTTGGTTTTCAACCGAGAGGGGGACCTGGATACTCGTCTGGTATTACACCAGCTAGAAGGTGGGGATATTAATGTTGCCCTTGGATTAAGTGCACTAGCTGACGATAATATCACTCTAAGGTTTGAGGGCGCCTGGGAGCACCAGCGGGAGCTAGCACTGGCAGGTGATATGCAATACGCTGACCTGCAGGATCGCGGTTACTTGAAAGCAGTTCTCGGCACCCAAGTAAGTTTAAATGATGGTTGGGATATTACGGCAGAATATCTGTATAACGAACATGGTTATACAGCGGAAGAGTGGGATCAGGTAATTGAGCAAATAGATGTAGCTAAGCTGAATCTCACTCAGCCAGGCTTTTCCCTGACAAGCCTACAATCAACAGAGGCGCACACAGCTTTTAATTTCCTGATTGATAGCTTTGGCTTGTTATCTGTGGGGCAGGTACGACGGGAATATCTGTTTTTTATGTGGGGGAATACGCGTGTAGAGCGTAAATTCCAATATCGTCAAAGTATCCAATACAATATTGATGATCAGAGTCAATACCACAATCTGGAATTTATCCAGAATTGGACGGAACATTTCAGTACAAGGCTCCAGGCTCAAGTATTTTCCGGCTGTGATAGCTGTGAATTTGGCCTGGTTCCCAGTGAGCATCTACTGCGATTGAGTTTCTATTACGATTTCTAGTTTTTTTATACTAGAGGATGTATAACTGGAATAGCAAAGTGTTCTCTGATACTTATATAGAATTAACAGGTCTATTTAGCCCAAAGTATTTAATAGTTTCCAGTAAGTAGTACTTCATATTTTTTTGCTTTTTCGAGATTGCCAGATTCACGATGAATAGAGATTATTGCCTGCAATATATCTGGTGAGGATGGGAACTGATCCAATCCTTTTTCAAGTACTGAAAGTGCCTGCAATGGTTCTTTGGCCGAGTGTAAGGCAATAGCATATACGTAGATATAGCGACTATTGGTTTCCTGGGCTTCTGCAGCTTGTTGCAAAAAGTAAATTGCCTCTGAGTGGCGGCTCTGCCGTATCAAAGATAGCCCCAAGGAGTGCTGAACTGCCGCTTTGCTTTCGGCTCGTTTCAGGCCTTGCCGCAGTAGTTTCTCAGCCTCCTCCTCACGCTCCTCAACTCGATACAGGTCCGCCAGATTCACGTAGGCAGGGACATAATAGGGGGCACTCTTAATTGCTCGCCGAAAAAAAACTTCTGCCTGGCTGGAATTACCTCTCTGTCTGTGTAGTTCGCCCAGATTGACCAGGGATTCCGGGCGATCACTATTAAATAACTCTGAGGCGGTGTACTCCTTAAGTGCTGTGTAAAACTGCTTCTGAACGGGGCCTGGGTAATTATTTAGGGGCAATGATCCCAGTGCATTGGCGGCTAGCGAGCGTGTTACGCGTTCACGCTCAAAGAGAAGGGGAATGCCCAGTGCCGGGCGAAATTGTGCTGGTACTCTATCCAGTGATTGGGCTAGAGCCAAACTGAGAAGCGGTTCGTTACCTTGCGCTATTGCCTGTAATAGCTGGGCGGAATGACGTGTGAAATACTGGGGGAGTAGGGTTACTGCGGTCGCCCTCGCAATTGCTGGCTGTGTGGAATCTGTAATTAGCTGGCTTAGTTTTTTCTCCCCATCGATTGCTTGGAAAAATCCTGCGTGAAGCGCTTCGCCGTAATGAGACTTGTCGGGGGCGCCGAACTTTCTGCGCAGTACATCAGTTGCCCATTGGTTGGTTTGTTCCTGGTGGCAGCTGAGGCAGGCATTGGGTGTGTTTAACTTATCAGAAAGGTCTGGCCTTGGGATTCGAAAACTATGATCCCGACGGCTATCTACCTGCATATAGTTTTTTGATGGCATATGACAATTGACGCATCTTGCACCGGAGCTATTAACAGGGTGAAGGTGGTGATCGACTTGCGCAAATTTTTCCGGGAGGTGGCACTGGGAACAGACACCATCGCTACTACTGCGCAGCTGTAAGCTATGTGGTTCATGGCAATTGCTACAGGTAACTCCTGCTGCATACATTTTACTCTGCAGGAATGAACCGTAAACATAGACTTCCTCGTTAATTTGACCATCTATATGATAGAGCGGCGGTAGCAGCAGGGCGGGATTATAGTGATCCAGAAATTGGCTGCCAGCTTTTGCGCCGGGAAAGAAAGTAGTGCGCCTGGAGTGACACTGGGCACAGATTTGTAGTTCTTGATTTTTTTGGGATACCTTATTTTTGGCAATGCCACTTTCATGGTCCATTTCCCAATTGGTCGCCCTGACCGAATGCAGTTCAACAGGAAATCCAAAATTTTTGATCTTTAACTGCTTGTTCTCAGCCCACTCTAGATGTTTGGATGCTGACCCGTGGCAGGACTCACATGCAACATTGATTTCGGACCAGCTGGTTTTAAAGCTATCGGTATTTAGGTCGTAATTTTTTTGTAGTTTTGTGGAGTGGCAGTCCGCACACATAAAATTCCAATTTTGATTGATGCCGCTCCAGTGTAGGGAGTGCTTATGTGAGATCTTCTCATCTGGATATAGGTGGAACCATCGCTGCCCCCCCTCTGCCTTGGACCGACTATCCCACGCAATACTGAGTGCCTGGAGGCGTCCGCCGGGAGACTGAATCAAGTATTGTTGCAGTGGTACTGCGCCAAATGTATAGGCAATAGGAAAATCTTTTAGCTCGCCGTTGGCCCCATCAGTATTGACGTAATAGTCCCCTTTCTTTTTATAGAAGGTGGAAGTAATACCCTCATAGGTAAAAGTTGACTGATTAAAATCGCCGAGGATACTCCCTTCATTCGCTTCCTGCATTGCAAAAGCATGGTGGGAACTTTGCCAGGCGCTGGTCTCTTCCTTATGGCAGTGAGCGCAAAATTTAGACCCTACATAAGTCGTTTCTTTATGCGCAGCTTGACCTATCTGCTGATTATGAGTTGTGGAGGTATCGAGGTTTTTAACCTTATCTACTTTGGACATACTGCGATCATTCGGCCCACAAGCAATCAGAGCTTGAAGACTCAAGAGCACGACAAGTCGGGAAATACCGCTGACTATATTTATCATAATTCTTGCGTAGTCCTGAATAACCCAGTTCGGCTCTGGGATTGCTAAAGCAAGATTAGTTCATTCGCCGCCAAAGAGTAACGTTTAACCATTAGGGTGGTTTGTGGGTATGGTCAGGATTCAAGCGTATCTGTTTGCATATGGCTTACTCGTGTCAGCATATGCCTGCTTTGCTAACGAACGTGGTAGTGCGCCACTTCCTTCATGGAATAGTACTGCTGCAAAGTCCGCTATCGTAACATTCATCGATAAGGTCACTCAGGAAGGTAGCGCAGATTTCATCCCTCCTGAACAACGTATAGCCGTATTTGATAACGATGGAACCTTATGGGCAGAAAAGCCAGCCTACTTTCAGCTGCTCTTTGCTATGGATGAAGTAAAGCGGTTGGCACCGGAACACCCTGAATGGAAGTCGGAGCAGCCTTTTGCGGCGATTCTCAACGATGACATGATCACCTTGTTGGCACAGGGAAGAACCGGTTTGGAGAAAATGATCGGTGCGACTCATGCGGATATGACCAGAGAAGAATTTAATAAAGTTGTTACTTCCTGGCTTAATACAGCCAGAAATCCGCTCACAGGAAAGCACTACATTGCTATGTATTACCAGCCAATGCGAGAGCTATTAAATTTCCTGCGCTCGAAAGGATTTAAAACTTATATAGTTTCTGGAGGTGGCGCAGATTTTATCCGTGTGTTTTCTGAACAGCTATACGGTATTCCTCCAGAGCAGGTTGTTGGTAGCCGACTGAAAGCCCGCTATGAGGATGGTGATGGCAAGCCGCGTGTTATCACTACTGATGATATCGAATTTGTGAATGATAAAGAAGGCAAACCTATCGGTATTAGCCAGATGATTGGCCGCCGTCCGATTTTTGCCGCTGGAAACTCCGATGGGGACCTGCAGATGTTGGAGTGGGTAACATCAGGCCCTGGGCCGCGTTTTGGGATGTTGATTCATCATACCGATGCAAAAAGGGAGTGGGCTTATGATCGCAATTCCAGGGTGGGACGCTTGGATAAAGCGCTAAAAGCTGCGAAACCCAATGGCTGGACGGTTGTAGATATGGCCAAGGACTGGAAGGTGATATTTCCCGTCGTACAAACCGCCGAAAAAGAGGACAGAAACGGTGAAAAAGTACATGCGCCAAATTAATCAAATCTTTCGCCAGGGAAGCATATCGAGCAGTGTTGGTATAGCAGGCACCAATGGGTAAAGACTTGTCTAATCTTGCTGTATTACCCCTCAAAGAAAGTGCAAGATTTGAACTCTGGCGCCAATAACAGGGGTCATATTCTGGATATCAGGCAAGGTGCTTTTGTTTTGATATGAGCCCACAAAGCGAGTGATGAGGTCCGTCATGTATTCACTTTTCCTGCTGTCGCGACGAGTAGCAGTGGCTATTGGTTTACTTTGCTGTCTTCAGTGGCAAGTTAATGCTCAGCCTCAGCCTCAGCCTCAGCCTCAGCCTCAGCCTCAGCCTCAGCCTCAGCCTCAGCCTCAGCCTCAGCCTCAGCCTCAGCCTCAACTCGGAGAACAAAAGCAACTTGAAAAACAACCGGAGAGCCCTGCTCAAGCTCAGTCCCAGCAAGGTAAACCCCAACCTCAAATGCCAGAAAAACCAAATATCCTGGTGATCTGGGGAGATGATATCGGTATCTGGAATATCAGCTTTAACAGTCGCGGCATGATGGGGTACGCGACCCCAAATATCGATCGGTTGGCAGTTGAAGGGTTGTCATTTACCGATTACTACGGCCAGCAATCTTGTACTGCTGGGCGTGCAGCTTTCCTGGCAGGCAACGTTCCGGTGCGAACTGGAATGACCAAAGTAGGACTCCCGGGAGCCAAAGAGGGATGGCAAAAGAGTGATGTGACAATCGCTACGGTGATGAAAAGCCTTGGATATGTTACAGGGCAGTTTGGCAAGAATCACCAAGGTGACCTGGATGAGCACTTGCCGACTAATCACGGCTTTGACGAATTTTTTGGAAATCTCTATCACCTCAATGCGGAGGAAGAGCCGGAAAATCGTGACTATCCCAAAGATCCAGAGTTCCGCAAAAAGTTTGGTCCCCGTGGAGTCATAAAGTCCTTCGCTGGGGGCACTATTGAAGATACCGGCCCACTGACCAAGAAACGGATGGAAACCATTGATGATGAGACTCTTGCTGCGGCCATAGACTTTATCGAGCGTGCTCACCAGGACGGAAAGCCATTCTTTGTGTGGTGGAATGCCACCCGAATGCACTTTCGCACTCATGTACGGGAGGAGCATACAAATCTGGCGGGCCCGAACAGTAATGAATATATGGACGGTATGGTGGAGCACGATATCCTGGTAGGGAAGTTACTCAGCCTGCTGGATCGCCTGCAAATTGCCGATAATACCATCGTGTTCTATTCAACCGATAACGGTCCTCATTTCAATACATGGCCTGATGCAGCGACTACCCCCTTCCGCAGTGAAAAGAACTCAAACTGGGAGGGGGCCTATCGGGTCCCTGCCTTTGTACGCTGGCCGGGTAAATTCCCGGCAGGAACCACATTAACCGGTATTGTTTCACATGAAGACTGGTTGCCTACTCTGGCTGCTGCAGGTGGAAATCCCAATATTAAAGAGCAATTAAAGTCAGGGGTGGAGCTGGAAGGTCGGCAATATCGAAACTATGTCGATGGTTACAATATGATGGATTACTTCACCGGCAAGGCAAAGCTATCACCTCGCAAGGAATTTATCTATGTGAACGACGATGGACAGATAGTAGCCATGCGTTATGAACCCTGGAAGGCCATTTTCCTGGAAAACCGCGGAAAGGGTTTTGAAGTCTGGCGTGAACCTTTTACGGAATTGCGGGTTCCTCTTCTATTTAACCTGCGTCAGGACCCTTTCGAAAAAGCGCAGCATAACTCCAATACCTATAACGATTGGTTTATTGACAGAGCTTTTGTGCTGGTGCCGATGCAGCAGCTCGCTGCCAAATTCTTACAAACGATGAAGGAGTACCCTCCCAGTCAAGTACCGGGGTCTTTTAACCTGGATAAAGTACAAAAGCAACTCGAAGCAGGTGCTGCAGGAAGTAACTGACTTTTCTGAAAACACTCTGGCTAAAGAGCAAAGTATGAAAAAACTACATATAGCACTGTCCACTGATAGAATTGAGGAAACAGTACAAGATTATAGTACTCGCCTAAACTGCGATCCGTGCTCTTATGTTGCCGGTGAATATGCTTTATGGCGCACCGACTCACTGAACCTATCTGTCCGCAAAGACCCAAAGTGCAGATCTGGGACTCTTAGGCACTTGGGATGGGAAGATCCGGCTGCAACCGCTTTTACCCAAGAAAAGGATGTTAATGGTATCACTTGGGAGCACTTTAATGCTCAACAGCAGGCGGATGAAATTAATAATGTCTGGAGTAGTGCTAATTATCATCCAAACAAGTAATTAATTCACGAATTTGATTAGTATTTAAATTATATTAAGAATGTTGAAAATTTAAACCAAATTATTGCTGAATGTCTAATTAAACAGACCTACCCTATAAGTCTGTGTAAAATTTGTTCGCCTTATAAATTTTGTAGGCAATGGATAAAGGATGAACAGTTAATCTTTAACTATATATAAGATCCTAAGCTTGATACAATCCTTCTTTTATCATTAAGAAGTATATCGGATGTTTGCTAGAAAAAAGGGGATAGGGGGGCAGTTTGCCTGCCTTCTTTTGGGGTTGTTGGCAACTAATCAGAGCTGGGCTTTTAAGTTAAAGAGTCATGTATTTGTTGGTCAACAAGTAATCAATGATCTTGCTGATGATGGCAAGCTGACTTTTGAAATCAATAATAATTACTATGATATCGATGTTCCAGATGATGTTTCTTCAGCGATTCTGAAGAATCAGTCCGCTTATCTGCTTGGCAATATTGGGCCCGATGCTTCTCCCGATTTTGTAGTTGGGCAGACCAGCGTTCACCCTGGCGCACTGGATAAAAATGAGGCTGGTGATGCGATAGTTCAAGAGGATAGCACGCGTTATAACACAGACGATTGGCTAAAGTACTTGCTGACCCAGAAGGACACCTCTAATATAGGAAAAGCTTATATCTATGGATACCTCGGGCATGCCTCAGCGGATGTATTCGCTCACACCTATGTAAACCAGTACTCGGGTGATATTTTTGCTATTTTTGATGGTGAAAGTTTAAATGAAAAGCGCCATATAGCTCTTGAATCTTATATTGATTCCAGGGTACCTATTCTGCGTGATCACCTCGGAAAGATCCTCGGTGAGCCTCACCAAAGAATTGATCTCAATGATGATGAGCTGTTTGAGTTTCTTCGAGACAAGCTTATTTATGCTGATATTCCAACAGAACAGTATGGAAAAAACCCCCTGGCATCTCACTTGGCTTCAATTTCAAAGTTCAGGGAACAGCTATATAACCAGGCAATTGATGCAAATGGCTATTGGCACACCATTGATGTATGGGTAACCCAATACCTTATTAAAGATTGGACTGGTTATGAGATGCCAGAGTCAATGGCTAGTGATTTGAATAACATTGCCAATGATTTTATTGATGAAGTCAATATAGGTATCGATAAAGCTCAATCAATAAGTAATAACTTACTAAAGTACAGGCTTGATTTTGAGGGGCGTGGCTTTGATGGGGTAGCAGATGCCTTAGATAAGGTGCAAAGCTCACATACCAAGCTAGTCAACAAAAAGCATGAGTTAGAGAAGGCCCAGCTGGACTGGCGCACAGAAGTAACGGCAAAAGGTTGTGAGTTTGCCCTTAAAACAATTGACCCCGCTGGTCTGATTGACAAGTCAATTGACCTTGATCCTATTGCTAACATGTTGGGTGTTGATGGTGTTGAGGACCTGGTAAAGTTAGCTTTGAACCCGGGGAGTCTATTTGATGGTGATGGTGATGAGCACTGGTATGCGAGAGATTTTGATATTTCAGCACATCAACTTTTCTCAGACCAATATCTCTATGAGCAGCATAGAAAAATAGAGAGCGAAGTCCCCTTTAATAGTAGATACCCTAGACATCTAACATATATGATTGATGGTGTTACAGATGTTTTGAATTTAGCACGAGAAAACACTCAGGCACCATTTATTCCTATTGCATCAAGTAATATTTTTATTCCTCTTATTAATGACAAAAAATATGATTGGAAGATGCGTGTATCTTTAGATCACAATGTTGTAGATCATTTTTGGGTTCGTGAGGCGGAATCAGAAAAAATGATCATCAGTATGCAGGCTGATAAGCTCATCTCAGATGATGTAGATGTATGCGAGAGCCTTGCAAAGACTGTTCACGCCAGCGAATATGCAGCGCTTAAAGTTATTCATGATCTAGAAGAAGAAGCCAATGATTTGGCTAAACAAAATATTGAGGATGCTAGAGAAGCTCATGCGGAAATGCAAAAAGCACAGAAAAATCTGCATGCCATTGCAGATGCCGCCATCGATCTTTTGCAGCTTCTGAATAGTAATGTTAGCCCGATCCAGTCCAAATTTGAGATGTGGAAATCAGGGGTTGATGTTGCAATGTTGGAATATACACGCACTACCGCTACCATGATGGTAAATACCATGGATAAGAATGCTAGTAGTGTAGATCCTTTAACTGATTGGGTATATTGTTATGGCCCAACTTTTATTGGGGTACCATCGCAAGTTTGTGATATTTGGCAAAATGTCGATAGTATGATCGATTCCCTGTCTGATGTTTTGACGGTTCTTGATAATGCGCCAATTCCTCTTACGGTACGCAATGCCAGAGAAGAGCTCCGAAAGGCAATTGATGGGTTAAAAGGGGAGGTAAAGGAGTATGCGATTGAAGAGGTGGAAGATGTGCTGCCCACCGAATTCAAGGAGTTACTCGACCTGCTTGATGCACCCATGACCGATACTGCGCTGAATACCTGGTATTCGAAAAATGAATCCAATACTCAGCATTTGGTTAAAATCCCAGATATGGCTTATCGAGTCACAGCAGAGATGCGCCTGGATGGTAATGGCGACTACAGTGTGAGTGAGTATCCAGTAGTAGCAAATGCCATTACTTTGGCGAAACTAGCCTTGCTGGATACGGAGGGGCTGAAAGCATTAGCCAGGACTCAAGGTTTGAGCGAGTCTATTTTTAATGGATTAAGCGCTGATAATCTTGTTGCTGGTGCCTTCAAAAGCATCGACGGTAATCATCAATGGATGTTGTGTGCACCACCGTTACCAAGATCTATTGGGAGTGAGGACAAATACCGTTTCTTTGATAACTTCTCTACATCATCAGGTTTTGTGCTATGGAAAGACTGGCGTGCAAAAAATGATTTGTTTGATGGTTTGTTTAAGGGACCGTTAACCGCTGGAGTAACCAATCCTACTGTGATAGGTTTTGATTGGATTCTTGATGCAGGCTCTTCTTACAGAACACTGAATGAGAGCTTCCCATATCCAGATCGTCAATGCGCCATGCCCTAATAAGGTTGACCTCTTTTGTATCACCTTATTGGTGAGTCGAGGAGTGTAGGATAGAAAGGCCCCTAAGAGCATTTTTCTAATGGGGCCTTTCTATTAAATCTTATCTACTTTATTTAGGCAGGAATTGCCTGCCTAAATACCTGTAAAATTTTTTTCAAAAAGTACATATATTTTCTTGTTGGCTCTAAGTGTATTGGTAATCAGATCGATACAATTGCTTTGGCGCTAATTGCTAATAAAATTTAGGAGCACTCTCATGTGAGTAATAGATGGGCGAAATTAGTAGTTTTTGAAGCCGTGCCAATTATCACCCTGACAAGTAGTGATTGTTGGTATTGAGTGCTAAATAAGCAGTAAGTTCTATAATCCCTGCGCATTCAACTGACTTAGATTGCGAGATAAAATGTCCGCCTGGCAAACTAATAACCTCCAGGGACTCTAATAGAAAGCTCAAAGTTTTAATTAGTCTCTTTGACTACTAAATAGTCATTCACAGGGCGGATATAAACCGAAGCTATGCTGAATTTTCGAATTGGTGTATCTATTTTTGTAATATTTATAAATCGTTGTTTTAGTATATCTGTATTCGTTTGCTTCAATGACTGAAAAAGCTGCTGAGATTTTTCGTCTGTGTCATAATCATTGAAGCCTGAGAAGTTGACTATCAATCGGCCTACGAAGTTGGGTTTCATAATTCAAACTGACAGCCATTTAGAAAATCTGGATATGGTTGATGGTGGTGAGACAAAGCTGACAATAAAGACAATCTCTTTTACTCTATTCTCTGTTAATTTTCATAGCTCATAGGCTAACCTGCCGGAATAGAACTCCACAACCAGAAAAAGGATTTCTTCCTTTGTCATTTTTTCTAGTGATACTGCTTGTTCTGAGCAGTCTTGTCCTTCTAATTCTGGGAGGTAAGTTGCCTCGTAATTTAGTGTCTTGGGAAGTGCTTTTATCAGGTCGTTAAATAAGATGTCAGTGCCATCCAGGCCGGGTAGAAATACAACTTTCAAAGTCATCACCTCAGAATGCTGAACTGTTTTTACCGATAGAAATATGTCTGGGCATTTCAGTTTAGGGTTGCTACTTATTAATAGAGATGCTTGTGTGCATATATAATCTGGATATATTCAATTTTTGAATAATTATTACAGTTGTGGATGGTTTCGAGAAGTTAAAAAGTATATTTTTTAATTTAGAGATGATAAATTACGTGGTATTTGTTTTATTGCAAACATAAGAGGTCGACCATGTTGTTTATCGTTTTTTCCGTATTCGATTGGAAATCGATAATACTTTAATCGAAGATGTCAACTTAAATAGGTGGTAGTTGGTATTTCAGTTCCAGGTGGGGCAGTATTTCAGGCTGCTTTTGATTGGTAGTGAGAACAATAACTTTGAGTTGGTAGTAGATTTTTTGTTGTTTTTGTTGATGAGTATTTTTACACTTTAAAAAGAAAGATGAATATTAGAATTGTTTTGTTAGTAAGAGTGGTTTTAATTGGTTGTTTGTTGAGTGGGGCTGGAAAAATTTGGGCTGAGGAGGAAGTTGCAACCTCACCTGTACCAGAATGGGTAACAAATGTAGTTATTCCTGAAGTAAGTAAGACTCCAAATGGCAAAATTCAGAATGGAGTTCATTACTTGCTGTTAGATACACAAGTTAAGGTGGGTGAAGAGAAGGCACCGGATTATTTCTTCCGGATGGCTGAAAACATTATTAATCAAGAGGGGGTAGATGAGAGTTCGCAGATTAGCATTAACTATGATCCTGTCTATCAAAAAGTAGTTCTGCACTCTATTAATGTTATACGAAATGGAGAAGTGTTAAATAAAATCAATACAGCGCGTATGGATTACATACAGCGTGAAGAAGAAATGAGTGAATTGATTTATAGTGGCCAAATAACATTAAATATTCTTCTGGATGACATTAGGGTAGGGGATGTTGTAGAGTATAGCTATACTCGCTCGGGAATGAACCCTGTCTATCAAGGGCTATTTGCTTATAGTTTCAATCTTAACTGGTCTGTTCCATTAGAAAGTCATTTTCTTCGCATACTTTGGGAAAAGCCAAATCCTCTCCAGTACTCGATCGTAAATAGTGATTTAGAATTAAAACGACGGAATCTAGGTGATGCCAATGAGTTTATTTTACAGGATAGTAAAATTGACCCTTTGAAGTCTGATGATGATACTCCCTCCTGGTTTAGTCCATGGGGGGCTGTTTACTTTAGTGAGTCTGAGACATGGGAAGATGTTGGTATTTGGGGGAGAGGGTTGTATGAGGATGTATATCATATTAATGAAGATATCTCGAAGCTAGCAGATAATATAAAATCAAACTCATCAGATAAGGGTTCCCAGATATCGGCTGCACTAAAGTTTGTTCAGGATGAGGTGCGTTATTTAGGAATAGAGTTGGGGGAAAATTCGCATAAGCCCAGATTGGCGAGTGAGACATTAAGAAACCGCTATGGTGACTGTAAAGATAAAACCGTACTATTTCTTACTCTACTAAAAGAGTTAGGAGTTATAGGTTATCCTGCGTTAGTTAATACGGAGTCAAAGTTAAAGAATAAAATCCCTAGTGTCAGATCCTTTGATCATGTCATTACCTATTTTGAGTTTGAGGGTAAAGAGTACTGGGTAGACCCGACTAGAAGCTATCAGCATGGTGCTTTAGATACAATCCACCAACCAGACTATGGAAAAGCACTCGTACTAAGACCTGGCGTCGATAACTTAACAGAAATGCACCCGACTTTTGCAAAATTTGGTGTGTTTGTAAAGGATGAGTTCAATATTCCTACTGAAGGCTCTGTAGCATTTAAGTCAAAGACTGTTAATTATGGATGGAATGCTGAAAGACAAAGGCGAGGCTTGGCGAGTAATGGGCGAGACTCAATTCAGAATGGATATCTGGAATTTTTTGAAGGCTATTATCCTGGTATTGAAGTTGAAACTATAGTTGAATTTGAAGATGATCTTGAGAGGAATATATTTTCTTATGCCGAGCAATATAGGATTGAAGAGTTCTGGGAGAATAAGCCTGAAAGAGAGCGGTATGAAGTTGATTTTTATGCAAATATTGTCAGTTCGGCGATTTCAAAATATGATGATAGGAATAGGCGGCACCCTCTAGAATTATTGTATCCGGAGCTAATCGAGCAGATCATCGAAGTCAACTTTGAAGGGGATGATTGGTCCTTTGATAATGAGTTTTTTGAGGAAGATAACAAATTTTTCCACTTCAAGAATACCGTTGATTATCAGGAAGCCACTAAACAACTGAGGTTAGAGTATTCATACCAAAGCAAGATTGATCATGTTAAGGCTGAAGATTACAAGTCTTACATTGAGGCAATTGAAAGGGTAGAAAATCACTTGAGCTATGGTGTCTACAAACGGTATACAAATTCTTCTATAGTAAATGAGGGCGAAGGGGGGTTGGTGTCTCAGTTGTCTGTCGCCACATTTATTTATATATATGCATCTTTCTATGTGCTGCTTATTTTTATGTGGCGTTATGAAAGGTGGAAAAATCCAGTTAAACAAGACGCGATTTATTACCCAGTTTCTCTAGGTAAGTTGATAGCGATGTGGATTTTTACTTTTGGATTATTTGGTGTCTATTGGTTCTATAGGAATTTTAAGTATATTCGGGTACAGGAGAACAGCGCAATCATGCCGGTTGCCAGAGGGATATTTAACGAATTTTGGTATTTCCCCCTTTGGAACAATCTAAAAGAGGATAGCGTAGACCGTTTTGGTGTTTCTCACTTGCCTGGTAAAAAATTGGCAATCCTATTGGCTATAATCTTTCTAGTCTCGTCGATTTTAGGACATATTACAGATTACGTCTTGCTATCCTTGCTGATAAGTGCATTAGCTATATTGCCTCTAGCAAATTATATGATTTTTGTTAATGGTGCCAAATCATCTGCAGAGATAAATAATTCCCGTTGGGGTATTAGGCATGTTCTATTGATTTTACTTGGCCTGCCTCTATAT
The DNA here is from genome assembly GCF_000380565.1 of Microbulbifer variabilis ATCC 700307. GTDB lineage: Bacteria > Pseudomonadota > Gammaproteobacteria > Pseudomonadales > Cellvibrionaceae > Microbulbifer > Microbulbifer variabilis. The sequence goes on from NZ_AQYJ01000029.1 coordinate 390,069, forward strand.
GTGATTCAAATAGGAGGCGAAGTTGGGTTGACTCCGAGCGAAGCGGTAATAGATGGCAGCGAAATTTCGGCTGATAACATTAAGTTTATGCAAAGACAGGGGATAATAAAACCAAAAGATGAAGTTGAATATTTTTATAGTGATGCCCTTTTATTTGTGAGAGATGATGGGAACGGCTTCACTCAACGTCATGTATTTTCTTATTGGAAAGAGGAAGGGGTATTACAGAAAGAAGTGGCGACTTATGACAAAGTAGAAGATATCCAGGTTGAATGGGGGGGCTTGGAGGATAATACTACGGTCACCATCCTTAGGAAGGATGGTAGTGACTTCATCCTCTATGTTTCTGGCGTAGATGGTAGGGATAAACTATTTGTCAATGCCCTGAAAGCACAATGGCAGTCTATTCAGTAATTATTTTTTAACGAAAAGGTGGTAGATAGCTTTAAGTTTAAGAGGCTGGCCGCTATCTATCCCGGTTTAAGGGTTCGGACATTGCTGACCTCAAATTAGGAATAAACAAATGATTACAACCATTGATATCGGTATACCTAATGCCCTTGCATTCAAAATATCTGGAGATATTACTGAAAGTGATATTTCTGAGGCATTTGACCAGATGAAAGCCCTTGGGGAGAAATATGAAAAGATCACAATTTACGAAGAAATAGAGTCATTCGATGGCCTGGAGTTTTCGGCAGTTGTAGAGAAGTTCAAGTACCTATTTGAGGTTGGCATCTCAAATATATGCGCCGTGGCGATTTTGACTGATAAAGAGTGGCTTAAGAAAGTTGTAGGTGTTGAGGATAAGCTGTTTCGAGGTATTGATATGAAGTGCTTTTCTCCAAACCAGCACACAGATGCGGTACATTTTTTAATGCAGTATGCACCTACTGATGATTAATTTATAGCTTGGTTTTCATTCTTGTAAGACGGTGAGTTTATGTCAGAGGCATTAGAATTGGCAAAATATTACTTTGACCTTTCAAATCAGAGTAATTTTGTCGAGATAGAAAATCTATTTGATCAGTCTTCCACATTCTGTGCGCGAGATGGCGCACTCTATCTGGGTGTGAAAGATATTATGGTGATGCAAAGGGTCCATCATGGCTCTTATAGCAAGTTAGAATGGATTGTAAATAAAGTGGAGGAGGTTAAACCCGGCATTATTCGTTTTGATTTTGACTTTGAGGGCACTACTCAAGAGGGTGAAACTGCCAAAATGTCTGGCGTAGAGTTTGTAATTGTCGATAGGGGAATCATTCGACATATAGATGTTCGAAGCCAGTAAGATTGCGATCTACTAAGGTTCACGGTAGGTTGTTATGCTAACGATATTAATAATGAGGATAATCCGGAATGGCTATGGTTGTTGAGCAGATTGAAGGTTTTGATCTTGTGGGGCTTAGTACAAGAACCAAGAATGCCAATGAGGCAGATCCGGGCACTGCAAAGATTACCCCCCTTTGGGATAAGTTTGGCGCAGAAGCCGCACCAAAATTGCGTGGCACTCCCAAGGTGTATGGTGTGTATACCAACTATGAGTCAGACCACACGGGCTTGTTTGATGTCTTTGCCTGCTCCGACATGCTTTCTACGGAGATGTCAGAAGACTTTAAAACAGTTCATATAGAGCCAGGCAAGTACCTTGTATTTGGCGCACAGGGTGAGATGCCCCAGGCAGTTATCGATCTCTGGGGGGAAGTGTGGGGTCATTTCTCAGCACCGGACTGCCCTCATGAGCGAGCTTACACTACTGATTTTGAGCACTATGCAAGCCCTAACGAAGTTAAGATTGCTATTTCTATCAAATAGTAATGCAATCTTTTCGATGCTTACTGCGGCGAGTACCAGATTGGTGAGCTGAAGGCGCGCCCTTGCTGAATGAGGGGCACCTTCTCGTCCATATCAATGCCAAAACGCACCTTATCGTAGAGCGTCCAGCGAGGTGTCGGTATTTCAAGGGCGCGCAGATAGTAGACAGCGCTTTGCTTGGGGTTAAACTCCGGGTCTTTGAAAAGCCCAATCAGCTGGGGTTCGCCAATAGTGTTCGAGTATTTGGCTGTGTCCAGATCAACGGTGTTGCCTACAGGTGGAATCTTACCGGCACTGTCTATTTTGCGCCCACCGGACCACTTTACATTAAAGATCTTTTCCCTGGTGAGCCCGTTGTCATCCAGCCAACCTTTAATGATTTGCACTCGGTCTAAGTTAGCTCCTTGAGGGTCTTTCAATACAGCTACAAGAAAGGTCGCTTTTTGCTCCTCGGTGGCGGGAGGCAGCTTTTGCCCCATCGGTACCCCTTTTTTATAGCCATTCGCCACTATGTCTCCTTTGATATCTGCATCCGTATAGTCATAACCGCCAAAGAAGCGCACGGAAATCCGGGGACCTGTGGTGGCGAAGGTCTCCTTGCGGTTCATTGCATCCCAGATGGCTTCGCGGGTATTCTCTCTAGCCCATACACCAGTGATGCCCGAAGCGGCTTGCTCCCATCCAAAGTACTCGCCACCAACCCCTTTCAATAAGGGAAAGGCCCAGCGTTGTTTATTGCTGGGTTCCAGGGTTTTGAACTTACCGTAGAAATTATCCTGATCAGGAGTGGAGAGGCCTGTGTGAGTGTCTGTACCTGCATTGGCACCGTATTGAAAAGGGTTGGTGCCCAGGGCTTTCTCCAAGCGCAGTCCGGATTTGAGAGCCTCGCGCCAATACTCGTACTGTAAGGCACCGGGAGGTTTGGGTTTCAGGATTAGGTTACCGCGGTCCCAAAGGTCCCAATTAGCGAATTCATCCTCGGGAGAAAGGGCAGGGTGAGACTCACTCTGCCCTTTTACCTGAACAAGTTCATAGAGTGGCTCATAGCGCGCACGAAGCCGAGCCCACTCTGGAGTTAGGGGAGAGCCGTCAAACTGCTTCTCGATAAACATGCGCCCATTGGACATATTGCCGTTGTGTGGAATCGCTAATACTCGCCCACCAGTTTTATCCTCATAAGCCTTCATCCATTCCCAGAGTTTTACCGGGTTCTGGGTGTCGAAAGTAGTCAATAGCATCAGTGATTTGGTGCGATCGGCTCCATCGCGAAATATGACGTTGCGATGCAGGTTATCACCGCCATCGGCATTGACCGTCCACTCGAAAGCAATAAAAGTTGTGAACTCACCGGGTTTGTAATAGCGCTCTGCGGCGTCAACGGTTCTCTCCCAAGCGGTACGCATCCACTTGGGGTCCATTACCTGTTTGGGGAGTTTGCCTTGGGACTGGAGAACAATGACCTCGCTCTTGGCATCATTGGTGGCTTCCTCGCTGCCGGAGGCGAGAGCATCGTGCCAGCGTTTAAGGGTGGGGTCGGACATCATCTCCGGGTTGCCAGCGACTATCTCACTAATAACGCCCATGCCGTCGGAGTGATCGGTGATCATAAACCAATCATAAGGTCGGTTTAATTTTGCTTTGAGTCCGCTGTTGGAAGTAACTTCCTTTCCCAGCGCAAACTGATAAGCATCGTCCGGGGTGAGTATTGCGCCGTCCAACCCCGCGTCGACAGACCAGCCAGTATGGACATGTGTATCGCCAAAATAGACATTGCGTGCGATACGTTTGTCAGAACTTTCCTGGGCCTCTATCTCTGCTTTGATCTCCGGTGCCATGGCGGTAAGCACCTCACGCTGATTTTTTTCTTGTGAGACTTGTTCGTTCTTTTTATTAGGTTGCTCCTCAACCTCACCATTATTTTTTCCGCAGCTATATAGGCCTGACGCGACTGACAGGGCGATCAGAATACTTTGCAGTTTTTTTATTTGCATGCCGGGCGCTCCATTGCCTGGGCAGAAAATGAGTGGCGCCGATATTGATTTCGGTACCGCCTCCTTAGGTGAAAATACAGCTAGCATAGTTGAGCGGCGTTTTTTTAGGGGCGGGTAGGCCGAAGGGTGGGTCTTGTTATATCGCGGAACAATGGATAGTCTTCCATGCCCCACTGGATTGGCAGGTTTGCGCACAATCCTGACCCGCATTAGTTAATTTAGTCAGATTGCAAAAGCTGAGCGCAATTTACTCCATCTGCCGTATCAGACTTAAAGCAGGTTTATGAGCAACAACGAAAAGCGTCCACTCTATATCCCCCACGCCGGTCCCTCCCTGTTGGAGATGCCACTGTTGAATAAAGGTAGTGCCTTCACTTTAGAGGAGAGACTTGAATTCAACCTGGCCGGGCTTCTGCCAAATAATGTCGAAACGATTGAGGAGCAGGCTCGGCGCGCTTATCTACAGTACCAGCAATGTAAGACGGGGCTGGACAAGCACATATATCTGCGAGGGATTCAGGACGATAATGAAACCCTGTTCTTTTACCTGATTGAGCATCATATTGATGAGATGCTGCCGATCATCTATACGCCCACCGTAGGGGCAGCCTGTGAGGAATTTTCTAACATTTACCGCAATCATCGCGGTCTGTTTGTCTCTTACCCAGACCGTGAATATATTGATGATATTTTGCGAAGCGCTACCAAGGAAAACGTCAAGGTTATCGTAGTGACCGATGGTGAGCGTATCCTCGGTCTTGGCGATCAGGGTATTGGTGGAATGGGTATTCCTATCGGAAAACTATCCCTGTACACAGCCTGTGGTGGTATCAGCCCGGCTTATACACTTCCCGTCACCCTGGATGTTGGCACCAATAATCGCACCCTCCTCGGCGACCCCATGTATATGGGCTGGCGTCATGAGCGCATTTCCCAAGAGGAATATGATGAGTTCTTAGAGCAGTTTATTGAGGCGGTAAAGCGTCGCTGGCCCAAGGTGCTGGTACAGTTTGAGGATTTTGCCCAGACCAATGCCATGCCACTGTTGCAACGCTACAGGGATCAAATCTGCTGTTTCAATGACGATATCCAAGGCACTGCCGCTGTCACTCTGGGGACCATTCTGGCCGCCTGCAAAACCTGGCAGGAGCCATTAACGGCCCAGCGGGTTCTGATTGTGGGTGCCGGTTCCGCCGGTTGTGGAATTGCCGAGCAGGTGGTGTCCGCCATGGTGCAGGCTGGCCTTAGCGATGCAGATGCGCGCTCGCGCATTTTTATGTTCGATCGCTATGGGTTGGTAACCTCTGATATGAAGGGGCTACACGATTTCCAGGCTGCACTGGCCCAGTCTCCGGATATCTTGGATGGGGCAGCCGAATCAGACCTGCAAAGCCTGATTAGCAAGGTAAAGCCGAGTATTCTTATTGGCGTATCCGGACAGGGTGGTTTATTTAGCCAGCAGGTGATTGAGGCATTACAGAAGGGCCATGAGCGCCCGCTGGTGATGCCGCTGTCAAACCCCACCTCCCGCGCTGAAGCGACCCCTACAGAAATATATACCTGGACCAAGGGAGAGGCGCTGGTGGCTACCGGCAGCCCATTTGCCGCAGTGGAAATTGATGGGCATCACCACCCGGTGGCCCAATGCAATAATGTGTATATTTTCCCGGGTATTGGCCTTGGGGTGATTGCCGCGAATGCCACGCGGGTTACCGACGGCATGTTGATGGCAGCCTCCAATGCCCTGGCAGAGCAGGCGCCAGTGGTGAAGCAGGGGGAGGGCGCGTTATTGCCACACTTGGATGATATTCGAGAGGTGAGCATTGATATCGCCAGGGCTGTGGCTGCCCAGGCACAGCTCGATGGGGTTGCGCCCAAAGTGAGCCATGAGCATCTGGAGAAATCTCTCAAGCGTAACTTTTGGCAGGCCGACTATCGCAGTTACCGCCGTCGTTCTTTCTGACCACTTAATAACAGCCCTGGCCGGGTAGTTCTACCCGGCTTTCTTCTTTTAAGCCAGTTGCTCCCCCGAGAAGAAGACTTCCGGTTGGCGCAGAACCAGATAATCCTCCCATTGGAAACCGCTGCTTAAGAACTCAATTGCAGCTCTAACGCCCGATAAGAACAAGTGCTCACAGTGTTTTCCTGGCATCGCGAAGTCCAGCCAGTGGGGGTGCTCACCGCTGGTCATCGGTTCTATAGCGATCTCTTTTACCAGTGTGTGGTACTCCGCATTCAGGCTTGCCCGCACATGGTTGTCGAGCATATTACGGCAGGTATTGATTAGCCCCATGGCAAAGCGCCCCACCTTGTCAGACTTGGGCTGGTAGTGGTCCACCTCCAGCTTGATACCAAAAGTGGGTAGCTTGGGAGTACCGACTGGCTTGTGGAAGATATCAAAGGGGAAGTTGGATACCAGGCCGCCATCAACAAACTGAATCTCTTTAGGGAAACCATTTTTAAAGAACAGCCGGGGATCGCCAATCCCTTTTATACTGCGCCAGTTCTCGGCCACTGAACTGCATTCATCCAGCTGGGGAATATCCTTTACAGTGTAAGGTTTGAAAAAGCCCGGCACAGACATGGAAGCCCGGACGAACTCGGCGGGATTCACCGCATCCGGGTTACTAAAATAGAGCGGTGCCTTGGCTGGGAATACGGCTCGTGTTTCAGTGGTAATATCCGCCGCAACCAAAGCGACTTCTGCATTGCCTACTATAGGATCGGGCTCCCCCCGGTAGTGAAGGGTGGGAAACTGATTGATACGCTGGTTGAGTTGTGCCGTATTGGTAATGCCCAGCTGGCGCAGTTCCTCTTGTAGCCATTGGGTAAAAGCATCGCCAGGATTGAGGCCTTTTTCTCGCAACAGTTGCTTGCAGGTTCGTAGAGAATCGAACGGATGCAGGGCCAGGCTACTAAAAAGCCCTTTGCCTTTAAGCAGGCGTTGTACTGTTTTGCGCGCAAAACGTTCGCCGTCTTCAAAGCTGGCAAAGTCCGCCTTAGTCATAATATCCAGTAACTTTGCACTCTTACATGAGCCCGGTGTGCCGGCAGCGGCTAAAAACAGCGCATTGATGGCACCTGCAGAAGTGCCCGCAACCTTGCGAAAGCGTATGCCAGCCTTCTCAAGGATATAGGTGTAGCCCACCAGGGCAATGCCAAGCATGCCACCGCCTTCCATTACCAGATCCACATACTGGAGCCCATCGGCATCCTGTACATCGCTAAAGGATTTACCTTCGATCGATTTCCGCGAATTTTGCCAAAGGGTATCCGCTTGGGAGATAGCACTGGTCACCCACGCTGTTTTACTCATTTGATCTTTCCCTGAAGTGGCGGTCGATTCCATACGAAAGTTAAAAATATTATCGGTTAAAAGAGTGGGGCAGGGTATCACCTAGAATCAAATTCGCCATAGCATCCAGCTTGTTTTTCGTGCCTTCCCACCGGGGCACTACTTGATTCATTTGTGGGCAATTTTTTGGAAAGTTGTTTTTAGTGATGGTGATTCAGCCGTTGGTCGACGTCAAGGGTAATTATGCTACCTTGGCTAAATAGCGACTGATAACTGGTCGTAACCCTTGGCGACTAGAAGTTATCTCAAACAATACTTATTGGTGATATGCAACTTGACGGTTTTATTGTTACTTTCAGGTCATATTTGAGGTCATTGAATGTTTCGATGGGTGATGTATTTAGCCGCATGTGTATTTCCTTTATTGGCTACTGCTGTGGGCTTGGCTGATGAAGCGCAAAATAAAGGAAAGTATCTTGGGGCCTTTAATGATCCGGTGGCTTATTGTCGAGTTGTGGTCAACGCAGATAACCCGGAAGAACCCTATATAGGACCTGCAAAACCGCAGATGGTGTTAACGGGTATTTACCTGGCGGCTGGTATTTCTGCGGGCGCCCCGAGGGATTGGGTTGCGGGGGGCACCTTTTGGCGTTGTATGGATGGCGGAGTCTATGCGTGTTTTATCGGTGCCAATCTTCCCTGCAAGGAAAAGGCGAACACTTCGAAGGAGCCGAGTGAAGCGATTACTGCTTACTGTAAGAGCAACCCTGCATCTAAATCTATACCGGCAGTTGTAACTGGGCGGGTGACTATCTATGAATGGCACTGTGAGAATAGCGTTCCAGAAATTACCCGACAGGCGCTGCAAGTAGATAAGCGGGGCTTTATCGCGAATTACTGGTATCGGATGGATAGACCGTGATAAATAGATATCATCGATAGAGTGGCTTGTCTTATGCAAATTGAGAGCCACTGCCACCGAGGTGGAAAAAATGCAAAGCCATTGTGAAATGCGGCCAAACTATTTTGGCGCTCAAATAATTGGTGCCAGTGCCCAATAAGGCTTCAACAGTGGGGTGTTACTCCCCGCTGCTCTTGGGGCCTTAAAAAACCACTAACCCCATTTCTTACCTGAAAATGGATTTGTTACTAGTGGATCGGAGAAAGAAAACGTTGGACCCGGGGCACGCTGTGAATACATCCCTGTGCGCTCGTAATCGGTATTCATGTTTTAAACGCTTCCTGTTTTTTCACTCTGCTTTTTTAGTAAGAAACAAGCCCACTAATTTCACTCTTAGATCTACTCGTTATCCAGTTTTTTTGCGAGTTTATGGCCTTCATCGGAGTCCCCAAGTTTCCAATAGCTGGAGATATAAATATGGGTTTTGGGGATTTCTTTTTCCTGCTTAAAGAATTTCCGTAACTGACGCATGCTATTAAATTCGCAAGCGGCCCAGACGGCGGCTTGACCTTGGGGCCAAGGCAGTGCCTGAATTTTAGGTAGGAGCATCTCACCGGTGGGGAGGGGATTTACCACCCAGTGCAGTTGCAGGTTTTTTGGGTGTTTGAGTAGCTGAATATCAGATTCGCTTTGGACCTCTATCACCGCATATCCACTGGCCTCATCAGGTAATTGGGCCAGGTTAACGCTGATAGCGGGTAGGGCGGTCATATCTCCGACAAGCAGAAACCAGTCGGCCTCAAGGTTAACCAGCTTCTTAGGGCCTGGTCCTCCTATCTGAATACAGTCTCCAGGTTGTGCATTGGCCGCCCAATTTGAGGCCGGTCCTTGATTTTCATGCAAAGCGAAGTCGATATCGATTTCTGTCTGCCGTTGGTGCCTGATGGTATAGCTTCTCATTAGCGGGCGTTTACCTTCGCCCTTAGGGAAAACCAGTTTTACATAGGCACTTTCCTGGTCACTGGGAAAGGATTCAAACCCATCGCCGCCCAGAGTGATACGTAACATATGTTTTGAGATTTTTGTGGAGCGCAAAACGACCAGCTCTCGTGTGCGTTTTTCAGCCATAGTATTTAGGCTCCTTAATCTGAAGTAGAGTGTTCGGTCAGGTTCTCGATCATAACGCTGGCGATATGGGCAAAAGTTTTTAGTTCTTTTTCGCTCAGGTTGTGGGTCATTGCAGCGATAACTTCTGTTTCCAGGTTATTCACTTTTTCAAGAATTTTTTTTCCTGCTGCTGTGGGGGTAAGGAATTGACTACGGCGATCATCGGGGTTATCGGTTTTATTGATGAGTGCGGAATGAACCAACTCATTGAGTACCCGTGTAATTTGGGCCTTGTCCTGATTCATTCGCAGAGCGATTGACCGCGCGGTACTCTGCGGATATTTGCCTATTCCCTTGAGCACGCGAATATGATTTACCGGGAGGTCAATTTCTTGCTCCTGAATACGGGCTCGCAGCTGTCTTTTGTAGGCGTGGATCAGCTGGTGCAGGATTTCATTGGCTGGGTAGCTCACAGTGATACCGCATTAGATTGATTGACTTTGTCAACTTTATTTTAAATGGTTGATAGTGTCAACTAATCTGAATGGCATCGCGTTAGAGTCGAGAGAGGATTTTCCGTAGAAGGCAAAATTAGGGGGTGAAGTTCGCAGCAAGCCCGAGCCTTAGGGAGTAATATTTGCAAACTTAAAATCGGATAAAGGGGAGGGGGAACCCCTCCCCAGTAACAGTAGGAATCGCGTTTACCAGGTTAAGCTGATATCGGTTCCATCAAACTTTACGTCTGAGTCGTACACATATTTCAATGTGCCTTTCCAGAAGGAGCCGTGCCATTCCCAGTCGGCATCGTAGCTGACTTCATTAATCACCTTTTGGCTAAAGGCTTCAAAGCTACCGTAGCGCTCCTGGCTACCCATGATCACTACCCAGGTTTGTTCGTTCCAGTCGCAGGTAACGGTATTGGAGTCACCATTGCCACAAGGATAACGCACAGCGATATAGCCGTCGTCTTCCTTGCCGAACTTCCAGTTGCCGCTGCGCTTTTCCTCTTCAAACCCTTCCGGCCACTGCAGGGCTACGTTGGAGCCGCCGGAGTGGAACAGCTCAATTTCCGGGTAGGGGTTGTATTGTATTACGGCGACATTGTTTACCTGCTTAATCTTGGGCAGGTGGTCGTTTTGCATGGTGCTATTGCCATCGCCAACCTTCGCCCAGACTGATTGGGTGCCGGTGGTGGCGATCCAGGGGGTCTGCTGGTAGCCCTGACGACCACCCCAGTAGTTCTGAATGGAGTGCATCATCACACCACCATCCTTATACATGGAGAAGTTGGCACCGGAGAGCACCGAGCTGCGGCTGAAAACAGCTCCGGCCTTAGCGGCAGCGGGGGCAGCCGCTTCTGAAAGACCCAGGAATTGGTCAAAGGCCTTTAGCCCTTCATACCCTTCAAGCTGATATCTACTGGCGAACCAGGCGGTATCAGCGGCTACGTCGGGGTGGAAGTAGGCTCCCTGGCTCCAGTAGAAGGGCACACGTTCTTCGCGGGGGAAGTCGGCATAGAGACTGTTTCTGGCATCGCCGAGAGAGTGGCCTACCGAGTAATTCATATTCAGGTTTTTACCGAAATACTCAAAGACCTCATCGGTGATCTCCAGGCCAGAGGTAGCCAGCATTACACCTGCGGGGCTTGGTGTTCTTACTGACTCTTTGCCCAGGCCCGTTAACAGGTAGATGATGCGGTTGATGTTACCGCCGGAACCGTTCCTGCGATAGCCATCGTTACTGCGGCCTGCGGCTGAAAAAAGGATGCCCTGGTCGTTAGTGACCAGCAAGATGTCCTGTAGCAAGCGTTGCGCAGCTCCTGTGGCCAGCTCGCGAATTTCTGCATCTTCAGAGAAATCGACGAGGTTAAGTAGCGCCGATAAGGTGTAGGGGTAATAGACCGGGGAGTAAAACTCGTAGAAACCGTACTGGTTTTTGACTTCCAGGTAGCGCTTTAGGCGCTTATAAGTTCTGTCATCTGCAAAGGCACCGTACTTTTCCTGCAAAAGGTACTGGGCAGAGGTGTACATGATCATGTGGTTTTCAGAGGCAAAGACATGATCCCCAGTGCCGCCCTCCTTAAACCAGAAATGGTATCCATCCAGGGCGGCAAATAGTTCGTCTTTAATTTCCGGGCGGAAAAACAGAATGCGGATCAGCCTGGTGAGGGTGAAATCTGAATTTTTTTGTCCGCCATTGCGCAAGACATCCAGGTTTTTGTTCAGTGCCTCCCAGTTGAGCTCATCGCCAGTGTATGCCTGCAGGACTACAGCGGTATCATTGGTGGAAGAAACCCCCTCTTCAATATATTGCAGTTGCCTATTTTGATAGGCGCTCTCATCAAAAGACTGCGCACTTGCAGAATGTATCGCCAATCCTAATAAAATCGGGTACAGCATTCCTACTACTGGTACTTTCATCAGTACTTGTTCCTATTTAGATTTTGATTTTTGGCGTTAAACACCATAAATGTACCACTTATGTATTACAGGAATTTATTGGACTAAACGATAGGTATTTTCTGTCGGCTTGGGTTGCGATTTCGACCACTTAGGCTCTTGGTTCTCACTTTTTAAAAATTTTCGTGGTCAGTTTTTTGGTCGTCTTAATTATTTATTTTTTATGTCATGCAGATGAATTTATTTAGCTGCTAATTGGTACAAAGTGGTATTCAAGATAAATTTGTTTTCTCAGGTAAGATAATGAGCAACCTTTTATTCGCTACGGTTTTAATTGTCAGTTTAGGTCTGAGATGAACAGCTTCGGGAAGGGAATGATTAGTTTAATAATCACTTCTTATTGGCGCCAGTTTAGTTTGTAATTGCTGTGCCAACCGATTTGGCATTTGGTGAGAAGTGCTCAGGTTTATAAGGTGGCAAAGCCTGGGGGATTAAAAATTTGCTATTTTGAGAAGAATGTTTTTACAAATGGCGATGTTCGCTTTCATGCATTCGAGAATAAAAAATGAAAAAATTACTAATCTTTTTTGCGGCTGGTTGTTTGGGCGCAGTAGCCAATAGTGTTGTGGTATGGCTGTTTGGGGACTTTGGAATAACCCCATCTCTTGGTGTGTCTATTACCCCATCTTTATCCGCTGAATGGCTCTATCCCAGGGTAGTTTGGGGGGGTATTTGGGGGCTTTTTTTTATTCTTCCCTTCTTGTCATCGAAGTTGTTGTTAAAAGGCAGCATCCTGAGCTTGCTCCCCACTGCGTTCCAGCTTTTTGTGGTTTTTCCTGTAATGGCTGGAAAAGGTATGGCTGGGCTTGAATTGGGTGCACTTACCCCGGTTTTTGTATTGTTTTTTAATTGGATATGGGGAGTTGTTACAGCGCTCACAATAAAATGGGCTCAATCATAAAGCCGCTATATCTGGTTGCTGGGCTTAATTGACAAGTATTCTTTTAGCTGCGCCAAGGCCGCGACTGGTTGTCGTAGAGGGTCCATTAATCCAGTGATCAATAATCTGATGGGCAAAATCACGCCTCTGTGGCCCACTGTTGCCCTTGGTGAGTTCTCCTAGAACCCAGTGATTGTGTGCGATCCAGGTATCCCTGGCGACTGGGCGAATGCTCTGGTCTGCCTCACAAAATAGCGGTAGGGATATGGTCAGGTCACTGGTTTGGCGCAGGGTCTTTGAAGAGATACCTGGGTTTCCAAGTGTATTCCACCAGCGCCGGGCCGTATCCGGGTCGTGGCCAAATTTTTGCTTAAAAGATTTTGTAAATGGGCTGAGAAACGGCCAGCTACTGCCTTCCAAAATACGTTCAACTATCTCTTTAGTGCTTGCCCGATCACCAAAGTTCTCCGGGTCATAAAGTACGCGGTCTTTAGCGGCGGCATGGATAGGGCTGGTGGCGTCGGCGGTAACTATCGTTTCTGTAGGCAGGGCTGCTGCGGCAATGGGCAGCAAAGATGGAGCGCCAAGGCCCAGGCAGTGAAATCTTTGCAAACGCGTGTTGCGGTCTTGGTAGCCATCTGCAATACCTTTAAGTACTTGTGCCAGGCGCACGTAACGCCGTGGGACCGGACGAGTCAATTTGAAGGATGCCGTACCACTAACGTAAAAATCCGTTGCATTAAGGTCACCGCAAATACCCGCGAGCCCCATAGCTGCGGATGTTACTCCAGCTTCTGCGGCGAGTTGTCCGGCGTCGCGGGCCGTGTTGTAGTCCATCGCACTCAGTACCGCATATATCGCAAGCCCCTGGCAGAGCGGGTTTTCCGCTACTTTTTGCCAGAGCCTTAAGCTGCGACGGTTGCGTGAGGCAATGCGCTCCACTGTCCAGCCTGTGATCTCCCGTTCCAGGTCCAAGGCCACCAGGCAGGTGCTGGCGAAGTCTTCCTGGGCGATAAGGTCGGTGGGATTCATCAGCAGCTGACGTTCAATCAGCTGGAGGGTATCGATAGACTCGGATCGTCCAGTGCAGTCGGCAAGTACGGATTCTGCCAGTGCATCGGCTTTTTTGCGTAGGCTTGGCGGGACCTCGCGACCGCGGGGGAGATGGCCGAGCTGTCGGCGTAGAGTTTTGACCTCGCGGGTGATTTCCCTGGCTTTTTCAGAGAACTTCGCAATGACAGAATCGATTAACTGCTTTGTGCCGTTATCGGCAAAGAGTGGCAGGCCCCTGTTGCGCACCTCAACAGCCAGCCGCAGGTTTGGGTTTGTAATACGATGGGCTGATAGCAAGTAGCCATCGGCTGAAATGAGATGACTGGCGAAGGCATCCAGAGTTTGACGGCGTAAGTTGGCAATAAAGTGCATTGAAGCAACTACCTGAGCGGTGCTCCCCCATGGAGCGCATGTGAGCAGGATTTCCACTCATCAAGCAGTCCATGCATGTCTTCCAGTTCCACTTCGAGTTCCAGCGCAACCTGCTCAAAGATATCCCACGCGGCAAAAACATCGGGGTGAGTTTCGATACACTCGGCCACGGCATGATCCATTGGCTCGATAGGCATATCCATCTCATCTTTTTGATGCAGGTTGGGAAGGCTGGGAATGGCCGTCTCGAGACATTCAGCGCGCACAGACTCTTTGGCGGCGTGCCACTCGGCCTTTGCCAACTGCGCCATCGCCAGTAGTACCTCTAATTCCAGCAATTTGATTTCAACACTTTCCTGTTCCGACAAGCAGCCGTCATCCGGTGGCATGGTGCTTCTCCTGTTAACGTATCAGAGGGGTAAAGAGCAGCTCTGCAGCGCCCTGGGAAGTTTCATCGCTACTATCAGGGCTTTGAACTCCAAGGGACCAATAGAGATTTGCATTGCTTCGCCATGGCTGGAACCAACGGCTTGCCAGCCTCATAAATGCGATGTCAAAGCTGTTTTCGCCGATATCGGCAAGTGCGAGAGCGTCTACCTCTACACCAGGTCTCCCGCTTAACAGGCTTGAGCTTTTTCTGAATATGCCGCTGAGCCTACAAAAGGCCCCTTTGGTAACGCCGGCATGCGGTAAGTGAGAGAAGCGCACCACGGCATTTGCCTCGGCATCGCTGGAGGGGTCATGCAACTTAATGTGGCTTAATAGCATGCCGCCTTCCTGAGGAGGAGAGGTGACATTTTTTACGAAACCACGAACTTCAATAAACTCTCCGTCCAAGTGGTTACTGAGTTTGGCCAGCTCCACATTCTTACCATTGGGAAGTGCGGTACTAAACGACATTGAGGCAATACCCTTCTGCAGTTCCTTAATATCTTTTGGTATTTCCAAACCGCTCGTACTCGCGGCAAGTCTGTAGCAGGCCACATGGCTGGCAATGGCCTTGCGAGTAAGAAAGTGGGCATCAACGGCGATATCCCCAACCCGCTCAGCCAAGCCGCCGCTACCTCTCCCCAAGAGTTCTTGGATGACGTTATGCATAGCCGCCTGCGCTCCTATGAGTGCGGGCAAGTTCCGTTCTATTTCCCCTGCGAATAACAAGGAAATGTTTGTGATATTTTCCGGGTTGCCTATCAATACTGCGCTGTAAATCTGCTTTTGCCACCCCTCTATAAAATCTGTAAATTCCCTGGTGATGGCTTTAACTTCGCCTATGTCATCCGTTGAGAACCCAGGTTTATGCCCTCCTGTCGACACAGCGTTATTAAATTGTGCATGCACTAAAGCCAACAGGCCGCGACACAGGCACATCATTACCGCATCGGCACCACTTTCCAGGCCTGGGTTCAGGGGTTTATCTGTATTGGGCAGGTAAGCGTTCAGGAGGCTGATATTTTCCGTGTCGCCACTTGCCAGGCCTTCCATTGATGCCTGAATATCGGCCCTTATTCCTATGTCGGCCAACCTTGTACGCAATCGCTCCACAATACTGTTGGGGACTTCCGAGCCCACCATTTCTTCGGCTTTTGCCAAGAGTCTATCCAGGCGGCTATCGATATCCATTTGTTGAAGGCCATCTTCAAGGTTGGTCGCAAATTGGTCCCTGCTTTCACTGATAGCAATACCTCGTAATACGTATAGGAACTCCAGACCCATTCGATGATCGATTTGATTTAGTTCGGAAGCATTATCTGCGCGGCTTTGTAAATTGCGAAACTCTGCATATCCAAGCCCCAGGCATAGGCGAGCTTGCTGCTCAAGCTGGTTCCAAGAGAAAGTAAGAAGTGTTTTTTGAACAGCTATTGCTTCCCGAAATAATCTTTGGAGAGCGGGATTTTGAACCTTGTAAGCTGGCAGTAAATTAAACTGAGATCTTAGCAGGGATAAATAAGTCTTGCTGGGGTGCACATTGGGCTGTGGCATCCAGGTCTCCTTACGTCACAAGCGGGGTTAGTTTCTCAGTCAAGAGAAGTAATAATAGTTAATCGTAAGGTTTCTGCCTCAAGCGTTCATCGCTTGAATAGTTTTCTTTTGAGCGCTTTTAAATCAAGGTGAACAATCGCTTAGCTATTACCTGTTGATAATAAACCTTGCTAAAGATCTGTTTTTGCGCCTTTGATGAACCATTGCCGTTCTAGCTTTTTAAGGGGGGTTTTGATTAACCATTTTATTAGGCAGGCGTTAATAGAGATGCCGAATACGGAAGTAATTTATTGCGATCTAAAAGCGCTTTGACTGTTCTGGCCTCTGCACCATCAGTTGACATAAGCAGAGTATCGGCACTCTGCTTAATTAGTTTGACCACAACGGTAAAGCAATAGTTAAAGATTAAAAAACAACAACTCAGGCGCCTGGAGAGTAAATTGAGAATAAGTCGGCTGATATCTTTCTTCCAGCCAGTATAAAAAATAACCACATATATTTGCTTGGTAATTGCACTATTTGTATAAACTTTAATAAGCTTGTTTTAGCTTGAACCTGAAGGCACCTTCTCTTCGATAGTTTCAATCGGCATCCAACCTAAGTACTGGTGCGCATTTTCGTAATGGTCCATTCCTACTTCCCAGGCAATAAGGGTGGCGCCCTCTGACTCTGTGGCAACTTTCCAAATTACCCTGACTAACCCACGATTTGTGGCATTTTCCGCTGTAGGAAGACAGTCTTGACAGCTAATCCATTGAGGTAACTTACTGTTCTGGCTGGGTTTACCAGCAAGGGAGATTTGGTTACTCAAAAGAAAGTTCCTCACCAAACAAATTTGAATTGTAAATAGTCTTATTGTTGCTTATTGAGGTGCCAATAAAGGTATCGATATACCCGCGGTATTGTTCACCTGACGGCAATCATAGCATATTTAATAATGAGACTTACTGGTCAAGTATAGGCCTGCGCAGCAATAATTTGGCTTCAAATGTGAACTGGTTAAATGAATTTTTTTATTTAGCGGGGTGTCTATTAACCTTCAGCCCATAAAAGTAGTTTTTTCTTTTAATTTTTCACAACCCTCAGGCCGGCCTGATTCTTATTGTTGCGTAGATTTAGGGTTGCCTGTGAGGCTATGAGATCATGTGATTATACTAACACTGTTTAATATTTTGGTGAGTTTCATAAGGGCTATATTGTATTTTTTGGCAATTGTATAGACCAAAATATGTTCTTTATTAAGAGTGCTGGCAGGTTCTGTAATAGTTAATAGAGAGTTTGCTATTAAAATTGTTGCGTATCTTGGGAATTCCTTACTCTAAAAGATCAGTAACTACCGCATGATAGGTGCTAATAATTTTGGCCCATGCTGATGTTATAGTATTTCAAGGGTTTCTTTTTCGGAAATTGGTTGGGGTTTAATTAGATCTTGTCATCGGGTCAGAAGGGGCACGATCTCTTGAAAAAAAACCGATACTTTACCAATATGAATATCTCGGATAAATTTTTTAGTCGCGGCAATTATTGGTGCTGAAAGATTTAAACACTGAATTCTATGCGGGGATTTCTCAGAAAAATCCTAGGCACCTAGTGTTTGATAGAAAGTAAAAGCGGAGACTTACAATGCTCTCCCGAAAGACCAGTATATATGATCTCCGTATCGCCCTAATGGGCGATAAACTTTTTTAAACTGCATATAGACCAGCTGATTCTCAGCGATTTCTATTTGTCACTATCCGTTTCTTTTTGATCCGCAGATAAATTTCTTCGCGGTGAACGGAAATGGATTTGGGAGCATCCACTCCTACCTTTACCTGATCACCCTTTACTTCAAATACTGTGATCGAGACTTTTGTTCCAATTCTGATATTTTCGCCAATTCGGCGGGTTAAAATTAACATGGTCATTTCCTATTGAACTTAAACCATAGGCAGGCTTTCCATGGTGGAAAGGCTTAAAAGTAATGTGTGAAGGAAATGCGGGGTGGTGCACGAGAACGGTAGGCGCAGAAGAAGAAAAGGCGGGCGCAACGCTCCCAGAGCCTGGGGAATCGCTCCAAGCTACTGAATGTTCTCCACTTTATTGAAGACGAGTGGGTTTCTAGCGTATTATCCATTCAGCCATTTTGATAGTTGCGTTATCAATTTGGTCAGCTGGCCCCAGGTGTTGACGCACCTTGGGTCAGCGCCTTTTACTTACTCTTACATCACGCTAGCGTTCTCCTTTGAAGGGTGGGGTTTCTAGGAAAATCTTAAGGCTTCTGACTCTCTGAGGCTTTTTAGATTATTGCCCACAGAGGTTTGCTAAATAAGCGCCTAAATCCTGATAAATATCCACCAATTCTACGCAGCTTTGACACTAAAACAAACTTAATAAAATCCAATAAGATTATTTTCGTGCCTATATTTGCCTGTTTATACTTGGATGTATTTTTATTCTTGATTGATTTAGGTGGCTTTCCGTACCGGTTCTCATCTTATAAATTGAATAATCCCTCCGCTTTTCCAGGTGCTCACTGATTGGTGAGATGAAATTCAGGGAAAAGTGTTCGGAGAAGTTATGGAGAAGTAGGTGGAGCCTTCAGGGCAGTCCGATAACTGCTTATTGTAGGCTTATCCCCGGTTTACTTTGGGTTTATTGTTTCTGGTGGGGTTAGCCTTTTTGGGGGTGTCCCGGCGTAGACAGGTGTGTGAGGAGTAGAAGGCCGTTTATAAATTCAGGAATAGGGTGGTTTATTTTTTAATTTGGACTGAAATAGAGCTTGATGTATTTTTTTATAGACAGTGAGTGGGCAGGAATAAAAGGGAAGGGATAGGTGGCCAGTGGCACTTACTTTCCCTCCTCAACAAATATGTAGAAGCGTTACTCTTCGTAACGGATTTCAGTGATATAGTAAGTCTGCCATTCTTCTCCTTGACGAATTTCTATCTCATCGTCGAGCTTTCGCCCCAGTAGGCTGCGTGCAACTGGGGAGTCCATTGAGATCAGGCCTGCTTTCACATCAAACTCATCTGGGCCGACGATTCGATAGCTAACAGCTTCGCCGTCCTCATCCTCAAGCGTCACCCAGGCCCCAAAAAATACTTTTTCTTTATCTTCTGGTACCCGATCTACTACGGTGATTTCCTCCAGGCGTTTAGTGAGAAAGCGCACGCGGCTGTCGATTTCACGCAGTCGTTTCTTGCCATAGATATAATCTGCGTTTTCGGAGCGGTCCCCTAACTTGGCTGCGTCACTGACAGCCTGGGTGACCCTGGGCCGTTCTTCCTCCCAGAGGTGTTTTACTTCGGCGCGCATTCGCTGCGCGCCCTCTGCGGTGATATAGCGGGAGCCGCGCGGACGCGGCGGTCTCCATCTTCCCATAGGTTTACTGGATGCCTCTTAACTGTAGGGATACGCTGTTAAAGGTTTTCAATGGTGATTCCTGGGCCGGCTTCTGCTAACGGGAACTTGAATATACGACTATAGAACTCGAGTTCGCCTTCAAGTGCCATCTTGATGCTGTCGCCACTCCTGAATCCGTGTCCTTCATTGGTGAAGGTGATATAAGAAACGGGAATGCCACGCTCTTTGAGGGCTTTTACCATGGTTTCTGCCTGGTTGGGCGGTACTACCTTATCTTCCATTCCCTGAAAGAAGATTACCGGGCAGCTTAGCTGCTCCACATGATTGATGGGAGAGCGCTCATAATAAATATGCTCGGCAGATGGCCAGGGGCCCACCAGTTTATCCAGGTAGCGGGATTCAAATTTGTGTGTGTCTTTGGCAAGGCTGCTCAATTCACCGATGCCATAATGGCTGGCGCCGGCCTTAAAGGTGTCGTGATAGGTGAGTGCGGCGAGTACTGTATAACCGCCAGCACTGCCGCCTTTAATTAACAGCCGTTCAGGATCTGCCAGACCTCGGTCAACCAGGTACTCGGCACCTGCACAGACGTCCTCGACATCATAAATTCCCCATTTATCGGTGAGGCGATCTCGATATTCACGCCCATATCCTGTGCTGCCGGAATAGTTTACATCCAGAATGGCAAAGCCGCGGCTGGTCCAATATTGCACTTTTAAGTTGAGGCCTGCTGAAGTGGCACCTGTGGGGCCGCCATGGCTAAATACAATCAGTGGGGGCTTATCGCCTTCGGGGGCTGAGTAGCTGGGGTTGTGTGGAGGATAGTAAAAGCCATGGACGTCGCGGTCGTTTACCGTAAAGGTAATTGCCTGGGCGTTGGAGAAGAGATTGGTTGGTAAGGTACGGCTGTTACTGCTAGCTATAGGTTCTAAAGTGCGCATAGCCGAGTCAAAAGTGACAACCGCTGGAAAACTGTCGGTGCCAGCGGCAATCATAATGGCTTTTCCATCTTCACAGTGCAGGCTTTCAATATCGCAATAGGGCTGTTCGATAGTGTGGTGCTCACCGGTGCGGGTATTCAGGGTGGCCAGATACCAGCGGCCGTTCTCTGTGTAAGTACACAGAATTTCTTCCTCGCTGATAAAACCGTAGGTAGACATGCCGAATACCCATTGGGGTGTGGCGAATTCTGCATTTTTTTCCCACAGGGGAGTTTCTTGCCCCAGCTGGTACAGGTTCCACCAGTTGTTGCGGTCAGAAACATAAACCAGCTCCCCCTGTGGGGACCATTGCGGTTGAAATATGGATTCGTTCTGCCCGCCGGCCACTTGCGTGACTCCGGTAACTACCCCTTGTGTATTCAAGTCGGCAAGGCACAGTTCGGTGGCATCCCAGGGGAGGTTGGGGTGATGCCAGCGCAGGAAGCTCAGCTTGCTGCCGTCGGCATTCAGGGTCGGGTTTGAATAAAAATCAGCACCTTCCTGTAATACTTCGGGAGTTGTATCCAGTGGTTTTTGCAGGTCGATCGCAATGATACGAGCACGCGCTTCAGCGCCTTGCTCGTGGCCGCTGTCGTCTTCCTCGATACAGATCAGGCGGTTTCTTTTTTTATCCAGAATTAAGTCTGCGTAGCGCGAGCTATTTTCTGGAGTAATGGCTTCGGGCAGGGTGCTGTCGAGTTTCATGCGGTAGATACGCTGGTCTTCCGCTAACACAAAGTAGAGCGTATCCCTACTCACCAGGTAGCTGCCGCCACCGTATTCGTGGGCTTTGGAGCGCACACTCACAGGGGCGGGAGTGAGGTCCTTGCGGCCATCTTTTGGGCAGTATTGCACCAGGACATTGCGGCCTTTCTCTAATGGTCGCGACTCCAGCCAGTAATAGCGCCCATCTACCAGAGTGGCTTCCCCTAGGCGCACACTGCCCTCTACAAGAAGTTCAGCGCTGATTGCAGATTTCCAGCTGCCATAGGGGGCGGTAATTGTCATGGGGACCTCGCTCATTGGTTAGTTATTTCCTTATTTGGTTTCTTGCATTCTGCCGGCCCTGTAAAGAGGGCACAAGGTGCCTTTCTAAGGGCAGATGCCTGTGATAGGCTGCAATAACCAAGCAAGCGCTTGGTGTGATCAATAACAATGATCAACTGATTTTTAGGGATACTGCCTTGAAGATCTTGTACCTGGTGACGGTGCAGATACTTCGAGAAAGGCAATCAATGGATTTTGAATAGATCCTTCGACTTGCCAGGTTGACCGCGGCCCAAATAAAGATAATTCAGGAGAGCCTGCGATGTCTGATGAAGTTGTAATTACTTGCGCCCTGACAGGGGTGCTCACCAACCCCCAGCAGCACCCGGTTCCGGTTACCCCAAAGGAAATGGCAATCTCTGCGCGGGAAGCCTTTGATGCCGGTGCTTCGGTTATGCATGTACATTTTCGTGCCCAGGAGCCGGGTAAGGGGCATCTGCCCAGCTGGGACCCGCAAGTGGCATTGGAAATAGCCGATGCGATTCGCGAAAAGTGTCCCGGTGTTATTTTAAATTTTTCCACTGGCACTATAGGCAGGGACCAGCGAGGCCCATTGGAGTGTGTACGCGCCGGCAAACCGGAAATTGCTGCCTGTAATGCTGGCAGCCTGAATTATCTGAAGGCGCGCTCTAATGGCACCTGGGCCTGGCCGCCCATGGTTTTTGATAACCCGGTAGACAAGGTGGAGGAGCTACTGGAAGTTTGCCGTGAGACAGGTACCCGGCCAGAGTTTGAGTGTTTTGATCTCGGTATTGTGCGCTCGGTGGGCATGTATGCAGATGTAGGTATGGTGGATAAGCCCAATTACAATCTGGTGATGGGGGTGGCTTCGGGAATGCCCGCAGACCCGGAACTGCTGGAGCTTATGCCGAAATATATGAAGCCAAATAGCCTGTGGCAGAGTACGGTGATCGGGCGTGAGGAAATCTGGCCCGTGCATCGCAAAACAGCGGAGCTGGGCGGGAACCTGCGCTCAGGGGTGGAAGATACCTTTTACCTGCCTGGAGGGGAGCGTACTAGCGGTAATGGCCAGCTGATTGAGGCGCTGGCTGTTATTGCGGAGGAGCGTGGCCGTAAAGTGGTATCTCCAGAGCGAGCGCGGGAAATTTTCTGTTAAGACCTTCCTATTTATGGTGATGCCGTGGCGGATGAATTTTATGCTGCGGCAGGCCCTTCCTCTTTATTCCTTTGACTCCTGCTGAAAATCAATCTGCCTGGGGACTGCTAGGCTTATTACCAGCCTGGGTGTCGCCGGTACCATGGGTGAATAAAAAGTAAGCCGTCAAAGGGAGTGGTGGATGCAAGCGCTTCTGGACCAATTAATCAGGGTGATTGACTGGGCCAACCTGTTTCTATGGGGGGGAGTTGCCGGCATTTGGTGGTTGGGAATTTTGATCATGGCCTTATTGCCGGCCGGCCTCTACTTTTCCATTCGTACCCGCTTTATCCAGTTCAGGCACTTTGGCCATATGGTGAAGGTTATGGTGCGCGGTATCCATAAAGAGCATCCCGGTTCAATTTCTGCTTTTCAGGCATTTGCCACCAGTGCTGCGGCCCGTATTGGTACCGGGAGCCTTGCGGGCGTTGCGGTTGCCATTACTGCTGGGGGGCCGGGTGCCGTATTCTGGATGTGGATGGTGGGCTGGCTGGGGATGGCGACCAGTATGGTTGAAAATACCCTTGCTCAGGTTTACAAGGAAAAAGGGGAGCAGCCGGGAACGTTCCGCGGTGGGCCTGCGTACTACATCGAAAAGGGGCTCGGGCCAAACTGGAGGTGGTTATCAGTCACCTTTTCTATATTCCTGTTGATGTGTTACGGCTTTATTTTCAACTCAGTGCAGTCAAATGCCATGGCCCAGGCAATCAACGATGCCTGGGGAATTAACCCGCTGTTAGTGGGGTTTGTGGTGGCCTTGGTTGCGGCGATTATTGTGTTTGGTGGTATACGCTCTATCGCAAGCTTTGCGGGAATTGTAGTGCCCTTTATGGCGATCGCCTATCTGTTGGTGGCTCTGGCAATCTTGATCGTCAATATTGCCGAGTTACCAAAAGTACTCGCCACTATTTTGAAAAGTGCTTTCGGACTGACTGAGGCTGGCGCAGGTGTACTGGGGGCAGTGGTTTCCAATGGTATTAAGCGCGGATTATTTGCCAATGAGGCCGGGTTGGGGTCTTCGCCAAATGTTGGTGCTGCCGCCGATGTAAAGCATCCATTGGTGCAGGGTTATGTGCAAATGGCTTCGGTATTCCTGGATACCATTGTGATTTGTAGCTGTACGGCGGCGATTATTCTGGTTGCCGATGTTTATATGGTGGGGAATGTCGAAGGAGTAAAGCTGGCCCAGGACTCGTTAGCTAGTGAGGTGGGCTCCTGGGGAAGCGGATTTATTGCCTTTGCGCTGCTGTTCTTTGCGTTCACTTCGATTATTGGTAATTACTATTATGGTGAAACCAATATTTTTTATCTTTACCACACGCGCACCTCTATATTCTGTTATCGCATTGTTTTCCTGATATTTATCCTCTTTGGTGCCTGGGTTTCTTTCAGCGGCAGTGCCGAGAATTTTACCTTGCTTTGGCGCATGGCTGATGTGTCAATGGGATTTATGGCTTCGACAAATATCCTGGCTATTATTTTGCTTTCAGGCATTGCATTCAAAGTTCTAGCGGACTATGAAGAGCAATTAAATCGAGGAATTAAGGAGCCAGTTTTTGATGCCAGCAAGTATGATATTAAAGGGATTGACCATGAGGTGTGGGATAGAAAATAAGAGTTTACATTATTAGCATCTGTAAAAGATTTATATCCAGTAGAAATGATAATAACCACAAAAAATAAAGTAATTAATTTTGCTCAATATCATTGATAGTTCTTACTGGATAAGCAAAACCCTATTCCAATATTTCTAAATTCTATTTTAGTGAGTGGAAAGAGGGGCTATCTATTGAAAGTCCCTCCATTTTATTGGGATGTTAGACAATTTCGTATTTAAATGTATAAGGAGCGAGCTGTTCAGAGAGATGGTTCTGGAGATTTGAATTTCCCTGAGTGGAGACCCTGGTAATAGTTCCAAGTGTTTTATCCTGCTCTACTTTTACTTCAGTATCAGCAGTGACAATATCTGTATCCTGATTGAGCTGCCTGATAATACCCTCAACACATAAGCGTATTTCTTCCATCTCTAGTGCAGGTTTGAATATCTTGCCAACTGCTGTAGTGGGGAGCGCTGTGCGCAGTACAATTTTCTTTGGAATAGCTGCGCGTTCAGTAATGTTCTCCCTGGCGTAACTGGTAATTTCATCCAGTAGGGTTTGGGCAGAGGAATTCATTACAATCTCATTCTCTTGGGTTGTGAGAGAATCGGCGGCATCATCGGATAACATGACATAGGCGACGGGGATTTCTCCCGCATAAGCATCAGGAGTACCTACCGCTGCCGCCATGGCAACAGATGGGTGCTGGCAAAGGATTTCTTCGATCAGCCTGGGTTCAATATTATGCCCGCCGCGCACAATTAATTCCTTCTTGCGGCCGGTGAGCCAAAAGTACCCATCTTCATCCTGCCTGCCCAGGTCTCCGGTATTTAACCAGCGGCGCCCCTGGTCATCGTGGACCCAAATCCCTCTGTTGTGCTCAGGATTAAGATACCCATTAAATACATTGTCACCGTAAATAATCAGGCTCCCGATTTCATTTGTCCGGCTGTAACGGGTGAAATTCCCTTGTTCATCCAGCTGCGCACTTTGCATCATTTGCTGCGGTAAACGTAGCCCTATAGAACCCACCTTTTTGGTTCCATATGGGGGAGTGATGCTGCTGGCACAGGTGCCCTCCGTTAAGCCATACCCCTCGACAATCTGTACACCAGTTATTCGCTCAAAAGCATTAAATACTTCTACGGGCATAGGGGCTGCACCGCACAGGGCCATCTGCAGGGAGGATATATCGCATTGGTTTACTGGCTGTTGGAGTAGGGCGGAATAAACTGTAGGTACAGCGCTAAAACTGTTCACTCGATATAGCTCGATGATCCTCCAAAAATTGGTAAACACACCTTCTCCCCTGTAGCCTTGGGGAGTCATTAATACAACTTCACAGCCATTGATAAAGGCTGCAAGTCCAGTCACTATTGCTGCATTTACATGAAACAACGGCAGTCCGCAAAGAATCACCTTTCCTGGATTCATAATATCGCCTGCGACAAGGCTAATACTTTTCGCGTTGGCTAATTCATTACCGTGGGTATGTGTTGCAATTTTGGGTAAGCCTGTTGTACCTCCGGTACAAAAAAGGGAGGCAATATCATCACTATTAATGCTGCGTTTGAAATTCAAACGGTTGGAATTCTGTTTTTTTATGGCCGCTTGAAATTGTATTCGTTGTTTTCCCTCCAGCGACTGCAATTGTCTGCGGTATTGATATTGTATGATTTTAGCTGCAAAACCTTTAAACCCGCGGGCGTGATAGGCGGGATCTACATGGAGAATGCTTTTAACTCCCGGCAGGTCGGTCAAAATACTCTCAATTTTTTCGAAAAGATCGGTGCCGGGGAAAGGGCTCAGGGTGACAATTGCTTTTGCTTGGCTATGCTGCAACAGCTCTTTTATCTGTTTGGCTTCCAGCAAGGGATTGATTGCCAATACTCTGGCTGATGCTTCTGCCCCCCATAAAACATAGTGTGTTTCGGGCAGGTTTGGCAGTATGTAGGCTACGGTATCGGTTTCTTCAATACCAATACTTCTAAATAAGTTAGCTGTTTGAATGATGCGCTCGGCCAGCACTTGATAGCTGATTTTTACCGGTTTTTCATAATCATGCCCAGTGAGAAAGAAAGAAACTGCAGTTTGCTGAGAGTAGCGTTCACAGGATGCCATTAATGCATCAAAGGTGTTGCCAGTAAACTTTTCCGAGATCTCTTTAAGGTGAGTAAAATCATAGCCTTCTGGTTGCTTGTCTGTTCCAAGGTAGGCTTCCAGAGCCTCGATGTCTTTCAAGGTTGAGGTGGACATAGTATGACTCCCTGTCTGCGGGCTAGCGCCTGGCAGCATTGTGTTATTCATTATTCTAGGGTGTGTGAAAGTCAGCTCAGACCTAGCCCAGTTGTCGGGCAAGCCACTCTTGCTCTTGCCCGGGCTCCGGCATCACAGCGCCTCCCTCGATAACCCAGCTTGCGGGAACATCAATAAGGTCTACCGAGCAGCGAGAGCGGGGGCAGCACAAAATCTGGGAAGCTGAGTTAACAAAGGCACTGGCCAACTCTGACTTGATTTTATCGCTACGGCCTGAGCGAATGGAACCCAGGATATGGACAATGTTTCTTGAGCGCAGGTGAACGCCTCGGCTGAATACAACTTGTACGAATTGTGCAGGTGCGCCGGTAATGGAGCAGTGCGCTTCGGTAATTGCGGATACCAATGCCTGTTGATCAGAGTCCAATAGTGGCCGTTTAGTGGAAATTGTGTATAGGGGCATTTTTATCTCCTATAAGTTGATGTGTGTTTTGAATTGCCCCGAGGCGCTTTTGGATTTCACTAAGCGTATTAGTGTCTTGCCAATAAATGCTATTTGCCTTAGCGGAGACATGCGCTTGCGATTTGTGCTTAGGAATTCTTTGCTGAGCGAATGGTCCGGGGCTGTAATGACGACCTCGTATGTATCTCTTCCTGTTACTGAACACCACTGGTCAAGCAGCCTGTATAAAAATGAGTGCCGTAAAGTATTGGTAGTTCCATCGGGTAGGGGGGCCATAAAGGTGGCCGCTGACGATTGCTTACCCTCCATAAATGCCTGATTAACTGGCACTTCCATCCATACAACCCTGGGTGCTACACGTGGGTTCATATGATCCTGATAAGCCAGATTAATGGTGAACTCCAGCTTCTGTTTTTCGTGGTTAGTTAAGGTCCCCTCGATAAAAGAGCACAAAACAATAGGTTTGAATCGCATTATCTGTCCATTAGGTTGCATTATGGAACTTATTAAGCTCCAATAAGTTCTAAAATGCAACTAATTTGTTAATAGTGAAAGCGTATCAAGCAATAACTTTTAGTTATATCTGAGCCTATTGAGAGGTTCGGGAGAGTTTTGTAATGAAACTTCCTATGAGACTATGGCGCCCTGGGCTACTACAGGACTGTTATGAGAGAGAAGAAACCCGCTGTTCAATGTGCGATCGAAGAGGCGCTTTCTGTAATTGGGGATCGCTGGAGTCTGCTTATTGTTCGCGACGTACTGAGAGGGGTGAACCGGTTTGACTCACTGCAGGAGAGCCTGCAAATTTCCAGAAATATTCTTACCCAAAGATTAAATACCCTGGAAGAAGCTGGCATTCTGGTTAAGATCCCAATCAAACCCGGAGCGCGCCGCATGCTCTATAACGCAACCCCGAAGTGCTTTGCGCTGGTTCCTACTTTGGTTTCTCTGATCGACTGGAGTGCCCGCTGGTCTGAAAAGCCAGATACACGGTGGGCCCGTGTCATTGATAAAAGGACTGGGGAGCCTGTGACAGTGGATTTGGTTGGAAATGATGGTGAGCCGGTTTCCCTGTTGGACTTGGACTTAACGTACTAGGGGCTGTTCTCGCCAGGTCGGTTGCGGGTAACCTGATTGAACTGGTTGATAATTGCCACTGCTTCTACTGCATAGCATGGGGTTACAAGATTGCTATCTGCCGGGAGACGTGTACCCGGCAGGAAAGATTATTTAGAGGGAAGGCTTGTTTATTGCCAAATAGAAAATTAAAGCGGCCTGCACTACTGCCAGAACAATCGCAATAATACGGGTACGCTGCGTAGAAGACTGCTTTAAAGCAAAAAAACCGGCGATTATATAACCAAATACCAAGGCTATTTTCACTGCAAGCCAATGGTAAATGGCCGGATTCCAGCTGCCGATAACTACCAGCGCGATAGCTGCACTTAGCAGAACAGTGTCATTCACATGGGGTATCCAGCGCAATGGAGTTTGCCGCCATGCAGTATTTCTGCTGAAATCCAGGCTGGTACGTAGTAGAAAGAGAGTAATACTCAGAACTGCGGCAAAAACATGGGTATGTTTTATCAGGGTATAACTAACCATCGATAAGGCTACTTCATTTTCCCGAGAGTAATGTCCGGAAGTTGTAAATTGGAACGTGCTTGTTGAAAGAGCACACGCTAGTGATGGCAGATGGTAACGAGTAAACAGGTGACCCTGCAACTGGGTTAAGGTAGTAAGCAAGCCCCGATTATAGGGAAATTCGATACAGGGTAGCGATACGAAACGCTTGCTCTGTTTAATACGAGGCACTTTTCGGGCCAAAGGAGGTACTGACTATTATGGGATATGAGTCGTAGTAGTCCAGGCTTGGCCTGACAGAACATCTTTTGAAAAACCGGTAACTGTCAGCTCAGGTATGAACTACTACATTTAAGGTATCCTAGTCTAAGAAAACCTTAATAACTGAAAAGTCAGAACTATTCTCTGCTAGATCAATGGCTTTGATATAGTAATCAATTTCAGAAATACCTTCGGGGATATTTTCATCAATAAACTCGGGTTTCCAGGTTCGACCTACGTAACCATTTAAATTTGGAAGCTGCCTATATATTGCATAATGGCCGATTCCATAATCATCCTGTGAATTCTCCCATTTAAAGTGTACAGCGCCGTTCAAAATTTCATAAGTGATGCCTGTTACATCAGAAGGCGGGGTAATGTCATCACTTTTATTACAAAGCTTTTCATATCGACCTAATCCATCGTGGCATTGATCAGGTTTGTCTTGAATTTGGCCGCTTGACAAAAACTCACTGCTCTTGCCTCCAACACACAAATTTTCATGGCATTGGTTGGTATCAAAATTTGCCCTGCATTTAGAGCATAATCCTAAATAGCCCTCATTAAATGGTTTTTTAGATGCATCCCTTTCTGGCCAGTATGTGCACACAACCTGTATGGCGCCATCTTCATAGTTTGGGTTCCCAGTACCAGCTATTCCGGTATTGCAGTTGGCGACAGCGCAACCGATATATCGAGTTTCATTATTACAAACTTGAGCCCAATGACCACAATGTTCACCATAACAAGCATTGGTTTCCCAATCATAACTAGTATTTTCGTAATACCAATCAAACACTGCACCTTTCCAGGTTGAAATGTCGTAGTTGGAAGCAGGAGGGTTGTGTGTAAAGAGAGCAATATTTTCTGTGGCATATTTTCCACCTGCCAAACTCTCACTATTGTAGGAGGTTAAATGTCTAACAGAGTCATAGGCATCTCGAATACCTTGAGGCCCCCCGTAATGACCATTGTAACAACTGAGCGCTCGTTGTTTGGCCATTTCTTCAAGCGCAGGGTCCCAAAAAACTTTGATCATGTCTGAGGCTGACTCTGGTCCGTTCATTCCGCTACCTTCTCCACTGGCACACTTAGAGCGGTAGTCATTATGTGCATCCAGTAAAGCCTGTTTTTCTAACTGTGATAACTCATGAATGTAGTTATCGTCTCTCGGGTCAGGCTCTGGTTCTGGTTCTGGTTCTGGTTCTGGTTCTGGTTCTGGTTCTGGTTCCGGTTCTGGCTGTGGTTCTGGGTTAGTAGGGTTGTCTAAATCAGGAGTGGACTCACCACCCCCACCTCCACCTCCACAGGCAGCAAGAAGCACACAAGCTAGTAAAAGGGGAGTGATCTTCTTTATGTTGAGTGAAATCGAAAATATTTTGGTTGAAATTTTCACAGGAATATCCATCCATACCACCCTTGGCGTTACAGGCTTAATTAAAAGGCCTTGGTAAATTCGATATATGATTTGCTTCTGCGTATTTTTTTGAGGTCATGTAGAGACCCCTCTGTGGAAGAGCACAAAACAGTGGGTTTGGATCGCATCATCTGTCTCATGGGTTGCATTTTGGAACTAATTTAATGATTATAAGTTCCAGAATGCAACTAAAGTTATTGAAAGTGGAAGGTATATCACAATAATTTTTTGGTTTTATATGGACCAATCGGGGAGACACAGGAAAGTTTTGTAGTGAAACTTCCTCTGAGGCTATGGCGCCCTGGGTTATCACAGGACTGTTACGAGAGAGAAGAAATCCGCTTTTCAATGTGTGATTGAAGAGGCGCTTTCTGTAATTGGGGATCGCTGGAGCCTGCTTATTGTTTGCGATGCATTAAGAGGAGTAAATCGGTTTGATTCATTGCAAGAGACCCTGCAAGGTTCCAGAAATATTCTTACCCAAAGATGAAATACCCTGGAAGAAGCTGACATTCTGGTTAAGATCCCAATCAAACCTGGAGCGCACCACCTGCTCTATATAACGCAACCCAGAAATGCTTTGCGCTGGTTCCTACTTTGGTTTTTCTGATCGACTGGAGTGAAAGGCCAAATACACAGTGGTCCATTGTAATTGGTGAAAGGATGGGGGAGCCTGTGACAGTGGATTTGGCTGGAAAAGATGGTAAGCCGGTTACCCTGTTGGATCAGGACTTAAAGTGCTGGGGCCGTTACAGCCAGGTCGGTTGCGGTTAATCTGGTAGAACCCTATATTGTATTCAGACCTAAGGCTGCTATTAAGGGAGCTAAACTAAGGGAGCTAAACTAAGGGAGCTAAACTATTTCTGTACGGTACTTCACGAATTGAAACAGCAAATTCGGTCCATTCATAAGTGAAGAAACAGCTGTAACTTTGTTTTCCTTTGCATCAATTGTTGGTGTCCAGGAATTCTAGAACCTCCTCCATCCATGTCTCCACATATACCGGCGCCATGGCATGCCCCATACCATCCACCCACAGCGTTTTTACATTTGGAATACGCGCAGCATATTTCTTGGCATGAGCGATATTCAAGAGTGGATCTTTATCGCCATGGATAACAAGTGCAGGGACTTCCAGTTTTTCAAGACGCTGCAATCGCGAACCCGAGAGAGAGATAGCAGTGGCCTGTTGAGTTGGTAGTTGGGGGTCAAATCCCTTCCTGTGACGTAACTCGTAAAGAGTGGTGCGAGTGATATGCTCTACGTCAAAGCCCCCCTGTCCCTGGAGAAAGTGATAGGTGCTGGCCATGAGCCTTACCATGCCTTCCTCTGAGCCACTTAGCCCGTAGCGCAGGAATAACCGAAGCACACTGTATTTAAATGCGTGCTCCACGGGGAGTTCGGGATCATTTACGTAGCCTGAAGACATAATTGAACTGAGGCTTCTCAGGCGGGCAGGGTGATGCAGAGCCATTTCCTGGGCAATCATTCCGCCCATAGAGGCCCCCATCACATGGGCCTGCTGAATTCCCAGGGTATTCATAACCTCAATATTATCCTGCATCATGTCGCTGAGATCATAAGCGGTCTCTTTACTCCAGTTATGAACGCGGCTGGAAGCACCGCAACCACGGTTGTCTGTGAGTAACACTTGGTAGCCCGCGGCGAGCAGGGGTTCATAGACTTTGGGTGGCCAATATAATGAAGAGGAGCCCAGTCCATTGATTAATAGAACAGTCCCACGGACAGGTTGTTCCGCAGGGGCTTTGAGTTGATACCAGATATTGATGTCCCCGGAGCGTACGAAGCCGCTGTCGTCTGACGCCAGAGGGGGCAGTGGTTGGTTTAGGGTTCGTTGCAGGCGTTGCTCTATAGCTTCGGGAAGCGGGGGAACAGTAATGACCCAAACGACGCAGGAGAGGCCTAAAAGTAATAACAGTGTGCCCACTGTTAAAGCGGTTTTTTTGATCAACGTAATCCTCCTGAGAGCACCTATCCTGTGCTGCTGTAAAGATAAATTACAAGGAGTATTGGTTGCTAGCTTCGCATAAGTAAGTCGCCGGTGTCACTCAATCCTTACGACATTTGTCATTTATTTTTTCAACGACAGGACAGCGAATGGACTGCTAGCACTATTTAGCTCTGTGCTATTGGCAATATCATCGCACTTTTAGTGGGTTTGTTTAAGTTTGTACCGCACTGGTGCCCGCTAGACTGGCAACATCCTAATAAATCAGGTCAATTAGATCTGAGCCATCATAGCCTGGTAGCCTTGAGGGTGGGGCCTGGATAAAAGGTTAGTTACCTGAGTGTGATCCATTTGCAGAGGTCCAAAGATATTTTCGTTCAAATATTCTACAAAGGATTTCTTGGTAACCTGTTCGATAACAGCAGATTGGATATCGTGTCCACTATTGCTGAAATTCAAGGTGGGATGGGCTTTAGCAGTACTTTTACTGAGTCAGTATGTCCCAATGAATCATTATTTTATCTCACCTATTGAAAATTGTGAGGCTAATTCTCTATTCAATAAGTTCTCGTTTTACATTTCGGCAATAATTTAGAGGTATGGGGTTGATAGGCAAATATTAACCTTTTTAATGTGAACAATGTTTATGCACTCTCTGGGATTCCAATTATGTAGAGTAGCTCTAGCTTTCTCTTATTCACAGTCTCGATATCCTTGAACAATTGGCATTAGTAAGTAGACTGCCAACAGGCTTGGTGATAGCCATCACCCTGAACCACCAGAGAAAATATCAGTAAAAAGAGGATACGGCGACATGCTGAAAGCGGAATATCGTGAACGTGGCCCAGTGCCACAGGATGTAATTGAAGCTGTTTCATTTGATGTGCCCGAATTAGAGGATGGCCAGGTTCTGTTGGAAATGCTGGCTGCGCCAATCAACCCCTCTGATGTCCTCACTTTAACTGGGCAATATGGCATGCTGCCGCCGTTACCGGCTATTGGCGGCAACGAGGGTATTGCGAAAGTGATTAAGCAAGGACCTAATGTGAGTGGCCCTGCAATTGGCCAGACTGTTCTTCTGCCGGTGGGAAGTGGTACCTGGGCTACGCATATGGTTGCAGATGCCAAAGGACTAATCCCCCTACCCAATGATGTAGATCCTGTGCAGCTATCCATGATCACCATCAACCCACCTACTGCTTATCTTTTGTTGAGCGAGTTTGTTGACCTCAAAGAAGGGGACTGGGTGATCCAGAACGCCGCCAATTCTGGTGTAGGGTCTTATTTCACCTCATTGGCGAAGCTCCGGGGCCTTAAAGTAGTGAATGTTGTACGCCGGGCCTCCCTGGTGGAGCCATTACTTGCTGCGGGCGCAGATGTGGTATTGGTAGACGGCGAGGTTGATGGAAAGAGCCTTGCGCAAAGAGTGGAAGCTGCCACCGATGGGGCCAAGATCCAGTTGGGAATTGATGCTGTTGGCGGGATGGCGACCGCCCGCCTGGGTGAGGCGCTTTGTGAAGGTGCTACGTTGGTGAACTATGGTGCTCTCAGTGGTGAGCCTTGCCTGCTGGCTCCAGGCATTATTATATTCAAAGATATCACCGTACGGGGCTTCTGGCTGGCCAAGTGGTTTGCTACCGCCTCTCCGGAGCGACAGAAAGAAGTGTTTGGAACTATTACTGGGCTAGTGGCAGAAGGAAAATTATCCGCTCCTGTCCATGAGACCTATCCAGTCAAGGATATCAAAGAGGCCGTAAGAGTTGCGGCGGCGGGAGAACGCAATGGTAAGGTGCTCTTAGTGGGGGAGAATCTACCCAATTAAATTTTAATAAGAGACCAGCGTGAGTCTGCAGATCACAAACGCCACAGAGTTCTTGTGGCGTTTATTTACGAGATGATTTTTTTTGTTTAAGAGACATACTTATCTAGAACAGCTTTACGATGAATGTAAGACGTCCGGCTGTATACATTTAAGGCTTCTTGGCCGTTAGAGGACTCTTATCGCATGGCCCTTTAGCCTTGGCAATATTGCCCATTTTGCTTACCCTTACCCTTGCGTCACAATTCCTTGAGCTGAATAAGTTTATCGATTGTTGAATAATGGGCACCTGATTAGACGACAGGTACCCGGAAAGTTGTGATTTACCCCGTACTTCCTTGAATATCTTGGTAACTGGTTGGTGGCCAACTTTAAATCGAATGCCAGCGTAATCCTGTCCCAAAAGGTTCCTGCCTGCAGAAACTGTGACTACTGCCTATGGCATGAAAAGTTTTCTGATATAGCTCTTCATTGTGATGGGCTTATTGAAGCAAGCCTGATTGAGCCTATCGTAGGTGTTCAAGAAGAGTGGGTCCAACTATTTCAGTTCGAGGCTGTGGAACAGTTAAATATTTTTTTAAAGAAAGCTGACTTACGATCAGTCTTGTCTGCCTGTGAAGAGGAGTTTGGAGCAAAAATACAGCAGCAAGTGATTGTTAATACCAAGCAGATGACTGTTCCAGCCACTATTGTGGTCTTTGAGCGTGTTAAACCTGACCGTATTCGGGGCTATAAAAAGTGGCTTGGGAAGATTGGGGAGGCTGCAGAAAGTCATCCAGGATTTCTTGGAAGAGAACTTCTAAAACCCATTAAGGGGTTACAGGATGACTGGGTAATTATTATTCGATTTGATTCCGAGGAAAACCTCAATCTTTGGTTGTCATCTCCCATCCACAAAGTGCTTATGGAGGAAGCAGAGTCTTTTCTAGAGCGCGTACAATATAAAAAAATTGGGAGAGGTTTTGAGGATTGGCTTGCCCATGCCAGAGGTATAAAAAATAGTGCGTTGCCTCCCCAATGGAAAATGGCGATGCTCATTATTCTCGCGCTCTACCCAATTATTATGCTGATCTCAATTTGGATTCTGCCTTTAATGGAAAATTGGAAGTCAGCAATGTCACTTTTTGTTTCTAGTCTTATTAGTGTTTCAGTCCTGACTTGGGTGGCAATGCCGATTGTGACGAGGGTATTTAGTTTTTGGCTCTCTGGAGGGGAAGAGGTAAAGACAAAAACGACGATTATAGGGGCGTCTATCGTAGTCTTACTTTATTTGATGGCAATCCTTCTATTTGTATCGTTGTAAGAAGTGACAATACTCAAGCATATCTATTGTCCATGAAATCTGCCTGGTTCTGCCAATATTCTCTGCCGGGTCTATAAAGTAACTTCAGAACTAAGATAAAACTTGGATTTTCAAGAGGACAAATTCGTGAAGAATCCTGTCAATCGCTCCAAAAGCACGGATTGGCCCGACATTTCATTTGCGCAATGGTCAGAAACGGCATCAACTTTACATATGTGGACCCAAATAGTAGGAAAAATTCGCTTGGTGCAGACCCCATGGACCAATCATTCCTGGCATGTGCCACTGTATGTAACAGCAAAGGGGTTGGATACTTCGCTGATTCCATACAATGGTAAGGCTTTTACTATAGAGTTTGACTTCGTCGACCATCAATTATTGATTGTAGTCTCAGACGGTCATAGCCGCTCTATACCTTTGAAGCCGCAATCGGTTGCTGCTTTTTATCGAAAGATAATGCACTCAATGAAAGACCTTGGACTTCCAGTAGCAATTTTTACCACCCCTAGTGAAGTCACTGATGGAGTCCCCTTTGAAGGGGATGAAAAGCACTGCCATTATGACCGGGAATATGCCACTCGCTTCTGGCGGGCCCTGGTACAGATGGATCGAGTGTTTAAGGAATTCCGCTCTCGGTTTATTGGTAAGTGCAGCCCTGTTCATTTTTTCTGGGGGAGTTTTGATATGGCAGTAACCCGCTTCTCAGGAAGGGAAGCTCCGCCACATCCGGGTGGAGTACCTCATTTTCCCGACTGGGCTGCTCGTGAGGCCTACTCCCATGAGGTGAGTAGTGCAGGTTTTTGGCCCGGGGGAGGTGGTGTTGAAAGTGCATCTTTTTATTCTTATTGCTACCCCTCAGCAGAAAACTTTTCTAGTCAAAAAATTAAACCCTCCTCAGCTTTCTACTCTGAGAAATTGGGAGAGTTCATACTTCCTTATGATGAGGTAAGAAGGGCTGAATCGCCAGATGAGTTGTTGCTTGAATTTCTACAAAGTACCTATGAGGCAGCAGCTAACAGTGCTGCCTGGGATAGAAATGCGCTGGAAAAGGACTTTACAATTGAAATAAATGGGTGATTATTCGGGATTGTAGGCTGTGTTGATTTGGATTCACTGGAATATCACAGCATCTCCAGGTGCTTGATTAGCGGAAGCAAGTCAATGCGCCGCTTAATAGCTGCCGAGAGTGCTATAGCCACTACACCAGTGTGATTGGCTTTTCATGGCAATACCGGTGAAAAGCAGAATGGTAGTCAGGTAACACCAGCTCAAACCAGCCCAGATATAGGTGATATCACCACACCAAACTTGATTGGGTTTTTCTACATTAAATCGACGATCAAATTTATTCGGTATATCTAAATGCTCGACTGTTGCTTTCTTATATCTATGGGCCAGGTTACTTACAAACCAAGCCGGCCTCATACATTAGCCTTCGGGCTTTAAAGCGTCCGATTGGAATTCCCTGCTCATAAAGTAAACCTACGATTGTACGACTACCTGCAGAGCTACGGCTGCGCTGAAAGAGCTCACTGATTTTGGAGCGAAGCTGCATTCTGGGCGTATCAACGACATCCTTCCGTTTCCTGTATTCGTAGTAGCATGATCGAGGTATTCCAAACGCTTTACAGACCTGTTCTACGGACTCATGCTCACTTAATCGGTCTATCAGCGCATACAATTCATCTCGTCGGACATCAAAAGAGCGGTAACCTTTTTTAGTATCTCTTTCTCCCTTTCTAGGCGATTGATACGGACTTCAAGCTCCTGAATTTCCTGTTGCTCAGTGGTAAGTGCACTATTTACAGGTGCGTTACCCCCACGCTCTGACTCTAGCTGCTTCATCCAACGGCGGGGCCGTTGTACCAACATCCAGTGAGTGGGCCGATTCAGCTATTGAGTAACCTTGATCTACTACCAAACGAGCAGCATCTAATTTAAATTCAGGAGAAAAGGATCGACGTTGTCTACTCATTGAACGCCTCTATTTTCGGTGGCAACTTTACCACCTAAATTGGTGTCCGGGTTTAGTAAACCACTACAGACTACTTGCTGGTTTATATACGGCCTAAGCGCAAAACCCATAAGACACCCTCAATACATGCTCGGCTATCAATGGGCTTTGGGCCTCCCCTTCCTACGTTTTAGCTGGGGAATGCAGGGTTCAAATTTCCACTGGTCGTCGGTCAACTCTGACTTGAATCGGCTCACAACCACCCGTCTTTTTACTCTATGAGTGTGCGAGAATAGCCGATTGCAAGTTATGAAACAGCCTCTATTAATCTTCACTGATATTACACGGATCGACATGAAGATTCCATAAATCATAAACCCCTTGGGCTTGATCGAAGTCAATTAAATTAGGCCCCTGATCAAAATGGGTAATTGCGACAAAGGTGCGCAGGTTGGTTTCGATAGTGAACTCTCCGCCGCATTGACTGTTATCAAGATGTTGCTTGATATCAACCATTTGGTTGTCGAACGAATCGCTATAGGGGTAATCAGAGAATTCATGTCCTTCATAGATTGCTGAATCATTGACAGAAAAATACTGATCTGGAAATTCATGCCTTACCTGTGATAGCAAAAATCCATACTTTGTAATTACAAATGAGCCAGCAGCTGAAAACCCCGCATTCGTAAGCTGAGATTGATCGTCAACGACAATTTTATATTTGAGGTAGCAATTTTTTTCATCAAAATATTTTTCATTAGCATAATCGGCGTCGGATATGGCTGCTTGCATTTCTTTATTGGTGAAATCAATCCTTATCAAATCACCTTCGCCCGGAGCTCTTTGTTTTATCTCTATATTGCTATTTACGCAATCGCCCTCCTGGGCAATCAGTTCAATATTGTAGGGGTCTGAACCCCTTTGGTTATATTGATTGTCGTATGCTACGCTGGCATTCACGGCCCCTGAATTGAAACAGATCAGCGATATTACAAGTGTTACATACATTATATAGGCTTTAAGCATAATAAGTCTCCGTCTATTAATACATCAGGATTGTAAAGGTGGGGTGGGGTCGCATTCTTCAAAAGTCATTCTTGAGTGATCCACAAAAGCTTCGTTTATTTGAATAAAACCCGGTGAGTCGGGGGCATATTGAAACTCTGAATATATACTAGCCTCAATAGAGACAGGTTTGCCGCAATCGTCCTCATCTGGACTATCGCTTGGTGGATGTTTGGTTGCTAGAGTGACATCCAAGTCAAATGATTCTTCTCGTATTTCATTCTCTGGAGCTATTACGATAAGTTGTTCAGATTGGCTGAGCGAACTGTTGTTGTATCTAAGCCTGACCCGAGCTGCAGCAATCGAACTACTTTTAACGAGGTAGTTTCCTTTGACACTAAACTGCAATGACTTCAGACGAATGTTGTTTTTTGTAGGTAAGATCAAGACAAAGAAGTCTAATTCACAACTTTTCTTATCAGTAACTCCAACACTCTTTAATTCGTCAGTGAAGTTTACGTGCATATAGGGGAATCCCTCTGCATCGTTATCAATGACGATATCAGTAAACTGACAATCAAACTGTTGGTTTTGCAGTATTACTGCATAATTTACCTCTTTCAATGCTTCTTGTGCATTCGGTACGGATGTAAAACACAATATTGCAATAAAGGCGATCAATTTTTTCGGCGATAGTCGGTGCCGGTTAGTATTCTTCAACATACCAAATCCTTCTTTTCAAATAAGCTTCTAGTAAATCGCTGAATAATATATGTCTCTATTGTTAAACTTTGTCTTCGGCTTTCAGTCCAAAGCATGATGACGTGGCGGTATAGGTTACTTACCGCTACTCATAGCAATTAGCCTAATTTTTACACCTTATCTATTTAAGGTGATTCTTAGAATTGTGTGAATAATTGAGTTGTCATATCCAGCTTTCTATAGAAAAAAGGATGCTATTTCTAAAACTCTCGAATGACCAGAAGCTCCTCTCTCTGAATTTTATACCTTGGATTTTCGAATTCAGCCCCTTCGCAACACCGTTACTAATTGGATCCTAAAAGTAGGTCAGCAGGTTGGACAAGTGCCATTTCAGAATTTGTGCAACCTTATTTATCGGATTCATTCCCCTGCGTATCGCCCAGCTTTACCAGCGCTCAAAGAACCTCTCGGTTGTAATTCTGCTCATACATTGCCAAAAATTGCGAAATAGGTCTATGATCAAACAGGTGCGCGCTACTTCCAGGACAGGGTCCTTTAAATGCATAATTTTTTTCCGTCAATTTTTCGCTTACACTACTCGGAGTTGGTCAACAAAAAATATTTACTTCTAGATAAACGCTTGTCACCCTTTTTCAGTAAATCCCCCTGCTCGCTTGATCAACTGCCTTGTTGAGGTGCAGGCGAATATGAAAGCGGTCGAGGACAATGGTCGCACCGGGCAAACAGTGGCCAACATCACTGCAAAAAGCCTTCCACTGTATCCAATTTCACTTCTACCTACTCACCGGCGATATCAAGATCGACATCACTCATATTCCATTCAGATTGAACACCTAAGAGTTGCGAGTAGTGGTCTTCAATCTGAATGGGCTGCTTATCCTGATGTAACTGGCAGTTTCGATGAATACATGACCAATTATATTGGATTTTCACACTATTCTACGAAGAACCTCATTTAAAAACATGGAACACAGACAACTGTTGCTAACTTAAAGGTGCCATTACCTTGGTCGAGGTTTGTGATAGCTGGAGAAGCATCGCTAACTGGTCGGTAAGTTATTTCACTATACAGATCAGTCTCTACGAAAACTGATTGACCACACTGGCCTAAACCTGAAGTTGTAGTTGCGATAACATTGTCAAAACTGTCGCTTTTTATTTCTCCGGCACCAAACCAGGATTTTTGGTCTGAAAAAGTTTGGTTTTGATTGTTGACACGATTTCTCACTCTGGCTGCATTGACGGAATTAGGGCTAGTGAGATAGTTGCCAGCTGTTGAGAACTCGATTGCTGCAATCTTGTACCCTGGGAATGGAGTTATTTTATAGTCGACCTCACAAGATTTTTTTATGGTTGTTTGGCTAGTTCCACCTGCAAGAAGTGCCTGCATTTCATTCTGGAGAAAATCAAGCCTTATCACATTAGCTCCAGGGGGAGAGGTAATTGGTGTGTTCGCACAATCGAACTGTTGTTGAACCACATTAACAGAGAAGTTATTTGCATAAGAGGCGGCAGATGCCGTCGCTAAAATAGACAGCGAAAAAATAGTTAAAGCTTTCATAGTTTTCCCTTTGATAGGTTTGGCCATTTATCCTTAATAGTGCCTAATGAAAAGATAAGGATTATTAAAGATGCAAAGCTACTTTGTAGCGTTAGTTAATATTTGTGACTTGAAGTAATTAATATAAATGAATGACTAACAATTAGGAAGAGGTAAATGTAAGGAAAGGCACAAGAATGCGGTCTGGCTATAAATCACATGCCATAGTCTTTTAGCAGTTATTATTTGTTCAATATGAATGCTGTAACAAATATAAATAAAATAAGTTTCATCTCAGTGATATTTGCGGAGTGGCCTTAATGGGAATGGTTTCATCAAGAAATGCCCCCTAGTCAATAATTCACAGATGTAGCAAAAAACTATTTTAAATAAACGTCACCGATCCAAGTCTTTTGTGTACACATAATGTTCATTATGTGACGTAATCAGATACTCCAGGCTGCATTGAGGCTGGGTATATTCATAGCGTTTGAAAATTAGGTTTTACAAAGAGTCATTTTTTTTGCCAATGGATACATTCAAGTTAGGCCCCTGAAGGCCCAGCCAGAAAACCCCAAAAATGAGTATCGGAAATCGATAAAGATGGTAGGGGCAAGGCTGTGGATCTTGGAAGTGCGAATCAAACTGAAGTGCAGAGCATAGTGCTCTAGCGTCATTGACCGAAGATGCAAACAGGAATTTTTTACGTGCCATCACAAAGGGTTTGATTTCCGGCTCAGTCAGATTGTTATCGATTTCCAAGTGGTCATCGCTGAGGAATTCACAAAGCCCATTCCAGTATTTCAGGCAGTAATTCACTGTATTACCCAGAGGAAATTTGGATAGCACTTGTAAATGGTGCTTATCCAGCCAGCACTTAAAGGAGGTCATAATGGGTTTGTATTCTTGCTGTCGTAATTCATGCCTTTGTTTCGATGATAGATGGTTGTCTTTGGCTTTCCTCTTAACCCGATAGAGCTTCTTATAAAACTGCATTGCCCGTTTTGCCAGTCCATCCCCCCTGCGCTGCTCTCGCTATGGGTTTGAGTTTTCGACGGGCATGTGCATTGTAATGATTTGGGTTTACAGCTGTCTGCTCAAATAACAACTCAAAAAATGGATCAGCATCACAATGCAGCGTGCCTTTAAAGCCGACAAATCAGTCAGTTACATCATTATTGTGATCCGAGACATTATATTCATAGAGGATAGCTTCCTTTCCCGGAGGACCGCCTCGGAAACAGTAGGCATAAGATTTTCGGCTTGCTGGCCGGCCAGGTTCATTAAGAACTTGGAGTGATGTGGCATTCAAAGCCCCAATATTCTAGCCAATGACGTCATCTTTTAGCAAATTGATCAGTGGTTGTAGGGGAGTAGCACAATCGATAACAGTATGAGCCATGGTTTGATGGGTGAAACTAAAGCCGGCATGGGTCTCAAACTGTTTTTCCAGGTGATAGAACGGCTGACGATCATCAAGGTTGCTGGCTGTGAGGTGGGCTAGAACGGATTCGGTAAACTTATTCTTAGGTAGGATATGCTTTGGCTTGGGAGCAATAACTATTTGGCCTGCACAGCCTTTGGGACAGGTAACCTTCACCGACAACTCGACAATCACCTCATATATTGGGGATATGTAGTTCAAGCGCTCATGACGTTCGTAATAAACGAGATTCTTTTGGCAGCCACATGCACAGGTTTTATCCTGTTCTGAGGCGGGGATTACCGCCTCTTTTCTTGGCAGTTGCTCGGCAAAGATTTTCTTTGTTTTTTTATGACGCTTGTGTGTCGCAATACTAACCACATCGTCCTGGTCTTTGTCGCCATCAGCCTCGTTTTCCTCTACAGAACCTTCATCCCGAACTTCTGTACTGTTGAATAGTAACCCCTGGGGATCTTCAGGGTCTTCTTATTGCTTAGAGCGTCGACCAAAGAGAGAGCGCTATAGTTATTTGAATTGAAATAATAGCTGACTGTAAGCCTTTCCAAATCTCATTTCGCTTATAAAGGGGCCAAAATCTATTATCTTCACAATAGAGCATACGAATTTTATCGGCCTTTTTATTGCGAAAGACAAAGAGCTGACCGGGTGTCGGATCTTTGTGTAACGTATCAGCCACCAACAGCACGATACCATCAATCTGATTGAGAAAATCGATCGGCTGACGGTAAAACCAGACTTGGTGTTAAACGGCAGCCACATGGTATTTACAGGTCCATAAGGCCAGGAATTTGCGCCAACAACATCGGACTGTTGATCACCAGCTTTATGCCATTGGGGAGCTCTAATACACCCAGGTTTCCCGTAGTGGCTGTAGGGGGCTTGATATCCACGGGAACAAAGTCGGGGATATCAGACACAGGCGTTTGTCAGATAGTTTGCGGTACCAGTAGGGGAACTGGCTGTAGTTTAGGTTGTGCTTACGGGTATAAGCGCGCTTGGATTGAGAGCTTTTCTCGCAGGCGCTGACATGACTTTGCCACTGCTGCTGATTCATGGGGCTTCCCACCGAAGTTGATGGAGGGGGCATCATGCCAGTCTGCCAAAGCAAGTTGAATAATGTGGTTCATGTACCGCTTACCGATTACTTTTAGAATGTTTAGATGATAAGAAACCGGGCTCTGTATAAGCCCGGCAGCTGCAATCAAACATTTTAGTTTGTAGTTACTGGTGAAGAAAGTTTAAAGTGGGCGAGGGCCCTTTCAGCAATCTCCTTGCCATACTCCTGCACAAAATGGCCGGCCTCTTCAATCTTGAGTGGTTCCGGGCAGTTTTTGATGGTACTCCTTAGCATTTCCATTACATTTTCACCGAGCACAGCGTCTCTCATTCCAATCGCCATAAAACTATCCCCGTCCCAGTCCTTGGACCAGAATTTCCGAGCTCTAAGCCCAAGTTCTACACCCTCCATGCCGGGATCGACCGGTACAATCGATGGGAAGCGACGCACCCCGGCTTTGTACCTGTTGTCGGGATAGGGGGCATCATAAGCCACTATATCGAAGAGGTTGACTTCAGATCGGGCATCGCTTGCTATCAACCCGCCAACAGGGATTTCTGGCACTCCGACTGAGAAGTTGCGCCAATGGTAGAATCCCTCCGAGGCTCCGTCTCCCGCTGCTATAGCAGTATTCATTACCAATAATCGGGTAAACCTGCCTGGCATATCCATAGGGAGTGTGAGCCCTAGAAGCCCTCCCCAATCCTGGCAAACCAAAGTGATGTTCCTCAGATCGAGGTATTCAATCAGGCGCATCAAGCTATTGCGGTGAAAGTTAAAGGTGTAAGTATCTTCGTTTATCGGCTTATCAGACCGCCCAAACCCGAAGAGGTCTGGTGCAATAACCCTATGCCCAGCTTCGACAAATACTGGAATCATTTTCCGATAAAGATAGCTCCAGCTGGGTTCTCCGTGCAGGCACAGAAAAGTTGTTTCTGCCGCTGGCTCTCCTTCATCAATGTAAGCCATACGCATGGCATCGAAGCCTTCGAGACTGTCGATATAATTTGGTTGATAGGGAAATCCGGGCAGTAGGGAAAAACGCTCTTCGGGTGTTCTTAATCGCTCAATAGACATGGGTAACCCTCTTTTGCGTGAAAAGTAGGCAAGCGACTTTGCCTTATGTTGTTATCGACTGGACCCTTTACAGCAGAATACACAACTGTAGTGAAATATATCGGTTAATCAACCGGGCATTAAGGGTCTATTTGCTCGCGAGGCCAGGCAAGATCTTTAAGGTAAAGATACTTGACTAAGTTATTGGGTACGAGACCAGGTAACCTTTAGCCCAAACTGGAAATAGGGCGTATTGGGACAGATGCCAGCGGTTAAGCATAATTCTTTGAGGGTTGTTAAGAGTCGATATTGATAAAGATTACACGATTATCAGACTCAATTCTGAGTAGGGCTTTGTCTTCAAAAAAAAGTGGGCTCTTCTTGGTAGTG
Source organism: Microbulbifer variabilis ATCC 700307 (assembly GCF_000380565.1). GTDB lineage: Bacteria > Pseudomonadota > Gammaproteobacteria > Pseudomonadales > Cellvibrionaceae > Microbulbifer > Microbulbifer variabilis. Next base: position 434,289 of record NZ_AQYJ01000029.1, read on the forward strand.
CTGTAATTAGGGTTAAATTGTTTCTTTATAAACTTTACCTGATTGTTTGTTTCCCAGCTGACAGATGATGGCCCCCAGGACTCAGGCCTTATACTGTAAACAGGTGTCAGGCCATTCACAGTTAAAAGATAGAGCTCTAGAAGGTTTTCATTGAAGCCAGCATCCAGGTCTTGCTCCACTGTCAGGATATATTGCCCATTTGGAGAGGTGAGAGGATAGCCTTCCAGGGAGTATTCGACACCATTCTTTAAACTTAAAAGAATATAGTCACTGGATTCCCATAACTGTCTATATATCAATAAGTAACTATCAGCCATGAACTCGAGAGCCGAATAGGTATACTTTTCTCCTGGGGGATTTTCTTCAGGGGAGTCCTGATAAGTTTTGGTTGTGCCATTTTTCAGGGTTACTATTAAAGAAAAAAGTTTGTTACGTTTGATAAGGCCCGTATTTTCAAGCAGCTTACTTTCTATAGAGCGCGCGCAGTTATGAGAATTATGAATATTGGGGCAATCAAACTTACCTTCTATTGCACTGAAGTGGACTGCAAAACTTAAGCTGGGAGTTATTACTGTAGATAGGAAGCCCAAAATAATAAGTAGCTTTTGTAGTTGACTTATCATAAGGGCTTCCTCTGCCGCTAGAGAATACTTTAATTAGATTTTTCCTTTAGCGCTAAATAGCGCCACACAGCCTTTTACTTCTATTTGATACTCTTTGAACTTGCTTGCGAGGTAAGTTTCGAGGTCTTCCTGGCAATCCTCGGTATTGGAAAAAATTCCCTTTTTATTGTAGATGGCCATTAATTTCTTTGCTGCAGTGTTCCTGGGTACACCTTTTGATAAAATCGTGGAACCAAATACAACTCCGGATTCAGAAAGTAGTGCACTAACGTGGTCTAAGGCTGATAGTTTTTCTGGCAGTTTTCCTGGGAGACAATGGAATAAATAGTTCAGAGAAATGGAATCAAATTTTTCAGTGACTAAGTCAATTTTATCCAGCACATTACAGCGAAACTGAAGTGGGCTGTACCGTGCAACTCTAGCAGCAGAAACATCCAGGCTATTTTGGTTCAAATCCATCAATCCCAGCCGTACATCACCGGAGGGGAAGGTGCACTTATCGAGGAAATATCCTGTTCCAACACCGACATCCAAGTGGTTTGACGTTATGTGCTGGTTGAAGTGCTTGAGAATGCCTGGAGTGGGACATTGCCAAATAAAGCGGTTGGATAGCCCTAAAACCCAAAGATCGTACAGCCAGAGTACGGGTTTGGAGTAAACGGCTTGTCCCTGCTCAACTTCTTTTGTAACGGCCATGTACATCTCCTGTAAGTCTGACTGGAAGTTAAATATTGGTCTAATTTTGAATACTATGGTACCACTTTTTCAGCATAAAGCTGAAGTTGATACCCATGTAGTGAGCAGTGGTTCTAACTGTCAGGCTTTTGGTTAGCGGTATAAAGCAGCTCTTCACCATGAAAGCTAAACTCTTGCAGGTATAAACGAATGTGCCTTTTTAGTGAGAGAGTTTGGTATATACAGACTTTAATTGAATAATGCCTAAATAGTTTTTGGTTCCATTTAAGTTGGTTAGGCAAGTGAAGAACCGAATAAATAGTTACAATGAGTATGAACTAGAAAAATAAAGCTGCCTGGCCTTCCATTGTAAATAGAGTTGAGAAGAGCAGCCCTATATCCAGCTGCCCTTAAGCCATTAAGCTTGAGTGGTTAAATACTTAAGAATATCCACAACCTGGTCCGGTGTTTGCGCCCAAGCTTGAGCAGCACCATCAACTTCTTTTAACGCATGTACCAGTGACTCATCATGTAGAGTGATATAGGATTTACCAAGCGCTGCGCAGTATCCAGCATCGAACGCTGCATTCCATTGTTTATATTTTTCACCAAAGCGGATAACAGCCAGGTCACAATTTTCTATGTGGTGTTTAATCCGTATCGCGTTGACCTTGGCAGACTTATGATCTCGCCAGAAGGAGTTATCTTCCACGCCAAGGCCATCGCCAGCTGCATCACTGGCATCGTGATTGGTCACCGCAGAGGAGAAAGAGATTTCCAGTCCCTGCTTATTGCAGCCTTCGATTATCTGGGTTCTCCAGTCAGAGTGGATTTCTCCAGAGAGATATACTTTCAGTTTCATAGTTTAGTTACCTGATAGTGGTAAACAATAGAGTTTGATGCTTAGGAAATGATTTTACAATATGATTTTGACTTGAGAGGAGGGGACTACTGATTGAGTCAAATAGGATGTATCAATGCGTCATTAGCGCTGAAGTATAAGACCAAAATCCCTTTTGGCTCTTACTTATTGGTGGTTAAGGTAGCCTTATGGCTTAAACACTACATTTTCTGGTACTTTTCCAGACGGCAGTCTTGTAGAGTGCAATTGAGAGATGAGCCACTTTCCTTGCACTTTCTTTAGAATAGCGCTTTCGAGCCAGTAAACATCCTGGCTCTTGTTCTTTGCGGCAAAATTGGCCTTATTCCAATAGTTGATTGTGACTAGATCTGGCCTCTCATCAAAGTCAATAATGCTAAAGTAATTGGTTCTAACAGTATCTGACGGCTTTGCCACCTTAATTAGATCTTCAATCGTCCATACTTCACCATGTTCGAGCAAGAGAAAAGACTCAGTTACGGTGCCTCTCATACGCTCATGGTCTACATCTGATAGGTAATTTAGAAGGTTCTCGATAGTTTTGAATGCTTCAGGCTTCTCTTGCGCCTGTGCGTTACCGATTGTCAAAACAAACAACATCAATGTAAAAACAATTTTTTGCATAAGTTATTTTCCTGGTTCTTAGAAGTTAATTTTTAGTAACGGGAGTGTTGATTTTACAATATTTGCTCCATCAAGTGCCTAAATTCCTTAAGGTGAGCGAAGCTATATATGTAAGGCGGGTTCCGATCGGAGCAGGCTCTTGCTGATGCTGTCTATTTTTTCAGCAAAAAAATTGTTTTTTGGGATCTCAGAGCCCCACTGTACAGCATACCAGAGTAAGCTTAGATATTTGTACACTCTGCGCCAATGGTATAGGCGTTGCCAATGTTCTCGGGCCGGATTACGCCTAAGATACAGCTCGAGTAGGGATTGTTGCTGAATTCTGCTGAGCTGATGTTCCTCTATGATCACGGCGAGGTCATAGAAGCGATCGCCCATAGCCGCGTACTCCCAATCAATGGCATAAAGCCGCCTGGCCTTTCCAGCGATGAGGTTTCCAGTGCTTAGATCATTATGGCAAAGAGAGAACCCATCACCTAGCTGTTCCGCGGCAGCAATATGGGAAGGGATTTTTTGGTGAAGCTGTACTAGAGTCGGGTAGAAATCTGCTTGTTTATCAATCGAGCTCCAATATTGGTCAGCTTTATAGGATATATCCAAATGGGCATCAATTTCGGGGAGGCTGTGGATTCCATCAAGTAAATTGGCAACCTGTTCCAGAGCATCGGCATCATTTTTATTCCAAGGTCGCCCTTCAATAAAGCGGGTAACTTGGTATTGATATGCTGGGTCACTGTAGACTAAAGGAGCGCATAGCCCGGCGCTACTTGCTCTTACAAGGACGTTGGTTTCTGTTTGTCGGTTTAAATCTAGAGCACCACTGTATTGTGAATTGATACGTAGAATTAATAGCTCTTGGTTTGTCTTGAGTAGAAATGTTTGGTTCGTTTGCCCTCCTGTGAGCTGTCTGACCACAGTGGGTCTGGATTGGCTCCATAGGGGCCAGTCCTGGGGCAGCATATCATCTAGGGGGTTACTCATGACTATGGGACGCTCGTTTCAAGACCAGTTAAATAAGAGTGGCTGCCCTATCAGTTACTGCTTCGCTCGCAGATATTTCAGACTGCCTTTCCTTTCTATAAATGGCATGCCACTGGAAAAAGCCGATGATTACTAATATTACATAAAGTGAAAACAAGGCAGCCGTGGGGTATAGGCCTCTGTCCAGGTAAAGGTAAATTGAGGCACCATCAACCACAATCCAGTAAATCCAGTTCTCTAAGACTTTTCGAGTGACCATATAAGTTGTAACTATGGCCCCTAAAGTAGTAAAAGAGTCCAGGTAGGGCAGGGCGGCATTGGTTGTATTCTCCAGAATATAGCCAAGCAACAAGGTGAGCCCGCTGACGCTTGTCAGTACAAGAAGGTGGGTTTTAAGTGGCCAACGATGAATTTTGAGATCTTGTTGTTTATCTCGATGACTACGCCATTGCCACCAACCAAAAACAGCCATTACCAGGTAAAATACCTGCAGGGCCGATTCCATCAGCAGGCTGACGTCCCAAAATAAAAAAAGGTAAATGGCTGTGCTGGCAAAAGCGGCGTACCAACAGCTGATCTTCTCACGCATTGCAAGCAGTAGGTAGGATAGGGCCAATACAACTGCAGCAATTTCCCAGGTGGACATCGCGTTGATAGAAGCTGAAATATCGCTAGTGAAATCTTGATCAAGCATCTGATGCCGCCGGTGAAAGATCCCCGTCTATAAATTTGCAAACAAAGATGGCGCGGCCAAACTGCTCATAGGCTTTGCGCAATTCTAACTTGAGTACATCCATTAGCAAATCGTAGTCCCCAAAAACCTGAGTACTCATAGTATTGGTAATTACCTTGAGTTCTGGATATTTATTGAGTCGATCAATAAATGCTTGGATGCCGGGGATATACTCATCCTTCAGTGGGTACATACTGATTTCTACTGAGAGCCTCACAACGCCTCCTATTGAAAGCAAAAGTTGGGGTGGTATAGACCACCCCCCAATGATACAACTATTAGAAAGTATAAGTACCGCTTATACCGGCGATACGGGGCTCGCCAAATTGATAATAGGCTTCTGGCGCATAGCCATTGGCAGGATTGTTACCATATTGGTTGCTAAAATAGAAACCCCTGGTGTAATAGTCTTCATCAGTTAAGTTTCTGCCCCATAAGGACAGATCCCAATTATCACCCTGGTATGTCAGTCGGGCGTTGACTAATTCATAGGCATTAGATTTTTCATTGTGGCTATTGGAGAAGTAGAACTCGTCCTTTCCTTCCAGCTCTAAGCGCAGAACTAAGTTGGGCAGGAGAGAAATTTCGCTGCCAGTGAAAAATTGATAGCTTGGCGCATGGGCTACGTCTCGACCATCCAGGTTTACAGGTGCTCCCTGGGAGTCATCTCTTGCGTCGACATGAGAGCCGGTTATAAAGTTTTCAAACTCCGCATTTAGCCAGCCTGCAGAGGCAAAGATGCGCAGAGAATCTGTAGCAAAGTAGTTAAACTCTACTTCCAGCCCGGAAGTTTTACCTCCCGCGGCATTGGCCAGGTAGTCGTGAAAGGAAACTTCATCTTCATTAAATATGAAGACGGATTGTTTTGCCTGGATATCATTGCGATCCTGGTAGAAAGCAGCCAACTGGGCATGCAAGCGGTTGTCGAACCAATTGCCTTTAATACCTATTTCGTAGTTAAGCATATGCTCAGTATCAAAATCGAAGAAATTAGGGCTAATTTCTACATTTCTCACTGATTCAGAGATGATTACACCATTGATACCGCCGGCCTTGTATCCTCGGGATACCGTCGCATACGCCATAGTATTTTCGGAGTAGTGATACTCCAGAGAGATATTGCCACCCCAGAGGTCCTCGCTGATATCCCTGGCAGTGAACAGGGAATCTGTGTAATCAGCACTTCGCTTCTCCAGGCGGAGCCCTGTCACCAGATTTAAGCTGGCGGTCAATTCAGTATTAAGTTGGGCATAAATCGCTGTATTTCTTGTGTCAAATTCACTGGAAAAGTATTCAACATCAGCCCCAAACTCCTCATTAGAGGTTTTGGTGCGTAATAAATCCTCACGTTCTATACGCTCATATATACCTACAACCCAGCTGCTACGGCCAGAAAAGAGTTTGGATACATCAGTGGAAAGCAAGCGCAAGTCTAGGCTGATGTTATCTTTGTCGCGCTGGTAATTGTCTTTTTGGCTGTATTCCCATGGGTGAAAGCCTTGATAACTCCAGTCTTCGTCGTAACCGTATTCTGTGTCTGAATCTGCGAGGCTCAGCGTGGCATCCAAATGGAATAGCTCACTCCCTGACCACTGTGCGGCTAGGGCTCCGGCCCAGGTTTCCTGTCGATCCGAGCCTGGTTCGTCAGACAGTGTTTCACGGGTGTTGTATAAGGAGAAGGCATCATAGCCGTTGTCAACATTCACATAGAGCAGAGAGAGGCCAAAATTTAGGTTGTCACTAGGCGTGTAGGCCAGCTTACTTCTTAGCACTGATTCATCAATATTGTTGGTATTATCACTGCCCAGGAATGCATTCTCTGTATAGCCATCGGATTTTTGCCTATTGGCAGCGATTCGATAACCAAGTTGATCGGCTAATGGGCCGCTGGAAATTACAGAAATATTGCGTCCATTGTATTCACTTACCTCGGCAGATACTTTTGCCATGGGTTCAGTGGTAGGAGCGGCGCTGGTCATATTGATCAGACCCGCCAGGGCGTTGGCACCATACGCAGTGCCTTGGGGCCCGCGAAGAATCTCTACTTGATCGATATCCAGGGTGCTGGCAGCGAGCCCGAGGCCGGTGAAGTCAATACCATCGATAACCAGGCCAACAGAGGGGTTCACAGGGTCTATAAATTGGCTGCGCTCGCCAATACCGCGAATTTGGATGAAGCGGCCCCGTGATGCACCGGAAGAGAAATTTACATTTGGTGCCATATTCAGGATCTGATCCAGATTGCTCGCACCCCGGGCCTTGATTGTATCGGCATTAACCACTGTCGCGCTGGTAGCCAAGTCCAACAGGTTGGTATTGCGTAATTGGGCAGTGACTACGACCTCTTCAATCCCTGCTTCCCTTGATTCAGCAACTGCCAGCCCCGCAGACAAGCTGGCTACAATGCTAACAGACCAGGCAATGGGGTGGGCTTTGAACAGATTCTTCATGGTTCTCTCTCGAATCAACACAAGTGAAAGAGACCCGGAGCGCGACGTGAGGAGGCGTTTGGTGAGGTTACCTATCCCTACGCCGGTATTAACCGGATCAGGTTCAAGGGTTTGCCCGGAAGAATCAAAAGTCCTCTGGGCATCTCAGGCCAAGGCCACCCCTTAGGTTCGCGGGCGCGATGATAGCAGAAGTTGAGGGAGGAAAGGGGTCTAAGTGTAATATTCAAGATGTCAAAATCTATATCTAATGTATCACCCCTTCCGTATGCTAATCACAGTATATAATCCTTTCCTCAACTCCATGACATGAAGAAACTTAAGAAGGAGAGATCTGCAAGTAAAGGTACTATATACATTCTGTATCTAGTAACCTAAGTAGGTGCCTCCCACTTGTCCTGCAAAGTGCGGAATAAACATGGCGTCAAAGCCATGCCAGTCACCGTATTTACTTTGTAGCTCAGGGTAAACTATATCAAAAATGGCTCGTAATTTTTTCCCTTGATCAGGTTCATAATTAATTTTAGACATCTCACGTTCTACGGTTTTACGAAAATCTACCATCATATTTCTATAGTGAATTAAATCTCTTCTATCTCCTTCGTTAAAGTGGCTGGGAATATAAATTTTTGCATTTAATTCAATCAGGCGATCGAGGGCCCGTATGTAACCGGGGTAATACCAGTCGGGCAGACCAAAAGGGGGAAATGCGTTCACGAACATCATATCTGGAGCAAATACGATGTCTTCACTTTCAATATAAAATCCATACAATGTTGTTGAGTGGGATTCAGGCATATATAGGAAGTGGACAGTTTGATCTCCAAATTTTAAAGATTTATCACCATCTATTGGGCTAGTTACAGGTAGGATTTTATTTAATGGGTGCTCCCAATCTTGGATTAGATGGTTAATATTATTATGTCCGACGACAATTTTTGGGCTTAGATGTGCTCCACCACGGATGTGATCCAAATGATTGTGGGAGTAGACTAACCAGCGCACGGGATGTTCGGGAAAGTGTTTTTTTAGCTCATCAGAAAGCGATTTACTGAAATTTTCATTAAAGCAATCGAAAACCACTAATCCGTTATTTGTTTTCAGAATCATTGCCCGGTTCATTCCCAGACGAAAACTATAAACTCGATCACTATGTTGAACAAATTTTGAAGGTAATTCTGTAAAAGGTTCAAAATAGTCGACCGGAATCGCCTGTTTCATCATGGCTTTTCGAATCTCGGATTCACAGGCGCTGACTATGAGGGCACTAAATATTAAGAGTGTTATATTTATTAAACCTTTCTGTCTGACTTTTTCCCTTTGTCTAAAGCATCTTCTGGCTGGCTTTGAGTAATTTCTTCGGTGAGGCATAGTGACTCTCCTGACAAGTTACTTTGTAATATTGATAAATAGGAGATCTGAAAGAGTAATTAAAAAGGGGTTTCTTCTATTTTTTTTAGAAAGCCAAGTTCTACAAATGGCCTCATATAACTTTGTGGTTTTCTCCCGATTTGATCGTTGAGCATGCTTTTCATACCCTGCTTAAAATCCAGTCTGGGATACTCATTAATTACTTCAGACAAGGTTTTGGGATGAATATCACTCAACCATAACCCGGCAATGTCCAGCCCTGCGGCAAAATGTAGTAGGGCAATCTCCGGATCTTTTTTGTGCGCAATTCCAACAGAGTTGTGATGAGCGATCATCTCATGTACTAAATCAGCCTTCTCGGTAGAGATGTTATGACCAATACAAAAGGATCTTGCTGCTTGAGCTCCGTCTAGCTCAAAAGTACCACCGACATCATAGGCTGGGGTTAGTCCTATATCATGCATGATGGCACCAAGAAAGTAGACTTCTTGATCTATCACTGTCTTTACTTTGTGACTCATTGCTAAGCCGAATGCATAGCTTCTAAGGCTGTGGTTGAGGAGGAAGTCGGGGCTGCATTGAGCCACCATATCCAACGCTTTTTTACAGTTCATCGAGTCAGGAATTTGATAGACCTCTTTAGCAACATACTGAATGTGCTCCCTCTTAAGGTAGCGAATAGTGCGTGTGTAAGTTGCACTTGCACTGGATGTAACAAAGCGGCAGGCCAGACAAGGCAAAGGTGGCGGTATTTTATTCGTTGTAAGTTCCATAATATCATTTATTTTGTACCGTTTCGAACAATAAAATATGATAGGCTTTCTGCGGTGTCAACAATTATGTTCGGAGTAGTACAAAAATGAAAAAGAGAAGAGGCCGTCCACCTAAATATGATGCCACTGAGGCCCTGGAGGGCGCTCTCCAGGTATTTTGGCGCAAGGGCCTCACAGCTACTTCTTTAGATGATCTGGCTGAGTCGATGAAGATGAACAGGCCAAGTATTTACGCCGCTTTTGGTGACAAAGTATCCATTTACCGTAAAGCTTTTGCGCAGTTTGCGAATCAGCTAGGTAAAGAACTTGATGCAATATTGAATGATGGTGCTCCTTTGCAGGATGCTATGCTGCGATTCTATGGGCAGGCGCTGGAAGCTTATCTGCTAAAAGACGAATCGCTGGGTTGTTTTGCTACTTGCACTGCACCAGTGGAATCATTGGCTCATCCAGATGTTCAAGATGACTTGAAAATTTTGATTGCAAGAATTGATAGCCAACTGGAAAGACGACTCCTGCGCGCACAGGAGGATGGGGACTGGCCTATAGATCGAGACGTTCAACCGACAGCTAAATTGCTACATGCTGCCTTGCAAAGTTTGGCTATACGAGCAAGAGGTGGCGAGGCCCGAGAAACTCTGGTCGATTTTTACTACGCTACAGTCAAGATGCTGTGTTGATCCTAATGGGAATCACAATCAACATGTATAAATGCTCCTTATCTGGATTGTGCTTTAAGCACGGCATATGTAAGGAATATGTTCGATTTTTATTGGGCTTTCTATCTAAGGCAAAGATAAGATTGTTGTTTGCTATAGCATAAATTTTTAATCACTACCATGGAGCTATCAGCTACTTCAGTAGTTCGATATTTCGCCTTGCGAGAAACCTAAATTGTATATATTCGAGAATAAGGACTACAAGATGGCAGGCTGTAAGTATGTGAAACTTCTCACATGAAAGAATAAATACCCAAAAAGCATCCACATGTAATATTTGATAAGCCTCATAGGTTAATACCTGTATCATGAGGGTTGATGAATTGCTGTTCGTGAGTATTTGGCTTCAAAAGAAGGAGGTTAAAGGAAAGGTTTAGGATATTTTTATTTTTGGCAGTGAAAAATTGTAAGCTTTGAATTTGCCATGTAGGTCATGGACGTGTGATTTTTAGCTTTGGTCGGTAATTTACCTCTTGATTATTAAAAGCAAGAATTAGGCTAAAATTTCATCACTTAGTAATAGCGCGAGCTGTAAGAAGATGATTTCTTTCCTGCACCACTTTCCCATTCTATGTTCAATGACTGACGGCGAGTGATTATCGGCACGCAATTAATCTGTGAGTCATGTAAGTGGCTGTTGTTTACAGATGGCCAAATGGCTTGAGAAAATGGCAGGGTGGTTTCCCAGGCTTGTTTGCCGAATTGCTATGTTTGGCGGGGTTACCACTTGATGTATTCGAAGTTGTAAACGAATTATCTCGGTTCGCTCTCGAAACTCTTCCTAATTTATCAAGGTATCACAGCAAACAAGAGTGAGTATTTCGATTATGGGTATAACAATCCGAATGCTTGGAGAGCTGGCAGTTTATCGCGATGGGGTACCGATAAGCCTTCCCCCCTCAAAAAGAACTCGTGCACTCTTGGCATTTTTAGTACTGGCAGCTCGGCCTCATCGCCGCGATCGTTTGTGTGAGATATTCTGGGAGTTGCCAGATGACCCAAGGGCATCTCTAAGGTGGTCTTTGAGCAAGATTCGCCCAATTGTCAATGATTCTTGTGGGGAGCGCCTGATAGCAGATCGAGAGAGGGTCCGACTAGAGGGGGAAGATGTCCACATTGATATAAAGTCGATAGCGCTAAAGCTAGGCGATCCTGATCTTTCGGTAGAAGAGCTTCTATCTATAGATACTGCTCTTAAAGAGCCATTTCTGGACGGAATTGATTTACCGGATCAAGAATTATTCCAGCAATGGTTACTCGCGGAGCGAGAGGAAATAGGGCGATTGCGGGGTAAAGTGTTATCCCGTTTGTCATCTCATCCTGATGCATCACTTCCGGATCAGCTCAAGTGGGTGCGCAGCTGGGAAGCTTTGGAGCCCTATAATACCCGCGCTGCGGCTCAGTTGTTAGTTAAACTGGAGGCACTAGGTTTTACCAAAGAAGTGGCTAATGTTCGGCCAAAATTTTTGGAGAGATTTAGAAAGGCTGGGATTGCATGGTCTCCCCAGGTTTTATCATTGGGAGAGGCTAAAGATACCAATATTGATAATCAGTATCTTGAGCGTAAGCTTCTTACACAGCAAAAAGTTGGGTTCTGCAGTGCTTCGGATGGCGTTCGTATTGCCTATGCAGCTGTTGGGGATGGTTCTCCCATTGTTAAGGCGGCTAATTGGTTAAGTCACCTTGAGTATGACTGGGATTCGCCAATTTGGAGCCCTTTGTTCCGAGAGCTTTCCTCGGATCATCAATTCATTCGCTACGATGAGCGTGGTAATGGACTCTCAGATTGGGATGTTAACAATATCTCTTTTGAGTCTTTTGTGACCGACTTAGAGACTGTCGTAGATGCATGTGGTGTCGATAAATTTACTTTGCTCGGCATATCACAGGGAGCAGCTGTATCTATTGAATATGCAGTGAGGCACCCTGAAAGAGTAAAAAGTCTTATTCTTTTTGGCGGTTATGCAGCAGGTTGGCGGACAGGGGCTACTGATGCCGTAATTAAAGAGCGAGAAGCTATAATAACCCTCACTGAGACTGGCTGGGGGCAAGATAATCCTGCATATAGACAAATTTTTTCTTCGACATTTATGCCGAGTGCAAATGCAAGTGAGCTAGCCTGGTTTAACGAATTTCAACGCTTAACCACCTCTCCTGAAAATGCAGCGCGGTTCCTCTCTGTATTTGGGGATATTGACGTTCGTAATCAGCTTAAAAAAGTAAGTGTTCCTACATTGGTCATTCATTCGATAGGGGATCAACGTATCCCGGTAAAGGTGGGTTTTGATATCGCATCAAGTATTCCGAATTGTAGATTTATTGGTTTGGATAGTGATGGCCATTTATTACTTGGGCGTGAGCCTGCTTCAAAAATATTTGTAGAAGAAGTGCGGAAGTTTATTGGCAACTCTTATTAATATAAGCTAAAGCAAGGCAGTACCTTCAAGAACCTTCAAATTATACAGGCAGGCCATACTTAATAGCGGCATATTGAGTAAATCATTTTTAATTTGTCAACTCTTTTCCAAATGTACTATGACAAGCAAAGCTTTGCCTCACTGTAAGTGATTGGAGCAGAGTTTTTGCTATTGAGTAAATTTTTTACAAAAGATAAACGGCCAGCTCTTGAGCGCTAAGATATCGGATTCCTGCTTGTGGATACTTGCGAATAAGATCTAAGGCAGCTGAGCGCGCAGAAGCCTCATCAGAGAATTTTTCTGGTAACTTTATGTTTGCAACTCGGTTTCCTGATTTGCAGCGAGTAACAATGATATATTGACCTCCCCATTTGCCCCAAAGTACTTCATCAGGATCTTCCTTGGGGGGAGGTGGAGGGGGAGTTTGTTCCTGTTCTTTAAAGGTTAATCCAGCTTCTGATTCCCAAATCATTTCAGCTAATTGGTTTAACTTCTGAGTGTAATCGTTGGTAGACATCATGCCCCTTGAGAATGATAAAGCGTATGCTGCATCAAGAAAAACTGCACAAGCTGGGAGTAAAAGGGCTCCCTAAGTAACGCAATTATAGCGTTTCGATGGAAGATATCTAGCCCTTAAAGCACTAATTGAAGTTTGGATAGGGGTTTACATTAATTAACAAATCGCTTTTGATGACTGGAGCTGTTCCAGCCTAAGGTAGTCATAGCCCTATTATTGTGATAATTAGTCTATGAAAGGATAGTGAATACTTGTGAATTTTCAGTCAGCTTGCATTATTTCTAATAAGCGGGCCAGAGCTATAAGAGCTATATAAACCTTTGATTGGTTAGGGGCGAGTCTAGAGCTGTTATATGAGCGGTGGAGCTATTTTACTTCGATGGTCATTTATGAGGCATATACTTCAAAATTTGTTATCTAAGGTCGATATTATTGACTATAGGAAAAGGGTGGTTGGTAAAACTTATGACACTTGAAATTATATACTTATAGCGATAATTCCGGGTAAATTTACATTGCGGAAATCCAGACTTTATAAAGCACTCTTGAGGTGAGGTTGCCACTTTGAATGAAACTGGCTAGATCACTATCAAATTCAACGGTGGTTCAAACGGTGGTTCAAACGATATAGAGGTTCACTGGAGCTCGTTAACCACGTTGTCAAAGTCAATATCTATGCGGTTCACAGCCATATTCTCTCATATATTCGGAATATAAGTATGAGATTTGTGCCAAAACAGGGAGCTGATTCCTGAAGATGCATTGGAGTCGCTTTGCAGAATATTGTAACCGCGCGACTGGTGACGAATTATTGATAGAGATTCTAGTGATTTAATAGTGTGTAGAGAGGGACATGGATATTCCAATCGGTAAGGAGCAGAATAGATTTGTTAATAGAGAGGTAGTAGTGGAATGCCGGCACTGTGGAAGCCTGTTTGAGCTAAAGATGCTGTCAGTTCCATATGGGGAGTCTATTGGACTCAATTTTTCGTCACCTTTGAACTTGATTATGGTGGCGGCTGGTACTGCATTAGTTAAAGGTAATCAATCAAGCTTTGAGCTAACAGTGGGGCAGACGTGGCTGGCGAGCTCCAATAGTGACTTTCGTTTGAGTAGCGATTTAAGGGGACACAGTATTATTGTAATATGCGTAGGCATTAGAGCTGCAATGATTACTAGATTCTACCAAAGATACGATAATACACTACTCCACAAAAGGAACGGGATAAATATAGACAGCTCAACATTTCCTGAAGATAAGGCGCCTATTGTTCTTCCTGGCTGTGAATTGACTCGGTTAACACTAGACTCCTTCAGGCTGTTTAGCCTGTTAGGTGACGACGGTTTAAATACTCTTAAACTGGAAGAGCTACTGTTGCTTAAATTAAATAGTGATCACGGGCCAATACTTGCTGCGGAACTTCTGAATCATATAAACCCTTTACAAGAAAACTTTAGACGATTTATGGAGGAAAACTTCACAAAAAACTGGTCTGTTGCTACCTTTGCAAAGCACATTGGTATGAGTTTAACTTCATTTAAGAATATGTTCGGGCAAGTATTTAGAGAGTCATCACCTAAGTCTTGGATTAATGAACGGCGACTCCGCTATGCGGATGCTCAATTAAGGACCACCCGTAAACGACTTATTGATATTGCCCTTGACAGTGGCTTTTCCAGTCAGTCCTATTTTACACAACTGTATAAGTTAAAATATGGTGTTTCCCCACTAGGGGCGAGACAGCAGTGCGGTTAAATCTCATAACGAATGAGCATTATGGTGAGATCTTTAATTGATTGCAGCTTCTTTAATGCCGAATTAGGTACTTGCTTCCTGTTGATTACTTGAGTTGAAGTAAGGTCCTTTTTGCTGATCATTAGAATGTTAGCACTTATTGAGCTTGTCTATGCGCCCCATTGAATATATGTCAAGTAAACAGATCATGAGCTTGATGGAAAGGAATACCTCCTGTAGGGCTCAAGTGCGAGTATTAAGTATTCGTAGGCGCCATTCGATCTTGGTGCCAATAGTGCCGGTAGTCGAGTATTGGCTCGAGGTTAAGTCTCATCTATCACAGGGAAGCCTGAGTGGAGTGGGACGATTCTGTTTTTACTTGCTATTTTTTTGCGATAGTTACTTAAAGTGACTCGCTTAAGCGTAGTGGTCTTGCCAGATGTTATACCTCTGGCATCTATCTTTGAATCCTTTCCATTCACCGATACTGGGTATCAGCTATATTGAAAAAAAATCTGCTTGAATGCTTACTAGAAATTAAGTGTTAAGTGTTTTAAATCTGAAAGCAACTTTATTTAATTATTGATTTACAATTTGGTCTCTTCAGAATGATTAATATAAGCAGGGCAAGTTTAGGGGCGTTGGTATTTTCTTCAGCTTTGATGGGATGCACCCTAACCGAAAATAAAACCGATACGGCTGATCAGAAAGCAGTTAGTGACTCGGTATTACTCCATAAACTTGCAGATCAATATACTGATGTTTATTTAGATAACTTCCAGCCGTATGCATATTTCTCAGATATGGATCTGGACAGACATAATCTCTTCTTAAGTAATTCCCCCATAAATTCTGCTTCTATGGCTGCGGCTGAGGATAAAATACTCAAGGCTTTGGCTGAAATAGATCTAAATGGACTAAAAAGTGATCAAGAGAAGGTATTCTACTTCAAGCTGAAAGAGCGATTGGAGTCGAATGTTGGCTTAAGGGTCTGTAAGACTGAACTCTGGTCTGTTGATCATATGTTTGGCCCCCATATCATACTTGGCTTTTTGACAGAGGTTCAGCCGGTTGAAACTGCCCAAGACAGGGCAGACGCGATTGAGCGTTGGCTTGATGTGGCTCGTTATTATCAGCAAGAAATAGCTAATCTGAGTCGAGGGCTTGAGCAAGGTTACTCCGCACCCCAGAGCGTGGTGAAGCGAGTCATTCAGCAAGTTGATGGTTTGACCCAAGTACCCATTGATGAGCATCCTTTCCTGGGTTTAGCGAAGAAAGCTAAGGACCCGGAATTTGAGGCAGCATTTAAACAGGTGCTTTCAGATCACGTTATCCCCTCAATGGTGAATTATAAGAATTTTCTAGAATCCACCTATTTACCTGAAGCCAGAGCCGAGCTTGGCATCCATGCGATTCCTAATGGCCGTGAATGCTATATGGCTCAGTATCGTTCTTATACGACATTGCAGAGAACACCAGAAGAAGTTTTTGAGTTGGGTTTAAGTGCTGTCAACGCAAACAAGAGCGAAGTGGTTCGCTTAGGCAAGGAGTTCTATCAAGTAGATTCCTATTCTGAGGCAGTGGCAAGGGCCAGTGAAGATAAAACTCAGAAATTTAACAGCGCTGATGAAATGCATCAGTTTTTTGAGCGCTTGGTAGATAAGTCTAGAGATTTAACCGTAGACTTTTTCCATGAAATGCCTTTGATCGAAATGGAAGTAAAGGCCATCCCTGAACATGAGCAGGGTTCTGGTCGCAGTGCACACTATATTCCGGGCACTAAGGAGCGAAAGGCAAGATTTGGATATGACCCGACAACCTACCAGGATGAGTCATACGCTTCTGCCGAGAAGGTAACTATCCATGAAGGATACCCGGGCCATCATATGCAAATTGCTCTCGTACAGGAGCAGGAAAAGTTTCATAAAATAGAAGATGCCTTGTCTAACTCTGCTTTTGCTGAAGGTTGGGGCAGGTACTCTGAACATCTAGCGGAAGAAGCTGGGATGTATCAGTACGGGTCCACCAAAATCCTTAGGCGTGCTTGGCCTGCGCGAGGTATGGTAGCGGATACCGCAATGCATGTACTCGGCTGGAGTGATGAAAAAGTTGCGGAGTTTTTGCAGGATTCTGGCGCTTCATTTGCGAAAGGCCCGAGGACTCTAATGGACCGAATGGCAGTAATGCCCGCCCAGCTTACCTCTTATGATTCCGGTGCCCTCGAGATTTTCGCCTTGCGAGAACTGATGCAGAATGAACTGGGTGAGGACTTCGATATTAAGGACTTCCATGAGATTATTCTGAGAAATGGCAATGTCCCTATGGCCGTACTGAGTGAGCAGGTAAGGGACTTTATCGAAGAAAAGAAGAAAGGTTAATTTAGGATCTTTACTAACTCAGTCCCACACCCATGCGGGACTGAGTTATAAATAGGCTTAGCAAGAGGCTTTTATCCTGCTACTCTAAATTCCCATCTGCCTGGAAGCCAGATCCCGCATTATTTCTTCAGATCCGCCACCAATCGCATTCACCCGCACTTCACGATAGATACGCTCAATCCGATTGCCACGCATATAGCCTGCGCCACCTAACACCTGCATCGCTTCCCGGGCGCAGAATTCAAGGGTTTCTGTGGCTTGGACTTTGAGTAGAGCGATATCGGCTACCTTGAGCTGATGCTGTTGCTCCGCCCAGGCACAGAGGTCCAGATAGGCTTGGGTGGCATTGATGCGTTGAAGCATCTGGGCAAACTTGTGCCGAATCACCTGGTGATTGGCGAGGCGCTTTCCGAAAGTTTGACGCTCCTGAGCCCACTCAATGGCATCCTGCAAACAGACCCGGCTGAATTCTACACAAGAGGCGGCAATGCCCAGGCGTTCACGATTGAAGTTGTGCACTATGGGTAAGAAACCTTGGTTCTCACCGCCAATTAGATTGCTCGCGGGCACACGCACCTGATCAAAAAAGATACTGGCCGTATCAGAGCACCACCAGCCCTGCTTTTTATCGAGCAGCTGCCGGCTAACACCTTTGGTATCCGCAGGGATTAAGAGCAGGGAGATACCGCCGAAGCCTTCTTCACCAGTGCGCACGGCAGCAGTAAACCAGTTAGCGCGCGTGCCGCCGGTGATATAGGTCTTTTCGCCGGTAACGATATAGTCATCCCCATCACGCTCTGCGCGGCACTGGAGATTGGCTACATCGGAGCCTGCGCCTGGTTCGGTAATTGCCAGGGAAATATGCTTATCACCACGTAATACCGAAGGAATAACCTGATCTTTTAGGGCCTCACTGCCATAGTGCAGTAATGGGGGCAGGGCAATGCCGTGGACCATCAGGCTGGCGTAGAGTCCACCGGCGCCGGGGCGGGCTAACTCCTCTGCGGCAACAATCATATGGAAGACATCGGTTTCGATGCCGCCGTAGTTTTCCGGATAACTCATCTGCAGAAGGCCAACTTCTGCGGCTTTTTTCCAAAGCTCGGCGGGTAGTTGGCCGTCTTCGTCCCATTGAGTGATGTAGGGAGTAATCTCGCGGTCGACAAAGCGGCGCAACTGGGTGCGCCATTCCTGATGGCCTTCGTCATAGAAGGGGCTTGCCATGCGGGAGGCATCAATATCGTACATGCTGATCTCCTTTAGGAAGTGGCGTCGCTGGGGATTTTGGCAGTTTCCGTGGGAGCGGCTTCGATCTGAACTAACAGCTGGCCACCGCGTACCTGGTCTCCTTCACAGGCGCCCAGTTTAATGACGGTACCGTCGCGGTCTGCGCGCAGGGCGTGCTCCATTTTCATGGCTTCCATTAAGGCGATAGTGTCTCCCCGCTGAACGCTTTGATTGGGCTCAACCAATACCTGCACCAGGCAACCGTCCATAGGAGCCGTGATGCGGCCACTGCCTTGATTTAAGCTCGATTTAGCGGGGGCGTGGGTGATATCGACAAAATGGAATTGCCTGCCGTCTAACAGGAGATGCAGATTGCTTTGGTTGGCTAGGAACAATCTCTTTTGGCTAACGCCATCCAGCAGGAGTTCAGCACTGTAAAGTCCACTTTCTTTTTGTGATTTCTCAAAATGGACCCACTGAATCAGGAACTGCTGTTCGCCTACTGAGATTTGGTAAGAGTGATCTACTAACACCAGCAGCTCACAGTTTAGGGTTTGTCCTGAAATTTCCAGTCGGTAGTTGATTGGCACACTGTTGTCGCCACTGCGCCAGTCGCTGCGGCCGCTACGCCGATCCTGAGGGTTGGCTTGGTGCAAGTGATTCAGTAATGCGGCTTGGGCTGCAATTACTGCTGGAACCGATTCTGCGGATGTCAGTGTACTGTTTTGGTCGAGAAAACTGGTATCGGCATCGCCAGCGATAAACTGTGATTCGGCCAGGATCTTCTGCAGGAAATGGATATTGTTTTTAGGGCCGATAAATTCCAGCTGGCTTAGGGCCTGGGTTAGCTTGCGTCGAGCTTCTTCTCGATCCTGCCCCCAGGCAATTAATTTGCCGAGCATGGGATCGTAAAATGGCGTAATTTCGCAACCACTTTTCAAAGCGTGGTCGATACGGATTCCTTGTCCCTTTGGCGCTACCCAGTGGAGTACTTTTCCGGCCTGGGGCAGGAATTGTTGTTCCGGATCTTCGGCATACAGGCGGACTTCCATGGCGTGCCCCTGCTGGGTGACTTGCTGCTGGGAGACGCATAGGGCTTCGCCACGGGCCACTGCCAGTTGCCAGGCTACCAGGTCAAAACCGGTTACCATTTCTGTTACCGGGTGCTCGACTTGCAAGCGGGTGTTCATTTCCAGGAAATAGAATTCGCCGCTGGGGCAGAGTAAAAACTCTACGGTGCCCGCGCCTAGATAACCGCAGGCTCGCGCGGCGGCGACTGCGGCTTGCCCCATTCTTTCCCGCAGTTGGGTGTCGACCGCTGGGGAAGGGCACTCTTCGACCACTTTTTGATGGCGTCGTTGTACGGAGCAATCCCGCTCCCCCAGGTGAATACAGTTGCCATGACGATCCGCAAATACCTGGATTTCGATATGGCGAGCGTTGACCAGTGCCTTTTCCAGAATTAATTCGTCGCTGCCGAATGCACTCATGGATTCACTGCGGGCGGCGCGCAACTGGGAGACCAGTTCGCTGTCTCCGTGAGCCAGGCGCATGCCGCGCCCACCACCGCCTGCGGCGGCTTTGATCATTAACGGGAAGCCAATGCGCTGCGCCTCGGCGATCAGGATATCGTCGTCCTGGGCACCCTGGAAGCCGGGAATACAGGGTACGCCGGCAGCGGCAACAAATTCCTTGGCTTTGCGTTTGTTGCCCATCAGTTCTATGACTTCGGCACTCGGGCCAACAAAACGCAGTTCATTCTCTTCGCAAGCGCTGGCAAATTCCGCATTCTCAGCGAGAAAGCCGTAGCCGGGGTGGACGGCGGTGGCTCGGGATTTTTTAGCCGCGTCGAGAATTTTCTGTATATCCAGATAGGACTCCGCCGAAGTCTGCCCACCAATGGCTACGGCGATATCGGCAGTCTGTGCGTGAAGTGCATCGCAGTCCGCATCGCTGTAGACGGCGACTGTGCGATAGCCCTCCGCCCGGGCAGTACGCATAATTCGCAGTGCGATCTCGCCGCGGTTGGCGATTAACAGGGTCTCTGTTGTCGACATCAGTGCTGCCACTCCGGTGATCGTTTTTCCAGAAATGCACGGGCGCCTTCGCGCCCTTCATGGCCTTGAATTGCGCGGGAAAACTGCTGTGCGGCGCCGTCGAGTAGTTGGCCGAGGGCAGTCTCATCGCTCACCCGCGCTGCATCCAGCAAGATCTGCTTGGTTGTTGCCAGGGCGCCGGGAGCGCAGGCATTGATCGCGCCCAGGTGTTCCTGCAGTGCGCCTTCGAGGGCTTCGGAATTATCGAGTAGCTGATGGATTAACCCAATTTCCAAGGCCTGCTGTGCGTTGACTTTTGCTCCGCTGAGGGCCAGGCGTCGGGCCTGGGAGAGGCCGACCCGTGCCACGACAAAGGGAGCAATTTGTGCAGGCGGTAAACCCAGGCGGGTTTCCGGAAGGGCAAAGCGGCAACTGCGATCGGCAATGGCAATATCGGCACTGCAAGCGAGCCCAAAACCACCGCCCATTACGGCACCTTCCAATACGGCAATGACTATTAAAGGAGTGCGATTAAATCGTTCCATCAATTCACCGAAACGACGGTTTAGGTGAAAAAATACATCACTATTTCCATCGCTCGCGCCCTGTTGCGCATTGAGCATATCGGCAATATCGCCACCGGCGCAGAAGTTGTGTTCTGCACCCCGCAGTACCAACGCTCGCACCTGCGGATCTTCTTCTGCTTCTGCGAGCTTTTGCAGAAGCTCATCCACCATTTGCAAACTGATGGCGTTGCGCTGTTGTGGCCGGTTTAGGGTGAGATGGCAGGCGATGCCGATGGTCTCATTAATAATTGTCTGCATAGCCTGACCTTATGCGTTGGGTTTACGCTTGCCGGGCAGTATGCCCATCAACTTACAGATAATGCCGAGCATTACTTCATCTGCGCCGCCGCCGATAGCGGTGAGACGGCTATCCCGGTAAGCGCGGTTGATTACAGTTTCCTCGATATAGCCCATGCCACCCCAGAACTGCAGGCACTGATCGGGAATAGAGCGGGACAGGCGGCCAGCCTTGAGCTTGGCCATAGAGGCGAGGGTAGTGACATCTTCACCGGCTACATAGGCTTCCACCGCGCGCCAGGTTAGGGAGCGCAGGCATTCCACTTCGGTCTGCATTTCCGCGAGGGCAAAGTGAATGGTTTGATTGTCGATCAATGGTGCTTTAAAGGCATGGCGTTCGCGCACATAGTCGATGGTGCTGCTCACGCAGTTTTCCAGGCCCTTTAAATTGAGTGCGGCGCCGGCGAGGCGCTCTTCCTGGAATTGCAGCATCTGCAGCAGGAAGCCGGCACCCTCATCGCCGATGCGGAAATGTTTGGGCACTCGCACATTGTCAAAAAAGATAGGGGCGGTTTCCGATGAGCGCATGCCTAATTTGTCGAGCTTTTCGCCGATGCGTACCCCTGGCGTTTTCGCCGGAATAATGACCAGGGATTTGTTGTTGTGGGCTTTGCCTTCACTGGTATTGACCAGGGTGCAGAAAAAGTCTGCGCAGGGGGCGTTGGTGATCCACATCTTGCTGCCGTTGATCACATAGTCGTCGCCATCGCTTTTGGCAGTGGTTTTAATTGAGGCAACATCGGAACCGGCGCCCGGTTCGGATACGGCGATTGCGCCGATCATCTCTCCGTTCACGGCGGGAATCAGGAACTGCTCTTTGAGATCCTGGCTGCCGAAGTTGGCCAGGGCAGGGGTACACATGGAAGTCTGCACGGAAATCGACAGGGGCACGCCGCCACAGTGGGCACCGCCCAGCTCCTCCAGGAAAACGGTTTCATAACTGAAGTCGAGACCCAGGCCACCGAAGTCTGTGGACTTGCTGATGCCTAGCAGACCCAGACCAGCCAGTTGTTGGAAAATTTCGCGGATAGGAAAGCGGCCGGCCTTTTCCCATTCGGCCACATTGGGGTTAATTTCCTGCTGTACAAAGTTTTGTACGGTGCGCTGCAGTTCCCGGTGTTGATCGCTAAATATCATTATTGTTTTCCCTGCTTTGAAGTGTGAACCCGGTGATGGTGTGAATGGGCAACCGCACTTCCTTGTTGCCCAGGTTTTTCGTTAAAACCTAGCTACGCCAAAGGTATTTTTGTTGAGTTTTCTCTGCTCGGCCTCATTGCAAATTTCTAGCAACATGCCTAAAAGTTTGCGCGTATCGCGGGGATCGATAATGCCGTCATCCCAGAGGCGCGCACTGCAGGCGAGAGCATCGGAATTGCCCTGCATAAATGCGCTGGTGTCGTTTTCCAATTTGTCTAATACCGCCTCATCGACATTGCCGCTGCGTTGCATTTTTTGCTCGGTGACGATGCGCATTACCTTGCCGGCCTGGGCTGCGCCCATAACGGCGGTGCGGGAATTGGGCCAGGCAAAAATAAAGCGGGGATCGAATCCGCGACCACACATGGCGTAGTTGCCGGCCCCATAGGAGCCACCTACGACAATGCTGAGTTTTGGTACGCTGGCATTGGCCACGGCCTGAATCATTTTGGCGCCGTGCTTGATGATGCCGTTGCGCTCCACCTCGGTACCCACCATAAACCCGGTGGTGTTATGCAAAAACAGCAGTGGCGTGCCACTCTGTTCGCACAACTGAATAAACTGCGCGGCCTTGTTGGCGCCCTTGGGGGTGATCGGGCCGTTATTCCCAATAATTCCCACAAGGAAGCCTTCGATACGAATATGGCCGCACACGGTTTGTCGATCGAATTCCGGCTTGAAATCCAGCATGGCGGAGCCGTCGGCGATACGAGCCAGAATTTCGCGCACGTCGTAGGGCTTTTTGCTGTCTGCTGGAATCAGGCCGAGCAGGTCGTCGATAGGGTGCAGTGGGTCTCGGTAATCTTTTTGTACTGAGCTTTTAATGGGTGAGGGTAGGGCGGCAACAATCTCTCTTGCTATGCGAATACCATCGGCGTCGTTCTCTGCTAAGTAATCGCCACTGCCGGACTCGGTACAGTGCATTTCTGCTCCGCCGAGGCTTTCCGCATCGGCAATTTCACCGGTGGCAGCTTTCAGCAGCGGCGGCCCAGCCAGGTACATGCCGGTTTGTCCGCGCACCATAACGACATAATCTGACAGGCCCGGCTGGTAGGCGCCGCCGGCAGTAGCGCCGCCGTGTACCACAGTAACTTGCGGAATACCGGCGGCGGACATTCGCGCCTGGTTGGCAAAACCCCGCCCACCGGGAGCAAAAGTGTCGCTGGCGTACATCAGATTGGCGCCACCACTTTGCGCCAGGGCGACTATTGGTAAATGATTTTCCAGAGCGATCCGCTGCATTCGCAGGGCTTTATCCATCCCGGCTGGTGAGATGGTGCCACCTTTTACGGCATAGTTATCCACTCGAACCATGCAACGTTGCCCGCTGATCTGGCCAATACCACAAATGGCTCCGCCACCCGCACCGGTACCATCCTGGTCGTCAAACAATTTATAGCCGGCGAGGGAGCACAGCTCTACAAAAGGTGCGCCGGGGTCGAGCAATAAATTGAGGCGCTCCCTTGGCAGCAGCCAGCCCCGATCACGATAGCGGGCAGCCTTACTTTTTTCAGCTTGAACCGGACGTTGCTCAGCTTCACGAAACTGGTTGATCTGCTCGAGCATGGCAGCTTGGTTGTCATTGAACTCTGCCGAGCGGTTGTCGAGCTGGGAATCAATCGGCTGCATTAGAGCTTACCCTCCGCTTCCAGCTCTTCCACAACTTGGGGCCGGCGTTTGCGGTGGAATCCATTAAAGCGCTTGGAGTTGTTGGCGGCTTGTGGCTGCCAAAGGGGAGAGTGATGCTTGAGACTTGAGCCACCATCGATACGCAGCGTTTGTCCGGTGATATAGCTGGCGGCATCGGAAAGTAGGAAGCACACTGCCCCACTAACTTCTGCTTCTTCTCCCAATCGGTAGAGGGGAATGCTGTCTCGGAAGCCCGGTAGTAGCTCGCGCAGGAATTTGGGGTCGTAAGTATCAAAGCCGCTGGAGAGAATATAGCCTGGCGCCACGGCGTTAACTCGAACGCCAAAAGGTGCCCACTCCAATGCGGAGGTTTCGGTAATATTTTCCATGCCCGCGCGGGCGGCACCGGAATGGCCCATCATTGGCATGCCGCCGGCGTTATCTGCGGTGATATTTACGATACTGCCGCCGTGCTGTTTCATCGACTGCACAAAAACTTCTCGGGACATTAAAAAGCCACCGAGCAGGTTGCTGCGTACAACGGCATCGAAACCTCTTGTGTTGATCTGCTCAAGGGGGGAGGGGAACTGGCCACCGGCATTGTTCACCAATCCGTGAATTTGGCCCCGGGCCTGGACTATTTGCCCCACTGTCTCCTGCACTCCTTCTTCATCGCGAATATCCAGGCTGAACAAACTGCACTCGCCACCATCGTTATTGATTTCACCGGCAACCCTTTCCAGCTTGTCCAGTTTGCGCCCGATCAATACTGCATGGGCGCCGAGGCTGGCCAATTCGTGGGCGATACAGCGGCCAATACCGCTGCCGCCGCCGGTGACGATATAGGTTTGCTCGCTAAAGCTGCCTGAGCGCAGCTGGCTTTGATAGCGCATGAAAGTTTCCTTTTTTACGGCCTCACGGCTTATTCAGTTTTTATTGTTCTTGTTGGCGCTTGCGCCTGCGTGTGAGAAAACGCAGAATAGCTTAACGCTACCAAGCAAGCGCTTGGTATTCAATAGCTGGCGTCTATTTGATTTGAAATTCATTGGGCCGCTAATATTCCGGGTTAATTACCCGAAAAAGTTTTGGAGAGATACGTGCGAGAGAGTGCGCAAGTGCTGGCGGAGGTGCCGACTCAACTGTCACCACAAGAATTAATTGGTACTCTGGTAGAGCAGGGTATGCTAACTGACCCTGCCTCTCCCCGCGGACGTTTACTGAATGCCGCTGCGCGTCTGTTCGAGCAAAGGGGATTTGCCCGCACCACAGTGCGTGATCTAGCTGCGGAAGTTGGCATACTTTCTGGCAGTATTTTTCACCATTTTGCCAGTAAAGAGCAGATTCTCTGCGCGGTAATGAAAGAGGTCACCATATTTGCCAGTGCTCGAATGCGTAGTGCTGCAGAGAGTGCAGGCTGTCCGCAGGAAAAGTTGCGGGCTTGCATACAGTCTGAGCTCGAGGCTATCCACGAACAAGCCGTACCAGGATTTTCCATTCTGGTAATGGAGTGGCGCAGCTTGTCTGAGGAGAGCCAGGAAGAGGTATTGCAGCTGCGCGAAGAGTATGAGCGGATCTGGTTGGATGCAATTGTTGCGGCCAAATGCCCTGGTGATGACCCGGCACTTGTGCGGCGGCTTTTAGTTGGCGCACTAAGCCACACTTATAGCTGGTTCGAACCCAGGGATAGGGGGCTGACAATTCCTGAATTGGCTGATCGGACCTTTCATATCTTTACTCCCTGACACAGAAAAACTGCGAGGCGCACGAAAAACTGTGCACTTTGCCTCCTTTCTTGCCAATTATGTAACCTTGAATGGTTTCCTGAGAACTGGTGCGCACCCGTTTTCTCTTGAATCTTTTACCCTGCGCGCAAGATGTAAAGAATGTGACAATATGTGTCACTAGGTGACAGGAGAGGGGAATGGCGAGCCAGGAACTTTACCAGGTAGTTTCCACTGGAAGGACACTTCACGCCAAAGATTCGGATCAAGTGGTGCGGGATGCTACGAAGCTGTTTTCAATCCCAGAAGCCCAAGCTCGAAGATTTCTATTGAAAGGGTGGGTTATCAGAGATCAGCTGGAATCTGCCCGTGCCTTGGAGTATCGCGCCGGTCTTCACAAAATTGGTTTGAGAGTGGAGGTCTGCCCTGCAGGAAAATTTGATAATCAGCAGTTAATTGCCCGTATTAAGGTAGCGCAGAGGCGCAAAGCCCAGACAGCCAAGGGGAGGCCCTTCAACAAAAATAGCATTATTGGCAGCGGCCCAGGGGTACCACCAGAGTACAGTCAGTCCCCTAAAGCTGCTGTGCAATCGGAGGGCTCAAGGACCTTAGAACCCTCAAAGGGAATAGAGCAAATTATCAGTGATAAGAAAGTTACTGTGCCCTCCGGTGTTGGCAGAGCTTTATTGGGTTTTTTGCCGGCAATAGTGCTGCCCGCTATTTTTTTGACAGTTGCTGGCCTGTGTTTGTATGGGGCCGGTTTTGCCCTCTGGCAGATTCCGCTTGCAGTATGGCAGGGCGATTTGAATGGCAGTGTTATCGTATCCAGTTTGATTGCGATTGCTGTGTGTAGTTTTCTTTTTCTGCTCCTGGCTGCGCCCTACCTGTGGTTTCCGAGAAGTGCTTGGGCCAAACTCGGTGAGATACCCCTCGATCGAGCCCAAGGTAAGGACCTTCTGCGTTTATTTGAACAGCTTTCCCGAAGAACCAGTCTGCCGAAAGTGAATGAGATTGTTCTAAGTCCCAACGCCCAGATTTTCAGCTCACCCACACTTTCCGAGGTAATACGCCAGCAATTACCACTTCATTTGGGGCTCGCCAGCGTGACGGCACTACGTGGCAGTGAGGCCCTAGCTTTGGTGGGCCGTGGAATTGGTATCTACCAGGGGAAACTAACCGGATTATTGGCCTGGTTGGTTTTGGATGGTTTGCGCCGCCTTGAGTTAGTTCAGTGGGCTCTAGAGAACGAACGCAGTGTCCTGTGTACAAGTGGAGAGCCCAGTATTTTCCAGAAACCCTTTCATCGCATGCTGGTCATCTGTGGCCACTTTTTATTGCCTTTAGTGGAGCGTCTCGAAAACCTGCACCGATTCATTACCCGTAGTAGTGCCCGTTACCTAGAGTCACGTGCTGATCTGTGGGCGGCAGATTTGATTGGTAGTCAGGTGTTTCCGGGGTTTGCCGAAAGGTGGCACCGACTGGTGCACGCGGATTTGATTGTCTCAGAGACCGCCCGTGAGGCCGCTGCCCTGGGGCAACGATTTGAAAATATCCCTACTGCGATAGCCTGGACGTTTGAGAATCTGGACCAAGAAACCTGTAAGGCTATAGAGCTAGCCATGGGGCAGGCAAGTGACCCCTGGGATATGTGTGAGGCGGCGGATTTAGAGCGTATTGAGGTGGTAAGCCGGCGTGACCTGGGCTCTCGTATCAAATGGGAAGTCTCTATGTCTGACCTATTCGCCAATTTTACTGAATTGGCAATGGCCTGCACTGCTTCCAGCGCTGGGGCTGATTGCCAAGTAGTAGAAAATCGCCGCTTGCTCTGTTCCAGCCGTGAGGTAGACGAGGCAGTGCAGACTTTGGAAGAGTACTTTAATCGTCTTCCTCCGTTTTCTTTGCTGCCGTTGAGTCGACCAGCATCTAAAGAAATGCAGGAGATGGATCTGCAGGCCATCGTCGATTGGTTGCGAGGCAAGTTGGTTGATTTGGGTGAGGTGCGCGAGCGTAGCCGGATGTTGCGAACTCGTATGGCAACGATGCAGCTGGGTGCGGCAATGATTAGGAACAAGTTGCGTATCGACCCCCAGGATTACTCACTAAAAAGTGGCAGTCTTGCATCGGCTCAAGAGTTGGCTGCGCTGAAACGATCCGAATTGGAAGAGAGTGAAAAGCAGCTGCAGCATATCTATACCGCGTTTTACCAACGCTTGTGTCTGGCTCTGGTAACCATGCCGGCGAAGGAACGCCAAGAGGCGCGCAACCAACTGCGCCATCTTTCTGCATACGATTCCCTAGAGCCTCATCTGGAGCGGCTTGCCGGGTTTAGTACCAGTTTGGGGTTATTTGCCCGGCATCTATCGCAAAACCTGTCAGAACGGGAGCTGGTGCAGAAATATCTGGCCTTGAGTGCTCGGGAATTGGATGCGACTTTCGCTACAGTAGAATCTTCTGAGTTATTGAGATCGCAGGGTCTTGGTAGAGCCCTATGCATCAAGGCTAAGCGTGAAACCCTACAGGTATTGCCGCAGCAACACCAAGAGGCATTGGCAGCTGTGCGGTCAATGGAGTCTCGTTGTAAATATGCCCGATCGGTGATTCTGGAGTATTATCAGGTACAGTTGGCAGCCTTGTTGAGACGCTGTCTGGAGCGGGAAAGGCAGCTGCAGCTGAGTCCACTTCGCCTGTTGCGAACCGTTTAACCCCCGGCCAGCTTGACCTTATAGTTCTTGGACTCGAGAAGGGCCTTGATTTCCGGGCGCTTGTCGCCTTGGATTTCAATCACACCGTCTTTCAAGGCACCACCGCAGCCACAGCGTTTCTTCAATTCTGCCAGCAGTAATTTCAATTCACTATCAGTACCTGCGATCCCGCGCACGCAGGTCACCCCTTTACCCTTGCGTCCCTTGGTCTCCCTATGGATACGTACTATGCAATCCCCCTCATGGCGCTTTTCTGCAGAGGGTTCTTCTTTTATACGGCCGCGATCGGTGGAATAGACGAGACGATTTTCCTTGGCCATGGCTGAGGGCTCCCCGATAAACAATTGTGATTTTTGGTCGGAGCGCGATTGTGCCCGAGGTGTGGAAGAAGTCAAAGGGGACCCAGCTGACCGGCAGTGGGCCCGGTGAAAATTAGAGGCGACCAAGTTCCTCCTAAAGGTTAGAATTCCGCCGAAAATTGATAGCAGCAAGTGGTTGAGGTGATAGATGGCGTTAACAGGACGTCGAAAACTGCTCAATGAGGTGATCTTCGGTACAGATACTCCCGCCGGACGCAACTTTGATGTTTTCTTGATCTGGGCGATTTTGATCAGTGTGTCCCTGGTTTTACTGGCTTCGATTGGAGCTGTAGCGGATCGTTACGGTTCGCTGCTCATCGGTCTGGAGTGGATCTTTACCGGGTTGTTTACCATAGAGTACTTCGCGCGAATTTATTGTTCGGTGAATCGCCGTAAATATATTTTCAGCTTCTATGGAATTGTCGATCTACTCGCAATCCTGCCAAGTTATCTGGCCCTGCTCTATACCGGTGCAACCTATTTGCTGGTGATCCGCTTACTGCGGGTGCTGCGTATTTTCAGGATACTTAAGCTGGTTCGCTACCTGAGGGATGCCAATATTTTGTTGCGTGCTTTGGGGCTTGCGCGGCGAAAAATTCTGGTGTTCTACTCTAGCGTATTTGTAATGTGTATTATCTTTGGCTCCCTGATGTTTGTAGTAGAGGGGCCTGGTCATGGTTTTACCAGTATTCCCACCAGCGTGTATTGGGCAATTGTCACCATTACGACTGTAGGCTATGGGGATATTTCGCCACAGACACCACTGGGGCAGGCAATTGCGGCGATGACGATGTTGATAGGTTACTCAATCATTGCAGTTCCCACAGGGATTTTGACCGCGGAGTTGGCGGGAGAGATGAATCGCGAGCGTACCCAGCTGGCTTGCCACAACTGCAGTCGCAGCGCCCATGATCCCGATGCGGAATACTGTAAGTTTTGTGGCCACAGGCTGGAGGATACGGAGGAGGTACCTGAAGTTTGAAAATTGTCAGCTCATCAGGCCTGCCTGCTTTTTGAGCAGAGAGGGGTAGAAGCTCCGAGAGATAGGGTCACCCCTGAGTCCATGTGACCTGAGCTAAAAATTCATCAGAAAGTATTTTTCTTGTTGGGAGTGGCTACCAGTCACCTGGAACACGTACTGCCACAACCTCAGCCTTGGCGCATAAACGGCCATCGCTGGTAAGGCTACAGTGTAATACGGTTTTTTTGGGGCCGCGTCCGACAATAGAGGCTTCGAGGATTAGTGGTTTATCAATCATTGCTGGAGCCAGGTATTTGATATCGAGCTTACCGGTTGCATACCAGATTTTCTCCCCAGTACCAACATCGCGCCCGGCCTGTACATAGCTATCAGCGATAGCCGTACAAATAGTATGGCAATCAATCACTGTGGCGATAATACCACCATTCAAATACTTTGCTGGACCAGCATTGTGAAACGGGCTGGGAGTAAACTCACAGCGGGTTTGATTCTGGCCACTCCAATAGCTCTTGATACGCAGCCCTTGGTCGTTGTCCGGGCCACAACCAAAGCAGTGGTTGCCCTGAATTTGATCCTGGATGGCGATTTCTTGAGTCATAACTGTCCCTCGTGATAGACGCGCAATACTACCGATTTGCGCCAGAGAGGGGAAGAAATTAACCTTGCGGGCTTCCAATAGAGTTACCCGAATTATCTGGACATAGATACATGGAAATATATGGCCTTTGCGCCCCTGGGTTTGAGGCACTTTATGATGCTTTCGCCAAAAATTTTCGCGAGTGTGGGGATACCGGCGCGGCCTTTGCGGTGCGCCAGCATGGAGAATTGATCTGTTCCTTATGGGCCGGTAGCGCTGATAGGGATGCCGAACGCCCTTTTACAGAAGATACTCTAGCCAATGTATTTTCTTCCAGTAAGGGCATACTCGCACTGCTTGCTATGCAACAAGTAGCTGCTGGTAACCTGGATCTGGACCGCCCTGTGGCAGACTACTGGCCGGAATTTGCCCGAGGTAAGGACAGTGTCACGGCACGCCAATTACTTTGCCACCGTAGTGGTTTGGTTGCCTTCCGTGGGCGGGTAAAGGATAGCCTGATTTATGACTGGCAAGCGGCATGTGATGAAGTGGCTCGTACTGAGCCTTGGTGGGCTCCTGGAACTCAGCAGGGCTACGCCCCTTTTTTGTACGGCTGGAGCTTGGGTGGGGTGATCGAGCGGGTAGCGCAAAAGCCCTTATTGGAACTTTATCGGGAAATGTTAGCCAAACCCCTCGATCTCGATGGGGGCTTTGGCGCTAATGGACACAAATCCCAGCGTATAGCTGATGTCAGCCCCCTCAAACAGCCGCTTCCAGAGTTGCGTGAAAATGCTATTGGTCGTGCAATAAAAGAAGATCGCAAGGGTCCGGTTTCAATGGCGTTTAGCAATCCCGTTAGCCTGATGATGGGAACCAACAGCTCCGAGTGGCGCGGAGCATTGATTCCCGCTGCCAATGGACATTTCAGTGCGCGAGACCTGGCAGCAGTGTACGGCGATCTGTCAAAGGACAACCCCGAAACTTTACCAATAGAATGGGTAAAAGAGGCTGCACGGGAGCAAAGTTGCGGCCGAGATAAAGTGCTACAGGCTGAAGTGAGTTTTGGTTGTGGTTTTATTCGCAGCAGTAACGCTGCGGATTTGCGTTTTGGTGGTCCTGAAGGCTTTGGTCATCCGGGTGCCGGTGGCAGTGTCGGATTCGCCGATCCTGAATGTGGCTTGGGATTGGGGTATGTCACAACAAGGCTGGGGCAGAGTTTGTTTATGGATCGGCGCGCGGTAGGGTTGGTGGAAACCTTATACGGGCTGCTGTGATGAGTGATGAAATTGTAAAGCTGGTTGAGCGTATTGATGAGCTGGAGAGCCGTCTCGCTTTCCAGGAGGATACTATCGCCCAACTTAATGACGTTATTGCCCGCCAGGATTTGGATATCCGGAGCCTGATTTCACGCATTCGTGAGTTGGGAGAAAAGTACAGTGCGATAACTTTCGAAATGCAGGGTGGAGCAAAGCAGCAAGATGAGAAGCCGCCACATTATTAGTAGGGGATAGCCTGTAGATGTGAATGATTAAAGTCGTGCCATTGAGTTGTGGGAGTAAGCACAAATGCGTCTAAAAAAAGTTTGTCCTCTGGTGCTGGAGGTATTGACAAACTTTTCCACATGCAAACATGCTGCTGACAACTACCTGTATACACTAAAACAGCCGGTACATTAAAAAATTTGCTTTATCTAACCTGTTGTTTTTATTGGTAAAACTCAAGAGTTTAAAAAATGTGCAAAATGCTATAGGCAAGGGATTACGCCATGTGGCGCTGACCTTTGTCGATTAATACACAGAGTTATCCACAGATTTTGTGGAAGAAGGGGGTAAACACTTCTCTAGTGGCGAAACTGCACGCTAGTGCATCGTCGTCGCAGTAATCGATGATGCGCAATGGGGACTGGTCAATAGAACTGATGATCAGTTTATCTTAGCCTTCACAATATTTCGTAGGGTCGATTCAGCCGCCGGTCAGCTAGCGTGCTGAATACTGTAGGGACTGTGCAGGAGCACTGGGCTCAGTGCATCCCAATACCCGTTTATTAAAAGTGCGTTAGGAGAACCAATAATGAAACATTGGGTAGCAATTCTTGCAATGGGCTCACTGGTGGGTTGTTCCACTTTGGACCCATACACCGGTGAGAGTAAAACCAGTAATGCCGCCAAAGGGGCAGGAATTGGCGCTGTAGCTGGTGCAATTGTCGGTGCGGCAACTGCGAGTAAGAAAGACCGTAAGAAAGGGGCTCTCACCGGGGCCTTGGGCGGCGCAGCCATTGGCGGTGGCATTGGCTATTATATGGATCGCCAGGAAATGGCTTTGCGCCAGCGCCTGGAGGGCAGTGGTGTTCGTGTTCAGCGTGAGGGCGATAACATCCGTCTGATCATGCCTGGCAATATTACATTTGGTACCAACCGCTCCGATATTCGAACTGACTTTTACGATACCCTGGAATCTGTGACTGTTGTTTTACAGGAGTTTGATAAGACAGCCATCCGTGTTAGTGGCCATACTGACAGCACTGGCTCTGACGTTTACAACCAGTCCTTGAGTGAGCAGCGCGCTAATTCGGTAGCTAGCTTCTTCAGTAATAGCGGTGTTGCCTACGGTCGTGTACAGGCTGTCGGTTATGGTGAGCGTTATCCGCTGGCTAGTAATGACTCTGAATCAGGCCGCCAAGCTAACCGTCGTGTAGAGCTCGAGCTGTTGCCGCTATAAGCGGCATGAGGTTTAGTTGCCTCTAGAGTGACACTCGCAGCGCCTAACTGAATAGTCGTAGGCGCTGCGGTCCTAAATTAATCCCTTTTGACCTCCTCAGTATCAATCCTCCTTTACAGATGTGGCAGGGTTGCTCTTCTACCCTTATGTTTGTTTAATCATTGACCTTACTTTCAGGCAGGGTTAGTAAACTCAGGGCCAATAGTGCCGGCAGCAAACCATAGCTGGTGGCAACAGCCATTCGTAAAGGGGGGGGCGATAGGGCTTTTAAAGAGTTTCTTTTAGGTCGCTTAACTTATTCTCGCAGGTTTCTGTCTCATACAGTCTTTATTGGTTAGTCAAAAAGTGCATCTAAAGCTAAGATAGCATTTTGTCTGTTGACTGCGTCCCATGAAAAAAATACTGCTAATTAGTTTATTGCTCTCATCAGTAGTGCAAGCTGAGATTACCCTTGAACAACTAAAGGTGCCGGATGGCTTTGAACTTAGTTACTTTGCCGAAGATGTAGAGACTGCACGACAACTGGCACTTTCTGAGTCAGGTACTGTTTTTTCTGGCTCTTTCAGTGCCAAAAAGATATATGCTTTCAAAGATACAAATAACGATGGAAAAGCAGATCGGCGTTGGTTGCTCATGGAAAACTTAAGAGCGCCGACAGGGATTGCCTATAAAAATGGCGATTTGTATGTGGCCGATATTAATAAAATTATTCGTTTTCCTGATATAGATGAAAATCTTGATAAGCCAAAATCTGAAGTGGTTTATGATCAGTTCCCGTCTGATAGGCATCACGGTTGGAAATTCTTACGTTTTGATAAAAAGGGTAATTTAATAGTTCCTGTTGGTGCGCCATGTAATATTTGTGATGCAGATAAACGCTATTCCAAGATATTTTCTTTAGATCTGGCTTCAAAGGAAACAAAAGTAATAGCTAATGGAGTGAGAAATACTGTGGGTTTTGATTTTCACCCGCAGACAAATGAGTTGTGGTTCAGTGATAATGGCAGGGATATGATGGGAGATGATATCCCGCCTTGTGAAATTAATAGGGTAAGCTACGAAGGAGAGCATTTTGGTTACCCCTATTTTCATGGCGCTGATATTGCAGACCCTGAATTTGGTCAAGATAGGAAGGTTAGTGATTATTCCGCGCCAGTACTAAATTTGGGCGCCCACGTCGCACCTCTGGGAATACACTTTTACCTTGGCAATCAATTTCCTGATGATTACAGGAAAAATCTTTTGGTTGCGGAACACGGATCCTGGAATCGAAGCAAGAAGTCGGGTTATCGTGTGATGTTAGCTACTGTAGAAGAGAATAGAATCACCAACTATAAACCTGTGATTACTGGTTTTATGCGGGATGAAACGACTTTTGGACGCCCGGTGGCCTTCCTGGAGATGCCTGATGGCAGTGTGCTGATTTCAGATGATTTTGCCCATAAGATTTATCGTTTAACTTATAGTGATCATTGAACTTCAGCTGAAGTGATTTTCTATAGAAGTATTGGGTTAGGCTGCCTGTAAAGGCGGCCAACTATCTTCAATATTTCCAGTAGCCATTAATGGGGCTCTAATTGCCTTGTCGCGTATGCTTACTCATGTTTTGCGTGGAAGACAAGCCTTGACACTAATAGCCCGGCATGCTTCATATAATTCATTGGTTGAGATGACCGGGCTTCCCTGTCAGGTGAAACCCATGAATACTGACCGGTAAACGCTTTTTTCATAATTTTTTGCTGAAAGTTTAAAATCAAAATAGGGTTCTTCCGGGTTGTGCTATTTCTACAGTAGTGACAATACGAATAATGGAGAAAGCCTGTGTCCCGTCAAGCCACCCTAATAACGCTCTCCCTGGGATTTGTCTTAATTTTCCTCAATTTGATGCCTCATTTGGGACATGCAGAAGAAGGAGTATTGGGTGTGCCTACTACCAACCTGGAGATGCGTTTTACCGAAGCGGCGGTGGTAGCTCAGGTGGAGGTTATAGGAATTCATAGGGATGTAGACAGCGCTCTCTCAGAGCCGGGTGTCACAGCAATTTCAGGCTATGTTTATTCGGCTGTTCCTGAACAGATATGGAAGGGGGCTGTGGCAGATCAAATCACATTTCGTTTGGGGCTGGAGTTTTGCGATACCAAGCTTGAGAAAGGGGAGCGTTATTTGATCTTTGCCAGTCTGGATAGTTATGGACGGCTACAACTGCGCAGCTGCGATGCCGCAGTGGTGGAATCTGATGCAGAGGAGCTCTTAGCAGAGCTCAATGAATTCACCACCCGAGGATAGGTGCTTTAAGAGCGCCACCAGTAACTTTGTTGATCTAATTTTGTTGAATAGAACTGTTGGTTGTAAGTTGCCTGCTATTTACAGCAATCCAAACTCTCCAAGTGGAGGTTACCTCCTTGAAGTACGCCAATGCCGAGTTATTCTTATCAGTATTGGCGTCATCTTCTTTTAGTCGATATGCGTTGAATTACTTGGCGCTGGCGTCAAAAGGCCTTAGGGCCAGCTATTATTGCCGCAGGGATGCAGTGTGAGGCAAGCCTATAGTGCTCACTGCCGTGGGCCCAAAAGCCCAGGCGCTTAGCCGGCCTTGCAATAAGTGTTTTCCAGAAACCGCTTGGGGTCGAGAGGTCGACGTATGAAGAAGCTATTGATTCCATTGATCATTTTGTTACTGATCATCGGATACTTTATGTCTCGCAGTGGCGAACACAAGGCCAAAGAAGCCTATGACTCAATGGATCAGCCAAAGAGCGAGCAAATGAACGATAACTCCACGCCGTCGGGTAGCGGCAGTGGTAGTGATTCTTCTTCGCCTAACGGCACCACCACACCACCTGATGGCATGGGTAACCCCGATACCCAGGTGCCACAGGAATCCGATCAGACAGATCCCACACCTCCTGGGGGTAGCGCTTCCACTAGCTCTGGCTCAGTTCCCTCGAGCGGCGGACCAACCCCGGAGCCTGGGGAAGCAGATGCAGAGACTGCTAGTGGCAATCCTGATGATTCAACCCCACAGGAAGAGCCGAGCACGGCAAGCCCCGCTGGTGAAGCTGTTGATGAAGCCTCCAGTGAAGCCCAGCAAGCAGTAGAGGGTGCTGAAAATATGGAAAGTAATCCCGGTGATACCGACACGGGCACTGATGAGGGAATGGAAAGTAATTCTGGCCAGCCCCAGCAATAGATAGAACAGAAAGTAGGAACTAGGAGATCGGTGAGGGTCGCCTGTTTAGGCGGCCCAAAGCTATTTTAACAGAATGATCGAGCACAAATGGTGTCAGGGACACAAAATCCTAGAAATTCGCCCCAAGGGAAAGTTTTCTGCAGAAGATTTCCATCAGCTGGCGTCACAAGTAGATCCAGTGATCAGGGAACAGGGCAGAATAGAAGGACTAATGATCGACGCAGAGGATTTTGCTGGATGGGAAAATTTCGTCGCGATGATTACTCATTTTCGTTTTGTGCACGATCACCATAAACACATACAAAAAATTGCGGTGGTGTCCGACAACCCTGTTTTAAGTTTTATGCCGCATTTGGTTTGTCATTTTATCAGCGCAGAAGTCCGCCCGTTTAACTCGAATGAGAAGTCTGAAGCTCTGGAATGGTTGGAAAATCCGGGGTAGCATCACGCACCATCTAACGATTTTTAGGAGTAGTGGTGAGTCCAGCATTGGCCATTATCGCGGCGGCCAAAGATTACCTTGCCGCTGCTGAGCAACTTTCCAACCAACTTGACCTTCCCTGCCTGGGTGTTGAAGATCCCACAGAAATTTGTGATTTTCCGCAGGTGCTACGTTGCGGTGAGCAACTACAGTTGTGCGCGACGGGAAAAAAAGCACCGGGACCTGTGGTTGTGGACTTTGTTGGTGGGGCTATGGCGCACAGGCGTAAATATGGTGGCGGTAAAGCGCAGCCAGTCGCTAAAGCTGTTGGTATACGGCCTGGTTTTCACCCCCGTGTTTTGGATGCGACCGCAGGGCTCGGACGTGATGCCTTTGTTTTGGCATCATTGGGCTGTGAAGTCCTGATGTTAGAGCGTAACCCAGTGGTGTATTTGTTGCTGCAAGATGGCTTGAGGAGGCTGCAGGAAGCTGCAGTCCTTGATCCAGAGTTGATATTGGTGGCTGAGCGATTGTCCCTTACTGATCGAAAAGACTCTTCTGCTGACTGGCTGGCACAGCAAGCGGAAGGTTCCTGGCCTGTTGTCTTCCTGGACCCAATGTTCCCGCCACGGGGCAAAAGTGCCAAAGTAAAAAAAGAGATGGTGGCTTTCCACTATTTGGTAGGAGCAGACGAAGATGCGGATGCTTTACTTGAGCCCGCGCTTAAGGCCTGTTATTACCGTACCGTGGTCAAGCGCCCGAAGCAGGCTCCGCATCTGGGTGAAAAAAAGCCCACGCTCTCGCTTGAGGGTAAGTCAGGACGTTTTGATATCTATACCAAACATGGCGTTCCTGGCTAAGCCACTTTAAGAATGTTTAGCTGGCGGCTTATGCAACCACCGGCTAAATATCGAATCAGGTAATATCATATTGCGTCTTACCCAAAAGCAGGGTGCTCTCATTTGCTAGCTCCTTTTCCTTCCTAAACAGCTGGTTGTAGCTGGTCACAGGGTCTATGTTGCCTTGGTGCCTGGTGGCATTTTGGTTTCTACTGCTATGTTGTTGCAAAACATCCATATGTAAAAACCCTCTTGGTATAAAGAGGGGGATATGCAGCGGCCTTTCATTGATGCAGATTAATGGCAAGGAGGTTGGCTATGAGAGAGAAGTCTCCGTTCGACCTGTTTTTTGATGAGTACAATGAGGATATTCCTGAAGATCACTTTCCCCGTGACAGTATTTGTGCTTATGCCGCCGAATCCATTGTAACCAGTGAAACCTGGTCTGACGCCAAACCGGCTATGAACCTGTCGTCCTTTGTCACCACCTTTACCGAGCCCGAAGCTTTTGAAGTGGCAAAAAAGCACTATCTCAAAAATTATATCGATCATGATATGTATCCCCAGCTTTTTGCTATGGAAGCACGGATGGTGCGCTGGTTGCACGAACTTTGGAATGGCCCGAAGAATGTAGAACCCTATGGTGCAGCGACAATAGGCTCTTCAGAAGCTTGTATGTTGGCGGGTCTGGCCCATAAATGGCGCTGGCGTAAGAGGCGAGAGAAAACAGGTAAAGATGGGGGCAGGCCTAACTTGGTCACAGGTGCCAATGTACAAATTGTGTGGGAAAAATTTATGCGCTATTTTGATGTAGAGCCACGCATTGCCCCGCTTAAGCCTGGACATTACCGTTTTACCAGTGAACACCTGGATACGTTAGTAGATGAGAATACAATAGCAGTGGTGGCTATTGCGGGGCAGACATTTACCGGTGAGGATGATTCCTTCCGTGCGATCCATAATTGGTTGGATAGTTATCAGGAAACTACTGGCCATGATGTCCCTATGCATATTGATGCTGCATCCGGTGGATTTGTGAACCCGTTTTTATATCCGAATTACCACTGGGATTTTCGCCTGCCGAGAGTTAAATCTATCAACGCGTCCGGTCATAAATTTGGCTTAGTGCCGCCAGGTTTAGGTTGGATAATTTTTAGAGAGCGTGCTGTTTTTGATGAGGACTTGATGTTTTATGTAAACTATTTGGGTGGTGAGATGCCTACTGCCACATTGAACTTTAGCCGCAATGCCTCCACTGTTGCCTACCAGTATTACAACTTTATTCGTCTCGGTTTTAAGGGTTACCAGGATATTATGCAGCATACTTTGGATAACGCTCAGACTTTACGTAATCGTTTAGTTGAGAGTGGCTACTTTGAGATTATGAACAAGACTCAGCGTATCCCGGTAGTGGCGATGACTCTGAATAATAAGATTACCAATTTTAATGAGTATGATATTTCAGATAAGGTCCGTGAGCGGGGTTGGGTTCTGTCAGCTTATTCGATGCCGCCAAACGCCCAATCAGTAAATACCTTGCGAATAGTGGTGCGCCCACACCTTAATCTGAATGCAATACATGGCCTGGCAGATGACATCATTAACGCCTGCAACTGGTTGAAGCAACACGGCGGCAATGCCAGCCCACCGAAACTGCACGACCCTCGGAAGGTGGCGCCGAGTAAGTGTTAGTTTTCGTTTTCGGGTGAAAGTTGCTTTTAGGTGTTCTCTGTTATATAGAAAAATAACGTA
Organism: Microbulbifer variabilis ATCC 700307; assembly: GCF_000380565.1. Lineage (GTDB taxonomy): Bacteria > Pseudomonadota > Gammaproteobacteria > Pseudomonadales > Cellvibrionaceae > Microbulbifer > Microbulbifer variabilis. Next base: position 473,375 of record NZ_AQYJ01000029.1, read on the forward strand.
ATATTTGAGGTAAATTTTAATATCTGTTTCTTATAAGGATTTAAAAAGAATAATCAATAATCATTCCTTCAGGTTATTGAAGCATACTCCAACATATATACATCGCTCACATTAATAGCCGCTAGACTGGGGCCCTGAATATTCGGTCTATATTATGGGATACAGACTATGAGTTGCAGGTACTCCGTAGTTTGGCAGTGGGCATACATGCAATTTTAGTTGAGGTGATCAAGGTAAAACTACTAAGAAATATCCCTATGCCAAAGGTGGAATTTTTGAGGCCTTAGTGGCAAGCTGGGTTGAAAAGTGGGGCTAATCAGATCTTTGGAGCGCTTTATCGGTAGGGGGGAAGATTGACGATAAAAAATGATAATTTTAGCCCAGCGATCTTCTTCAATATATCGATCCAAATTTAAAAATAGGGTTGATGGACGCTTCTTAATATGATCTTTTTTTCAGCTTTGGGGGCGGGGCTTGCAATGTTAATGATTGGCAAACAGCAATAATTGAGAAATATCTCGAGTAAGGATATGCTTCAGCAGAATCGGATTATTGGGTTGCCTCTGATAATGATGTGCAATTAGGGGCTGTGGCCAAGTATTTAGGCCATGTTAATACTCAGTATCAATTCTAACTTGTCAGTGTTTTGGGGAAGTTCATGTTTCAAAAGTTAAAGGCCTCTTTGGGTATTGGTGCCGCAAAGGTTGATACAGTATTGGAAAGTAGCAGCATACTTCAAGGCGGTGTCCTTAAAGGAAACATTCATATCGCCGGTGGAGACGTGGAACAACAGATTGATGCTATCAATTTGAAACTCTGTACTGAGGTGAAAATTGAAAATGATAACGGCGTTAGTTACCAGCAATTTGTCCTGGATCAAATTCAGGCTCTGGAACCATTTTTGATCAATGCTAATGAATCCAAGCAGTTACCCTTTGAGCTTAAATTGAATGACGAAACTCCGGTAACCGCACTTAACACGCGCAAGAACCAATGTCGGGTTTGGTTAGAGACCGTGTTAGATATTGATTTTGCGCTCGATCCTAAGGATAGAGATCTTCTGCAAGTACGGCCCTTACCTGTTGTCGAAAAGGTGATCGCGGCGATAGAGCAGGGTGGATTTAGCATGGTGAAAGCGGATGTCGAGAAGGGGTACCTGAGGGGAGGGAACTTTTCTTCAAAATCTGGATGTTACCAGGAGATTGAGTTTAAGAATTCAGGTCTTCTTAGTTCAAAAGAAATTGAACTTTCTTTTATTCTGGAGGGGGGAATGGTGCACTGCTTGGCAGAAGTTGATCGTAGATTTGGTCTGCGAGGCGATCAATATCGTTCTTTTACCTTGCATCGCGATGCCGATGAGAAGGAAGCTACTGCGGCTGTCCAATCAATATTGACACTGTAGTTAGTAGTGCCATCCATTCTAATTTGTTAAGACATTTGCATGCTGAAACCCGCGATGTGTTAATAATAGCAGGCGCTAGTCATTAAACATCGCGGGTTATTCGGTTATCAATGTTTAGCTAATTTTGCTTGACAATTATTCACTGAAATCTGCAGTGACAATCGTATCTGAGAATCCTTGATAGGCGGCCTCAAACATCTTAGCCATAGGGTCTGGGAATAGGTGAAAGTCCCCGTTTGCGAGGGACTCAACAATGCCTTTGGCTACAGTACTGGGAGCCTCTCCCTCCTCCAATCCTGCCTGCTTGGCCATATCGGTTTCTATTGGGCCTGGATGCACGCTGAGTACTTGTACTCCACGCTCTCCAAGTGTTTCTCGAAGGGCTTGAGTTATTGCGTAGCTTGCGGCCTTGGAGGCGGAATAGGTGCTCACCTGGGTGAAGGCACGCAGAGATACGACAGAATTCAATTGGACCAGTGCGCCGCGGTTCTTTTCCAGTTGAGGTGCAAAGGCCTTGGCAATCCTTACTAGCCCGAATAGGTTTACATTCAACTCGTGCTGCAGAGACTCTTCAACCTGCTCGCCGAGGGGTTCCGTAGGAGCTAGTACCCCGGCATTGTTGACCAGGATATCCAAGTCCTGGATTTCTTTTGCTAGTGCTTTTATTCCATTGCCATCCGTAACATCCAGTTGCACGGGGACTACCTTAGCACCGTATCTTCTAGTGAACTCAGCGGTGGTCCCGGGGCTTCGCACCGCCAGATAGACTTTTTTTGCCCCCTCCTCAATAAAGGTTTCCACAATGGATTTGCCAATACCGCGATTGGCTCCGGTGACCAGTGCAACTTTGCCTTGAACGGAAATACCCATCCTGATTCTCCTGTGAGTGATTACTATCTTCAATCTGTACCGATCGGTATGATTTGAATTGAAGTGTACTGATCGGTACAATATTGTCAAATGGTTTTTTGAAGAGACTTCACTATGGCGGGGCGCAGACTTGAGTTTGATAAGCCGAGCGCACTGGATGCTGCGATGCGAGTGTTCTGGAAGAAGGGATATGTGGGGACATCTTTAGCAGATTTAACCGGGGCTATGGGGATCAATAAGCCCAGTCTTTATTCTGCTTTTGGAAATAAAGAAGCGCTTTTCGTGCAGGCTTTACATCAATATTTAGAAAAACATGCCAAAGATCGCTTGGCTTATTTAAGTGACGATAAGCTGACGCTGACTCAGCGGATCTCTGGTTTCCTCCTTGCAACCGTCAGGGGCCAGTTGGCCGAAGAGACCCCTAAGGGCTGCTATTTGGCCCAGGGTCTGTCGGAGACTGCTGGAGAAGGGCTTCCCAAGGCAGCTATACAGGCCTTAAAAGCGGCTGATGAGGAGAATATGCGTTTGCTGGTGCGTTTCTTTCAGAGTGATGCTGACTCCCAATACTTGGGTTTAGATCGACAGGCGGAAAAGGTGGCTTTATACCTGGTGGCTCTGCTTCACGGCACTGCATCCCTGTCCCGGTCGGGCAGGAGCAAGTCTGAGTTGGAGGGTATCCTGGGATTTGCGCTGCGTGGCCTGGGAATCAATGAGGATGGGAAGCGGTGATCTGCCTCTACGCTGGATGGCAGGGGCAGATCTTACAAAATATTGCCTCAGAAGCGCCTACGGAACATTGGCAGGGGTTGATCTGTTCCTGTTTGGTAGCTGTCACCGAAATCACTAAGGGAGTCTTTTAAGCTGACAAGGGGCTGTTCACCCTCAAAAGCATAAGCGTTAAAGCCACAGCGTTGAAGGTAGGTAAGCTGATCCCGCATAAAACCACCCACGGCCCGCAATTCGCCTTTAAAGCCAAACCGCTCGCGCAGTAGGCGGCCGGCTGTGAAGCCACGGCCATCGGCGAAAGCAGGAAAATTTATAGCGATCAGTGGAAGCTCTACAGCCCCATCACCAATCAGCTCCGCGCCTTCCTCGCTATCAAGCCAGACGCCGATTTCATCATGGCGAGCCGCGAGAGCTTCTTGATTATCTTTCCACTGGCGCAAGGGCAGGATTACCTTGCCATCGGGTAAAGCAGACAGATCAAAATCTTCGCCAGCTTCAACTTGGGGTATCAGCTGCCACTCATTGGGGCTAACCTCGCCATTGAGGATCAGCTCGGCGGGATTGCCCGGCTGCGGGCCCAGTTTAGCTGGCTTTGGCATAGACTCTCTCCTTGAAGGGCTGCAGGCCGATGCGGTTATAGGTATCGATAAAGGGTTCTTCAGCTTGGCGCTGCTCAACATAAAAGTCGAGAATTTTACCAATCACTTCAGGGACTTCTGCGCGGGAAAAGCTCGGGCCCAGTACTTTGGCCAGGCTTGCCTCGTTGGAGGCGCTACCTCCAAGCTGGATTTGATAGAATTCCTCGCCCTTTTTATCGACGCCAAGAATTCCTATATGCCCCACATGGTGGTGGCCACAGGCATTCATACAGCCGGAGATATTCAGGTTCAGGTCGCCCAGGTCATATAGGTAATCCATATCGTCGAAGCGGCGTTGGATTGCTTCGGCCACGGGGATGGATTTGGCGTTGGCAAGGGAGCAGTAGTCACCACCGGGGCAGCAAATCATATCGGTCAGGGTGCCGATATTTGGGGTGGCGAAGCCATACTTACGCGCCTGCTGCCATAAATCATACAGCTTGCCTTGCTCCACATCGGCGAGTACTACATTCTGGTCGTGGGTGACACGGGCCTCACCAAAGCTGAAGTTGTCGGCGAGCTCTGCAATGGCGTCCAGTTGGCTGTCGGTTACATCACCAGGGGGTACGCCGGTGGGCTTGGTGGATAGCTTGATAGCGCGGTAACCAGGTACCCGATGCGGGTAGGTATTGCGTTCCAGCCAGCGGGCAAAAGCTTTATTGCCATCCGTTTGTTGCTGTAGCGCGTCCTGCGTACTGGCGCTGTCAAACTCTTTGTATTCAGGTGATGTGAAAAAGGACTTGGCCCACTGCAAAGCTTCCTGGGTCAGCTTCTCTGCACCATCTTTAATATGCTGCCACTCCTCTTCTACCCGGCGGCCAAATTCCTCTGGGCCAAGGGCTTTTACCAGGATTTTAATGCGCGCTTTGTATTTGTTATCGCGGCGGCCCAGCTGATTGTATACGCGTACAATGGCTTCCAGGTAGGACAGCAGGTCCTCTTCAGGTAGGAAGTCACGAATGGTTTCGGCAATAACCGGTGTGCGGCCCTGGCCGCCACCAACCAGCACCTGGAACCCGATTTCCTCGCCGCGCTTGATGATTTGTACGCCGATATCGTGTACGCGGATGGCGGCGCGATCCTGTTCTGAACCACTCACGGCAATCTTGAACTTGCGCGGCAGGAAGGCGAACTCAGGATGGAAGGTGGACCACTGACGGATAAGTTCGCAGTAGGGGCGTGGGTCGGCGATTTCGTCGAGGGCAATGCCGGCGTAGGGGTCTGAAGTGGTGTTGCGAATACAGTTGCCGCTGGTTTGTACAGCGTGCATTTCCACTTCGGCCAATTCGGCCAGAATAGCGGGTATATCTTCCAGCTGCGGCCAGTTGTACTGCAGGTTCTGGCGCGTAGTGAAGTGGGCATAACCCTTGTCGTAATCGCGGCTCACACGAGCGAGGCGGCGCAACTGGGTACTATTGAGCAGGCCATAAGGTACGGCAATGCGTAACATGGGGGCCAGTCGCTGAATATAGAGGCCATTTTGCAGGCGCAGCGGCAGGAATTGTTCCTCGCTTAACTCGCCAGCGAGATAACGTTCCGTCTGGCCGCGGAACTGGGCCACGCGATCGTTGATGATGGCGCGATCCCGGTCGTCGTATCGATACATAACAGCTTGATTCCATTGCCTTTGTGCGCTGATGGTGGAGAAAGGGGCGAGCCCCGGATAAATCTCCGCTGGCGCATAACATACCAGCGCTCTTATGCAATAAATAACAATATTTTCCGCTATATCTGTAACCAACGGTTATAACGGAAAAGGAATTGCTCGCATATGCTGTCTTGCGCGATAAACGGAGATTTGCTCTACTTGACTGGCCGTTCCATGCGGCTCATCTACTTTGCATAACAATAATGAGCAATCGGAGTGATTCGATGAATGAAGAAGTAGTTGTTACCCCGGAAGAAGACAATTTTGTAGACGCTATAGCCGCCGTGGCTCTAGTCGCTATTTTTGTTGCCACCTGTGTTTTCTGGGTTGCTACCCGCTAGTAACCCAATGGCCCGGAGCTAGGCATTACCGGGCCTCCTACCTTCATTTTGTTAGGATGTTAGCAAAGGCAGCGGACTAGTCCTATCGGTTTCTTTAGTCGTAGTCGCTTGATTTCTGACCACGCTCTTAGCCCATATTGCCCAGAACAGTTTTCACAATGAGAGCCAATGCCAGTACAAAAAATGTGGTGAAGAGAATACCGGCGATAACATAGTTCACCATGCTACCGCTTTGAAAATCACGCTGTCGATTCTTGTTACTCTGAACGCCGATTGCCGCGGCCAGAGTGCTGAGCACTATCTGGCCAAAACCGGGTTTACCTGCCTTTTCTTTATTATTTTCTTGCATAGGCTCACTCCTCCAGATTGGGACGTAGCCAGCGCTCCAGTTCCAGTTCGCTGACACCTTTTCGTTTGGCAAGACTTTGCAGCTGGTCCCTGCCAATTTTGCCGACATTGAAGTATTTTGCCTGGGGGTGGGCAAAGTACCAGCCACTCACTGCGGCTGCAGGCATCATGGCAAAGTGTTCAGTAAGACTGACGCCTGCATTTTGCTCCGCCTGTAGTAATTTGAATAGAGTGGCTTTTTCCGAATGATCTGGGCAGGCCGGATAGCCCGGGGCAGGGCGGATACCTTGGTAAGCCTCCTTGATCAGCTCCTCGTTGCTAAGCGTTTCATCTGCCGCATAGCCCCAATATTCTTTACGGACCAGGCGGTGTAATGTCTCGGCAAAGGATTCCGCCATACGGTCTGCCAGGGCTTTTACCATAATGGCGTTGTAATCATCATGTTTGGCTTCGTAACTCTCCGCCAGCTCATCTGCGCCGATACCGGTGGTTACTGCAAAGCCGCCCACATAATCTATTTGGCCGGATTCCAGCGGCGCAACGAAGTCCGCCAGAGAGCGGCACAGACCATCGCCGCCGCGTTTCTGTACCTGTTGGCGCATATGGTGAAGGCGGGCCAGTTCCTCGCTGCGGCTTTCGTCCTTGTAGACGATGATATCGTCGCCGACGCTATTGGCGGGCCAGAGGCCGAATACGGCACGTGCACGCAATAGTTTCTTATCGATAATCTCTTTTAACATGCGTTGGGCATTGTTGTAGAGATCGGTAGCTGCTTCTCCTACGATTTCGTCTTCAAGGATCGCTGGGAATTTACCTGCCAAATCCCAGGAGATAAAGAAGGGGGTCCAGTCCATAGTATCGAGCAATTTCTCCAAGGGGAAATTGTCGATCACGGTGAGGCCCAGCTTGTTGGGGCGTGCCGGCTGGTAGTTTTTCCAGTCGAACTCCGGTGCGGTGTCACGCGCCTCCTCGTAGGTCAGGCGGGTGTCATTGCGCTTGCGGTTGGCGGTGCGGGTGCGCACTTTCTCATATTCGGCCTGGACCTTTTCCACGAAAGCCGGGCGCAGCTCATCGGAAATCAGACTGCTGGCCACACCTACGGCGCGGGATGCATCCGCCACATACACCACTTGGTTGCGATGAAACTGGGGGTCAATTTTCACGGCGGTATGGGCTTTGGAGGTGGTGGCTCCACCGATAAGCAGGGGAATATCAAACTCCTGGCGCTCCATCTCGGCAGCTACGTGAACCATTTCATCCAGGGAGGGCGTGATTAGGCCAGACAGGCCAATAATGTCACATTCTTTGTCCCGCGCAGTTTGAAGGATGGTTTCCGCAGGGACCATAACGCCTAAATCGATTACTTCGTAATTGTTACAGGCCAGCACGACTCCCACGATATTCTTGCCGATATCGTGCACATCCCCTTTAACAGTAGCCATCAGGATGCGGCCGTTGGAGCGACTGTCCTCGGTTTTTTCCGCTTCAATATACGGTTGTAGGTAGGCTACCGCCTGTTTCATTACCCGGGCGGATTTCACAACCTGGGGCAAGAACATCTTCCCTTCACCAAACAGGTCGCCGACGATATTCATGCCATCCATCAGCGGGCCTTCGATCACATCCAGCGGGCGTGAGGAGTTGGCACGGGCCTCTTCGGTATCTTCCTCGATGTAGTTGTTTATGCCTTTTACCAGGGAGTGTGCCAAGCGTTCGTTCACGGGCAGTTGGCGCCAGCTCAGGTCCTCTTTGCGCGCAGCTCCTCCACCATCGCCTTGGTACTTGGGAGCGATTTCCAGCAGGGCCTCAGTAGCATCCGGGCTGCGGTTAAGGATTACGTCCTCGACTTTGTCTCGCAGTTCCTCCGGCAATTCGTCATAAACCGCCAGCTGGCCGGCATTAACGATACCCATATTCAGGCCGGCTTTAATGGCGTGAAACAGGAATACGGAATGGATGGCCTCACGTACCGGGTTGTTGCCCCGGAAGGAGAAGGAAACATTGGATACGCCGCCGCTGATCTGGGCACCGGGCAGGTTTGCGCGAATCCAGCGGCAGGCTTCGATAAAGTCCACCGCGTAATTATTGTGTTCCTCTATGCCGGTGGCGACGGCGAAAATATTCGGGTCGAAAATAATATCGGTGGGATCGAAGCCGACTTCATCCACCAACACATCGTAGCTGCGCTTACAGATTTCAATTTTTCGCTCGAAAGTATCCGCCTGGCCATCTTCATCAAAAGCCATCACCACCACAGCCGCACCATAGCGCAGGCACAGCCGGGACTTTTCGATAAACTCCTCTTTGCCTTCCTTGAGGCTGATGGAGTTCACTATGGGCTTGCCCTGAATACACTGCAGTCCGGCCTCGATCACCTCCCATTTGGAGGAATCCACCATAAATGGCACCCTGGCAATATCCGGCTCGGTAGCGGCAAGATTGAGGAACCGGCGCATAGCGGCAAATGCGTCGAGCATCGCCTCATCCATATTGAAGTCGATCACCTGTGCACCGTCTTCCACCTGTGCAGCAGCCACTTGCAAGGCGGTGTCGTAATCCTCTTCCAGGATCAGGCGCTTAAATCGGGCGGAGCCCGTGACGTTACAACGCTCGCCCACATTGACGAATAGGGCATTTTCATCGGCGACAAATGGCTCCAGGCCTGATAGACGCAGTGCGGGTTTAATTTTTGGCAATTGTCGTGGGGCCAAATCGGCCACCGCTTCGGCAATTGCGCGGATATGATCTGGAGTGGTACCGCAGCAGCCGCCGAGGATATTGATAAATCCACTGCGGGCAAATTCCGCTACGATTGCGGCGGTCTGCTCCGGGGTTTCGTCGTATTCGCCAAATTCATTGGGCAGTCCCGCGTTGGGGTGGGCGGAGACATAAGAGGCACAGGCGCCTGACAAGGCTTCCACATAAGGGCGCAATTCGGTGGCGCCCAGGGCGCAGTTAAGCCCCACAGAAATCGGTTTTGCGTGGGCAACGGAATAGTAAAAAGCTTCGGTAGTCTGGCCGGAAAGGGTGCGGCCGGAGGCATCGGTAATGGTGCCGGAAATCATAATCGGCAATTCGAAACCCAGCTCCTCAAAGAGCTGCTGCATCGCATAGATGGCTGCCTTGGCATTGAGGGTGTCAAAAATGGTTTCAATTAAGATCAGGTCACTGCCACCATCAATCAAGGCGCGGCCCGCTTCTACATAATTTTCTACCAGCTGATTAAAAGTGACATTGCGTGCGCCGGGATCATTGACGTCTGGTGAAATACTGGCGGTACGGGAAGTGGGGCCGATTACGCCGGCTACCCAGCGAGGGCGTTCTGGGGTGGAAAGTGCATCCGCTGCGCGGCGCGCAATCTCTGCGGAAGCTCGGTTGATCTCCACCACCAAGTGTTCCATATCGTAATCTGACTGGGACAGCTGGGTCGCGTTAAAAGTATTGGTTTCGATAATGTCTGCACCGGCTTCCAGGTACTCCCGGTGGATCTTTTCAATCAGCTCCGGGCGGGTCAGGCTCAATAGATCATTATTGCCCTTCAGGTCGCGGGGGAAGTCGGCGAAACGCTCACCTCGGTAATCGGCTTCTTCCAGCTTTTCCCTTTGGATCATCGTCCCCATGGCGCCATCCAAAATCAGGATGCGCTGTGCGAGCGTGCCATTTAGTTGCTCTAGACGTTGATCACGGGACTGCTCGGACATATACCAATCCTTATGTTGTCGATGGCGTGAGAGCCATCAATCTTAGCACAGTACTTCCACCAAAAAGGGGGCGACTTAGTGTATCAATAGAGTATCCCCACAATAACCGGTATTTTTTTTCTAAATAACAGCAATTTATGTTTATGGTTGCGCTATTCATGGGTACAAAAAAGCAGGCGGCAGTTTTGTTGCGCCTTATACACTGTTAGGACCTGCTCTTTTCAATAGCATTGATTCAGCAGTTTCAGGTAGAGAATCTAAACGGGGCTAAGGGGCAGGGAATTTCACAGTGTGACTAATTGGTGCTCTAGACTTCCCACAGTTTTTCATTCTTTGATACTGATAATCGAGTGATATCCGCCAATTAACGTTTCATTTTGCTGGAGGCTACTGATGAAAATACTGATGGTACTGACTTCGCACGACCAACTGGGCAATACCGGTAAGAAGACCGGTTTTTGGTTGGAGGAGTTTGCCGCACCTTATTACATCTTTAAGGATGCGGGAGCTGAGGTGACCTTGGCGTCTCCAAAGGGCGGTCAGCCGCCACTGGACCCTAAAAGCGATGAACCGGATTTCCAGACAGCGGCAACTGAACGCTTTCACCAGGATCCGGCAGCCCGGCAAGTGCTGGCTAACACTGTGAAACTAGCTGATGTAAAAGAGCCAGATTTCGATGCAGTTTTTTATCCTGGAGGTCATGGCCCACTCTGGGATCTCGCGGAGGATCAGAAGTCTATCTCCCTTATTGAGGACTTCTTTGCTGCGAATAAGCCAATAGCTGCAGTCTGCCATGCTCCCGGTGTTTTCCGTCACACCTTGCGCCAGGATGGCAAACCGCTGGTCTCCGGTAAGAGTGTCACAGGCTTTACCAACACCGAGGAAGCTGCAGTTCAGTTGGTGGATGTGGTGCCCTTCTTGGTGGAGGATATGCTCAAAGATAAAGGGGGACACTATTCCAAGAAAGACGATTGGGCGCCCTATGTGGTGCAGGATGGCAAGTTGGTGACTGGTCAGAATCCTGCCTCATCAGAGGAAACTGCCCAGACTCTAATGGGACTGATCCTGGTTTAGGCTGGCTTTGGGAGGCGTCGAGGGACGCTCGTCACCTCCCGGCCAATACACCGGTTTCACTTGAGCGCTTCTGAGAGTAAAATACCCGACAAAGTAGCTCGGTTATTTGAGAAGGCTTATGTCAGAATTGAATGTCACCATTACCGAATCTGCGCAGGAATACCTGAAGGAACTGCTGGCCAAGCAGGACTGCGAGGGAATTGCCATTCGCATGTTTGTCTCTAACCCCGGCACACCCAGTGCCGAAACCTGCATCGCATACTGCCGCCCTGGTGAGGAAGAGGCAGATGATGTGATGATTGAGATGAATGGTCTCAAGGCATACTTCGAAGGGCGGAGTGTGCCTTACCTGGATGAGGCTCGAGTGGATTATTCATCAGACAAGATGGGCGGCCAGCTTACTATTCGTGCGCCCAACTCGCGCATGCCCAAGATTACCGATGACAGCCCCATCGAAGACCGGATCAATTACGTACTCTATAACGAAGTGAATCCCGGACTTGCTGCTCATGGTGGCCAGGTGAGTCTTGTGGAGGTTACCGAAGACAAGTTTGCTGTGCTCAAGTTTGGTGGAGGCTGTCAGGGGTGTGGCATGGTGGATATGACCTTGAAAGAGGGCGTTGAGAAAACACTGAAGGAAAAGATCCCAGAGCTTGCTGGCGTGAAAGATATTACTGACCATACCGATAAATCCCAGGCTTACTATTGATCGCAAATGCCGGGTTAGCCCGAATGGCATGATTGTCTGAGTTAAAAAGCGGCCTATAAGGTCGCTTTTTTTATTGTGCATTTTTAACTCCCATTCTCATGTTTGATGCGGCGAACGGCAGGGTGCCGCATTGCTTCCCCCTGTTTATATTTGATTTATTGACAACGCTTTTCTGTTGATGAAGTGGCGTTTTCCTTGCAGATACACTGGACTGGCGGGGAAGAAAATTTATGTTTGACCAGGTAGTGTTTGCCGGTGGCGGTGTTCGTTGTACCTGGCAAATTGGATTCTGGGATGCAGTGGCCAGTGAGATACAGCTGACCCCGAAGGTGGTTAGTGCTGTTTCCGCCGGGGCTTTGGTATCGAGCCTGATCCTTATGGGGAAATCCCTGGCAGCGGTAGATCACTTTGCCTCGGAGTTTCGTAGCAATAGTAAGAACATCCACTGGCAAAACCTGTTTAAGAGTGAGCCGGTCTTCCCTCATCACGATATTTACCGTCGAGCCATGCGTAAACTATTTGCCGGCGGCCTTAAAAAACTGCGTGCGACTGCAGACTTGCGTGTCGCGGTCGCTTATTCACCAGAGTGGCTCAAGGGGCCTTTAGCACTGCTTCTGGGGATTGGAATCGACTATTCCGATACCTATATCTCACGCAGCTTACATCCGGATGGTGCCCGGCGGATTGGCTATCGGCAGTCCTTTATTTCCGTGCACAAATGCACTGATGAGTTGGAACTGGAACGGCTAATTTTAACCTCTTCTTGTACGCCCCCTTTGACACCAAGGCAGCAATTTAGGGGCGCGGAAATTCTTGATGGTGGTGTGGTGGATAGTGTGCCGGTTGGAGGCTTGGACCCGACCCCGGGTAGGGTCCTGATTTTGCTGACCAGAAATTATCCTCAGTACCCTTGGTGTTTTACCTGCCATAGGGGTGAACAGTTGTGGACTTATGTGCAGCCCAAGCAGCCTCTGTCGATCCGGGTATGGGATTTTGCAAATCCCGAGGCTTTGAACCGGGTTTTTCACGCTGGGCGCGCAGACGGCCAAGCATTCCTGGCGATGCTACTGGCAGGAGAGCACTGTTGACGATTAGCCGCGAAAGTGGAGTTGCGCGGAATGTTTGATCAGGTGGTCTTTGCTGGTGGCGGCGGGCGCTGTACCTGGCAGATAGGGTTTTGGGAGACCGTTGCTGAAAAAATTCAATTGCGCCCCCGTGTGGTGAGTGGCGTGTCCGCAGGCGCATTGATTGCAGGCCTGATTATGATTGGCAAAGCCCCGGCAGCTGTGGACTATTTTGCCTCTGTGTTTAAGGCCAATCAAAGGAATATCTATTGGCGTAACCTGTTTCGCAAGGAGCCGGTGTTTCCCCACTATGATATTTACAGGAACGGTATCAGGGCACTTTTCTCAGAACGTTTTCCTCGCCTGAGATCTGCGGCTGAGTTGAGGGTTGCCATCTCCCGGCCGCCGAGCTGGCTTCCGGTTTCCCTGTCATTGGCTATGGGGGGGGCTGTTTACTACTCAAATAAATATCTGCTGCACGGGCTTCATCCCTCCGCAGCGCGACGCCTGGGGTATCACCAGGATTTTTATCGTGTCCAGGATTGTGCTGATGTAGCCGACTTTGAGCATTTGATATTGAGCTCATCTTGTACGCCACCTTTTACTCCTCGATTACGATTCCATGGTCTGGAGGCACTGGATGGTGGGGTGGTAGACAATGTCCCGGTTGGGGGAATAGATCCTGGCAAAGGCAGGGTGCTAATCCTGCTGACACGCCGTTACCCAGGTTGTCCTGATTGGTTCATCGAGCGTAGGGGGGAGCAACTCTGGACCTATATACAGCCATCGAAGTCTCCGCCGATCAGTGTTTGGGACTTTACAAATCCGGAGGGGCTGAGAAGTACCTGTGAAATGGGCCGCCATGACGGCCGACTTTTTTTACGCAATGTACTGGCAGATCGCTGTTTTTACACTGACGTGGGGAAAAGTAATGTTTGAACAGATGGTCCTTGGTGGAGGTGGCGGTCGTTGTACCTGGCAGCTGGGTTTCTTGATGGCTATTACGCAGGAGATTGAGTTGGCACCTAAAGTGATCTGTGCTGCGTCAGGTGGAGCCATGGTGGCAAGTTTCCTGTTGATGGAAAGGTGTGAGGAGGCGGCAGATTATTTCCATTCGGTGTGCAGGAACAATCAGAGCAATATTCACTGGAATAACCTTATTTCTGACGAGCCGGTATTTCCTCATTTCTCCATTTACAAAAAAGGAGTGAACCATCTGTTTTCTGGGGGGTTCGAGCGTTTATGTGCTGCTGCTGACTTGCGAGTGAGCGTTATTCACCCACCTTCATGGTTACCGTCTCCCCTGGCTTTAGCGACAGGAATTGCGCTTGATCACCTAGAGAAGCAATTTGCACAAAGACTTCACCCAACAATGGCTTTCCGGTTTGGTTTTCGCCAAATGTTTTATGGGGCGCGGGACTGCTCCAATGTGGCCGAATTAGAGCACTTAATTTTGAGCTCCTGCTGCAACCCACCCTTATCTCCCAGGCTCTATTTCAATGGTGAAGAAGCCCTTGATGGTGGGGTTGTGGGCAATGCACCGGTTGCGGGCCTTGATGCTGTAAGAGGCCGTGTCCTGATTCTCGATGCCGGGCATTTTGCTAACTTCCCAACATTTCACAGCGTGCGTAAGGGAGGTCAGCTATGGACTTACGTTCAGCCATCCCAGGCGCTACCGATCAGCGTTTGGGAATTTAGTGATCCGGAGGCTACTCGAAAAACTCTGGAGATCGGTCGTGCTGACGGACAGGCTTTCCTGAAATACCTATCCAGCGAAGAAATAAAAATCCTTTGGGGTTGGGATTAATGTGAATGCGGATCGCATTTGGCAGATAAGTATTGAAAAGGGGAATTGTCAGTACTTGGTTTGGAAAAGTAGTGATTTAGAGGCCTAGGAAGAGCCGTAAAGTTTAAAGGACGTACTCCATGTTTGATCAAGTGGTTTTTGCCGGTGGCGGTGGTCGTTGCATCTGGCAGATTGGCTTTTGGGAGTCGATCGTTGATGAAGTCCAGTTATCACCGAGAGTAGTGAGTGCAGTATCAGCAGGGGGACTTGTTGCCGGGCTGCTACTGATCAACCGTGGGCAGGATGCGGTGCAATACGTTCGCTCTGTATTCAGTGACAATCGTAAAAACGCTTACTGGAAAAATTTATTTCGTGATGAAGCGGTATTTCCCCAATACGCTATCTGTCGCAATGGGATTCGAGAGCTGTTTGATAATGGCCTGGAAGACTTGAGAACGGTAGCGGAATTGCGTCTCGCAGTTACCCGTCCACCGGCGTGGATGGTTGGTCCATTGGCACTGACCTTTGGCGCCGTAATTTATTACACAGATAAAGGTTTCCCGCGCAGCCTGCATTCCACTTCCGCCACGCGCCTGGGATTTAGGCAGACGTTTTATCGCGCCCAGGATTGCTCTGATATGGATGAGTTTGAGCACTTGATTCTCAGCTCATCCTGTACCCCTCCGTTTACGCCGCGTCTGCAGTTGAATGGGGCTGAAATACTGGATGGTGGCGTAGTGGACAATGTGCCAGTTGCCGGATTGGATGCCGGGCAGGGCAGGGTTCTGATACTCCTGACAAATAGATTTCCAGGTTATCCAGACAGCTTTACCCAGCGCCAGGGTGTGCAGCTGTGGACCTATGTGCAACCTTCCAGGGTTTTACCGATCAAGGTCTGGGACTTCACCAACCCTGAGGCCGTTACCGCGACTCTGAATATTGGACGCGCCGATGGTAGGGCGTTGCTGACTCAGCTCAAATCGATTGCCCCTGAAACGAGAGTGCAGGCTTTGTAAGCGTGTTCAACCAGGTAGTCTTTGGTGGGGGTGGCGGACGCTGCTGTTGGCAGGTTGGTTTTTGGCAGGCTATCGAGGATGAGATTAACCTGGCACCACAAGTAGTCAGTGCAGTATCTGCCGGCGCACTTATGGCTAGCTTGGTATTAATGGGGCGTGGTCAGGAAGCGGAAGATTACTTCCTATCTGTAACCCAACAGAATCAGAGGAATGTGTACTGGAGTAACCTGCTGCGTAAGCCACCAGTTTTTCCCCATTATGAGATATACCGGCGTGGTGTCCGCGAGCTATTTGACGGAGGTTTCGACAAGTTATGCGCTGCTACCGACTTAAGGGTGGCAGTGACGTTACGGCCTCGCTGGATGCCCCCAGTCTGTGCCCTGGCGGCGGGCGGCACCCTCTACTACATCAACAAATACCTGCTGCGCAGCTTGCACCCCAAGCTGCCATCCAGGCTTGGCTTTCGACAGGTGTTCTACCGGGTGAGGGACTGTGCGAATGAGGCAGAACTTGAACACCTCATTCTCAGTTCCTCGTGTACCCCGCCGATTACCCCAAGGCTACGGATGGATGGTGCGCAAGTGCTGGACGGGGGCGTGGTGGACAATGCTCCAATTGATGGCTTGGAAGCTTATAAAGGGTTGGTGCTGATACTACCGACCCGCCGCTACCCCCGTTTGCCCCACTGGTTCAGCCGGCGTGTCCAAGGGCAAACATGGGTTTATGTGCAGCCCTCTCGCCGGCTTCCCATTAAGTCCTGGGATTTCACCAACCCTGAGGCATTGACAGAAACATTTGAGATTGGCCGGGTCGATGGCAGGGCATTACTTGCCGAAATAGTGGCCAAGGGGGGGCGATTTGGATTTGGCAATTAATGGACTTGCCACAGGAATACCATTGTCATTTATGCCCAGCATGATTGAGCGTATTGGGCAGGCCCATTGGTTGCGCTAAGCTGCTGATTCTATTAGCTTATGCAATTAGTTGCATATGGGTATGTGTGGCGGTTGCCTGCTGTAGTTACTCGATTATTGCAGGCAGGCTAAAAGGAATATGGGCTTGGAGCTGATCAAAAGCCCAGTGCAGAAGGTAAAGGATTTATGTTTGATCAGGTGGTTTTTGCTGGCGGTGGCGGGCGCTGTACATGGCAGATTGGTTTCTGGGAGTCAGTTGCCGGTGAAATAGGTCTTGTCCCGAAGACTGTGACTGCGGTGTCCGCCGGAGGCCTTATGGCGAGCCTAATCTTGATGGGGCGCACAGAAGAAGCCCGGGAGCACTTCTGGTCGGCATTTGCTGCCAATGATAAGAATGCTTATTGGGGCAACTTATTTAAAAAGGAATCAGTATTTCCCCAGTATGGAATCTATCGCAATGCCATGTGGGAGCTATTCCGCGAGGGCATGAGCACACTTAAAACTGCTGCGGAGCTACGTATTGCAGTAACCCATCCGCCACGGTTGCTCTCAGGGGGAATGGCATTGGGTGTTGGAGCCCTGGCTTACTATGCCGACAAGCACTTGTTGCGGAGCTTGCACCCTAAGGTTGCTCTGGGGCTTGGGTTTAAGCAGGGATTTTATAAGGCGCAGGACTGCACAAGTGTGGAAGAGCTGGCGGAGTTGATCCTTTGTTCCTCTTGTACACCGCCTTTTACTCCACAAATGCGCTTGCGCGGTGCGACGGTGCTTGATGGCGGAGTGGTAGACAATATACCGGTAGCGGGACTGGATCAGGAAGAGGGTCGAGTATTGATTCTGCTGAGTCGCCGTTACTCCCGTTACCCGGACAGATTTACCCGGCGACAGGGAGATCAACTGTGGACCTACGTGCAGCCCTCACAGCCACCTTTTATCAGAGTTTGGGATTACACGAATCCCGAGCTGGCGCAAAAGACTTACGAGCTCGGCTTTGCCGATGGCCGGGATTTTTTACACAAGCACAAGCTTGAACGGGAGATAGTTGATGAACAATTCCAATAATTCGATAGCGGAGTCAATCGCCTTGTGGCATGAGATGGTAGAAGCGCGAGACTTCACCCGGCTCCCTACTATTGTTGCAGATGATGCGATTTTTCGCTCTCCGGCTTTCTTCAAGCCCTACCACAGCTCAGCGGCAGTTTGCCTTATTCTCAATACTGTGATGCAAGTGTTTGAGAGCTTTGAATACGACCGCAGCTTTACCACTGAGTCCGGCCGTGACCTGGCCCTGGAATTCAAGGCTTCTATTGGTGAAAAAAGCCTCAAAGGCTTGGATATCATTCGCTTTGATGAGAGCGGCAAGATTGTGGAGTTTGAGGTGATGATTCGCCCACTCAACGCCCTGCAAAAGCTGGCAGAGGAGATGTCAGGGCGCCTTTCCCAATATGTAACACAGTACAAAGATAGCCAGCCGGCTTAATACTCGTCCTTATGGCACAAGCACTTGGCAATCAATCTGGGCTCTGCGCCCAGTTGCCTGCCAGGAGTGAGCGATGATTTAATTTCCTTCCTCGGTATCCAGGGAGTCGAAATAATCATATACGTCGATACCATCCATATAGGCGCCGTCGAAACCTGCATCCACAATTTTGTAAATATAGGAGTCATTGTTACCGTAAATGATATTCTGCCAGCCCTCCTTCCAGTACTCTACATAATAGTTTCCTGATTCCCCTGGTACTTCTTCCAGTAGCCAGCTGGGTGGGTTGGTGGGCCATGAGGGGTCCCAGTAATAACGGTTATCCTGGGCTTCACCAATATTTATATAGGCAATTAGCAGCCTGCGCCCCCCATTATTTTTAACCTTGAGCTGCTCAATTTGCTCTTCAGTGTATTCTTCGCCATTAAAGAAAAAGTCGATAACTAGCAGGTCGTAATCGGTTTCGGATAACTTGTCGACGAATTCCTGGCGTGTGGAAGAGATCCGTGGATTGGTGATATTAAGGAAATTTTTGACATTCTCCAGCTCATCAATGTTGTTACTGTTTACATTGAAGGGCTCTTCAGGGTAGGGCGGAATATCGTCCAGGTCCGTATCGTCAGCGACGAAGGAGACGTAGCCGGCTTCTTCATTCTCTTGATTGGATTCGTCAATATTGCGCTCGGTATAGGCGAAATCGGTCACAAGGATTTCGCGGCCTTTATCCTTGGCTAAGTTGAGATAGTCCTGCAAGCGAGCGCTTTCGGTGCTGCTGGTGGGTTGGTCTACATCACCATTTTGCCCAAAGAAGACCGCTTCCTGGGCGATGCCATCGGTAGAGTTTACATAGGCGTTATCTACTGGGCCATTGGTCTTGGTATTGGTGGTGATCAGTTCAATACCATTTTGTGGGACAATAATAAAGTCGTCCCGGTTAATACCCTTGGCATAGTCACTAATATCTTCTACCAGATATCGCATCTCTTGATCGTAATCCACGTAGACAGGGATTACGAAGTCGGGAAGGTCGTCAAAGCTACAACCGAGAAGAAGAAATGGGCTAAGAAGGAAGGGAAGCGTCCGGTGCAAAATTCATCTCCGAAGACGGTTATTAGTGAGGCAAGGTTGTCTTGCTAATTTTTACCTATTGGCAGGGAAATGAAGACTAAGTTCCATTGAGTTTAACATTTTCCAATAATCAATCACATGCAGTTACAGATTCACAATAGGCGACTCTACTGCTGTGTAAAAGTGCTGAAGCTAAAATCCTAGCTGATCAAGCCTGAATATTGGCTTAATGGCTCACTGCGCATCCATTCTTTTCTTGGTTTTGCTAGTTGCTATTGCTGTGAGGGGATCGTCTGGCCAATAGTGCTTTTGGTACTTGATACGTAACTCTTTCTTTACCTCTTGATAGGTGTTGGCCCAGAAGTTGGCGAGATCGCGGGTTATTTGGACCGGACGTCGTGCCGGTGATAGCAGGTGGATCATCAAGGGGAATCGGCCGCCCAAAATAGCAGGCGTTTGTGCCATGCCAAATAATTCCTGCAAGCGCACAGCCAATACCGGGGGTGACCCTTCATAGTTGATTTGAATGTGCGACCCGCTGGGCACCGTGAAATAGCTGGGTGCCAATTCTTCCAGCTGCTTTTGGTGTGGCCAGGTGAGTTGACCGAGTAAAATGGTAAACAAGTTCAGTTGTTTGAGTTGCTCTAACTTATTAAAGCCCTGGAGATGGGGTAGTAACCAGTCTTCAAGGTGAGCTAAAAGCGCTGCATCGCTCCAGTCGGGTAGGGGAGTGTCACTCAGAAGATCTGGCCCCAGCTCACACTGGCGTAGAAACTCCACCCGACTGCGTAATTGAGAAGCATCTTTGCCCCAAGGAAGTAGTGCCAAGCCTTTCTTTCTAATGGCACCCAGAAGAGCGCAACTCAGCAGGCCTTCAGGAATATCCCTGGCCGCTTGTTGTTTTAGTACCAAGCTTCCCAAAGTGATACGAGTCACTGCCTCCGCACGTCCCGAAGACTCATTCCAGTCAACACTTGTCTGCTGTTTTATCAGATCGTCAAAGCAACCTCTAAGAGAGGTTTCCGAAATAGGTGCGGCCAACTGGATTCGGGCATCACGTCCTCTCCCATCGAGCTCTGCAATCACAAGATAATCGCAAAGGGCCAGTGCATCATCATGAGTGAAATGCGCCCCCCTGCCATTGGCGAGCAGGAAGCGTCTACTGCCATCACGGCGGCTTATGGCGATCCTATCTGGATAGGAGAGCCCCAGGAGGACTCCAGCATGGTCGACACTATCAATTGATAGTGTACTCACCGGTTGGCTGGACGTGAGTTTATCCAGCTGAGTGCGCCAGGCCCGTGACTGCTGCCGAATTCTCTGGATAGCCCCTTGATCCACTTCTCGACCTTTTGCCCGTTCCTGTAGGACCTCAATGCGCTTGCTTATATCCCTGTCCCAGCGGGCCTCACCGCGGAAGATATCCCGTTCGGATAGAAGAGCTGCCATCAGACAGGCCTGCTGTTGCAATCCCCATTTAAAACTGTGGATCATCATATGGGCAAGACGGGGATGGCAGCCGAGGGATAGCAGGGTGCTGCCGTGGCGAGTAATGCGCAGTTTACTGTCGAGTGCTCCCAACTGCTGGAGTAACTCTTGAGCCTGTGCCATAGGTCCAGGAGGAGGGAGGTCCAGCCATAGGAGCTCTTCAGCATCAGTAACTCCCCACTGGGCCAGCTCCAAAGCAACTGGAGCCAAATCACTGCGAAGTATCTCTGGAGTATTCTTCGTACTCAGGGCGTTTTGACGCTCTTTGCTCCATAAGCGCAGGCAGTGACCTGCACTGAGGCGGCCGGCACGACCACTACGTTGAATAGCCGATGCCTGAGATATACGGTTGGTGATCAAGCGATTCATTCCGGTGTTGGGATCAAAGCGCGATTCACGCATTAACCCCGAATCCACCACTCTATGAACCCCCTCGATTGTCAGGCTTGTCTCGGCAACATTAGTGGCCAATACAATTTTACGCATGCCGGGTTTTGCTGGTGCAATGGCTTGATCTTGTTGCTCCCTGGTCAGGTCACCATATAGCGGAACTATTATGATATCGCTGAACTTGTGGGGTTCCTCAGTGAAGCGCTCTCTCAGCCTTGCTTCAATCTGTCGTATTTCCCCCACACCGGGCAGGAACGCTAGCAGGCTGCCATTATCATTACTGATGCATTCCAGAATTTTGCGGGTCATCAGCTGGGGAAGTTGACGTTCATCTTCCAGTTCTTCACACCTATCGAGGTATTCAACACTGACGGGGTAGCTTCTTCCCACACTGGTCACCACTGGTGCCTGACCCAGAATTTCAGCGACAGCATCGGTCTCTAAGGTTGCGGACATTACGAGCAACTTAAGGTCTTCCCGCAGATACTCCTGGGATTGCAGGCACAGTGCCAGTGATAGATCCGCTTGTAAGCTTCGCTCGTGAAACTCATCAAAGATCACCAAGGCAGTTTTGCTTAGCTCAGGATCAGATTGCAGAAGACGGGTAAGAATGCCTTCGGTAACCACCAGAATACGGGTTCGCCCGCTGGTTCTGCGCTCCCCCCGTACCTGGTATCCCACAGTTTCACCGACCTTTTCACCAAGCTGGGAGGCCATTCGGGCAGCTGCTGTGCGTGCAGCGAGTCTGCGGGGCTCCAACATGATGATGTTCTTACCCCTCAGCCAGACACTATCCAGTAGAGCCAAAGGGACAACGGTAGTTTTACCTGCACCTGGTGGCGCTTGCAGCACCACATTGCTGTGTGTTTCCAGTGCTTCAAGTAACTCTGGTAGGACGGAATGTATAGGTAACTCTGGCATAGCAGAGAATTATAGTGGATTCAGGATTAAGAAGGTATGGGGTTTCTTCGCTTGTGCAAAGGGCTAGTTTTCTACGATAGGGTGTTAATTGCTGCTGAAGGCTACAAATACGGTTCATCTTTATACAGTAATTGGGTTGTATTTTTAAAAAGTAAGCTTGCAAGGATTCCGATAAAGGATAGGCAAAGAAAAGCAATCATTACCGCGTGGAACCCGGAATGAAAAGATGTTTGACCCCATTCCAACACTTGAGAGTGTACCGAAGGATCAGGAAAGAGCTTTATTATTTTTTTCAGAGGTTGTGCACCCGTTATAAAAGGAAGTATTTCCAGAGTGCTTACTTTGTGCTCGTTGGAGAGAGCTTCTTTTGAAATTTTCGAGAAAGTTCTAACACTTGCAGCGCTTAGTATTGCTCCTGTAAATGCTATTCCTGCAGCATACCAAAGGTATGTATTAGAGATGAACAATCCGTAGGCCGCACCCTTCTCTTTTTTGGGTGCGCATTGAACCGCTGCAAGGTTAGTTGAAGAATACATTATTCCGGTAGTAATTCCCATAAAAACCATTCCGATTATTAAGTTATACCAGGATAGTTTGTCGGGCATCAAAGTTAGTGATAGGACGCCAGTTAAGCAGGTAAATTGTGCGATAACAATAGGGGGGATAGGGTTGAATCTATTGTTAAATATCCCTGTTAAGATTGAAGAGAAGCATAAGAATATTGTCATTGTCAAAATAATAAGCCCTACTTTGGCGGCGTCGTACCCAAGTATGTTTTCCAGGTATAAAGGTAAAATAAACAAGAAAGATCCAAATATCATTTGGAAGCATGCTCGAGTTATAAGTAACCCCAGGAATAGTTTGTTGTGTAGCAGTCCTAAGTTTATTAATGGTTGAGGGATAGTTCGCTGCCAAAGAAGTACAGAAGCTAGGATTCCTATAGATGTTACGATGGGTAGAATAAATTGAAGACTTCTGATTCCTGTCTGGGGCACGATATTGAGTGAAAATAATATCAAAAGATACGCAATCAGAATTAGAAACCCCGACTGATAGTGGACATTGACCTCCTTATTTTGAGTGCCTCTTATTGCAAATAAATGAATAATGATAAGGCACAATAAGCAAACAGGAATGTTTATTAAGAAAGCCCATCGCCAACCCAGATGGGTAACAATAAATCCACCTAAAATAGGGCCTATTGATTGAGCGGCAGCGGTGAATATTACCAGTAGTCCTACGACTAAACCCCGTTCAGATTTGGGGAAATGGCTTTCAGCTAGAACAAAGATCATACCGAAGGAGGCCGCCATGCCTGATCCCTGTATGAATCTTCCTATTATTATGGTTCCTAGGTTTGGGGCTGCACTTGCAATCAATGATCCGACGAGGAAAATGGTTATGCCAAGCATGAGCGTAATTTTATGCCCAAATCGATCTCCAAATTTTCCAGTGGTGATAATTAATCCCCCCATGGCTATTAGATAGATATTGTTGATCCATTGCAGTTGATATATTTTTGCAGAGAAATCACGCCCTATTGTAGGGATGGCGAGGTTGATCACGGTGACATCGATATTAACGATCATTAGAGCCAGGCCGAGGCCTCCGAGCACCCACCATCGATGTGGATATGGAGCGTTTTTTGAGGGATGTTCCTTTTCGTTGCTCATGTTGTCCGATCAACCATATTTATTGAAAGTTTTTTTGGGAAGGTCTTCGTTGAATAGAAGAAGTAAGATAAGTAGTTCAATAAAGGTCTAGATTCTATTATGCCTTCTATATAAGTTAGTGATTTAATCTATTGTCTAAAGGTGGAGATACACAAGATTTAGGTATAGAGAGCCAAAATATAGTATTGCTGTAGTGCAAAGTTATCAGCTAGTGCTTAAGTTATCTATAGTGATACGTGACAGTTATCAATGGTATATACGCTAGTCTATTTTTCCTCTTGCCAACTTGAGAGTGTGGTATATAGGGGAAAAAAGCCCCTATCATTAAGTTGGGTCAGGACTCTTAATGGAAAAGGATATGGGGCTAAATATACGACGCGTAGTGACAGGACACGATAGTGCCGGCAAGCCTGTCGTGGTTCTGGATGATAGGGGTGAATATACTGCCAGTTGGCGTCCTCATATGGAGCAGCAACAGTTCTGGACAACAGCCGATCTGCCCGTTGAGATTGACTCGGCAAATAGCGATAAAGGGGCTCGTAGGGCTGGTACTACTATTGCGGGTGGCTCCATCTTCAAAGTGGTTGAATTTGGCCCAGGTGTAACGCCTCGTATTCATCGTACAGATAGTATTGACTATGCCGTAGTCCTCTCTGGGGAGATTGACATGGCTCTGGGAGAGGATAGAGAAGTTCATCTGGTTGCTGGAGATACACTGATACAGCGCGCGACCATCCATAATTGGATTAATCGAGGGACTGAGCCTTGCCGTATTGCGTTTGTGTTAATCAGTGCTAATGGGAACTCGGCAATTGGTTAATATGAATTATTTGGTTGGGCTGTAAATCTCGAATTCCATAAAATGTTTACAGGCCGATATTGTACGTCTGTAAATATACTGGAAGGTAAAGAAGCTAATTTACCGGCGTAACCAGTGATAAATAGTCGATATAATGGACTCTATATCTGGAACCTGGATGGAATAGGCTCATTGATATCATTAGGGTGAATGAGCGCTGCTTCTATCCCCGCATGTACGCCGAGTGCGGCTGTCTCCCTGGACATACTTGGAGTGCCAAGATTTTCAGGTAATGCCGCCACTTGAGGTAATTGTGGGAGGTGAATCCAACCGGCACGTATATCTAACTGATTTATGGCAATATAATGTAGTACACCGTACATTAAATGGTTACAACAAAAGGTGGCTGCGGTATCTGAGATATCTGCGGGGACGCCCACGCCACGCATAGCCTTAACCATGGCCCTTAAAGGTAGGGTGCTGCGGTAGGCTACGGGACCGTCGGGTATGGTTGGCTCACCCTGCATTTCTACACCGCGGTTATCCTTTAGGTTATATCGGGTAGAATCATTAAAATTTTGTGCGATTCGTTCCACTGTTATTTCTGCACGACCGCCATACTCACCCAGCATCACCACTAACTGAGGTTGTAACTCTTTTATTGCAACAGTAACAATCTCAATACTTTCAAAAAAATTATTGGGCACTAAGATTCCAGAAATTTCAGCTTCCCCTACATAAGTTCCATCTAAAACACGCATGACTGATTCTGCTGGATTTATGGGGGTGTGCCCAAAAGCTTCGAAGCCGGAAACAATAATTTTTTTCATATTTGGTAGTTCCGCTAAAATTTGCTTTTGGGCAATTGGTTGCTGACAAAGATAAAATTTATAGGCTTAAATTTACATTGGGATTTGTTTGCCCAGACCACGAAATTTAGTCTGTGAGGCCCAGTTGTTCCAGGAAGGAATACTTATCCCAGTCAACCCAACTTTCCACCATTTTGTCTTTTTCGTATAGATCAGTGTGAATACCAGTCCAGGTGGTGGTTTTTCCTGTCGGTTCGTACTGCATAAATTTACCAGTATGCTTTGCTGTCATTCGCCAACGTGTGCAAACATAGTCGCCCTCGGCCACTTGAAGTAGGATTTCCATCTTTACATCTGAAAATCCTTTATGGAATTCGGTGACAAGTTCCTGCCATTCTTTAAGTGACTTGCATGAGGTCGCACTTCCTGCATCAGGCATCTGGTGGTTCTTGTAGTTGGGCGAGAGATAGCTAGTGGCTTTATGAGGTGTGTTATCTCCCCACTGCTGGAGAAGACTCTTTGACGTTTCTTTATGATTGGCAGTCATATAATCCTCGGATGATTTGTTAGTCGGTACTGTGCCATGGCAGAAATCCAAGCATAGTGTAGGGCGTGAAATTTTATAGAAAGTAGTAGCGCACTATGCCTTTTATTAAGAGACTTTTGTGACAAGTCAGGATGAGGCGTTCAACTGTTACTTAAGGTTTCTAATTTTGTTCAACAATTTTTGATATTTGGTGGAAGGCATAGTAATTCTTGTGCCATTAGATATGAAATTTGATTAATACCATGGATTTAAGTTGTGCCAATCATTGATATGTTTGTCAAAGACTGGAATGATTAAATTGGATCTTTAAGCTCCTAAGTGGATATATTTTTTAATTCTTGTAAAAGCTATCGAAATCATGATGTGTGGTTGATTTCTCCATAACCCTCTATATAAAGACTACATAAAGCCTGGGTGAGAGACGAATTTATTGGGGTTGTTATTTGAATCAATCCCTGGGAAAAATTCCTTGTAAAAATTTCCATAGTACGCCCAGCTTGCGTGAAGTAGCCTTCCTTTTGCTGATATACACCAAATAATGGCCGGCTCGCTTGTATCCATTGTGGCAGGATTTCAACTAGAAGACATCGATGTGATGTCATTGTTTTCCAGGTAATCGCATAAGCTAGCGATGCCTGATTCGGCCAGGGTAGCTTGGTATAGGGGGAAATAGTTATTGGCTATGTAATAGTGGGCATATTGATTGTTATTTCCTGATTATTGCTCGATAAATTCCAATGAGCAGGGCTTTTATCAAAGCTAAAGGCAAGCAAAACCGTTTAGTTCTTTCGGACTCCGGGATATACCCGATTGATGTATATTTTCTAGTGATGCAACTAAGCGCCGGTGATGCTCACCCAACTTTTGTGCATATAGAGAAGAGTTAACGGATGTTGCTTTGATGCGTATTGCCAGGTTAAAGCCTTCTCCAATGATATCTCTTAACTGGTTATCGAGAAACAGCTCCAATCGATTAAGGGGGTGAGCTATAAGTTTTGGAAACTGTGGAGCGTGCCAAAATTGTCCGAGTGTTGTAGGTGCCCTTAAGGGAATAAGCCCAGCTGGTCCACTGTCACGATTGGCGATACGATCTTCAATTTCTTGGAAATCAGTCAATAGTTGACTAAGGCTAGATTCGAAAATTTACCGGATTTGGAGATAGTACTGGTAGAGGTACGGGAGACAGCACGGGCTTCTTACTATAACTGGATAGCTCTAGAGGCTGAATACTGATAGTCGTTGGCACTAGTGATAAAACATGAAATCTATTAACGACACTGCCATAGTCCATTGATTATTAATCCTGCAGGAACAAAGATACCCTAGTTAGAAAGTAAAATAAGAAAGGGGCCCGAGGGCCCCTTAAGGGTTTGTTCTTTGTGCATATAGCACTTTGCTAATAGCGCAGATTGCTAATGCACTGGTTATATTCGCGGATATACACTTTACCACCGATACGAGGATTGGCATTTGCTTTGTCCGCTGCCGCGTTCATACAACCTTCTACTTGATCGCGAGTCAGGCCATAGTAACGAGGCGTAGAGTCGCGCCAATAGTAGCTAGGCTGAGAACCACGCCAGTAGTAGCGAGGCTGAGAACCACGCCAGTAGTAGCGAGGCTGGGAACCGCGCCAATACATATTTCTAGGTTGCTCATATTGACGGATACGAGTCGGAGGTTGTACTGGGTAAAAATAACGACCCTGTTCATTAAAGGCATAGAAAGTATTGCCGCTTTGATAGTAAGTTTTACCAAGTATTTGCACCGGTGATGCGCCTGCTGGCAGCTGTGCCAGACGCTCTTGCGCATAACTGAAACCGGCAAGAGAGAGTAGTAATATCATTGAAAGTACATAACGCATAACGTTTTCTCCTTCTCCCAACTTGGCAACAAGTCTACTCGAACATGTGTGCAGTCCCAACGTGCTGTTTGAGAAGTTTCATTTTTTTGTAGATTTTTTTTGTTATTTCAGGCAAAGCTTTTTTGAGTTCCCTTGTGCTGTTTATTTCGATAACTGGCAGCAGCCTCAAATAATATTCCAGACCATGAATCGACTATAGAACTTAAGTCTCGATTTATGTCAGTTTGTACGGTTGACCGTGACTTTATACGTAATGCTTTTGCTTTAAAATGGGGCTAAATTGAATGATATTTGCGATGACTGGTTCGTCATATTATTTATAAATATTTTGGAGCCATTCCGGATACCTTGATAGAGAGTAAGTGCCAAAAATGCGTAAAGCTAGGGGATTAAGAGGCCTTTTAATTCAAGTAGATGTGGTTGGGGCTGCAGTTCCAAGCTTTGGGTTGCATTGGCTAGGATGGATCCTTCACTGAATGAGCCTAGTAGAAGGCTCTTTGTTGCAGGCTCATCAGGTGAATTTTTTAGTTGATATGAAATTATCTCGATGCGTTATTTTTTCAAAAATGATAAGCGCCTAGCCTGACAGCGTGTAAAATGATTTTTTGCTCGAAAAGCTGTGTTCATGATTGCAAGACCAGATAGCACAATTTTTTTAGATCTAAGAAGTTTTCAGTGAACTATAAATATGTATAGAAGGAGGGGGTAAAACTATTTTTCAATAGTATTGATGTTTGTGACTCCTTGGGTTTCTCAATCGATATGGCTCTATTTCTGCTGATTTCTACAGGGTGATAGTAATCTAGTCGAGTTGGAATTGCTTTTTTGTATTGGCGCCCCTTGTAAGTTCTTTTCATTGTGTTTTGTATAAACGCTGGAATCCAATTGAATTATAGGTTACCCGTCAGTTTCTAAGTTCTTTGGTCTGACATTGATTGTCATAAAGTTTGTTACATATTATCTATGTTGGTGGGGGTAACTTTGTTATTAATTGTTGTCTTATTTGGCAGGCTAGGCGTGCAGCTGATAGCTTTTGCTGTTCACAAAAAATGGCTTAATTCTTACGTAGGATTGGAGTCTATACGGTAATACTATTGGGGCTTTGTGTCCTGTCTATGGTGGAAATTCTTCTCAGCTCTGATCTTTTTTTCTTTGGGGTGGCTGATTTCTGATTTTGTTTGGCTGTGTTGATGGGGCCTGTCTGATTGACAATTTTAACTGTAGTGATGTCATTATTCTTGATGGCTTCCACTATCAGATTACATGAATTGGTAGGTCACTTACCAATGCTGGTAGCTGGTTTTTTGGTGATTTTTTTGTAAGAGGAAAGTCAAAGTTAATTGAATTTATGAAGTTATTTGCTTCGAGCCTGTTAACTTATGGATTACCTTGGATACGCCGTTAGTTATTTATCAATATAATATCTCCCGCTGAGATCAATTAGGGCTTTGTAGAATAGGCCTACTCGAAGGAGCGTTCACTATTATTTAGATATAGTTTGGTCGAAACCGGCGTTGCGCAAGCTACAGTTTGAAGTGACATGCAAGCTTGTCGACAGCAGTGGGCGAATTCCAGCAGTTTTTCTTCTGATTCGTCACTCTCGATGATCAAATGCATTTCCACTCGATCACCTGTGCCAAAAACTTCCTCAGGTTTGATCCCCCCAAAATTCATTGTTGTAGAAAACTCGGTTTTTTGCTCGAGCCTCACACTGTTCAGTTTAATATCTGCTAGTTTTGCTAGCATCTCTACGTGGGACATCATGCAAAGTGCCAGTCCTGCAGAGAAATACATAATTGGTGATGGGGCACTGCCTCGACCGCCAACCGCGGTACCTTCATCACAAATCAGTTCCCAGGTGCCACCATTGGGAACATTGGAAAATATCGTAGCTTTTTTAAGGTGATGCCCCTGAGGCAATTGTTCTACGTTGATATGTGCATGGAACTTCAGTAGCTCCCCTTGTTTCACCTTGTCCAGGTGAGGTGCGGCAAACGTTAATTGTTCAGCTTCTTCCGAAAGTTTGCGAACAATTGTTGAAGAAGACATGTCCCACTTGATGGAGTCCATATTTGCCTCTCCTCAATTAATTTAAGTCCTGACCTGCGGGTCACAATGAAGGCAAGTTATTGACCTTAGAACTCGGGGCTGGGAATCATACAGATAGGGCGGAATATTAGGGTGCCTTTGATCTACTTCACAGAGTCTTTAGAGAAAAGCAGTTACAGGTATAGAGAATAACTTAGGATTATCTTCCTGAGTCAGCTTAAAGCATCCTATCAAAACTCAAAGATTTTTCAGTCCAGGACTGGTAATGCGGTTAGCTCTGAAAGCTTATCAGCAAATTCCAGGGCATCCTCTTTTCTGGTGAAAACCCTGGCCAATACGCCCTCGTTGGCGCTGGCATGTCGAAATACCAGATTGATATGCCAGCTGGTGTAACTTTTTTTACTGCTTGCCGAGTAGCTTGAATAGGGAATTACTTTTATTCCTCGAAAGATGCTAAGGGGGTGCTTCTCTGTCCAGCTATGCCAAAGGATTCGGTTTTCAGAAATAAACAACTTCTTTGTGCCGTCGACATAACGTGTTTTTTCGAATGAGAAGGTGATGCAAGCAAGTAGTGCAAGCAGGGTAGTGGCAATCCAGGGGAACATCGCATTGCCTTCCAGAGCGAAGCTAAGGCTCACTAGCAGCCAAACTAGGATAAATCCGCCGAATATATAGGTTAAGACTTTGTTGGACTGCAGTTCCATTATTGTGGCCCGATTTAAACCGACTAATTACATGCCTCGTTGACAGAATTAAATAGATAAAATGTAGACTTTGGCGTCACAAAATGGTAACTCCTGCTGCAGCATACTCCTGTAAATGAAGAATGTCAGCGATTGTTAGGTGGAGGACTAGGGAAGGGAGGTAGTGGGAGTTGATAGAGCGAAGGTATCAAGACCTCTAGAAGGCCCTGATACCATCAAAGGGTTTGATCAAGCGTTACGCCGCTTTAGCGGGTCATGCAGTTGCTCTGCCATTCCCAGCAGTAACGACTCGGTAGTTTCCCAATCGATGCATTTGTCGGTAACGGAAACGCCGTATTCCATATCATCCAGCTTCGGCAGGATTTTCTGGTTGCCGGCTTTCAGGTTGCTTTCCACCATGATACCGATGATTGACTGGTTGCCGTCGAGGATTTGATGGGTCACATTGTCCACAACAAGGGGCTGTAATTCGTGGTTCTTGTTGGAGTTCGCATGGCTGCAATCCACCATAATATTTGGCACGATATTAGACTTGCGTAACTCCTGCTCACACATTGCAACACTTACCGAGTCATAATTTGGCTTGTCATTACCACCGCGCAGTACCACATGGCCGTATGGGTTGCCGGACGTGTGAATGATCGCAACTTGACCGCGCTTGTTGATACCGAGGAATCGGTGGGGATTAGCGACAGACTGCAAGGCGTTAATCGCCACTTCCAAGCCGCCGTCGGTACCGTTCTTAAAGCCCACAGCGGAGGATAGGCCGCTGGCCATTTCTCGGTGAGTTTGGGATTCGGTAGTACGCGCGCCAATAGCTGACCAGGAAATAAGGTCTTGCAGGTACTGGGGTGAGATTGGGTCCAGCGCTTCTGTAGCGGTGGGTAACCCCAGCTCGGCGACATCCAGGAGCAGTTTGCGGCCGATGTGCAGACCTTCCTCAATCTTAAAAGAATCATTAAGATGAGGGTCGTTGATCAGCCCCTTCCAGCCAACTGTGGTACGCGGTTTCTCAAAATAGACACGCATCACTATCAGAAGAGTATCTGAAACCTTATCAGCTACCGCCTTAAGGCGCTTGGCATACTCCATCGCGGCGCCCACATCGTGAACGGAGCAGGGTCCGATTACCACCATTAGGCGGTGGTCTTTGCGATCCAGGATGTCACGCACGGCGGAACGCCCTTTGGCGACAGTTGCTTCGGCGGCATCACTGATGGGGAGTTCCGATTTCAGCATCTCCGGGCTGATCAGAACTTCCTGGGAGACGACATTCAAGTCGTCGAACTGCTGTGTGGTCATAGCGTCTTCTGATTACTCTGTTCCATAGTACCGCGCTGCACTTGCAGGCGGATGACTTATCCTACTGTGCCACAAAGAATAGGGCGAGGGTTTCATTTGCAACCAAATATTTGGCCCGATTTTGGGATATTCATTTACCTTTATCCTGTGACAGTTTGGCACTTTGACAGAATTTAGGGGAGCTCAGTTGAGTCCGTTGTGGCGAATAGGGCCTGCGAACTGAGAAGATAATCACGTGCAGCTTGGGAATGCTGCCACTGAGGAAAGGAGACCTTGAGGGGGTGAACTACTCGTTCACCGGTAGGGTTGGTTGGAAGGGCTGCAGTAGAAGGGCCTCTGGCTTGGTAGATTAAAAGTCACAAATTTGAACCCCTTTGAGCAATCAAGAATGAAATTGAAGTCGATGGTGTGAATGCTCTCATATGAATCTTTGCAGTTGCTTTAGGTATTAGGCTTGAATCAGCACTCAGAATCGTAGTTGGGCTCTACCTTTCCGAACATGCGTCATTCTGACTGTTTTCAAGAATGTGCTCTACTTTCGTGGCTGGATTGAGGGGAGGATACTCTGCACATGAAACGATGTTTGCGAATAATCGCTTGCCTAAAGATTGCGGAATTCTGAAGTTTCTGCCCATGGGCTTGGTGACCCATTCGGAAGGGTTAAGATGCTAATGGTCAATTGGTCAGTTTATGAAAAATAGCTTCAGGGATGATGTGGAATCAGAAATCAAACGGAATCAAGAGCCAAACGGACTGCTGAAGATCTAAGAAGGCTCGTTAGGCGTGACCTTCGCGGGAATATTTGTACTGCTTTTAACCCGCCCTTAATAAGACATTAAGTTAGTCTTGTTCTATAATTTTACTGATCTATGCTAACGCATCAATTTGCTTGCATATCTTGCTAAATTCAAATGTGGCAATCCTAGTGAATCACTGCTACCCCTTTGCTTGAATAAAACTTTGAGTAAAAAACTATGAGGCTACCGATACTTTTAATGCTAGTAATTTACTCCAGTGGCCTTATTGCCGAAACATTCAAGGAAAAAGCAGTTAGTAAAATATCCGCATATTACTGCAGTGGAAATCAAAATTTTCTTTACTGTATCAAGCCTGAGATACTATCAGACTTACAAGATTGCGTTACATATTTTGTAAAGAATACAACTGAATGTTCTTCGAAATACCTGGATTTAGGCATGAGTCTATCTGATGAAGAGCAGATGAATATTACGATGGAGTTTGGGCAGTGCTCATTGAGAGAGTTAATGAAGGCAGAAGATATAAAGGAATCGGATTTTGATGAGTGTTTTAGTAGAAACTATGATGAATCTAAACGAAGTCCAGTCCTTGATAGATAGCAAAAGGATGTATTAGCTAGCATGAGTGCATTTAAATTTTTCATGTAAAATATGCTTAGGGGAAAGTTAATATGTGGGTGTTATAAGAATAATTATTTTTCTTAGAAGTCTTAATGAGACTTCTAAGAAAAGAGTAGGGACATTAATGGTGTGTGGTATGGCGATGTTATCCATTAGTGAGGAATACTGATGGAGATTCCATGATTAGTAATCAGCCACTCAGAAAGCGCCAATAAACAAAATATAAACTAAAGCAGATCAGCAAGCCCAAGCAGGCAAAAGTATAAACCAAATACCAGCCTTTTAAGTGATACTCTCTTGGTACCCATTTACCATTCATAACCAAAATATTGAGTAATGCAAAGATTGGTGCGCAAACGAAAGATAAAGTGGTGACAAAGTCGATAAGGCTTTTTAGCTGATTGGCAAATAGGGAAATAATAAACCAGCTTATAAGGCTTAGCGTAACTAGGCTTATTATGTAGACCCTATTCTCAGAAATCTGGTTGCCACCTGAGCCTTTTAGGGCGCTTCGCCAAACTTGAGGGAATCCATCAGAGACCGCAAATGTTGTTGAAAAAAGTGCGAAAAAACAAATAATACTGATTATTAAGTGGCTCCAATCACCTAGAGATTCGGTATAAATATTGATTAGTTGTCCGGCAAAAATGCCAGCAGACTGGGATAGTTCTATACCTTTCCCAAACATTATTAATGCGCCTAACCACACAAATACTATTGCTAATAGCAAGCTGGTGAAATAACCAACTTTAAAGTCAAATACTAAAGACTTCTTAGCATACTCTCTTTCCGGAAGTTCTTTTATTTTTCGTTCTGACCAAATAGAGTGCCAAACAGAAACTTCAATAGATGTGGGCATCCAGCCGACTAAGGCAACGACAAATGCGATACTCATAGCTGGGCCTAAATCAGTCAATAAATATGTTTTGGGGGGGAGAAGGCCGTACTGACTTATTGCAGCAATGAGCGTGATTAAGCTGGCGATAGCTAGTATAAGTACCATCCATTTTAAGGATTCATTTAGCCACTTAAATTGGCCAGCAATCAGTATTCCGCATGTGATGATCAGAATGACGGCGGACCACTCCGAAACATTTAAGACATCACCAAATAGATTCAGAGCCAAGGCTGCAGTGACAATCGTAACCGCCGCCTGTACAAAGAACATTGTTAAAAATGTGAGTACCAGATAACTATAAAAGCCCAATCGACTGTGTTTTTTGTAGCCTTCTAATAGACTCTCGCCAGTTACAGCAGCATATTCTGGACCGATTTTGAAAAAAGGATACTTGATTAAATGAGCCAGAAAGATAAATCCAATTAAAGCAAAAGCGTAATCCGCTCCTGCCCGGGTAGACTGTACGATATGAGATACGCCAATACTGCTTGCAGCCCAAATGATTCCAGGGCCCAGATTTGAGAAAGTGCGTTTAAATACATCCATTAAATTAGAACTGCTCAGAATGGTGTTTTGCAAAATAACTTTTTGCCATGTCGATAAAAGTTTTAACTTTCAAAGATAGTTCACAACGATGAGGGTAGAGCGCAAAGACTGTTAGTGGTTTTATTGTGAATTCAGGCAAAATTTCAATTAATTGCCCAGATTCGACATAAGATTTGACTGAATAAAATGGGGCTTGAATAATCCCTTGTCCTTCTGCGGCGGCTTCATTTAATAGTCTTCCATTATTGGATTGCCATGCCCAGGGAAGTTTTATTTTCTTGATTTCTTCTTTATCTAGAAATAGCCAATGGTCGCCGCGGATACTGTGGTTAAAGAACAGTAATTGGTGCTTCTTTAGTGATTCCAAGCTTTCAGGCAGTCCATTTTCTTCAACGTACGAGTCACTCGCCCAGAGTGCTAACTTGGTCTTTGCGACAGATTGGACGATATAGCTAGAATCGGGTAACTCTGGTGCGATCCTAAAAACAAGATCGATTTTATTGTCAAGTAAATCGAGAGGATCATTGCTAAGGTGAAAATCCAGAAACACTTGAGGATAAAGCTCGCGATAATTTGCGATCAATCCGGAGAAGTATTGACTGCCCAGTTCTACGCTAGTGGATATCGAAAGTCTACCCTTGGGCTCTTGATTATATTCTGACATCGCCTGATCGACGGCATGGAGTTTTTTTAGTATTGGTGAAATCTGTTTATAGTAGTTCTCGCCTGCTTCGGTTATCGATACTTTGCGCGTATTGCGCATCACCAATAGGCAGCCCAGCTCTTCCTCTAATTGCTTTATGTACCTGCCAACCATCGCTGCGGAGATTCCGAGCTCACGAGCAGCAGCTGCGAAGCTCTGCTTTTCGCAGGCCAAGCAGTAGGCTTCAAGTGCGTGTAATTTATTCATTGACTTTCCTCGCGGCCAGTCAGCTTCATCTCTTATCGTCGTGGATCGGAATTGAGTATACCGATATACCAAATAAACTTATAGTTTATACACTATAAAATAATATGGCATTTCAAATATGACTTTAGTGGCGCAAAATAGCGCGATTAGATTAAAATCCTGCAAACCTCCCTTTAGATAACTCCATGAATATAAAGAAAATATTGACTCTGGTAGTTCTATTTATCACCACCAATAGCTACGCCTTAGCTTCCGAAGATACTCTAGAGCCAGTTTTGCTCATTAACGCCAATATAGTGGATGTTAAATCACTTAAAATCGCCAAAGATCAATCGATCCTCATCGAAGGCGACAAGATTAAGAGAATCGCTTCTACGAAGAAGCTGTCCAAAGTGAAGGGGGCGAGCGTTGTTGATTTAAAAGGTAAGTTCGTTATACCAGGTCTAATAGACGCTCATGTTCATCACGCTACAGATCCGGATGACTGGGATAAGCTTTCGATTACTACTGAGCGACTTAGATATCTGCTTCGCGGCGGCGTCACGTCTGTGAGAGATATGGGAGGCGATGCGAGAGCACTGGCGTACTTAAAACGTCAAGCTGAGGTGGATTCGATCGCGTCGCCGGATATCTACTTTTCAGTCATAATTGGTGGAGAATCCTTTTTCTCAGATCCTAGAACCATTGCATCAGCCAAAGGGCGCGAACCTGGGCACACCGTCTGGATGAGAGCGGTAGGCGAGCATTCCGATATGGATTCAATAATGCTCCAGGCTAAAGGTGCTGGTGCAACAGGCATCAAGATATATGCAGACGTTGAAGCTGAGACGGTTCCATTACTCGCTAGCGCGGCCAAAAAACACGGCTTAAAAGTCTGGTCGCATGCTTATATTGGCCCTTCCAAACCCCTACAAACCGTTAATGCTGGCGTTGAGACTATTTCACATGCCTCTGATATATCCGCACAGTTAGTTGACAACTTCAAGGAATGGCGAAGAAAAACTGCTGAACTGGATGGCTCAAAGTGGGAAGAAATCCTACAAAAAGATAGCTATTTAGATCTTTTTGACGCGATGAATGAGAATGGAACAATTCTAGATGCAACACTCACCGTTTTTGAACAAAGGAATGAATTAAACGAAAAATATAGGCTGCTTGATCAGCTTAGTACAAAAATGACACAATTTGCCTATCAAAGCGGCATTACTATTGCCGCGGGCACAGATGCATTTAGTGACCTGGAAAATGACACAACACCGATGATTCACCATGAGTTGAAGCTACTCGTAGGTGAGATAGGTATGAAGCCTCTCGAAGCAATTCAAGCAGCTACTTTAAATGCCGCAAAGGTGATAGGAATCGAAGACTCTGTCGGTAGTGTTGAAGAAGGTAAGAAAGCAAATTTGGTGGTGCTTTCAGAAAGTCCCGAGAAGAATATTGAAAATAGTAAATCGATAGTTCATGTTGTAAAGAATGGTCGTTTTATCTTTATCGGCGACGACCCACAGTTGCCTTTCTCTTCTTCACGTGAAATGAATGGAACTATTTGGCTATCCGGACAGATCGGCAATCATCCTTCAACTTTAACCTTGGCAGGTGAAAGCCTAGAAGTTCAGATGCATCAAACAATGAAGAATATTGGCCAAGTTCTTGAGAGCAAAAATCTGGGTTTTGATGATGTGGTTAAATGTACTTTGATGCTTGCTGATATTGATGACTGGCCAGAGGCGAATAAAGTTTATATTCAGTACTTCAATGGAAAAAAGCCTGCAAGGAGTGCTTTTGCAGCAAGCGGACTTGCACTTGATGCAAAAGCGGAAGTTGAGTGTATTGCTTCACGAAGTACTGATTAATTCTGGCGAGGGGGTTTTATGAGCGATATAAATAGAAGAGCATTAATTAAATCTCTGATGTCAGGTAGCCTTGGTTCTTATCTGGCTATTAATTCGGGCATATTAAATGCTTTTTCAGGGGTTGATGCAGGCAAATCAGTGTGGAATCAATACGATTCATCGATTGTAATTGATGGGCTCAGTGTAGCATTCTCGCTCAAGGAGCCTGTTTCCCAGAAGTCGCTGGGGATATTCAAAAGCTCAGGGATTAGTGCCTTGAATATGACTGTTCCCTACCCAGGTGATGACTATGGAGAGACTTTAAAAAAGGTCGAAAAAACTAAAGCTATCATTGAGCATAATTCAAACTACTTAAGCTTGATTCTATCCGCATCAGATATTCTAAAAGCTAAAGAGGATAAAAAGCTTGGTATCATAATGGGATTTCAGTCAACTGAAATGTTTGATGAAACACTTTCAGGTATTTCAGAGTTTGCCAAGATGGGTGTTAAGATCATGCAGGTCTCTTACAATGGCCCTTCAATTCTTGGTAGCGGTGGTCTTGTCAAGGAAGATTCAGGAATTACCTCGCTCGGCAAGAAAGCCATAGAGATAATGGAATCAGAGAGGGTGCTGATCGATCTATCACACTCAGGAAAGAGAACTGTTGCCAGTGCCATCAGGCAGTCAAAAAGACCGATTGTGATCTCCCATACTGGCTGTAATACGATTTATAAGCATCCTCGAAATAATGACGATACAGAGTTGAAAGCAGCAGCAGACACCGGCGGCTTGGTTGGTATCTATTTAATGCCATTTTTGGAAGGCGGTGAGCATGAAATTAAGGCTGACATGGTAATTAAACATCTATTGCATGCCTATAATATATGCGGTGAAGATCATGTTGCTATCGGTAGTGATCAAGGCGTAGTGCCAGTCAACGACGGCCCTGAGTATCGGGAAAGTATTCGCAAAGAAGTTGAGCGTCGTATTGCGGCAGGAATTTCAGCGCCAGGAGAAACCCCACATCGTCCTCCATTTATTCCCGAACTGAATTCTGAGAGACGAATGGAGCTTATTGCTTATAAGCTAAGTCAAAAAGGGATCTCTGATCGAGTAGTAGAAAAAATAGTTGGTAAAAACTGGTTGCGTGTTTTTTCTAATGTATGGAATTAAAGGAAGATAAGCTTAAATGGATAAATATCTAAAATTTGATAATATTTTAACTCGGCTGGTTGCTTGTGTTACGCTTCTCTTTTCACCTTTGCTCTCTGCTGAAGAGCTTAGCACTTACTCTGAATTCCCAAAGGGTTCAAAGACTGAAGTAATTCCTTTCCCGATCGAATTTGCTTCAGATATCACCTTGAATGGTATTGAAGAGCTTGTGTTTTTACCTGGCATGTATAAACAAGAAAAAGAAGATTTTTTTAGTTATGCTTTTTCATGGACCCATAAGCCTGAGAAGAATCAAGTTATTGGAAAGACCAAAATTGAGAATTTTATAGCCTCCTACTATAGGGGGTTGTACAAAGCCGTCACTGAAGGCAAAGAATATGAGCCTGCTATTACAATTGAGCAGGTTGATGGCAAATATACTGGTCAGATAAGCTGGATTGAGCCATTTGTAACCAAAAAGGAACAGACCCTCCACTTTAAAGGGGACCAAATCCATTGTGAAAAAATTAATGAGCTTCGCTGGTTTTTCCTTGTCTCTCCACAAGATTCTTCTCATCCCGTTTGGAAAGAACTTCAGTCGATAAAACCCTCTGATTGTTAGTGGTAGAACCCTAGATTTAATCACCTCTTTGACAAATACGTCACTAAAGAGGTGATAGCGGATAGAGAGTTTGGTTTTTATAGTGAGATGCTAGTTCGTTTGTTACTGGGTCCCACAGGTAGGTAGGCCCTTGGCGCTCCCACACCTTGAGTCAGACCAGGTTATCTGCATGAGGGACTAGGACGGCTAAGCCAAAAACTCGACCCAAAAAATAGTGGACTTGGCTGCTGGTAAACTCATTTCTGTGTAAATTAGTACTTAATTTTACCGGTAATCTACCTTATTTCCATCCTTTTAAGGTCGGATAATGGCCAGCTGGGTTGCTATGTGAGGTATGCTTGTCTTGTCTTACTCTGTATTTTGTATATCCCAATT
The DNA here is from genome assembly GCF_000380565.1 of Microbulbifer variabilis ATCC 700307. Taxonomy (GTDB): domain Bacteria; phylum Pseudomonadota; class Gammaproteobacteria; order Pseudomonadales; family Cellvibrionaceae; genus Microbulbifer; species Microbulbifer variabilis. The sequence goes on from NZ_AQYJ01000029.1 coordinate 512,420, forward strand.
GTGTGTATTTAGCACAATTCAGTTACAGTCCTCTATACGAAAGCTAAAGTAACTGTCAATGGCAGTCCGGTATGGAAAAAAGTACATTCGATTCCATAGGGCCAAAGAAAGTAATGAGAGTTATCGCTATGGGTGCCGGAGCCCTAGACAGTTACTGCGGGGTGTACTTATTGCAGGCTGGGCACAAAGTGCTTTTTGTCGCCCGTGGAAGCAACTGCGTACTTCTAGGAAGCGTGGTTTAATGGTGCTGCTTTTTAAGGCGGGAGCCCTTTACAATTCAGATTGATGCTTCGGAGAAGGTTACTTTATTTGGGGTAGGAGGTCTGATCCTATTTTGCAATATGGTCTACGATACTGGAAGTGTCGTGAAACTTCCCCTCGACGCTGTAGATGAAAGTGCAAAGATCCTTACTCCCGTATGGGCGCACCTCAAGGGTTAATAGAGTAGTTTAAGAGCCAGGCTTAGTAGGGCAGGGCCTCTCGTCTTTATCAATGCAAATGCAGCAGTTTTTTCAATCGAGGTCACATTTTCCCTATCTGGAATAGTTTATCGTTGGTAATACCGTCGAGCTTCCACTCCAGCATATGAAGGCTGGGTTGCCTGCTGGAGTGCTTCATAAGATACTCGGCTCTATGTACATCAATATATCGTTTTAAAGGCGTCTTTACCCCGAGTGCCTCAATGGTGGAGTAGCGCGAAGGGGAAGAAAACTAGGTATTAACCTCGGTTAACGGCACAGTCTATACGGCATTGAAACCTTGGGTCTATCGCTGGCCCGTACCCAATCTCGTGGGGCAAGTGAAGAAGCCTTATCTCCAGATACGCTGGACGCGGGCTCACGCTGGGAAGAAGGCTGGAGAGGGGGGGGGTAGCTGCCAGATAGTCTAGATACGTCGGCGTATCTACACTGGTGACTTGGTGATTAATTTATCGTAGTCTTTACTGATAACTGATTAGTACCAAATTTACTCTGAACTAATCAGAAGTTCCCTAGGGTTTGAAATGGAACTATTGCCAAACGAAACAGCACATAATAATTAAGGCGGTGACAATCCTATGTTAAGTTTTCAATTTAATACTACAAAATCGATTATAAATGGCCCTGGTAGGTTAAATAAAATTAGTGAGATATGTGACCAACTAAATATAACTAAATTGTTAGTGGTCACTGATCAAGGTATTGTAAATTGTGGTTTGGTTGAGAAACTGAAGGAGCAATTACATAGTAAATTTTCGACCATTGTCTTTGATGAAGTTAGTGCTGATCCTAAAGAGCAGATCGTATTGTCGGCAGTAGCCTTAGCAAAGCAGCATAATGTTGACGGTGTAATTGGATTTGGTGGCGGCAGTTCAATGGATACCGCCAAAGTTGTTGCTGTTATGATGGATTCTCAGCAATCTCTAGAACAGCTATATGGGCTTGAACGAGTTCAAGGAGGTCGCGTACCCTTGGTTTTAATACCTACCACTGCTGGCACCGGTTCAGAAGTAACACCCATCGCGGTTTTAACAACAGGAGAAACCACCAAAGATGGCATCGTCTCCAAACAGTTATTGCCAGATGTTGCCTTATTAGATGCACAATTAACTCTAGGGTTGCCAGCTCATGTTACTGCTGCAACGGGCATTGATGCTATGGTGCATGCCATAGAGGCATATACGTCTAAACACAAAAAAAATGCCTACTCAGATATGCTAGCCAAGCAGGCGTTGCTATTGCTATCAAAAAATATAGAACAGGCCACACATCATGGAGAGGACATAGAAGCAAGACAAAATATGTTATTGGGTGCCTGCCTTGCAGGTCAGGCTTTTGCCAATGCACCAGTTGCCGCTGTACATGCGCTAGCATACCCATTAGGGGGGCATTTTCATGTACCTCATGGATTAGGCAACTCGTTAGTATTGCCACATGTGATGCGCTTTAATCAGAGTGATACAGCCAAGCTCTATAGTGAATTGGCGCCATATATTTGTGAACACATAAATACGTCTCAATCAGATCAAAAAGTGTGTTCTGATCTCATTATCTTTATTGAGCGGCTAATTGAACGATTAAAATTACCCCGGACCTTAAAACAGTTAGATATTGGCGAGCATCATTTAGAGATGCTCGCCACCGATGCAATGCTACAAACTCGCTTACTAATCAATAATCCGAAACCGCTGTCTCATGATGATGCACTCCTGATTTATCAGGCTGCTTATGAGGAGGCTTTGTGAGTAAGCAGGCTGTGTTACGTACAGATTATTTTTGTTTTGAAGAGTTAACTACCAGATGGATGGATAATGATGTGTATGGGCATGTAAACAATGTCGTTTACTACTCATATTTTGACACTATTGTGAATAGCTTTTTGATTAATAAAGCTGGATTGGATATTAAATCCAGTGAGAACATTGGTTATATAGTAAAATCTGAATGTAATTATTTGGCTGGTATTTCATATCCTGAAAAAATACTTGGTGCTTTTAGGGTAAATCGAATAGGCAATTCTTCAGTAGAATATGGTGTCGCAATTTTTAAAGAAAAACAAGAAAATGCATGTGCGCATGGCTCTATGACGCATGTCTTTGTTAATCGGAGTACCGAACAGCCGAGTAAAATTTCTGGTCAATTGCTAAAGGCATTACAAAGTGCATGTATTAAGAATTGAAAATTAAATATATGTATTAAGTTGGACCATATACAATACAGAACAAACGGTTTTGATAAAAGACTGCTGATTGCCTGGGGCTTTTATATGACATTTGTCTTGCCCATGTGAAAGTTTATCAGCCTATCGCCAACTAGTTTCTGGCGTTCTTTCAAGGTACGTCGGTAACTACGTAAAATGTTGAAATGAGTTTTAATAGAGCACCAGGAGAGGGCAATTAGAATTGAAGCGAAGTACCTGGGGTTGGTACATTTCTTGAGTAATTTTGGGCCGTAAACGGTACGCTTTGTATGGACATGATCCATGTTGCATGCTGGTTTTATCTTGAGAATATGCTAAGAGCCACTTACTGTGCATTGAGCCAGGCTAATTCTAGCTGCAATTTGATATACATTCTCTCTGAAACCTTGATATATTAATGCTGATAATTACAGCTTGGATGACCAGGTCATATTTATCGCTAGCGATTGGGCGAAGTTAATTGGGCTATCTGACTATGGATGATTTCAGCAAACCCTGGAGCAAATCCTTAAACACCTTGCGCATGAAGGTTTGCCTGGCGGAGTGGAAAATATTACGCTTAATCAGGTGATGAATATGCTTTCCATATTTAGAGTAAGTGGCGATCATCTTGAGCTCATTTGGGGTAATAGCTCAAAACTTGAGGTAATAATAAAGCGGCTAAGGAAATTAACCGGAAAATATATCTGGTGGCAACAGATATATACAAATAAAAGAGCATCTTGATCCGCTTGCTGAAAGTCTGTAGTGTTCTCATGTAACTCACCGGAGTTCTTGGTGGAGGTTATGACATATTAAATATTACAATCGACCCGATTAAGCACTGTCAACTTCGGTAAAACTCATGACAAACCGCTGAATGTAAAATCATGTTGGGCTAGTGAAAGAAAAATCGTCTTATCATTACTATCAAGAAGGTACTTTAAAGGCAGCCAAGTGACTGCCTTCATATTCCGCATTTATATCAAGGAGCTATTCAGAAACTCCTGAATTGTGAAAGCGAATGTAGTTAGCGATTCGACGGGCTGCTTTCTGTGTGGTTTTGTCTGTTGGGTGCAGTCCGTCAGGTAAAGGGTGAAAGCCCTCCCATATATTCAATACCTCCGCCTCAGGGAGTTCACTGCTTAAACGGTTATAATGAAGATCCCGCAATTCGTTATACTGCTGTTCATTCATAATCCAATGCAAACCGAATAATGCTGCGGTTGTTGACAGGTCAATATCCTCCCAAGCTGGCATTATGTCATAGATAGGCGTGATACCTTTATTGAGGGCAGTCTGCCCAACAGCTATTAATCTATCGATATAGGCATTCAGTTGACTTGTATCACATGGTTGAGCCTGGTCTTGAGGAATACCAAAGGCATCCGAGTGTAGGCAGTCATTTGCTATGGTGATAACAACATAACTCGCATTGTATTTTACGCCAGATGGTTGGGAGGGGTCAGGTACAGCGACTCTCATTAGTGCTCGGTTAAGTTGGTTTTCATAACCAAACCAAAAACCTGGACCACAATCCGGTCCAGGGTTACAGCCTAGGCGGTTGAAGGTTGTCGCCCCAGCCTGGGCTTCATTTATAACATAACCTGATAGACTTTTCTGCCGAATAAGTGCTTGATGTAATGATAGATATTTACCGGCGCTAATCGCGATTCCGCCAAGGGGGGAATTGAAATCATCATTAATTGGTATTCTGCCATCGGTGAAAGATGCTCCAATAGTTAGGATAACGGTATCCTCTTTCATCTCAGCCAAGAGACTTTCACTTAGAATGATACTGCTAATGAAAGCAAGAAATAAAAATCCTTTATTCAATTTTAATTTCATAATAAATCCTTTTTCGTAAAAGTCGGTAGTGAAGCGTCTGGACAACTTAAACTCGATAGAGCGTGATATATCATTTGTCTAGCTTATCTTTAAAAGTATATTAAGTCATTATTTAAAATGTAAATAGCACATAAATTGACGGCTAACTCACCAATACGAGTATTCTATTAAATTGAATATGCTTCTATTTCTAAGTTTTTTGTTTGTCAGTAACGAGTAATATTATCTGAAGGTTGGTGAGCTAAACAGCTTTGTCCGTCTGACATTGTGTTATGTATGTTCTACCAACAACTTGCTTGAAGAAAACCAATAATTTCATTGATTCTTAATGGCTTCTCGATAAGATATATGGCAATGAAAGTACGGAATTATATTATCCTTCTTTCTTAATATGTGTAATAGCTAAAGGTAGCTATTGAACTTCGGTACCTTTTTGGATGGTTAGGCTGAAGAGCTTTGGAATTAAAGAAAAGGATGATATATTGATACTGCTTTTGAATTAGCTATTATGTTTCAATTAATATCAGTTAGTTGTTAGAAAATGAGTAGTATAAAAAAGAGCCTTGAAGAAATAAAGGCAAATAATAAGGAGTGGCGAAAGATAGCGTTTGCATTCTATTCAGTTGCTCATAATGATCTAAGAGAATGGCAAGAGCTACCTGATGATTTAAAGGCAAGTGAAGTCGGTGATATCTGTCAAAAATACATCGAATCTAAAGATATAAAGTATCTCGAGGAAGCAGGTCAAATGGTTGCTGGTAAAAACTGGTTTATAGCGCTCGGTAGGTCATTTTGATACTTTAGACTATTTCACAAATGGAAACTTAAGAAGTCGCAGCAGCGGACCGACAAAAGGCGTCACTCAAATTCCTACGCAATTACGGACTCCTTTTGTTGGCGGCTGTATGTGACATTATGCAATTTAACTTTTAATTCTGATTTTGCCAGATATACACGAGAAGAACTATGGCCAAATACCCGGAAGCCCTTGACCACATGCTGGCAGCATGGAACGAACCTGACTCTTCTAAAGTACGCGTCCACCTTGAAAATGCTCTGAGCAGCGATGTTCGGTTTGTTGATCCGTCTATTGATGTCTCTGGCATTGACGGATTTGAGAAAAATGTCCATGAAGTAAAGTCTAAGCTCCCAGGAGCTATTTACTCTCGAACTAGTGGTGTAGACTCCCAACATGGGTTTCATCGGTACCATTGGGCAATTCATCAAAACGATAAGTTGCTCCTAGCCGGGTTTGATGTAACAGAAATAGATGAGAACGGGAAAGTTTGCTGTGTAATTGGTTTTTTCGGCGAAATTCCCGAAATCTAAGGGCGATGGCGATAGCTGTGACAACGATTTGATGCATAACAAAACGCTGTTGTTAAAAAGCTTTCTGCTGCACTCCGAATTTGTCACAGCGTTTGACGTTAGTGCGATAATCGGAGCTTGATGTTTCTTACTGTCTAATAAGGTTTGAGTTCTATAACTGAGGTCCGGGTGGAGTCTCCTTATTAATCGTACCGCACTCTCTGGCCCTGCTAAATTTTTAAAGCAGCCTCCAAAGTCTCATTGGAGTTGAAGCCAGTATTTTGATGATATCTTCCAGCTGCTTGAGGATAGAGGAGAGTTTAAGTAACAGCATACAGCCTTTTAGGGGCTAGATAGCGATCACAAAAATTTATTATCTATTCATATGAACAGGTAAACTTTTTAGCATATTTGGGCGCTCATCTTGCACAAGAGGTAGCGGACTTCTGGTCTGCCTACCTATGATTGGCGTATGAATACGTTTTTGAATAGAAGGGTAATCAGAATTATTAGGAGTCTCGGCGATACAGGCACGGTTAGGATTGAAATCCCCATTGGCCAAGTAGTTCCAAGGACCTTTTCATTCAGTAAAAATAGCCGTCCTAGAAGCGGCTGGCACAGGCGCCTTCAATAAAGACCCGGCGAGTGATTGATTCATTTAAACAGCGCATGAATCGGCTAGTATCAATCAAGCGTTCTAGTCATAAATAGTCTGAAAGCAATAGCTTTACGTTTAAATTATGCACATTGTTTCTTACCCTGCTTCGCCACTGTTTACTTCGTGATCAGCTGTACTGTTCTGCTTAACGAGGCTTACTAAGATACTAAGTTACCTAATAAGGCGCTGCTGCTTGAAAGCGCTATACCCCCTTAAATGAGCACGGTTTTTCATACCTAATTTCGACGACTTTTTGTTCTCGATATTGGCCGAGTAGTGAGATTCCTATTCCTGCCATGATGATGATTCCTCCAACGATTTGAGCAAAGTTGGGAATCTCTTGAAGAATCAGAAAGGCGAAGAAAGTGCCTGCTACGGGAGTGATGGCTGTAGCGATAGAGATATCGGCAGAGCTGGCCCCTCCTTGGAGTCCTTTAAACCAGGTGATCTGCCCAAAGACTATAATGATCGCGCCGTATACCAGCATCCACACCCAGAGGAATGGAGAAAAGAGGTCGTCAAAGTGATGGGGGCCAAATACAGAGAGGACAATGATCGAAAAGAGTATCACTCCTGCAAGCATGCGGAAAACTGAAAAGACGCCAATAGGGATGCGATCAAGCAGTTTCCGACTTACCTGAACGGCAATGACTCCTAAGAGTGTTGCTACAGCGGTTAAAATTTCTCCTGCTTTGGGAAGGGTTTCTAGGAATTGGTTCATTGCTGGATTTCCAAGGTTCAGCATTTTCATGCTCATTGGATCTTCCATCGGAGGTTGATGTAGCACAAAAATTGCAATAACACCAACTGTTACCACAAGAGCACCCACTATTGAGAACCCGGTGGGCTTTTCCCTGAACATTAAAAAAGCTAACAAGAGTCCTAAGGGAGCATCTAGAGTTGCAATTAAAACGACATTAGTCACCTCTGTGATCATTAGAGCAATAAAGAAGAAAGCAGGGGCAAGAACACCAGACATCAAGATAAGCACAAACATGTAAAACCAGTCTTTGAAAGGGTACTGTTTTAAGATGCTGAGGCGCCAATCTTTCCTATAGATTATTAAAAGGGTGATACCCGCCAAGAGATTTCCTGCAAACAAGAGGTTGCAAAATGATATGGGATTATTTCCATTAATGGGGTGATAGGCACCGAGCTCCCCGATTTTCGCAACAACAGAGTTGGAGGCAGCAAATATAAGAATCGAAATCCATAGCCAAAATCGGGTACTTTTTACGGTGTGTTGATTTTCCATCTGGTATCCCCTGAGTGCTACAGTAAGCTTTAGCGGATGTACCTTGCCCCTGGCTAAGTACGCCTTATCTGATAGTGGAAGTAGGTCATTCTGATCTGGATTAGTTTAGACTAAATCTCATAATCGGCTGCCTACAAGCAGTTAAAATATATCTATATATCAACGTCGGAGTGGTTATTCTTGTCAATGTCCGAGGCAATGTTACGCGTATTCCCTCGACGTCCAGTAAAATATTCGAATTTAGTTCGGAAAATTTGATTGGGGTATCTGCCTGAGCGATGGGGTCATGGACGTAATTTCATCTCTTATGCTGCTGAACGTGGAACTTACGTTGATGGTATACCATCTGTACAGTTAGGAGTTGATGTCCAAGGATTTGCTGCAAGGGAGCGGGATTGCCAACCAAAGAACTATTTCTTAGTCAACTGAAAGGACTTCCAATTAAGCCAAACTGATAAAAAACAAAGGCAGCCAATGTCAAAATCTGAGCTTTGCCTGGATTTTGAGGCAAGTATTTTAGGTATTGCACAGGTAAAGAATGAGCTTTGAAGATAGACCTTACTTAAGGCAAATACAGTTCAAGAGGAATAATATTGGAAGCTTCGGCCCATATCCTTTTTGTATTCCAACCATAAATGAACTTGTTTTTTGGGTTTTCATCCAGATGTAACCATTGATACACAAGGCGCAAAGTTGAAAAAATAGTAACTGCTTTTTATTGATCTGGTGGTATAAAGAATAATTGTGAAGTGCTATTCAAGTTTGCTGCTTGCTGAGCCTGATTTGTTATCCTGGATAAATTATCCATGCAATCACGTAGGGACGAAGTTAGCCTGGTTATATTCAAAAGAAACCAAAGTTAAAGTGTAATTCTCAGCTTGATATAAGGCATTAAAGTTAAGGAAGTGATTGATACTCTCGATAATCATTCCTTCATGCTGTCACGATGTTGAAAAAGAGTGTCAGGAAGTGAAGATTTTGGTGGATGAACGCAGGGATCTCACTAAGGTATTCACTAGAGCAAAAAATGAACTTTCTGAAGTGCAGCGTTTAGGGGTAGAGAATCCTAAGTTGAAACAGGAGGTTGATATACTAGGAAAGTGGCAATGGTTTTTGCGGAGGAACATTAGCAAGATATCGATTTGTCCAGTGGTTCGATTCATAACTAGGTATCAAACTATCTTACTGGTGACTCGGAGTGAAACACAGTGGCCATTATGATTGGCTGAAGAGGTCGCGATCAGACCGAGAATACCAAGGTGATGATCTTAAGGTTCAAATCTCCCATTTTATTTATTTTTATTTCGTTGCTTTGCTTAGTTTATTGGCTGCTTAAGAAGATTGTGTCCAATAAGGCTAGATAACACCTAAGAAAGTAGATTGCTTTTTTCACGGTCGCCTGGTGTCTTAAGTTATTCTGTGTTTAAACCGGTGTCAAAATTAATTTTTATCTGTAACTAATGAGTTTATTTTTCTTTTTCAATCAATTTTTAGAGGTTATGAGTGTGACTTATGAATGGTTTTTCCAAATTTTGGAACAGGTGGTTTCGTAAAATGTTATTAACGTAGGATAGGGTTAATCAAGATAGTCTATGTGATACGAGTATATGTGATGCCGAGAGAGGGAGTCACATTTTGTCGGGTTTATTGATTAGGAAAGTAAGTGTTAAATTATGAGAGATAGTGAGTAAAATTTTAAAAGCGAGCTGTGGCTAGCCCGCTAAAAGGTAAGCTTACTTATTGAGGCGAATAATTTTGGAGTGTTCGCTTTTTACTTGCGTACAAGTAGTAATCCAGTTTCAGTGTGGTCCGTATAGGGGAATTGATCGAATAGAGCAAAGCGTTCAATGTGATGTGTTTGACTTAGCAACTTGAGGTTTTCCAGCTGTGTCTCTGGATTACAGGAGATGTATAGTATTCGTGGGAAACGAGCAACCATTTTGCAGGTTTCCTGGTCCAGGCCTGCACGGGGTGGGTCAACCAGTACGGTATCGAAATTATAGCTGTCCAGGTCTATGTCGGTGAGCCGGCGGAAGGGGCGGACTTTATCGATAGCCTGTGTAAACTCTTCACTGGACAGGCGCACAATATCCAGATTATTAACACGATTTGCGCGGATGTTTTCCTGGGCGGAATTAACGGAGACTTTGGATATTTCTGTAGCCAGTACTTTCTGGAAATTCTCACTGAGCGGAATAGTAAAGTTGCCGTTCCCACAGTATAGCTCCAGCAGATCATTGGCGCTTTCTCCGCAGGCGCTTTTGGCCCAATGAATCATAGAGCGGCAGATCTCACCATTGGGTTGGGTAAAGCTACCTTCCACCTGCTTGTATTGGTATTGCTTGCCACCTATCTCCAACTGTTCGGTGACATAGTCCCGCTCCAAAACCACCTTTTGCTTACGAGAGCGGCCGAGGATTGGGAAACCGAGTTTATCTTGCAGTGCACGGGCTTCCTGTTCCCATATTTCATCCAGCTTTTTATGGTAGATCAGGGTAATCAGGGCATCACCACTTAGAGTGGTGAGAAATTCAGCGGAGAACAGGCGCTTGCGTAGAGTCTCACTGCTGTTTACGGCCGCCAGGACCCTTGGCATCAGTTTATTCATAAGTTCTGAGCCGACAGTAAACTCGTCAATAATAAATGGCTTCTTGTACTCGCCCTGACGATACATGGCGTAGTAGGCTACACCGCCCTCATGCCAGACTTTGAATTCTGCACGCTGTCTGTAGTGGATGGGTGGTGAGGGAAATAGCTCTGGCTCCAGATTAGTGAATTCCCGGTAAGCTTCACTCAGGCGCTGGGCCTTCTTGTTCAGCTGCTCTTGATAGTCGTTGGTGTTAACGCGGTACAGTGCCATATAGAATACGGTAGTCTCAATAATGGAGCGGGCGCGAATTATATAGGAATCTGTATGGCAATAGGTGAGATAGCAATCAGGGTACAAGGGCAGGGGTTATATGAGTTTACTGATCAGGTGACTGACTGGGTCTCTTGTCAAGGGGCAAGGGAAGGACTCTGTACTTTGTTTATTCAGCATACTTCCGCGAGTCTGTTGATTCAGGAGAATGCTGATCCAAGTGCGCGTAGGGACTTGGAACAGTGGCTGAATCGCTTGGTACCTGAGGATGATCGCCTTTACACCCATACCATGGAGGGGCCGGATGATATGCCGGCCCATATCAAGTGCGCTTTGACTGCAACCAGCCTCTCAATCCCTGTGCAGGGTGATCGCCTGATGTTGGGAACCTGGCAGGGTATCTATCTGTGGGAGCATCGCCACCATCACGGAGATCGGCGAGTAATCTTGCACATTTGATTGGAGACTAAGAGCGGTCCTGCTTGGCTAGTGGCTTAATGGTCATAGTTTCACAGTCTGCACTCCCTTTTCCTTTAAAAGTTGGATGTTTCGAGTGTCACTCCAACCGAGCTGCAGTAGTGGTCCAGTAGTTCCTGGGTGTGAATTGCGCGTGCAGCAGCGGCGTTGCGAAGCTCAATATCTTCAGTTGTAGCCATGTGACAAAAATGTTCAATCATGTAAACGACTTGGGATTTTTGGGTGTCAACAGCAAAGTGTTCAAATTCTCTGGGAGTTGCCATTCCTTGTCGTAGCGTAAAGTCTGCTGAGTAGTTGGGGTTGCCAAATACAAAGCTATCCTTCCAGTCCAAGACAAAGTCATTGAGCTGAATCAGACCGTTGTCTCCCAGGATGTTGAGGTCCATATCGCACACACCAGCGTCGTAGCCAAAGTCGAAAGTTGAGGTTTGAGCGCTGGAAAATTCGATCATGCCGGTGCCGCTAATAACGGCACCAGTTTCTTGGTCGCGTTTCACTGCTCCTGCGATAGATTGGATTGTTCCTGCCGGGCGCAAGAACTCTACGATAGCTCGCATGTTGTACCAGCCGATATCTGCAATTGCGCCAGTTGGTTCCAACTTTGGATTAAAGCGTATGTTGTCGCGTTCTACAAAGGGGAAGAGGAAAGCGGAGTATATGCGCTGAACATCCCCGATAGACTTCTGTTGCTGCTTGATGACCTGTTTTGTCCTCGGGTGGTGGGTGAAGTGAGTGGCATCCATAAAGGCAAGCCCCCTCGACTGGGCCTGATTGGCAATTCTGCGTGCTGAAAGTCCATTGAGGAATGGTTTTTCGCTAATCAGGTGATTGCCATTTTCGAGGGCTGCCAGACAAATCTCTTCCCTGCCGATAGTTGGGGTTGCTACATAGACAGCATCGATATCCCTTGCCTCTACAAGCTGTTGCCAGCTTTTAAACACTTTGGCAATTTTGTGTTCACTGGCGAATTTTTTGGCCCTGTCAAAGTGTTTACTTGAGACCGCGACAGCTCTGGCTCCGGTGGCTTGGTCTATCGCCTTGGCTGTTACACCGGCGATCATACCACTGCCGACGATTCCGAATCGGATATCTGGCATAACATAGATTCCTGGGTGTCTTGCTAAAAATTGCGGAGTAATTTCAGGATGTGGCTGTGAAGCGCAGTGTAGAACAAGGTTGTGCGAGGTGTTGTATGAGAGGGCTATGATCAGCCTGCCTAGATGGCCAGGCCGTTGGAGATAGTTGGCCTGGCCTGAATTCTTAGAAGTTGAATAGTAGGAATTACAGGCAGTTGGTGGGTTTGGGTAGGCCAGCGATTTTACTGGCTACCTTGGCTGGGCTTGGTGGAAAAAGCTGCATCAGGTAGATGCTACGACCTTTGTCTGCACCCAGGTGCTGGCCGATAAATTTCACCAGGGGACGCATGGCGGGAGACAGGTCGAACTGGCGATAGAAGTCCTGTAACAGCTCGATAACTTCCCAATGGGCATCTGTCAGCTTTATGCCTTCGGCTGCCGCCAGCTGTTCTGCTACATCGGGGCTCCAATCTTTGAGGTCCCGCAGATAGCCCTCTTTATCTAGGGGAATTTCTTTACCATTAGCTGATAAGTGATTCATTTCAACTTCTACCGGAACCAGCTGACGATGGGGTTATGCTGAGTACAGAGTTTTACCCAGCCAGCATCGTCAATCATTTTGATACCTGACACAATTGCCGCCAGCTCCCGCTGCCCGCGTGCTGCGGCATCGGCCTCCAGACAGTAAACGGCTGAATTCTGTAGTGTTTGCAAAGCATCATGGCGCAGGGCATAAACGCCATCCTCGATTAGAAGTAACGCATCTCCTTCGGCAAAGCTTTGCAAGCAGTCCCGCAAGGCGCTGGAGCTGAATGGAGATTTACTGACTAAATGTAATGTCATATCAAAAGCTCAATACACATTGGTAAGAGGCAATTAAAGCGCCCGGCTGCTCAATTGTCTTGATCTCTACTCCAGGAATTTCTATCAGTTTGGGCTTAACCCCCCTTTCTGCGAGACTGCTTGCGCAAACATAGAATTGTTCCAGTCCAAACATAGGGAGTGCCAGCAGGTTTCGGCGTTGACTCTTTTGTTGGATTTCTTCCGGCGATTGGTTGCCCAGCAACTGGAATATCCCGTCACCGATAAATAGCAGGTCTACTTCCTGCTCCATAGCGGCTGATGCAAGCACTGCTTCGAGACCTTCGCGAGCCAAAGCACTCCCGTAGGGAGCCGTGCGGCATAGGGCGAGAGTTTTGTTACCCATGATTAGCCTCCAAAAGTTACAAGCCGCTCAGAATTGGCTACAGCGTCAGTTAGTTGGCCTAGGCCTGCCAACTCGAATCCTTCTGCGAGGTTTGCTGATAGCTTCTCCTGTCGCTCCGCTTCCCGTTGGCTTAACACGCCGCGCCTCTGCGCTGCTGCGATGCAAATAACAAGGTCAAGATTGTATTGCCGCTGTAAATCTTGCCACTCGCCGGTTAAGTCGGCTTCATCCTGGGGGGGCGCGGCGATGCTATTGCCATTTTGTATTCCATCGCAATAGAAAAAAATCCGGTAGATTTCGTGCCCTTCAGAAAGCAGGGCTTTGGCAAAGCGCAATGCGCTTGCGGCGGACTGGGTTGAGTGGGGCGCAGAGTAGACTGCCAAGGAAAACTTCATAGCGGGCCAAATAGTAAAATGCCCCGCACTGCGGGGCATAGTATTGACTCAACAGCAGCTGCTGATTAGTCGTCGGAAGAGGCGAATCCGATGATGTGCAGCAAAGCAGTGAACAGATTCAGGATGTCCAGGTACAGGGAAGTAGTGGCCATCAAGTAGTTGGTTTCACCACCGTTGATGATACGACTGGTGTCATACAGAATGAAGCCGGACATCAGCAGGGCAATAACCCCACTCAGGGCAACACTGGCCAGCGGCATGTAGATGCCAAAGAAGCTGGCAATCACCATGCCCAGGCCACAAACTACGGCGGCAATCAGCCCTACAAACAGGAAGCCACCCATAAAACTGAAATCTTTGCGGGTTGTCAGCACATAGGCGGAAAGGGCAAAGAAGATCAGTGCGGTGGTGCCAAGGGCTTGCATAACAATCTGGCTACCCCCGGCTAGGCCCAGGTAGTGGTTCAACATTGGGCCAATGGAAGCGCCTAACAGGCCGGTGAAAGCGAAAACAACGCCGATACCGGCGCTGGAATTTGCGGTGCGCGGCAGTACAAACCAGATCAGGGCCAGGGCTCCTAGAGAGCAGATCAAGCCCATGCCACGGCCCATGCCAACGGCCATGGCGATTCCTGCAGTGACGGCACTGAAAAGTACAGTCATTGCCAAAAGGGCGTAGGTATTGCGCAACACCTTCGCCGATTCCGAGCGGTCCAGTGCGCGGGTATTTGTATAAGCTTGTGGTTGCATTTAGCGACTCCTGCTATTTAATCGATACCGGAATCATATAGCTCGCGGTGGGGACCATCAAGTCGGGAAATCCCTTTTAAGCGCTGGCTATAATTCTTGTTAAATTCGAAAAACCTCAATTTTTACAGGGTTTTAGTCGAATCTTCTCCTGCAATTAATAGGGGCATAGCGGGCCTTTTCAAGGGGATTTACGTTACGAGGGTCGAAAAGGCAGCTCAATATCCACGATTAACGGTAGATGATCAGAGGCCTGACGGGTGAGGGCAGTACGGGGAACACGCACCCTTTTTACCGCAAAGCCGGCGCTCAGGAAAATATGATCAATTCGCACTTTTAAGAAGGTACCTTTAGGTGTATGCCGGGGGGCCTGCTCTTGAGCATCACGCAGGTAACCTCCGAGGCGCTTACACTCCGCCGAGGCCGGTAGGGCGTTAAAGTCACCCAGTAAGATGCGTTCGCCTTTGCAGCGTGGGTTGCTAAGCCATTCAGGCCCCAGCAGTGCATCCACCTGACGCAATCGCTCGGCTCTGGAGAGGCCAAGGTGAGTGTTAATGATCTGGATCTTGCTGCCGTTGTGCTCAATCTCCACCCAGACTGCGCCGCGGGGTTCATCAGCAGCTGGATTAAACAAGCGCCCCTTACCTTTAGGGGGGCCTGGCAGTATCCCTTTCTTGACCAGTTTCACCGGGAGGTGGGTGAGGATGGCATCGCCGTAGCGCTCTTCGTTGAGGTTGATTGCCGGCTGGAAGTGCACATCCATCGCCAGCAGTCGCGCCAACCGTTCCGCCTGGTCCAGGCCGCCACTGCGCTTACGCTTTACATCCAGTTCCTGCAATGCCACCACGTCTGGGCGGTAGCGGGCGATTACCCTGGCTATACGTTGCGGGGAGAGGGTGCCATCCACACCCCGGCAACTGTGTACGTTATAGGTCATGATTCTTAGGGTACTTTCCGGCGACCTGTGTTCGTCCAGCTTCATCGGACGTGCGCCACGCAGATAGGCCCGGGCGGCAGAGCGTAGATCCTGCGGGCGCCAGTAGCCCAGCCCCGGATCTGGTGGCTGGATATCCTCTGGCATCAGCGCGAAAGCATGGGTCTCGTTGGGGCCAGCGGCGCCATGGCTGCCATTTTCCATAGCGAATGTCAGCGGCTGTTTTTCACTGGAACACCAGCCATACATCATGAAATCGCCGGAATCCGGATGACTGCAAAGGCTGATCATGTCGTCGATAGCCTGTTCGGGGTAGGGGTGCTCGTCCCCCATCAGCTCGCGGCCATCCTTTGGCAGACTCACCGGGCCATGTTTCCACCAGCCGTGGACAGGGGATGAGGGAGAACTTGGGTCCACCCGGTAGAGCACCAATGGCACGTGGGCCTTCTCTACAATCATGCGTGCCACATCTGCGCGGCTGTTACCATCCAGGTCCAGGTTGTAGAGCATTGCCAGGGGCCCCAAGGCGGTCAGTGCCAGCGGGGTTTTACTGGCATCCTGTTCCGGCGCCCGCTCAAGTTCAACCTTATCCATCCATTCGCTGCCAAACAGTCGCGCCCGCTCCAGCTGGACTCCACGTCTACTCTGGCCTGGCTCGATTCGTGGTGGTTTTGGCAGTCCGGAAAGGATTTCTGAAAGGGCATCGCCAAGGCTGCGGCCATACAGCTCCTCATAGGGTTGGGTTTGTTCCTGGCCATGGTCGGAGAAGATCCATACATCGTAGTGGCGGCGGTCTGAGGCATGGGCAGCGCGCCAGATACGCGCTATGGCATCGTCTATACCCTTCAGTACCCAATGGGCGAAAGCCGAGCGAGGACCGCGGCGGTGCGATTGCTCATCGTAACCCAGTAGATTGACATAAATAATGGGCAGGCCGCGGGTAATATCGACTTTGGCGCCCATAGTACAAAACTCTCGTGTGAGGATTGTGATGCCGACCCGCGTTGGGATAAACATCAATTCCTTTATGAAGTTTTGCCCCTGCATTAAACCGCGTACGCAATCTATGAGGGAAAGAACCAGTTCCACCACGATCAAAGCGCCGGTGCGAATCAGGCTCCATAGATTACTGAGCACCAGTATGCAGATGGTTAGTGGGCTGGCACTGCGCAGTGCGGGTCCCCAGCCCTGGTCGGCGGGGCAAAAATGGGCTTCACCGGTTTTGGTTCCGGCACGGAACAGACTGAGATAACAGCTGCCACCGCTTAAAAGTGGGTCGCGCTGTTGGGTATTGATCCTTTTTTCGACTAATGCAGCCACTTCCGGATCGTACATGCGGCCAAGCTTTTGGGTCTCGTGTACCAGAAAGCCGAAGGCGGGCACCGCCTGGCGCACTCCATAGAAGAGTTCCGCTTGAACAGCGGGCGTGGTGGAGGGAACTCCAGGGTACATATGTTCTAGACGGTAATGTTCCTTCCGGATCAACCGTTTTAGGAAGGGCATGCGGCCTCTGGCCAGAGCTTTGAGTAACTCGGGGTAAGCCAGTCCATCAATCTGGATCAGGATCAGCCCCGGTGCATGGGGTTGGCGTCCGCTGGTGGAGAGACCCAGTAGAGAGGCAATCCACTCACTGCGACTGAAGCGACGGCGCCAACGCCTGACGGAGAGTCCAATACGGCTTAACATTGCTCGGGATTACTGCTCCGGTGCCTGCCTCAGTGCTGCCCCAGCGGCTCCGGTTAGGCCTTCGATAATTTCCCACTGTGCCCCCATTAACTTGCATATCCTTCCCCATTGATTTGGGTGGATCCGACTTGGCTGGGTATTGTTTTTTACCAGGGGTTGGTAAAGGTCAAGCGCGCGCTGGGCGCAGCTTCTCATGGAGAAATCCCTGGCGGTGTTTACCGCCTGGTAAATTAACTCTCTGCGGCCTCCCGGAGGTAGGTCATGTAGCCAGTGAATGGCAGAGACAAAATGTTCAAGGTCGGTGTTGTTGAGTAGCCGTCCATTGATTCTGTCCTTGACCATTTCCCGGGTTCCATTGGCCTCCAGAGCTATGACTGGAACCCCGCTGGCCATTGCTTCAGACAGGACAAGGCCCTGAGTCTCTGTTGTTGAGGAAAAGACAAAGGTGTCCATGGCGGCGTACATATCTCGCCGTGATGTACCGAGAACCTTGCCTGGCATGTGTACACGTTGTAACAGGCCTTGCTGGGTGAAAAAGTCACGCAGGTCATCTTCCAGTGGCCCACTTCCCGCCAATAGGAAGTGGGTATTTTCCCGGTCGTGCATAAAGCGGGCTACTGCTTCACAGAGGAAAGGCAGATTTTTCTCCTGGCCAAATCTGCCGAGGTGTCCCACTACAAATGCTGAGTCGGGAATATGCAATTGGTTTCGTATACCCCTACCATCACCGCCGCAGTATTCTTCCACGTGAACTCCAGTAGGCACTTCTGCAATAGGCGTCCGTACGCCGCGTTCATGCAGTAGCCGCACAACACTGAGACTTGGAGCGAGTACCAGGTTGGCCAGGTTAGCGTAGCGGGTAGCAATTTCTATGGCGAAACGCTTAACAACCGGGGAGCTGGCCATCACATTATGGGTGTAGTGTTCATATAGTGTGTGGTGAGTGAAAACCAGCGGTAATTCTCGTTCGCGGGCAATTCGCAGTGCCGTCAGGCCCAATAGGAAGGGGTGGTGGGAGTGGATAATATCCGGTTTGAAGTCATCGAGCCTCTCATTTAGGGCGAGAGAAAAAGGTAGAGCGATAGAGAAGTCGCTACCGTTAAAGTTTTGTATCGCATGGATCCGTAATACATGTTCCTCGCGGGCTACCTGCTCGGCGAATTCCGGGGCAATAACCAGCACTTTGTGACCGCGCTTGCGGTATTCTTCGCTGAATGCTGCGACCGAGTGCGCCACGCCACCGACGTGGGGCAGGTAGGTATTGGTTAACATCACGATGTTCATGGACTTTTCAACTCTACGGAATTCAGGCCCTCGCCAACCAGGGTGGGTGAAAAGCCGAGGGGTTTGATGGCGATAGCCGGTGCCTTTCCGTACCATTCTCCTTTCCAGGATACTTTCGGGATGGCGCCAGGAGTAATTTCCAGGGAGATGACGCCAAACCGGGTTGGTGCTGGGCCGAACAGAATAGGCTTCCTGGCAGAAGTATCCTTGAGCCATTCAGGCGGTAGCCCGGATATCAGGATTAGGGCATCCTGCTCCTCGCGAACAAAGCAGTTCCGTTGCATTGCTATCCATTCAGCTGCGGCCCAGGCGTGTTGACCATCCCCCATGCAGCCTCCTAGGGAATGGGGGTGGATGGCTTCCGGCCATTGGCCTGTGGGGGAGGCGAGTTGTGCCACACTGCGCATTAGGTCCAGGCAGCGCCGGTCGCCGGCACGCAGCAAGACCTGGGCGATATGCAGGGTCAGGTAGGCGTTGATCCCCGAGTGGATCATGTCCTGGAAGAAACCTCCGCTGACAAAGCAGTTATTGATCAGGAAGTCCGCTAGATCAGTGAGCCTGGCATCATCCGCTGGATAGAGTTGCAGGGGGTAACCGGCAACAACGGAGCCAATGGCACCGGCATCCAGGCGGCGATTGGGAGAGGCGGGCATTGCTGCGCGGCCAATTCTCTTCTGCGCCTCGGCAAGGCTGCGGTCAATGGTGTTTTGAAAGTCACCGGCTGCGGTATTGAAACGGTGGGCGTTATCGTCGATGCCCTCCCTAGTACAGATTGAAGCTGCGGCATGCAGACCAGCCACTCCCCAGAAGTCATCCCAGTAATAGCAGTCGTTGGGGCCCAAGTGCTCTGCGCTGAATCCGGCGGGAAGCAGACCGGCGCAGAGACTTCCGTCCTCGGGTAGGCGTTTATTGATAATCCAGCGCGCCCCCTTGAGTATTGATTCACACCAGGCCTGTTTTAGTGGCCTGTTATTCAGCTGGCAATAGAGATCGAAAATCCACAGAGCTTCACCATTGGAGTCCCATTCGCCATCCTGGGAGTGGAAAAAACCATCGCGTTTTTGTCTCTGGGGAAATTGATCCAGGGCCCGCTCGGCTCTACTGGTGAGCCCAGCGAACAATAGGGATTGAATCATAAAGGCCGCATCACGGAACCAGAAACGCTTGTAGGTATAGGGCCCAGGGTAGACATCACAGGGAGAGTGTAGGATCAATGTGCGGATTGCCGAATCATATAAGAACTGGAAGTCCCTATCCGGGACCTGCAGGGTGCAATGCCCTTTCAGGCTTTCTTTCCAAGTTCTCGACGGCTGGCCTGTATGAGATTCCTCTCCTAAGGGAATGGATACATCCAGTTTGAGTGGCTTGTGTCGTTCAATCCGGAACATGGCCGCTGCCGTGGCCATTCCGACATCGCACTCACCAGACATACATCCGTGTTCATCCTTCAGGTGCAAATAGATATCGCCGCCGCGATAGTTGGATGCCAAGTGTTTGTCCACTGCTTGCCCGAATTCAACAGCGGGCTGGTCCTCAATTAGCCAGCGCCTTCCGCTCTCTTCCAAGCTTACCTTGTGCACGAAGCTGACTCCTTCGGGATTGCATGGCCGCAGTGCCACCAATAACCATCCACTATCACGGCAGCTGGCAGTGAGATCCATCACGCAGTGGGGTTTTCCATGTCGGGTCTCAACCCGGATACAATTGCGCAATTTCAGGCTTTTTAGGGCTGATTCTGTCACCACCGAAATATCGTCACCTAGCTCCTGGTGTTGCTCGCAGTAGGTGAGACTGGCGGGAGTCAGCACATCGCCTGTATCACTGATTACCCAAGCATCAATGGACCAGCCATCGTAATGGGGAGTGAGTAGGCCGCGAGGGTCGATAACCGGCAACTCATCGCAGTCTGGTAGGCCTACTGCCGTCCAGTTGCGGTGGCTGAGGTTGCAGTGAGTAATGGAAAAAGCGCGGGGGATGAATGACTTGTCCCTTGGATCGAATTGGCGCTGGATCCAGTATGGCCAGACCCAATCCAGGTTGTGTTGGATAACCTTACTGTTGATTAGGGCGCGGGCATGAAAGACTGCCCCAGCACGCAACAGCTCAATTGGTTCGCTGACCTCAGAGGGCTCGGCAAAGCGCTGCAGGTGTGCCATTAATGTAAGCGGGTCAAGGAAACCGTGGGCAGTTGCGAATCTGCGTACGAAGAAACGCCACGGTAACCATTTCATCCAGGGCATCACAGGTCCTCTTCTTTTACGATTCGTTTTAATGCGCGCCGCGCCATGCGAGTCAGGCCGATCAGGGCGATCACTGCGAGAACAAACCCCATGATGTAGAGCGTCCACTGGACTGCGGTGCGTTCCTCCACTTTGCCAAGTGAGGCTAGATCGGCGGCGATAGAGCCCACATAGACGTTGTGTAGGGTGAGGGGAATCACTCCAAGAGTGTTGCCTAGGATAAAATCCCTCAGCCGCACCGGAGTCAGGCCGAAAAAGTAATTGGACAGCTTGAATGGAAACAGCGGCACCAGGCGAGTCAGCATAATCATCTGCCAGCCCTCCCGCCGGATGACCTCGCCAATGGTGGCGGGCTTGATGTGCGACATCACCCAGCGTGATGGCCTTTCACCAAACAGGTAGCGGGCAATAAGGAAAGCAATAGTGGCGCCGAGAACTGTGCCGGCCACCACCAGGATAGTGCCTTTAATAACCCCAAAAACAAATCCAGCCCCCATGGTGAAGATCACGCCGGGTAGCAGTAAAACGATTGCTGCGGCCACGATGAGGATATAGAGAAGGCTGGTTTGCCAACCCCGTTCATTGAGCCATTGCAGTAGTTCTATCAGCCGTTCATCCAAATCAAAATAAAAAATCAGGCTCAGTGCCCCAGCCACGGCGATCAGGCAGATGAAAAAAACGACTATTGGAAGAAACTTCGCCGCCATAGAACTGCTCGGGGAACCAACAACGGGCGGTTTTGATTGCCGCCAGTTATTAGCCTAGCCAATGGATAACGGCAGGTGAAACTTCCTTGTGGCGTGACAGTGATGGAATTGACCTCTTAGCGATTACCCATCTATTTTTTGGCCTATTCCCGTTAGAAAAGAACTGGCGTCGTCATGAGATATTAAATAAGCCAGCCTAATAAAAGCTAAGTCCATAATTGCGAAAAGAAATTTAAAAAGGGCGACAACAGGATGGCGTTGGGATGGGCCCCACAGCTTAGCGCAAGGCGATCAGCACATATACTTATTCGATCTTAATTATTTGCGCATTGACCAGTTTTGTGCCGTTTCCGGAATAGGGGTGATCGTTGTTCAAGGGCGGGTTCGCAATATGGATATTCTTCGGCGCTGCCTGGAGCTCTGCCCCCGAGCCTGTGCTTCCTTTAAATGAAGCTGTGCAAACAGCAATTAGGACCAACTTGCGAGTGCAGGGCGCTGCGCTGGAAGTTGATGAGGCTGGAGATATGGTCGAAGCGCTCAAAACCCGTCGTTACCCACGCCTTCAACTGGATGCAGCTGTGGAGCATAACCTTACTACTCAAAACTATACATTTCCTCAGGGCAGTTTGGTTCCCGATTCAGAAATTGGGCCTATTCCACCGGTAAATGTCGAAATTACCTCTGAAGAGGGAACGACCGAGTTGGTTTCACTCGGGGTCCGCCAACCCTTAACCCGCTTGTACACCATTGCTTTGGAAATCTGTGAAGGTTACGTGAGTACCGAAATGGCGGCACAAAAAGTGCGGTGGACCCAACAGGATGTGGCCTATTTAGTGAAATTGCAGTACTTCGAGGTGGGGAAAATACTCGGAGACTTACAGGCCATAGATGAGTCCATACTTTTTCTTAGTTCCTTGAGTGATTTGGTTAAGAATTATGTCGACCAGCAAGTGGCTTTGGAATATGAATTGCTGGATGTGCGAGCCCGGCTTGCTCAGCGAGAGCTAGAGCGTCAACGGCGTGTTGATGAGATGATCACCGCCAAGGAGAGGTTAAATGCGTTACTTGGCAGAAATGTAGAAACACCGTTTAGTATTGAGCACCTTTCGGTACCCCCTCCGGCTCTCTTTGATATGGGGGAGTCACTTCAGTTGGCTTTTGAACAGCGGGCTGACTTTATTGAGTCACAGCTGGCAATTGAAAAAGCCGAATACAGTTATGACATCAAGAAATCGGAATATATACCGGATATAGATATTCAATTTCGCTATCTCAAACTTTACAACGTACGCTTGATTCCAGATGCCGAAGCTTATGTATCCCTGGATATGCGTTGGGAATTTTATGACTGGGGGAGGAAGAGGGACGAGTTGGCAAGTCGCGCGAGCAAAATTGCGGGCGCTGAGGTGCAAATGGCAGAGGTACGTAATCGTATTGAGATAGAGGTGCGGGAGAGTCTCCGTAAACTGCGTACTGCGCAGGAATCTGTAAAAGTTGCACGTGATCTTCAAGCGGCTTACCGGGAAAAAGTCCGGGTAATGATTAATCGCTATCGGGAGCAAACCGCATTGTTGACCGATGTGCTGGAGGCGGAAACCCAGCTTGATCGAGCCAATAG
Source organism: Microbulbifer variabilis ATCC 700307 (assembly GCF_000380565.1). GTDB lineage: Bacteria > Pseudomonadota > Gammaproteobacteria > Pseudomonadales > Cellvibrionaceae > Microbulbifer > Microbulbifer variabilis. The sequence goes on from NZ_AQYJ01000029.1 coordinate 535,377, forward strand.
CGATTACAACGGCGCTGTACTTTCAGTTTGGGGTGCCCTTGCAGAGTATGAAAAGGCATTGGGGGAAGTTTAAGTGCTTAAACCTTTAGCCTTATTTTTTTTTACATTTTTGCTTATAAGTTGCCATGGAGAACCGCCTGCAAAGCAGCCCATGCCTGTTCAGGTAGCTGTAGCGCGCACTGAGCGCGGTGCTGAAGGGTATCCCTATTCAGCTGTAGTCAATCCTTACACTCAAGTGGATGTGGCATTTAGGACAGAGGGTTATATAGAAGATATTCCAACCCGCAAGGCACAGGGAGAAATTCGGATTTTACAGGCCGGGGACCACATAACAAAGGGGGAGATACTTGCGGAAGTTAATGATGAGCAGTACCGGGATCGGGTAATTGAAGCTGCAGCCAATGTAAGTAAGGCTGAGGCGGAGCGCCGAAAGGCGGACTTAGATTACAAACGCGCTTCAGCATTATTTGCCACAGCCAGTATAACTGCACCAGATTACGATACCGCGCGTGAAGAGTTCGAAGTAGCTCAGGCAGCGGTGGTTGGAACTAAAGCACACTTGGATAAAGCGAAGGAGGATCTGAACGATACTGTATTACGCTCACCATTAACGGGAATAATTCTACAGCGCAAGATAGAAGTGGGCAGTTTAGTACATGCACAAGCAGTGGGGTTTGTTGTTGCTGATACTTCAAGAGTGAAAGTGGTTTTTACTGTGCCAGATGTAGTGCTTAGCTATACTAAACTAGGCAGCATTCTTTCAATGCGCACACAATCCCTACCTGAGAAAATCTTTACCGGTATAGTAACTGAAGTTTCTCCAGCGGCGGAAGTCCGTACTAGGGTTTTTGCTGTCACCGTAACTGTTGCTAACTCAAATGCAGAGCTAAAAACTGGCATGGTGATGTCTCTTGCGTTGGCAAAACGAAAAAGCCCACCAAATCGGGTGGTTGTACCACTTTCCTGCTTGTTAACGAATCCAGTCAAAGGAAAAGGATTCTTTGTGTATGTTCTTGAATTAGAGAAAGAGATACTTAGGGCGCGAATTAGAAGGGTGACTCCTGGTCCCGTTCTTGGCAATAGTATCGTTATTTTAGATGGCTTGTCGATGGGGGAGCGCGTTGTTTCTAATGGGGCTGCACAGCTGCGGGATGGTGAAAAGGTAAGAGTAGTGCCTTGATAAGGAGTTGAGAAACTTGTATCAGGATAAAAAAACAAGAGAGGAAGTACTTGAAGCGGAGAGTGAGCATAGATTTAATACTGCTCGCTTCTTTGTTGATAACCCCTCTATTTCCTGGGCACTTTTAGTAGGCGTCATGCTTTGGGGGGTTTTCGCCTATTTTTTTATGCCGAAGAGCAAAGATCCAGATATTCCTGTTCGTATTGCAATGGCAACAACCACGTGGCCTGGACAAAGTGCGGTCAAGGTAGAGGAACTAGTTACCAAACAAATTGAAGATGCTATTGCTCAAAGTGAATATTTGTATCAGCCTGATGCTCGCTCTTTTGGAGTTAAGTCCTTAACTTTAAATGGTATTTCCATGGTGCAAGCCCAGCTTGCTCCTCATACGGATGTCACAAAAGCTTTTAACGACCTCAACTTGAAACTAATTGATGCGCAAAATACTTTGCCTGCTGGGGTAGAGTCTACCCAGCTGAATACTGAATTTGGTGATACTGCTGCAGTTTTGTTGGCTGTTGCTAGCCCGCCAGCAGGAGCGGATGAAATAGCTTTGCGTGCTAAGACTATTCGCGAAGCCCTATCTAAAATTCGCGCTAAAAATGCCAGTAATAACAGGGAGAAAGAGAAACAAAAAGTAGGTCAGCGTGTTAGTATGGTAGTCGCGTTACCACTTTCTGTTGCGGGTATTAATGCAGAGGCAGCACTTCAAGTTTTTTCTAACTGGATGGAGTTAGAGGGCTACGGGGCCGATTTCAAAATACTCCATGGCCCAGGTTTTGTAGGTGTGGATTTTTTCTCTGATAAAAGCGATAAACAACTTGCAGAAGCTAGGAAATTATTTCTAACTCAGCGGTTGAGCGCACAAACTTTTTTTCCCGACGCATGGCAGCCAATTATTGTAAGGGATTTGGCTAGCACTCGCGCTCGTTTGTCTATGGTAGCTGGAGCTAAGTATAGCTATCGGCAGCTGGATGATTTTTCGGAGCTTGTTGCGGCGAATATTCGCACACTTCCTCAGGTGAAGCGTGTCTTGCGTTCAGGTGTATTACATCAACAGGTTAATTTGATTTATTCCCAGGAGCGGCTGGCTTCTTATGATTTGCGTCCAGATATGATTGCCCCAATCTTGAATGCCAGGAATAATATAATACCCGGGGGTACTCTAACTGTAGAGAATATGGATATCCCTATATTTCCCAGTGGAGACTTTAATAATTATAAGGAAATTGGCGATGTCCCTGTTGCATTAAGTGAGGATGGAACCCCGGTATATTTGAGGGGGATTCTTGATGTTACGCTGGGTTATGAATCACCGCCGACTTTACTCAATTATTATATTTATAAAAATAAGCAGGGTAATTGGCATCGTCACCGCAGTATTAACTTGTCTGTGCAGATGTTAGATGGTGAGCAGATAGGTGAACTTGGCAAAGCTCTGGATAAAGTCCTTGCGCGGGTTAAGGTCGACTTGCCTCCAGATTTAATCATTGAGAGAGTGTCCGATCAGCCTCGCCAAGTTAAAGAGAGTGTGGGTCTATTTATTGAGGCATTAATTGAAGCAATTATCCTCGTGGTAATTGTTGCTTTCATCGGATTTTCAGATTGGCGCTCAGCGGTATTATTAATGATTTCAATACCTATAACCTTGGCCATGACCTTTGGTTTTATTCAGTTTATGGGCGTGGACATCCAGCAAGTATCAATTGCCGCGCTTATTATCGCACTTGGCTTGTTGGTTGATGACCCCGTAGTGGCCGGGGATGCAATCAAACGACAAATGGCGGCAGGAAAACCTTCATTTTTAGCCGCTTGGTTAGGGCCAACGTTGCTTGCAAAAGCGATATTCTTTGCAACATTGACCAATGTGGTGGCCTATTTGCCATTCCTGCTGCTCACCGGTAATCAGGGAGATTTTTTACATAGTCTGCCAGTTGTAATGGCTTGCGCTTTGATAGCGTCGAGAATTGTCTCCATGACCTTTTTGCCATTTATTGCCAACATTATATTGCGACCACCAAAAGTCAAGGAACTGAGTCTTGATCTGAAGCGTAAGCAAGGCCTTACAGGTCATTATTATCGTTTGGCTGGTTGGGCAATTGATCATCGAAAACTAGTTCTACTGACCACCACGGTTATTCTAGTTTGTGGATTTGCATTAAAAAGCCAGCTTAAAAATGCGTTTTTTCCAGATGATGTTCAATATCTTTCCTATGTGGATATCTGGTTGCAAAATGATGCCAGCATTGATGCCACAGATAGTGTGGCAAACAAGGCGGAGCAGATTATTCGTGAGACAATTGCCCAATATCAGAAAGAGATAGGGAGAGATGACTCAATTTTGGAAGCCCTAAGTACCACTGTTGGTGGAGGGGCGCCGAGATTCTGGTATACAATTAACCCGCAGCAACAGCAGCCTAATTACGGACAAATTATCATCAGGCTGAGTAACAAAGATTTGACTCCGGTGCTGGCCCCTAAGATTCAGCAGGCGCTAACTGAAAATATTCCAGGTGCCTATTTAGATGTGCGCCAGTTGCAAACTACTCCAGTGACTTATCCATTTGCAATTAGGGTTTCCGGGCGTGTTACAACTGGTTCAGTGCAGGAAGAGCAAGATATCCTCTTGCTTCGCCAGACAGCTGAAAAAGTAAAAGAAATAGTGCAGCAGTCGCCTTATGCGAGAACAGTTCGCCAGGACTGGTCAGGTGAAAGCCTGACTTTGCTTCTGAATGTAATGGAGGATCGTGCAGCAATGTCTGGTGTGACCAATGCAGATATAGCACTCGCATCCTCAACCGGAATTAATGGCACAGAAGTGGCTACCTTGCGACAGGGAGATAAAGAAATACCTATTGTCGCTCGCTTACGGTTGGATCAGAGAGGTCAGCTTGAAGATATTAATAACCTCTATGTCTTCTCTGCAGATAGCGATGTTCGGGTGCCACTAGAGCAAGTAGCACAAACAAGTATCCGATTTAGAACTGAGAGAATTCATCGCCTTGAGAAATTCCGAACAATAACGGTCTTTGCTTTTCCATATGCCGGTTTTATTTCCTCTGATATTATGGCAGATGTAAAAGATGAACTAGATGAACTGGAAAATACTTTACCGAGCGGATACCAGTTGCAAGTCTCTGGAGACGCGGCAAATGCGAAACATGGATTTCTGCAACTGCTGATGATTCTCTGTGTCTCTTCCAGTGCAATATTTTTGGCTCTGGTGTTTCAGTTCAGTAATTTGCTTAAACCATTAGTTGTTTTTGCTACGGTGCCACTTGGAATGGTGGGCGCACTACTGGCTCTTTATGTAACTGGTCAGCCATTTGGTTTTATGGCCTTTTTGGGCATTGTCAGTCTTGTGGGAGTAATCGTCAGCCATATCATAGTGTTATTTGATTTTATTGAAATTCGTCATGCCGTAGGTGACCCCTTCCGCGAAGCCTTGCTGGATGCCGGCATTATGCGTTTGCGTCCAATTCTGATCACTATTTCAGCTACTACTTTTGCTCTGGTACCTCTGGCTGTCCATGGCGGTCCTCTGTGGCAGCCATTGTGCTTTGCTCAGATTGGCGGCTTGATCCTGGCCACTTGCGGTACGCTGCTGTTGGTGCCAGTTTTGTATACGATCATGGTCGTGGACTTGAAGTGGATCCGTTGGGAGGAGCGCGGTGTAAAGGAAGGAGATGGCGACATCCCTGTGACAGCTTAATCTTCTCATTTTTCCGTAAAGTATAAATATAGGGAATTGTCGCCGATTGCAGCTTGACGCTATCGGCATTAGCTATGTTTGGACCCAGTTCTCTCTACACAAAAATGTGAGGATTCTCCATGCGCCTTCTAATGAAAATTCTGATACCGGTAAAACCAGGTAACAATTCTATAGCTGATAAGTCCATGTCTGCTGTTTTCAATGAATTTGTCGCTTCAGCAGATCCGGAGTCGTCATTCTTCTTTCTAGAGGATGGTAAGCGGGCAGCAATTTTTATCTTTGAGGAAAAACGCCAAGATAAATTAATGGCCTACAATGAAAATTTTTTTGCAGTGTTGGGAGCAGAGATCTGGGTAACCCCGGTACTAACCCATAAGGAACTGAAGAAGCATATGTAGTGGAGAACCGGATAGAACTAAATTACTTTGGAAACGTTATCCCTAGACACTAGAATTTTCGCTTGAAATTCTAATATGGATAGCTCCGGAGGGTTTTCCTGTTGCTGGCTTATCCACGGCCATCGCAAACCAGCTTTCAGCCCCCGATAACCCGGGGCCTAGGGCTTTTCAAATCAGCAATTGGATTGGGCACAAAGCTAGTTCTGAGTGCCCATATCGCTGTTTTTATTGTATTTCTAACCGTGTTATTTACTCCTGCACTTTTTGCCAGTACTGCAAGTCTTGAGGATTGTAGAAAGGTAGAAGGGAGAGGGCCATTGATCAGTTGCCTGGAAACTCTCGCCGGCCTGTTAGACCTGGAAACTGTTGTGATATCCCCGTCACTTCTCACTTATCATGGCCTTGATAGAAGTTGCTCTCGATATGCCTCGGCAGAATTATTGGGAGCTGTAATAATTCGCTCCTCTGGGAATGTAGCTAAACAACGCAGCCAGAGAGCGCCGGCAATCAGGCATTTCGATGCTGTGACTGAGAAGGACTTTAAGGCACAAATGGCCCATAAGCGTTATCATCATATCTGTGATCGCAAGTCGCCAAAGGGGCTCTCTTCTTGCAATAAGGCAAAATGGCACTACCACCAAGCTATCTCCTGCTTACGCGCTCGTGAAGCCTGGGAAAAGCGCTGGGGTACTTGGGAAACAGCCGAACCCCACGAACGGGCGTTGGAAAATGTAAGGGCCCGGTTGAAGAATGCGGAAAGGAACCGGCGACGTAGTTGTGACACAGACTTTTCCGATATTCACTGATCTATGTTTTAAATGAATCTTATTCTGTAGCTCCTTCTATTAATTACATTCCTCGCATGAATTGTTATGGCAAATCCCGATTAGTCCCACACGATGACTTGTTCTCAGCCCAAAGGTAAACTAACAAACAAATACTATTTTTGGGGCGCGAGTGGTCTTTTGGAAAATATCTACTATTAACTGGGGCCAGTGGCTTTGTGGGGAGTGCTTTATCACCGACTTTAAGGAGGAAGGGCTATACCGTAACCTCGGTATATCGTCAGGCAGTAGAAGGTGGCTTCCAGATAGACAGTTTGAGTGCTGAAACTAACTGGTGTAGGGCTCTGGAGAATATTAATGTGGTGATTCACTCTGCCGCCAGGGTGCATGTGAAGCAGGAAGTTTCTGCGGACCCCCTTCAAGAGTTTCGAAAAGTTAATGTTGAGGGCACCTTAAAGCTGGCCAGTGATGCAGCCTCTGCTGGAGTAAGAAGTTTTATCTATCTGAGTTTGATCAAGGTTAATGGGGAATCTACCTGAGGGCCGGCCTCCCTTTAATGCAGATGAAGGGTGGATCCCTATGGAACTTCCAAGAAAGAAGCAGAAGATGCCCTATTGGCGTTGGCTGAGGGGACTGGTATGGAGGTAGTGATTATCCGACCTCCGTTACTGTATGGGCCTGGAGTGAAAGCGAACTTTCAATCGATGATGTCCTGGCTCAAGTGGGGTTTACCTCTATCACTAGGTGCAATAGATAACCGTCATAGTTTGTGGTTTCTGTTTATAACCTGATCACTACTTGTTTTGCGCTCCAAAAGGCTGCAAACCAGATCTTCCTGGTTTCTGATGATATGGATATGTCACTCTCCGACTTGTTAACCCGGCTTTCAAACGCTTTGGGGTACCGTTCCCGACTGGTGCCAGTGACAAAGTCCCTGTTGATTATGGGGCTTTCTCTGCTTGGAAAAAGAGCTATGGCTGAGCGATTATGCGGTTCCCTACGGGTGAATATAAAGAAAAGCAAAGAGGTTGTTAGGTTGGAGGCCACCAGAAACGGTAGAGAAGGGGTTAAAGAAGACTGTGCAGGCGACATAGCCAGGTCGTGCCCAGAGGGGGGGGGGGGGAGAATAGGCCGCGAACAGGGTTTGCGCGGCCCCAGTTGCGCTTACCCCTGCCGATTTACAATAGCTGCGTAAAAGCCCATTAGGTAGGATGTTGGGATCTCAACTACGGAGCGGTGACCCGACTTTGCCCTGAGCTTCACCCTGAGGGACTCTCTGCGCTTGAGCGCGCTGACTATTTGCTCTTCCTCTAAAGGAACCTCTAATGTCTCTTCGAGCATGCAAGTGGTAACACTTGTGCAGTTAAGGACGCTTTTCTCTAATTGGGTCACATTGACTTTTGTTCTACCACTAAAGGCTGCGGATACGTAGTTACGCCAACTTACCCTATAAGTAATATCGATGACCAAGCGGTAACGGATGGAACCGCCAGTTTCAGGCTCAAAAGCACGGAGTTCGTAGTAGACCAAATTGAGGTCTGAACCGTCAGTGGTCGCCTGCATTGGAGGGCCACTGTAGGCGATTCCAGGGTTCCCAATAGTACTGTGTATTGTTGTCACGCCCTGCCGGACCTCGGCAGAGCTTTTCTGTGTAAGGCTTGTTGTCGCACTGCAGCCGGCTAACAAGAGAGCCGTCAGAGTGATTGCGAGCTTGGTCATATACCTTCCCTGATGCGATGGATATTTCATGGCAAGGGAGTATCTCATATTTGGTGTCGCATGCAGGAATTAAGCCTCTTTTTTGGTCGTCTAGTTGTGGAACTCTAATTGCTCAAGATTTGTACTTTCAGGCTTGGGAAGGGGTGGGCTCTTAGTGGAGTTGCCATATTACTGGTTCTGAAGCATAGCCGCATCGCCCACTTTTCCATCCTCTGTTAACGGCATCAAGCACCACAACTACTAAGTGCTCAGTGGTGGCGAATGACAAATTACCGATGATATATAGGGCAGAAAATTATGGGTCGGGAATGATAAAGACAACAATTCTAACAAGAGCTGGGACGCCTTCAGCAATGGTAGCAAAGGCTAATTTTTGTTGTAATGGTTATGTTCACCAGCTGGTTGTGCTTGATAAAGCAACCGACCAGACTGGTGAAACTATGTCAGGTAAAATTAGGTTGAGCTGAACTCAGTGGAGTTTTCCCTCGGAACGATCAAAGCCTGCATAGGGATGGTACAGGATCGATTTCAAGCCTGAGTGGCGTTCTCTCAGCTCCTGGGGCATATCTCCCAAGTGAACAAGGCGTGTTGGCTCAGCAGCCGCCATCCACCGCTCGGCGAAGGCATCCCAGGAATCTATGTGCTTATGAGCGGACTCCGAGTCCTTGAAATGTTCATAAATAAGTACTTTCCCATCATCAGTCACATAGTACTGATAGTTCAATGTCCCACCTTCTTTTTTAGTCGCATCTACCATCTCATCGACGATAGCTTTAAATTCAGCTTCACGTCCTTTCTTGATCTTCCCTTCGATAATCCAACCAACATTGTTAAACATGCCTGCTACCTCATTACCGAAAGACATTACTGCTTACACATTTGCCAAGAGAGTTAGAAATAGTGCTCTTGGTATTCTAAAAACTGTGTTAACACAGCTGTATTCTAGATGGGGCTATTGGATATATGGCTCTTGCCCTTTAAAAATTTCCTTGTCGGTCTCACCCCCTTTCTGCGGGACAGGTGCTAGGCAATAAATCACCTCGGTCAAGAGAAGTTACAAAACTCATTGGTAATAAAGAGGACACTCTCTAGAGCTGGCCAATAAGGATGACGAATAAGTCAGGCAATATATTTTGAGCTTTTATTAGATATGAGCTATTAGTGGTTCGTAAGGTTAATTGCAGAATGTCCCCCTCGCTGATCGTGCTATCTTTTTGAGGAGGTAATTTGCCGGAACTTTGTGAGGGTATTAATTGTAGATGCAGGTCCAACGGTCTTACGCTTGCAGTGGAACTAGCCCGTAGGCACATTCTCGCAAGGATCATTGATAAATGTGATAGCTCGTCAACGTTAAGCCGTGCCCTGGGTATTACCTCTCGCAGCCTTGAGCTGCTTTCTCCGCAAGACGTTTCCAGGCAGCTTATTGAGGAGGGTATTGCTATCCAAGAGGCCTACATTTATCAGGGAACACGCCTGGTTATGAGAATGCCTCTCCACCCCTGCTCCTCTTATTTTCCTACAATTCTGGGGTTGCCCCAGGATAGGACAGAGATGATCCTCTCAGCAACCTTATCGGCCATGGGGGTTCAAGTCGAATATCAGATTAAACTCTTATAGTTCAATAAAGAGGGTAATCAGGTAGTGGCGGAACTTTCCATTGGAGAGAATGAAACGTTCGACTATATTGTAGGGGCTGGTGGTATTCACAGCGCAGTCAGGGAATGTGCCAATATTGCCTATCCGGGTTTTGATTTGAAAGAGAAATGGTCAATAGCTGATGTTGAAAACTGGCCATACTCAAAAACATTTACCTTAACACAAATGAAACCTGGTTTAGTCGCGGTATCTGTGCCGATCGGAGAGAACCGCTTTCGTTTTGTATCCAGTTGTGAGAATGCTTTGGAAGCATTTCCGCTGCCTCTGAAGATACACAAAGTTCGAAGGGAGGGTGTTTTTAAAATCTCCGTTCGCCAAGCTGAAAGCTTTTCAAAGGGCAGGATACATTTGGTTGGGGATGCCGCTCATTGCCGCACTCCAGTAGGTGGACGGGGGATGAACCAGGGGATTGCAGATGCAGTTGAGCTGGCTAAGCGTATGGCTGGAAATCAGATGGATGGATATTCAGAGTTTCGGCATAGGGAAGATAAAAAAGTTATAGCGATCATTGAGTGCGGTAGAAAAATCGTCACTGCGAAAACATTGGTTGCAAGAATGGAGTTCAATACAGTATTGGCGGCAGCTAAGTACTACCATTTGTTAAGAGAAGACTCAGCCGGTTTGTTGTAGAGTGTTAATCATTTGAACTGAAGTTTGATTCACTAATATGGCCATTATAGGATTTTCGTTGCTGGTTGGTCTTATCTATCTGGTGGAAGATATTTATAGTTTGTATAGCGACACTATTAATGGTCTAAAGCTCCTTTCTGACATGAGATTCTAGGGAATTGATATAGTCCATATATACATCATGATCGCGCCTGATTCCATCTGGGCTTATGCCCGCCATAATGTCGTTGATTAAATTTAATATAATTTCAGATAGTGTTTCCGTGGCGCTACTCAGTCCTTCAAGCCGTACAGATTGGCTTATATGACTGTAAAAGAAATCTAATAGCTTTGTATCGTGAAGGTTTATGCTTAAGCAAGCCAGCTCTATTTGCCTGGCGTATATTTTATACTCAGTCATTATCATTAGTCGGAAGCTGGGATTTCTTGGTAGTATTTGCTTGATAATGTTGATATTTACTTTGTTGTTGGCCTCAAGATATTCCCTAAAGCCCATCATGTCATGCGGTGCTGGAGTTTTTTCTTTGTGTGTTGCCGATTTTATTTCAGTGGTGCAGTAGTCAGCTATGTGGACCCTAAAATAGTGGTATGCATTTTTCAGTTGTCCAATTCTTTTAATTTGTCTTAGTTTTTCCTGACGAGCAGACTGATATTTGGTGAATTCATTGAGAAGTAAGCCGAAGGTTGCAATTCCAAGTAGCGTTTCCATGGAGGTCAGCAGAAAGCCAAATTTGCTGACCGGATAAATCTCTCCGTATCCCAATGTCGTAATTGTTACGATGCTGAAGTAGATACTCTTTGAAAAGCCGAGTTGCTCATTGAGGCAGGAGTTACAGCTACTATAGATGGCAGCAAAAATAAAAATGACTGAGAAGTAACCTAAAAGTATTTTCTTCCAGGTCAGGAAGGAAAGAAAACGAGTCATTTATCCATTCCATGATTTCTAGTCTAAGGCGCTTATTTCTATTCTAGACTCTCCATGTGTAAGTAAAACATGCTTTTCCTTTAGTCATGCCCATGCGGATCAGGATTGCCGTGAGCATACCTTAGAAGGCCGTTGGCGGCACTCATTGGTGGAGGTTTACTTATCATGGGAAACCTGATTTTCGGCACTTTCACCATTCAGGGGCAGGTTCTACAATACCAAAATGCAGGCCAATAGTTACGGTATCACTACTGAGAAAGCCAACTACAGCGATGCAAAAACAGCACTTTCCAGTTATCTCAGCGGCGCAGGTCTGGGCAATACCTCAACAGTCACCAGCATTGATCGCAGCACCTGGAAAGCCAAATTGTAGGCGGTATATAGCACACGACAAAAGGTGTTGACCAGGATCGATCAGATTGCTGGAGTCCGCGTAGACTGGGAAGAAATTTACGGGACAAATAAACCCGAGGACGGTGCCACAGTCGGCGCTACCGCACAGGAGCGCGCGCAAATCCGCTCAATGCGAAATACCTTTTTGGAGGATTTTTCTGATCTGAGCTGGCTAGATGCGTGGACTAAGGCCCTAGGTTCTGGTGTTGTGCAGGACTATACAAGCGCTGGCGGCTCTTCGCCCCTGAAAATCGGCAGCAGTGCTGCACTTCTGGGGAGCAGTAGTTCTGATGGTATGGCCTACTTCCACTCAAAAGAACGCGTGCCATTCGATCCAGACAAGTTATACCGCATCGAGGCGCGCATGTTGGTGTATAGCGAAGGGGATACAGACCGGACCATGCACTGCGGCCTAGTTGGTTATGACGGTAGCGGGGCTTTATGTAGCGGAGTTGGAACTGATAGTTACAGTAGCCAGCATTACATTCTTACAGCCGGTCATACGCCGCCGCTGAGTAGCTGGCAAACCTATGTTGCCTACTTTAAAGGGAACTCGACAGCTAACGCGGTCTACAGTGGAACCCTTGGAGCTAACCACATCGGCAACCCAGCTAAGCTACATGCCAACGTGCGATCATTCTCTCCTATGTTTTACGTCAACTACCCGAATAAAAATGGTCGTGTCATTCTCGACTATGTAAAAGTTGACGTGATTGAGGTGCAGGACCAGCGCAACCTGCCAATGATTCAATCTGGTATCGCCAGCCTGCCTACCAGCTCTGCGCTATCCGCCTCAGATGATGGCAGTACCGCAAAAATCACAATTGCCGCGCATGCAGTGCAGTTTGGTTTCGGCACTATTAATTACAACAGCGGCAGCATCACCGGGTTGTCTTTCAACACAAAATATTATGTGTACTGTGATGATCCGGGTACTCAGGGCGGGGCGGTTACCTATTACGCGACCACGAACATTTACCAGCTGGCAGCTAACACCTGGCGCCGAAGTATTGGCACCATTACAACCCCGAGCAATGGCGGCGGCACTACGTTCCCTAGAGATCCCTGGTGCATTGCTGCAGGCACTTGGCTGCGCGAAGGTTTACTTGCAGACAACTGCGAAAGCGGAAACCTGATCGACTGCTGGGATACCGGCGATGAGGAAACCCATCTAAGCCCCATTATTGGTGCGGTAGATGCAGAGCCAAAAATACCCTGCGTATTGCTCACCACAACAAGCGGTGCCCAAGTAATTTGCAGCCGTGAAACCCCCATCACCAACCGTGCAGGCCAAGTATACGAGGCTCAACACTGCGAGGGCGTTGAGCTGGGTGTATTGCATGAAGAAGAACCGCTCACCTGGGAAACCGTCGAGCGGGTCGAATGTGCCGGCCTGCACACCGTGTACAAGGTCTCTGTAGGTGGTAAGAGCTACGCTGCTGGCGTTGATTCACAGCACCGCATAATCACTCACAACGGCGTGCATAAATCTGATTAAGCAAAGGAATCCTCAATGCCCAGCTTTTCCCCAATAACCGTGCCTGGCCTGGAGGCCTGGCAGTTTGCTTACACCATAGATGACGGCCACAGTGTCGGCACTATTGTGCGCACAACGGTGACCCAGACAACCGAGTCCACCAATAGCGATGCCCAAGCGGCTGCAGTGCTTAAATGCACCATTGCCGCCATTGATGATCAGAACTTAGTGCAAACTGATGGCGCTGGCGATCTAATGTCCAGCGTTTATGTAATTACCAAGACTCTGCAGACTGATGCAGGCCAGCCGGTAAATGTCGCCGATCATGCTGCTGATTCAGTAGCGAATTGTATTGTTGAGATGGCCAACCGCCTGGCTGTGTATAGTTCTATTGCGGCGATGGCGATTCCTAGTGGGTGACTAAAACAATTGGTGGCTAACCACCTAGAGACATTGTTGATGGTTATCGGGGATGCGGGCATAAATTTGGCTGAGGTGTTCACACAATTTTTATTCCCGTAAAGATATTTATTGGGATAACCAGATTGATTAGTGGTATAGCCTTTAGTTTTTATTATACTTGGTACGGTTAAAGAGGAAAAAATTCTGTAGGGATAGGAGAGGGTGAAATACAATGCTTAAGACAGTTTTAGCCTAGTAAACCAATAAAGTTATTTTTCGCAGATTGGAACTGCCAAGACATCCGGCAAATACTTGATTGTCAAGGAACTGGTCTTACTTTATCAGGGTCCGGCTCTAAAAAACTGTCCGAAGTATTGTTGTATCTCACAATGTATTAAATGGATTGTAATTTTGAAAAGAATGAATGCAAGCTGCCCCCAGCACAAGGCTGTGTTGAAAAAATCTATCGCTGGCTTCACTTTAATCTGCGCATCGGTATCCGTACAGGCAGATATGATCAGTGCCGAAGTAGACCTGGGTGAACCGTATCCTTTCATGATGGAGGATGGAATTACTCATGAGGTGAGGTTAGATATTGGCTTTCAATTCAATAGTATTGAAAGGCTTTGTATCAATGCTGAAGTTAAAGGTGGAGATGCGGACTATGCAGTTTTTAAAGTGGAAAATGAATCCCCAGGTTACCCGCCTTTAGTTGGTCAATGGATTTCGGTACCTTTATATCATGCCATTGTTCTCCCAACTCCAGAAAATCCCAATCCTATTAAACAATTGCAAAACTTCAATCACTGTATGGATGGAAATAATGTATTACCAAAGAATCTTCTTGACAGAAAAGGTGAGATTAATTTCAGTGTATCCGGTGGTTATGTAGAGTTATGGGGCTTAAAATTGCTTGTTGAAGGTGATGTCTCTGATACTCAGTTAACAGTTGCACTTGATGAGCCTGCCGAGTTTTCAGTTCCTTCTTACGGAGGGAGAGTCAATTATGATGCAAGTATTCGTAATTTAGACTCTACACAATCTTTGGTGACACTCGAACAATGGAGTGTACTTAAATTTCCCAACGGGGATAACTATCCCATCCATAAATCAAGGGATGTGGTATTAAATTATTCTGAAGCGAAGGATTACACTCGAAATTATCTAAACATACCTGCTTGGTTTGAGGCTGGGGATTACGAGCTGACTTGGTATGTGACTGACCCAAATACCGGGGTTCGGGTGAAAGACAGCCTGTCTTTCACAAAAAGTGCTGACTAAAATATAGATTTTTTACAGGCTGGGATGCTCTTGTGTCCCAGTTTCCCTATTTAGGTTGTATAAGTAGCGAATCGCCTAGCCGTTCATAGTTCTATTGCGGATATGGTGATTCCGAGTGGGTGAATAAGGTCACCTCGACAGCATTTTATCCTTGGGGATTCCTTACTGCTCAAACGGATTCTAGGTAAAAACAAGGTGACTGAAGTCAGCTTAGATGGTAGTTCTATTGTCTATCTATAAGAAATAAGTACTAAAAAACTGAGAATAAAGTTTACTCAACTGTACTTTTTTGACAAAAGTGACATCTGTTGATGATATGGATGAGGGTTTAGATGTCCAGTACTTATATATTACATTAGTGTTACATTTACGATGAAATTTGTTTACGCCAAAGCTTTAGATGGGCAATAGATGTAATCGATATGAAGAGCTAGCTGACACTTCCCTTCCACATCCCTGCATTGTTTTGAAAAACATACTCTCCAAATTTTCGGCTGGTCCTGTAATTCGAAGAAAAGCATGACAGAAATTAAAAACCTAGTGATCCAGTATTAATAAGTTTCGTAAAAACGTAGGAGGCCTTTTATTTTTATATGAAAGAAGGGTGATTTGATAATGTAAAATATAAACTAAGGCTTAATGATGAAGCTTGTAAAGTTTCAGGGGGTTTGGTTGCTTAATTGCAAGTTAATAGCTGTCTGATGATTTCTTCATGCTCTTAATAAGGATATAAAGTGATTATAATAAAGCCTGTACAAAGGAAGGTGCATAAAAATACCTTGGCACCACCTAAAAAAATTTCAGGAGGTAAAGGGTATCCTTTTGATAAAAAGGTCAATGAGGTCGACAAATCTAGAAAGTGCCAAAAATCCAATAAGACAAAAAAATAATTAAATGTGAGATTGGCTGCATGTTCCTAGGGGAGTATGTTGAGCTAATTTTATAAATTAAGTCATAGGGGCTTCTACTATGGCGCATCGCCGCTCAAGAAATAAAGTATTTTTAATGGGTAGAGTGACAGTTGACTTTGAGAGTATAGTTTCAAGAAATACTGCAATAGCATTCAATGTTGCTACCACTGAAATCTGGACGGATCGTCAATCAGGAAGTACGCAAGAGAAGACCGAAACCCATCGCTGCATTGCTTACGGAAATAGAGCTGAATATCTGATTAAATATGGGTGCAAGGGCTCTTTAATTGACCTAGAAGGAAAACTTCAGCATCGAATGAGAACAGATCAGCACGGTAAGGATCATATCACTGCGGAAATTGTAATTAGGGATGTGCAAATTATTGATGACTGGAAAAGTGAAAGCGGTTATATGAACAGCACCTGTTAATAATCAGCTTTTCATGAGTTGTGTCAGCCCTCTCACCCTGGTAGTTCGCCAGTACTACCGACGCTTATCAGAGTGTTGGTACTACTGTGTACTTGGCTATAAGCTAGACCTCAGAGCCCACCGATAACGAAGCTCAGGCTGCTGCACTTATTAAATGCTTCATTGTTGTAATAGACAAACAGGACAACGTACAGACCGATGCGAGCCAGCCGGTAAATGTAGCTGACCATGCCGCTGATTTAGTGGCGAGCTGAACAGTTGAGGTTGTCTACCACCTGGCTGTGCATAGCTCTATTGCGGTGATGGCGATCCCGAGTGGGTGATTGGCCCCCGCTTGAATACAAGAAAGTGGGGAGGGCGTCAAGTCCTACAAGTTTATCGATTCAGCGAGAAGTGCCTCTTATCGTAAAAGTCAACAGGTGTTGTTTTTCAAACTTTATTCCTAGTAGTTTAGCTATTTCTTCTCATGGCAATTAATTAGTTTACGATAAAGCTTAAGTCTTCAGTTAGAAGCCGGTTTAAAAATAAAGCTCTAAACGTCATACCTCTGTTGTCATTTACGTAAAAACATAGGATGTTTCGCATAAGAAGCTGTCGCGGAAAACGGCCAGGGCTTGTCAATAGAAAGTAAAGGATTTACTTATGAAGGCAGTAACCCTCATAACCGCAGCCATGTTGATGGCATCTGGTGTAAATACTTTTGCGAATAATAATAAAGTAATATCATTTCAGGTTGGAGACGGAAATATGGCCGTCGCTGATCAATCAGGCGGGACTGTCCACAATAACTTAACTTTACAGACTCAAATCGGTATTTCTAATGATTCCGGCGCATCGCAAACTACAGGCACTAGTAATAGTGTGGCGACACATGTACAGGTTGGCGAATTAAATATTTCAGGTTCTATCCAGCGGGATAATACTTCTCTTAGTAGTATTTTCATCAATCAAATCGGCTCTTCGAACGGAGCTACAGGTATCCAATTTACGGTTACAGAAAGTAGCGGTTTAATTAATCAAATAGGTTCTATGAATAGAGCCGAGGCTGCCCAATCCTTGGTCATAGCAAGTAGTGCATCTCTCAATCAGGTTGGCTCTTTGAACGAAGCTGGCATTGCCCAAAGTTTGGTCACAGCAAGTAGTGGTTTCATTAATCAAGCAGGCTCTATGAATACAGCCGGCGTTGGGCAAGGTACGGTGATAGCAAGTAGTGGTTTGATTAATCAAATAGGCTCTATGAACTTTGCTAGCGTTGGCCAAGGAGTAGTCACAGCAAGTAGCAGTTTGATCAATCAATTGGGTTCGATGAACGATGCTGATATCGAACAAGAAGAGACTACGGCTAGTGGTGCCTTTGTCAATCAGGTGGGCTCTATAAATGAAGCTGGTGTTCGTCAAAGTAAGGTAACTGCTAGTAGCGTTTTCATCAATCAAGTAGGTTCCATTAACACAGCCAGCTCTAGCCAAAATGAGGTCATAGTAAGTAGTGGTTCGATCAACCAAATAGGTTCTTTGAATAGAGCCGATATTATCCAGGTTACAGTCACAGCAAGTAGTGGTTTGATTAATCAAGTAGGCTCTATGAATCAGGCTTTCGTTGGCCAAAGTACGGTCAATGAAAGTAGCACTTCGATCAGTCAAATTGGATCTATGAACGCGGTTGGTGCCAGTCAAGGAACGAGCACTTTAGATCATAATTTTATAAATCAAGTTGGTGTGATGAACGGGATTGGAATTTCCCAGGGGTCTGGTATGAAAAAAACGATCTTATTAAATCAAACAGGCTTTATGAACTTTATTGGTATTTCTCAATCGGGTACAGAAAACGTGATTGGGTCAAATCAAATAGGTGCTATGAATGATGCTCGGCCTTTTCAAATTCTGTCTACAACAAGTAGTGCCCTGACCAATCAAATAGGCATTATGAACAACGCATCCATTAACCAATTTACATCTATGGAAACAAGTGCCTCCATAAACCAAATAGGCTCTATGAATGATGCAGATATTACCCAATCTGGAACAGCTCTGAGCCTTGCTTTTACTACTCAGTTAGGCATTAGCAATATGCATACAATAAATCAAAGCGGTGTTGGCCAAACCGCTATAGTTGTACAGAATGGCAACGGCAACATGGGCACGATTACCCAATAGCGCCCTTCTTCCACCTCCTTGACACCCTCTCAAAACAATAGAGGGGGGTGTTATGCGACTGATCCTGCCTATCATCCTTTTCGCCATTTTATCTGGTTGCCTTGAGGTTTAGGCCAGCAGCAATGATTATGACCGCCATGAGCTGCTTGTTCAGTTTTCTCTGGCTCCGGTTACTTTTACCAATGACAAGCGCTGCACGGTCGATACTGGCCTATGGCTGGACCCTTACACCGGTCAGTTCTTCAGCCTGGCTTCTGACCTGGATGTTGAACACATCGTGCCGTTGTCTTGGGCGCATGAGCATGGTGGCGCCAATTGGAGCGTCGAGCTGAAAAGGCAGTTTGCTGAAGACCCTGAAAATCTATGGCTTGTCGATGACGGCCGGAATCAGAGTAAGGGCGACAAAGGCCCTAATAAGTGGATGCCACCCTATGAACCGGTCCGAGCGATCTACGTGCAGCGGTTTATGGCAATAATGGAGAAGTATGGACTTAAGTTCTCTCCAGAAGAGTCAACTCAGATACCAGCTTTGCTGGAAGAGTAAGGGCCCTTCGGTCACCTATTATTCATGCCTACTGGGCACCCTCAGCAATAGACTGCATGCATATACAGTGTTTGGGTGCCCTTATGAAACTATCCCCTCCATTCAGCAGTGACGTCGCCTGCGGTTTCCCCTCTCCAGCAGATGATTATAAAGAGGCTGCTCTCAGCCTTGATGAACATTTAATAACTAATCCACCTGCGACCTTCATGGCTCGTGCCAATGGCGATTCTATGCAAGGCGTTGGGATCTTTGATCGTGGTGTCCTCATCATTGATCGCTCTCTTACACCTGTTCATGGCGATGTAGTGGTGGTGGCCCTGGATGGCCAGCTGACCTGCAAAATTTTGGATAAGAGGCTAGGGCGGCTAATGCCGGCTAGCGACAGGTATCAACCTATTCCCATTTGGGAGGGGCAGGAGTTGATAGTGGAAGGGGTGGTGAAAGCGTCAATTCGCTACCACCGTGGCGGTTAGCCTATGGGGCAGCAGATATCACCTGAGGAAAGAAAAGCGCCTAGAGGTATGCTGGGGGGATTTGAGAGTGATGTGGTATAGCTTTAGAAGAGTGGGGGAACAAGTGGGGGAACGGAGAAGACAGAAACAAAAAAGCCCTGATAAATCAGGGCTTTATGTTTAAAAATGGCGGTGGGGCAGGGATTCGAACCCTGGGACCTGTTACAGTCAACGGTTTTCAAGACCGCCGCTTTCGACCACTCAGCCACCCCACCAAATTGTGCTGCGCATTATACATAGCTTCGTGCTACATACAAGCGCCATTGTGATTTTTTTTAATTAGTTCAATAGGTTAGGTGGTTTATTGACCAGTCCCGACAAACACGTCGGGCATAAATAGCCGCCAATCCCAGGGGGGCTGGCGGCTCTAGTGGCTTTATTTAGCCAGCTTCTGCCGAATTGCGGTCGCTACCATCCTCGGTGGTTACCCGTGTCGTCTGGCGGGCCAGGCGCGGATCATTGGCCGGGCGGGACAGTGAGCGCGGGCTGTGAGAGATCGCTGCAGGTTGGGCGGTATCCAGTGGTTGCTGGGAGCCTACCTGGCGGTGCTCAGTCACAATGGCAAGTTCAAGCAGGGGCTTGGGGTTGATGCGAGGGTCATTGCTGGCACGGCCTTGAGCGGCGGGAGTGGTAACTTTTTCAGAAGCTTCAGCTTCTGCGGCCACAACTTCTACCTGGTCCGTAACTTCGCTGGTTTCGCTGTGCTGCTCCAGTATTTCTGCTACCTCATTGGCTTCGGACAATGCGATTTCCTCGGCATCTTCCGGTTCAGCCTGGGTTGCTTCTGCTGCAGTCAGAGTTTCTGCGGTTGGTGTTGCCTCAACTGCCAGTTCTTCTCTGGCTGGAGCTGTGCTTTCTGTTTCTCCTTGAGTCGCAGCAGGTCCTTCAGCTGGAACTTTTACTGCAGGTTCTGGCTTGGCAGCGAGAGTTGTTTGTTCTTTTTCCTTTGTGGGTGCCGGAGTCGCTTCCGTAGCAGGGGTAGAAGCCCTTTCAACTTTTGCAGTAAATGCAGCGTAGGGTTCAGCTCGCTTGGGCTCGATAGGGGCTTCCGCTGCGACCTCAGTTTTCACAGGCGCAGGTGAACGCTCAGGGATCTCTACTGCTGGCTTGGGTTGCGCTTGGGTAGATTTTGGCTTTTGTTCCCGGCGCTCGCTCTTGCGCATGGGTGTTTCGCCATGGTTTTCTGCAGTAAATTCCTTGGACTTCCTGGCTTCGCTTTCCGCTTCATCAATGGCTTCATTGACTTCGCGATTCAGCTCTTCCTGGCTCTGGGCTACGGCAGCTGCAGCAGTATTTTCTGTGCGGCGGCCGCGGCGGCGGGCCTGTGGGCGACCGCGTACATTGCTTGGGCGGCGCGCAGGGCGCTGTTCGCCGCTATCACCTGTCTGCTCAAAGGATTCGCTAGTGCTCTCGTTCTCAGCCACTACACTGCGGCTTTCATCCCGGCGGCGATTGTCATTGCTGCGACGACGACGACGGCGGCGCTGACTCTCGCCACGCTCGGCGCCGGTTTCGCGATCTTCAAATTGCTTGGTCTGTTGTTTCTCTTCCCGCTGATCTTCACGTTTGGAATCATCACGGCGATCGTCTTTACGGCGCGTAGGGCGGCCATTGCGGTTACCGCGACCACTGCGTTGGTTGCGATTACGGTTGCGGTCGCGCTGGTAATCCTTGCCGCGGTTTTTAGATTTTTGGTGCTTTTTAGGCTCTGCCTCTTCGCTCTTGAAGAGAGAGGCAATTGCAGTCATCAGGCGGTTGAACAGGCCCGGCTCTGGCTTTTTCTCCGGAGTGGGGGCAGGTGCGGTGTGGGCAATCTGCTGTACGGCCGGCTGGGCTGGAGTGCGCTGCGGCTTCTCATCTTTTTTGGTGATGGTTTCTTCCACAGTACCGGAAATCTTGTAAGAGGTTTCCAGGGTTGCGGTGTCGTCATCACGCAGACGCTGCACTTCAAAGTGCGGGGTCTCGATATCCGCATTGGGTACTACAACTACACGGGTTTTATTGCGGGACTCGATTTGGGAAATAGCCTTGCGTTTTTCGTTGAGCAGGTAGGTGGCGACATTCACAGGGGTGATGGCGCGAATTTCTGCGCTACGCTCCTTTTTGGCTTCTTCTTCCACCAGGCGGAGGATAGAGAGAGCCAGGGATTTGGTGCCACGAATAGTGCCCTGGCCGCTACAGCGGGGGCAGACGCGGAAGGTCGTTTCCCCAAGGGAGGGGCGCAGGCGCTGGCGCGACATTTCCAGGAGACCAAAGCGGGAGATGCGTCCAACCTGTACTCGGGCGCGATCCATGCTGAGCGCTTTTTCCATGCGCTTTTCAACTTCGCGCTGGTTGGATTTGCTCTGCATATCGATAAAGTCGATAACAACCAAGCCGCCCATATCGCGCAGACGCAGTTGTCGGGCGATTTCGTCTGCTGCTTCCAGGTTAATGCTGCGGGCCGTTTCCTCGATGTCTCCACCTTTGGTGGCACGGGAGGAGTTGATGTCGATGGAAACCAGTGCCTCGGTAACATCGATTACGATAGAGCCGCCGGAAGGTAGTTTCACTTCCCGCTCGAAGGCTGTCTCTATCTGGCTTTCAATCTGATAACGGTTAAAGAGGGGAATGGCATCTTCGTAGTACTTTACTTTATTTGCGTAGTGAGGCATTACCTGACGGGCAAATTCTGCTGCCAGTTCGAAGGCGCCTTTGTCGTCAACAATCACTTCGCCAATATCGTCACGCATATAGTCGCGAATAGCGCGGATGATGACATTGCTTTCCTGGAAAAGAAAATGCGGTGCTTTGGAAGTGTCCGCCTCTTCTTTTATGGCTACCCACAGTTTCAGTAGGTAGTTGAGGTCCCATTGCAGCTCTTCACCGCTACGACCCACACCTGCGGTGCGCACAATTATGCCCATGCCTGAGGGTACCTCAACGCTGGCCAGAGCATCGCGCAGTTCCGAGCGCTCGTCACCTTCAATGCGGCGGGAGATACCGCCAGCGCGAGGATTGTTTGGCATCAGTACCAGGTAGCGCCCGGCAAGGCTAACGAAGGTAGTAAGGGCGGCGCCTTTGTTGCCGCGCTCTTCCTTGTCTACCTGTACGATAACTTCCATGCCTTCTTTGACGACATCTTTAATCTTGATGCGGCCTTCAATGTCTTTGGGCTGCTTGAGGAAGTATTCGCGGGAAATTTCTTTCAGAGGGAGGAAGCCGTGACGCTCTTCGCCATAATCAACGAATGCGGCTTCGAGAGAAGGTTCTACGCGGGTAATCTTGCCCTTGTAGATATTGGCTTTTTTCTGCTGACGTGTTCGGTTCTCAATATCCAAGTCATACAGCCACTGGCCATCCACCAGGGCTACACGCAACTCCTCAGGCTGGGTTGCGTTGATTAGCATTCTTTTCATGCGTGTCGTTTTCCTTGCGTTGCGCAAAGGTTTGACACCGCTGTTCGCAGACTTGCTTGTTGGCCGCCTACCGGAGAGGACCGGAAAGCGGGGCAGGGAATTGGGTGGCACTGGCTCTGCCGCAAATTCGATCTACACGGCTTTTTGAGACGAGTGTTCGCCCATTGTTCTCACTGCAAAAACTCCGGATAAGCCTCACGATGCTGCTATCCGTTGGCGCTATTGGTTAGCACCGTTCTTCCTTAAGTACCTTTTGTTAGTACCGCCCTGTACCTGTGCCATAGGCTTCCATGGCCGGGTTGGGCGCCACCCTTCGGTCAGTTTCTAGCTGGGTGGCAAGGTTTGCGTCATCAATACGGGCTCTGTAGTTCGGCTTTTGGCCGATCTGTGTGTTCTATATTTTGTTCACCGGGCACGTGGAAGCTGGAACACCCGGGTAGCCAGTGCGGTCGCTGGCATTATTTTCTACAAAGCGGGACGCAAGTTTATGAGTCGTCCTTTCAAGCGCTGCGGGTCACGGCCCGTCTTACCTTCGCGATATTTACCCACCTAACAGTGGGCTGTTTTGCTGCTGAGGCCCCCATAGGGTTCTCGTTTTGGGAGGCACTCATCAGCTAAGTTTCTATCAATGACGCGGCATTCCCGCGCACCGGCCGAACAGCGGTATTTTCTCTGAAGCCATGGCTGTCTCTTCATGTGGGAAGTTGCCAGTGGCCGAAAACCAGCGGAATTCAGGCCGGCCGAATATAGCACGGGCAGGAGGGTGCTTCAATTGTCCCTGCTGCGGCGCTATGATGCGCGTCATGCGAAGTATACCTCCCCAAAAACCGGCTGAGGCCGATAGCCCCTCTGATACCTGGAACCCTTCTGGCGGCGTGCAGTTTTTAACTGTGCCGGATGAGTTGGCAGGGCAAAGGATTGACAACTTTTTACAGGCGCGCCTTAAAGGTGTGCCCCGTTCAAGAATCTATCGAATCCTGCGCAAGGGTGAGGTAAGAGTAAATAAAGGACGGGTTAAGGCGGAATACAAGTTGGTGGCGGGGGATGTGGTGCGTGTGCCGCCAATCCGTGCAGCCGAGCAAACTCCGGCCCCTGTTGCAGGAGAGCAGCTGCGCCAGCTGGTGAAAGAATCCATACTATATGATGATAATGGGTTAATGGTGATCAATAAGCCTGCAGGCCTTGCGGTGCATGGCGGCAGTGGCGTGCGCCTCGGCTTGATTGAGGTGTTGCGGCAGATGTATCCGCAGAGTCGCTTTATAGAGTTGGTACACCGTCTCGACCGTGATACTAGTGGTGCCATTATGGTGGCGCGCAAGCGTGCCGTTTTGCAGCATGTGCAGTCAGAATTGCGTAACGGCCAGATAGGCAAGTCTTATCTGGCGCTGGCCGTGGGCAAATGGCCTCGAGGTCGGCGGTTGGTTGAGGCTCCCCTGCGTAAAAACACCCTAAAGAGTGGGGAGCGTATGGTGTCAGTACACCCTGAGGGTAAGCCCTCAGAGACACGCTTTCAGTTGCTTGAACGTTTCAAGGCGGCCACTTTGGTTTCGGCGGTGCCAGTGACCGGGCGTACTCACCAGATCCGGGTTCACGCACAGTTTGTGGGTTGCCCTTTAGCTGGGGATGCTAAATATACCCCAGATGACACAAACCGGGAGTTTCGCTCCCGCGGGCTAAAGCGTCTGTTTCTCCACTCCGCTTCGGTCCGTTGTTCGCTCCCCAGCGGTGAGAGGGTGCATGTTGAAGCGCCCCTGCCCGGCGAGTTAGAGGCGTTGTTGAAGAAGTTGCGGGAAGAATAGGTCTGCTGGTTGTATGTTGGTTATTCTCGATTGGGATGGCACAGTTTGTAATTCTGAGTCGCGTATTGTCGCTTGCATGTTGCGAGCGGCTGAGCGGGTAGGGTTGCCGGTCCTGGCACCTGAGGCGGTAAGCAATATTATCGGACTCGGCCTGCCAGAGGCTGTGGCAACACTTTTCCCTGAAGCTGTAAGTGAGGATAAGCTGGCTTTGCGGCAGTTTTACTCAGAGGAGTGGATGGCTGCGAGGGTGGAACCCTTGCCGCTTTTCAATGGGGTGTTGGATACCCTCGATAAGCTGCTTTGTGCCGGACATCAGCTGGCAGTGGCGACAGGTAAAAGTCGCCGGGGCCTCAATCGCGAGTTCAAAGAGCATGGAATGGGGCATTTGTTTGTCGCTAGTCGCTGTGCCGATGAGACTGCCTCCAAGCCTGATCCACTGATGCTAAGCGAGTTGCTGTCTGAAACCGGCCATAAGGCTGAGGAAGCTGTCATGGTTGGTGATACGGTTTACGATTTGGACATGGCAGCGGCTATTGAGATGCCGTCCATCGGTGTTAGTTATGGCGCCCATTGCCCTACCAGGCTGCAGGAATGTCGGCCCAAGGCCATAATTGATGAGTTCTCAGGCCTGCTTAGCTGGCCGCCTTTGGTTCCCTAGTTGCTGGTGCTAGTGGGCTGATGCCGAATTCACCAAGGAAATCTACCAGGCGAATCAGGGGGAGGCCCACCAGAGTGTTGATATCTGAGCCCTCTAGTTTTTCAAAGAGCGTGATACCTAGCCCTTCAACTTTGAATGAGCCCGCGCAATCGTAGGGCTCCTCCAGATCTATATAGCGCTCTATCTGCTCCATACCGAGCTGGCGGAAGTAAACGGTGTAGATTTCTACTGAGCTCAGTTGTCTCTTGGTCGTACTGTTAAGCACGGATAACCCGGTAAAGAAGGTAACTTTGTTGCCGGAGCAGGCGCGGAGTTGGGTGATTGCCCGTTCGCGGTTACCTGGCTTGCTCAGGATGCGGCCATTGCACTCTGCTACCTGATCGGAGCCAATAATCAGCGATTGAGGGTTCTTTGGCGCCAGTGCGTGAGCTTTTTCCTCAGCGAGCCTCAGGGCTAAAGCGTTGGCACTCTCCCCGGGTTTTGCCTCCTCATTTATCTGGGGTGCAATATGTTCAAAGGAGAGGTGCAATTGCCCTAGTAATGCTCTGCGGTAGGGGGAGCTTGAGGCCAGTATCAGTGAAAGAGACATTCCAGGGGGTGTTTCCGTAATTGATTGGTCGAAGTTTGTGACCGCGCGATACTGCAGCGCCTTAATTGTTTTGACAAGGGTAGAGTGAGTCCATAGAATTGCGCGCTTATGTCGATAGCCCCCTCAAAATCAGTATTACCAAAGAGCATTGATGCTCGGAAATTGGTGCAGCGTGAACAGTATTTAGACGGTATTTTGCCGTGGGAACCACTGGATCGACTGCGTACAGCCGTGGAATCTGTGGATGGGGAGGTCGTGTCTGAATTGCAATTTGGGCGCGATCTGCAAGGTCATCTCACTGTAACCGGCAAAGTGTCGTGTACTGTTGAGCTGCTGTGCCAGCGCTGCCTGCACCCAGTGCGTGAGCAGATTGAGGCACAGTTTTGCTGGGGTATCGTTTGGTCTGAGGAGCAGGGTAAAGCCCTCCCCAAGGATCTGGATCCGGTGATCCAGGAAAGCGAGGAGCTAAACCTGCACCAGATCCTTGAAGATGAAATTTTGCTCAATCTGCCGATGGTGGCTTATCACGATGAGGAATGCGTCTCCAGGGACAGTTTTCATATTGGTGAGGAGAAAGCGGAGGCGGGTGAGCAACGAGAAAACCCCTTTAAAGTGCTGGAGCAGTTGAAGGGTTCTTCGGGTAAGTCCTAGATTTATCCGAGGAGTTTGGGCTCGCCGGTAGGCGCCCCGGTTCCAGTGAAATTTGTTTATTTTAGGAGCTAGCAATGGCTGTTCAACAAAACAAGAAGACTCGTTCCCGTCGCGGCATGCGCCGTTCTCACGACGCCCTGGGTGCTGGTGCAACTCTCTCTGTGGACCCTACCACCGGTGAGAAGCATCGTCGCCACCACGTGACCAAAGACGGTTTCTACCGCGGTCGCAAGGTGATTGAAATCGGCGGCGGCTCCGAAGAAGAGTAAGCCTTGTCCAGCCAATTGCGATTGGCCGTGGATGCAATGGGCGGGGACTTAGGTCCCCGCTCTGTCGTTCCGGCCTGTATTAGATTTCTTCAAAATTTCCCCAATGCGCAGCTGAAGTTATTTGGTCCTCGCGCGCAGCTTGAGACTCTGATCCTTGAGTTTCACAAAACCCGATTTTCTAACCGTCTTGAAATAGTCGATTGCACCCAGGTTGTTACGCAAGAGTGTAATCCGCTGCAGGCCGTGCGACGCAAGCGTGGCTCCACTATGGCAGAAGCCTTGAAGGCGGTTGCCAGTGGTGATGCCCAGGCTATGGTTACCTCGGGAAATACCGGCGCGCTGTTGGCCCTGAGTCGTAGCATACTGGGTAATATTGATGGCGTTCGAAAGCCCGCGCTGGGCAAATCGGTCCCTTCCGGCCACGGCTCCTGCTATCTTTTGGACCTCGGTGCGAATGTTGGTTGTAGCGCGGAAGATTTGTTGCAGTTTGCGCGTATGGGTATTGAGGCTCAGCACATTCATACGGCTATCCCCCGCGAGAGTATTGAGGTCGCTTTACTGAATATTGGCTCGGAGGCACACAAAGGGACTGCTGAGATTCGTCGCGCTTCAGAGCTGCTTGAGGCGGATCCAGAGGTCAACTATGTGGGCTTTGTGGAAGG
This sequence comes from Microbulbifer variabilis ATCC 700307, assembly GCF_000380565.1. Classification (GTDB taxonomy): domain Bacteria; phylum Pseudomonadota; class Gammaproteobacteria; order Pseudomonadales; family Cellvibrionaceae; genus Microbulbifer; species Microbulbifer variabilis. The sequence goes on from NZ_AQYJ01000029.1 coordinate 562,512, forward strand.
GCACGACATATTTACCGGTTCTGTCGATGTGGTTGTCTGCGATGGGTTGATGGGAAATGTGGCGATGAAGTCCGCTGAGGGTGTGATTCGACTAATGGGTCAAAAAGCGTTCACTATCGAGAAAAAGGGGTGTTTCAAGCGTTTTTTTGGCCAATTAGCCATAAAGCTGTTGCGAAAATGGCGTACACAGGTGGAACCCGCTCGCTATAATGGCGCCAGCTTTGTAGGGGTGAAGGGCAACGTGATCAAAAGTCACGGAGGAGCCAGTAGCGAGGCTTTTTACCGGGCAATGGTGACGGCGAAGGAATGTGCTGATGCCAACCTGGCCGCCAAGGTTGGTGCCGCTATGGCCCAGGCTGGCGAGCGAAACTCAAAGGAAATGGGGTAGGAAGTACGTTCCCCCTCCTACTGAAATTTGCCAAATAGGTTTAAGGATATCTTATGACCAATGCTGCGCTTGCATTTGTCTTTCCGGGGCAGGGATCTCAGAAGATCGGTATGCTTTCTGAGATTGCTCAAGAGGCTCCCGAAATCCAGGCCACTTTCGCCGAAGCTTCAGAGGTTCTTGGTTATGATCTGTGGGATCTCTGCCAGAACGGTGAGCAAGAGGCGATCAATCTCACTCAGCGCACCCAGCCTCTTCTTTTGACTTCCAGTGTAGCCCTGTATCGCCTGTGGCGTGCCCGTGGGGGAGCCCAGCCTGCTCGTATGGCGGGGCATAGCCTGGGGGAGTGGTCTGCCCTGGTTTGTGCTGGAGTGCTGGTCTTTAAAGATGCAGTGCATCTTGTTCGGGAGCGCGGTCGTTTGATGCAGGAAGCGGTTCCTGTGGGTACAGGTGCTATGGCTGCAGTGATAGGTCTCGAAGATGAGGCTGTGGAAGCTGCTTGTGCCAGTGCTGCAGAAGGTGAGGTGGTTTCCGCTGTAAATTACAACTCTCCTGGGCAAATAGTGATTGCCGGCAATAGCGCAGCGGTTGATCGTGCTATAGAGGCCTGCAAGGCTGCCGGCGCTAAGAAAGCAATGCCCCTGCCGGTAAGTGCCCCGTTCCACACAGAGTTGATGCGCCCAGCGGCGGAGAAGCTTGCTCCCCAGATTGAAGCGGCGGGATTTAACACACCTGAAATTCCGGTTGTGCACAATGTGCATGCGGGAGTTGAATCAGATCCTGCGGCAATTAAGGCTCTAATGATTGAGCAAATCTATCGCCCGGTACGCTGGACTGCATGTACCCGCAAGATTATCGCCGATGGCGCTGCGCAGTTGGTTGAGTGTGGGCCAGGCAAGGTGCTGGCTGGACTGACAAAGCGTATTGATCGCAGTGTTGCTTGCCACAACATCGACAGCCCCAGTAATTTCAATGAGGCACTGAGAGCTACAGCGGTCTGAGTAGTGTTTTGGCGACTGCCATTGGTTGAATAAGGATAAAGCGAGTATGAGCCTAATGATTTCCCTGGAGGGCAAAGTAGCCCTGGTTACCGGTGCCAGCCGCGGTATTGGTGCGGCAATTGCAGATATGTTGGGTAGCCTGGGGGCAACAGTGGTCGGCACTGCCACCAGTGAAGGCGGTGCTGAAAAAATTAGCACGCGCTTTGCTGAAAAGGGCATCAAGGGAGCTGGTATGGTGCTTGATGTTACCAGTGCGGAGAGTATTGCCGGACTTCATGCTGCCATAAAGAATGACTTTGACGTGCCAACGATTTTGGTAAATAACGCAGGTATCACTAAAGATAACCTGCTGATGCGCATGAAGGACGATGAGTGGGATTCTGTTGTTGAAACTAACTTATCTGCAGTTTTTCGTATGACCAAAACCTGCTTGCGGGATATGACCAGGGCTCGCTGGGGGCGAATTATTAATATCAGCTCTGTAGTCGGTAGCATGGGTAATGCCGGACAAAGCAATTATGCGGCTACTAAAGCGGGTGTTGCTGGTTTTGCGCGGTCCCTTGCAGCCGAGATTGGTTCTCGTGGAATTACCGTAAATACTGTGGCTCCGGGTTTTATTGATACAGATATGACCAAGGTGTTGCCAGAAGCTCAGCGCGAAGCGCTACTTGGTAAAATCCCCTTGGGCCGTCTTGGTCAGCCCGAAGAAATCGCATCTGTGGTAGCCTTCCTGGCAAGCGATGCCGGAGGATATGTCACTGGTGAGACAATTCATGTCAATGGCGGCATGTACATGACCTGATGTTTGTTTAAAAATACTTCTTTAACTCATTGATTTTAGGAGTATTTTGTTATTTGCTGATGGTGGTGCAGGGCCGTACATTACATCCCTAAAAACTTGGGGTACAATGGCCTCTGAATTATCCAAAAGCTGTGTGAGCCGGTCGTTATCACCGTCAATTAAGTTGGTGAAATAACAATAACGACTAAAACAGATTTTTACCCACTAGGAGTTAAATTGAATCATGAGCAGCATTGAAGAGCGCGTTAAAAAGATCGTTGCTGAACAACTGGGCGTGAAGGAAGAAGACGTAAAGCCTGAAGCCTCTTTTGTTGAAGATCTGGGCGCGGACTCACTCGACACAGTTGAGCTGGTTATGGCTTTGGAAGAGGAATTCGAAACTGAAATCCCTGACGAAGAAGCCGAAAAAATCACTACTGTTCAGCTGGCAATGGATTATATCAAGGACAACCTTGGTTAATTCCTGCTGGGTAGTTTAGGCGCGAACAGCATAGTGTCTGTACGTAGCCAAGCGATTCTGAGAGCCGTTCTATGTTACATAGCGCGGCTCTCTTTTTATGAGCACTATGGAATTGTGACTGCTGGCCGAATGTTGTTTCCCTCACCGTACGGGGGGAGTGCAGCGGCCGCAAGAGTTTCGGGGGGACCGCAGTGTCGCACAGAAGAGTTGTTGTAACCGGAATGGGCGTAGTCAGCCCGTTGGGTAACACCGTAGGAGAAACTTGGTCTGGCATTCTGAAGGGGGCCATTGGCGCAGCTCCGATAGAAACCTTTGATGTTTCAGCTTTCTCAACCCGCTTTGCAGCTACGGTAAAAGATTTCGATCCCACTCCTTATATGCCCGCGAAAGATGCGCGCAAGATGGATACTTTTCTGCAATACGGTTTGATTGCAGGTATCCAGGCTATGCGGGATAGTGGTCTGGAGGTGAGTGGCGAGGGTGCCCAGCGCATGGGGACCTGCATTGGCTCCGGAATGGGTGGCATTATGGCCATCGAAGACAATGCGATGTTAATTGCGGAGAAGGGACCTCGCCGCGTATCGCCTTTCTTTGTGCCTGGTGCCATTATTAATATGGTCGCTGGTAATCTGTCTATTAAGTACGGCCTGCGTGGGCCGAACCTTGCGGTGACCACGGCGTGTACAACAGGCACTCATGCGTTGGGCCTTGGCATGCGTACGATTCAGTATGGTGATGCCGATGTGATGGTGTGTGGTGGTGCAGAAATGGTGACCACTCCTGTCGGGCTCGGTGGATTCTGTGCAGCTAGGGCGCTCTCGACACGTAACGATGATCCCCAAACTGCCAGCCGTCCTTGGGACAAAGGCCGGGATGGTTTTGTTCTGGGTGAGGGGGCTGCAGTACTTGTGCTGGAAGAGTATGAGCATGCCAAAGCACGTGGTGCGAATATCTATGCGGAATTGAGCGGTTTTGGTATGAGTGGTGATGCCCACCACATGACGTCGCCACCGGAAGATGGTGCGGGTGCGGCGCTATCTATGCAGAATGCGCTCAAGGATGCAGGCATGAATGCTGATGAGATCCAGTATATCAATGCCCATGGCACCTCCACTCCTCTGGGGGATAAAGCGGAAATCGAGGCTGTTCAGAAGGTTTTTGCAGGTAACACTGAAAAACTAGCTGTTAGCTCCACTAAGTCTATGACAGGTCACCTTTTGGGCGCTGCCGGTGCGATCGAAGCGGTATTCTCTGTGTTGGCGCTACGTGACCAAATAGCCCCGCCCACGATGAACCTCTATGAACCAGATGAGGCGTGCGCCGATATTAATTTAGTGCCCCAAGAGGCGCAGCCAACAGCCATTGAGTCTGTGTTATCCAACTCCTTCGGGTTTGGTGGCACTAATGGCTCGCTGATTTTTAAGCGAATCTGACCCTGCCTGCCCGCCGTAGGGCGGGCAACTCTCACCCCGAGGAGAGTATGTCCAAGTTGCCGCAGTTCTACCGAAAAGGGCGCCGGGCTAGCGAACTGGTGCCCGATAGTGACTATGCAAATGGAATCCTCGAAACCATGCGTTGTCACAACGGAAGTCTGCCGCTGTGGTCTCTACACCGATCTCGGCTGGTACGCAGCTCTGCCCTCAGCGCACTGCTTCTTTCTGATATTGACCGCTTTATTAAAAAATTGGCTGCTAAATGTAGTCAAAATGCAGCAGTTGCACGACTTCGTGTAGGGTTTGTCGATGGGCGTGAGTGCTGGGACTTAGCTTTCCTGCCCCTGGTGCGCGGTCTTGAAGAGGAGCTTGGTGCTCGCCTGTATCCTTGCCGCACTAGGCTGCTCAGCTCGGAAAGTAAGAACTTGGGCTGCAAATTTTTGGATCGCAGTCGATATAATGCTGCGAGAGCCGAGCTGCCTGATGGTGAACGCCTCGACGGTTTGATATTTGATGATTCGGGCCGAGTAATTGAGAGCCTGCGCTGTAATCTCTTGGCGAGATTTGGAAATACCTGGGTAACTCCAAATTTGACCAGGTGTGGTGTTCATGGGGTTATGCTGGATTGGCTTTCCGGTCATATCCGGTGGCAGGAGCAGGATATGAACATCGAGACATTTTGTGAGGCAGATGAAGTGGTCCTGTGCAACAGTGTTCGCGGAGTAATACCTGTTGTCGAGATTATTGGCTATAAAAGTTGGTCGATAGGACCTGGTGCGCGGAGGTTACAGCAGTTGATCGTGGAAGCATTGTGGTGAAGAAAAAGCGGGCCGGCGCCCTCGGTAAGTTATGGAAGGCCTTTTTTGCCAGCGTTCTCCTGGCGTGCGTGCTGGTGGCAGCTTCTGCATGGGTGCTGCAGGCAGCCTTGGCGACACCGCTTCAGCTGCAGGAAAGCGGTTTACAGTTGCAGGTAGAAAAGGGCGGTAGTCTTTCGAAAACCCTCCGGGAGTTGAAGACCAAAGGTGTAATCAACTGGCCGCGCCTGGTTCTCGCCTACGCCTACTGGGAAGGTAAAACCGATATTCACTCCGGGGAATATCTGGTGCCCCACGGTAGTACTGCTATGGATCTGATTGCGCGCCTGAATAGAGGAGAGGTCACCAGTTACCGGGTGACTCTGGTTGAGGGCTGGACGTTTCGACAAGCCCTGGAAAAAATCAGGTCCGGGCGGAATATTGTAAAATCTGAAGCGGGCAGAACTGTCAGCGCTGCAGCTAAAGCACTGGGGCTTGACGAAGGCGCTGTGGAAGGGTGGATCTTCCCGGATACTTATGTTTACCGATCCGGTACTACCGATATCGAACTCCTGCGAGAAGCTTATGAGCGTATGCGGCAGGTTCTCGAGGAAGAGTGGCAGGCTAAAGGGGATGACCTTCCTTACAAGTCCCCCTACGAGGCATTGATTATGGCTTCGCTGATAGAGAAGGAAACCGGGCAGCCTTCCGAGCGCAGCGAGATTGCGGGGGTTTTTGTTCGCCGGTTGCACAAGGGAATGAGGTTGCAGACAGACCCCACCGTGATTTATGGGCTGGGAGAGGATTATGATGGTAATCTCACCCGCGCCCATTTGCGCCAATCAACTCCTTACAATACTTATGTAATCGATGGGCTTCCACCTACACCGATTGCTTTGCCTGGACGTGCAGCTATTAGGGCTGCATTAAACCCGAAGCCGGGCAGGAGTCTTTACTTTGTGGGGAAGGGGGATGGCTCCCATCATTTTTCGACAACTCTGACAGAGCACAACCGTGCAGTGCGAGAGTATCAGCTGAAGCGACGAGCGGATTACCGCTCCAGTCCAGCAAAAGGAAATTAGTTACAGTGTCGCGCGGAAAATTTATAACCCTGGAAGGGGGTGAAGGTGTTGGTAAATCTACCAACCTGAAATTTATTACCCAATGGTTAACAGACCGTAATATTCCGTTTATTCAAACCCGTGAGCCTGGCGGTACGCCTTTGGCAGAACAGTTGAGAGAATTGCTCCTGGCGAAGCGTGAAGAGCCTGTGAATCCGACCGCTGAGCTGCTGATGGTGTTCGCAGCACGTGCCCAACATCTGGCCCAGGTTATCCTACCTGCGCTGGAGCGTGGTGAGTGGGTAATCTGTGATCGCTTTACAGATGCCACTTATGCGTACCAGGGTGGTGGTCGCCAACTGGACCGGCCACTGATTGAACAACTGGAAAATACTGTACAGGGTACATTGCGTCCCGACAAAGTATTGCTTTTGGACCTCGATCCGGAGATTGGCTTGCAACGAGCAGCGAATACCGGTGCTGCCGATCGTTTTGAAAGTGAGCATTTGGGCTTCTTTCAACGAGTGCGTCACGCCTATCGCAAACGTGCCGAGGCTTCACCTTCCCGCTACGCCATCATTGACGCCGGACAGCCCCTGCAGCAGGTCCAGCGGGATCTTGGCCAGGAGCTGGAGCGCCTGCTGATTTGATTCGGATATCCGCTTTCTTTGGCAAAGTGGGCGTGTTCATTTAAAAAAATTTCCTGGATCTAAACTTGGCAATTGTCAGTGTCTGAAACATTTCAACATATACCTATCCCCGAGCTGTTGCCCTGGCAGGCCTTGCAGTGGCAGCGCATTGGAGCCCAGTGGCGGGCAGGGCGCTGCCCACATGCTTTACTGCTAACAGGGCAGGCTGGCCTGGGTAAACGCGCATTTGCTGAAGCTTTTTCTGCGTTGGTGTTGTGTGAACAACCGCAGGGTGGCCAGGCTTGTGGAGGCTGTAAAGATTGCCGCTTGTGGCAGGCTGGTTCCCACCCAGACTTCCTGAGAATAGAACCGGAAAAAGCCGGTTCTCCACTTAAGGTGGAGCAGGTTCGCCAATTGGGTGATTTTGTCTCGCGGACTAGTGGCCGCGGTGGGGCGCGGTTGGTCTGGCTGGCACCGGCGGAAGCGATGAATATCAATGCTGCTAATGCCCTGCTAAAAAATCTTGAAGAACCGGCGGCATCGGTTATTTTTTTGCTGATTAGTGATTCTCCTGCTGGGCTGTTGCCAACGATCCGCAGCCGTTGTCAGTCGATTACTTTTCCCTCTCCAGCAGAGGAAGTGGCTTTGCAGTGGCTGCACAATCAAGGCCTGGAAGAACAGCTGGCACGGCGTGCGCTGGCTCTGTCTGGTGGTGCGCCCCTGTTGGCGGCTGAGTTGGCAGAGCCCCAAGCCCGTGAAGTACGTGAAAAGTTCCTGCGGGAGCTCACGAGTATTGCTGAAGGGCGCACCAGTGCTGTTGCAGTTGCCGGGCGTTGGGAGGCTCCTCCGGAGTGCACAGAAATAGAGCAGCTTCTGCAGTTTTGGCAGCAGTGGATCTCGCAAATGGCCCAGGTACGCAGTTGTGATTTGACCGGTGATGCCCAATTAATGGCGCTTTTACAGCGTTTACCTGGTGGTGGGGAGGAGGGTTTGCGTCCTCTCTTTGGGTTCTATGATCACCTACTGCAAGCGCGCAAAGGGTTAAAGAGCGGGGCTAACCCCAATCGTCGCCTGCTGCTTGAGGAGTTGATGATTCGCTGGGCAAGGCTCTTTACTGTCTAGTGCCGCTTTTCAGTAGGTTGCAAATTTATAATTACAGGTGCGAAAAAGATGAAAAAGCGCTGTTTCTGGACAGAATCAGTACGCTCAGATAAGTTAGCGCATCATTGAAGAACATTGAGGTTGAGCATGAAAGCCATGGGAGGCGGTGCCCGCAACGGCATCCTATCGCTGAAGATTCAAGACAAGTCAGTTCTCTACGCGGCTTATATGCCCTTTGTGAAGAATGGTGGCTTATTTATCAGTACCGATAAATCTTACAGTCTTGGCGATGAAGTGTTCCTGCTGCTGAGCCTAATGGATGAGCCGGAAAAGATCCCGGTGGCAGGTAAGGTGATTTGGATTACTCCGAATGGAGCCCAGGGTAACAGAACTCCCGGGATTGGGGTTCAGTTTGGCGATAAAGATAATATTGCGCAAAACAAGATAGAAACCTATTTGGCCGGTACGCTTGAGTCCAGCCGACCCACTCATACGTTGTAACTTACACATGCTCGTAGATTCTCACTGTCACTTGGACAGGTTAAAGCTCGATAAATTTGATGGTGACCTCGATGCGGTGCTTGAATTGGCGCGCGATCGTGGTGTTGGTAAGTTCCTTTGTGTTGGCATCAGCCTCGATAATGCCGACGCAGTTGTTGAAATCGCTTCTCGCTACCGCGATGTTGTCTGCTCGGTAGGTATCCATCCGCTCGATGTGGAATCTGGTTTGGCCGGTGTTGACAAGTTGATAGCAATGGCCGAACGTCCCAATGTGGTAGCGTTGGGAGAGACCGGCCTTGACTACTATTACAGTACAGAAACCAAAGATGTTCAGCAGCAGAGTTTTATCGCTCATTTACAGGCTGCAGGGAGTGCGCAATTACCGGTAATTGTGCATACCCGCGATGCACGTGAAGATACTATCGATTTGATCCGTACACATGGAAACCTGGAAACAGCTGGTGTACTGCACTGTTTCACCGAAAACTGGGAGATGGCAAGATCCGCCTTGGATCTTAACTACTACATCTCTCTGTCTGGTATTGTCACCTTCAAGAATGCTGGGGAGCTGCGCGATGTTGCGCGTAAGCTACCACTGGACCGCTTGCTGGTGGAGACTGATTCTCCTTACTTAGCGCCGGTTCCCTACCGGGGCAAAGCCAATATTCCAGCATATGTGCGTGAGGTGGCAGAATTTATTGCCGAGTTGCGTGGCATCCCCTACGAACAGCTGGCTGAAATAACTACAGAAAACTTTTTCAGATTATTCCCGCGGGCAGCCTAGCCTGATCCCGACTATAGGAAGTACCCGAATGATGAAGCAGCAGTTGCAGGTCATGCTGACCCTGCAAGATGAAATTAATACCGTGGTCAATGAAAATTGGCGGGCCCAGAATTTTGCCTGGTACCGGGCGATCTGGGTAGAGAGTGCAGAGTTACTTGATCACTATGGCTGGAAGTGGTGGAAAAAACAACAGCCGGAAATTGACCAAGTAAAGCTTGAGCTGGTAGATATTTGGCACTTTGGTCTTAGCCTGGAGTTGCAGCAGGGGTCACCTGAGAAAGTGGCTGAAACTATGCTGGGTGAAATAGAAAAGGGATTGCGGGCCCCAGGTGATTTTCGCGAGAACCTGGAATCTTTCACGCTCAATACTTTGGCCAGTAAGCAGTTCGATCTGGGTGGTTTTGCACAATTACTTGCAGATGTGGCAATGCCCTTTGCTGAACTGTACCAGCGATATGTTGGCAAAAATGTACTCAACCGTTTTCGTCAGGATAACGGTTATAAAGAAGGCACTTATATAAAGAACTGGGCTGGTCGAGAAGACAATGAACACCTGGCAGAAATTGCCGGGCAGCTCGATCCTTCTGCGGCGGATTACAGTGACCAGGTCTATTGCTCTCTACAAGAGCGTTATCGAGAAATTGCACTGGCATAATCGTTCTTTTAATGCGTTGGTTGGACGATAAAGAAATTCACCAAGAAATTGAGCCAGTAATTCTATCGCTTGAGGTGAAATTTGCACACGAGGCCCTATAATGCGGCCGCTTACAAACGAGGAGAACTATCGTGAAAGCACCTGTTCGTGTTGCTGTTACCGGCGCCGCCGGTCAGATCAGCTATTCGCTGCTGTTCCGTATTGCTTCCGGCGAGATGCTGGGTAAAGATCAACCAGTTATTTTGCAGCTGTTGGAAATCACTCCGGCATTGGAAGCGCTAAAAGGCGTTGCCATGGAGCTCGAAGACTGTGCTTTCCCGCTGCTCGCGGGTATTGTACAGAGCGATGACGCTACTGTTGCGTTCAAAGACGCTGACTACGCTCTGCTCGTAGGTGCGCGCCCCCGTGGACCGGGCATGGAGCGTAAGGACTTATTGGAAGCCAACGCTGCAATTTTTTCCGCGCAGGGCAAGGCCCTGAACGATGTTGCCTCTCGCAACGTAAAAGTTCTGGTTGTTGGCAACCCGGCTAATACCAATGCCTTGATTGCCCAGCGCAATGCGCCGGACCTGGATCCACGCAATTTTACCGCTATGACCCGTCTGGACCATAATCGCGCATTGTCGCAACTGGCCAATAAGACTGAGTCCAGTGTTAATGACATTACCCACATGACCATCTGGGGCAACCATTCCTCCACTCAGTATCCAGACCTTCACCAGGTTAAAGTATCTGGCACCCCGGCAATGGATAAAGTGGAGCAAGACTGGTACGAGAACGACTTTATCCCAACCGTGCAGCAGCGCGGTGCCGCTATCATCAAGGCACGCGGTGCATCTTCTGCCGCTTCCGCCGCTAACGCCGCTATTGACCATATGCGCGATTGGGCGTTGGGTACTGCTGAAGGCGATTGGACCAGCATGGCTGTTTACAGCGATGGTTCCTACGGTATTCAAGAAGGTTTGATTTACTCCTTCCCTTGCACCTGTAAAGGCGGCGACTGGGAAATCGTGCAAGGTGTAGAAATCAACGAATTCTCCCGCGAGAAAATGGCTGCTACAGAGCAGGAGCTGGCGGAAGAGCGTGATGCAGTAGCTCACCTGCTGCCATAATCGCAATGAATTGACAGCCTGTCGTTAGACAGGGTGGCATTAAAAACCCGCACAGCTAGTGCGGGTTTTTTTATGGTGTGACTTAAAGGTTGAACCAATGAGTCGCCCGCCGGATGTGGGCTTGGGATGCTGGCACTACACTGATTGTTAAGTGTTTGTCGGAAGCGTTTGCTATGGTCACAGAAGTCGGCCGCCACTCCTCCCGCTGTGCCTGTATTCTCTTACAGCCGAATCAATCCCTGTCGGTTTCTGGCAACTTATGGGTGTTTTTCTCTCTTGTTGCAGTCTCCTTGGGCATTAGCTTTGCCTTTGCCTTTGCTGGAGCCTGGATGATCCTGCCATTTGCCGGCCTTGAGATCCTGCTGTTGGGGGTTTTGTTTGCCTACGTGTGCATGGAGGGAACACGTCGTGAGGTTATACGAATTAATAATGAGCAGGTGGTTTTTGATTGCTGTAAGGGCTTTAGGCAGCAGAGTGTTTACCACCGCGAGTTTTCCCGAGATAAGCTGGCCCTTCTTGTTCGTATGGGGGCGAGCTCCGCTGAACCGGCTAAAGTGAGCTTCAGTGGGCCTGAGGGCTGCCTGGAAGTGGGGGAGTTCCTCACTGATGCGGAGAAGGCTGAGCTGGTACAGAAGCTGGGTCGGATCGGTATCATTGCTCGCAAGGAGCAGGAGTTTCACTTGCGTCAATTCTGATTTCTCAGCAGTACTGGCGTCCTCCCTATCCACTTTTCGATATAATCCCCGACATTATTTGTAACTACTCCCCAGGGGATTTCTTATGGCTTTTCCCAAAATCGGCAATTTAGCACCGGCTTTTACTCTTACCAACCAAAGTGGTGAGAAGGTTTCTCTTAAAGACTTTCGTGACAAAAGTAATGTTGTGCTTTATTTCTACCCGAAAGCTCTGACGCCAGGTTGTACCACCCAAGCCTGTGGTATCCGCGATAGTAGTAGTGACTTTGAAAAACTTAATACTGTGGTTCTCGGAGTCAGCCCGGATCCAGAAGCCAAGCTGCAACGTTTTATCGACAAGCACGAACTCAATTTTGACCTCCTGTCTGATGAAGATCATAAGATCGCGGACAAGTATGGCTGCTGGGGCTTGAAGAAATTTATGGGTAAGGAATACATGGGCTTGATCAGAACTACCTTTATTATTGATCAGACCGGCCGCTTGCGTCATATCATTGATAAAGTCAAAACCAAGACTCACAGCGAGGATGTCCTTAACTGGATTGGGGAGAATCTTGATTAGTTAATTCGGCGCAAGTGATAGTTTAGCGGGTGCTCTGGGTGCCTCTGGGCCCTGCTTTTTGGTGTTTGGCATGGAAAACGAGCACTGCAGCCATGTATTTCTGCCCTATACAGCACAATAAGATGAAAAAAACCGCTGTCGTCCCTTGCATTCTCAATTCTTGGTCTATACTGGTCGTTGTAAAGGAAAGGTGCGCCGGCGAGAGAGTGTGTCTCTGTGGGGTATTGCCGGAGCGGTTAGTTTAAAAATTGTACATCTCTGTGAAGGATTCGATGTCTGTTTTTGGTGCATCCCGCATCGAGTGGTAGCCCGCTGAAGAAGTTGGTGTTGGAGTGGGCAGGGGCAATCGGGATTCGCTTGATGCGGACATAGAAAAATAACTGCGGCTCACGGAACTCAAAAGGAGCAGCTCGATGAACCATACTCAGCCCGACCAGACTTCGCTCTCTGAAGATAAATCCCTTCAGCAGGCTAGGATATCCGGTGATCCGAATATCCTCGACCAGCTGCTGGCTCCCCCCGAGGCTACCAGCTTTGGCATTGCTGCCAGAGTGATCGATGTGCTTGAGCAGCGCATCGGTAAGGCCTCTCTCGCAATTCGCCCCGTTGCTTCCGACTTAAGCATGTCTACCCGGACACTGCAGCGTCGTTTACAAGAGCACAATCTGAGCTTCGCCTCACTGCGCGATCATGTGCGTTTTCGCCATGCAGTGCACTTCCTGAAGGATACTGCGCTCAGTGTTGATGGAATTTCAAGAATTCTGGATTTCTCCGACAGAACCAGCTTTACCAGCGCTTTTAAACGTTGGACCGGTATGTCGCCTACTGGCTATCGACGCCAGGTTCGCCAGCGCTTTTAAGTGGAAATTGGTTTGGCCGATCTTGCTCTGGTCGGCCCGATCCGTTGCCTCGACGGGGTAAACCCGTTAGAGTTGGCGGCAATTTTATAGGCTGACTCTTTGAGGTTTTGCATGAGCTTTTTTATTCCCTCTGCGATGGCACAGCAGGCAGCGCCGGCACCACAAGGTAATCCAATGATTACCTTGCTGATGTTTGCAGGCCTGTTCGCGTTCATGTGGTTTTTTATTATTCGCCCTCAACGCAAGCGTCAAAAGGAGCACCAGGAGCTGGTTGGTGCCCTGAAAAAAGGTGATGAAGTGGTGATGAGCAGTGGTATGCTCGGTCGTGTTGATAAGGTGGATGAGGACTACATTGTTCTGGAAGTTGCGGACAACATGTCCTTGAAATTCCAGAAAGTGGCAGTTCACGCTGTTTTGCCAAAAGGCACAATTAAAAAGATCTGATAGCCTTTTGGCTTGATCTTACAATTGTCCAGTTGAGAAAGCCCGGCGATTGCCGGGCTTTCTCGTTTCTGTGAGATTGATTCTTTGCACTCTATGTTATCCCTTATAGAAAAAATCTTTTGGAAGAGCAGTGCAAGCTAATAGTCAGCGTGAATCGAAGCCCGCGATAATCCAAAAAATAATGGGCTTTTCAGAATTATACAAAATTCAGGTGGGTACTCGAATTATGACGAAGGCTGTTTTCGTCTTTAAGTAACCCTTTCTACGACCGCAATTTTGTAAAAACAGACAGAGCAACGACGCCAATATTAGCCCTGTCCATAGAAAAGGAGTCTCTTGTGCCCAAAAGCCTGCCTGTCGAGTTGCCTGAGCGCCTTTGTCTTGGCAACCTGCCAACACCACTGCAGCCTCTTGATCGAATCAGTGAGCGTTACTCCCTTCCTTTTGGTGGCCCCAGAATCTGGGTAAAAAGGGACGATCTGACTGAATTTGGGATGTCTGGTAACAAGCTGCGAAAGCTGGAGTTTGTAGCGGCAGAGGCACTCAGCCGGGGTTGTGACACTTTGATTACCTGTGGGGGGATTCAATCCAACCACTGTCGAACAACGGCACTTGTCGGTGCGCGCCTAGGGCTTGGAGTACACCTTATTTTGCGGGGAGAGCCTGATACTTTAGTGGATGGGAACTTGCTTCTGGACCATCTCGCTGGTGCAAAAGTATCCATCTATCCGCCCAAAGAATATACAGCTGAACTTGGAAGGAACTTTGCTTATTGGCAAGAGGAATATCTGGGCCTGGGGCATCGCTCCCTTTGTATTCCCACTGGCGCTAGTGACGGGCTGGGGATTTGGGGGTACCTGTCTGCTTCGCAGGAGCTAATAGAGGATTGTCACAGCCAAGGCTTTGAGCCAGAGTATATTGTAAGTGCCACCGGCAGTGGTGGAACTCAGGCAGGTTTGACCCTGGGTTGCCAGTTGCTTCAAGTTAAAACGAAGGTCACCGGGTACGCAGTATGTGATAGTGCAGCCTACTTCGAGGACAAAGTTCGCGAGGATATCTTTCACTGGAGCCGCTTGACGGGAAACGAGATCAATCTTTCATCTCTCGAGGTTGATGTAAATGCGAATTTTATCGGGCCTGGGTATGGAGCAGCCGGTCCTGAGGTCTACCAGACAATCAATGAGGTGGCCAGCCTCGAGGGAATTTTGCTTGACCCCGTCTACACCGGCAAAGCCTTTCACGGGCTTTTACATCAGTTGCGCAATGGTAGCTATGAAGGTTGCAGCAATATAGTTTTTGTTCACACTGGCGGACAATTTGCTTTGTTTCCCTACCGGCAAAACTTTTCATTTCAAACGGTTTAACGCCCCTTTACTGTTCTAGTGCTGCGTAAGCTGCTAACCTGCGCAACAAATTACGGCTGTTGCTGTATATAAAACAATCAGAATTAATTCAGAGGAGTGGGGGGTTAGCTTGGATTCCTTTAATCAACTGCTGCTGTCATTGGACGGCATGCTCGGTTCGGCACCTTGGTTTCCCTGGGTGTTGCTCGGGGTAGGTTTCTTTTTCACCATTTATCTTGGGTTCCCGCAAATTCGCTATTTCGGGCACGCAATCAAGATCGTCCAGGGTAAATACGATAAACCTGGTGATCCGGGTGATACCTCGCACTTCCAGGCCCTGGCTACCGCGCTTTCCGGTACCGTGGGTACCGGTAATATTGGTGGTGTAGGTCTTGCTATTTTCCTGGGTGGTCCGGCCGCACTGTTCTGGATGTGGATGACCGCCTTCCTGGGTATGACAACCAAGTTTGTCGAAGTAACGCTCTCCCATAAGTATCGTATTAAAGCCGCAGATGGCTACTACGCTGGTGGCCCCATGTTCTATATGGAGCGCCGCCTCAATATGAAGTGGCTGGCAGTCTTGTTTGCCATTGCTACAGTGATCTGCTCTTTCGGTACTGGAAGCCTGCCTCAGGTGAATAATATTGCTCAGGCAATGCATGACTCCTTTGGTATTGAAAAAGCCCTGACCGGTGGTGTACTCGCCATCCTGTTGGGAATGGTGATTATTGGCGGCATTACCCGAATCGCCAAGGTGACTTCCACTATTGTTCCTGCAATGGCGCTGATCTATGTGATTGGTGCACTGGGTGTGATTTTCTACAACATAGAAAATATCGTTCCCTCCTTTGTGGCCGTTTTCCGCGATGCCTTTACTGGCAGCGCTGCAGTAGGGGGCTTCCTGGGAGCCAGCTTCGCCTATGCCTTTAACCGTGGTGTAAACCGTGGCCTCTTTTCCAACGAAGCGGGGCAGGGCTCTGCGCCGATTGCTCACGCCGCTGCGCGTGCCGATGAGCCTGTTTCCGAGGGCATGGTCTCCCTGCTCGAGCCATTTATCGATACCATCATTATCTGTACCTTGACCGGCCTGGTAATCTTGTCTTCCGGTGTCTGGAGCGAAAAACATGAAAACCTGTTTGAGGGTGCGGATACTTATGTAGTGGAAGGGCGTTATGACGAAGGTAACCCCGAGGAGGTGAAGCAGTTATTTAACTACCTCAGTAGCCAGCCCAGCGATGTGAAACCCTATAATGGCTCGGTGGTTGTAACCGATGGTCGCCCGCTAAACGCTCAGGATTTTACCTTGATCCATGCGCGCTCTATCGCTGAAGACTTGGATTTCCGGGTGGGTGAAGATGAATTCAGCGGTGTACTTAATGTGGTGGATGGTAAGTTTGCCAATGAAGATGTGGATATTTGGGGGAAATCCCTGGTGCACTCAGTAGCGCTTACCAATAAGGCTTTCCAGCGCGGTTTCTTCGGTGAGTATGGTGGCTTGATTGTTACCCTGGGAATTTTGCTGTTCGCTTTCTCTACCGCAATCGCATGGTCTTACTATGGTGATCGTTCCATGATCTACCTATTTGGCCCCAAAGCGGTTATGCCATACAGAATTGTGTATGTTATCGCCTTCTTCTGGGCGGCAATTGAGGATACGACTGTTATTTGGAATCTATCCGCTGTAGCCATTGTCATAATGACTCTGCCCAACTTGTTCGGTATTACCGTATTGGCGAAAGAGATGAAGAATACGGTGAAGGATTACTGGAAGGATCCCAGCCACAAATAGTGTGGTTCTTAGGGACTCTAACCTGAAGCGAAAAAAGGCAGCCTGATGGCTGCCTTTTTTATTGTTCGGTTCCGCTGGTATGGCAAGGGAATCGAACTCCTCAGCAGATATATTTACTCTGCTTGAGCACTCAGGGTGACACCGGAGTATGACTGATAGCCACGAATGCTGATATGCCAGGTACCGCTTTGCGGGTTGCTGATGCTGCAGCTTTCATCATTGCCCCACTTGTATGGACGGCAATCCCAGGTATTGCGAGTTGGTGCTGAACCATGGCGAACATAGAGATCTGCGTCACCACTACCGCCTGACATCGTTGCATTCAAGGTTGATGCACCACTGCCTACCTCCAGGGTGAAGTGCTGCCATGCATTCGCAGAGCCGGAAAGGTTAGTTTCCTCCCAGCCGTCTGAGTTGCCACCTCCGTCGTCACCTGTGAAGCTGCCTACCAGGCTGACACCGGAGAAGGAACTATAACCGCGTACCATGACGTAATAGGTACCTGCTTGCACGTCTGCATCGTCTATATCACAAGTCTCATTATTGCCCCCGCTGAAAGGACGACAGTCGTAACTGGAAGTAGTTGGAGCAGCGCCGAAGCGTACATAGAGATCTGCATCTCCACTTCCGCCAGACATAGCAAAGCTCAGGCCAGTAGCTCCTGCTGGAACCTCTAGAGTGTAATGAAGTTCATCACCAGAGCTGCCGGATAGGCCATCCACAGACTGACCATTTTCTAATTCACCGGGAGGGGGGGGAGGAGTATCGTCACAGGTAACACCGACAGTATTGAAGGCTGCAGTAACGTCAGCCTTGGTGTATCCCAAGTCAACAGCCGCTTGCTCAACGCCACAGGCAGCTTCGTCATAGTCAGAGTTGGTTCCCCAGTACATCTGATTGGCAAGGACGAACACATCAAACGCCGTGCGGGTATTCCAGCCAGAGGTGTTGGCTATCAGGTAGAATGCGCGGTTGTAAACCCCGGAGCTGTAATGCACATCCATGCCGTTATAGTAGTCATCGGCATGGCCGATGGAGCTTCCATCCTGGGTGGGGTCTTCAAAATAACGCAAGGCTCCACTGGACTTGAAAATCTGGGCTCCAACCAGCCAGTCGTTGCTACCGGTCATGAAGTACTCGGCGGCTTCACCTGAAATATCAGAGAAGGCTTCGTTGATACCGCCCGGCTGACCACTGTAAACAAGATTCGAGTTCTGCTCGGTGAAACCGTGGCTGACCTCGTGTGCTGTTACATCCAGGCTGACTAATGGGTAGAAGGTGTTACGGCCATCCCCAAATGTCATTTGGCTGCCATCCCAGAAAGCGTTTTCGTAATTGTTGCCATAGTGCACACGTAAACGCAGCTTCTGGGTCAACGGTGAGGTGTTATACCAATCGTTGAACATATTGAAGACCACACCTCCAAAGAAGTGGGCATCGTTCAGCGGTGAGTAGGCGCCGTTGATTTCCTTGTAATCATTATAAGGGCAGGTGAACTGGTGAACGCTGCCGCCGCTGGTACCGTGGTTCAAATCCACAGTTTCCACGTTAGTGGTATCCATGCGGCAGTTGGCATCCACTTCCATAGAGGGGAAGTCAGTGCCGTATTCATAGCGGCCAGTCTTTTGGTTGCCACCAGGGCCCTGAGCATCCTGGAACGTAAGGCCGTCCCAGTGCTTGATTACTTCGCCAGTCATGGCGTCAATGAAGTAGAAGGGGCGCCTGGGTTCTTCGCCGTATTCAACCCAGTTCACCAGATAAGCGAGACGAGCCTCATCTTGCTCATTAATGTAAACAAACAGCTCTTTTTTCTGGTTCTTGGCTTCCAGCTTCAGAACTGGCAGGGATAACGCTCCCTGCATAATTCCTTGTTGGGCTCGTTGAGTAATCTGGTGGTTCATTGCGCGATCGAGGGCGTTATCACCGTCAATAGATGCGCGGACAGTCGGTACTTCGATTTCCAGTCCTGTCAGAACGTCGCCGTGAACTTCAGTAATTAAACCCTGGCCTGAACTGGTTACGGTCTGTCCCCAAACCGGTATGCCTTTATGTGTCTGCTGATAGCGGGCAACAGTTTTTCCGCTTCCGAGGGTCCGCTCACGGACTTTTACCAGAGCCATATCGGACCCTGCGGCAGCGGTTAGCGTCTGCGGCGAGAGCATATCCGGTGTAGCGGGGATGCGATCGGCAGCCTGGGCACTTATAGCCAAAGCTAAAGTGCAGGTAACTCCTATTAGATGTTTCATTGCTAGCTTTCCCTTTATAACTTTTTATATGAAACCGGACGTCCGGGGCCGGGAGATACCCTTATGGGTTACTACAAAAAAATGGCTGGTCGGTACGGGCCGGTCTTTTAGTGCGGTAAGACAGCAGAAGATAACCAGACGTCAGAGGTGGGACCGCACATGCGGTAATGACGTACGCTTTCTCAAACCTGTTACCCGATTTTAACGGGCAACCTGAGATTACCTTGCGTACGCATAGTGGCAACAAAAAGGTGATGATAAACCTATATATTTGAATTGTTTTCGATATTTTTGCTCAGGTAGTCACAAATCAGCAATTAATATCCTGCCGGAGAAATCCGAAAGATACGCCTAATTATTCCTGCTGAATGAGTGGGGTGCCAGTTAAATATTATTTTTAAAAAAATAATGTGATCATTTTTAAGGTTAAACATTTAGAAGGAGGTACTCCCTCTCCCATGAGCTAATTACCCTGTTGAACTCCTCGTATTCATCGCGCTTAATTGCACTCCATGCTTTTACGAATTTCCTGCCAAACATTTCTGCTGCTTCTTCACACTCCAATAAAAGATTTAGGGCATGTTCTTGCGTGCGGGGTAGGGTGATGGGCTCCATGGAGCAGTCGCCCTGGTAAGGTGCGCTGGGTGCCACTTTATTGATCATCCCTAAATAGCCACAGGCGAGAGAGGCAGCAATGGCTAAATATGGATTGCAGTCAGCTCCTGGAAAACGATTTTCCAGTCTTTTTCCTTGAGGGGAGCTGTCGGGAACTCGCAATCCAGTTGTGCGGTTGTCATAGCCCCAGTGCAGGCTGGTCGGTGCAGCCATTTCCGGAGTAAAACGTCTATAGGAGTTTACATTCGGGGCAAAAAAGCTGATAAATCCAGGTGTATATTTCTGCATGCCGCCAATAAAGTTTAAGAATGTTTCATTTTCTTTTTCATTTTTGTCAGTGAAAATATTTTTTCCGGTTTTTTCATTAATGACGCTTTGATGTAAGTGTAGTGCGCTGCCAGGCTCATCCTCCATCGGTTTCGCCATAAAGGTTGCATAAATTCCATGGCGCAGTGCAGTTTCCCTTACTGTCCGTTTAAAAGTGAAAACCTGGTCAGCGAGTCGTAAAGGGTCTCCATGCAGAAAATTTATCTCCATTTGCGCGGTGCCAGACTCATGGATAAGCGTGTCCACATCCAGGCCTTGTGCCTCACAGAAATCATACATATCCTCAATGATAGGTTCGTATTCGTTGGCCGCATCGATGCTATAAGATTGCCGGGTTTTTTCTGTACGGCCAGAGCGACCAACGGGTGCGGAAAGTTTTTCATCCGGGTCTAAATTTCGTTTCACCAGGTAGAATTCCACTTCAGGGGCAACAATCGGCTTCCACCCTTTAGCTGAATATTTTTCTAGAACAAATTTGAGAATATTGCGTGTACTAATCGGATGGGGTCGACCATCGCGTGTATAGCAATCATGAATAATTTGAGCAGTGGGATCATTGGCCCAGGGGTTTAGGCGAACTGAATCGGGATCGGGTACCAAAAGCATATCCGTATCGGCCGGGTCTACCAGTTCGTTATGTTCATCGACGTAGTCGCCGGTCACAGTCTGAACCAGAATGCTTTCCGGAAGGCGGCTGTCCTGGGTGAGGAATTTGTCGGTTGGGGTGAACTTTCCTCTGGCATTGCCCGACATATCAGGTACCAGGCACTCCACCTCGGCGATTTGGTGCTCTGCAAGCCAGTTTGTAATCTTCCGCATCTTAGCCCCTTAGGTAAAATGACCTCTCCCTGTGGTGACTTCAGTATACGCTTGGGCGCCTGCTTGCGTTGTTGTGAGCGAGGGCTGGGGAAAGGGCGCTGCAGATTAATGTGTAGGGTTGACTATGATTGTGACAAAAAGCCTGAGTTAGTATTCAGGAGTGTGTTGTTGCTAATCTTATAAGTTAGTGCTTTTCGGGCGCTCTTATCAGCTCAGGGAATTATTTTAATGAAAGTGCTGAGTGGACATACAGAATCGTACTACGCTGCGAGTGCCAATATGGCTCTCGAATACCCCTTGCTAAATGGGGATATAGAGGCGGATGTCTGTGTGATTGGCGCTGGATACACCGGTCTATCTACGGCACTGCACTTGGCTGAGAGAGGCTATAAGGTTGCGGTGCTTGAAGCTGAGCGAATATCCTGGGGCGCTTCTGGGAGAAATGGTGGTCATGTTGGGGTGGGCCAACGCCGCTGCCAAAGTGATCTGGAGGAAATGTTTGGCGCCGATATTGCGGCCCGGCTCTGGAAGTTCAGTATCGAGGCGGTGCAACTAGTTGAGCGGTTAATTGTTAAGCATAATATCCCCTGTGATCTCAAACGCGGCATTATGCACCTGGCAGCCAAGCCCAGTCATGATAACTATCTGCGTAAGGAAGCGGAGCTGTTGCGGGATCGCTATGGCTACCAGGGGGTGCGATACGCGGATGAGCAGGAAGTACAGGAGCTGGTTGGCTCCACGCGTTATCTCGGAGCTCAAATTGATAGCGATTCGTTGCACCTGCACCCACTAAACTATGCACTGGGATTGGCAGCGGCCTGTGTTGGGATGGGGGTAAAACTTTTTGAACACAGCAGAGTGCTGCGTTATCGAGGTGGAAGTCCCTGTGAGATCGTAACTGCCAAGGGGCGAGTCAGGTCACGCAATGTGGTGCTGGCTTGTAATGCTTACTTAGGTAAACTCGAACCGCGCATGGCAGGCAAGATAATGCCTATCAATAACTTTGTAATCGCCACCGAGCCTTTGCCCGATTCACAGGCACAAGAGTTGATTGCCAACGATCACGCGGTACAGGACACGCTTTTTGTTATCAATTACTGGAAGCTCTCAGGCGATAACCGCTTGATCTTTGGCGGTGGTGAGAATTACACGACTCGCTTCCCAGCTGATATTCGCAAGTTTGTGCGTAAAAACATGTTGAAGGTATATCCGCAGCTGGAGAGGACTCACATTGAGTATGGCTGGGGAGGGGCTTTGGCAATTACTTTAAACCGCATGCCACACATGGGCAGGCTGGAACCCCATATTTATTACAGTCAGGGGTATTCCGGGCATGGGGTCCCCACGGCTACGTTTGCAGGTAAGGTCCTTGCTGAGGCAATTGCTGGGATCGAAGAGCGCTTCGATATTATGGCCAGGATACCAACAGATACCTTTCCTGGCGGCACCCTGTTACGTTGGCCGGGGCTTGTGTTGGGTATGTTCTATCACAGTATGATGGATAGGTTTGGGCGGTAGTTGCTACCTCGGCATTTCGGAGCCTTGTCTTGCCACCAGCGAGGATGACCAGGACAATTATCTCCTTGGTGGATATCTCTATAGTCTTCTGCTCGTGAAAGGCCCCTGTATACCACTCGACTCCCGAAGAGATCGGTCTATGTCTCTAACTCTGGCTGTGCTTGTAATGGGGGTTTCCGTAGACTCTCCCTAGCATTGTTTTTTTCAATAATCATGAGACACTCCATTGCAGGCTTAAGTTATGCGGGAGGGAGCTCAATCCTATGAGTTGGATTGGCGGCGCGGCGGGCTGCTTATCGGTCATTTGGTGGAAATTTATCAGCGTATAGAGGTTGCATGCCCACCGAATGAGTTGAACGGTCTTCTAAAGTTTGTTTTGGAAGTTAGCGATGCCCAATTGCTGGTGGCGAGCCAAGAGGTATGTCTAAGTGTACTCTGGAAGATTTACGGCGGGTGCTGGGTGCCCTGCTGGAAAAGTGGCATGGCAACACAAGGCCCGCTGGGCATGAGTATGTGGAGGGGCCTTAATGGATGCTCGACCCGATAAGCTGGTAATTGCAATTTCTTCGCGTGCATTGTTTAACCTGGGTGAGAGCCACCAGGTATTTGAGGAGCAGGGGTTGCAAGCCTTTTCCCGTTACCAGATTGACCGGGAGAACGATGTGCTGGATAAGGGAGACGCTTTTCCTCTTGTTGAGAAGTTTTTAAAGATTAATGAGCTGCTAGAGGGAGAGCCCCGGGTTGAAGTGATATTACTTTCCCGCAACAGTGCTGATACCGGCTTGAGGGTGTTTAACTCCATCGAGCACTATGGTTTGGATATTACCCGTGCAGCTTTTTGTAATGGCGAGAGCCCTTACCGCTATATCGGCCCCTTTGGCTGTAATCTGTTTCTGTCTACAGATGGGCTGGATGTCCAGCGTGCACTGGAGCAGGGGGTGGCTGCGGCTACCTTGGTGGCAGGTGGGAGTCGCGAGTATCGGGATGACGTGCTGCGTTTTGCATTTGATGGCGACGCCGTTATTTTTTCTGATGAGGCTGAGAGAATTTATAAGCGCGATGGCCTTGCCGCTTTTGCGAAGGCGGAGCGGGCTTCAGCCCAGGAACCACTTGGCGGGGGTCCATTTAAAGGGTTCCTTGAGGCCCTGCAAAAGCTCCAGTCGGAATTCGGCCTGGATTCCTGTCCTATTCGTACTGCCTTGGTTACTGCGCGATCTGCGCCGGCTCATGAGCGAGTGATTCGCACCCTGCGGGCCTGGAATATTCGTGTAGATGAGTCGGTGTTTCTGGGTGGGTTGCCAAAAGGCGAGTTCCTGCGTGCTTTTGGGGCCGATGTCTTTTTTGATGATCAGCCGACACATTGTGCCTCAGCCGCGGAGCATGTTGCCACGGGACATGTGCCCCATGGTATTGCCAATGCTGAAGCCTGATCAAAGAATCCCGCCAGAATGGGATTTATCTCTCAAAGTCGATTGACACTAGCTCCTCTTCACCGGATATTCATCTGTCTGTTGGCCCGGGCTCTAATTCGCTGCTATTCTTTTCGCGCATAACTCAATGTGTTTTTTATAACAAACAATTTATCTGTCAGGGTTGCGCTCGTTCTGGGGCGGGGTGATTGATAGTAAGGGAGGACCTATGAAGCTGCAGCAGTTGCGATATATCTGGGAAGTGGCGCATCACGATCTCAACGTTTCTGCTACTGCGCAGAGTCTCTACACTTCTCAGCCGGGTATCAGTAAACAGATCCGCTTGCTTGAAGATGAGTTAGGTGTCGAAATCTTCGCTCGCAGCGGCAAGCACCTTACAAGGGTCACCCCTGCTGGTGAGGCAATTCTTAAGACGGCCGGCGAAATCATGCGCAAGGTTGAGAATATCAAGCAGGTTGCGCAAGAGTTTAGTAATGACAAGAAGGGCAGTCTGTCTGTTGCCACCACTCACACCCAGGCTCGCTATGCATTGCCCCCGGTTATCAAGCTGTTTATTTCCCGTTATCCGGAAGTGTCCCTCCATATGCATCAGGGCACTCCAATGCAAATTTCAGAAATGGCAGCGGATGGCACTGCGGATTTTGCAATTGCCACTGAAGCGTTGGAATTGTTCAGTGATTTAGTGATGATGCCGGTTTATCGCTGGAATCGCTGTGTACTGGTGCCGAAAGACCACCCCCTGTGCCAGGCCAGCAAACTGGATCTTGAGGAGGTTGCAAAGTACCCAATAGTGACTTATGTATTCGGCTTCACTGGTCGTTCAAAACTAGATGAGGCCTTTCTGGAAAAAGGACTGTCACCGAAAGTGGTATTTACTGCTGCTGATGCGGATGTGATCAAGACCTATGTGCGCCTTGGCTTGGGGATTGGTATTGTGGCGGATATGGCAGTGGATGGAGAGGATGAGGATCTGGTAGCGCTGGATGCCAGCAATTTGTTTGAACCCAGCGTGACAAAGATTGGTTTCCGAAAAGGAATTTTTCTACGCGGTTTTATGTATGAATTTATCCAGCAATTTGCCCCGCATCTAACCCGTGAGCTGGTTGATCAAGCGGCACATGCTGGGAGTCGTGCAGAGGTTGATGCGCTGTTTTCTGGCATGGAACTGCCAGTTTACTAGTCCAGCTATTTAAGAGACCATGCTTTAAAGGTAGAGGCTAGGAGGCCTCTACCTGAATCATTGGTTGCAGTACTTCTTTAGCGAACTTGAAATAAACGGTATAAATCACCGCTTCCTGGCCTTCCCGCTCAACGACAAAAAAGGGTGCGCGCTCTACTTTGTATTGCTGGGCGATTTTTATTCCGGCGCTCTGTGGGTCGCGCACATCGGCTATCAGCGTCTGGTCGATAAACTTGAGCTGATCATTTCCCTCCAGCTTTTCCTGCACGTCGCGGCACTTGGCGCAGGGAGAGCCATCGGCGAGTACTTTTTTGACCAGTGTGATCTTCACAATAAATTCCTTGATCCGTTATAAGCACCGAAATTAGTGCTATTAACCACGAATTTATCAGAAGGTCTAATAACATTGAAATATCGATCCAGGATAGGGCTATAACCAAAAACTGTAGTCTCACTACAGGAATTGGTGCCAAACGCGGAATTGTCAGCTTCCCATAATCCTATTAGCGTAAAAACTGCTCAGTGGTATCTAAAAGCAGGCGCACCTTGGCTAAGCATTCGCGATGTTCTGCCGCAGGATCCGAGTCTGCGACAATGCCACCGCCCGCTGCGCAGGTTATGCGCCCATTGCTAGCACTGAAAGTGCGGATAGCAATATTGGTGTCAGCTCGGCCACAGCTACTGACGTAGCCGATGCTACCGCAATAAATGCCACGGGGACTGGACTCAAGCTCGCGGATGACTTCCATCGAGCGCCTTTTAGGTGCTCCGGTAATCGAGCCTCCAGGGAAGCAAGCTGCGAGGAGGTCACTGTAAGCAGAGTCCTCTGACATCTCGCCGGTAACAACACTAACGAGGTGGTGAACATTCGCGAAGCTGGCTAGCTGAAACAACTCTGGTACACGCACACTGCCTTTACGACACAACTTACTAAAATCATTGCGGAGTAGATCTACGATCATTAGGTTCTCGGCGCGATCCTTGGGGCTCCTCTGCAGGGTGAAGGCTGCTCTCTGGTCCGCTAGCGGGTCGGCAACCCGGGCAGCAGTGCCTTTGATTGGTTCTGTGCGCAAGCTGTCGCCATCTGCGCGGATAAAACGCTCCGGCGACATGCTCAGTAGGCTTCCCTGAGCTAGTTCCATATAGGCAGAAAAGGGACCCGCGACCCGTGTGCGTAGGGCCAGGTAGGCACTGAAGGGGTCGCCTTCATAGGGGGCGCAAAACCTTTGCGTGAAGTTTGCCTGGTAGACATCTCCTGCGGCGATATATTCGAGAATGCGTTCAATCCGAGCGCGATATTCCTCAGCGCTGAACTCATGTTCAAATGGGGCCAGCAGGCGGAACTCCGCCGTGTTCAAAGGCTTTTCCCAGGTTATCGAGTTAAAACGCTCGGTCAATTCTTGCACTTGTCGAGGTGGGCAGGCTGGGTGGAATACCAGGTGGCAGCTGCCTAATTGGTGGTCTGCGATATAAGCCCAGCCATAGAGACCAAAAAAGCCTGCCGGTAAATCGGTAGGGCGGGTGTCCGATGGAAGATAGTTGCCCTCTACCCCAAGTTCATATCCCGCATAGCCGATCACTCCGCCGCAAAAAGGCAATTGCGAGTCCCGCTCCTGTGGGCACAGCTCGCAGGTCAAGTCATCCAGCTGTGAAAAGGGGGCTGGGCTATTTGCATGCAACTCGAGGGTGCTGAGGGGGTCGGCGCTGATGATGTCATAGCGGCCTCCACCAATGGGTCGGCCACTGTCGAGCCATACCGGTGCGGGTAGGTCGGCCACTGCGGCAAAGGCCGCTGCTGTGTTCAGGGAATAGGGCAGGGAGACAATTTGCATATCAAAACATGGCTGTCCGGAAGACGGCGCACACTACACATTTTGTGGCGGCGTGAAAAGTCCACGTGGTTCTTTAGTCAATTCTGCGTTCGATACCGGCTTGTGACATTAAGCGCGTCGCAAGCTCCTCCACTGAAAGCTGTGTGGCATTGAGAAAAGGCACTTGTGCCCTTCGCAACATCTGCTCCACTTGGCGCACTTCGAATTCACATTGCTCCTTAGAAGCGTAGCGGCTATTGGCGCGTCTTTCCTGCCTAATTTGCATCAGGCGCTTGGGATCTATGGTCAGACCAAATAACTTGCGGCGATAAGGGCGCAAAATCTTTGGCAGTGTGGTGGAGTCCATGTCCTCCTCGGTAATGGGGTAGTTGGCAGCACGTAGCCCAAACTGCAGTGCCAGGTACAAGCAGGTGGGCGTTTTGCCGGACCGGGATACGCCGAGCAGTATCACGTCAGCCTGCTCAAACTCACTAACCCTGCGTCCATCATCGTTGTCGATAGCAAAGTGCACCGCATCAATGCGCTCACTATAGCGGCGGTTGTCGGCAATGCCGTGGGAGACATTGACGGTCTGTGCCGGGTCTCTACCGAACAGGTTGGCTAATGGTGTCAGGTAGTTTTCGAAAACATCCAGCATCAAGGCGGGACTTTGGTGTAACTGATCGCGGATCTGGTCAGAAACGATACTGGTAATAATGATCGGTTGGAGGCCCGATTCTTTAGCAGCTTTTTCAATCCGCTGAAGTGCTAGCTGTACCTTCTCGTTAGAGTCGATATAAGGCAGGGTTACCTGTTCCACATGCTGGTCCTGGAACTGGGCCAGAAGGCTGTGACCGATAGCTTCCACAGTGAGACCGGTTCCGTCGGAAATGAAAAAAGCGGTGCGCTTGTCTTTTGCCATAATTCTTCTCTATCTGTTGGCAGGTTGCCGGGCGGCGAAAAGGCGCCCAGTATAAAAGGGGTGGGACAAAAGGTCTTTTATTCCGTGATACTGAAATTTTTGTAGAAAATTTACAACATTTTCAACGTATTTTACGGGCTATTTTTTACAAGACTCATCCTTATAATCAGCGCCCACTAATACCTGATTTCAGAGGGGCTTCACTTGACGAACTTCACCATCGACTTCGCAAAACTGGGTATGGACGATGTCGACAAGGTCGGCGGTAAAAACGCATCACTCGGTGAGATGATCTCTTCACTTGCCGGTGCCGGCGTGAGTGTACCGGGCGGCTTTGCAACTACCGCGGAGGCCTTCCAGGCTTTCCTCGCCCACGAACAGTTAGAGCAGCGAATCGCCGAGCGTTTGAAAGGGCTGGACGTTGGTGATGTTGTGGAACTGGCGAAGGCCGGCGACGAAATTCGGAACTGGATTCTGCAAACGCCATTCCCCGCTCAGCTTGAAAAAGAGATTCGTGATGGATACGAGGCTTTGGGCGGTGGTGAGACGGCTGTCGCTGTGCGCTCCTCCGCAACAGCAGAAGACTTGCCGGATGCCTCTTTCGCAGGCCAGCAGGAGACTTTCCTAAACATCCGCGGAGTTGATGCGGTTTTGCAGGCGGTTAAGGAAGTTTTTGCTTCTCTCTATAACGATCGCGCTATTGCTTACCGGGTACATACGGGTTATGCGGATGTGGGGGTAGCCCTGTCTGCTGGTATTCAGCACATGGTGCGCAGTGAAACTGGTGCTGCCGGTGTAATGTTTACCCTGGATACAGAGAGCGGTTTCCGCGATGTAATCTTTATCACTGCTGCCTTCGGTTTGGGCGAGACAGTGGTGCAGGGTGCGGTAAACCCTGATGAATTTTATCTGTACAAGCCTGCCTTGGATACTGGTCGCCCTGCGATTTTGCGCCGCAACCGCGGTAGTAAAGCAATCAAGATGGTATACGACCAAAGTGGTGAGTGCGGCCGTTCTGTTAAAACTGTTGAGGTGGCAGAAGAAGATCGCCAGCGTTTTGCTCTGAATGATGAAGAGTTGACCAGCCTGGCTGTGCAAGCTCGCAAGATTGAAGAGCACTATGGTCGGCCGATGGATATCGAGTGGGCCAAAGACGGTGACACCGGTGAGTTGTTTATTGTTCAGGCTCGTCCAGAGACAGTTCGTTCTCGCGATCAGGGTACCAGTATTGAGCGTTACAGCCTGCAGGAGCGTGGAGAGGTATTGTGTGAGGGCCGCGCGATTGGCCAGCGCATTGGCGCCGGCCGGGTGCGTAAGCTGAAGTCTGTTGAAGATATGGCGGCGATGCAGGATGGTGAAGTCCTGGTGACGGATATGACCGATCCAGACTGGGAGCCAGTGCTGAAGAAGGCCAGTGCGATCGTTACCAATCGTGGCGGCCGTACCTGTCACGCGGCCATTATTGCTCGTGAGCTGGGTATTCCCGCGGTGGTCGGCTGTGGCAATGCTACCGAGCTGCTGGAAAGCGGCACTCCGGTGACCGTATCCTGTGCTGAGGGGGATACTGGTTTCGTTATGTCTGGAGAGCTGGATTTCCAGCGTGAGGAAACTGAAGTTTCCGAAATGCCGGATCTGCCATTTAAGATTATGCTCAATGTAGGCAACCCGGATCGCGCATTTGCTTTCAGCCACCTGCCCAATCAGGGCGTAGGTCTTGCACGCTTAGAGTTCATCCTCAACCGCATGATCGGCATTCACCCAAAAGCTCTGCTGGAGCTGGACAGCCTGCCGGAGGACCTGCAACAGAATATCCGTGAGCGCATTGGTGGCTATGCTTCTCCTGAAGACTTTATTGTTGAGAAGCTGGTTGAAGGTATCGCCACCTTGGCCGCTGCTTTCGCGCCTAACCGTGTCATTGTGCGTTTGTCAGATTTTAAATCCAATGAATACGCACACCTGGTTGGCGGCCAGTTGTATGAGCCTAGTGAAGAAAATCCGATGCTTGGCTTCCGCGGCGCTGCCCGTTATCGCTCTGAAGATTTCCGCCAATGCTTCGCTCTCGAATGTCGCGCATTGAAAAAAGTACGCGATGAGATGGGGCTGACCAATGTTGAAATTATGGTGCCCTTCGTACGTACACCGGAAGAGGCTGAGGAAGTTGTTGGCCTGCTTGCAGAGAATGGCCTGCGCCGCGGGGAAGGTGGACTCAAAGTCATTATGATGTGTGAGCTGCCTTCAAATGCCCTGCTGGCTGAGGAGTTCCTGCAGCATTTCGATGGTTTCTCTATCGGTTCAAATGACCTGACTCAGCTCACCTTGGGACTGGACCGAGACTCCGGCCTGGTGGCTGATCTATTCGATGAGCGCAATCCGGCAGTAAAGGCTCTGCTGTCCCGCGCTATCCAGGCTTGTAAGAAAGCCGGCAAATATGTGGGCATTTGCGGTCAGGGCCCTTCTGACCACAAAGACTTTGCCCGCTGGTTGATGGATGAAGGGATAGACAGTGTTTCCCTCAACCCGGATACCGCTGTAGATACCTGGCTATTCCTGGCGAACGAGGAAGCCTAATTTCCTCGCCGATGCGGCCCTTATTGGGCCGCTTTTCTATTTTTCAGTCTAAAACCTGGCTAAAATTTTTTTGCACAAACGCAAAGCGCCCCTGGCCAAAAATTAGGCTTCTGTTGCTGCTTCTCTCGATATCCTCGAAATTTGTCCTGCATTCTTTGTGTGAGACTTGCAGATCACACGCTATCTAAAAAATTCAAACCTCTATGCTTTTTCACCCAGAGAATTATTCATTCTAAGGCTTTGTATTTACCTCAATAGAATCGGAAGAGTCCTGAGGCAGCGCGTTAACCGGAAAAATTCGCGTATTTTGCTTTAGCACTGATTCACCAAATTGGGGATTATCCCCGGGTTGAGCTTGAAAGTGGATTCGGTTGGGCTGTTTCCCTTTCCATCCACTTCAGCAAAGCAGATAAAGTTGTTGAGGTGAGCTATGCAGTTAAGCAGACAATTAAAGATCCCCATTTTGCACATCTTCCTGATGTTATGTCTTTTGACATTGTTGGCGGTGCCCCCTGCAATAGCGAAGCCACGTGGTGGTAACTGGTTTGATGACCGAGCTGCCGCGAGGGGAGGAAGCCCGTCAATCAGGATTGATTTAAGTGAACAGCGAGCTTACTTGTACAAAGGTGGCAAGTTAGTAGGGGTATCCAGGATATCCTCAGGTAAACGCGGTTATAGCACACGCCCTGGACACTTCCGCGTTCTTTCCAAGCACCCCTATCACCGATCTTCGATTTACGGTAGTTATGTCGACAGGCGCTCGGGCCGCGTAGTGCGGTCTAATGTTAATACCCGTAAGCATCGTCGTCCTGCAGGTACTGTGTATCGTGGGGCCAGAATGAATAATTATATTCGTTTTAATGGTGGAATCGGCTTGCACGCCTCAGGCAGTGTACCCAGATACCCGGCATCCCATGGCTGTGTGCGTATGCCCCCGCATATGGCGAGAAAGTTTTATCGGCATGTGCGTGTTGGTACTCCGGTTAGGGTAACCCACTAGATGAATTTGTAACAGCGAAGGCTTGGCCGGGTATTATCAACAGTGGTGATACCCGGTATTTTTTTGTTTCCCTGCCAGCATTGCCCCAGTATCGCTATCATTCCTCTTTTCCCAATAACTGTGAGATAGCTGATGCCAATTTCTACTCCTGATCTGTGCGATGCCCATGGCGACGAGGTGCGAGTGGTTGAGCCGATGTTTGTAAATTACGGAGGCCGAGAGCGTTTCGGTGGAAAAATTGTAACCATTAAGTGTTTCGAGGATAACTCATTGGTGCGTGAACTGGTGACGGAGCCGGGCCAGGGAAAAGTATTGGTGGTGGATGCGGGAGGTTCTATGCGTAGAGCCTGTTTGGGGGATATGTTGGCAGAGAAGGCCGTGGCAAATGGCTGGGAAGGGATAGTGATGTATGGGTGTATCCGAGATGTCGATGAAATATCTGCGTTGGACCTGGGTGTTCAGGCCCTGGGAACCCACCCGATGAAAACCGAAAAGAAAGGTGTTGGCGAAAGAGATCTTGCAGTTACTTTTGGCGGCGCTACCTTCCACCCTGGAGAATATCTCTATGCTGATAATAACGGCATTATCATTGCCGATAAGCCACTAACCTGAAGTCAGATTCTCTGATTGAGCAAGTTACACAGCGGCGTTATAGGCAACGATTGGCGATATGTGTAGCCCTTTTTCTGTGGGAAAGGCAATTGCCTGCACTGGAGAGCGTGTCCTAGCGACTATCGGCCTGGTCTGCATGGAGTTTTGGGGGAATACGAGCCCTACACTGATAAGTGTTGTTGTCACAATAACTTCCATAAGAACTTCCTAAATCTACTTTTTGTTATCGGTCTTTGGCGCACAAATATATATCCTTTTGGTGAACTTTTTTTTCGCGGAACTTGTTGAATTGTTTGTTTGCCAGGGTTGCTCACCCCGTTTAAAGCGACTGAAGGATAGGTAGACTTTCCTGAACAATGGTGTCAGCTGGCGCATCTCTTTACCTCCCTGCTTTCAACGTTCTCCGGCGGGTCATCCATTTCCTCAGGGCGTGGCTCCCCAGCGGAAAACGTCACCTATCATTGTGCTTTGGTAATCCTCGATATCCCGTTGGAAATGGCAGGGTATTTCGCCGTTACTGCCAGTATGGAAGGTAAAAATGAGTGAATGGCGTAAGAAGTTCTTTACCAGGCCTCTTCTCAAAGTCATTAAGCGGGTTCTTCCGCCAATTTCCGAGACTGAGCGCGAGGCGATGGAAGCCGGTGAGGTTTGGTGGGATGCCGAACTTTTATCGGGAAAGCCTGATTGGAAGCAGCTGCTGGACATGGGGCCGCCAGAGCTGAGTGAGGAAGAGAAGGCATTCCTGGATGGCCCCACAGAAGAACTCTGCCAAATGGTAAATGACTGGCAGATCAGCTTTGTCGATCACAATATCCCGGAGCATGTTTGGGACTTCCTGAGAAAAAATCGCTTTTTTGGCATTATCATTCCCAAGAAATACGGTGGTCTTGGGTTCTCCCCCACAGCACATGCCGAGATAGTCACCAAAATTTCCACCCGCAGCAATTGTGTGGGAGTGACGGTGATGGTGCCAAATTCCCTGGGCCCGGGAGAATTACTGTTATCCCATGGTACTCAGGAACAGAAAGACTATTATCTGCCTCGACTTGCGGACGGGACAGATATCCCATGTTTCGCCTTGACCAGCCCCCAGGCAGGCTCAGATGCTGCAGCCATGGTTGACCGGGGTGAGGTTTGTTATGGGGAGTATAAGGGCGAGAAAGTCCTCGGCATGCGTGTGAACTGGCACAAGCGGTATATTACCTTGGGACCGGTAGCCACGGTATTGGGACTAGCTTTCAAACTCTACGATCCAGAGCACATTTTGGGAGACAAGGAAGCGCTGGGAATTACCGTTGCACTAGTACCCACCGATACTCCCGGAATCACAATTGGCCAGCGTCATTTACCAGCCATGCAATCTTTCCAGAACGGACCTAATTGGGGAAAGGATGTTTTTATTCCCATGGATTGGATTATTGGTGGCGAGGAAAATGTCGGGAAGGGTTGGGAAATGCTGATGAGTGCCCTGGCTGCAGGGCGCGGTATTTCTTTACCCTCACTGTCTACTGGCGGGGCCAAGATGGCGGCGCGTACCACAGGTGCCTATGCGCGTATTAGAGAACAGTTCAATGTGCCAGTTGGGCGTTTTGAAGGAGTACAGCGACGCCTGGCAGAGATTGCTTCTATCGCCTTCGTGCTCGATAGTGCCCATAAAACCACAACCCGAGCCCTTGACCATGGACGAAAGCCAGCGGTAATTACAGCCATAATGAAGGCTAATGCCACCTCTGGATTGCGTCATGCAGTTAATGATGCAATGGATATCCATGCTGGCAAGGCGATAATGGATGGCCCCCTGAATTACCTGGGGAATGCCTACCGTGCCGTACCGGTAGCGATCACTGTAGAGGGTGCAAATCTACTGACCCGCAGCCTGATGATTTTTGGTCAGGGTGCAGTTCGTTGTCACCCCTACTTACTGGATGAAATGTTAGCGGCGGAGAATCCAGATGAAGAAGAGGGCTTGGACCAGCTGGATAAGTTATTGCCCAAGCATATGTGGTTCCAGGTAAAGACTCTGTTACGAGGGTTTTTCCATGGCTGGACAGTAGGGCTTTTCGCCAGCAGTCCTCGCAATGTCGGCGGGGCAGCAAAATACTATCGACAATTGAATCGCTATTCGGCAGTGCTCACTTTAGTAACAGAAATTTCTTTGATGAGCCTGGGTGGAGAGTTGAAAAGAAAAGAACTGATTTCCTCGCGCTTGGGAGATGTTCTCAGCCAGCTCTATTTACTCAGCTGCACTTTGAAGCGCTTCTACGACGACGGAAACCCCAAGGATGATTTACCCCTGTTGGAATACTCCATGCGTGATGGACTACACAAAATAGAGGTGAATCTTCTTGAAGTTTTTCAGAATTTTCCTCGACCATTCCTCGGCCAGGTTATGCATTTTCTAACCATGCCCTGGGGACACAGTGTACATACCGCATCAGATCGCCAGGCTCATGCTTGCGCGGAATTATTGCTGACTCCCTCTAAAACCCGGGATCGTCTCACTAGAGGTGTATTCCTGGGCAACCCTGGTGATGGGGTGGATATTGTCGAGCAGGCATTTATAAAAGTTTGCGCGTCAGAGAGAGCTAGGGAAAAGCTCAAGAAAGGGGGAGTGCGTACCCTGAGCCGTGAGAGTGTGGATGAGGGCTTGCAGCGTAATTTGATTAGTGATGAAGAGGCTGATGCTTTGCGTGATGCTGCTGATGCCGTGGATAAGGCAATCCAGGTCGACCACTTTGAGCATTTGGGGGAGGAGTCTGGAAAGATAGAATAACGCTACGTGGAACAAAAAAACTCCATGGAAGGCTCTTCCAAAGAGGCTCCAAGACGCTTTGCCAGTGTCGAGGAGTGTATTGATGCTCTGTTGGCAAAAGTTGGCAAGAAGGTTGTACTGGGTTTACCCCTTGGACTTGGTAAGGCCAACCATTTTGCCAACGCTCTTTATGCCCGCGCTGTTGCCGATCCCTCAATTTCCCTGACCATATTTACGGCTCTCACACTGGAACGGCCTCAGGGGGACAGCGATATCAGTCGTCGTTTTATCCAGCCATTACTGGATCGTTTATACAGTAGTTACCAGGACCTGGGGTATGTCTCACCACGCAGAAAGGAACATCTACCAAAAAATATTAATGTTATTGAATTCTTTATGGAGCCAGGTGCACTGTTGGGAAATCACTATGCCCAGCGACATTATGTAAGTGCGAATTACACCCAGGTGCCTGAAGATCTTCTGCGCTTTGGAGTGAATGTTATTGCCCAGATGGTGGCACCGATGGAGGGGGGAGGGCGTTACAGCTTGAGCTGTAATCCCGATTTGACTTTACCTTTGTTGAAACTGACAGCCAATCGGAAAGATCATCGGTTGTTCTTAGTGGGGGAGGTCAATCCGCAGCTGCCTTATATGACCGGTAGCAGTGAATTGGAAGAGAGTGAGTTTGACCTGCTGCTAGAAGGGGAGGTTTTTGATACCCCTTTATTCGCGGCCCCGGCTATCCCGGTCAGCTTTACCGAATACAGTATCGCATTCCATATTGCTAGCATGGTCGCCGATGGAGGAACCTTGCAAGTGGGTATTGGGGCTTTGGGAGATGCGGTCTGCCATGCACTGCGTTTGCGGCATAAAGAAAATGTCCATTACAGAAGTATCATTGAAAAACTGGTTGATCGTGAATCACTCCATTACCGGAAAGATCTTCCGCTGCTTTTGGAAAGTTTTAAGCAGGGTTTGTATGGCGCAAGTGAAATGGTGCCCCATGGTTTTCTGCACTTGCGCAGGGCGGGGGTTTTGTCCCGGGAGGTTTATCAGGATGCTGGGCTGCAACAGTTGTTGGATGGGGATGAAATCACCCATACCGTAAATGAGGAAACCTTGCTCGGATTGAAGAATGCAGGTCGTATCAGTTGTCCTCTCACTCCCGAAGATACAGAATTCTTACAACGCTTTGGTATAGTCGACCCCAGCTACAGTTGGCGCGGGCACAAGCTATTAACGCCTGACGGTGAGGAAGAAGAGTGTGACCTGCACAGCGAGCATGGCCGCAGACGTCTGATTGGCAGCTGCCTGAATAAGAAACTGCGCGGCGGGATCTGGTTGCATGGAGGTTTCTACTTGGGGCCGGAATTAATGTATCGGGAGCTGCGGGATCTTTCTCCTGATGAGCGCGCGGGAATTGATATGACCGCCATTGACTTCACCAATGATCTGCAGTCCCAGGG
This sequence comes from Microbulbifer variabilis ATCC 700307, assembly GCF_000380565.1. Lineage (GTDB taxonomy): Bacteria > Pseudomonadota > Gammaproteobacteria > Pseudomonadales > Cellvibrionaceae > Microbulbifer > Microbulbifer variabilis. The sequence goes on from NZ_AQYJ01000029.1 coordinate 598,189, forward strand.
AGAACTGAAGCGCGCCCAACGTAAACAGGCTCGCTTTATCAATTCCGCCATGATGGTCACGCTGGGGGGCGCAGTGGTTTCAGATGCGCTGGTGGACAACCAGGTCGTCAGTGGCGTGGGTGGCCAGTACAATTTTGTTGCTCAGGCATTTGCGTTGCCGGGAGCACGCTCGGTGATTGCATTACCCAGCACTCGTGTGCGCGGTGGTATATGCGAGAGCAATATTGTATGGGAGTACCCCCATGCCACTATTCCCCGGCACCTTCGCGATGTAGTGGTTACTGAATATGGCGCAGTGGACCTGCGCGGAAAAACCGATCGGGACGTAATGGTTTCCATGCTGAGTATTTGTGATAGCCGTTTCCAGGCAGTATTGTTGGAGCAGGCAAAATTCGCCGGCAAAATCGAAAAGAGTTTTGTCATCCCGCAGTCTTTTAATAACAACACCCCGGAACATATCACTGAAATTTTCTCCGTCGAAAGCACACTGGCGATATTGCCTTATTATCCCCTGGGTACAGATTTCACTGATGAGGAGGCCCTGCTTGCAGTCTCATTGCAGCAGTTGCGTGCGGCGGATCGCAGCTGGTGGCGAATGCTGATGGCAGTGATCCAGGGACGTAAAGTGTGGCATGACAAGTCGACAGGCACTGAGTGGTTACAGCGTTGTTTGGCGCGAATGGGTTACGATCATACCGAAACTTACGAGCACCGCCTGGAAGCTTACATTGTTGCCGCTGCATTACGGAATCACATCGACAGGCGCCGCCCACTGCGTTGGGAGTAAGTCGTTGCCTGCTTAGTATTGTTTTTAACCCTGATAATCACGTTGTTGCGCCTGAATTGCCGTGAGTGCGATGGTGTAGACAATATCGTCGACCAGGGCACCGCGGGATAAATCATTCACCGGTTTGCGCAACCCCTGCAGCATGGGGCCAATACTGACCAAGTCCGCACTGCGCTGCACAGCTTTATAGGTTGTGTTGCCTGTATTCAAGTCGGGAAAAATAAATACCGTTGCACGTCCAGCAACAGGGCTATGTGGTGCTTTCTGAGCGGCTACATTTTCGGTAACGGCCGCATCGTATTGTAGGGGGCCATCGATGATCAGCCTGGGCCTTTTGCGTTTGGCAATTTCGGTTGCTTCGCGAACCTTGTCTACATCTGAGCCACTGCCTGAGGTTCCTGTAGAGTAGCTGATCATGGCTACACGAGGCTCTACGCCAAATGCTTTCGCTGAATCGGCGGACTGAATAGCAATCGCTGCCAGTTGCTCTGCGTTTGGGTCGGGGTTAATAGCGCAGTCCCCATAAACCAAAACTTGTTCGGGCAGCAGCATAAAAAATATAGAGGAAACCAGCTCTTCACCCGGTGCGGCTTTTATTAGCTGCAGAGCGGGACGGATGGTATTGGCGGTGGTGTGAATAGCCCCGGATACCAGTCCATCGACCTCATCCAGAGCCAACATCATAGTGCCGAGTACTACATTGTCATGGAGCTGCTCCTTTGCGACCACTTCTGTCAGGCCCTTGCTCCTACGCAATTCCACCATGGGCTCAATATAATTGTCACGCACAGTTTCCGGATCGGTAATGTGAATTTTGTCAGAGAGTGTTAGACCTTGCTGCTCTGCGACCCTGGCAATGGTTTTTGTATTGCCGAGCAGAACAGGTTCGGCAATATCGCGCTCGGTGCAAATCAATGCTGCCCTGATGGTGCGTGGCTCTTCACCTTCGGGAAGTACAATACGCTTTTTTTTTCGGCGGGCCAGTTCCGTCAGATGATATCGGAAGGCTGGAGGGGAAAGTCTCCGGGGGCGGTTGGAAACCTGGCTCAAAGAATTCACCCAGTTTTCATCCAGGTGACTGGCAAAAAAATCTTGCACCCGGTTCACCCGCTCACGGTCATCTGCCGGTGTACGCAGGTTGAAGGTCTGTAAGTCCACTACAGTGCGCCAAGTATTGCCACTTACCAGCATTACTGGCAGGCCGGTCTCCATTGCTGGTGTGCAGAGTTTATGGACTTCACGATCCAGCCGATAACCCCCAGTTAGCAGCAGGCATCCGATTTTTACCCCGTTCATAGCTGCCAAGCAGGCCGCGGTGACTACATCAGGTCTATCGGCAGAAGTAACTAACAAAGCCCCGGGCTGAAATCGCCTGAGCATATTGGGGAGTGAACGGGAGCAGAAAGTTACATTGTGTAATCTCCGGGTCTCCAATTCTCCCCGGTTGATAAGTTGAGCATCGAAATGCCGCACCAGATCTAATGCGCGGGGAGCCAGAAGATCTGCATTCCAGGGTATACAGCCGACAATACGTAGAGGGGTTTGCCGGTAGAGGGATTCCCTGGTGATTGTGACTTTGTTTTCTGCGGGATCTTCACGTCCGGCACGCATACCTGCCGGTTGAGCACCGGGAGTATCAGTTTGCTCTTCAGGGGCTCCAACCTTATTGATAATGCAGCCCACTACACGGTTGGATTTTTCTCCGCCGAAGGAGTGAACAGCGAACTGTAACCGCTCTCGCAATTGCCTGATATCTCCACCATGAGGGCAGGCTACCAGTACTACTTCCGCATCCAGTGTCTTGGCAATCTGGTAATTGAGTTGGTTGGCAAACTGATTTTCACTGCTGGGTAGTACGCCTTCGATGACGGTCACGTCTGCATGCTGGCCGCCGCTTTGATATCGGGCCAGTATTTCTTCTAACAGATCTGGCATTTTCCCTGTAGAGACCATGGACTCAACATGTTTGGCACTGAAGGAGCGTGGAATATCCAGGTTGGAAACCTGCCGCAATATTTCGTTGGTCCGTTCAATGGTACCGTCTGGAGGCGGCGGCTCGGCCACAGGCTTGTAGAATTTAACTTCCACCTGGATACGCTCCAATGCCCGAATTAAGCCCAGGCTTACGGAAGTAATTCCGACTCCAGCGGCAAGGGGAACGAGCATCAGTGTGCGAGTGCGATGAGACATTTCTAGCGCACCTCAGATGCGAGCCTTGCGGCATCCCTGGCGATTACCCAATCCTCCCTGGTTGGGATTACAAAGATATCCAGCGTACCCGCCTTGGATATGAGCCCCTCGGCACCGAAGCGGGTTGCCTCATTGCGCTCCTGATTCAGTTGATAGCCGAGTGCGCTAAGCCAGCTAATGGTCCTATGGCGTACCCAGGAGGAGTTTTCTCCAATGCCCCCGGTAAATGCCAGGGCGCTGACCCTGCGCAAGGGCACAGTGTAGGCAGCGATATATTTAGCCAATCTATAACAGAATACCTCCAGGGCCAGGCGGGCTCCCTCGTGGCCGTTTTCCATTGCCTCTTCCAGTTCGCGACAGTCATTACTCAAACCGGATAGGCCGAGCAGGCCGCTCTCTCTATTCAGCAGCTGCTCCAGCTCGGCCAGGGAATAGTCCAGGGATTCTCCAAGGTGCAATAGCAGGCCTGGGTCCAGGTCGCCACAGCGGCTACCCATTACCAGTCCTTCGAGGGGCGTGAGTCCCATACTGGTATCCACACTGTGCCCGCCTTTGATAGCGGCAATGGAAGCGCCGTTACCCAGGTGTGCGGAAATTACGTTGGCCTCAGTAGTTGGTTTTCCCAATAGCTCGGCACTGCGCTCGGCAATATAGCGGTGGCTGCTCCCATGCATGCCGTAACGTCGAATATGGTGATCCTGGTATAGCCGGTAGGGCAGTGCGTAGAGGTAGGCATAGTCCGGCATACCCTGGTGAAATGCTGTATCGAACACGGCAGCTTGGGGTACTTGGGGAAAAGCGATCAGGGCAGTCTGGATCCCTTGCAGAGCAGCCGGGTTGTGCAGTGGTGCCAATTCGCAGCAGGAGCGAATTGCGGTCAGGACCTGCTGGTCTATCAATACTGAATCTGCGAATAACTCGCCGCCGTGGACCACCCGGTGGCCAATGGCGAGCAGACGGGCTTTTAGTCCGAGCCAGGTCCCATCAAACCGCTCAACCAGCCAACCAATCACACTTTCGCAGTCATCGCTTGGGGAGAGCGGCTGGCTGTTGTCCTCACTGCAATAACGCCAATTGAGAACTGCCCCGGAACTTCCCAGGGCATCGGCTTGACCTGATAAGTATTCCTCTCCACTGAATGGATCGAGTGCGGCAAACTTCAGTGAGGAGCTGCCACAGTTCAGAATTAGTACTAAGCCGGGGTTGGGCATAGGATGGGTGTCCCTGCGTATATACCCTAAGGCTAGCCAAGTTGGCGCAAAAGTCTTTTGAAAACATGGCTGGGGGTGAGAATAAAAAAGGGCCGCGATTGCGGCCCAAATTTAAAATGCAGAGATTAAAGCGCAGTTTGCTTCAACTGTACTTCTTCAGCAGAAACTTAACTCTCAGGCTGAGAGAAATCGTCAGCTTTTATCAGAAGAAGGCGGCTGGCGCCGCCTTAAACATACCTTTTGGGTATATAAAGAGGGCTTAGCCGAACTGGTTCATGGTGTTGTCTTTACCAGCAGCCTTCAGGGCAGCTTCACCAGCGAAGTACTCTTTGTGGTCGTCACCGATGTCAGAACCTGCCATGTTCTGGTGCTTAACACAGGCAATGCCCTGACGGATTTCTTTACGCTGAACGCCTTTCACGTAGCCCAGCATGCCTTGCTCACCGAAGTACTCCTTGGCCAGGTTGTCGGTAGACAGGGCTGCAGTGTGGTAAGTTGGCAGGGTGATCAGATGGTGGAAGATGCCTGCTTCGCGAGCCGCGTCGGCTTGGAAAGTACGGATCTTCTCATCAGCTGCTGCAGAAAGGTCAGAGTCGTCGTACTCGGCGCTCATCAGGTTGGCGCGGTCGTAAGCGGATACGTCTTTGCCTTCTTCACTCCAGGTATCAAAAACCTGCTGACGGAAGTTCAGTGTCCAGTTAAAGGACGGGCTGTTGTTGTAAACCAGTTTCGCATCGGGAACGACTTTACGGATTTCATCCATCATGCCGCCAATCTGGCCGATATGGGGCTTCTCGGTTTCGATCCAAATCAGGTCAGCACCATTTTGCAAGGAAGTGATGCTGTCCAGGATGCAGCGAGCTTCGCCGGTACCTTTGCGGAACTGGAAAAGGTTGGAAGCCAGGCGCTTAGGACGCAAAAGTTTGCCTTCGCGGTTGATTACAACGTCACCGTTAGCCAGTTCAGAAGCGTCGATTTCTTCGCAGTCCAGGAAAGCGTTGTACTGATCGCCCAGGTCGCCAGGCTCTTTGGTCACAGCGATCTGCTTGGTCAGGCCGGCACCCAGGGAGTCGGTACGGGCAACAATAACTCCGTTATCTACGCCCAACTCCAGGAACGCGTAACGAACAGCCCGGATCTTGGCCAGGAAGTCCTCGTGAGGAACGGTCACTTTACCGTCCTGGTGGCCACATTGCTTTTCGTCGGAAACCTGGTTCTCGATCTGGATACAGCAAGCACCCGCTTCGATCATTTGCTTGGCCATCAGGTAAGTGGCTTCCGCGTTACCAAAACCGGCATCGATGTCAGCGATGATTGGTACAACGTGGGTTTTATGGTTGTCGATCTTGTCCTGTACAGCCTTCTCGGCAGCCTTGTTACCGGCCTCGCGGGCAGCATCCAATTCGCGAAACAGGTCGTTCAGCTCGCGAGCATCTGCTTGACGCAGGAAGGTGTACAGCTCATTGATCAGGTGTGCAACAGAGGTTTTCTCGTGCATGGACTGGTCGGGCAGCGGACCAAATTCACTGCGCAGTGCAGCTACCATCCAGCCGGACAGGTACAAATAGCGGCGGTCAGTATTGCCTTCGAAGTGCTTCTTAATAGAAATCATCTTCTGCTGGCCGATGAAACCGTGCCAGCAACCCAGAGACTGAGTGTACTTGGAGGTGTCCTTGTCGTAATTCTCCATGTCAGCGCGCATGATATTGGCAGTGTACTTGGCAATATCCAGGCCGTTCTTGAATTTGTTCTGGGCGCGCATACGGGCAACAGATTCGGGATTGATAGCGTCCCAAGTGCCGCTTTTGCTGTCACGGAGCTTAGCTACCGCGTCGATGTCTTGAGTGTAGGTGGACATGACAGTGTTTCCTTAAAACGGTGACTGCGATTAGGTGTTGAGTATCTTAGGAGGAGTGGCATAATTTGCCTAATTTATTGATTTTATTTTCACTATCGATCTGGCGAATGATGTATGCAACTGGAAAGAGCTGACCTGAACCTGCTGGTGTATCTTGATGTACTGCTGCGAGAACGTAATGTAACCCGTGCGGCAAACTATCTAGGCCTATCCCAGCCAGCTATGAGTAACGGCCTTAAGCGTCTGCGAGAGCTGTTCGATGACCCCCTTCTGGTACGCACTCGCGAGGGCATGATGCCCACCGAGCGTGCCCTGGAGTTGCAGCCGATGGTGCGAGAAGCCCTGTCCAGTATCGATCGGGTGATTCAGCCTAATCGGGATTTTGATCCGGCGAATACACGCCGAACATTTCGAATCATGGCCAGTGACTATGCAGAATCCACTTTGATTCCGCCGCTACTCAAGCAGCTGCGTGATGATGCTCCTGGAATCAGCCTGGATATCATGACCCCCAGTGATGTGAGTTTCGTTGATGTGGAGCAGGGCAAAGTGGATATGGTAATCAACCGCTTTGACAGCATGCCGCAGAGCTTCCATCAGGCTACTGTGTGGCGAGACAGTTTCTCCTGTGTGATGCGGGCAGATAACCCCATGCTTGAAGACTACAATCTGCAAAGCTATTTGAAGGCCCAGCACATCTGGGTCAGTAAAACGGGCATGGGGGTTGGGGTAGGGGTAAACCCAGAGGATGTTCAGAGGCTCGGCTGGGTGGATGAGGCTATTGGGCGCTTGGGGGAAAAGCGCGATATTTCCGTGTTTACACGCCACTATCAGGTAGCCATGCTATTGGCAGAACAGAGCGATTTGATAGTGACAGTTCCCACCCGGCTGGCGCAGCTGGCCAGCGATAATCCGAGGGTTGTGCGAAGGGATCCCCCCCTGGATATTCCACCTCTGGAACTGAAAATGGCTTGGAGCCCCCTATTGCAGCAGAGTGCGCCGCACCGCTGGTTACGCCGCCTGATCTTGGATATCGGTCGGGCTCTGTAAGTGACTGGTGAGTAAGGAAGCATGCGCCTTGTAGGTGAATGCGTAGTTTTACTGGTAAGGTTTCACGCGCCAACCGCATTCATAAAAATTTGATCTATGAATAGTGGAAATTGCGCCTATAAATTAGCGGTATGTCGAAATGGCTGTTTAGAATGCCGTAATTCCAACAATTAGCGAGAGGCCCAGGGTATGACGGAACGAGTCCAAATCGGTAATCTGCAAATCGCACCGGAACTATACAATCTGGTTAGCGAGGAGGTGATTCCAGGAACCGGGGTCGATGCCGATAAATTCTGGGGTGGGCTCGATGCCATCGTCCGTGATCTGGCGCCAGTTAACCGCGAATTACTGCAAAAGCGTGATGAACTCCAGGAAACCCTGGATCGTTGGTACACAGAGAACCCCGAGGGTGTTCGCGACCTGGAAGGGTATCGTGAATACTTGCGTGAAATTGGCTACCTGGTAGATGAGCCTGCTGATTTTGCCGCTACTACCGAAAATGTCGACGAAGAGATTGCCACTCTTGCGGGGCCACAGTTGGTGGTGCCGGTGATGAATGCCCGTTACGCACTCAATGCAGCCAATGCCCGCTGGGGCAGCTTGTATGATGCCCTGTACGGAACTGACGTGATCAGCGAAGAGGGCGGTGCGGAAAAAGGCACCGAATACAACCCTGTACGGGGTGCCAAAGTTATTGAGTTTGCTCGCAACTTCCTGGATCAGTCTGCTCCACTTACCTGCGGCAGCCACAAAGATGCTGTGCAGTACCGCGTAAATGGCTCCCTGCTGGAAGTGGTACTGGCGAATGGTGATATCGCCACCGTCAAAGATGGTAAACAGTTTGTCGGTTATCGCGGTGACAGCGAAGAGCCCAGTTGTATTCTGCTTAAACAGCACGGCTTGCACTTTGAAGTTCAGGTAGATCGGGAAAGCCCTGTCGGTAAGACTGACGATGCTGGTGTAAAAGATGTGCTGCTGGAATCTGCTTTGACCACCATTATGGACTGCGAAGATTCCGTTGCCGCGGTCGATGCCGAGGATAAGGTTGTCGTTTATCGTAACTGGCTCGGCCTTATGCGAGGAGACCTGAAAGAAACCATTAATAAAGGTGGCAAGACCTTTGAGCGTAATTTGAATGCCGACCGTGAGTACACTACTCCAAATGGCAATCAGTTAACTTTGCCAGGTCGCAGCCTCATGTTTGTACGCAATGTCGGCCACCTGATGACCAATGATGCTGTTTTATTTGGTGATGGCCAGGAGATTCCTGAAGGCATCCTTGATGGCATGATTACCAGCCTGATCGCGCTACACGATCTACGCGGCGATGGAGAGATTAAGAACTCCCGTACCGGTAGTATCTATATCGTGAAACCAAAGATGCATGGTCCGGAAGAAGTGGCTTTTGCCAACATCCTGTTCAATCGTATTGAAGATGTCCTTGGCCTACCGCGTTTCACTGTAAAAATGGGCATTATGGATGAGGAGCGTCGTACCACGGTAAACCTGAAATCCTGTATTGCCGAAGCTAAAGAGCGTGTGGTATTTATCAATACCGGCTTCCTCGATCGCACTGGCGATGAAATCCATACCTCAATGCTTGCTGGTCCGATGATTCGTAAAGGCGATATGAAACAGTCTACCTGGATCAATGCCTATGAAGAGTGGAATGTAGATGTTGGTTTAAACTGCGGCTTAAAGGGCCGGGCTCAAATCGGTAAGGGAATGTGGCCAATACCTGACCAAATGTCAGCTATGATGCACGCCAAGCTTGCCCATCCCATGGCCGGTGCCAATACTGCCTGGGTTCCCTCTCCAACTGCCGCGACACTGCACGCATTGCATTACCACAAGGTAGATGTAAACCGCCGTCAAGAAGAAATCCAGCATCGCCATCACGCCAAGCTGGAAGATATCCTTACCGTACCCGTGGCTAATAATACCAATTGGAGCGCCAAAGAGATTCAGCTAGAGCTGGATAATAACGCCCAGGGGATACTTGGTTATGTTGTACGTTGGGTAGAACAGGGTGTAGGTTGTTCCAAAGTACCGGATATCAACGATGTTGGCCTGATGGAAGACCGCGCAACTCTGCGTATTTCCTCCCAACATATTGCCAACTGGTTGAAACATGGCATTGTTAGTGAGAAGCAGGTGCGAGAAACCATGGAGCGTATGGCAGCGATAGTAGATCGCCAAAATGCGGGTGATTCCAACTACAATAATATGGCCCCTGACTTCGATAAAAGCATTGCCTTTCAAGCTGCTTGTGAATTGGTTTTCGAGGGTTGTGCGCAGCCTAATGGTTATACTGAGCCGGTTCTGCATCGTCGCAGGCGGGAATTTAAGGCTCTAAATGCATGATGATTTTGCTGCAAGACCCCTTAAGGGGTCTTTTTACTGGTCAAATCATTATGAAATCAAATCTAGCGCATACTTTAACGAGCTAAGGCGGTCGTCAGTACCCTCCTCTCTATGGGGAAGTTGATAAGAAATACCTACTAGACAAGGAAAGGGGTGCAGAGGTAACTGACGTAAGATTGTATATCCCGGGAATCTAGCAATTAGCCTTCCGGGAGACATTTACTAAAATACTGAATGAATTAGTATTTTATTTGACATATATAGATCTTGGAGACAGTGATTATAACTTGGGTAAGCTATAGTTATTCTATAATTTTGGGATAAAAACAGTTCCGTAATTTAAAAACACCCAAATAATAAGAGAGCCCTCAATTTATTTATTTGTAATATATACATATAGAATACCTGCTAACCGAAAAAATCACATTTCATTAAGGTCAGCTGAATTAGAGTTACGAAATAGTTTCCAACAATATCAGTTTAAAAAATGATATCTATCAAAGTTGGTGTGTTGTTCAAGACACCAAGTAATCTTTAATGAAATGCTTTAAGCTATCAAGTATTATGAAAAGCTTAAGGAGCTACTTGTAGAGAATAATAACCAGGACTATATAATCTTTCACGTTGAATTCAGGTAGTTTTCTTTATAGTATATTTCAGTTTCTGTTGCAAAAAGAGGGGCGCCTCTATAAGTTGCACTTTCCTTAAATATAGTTTCCTCGTAGTATTGGCTAGAGGATACTCAAGCAATATTTTGTAGAGAAGCCAAGCCTTAAGGAAAGCTTTCGGAGTTCTTAGTGTTTTATTTTCCCTGCTTTATAGTTAGGTGTTTAATTAAACATGGAGGATGTTTTGATGATTCCTGGATTGATTCGGTGCTTAAGAACTGTATTTTTATTTAATTTTTTTTCTGCATCTATTTTTTTCAATGTAGCAATTGCGGAGTCGATTATTGATCCACCGAAGAACCCATTCTTGGCTGGTTCTCCCTGGCCCATGAGCCATAGAAATCCCTACAACCAGGGGTCTTCATATTTAAAAGGTATAGAGTTAGATGATATTGCAAGCCTTCAAAAGGAGCTCTCTGAAACAATACCTGTTCCAATTATCCTTGCTTACTCTCCAATCTATGAAGTAAATGGTAAGAGAGTGGTTTGGGGAAGTACACTTGGATCTGTTTTTAAAATGGACATGAGTGGAAACCAGATAAATAGGATTGATACAAAGTTAAAAGATGAAATGACAGGAGGGCTCTCTGGTGCATATGTCCTTGTGGATAAAGATTACAAATTTTATGTGCCGGATGGCTCAAGTTTGTTGGTTTATGAGGATGCAATAAAGGGCGACCCAGGATCGGGTATAAATCTATATAAAAAGTTTGATATACCTGAGGAGCTTTTGACTGCTGAGAGTGAAGTAATTGTTGGGATGAATATGACTTACGATGGTTATATTTGTCTCGCAACTTCCAAAGGGTTGGTATTGGTAATCAATAGAAGCCTAGATAAGTTCTATCATACAAAGGTTGATGAAGGTGAGGAGGTATCAAACTCAATCTCTATAGATGAAGAAGGAGGTATCTATGTGGTTTCCAGTAAAAAGATGTATCGATTTCAGTGGTCTGGAGATAGGGTGAGCGCCGACGAAGGAAAAGGCGCCTGGAAGGCAGCCTATGAAGCTGGGGGAGAGACACCTTGGCCGGGTCGACTGGGAATTGGTTCCGGCTCCACGCCCACATTAATGAATGCGGGTAATGATAAGCTGGTAGTGTTTACTGATGGTCAGGAGCTTATGAATCTGGTGGTGATGTGGCGAGACCAGATACCGATGGATTGGAAACCGATTTCTGAAGAGAAAGATAGAAGAATTGCAGCGGAAATTCCTATTACTTTTGGTAATCCCAATGCGACAAGGAGTATATCTGAGCAATCGGTCTTGGTTCGAGGTGATCGAGCAGTTGTTGTTAATAATGACTATGGCTGGGATTTTTCGCGATTGCCGGGTGTTCCCCAAAGGCTTACGGTGTTGTTTTCTAATTTCCCTGAGAATGCCCCCTATGGTATCGAGCAATTTCATTGGAATTCTTACAGTCGCAGTTTGAGTAGTCTTTGGGCGAATAAAGAAATAAGCTGTCCTAATGGCGTGCCGACCATGAGCGAATCCTCTAATTTAGTTTACTGTTGGGGGCAGCGACAGGGTATGTGGACACTAGAGGCTGTGAATTGGGATACGGGTGACAGTGTGTTTCATATTCCGTTAGGATATCGAGAGAAATATAATAGTGTTTATTCAGCTGCTCAAATTGGGGGTAAGGGTGAAATAGTATCGGGTACTTTTGGAGGTGTAGTTCGTCTGCAAACTTCTAAATATTAATGTGCTGATCAGCCCCACTTCCTCTTAAAGTAAGTAGGGTTGATCTTATCTCGCAAATACACATTTAGGTAAATAAAGCTGGCCTTAATATCATATTCCCATTAGGTATAGTGGTTTAGAGTTGATCTGACATTTATCGGTTTTTCCGGAAGTGTTCTGTCAGGCCAAATTCAGTTTACAAGCCTCTCCCCAGATGCTTTTCCACCTTCAAGTGTGGCTATCGGTATGCGGCCATTACACTTTTTACTCTGGTAGTGCAATCATTATAATGATGTACTAGAGGCTGCTTCATAACTAGCAATCGACTATTCTCGCACACTCTCGGAGTAAAAAGACGAGTAGTTGTGAGCCGGTTAAAGTCAGAGTTGGCCCGACGATCAGTGGAAAGTGATTCATCCTTGCCTTCCCCAGCTAAAACGTGGGAAGGGTGGCGCGAAACCCATTGATAACCGAGCCTGTTTTGAAGGTATTTTATGGGTTTTGCGCTTAGGCGCAAGAAGGAAAGAGCCTCCCTCTTATTATCTATCATCGAGTGCTTGCTGGAGATGGCTTCAATTTTGGAAAGAGCAAGTAGCTTGGTTGCAAGCCTTGAGCCAGCAACACTTGGCCGGTGTATTTTTCATTAGTCTAAGGATTGTGCAGAGATTAGAAAAGACCGAAAGTGCTTCCCGGGAGTCAGTAAAATCCATAGCTTCGGCATTTTCCATGACGCCAGAAAGTATTCTTTTGGTTGAGAAAGAAAAAGAGCCTGATAAGGAAAAGAGAACGGGGATTGGTGGGTGTATATAAGCATATAGGAATTGCTATTGTGGTTGTTATGTCGACATTTGTATATGCATTATTTAGCACTGCATCACCTATGGTGCTAAAAGTAGATGCAATCCCCAACGGTGCTAAATTGGCCTCTTTACACTTGCTAAATGAAGGGGATGTAGAAAGTGAAATACATATAGATAAATTAATTAAGCTCCTATAATTAGAAGAACAAACACCTGAAGGCCAGCTTCGTGTAGTCGCAAGTATATATGAGTATCAAGAAAGTAATGGCTATGTGAATTTGGCGACTCCTACACTAATTACCTCTTATAATGCCCCGGCAGAAGTTAAGTTTATAGATTCTAGTGGCATACCATTTAAAGTGGTGATTACGCCGGAGATCTGAGCTGAAAAAGGGGAATATATTTTGAATGGGTTTAGTCGTCATTGTATTTTAATTTCTCTCATCCCATTGCCTAAGAGTTATATATCCAATACTTGCTCTCAGGATTGCATGTCATTATTTATATTGGCATACCTTTTCGCCAAGCGATCATAGAGTATTGGGGTATAAAATTCTGACGTTCTTTGATGACAATCAACCCTCATTGACACTTTATAATACAGTCCATACTTACCATATCTATTTATAAATCCCTGATTTTATTGCTTCCTTATATGCCATACTTCTTCCTGTCAAATAAACAATCCCGTAGTTAATTAGTATTTTGGCGTCATTGAATAAAAAGGCGTAACCGCTATATCGTGAAAATTCTCGGAGATAAAGTTGCACCTGTCTCGTAATGCGAAAGAGTCGATAAAAATTGCGCTGGCTCTGGTAATTGTTTATGCCATTGCAATGGGTATTAATTGGGAGAAACCTTTTTGGGGTGGATTTGCAGTTATTGTGTGTAGCCAAGCAAATCTCGGACAATCCTTAAATCGCGCCATTTTGTGGATCTTGGGGACTCTTTTTGCGCTATTAGGCGGCTGGATAATCGTTGCGTTGTTTCCCCAGGATCGCTGGCTCTTTATGATTGCCCTTTCTACTTGGGTTGCAAGCTGCGTATATTTTCTGCAGAGATCAAAGCACCAATATTTTTGGATGACTTGTGGCTATGTCATCTTATTGTTATGGGATGCGACAGGAGGTGACTTATCAATTTCCTATGAGGAAGGCATTTTACGTATCCAGGAGTCATTGCTTGGTATTATCGTCTATGGCCTAGTCGCTGTGCTGATATGGCCGAATTGTAGCCGTGAAGAACTACATCAAGCCGCGGTTTCCCTACTAGATGCTCACCGCGCATTTGCAGATAGGTGTTTTACAAGGATTCTAGATCGAAAAAAGGTGAAAATTCGTAGAGAAAAGAGAGTTGAACTGTTAAAAGCAGATGCACGCTTACGTACTGCAATTAATGATGCCAGTTCTGACAGTTACGAAATCTGGGAATGCCGTAGGCAGTGGAATCATTTGGGATGTCGTGCAACAGCGGTTACCCAGTCGTTGCTTAAATTAGAAGAAGGTCTGGCTCTATCCAGTGATCTGGGAGTAATGAAGTTTCTTCTGGGAATGAAAGACTATTTGGAGGATATGAAGAGCCGATTTAAGAGGTTGCGCTTCGCCATTGCTGAAGACCAGTTAGCAGGCAGTGCTCAGGAGAGAGTGATTAGAGGAAATATTGATAAAGTAAAGGAGCTATCAACCTCAGAGACCGCGGCAATAGCCGTGACACGACGTTCATTAAATGATCTAGAGGTTGAAACTCGAGCACTAATAAGCTCTGTCAATGATATTAAAAGTTTAGGGAGTTCGTATTTGAAATTCCCTGGTGAAGAGGGCGCATATTGGTTTGGTTTGCTGATGCCTGATCCGGATAGGCTTGCCAATGTTGTTCGTGTGCTTGTTGGTATATGGATTTCCTATCTGGCCTATTTGTTTGTTCCGGATATGATTGGCGGATTGCTAGTTGTATTGTTGATTACAATCATAGCAATCATTGCTGCTGTTAGTCCACAAATTAGATTGTTTGAAACTTGTGCCTACACGATTCTAGTTTGTTTAATGTCTGCGCCATTGTACTTTTTTTTAATGCCCAAGCTTCCTGGGTATTATACTTTGGGGTCGATGATCTTTGTCTGGACTTTTGTTATCTCTTACTTTGCGAATAAGTATTTTGGCGCTCAATCTATGATAAGGACTTTGGTTCTTATTTTTCCGCAGATCATATTCAATTTTAATAATGATCAAGTTTATAGTTTTGTTGTATATACAAACTATATATTTGTCTTGGCGATAATTTTTTGCATACTAGCTATATCAAGAAATATTCCCTTTTCCTCACACCCAGAGAGAAACTTCAAGAAAAATATAGATAGGCTTCTTGATAGTGCTGCTCGTCTCGTGGTTGAGGGCGATATACAACGTTTAAAAGATCGGTCGATATTCCATCGGCTATATGTCTTATATCATCTTAATATCGTTATGATTTCACATAAGAATATCCTCTATTGGAAAGAGGGAATCAATGAAAAGGCTATTAAGGGTATGTCTACTGATCAAATGCGGAGGATTATTGATTTGCTTATGCTGGTCGCCAATCAAGTAAAAATTTTATATGGAATTGATAGGTCAAAAATGAATTTAGTGGCGACAAAAAGAATGCTCCGGGAAGCATTCATATGGCGGTGTCTAGCAGGAAAAATATTTTTTTATTTGTCAGGTAGAAAACGAAGGATTCATATCGACTCATTAAAGAGAGGGTATAGGCGGATATTTGATAGGGCCAACGTCGATGTCGGCGAACTAATGGAGCTTAGAGAGTGTAGCGAACAGTCAAAAGAGGGAGTGTCTAATTTCTTGTATTTTTTGGGTGTTACGCATTGTATTAATAACTATCTGGCTGAATTTTTTCGTTTGTCAGAATCAGTGGACTGGAAATACTTCTGTGAAGAGAGATGCCTCTGAACCGAATAGGTAAAAGTATGGAAAAGGTACCTCACGATGTATCTATAGGTGGGTTTTTTATTTCTCCTGTTCTGGTTGCAGGCGTACTTGGAGTTATGGCGGCATTACTTACTGCTAGGGTTCTGGATCGTTATCGTCTCTCTAGATACTTTGCAAATCCGCCAATTGTAGTTATTTCGTTAAGCATAATTTACTCAGTCTTTATTGGGTCGGTATTTGTGGGTATATGAGGGTGAAAAAGCATAGAAAATACATACTGACGGGAGGTATGGTTTTCCTTGCTCTATTTTCGTTGGTTCTCCAGTTCTGGAAATACCTTAATAATCCGTGGACAAGAGATGGGAAAGTCCAAGCGGATATAATTCAGGTTACTCCCAGAGTTTCTGGTCAAGTAGTAGAATTACCAATTCGAGATAACCAGTTTGTCAATGCAGGCGAACTCCTATTCCAAATAGATCCAAGAATCTATGAGGCTGCCTTGGCGGAAGCCCGGGCTCAATATGAAGAGGCAATTGATACCTATAACGCACAAAGGGAAAATATTCTGGCTTATGAAGCCAGACTGCGGGAATCCTCTGCAGCAATAGACCTGGCTCAGAGTAATATCAATGCTCTGGATGCGGAAATCATGAAATCCAGAGCAGAGTTTGAGCGTCAACAGGAATTACTTCCTCAACGTGCCACTTCAGTGCGGTCCCTTCAGGCTGCGCAAGCTGATTATGAATCCTCTGTGGAGTATCGTGCGGGTGCAGAGGCCAGCCTCGCTGAGTCCTTAGCTGTTTTAGAGCAGTCACAGGCAGATTTGGCGAGAGTCCGGGCGCAACTTGGTGCTCTTGGAGCGGATAATCCAGGTGTGCGTGCAGCTCTTGCGATGGTGCGACAAGCTGAACTCAATCTTGAGTACACAACTGTTACTGCGCCAGTTTCAGGTTATGTAACAAATCTGGACTTTCGCTATGGTGATCAAGCTGTGGCGAACCAACCGGCACTATCAATAGTAGATGTTAGTACTTACCGAATAGAGGGCTATTTTCGAGAGACCTTTATCCGTCGAATTTCGCCAGGGGATAAGGCAATTGTAACATTGATGGCTTATCCCCATAGGCCCCTCAAGGGTTATGTAGAGAGTATTGGCTGGGGGATAGCGCAGGATGATGGAACTGCTGGTAATGACTTGCTGCCAAGGGTAAACCCAACATTTGAATGGATTCGTCTAGCACAGCGGATACCTGTGAGAGTTCACTTAACGGAAAGGCCTGAGTCTGTTGATCTTCGTGTTGGGTTTACCAGTTCAGTGCTCATATTGAGCGATACTGCGAGCGCCGAACAAGATGAAGCGGCGCACTCTCCATAACTCCAGCTATATAAGCTCTATAAGCCAACGATTGGCTCTGGGCATTGTTTATCTATTTATTGGCAGCGGCTGTATGCTGGGCCCAGACTATGTACCACCTCCCGTAACCATTGAGGATTCATGGGTTTACCAAAATGATAAACGCCTAGATATCCTGGAGGCGGTCAATCCCTTTTGGTGGCAATCAGCTTTCTCTGACCCGGTACTGGATGAGCTTGTGGCCCAAGCAATAGAAAATAATCTGGAGTTAAGATCTGCTGCTCTCAGGGCACTGCAAGCGCAACAGCTTTTGGCTATCGCAATTGGAGATCAATATCCACAAATACAGCAAATTGAAGGGCTTGTAGATCGTTCAAAATACGTTCGCTCGGGAATAACTGGAAACCTACAAAGTGAATATTATCTTAACTTTAATTTAACTTGGGAGTTGGATATGTGGGGGCAGCTGAGGCGTTTGGTGAACTCGGCTGCAGCGGATCTTGAAGCTAGTATGGCTGAATATGATGGGCTACTCATTTCTATCATTGCGCAAGTAGCTCAGACATATATCAATATACGCACCGTCAAGCGTCGAATTGAAGTAGCAAGAGAAAATATTCGTATACAGAGAGAAGGTTTAAGAATTGCGGAAGTGAAATTTCAAGCAGGTGAAGTTAGTGCATTGGATGCTGAACAAGCACAAACTTTACTGAGTAATACAGAAGCTACTGTTCCCGGATTGGAAATTATTCTCCAGCAACTAAAAAATACCTTGGCAATACTGCTTGGTATGCCTCCGCATAGTCTGAACGATATACTTTCCGTATCGCCAACGGTACCTCATGTACCCGCAATCACAGCTATTGGTATGCCTCAAGATCTCTTAAGGCAGCGCCCGGATATCCGACAGGCAGAGCGCCTACTTGCTGCTCAGGGGGAACTGATTGGCGTTGCGAGAGCTGAGCTTTACCCAAACTTTTCGATTGGGGGGTTGATCGGAGCGATCGATATCAGAGGGGGGCAGCTTAATGGTAGTAGCGATGCATGGGATATATTTTTGGAATTTGATTGGAATATCTTTAATTATGGACGACTGCGTAATAATGTCCGGTTACAGGATGCAACCTTCCAACAGCTTGTTTCAGACTACCAACAAGTTGTTTTACAAGCGCAGGTGGATGTAGAAAATGCAATAGTTGCTTATCTTAAATCACAAGAGCAACAGGTTTTCTATGAAACGGCTGCTCAGGCATCGAGGGAATCTGTAGACCTCTCATTTACACAATATATAGGTGGAGAGATAGAATTTAATACGGTCATTACAACCTTGGTTTCCAACCTTAATCAGCAGGATATACTTGTTGTCGCACAGGGTGCAGTGGCAACAAGTCTGGTGCAGGTATATTTGTCTCTTGGGGGAGGGTGGCAAATAAATGATGGACTTATGCCTTTAGAATTACTACCAGAGGAAACTATAGAGGATATGCTTAGACGTACTCATTACTGGGATAAGCTTTTAGATTAACTCATTACTATTAATCCAGATTCAGTTGTTTGATTATTCAATTGAGAATGGGCTCACTAACTTTAAAATATAAGATATGTATTCTTGATTATTAATTTAGAAATTTTTAAGCTTGGCTTTTCCGGGTAGTTCTGAGATTTTTTTTGCTCCGACCTGTTGCATTATCTGTGTTAGCTGTGCTTTCAATAGGTAAATTGCATGATCTGCTCCCTCTTTACCTAGTGCACAAACACTGTACATAAAAAAACGACCCAGAAAGCTGAATTGTGCTCCAAGAGAAAGGGCACTTGCTACATCTGCGCCCGACCTAAGCCCACTGTCTATAAGAAGTGGAATCTTACTCTGGTATGTCGTTTTAAGCTCCTGAACTAAGGGTAATGTAGCTTCTCCTTGGTCTAGTTGACGTGCGCCATGATTCGAAATAATCACTCCATCGACACCTAATGCGATTGCTTTATCAACATCGGGTTTGCTCATAATACCTTTGATGATTAGTTTGTGTGGCCAACGATCTCGAATACTTTTTAAACTGTCAAAATCCAGTGGCCCCATAGTAGCTGTATTCATAAACTCAGTGAGTTCCAATTTCTTGCTCTCTTTGCTCATATATGGAGTAAGGTTCTTGAACTGGGGCAGCCCGTGCACGAGAGTGGCTAAACTCCAATGAGGCCGGATGGCTGCTTGATAGATGTTTTTTAGTGTAAGCTTTGGAGGCATAGCAAGACCATTGTGGAAGTCCCGCGGCCTTAAACCGAAGGTGGGTACATCAACGGTAATTGCTAGATTTTGATATTGAGCTCTCTCCAAGCGCTTGAGAAGATCGGTTAGGATGGAAGGTTCAGTGGGATTATATAGTTGGTACCACGCCATTCCCTGGGTTACTTCCGCTATGCGTTCTAGTGATTCAGAGGATACGGTACTGAGAATGTAAGGAATTTCATGTCTATAGGCAGCATCTGCCAGTATGACAGGAGCATCTGGCCACATTAGTCCCTGGAGACCTACGGGTGCAATTCCAAATGGTGCGCTGTAATGGTAATCAAATAGTTTGCAGCTTATATCCGGCTCAGTCGGCCGCTTGATGTATTGCGGTGTGAATTCGACAGATTTAAAGGGAATTCGATTTCGGCTAAGGCCTATATCATCCATACAGCCTTCAGTGAGGTAGTCATAGGCAAACTTCGGAATTTTCTTTTTAGCTTTCTTCCTTAATCTTTGGCTGCTTGCGAAGTGCCGATTAAATAGTTCATTGATTTGTACCATTTGGTATTTCCTGCCCGGTTATTTCCTTCAGGTTAGCAGTTGAAGCGTGAAGTATTAGTTCTTATTGAATTGCAGGAATCTTGGAGAGTATTAATTGTATCCAGGCTTCCTGTTCTGCTTTCGGTGAAAACATAGAGCATAACTTTAAATGTGCGACCTCAGTTTTCCAGTTTTATCTAACTCGAACCGTTTAAAGTCAGAAGCTAGCTGTAGATTGCCTCTGTATACAGATTGAGCTTCGAGGTATATGTCATTAATTGAGGGAGTTATATCAGCTCTTGATTGGTATCGCGGACTGAAATGGGTCAAAATCAGGTTGGGTACAGTTGCTTGCTCTGCAAAAGATGCCACCTGCTTGGCACAGCTGTGTCCGACCTTTACAGCTTTTTCAGCCATATCATCAGTAAAAGTAGACTCATGAACGAGAAGGTCACACTCTACGCAGGCTTTTTTTAACAATTCTGGGCTGTCATTATCTCCACAGATCACAATTTTTCTTGGCTTTTGCTTTCGGTGAAGAAACTCTGTAGAAGAGTATTCCCGGCCATTATAGATAATATTAATTCCGGCTCTCAGTTTGCCCCATAAGGGCCCTTGGGGGATGCCTGCTACACACAATTTTTCGATATCTAAGGAAGCCCGTATTTTTCTCTCGGTAAAACTGTAAGCGTACGAGGGCACCCTGTGGGAAAGTTTAGTCAGGGAAATCATAAACTGTCCTTGGTCCAAGGTAGGTAATTTCTCCGAAGGAAAAAAATTCAACTCAAATGGTAGGTAGAGTTCAGTGCATGCCTGCGTAGATATAAGCCAGTCACGTATAGCCTTTGGTGCTACTACAGTCAGTGGTTTAGCTCTGCCTTGCATCCCCGCACTTGCCAATAGTCCTGGTAGTCCATAGCAATGATCACCATGGACATGGGTGATGAAAATTGCGCTTAGAGAGTTTAAGGACAGGGGAGTATGAAGGATTTGATGTTGAGTTCCCTCACCGCAGTCGATCAGGTACCAGCTTTTACCTTGACTTTCTATTAATGCGACAGCGCTTACGTTTCTGTCCTTTGTGGGAGTACCGGACGATGTACCCAAAAACAATAGTTCCAATGAGCATTTACCTCTGTTGTTGCCCCCCCAATCATACACACGATGTCAAGTCGGGAAGAGGGAATCATAGTTAGTATATTTGGCGATATCACAGTAACCAAGAAGCTGGGTAATCGGTGTTGACCTAAAGTAAAGTTGAGGTATTAAACTACTTTGCAAAATTGATTGGCAAAGAGGAAATGAGACAAATGACCGCAGAAACACAAAGAATCAACTTGCGAGGTTACTTGGAGCGTATCGGCTATAACCGCATGCCTGCTGTTGATTTACCGACGCTCAAGGGTCTCTTATCCCATCATGTGCGGACAATTCCTTTTGAGAATGTGACATCTTTTTTAGGGGGGGCAGTAGATATTGAAATTTCCGCTATCGAGGATAAGCTCGTACGCCACTTGAGGGGGGGATACTGTTTCGAGCAGAATGCTCTCTTGCGCGCTGCTTTGCAGCAGATAGGCTTTGCAGTTATCGGCCTTGCCGCGCGTGTCCTTTGGCAAACCCCTGTGGGACATCAACCTGCACAATCACACATGATACTGTTGGTAGAAGTAGATGAAGTCCCTTACTTGTTGGATGCAGGGTTTGGCAGTAATACACTCACTGCGCCGATGCGTTTGGATTCCACAGATCTCCAGACTACTCCCCACGGCACTTATCGTTTGACCCGAACAGATAATAGAGATTACCTGTTACAGGTAAAGGTCGAGGGGGTTTGGCAAGCTATGTATAGCTTTGATTTGAGCCCCCGTACGGCTGGTGATTATAAAATCGCCAATTGGTATTGCTGCACCCACCGGGAATCCCGCTTTGTAGAACACTTGATTGCAGCGCGGGCATTTTCCGAGGGGCGACATGCTTTGATCAATCGTCAATTGAGCTACCAGCCGATTATTGGCCCCAAAAGCGTAATAATGCTCGCCAATGTTAAGGAGCTTCGCCAAACTTTGTTGGATGTATTTGGTATTGAGGTGCCGACAGGTGCCGAAGTTGATCGGAGGCTGGCCAGTATTTTTCAGGGGCAGCCTTTCCATCAAGGTACAAAAAACGTCGGTGCAACAATCAGCAGAGTAGCCTCATGATTAAGGTGGGAGTTGTTTACCATTCAGTTTGCGGCACTACCAAGGCACTCGCAGAAGCTGTTGTAAAGGGGGTTAATAATCTAACCGGGTGTGAGGGGGTAGCCTTGGCTGTTGAGGGACAGCATATACGGGCAGGGCGCTTCGATAACCAAAGAATAATGGCTCAGTTGGACGAGTGTGAGGCGATTGTGCTGGGTTCGCCAACTTTTATGGGGAATGTTTCAGCGCAATTTAAGTCATTTATAGATGCTGCCAGTGATCGTTACAGTGAGCTTAAATGGGCGGACAAGTTGGCTGCGGGTTTTACTATTGGCAGCAACTACAGTGGAGATCAGCTTAATACCATCCAGGCCCTGCAGATATTTTCCTCCCAAATGGGAATGCTCTGGGTCCCTCTCGATATCTTACCTAGTCGGGATATACAAGGGAGAAATCGAGGTGGTTGCCAGTTGGGTTTGATTGCCGTAGAGGAGAGTGGGGGTGGTATTCATGAGCTGGATCGGCTAACTGCAGTATATTTAGGAGAGCGGGTCGGGCGTGTTGTCTCTAGAGGAAATTATACCGCCAGTATTTCTACGGTCGCTACCCTGCAAAGAGAGGAGGTGGAGAGAGTTTAGAGCCAATTAATTTGGCAGTCTTCTCCTGGGAGTAGTGCTTGAATTTTGGCTACTTGTTACTCATCTATCGACCTACCAAGTGCGAAGGGTTCGTAAATACCTGTGGCGCCATATGCAATTGCAAGTGAACAGCAACCTTTCGCTGCTGGATGCTTCTCCCGCAGCGAAAGGGCTGGGAATCGATTGACCCACCAATAGCATTAGCATCAAGTCTTTTATCTTTTGAATACAGCTTGGGGACTGCATATTTAGCCAACAGTAAATGTAAAAACTATACACTTACAAAGTCGTTATCATATTGTTTAACTAATTAATTTAAAAATCCGAGTATTCGGTAATCAGAAGGTAAGGTTGAAGTTATATAGCGAACAAAGGGCGACTATTTGCGCTAGCAGCGGCTAAAAGAAGGGTTTGGACTTAACTTAGTAATAGCTAGCTTTGCGCGATAGAAATGATGCAACACAAGTCCTTTTTGTCTAGTCGTATCAATGCACTCAGTGATGGCGTTTTTGCTATCGCCATGACCCTGCTGGTGTTTAACATTCAAATTCCTGACTTGGTAGATATTAAGCCGGGCGAGGATTTTCAAACCAAAATGCAGCAACAGATTCCTCATATATTTTCCTGGCTATTGAGTGTTGCAATCCTTTGTCGTTTATGGCTCAACCACAATCACTTGATGGCTGATCATGAGTCTAAGTCTGTGGGCTTTACCAGCCTTAACTTTCTATTACTTGGTGCGGTTGCTTTTATTCCTTTTCCATCGGCTTTGTTGGGAGAGTATCCAGATCAAGCCTGGTCGGTAATTTTATTGTCCATCAGTTACGCAGTTGCTGCGCTGGCAATTGCAGGAATGTGGTTTATTGCTCCAAATAGAGCGAGTGTGAGTGGGAAAAGGGTGCTATTAGTGAGCATGGTCATGTTGCTGACCAGCATTTTGGCATGTCTCTTAACAATCTTTAATCCCTATTGGGGATTGGCGCTTTGGATAACGTACGTTGTGGGTATAGCTCCATTAGCTTACCTAATGGAGCGTTATGTCTTTGTCGAGGCTGATTAGTCTCTGATGGGAAAGGCCTGTACAGTGTAATACTACGGTTAACTCTTTTGTAAGGGGCAGCCGAACTCTTGCAACATTTTAATATGAGGGATTCCGGCTTCATAAAAAACAGGCCCCTCCGTTGTAAAACCAGCTTTAGCATAAAAGCCTTTGGCATGTTGTTGGGCGTGAAGGTAGACTTTGCGATAACCATGCTGTTTAGCATGATTACAGATTGCTATTAGTAGTTGAGCACCGAGTCCCAGGCCACGGGCAGCTTTGCTAATCGCCATGCGGCCAATCTTACCATCTGTTGTCAACCGACCAGTGCCAACTGGAATGCCTGTACGAAAAACCAGGAAGTGTTGTGCGCTTTCTTCTTGATCATCCCACTCCAATTCCATGGGAACATTTTGTTCTCGCACAAATACGGCTTCTCGAATTGCCCGAATTCTCTCCCTTTCACTATTCCATTCAGCTGGGCGAATGAGAGTGTCCATTTCAGAAGTCCTCAGGTGGATAGATCAATGTGCCCTGTGCAACCAGTTGATCGAGAAGGCCGCTGACTTCGGCTATTTCCGGGAAAGCTTCGATATCATTCCAGGTTACTTCATGGGAGTCAGCGAACTGTTCGGCAAATACCAGTGGGCAGGGGAAGGCCTCACCATCAACAAACAAAGTGGCTGGTTCGCGGCAAAAGGCAGCGCGGGAGGCGGGGTTTAATACCAGTTGTACTCCCTTGGGCATCTGCTCGCGCCAATCTACTGCGTCATCTGCATCCAATGCCACTGTGTCCGGGTATTTTGCTTCAGTCATAACCGCGCCAAACCACTGGGCGATTTTTTCCGGTTGCTGCAGCCACTCGCCGAGCTGTTGTTGCAGGCGGGCAACAGAGGCGGGATCAATTTCCGCTGGGTTTTTCGCCACTTCAGCACCGGCATCGGTGTAGCGCTGGCTGTCCGGTAAATCCATAGCGATTTCAGCGGCGAGATCTTCGAGGATCGCGGCGGCGGAAGGGGCGCGGAAACCAATGGAAATTGTGGTGCATCCGCCTTCGGCTATTCCCCAGTGGCTGTATTGGGGCGGCAAGTAAAGCATATCGCCGGGCTCTAGTACCCAGCTGTTTTCTGCTTCGAATTCTTTCAGGATATTGAGGGACGTTCCTTCAAGGCGAGGATTGCTTTCATCCACCTTGGGGCCTTGTTGCCACAAACGCTTGCCTTCGGCCTGGAGAAGAAACACATCGTAGTGATCGTAGTGGGGACCAACGCTGCCCTTATCGGCGGCGTAACTGATCATCACATCATCCAGGCGCCAGTCGGGGATAAAGCGGAAGAAATCTTTCAGTTCAGCAATTTCTGACATCCACTGATCGACAGCTTGTACCAGCAGGGTCCAGTGGGTTTTAGGGAGGGAAAGAAAATCTTCTTCAGTGAATGGACCTGTGCGCAGCTCCCAGGGACCGCTCTTGCCATTCTCCAATACCAAGCGAGATTCGACCGCTTCCTCCAGGGCCATACCTGCGAGTTCTTCCCCGGAAATGGGCGACTCAAAATTGGCGAAAGCATTGCGTATCAGCAGGGGTTTCTGCTGCCAATAGTCACGCATAAAAACTTCGATGGGCATGTCGCCAAGGTGGGTAAGGGGGCTGGCCACGGTAACTCTCACTGTCAGAAGGCTGGGGTTTGTGTCTGGATATTCTGAGGCTCGGAAACTATCCAGCGTACTTTTGTATTTTTTAAAAGATGACCAGCCGCACCAGGTGCGGCTGGTAGCCGGACTCGTTTAAATTTTACGAGCCTGTTCCACGGCGTTACCGATATAGGATGCCGGAGTCATTTCCAGCAGGTCGCTCTTGGCTTCCGCGGGAATCTCCAGGTTCTCGATAAATACTTTCAGGGTTTCACGGGTGATGCCCTGGCCACGGGTGAGGGCCTTCAGTTTCTCGTAAGGCTCTTCAATGTTGTAGCGACGCATAACCGTTTGGATCGGCTCTGCCAATACTTCCCATGAATTATCCAGGTCTTCCGCCAGGCGCTCGCGGTTGATTTCCAGTTTGCCCAGGCCTTTCATGGTGGCGGCATAGGCAATGGTGGAGTAGCCCGCACCCACCCCCATATTGCGCAGCACGGTGGAGTCTGTCAGGTCGCGCTGCCAGCGGGATACTGGAAGTTTGGCTGCCAGGTGCTGGAATACGGCGTTGGCGATACCCAGGTTGCCTTCGGAGTTTTCGAAGTCAATGGGGTTAACTTTGTGCGGCATGGTGGAGGAGCCAACTTCACCGGCAACGACTTTTTGCTTGAAGTAACCCAGGGAGATATAGCCCCACACATCGCGGTCAAAATCGATCAGGATGGTGTTAAAGCGGGCAACAGCGTCGAACAGCTCAGCAATGTAGTCGTGGGGCTCGATCTGGGTGGTGTAGGGGTTCCAGGTAAGGCCCAGGGAAGAAATGAATTCTTCAGCATTTTGCTCCCAATCAATATTGGGATAGGCGGACAGGTGAGCGTTGTAATTACCTACCGCGCCGTTAATTTTACCCAGTAGCGGTACTGCTTTAATCTGTGCTACCTGGCGGCGCAGGCGCGCGGCCACGTTGGCAAGTTCTTTACCAACAGTAGATGGGCTGGCTGTCTGGCCGTGAGTACGGGACAGCATGGGTACGTCGGCAAAGTCCTGGGCCAGGTCTACGATAGCGTCAATCAGGGCTTCCATCGCAGGCAACATGACGTTGTCGCGACCTGCGCGAAGCATCAGGGCGTGGGACAGGTTGTTGATGTCCTCAGAGGTGCAGGCAAAGTGTACGAATTCGCTCACTGTTGCCAGCTGGGCATTGCTGCTGATTTTATCCTTGAGGAAGTATTCAACCGCTTTTACATCGTGGTTGGTGGTGCGCTCGATTTCCTTGATGCGTTCAGCATCTTCCAGGGAGAAGTCGGCCACAATGCTATCGAGCAGCTTGTTGGCAGCTTCGTCAAACTGCTCAACTTCGGCGATCTCCTTATGTGCGGAAAGTTTTTGCAGCCAGCGTACTTCCACTTCAACGCGGGCGCGGATCAGGCCGTATTCACTGAAAATTTCACGCAGGGGGGCAGTCTTGCTCTCGTAGCGACCATCAATAGGGGATACCGCTGTGAGTGCGGAAAGCTCAACTGTCATAGTAAATCTCCGGGATTAGTGTTCTATAGATTCGATATGTGCGATCCATTCGTCGGTCGCACGCAAAAGCTTTTTGCGTTGGAACAACAGGTGTAGGCGACGCCCACCCAGCTGTCGCCATAGTGTCGCCGAGCGAACACCGGCAAACAGCATTGAGCGAATTTGATTGGCGATACGTTGCTGTTGCAGGTAGTTAAAATCGCCGAGAACCTGAATACGAAAGCGGAAGGTGCCGAGGGTGTCACTATAGGTGCTGGCCAGATTGGAAAAGATATTTTCGTGAGTCAGTGAAAAGTGTTCGGCTTGACCCTTGGCTTTCTCCAGGCGGCTGCCGATAACGGAAAGCAGGTCCTTTTTCTTGCTCAATTGTCGTTGCAAGTAGAGGACGGAGAGTGTGTAGCGCAGGCAATCTGTGTACTCGGGATGTTGCCGGGACTGCAATATTTGTTTGGAGACCTTAAGGCCGGGCAGCAGGTGCTTTGCCCCTGCAAAAATATCCTCAGTGCGGTCGGGGTTAATCTGGAAGAGGCTGTACACCCCCGTTTCCAGTTGCGCCTGGGGCGCCGTGCCAGTTTTGGCAAGGCGCTCCACCAGAGTTGCGGATTGAAAAATTCCGGCCAGTGCCAATGCCTGATCCCGCCAGTTATTCAAAATTGCTCCTTAGTGCTTCTTGTATTTTTCCGGTATGGCGGAGCCGATGCCTGTGGCTCGCTCAATAACCGCGCCACCGAGGCAAACCTCGCCATCATACAGTACCAGGGATTGACCTGGCGTGATGGCACGCTGTGGCTCATCAAACGCTACGACCAAGCTCCCATTTTCCTGTACATGCACTGTGCAGTCCTGGTCTGGTTGGCGGTAGCGGGTTTTAGCCTGGCAGCGGAATGTTTCACCTGGTGCGGCTGCGTTAATCCAGTGCGTCTGGCTAGCCTCTAAGCCAGTTGCGTATAGCAGGGGATGATGTGCGCCTTGTGCGACAATTAATACATTGCGCTCCAGGTCCTTACCCACAACATACCAGGGTTCTTCACCGGCGCCTTTTACGCCGCCGATACCCAGGCCTTGGCGCTGGCCAATGGTGTGGTACATCAGGCCCGCATGACGCCCCATTGTTTCACCTTCCGGCGTTTCCATATCCCCGGGTTGTGCGGGCAGATATTGCTCAAGAAAGTCCTTGAAGCGACGCTCACCGATAAAACAGATACCGGTGCTGTCCTTTTTATTGTGAGTAATTAAGCCATTTTCCTCGGCAATACGTCGGACTTCCGGTTTCTCCAGCTCCCCCAGCGGAAAAAGGGAGCGGGCAAACTCTTCTTCTCCAACGGCGTGCAGGAAATAGCTTTGATCCTTATTGCCATCGAGTCCTTTGAGTAGATAGGTGCGGCCATCTATATCACGGCGGCGAGTGTAGTGCCCGGTAGCAATCGCATCAGCCCCGAGAACCTCGGCATATTCAAGGAAAACCTTAAATTTGATCTCCCGGTTACAAAGGATATCCGGGTTGGGGGTGCGTCCTTCTTTATACTCTGCCAGGAAATATTCGAATACATGGTCCCAGTACTCTGCGGCAAAGTTAGCGGTATGTAATTTGATACCAAGCTTTTCACAGACTGCCTGGGCATCCGCCAGGTCTGCCTTGGCGGTGCAGTATTCTGTGCCGTCATCTTCATCCCAGTTTTTCATGAACAGGCCTTCCACCTGGTAGCCCTGCTGGATCAGCAGGTGTGCGGCTACAGAGGAATCCACACCGCCGGACATACCGACGATGATGCGCTTTGGCTGTTTGTTGAGGGTGGAATCAGGCATAAGAAGAACAGTCACTACTTCACTGGCATGAAAGGGGGGCGAATTTTACCTGCGAACGCCCCATTTGACCAAGACCGCTTTGATCTTCCGTTATAGATTATCGCTTTCGGCGAGGTCGATTGCGGTTGAGTGCTGGTTTTGTTCGGGGTTTGGGGGCGCCAAAAACCTCTTCTGTTCGATACTCGCCAGGCTTTAATGAGTCGAGCTTCCAGCTGCCTATCGCCACCCGGATTAGCCGCAGGGTAGGGAAGCCGACCGCTGCAGTCATCCGCCTTACCTGGCGATTCCGCCCCTCGGAAATAGTCAGCTCCAGCCAGCTGGTTGGAATCGACTTGCGTTCGCGAATTGGCGGTGTGCGGGGCCAGGGCTCCATATCAGGCAGGCGCCTGGCCTTGGCCGGTGCGGTTCGGCCATCCTTCAGGTCTACCCCTTGCCTGAGCATATAAAGAGCATCATCAGTAATTTCACCCTCCACCTGGGCCCAATAGGTCTTGGGCATCTTCCGCTTGGGGTGGCTGATTTGATGTTGTAGCGCTCCATCATCAGTCAGCAGTAGTAAACCTTCAGAATCGTAGTCCAGGCGGCCCGCCGCATAGAATCCCTTGTGCTGGATATAGTTAGCCAGAGTGGCGCGATCCTGATCATCTGTAAATTGGCTTAATACGCCAAAAGGCTTGTTGAGGAGAATAATCTTTGCCATAAGAAAAATTGAGTATTGTAATCCAACTACAAAAATTAACCGAGGCTGCTATAATCCCGCCGTTTTTTATCCCCGCCCAATGGTCCCGGGGGAGCGGTGCAAGCAACGCTGGACCTAAAAAGTCATAGAATTTTGGGAGTTTACGCAATATGGGTCATATCCAAGTGCCGGCAGACGGCGAAAAAGTTACAGTCAATTCCGACGGTTCGCTGAATGTTCCGAATCGCCCGGTTATTCCTTTCATCGAGGGTGACGGCATCGGTGTGGATATCACCCCGGTAATGCGCAAGGTGATCGACGCGTCTGTAGAAAAAGCTTTCGGCGGCGAAAAGAAAATCGAGTGGATGGAAATCTACTGCGGTGAGAAAGCGGCAGAGACTTACGCTGGCGACTGGTTCCCGGCTGAAACCCTCGAAGCGATCAAAGACTACGTTGTTAGCATTAAAGGCCCTCTGACCACTCCAGTAGGTGGAGGCTTCCGTTCCCTGAACGTTGCCCTGCGTCAGGAGCTGGATCTGTACGTATGTCAGCGCCCGGTGCGCTGGTTCAGCGGTGTACCTTCTCCGGTTAAAGAGCCGAACAAGGTAGACATGGTTATCTTCCGTGAAAACTCCGAAGATATCTACGCTGGTATCGAGTGGAAAGCCGACACTGACGAAGCTAAGAAAGTTATCAAGTTCCTGCAGGACGAGATGGGTGTTAAGAAGATCCGTTTCCCTGAGAACTGTGGTATCGGTGTTAAGCCGGTTTCTGCAGAAGGTACCAAGCGTCTCGTGCGCAAGGCTATCCAGTACGCTGTCGACCAGGATCGCGATTCTGTAACCCTGGTACACAAAGGCAACATCATGAAGTTCACCGAAGGTGCCTTCGCTGATTGGGGTTACGAGCTGGCTCGCGACGAGTTTGGCGCTCAGCCGCTGGACGGCGGCCCCTGGCACAGCTTCAAGAACCCGAAGACTGGCAAGGAAATCGTTGTTAAGGACGTAATTGCTGACGCTATGCTGCAGCAGATCCTGCTGCGTCCGGCGGAGTACGACGTAATTGCTACCCTGAACCTGAACGGTGACTACCTGTCTGACGCACTGGCTGCACAGGTTGGTGGTATTGGTATCGCTCCGGGCGCAAACCTGTCCGACGACGTTGCCCTGTTCGAAGCGACTCACGGTACTGCGCCCAAGTACGCTGGCCAGGATAAAGTTAACCCGGGCTCCCTGATTCTTTCCGCTGAGATGATGCTGCGTCACCTGGGCTGGAACGAAGCTGCTGACCTGGTAATCAAGGGCATGGAAGGTGCTATCGAAGCCAAAACTGTAACCTACGATTTCGAGCGTCTGATGGACGGTGCTGAGCTGAAGTCCTGTTCTGCGTTTGGTGACGAAGTTATCAAGCACATGGCATAAAGGTGCCAAATTGGATGCCGGGCTTTGAGGCTCAGTTCCGATAGTAAAAAGGCCCTTCACTGTGCAGTGAAGGGCCTTTTTTTGCGTGCGAACTTGCCGCAATAAGGCTAGTCGAGAGCCTCCGCTTCCTTTTCTCTCGCGCTCTCGGCATAGGCCGGTTCGGAGTTTGGAATGGAAGGTTTGCTGGCAGTGGGCATATCGCCCGAGGGCACAGTAGAAATATTGGCGGCGTGGTAGCCTTTATCGCCCCTGACGATATCAAAGGTGACTTGCTGACCAGCTTTCAGGGTTCGGTAGCCTTCCATCTGAATGGCGGAATAGTGCGCGAACAGATCCTCCCCTCCTTCATCTGCAAGAATAAACCCATATCCCTTTGCGTTGTTGAACCACTTCACGGTACCGGTAGGCATAACGAATTCCCTCTAATTGCCTGAGTGACCAGTTGGCCACCTTACAGAGTTTTTATATTTATTTGACCTGCGGATTAATCGACTGCGATCCTATCTGCGATTAACGGCTGTGAACGTGCAGGCACTAACTCTTGTAGTCAACTGGTATGGGAATGTCAAGAAACGCAGGTGGACTCTGTGATGTCTCTGTGTCGTTGGTCAAATAAGGTTACAATGGCAGGTTGTTGATGGTTGCGCAGGTTGCAACATCGAGGCTTTAAAAAATTCATTGATAATTGTTATGAGTATTCCGCAGATCATTACACTAAGCTCCGATATGTCAGAGGGAGACAGTTACGACTTGGAGGATTCCGATGGCGGGCTTGCACTGGAGGAGGCGCCACCCAAGTTAAAGCAGCCTCCCATGTATAAGGTCATTATGCTCAACGATGACTACACCCCCATGGACTTTGTTGTAGAGACTTTGGAACTGTTTTTTTCAGTCAACCGGGAGCGCGCCACGCAGTTGATGCTGCAAGTACACACGCGGGGAAAAGCAGTGTGCGGTGTCTATACTCGGGATATAGCGGAGACAAAGGCCGCGCAGGTCAATCAATTCGCCCAGGAGAATGAGCACCCCCTGTTATGCGAAATTGAGGCGGATGAAAGTAAAGAAGATTGATCTTGAATAGAGCTGCTTTTAAACAAGGGTCCCGTCACCTGAAGGGAATCAGCCAGGATATAGACGCCGGCAAAGGGTGCGCGCCTACCAGCGGAGTCGGCGGGAAATATTGGCGATTAGGGTTTGAGGTTTAGATGCTCAGCAAGGACTTAGAGGTAACGCTTAATCTGGCGTTCAAGGGTGCGCGCGCTAAACGGCACGAATTCATGACCGTAGAGCACCTATTGCTGGCGCTTTTGGACAATGAATCTGCGGCTGATGTGTTGCATGCCTGTGGAGCCGATCTAAGCGCGTTGCGACGTGAGTTGCTGGAGTTCGTAGACTCCACAACGCCATTAATCCCAGAGGCTGATACAGACCGTGAGACTCAGCCCACACTCGGGTTCCAGAGGGTCCTGCAAAGGGCCGTTTTCCATGTCCAGTCATCCGGTAAAAAGGAAGTCACAGGGGCTAATGTCCTCGTTGCTATTTTTTGTGAGCAGGAAAGTCAGGCTGTTTACTATCTGAAACAGCAGAGTGTTGCTCGTATTGATGTGGTGAATTACATCACCCATGGCATTTCCCGCGTAGGATCCAGTGGTAATAATCACCACCATGGCTCCGATACGACGCCTGAACAGGTTGATGAAGAGATCAGCGGGGGTGCAGAGCCAGGTGGCTCCGATCCACTGGAAAGTTATGCGACCAACCTGAACCAAGAGGCTATCCTCGGCCGCATTGACCCCCTGGTAGGGCGTGGGCCCGAAGTGGAACGGGTAACCCAGGTTCTGGCCAGGCGCCGCAAAAACAATCCGCTGCTTGTTGGTGAGTCTGGTGTTGGTAAGACCGCCATTGCTGAGGGGCTTGCTCGCCGTATAGTGGACGAAGATATTCCTGAACCGCTCAAAGACAGCACTATTTATTCCCTTGATCTTGGCTCCCTTCTGGCCGGGACAAAATACCGGGGAGATTTTGAAAAGCGCTTTAAAGCATTGTTGGCTGAATTAAAAAAGCGCGAGCACGCAGTACTGTTTATTGACGAAATTCACACGATTATCGGTGCGGGTGCGGCTTCCGGTGGAGTGATGGATGCCTCCAATCTGCTTAAGCCACTGCTTTCCAGTGGCCAGCTGCGCTGTATAGGCTCAACGACATTTACTGAGTACCGTGGGATTTTCGAAAAAGATCGGGCACTTTCCAGGCGCTTCCAGAAAATTGATGTCAGTGAGCCTTCGGTTGAAGAAACCATCCAAATCCTGCAGGGGTTACGGAGTTGTTTCGAAGACCACCACAAGGTGCGTTTTACCGATGCGGCCCTGGATGCCGCGGCACAGCTTTCCAGTCGCCATATCACCGAGCGATTCCTGCCGGATAAAGCAATTGACGTTATTGATGAGGCCGGCGCCTACCAATCCCTGCTACCTGCGGAGACTCGGAAGGAAGTAATTGGAGTTGGTGAAATTGAGTCCGTGATTGCGAAAATGGCCCGGATTCCAGCCAAGAGCGTATCGGCATCGGATAAGGAACAGTTATCCAAATTGGACGACAACCTGAAGATGGTTGTGTTTGGCCAGGATAGTGCCATTGAGGCGCTGAGTACGGCGATCAAGCTTAGCAGGGCGGGTCTCGGTGCGGAGGAGAAGCCCATAGGTTCCTTCCTCTTCTCTGGCCCAACCGGTGTCGGGAAGACTGAGCTGTGTCGCCAGTTGGCTAAAGTGATGGGAATCGAGTTGATTCGTTTCGATATGTCCGAGTATATGGAGCGCCATACGGTTTCCCGTCTGATTGGTGCTCCGCCGGGCTATGTCGGTTTTGATCAGGGCGGACTGCTGACTGATTCTGTGACCAAGCATCCCCACAGTGTTGTGTTACTGGATGAAATTGAGAAAGCACATCCAGAGGTGTTTAACCTGTTATTGCAGGTGATGGATCACGGTACTCTGACTGACAATAACGGCCGCAAGGCTGATTTCCGCAATGTTATTCTCATCATGACCACCAATGCAGGTGCTGAGCTGATGAGTCGGCGTTCTATTGGCTTTTCAAATCAGGATCACTCCACCGACGGCATGGAGGAGATCAAGAAAATGTTCACGCCGGAATTCCGCAATCGCTTGGATAGCATTATCCAGTTCGGGTCATTGCCGCTGGATGTGGTGAAGACGGTGGTGGACAAGTTTATTGTTGAGCTGCAGGCGCAACTTGATGATTCCCGCGTAACCTTGGCTGTAGATGATGAGGCCCGCGAGTGGCTGGCAATTCGTGGTTATGATGAAAAAATGGGTGCGCGTCCAATGTCGCGCCTGATTCGTGACAAGCTGCGCAAGCCCCTGGCCGAAGCTGTGTTGTTCGGTGAATTGGCAGAAGAGGGTGGGCGTGTTGCGGTCACTATCGAGGGTGATGAGCTGGCGATAAAAACTGCGGTTCCAGCCTGACTTTACGTCAGGTTCAACCGAAAAAAGCCACCTTGCGGTGGCTTTTTTTTTGTCTGGACAAGCGGCCCGTAAGGCACTTCCCCAGGCGAGCAGTTTAACGGGCGCGGTAAGTAATGCGGCCCTTGCTCAGGTCGTAAGGGGTGAGTTCCACCTTGACCTTATCGCCAGTGAGGATACGAATGTAGTTTTTGCGCATTTTTCCAGAGATGTGCGCAATTACCACGTGTCCGTTTTCCAGCTTTACGCGGAAAGTGGTATTTGGCAGGGTGTCAATCACCTCGCCTTCCATTTCAATATAATCGTCTTTTGCCATGCGGCAGCAACCTTCAAATAACTTGATCAGACCATTTACCCCGGTGGCGCTTTGGCCTAGCCGCGGCTTGACGGGCGAGCATTTTGCACGAAAAGGCTGAATAGAGCAAAGGGCGTGTGCTAGTGCTTTAGAGAGACTTCAGGCTCCAGCGGTTTTCCTTAAGCATTTCAATCGGTCGAAACTGGCTTTTGTAGGCCATTTTGTGGCACTGCTCTATCCAGTAACCCAGGTAGAGATTGGGGAGTCCGAGTCGCCTGGCCCATTCAATCTGGTAGAGAATGCAGTAACTGCCCAAGCTGCGCTTGTCCTCATCCGGGTCGAAGAAAGTATAGATGGCAGAGAGGCCAGCAGTGAGCAGGTCAGTAACAGCTACTGCAACCAGCTTGCCTCTAGCGCGCAACTCAATATAGCGGGTGGCTCCCCAAGCCTGGCTCAGGAAACTTCGGTATTGCTCCCGGCTGGGTGGATACATCTCTCCGTCGGCATGGCGTTGCTCAATGTAGCGAGCATACAACTCGTAGTGCTCGTCAGTATCAATAGACTCGATGTGGAAGATATCCAGGTCTCGATTGCGTTTCCAGCAGCGGCGCTGGTTGCGATCTGGTACAAACAGGTTCACCGGCACCCTTGCCGGAATGCAAGCCCTACATGTGGCACATTGTGGGCGGTATAGGTAGGCGCCACTGCGGCGGAAACCCAGCTCGGACAGACGGTTGTACAGGCGTTGGTCCACCTCTGTCTGGGGGTCCACAAATACCGTGGTGGCCTCCCGGTCCGGCAGGTAGCCGCAGGGGTGGGGCAGCGTGGCCAGCAAGCGTACAGAATCCAGTTGCGAATATTTACCCATAAGTCCAACAAAGCTTCCAAGGCTGTGGAAATGCGGGCTGTCTAATTCCGCTTTCCAGCAATTGTTCGAAATCCCTACGGCACAATTCAATGGCCCCCAGGCTGGTCAGGTGCGGGTTACTAACCTGGCAGTCGACGAGCGGGCAGCCCCACAATTCTAATTGCCGAATGAGGTGGACAAAAGCGACTTTGGAAGCGTCTGTTTCTCTGTGAAACATCGACTCGCCAAAGAACACTTTGCCAATGGCCAGTCCATAGAGTCCTCCAGCAAGCTTGCCCTCTCGCCACACCTCTACAGAGTGGGCATGGCCGAGATGATGCATATCTACGTAGGCCTGGCACATCTCATCAGTGATCCAGGTGCCATCTTCGCCGGACCTGGGCGCGCGGCAGGCATCGATGACCTCCTCGAATGCCTGGTCAAATGTAACCTGAAAGGCTCCGCGGCGCAGTACTTTGCGAAGGCTTCGCCCGATCTTAAAGTCGTGGGGAATAACTACACAGCGTGGTGAGGGGCTCCACCAGAGAATGGGTTGCTCGTCGGAGTACCAGGGGAATATCCCGCGTCGGTACGCTGCGAGCAGCCAGTCTGGTGATAGGTCACCGCCAACTGCGAGCAAACCGTTGGGATCATCCAATGCCGCTCTAGTAGGGGGGAAGTCGATATGGTTTTCATCGAGCCATATCAAGCGGCTTTGGGTATTCCTTGCCACAAGCTGACTCCTGTCCGAGGAGATGGCGGGGGTCCGGGCGGAGAGATTCCACCCGGAGTGGGAGGGTGTTACTGGGCGTCCAGGAAGCGCTCGGCGTCCAGGGCCGCCATACAGCCGGTGCCGGCAGAAGTTACAGCCTGACGGTAGATATGATCAGAGACGTCACCGGCTGCAAATACGCCGGGAATGGATGTTTGGGTGGCATTACCCTCCAGGCCGCTTTGAACGATGATATAGCCACCATTCATTTCCAGCTGACCTTCAAAGATGCCGGTATTTGGCTTATGGCCAATGGCGATAAATACACCGGACACATCCAGCTCTTTGGTGGAGTCGTCCTGGGTGCTACGAACCCGCAGTCCCGTTACGCCGTTGTCATCGCCCAAAACCTCGTCCAGAGTGTGGTGCCAGCAAACCTTGATGTTGCCGTTTTCCACTTTTTCCATCAGGCGGTCCTGCAGAATTTTCTCCGCACGCAGTTCATTGCGGCGGTGAATCAGGGTTACTTCACTGGCGATATTGGACAGGTAAAGCGCCTCTTCAACGGCGGTGTTACCACCACCTACAACTGCTACTTTTTGATCGCGGTAGAAGAAACCATCGCAAGTTGCACAGGCGCTCACACCGCGCCCCTGAAAGGCTTCCTCGGACGGAAGACCTAAGTACTGGGCTGAGGCGCCAGTAGCGATGATCAGTGAGTCACAAGTGTAAGTCTCATTGCCCTTGAGGGTGAATGGGCGCTGGTTGAGGTCAACAGATTCAATGTGATCGAAAATGACCTGGGTGTCGAAACGCTCTGCGTGTTGCTGCATTTGTACCATCAAATCTGGGCCCTGCAGATCAGGGATGCCGCCCGGCCAGTTTTCAACTTCGGTTGTGGTGGTCAGCTGCCCACCTTGCTGCATACCGGTGATAACTACAGGATTCAGGTTAGCGCGGGCAGCGTAAATGGCGGCAGTGTAGCCTGCGGGGCCCGAGCCGAGAATGATCAGTCGATGATGATTGTTGCTCATGAAATTCTCTTTAAGACTGTCGGTGTGCAAAGTTTCCCCGGCGAACCGGGTTTCACAAGTCTGGCTACTTTTTGATCAGCCGAGACTATCAAGTTGGCGGATATAATAGGCGATAGTTACAAATGGGCGAAATAGTTTGCCTTAATTTGTTCCATTGGAAAGTGCTATCTGTGAGAGAGGTGTGTGACAGAGGCTCCCCCGACAGTGGTTAAATGATGACAGATCATATGAATAAATTACCTTAGCAAGATAAGCTAATTCATTGATATATATGAAATTATATTTAATCAAGGTTAATTCTTGGAACGGAACAAGGTTGTGCCTAAAGGTTAGGCGCCAGCCAGTTTTATATTGGTTCAGATGTTGCCCTTGGATTTTAGGTAGGGGCAGGTGGGGGCCTGAGACTGTCAGCAGCAGGATAGGGCACCCCGCCCTTATTTCAGTTTGAATGAGGCAGTCCAGACCTTCGCATCAGTGAGAGATAGTGGATGACGTTTTTTCTATCCGGCCACTTTTTGTTTTGAAGCCCTGTGGACACCATCGTGCAAGCCAGCACGACCACCGGACTTGGCGGAGATCGTATCGCTCAGCCTTAAAGCCAGGTGCGATATTGTTGCGGATGGGTACAATGTCTGCACTGTGGATGTTCTTGGCGCCACAAAGATTTCCCCGGAAGTGTTGAAGTCTTCGTTAAAGACGCCAGGCATTGCCCTCCAAAAGGAATATTTTGATGCGGTGGTGCACAAAATGGGCTTGCACTAGGTGATTAGTGTTGATCAGCCAATAGTCATTCAGGGGGCTTATTGAGATTGAAGCCTGGAGGACGGCTCATAGTTTGGGGGTTATTGCCTGGTACTGGCATTCTGCAGGCTGCTTTTATAGATTTTGTACAAAAATTCAGCATGCCAGTTCATTGTGAGTCCCAGGCGTTTGATTGCTAATTTCTCTGAGAGAATCAGTTGCTATGGCACTTCAAGAGTGCTGGCTTTGATGAAGTAGTACAAGTTTCTGTACTGTCTATCGTTTTAGTATGGAAGCCATAGTGGGTGCTGAATTGGCCGAAAACCGCAGTAAACTGGTTGCTTTGAACCGGTTTGCGCGAAATAGGATACCGGTGAGCCTAAGACATGGGGCATCCTGGAAGGAAAGTGGGGAGGATCCATCTATCAAGCTATCTACTGCTTCTTTCGCGCATATAAGCCAAGTTGGCGAAAAACAAATGTGCACAATCCGCGAGCGAACTAACTGAATGTTACTCATAAAAAGACTAGGGTAGAGAGCTGGATAGAAAACTGGGTCAAAGTTAGATGGTAAGGCTGGCCCCAGCTGAGCTGAAAAGCTTTATATTTAGCCAATCTTCAAAAAATCGGCATAAATTTTAGACAGGTGCCGGTTTTGCTAATCATTCTACAAACAACAAATTAGTATTGAGGTAAGCCATTGAAGGCCGAAAGTGCTACTGAAGAGACCTCTGACAAGAGCGGTGCTTTGCCGGATTCACTGATCGCCCGTTTGATTCGCGAAGGCGCATTGATCAGTTTACTAGCTGGGGCGTTATTACTCGCGATCAGTCTGCTGAGTTACGACTCTCAGGATCCCGGTTGGTCCCATACCGGGCAGTCCAGTCAAATTCACAATGCTATCGGCCCAGCTGGCGCTTGGCTTGCGGATGTATGTTTGTCACTGCTTGGTTGGATGGCTTACATATTTCCATTGCTGATCGGCTTGCGCGCATACCGTATTTTGCGTGATCGCAATGCTCGCTTCCATGGTCCTCTCTTTGCCCTCAGGGTTTTTGGATTAATCCTGGTGTTGGTCAGTGGCGCAGCGTTGGCGACATTATGTTTTGCTCCAGCGGACAACCCGTTACCGTTTTCCAATGGTGGAATTATAGGTGCAGCGCTTTCCAGTGCTACCGGTGCAAGCCTTGGTTATGTGGGAGCCACAATTTTATTACTGGCGATATTTGCTATTGGCATTACCGTGTTTACAGGCTTGTCCTGGCTAAAATTGGCGGAATCTATTGGGCGCAACGTGCTGGGATTGTTTGCTCTGCTCATTAGTTTTTATAAGCGCTGGCGCCAAAAACGAACCGAGGTGCGGGTAGCGCGTGAGGCCATAGTGGTGCGCAAAGCTTCGGTAGAAGAAGAAAAGCAACGTACAGCGAAGCGAATCCCGCCGAAGATTGAAGCCACAGCACCCAAGCCCAAGCAAAGCCCGCGTGCAGCCAAAGAGAAACAGGGAGAGCTTTTTAAAAGTGGTCCTGTTACCGGTACTTTGCCGCCTCTGGGATTATTGGACCCTGCCGACCAAAACAAGAAAGCAGGCTTCTCACGAGAGTCTTTGGAGGCCCTATCCCGGCTGCTTGAGTTAAAGCTAAAGGATTTTGGAGTGGTCGCTGAGGTGGTATCTGTTCTACCCGGTCCGGTGGTAACTCGCTTTGAAATCCAGCCAGCTCCAGGAGTGAAAGTCAGTAAAATTTCCAACCTGGCCAAAGACTTGGCGCGCTCCCTGGCGGTGATTAGTGTGCGCGTTGTGGAGGTAATTCCTGGCAAGTCAGTGGTGGGAATTGAGATTCCTAATGAGAATCGCCAGATGGTGCGTCTTAGTGAGGTGTTATCGGCAGATGTTTACGATAATGCCAAGTCGCCATTAACCCTGGCCCTGGGCCACGATATTTCCGGGCAGCCTGTAGTGGCTGATCTTGCGAAGATGCCACACCTTCTTGTAGCCGGGACTACCGGCTCCGGTAAGTCGGTCGGCATCAATGTAATGTTGCTCAGTCTGCTCTACAAGTCGACTCCTGAAGAGGTCCGCCTGATTTTGGTAGATCCAAAGATGTTGGAGTTGTCTGTTTATGAGGGCATCCCCCACCTTCTTACACCGGTTATTACTGATATGAATGATGCAGCCAATGGTCTGCGCTGGTGTGTTGGTGAAATGGAGCGCCGCTATAAGCTGATGGCTGCGATGGGTGTGCGCAACCTGGCAGGTTTTAACCGCAAGGTGAAGGAGGCGGAAGAAGCTGGGGAGCCACTTCTCGACCCATTGTGGCAACCGGATCCTGCTCTGAGCGTGCCCGAAGAGGATCAGACCGCTCCAGCGCTGAAATCGCTTCCCGCTATCGTGGTGGTTATCGATGAATTTGCCGACATGATGATGATCGTCGGTAAAAAAGTGGAGCAGTTGATTGCGCGCATCGCACAGAAGGCCCGTGCCGCAGGAATTCACTTGCTACTCGCGACCCAGCGCCCCTCAGTAGATGTGATTACTGGTTTGATCAAGGCAAATGTGCCTACCCGTATTGGTTTCCAGGTTTCTTCTAAAGTGGATTCTCGGACTATTCTCGATCAGGGTGGTGCTGAGCAGCTACTCGGGCACGGTGACATGTTGTACCTGCCCCCCGGCAGTGGTGTGCCTGTGCGGGTACATGGTGCTTTCGTGGATGACCATGAGGTGCATAAGGTAGTTGCAGATTGGGGGCGTCGCGGACAGCCAGATTATATTGATGGCATCATTGATGACAGCAATAACAGTATCCCAGTACCCGGCCTGCAATCTGAGGGAGGGGAGGATGAAGACCCAGAGGCTGATGCCCTCTATGATGAGGCAGTAGCCTTTGTAACAAAATCCCGGAAAGCCTCTATTTCTTCTGTGCAGCGCCAATTGCGTATCGGCTACAATCGGGCCGCGCGAATTATCGATGCCATGGAGGCTGCTGGTGTTGTTTCCCCTGCGGGGCATAATGGCAACCGCGAGGTATTGGCACCGCCTCCCGCTTAAGCTGAAGAGTCCGAAAAGGGGAGGTGGGGGTTAAGCTACAGTTCACTTGGCTGCGGCTAACCTTTAAGGAAATCAACACACTGGAATTCAATTATGAAAAGTGTTCTGCGCAACTTATTACTAAGTTTGACCGTTGCGACCAGTGCCGCCTGGGCCGATGCTACCGATGATCTCAGCAAACAGTTGCAACCACTGGCGGCGCTGTCTGGAAACTTCAAGCAGACCCTTATTGATGAGCGCGGGAAGGTAACCCAGGAGAGCAACGGTAACTTCTCTGTGCAACGGCCGGGAAAGCTCCGCTGGAAAACAGGGGAACCCTATGCGCAATTGTTGGTTACCAACAATAAAACCCTGTGGCTTTACGACCCGGACCTGGAGCAGGTAACCGTGCGGCCGGTTGACACCCGCATTAAGGAAACTCCGGCGTTGTTGCTTGGAGGCAAAGTAGAAGAGATCCGTAAATCCTTTGATGTAAATCTCAAAGATGGTGTTTATCACCTGACTCCCAAAAACCCCAAAGCCCCTTTTAAGGCAATGGAAATCCACTTTGCTAAGGATGGCTTGCCTGATTCCATGACTGTGCGTGATGGAATGGGGCAGACCACCAAAATTAAATTTAGCGGTATGAAGGCTAACCCGAAATTGTCCGACTCTATATTTAACTTTAAACCGCCAGCTGGTACCGACATTATCAAAGATGAGTGATCTGTTTCATTCCCCTCAAAGACACCAACCCCTGGCTGCTCGTATGCGGCCTAACTCTCTGGCCTCTTATGTGGGCCAGTCGCATTTATTGGGGGAGGGAAAACCGTTGCGCGAGGCGGTGGAGCGTGGTCAGCTGCACTCAATGATTCTTTGGGGACCACCGGGAGTGGGTAAAACTACTTTCGCCCGATTACTCGCCCAGGAGTGTGATGCTCGCTTTGCCACACTTTCTGCCGTACTGGCTGGAGTAAAGGATATTCGCCAGGCAGTAGCGGAAGCCGAGCAACACAGGATGCAATCCGGTCGCGGCACTATCCTTTTTGTGGATGAGGTTCATCGTTTCAATAAGGCCCAGCAGGATGCGTTTCTTCCCTATGTGGAGGAAGGCACTGTAACTTTCGTTGGCGCCACCACCGAGAACCCCGCTTTCGAGTTAAATAATGCGCTCCTATCGAGGTGCAGAGTTTATCTGTTACGCAGCATTCCCGAAGATGATCTAGCAGGCCTTTTGCAGCGTGCATTGAGAACCGATCAACAGTTGCTCGACCGCAATACCTGTGTACCAGATGAGTTGTTGCTCAAGATTGCGCGTGCGGCCGATG
The DNA here is from genome assembly GCF_000380565.1 of Microbulbifer variabilis ATCC 700307. GTDB lineage: Bacteria > Pseudomonadota > Gammaproteobacteria > Pseudomonadales > Cellvibrionaceae > Microbulbifer > Microbulbifer variabilis. The sequence continues at coordinate 640,225 of NZ_AQYJ01000029.1, forward strand.
GCGATGCGCGCAGTGCGCTCAATCTACTCGAGGTGGCCTGTGACCTCGCCAAAGAGCAGTCGGGACAGTTGGTTGTCGATGAAAGTGTACTTGCTGAAGTGCTCAGCGCTGATGTGCGTCGTTTCGATAAAGGTGGTGATTATTTTTACGATCAGATTTCTGCCATGCATAAGTCTGTACGTGGTTCCGATCCAGATGCTGCACTTTATTGGTTTATACGGATGCTGGATGGTGGTTGTGATCCGCTTTACGTCGCCCGCAGAGTGGTGCGTATGGCCAGTGAGGACATAGGCAACGCAGACCCACGCGCATTACAGTTAGCTCTCAACGCCTGGGATGTGCAGGAGAGACTTGGCAGCCCAGAGGGGGAATTGGCAATCGCCCAGGCGATTACGTATCTCGCCGTGGCAGCGAAAAGCAATGCAGTCTATTCGGCTTATAAGCGCGCAGTTGCAGATGTACGTCGCGAGCCTAGCTACGATGTGCCGGTCCACTTGCGCAACGCGCCCACCAAGCTGGCAAAAAGCTTGTCCCATGGAGCTGAGTATCGCTATGCACATGACGAGCCCGATGCCTTTGCCGCGGGAGAAAACTATTTTCCAGAAGAAATTGCGGATCGCCAGTATTACCAGCCTGTCCCGCGGGGGCTGGAATTGAAGATCGCTGAAAAATTGCAGATGCTGCGCCGTCTCAATAGCGAGAGTGGCCAGCAGCGCTACAAACTCAAGCCATAGGTATTAGGGGGAAGCAGTAATGCAGTGGCTGGCTATTGCCGTTGGCGGTGCTCTCGGGGCAATCTTTCGCCACTTGGTTACTATATGGTGCTATCCGGTATTCAACGGTAAATTCCCCCTGGGTACCTTGGTGGTTAACATTGTCGGTTCATTTTTAATCGGAATTGCCTATATATTGATCACTCACCGTGCAATGCTCGGGGAGGAATGGCGGCTCCTGTTAATGACCGGGTTGTTTGGTGCCCTAACTACCTTTTCCACTTTCTCCCTAGAAAGCTTGATACTGTGGCACAATGGCCAGCCATTGGTGGCAATTGGCTATGTTGTCGGCAGCCTGGTGAGTTGTCTGTTAGCCACTGGAGCCGCCGTCGCCTTGGCGACACGCTATTTTTAACCCAAGTTTATTTAATTTTAAGTTGTAGGAGCCTGATAGCAGGCGAACTGGAAACGATGCTCGATCCCAAACTGATTCGCACGGATATGGACCAAGTGGCCGCAGCTCTAAAAAAGCGCGGTGTAGAACTGGATACTGCCAAACTGGAAACCCTTGAGGAGCGCCGCAAAGAATTGCAGGTGCGCACTGAGAGTTTGCAAAGCGAGCGCAATAGTAAATCGAAAAATATTGGCCGTGCTAAGGCCAATGGTGAAGATATTGCGCCCTTGCTGAAAGAAGTGGAGTCCCTTGGGGGTGAGCTGCAAAATGCCAAGCATGCATTGACTGAGTTACAGGAAGAACTCGATGCGATCCTGTCGGCAATCCCGAACCTGCCAGATGCATCTGTGCCTGAGGGCGAGAACGAAGATGATAACGTTGAGGTTCGTCGCTGGGGGCAGCCACGCGCATTCGGCTTCGAAGTTAAGGATCATGTGGATCTTGGAACCCAGTTGGGTGGCTTAGATTTCGAAATGGCCGCAAAGCTGACAGGCTCACGTTTTGCCGTAATGTCTGGCGAGGTCGCACGTCTGCACCGAGCCTTGGCGCAATTCATGCTGGATACCCATATCGAAGAGCATGGTTACCAGGAAACTAATGTACCGGTAGTTGTGAACAGTGACTCCCTCTACGGTACTTCTCAGCTACCCAAGTTTGAAGAAGACCTGTTCAAGCTTAAAGATGAACGTGGTTTCTACCTGATTCCAACTGCGGAAGTCCCACTAACCAATATGTACAGAGATCATATTGTTGAGGATGCAGAAACCCTGCCGCACAAACTGGTTGCTCACACGACTTGTTTTCGGTCTGAAGCAGGCTCCCACGGTCGTGACACCCGCGGCATGATTCGCCAGCACCAGTTTGAAAAAGTGGAACTGGTTTGGGTAACACGTCCGGAACAATCTGAAGAGGCTCTGGAAACCCTTACACAGAATGCAGAAACCATTCTGCAAAAACTCAATCTGCCATATCGCACTGTAGTGTTGTGCGGTGGCGATATTGGCTTCGCCGCCCGCAAGACCTACGATATCGAAGTTTGGATACCTTCCCAGGATAAATACCGCGAGATTTCCTCCTGTTCTCTAGTAGGTGATTTTCAGGCCCGCCGTATGAAAGCCCGCTGGCGCAATCCGGAAACTGGTAAACCGGAGCTGGTGCATACCCTGAATGGATCAGGGCTCGCAGTGGGACGAACCCTGATCGCGGTTTTGGAAAACTACCAGCGCGAGGATGGCAGCATTGAGATTCCTGAAGTGCTGCGTCCCTATATGCGCGGCCAGGAAGTTATCTCAGCTTCCTAAGGGCAGTTATCTGAAAGGGTGGGCTTTGTGCTTGCCCTTTTTTGTTGCCGGAACTTATTTTGCTCCGCCTGCTATTTGATGGAATAAAAAGTTGCGCTATTTACCCCTCGCATTTGATGTCAGACAACGCCCCTGCCTAATAGTTGGCGGTGGTTCTATTGCCACCCGTAAAGCGCGTTTGCTCAGTAAAGCTGGTGCGCGCTTGTTAGTGGTTTCCCCGGATATTACCGATGAGCTTCGCCAACTGGTGACAGATTCAGCTGGGGAATGGTTTGAGGCTGGTTATTCTGCTGAATATTTGCAGCGAACAGAACTGGTTGTGGCGGCATCTGACAGTACGGAAGTCAACGCGCAGGTCTCTGCCGATGCGCAGGCCGTACGCTTACCCGTTAATGCAGTGGATGCTCCGGATCTGTGTACTTTCACTTTCCCGGCAATTGTGGAGCGCGGGGATCTATCTATAGGGATCAGCAGCGGAGGAGCTGCCCCGGTCCTGGCACGAAGAATTCGTGCCCAGCTTGAGGCCTTGCTATCGCCGAGTGTCGCGTCCTTGGTGGACTTAGCTTCCCGGATGCGCGCTAAAGTTAAAGCGGCACTGCCAGAAAGCCGGCGTAAGAATTTCTGGGAGTGGGTATTTGCCGGGCCCGTCGCCAGTCGAATGGAAGCAGGCCAGCTGGCAGATGCAGAGAGAGAGCTACTTGAAGCGTTACAAGAGTGGCAAGGCAGCCCCAACCCAGTAGGGGAAGTTTACTTAGTGGGTGGGGGACCAGGAGATCCCGATCTTCTTACTTTTCGTGCATTGCGCCTGATGCAGCAGGCGGATGTTGTACTTTACGATCGTTTAGTATCTCCAGAGGTACTTGAGTTGGTACGTCGGGACGCCGAACGCATTTACGTTGGAAAAAGGAAGGCGTTTCACTCGGTGCCCCAAGATGATATCAACCAGCTACTGGTTGACTTGGCGAGTAAGGGGAAAAAGGTGTTGCGCCTGAAAGGCGGGGACCCCTTTATCTTTGGTCGCGGCGGCGAAGAGATCGATAGGCTGGCTGGAGCGGGAATCCCATTCCAGGTAGTACCGGGTATTACTGCGGCTGCGGGTTGTGCGAGCTATGCGGGTATTCCCTTGACGCATCGAGATCATGCCCAGTCGGTACGATTTGTCACCGGACATTTAAAGGAGGGCAATCTCGACCTGCCTTGGAGTGATCTGGCGTCGCCAGGCCAAACATTGGTTTTCTACATGGGCCTGACAGGGCTGCAGACAATTTGTACCGAGCTGACCCGTCATGGGTTGCCACCTGAAACACCTGCAGCTCTGATTGAAAAGGGGACTACGCGGGCGCAGAGAGTGACTGTGGGAGACCTCTCCACATTGCCAGCGCTGGCAGAAGAAAAAGCTGTGCGCGCCCCAACCCTGACCATTATCGGTGGAGTCGTCAGTTTGCATGAGAAGCTGAACTGGTACCAGCCTGGCTGAGAAAGTAGCCTGGAAGACCTGCGTGAGTTAGGGTCCAGCTGAGTTTGGCACAGAACCTATACTGAGAGTAATTTTTCAGTGGGGTTTGTGGCATGCTGCTGGCGATCCTTTGCTTTTATTGCACTAATATTGTGCGCTTTTTCCTTCCGCAACAGCGGGAGTTTCCATTAGTTGATCCAGCTGACTACTATTCCCGCCGTTACACTTATCATTACCGGCAAAAGAAAGAGTTGGTGAAATGGCTGTGGATAGGCGTTTCACTGGTGATGCTATGTTTCCCACTATTGCCTTTGGTGCTTGGGCTCAGCTTCTTCACCCTTTTCCTGTCTTTTGCCATTCTCGATGAAACGGCGTGACACCCCTGTATGAGGTGTCCTTGCAATTTTTACTTTAGTGAAGTGTGAGCTTGTAGTGGGTTTCCTGTTCAATCAGGGGGGAAGGGTTTCCCTCTACCCAGTCACGATGTCCGCTGTCGAAAAATGGGGAGAGGGGATGGCCACTCTGCCCGGTTGCCATATGGAATATTCCCAAGTCCTCACGTCCAGGTGAAATCACCATGCGCTCAGATGCCCCATGAGTGGGCGACTGGAACCGGGGCATATGTGTATCCCCCGCCAGTGCATCGCTGGGCATTGCAGCAAACCAGTTTATGGCAGGGATAGCTCTTGCAAGTGGGTGGCGAATAGTAGCCGTATTTTGAGCGCCCCAGGTTTGCTGCTGTAAAGGGCTTCCTGTTGCAGCCATTTTATCCAAGACCTGGTTCAGTGCTGCGAGTTTGAGGGCTGTCCAGGATTCAAAATCTGGATTAAGCAATTGCTGTGGTTCCTGCTGAGCCAGTGCCCAGATAGGATACTCAAATTGTCTTTTTAATTGGCCAAAAGAAAACTTGGGGTCAAACTTGCGCATGTAGGCCAGGATAGGAGCAGTGCTAAGTTCCATAAATTTAAGGCGGTAATTGCGCACAATTCGGTAGCCCACTGAATCGGCACTGGCGCGAGCGCCCCAATCCTGAACCTGCTGGTAAACTTCGCTATAGCCCTCCTGATTTTTTAAAAAACCAGCCAGGTGCTCTTGCCACCGTTGCAGGAATATAGCGCGGTCATCGAGTTGGATATTTAGTAAGCTTTGTTCGTCGAACTGCTCAAGAGCGAGCAACCCATCGCGAATTTGCTGCTGGCGGGCACCGAGGGCATAGCCGTGGTCACCCATCAATTTCAACCAGTCTCCGTCGGTTGTGCGGGCATTGGCGGTCCAGATACGGTGAGTGGGTGGATTGTAAATGCGTGGCTGCTCTTCGGTTGAAAGGTATCCATTCCAGTAGGCTTCTCCATCAGCCCAGCTGACTGAGCGACTACCATCAAAGCCAACACGACGGGGGATAGCCCCAGCCACAGTCCAGCCGATATTGCCATCCCGGTCACCGACAACAAAATTCTGGTGGGGAATGCCAATTTCTGGTCCAAGATCCAGAGCCTGTTGTGTGGTGGTGGCTGACTCAATGCGCAACAGGTTCATGTTGCCACCTCGAATATCATGGGCTATCCAGCGGTAGGCCAGCGGGACTCCACGATAGTTTTGGCCGATGACCGGCCCCCAGATTGTTTTGCGGATCTCTAGTGTCTCATCCTCTTTACCCTTAATTGCAATAGTTTCTTTCTCGAAGGTGAAGTCCCGCCAGCCATCCGGGGTTCGATATTTGGTAGCGCCCTCATTTAACTCCAGTGGGATAAGATCGCCCCAGTCACCGCCGGTATTGGTGAACCCCCAGGCTACCGCACCGTTACTGCCAGCCACAATAATTGGGCCGCCGGGTAGGGTGACGCCGCGTATTTTTCTATCGCTCCCGGGAATATTCCAACCGGCGCGATACCAGATGTTCGGAACACTTAACCCTAGATGCATATCATTGGCTAAGATGGCACTGCCATGCTCGGTCAATTTTCCACCAACTACCCAATTGTTACTGCCGTAAACTTTATCGTCGCTCTCCATCTCCTGATAAACAATAGGATCGTCCGCTTTCAGCAGTGTAGATATGGGGGTTTGGGGAACAGGGATCTCGGCTTCATTTGGGCCGAAAAGAGGGGCATCCCAAGTCCCGCCTGCAGGGAAAAAGAAAGCGTATAGGTCTTCAGGCAGGAGTTCGGCTAGCGCAGTATCGCGACGTTCAAAATTTCCTTCCTCACTTTGTAACGTCAAGTACATGCTGTAAGTTGCCAGCAAGCTGTCGGCGGCATTCCAAGGGCGGGGTTCTTGTCCCAGTAATAAATACTCCCAAGGTTTTGCTCCGAGTTGAGTCAAGCCGAAATTGACCCCTTGTACATAGTGATCGAGCAACTCACGTTGATCAGAGGGCATGACAGCAATATTTCGCTCTGCCCGCTTGCGAAATTGGTGCCTTCTCACCTTTTTATCTTTTTTCAAGGCGGCTTGGCCCAGTAACTCGGATAGTTCACCTGCGGAGTTGCGGCGCAACAAGTCCATCTGGAAAAAGCGCTCCTGTGCATGCAGAAAACCCAGGGCGAAGGCGGAGCTGTTTCGGTCCTGGGACTGAATCATGACCACCCCTTGGGCATCGCGCTGGATTACGACGGGCTCCTCAAGTGAGCCAGTTTCAATTTCGCCACTCAGAATTGGCAGGCTTGATCGCCACCAGGCCCAAATGGAAACTGCAGCCAGAACAAAAATGACTGCCAAAATAATTGGTAAGCGGAACTTCCAGCTTTTTAGATAGGACGTGCGCGCCATAATTCTTCCTGCAAAATATTATTTTATTGGGTCTTGGCCATATCGGGTTAGATTACCATTCGACTTGTGCGAGTTACTACAGAACACACATTGGTAACTTTTCGTGACGTTACTTTGTACACAATTTCCCACATTAACCTGTCTTTTCGCACATTCCTTCGCAAAACTGACCAGTCACCAGAAAAAGGTCATATCGGGGTTTTAAATCCGAAAATGCGATCGTAAGATGGCGTGGAATAACAAAAATAATAAACCGAGATCATCACGCTGTATAACAATAAACGCGAGGACGCGATGATGCACGATGTTGGTAGAACCGCAAAAACCCGTCAATTTAATCTATCTATCCTCTCTGGAGCCGTTGCCTTCATTACCGCTGTCAGTGGTAATGTGCAGGCTGCTGAAATTGAAGAGGTAGTAGTTACTGCCCAGAAGCGCGCGGAAAATCTACAGGAAGTTCCAATCGCGATTACCGCTTTTACTGGAGATAATATAAAAGAGTCAGGTGTCAAAAATCTGACTGACCTGGGGAGATATACGCCAGGCGTTGAAATGCACAATGATACTGCGCTGCAGCCTACTTACAGTGTGCGTGGCATCCAAACCAATGACTGGACCGTGGGATCAGATCCCGCTGTTGCTGTTTATGTGGACGGAGTTTATACCGGTCGTGGAGCTGGTGCCGAAATACCCCTAACCGATATCGAGAGGGTTGAAGTACTTAAAGGGCCACAGGGTACTTTATTTGGTCGCAATGCAACCGGCGGTGCGATCCATATCATCACCACTAAGCCGCAGGCAGATGACTCCACACAATTGAGTCTCACTGCAGGTAATTATGGGCGCCAGTCATCGGACTTACTGGTGAACCGCCAATTTACAGATAATCTGTATGGGCGCTTTTCTGCGTCGACCAATCGCCGAGATCCTTTTGCAGACAACTTAGCTGGCGGCTTCTCCGTAGGTGACCAGGATACCCAGACCTACCGGGCTTCTGTGTTATGGGAGCCTACTCAAGATACTGAAGTGTTGTGGCGTGCTGACTATGGCGTGATGGATCAGGGCAGTGCTTTACGTACGACTATAGTGCCCAGTCTACAGGGTGAAACAGACGTATTTGGCGATTTTGCCCTGGATACACCAACTATTGAGGATCGTGACTCTTTTGGTACCTCGCTGACAGTCACAAGCGATTTCGACAACTTCACTTTTACTTCGATCACAGCATATCGTGAATTCGATGCGCACCTCCAGCAGGACGAAGACGGCACTGCAAACCCGGATTATATGTTTGGCTCGGCCAATACGGACGATCAGAGCCAGTTCTCCCAGGAATTCAGGTTGAATGGAGCCACAGACAACATTAAGTGGACTTTGGGTGCTTCTTATTCCCAGGAGGAGGTAGACCATACAACTTATGCTTACTTCACCACCGGTTCAGTAGAATCCTTTGCTGTGTATGAGGGCGTTAAGGCCGCTTATCCTGACCTCACTCAAACAGAGCAAGAGGATATGGCGGTTATTACACGTCAACTTCTTCAGCAAGCTGGGCGTGAAGGTGTTGCCAGTGCCACTTTTGTGTATGACTTGATGCTCCAAACTGGGCAAGTAGATGCTCTACTTGCCGCCCTAGGAGCACCGAGTACGGTAACGGGAAGTATGCTGCAGGCTGATGCCGTAGTGGCGCAAATGATGGCTGGCTTTCAGCCTTGGGTTGCTTCAGATACGCCATGGAATGAGAGTGTTCGTAACACCGGGGATTATCGCTCAAGTGCCATATATGGAGATATGACTTGGAGTATCACCGACAAAATGGACCTTACGGTAGGTGCACGTTATACCTACGATCAAAAGGATTTCACGATTGAAACAGCCTATGGCAACAGTATTCCACTGTCACTTTCTGGTGGGCCAGTGCCCCTAGTCGATGGTGATGGAAATGTTATCGATGTAATCACGTTCCCAGAAATAGACCTGGGCTCTCAGCTATTTGGTATCGCCTTCTTTAATAATGGCCAGCCAGTTCTAGACTCCAAGTTGAGTGATAGCTGGAGTGATATTTCCGGTCGTATCGTGCTGGATTATCGTTGGACTGAGGAGATGATGACCTATATCTCTCTGGCTGATGGCTTTAAGGCCGGTGGGTTTAACAGCCTCAATTTTGGACCGGGCGTTGAACCCTCTTTTGATCAGGAGGATGTTGTTAACCTGGAGGTGGGTCTTAAGAGCAGCCTGTTTGACAATCGGGTACGCCTGAATGCTTCACTGTATAGCTATGAATACAAAAACTTACAGGAACTGGACCTGGTCGGTACTCCCATTCCCAGTTATAACCTGAGGAACTCCGATGCGGAGGGTACAGGTGCTGAGATAGAAGTGCAGTGGGCTGCGACAGACAACCTGTTCATTGCCGGTAATTACTCTTACTTGGATACCGAATTCACTGATTATCAAATCATCGAGGCTATTGGTGAAACGGAAGAAGACTCAAAAGTGGGTCAGGCAAGGGTTTCCACTCCAGAGAATAAATTTAATCTAATGGCAGAGTACACCGTAAACCTTGCCAGCGGAGGAGAATTTATTTTCCGTGGTGATTACAACTGGACCGATGAGCGGATTGGTTCGATTACTGATCGCACTCGTATCGTTGATGATTACCAGTTGTTTAACTTGCGAGCCGCCTGGAATAGTGCTTCGGATAATTATTCTGTAGCTCTCTGGGTACAGAACCTTACCGATGAGGAGATTGCCGGTGGCTATGGCGGCACAGGTGCGGCCATTGGCGCCAGTCCAGCGTGGCGATTTATGCCGAGAATGTATGGGGCTGATTTCACTGCACGATTTTAATTGAATATTTAATGTTAACATGATGAGAGTGCGGGCCGGTTTTACCGGCCCTTTTTTTTGCATAGTTCTGTTTCTGTAAACAAACTGGCGTGATTTCATTCATGTAGGCCTGCAAGCTCGTGGGAATACACCTAAAACTGCGTATGATGATTTCAATAGAACAGAAATGTGGTGTAACCGATTATTGATATGGCAATTTTTGCAGGCGAAGTATCTTTAGAAGAAGTACAGCAGCAAATTCTTACAGCATATCGAAGAGTTCGGGGGGAGACAGAGCGTCTTGCTGAGCCTTTGTCCGCTGAGGATATGCAGCTCCAATCCATGCCGGATGCCAGCCCTACAAAGTGGCATTTGGCCCATACCAGTTGGTTTTTTGAGACCTTTGTGCTTAATTCCCGCCTACCGGGATACAGGACTTTCGATCAACACTTTCATCATCTTTTTAACTCCTATTACAACAGCTTGGGAACACCATTCACGCGATCGCAGCGCGGCTTGATTTCCCGTCCGGATATTGATCGAGTTTACGCCTATCGCAAGTCTGTAGATACTGGAATTGAGAAGCTGTTAAAAGATTCCCCGTGCTCATCAAACTTGGCGTCACTCATAGCTCTGGGCCTCAATCATGAGCAGCAGCATCAGGAGCTTTTACTAACAGATATTAAGCACGCTCTGTCGCTGAACCCTTTGGCTCCTGCTTATAGTGATGGGATACCGGAAGAGGAATCTGCAACTGCTGAGCCACTGCGCTGGTTGGAGATTCCAGGTGGCTGCTATGGCATTGGTAGTGAGGGTGAGGACTTTTTCTTTGATAACGAGGGTCCTGCCCATCAGCAGCTTGTACAGGAATTTTCCATAGCATCCCGCCTGGTAACTAATGGAGAATACCTCGCATTTATTGAAGATGGTGGTTATCAGCAACATCGCTTGTGGTTGTCGGACGGCTGGGCTTTGGTTCAACAAAATCAGCACAGACATCCTTTGTATTGGAGGGAAACTGAGAACGGTTGGCAACAGTTTAGCTTACACGGATTACAGCCGTTGAATGAGGCAGAGCCTGTACATCATTTGTCGTTCTATGAGGCTGATGCTTTTGCCACATGGGCCGGTAAGCGCCTACCCACGGAATTTGAGTGGGAGGCTGCTGCTTGTCACTTGCGCCAGCTTGATCAACTGGCTACTGCCAATCTGCTGGAAAAACGCTTCCTCAAACCTCTGCCTGCCCGTCGAGGGCGAACCCAATTCCTGGGGGATCTATGGGAGTGGACTTCCAGCTCCTACCTGCCGTATCACGGTTTTAAGGCTCGTGAAGATGCTGTAGGTGAATATAACGGCAAGTTTATGTGTAATCAGAAAGTTCTTCGAGGCGGTTCATTTGCTACGCCATCGGATCATATCAGAATCAGCTATAGAAATTTCTTTTATCCACATCAAGCGTGGCAATTTACCGGGGTCCGTTTAGCAGGAGACTAAATGTGAAAGCAGCCTTATCGTCCGTTCCAGAAAAGCAGCAACAGGATAGCGAATTTCTCAGGGATGTTCTGGAGGGGTTGGGAGGAAAAAGAAAAACATTGCCCTGTAAGTATTTGTATGACGAAGTAGGCTCTCGCCTTTTCGAGGACATCTGTGAGGTTTCGGATTATTACCTGACCCGTACAGAGGCAAGTATATTTGCCACTAATCTTAAGGATATAGCCGATAAAATTGGACCTGAAGCGCTGCTAATCGAACCCGGTGCAGGTAATTGTGAAAAAATCGAAGCACTACTTGCTCAATTGGAATCCCCAAAAGGTTACTACCCGATTGATATATCCCCAGAGATACTTCTAAATGCTGAGCGTAGAATCAAGGCGAATCAACCCGAGATGCAAGTCTGGAGTGCGGTTGGTGATTTCACTCAGCCGGATGTATGGGACCAGTTAACCCAGCTTCCCTCTCGCAAGAAAGTCGTCTTCTTCCCTGGGTCAACAATTGGAAACTTCGAGCCGGATAAGGCTGAGCAGCTACTGGAACTATTTGCTGCGAACTTAGGAGCCGGTGATGGGTTGCTTATTGGTACTGATTTGGTCAAGGATTCGGTGAGGCTTGAGCGAGCCTACCATGACAGCGAACATGTTACCGAGAGGTTCAATAAAAACCTTCTAAATCGTATCAATACAGAGCTTGAGGCAGATTTTGACCTTTCCCTGTTTGCCCACCGTGCTTTCTACCACCAACTTCGCAAACGGGTTGAAATGCACTTAGTTAGCCTGAAGGATCACAGTGTATCAGTAGCTGGAACGCGTGTGGACTTTTCCGAGGGGGAAACAATACATACGGAAAATAGCCACAAGTATTCCATCAGTGATTTTAACCAGCTGCTTGCCAGGGGTGGATTCAGGCCAATCTGTCACTGGAAAGATGCTGCTGCATCTTATGCGATTCACTATGCCCAGGCCATTTAACGTTCTGGTAAAGGTTTTTTCATTATTTGTAGTAACAGCCCTCTTTGTCAGTGCTGCTATCGCTGAGCAGGACGATGATAAAATCATCGTCTATAAGCATCCGCTCTGCTTTTGCTGCAAAAAGTGGGTTAGCCATCTGAGAGAGAATCAATTGCAGGCATCATCTGTCTTCAAAGTAGATATGCAAGCAGTAAAAAAGCAATGGGGAGTACCCAAAGGTATGGAGGGGTGTCATACGGCTGTGTGGCAAGGGCGGTATGTATTCGAGGGGCATGTGCCCGCACAATTCATACAAAAGTTCCTGGCATCGCCCCCTAAAGATAGTGTTGGCCTGATGGTGCCGGGGATGCCGATAGGCAGCCCCGGTATGGAAGCCAAAGATAAATTTGAGCCTTACAACATCTACTTGTTGTTGCAAGATGGGGATTACCGGCTCTATGCGCGCATAGAGGACCCGAGAGCTATTCAGTTAATGGATAGTAAACCTGCAGAATAAATGTCTAGATGTTTTTCCTTGGTTGTTTAAAGCCTTTCCAGATATTTAATATAATTATTTTATTGCAGCTTACTTTATTTGGATGCGTACCATAGAATCCAAAAATAGCTAATCAGTACACTGGAAATGCTCACCGGCAGCATTAAGAAGAAGAACTGCCAAAAGTTAAATGCCTTGATGCCAAATTTCTCAGCCTGTTGCAGCACAATAACATTACTTGCGGCACTGATGATAAATAGATTGCCAGCTACAGTGGAAATTGCAGAAAGTATCATTAGTGTTTGGGTTTCATGTTTGTGCAATAAATTGAGGTATATCTCAACTACAGGTACATTGGAAAACAATTGGCTGGCAAAAAAGCTAACAAAAGCAACAGTTTCTGGTTCAGCCAGATTGATGCCGCTTTCTTTAAGGAAAAACTGTAGTGACCCTGATTTTAAAAGAGAGCCTGTAACCACAAACATCGAAATAAAGAAGAAGAGGGTGGGCCAGTCGACTTCGCGTAAGATTTGCCGTCTTTTCCTGCTGGTTATGTAAATAGGTAGGCATGCAGCCAATCCGACCTGGCCTATAGTAGGGTGGTAAATGCCTTCCACATTATGCAGTACACTTCCCAAAACAATAAATACTAATAGCAGCACAGCAGATAATAGAGCGGGCCACTTTTGAGTGATCTTATTCTCCTCCCGGTATTCCCTGCTTGCCTCATAGTTGGCGATATCACTGGTTCTAAGAAAGCGTTTAAGCCATAGCATAGAGGTTAGCAGGGTTATAGCTGCAGGGATCAATATCCATTGGGCAAAGACAATAAACATATTATCGAAATTACCCGCACCGGCAATCAATATATTTTGTGGATTTCCTACTGGCGAGATCATACTGCCAATCGTTACCGTAGCACATAGAATAATAAGCAGTGGAATCAAACTCCAGTTCATATTGCGTGCCAGCATAATTGCAATAGGAACACCGATCACTGCGGCTGCGTCGTTAGTGAGTATTGCTGCACATATCGCCATGGTGATGACATAAGCTGCTAGCACCATATTGGGACTCTGAAAAGACAGGATACGCTTGCTGATTTGGGTGGATATTCCGGTGTCGTACAAAGCGGAGGCAATTGAAAAAACTGAAAACAGGTAAAGAATAAGATCCCAATCTATGGCAAAAAAAGCTTCCCGTAGGGTGATTTGCCGCATCAATAGCAGTGCTACAGCGCCAAGGGTCATGATATGCCAAATGCGAATAATAGATGGAAGCCACTGACGTGCGGCAATCAATAGAAAAATGATTGCTGAGACAAAGAGGCTTATCGACATGAGTACGGGTCCGGGCTTAGCCCCTTATAGTTGCTACGCTGGAGTCGATGCTCGCCATTTCCGACAGTTCCAAAGCACCAGTCCAGGCGAAAGATTTATAAATAAGACTTAATTATGAGTTTAAACAAACCTTTTCTCTTTACGAATTTCTTCGCAGGAGATGTGGTTGCTGGTTATTTGCTTTCTGCCATATATTGGAAGGCTGGTGAAACAGGTATTGTCCTAGAGATAGGCGGGATTACCATTGTACTTCTACAAACACCTGCTGGTGCTTTTATTGATAGCACTCGTTTCAAGTATGGACTGATTGCTAGTTGCGGCATAATTATTACTGCTGTGTCAGTTTTAATTGTCATGTTGACCAGCCGTAAACCGATTCTTTACACGTCCCAGATTTTGATGGGAGTCGCGATAGCTTTTGTTGCGCGCTCAACTGTGGCGATTACTTTGGGGGTTTGCACAGAAAAGACATTTGCCCTGCAAACCAGGCGGCCAATCATGCTGGTAATATTTGCGCTGCTGCAACTGCAGCTGTATAGGCATCGCTGCTGGCGCAGCTATTTTTTTGTAATTTTTGCTCCAGAAACCATGCGGAAATCAGCTAAGTGCTAGTGGGTGAATGACAGCCTTAACCTCATAGATTGTCTCAATGGTAGCCGAGTCTTGACGCGCAACACCACTCCTCAAGCAGTCGTCGGTAGTTATATACTGAAAGTACCCGTATAACCTTTGTACGATACCCAAGGCGCTCAAGGCCTGATCTGATGTCGGAGGCGGTGAATTCCCGCCAGGGCCAGGGTTAGCCACTATGGATAGTGAGTTAAAAGTGTGTGGGGGATTCATTCCGCCAGTTGGACCTGATGTATGACTGAAAAGTTTACGCCTGCAACAGGCCTTGGGAACTGCCACCTTCAAACTGTATTTGGCCGCCTGCACCGGCCTTCCCCGTGGATTAATACCAGCCGTCGCTGGTATGAAACCCCTGATGGCGACTGCCTCGCTATGCACTATCCTCGTCCACTGGTGGATGATCCAGAACTTCCTTTGGTTCTGATACTCCACGGCTTGGAGGGGTCAGTAGCCTCTCCTTATGTGCAGGGGCTGATGCAATCTTTGTTGGAGCGGCACTACCAGGTAGCGGTAATGCACTTTCGCGGTTGTGGAGGTATTCCTAATCGATTGCCTCGAGCCTATCACAGTGGTGATAGTGAAGATCCTCGTTGGATGGTAGAGCAGCTGAGAGGGCAGTTGCCATCTACCCCGATTCTTGTGGTCGGTTATTCACTTGGTGGTAATGTGTTGCTGAAGATGCTGGGGGAGGACGGTATCTGCAGTCCGGTGATAGGTGCAGTAGCTGTATCTTCCCCAATGGATCTACATGCGTGTAGCCGCAGAATCAACACTGGCCTATCCAAGCTCTACCAGCGGCACTTGCTCAGTTGTCTGCGCCTCACTCTTAAGCAAAAGGCGGAAGACCCTGGTATGGCAGCTGCTTTACCCAATTTGGACGATGCTACTTACTTTGTAAACTTTCGCCGGTTTGACAATACATTTACCGCACCCCTACATGGCTTCCGTGATGTCGATGACTATTACACCCGAGCTTCCAGCAAACGGCTGCTCAAAGAAATCCGGGTGCCAACAATGATTATTAATGCTGTAGACGACCCATTTGTGTGTCCGACTGCAATCCCACAGCAGGGTGAAGTCAGTGCGATGGTCAATCTTGAAATCAGTGAGCACGGTGGGCATGTAGGGTTTGTCGGTGGGACACTATGGAATCCGAATTATTGGCTGGAGCAAAAAATTCCCGCCTTTTTGGACTCTGCCCTAGGGCGTGGCAGATCTGGCTAAGGTTGCCGGCCCCCTATTCATTTTTAGATGTTTAGGAATACCGGCCAAATTCGGATTAGCGAATTAAGTACCCCTAGCAGCATTGTCCCTTGTTTTCGTTGCTTTGCAGCGCACGAGTAGAAAATGGCATCTCACGGCCACAGCCGGGAAATAGGCCGAAATGTTGGGAAAAGTCGCCAATATACTCAAAGTGGGGTGCCATTCGCGTCTCTGCCAGCATTCTCCATGTATTTCCACAGACAGGGAAAACGCGGCCTTTCTCAATCACGTGATGCCCATCCAAGATAAATTCGTGTGGGCAACTTGGGATGGTGCCTTTGTATACAACTGCTTGGCCATAGTCTTCACAATCCTTTTCCAGCTGTGCCAGCTTGAACAGACGGTAGGTTGCGGAATAAAAGCGCACAGAACCACAGCGTGCGGAGAGGGTCGTATTTGTAACCTCCAGCGGGCGGCTTTCCATCAAGCGACTATCGCGAAATCCACTGCTTTGTGCCAGTTCCAGGAAGTCATTCCAGTAGAGGGCACCACCGAGACACTCTCCCACTAGCTCGGGATCGGTGCGCAGGGTGTCTGGTACACGGCGGTCTGCGTAGACGTCGGAAAAATAAAACTCCCCGCCATCCTTGAGTAGCCGGTGGAGGCCGCGCAGTACGGCTCCTTTATCAGTGGACAGGTTCACAACACAGTTCGACACAATCACATCAAAACTGCCGGGCTCCAGATTAAGGTTTTCTAACTGCTCAATGTAACCATGCAGGAAGGTGACGTTGTCATAGCCAAATTTCTCCGAGTGGTAACTCTGGTGTTCGCGGGCAATTTGTAGTTGCTCATCAGTCATATCGACACCGACTACTTCGCCGCTTGGTCCAACCAATTGAGATAGTAGGTAGACATCGCGGCCGGAACCGCAGCCCAGGTCCAGCACCCGGCATCCCTCCAGCAGGGGTGGGCACACAAGCCCACAACCGTAATAGCGCGATAGGACCTCCGGGTGAATATTGGCCAGTAAAGGCTTCAACCACTCCGGGACAGTGCTGGCATCGCAGCAGGCATCAGTCTTCAAGTCCGATGAGCTTTTCAGTTGACGTCCGTAGTAGTCCTGTACAATGTCGTGCATCGGATTTTTACCTTTCGCAGAGTTGTTTTCCTATATGGCATCAAAGCGCCTTCGCTGGGATCTTTTTACCTGTGTAAGAAGTCTGTAACAAGTGCAGGATTCGCGCGACCAAGTATTAGTAACTGGCAAATGGTTAAAGTTGCCTTTTGATGTCAGTGGGAGCTGGTTGTTAGATAATCTCTGCTTTTTGGTTAATATCCCCAGTTTCCGCGTTGACATTATGAGGGAACGTAATTGAGCGATTACCTTGTCCCGGGCGCCTCCACAGAAGAAGGTGCTGAAGACTCCCTGCAAAATTCACAGTTTCTTGTGGATTTGCGCCAGCAAATGCTTCGTTTTGCCAGTTTGCAGCTGCAGGATACCCAGCTAGCTGAAGATGCTGTACAGGAGGCCCTGATGGGGGCCCTGAAAAACTCTCGCAGTTTTAATGGCCGTTCAGCACTCAAGACCTGGGTTTTTGCCATCTTGAAAAACAAGATCGCCGATGTACTACGCCAGCGTCAGCGCTTTGTGGATGCAGACCAGCTTGTACACGGCGACAGGGAGGAACATGATCATGATGAGTTATTCGATCAGACAGGTCACTGGCAGAAGGATGAGCGCCCCAAGAAGTGGGCTGATCCCGAGTCGGCGATTCACGATAAGCATTTCTGGCGAATCTTTGAAGCCTGCCTTAATTACCTGCCATCCCGCCAGGCCCAGCTATTTATGATGCGCGAGTTCATAGAGCTGGAAAGCCACGAGATTTGTGCCGCTGCCGAAGTGTCGGTGAGCAACTTGAATGTGACATTGCACCGAGCGCGCCTGCGCTTGCGTGAATGTCTGGAAGATCACTGGTTTGGCGTGGAGGGGTGAGCTGATGAAATCGTGCCGGGAAGCTACACGCCTGATGTCCGAATCCCAGGAGCGAAACCTGAATTTACGCGAGCAGGCGAGCCTAAAATTACACTTGGCAATGTGTACGCCTTGCAGGAATTTTGGCAAGCAAATGCAAGTTCTTCGTCGTATTAGCAAATCTTATGCTGAAGGCGGGCCGGAGAAATCGGAAGATTAGCCCCACCATATATTTATGGTGGGGCCCTTCCAAACTACCTGACAATTGCCCGCCTTGGGGGGGGTACATGTCGGTAGGCAATATGACCAGCCACAAAATGGGGCTGATACCAGTAGGCCCCGCAGTGCTCATAGGTCACATTACCAATTGTCACCCTTACACAGCTGGGTGGTAATGTGTACAGCCAACCGCCTACTCCAACCGCAGTCACACCCCAATATGCCGGCCCTGGGTAGGGCCAGTGACGTGGCCGCCAGGGTGGAGGATAGGGCCGGTGATGAGGGTGTATCGGTCGTACTGGGTGAAATGGTGGATGATTGGGAAACCTGCGCTCAAATTCCCCGGCCCTGAAATCGCCGTGAAAACGACCTTCAGGCATTGGTCTAAAGGTATTGAAATGCCCACCTACATTAAAATGAGCCCCAGCCCCACCAAAGTGACCGCGCGCCTCTGCGGGGGTGCTGAGTACCGACATGAACAACCCGCCCGATAGGAGTAGCAGTGCCGCCAGCCTCGCAAAGTTAACACTGATCATTGTGCACCCTCCATTTGCTTATTTGGCTCCGCCTTCTTCAGTGGGATCTTCTTAAGTTTCTCCGTAGCTGGCTTGTACTTGCCTGTTGCCCCTGGCTTGGCCTCCATCCACTTTAAAGTGGCGAGGAAGCGGGGCTTGGATGGGTCCCGGGTATTCACTGTGGAGATACGCAGGGGTAGAGGCTGATCTCCAACCTTTATCCAGATTTCCCAGTCGAGGTTCTCCGACCGAAAAGCCCAGTGTTTGGTGCGCTGGCCATTTACCATAGGTGAGTTCACCAGAAATCCCTCTTTGATTCCGGCCCAGGCATCTGGCTTGCGTCCCCACTCAAGTAAATCGGCGAATGGTATTTCAATGCCGTAGTCCTTGGCTGCCTGGGTGAGCACCTCCGGTGTCGGTTGGGAGGCCTCTATTTCGGCAAAATAGCCATTACGAGGAGCCAGCATCGTGAACTTATTGTCGCTATGGAAGAATTGACGGGTTATTGAATCGGTGGTCAGGTCGACACGTAACTGATCGGGAGGTGTCGCCATATACATGACTTTACCGCCAATTAAGAGCTTCTGCTTATTATCCAGTACCACTTCAGTGAATATGCGGGCATTGAACATCAGCGTTTTCATACTTGCCAGGTATTTCCCCATTTGCTGCAAAGCCTCCATGGCCTTGGGGTCAATCGATTGGTTGGACTCGGCACTCTCCATTTGATTGGTTGGTGTCTGTGGCGAGTCTTTCTGACCTGGTGGCGGAGAGGGCTTGGGCACCGAGCCATTGGGTTCGGTTGTTTGGCTCTGGCTCTCTGCAGTTTCTGATGGCGGGGGGGGAGAGGGTTGGGCGGTTGCGGCAGGAACAGATATTACCAGCACTGCAAGGATCAGGGCACGAGTTAGGCCACCTAAAGGTTTCGGAGCGAGCATTTACCGGTACCTCTCAAGTCATACTCATGGCATTTAAATCAGTGTAGAGGACTTACCGGGTGGCGCAGAAAGGTGTGCTATGAGGCTGACAGGTGCAGGAGTAGCAGTGGCCTAATTTGAAAAAACGTACCAGTCAGTTTGATGGGCAGCTTTAATAAAGTGACCCATTAGGCATTTTATCCTTAAAAATGAATAGCTTGGGACGAGCCTATTTGAGCTATCCTGACTTGTTTGCTAGAGTCGAGCGTAAGATTATCCAGTTTCTTTATGTCCATGAATGTTGTTCGACTGTCTTTTTTGCTGATTGCACTGCTGGTCTTCCAGACCGCAGGTGCTTTCTATGACAGTCACGATGAACTCCAGGATATCGCCAGTCACCTGCCTCTTCATCATGATGTGGACCATGAAGAGGCCTCAGGGAAGATTCCATTTCCCAGTGCTCCAAGCAACCCCGCTCTTGATAGAGATACCCTGGTATCTCAAGCTGGGGAAGAGCCTGACCAATCTGCTCCGCTGCTGGATTTTTGTAATCACTGTTGCCACTGCCATGGGAGCTCTATCACCGGGCTACTTGGCCAGGCATTCCAATCAATTTTAACGGGCAGTATCACATACCGGGAGTTGGCAAGCGCCGCGGTTCCCAGTGGTTACTTCTCACCTTTACTACGCCCACCTATAACCCAAGTCTGACCTTTCTATTGCTGCGCGAGTAAAGAGAGTCGAAAGACCCAACTCGCGTGTACGAGATGTGACTTGGGAGATATCCATGGATTTGTTTCACACGCTCATTGCGAGTGTGGTTTGTCGCCGTGCCGCCTGGCCATTGGCGGTGGCGATATTGTGTTTACCTACGCAGTCAGTATTTGCGCAGAAGGGGGAGTTGCTGACACTACCAAATGCGGTTGGGCTTACGCTCGCGCAGAACCCAGAACTTGCAATTTTTCCATTACAAAAAAGAGGGCTGGACGGTGCCGGGCAGACCGCAGCCCTAAAACCGGAGATGGAGCTGGGTGTCGAGACTGAGTACAAGCACTTCAATAACGGTGACTCGGATAATGCTCCAGATCCGGAAGACGATGCTGATAATGAGTTTGAACTGACGGTAACTCTCTCTTCTGTTGTGGAGCTGGGGAATAAGCGGCAGGCTCGAATAGATGTTGTCAATGCGCAGCGGGACCTGCTCATCGCTGATGAGCAGGCGATGGCCTTAGATCTGCTGGCGGAAGTTATCCGCCGCTATGCCCAGGTATTGGCTGCTCAGGAACTGGTGGTCTTGGCGGAGGAGAAAGTCTCGCTTGCACGTGAGGCATTGAGTGCCGTTAGTGCGCGGGTCAGCGCTGCGGCCAGTCCTGTGTCAGAGCGAATGCGTGCGGAGTCCTCCCTGGAAAAAGCCATCCTCGCCGAACAGACCGATCAAAGTATGTTGGTGTATTACAAACATGCACTCTCGGCGCTATGGGGGCAGCCGGCCCAGAACTATTGGGTGGATTCCGCCGAGCTTTATCGCTTTGAGTCGGGTGCCAGTTTTGAAGTGTTGTATGAAAGAGCCCAGGAAAACCCTGCGATTGCGCGCTTTGCCTCTGAAGAGCGTTTGCAGGCTTCAAGGCTACGGTTGACCCAGGCTAATTCAAGGCCGGATGTTGGTTGGTATGCTGGCCTTCGTGTGAATCCGGCAGTGAACGAAACTGCTGTCCTGGCAGGCTTCAACGTTCCACTTTTAACAGCCAAGCGCAACCGCGGTGCCGAACTAGAGGCAGTGGCAGAGCTAGATCAAGTCATGCTGCGCCGTGAGGCTGCCCTGTTGCAGCTCTATCCTCAGCTTTTTCTTGCCGTGACCAGCCGTGAACAGGCTCTCGGCACTGTCTCCACATTGCAGGACTTTATTATTCCCAAACTTCGCCAGGCTTTGAATGAAGTGGATCGCGCTTACCGTCGCGGTAGGGATTCTTATGTAGACCTTATTTCCGCAAGAGAAGAATTGCTAAATGCCAAGCGTGCGCGAATTGAAGCAGCGCGATCTGTACTTCTTTTTGGCGCAGAGATCGAACAATTGACCGCCAGGCCCCTGGGGCCCATGGGCGCCGATAGCAGTAAATAATTTTGGATTGAGAAATGAGTAAATCAACTTATGTGATTCGGTTGGCAATACTATTCTTTTCCCTCATTTTTTCGGGGGTTTGGCTGGTATCCCAAAGCTATGCAAGCGGCAGTCATGGTGATAGCCATGGAGGACACGAAGAGCACGAAGAAGCAAAAGGCCCAAACGGAGGCCGATTATTAGAAAAGGGCGATCTCACAGTAGAGCTCCTGATTTACGAAAGCGGTGTTCATCCGGAATTCCGTGCTTGGGTTACCCGTAATGGTAACTCTCTGGAAAATGCCAGCCTTTCCGTTGAGCTGGAAAGGCTTGGCGGCCAAGTGGATCAAATCTCTTTTAGCTGGGACTCCAGCACAGCGTTCTATCGTGGTGAGGGTATGGTAAAAGAACCGCACTCTTTCGATGTTTTAGTTTCTGTTTTCCTCAATGGTGAGCGTACCGAGTGGAAATATGAATCCCATGAAGGCCGCGTACAGATCTCTGAGCAAATAGCAAAAAAGGCTGGTATTAAAACCGCAGTTGCTGGTCCAGGCTCTATTAAAGAAAGCGTCACCTTATATGGTAAAACTGCGATTGATCATCGTAGCCTAAGCCATGTGCGGGCCCGCTATCCGGGAACCGTAATTACCATAAAAAAAGCGCTTGGTGACTTGGTAGAGAAAGGGGAAGAACTCGCTACTATCGAATCCAATGATAGCTTACAAACTTATCCATTGGTTGCACCGATTAGTGGCCAGATTATCGACAAGCAGGCCAGCCGCGGTGAATTCAGTGGTGAGCGAGTGCTGTTTACCATAGCAAACTATGATCAACTGTGGGCCGAGCTCCAGGTGTTTCCCACTCGTCGCGGCCAGATTAGCCGTGGCCAGAAAGTTTCCATTACTGCTGGTGACCGCACTTTCGAGTCAACGATTACCAGTCTTGCTCCCGGTGGTAATGGCCAGCCCTTCGCGATTGCAAGGGCAGTGATTGAAAACTCAAATGATCTCTGGACAACAGATCTGATGGTGCAGGGGCAAGTTGTAACCAGTGAAAATCCTGTGCCTCTAGTGGTTGAAAACCAGGCCTTGCAGCCTTTGCGCAATTGGACAGTGGTATTTGTCAAAGTAGGGCAAGCCTACGAAGTTCGTCCGCTCAAGCTTGGACGTACGGATGGCAAGGTGACAGAGGTGCTGAGTGGCCTCAATGTGGGTGATCGCTATGTCACGGAGAACAGCTACCTGATTAAAGCGGATATCGAAAAATCCGGTGCTGCGCATAACCACTAATTGAGGCGAGAAGATGATTGAAAGCATCCTGCGCTTCTCAATTGAGCGGCGCTACTTCATTCTATCCCTGATTTTTGTGTTGGTGGGGCTAGGGATTTGGAGTTACCAGAAGTTACCGATTGATGCGGTCCCCGACATTACCAATGTTCAGGTTCAGATTAATACCGAGGCTCCTGGTTACTCGCCATTGGAGGCAGAACAACGGATTACTTATCCTGTGGAGGCGGCACTCGCCGGCCTTCCCAACCTGGAATACACCCGTTCGATTTCCCGCTACGGACTTTCCCAGGTCACTGTAGTTTTTAGAGAGGGCACAGATCTCTATTTTGCGCGTAATTTAATTAACAGTCGCCTTGGTGCGATTAAAAGCAAATTACCACCTGAGCTGGAACCAGAGATGGGGCCCATTGCCACCGGGCTTGGTGAGATTTTTATGTACACCGTGGAGGCAATGCCCGGTGCCACCCAGCCAAATGGGCAGCCCTACGACGCCACAGCATTACGGGAAATCCAGGACTGGATTATTAAACCACAACTGTCTTTGGTGCCCGGTGTTACTGAAGTGAATACCATTGGCGGCTATAACAAGCAGTATCATGTCACTCCAGATCCTCGGCAGATGCTCAATTTCGGCGTATCCATGGAGGATATTGCTGAGGCCCTACGTCGCAATAACGAAAGTCGCGGTGCCGGCTACCTGGAGACTAACGGTCGCCAACTGCTGGTGCGCTCACCGGGGCAGCTGCAGAATATTGCCGAAATTGAAGGTGTGGTGATTACCAGCCGCGCTGGGGTGCCGGTCAAAATTTCGGATGTGGCCGAAGTAGCTATCGGTAAAGAACTGCGTACCGGTGCCGCCACTCGCGATGGCGAAGAAACCGTACTGGGCACCGCGATGATGCTGGTGGGGGAAAACTCCCGCGAAGTGGCCCTTAATGTTGCGGATGCTTTGGAGCGTGTAAAATCTACGGTGCCAGAAGGTATCAAGGTGGAGGCGGTTTACGATCGTACAACACTGGTAGATAAAGCCATCGCTACAGTGCAGAAAAACCTTATCGAAGGGGCTCTGCTGGTTATCGTCGTGCTGTTTCTCTTGCTGGGGAATATTCGAGCGGCCTTTATTACTGCAGCAGTGATTCCGCTTTCCATGCTTGCCACCATTTTCGGCATGGTGCAAACCGGTGTTTCTGCCAACCTGATGAGTCTCGGCGCACTCGATTTCGGCCTGATTGTCGATGGGGCCGTGATTATCGTGGAGAATGCCATTCGCAGGCTTGCGGAAGCTCAGAATCGCAAAGGTGCCAAGCTGCCCTTGCAGGAACGGCTGGAGCTGGTATTTCAAGCCACTAATGAAGTGATTCGCCCCAGCTTATTTGGTGTGCTGATTATCACTGTAGTGTATATACCGCTGTTCACACTGACCGGCGTGGAAGGCAAGATGTTCCACCCCATGGCTGCCACTGTGGTGATGGCCTTGCTGGCCGCATTGGTGCTTTCACTGACTGTTGTGCCTGCAGCGGTTGCTGTTTTCCTTACCGGCAAAATCAGTGAGAAAGAAAACAAGGTAATCGTTGCTACCAAGTCTCTGTATAAGCCACTGCTAATCGCTTCGATGAAAGTGCGCTGGCTGGTGCTTTCCGGTGCTCTTGCGCTGGTACTTTTTTGTAGCTGGCTCGCCACTACCTTGGGCTCGGAATTTATTCCTCAGTTGAATGAGGGAGACATCGCACTGCACGCTTTGCGGGTTCCTGGCACCGGTTTGGAGCAATCGATCGAGATGCAGCGCTTGCTGGAACAGCGGATTAAGGAGTTTCCCCAGGTAGATAAAGTATTTGCAAAAATTGGTACCCCGGAAGTGGCGACGGATCCAATGCCGCCTAATGTAGCCGATAATTTTGTAATCCTGAAATCCAGGGATCAATGGCCCAACCCGAAACTGTCCCAGGAACTATTGGTGGCGGAAATTGAGGAAGCTGTACGTGAGTTGCCGGGTAACAACTACGAGTTTACCCAGCCAATCCAGATGCGCTTTAATGAGCTGATTTCTGGTGTGCGTGCAGACTTAGGTATTAAAGTGTTCGGTGATGATTTGGATCAGCTGGTGACCTCCGCCAATGAAATCCTCGGCGTACTGAATGGGATAGAGGGTGTTGCCGATGCGCGAGTAGAGCAGGTGGAGGGGCTGCCAGTTCTCTCCATATTGCCGAAGCGTATTGCGCTAGCGCGCTACGGCATAGACCTACAAACCTTGCAGGATCTGGTTTCCACCGCTATTGGGGGTGAAGAGGCCGGATTGATTTACGAAGGCGACCGCCGTTTCCAATTGGTTGTACGCTTACCGGAAGAGCTACGCAGGGACTACAAGAATCTCGATGATTTGCCTGTACCTTTACCTGCAGGCAGCCCATTGGGTAGTTACGTCCCCTTGTCTGAAGTCGCCAGTCTGGAAATGACTCCAGCCCCAAACCAGATCAGTCGTGAAAACGGCAAACGCCGTATAGTAGTAACAGCAAACGTACGTGACCGTGATCTGGGGTCTTTCGTCGAAGAGGCGAGGGCAGGTATTGAGCAGCAGGTCTCCCTGCCTGCGGGCTACTGGTTAGTATATGGAGGCACTTTCGAACAACTGGAGTCCGCGAGCACCCGTCTTTCTATCGTGGTCCCGTTAACACTCTTGGTAATCCTCGGTTTACTGGTAATGGCCTTCGGCTCGTTTAAGGATGCTTTGATTATCTTTACCGGAGTCCCTTTGGCATTGACTGGAGGTGTTTTGGCTCTATGGCTGCGGGATATGCCGTTGTCAATATCTGCCGGAGTCGGTTTTATCGCACTTTCCGGTGTGGCAGTCTTGAATGGCTTGGTAATGCTCTCCTTTATACGGCAACTGCGCCAGCAAGGAGGAGAGCTGCTTACCTCCATCATTGATGGCGCTATGATCAGACTACGCCCTGTTTTGATGACTGCACTGGTTGCTAGTCTTGGCTTTGTGCCTATGGCACTGAACGTGGGCACCGGGGCTGAAGTCCAAAGACCGCTAGCTACTGTGGTGATTGGGGGAATTATCTCTTCGACACTGCTAACTCTATTTGTATTGCCGTTACTTTATCGGATTGTGCATGGGAGAGAAGAGGTCATTAAAGAAAGTATAAAGTTGACTTAATTTTTCGTGTATCTGCCTACTTCACCTAATAAGTGGGAGGTAGGCAGAGCATTCCTGGAAGAATCTATTTTTCCTCCAAGGTTCTTCTCATGTGCCATTCTGATTAATACTTAGACTGGTATTGATATAGACTAGGAAATTGTGACCGGGATATACACTCTTAAACTGCATATAATCATTGATCATATTCTTCACAGATGTATTTATTAGAGTGTTAAAAATAAATTTGGGTATTTAACCCTATGTCTGATTGCTAAAATTCAGATATCATGTCTAATAAATACCATTAATAATTTTAAAAGTGGTTTAAATGTGAGGTGGTATATTAGACAGCTTTCTGTTGGTACTTATTGTTAGATGTAAAATGGCTTTCTGAGTGGTTTAATTTCTGGATCTCAGTGTCAAATATATTTTGGTGTGCTAAAAGTAGGCTTGTATCTTCTTTACTATGCCCCTCTAATCGATATTCTACTTCTTGTCATTGCGGTCGTTGATGTTAGAACTGCTGTAGCACCAACTTTCTTCTATAGTCTTACTGTAGCTTCTATTGGAGTTTTAGTTGTTTTGGTCATGATCTGATTCGCTGGGTGGATACTTAATTCGCTTATTATTTTACAGGTAGATTTAAGCCGGCCAATCCTGGCTTAATTTGAGATGTGGACTTGTTGTGTTCTTAAAAGCGGTATTGGCCTGTGTTATTTCTCTGGTACGCGCTATTTGGGTGGTAGAGGATATGAAAAAAGCCTTGCCACTTTCTGTGGGAATATACTGTAAAAATATTGGCATCCTTTTGATCCTGGCTGGAGTTTATTAGTTTGTCAAAAGGGAAAGAAAATCCTGTCATTAGGATCGTTAGCCTATTTCCTAGTATTAAAATCAAAATAGTACCAGCCGCTCAAAGATGAAAAGGCACCACTTATAAAGCGGTGCCTTTTGCTTGTCTAAGGCGAAGCCATGCTTAACTTAGTAAGCTATACCTATTGTGCTTCATGCATAGTTTCAGTAACTTCAACTCGACTTTCAACAGCCAAGCCAGACTGTTTTATCGCATTGAAAGCTTCTACTAAGTCATTGCCTTCTTTAACTTTCAAGATGGCAATATCAGTACCGGGAAATACTGACAATACTTCCATGCCAGAAATTGACGCTACTTCTGATGCTTCAACATTCTTGCCTAATAATATTGTTATATTTCCGGTTAAAGTTGTCAGTTTGTTTGTGATTGTGTTTCGTACAATTGTACCTTTGCCAACAACATCTGATGCAGAATTATTGCCGATATTGACTATCGCCATTTCGCCTTTTGTCACAACAATAGATTCTGGTGCAGCAATGGATACTGGGACAGTTTTCAAGGATCTTTCAACCTTAAAGATACCAAAATCAGCAGAATTCGTTCTTGCCGCAGCTATGGTGTTTAGCTTCTTAATCTCTATATCTTTCTTTTCCACAGCATCAATAGCGTTTGCCTGTGTAATACCTGATAAACACATTGCAGCAGTTAAGATCGTTAATTTATTTAGCTTCATTGTATTTCCCTTCTTATTGAACAGCACGACCAAACGCTCTAAGTGATACGCCTTCTAGAACACTCTCTACTGGGTTGTTCATCAGGCCTGTTGCATCCCAATAGTTATCTGGGTCTGTGAATACGATATTAGTCTCACCTGTATCTAATGCTTTGATAGTCCAAGTTCCTTTAGCATTTTCACCATAAAATGCATTAGAAAGGAATACGGCACCATTTAAAATATAACCCATGCTATACCCATCAGCAAAGCTATAAGAAGCATCTAATAATGCCTGCTTGGAAGAAAGTAGAACACTTCTTGTACCTGAGGGAGATACCACCTCCAGCGCCAAGTCATTACCAGCGGAGGTTAATAGACTATCATTTAAAATAGAACCCATGTGATCATTACGAATATCAAATTCGAACTGCATAGCTTCAATAATAATATCTTCTGTTACTTCGATTTGTTGGCTCACACCAGCCGCACTGTTATCTGGAATAACCGCCTCCATGGCTTCTTCACCAGCTGTTGAACCCAAACCTTGCCATTGGGTGATAATTTGTTCACCGAGACTCTCTGAGTAATCTAGAGCCATAGCAACAGCTGCACCTGCATCAACCCGACCAAAGCCATATAAGTTATTAAATTGATAACCAGCTGAGTTTTCAATCCAACCATCATGAGCAACAAAAGTACCCTCACCAATGGTGAGTTCAACCTTTTCATTTTCAGCATCAATCACAGTGCTAGTTGAAGCTAAGATGTGACGAACATCACGCCAGGTCAATTCTGGGTTTGCTGATAAGATTAGAGAGACAACACCTGATGCATTTGGCGCAGCGGAAGATGTACCATTAAAAGTTGAAGTATAGTTACAGCTCGCATTCTCAGGATGGCCTGGGTAATTAAATGGGAACTGGCTGGCTGCGAAGTCTTCGCCATAGGCCCCGCCCCAAGCACTTATTGTGCCGCCATTAAAGCCAGAGTAACCATTAATACAGGTCATCTGGTCAGTTGTTACCATCGCGGGAGCATAACGACCATACTCGCCCGCAGGGGCTGATACCATCATACTTGCACCAGCGGTTGAGTAACTTGTATGTTTACCGTTTGCGTTCACCGCTGCAACATTTAAGTAATATGGGTGACCATGGCTAGGCTGAAATGCCGAGTTATAGCACGTTAGGCCTAAATCATTTGCTCCGTTATCGGCACATAAAGAGCCTTCACCATTGCCGTCTTCAAAAGAATTACCGCTAGATTTCATGTTCAAAGCACCCTTACCGCCTCGAAGCATAAGATTAGGATAAGACTCAACAGCTTCATCTAGTGCAGAGTACGCAATAAATCCAGGATAGGTAATACCATAGCTACGGTTAAATGCCGAAATTTCTTCATCTGAAGAAATGCCACTTCCTGGGAATCCATGAACCAATAGATCTGTTTGCTCTATTTTTCCACTGCCTAAAAAGTTCATACCGATTAGCCCTGTGTCTGGAGAAACACCTCGGCTACCGATATTGTTCCAGCCTTTAGCCGCAATTAAGCCAGCTACACTGGTACCGTGATCACCACTATTAGAAAGACTTGTTGGATCTGTTCTGTCAGTTGCTGACTCATCCAAGTTGAGAGAGCGATTTATTAATACGTTATCTATTAAGTCTTCGTGGCGAATTTCTAAGCCTGAATCTACAACAACAGCAGTTACATTTGCACCGGTTACACCTTGAGCATAAGCCGCTACAACATTCATGTCTTCGCCAGCTACAAGCTCCTCGACTTCATTTTCCTCAAAGATGGAATTAATTTCCTCGGTTGTATAAATTCCGATATCGACAAGGCCTTGCTTCATTTCATCACTAAGAGCGTAAGCTTTTTGACCTGTGTTGCGTAAATGCCATTGTTGATAGGCTAAGGGATCATTTTCTACGTTCAGGATATCAACTTTTGCAGATGCTGAGGCACCGTTTGCGGTCACGGTATAAGTAATTGAAGCGTCCTGCCCCGAGATTGAAGTATATTCAAATAGATTGCCATCTAATGTTAACTGGCCATGGCTGAATGTATAAGTGCCATCAAGCGGACTAATAGTTTCATCATTTTCTGAGAAACTAAATGTTAAAGCATCGCCATTTTGATCAGTGCCCAATAGTTTTCCTGATACAGGAATCCATTGCTTTGCCCCATCTACAGTTACATCACTAGCAGTTGGCGGAATGTCAGTAGGAGTGGGAGCAGGAGCGGGAGAAGACGAGTTACTACTGCTATCACAGCCTGATAATGTCATTAAAAGAGCTGCTTGAATCACAGAAAGTCGAAACATTTTTTTATTCATTTAAATTCCCCATTATCCCCATTATAAGTATTTATCGGGTATTGGCATTATAAACCACCTCATTAGTCTTTAGCCAACTAAACTTGGTCAGCAAGATATTGCAACCTGACTTTAAGTGATGTTGTGACATTGAATTATCATATGGATTAAATAATGAACAACTTAAAAGAGGTGTTCGGCATTGAATTATGCTTGGAATTTCCATAGATGATAGTGGACTGGGGTTGTATGATAGGGGGCGTTTGTGAAGCATTGATAGTTATAAAATCTATAATGGGATTGTGGGCTAGACAGCTATGTGAAAAGGTAAGACTTTAGAGGGAATTTTTATTACCATGAATATGAAGAAATACTCACTAAAGCAATAACAAGGTTAGTAATGATGCTGTCAGAATATAGGACATGATTAGACGTCCTTACTATCAGACTGCTCGGTGAATGAAACTACTTGATAATCCAGTTATCAAAAAATATGGATGCGAGTAGCGTCCCAATTAGGTTTCATGAATGTTGGGATATATAGTTTTATGTAGATTGAAAGAGTTTAACTTAGATTTGATAAGTGTGAATTGTTCTGAACCGTTATCAAGTCTGGCTTATTTAGGTGTGCTCGCTTGGACTTGCTTTTACTTCAATAGGGTAGGTGAGGTCATCATTGGGCTACAAGTATGAGGTTTCCAAAAGTCAGAGGGCTTTTTTCTTGAGGTTTCAGTTAGCTAAATTTGGATAATAAATTGGTTGTCGTATTTAAAAGTGATTAAATTGAGTTAAGTAGGATTCTATTAGATGGCCCAATGCAAGGTAATCTGGAAAAGTTATGGAGATCAAGTTCTCATTTAAATCCATATGAGCCCTTGAATTTCTAGTGTTGATTGGGTGAAGTTGGGTTGGGCATTTAGCTTGAGGTATACGATCTTATCTATATATAGACGCACGGAGGATATCGCCGATGGCTTCTTAAACGTTTTCGATCGTGAAGTGCTCCTAATGTTAAGCTCCTCACTTCGAAGTTCATAAGTTCAAGCCTTTAGTGCTGTTTGAAATTAATAGTAAGTTTCTATCTAGGGCAAGGGTTATGGATGATGAAAGAAAAATTTATAGCAGAGTTTTATACTGCTTGATAGCGAGTTACTTATTTGTAGAAACTTTCACATTACCCTTAACCTATAAGCTCTACATGTAAGGTAATCTCAAAAATTCATCCTGTGTTAGCTGCCGTTTAAAGGGGCGCTCAGGATTTATTCGTTAGGTTAACGCTATGAAACCTACCACAATAGAAGAATTTAATGCGTCTCAGAATGATTGTGAAAGCCCTATTTGTGAAAAGCTGATGCATGAAATCAACCGAGGGCTACCTATGGCAGAAAGTAAAATCTGGCACGGACACCCCGTGTGGTTCTTGGATGGGAATCCAATAGTGGGTTATAACAAGCTGAAGGGTTCTATTAGGCTGATGTTTTGGAGCGGGGCTGACTTTGAGGAGCCGGATCTTAAGCCGGGGACAGGTAAGTTTAAGGATGCTTCTGTTTGTTATACAGGGGTTGAGCAATTAAATATAAAAGACCTGAAGCGTTGGCTGAAAAAATCTACAGAGATTCAGTGGGATTATAAGAATATCTACAAGAGAAAGGGTAAGTTGGTGCGACTTATCTAATAGGTCTTTTAAAGAAACGGCATGGTGCGCAGCTAGTATCCAAATGAGGTTGAAAATAAAGGTAGGTGGTAGTTGACGTCCTCATTATTTCCTCTCCAGATAAATCTGGAAGACACAAGGCTTGCATATTCTCGTTTTTGGGTGTTGTTGGCTCTTTCTGTGAGCTAATTGCCTAGTGAGATTGCCACTGTCTTTGGCACTTGAGTCGCTACAAACTTTGGGATAATTGCCCACCAATTTTTATTGATGATGATTGTAGTGTCAGAGTACAGTCTTTTACGATTTTCTAATCTTGTCACAATGATTCAGCTGTAAGAAGCCGCTCTAATTTGTACGATTTCTCGAAATTTGGATTATTGTTCTAGGAAGAATATTCAGCGTTTTCAGGTGGATAATAGTGACTTCATCAGATAAAGCTTCCTCAAAAGAGAGTCTCAAACTAAAAATTAAGTCGAAAAAAGAATGCGACTCTTGCGCCGAACCAGTGGTCCATAAATATGGAAACAATAAAATTTGTGTCACTGATAAGGTTGGGTTTCCTACTTTAGGTAATAAGTCTCCATTAGATCTGGTGTTGCATAGTGGTGAGGGTTTTATACCGTTGTGGGAGAAGGGTACGACTTTAAGGTGGAAGTTTGATGATGAGTCTTTAAGGTATTTTAAAAATCCAGATGAGATAAAGGACTATATTCGAATTCTTTTGGGCGAGGCACTACTTCAGTGGGGAGATGCTTCCCCGGTGAGGTTCAATGAGAATCCAAATGTTTGGGATTTTAAAATTAGGGTAGAGCCTGTAGAAAACTGTAGTGTTATCGGTTGTACTCTAGCTCGTGCTTTTTTTCCAAATCCTGGGCGGAATGAGCTAGTGCTTTTCCCCACAATGTTTGATCAAAGTCGGAAGGAGCAGGTTGACACTATGATTCATGAGTTGGGTCATATATTTGGGCTTAGACACTTCTTTGCCGATGTGAAAGAGAAGACCTGGCCGAGTGTAATTTATGGTGAACATAAGCCCTTCTCAATCATGAATTATGGGGAGCAAAGTGAACTTACAGAAGCTGATAAGAATGATTTGAAAAGCCTGTATTGCTTAGCATGGGCAGGGCAGCTTACAGAAATTGATGGTGCACGAATCAAATTTGTTATGCCATACCATGAGGCAATCCTTCTTGAGCCAATTAATTATGAAAGCTCACCAGGGTAAACGAGGGGTCTAAGCATAAATAGCTTTAATATATTAAAAGCTTTTTAAATTACTGATATCAAATAATATTGAATAGTAAGTTTGTAGCCCGTTAAAATTGATTGATATAAGTCCAAAATTTTCATCTGTATGCCCTGTCAGGAATCTTACCCTTGATGAGCCCGCGCCGTAGTTTCCAGCAGATAGTAGAGTCAGGCCCCTTTTTTGCATTAGTTGACATTCCAGTGCCTTTCCACTAGTTTCGCGACCACGATAAGAGGTGCCTTCTGCCCTGTGCTGGCTGAGAAGGTTAAACGGGAAGTCCGGAATTCCGGCGCTGCCCCCGCAACGGTGATCCACCAGTATTTTGAGTGGTAAGCCCGATACCGGCCTCTTCTCGAAACACGATGGAGCGGAGGGCTACCATCTCGCAATACGATCTTTCACGCTTCGTCGGCGTGCCGCATTGCTATTCCTCCCTCGATCCCATGAGCTTTTGTCCTTAGGGGTTGAAACTTGAAAAAATCTTTATTGAGCTTGACTGTGCTGTCAGCTGTGAGTGTGCCAGTACTTGGCGAATCTACCGATAGTGCATCTTCTATTCCCGACCTGGAAACTTTAGTTGTTGTGAGCTCCCGCCAAGATGAGCCTTTGCGCAGGATCGCCACTTCGGTAACCGTATTGGATGAAGAGCAACTCAAAGCACGAGGTTTGGCTTCCTTGGCCGATGTGCTGCGAAGCGTACCTTCGGTTTCTGTCAACAACAGCGGTGGTATTGGTAAGACAACCTCGCTACAGGTGCGGGGGGAATCTGGCTTTAGAACGCTGGTCCAAATAGATGGCATCGATATTTCTGATCCAACCGGTCTCCAGTCGGGTGCTCATATTGAGCATATTATGAGCAGTAATTTGCAGCGAGTAGAATTGCTACGCGGTCCGCAAGGCATGCTCTATGGGGCTGATGCTGGTGGTGTACTGGATATCTCGACCCGTCGAGAGGATGAAGGGCAGCGCTTTGAATTATCCGCTGAGGGTGGTAGCTACGATACTGAGCGCTACAATGCCAGTGCCAGTGGAGCCAATGAAACACTGGATTACTTCCTTTCAGCTGCGGCGCTGGAAACCGATGGTTTCAATACCAGCAGCGATGACACTGAATTGAGGGATGACGACGGTTATGATAACGAGACTTTACATGGCCGAGTAGGCTGGAATATCTCTGAGCTGTGGCGAGTGGAAGCTGTAGCGCGGGATACCGATGCCTCAGGTGAATATGATCGTTGCGGCTGGCCCTCTCAGGACGATTGTAACTTTGATTTCAGCCAGGAAAGTGCTCGTGTCAGCTTGGCTCACAATGGCGAAGATGGTCAACAAGAGTTGGCCTATTCACATTCTGATTTGAAGCGCATCTACATTGGAGGGGGAACTTCCTATGAGTATGAAGGTGATATTGAAAAATTGAACCTCACTGGTTCTCATGGGTTTAGTCGCGAACATGGGATGGTCTACGGGGTGGAGCACCGTGAAGATACTTCGGGAGACTTGGACCGGGATCAGTGGGCGGTTTATTCTGAATACCGGGGAAGCTATGCCGATCAAGCCTATGTCACCCTTGGTCTTCGCCATGACAACAACTCAGATTTTGGCCGCTTTAACAGTTTCCGCGTCAGCTCAGCGTACCTGTTTGAGGATGTTGCCAACGGTACTGTAAAGATAAAAAGCAGTTACGGTACCGGCTTCCGCGCTCCCAGTCTGTATGAAGTTAATCACAACGCTACCGCAACTGATCGGTTGACTTCTGAGCCACTAGAACTGCCAATACTATCGCCGGAAGAAAGTCGAGGCTTGGACCTTGGTGTTGAGTACTTTGGTGAAAATTCCCTCTATCTGGAATTCGTACTGTTTAAGCAGGTCATTGATAAGGAAATTGGCTGGAATAACGATGCGTTTGGTTACCTGCAAAGCAAGGGAACAAGCAAATCCCGGGGAGTTGAATTGATAGCCGAAACTCAGGTCACTGATACTCTGCTGCTGTCAGCCAACTACACCTATACCGATGCCGAACAGGCTGATGATTCTCCACGCCCGCGAATCCCGAAGCATTTGGCTAACCTGGGCTTTACCTATAAACCGACCGGCGCTCTTAGTCTTCTGGTGAATCTACGCTCTAGTGCTGGAGCGGAAGATACAGATGGCTCCTCCATAGATGATTACCAAGTATTGGATGCTAGCGTACGTTACCAGTTGAATAACGCTACCACCGTTTACATTCGTGGAGAAAACCTCGCGGATGAAGACTATGAGGAAGTGCCTGGGTATAACACCGCGGGCGCTGCTGCTTATGCCGGTGTGGAATTCAGCTTCTAAAGCACTCTCTATAATAGATTCTTGAACTGAGGTGACCATGTCGGAAGACCAGCAGAAAAAAAATGCCAAACACAAACAGGCAATGCAAAAACATAAGGCGAAGGTTGATGCAAATATAGCAGCGGCCGATATCCAGCGTGGAGTTGCTGTATTGCTAACTGGTAATGGCAAGGGAAAATCCAGCTCTGCTTTCGGCATGGTTATACGTGCGCTAGGTTATGGCCAGAAGGTGGGTGTAGTGCAATTTATCAAAGGCGCACAGCAATCTGGAGAGGAACTCTTTCTCAAAAACCATTGCCCTGAAGTAAACCTCTACCAAATGGGTACAGGCTTTACCT
Source organism: Microbulbifer variabilis ATCC 700307 (assembly GCF_000380565.1). GTDB lineage: Bacteria > Pseudomonadota > Gammaproteobacteria > Pseudomonadales > Cellvibrionaceae > Microbulbifer > Microbulbifer variabilis. The sequence goes on from NZ_AQYJ01000029.1 coordinate 675,421, forward strand.
GGAATACACAGGATCGCAGCAGTGATATAGCAGCTGCAGAACGAACCTGGGAGGAAGCCGGGAAAATGCTCACCGATGCCAGCTATGATCTAGTGGTATTGGACGAGTTAACTTATATGCTCGCGTATAAATACCTGGATGAATTACAGATATTGAAAGCTTTGGCGGAACGCCCTCCAGAGCAGAGTGTGGTAGTGACCGGCCGCGGCGGTGGTAGTGCTCTGCAAGAGCTGATGGACACTGTGTCTGAAGTAAAAGATATAAAGCATGCCTTTAAAGCTGGGATCAAGGCCAGAAAAGGGGTCGACTACTAAGTTGTATTCGTTATGTCCGTATTGATGATCCAGGGCACCACCTCGGATGCTGGCAAAAGTACTCTAGTTGCGGCGCTTGCCCGCTATTTTGCCCGGCAGGGACTTTGTGTTGCTCCATTCAAGCCACAAAATATGGCGCTCAATAGTGCAGTCACTACGGACGGTGGCGAAATAGGGCGGGCGCAGGCGCTACAGGCCCAAGCTTGCGGAATAGAACCGCATAGCGATATGAACCCTGTGCTGCTTAAACCTGCTTCAGACACTGGGGCTCAGGTGATTATCCAGGGCAGGGCGCTGGGAAATATGCAGGCCCTGAATTACCACCATTACAAATCCACTGCACAAAATGCCGTGCTGGATTCCTTTAAACGCCTTAATGATCAATATGAGCTGGTGCTTGTTGAAGGCGCGGGAAGTCCGGCGGAAATCAATTTGCGGGAAAATGATATTGCCAATATGGGTTTTGCTGAGGCGGTGGATTGCCCTGTGGTGTTAATTGCTGATATTGATCGCGGCGGTGTTTTCGCCCACTTGGTAGGCACCCTCGAATTACTGTCCCCAACTGAACGCGATCGCGTAGTTGGATTTGTGATCAACCGCTTTCGTGGCGACTTGCAGCTGCTAGAGCCGGGGCTCGAATGGTTGGAAAACTACACCGGTAAACCCGTTCTCGGGGTATTGCCATATCTCCATGACCTGTATCTGGATGCGGAAGATGCGATTAGCACCCAGCAGGCTGGTGCTGATGCTCGGCTAAAGGTAGTGGTACCGGTGCTGCCCCGAATTAGTAACCATACAGATTTTGACGCACTGAGGTTGAACCCGGATATTGACCTGCAATTTGTTAGCGTGCGTGAATCAATCCCCCCTTGCGATTGGGTTATCCTTCCAGGAAGTAAAAATGTGCGGGCTGATTTGGCCTATTTAAAAGAAAATGACTGGCCTGCACAACTGGATCGGCACTTGCGTTATGGTGGAAAACTCATAGGTATTTGTGGCGGCCTGCAAATGCTGGGAAAAGAGGTGCAGGACCCAGATGGGGTAGAAGATGTCCCCGGCAGTGAGCTAGGCCTTGGTTATCTGGATTATATAACCAGGCTGCAGCCATATAAGGCATTAATAAATGTTACCGGGTTTCTATCTCTGGGAAATCAGGATAATGACCAGGGGGATATCGCCCTTCAAGGCTACGAAATACACTGCGGGATTACAGAAGGGCCAGCTTTGCAGATCCCCGCGGTATTTCTTCATGACGAAGCTGGAAACCTTAGGCCAGATGGGGCTATCAGTGCCGACGGGCAGGTGCTTGCTACTTATGTGCATGGGCTTTTCGATTCTCCGCAAGCCCAAAATGCGCTGTTTTCCTGGGGCGGCCTAACAGGGGCTACACCGCTGAACCTGAATGTCCATCGTGAGAAGCAGTTGGATAGGCTGGCTGATTCTATTGCCGAACATATGCAGAACTCTTGGCTTAGGCAATTCGGACGAGACCAAGGTGGGGCAACATTGGAAGAGGTAAGCCAATGACAATCGCCCGAGTCAAAGCTTTGAATCTTGCCTGGTGGGTATTGCCCGCAGGGCTCACAATGAGTTTTGTTGTCGCAGTGGCCGTCGGTGCTGTATATCTTTCGCCTTCTCAAGTTGTCTCTGCTCTCAGTGGGCAAGGGGAGGGAGGTCTGGCAAAAGATATCGTTCAGGCAATTCGCTTGCCACGGGCTTTATTGGCGGCAGGAGTAGGGGCAGTACTCGCCATCTGTGGTGCGATGTTACAGGGCTTATTTCGCAATCCACTGGCTGACCCTTCATTAATTGGGGTTACTGCGGGTGCTTCCCTTGGTGCCTGTCTGGCTATTTTACTTGGAGCAGAAGTAGCCGGTGGCTTTGGAAGTTTGCCGGTGGTATCAATTTCGGCATTTTTCAGTGGCTTGCTAGCAGTGACATTGGTTTATCGGGTGGCAAAAAGTATCAATGGAACTTCAGTGGCCACCATGCTGCTGATGGGTATCGCTGTGACTGCTCTATCAGCAAGTTTAATCGGGCTGATGGAATACTTTGCAGATAATGACACGTTGCGTCGTATGAGCCTCTGGCTAATGGGTGGGCTGGATGCGGCCAGCTATCCCCGTGCTTTTCTGATTTTGGCAGTATTGTGTGGGTTGCTTGCCAGCCTGCCCGGTTTTGGTTCTTCACTGAATGTTCTTTTGCTGGGGGAATCCCAGGCACGGCATCTCGGTGTCGATGTGGAGCGGGTAAAAACCAGCTTGATCGTGCTTGTCGCTGCAGGGGTGGGAACTTCAGTTGCCGTGGCCGGCAGTATTGCTTTTGTGGGTTTGGTGGTGCCGCATATAGTGCGGTTGTGGGTGGGGCCGGATCATCGCCAGCTGTTACCCCTATCGGCGCTGGCTGGCGCCAGCCTGTTATTGGTTTCTGATACCCTCGCACGCACAATTATTGCGCCCGTCGAGATACCGGTAGGGTTGATTACCGCCCTGATTGGGGTGCCATTTTTTATTTCCTTGTTACGCAAAAACAGGGGGTCCCTCTAATGGCTCTGTTACAGGCTGAGGGAGTCACGGTAAGTGTGGACAATCGACCGCTGCTTACCGATGTATGTCTTGACGTTGATGTCGGGGAGCTGGTTTGCGTGATTGGTCCCAACGGTGCCGGTAAGTCGACACTATTGCGCGCACTTTGCGGTGAATCTGCGATGGAGACTGGAAGAGTTCACTTTAAAGGTGAGTCGCTTGCTAGTTTGCCCGCTCGCAAGCGAGCCAGGCAGTTGGCAGTTCTGCCACAAAGCAATCCGCTTTCATTTGCCTTTACGGGCCTTGAACTGGTTGCCCTCAGCCGCACGCCACACTCCACAGGCACTGAGCGAGATAGAATTATTTGTTTGGAAGCTATGGCGGCACTGGACGTTTGCCATTTATCTGGGCGTCTCTATCCCACATTGTCGGGCGGTGAGCAGCAGCGCTTGCAACTGGCACGGGTAATGGCACAAATCTGGCGTGCTGAAGATGGAGGAGATCGTTTGCTTCTGCTGGATGAGCCGGCTACCAGCCTCGATATCGCTCATCAGTACGAAATGATGAGAGCGGTGCGCGACTTTGCGCGAAGTGGTGTGGCTGTTGTGATGACGGTGCATGATCTCGCTCACGCCAGTGGTTACAGTGACCGGATCCTCGCCCTTAAGCATGGCCGTAGCATGGCCTATGGTTGCCCAGAAACGGTACTGACCGCAGAAAATATGCAGCAACTCTATGGTTACAGCGTCACAGTGGTACCACACCCGGTAACTGGTAAATCCCTGGTGGTTGCCGATGTATAACAACAGTAATTTGCACCTGATTCTCGGTGGTGCGCGCAGCGGCAAGAGCCGACTGGCACAGCAGCGTGCTGAACAGTGGCTGCAAAGTAACAATGCCGGTGGACTTAGTTACCTGGCAACTGCTACAGCGGGGGACGAGGAAATGTCTTCTCGTATCGCTCGTCATCAAGGAGACAGGGGGCAACACTGGCAAACTATTGAAGAGCCTATCGCGTTGGCTGAGGCTTTAGATGCATCCCCTAAATCTCACTGTGTTTTGGTGGATTGCCTGACGTTGTGGCTCAGTAACTGCATTCATGAAGGCGTCTGGGCGCGTGAACGCGAAGCATTGATGCAGCGTGTTGATCAAAGGCGCAATAATTCAGAAAACAATGCCGCCCCATGGATATTCGTTAGTAATGAAGTTGGCTCCGGGATAGTGCCTCTTGGGCAATTATCACGGGAATTTATGGATGCTGCAGGCTGGTTGCACCAGGCGTTGGCGGAGCGGGCTGACAGCGTAACCCTGGCTATTGCCGGTTTACCTCTGACGGTAAAATAGATTGAGCACGAGAGGCGAAAGGTTATGTCTGATGAACTGAGCTGGCTCTATAACCCGGCACCTGCACCAGATCAATCGGCTCGAAATGCAGCTATTGCCCGGCAGAAACAATTGATAAAGCCAGAGGGCGCACTCGGCCGGTTGGAAACTATTGCTGTAGATTTTGCCGGGTTCCAGGGTAAAGGGCAGCCTCAACTTGAACGCCTATCTGTGCGTGTTTTTGGAGCTGATCACGGTATTGCAGCCCAGGGCACTTCGCAATTTACCCAGGCCGTTACCTCAGTAATGCTTAATATTTTCTGTGAGGGTGGGGCGGCCATCAATGTATTGAGTCGAGAGCAGAATGCAGACTTTGCTGCTATTAATTTGGGTTGTGTGGTGCCCACTGAGCACCCTGAATTGATCGATGAGGTCATTGCGCCTTCTACAGCGGATTTTTCCCAAGGTAAACCCGCGATGACTTATGGGCAGCTCATAAGTGCGTTTAATGTGGGACGAAGGCACTCTACCGATAGTGATTGTTTTATCGGCGGGGATATGGGGATCGGTAATACCACCTCGGCAGCCGCAATTTTTGCTGCTTTGTTTGATTTGAAAGTTCCAGAAATCACAGGGAGAGGTACAGGTATCGGTGATGATGTACTCGCCCGAAAAATTGCACTGATTGAATCTGCTTTGGAGCAGCACAGCGCTGCTCTGGATTCCCCCGTGAGTATTCTGCAAATTCTCGGTGGTTTCGAAATTGCGGCCCTGGCCGGGGCATTTATCGCCTGCGCCCAGCGGGGAACCCCGGTTCTGGTTGACGGGTTTATGGCCACGGCTGCAGCTGCTGTTGCTGGAGCTATCAATCCCTCTGTAAAACCCTGGTTCTTATTTGCGCACCTGTCGGATGAACTTGGGCACAAACTGGCCCTAGAGTGTATGGGGGTTAGTCCTATGCTCAACTTCAATATGCGGTTGGGGGAGGGTACTGGTGCTGTTCTGGCTATAAGTATTATCAGGCAGGCGCTTAACCTGCATAACAAGATGTTCACATTTAGCGAAGCAGGTGTACCGATTGAGGATTGACCTGTTACGACATGGCGCATGTGCTGGCGGTAGTATATTTCGTGGCCAGATTGATGTCTCCTTAACTGAAGAAGGTTGGGGGCAAATGTGGCAAGGACTCAGGGATCTTACCGGCCCATGGGATAGAATTATCACTTCCCCACTGGGTCGTTGCCAGGCATTTGCTGCCCAGCTGGGCCACAAAAGAAAGTTGCCAGTAGATATTGTTCCCGGTATCCGCGAAATTAGTTTCGGTGAATGGGAAGGGCAAGCGATCGACAAAATCTGGACCGAGCACAAAACCTTGTGTAATGCATGGAGCCGCGAGCCAGAAAAGCACTGTCCCCCAGGCGGTGAGCCTTTCACATCTTTCCGGTCCCGGGTGCTACAGACTATTAGCGAGCTGTCTGTGCGCTACTCGGGAGAATCTCTATTATTGGTAACCCATGGTGGCGTGATCAAGTTACTGCTGACCATTGCCAATGGTTGGGGGCCCGGTCAGATGATGTCGTTACAGGTAGGCTATGGATTTGCCGCGTCAATGGAATACGATTGCAATAGCGGGACTTTCGGGATTCCCTATCCGGGGCAGGATGCCTATGTTTATTGTCCGTAAATTTTCAGGTCTTATCCAGGCATTCCTATATGCACTGGTCTTTCTTACCCGGCTGCCAGTCGCGGGATTGTTGTACCGGGTCGATAAAGAAACAGTAGAGCGATCAATTTACTTCTATCCGTTTGTTGGGGTTGTTATTGGGCTTCTATTATCGGCCGCAGCATACCTGCTGGCCCCACTGGGAATTCAGCTACAGGCGGCAATATTGCTGGGGTTTTGGGTCATTTTAACTGGTGCCTTACATCTTGATGGTCTTGCCGATTGTACTGATGCCTACTTTGCCGGTCACAAATGTGCTGATCCTGAAGAGAGGCGCAGTCGAATCCTCACTGTAATGCATGATCCACATTGTGGCTCAGTTGCGGTTGTTGCACTTGTTGTATTTCTACTGATTAAATTCGCAGCGATCGCAACTCTACTTACAGCCGAACTGGATGCGATAGAAAACTGGATATACCTGCCGCTGGTACTGTCGCCGATGTTGGCCAGGACGGCAGCGTTATCTCTAATGAGTATTTCAGACTACGCCCGTGTGGAGGGTTTTGTTCCACCCTCTGGCTCAAAGAGAAGACGGGAGCTATTGTCTGTGGTCATTATCGTTACGGCCATCGCTTTCGCAACAGCTCCTATGGCCATCGTAGTTGGAATGGCTAGTGCTTTACCTGTGCTGATTCTTTGTTGGCGTCATTTATGGGAGAAAACTATTGGTGGTTATACCGGTGATTGTCTGGGTGGCCTGGTCGAAATTATTGAGCTCGCAATACTAATTCTGTGGGTAGCTCTTGCCAGTGTTTAAAATTTGAGTGTTACAAAACAATAAGTTTAGAGTTAGACGAGTTAAATGATGTCTCGGAGTATTTTCACAATCTTCATTACCACCTTGAGCCTTTTATGGACAGGCTCTTGTTGGGCCGATAAACCAGTACGTGTACAGGATGTACGGGGGCACTGGATCGAATTGCCAGCGCCGGCAGAGCGGATTGTTGCCCTGGCTCCACATATTGTAGAAAATTTCTACAGCGCAGGTGCGGGAGAGAAGCTGGTTGCTGCTGTTAGCTACAGCGATTATCCTGAGCAGGCAAAGAAGCTACCAAAGATTGGCAATTACAAAGCACTAAGCTATGAATCTTTGCTGGCTCTGACACCGGATCTGATTGTCGCCTGGGGGTCGGGAAATGGCGATGAAATGATCCAAAAGCTGGATGATCTCGGGTTTACGGTATTCGTCACTGAGTCCCGAACTCTGGAAGATATTGCAAAGAATGTAAGATTTTTTGGCGAACTTGCCGGCACAAGCGAGAATGCGGATCGCACTGCAAGCGAGTGGCTTAAGAGACTAAATGAACTCCAGCATAGCAACAAGAAAAAAACACCGGTAAGTGTATTCTACCAGGTATGGAATGATCCCCTCCAAACACTCAACGGCGAGCATTTGATCAGCGATGTGATCCAAACTTGTGGTGGCCGCAATGCATTTGCTGATGCGATGGTTTTGGCGCCCAAGATCAGTATCGAATCTGTTCTTAACCGGAATCCTGAAGTGATTATTTCCAGCGGCATGGGGAAAAGCCGGCCAGATTGGCTGGATGCCTGGAAAGCGTATCCGACACTCAATGCGGTGAAAAATGATAGTCTCTATTTTGTACCCCCAGATATTATCCAGAGACATACCTTTAGAGTGCTGGATGGGATGGAAATGGTTTGTGATCACCTGGACAATGCGCGAATAAAAGTTGGCGCAGGCTCCATATAGCTAAGAATGATCTGTATTCCTCAGCAAAAATAGTTTCTACTGTCCGCTAGATATGATTTTTATATCAAAGCAGTGACGAGGCTAGGTATTTATGTGGTATCTGATACTGGAAACAATAACAACGATTATAGTTTTTGCAATGATTATTGGAGGATTGCTAGCTATTCCTTTTGGAGCGGCTAAATTAACTAATCTTGAAAAGGGTAGAAATAACCGGTGGTCAATTTTTTGGCGTCATATCTCTAAAGATATAGCTGCTGGAAAGGTAGCCTTATTAAGCCCTTTTTTAGGATGGTTTGTCTATTATGGATTCTATCAGTTTGTAAAAGTTGGAGATGATTCCTCTGCGATTTTAGCCATTGTCTCGTGTGCTGCAATTGGCTTGTTCCTTGTTTTTCATATGGGTTTGCTTGACCGTAAATTTTTTGATTTTCATTTAGATAACATAAAATTGCTGGCTGTGAGTGTAATGTCACTTATTCTCGTTGCGCTAAATGTTTCATTTTGGTTTACAACATTTATTGGCGCTATAGCTACTATGATTTGTGCAATAAAGTATTCTGTAGAGCAGGTCATTCTGGAGGCTGAGCGAGCTAGAGCCAGAGAAGAGGGGGAATCACGTAAAATCTAACTCAGCCCTCCTTTATGAAGGCTGTAGAGGCTATTGAGTTATTAAAAAATAACTAGAAATGTCAAGATTCGATGCCTTTCCTTCTTGCTGCTCCAGGGCCATAGCCAAAATGTTTTTTAAATGCTTTACTAAAACTGGCCTCGGATTGGTAGCCAAACTGATGGGCTACTTGAGCAGTTGAATTTTTCTTCTCATAAAACTCTTGGTGAGCACGCTGCATTCTCCAATTGGTAACATACTGCATTGGTGTTTTTTTCACCAAAGACAGGAATTTTTCAGAAAATGAGGATCGAGACATAGCAGCTCGTTTGGATAATTTATCAACTGTCCACGAGTAACCTGGGTCAGAATGGATAGACTGTAAAACTTTTCCCAGCTTGGGGTCCGCGAGTGCTTTAATGTATCCATCGGTGAACTGTGAGCTCTTCATATGAGCCCGCACAATATAAATAAATAAAATTTCTGATAGGCGATCAATAGCGATTTTCTCTCCAGGCAAATTGTTTTCTATCTCAAATGTTATAAAGCGAGTCACCGTTTCAATTAATGCAGCACCTTCAGCCAAATCATTCTGAACGATTAAAACCTCAGGTAAATCTTCATGAAGAGGATTCCAGCTAAAGTGATCGAGCTCAAAATAACCACATATTAAACTTGTAGCAGCCCTGCCTGAAGCCTGTCCCTCTTCGTTAGGCTGGTTAAGTTCCAGTTGAAGATCTGGTGTGTCCTGACTATGGGTTATTGTATGAACAGCATCATGAGGAAATACCACCAAGTCACCGGCCCTTAATGGTATTGGCACATCCTTAGAGGGTAAATGTAACCAGCAAACACCACGAGTAACAAGATGAAAGGTGGCCTTTTGCTCTCCGGAGGTGTCTACCCGCCAGGCGCCATAAAACTGGCTGTGTAAAAAAACATGTGCTTTTAAGTGGAAAACCCTGAGCAAATCACTTAACACGTCCATAGCTGCGAATACCTAAAAACCATACAGTCATACGATCTGACATGAAATATATACTTTTAAGCATTTATCATACAGATTGTGACGATATTATACGTTCCAGGTTAAGCGCTAGCAATGTCCTGCTTACTTACCCTATATAACTTAAGAGCTTTGGATAGGAAAATACCTGATGAACTTTTTAAATAATCTAGTAGCGCCAGTTGTAACACTAGGACTTATCTCTTTCTCACTGAATAGCTTTGCCGATCAAGCTGAACCTGGAATGAAAATTGATCCTGAGCGGACTGCAATCGTAATAACCGACCCGCAGAATGATTTCTTAAGTCCTAATGGTGTAACCTGGGGTGTAGTGGGGGAAAGTGTAGAAAAAAATAATACAGTTCAGAACCTTGAACGGTTAATGAAAGTTGCAGGGAAAAAGGATGTGCCATTATTTATTTCTCCGCATTATTACTATCCTCATGATCACAAGTGGAAGTTTGAGGGGAACCTCGAAGTGGTAATGCACAAACTTGGTATGTTCAACCGAGAGGACCCTCTAAGTTTAAATGGATTTGAAAACTCTGGAGCTGATTGGTTGGAGCAATATAAGCCATATATAAATAATGGTAAGACTGTTGTGACCGGCCCACATAAAATTTATGGCCCTGAAACAAATGATTTAGTACTTCAATTGAGAAAGCAGGATATTGATAAAGTAATTCTTGCAGGGATGTCTGCAAATCTATGCACAGAATCTCATATGCGCGAACTGTTAGAACAAGGGTTTGAAGTGGCTGTTGTAACTGATGCAACAGCTGGTGCAAATTTGCCTGAGGGTGATGGCTACGAAGCGGCAATGATTAACTTCAAGTATATGGCTAATGATATATTAACCACAAAGGAAGCTGTTAAATTGATTAAAAAGGAATTCTAAGTAAGCGTAGGCATAATCAAGTCCATTGTTAATCTTGATTTTCAGTGAGTGATTATGCCTACAAAGGACATATATCAACATTTGATGGGTAGGCATTTTGACGAGCTGGGTTGAGGTCTGAAGTATAAAAAATCTCCTAGTTCATGAGTAGTACAGTCGATATGGACCAATTCTGCTTAAACTTCCCGAAGATTTGCCCTCTTATAAAGCATTAAGTGTCAGAGCTATTGACACATCGGGGAATACCATAAATATTGAGATCGCTTTCAGGCAAAAGCGTATATACCCATGGTCTCTTCATGAGGTGATCAAATATTGTTCGTCCTGATTGCCTGTCATGATTATCTGTTCCGCTATGTATGATGTGCTTTGTATAGCGCTCCTTAAAGTATCTCCGTAATCAGAAGGAGATGGATTTTTTATGATGCATAAATAAATTGATAATTATATTTTAAATTGATTTCTGGGTTTTAATAAAAATTAGAGAGAAATGATGTTTACAATAGACGAAAATGACTTCAATCGAACGTATGATGAAAAGCGCGACACTCTAGTTTTAAAAGATGACTTGCCTGTTGCGGTTAGAGATGAGCAAGTCTTAAGGAGTCTTGGAACCGTCATATCAATCCCAGGAGTTACTTCAGGTAATGCTCTCCGCCTAAAAAATATTACAAACTCGACACTGAGGGATTATATTCCAGAGGAAGAGCATATTTGGGTCAACCCTAATTATACAAGTTATGGAACTGCGTGGGAGAAAGCTGGTTTCGAAAAGCCTGATAGAGGTCTGGGTGACTTGGATCACCTTCATTCCAAAGAATGGGCAAAAAAAGGGGGATATGGGTATGTTGTCCTGATTCCCGTCAGATCGGGCGTAAATAGAAGCGCGGGTACCCTCGAAAAGAGCCAGGTAAGTTTAACCTCAAGAAATCATAGCCTCAAAGAACCTATTTTCTACGGCAATCATATTCACTGGGGCAAAATATGGAAACTTAAAATCGATCTTAGACGTGATTGAATGCAGATTTTATAGTGTTAAATCTGATTTCAGGCTTGATTTCACAGTGACATTTTTTAGAGGGTGCTTGTCAGATGAATTCTAATCTAGTAAAGATAAACTAGGCATCATTGACCGTACTCTGGTTTCTCACTTATTGTTATCAAATAGATCTGAATCGTTCAATATCTCCTCCTGATTTTTCAATTTAAAGTCTATTCAATTGAATGTGACTTTACTCAAAATTTGTTAGCCTATCATTGCCTTTCCGTATCTTCCATGTTCCTATTTATTCACTGCTAAGAGATCCTGCCGGGGAGAAATTGCGGTGTTGTCACCCTTGGCTTGTAGTAGTCCAAACTAAAATATCCAAATAAATTCCAGTATAAAAGGAAAATAGTTTTGAATAAGGTTATATTGACGGTTCTACTGATTGTATTCAGTTTTAAAGTGCTCGCATCTGACCCGAACGTAGAGCAAGCACGAGAGTCTTTGGATACCATCAAGGAGCTTACTCCCTGGTCTTGGGAAGAGCCCATTACCCCGATATTTGATAGCTACTTAGCAGCTGATTTCGATCAATACCAGGGAAGGTATAAATCTTTATACATGGTAGAAGATCTACTGATGCATAAGTGGGGCCAGTCTATTACTGAATTTATTGTACTGGCTGAACTATTGTACACTTTCCAGCCGGAAGATTATCAGCAAGAGCATCTGCCGGCATTTGAAGCAGCTATTCATGAATTGGATGAGTTCAGGTTAGCAATTAATGAATTTTTATTGCCCTATGTGCCGAGCTACAGTCTTAAACAGCAAAGTTTAGTTAGGCATTTTGATGGAGAAGGGATCGTTATAGCGGTATTCGATTTATTTGACCCTATACGATTGAAGGAGCAGCGTGAAATGTACCCAAATATTGAGGCTGAAGTTCAATTTGGTGACCCTATTACTTTTCTGCATGGAAATACTGTGATTGATATCATCCTGGATATCGCGCCTAAGGCCACTATTGTTCCAGTGAGTACAGAGAGTAAAACTTACAACGAAGCTATGGAATACATGCGTGCTCGTGAGGATATTAGTGTTATCAACATGAGCAGGGCATTTCACATTACCGACGATCAGTTAGATCAGGAGTTTGCCGATCATTTATCCAGTATCCTGCAGACAAAAATCTTTACAAAGTCCATTGGTAATACAGGAACAGACTTGGATGGAGTAAATACAGATGTTCGCGAGCGCTTAGGTCTGCCGCCGCTTGGTAGCTTTTTCACTTACGACCTGGAGTTAATAAAATCATTTCTTGTGCGAAATGAGGGTCAGCCTGGTGATGAGAACTTAATGTTCGCGATTAATTTGCAGCCTTTTTCAAATGAGGTTTCACTGACAGCCACCGTGCCTGGGTACAATCAGTTGGCTAGTGATCGAAGCTTTGCAATCGCGGGTGATGCGGTCTACTCAGCTTCAAGCAACAATTTTGAGTCCGGTAGTTCCTTTTCCGCGCCACAACTGGCAGCAGTGAGCGTTCTTTTACTGGATGCTGCAGAACGCTATGGTTTCTCTGGGAGTGAGGCAACTCAAAGGGTAGTACAAGCACTTCAATCGACAGCAAGACACTCACATCTGGGGGCTAACAATACAGGTCTCGGTTTTGTTGATGCTCAAAGAGCGTGGCATAAGGTGAAAGGTAAGGGCAGATATAAGCCCCATCCACGTACTGCTGAAAAGTAGTCAGTAATTGATATTTAGAAGATTTCTAATCTGGCAGGGACTTCTCTGTCAGGTTAGATACTATTGGGTTCCTGCCTAGATCAAGTAATAAAGAGATAAGCTCAAAAGTGGCTCTCATCCCCAGTAATAATCGAAGATATCATTGCAAATTAATTAGTATACTATACCTTTAACCTCCCATCGAATATTCAAGTAAACGGCCTTGTCAATATTAATTGCCAACTATCCTGGCTGAATGACTTCTGGTGAATTTATATAAATGGAGAGTGTAATGGATAAGTGCTTTCTTTTTGATAATGACGGTACCTTAGTTGACAGTGAGTATCTCTGTAATATCGGTTTGGCCAAAATGTTCCATCGATACGCCATAAAGCTTGATCCGGATGAGTTGGTTATACGCTTTAGAGGATGGAAATTGGCCAGTATTCTCGTGATTTTAGAGCGAGAGAATGAGGTGACTCTACCGGATAATTTTGTTGATGAATATCGCTCGGTAGTATCAGACCTGTTCGATAGAGAGCTAAAGCCAGTGAATGGTGTGATCAACGCTCTTGAGGCACTGAATGGGCCTAAAGCTGTGGTTTCCAGTGGGCCATTGTCTAAAATCAAGCATGCGCTAAAGCTATGTGGGTTATCTCATTATTTTGGCGATAACCTATACAGCTCATATGATGTGGGGATCTGGAAGCCTGATCCTGGTATCTATTTGCATGCTGCCAAAGGGATGGGTTATACGGCTGAACAGTGTGTCGTAGTAGATGATGGGCCCGTAGGTGTCGAAGCGGGTTCCAAAGCCGGTATGAGTACTTTCTTTTACAATCGATATAATGAAAAATGTGATATTGATGGTGTTATAAGTTTTACAACCATGAATTCACTACCAGCATTAATAAACGCAGGGGTTTAATGAAGTTAAATTGGTCGCAAGACGTATATCTCAAAGCCTGGAATTTTGCAACCTTAGTACATAGTGGGCAAAGGTACGCTAGTTCGGTAGCTGGTCAAGATTTCCCGTACATTAATCATATCGGAAGTGTGGCTATGGAGTTGATCTTTGGATTAGCTTCAGATGTTAACCTTAACGGTAACCTCGCCATTCAGTGTGCTTTACTCCATGATACTTTGGAAGATACTGAGGTTGATTTTGAACTCATAAAGTTCACATTTGGTGGGGATGTAGCTGAGGGTGTTCAGGCACTCACTAAAGACGATACATTAGTTACAAAGCAGGAACAGATGCTTGATTCGCTTAAGCGTATTAAGCTTCAGCCTAAAGAAATTTGGATGGTAAAACTTGCGGACCGAATAGCTAATTTATCTGAACCACCGGCACACTGGGATTCAGTGAGGAAATCTGCATACCTGCAAGAGGCAATGGTTATCTATCAACATTTACATGAAGCAAATGAGTTGCTGGGTGCCAGGCTCCAAAAGCGTATTGAAAGCTATCGAAAGTATATCGGTTAGCAAATTCTTATACCATATACCGATTTCGTACACATAGTTCCAAGACGAAGATAACTTCAGCTTCAATGAAGATTTGATTTTATTTGAGATGCCAGTCCATTGGATAACTGCTATGTTAGTGGTTTACTGGGCATTGACTGGCGGTGTTTTAGCTTGCTGACAGATTTTTAGTGCCTCAATCAAAAAAAGGTTTAGAAAATAATGAATGTCATTAAACGTTGCTTGAGAGTAGGCACTTTTTTTGCATTTTTGATTACTAGTCATGCTTGGGCTTCCGAGGATTTGATATGTGATGAGTCCTGTACATTTGTTCTTAAGAGTGAACGTGAATCCAAGTTTACAGTTATCAATCAAAGCAGGGCAGATACAAGGCTTTCACCTTTTTCCACCTTTAAAATACCCAATACCTTAATAGCCCTGGATTTGGGTGTTGTAAGTAGCTTGAATCAAGAGCTCACTTACGACCATGAGAAGTACCCAGCACAGAGGTGGTGGCCTACGGTTTGGTATGAAAAGCCACTCCCAATACGGGCTGCGTTCCAAAACTCTGCAGTTCCTATATACCAGCAAATCGCCTTTCAGGTTGGTGTGGAAAGAATGAATCAGTATTTGACAAGATTTAACTACGGAAATATGGATATTTCCTCTGGAGTGGATCGTTTCTGGTTAGATGGTAGTTTAAAGATTTCTGCTCGAGAACAGGTTAACTTCCTACATAAGTTATTTAGTGGGCAACTGCCGGTATCCTCAGATACATTGGTTTCTTTTAAAAAAATCATGCTGGTTGAGGAAACTGACAAATATAAATTCTATGCAAAAACGGGTGGAGGGCAAACCTCAAAAGGATACGCATTAGGCTGGTATATTGGTATTGTGGAATCCAAGGATAATGTGCATTACTTTGCGCTTAATATGGACGGGGATACGTTTGGCGAGGTTCAAAAGAATAGAGTTAAAATGGCTAAGCAGCAGTTAATAAAGCTTGGGATCCTTTAAATAACCCCTAATACTTCATTTGCATACAATGAGTCAATATGCTAACGGACTCATTGTATTTCCTTTGTGAAGAGTTTGTGCTACAGGTTATGGATTTCGGTAGGTCAACCATTAAAAATAATTATATGTTAGTGATAAAATATATTAGAATATAACTTTAATATAGGTTTGGATATCTTGAGTTGAACTCCTTTATCGCTTTGAAATTGTAAGGAGTGGGGATATTCATCTTCCTTCCGAGTTCAACGATATGGCCATTTAAGGAGGCAATTTCAGTTTTTTTATTCTCTTTGATATCCTGGTAAGTGGATGGGTAATGATTCATATCCTTTACTCTATGATAAATGTTGTCCCAAAGAGTCTCTTTACTTTGATCAAATTCAATCTTTCTTGATAAAATATCATATGACTCAAAGTATGTATTTCTTATCCTTTTAGTTATTTTTTCGTCTTCGAATAAACCTTTATAGTTCTTTAAATAAATCGCAGAGAATATATTGGTTGAGCAGTTAAAGATGGCTTTTATAGCTCTCTGCTGAGAGATCTGTTTGGTTGTAGCTATCTCAATTTCTGCATCCTTAAATACGGAATATATTTTACATGTGTGCTCACTTTTTTCTATAAGAAAGCCTTTACCTCTAATGTAAGTGAGCTGATTGCCACGCAAATTAAATCCGTCATTAACAACAGCGATGAAAGTATTCCTTTCACTTGAGCCTATAAATTCGGATGTGTCAAAAATACAATTTTGCAGCAAAATATTGATTTTTGACTTGATCTTGCTTTTGGCTAAAAGGTCCAGATTTTCTTTTACATCAAAAAGCTTGGAAGTTAACAGTACAATGTCATAAGTGATGCCGTTTTTTAATGCTTTAGAAACTGGAGGGAAATTATACTTTTTGTTATTGATGTAAAGTTGTCTTCCAACTTTTTCAGCTTTTCGGCCTATGACGTCTACATGGTACTGCGCATTGTAAAGTTTTGTAGCTAGATATGAGCCAACTGAACCTGCTCCAAGAACTAATATTTTCTCGTCTTTCATGGTAACTTTTCACATTTTATGATTGATAGCACAAATTAGCGCGGGCACTTTCTGTAGATGGGTACTTTAAGTGGAACAATCAATAAGTGTAGCGTAATTAAAAGACTTTCTTCTCTTAGGCACGACATTCATTATGTCTTTCTATATATGACCTGTTAACTATTCTGTACAGCGGTAATGGTTAAGTAAAGGTCAACAAGACTTGAGCTCATTTAAGTCATCAATTGTCAAAAATTTGATGTGTTTTATTTGGTATATCTCTAGGTTAAAATCGATGGTGTAAATCCTTAGTTACGTGCCGCTAAACCCCTTGGGCCATCATCTGAGTAACTTAACTATGATTGGATTTTTTTTATTTCCACTTTCAGGTAAATTGAGTCAGTAATTAATGTATAAGCCAAGCCAGCTGGATAAAATAATGAGAGGCATAATGCTTGGTTTTATCCCTCCTACATTTGCTTTATTCGCATATATTGCATTTTTTGCCAGAGGAGCAAGAACTGCAGTGGGAGTAAGCGATGTTGGTGATTTGTTATTTCTATCTTATGGAGAAATATTAATTGCATCATATATTTTTCTTTATATTGTTTCAGCAGTACTAGGTTATTTTATTGGATGGGATGGCTTTAGGTTGGTGGCGAAAAAAACAGGTGGGACTGTTGAAAAGATAAAGTTCCCTAGGAAAGTATCGGATCGGGTATTTGGTCCCAAAGTAGATATGGATGCCAAGATAATCAGTCCGAGAGAGCGAGTGGAGATGATGCATGATAAATCGTAGTTGATATAGGTTTATACCATCAGAAAAACCTATTGACGATCGGTTTTTGACGTTCTACCATCACTCAAAGAATGATTTTCACTGTTGGAATAATGGTCTATGCGACTTGGCGATCTTGAGAAACAGGTGCTCCAATATCTCTGGGATAGAAAATCTGCGGATGCCAAACAGGTCCACTCGGACTTGAGCCGGGCCCGTGGAGGATCTCTCAATACCATCCAAAGCACGCTGGACCGCCTCTACAAGAAAGGTTTGCTGTCCCGGGAGAAGCAGGGGCATGCATTCCAATACAGCCCGGCAGTGGAGCGCTATGAGTTTGTCGGGCAGCTGATTCAAGACGTTACTCGTGAGTTTGTTGATGATGAGAACGGGCTGGTAGCCGCATTTACCTCTATCTCATCGGAACTGAGCGAAAGTCAATTAGAGCAACTGGAGCAGTTGATCGAAAGCCAGAAGGTAAAACGCCAGCAGGGTGATCGCGAATGATTTTGGGGCAGGTTGCACTCTGGCTAAACCTGCTGACTATTGCGGCGCTTGGCCTGTTTGTCGGCATTATACTGGTGTCAGCTGCCTGCCTTTCTGCTTCCCGGCATTCACTTCGCTTGTCTGCCAGTAGTCGGCGTTTACTGCTATGGAGCGCGGTATTGCTGCCGTGGTTCGCGGCTTTCTCTGCCGCTGTTATCCTGGCATTCCCAAACCTTTTAGGGGGCGTTGCATCTCTGGCGCACTGGCACCATATCAACGCTTTTAATCTCTACAGTTGGCATGGTGTTTTTACCATTGCGTTTCTTTTCCTTACCGGGTTTTTGGTGTTTCAAAGTTTTAAACGAGTTCATCGTCATTTGGCGCAGCTCCGATTGTTAATGCAACTTTGCGAAAGGGATAAGTCTGATCAGAGTATTATCCAGGCCCAGGGTCCCCAAGCTTTCACCAGTGGTCTGCTCCGTCCACAAGGGTTTTATACCAGCGGTCTGCGAGACCAGTTAACAGCGGAAGAGTTTGAGGTGGTGCGCCTACATGAGGAAGCCCATGCGCAAAAATTTGATCCTCTGAAGAAATTAATATTCGCTTTGTTTGCCAGCTTTTTCCCTACGCGTTTGGGGAATTATCTGAATCGGCAGATGGCGCTGTGTATGGAGCAGCGTGCAGACGCTTATGCCCATAGGCAGGGGTGGAGTGAGACCTTTATCGCCCAAACCCTGCTTAAGGTAACCCGTATCTCCAATGGGTTGCAGCCCAAAGAGAGAAGTTCAGCATTGGTCTGTTATTTCGCTCTTGACCAGTTGGATGCCCGTATACGTTACTTGCTGTCTGATAATAAGGGGCGCAACTTATCCCCTTTATTGTTAGCTGGATTGTTTGTAGTTCTCACTGGCACTTGCCTTGTGTCGGTGGATGCGCTCCACCACACCGTCGAAACCCTGTTCTCCCACTAAGGAAGCCGAAGTGTTTAATTGTTTGCGTTTAGTCATAACTAAAAAACCGACTATAGATCGGTTTTTTATGGCCGGGGCTGTGTTCATTTCAGTCGCATTGAGTGGGGCCCTTAGGGCAGAGCAGGGCGAGGAGTTATCGGGCCTCACTTATGAGCAGGCAATTCTTAAAAGCTTGCAAAATCACCCTGAACTGGCGGGTTACCGATATCAGTTTGAAGCTGTGGATGCTCTATCCGAGCACGCCAAGCTAGGACCACGACCGGAGCTTAGTGTTGCCGCTGAGGGGGTGGGAGAGGATAAGAGCAGCGATGGCAACGACAGTTCCCAGGTAACAGTCGGCATCAGTTGGCTATTACAGGGTGATCTCGCAGAAAAACGTGTATTGGCTGCACGCAGCAAGACTCCTGTGATTGAGGCCCAAAAGCAGGTTCTTGAATTGGAAATTGCCGCTAATACCGCGCGTTACTTTTTCCAGGTCCTGGCGCACCAGGAACGCCTGAAAATTGCTAAAACAGCTGTCGACCTGGCTCGCAATATGACCGCTGAAATTAATCGTCAGGTTAGTGTTGGCAGAACGAATGAAGCCGATGCTTTTCGGGCTGAAGTCGATTTGCAGCGTCGACTCTTAGCTGTGGAAGATGTCGAACACGAATTGGATATTGCCAGATATCAATTAGCTGCCCAGTGGGGCTCCAGAGAGCCCAGCTTTCTTGGGGTGGCGGGCTCTCTTTCCAGTGTCATTCCAGAAGTTGATTTATCTAGATTGCGAAGCTTGGTTGCGAGCAACCCAAATTTGGAAATATTCATGAGCCGCGAGCGCGTGAAGCAGGCGGAAATTGATTTGGCACGTGCAGAAGCGGGCATTCAGTGGCGGATTGATACAGGAATTCGTCGCAACGAAGCGAGCGGAGATTATGGATTGGTGGCCGGCTTCGCAATCCCACTAGGAAAGGGCGATCGCAATCGCGGCAAGGTATCTGCTTTGAAGGCGGAACAGAATCGTTTCCGAGCAGAAAGAAATGCGAAAGAGATTGCATTGGATACACAACTCTTTGTGATGACCCAAAGGCTACAGCATCACCGGCACGTGGCTGCCGCCTTGAATGAAAAGATGATTCCCAGTCTGGATAAGGCGCTCACCGCTACGCAAAAAGCCTATCGACGTGGCCGCTATAACTACTCGGAATTGGCACTAGCCCAACAGGGACTTACCGATGCGCAGCTTTCACTGCTCCAGGCACAGTACAACGCACACCTTAGCCTGATTGAAATTGAAAAACTCACCGGCCTGTCAGTGGCACAGATAAGCGAGAGCGAGATATGAGATCCGCAGTTTTTTCCAGCCTGATATTCAGTGCTTTACTTTCTTTGTTACTTAGTGGCAGCGGCAGTGTCTATGCGGCCGGAGCTGTCGCAGGGGCGGAACCGGAAAAAGGGCCCAATCGTGGGCGCATGTTGCGAGAAGGTGATTTTGCCGTTGAGCTAAGTATTTATGAAACTGGTGTTCCCCCGGAGTTTCGGGTTTGGGTGAGTAATGATGGAGAGCTGGTTAATCCTCAGCAGGTTGATCTTAAAGTGGTTCTTACAAGGCTTGGAGATGGAGAGGATCACATCGAGTTCAGGCCCGAGGGGGATTATCTGCGTGGTGATATGGTGATCTATGAGCCCCACTCATTTGTTGTGACTCTAACAGCCAAGTACCAGGGGCAAGAACACCGTTGGCAATATGATAACTTTGAGGGGCGAACCCGTATTGAATCCGCTATTGCTGAATCCATGGAAATTGATACGGAAACCGTTGGCCCAGCCAGGATGAGTGAAACCAGCCGCGCTTACGGCAGGCTTATTGTAGACCCAGAGCAGGTACGTGAAATTAGTGCACGTTTCGACGGCTATGTAGAAGCTGTGCAGGTGGGATTGGGGGAGCGCGTTAAAAAAGGGCAACCCCTAATTGCCATTAACAGCAATCAAAACCTAAACACCTACACTATTCAATCACCAATTGCCGGTGTAGTTGTCCAGCGCAATGTAAACCCTGGTGAACAGACCGCAGGTCGAGTTTTATTAACGGTTGCCGATGATACTGCTTTGTTGGCAGAGCTGGATGTTTTTCCCTCGACACGCCCCCAGATTCGCCAGGGCGCGCCCGTTTCCGTCAATATCAAGTCCTTGGATACTCCTCTGCTCGGGGTAGTGAAACAAATTGATACTTTGATGAAACCCAATCAGGCCACCGCCGTTCGAGTGTCACTGCAAGATATTCCCGCAGGCCTCGCACCGGGTTCTTTTGTAAGCGGCGATATCCAAGTTGCTGAATATGAGGTGCCTCTTGCCGTCAAGCGTTCCGGTTTACAGGCGTTCCGCGATTTTACTGTCGTTTATGCCAAGGTGGGCGACCAGTATGAAGTGCGTATGTTGGAGTTAGGGCGTGAAGCCGGTGATTGGGTTGAAGTGCTGGGGGGGATTCGACCGGGAATCGAGTATGTCACCGGTAACAGCTACATCATTAAAGCGGACATTGAAAAGTCCGGTGCATCCCACGATCACTGAGGGTTCGACATGCTTGAGTACTTGATAAGAACCTCAATTCAAAATCGCGGACTGGTTATTGCCCTTGTGCTATTACTGTGCGGTTTGGGGATTTGGAATTTCACCCGGCTGCCCATTGATGCAGTACCAGATATTACCAATATCCAGGTGGTTATTAATACGGAGGCACCGGGGTATACCCCAAAAGAAGTTGAGCAACGGGTTACATACCCTGTGGAAAATGCAATGGCTGGATTGCCGAGCCTTGCTTATACACGTTCCGTTTCGCGGTATGGGTTGTCCCAGGTTACGGTGATTTTTGAAGATGGCACCGATATTTATTTTGCCCGCCAGTTAGTGAATGAACGGCTCACTAGTGTACGTGGTGCACTGCCTGCTGGTTTGGAGCCGGAGCTTGGACCCATCGCCACGGGTCTTGGTGAAATTTTTATGTTCACAGTGGACTCTGAACCTGGAGCCACCAATGCTGATGGCAGTGCCGTAACACCTAAAGACTTGCGTTCGGTGCATGACTGGATTGTGCGCCCGCAGTTACTGCGTGTACCTGGTGTGGTGGAAGTCAATCCGATCGGCGGGTTCAAGAGAGAAATTCTGATTGCTATAGAGCCGGATAAACTGCTGGCATTCGGCCTGACGCAGGAAGACCTGATTCGCTCGATCGAGGAGAATAATCGTAACCGCGGTGTAGGCTTTATTGAACACAGTGGCGCCCAGTGGTTGTTGCGGGTTCCGGGGCAGGCAAGCTCGTTAGAGACACTGAAGGATTTCCTGGTTGCGGAAGTGAATGGCGTTGCTATTCGCCTTGGCGACTTGGCCAAGATCGAAGAGGGGCGCGAAATGCGCACCGGGGCGGCTACTCAGAACGGCAGGGAAGTGGTGATGAGCACCGTTTTCATGCTGGTTGGCGAAAATAGTCGCACCGTTGCAGGTGCAGTTGGTGAAAAGCTAGAGGATATCAAACAGAGCCTACCGCCTGGTATCACATTGACTGCGGTTTATGATCGTACAGGTCTGGTTGACCAGACATTGCGCACGATCCAAACCAATCTTATGGAAGGTGCGCTGCTGGTTATCGCGGTTCTTTTCCTGCTGCTGGGGAATGTTCGCGCAGCAATTCTCACTGCGCTGGTCATTCCGGTAGCCATGTTAATGACTATCACCGGCATGGTTCAGGCCCGCGTAAGTGCAAACCTGATGAGTCTGGGGGCGCTGGACTTTGGCTTGTTGGTGGATGGGGCCATCATTATTGTCGAGAACTGTCTGCGACGTCTCAGCGAATCCGCCCGCGAGCGTGGCCAGTTGAGTCTTAAAGAGCGGCTTACCCTGGTATTTCAATCGACGCGGGAAGTGATTCGCCCGGCCATGTTTGGTGTTTTCATTATCACAGCCGTGTATTTACCCATTTTTGCCCTGACCGGAGTGGAGGGCAAGATGTTCCATCCGATGGCAATTACCGTGGTGATTGCGCTGCTTTCTGCGATGTTTCTTTCCATCACTTTGGTGCCAGCCGGCATAGCGCTGCTATTTCGCAAACCGGTGATCGAAAAGAAAAACCCTGCACTTGAGAAGCTGAATAGCTTTTATCGCCCGGCCTTGGAGTTTGCACTGCGCCAGCGTGGCATGGTTGTCGCTATTGCTGCGCTACTGGTGTTGGTTTCCTGTTATACGGCAAGCAGAATGGGTAGCGAATTTGTGCCGAATCTGGATGAAGGCGATATTGCCATGCACGCCTTGCGTATTCCCGGCACATCCCTGGAACAAGCGATTGCACTACAAAAATCCTTGGAGGAGCGGATTAAAGAGTTGCCCGAAGTGGAGCGTGTATTCGCCAAAATTGGTACTGCGGAAGTGGCTACCGATGCCGTTCCCCCAAGTGTTGCCGATAACTTTATTATCCTAAAACCCAGGTCTCAGTGGCCAGATCCGGATAAGCCGAAAGAGCAATTGGTAGAAGAGCTGGCAAAGCTGGTAGAGCCAATCCCCGGCAACCGCTATGAATTTCTCCAGCCAATCCAGATGCGCTTTAACGAGCTTTTAGCTGGGGTGCGTGCGGAATTGGCGATCAAAGTCTTTGGCGATGACTTTGAGCAATTAGAGCGTTTGGGCGGTGAAATTGAAGCGGCTATTGGCAGTGTAGAAGGCGTTGCTGATATACAGATGGAGCAAACCAGCGGTTTACCGGTTCTCGCCATTGTTCCTGACCAGGCCGCACTAACCCAGTATGGGCTGGCTATCAATCAGGTACAGGAGCAGCTGGCAACCGCCCTGGGAGGTACGGTTGCTGGCCGCTTTTATGAAGGAGACCGCCGCACCGATATTGTTGTGCGTTTGCCAGAGGTATTGCGCCAGGATTTGGATGCGCTAAAGAAACTGCCGATTCATCGACCCAATGGCAACTATGTGCCCCTGGAGGAAATTGCCAGCTTGGAACTCACTGCCGGTATCAATCAGGTTTTCCGCGAGAACGGTAAACGCAGGGTAGTGGTAACGGCCAATGTGCGGGGTAGGGATCTGGGTAGCTTTGTTGCTGATGTACAGCAGTCCGTTTCCGATAAAGTGGAAATACCACCCGGTTACTGGGTTGAATACGGCGGAACCTATCAAACGCTACAGTCTGCTACTGAACGCTTATCGATTGTAGTGCCGCTGACCCTTGTGTTGATTATGGGGCTTCTCCTGCTGGCACTTCGCTCCATAAAAGATGCGGCAATTATTTTTACCGGTATACCCCTCGCATTAACCGGCGGTGTGCTCTCTTTAATGTTGCGGGATATCCCTTTCTCCATTTCCGCAGCCGTTGGTTTTATCGCACTTTCCGGGATTGCCATCCTTAACGGCCTGGTAATGGTTTCCTTTATTCGGGATCTGCGTGACCAAGGTTACAGCATAGAAAAGGCCATTATTGAGGGCGCCCTGATCCGCTTACGTCCGGTCATTAGTACCGCACTGGTTGCCTCACTCGGTTTTGTGCCCATGGCCCTGAATACTGGTATTGGCTCTGAAGTACAGCGCCCACTGGCTACGGTGGTTATTGGCGGTATTGTCTCATCAACAATCCTGACGCTTTTAGTCTTACCGGCACTCTACAGAATTTTACATGGCAGGAATGCCAAGTCTGAGAGCTTACAAGATAACCCTGAAGTGGCTCTGGCTGGAGCCAGTTAACTGGGCCTGTGTGCGCTTTGGTTCACAAGAATTTAGAACTTTAAAAACGGGAGATAGTAACGTTGCTCAATAGTTTAAAAACAGTTTTCGGCTTGATGACGCTGATAGCAGGTATGGTGATATCTATGCCGCTATTTGCCCATGGAGTGGACGATGCGACCAAGACTTTTCTTGCCGGCAACGAAGGGGTATCTATTATTCCCTTTCTATATATTGGCGCCAAGCATATGGTGACTGGCTATGACCACCTGCTGTTCCTGGTGGGAGTCATTTTCTTTTTATATCGATCAAAAGATGTTCTTATCTATGTAAGCTTCTTTACGCTCGGTCATAGCTTAACTTTGTTATTTGGAGTGCTTAACGACACCCATGTGAATGCCTATTTGATCGATGCCATTATTGGATTATCCATTGTCTATAAAGGCTTCGATAATCTCGGCGGCTTCAAACGGGTTTTTGGCTTCCAGCCTAATACCAAGGCTGCCGTACTGATTTTTGGACTCTTCCACGGTTTTGGTTTGGCAACCAAATTACAAGAATTCAAGCTGTCCAGCGATGGGTTGGTGGAGAATATCCTGGCCTTTAATGTCGGAGTAGAAATTGGTCAGTTTGTTGCGTTGCTGTTTATTCTTCTCGCCATCAATTATTGGCGTCGCTTTGACAGTTTTCTGCGCTTTTCCACCATGACAAATACCTTACTAATGAGTGGTGGACTGATGTTGGTGGGTTACCAGATGACAGGCTACTTCGTAGGTTAGATAGCCAGAAAGTGGCTTTTACAAGTTTATTGAACAGAAAGAACTCAGATTTAGAGCTTACAGAATGAATACAACTGAAATGCCAGTGCAGACTGCACAAACACTGATTAAATCCACACTTGCTGCTGGCGTGCTTGCAGCCATTATGTTGACCACAGTAATCCTGCCAGCTGAATACAATATAGATCCTACTGGAATTGGCAGTGCACTGGGGCTTACTGAATTAAACAGTCAAGAGCAGGAAATTGCTGCACCAGAAGTAGTGCAGCGTGGCGAGCAGTCCTTTGCTTATCGGACTGACACTACAACTATTGAAGTGCCCGCTGGCCGTGGAATTGAATACAAATTTCAATTGGATAAATACGGTCATTTGGAATATGAGTGGGTAACGGAGAGTGGTGAGCTTTACTTTGATTTTCACGGCGAACCCACAGGCGATACTACCGGCTACTTTGAGAGCTTTGCTATTGCTACCGCAAATAAAATGAGTGGCTCTCTCACCACGCCTTTTGATGGTTCCCATGGCTGGTATTGGAAGAATAACGGTCAGGAATCTGTGAAAATCACTCTAAAAACAAAGGGGTTCTACGAGGTTATTGGACTCAAACAGTAACGCTTTTTTATCAACATTCGCTAAAACCGAGAAGAAAGAGAGTATTATGAACAAACTTATTCGAGTCATCTGTGTATCAGTTACCTTAGGCTTCGCAAATCTTGCTTTCGCCCATGGTGACCATGAGAGAGACAATTTTGCCACTGTATCTATGGTAGAAGCCAAAGGCATCGCCAGCCAGGAAGTAGCTCGCCTAATCAAAGAGGGTAAGCTTAACGAGTCCTGGTCTGGCAAGCCGCTCAATGCCGCCATGCAGCGTGTTGACAACCAGCGACAGTGGGTTGTCAGCACTCAGGGTAAGGATGGGGGCCTGGATAAAATACTGAAAGTGTTTTTATCAACGGAAGGGTACTTTCTTTCTTTTAAAGTGACTGATCGTTAAAAAATCAGTAATGTTCCTGCACTGCTGTCTGTAGGCATCGGCGCAGGAACATGACCTATAACTCTGATATGCCCAATGCGGCTATGAGGGTAATTATAGCTCTACATTTAGACCTCTTTTTTACTAAACTGGCTAGCTGCGTTTTCAAAGAATGTCTTGAGTAAAGTTGGTTTTCTGTCCAGAAGTTGCTCTACGTGATTGGAAAGCTCAATCGTGTGCCCCCACTCGCGGGTTACAGGCCAAAGCTGTGCCAACGCATCGGCAGCTCTCTCTGAAACCCCCAAACTTAATAATCCTGACCTTGCTGCTTCATCACTAATAGGTTGATAGGTTATCTTCCTCTGCAGGACTTCAGATAATATATTTGATATATCCGTATAAGTTAATTTTTCTGCCCCAGTAAGAATATACTTCTTACCAATATGCTCGCCCGGTTCTACTAGTATTTTGGCTGCTATATCACCGATATCCTGATGGTCAACAGTAACAATAGCTGCCCCCGGTGCAGAGCCAAATGGAGCACTAATTGTGCTTTGTTGAGCAATTTCTTCTGCAGAGGCAAAGAAATTGCTGTTAAAACTGGCGGGCTGAAGAATTGTCCAGTTTAACGTTGATTCGATAAGATGCTCTTCTGCCTCTCCCAACCATCTAGCTATGTCAATTGGTGAATCCTTATCAGCGCCTAAGCCGGAGATTTGTACAATATGCTTTACTCCAGCTTGCTCCGCTATACGAATAAAAGCGGCATGCTTATTAGTAAATGAAGGTTCGAATGCTGTAACCAAAAAGGCAGTCTCGATACCTTGCATAGCTTCCAGTAGTGAGGATTCATTCTCATAGTCTCCTATTACATAGCTGATATTGTCAGCTACGATTGGAGCTCTAGAAAGATCCCGAAGCAGGGCCCTGACTGGTATATTGGTGTTAGCAAAGTTTTTCAGAACGGCTTTGCCGTTATTTCCAGTGCCGCCGGTAATTAAGATTTTTTCCATGATTACACCTAAGTGAAATTGATATATTTGTAAGTTAAGAGTTTTGTGCCACTAATGAGGGGTAGTCTAAATACCCGCGTTCATCGCCAGCGAAAAATGAAGACATATCCTCTTCGTTAAAGGGGCCATTATTTGCGAGGCGCTCTACGAGGTCCGGATTGGATATAAATAAACGGCCAAATGAAATGTAATCGGCAGAGCCATCGGCAATGGCATTGTTTGCGGATTTAAGATCATACATTCCATTGGCTACGTAAAGACCTTTATAGGTTTTGCGTAGCTGGGTGTGGTCAATGCTTGGTTGGTTCTCTCTGTCCCAGGCCCGTTCCATCATCTGTAGATAGGCAAGGTTATATCTGTTCAGTTGGTTGACAACATATAGATAGGTTTTTTGAGCATTACTGTCCGTCAAGCTGATTTCCGGAGATAGCTTGATTCCAACTCTATTTGATCCCCAGACCTCACATAATGCAGAAGTTACTTCGAAGATGAAGCGAGCTCTGTTTTCTACACTGCCGCCGTAGGCATCTGTACGATGATTGGTGCTGTCGTGAAGAAACTGAGCCGGAAGGTAAGGCCCTGCAGCGTGGAGTTCAACTCCATCAAAGCCGGCTATAAGCGCATTCTTAGCTGCCTGCTTATAATCTGCGATAATACTTTGAATCTCCTCATATGTTAGAGCCTTCGGAACTGCATAAGGCTTCTTTCCCGTATAAGTATGTGCTTCACCCTCAGCTGCAATCGGCGAGGGAGCAACAGGTGTTTGACCGCCGATAAGGTCTGGATGTACTTCTCGGCCCATGTGCCAGAGCTGGACAAAAATTTTTCCTCCCTGACGATGTACAGCATCGGTAACCTTTTTCCAGCCCGCGATTTGCTCTTCTGTAAAAATGCCTGGGGTATTCACCCATCCAAGCCCTTGGGCTGAGATCGCGGTAGCTTCCGAGATAATCATCGCCGCACTGGCACGCTGGGCGTAATACTTGGCGTTAACGTCTGTTGGTACACCATCTCGACCGATCCTTGCACGTGTCAAGGCAGCCATAATGATACGGCTATCAGTTTCCATATGGCCGAGCTTTCCGTGGGAAAAAATGCTCAGATCACTGTCTTTTTTAGTCATTTCTGTTGACTCTGCTTGTTTCGACAGGACGCAGATTAGCCATACTCCCGATAAAATAATAATGGTATATTTGGATCAAAATGATAGATTCTATGAATCGAGTATTGATATGACCCAAGAGCAGCTCAAGATGTTTATTGCTGTTGTGGAGCAGGGAAGCTTTCGTGGAGCGGCCAAGGCGATTTTCAAAACCCAGCCGACGATTAGTAATGCGGTTAAGAGGCTTGAAGAAGAATTTGGCTTTCCCTTATTTGATAGGGATAGCTATAGACCGAACCTCACAAATCAGGGGCAGGCTTTTTATCAGCAGACTAAGAGAGTTATGCAAAGCCTCGAGCAGCTCTCTGTAATGGGGCACCAGCTTGGTGCGGGAATAGAACCCAAGTTTACTGTGGTCATTAGTGGTATTGTCGAGCTAAGCCCACTTCTGGAACAGATCAAACCTATAGTGCTGTCTTTTCCTAATACGGATTTTAGTATTAGCACTGAACTATTGTCTGGCGTAATGGAGCGCATAGATGGCAATGAAGCTGATCTGGCATTTGCTACTTTGTTCGGCGTTGAGAGCAAGCATGAGTGGAAGAAAATAGGGCAGGTCGAATTAGTTAATGTTGTGGCTCCTGATGTTTTTCCTGGCGATGAAATTTCACAATTGGAGGCTGCACAACTACCCCAAATTGTCGTCAGGGATACGGGCCGCTCAGAAAATAAGGGAAATATCAACTTGCTGGAAGTTGGGCGCAGATGGTTTGTTAATGACTACCATACAAAAAAAGAGCTGACCCTTGCTGGACTTGGTTGGGGTCGGATACCAAGGCACTTCATAAAGAGTGAACTGGAGCGAGGTTTGCTTGTACCTATTAATGTTGAGGGGATTGAAGCATTTAGCAGTTTTGATCTATGTATTATTCGTAATAGAGAGCGCTCTTTGGGACCAATTGCTGGTAGATTTTGGGACTCTTTTTAAGGTTGGTATATTTTTAATACATTTACAACTATAAGGGGATTAAGCCCACCTTACAAATTTGAGTGGGGAAATTGTTCTTCAAATAAGATGTCTATTTTAACAAAATATGTTGATAAATTAGTGTGAGTGGGTTGAGACAGTTCAGACCTAAAATGAAGTTTTCTGAGTAACCGAGGCTGATCATATCAGGTCTGAACATCTACATTTTTTGCGTTATTCCCATCAATAATGGAGATTTGCGAGTTGAAATCTCTATTAGTCAGTCTTAGGGATCGATATTCACAACAACTTTCCCCATAGCTTGCCCACTTGCCAGCCGTTCATGGGCCTTGCCAATATCAGGCAAACTATAAGAAGTTTCATCAAGCACAGGTTTGAGATCGCCTGCTTCAGTAATGGCTTTTAGTGCTTTTAAAATATGCCCGTGTTCCTCACGGTGGTAATTGTGTAGCATTGGAATTAACATAAATATGACATGCAAAGACAAGCCTTTAAAGTGAGCAGGCGTCAGATCAAGTGCTACCATGGAAACGGTAGTAGCTACTTGGCCATTGAGTTTTGCTGCCTCAAAAGAGTTCGTTATATTTGCACCACCGACTGAGTCGAATACTATATCGAAGCCTGCTCCGTTGGTGTACTTCAGTACATAAGACTCAACTGATTCAGTCCGGTAGTTAATCGGCGCTGCCCCCAATTTTTCAATCATTGCCAGTTGAGGATCTCCGGAGCCTGTTGAGTAAACATCAGCACCGAAGTGACGAGCCAGCTGTACAGCTATATGACCCACACCGCCCGAGCCACCGTGAACAAGAACACTTTGTGCAGGCTTAACCCCCGCACGCTGTAACCCTTCGTAGGCGGTTATGCCTACTAAGGGCAAAGCTGCTGCTTCCCGCATGGTCAGGTTCTCGGGTTTCAGGGCAATTAAGTTCGCGTCTGCAACAATATATTCGGCTAATGTTCCCGGTGAGTCAGCCAGTCCACCTGCGCAGCCATAGACTTCATCGCCCACCTGATAATCGGTTACACCTTCGCCAATCTCTTCAACAACACCAGCGAAGTCCATACCCAATATTGCCGGGGCTTTCGGTGAAAGGGGTAATGCAGGTCCCATTTGGCGAATCATGGTATCTACGGTGTTGACGCTGGTTGCTGATATTTTAATCAGCACATGGCCAGCTTTGGTGGTCGGCTTGGGTACTTCAGCAGCTTCAAATACGTCTGGGCCGCCAAAGGTATTTACAATCATTGCTCTCATTTTGATTCCCAAAAAGTGTACTTTCTGTAGAGTTTTGTCTAAGTGTCCGAAGTAAGTAGGGCATCGCTGTCTGTAAATTGTCGGATGCCCAATTGCTACTGCTAGTTTATTTTTTGTACATCCATAACCAGTTGGTTCCAGTTCCGCTGATTTTCAATATCGTGTTCCAACCCTTGTTCATCTGCGTTAGAGAAGCGTTTTAGCGCAGGTGTTTTACTGGTTGCTTGATACAGCCAATAGGCTTCCGCTTTTAGCGCTTCACCGATAGGTTTATCGATTGACTCATAGACCGCCTGTTTACAGGCATTGATTGATTCTGCTGGAAATTGAGCGATTCTCTTCGCCAGGCTATCGACATACTCGCCAATTTCATCTGGGTCTAGTGCTTTGTTGATTGTGCCGAGCCTTTCCGCTTCGTCAGCATCGAAATCACGGGCGCTGAGAATAATCTCCAGCGCTTTACCCAGTCCTGTCTGGCGAGCCATCCTTGATGCGCCTCCCCCGCAGGGGAGGATTCCCATACCCACTTCCATTTGCATGAATTTATATTTTCCTCGGGCTGCGAAACGCATATCGAGTGCCAAGGCCAGTTCATGGCCACCACCTCTGGCGAAGCCTTCTAGTTTGGCGATCGTTGCCTGGGGCACCTTACTGATGCGTTCACAGACAGCCTGTAAATCCAACAGTTGGGCTTCTTCGCGAGATACAGCTTCATCAGACATGTTTTTTAATAGCTCAGTATCGTAATGACATACCCAAATCTCCGGATTTGCAGACTGAAATACAACGACTTTGGTTTCTCGATCCCGTTCCAGGCGCATAGCCAGGCTGTTTAAGTCGGCCAGCATTTCCTGCCCTTGGACATTCACGGGACCAAAGTCAAATGTCACAGTTAGGATTCCGTTATCTTGTTTCGCCGTGAATGTGGTAAAACCTTCATATTTCATGGTGAATTCCTTTTAATTGATTGCGTTAACGTCTTAGGTATTTTTAATGCCGAGTTTGTCGAGAGTGTTCTCAATTTCTTCAATAAGTACCTTTCTCTTTTTCTCATCTAGCGCGTCTGGGTGCGGCTGGGACCAATTGCCTATGTCATTGTCAAAGTATTTACCGCTAGCGTTTGAGAACTCATTATCGAGTGCCGCCCGTACCAATATATTGGCGCCGATACTTAAGTCTTTCCCTTGAGTTCCGTAAGCATCTTTTACCATTTTGCTACCCAGAAATGAGGCGGGATTGATTGCGATAAATTGCGGGGCCTTGTCGCCAAGTGAGCGGGCTAGTTGAAAGGTCCACATGGTAAGAGCTAATTTACTTTGGGCATAAGCGTCGCTGTCGGATAGTTGTTGGTGACCTTTGAGCGCTTCGATGTTCACAGTTGCTTGCGCTGCAGAGGATAGATTAATAATGCGGCCATTGGCGCTAAACAGCGGCAATAGCCGTGTCGTTAACAAGTAGGGGGCAATAGCATTTACGATAAAACGAACATCGTAACCCGTGTCGGTTATTGGGTTCTGTACTTTAAATACGCCGGCATTATTGATAAGAACATCAATATTTGAATATTGAACTTTTACCATTGAGGCCAGTGCTAACACATCTGATAAATTGGATAAATCTGCTCGGAATGTATCTATATGGGCCTTGGGATAGCTTTGCTTTATTGCTTCTTTTGCACTTTCTAGTTTTGTATCGCTGCGGCCATGTAAGAGCAAAGTAGGATCCTTTGCTGCCAGTATTTTTGCAGTTTCTAATCCGATACCGTCAGTACCGCCTGTCAACAAAATGGTCTTTCGCACTTGTTATTCCTTTTCATTAAAATGTGGGAGAATTAATTCCGAAATTATTCCAAGTGTTTCTTCAATATTTACCCGGTTAAATCGGAGGTTAAGAGCAACATGGTTAACTCCGATCTCTTCTCGCGATTTAAGGTATTGATATAATTGGTTAATTCCCAGTCGATATCCCAAGTGTATGGGGTGTGGTAGGGCATCCGGAGTTTCAGTTATATCAATATAGAGAGGTTCCATCACTGGCTTGTTAATGGCAGAGTTATCTCTCAATTGGCCAATAAATTGTTTTTTCGCGATATGTGGGCGAGGATAGGTGATCCAACCATCTCCGTTGTTAGAGAGCCAATCTGGGGGTTGCTGAGAGGAGCCCGTTATCAATAAAGGCAGCTTTGTTTTTTCTGGTTTGGGCAATATGTCCAGATCTCCAGAAATTGCCCCAAAGGAGCTTTGAAGTTGGGGGGAGGGCTCTGCTACACGGCGAATATATTTATAGCTCTCCCGGAACAGTTTCCCTCGCTCCTGATACGAAACATTCATCGCAGGATATTCTTCCGGACGATCGCCACTGGCGATCCCTAGAATTAAGCGCCCGCCTGAGATTTGATCAACAGAGGCAGCAGCTTTTGCGATCCTGACCCAAATCGTACTAAATCCCAATTTCTCCACAAACTGAACTGGCGTAATATGATCAAGCATGGTTTGAATTTATTGTATAATTTTTTATGGGGTCACAATTCCAATTGAATGTTTTCCCGGTTTGAATGTGGAGATATAATCTAAATTGATACTAGGGAAGTATTGCTCTTTATCTTTGTGTTTAGGTTCTAAGATGACGACTCCTGTATTGTTCGAACAGGAGAGAATTGGTTGTCAAGTTTTATAAGATTAATTTTGGGTAGTGTTGAGCCAACTAATGATTGCTTTATGTTCGACTTCCCCTATTGTATTCATGCTCGGATGATATCTGTCATGAATTTTGATGATCTTGATATTGTCATTTCTCAACTGTTCGAAATCTGCGTAAGGCGAAATTTTGTCCGAATCTGAGAGTATTAGTAGTGTAGGGGCCTGGGAGGACTCAATAATAGGTAGTATTTTTGTATCATTCAAATTGATTTTGGCTTTTTTTAAGGCTAAAAGCGCACCCTTACGGAAGTCCTTCTCAGGAATAATTCTGCTTAGCAGGGGGTGGTCACGTTTTGCATAATTGTATACAGCTTCATCAAATGGCGGCATCGGAGCCAAAAGAATAATTCCACTGATATCTTTTCTTAAAGAGGAAATGTATGTGGCCGTTAAGGCGCCCATAGAGTTTCCTACAATATAAATTCTCCCATTGTTGATAACCCCTTCCTCAATTAGGCTGCCAATAAGATTGTTGATATATTTACTGTCTTCTACCCCATATTTCCTCCTGCCACCCGAACCACCATGACCAAGTAAATCAGGAACAACAACCTGAAATCCTAGAAAGCGGAAATACAGAGCTGAATTAAGCATAAATTCTTTGGCGGTTCGAAATCCGTGTAATAATATTACAGTGCCAGAGTAATGTCTTTCTAAAGAATTTCTACTTAAGTTAATCCCTACAATATTCTTCCTGTCTCCCTCTCCAAATTTCACAGAGTACTGTAGGTTGTTGCTGGTTAAAGGTGGTCCGTAATAATAACTAATGCAGTTGTTTTTTTTGATTGGACAGTATTTATCTTTTTTGAAACCTAAGTCTTCAACTTTAATATTGCTTGTTTCTTCATCAAGGGCGAAATTTTCAGCTTCCTCTATAAATCTGGCAATTCTTTTAGAACAAGCCGAGGTGGCTAGGCATATTAAGGCGACAATGGTCGTTCTAATTAAAGTTTCTTTTAATGTCATCATGCTTGGTTTAATTGATAACTGTAATTAATTTATTCGACGCTTAGATCATCATGATACCGAATGAATAATTCATTCGAAGATCTTCCACTGCTGCTCGCTCTTGGTCTACAGTCTAGTCGATCTGATTCAAATTGGATTTACATGTCCGTTACCTTGTTAAAAGTAGTATTCATTGGCGAATGAAAACAGGTGAGACCGTTGGTGATTTATGAATGGATCCCTCCCAGGATGCGTAAGCGGAGTAAAAAAGGTATCTGGCTCTCTTGCCCCGCGGACTCAGGACCATAATCCAACATGATCTGACCTTATCTTTGAGGTATATTATATGAGTAATCTTCGCTTCGGCCGGCAGGACAACAACGTGAGGCGTTTCGATCTACATTTGGGTCTCTTATAATTCCACCCGCTATGCTCTGTGATGTTAGGCTGCTTTTGTAGAGTTGACTAAGTTCTGAATTTCCGCCATCTCTGGATTGTCTTCTGTAGACTTTTTCAATGAGGGGTAATCTCTCAACGTGTATAGTATGTTACTGGTTAACAAATTTTTTGGCTTTAGAGCTTGTAGCTACGTAATTTTTGTTACTTTGATTTTTATCAAAATTTATCGAAACAAAATAAATAAATTACAGAAATTAAAGTACCCTAAAGGGCCCGCTGTCAACATTGACAGCTCAGGCTCTTCCCGATATTCCTGGTCGCCGTCAAGAATATCAGCCTCAAAAAAGCTGAGTATCTCTAGTGTTTCCTCGGAGACTTGTGTTGTTTTCGTAGCCTTATTAGCGATAAGGAAGGCTTTGATGTCCATGTAGTAAGGATAATTGCTTTTCATTCATATAGTCTGAGGTGGGCATCCCCAGCAGTTCCTGCTCATTGATTCGCGGCATTTGATGAACCTTTAGTCACACTGCTCTGTTTGACTTGAAATATTTTATTTATGATATAACATATCATTTCGTTGGCTGAAGTGTGGCTATCTGTCTTAAATACTCGAAGATTAAAAGGATTGTTGTGAGAGATACTTTAGGGATTTTGGCTTCTGGAGTTTGCCTAGTGCACTGTCTTTTGACCCCATTATTACCGTTATTGGGTGGTTTGGGGATATTGGGTGCACTGCAGGATGACCAGTTTCTCCACTTGCTTTTGCTCGTGCCGGTAGTGACCCTGGCTTTGGCCAGCTTCCCAGCTTCCTGTCGACGTCATCAACGCTATGCGGTAATGGTCGTGGGCTTCTCTGGGGCACTGCTATTGGTTGGGGCGCTTTACCTGGAGGGAGTATGGGAGCTAGTCGCCAGTATCCTCGGTGCTGGCTTGTTAATCATTGCCCATGGGGTAAACCAGCGCTTGATATATCGGGTGGCTTAGGTTGATTAGGTGAGGATAATGAATTTTGCACGGGTTCCGTTGGTTGCTTTGTTTGTTGCCGGTCCAGTTGCCGGAGATATGGGGGGGCATACTCACGGTGAGGCAGTAATGTACCTGGTGGCCGAGGCAGATAGCATCCGTATCGAGCTGGAGTCACCTTCAGTCAATCTGGTGGGGTTTGAGCACGCGCCACGTAGCCATGCTCAACAACAATTGTTGGATCAGGTGTCCCTCGAACTTGCTAAGCCTGATCTTTTCCTGGAGTTTGTTGGAACCAATTGTAAGCCCCGAAGCGTGGATGTTGAGGTGCCTTATAGCGCGGAAGTTAGCAGTGATAGTTCGGTACATAGCGGTTTCCATGCTAGCTATGAATTCAAGTGTGATAATCTGGCACAGTTCAACAGCGTTATTGTTACCCTGTTCGAGAGATTTCCCGGTATTCATGGGATTGCAGTGCAATGGGTCAGCTCCGGTCGACAGGGGGCTGAACTGCTCACTGTTAAAGACAACAAACTGCAAATGAAATAGCTATGAAAGCATCCCAAATCAGACAGACCCTGAGCGTGGCAGAACAAGCCTGCCGTAGCTCAGGGGCGCGCCTGACTGAAAAGCGCAAGAATGTCCTAACCGTTTTGCTGCGGTCTAAAACCCCGCTCTCAGCCTACGAAATAGCGGAGCATTACAATAGTGACGTCGGCGACTCAATTCCTGCCATGTCAGTCTATCGAATGCTGGACTTCCTGGCCGCAGAGAACTTGGTTCACAAGCTTAATTCAGAGAACAAGTATCTCGCATGTGCTCATATTGCCTGTGATCACAGCCACCAAACCCCGCAGTTTTTAATTTGCAACCGGTGTAGCAAAGTAAGGGAAATTGGCATCAGACCGGAAGTCATCACCGCGCTGCGCGATACGGTTGAAAGTGCTGGGTTTCATCTTCAAACGTCGCAGCTAGAGTTGGATTGTGTCTGTGATGAATGTAGCCGGGAAGCAGCTTAGTGGCGGCTAGTCAGTTGATACGCGGGGTACCCGCCAACGTTATCACCGGTTTTCTGGGTGTTGGCAAGACGACCGCAATCCGCCACCTTCTGGAAAGTAAGCCCGATGATGAACGCTGGGCTGTTCTGGTCAATGAGTTTGGAGAGGTGGGTGTTGACGGCGCACTTTTTGAACCGGACCAGGAAGACAGCATTTATATCCGGGAGGTACCCGGAGGCTGTATGTGCTGTGCGGCGGGCTTACCAATGCAGGTTGCTTTAAACCAGTTACTGGCCAAAGCCAGGCCCCATCGTTTATTGATCGAGCCCACGGGTCTGGGGCATCCGCGAGAGGTACTCGAAGCGCTGTCCGACGCTGTACGCGGCGGTGTTTTGAACCTCCGTGGTACGCTTACTTTAGTGGATGCCCGCTGTATAGAGGACGACCGCTATTTGCGTAGTGAGACTTTTCGGC
Source organism: Microbulbifer variabilis ATCC 700307 (assembly GCF_000380565.1). Lineage (GTDB taxonomy): Bacteria > Pseudomonadota > Gammaproteobacteria > Pseudomonadales > Cellvibrionaceae > Microbulbifer > Microbulbifer variabilis. The sequence continues at coordinate 712,273 of NZ_AQYJ01000029.1, forward strand.
AGCAATTAGAAGTTGCCGACCTGGTGGTTGCCAACAAGTCTGACCTCTATGGTCCTGAGGACTTGCAAAACCTTCAGCGTTTTCTCTCATTTTTAGGTGAAGGCACAGAAAAACCTCTTCAAGTGGTGGAGCAGGGGCGTATCGAACTAGACTGGCTTCTACTTTCAAGTGGTTTCCAGGTTTCTACAGGGAATGATCACCAGCATCCGGTAAATCAGTCGGTGGATGAAGTTGAGCTATTACCGGAGTGTGGTTATCTCCGCTCAGAGAATAGTGGAGAGGGGTACTACAGCTGTGGCTGGCGTTTTAGCCCTGAATTTATATTTGACTATGATGCGCTCTTTTCACTATTCAGCGGCGCTGAAGCTGAGAGAATCAAGGGTGTATTTATTACCGAGCAAGGTGTATTTGGATTTAACAAGGCTGACAAAGTGCTCACAGTATTGGAGCTGGATGACACTTTGGAAAGCCGGGTGGAGGTGATTAACCAGGTACCCTTGGGCTGGGATGAGATGGAGAAGTCCTGGATCGATGCTCTGGTAGATAATCAGGATGCAGAAACAAAAGTGTTTTATGAATCCAAATAGCTGTTAGGCCGGATATTCAAATCTGGCCTGGCTTATCGCAAATGCTTGCAAAGACCCTGATCATTTTTTGGGGACCGTGTTCTATAAAATTGTAATCTGACGTAAACCAATGAATATAAAATTACTCGGCCGCTTAACAGTGGCATGGCTTGCTATGTCCGGCTTTTCGGGCAGCTTTGCCGCAGACCCCCTAAATGTAACCGGTGATAAGTTCCGCCAGCTGGAGGAGCTGCTGCCGACACCTAATAGCTATCGCACTGCGTCGGGAGCTCCGGGTCATGCCTATTGGCAGCAGCAAGCGGACTACGATATCAAGGTTTCACTGGATGATGATAAGCAACTGATAACCGCTTCAGAGACCATCACTTACACCAATAATTCGCCAGATACACTGCGTTATTTGTGGGTGCAACTGGATCAAAATCGCTTCAAGCCTAACTCCTCTGGTAATTTGGCGAGGCCGGTTAACCTGGAAGCCATTGCCCCGGATACCATCCCGTTTAATAGTTTTCGTCATGCGGTGGTATCTGGGGAGTTTCCAGGGGGATACCAGATTACTAAAGTGGTTGACACACGGGGGAGGGAGCTTAGACATACTATTGTTGATACTGGTATGCGAATTGACCTGCCCCAGCCACTGGCCTCCGGTTCCAGTGTGAGCTTCCAGATTGGTTGGGCTTACAAAGTTGTTGAGCAAAAAGTGCTGGGTGGTCGCTCCGGTTTTGAATATTTTAAGCGCGATGATAACTACCTGTACGAAATAGCCCAATGGTTCCCGCGTATGGCCGCCTATAACGATGTTAGCGGCTGGCAAAACAAGCAGTTCCTGGGGAGCGGCGAATTTGCGCTTGAGTTTGGAAATTATCGTGTCGCTATCGAGGTGCCGGCAGATCATATCGTTGCCGCCACCGGCGTTCTTCAAAATCCGAGGGATGTGCTGACTTCCAAGCAGCGTGAGCGTTTGCGAAAGGCCCGTATTGCGAATAAGCCCGTGATGATTGTCACTAAGGACGAGGCCCTGGAAAATGAGAAAAGTCGTTCAACTGAGCGCAAAACCTGGGTTTTTGAAGCAGAAAATGTCCGTGACTTTTCCTGGGCATCTTCGCGTAAGTTCTTGTGGGATGCACAGGGTTATAAAAAGGGCGGTACCGACACAATGGCAATGTCCTTCTATCCAGAAGAGGGCACTCCTCTGTGGGATAAGTACTCTACAGAGTCCATTATTCATACAATAGACGTCTATAACCGCTACAGTTTTGATTATCCCTATCCGGTATCTATTTCAGTCAACGGCCCTGTGGGGGGAATGGAATACCCCATGATCACCTTTAATGGTCCGCGGCCAGAAATTGATGAGGAGGACCGCAGTAAGCGTACTTACTCCCGCCGCACCAAGTATGGGCTTATCTCGGTCATTATTCATGAGGTAGGGCATAACTACTACCCGATGATTATTAATTCTGATGAGCGCCAGTGGACCTGGATGGATGAGGGGCTAAACACCTTCGTACAGTTCCTGGCTGAGCAGGAGTGGGAGGAAAAGTATCCATCTCGCCGCGGAGATGCGCGAAAAATTGTCGAGTATATGAAGAGCGAGAACCAGGTTCCGATTATGACGAACTCGGAATCAGTACTTCAACTCGGTAACAATGCCTACGGAAAGCCGGCAACTGCACTGAATATCCTGCGTGAATCCATTATGGGACGTGAGCTGTTCGACTTCGCTTTCCGAGAGTATGCCCAGCGTTGGAAGTTCAAGCGCCCTATGCCTGCAGATTTTTTCCGTACTATGGAGGATGCATCAGGTATGGATTTGGATTGGTTCTGGCGCGGCTGGTTCTACACTACTGATAATGTTGATATCAGCCTTGATGCTGTACATCACTACACCGTTGGTACACAAAACCCTGAAGTAGAAGGGCCTTGGAAGCGCGCTCAGCATGAAAGGGAACCGGAGACTATCACTGTTATTGAGAACCGCGCGAGAAAGTTGACCCGTATCGTTGATGGTAAACCGGAATTGGAAGACTTCTATAACAAGCACGACGAGTTTGATGTTTCCAATGCAGATCGCAATAGCTACCGAAGTAAGCTGGAGGATCTGGAGGACTGGGAAAAAGATTTACTCAGGGTTGAGAGTAATGTCTACGTGCTGGACTTTAGCAATATTGGTGGCTTGGTAATGCCCCTGTTCCTGCGATTGGAATATGAAGATGGAAGTGTTGAGGATTTGCGTATCCCCGCTGAAATCTGGACTCGCAATGCTAAGAAGACCTCCAAGATGCTGGTGAGGGATAAGAGTAAGGTGCTGAAGTCAGTAGTGCTTGATCCCCACTGGGAAACAGCGGATGTCAATGTAGAGAACAACTTCTACCCACGCCGCATTATCAAGTCGCGCCTGGAGCTATTTAAGGATGAAAAGCAGCGTAATTTGATGAAGGATTGGGATGTAGAACTTAAAGAGGCAGGTTAAACCTTGGAGAAAATTGCAGCTCACTGATAATTGGTTTGGGGAGCTGCAATTTGTGTTTTTGACGCAAAATATCCATCTGAAACATTCATTATGTATTGGTAGTAATTGATGAAAGTTTTATTTTCCTTTTTGCTGGTAGTAACGACCTCAGTAATTGCACTCCAGGCAAATGCACATCGCTATCATTTTGGTTTGACTAGCCTCTCAGTAAATGAACGCACTCAAACACTGGAGATTTCCCACCGATTTTTTGTTGCTGATATTGAAAAAGCTTTGTCAATAAGTGCCGGTAAAGAGTTGAATGAAGCACAACAACAGATGGAGAACTATGTCAATTCAAGATTCCAGGTTAGCCAGAAAAATGGCGATGTGTTAAATCTCAATTGGGTAGGTATGGAAGCCGATGTTCATGATATCTGGATATATCAGGAAGTGCCTTTGGTAGATCTTTCCAGTAAAAAATTGAGCATTAAGCAATCGATGCTGATGGAGATTGAGCGGGACCAAGTGAACACTATTACTGTAAATAATAGCAGTGAAAATCAAAGCTATACCTTAAAGTCAGGTGAGAGTAGGGTAGAGTTCAGTTTGTAATCTGATCATATACTAGTTAATCACTATGAATAGTGAGTGATATGTGGGGTTTCAGCATACCTCACTCACTCTAACCAAATTCAGTCACTCATTATGGCTGTTGGTACCGTTATACAGTTCTACTGTTGTGGCCATTAGTGATAATAGCCACTGGGTCCAATTATTACTAATCAACCTGTTTTCAATAAGTGAAAAACCTCTTAAGAATCTAAAATATCAAAACGACTGGTAAGACCTCTGAACCCTCTCAGCCGGCGGAATAAGTTCTCTATCTCGCTCTGTTCTCCTATATGCCAGGCCGTCTTTACTTTATACGAGAAAATCCATGAAACGTAGGCGTTAAAATCCATTATTGATAGTCTCTGTAGATGTAACTTGAGACTATCTTTTGAGCGCTACAAAAGTATATCTTCAAATGGGAAATATCAGTTTATATTCAATTCGACTTTTAAATTCCAAGGGAGACACTCATGACGAAGCATTCATTTTTACTCACAGTGGTTTTGATTGCCCTTGTCTTTGTGAGATTTGAAACGTCAGCTGAAGAAGACAATCTTAATTCCATCAAAAGTGGCAAGGGTATCATTTGCAGTAATGAGTATGTCTTATGCACATCTGCCCCCTGTATTCCAGACCCCAGGAATCCGGATTCAAATGCAATATGTAGGTGTGATGTTAACAAAGGATTGAACTTTGGGTTATCAGAATGTAAAACCCGGATACCTGCGACCAACTCAAACGGCGTTAAAAAAGCCTTGTCGACATTTTCTTTCGCTCAGGCTCCTACTAAGCCTGTACTTTCCTGTCCCGAGGGTAAACCGTGGACAGATTGCCTGGATCAGCCTTGTATTGTCGACCCAATGAATCCGCTCAAGGCCATATGCACATGCAAGATTGTACGTGATAAGCCTTTTGTAACTTTTGGAGGGGATTGTGTTTCTCTGACTTGTGATACGGGTTATTGGTCAGGCGCAACTGCAGAGTCCTATCTTGAGGCAAGTAGACAGCTTATGAAGGCAGTTGATTTAGATGAAATGCCCGCTAAATACTGTGTGGGAAGGCCCCCTGAGATTTCAAAGTGATTCCTGTATCATTTTGAGCCTTTCCACGGTTTCAGCCAATCGTTAAAAATGATATTCGATTTTTTCTATACGGTCCGTTGATCGTTAAATTGATTTGCTACTCGTATATATCTGCGAAAATAGATGTTTTATGTCTATGGCCAGATGTATCTCTTCAAGTCTGGTGCCTCCTAAATCAGCATTTAGACGGATACGTATCTGCGAAAGACTCCCATTTGCCTCGACAATCAGATTATTGCCCGAGCCAACCAGATTGAATATCTACTGAGCGATTGTTAACGCAACATAAACATCTAAAGAAAAACGGAAAATTCCGGGATCTCCGCTTGTCAGTAAGTGGAATAGTCCTATTGTATTTTTCTTTCATATCTATTTAGGGCACTTCTCCCCGCAAATCAAAGGTTGGCACAATAAGAAAATTATTTAAATAGAGGCTCAAGCGGAGCAAAAACATAGTTTTTCCAGGTATATTAACCTGGCTCCTTCTATTTACTAACAAACCCCTTCAGGAACATTCCTGACTCTAGATGCGCGAAAGCTAAGTCGCGTCATGGCTCTGCCGAAGCATTAAAAATGGTCCACAGGCTGTCGCTAAATAAAGAGGTGGATGGATATCTAAATTTTATATGGTGGTGATATATGACTAAAAAATATTTACATTTTCTTCATTTTGATAAGTTGGATTGATTTTTATATTCTTTGTCAGATTTTCATTTTTCGCAGATAGGCCGAAAGTGTTGATAGGTGCTAGATTATATTTTTTCACGCACTTGCTTAAACCAGTTGAGGACTTTCTGGTGGTGCTCTTGCCCATATAAGAGAACAAAGCTACGGGTATGGTAGTTATTCTTATCTTGGAGTGCGCTGATACGTTCATCAACAAAGCCTGGTGTTAGCTCAATACCGCATTCTATCGCAATACAATGCAGCCAAGCATTAAAATCTTCGGGTACTATTGGCTGAGTCATGTTAATTCCTAATTAGACTTTTGGTAACTGCACGTCCTATGGGTGAATTTATAGAAACGCTAGAATATTTCTTAGTACTTATTGAGTACTACTCATATAAAAGAAAAACCACCGGTAATAATCATTGCCGATGGTTTTTTTTGACTGACTAGAGCTTCCCTTAATTAAAACATGCCCCGCAATCCAAGACTAAAGTTCCTCCCGGGGAGTGGAGCAAGTTCTTTCAGGAAGGATGAATGCACATAGGCTAACTCGTCAGTTAGGTTATTACCCTTGAGGTAGACTGTAAGGTTGTGCGGATTTCCTAGAAAAGTGTACGCAAGCTCAGTACTCAAAAGTGTGTAAGCAGCGGTGGTAGTTTCCAGTTCTGCGACTTTGGTTTGCTTAAACGCGTGCGTAATCTCAATCCCTGCATCCCACCCATTGGAGCTATAATTTAGCATGCCGCCCAGTCGCATGGGTGGGATACGAGGCAAATTACCTCCGTTATCCAGCTTTCCACGAACAGTATCTCCCCACAATGTCAGTGTGAGAGGCTTGGATAATTGCCAGGCAAATTCAGCTTCTAGACCGTAGAGTGTCGAATCCGCTTGATCGAAAACATAAACCGGCAGTTCGCCATGATCATGACTCTCTTCTTCTTCTTCTTCGTGATCGTGTTCTTCAAAGTCTTCGCTGGTGTAGCCCGTATTGCGTTCGTAGTAGAAATTATCTATCTGGTTGTAGAATAAGTTCAGTACCCAGCCGATATTTCCTGAATGCCTGCGAAAGCTCAGGTCAATGTTGTTGGATACCTCTTCATCAACATTGTTTTCATAGTAAAAATAGGGTTCTTCTGTGTCATCATTCAGTTTAAAAAGCGCGCCGACTTCGAAGCTACTGGTGCCGATATGGGGGCCATACGAGAAAAGTTCAGCGGCGCTGGGGGCCCGTTGTGCGTGGGTAAAAGAGATCCCGGCATTGTAATTGGCGGCGATATCCCAGACCAAGCCAGCAGAAACGCTATAGGGCGTGAAAGCCAGTTTATCGAGATTTTCTCCTTCCCATTCATCATCGGCAGCTTCAACCGTGACTCTTTCGATACGGGCCCCTAATTGCCATAGGAATTCACCCGTGTGCTTTTCTTGTATCAGCCCAATTGCTGAGCTTCCTGTTGTGCTCGGCGGGGTGAAGGCCTCTTCACCTATCGCTTCAAAATCTGTAGTTTTGCTCTCCAGGGTTATTGCGCCGCGCCATCCGGCCCTTTCTTGCAATAATAGGTTGACCCGAGCTTGAAGTGTCTGATTGCTGAATGTTGTGCCGACAGCGTCGTTCTCGATTTCAGAATGTTCGTAGTCTGTGTATCCAATTCTGGTGTCCAGACCGCTAAACCATATGTTGTCCAGAGACAGTTCACTGACCAGCTGCCATCGGTCCTGTTTCAAATCAGAAACTACTTCTTCTTCATGTTCATCATGATGCTCTGATTCATCATCTTCGTGTTCATCAGAGTGACCGTGCCCGGGAATACCATTAACTCGCTCCAGGCGTCCATAGGCAAGGCCGATAGATCCATTATCTAAAAACCAGTTGCCACCAATATTGAACCCGTTGCTTTCTGAATCGCTGTTCTCTAATACTCCTCTGGAATGTTCGTCATGGTCGCCCGAGGTGGGAATTTCATAGTCGTCACCTTTGCGCCAGAAACTGTCCACGTGGTATGCCAGCTGGTCATTACCGCCGGTATGAGCCAGTGAAGCTTCGCGCTCATTTGCAACAGTATTGCTTCCCAGCGAATAAGCAGTCCTGTTTTCACCAGAGGTGGGTATTCTCTCGTCTACCACATTGACTACACCACCGATGGCTCCGGACCCATAAAACAGGGTGGCAGGGCCTCGCAGGATTTCTATCTGCTCTGCGGTAATTGTCTCTGTGGCGACGATATGATCTGGGCCAACTCGGGAGGCATCAGCGCTGTCGAGTCCATTTTGGGTAATCAGAACACGGGGGCCGTTGAGCCCCCGGATGATTGGACTACTGGCTACTGGTCCAAAGTAGCTGGAATGAACTCCCACTTCATTTTTGAGGGTTTCTCCCAGAGTGGAGGCTTGTTTTCTACGTAGCTCTTCGCCAGCTACTACGGTTACAGGTTGTGCCGATTCAATAGTGGAGGCATGTAATGGTGTGGCTGTTACATCGATTTGCTCGATAACGGTGTGTTGCAGGGTAACCATGAGGGGCTCATCCTGACCGGCCTTTAGAATTATTGTCTTGTGGCTGTGCCCTGGGGCATTGATGTGGATTTCGCGGAGTTGCGAAGTATTCACCTCAAGTAAAAATCGGCCCTGGGCATCTGTTTGGGTCTGTTGTCGACTTCCCGCGACTTCAATACTGGCGCCATAGATGGGCTCTCCAGAAGTATCTAATACCTGTCCGGAAATTCCATGGGCCAAGTTTGAAAGAGTCATCAGTGCGAAAAGGTTCGCGGTAAGTTTCATGAGTTATTCCTAATAGAATTTTTACGTCCCAGTAAGCGCTCGTCATTCGTCGGCGGATCCGAAATCGAATGTGAGTAGCAGTCGCAGTTGGCCGGGCTCGACACTCGGCGAGCGGTGGATTAGACCGGCCCCTTCATTGCCCTCCCAGAGTTCGCCTTTGAGAAGGGCAACCGAGCCGCATGCCAGGTGATTGATGGAAGTTGGAGGGAATTCCTGGTTAGCCTTTAAGTCGAGCGTATTTGGGTCAATAGAGTCTGGTGCCAGCCACTCAGTCCCCGTGCCTAAATAAGTCGTAATCAATCGGCAGGGCACCCGATCTACATGAAACTTGGGGCACATTGCACCGCTCAGGGTTGTTAAACGAATACCGACTCCGCTTAGCTCAAATAGGTAACTGAACATATCTGCCAGTAACTGGATGTCAGCACACAAGTGCGGGTAGGGACCAAGCTCTGGCAATGCTTCACCGAGACGCTCGATCTTGGCGGTAGGTAATAGAATCCTACGGTTGGGATGGACACCACTATTTAAGAGGGAGCGGCAATCACTGGCTATGCTACTGGACAGTTCTCGTTGCCAGATGGCCATATTGATATCAGCTTGGAAAATATCTGCTAAAACTTCTCCATTACCTGCAGATACGGCCCGACGGGTATTTGGCAGGTCTGCCACTGACAGTCCTTCCTCTTTCGGAGCCAGTTCAGCACTTGGAGCTTGTGTGATAAGTGTCTCATGGCTTCTTTCTGTAAAGTCAGTCAGGCTCAAGCTAATCTCCAATTAAGTAACTTCGGCTAATAAATACTATTTTCAGAGGCTTTAATTGCTTTGCTCTCTGCTATGGCGGGCGGTGCAATACCTAAATTCCTCACTCGGACTACCCACTCCTCAATGTAGGCTATGATATAACATATCATATTGAGAATGGTCGGCCTTGGCAACCTCCAACATTGGGGTGAATCAATCTTGAAGACCGAATTCATCGGGAGTTCTGATAGCTGGAGGGAACCTTGGTGAGGCGTATTGACCACTGCCTGGCGCAAGTAGATTATTCGGCGATGTTCTTTTTAGCTGCAAAACCGTTTATCGCAGATTTCTTTCTTGCTGTCGTCGTAATTCACATTTTGCTCAGATTTGATTGGATCAAAATGATACAGTGTATCAATTGTGTATTTATGGTTTATCCCACTTGAGTGGAGGAGCCAGGGAAATAATGGCAATGATTGGCAGGATTTAGCTAGGGGTGCAGCTTCGTGCCGGCCTGCAGCCGGGGAGGGTGTGTTAAGCTGTCAGCCTGCCGTGTTTATGAGTGAATTTTCGGTGTACCGGAAAAGACAGGGTTAGCGTTGGGAAGTACCCAAAATTAACCTGTTATTTTTTAAATATTGCTGAGTAAATATGAAAATCAATAATTCTATTGTTTACGGGGTTGCAACTGCTGCATTATTTGCTGGAGCGAGTTGCGCCAGCCTCGCCGCAGAGAAAGAGAGTGTTTCGACTGAAGGCATGTGGCAACCTCACCAGTTGCCTGAGCTGTCCAAAGAGCTTCGGACTCATGGCCTGGAGCTGGACCCAGCCAGCATGACCAAGCTTACCGAATTTCCAATGAACGCGGTGATCAGCCTGGGGGGATGTTCCGCTTCCTTTGTCTCTCCCACGGGATTGGTGATTACCAACCACCACTGCGCCTACGGTTCAATTTCATACAATTCAACTGAATCCAAGGATTTACTGGCTGAAGGTTTCCTGGCCGGAGATTTGTCTGAAGAGCTGCCTGCTGCACCGGGCTCCCGCGTCTACGTCACCGTTGCAATGAACGAAGTAACGGACAAGGTTAACGAACGCCTGACAGATGAGATGGATGGTGCTGCACGTTTTGCCGCTATCGAAGAAGCGGAGAAGGCGCTGGTTTCCGAGTGTGAAAAAGATCCGGGCCATCGTTGTGAGGTCTATAGCTACTACGGCGGTTTGAACTACTACCTGGTTAAGCAGCTGGAAATCCGCGATGTGCGCTTGGTTCATGCGCCGGCGTCTTCGATTGGCAAATTCGGCGGCGATATCGATAACTGGATGTGGCCTCGCCATACCGGCGATTACGCTTTCTACCGCGCCTATGTTGGCAAAGATGGTAAACCGGCTGATTATTCCAAAGATAATGTCCCTTACGTTCCCAAGCACTATTTGCCTGTAGCGGCAAAAGGGCCTAAAGAAGGTGATTTCGTGATGGTTGCCGGTTATCCGGGGCGTACCAACCGTTATCGCACTGCCCAGGAAGTGGAAAGCAACTTCAACTGGTATTACCCAAACATGCAGCGGGTACTGGGTGAATGGTCGGAAACGATTGGTGCGGCAACTGCCGACAATAAAGATGCAGAGTTAAAGTATGCAAGCCTCGTGGCAGGTTTGAATAATTACTCTAAAAACTTTACCGGTATGATGGAGGGTTACCAGCGCAGTGATCTATTGCAGCGTAAAGAAAAGCTGGAAAAAGATTTGCTAGCTTGGGTGGATTCAGACAAGGCCCGCGAGAAAAAATACCAGTCGACGATCGATGATCTTGAGGCGCTGGTTGTAGAAAAAGAATCAACCCGTGAACAGGACCTGGCCATCGATTATATGGATCGTTCAGCCATGCTGGGTGCCGCGAGCAAACTGTATCGATTGGCCAAAGAGAACGAAAAACCCGATGTTGAGCGCAAGCCGGGTTATCAGGAACGGGATCTAACCCGATTCAAAGAGGGCATGCGTCGTATAGAGCGCAGCTATCACCCATCAGTCGACAAACAGATCTGGCTTTACTTCCTGGACCGTTACCAGGCGCTCCCGAAGGAGCAGCGTATAGCCAGCTTTGATCGTTACTTGAATATCGGCAAAGGCAATACTGACCTAGAGGCAACTCTCGACAAAATGTATAAGGAAACAGAGCTTTCCGATGTCGAGGTACGTGAAGCGTGGATCGGTAAAAAGCCTGAAGACTTCAAAGAGAGCAAGGATCCGTTTATCCAGCTGGCAGTGGCAATGTACGATGATATGCTTGCCCGTGAAGAACATGAGGAATCCATGAAAGGGCGTTTCGCCCAATTGCGCCCACAGTATATGGAGATGCTGATAGATTATTACCACTCCTTAGGTAAGCCGGTCTACCCGGATGCAAATAGCTCTCTTCGCGTGACTTATGGCCTGGTTAAAGGCTATGAGCCACCAGCTGGAACAATTAAAGAGGCAGCAGATGGTAATGACGGTAAACAAGGCTTTGTACCTTTTACAACATTGCGTGGTATTAAGGCAAAGTATACCGGCGAGGACCCCTTTGATGCCCCCAAAGCTTTGATGGAAGCGATCGATAAGAAGAACTATGGCCGTTACTATGAAAAGCAGCTGGATTCAGTACCGGTTAATTTCCTAAGTACCGTAGATATTACGGGCGGTAACTCAGGATCTCCGACAATGAATGGTCGCGGTGAGTTGGTGGGAGTCGTATTTGACGGAACCTACGATAGCATCAATGCTGATTGGGACTTCACTGATAGTACCCGGGCGATTCATGTCGATATCGCTTATATTCTCTGGGTAATGGAGAATATTGACGGGGCCGGATACTTGGTTCGGGAGATGGGCCAGTAGCCGACTATAGTTGAGTTAACGTCCTCAAGTGAGCAATGCTCACTGAGGGCGTTATTCTTTGTAGGGTTGAATGTTATCCACTTCCATACTGTAAGCCGCAGTACCGAACTCACTCTCCATTTTTAGTGTTCTTAGTTTCCCTTCTATAGAGAAAGGCTCGTACAGAGCCTCAATTTGAACTCCCTCAGGAAAACGGCCATGGATAACCTGGTTTGGCGGTGGGGGTGGCAGATGAATACAGGCTCCGAAATAGGGCACAAAAAGGAAACGGGAAATCGTTAATTCGTCATTAAATTCAATCGGGACGATAAATCCAGCAATACGTATCTGTTGATTGTCGAACTCTGGTTTTATTCGAGTGGAAGTCAAAGCGGCTTGGTAACGGCTTTCATTTTCAGTCGTAGTGGTAATAGCTGATGTGTTAGGCATTGAGTCGGCAGCCGAGCCTTCAACAATATCATCTATGTATTCTGGTGGGTTGAGTAACGCATCCAGGTCATCTTTCGGGATTAACTCTTCCCAGCTGACTTCGCGATAATTGATACTTACTTGTTTGACTTGAGTATGTTCTGCAACTGGGGGCGAAACTGGACGAGTTTCAATTCGACTGTCACAGGCAGCAGCGAGTAGTGCGGTGGTCAGGGTGCAGGCTGCCGAAAGGGGAGTTCTGTTCATGGCTCGGATTTATTTACTATATAAAATGATGTGATATATCATTATATATCTGTTTGCAAAAATCCATGCTGCAAATGAGGTGCAAGATGAATGCCTTCACTACAAGACCTCAACTTGCTATTGAGGTGGAGCAGTTGCGCTTCGCTTATCGTAAAGGCCCGGCGGTTTTAGAAGTCCCCTATTGGTCGCTACCAGTGGGGGAGCAGGTGTTTTTACGCGGCCGCTCCGGTAGTGGCAAGTCAACGCTGCTGAACCTCCTGGCAGGCATTCTGGTTACAAAATCGGGGAGCCAAAAGGTTCTAGGCCAATCGTTGGGTGAACTGAGTGAGCGCAAGCGGGACCGTTTCAGGGCAAAACACATTGGAGTTGTATTTCAGCGATTTAACTTGATTCCCTATTTGAGTGTGGAGGACAACATTCGTGTCGCCACCCACTTCGCTGGTTTCCGGGGCGATTTTCGAGGCAGGGTTAGGGAGTTGCTAGGGGGGCTGTGTTTGGGAGAAGAGGTTTTACCCAAGAAAGTGGTCCACTTGAGTGTCGGGCAGCAACAGAGAGTGGCAATTGTGCGGGCATTGATCAATGAACCGGAATTGTTACTGGTTGATGAGCCTACATCAGCTTTAGACCCCGAAGCGAGAGATGCATTTGTGCAGCTGTTGATGAATGCTTGTGAGCAAAAGAAATGCACACTGGTTTTTGTCAGTCACGATAGCTCCCTGGAACGACACTTCCCTTTGGTTGCGGATATGCGCGAAATAAATATTGCCTGGAAACTCAGGCCCGATTGGGATACTGCACCGGAGGCGTTGGCCGATGTTTATTAAGCTTGCCTGGCATAGCCTGATGCAGCGTAAGGGAAGTGTATCCCTGGCCGTTTTGTCTGTGGCAGTGAGTTTGATATTAGTGTTGGGTATCGAGCAGTTGCGAAGCCATACTAAAAGCAGCTTTGGTCGTACGGTGTCAGGGGTAGATCTTATTGTTGGAGCGCCCACTGGACAGTTAAATCTATTACTGTACAGCATATTCCATATCGGGAATGCCAGTAACCGTATTTCATGGGAGAGTTACCAGGAATTTGCTAAGCTCACGCAAGTTAATTGGGCTATTCCCCTATCCTTAGGAGATTCACATCAAGGTTATAGAGTGGTGGGAACCTCAACTGGATTTCTCGATCACTATCGGTATCGGAATAAGAGGCCATTGGAGCTTTCAAGTGGCCAGAATTTTGTCGATGCTTTTAGTGTGATATTGGGGGCGGAGGTTGCTCGTGAGCTAGACTACCAACTCGATGACTCCCTAACATTAGCGCACGGCTTGGTTGGAACTCATTTTACTGAGCACGATGAAAATTCATTTGTTGTTAGGGGGATACTCAAACCCACAGGTACTCCAGTAGATCGAGTTCTGTACGTAAGCTTGGCAGGGTTGGAAGCGGTCCACGGCGCTGATGTGGAGCATGATGATCTGGTGCCAGATAACATTACTGCCTTTTTGCTGGGGCTTAATTCCCCAATGGCTACATTCCAGGTGCAGAGAAAAATTAACGAATATTCCAAGGAGCCTCTATTGGCAATATTGCCGGGCATTGCATTATCGGAGCTCTGGCAGATACTGGGAGGTATTGAAAAGATATTATTTTTTGTCTCTGCGATGGTTGTTTTAGCTGCATTACTTGGCTTGTGTATCTTGCTACTTTCTACGATGCGTGAGCGAAGATCAGAGATAGCATTGCTGAGGACTATAGGATCGGGCCCATTGTTTCTATTTTTATTGATCCAGGCTGAGGCACTATTGGTTTTGCTTTTAGGTGCTGTAATCGCAGTTGCAGGGCTTATATTAGGAGTCTGGCTGGTTGAGCCGCTGTTGGCAGATCAGTTTGGAGTTTATCTTGATGGATTTAGTATGGGCGAACATACAATCATGCTTTTGGGGGCAGTGCTTGTTAGTACTTTGATAGTAGCTGCAATACCCGCTATTAGTGCATGTCGGCAGGGTTTAAGAGATAGCCACTGGGTAGGTTGAGCGGATAATTAGGCGCGGTATGGAGTATTTGCCCTCGTGTTTATTTAAAAAGTACGTCCTTTTTTGGCCAGTAGCATCACTAAACTAATCGAAATTGATTGTTCAGTGATGCATTAGGGCTAATCTACTCCCTACTGATTTTCTTGCTCCAAAAGCTTCTTCTTATCAATTTTACCTACAGGGGTAACTGGAAGGCGAGATAATACTTTAAGATGTTCTGGTAGCTTAAAGGTGGCCAGGCCTCTTTCGGTCAGGAAGTTGCGTAACATTTTTAGGGTGGGCGCATTATCTGCACATACAATAGCTGCTCCAACTTGCTCTCCTAGCACTTTATCCGGCAAGGGCATAACAGCTGCTTGTTGAATGCTGGGATGGGCGAGTAGATGCTCTTCAATTTCGTCACATGCAAAAGTTTCCCCGCCCCGATTCACAACATCTTTGAGTCGTCCGGTAACTACAATATTGCCATTGTCCAGAATGCGTACACGATCGCCGCTGCGATAGAAGCCATCTGGGGTAAAAGCGCGTCGGTTGTGTTCTTCTGCACGGTAATAGCCTCTTAGTGTATAGGGGCCGCGAGTGAGCAGCTCTCCTTCTTCTCCGGCTTTCACTTCCTGTCCGTACTCATCGACCACTTTTAGAGTATCGAGGGAACTCATAGGTCTGCCTTGAGTATTGGTGATGGTTTCATCGTTATCTTCGTGATGGGTGTAACAAATCAACCCTTCTGCCATACCGAATACCTGCTGTAGTGCACCGGGAAAAGCAGCTATCGCAGCCTTGGCGTCGGTTGGACTCAGCTTTGATCCACCGACTTGCAGCAAGCGGAGAGAGCTTAAATCAGCATCTTCCCATTCTGTCGCTGCAGTCCAGACCTGAGCCAGTGCTGGGACCAGGGCTGTGGCGGTTACGCCGTAGCGCTCTATCAGCTCGAAGCAGTAGTCCGGGCTTGCATCTTTGGTGAATATTACCTGCCCACCCATGGATAGCGTGCCCAGAATGCCGGGGCAACCCAGTGGAAAATTATGGGCGGCGGGGAGTACTGCCAGGTAGACTTCATCTTTTCCTAAATTACAAGCAGCCGTAGCACAGGTAATGTTGTAACGATAGTCATTGTGGGTGCGTGGTATAAGTTTCGGAAGTCCTGTAGTGCCTCCCGAAACGAGGAATAGAGCTGGGGCCTTGGGGTCTACGGGAACTGGGGTGAAGCCTTGGCACTCTCTTCTGGGCAGGGGAGGCAATGTGTCATTTTCATCAGAGCTGTATATGCCTTGCAAGGTCGGAGATTGCGAAGCAATTTGTTCTATCATGCTGTGACGGCTTTCATCACCTTCAGCTCCTGAAGTGATATAGATACTGGCACCCGAGACCTGTGCAAAATGGTATATTTCATTTTGGCGATGCGCAGGCAAAGCTAATACAGGAACCATTCCCGCTCGAAATAAACCGAGCAGGACTGTAATAAAACTGACCTGGTTGCTCCACTGGAGTATTGCCCGCTCCCCAGCTTTGTAGCCTTGTTCCACCAGGCCTGCGGCAATACTGTCGGCTTCGTTAACCAGTTCAGCGTAAGTTAATTGATCTGATAGATCCCGAACTGCGCATCGGTTGGGAGAATTTTTTGCATTACGTGTGATCAGCTCCCAAATAGGTTGGTTATCCCAAATTCCTTGTTGCTGATAGAAAGCCTCTAGTTCCTTGGGATGAGGCGTGTAACCATTAAGTAAATTATTTTCCATGCTGGTCTCCTGAAATTTTTGAGTGGAGCAGGCGAGTGATTTTTTGAATCTTCTTTGGATTTCTAAATTAAGAATTAACAGTTAGTATTCACGGCTTCAAATTTCTTATTGAGATAAATTTATGTCCGGCGCTTGGCTACAGATTCCTCGCCCTAAACCTAAAGCGGCCATCCGACTTTTGTGCTTGCCTCATGCTGGTGGTACAGCATCACTTTACCGGCCCTGGGCGAAATTATTGCCTGATTCCATAGAATTGGTTCTCGTGTGTTTACCGGGTAGGGAACAACGCTGTAATGAAGCCATGCCCGCAGATATGCAAACTTTAATTGCTTTGTTAAGTAGGGCTATCAAACCTGTCATCGATAAACCCTGGGCTGTATTTGGGCACAGTATGGGGGCTACAGTTGCTCATGAGTTGGCTCTCTCCTTGTATCGCGAAAAATTGCGCGGTCCTGAACACATATTTGTCTCTGCGCGCGAAGCGCCACAATTTCAAAAGAGTGGAAACGTACACCAGTTGAGTGATGAATCTCTGTGCCAACAACTTATTGAACTTGGTGGTACCGCCCCTGAATTATTAGAGATTCCTGAGTTAAGAGCCCTGCTGCTTCCCGCTATACGCCAAGACTATCGCTTGATCGAAACCAGCAAGATGTCCTCGGATCAACTTTTAAACTGCCCGATTACCGCGATGGTAGGGCGGGATGACCCTGAGTTGAGCACCGATGAGGCTCGAGGCTGGCAGCAATGGACAAATTGTGAGTTTCAACTTAACGAATATGCAGGCAATCACTTTTACTTGTCAGACTGTCCTGATCTGGTAGTTGGCCATATTGTTCGCAAACTCCACCTGGCCTAACTTCATGTGAAGTTAAGTTGGCTGTATAAAATTTTTCTGTTTCGTGTAACGCTGTCGAAATCAATTGGTGGGGGAATAGGGCTGTTGAGCGGCTCTATATTCTCCATCGTTCGATAGATTGCGAATCTGTACCTCGCTTAATCCAAGATTGTTACTTTTGATGATGATCGAATTATTTCTCTTTAGTAACAAGTAGCACACACTCTCTCCACCCTGACGCGCAAATCCAAAACAAACATCCCGTTGATTTCGTAAATGATATGTTATAACGTTTCATTATTGATGGGAAGAAGAACAGCTTAGGTGATGGAGTTTCTATGCAAGCAACGAAGCTACCAATGGAGTGTGAAAATCTGAATGAGATCCGCCAAGGTATCGATTCCATTGATCGCGAGATCATCAGGCTGTTGCAGCGGCGTATGGGGTATGTTTTGTCAGCAGCCCAGTTCAAGCCGGATGAAACGAGTATTCCTGCTCCAGACCGGGTTGCGGATATGTTGATTGACCGCCGTCGTTGGGCTGAGAAAGAACAACTTTCCGCAGATTATATAGAGCAGCTTTTTACCGGGATTATTCACTGGTTTATCAATCAGCAAAAGCTGCATTGGCGCGCTGAGCGCGGCTTGCCCGTTGAGGAAGGTGTATGAAGGGCCGATCTAAATATGCTGGCCTGGAAGCCTGTTTGCAGGAAGCCAAGTCCAGGGTAAGCCAGGGACAGCCAGAGGTTCTGGCATCGTTTTCATCTCCATGTCATAGACGCAACCCAATAGGGTTGTTTGCCACCGGTTATCAGCATGAAAGGCTCGCATCCCTATGGGGTGTGCCCTCTAGAGATGAATATTCTGTGAGCTTTGGCTCTGCCTGTGAATTTAGTTGTGCACCTCGGGAATCTTGGTCTGAAATCCAAGCCAATTGGCAAAAATTACTGTCCTCCGCTGTGGTAAGCGGGGGGCATCGGCCGGTTTTGTGCGGTGGGTTTGCTTTTGATTGCCAAAAAGATCCCTCATCGCTGTGGCAAGACTTTCCCTCAGGGGTGCTTACGTTGCCCGAGTTGGCCCTTTACTGTGAAGGGGATCGCAGTTATCTGGTAATGAATTTTATCGTTACCGATCAAACAGACTGCAATCAGACTGCGGAGCGGGTGAAGGCGCGGTGGCAGCATATTTTGTCCCGTAGCTCTGACCTTTCAGCGAATGACAATTTGTTTTCGATGGAGTCTGATTTTAGCCAAAACTATGCAGGCCAGATGGCTTGGCAGCAGCGTGTAGTTGGTGCG
The DNA here is from genome assembly GCF_000380565.1 of Microbulbifer variabilis ATCC 700307. Lineage (GTDB taxonomy): Bacteria > Pseudomonadota > Gammaproteobacteria > Pseudomonadales > Cellvibrionaceae > Microbulbifer > Microbulbifer variabilis. The sequence continues at coordinate 730,646 of NZ_AQYJ01000029.1, forward strand.
GTCGAATCAATCAAGCGCAACGAGTTTCAAAAAGTAGTTCTCGCTCGCTCTGAATCACTGAGCGCGGATTGCTGCCCGGGAAGTATTCTCGGATATTTGCAAGAATCTTACCCCGATGCCTATTTGTTTGCCTTTTCCCGCGGAAAAAGTTGCTTTCTTGGGGCTTCGCCTGAGCGCTTAGCGGCTGGTAAAGACGGGCGTATCAGTACCGTTGCTTTGGCCGGTAGCGCACCTCGGGGAAAAGACCCGGCAACTGATTATAAATTGGGGATATCTCTGCTTGACAGCGAGAAGGACCGATTTGAACACGACCTGGTTGTCCAACATCTCCTTTCTATCTTACGCAAATACTGCCACAACGTAGCGGAACCAGAACCGCCCCAACTCTGCAAATTAAAGCAAATTCAGCATTTGCTTACGCCGCTGGAAGGCTTTGTGAAAGATGGCGTAACTCTATTGGATATCTTATCGGATTTACACCCAAGTGCTGCGGTGGGAGGCCTGCCGAGGAAAAAAGCACTGAAGTATATCCGTGAAAATGAAGGACTGGATCGCGGTTGGTATACCGGACCTGTTGGTTGGCTCAATGCCGAGGGGGAAGGGGAGTTTGCTGTTGCGCTGCGTTCTGCACTTTTCACCCCGGGCAGGGTGACACTATTTGCCGGTTGCGGCCTGGTTGAGGCTTCCCTTCCTACCCACGAATATCGTGAAAGTTGCATCAAAATGCGTGTTATCCGAGACGCAATAAGGAGCGTATCTCTTGTCGCCGAAGCCGCAGAATAAATCAGAGCCAATCAGCCCGGCCAGTTTGTTAAAGGATTTAGTTTGTCAGGCTATTGATGCCGATATTAATGACATTAATCCGCAGGATGACTTAATTGCGTTGGGGCTCAACTCAGTACAAATCATGAGGATTGTTGGCCAATTAAGGCAGAAAAAGATCAAGGTAAAATTTGCTGATCTTATCGCGGTGCCTCGATTGGAAGCCTGGCTTTTTCTACCTCAGTTGGCTATTGGAACTGAAGAAAGTACCAGTGAACATTTATCTGTGCCGGGCGCTTTTGATGAAGGTGCTCCCTTTGATTTGGCACCGATGCAACATGCCTATTGGATTGGGCGAGACCCGAATCAATATTTAGGAGGTGTTGCCGCACACTTTTATCATGAGTTTGATGGCCAGGATGTAGTACCTGATCGATTGGAACAGGCTGTGTGTTCCCTGTTCGAGCGACATGGGATGCTGCGTGTTCAAATCCACGATGATGGTCGACAGCAGATTCCTGCTGAAGTGAGCTGGCCCGGTTTAAAGGTTCATGATTTCAGGCATCAGGCTGCCGCAGAAGCGGAGCAGAGTCTTATCGCTGTTAGGGAGCAACTCTCCCATCGGCAGCTGAATATATCGCAGGGCGAGGTTTTTGATGTTCAGCTCTCATTGTTACCTGCGGAATTAAAAGCTGGCGGCACACGCCTGCATATTAATCTGGATATGGTAGCCGCAGATGCCTTTAGCCTGCGCGTGTTACTGAATGACCTGGCCAAGCTCTACCTGGAACCAGAGCAGTCTCTGGTTCCGTTGAATTACAGTTATCCGCGATACCAGGCTGACCGCAGCGCTCTTCACTCAAAGGAAGAGCGCCGAGCTGAGAAGCAGCAGGCCAAAGAACACTGGCAGGATCGCCTGGCAGATTTGCCCGGCGCTCCTCAATTACCCACTGCGATAGGTACTGAGTCTAAAGACACTCGTCGAGTTGTTCGTCGCCACTATAGTCTGTCTGCTGACCAGAAAAACCAGCTAGCGGAATTTGCGAGCCGTCACGGTATTACTTTGTCCATGACCCTGGCAGCGGCGCTTGCCGAAGTGCTTACGGTCTATAGCGAAGAGTCAGATTTCCTGCTGAATCTCCCCCTGTTCGACCGGGAATCCCTGCACCGGGATGTCAACTCCCTGGTAGGAGACTTTACTTCTTCGATCTTGCTTGCCTGGCAGGGCAGCCAGAGTGGAACCTTTGTTGAGCGTGCACAGCGTTTACAACACAACTTCCGTCAGGATGTAGCGCACGGGAGTTATTCCGGCGTAGAGGTGCTGCGTGACCTCAGCAGGCAACAGGGACAAACGGTGTTTGCGCCGGTTGTCTTTACCAGTGCGCTTGGGTTGGGAGAATTATTTGGCGAGTCAGTTCGCAGTGCCTTTGGAGATGTCAATTGGATTATCTCCCAGGGGCCACAAGTGTGGCTGGACGTACAGGTTATGGAACTCAAAGGTGGCCTGTCCGTAAACTGGGATGCGCGGGAAGCTGCTTTTGCTCCCGGCGTCCTGGATGGCATGTTTGCCGCCTTTACGCAGTTACTGGAATGCCTGATCGGCAGCCCGGAATTCTGGGCCCAGCCGATACCATCGCTGCTGCCAGCGGAGCAAAAGCAGCAGCGCCAGCAGGTTAATTCCACAGCCAAGCCATACCAGCTTCACCAATTACATGAACATTTTTTTAGCAATGCTAAAAACTGCCCTGGAGCAGTGGCTCTCTATTGGAACGGTGATCAAATCCGTTACGGTGAGTTGGCCCACAGTGCTTTGGCGATGGCCGCGTATTTACAGCTTCAAGGTGTTGAGCCCGGTGATTTGGTCGGTATTTTATTACCCAAGGGGCCGGAGCAGATTATTGCAGCCTTGGGCGTATTAGCGGCAGGAGCGGCTTATCTGCCGCTGGGTATAGACCAGCCACCGCTGCGTAGAGAGCGCGTACTCAAGCTTGCCGGAGCCAAGCTGGTTATAGATAACTTGTCTGTGCTCTCCGGTGTCGCGCCTTTATCCCAGCCTGTCGTGGGAGAGGCAAAAGATCTCGCCTATACCATTTTTACCTCTGGCTCCACCGGTGAACCCAAGGGCGTCGAAATAAGTCACGGGAGTGCCTGGAACACCATAGCGGATATTAATGAGCGCTTTTCGGTTAACGAAAATGATCGCGTGCTGGCCGTATCGGCATTGGATTTTGACCTTTCCGTTTACGATATTTTTGGGCTCTTGTCCGCCGGCGGAGCATTGGTATTGGTTGAAGAGGAATCCCGGCGGGATGCTGAGCGCTGGCATCAGCTGGTGTGCCAGCATGGCGTAACGGTTTGGAATACGGTGCCGGCGCTGTTGGATATGCTGCTGACCACGGGTGGTAATACCCCAGCTGGAGAGCTGCGCCTGGTATTAAATTCTGGCGACTGGATCAGCCTCGACCTGCCGGAACGGTTAAAACGAGTGAACCCCGGTTGCCGCTTTATCGCTTTGGGTGGCGCCACTGAAGCTTCTATCTGGTCGAACAGTTTTGAAGTCAAAGAAGTTGATTCCTCTTGGCGATCTATTCCCTATGGTTACCCCTTAGCCAACCAGCAATTCAGAGTGGTGGATGCCTTGGGGCGCGATTGCCCCAACTGGGTGACAGGGGAATTGTGGATCGGTGGTGCTGGCGTTGCTTTGGGGTATCGCGGTGCTCCCGGTATCACCTCAGCCCGTTTTGTGACAGACGAAGGCGAGCGCTGGTACCGCACTGGAGACTTGGGTCGCTACTGGCTGAACGGGTGCCTGGAGTTTTTGGGCCGCGCCGATAACCAGGTCAAGGTGCGCGGACACCGCATTGAACTCGGCGAGATTGAAGCGGCACTAACCGCGCACAAAGGGATTGCGCAGGCGGTGGCACTGCTGACTCAGCGAGGTGTGGTTGCGGTTGTCGTTCTGGAATCCAAATTATCGCAAGGGAATATCAATCCAGAAAAGTGCTTTGTTGATTTGCAGCAGTTGCAGGCACCCTTGAACGACCTGCGGGAGTTCCTGACCCAACGATTGACCAGCGCCATGCTGCCCAGTGAGCTTTGCTGTCTCGCTGAAATACCTCTTACCGCCAATGGCAAAATTGATCGCGGCGGTTTACAGCAGTTTGCCGATGAATCCATAGCGCAACACCAGGCAAAGCAGAACCCACCGCAAGGTAAATTGGAGCAGCAGGTGGCTGCCGTTTGGTGCAAATTCCTCGATGTTGATGATATAGCACGGGATGATAACTTCTTCGCACTTGGGGGTGACTCCCTGTTAGCAACCCGTGTTGTGCGAGACCTGCGCGAGTCTGGCTTTGTAGGTGTCACACTGTCGGAATTGTTTAGCCAGCCCAGCCTGGCCGACTTTGCTGCGACATTAGTTCAAGATCCAACTGAGAACCCACAGCCAAACAAAGGCACTACCGAAATTGTTGCTACACCCTGGCAATCGGATAAGGCCAATCGGTACGCCGCTTTTGAACCTACCGATGTTCAGCGAGCCTATTGGCTGGGAAGGGACCCAGAATTTGTTTTGGGTGGTATTGGTTGTCATTTTTATCGTGAATATGACGTTGTTGATCTCGATCTGGAGCGCTTGGAATCTGCGCTAAATGCGATGATTGACCGCCATGAAATGCTGCGGGCTGTATTCGATAGTGAAGGTCGACAGCGCATCCTTGCCGATGTGCCGAGATTTTCCATCGATGTTACAGAGGTAGACCGCGATCCAGCTTCTGCTTTTGCGCAACTGCGACAGGAGTGCGCGGAGCAGGTGTTTGAGCCCAGCAGGTGGCCACTGTTTGATGTCCGTGCGGTGCGCTGTGGCCGCAATACCCGGTTGGCTATCGGTTTGGATAATTTGATTCTCGATGCCTTCAGTATTCTGCTGTTTTATCGTGAGTTAAATATTCTTTATCAGAGCCCTGAAACTCATCTACGTTCTATCGAACTCTCTTTCCGCGACTATGTGCGCAATGTATTGCCGCAAACTACCGCCGTATTTGATAGTGATCTTGACGAAGGTCCCCTGGCTGCCGCAAAAACATTTTGGCAGCACAAATTATCGGAGCTGCCTCCCGCGCCCCAGCTGCCCATTGTACGGGAGCCGGCATCCATTGAGCGCCCGCACTTTGTGCGTCATCAACAGCATATTGATAAGCGGACCTGGCAAAACCTGGTTGCGCGCGCGGCTGAGCAGGGAATCACGCCTTCGAGCCTGCTTCTAACCGCTTTTGCCGAAGTGCTTAGTCGTTGGAGCAGTCGCCCTGACCTGAGCTTGAACCTTACCCTGTTTGATCGCCGTGAAGTTCACCCGGATATCTATCGAGTGATGGGGGATTTCACCTCCCTGACCCTGGTGGGTTACCGGCCAGAGGCCGGTGACAGCTGGTTGGTGCGAGCGAAAAAAATACAAGGGGAAGTTGGCGCGGCCCTGGAACATCGCGATATTTCCAGTGTTAGCCTGATGCGGGAATTAGCCCGCCGGCAGAGCGACGCGGAAGCCACAATGCCCGTGGTCTTCACCAGCGCACTGGGTATTCCCGGTGGCACAGCGGCACCGGAAAATGGGCCTCTGCGAGAACCTATCTGGGCCCTGACACAAACACCGCAAGTCTGGCTGGATCACCAGGTGGTCGAAGTCGAGGGTGGCGTTTTCTTAAATTGGGATGTTGTCGAAGCGCTTTTCCCAGAGGGGATGTGCGCGGAAATGTTCCAGGCCTATATCGGCTTGCTCCAATGGGCGGGTGACGCTGAATGGGATTCCACACCGCCTGATTTATTACCCAGTGCTCAACGGGAGCTTAGAACTCAGCTTGAAAAGCGTATCGCAATTGACCCAACGGATAATTTGTCACAGCGATTTTTCCAACAGGCAAAAGCGAATCCCGACAATATTGCCTTATATTGGGGAGGTGATAATTCCCTGAGTTATGGTGTCCTGGCAGAGCGTGCTTTGCGCATCGCTGCCTGGTTATTGGAAAGCCAGGTTTCACCTGCCGAGGTGGTGGCCGTTAATCTGCCGAAAGGGCCCGACCAGATTGCCGCTGTTTTGGGGGTGCTCGCAGCGGGAGCTGCTTACTTGCCTATTGGTATCGATCAACCGCAGGCAAGGCGTGAGTCAATGTTGCGCCGTGCTGATGTAAAAGTGGTGCTCGACCAAAGTGCAATTCAACAGGCCGAACAGTTCGCTCCTATAGATGAGCCTATTGCAACAGAACCTGAGCAACTGGCTTATATCATTTTCACTTCCGGCTCTACTGGCGAACCCAAGGGCGTCGAGATCAGTCACGGTGCCGCCTGGAATACCATTGCGGATATCAACGAACGTTTCTCTGTTGATGAAAATGATCGTGTACTGGCCATTTCAGCCCTGGATTTTGACCTCTCTGTTTACGATATTTTCGGACTGCTATCGGTCGGTGGTGCGCTGGTATTGATTGATGAGGAGGACCGGCGGGATGCTGAGCGCTGGTATCAATGGGTATGTCACTACGGCATCACTATCTGGAATACGGTACCGGCACTACTGGATATGTTACTCACTGTCGGTGCCGGTACACCGCCTGGCAATTTGCGTTTGGTATTAAATTCCGGCGATTGGATTGGCCTGGATTTACCCCAGCGATTAAAACAAGTACAGCCCGAATGCCGTTTTATCGCACTGGGTGGCGCCACTGAAGCTGCTATTTGGTCTAACAGTTTTGAAGTTGTAGAAGTCGATCCAAGCTGGCACTCGATCCCGTACGGATACCCCCTGGCCAACCAGAAATTCAGGGTGATGGATACCCAGGGGCGCGACTGCCCTGACTGGACAACGGGAGAGCTGTGGATCGGTGGTGATGGTGTCGCCATGGGATATCGCGGGGCGCCCGAATTGACCGAGGCGCGCTTTGTTACGGTCGATGGTGAGCGCTGGTATCGCACAGGGGATCTTGGACGCTACTGGCCCAATGGATGCCTGGAATTTTTGGGGCGCGTCGATAGCCAGGTCAAGGTCCGTGGCCATCGCATAGAGCTGGGTGAAATTGAAACCGTATTTAATCGTCAGATGTTTGTGCAGCGCGCACTGGTGCTGGCCACAGAACAACAGCTGGTCGCAGCTGTTGTGTTCGCACCCGAATGCCCACCAACGTTTAATACTGATGAATTGCGCGAGTACCTTCGCCACCACCTGCCGTCTTATATGATCCCGGACTTCATTGTGACTTTGCCGGAAATGCCTTTGAGTGCAAACGGCAAATTGGATCGCGCTTCAGTATTAAAACTCGTGAATGCAGTGGAAAAACCGCAACAGGATAAAGTGGGCGAGCTGGCGACAGATAACGAGCACCTGGTAGCCCAGATTTGGCAGGAACTTCTCAACTTGCCAGTGATAAACCGCGATCAAAATTTCTTTGAATTGGGTGGCGATAGTTTATTGGCAACCCGGTTTATCGACCGCCTAAAACAGCAACACCGTTTGCTGCTTCCCCTCAGACGTTTATTTGCCTCTCCGAGACTGGCAGATGTTGCCGGTGCCCTAAGTGCAATGGAACCGCTAGTGGATGTTGATCCCAATATGGTGGAAGAGGGCGTGATATGAGCTTGTTGGCAATTTTATTTTTCAGCGATTGGACGGAGTTTTAACCCCATGACGGCTATGGAACTGATCGACGAATTACAAGGGCTTGGGGTGGAACTCTGGACCGAGTCTGAACAACTGCGCTTTCGCGCGGCCAAAGGCCTGCTGTCGGAGCAGCACAAGCAGAGGCTGCGGGAACACAAGTTACAAATTATCGAAATACTGAGCGCTGCTCAAACGGCCGCTGTTAACGACCAGGACTTGGGAGTGGTGGTTGAGGCCGATAGGGAAAATCGGCATGAACCTTTCCCTTTAAGCGATGTGCAGACCGCCTACCTGTTGGGTCGACAAAATGCATTTGGCTATGGGGGCGTTGCTTGCCACGGTTACCTGGAGCTGGAATACCCGGGATTAAATCCAAAAGGTTTGCAGGAAGCCTGGAACCAACTCATTGAACGTCACCCGATGTTGCGGGCGGTTATCGAGCAGGAGGGATACCAGCGGGTTCTCCCCCAAGTGCCGTACTACGAAATGAAAAGCCAGGACCTCACCGGTTTGGACGAGGACGCCCTGGAACTTGCCTTGGAATCGGTGAGGGATGAACTGGGCCACCGCAACTACACCATTGGTGAGTGGCCGATGTTCGAGCTGCGCCATAGCCGCACAGATAAGGGCCATATAGTGCATTTCTCTATGGATGCACTGATCGCAGACTGGGCCAGTGCGGGCATTTTATTTAATGAGCTCGATCTCCTGCTGTCTCACCCCGGTGCAGCCCTGCCGCCACTGGAGATTGATTTTCGCGATTATCTACTGGCCGAACGAAGTCTATTGGACAGCCAGGGCTACCAAAATGATCGTCGCTATTGGTTGGATCGCCTTGAGCAATTGCCACCCGCACCTGAGTTACCGGTTTTGCCGTCTGCTTCAGAAGCGGAATCTGTACGTTTTAATCGCCACTACTACCGCCTGGACACGACGCATTGGCAGACACTGAGGCAGCGAGCCGGTACTGCCGGCTTAACCGCGTCGGTTGCCGTGCTGGCTGCCTACGGAGCGGTATTGCAGCGGTGGAGCCGCCAGCCATGCTTTAGCCTAAGTCTTACCTTATTGAATCGACTGCCTTTACATCCTCAGGTTAATCAGCTGATCGGTGATTTTACTTCGGTCAGTGTGTTGGCGATTGGTGATTCCAATGGAAAAACCTTTCGAGATTGGGCGGCTGGCATTGGCGAGCAGCTGTTCAGTGATATTGATCACCGCTTGTTCTCCGGTGTGGAAGTACTGCGGGAAATGTCCCGTGCGCGAGGACCCGAGGCCGCATTGATGCCGGTGGTATTTACCAGTGCTATTGGCCTGGGAGATACCGAAAAACCCGCTAGCGGTAGAAAGTCCGGCAGAGGAATTACCCAGACACCGCAAGTCACCCTGGATTGCCAGGTGAGAGATGATGCCGAAGGTCTGGAAATTAACTGGGACGTGCGCCAGGGCGTTTTTCCATCGGGCTTGGTAGAGGATATGTTCGCGGCCTTTACCGGCTTGTTGAATGAGCTTGCCGCTGGCGGCGACGGGCAATGGCTTGGCAAGTCTCCGGTTTCTTTACCCGAGTGGCAGCAACAGGAAAGGCATCAGGTTAATCAAACCGATGGACCTGTTCCTTCAAAGTTATTGCATCAGGGCGTATTTGCACAGGCTGCGGCAACGCCGGAAGCTACCGCCATTATTGATAGCAATGGCAGTGTGAGTTATGGCGACCTGGCGAAAAAAGCGGCGGGTATCGCCAAATCGCTGACCAAAGAAGGTTTCCAGCTAGGTAGCCGCGTAGCCATTGCAATGCCGAAAGGGCGAGAGCAAATAGCGGCGACCCTCGGTGTGCTCCTGGCTGGTGGTATCTATTTGCCATTGGACGCGGCACAACCAGAAATACGGCTTAATAAATTGTTGCTGAGTGCAGAGGTGGAATATGTCCTGACACTCAGCAACCTCGCCAGCCAAATTAAGTGGCCATCAGAAGTGCAGGTGATCAGTGTAGATACCCTGGCACCTGAAGCCGAGATCCCGCTAGCCAGTGATGGTGACCCGGAGCAGCTGGCTTATGTTATCTACACCTCCGGTTCTACCGGCGAGCCAAAAGGTGTGATGATTAATCATCGGGCCGCTTTAAATACGGTGATGGATATTAATCGCCGCTTCGAAGTGAGCCCGGGCGATCGTATTTTGGGCTTGGCCCAACTCAGTTTTGATTTGTCGGTCTACGATATTTTTGGCCCCTTGGCAGCCGGTGCAATTTTGGTGTTGCCTGATCCGGCCCGTGGTGCAGACCCTTCACATTGGGCGGAGGTCATGGATGAGCACCGAGTGACATTGTGGAACTCTGTCCCCGCGCAGTTGCAAATGCTGGCCACCTATCTGGATACAGAGCCTCGGCCGCTGCCCGAATGGCGATTGGCAATGCTATCGGGAGACTGGATTCCGGTTACTTTACCGGAACATATCAGGCGCCATGTGCCAGCACTGGACCTGATCGGCATGGGTGGGGCTACAGAAGCAGCAATCTGGTCCAACTACCACCGTATTGAGCGAGTCGATCCTGCCTGGAGCAGTATTCCCTATGGCGTGCCGCTGACGAACCAGGGTTTCAGGGTGTTGGATAGCCAGTTGCGCGATGCCCCTGTGTGGGTGGCGGGTGAGCTGATGATTACTGGCCTGGGATTGGCCGATGGTTATCTCGGTGATGCGGCCCTATCTGAACAGAAGTTTTTCTCTCACCCGGTGGATGGCCAGCGCCTTTACCGCACTGGCGATTTGGGCCGCTATTTGCCCGGTGGCGAACTCGAATTCCTGGGCCGTGAAGACGGGCAGGTAAAAATTCGCGGACACCGTATCGAACTGGGAGAAGTGGAGTCTGCATTATTGGCCCACCCCGCAGTATCAACAGCAGCGGCGGTAATTGAGAAGAAAGAGGGAGGCTCGAGAGCGGATTTAAATCTGTTGGGCTTTGTAGAAAGTCGTCGCATGGATGATGCCGAGCCGGCGGTTATCGATCCCGAGCTGGTAAATTCAGTGCGTCAGTTTGCGCACTACCAGGCCGGTGAGCCAGAAGCTGTCAGTGTCGGCGATTATGTGCAGGTGCTTGAACAAGCGGCCCTGTTGTCGATGCTTCACGGTTTGATGGGCCTGGGGGTATTTACAGATTGTGAGCGGGGATACAGTGCAGAAGAAATTCTTTCACTAGCGGAAGTCCACGAAAAGCATCACTGGCTGGTGCGTCGTTGGTTGGAGCTTCTCGTTCAGGCAAAACTGCTCAGTTTATCCACTATCAGCGCCGGCGCTGAGGAAAAATATACGCGTACCCAGGCTGTCGACATCTCTGCTGTTGATGAAGCGTGGAAGCGCGTTGAACAGGGAATTGAAAGCGGTTTTTGTAATCGGGAATTCCTGCAATATCACCGGGATCATGTCGAGCTATTACCCCAGTTACTAGCGAATCAACAAAACCCGTTTGAATTGTTGTTCCCCCAGGGCGACCAGCAGGTGGCTTTGTCCCTCTATCGGGACGATCTTATTGCCCGCTATAACAATGCCGCCGTTGCCGCATTAATTAACCGCATTGCCGCCCAGAGCGATAGAGGGTTGACGGTTCTTGAGTTGGGTGCTGGCACAGGGGCTACCAGTGCGTCGGTTATTCCCATGTTGGATGGATATGACGTTGACTATCTATTTACCGACATGACCGCATTTTTCCTGACTGAGGCTCGCCGTCAATTTAAAGAATGGCCTTGGGTGCGGTTTGGATTAATGGATCTCAATACAGACTATCGCGTCCAGGGTTTGGCACCCAATAGTGCAGATGTCATTTTATGTGCTGGGATGCTCAATAGTACCCGAGATCCAGAGGCGGCTATTGCCAGTGCTGTCGAATTGCTGGCGCCCGGGGGCTGGTTAATCCTGACTGAGCCAACGGTGGATCACGCCCATATCTTACTCACTCAGGGTTTTATGATGGACCCCGCTGGTGATGATCGCGCTTGTGGTGTGACCAAGTTCCTGTCTATCGAAAAATGGCAATCGCTGTTAAAAGCCCATGGTGCCGGCCAAGTGCTCTGCCTGCCGGAAGATGAGCATCCTTTGTCGGCTTTTGGTATGAACTTATTGGCCGCGCAGATGAAAACTGATCGGCAATATTTGAGTGCCGGGAAACTGCGGGACTTTTTAGCGAATAGATTGCCCGCGCATATGGTACCCACCCATTTACAAGTTCTCGATCAGCTGCCGCTCACCGCCAATGGCAAAGTCGATCGCAAAATGCTGGCCAGTTGGCGTCCTGCGAACGGAGACGCTCAAGAGGCTGCGCACTCAGAACAGATGGACCCTCTGGAAACGGCGCTTTGCAAACTCTGGGCTAATGCACTGGGCCTCGATAATGTGGGCCGACAGGACAGCTTTTTTGATCTCGGTGGTGACTCGCTGATTATGGCGCGGGTTGCAGGGCGCTTGTTGGAAGAGATTCCCGAGGCAAAATCGTTCACTTACGACGCCTTGTTGCGTCACATGCTCAATGGACCAACGGTTGCTGCATTGGCCAGAGCACTGAGAGTTGAGCCGGGTGCCGTTGCCGACGAGCAGGCAGACGCTGATAGCGACAACCTGGTGGCAACTACCCGCGAGGGCAGCAACTCCTTGATGGTGCCTTTCAGCTATAAAAGCGAGGGTAAAAGGGCATCTAAAGAAGAGGCGCCGGTGCGGATTATGTTCCATGCGGCCCTGGGTACCCTGGATTATTTCCAGCACCTGGGCAAAGCGCTTGCAGCCCAGGATCTGGGCCCGGTCATTGGAATTGCTGTCGCCAATACAGAAACGTATCTGTCCATTGATGCCAAAGAATTAATCGAGCGCACCGCCGATGATTACGCCCAAAGAATCATCGATGAGGGCTATCAGCGTTGCCAGTTAATTGGCTACTGCCTGGGCGGTCTGCTGGCAACGGAAGTTTCGCGGAGATTGCTGGAGCGCGGTGTCGATGTGATTGACCTGAGCCTGATCGACAGTATCCCAATGTTTGTCGATACCGATGAAGAGCTGGCTTTCGAAGCAATTTTCGCCCCCAACCTGAATCTCGACCCGGTAAAAGCGGTATTTGGTGAGCATATCGAGAGTGAAGATATTTCCCGCGCGATCGAGACCTTAATGCAGAAACACAACGGTCGTGTTCCTGCCGGTGCAATGGCAGAACTCGATGGTGATGCCGGGCTTAAAGCGGTAGCGGAAGCCGTGCGGCAACGTTCTCAACTCACCCAGGAACAGCGCCTTGCTGGTTATACCGAGATGGCCTCTGCCCAGGCGGGTGTGCCGGTTGAAGCCGCGATGATACCAGGGCTTTTCAGGGTGTGCCGACACAGTATGCGCGCTGCCTGTTTTGATCTGCCCCCCTATATTGGCGATATGACCTACTTGCGCTGCCAGGAAGAGCAATCCTTCGGTGTCACTGCCGGCGTAGGGCATATGGCTGCGCCTTATTGGCAGGATGTTTGTCTGGGTGATTTTGAATTAATCGATGTTCCGGGCAATCACTTCAGCGTGATGGAGCCGCCGCAGGTTGCCACTGTCGTTGAGCACTTGGCAAAACCCTTACAGCGCGGTAAAGCGGGCAAATAGATGGCTGAGCACATTTCGCCAAAGTCCAACCTGCGGGAACTGATGCGTCCATTTCGTGGCCTCGTGTGGCTGGGGGTGGCGCTCGGTGCCTGTGGCGCGCTCACTTCACTGATTCCTTTTATCGGTATTGTTGAGCTGGCTCGCCTGTTCCTGGCGCCCGATATCAGTGATATCGCCGATGCGATTATTCCCGTTGTATTCGCGATAGTTGCCGGGCTGGCGATGGGGTGGATCTGCACCGTGATCGGTTTGTGGTTAACCCATATTGCGGACCAGCGTATGCAGGCGGAATTGCGACGGGCCCTGGTGCGAAAATTGGGACAGGTGCCCCTGGGTTGGTACAGCGAACACACCTCCGGCGCGGTGCGCAAAGCGGTGCAAGACGACCTCGATGATCTTCACCATATGGTTGCGCATCACCAGGTGGAGTTGGCTGAAGCGTTTGTCCTGCCACTGGCGGGCCTGGGTTATTTAACCTGGCTCGACTGGCGCTTGGCCCTGTTGGCGGTACTCACCCTGCCAGTTTATCTGGTGTCCTACGTCTGGATGATGCGTGGTTTCGGGGAAAAAATGCAGCAGCTGGATAAGGACTTTGCTCGGGTCAGTGCTGCGATTGTCGAATTTGTTCACGGTATTGCGGTGGTCAAGGTTTTCTCGCAAACCGGCCGTGCCCACAAAAATTACCAACAGGCCGTCGAGGATTTCAGTCGCCGTTACACGGGCTGGGTGACACCGCTTGTTCGTTTGGAGGCTGTGACCTCTTTGGCCTTGTCTGTGCCAGTCATTATGTTGGTGAGTTTGTCTGGGGGTGCCTGGCTGGTGGTGAATACAGGCATTCAGCCGATTGATGTTCTCGCAACAACGCTGATCGCCGTGATGATTCCCCAGACTATCCTGACCTTGAGCCAGGGGCTGACGGCCCAGCAAAAAGCCAAAGCGGCCGCAGGCAGGATCGATCAATTATTGGAGGTTGCGCCCCTGGCTGTTACCTCTAAACCCAAAGAGCCCAAAGATGCAGGGCTGCTCTTTAAGCAGGTCAGTTTTGCCTATACCCAGGATCGGCCGGTATTAAGCGATATTACTTTGCGCTGTCACCCCGGCTCGATCACGGCTTTGGTGGGGAGTTCCGGTGCCGGGAAATCCACACTGGCCAAGCTGGTGCCCCGTTTTTATGACGTGACTCAGGGTGCTGTACTCCTGGGGGGCGTCGATGTCCGTGATATTGCTCCAGACAATTTATATCGACATGTGGGTTTTGTACTTCAGGAGATCCAGCTGTTGGCTGGCACTGTGGCAGACAACCTGTGCCTTGGGCGCCCGGATGCCAGTGACCAGGAGATGGAGGATGCGGCGCGCAGTGCCTGCATTCATGAACATATTTTAAGTTTCCCCCAAGGATACCAGGCGGTTATTGGCAAGGATGCCTTTTTTTCTGGTGGAGAAGCGCAGCGCCTAAGTATCGCGCGTACGCTTTTAGCAGATGCCCCTGTGTTGATTTTGGATGAAGCCACTGCCCATGCCGATCCGGAGTCCGAAGCGCAAATTCAGCAGGCGTTATCCTGCCTGGTGCGCAATCGCACGGTACTGGTGATTGCCCATAAGCTGCACACCATCACCGGAGTTGACCAGATTGCGGTCCTGGACGGCGGCCGCTTGGTTGAATGCGGGAGTCACCGGCAACTGTTGGCTGAGGGCAAGCACTACGCGGAATTATGGCGTTTGTACAACAGTGCCGAACAGAGTGAAAAAGCAATGAGTGATGAGGCTCACGTTACTAGCGGGGTCTCATCATGATTCGCAGTTTGCTTGCCATTCTCGGACCTGCGCATCGCCGTGAAGTTGGCATTTATGCGGTATGGCTTCTCGCCTATGGGGTTTTGCAGGGAATCGCGGTGACACTTCTGGTGCCTCTGCTCAGCTCACTGTTGGCCTCTGAGATGCAGGCGGTTGGGTTCTGGTTGATTGCCCTGTTTTCGGTTGTCGCAATTGCCTGTATAGCCCGCTACCAGCAAACCGTTAAAGGGGCGGCACTGGCCATTCTGGTATTGAAAACCCTGCACAATCGCTTGGGTGAACACCTCTCTCGACTTCCCCTTGGTTGGTTCAACCCCGAAAAAGTGGGTCGTGTATCCCGCAGTGCAACCGGGGGCACCTTGATGGTGACCAATATCTTTGCACATCTGCTACCCCCTGTTGTCAGCGGCGTTGTCACTCCGCTTACCGTGGGGGTGGCGATGTTGTGGTTTGACTGGCGCTTGGGGCTGACCGCTTTGTTGTTTGTGCCCCTGATTTATATCGGCCATCGCTGGTCCGCCCAGTGGATAGGCGCCATGGAAACAGAAGTGGATGCTGCCGGTGCTCGCGCAAGTAGCCGGGTGGTGGAGTTTGCCCGCAATCAAGCGGTACTCAGGTCTTTTGGCAAAAATGTCAGCGGTTATCCCCCACTGGAAGAGGCGATTGCCGGGCAAAACAGAGCGGCGGGTTCCATGTTGCGGCAGACCTTCCCCCGCTTGTTTGCCGGTGGATTTATGGTGCAACTCGCCTTTGCCGCAGTGATTGCCGTGGGTATTTGGCTCACGCTCAATCAACAACTTCCCCCTATTGAATTGGTGGCTTTGCTAGCTTTGGCGGCCCGATTTACCGGTCCTCTGGCGGAACTCGCCGGGCGCAGTGGTCTGCTGCGCATGGCCGGTAATGATTTACGCAGACTGGCCGCTATCTTTTTTGAGCAGACGCTACCTGAGCCACCCAGATCTCAGCCTTTTATCGAGCAGGGTGGGTTGGTTGAATTTTCAAATGTGAATTTTAGCTATGAGCCGGGGCAACCGGTATTGAAGGATCTTTCCTTTAGGGTTTCTCCGGGTACAACTACAGCGATAGTCGGTGCATCAGGTTCGGGTAAAACCACCATCACCCGTTTGTTGCTGCGTTTTTTTGATACCGATCAGGGCCAGGTAAAAGTGGGCGGGGTGGATGTGCGGCAACTACGCACAGAAGACCTGATGCGGCAGATCTCTATCGTTATGCAGGATGTGTATCTGTTCAGCGACACCCTGGAAGCGAATATTCGTTTGAGCCGTCCCGAAGCCAGTCAGGAAGAGCTGGAACGTGTGGCGAAACTGGCTGGAGTGGATGAGATTATCGAGCGCTTGCCGCAGGGGTGGCAGACCCAGGTAGGGGAGGGGGGCGCTGCACTTTCCGGTGGCGAACGCCAGCGGGTTTCCATCGCCCGAGCCCTATTAAAAGCCGCACCGATCGTTGTGCTGGATGAAGCGACAGCGGCGCTGGACCCGCGTAATGAAAAATACCTGAACAGCTCCCTGGGGCAGCTACAACAGGGTTCCACTCTTATTGTGATTGCCCATCAATTGTCCACCGTGATGAATGCGGACCAAATTATCGTACTTGATGCAGGTACTGTGGCCGAGACTGGAAATCACCGGGAACTATTATCCCTGCAAAGCCTTTACGCACATTTTTGGCGCCAGCGCAGCCGTGCAACTGGCTGGCAACTGGTTGAGACCGATACGGAGGTAAGCTTGTGACAATTGCGATTTTAGGTGGCTACGGCGATGTGGGCGCAGCCGTGACCGGTTATTTACAGTCACTGGAATTGGGCCCTTTGCGTATCGGTGGTCGCAATGCACATAAACAGCCGCTACCCAGTAATTCAGTTATTTCATATCAGACCGTGGACTACCTGGATGCAGCCTCACTGGATCAGTTTGTGTCCGGTTGTAATGTTCTGATTAATTGCGCAGGACCTTCACATTTAATTGGCGACAGGGTTGCCAGGGCTGCGGCACAAGTGGGGGCAGCCTATATCGATGTTGCTGGCGATGAGGCTCTCTATGAGCAACTCGATTCATCCTATTACCAGAGCCGTGGATTGGTCGCAGTCTTATCTGCTGGCCTACAGCCGGGGCTCAGTAGCCTGCTGCCGCGCTGGCTGGCGGAGCAGGAATTTTCACAAGTAGAGAGGCTGACCAGTTATTTCGGCCTGCGCGATCGGTTTACCGATGTCGCCGCCGATGATTATTTGCAAGGTGCCAACGAACAGCACAGCAAGCCCTTAGCGGCCTGGCGTAAAGGTCGCAGGGTGAATGGTTTGCTGAAGCGCCGCTCCGATGTGGAGCTGCCGTTTTTCCCAGACACAGCCACTGTTCTCCCCTATTTAAACAGTGAAAGCGAGCGTTTGGCCCGGGACTTATCCCTCTCTGAAGGCGATTGGTATAACGCGATTACCGGCTCTCATATCTTGTCGGCATTTAATAGCGCCCATGGTTTGAGCCGCGACGAAGCGCGGGCAGCGCTGTGTCGGGCCAGTGCGCTGGATCTGGCGGGGCGCCACCCTTATGTGGTCATGCTTTTGCAGCTTAACGGTAAATACAACGGGCAAGAGCGCACTCGCACGGCGGCGTTGCGTGGCACTGGCAATGCAGATCTAACAGCAGCGGTAGCCGCGGTTACCACTATGGCTGTACTTCGCGATGAAATCCCAGCGGGTTGTCACTACTGCGCCCAAGTATTGCCGCCGGCATCAGCGATGGAGCGAATGTCGGAGATTGGGGCATTGAGTTTTTTAACCAACCTGGAAACAAGTATTGAAGATATGGTGTGCCTTGAGGAGGGAGCCATTTGAAAAACCTAACACCTCCAACTGCCAATACCGCCCATGAGGCTGGGCTGGCAGCTCTACCCGCTGAGCTGACGGTAGACAGTGGTTTGGCGCAACTGCCTGCTGCAATGCAGAGGCTGGAATTCGTCAGCCTACGGGCGATTATGGAGTTGCTTTCTTCCAGCGGTGCATTGACCGCCGAAAATGCCGGGCGCAGCAGTGACGAAATTATTGATACGCTGGGTGCCGCCTGCCGACACCACTGGCTGGTTCGCCGCTGGCTGGTGGCCCTGGTTGAGCGAGAGTTTTTGAAGCTCAGTAATGGCTACTACTCCTGGGAGCAAATTCCCGAGAGTGCAGCTGGGGCAGATAAATTACCGGAGGCCTACGATGCGTTGGGATTTCCTCCCGAAATGGCTCAGTCTCACCAAAAGCTCCTCACGCATTTGGCGGAACTGGTGCGGGATCAGGTCTCCATTAATCAACTGCTGTTCGAGAATGGAGAAATACTAACCGCATTGGCCGCCTACCAGAACAACTGGTTTACGACTTATCTCAATTATGCGGCGGCAAGCATTGTAAAACAGGCTGTTAAACCCGGTCCTATGTTAAGAGTGCTCGAATTAGGCGGTGGAGCGGGTCTAACTACTGCTGCAATTTTAGATACTCTGGCTGGCAGGCCGATTAATTATCGCTTTACGGATATATCACCTCTATTCACCACCGCTGCCCAGAAGAAATTCCGCAATCACATCGGTTTGCGTTGCAGCCTGCTCGATATCAATGCGGATTTCACCGCGCAGTCAATTCCAGCAGCCAGCACCGACATTGTTGTGGCTGGCAATGTTTTGCACAACGCCGCTCATATTGGTCAGACCCTACAGCGTATTCGTCGTTCTCTGGTCATTGGTGGCTGGCTGTTGTTTAGCGAATCCACTCGGGAAAACCATGCCATGTTAACGGCAATGCAGTTTCTTCTTTCCCCCGCAGAATCGGAGCCTCTGCTGGGGAGTGAAGACCGGAGAGGAGGAACCGACCAGGTGTTTATCGACAACACAGCATGGCAGGAAGAACTGGTTGTGGCCGGCTTTGAAGTTAAGTGCTTCTTACCTTCATCGACATCGCCATTATCGGTCGCGGGTCAGACTCTATTTTTTGCAAAAGCTGTTTAAGGGGCTGTGATGAAAATCGAGGTAATAACAGCAGAACTCTTAAGTGGATTAGAGCAGTTGGGAGAAGCGCCTGCATTATCCCTTGATGGCCATGAGTGGAGTGGCAACCAGGTACTGGCCTGGACAAAAGCTGTAGCAGAAAACCTGAGTGAGCAGCTGGATATTTTGCAAGGTAACGCTCTGCTGTTACCTGCCAATAGTTGCAAAGAAGAAGTTCGACTGCTTTTGCACTTGGTGGCGCTAAGGTTGGGGATCGGGTTTGAAAATGAAGCCCTGACTAATGCAGAGAGTGAGCCCCTGGCAATTAAAGTACAAACCCCAGATTTATTGAAAATTGATCTAGAAGAACTTTCCCTATTGTTAACAGACAAGGGGATGATAGAGGCTGACACCGCTGAAGCATATTTCACACTGTATAAATCCCAACAAGAGTCGCTAAGGGTTCTTCAGGGCAGTGTAGGGGTATTTTCCGATCTCAATAAATTTTCTCGATTTGCCATTTTTGCAGCATGGAGTTGTGGGCTTGCGGTCTATTTGCAGTCGCCTGAAATCAATCCCGCAAAAGCACTGGTCGTTTTGGAGCGCTCGGGGTTTAGCGGAGTAACACTGCCGGCAACTTTATTGAAGGGATTGGTCGCACATCCCGCAATTGCCCTGACAAACCTGAAAAATCTGCAATGTCTGCTCTATGAAACCGAAGTTTTGTTGCCACAGCCCTTGTTGCAGGATGCTCGCCGCTTATTAACCAGTGATATAGCCGGTTGGATCTCTTCCAAGGTGGGTATAGAACCTGTTGCAAAGGCGGAGCAGGCGTTGACCCATAAACTTGCGGCCATCACCGAGAGTGTTGCGAAACACCCCGCTGTCGCCAACTCTGCCACTGTGCCCCTTACCGGGGGTGACCGCTGGGCTGTGTTTGCACAAGCTAAGGTACAGGAGAAGATACAGGACAAGCCTGGCATGCCCGATATGGCTGGGTTATTTGAAGGAATTAATACCGAGCTGGATACAGAATTTGCCCATATTGACTTGGAATATGCGGTAAAGGTTACCGAACAGCTTAACGCTACCGCTTTGCTCTCCATGCTGAATGCCTTTAGTCACCTGGGACTGTTTTGTGATCAGCACTCAGCACACACTTTGGCAGAGATACTCGAAACCCCACCGGTTGCCCAACAGCACCAAGCCTTGATTAAACGTTGGATCAGGGTTTTGCAAGAGCAACAGTTACTTAGTGCTGACGGTGACAGCTGGCGTGTCGAAGTTGATCCAGATAGCTACAGTGATACCGCTCTTGCCCAGGCCTGGGGTCAATTGGAACAGGATTGGCGAGCACTCTCGGGAGCAAGCAAAACGATCGATTACGCCCGCGCTAATGCGGAGCAATTACCAGATTTGATTCGAGGCAAAGTCCAGGCTGTGCATCTGTTGTTCCCCCGTGGTGGCACTGAATTGGCGAGTGCGCTCTACCGGGAGGGTATCGCTGCCAGGTACCAACAGCGTGCAGTCAGTGCTTTATTGAAGTCCATTTTAAATAACTGGGAAGGGCAGCCACAGCCCCTGAAAATTTTAGAGGTTGGTGCAGGCACTGGCGCGACAACCCAGGCCCTCTTGCCCGTGCTGGACGGTGCCAGTGGCCATATTCAGTTTGATTACCAGTTCACGGATATCTCTGCGGCTTTTCTCGACAGCTTTTTTGCACAACATGGTGATCAGGAGCAACGCCCCTGGTTGCACCGTGGTTTATTTGATATTGACCGTCCGCTGCGCAGACAGGGATTTTCTCCCAATAGCTTCGACGTAATTATTGCCGGTGGTGTTTTTAATGCCGCCCATAACACAGATGCCTCACTGCGAAGAGTGGCTGAGTTATTGCGCCCGGGAGGTTGGTTCATTATGACTGAGCCAACCAGTGAGGAGTTCTGGGTGATGGCTTCACAGGCATTTATGTTGGTCGATGCCGTCGACGAGCGCACGGATTCCGGCGCGACATTTCTGTCACTTTCCCAGTGGCACAATGCCCTGGAGGCTGCCGGCTTACAGTTGGCTATGGATTTGCCTGTCTCTGAACACCCCCTATCCAGGCAGGGGCACCGCTTCTTTGCCTGTACAGCCAAACAAAATCAAATGCGACTGACGGCAGATTGCCTGGCCGAATATATCGATCATTTTGATTCAGAAATTTTTATCCAGGTTTTGGACCAGTTGCCTCTGACGCTTGAGGGACAGGTAGACCATGCCCAGTTGCAGGAATGGGCTCAGTCCATGGGCTGTCATCAGGGAGATTCGTTCTATGGGAATTGATAAGCGCAAGCGAGTTGTCGTTGCAGGGACAGGCTTTGGCCGTATTTATCTCGAAGCCCTGACTTCCTCCAGATTACCCGGTCGGGATTCTTTTGAATTGGCCGGTTTATTGGCTCGGGGTAGTGATTATTCCAGAAATTGTGCCGAGCAATATGGGGTGCCGCTTTACACAGAGGCCGAGCAAATCCCCGATGATGTCGACATAGTCTGTGTTGTTGTTCGCTCTGGGGCAACGGGGGGCGAGGGTTCTGAATTGGCCCAGTCGCTACTCAAGCGGGGTATTCATGTATTGCAGGAGCACCCGGTCCACACCAAGGAAATTACTGCAAATCTGCTGGCTGCAAAACAGGGAAATGCGGCTTATGCGGTTAATACACTATATCCGAATTTGCGTCCCACCAGGCAATTTTTGGCGGCGGCCGAATATTTACGTCGGCACCAGCGCCTGGAAATGATCGATGCTATCTGCAACAGCCAAATGGCCTATCCGCTGCTGGATGTAATTGGCCGCGCGGTAGGCGGCCTTCGCCCCTGGTCTTTTAGCGAGCCGGTGCAAGCGGAAGGGCACCCTTTTCAAAGTTTATCGGCCACTCTTGGCGGGGTGCCTTTGACGTTGCGCATACAAAATCAGGTGCACCCACAAGACCCGGACAATCACTCCCTGTTACTGCATCGACTTGCCATAGGTAGTGAGGGGGGTGTTCTAACTTTGGCCGATACCCACGGCCCCGTGCTGTGGAATCCAAGGCTGCATTCACCACGGGATCAAACAGGCAGGCTGATACTTAGCGGTGAGGGTACCGAGCGATTGGCGGTTCCCAGCATGGTAACCCTGGGTGATACGGACATGCGCAGTTACCACGATATTTTTGCCCTCACTTGGCCTGAGGCCGTTATCCAGGCTCTGCATTCCCTTTGCGCCGATATCGCGCAACCCGAAAGACGCAAGCAGAGCGGCCAGTGGGCTTTGAGTGTGTCGATGGTATGGAGTGATTTAACTGCGCGTATCGGTATGCCGGCATTAATCCAGCCCGGGGAACCGGAGCCAGTATCAGTGCAGGCGCTTACCGATATTGTTAGCCAGGTTTGCGACTAAAAGAATACGCAAATAGCACAAAAAGTGATTACGGAATTTTTACTTATAAACGGGGTTAGGAGGAGAGATGCAAAAGCAATCAGGGTTGATCGTTGAAGGGCTCTTTAAGACTTATAAAAACGGGGTGAAAGCGCTAAACGGTGTTGATTTGGAAGTTGGCCCCGGAATGTATGGGTTGCTCGGGCCGAATGGCGCGGGGAAAAGTAGTTTGATGCGCACTTTGGCAACCCTGCAAACGCCAGATAGTGGCCGGATTATTCTCGATGGTGTGGATGTTCTGGCAAATCCGGATTTTATGCGCAGTAAATTGGGTTATTTACCGCAACATATTGGTGCTTACCCCGGGATTGCCGCGCGGACATTACTGGATCGTTTCGCCTGGCTTAAAGGTTTTACCCAAACGAGTGCAAGGCGCCGCGAAGTGGACAGGCTTTTGGAGCAGGTCAATTTGGCCGATGTGGCCGATCGAGCTGTATCAACTTATTCCGGCGGCATGTTGCGCCGCTTTGGTATTGCCATTGCACTTATCGGTGAGCCGCGCCTAATTATTGTCGACGAACCCACAGCAGGCCTGGACCCCGCTGAGCGCAACCGTTTTCACTGTGTTTTGGCGGATGTCGCGGCAGATGCGATTGTATTGCTGTCCACCCATATCGTTGAAGATATCGAAAACCTGTGTCAGCGACTGGCGATACTGGCCTCAGGGCGCATTGTCGTTGAGGGGACAGCCCCGGAAGTGACTGCTCCCCATAAAGACAAGATGTGGCAAGCACTGATTCCTCGCGGCGAAAAGTTACCGGAATCCCTGCACAACATCGCCAAGCCCGATGGCACCCAGGTAATTGTGCACGGTGAGAAACCTGAAGACCCTCGCTTTACGGCCCATACCCCGCGCCTGGAAGATATCTATCACCTGGCGATTGAGCAGGTAAAAGACCAGAGGGAGGCAGCATGAATAAGCTGGCGCTTATTGCCCACGAGGCAAAACTGGAGATAAGGGCCGGTTTTAGCAGCGGCATTGTGGCATTGGCCTTTTGGGGGCTGGTGATCTACCTGCTTTTGAATTTGGTAAACGCAGACTATATGCAAAAAATGGGGGCTACGGATATCCCCCGGAACTCGCCATCGCTCATTTACCTGATGGGTGCTGGGTGTATGTTCTTCCAGTTTTTTGCCTGGGCCTGGGTATTCTCACAACCGATTCTGCGTGATCGCAAAGCCAGTTTGCACGAAGTCATTTATACAACCCCGAATTCCCTGAGCGTAATGCTTTGGGGGCGGTTTATCGGTGCAGCGGTGATAGGGGCCATATTAAGTGCATCGGCACTGGTGGGCTTTTTATTCTCGCCGGTATTGGTCTGGATGGGCTTACTGCCTGAAGCGGCGATTGGCCCAGCCCCCTGGAAAGCCCTCGGCTTTGCATGGATCTGGTTACAGATCCCTGCCAGCGTCGGTATCGGTGCTCTGTATTTTATTATGACACTGCGCACTCGAAGCCTGGCAGGTCCCTTTGGGCTCGCTGCGGCTTTGATGATGTTGTGGATGTTTGCTGTAATCGTGCTTCAGGGTGCAAGCATTAATCCGCAGCTGGCTGCGGTAATGGACCCTTCGCTGTTTACTTTCGTTTATACGGAAGTCACCTCCTGGACACCTTTGCAAAAATCCTCTTCTTTATTGCCCTTTACCTTGGGCTCGGTATTAAACCGGATTTTTTGGTGTCTCTTACCGCTGCTTGCTTTAGCTGTCTACTTGAAATACCTGCGAAGGGAAGCCCTGGTTCTGGAAGGGGCTGCCAAACCTTCTCGTACTAAAGCCAGGAAAATGACAGCTGCCAGTAAAGTAGTAGATCTCTCTCCATCCAAGCCGGATAGCGCATCGCTTGGCCGCAGCCTGCGTCAATTAATGCTGGAAGCCCGTTGGAGACTGCTCCATGTATGGAGTAGTCGGGCCTGGTGGGTTGGTGTGGCAATACTCGTTGTGATGGGGGTCGTCAGCTCTTTTACTCAGATTATCTGGCATGCCGAAGGGCCGATGGCACCGCGTTTGGAAATGCTGTTGCCGCTTCTCAAGGACGTTATTTTTCTTGTGATTGCATTTGTGATCGCGGCGCTGACCGGCTTGGTATGCCGCAGGGATCAGGTGCCAGGGTTTGAGGATATGCTGGCTGCTACCCCAGCGCCGGACTATATGCGCCTGTTTGGTGTTGCCCTTACGGTATTTGCCATGACGGTGCTGTTGGCATTGCTACCGGGGTTATCGGGCATCTTTGCCGTGCTTCTTTCTGCACCGGCCTCTGTCGATATTGGCCAGGCATTTACTTACCAGTTGTTGATAGTGACAGCGCCGTTATTGGAGTTGTCGATGATGGTGCTCCTGGTGCATGCGCTATTCCGTCATGCGGGCTTTGCCTACTCCATGTCAATGTTCGTGACCTTTATCTTGGTACTGAATCATGAGTTGGAGCTGGTGCATTACCCTCCCTATGAAGTGGGTATCACTGCACATATTCAACTGTCGGCCCTCAGTGGTTGGGAACCTTGGATCGGTTATTTGTTAGCCCTGGATGGATTCAAAGTTGCACTCGCCGTATTGATGGTCGGCCTGGCTGCTCTATGGGTTCCAAGGGGATTAGATAGCCGCATGTCCCGGGGTTTTGCCCTGATACGCTCTCGCCTAATAGCTCCTCAGGGTGCCTTGGTGGCTTGTTCCGCTCTATTTCTTCTCGGTCTGGGTTCTGTACTGGAAGACAAGTTGGTAGTGCAGGGAGGTTATCAATCACCGGATCAACTGAAGCGGGAAGATGCAGCCTGGGAAGCATACTGGTTGCCGAAAGCCAGTGAGTTTCAAGTATCTGGCGGTAATCTGAATATCAGCATCAACCCGGATAATCAGACAGTGGAAGCTGAGTGGCAATTGCTCCAAGTCCAGGTTGATGGACAGGGCCTGCATTTTGAATTGCCTCAGGGATTTGTCCTGGTGAACGCTTTGGTGAATGGGCGTGAAGTAACGCATGAACAGCGTTACGACCATATGTCCCTGCCAATCTCAGGCTGCCCTGAGCCAGGTTGTAATATCAAACTATCGTGGCAACTGACTGCGCCCGGCTGGTCTGCTGAGGGAGAGCCCTCGGGGCTGACACCCAGCGGAGTCTGGTTACAAGCCAGTGATATTGTTCCGCGTCTGGGCATTGATCCCGAGCGTATTTTGCGGGTGCCAGCAGAGCGCGAAGCTCTGGGTTTAAGCCGTGAGTTTACGCTGCCAACCGCACAGCTGGCTGCAACCCTTGAGGGCGCGGCCCCTTCGGGAGATTGGCGTTGGCAAGTTCGTATTAAAAGCGCTGACAAGCCTGTCTTCAGCGAACAGGGCAGTACTACTGGCCCCTTGGATTTCGCCATTCATTGGGCACCGTATACGAAACTTGCGGTATTCGATGGTTTTGAAATCCCCCATGATTCCAACCGCTCTACTATGGTCTCCGCCATTGCAAAAGATGTAGGACAGATGCAGGCCTGCGTTAATGATCGGCTGGGTACAGATATCGAAATTAAGCGGATTGCCCAGTGGCCGAGAGGACTCGGCGAGACTCGGGCCAGCGGTACCTTGTTGCAATTGTCCGAAGGGCCTCACTGGGATATCGCCGATGAGGGTACAGGACGCTGGCTGAGGCGGGTTGATATTGCCCGTGCCTTGGCCAGGCAGCATCTAGTTGCCAGGTCGGATTTGCGACGTATTGCCGGTTCCGTATGGCTCAGCGATGGGGTTTCTGGAGCGATTGGCCTGCTGTGTGTTGCAGAAATCGACGGCATCGAAGTACTTGATGATGTACTGGTCCGCTACTCCGACAAAACGACTAGAGATTTGGCTGGCAGCGAGATCCCTGTTGAGCGTTTAAGCACAGCGCCGATTTCTGGTTGGGCTCGGTATTACGCGCCGGTCGCCGCACTGGATTGGACACTTCATCAAACCCCGGAATCCCTGTCTGCATTACTCGATGATATTCAGCAGCAGAAAAACATCGAGAGTGTGCTGCACGCCTATGTGGGCGTGACACGCACACAAAATATGCTCGGGGCTCCTCTCTCGTCAGCTTTGACGGTCGAATACTTGGAAACAGGCCAGATACGCCTGGATGGGCAGCGTTGGCGCTGGGAGAAAGGCGGGTGGCAGCCGGTTACCGAAACTGCCACTTACCGTTTGTTAGCCGATATCAACGAGCTGGATGCAAAGGTCATCAATGGAAATGCACTGATCGATCGCTTGCCTTCCGAAAAAGTATTGGCGCTGGATATCTGGCCATCTTATCAGCGGGACCCTGCACAGAATTTACTGGCTGAGAGTTCTGAAGTTTTGAATAACGATTAATTATAGGTAGAAAGGATATTAATTCATGCTCAGCTTAATCCGAGATAAAAAAGAACTCAGCAAACAGATTTCATTGCTATCCGCAACTTTAATGTACGCCTCTGGAGCCTATTCTGCTGTGGAAAACGCAGATAAAGAGAGTGCCTCTGAGAACGCGATGGAAGTTGTTGAAGTCACTGCACGGCATACAAAAGAGAAAGCCAAGGATATTCCCTTCAGTTTAAGTGTTATTGGTGAAGAGGAGATAAAAAACCGGCTGCATCTCAACGTTGAGGATGCTTTACGCAGTGCACCTGGAGTGGATGTCTACTCTTCCAGCGGTGCGGTGGATGCGAATATCCGCATCCGTGGTGTTGGCTCTCTCAACCAGGTAAACAAAGATGATGGCTCTGTGGTGGTTAACCTTGACGGTGTTTCTATGCCGGCAGGGAATGTATCCCTCGGGACCCTGGATATTGAACGCCTGGAAATTTTAAAAGGCCCGCAAGGGACGTTGTTTGGGCGTAACAGTGAAGCTGGGGCGATCAATATTACCACCCGGAAACCGACTGAAGAGTTTGAAACTTATGGGCGCATTGAGCTGGGTGAAGACAACCAGAGCCTCTTTGAAACTGTAATCAGCGGCCCATTTTCTGAATCACTCCGAGGTCGCTTAGCAGTGCGTCATACCAGTGAGGATCACTGGGTTGAAAATACCACTAACGGTGAGCCCATGACCGAACCTGAAGATCTGGCTTTCCGGGGGAGCTTACTATGGGATTTGGGCCCGGAGACCTCTGCTTTATTTATCGCAGAGAGGCAGCATCAGGAAGGCTTCCTGAACTTGCAGTTGTTGCAACCTTTTGGCGATGATCCGAGCAGTGAACATACCTTGGGGGCATTTGACGATAACGAGAAAACAGTTGAGCGTTTTTCTACAGAAATCAACCATCAACTGGGTAATAGTCAATTGACTTCAATCACCGCATTGGTCGACACAGATTTTAGTTACCTAACCGGATTTGATCAGGAGACAGCCGCAGCTGTTTTTAATTTCCCTGTGGAGTATCTTCGTGGTGACAGTCAGGATGAACAAACTATCAGCCAGGATCTGCGCCTGTCCTCACTGCCTGATGCATCTACTTTCTGGGTAGTTGGGCTTAACTTGCAGGATAGTGAAAGAAGCTTCGATTCGATTGATTTAGTGTCCTACGCCAACCAATACCGGGATTATGAAACGGATAGCCAGGCTATTTATGGTGAGACTACGGTTCCTTTAACTGAAGCCATAAAATTTACAGCTGGACTGCGTTACACCCAAGAGAGTAAGGATTACGCCGGTGAGTATGCCAGCTATGGTATGGATGGCAATTACTACATCTCGCAAGACCAGAGAGATTTGGATGATAACTATACTACCGGGCGATTGGCTCTGAGCTACTCGCTGACTGAGTACACTAACCTATACACAATGGCCGCACGAGGCCATAAATCCGGTGGCTTCAATGATTTTGCGTTACAGTCCGCTGATAGCGTGGCGTACAAGCCGGCAACCGTTGATAGTATCGAAGTTGGTTTCAAGAGAGAATCAGACAGCTTGAATATCAGCGGTGCGATATTCTTTAACTCTGTGGAAGATGATCATTTGCTCGGCTTTGATTTCGCTTCCTACTCATCGGCTGCGGTGAATGCGGATACGGAAACCTTTGGAGCGGAGTTTGAAGCCGATTGGTTTATTACCGAGAGGTTCAGTATTGCCGGAGGCTTGAGCTTCCTTGATACGGAAATTACCAAAGATGTTTACGGTGTTTCCGGTGGTGATGTTATGGCGGGTAATGAAGTACCCGATGTGCCTAGCTGGAGTGCAAGTCTGGCATTAAATTACTACCAGCCACTACCAGACTTTATGGGTTTAAGTGCACCAGCTCTCAATACCAATCTAACAGTTCGCCATGTGGATGAGCGTCCGGCAGATGCACAAAATCATTTTAGCCTGAATGCTTATAGTAAAGCGGATCTGCGCCTAGCACTGCAAACAGATTCTATGGAACTCTACCTGTTTGCCGATAACTTGCTGGATGAGCAGTATCAACTATACGGTTACACCAATGCGATATATGCTCCTGACGCCAGAATAGGGGCGCCGGCAAAAGGGCGTCGCGCGGGAATTGGAGCACTTTATCGTCTGTAATGAGGTTATGACAGCTTAGTTAATAGCTGTTTTGTATAGCTCGATGGTTAGTGGATCAATCTCTTTACAAGATTGATCCACTAATTTGTTTAATTTGCAGGGTTGATTTTACTTCCATGCAATAGAGTAGGGTCCAAATTTTCTTTCAGCCCGCTAACTTCTATGCCTGTGACTTTGGTTGTGGGACCAGGTTTGATATTAAATATGGAATCTTGATCGGTTAAACGTCGCACAGACTGCCAGTCCTGCTCACTGACTTCCATATACACTTTACTCAGGCCAGTAGCACCATTTTTATGATCTGTTTTTTGGGGGTATTGAGGTGGGTTGTACGGACTCACTAAAAATGGCAGTCGCTCAGAGCGAGGGTAAACAAAGCGAAAACTGGTTTTTTGTCCGTTTGGTTTGGTGCGTCGCCAGGGAATTACTCGCCCGGTTTGAACCCCTTCACGGTTCATTACTGAAAGATCATTATCAAAATCGTCACTGACTAAGGCAACATCACAAAAACCTTCCCCCTCTTGCGACCAACGTATCATTCTACGTCCCGCGCCCCGGCCAGCAAAGACATCAATCAGCCATTTGAAATAGCGAGCATTAGATGGAGATGTCAACAACTCAATAATTGCCCCTTCACTGAACCAAATATGGGCGTGCTGGGCATTTTTTTCTTTTGTGGCGTAATCCACGGTAAAACCAAGCTGGCGAAAATCCTGTACAGCTTGATGAATATCCTTAACCCAGAGTAAAACATGGCTACAGCGTGTTTTCATAATAGTGCCTAGTTGTATGGATTAGTTTAGGGGTAATATTACAATCAAGGGAATCCTAATTTAAGGGTCGGGTCGTCATTTTCTGGTAATTAATAATAAAAATAATTTATCGTGCATTCTTATTGTTAGGTGACTGATGCCAGTTGTGGAATATGTATAATATTTCTAAGTGACTTGACGGTAAAAGGGTTTTACTTAATGGGTACTCCAGAGAGGGCTAAGATTTAATGTTCAAGTGTGAAATGAAATGCCGAAACAAGGTGGTCGCATTGTTAGCCTCACAGAAAAAATAGCGAATCTAGATCATAATATGCTCCCCCATTTCTACTGTGCGGTTTGCCGGTATTCGGAAGTATGCTATCGCACTACTTGAGTTACGTACCATGGCTGAAAATAGTCTTTCCCGCCAGGGAGGCATATTACTGTAACCATGTTTTACTGGGATTATATTTGTTCTACAAAGGAAGAACGATGCTTTACTTGGATCGATATCCAATAAATGGGTGTTGTATAATCGCCGTAGGGCTCGCTCAACATCCGGATGCTCCATATAGCCATACCGAAGAATTAAGCGGTAGCACCCCTCCCTCAGCTTGCTAATGATAAACCGGTTCCGTGGTGCAACAAGGGGTGTGTTGGCAACTGTTACGATGAGAAATAATAATTTTTCGTGAAGGACCTTATTGTGCTTAAGATTGTAAATTAGGGCATGGGGAGTATAAATTTTGTTCGTGGTCACAAATACTGCTGTACCAGGAACACGGGTTGGTGGATCTTTAAATAGGGAAGTTAAAAATGGCTCGAGTTCATAGTCTTTGCTTTTTTGATAGCGCTCTATAGCCTTTTTGCCTTCCCGCCATGTCGTCATCAGTAGTCCAATTACGGCTCCTAAGGTTATTGAAAACCATCCGCCATGGCTGATTTTGGCAATATTGGAGGTGAAGAAAGATAGATCAATGAGGATAAAGAAAATTGCACCAAGGATACAGATAGGCAGGCTGTACTTCAGGTGGTGTCGATAGACAATGGCCGCAATACAGGTTGTAGTCAGCATTGTACCACTGACAGAGACACCATAGGCTCCTGCCAGGTTAGTCGAAGATCCAAACCCCAGGACCACAATAATTACCAGAACCATCAATATAAAATTTACGCCGGGCATATAAAATTGGCCAGCAAGATCCGAGGATGTATAACGTATTGCCAAGCGAGGCAGAAAGCCAAGTTGGATTGCCTGCTTGGTAAGAGAAAATGTACCGGAAATACAGGCTTGTGATGCGATACATGTGGCTGCAGTGGCTAAGGCGATCATCGGGAAAAGCGCCCAGACCGGGTACATACGAAAGAATGGGTTGTCGGAAGAAGAGGGGTCTACCATCAGAAGGGCGCCTTGCCCCATATAGTTCAGTGTCAGAGCCGGGAAGACCAGCCCTAGCCACGCGATACGTACTGGGGTGCGACCAAAGTGCCCCATATCGGTGTAGAGTGCCTCACCACCGGTGAATACCAGCAGTACAGCTCCAAGAATCCAAAATGAGGCTATACCGTGCCCGGTAAGGAATTTGAAAGCATGGATTGGGTTTAACGCATGAATTATTTCGGGTTTTTGCACGACCCAGGTGATACCGATAGTTAATAAAGACAGAAACCAAAGAGCGGTAATGGGGCCAAATAGTTTTCCGACGGTCTCTGTTCCAAATCGCTGTAGAAAGAAGAGTCCCAGTAGAATTCCAATCGCAATAGGTAAAACCATCGGCTTAAAAATATCTCCACCAATCTCAAGGCCCTCTATTGCAGAAAGGACGGAGATCGCTGGAGTTAAAACGGCGTCACCAAAGAATAGTGCAGCGCCACAAAGGCCAGCCAAAATAACGAACTTCCGTAGATACCTCCGATCTTGTATTGAGGAAAGAGCAAGCGTCAAAAGCGCCATAATCCCGCCTTCACCACGATTGTCCAGGCGCATCACCAGGATGACGTACTTGACAGTGACAATAATCACTAGAGCCCAAAAAACTGCCGAAACGCCTCCAATGATATTCTCATGGGTAAGTGGAATACCATGTCTTTGGTGGAAGATCAGCTTAAAGGCATAAAGAGGGCTAGTGCCAATATCACCGAAAACTACGCCAAGAGCAGCAAGGGAAAGCACCCAGTGCTTTTTTACGCCTTCCGAGCGTTTTTTCATTTGCAACTCTTACAATCCGGTGTCATACAGAGGCAGGGATCAACAATGTATTGATGGAAAGGACTCCCGTTATTAATAGTTCATTCCTTTGCCCTGATGTTAGCAACCATGTAGACCGAGCGGCCTGGTCCGCTACTGGGATCCTAAGAAGATGATTATTTTGAAGCCAATTTAATTTGGAGATTTTCGTCGCTCACTGGCAGTTCTGATTTAGAAAAATACTGGCAGTCATGTTGTAGGTCAGGAGCATCTGGTGCCCCACATCCTTTGGCGTCATCCAAGTAAGTGCTGGCAAAAGTGCCAGCGATCATAGGAACCGTATCAATGAAAGCATCCGATCTATTTATTCATGCCCTGGAGGCTGAAGGCGTCGAATATATTTTCGGTATCCCCGGGGAGGAGAACCTGGATGTACTCGAGTCTTTACGTGGCTCCAAGATCAAGTTGGTTCTAACCCGTCACGAGCAGGGTGCCGGATTTATGGCTGCTACATATGGTCGTCTGACCGGTAGATCGGGCGTGTGTTTGGCGACTTTAGGGCCAGGCGCTACAAACTTGGTGACGGCAGCGGCCTATGCCCAGTTGGGTGGCATGCCAATGGTACTTGTCACTGGCCAAAAACCCATTAAGAGCTCCAAGCAGGGCCAATTCCAGATTATCAATATCGTGGATATGATGCGTCCGCTCACCAAGTACACCAAAACGATCGTTGGTGGGGACTATGTGCCATCTTATGTCAGGGAGGCATTCAGGCGTTCAGAAGAAGAGCGTCCAGGAGCAACACACCTTGAAATTCCTGAAGATATAGCTCGTGAGCACTCCACAATGCCAGTGCTGGAAGCAAGCTATACCCGCAGGCCCATCGCTGAAGAGAAAGCTATACGCCATGCTGCAGAAGCTATCTCAGGATCACGCAAGCCGTTATTGTTAATTGGTGCCGGTGCAAATCGAAAGCTCACGGCAAAGATGTTGCGTAAGTTCGTCGATAAGCTGGGAATTCCCGCGGTAACAACACAAATGGGTAAGGGGGTCATTGATGAATCCGGCCCACACTTTATTGGTAATACGGCGTTATCTGATGGAGATTTTGTACATCGGGCGATTGAGCAGGCAGACTTGATTATCAACGTAGGTCACGATGTAGTAGAAAAACCGCCATTCTTTATGCGTCCTGGGGGAGCGGAAGTTGTACATATCAACTTCAACTCTGCCCAGGTAGATCCGGTTTACTTCCCCCAAATCGAGGTTATAGGGGACATTGCCAACAGCCTTTGGCAATTAACTGAGCATCTGAAGCCACAGGAACACTGGAGCTTTACCGATGCCCACCGTATTCGCGCTGCATTGTTAAAACAGATTGATGAAGCTTCCAAGATTGACACCTTCCCAATCCGCCCGCAGCGATTGGTCAGGGATGTGCGGGAAGTAATGCCAGAGAAGGGCATCATTGCCCTTGATAATGGCATGTTCAAAATCTGGTTTGCTCGTAATTACCCAGCACGATGCCCAAACACGGTACTTCTGGATAATGCGCTGGCCACTATGGGGGCTGGGTTGCCCTCGGCTATGGCAGCCAAACTGGTTAACCCTGATCGTCGTGTAGTCGCAATTTGTGGTGACGGTGGCTTTATGATGAACTCCCAGGAAATAGAGACGGCAGTTCGTTTAAAGATGGACCTGATCGTACTGATTTTGCGGGATGACGCCTACGGAATGATCAAGTGGAAGCAGGCTATGATGGAGTTCAGCGATTTCGGTCTGGACTTTGGCAACCCGGATTTTGTTGCCTATGCGCACTCCTATGGTGCTCATGGTCATCGTATCGAGGCAACAGGAGAACTAAAACCAATGATCGAGAAGTGCTGTAAAGAGGGTGGGGTACATCTGATTGATGTTCCTATGGACTACAGCCATAACGATCGCATCCTTAACCATGAGATTCGTGATTTATCCAGCAAGCTGTAATATGGGGGCGCCAGGAGGGGCTAGTTGACTTTTAGCCTCTTCTTACACTCTTATACCGCTTTTGCGTTCTATCTATTGGTCTTTTTCCTGTTATTCCTACCCCACTTTTTTGATCAAGATTAAAAGTGGGTGTCCACTGATTGCTGGAGCTTTGCCATCAGCTCGATATGAGAGAAGTTATAGTGGGAAAGTAATCACCTTCAAAAAACCAAGTGTCAAGTTTCCGAGAATTATGATAGAAGAAGCTCCTTAGGGTGATGAAATCGAGCGATCAGTAATAAAGTTATGAAAATTGTTTCCATCAATGTTTCCAAGAAGAGGGTTGTTGAATACAAAGGTGAGCCGGTCACCACCGGTATTTTTAAGAAACCGGTGAAAGGTAAAGTGCTTGTTAGTAAAGGCAATCTGGAAGGGGATGAACAGGCCGACCTAAAGCATCACGGCGGCGTTGATATGGCCGTTTATGCATTTGCCAGTGACCACTATGAATATTGGAAAGGAATTCTGGACAGAAGCGAATTACCTTATGGAGCTTTCGGTGAAAATTTAACGGTGACCGGGCTTATCGAAGAAAAGATTTTTATTGGTGACCGGTTTCGTGTGGGAGATTGCCTTCTGGAGGTGAGCCAGCCAAGAATCCCTTGCTTTAAGCTCAATATAGCATTAGACAGTGATAAGGCCGTTAAACTATTCAAAGAGTACTTCAACACAGGTGTATACTTCAGGGTACTTAAAGAAGGCTATATTGGGCAGGGAGATGAACTCAGGAAAGTAAAGGAGTTAACAGGCTCTATTAGCGTAAAGTCTGTGTTTAGGGCTCTATTTGACAAAGAGTATACGCGTAGCAAGCAGATTCTTGAAACTGCTTATCAATTACAATCCCTTTCTCAGGAGTGGCGAGAAAAAGCGAAAAAACGTTTAAAGCGGGTTAGTTAGCCCAATGCCCAGATTTTTTTAAATAATCCTCTTGTAAAATATCCTGGACCGGCAGCCGCTTTGCAGCAGTATTTTTACTTGCTTTACCAGGTGACTTGCTTATCTAACTGTTGCAGGTTTTCCTTTCCTATATCGCATCATTAGTTGCATTTTTTTAAATAAGTTCCCTGGGTAATATGGCTAATTAGGCTTGAGGTATGGCCAAGTGGATCGTGAAAAATTGTAAAGGGATCTTTCCATAGCAGTAGGAACCGTGTAAGTTTTTTCATATCGACATAAAAAATAAATAGAAAATTATTACAGTTAGGCTGTGTGAAGAAGGTATTGTAAATGGTTGAGCTTGTAATATTTAGTTCAATGATCAATCAGAAATTTAGCCTAAAGCCCTTTTGCCTATATATTCCTTATTTTCACTGCAGAGTTATTCCAGCTTGCTTGATTAAAAGATAAAACTATGGTGCAAGAACAGTAGATTTCACTTAATAATGGTGTTTGTATCACTTTGTGCGATACGTCATTCGTGATTTTTAATTAAATATTACCCTTTGGTTTGTGGATTTGGGTTTAGAGGAGGTGTTTCTAAAAATTAGGAAATTTATGACCAAATTTGAAAGACATTAAATTGAATTGAAAGTTAATTTCCAGATATTTAATAAAGATATAAAGGTAAGATTCTGTGAGTAGTCCAGTTAAAAATTCCAAAATACAGCCCCAAACCGATATTTCAGTCTGCAGCTTGATCACACAGCAAATGCTGGAAGCCCCTGATCGATTAGCCATTATCGATGGGAGAGCCAGTGTGAGTTTTAAGCGTCTGCTTCAACGGGCCAGTGCGATCTCAGCTGAACTTGAGATTCGTGGTATTAAGCCCGGATCTTTGGTTGGGGTATGCATGAGCCGCTCCTGGGAGCTTGTGGCAACTTTAATTGGCGTAATGCGAGCGGGGTGTGCCTATGTACCTTTAGACCCCGCCTACCCTCAAGGTCGCATTCGTTACATGCTGGAACACTCACGTGCTTTGGCGGCTATCGTGGATAATGATAGCTCTGCTGACCTATGTCGCGAAGTGGGTGAGTTAATCTGGCTCGACAAAGTGAGCGACCAAGGGGAGGAGATTTTAGATAGTCATGCCAGGCCATCAGCAAATGACTTGGCCTATGTTATCTATACCTCTGGTTCTACTGGCAAACCAAAAGGTGTTGCAGTTGAGCATCGGTGTATTGTGGCAATGTGTCACTCTATGGGTGAGTTGTTCAGTGAGAAGGAACTCCAGGGAGTATTCGCAGGGGCCTCAGTCTGTTTCGATACTTCTGTAATGGAAATATTTGGCACCTTGTCACTCGGGGGCACGGTAATACTGGGTAAGAATATACTTGATTTGCCAAACCATCCGGCAGCGGATCAAGTAAGAACCTGTGTATCTGTGGCATCGGCAATGCAGACATTACTAGCCACTGAAAAGTTACCCGAGGGGCTTCAGTGCCTGGTATTTGGTGGTGAGGCGTTAAAGCGATCCCTGGTTGAACAGGTTTATTCATTGAAACCTGGGCTGCGTGTATTCAATGCCTATGGCCCTACTGAGGATACGGTTTACTCAACAATTACCGAAGTTGAACCAGGCATCAAGGCGATTACGATTGGAAAATCAGTGCCAGGTTCCCGTGCGTATATTTTGAATGAGTCCATGCAACCGGTTTCTTCGGGTGAAGCCGGTGAGTTGTATCTGGCTGGAAGCAAACTGGCAAGAGGGTACTTATATGATGAAATTCTCACTAAGGAGCGTTTTATCGAGAGGGAATCTAGTGACCTTATCCCGGATCGCCGCTTGTACAGAACGGGAGACCTGTGTCAGTGGACGGAAAATGGTGAGATAGAATTTCTTGGTAGAGTTGATCAGCAGGTTAAGGTCAGGGGGTTCCGTATTGAGCTTGAGGAGATAGAGTCGACGCTTGAGACTATGCCGGGTATTGAATCTGCTGCAGCGGCCGCCGTAGATGGTGGCATTGGTCAGAAAATGCTTGCAGTCTACATTGTTAGCCGGGACAAAACGATAACAGATACAGCCGTTAAAGAGTTCCTGGCGCAGCGGCTTCCGAAATATATGGTTCCCCAAATCGTGAGGCACTTAGAAGCATTACCTGCGTTACCCAACGATAAGCTCGATCGCAAAAAGCTGATGAAACTAGAGGAGAGCTATGCTGGGTTGGGATCAAGTGTTGATACTGAGAACAGTTCCAGTGACTTGATGCAACGCCTGATCGGTTCCAGCTCAGAACAGCAAGCAATTTTACTGTCGATTATTCAAAGAGAGGTGGCCATACTCCTTAATTTTGCAGATCCAGAAGAAGTATTACCGGAACAATCTTTTTCTGGCCTCGGTCTCGACTCTCTCACAACCCTGGAATTGGCTCGGCGTTTGAGCAATAACCTGGGCCGTTCGGTTGCTTCCCAGGCGATTATGACTTACGCAACCCCAAATGCCCTGGCAAACCACATCCTTGGTAGTTTGAGTGATAATTCAGCTAAGGATTCGAATGAAAAAGTGAATCGTGCAGCATCGGATTCACTTGCCAGCTTCCAATCGCATATTCAGTCTAGCCATCCGACTTTCCAGGCTGCAAAAGCACCGTCCTGGTCTGCGCTGGATAAGAGTAAGCTGGTGCAAGAAGTCATGTATATGGTGAACGACCAGCGCCGAAACCCTTACAGTAAAGTGCTGCGCACAGGTAGTGCCACTCGGGGCACAGTGAGTGATGTTTACAATGATGAAGAGCAGGAAGCAATAATCTGGACAACCAATCTATATCTTGGTCTGAACCGGGATAAGGAAGTTATGGAGGAAGCCGCTTCCGCGGTAGCGAAGTTTGGCACTGGGATGGGTACTTCTGCCGCTGCGTCAGGTCTCACAGATCTCCACCTGGAGTTCGAGACTGAGTTTGCAGAGCTGGTAGGAAAACCGAGTGCATGCTTGTTCCCTACAGGGTATACCGCCAATGTTGGAGTGGTTGCAGGTCTTCTTGGTGAAGACGATGTGGTGGTTATAGACCAGCTTTGCCACGCATCTATTGTTGATGGTGCCCGTCTCTGTGGCGCAACAATCCGGACATTCAAGCATAATGATGCCGCCGACCTGGAGTCTGTGCTTGAGTCAGAAGTATCCCCATACCGTACGGTCCTCGTTGTTTTGGAAGGCGTATACAGCATGGGGGAGGGCGCCGCACCGGTAGCCAAAATTGTTCGTACAGCAAAGAAATATGATGCGCTCGTTTTGGTGGATGAGGCGCATTCCTTCGGATTCTATGGTGAACGTGGAGCGGGCATTTGTGCCGCGCAGGGAGTTACCGACCAGGTGGATTTCATTATGACGACGCTCAGTAAGGCGCTGGGCAGTCTTGGTGGCGTTATTGCCGCGAAGGAAGAGTATGTAGATCTTTTGAGGTCATCATCAAGAGCTTATATTTTCCAGGCTTCGATCAGCCCTGCAGATATTGCCGCGGCACTGACGGCTTTGCGGAGGCTTAGCACCGATGATGGCTTACGGGAGCGGCTCTGGGATACGACACGCTATATGCGGCAGCGGTTCGAACAAGCCGGCTATGATCTGGGGACAGGAGATGGGCCTATTGTTACGCCGCACTTTAGTAACAAAGATAAGCTGTTTGCAATAGTGCAGGAGTTATATAAACGCGGTGTCCAGACATCGGCGGTTACCTATCCCATAGTGGAGAGCGGGCGTGGCCGGCTCAGGCTTATTTGCTCAGCAGCCCATACGAAAGGGGATGTGGACAAGACCGTTGAAGCCCTGATCGAGGCGGAGCGGGAAGTTGATAACTTATTGGTTGCCACAAAAGAAAAAGCTATGGACCCGAGCATAGCGCAGTCCGAAGTGGAAGATTGGGCGAATAATTTCTCCAGCTATCTTAAACGATCATTAGCAGGAGGCTCAGCCCCAACTCCAAACCTGGCTATGTCTGTAAGTGTCACTGACCAGTCTGAGCCGGTAAGGATTTTGTACTACGACGGAAATGTGACCTTAAGTGATCATAAAATATCCGGTCTTCCTTCCTGCTCAATGCTCCTAAAAAGTAGTGATGCAGTTTCCGCCTTGCACTCCTCCGATGTACAAGGGTTACTGAAAAGCATCTGTGCAGGGAGTTGTGTTTTAAATGGTCAGGTGGAGGCATTTATTTGGTTTATCGCGCGCATGGTTGATCTGCGGCGGGGCTCAAACGAGTCAGCAGCTAGCCGGCTGCCTCATGAGCAAGTTGTCTGCTAGTTGAGTCGAAAATTAATCTGGATGATTGGCCCTAGCAAATACTGCGGGGCCTCTTTTGGATGCGTTATTGGCATCCATGCCCCATATGGCTCCAGGTGCAGTTGTAGCTTTGACATCTCACTCTTGAGGAAGCTTTCATGAGACGTAAGTTACTGATTTCTCACTTCTCCACTCTGGCTAAGTTTTGCCAACCCAGCTGAATTAGTAACAGGACCAATATTGCTGCGGCAGCAGTGATAAAAAATGGCAATCGAATATTCAATTCCATCGCTCCCCCACCGACCAGGGAAATCAGACTTGCTACCAGCGTAAAGCCCGCGGTGGCTATTCCCATTACCCAGCCCTGTTCAGTTTCATCGACGCTATTGGCAAATGTCTTCAAGAGGGCGGGGTAGGCGAGCCCAAAGCAGAGATAGGCAAAGAAAATGCTCAAGTAACAAAGCCAAATTTGATTACTGAATGCAAAGACTAAAGCGCTGCCTCCCATAACCAAGGCAGATAATTTGATAACCAATGGCTTGCTCCAGCGTGATAAGACTGGCTTAACCATAAACAGGCTGGATATCGCCACAGCAATGCCCATAGTCAGCATGGCCATGCTGGTCACCAGCAAGCCTGCCTGGAACCGGCTACTCAAGTAATTGGCGATAAAGATATAAAAGCTGAGATGTACCAGCATAAAGCAGAGGTAGGCGGGGCAAAGCCTGATTACCCCTGGGCGGTCTTTTAAATGTATGAACTGTGTAAAGAGATCCAGGAATCGCAGCTTGAGCTGCATCGGCGCCTTTCGGCTGTCATGGAAGAAGAGCAAGATTAGGCATAGGGTGACGGCGACAAGCACTTGCGCAAAGTAGAAGGGCAGTTGAATGCTGGCGATATTCCCCAGTAGTTCTCTATCTGCCAACAAGCCAGCCATGATAGGGCCGGCAACCGCGCCGGCACTCATGCCGGCCACTAGAAGACCCAGGTTCCTGGAGGCTTCCAGTTCTGTCTTGCTGGCATCAATCATTGCCGCCTGCGCTATAGGCTGGTTGCCTGCAGTGAATCCGCTGACCACTCGCCCCAGGATCAGGAGCCAGAGGCTGCTGTTAACCAGAGAGAGGATAGTTATTGCATAACCAACAAGAGCACCTATCAGGCATAGCACCATAGCATTCTTGCGCCCAATACTATCGGATAGCTTTGCGATATACACAGAGCCGACAAACCAAGCCAGAAAGAAACTACAGATAACGACGCCATAATATAGATGCCGTGTCGCCTGGGGCGTATCTGTAGGTAAGAACTGGAATTTTGTCGACATAACCAGTTCATTGATAATTGGAAAAAGGAGTCCCTGGCCCATTAGGTCAACAAATACCACAGCCAGCAGGGCTAAGCGGCACATTGAAGACATGATGGGGGCCTCGCTTCTTGTTCGGTTATCAATTCCAATAACTGAATCAAGATAGCAGTTGGGGTGCTTTGACAGGAGTATCTACTGGAGCGGTAGGGCGATTGCTACTTTGCTTTTTTCGGGTGTTGGTATGGTGGAATTGCGCTTCCTTGCGTATTTTACTGTCTGGATTATCGATCAGCAGAGTTGTCGCTGGTTTTGGCGGATTTCGATCATCCAGCTTTCGGATACACCAGCGCTTTCAGCGAAGCCCTCCCATTTATTCACGGCTGCTGCTACCTCTTCAACAATATCCATTGGCCGCTTGATGCTGATTGCCCTCCCTACGGCAAGCAAATCTTCTAATTGGAAATTGTCGCGCTTACCATTGATACTCATCTGATGTTGACTGGTCCACGCGCCCCCCGGATTGTGGGCGTAGGTTACATCGAATGCGGGCGACAGAGACCATTCGCCTTCGGGGCCCATCAGGAATGCAATGTTCTTTGTGTGATCATCTTGGTTCCTGGCTAAAACATTGAATACCATTCGGCGATATTGCTGAATTGCTTCATTCTTGGGCAAGTAGAGTTCACGCATAACGCTGAAGGCCTGCTCGTAAGAGTGGGCGCCAGCCATATTGAAATCCAGGTGCGCGATGCCGCAGAGAGATTGCATATGTAGCTTCTTGCCATTCACGCGATCGAAGCGCCGCGTCATGAAATGTGCCCGGCCGTTTTCTTCGAGAAGCTGGCAGTCTGTCATGTTAATACCGGCTTCCAAGGCCATAAGATGGTATGCGTACTCAATCCTCCCGTACCCATCGGTGGCGCCGAGTTCCAGATCCCCGGCACCATCAAATTTCAGCAGCCAGTAGTCGTAATCTTTCGGCGCGGGAACTTGGCCCGAACGTATATCCCCCTCGCTATTCATAGCAATCACCGCTTTTGCTCTGGCGCCTCCAGCGCTGGTACCCACTCTTAATATGTCCAGCAATGCCCCGGATTTCTCGGTATCACTCTTTCCAAGTTGGGCGTTCAGGTCAGTTTGCCTGTGGGTAATGGCTGCAGCTAGTTTTACCAGCTCCTCAATATTGAGATCGACAGAATCCTTAAAGCTGCCATCCACCGCGGGCTGAAATTCCAGCGCTCCCATACCACGGGTACCGGTATAGCAAAGCCGCTCAATGGGGTTAAAGCTTTCCGGAGTCCGCCCCTGCCGAGCGAGCCAGGCATCAATAACGGCATTACCGAATTTGTCGGGCAGACAGTCTGCAAGTAGCCCCGGCAGTCCCTTAAAGGTGTCCCGATTGAGTGTGCGGAACATATAGGGTTCTAATGGAGACTCGATAGGCATGGTAATAGGGGCAATATCCAGCCTGCGCTGTAAAAACTCTGGGGCATATTCAAAAGCACCATACCCGCTGTCGTCCCAATGGACAGCGCCAACTATTTCCCCCCACAGATGCACTACTGCAGTATTTGTTCGATTTACCATTCTGGCTTATCCCTCTTTTTAATGTTTCTTGCCGGGGTCTTGGGGGTGCCTTCATCAGCCCCCTCTTTAAGGGCTTTAGTGGCGCCAGAGGCTCTGGCTCTTTGCCGCTGCTTGCCATGCATAGCAAGTTGCATGGGACTAACAGTTGGAGCTGGGAGGAAAGCTTCCAGTGCATCCAGCCGTCGAAGCACTCTCAGTGCCGCAACCAGGCTGTCGAGCCTGCCGCGACCAGCCTCTAACCCTTTGATGGTGGAGGTAGATAAGCCGGCACGCTCAGCCATATCATCCTGGGTGAGGTTCATCCGCAAGCGGTACCCTCTGAGCCTGTTGCCCAGCGTATAGAGTATCTGTTTATCAGACTGTCCGTGGAAGGCCATTGTAGCTGTTATTCCATCTGTAAGTTACTAATCAGCTGTTTAATAGCTGCTTTTTGATCTATTAACACAAGTTAAAGTTATATGCTATTAGTAGTTAAAAATCCACCTTTTAACTAGCTTAAAATTAAATTATAGGTGGAAAAGCGGCTTTTATTCAGGGTAAAGGTCAATGCCAGGGGTAAAATCGATCTCGATACCTATGTTCATAATTAAAAGTCGGGGCAGCCTCTATCTATGGTTCTCCGAAGATCCTCGTGCAGGTGAAGGTGCTTGGGGCTACTTCAAGCTGTAGATCCTGGAAAGGGCTTTGAGCCTTACGAGATGCGTAAACAATGATGTCAAGGAGCTTAGTCTGTTCGCGCATTGTTCACCTGCAGCAACTCCTTCCTAAGAAGCGTTTAAGCTTAGAGGGTTTAACTATAACCTGACCTGGATGGTACTTGTGCACCGTATGAAAATTCAATCTGGAGTCAGCCAGGCAATATGTATCGATAAATAAATATTTAATTTTTAACTTAGAAGCCAATATTATTCGTGGGTATGTTATTCATCTGTAGAAGAAAATATTCTTCGAGTATAAAAATTCGAAGTTCCCAAGGCTATGAATAGCTTAGAAGATACTAAATAGATAGTTATTTTTATATATCAACTTGTGAACAATTTGTACTAAGTATGGTGGGTTCCCAGTCAAGTGGAGTTGGTTATAAAAATTTAGGGAAAAGAGTGAGTCTTCGAGTAAGCTTAATAGCCGCCTTGATAGAGACGAAGTAGAAAATATGGATGTGAAAAAAATGAAGTACGTACAGGAATACATTTTTTTAGTTTTGTTTTCCCTGTCATCCACTGTCAGTGCCATTGTTATCCGTGATGATATTGAAGATGAGAATTACCAAGTACCCACCTCAATACTGCCAGCATTGGCCGACTTTCCAGGAGAAGGGCACGGGGTCCTGATTTTTCCTCAGTGGGTTGTTACCGCGGCACATGTGACCTGTTCGAAACACCCTAAGGAGATCAATATTAATAGCCGGCCGCGTAAAATTGCGTCCGTATTCGTTCATTCTGGGCACAAAATGCTACCCGAAGCCCTTATCAAAGAGGCATTAGCTACAGGTGAAGGCATTAAGTTACAGGAATTCCTCGCAATGTCAGATGATATTGCGTTAATCAAGTTGGAAGAGCCAATCAATGATGTGGAGCCAATCCCTCTCTATCGTGGCAATGACGAACTTGGTAAGACTATCCAGTTAATCGGCAAGGGAAGCACGGGTAATGGTAAAGAGGGGCCAAAACCCAATAGCCCACATCGAACTTCTTTGCGTAGAGCCTTCAATGTTATCTCCAGTGTTGATATGCGCTGGATTTCCTACACATTTGATTCGCCAGCATCTGCTGTTTCACTTGAGGGTATGGCTGGCAATGGCGATAGTGGCAGCCCGGTTCTTATCGAGGAAGAACAAGGATGGCAGCTTGCTGGTCTTGTTGCTTGGGTTTCCAGCAACAGGGATTTGCGCACGTATCACGGTGGGCGTTATGGCGATAGAGGAAATAACGTTCGCATCTCTCACTATATAGACTGGATCGATAGTACTATATCTGCCGATGAGCAGGAGCGGAGTTTAGAGTCGGCCGAAGATAAATGATTGGTTCCTATGATAATGGGAAAAGGCCTGACGGTGATCTGAGGTTAGATTTGGAGTAAGTATAATGTATGAGATGTTAGTAGGCCTGGAAGTAAGTAATGATGATATTTACCAAGCGTATCGCGATGCGATGACGCCTATATTAGAAGCGTATGATGGCTCATTTGGATATGATTTCAGGGTGTCAGAGGTGTTGAAGTCTGAAAGCAGTTTGGAGATTAATCGCGTATTTACGATCAGGTTTCCAGCTGAAGAGATGATGAGCAAATTCTTCTCCGACCCTGAATACCGAACTATAAAGGAAAAGTACTTCGAGTTATCAGTGCAGAGCACTACGATTATAGCCGGTTATGAGAAGCATATTTAAAAGAGCAAAATAATTAATTTTACCTCGCAACACTTGGTATAGCTCAGTATATTAATGATTAAAGGATTAGCAATATAAGAGAGTTGGTCTTCAATGGATAAATAGACCAGCAAGCTGGAGATGCGGATAACTAGTAATTGTTCTGGTTGGAATAGTGCCATACAATTTTGGTGTTTGTTTAGTAATGTTGTTATTAAGTAAATGATAAATTTGTGAATTAGAGGATGGCCGGAGAGATCATGGAAGCAAATATTCAGTTAATTCAGCCGATAATAGCGCTAGTGATTTGGTCTCTGGTAATGTGGCTATGGATGTACGCTACGAGATTG
Source organism: Microbulbifer variabilis ATCC 700307 (assembly GCF_000380565.1). Taxonomy (GTDB): domain Bacteria; phylum Pseudomonadota; class Gammaproteobacteria; order Pseudomonadales; family Cellvibrionaceae; genus Microbulbifer; species Microbulbifer variabilis. The sequence continues at coordinate 775,112 of NZ_AQYJ01000029.1, forward strand.
CCAGCTATTGCCGCTATGAAAATGAAGTTAGATCCCGAGGCACCAGTTGGCACTCAAATGTCGAAACTTCCGCCAAGAGTTCGCTGGAAAGCGGATAATTACAATCATCTACTGGAGCAGCCTACTGTCTTCTATGCCATTGTGCTTTCTCTAACTTTCCTTGATGGAGTTACAGAGGTGAATGTTATTGCTTCTTGGCTGTATGTTGGATTGCGGATACTTCATAGTCTTGTCCAGGTCTTGTGGAATAAGATTGAAATTCGTTTTGTTATTTTCTTTTTATCCAATATTCCGTTATTCATTTTAGCTTTCAGCGCGGCAAAAATAGCATTCTAAAGGGAAAAGAAAAATAGGTGATTTGAACAACCCTTTTACTAAAGCCGTTTGCCGCTTCCGTTAGGTCATTATTTTTTCTGGTTGTATATAAAACGATCTATTTGGGTTGTGCTTACACTTTGGATAAACCATTTTAACCAATGAAGTGGTAAATAGTGTCAAAGGATATACTTAATTGAATTTTTCCGGTTAACTGTGGTGCTAAATATATACAGGTAAATTATATGATCGATGATAATGCAATTTCAGTCGGTGGTTGTTTATGTGGAGCTGTACGATACGAGGTGAAAGGGCCGCTGCGAAACGTAGTAAACTGTCATTGTAATATGTGTCAAAAGCTACATGGAAACTTTGGTCCCCACACAAAAGCTCGCAAAGTTAATATTAAGATAACAAAAGATGACGGGTTAGCTTGGTATAAAACATCAGACATTGCTCGCAGGGGGTTTTGCCGGGAGTGTGGCTCAGGGCTTTTTTGGGAGCCGTATGAGCTTGATGCAACTGGAATTATTGCTGGATCACTGGATGGCCCGACCGGGTTGAAAACCATGGGGCATATATTTGTCAGCGAAAAGTCTGATTTTTACGATATTGAGGATAAACATCCTCAGTTTCAACAGTCATCAAATGGCCAATTAGTTAACGACTATAAGTAGGCAGATATTGTAACTATGAATGATGTGGTTTAGTACTTTTACCGCACTACAAACTTTGTAGGATTATGCAAGGAAGCATTGGACTCCATAGAATACTTAATAGCAAACCTAATATAAGGGAGCTGCTACTATGACGACAGTAATTGATGTATGGGCTCAGCATCCAACAAAGCGTTTTCTTTCTGAGCCCTTTTTAGATACATTGAAGAGGTGGACACGACAAGACTTTGAAGAGTTGCCTCTGGAGTGGACATTGCTGGCGATGGAATCAGCGAATGTCTCCAAGGCGCTTATCTCTGCTTGGTATGGTCCTAGCGGAGCATTGATTAGTAATGAAGAAGTTCTTGCAATAACCTCGACTCACCCAGACAAATTTTCTGGGCTTGCCTCAGTTGATTTGAGAAACCCCATAGAGGCAGTTCAAGAGTTACGTAAATATGTCTGTGAGCATGACTTTAAGGGCTTGCGCATCGTGCAGTGGCTGTGGGAGCTTCCATGTACGCATCCCCTTTATTATCCACTGTATGCCGCTTGCGTTGAGCTGGATGTACCTGTTTGTTTGCAAGTTGGGCTCACAGGCCCCTTACGCAGTTCTGAATCCGGTCGCCCTATTCATATCGAAAGAGTAGCGCTTGACTTCCCAGATTTGAAGATAGTTTGTGGTCATATAGGTTATCCTTGGCATAACGAGATGATCGCTTTCGCCACCAAGTTTCCAAATGTGTATATAGATACTTCTGCATATAAACCTAAGCGATACCCCAAAGAGTTGGTTTCATTTATGAAGGCCCATGGCAGGAATAAAGTGATGTTTGGCACTAACTACCCGATGCTGACACCGGAAGCCTGCATGAAAGAGATGCATCTGTTGGAGCTGGATGAAGAGGTATCGGAGTTTTTTTTGTATAAGAATGCTGAGAGAGTTTTTAAGCTTTAGTCTGTCCGCTCTAATGACGTCGGCTTTTCAAGACTTCACCTGGCGGTAGCCTGCCTGGTTAGCGGGTCCCAACAGATGAAGCCATTGTAAGCAATCGTATAGTTTAGAATGCAAAAGTGATTTTATACTTTACTTTTATTTTCTATATATCACTATGCGGACCAAACACTTCATAAAATATCCTACCGGAATCAACTCCTAGTTCCATAAGTTGTTCCTTAATATTCTTCATGAAACCTGTTGGGCCGCATAAATAGAAATCGCCCTGGGTAATGGGCAGCTGTTCCCGGATAAAATCCAGATGCATAAGTCCGGAAAAGCTGTCTCCTTTAGCGCCTGAAGCATACCAGTAGTAGTGTTTTATGTTTGAATTGACTGAAGATAGTTCCGCAAGTCGTTCCTTGAACGAGTGTTGCTCTTCTTTCTCGCAGGCATGCAAGAACGTAATTTTCCTGCCTGGCTCTTTTTCATGTATGGATTCCAGCATGGAGAGCAAAGGAGTTAGGCCAACACCTGCAGAAATCAATACAATTGGCTTTATTGAATCTTTTAGAAAAAATGCGCCGCTTGGTGGGTAGGCCTCCAGGATATCCCCAACCTCCACAGTTTCATGTAAGTAAGAGGAGACAATACCATCTCTAGGCTGGCTTTCTCTTTTTACGCTGATTCTATAGGTTGCACTATTGGGTTTATCGGAGAGTGAATATTGACGGATCTCAAGGTATTCATGTTTTGGAGGTTTTACCCGAATTCCCAGGTATTGGCCAGGTTGATAATCAATTACACCATTTCCATCCTCTGGTCTTAAGAGAAAGCTGGTAACCAGCTCAGACTCTACGGTTTTATCCTCTACAATAAACTGCCTGGGGCCATGCCAGCCTCCGAAGGTATTTCTTGAGAAGTCATAGAGTTCATATTCTCGCTCTATTAATAACTTCGCAAATAGGTTATAAGCTCTTTGCCAAGCATCAATAACTTCTGAGGTGAATGTATCCGGCATAACCTCCACGAGAGTGGCAAGCAGATGGTCTCCTACGATTTCGTATTGCTCAGGCTGAATAAAATAGCTGGTATGCTTTTGAGCAACCCTCTCAATTAACGGATCCAGGACTGGGAGGTTGTCAATATTCCTTGAGAAAGTTGATATGGCACTGAAGAGGGCAAATGGCTGTTTACCACTTTCCTGATTGCTCATATTGAATATATTTTTTAACTCAGGATTGCAGGAGAACATTCTATTGTAGAAATACTTTGTGATATCTACGCCTGCACTATCGAGTACTGGACTTGTGGCTTTAACAATTTTGATTTCTCTAGATGTCAACATGATTTGCTCCTATATACATCTAACGGAAAATTTATCGTGGACAATCCGAAACAGAGGCATTAGTCCAATGCCTGTAAAAATTGCTGATAGTTGCGTTCAGCCAATAAGTGAGAAAGCGGCTACTTATTTCACCTCTAAAGAGAGGCTATATTGTGCGACGCAGCGGCTTATGTATCCGATTTTTATTAGTGTCGCGCTGATCACCATAAAGATATGGCCAGCGACTTGTGCCGGAAGGGAGAAATGGTGGGACATGGGGTAGCAGATAACGACAGTTACTATCAAAAAAGGAACTGACAGTAGAAGGGTCAGATTGCCAGCTTTGAGCAGAAGTTCGAAGCGTCTGCGCAGGACAGGGTTTTCAGTGTCGAGCATTTTTAACCTCTATGGCAATTTTGGTTTCGCTATATAACTAGCAAGCCCCATGCCAAAAATAAAAATGCTTATAAATCAATAATTTGAAGATTTTTTTCGGTTTTAACATGTCATTATGACTTGATAACTTTATGTGTCATAATGACCTCAATAGATCATATGGACCTATGCATGTATGACAGATATCAACGCCAATCTCCTGTTGGAAGTAGCATTGGATCTGGCTAATAGCCTGAACAACAGCGACCGCTTTGAACGCCTGCTCTCTACTATCCGCAAAGCCATCAAGTGTGATGCCGTGGCCCTATTGGGGTTAAATGAGAATGTACTTACCCCCCTGGCGGTACAAGGGCTTGCCAGAAGAACGCTTGGCCGCCGTTTTGTAGTCAATGAACATCCGCGCCTTGCCCAGATCTGTGCCTCAGAAAATCCAGTTCGCTTCCCATCAGATTGTGATTTGCCAGACCCTTTTGATGGCTTACTACTGGATAGGGAAGGGGACTTGCCGGTGCACTCTTGCATGGGTTTGCCCCTGTATTCTGATAACCACTTGGTGGGCTTGCTAACTCTCGATAGCATGGCTTCAGATGCTTATGGCCAAATTAGTGACAGAACCCTTGAGTTGATAGCAGCCCTTTCTGCAGCAACACTAAAAACAGCTTTGGAGTTAAAAGAGCTTTCCCTTTCTGCAGAACATGCAGAACAGTTGGTAAAAGAACTGACACAGGAGGCTTTTCTACGAGATGGTGGGGAGCTCATTGGAGAGAGCCAAGTCATGAAAGCCCTGCGCAGTGATATTGAGCTGGTAGCAGGTTCTGACTACAACGTCCTGATCCTTGGAGAGACAGGTGTCGGCAAGGAGTTAGTGGCTCGCACTGTACATAGGCTCTCTTCTCGCAGGGAAAAACCACTTGTTTACCTCAATTGCGCATCCTTAACGGAGACTCTGGCTGAGGCAGAGCTTTTTGGACATGCAAAGGGCGCTTTCACGGGGGCGGATCGCGAGCGGCCAGGTAAATTCCTTCTGGCGAACGGTGGAACTATTTTCCTTGATGAGGTGGGCGAGCTACCTTTAGCTGTACAGAGTAAATTGCTGAGGGTGCTGCAAAGCGGTGAAATCCAGCCGGTTGGTAAAGATACAGTCCAGCATGTCGATGTCAGGATAGTTGCCGCAACAAACCGGGAGCTGTTGAAGGAAATAGAAGACGGAGGTTTCAGGGCCGACTTGTATCACCGTCTTTCTGTATATCCACTGGAAGTTCCACCCTTATCACAAAGAGAGAATGATGTTCTGTTACTGGCGGATTACTTCCTGGAAAAGTCCCGTAGAAAGCTGGGCTTTCGTCAACTCAGATTGTCGGCAGAGGCCTCACGTAAATTAAAGCGTTATGGTTGGCCGGGGAATGTAAGGGAGTTGGAGCATATCATTAGTCGTGCAGCCTTGAAGGCCAGAAAGGGCTCCTCTCCGTCAGAGATTGTATCGTTAACCGCTGCGCATATAGAGATTCCTGACGATATCATGGCACAGCCAGAGTTTGAGAAACCGGCTCAACCACCGCTGGAAGTTGTGAATCTCAGGTCTGCGACCGAGGATTATCAGCGCGATCTTATAAAGCATACGCTGACTAACTGTGATGGGAATTGGAGTCGAGCTGCAAAATTGCTTTCTATGGATAGAGGAAATTTGGTTCGTCTTGCAAAACGATTAGGCGTCTATATTAAGAAAGAGGTTGTGGGCGGAAAGTGATGTTATGATTGCGTAATATAAATCTCACTTTTTTACAGTTAAGAGAAAGGCATGAATAAGGATATTACGTTTTCAATGGCTATTGGATTGCTAGCTTTATTAGTTGGCGTGGTGACCTTCATGTATAACTGGCTTATTGTCGGTGGTGGTTGGGAGTATTTTGGAGTCTTCCTATTTCCAGGGAATCTAATCTTATCTCTGTTCACAGAAGAAATAGATTTTTGGCCAAAGTTTGCTTTACAAATGAGTGGCCAGTTTTCAGTAATTTTTTCTGTTGCTTACTTGGCGAGGCGGGCTTTGAAGGAGGTCGTCAGCTAATAGAGTGCTCATAAGCTTTTTTTAAAGTTGAGTTGTTAGTGCTGCTAATTAAATAACGGTTTGAATTTTAACAGAATCTTTATTGTCTAATAGGGTTGGGTGAGAGCAAGTAAGTTACTCACCTTTTGCGAGTAATTATAAATCAATCCTATTCGGCGACACACAATATATCAAATAAGTGCCAGCTAAATCAAAAGATGGAAAGGGGTTGGTCTCTACATCTTTTATTAAGCTAGATGGTATTGTTGGCTTTCAAAAAGCGGGTATTTCTTGAGGAAAGCGTATCTGGGCATGACAAATTAAATATTTTGTGAATTCTTTTAAAGATATACTCCTATGCGCTCAAGTTAAAAAGACAATTACATTTTTAATGAGGATGAATGGCTGCAATGCTGTAGAGCTTTTGCTCCGCGAAGAGACGATTAACCCAAGTCATTGTAGTGCACACACTAGACGCAAATTTGCACCAATTTCCAAGTCTACACAGAACAGGCGGACTGGCCAAGCAGGTTATGTACTTTTATAGGAAACTATATCGGATAGATTCAAAAGCCGAAGGTGATAGCTAACTGCAAAGCAGTGATGTGATTTACGGCAAGAGGAGTCCAGGCCGATTGCGGCTATCCGTAAAACAGGCTAGATGAAAAGTAATCAAAGCTGCTACCCAAGTCTCCACTCAGTAAGGCCATAGAATACGGCCTAAAGCACTGGAAAGGACTTTATGAGCTTTTGAAGGGTGGCCGCATCGAAATCGAAACCAATTTCGACTGAATAAAAAATCAAACCCTTCGTAAGGTATCGAAAAAACTACCTGTAAGCATCTTCACTCGAAGGGGTTGATTCACTGTACTTACACTTTAGCTATTTTGCAAATAGCCAAGATCTACGGTATTGCTACATATAAGTATTATGTGGAGGTACTTGGAAAGTTCCACGCAATCAGTCTGTAGAGAGCTATGAAACATTACTACCCTGGAATTCTAGCCTAACAAAGTTGGGCTGGGAGAGTCGGATTGATATTTTCTGCTAACAATATAAACTATTGGCGACCCCCTTTCTTGCTAGGCATCCTTTGAATGTACCCTCAACCTTGTAATTCCTGAACTTCAAATACAATTTTATCCTGCGAGATGGTAAGATTGCTTGCAATACATTGTATAGCCGCACTCAATGTTTGTACGAATTTCACTCATAAGTGATTTCTACTACTTGAGTAACAACTAGTTAAATACAACTAAAATAGAGAACTAAGTATGAACATCAAATTAATGCCAGCTATTACTGCTGCTATTTTGCTGGCTGGCTGCTCTGCTACACAAAATACAGAGGATTCAAAGCCTAATGGGAATGATAAAACGGGTAGTTCATGGGGAATTTTAAGTTTAGATAATCTTCCATCTTGGATTCAAGATGAGATGCTGAAAGATAAAATTGTTGATAATAAGTCTTCACTTGAAGTTGAAGGTCTTAATTTCAAAAGAGAAATTTTAGGTAAGGTTGCGGCTTCAAAAAATAGTGATGGAACCTGGTATTACCTAATTGATATTGATACCTCTGTCCCAATTGAGTGTTATATTTTTAATGAATATGATGGCCCAGCAAATTCTCTTTATGGGTTGATTGATAGCAGTTTGGCTCAGGCTGAAGAGCTTAATAATAAATCACTTTCAGCCCGTTTTAACTATGCTGTTGATGTCGGCATTACCGAGAATACACCTTATCTATCACTAGATACCCTTTATTTTCTTGGCGAAAAAAGTGAAGCTGTAGCAGGGTTAATGAAGGGCTTGTCAACGGAAGTTGATGGGAACCTACAGGTCTGTCTGCATAATCAAATGGGATACCACCAGGCTTTTGTTGATGTTTTTGAATCATTTATAGGCGTATCCACAGGAAACAATCAAAGTGCGGAGTTCTTTGAGTCTGTTCATCAGATGAAGCTTAATGATATATCTGTTGGATATAGCTATGAAAAATATACTACAGATGATGAAGGTGATATCAATATTCAAAGCAGAGCCGCCTTTATTTTCCCAGTTGATGCCAGCTCTATATCCGCTTCAGACTTTGTATCTTCTTCCTGGAGTAGGCCGGATGGTTATTTAATTAATGCTTCAGAATATTCAATTGATAATGGTGAGCTGACTTCACATTATTCAATTAAGAACCAAAATGATAAGTGGCTGGTAGGAGGTGAATTCCAGGGCAAAAAGATCAATTCTGAACTGGATTATACCGGTATGTTATTGTCAAACTTTGGTAGTTATCTTCAAACAGCCCACTTAAACGTGTCAGATCAGGATTCTGCTGAATTTTATATGTGGCTATCTGATGCGGACCCTACATCAGCACAAAAAGTCCTGGTAAGCAAGCTGGCTGATAACCCCAGTGCAAACTTTAAAATGGATATAGGCCCGATTGTTATGAAATTTACCGCTGAAGACAGTGGGATTTTCAAGCAGGGAACTATGAAGCAAGGGCCGCTTGTGCTGGATATGGAATTATTGCATGTAAAAGGTGAGCCTAAACTGCCATGAAGCAGTTTTTTCCGCTCCTATTAACTTTGTTGGCACTTGATGTAAATGCACAGAGTGTTCCATTCTTTGCTGAATTGAGCACAGAGCTTGCAACTGATCAGCCTCTGCCTCTTGCTGATACTATTCACTTTGAGCTAGTTTCACCAGAGGCACAAAGGATTGCTACAGCTTTGTTGGATTGGAAGGGCATCACTGTTGAGCACATTAAAGGTGAGTCCTTGTTTATTACCATGAGAACTAAGCCGAATTTTTTTGGTGAAGTTCATGCAAAACATAGAGAGAATAGTTTTGTAATTGACCTGGATGAGGAGAGTACAAAGGAATTTACTTCCGGCTTTACAAGTGGAGTCAGTGAAAATTGGACATTAACAGAGCTAGAATCATATGTAGATGATTATATTGAATATCCTACATATATCCATGGCTTTAATATAGCTTCAGTGGTGGCTACCCAACGTAGCGGCGACTGTACGGAGTATGCGGTGCTTACTACTGCACTTGCTCGATCATTAAATCTTCCTGCAAGAGTTGTTTTAGGCACCGTAATACTTGAAGATAAAGAACAGGTAACGTCTTTTGGCCATGCCTGGGCGGAAGTATGGCATAAAGGCCAATGGCATATTCTTGATTCAGCCTTATACCGCTCTAATGCAGTTCGGCATTTTTATTTGCCGGCAAGTGAGCTGGATAAAGAAGGGCCAGGGTTTTCTTTATCATTGATGAGATCAATTCAATTGTTTCCACAGAGAATAGAGAATATTAAGGCAGTTAAAATTAATTAAATGTTATCTGTTAGATTATCTATAAGATTTATTTCATGGTAAAATGGCCTGATCAGTGAGCTTTGCTGATCAGGCTTTTTTATATGTACTCCAGGTTTTTCTGTCACTGCGAGAGAATACTCAGTATAGCTTTTGGACTAGTGCGAAGTTACCATTCGCGGTCCAAATTTATAGGTTCCATTAGCGTCCCGCCTGCTGATACAACGGATGCTCTGAGCGGCAGGCTGATAGCTGTATAGTTCTGATTTGTTGATATTCAGCTCCATAGCAAGGTTGTAAGTCGGTTACTTCGAGATTGCCATGGGTAATGGTACTGGCCGTACACTTCAACACAGAAGATGATCTTGCCGAGATCGACGGCGTGCTTAATCTTATTACAAATTGCTGGCGTTAGGCTACTAACAACGAATACCGGTTTAGCTAAATAAGAACTTTGGGCTTGCTTTATTTAATTGTCGAATGCCGAGCTATCTCTAGACAGCCAGTATCGATATCCTCCAAAAATTTTATTGTCTGTTATAGTGATTTTAATGGCACGATAATTTCAACGGGCGATATTTAATACATTAGTAAAACCACTGGGAATAAAAATTGATAAGGGGGCAGTTGTTAAGTAATCGAGATGCTTATACTAAGCTTCAGTGATTTGAATCCTTGGTAAAAAGATACACGATTATATTTTGGTTATCCTGAGCGGTGATCCAAATTTTACTATCTTGAAGTCAAAGCTGTCTTGTTTTGAGTGCTCCCTAATTCTTAGAGGCATAAGCGCTGTATTTTTTGATGTAAATAAAAATTTTTGAGTCCATTATTGAAATGCGGCCTTACTTCTCTATATTCATACTGTCAATTATATGCCTACTGTTCTGGAGAATATTCGATGAGTAAGAAATATAGAGGTGGCGCTAATATATTTATTTTATTGTTTGTCTTATTGCTATCCTTTGATGTCTTATCAGGCGAAGCTAAATCGTTTTATTCAAAGTTTGATTTTGGTCAAAGTTCTGAGGGTATCCTGGCTTCATATAAATTGGGGCATTCAGTATCTGGTCAAGAAATTATATATATTGATTATATTTGTGTTCCCGGTGATGAAAGTAAGCCTTGTATACTGGACCTGAATGGTAACTTTCCAACTGTCGAGTATGTAATTGAAGAGGGAGCTTATTTGCATGAAGTTCGCCTCTCTGGGCAAACAACAGTTGTGACCATGGGAGGAGGCCAGATTACCAGCTCTATTCAGGTATTTAACAATTCAGAATTATTTCTGCTGGGTGGAGAGATAGTATCGGTCAATGCTAGGAATACCAGTCGCGTAGTATTAGATGGCGGACAGGCATCAATTGCTCATGCATATGATAGCTCAACGATTTATAGCACTAGTAACTCACCCACAAGATCTCTATTGTCCTACCAGAATGCGTCAATCTATATCTTTGGAGCAGACTACGCGGAGGGTGAGCAGGTTCAACTGTTCTCTTTTGATAATTCAAATTTAAACCTATATGGCGAGAGATTTATCTATATATTAAGCACTAACGGTTGTGAATGGTCTGATAATAATCCTCCGGAAGGTGACCCGGGCATTTATACCAATATCTCTGGACAATGTCTTTCTGTAGGAAGGATAAGTGGAAGCCAGGTATTTATTACATCCACAGCAACAGAGAATGGGGAGGTAAGGTTTATTGACGTTGAGTCATAAACTAACTCCTGAAGGGTAAACTTCATCCGTCCCTAAGCTTTTGGGATGGATGAAGTTTAAAGCATATTACTAAGCCGAGTTTGTATATCGGATTCTACAGCAGGTCACTTCCGCATCAATCGCAATCCATTGAATACCACCAGCAGACTGGTACCCATATCCGCAAACACTGCCATCCACATGGTAGCTTCTCCAGCAAAGGCGAGGATAAGAAATATCGCTTTGATGCCGAGAGCAAGGACAATATTTTGCCAAAGTATATGGGCCGTGGTGCGTGACAAGCGGATAAAACCAGCAATTTTGCCAAGATTGTCATCCATTAAGGCAACATCGGCGGTTTCTATAGCGGTATCTGTACCTGTAGCTCCCATTGCAAAGCCGATATCGGCTCGCGCCAGTGCTGGTGCATCATTGATTCCGTCCCCAACCATACCAACTCTGCCATGACCGGCCAGGGACTCCACCTGCTGCAGTTTATCCTCTGGAAGAAGGTTGCCTTCGGCTCGATCGATGCCTACTTCGCGGGCGATGGCGTCGGCAGTATGTTGATTATCACCGGTTAACATTAGGGTTTTCACCCCTAATTCGTGGAGTTCTTCAATGGCTTTCCGACTGGACTCTTTGACGGTGTCCGCAACTGCGAACAAAGCCATTACTCCGGATTCTCCCACCAGCATAACGACTGTTTTGCCCTGGGATTCAAGTTTGCTAAGCAGCTGTTCAAGATCCGGACTACAGGCCCCAAGCTCTTCTACCAAGCGGTGATTCCCCAGATAGTACCCCATATTAGCTATTTCGCCGCGAACACCCCGGCCGGCCAGGGCTTCAAAAGCCTCAACTTCATGTAGCTCTGCGTTTTCTGCGCTGAGATATTCTGCGACGGCTTTTGAGACAGGATGATCAGAACGTGAGGCCAGGCTGGCAGCTATAGTTCTGATTTCGTCAGGTTCAGCACCTGACCAGGGTTCGAAGTCGGTTACTTCGGGCTTGCCATGGGTAATGGTGCCGGTCTTATCTAGTGCAATCCAGCGCAGGCGACGACCCTGCTCGAGATAGGCACCGCCCTTAATCAGGGTGCCGTGACGGGTTGCTGCCGCTAGGCCGCTGACAATGGTGACCGGTGTCGCAATTACCAGAGCACAGGGGCAGGCGATTACCAGCAATACCAGAGACCTGTATATCCACTCCATCCAAGCGCCGCCGAAAAAGAGTGGGGGTATTAACGCTGTGGCTAAGGCTACGGCAAACACGAGGGGTGTGTACCAGCGGGCAAATTGGTCGACAAAGCGCTGCGTCGGCGCGCGGCTTCCTTGGGCCTCCTCTACCGCATGAATAATCCGGGCCAGGACAGCATCATTAGCGGCAGCGGTTACTTTGTATTCGAGCGCGCCAGATTCATTAATGGTCCCCGCAAAAAGTTCATTGCCGGCCGTCTTGTCTACAGGCAAGCTTTCCCCGGTAATTGGGGCCTGGTTAACTGCGGAGTTGCCTTTTACAACCTTCCCATCAAGGGCGATACGCTCACCAGGTCTTACCCTGACAATGGCTCCTAAAGGTACCTCTTTTGCGCCGATCTCACGCCAACTTCCATCATCCTGCCGTACAGTGGCTGTTTCCGGGGTTAGGCTCAGTAGCTCCCGGATGGCATTTCGAGCGCGGTCCAAAGATTTTGCTTCAATCAGTTCTGCCAGGGTAAATAACACCATTACCATGGCCGCTTCTGGCCAGTGTCCAATTAATATGGCGCCAGTGACCGCAATTGACATGAGCGCATTCATGTTCAGATTGAGGTTCTTAAGCGCTATCCATCCTTTTTTGTAGGTGGAGAGGCCACCGCCAGCAATGGCAGCCAGAGCCAATACAAATACTAACCAGGTATTACCGCCTTGCAGCCAATACGCCAATTCTGATGCCAGAGCTGCAACGGCTGCGGCACCAAGCAACCACCAATTGGCCTTAGCGGCTGGAGGGGCACCCTCGGTATCTTCCTCGGTAGCCAGCCTGGCATCCAGGTCGAGTGGCGTTAATACATCCAGGATCGTCTGCTCCATGCCAGGTGCATGGCCGACCGTCAGGATTCGCTGTACCAGATTGAAGTCGAGGCTGTAGATCCCCTGAATACTGGAAAGCTTGGCGCGTATCAGGCTTTCCTCGGTTGGGCAGTCCATCTTGCCAATGGAGAACAGGGAAGATTCTCCTTCTTTATTGACTGTACTATTGCCGGGTCTTTCGAGTGGCTCTGTGGGCTTTTCACAACCGCAGCCAGTATCGCGCTTTTCCATAGTCAACTCTCGGATAGCTCAAAAGGTGAGCCATTATTACTATCCCTCTAGTAACTATAGAGTCAAGGGGACACCTGCATGCCCGATATGATTGGCGAAGCCAGCTGTGAAGTGGAGGCAGTGCGTTACTACGATCAGGTGGACTCGTTACCGGAACCTGTGCGGACCAGGGATAATTTATAACTTTATTCTGGAGCTCATTTAAAGCAATTTCACTGCATTCGCCACTGCCGTTCATTGGGCATGCCATTGGAAGATACTCGAAATCTGCTCGAACTCAAAGTGCAGCCAATTGAGAATTGCCTGGAAATCAATGAGCTGGTTGATAAAACCTATCCGCCATATTGAGGATCAAATGGATCTGTAGGTACAACTTCGGCAAAGTTTGTAGTAACTACGAGATCAATGTATCGACCTGGAAGCTGCAGGCACCTGTAAAGTCATGCGTATGCTTAGCGATCTCGAATTCTATGCTAAAACAGATTCCCAAGTTTGAAGGGTTTAATTTCGGAAAACTAAGCTACAGAGGTTCATGACTAAGATCTCTTAATTAAAATTCCCTAAGGTGCTCCAAGTGCTCCTGATTTTTTTAGGGAGGCCAGTGATATTAACCAGGTTATAAGGTGGGGCTAAGGGCAATGAGACCGTTCCAGTTAATCACAAATTTACCCAGCGAATAGATGGGCTTTTCTTCGATAATATCGATGCCTACAGGTTTAGAAGGTGCATGGTTCTGCATACGTCTAGATGATGGAAAAACCGTTAAAGCCCTTATTAATCAGATGCTGATAGCGCTTCAGAATGGTATCGCAATGAGGAAAGCTCAGCGTTACCGCCTAGCCTAGCCTAGCCTAGTCTGCTGCTTCTCTTGCCTTTACCCTACATAGAGGCAGTATAGCCTTTTGTCGTGATTAGTAAGCGCTCGTGATCAATCTTTCCAGTTCGAGCAGGTGCTGTTTTTTTAGTGTCTTGAAGGTTTTTGCAGAGTAGAGCTTTTTCAAGGTGGGTTCAGATATCAAAAAATATTGCACGGCCCCAAGTAATTGGTAGATAAAGGCAAGCGGCTTTATCTCTTGAAAGTGTCCCTGTTTCTGGCTCGCTTTCACCAGTCCTTCTAGATGATCGAGAACGGGCTTTAGAAACCACTGATGGGCGTGTTCGGAGCGCTCTTTATTATCTAACAGCTCTCGCATCAGAAGAAGAATAACGCGGTGGGTTCTTTTGTCGGGTGCTGCCAGTACGTTTAATAAGTTCAACAGCTGTTCTCTGGGAGCTAGCTCATGCTCAATGTTGGGTTTCAGGTTCTCAACCAGATGGGTAACAGCGGACTCAAGTACCGCAGCATAGAGTTTTTCTTTGCTGGGGAAGTGGTGCAGCAGCCCTTGTTTGCTGATAGTCAGTTCGGCGGCGACATCATTGATGCTGGTTCCGTAAAAACCTCTCTCAGAAAAGAGAATTTCGGCCTTGAGAAGTAACTTTTCTCGTGTCTTCATTGAGCTTCAATATGGTCTGGCTAGACAGCTTGACACCTTACCGATTGGTAGGTAGCCTGTCAATAAACTTACCGGTTGGTAGGTTCTGATTGCCATAACGCAAGGGATGGAGTATGGACAGACAAACAGAGCTCGATCTTATCCAGCGATGCTGGGGACTGGTACAAGATAAAACCACAACCCTGGCGGATGAGACGGCCAACGCTGATACACGACGATACCGCAGCAAAGAGGTGTTCGAGCTTGAGATGGAGCATATTCATCGTCGTTGGCCATGGCCTCTGGTACATACTTCTGAACTGATTGAAGCGAATAGCCTCAAAGCGGTCGAGACGCCACTCGGCTCTTTGATTGTCAGTCGCGATGCTTCAGGCCAATGGCATGCCTTTCACAACAGCTGTCGTCATCGCGGTGCCACACTACTAGGGGAGGGAGAATGCCGGCAGTCAAAACGCATTCACTGCCCCTATCATGCCTGGTCATATACTACAGATGGCGCGTTGGCCTCGGTTCCTGGTAAGCAACAGTGCTTTCCTGATCTTGATAAGTCAGACAATGGCCTACTCGAACTGCCTGTTAAAGAAAAGCATGGATTCATTTGGCTTTGCCCTGATGGGGCTTCGGCTCCAGACCTGGATGAAGCTCTGGAGGGTATGTCGCAGTCGCTAGCGGCCCTGCAGCTCGATCAGCTCTCTGTTTTTGCGCAACATCGCAAGGTTTGGAACACGAACTGGAAAATCGTGGCAGAGGGCGGTATTGAAACCTACCACTTTTCCTATGCCCACAGCGAGAGTATTGGCCCTTATTTTTATAACAACACCGCGGTCATCGATGCCCTGGGACCCCATCTACGGGTAGTAATGCCGACCAAGGCTTTAGCTACGGTGGTGGAGAAACCCGTCGAGCAACAATCCCTGCGAGAATGCAGTCATACATTGTATTCATTGTTTCCTACCTCGGCCTTGCTGATTCAGCATCAGCATATTGACTGGGTGCAGTTCAGGCCCCTGGCCCTCGATAAAACGGCCATCGCTGTTACCACACTGGTTCCGACTGAGTTGCGGGATACCATGCGGGATCATTGGCAGCGTAACCATGATATTACTGTAGCGGTGTTGAATGAGGACTTTGAGCTAGGGGAGGGTGTTCAGCGCTCCATGAATAACGGTGCGCTGGATCGTATCAATTACGGGAGGAACGAATGGGCCCTAAAGCGGATGAATGGTTTTATTGACGACCTGTTAACGGAGAAATAGTAGGGTTATATAGCGTTTTAGAGAGTGTATTGCCTGGTTTTACAGTCATGTGTAAAACTCGGGAAAACTATAATAATTAGGCGCTCTCAGGTGCTGTAATTCTCAGGTGTTGTTGATTTGACAAATAAATGAGGCCCTTTCTCGTCCATTCGTCAGTAGAAGCGTCGACAAAGGATTTTATCCGTTGCTAGCGCTGCACTGGAAAGCCATGACCCTTCAGAGCTGATCATGGAGAAGATCGTCAAGGTCAGTCAAGTTTCTAGCAAAACCCTGTATAACTATTTTAATAACCGGGATCTGTTATTGTTGAAGCGGCTGTGAATGGTTGCTGGATATCGAGAGTAGTGAGCAGTTGCAGCAAGCTGAACCTGGGCTGGTTAGCCTTTGACCTATAGACTTAGTGCGATTGAGCAGTTTAATCTCAAGCCCGATCGAATTTGTCTTTTCTTTTCCATTTTGATTCAGTATGACAAGGGTAATGATGGAGCGAATCAGCTGAGTACAACTCTATTTAGGGAAAGCAATATCCATCTTGCTGAGAATGGTATGGCGCTGCGTGAAGGCACCATTATAGATGCCACTACTATCTCCGCTCCAACTTCGACAAGTCCGCTAAATGCGGATCTAGGGCAGTAAAAATGGAGATAACTGTATATAGAAAGCACGATTTCGAGTAAAAAGTAGCTATTTTTAGTTATGTGAAGCGTGATGTAACGCTAAAGGCTGGTTTTTCAGAGTATCCCTAAATAGTAGATACCGTACTGTAGCCTGAAGTGTTCTAGGTTTGGGTCATTGAGTGAGTATATTTCTTGAGCAAATGTCGTAACATTTCCGCAATACTTTTTATCATTGGTCTAACCATCTCTATTTGGGCTTTCTTTGCAGAGCCAAATAGTTTCAGAATCCGAGAGCAGACGATAACGATTGATTCCTGGCCAGAAGCCTGTAATAACAAGAAGGTGGCCATCCTTGCTGATTTACATGTGGGCTCTCCGTATAAAGGGGTTGATAGCCTTCGGTGGTTAGTTGATGAAGTAAATGCGAGTTTGCCTGATTTGATTTTGTTACCAGGTGATTTTGTTATCCAGGGCGTTGCAGGTGGCTCTTTTGTTTCTCCCGAAGAGGTTGCCGAGATACTGGAGGAACTGAAAGCGCCCATGGGCGTTTTCGCAGTGTTGGGAAATCACGACTGGTGGCTTGATGCCAAGCGGGTAGAGAAGGCATTCGCTGATCGAGGGATTACGGTACTTGAAGACCGATCAGCAAAGCTGAATAGTGGCGCTTGTAAGTTACGCCTGGTGGGTCTCAGTGATTTTTGGGAGGGGCCACATGATATCGCACAAGCGATGGATGGCATTGATACCGCTGAGAGCATTTTGGCTTTCACGCACAATCCCGATATATTTCCAGAATTACCGAAGCAAATCTCACTGACTATTGCTGGGCACACCCACGGAGGACAGGTTTACCTGCCATTTATTGGGCGCCCGATAGTTCCCTCTCGTTACGGGCAACGTTATGCGATAGGTCATATCGAGGAAGGTGGAAAAAACCTGTATGTAAGCCCTGGAGTAGGGACCAGTATTTTACCTGTGCGATTCCTAGTTCCGCCGGAAGTAACGCTCTTGGCTATCTCTAGTAACTAAGCGTAAGCAAGTGGGGCGTGCAGGATGATGGATTTGGTAATTCTGTTTGATCGGAATAGAGCAGGTACCTTGCCATACAATAGCAATGCTGCTTTGGACTTTCAGGATTGGCCAGATGATAACCGTTAAACGCAAGGTATTGTTCGGTGATTGTGACCCTGCGGGTATTGTATATACCCCAAGATTTTCCGACTTTGCCCTGGAGGCAACTCACGAAGCGATGTCTGTCCTGTTTGACGGCCCAGCCATTAGAAGGATGAAGCAGCTGGGCTTTATAACTCCGGTAAGAGCATTCAACTTGGAATTCCTGACCCCTGTGACTTGGGATCAGGAGTTAAAAATTCAGGTTTCTATCTCAGATATTGGCAACCACTCTTTTAGCTTCCAGCTTGAGGCTTATCTGGAGAGTGGGGCACCGGCTTTTACGGCGAACATTACCTATGTCACTTTATCTGCCTCCGACAGGGTCAAAATCCCTCTGCCAGGTCACCTTAGGGATACTTTGGCTCAAGCGAACCAAGCAAATGCACCATAAAGTAAATGAACTATAAAGGTGGTAGGTGGCGATGAAATCTGCAACTACACACTCCACTCGAAGAGGCCCTTCTCCTCGTTAAGGAAATCGAGCAAGGCCGCGAGTTTCTTCGGTTTGTTCAATCCAGTTCGGTATACGGCATGAATGTTCATTGGTGGTACATGCCATTCTGGAAGCACTTTTACCAACTGCCCGCCAGCCAATTCCTCAACAATATTGTTAATTGGCAATTGGGCGATGCCGAGCCCATTCAACGTTGCATTTTTTAATGCCTGGATGTTAGCGCAAAAGAAATTTCCGCTTACGGATAAGTTGATGGTTGAGTTAGCAGATGTCAGTGTCCATTCCGATTCCCCCGGATTGAATTGAAATCGAAGGCAGTTGTGACCCGCCAGCTCTTCAGGAAGTTGGGGCGCCCCATGCACTGCCAGATATTCTGGATTGGCCACAAGAACCCTGGTGGAGTAGCCGAGCTTGCGGCTTATTAGGCGGTCGTCCTGAATTTCTCCTACTCGGAAAGCCAAGTCGATACCCTGGGCAAATAGATCCTCGAAGTCATAGGTAAGGTTGAGAGAAACCGTAATTTTGGGCCAGCGTTTCAAAAATGGGGGCAAGACCTTTTGTGAGAGAAACTCGCCAAGAGCGGGTGGGGCAGAAACTTTAAGGAGCCCTTGTACCTGTTGCTCCATAACCAGCACATCGTGCTGAAGGGCTTTAAAATCTTCCACCAATTGAAGTGCTCGCTCATAAGCAATAGCACCGACTTCAGTTAACTCAACCCGACGGGTTGAGCGGTCCAGTAACTTTGCTTTCAGATGGGACTCCAACCGGGATATTTCCTTGCTGACTGTGGATTTTGGCAGGCCCAACTGCTCAGCCACAAGTGTGAGATTCAGAGTTTTACTGACCTGGACAAATACCGATAGGGTTCTCAAGCTTACTGTTTCTAAATCACGAACATTCATTTTCAAATTGGGTAATTGTTCATTTATGAGTGGATAATAGAATGGCTTCGTCTTCGAAACAACATGATTCACAGGAGATTCAACCATGTCGAATGAACGAATTGCACTAGTTACTGGCTCTAATCGCGGTATTGGTCTCGAAGTTGCCAAGCAGCTCTCTGACCAGGGGGTCAAGGTAATTCTGTCTGGCCGCAACCAGGAGAAGCTTCAAGAGGTGAAAGCGGCCTGGGCAGGCAAGGTGGCCCCACTGGACACCATAGAATTGGATATCACCAAGGCAAACGACAGGGCGCAAGCAGCTCAAAAAATTGCTGAGCAGTATGGCCGACTGGATATTCTAGTAAACAATGCCGGTGTGATTGTGGAAGGAGAATGGGCGCAGAATAACAGTGAGACTGTTTCCCAAGCTGATCTGCAAACCACCTTCGATATCAACTTGTTTGCTCAAATTGGCCTTACGCAGGAACTACTGCCACTACTCAAGAAGAGTAAGGCTGGACGTATTGTAAACGTTAGTAGCATCTTGGGTTCCCTGGCAGTAAATGCCGATGTTGAATCCGGCTGGAGTGCGGTAAAACCGTTTGCTTACAACGCATCTAAAGCTGCATTAAATATGTTTACAGTTTCCCTGAGCCAGAGCCTTGCAGAGACCAATATCAAGGTCAATAGTGCGCACCCCGGTTGGGTTAAAACCGACCTGGGCACCAGCGCGGCGCCAATGGAAGTTACCGACGGAGCTTCAACGGTTGTAGACCTGGCCCTGATCGATAGCGATGGCCCCAACGGACAATTTGTCCACCTCGGTGAAGAGCAACCTTGGTAAGCACCTTTCGCAATATCAATAGCCTATTTGCTAGCTACCCCTTCACATAGTGAAGGGGTAGCTAGGTGTATGCTCCAGTTCAGTGGGGAAGGCTATCTGCGATCAATGATTTTTTTAACCTTGCCAGCTTTTTTACTGATTTCCCCAGGTTGTAAAATTTCTATATTGATTCTTGAGGCCGTTTCGAGCCCCAGGAAAATCATACGAAGGGTTACATCTGAACTGGTGAGGTTGCTATAAAATAGTCGTGCTAAACGCTCTTTCTCCTGCTGATTGACAGCTTCTCTTGCTTCAATTTCGAAGGTCAAATGATCATGCCCATCGACTTTTTCGATAATGCAGTGATAAAAGGAGCTGAGACCAGCGATAGCAGTGATGGCGTTTTCCAGCGTAATCGGATAGATATTGCCGCCATTGATTGTGAACATATTATCGAGACGCCCCTTGATGGGCCCCAAATAGGTTCCGGGATGGCCACACTCGCAAGGGCCTCTGTGCATCTCCACCAGATCATGTGTGTTATAGCGAATCAGCGGAAGGGCTTCACGCTGCAGAGCGGTTATCACTAATTCCCCAGTGACACCATCTTTACATGGTTCTCCTGTATCGGGGTCAATAACTTCTGCATGAAAGAAATCTTCCCACACATGTAAGTTATGATGCTGGCATTCACTCGCTATTAGCCCAAGCTCAGTATTCGCATACATATTAATCAGCTTGGAGTTGAACAACTGCTCATAGCGAGCCCGAAAGTCTTCAGAGAACAGTTCACCCACCATAAATATATTGCGTATGTTTAAGGATGCCGGTGATTTATCTTTCTCCAGGCAGTGGCGTTCCAGCCGAGGTAATAAAGAGGGAAGGCAGACCATATAATCCAGCTGATCCCTTTGCAGGCTCTGAAGCTGATGGTCAATCCCCAGAAATGAATCTGCGGGAATGGTGAGGCCAAATACTTCAGCGGCAGCATGACAAATCATACCACTGGGCCAGGGGCCATAGGTCATTGCACACAAACATTTATCGAATGGTTCAACACCTGCAAATAAGTAGCTGCGCGCTTGAGAGATTACCGCGTTCTCAATATCTTTGCGGGTATAGGGCACTCGCTTGGGAGTGCCGGTGCTGCCTGAGGTGTGGCAATAGCGAACAATATCGTTAAAAGCCATACTCACTGTCGGCATAGGCTTTAAAAATACTTCAGAGCTTATAATCGGCAGTTGGTGTAAATCTGTACAGGTTTGTATTGCCTCTATATCAACATTGTTTTGCGCAAGTAATTCACGATAGTAGTTGGACTTTGCAACAGCCTCACTGAGCAGCTTCTTGATTTGATTATCTTTAAATGCCTGCTGTTCATTTCTAGACCGGCTATTAATGTGCAGAAAATCTGTCAGTAGTTCGTTATAGTTCATAAATACACTAACTATCTATTTATAGATATTTAACTGGTCGTTCTGCAGAGAAATGCACACGGTGTAATTCCCGCCGTTGATTGTAGTCATTTACCGCATAGTGTAAGACCTGGTGATTGTTCCAAAGCACCAGGGTGCCAGGGCGCCATTGCACTCGGCAATTAAATTCCGGTTTTTCGACGTGCTGAAACAGATAATTTAGCAGGCCCAAGCTTTCATCAGCTGTCATACCCTCAAACTGCGAGGTAGTAGTTCGGTTCAGGTAGAGAAAAGGCTTACCAGTTACAGGGTTTTTACAAACTGCTGGGTGTATTGCAGATTTCAACGGCATTAATTTTAGCGCCCGCTCTATACCGGACCCATCCTCATCCGAACTTTCCATTAATTTTGTTAATGGTTGCTTTTTGAGCATTAGTTCTGTGGTGTGTATCACATTGAGAGAGTTAACTACTTGCTGCATTGCAGTTGAAAGACTCTCATAAGCAAGTGTTGAGCTAGTAAAGAGGGTATCACCCCCCCTGGGGGGAATATCTATACCATACAAAGCGATACCTTTTACCGGATTCGAATAATAGCCCTGGTCATGATGCCAGATTCCCCCAGTATTTTTCTTTTCACCGGCCTCTTTAATGATTCTAGCAACTTGTGGATACTCCTCTGAGTGACCCTGAAAAAAGAAATAATTTTTTTGAAGTTCCCCAAATAAACTGCAGAAGTTGACAAATGCTTGAGTATCCAGGTCCATATCCCTGATAACCAATAGCTCGTGCTCATGCCATAAGTTTTGCAGTGTTAGCCCTGTGCTTTGGTCCATATCGGCTAGTTCATTCGCTGGAATCTCAATGCCGAAATTGCCTGTTAAATAGTTAAAATTCATAAAATGCTCTCTACCTGGGCTGTTGTAAATTGTGACCAGTTCGCCAATTTTAATGCTTCGGGTAAACCACCTGTTGAGCGCATCATTGCGGCTCTAGCTGAGCAAAAAGTTGCTGCGCGGACAATTTCTCTTAACGTATCCAGCTGGTCGTTGACATTGTTAAGTGCGGCCATTCCACAGGGTACGAGGTCCTGATTGTTACCTTCACACGAGAAACTCATCTGACGCACGGGTGTTGACCTGGCTTTTATTTCCTGGAACAGAGCTGACGTCAGCTGGTGAATTCCTTTACAGTGGTTGAACGATTCAACACTCAAATTGTCCGGCAGTCCTCCATTTAAGCGATGGTCCATTAAAATCAATATTTGTCGATCAAGCATCTCGGCCAGGCGATGAATAATTTCCTGCATAAATTCAGCAGAAGCCGCCAGCCCAATCGCATAAAAGAGTCCGCCATGCCAGGGGCCAGACTCAAGAATTAGGGGGTTGTCGGCAACGGCAAGCGCTTCGGAACGAATTTTGGCTTCGGAGTAATCCAATAAGTCAAGACAGTGTCCCAGTATCTGGGGAGCGCAGCGAACTGAATAACGAGCTTGTAATAGACTTTTCTCACCTTCGACAATATTCGGCGATTGTAAATAGTCATGTCGGAGTTGTGTTAGCAAGTTGCCTGCTCGAGCGTAGCTGGTATGTACCTCTCCATAGTGTAAACCTTCCGAGAAATGTTCATCTCCAGCACCTATGGCCAAGGACATCAGCGCTACAGATTTAAAACAGTCCCTTAATAACTTCCTTAATTGATAATCATGCTCGATAGCCCATGAAGCCATCATGGCATTGGTATTTACCAGGCCAATTACGTCGCGGGGGCCTTTTGGCCCATGCTCAAATAGTGGAGATATGGCATGGGCCATAGAAATTAAGTCACCACTGGCACCCAGGCTGCCTTTTCGGGGGACTCTGGGAAGAGTTTCACTGTTTGCCAGCTTAAGAAGTGCTTGGTAAGTGGAAGGGTGGATACCTGACAGGCCGTGAGCTGTTTTTCGAGCTTGTAGTTTTAACGCGCGCCTGACGACCGATTTGGGTAGCGGAGCACCGATACCAACTTGTAAATATTCCAAGAGGTTGACTTGGGTATTTTTCCATTGGTCTGGGTCTAGGCGATTTCGCTCATTCTCACCATAGCTGGTGTGTAGTCCATAGATAGGGTTGTTAGTATCGCCGATCTGATCTTGTAGTAATGCATAGGAGTGTTTAACTCTGGAAATGTCTTTATCACTCGCGATGATTGGGTTGTGTAGGTATCCCCATTCATACCAAGTCTGCAAAGGAAAAGTTAAAGCCATACTGAAATTAGTTTCAGAGGATACTGCATTACTATTCGCTGCTGAGGGATAGCTGAGAGATGATGTAGACACTCTGGCTCCGGAAATTTTTTTGAATAAATAGGAAGCAAAGAAATTAACATGAGTATAAAAACATGAAAAATAGAAGTCGGCGCTGGTTGCCATAGCCAATATCTATGGCAACCAAGAGTATGTCGATGTAGACTCGACAACTGTTTTTTAAGTTAAGTAGCTAAATAAGTTGCGCTCTATGTTCCCACACGCTGATGAACTTAATTATTTTATTGAGGTTGCAAAAACAAAAAATATATCCAGGGCAGCAGAAAGATTGGGGATTCGGCAGCCTAGTTTGAGTGCTGCTATCAAAAGGCTGGAAAGACAGCTGGGTACTGAAGTAATAATACGGGAAAAAACCGGCGTTCAACTTTCACGTGCGGGTCTCAGGCTATTAAAAAGCGCTCAGCAGCTACTAGATGATTGGGATGAGGTTAAATACTCTGCGCTGCGAGAAAATAAAGAGGCCGTTGGCCACTTCACTATCGGTTGTCACAGCTCCATTTCACTACATATGCTGCCTGATGGTCTGCCTGCTTTTATCGCACAAAACCCAGGTATTGAATTAAGCTTTCAGCATGCACTTTCTCGTGAGATTGTAGAAGCAGTGATCAGTTGGAAAATTGATATCGGTATTGTCGTAAACCCTGTATCTCATCCTGATCTGGTGATCAAGCATCTTTGTCATGATGTGGTGAGTTTTTGGCATAATCCTGAGAAAATTCAATCTAGAGACGTACTGATATATGATCCAGCACTGATGCAGACGGATTGGCTACTGAAAACCATTGCTGAAAGAAATAAATATAAACAATATATAAGGTCTTCTAGTCACGAGCTGATCACAAAAATGACATTAGAAGGAGCTGGCGTTGGTATTATTCCTGGTCGTGTTGCGCAGACACTCGGAAGAAACCAGCTTGAATGGGTGAGTGAAGACCAACCAGGTTTTAAAGATGAAATATGCCTGGTGTATCGACGTGAGATAACACATAGCCTGGGTGCTGAAAAGTTAATTGAAGAATTTAAACTTTCTAATTATAAAAAAAATTTCTATTAGGGTAATTAAAATGAATACACTCAATTCGTAATTTTATTGGTAATATTTTGATGTGTAAGCGACTGATGATCAATATCCATGAAGTTTGAGTGGTTTTAAATTGCATGTGATTTTGAATTGAAAAAAAACATCGAGAATTCTAATTATTTAATTAAGAACGGCTCCGAAAAGGGATTGTAGCGAATGCCATGCGCCCGCCCTTGTGAGGTGGTAAATTCATCAGCCCAGCCAATAATTAGCCTGACGCTATTCGCGGCATCCTCCAGAAGCTCTGACTGTTCCGGGTTCAGCCTTAGCCAGGCACTTTGATCTCTATTGGGTGTTACGTAGGCTGAGAGAACTTTGTCAAACTCCGCACCAGTAACAATATGTGAGGCAACCCTGACCCTCAGTGCTTCTGACATTGCTTTGCGGAAATGGACAGCTCTGGTTGGGTGCAGCTTTCCCATTTCTTCCAGTTTGGAAAGTTGAGCTAGGGAACTGACTTCATCTATATCATAGAACCACGCGAGGCCTTTCAATATGAACTGAGGAGCTCGATAAAACTCTCTTTTAACTCGCTTAATGTCAGAATAGGGGGCTGGCGGTTGGAAATTTTTATCATTAATCGCAACTTCCATAGCTTGCAGCCCCTGCTTTCTCTTCCTTGTTAGAAGCGAATTAGAGCCAAACTCAATAGCTTGCTTACCTAAAACAAATTTAACTTCATCCACTAGTTCTCTATGCAGCTTCGGGTTGCCAAAAGCGTGAGCACATTCTTGAAGTCCGCTAACAATATGTTTCCGGAGGTAACGTTTAGGATCACTTGGGTATTGGTAGTACTCTTCAAGAAGCCCCGTTAGAGCAGCTGCGGTATTGGTTAGGTCAAAAATAACTCGATCTTTTTTAATTAGGCCATCTTTGTTATTCCTTTCCATCCATTTCTTTGTCACCATTCCCAGTGGATTTAACCCTCCAGTACAGAAAACAAAACCTTTTCCCGGGCGCAGTGTTTTTATACGACTGTCATTGATATTATCTAGTCGCTTTTGAACGGCGAGATTAATCTTCCTCCATGTTTCCCTTTGATTTTGGGTAATCTTGGGTACTACGATAAAAGCATCTAAGTCTGATTGAGGGCAAGCCTCGCCTCTCGCACCGGAGCCAGTTATGCAGAAAGAAAAATCGGAAGGGCGGCTATGAATTGTAAATTGATCCTTATATAGCCTTTCGATAAAGCCAACTAATTTCTTTGTCCATGATGACATCATTTGCCATGCTGTTTTTTCGTTGTCAAGCATATCTTTGATGTCAGATCTTTGCCCGTCTAAAAAATCTGCAAGACAAAGTGTGCATGTATTTATTAAAGGGCCACTTAGGGATGGGCCTGGGCATAGCTGGCTATTGTATTTGCAAGACATAGATAACCCTAAGTAAAAGAAAAGACCTTATGAGTAAAATTTGTAAAGATTGGTTTTTTAAAGAACCATATTCTTACAAGAACATACTCCCATGGATGAGAACAAACTCTCAACTAGGTGAAATTTGAGAGAGGGATGTACTAAGCCTGATTGAGAACTTACTTTATCGTGGTGTTTTTTAGTTTTTCTCCTGGCCATTCTTAATAACCGTAGTGGGAACTCCCTTTACCCCTGAGTAGACGATAATAAGGTTAGCAGGCCCATTGCCTTCATTGCGCCCATAGTGCCACTTGTCAGTTACCTCGGCATAAGCCTTAGCCTCACCCAGGGGTTTCAATCTAAAAGGGTAATCTCATTGAAGGCGAGGGTGGTAGTCTGAGTAATCAGTGGAGATTTCTATTAACTTCACTAGCGCTCCAGGTAGGCCGCAGTTGCCATACCTCCTGCAGTACAGACACCAATAACTGCTTTATGCTTATCCCTTCTTCCTAACTCCAATAGGGTGGAACCCAGATAACGGATTCCCGACATTCCATAGGGGTGGCCAAGGGCAATGGCTCCTCCGTTGACATTGGTTATTTCCCAAGGAGTATCCAGTTCAGCCTGGTTATAGAGTGTAGTTACGGCAAAGGCTTCATGGAGCTCCCATAAGTCGATATCTGCCATAGCCAGGCTGTGATGCTTCATTAGCTTTTTGATAGCGGGTGCCACAGCAATACTCATTTCCTTTGGTGCAACTGCAGATAGTTGCATACCGCGGAACAGACCAAGGATTGGTAGATTTCTCTGTGCGGCTAATTCTGCATCCATCATTACCACAGCCGCTGCGCCATCGGAGAGCTGGGAAGCGTTGCCTGCTGTAATTGTGCCGCCTGTGTTCACGGGCTCTAATGCCGTCAGGCCTTCCAGTGTGGTATCAGGGCGAGGGCCTTCATCTTCACTCAAGGTAACGTGTTTATTACTTGTTTCACCGGTTTCCTTGCTTTTTACCGACATTACCGTCTTGAAAGGAACAATTTCCGCGGCAAATTTCCCTTCCTTGAGTGCCGTAGCCACCCGCTTTTGAGAGTCCACAACGTAGCGGTCCTGGGTCTCACGGCTAATTGAAAACTTATCGGCAACAAAGTCCGCTGTTTGAATCATGGTCCACCAGACAGCGGGAATTTTCTTCTGTAGGGGTTCGTAAACGAAATGATCAAGGTTTAAGTGAAACTGAACCAGACTAATGCTTTCTACGCCACCAGCAATACCAATTTGCATCTCTCCAGCAGCTATTCGGTTTGCTACAACCGAGGCTGCATTCAGCCCGGAACCACAATAGCGGTTGATCGTAATCCCCGGTGCCTGGGTCCCACAGCCGGCAAATAGTGCGGCATTGCGTGCGATATTGTGCCCGGTGGCCCCCTCAGGTAAACCGCATCCCAGCACTACATCTTCAATCTCGTGAGGATCTAACTGTGCTCTATCAATGGCTTCCCTTATTACATGGGCCGCCATCGGAATACCGTGAGTCTGATTGAGTGCACCACGTCTTGCTTTGGCGATAGCAGTTCTGCAATAGGCGACGACGGCGACATCTTTCATAAGAAGCCTCGGGGTAGTGGGATGAGTTGTATTTAAAGTAGATTAGACAATGAAAAGAGGGCAGTTTTGTTATTTATGCTTGCGGGAATCCCACGAGTGATCATTCCGCCTATGTGTGATTACACGACTATAGGTCGTCATATGGATTTTAGTCCTACCCTTTCTCAATCGATTTGGTGGAGTTTTGCTCATCCTGTTTGATTGAGATCAGTATAGCGAGCTCTATCACGGGCACTGACAGGAAGCTACTCCACTAGTTGCGATATTGTGTGAATCTAGAGCCAACTTCCAGAGTTAACTTTTCCATCAATTAGTGAAAATCCAGCTTAATTGAGTATGAGGACTTTTCAATGAAGGGCATAGCGGAGAGAATGTGGACCCAAATCATACCAAGCCCGTCCAAGTGTCTGGTATTAGCTGGTAGAGTTTAAGTTTCTTTTAAATTGACTGATATGCAGTTTAAGAGAAGTATATTTAAAGCTTGATTGAGACATTAAATATTCAAAGGGGGATTCATGAATAAAATTTTCACTTTAATCTGTTTGCTGGTTGTTGGTTCAAATGCTGCCTCAGAGCCGACATGGTATCGTGGCGAAATTAATAGGATATGGACGTATGGCCAAGGAGATTTTATCGTCACTTTTGTCGGAAATACCGGGCTTAGTGATTGTAGGCATAATTACGCTTATTTTACTTCAGCGGACCTTCACCCTGAAATGCTTAAAAGTTCTCTATCAGTGGCGCTGTCAGCATATCATACAGGTGAGACGGTCGGTATTGTCATTGATAAGGACCTAAATGATGATGCTTGTCATGCGGCAGGCATTGACCTTAGAAAATAAATAATAGATGTAGTAGTTAAGTCTGTATCACAGCATGTTGCAACCAAGCCTAACCGGATACAGAGGTAAGCAGATTTCTCAAATCCAATCTTATTATTGTATGTATCCAACGTGAACTGTAATAAATGACATGGGCTCTCACGTCGCTTGCAATACCTCTCCGTAATAAGTAGGGGGTTTCTCGTTAACCTCCTACTTTTTAGGATACAAAAAACTCAGACAGTGTATTTCCCCAACTCAAAGATAGTCACACTTGACAGGTTGCATCGATCTCTTTTGTTTTACTTCTAGTTGCCCTTTATTCGATTTCCTTTAAACTCTCGCATGATTTTCTATTCGACTTGATGTGAATAGAGCTACTTTTAATGTTGCTACTTGGCAGGTAAACGGATGCGCTTCGGGGTTGCTTTATATTTCTTCCTAATATTTCTTGTGAGTGTATCTGGCTATGCATCGGATGCAGCCGCCAATATCTCGGGTCCTACAACTAGCGCTACTGGTAGATACACATTAACTCACACAACCAAAGCCGAATACCTGAAAACTGGAATATTTTTTGCTGGCGGAGGGTCTAGTTACGGGTCTATTCCTGTTGGAAATGGCTCGACGGATATCTATACCAATGATAGTGGGATGTATACCTACAGCGCCCAAGCTGATGGGCCTTGTCTCTTGTATGACCCAACGACCCGTCGCTGTGAAGAGTATGGTGAACCACTTGTATATGGCAGCCATACTGTATATGTCACCATAACCCCAAATAAGCCTGCAAGTATCGGCTTTCAGTCTGATCTTTCCGGGCCAACGGGTTTCATTGATACTGATGGTAAATATACTTTGGTCTGGGGCACATCCAAACAAGACTCCCAAGACCCCTATGTAAGTGGTTATCAGTGGTGTCAAGAGAAAGATGGTGTGTGGCAGGCAGAAAGTTCTTGCCTTACTGTCGAGAATAATCAGCTCTCAATAGATTTTCCAACCACTACGGGTGCAATGCCATCTGGCAACTATAGATACAAAGTCCGAGCATTTGTAAGTGTTGGCCCTTATTACCAATATAGTGATTGGATAGTTTCCGATTCACTTGAGGTTAAACATTACCCTGACGAACCTTATTGGCAAGAGCCTGGCGGTAATACTCTTCCCAGTACTAACTTTGCTTTAGGCTGGGGTATGGAAGACCCAGACTCCATTGATCACTATGAATTACGGTGGAGTGGGGATGGTATCAATTATTGGGAGATTCCTCTCAATAATGGATTGAATAGCGGAAACCCGGCTAAATTAACCTCCACGGAAGTTGATCTTGCCAATCTTATAAATCCAACAGTGCCTGAGACCCCTGATACTTTAGTACCCATCCTTGTGGATGATATTACAGTTTTTGTTCCAAAAAGTAGGGATGTAGAATACTTGGATTCCTACTGGTTCCAGGTAAGGGGTTGCAATACTGTAGGTTGCGGAAATTGGTCAACAAAGCAGTTGTCTGTGCCTGCAGCACCAGAACCCCAATTCTCATCAGATCTTCCCGACGAATTTTTCAAGACTGATCAAACCATTACCTGGGAGGACGTTGGGGCTAAAAGCTATCGGCTCAGACGTATGAAGAAGGGATGTGTTGAGAGTGAGCCCGGAAATAGCTGTTGGGAAATTGTATATTACACAACTTCCGTTTTTGAGTATTTCGTCGGAGGAGGAACACCGGGCACCTATCTTTATGAGCTAGAGGCTTGTAATGAGTTTGGAAAGTGTAGTTCTGTATCTAGTACCTGGATTAAGGTCCATAACCTCGCAAATGTAGATGGAGATCCGGCGGTGACCACTGAAGTTGTGGATACTCCGGGAAGCTTGGCCTACAGTGCAGATGTCAGTGCAACGGGTAATGCGATAGTTAAGGTTCCCCTGCAAGCCGCCCCCGGTGTTAATGGATTACAGCCAAACCTGTCTCTACATTACACCAGTGCCCGCTTCCAGAAGCGGATGACTGAAGCTCTACCGGAGGATTTTCTCGGCTATGGCTGGCGCCTGGGTGGTTTAAGTAAAATTCGTCGTTGTACAGTGAATAGGCCAAAGTACACCAAGATTCTTCTTGATGATACGGACTCACTGTGCCTGGATGGGGAGCCTCTGGTACTTGTCAGCGGTAATCACTGGCAAGAGGGAGCACAGTATCGCACATTACGCGATGGCTTCCGCTTAATTGAATTGCAAAAGACTGATAATGGGAAAGTCTGGTTTACGGTCAAGAGTCCTAATGGCTCCACTAGCGAGTACGGAGCTACACAAGATAGTCGCCTCAGAGGTGAGGAAACGACACATTTTGGCTGGACTTTAAACAAGATTACTGATGCGTTCGGCAATACGATGGAGTACAAATACCATCGCGATATTATTGAAGGCATTAACTACCCATTAGAAATTACCTACGGTAACCAGGGCGATGCAAAAATAGAGTTCCAGTACGGAACCCGAACAGATGCACCACCAGTTCCATTACAGGAGATTCCTCAAAAACAGCTGGTGCTGTTACACCATATCCGTGTGCATCTGGATGGTGTACTGCAGCGGGAATACAAGCTGATTTCAGAAGAAGAGCTTGCTGGAGAGCATTTCCGTCGCTTAAAGCAAGTGCAGTTATGCGCCTATAGTGAAGATGGTGATCGTCAGTGTTTAAAACCACTGGATTTCAAATGGGCCTTTGATGACTTGGCCCACTATGAAGATTTTGAAACTGGTATTGAACGCATTACTAACGGCCTTGACGCTCAAACTGAGTTTACCCTAAAAAGAATTTCCTCTAGTGCAGGGGAAAGAACAGTGGCTCCTTTTAACGAAGGTTCAGCCCTATTTGGCCCTGACGGCTCTATTCCTGATGTAAGTCCAGTTACACCTAATGAGGATGAAAACTACCGTACCGTCGTTACCGAGGTAAAGCGCTCTAATGGTCATAACGGGGGTTGGCATACTACTGAGTATGCTTACCAAGGCTACGGTCTGAGTAGTGACAAAGGTTGGGGTTTTCTTGGTTATAGGGCTCAACGAATTTACGACACTGCGGCTGATATTGTTACTTACCGTCAGTACCGACAGGACTTCCCTTTCTTTGGAAAAATTGCACGCCAAATCCAGTATAAGACGGACTATCAGTTTGGTGAGATGCTGACCAATCAGCGCTTTAGTTACGATGCACTGGAGTTGAATTCTGGGGGTAATACTACTTACTTCCCTTATATCGCACAGAGAATCGATACCCTGCTGGAAGGTGATCAGCCACCGCTTGGATATGTGGTGAGTGACAGCGTTCCACAAGCCATGTCTTATGGTAATGCTGGCGACTTGTTGAGCGGAGCTGTAAATACGACTCGGGTGATCGAAACTACCCAAATCAATGATAGCCAGAGTATTTGGGGAGAGGCTCTGCCGATTTCGCAATACGGCAATGTCCGCCGCAGTGTAGAGAGCACTACCGTACTGGATAACCGTGTTAACGGAAGTTGGTTGATAGGTTTCCCCAGTGCCAAAGAGCAACGTTATTTTAGTGGGGATACCTCTGGTACTCCCGACCAGCAATCCAGCAGCAGTATGACACCCTATGGTAATACCAATAGGGTGAAAACGGCAGTCCAATACCCCGGCGATGCTAAATATCAGATGGAGGTGACTTATACCTACGATACTTACGGCAATGTGGCCAGTGAAAGCGCCAAAGGTAATGTAGATGCATCTACTAACAATGTGGGCACACAAACCCGCAGTACTTCAGTAGTTGGCGACTTCCTTGATGGTCGCTATGCCACCAAACTGACCAATGCACTGCAGCACACGATTGAATTGAAGTATGACCCACGTTTTGGCAGCGTAAGCAAGATAACAGACCACAATGACCAGTCTACAAGGATTCAGTACGACCCCTTTGGTCGTGAGTCTTCGCGCACCAATACTGATAGGCTAAATACAGACAAGGTTAAGTTCGACAGCAAATACGACTTTTGCCATGGCAACTGTCCCGTAGTGAGCGAAGTGCAAGCGTCTTACTACGTGGAGACAACTTCGGACATTACCCCTGTAACAAAATATTACTATGATCAACTGGGCCGCTTGATACAGCAGGATACCAAGGCATTTTCCGGTGACTTCGTATCTCGCCGTGCAATTACGTATGACCCCCTAGGGCGTATGGATACTGAAACAGCCCCTTTCTTGGCTCCAGCTGAGGGAGGCTTTAGTGGAAGTAAGCCGATCACTCGTTACGAGTACGACCTGCGTAATCGCCTCGATTATATACACAAGGCCGGTGGCGGCAGCGTAGATATAAACTACAGCGTGGTTAATGGCAGCAGTGGCAAAGAGGTTAAAGTTGAAGTCACTGAATCAGTGGTTGGAAATAGCGGTACAAATACGCAGGTGCAAGAGAGCTATTATGACCTCACCGGCGATCTGGCCCGTACTGTAGACGATGCCACCGGCACTGCCGTAACCACCGACTACACCTACTATGGCAGCGGTCTACCAAAAACTGTGCTGGTTAGCGGAGATACCCACGATATCGAGTCTAGCTTTGTATTTGACTATGCTGGCTTCCGTACCAGTCTCACCGATCCCAACATGGGCACAGTAACCAGTCAATATAATGCCTTTGGTGAGCTTGACCAGCAATCAGATAATAAGAATCAGAGTATTACCTATTTGTACGATAAGCTCGGTCGCTTGCTGGAACAGCGAGATGATGATGGTCTTGCTAAGTGGGAATACGATGCTACTAATTCGGTAGGTAGTTTGGCGAGCCGCAGTTATACCGAAAATGGCTCTCAGGTGTTTTTTGAGTCCTACACCTACAGGTATTCAGATGGCGAGCTGGATACTATTAATACTCAACTGTTGGCTGGGGGAGTAAGCCGCAGCTACCAGCATCAATACGGCTACGATAGTTATGGCCGTATGAATAAAATGGTATACCCCGGCGGGGTTGAAGCCCATTACCATTATAATGATCGCGGCTATGTACAGAGCCTCAGTAGAGATGCTGCCGGCAACAACCCCCTGCAAACCTTTGACAGCATCAACGCCTGGGGACAGGTAGAGCGGGAGAGCTACGGCAACGGTCTGGTTACTAACCGCACTTACAATCCTAATACTGGGCGCTTGGAAACCATTAAAACCGGTGGCGGACAGGTTCAAAACAACGAGTACCGCTGGCGCACCAATGGCACCCTGGAAAGTCGCCTCAGTTACAGTGCCTCCCAGGCACTGCAGAAGCAGGAAGACTTTAGCTACGACGGCCTCAATCGCCTGCGCTACGCCACGATGCAAGTCGGTGGCGATCGCCAGCTCAGTACCCAGTACGATAAGCTGGGCAATATTCTGTCCAAGACCTCCAGTGTCAGCAACGACACCCAGGTAAGCGGCTACCAATACGGCGAGTTCGGCAATGCCGGTCCCAATGCGGTCAGTAGTGTCACCATTAATGACGTCTCCCACAGCCTGCACTACGATGCCAACGGCGCAATCGAACGCTACGACGCCGCCAGCGGCGACGACAAATGGATTAGCTGGAACGCACGGCAACTGCCCACGGAAATTGTACTGGGCAGCAGTCAAGGCGATAGTACACCGACTGCCAGGGACCGTTTCCAATATGGCCCTAATGGCCAACGCTTCTATCGCGAAAGCAGCTGGATGGAAGATGGCCAGCTCAAAACCGAGAAGGCCTTTATTGTGGGCAGCTATGAGGAGCAAATCCCCGCAGATGCCAGCATTCTCGCCATTGAAAAAACCACACTGGCTGGCAGTGTTCAACATATCGCCATTACGGATCTCACCGGCACCAGTGGAGAATATCAATACCTGCACCGGGACCACCTAGGCTCCATTGAGAAAATCACCGATGAAGCTGGCCTGGAGATATTAAATCTCGCCTTTAACCCGGACGGCAGCCGCCGCCAGGGAGACTGGAGTGGGGACCTGGATCAGCAGCAACTCCAGGAGCTGCTGGCAACACAGGGCCTCACCACCAAGCGCGGCTACACCGGCCACGAGCACCTGGACAGAACCGGCCTGATCCATATGAATGGGCGTATCTACGACCCCACACTGGGCCGCTTTCTGAGTCCCGATCCGATTGTGCAGGCACCGACCTACAGCCAGAGCTGGAACCGCTACAGCTATGTGTTTAATAATCCATTGAGTTTTACTGATCCCAGTGGCTATGCGGCAAGCGAGCAGAATGAGAGGCCAAAAGTAGTTGATGAGCCAAATGATTCTTCAGGAGAGAGTGGCTCTCTACCGGAGGTCGTTGTTACTGGGTGGAGGTCACCGCGAGGGAGGGTCCTCTCTCCAGGAACCTTTTCGAGCTTTATGAAGATTAATGGCAATAGATACCATGTTTTTGCGGAGACTTTGAATTATGGAGGGAAGTCTAAGCTAGCGTCCATCTTGGAGGGCATCAAATTAGATGGTGTTGAGTTGGATGGCGACTCAGATGTCAGTGGTGCTACGATTTTGGGGGTAAACTCTCACTCGTTAATTTCTGGTAGTGGCGGGAAGGGTGCACAAAAGGGGAATAAGGATGACTCTGACCTGAAATTTACTTATGGGCTGCAAGCCGGAGCAAAGGTTGGCCTTACGAAATTGTTGGGGGCCAAGATTGATCTTGATGTTGCCTCAAAGGAAATTAGTTTAATTACAGGTAAAGAGTATGCAAATCAGAGTTTTGCTATCTCAGTAGATATTGCTGGATTTTCACTGGGGCTCGATGCGTCTAGAAATCAAGAATTTTCAACGTTCGTTTACGGAAAAGACAGTGTGATGAGCATTTTGTCAGGTAAACCTTTTGAGTTTAAACCGGTGTTCTCTACGCCTTGGAATGTGTCTTCAAAAGAGTTTTGGAAGTTAGAGTTTGGGGCTTCAGCAGTACTTGGGCTTGAAGGAACTTTAGACTTTGAATAGTGATAATTCTGGATTTGTAATGAAAAAGAATTTTGCAATTGTTTCATTGGCGTTGTTTGTTTTTACGCTATTAAGATTTTCCTTTTCTGGGTATGTGTCTTTTCAGTTCTCTAATTTGATGTTGTTTGATCAACTTCTATTGGTTGCTGGGATTTTAGGTGCGTTTTCTTTTTGGTTTTTAATTCTTGCTGACTTTTTTGACAATACAGAGATAAAGCATAAATTTGTTTGGGGTTTTTGTTTGATATTCTTCTCCTGGGTGGCTTCGCTTATTTATTTCTTCAAGTATTTTTTGCCCAAAAATAACCGTAATGCCTAGTTTGACCAATATTTTATTTGCTGGTTGTGATTACATTTTGTGCAGCTCCATTGCTCGCTGACCTTTTTAGGTCCCTGATATAGTGAGAGGGTGATTCTTTTTGATAAGTTTTTCCCTGTAGGATCACTAATTCTAGAGAGCGCTAATCGGCCCCCGCAGAGGGGGCATCTTCTTTTTTTGTACTCTCTGATTAAGCGGACGGCGGGAATGTAGCTAGCTAAGGCTAGAATTAAGATAAAGAGAGCTTGTTTCATTCTGCTGTCTCTTAATGCTCACGAGTGAAGAAGGTTGCGGCGGTTCATGATTGTGGTCAGAGCCAACCTTAATCACCTATGCAGTAAGAAAAGTAGAGCGCTAACTATCAGTAGTTAGCGCTCCAGCGGCCGCATAGCATGTTCGACCTGACGCTGAGCGATAATCGCATCAATCACCCGAATCACCGTGTCCTTGTCTTGATCATCAAAAGTCTCCAGCAGCTTGAAGCGCTTAAATAGCACTTCATTGCGGATGGGGCTTTCCTCCATCGGCTGGCCCATCACCAGATAGTCCAATGATACCTCGAAAATATCCGCTAGCTGGATCAACTTCTCGAGCGGCGGCGCATGCATGCCGCTCTCGTACTTGTTGAGGTGGGAGTAGCGGATATCCAGCTTGCTGGCCAGTTCCTTCTGGGGCCAACCCTTCTGTTTGCGCAGTTCCTTGAGTCGTTTCCCGAAGGCTTGCCTGATGTCCTGATCCTGCATGACTTGCATAAGCTCATAAACCATAGAGGCCTCCTAGTGTACGGGTGGGTTCGTAAAGCGAATCTCTTGACTGCCGAAAAACGAATATATGACATCCCGCAAAACGAATCAAACGGACCCTTGACAGGGATTTGCAGGGGGAGAGCCATGGCGCGCATCGCAGGCCAGGAGATCGAGCGGATCAAGTCTGAGATCTCCCTATTGCGTCTGGTCGAGAGTCAGGGCTACCAGTCCGAGAGGCAGGGGAAGGACTATGTGGTCTCTTGCCCGTTCCATGAGGAAAAAACCCCGAGCCTGATTATCAGCCCCAAATCCAACCTGTTTAACTGCTTCGGCTGCGGTGCCGCCGGCAGCGTGATCGACTGGGTGATGAAAACCCGGGGTGTGAGCTTCCGCTTTGCCTGCGAGTTATTGCAAAAGGACCTGGGCCTGATTACCGAAACCGGCACCAGGACGGTGAAGCAAAACACCACCATCAAACTGGATATGCCCCTGAACGCGGATGCCGATCACCAAATGGCGTTGGCGCAGGTCATGGATTATTACCATGCAACACTGAAACAAAGCCCGGAAGCGTTGACTTATCTGGAAAACCGAGGGTTGGGCGATAGGGAATTGATCGAGCGTTTTAAGCTGGGCTTTGCCAACCGCACCCTGGGTTACCGCTTGCCGGAAAAAGCCTATAAAGCCGGTAAAGAAATTAGAGGCAAGTTACAGGCTGTCGGTTTACTGCGGGCCTCTGGCCACGAGCACTTTAACGGTTCGGTGGTAGTACCGATCTTCAATCGTGACGGCGATCTGGTGGAAATCTATGGCCGCAAGATCCGCGATGATCTGCGCAAAGGGACCCCCAAACACCTGTACCTGCCCGCGGGGTCTGGAAAAGCGAAGGGCTGGAGGGCCAGCGGGAAGTGATTCTGTGTGAAGCGCTGATCGATGCCATGACCTTCTGGGTCAATGGCTACCGCAATGTCACCGCCAGTTATGGCACCTCCGGTTTTACCGATGACCATTTGCAGCACTTTAAACACTGCGGTGTTGAGCGGGTATTGATTGCCTATGACCGGGATGAAGCCGGCAACAAAGCCGCAGAACAACTGGCCAAACGCTTGAGTGAGGCCGGCATCGATGGCTTCCGTATCGAATTACCCAAGGGCATGGATGTTAACGAATACGCTTTACAGGTAACGCCTGCGCAAAAAAGTTTAGGAATAGTGATCAGAAAAGCCGTCTGGCTGGGCAATGGCAAAGCACCGGAGCGACAGTTGGAGATCGAATCGCAAACCGGCCAACCGGTTGCTGTCGAAGCGGATAGCGTTGCAGCTGAAAACAAAGACAGTATCAATCCTGCTTTAGCCGCCCAATCCATGGAGCCGCAAGCATCAGCATTACCAGCACTAACATCAGCACCACCAGCGGAGGCCGTCCCCGAATCCCCGCAAAATGATATCGCCGCCGAAGTGACCGAGCAGGAAATTACCCTGAACTTCGGACCCCGCCGTTACCGCATCCGCGGCCTGGAAAAAAACAAAAGTTACGAAGTACTCAAGGTAAATCTACTGGCCAGCTGTGACAACGGCCTGCACGTGGATACCTTCGACCTGTACAACGCCAAGCACCGGCAGCAGTTTATCAAGCTGGCCGCGCTGGAACTGACGCAGGAAGAAAACACCCTCAAAAAAGACCTGGGCAAGGTGTTGCTCAAACTGGAACAGCTACAGGAACAACAGCTGGACGGTGACAAGGCGGAAGCAGAACAACCGAACCGCTTAAGCGATCAAGAACAGCAGCAAGCCCTGGAACTGCTGCGTGATCCCGACCTGTTGCAGCGCATCCTGTCCGACTTCGAACGCTGTGGCGTGGTGGGAGAAGAAACCAACAAACTGGTGGGTTACCTCGCCGCCGGCAGCCGCAAACTAACCCGGCCCCTGGCGGTAATGATCCAAAGCACCAGCGCCGCCGGCAAAAGCTCATTGATGGAAGCCGTATTAAACCTGGTGCCGGAGGAAGAGCGGGTACAGTACTCCGCCATGACCGGGCAAAGCCTGTTCTATATGGGGGAAACCAACCTCAAACATAAAATCCTCGCCATTGCCGAAGAGGAAGGCGCAAGCCAGGCCAGCTACGCCCTAAAACTGTTGCAGAGCGAAGGGCAGATCACCATCGCCAGCACCGGCAAAGACGACAGCACCGGCAACCTGGTAACCCGTGAATACAAAGTGGAAGGCCCGGTGATGTTGTTCTTAACCACCACCGCCATCGATATCGACGAAGAGCTGTTAAACCGCTGTGTGGTACTCACGGTGAACGAATCGAGGGAACAAACCCAGTTAATCCACGCCGCCCAACGCCAGCGCCGCACCCTGGCCGGCCTCACCGCCAGCCTGGAAAAAGAATACCTGGTAAAACTACACCGCAACGCTCAACGGCTACTCAAACCCCTGGCCGTGATCAATCCCTACGCCGATCAACTCACCTTCCTCGACGACAAAACCCGCACCCGCAGAGACCACGAAAAATACCTGACCCTGATCGACAGTATTGCCCTGTTGCATCAGTACCAGCGTGAAGTGAAAACGGTGAACAGCAATGGCAAGACCATTGAATACCTGGAAGTGCAACTCGGTGATATCGAGATCGCCAACCGGCTGGCCCATGAAATGCTGGGCCGCACCCTCGACGAATTACCGCCACAAACGCGCAAGCTGTTGAAGCTGATCCAACAGATGGTCACCAAAGCGTGTAAACAGCAAAGCCTGGAACAAAAGGACTATCGCTTTAGCCGCCGGGATGTTCGGGAGTATGTGCAATGGAGTGATACCGCCTTAAAGGTCCACGTCGCCAGGTTGGTGGAAATGGACTACCTGTTGGTGCATCAAGGTCGCGGCGGGCGTTATGACTACGAGCTGTTGTTCGATGGTAACGGAACAGAGCTGCACTTAATGGGCTTGATCGATGTAGAAAAACTTACCTATGACAGCAATCGGTCAGGGCAAAAAGAAACTTGGTCAGAGCAAAAGGAAAATCAGTCAGGGTGCAGTCAGGGCCTAGTCAGGGGGCAGTCAGGTAGCGAAAAAACGCCACAGCCCAATGCTGACAAGGCTTTACGAAGAAGTGGCCCGAAAAACCCAAAAAGCACTTCTCTCACTGAAAAAAATACTTCTGAATCTGTCGTACTCGCCTGATCGTAATGGACAATAAAAGCCTCCGCTTCCTTAGCCGCCTGTATCTGGAACACCTGCAAGTGATGCACTACTCCCCGCGCACTGTGGGCCAGCAAATCACCGCACTGGATCAGTTCGCCAACTGGTGCGAAGAGCGGGGCATCAGCCGCGCTAACGAAGTGACCAAACCAATCCTGGAGCGCTACCGCCGCCACCTGCACCACTCCAGAGACCGCAGCGGCAAACCTTACAGCGCCAGAAACCAAGCCGCCCGGCTGATCCCCATCCGCGGCTTCTTTAAATGGGCCACCCGGCAAAATTATTTACTCTACAACCCCGCCAGTGAACTGGAGCTGCCGAAGATGGAACGGCGCCTACCCAAGGCCACCTTAAGCGCCGAAGAAGCCGAAACCATCCTCGCCCAACCAAACACCACAACCCCGGAAGGGCTCAGAGACAGAACTATCCTGGAAGTGCTCTACAGCACCGGCATCCGCCGTATGGAATGCGTCAACCTGCAAAAAGCCGACCTCAATGCCAGCCAGGGTGTACTGGCTGTGCGGCAGGGCAAAGGCAAAAAAGACCGCTTCGTCCAGATTGGCGAAAGGGCCATCGAATGGCTGCAACACTACCTCGAAGACATCCGCCCCGGCTTTGTGGTGGAACCGGACAGCCAGCAAATCTTTATCGAAGCAAACGGACTTCCGTTAACCCCCGACCGCCTCAGCCGCCTGGTGAGCAAGTACATCAAGCAAGCCGACATCGGCAAAACCGGCTCCTGCCACCTGTTCCGCCACACCGTCGCCACCCTGATGCTGGACAACGGCGCCGACATCCGTTTTATCCAGCAAATGCTTGGCCACGCACACCTGCAAACCACCGAGATATATACCCATGTCTCGATCGTTAAACTGAAACAGATTTACGCAGTAACTCACCCGGCCAAGCGAGCGCAAAAAAAGCAGCGAGCCGACTGCCTGCCAATAGAAAACGAAAGGGCTGCATTGTTGGACGCACTGGAAAGCGAGTGCGAAGCCGATGACGAATAGCGTGGTAGGCTTTACGAAAACAGTTTCTACGTAGAAATTTTTACGGACGAAAGCAGGGAAGGGCTTGGGGCAAGATACGTGGCCTGTGGTACAAACCAAGACCCGACACCAAGGCACTCAACCGCCTGTCACATGGCTTGCGAAAAACGGCAGCAAGCCAAAGCGCCAGGCTCGCCCCCTGCCAGCGGAAAATATCCAGCGTCCGTTCCACCTCCGCCACAAACAACGTGGCTCCGGGCAGCGCTTGCGCACTGCACAGGAAAAAAGGTGGCTGCAAAGGCAAGCTCCCGTCTGTCACCCCGCTTGCAGAAAAAGCGCAAGCAAGCCGCCAGCCACCATCTTCCCTTAGCGGCCGCTGTCTAAGCCATGCCATCGCAAAAAGAGATCCAAGAACAAATAAACCAACTGTCGTATCCGCTCGACAAAATCCTTAACACCGCCAACAGTCTGCTCAAAACCGGCACCACCGGAGCCAGCAC
Organism: Microbulbifer variabilis ATCC 700307; assembly: GCF_000380565.1. Classification (GTDB taxonomy): domain Bacteria; phylum Pseudomonadota; class Gammaproteobacteria; order Pseudomonadales; family Cellvibrionaceae; genus Microbulbifer; species Microbulbifer variabilis. The sequence continues at coordinate 816,109 of NZ_AQYJ01000029.1, forward strand.
CGGCGAACAGATCGCCGCTGCGTTCGTGCTGGAGCGTATGGAATACTTGCCGCAAGGCTGGAGTGTTATCGAAGCCTGGGAGCGGCTTGATACCGAATGGCAGTACTACGTGAAGCTGCTGCAACAGGAATGCCGGCACCTGATCGAAGCCATCGAAGAAGCGGCACCACCGTTCTAGCCAGCCACCAGGAGGGGCAAACGCCCCTCGGCGTTAGCCGCCTGTCGGCGGCCAGGCGCTGGCGCGCCTGCGCCAAACAGAAGGGACCGTTGCCTCTGGAAAAACATCCGGCTAAGGTAAAACCCGCGTCGGGGCAAAAAAAGGGTGAAGAGCCGGCGGCGCCGAGAAAAATGGTTGTTAACTCGCTGATTGCGCTAGGGAAAATGGAAAGTTAAGGTACGACTGGCCTCGGGGTGATGTCTTTGCGCAAAAGGGATTGATGAATTCTATTAGGAGGAATAGAACATCATTTGCGAATTTCACAATTGACTTAGTTCAACCGGGCTTTTCATTATTTTTCGGCCAGATACCTATTATTCCGGAAACCAACTTTGTGTTTGATCTAGGTATTGCATTTAGTGATCTAGATGGGGATGGTTTTTCAGATAAGACTTCAATCTTTTATACGGTAAGTAGAGGGGATTTGGGTGGGGTTGATTTAGGAGCAGGACTTGAAATAGGGAATGCTAATGCTCATAACTTTTTTGGCAAAGGTTATCAGGTGAATGTAGGGTTTAAAGGGTCGGGAACCTTTAAGATCCCGGAAATAAACACTACTAATCCAAATGGTAGCTTTTTACAAACCTTGTCGAACATGACATTTTCGCTAGATGCAGGCGTTGGAGGGGGTGTCCATTATGGTGAGGTTGAGACGGTCGAATTTCTTTCATGGTGAACAATGATTAGAATTGATAAAAGAAACCATGTGAAGTTGCACTATTTTTGTGCATCTCTCGGAGTTTTATCTTTTGTTGCAATAGTATCTTTTTTGGTCTTTGTCTTTATTTTCAAAGATTTTGCGTTATCTATTGTGGTTAATAAAGAAGCTTTTATTCGGGACTTTTCATCGCCCACATATTTCATGATTCCATTGATGATTCTAGTTGCTATTTTTTTGCCCTATTATTATTTTCTTGTTTTTTCAAGGTCTATTTATCTTGACCTGAATAAAGATGTCTTTATTATTAATGGGAATTCCTTCCCAAGTAGTTCGGTTCGTTTCTTCGATGACTTTGTGTACTTTGGGCTTTGCTTTTCATTTGTTGAAACCACTGTGAACGGTCGAAAATGCAAAATTCCATTTATTGCTAAAGGCGGCATTGTTAAAGCTCTGTTTTGGGTTATTCTCAATCCTCACAAAAGTGGCATGGAATTATCAAGTAAATATCGTGGCTAACCCAGTAGTGGGCGCTAGCTGTTAATGGTTAGCGCTCTAATGGCCGCATAGCATGTTCCCCCTGACGCTGAGAGCGATAATCGCATCAATCACCCGAATCACCCGAATCACCCGAATCACCCGAATCACCCGAATCACCCGAATCACCCGAATCACCGTGTCCTTGTCTTGATCATCAAAAGTCTCCAGTAGCTTGAAGAGGGGCAAGCGCCCCTCGGCTTTAGCCGCCTGTCGGCGGTCAGGCGCTGGTGCGCCTAAACAGAAGGGGCCGTTGCCTCAGGAAAAACATCCGGCTAAGGTAAAACCCGCGTCAGGGCAAAAAAATGTTGAAGAGCTAATGGCGCCGGGAAAAATGGTTGTTAACTCGTTGATTGCGCTAGGGAAAATGGAAAGTTAAGGTACGACTGGCCTCGGGGTGATGTCAATGTGGGTATCAGTGGCGATATTCCTGGAGTAGGGAAAGCTTTTGCTGATACAGCTATTGGAACTATTGCGTTTATGGGTAGTCCTCCAGGGTGGATTGGCGGTGCTAGTTACTTTATTTTTGATACAATAGTCGGTATTGAGTCTTTAAGTAAGCCTCTAACTGATGCAATGTGCTCAACCTCCGGTAACTGTTAGGTTTCCATGATTTTTTTAAAGAAAATATACATCGATTTATTTTTGGCGTGCTATATATCAATCGCTAAAAAGAGTCCACACGATGAGCATAATAAAGTAAACGCTATTTGCTTTATGTCATTTTTATTGAGTCTAAATATTTCGTGTATACCAGCGCTCATGTCTATGTTATTTGAAATAAACGTAGCTAGTATATATTCGAGTTGGACTGCTCCTGCAATAGTGATAGTGTTTACTGTAATGCTGTTTAACTTTGTGTGTATACGTTTTTTAAGAAATGATATCCAAGAGAGTTTAAGGGCGGCCTCTGTTGAGTTAGGTGATAAAAACAAGGTTTTTGTAAAGTATGTGGCTTTTTCGGTACTATTACCTACTGCCTTGGCGATTTTTTTTTCTAGCTCAACAAAGCTGGTAAATTCAGGATAACTATAGATAGCTTTAAGGAGATTTTTTTGGATGCTAAAATTTCTTATGTTCCCCAAATAGGCGACACGATAACTACAATCGTGACCGCAGATGCGGTTAATGCTTTTCATTCTGAAAGTGGGACGGCCAATGTTAGTATTTCTGTTACGGTAAAAATAGCGAGCGGGTGGTTATTTCTCATCAGGAGGGAGGGCCAGCCTTTTGGTGAGCAAAGCTATGTTTTGTTTTATTCGGGATTTATTTAAAAATGGACTTTTCTTAACGAGTTTTTGAGGGTTGATAATTTATTCCGCTTACTTCTTTAAGCGCGATTTGGGAGGACTTGGCTGGATACCGTTAATTGTCTTGATTCTCTATTGGCTATATGCGTTAGGTTTATTTATTAAGAGATGGAGAAGGGAAGATTAAAATGGTTTTGGAGATGGTAAATTCAGGACTCTCATAAATTAAATTCAGAAAACCCATAAATTGAGGGGGAAGGTGCTAGCTGAGGCGCAGATGCCACCTTGGCGGCTATTTCTTCTTAGATTGATACTAAGACGTAATGAAAGGGGCAAGAATTAGGTTTTGGAATTGAAAATTGGGGTTTGAGGTAAAAACCAAGAGGAATGCAGGTAGCTAGGAAGGGGGGCAGAATCAGCAGGGCGTGGCAGAAAGGAAACGCCGGCAATCGCCGATGCCGTGTACCCAGCATTTATTAAGCCGGGTACAGGCTTGTAGTACTGCTTCCACTGATCTCACCAAGCCTTTAAAGCGGCTTTCAAAATTTCGGTTGAGATAGAGTCAGTGTTTGGGTGAAATACCCAGCCGTTCGAGGATAGGAGGTGTGTTTTCGGCAATACACCCTCGCTTCCTGGGGTCAAAGTGTCGACCACTCCAATCGACTAACTCCAAATGGTGACCCAGCTGAAAGGGCTACCCTTTTGGCATATTCAGTAGTCCGTCTCCTGTCCCTTTTTAATGCGCCTATAAATCTCTTCACGATGAACAGGCAGGGATTTTGGGGCGTTTATTCCTATCTTTACTTGATTCCCCTTAACTTCCAAGACTGTGACCGAGACATTCGTTCCAATCCTTAAGTTTTCTCCAGTGCGGCGCTTTAAAATCAACATGCTCATTTCCTATTGATACTTAAACAAGGGGTGGTCTTTCTGCGGTGGGAAAGATTGGGAAGTAACGTCTGAAGGAAATGAGAGGAGGTGCACGAGAACGGTAGGCGTAGAAGAAGAAAAGGCGGGCGCAACGCTCCCAGAGCTTGAGGACACACTCCAAGCTGCTGAATCTACTCGACTTTATTGAAGACGAGCGGGTTTCTAGCGTATTATCCATTGAGCCATTTTGATAGTTTGGTTATCAATTTGGTTAGCTGGCCCCTGGTGTGTCCGCACCTTGGGTCAGCGCCTTTTACTTACTCTTATGTCACGCTACCATTCTCCTTTGAGGGATTGGGCTTTTAAAAAACTCTTGGATCTCTTGAGTGTTGACTTATACAGCTCAACTTAATTGCGACCCAAATACCGATAAATCTCTACCAATTCTACGGAGCTTTGACATTAAAACAATCTTAATAAAATCCAATAAGATAATTTCCGCGCCTATATTTGTTGCGCTGTCGTTTAGAGTTAATTTTATTTCCCTCTAAAAATTGCGGGCTAAATTGACTCTTTTTTCTAGCTCCCAGGCTTGAGCTCAATAGAGAAAACATCAGTAATACAGCGGCTTGAAACTGTTTCCTTATGTCGATAGAAAGCATTTGATTGGCTTTGGAGATACGGCCTTCTGAGTGATAACACGCTTAAAATTTATGAGCATACTCTTCAAGGAAGTAACTCAAATCTAATAATATTGATCGATTTTCCTGGTGTTTTTTAAGAAAACTATTTGTTTTCTCCACGGATTAAAGTACTTGTTTCCTTTCTGGGAATACCTGTCGTTACCGCATAACTAATGTTAGTGACTGTTTCAGAGGTTTAGTATCTGTAAGCGATTTTCAATTAAGGCAAACAAATTGACATTACTGTCATTTTATTATTTTTATCTTCAATAATCCGTTTGCCCGGACTTTATAGGCCGTCAAATCTTCTTTGTTGGTACGTTCTTCTATAGAATCCGCCCCCTTTCACATTTTGCAACTCATAACTAACAGGAAGTGGGGTTTATGACTGTCTCTCGTCGTACGTTTGTCCAAGCTATGGGGCTTGCACTGTTAACACCGTTTACCGTTCGTTCTTTGGCTGCCAGCAGCAGTGAAACCTATGCGCGTTTTAATCTCGGTAGTAGCCCATTCAACTCTGAAATTGATAATGACGGCCTTGTCTTTGATCTATCCGTTGCCTCTGGAGATCCTAGCCAAACTGGTGTTGTACTTTGGACTCATATCAATCCGGCAGCGTACATATCTGGCCAAACTCTCTATATTGATGTGGCATTAGATGAAGGCTTTACCCAGCCGATTCTAAGTGCTGAGGTCAGTGCCGATGACATCACCGCCGATCGTGATTACACGGTGAATATTGACCTGGAAGGTTACTTATCACCCAACCAGAGATACTACTACCGCTTTAAGTACGGCAACCTTTGCAGCCGTACTGGTCGTTGCCACACGTTGCCAACTGGCAGCCTGGAAAGTATCAAGATGGCAGTGGTGACCTGCCAGGATTACACCACCGGTTATTACAACGCCTACAGCCACCTGGCGGATGAGGATGTCCACTGCGTGTTGCACCTGGGTGACTTTATCTATGAGTATGCGGAGTATGAAGGCTTCGAAGATTCTATTGTTCACTCCTTAGCCTTGCCTTCCGGTGGATCAGTGGCGATGAACCTGGAAGATTACCGCCATATCTATAAGGAATACCGTAAAGACAAGAACCTGCAGCGCGCAATGGAAATGCACTCGTTCATCATCACCTGGGATGATCACGAAACTGCGGATAATGCCTACTGGGACTACGACCGCGATACCCTGGGCGTACCATCTCACCCATACCAAACCGGGAATAATAACCCGGATCAGTTGCGCCAACTTCGCCGCGATGCCCAACAGGCCTGGATTGAGTATGTGCCTGCGCGGGTAAAAGTGAATGAGGCAGCCAGCCACGCTTTTGATTACCTGCAGATTTACCGCTCTTTCCAGTTTGGTGATCTGGTCGATCTCTATATGACCGACAGCCGTACTTACCGAACCAAGGAGCCTTGTAAAGATGGCACCGCCTGGGAAAACTACTGGTGCACCGACTATGAAAATGAATCCCAAACCATGCTTGGCAAGACACAGCGCGATTGGCTTATTGATGGCATAGTGAATTCATCTGCACGCTGGAAAGTTTGGGGCAACCAGACCTTGCTGGCGCAACTTGCCGGTACTGCATTGGGTCGTCCCCTGGTGTTTGCCAATTACGATGCCTGGGATGGGTATCAGTGGGAGCGCGAGAAAATTCTCTCCAGCATCAAAGACAGCAGCATCGATAACTTTGTTGTGCTGACTGGCGATCTGCATTCCAGTATTACGTCTTATCTGAAAGTGAACTTCAATAATATTAATAACTGGAATTACGATAACCTAGTGGGTGTTGAGTTGATGACTCCCTCCATCTCCTCGCCAAACATGAACGATACGGTGGAGAAGGGCATTGATGTAGGTAGTGTGTTTACCTCCTTGCTAAACGGTGGAGTGCAGCTAAACAACCCACATATCAAGGACTTCGTCAGTAACATCTATGGCTATGCGGTGATTGAGTTCAACCACAGTGAGCTGAACTGGACTGTTTATGACATTGATAAAAAGTCTGACAACCCGGCTGCCACAAAGAAAATTTACAAAGAGTTCAATTATGAGCCTGTGGGAATGTGGTTGACTGAAAAGTAACTCTTTCTCTCTAAAGCTTCTTTCCAGAATCACCACTCTTTAGAAGAGTGGTGATTCATTGATATTTACTTCTCATTAGTCCCCCTGCAATTGCCTTTCTTTTGTCGCTTCTAACCTTAACTTGCTATCTCACTGATAAGCATATCTTGGTTGATTAATGGTCGGCCGTAACCTATACACTCGGGAAGCTTATCGCCGGCACTCAGAATGCCTGCCAATCCAAAGCCACCGCTTAAAAGGAAATGATCGTGCTGCAAAAGGCATACCCTTACTATCTAGCTAATGAAGCCGTATTCGCCAATGAGGATCTAGAGGTCACCGATAAGTATTCAGGTGAGGTGGCAACCCGTGTAGCTATGGCGGATGCGAGAACTATAGACAGTGCGATCGATTGGGCGCTTCTAGCTGAGAAGCCTATGGCAAAGCTAGCTCCCTATCGCCGCCAGGAGGTACTTAATCACTGTGTTCAGCGCTTTCATGAGCGTTTCGAGGAACTGGCGGAGTCATTGTGCATTGAGGCTGGCAAGCCAATTCATGACTCCCGCGGAGAAGTTACGCGCTTGATCGACACTTTTCGGGTTGCCGCCGAAGAATCTGTGCGCATCAATGGTGAGATTATCAATCTGGAGATTTCCAAGAACACCAGGGGCTACCGTGGTTTTGTCAAACGTGTACCGGTGGGCGCGTGCTCCTTTATCTCTCCTTTTAACTTCCCACTCAATCTGGCGGCCCATAAGGTGGCACCGGCCATTGCCTCGGGTTGCCCCTTTGTATTGAAACCGGCGAGCCGAACACCGATAGGCGCACTGATAATCGCAGAAATCCTGGCCGAGACCGACCTGCCCAAAGGGGCTTTTTCTGTGCTGCCCTGCCACCGGGAAGGTGCAGACCTCTTTACCGTGGATGACCGCTTCAAGCTGCTCAGTTTTACAGGTTCGCCCGCTGTGGGCTGGGACCTAAAGGCCAGGGCAGGGCGTAAGAAGGTGGTATTGGAACTGGGTGGCAATGCCGCTTGTGTTATCGATGAAAATACAGACTTAGATGACGCTTTGCAGCGTCTGATCTTTGGTGCCTTCTATCAATCTGGGCAGAGTTGTATTGGCGTACAGCGTATCTATGGGCATAAAAGCCTGTATGAAGAGCTGAAACAGCGCTTAGTGGAGAAGACGCAAAAGCTTAAGAAGGGGGATCCGAAAGACGAAGGGACTTTTATTGGTCCGATGATCTCCGAGGGGGAGGCAAAGAGACTGCACGGATGGGTTGAAGAAGCAATTAATGACGGAGCCACACTTCTGTGTGGCGGTAGCCGTGATGGCGCCATGCTCGATCCAACTCTATTGGAAGGTGTGCCTCACGAATGCTCAATAGTCCAACAGGAAGCCTTTGGCCCTGTAGCAGTACTGGAGCCCTTTGATGATTTCGATGAGGTCCTTGAACGAGTCAACGATAGTGCCTTTGGTTTGCAGGCGGGGATCTTCACCAAAGACTTATATCGAGCACAGAAGGCCTGGGATACCTTGGAAGTAGGGGGCGTTGTTATTGGTGATGTGCCCAGCTGGCGTGTGGACAACATGCCTTATGGCGGGGTAAAGGACTCAGGCCTCGGCCGTGAAGGTGTACGTTGGGCAATCGCCGATATGACAGAAGAGCGCTTGATGGTGGTGCGAACGCCTTAAGAGGGCTCAAACCTATTAACTTTGCGATTCTGAATTTTGAAGATTGTATATAACTGGGTTTCTCGTTTTAAAAACATTCCCTGAGTGCCTTTGTGCTTCGATAAATACGTTGCTTTTGAGTGCGTTTTTCTCTTCATGACTAAAAGACTCTTTGATCGATTTGATTATTTCTTTGGTCTGCACCCTATACAGAACAGTTTTATTGTATTTGAAGAAACATATAGGAAATTCACAGTAATTGCAGTAGCTGTAGTTCTCGAAACTGTATTTACTTAAACAAAATTGGAAATATCTCTATGCCAAAAAACCTAAAATCAAGAAGGCGCAGTGGAATATATTTTATAGCCTGGAGTGCAGCCCTGATCTTGGTAGTCGGTTATGTTTCTCCCTCATTTGCCAAAACCGAGGTAACACTCAATGATTTTTATCGTCCATTCGATCTTTCTGAAATCAATCAGAATAATATGCAAAGTTGGCCTTACTATAGATATACGTCCATGCATTGGGATGAGTATGGTATTTTCGGTACAGTACATATCATGGAGGCAGAAAAACCCGCCAAGCTGGAAGTCGTTAAAGAGCCCTTTAATATAAGTTTGGATATTCGTAAGGGATGGCCTTTCGTTGAGTCTCTAACTGCGACGCAAACCAAAGGTTTCCTGATTATGAAGGATAATCAAATTATTGGAGAGTTTTATGATAATGGGCTAGATCACAATCAAACTCAGCTTTTGCAGTCTTCTTCTAAAACTTACGCAGGGGTCATTATTTCAAAGCTGATTGATGAAGGTAAGATCGACCCTAATCAGTCGATTGAAAGCTATCTACCTGATTTTGCCGGTTCAAAAATTGGCAAAGCCAAAGTCCAAGAAGTACTTGATATGACCTCCGGCCTGCTGCCCGCTACGGATTATCATGTGCCCGGAGGTGAAGCCTTCTTATTTGAGATCGAACAAGGACTAAAGCCAGGCAAACCAACGGGACATCGTAATGCTATCAGGAACGCTAAGGTCCAGAATAAACCGGGTGAGGTATATACTTACAATGATAAAAATACCGATTTACTGGCCATACTAGCAGAGGAAGTTTCAGGGCACCCATTCAACAAGCTTCTTTCGGATCTCTTTAATGACTTTGGAGCAAATAGTTCTGGCTCCATTGCCTTAACGGTTGATGGAACTGCTAGTCCTTCCTATGGTATCAGTACCACCCTGCGCGACTATGCACTTTTTCATCAGTGGATCGCCCAGGGCAAGGCTCCAAAGAGTTTCTATGATTCTGTAAAGAATCTTGACAAAGACCTTCTTGGAAAATCAGAAAGTGGCAAGTCGCTTGCTAATGCACTGGGAACGCCTGTGGCATATGGTTCTCAAGCCTGGTATTTACCAGAATACAATGTCATCTACACTGCGGGTTCCTATGGGCAGTATGGGTTTAGTGATCTCAATAGTGGAATGTCTGTGGTCTTTATGCAGGACTGGGAAGACAATGCTGTACCCCCAAAATTAGTTGAAACAGTGGAACGTGCTAAATTCCTTATTAATCAGCTAGGAAAACAAAATGATTCTTAGCACAAGATTCATGTATGAACAATTCTTCACGCTTCAATTGATAATAATCTTGGAAAGACTGACAGGGCTCGTTGAGAGTATATCTAACTCTATTTTTTTAAGAATAGGTCAGGTTAAAATCAGTACTTCAACTGGACTGCTTAATATTAATTTAAATATAAAGTTATCAGTGTAAATCAAACTGAGATTGTAATTGTTACATTATGTGGTGTTTGTGTTGGTTTGGTTTTAGTGCTTCAGACTTGATCTGACAGTTATCATTTTTCATGTGATGGTCCGCCAGCTCAAGTCTGAATTAATCCAACATAGTGATACGAGATGCAGTCAGGCTATAAGATGAGTCATCCTATCAGTTGCCACACGCGCCTCTTCTCGCTTAGCTATTTATGCTAATCCTTATTCTCAAGTTGGTAGAGGAGCAGATTCATCGACAAGTTTTTCTTGACGTAGTTCTTGCCATAGTGTCTCTGGAATATTGGTTTCGAGAGCCTCAACATCCTCTTTGATCCTGCTAGGTTTACTCGCACCTGGTATAACTGCAGCTATAGCCGGATTAGCCAGAACAAACTGCAATCCAATAGCCTTAGTGCTGACTCCATACCTATCACCAATTGCTTTGATTTTAGAAACTTTCTGAACTATGTGCTTTGGTGCTGGCGCGTACTCAAAATTTGGTCCCCCAACCAAGGCTCCTGAACTATAAGGACCTCCGGCCACGATACTGAGGTCGCGTTCTATAACCTGGGGTATAACTCTCTGAAGAGCTCGAGAATGATCCAACAGGCTGTAGCGGCCAGCTAGTAAGAAGCCATCGGGGCGAGGTTCCTCAAGATCAAGAAGTATCTCAATCGGCTCCACTCGGTTTACTCCCAGGCCCCAGGCTTGAAGTACGCCTTCATCACGCAGTTTATCAAGAGCCCTGAAAGCACCTTTTCTCGCGCTTTCAAATATGCCAAGCCATTCGTCACCATAGAAATCCTGGGCTACATCGTGAACCCATGCAATCTCAATATGATCGGTTTTTAAGCGCTTGAGGCTATCTTCTATCGAGCGCATTGTTGCATCGTATGAATAGTCATTAACTATCTTATTGGGGCGGCCATACTTGAAAATATCACGCTTATCTCCAAGTTCTCTGCCGCCACTATCTTCAACTTCATCCAATATCAAGCGGCCAACTTTGGTGCTGATTACATAGTCTTCGCGTGGGAATCCAGATAGCGCCTCACCCATGCGAATCTCGGCGAGTCCGGCCCCATAGAAAGGGGCATTGTCAAAGTATCTGATGCCGCAATCCCAGGCTGTCTCTACAGTTGCCAAAGCCTCAGAATCCGGAATCTGGCGAAACATATTGCCAAGAGGTGCAGTACCAAAACCGAGTTTACTGGGTAAAAGATTTCTCAATTTCACTTTGAACTCCCATCGATCAAATTCATAAATTTTGAAGGTTTTGACTAATTGGCCAGCCTGTTAAGAGTCCCAGACTAACCTGCTACTCCGCTTAACCATGCAATCTGTAAAGCGCTTCTGATTACTAGCACTTGTGCGACAGCAGTCAACGGCAGTGGCTTGAGGGGCTAGTCTGCTCTAGTTGCTTTTGATGAAAAAGCCGTCTATAAGCAATAGACTATTGATTTGGAGTCAACAATGAAGATCACCCTTCAAGAATTACAGGTATTTACCACTGTGGTAGATACGGCTTCGATCACTTCGGCTGCCGAAAGGCTAGAGCAGACTGTATCTGGGGTAAGCCGTGCACTCGCCCGCTTGGAGAGTAAACTGGAAGCGACATTGCTTCAGCGCACTACACGGCGTTTGAAACTCACTGAAGAAGGGCAGGCTTTCCTTAAATATGCATGGGATATTCTCATCTCAGTGGAGGAGGCTGAGGAGCAAATGGCGGCTCGTCAAAAGCAACCCTCAGGTCTTCTGCGTATAGACGCTGCCACACCATTTATGCTGCATGTAATAGCACCATTGATAAATAGCTTCCGTGCTAAATTTCCCCAGATAGAGCTGGAGCTAAACAGTAATGAGGGAATAACTGATTTGATAGAGAAGCGAACTGATGTGGCATTTCGTATTGGGAAACTTCAGGACTCAACATTACATGCCCGCCCAATAGGGACTAGCAAAGTCCGAATACTTGCTAGCCCTGGCTATTTACAACAGCATGGTACTCCAGAGAGTGCAGAAGAACTTGGCCAACACGTATTACTTGGTTTCACAAAGCCTGAATCCCTAAACAAATGGCCGCTTTATGAACGAAGCGGAGATAAACTGCAGATTAAGCCAACGATGGCTTCATCTAGTGGGGAAACTTTACGGCACTTAGCCCTCTCAGGTGCAGGGATCGTTTGCTTATCTGATTTTATGACTCAGAGGGATCGTCATGCTGGGCGATTGGTGCAGCTATTCTCAGATCAAACCTTAGAAGTCAAACAATCCATTAATGCAGTTTATTACCGTAACACCGCGCTTTCATTACGAATTACCAGTTTTATCAACCATATTGTTGAAGAACTGGGTAAGCAACCATTTGATAAGGTTTAACCGCAGACATCCTTACTTAACACTCAAATAATCCACGGATTCCCAAAATACATAGTGCACCGGGTATTATCTATAGTTGTTAACAGTAATTAGACTTCTGCTATTGGTGGTTGCTTGTTAGAGTGACATATTGCTACGTTACCGCTGGCGACTATTTTTTGTACGATAAAGATTGGTTTGAAGATTGAGCCATTGGCATGGCTCATTAAAAGCCAAAATTCAGAATTCCATTATAGTCTGCTAGGTGATTTTGATGACTATGTATGGCGTGTTGAACCAGTCCTCTATTGTCTATTTGATAAATAGCTGCACCACATTGATTACAAAAAACATATTCTTTTACTGGCCCAGACTCAAAAGAGTAAGTAGTGAGCCGCTTTGATGGATCTTCAATCATTGCTGGATTTGAAGCCTCAACAAAGCTTATTCCACGACCTGTCTTTGGAGAGATTGAGCTATTGAAAAGTTTGTAATGGATGGCCCCACAGTGACAAGTTAAGTTGTTCATCGATTTATCTCCGGAGTGGATTGGTATGGGTTTAGAGTTTACTATTTGGCAGGTTTCGATAAAGATCATCAGCAGAAAGTAATAATTAGCTTTAAGGAAACAGTCGGTGCGGCGGGAATATGATAAGTACCACTTGATTAGTGTCTTTTGTGCCGTAGTGGATCATGGCTCCCTAAGTAAAGCTGCTAGCCACTTGGGATTATCAGCGCCAACTGTGAGCAAGACATTGGTACAGTTAGAGAAAGTGTTGGGCCAGGTGTTGTTGAACCGAACTACCAGAGCACTTTCTCTTACAGAAGCAGGCAGGCTTGTATACCAGAGCGGCCAGAAGATACTCAGTGCATTTACTGACCTGGAAGATCAGGTCGCTGAGATTGGTAGTCTTGATCGTGGTAAGTTACGCATTACTTTCCCTGAAACCATAGGGAAAACTGTGTTTAGCAAGATCTGCAATGATTTCCAAAAAGAGTACCCTGACTTTAGTCTCGAGTTAATTTTTACTCCCTTTCTCATGGATATGATTGAGGATGATATTGATATAGCCTTTCGCGTATCTGAATCATTACCAGATAGTCAGTTTTTTTCTCTGCCACTACTCAATATATATCCTGTATTCGTGGCATCACCCGAATATTTAGCGAAAAATGGGTGCCCGTATTCAATAGGCGAACTCAGTCAACATAACATGTTGCTGACGAGGCTAAATGGCCTTGAGGATGGATGGTTGATTGATGGGAAATATTACCAATTCAAAGGCAACTTAATTTCGAATGAAACTTACCATACCCGCTCTGCGGCATTGAATGGTAATGGTATAGCTATTTTACCCTCTTATTTCTGTAAGAAAGATATTCAAAGAGGCAGATTAATAGAGTTACTCCCTGAACTGGAAAGAAAAGATAAAACGGTAGGAGCCCTGTACAAAGTGAAACGTAAGGGTTCTAAGAAAATTGATATTTTTTTGAGTTTTGTGGAATCCAAACTGCAGGAGTCAGATGTAACCATGTGTTAAAAATAGTAAGCCTGGTAGTATGTTAGACCGATGTTGCTTGAGGATATCGCTTCTTGTTTAACTGTTATCAGGAGCTGGCTTTTTGAGTGGGTATGCGATTTACATCTGTTTCAGGGAAGAAATTTTGCCAGACAACCCAGTAAGCTTCAGATTTCATCGTTTCAACGCGTTCTAACTTCCCCACGTTACTCTCTCCGCCGAACTGTACATTAGAGATCTGGCTACCAATGTCATTATAATATGCACCAACGCTATCGAGGTCTGAATGGTAAACGATAACAATATCCCGGCCACCGATTTCTACGTTTAATAGTCCACCATGATCCTTAATGAAATCTTTTGTATAAGCTACATAGTCTTCGCCGATATTAACACCGTAAATTTTAGTTTTATTCGGCAACCTATTATCAAATTTCTTAATGGTAGGGAACGCAGGTTCCTCTTTTTTAGCTTGATCTGAGATTGCGTGAGTGAAGATCATATGCATCAGGCGATCGAAGATGGCTAAAAATGGGTTGTCGGTAAAATTTGGTATCGGGTTCAGAAATATTTTCCCATTGGGAAACGCTTTCTCAAAAGCCCACAACGGCATCCGATAGCTGGGCCATTCGGGCATCCTCGGCCCTTTAGGGCCTGCATCTTCACGGGTGCCCCAAAACTGCTGAATTGGCTGCCCGGTCTTTTTATCCCACATCACCAAGTTATTCTCGATCTGGGTCATAACACCTAAATCCAGGGCTTCCCCATCAATTTCGGGTGTGTAGGCAATTCCCATATTGGTCAGGCCACAATAGGTCATTACCACATTTTCACCAGCTAGCCCTTCCTTTGTACCGGCCACATGTGGCCGAAGAATGTGATCATCAGGGTGACCTCTAGCTTCGCCGTTAGCGTCAATTACTATCAGGCTGGTATCCGGGGATAGGCTCTCTTGGGCCTCAGCTATGGAAAAATAGCGCGCATTATGTTGTTGCGCGCGCATCATAATAGAGGGGTTGATATACCCAGAGTAGAAGGCGAAAGCAGACAGGGCACTGATGATCCAGAAAATGACAACAGAGCCAGCGCCAGAAAACCATAGCGTCAGTGCTGATACCAACCATAATATCCCTGCGGCAGTAGCAATCTTGTGCCTCCGATAGAAGGTCCACATTGTCGCTTTACGAGGAGTTTGCACAATCCACTGGCTAAGATCTGCGAGGTCGCGAAACAGGCGTAGGCTTAAATAAAGGCAACCCAGTAATGAAAACCAGTGGGTACACTGAATAAGAAAACTCATGGACAAAGTTCCCGGATAAGTCATCTGAAAACTTGGCAATGGGCCTCGTCGCCAATCAAGGTCATTCCTCTCATACAACTCCTGCGCCACTAGGGTAGTAGAGGGGCAGGCTTTAAGCCCAGGCCTTTGAGGGTACTTGTGTTTCCACAGTACCACAACCATTAGCAACTTAAACATGCGGTAGAACAGTGAATTTGGCCACCTGACTTTGAGTGATATTATCACATCCAACGAAGATCAGATGAATAAATGACCGGCTCAAAAAGTATATTTAACCCAGAGTTCAAGCTGTAAGTAGTGCAGCTCGCAGTTGACCAGGGTTTCACACTGAAGGCCGCATGTGAGGCCGTGGGTGTCAGCAAGTCTACTATAAGGTCTTGGGTTAGAAAACTCCGCCAGTAACACGCCTGCAGGGTTAGACCATTACAGTTAGTAACGGCTTAGCGGGGCCGGCTCTACTGCGAAGATAGAAACTAAGGCGGAACTCCACAAAGCGGCTAACCTGCAAGTCGCTGGATGAAGTTACTGGGTCTGGAAAGCGTTCAGCCACCCTCAAACGTATACAAAAAAGCGGAACGGCCACATGCTGATATCTTAAACCTACCGGACCGAGATTTTGATATTCAGAAAACGAACCCACTTGGGGTATATATATGGTACCCGCACAGGAACCTGCTGGGCCTACCTGGCGGTAGTTTTGGCTTTGCTCACGAAAGCCGGCTGGCTGGGCATTGCCACTGGCTCCGGATACGGAGCTGGTAAAGAAAGCGCTAACGATGGCCTATGAATCACGAGGAGAATCAGAAGAAGTAATGTTTCACTCAGATCAAGGCTGTCAATATACCAGCCGTGGGGTTCAGGTACCGTATAACTCTGAGCCTGAGCCATCGTGACAACTGCTGGCTGGGGACCGAAGATTGGCTGCCAGAATTTCCCCGAAGCAAAATAGCCTATCAACGATTACATTATCAGTTATTACAGCCAGGTACGACCAGATCTACACAATTGCAGCTTGCTGTCAAATGTGGCAGAAGAAAAATTTCGAGATGCTCAAAAGGCGGTGGCCAAATTTACTTGACCACTACAATAGGGTAATCGTGCGGAATATAGGTTATTGGCATCAGGCTCCCTTTTATCTGCGATCCCGATATAAAGACATTATAAATTACATCAATTCAGTAGCTACAGCAGCACCTTGGGGGAACGGTGAGCTATATTGCTCTCAAACATATTTCATTATGGCATTTCAACCGAGACAATAATTTTTACGTCAGGCAAATAATTAGTTGTATCAATGTCCATAGATGTGTCATCAAGAGCCAGGATTAAAAAATTGACTACAAAACGACTCATACTTCTATTCGATGGTACTTGGAATGATCCTGTTGATGAGACAAACGTTTTCCGAATATTGAAAAGTATTCATGACTTTGATAATGAAAGACGTCAGTTGTGTTTTTATGATCCTGGAGTAGGCACTTCCACCTTTTCCCGTTTATTGGGAGGCGTAACTGGCTGGGGGTTGAGCGAGAATTTAATTCAAGGGTATGAATGGCTAATAAAGAATTTCACGGAAGGAGATGAAATATGGATTTTTGGCTTTAGCAGAGGAGCTTATACGGCAAGAAGCTTGGCTGGTATGATACGAAAATGTGGACTTTTGCATAATTCTGCACCTCAGTTGATTGTTCATGCAGAGAAATTTTATAGGGACAAACGATACCATCCAGATCATGAAGAGAGTAAGAGATTTAGAAATAAGTTTAGTCATGAAGTCGATATCTATTTCCTTGGGGTTTGGGATACAGTAGGCGCGTTAGGAGTGCCTGGTTTTTCTGCTTTGTCTGAGAGTGGTAAATACGCTTGGCACGATACGGAGTTGTCTGGAAATATAAAATATGCTTATCACGCTGTTGCCTTAGATGAACATCGGTCTACATATGATACGTCGCTATGGAGTGGTGAATCGGGTAAGAAAAAGGAAAGGCAAACTGAGGTGGAGCAACGATGGTTTATTGGTGCTCATGCAAATGTCGGCGGAGGTTATGTCTATGACTCTTTGTCGGAAATCCCGCTTTATTGGATGCAACAAAAGGCCATGAAAGCTGGCCTTCAATTGAATCCGTATCAGGTAAGTGAAGATGCATGGAGAACACCTCCAAAAGATTCATATCAGAACTTCCTAAAAGGAGCCTACGCACTTGTTAAGCGAACTTATTTAGGTGGGGACGGCCGGTTCCATCGAGAATTTTCTAGAAATAAAAAGGGTCTCAAAGCTATTAATGTAACTGTAGATCCTTCAGTGTGGCGACGCTGGGAATCTGTTCCTGAATATCGCCCTCCCACGTTAACCAGAGTTGGACAGTCTCCACCTTAGATGCAAAATTTAGTCTGAGTTCGAATGAAAAAATTATCCCAGCATGACCTATGAATAGTCGAGTTTATTATGAGCCTATACACTGTTCGTGAATTAGTTAAATTGCTCCCAGACCCTGATCCTGAATCCACCTCAGTTGGCACTATTTCTCCAGGTGAAAGAATAATTTCGCAGAAGCCGCTGAATGGTTGGGTAAGGGTTGAAGCCTCTCAAGCTGATGGTTCCATACAGGTTGGTTGGATATTGGCAAGTAGTATCGAAGAAATTGTTGGGAAAACGGTTAAATTATATCCAGAACCTTTTTCCGAAAAATTTGAAGTCGTGACAGGTTCAATCGAAGTGAATATAACCCGAGCGAACTGGCAAAAAATTCAGGTTTCGGCTGGTGCTAAGCATTATACTGGATGGATTGATTCTACTGAGAAAATATTAGAGCTGTCAGAGGATGATGGGCTGAATATTATTGAAGATTTGAGCTTAGGAGTTAACGAAGTATATCGAAGGTATTTAATCAAAGCACAAGAAATTACTGGGATTGATGCGTCATCTCTCGCTGCACTTGTTGATGCTGAGGCTACCAAGATAACAAAGGGTTCGAATATAGGTCAGTGGAACCGTAACGCGTTTAATCCTCGTAGCAATGCCGCAGGCCTTACACAATTCCTCTCTTCAACTTGGATAGAGCATGCAAGGAAAGAAGGGACTTTATTAAATAAAGTTGGAAAAGATAAGGGGTATATAACAACCCTTAATGCTGTAGCTTCTGGCAAAAGAAATCCTTTATTGAAATTACGATTTGATCCAGAGCTTTCAATTGTTTCTGCAGCTGAGTATGGACTATCAAACCTTAAAGCCTTGGATAGGAAAGGGCTAACTCCTCAAACTCTCAGCGATGATGAGAAGGCCCGTCTGATGTATTTAGCTCATCATGAGGGTCCAACTGGAGCCCTTAAATTTCTTATGCAAGATAATAGTTCTTCGATTAGAAAATTTAATGCCCAAGTTGGTAGACGCAGAGCTGCGGATCTTGTTAGAAAGGCGAGAGGGAACGTAGCCCTTGCATATCGGAATTGGCTGAATGATTATATGGATAAAAAGATTCAGCCAGAAAAGTTTAGGGCTTCTACTGGCACTGGAGGCCCATTTATTGCTTCAGCCTCTAATAGGAGACTAGAGAAGTTTAGAGGTTCAGCTGTCCCTATGTATTCTCTAGGAGGAGACAGGGGTCTGGCACAAGAAATACAAGAAGCACTTTCTGATTTAGGTTATCTTGACCCACCAGCAGATGGGTTGTGGGGAAGCGTATCAGGCTGGGCTTTAGATGAGTTTTGCCAAGATAACCTACTTTCTCTCCATGAAGGCTTTACACCTGAAATAGCTAAAATGTTGGTCAATCCTAAAAATCCACTTCCGGATATAAAGCCGACTAATGGCTGGTTTGATAATGTTATTTCCTATATGAATGACAAAGGATATTGGATTTGTCGTCATCCAGATTGTACCAATATAGTTTATCTTGAAGGTGTAAATCCTGACGGGTCACTGAACGATGATAGACCGAACGAGTTTAATGATCTACGTATTGTTTTTACTGTTAATGGTGATGGTGAGCCAAAAGTAACTAGCTGGGAAGGGACCACTGAACCAGGCGTACATTGGACAATTAAGAAACTGATGGATCCTCGTGGTGCAGCACGGATTGCTTTTGGTCAATATAAGTCCTGGATGATTGGCAAGCATCCGAGAAAGTACAGGCCATCACAGCATGAGGCATTAGTTCAAGAAAGGCCAGTACCTGTTTATCGTGATCTTAATAAAGATTTTAAACGAACAAACGATAGAATCTATACTGGTAACTTTGGAATCAATCAACACTGGGGTTATGATTTACCTAAACATGATTTAGGTACCTCAAGTGCGGGTTGCTTAGTCGGTCGCACTCGAGATGGTCATAAGGAGTTTATGAGCCTTATAAAAGAGGATGCACGCTATCTGTCAAGAAACAGTTATAAGTTTATGACAGCGATACTACCAGGTGATAAAGTTTTTCATCAAAGTTACTCTTAATTGATCAAAACACTCTTGTGATTATTTTTATCATTAGTGGCCCAGGTAGGGCCACCTTTATTGCGAGTGACCCTCCACTGCAATCATCTCTACTCAAACAGACACACTCAGCTTTTGGAGAGTAGGTACAATTGGAGAGCAGGTACAATAGTTAGATAGTACCTCATTCAATTATATTAAATGAATTATCCTCGAATACGCCGCACCCGGAATTTACGCCCCTTCAGCTTTCCGTTTTCAATTTTCTTTAGTGCTTGTGTTGCCACATTGCGTTTAATCGCAATATAAGCCGTCTGATCCAGCACGTTTATCTTGCCAACATCTTTTCCATTTATCGGACGATCGCCGCCGGTCAGCGCACCCAGGATATCGCCGGGGCGAACTTTCTGTTTCTTGCCGCCATCGATCTGCAGGGTAGCCATCGGTGCCTGGAAAGGAGGTTCACTCAATATGCTGGCTGGTGGTGGTGTATCTGGGTCGGATAGCGGATCCTGTGTCAGATCCATGCGTAGCAGTTTGTGGCCCTCCTTCTCCGCAAAAAAGGAGTAAGCGCAACCGCGCTCACCGGCACGGCCGGTTCGTCCGATGCGGTGGGTGTGCACTTCCGGATCTTTGGCGATATGAAAGTTGATAACGGCATCCAGCTTGTCGATATCCAGGCCGCGTGCCGCCACATCGGTAGCTACTAGGATTGAGGCGCTGCCATTGGCGAAACGAATCAGCGTTTCGTTACGTTGGCGCTGTTCCATATCACCATGGAGGGCAAGGACATTAAAACCTGCCTGTTTCAGGTTATCGGCCACCTCATCGGTTTCACGTTTGGTATTACAGAAAACCAGAGTATTGATTGGCCGATCATTCAGTAGAATACGGCGGGTCATCTCCAGCCGATCGTCGAAACTCTCAGTTCGGTAAAAACGTTGCTCGATTACCTCATCACTGTGCGCAGAATCAACTTTAACCATCACTGGTTTTTGCATCACACGCGCGCTGAGCCGTTCGATTTCATCGGGATAGGTGGCGCTGAATAGTAACGACTGCCGTCCAGTAGGCACCTGCGCCAGAATAGTATCGATAACTTCCTGAAATCCCATATCGAGCATCCGGTCAGCCTCGTCAAAGACCAGCGTATCGACATGCTCTAAGGAGAGTGTTCCCTTGCGCAAGTGCTCTTCGATACGCCCCGGAGTACCAACGATGATATGGGCACCATGTGTGAGGGAGCCAATCTGTGGGCCGAAAGGCATGCCGCCGCAGAGAGTGAGAATCTTAATGTTGTGAATTGCCCTCGCCAGTCGGCGCAGTTCATGGGCAACCTGGTCTGCCAGCTCACGTGTCGGACACAGGATCAGCGATTGAACCCGAAACCGGCCGACATTGAGCCGTTGCAGCACCCCCAAACCGAAAGCAGCAGTTTTTCCGGAACCGGTTTTTGCCTGGGCGATAACATCTTTGCCATCCAGCATGATCGGGAGCGTCTTGGCCTGAACCTCGGTCATGGATTTGTAGTTGAGTGACGCCAGGTTTTTCAGCAGGGCGGGGTTTAGGGGGAGGTCGGAAAAAGGTGTGGTCAAGGTAAATCCTGGAGTCGTTAAATGTCAAATAGGCGCATTACACAAGCAGCCAGTAAAGTGAATTTCACTTTCTTAGCATTTGTTGTCGCTGCAATTTTACAGTCTGGGCAATACAAATTTTGTAAGGAATTTTAACAGTTAACCCCGGGGAAACCTATGAATCACCTTTTTCCAGCCTAAGGAACTCACATCCAGATTACCTTCCTACGAGAGGAGTTTTGGGGCACCGCATAAATCCGGTCCCCCAATTTACTAGCGTCGGCTTTGCTTACCTTCGCGAGCCTTCCATTGGTAGAACACTCCGGGCATTACTAACAGCACAAATAGCAGTGTGGTTATGGTGCCGCCCACCATGGGCGCTGCAATCCGTTTCATAACGTCTGCGCCGGTGCCATCGGAAATCATCACTGGTATCAATGAAATTAACAGTGTCAGGCTGGTCATTAGCATCGGGCGAATACGTCCGGCTGCTGCTTGGGCAACAGTCGCAGTATTGCCGCGCTCAGAGTTATTTCCGGCGGCAGATAAGTAGTGCAGCATTAATAACCCCATCTCAGCGGCGAGACCAGCCATGGCAATCATGCCGACCCATACAGCAACGCTCAGTTTGTAGTCGAGCAGGTACAGCAGCCAGAAGGCGCCGATCAGTGCCATTGGCATGGCGGTGAGCACAAACAGGGTGTCGGACAGCCGGCCGCGATGCAGGTATAAAAGGAAGCATACAGCCAACAAAGTCAGGGGTAACAACCATTGCAGGCGGGACTTGGCGCGCTCCAGGTATTGGTATTGGCCGGCCCAGGCGATACGTTGCCCGGGAATCAGATTAACCTGGTCGGCGACAACCTGCTTTGCGCGATTGACATAATCTGCAACGCCGATATCGCTTTTCAGGTCGACAAATACCAAGCCCACCAACTGCCCATCCTCATTGCGGATCATGGGCGGGCCGGTGCGGAAGTCCAGATCAGCCAGCTGGTTCAGGGGCACTTGGGAACCATCAGAGGCGGGGACCAGGATTTGTTCCAGCTGTTCAGGAGTATCCCGGTAGTCGCGGGCATAGCGCACTAATACATCGTAACGTTCGCGGCCTTCGATGGTCTGGGTTGCGGCCAGGCCGCCCGCTGCTGCGGCGATCACATCTTCGATATCCTGTACATTCAAGCCGTGGCGGGAAGCCCGTGCGCGATCGATATCAAAGTCCAGGAAGTAACCGCCGGTTAGACGCTCGGCGAAGACGCTTCGGGTTTGTTCTGCGGTGCGCTGGTCGCTGCGCAAAGCCTCTTCGATGGCCAAAGCAGTCTGCTCAATTTCCTCCAGGTTATCTCCAAAGACTTTAATCCCCAGCTGGCTGCGAATCCCTGTGGCGAGCATTTCAGTACGGGTTTGGATTGGCATCCACCAAATATTGGGCATACCGGGGTAGCGCAGCTTTTCATCCATTTCCGCCAGCAGCTGGTCCCAGGTCATACCGGGGCGCCATTCATTCTTGGGTTTTAGGGTAATCACTGTCTCCACCATGGATAGTGGTGCAGAGTCAGTAGCACTATTGGAGCGGCCAATTTTGCCAAAGACACGCTCGACTTCCGGAAAGGTTTTCAGTTCTTCATCCATTTGCTGCAAAACTTTTCCCGCTTCGGTAACGGACATTCCGGGTAGCGCGGTAGGCATATACAGGATACTGCCTTCATTGAGCGGTGGCATAAATTCACCGCTCAACTTGCTGATGGGGTAGGTCACGGAAACCAGAGCTAATACTGCGAGAGTGGCTACAACTTTGCGTTGCCGTACGCAGAAGTGAATCACTGGCTGCAGTGTATGAACTAAGGCGCGGGAAATTGGGTTTTCCCTGGTGCGAATTTTCCCGCGCATTAGCAGTACAGCGAGGGCTGGAATCAAGGTGATTGCCAATAGGGCGGCGAAAGCCATGCTGTAGGTTTTGGTATAGGCGAGGGGTTTGAATAATCGGCCCTCGGTAGCTTCCAGTGCGAATACCGGCAGGAAAGAAACCGTAATAATAATCAGGGAGAAGAAAATACTCGGTCCGACTTCCTGCATTGCCCGAACGATTAGCGTTCTTTTCTCGCCCGGAGACAACTCCTTATCGCCATCGGTTGCCAGCTTTTTGTGGATGTTATCCACCATTACCACTGCCGCATCCACCATGGCACCGATGGCTACGGCAATACCTCCCAGAGACATAATGTTGGCGGTAAGCCCTTGTAGGGACAGTGGAATAAAGGCCAGTAAAACAGCAATCGGTAGAGTGATTACAGCTACCAATGCGGAGCGGGCGTGGAGCAGGAAAATAGCGATCACGGCGGCGACCACTAGCATCTCTTCAATCAAGGTGTTTTTGAGATTGTCGATCGCGCTATTAATCAATTGTGAGCGATCGTAGGTCACTACCAGCTCAACGCCTTCTGGTAGGCCTGCACGGATTTGCTCGATACGCTCTTTAACTCTCTCAATAACCTTTAGGGCATTTTCACCGTAGCGCATCACTACGATGGCACCTACGGTCTGGCCCTCGCCGTCCAGTTCGGCAATGCCGCGCTGCATTGCGGGCCCCAGGGTAATATCCGCTACCTGATCCAAGGTTACCGGAATCTTTGCCGCATTGACCCCGATCACTACCTCTTTGAGATCATCGATGCTGCGGATATAGCCGCGCCCTCGCACCATGTGTTCGTGGCCTGCGATCTCCAGTACCCGCCCTCCGGTATCGTTGTTACTGCGGCGAATAGCCTCGACCACTTTGCCAAGTGGGACCTTGAACATCTGCAAGCGATGGGGGTCGATTTGGACCTGGTACTCCTTTTCGTAGCCGCCAATGGAGGCGACCTCGGCAACGCCCTCGACAGAAGTGAGCCAATAGCGCAATTTGAAATCCTGCAGCGCGCGCAGCTCTTGCAGGTCGTTGTTACCGCTTCGATCAACCAGTGCGTACTGGAACACCCAGCCGACTCCAGTGGCATCGGGGCCTAGAGTAGGCTGAACATCTTCTGGGAGTTGGTCGGCTACCTGGTTGAGATACTCCAGAACCCGTGAACGGGCCCAGTAAATATCGGTGCCGTCTTCAAAGATGGCGTAGACAAAGCTGAGACCAAAAAAGCTCTGGCCCCGCACATATTTGACTTTGGGCAGCCCCAGCATTGCGGTGGAAAGCGGGTAGGTGATTTGATCCTCCACCAGATCCGGGCTGCGACCTGGCCAGTCTGTCATCACAATCACCTGGGCGTCGGACAGGTCCGGAATAGCATCCAGGGGGACACTGGTTAGCGCTCGATATCCGGCCAGGGCGGCGATAGCAACAAGCATCAGAGTGATCCCGGGCTTACCGGCACAGGCCCCAATAATTCGGGCAATCAGCCCTTTGGGTTCGGAATTTACCATTGTTGTACCCCTGATTTGAGGCGGCTTTCTGCCGCGATCAGGAATACTCCAGAGGTGACAATTTTATCCCCAGCCTGGAGGCCAGAACGAATCACAATGCGTTCGCTGTCACCGTAACCAGTGCGTACCTGTACGGGCTCCAGACGGCCCTGGCCCAGGTCCCGAAAGACGATACGCTTCTTACCGGAAATCAGCACTGAATCCCTGGGTACCACCAGGAGATTTCCCAGCTCGGCACTCAACATGATGTCCGCAAACAGCCCTGGCCGAAGTTCACCGTTGGTATTGGGCAGGGTCACACGTAACCGTGCACTGCGGTTGCTGTGATTCAGGAAAGGGTCAATCTGGGTGAGAGTGGCTGGGATTTCTTCATGGTAGACGTTGGTTAGACGCACCTTGGCCGGCATCCCTTTTTCTATCAGCGGCAGTTGATCTTCGTAGGCGTGGGCTTCGATCCAAACCTGGCTGAGGTCGGCAATACGAAGGAGGTTGTCCCCCTTTTTGAATGCAGAACCCGCAACGATGTTCCTCTCAATAATGACACCACCGGCAGGTGCAAAGATCGGGATATAGTCCTGAGCTTTTTGCTGTTCAACCAGCCAGTCGATTTGCTCTTCTGATAGTCCCCACAGAAGCAGGCGCCTTCGCGCCGCTTTCTCCAAGGCATCGCCACGGCGGCGCGCTTTCAGATATTCATCCTGGACGGCAAGTAGCTCCGGGCTGTAAACAGAGAACAGTACTTCGCCACGCTCAACCTGCTTGCCTTCAAAATCCGCATCCAACTCACCAATCCAGCCGTCGAAGCGCAGGCTGATATCCCGCAAACGGGTTTCGTCATAGGTCACCTGGCCGTGCAGGTGGATGGGTAGGGCGAAAGGCTGTCGTTCGACGATACCGGTTTTGATGCCAATAGCTTGGCGCCGACCCCTATCTACCACGATGCTGCCACTTTCGAGTTCATCGTGGCTAACTGGCTGCAGGTCCATACCGCAGATGGGGCAGGTACCGGGCTCTGCAGCGCGGACAGAAGGATGCATGGCACATGTGTAGTAAGCAGTATCGGAGGCTTCCGGTGCTGACTTTAAGCGCAAGCCTTTGCGGTTGGTGCTCATGTCAAAGGCCAGGTCTACATGGCGATCGTGGCCAGTTGCCACATCAACCACCATGGGCCAAGAGCCTACCATGGCAAGCTCTATCTCCCCTGAGAATACCCCGGGGCTGGTTTCATAGACTTCGGCTTGAGCACGCATTGCCGGCATGGCACCCATGGCAGGCATCTCAGCCACTGCGCGGACTTCGGCGCCTGCAACTGGCCGGTTTTCCATATCTCTCACTTCAATACGAATCTGGTTCTTGCCAGCGCGAGGCTGCAGTGGGTCCACGGATACCGCAATCCGGAAAGGGCCAGCAGGAATAAACTCCACACTGTCGGATACAACCAATCCGGCTGTTTTCTTCCAATAGAAAGCGGTACCGACCGCCAGAAATACAGCGAAAGCAACTAAGCCCAGCATTTTTGAGCGGCTCATAACACACCTCCAGAAAAGGAAGTGATGAGTATTTGGGCGCCAAAGGCACCGACCATTTCTTTGCTACTGGGGGTAGCAATGGCTTGTTGGGAAATCAAAGGGTTCACTCCTGGAACAATCTTTCTGAAGCCCGTCAGCAACAATGAGGCTGCGGGATATTCCGCACATCAGAGAGAGGGAGTGATCAGATACGCAAGCGCAGAGTTTCAAGCCAGGTACGATTACCTGGAGAGGCATGAGAAGAAAGGGGTTCGAAGTCAGGTGATTCCGCTGGCGGAGCCAAAATCTGGGGCCACCGATAGGATGGCGGAGGTGCTAACTGGGGTAACTCAAGGTGCAGGAAGGCGGCTGTGAGAGCGACTTCATGGTCATCTAATGAGGTCTTGAGGGAGACCTGGGCATCATACTCGCAGCAATCTTCATCTGATTGAGAGCCTTTGGCCAAGTGGTCACAACAGCATTCTGCTGCCGGCTCCGGGCTATCCATCATTTCGCAAGCGAGCACGGTCTGCACCTGGAACATCAGCAGGAGCAGGGCCGCCATTGCAACTAGCTTGGCGCGGAATGTGGATGGGTAGCTCTTCATTACCTATAAATCATACAACAAGGACAGTCTGTTCGACAAAGGCGAGATAATCGAGCCCATTTTGTAACTCTAGGGCCTATGACACTAAGTAAAGGAAACGGTAGTGCGCATCCCGTTAGGGTAAATGGTTCTGCCGAGGGCTCAAGGAGCTGTAATGACTCTCGTCAATTTTGTAGAGGTCCCTCTTAGACTGCTTTCGATTGGGCTGTAAAAAGCCCAAGGAGCCGATATCGACTGGTTAAAGCCAATCTCAAAACGATATGAAGGAAAAAGGATTTGCAGTGCGAAAAATTAGGTACTCTTCAAACGCCGGTCAGGGCTTCTAGCTTCCCGCATTGAGACACTTGGGTTTTTCATTCTTGATTATACTTACCTATGATTGATAACTCGCTTATTGATCATGTGGCAAGGCCTTGATTTTGTGGTAGTAACAATGGCTGGAAGATGGATCTTAACTTGTCTTGTCGCATTTCTCTTTTCACTGCCCGCCCTATCTGAAGACTTTGTGACCGAACCACAAAACTACAGTCCAATCGCGAAAATGACTGATCTTTGGTTGAGGGGTGAAATATCCAGAAGGCAGATCAGGGAATTGGCCCTACGAGGGCGATATGTAAACAACTCCGAAGCCAACAATGCCTATGTATCCTTTTATCTTGATAATATGCAGATAGTGGCTCGCGGAACTTCTGTGTCTGGGCGCTCTGCGCAAATCAATATTCAAGTTAATGAATCCAAATTTGACCTCGATTATGATCTTGTATCAATGCACTTACTCATAAACGGACATGGTAGTGGCCTATCCAACGAACAAAAGTTCCTCTTGATCGTTATGAGTTACCGGCTGGCGGCGGAAGGGTGGAGCAAATCTTTGGGAGTAGATCAGATGGAAAAAAGCCTTATCTACCGCACACTGAATTATCTTTCCAAAATGCCGACAGACTACAAAATGTGGGGTATGGCTAAGGAGATCCAATATCCATTGCATTAAAGTACAATTCTTATGCTCCCGATAAAAATTTCAATGGGGCAATTGTTGATTCAATGACTTTAGAAAGTATGCTGGCCCTAAAGTTAATATGCGCTATTTGTATTGAGCCACTTGATAACTGCATTATGCTCGTTCTGTCCTATTGTAGTCATACTCAAGTGATTCCTATTGTGAACTTGGATTAACTCGAGATTTTTTTTATTTAGGCCCTTATAGTTGCTGTAAGGAGAAATACGATCTGAATCTGAGGATATTAAAAGCACAGGGACCTTTGAGGACTTTATAAGAGGTAATATGTTTGTTTGATCCAGGTCAATATTCGATTTTTTCAGAGCTAAGGTAGCACTTTTACGAATGTCTTTCTCTGGGATAATTCTGCTAAGCAATGGGTGACTAACCCTCGCGTAATTATATAAGGCTTGATCAAATTGGAGCATGGGCGCTAATAAAATAGCCCCACTGATATCTACTCTCATATTAGAGATGTATGCAGCTGTTAATGCACCCATTGAACTCCCGACAATATATATATCTTCATCCTTGATTACTCCTTCTTCGATCAGTTTATCGAAAAGGGAGTTAATATACTTACTATCATCAACTCCATATTTTTTGTTACCACTTGAGTCACCATGGCCGAGAAGATCTGGGACAACAACCTGGAATCCAAGAAAGCGAAAATATAGTGCTGAATTCAGCATGAACTCTTTGGAAGCACGAAACCCATGTAATAAAAATACAGTGCCAGAAAATGTCTTTTCTAAAGAATCCCTATTTAAATTAAGGTTTACAATACTTTCATTGCCATCTGCCTCAAACTTGACAGAGTATTGAAGTTTTTGTTTGTTTAAAGGTGGTCCATAATAATAGCTGATGCAAACATCTTTTTTTGCTGGGCAATACCTCTCCTTATTGAAACCTAAATTTTCAATTTTCTCTGTGGTGATTATTTCAGTAAAAGGAAAGCTCTCTGAGTTTTCTATAAGGCTGGCAATTCTCTGAGAGCAGGCAATAAGGGCCGGGCATAATATGATGGCGGCGAATAGTATATTTAAATTAATTCTAAATTTCATTGTTATACTATTTTATATTTTCCTATTGACGATTTGGATGTTTAATTTTGGTCTGTAAGTTAAGCAATTCTTTTGTGAAAAAGTGTGAGGTATACAGGAGTTTCTGATAAATGCTTGAATAGTTGTATATTAATCGTGTTCAGGATGGTAGATCCTAAGATAAGTAAATGCATGCTGGACATAGTCCGCTTTTCCAAGATCAATCTTCTGCGCCCTTAAAATGGCATATGCTGTATTAAGATGAAAATAGAATTGGGGAAGGGCCCAATCTCTCGCATATTGCTCGCCTGTCATATCGAAAGTCATTCCATTTGGAAGCTCTAATTCGATCATTTGATCAGTACACATATCAAGCGCACCGGGTTCAAGACTGCGCAGAACTGTTAGTGCTTCGTTGATTCGCGTGCAAGCTTCTGAAATAGAACCTGGTTGAGCCCCTGCGTTCTGACCTTCGCGTGCTAAGTGGTCTAAATGGTCGGGAAAAAGCTCTCTTCTCAAGCGAAATTGGGCCTCTTGAGCTTGCAGGCACGCAAAGCGTATTTGGGATGAAAGAGGGTACATATCCGGTGTGAGTCTGGCAGACAGCAACTCTTGAGCCTCTTTTTCAGGGAGCTGCTTACAGGCCTTATCCAGCCAGCTCGATAAAGCCTGTAACATTTGTATATATGTGGGTATAAGGAGGCTTGATAGTGACATGGTCATTTTCCTTTTACATTAAGGGTAGCTCCTTATCAATTAAACACAGCACTCACCCCCCTACATTGAGCACTAAAACCAGAGAGGTCTATTTATTGCTATCACTTATATGAACGATGGGAGGCACTTTGTTAGTCCTTTTGACTCTCCTCAGCCTTTCAACTTGCTTTACGATAAAGGCTCCAGGGTATTGCTGTGCAACCGATGCCAGGTTGTGAATCCTTGTCAACACTCGATTACGAATCACTTCGGGATCGGCGCTGCCGGTAAATATCAATGTAAGCTCGCTTGCAGATTTACGTGTTTCCCCATTTTGGGTGAGAACCAGCTGGGCCTCCTCCACGTCATGCTCCCTTGTAGCGATATCAAGTATTTGCCCAACACTTAATAGTGCACTACATAGGCTCACATCATCGTCTGCACGCCCCTCAACCAGTAACGCTCTTGGGCGGCCACACCGACAAGTGGTTTGCTGTATTAAATCTCCTAAGCGATAGCGTATTAATGGCACCGTCCAGTCGTTACCTATCCGGGTGAGTAATGCACCATGCTCGCTCGGCTCAATGAGCTGTCCTTCAAGCAAATGATACTTTTCCAAGTCACATTTTGGCGTGTTTATTGCAATACTATTGGTTTCCACGGAGCCGTAATCACACCAGAAGCCAGCGTTTGGAAACACGCTTTGTACAGTATCGTATTTGGCTTTCGTCCAGGGTTCAGCCATCCAAATGATCGTATGGATAGGGAGATTACCGCCTGAGTTTTTTAGCCCCTGGGCGAAGTCGGCGAGGCCTGTAGGTGCGCCAGCTAGTGTATTTACGCCAACATCTTGTAATACTTCTAACCAGGCTGTGAGTTCCGATGGGATAAATGGGCCCGTGGGTGCGCTTACTGACTGGCTTTTCTCGGCAAGGGTCTGGATAAAATAGTGGGCTCCCCACAAGCGGCCGGGATTGAAGAGGTTTAGTACTACGCTGTCTGGCCCAAGAGGTCTCCATTCCCTTAGGAGTCTCGCAGTAGCTTGGTGATAGGGAGTGTAAGTAAGTTTGGGTTTTCCGGTCGTACCTCCACTAGACATCAAGATTGCGCCGGCCGTAATTGCATTCGCTTTTGATACCTGGAGAATTTCTTCGGGGCCGCTGATGTGAAGGTCTTCAATTTTTGAGGCGGAATCAGGCACAGTCAAAGCGCCAAGCCGGGAAAGTTTTTGAGCCTGTGATAAGACTTCTTGCCAGTCTAAATGCCCAATGGACATTAGAATCTCTCCCATTGTTTAAGTTACGGCCTTATAGCTGAGACTACGGCAAAATACCCAAGTGCTTTATGACATTGAGGGTTCTCAAATCCTGCTTGATTAAGTAACTGGAATAGTTCCTCTAAAGAGAAGAGTTGCGCTCCATGATTCATGAAAAGATGAAAACTAAATAAAACTGGAGTAAGTTTGGTTATATTAAAGAGCATGTCATGAATAAGGACACTACCGCCTTTTGGCAAGGCCGCGTAAGCCTTACTCAATAGCTCTATGCTGGTGTCTGGTTTCCAATCGTGCAGCACATTGCTAAAACAGACCCCATCGCAACCAGTTGGCCAATCTTGCTTGAAGAAATCTCCCTCTACTATGCTTATCTGCTTCTTCTTAGCAAACTTGTCTACATATTCTTTGGCTGTCATACAGACAGGAGCAAGATCAAAAAGAAGAGCATTGCGTTCCGGATATGCATCACAAAATGCCAATGCGATAGTGCCTGACCCAGCACCAGCATCGAGTAAGGTTTGAATATTGCTAAAGGCACCATTCTGAACCGCTGAAACAGCTGAGGCAAAACCTTGTGCGTGCATCAGGTGGGTGAAAGCCGCCGCTGAATCACCATCCATTTCATCATGTCGCCACATATCTGTTACAGAGCGACCCCTGCATTCAAGCTCGTATTCATGTTTCAGGCTGGTGAGAATCTTTTTATTAAGATGGTTTACATTATAAATATTGAACGGATCCAGGAGAACTTCTCCCCAGTAGTACTGGCTATTCCTATCCAGATACTGCTTGGCGAGTTCCGTATTTTTTAATTGATTGCGTGTAACATTGATATACCCTAAGTGTTGAAGCAGCAAGATAAACAGGTAGATTCCTTTACGGCTTAATTGCAGTTTGTTGCTCAGCTTCTCGCAGGTATCAAAGCCACCGTCAATAAGCCCAGTTATATCAAGCTGAGCTGAGACCATCAGGCAGGCAAAGGTGTAATTACCCATTAAGAGGTCCCACATTGGGGCATCTGATGTTGTAGGCGCTTTAATTTGCATCAGGCTATCCTTTTTGTCAGTAGGTGCCCAAATTCACAAGATAAATTAGCCTAAACAGCTGAAACTTTCAGTGAAGTTATCTCAATTAGATGTCTCCATCTGAAGATAGGGATCATTTGATTAATTTTCCGTCAATGACAGTCAATAGGGCGACCGCTCCTTGATACTTATCCTTGTGTTCAAGTTTGAGTGAATCTGGGATGGCACTATGCCAGCCCTCTTTATTTGCTCAGACTACAGCTCCTTGACCATAAAGTACTTACATCCTTCTTTAGGGTATCCCTCTTGAACCCACTTAACTTCATAGCCCTGATTTTTATAGAATGGCATGGCCTGGAAGTTCAAAGTATCTAGTAAGCATTTTTTACAACCACGTTGTTTACCGGATATCTCAATTTTGCTCAATAGTTGGCTACCAATATTTTGCCCCCTTAGCTCTTCAGATACCCACAAAGTGTCTAGTAATAGCCAATCACCGAATGACCTTGCGGCTGCTCCGGCTATCACTTCACCAGAGGCATTTCTAATCTGAACAGCAAGGGGAAGCCTTTCTTTAACTTCCCAGTTTCTCCAGTTGAATTCATCAAGTTTTTTATCC
Organism: Microbulbifer variabilis ATCC 700307; assembly: GCF_000380565.1. Lineage (GTDB taxonomy): Bacteria > Pseudomonadota > Gammaproteobacteria > Pseudomonadales > Cellvibrionaceae > Microbulbifer > Microbulbifer variabilis. The sequence continues at coordinate 848,202 of NZ_AQYJ01000029.1, forward strand.
AGAAAGTCGATTAATTCTTGTGCTGGGTTTTCAAGTACTTCTATATCCATTGTGATTGCCTTCCGGGTCAGAGTATAAGTTGAAAAAATTTTAGTTAATCTTTTCCGTATTTAATAAAGTTTGCTCTAAAAAATCAATCTTGATTTTGACTGCACCTGAAAGGAATACTGCCTGAAATAGCCAACCATTTAAAATAATTTTTACATGAACTGTGCTTAAGGTAATCAAGGATATGCGGAACAGGTCTCCTAATTGTAAAAGTGGTCAAGTTGATATAGATTCGATGTTGTTGTGAATTTACTTTATTGGCAAAAGATAACTCCAGCTTTTTGGAGATTGTTGATTTCTTTCTCTGTTATTCCAGCTTCAATTAAAATGTCTCGTGTATTCTCACCATAAAGAGGTGCTGTCTGGAATTCCACCGAGGGCGTACCCGGTATAGAAAAAGGCGCACAGAGGAACTCAATACTTTTGCGATCTGTACTACGGGAGTAGGGAACGGAGAGAGTTTTATCGTTGTTGCGGACGTAGGGGTTGTCCAGGGCTTGTGCAATATCATAAACGGGTGCGCAGGGAACCTTACCTTCCATCTGGGCAGCCCAGTTAGCATTTGTTTTCTTCTGGAAATGATTGTCAAGCGATGCCGTTAGCTCCTCCCGGTGCTTCATTCTACTCTCGTTGGTTAGAAAACGTGCATCGTGCTTAAGAGAATCATCCCCCAGTTCTTGGCACAGAATCTCCCAGAACTTCTGTGTTAAACAAGCTACATAGAACCAGCCATCGGCGGTTTTTACCAATTGGCACGGTGCTTGTGATGCGTGTGCGGAGCGAGGCTGCTTTCCTGGAACTATCCCCTCATTGAGAAACCATAGGCCTTGATAGCACAAGCAGTTCAGTGCAACATCGAACAAGTTAGTATCAAAGTCGCCACCTTTTCCTGTAATTTCGGTACGCAGCAGTCCTGAGACTGTACACAGGGCGGCATACACGCTGCCTAATAAATCAACAACAGATACACCAACTTTGGTAGGTATTGATCCCGGCTCGCCGGTTACAGACATCCAGCCTGTTTCAGCCTGCATAAGGAAGTCATAGCCAGGCCAACTTTTCCTTTCATTGTCCCGGCCATACCCTGAAAGATGTGTACAAACGATTCTCTGGTTGACGACTTTTAACTTCCTATAAATAACTCCTAATTCTTCCGGCAGGGAACCGCGGAAGTTATCGATTACTGCATCTGATTTCTCAACAAGACTGAGAAAGACCTTTTTCCCCTCTGCCGACCTGATATCCAGGGCCAGGCTCTTCTTATTGTGCAAAGTAGACTCGCCAGATTCATTATCTTCCTGACTCTCATCAAGGAATAATGTGCCCATTCTTCTTAAGGGGTTCCCGCTTTGTTTGGGATCCTCAATATTAATTACTTCGGCGCCCAGCATGGCTAACAGAGTGCCATGGAAGGAACCTGCTCCCCAGGTTTCGAAGGAGAGAATGCGCTTATTTTTTAGCGGCAACATGATGGAAATTTGAACTCTCAGGCAGTAAATGGCACACTTTTGCGGATTTTCGCAAAAGTAACTTGTATCGTTAGATTACTTATAGACCACAGTGTTTATAGATAGGCACGGACGACCCTCTAATTGCAACCTTGTGTCCAACCATCATTATCAATCAGTGAGTAAAACCCCAAGCAATAACAATAGGATACTCGATAGAATTTGTTTGAATAAAATAGTTTACCTGCTGGAATTGGGCAGCTTTTTCCAATCCTATGCCAGTATCTATATGCATCCTGGAGAAATGAATCTTTAAGTCTTTGCTCACTTCATCTCAGTAGCTTTAAACTTTGTTAATTTATGTAAATATCTTTATTCTTTGGCTTTTATTTTAGTAGTTATTATTTAATTTTTAATATAGGAAGCTCACACTGCTCGAAATACAATGCTAAATCATAGGTTAACTCTGTAAATTTGAATGTTTATACCAAAAATGATCACGTATTTAGATGAAAATGACAATGGAATCTTGGTAGTCATATGTCAAATATGTACATAGGATGGCGTTAATATCAACCTTAAAGGGTCAGAAAACATAAGCAACTATTTGAAACAGGCTAATGATTGAATCTGTAGATGAATTGATATTATTTTAAGGAACGCCTGAAGTTCATTATATCGGGTTGATCATCTTGCTGAATAATTTATTATGCGGGTGACATCTAAAAAAAGCGATTCCTATCATGAACATCTCCCAGTATTCAAAAGGCTGTGGTGCACTCGTGGAAGGCGTACAGCTGGCCAATTTATCCGATGCCGAGCTTGGTGATCTACGCCGGGCCTTCGCCGACCATGGTGTGTTGTTTTTTCGTAACCAGTCCCTTTCCCCCGATGATCATCTAACCTTCGCCCACCGCTGGGGTGAAATTGTTATTAATAAGTTTTTCACACACACACAGGAATACCCTGGCATTGCTGAAGTACGCAAGGAAAAAGATCAGGAGACTAATATTGGCGGCGGTTGGCACACAGACCATTCTTATGATCAAAAACCCGCCTTAGGTTCCATCCTTGTAGCCAGGGAGCTACCCAAAACCGGCGGCGATACTCACTTCGCTAATCTGCAAAAAGCTTATGAAAGTTTGTCCGACGGTCTTAAGAAGACGCTGGAAACACTAAGAGCCGTGCATTCTAATGTGCATGTTTATGGTGAAGACGGTTACTACCAGTCGACAGACCTTGCTTCGCAACTTGGCGGCGTTGATGATGTGGGCGAGGCAATACATCCGGTAGTGATACAACACCCTGATACTGGGCGCAAGATTCTCTACGTCAATCCAGGGTTCACCCTTTGCTTTGAGGGGTGGACCCCGGAGGAGAGCAGGCCACTCCTTAACTACCTGTTCGCCCATGTGCTTACCAATGGATTTACCTGTCGGTTTAATTGGGAGCCTGGGTCGATTGCATTCTGGGATAACCGCTCTACCTGGCATTCCGCGGAAAATGATTATCCAGGCCAGTTCCGCCTGATGCACCGTATCACACTTGCTGGTGGCGCATTACAGGGGGTGTGATATGAAGGTGGGTGTTAAATACACCCACCTTCAGTGAGGGCGCGTGTCGCCAGGCATTGGACGACATGCCCAGGTATAAGCCTACAGATAGGGCTTTAGTTAATGGGGCCCCAGTTCATGTCTACCTGAAAACGCTTCTGCTGTCTTTTTAAAGATCTATGGTTCAAAACAGCATCTTAATTGGCATATTGTGCCAATCAAACATATCAGCAAGGCCGTTCTTTTAAGCCTGCGGCCTTAATAGTTTCTATTCTTGAGAAATAGAATCAGACAACACATTTCTGAAGGCCAATTTCAAACTACTCAAAGAGTATTGTCATGAAAAAGGTTTTAGTGACCGGCTTTGAACCATTCGGGCATACGCCAATAAATCCTGCAGAGTCGGTAATGCGTGTTTTGGATGGTACCCGTATTGGGAATTCAGATGTATTTGGAATCCTGGTTCCTAGTAGCTTCTTTGAGTGTATTGACGTAGTAACTAGCGCTATAGATGAGCTCCGTCCACAAATAGTGATCATGATGGGTGAATATGGTGGGCGATCGATGGTTACTGTAGAGCGAATTGCTCAAAATTTTAACGATTCTACTCGATATAACCTGAAGGACAATCGTGGCGTAGAGATGCAGGGCGCACCTACGGTTGCCAATGGACCGGTAGCCTATCGTAGTAATCTTCCTCTTAGAGCTATGGTTAGGGCAATGCGTGAAGCTGGAGTGCCTACAGATATTTCGGATAATGCCGCCACTTTTTGCTGTAATCACTTGATGTATGGCGTTTTGCACTTTATTGCCAGCAATCAGTTGGATATACGCGCAGGGTGGATTCACCTTCCGCAATTACCTCAAGTAGCAGCTTTGCCCGAAAACCTTGGTACACCCAGCATGTCCAGAGAGACCTCAGCACTTGGTGTCCATGCTGGAATAGAGGCCGCATTGCTACATACTGAGGATATTGATGTTCCTATTCCATCCAAATTTCAAGTCTAAGATTTACTGAAACTATTAAGAAGGGTTCTGACAATGGAGATTGAATGCCTTTGGGAGTGTAACGATGGATTGGGAGAAACACCCATCTGGCATGCAGAAGATACTTCTATCTACTGGGCGGATCATGTCGGCCCTTCGGTTGATTTGGCTGGGCCTCGGCGGCCATCGATTCGGCGGCTAAACATCTCTACTGGTGAAAGAAAGACCTGGGAAATGCCGGAGCAGGTAGGGTCCTTTGGTTTCCGTAAGGGAAGAGGGTTAGTTGGTGCTGCCAATACTGGGTTTTGCACCATTGACCTCGAAACAGGAGAGTTTGAGACAGTTGTTGATCCGGAACCGAATTTACCCCAAAACCGGTTAAATGATGGAAAAATTGACCGAAGAGGGCGTTTTTGGTGCGGTAGTATGGATACGCAATTGAAAGGTAAAGTCTCTCATTTATATTGTCTTGAGCCTGATTTTAGCGTGCGCAAGGTTGCTAAGGACTTTTCCTTTGTATGTTCCAATGGGATTGCCTTCGATCCGGAGGATACTCGTATGTACTTCGGCGATACCATTGGTGGTATGGTCTATGTATTTGACTTGGATATGGATGAGGGCCATATCAGCAATCGAAGGCCATTCTTTTCAGTTGAAGATCGCAAGCCCGCGATTGTAGATGGCGCAACAGTCGATGCTGAAGGGTACTATTGGTTTGCTTTGAATCTTGGCGGTAAGATTTTAAGGATTGACCCTAAGGGCCGCCTTGACCGTGAGATTGACCTACCGATCCGGAGTCCCACCTGTGTCACATTCGGTGGCGACAATTATGAAACGCTCTACGTTACTTCACAGCAATCATTTGTAACTCCTGAGGAGCTGGCCCGCCACCCGCAGCCAGGTAGTATTTTTGCTATTCATGGCCTTGGTGTTCAGGGGCTCCCGGAGCCAAAATTTGGAGCTTGAAAAGCCCACCAAATAATTTTCTAGATGCATAATCCCCCAAGATTAGGGCACCCAAACCCAGTAAGAGTGGGTGTGGGTGCCCGCTTGGTGCTTGTTAGTTACCGTTTAGGTCGTAAACAACAAATTTCTCCCAGGAACCTAATGCTTTCCGATTCGCATTAGCCCGGCCATCTGATTCCGCAACGATATAGTTACCATGTTCCGGGTTGTATAAGGAAATTACGTCACCATTTTGTAAACAGCCCGAATTGTCTGAGTGATTGATCAACTTAAATGTTTCCCAGCTGTACCGAGCGGTTCTATCGACATCTAAAGCACCACTTTGTTGGGCACTGTAATAATAACCATCGGTGCTTTGCAGCCACACTTCATCCCCGTCAATCAGGCAACCCTGTTGCAGGCTATTTCCTGTAAGGACAATAGTCTCATGGCTACCAATTACTGAGGCATTGGCGTTGGCTGTTTTTCCATTACCTCCATTACCTGCCGCGCCAAGATACTTCCCATGGGCTCCTTTAAGTGCCACTTTTAAGGATTTAACTGGGGGCTTTCCGACAGCCATATAACCTACAACTGCCTTTATAGTTTCCTCTTTATTACTGTTTGCCTCCTGTACCATCAGGCTCATTTCAAATGTGCCAGTTTTCTTATTTCTGACACGTGTGCTTAGTGTTTCATCCCTGTCACTACCTTGTACTTGGCTGATCAGTAAGTAATCCTGTAAGTCGACCCCGACAGTTTCAAAGTCCGGGGAGCCACTCAAATTATCTTCCAGTGCAACAGCGCCAATATGAAGCTTCAATCCATTGGCAATTGAGTAACTACCAGCCTCCATCACCACATAATGCACCACTTCCGATGTATGGATGCCGTCGTTCCAGGCAAACTCTGCAACACGCACATCGAAGCTGGTTGAAGTGATATTGCGAATCTCAGTTGTTATCGGGTCAGTGCCGGCAATACCAATGACTGAAGCAAACACCACAGGGTTTTCATAACTGAAGTCCAACTCTATAGTGGTCCATTCGTGATTTATTCCGTTAGCCTTATCAGCCTCACCACCAACAAAGCGCCGGTTAGTAAAACGCACTACATCGACCTTTTCACCTTCATGGATCAATTCCATATCTTGTGACTGGTCTTCTACGTTAATCAGATAGCATTCACCGTTATCGGCCTCTGCCATACGTAATATTGTTGGATCAAAACCGTTAAAGCTTACATTTTGATGTAAAAGCACATCGTATGAACTCTCGCAGTTACCATGACCCGTATTAGTTTCTGTGTCTGTTACATTATTGACCTGGAATCCACTCACCGAAGCCATTTCGATAGTAGATGTGTTATTAGCACTGGCCAGTTCCCACATTTCTCTATCAGTCAAATCATCTACGTTTGCTTCCCAGCCAAAACTTAAGGTCTTTCCATCGACCTCTAAAGTTGTCTCCCATACATGGCGGGTCTCTGCCCAGCTCCAGTACCATTTGCTTTTGATCTTGGCTTGCGAAACAGTGAAAATGAAATTACTAAAGCTTTCGTGAGTCTGGGTATTACCAACAACTGTTGCCCAGACTTGTTCATCAGCACTACAGCTGTAAATTTCTACAACCTCCTCATTACGAATAAAGGTTTTGGTATCCAGGCAGTGACGATAAACAGCCACATAACCATCACCCTCACGTGCAAACAGCCAGTTCTGGAAACTGGTTGTTTCATCGAATTGCTCCGTTGGCCAATGCAAATTTACTGGTGCAGTTAGAAAGTCATCTACAGGTAAAAAGTCCGTTGCTCTGTTAACACCATCCATAAAGCGCAGCTCCATCGCAGGTTTATACAAAACCAGGGCTACATTCTCATTTTGCTTTATATAGGGTAAGTGCGTGTTCATTTGCTCCTGGCCACCAGCCTTCCAGCCTCCGTATTCCGCACCTGACCGAGTATAAACCGGTAGGGTACCGGTTGTTGCTATCCAGGGCAGCTGCTGCCAACCTGCATTCCCCGCATGGAAATCCTGGTATGAGGATAATTGCACATTGCCATGGCGATACAGATCCATGGTTTTTTCTGAAATAACTGAGCTTGTGGTGAAAGGTGCACTGGTTTCAGTAAGAAGAACACCTGACATGTCGACTACGTCATCTGCCAGGTTAGACTCCACAATCAAATCTTCCAAAAAGAAGTTCAGACCGGCAAGTGGATTCAGGTAATATTCCAGCATCTCATCAATGAGTTCTGGATGGGCATAGGCGCCGGCAGATTGAGAGAAAATCAACTTATCTTGGAGGTCCAACCCAGCCCATACGGTATCAACTTCAGAGATAGGATGGCCTGAAGAATAGCTTATGTTAATCTCACCATTCAGTTTTTCAAGGCGATTATAGGCAACACTGCTTACATCAAGTGTAGTCATGGCAAAAATATCCATATGGGTACTACCCGTAAAATCTTGTGGACCTTTGCCAGTAATCAAAGCGGTATATCGTGCGAACTTATTATTCAAGAAGTTAAGATCTTGGTGAACACCCTCATAGGTCCTGGAATCGACGGCTATAGCAGCACCAAGATCGTTGGTGACCATAGCGATATCATTAAGAAAAATAAGGGCAACCTGTCCAGCCAGGATTTTAATCTCTGTATCCTGGGCATAGTCGTATAAATTTAATAATGCTGTCAGGGAAAATGGGCTATAGACATTTGAAGTGGACTCATATACTCCAAACTGCTTTTTAACCTCCAGATAACGTACGAGACGCTCCCTTAGTTTTTCGGGCCCACCACCTATATCCCAACCTTCCATTTCAGATAGTAACCAGCTGGAAGATAGCCACATAAGTACGTGGTTTTCAGAAGTGTAAACTCGCTTTCCTTCAGTATCTTCATCCTGCCAATAAGGTAGTTTGATAATTTCACTCAGGATAATATCATCGTACTCATCACTCTCCGCCAATAGCCTAATATATTCTATCAGGCGCATATCAGGGTTTTTGTAAGCGTGCTTTCCTGGTGTAAAAAGATCGGTCAGCCCCCGAGCCAGAGCCTCTTTATCCAGTGGTAAATCAAAATAAGCCCTGAGTACATAATGATCGTTATTAGGTTCGGCTTTGGCTGAATCAAGAACGCGTTCGATATAAGCTACCTGCCGATCACGGAAGGCATTTAAATATGCAGGATGCGAGGAAGTATCATAGTCTGTAAGGCTCCACTGCCGCGCACCGTCCTCGGAATTCTGCCCCCCCGTGGTGAACCAGTCCGATATATCGAGATTCAGGCCGAAGTAATTTAATGCCGTGACTGTACCATCGGCAACGCCGTAGAAGAAATTAAGTGAACCTTCAACCACGGTCGTTAGTCCATCGTATATCCACTCACCGGTATCTACAAAGAAACCAATTGCTGCCGTTACACCATCCTCTACCGTTGTAACTATATCCTCAATAACCTCTTCAACTCTCACTTCAACAGTGTCCCAAGTATCAACAACCCAGGTTGTAAATTTGTCCCACAATCCTGCATGGGCGTATGCTGGTAAGATTAGAACAAACATAAGTGCGATACATACACCTATTTTTTTGAGCTTCATGATCAAGTCCTATATTATTTTTTTTGACCAAATAGAAGTAACTCTTTGGAGGAAGAACATATTTCGTTAAAAATTAATCATATAATTTAGGGGGTCCTATAAGTTTCATGTGATGCCGCATATTAAATTATTATTGACTAAAAGAAATAATGGATGCTGGCTGTTCGAACTTCAAAATTCGTTCAGCAATGTAAGACCTTGTTGTTGATCGGGTCAAACAGAGATGGCGTATAGTGAGAAACTGATCTCACGAAGCTCTTAAAAGTTGTTTCTACAGTCTCATGAAATATAGCGTTAACTATTTCGTAATATTTGTGGGCTTCTGTGTTGAGAAAATGACTTCGAGGGGCTCGTGCAAATGGTTTATCTAATTTAACCTAATTAGTAGAGGCATGACTGTCGCAACTAAGATGTGGGGTGCCAAGGGGCTAGTACCTAAATTGGTCTTACTCAAGTACAGTAGATGTACTCAGTAGTATAAGCATGCGAAGTAACCACTGCCCATAAGTTTTTCTCATATTCCTGTTTTGGTGCTTTAATGAAGGGGCGAAATTTATAGTGACTTATAATAAAACCTGGATGTACAGTAGAGTAGGGTGGTCATTTTATTGAAACTACTTTTCATACTGATGCCGGAACTACTCAAGGGAATGATATCTGCATGCTCTATCAAGAAGGTTATAAGGGGTTAAATTTAACTAACAGTTCTCAATTTTCCAATCATCAATAATTTGCACATCCTTAATTACAATTTCCGCAGTAGTACGATCGTTGCCTTGCTGATCTTTTCTCATTCGATGCTGCAGCTTTCCTTCTAGATCAATCAGCGAGCCTTTGCGCCCATAATTAAGCAGATATTCAGCCTTGTTTCCATACGCAATACAGTGATGTGTTTCTGTCTTTTCTTGTGCTTTTCCGGATTGGCGGTCAGACCAAGTTTCACTGGTAGTGACATTGAATGCTATTGCAGTTTTTTTTGAGGCGATCTTCTCAAAGTCAATTGTTACCCTGCCGATTAAGAATATTCTATTTTTTGAGCGGCGATATGCCATAATTTTAGTCCGTGCCAGAATTTTAATTAATAGCTTAAGGTGCAAATAGTAGGAGGTGTATAGCTATTCTGGTGTCGGGTTGTCACTTTTATTAGGCTTTTGTTGCCTGCTTGATTTGCGGTCTTCATTGGAGTTCTTTTCAGTGGGGAAGTTTTTATTTTTTGAGGGGGTATTATTTTTCTCTAAGTTCTTTTTGGATATATTTTTGTGGTATGACTTTATTATTATCATTTTTGCTCCTGGTAAGAGAGTATGTTGAGTTTTGTGAATAATATAGTGACTTGTTTATTTTCCGGCCTTGTCTGCTGTTGCTTCCTGTTTTTGTTCAAATTAATGTTGTTTTCTCAAGGGGATAGCGCAAAAGATAATTATTTTATATTTACGATTGATGCTGATTGCTGGATCACAGCTTCTTGCATATCTGACGTTATTTTATTTACGTTGGCAGATTAGAGAATTGAGCAAACTGAGTATTTGCTCTATGCAAAGAATGTATGTAACAGAAACGCAGAAGTTTACTGCAGCGATGAAACCGGCATTCGCAGTAATTGCTAACTAAGTGTCGCTATACGCCAAAAGCGAAAACGCGAATTATGAAGTTAAGTGCTAAGCGCACTCAATCTAATAATGTTCAACCTGTGGCGTTTCAAGGATATGCGTCAGGTTTAGGCTAAACTAATCTATTTATTGGGCGGCTTTCTGAACTCTGTATAATGATAATATTTTGGCCTACTATCGAAACGAATGTGTAACCATGCAACACCTCCGCCCGCTGTGCTTAACCAAACAGGATTATTCGAAGCTAGCTTTAGACCTAAGCCACCAACTGTACTCCAAAGTTCATGCTGCTGCCTACTGGGTGCTGTATTGGTAAAGGAGGCTAAATGACAATAATTTACAGCGGTTTCTTGATTTGAAGGCACTACAATAGTGGCATCTTTGCCAAGATTTTGAAACCAAACAACGGACTTTGAAGTATCACGAATATATGCCTCGAAAGGGCTTGAGTTGGGTGTTTGATCTAAAGATGGCGCATCTAAAACGACAAACTCAAATATTCCTTGCAGTGATTTCTTGGTAAATCCTGGTGTCTCCCATCTATACGCCTGATATGGAATCGCCTGAAGCGAAGAGATTAAAAAGTTCCTAAATTTCGCGTTATCCCGAAGGTACTTCAGCGCCTCATAAAATGTAACAGCCTCTCGATTATTATTAATAGTAAAGTGATACCCATTACTTACCTTAGATTTACTTAGATTCCACATATTACTTACCACTGACTTTGCTCACAAAAAGTAAACAAAAATTTACTTGCATTTTGCATTGTTCCAGCAATTATCTTTCTTAATCATGAAAAGCCGAATGACCTAACTTGACAGCAGGTGTTGATCTCTTAGCGACACTATACATTGCGATAACTAATATATTTACAATTACTTTTTCTTTTGCACGAATTTAGCTCTATATCTGTTTTTGTTTTTGTTTTTGTTTTTGTTTTTTATGGTAACTGTCGTATAAGTTTGAGACAAATTTTCTCAACAGCATGGCAGAAGTGTGAATTCTGCTTCAGGGCTATCTCACACATGTTAGTAATAGCTAAACGCCCTAGAGCGTCATCAACAGAATAGATAGAGTAAATTATAGACAATGAGGACGTTTCTAGTATCAAAGGTTTGTGATATGTGACTTCCATCAAAGCAAAAAGTTACAATCGCATTGACTTTTTTTTTCATGGCGGTACGATCGCCTCATTGCAATGGATTTGAATAAAAATGGATTGCAATTGAATAATAACGGTACTTACAAAATGGAGTACCACAAGGATTGTCTTACAAGGTTGTGTGTGATAGCAGTTTTGGGCTGCTATTAGTTGACTACTGCTTTGTATCTTAGGAGTTTTCGCCTTATGGCAAGAGGCTATTTGAGAAGTTACCCGTTCTCAGTTAGGTTAAGCCCGTCTGCACTCAGTAATTTAGCGATTGTACAGTTGAATTACGCATATACGGGTGTGATGGAAATCACAACTGGAATCATTGATTTATGTGGCGCAGCCGGGACTAACCCGCACTACAACACGAGAACACCTATAAAGCATGATATTTTTCCTCAATTCGTCGGCACTCATAATGTCGCTCCAATTGTACATGGAGGAAGAGGTAGCGGTAATACGAGCCATCAACAGTTAGCTCGTGTCATTATGGCTCAAAACAATCGCTTAGCATCGTCGGAAGATGATTTTTGTGGTTTCACTATTAGGTTCAACGGTAAGCCAAACGCGGATTTTTCAGGGACATCTCGATCCTTGAATATGGGCATCGGATTTTCCAATGGAGAGCTCGAACTCTGCTTGAGAAATGCCATTATGCAAAAAGTTGCTTCCGTAATCCGTTTATACGGGTGGACCAATTTGACTTACGCTCCACCTCGAGCTGACCCTAATGCGGCCAATGCTGCACGAGGCCGCGGGATTCATGCCGCTGGACTGCTTGCCAGTATTCAGCAACTCAACCGCACACCAGCTATTTAACTTGCTCCATTTTGGAAAAAGAGTATGGTTAATATACTGATCACTTAGTTAGTGATAATGCAGATGTAGAAATTTTCTGACAAAACCCTATTATTGGTAGCGGGTGGTTGGAGCGCCGAACAAGGAATGTTTGGCGATATACCGTCTGTAGATAGCAGGAGCTTGTATTAGTAGCTAATAGCTGGAAAGGTGTGAATTCGATACTATCGCCTAAAGCTAAACTAATTACTACTGATTGGCTTGACGCCTTCTGCCGAATAAATCACATTACTTGACCTTGAACTGACAGAACACCTTCTGAAAACTACCAAATGTCAGATCAACTTTGGGTTACGATAATTAAGACTGTCATTTAAAATGGAAGCTTGCCGGTAGAGTAGGGCGGCGGTATTACTACCGCACTTCCTTTACTCGTTTAGTTCGTCCACTCTCGTGCCGCTCACGCATATCTGAATCAATATACCGATCAGTGGTGGCCATACTGGCGTGGCCAGCGTCATCACGGACATGCTCACGGGGCCGGTATTTTACATCCTCTGAGATGCCGGTATGCCTTAACCAGTGCACTGTTGCCGCTTTTAAGTCCTCAGCGTCTTCTCCCAAACCTTCTTCAACCATCCTCTGGTAGGCAGCATCAAAACAGCTCTGTACGATGATCCGTACTTGTCGGGTGCTGGTAACAGGTCCCTTGCCGCGGGACTTTTGTAACAAGGGTGTTTGCTCGTTGATACTCGGCAAAGCAGGCAGTTGTAAGTGGATTCTATAGCGTTTCAGTGCATTCAACATTTGATCGCAAACAGTGATTGCTCGCCCTTTGTTACCTTTACCTGTGACATGGAACCACCAGTTTCCGTCGCGATCTTTCTTGAAATCGCCCATAACAGGTGCAGACCTTTCATCGGCAACCAATTCCGAGATTCGCAGGTACATGGCGAATAGGGCGTTCATAATAAACAATGTACGTTCATGGTCACCAGGTGACATTTCAGCCATGACTTCGGCCGTTTCCAGTACATAATCCCATTGCAGATTACTGATACGTCGTACGACTTGGTTTTGCTGTTGGCGCCGCACAAACTTACTTTTCTGTCGGATGAGAGCTACGGGGTTGGCTGGGACCAAGCCTTCCTGATAAAGGAAATCAAACAAGGATGATAATGCGGTAAAAATACACTTGATAGCAGCCTGGGACGGACGAAAGTCTTTGGGTGAAGGCGTTTTGCCAGCTCGAAACTCAACCTTGGAAACATTGACCACAAATGGTCGCCAGTCTGCATTCACAAAGCGCTGACCATTTCTGGTTTTAAACCTTGCTACATTCTTAGTACCGATCCAAGCAATCGGCGGTTCAATGCAAAACTGTACAAAATCCTCAATGTGTTCACGCTTCAGCGTCATAATCGAAATTTCCTCTACGCGCCACGCCCATTGCAGCAATCGTTCGATCTCTCGGCGGTAACTGTTAAATGTTGCTTGGCTGCCGTTATAGCTGTAGAGAAACTTCAGCGCGAATTCCAGATCAGTGTCAGCGCCGGGAATCTGCTTGCTAATATACTGGCTCGATGAAAAGCTCGTGTAGCGAAATGGATTCTCAAGATTGCTGAGGTTGTCGATGATTGGCGCAGGCGGCTGGTTGGTGGCAGACATAGAAGCTTTAAATTGTTGTTGGAATGCGGCCAATTATACGTGGAAAACACTCAAATATAAATATTCCGATATTCACAAATATCGGAATTAACGCAACCCATTGATCCCCCTCATGTTTTCAATTTTTTCTTGGCAGCTATTTCCGATAACCAAGTCTGACCCTGTTTTCCGAACGATTGATCGCGGTGTTCGTACCGAGCCGTGATCTGGTCAAGCTCTCCGATGATTTCCTGTAGTGCTCCCATGATGCTCTCTGTCTGTTTTAAGTCCCTGGTTGTTAGGTTAACCAGGTCAGTGTTTATGCTCGCGAGGAAGTCGCGGAGCGGCTGAACCTCGTTAGCAAAAATGGTTAAGTGCAGATCAAACGGCGCTGGGTTATCAACCAAGATTCCAGCTCCTGCACATCCGTCGCAAAGTCTCCATTGCCTGTCTATGCCTATCCCTGCGCATGTACTACAAAGCCTCACGAGCAGCTATTGTCATCCGGCTAGCTCTTCGCTCGCTGCGGGCTCTCGCTACGCTCATGCGCTAGCCTCCTGCCAATAGCTGTTCAGGTTGTGGCGGATACGCGAAGGGATCTGTGATGGGTTCGGGCTCTACCTTGCGACACAGAACAATCAAAGACTCTGTGCCAACGATGATGCGAACCATGCAGCTGTTAATGGGCTGCACGGTAAAACCAAGCTCTCGAAGCTCTTGCGATGTCACGGTGTAATCGTCACTCCCGTCGGTAGCTTCAAAGAGATAATCATCGTGCTCGCCGCGCGTTGTGTGGCCAGTGATACGGGTTAATTCGAACTGAAGCTGATGCGCTAGACGGACGATTGCACCGTTATGAACAAGAGCCCCCGAACTAGGAACATTGCGCACACCATCACCGCTAGGAACATCAGGATTCGGCGCAGGACTTTGCGCCACAGGAACTTGAACAGGCTCTTTACTGGCTTGGCGATCTTCAAGCAGATCGACCACAGAAGCTCCAAAGTACATGAAGCTAAGTAGGCAGACTGCGAGCATAAAGAGGAGCTTTGGGCTCTTAAGCGCTTTAAATGCAACCGCAGATTCCCGGTGATCCCCGGTTTCTGTGGACTTGTAGCACTTCCAGATTTTGGGGTTTGCTCTGTATTCCTTCGCCTGGATGAGGTGAGAAACGGCTTTGCCGTTGTTCTCTGGGTCATGCTTTATCTCCTTCCATCAGGGCCTGAACTTCCAGGGCAAAACGCCAGTCATGTTGCGGTGACGGAATGCAAACTCAGTATTGAGGCGCAGCTCCTTATGGATCTTGCCGATGTTTGGCGAGACCAAGAACACATCCCAGTTAAAGTGCCGGTGACGTTCGAAGGCTTCCCATAAAGTACTGGGGCGCTCGATGTGTTTGGTGTTGCCGTCGGAGTCGGTCCAGGTAACCGGCGGAACATTATCGCTAGGGTGGATGGTCACAGAGTCGGGATTAAAACCGCCCCGCCCTTCCCTGTAGATGGTTTGACATTCGTCCAGGACAAGCAGCGCATCGAAGGGGGTCCAGTGGAACCAGCGCGCGAGGTGTTGTTTTGCTTTGTCGTTGCCCTGGGTATCGATATAGATAAGCTCTTCATCCTGGGGAATGTCTACGTCCAGGGCTTCACAGATTACGTAAAACAATCTACGTGTTCTTAATAGTATTGACACCCTAAAGATTGCTGTCTTTGTCTCGTTGGAAATTGGGCCGTTCAAAGTTAATCCAAAAGCATATTGGTTCGGAATTATTCAGCGGTTTTCTAAGGCAAAAATAGACTTTTACCCTATTATAAAACAACTGAAGATAATCTAAAAAAATTAGAATTCATCTCTGACCACATCAATCACATATTTATCATGAATATACTTTACCTGCTAAGCCTAACACTTTGTGTTGTTTTACTATCCTCCTTCACAACCGACTCAGAGAAAGCTGATCGGGTCTTAACTGGAGGTATAATAGAGACAATGAACCCCAATCAGCCTAAAGCAACAGCAGTCGCCATACTTAATGGGAAAATTATTTATGTAGGGAATGATAAAGGCGCCAAAAAATACATTGGTGATAAGACGGATGTAGTCGCCCTCAATGGAAAGTATGTCACTCCTGGCTTTATTGAGTCTCACAGTCACGTTGTTGCTTCTGCATGGACCACTATGGGAGTAGACTTAAGTGCCGCCCGCTCAGTAGATGACATTGGTCGGATATTGAAAGATTATGTCGAAGAAAACCCCAACGAAAAGGGTCCTCTCATTGGATTTGGGTGGATGCCAGCGAATATAGGTGCCAGGGGGCCAAGGGCTAAGGATCTCGATAAATGGAACCTTGGCCGGCCAACCATTGCTATTGGAAATGCTGTTCACGATGCTGGACTAAACACACTAGCACTTAGAGCAGCCGGGATTGATAACAATACCCCGGACATTCAGCCCGGTGTAATGTTTTGGGAGCGAGATAAAGAAAATAATATCACCGGCTTGGGAATTGAGGTCATTTTCTTCGATGCATTTATCAAAATTGGGGCCTGGCAACCCGAAAAAATGGTTCCTGAATCTATAGATAAACTACAAGGTTTCCTTGCCAAGCAGGGAGTCACCACAGCCATGGTCCCTGGATTGGTAACACCTGCGGCAGCTGTCAGTTCAGAACTATCAATGGAAGACATGCGTGAAATCATGGCTATTTTGAAACGGCGAGCAGATCGCGGTGAAGCCCAGATGCGTCTTAACGTGATGCCAATGTTTAAACTTCCAGATGCAGATCCTCAGGAATTTGTTGATTTTACTTTAGAAATGAAGTCACTCTATAACGATGATATGGTGCGTGTTGATAAGGTTAAAATTCATCCTGAGCTAGCTTGGAATCAACGCGGAGCCACTCAACTCGTTCCCTACTTACCGGAGAACAAAGATGATGCACCTACATGGGGTAAGTATGGTGTCACCCCTGATCGAATTTTTGAGGTTATAAACAGAGCCAATAAGAATGGGTTGGATGTCATTACACATGCCGACGGCGCCCGTCTTATCAAACGACTTACGGAAATTATCATAGAAGCAAAAAAACACTACCCAGATGCACGTAATCGCCTTGACCATATCTCTATGATGGATTTAGAAACACGAGAGAAAGTCGTAAAAAATAACATTCCCACTAATGCCACTCCAATGTTTGTTAATGAACTTGACGCGGGGCTAAAAGGCAAGGTGATCTATCAATATATGCCACGGGATTATATTGAAGAGGCCCTTAGCCCTTACCAAGAGCTGGCAAATAAGTATGACAATGTCTCTTTATCTGGCGATACACCAGCAGCCCCCATTGATCGTGCTTATCCCATCTATTTGATGCAACAGTCTATGACTAACAAAGAGCCATCTATTGAAGGTTCAACAGCATTCCCCCCATGGCGCCCTACTTTGACTATTGATCAAGCATTACATGCCTATACGGTAGCACCAGCCTGGCAGATGCGCATGGAAGACAAAATAGGCTCGATAGAAGTAGGAAAGTATGCAGATATGGCAATTTTCGAAAAGAGTCTAAGGGATATTGAACCGGACAACTTGATAGAAGAAGCCAAAGTTGTTGGGACTCTTCTTAACGGAAAATTTACCCACCGTGAAAACCTATAACAACAGTCACCGCATCAAAGGCTATGTGTCTCGTGTATAGAATGATAACAGTTACTTTACACCCCCCTTAAGATATCACCACATACATTAAATCCAAAAATTATTCAGTATCCTACTTATCTTTTGAGCAGTTATTTTAACTTCGTATAACTTACAAAAAGTAATACTCTTCTATATGTTGCCGAGAATAAATGTAATTGTTACGTAAGCGGTACACAAATTACATACTTTTATGAGTAGTGGGGTTTATGCCCCGCTTACGAAGGCCAACAGCGATTAGCAAGCAGTGGATCTGCTCGCCGACCAATTACTGGTTATGGAGAAAGTACACAATGATTAAGTTAGGACTGTTCCGGAGAACTATTTTTTTCGCTTGCTCGATATTATCGTCCACTGTTGCGATAAACCCTGTAGCCCATTCGCAGGTAGTTAAGGAGTCATTTATCGTTCGAGAAAATATCACACCACCAACCGGCTAGCAGAAATGCGAATCATTTCTCTTTGGAGGTACCGATAAGTATCCCCTCAACCCTACACTTCCTTGCCACCTCAGAAATTGCCCTGCAATATTAAAGGTAAATAGCAAGACTTCAATCTCGTCAAATCCAGTGCACTCAATGTATAGGTCAAGTTCTGAATAATATTTGAAAAATATTTTGTGAACAATTCTGGATATTCTAAAAATCAACAAATTTTTTGCTAAATCATGGTATCAGCTGAACGAGCTACCCTATATAGTGGCACCGCCTAACTTTGATTAAAAGTAGGTTAGTTTTCATTGTTTTTTGAGAAGTGGGAGAGATACCAAAGTGATTAAGAAAATTTTTTTGAAAAGAGATCTAAAGCTTTCAATCATTTGCGGCTTGATAGCGGGAGCAAGCTTGCTATCAACAACGGCCACGGCCGAAGTTGATATAAATCAATTACGTCAACAATCAAAAATTATGTTCGGCACTCTCTCAGAAACTATGCCAGGCAGTGAGAATGACACCCCAGCTATGGTTGAGCTTGGAAAAACACTGTTCATGGACAAACGGCTTTCAGTCAATGATAGCCAATCCTGTAACAGCTGCCATCAAGTAGGGAACTACAACGGTTCGGGCGTTGACAATGAAACGACATCACCGGGAGCTTTACCTGGTACCAAGGGTGATCGAAACTCTCCAACGGTCTGGAACTCAGGATTCCAGATGGCTCAATTTTGGGATGGTCGCGCAGAGGACCTGAAGGAACAGGCCAAAGGTCCAATTTTAAACCCTGTAGAGATGGGGATGCCTTCAGAAGAGGCTGTTGAGACAAAGATTTCAAAAATTGCCGAATATCAAGAAAGTTTCAAACACGCCTTTGGTAAAGAAAATGCTATCTCTTACGACAATATTGCTCAGGCCATAGCTGCATTTGAGCGCACCCTGATTACGAATGATCGTTTTGATGATTTTATGAGTGGCGATGATCAGGCCATGACAAAAAGTGAGTTAAAGGGCTTACAAACCTTTATCAACACTGGTTGTTCAACATGCCACAATGGTGCAACCTTGGGTGGAAACATGTACCAGAAGATGGGGCTAGTCAACCAATATCCACACCAAGAAGATTTAGGTCGTTATAAAGTTACAGGCCTTGAAAAAGATAAAATGATGTTTAAAGTTCCAATGCTACGCGATGTAAGCAGAAGCGCTCCTTACTTCCACGACGGGCGTGTAGAAACCATTGAGCAAGCAATTTACGATATGGCTTGGTACCAATTGGGGCAGAAATTAAGCACACAACAAGTAGATGATATTGCAACTTTCCTAAACGCTTTAGAACATCAAGCTCATTAAGCTATTTCCCACCCTTCGGGGTGGGGCCCTTTCACTCTATTTAATTTTGGTTAGGCTCACGGATTTCAAATCACTAGCTCATTGATAACTTATAATCATTCAGCCTTGCCTCTGTGTATCAACCACATTCAGAGATAGCAGCTAGCAGACTAAACAGTTTCCTGATTGCTAACCAGTTGATAATGTATAGTGCTCTAATAATATCTATACCAAGTCGGAAAACTGAAATCCATAGGGAGATGTACAGTTTTCAGCTACCGATTTGCGGCAGCTCCATTGAATTACTGTTCACTACCTGAGCATTCAGTCATCAGATGTCTTTATCCAGGATTACGGGCACGAACAATTGCGATACTTACTCAAGAGGTATTTGATTTAGCTAGTGAAGAGATGACGCGAGATGGTTTTGAGGATGATGCGAAAGTTCTCCTGGCCACGTCGACTCATTGGCTTCGTCATACTGGTGCCTCAATGGATGCAGAAAATAGAGATCTTAAAGACCTATCGGTAGACCTAGGACATGGGAAACTGTGTACTACTGATAAAGAATATGTTCACGCCGATGATAAAAAGCGTGCAGTTTCAGGGAGAACGAGGCGAATTTGAAAATAAATTATGCATCAATAGATTGCAATTAATAGAAAAATAGTATTTTGAACAATGATGTATTGATCGTCGACGCGCGCTATCACTTGATCTTCCCCCAGACAACTGCAACAAGTCGAGCCCTAATAATGATCGCGGCCAACAGCGGATTGCTTGACGAAGATAATCGCCCCATTAACGCGCCGGCGCCACATGTTGTGATAGTCGCGGCGGTTGGCCCATGAGGATAACATCGAGGCCGTTGTGACGGTGCTTGATGCAGCGCTTCCATTCTGGGTTGAGCTTCTCGCGGCCAGATGGGAAGAGGTTTTGTATCTCACCGACAAAGATAAAGACATCATTGCCTGACGCCCCAAAAATACTTTGCTTCTGTAGGCCCGCCCTCTTCTCAACATCTAGCCCCACATCGTGATAAACATAGATTAAAAGCTATTCGATCATAACGCGAGGAAAGCAGCTTAGTTATGGAAGCTTATCGTGATCGATGCTTTCGATTGGTAACAACCCGTCGCCCTTTCTAGGGTTCGCTTGGAGTACCAGGTACAGTTCACTGAGACACCTAATTTAGGAAATGAAATTCCTCAACAATTTGCAATTAGTGAACTGCCTCCCGGATTTCTCTTTATTCGCTTAGCAGGCTTGGGGATATACTTCGCTTACCCATAATACTTCCTTTCAAGTTATTTCCAAGGTAAGTAGTGCTACGTCATGTGCAAACCATGCCAGCGAGTCTGCATTGTTAACCGCTTCCATCTCGCCAATTTGTTGCATGGTTTTAGCCGCCGGATTTTGTCCACGAAGTTGATTTAATGCCTGATCTACAACACGCGCATTTGCTTTAGCTTCTTTATTGTTATCATTTTTCAGCTCTTCCAGATAAATGTTCTTCAATATACTACAGCTCCTGATGGCTTCATCTAATTTCCCCAAAATGCTTCCATCATCCTTGAAGTACGCATGATCCACTGTTTCCGCGAATCTATGTGTTGCCTCGTGTATCAGAGTGATAACGCAGTATTGCCTACCTTTTGGCCAAATTTTATTGAAATTCAAGTGAATGGGGTAATAGAGAGGTTTCTCATACCCCCCCCCATTGAGTTGCCCTCCCAATAAAGTCGACACCCAGCCGTTTTTCTGATCCCATTTCGTTTTCCTTATCTTATATGCTTGTTTGGCAGCTTTGGGCCAACTTTCTAAAAAGTCCTCCCACACAAAACCCGCATAATGTTCCGTGGGGTCTCCCTTACACGTTGCCCACGAGGCATAAGTCAAAGCTTTTGCCAAGTAAGGCATCTGTTCCCTATCCGCAAGATCCACCCCACTAAACAGACCCGACTTAGTTCTCATTAACCGGCTAAGTATCGCATTTAAACAAGCCCTGTATCTTTCTTGTGAACAATCTGAGGGAAGACCGAAGTAGTAGGAAAGTAAATTACGAAATCTATCTGAAACATTATCAGGTTGAACAAGGGCTGTGGTGCACGTTGGTATCGCCACATCGAAAATTTCCTGCGCGTCATCCAGCCAACTTCCACATGTTGTTTTCACTTTCGTTTTAAACTGGGGCAGTTCACTATCATTGACCCACACATTAAATTTCACCTCATACTTGGTGCTGCGACTGATTAAATTTGTCATAATTATTTACCTACAATCCTTTATTTTTAATTAATAACTTCAATTCATTCACGCAGCGAGTAGATCATCTCACTGCCCCATAAATAATTCTTTCGGATTTCTTCCACCCCTGCTTGCTCTTGGTCGACGGTTTAATCGGTTCATAATATATACACCATGATAAGCAATGATGACGTGAAGCTTAACCGCCAATCAAAACTGTCGGACATCCGATTACGATCTTGCCTCCATGGCCAGTTGTATCTCCCATGCGGGCAGCAGGCTTCTTTTGTAGCAATACGGTAGTACTACCCATAGCTACGGTATCGGGCGGTCCTACACAGGTACAGGCACTGCCAACCGTAGCTGAGGGCATTCCGCCGATAATGACCGTTGGAGCACCTGGGCTGAGGATCGGCCCGCCGACGTGAGGTACAGTACCTGTCACCATCGGACAGACATGCATATCCGTAATACGTGAAGCAGGCTTGCCCATATTTAGTCCTCTATCCTGCCATTACCGCCACGTGCCAGATCCAACCCTTGATTCATGTATCTTGCGAATCTTTTGCCGGGATCCACTGGATCAGATAAAACTGCAGCGAGAGTGACACTACCAGCGACGGCGTGTGCATAAAGATGTTCTGGCGGCTCAACCACAGGCTCACCTTCCGCCGCCAGACTTCCATGGCACCAACTCGCTGCTGTAGCAGCCCAGCTCGCTGGGGTTTTGTGCTTGGTTTTATCGCCCAGGGTTTTGCACTTTAACCGAGTCTCTTCGCTGGGCTTTTTGGCCCAGCTTTCCGCAGCGACTAATGCATTTACATTGTCTTCATCAGTTTCTGGGCTTTGAATATCCCGAGCTGCGAGACAGGCCCACCAAACAGCTTCCCGTTTGGGGAGCCCATGTGCCAATAGTTTGATCGCATCGGGATAAAGACCCGCGTCAACCAGTTGGTTAATGCTGACCTCGGGCGCAGTATCGGGCACCAGGTGCTCTTCCGCTTCTTCACTCACCTCAAAATTTTTTAGCAGTTCCGCTGCGGTAAGTGCTTGTACTTTGATCAGGTCAGTCATTCTTAGTTAATCCCCATCAGTTGATCATAGTCACGCCGCCTTTCAGGGTGAGCATGCCGCCGCCTTTAACTTCAGCTGTAGCATCTCCCTTACAGGAAAGCATTGTACCTTTGATGGTGATTCCCGCTGGGGTTAGCTTAATACTACTGCCCCCAACCTTTAATTCAATTGAAGCTTTTGAGGATATTTTGATAGCCCCCATAGCATCTGTGGTTTGCGATCCTTTGCTAATCTTGAGTGTGTGATTGCCTGAACCAATCGTGACAGTCTGGTTTCCTTTATCCACATTCAATTTTTGGTCACCTTTGGCAATGGTGACCACTTCGCTACCATCAGTTACGGTAATGCTACGATCCTGTTTAACTTCCAGAGTTTGCTTGTTTTCTATTTTGCCAGTTTGGTCATTATGGATAACAAAGTTGTGATCCTTACCGGCTTCCATATAGATTTCTTCGTTGCCACCTTTGTCATCAAAGCGCAACTCGTTAAAGGTGCTGCCCTCATACTCGGTTTTCCAGCCACTTTGGGTGGCGGTGTAATTGGGGCCTGGATTATCGCCGTTATATACTGCACCGGTAATCAATGGTCTATCCGGGTCGCCATTAATGTAGGTAACAACCACTTCCTGGTTTACCCTGGGTACAAAGTTTGCCCCCCAGTTTTTTCCGGCAAAAGACTGCATCACTCTGACCCAGCAACTATTTTGTTGTGAGTTCCAGGGGAACTTCACTTTCAGTTGGGTGTAGGGGTCCTGAGAACTGTCGGATGCGGTTGCTTTTACTTCCAATACACGTGCCACTTGTGGTGAGTGTATTTTCTTTGCAGAAACATTCGGCTGTGGGCGTGGCATTACCGCAGAAGGAATACAGCTGAAGGTATTGTGGAAGTGGGTTTCGTTACTGTTACCGTCTGCAGCTGAAACATGCACAGACGTAATAAGATACTTCCCCTTTTCTGACGACAGGCTGTGGTCAAAATTAAAACGTCCGCCGGCAGTAAAGGAGGGGCAGTCACTACGTCCATGGCTGACATCAAATAGCGCTTCCTGTGCTTCCATAGCACGTTCTGCCAGTGCTTTATGGTAGCTATCAGTAAATTTGTGTTTGTGTTCACCATCAGTCTGGAAATGGTTCAGGCCATATAAGCCGCGCATGTAGTTAGAAACATCATTCAGCTTACTGGTGGTTTTAACTTGCTGCTTATTGTCTTTGGTAGCAGTAAATTCACTGTAATCTTTGAGCTCAAAACCGCCGCCATGGTAGTTGAAGTTTCTTCTCCAGCTACTCACTGTGTTTTTTGTGGGATGGCTACCGCCTCCGTCATACTCAATTTTTTCACTTTCACAGTCGTAAAAATCTTGAGGATCATCGCAGAGTACAAGCTCATGCTGCCCTTCAGAGTGCTTGAAGTAGTAGGAAATACCCTCTTCAGCCATTAAGCGATTGATAAATTCAAAGTCGCTTTCATCAAACTGTACACAGTATTCACGGGTGATGTATTCGGCATTTAGCTTTAAGGTCAGTTTGATAACCTTGCTGTATTCACCGAGCACTTCTTCGAGAATTTGCTTGGCGGACTTCTTTTCGAAAACTCTGTTGGAGCCTCCGAGGCTCGTGAACCACAGGCCAGGTTGAAGAATTGCGCTATAACTACGCACGCCTTCGGCGTTTACATCGTGAAGGGAGAACTGGGTAACATAGCCGTTAATGTGGCGTGGTGTCTCAGAGTGGTGAATCGAAACAGTTACTGGTTTGCCGACAAGATCTTTTTGCTCAATAGCGTGATCATCAGAAAGAAGTTGTACTTCATAGCGGAATAGCTTGGAGACATGCTCCTCGCCTTGTAAGGTCGTTGCGATCAAAGCATCCGAGCCGACTGGGCTGTCGACCGTAATCATTCTTTTATCTTGATTGAGTGTAGCCATGGGCAGCCCCAACTATCCCTACGGTGCCAAATAAGAAATGAGATTTTAGAAATCTGCAGTTCTTTAGGTCAGTGCTCGTATAAGCACTCAGCTAAAGAACTGGAGGGCGGTAGCCCGCAGGTACTCTGCAGGCCACCGTTCAACCCGAAAAGAGTCGAACCAATTACAGCGGAGTCGCTGTGGTGAGGTCGTATCCAACCTTCATGTTCTTCGGGTTCTTGTTAGTCTTATCAGCGTGGTCGAGTTCGGCTTCGATTTTGGCAAAGCTCAGAGATACGGACTCCTGAGGAGCACCGCCGGCAGAAGCACCAATGCTGTAAGAGGAGATGATTACGTCAGTCAGCTTGTAAACCGCGTACTTTTCTACAGAGTTGGCGCCGGTCTGTACAACATGAATCTCTACGGGCACACCTTCGTCGCCAGTGACAGAAGACTTGAACAAACCACCGGAAGAAGCGTCAATACGCTTGGTGAAAGTGACTTCGCTCAGGCTGGGGCGAGAGGCTTCACGGTTGGAGGTAGCACCAGCTTCCATGGTGATACCACGGCCAACACCAAAGTTGAAGCTGTCAACTTCGATCCAGTCTTCGTAACCTTTGGCGGTGACGTTGCCTTTGGTGGCTTTGTTATTGAAGTTCATGTAGATAGCCATGGGGATTCCCTCTTGGTTGGCTTTTGATGTTGGTGGTTAATCCTTTACCAAAGCGATGAAGCGGTAGCTCAG